>OY970288.1:672500-5772500 GCA_963716085.1 uncultured Cytophagales bacterium
CCCGCATGGGAGGGCCGTCGCTCAAAGGATAAAAGGTACGCCGGGGATAACAGGCTGATCTCCCCCAAGAGCCCACATCGACGGGGAGGTTTGGCACCTCGATGTCGGCTCGTCACATCCCGGGGCTGGAGAAGGTCCCAAGGGTTCGGCTGTTCGCCGATTAAAGTGGCACGCGAGCTGGGTTCAGAACGTCGTGAGACAGTTCGGTCCCTATCTGTGGCGGGCGCAGGAGGACTGAGGGGGGCCGCCCTCAGTACGAGAGGACCGGGGCGGACCCACCGCTGGTCAGCCGGCTGTCGCGCCAGCGGCACGGCCGGGTAGCCACGTGGGGAGCGGATAAGCGCTGAAGGCATCTAAGTGCGAAACCGGCCCCGAGATGAGTCCTCCCTATTTGACAGGGCCGTCGAAGACTACGACGTCGATAGGCCGCAGGTGCAAGCGCCGAGACGCGCTGAGCCGAGCGGTACTAATCGCCCGACAGAACCCGCGCGGCCGCGGGCCGCTGCTCTCTCGTTTCCGCATGTTTCAATGATCTTTTTCAAGAGAAAGGAAGGCACGGAGCGGTTCGCCGCTGCGATCCAAAGGCACAAAGCTCCAAAGGCACGGAGTGAGCGGAGCCAGGAAAAGCAAAGTGCCTGGTACACAGTACCCAGTACTTAGTACACAGAACGAAGAACAAAATACGCAGAACGAACAACGACATAGGGGAGTGACGTCCCCCTCCGCCCTGATGGCGGCCACGGGGCGGGTGCCCACCTCTTCCCATCCCGAACAGAGAAGTTAAGCCCCGCACCGCCGATGGTACCGGTCTCAAAGCCGGCAGAGTAGGTAGCCGCCACTTTTTTATTACGAGCCAAGAGGCCGATCCACACAAGTGGGTCGGCCTCTTGGCATTATCGGGGGATATGAATTTTCAGTTGCGTCATTTAATGCAGTCTAGCAGTTCGACCTTAATTGGTTGTTAGCTCTGCTACTCTTTCAATGAGCCGCTCTTTCTTGATCTGGATACAGACCTGCTTAATTGGCTCATTGCGTATTTGAACTGATGCGTCCGTTTGGTACAGAAGCTGCAATTTTTCCTCAATACTTCTCAATCCGTAGCCTGACGAAAGACTTTCTTGAAAGGCCGGACCACTGTCGTGGACGCATAAGTGTAGTTTGCTTTCTTCTTCAAAGATATGAATACGAATCTTTCCCTGTTCAGGTAATTTGCTGATTCCGTGCTTGATGGCATTTTCGACGATGGGTTGAAGAAGAAATTTTGGTATAGTGAGTTCAGATAAAGCGTCATTATCTACCTGCGCCTCAAATTGCAGCCGGTCACCAAATCGTACTTGCTCGATTTGTAGGTAGGTTCGCACCATTTCCAACTCGTTCTCAATGGTATCGAAGTAGTCGTCGTTGCTTCGACCCGTCGTGTAACGAAAAAGTTTTGATAGCAATACTGTCATCTCTTCGGCTTTTCCTGGGTCGCCGTGTACCAGACTGGCGATGCTATTAAGGGAATTGTAAAGAAAGTGCGGGTTGATCTTGGCTTGTAAAGCACTAAGTTCAGCCCTGGTTTTTAGCTTCTCAAGATTCAGTAGCTGGTATTCTTGCTCCGATATCTTACGCGACAATTGGCGTCCTTGACGACTGAGGTAGTAAAACAGATTGGCCACGCCGATGGGGCCAAGCGCGAAAAGATACCAGGGAGTCGATGAACCCGAAACAGCGAGACCCTGCCGCAAATTCATGGCATCGACGATGTTTTTGCCCCACGCAAAATGTAGGATCGTAGCAAAGAACAAGTAAGAGACGGTAACGATAATCGTGAGTACGACGTGTCTCCTTACATTGTTACCCTGGATACGATCTAATCGTGCAATTCCCCAGTTAGTAAAAACTATTGTCAGTAATCCCGCCACTAGATTCTGCACCACCACGTACTGGTTCAATCGCATTACCAGTGGATCTGAGGCAGTGATAATCAGATTCGTAAAGTATATGATGCCACTAATCCCGTACACGAAAACAGCCCCAAACAGCATGGTAACGGCCAAGCCCAGCCAGCTTTGGCTTTGGATAAGCGTCACCAGTTTGAAGTCGCTCCACTGGAACGAATTGCTTTTATTGGCGAAGCTCAGGTTGGCGCCTGCTAATTTGGCGTCGGTCAGGTCGGCGTCGGTTAGATTGCTGAAGCTGAAATCGGCGTCAGTAAGGTTGGCATCCCGGAACGAGGCCCGCGATAGATTGGCAAATCGGATGCGCGCACCGCTCAGGTCGGCGTCGTCGAACCTGGCATCGGAAAGATTCGAGAAGCTCAGGTTGGCGTCACGCAAATCCATGCCGCTGAAATCGAATCCGCGCGAATTTGAACCCAGCATCCTGAGCGGATGCTTTTCAGCCTGCTTTGTTTGTTCGGTGACTCGTTGTTTTTCCATTGGTATAGAACTACCCGAAAGACCGACCGTCCGGCATTGGATCTTTCGGGTAGTCAATCAATGTTACTTATTTGCTTCGTCCAGCATATATGTGGCCTGGCCTTGTCCCCAGTTGGGGTACAGCGGCCCTTTGGGTTGGAAGGTAGCAAATTTTTCCATCGCTTTTTCCAATACGGGTTTGGCAACCTTTTTACCGCCGCCAAATTGCTCGGGCGTATAGAACAAGTTGCTGCCTTTCATCAGGTACACGCGCGGGTTGCTGGGGTCGAGGGCTTCCGCTTTTTTTAGACTAGCCTCGAACAGCGGCCCTTCCGATTGATAACGCGACTGCGGGTCGGCCAGCATCCGGGCCTGATGGATCTGGGCATCGAGCAGCATGAGCTCGGAGTTTTCGCCCGCGATGGCGACCGCCTCTTTCAATAATGCTTCAGCTTTATCGACCGTTTGGTCTTTTTCGGTGGTGTTTTTACCAAAAAAAGCCAGCATCGAGTAGGCGTAGGTTGCATAGTAGCGCGGCAGCCATTCATTTGGCTCGGCGGAGGCGATGCGCTCAAAGCGGTTGGCCAGCGCCTGCCATTCGGCCGGGACGGGTTCTTTGTTTTCGCTAACCGAAAAGTCTTTGATGGCCTCGGTCATGGCGGCAGTGTACTTCTCGCTCTGCGCGAACAGAAAGTTGACAGAGAGAAACAGGGCAATGGTGGTTGTCAGGAGCTTTTTCATTGTTTTTGGTTGGAGTTAAGTGAAACTTGGTTTTGAGGAGGAGAGGAGGAAGGGAGGATGGAGGAAAGGAAAGCTGGCGCATAGCTCTTTTTCTCCATCCTCCTTTCCTCCTTTCTCCGTACTATACATCCGAACGAGTGACAACGGCCTTCTTAGACAGCATGATTTGCAGGCCGACGAAGAAGCTGCGGTAGCTTTGCGGACCGACGGCGTAACGGGTTTTGCCGTCGGGTGTGTAGCGGTAGGTGAAGACGTTACGTGTGTTGAGGATGTTGTCCACGGTCAGGTACAGGACGGCGAAGTTATTTTTGATGGTCATGATTTTGCTGGCCGAAAAACTCAGGTTGTGGACGGGTGGCGTACGGTCGGCTAAGAACTGGTCAATGTTAGGGTTGTAGTACGGCCGTCCGCTCGTGTAGGAATACGTAAAGTTCGCGCTCGTGGTGATTTTCTCAAACCACTTTTTGGCAATCAGGCTTGCGTTGTGATTGGAAACGAAGGTCGGCGTGGCGGCTTGTTGGAATTGCTGGGAAAGACGCTTGGTGTCCACGTAGCTGTACGTAATCCAGTAATCGAAGTCTTTGATCAATTTCTGGTCGCGCCAGAAGACGTCGAAGCCTTGCGCATAGCCGTTGCCACCATTGGTGGTGCGCCCCCAAGGGAAGCGGTAGGGGTTGGCATCGAAGCGGAAAGGCGCTCCGGGTTGTGCCGTGAACTCTCGCACGAGTTGCGCATAATTCTTATAAAATCCCTCGATCCGAAACGTGCGTTTGTCCTTGATACGCTGGTAGTTCAGGATCAAGTGGTCGGCGCGTTCGAAATTTAGGTCAGGATTTATATACAAATAATTGTAATCGGGGTTTTGGAAAAATTGCCCCGCCGCCAGCGACACTTGGCTATATTCACCCGTTTTATAGGCAAACGACAGACGCGGGGCTAGGTTGAAGCGGTTCAACAGCGATGAGTGCTCACTTCGCAAACCGATGCGCCCGGCCAGTTTTCTTGTCACATAAATCTCCGTCTCGACGAAGGCCGCTCCGTAGTTGTCATGCAGGGCATAGCTTTGATTATTGTAGGCCGTTTGCAGATTAATACGGTGAATTTCCGTGCCGAAGAGCAGGGTGTTATTTTTTTCAAAAACGCGGGTCAGCACCGCCCGTCCTTGAATGCGCTCGTCGGAGTTGCCGAAATCAGCGCCGTCAAAGGTCGTTTCGTCGCGGTTGTGGCTGTACGAAAAGCCACTGTTCAGCCGCCACTTTCCTTCGGCGAAGCTATCGGTGTAGGTACTTGTCGTGAAGGCGTTGCGGTTACGGAGTTTGATGCCGGTGCGGGTCTCGTTGTCCAGCGGAGCTTGCGTCACCATGCCGAGGCGGTTATCGGAGTACATCCCGTAGGTTTTGAGAAATCCGGTCTTGGAGGTTTTCAGACGGTAAGTGAGGGACGAACCCACAAACTCCGGTTCGCGCGTCCACTCGACGTTTTGTTTGACCAGCGCAAAGAGCGGTTTGAGATTGCCGTAGTAGCCCACTACCGATAGCGACTGTTTTTCGTCGGCCACATCGTAGTTCAGGCCTGCGCTCGCTATATTCAGACTTACGCCCAGGCCATTGTTGAAGGCCTTATCACTCGTATTTAACAAAAGTACCGAAGACAGCGCCTGTCCGTACTGCGCCGAGTAGCCGCCGGTGCTGAACGCGGTGCCCTTAAACATGAACGGATTGAAGCGCCCGCGCTGCTGCACGTCGGGCAGCGAACTGAAAAACGGGTTCTGCACGATCATCCCGTCGATGACGACTTTGGCCTCCTGTCCCGAGCCGCCGCGCACGAACAGTCCGTTCTGCTCGCCGACGCGCTGCGCACCCGGCAGCAACTGCATGACGGCCGTGATGTCGGCACCCGCTCCGGCGGTGGTCACGATGTCGAGTGGCTTGAGCATTGTCATCCGCTTCTCGTCCGACGCCTCGAACGAACCCGCCGTGATGACGACCGTATTCAGTTCGCTGGCGGCTTCTTCCAGCTTTATGGTGAAAGTCTGCGGCTCGCTTTGCAGCAACAGGCGCCGCTCGAAAGGCTCGTAACCTACGTAGCTGACCTGCAGCGTGGCCGAGTCTTTCTCGAAGGTTTTGAAGGAAAACTTCCCGAGCGTGTCGGTCGTGGCTCCGTCGTAGGTGCCTTTCAGCAGGACGTTGGCACCGGGTAGGGCGTTACCTTTCCTGTCGGTGACCTGACCGCCGAGGAGCGTTTGGGCGGAAAGCTCTGCGCCGCTCAATAGCAGGATAAGTAGGAAAAGGTTTTTCATGGCTAACGGATGCTTCGACTTCTTGATGCATCAAAACTAGCCATCTGTTCGCGTCACCACGCACCTTTTTCGACGAAGTGCGAAATTTTGGGGATGAAGTTAAGGTAGGTGGGAGTGAATGCAAAGGGCTTTGCGCCAACCCATATTTACCCGATGAAGTTATGCGTTCTACCGTTTGCTTATCCTACCGCTAACCTTCCATGGTTTACAATAGACCAAATTATAGACGTGTCCCGCGATGAGGAGGGTGGACCCTAGATAGCCCATAAACCTAAAATCTGGGTCGATATTTTCCAGAATCAGGGAAAAAGAAAATAAGGCGAAAGAGGCCCACAAAAGAAGGCGCAGGGCGGGAATCTTATGATCGCGGGTAGCGAAGTATACGGCGATTCCATTGAAAAAAATGAAGAAATAATTCAGCAATCCGCCCGTGGCATGATCGTGCGCCGACAGTGAACCACCGAGGGCCAGCGCGGGGGTGACAAGGCAGTGGATCAAGCATAGTACCGAACCCGCAATACCCACGTAGTCGGCTTTGCCGTGGGAGTGGTCGAGATGGGTGGAAGCGTCGTTTTTCATTACTGATTGCAAGAATGTTGCAAAAATAGGGGGAAACTTTGTGATTTGCAACGCTGTTGCATTGTTATTCGTTCAGGTTTTGGAATGAAATTTACGCATATTGTTCGGCCAAAGCAGAATACGGTATGCCTGTAACAGAGAACAAGGCACCAGGATATAAACATGGAACAAATGACCAACGACACCCTCAAAGAATACAACCTCCGCACTACTGGTTGCCGCGAAGAGGTGCTGAAAGCCTTCCTAACCCGCGCCACGGCCCTTTCCCACGGTGATTTGGAGAGTAAACTGAAGGATCGGTTCGATCGGGTGACCATTTACCGTACCCTGAAAACTTTTTTGGAGAAGGGCATCATCCATAAGGTGTTGGACGACGATGGAACGCGCTACGCCTTATGCAAAGAACGCTGTTCCGAGGATGATCATCACCATGACCATGTGCATTTCAAGTGTAGTGGGTGCGGCGAAACCAATTGTCTGGAAAACCTGCATGTGCCGACCGTCCAGCTTCCCGCTGGCTACCGCGTCCAGGAAATAAACCTGCTCATACAGGGTTTATGCGCCAATTGCACCGAGGGTTGAGTACTTGATAGAGTACTCTTGCCTTTCACCTTCGTTTGAAACGTGAACGATTGGGGACTACAGTCTGCCCGCTAGGGTTTAGGCCAGACAAAACAAAGCCGTCCGGATTTTTTCCAGACGGCTTTTTTAACTAAAAGAACGAAGCGTTTACGCCATCGCCTCCTCCTGAATCGTGATCTTTTGGATCTTGTCACCCTGCCGGATGGCGTCGATGACCTCCTGGCCTTCGACCACCTTACCGAAGCAGGTGTGGTTGCGGTCGAGGTGGGCGGTGTTGTCGCGGCTGTGGCAGACGAAAAACTGCGATCCGCCCGTGTTGCGGCCCGCGTGGGCCATCGACAGCACGCCACGATCGTGGTACTGCTTTTCGCCCGTAAGCTCACAGTCGATCTTGTAGCCGGGGCCGCCCGCGCCGGTTCCTTTGGGGTCGCCGCCCTGGATCATGAAATTGGGGATGACGCGGTGGAACGTCAGACCGTCGTAAAAGCCTTTCTTCGACAAATCCACGAAGTTCTTCACCGTGTTCGGCGCGTCGTCGTCGTAAAACTCGATCTGCATCGTCCCTTTATCGGTTACCATTTCTGCCTTGGTCATATTGCTACTTTTTTTCGGTTAAAACATAAATTGAACCGCAAAGGTACGACGGGCCCGGCGGGTTTTAAAGTCGGTCTTCGGCTACGCTCAAACTGACAGGGTTTTTCTTTTAAAGGCCATTGGCTAAATTGGGGGCGGTCTTCGGCTGACTGCCAGCATAATACACCCGGAATGATATTTTTTTAAAGCAACATTCCCTAAATTAAACCTTAATTTTCCCAATCCTCCATGAAATTTATTTTTACGCTTCTGGCGGCAATGCTCCTGGTGGCTCCTACTTTCGCCCAATCCTCCGACGTTTATTTTACTTCTTATCCAACGCTGACGCCCGACGGCGGCACCATCGTTTTCAGCTACGAGTCGGACTTGTGGAAAGTACCGACCAACGGCGGCAACGCCACCCGCCTGACCGCCATGCAGGGCGCCGAAACCCGCCCGCGCGTATCACCCGACGGGCAGTGGCTGGCGTTCTCAGCCACCGAAGGCGGCAATGCCGACGTCTACGTGATGCCGCTGAACGGTGGACCCATCCGTCAGCTGACCTACCACAGCACCTCCGATCAGGTGGAAAGCTGGTCGTGGGATTCCAAGACGATTTATTTCGAGTCGGGCCAGCAGAATGGTGGCACGACCTTCACCGTGACGCTCGACGGCGGGACACCGCAGCGGGTGTTCGGTCATTATTTCAACCGCATCCACAGCGTGGCCGAGGCCCCCAACGGCGACTTGTATTTCAATGATACCTGGGAAAGTGACAACCAAGCCACGCGCAAAGGCTATAAGGGCGAATTCAACCCTGATATTCAGTATTATAACCCCAAAACTAAGGCTTATAAAAAGCTGACCGATTACCCAGGAAAGGATATGTGGGCCACCATCGACCGCGCCGGAAAAGTTTATTTCGTTTCGGACGAGAGCAACGGGCAATACAATCTTTATACATTTGAGGGCGGCAAAAAGACACCGCTCACGACTTTTTCTGAATCCATCAAACACCCGCAGGTAAGCGCCGACGGACGTAAGGTGGTCTTTGAAAAGAGCTACCAACTGTGGCAGTACGATGTCGCTACGCGGCAGGCCGCACCCATTTCTTTGGCGCTGGCGCAGAATCTTACGCTGCCCAAGTTGCAGGACTTCAACGTAAAGAGTAAAATCTCCGCCTTTGATGTAGCCCCCGACAATAAAAAGATGGCCTTCATTTCGCGCGGGGCGCTTTTCGTGTCAGACAAAGAAGGGAAGTACGTGCAGCAACTCAACACCCGCCCCGAAGAGCGCGTGTTGGAAGTAAAGTGGCTGGCCGATAGCCTTACGCTGCTGTACAGCCAGACCGTGAACGGCTATCCCAACTGGTTTACCCAAACTGCCGACGGCAGGGGTCAGGAGAAAGAAATCACTACTGATCCACAAGGCAATCGTCTTCTGTCTTTGAACCAAAAGAAAACGCAGGCAGTCTATCTCAGCGGGCGCAACGAGGTACGTCTCATGGACCTCACGACCATGAAAAGCACCACCGTGGCCAATCAAGAGCTCTGGGCTTTTCAGAACAGCGCGCCCAGCTTCTCGGCCAACGGCGAGTACATCGCCTTTACCGCCCACCGTGACTTCGAGCAGGAGATTTACCTGTATCATATCAAGGACAAAAGGCTCATCAACCTGACCAAATCGGGCGTATCCGAGAGCGACCCGGCCTGGTCGCCGGATGGGAAGTACCTGTACTTTGTCTCAGATTTGTTAAGGCCGAATTACCCTTTCGGCTCGGATAAAACCAAGATTTACCGTCTTCCGCTCACCAAACTGGATGAGCCATTCCGGGGGGAGAAGTTCGCGGAGCTTTTCAAGAAAGAAGACAAGAAGGACGATAAAAAAGAGGTTGAGAAAGACAAGGATAAAAAGGGAGAGAAAGACGATAAGGAAAAAAAGAAAGACGCGGAGAAACCCTTCGTGGCGATGGCATTGGATACGTTGGACATTATGGAGCGGCTTGAAGAAGTCGGGCCGGATTTTGGGGCGCAGGATGACGTGACGGTGGTTCAAAAGGACGATAAGACGTACGTTTTTTACGTCTCCAACCACGAGGAGGGAAACGAGGCCCTCTGGCGCACGATGCTGGAACCGTTCAAGAAACCCAAAACCGAGAAAGTAGCGGACGGAATCTCTTCCTACGACCTGGTGCAAGCCGATAAATCCTACTACCTGCTGGCGGGTGGCGTTATCCGAACGCTCGACATCGAGGGCGACAAAACCAAGGACGTTGCCATTGACCACACTTTTCGTAAGAACTTGAAGGACGAGTTCCGGCAGATGTACTACGAGGCCTGGGCGGGCGTAGAAGAAAACTTCTATAGCGAGGATTTCAACGGAGCCGACTGGCAGGCGATGCGCGATAATTACGCCAAATACATTCCCTACCTCACTGATCGCGAGGATTTTCGTACCCTGTTCAACGACATGCTGGGCGAATTGAACGCTTCGCACCTGGGCTTTTACACCAATGGCGACGAGGAAAAAGTCTTCTATAAAAATGCCACGATGGAGAGCGGTCTGCTCTTCGATCCCGCCCGGCCATACCGCGTGGCGCGGACCGTAAGACGGAGTGCGCTGGATAAGGAAAAAAAGAATGTCAAGCCCGGCGACCTGCTGCTGGAAGTGAACGGCGAGGCCGTGGACACAACCCGCAACCGCGATGCGTATTTCACCAAGCCCTCCCGCGATCAGGAAATGGCGCTAACTTTCCGCCGCGCCGGAGCCGATACCAACTACACGGTACGGCTGCATCCGCAAAGTTCGCTCAGCGGCAACCTGTACGACGAGTGGCAGGACTGGAACCAGCAGTATGTGGACGAGAAGAGCAAAAACCGCATCGCTTACGTCCACATGAAGAACATGAGCATGGGCGAATACGAAGATTTCGTGAAAGACATGACCCGCGACTGGTACAACAAGGAGGCGCTAATCCTGGATTTGCGCTACAACACAGGCGGCAACGTCCATGATCTGGTGCTGCAATTCCTGTCCCAGAAACCTTATCTGAAATGGAAGTACCGGGGCGGTGCCTTCACGCCGCAGCCTAACTTCGGCGTGGCCGCCAGGCCCATTATCATGCTCATCAACGAGCAGTCCCTTTCCGACGCTGAAATGACCGCCACGGGCTTCAAAGCCCTGAAACTCGGCAAAGTCATCGGCACCGAAACCTACCGCTGGATTATTTTCACCTCCGGCAAGGGTCTGGTGGACGGCTCGTTTTTCCGCCTGCCCTCATGGGGCTGCTACACACTCGACGGCGACGACATCGAAAAGGAAGGCGTAAAACCCGATATCTACGTGAAACAAACCTTCATACAGCGCCTGGCCGACGAAGACCCGCAGCTTGATCGGGCGATTGAGGAAATTATGGGGGAGTTGCGATAGGGCGGTTGGTTATTGGCTTTCGGATGTTTCGGCTGGTTTTCGGCTGGGACTAAGTTAGATCAGTCAAATAAAAATTTTTCAGAAAAGCTACTTACTTGATTGATAAGGATTACAAAATCATTATCATTATAACAGAATTGGATTCTGTTTTCTTTGGTCACCTAAACGGTTTAGTCAATGAATGCTTCCCCTGATCTCCGATTGCTGTCCTACCTCCTTCCTTGTGAATGGCGCGTTCTTTTGCTTTTGGCTGAGACGCACATTACCCCCGAGATTGCTGAAAAGCTTTTCTTATCCAAGAGAAGCGTTGAGGATTACCGGTATCAAATCAGCTCTAAACTCGAAATTTCAGGAGCTGGTAATCTGGCTCGGTTTGCCTGGAAAAACAAGGATGCACTGGTTGAAATCCACAGAAAATTTTACCCCCCCCTAAAATATAAAATAAGTACAATAATATCTGTTAAAATTAATACGAAATATAGTATTTTCACTATATCCGAAATGAGTGTAGCGTGATACTTTTGCCTACCTACTACTCCTGACGAAGGATGGCATTTTTTTCACCTAAAAACAAATCACTCATGAAAAAGCTCTTTTCGATTACCTGTTTTGTTCTTGCCTACGGCTTTTCGATAGCCAGTGATGTCACTGCCGTAACTTTTGTTACGGAAGATGGCGTAGAAATATCGGCCGCTGACGAAGCTTACTTTGAAGCTTACCTGCTCTACTGTGCTACGGCGACCGCGTCGACCGTCGATTCTGATGGAAACACGTTTAGCGCAACGGGTAGCTGTTGTAGTACAATGTCTGAGGTTGCCAACATCTGTGCTTCTAACAGAGCGGATTTTAATCTGCAAGTTCAGTTGCTTAATTATCAATAAAGCATATCAGGAGTAGTAGGTTTCCTGATTTTCATTCATATTGATTAAATTAATATAGAACGATGTACGGATTCAAAAGAATTCTGCTTAGCGCAGCCACTATACTATTCGCGTTTTCTTCCGCCCTGAGCCAATCGGCTTCCGGTGTGCTGAATTATCAACAAATCACCGCACTTGCCACTGACACTTCCAAGAAATATGCCATTCCGTTTGAATTGGCGTTTGAAAGAGAAAAGTCTTTGTCAAAACCAATCGGTACAATCAGAAAGCTTGATGCAACCGATACCAGCAAGATTCTAGTTCCGAGGAACTACAGCCCTGAGACACATGGTAGATCTATTTACATGAACTTTCAGGAAAAGAAGATGATTTCACGGCAAAAAGCTTTCAACGAGGTAGTGCTCGTGGAGGACGCGTTACAACCCATTTCTTGGAAAATCGGAAATGAGTCAAAACTTTTTGGCAAAATTCGCTGCCAGAAAGCAACAGCTCGCATTCGAGGTCGCAACTACACGGCCTGGTTTGCTCCGTCGATCCCGGCTACGACAGGTCCTTGGAAACTGCACGGCTTGCCTGGTCTGATATTGGACGCTTACGATGACACGAACTACGTGCATTTCCAATTCGGAAGTATCGTACTTTCCAGTACTTCGCAAGCCATCACTCCACTTTCACCGTATGGGCAAAAGATAATGAACGAAACAAAGTTCTTATTTTATCGTAAGGAGCAAATCGACAGATTTCATAAATTTATGAACAGCCAGCCTGGTCAGGAGGGAGGAAACGACAAGGTAACCTCAACAGAAATCGAATTGTACGATTCGAAATGACCCGGTAGTTTCACCTTCAATTCAACGGCATGAATCGGTTCGATCTGACAAGACGCCTCTTTCTTGCCATAGCGTTAATAGGGTGCAACGCTTTATGCTTGGCCCAGCAGACCCTACATTTTTCTGGAAAAGTACTGGATATCCTCACTCAGCAACCATTGGCCGATGTGAGCATCCAGGTACTTTCCCTACCCGATTCCCTGATCGTAGCCTACTCCCTTACCGACCGACAGGGCGAGTTTTCTCTACTCGTCGACAAAGCGCATTTGCCTGTAGTGGCGGTGGCCCGTTACCTTGGGTATAGCGCTACGGGATACCGCATTCCGGTTTCGGCTGCTCCGGCTGTAGCCCACAATTTCGTAATGCGCGAAACGCCGCTTGAACTATCTGAGGTGGCCGTGAAGCGGGTGCTTCCTGCCGACGCCAAAGGCGACACCGTTTCCTTTAATCCTTTGGCGTTCAAAGACGGCAGCGAGCGGAATGTGGAGGATCTTCTCAGAAAAGTACCCGGCTTCAAAGTGGCGGAAAGCGGAAAGATCAGCTTCAATGGCAAGCCAGTCGAACGGGTTTTTCTGGAAGGTAAAGATTTGTTTAGCAAAAAGTACGAATTCATCACCCGTAGCATCTCCGCCAGTTTGCTGACCAAGATTGAGGCCATCGATAATCACGCCGAAAATCCACTACTGGCCGATATCGAAAAGTCAGGCGAGATGGTCGTTAATCTTTCGCTCGATCCTGCCAAAAAAATCAAAGTGTTTGGTCAGCTCGATGCGGGTGGCGGGATTCCGTCCCGCTACGAAGCGGGAGCCAACCTGTTTCGTCTCCGAGGAAAATATAATATTGGCCTAGTGGCTAAGGCCAACAACCTCGGTACGGGAATCGCTGATAACGTGCTCTACGAATTGGAAAGCGACGGACGAAAAACTGCTTCATACGGCGATCCAAATTTGATATCTTCGCTCCAAACCCTGCCGGTCGCTTATCTGGAAGGGGTCGATTCACGACAGTTTGTTTTTAACAAGGCAAAGCTGCTTGCCTTACAGCAAAATTATCAGCCAATCACCGCGCTATCGGTGAAGCTAACCGGGTACCTGAGCTACGACGACATCCGCTGGTCGCAGCAAAACTCGTTGAAGTTTTTGATAAAAGACGAAGACATTCGATTCACGGATTCTCTGACTTACCGCACCCAGCCATTGGTGGGCGCAATCCAGGCAAAAATAAATTATCGGCCCGGTTCGTCGGTATACGCATCCTACATCGGTGACTATAAAAAATCGTTGGTGCTTTCCCAAAACCTGCTAAGTGCTCAAAACTCTGCTTTGAGTGAATCCGTCAGAAGTAAGGCCGCTCAGGCGACGCCCATTCAGAACCATTATCTGAATTTCACCAAAAAACTCAATGAAAAGCAGGCGTTAGACGCGGAACTGAGCCACGCCGTAGTCCGCGCGCCCCGCACTACTGAAACTTTCAGCCAACGGTACGCTCTGTATCTTAGCCTGCCTGAATCGTTCCGCCAACTAATACAAACCGAGTATGGGCGGGTAGCAGAAACCCGTGGGACGCTACGATGGAAAGGCAAAATGTCCAATGGCGATTTCATAGTGGGTGGGGGCTACTGGCGAAAAATAGAATCGCTTAGTTCCGACGCGGCGTTAATCGATAATGGCCAGGGAAGCCAACGCATCGCTCTGGATTCTGCTTTTACAAACCAGGGAAGCCTACAGAAAGAAATCTTTTTTGCCGAAGGACGCTACGGGCGCAAAATGCTAGGTTTGGACTGGTCGGCCAACGCATTGGTGCAGCGGGCATCGGCAACTCTGGATCAGGGAAATTCTAGCACTACCCAGTTTCAAAATTATTTTCTTTTCAATCCTTCACTCACTATTGAGAAAAGACTCGGTCGGGGCAAGGCGACTTTTAATTTGTCCAGAACCAACGCACTCCCTACACTCGTGCGTCAACTTGATGGATATTATCTCAACGACTACCGAACTTTTGTTCGCAGCATACCCAATCTGACTCCGCTACGTACCGATAAAATAGCGCTGAGTTTCGGTCAGGCTAACTGGCCTAAACTGTACCTATTTTCTGTTGGGGTAACGTGGTACAGAACAAATCTCGCCTTGTCGGCGCAGAGTGAGGTAAGCGATTTGATCAACCTGCAAACCAACCTGATGCTGCCCATCCAAATCAACCGGGGATTGGTCTTTGGGCAGTTCGATAAGTTGATTTACACGATTTCTACCAAATTCCATCTGGAAACTTCGTTAGGGCTAACCCGGCAGTTGAGCAAGATCAACGCGCCGGGCTTGAGGAACAGCACAATTCTGTTCAGCGAAAGCAAGCTAGTGGCTATCTCCGCTTTCGATGGCCCTTTCAACGCAGAATTAGGTGCATTGATTGCAACATCTAAAATCACCTCGCAACAGTCCGGGTCCGTCAATATCAACAAAAACACCATGTTACGGCCTCATCTCAACGCGATCTACCGCGTAGGCCAGGGAATGATTTTTAAACTCAAGGCAAGTTCGTACGCCTGGTATACCAACGGCTCAAAATCGCCCCAAACACTGCTTATGGATGCCCAGTGGAATTACACGCCACAAAAAAGTCGCTTTTCCTATTATCTCCAGACCTACAACCTCACCAATCAGAACGCTTTTACGCAGAGTGAAATTTCTGACATCGCCATTGTGCAACGAATCCAGTTTCTACAACCCCGAATAATAGTAGCAGGTGGAAGTTTCTCGTTTTAAGTATTGGGATAGCAGGTAAACTTCCCGAAAGGACTGGCCGTCCGGCCTTAAAGCTTTCGAGAAGTTTCGCGGACACAATCTGTACGCTCAGACCGCATTTTCAAAAGAACACTGCTTCCTTAAACAACAAATTAAGTCGAAAGCCGAAAGCCGACGGCCAAAATTACCTCGCACTCGCCAGCAGCATCGCTTGCGCCACCTCAGTTGCTTCGCGTTTGCGCTTCATGTAGGTCATCACCTTGGTCACGGTGCCTTCTTTGGCCCAGGTGCTGCTGCGCTCGGGCTGGTTGACCCACTCCTTCACGGCCACCAGCCGATAGACGTACTTCGTGGTTTCGCCATTCAGGCGCAGGGCGAAGTAATCGTCCTTATCCTGCTTGTCCATGTGGTGGATGATGCGGTTGGGGCCCGCGTTGTAGGCGGCGGCCACCAGCGTCCAGTCGCCCAGCTCGCTGTAAAGCCATTTGAGGTACTTGGCGGCAGCTTTGGTGGATTTTACCAAATCTTTCCGCTCGTCGGTCTTTTCATTCACGACCAACCCCAGTCCTTCGGCGGTGGCGGGCATGAACTGCCAGTAGCCCGTGGCACCCTTCGGCGAAACGGCTTCGCCGTTCATCGCGCTTTCGATGTAGGGCATGTACTTGAAGTCGGAAGGGATGCCGTATTTTTTCAGGATGACTTCGATCTGTTTCAACTTCTTCTTGCTGCCCTTGCGGGAGCGCACGAAAGAAGGATGATCGTAAAACCGGACGGCTTTTTGGTAGCGCTTGGCTACCGTGGACTGGTGCAGGGGCAGGGTGTCGCCACAAAACTGCACATCGAGAATATTGAGGTCAAAATTGGGATCCACCACAATCTCCGTGGCGGGTTCGATGACGGGTGCTTCGGGGTCAGTGCGATTGAAAGTAAACACGCCCAGCGACATTACCGATACCGCGATCATTAAGAATCGTATCATGCATAATCAAGTTCGTTCTACATAATTTAATAGTCAGCAAAGGTAACGCAATTGCACAAAATAAGTTTTACCGTTTGATAAAAAACTGACTAGCAACCGATAGTGTATCCAATAAATGGCACTAAATACAGATGAATCATATAGTGCCATATTAGTTAAATACTATTTTTAATATTGCAAAAAATAGAAGTTTGTCCAAACAATAGTTTGCAGAACGACAAAATAACAACGGTATTGTTGGCGAACTTTACATTGCAGCCAAGAAGCGTCTTTGTGTCAACTCCGGACTTTACTCAATAGGAGTGCCACTGAGCGTCGCGACAAAAAAGTGGGAAAGAATTTTGAAAATTCAGGGAAGAAAGGAAAGAATAATTTGAGAAGAATAGTACTTTGTTGTAGTAAAATATAACGGAAAGGATAGCTTAAAGATGGGTCTTCCTGGCTCCTTCCGACCGGATTTTACAAACGCTCGTGGATAGTGGAAGGGCGATCCCGCAACATCCCGCCTTCCCGTTTTGAAAACACGGCTCGAATCTCGGTGACCATCGACAGGGCGATTTCTTCGGGCGTAATGGCTCCGATGTCCAGCCCGATGGGCGCATAAATGCGCGCCTCGGCTTCTGCTGGAATCGAAATGCCCTCCTCACGCAGCTCGGCGAAGATTCTCTCGGCCCGCACGCGCGGACCGAGTAGGCCAATGTAGGGCGCAGTCAAGACGAGCGGCAAATTGTCCTTATCGGTCTTGTAGTCGTGCGACATGAGAATTACCGCAGAATAATCGTCGATTGTTTTGGGCAAAAACTCCTCGGGAGCCATTACCGCGTTGACCAAAGCCGCTACCTCACGGTGGATTTTCTGCGGATTGGCCACAATGGTCGCCCGCCAGCCCGCTTCCTTAATGACTTTCACCAAGGGAAATACGTCGTACTGGTGTCCCATGATAATGACGTGCATTTCGGGCGGCAAAAATTCGGCGAAGACTTCCAACTCGCGAGCATCGTCCAGAATATAGGTCAAAGCCGCCGATTTGCTGTTTTCTACAATTTCCTGAGCGTCTTTTTCTATACGCCCGATCAAAGAATCGTCGCCCAGCCCTACCAGACTTGTCCGATCAGAATAGCGAATGATACTACCCATCTCGAATCCATTCAAATCTCCATCCAGTTTCGTGATAGTGAGTAGCACGTTAGTTTGGCGGCGATCCGTTACAACCTCTTGCAGCACCGAAAGTGGGTTGCGCGGATCATTATGCGTTACGGGCGTCAGCAGGACGTCGATGATACCGTTACAGCCCAAGCCTACCCCGATTTGGTGGGCGTCGTCCTCGGTAGTGTCGTAAGTGACCAGGCTGGGTTTTGAGCGGGCCATCGCCAGCCGGGCCTTTTTCAGCGCGTCGCCTTCCAGGCAGCCACCGCTGATGCCGCCCACCCAAGTGCCATCGTCCACCACCAGCATCCGCGCGCCCGTTCGGCGGTACGACGACCCCTCCACGCGCACCACCGTCGCCAAAGCAGAGCGTTGGGTAGCGTGGTCGAGACGATCATAAGCGGCGAGAATGGATTTGATTTCTTTCATATTTTTAAAGAAGGCACAAAGGGGCAAAGGCGGTTCGCCGCTGCGATCCAAAGTTCCAAAGGCACAAAGGCACAAAGCGGGGCGCCCTGCGATGCACAAAGTAGGCTTGCGTCAGCCTAAACTTTAAACAACTAAACAACTAAACAACTAAACAAATTACAAAAACCGCACCGCCGCCACGCCTCCCTTCAACTGCCTGAATCTATGATTCGGCAACGCAGGAGCGAGCATTTCGTAAGCTTTGCGGCTTCTGACGCCGGACTGGCAGCAGAGTACTACGCTGGTGCGGGCGAGAAGTTCGGGGATGCGCTGGGGGATGGTACTTAGCGGCCAGTTGACGCCGCCGAGGTTGAATTGCAGGTATTCGTGCGGCTCGCGGACGTCTACCAACAACGGCGGGACGAGTTCCTGCATCACCAACTCCAACGCTTCGTGACCGATTTCCTCCAGACCCGCCGTCGGTACGGCGCAAGTTTCACCGTAGTCGCTTTGTAGCGCCGTGATGTTCCGTGATTCAGGGCGAACGGCAAACTGATACTTCTGGAAGGAGGTTCGCAGCGCGTCGTACACCAGCAAACTTCCCGACAGTACCTCGCCCAGCCCGGTGATGAGCTTCACCGTTTCCATCGCCTGCAACGAGCCGATGATGCCAGGCAGCACACCAATGACGCCGATTTCGGCGCAGTTGGGTACTTCGCCCTCGGCGGGTGGGGTGGGATAGAGGCAGCGGTAAGTGGGGCCGCTGCGGTAGTTGAACACGCTGACTTGCCCCTCGAACTTATAGATAGAGCCAAACACCAGCGGCTTGTTCAACAGCACGCAGGCGTCGCTGACCAGGTAGCGCGTCGGGAAATTATCAGAACCGTCCACCACGATTTGGTACTCCTTTATAATAGACAGCGCGTTATCCTTCGTCAGCCCCTCGGGATGCGCCAAGAGCCTGATGTGCGGGTTGAGCTTTACAAGCCGCTCCACCGCAACTTCGGCTTTGTTTCGTCCGACATCCTCGACCGTGAAGAGTACCTGGCGGTGCAGGTTACTGATTTCAACGCGGTCGAAATCCACGACGCCCAACGTTCCACTGCCCGCCGCCGCGAGGTACGTCAGGGCCGGACAGCCCAACCCGCCCGCCCCGATCACCAGCACCCGCGCGTCTTTCAGCCGCTGCTGACCCGCGCTGCCTAACTCGGGCAGAGTCAGTTGGCGGTGGTAATGGTTTTGTTCGACGGGAGAAAGCATGATCCGGGTAGAAAAGTGAATACAAGGTAGGTAGCAAATTGGAAAAACGCGTAAAAGGCGGTGTCCGGTTCCGAACGGGAGTGTCCGATTTCGGACAGTTTTTGTGAAAATAAATCTGTAATTTATTGATTATCAGTAAAGATTTGTTTTGGTATGGGTTTTTGAAAAGGAGAAGGGAGGAAAGGATTCTTTTAGATTGAAAACTAACTTCGCTCACGAGACAAATGCTCCTCTCCTCCTTCCAAACTAACTATTCCATACGCTCAAATGCTAACCAATTACCTAAAAATCGCCTACCGCAACCTTATCCGCAACCGCGTGTTCAGTGGCATCAACATCGTCGGGCTGGGGCTGGGCATCGCGGCTTTTGTTTTTATTTTGGAATACGTAAGTCTGGAAAAAAGCGTGAACCAGTTTCACGCCAACATCGCCCAAATGTACCGGCTGGTCAATGTGGGCCAGGATGGGAATTCCTATGAGGTGGTCGAGCCCGCCTACGCGCCCATCATGCAGGAGAGGTTCCCCGAGGTCTCCGATTACTGTCGCTTCGCGGAGGGAATCGCCAATGGCGTAGTTCAGAAACCTAACAGCGAGTCGACCTTCCGGGAAGAGCAACTGGGCTACGTGGAAGGGAATTTCTTTTCCTTTTTCAGCTTCCCGCTCGTTGCTGGCGACGCCAAAGCTTTGGCGAATCCCTACACGGTTTTCGTTTCGGAGTCTGCCGCTAAGAAGTATTTTGGCAGCGATCCGGCGCTTGGCCAGAACATAGTTTTGAATAATCAGTTCGGTACGACGCAATACACCGTTGCGGGCGTCTACGCTGATATGACCGATCAATCCGACATTCGTTTCAATATGGTTTTTTCGCTCGAAACCTTGCGCAATCCGGCCAATCTGAACGGCAACGACTGGGCCAACCTCGACAACACCGACTCGCAGTACGTCAATGCTTTTTTTACCCTAAAAAAAGGAACCGATTACCTGAAAACCGAGCGTAAATTTGCCGCCCTCCGCGACGAGCTGAATCGGGACAAAGATGGCGTCACGTTTCGCCTGCAACCCGTCAAAAACGTTCACTTGGCTGCTTCGGGCGACGATATTCTGCCCACGACGGGCAACGTGACTTACGTCTATATGCTGGCGGGCATCGCGTTGCTCATTCTGCTCATCGCCTGGTTCAATTACATCAACCTCTCTACGGCCAACGCGCTGAAACGCGCCGGGGAAGTGGGCGTCCGCAAGGCAGTAGGGGCCACACAGGGGAACCTCATCGGTCAGTTTTTGGGTGAGTCGCTGCTTACCAACCTGCTGGGATTCGGCCTGGCGTTGGTGCTGGTCGTTTCGTTGCAGCCGTTATTTGTGGAATTGATCGACAAAGAAGTGTCACTGGAAGTGCTGGGCGCGACGTCCGTCTGGGTCTACGGGCTGGGAATGCTGTTGGTGGGAACGCTACTGTCGGGCTTGTACACGGCTTGGGTACTGTCCAATTTCAAGCCCATCGAGACGCTGAAAGGCAAGGTGAGCAGCAACACCAAAGGCATTTGGCTGCGCAAGGGAATGGTCGTGGGGCAATTTGCCATCTCGACCTGCCTGATCCTGGCGACGATCGTGATTTATACCCAACTACGACACATGCAGAACCTCGATTTGGGCGTCGAAACCGAGCAGATGCTCGTCGTTCCCGGTCCGCAGTTGGGCAAAGATAGTTCCTATGCGGCCCGGCGAAGCAGTTTTGCCCAGGCGCTGGCCCAGCAGAGCAGTGTTGAAGACTACGCCGTATCCGGCAGCGTGCCAAGCCGGTTTTACAGCTTTATTACTTCGGGCTTCACGCAGCCCGGCTCGAAGCCCAAGGATGAATTGAAAAACTATTCCTTTCTCATCATCGGCGACCGCTACCTGCCCGCTTACGGCGTACCGCTGGTAACGGGGCGCAACTTTACGGCCCAGGAAACGGCGGTGAACTGGAACGACAACTCCAAAGTGATCCTCAACGAGCGCGCCGTGGCCGAACTTGGCTTCGAATCGCCCGAGGAGGCCATGCGCACCAAAATCAAGTGGGACGAGCGCTACCTGGAAGTGGTTGGTGTAACGAAGGACTACAACCACATGAGTGCCAAGGCCAACATAGATCCGATGATTTTTTATCCCCAAAACAACGATGCGTACTACAGCATCCGCCTTACGCCTGATCGGATGAAGGAGAAGGTAAGCGAGTTGGAGAATTTGTACAAAACCTACTTCCCCGGCAATCCCTTCGAGTATTTCTTCCTGGATGAAAGCTACCAGAAGGCCTACGAGAGCGAGCAGCAATACGGGCAGATATTCACCACTGCCTCGCTGCTGGCCATTTTCATTGCCTGTCTGGGATTGTTTGGCCTGGCAAGATTCACGGTAGAAGCCCGCACCAAGGAAATTGGCGTCCGTAAAGTACTGGGGGCCAGCGTGGCGAGCATCGTGACCCTGCTGAGTAAAGATTTCCTAAAATTGGTGGTCGTCGCCATCGTTATCGCCGCGCCCGTGGCGGCTTATTTCCTGGACGGCTGGTTGGAAGATTTCGCCTACCGCATCGACATTGCGTGGTGGGTGTACGCCCTGGCGGCCTTGCTGGCCGTGTCGATTGCTTTCGTGACGGTGGGCTACCAATCGGTCAAAGCCGGGCTGATGAATCCGGTGGATTCGCTACGCTCGGAGTAGCCATTGCCGACGCGTTCGCCGCCTTTTCCTTCCGGCTCAAATTTTGAAACGGCCTGACCATTTGCCCCACAAAGTCTTTAGGGAAAGCCTCCTCTTCCGGCAGGCCCACGGGTAGGTACTCGTCGTTCTTCGGCCAGTAATTGGTTTTGAAAAGATAATCCCAGACACTCAGCGTGATCCCGTAATTGAAACCCGTCGGGTGGGAGGCGGGCATTTCCTTAGCGTGATGCCAAAGGTGCATTTGCGGTCCGTTCAGGAAATATTTGATCCGGCCCAGCGGAATGTATAGGTTGGCGTGACCCAGTTGCCCCGTGACAAGCGTGAAGATGTGAACGATGAAAAAATCCTTAATGCCGAATCCGATCATCGCCAGGGGCAGGTATTCCAGCGTCCGGTAGATGATGTTTTCTACAAAATGATAGCGCAGCAGCGCCCCGAAGCCCATTTCGTCCACGCTATGGTGGACTTTATGGAATTCCCACATCCACGGCACGTGGTGTAGCAAGCGGTGAATATTCCACTGCATGAAGTCGCGCAAGACGAAAATCAAAACCAGTTGCAGCCAGCCGGGCAGACTTGCCACCTCGATTGCCACGACATTGGTAATGCCGAACAGGCTTAGAAAGTCATTGAACAACTCCACGCCCACCATTGACAGCGCGTTGTAAGCGATCAGGGAGAAGAGGAAATAATTCCAAAGCATGTAAAACGCATCCATCCAGAAATCCTGCCGCACGAGCGGCTGATTCTTACGCCAGGGAAATAACACTTCGAGCAGCCAAATCACCACCGATGCCCCAAAGAGCCAGTAAAAGTAGTTGTGCCAACTTGGGTTCAGGATTTCATCCGTAAGGTAGTCCCAATAGCCAGAATAGGCCCCGGCGATGATGTGAAAATACTTGTTCATTCCTTCTCGAATAGATAAATGCCAAACTGATACGCTACGAACAGTGCAAATACGCCTAGCCCGATACCTATCATCAATACCAATACGCGTGAGCCTTCTTCCACAAAGGTACGCGGCGTACCGTCGGCCTTGGTTGGCTGCTGAAAGCGTACTTTAAAAAAGCCGATAGTGTAAGCCAGGATGCCGAAAACGATGATTCCCAGGATGATTCTTGACATGGAGGTGGGTTTTGGTTTTATTGAAAATACGGAATCGGGTTTGGAAAGTTCAATTTGTACGAATTTACGCTTTGGGCGGTTCTCGTGAGGTGTGTGTCGCGGTGTCAGTTTTTGTACAAAATGGCACGGGGCAGCAAACAGGTCAAAGCATAAAAACAGACCCTGCCTTATCCCCATTTTTGCTCCCAATTGCCCAAACCCGTACCTTCGCCCAAAATTCAAAATCTAGCACCAAAGATTTCCCTCAATGAAACTTCTGGAAAACAAAACGGCCCTCGTTACGGGTGCCTCGCGGGGCATTGGCCGCGCCATCGCTATGAAATTTGCCGAGGAAGGGGCCGATGTGGCTTTTACTTTTCTGTCGAGCGTGGAAAAAGGGCAGGCCCTGGTCGCTGAACTGGAAGCGTATGGCGTAAAAGCCAAGGGCTACCGCTCGGACGCGTCGGATTTTCAGGCGGCGGATCAACTCATTACCGATGTAGTGGCGGACTTCGGTAAGCTCGACGTGCTGGTGAACAATGCGGGCGTCACGCGCGACGCGCTGCTGATGCGCATGAGCGAGGAGCAGTGGGACACGGTGATGAACATTAATTTGAAGTCGGTTTTCAACCTAACCAAGGCGGCTATTAAAACCATGATGCGGGCCAAGAGCGGTTCGATTATCAACATCACTTCTGTGGTGGGCCTCATGGGCAACGCCGGACAGGCCAACTACGCGGCTTCCAAGGCGGGCATCATCGGCTTCTCCAAGTCGGTGGCCCTGGAACTGGGTTCGCGCAATATACGCTCCAACGCCGTGGCCCCCGGCTTCATCGAAACCGAAATGACCGATGCCCTAGAGGCCAAGGCCCTGGAAGAGTGGAAGCAGTCCATCCCCCTGAAGCGCGGCGGTAAGCCGGAAGAAGTAGCCGATGCCTGCGTATTTTTGGGTTCGGATAGGTCGAAGTACATCACCGGGCAGGTGCTACAGGTCGACGGCGGAATGCTGACTTAAACCATTTGTAGGCTTTTTGGCGTTAGGATTGTATCTTGACCGCTTCCGGTCCCCCGAACCCATTCCCCGAGACACCCGCCTCGCCTTATGCGATCCGAACTTTTCCTGCAGACTTCCCCCTGGTTTATCCTGCTCTGCCTGCTGGCGGGATCGGCCTACGCCTTTTTCCTGTATCAGCCCGAACCATCATGGAGCAAGCGACTGAACACTGTTCTGGCCATTTTGCGTGGCACGTTGGTGTCGGTGCTTTGCTTTTTGCTGCTGGCCCCGCTGGTGCGCACGGTGCAGACGACCACGGATAAGGCCAAGGTGGTGCTCGCCGTCGATAACTCGCAGTCTACGGCGGCGGCGGGCGGTAAGGCACTTGCCTCCTTGGAAGAAGCGCGGCGGCAACTGACCGCCGAAGGCTATGAGGTCAGCATCGAAACGCTGAACGCCGATGCGCCATTGGACGAACTGGATTCCGTGAAATTCAACGGCACCCAAACCGATCTGGCGTCGATGCTCAGCACCGTGCGAAGCAATTTCGAGGGCCAAAACCTGACGGACGTGATCCTGCTCTCGGACGGCATCGTCAACCAGGGACTTTCGCCCGCGTACGGCAATTATCCGTTCCGGGTGCATACGGTGGCTATCGGCGACACCATTCCCAAGCGCGACATTCTGCTTCGCAATGTCACGGCCAACCGCGTGGCTTACATGGGCAACGAGTTCCCGATACAGGTGGATGTGGTAGCGAATGGCATGGCCGGGCGCAGCACCACCCTCACGCTGCGGCAGGGTGGGCGCGTGGTGGCTACGCAGAACGTGGTGCTGAATCGCGACGATTACTTCCAGTCGTTCACGTTCACGACTTCTTCCAACCAGAAGGGCGTCCAGCACTATACTGTGGAAGTCGGCGGTATTTCGGGAGAGTCCAGCGTCCGCAACAACCGCCGCGAGGTCTACATCGACATCATCGATGGCCGCGAAAAAATACTCCTGCTGGGCCTGGCCCCGCACCCCGACGTCAAGGCGCTGCGCAGCATCATCGAGCAAAACGAAAACTACGAGCTGGACGTCAAGCTGCTGACGACCGCCAACAACCTCAACGACATCACCGACAAGGCTTACGATCTTGTCATTTTCCACCAGGTGCCCGACGCCTCCGGCTTTGGCAATACTTTCGTGCAGCGGTTGATGGCGAAGAATACGCCGCTGTTCTTTATTCTCGGAAATCAGTCGGCCATTGGGGCGGTGAATCCCCTTAACCGGACGGTGCAGATTGCCGCCAACCCGGGGCAGTTCGATAAGGTGACGGGCATGATCAATTCGTCCTTTCAACTCCTGAACCTGGACAACCAGCGGCTGGATATTTTGGCGAGACTACCGCCACTCTCAGTGCCGTTTGGTGAGTATCGCCTCACGCCGGGCAGCGAAGTGGTTCTCTACCAGCGCGTCGGTAGTGTGGCGACCACCAAGCCGCTGCTGGCGATCAGCACCGAGGGCGAGCGCAAAGTGGCCATCCTCACGGGTGAGGGCATCTGGCAATGGCGGCAGGAGGAATTCGCCCTGACGGAAAAGCAGGACGTCGTCGATGAGCTTTTCCAGAAAGTCATTCAACTGCTTTCGGTCAAAGAAGACAAGCGCAAATTCCGCGTGTATCCGGCCAGCGCTGAGTTCGACGCGGGCGACCGGGTGACGTTTCAGACGGAAATTTACAATGATATTTACGAAAAAATTTACGGGCAGGACGTGCGGCTGGACATTACCGACGAGAAAGGCAAAATCCAGAACTACACCTATACCTACACCGCCGAAAATCCCCGCTTCGAGATCAGCGGTTTGCCCGAGGGCGTCTATAAGTACCGCGCTTCCGCCACGCTGCGCTCGGGATTGGAGCAGGTGAACGGGCAATTCATCGTGACGGACACCGACCTCGAGGCCCAGAATACCACGGCAGATTTTGGACTGCTGCGCGAACTGTCGCAGCGCACCGGTGGACGCTTCGTGCAGCCCAACACGCTGGGTAGTTTGGTGCAGATCATGACCACCAACCGTCCGCCGGATCGCCTGGACAGTTCGGAGCAAATGGCCGAACTGATCCAGTTGAAATGGCTGTTTTTCCTGCTGCTCATTCTTGCCTCGCTCGAATGGGGGCTGCGGAAGTACAGCGGCAGCTATTGAGTGGAGGCATGAAGTGGAGCTATTTTTCTGTTCTGGTTGGTTCGTTTCTGGTCTTCGGCGCTAGCACTTTTGGTCAAGATACTTTGAGCGTAGCCGATAGCGGAATAGTGCGAAAGCCAAACTATCGCCTGCTCCACGGAATGTTTGCCGCCCAAACTGCGCTGTATGCCGGGACGATTTACGGCCTGAGCAAAGCGTGGTACAACGACCCGCTCACGAATTTCCGCATCGCCGACGATTCGCACGAGTGGAAACAAATGGACAAAGTAGGGCATGTGTTCTCCTCCTACCAGATTTGTCGCCACACGGCGGAGCTTTACAAAACCACGGGCATTACCAAAAAGCAGGCGATCCTCTACGGCGCCATTTCGGGCTTTTTTTTCCAAACGCCCATCGAAATCCTCGACGGTTTTTCACCCGGCTACGGTTTTTCACCCGGCGATATGGCCGCCAACCTGGTCGGTCCGGCGCTGTTTGTGGGTCAATACGCGCTTTGGGATGAGGTGCGGATCGTCCCCAAATATTCCTTTCATTTCACGCCATTGGCGGAAGTGAGACCCGAGCTACTGGGCCGAAAACGCACGGAACAGTGGCTCAAAGATTATAACGGGCAGACCTATTGGTTTTCGGCCAGCCCGCGCTCGTTCGTGCCGCGTTCCAATTGGCCTCCCTGGCTATGTTTTTCGGTGGGATACGGCATTCAGGACATGGTCGCCGCCGAAACGGATAAGAGCGTGGAGCTGGGTTACCGACCCTATCGGCAGTATTATTTGTCAGTGGATATAGATTTTACGAAAATAAAAACGCGGAGCAAATTGGTGAAGTCGCTGGCATTTTTGCTCAATTCCCTAAAAATTCCAGCTCCTGCGGTGGAGTTTTCCAGGAAAGGGGTGGGGTTTAGGGGGTTGTATTTTTAGCGTTTTCGTTTAGTTGTTTAGTTGTTTAGTTTCGCTCATCATAAAATAAAATTTTTTCCCGCTTTCACCTTATGAATTTAAAAAACCTATGCATAGTTACTCATTTGAAAAACTTGACGTTTGGCAGTTGAGCCGCGCATTGGCGGTTGAGGTGTATAAAACAACCAGGTCGTTTCCTGCTGATGAAAAATATGTTTTGTCAAGTCAGGTTAGAAGAGCATCTATTTCAATCGCTTCTAATCTCGCGGAAGGTTCATCTAGAATAACTGGCAAAGACAAGGCTCATTTCAGCGTAATGGCCTATTCAAGTCTAATGGAAGTATTAAACCAGTTGATAATCGCTGAGGATTTGAACTATATAGATGAAGATATTTTAAATTCAATGCGAGAAAGAATAAATGTTATAAGCAACAAGCTAAATTCACTAAGAAATTCTCAAATGAATATGTAGAAATACCTGTACCTACATCGGTAAGCACCCGAACACCTAGAAAACCACTCGAATAGTCCTATTTACGACTAAACACCTAACCGACTAAACGACTAAACAAAAAAATGAACATCGGCGATAAAGTAAGACTGCTACGTGACAAGGAAGAGGGCATCATTTACGCTTTCTTGCCCGGAAATATCGTAGAGATAGAAATCGAGGAAGGCTTCCGCATTCCGGTGCTGCGCTCGGAGGTGGTTATGGTGTCGCCGATAGAAAGCCAGCGGATGAAGCCCGCCGAATCGGCGAGCGGTAGCTATGCCAAAAAACAGGAAGAGTTTCCGACGTTCAGCCGGAAGGCGCCCTTTGCCGAAAAAGGAATTTACCTCGCTTTCGTACCCGTCAACGACCGCGAACTGACCCTGCATATCATCAACAACTCGGATTGGGTTTTGCCTTTTGTCGTCTATCAGGATTCGGGCGGAAAACAGTCGGGACTGGCCTCGGGCGTCCTCAGCCCGCGCACCAACCAGCGGCTCACCGACCTGCTGACGCAGAACATCGAGCAATGGCCGATCTTTGAGGTGCAGGCGCTGTATTATCGGGAAGGAAGCGATGCCGTAAAGCCGCCTTTCCAGAAAAGACTTCGCTGTCGGGTTCAGTCATTTTACAAAAAAAAGCAGCAGGTGCCCGTGCTGGTGAAGGAAGGCTATGTATACCAACTCGACGAAGAAAATACAGTGGATGCCGCCGCGCCGGGTTCTGCTTCGCCGGATGCACCTGCGAATGCATCTTCCACCCCATTTTCGGCTGCTGAACTGCGGGAGCGGATGATGTCCCCCGAACCGGCTGCTCCGTCCAAAAAAGCGGAAACCCCGCAATCGGTGGTAGATCTGCACGTGGAAAAACTGAGTCCAACGCCCGATGCTTTATCAAACGCTGACAAGCTGAAGCTGCAGCTCGATACCTTCGAGCGGCAGTTGGAAAGTGCCATCGCGGCGGGGCTGGACGAAATCACCTTCATTCATGGAGCCGGAAGCGGCGCATTGCGACAGGAAATTCATCGTCGCCTGAGCAAACACCAAAATGTGGCGTTTTTTGAGGATGCCCAAAAAGAAAAATTTGGCTACGGAGCCACCCTCGCCAAGATCAAATAAATCAGTGAAACCATTATTTCTCATGCGTCCGTGGCTTTTGCTGCTGCTCGGCTTGGTGCTGAGTCAATGCAAGCCCGCCGCGCCGGATCAACCCGCTGCTCCCAAAGAAAAATACCTCTATACCGATATGCAGCTACAGGACGAAAAACACCTCTCCTCAATCAACGTCCCGGTCGAAATGCCCCTGATCGAGCTGGAAAGGCAGCTCAACGCGCAGTTGAACGGGCTGATCTACGAGGACAACAGCTACGACGACAATGACAATGATAACGTAAAAGCGAAGGTCTGGAAGCTGAGTCCCATCAAGGTGCAAGCCGACGGCAAGCAGTTTCTGTTCGAGGTACCGCTAAAAATCTGGGTGAGCGTGCGCTACGAGACCAGTCCACTGGGCTTTAAGATTTCCGGCAATAAGGACACCGAGTTCTCACTACGGCTTCGCTTCCTGTCCGACATCGGCGTATCGCCCGACTGGCGCGTCACGACCCATACCAAGGTGGATAGTTACGACTGGATCACCGAGCCGAATATTCGGGTGGCGGGGCTGAGTATTCCGGTAAAGTCGATGGTGAGCCGGACGATGAGTCGAAATTTTGAGAAGATTACCCTGGCCATAGATGAACAGATAACCAAGACGATCGAACTGAAAAAGTACGTCCGGCAAGCCTGGGATTTATCCCGACGCCCGGTGCTGATGTCGAAAGAATACGACACCTGGCTGGTTGCGGTGCCGACTTCGGCGGTCATGACGCCCCTGCTGGTCAAAGACAACATTCTACGGACGAGCATCGGGATCAGGGGCTACACCCAGACCGTCACCTCGGCGGAGGAACCCGAAATCAGGGGGTACGAGTCCCTGCCCGATCTGGTAGTGGTAGACAAAATACCGCAGGAATTCAAGGTAGGACTCATCAGCGTCATCTCTTATAGGGAAGCAACCCGGTTGGCGAAAGCCAAATTTGTGGGAGAAAAATATTCTTTCAGTGACGGCAAGTACACGGTGCAAGTGACTAACCTTGAGATGTACGGTCAAGATGAGTTTCTGATCATGAAGGCGGGTTTGCAGGGGAGTCTGAACGGTATCATCTACCTGCGGGGAATTCCTCATTACGATCCCGACACCAAAAACCTGTCGCTGAAAGATCTGGATTACGACCTGGACACCCGAAATGTGATTTTCAAGACGGCGGGCTGGCTATTGCAAGGCAAATTCAGTAAAATGCTGGAAAAGCAGTTCGTCTTCCCGGTGGGTGGACAGATTGAGGAGGCGCGGGAAAGTATCCAGAAAACCCTGCGTAATAATGTACTGGCTAAGGGGGTGGTGCTGAACGGAACCGTTTCAGAAATTGCTCCCGACCGCGTGTACCTGACGCCGGAAAATATTTACACCGTCGTGTTTGCCAAGGGACAAGTCGTACTAAAAGTCGAAGGATTACTTTGATTAATGCAAGAAATAGGGGTGTGTAGTTGTCTCAGGCGCAAATTTTCTCTAATTATAAAGGCGCGGCTACCTTTCAATGCAAAGTATTTCTTAGCTTTGCGCCAACCGAAACGGGGCAGGCCGTCCTATCGCTCCGGCTCACGGGCCGGGGAGGAAAGTCCGGGCAGTGCAGGGCACCATACTTCCTAACGGGAAGGCGGCAGACGGGCGACGGTTTGCCGACAGCCAGTGCCACAGAAAAGAGACCGCCTGGCATAATTTTTATGCTCGGGTAAGGGTGAAAAGGTGGGGTAAGAGCCCACCGTCCCGCTGGTGACGGCGGGAGCGAGGTAAACCTTATGGACTGAAAGACCAAATAGGTGTCGGCCAGGAGTGGCCCGCTTCGGTTTCAGGTTCGCTTGAAACGTCGGCACGGGTAGGTCGTTAGAGGCTGCGGGCGACCGCAGTTCGAGATAAATGATAGGAGTTTCGACCTTGCGTTGGAAAACAGAACCCGGCTTACAGGCTTACCTTTTTTCGGTTTTATTTTTAAAGAATTTTATAAAAATTGCCTTTTATTAGAATCACAACAACTGGTGCTTCCCATGAGTAAGAAAAACCTTTACATTTCCCTGATCCTGTCGGCTCTTTGTTTTACGACTGCCTCCGCGCAGAATCGTAGTTACGAAGGTCCCAACAAAATGAACACCTGGTCCATCACGGGCTACGGTGGTATCACCCGATTCTTTGGTGATTTGAAGCAGTACGATTTCAAGCGCGGCCCCGGAGAAGATCTCACAGGCGGTTTTGGCCTTTCGATCAACAAGCAGTTGACCCCCATCTTTGGCGCTCAGATCACGGCTTGGAATGGCTGGCTGCAGGGATCCAAGCTGAACTATCAGAGTGAAATCACGGGTGATGTGCGTGACCTCCGCTTTGAGAGTCCTTCCTTCGTGCAAGTGACCCTGGACGGAACCATGAATGTCGGTCGCCTGGTGTTTGGCCCCGACAAGCTGCGTCGCTGGAAGTTCGATGCGCGCGGTGGATTCGGAATGATCTATTATCATACAGAGGTTTTTGACCTCAATACTGATCAATTGCTTCTCTCATCAAATACCGAAGGAAGCTCAAGAACCGCTGGTACCTGGGAGCGCAATGGTTCCATCTATACCCGTGAGTGGGTAGTGCCTTTGGGTCTCGACGTTCACTATGAAGTCTCTCCTCGCATTGACCTGGGGGTGTCTTTCGCGATCAACCACGTGCTTACCGAAAAACTCGACCTTACCGCAAGTAGCTTGACCAATCACGCAACTTCAACGGGTATCTTTACCTTTATAAAGGGCGATTCGGAACTGGACAAGTGGGGGTACGGTGCTATCGCGCTTACCTACAAGCTGGGCAAGAATGCAGTGCGCTCGAAGGACGGCAAGTACGACGCTTCGAGCGGTCGCTACCACTTGCGCTGGGCTGATCCCAAGAAGCTCATTCCGCTTCCCTACAACCCCACGATGGACGATGCCGACTCAATTGCCAAAGCCAACATGCCCAAGGCCGTCGATCCTCGTCTCTATACCGACTCTGATGGTGATGGTGTGGCCGACTTATTTGACAAAGAGCCCAACACGCCCGCTGGAAGCGTAGTGTCGGGTGGTGGTGTAGCGATGGACATTGACAAGTACATCATGGACGCTATCAAGAATAATCTTCCAAAGGATGAGTGTGAAGCACTTTTCAGCAACATCGAGTTCGATACCGACAAGGCCACGATTCGCGACCCTTCCGAAGAGACGCTACGCAAGGTAGTCGAGCTGCTGAATATGCGTCCCAACTGCCGCATCGTGCTGGTAGGTCACGCGGATGCCCGGGCCTCCTACGGCTACAATATGAATTTGTCGCGTCGTCGCGTCGAGTCTGCCAAGCGTTTCATTCTTCGTGCTGGTCTGTCTGACCCAAGCCGTCTGTTGGTGGAGTACTTTGGTGAGTACCGTCCGTTGGCTGAAAACACGACTCCCGAGGGTTTGCAGGCCAACCGCCGTGTTGAAATCAAGATATTGCCCAACAATACGCTGCGCTCAAACTACCCCGCCGGATTCAGAAGGTAGTTTGGCAGAATTGTGATAAATAGAAAAAAGGAGTGAAGCCAACTGGCTTCACTCCTTTTTTCTTGTTCATTAGTAGTCTTCCTCTCTTACTGGTCTGATTTTCAATCCGTCAAGTCTGTATTTTAACAATTGCCTCTAATTAAACGCATAAACTTTGAACTTTAAACTCCTACAACAGACGCTACTATCCAGAAAAATGCTAAATTTGCACCCTATTTAAAACGCAGGGACGAGATCCCTCACCTAAAATCATACAACTGTAATGGCAGTAAAAATTAGATTAGCGCGTCGAGGACGCAAGAAATTAGCGATGTACGACATCGTGATAGCTGACGCCCGGGCTCCCCGTGACGGAAAGTTTATCGAAAAAATTGGTACCTACGATCCCAACAAGAATCCCGCCGGGGTCGACTTGCAGGCGGATCGGGCCGTGGACTGGTTGTTGAAGGGTGCTCAGCCTACCGACACTGCCCGCTCGATCTTGCACCATGAGGGTGTGATGCTCCGCAAGCACCTGCAAGTGGGTGTCATCAAAGGGGCTGTAACGCAGGAAGACGCGGACGCTCGCTTTGAGGAATGGAAAAACATGAAGGCGGAGAAAACTGCGGCCAAAGTCGAGTCTTTGGATACGAAGAAATCGACGGAAAAAGCGCAGAAGCTCGACGCTGAGCGTAAAGTAAATCAGGCGCGGGTCGAGGCGATTGTCAAGAAAAACACGCCGCCGCCTGCCCCTGTACTAGAACCCGCCGAAGGAGAAGAAGCTCCCACTACGGAAGAAGTCGTTGCTGAAGCCGAAGAGTCTGCACCAGTAGCTGAGGAAACTGCCGCTCCGGTAGCCAAGGAAGAAGAAACCGCACCTGCTGCCGAGAAACCCGAAGCCAAGGAGGAGAAAGCTGCACCTGCTGCCGAGAAACCCGAAGCCAAGGAGGAGAAAGCTGCACCTGCTGCCGAGAAACCCGAAGCCAAGGAGGAGAAAGCTGCACCTGCTGCCGAGAAACCCGAAGCCAAGGAGGAGAAAGCTGCACCTGCTGCCGAGAAACCCGAAGCTAAGGAGGAGAAAGCTGCACCTGCTGCCGAGAAGCCCGAAGCTAAGGAGGAGAAAGCTGCACCTGCTGCCGAGAAGCCCGAAGCTAAGTCTGAGGATAAAAAGGAAGAGAGTTCAGATTCGAAGGAGTCGGAATCTATTCTTGACAAAATAACTCATGCTGCCAGTGATGTAGTGGAGACGGTTAAGGAAACTGCTGGCGACGTAGTGGAAACTGTCAAAGAATCTGCTGGCGACGTAGTCGAATCAGTTAAAGAAACTGCCACAGAAGCCGCTATTGCGGTAGCTGAAAAGGTTGCCGAGGTTACGGAGGATATCAGCGAAGACGCCGAGGAAATCGCCGACAAGTTGGATGATTCTAAGGGTGACGACGGCGCTGCTAAGGAGAAGGCTGCCGACGAGAAAAAGGAAGAAAAGAAAGCTTAAAGCATTGTCGAAGGCAAGTTGCTGTAAGACCATATCCACGAGCCTGTCGGTTTTCCGCGCAGGCTCGTGGTATTTTAGAATAAGGGTATTTCCATACCCAAAAAAACTACTTCATTGACACAGGACGATTGTTACTTACTGGGCTATATTGTGAAAAGCCACGGCACTAAGGGCCAACTCGTGTTTCACTTCGATGTGGATTACCCTGAGGAATACGAAGATTTGGAATCGGTTTTTCTGGAAATCAAAGGCGAACTGATTCCCTACTTTGTAGAAAGCTTTAACCTGCAGAAAAAAGGAAGAGCTATTGTGCAATTAGACGGGCTGGATACCATGGAAAAGGCGCTGGCTCTAGTGGGCACCTCGCTTTTCATGCCGCTGGATACGCTTGAAGAACTAGACGACGAACAATTCTATTACCACGAAATCCAAGGATTTGAGGTGATAGATGACAATTTGGGTACGTTGGGTACAATTAGAGAAGTGTATTCAGTGGCTACTCAAAACCTCATTGCACTCGACTACCAGGGGAATGAAGTGCTGATTCCGATCGTCGAAGGCATCGTCCTGAAAGCGGATCGCCAGAAAAATCAAGTACTGGTGAGCTTGCCGGAAGGCCTCCTGGAAGTGTACACCGGAGGAGCCGATGACGAAACGGAGAAGGATGGCGACGATGAGAATTGACCTGGTTTCGGTGGTTCCCCGGCTCATGGACAGCTTTTTTGCGCATTCGATCCTGAAAAGGGCAAGCGACAAGGGGTTGGTGGAAGTACACCTGCACGACATCCGCGACCATGCTACCGGTAAAAACCGCCAAGTGGATGACTACGCCTTTGGCGGCGGCGCGGGTATGGTGTTACAAATCGAACCCATCGCGCGTTGTCTGCGCGCTCTATTGGCCGAGCGAACCTACGATGAAGTCATTTACCTAACCCCCGATGGTGAACGTCTCGCTCAGAAAGCCGTCAATCAGCTTTCGCTCAAAAAAAACCTCATCTTACTTTGTGGTCATTACAAAGGCGTAGATCAGCGGGTACGGGATCTTTTCGTGACCCGTGAAATCAGCATCGGCGATTATGTGCTGTCTGGTGGTGAATTGGCGGCAGCGGTGTTAGCTGACGCCATTATCCGGCTCATTCCCGGTGTACTCAACGACGAAACTTCTGCCTTGACGGATTCCTTTCAAGATAATCTTCTAGCCCCGCCCGTCTATACCCGCCCCGCTGAGTTCGAGGAGGCGACCGTTCCCACGGTGCTGCTTTCGGGTCATGAAGCCAATATCGACAAATGGCGCATGGAAAAGGCTTACGAGAACACTAAAAACAAGCGGCCGGATTTGCTCGAAAGAGACGAGTAGCTTAGCAGGATAGCCGACAGGTTGTATATTGGGTTTTTATTCTGAAAACAAATACAACCGAAGAATACTGATGCGAAAATACTACTTCCTGACGCTGCTCTCCTTGATGAATGTTGGGCTTCTCCACGCACAGCCCACAAAAATCCAAGGAACCCGCACTGACCGCGGACTGACCCAAAAACTTACCACTGCCCTCGAAGGCTTCCACGGCGAAGTGGGCGTGTACGTCCGCAACCTGCGCACCAACCGCACCGTCGAAATCAAGGCCGATACCATTTTCCCCACCGCCAGCATGATAAAAGTGCCTATTCTTTGCGGCGTGTTCGACAAACTCAGTAAGGGCGGGTTGCAATACGACCAGATGCTGACCTACCGCGATTCGCTACATTACGACGACGGCGTGGTCGGCTCCCTGCGCGATAGCGCGCAGATTCCGCTACCCTATGTACTGATGCTCATGGAAACGCTCTCGGACAATACCGGCAGTCTGTGGCTGCAAGCCCTGGCCGGTGGTGGCGAAACCATTAATGCCTGGATGGCCGCGCGCGGCTTCGAAAGTACCCGCGTCAACTCCCGCACACCGGGCCGACAAGAAGCCCAAAAAACCTACGGCTGGGGTCAAACCACACCCCGCGAAATGGCCGAACTCGTAGCCTTGATTCGCGCCGGAAAAGTCATCAGCCCCGACGTGAGCGAACGGATGTACCGAATACTGGGGCGGCAGTTTTGGGACGGGGAGTCCCTATCGCAAATCCCGCCCACGATTCAAGTTATCGCAAAAAGTGGCGCGGTCAATCGTTCCAAATCGGAAGTCGCATTGGTTCATGCGCCGCACGGCGAGTACGTCTTCTGCGTTGCTACCAAGAACCAAACCGACGACCGCTGGGAACCCGATAACGAAGGCTACGTCCTGCTACGCACCCTCTCCCGCCTCATCTGGACGCACTACGAACCCAAGTTCGACTGGGAACCGCTGGAAGGCTCGGCGAAATGGCAGTATTGAGTTTAAGGTTTAGAGTTTATGAGTTGCAAAACACTCTTCCCTCAGGTACTCAGCCGGGCGCTCCGTGGCGTACTCAGGTACTTCCTTTCTCCCGCTTCGCGAAGTACTCATTCACATCCTTAAACCCTTCCTTCACTTCCCGCTCGTGGGTACTGAGGCCTGCTTTGTGAAATATTTCGTGATAGGACTTTTTGGCCGCTTGTCCGGCTGCGTCATTATCAAACCAGAAACAGATCTCAAATCGCCGGAAGAGTTTAGCCCATTCTTTCTTGAACATCGTTACGCTGCCCAGGCTCACGGCGGGCATGCCCTGCTGCACGAGCGTGATGCAGTCGAAGGCTCCTTCGGTGAGGTACACGATTTTACCAGTCTTCACCTTGGGCAAAAGGTCGCTGTTGAACAGCGGAATCGGTACGCCGCCCAGAAACTGGTAGCGGGGCGTGCGATCCACGGGCGTCCCGATGATACGGCCCTGCAAAAAGACGATTCGTTCCTTTTGGTGGTAAGGAATGACGATCGGGTGTTTGTAAAAAACCAGGTTGTCCTTCTCGTTGTAGAGTCCGCACTCGCGCAAGTCCGCCGCTGCGAACCGCGACCGCATGTAGTGATTGACATTGTGGTAGTCCTTTACCACAAAAATCCCGAAGTTTCGCAGCGTATAACTGGCGAAACCGCGCTCTTTCAGGTAAGCGTTTGCTTGCTGCGAAACCTCCGTCTCGCCCTGCGACTCGCAGTATTCCCTGAAGGTTTCGTAAATCTCCGTATGAACCTCGTGATATTCGTATTCTTTGGTGTCCGGCAGGTTGTCGGCGGGCATCTCGGGCATGGGTGTCAGGTCACGCGAGGGTGGCGCTTCCCGCCTCACGTAACCCGGCACATAGTGAAATGCCAATTCGTGCATAGCCTTCGTATATTCCAGTTGACAGAAACCCGCGTAAAAATGGATCACATCCCCATGTTTGCCACAACCGAAGCAGTAATAAGTGTTTGTATTGGGATATAGATAAAGCGATGGCGTCTTCTCAGCGTGAAAAGGGCAGAGGATTTTCCGGTGGTCGTGAATTTTCAACCCCAAACCCAACACGACCTGTACAATATCGACCTTACGCGTTTCTTCGAGGATATTCATTTGAAGGATGTTTAGGGTTTGGGCAGGGCGCCCCGTAGCGTTTAACTGGGGAACTTTGCTCACAACGAGCCACTTCTCTTTGGACCTTTGGACCTTTGGACCTTTGGACCTTTGGACCTTTGGACCTTTGGACCTTCAAAAAAAAGACTTCACCGCAAAGCAGCAAAGTCTCTTAAAATATTTAAATAAAAGTAGAGTCTTTAATCCGTCAATTCTAGTTTCAGTTCGTTCAGGCGACTTTTCAGGGAAGCATCAATCTGGCGATCTCCCACGCGCAGCACGTAACCGCCTATGAGACTCTCATCAATCTTCTCTTCCAACTCTACCGTTTTTCCCGTGGCGTCAGATACGATCTTATTGAACTGAGCACTCAGGCTGGTGTTCAGAGGGATTGCGGTCGTGACTGTCGCTTTCTGGATACCCTTGTACGTGTTGTACTGCGTAATGAACTCCTCAGCCACTTCATCCAGGATCGCCTCCCGGTTTTTGCGGGTGATGATTTCGAAAATAGAATAGGAAATGGGATTTACTTTTTCTTTGAAGATCGCCTTCAGGATTCCCAGTTTCTTCTCGTGCCGCACGACCGGGCTTTTTAAGGCCAGCATCAGGCCACGGTTGGCCTTAGCGGTATCGCGGAACAAAAGCATGTCCTGATACACAGTTTCTACCACTTTCTTTTCCTCGGCCAGTTCAATGAGTGACTTGGCGTATCGGGAGGCTACGGTTCCTACGGACATTCTTTAATTATGAATTATGAACGTGTACTGAATACAAGGTACTGTATACAAAGTTCCGGGTTTAATAGATTTCTCGCTAAGCACCCAGTACACTGTACTAAGTACCCAGTACCTGTTCAGTTTAAACGGGCGCTGGAAGCCAGGTCGGCGATTAGTTTTTCTTGGGCGGACTTGTCGTTCAATTCGCGGTGGAGGACTTTTTCGGCGATTTGCAGCGAGAGCGTGGCTACTTCTTCCTTCATTTTGGAAATAGCGGCGTGTTGCTCGTTTTGGATGGTCTCGCGGGCGCTGTCGATCATTTTCTGACCTTCGGCAATGGCTTTGTCTTTGGCTTCCAACACCATGCGGTCAGAGGCTTCCTTGGCGTCGCGGATGATTTTGTCGCGGGCGGCGTTGGCTTCGGCGACCATGTTGGCGTTGTCAGCTTTCAGCTTAGCCATCTCGGCCTTGGTTTGCTCGGCCAAGTCCAGGGCACCCTGAATTTCGCGCTCGCGGTCGTTCAGACCGTCAATGATGGGTTTCCAGGCAAATTTGCGGAGGATGAGTACCAGTAGCAGAAAAACTACCAGCATCCAGAAAATCAAGCCAATGGCGGGGGTAAGTAATGACATTTTTTAGTGATGACGGGGTCGCCCGTGCGATGATGAATAATGAATGATGATCTATGCCGAGCGGTTCGCCTGTCTTAGATTTCAATCCTCAATTCAAATGGTAGATTATTTTCTTTTCAATCTTTTTTTCAAAAATCCGCAGGAGCCTAATGCTCCTGCGGGGGTGTTTTTTTGAACCTGATTCCGGCGGCCTAATGCTTGAGGAGGTGAACGGTTCGGAATTGCTTAACTGATCTTTTACAGCTTGAAAGAGATCAGCAGACAGATAACGGCGGCGAAAAGGGCCACGGCCTCAATCAGGGCTGCGATAATAAGCATCGCAGTTTGGATGCGGCCAGCCGCTTCTGGCTGACGGGCGATGCCTTCCATCGCGCTGCCACCAATGCGGCCAATGCCCATTCCGGCACCGATAGCCGCCAAACCAGCACCGATACCGGCACCCATAACAGCTAGACCTGCACCGCTCTGTTCAACAGCTTGAAGCAAAAGTTGGAGTAACATAAAATTGATTGTTTAGATATATATTAATTGAAAAAAAGAAAATGCAAAAGGGGTGTTTAGGATTTAAAGTTTAGAGGGTTAACAAGTTATGTCTAGACACCTAAACTCTAAAATCCTAAACAAATTACATCGAATGATCCGGCTCGTGGTTGTCCTCAATGGCACTGCCGATGTACATGGCCGACAGCAGCGTGAAAATGAACGCCTGAATGAACGCCACCATGATCTCGATGAAATTCATGAACAGCGCAAAAGCCGACACGACCGGGGCAACGAAAATGCTCTTGAAAATAAAGATCAGTCCGAACAAGCTCAGCAGGATGATGTGGCCCGCCGTCATGTTGGCGAAAAGCCGAATCATCAATGAGAAAGGCTTCATGAAAACGCCCACGATTTCGACCGGAATCATTATTGGTAGCAAAGCCAATGGTACGCCCGTCGGTTTTACCAGGTGCAACCAGTAGTGTTTGTTGGAATTGAAGTGGACGATCAGGAATGTAATCACGGCCAGCGTCATCGTAATAGCGATGTTGCCCGTCACGTTAGCAGCACCGGGCAGTAGCCCCAGCAGGTTATTGACCAAAATAAAGAAGAACAGTGTCAACATATACGGCAGGTACTTCTGGTAGTTGGGGCCGATGTTGGGCTTCACTACTTCGTCGCGGATGAAGAGAATCAGGACTTCCATCGCCGACTGGAAACCGCGCGGCGCTTTACCTTTACGATTGTTGTAGGCACTAGCTACACTACCGAAGATAAGTACCAAAATGATGGCACTCAGCAGCATCGAGGCCACATTTTTGGTAATCGAAAGATCATACACGGTGCGGCTCTCATCCACAGGAACGATCTCCTCCGTATCACCGTGAATCAGGTGATAGCCGTTGTATTCGTGGTTATTATTGTGAAATTTGGAAGACATGAAAGCTTCCAGGCCGCGATCGGGCGAATAAAGAATGACGGGCAGCGGCAGCACGGCACCGTGGGCGAATTCCCATTCGTGGGAGTCGGCGATGTGGTGCATGATCATTTCGCCGATATTGAAGTCCTCCTCGTTCTCTTCGAGTCGGTGTTCGAGATCATGCTCGGCGGCGTTGACTTCTTCTACCACGCTGTCGTGGTCGGTTTGGGCAAAGCTTGATAACGGATTGGAAATCAGGAAAACCGCAACGAAGGCGAAAGATAAAAAACGGCGTATGGGTGTCGACATAAATAGGTTAAGTACGCAGGGGTCACGAATCGCGGCGCAAGGTACGATATAAACCATATATTTCAAAAACCGTGTAAAATAAATAGAGTGCAAAAAAGTTGACAATGAAAACGGGGGCATTTCCGACGCCCATATATAAAGCCACTGCCACGAAAGCAATACACAGCAAAAGTCGCCCGACGACCGTCGAGAGGTAAAATTCCACGAATTTTTCCCTTTTATCCCTAAAACCGAACTCCATCAAGCGGTGAATCAAAAAAGAAACCGCCAGAAAAAAGAGAAGCATATAGTTAATCCAGGGATGGACATAGAATCCGTAGCCCAGGCGCTCGACTGAGAAAAATGCAATTCCGAGAAATAGAGTTAGGAGTAAGCTGCGGAGCATATTAGCAAATGTCGGAAGGAGTGAATGTGGGAATGTCGGAATGTGTGAATAAAAATATTCCGACATTCCGACATTCACTCATTCAAAATTATTCTTTCGTCACCGAACGGATAAACAAATAAAGCGAACCGGCGATAGAAAGAAGCGATAGGACCAGCGTCCAGATGGGAATCTTGTTTTGTTGCCATTCATCCAGTTTATAGCCGCCATAGGTGAACAGCACGATCGTGCCGAGCATCTGAAATGCCAGGCCAGAGTATTTGGCGTAGTTATTGGTATTTTTCATGTTTTGGAGCGAATCAACTATTTGAAAGCAGGCAATTTCGATACGGATTGCCGAAATTTGACGTTAATTGACTAAAATTGACCCCTGACTTGCCAAGGCTACCAACATCTGTGCTGAATTTACTTCATCCCTACCCACTTCGTGGCGGAATCATTGTACTGCTGATCGGCGCGCTGTGGGGCTGCTCGCAATATAGCACCAATCCGGGTAGCGTAGCCTTCAATAACCTTACGGCCAAATATAACGCTTACTACATTGCCCGCACCGAAACCGAAATCGCCGAGCGGGCCATGGGGGAGGCGTACCAGGAGAACTACAACCAAATGCTGCCCATTCTGCTGCCATTGGATTCTACCTTGGCAATGAGTGTGCGGCCACAGTTGGAAAACGCCATTGAAAAAGCATCCATCGTCGCCCAGCGTCACCAGAATAGCAAGTGGCTCGACGACAGCTACATACTGATCGGCAAGAACCGTTTGTACCTGGGACAATCCGAAGATGGCGTGGAGGCGTTGAGGTATGTGTTTACCAATGGCCGCGACGAAGACGATAAAAATACATCGCTTATTTGGCTCATGCGGGCCTATACCCAGAAACAGGACTACGGCAATGCGCTCAGCGTGGCGGAGTACCTCAGCCAGCAGCCGCTGAATAAAGAAGCTACCCGCGATTTTTATTTGGCCAAAGCCTATGTCCACCAGCGGCAGGAAGAGTACCTCACGGCGGTGGCAATCCTGGAACAGGCTTTTCCCCTGGTCAAGAAAGGCAGGGAAAAAGCGCGACTGCACTTTGCCGCCGGACAACTTTACGACCGCATCAACCAATATGCCCTGGCGGCGGATCACTACCGCGCCGTGGGAAAGAACCGTCCCGACTACGACCTGTCATTCTACGCCAACATGAGTTCGCTGCAAAACCGCGTGCTGCTCAACCCCGACGTCGACCTGTCGGGCGTGGGCTTTGATAAAATGCTCCGCGATCGTAAAAACAATGATTTGAAAGACCGTATTTACTACACGATGGGGCTGCTGGCTGAGCGCCGGGGCCGCTATCCCGATGCCATCGAGTTTTTGCAGAAATCGGTGGCCTCCTCTAAGGGAAACACCGAGCGAGTGCCCTACACCTACCTCGAGCTGGCCCGCATCAACTACGACCGCCTGGAAAACTACGAGAACGCCCAGGCGTACTACGATAGCGCCCTGGTTTCTCTCTCCCCCCAAGCCGAGCAGTACAAAATGACTTCCGATCGCAAGAAGGCCCTCGACGAGTTTGTGACGCAAATGACGATCGTCCGCACCGAGGACAGTTTGCAAGCCCTGGCTCAAATGAATCCGGCTGCGTTGGAACGCAAGCTCGATGTGATTATTCAGGGAGAGGAAGACGAGAAAAAGCGGCTGCTGGCCGAGGCGCAGAAAGCTCTGGAGGCGTCCAAAAGCCCGTCGGCGGCTGATGTGGGGACGCCGTTCATCAACGGCAACGAGCGGCGCTGGGAACTCTACGATCCCTTGCTGGTCAACCAGGGCAAGGTCGAGTTTCGCCGAGAGTGGGGGAGTCGCCAACTGGAAGACAACTGGCGGCGATCCACCAAGGACAACGCCTCCTTTGCCACGGGAACGCAAATCGTGGGCAACCAGCCACCCGGCACCGAGGTGACCGCCACGACGACCCCGCCCGGCGTGCCGCCGGGGCCACAATTCCCTTCCGACATCAATATGGTGAAAGGCTCGGAACCCTGGGTAGCGCGTCGGGAGGAACTCCGCAAGAGCGTACCCGTCAGCGGGGCAGACTTTGCCGCCTCCGAGCGGCGTGAAGAAGATGCCTTATACAAGTTAGGGAAAATCTACCGCTTCGACTTGAAGGAATCGACCAAGGCTGTCACGACCTTCACGCGTCTGCTGAAAGATTTCCCCAAGACCGCCTACCGTGAGGAAATATATTATTTAATTTATTTATCCCTAAAAGAAGGAGACAAAAACCGTCCCCTCTGGAAGGAAAAGCTGCTGGCTGAATTCCCCAACTCGTCCTACGCCCGGCTGCTCAATCAGGAACAATTGGCCAAAAAGGACGGCGGCGCCATCGGCGGTTCGGCCAACGAAACCTACGACAAGGTTTTCGGCATATACTCGGCGGGTAACTACACCGAGGCCCTCGCCCAGGCCGAAAACGCCCTGTCCCTCTACCGCGACAGTCCACTGGTGGAAAAATTTGCGTTGTTGCGCATTTTCCTGGTCGGTAAAGTCCGGGGTCGCGACGATTACCTCCAAGCCATCAACGAGTTCATCCGCCTCTACCCCGACAGCTCCCTCCTCCCCCGGGTACAGGAAATGCTCGAAGTCACCGGCCGTGCGTCGATACGTAGGTAGCGTCTTTGTGAAAATGGTATCTTTGCCATGCTAATTTTGAATGAGTGAATGAGTGAATGATAGAATAGGCAATCCCGCTTTTATTCTATCATTCACATATTCACTCATTCTATCATTGAAATTCAAGATGTTAGAATTAAAATCCGGTAAGTACAAAAAAGCAATCAAGCGGTTGTGGCTATATGCGGCGGCGGGTGTGGGGTTGTTCGTATTATACATTGTGGCGGTCAGCTTCAATTTTTTCTGGTTATTTGGGCCAATGCCCGACCTGAAAACGCTGGAGAACCCCAAGAGCGAAGTGGCCTCCGAATTGATTTCGGAAGATGGCAAATCCATTGGCAAATTCTTTTTCGAGAACCGCGCGCCCGTGGAGTTCGACCAGGTGTCGCCCAACCTGGTGAAAGCGCTGCTGGCGACCGAAGACGCCCGTTTTGTCAAGCACTCGGGGATCGACCTGCGCTCACTGTTTCGGGTGGCGAAGGGCGTGGTCACGGGTCATTCCGGCTCGGGTGGCGGTAGCACACTCACGCAGCAGGTGGCCAAAAATTTATTTCAGACGCGCTCGGAGAAGTACTCGGGGGCTTTAGGCAAGGTGCCGCTGGTGCGCACGATCATCGTCAAGACCAAGGAATGGATTCTTTCCGTGATTTTGGAAAGAAAATACACCAAGCGGGAAATCATGATGATGTACCTCAACACCGTGTCGTTTGGTAACAACACCTACGGCCTGAAAGTGGCGGCACGGACGTACTTCAATAAGGATACCTGGGACCTCGACGTCCACGAAGCGGCTCTGCTGGTAGGAATGTTGCAAAACCCTTCGCTCTACAATCCCCGGCGCTTTCCTGAAAACGTCCTCAATCGCCGCAACACGGTGCTGGATCAAATGCAGAAATATGGCTTCGTTTCGGCGGAAAAATATGCTTCCTATCGCGATAAACCGCTCAGTCTGAACTTCACCATCGAAAGCCACAACACGGGAACTGCACCCTACTTCCGCGAGTCTATGCGGGGTTATTTGAAAGAATGGGTGAATCAGTACAACGACGACAACGGCACCGACTACGATCTCTACACCAGCGGTCTGCGGATTTACACGACCATTGATTCTCGTATGCAAAGCTATATGGAAGCCGCCATCCAGGAACACATGAAAACGCAGCAAAAGCTCTTCTTTGAACACTGGAAGGGCCGCAACCCCTGGATCGATATGAATGGCAGGGAAATCGAAGGCTTCGTGGAGCGGGCCGTTCGCGTGTCGCAGCGCTTCAAGCAGCTAAAATCGGAAGTGGGGGAAGAGGAAGCCTGGAAAATCATGCGCACGCCCTACAAAATGAAGGTGTTCAGCTACGAAGGCGAGAAGACCATGACGATGAGTCCGATCGACTCCATCAAATACTACAAGCACTTCCTGCACACAGGTATGGTGTCCACCGATCCGCGCAACGGTCACGTAAAAGCCTGGGTGGGCGGCGTAGACTTCAAGTACTTCAAGTACGACCATGTGCGTCAGGGATCCCGTCAGCCGGGTTCTACTTTCAAGCCATTTGTCTATGTCTCGGCCCTCGACCGCAACTTCCTCACGCCCTGCGACCATGTTGTGGACCGCCCCGTCACTTTCACCTCCGCCGACGGCGTGCCGGGTGGCTGGACGCCCAAAAACGCCAACGGGCGCTATTCTTACGCTTCGCTTTCGCTGCGGCAGGCCATCGGGAAGTCCGTCAACTCGGTGAGCGCCCACCTTATGAAGCAGGTCAAGCCCCGCACGGTGGTGGACTACGCCCACAAGCTCGGCATTACCAGCGAGTTGGACGCCAAGCCCGCCCTTTGTCTGGGCGTAAGCGACGTGTCGGTGTACGAAATGGTGGGTGCTTACTGCACCTTTGCCAACACGGGCCATCGTACCGAACCGATGACGGTGCTGCGCATCGAAGATCGTTTTGGCAATCTTCTGCAAGAGTTTTTCCCAAAAGCCAACCAGCAACTGAGCGAGAACATGGCCTACACGATGGTCTACCTTATGCGCGGGGCCGTGGAAGATCCCGGCGGTACGGCCGGACGACTGCGCAGCTACGGCGTGACCGACGGCAACGAGATCGCTGCCAAAACGGGCACCACCTCCAACTACTCCGACGGCTGGTTCATGGGCATGACCTCCAACCTGGTCACGGGCATCTGGGTCGGCGGCGAGGACCGCAGTACCCACTTCCGCAACATTACCTACGGGCAGGGCGGCCGCATCGCGCTGCCCGCCTGGGGCCTGTACATGCAGAAAATCTACGCCGACCCCACGCTGGTACAGTACCGCAAGAGCAAATTCGAAAAGCCCGTCAACTTCCGCCTCGACTGCGGCACGATGTACACCGATAGCAGCAACACCTATGTCCCGCCGTCGCTGTCGGATGACGAGGGGGTTCTTTTTTAAAAAAAGGAGGAAAGCAGGAAGGAGGAAAGGAAAAAAGGAATTCGACGAATACCTTCTTCTTTCCTCCCTTCCTGCTTTCCTCCCTTCCTCCTTTAAAATTTGAAAATCCTCCTCGCTCCCGACAAATTCCGTGGCTCACTGGAAGCGGACGAGGTCTGCGCGGCGATGGCGGCGGGGGTGCGGCTGGCTTTTCCCGAGGCTGAGGTAGTTTCTATTCCGCTGGCGGATGGAGGGGAGGGTTTTGCCAAAGCACTCACGCTCAATTCGGGAGGAGAATTGGTTCCGGTTTCGGTGCAAGATCCGCTGGGGCGTCCCATTCAAGCCACGTATGGCCTTTCGGCTGATTCTAAAACAGCCTTTATCGAGATGTCCGTCGCTTCCGGGCTGGCGCTGCTCGCCGAAACCGAGCGTGACCCGACGCTGACTTCCTCCTACGGTACCGGACTACTCATCGCCGATACTTTGGCGCGAGGCGTCGAGGCCATTATTTTGGGGATTGGCGGGAGTGCCACCAACGATGGTGGGGCGGGCCTGGCCGCAGCCTTGGGTTTTCGTTTTTTTGATAAAGACGAAAAAGAGATTTCTCCCACGGGTGGTAATTTGTCTGATATTCAACGAGTTGATTCCTTTAATGTTCATCCTAAACTAGCAGACACAAAAGTCATCGTAGCCTGCGACGTGACAAATCCTCTGTACGGCAAAACGGGAGCCGCTCACATTTACGGCCCACAAAAAGGTGCTTCACCGGAGCAGATCGAATTGCTGGATAAGGGTCTGCGCCATCTTGCCGAAATAGCCACCGAAACTTTTGGGCGCGACGTCAGTCAAACGCCGGGGGCAGGTGCGGCGGGCGGGGTAGGGGCGGGGGCCTTATGGTTTCTGAACGCCACGCTCGAATCCGGCGCGGCCATCGTTTTTGCCCAAACCCACCTGGATGAGCAAATTAGTAATGCCGATCTAGTCATAACGGGCGAAGGGAAAATGGACGAACAGACGCTTAGCGGCAAGTTGGTACTCGGCGTAGCCGACAGGTGCGCCCGGTACAAAGTTCCCCTGGTGGCCATCTGCGGAACCCTGGCCCTCTCCGCCGAACAACTCAAAGAAACGAACATCACCTGCGCCATCTCGGTCATCGACCGCCCAATTCCGCTGGAAGTGGCTCAGGGAGAAGCCTTCGCCTTGGTTCGGCAAACAACTTTCAACCTGGTACGGTTGTTTTTTAGTGGAAAGTGAAAAAGTCTGTGTTGTGGCTATTGAAGCTGAATATCAGAACTCTAAACTCTAAACATTAAACTCTCCACTAAACAATTGCCAAAATTCGATTCCAAAACTGAACTTGCCCGCGTGCCGCACGAGCCGGGGGTGTACCGCTACTTCGACGAGAAGGATGATGTGATCTATGTCGGTAAGGCCAAGGACTTACGCAATCGGGTGGGGAGTTATTTTGCCAAATCTAACCAGCACGACCGCAAGACCAAACGGCTTGTGAGCCAAATCCGTCGGCTGGAATTCACCATCGTTCCTACCGAGTGGGACGCGCTGCTGCTGGAAAGCCAGCTCATCAAGCGGTTCCAGCCCAAGTACAACATCCTGCTGCGCGATGACAAGACGTACCCCTTCATCTGCATTACCCATGAGCCTTTTCCCCGCGTGATCACCGTCCGGCGGGTGGACCGCCGGCTGGGAACGTACTTCGGCCCGTTTGCCAACTCTCGGGCCATGTACGCCCTGCTGGATATGTTCCGGGAGCTTTACACGATCCGCTCTTGCCACCTGAACCTTACGCCCGAAAATATCGAGGCGGAGAAGTTCAAGGTATGTCTGGAATTCCACCTCGGCAACTGCAAAGGCCCCTGCGAAGGACGCCAGCCCATGGCGGAATACGACGCCGAGATCGACCAGATCACCCACATCATGAAGGGGAACCTGGCCGTACCGCAGCAGTATTTTAAGGAGCAGATGCTGGAAGCCGCCGAAAAAATGGCCTTCGAGCAAGCCCACGAGTGGAAGACCAAAATCCAATTACTGGACAATTTCCAGAGCAAGGCCACGGTCGTCAACCCGCGCGTCGGCGATGTGGATGTGCTGACGGTCATCTCGGACGAAGAAGCCGCCTATCTCAATTACATGAAGGTCAAGAATGGCTACGTGGTCGCCACGCAGACGTTCGACATTAAGAAGCAACTCGAAGAAAAGGACGAGGACATCCTGGCGATGCTGATTCTGGAAATGCACGAAAAGTACGGCTCCGACGCCAAGGAGCTTATTTCCAACATTACGCCTGATCTCGATATGAAGATCAACATCGTGATTCCGCAGATTGGCGACAAGAAAAAGCTACTGGACATGTCGATGAAGAACGTCATGTTCTTCCGCCGCGAGAAGGCCGAACGCCGGGCCGTGGAAAATTCCGCCGCGACCTCCAAGAAAGACCGCGTCCTGATCAAGCTCAAAGCTGATCTCCAACTCAAAACCCTGCCCCGGCACATCGAATGTTTCGATAACTCCAACATCCAGGGTACCAACCCCGTGGCGGCGATGGTGTGCTTCAAGGATGGCCGACCTTCAAAAAAGGATTACCGCCACTACACCATCAAAACCGTCGTGGGGGCCAATGACTTCGCCTCCATGAAGGAAGTGGTGGGCCGACGCTACGCCCGCTTGCTCAACGAAGAATCGCCACTGCCCGATCTGATCGTGGTCGATGGCGGCAAGGGTCAGCTCAGCGCTGCCGTGGACGCCCTCAAAGAATTGGGCATCTACGGCAAAGTACCCATCATTGGCATCGCCAAGCGGCTGGAAGAAATCTACTTCCCCGGCGACTCGCTGCCGCTTTACATCGACAAGAAATCGGAATCGCTGAAACTCATTCAACAAACCCGCGACGAAGCCCACCGCTTCGCCATCAGCTACCACCGCGACAAGCGCAGCCGGGGCAGCCTGGTGAGCGAACTGGAAAACGTGGAGGGAATCGGCAAGAAAACCGCCTCCGTGCTGTTGAAGCATTTCAAAGGCATCAAGGCCATTCGCGAAAGCACAGCGGAACAGTTGGCCGAGGTCGTCGGGCCGGATAAGGCCAAGAAAGTGAAGGCGTATTTTGGCAAGAGGTTGGTGAAGTGATTTCGTTTGGGGGTAATTCCAACCTTTTTGGGAGCGGGTGGGTCTGTCACACAAACCAATCTTACTTCTAGACCAAAACCATTGATTCTTATGAAAAAGCTAATCTCGCTCCCTCTCCTGGTCTTTCTGGCCTTTGCCTGCACCAAGGACAGAACTTCAACTATTGAAGTCGAACCCAAACCTGCTGAGAAGAAAAAATGTGCTGCCAGCGGAAATTACGCCAAGACAGTCGATGAATCCGCCAAACGCATTGTCGGCACCTGGAAACTAACCGTAGCTGCCAATGGCTGGGCAATTGACTCCATGCCCGAAGAGCAAAGGCTAGTTTTCAAAGCCGACGGCACGTGCACAGTCATCAAAAAGAATTTGACCTACGCCCCCGTAAAATACTCGATAGGACTGCTTGACTTGGAGGCCCCTTCTCCGATAACCGGTGTATCAGGCACGATGCCCATGCTGACGGTGAACGACAGCCCAAGGGGCAGCCGGGATTACTTTCCCGTGGGAAAATCAATTCTCATTATCTGCCAAGATGAAATGATCCTGGATTATGGAATTGGAAAGTATGCCGATGCCAATGTGCTTACTTACAAACGCGAGTCCGATGCTCAGTGAACTACATCTTTGTATTTTTCATAGCTAGATAATGCTATTTCTCACATTAGAATAATATAAACGTTTACGAAAGTATGAAGGCATCAAAGTTGATTCTGACCGTTTTTGTATTGATAATCTCAACAAATCATAACCGAAAAGCTATTGAAATCGACCAGACAGTAAACGCTGTAATTGGCGACGTTAGCTTTGTAGAAACTTTTGGAATTCAGCCTACTACCAAAGCGGATGAAGATGTGAGAATTCAAACTCATTTGCAGTATGTCGAGAGAAAACTGAGGAATAGAGATATCTCAGATTTGACAAATGAACAACAGGAAAGTAGACTCAAAATACTTGACTTGCTTTGTAAGTATTCAACCGCAGGGGTTTTCCCAAGAAACTACGATTATCCAGACCGTAGAACACCCTGTTTTATTGACAAAGAACATAGAATTTGTGCCGTTGGATACTTAATCGAACAAACTGCCGGAAGAGAAATTGCACAAGAAATAAATTCAAAATATAAGTATGAATATTTATTGGCGATGAATGACCGGATAGTGGACGATTGGATCCAGTCGAGCGGACTAACTATGGAGGAGTGTGCTATGATACAACCTGCTTATGGACCTACCCTGGTTGAGAATAATATTCCAGCTGCTTACGGAGTCGCCTCGTCTGTAGTTATTGGCCTGAATTTATCATTAAACACGATCAATGGAATTCAAATATCTAAAATGTCAAACGATAAGACCATTCCTACAGTAGGATTGGTAACGGGTGCGGGACAATTGACACTTGGTGCTTTGAATTATTCAAAAAGGCAAACAATTAGGGGTAGAAGTTATGTAAGTCCATCACAAAGAAGTTTATCTTTAATAAATATTGGACTTGGAACTAGCACAATGGTACTAAGCAGTTGGAATTTGGTCAAAAACAGAAGACGAAAAGACAAATCTTTATCTTGGAATGTTTTCAGCTTTCCAACCCAAAAACGCAAAATAGGACTTGGTTTCTGCTTAGTAAAACGGCTTTGATACGAAATATAAAAAAGCTGATCCTGCTCCTACTGACCTTCGCTGTGATAGGTTGCTCGACCGACACAGCGTCTGTCGAAAAAAATGATTGCCGGGCCAGATACGACCATGTCGTTACCGTAGAACGGGCAGCAAAATATATCGTTGGTACGTGGAAATTGAATAAGGTAGATCATGGTTGGATTGCTGATCCGGCCCTGCCTGACGAAAAACTCATTTTTGAAAAAGAGGGTGTTTGCAAAATCATGAGGAACGGTGCGATAGCCGATACGATCAGTTATCTGGTGCAACCGCAGCCCAAACCAGATGTCTATCCCCTCGCGCCGACGGTATTAGTGACCAGCGACACGATTCGGGCGAATGATTTGCGGGGCGCAATAGGCAAGCCCGTCCTTTTCATTTGCGAATGGGAAATGCAGTTGGACTACGGCAATGGTTGGGGAGCTGCCTTCGATGGGTCGGTTTACACCTATCGACGCCAATAGGACTGGGTATTATTATGGCAGAAGTATTTCCAGCTTTTTCAGGATAGAGCTATTTAAAAAATATACAGACAATAAGCGAATTATGAAAAAGATACTCCTTACTGCTTTCCTCTTCGCAGGAATGATTTCCTGCAAGAAAAATGACCCCAAAACGGAAGTTTTAATAGAGAATATTCCCCTTTCGGCGGAAGTCTGGGCAGATGGCTGTGCTGAACTAGCCTCATTTGAGAACAAGTTCCGCATCAGCGGAATGTGCTGCGAGTATATTCTGCTTCCAGTGATTATGACCAATCGTCAAGGGGACTTCAAACTGAGTGCGAACCTTTATTCTTACGATGGAGTGGGTGGGTACGCAGAAATACCGATTCGGGTAAGCGGAAACTTGTCGTCGACCGACACGACGCTTACTTTGCGATACGTCGCGGGCGGTCGGGAAAACACACTCACTTTGAAGCCTGGAAAGTCAATACTGAAATGCGATTGCGCCTGTTTCTAAACCCTTTAAGGTCAGTATCATGAGAAAGATATTTCTTGCGTTTTACTTGCTTCAATTTTTGATGGGATGCGCGTCAAAAACCGCGCCTGATCCCCTGCCAGCAAAAGTTTGGTCATTCCAATGCGTGGAATTGGCTCCTTTTGGGGACGGTTATCGAATTACCGGAGTGTGTTGTGAGTATGTTTTGCTCCCCGCCTTGAAGTTCGATCAGAAGCGCTCTTTCAAAGTCAGGGGTAGCTACCATTCTTACACCGGAGCGGGCTTTTCCAATGTTCCCATTGATGTAAGTGGTGATCTGTCGCCGGATAACGAGACGCTGACTTTAAAGTACTCCGTAGGGGGGCAGGAGGCTATCTTCAAGCTAAAACCGGGAAATTCGACATTGTACTGTCTTTGCGGCTGTGATTGAGCGGTTCGAAGTTAGATTCTTGCTTTGGATAGGTTGTCTGGCTCTTTTGCCGATGAGCCAAGGCTTCGCGTTTACGCCCGCTGCCGCCAAAATTCACTTCACGGTCGCGAATCATACCGATGGGCGCGTGCTATCGCTGCTTGTCTTTCAATCGGACGACGCTGACTTTGCCACTTTCGACACGCTGCAAACCGTGGGACAGTTTTCTCAAGGGATAATTTCAGCGGGTGGGCCGAACAGGGACTTCAAAGCCTACCAAAAAATAATCATTCAAACCAATCGACGCACATTCGATACGGGCGCATTGGCTTACGGAGGCCGATGCTCCGCCTTCTCGCTGACCCTGAACGCTGAGGGCGTGAAAGTCAGCCGCGATTATTCGCACAAGATCATGAAGTGGATCCGGCTCTTTCTGGTCGTTTCTTTGTTGACCTATTTTATCAAAGGGTTTCCATTGCTGCTGATCGTCGGCTATCGGTTCAAACGTTTTTATAAAGATTTCTTGCTGCTGAACGGTATCTTTGCCCTTTCCTTTTTCATTCCGATTATTGTACCGCTTGGCGTAGATCACGGAGAAGGCTTTGATCGCTTGGGCATGTTCATCTACGCCATGCTCCTACTGGTTGCGGCTTTCGAAACCTGTCGTTACACAGAACAGGTGCCCGAATCGCCGAAAAGAATGACGTTTGCCATCATTGTGAGTAGCTTACTATGGGCTTTTCCCGGTTATATTCTCGTGCTTTTCGGCATCTTTCTTTTCGGTGGATGCTGAGAAGGCCCACTGTCAAGGGCTTAGCAAATATACTGGTGTACTGGTGCTTACCTACCGGCGTGAGGACAAATAAGTATTCGGACAAAACCTCATATATATCGTCATCTGTTCACAGTTTTAAATAGAGTGCTCCTGAACACCATGAAAATAATCTACACTTCACTCCTCATAATGCTCAGCGCGACACTGAGTCAAGCCCAAACAGAAACTGAATCTCCCGCTTCTTCCAAAGAAAAGCTGAGTTCTTTTCACCCTAAGGGCAGTTGGCTGTTGGGGGCCGGGGCCACATTCCTCGGATTGACCGCTAAGGGCGGTGTCTTTGCCGCCGATCAGCTCTGGTTGGGCGTGGAGGTTGAGAGGCACAAACTGTTCTCGACTCGTCAGGAGATTGGATTTGTCCCTAGGTACTACGTGGGTAAGAGTAGAATGCATGGCTTTGCGGGCGCGGGCGTTTCCTACGGATATTTTAGAACTGACTCCTGGGATTTCGATAACCCCAGGCCACCGAAAATATACCACAGCGTCAAGCTGAACACACTGGCGGGGGCCGAAGTCCACCTGACCCGCCGCATCAGCATCGAAGGAGTCGCCAAGATGGGCTGGTTGACCGAGGCCAGCGGCTGGTTGCCCAGCGTGCAAGGGTCGATCAATGTGCTTCTGGGGAAGTAACTTAAATCGTCAGATACCAAAGTCAAAGAGATATCCCGTTCTGTCAATGATCCTTGCTCAGTAAAACCGCCGCCGACCCATCGGAATGGTATTACTCAAAGTGAGCGAGGTGATGTCGGGATTGAAAGGCGTGGTGACAATATGCTCGACCGAGATTTTTAAATCGCCGAACACGACGCCAACGTGCGGGGCCACGGTGAGGAAAATATCGCGGTCACGGCGGCGTAGGTAATACGTGTCTTCGGTCACGGCATCGCGGGCTTCCAGCTTGCCGATGTAGGTAGCTCCTGCCGCCACCCCTATGAAAAAGCGGGCTTTGCCGCCGCTGCCAAAGTATAGATCGGCCATAGGCAGTACAAAAGGCGTGAACTTGCCCTCCAACTGACTGTTGGATTCGATATCGAAAAACTTGGGCCGAAATACGCCCCCTAGTTTCACGCCCAGATTGATGTGCGGCGAAACGATGAACTGCGGCGTAAAAAACACCTGCCAACCCAGGCGGGTGTCTTCTAAAAACACCGGGCTGACGCTGTAAGCCGCGCCCGCTTTGGACGCCGCCACACCCACGCCGATTTCCATGTAGCCGCGTCGCTCGTCCTGGTAGGGGCGGGTGAATTCCTGGGCAAGCGCATTGGCACCTAGGCCGAGCAGGATGAGGAGGGAATAGTAGGTTTTACGCATGAGGAGTGAGGAAAAAATTTCGGGAAAATAAATGAAAATTTATAATCCGAACTTCACCCAGTCTAACGTTCCGGTGCTTGCTTCGCCATTTTCTTCTTCTCGCACAAAGACAAAGTACAGATCATTTTGTCCGGGATTCGAGTCGATAGGAGTGGTAGCTTCCTGGTATTCGCTGGTGCCGGGAGTAGGGGTAAAGTCAAAGGTACTCAGTAGTTTGCCCGCAGGTGAGCCACTGTGTACTTCTATTTTCAATCCTTTCTCAGGCATCGTATAACGGTATGTTAGAGACTTGATGTTTTTCAGATCAATATCCCTGATCACAAATACCGCGCCATTTTTCAAATTCGATAATCCGTTCCGCTCTTTCTTCAACAAGTACACGCTGTCCAACTGCTCGACTTCCACCTGCGCGGGTCGTAGCCACAGAGAGGTGTAATTGGTCAAAGGGTCGATGCCCCCGCCCCCGCCGTCGGTGTAGGAAGCCATGAGCTGGTATAAGCCGGGCCTGTTTTCTGCAAGATGCTCTTTCAGGATTTTAGAACCCTGCGGCGGCAGCGTCGTTTGGGCTTCGCCGATCGCCAGCACATACTTCACAATTTCGGTGGCTTCTTCCTTAGAAAGCTGCGGGTGGGCGTTCATGGCGATTTCACCCCACACGCCCCCACCCCCGGTGATAACCTTATTGGCTAAACGTGCCAACGCACCTGGATCGGCGCGGTACTTGTCGGATACGTCGGCGAAGGCCGGACCAACCGACTGCTGCTTGATTTGGTGACAGGCCTTGCAGTCGCTCTTTTCCAGGAGTTCTTTCCCCAAATCCATGTTCTCTGCTGTCTCCTGATGACCGATAAGGGCAGCCTGGTTGGCGAGTTGCGGGATGAAGGTGAACTTCACGTTGGTACGCTTCGGGTCGATGGTTTTGTCTTCCTCGTCTTGCACTTTTACATCGTACGCAAACGGCTCATCGTCAAAATAAAACGAGCGATTGTTGGGCGTTTCGATGGTGAGTTGCGGCATCGTGTTGCCCACCCGAATCATAAGCGTGTCGGAACCGCTACCGCCCGCGCTGTCAGTCACCCGTAGTATGACGGGAAAAGTACCATTCTTGGAAAAAGAAAAATTGACGGTTCCGCCGCTGGAAGTGACGGTATTATTGCCAAACTTCCAGTGGTAGGTCAGCGGGTCTTTATCCAGATCGTAACTTTTGTTGGTGTCGAAGGTGATGCGCATCGGCGCGGTACCAAGCGAATCTGAGGCCGAAATGATCGCCACCGGATCACGGTTTCCCGCGTTGTAGTCGATGCGCACCAAGCGGGCGTCGGCGTTGTCGATACCGTACACGGAGCCGTATTCCAGCGCGTAGAGCGAGCCCTCGGGGCCGAAGGTCATGTCGATGGGGCGGCGGAAATCACCTTTGGCGGGCATGAACTGCGTCATGCCCCGGTAGTTCTGGTTATCGTCCAGATCCACGGCAAAAACCCAGTTGCGCATCCATTCGGTGATAAAGAGCTTTTTGTCGAAATATTCGGGAAACTTCGTGTCGGATTTCAGCGCCGGATCGAAGTTGTAAACCGGACCGATGATCGCGCTACGGCCGCCTTTATCCAATTCTGGAAACTCTGGCGACTCATCGTAGGGGTACCAAATAAGGGCTTTTTGGGCGGGCGGCAGCTTTTTGATGCCCGTATTATTGGGTGAATCATTGACCGGGTGCGCGGGGTCGAAAAGCGGGCCGACCTTCTCGGTAGCAAAATCGAGATCGTGGTACGCTTTGTTGTCGCCGATGAAGTAGGGCCAGCCAAAGTTGCCCGCCTGCCGCGCCTGGTTGAACTCGTCGTAGCCCTTGGGGCCGGGCTCGCCGTCCCTGCCACTATCGGGGCCGATTTCGCCCCAGTACAGAAAGCCCGTTTTGGCGTCCACCGTGATGCGGTAGGGGTTGCGGCAACCCATGACATAAATCTCGGGGCGCGTTCCGGTGCGGTCGGAAGGCCGAACCCCCGACGGGTCGGTTCCTTTGGCGAATAAATTCCCATCAGGAATGGTAATCGTTCCGTCCGGCTCGGGATGCACGCGCAGGATGGCCCCGCGCAGGTCGTTGGCATTGCCCGCCGCCCGCTGGTCGTCGAAGAGTTCGCGACCGGGCCGCTCGTCGATGGGCGTAAAGCCGTTGGACGCGAACGGGCTGGTGTTGTCACCCACCGAAATGTACAGGTTGCCATCCGGCCCGAAGGCCAGCGAACCGCCCGTGTGACGGCTGATTTCGTAGTCGATCGGGATTTCCAGCAGCACTTTCTCCGAGGCTACGTCCAGCGTGTTATCATCCCGCAGAATGAAGCGCGAAACGTGTTGCTTGGGCGTATCGGAAATGGGCGTATTGTAAAAGTAGATGAAATGATTTTGGGTAAAATCAGGATCCAGGGCCAGGCCAATCAGGCCGTTGCCATATTTGGTTTCCCAAAAAACCGGAAACTCACGGACGAGCTTCGTCTGGCGAGACGCCGGGTCATAGACGTAGAAATTGCCCTTCCGCTCAGTGAAGAACACCCGACCGTCTGGCGCTACGGCCAACTCCATCGGCTCGTTGAGGTCGTTGGAGAGGACGGTCTTGACGAAGCGGTTTTCTTCGGGAATTTGGGCGTACGAAGTGATGCTCATAACCACCAGAGCCATCACCAGAGTACCCAAGGCTTTCACCCTATAATGAATTGTCGGCCGTAAAGCCTCGGAGAGGCCTAACCTTTGTAGCTTTGAATACATCCATAACAAAGCATGAGCCCCAGCGGGGCGGCATATTCTGATAATTTTTTGTGAATTGAGAAACATTAAAAAAGAATTTTTAAGCGGCGGTTTTGATTTCCGCCCAGTCGATAATAGTTTCGGCGCGTTTGAAGGCGGTTTGGATCACCTCCGTATCCAGGATGCCGTCGTAGGCCATATTGAGGTGTAAGAGCTCGTAGGCCGTGGCGAAAGTGTTAAGAGCCTTTTTATCCGACTTAGCCAGATTCTTCTTGTACCAATCGACGTCCTTGCGGCCTTTCGCCTTTTCGCCGAACAAACCGTCCAAAGCCACCAGAACTCCTGTATAAGCGGTATGGCCCGCCATCTTTACGTACTTGGCATCTTGGTAAAATCCGTCTTCCTTCCCGGCTTTTTCGCGGAGGATTTCTTTGGCGTTGTCCAGGTAGCGGCGGGCTTCGGTGATGGTTTCCACGTTGACGAGGGGTGAATTGAGGATTGTAAAATGAATTCAAAAGCAAAGATTGAAATCTTTCCAACCATTTTACAAACGTAGGGGTCTGTGTTTTTGTTGACGAGATTTTTCAACCATCGCTCCCCGGTAGGTCGGGCTGAGCTACTCGCACCGCCACAAACTATCCGTAAAATAATGCCGACTATCAAAGAAATTCTTCTCCACGACAAAGCCACTCTCCGCCGCCAGCGCGTCGATTTCTTTTAGACTGTATTTCTTGGAAAGCTCGGTATGGATTAACTCATTTTGCTGAAAATGAAAGGATTGATCCAAGTCTTTAAAGTAAACCTCCTGCGCTGCCAGACTGACCAGCATACTACGTACTTCACCGACTTTCGGGTCATAGAAGCTGTAAAAATCAAACTGCTCCAGCGAGAAATCTGCTCCCAACTCCCGGTTCATGCGGGTGAGGAGGTTGAGGTTAAAAGCGCGGGTGACGCCTGCGGCGTCGTCGTAGGCTTCCTGAATGACCCTCGGATTTTTGCATAAATCAAAACCTGTCAGTAAGCGGCCATCCGGTTGCATAACGCTGCGAATCATGCTCAGCAGTTCGATAGCGCCATCTTTCTCGTAATTGCCGATATTCCCACCCAGAAAAAGGTAGAGATTGGGACGCCCTTCCGAGTCCAGATTATTCAGGACATCAAAGTAGTCACCCACCAACGTGCGCACATCCAGGTCGGGCAAGCTCTCGGCCAATTTGCCCTCCAACTGCTGCATGGCTTCGCCCGAAATGTCGATGGGCAGATAAGTGAAATTCACGGCTTGCCCAACCAGGTATTTCAAAAGCTCGCGGGTTTTCAAACCATCCCCCGCTCCGAGTTCAATGATGTTAAAGGCTCCGCGATAAGGCAACGCGGCTACGATGTCGGCGGGCTGCCGTGTCAGAATCTCCATCTCAGCGCGCGTCGGATAGTACTCCGGCAACTCCATGATTTGCTGAAATATCCGACTCCCCACATCGTCGTAGAAGTACTTGGAGGACAAAGACTTCGGAGAAGAAGAAAGCCCCTTGTGTACATCTTCGGCAAAGGGAGTTGTCTCAATTAATAATGGATAATGGATAGTGGACAATGTCTGTATTAGTTTAGTCGTGTAGATGTTTAGTTGGGAACCTTTTTTCTCAATGCAGCCCTCCACTTTGTACCTTTGTACCTTTGTACCTTTGTACCTTCACCTCACCAACCGCACTCCCATACACTGCCATTGCAAATGCGGCGGAAAAAAGTTGCGGTAGGTGGCACGGCTGTGGCCGGGTGAGGTGGCGGTGGAGCCACCGCGCAGCACCATTTGGTTGATCATGAACTTGCCGTTGTACTCGCCAAGGGCACCAGGCGCTTTGCTGAATCGCGGGTAGGGGAGGTAGGCGCTGTGCGTCCATTCCCAGCGCTGTCCCCAGGCGAGTTGCGGCGCGGCGGCTTCCCACTCAAACTCCGTAGGAAGGCGCATCCCTTTCCAGGCGGCGAAGGCGGAGGCTTCGTAGAAACTGACGTGGCAGAGTATCGATTCGGGATTCACTTTCTGCAAGCCACCCAGGGTATAGTTATGCCACGCCCCATCTATCTCGTGCCAATAGAGCGGGGCTTTCGCTTCGTGGGCGTTGACCCATTTCCATCCTTCGTCCAGCCATAGGTCGAAGTTTTGGTAGCCGCCATCTTGGATAAATTCCAGGTACTCGCCATTGGTGACGAGGGCTTTGCTGATCTGGAAGTCTTCCAGATAAACTTTGTGATGCCCCAGTTCATTGTCATAGTGGAAGTCGCCTTCATTAAAGCCTATTTCATAAATACCCTCATCCACCGAAGCCCAGCCTGATGCTTCATTCCGTACTTCGGTCAGTGAAAAGTCTTCTTTGTATACCGGGAAAATGGGATTGTGGCCGAAAATGTATTTCAGATCCGTGATGAGCAGTTCCTGATGCTGTTGCTCGTGATTTAGGCCCAAGATGATGAGTTCTTCGAGCTCGTCGGTCAGGTTGTCGGCCATGAGCTGTCGCATGGCTTCGTTGACGTAGGCGCGGTAGCGATACACCTCCTTCACGCCCGGACGCGTGATGTTGCCCCGATCGGTACGGATCACGCGGCTGCCCATGTGGTTGTAGTAGCTATTGAAGAGATAGCTGAAATCAGGGTGATAGCGCCGGTATTCTTTCAAGAATTTGACCAAGATAAACTCTTCGAAAAACCAGCTCGTGTGCGCCAAGTGCCACTTGGGCGGACTGACGAAATCGACGGGCTGCGGGATATAGTCTTCGAGTTGCAGCGGTTCGCAGAGGTCTTCGGTGTACTGACGTACCACCTCGTAGCTGGCGGATGTGTCGCGGTGTTGGGTGGTATCGGTTGATAGTTCCAGGGTAGCGGTTTCCTGCGGCATGGCGGTTTTAGATATAAATACTTGCGAAGATTGAAGATTTGTGAAGATTTGACAACTTTCAAAAAGTTGTCAAATCTTCACAAATCTCAGGCACTACAGCAAATCCGTGCCAGTTGGAAATCAACACGCCACAAGAAGAAGTTGTTTGGAAACGGGCGAGGGGGATAGCACTTTGATGCAATATGGCTGGGTGACGATGCGTCGAACCACCTCACTCATCTTCTTTATTGCAGTTTCAACGTCACCAGCGCCAGGATGGCGAGCATGATGCCGACGATCCAGAAGCGCGTCACGATTTTTGATTCGTGGTAGCCTTTTTTCTGGAAGTGGTGATGAAGCGGCGACATGAGGAGAATACGCCTGCCTTCGCCAGTGCGTTTTTTGGTGTATTTGAAATAACTCACCTGAAAAATTACGGAGAGGAGCTCGGCCAGAAACACCCCGCACAGGACGGGAATGAGCAGTTCTTTGCGAATGGCCAGGGAAATAACCGCGATCACGCCCCCTAACATCAAACTGCCCGTGTCGCCCATAAATACCTGCGCCGGGTAGGCATTGTACCACAAAAATCCCACGCAGGCTCCGATAAGGGCAGCACAAAAAATCACCAACTCCCCGGAGTTGGGGATATACATGATATTGAGGTATTGCGCGAACTTGACGTTGCCCGAAAGGTAAGCCAACACGCCCAGTGTCAGCACGATAATCCCCGACGTGCCCGCCGCCAAACCGTCGATGCCGTCGGTGATATTGGCCCCGTTGGACACGGCCGTGATAATGAAAATGGCCACGATGGTGTAAATAATCCAGGTGTATTCGTCGGGCAGCCAGCCAAAGGTCAGCAGGCTGTAATTGAATTCGTTGTTTTTCAGGAACGGCACGTTCGTAATCATCGGGTTGACGATGTCGCGGTAACGCTGTACCTCGCCGAGGGTACTGCTCAGCAGCGGCTGTTCGTACACCCGGATTTTGACGTGCTGATTGAAGGAAAGCGTCAATCCCACGATCAGACCCAGACCGATCTGCCCGATGATCTTGAAGCGGCCCGCCAGGCCATCTTTGTTGTTCTTGAATTTCTTGAGATAATCGTCGATAAACCCAATCATGCCCGTCCACACTGCGGTGATGATGAGCAGGACGATATAGACGTTGGTCAGGTTGGCGAAGAGCAGCACCGGAATCAGCAGCGCGGCCAGAATAATGAAGCCGCCCATCGTGGGCGTGCCTTTTTTCTCCATTTGCCCTTCCAGTCCCAAATCCCGAATGCTTTCACCGACTTGCTTGAAACGCAGGTAGTCAATGATTTTACTACCGTAGACCGCGCCAATGACAAGCGACAAGATAGTACAGCTTAACGCCCGAAAAGAAAGGTATTGGAAAACGCCCGCGCCGGGGAAATCGAATTGTTTGTCGAGATACTCGAACAAATAGTAAAGCATAGGGGAGGGGGAAATTATGGGGTGCGGCAAAAGTAGGGAAAAAGGGTCTGGGGTTAAAGGGTCAAACGGTTAAAAGCGGGCGGCTCGTGTCGTCAAGGGGCGTTCTACGCAGTTCCCAAATGAGAATTATAGAAATCCTTTAACCCTTTGACCCAATCCTCCCCCCGTTGCCAAAAACGCTTCCCGTAACACTTTCCGATCGTCGAAATCGTGCTTGACGCCTTTGATCTCCTGGTAGGGCTCGTGGCCTTTGCCCGCTACCAGCACGATGTCGCCGGGTTGGGCTTCGGCGCAGGCGCGGTAGATGGCCTCGCGGCGTTCGGGAATCACGGCAATTTTTTTGAAGTGCAGCGGTGGTACGCCTTTGAGCATTTGATCCAGGATAGCCTGCGGTTCCTCTTGGCGGGGGTTGTCGGAAGTTAGATAGACGCGGTCGCTCATTTTGGTGGCGATGGCGGCCATTTTTGGGCGCTTTTCGGCGTCGCGGTTACCGCCGCAACCTACCACCGTAATGATGCGCGCTTCGCCCTCACGCAGCTCCGTGATGGTTTCCAGCACGTTTTGCAGGGCGTCGGGCGTGTGGGCGTAGTCCACGATGCCCGTCACTTTTCGAGCCGAATGCACCTGCTCGAAACGGCCCGGCGGGCTTTGCAACTCGGATAGTACGGACAGCACTTCCTCCGGTACTTCGCCCAGCAGAACTGCCGCCCCGTACACGGCCAGTAAATTATAGGCATTGAAGCGGCCAATCAGTCGGAACCACACCTCGTGGCCGTTCAAATCCATGTGCATCCCGAAAAGCGTTTCGGAGAGCAGTTTGCCCTTGAAGGCGGCCATCGTCTGCAGCGAATAGGTTTCCACCGTCGCCGACGTGTTTTGCACCATCACACCGCCCCGGCGGTCGTCGATGTTGACGAGGGCAAAGGCCGAGCGCGGGAGTTGATCGAAGAAACCCTTCTTGGCCTTGATGTAGTTGTCGAAAGTTTTGTGAAAATCGAGGTGGTCGTGGGTGATGTTGGTAAAAATTCCGCCGCCGAAGGTCAACCCAGTGATGCGCTGCTGCGCCACGGCGTGCGAACTCACCTCCATAAAAACGTGGGTGCAGTTTTGTCGACGCATTTCGGCCAGCAGGGCATTGAGCGTCACGGCGTCGGGCGTGGTGTGCGTGGAGGGGATGACCTCGTCCTCGATCTGATTTTGTACCGTCGAGATCAGCCCGCAGCGGTAGCCCAGCTTACGGAACATCCTGAACAGCAACGTAGCCACGGAGGTTTTTCCGTTGGTACCCGTAATACCGATCAACTGGAACTCCCGCGAGGGATGCCCGTAAAAAGCCGCTGCCAGAAATCCCATCGCCCGCGCTGAGTCCGGCACCTGCACATAGGTTGCGTCAGGGCGGGTATGAGCGGGCAATGCTTCGCACAAAACCACACCAGCACCCAAATCGAGGGCCTTCTCGATAAAATCGTGACCATCCACCTGCGTTCCGCGCACGGCGACGAACATCGTACCCGGCCCGGCTTGCCGCGAATCCAGTACAATTCCTGTCACCGTACGATCGGTACTTCCGACCACGTCGTTTCCAGGAATTTCTTTCAATAAATTATTTAAAGACCTAGCAATCTCTTCCATTTCAAAAAATAGTTTTCCTTACCCGCCAATCGCCACTTTTCTCAGGATAGAATCGATAATCGTACTCGTCCGCACGCCGTCGGCTTCGGCTTCGTAGTTGAGCAGAATGCGGTGGTTCATGATGTCGGGGGCGAGTTCCTTGATGTCCTCGGGCAGCACGTAATCGCGGCCTTCGAGGTAGGCCATTGCCTTGGCGGCGAGGTTGAGGTAGATCGTCGCGCGCGGCGACACCCCAAACTGAATGTACCGCGCCTCGTCGCGCAGGCCGTAATCCAGCGGGCGGCGCGTGGCGAAGACCAGCTCGATGATATAGCGTTCCAGCGTGTCCGAGATATTGACTTTGTTCACTTCGTTGCGAATGGCAAAAATTTCCTCTTTGTCCATCACTGCGTCCACGGAGGAGTCGAAGTTCAAGTCGGCCATGCGGCGCATCACTTCCAGTTCCTCGGCTTTATTGAGGTAATCGACATAAACCTTCATCATGAAGCGGTCGAGTTGCGCCTCGGGCAGCGGGTAGGTGCCTTCCTGTTCTACGGGATTTTGGGTGGCCAGTACCAGAAAAGGCCGATCCAGCAGGTAGGTGTCGTTGCCAATCGTGACCTGCTTCTCCTGCATCGCCTCCAGCAGCGCCGACTGCACCTTGGCGGGTGAGCGGTTTACCTCATCGGCCAAGATGATGTTAGCAAAAATGGGCCCTTTCTTGACCTCGTAATCCCCGATTTTGGGTTTGTAAATCATCGTCCCGATCAAGTCGGCGGGCAGCAGATCGGGCGTGAACTGAATGCGGTGAAAATTAAGCCGCAACACCTTCGACAGCGTATTGATCGTCAGGGTTTTGGCCAAGCCAGGCACGCCTTCCAGCAAAATATGCCCGCCCGTAAACAGGCTAATCAGCAGTCGGTTCAGGAGCTTTTCCTGCCCCACGACCACCTTGCCCATTTCGTCGAGAAGTTCTTTTATTTTTGGTAGGTACATTTTTTAGAAGGCACAAAGGGGCAAAGGCACAAAGTGGGACGGCCCATGCCGCACAAAGTATTTTGGGGCAGATGAGAGAGAGAAGGAGAACGACAACAATTTTCTTAACAAATCAACAACAATTAAGCACCGCGTCGGCGGGCCGGTTCAACGATTACACGATTCAACAACCTGCCCGCACAAACCGATTCTTCCCGTGGATGTCTTTCAGGATTTCCACTTTTGGATAATTCCTTTCTTCAAAAACCTGGCTGGTTTCGGGGCCGAAGTGTTCGTTGATTTCCACGTAGCAGCGGCCGCCTTCTTTGAGATGATGCCGACCGAAGTCAGCGATGGCTTTGTAGAAGAGCAGGGGGTCGCTGTCTTCCACGAACAGCGCCTCGTGCGGCTCGAAGCGTAGCACGTTGGGCCGCATCTGGTCGGCTTCGGAATAGGTCACGTAGGGCGGATTGCTCACGATGCAATCGAACTTTTGCGGCGCGTCGGGCAGCGGAAAGCTGACGTTCAGCATATCCTGCTTGTCGAAATGGACGTCGGCCATGAGCTGACGGGCGTTTTCACGGGCCACCGACAGCGCCTCGTCGCTCACGTCCCAGGCGTGGACGGTGGCGTGGGGCAGGAAACGCGCCAGCACGATGGCGATGCAGCCGCTGCCCGTCCCGACGTCGAGAATCGAGGGCTTTTCCTCCGGCTCGGCGTAGTCGCGCGTCACGAGCCGCACGAGTTCTTCGGTTTCGGGGCGCGGAATGAGTACCGAGGCCGAGACCTGGAACGTCAGCCCGCAAAATTCTGTGGAGCCGATGATGTGCTGAATAGGTTCGTTGCGGTTGAGCCGCGCCACGATGTCGTCCCAGTCGGGCTGCGTTTGTGAGTCGGAAATGGGGCGATCCACCAGAACATCCACGCTTTTGATGCGCAGGTAATGCTCCAAAAGCATAAAAGTGATCGCCTGGGTTTCTTTGGGCGGATAGGCGTCGATCCGCTGGGTAAGCTGCTTGTAAATTTGCCGGGCCGAGGTCATGGTTTGGGCTGGTTTCAATTCAGAAGCGGGAAAGTTAGTAATTTTAGCCGAACTGTGGTACGGGCGTCCCGCCCGTTGCAACAAAAAAGCCAAAACAGGAAGTAAAAAAGATCAAGAAAAGAGAGTATCCCCCCATAATGAATTCCGAAGAAAACTTCATGCGCCGCGCCCTGCAACTCGCCGAATACGGCCGCGGTCAGGTCAGCCCAAATCCCATGGTAGGCTGCGTGCTGGTCGCTGATAACCAAATCATCGGCGAAGGCTGGCACCGCAGCTACGGCGGCCCCCACGCCGAAGTACAGGCCGTGCGCGACGCCGAAAAAAGAGGAAACGCAGATTTATTGAAATCTGCCACGGCCTACGTCACGCTGGAACCCTGCTCACACTTCGGCAAAACGCCCCCCTGCGCCGAACTTTTGATCAATAAAAAAATAAAGAGGGTAGTAATCGCTAACGAAGACCCCAACCCCCTTGTCGCCGGAAATGGGATAACGAAGCTAAAAAACGCCGGAACCGAAGTGGAAAGCGGTATCCTGGCGGAGCAGGCCCACGAACTGAACCGTCGCTTCTTCACTTTTTTTACAAAAAAGAGACCGTACATTATTTTGAAATGGGCCGAAACCGCCGACGGCTTCATTGCTGGAGCGGGCAGCCAACCCGTCGCGATCAGCAACGGCTACTCCTCGCAGCGCGTCCACCGCTGGCGCGGCGAGGAAGACGCGATCCTGGTCGGGCGAGCCACGGCCCTGAACGACGACCCACGCTTGAATGCGCGGCATTGGCCGGGCCAAAATCCCGTGCGGGTGGTGCTGGATCGCAATCTTTCGCTGCCCGAATCCCTGCACCTTTTCGACCAATCCCAGCCGACGATCATTTATAATTATTCAAAAAAAACGGAAGTACCCGATTCGCCCGAGCGCTACGCTACGGCACCGACTTTAGCATTTTCCCAAATAAAGCAAGGGGAAGATGAGCTAAGCCAAATCTTGGCCGACCTGCATCGGCGCAAAATCCAGTCGGTGTTAGTGGAAGGCGGGGCGCAGGTACTTCGTTCCTTTATCGAAGCGGGTTTGTGGGACGAGATTCGGCGGTGCCAGAGTCCACTGCGGCTGGCTGAGGTCTGTGGAGGGGTAAGTCACGGCAGAGCAGAATCAGTTGAAGAAGCCGCCTCGGAGAGGCGCAACCTTTGTAGTGACTTGCCTTTAAGTGATCGACAAGCTTCGGAGAAGCGCAACGACGGGCTGTGGTTGCGCTTCTCCGAAGCTAATGATAACTCAGAATCAACTTTTTCTACAAAGATTGGGCCCCTCCGAGGCCAAGAACTTGGTAGTTCCGATGAGGGAACAGGTGATGATGAACGGAGTTCGACACGATTGGAAAAAGGCATAAACGCCCCAGCGGTGGCGGGTACTCTGGTGGGGGCGGAAAATGTCGACGGTGATTTATGGACGTATTACAGAAGGTAGCGCGGTCAGAATTACCCTGTTTACGACGCCCAAACCTCCACTACTTCCAACTCCGGCGTCAAAGCCACGACATCCGCCGCGTAACCCGCTTTCAGGTAACCGATGCGGTCGTCCATCCCGAGTTGCCGGGCTGGGTAGGTCGAGGCCATTCGGAACACTTCCTCCGGCGTGAGGCCTACTTTTTGAATGCAATTCCGCACCGCATCCAGCAGCGTGATGCAGGATCCCGCCAACAGCCCTTCGTCGTTGGTGAAGCGCTCACCGTCGTAGTTGGTGATGAAGCCCTCGAATTCGAAGCGAGTACCTTCATATTTGGCAAAAGTCGCGTCAGAGATTAGAAAAAGACGATCGCCCAGTAGCCGCTTGGCGATGCGGATTGCCCCGAAATCGCAGTGAAAGCCGTCGGCAATCAGGCTGGCATGTACGTCGGGACGGTCGAAGATGGTGCCGACCACGCCCAGCTCGCGGCTTTCCATCGGGCGCATGGCGTTGTAGAGATGCGTGACGAGGGAAAAGCCTTTGTCAAAAAAAGCGTTCATCTGCGCTGAACTAGCGTTGGTGTGTCCGGCGGCGATGGCCCAATTCGTCGTTTTGAGCAAATCCAGCAGTGCGTCGTCGAAGCATTCGGGCGCAATCGTCATGACTTTGATCACATCCTCCCCTTTTTCGATTAACTCCGTCAATTCTTCGCGGCTGGGTGGTCGCACCATCTCCTGGCTGTGCGCCCCGCGCTTGATCTGGCTGATGAACGGGCCTTCCACATGAAGTCCGGCCACGCCGGAACGCCCTTCCTGCCAATACGCGCGGATTGCTTCGACTGCGGTGAAAATCCGCGCTTTCGTAGTGGAGTAAACCGTCGGCACGATCGTCGTGGTGCCATCCCGCAAGTGCGTTTCGCGCATATTGACCAGCGATTCCACCGAGCCGTCACGCGTGAGAAAACCGGTGCTGCCGCCGTAAAGTTGAAAATCCACGAAGCCCGGTACCAGCCAGTTGCCGTTCAAGTCGCGCGTCGGAACACCTGTGGGCAGTTCGGCGGCGGGCAGTACGGCCCGTATTTTGCCCGCTTCCAGCCACAGGGCGTGGGCAGTCACGACGGCCTCGCCCGTGAACAGCGTGGCGTTGGTCAGGATTAGCGATTCCATAAATCTCCTTCCTGCGTCCAGATGTCCCAGGCTTTTTCGGCTTGTAGTTGCAACATTTTCAGACCGTTGTGGGTAGCGGCTTTATGTTCTTTACCCTTTTTCAGAAAAGCAGTGTCTACTGGATTATACACCAAATCGTAGAGAAAATGCTGACCGGTAATTAATTCGTAGGGAATGGGCGGGAGCGTCTCGGTATTGGGAAACATGCCCAGTGGTGTCGTATTGACAATCAGGCGATGCTCGGCCATAACCTTCTCCGTCAGGTCTTCGTAGCTGATTTGGCCTTCATCGGGCGTGCGGGACACGAGTTGGGGCTGGGCTTTCAAGTCTTGCAAAGCTGTTAAGACCGCCTTGCAGGAGCCGCCCGTTCCCAGCACCAGGGCTTTCATCCCGACGCAGGTTTCGCCCCGGCGGTCGAGCCACTCGGCCACCGACTGCCGGAAGCCGTAGTAGTCGGTATTGAAGCCTTTGGTAGAACCGTCGGCATAAATCTTGACCGTATTGACCGCGCCAATCCGTTTGGCCGAATAGTCGTCCAGACCATCCAGGAAAGGAATTACCTTTTGCTTGTAAGGGATCGTCACGTTCAAACCGCGCAGGTTGGCGTTTCCCAGCAGCGCGGGTAGTTCGTCGATTGTTTTTAACTCAAATAAATCGTAGCGACTGCCCTTGATATTTTCCCGCTCAAATTTTTCCGCGAAGTATTTCTTGGAAAAGGAGTGGGTGAGTGGCAAGCCGATTAGTCCGTATTGGTTCATCTTTTTGAATGATGAATGATGAATTAGGAAGACAGGGCACCGCTACCATGGCTGGAGCTGGGGTGCCGGAGAAAACGACAAAACCCCGTTCTGAGTGAAATCGGGGTTCTGTCAATCATGTTCTTTAAGAAAATTAGGCGGCTTTCGGGGTCATGAACTTTGACTTGATGAAGCCCCACAAAATAGGGAGGATCGATAGGCCGATGATGCCGAAAATGACCAGTTCGAAGTTTTCCTTCACAAAGGTGATATTGCCAAAAAAGTACCCCAGCAGCGTGAGCGTCGGCACCCACAGCAGGGCACCCGCGATGCAATAGCCGATGTACTTGCCGTATTCCATGCTGCCCGCCCCGGCCACGAAGGGCGCCACCGTGCGGATGATGGGGATAAAGCGCGCCATAATGACGGTTTTGCCGCCGTGCTTGGCGTAGAAGTCCTCGGTGCGTTCAAGGTACTCGCGCTTCAGGAAAAGTACCCGTTCGCGTTGCTTGATCTGGGTACCCAGGTATTTACCCACGAAGTAGTTGACATTATCGCCCAGCAAAGCCGCGATGATGAGCAGTATGATGATCAGCCAGACATTCAAAGCGCCCGTGGAGGCGGCGAGGGCGCCCGCCGCAAACAACAGTGAATCGCCGGGCAGAAGCGGCATGAATACCAGGCCCGTTTCGGCAAAAACGATCAGGAACAGGATGAGGTACGTCAAAGTGCCGTACTCCTCGATGATGTCGAACAGGTGTTTGTCGAGATGAAGGAAAAAATCGACTATTTGGCTAAGGATCTCCATTTTGTTTGCGTTTCTTGGTCTAAAAAATGCGTGAATGTGTCGCCTCGCAATCCGAGGCGGATGGTTTCGAGTGGAATGATGTCGTTGGAGGCGATATTGCCCAAATTGACATTGGCTCCCAGCAGTTTGACGAACCACACCTGCTGGGCTTTTTGAGGGGCTTCCCAGAGAATTTTCTCGTTCGGAATCTCGGTCAGAATTTCTTCGACCAACCCCTGCCGCACCTCGCCGCTGGCGCGGAACAGGCCGACGTTTCCAGCTTCGCGGGCTTCGCCGATCACTTTCCAGGCCCCGGCTTCCAGTTCGGCCCGCATGAGCCGAATCCACTTGTAGGGCGGGATGATTTTCTCCTCGTCCTTGGAACCTACTTCCGAAAGTACCGTGACCTGCTTGGCCAAGGTGCGGATGTACTCACACTTTTCGTCGGCGGGCATTTCGACCGAGCCGTCCGACACCTCGGCGTATTGCAGCTTGTAACGGTCGATCAGGCGGCGAAAATCGTCGAACTGATTGCGTACCACGAAGGCTTCGAAGAGCGTACCGCCAAAATAGAAGGGCACGTTGGCCGCGCGGTAAGCATCTAGTTTTTTGTCGAGGTCGGGCGTCACGAAAGAGGTGGCCCAGCCCAGCTTCACAATGTCGATGTGTGTTTGGGAAACGGAAAGCATGTCTTCCACCTCCCGGACGCTCAAACCCTTGTCCATCACCATCGTGATGCCGTTTTGGCGGGGTTGGACGGTACGCTCGGGGATTTGTGACAGGTCGTAGTTCATAGAGTCGAGGGAAGGTTCCAATCGGTCGGGCCAGGCCCTGAAAAAACGCCCAAAGGTAAGGAGAACCTTTTAGACCTCCGTAATAAAACACACGATTTATGCGCCTTTTGGGCCAAATTTCTACGATTATTCCTATTTTTGGCTTATTCCTCTCCAAACTCAACCACTCCTTAATCCGCCTCGCCCTATGGACTCCGCTTCTGAAACTAATCCGCGTCTCGACTTTTTCCGCGCTCGTATCAATGATAGCCTGAGCGACAGTATCTCCCCGATGGGTCGCTGGCTCAATGGCACGTTGCGAGCGGTAGATTACGGACAGATGAGCGTAGAATTCGTCGTGCGCGAGGAAATGACCAACCCAATGGGCGTCCTGCACGGCGGGGCATCCGCCGCCATCATGGACGATGTCATCGGCATGATGGTATTCACGCTGGGCCGCGAATACGGATATACCTCCGTGAACCTGAATTGCGACTTCCTGAGCGCCGCCCGCCTGGGTGATGTGCTGACGGCCAACGCCAAGGTCGTCCGGGCAGGGCGGAATATCATTCACTGCGAATGCCAAATCGTGACTCCCGAAGGTAAGATTGTGGCGAAGTCTGCCAGCAATTTGATTCAAACGACAGTGAAATTGCCAGGTTAGTAAAATATCGAATTGGCTGTAAGTACTCTTTTTTACTTGCTTACAGCCAAATTTAGCGGAGAATTTGGCTGTAAGTGGGTATTAAACTATACTTACAGCCAAATTTGGCTATGAAATGCAACAATTAATTGGTAGGAAGGATGAATCAAGTGCGCTTGGTTCGCTCCTAGAGTCTGACAAGTCGGAGTTTGTGGCCGTCTACGGACGCCGGAGAGTTGGAAAAACTTTCCTGATTCGTCACGCTTACGAAAACGAGTTCACTTTTCAAGTGACGGGACTGGCCAATGCTACGCTCAATCAGCAATTGACTAACTTCCATCTGGCGATCCGAAGATACGATGCTCAGGCATCGTCTGAACAGGCGGAAAGTTGGCTGATGGCTTTTCAGCAACTGATAACTTTCCTGGAAAGACAAAACACGGCGAAGCGTAAAACCATCTTCATCGACGAGCTGCCCTGGTTCGATACGCATGGATCGGCTTTTGTGCAAGCCCTGGAGCATTTCTGGAACAGTTGGGCTTCGGCCCGCGACGATATTCTGCTGGTAGTTTGTGGTTCGGCCACTTCGTGGATGCTGCACAAGCTCATCAACAACCGGGGCGGGCTGCACAACCGGGTCACCAAACGGCTCAAAGTTGTACCCTTCACGCTCCACGAGTGCGAACTATTCTTAAAATCGCGCGATTCGGTGCTGGATCGCTACCAGATTATTCAACTATATATGTTCATGGGTGGGATACCTTACTACTGGAACGAGGTGTCGCCCGCCCGGAGTGCTATGCAGAACATCGAGCAAATCGGGTTCACGGAGAACGGACTATTGCGCAATGAGTTCGCCAATCTGTATAGTTCGCTGTTCAATCATTACGAGCGCCACTTGAGCATCGTGAATATCTTGGCCCAAAAAGCAAAAGGGCTGACTCGCACAGAGATCATCGCCTACACCAAGCTGCCCGACGCGGGAAGTACCACCCGTTTGTTGGACGAATTAGAGGAAAGTGGTTTCATCAGAAAATACGTCCCCTTCGGCAAGAAATCACGGAACGGACTATACCAACTTGTCGATTTCTACACGCTGTTCTACCTTCGCTTCATAGATAAAAAAGATTTGCACGATCAAAACAACTGGCTGACGATGCTTGACTCGCCCGCCTACCGAGCGTGGAGCGGCTATGCGTTCGAGCAGGTTTGCCTGTACCATTTGCCCCAAATCAAACAGGCTCTGGGCATCAGCGGCGTGCAAACTTCCACCAGCGCGTGGCGCAGCAAAGGCACCGACCCCAGCGCGCAAATCGACCTAGTCATCGATCGCCGCGACCAGGTCATCAACCTCTGCGAGATGAAGTTCTCGATCAATCCTTTTGAAATCGACAAGAAGTACGCCGAAGTACTACGCAATAGAGTGGGTACTTTTAAAGCCGAAACCGGAACGCGAAAGTCGGTTTTTCTGACGTTCGTGACTACTTTTGGGTTGAAGAAAAATAGCCACGCGGCGGGGCTGGTGCAGAATGAGTTGACGATGGAGGCGTTGTTTGTCGAGTAATCTACCCTTGCATGTGAATTATTCAGGACTTTCGCTTCGGCTGGGAATAAATGTGCCGCCAGGCACAGGATGTGGGTAGAAAAAGCCAATTCGTTATCGGGTCATGTCCCGTACGGGACATAATAATCGACCAGGGAAGCGCTTTCCTACCCACATTTGATCCCTAACGGGATCGCATTCAAGACGACAAGCGAAAGTCCTATTATTATTTCTGAGTTTTACAACTAATATTCGGGTGATTGGCTCTACCTACCAATCTTAAAAAATCGCAAGAATGAAGTCAAAAAAAATCAATTCGCTTGTCTGCGCTGTTTTGGTAGTCATTTTACTGTGCCACAGTACTATCGCGCAGAAAACCTTTTCGGTTACCATCGAGCTTCCGCCACAATTGGCAAAGGAGAAGATCAAAGCATCTTACGACACCGGAATTGAGGAAGTAGAAGTAAAGCCAGTTTTCAAGGGGAGTCACCTAGTGCTTTCAGGAGAGTATTACTCAAAGTACGCTAGTCTGGAAATCGAGTATCCATCAAAGGAAGGGGGATGGCACCAAGCAAATTTCTTTCTAAGCGATTCTCCGGCGACCATTTCATTTTTAGGTAAAGCTTCGGACAAAGACCCTCTGAAAAAATTCAAAACGAAAAATGCCTATGCGCACGAAAGCATGGGAGGCGGAGAACTGACAAAGTACACGGCCAAAGAGCGGAAGGAGGCTATAACTTTTTTGGAGGCCCATAAGGACGAGATGAACGACTCGCTTTTAGCTCTGGCGCGAGAAAAATTCGACAGATGGGAAGACAAGAACATAGAGTTTATCACCTTAAGACCTGATTTGTACTATAACTTCTGGTTCTTCAGAACGGGGATCGTATACGATTACAAAATAGGTTCGGACAGCTTACTCACTCTATTCGCCTTATTCCCCGATAGCTTCAAGAACAGTCGGGAAGGAGAGCGGGTGGTGGAAATTTTACAAAGCTCCAAACTCAAAAAAGGACAGTTGATCCCCAACTTTACAATCCAGGACACCACCGGAAGGGCATTTTCACTAAGCGAATACCGGGGAAAGTACGTCCTGCTCGATTTCTGGGCTTCGTGGTGCGGCCCCTGTGTCGCCGAAATGTCCAAAGTTACGGACGTCAGAAAGAATTTTCCCGAAGAGAAACTAGCCATGATTTTTATCACTTCGGATACCGATACTCTGGACTTTCGAGAGGCGGTGAAAAAGTATGATATTCAAGGGAGGCATGCCTTCTTGACTCAGAAAATGATGAGGCAATATTCAATACAGGCTGTTCCTGTGACGTATTTAATTGACCCCGAGGGCCGGGTAGTTTACAGCCTGTGGGAAGAGCAGGACGATCTCAGATCGCTCTATAAAATACTTGAAGACCGATTATAGTTTCCCCCTCACCCAAATCGGACTCGAAGCCGACACCGCTCGGTGATCGGTGACGTAAAAGAAGCCATAGGCAAAATCCGCGTCAGGTACGTCGGCGGTGAGCGTTCCCTGCTCTGTGTCGTTTTGCGCTACTATGTCTTTCCAAACGCGGTCTTTATTCGGTGAAGCGGTATCCGTCGAGTAGTAAAAATGCGCCGAGCGCAGACCCACCGCCGCGTCGTAGGTGGTTTTGACAGTTATTCCCTTCTTCTCAACGGGTTGCAGCTTTGGCAATGGCACACCACCGTTAAGTTTTGACTCGACAAAGTACCTCACTTCGATGGGCTGCCAGCCGTGGTAGTGGCTGTGGGCCATGTCAGGTTGGTAGCAGATGTTCTTTTCGGCAGTTTGGGGGAGAGCGTAGGTTTTGGCGTAAGGCACCACGTTGTAAAAACGGTCTTTGTTGCCGTTCATGAACAGCATCGGCACCCGCGCGTAAGCCAGATACGACGAAGGGTCGAAGTACTGCATCCATTGTTGCGCGGCTTTGGACGAAAACGCCGTGAAATCCTGCCCGAATACATCCGACTCGTCGTAGTACCCGCAACCATACACCGGAACGGCAGCCTTGAAGCGGTCGTCCAGACTGGCGACCAGGCAGGTCAGGTACCCACCCCAACTAATGCCCGTCAGGGCGGTTCGGTTCGGGTCGACTTCCGGGCGATCCAGTAACAGCGAGTGCGCCAGAATCACGCTGGCCACGGCGTGATAGCTCCACACGTCGCGCAGGTCGCCGTCTTCGATGGCCGTGAACTTGGCATCGTGGGTTTGATCCGGCCCGTGTCTTTCGAGAAACGTACCGTCGGCTCCCTTGCCGCCCAAATCTATCGCGATAGCGGCATAGCCATCGCCCGCCCACTTCTCCACCCATTCCCGGAAAGCCTTTCCACCCCCGCCGTGCACCAGCACGATGCCGGGGAATTTGCGACCCGTGTTCTTGCCCATTAATAAATCGGGATTGGAATAGTAGGCGAAAACCTGCGTGGGTTTGTCAGCGTTGGGGACGCTTTCGTAAGTCAGCGAACGCACGGCCGAGGTTGAGTCGATCCAAGAGAAGGCGGGGGCGGAGCTTAGTTTTTTCAGATCCCAAAGTAGTTCCGTCGCGCCGAAGCGTTGGGTGTCGATGGGGGCGGGGATTCGGTTCTGGGCATTGCTGCTCAAAAAAGCCAGAACGAGTACCGCCCCCAGGCAAAATCTTCTTAATGTTTGGGCTGACGACATTCAGACGGTATTCAGCAATTTTCCAGAATTAGCTTGTTTACGTGCTTCCTCTACACTCAAGAACTGGTTTTTCCCTTCAATAAATCGCTTTTCAGCTTCGTCCTTCTCCTTCTGAGTAAGTGAGTCTTTAATTACGAGATTCTTTCTTGTGTTTCTTCATGGTAGTAGATTATTCACTTCTTCAATGGTATTACTTCTTTCGGGATGATCTTCTAAAACGTGTTTCCGATTACCTTCGTCCCACTCGAATTTCAAAAGGTTCGTATTTAGTGAATTAGTTCTTCAATGTACGTCAAAGAACTAGAAAGGGCAAGTTTGACAGAATATTAAAAGAGCGGAAGCCCCAAACCAGGACTTCCGCTCAACACCCTTCGACTACGCTCAGGGTGACAATTACACGATTACACAACCTAACCCCTACCGCTACAACGGGTGCTGCACCAGATTCGGGTTGTTGTCCAGCTCGCGGCGCGGAATAGGTACCACGCGCAGTTTCTCCTCGAAGGGCACTGAACCGGGATAAGTACCTACAAACGGCGGCTTGAACTGGTCGAGGCGGATCAAGTCAGGTACCCGCAGCGACTCGAAAAATAGCTCCACGCGGCGCTGCTGCAAAATTTCGTCGCGTAGCGACTGACCTGAGAAGGTATCTAGGTACTCGGGCGCAAAGCCTGCCCGGTCAGTGATCAGCTTCAGGTACTGCCTGGCGGCACCCTCATTGCCCAGGTTGAACTCGGCCTCGGCCCGCATCAGCACCACATCGGCGTAGCGGATCACGGGGTACATCATCGGGTGGTGGTAGCCGCCGTCCCATATGTTGGTGCCGATAAACTCCTTGATAGCGAACTTTTTGATGTGCAGGTATTCGCCGGAGGCCCCGTTGGTTTCAATGGTTTTATTGTAAAGCGAGTCGGTATTTACCACCCCTTTGACATAGACCGACGTCGGGTCGGAGCTAGTGCGCAGAGCGTAATCATTGTACTTGGGGTAGAACAAGAACTCCCCGGTACGGCGATCGCCCATCTTGGCGTAGTCGATCATGATATCGGATAGCTCGGGGCTGGCCGCGTAGCGCGCCCGTTCACAAAACTGGCCTGGGGCGCGGGCAGGCCGTTTATTGATTCTTCCAAATCGCTGATCACCTGCGCCCAACCTTCTTCTTCAGTAGCTTTTTCAGGATAGTAGGTCGCCTCGGTTGTCTGCTCCAGCATCAGCGGTACTTCCTCGTAAAGGCGCACCAAATTGAGGTAGGCGTAACCACGCATCATGTACGCCTCGCCCAGCACTCTACTCTTCACCTCCGACGATACAGCATCGTTGCCTTCCAGGTTGCCAATGATCCAGTTGGCGCGGTAGATTGCCTGATAACTATTGCGCCATCCATCGTTTGCCCGATTGGTTTCTGCGTTGTAGTTGAGTGTCAGCCAGTTGATTAGTCCGTTGTTGCCAGCGTTGTTGGGCAGCGTCAGGTTGTCGCCACGCAGCATATCGAAAGCACCCAGAAACGAGTCGGCGGTGGCGCCGTGCAGGCTGGACATATACTCATACAGTGCGATGGCGGCCTGCTGCGCCTCGCTGTCGTTTCGGAAGAACGTATCGGCGGTCTGCCGGGTCGGGTGAATTTCATCCAGGAAGGAGTCCTTGCAGCTGCCCGACAGCAGGAGCAGCGCCAGGATGCCCGTGATTTTAGCTATGTTTTTCATATAAAAATTAATTTAGAATGAGTGATTGAGTGAATGAGAGATTGAATGAAATTATTATTCATTCAATCTCTCATTCAAAATTCAAAATTGATTTTAGAATCCTAAGTTAAGTCCCAGCGAAAACACCCGAGGGCGGGGGTACGTGCTGGTGTCGATGCCGCGGGGTACGAGGGTATCGTCGCCCGACACTTCGGGGTCGAGACCCTTGTAGCCCGTCAGCACGAACAGGTTGTTGATGCTGGTGTATATCCGCATATTCTTGATGCCGATCCGATTGCCCAGCGCGGTTGGCAGCGTGTAGCCGAAGGCTAAGTTCTGTAGGCGCAGGTACGAGCCGTCCTCGACGAAATACTAATCGGCGCATTGCCCGTCGGGTCGCGGCGGTTGCTGTTGGCCGCCTGGATCGTCTGGCTGTTGTTGGTTGGCGTCCAGCGGTCGAGCGCTTCAGTGATCGTGTTGCGCTCGCCGCGCGTATCGAGCAGTTCGCGCCGGGCTTCGTTATAAATCTTGTTACCGACAGAACTACGGAAAAATAGCGTCAGGTCGAAGTTTTTATAATTAAACGTGTTGTTGAAGCCCAAGCTCAGAATCGGGTTTACGTTGCCCAGATCCGTGCGGTCAGCCGCCGTGATGTTGCCGTCGGGCGTAGTCACGAAGTTGCCGTTTTCGTCGGTGCCACCGATGTCGCGGTACTTGTAGTCGCCCAACTGCGCGGGCTTGTACGGATTATTGGGGTCGTCTAATTCGGACTGAGAGTTGTAGATTCCGTCCACCTCGTAGCCAAAGAGTGTTCCGATCGGTTCGTTCAGATAGCTTCTGATCCGGTTGCCCACCCATTCGTTGTTAGGAGGTAGTTGCGTAACCTTACCCGTCAGGTGATCCATGTTCAGGGAGGCGAACCAGTTGAAGCCATTGGTGTTTTTTCCCTGAATCACATCGCCTGAAATTGAGAACTCGAAGCCGACCTGTTCCAGGGAACCCAGATTGGTAGTTTGGATACCGGTGAATCCAGTCGAAGAAGGCAAGCTTAGGCCGTAGAGCAGATCCGAGGTCTTCTTCCAATGCATATCGGTCGTTATGTTGAACCGATTGAAAATCCGGGCATCGATACCGATGTCCACCTGCCGGGTCGATTCCCATGCCAAGCCCGGATCGGCTAGGCCCGCTTCGGCGGTGGACGTGCCGGCGATCACCACACCTATCAGATAGGATGGAACCGACCGCAGCAGCCCTTGCGACTGGAAGTTGGCGATGCCCTGGTTGCCCACGACGCCCCAACTACCTCGTACCTTCAACAGGTTCAGGCTAGGGACATTGAAAAACGCTTCGTTGTGCAGGTTCCAGGCTGCCGACAGGCCGGGAAACACGCCCCACTTGCTGTCGCGCCCAAACTTGGACGAGCCGTCGCGCCGTACGGTGGCCGTCAGCAGGTATTTGTCTTCGAAGGCGTAATTGAGGCGGCCAAAGTAGGAGGCCACCGTCCACTCCGACACGTCGGCAAATTTGTGCGAATCGGTTAGCCGATCTTGTTGGCCGTTATTGAAGGAAAATCCGTCCACGAAAAAGGGGTTGTTGCCCACCAGAATATTTCCCGGATCGGCCTCCTCCACGGCGATACCCAACCCTTCCTGATGAAACTTCTGTCCCGATTGCCCCACCAGGGCCGTGATCGAGTGCTGGCCGAACTGCTTGGTGTAGGTCGCGGTATTCTCGACCAGCCAGGAGTAAGTTTGGCTCTGCTTGTGTTCCAGCGAACCGCCCGTGGGCCGGAAAGGACCGACGTTCTGGATCAGAAACTTCATTTTGGTAAAGTTCAGATCCGTTCCGACCGACGATTTAAGTACCAGTCCTTCGATCGGTTCTATGCTCAGATAACCGTTGGCGATCATCCGGGCCGTGTTGGTAGGGGCGCGGGCGATGTCGATGTCCAGGTAGGGCGTCGCGAAGTTCAGGGAGTTCGAGGAAGCTACGCCGTAATTATTGCCCCAAAGTTCGTCGTAGGCGCTGATGACCCCGTCGGAGGTGGTATAAAATCCTTCAAATTCTCCGCTCGGAAAGCGCACGGGGTAGTTGGGCGCGATCTGCATCGCCCGGCCGAATACCCGGTCGCCGCTGATGGCCTTCTGATCGACGTACGACAGGTTGGTGTTCAGGCCGAAGCGTACCTTGTCGTTCCAAGCTTTGGAATCGGCGTTGAAGCGGGCGGAGTACCTTTTGTAAAAGTTGGATTTGATCAAGCCCTGGTTATTGAGGTAGCCGACCGACCCCGAGTAGTTGGTCTTATCCGAGGCCCCGTTGAAAGTCAGGCTGTAATCCTGAATGGAACCCGTGCGCAGTACCTCATCGAGCCAGTTGGTATTGTAGTCGGTAGGAATCGCCTGCCGCTGGCTAGGATTGAAAGCCAGGTTCTCCATGTCCACGCCACCACGGTCGTAGGCGTCGTACAGCAGTTCGGAAAACTGCGTGGCGTTCAGCAAATCCCAGGAATTGGCCATTGTCTGAATGCCCGTATTGACGCGGACATTGATGCCGCTCGAACCCGTACGGCCGCTTTTGGTCGTGATCAGAATCACGCCATTGGCACCCCGCGCTCCGTAGATTGATGTCGCTCCGGCATCCTTCAAAATCTCGATGGACTCGATGTCGTTGGGGTTGATCATTGACAGGATGTCGGTGCGGTCTCCCGACACGCCCATGCGAGAACCCGCGTACAGATCGCCCGAACTGGCGGCGACCGGAAACCCGTCGATCACGATCAGCGGGTCGGCGCTGGAATTGACCGAGTTGGCCCCCCGGATACGGATTTTGCTACCCGCGCCCGGTGCGCCCGAACTCGGTACTACATCTACACCTGCTGCCCGGCCCGCGAGGGCCTCGGTGAAGTTGGTCTGCGGCACATCCTGCAATTCCTTGCCCTTCACTTGCGAGACCGACACCGTCAGTTCGCCGCGGCCCTGGGTGCCGTAGCCGACTACCACTACCTCGTTGAGGAGTTTCTCATCCTGGGCCAGTGTCACGTCAAGGGTTGTGGCGTTACCGACCACGCGCTCGATAGGTTCGTAACCGACGAACGAGAACACCAGCGTGGTGCTGCTGTTGGGGACTTCCACATTATAACGACCGTCCTGATCGGTCGAGGTGCCGCGCTGGGTACCTTTCACAAGTACACTCACGCCCGGTAGTCCGTCGCCCGTTTTAGCGTCGGTCACGCGGCCCGTAACGGTGATCGCCGCCGGAACGGTAAGGGGGGCCATTCGGCCGCGCATTTCTATTAGGCTTTGTGCCTTTTCACGGTTCAGAATAATGTACTTGCCCGATACGTCGTAGGTAAGCCGCATAGGGTTCAGGATTTTATCCAAAACCCTACCGAGCGGTTCCTTATCGGCGGTCAGGGTCACGCGTTGGGCGTTTCGGATCAGCGCGGGATCGTAGCTGAACTTTACATCGGCGGATTTTCCAATCCGGCTTAAGGCGGTGCGCACGTCCTGGTTCGATAATTTGACCGAAACCGGACGGGCCAGTAGTTCCTGGGCGTTGGTGTCCTCCGCCAGGCTGATCCCGAAGGTCAGCATCACGATAAACGCATGAAAGCAGGAGAATTTAACCATAGCCAGAAGAACATTGACGGGTAGTCGTTGTTTTTTCATAATTTTGAAAGTTTTGTTGGTTAGGAAATAAGCAATCGGCAAAACACTTCCCCTGGCCCGGCAAGGCCATTGGGGAGCAGTTTTCGGGCAGTAGTGTCGACGCACTGCTGTCCGTTTTTTCTTTGGGTCAAGGTGTTTTCATTGGCAGTTGTTTTCGGGGTTGACGGTTAAAAGATTAAGGGTTAATACATTTTGAAATTATAAGCTGCAATTAATCCAGTTGACACAAACTCCGAACTTGTACCCAGTACCTAAATCACTTCCCCTTGCTTTCGATTATCACCTTCGCGTCCACGATCTGGTACGTCAGGCCAAGGGTCATGCAAATCACGTCAAGCTTTTCGTAGAGCGTTTCGTCCTCCATGCTCACGGTCAGCGAGCGGCTTCGGGTAAGGTAGGCGTCGGCCACGATTTCTACGCCGTAGGCTTTTTCAAGTATTTCAAAAACTTGCTGTAAAGGGGTGTTATTAAAATCAAAGGACGGTTTCTGACTCGGTGGCGTCAGCAATTCCGGCGCGGCAACCAGACTTTTACTGAGTTGAATCTGCTCTTTCAAAAAAACGGCCTGTTGGTTGGGCGTCAGCACCACGCCGGTGCGCTGGGCTTTGGTGGGTTCATCTTCAAAATCTTTCTTGGCAAATACCGACACCCGACCCGTGCTTACTTTCACTTTTACGTCCGGCGCATCTTCATAGGCTTCCACGCGAAAGCTGGTGCCGAGTACTTTGGTCACCGTTTCGTTGGCATAAACCAAGAAGGGACGATCGGGATTTTTTTGTATTTCAAAAAACGCCTCGCCGCTCAGTGACACCACGCGTTGCGCGGCGTCGAACTCTCTGGGGTACTCGAGGCGGCTGTCCTTGCCGAGGCTCACCACGCTGCCGTCGCTGAGGTGGACTTTGACGATCTCACTGGTGCGGTTGACCTCCTGCAACATTTCCACTAGCGACGGGTCTTGCGTAATGAACGGGGAAAGTGCCCGATCCTCTCCTTTCTGCAGCCACCACGCCGATAGCCCGACTGCGACAACCAGCAGCACGGAAGCCGCCACGCGCCAGACGAAAGCAAACGGGCGCGATGCTATTAGTGCGGGATGGGTACGCTGCTGAATATTCTGCCATATGGCGCGGACTGTCTCGTCGTCGGCCGGAGCGTATTGAGTGTTTTTTAATTCCAGGACCAATGCTCGGCCCGCCAGGATTTTATCGGTCTGCTGGGGATGCGTCGCCAGGTACTGTTCCCAGAAAGAGCGGTGCACAGAAGTGGGTAGCAACACCCAATCCTGGAAAGTCTCGTGGAAGGCAAAGTCTTCGATCTTAAAATTTGTAAAGTCTTCGGGCATCGGAGAACAGCTTTAGGTTTCTGCTCTTCAGTGTGAGGAAAGTCTATTTTTAGTCCATTTTTTTTCAGATATTTTTAAATTAATTCCGGTCGCCTGGTATTTACCGCACTTTTTAGTCCATTTTTCCCACCTGAGTTACCGTTATTTCGTGATTCGTTGGCGAAGTCATCCCCACGGCTATTGACGCAGTTCGCGCCTTCCAGTCGGCTGTCGACCGGCTGGAAGGCGCTTTCAGAAAAATCAGTTGGATCAGGGAAGAAGGGAAAGTAGCAAAGGGATTGTCGCCGAAAGCCGCATCTTTCTGCGAAGCGTTTTCAGCGCCGTGTAAATAAACTTACAGGCCGATTGGTAGTTGACGCCCATCACCTGCGCCACTTCTTCATTGCTGAGTTCTTGAAAATAGCGGAGATAGATGGCCTCCTTCTGTCGCTTGGGAAGGCGGTCGAGCGCAGCGCTCAACTGCTGCGCATTGCGCTTCGTAGATTCTGCTGTGAGTAGATGACTCTCAGCATTTTCGTACTGCACGGGAAACTCTGCTTCTTCGAGCGTTTCGCTCCGATCGGACTGTAATTGCCGGACGATCTTATAGCGAAGGGACTTAAGCAGGTAGTGCCTGATCGAATGCGGTGGGGTCAGATTCTCGCGCCCTTCCCACAACTCCACAAACAAATCTTGGATGCAATCTTGCACCAGGTTGCGGTTGGGTGAAATCCCGGCCCCATAGGCAATCAGGTGTCGAACATGGTTGTTGTACAGGAACTCGAAGGCTGCCCGGTCGCCCGATCTGAAATCCAGCCATAGGTCACGCCCATCTGTCCACCCGGAATTAGGGGCAGCTGATTTTGCTTTGATGGAGCTTCGTGAATTTTCCATAGCCGAAGAGAAGTTGGCCTGCGGACAAATCCTGGAAAAGATTGTGGATTTGTATATCCAACTATAAAGCTACTTCATTGTTAGAATTTACCCTGCAACGGTTCACTAATATTCTGGTAGGCTTCTAGTTGGCCCGCTGGCTTGAAACGCCAGCCTCTTTTCTCTTGCCTCACCAAACCCGTCTCCGCCTGAGCTGAACCGCGCTACGCATCACTCGCCAACCCCTCGATCGCTCCCCTCACGCTTCCATGCGCATCCAACAGCGCTTCGGCTTCTTCCCGGGATACGTTGGTTTCTTCCATGACCATGCGGATGGCGCGTTCTACCAGTTTGTGGTTGGTCATTTGCATATCCACCATTTTGTTGCCTTGCACCCGGCCTAGCTGGATCATTACCGAAGTCGAAATCATGTTGAGCACCAGTTTCTGCGCTGTGCCGGACTTCATGCGGGTGCTGCCCGTCACAAACTCCGGGCCGACGACCACCTCCACCGGAAACTCTGCCGCAGCGGCCACCGCCGAGCCTTCGTTGCAGACGATGCAGCCCGTCAGGATACCCGCCTCCCGGGCTCGTTGTAGCCCGCCGATGACGTAGGGCGTGCGGCCCGAGGCAGCGATGCCGATCAGCGAGTCGAGATTGGTGATTTGGTATTCATTCAGATCCTTCCAGGCTTGTTCGGCGTCGTCTTCGGCAAATTCTACGGCCTTGCGGATGGCCGAGTCACCGCCGGCCATGATACCGACCACCATTTCGAACGGCACGCCGAAGGTGGGGGGACATTCCGAGGCATCCACGACGCCGAGTCGGCCACTGGTACCGGCTCCGATGTAGAAAAGGCGACCGCCTTGCTTCATGCGGACGACAATTTGCCCGACCAGTTTTTCAATCTGCGGAATGGATTTTTCCACGGCCGACGGAACGGTGTTGTCTTCTTTATTTATATTGACTAAGAGTTCCTGAATGCTCATGCGTTCTAGGTGGTCGTAGTGGGAAGCGGTTTCAGTGGTCATTTCGGTAGTTGAGAATGGAGAATTAAGAGTAAAAAATGTAAACCTTTTGATGCACGACTGTTTACGACAATTGTACTATTCGCAGGTTCTTGTGTCTGATTTTACTTCCTTTTTTCTTACAAAGGTAAGGAAAGCCACAAGTTCTTGATAAACCTTAAAAATTGCGGGCTAATGTTTGGAAAATAGATAGATAGCGGCCTTATTTGTCCAGCTATTTCAGTTTTAGCGAAATTTCGCTGCCAGTGAATTTTCATTTTTATGCAAGACACCGAGTACGAAGGTTCTCAACAAATATTCCCGCACGCTCACCCAGGAAGTAACCAACCCTGCCGCACAAGCCATGCTTTATGCCATTGGTATGAAGGAGAAGGACATGGACAAACCGCAAATCGGCATTGCCAGCACGGGCTATGAGGGCAACCCCTGCAACATGCACCTGAACGGTCTGTCGGTGTATGTGAAGCAGGGCGTGACGGCCAACGACATGGTCGGGTTGATTTTTAACACCATCGGCGTGTCCGACGGCATGACGAATGGCAATGACGGAATGCGCTACTCGCTCCCAAGCCGCGACCTCATCGCCGATTCTATCGAGAGTGTCGTAGCGGCGCAGTGGTACGACGCCGTGATTGCCGTCGTAGGCTGCGACAAGAATATGCCCGGTGCCGTTATGGCGATGGCGCGGCTGGAACGCCCGGCCATTATGGTGTATGGCGGTACCATTCGCTCGGGTCATTATAAAGGAAAGAAACTGGACATCGTTTCGGCTTTCGAGGCTTTGGGACAGAAGTTTGCGGGCAATATTTCCGACGAAGATTATAAGGGCGTCATTCAAAACTCGATCCCCGGCCCCGGTGCCTGCGGGGGCATGTACACCGCCAACACGATGGCGGCCTCGATCGAGGCAATGGGCATGAGTCTGCCATTCAGCAGCAGCTACCCGGCCACGCACGAAGGCAAGCAAGAGGAATGCAAGAAAATAGGAGCGGCCATGAAGCTGCTTCTTGAAAGGGACATTACCCCGAAAGAAATCATCACCCGCAAGTCGCTGGAAAACGCGCTGACGTTGGTGATGGCGCTGGGCGGCTCGACCAATGCCGCGCTGCACTACCTGGCCATCGCCCGTTCGGCGGGTATTCCGCTCACGCTCGACGATATTCAGGACATCAGCAACCGCACGCCGTTCATCGGCGATTTAAAGCCCAGCGGCAAGTACTACATGGAAGACCTGCTGGAAATTGGCGGCGTCCCGGCCATCACGAAGTACCTGCACGGCGAAGGGCTGATTCACGGTGATTGCCTGACCGTTACCGGAAAAACAGTGGCCGAAAACCTGGCCGAAGCGACTGACCTGGATTTTGACAACCAGAAAATAATATTCCCGCTCACGAATCCCATCAAGCCGACGGGCCACATCCAAATCCTGTACGGCAACCTGGCCCCCACGGGTTCGGTGGCCAAAATCACGGGCAAGGAAGGGCTACACTTTGAGGGAGACGCCAAGATTTGCGAACACGAGTCGGAGATCATCGACATGCTGGCAAAGGGCGAAATTCGCGCAGGCCACGTAGTCGTTATCCGCAACTCGGGTCCCAAAGGCGGCCCCGGAATGTCAGAAATGCTGAAGCCGACTTCGGCGGTAATGGGCGCGGGCCTGGGTGACAAGATCGCCCTCATCACCGACGGACGCTTCTCGGGCGGCACCCACGGCTTCGTGGTGGGCCACATCACGCCCGAAGCCTTCGACGGCGGCCCCATCGCGCTCGTGAAGGACGGCGACAAAATCACCATCGACGCCAACACCCGCCAATTCACGCTGCACATTTCGGACGAGGAAATGGCATCAACGAAAAAGCAATTGGAAGCAACCCGCCCCAAGATTTACGAAGGGCGTTTTAGGAAAATACATCCGCCAGGTGAAATCGGCCAGTGAGGGCTGCGTGACGGACGAGGGATAATTGTGATTGAGTGATTTAGTGAATGAGAGAATGTTGTTTACACCGGCTTACTTATTAATTCACTCAATCTCTCATTCACTAATTTAAAATTGATATATGACAAACGAAGAAACCGCAACCCTGGAAGCACCGGAGGTAATTAACGAAACCGTCGAGTTGATGAATGGCTCCCACGCCGTGATTCGGACTTTGCTGGCGGAGGGCGTGGATACCATCTTTGGCTATCCGGGCGGGGCGATTATGCCCGTTTACGACGCCATTTATGATTATCAGGATCAGGTCAATCACATTCTGGTACGCCACGAGCAAGGGGCGGGCCACGCTGCCGAGGGCTACGCGCGCATTTCGGGTAAGGTGGGTGTGTGCCTCGTGACTTCGGGTCCGGGAGCCACCAACCTGATCACCGCCATCGCCGACGCGATTATCGACTCTACGCCGATGGTTTGCGTGATTGGGCAGGTCGCCAAGCACTTGCTGGGTACCGATGCCTTCCAGGAGACGGACGTCATCGGCGTGACGATGCCCATCACCAAGTGGAATTTCCAGATCACCTCCGCCGACGAAGTACCGGAGGTAATGGCGAAGGCATTTTACGTGGCGCGGGCGGGTCGTCCCGGCCCGGTGCTGATCGACATTACCAAGAATGCCCAAGTCGGAGATGATGACGAAAGCGTTCAAGTACGACTTCTGCCACAAACTACCCGGCTACCACCCGCGTCTGGTTCCCAAACGCGAACACGTGGAAGCCGCCGCCACGCTCATCAACGGGGCGAAGCGTCCGTTTTTGCTATTCGGCCACGGTGTGAAGCTGGCCGGGGCCGAGAAAGAATTGCTCGAACTGGTCGAGAAAACCGGCATTCCCTGCGCTTCGACGCTGCTGGGACTGTCGTCGGTACCCGTGGATCATCCGCTGTACGCGGGTTGGCTGGGGATGCACGGCAACTACAGCACCAACCGCCTCACCAACGAATGCGACGTGCTGATCGGCGTCGGCTTGCGCTTCGACGACCGCGTGACGGGCGACGTGACGCGCTACGCCAAACAGGCCAAGGTCGTCCACATCGAAATCGACCCCGCCGAAGTCGATAAGGTAGTTAAGGCCCACGCCCCCGTGGTGGGCGATGCAAAGGAGGCCTTGAAAATGCTTACGCCGCTCCTCAATCCCAACAGCCACGAGGAGTGGCACGCCAAGTTCAAGGAACTGGACGCTGAGGAAGAAGAAGCGATCACGATTCCCGAGCTCTCGGCTAGTACGGAGAAGATCAAGATGGCCGAGGTGGTGCGGATGCTTTCGGACAAAACCAAGGGCGAAGCCGTAATGGTGGCCGACGTCGGTCAACACCAAATGGTGGCGGCGCGCTACTACGAATTCAAGAGAAACAATTCTTTCATCACCTCCGGTGGCTTAGGTACGATGGGCTACGCGCTGCCGGCGGCCTTCGGTGCCAAAGTGGGCGACCCCGAGCGGGAGGTAGTGGCGATCATCGGCGACGGTTGTTTCCAGATGACGATCCAGGAACTGGGTACCATCGCCCAAAGCGGGCTGCCCGTGAAAGCGATTATCCTGAACAACAACTACCTGGGCATGGTACGGCAGTGGCAGCAAATGTTTTTCGAGAAACGCTACTCGTTCGTAGAACTGCAAAACCCCGATTTTATCACCATCGCCAAAGGCTTCGGCGTGGCCGGCCACACCTGCGACGCAACGCGAAAACCTCAGCGACTCGCTGGACAAAATGCTGGCCTCCGACAAGCCCTACCTGCTGGAAGTAATCGTAGAAAAAGAAGAAAACGTTTTCCCGATGGTAGCGTCGGGGGCTAGCGTGGCGGAGATACGGCTTCAGTTAATTTTGAATGAGTGATTGATGAATTAGAGAATAAAAATTCACTCAATCACTCATTCACTCATTCAAAATTAAAATGATCATACACCATTTGTGTTTTTACTGAAAACACCTTCGGGCTGCTGAATAAGATCACGATCATATTCACGCGCCGCCGGATCAATATCGAGAGCCTTACCGTGTCCGAAACGGAGCGCAAGGGCATCTCGCGCTTCACGATTGTGATCAAGGAGGAATCGCGCGAGACGGTCGAGAAGATCGTGCGGCAGATTCGCAAGGTCGTGGAGGTGCTGGCCGTGTTCGGCTATTTGAACGAAGAAATCGCTTACAACGAAATTGCCCTGTTCAAGATCCCGACGCCCGAAGGAGCCAAGCGGCTCGACATCGAGACGGTCAACAAGACCTACAAGGCTTGGGTCGTGTATTGGGGCCTCGACTATGTGGTCATCGAAAAGACGGGGACGGAAGAGCAAATCTTCGACTTCTTCAACTACATCAAACCCCACGGCATTCTGGAATTTGTCCGCTCGGGTCGCGTGGCCGTCAGCAAATCGCCCCGCAGCCTGGTGGAATACCTGCCCGAAGAAGATAAGTACGACTACCTAAGCTACAACTAAGTACGTCATAAAAATTCATCATTCATCACTCATAATTCATCATTCAAAAAAATGGCAAAGTTAAATTTTGGCGGCGTTGAAGAAGAAGTAGTCACCCGCGAAGAATTCCCCCTCGAAAAAGCCCGCGAAACCCTGGCCGACGACACGATCGCCGTGATTGGCTACGGCGTGCAAGGCCCCGGTCAAAGCCTCAACATGCGCGACAACGGTTTCAATGTCATCGTCGGTCAGCGCAAGGGCGGCAAGTCGTGGGACAAAGCCATCGCCGACGGCTGGGTGCCGGGCGAGACGCTGTTCGAGATCGAGGAAGCGCTGGAAAAGGGGACGATCATCTGTTACCTGCTGTCGGACGCCGCCCAAATCGAGCTTTGGCCCACGGTTAAAAAAGCCCTGACGCCCGGCAAGTCGCTGTATTTCTCGCACGGCTTTGGCATTACTTATAAGGATAAAACGGGCATCGTTCCGCCCGCCGACGTCGATGTATTCCTCGTGGCCCCCAAAGGCTCGGGTACTTCGCTGCGCCGGATGTTTGTGGAGGGCAAGGGCTTGAACTCCTCCTTCGCCGTATTCCAGGACGCCACGGGCAACGCCCGCACCCGCTGCATCGCGATGGGGATCGGCGTGGGTTCAGGCTATTTGTTCGAGACTGATTTCTACCGCGAAGTGACCTCCGACCTCACGGGCGAGCGGGGGACTTTGATGGGGGCGATTCAGGGTATTTTCGCCGCGCAGTACGAAGTGCTTCGCGCCAATGGCCACTCGCCGTCCGAAGCCTTCAACGAAACGGTGGAAGAACTCACCCAATCGCTGATGCCACTCGTGGCCGAAAACGGCATGGACTGGATGTACGCCAACTGCTCCACCACCGCCCAGCGCGGTGCCCTGGACTGGTGGAAGCCTTTCCGCGACGCCACCAAACCCGTCTTTGAAAAACTATACAATTCCGTGAAATCCGGCGAACAAGCCGATATCTCCATCACTCGGAACTCCCAGCCCGACTACCGCGAGAAGCTGGAGGTAGAACTAGCCGAACTCCGCGACTCCGAAATGTGGCGCGCGGGGAGTACGGTAAGGGGGTTGAGGCCGGAGAGGGGTTGATTTTAATTTTGAATGAGAGAATTAGTGAATGTTGCTGTCGCCAGCTATTATCTACTCCGACATTCACTAATTCCAAATTGTAAAAACCCGCGAGCGCCCCTCGTGGGTTTTTGCTTTTACAAGAAATGAAATCCGTAATTTTGCGGAAGCATTGCTCATGTAGTTTTTATGAAGAACACTCTCGACGATACCACACTTCAATTTCCTACCCTCGACGCAATTTTCCAGGCGGCGGAAAGGCTGCGTGGCGTGGCGACTCATACGCCGCTGATGTCCAACCTGAATCTGTCGGAGCGGTTTGGGGCTAATATTTATTTGAAGCGGGAGGACCTGCAGATCGTGCGCTCGTACAAGATTCGAGGCGCGTACAACAAAATGGTGAACCTGGCGCCTGAGGCACTTGCCAAGGGCGTCGTTTGTGCCAGTGCCGGAAACCACGCGCAGGGCGTCGCCTACGCCTGCCGCAAAATGGGCGTGCGGGGCGTGATTTTCATGCCCACCACTACGCCCGCCCAGAAGGTAAAGCAGGTCAGGATGTTCGGGAAAGAATGGGTGACGATTCAACTGATTGGCGACACCTACGACGATGCTTACAAAGCCGCTACGGAATACCAGGCGATGAATGAGGCTACCTTCGTGCATCCTTTTGACGACGTGCTGGTGATGGAAGGCCAGGGAACGGTGGGTCTGGAAATATTCAAAGACGCCGATTTCAAAATCGACTACCTGTTGATGGCCATTGGCGGTGGTGGATTGGCTTCGGGCGTGTCCACGGTTTTCAAACAACTCTCTCCCAAGACAAAACTCATCGGCGTGGAGCCGCTCGGCTCGCCCACCATGCAGCGGGCCATCGCCGAGGGCCACGTCATTACGCTCGATAAAATCGACAAGTTTGTGGACGGGGCCGCCGTGCGCCGCGCCGGGCAAACCACCTTCCAAATCTGCCGGGAAAACCTGAACCAAATCATCCTGGTACCCGAGGGAAAGGTCTGCTCCACCATCCTGCAACTTTACAACGAAGAAGCCATCGTGGCCGAACCCGCCGGAGCGCTAACAGTATCTGCGCTGGATTTTATCAAAGAAGAGATCAAAGGCAAAAACGTGGTCGTCCTCATCGGCGGCGGCAACAACGACATCACCCGTACCGAGGAAATCAAGGAGCGCTCACTGCTGTATGAAGGCTTGAAACACTACTTTATCATCCGCTTCCCCCAGCGCGCCGGAGCCTTCCGCGACTTCGTGGACGTGCTGGGTTCCGATGTAGACATCACGCGCTTCGAATACACCAAGAAAACCAACCGCGAGCAGGGCCCCGCTCTCGTCGGCCTGGAATTATTGAGCCGCGAGGATCTCGACCCGCTGCTCCGGCGCATGGACGAGGGCCGCGTGGTGTACGAATACCTCAACGACCAGCCGGATTTGTTTCAGTATTTGGTTTAATGGTTTGCAGGGAGGAGATAGGAGTAGAAGCCGACGAAGCACCACTTACTCATGAGAATGGAAACAGCTATGGGCGAGCAGGATGTTCGGTGGAAACAGCGTTTTGACAACTACGTGAAAGCCCTGAAGAATTTGGACGAGGCCGTCGATTATATGCGGAAAAAGTACGCCTATGATGACCCAAGTGTCAATCAGGAAGATTTTGGTCTGGAATATTTTATCCTAAAGGAAGGATTGATCCAACGCTTCGAATACACGCATGAGCTGGCGTAGAATACCATGAAAGATTGTGCCTTCTACCAGGGAAATGCCGAAATTGGTGGCTCGCGTGATGCGACGCGGGAAGCTTTCAAGTTAGGCATCGTCCAGGATGGAAAAATATGGATGGATATGATAACCAGCCGCAACCAAACCAACCATATCTACAACGAGGAGAAAGCAAACGAAATCTTCCTCAAAATAATGAACCACTATCATCCGCTGTTCCTGAATTTTAGAAATTATATGGAAAAGAAATGAGGTATGGCCTAGCGGACGAAGACATCGAAAAAATCCAAGAGGTACTGACCAACTACCCCTTGGTAGAGAAAACGGTTGTCTACGGTTCGCGGGCCAAAGGCAACTACCGCCATAATTCCGACATCGACCTCAGCCTGCAAGGCGAAGGGCTGACGCTGTCCCACTTGTCTTCTATCGAAAACGATCTGGACGACTTGCTGCTTCCCTATACCATTGATCTTTCTATCTTCCACAAAATCGAAAATCCTGATTTGGTGGCCCACATCAATAGGGTCGGACTTGTATTTTATCAAAAAATGGTAGGAGCGCCCCGTACCTGATTTTTTCAATGAAAAGGTAAAATTGTAGAGTCGGATTTATTTTGGTATTATATTCGTCTCATGCAAAAAATCTACCTCTTTCTCCTGGCCGCGACTTTCTGCGCCACCACGGGTTTTTCCCAAAAACTCGACCAAAAAGATTTCAAACAACTCAGCTACCGCTTCATCGGGCCGGACGGCAACCGGGCCATCGCCATCGCGGGCGAGCCGGGTAACGACGCTGTGGTGTACATCGGCGCGGCTTCGGGCGGAATTTTCAAAACCGACGACGCGGGCGTGACCTGGAAGCCCATTTTTGACGATCAGGAGGTGTCGTCCATTGGCGCGCTGGCTTTGGCCCCGAAGTTTCCCAAGCAAGTTTGGGCGGGGACGGGCGAAACCTTCGTGATTCGTCCGGCGCACTCGTTGGGCGACGGGATTTACAAATCGTCCGACGCGGGCAAGACCTGGAAAAACATGGGGCTAGCGAAGTCGGGCCGCATCGGGCGCGTGATTGTCAGTCCGCGCGATACCAACACGGTCTTTGCCTGTGCGCTGGGCCACACCTACGGGCCGCAAAAGGAGCGGGGTCTTTATCGGACAAAAGATGGTGGCAAGAATTGGGAACAGGTGCTTTTCGTGAATGAACAAACGGGAGCCAACGACCTGGCGATGAATCCCGAGAACCCTGACATTCTCTACGCCGGGATGTGGAATATCAACATCAATACCTGGGGGCTAAAAAGTGGCGGCGCGGGCGGCGGGGTCTATCGTTCGCAAGACGGCGGCAAGAGCTGGGAACCGCTGCACACCAAAGGTTTACCGGGCGGACCGGGCAATCCGGTGGGCAAAGTAGCGGTAGCGGTGGCACCCGGCCAGCCCAACGTGGTGTACGCGCTGTTCGAGATGGACAGTCCGGCCCTGTACCGCTCGGAGGACGGCGGCGAAAGCTGGAAACTGATGTCGCGCGACCACAGCATGATGGAGCGCGCGCCCTACTACGGCCGCATTACCGTCGCGCCCGACGACGCCAACGAAATCCACACCATCAGCGTCAAGCACGGCGTGTCCAAAGACGGCGGGCAAACCTTCGACTTCGGCTACAAGGGCGGTGGCGACAACCACGACTATTGGATCGACCCAATGAACGGCGACCGCCAGATGATGGCCCACGACGGCTGCGCCAGCATCACGCTCAACCGCATGAAGTCGTTCCAGCCCGTCAGGCTGCCGATTGCGCAGATGTACCACGTGTCGGTGGACAACCGCGTGCCTTATTTTGTGTACGGCAATCGGCAGGATGGCTATTCCTACCGCGGGCCGAGTAATCCGCTGGGCGGCGGTATTCCGCTGAGTAGCTGGCAGGCCGTGGGTGGTTGCGAGAGCGGCTTTGCCAAAGTCGATCCCTTCGATGACAACATTGTGTGGTCGGGCTGCTACGACGGTGGACTGGACGTGTACGACCTGCGCACCAACCACGCCCGCGACGTGCGCGTGTGGCCCGAAGCGGGTTACGGCTGGACGCCCGCCGACATGAAGTACCGCTGGCACTGGAATTTCCCGCTCAGTTTCTCGCCCCACACACCGCACCGCGTGTACGTGGGTAGCCAGTACGTCCATAAGTCCGACGACTTCGGCCAAAGCTGGCAGATCATCAGCCCCGACCTGACGACCAACGACAAAACGCACCAGCAGAACTCGGGCGGCATCGCTACCGACAACCTGATGACCTTCGATGGCAATCTGCTCTTCGCCATCGAGGAATCGCCCATTCAGAAAGACCTGATCTGGGCCGGCACCAACGACGGACAAGTACAGCTCACCCGCGATGGCGGCAAGAATTGGGAGAATTTGACCCAAAGTCTGAACGTCCCGCAATGGGGCACCATCGCCAACATCGAACCCTCGCGCTACGCGGCGGGCACGGCTTACGTCAGCGTGGATTTGCACCAGATGGGCGACTTCGACCCGTATATTTTGAAAACGACGGATTTTGGCAAAACCTGGACGAAAATCAGCGACGGTATTCCGAAATCCATCCTGAGTTTCGTCCATGTCGTGAAGGAAGACCCCGCCGTGCGCGGCCTGCTCTACGCCGGTACCGATAACAGCGTGTACGTCTCACCCGACGACGGGGCCACCTGGTCGGCGTTGCGGCTGGATATGCCGCCCGCTCCTGTTTATTGGCTAGAAGTACAAAAAGAATTCGGCGATCTGGTAGTGGCGACCTACGGCCGCGGCTTCTATATTCTCGACGACCTGACGCCCATCCGCGAAATGGCGAAAGCCCGCCCGACCGCCAATGCCCTGCTGCCCGTGCGGCAAGGCTACCGCTTTCAGGAAGGCGAAGCGCGCCACACCGAAAGTACCCTCGGCGATGGGCGTGGCCCCAACTATGGCGTCCCGATTCAGTACTACCTGAAAGACACGCTGGACAAAGCGCCAATGCTTAGTATTTTACAAGAAGGAAAGGTGATTCGTACCGTCAAAGGCACCAACAAGCCGGGCGTCAACCGCGTGTGGTGGGATCTGCGGCACGCCTCGCCCGAGCGGCCCAAACTGCGGACGCTTCCACCCGGTAAGTCGTGGGTGACGCTCGCCAAGGACAGTACCCGTACGCTGGTCACCTGGGATCTGGACGTAAACCCCGGCCTGCTCGGCCCGCGCGTGTCGCCAGGTGCTTTCACCGCCCAAGCTGACCTGGGTGAGGGTATCTTGACCCAGCCCATCACGATTCTGAAAGACCCGAACACGGCGGGTACCTTGGCTGACATCGCGGCCCAGGAAAAATTTAGCCTCGAACTCCGCAATACCCAGAATCAGAACGTTCAACTAATTAATGATCTGGAAAAAAAGCGGGCAAAGATGAACAGGCTGTTGTCTCAAGTTTCGGACAAAAAGCTGAAACCCGCCCTGGAAAAGCTCGATGCCGCCGCCACGCAAATCTCGGCGCAACTCTACGACATCCACCTCACCGGCGCGCGGGAAGACGCCTTCCGCAATCCGATCAGGCTCTACGGCCGCCTCGGCGCGTTAGCCAGCGACATCGGGGCCAACGGCGTGGATTTCCCGCCGACCAACCAGCAGCGGGAGGTTTTCGGGTTGTTGAAAGCGCAATTGGCAAAGGCACAACGGGAGTACGATGCCTGGGTAAAAAGTGATTGGCCGGGTGTGAGTAGGGCGTTAGAAAGGAAAAATAAAGCTTGGGTGTTGGAGTGAGCAAATTTTGTAAATTGCCTTCCTGAATTTTTATTAAAATCACGAGTGAACGATTTCAGCCATGCATACAATCACGATCAACATTGAAGATGACAGCGATTTTGAGCTGATTACAGGGTTAATTGAGCGGTTGGGGCTGCCCGTGATTCAACAACAGCCAGAAAAGACAAGCGACTTAGAGAAAGAAGCCCTTAAAATGCTTTATGGAAGTTGGAAAGGGGACGAATCAGGGGATGAACTAGCTGCCACGATTCATCAAGCAAGGGCAGATACAATGAGGGACGTCCAATTATGAGTAAGTACCTGCTTGACACAAATATTTGTGTTCATCTGCTCAAAGGACAGTACGATCTAGAAAACAAAATCGCTCAAGCCGGGGTATCATCATGTTTTCTTTCAGAAATGACGTTCGCCGAACTACTGTTTGGAGTAGAAAACAGCGCGGCGGAGTATCGGGAATTGAATCTGGGAAGAGTCGAAGGGCTGCAAGATTTGTTCGCGAAACGCATACTTCTTGTCGGTGACTGCTTTTACGAGTACGCCGTCAAAAGTCAACTTCAAGGCGCAGTGGAAAATTGTAGGAGATTTTGACTTGCTGATCGGCGCGACGGCTATCGTTCATGGCCTGACTATTGTGACCAGGAATACCAAAGATTTCAAGAATCTGGGTGGTGTTCGATTGGAAAACTGGATTGACGATTGACTTGGTCGCTTCTCCGCTACCGCCCGTTTGATAACATATATGACGAAATCCGCTGCCTACTGGGTCGAGAAATACCTGATGCAGCCGCATCCCGAGGGTGGCTACTTTGTGGAAACTTACCGCGCAGCGGAGCAGATTCCAAACGCGGCCTTGCCGGACAGGTTCGACGGTAGTCGGGCGTTCAGCACGGCGATCTATTTCTTGCTGGAAGGCCACCACTTTTCGGCTTTGCACCGCATTCAGGCCGATGAAGTTTGGCACTTTTACGCGGGCGATCCGCTGGAAGTCTTCGTCATCCATGCCGAGAACGGCGCGTTGGAAGTCATCCGCCTTGGTCCCGATCCCGAAGCGGGCGAAGTGTTTCAGGCCGTGGTGCCAGCGGGTGCGTGGTTCGGTTCCCGGCCCGTGGCGGGCGCGGCTTATTCGCTGGTGGGCTGCACGGTGGCACCGGGCTTTGACTTTGCGGATTTTGAGTTGGCGGAGCGGGCAGTGCTGCTGGCGGCGTTTCCGCAACATCGGGCGTTGGTGGAGGGGTTGACGTGAGGGAGTGAGTGGTCGCAAGTCACAGACTTGCTTTATATTTAGCCACCAGTTGCAAACTGGCGGTAGCGCGGCCACCGCACGTTTGTAAACTGGCGGCAGCGTAGGTTACTATTCCTGAAATAGCCCATCACTTACATTTTGCCGCTACGCTTAATTGAAACAAACCACTTCGAAAGATGATTGAAAAACTTCAAAATAGCGATATAGAAGTGTCAAAGAAAATACGATCTGTTTTTCAATTATCATATAAGATAGAAGCGAAGCTATTAAATGCTACTGACTTCCCCCCTTTGAAAAGACCACTCAAAAATTATGTGAATAGCAATACGGAATTTTTCGGATACTTGAAAGACGGGGAACTTGCAGGAATAGTTGAAATCGAATATAACAGTACATTTACCGGTATTAATAGTTTAGTTGTTAATCCAAGATTTTTTAGGCGAGGAATTGCAAAAGAGTTGATGGAATTCATTTTTAATACATTTGATTCGAATCTTTTTGTTGTTGAAACTGGATCGGAGAATGAACCGGCTATTGAATTATATAAGAAACTTAATTTCAAAGAGGTTAAACAATGGAACACTGAGCAGGAGATAAGAAAAATAAAATTTGAACGTAGAATGGATGATCCCGCTCCCGCCGGTCTGTGACCGGGCGGCGTTCCGCTGGTGGGAAAACATAATCCAAGATTTCATCTTGACCAATAATCCCCATGAGTAGAAACTACAACATACTAGATTGCTAAGCCGACGGCCTGGGCCCCGCTGATGGGTTATCATTCATATAAGTCCGAAACTCGTGGGCTAACAAGTCAGCCAATACAAGCGGGTCAATTTCAAGAGCCTGGCAAATCCGAAAAACCGTAGGTATGGTGGGTTTGCTTTTACCGCTTTCAATTCGGGAAATGTGTGCTTGGTTTATACCCGACAAGGTAGCCAACTGGGTTTGACTGATCTGCTTTTGCTCGCGTTGTTGAGTGATTATTTCTACAAGGGTTTTCATAGGCTTCATAATCTGTGATGAAATAAGAAAATGTCAATCCGGTCGGTCAAGTTCTCAATCAATGGCCGATCCTGCATAGAGACCTTGCCGAGGCCGACAAAAAGCTTCTCTCTCAAATTAGCTAGGGCAGAAAACACTTCGGCAACCTGCTCATCAGTAGGATTTGCAGAAGCTTCGAGATCAGCGAGGGAGGCTTTTCCGTAACGTATTGCCAGTTCGACATTGATGTCATAACCCAACATAGTATCAAGCACCCGTCATAAATGGCCTGTATACGTTCGAGCATACTGATCAAATGTTTTTGCAAATTATGATATCCATGCATAATTTACAAATCAATATGAACACAAGTTGTTCTCAATCACTTGCCCTCCGCATAGGGGTACGATTGTTTTAAGCCTGCTCACACTACCGGCTCATTGCAATCGACCGCTCACCCATGCCCGAGGAAATCACGATTTACTGGCTCAAAAAAGATTTCCGATTGCGGGACAATCCAGCCCTCGCCAGAGCCTTGGCCGCTGAGCGGGTACTGATCCTTTACATCGTCGAGCCTTCCAATTTCCTCGCTCCCGAAACCTCCGACAAGCACGTTCACTCCATCATTAGGGCCTACAACTACTTTAAAAGCGAGATCGGAGCTGGAGGCGGCGCGGTACACTACGCTGTGGGCGAAGTGATCGATGTATTGAACGAACTAGCCAAGTATTTTTTGATCAAAGAAATCATCGCTCATCAGGAAATCGGCGTCAACCGCACCTACGAGCGCGACAAGGCCGTGATTGCCTGGTGTGCCGCGAGGGGAGCCGATTTTGTCGAACTGAAACAAACGGGCGTATTTCGGGCTTTACCGGATCGGGACAGGCGGGGAAAACTGTGGCGGGAGTTCTACTCCGACGGACTGGTAGAAATTCCTGCCGATAAAAATATCGCCAGATCGAAGCTACCCAACCAAGTGCCCCACCTGCTCCGCAGCCATGATTTATCGAAGTCCGACCACGCGGGTGTGGAATTCACTACCAATGTGGACGTCATTCAGCCCGTGAGCGAGCAGGATGCGTTGGATACGTTGCAGAGTTTCCTGTACCAGCGCGGCGAGCAGTACAGCGGGGGCATCAGCTCGCCCAATACGGCCTTTGAAGCTGGGTCACGCTTGTCGGTTCATTTGGCGTGGGGCACGGTGACGGGTAGGTACGTGTACCAAAAAGTGCACGAGCGTAAAGCCGAACTGAAAGAAAAGGCTCCGGCGGAGCGAGGCCGGTGGCTTGTGTCCCTGACTTCGTTCTTATCCAGACTACACTGGCGCGACCACTTCATCCAGAGGCTCGAAACCGAACCGCAGATGGAGCACTTCGCCCTCAACGAGGCTTTCGACGAAGTGGTGTACGACGCCACACCCGCGCAGGTAGAGGCCTGGGCCACGGGCACGACGGGTTTCCCGATGGTGGACGCCTGCGTGCGGTGTCTGGTCGCGACGGGTTTTGTCAATTTCAGAATGCGGGCCATGCTCACCAGTTTTGGTTGCCACGTGCTGCACATCGACTGGCGCACGCTGGACCCGATCATGGCCCGGATGTACACCGACTACGAACCGGGCATTCATCTCAGTCAGCTACAAATGCAGGCCAGCGTCGTGGGCATTAATACGGTGCGGGTGTACAACCCCACCAAACAATTGGAAGACCACGATCCCGAAGCCGTGTTTGTGAAAGAGTGGATTCCTGAGTTGCGAAGCTACACCGCCAAAGAAATCATCCGACACAACGAAGTACCACTCGACGGCTACCCGGCCCCCATTGCGGATTACCGGGAAGAGTCCGACAAGATGAAAGCCCAAATCTACGCGATCAAGAGAAAAAGTACGACCAAAGAAATCGCCAGCCGGGTTTACGAAAAACACGGGAGTAGAAAAGGGCCCATGAAGCGGAGAAAATCTGCCCCGAAAACCACGAACGACAATGGCTAAAAAAGTACTCTACTGGCACCGTTCCGATCTCCGCTTGCACGACAACGAGTGTCTGGTGCTGGCTTGCGCCGACGACAATCAGGTACTTCCCGTGTACGTGTACGACCCGCGTCACTACCGAAGGCTCGACTTGGGTTTTCGCAAAACGAGCTACATCCGCTACAAGTACTTGCAGGACACGCTGAGCGATTTGAGGGAAAATTACCGGAAGCTAGGCGGGGAAATCCTGATTGCCTACGGCTCACCCGAGGAGATCCTGCCTGAATTGATCGCCAAACATCAGTGCGAAGAATTGATTTACCAAGGTGAGGTCATGAGCGAGGAAACGGAGGTGGAAGCACTACTGACAGAAAACTCAAAGGCACAGTCGTGCAAGATAACCCCAATTTGGGGCCGGACTTTGTACCACGTCGATGACATTCCTTTTGCGCCCACTGACATTCCGCTAACCAGCAAGGCGTTCAGAATCAATACATCCAAAGCCACCGAGCCACGGGCGCTTTTTCCTACGCCTGAAAAAATACGGGTCGTACCGCTGGACGATTACGGTGATGTCGATCAGCGTTCAAAAATTGATTTCTCGAAAGAAGAACTAGCCACCGGCTATGATGCTGACGAGTTTCCGGCCGGAGAAACCGCCGCGCTGGCCCGCCTGCAGTACTACACCTTCGATTCGGAACTGCTGACCAATTACAAATGGACCCGCAACAAATCGCTGGGGCTGGATTACAGCAGCAAGTTCTCGCATTACCTGGCGCACGGCAGTTTATCGCCCCGGCAGATTTATCACACCGTGAAGGATTATGAAGCCAAGGTCAAGCGCAACCGATCGACCTGGTGGCTGGTGTTCGAGGTCGTCTGGCGGGATTATTTCAGCTTCCTGGGACTCCGATTTGGCGACACCGTTTTTTATTCCGGGGGTTATAAAAAGGTAAAAACCGACTGGAAGGAGGACTACGACCTGTTCGACCGCTGGAAAGACGCGAAGACGGGCATTCCGTTCGTGGATGCCCATATGCATCAATTGAGCCGCACCGGATTCATGAGCAACCGCGGCCGGGTGAACACGGCCAGCTTTTTCTCGCGCGACTATGGCGTGGATTGGCGATGGGGCGCGGCCTGGTTCGAGAGCCTGCTGCTGGATTATGATGTATGCTCCAATTGGTTCAACTGGAATACGCAGGCGATGCACATGTACTACACCAATCCGGTGCATCAGTCTGTGAAGTATGATAAGGACACGGAATACATCGGCTCCGAGCTAAACTATTTGGTTAAACTTCCGCTTGGATACCGACACGCTCCCTGGCTGCTGACCGACGAGAAGCTACACGAATTGGGCGTGGACGACTACCAAAGACCCGAAGAGATTTACAAAAAATGGACACGGTCGATCAACAACATTCGAAAGTTGATTGACGCCGAATCCTGAGCTACTTAACCTAAATCAGTCGCGCCGCCGTTTCCAACTCAGCGATCGCAAGAACTACCACGGCTGTGATTTCCAGAATGAAATACGCTAACCCCAAAGTACTGATCGTCCGATGATTGTATAAAATAAACACCAAGGTGAAACAGCAGTACAGCAGATTCGCAACGGCAATAATTCTGAGCAGGATACCTGGCTTTTCTATCTTGATTAAATAACAGCTGAACGAGTAAAGCGACAAAACAACTGCCACGGAAGCCAGAATATAAAGCACTTCCGAAGGCATACCGAAAAACCGCTCAAACCTTGTAAGTACTTTCCCCAGCATCAGGGCCGACAGCAGCCCGCCTATGCCGTCGATCAAAAAGAGACTATTTGGTTTTACTTTCATGCGGTTCTGGCGGGACGGGAACGATTGTTTTTGAGCAAAGCGCAGGCCGACAAATAACCAATCTTCTTGCCTAGCCTTATTTAAGGAACCTATTATATGAAAAAAATCGCCATCATCGGCAGCGGCGCGACCGCTATCTATCTATTAAAACACCTGATGGACAACACCGACGTGTTGCAGGATCACATCGAAGGGCTTTCCATTTTTGAAAAAGGGGACATTTTGGGCATGGGGATGCCCTACAATCCCCACACCACCGACCTTTGCAACTTGTCCAACATCGCTTCGGAAGAGTTGCCGGAATTGGTGGTGCCTTTTGCGGATTGGCTGAAAAAACAGGATAAACGAACGCTCAAAAACCTGGGTTTGGCCGACGAAAAAATAAGCGAATCCGAAGTGTATAATCGGCTGGCGCTCGGGCAGTACTTGCAGGCACAGTACGAAGCCATCGCCGGGGAGCTATCCGACGCGGGTATTGCCGTGCAGCAATTTCCGAACTCCGAAGTGGTGGACATCGAGTACCACGAAAAACGGAAGGAGGTCACGCTGAAAATCGCCAACGGCGACACGCACCCGTTCAGTAAAGTGGTGGTGGCGACGGGTCACGTCTGGACCGAGGAAGATGATGTGGAATCGGGCAATTATGCCTCGCCCTGGCCGATTCACAAGATTTTGCCCCAAAAGGGTACCTTCCATAATTTCAAGATCGGTACCCTGGGCGCTTCGCTGAGTGCCTTTGACGTGGTGTCCTCCTTGTCTAGAAGGCACGGCGAATTCACGACCGACAAGGAGGGCAAGATGACTTTTCACCCGGCCAAAGGAGCCGAAAATTTTAGCATCGCCATGCACGACGCGCACGGTTGGTTGCCGAACCTGCAATACGAGCAGGAAGAACCCATGCGCGAGATTTACCGCCACGCCGACCGGAAGAAAATCTTTGCCATGCGCGATGCCGATGGCTACCTGCGCATCGACACTTTTTTCGATAAAGTGTGTCGCCCGGCGCTGAGTAAAGCCTTCAAAAAGGACAAGATGCCCGATATGGTCGAGAAACTGGCCGATGCGTCGTTCACGCTCACCGATTTCGTGAAAGAAATGAGCCGGAAACACGAGTTCAAAAACGCCTTCGAGGGAATGCGCTTTGAAATGGAAGAGGCAAAAAATTCGGTGGAGAATAAGAAGCCCATCCACTGGAAAGAAGTGATGGACGATCTGATCTACGCCCTGAACTTCCACGCCGAACTGATGCCTGCTGAAGACCATCTGCTTTTCCGCAAGGAAGTGACGCCGTTCCTGATGAATGTCATCGCGGCTATGCCCTTGCCCTCTGGCAACTTGTTGCTGGCCCTTTACGACGCTGGTAAGTTGGAGATTGTGGCGGGTTACGCTACGGTGGCCGAAAAGCACAAGAAAGGCATGACAACCGTTGAGGTAAAGGACGGCGAGGCCACCTATCCCATCGACTATAATATGTTCATCAATTGTAGCGGACAAAAACCCGTGGGGTTGGAAGACTATCCGTTCAAATCATTGGTAAAAAAGGGCGTGGTTCGTCGGGCAAAGTCCAGATTCATCGACACCGAACAAGCCGAAGCGCTTTTGAAGACGGACAAGAAAGAATTGGTCAGCAAAACCGGGGAAGGCTACTATTACTACACCGGCGGTCTCGACATCGACGCCAGCTACCGGGTAATTGGGGAGGACGGCGAACCCAACGATTGCATCCACGACATCACATTTACGCACACCAACGGAATGCGCCCCTACTCGTACGGACTACAAGCGTGTAGTGCCACGAGCCAAATCCTGGTCGAAGCCTGGGTGAAGTCACTGGAAGCACATTCCCAGATAGCGGGCGGATTGGAAGACGTCGCGGAATTATACGAAGCGACGCCGGAGTTGTGAAATCGCTACCACTAATTTTTACACCGCAACCAGTTGTAAAATGGCAGTCGAGTAAGGTCGAAGCTGGAATCAGAGGTTAACTTTCGGTGGATTTATGAGGAGACTCTTTAGCAATTACGTTGAGGCTCCGCAATTGACCGAGTTGCGGAGCCTCTATAAAAGCCAGATTTATCGTGAAGAAACAGTTTGAGCATATAACTACTGATTCGGCCATATTAGGCGGCAAGCCCATAATTAAAGGGACTCGCATCAGTGTGGAATTAATTCTGGAATGGATTGCCAACGGCTCTTCGGTAGAGGACATCGTTCAAGAGTTCCCCCACCTGAAGATACAGGCTGTTCGTGAGGCAATTCTGTTTGCGGCAGCTTTGTCCAAGAATTCCACTTTAATCGATATCGAACTGCCAGCTTGATGCTATTAAAGCAATATCGTTTCATCATTGACGAAAATATCTCTCCTCGGGTCGTTACATTTCTAAGAGCAGTCGGCATTGATGCGTCTGATATAAAGGAGGAAGGTATGGCTGGCACTTCGGATAGTGATGTTATCAAAATTGCTGTGCGAGCGGAAAGGATTGTACTAACCCGGGACAGCGACTTTGGCACCCTGGTTTTCAAAGAAAAAGCAAAGCTTACGGGAATCGTTTATCTACAGCCTGGGCATGTCAAATCACACGACGCCATCAGAATATTGAAAGTCTTGTTGGAGAAGGAAATTGACATAGAAATCCCATTCATCATAGTGGCGGAACTCCAAGCCAACCGAATAAAAATACGTCTCCGCAATTTATAAAATCGAAAACCCGTCCGCATCCAGTAACGCCGGAAATGACTTCCTATACTTTTCCAGCGGCTCCTTCATCAGCCGCACTACCTTCACGCTTTCGGCCTCGCCGGAGTCGGTGATGATTTCTCCCAGGAAATCGACGACCAGCGAGCCGCCCGAGTAGGCGGTGCCATTGCCGTCTTTACCGGTACGATTCACACCCGCTACGTAGCTAAGATTTTCGATGGCCCGTGCCCGCAGCAGTGTGTCCCAGGCGTAGGCACGGGCGGCGGGCCAGTTGGCTACGTAAAGTAGCAAATCGTAAGGGTTGCCGGCGTCTTGCCGGCTCCAAACCGGGAAGCGCAGGTCGTAGCAGATCAGCGGACAAATCCGCCAGCCTTTCCAAGTCACGACCAGCCGCCCGTTGCCAGCGGTGAAGTTTTCGTGTTCGGCTCCGTAGCGGAAGAGGTGCCGCTTGTCGTAAACTTCGTAAGTACCCTCGGGCCGGACGCACAGCAAGCGGTTGTAAAAATTTCCGGCTTCCTTTGCCTGAAAACTACCGATCACCAGCGCCTGGGTTTGGGCGGCCATCATTTTCAGCCAGCGGGTCGTGGTGAGGTTCATGGCTTCGGCCAGCACGGGCGCGTTCATGCTGAATCCCGTCGAGAACATTTCGGGCAGCACGATCACATCGGCTGGTTCGGGTAACGCGGCGATTTTCTCTTCCAGCATGGCCAGATTGGCCGTTATGTCTTCCCAAGCCAAGTCGGTCTGGATGAGGGCGACCTTCAGGTCGGGCGTGTTTGTGGCGATGGCAGTTTCGATTTTGGTCAAAGGATTGGGTTACGCTCGGGGCGCTTTTGTTTGTTTGGGAATGATCACCAAGAACTCGCTGCCCTCTTTTGGTTCACTTTCCAGGCGGAGCTTCCAGCGATGGGCCTTGACGATTTGGCGGACGTAGCTGAGACCAATGCCGAAGCCTTTGACATTGTGGACGTTGCCTTCCGACACCCGGTAGAATTTTTCGAAAATCTTTTTCTGTTGATCCGGCGCAATGCCGATGCCCTGGTCGCTTACGGACAGTATTATTTTATCACCCTCGTCGTAAGTTCTGACAATTACCTCAGAATCTTTGGGGGAATATTTTAGGGCGTTGTCGATCAAGTTATTGGCCAAATTCCTGAAATGCATCCGATCGGCCAGTATGTAGGGTGAAGTGGCCCCAAGATCCAACTTTGCGCGATCTTCGTGGGGTTGGGCGGCAGCGGTGATCAGCTCGTGGGCGTCCAGCCATTCCAAGTCCAGGGCCAGCTTGTTGCGCTCGGCCTTGGCCATGTTCAGCACCATCTCGACTTGCCGCTGTAATCGCATAATTTCCTCCTCCACGATGCGCACATAGCGACTGTGGCGCTCGGGTTGGGCGGTGATCTTCGGATTCTTCAATACATCGGCCGCAATACGAATCGTCGAGATGGGCGTCTGCAATTCGTGGGTCATGTTATTGATAAAATCCCGCTGTACTTCCGAGAGCTGCTTTTGGCGCAGAATGACGAAAAGTGCGTAGGAGAAAAAACTCACCGCCACCAGCACCAAAGCCGACGACCACAGCCAGCCCTGCAAGTCACCCGCGAGGTAGTCTTCCTGCTCGGGAAAGCGGATGCCGAAGTAATAGGGGTACTTGTCAGTTTTGACCCAGTCGGCGGTGGCGGTGGGGACTTTCTCGTCGTTGCGGGTGCTGAGCAGCATCCCGTAGCGCATCCGGTCGGTGGTGCAGTCGTAAATTCCTACCTCGAAATCGGTGATGAGGTCGTGTTTTTGGAAAGATTCCCTGATAAACTGCTCCAGCACCTCCGGCTGCGTGGTGGCGTTGGTATTGACCAGAAAATAATCCGGCGATAGCTGATCGACAGGATTGACGCTCTGCATCACGCCGTTGAACTGCGTCAGCCGCTCCGCTACTTCCTGCAAGGCCACGTGGGTGCGCTGGTTGAATTGTCGCTTCCGTAAGTCCAGCGTACGGTTCACCCAATACATCTGCATGACCAGCACGCCAATGATGGAAAGCGCCGAAAGCGGAATTAGCCAGCGTATGGTGGTTCGGGACAAGTTATCTTAGTTGAGAGTTGAGAGTTGAGAGTTGAGAGTTGAGAGTGCTTTGAAATCCGTCCTTTCTGAAGACTGTGTGTTCCAAAATTAGTGCATTAAGGATAGAATTGAGCTTATTAACAGCCCGTTAACATTTGTTGGGGGTTCGTTAACAGGCGGGCTGGGGAGGTTCTTCTACTTTTGGGCTATTCAATTTTTATTTCTTTTTCACCCAAAACCAAAAGTACTATGAAAACCCAGAACCTTTTCTTCACCCTCATTGCCCTGTTTGCCATCACGGTTGCTGTCGCCAGCTCCCTGGCCTCTTTCAAGTGGACGGATACCGACCACGACTTCGGTAAGGTTTCGCAGGGCAAACCCGTAACGGTGGAATTCAAGTTTACGAACTCAGGCGGCGAGCCACTCATCGTGAGCGACGCCAAGGGTTCGTGCGGTTGTACGGGCGTCGAGTACCCGAAAGAGCCGATCATGCCCAACCAGAGCGGAACGATCAAAGCCACCTTCAACGCTGCGGCCATTGGGCCGTTCACCAAGTCGGTGACCGTGTTTTCTAACGCCGCCGAGGGAGTAACGGTGCTGCGCTTCCAGGGCGAAGTCGTCGAAGCGAGCAAGCCGACTAAATAAACAAGCGCATCCGTTAGCCATGAAAGCGTGTAAAGCCGCTGGACCCGTTCCAGCGGCTTTTTTCATCGCTTCTAGTTGGGCCACGTTCACCGCATTACCATCACCTCCTTGCGGAAGGTATGCGAAGTGCCATCCTCGAACTTTACCTCCGCTACCAGGACATAGTAGTTCTCCGTCATTGGGGCCTGGCCGTCGAGCTTTCCGTCCCAAATCGCGTCGCCGCTGCTCAGTGTGAGGTTTTGACCGCCATGCACGGCATTGCCCCAGCGGTTGTACACCCGCACGGAAGAGAATTGCAGCGACGGGAAGGGAAAATGCACCGTGAGTTGGTCGTTCTGCCCATCGCCGTTGGGCGAGAAACTGGTAGGAACAAAAATGGTATTGGCGCAGTCGGAGCGTACCGTTACTTTGCGCAAAACCACGCAGTTGCCCGCATCCCTGACCGCCACTTCGTATTCGCCCACCGCCAGGTTATTGAAAGAATTCCGGTTTCCGTAATTTCCGCCGTTCAGGGCATATTGCACCGCAGTGCGGGCGGTGGCCTGCACCGAAATGGTGCCGTCGGCGACTCCGCAAGAAACGGGGGAAACCAAAACATCGCTGAGCGCGGGTGCCTCGCTGCCCGCCACGGTGACCGTCCGGGTGTCGGTGCAACCGAAAGCGTCGCGCATGATGACGGCATAAGTTCCGGCCTTCATATTCTTGAAAGTGGCACTGGGCTGGAAATTAGTGCCGTCCGCGCTGTACTGTACGTCGAGGGCGACGGTCGTCATTGCGATGCCGCCGTTGGCCTCGCCGCAGGTCGTGGGCGTGGCCTGGGCAGCGGTGATTTTTACCGCGCTGGACTTCGCCAGAGATGCCTTTTTGTTCGCCACGCAACCTTTATCGTCTTTAATGGAAACGGTAATGTCGCCGCCATTCAGTTTTCCAAACACGTTGCTGGCCTGGTAGTTGGTGCCGTCGATGGAGTATTGTAAAGTTCCCGTTCCGGTGGCAGCCACGGTCAGTTGGCCGTTTATTTCACCACAGGTCGGATTCTGGGTTTTTACATCGGTAATCGTAGGTGCAGCGGGGCCTTTCAACTCGACTTCGCGCTCGGTGATACAGCCCGCCGCGTTCTTGACCTGCATTTTGTAAGTATTATCGGCCAATCCCGCAAACTGCGGCGATGCCTGGAAAGTAGTCCCGCCATCGGCGCTGTATTGGAATCCCGTACCGCCGGAGGCCGTCACGGCAAAGCTTCCGTCTTTCTGACCGCAGGAGGCGGGTTTGGCTTCTACATTGGTGATTTTCAGCGCTATGCTGGCTGCTACGGTCACGGCTTTGGTATCGGTGCATCCCGCCGCGTCCTTCATCGTGACGGTGTAGTTGCCCGCTGGCAGGTTACGGAAGTCGGCCCCCGGCTGGAATTTGCTGCCGTCGATGCTGTACTGGGCATTGGTGGCGGCGGTCGTGACGGTAATGCCGCCGTCCTCTTCGCCGCAGGTAGTAGGGGTGGAGGTGGCCGTGGCAATCTTGCTGGCGTTGGGCTGGGTAAGCGAGGCTTTTTTGGTGGCGGCGCAGTTGTTGTCGTCCTTCACGGATACCGTGAAACCGCCGCCGGATAGCTTGCCGAACACATTGCTGGCCTGGTAGTTGGTGCCATCTATGGAATATTGCAATGCGCCCGATCCCGTAGCGGCGACGGTCAGTTGCCCGTTGGTTTGGCCACAAGTCGGATTCTCGGCCTTGATGTCGGAAATAGTGGGAGCCGTGGCGGCTTTTAATTCTACCTCGCGCTCAGCGGCGCAGCCCGCGTCGTCTTTTACTTTTACCTTGTAAGTATTGACCGCCAGGCCCGAAAACTGGGGAGAGTTTTGGAAGGTCGTCCCGCCATCGATGCTGTACTGCAAGCCCGTGCTGCCCGAAGCGGCAATAGCTATGGTACCGTTGGTCTTGCCGCAACCAGGCGGCGTGGCTTTGGCATCGACGATGGCCACGTCCACAATTTCGACCTTGATCGGAATGGCCGGGCTCTCGGTATTATAAAGGGTCTGGGTGATGTAAAAAGTAGTAGTCTGGCTGATTTTCGGGCTAAAATTATTTCCTTGAGCCACCATGCGGCCTTTGTTTGCCGAGTCGTACCAGCGAATGTTTTTGCCCGTGACGGTGAGGTTGACAGCCTGCCCCTTGCAGTATTTATTGCCGGATTTCAGCACGATGCGATAAAGTTCCACCTTGCCGCCGCCTGGCTCATCACAATAGGGCGGGTTCTGGATATTGGAGTAAGTGCCTTTCAAACTCTCCTCCACCGGATCATACTTCAAATCCAGTGACCAGTAGCAGGTCAGTGGCGTATCGAGCGTGCCTTTGCTGTCCGATTCTTTGAATTTTACGGTGGTAGCCGTAACGCTCCCCTTCACATAAGCCAGTCCGCCAAAAGCCACCTTGGGGTTGGCGGTCTGGGCCGTTCCACCGATTGTGGCCCCGGATTGGGTGAAGTTGCCGAAGTAATTGAAAATGGCATTGTTGGGGTCGGAAGGATAGGTGACCCCCAGCCAGTATCCCGCGTAATTTTGACCAGATGCGGTACCGATGGCAATTATTCCATAGAGGAATACTGACAAAATACTTGTTCCTAATCGCTTGCTCATCATCTCGTTCCGGGCCTGGTGTGTTAGCCAAAAGTACAAAAGCATTTTTAGACCAAAAAAACCATTCACTCAAAATAAGACAACGAGCCCGCAATATCATGCATTTGTAGTATAAGAAAACACGCCACTCAGCAAGTAATGCCAAGCCCACAAAAGCTTCCCTCATTAGACCGTTGATCCGAATGCCGATTCAAGAGAAAGACTATTCTTTCGTCACCACCTCGTCCAAATTCAGCAGCACGTTGGCTGAGACGGTCAGCGCGGCCAGTTCGGGCGACTTTCGACCGTGCTTGTAGGTTAGCAGACTGTCGATTTCGTTCGGTTTGGCCCGGTACTCGCGCAGGGCCTGATTATACACATTCAGCATCACGCCCAGACTCTTGGACTCGATGGGCTGGTAGGTCAGCTTGCGGTAGCCTTCCTGCAACTGTTGCTCGGGCGTCTTGCCCTTTCGCTGCATGTATTGCGCCAATCGCTGGGCCGATTCCAGGTACACAGGATCGTTCATCGTCACCAGCGCTTGTAGCGGCGTGTTGGTACGGATGCGCCGCGACTGGCAGAATTCCCGACTCGGGGCGTCGAAAGTCGTCATAGAAGGGTAGGGGGCCGTACGCTTCCAATAAGTGTAAAGGCCCCGGCGGTACCGGTCTTCGCCCTCACTTTCCTTCCATTTGCTGCCGTCGTAGGGCGAGAGCCAGATGCCCTCCGGCTGTGGTGGCATCACGCTGGGGCCGTACATTTTTTTGGCCAGTAGCCCGCTGACAGCCAGCGCCTGATCACGTACTTGTTCAGCGCTTAGCCGCACGCGCGGGCCACGGGCGAGCCAGTAGTTGTAGGGATCTTTTTCCTGACTTTTCCTATCGGTTTCGGAGCTTTGGCGATACGTAGCCGACGTGACTATTTCTTTCAAGAGTTTCTTGTTGCTCCACCCGTAGTCCTCCATGTAGGCTACGGCGAGCCAGTCGAGTAGTTGGCGATGCGTGGGTTCACTGCCCTGCGAACCGAAGTCCTCCACCGTTTCCACGATACCCAGCCCGAAAAGCTGCTCCCATAACCGATTCACCATTACGCGGGCCGTGAGCGGATTGTCGCGGCTCGCGATCCAGCGGGCCAGTTCCAGGCGGTCAGCGGGCTGTTTTTCCTTTGGTATTTTACCAAAAGTGGCGGGAACAGCGGGCTGTACCTCCTTACCATGCACCAGCCAGTTGCCGCGCTCGAAGACATGCGTCTTGCGGGCCAGATGTCCCCGACCTTCCCATAGGATGGGCGTGCGCTTGCCGCCATCTTTCAGAGTCCTGGCGTAAGCCTCCAACATAGCCCGATAGCCGGGATTACCCTCGCCGGGCAGAGCCTCCTGGAATGCCACCCATTTGATGGACGTGAAGTTCTCAGGCTGCTTCGGATCGCTGAACGCGAGGTAAAGCGCGTGCGTGCCCTCAATATCCGGGAGCGGCACGATTACGACCGAATCGCCCACCGTGGGTACTTTGACCATTGCCAACTTTCGGCCACCCAACGAGTCCAGGTGAATGCTCATCCGGGCCGTTTCGGAGCCGCGCTTAAAGCTGACCAGCATCCGGTTTTTACCCGAAAGCGGAACGCCTTTGATACGGGCCGAACCGCCAGACTGCCCGCCGTAGTACTTAGCATCCAGCAGGGAAGACCTGACGTACTCGTCGAAGTCATGGGAGTTAATTTTGGGTTCGGTGATGCGCATGAACTGGGTCACCTGCTTTGTTTGCTTTGGGTCATGCTGCCGCACCCAGTCTTTTACGCTTTCGACGCGGGCGGAGTCCTCACCCGCAAAGAAGCGCAGCGTAGGCGTCTCGCTGACTACATCCTCGTCGCGGCTGTTGTTGAAATACGCCATGTACTTATAGTAGTCGTCGTGCGGGATGGGGTCGTAGGGGTGGCTGTGGCACTGCACGCAGCCGAAGGTCGTTCCCTGCCACACTTCCCAGGTCGTGTTGACCCGGTCGATTTGGGCCGCGACGCGGAACTCCTCGTCCACGGTGCCGCCCTCGTCGTTGTTCATCGTGTTGCGGTGAAAACCCGTGGCAACGAGCTGCTCGTCGGTAGGTAGACCGTCAGCACCAGAAGGCATCAGATCGCCCGCCAGCTGCTCGGTCGTGAATTCACTGAACGATTTGTCCTGGTTGAATGCCTTAATGACGTAGTCGCGGTAGGCCCAGATACTCCGTCCACCGTCGCGCTCGTAGCCCTTGGTGTCGGCATAGCGGGCCAGATCCATCCACATTGCCGCCCAGCGTTCCCCGTAAGCCGGGGACGCCAACAAGCGGTCGACCACTTTCTCGTAGGCGTTTTCGGATTTATCCCCTATAAAAGCATTCACTTCTTTGGGCGTGGGCGGCAGTCCGGTCAGATCCAGGCTCACGCGGCGGATGAGCGTGGCGCGGTCGGCCTCGGGGGCGGGGCTGAGGTCTTTCTCTTTCAGCTTATTCAGCACAAAATGGTCGATCTCATTTTTCGCCCAGTCAGCATTCTTACCCCCCAGACCCAGCCACGACCAAAATCCGCCGTTGGAGGGCACTTCGGGTCGCTCGACGCGCTCGTAAGCCCAGTGGTTGCCCCACTTTGCCCCCTGATTGATCCAGGTTTTCAGCGTTTTCACTTCTTCGTCGGTCAGGCCCGGCCCCTTCTTGGGCATCCGCTCGTCGGGATCGTCGGACAGGATGCGGCGGATCATCTCGCTGGCGTCGGCGTCGCCGCGCACGACGGGGATGGCTCCCGACTTACCGGGTTCGAGCATTTCCTCCTCAAAAAGAAAACTGACGTCGCCCGCTTTCTTGACCCCGCCGTGGCACGCCATACAGTTTTTATTCAGGATGGGCTTGACATCGGTGTTGTAGTCCACCTCCTTCTCAAACAAGCCCAGCCAGGAGGTGATCAGCGCGGCAATGCCCAGGGCTGCTACGGCAAAGATGGTTTTCATAAAGCGGTTTTATAGATATAATTTTTCAAAGATCATTGTTCAGGAATCTGCTGTCTACCAATTTCCCCTGGAAAGGGAAAAAGTGCTACAATTCAACATAAAAGTAGGACAAATCATTCAGCTGATTTCAATTGTCTTCCTTCGACTTGTTGTGAAAAAGTCATGCTGTGGATTTTTTACCCATCACGATAAAGCATTTTTTCTGGCTTATTTCAAGAAAGCGCTTTACCGTCTGATGAAACAGTACACAACGAGCGAAAAATTAAATTAACTACGCCTATTACTGATTGACATCTTATTTTTTAGTAAATATTAGATTAGTGCAACAAGCATGGTTAAAATTGACTATAACCTATTTTTTATTTTTCGATACAGAATTTATTATTCTAAATAATTTGGCAAAAAGATCATTTGGCAATACTTTTGACAAGTCGATTTAAGAAATAGAACATCACGAAAAGCAGTCTGTGCTTCCAGCCGCACTCGAAGTATAGAAAGACAAAACCCAAAGAGGTAACGCACTGGCCAGATCCCAAAAATCAGCCGCCAACTGCGCCCTCACCCGGTAAGCCGTAAGGTTTCAATTCAAGCATTCTGTGTAGTCATTCGGATAAACGCGATTTATCCGAACAGGAAGATTTTTGTTGCCAATTTTTTACAAAAAAACCTGATACCCATGCGCTCCCAATCCCAATTTTTCCGACAACGAGTCTGGCTCCCAACCAATCCCAACTGAGAGATAAAGGGGTACGGGTTTTCGAAAAAAATTCTCCACTTTCCACTCTCAATTCTCCACTAAACTGATGGTTGTGGGGCTCTAACCGCAAGTGTGTGCGGCCCATGAGCGGCCCGAGCCACCACAGCCATCAGTTTAATTTTTCACCAATTTTTTAACCTATAAAACGCAGATGAGAAAAACTGTACTACTACTTTTCGCACTGTGCCTGTGTTCGACGCTGAGTTTCGCTCAGTCCCGAACGCTAAACGGCACGATCGTCGCGACCGAAGACGGAAAAGGCCTGCCGGGTGCCTCGCTTATCTACAAAGGTACCAACATCGGGGCCAACGCCGATGCCGACGGCAAATTCACGATCAAAGTGCCGGGCGACGGAATTTTAGTCGTCTCTTTCGTTGGATTTCTTCCCAAGGAAGTTCCGATCGGCAACCAAACTACCTTCGATATTTCACTCGCTGCCGACACCCGCCAATTGGCCGAGGTAGTCGTGACGGCTTTCGGCATCGAGCGCGAGAAAAAGGCACTGGGTTATAGCGTGCAGGAGGTCAAGGGCAGTGCCCTGACCGAGTCGCGCTCGACTAACGTGGTCAACGGCCTGTCGGGCAAGATCGCGGGGGTTCGTATTCAGTCCAATGGCGGGCCGGGCAGCGGCTCCACGATTCAGATTCGCGGCTCTTCGTCCGTGTCGGGCAACAACCAGCCGCTGATCGTGATCGACGGCGTGCCGATGGATCAAACGACCAGCAAAACCTACGGGGGCGGTATTTCGGAAATCAATCCCGACGATATCAAGGAAATGTCGGTACTGAAAGGCCCCAACGCAGCGGCCCTGTACGGTTCGCGCGCAGCCAACGGCGTGATCCTGGTCACGACCAAGAACGGTCAGGGCACCAAGGGCTTGGGGATCTCCTTTAATTCCAACGTCACCATGGAGCGGCCCTGGATCAAGCCTAATTTCCAGGACACTTACGGCGGTGGCAGCGGCTACCGCACCTGGTACAACGACGGCTGGAGCGGCTCGATTAGCGACGCCGCCCAAACGCAGCAGTACCGCGCGGTCTACGATGCCCGCTACCCGCTCGCCGGCTCGGCCGGAACCGACGAAAGCTGGGGTGCGCCCATGGACGGCCGCCTGGTGCGGCAATGGTGGACGGGTACCGACGTGGCCCCGCTCACCCCGCAGCCCGACAACTGGGAAGGTTACTGGAACACGGGCTCGACGGTCAGCAACAGCATCGCGCTTTCGGGCGGTAACGACAAGGGTTTCTTCCGCCTGTCGATGGGCCGCGTGGATCAGAAGGGCATCATGTACTACAATGATTTCCACCGCAACAACTTCCGCATCAATTCGGGCTATAACCTGACTAAAAACCTGAGCATCACGATGGCGGGCGAGTACATCAAGAGCGGCGCGCGTAACCGGGGCTACACCTCGGGGCAGCAATTCATCTGGTCGCACCGCCACGTATCGTGGGAGCGGCTGCGTGACTATGAGCAGTACGAAGATGTGCACATCCAGCGCGCTCGCGACGGCCGCCCCGCCGACACAGACCCGCCCAACTGGCAGCATACGTACTTTACCAATCCGTACTTTTCAGAAAGAAATCTGCCGAACGGCAACGAGAAAGATCGCCTGCTGGGCAACATTGCTCTGAACTACAAGATTTTGCCATCGCTGAGCCTGATGGTGCGCACGGGTACCGATATGTGGACGGATACCAACATTGGGATAATCAATTTCGAGCGCACCCGCAACGGCAACACCACGCCGGGCCGCTACAGCGAGTCGGTGAGGCGCAGCCAGGAGACGAACCACGACTTCATTTTTACGTTCGACAAAGATCTGACGCCCGATTTCAGTACCACCGTACAGTTCGGCGGCATCGACCGCACCAACTCTTACAAGCGTAATTTCTTCCAGGCCAATGGGCTGGTCGTGGATGGCATTTACAACGCGGGCAACACCGTTCCCAGCCTGAACATCCTGGAAAGCTCCATTGAGAAATCGAAGGTGCAGAGCCTCTTTGCCGCCGCCAATTTCGGCTGGCGCGACATGCTGTTCCTGGACGTAACGGCTCGCAACGACTGGTCGAGTACGCTGCCCAGCAACGCCCGTTCTTACTTCTACCCTTCGGCCTCGGTGAGCGCCGTGGTGTCAGATCTTCTGAACGTTAAGAGCGACATCCTGACTTTCGCCAAAGTCCGCGCCAGCCTGGCGCAGGTGGGCAACGATGCCAGCCCTTACCAACTGGCCCAAATCTTCGAGTCGAACGGCTCGTGGAACGGCTCACTGCCGAAGTTCAACGAAAGCCTGCAAATCGCCAACTCTTCTTTGAAGCCCGAGATTACGACGGGTCTTGAGTTTGGGGCCGACCTGCGCTTCTTCCGGGGAAAAGTCGGTCTGGATGCGACCTACTACGAGCAGACCACCCGCAACCAGATTCTGGGCGTGGAAATATCCAAGGCCAGCGGCTATAGCACCCGGCTGCTCAACGCCGGTGAAATCGTCAACAGGGGGGTCGAGCTGACGCTATCAGGAACACCCGTAAAGCTTGCCAACGGATTTAGCTGGGACGTGTCGCTGAACTACGCCCGCAACCGCAACGAGGTGGTAGCACTGGCCGAGGACTTGACGACTTACACCCTGGCTTCGCAGCGCGGCATGACCTCGGAAGCCCGCGTGGGACAGCCCTACGGCACTTTTTACGGAAATGCTTTCGAGCGCTCGCCGAGCGGCGACATCGTTTACGGCGACAACGGTCTGCCGCTGATTACCAGCACGCAGCAGGCTATCGGCAATATTCAGCCCAAGTTCACGGGTGGAATGCTGAACAGCTTCAATTTCAAAGGCATCACGCTTACGGCACTCATCGACGTGCGCATGGGCGGCGACATCTACGACGAGGGCACGGGTACCGCCCGCTGGACGGGTCAGTACGCCGAAACGGCCCTGGGCCGCGAGGAGGGCGTGATCGGGAAAGGTGTCCGCGCCGTGGTCGGAGCCGATGGTTCCACGAGCTACGTCCCCAACGACATCATCGTGACGGCCAACCAGTTGTACCGCTACAACAACCCCCGCAACTACCACGAAGCCGCTATTTTCGACGCTAGCTACGTGAAACTGCGTGAGGTGTCGCTGGGCTACAACATCCCGGCCGCGCTGATTCAGCGGCTGCACCTTCAGTCGGCCAAGCTGTCGCTGGTGGGGCGCAACGTGTGGATGATTTTCAAGAACACCCCGCACGTCGATCCCGAGTTCGACTCCAAGGGCGGCAACGCCCAGGGCTTCGGCTACGGCGAACTCCCCAGCTCCCGTAGCATGGGCGTGAACCTGTCGCTATCGTTCTAAGGCTTTAGGCAATAGGCCATAAGCTGTAGGCTTAAAAAATAATAATGAGAAAAATGGCGAAATACCAGTAATTGGTGCGCCAGCCTCTCATAATTCATCATTCATAATCGCACGGGCGACCCCGTCATAATTACAATGAGATATCTCAACCCAAAATTTGTCGCTTCGTTAGCTTTGGTTTCAGTGCTCAGCATCACGAGCTGCACCAAGGACTTCGACGACATCAACACCAACCCCAACAGCCCGACGACGATTGGGGCGCAGTACCTGCTGCCGACTGGCATCGAGTCGTCCATCGACCGTTACTGGGGCCACCGCAACCGCTTCGAGCGCATCAATATCGACGCCGCCGAGCTGTACGTGCAGCACTTTACGCGGAATATCTATTCCAACGAAGGCGATAATTTCAGTGTGTCGCCCGCGCTGGTGAGCAACAATTGGAAAGGCTTTTACAACGACGGTTTGCTGAATTTCCAGCGGATCATCACCCAAACGAAGCCCGACGGCATCAAGCCCAATGCCAACTACGAAGGTGTGGCGCTGGTAATGCGCTCCTGGATATTTTCGCTGCTTACGGATATGTACGGGGCTATTCCTTACTCGGAGGCCCTGGCGGGTACGGCGGAGTCGCCGGTTTATACGCCCAAGTACGACCCCATGGAAATGGTGTACGCCGGACTGCTGAACGACCTGAAAATGGCGAACGAAAAGCTGACGGTCGGCGGTCCGGCCATCGCGGGAGATATTTTGTACGAGGGGGATATTTTGAAATGGAAAAAATTCGCCAACTCGCTGCGGTTGCGCCTGGCCAATCGGCAGGCGGCCAAGAAATCCGCCGAGTCGAAGGCGATCATGGCCGAGATTCTGGGTGACGCGGCTAAGTACCCCATCTTCACCAGTAACGCCGACAACGCCTCGCTGAAAACCACCGAAGTACTCCCCAGCAACAACGAGTGGAACCAAGTGATGGTACAAGACGGACGCACCGACTGGAACATCAGCTCCACGCTGGCCGACAGACTAAACAGCCTCGGCGATACCCGCATCACGGTTTTTGCCAACCCTAACAAAGACGGCAAGTACCAGGGCCACCCCAACGGCCTGCCCGACGCCATCGCGACGACCTACCTGGCAACCAGCTCGACTATCGGTGATTACTTTACAAAAATCAATGCGCCAGAGGTAGTGATGACTTTCGCAGAGCTGAACCTGATTCTGGCCGAGGCCGCCCTGGATGGCGACATCAGCGGCGACGCCAAGGCGTATTTCGAGAAAGGCATCGCGGCTTCTTTTGCCCAGTACGGCCTCACGGTGCCGAGCGACTACCTGACCAAGGTAGGCCCGGTAACACGCGAGAAAGTATTGGAGCAAAAGTGGATTGCTCTCTTCGGGCAGGGCGTCGAGGCCTGGATCGAGAAGCGCCGCACGGGCTTCCCCAAGTTTCCTGCCTTCGACAGCCGCGCTCAGTTCGATAACGATGGCATCATGCCTACCCGCTTTCCGTATCCCAACTCGGAGTATTCGCTGAACGCCGCCGCCGTCAAAGCCGGCGAAGCCCTCAACGGCGGACCGAACGACATGAAGACGAAGCTCTGGTGGGTGGAGTGAAAAGAGGGTTAAAGGTTAATGGTCAACGGTTAACGGTTCTTTTGCTATCTCATAATTCATATCTCAAATCTCATATCTATGAAAAAGATACTCTCATACTCCTTAGTAATTCTGATGGCCGTTTCTTTTGCGGCTTGCAAAGTCGATGATCCCTTCGTGGATCGTGTGGTGGCCCCCGTTTTGGTGGACATCGTGGGGGCTTCGTTCGGCGCTCCGATTTCTTCCGAGCCTACCGTATCTTATCCTGCTACGGGCAAGGTGATGCTCACGGCGCGTTTGCTGGAACTGGACAAGAGCGGAATTCTGGACAAAAACATCGGCATCGACTCGATTCCGGTAGCAAATATTCCGATGAAAATCACGCTGCGCAACGGGGCTTCGCTGGGCGAAGTGACCTCCAACGCGCAAGGCTTAGTGTCGCTGGAAAAGACCTGGGCTGAGCTGGGCGTTCCGTCGCCCAAGGCTGGGACGGTGGTTAAGATTTCGTGGTCTGGGAGCCACAAGGGTATCGCCTTTACACGGCTTTCGCAGGTGAAAGCTAATTAGAATTTACTACGTAGGGTGGGGCCTGTCGATGGGCTGGCACCGCCTATTTTCCTAACAATCTCTGCAAGAATTGCAGTTAGATTAGTTTAAATTAGAATATTTCACAAATCTTTGACTATGCCGAATAAATTACTTATAGTCAATCTATTATATTCTTAAAAAATTTGTCTAATTTCGTTCTTGCGAAACAAAAACACCGTCTTCAACCTTTACACAAAATCAATCTTCCTTACAATTATGTCAAGAAACATCAATCGCCGCAGCCTACTGAAATCGGGCCTTCTTACCCTTGGTGGAATAGCCGTTGCCCCGCACCTCAAGGCGGGGGCCTTCGCTAACGCCCCCCTGTATGTCGACCGCTCTGGTCGGATTTACCGCAGCCCGCTGCTGCGTGAACATTTCCTGCCCGGCCAGACGTTGGAAAATCTGGATGCTTCGAAGATGATCGCGAAGCTGAACGCCAACGAAAACCCCTACGGCCCACCCGCCGCCGCTATGGAAGCGGTAAAGGAGTCGGTGAGCGGTGGCAACCGCTACGCATGGCGTGAGCTCTATGATTTGATCGGAAAGATTGCTACCAAAGAAGGGGTGACGCCCGAGCACATCATGATGGGCCCCGGCTCGTCGGATTTGTTGGAAAAAGTAGCGATCGTGCTATTCAAAGACGGCGGTAACGTCGTATCGGCCGATCCTTCCTACATGTCGCTGATGAACGTCACGGAGTCGATCGGTGGTAAATGGAAGGCCGTTCCCTGCAACGACGACTGGTCGCACAACCTGAAAGCGATGGAGGCGGCGATCGACAAAGACACGAAGCTGGTTTATATCTGCAACCCTAACAATCCCGTGGCCATGATTACGCCCGGCAAGGAGTTGGAAGACTTCTGCTCGCGCGTCTCCGAAAAGGTACCCATTTTCATCGACGAAGCCTACATCGAACTCGCCGTGGGGGCGGATACCAAGAGCATGGTCGGCCTGCTGCAAAAAAACAAGAACGTCATCATCGCCCGCACCTTCTCCAAGATCATGGGTATGGCGGGTCTGCGCGTCGGCTACATTGCGGCGCAGCCTAAGTTCCTCGATCAGATTCAGGCGGTTACGCGTGGCGGCATGGGCATTTCTTACACCTCCATCGCGGCAGCCTCGGCGGCCATGGACGACAAAAACTTCCAGGACAACACCCGCAAGCTCAACCACGAAGCCAAGCAGTACCTGTATGGTAGCCTGGATAAAATGGGCTACAAGTACATTCCTTCTTACACCAATTTCGTGATGTTCCCCATCAATATGGATGGCAAGGAGTATCTCAAGAAAATGAGTGATAAGGGCGTCATGGTACGCTCGTTCGACATCCACGACAAGACCTACTGCCGCGTGAGCATCGGTACGATGGACGAAATGAAAATGTTCGTCAGTGCTTTGCAGGACGTTAGCTGATTTTAAATTCTTCGGCCCTTCGATGTTTCAATTACTCGACGTTCTGAAACGTCGGAGGGTCATCTCTTGTCCAATTGGTAATTTAATTTTTCTATTCCACCACCATGAGCGACGCTTTACAAAAAACAATTACCCTGATTTTATTGATTGCCCTCGGTCTCCTGATTCGGGGTAAGTTTAAGAACAAAGAGCAACTGAACGGGATTAAGGAAATCATCCTCTCGGTAGCGCTGCCTGCGACGATCTTCATCGCCATGATGAAAATCCACGTGGAAGCATCGCTATTTTTCATTCCCATCGCCGCGCTGGCTTTCAACTTCTTTGTCTTCTATTCTTCCCCGATGGTTTTCAACTTTTTTGGGGTAGAAAAAGACAGCTCCACGGGACGGACATTGATGATGTTGCTTCCCTCGCTCGCGCCGGGCTTATCGGCTTTTCCCTTCATCGCTGAGTTTTTGGGCGAACAGGGATTGGCCAAAGCCGCGATGGCCGACGTGGGAAACAAATTCTTTGTTCTGATTTTCCTGTATATCATTGCGATGAATATGTTCCTGAAAAACAGCGTCGACGAGGAGACCGATATGAAGGAAAAAATCAAGGGATTGCTGCTTAGCCTGGTGAGGGAACCGATCAATATTCTTCTCGTGCTGGCGATCGCGCTGCTCAGTTTCGGCGTTAGTTACGCCACGCTGCCGCCCGTCATCGCCGATTTGTTTGACAAAACCAGCGCCATGATGACGCCGCTCGTGCTGATCTTCATTGGCTTGGCGGTTCAGTTGAAGGAAGGACGGAAGAAACTGGTAATGACGATGCTCCTCTTCCGGGCGGGAATTTCGCTGTTTTTCAGCGCCGCGCTCATTTCGCTGTTCAATATCGGCGACACGACGATGGTACTGCTGGCGGTGGTACTGCCATTGAGTTCGGCGAGTTTCTGGCCGTTTGCGCACATTTCGGTTTTCAATCTTAGGGAAGAATCCAAGGGGATGTCCAAGGAGCGCCGCACGTTCGACGTAGAACTGGCGGTGCTAGTCCTGGCTTTCTCACTACCCTTCTCGACGATGCTCATTCTTGGCATCCTGTCCACTGGCGAGATGTTTACGCACCTTCCTACCATCCTGATCGCGGGCGTTGTGCTGACGGCTATGGGTATCCTGCCCAACCTGATTTCTAAAATGGCTTATAAGACTGAGCCCACTCCTTCGGAAGCTTGAAACCTAGTTTTGATTTTATGGGCAAATCGCTCGTTCTACTTTTTGTTCTCGGCGTATTTTCCGCCACCTCTGCCTCGGCCCAAAATGCGCGGGATGCGCAAGGCAAGTCCACTTGGCTGACTGCGCTGTACCTGCGCCCGGTCGAGCCAACCACCAGCAGCCGCGAAAACTGGCCACTCATCCCGGCGCAGTTGCTGGAAGGTACCGCCACCGACAGCGTTCTCACTTCCAAAGGCCCAATACCAATCCGTCAAGTCAGGAAGGGAAGCATCGTGTACTACCGTGAGCCTGGCAGCCAGGTGGTGAGTACCTGGGAGGTGAGGATTGTGCAGCGCAAGGCGCGGCGAGTCGATGCCGCTGACCTGGCAACTATGAAAAACGGTTTTTATTCGCCGGACAACAGGGTAGCCTGGAAGTATTGATACATTGTTTCAAGCATAGATGATTTTTTGAAGGCTCCCACAAGGGAGCTTTTTTCATTTTGAAAGATCTTCAACTGCAACGTTGCAGGGATTATGGGAGCGGCATTTTTGCACTGACCTTTGTCGTGTTCAATTGATTCAATCAAGCAAAACCTGTCGCAATCATGCAAAAATCAGCTAATCAAAACGTATTCAACCTCATCATTCTGGATGAAAGTGGTTCCATGTCGCCCGTCAAAGAAGTGACGATTAGCGGCTTCAATGAAATCGTCCAGACCATCAAGGGTGCTCAGATGCAGTTTCCCAACCAACGGCACCGGGTATCGCTCGTGACTTTCAACGGACTGGGCATCCGCACCATTCTCGACAACCGCCTTGCCGCCGACATTCTGCCGTTATCTCACGGTACCTACACCCCCGATGCCAGTACGCCCCTTTACGACGCAATGGGCCGCAGCCTGCTGCGGCTGGAATTCCAAACCGAAGGCGAAACCGATCCCACCGTGTTGGTGAGCGTCCTGACCGACGGCGACGAGAACGCTTCCCGCGAATTCAGTGGGGCCAATGTCAAATCCCTGGTCGACCGCCTGACCGCGAAAGGGTGGAGTTTTACCTACATGGGAGCCAACCACGCGGTAGAAAGCACGGCGGCGGCACTCTCTATCAAAACCTCCGTCCGCTTTGAGACCAACCAAAACAGCATGAACGAACTTTTCGAGAAAGACCGCAAAGGCCGCCTGAGCTACTTCCACAAGAGAAGTCAGGGAATGTCCAGCAAGGACGCTGAAAAAGACTACTGGGATCAGAAGTAACTTGCCGCTACTGGCTGTATCAACCTTTCACCTCAACCTTCATCACCGTGTTCACCGTTCACTTGCTCCGCGCCCCCGACTACCCGCCCGACGACTACTTTACCTTGTGCCAGCTCCTGCATTCGCTGCCCATGCCGGGCTGGACGTTCCGGACTACCGAAACGGAGCGGTTTGCCGAAGATGCGCCCTATTACCAAAACGGGCGGCGACGCCCGGAGGATGTGACTTTTGACTACCTTTCTCCCGTTCACAAACTCATGTACGACCACCGGCGGGGCTACCCGGTTTCGTGGCAGGAATTGTTCGATACTTGCCAATACTACCGCAGGAGCTACGCCGTTGCCGAAGACGATTTTGTGGTACTGCTCACCAATCGCCCCAATGCCCTGAACTGGTTCAGTTCCTTCGACCACAGCCGCCATATTTTTGTGCATACCGACGGCTGGGAGGCATTCATGGGCAGTCCGCACCAGTTTCCGGTCGCCTACGAAGTGATTGCCAATGTGTTGCAAAGTCAGATGCAGTTAGACACCGAAGACAAAGACGCGTGTCTGCACGAAGAATCCATCGGCTGCATGAATGATTTTTGTCAGGAAAAACGTCAGATCGCTTTCAAAATGCGCACGGCGGATATCTGCGCCGAATGTTCCGAAAGACTGCACCAATGCGAAGTCCCCGACCACCTGGTCGAAGGTGCCACGCAGGGCTTCGAGGCGCTACGAAAACAAATGCTGTTCAGCCTGGGATTCCAGCGCCACGCCGGGCCGGGAGTACTGGAAGTTACCTGGCTATACGAGTTCCGGTTTCCCAGCCTGGGCAACCTGCTTTTAAAACTAACGCCCATGTGCCGCACGTTGTACGCGTTTTTCCTGCTACACCCCGAAGGCGTGAAACGCACTGACCTGATCGACCACCGGGCGGAGTTACTGCGCATTCACGGTCGGATCAGCGGCCGTAGCCAGGGAGAGCAAACAGAAGCTATCGACCGCCTGATCCACGCTCAAGAAGGGTCGTATAATGAGAACCGTTCAAGAATAAAAAAAGTAATCGAAGGCGCATTGGGCGAGCGTTTAGCGGAACCTTATTTGATTGGCGGAGAAGCGGGAGGAGTTTATAAAGTTGAAGTCGAGCGGGATAAAGTGAGGTTTTTGGATGGCTAGAATTTCGCCATCTATTCGCAAATCGCGAACAGAGGACAAGTTTTCCCTCACCCTTCCCAACCTTCCCGCGCATGACTCCCATCGCAGTAGGGCTTATTGCCAGAGAACCCGCAACGACAAAAGGCCGTCACTTTACTCTTCGTCTCCACATTTCCGGCGGCATCTTTCACCACTAACTCGCCCTGAATGAGCAGCGGGCCATTGGGTTTCACCTCCACGGTCGTGGGGACGGCCTGGACGCCGTTCTCTTTTTCCGCGTGACCATTCAGCAGAGCCGCCCCATCCATCCGATAGCTCAACGCCCCCGAAGGGCATTTTTCCACCTGCGCCACAATCGTGGCCGAGTCGGCCCCGTCTATATTAACCCACGGCCTTTTTTGCGGATCGAAAACCGAGGGCAACCCCCGGAAACAGATTGCCGAGTGAATGCATTTGTGCGGCTGCCACACCACCGTCACTTCACCGTTGTCGTAGTTTTTGGTAATTCTTTTTTCCATGTGAGAGGGGCATTAGGCTACAGGCAATAAGCGTTAGGCTTATTTTATGAAGAATATTCAGAGTGTAGGTCGAAATGGCAAAAGTAAGAAAGCCTACGGCCTACAGCCACATAAACTCAATAAAACCGCCCCACAAACTTGTTCTCCACAATCGCTTTCCGCATTTGGTAGGGGTCGATGGGGCCTTGCTTGGCGTAAACGATCTTACCGCCCGGCTCTACCAAGATGGTGTAAGGCAGTGCGCCTTGCCAATTGGGGTCGATGGCTTCGATAAGCTTATACTTGTCTTCGAAACTGACGAGGTAGTTAGAATTGGAGGCGTAGTTTTTCTGTAAAAACTTTAAAACTTTATCCTTTTTATCGGGATTATCGGCGCTGACGGAAACGAACTCGAAATCGCGGCCCCGGTACATATGCTGCATCTCGATGAAGTCAGGGAACTCCGCCACGCAAGGCCCGCACCAGGTAGCCCACACGTTGATGAGCCGCAGCTTATCCGAGTCGTTTTTGATTAATTTTTTGATACCCGCCTCGTCGATCATCTGGACGCTGACGGGTTCCTTAGCCCACCTGTCGCGCTCGTTGCTCACGCCCTTTTCTTTTTCCGCCCACTTCATGGAACAGCCGAAGGTTTTGGTCGTCGGAACAGGAACGGCCTTTCCGGCCAATAGCGCTTCGATGGCATTGCGGGCGTCCTGGTTTTTGGGCGTACCGGTAGGTTTTTCCACATCGTCGATGCGGCCCACGTAACGGAGTTTTCTTGCTTTATCAAAGATAAAAAGGTGCGGCGTCGCCACCGGGCCGTAGGCGTTGGCGGCGGCTTGGGTATCGCCGTCGTAGAGGTAGGGGAAATTGTAGTTTTTCTCCTTCGCCCGGATTTTCATTTCGTCGTGGGTATCGCCCAGATCCGTGTAGCCCAGCTCGTCCAGCCGAACAGCCGAGGGATCGTTGGACGAAATCGCCACCAGTTGCAATCCCTTGTCGCCGTAGTCTTTGACGAGTTGGATCACCCGGTCTTCGTAAGCCTGCGCGGTGGGGCAGTGGTTGCAGGTGAAGAGTACGGCCAGGATAGGCGCCTTGGCGTACTCACTTAGCGTGTGGGTTTTGCCATCTACGCCGGGTAGCTTGAAATCGGGTGCTGAGCTACCGATGGTCAGGGTAGGGGCGTGATTCTGTGCCTTTGCCTTGTTTTGGGAAAATAAGGTCAGAAAAAGCAGACTGACCGCAAGCAATCGAAAATGTCGCATAGCACTTTGGTTTTGAAGTAGGGTATCCTGTCTTGTTTCAAAACGCGCAAAGGGCGAAAAATTACTGCCTGTGCGAATAAATAAATAGGGCGCATTTGGGGAAGGGCAAGCAATTTGTGCCTAAAATTGTAATCTTGAATTTTGACAAAAACCACATTCGATGAAAAAGCAGCTACGTTTTATCCTCCTTACCATGTTGGCAGGAGCCACCATTACGCACGCCCAAACCACCAACTGGCAGCCCGTCGGCGATAAAATAAAAACCCGGTGGGCTGGTAAAATCGATCCCGCAAAACCGCTGCCGGAGTACCCGCGCCCGCAACTCGTTCGGCCCGGCTGGCAGAACCTGAACGGCCTGTGGGACTACGCCATCGTGCCCAAAACCATCAGCGACACGCCACCCGCCAACTTCGATGGCAAGATTCTGGTACCCTTCGCCGTGGAGTCGTCGCTGTCGGGCGTGGGCCGCACGGTGGGCAAAGACAGCCTGCTGTGGTACCGGACGAGCATTCCTTTTTCATCCAAACCAAAAAATGAAAAGGCACTGTTGCACTTTGGGGCTGTGGACTGGGAGTGCGACGTGTACGTCAACGGCCAGAAAGCCGGGACGCACCAGGGCGGCTACGACCCTTTTTCGTTCGATATTACTTCTTTATTGAAAAAAGGCGAGCAGCAGGAAATCACGCTGCGCGTGTGGGATCCCAGCAGCGACGGACCGCAGCCGCGCGGCAAGCAAATCAAAGAGCCCAAAGCTATTTGGTACACGCCCGTAACGGGCATCTGGCAGACCGTATGGCTGGAAAAAGTACCGACGAGCTATATCGAATCCACCAAAAATACCCCCGACATCGACCAGAACATCGTGCGCGTGTCGGCCACTACGCAAAGCGCCGAGCCGGGCGATATCCTGCGCATCCGCGCCTGGGACAAAACCACGATGCTGTCCGAAAAGGAGGTGGCCCTCGACGCCACCGCCGAAGTACCCGTGCCGGATGCCGTGCTGTGGGAACCCGGCAGGCCCCAGCTCTACGAACTGACGGTAGCCCTGGTGCGTAAAAACAAGGTCGTGGACGAGGTGCGCAGCTACTTCGCGATGCGCAAAATCAGCCGCCAGGCCGATGCGCAGGGCATCCAGCGAATGCTGGTCAACGACAAATTCGTGTTTCAATACGGTCCGCTCGACCAGGGCTGGTGGCCCGATGGCCTTTATACCGCGCCCACCGACTCGGCATTGTTATTTGACATTCGGACCACCCGCGACATGGGTTTCAACATGATCCGCAAGCACGTGAAGGTGGAACCCGCCCGCTGGTACTACCACTGCGACTTACTCGGGATGCTGGTGTGGCAGGACATGCCCAGCGGCGACATGGGCAACGTGTGGGAGTCAAGGCCCGGCGTAGAGGGGAAAGGGACGGAGCGGGATCGCACCCCGAAGTCGGAAAGTATTTTTCGGCAAGAATGGAAGGCGATTATGGATGCCAATCATAATTTCCCCAGCATCGTGGTGTGGGTGCCGTTCAACGAAGCCTGGGGCCAGTTCAAGACCGAGGAAATAACCAAGTGGACGGAGGACTATGACCCCAGCCGCTTGGTAAACAGCGCCAGCGGCGGTAATTTCCATTACGTGGGCGACATCATCGACATTCACAACTATCCCGCGCCGGTTATGCCATCGCCCAAACTTTATGGTAAAGAATTAGTGATCGTGTTGGGGGAATTTGGCGGTCTCGGCCTACCCGTGGAGGGTCACACCTGGCAGCAAAAGGACAACTGGGGCTACCAGACTTTCAAAACCGCCGACGAACTGACCCAGCGATACGAGGGCTTCATGACTGACCTCGTTGGATTAATCAAGAATGGCTTATCAGCGGCAGTATACACCCAAACCACGGATGTGGAAATAGAAACCAATGGCTTGATGACCTACGACCGGGAAGTAATCAAGATTCCCGTCGAGAAATTGGATGCGGCGCACGGAAAGCTCTACAATTCGTCGCTGGTAAAAATGAAGCAGCAGTAGTTTCAATCTTCTCGCAGTCGCTCGGTTTAACCGAGTGACGACTATCCGTTAGCCCTCCGGGCGGTCAACCAGCTCGCCCGCTAAGCCAGGTCCTCATTATCAACTAGCCCACACACCCCATGTCCGAACTTAGAAAAACTTACGGAGATGGTGTATTCTACCTCACATTTACCGTCGTAGGGTGGATAGATGTTTTCACCCGGCCCGTGTACACCAACGAAATCGTGGAGAGTTTGAAGTTTTGTCAGCGGCGAAAAGGGTTGGAGATTTATGCTTACGTCATCATGACCAACCACCTGCACCTGATTGCCCGCCGCGTCGATGGCGAACTGGCTGATACCATTCGCGATTTCAAAAGCTTTACTGCCAAGCGAATGCTAAATCTGTTGCTTGAAAATCCGCAGGAGTCACGGAAAGACTGGATGGACATGGTTTTCAAGTACCACGCGGCCACCATCCGGCAAAACGAGAAGTACGCTTTTTGGCAGAAAACCAACCACGCTACTAAGTTGTGGACGCCCGCCGTAATGCGTCAGAAAACGGATTGCATTCACGAAAATCCGGTGCGGGCTGGGTTTGTGAGTGAGCCACACGAGTGGCGGTTGAGTAGTGCCAGCCCGGTGAGTCCAATTGTGGTGCTGGATTATTAGAACGTTTTCTAAAAGGATCGCCCGGAGGGCTATGGGATAGCGGTCACTCGGCTGGAGCCGAGCGACTGCCTTCCAGATTGGGAGGTAGTCGTTTTAATCTTCCAGGGCAAAAGCCACGTACCGATCTCCCGACTTGGTATTCAGCTTTCCACCCCCACAGGCGATAACAATGTACTGCTTGCCGTTCACGGCGTAACTGGCGGGAGAAGCGTAGCCCGCTGCCGGAAGCTGGGTTTGCCAGAGGATTTCGCCCGTCTTTTTGTCCATGGCCCGCAGCTTTCCATCCTTGCTGGCGGCGATGAAGATCAGGCCGCTGCCCGTCACCAATGGCCCGCCGTAGTTGTCGGTTCCCGTGGGCGCGATGCCTCGGGCGGTGAGCTCGGGATATTCGCCCAGGGGCACCTGCCAGCGGTGTTCGCCCGTGTTCAGGTCGATGGCCGTGAGCGTTCCCCAGGGCGGCGCGCTCACGGGGTAGCCGTCGGCGTCGTACCAGCGGTTGTAGCCCGTGTGCTGGTAAGGCACTGCGGTAGTTTGGGTACTTCTGACGGTTTGCACCGGAGATTTTTTATCCAGGATATAATCCAGCAAAGCTTGATGTTCGGCTTCCGAAAGGTGCGAGAAGGCGGGCATCATGCCCTTGCCGTTTTTTATTACCTTTCGAATATCAGCTTTCGGCAACCGCTTCCCGACATCCACCAGCGATGGGTAAGCACCGTCGTGGCTTCCCCGGCGATCGTCCCCGTGGCAACTCGCGCAGTGCTGGGTGTAAAGCTGAGTGCTGGTAACGGAGGCCGTCGCGGGCTGCTTCCTGAGTACCAGCGACGAGTAGCAGGGGTTTTCCTTGGCGGGTATATACATGATGCCTTCGGGGTCGGTGGCGGCTCCGCCCCACTGCGCGCCGCCGTCGGTACCGGGGAAAAAGACGGTCATCTCGGAGGTAAGCGGCGTGTAAGGGCTTCCCGTGCGGGCTTTGTTAAGCTGAGCCGCGATGGCGGCACGGTTCGTGGCCCAGGGGTTGATGTCTTTTTCGGTGAACGTCTGCCGGGTAAAGGGGGCGGGCTTCTGTGGAATGGGCTGCGTGGGGCTAGTCTTTTCGCCCGCAATGGCATCCTGGGGGAAAGCGGTTTCCTTTATGTCGAACAGCGGCTTACCCGTTACCCGATCGAAGACGAACACCTGTCCTTGCTTGGTGATTTGCGCCACGGCATCGATTTTCTTGCCGTCGTGGGTTACCGTCAGCAAGTTGGGCGGGGCGGGTGGGTCGCGGTCCCAGATGTCGTGGTGAACCAGTTGGAAGTGCCACAGCCGCTTGCCCGTGGCGGCGTCGAGGGCCAGCAGGCAGTTGGCGAATAGGTTGTCGCCCTGACGGTTGCCGCCGTAAAAATCAAAAGCCGCCGAACCCGTGGGGATGTACACGATGCCCCGCGTGCGGTCGATGGCCATGCCCGCCCAGGCGTTGGCCCCGCCCAGGTGCTGGCGCGGGTTGGCGGGCGACCAGGTGTCGTAGCCGTAGTCGCCGGGCGCCGGGATGGTGCGGAACGTCCACACCATTTTGCCCGTGCGCACGTCGTAAGCCCGAACATCGCCCAGCGCAGCGGCGTCGTTTTCCGAAAGGCGGCATCCCACGATAATCAGGTTTTTGTAGATGGTGTTTGGGGTGTTGGGACGGATATACTCGTCCGAGCCGGGCCGCTGTACACCATCCAGCAGGTCGATGTGGCCTTCGCTTCCAAATCTTTTCACAGGCTGGCCCGAAGCCGCATCGAGGGCATAAAGCCAGCGGCCTGCCCCGAAAAAGATTGTTTTCTCTTGTCCCTCAGCCCAGTACGTAAGACCTCGGCTGGTAGTGCCACCAGTATCATCCACCTCTGTTTTCCAAAGCTCCTTACCCGTGGCCGCATTCACGGCAAAAGCCTGAGTACCCGCCGACACACCATACAGAATGCCGTCGATGACGATAGGATTGCACTGCATCTGCGAACGGTTTCCCACAGTGTCGGCCCCGCCAGAGGCGTAAGTCCAGGCGACTTTCAGGTTCTGGACATTAGCCGCCGAAACCTGACTTAGGGGCGAGTAGTGGCTGCGGTTGCCGTCGCCGTTGTACTCGATCCAGTCGGTGTTTGGGCCTTTTCGCTCGATCACCAGGCCAATTGAGATCACAAAGGTGACAGCGATCCACATCAGTGGCCAGAAATCCGTTCTTTTACAGGGTGGGCGCATGAGAATTATTTAGAATGTGATAAAGTTAGCGTTCATCAGATGGAACCAATCTAAGCAAAATAGCATGAACTGGAAAAAAACTTCAAAAGTGATGTACAATGGAAATTTGTATTCATGCAATTCAGTTAATTTTCATAGGTTCGCCCTATTTCAATTCAGAAGTCAGTGGAAGAATAATACAAGTGACTATGGCATCAGGTAAAAATCATAAAATTGCGGTGATCGGTCTGGGATACGTGGGCCTTCCCCTGGCGGTCGAGCTTAGCAGGCAGTGGCCGGTAATCGGGTTCGACACCAGCGATATTCGGGTTTCTCAGCTCCTGAAGGGTGTGGATTACACTTTGGAAATGAGCGAAGCGCAGCTTTCATCCGCATCCAGTTTGCATTTTTCTGACCAAGTTAACGACTTACAGGAGTGTAACATATACATAGTTACCGTACCGACGCTGATCGATCAGTTTAAAAAACCCGATTTGACGCATCTCATAAATGCCTCTGCGATGATAGGCAAACTCCTAAAGAAAGAAGATGTCGTTATTTACGAATCGACGGTTTATCCGGGATGTACCGAAGACGAATGTGTGCCCGTCCTGGAAAAACACAGTGGCCTGAAATACAATGAGGATTTCTTCTGCGGCTATTCACCCGAGCGAATCAACCCCGGTGATAAGGAACGCACCCTAACCAAAATACTGAAAGTAGTAGCCGGATCTACGCCGGAGACTACCAAATTGCTGCGTGAGGTATATGGTTCTATCATCTCGGCGGGCCTATACGAGGCACCCTCTATCCAGGTGGCCGAAGCAGCCAAAGCCATTGAAAATGCCCAACGGGACATCAATATTTCGTTTGTGAACGAACTCGCTCTGATATTCGATCGCATGGGGATTGACACCACCGAGGTTCTCGAAGCAGCCGGCACCAAGTGGAATTTTCTCCCTTTCAAACCCGGTTTGGTTGGCGGACACTGCATTGGCGTCGACCCGTATTATCTGGTACACAAGGCCCAAAGTTTAGGCTACCTTCCACAGGTCATTTCGTCGGGAAGACTGGTTAACGATGCCATGGGGGCTTTCATCGCCAAGAAGCTCATGAAGGCCATGATTGCGAGGGGTCTCAACCTACAAAAAGGCCGCATACTCATCCTGGGAATCACGTTCAAGGAAAATTGCCCCGACATCCGTAACACCAAAGTGGTGGACGTTTACCGCGAGCTTCAGGACTTTGGCCTGTCGGTCGATGTGTACGACCCTTGGGCCAATGCCGAGGAAGTGCAGCGCGAATACGGGGTGAAACTCACCGAAAGCATCGAAGGAAAACAATACGATGGCATTATTCTGGCGGTGGCTCACCGCGAATTTTTCTCGCTGCCCATCGAGGATTACCGAAAAGATGAAACTTCGGTTATATTCGATATAAAGTCAATTTATGACAAAGACCGGGTAGACTTGCGGTTTTAACATTTGTCTCAGCGATACTCCTATGCAGCCAGACAAAACAGCCTTCTCTAAAACAAAAAAGTGATGAAAGAACCCCTCACATTCCGATTGGCGACAGAGTCCGATTTGCTAGCCATTGTGCGAATGCTGGCGGACGATAGGCTCGGTGCAATCCGAGAAAAGGTGGGAGATGATTTGCCGGAGGTCTATGGAAAAGCTTTTGAAAAAATAACGGCCGATCCTAACCAAGAACTTACGGTAGCTGAATCGAACGGCGAGATAGTTGCCACATTTCACCTCACCTTTATCCAGTACCTCACTCATCAGGGCGGATTACGCGCTCAAATCGAAGCGGTAAGAATCGATTCCAGGCACCGTGGGCGCGGCATTGGCAAAAAGGTGCTCGACTACGCCATAGCAAGAGCCACTGAAAAGGGCTGCCACCTGGTACAGCTCACTACGGACAAGCAGCGGCCCGATGCCATCAGGTTCTACGAATCAATGGGGTTTGCGGCCACGCACGAAGGGATGAAGCTGAGGTTAGGTTAAAGGCTCCCCGTCTTCCCTCCATCCACCGGAATATTGATCCCGCTGATACTTGCCGCCGCCGGACTGCAAAGAAACGCCACGGCCGCGGCGACTTCCTCCGGCTCGGCGAAGCGCCCAACCGGAATCTCGGACTGCATCTGCGCGGCCAGATCGTCGGGTGTCTTTTCCTGCGCCTCGGCCCGCATGTTCAGCACGGCGTCCAGGCGTCCCGTACGGGTGTAGCCCGGCAGCACGTTGTTGACCGTAATGCCATAGCGACCCAATTCCAGCGACATCGTTTTGGCCCAGTTGGCCACCGCGCCCCTAATCGTATTCGACACGCCCAAGCCCACGATGGGTTGCTTTACCGAGGTGCTGATGATATTCACGATGCGGCCAAACCTGGCACTTTTCATGGCGGGCACCACGGCCTGCGTCAGGATTTGGTTGTTGACCAAGTGCATTTGAAAAGCTCTTTGGAACTGATCTGTCTCGGCATCCAGAATCGGCCCGCCCGATGGCCCGCCCGTATTGTTGACCAGGATATGCACGTCAGGCACCAGCCGCAGGTACTCGTCGATTGCGCTCTTTACGCTTTCGTTGTCGGCAAAGTCGGCCACTACGAAGCGGTGAATTTGTCCGTGAGATACGTCAAGCGTGTCCATGACAGCCTTTAATTTCTGTTCGTCACGCGCCATGAGGGTGACATTGGCCCCAAGCAGGGCGAGTTCTACGGCGGAGGCAAGGCCGATGCCCTGGGTGCTGCCGCAGACGATGGCGGTTTTTGCGGTTAAGTCGAGGTTCAAGGGGAGTGATGAATTATGAATGATGAGCAGGCTGGCGTCGAAAATGAACGATGAGTTTATATGAAAAGCATTTATCATCCATCATTAAATAAGGCTTCTCTGATCCTTACCAATTGCGTCAGGAGACCTTCTAATTGATCCAGCGGTAGCATGTTGGCTCCGTCGGACTTGGCTTCGGCGGGGTTGAAGTGGGTCTCGATGAACAGGCCGTCGGACCCAACGGCGATGGCGGCTTTAGCGATGGTCGCGATGAGTTTGGGTTTGCCGCCCGTCACGCCGCTGCTTTGGTTGGGCTGCTGTAAGGAATGCGTGCAGTCCATGACAACGGGAACGCCGAACGTCTGCATTTCGGGCAGGTTGCGGAAATCCACTACCAGATCGCCGTAGCCGAAAGAATTGCCCCGGTCGGTCAGGATTACCTGGGCTTCGGGATTCGTTTCGCGGATTTTTTCTACCGCAAATTTCATCGAGCCGCCCGACAGGAACTGGCCTTTCTTCACGTTCACGGCCTTGCCCGTCTGCGCGGCGGCAACCAGCAAGTCGGTTTGGCGACAAAGGAAAGCGGGGATTTGGAGCACATCCACGTATTCTGCGGCCATGGCCGCTTCGGTCGATTCATGGATGTCCGTTACCGTCGGGACGCCGAAGGTACTACCGATTTCCTGCAAAATGCGGAGCGCTTTTTCGTCGCCGATGCCCGTGAAGGAATCGAGTTTGGTGCGGTTGGCCTTGCGATAAGAGCCTTTGAATACATAAGGAATACGCAGGCGATCAGTGAGTTCGGCGATGTGCTCGGCGATGCGCAGGGCCATGTCGCGGCTCTCGATGGCGCAGGGGCCCGCCATCAGGAAAAAGCGGTCGGCGTCGGTGTTTTTGATTTTAGGGATCGCAAGCATTTTGGGCAAAAGGCAGGTTTTGACTATTTCCCAAAGGTACATTTCTCTGCTTCGATTTCCACAGGATGGGTGCGTTTTCGAGAGCGATTATCATACAAGCCTTTGATTTGCTGCGGTTTTTGGGGCTTTGTGAGCAAACGGATACGAAGGAGCAGGCTAAAATATTGTTTGAAAATTGGTGGGGAATCTCTTTCTTTGTGGCGTTTTTAACCAAATAGCGTTAACAAAATGTCAGAAATCGCAGAAAAAGTAAAGCAGATTATCGTCGAGAAACTCGGCGTGGAAGAGTCGGAGGTTACGACCGAGGCTAGCTTCACCAACGACCTGGGAGCCGACTCTCTCGACACCGTCGAGCTGATTATGGAATTCGAGAAAGAATTCAATATCTCCATTCCCGACGATCAGGCCGAAAACATCGGCACAGTGGGCCAAGCCGTCACTTACCTGGAAGAAAACGCGAAGTAGTATCTGAACAATTCTACTACCCGTATCCTCTTCATCTTCAATCCATTTTATGAATTTCAAGCGAGTTGTAGTTACTGGTTTGGGTGCTTTGACGCCGCTAGGGAACGATGCGCCCACTTTTTGGCAAAACTTAGTGGCTGGGGTCAGCGGTGCTGCTCCCATCACGAGGTTCGACGCCGAGAAGTTTCGCACCAAGTTTGCCTGCGAAATCAAGGGCCTGGACATGAACGACTACATCCCACGCCAGGAAGCTCGTAAAATGGATCCCTTCACCCAATACGCGGTCATTGCGGCCGACGAGGCGGTAAAAGACGCCGGCTTTGCTCCCGACCAACTGGATCTCGACAAAGCCGGCGTTATCTGGGGTTCCGGCATCGGCGGTCTGAAAACCTTCGAGGATGAGGTGATGAACTTCTCCGAGAACGATTGCAATCCCCGCTTCAACCCCTTCTTTATTCCCAAAATGATTGCCGACAGCGCCTCGGGCGTTTTGTCCATTCGTTACGGCTACCGGGGACCCAACTTTATCACGGTTTCGGCCTGCGCTTCGTCCACCAACGCGATGATCGACGCCTTCTACTACATCCGCCTCGGCGTGATGAAGGTGTGCATCAGCGGTGGTTCCGAAGCGGCCATTACCAACGCGGGCGTGGGTGGCTTCAACGCCCTCAAAGCCCTCTCGGAACGGAACGACTCCCCCGAAACGGCCTCCCGTCCCTACGATTTGGATCGCGATGGCTTCGTGCTGGGCGAAGGCGGCGCGGCCCTGATCCTGGAAGAATACGAACACGCCAAAGCACGCGGCGCCAAAATCTACGCCGAGATCATCGGCGCGGGTATGTCGTCCGACGCCTACCACATCACGGCCCCGCATCCCGACGGCACCGGAGCCTACCAAGTGATGAAAAATGCCGTGGAAGACGCGGGCATTCGGCCCGACGAGATCGACTACATCAACACCCACGGTACCTCCACACCACTGGGCGATCCGCAGGAGATCAAGGCCATCGAGCGCTACTTCGGCGACCACGCCTACGCGATGAACATCAGCTCCACCAAATCCATGACCGGCCACTTGCTGGGCGGAGCTGGGGCCATCGAGGCCGCGGCCTGCATTATGGCCATTCGCGACGGCGTCGTTCCCCCGACCATCAACCACTTCACCGATGATCCCGAGATCGACCCGCGCCTGAACCTGACTTTCAATAAGGCCCAGGAACGCAAAGTGAACATCGCGCTGAGCAATACCTTCGGCTTCGGCGGCCACAATGCGTCGGTCATTTTCAAGAAATTCGAGGAATAAATCACGCAACGGAACCGACGACTTTGAGGAAGCGAATTCTTTTACCCATTCTGTCGCTCTTTAAGCCGGGAATCAGCGAGGTCGAGAAGAATTTTAAGCAGTCCATCGAACACATCCTGGGCGAAAGGGTCTCCAACCTGAGCGTGTATCAGTTGGCGTTCCGGCACACTTCTGCCTCGAAACCCACCGCCATCAAAGGCTTTCGTGAATCGAACGAGCGCCTGGAATACCTCGGCGATGCCGTATTGGGCATGATCGTAGCCGAGTTTCTCTTCACCAAGTACCCCTACAAAGACGAAGGCTTCCTGACCGAAATCCGCTCCCGGATCGTCAACCGCGAATCCCTCGGCCAAATTTCCCGCAAGTTGGGTCTGGACGCCCTCATCGAATACGACGGCGGACGACGGGGCCGCTCCTCGCGCTCCTCCATGTTTGGCGACGCTCTCGAAGCCTTCGTCGGAGCCATTTATCTCGACAAAGGCTTCCGCTTCACCCAAAAGTTCGTCATCAAAAAACTGCTGACTCACTACGACCTCGAAGACATCATCGAGAACACGACCAACTTCAAGAGCCTCATCATCGAGTGGGCACAGCGCGAAAACAAAGAACTCCGCTTCGAGCTACTCTCCGAGAACGGCGACCGCCACCACCGCGAATTTATCTCCCAACTCTTCGTGGACGACGAGCCGTTTGCCGTCGGCAATGGCTTCACCAAGAAAAAAGCCGAGCAGTCGGCGTCGGAGAAGGCCTGCGGGGAGTTGGCGTTGAAGTGAGGAAAAATAGAGTGGTTTGAATTAGAGCCCTACTCCGTAGATAGTATCCCCCTAAATGACTTTTGTCGTCGCTGGGACTGTGGAGACCCAACCCACGGTGAAGAGATAAGGTACCCAAAGCTTACACGCCTTTGTAATACTTTGAAGATTGACAAACCATTGAAGAGTAAAATAGATAAAAATAACTTGTATGAAAATTATTCAAGAAATAACAGAAGACTTAATCCAAACAAATATATCCTTGGAAGGGCCTTTATTCAAAGGTAAATTACTCGCCAGAAAAATAAACAATGAGGTGTTGCTAGGTTGGATCAACAATGAGCTTGATGGTTACCCAATTCTGATGTATGAAAGGGATAAGAATGTCCCAGCTTACAGAAAACACGGAGCAAGTCTGGTTGGGTCTTACTATATTTATAACATTCCCTTTGATAATATTCCTTTACCGACATCTGGTCTTAGTGCTGAATTGTTCGAGTTTATGAACAACGTTACTCTTTATGAAAGTGTATCGGCACTTGAAAAAATGCGTATTGAAGGAAATACCTCTCCTTTGTCAATAACTGTACCCCCAGAGCTGTGTGCCGCAATAGAAAAGCCTATTAGAGATACGAATCCTGGGTTTAGATTAGTTAAGGCCAAAAAAGTTGTATCATCTGCTCTTATTAATCAAATACTTACCTCGATTAGATCTAAGTTTCTAGATTTTATATTAGAATTGGACCAGCAATTTGGTGAAAGCTCGAGTCTGGGTGATTTAAAATTTAAAAAAGAAGAGATAAATTCTATCATGAATAGTTATGTTATTAATAATCATGGAGATGGGTCTTTTGTCAATACAGGTAATAATTCTATTGTAAAAAATCGCATAGAAATAAAAAAAGGTGATTTTACATCTTTAATCTGAAAAATTACGAGACAACTTAGTTGAAGAAGGGGATATCCAGGAGTTACGAGATATTCTCAACGACGACGTTCCAGATGAAGAAAAGATGTTTTTCGGAGAAAGAACAAATAATTGGATTACTAAAATGATTGCCAAAACTCTAAATGGCTCCTGGACTATCGCAACTGGAACAGCCGGAACTCTTCTGGCAGAGACAATTAAATCATACTATGGGTGGTGATAATCTTACTCCGTGGGCTATGTTTCCAAAGTTTTACTCCATGGGCTGTGGAGCCACCTTCACCTCGGGCTGTGGAGACACAGCCCGAGCGACGAGAGAGGCAGGGGGATGCGGTTCGTTGCGGGGAAGAATTCAACCTGACAATAAAAAGCTATATTTGAATGAAACACCAACGCTATTAAAACGGCATCTCAACAAACCACACTTCAAACATGATCGCCACCAAATCAGGCGTCCGCGCCCGGAGAAAACCCATCGCTCCCATTCCCGACGAATTGATCTACGAGATTATCGACGGCCAGCCCATCCATTACAAGGGGTATCGTGAAGTCTTGTCGGGTCAAAAAACTTTTTCAGAAATCATGGGATCGAGCACATTGCAGGGCCACATCGTTACTTATCTTATGTTTTTGCTGGCCAGGACAATCGATGAAGAGCGATTTACTGTAATCACAAGTGAAGCGGGGATTCATCTGGATCGCCGCAACAACCTGGCGGGGGACATACTTATCTTTGACAACGCGACCCTTTCGGTTGCCGATGTTGATCTGCACTACGCCCAGGTACCTCCCAAGATCGCCATCGAGGTCGACATTGCCGCTGATCCTTACGATATAGCACCCGACGCCTATCTTTTCAAAAAAACGCAGAAGCTGTTCGATTTTGGCGTGGAAAAGGTGATTTGGATTACCACGGAAGCAAAAAAAGTGACGATAGCTACCCCAAATGAAGACTGGCAGACTAAGGATTGGAACAAAGACGTCGAAATCATGGAGGGAATCGTTTTTAACGTCAGCGCGTATTTGGCTGGGAAAGGCTCACCATTTGCTTGAAAATACGTAAGTTCTGGAAGATTTCAGTATCTGAGGTCAGAGAGAATTCTGGTTTTTAAAAATCACCGCCTGCTCCGGTTTTTATCCCCACATGCCTCTACTCCGAAGGCGGCACAATGTCCTCGTCTTCCAAAATCGTTTGCAGGCAAAAGCTGTAGTCGCCGAAGAGCGGCACCTCATCGCCCCACTCGAAGACTTCTAAACGGCGTTCAGGCCGCATCAGCAAAATTTTGCGGCTTTCGGTCAAGACCCAGGCGACGCCTTCGACACCGAAGTCAATGAGCTTTTGGGATTTATCAACCATATAGGCCATGTCCGAACCGGTAGCGGGCTCACTGGTGTAGTCCGCCGGGTCAATCTTTATGTCAACTTCAATAATAAATTTGGGTGGGATAGCAGCGTAGTGCTTCACCCATGGGTCGCCGGATTTTGCTTTTTCGTTGATTAAAATGTCGCCCGAGAAGTTTTCCTTGTGACGGGCGTGCAAACCCACTTCATTGGTGGGCGTCCAATAGTCTTTCTTAGGTAGGATCGTTCTCAGGTAGTGCACTATCGCCTGCACGATTAGGCCTTGTAAGAAACTGCTTCCCATAATTTCGTTTTCTGTCTTTAATCCGAGCAGCACCTGCTGATAGCCCCGGCGATAGTACTTCCGGCCACCGAATTCTTCGTAGAGTAGGATTTCGGGGATTTGTTCCGTTGCAGTTTCCATGTCTTTGACTGTTTTTTCAAAGATACTTCTTTTTAGGCTTTTCAGATGGATTGCCAAGGCGAGGCGCAGATTTCTATCTTTCAGCTGTGGGTCTTTGTAGGAATTTTCTCAGCATACCTCATGAGGATGTATAACTCGATTCCCATGAATTTATGCAAAAGGCCATTCATTATAATGACATTTTGTCGCTAAGAAGCAATTTTTTCAATTTTATGAGACAATATGTCAGCGTTTCTCAATTCGATTCATCTGGTACAAATGTTGAAAATGGGTTTGTACAAGTCAGAGATGACATACAGCAAATCAAATATTCACATTAAAACCATTTAAGTTATGAACGCTTTAATCAGAAATCGAAACAACGACTCGTACCAGCACCCCAGCTTGATCAACAGCTTTTTTAGTAAAGACCTGATGGACGAGTTTTTCACGCCAACTTTCAATGGCACGGCCCCCGCTGTGAACGTACGGGAGGACGAGGACGGCTACAGTATCGAAGTAGCTGCGCCCGGCCTGAAAAAGTCAGACTTCAAACTGAACCTCGATCACAACCGCCTCACCATTTCGGCCGAAAAGCGGGAGGATAGCGAGTTTGACAACTTCCAGGATCAAAACGAAGGCGAGCAAAAGAAGGAAAGCAAAGAGGAAAACCAGCATGAGCAAAAGCAGAATCGCAAAAAAGGCAGATACACCCGCCGCGAGTTCAGCTACTCCTCGTTCCAGCGGACCTTCACCCTACCCACTACCGTGGATGGTGAAAAGATCAATGCCACTTATACCGACGGGGTGCTGAACGTAGAGCTTCCCAAGCGGGAAGAGGCTAAAGTCAAGCCACAGCGCACGATTGAAATTGCTTAAATTTTTTTGACCGAAAACGAAGGCGGTTCTAACTTTTTGGAATCGCCTTTGTTTTGCACTATAATGGAACGAGAAACCGTTCGTCAAGTAGCGGTACGATTCTTTTCTCTACTCCGTTACCTTTGTTAAAAATCGTTAAATACCCTGAGTGCGGGAATGAAAGCCTTCAAACGGGACGTTTGACCCTTACATAATTAAACCTCGATATAAAGAATGAAAACAAATTGGAAAGCAATCGTACTGGTGGGTCTGCTCTCGAGCGCCACTACCATCGCTGGCTTCAAATTGCTGGATAACGGCAATGGCCAGAATGTTATTTTTAGGGAAGCGCCTGCCGAAACAATGGCAAAGTTCACCTCCACCGGAATGCCCGCTGGTACGCCGGGGGATTTTACCTACGCTGCCGAGACAGCCACCCCGGCGGTGGTGCACATCAAGAATACTATGGCGCGCAGTTCCCGCGACATGAGCAGTAATCCGATGCAGGAAATGCTCCGGGAGTTTTTCGGAGAAAATGGCATGGGCGGCATGCGCCGGGGCGAACCCCAGCAGCAGCGACGCGCCGAGGCCAGCGGCTCGGGTGTCATCATCAGTTCCGATGGCTATATCGTGACCAACAACCACGTGGTGGAAGGTTCGGAGGAACTGGAAGTGACGCTGAACAACCAGCAGAAAGTGACAGCCAAAGTAATTGGCACCGATCCTTCGACGGATATCGCGGTGATCAAGATCGACGAAAACGACCTGCCCGCCATCGTGTTCGGCAACTCCGACGCCGCCAAAGTAGGCGAGTGGGTAGTGGCCGTGGGCAACCCCTTTAACCTCGAATCGACCGTTACGGCGGGGATTGTGAGCGCCAAGGGCCGTGGTCTGGGAATCATCGGTCAGGAATTCGCGCGGCGTCAGCGCCAGACGGGTGTCGAGACTGAAGGCGATTCGCCTTTGGAGTCTTTCATCCAAACGGATGCCGTAGTGAACCCCGGCAATAGCGGCGGGGCTTTGGTGAACCTGAAAGGAGAGTTGATCGGGATCAATACCGCCATCGCCAGCCCTACGGGTAGCTTTGCGGGTTACGCTTTTGCGGTACCTTCGGCTATTGTCAAGAAAGTATCGGGCGACCTTATCAAGTACGGCAACGTGCAGCGTGGGTACCTGGGCATCTCTCTGGAAGACCTGGACAGCCGCAAAGCTGACGAGTACGGTGTAAAAGTGAATGAGGGCGTGTACGTGCGTGACTTCATCGAAGGTAGTGCGGGTGCCGCTGCTGGCTTGAAGAAGGGCGACGTAGTCGTGAAAGTCGACGGTCTTACGATCAACACCATTCCTCAATTGCAGCAATCCATCGGCCTGCACCGCCCTGGCGATAAGGTGGTAATTACTGTGAATCGCGATGGCCGGGAGAAAGATTTCGATGTGACGCTTCGTAACCGCACGGGTGGCTCCGAGATTGTGAAGAAGAGCGAGAGTGCCGTAGCCATGAACGCTCTGGGTGCTCAGTTCGACAACCTCACCACGCAGGAGAAGCAGCGCCTATCGCGCTACAAAATCGAAGGCGGCGTGAAAATCATGGACATTCAAGGTGGCAAGCTGTCCCGCGCTGGTGTCAGCGAAGGCTTTATCATCACCAAAGTGAACGGCAAACAAGTACGCTCGGTCAATGACCTAAAGGGTGCCCTGGCCGACAAATCAGGTGCTATGGTACAGTTCGAGGGCGTCTATTCCGATGCTCCCGCCGACGTCTATACTTTCGGATTCAGAATGTGATTGTTTAGTTGACAGTTGACAGTTGACAGTTGACAGTTGACAGTTACTCGTCAGTTAAATAACGGATAGATAAGGGCCCGAACGAATTTTCGTTCGGGCCTTCTTATTTTGTGCCTCTGTCTCTGCCTCTGCCTCTGTCACTCTGAGCGGGGCCGAAGAGCCGTCTGCGTCGTGTAGGTGCTTTCAAAAATCTTGTCGGCGTTGCCCGCTTCGAAGCCGTCGCGGCGGTGCTGACGCTGGATTTGGTCGGTGGATAGGTTGGCAAATTCGGGCAAAACGCGCCGCTCGGCGAACTCCACGTACGATCCTAGAATCTGGTGCTTTTCACCCTCCGTAAATTCGGCCTCGAGCATCTGTGCCACGGTAGAGCTTTGCAGCAGACCACCGTCGGGGCTTTCTTTGATTTTGCCGCCGGAGTCGTTGAGTTTGATGCCTTGCTTTTCCAGAAAACCGTTGAAATTCGCCACAGTGTTGTAGCCTTCGGGCAGGTTATGGACGCTAATCGTAAAGTGGTTGAGATAGTAGCGGTTGTAAATCACCCAGGCGGCGTATTCGCTTTCTTTCAGCAAAGTCAGGTAATCGCTGAGGCTTGGCGTGCGCCAAAGCGGCTGGTGCAGAAAAGCATCCACGGCTTTACCATTTTCCAAATCCAGACTGTCCACGGGATCGCTTTTCACTTCGTCGGTATAACTTTGGATGATGCGCTGCGCTTCTTCGGAAAGCTCCTTTACCCGTAGTTCGCTGACAAAAATCCTTGGATAGTGCGGCAACGGTGGGCTGAACCAATAGGCGTCCAGCTTCTTGCCTTCAAAGTAGTAGTAATCGCGCTTTTGGTAGCCATAGTGCAGGAAGATTTTCTCGAAAGAGGCGATACCAAGATTCGGGACACCCAAAGTACGGAAGGCGATGTGGTCGTTTTCGATATCTTCGGAATCAGCGATCACGTTTTCCTGCACCATCGCATCGAGGATGGTGCTCACATCGGGAACACGTTCCTTATAGCGACGCATCAGACCGTGCATGACGGTGTCGAGCGCTCTGGAATGGGAAGACTGCGTTTGGCTCATAAGCGTTTATTCGATTACTTTCGGCACTTGAATGTGGATGTTGTCGTGGCTGGGCGCGTTGCTCAAACCATCCTGGCGGGAAAGCGCATTCTTCGCTGCGTCTTCGCGCCAATTGTTGACCTCGTCGGTCATGTGGGTAAGCGGCTCCACGCCCTCGGTGTCCAACTCATCGAGTTGCTCCATCCAGGTCAGCACGTTTTCCATGCTGACCAGTAGAGCCGCTTCTTCTTCGGGCTTCACCTCCAGGCGGGCCAGGTGGGCGATTTTTTGCAGGGCTTCACGATCTATTTTCATCAGAATATTGGGAAAGAACACCAGGTATCTTCAGACCACAACGGCTAAAGGCACCTCCACTCGTATTTTATTTTTCACAAAGCTAAGAAAAGTTAAGTTCCTGACCCGTTCGATGGGACGACTGACCATCTCGATCCAAACTGATTTCACATTTTTACCCTTCCGTTCCCGAACTTAAACATTTTTCGTGTAGTTTAGGGGTGTCGAACCACATCGAAATCGGTTCGGCAGACCACCAGTTTATGATGAGAGAAGACGCTCTTTGCCAGCAGTGTAAAGGTATCGTTCACTCATTTACTCATCCAAAATCCACTCATTGACACCTTATGAGCGACGCCATTAAGCACGAGTGCGGGATCGCGCTGATTCGTCTTCGGAGACCTTACCAACACTACATCGACAAATACGGAACGCCGCTGTACGCCGTCCACAAGCTGGATGTGATGATGCAGAAACAGGTGAACCGGGGGCAGGATGGGGCTGGCGTGGCCAACATCAAGATCGAAGTCCCGGCGGGAAAGCGCTACATCAGCCGCTACCGTTCGGTCGAGCCGCAGCCGGTGGCGGATATTTTTCAAAAAATCCATAAGAAATTCAGGAAGGGCCTCAAAGATCACAAAAAGAAAGTCGACGATGCCCGTTGGTTGCAGGAAAACCTGGCCTTTACCGGAGAACTGTGGCTGGGACACCTGCGCTACGGCACCTACGGCGGCAACGAAATCGAGAACTGTCAGCCGATGCTGCGCCAAAGCAACTGGCGTAGTCGCAACCTGGTGATGGCGGGCAACTTCAACATGACCAACGTGGACGAGCTTTTTGGTAAACTCGTTTCGCTGGGCCAGCATCCCAAGGAAAAAGTGGACACCGTGACGGTGATGGAAAAAATCGGCCACTTTTTGGACGAGGAGAACCAACGCGTATTCGACCGCTTCAAGGGAATTTGGGAAAACCCTACGCTATCGGACATCATCGAGGAGAACATCGACATTCAGCGCGTACTCGAGCGTTCCTGCCGCGATTTTGACGGTGGCTACGCCATGTGCGGCCTCACGGGCCACGGCGCGGCCTTTGTCATGCGCGACCCGGCGGGTATCCGTCCGGCCTACTACTATGCCGACGACGAGGTGGTCGTGGTGGCCTCCGAAAAGCAGGCCATCAAGGCGGCTTTTGATGTTGAGTACAACCAGATTCAGGAGGTAACGCCAGGCAGCGCCTTGATTGTGAACAAAGAAGGTGAATACAACGAAATGGCAATTTTGCCGCAACTGCCCAAGCGGTCGTGCAGTTTCGAGCGCATTTATTTCTCGCGTGGCACCGATCCCGATATCTACAATGAGCGCAAGGAGCTGGGAAAACTGCTGATTCCCCAGATTTTGGAAGAGATCGACTACGATCTCGAGAACACGATATTTTCCTACATCCCCAACACCGCCGAAACCTCGTTTTTCGGCATGATCGAAGGCCTGGAAGAGTATCTGGCCAAAAAGCGCAAGCGGGCAATTATGGAGGGAATCCTCTTTGAGGAGGAACTTGATCGCGTCCTGTCGTTCCGGCCTCGCATCGAGAAGCTTGTTACCAAAGACGTGAAATCCCGCACTTTCATCACCGCCGACAATCTTCGCGATGAAATGGTGTCGAGTGTGTATGACACGACTTTCGAGGTCGTGCGCAAAGGTATCGATACAGTAGTAGTGATAGACGACTCCATTGTGCGCGGTACGACGCTGGAGAAAAGCATCCTGAAAATGCTGGACGGACTTGGCCCTAAGAAAATCGTGATCGTCTCCTCGGCCCCGCAAATTCGCTTTCCCGACTGCTACGGCATCGATATGTCACGTATGAAGGACTTCGTGGCCTTCCGGGCGATGATGGAGCTGCTGGAAGAACGCGGTTTGGGCTTTATGCGCGAGGAGGTTTACGCACAATGCGCCGCTAATCTGGCTTCGGGTAATGCTTATGAGACCAACTACGCCAAGGCGCTGTACGATCTTTTCACCGATGATGAGATCTCCCGCAAAGTGGCGGAAATCGTCCGTCCCGAAGGAATGAACGCCGATTTGTCCGTTATTTTCCAAACTGTCGGTAATCTGCACACGGCCTGTCCGAAGCACTCGGGCGACTGGTACTTTACGGGTGATTATCCTACGCCGGGGGGCAACAAGGTTGTGAATAAAGCTTTTGTCAATTTCCACGAAGGGAAGCTGGTGCGGGCTTATTGAGGAAACTTTATAGTCAAAAAAGAAACGGCCCGCTTCGATTTGAAGCGGGCCGTTTTTAATTTGGCAAAATCACTTTTTTATTTTTCCTCTTCCATGACACCTTCCAATGCCTCTCGTATGTTTTCTATGGCTTCTTCGATCGTATCACCGGAGGACATGCAGTATTTCAAAGTTGGGATATCGGCCAGGTACCCGCCTTCAGGATCTTTACTGATAACGACGCGGTAGGTTCTATTTTTCATAACATCGGCTTTCTAAATGGTCGAAGTCTAGTGCACTCTGATCTTGGCAAAGATAAGAAAAGCGCAATGACACCATTGATGTCTCTACAAATCGCTAAAATCAAACGTTTCCAAAAACTTGGTCGTGAAATTTCCCGAGCGGAAGCCTTCGTCATCCATGAGTTTGATGTGGAAGGGAATGGTCGTCTTAACGCCTTCGATGACGAATTCCTGCAAGGCCCGCTTCATGCGCGTGATGACCTCGGCCCGTGACTGACCGCTGACGATCAACTTGGCGATCATGGAGTCATAGTTCGGCGGAATGGTATAGCCGCTGTATACGTGGCTGTCGATGCGCACGCCGTGACCACCGGGAAAGTGCAGGTTGGTAATTTTGCCCGGACTGGGTCGGAAGCCGTTGGCGGGATCTTCGGCGTTGATGCGGCACTCCATCGCGAAAAGCTTGGGCGTGTAATTACGGCCAGAAATGGGTTCCCCCGCTGCTACCTTGATTTGCTCTTTGATCAAGTCAAAATCCGTCACCTCCTCCGTGATGGGGTGTTCCACCTGGATGCGGGTGTTCATTTCCATGAAGAAAAAATCACCGTGTTTGTCTACCAGAAACTCTACCGTGCCCGCGCCTTCGTAGCCAATAGCCTGGGCGCCTTTGATGGCGGCGGCCCCCATTCGCTCCCGCAGTTCGGGGGTCATCGCTGGCGAGGGCGTTTCCTCAACCAGTTTTTGGTGCCGCCGCTGAATGGAGCAGTCGCGCTCCGAAAGGTGACAGACCTTGCCGTACTGGTCGCCGATGATTTGGATTTCGATGTGGCGGGGTTCTTCCACGAATTTTTCAAGATATAGCCCGTCGTTGCCGAAGGCCGCGCTGGATTCCTGCCGGGCATCGTTCCAGGCTTTCTCGAACTCTGATTCCTTGTTGATGACGCGCATTCCGCGTCCGCCGCCACCCGCCGTGGCTTTCACAATCACGGGATAGCCCATGCCTTTGGCGAGTTTTTTGCCTTCTTCTACTGATTCCAGCAGCCCTTCGGAACCAGGGATGACGGGAACACCCGCGCCGCGCATGGTGGCTTTGGCCGTGGCCTTGTCGCCCATGCCATTGATTTGCTCAGCGGTGGCTCCAATGAACTTGATACCGTAATCGGAGCAAATCTGCGAAAATTCCGCATTTTCGGACAGGAAACCGTAGCCAGGATGAATGGCGTCGGCCCCCGTCACTTCGGCGGCGGAAATAATATTTTGGATACTGAGGTAGGACAACCGACTGGCGGGCGGGCCGATGCACACCGCTTCGTCGGCGAAGCGCACGTGCAGACTGTCGCGGTCGGCGGTGGAGTAAACCGCAACCGTGCGGATGCCCATTTCGCGACAAGTGCGGATGATGCGCAGGGCGATCTCGCCCCGGTTGGCAATGAGTATTTTCTTGAGCATGAGGGTCTAGGGTAGGGTTCAGATAGGCTCGACCAGGAACAGCGGTTGGTCGAACTCGACGGGCGTGGCGTTTTCCACGAGTACTTTCACGATGCGACCCGATATTTCAGCCTCGATTTCATTAAATAGTTTCATGGCTTCGATAATGCACACGGGCTTGCCGGGTTTGATCTCGTCCCCGATCTCGACCAATGAAGGCGTTTCGGGGCTGGAAGCCCGGTAGAAGGTACCAATCATGGGCGATTTTACCGTGACGTAGTTAGCTGCACTTTCGGCGGCGGGTGCTGTGGCCGGAGCCGCCGCAACAGGAGGAGCAGGCAGTGCCACCGCTGGCGCAGGCGCAGCAGCCGGGGCCGCCGCAACGGGCGTAGCCGCCGAAGCCGCAGATGCGCTAACAGTCGTCGCGTTACGCTTTACCTTGATTTTTAGCTCCGAAGTTTCAATGTTCACTTCATCCAAACCCGACTGGGCGATAAAGTCGATGAGCTTTTGAATTTCCTTGGTTTCCATAGTTAGGGAATATTGGTTCTGAGGGGAAACAAATGGTTTAGAAAATTATGATTTGACGCGTTCTACGTAGTCGTACGTGCGGGTATCGATTTTCAACACGTCGTCCTGTTCGATGAAGATGGGGACGTTGATTTTAGCACCCGTTTCTACTTCCACCGATTTCTTGGGCGAGTTGGCCGTATCGCCCCGAATGCCGGGTTCGGCGTAAGTGACTTTGAGTTCTACGAAGGCGGGCAGTTCGCAAATCAGCGGAGCGTCATTTTCAGTATTCATCAAGATCTCCACTTCCTGGCCCTCCTTCATCAGGTCGGCACTGGTTACGAGCTGATCAGTCAGCAGAATCTGCTCGAAGTTCTCAGTGTTCATGAAGTTATAGCCGACTTCGTCTTTATACAAGTACTGAAATTTCTGTCGCTCGACCCGAACGGGCGTAATGCTCGCCCCGGAGTTAAAGGTATTGTCCAGCACCTTGCCCGTCGTCAGGCTTTTCATCTTGGTACGAACAAAAGCGTTGCCCTTGCCCGGTTTGACGTGCTGGAACTCGGTAATTTGAAAAAGATCGTTGTTATACTCGATCACTAATCCGTTGCGGATGTCAGATGTTGAAGCCATTTTTTTAGTTGACGGTTGACGGTTGACAATGCTTTTGAGATTGTGTTGTCGCTAGTCAATAAATGAAGGTCAATAGTATAAGGTTAAAATAAATATTCTGGTATATCTCGATGAGCTGCTGAGCCATTTGACAAAAAAAAATAAATCGTCCACTGTCAACTGTCAACTGAGGAATAAGCCCATTTCACGTAAGCCGTTCCCCAGGTGAAGCCGCCGCCGAAGGCAGCGAGGACTAGGTTGTCGCCTTTTTTGAGTTGGGATTCGTAGTCCCAAAGACAGAGTGGAATGGTAGCGGCGGTGGTGTTACCGTATTTGTGGATGTTGAGCATCACCTTGTCCATACTTACGCCCATGCGGTTGGCGGTGGCTTCGATGATGCGCTTGTTGGCCTGATGCGGCACGAGCCAGGCGACATTGTCGCCCGTCAAGCCGTTTTTCTCCATAATTTCGGCGGAGCAATCGGCCATTTTCTTTACCGCGAACTTAAATACCTGCGGCCCGTCCTGGTAAGCGTAGTGTTCACGCCTGTCGATGGTTTCGTGCGTGGGCGGATAGCGGCTTCCGCCGGCTTTCTGGTTAAGGTGAGGTTGGCCCACGCCGTCGGAGCGAATGATCGAGTCGAGCAAACCGTAACCATCTTCGTTGGCTTCCAGCAGCACCGCTCCGGCTCCGTCGCCGAAGAGGATGCAGGTCGTGCGATCGGTGTAATCGGTGATGGCCGACATTTTATCGGCTCCCACGACGATGATCTTCTTGTACTTTCCGGTCTCGATGAACTGCGAGGCCATCGTCAGGGCATATACGAAACCCGAGCAAGCCGCCTGCACGTCGAAACTGCCTATGTTGCGTATACCGACCATTTCGCAAATAAGATTAGCCGTGCAGGGGAAAACGTAGTCGGGCGTCGTGGTAGCGCACACCAGCAGATCGACTTCTTCGGGCGCAATGTTGGTTTTTTTCAGTAGTCCCTTCACCGCTTCGGCTCCCATGTGGGAGCTCCCCATCCCCTCCCCTTTCAGGATGCGTCGCTCTTTGATGCCCGTCCGGCTAACGATCCATTCGTCATTGGTGTCCACCATCTTTTCCAGCTCGGCGTTGGTCAGAACGTAATCGGGAACGTAGCCAAATACGCCGGTGATGGCGGCTTTTACGTGGGTCATGGGTAGGGTATCTTTTTTAATCAAAAGTCAGGCGAGGGCTTGGGCGATGTGTACATAGGCGTTGGCTTCCACTTGTTTCACTGCCCAGGAAAGCATGTTTTTTATGGCGAGTGGGGTGGACATTCCGTGGGCGATCATCACGTTGCCATTCACACCGACGATAGGGCTGCCGCCCACGCCCTCATAATTAGTGCGGGCGATAAACTCGTCCTCGACGCCCCGGCTTTTTGTGACTTCGTAGAGTGATTCGCCCAATTTGAAAAGGATGTTTCCCGTAAAGCCATCGGTCACGATGACATCGGCTTTGTTGGTGAAAAGGTCTTTCCCTTCAATATTTCCTATAAAATGGATGCGTTTATTGTTTTTCAGGATTTGGTGGGTGGCCTGAGCAATCAGCGAACCCTTCTGCTCCTCTTCGCCGATATTCATCAGCGCAACCCGCGGACGGTCAATCGTGAAGGTATGCTTGGCAAAGAGCGAACCGATTTCACCGAATTGTCCCAGTACATCGGGCTTGCAGTCGGCATTGGCCCCGATATCGATCATGATGGCGTAGCTGCCATCCACCTGCGGGATGAAGCCCGCGATGGCGGGCCGCAAGATGCCCTCGATAGCCCGGATGCTGAAGAGTGCGCCGACGTGCATCGCACCGGTGTTGCCCGCGCTGCAAAAAATGTCCACCGCCTTCTCCTTTAAAAGCTTAAACCCAACGCCGATGCTGGAATTGGGTTTCTGCGAAAGGGCTTTGGTGGGGTGTTCTCCCATTTCGACGACGTCCTCAGCGTGAACGATTTCCACCGTCGAAGAATCGAAGTCATGCTGCTGCAGTATTTCACGGATTGCGTTTTCCCGACCGATCAGAACGATTTGCGCGTCGGCGGGCAAGTCGGCGGAGGCCATGACAACCCCCTCGACGATCGCTTTTGGCGCAAAATCACCCCCCATCGCGTCTACTGCAATCTTCATTTACACTCCTTTTTTGTTGACTTAAAAATGAAAACGTAGGGTAAATTTAGCAGTTGCGAGCCAGTAAAAAAGAATTTCGCAACAACTATTTGCAAAGCTGCTGCGAAATCAAGGCCATAAGCCACAAAAAATCAGACGACTTTCGCGTAATCTTCGATCATCAATTTGCCCTTGTAGTACAGGTTGCCCTCGTACACGTGAGCGCGGTGCGAACGGTGTACTTCACCCGTTGTGGGATCGACCGACAGTTGCTTGGCCGTAAGCTTGTAGTGGGTGCGGCGCTTGTCGCGGCGGGTGGTGGAATGTCTCCGTTTAGGATGTGCCATCTTTTAATTGGGAATTAGTGAATTTGGAATTAGTGAATAAGCCTTTTTTTCTGAACTTATAGGTGTCGCCTTATTCAATAGATTTAGTTTTTAAGCTTTTTCAAGGCTTCCCAGCGGGGGTCGGTTTTTTCGGTTTCGCCGTTGAGGTTTTGTTTTTCGGAGCTGTATATCAGCGTTTCCGCTTCTTCTTCGTCCTCTTCCGGCTTGCGCAGGTCAGGGTGGATTTTCTTCATCGGCAGGGCCAGGGCGATGAACTCGTAGATGTAGCCCGCCACGTTGATCTGCGTCTTGTTGCGGTTGATGACCGAAATTTCTTCCGTCAGCTCCTCATCGTGGTCTCCGAATTTAAGAATCATCCGGCTTTGCGTGTTCACGGGCTCGTCGAAGCGTTCCAGTGAACGGTCACAAGTCAATTCCGCCTCTCCCTCGATGTCGAACCAAAGCTGAATCATGGTGCTGGATTTTTCCAGCCGCATGTGTACCCGGAAATCGCCCTTCTCAATTAATTCCTGGGGCATTTCCTCGAAAAAGGCCGGGCCGATCTCGTAATCGAATTCGTACGGTCTGTCTTCCAAACCGTAAATTCCAATCGTATATTTGCTTAATTCTTTCACCTCGATCCGTAAAAAGGACTGCAAAGATAGAATCTTTATTTTGAAAATTCAACGGCCGCGCAATATTTAGCCTAAGTGGGTACAGTAGACGGGAGTTTGGGGAGAATGCCCTAAATTAGCATCACTAAAAGCAGGTTGCCTTGAAGAAACCCTTAAATTTGAAGCATGAAAACCATAATCTTAGAGATACCCGAATCAGTAAACCTTGATGCGCAGGAAGCCAAGAATATGCTGGCCGCCCGACTCTACGAGAACGGAACGCTTTCACTCGGGCAGGCTGCCGAGTTGGCTGGCTATTCCAAGCGAACATTCATGGATATGCTTGGCCAGTATGGCGTTTCACTTTTCAACCAGTCCGTTGCCGAACTCGAAAAAGATATCCTGAATGCCAAGAAATATCGTCTCTGATGCCAGTTGCTTCATTCTCTTGGAGAAAATAGGAAGTCTGCACCTACTGCAAAAACTTTATGAGACGGTAATCACTACTCCTGAAGTCTTAGCGGAATTTGGGTCGCCGCTCCCTTCTTGGGTTGAAGTCAAATCTCCCTCAGACAAAAGATTTCAAGCATCTATCGAGGCTGTACTTGATAAGGGTGAAGCAAGTACCATAGCACTGGCGATGGAACATAAGCATTGCCTTCTGATAATCGACGAGTTGAAGGGAAGGAAATTAGCCTCCCAACTTGGACTGGAAGTCATCGGAACTCTCGGTATGCTTACTGATGCTAAAGCGGCGGGTCATATCACGTTGGTGAAACCCCTTCTTCTGAAAATCCGGCAGACCAATTTTAGACTTTCCAATGAATTAGAGAGGGCTATTTTGGCAAAAGCAGGAGAGTAGCAGTTACCTGCTCTCTACTCTGACAAACAAAATCCATCGGCCGTAACACTTTTATCTGATACATCTTGAATAATTCTCTAGATATTTAGCCTTATTTGACTTACTATCAGAATTTAAGCAACAAGACTTGAAAGACTACTACTATATCTTAGGAATTTCGGCAACCGCCACTTCGGTCGAAATCAAAATGGCGTACCGGAAACTATCTACAAAATTTCATCCCGATAAAAACGGCGGTGATAGCTTTTTTGAGGAAAGATTCAAGGAAATTCACGAAGCCTACGATACATTATCCCGTCCCGAGCGTCGGACAAATTATGACCGGGATTTTAAGAAAAGATTCAGTCAGTCAAGTACTTTCAGTAATTCCACCCCGCCAAATCACACTAATTTCTTCCCCACAACAGAACTTTTCACCGCTTCTCCTTCAAAGATTTACGATGGCGACGAAGTAGAGTTTTCGTGGAATGTTTTTAACGCAGATTCTGTACAAATTGAAAAAATAGGAATTGTCCCAGCAAAAGGGAAAAAGCGTATTAAAATTTCGGGTTTGCGTAGTGCCAAGTCTATTAGCGTAACACTTTCTGCCATAAATACCCACATTGCTAAGTCTCAAAAGAAGACAGTTGAGGTTTTTAATCAGGCCTATGAAGATGTAAAAAAGGAAGTTTCAAGAGAGACAGAAAACGACTCAAAAACTAATCGTGAAAATTACCTAAGACAGAAATAGGCAAAGATCAAAGTGGAATAGCTTTTGTGCTATGTATGTTTGTTGCTTTTTTAGCTTTGTACTTGGTTGTGCAGTGTTCATGACTGGAACATATAGATTTGTCAACTTTTAAAAAGTTGACAAATCTGGATAACGACTATCCTAGTATAAGCCCAAAAGCCAACTTTGTCGCTTTGTGCCTTTGCTGCTTCAAACAAAATGCTCCGCGTCCCCTCCGACATTAGCCGCCAGGAATTCGAGGCCCTGAAAATCCAGGACATGACCTTTGTGGCCTACCGCAACGAAGTTTATCCGTCGCGTTACGAGGTGTTTTTCGAGGAACACGCCGTGATCGTGGTGCTGGAAGGGGAGAAGAAATTCAGCAGCACCACGCAGGAGGTGCGGGTCGCGAAGGGGGATATTCTGTTCGTGCAGCGGGGTTTTTACCTCATGTCGGAGTCGATCCATGAGGAGTACAAGAGCCTGGTTTTCTTTTTCGATGAAAAGCTTTTGAAAGAATTCGTCGGTTTGCATGGCGAACTGTTTGAAGGCCGGGCCGCCCGTGAAGCCGCACCGCTGCAAGCCCCGATTTTGCATCTGCAGTCTTCCAAGAATTTCTCGCAGTTCATCGCGTCAGTCCTGCCCTATTTTCGTTCCCAAAGCCATTTGAAAACCCATTTTTTGAGGCTGAAATTTCAGGAATTACTGCTGCATTTGTCGGAAATAGATCGCTCTGGTAAGCTGCAATCCGTCCTGCTCAGCATTCATCAGGGCCAGAAGGCCGATCTGCGATTTCTGATGAACAGCTATTCGCTCAAACCTCTGACCCTGGCCGAACTGGCGCGGCTTTCGGGTCGCAGCCTATCGGCCTTCAAGCGCGATTTTCAAGCAGAATTCGGCACCTCTCCCGCCTATTGGATCAAGCAGCAGCGGCTGGAGCACGCGGATTTTTTGCTCCGTACCACAGAAATGAACGGCTCGGAAATTAGCGCCGAGATTGGTTACGAGAGTGTGTCGCACTTTATCAAGGCGTACAAAGAAAAGTATGGCAAGACACCCAAGCGGCGGGAATGACTAAGAATGGGTAAAGATATCGGCCAAATCGATTACCAAATCTGGCAGCATAGTGACGGGGATTTTGGCGTTTTCTTCGTAAGTGTCTCTAAGGACATACGTATTGTCTTCCAGTAAGTACACGTTTATTGCCTGAGAATCAGGAAAAACAACCCAGTACTCTTTCACCCCCGATTCTTCATAGAGATCAAATTTTTCATTCAAATCTTTCTTAGCCGTAGAGGGAGAAAGTACCTCTACGATCATGTCCGGCGCGCCATTGCAGCCTCTTCTATCAACTTTTTCGGGGTCGCAAATCACGCAAATGTCAGGTTGCACCACCGTATCTGTATCAGTTATAAGTTCGCCAGTATCACTGTAAGTTGGGAGCCGTACATCGAAGGGCGCTACGAAGACTTGGCAGGGGCTCCTTCTAAGGTGATTACCCAAATCCAGATATAAATTGCCCACGAGACGCTGATGCTGACTTACCGGTGCCGACATCGGAAACACCTTTCCCCGAATCAGCTCTACGTACTCGTCAAACTTCCATTTGAGGTACTCTGAATACGTATAGCTGCCATTGAGGTCGAGCTGCGAAAGTGAAGTGATTGCCATGAGTAGACTTGCTTTTTTTCAAAAATAGCATTAATCAGCTTGACAAACAAAGCATCCTTCTTCCAATACTTCGTAGAGGCACACTTCACGGTGCCTCTACGAAGAACGGACTTTGGCTGTTCGACCTCAATGCACGTTTAGCACCTTGATGGTTTGCGTTTGGTCAGGTTTGCTGACGCGCAGTAAGAGGATTCCTGCTGGTTGCTGGCTAATCTCGAAGGCATGACTCTCAACCGTCTCAGGTTGCTTTACATGGTGTTCGCCGACCATCTTACCGTTCATATCCATTAGTTGAATAGCAAAGGGCTGGCCTTGCGCCCCGCGTATTTCTACTTTCACCAGGCCATTGTTCACCGGATTACCCAATAAAGTCAATTGCAACGCGGAGCCGGGTTCTTCACCGACGCCCGATCTCGCCGCCGCATTGTTACAAACCGTCAACCAGTCGTACTGAAAGCGAACCTTGTTATTTCCCTGTTGCGCAATCAAGCTGATGCTGGGGTTATCGATGTAAAGGCGCAGATCGTAAGGGCCAGGAGCCTGAGTCTCTACCATTTCACCATAGACCGAGAAGGTTATGGGCGAACCGTCGCCCCCTTCGTACACGGGGGTGAAGTTGAGTTTACGAGCCGTCGGCGAAAGCGTCTGGCAATTCGCTCCACTCACGCCTACGATGGCAAGTGCTTTGGGTAGGGAGGCACAAGCTGCCAGCCAATCGTACTGGTAGCGTACTTCCTCGCCACTTCCCTGCCTTGCGGTGAGGGTAATAGTGGGGTTATCGGTGTAGAGCCTCAGGCTATACGGGCCGGGTGCCTGGGTTCTGGGCATCTCGTTATAAATGCCGAACGTAATCGGCGAACCGTCGGAGCCTTGATACGTGGGCGTGAAGGTGAGTTGCCGGGCGGTGGGTGACAGCGCCTGGCAGTCGGCCCCGACCACTCCGGTGATGGCGAAGCCGGCCGTGATCTCGCCAAATTCGTAAGCACCCATGTCGATGGTTCCGTTGATGATGCGCTGGTTGCCCGCCAGGTCGGTGGCGGTTGCATTGGCCGAATTGAGACCCGCGTCGATGGCCGGTGAGCCGGGGCGCAGCCGGGCATCGGTGTCGGAAATGAAGGGGGATTGGGTGATCAGTATATTGGTACTGGGAGACATGCTGCCAAATCGGGTCACGGATGCATCCAGCACCGAGTGCATAACACTGGGGCCGACGCCATCCTGCTCATTATTGCTAAAGGTATTGGCTCCGCCGTTGTCCCAAAGCGCACAGTTGGTGAGCTGAGGGCTGCCCTTCCCGGAATTATAAATGGCTGCTCCTCCATCACCGCTGCCGTTTTGGGTACCACCGCTCGCAGTGTTTCCCACGAAGGAGCAGTTAACAAATTTAGGGATGTCTTCTCCCAGAACAGTCGATGATCCGCGGTTGTAAAAGGCTCCTCCATTGAAATAAGTTGAATTATCTTGGAACAGAGTATTTGTGACCAGTAGATTCCCCCCACTGCTGATGGCTCCTCCTCCTAGCAAGGCATTGTTTCCTTTGAAAACACAGTTAGTGATCTCGCAGTCATTCCCTGCGGTGATTATCGCTCCACCAGCACCGCTCGTGCTATTCTTAGTGAACTGGCAGTTATTGAGCAATATTCGGCCGCTGTTTACTATCGCTCCCCCGGCGACTGATCTGCCGAATCTATTAGTATTCAGCTCAAATGAACAATTATTTAATTTGAGACTACCATTTGCCTTATAAATGGCCCCGCCGCTGTAAAAGCTTTGGTTGCCTAGGAATTTGCTGTCCCTGATTTCCGCTGAGGGCCCTGGGTTGGAGAGGTACACAGCCCCCCCGTCAAAAGACGTGGTTATGTTGTACTCAAAAACGCTTCCCGTGATGAAGGGGCTGCCGCCGCTGCTGTATATGGCCCCGCCTAACTTTGCCGAGACATTGCCCCGAAACGTGCAGTTTAAAATGCGGGGGCTGCCGTCTTTGCTGTATATCGCACCGCCTTCTTCCCGCGCGTTGTTTTTTTCAAACAGGCAACGATTGATTGTCGGACTGGATGACTCGATGTACATGGCGCTTCCCTTCGAGGGAACACCATTGTAGCCAAAATCGTAATCATTGCCTCCACTGATGACGAAGCCATCCAGAAAAGCCTCACTTGGGCGATCGCCGCCTACACTGTAAAGAATGTGCAGGCTGTTGTTCTCCACTGTGCCATCGCCATCGATATCCCCACTCAGCACCGTGCCGTTGCTGGCCGGATCGCTGTTACGGTCGTTCAAATTCATCTGGCCGCTGGTAAAACCCCCGTAAATGGCTACGCCTTCCTTCATCACAAAAGAAGCCGTGCGGTCAAGGGCATTGTCGGTAGGCTTGTAGATACCCCGGGCGACCCAAATCTGGTCGCCGTCGGTCGCCGCCGACAGGGCGGATTGTAAGTGCTTGTGGGCCGTAGCCCAGGTGAGTCCGTCGCCAGCGTTATTAGGTTGGTTGGCATCGACGTAACGAACGGTGGCTGAGGCTGGCATTGCCAGCAGAGCCACGACGAGAAACAGGTAGATTGTGCGCATTGTCGTATAAGTTTAGAAATGTGAATTTAGAAACCCAGACCCATCGAAATAGAGAATGGTTGTAATCGGCAGCAAAAAAATATAATGCCAATTACAACCATTCATCAGACCAACCTTTGAAAGGTAAGTTTTTTTTAAAAAAAGAAAAAATGATAGGCGTCAGCGCACAGCCGAACCCTACCCCCAATGCGGAATGACCTCACTGCCCTGCTCCGTCATCTCAATTTTCAAGTGATTCTGGATTTCCTGCTGCAATTCCTCCACGTGCGAGATGACGCCCACAATGCGGTTTTCGCGGCGCAGCGATTGCAGCGTTTCGAATACCTCGCCCAGCGAATCCTTGTCCAGCGAGCCGAAACCTTCGTCCAGGAAAAAGAAGTTGTGCATGGCGTGGGATTGGTTATGAATCTGGTCGGCCAGAGCGAGGGCCAGCGATAGCGCGACTTGAAATTTCTGCCCACCCGAAAGCGTCTTGACGGCACGGGTGCGGCCTTCGTTGAGCAGGTCGCGCACCTGGAAGTCGTACTCCGCCGGACGGGGTTCGTAGAGTTCAAGCTGCAACTGGTGGCGCGTCATTTTGTGGAAGCGGGCATTGGCCTGATTGCAGAGATTCTGCAGGTGCATGGCCGAGACGTAGCTCACAAAACCCGCCGCCTTGAACAGCTTCCCCAGCGTGTCGAGGTCGCTGGCGCGGAGGTCGAGCTTGTCTTTATTTTTGCGCAAATCCGCCTGCGCCGCCAGGTCTTGTTCCTGCTTTTTGACCTGATTGGCCAGGCCGCCTTCTTCTTTGCGCAGGTCGTTGAGGCGAATGGTTTTTTCTTCCAGATCGGCCCGTAGTTTTTGATGAATTTCGGCGTCGTAACGCAGCCCTTCGGTCTTTTCTTCCAGCGTTTTCAGCGTAGCGCGGGCGGTGTTCAGCGTCAGGAGGTAGGCGTCGATCTGTTGCTTTTCTGTGGCGGTGTCCAGCTCGGTATTCAGCATCGCCCTTATTTCGCTTTCGTCGGCAAAGTTGGAGGCGGCGATGTCTCTGCCGAGGTTCTCATTCAATTCCCGCAGGGCTTCGGCTTGCTGCCGGGTATTGGTTTTGAGGGAAGAAATCTCGCCCGCCAGTCGGTTCTGCTGGTCGGCAAACTCCTGGATTTGCTTCGTCAGTTGCTCGTAATCCGCGATTAGCTTATCGTGGGCGGTAGTTTGGGCGTGAATACGGTACTTGATCTGCTCCGCCGTCTGTTCGGCAAACTCGGCTACATCGAGTTGGGTGATCTGCCGCTGATAGGTGTCTATCTCGGCGAGTTTGGTGGCAAGTTCCAGCTCGACTTTATCGAGTGCGGGCTTGATCTTGTTGTCCAGCACGTCCCGCGTTTTTCCCAGTTCGACCTCCTTTTCCCGGTACTCCTTTTCCAGTGCCGAAATCTCTTTTTGTTGCTGTTTGGCTTTTGCAAAAGCCGTTGCGACTTCCTTGTCGTCGCTTTTGGAAAAGTCCGGCCACACAAACTTCGCGTCGTGTTCCGCCAAAAGTGCTTTGTTCTCCTCCCATTTTTCCCGAATGGCCTTCTTCTGCTTATCGTAAAAAGCGTATTCCTTCTCTAAGCCGCTGAGTTGGTTTTGGAATTTGTCGTAGGCCCCACCCGTCTCGCGCAGTTTCCTTTGCTTTTGTTCAAAAGCCGTCAGTTCGTTTTCCAGGATGTTCGCACCGCCCATCACTTGTGGGTGGTGTACCGAGCCGCAGAGCGGACAGGGTTCGCCGCCCTGTAGTTCGTTGGCGTACTTGCGGAGTTCGCGCTGGGTTTTCAGGTGCAGGATGTCCTTTTCCAATTCAGCGTTCTGGCGGACGAGCGTCTGTTTTTCGGCTTCGAGTTTTTCGCGAAGGTCGGCGGGGGACAGCGCCGCGTCCTCGGGGCCAAAGATTTCGTCGAAAGGCGCATCCAGCAACTTATCGACCTTGCTCATTTCGAGTTTCTCTTCGTCGCTGGCCACAGCGTTGGCTTCTTTTTTCAAAGACTCTCGGGTCGTTAGCAAAGCGTTCCTGGTCGAAAACCATTCCGAGACCTTGGTGACGACTTCCAAATCCACACGTCCGGCCCGGGCTTCGTCCAGCTTTTTCTCCAAGTCCGTCTTCTGCTGGCTTAGCTGTCCGATGACCTCCTTTCTTTCCAACAGAGCGAGTTTGCCGCGTTTCTGGTCGTCGGCCAGTTTGGCCCGCTCCTCCTTCGATTCTGCCAAAATCAGCACCACGCCCAGCTCGTCGGCCTCCTTTTTCAGGCGGTCGCGCTTCTCGTAGGCAGGCAGGAGTTCATCCAGCTTTTTTTGCCTGGTATCGATAGACTGCTGTCTTTCCGCTGCTTCTTTTTCCTTTTTTTGTAAAAGATCGGTATCCCGCGCCAGGTCGTCCGTGCGAATTTTCTTTTGATCCAATACCAGCTTAAAGGTATTCCGGCACGATTGGTAGCGCTCCAGCCGCGCGGTGCGTGTCTTGAAATCTGCCTCTTGGGTGGCTAGTTTCGCAATTTCCTGTTGGGCGGAATCTTTATCGGCAAACAACCCCCGGAGCGTTTCAAGATTCTTCTCGTCTTCGGCCAGCGCCTTCATTTCGCGCTCATTGCTGACGATCAGTAGCTGGGCGTTTTTCAAATCCTTACGCCCCTGCTCCAGACCCTCGGGGGTAGTTTGGCCAAGTTGCGCCAGGCTCCCCGCTATGTTTTGCAGATCGCCGTCGTTGCGATTTTTTAGAACTTTGACCTTATCGGCCAGATCGTAACGCTGAAGCTGGAAAATCTCGTTCATCATCCGTGTGCGCTGCGCCTGCGGCAGGTCGAGGAAATCCTGGAACTTGCCCTGCGGGATGATGATCGTACGTTTGAAATTGTCGTAGCTCAGCCCGATGAGCTTTTCGGCGGCACCGTCCACTTCCAGCGGTGCCCAGTCTTCTACGGCCTCGTTCCACTGGTAGGCTTTGCGCTCGAAAGTGTTGACCTTATCGAACTGCTTGCTGTTGCGCCGTCCTTTCACCGTGAAGCGGTATTTGTGGCCCTCCGGCCCGGCTCGGCACACGTAGTCGATCAGTAACTCGCTCGACCTCAGGTTCATCATGTTGTAATTGCGGTCATCGCCCGATTTGTTAAGTCGGTCGGTTTCGCCGTAGAGGGCGTAGGTGATCGCTTCCAAAATGGACGACTTGCCGCTGCCGACTTTCCCGAAAATGCCAAAAATGGCCGTTTCAGTCAGGCGGGAAAAGTCGATTTCCTGCTGTTCCTTATAAGAATAAAGACCTTGGATGGTGAGGTGAACGGGAATCATATTTTTGGGGAAGAATGGAGGAAAGGAGAATGGAGGAGGGAGGAGAGGACAAAATCGTCGAATTCCTTTTGACCTTTCCTCCTTCCTCCTTTCCTGATTAACGTCGGTTGTCCTGGCCGCTGGCCATGCTCAGATAGCTGTCGAAGCGGCTCAGGGCGATTGCCCCGGATTCCACCGCTTGCTTCACGGCGCAGCCGGGTTCGTTGATATGCTGGCAGTTGTGGTAGCGGCATTCGTTGAGTAGGTCGCGCATTTCGGGGAAATAGTGGCTGATTTCGGCGGCTTCGGTGTCAGCCAGGCCCAGTTCCTTGATGCCCGGCGAGTCGATGAGGTAGGTGCCGGGCTCCAGCTCGAACATCTCGGCGAAAGTCGTGGTGTGAACGCCTTTGTTGGCGAAGGTCGAAACCTCCTTGGTGCGCAGCGTGAGTTCGGGCGCGATGGCGTTGATGAGCGACGATTTTCCCACGCCCGAATGGCCCGATAGCACCGAAACTTTACCTTTTAGTAGATCATTCACCTCCTCCAGTCCCTCGTTGGCGGTGGCGGTGGTAGCCAGGCAGCGGTAACCCAGGCTTTCGTACAGCGCCATGAGTTCGGCCTGGTACTCCAGCATCGGCGCATCCAGCAGGTCTTGTTTGTTAAAAATGAGCACCGCCGGAATGCGGAACGACTCCGCCGAGACCAGAAAGCGGTCGATGAAGCCCAGCGAGGTGCGCGGAAAGTACAGCGTCACGACCAGAATCGCCTGATCGACGTTGGCCGCCAGCAGGTGCGCGTGGGCCGTTTTGTGCACCGACTGCCGCACGAGGTAGTTCTCGCGCGGCAGGATGTCGAGGATGATCCCCGTGTTTTCGGCTTCGTCCTCCACGTCGAATTCCACCCGGTCGCCCACCGCGATGGGGTTGGTTACCTTGAAACCTTTGAGCTTAAACTTCCCCTTCAGTCGGCATTGCCACAGGTGGCCGTCGGGGGCGCGCACGTCGTACCACGAACCCGTGGAGCGCATTACCAGTCCTTTTTTCAAATCGTTGCGTTTGTTTTTGGCGATGTGGGTACGAATGTAAGAAATTTGGGGAGTAAGTTTTTTGGATAGATGCTAATTTGGCGGCCAATTGCCCGCAAGCAGTAAATAAACGTTTGCCTATCCCTTTATAAAACGGGTCTGTAAGAAACGAGCACCCATTATACACTACCTGTCTTTTTCCCTAACCTCACGATTCCGCCTTTCCCGTTCCCATGGCCGCTATCCCCGCAGAAGTCAGTTCCGTCATCGACATCCGTCGTAACCGACTGCGCAGCCAGTTGATTCTCGAACTATACCAGCACGGGCAGACCTCGATCAACCGGATGGCCCGCCTTTTCCACGCCAGCATTCCCTCGGCGACGGGGATCGTGAATGATCTGATCAAAGAAGGCTGGATTCAGGAAACGGGTACCGGCGTGGCTCCTGCCGGGCGTCCGCCCGCGCTCTACGGGCTGAACACCCAGAAGTACGTTACCCTGATTCTCGACATCACGAGGCACGATACCCAGCTCGTGATGTTCGATCTGGCCAATGAGTTCGTTGCCCGGCAGGAGATAGATCTTAAATTGGACGATTCGGAAAACTACCTCGACGCGATAACCGACGCAGCTGAGGTTTTCCTGAAAGACCATAATTTCAGCCATAATCAGCTTTGGGGCATTGGCGTATCCATGCCGGGCCTCATCAACGTGCAGAAGGGAACCAACCAGACCTACCCTCATCTGGCGGGAACCGACCTTTCCCTGGCCAGGCGACTCGAAGCCCAGTTTCAACTGCCCGTGGTTCTTATCAACGATACCCATGCGACCACCATTGGCGAGTATCGCTTTGGCCTGGCCGAGGGCAAGCAGCACGTTCTGACGGTCAACATCGACTGGGGCGTGGGCCTGGGCATTCTGCTCAACGGTGAGGTGTTCAACGGCGCGTCGGGCTTTGCGGGCGAGCTGGGGCATATTCAGGTGCAGCCCGACGGGTTGCCTTGCCACTGCGGCAAGATCGGCTGCCTGGACACGCTCACCTCCGGTTATGCCCTGATCCGGGAAGCCCAGGCGGGGATCGACGCCGGACGCGCCACGGCTTTGCCGCAGCTTTTGGGGGCAGAAGAGCCGTTGGACACGCACCACATCATCCGGGCAGCGCACAGCGGTGACGCGTTCTGTATCGCGTTGCTGGCTAACTTGGGAACTGAGCTGGGCAAGGGCATTGCTACTGCCGTCCATATGTTCAATCCCGAAATTGTAATTATTACGGGCTTACTGGCCGAAGCCGGGCCGCTCATTGCGGACCCCGTGAAGCGGGCGATTCACCAATATTGCCTGGTCGATTTTAGGGATGCCCTCGCGTTGCGCGTGTCGCAACTGGGCAGCAGAGCCCGGCAGTGGGGCACGCAGGTGCAGTTGGTGGAGCAGCTAGTAGGGAAGGAGTTTAGTTAGAAGCTATAAGCTTGCTTGTCTTATCGAATCGAAGATAAACCTCAAATTTAATTTTGCGAAAACTTGGCATTCAATAACTGACCCACGCACTGCATGACGGTGGCAGTGGCACCGGTGCGCGTCTGAACGTAGGTACGGTTGATCGCCCCACTTTTTTCTCGGGCGGCGGCATGGGTCAGGATTTCTTCCAACTTTTTTTGAAATTCGGCTGCATCGCCAATAGCCCACGCGCCTTGCTGTTGAGTTAGATCGACCGCTTCCTGAAATTTCTCGTAATTCTTATTACCAAAAAAGATGGGCAGCCCGAAGGTGGCGGCTTCCAGAATATTGTGCAGTCCGGCTCCAAACGCACCGCCAATGTAGGCCACCTGCCCATAGCGGTAAAGTGACGACAGCATCCCGACGTTGTCGATAAGCAGGTATCGGACGCTTTTGATTTTATCAATATTAAAATCCGCAGCCTGATACGCCGAGTAACGAAGCGTCTGTCCGGCCAGAGTTTGCTCCCAAAGGACGAGTTCGTCTTCGTGAATTTCGTGCGGAGCGATGATGGCTTTGAGTGAAATTTTCAGCGCATTTAAAGCCGCAACCGTCACCGTACGATCAGTTTCCCACGCCGACCCTACCACCAGGCAAGGCTGGCTTTGCACGAAAGCCGCGATTTCGGGCAAACCGCGGGCGGCTTCGGCGATTTGCCGTACCCGGTCGAAGCGGGTGTCGCCCGCTACCGTGACTTGGTCGATGCCTACCCCGCGGAGCAGCCTGGCCGACTCCTCGTTTTGTACCAGGATGTGGTCGAAGTAGCGCAGCAGTTTTGTGTAAAACCTGCCGTAGGATTTGAAAAAAAGCTGGCTGGGGCGAAAAATAGCTGAGAAGGAAAGGATGACCGCGTCGCTGCGCCGGAGCTCACGCAGGTAGTTGTACCAAAATTCGTACTTAATAAAGAAAGCCACCCGAGGCCGCAACAGCCCGACCAACTGCCGTGCGTTAGCGGGCGTGTCGCTGGGAAGGTAGGTTACGAAATCGGCCCCGGCATAGTTTTTTCGTACTTCGTAGCCCGACGGTGAAAAGAAAGTCAGGAAAATGAAATAGCCTGGGTAGCGCGCGCGAAACGCCTCCATTACCGGGCGCCCCTGCTCGAATTCACCCAGGGATGCTGCGTGAAACCACGCCACCGGACGCCCCTGAATCAGAGGCGGTAAGTCGGCGAGAAGCCGGGGTAATAACTTTTCTCTTCCCCGTACCCACTGCCGGGCCTTGGGGTGGAAGGCAGCCGCCAGACGCATCGACAAGGCGTAGGCGCGGATGGAAAGGGGATAGAGCAGTAACTTGAACAAAGAAGGCGAACACGATTTTTACAAAAGTACCTATTCTCAATAATAACCATTCTCTAAACAGCAATTCCTATGAAAGCGCAACCAAACGAAGAAGGCGGCTACGACACCATGTCCGAGGCCCTGGCCGCCCTGGAAGAAAAAGGCTACACTTGCAACTTTAACCTGATCTCCGACGGGCTGGAACATAAGACCGAAGAGGAAGTCATCAAACTTTCGGCCGAGCAGTTCGACATTACAGAGGTACACCGCTTCGAGGGAATGTCCAACCCTTCCGATAATTCAATCTTGTACGCTATCGAGTCGGAAGGCGGCCTGAAAGGCACCCTCGTCAATGCCTACGGCACTTACGCCGATGCGCTATCTTCCGAAATGATCAAGAAGCTGGACACACGGCACGCGAAGGGAATGTAAAGGGGGGGGTGTAATTGTTGAACCGTTGAATCGTGTAATTGATGTGGAACCGTTTATTTGTTCAGCTACCAAGCATAGATAGCGTATCAGGAGACACGACAGCAAACAATTCCACTTACAAACAACTCAACATCAATTACACAGTTCAACGATTACACGATTACACGATTACACAACAACAAATATGAATTGGCATCAACTTACCCAAGCTTCCCAGCTTGAAGAAATAAAGAAGGAATCACAACAGCGTCCCGTGCTGATTTTTAAGCATAGCACGCGTTGCAACATTAGCGCAACGGCCAAAGGGCGGCTTGAAAGAAAGTGGAAAGAGGACGAAGTGGGCAATTTAGCGCCTTACTACCTGGATCTGATTTCGTTACGTTCGCTATCGAACGAGGTGGCTGAAACCTTTGACGTTCCGCACCAGTCGCCACAGGTTCTGCTAATCTCGAAAGGCGAGTGCATCTTCGACGCTTCGCACTTCGACATTAGTTTCGACGAGATCAGTCAGCAGGCCAGTAGCATCGAGTTGGCTTAAGATTTCTTGAAAATAATGACGGGCGTAGCCGGAAAACTGTTTCTGGCTACGCCCGTCTTTTTAGGCTACCTAGATAGCGTTCCACGAGAAGGCTACGGCTTGTACCAGATCCGGGTGCAGGCTGAGCGCCACCGGACAAGTATGGGCGGCGCGTTCCAGCTTGGCGCGTTCCGCGTCGGACAGTTCCCGGTCAGTAAGCATTTTCATTTCCAATTCTACGCGGGCGATGCGGCGCGGCGCATCCGCCGACATTATTTTGGTGATCTCCATTTCAGACCCTTCGATATCGAGGCTATCGCGGCGGGCGGCGATGCCCATGATCGTCATCATGCAGCTGCCCAAAGCGGTTGCCACGAGGTCGGTAGGGGAGAAGGCCTCGCCCCTTCCCTGATTATCGGTGGGGGCATCGGTCAGGATTTGGGTGCTCGATTGCAGGTGGGTGGCTTGGGTGCGTAGCGCGCCCAAATAGTCGGTTTTGATCGTCGGCATGAGTTTCTGGTTGGTGAGAAGAACATAAAATTATAAAAAACCGTTAAGAAAGGGCGTCCCAAAATTGAGAACCGAACAACTTTCTCTATTTTCACCTTTCGAAACACTTCGCTTGAAATCTCCTATTATGCTGAACAGAAAACACTTACTGCTCGTTGGCTTATGCCTTCTGTTGACCACCGCGGGTTGGGCGCAGCGGCGCGGTGAGGCCGATACGGACATCGAAACTTATAACTCGCTTTTCTCGGGCGGCATAACTACCAACACCAATTCGGGTTTGTTCGGTGGGTTGGTTGTCCGCAGCTCCAATTCCCTATCGGGGACACTCTTCGGCAAGCAGCAGTTTCGGTACCTGGCCCTCGAGATAGTCAACGTCAAGCATCCCAAGGAATACGCGTCGCCTTATCCTGGCAACGGGGCCCGACTGATTCGTGACAAGCAGAACTACCTCTTTGTGTTGCGCCCCGAGTACGGTCGCGAGTTGATGTTCTACAACCGCCACTCCAACGAAGGCATTTCCATTAGTGGCATTGTGGCCGCCGGGCCTTCTATCGGCATAGAAAAACCGTACTACGTGCAACTTCAACCCCGTGCGGGCGTGGTTACTTCCGTACCCTATCGACCCGATTTGCCGGGCGACATCATTGGGGCCGGCAGCTTTTTTGCGGGCTTCGATAAGGCCAAGTTGGTGCCGGGCGCGCACCTCAAGGCGGCACTCAGCTTCGAGCTGAGCGCATTTCGTGAGAACATGACCGGCATAGAAATTGGCTTCGTCGCGGAGGCATTTTCCCGCCAGATTATTATCGTGCCCCAGGCCCAGAACCGCAGCTTCTTCACGTCTGGTTTCGTGACGCTGTATTATGGGTTAAAGAAATAAATCGAGGTTTTTACCTCACGGCTGCGGCCGACCGCTCCCTGCCCCCTCTCCTGTCAGGAAAGAAGGTGATGGATTCAGTATCTGTTTTAAAAATATGCTCTCTTGTGGAAAGCGATCGGTTTTGAAAAGCCGAAAGCCAACTGCCGAAAGCCGACCGCTATAATGATCGAACTTCCCGTTATCCCCACCCAACGCAAGAAGCGCCCCGACTGGCTGCGCGTGAAACTACCCGCCGGCCCCGATTTCCTGCGGGTGCGGCAGTTGGTGGACACCTATAAGCTACACACGATTTGCGAGAGCGGCAGTTGCCCCAACATGGGCGAATGCTGGGGCGCCGGTACGGCCACGTTCATGATTTTGGGTAATGTCTGTACGCGCAGTTGCAGTTTCTGCGCCGTGGCCACGGGCCGCCCGCCCGAATACGATACCGACGAGCCGCAGCGGGTGGCCGAGGCCATCCGGCTGATGGGCGTCAAGCACGCCGTAATCACCTCCGTCAACCGTGACGAGCTGAAAGATCGGGGGGCAGAAATCTGGTACCAAACTGTGCGGCAAGTGAAGGAGCAAAGCCCCGCCACGACCATCGAAACGCTCATTCCCGACGTAAAAAATAACTGGGACGCGCTTCATCGCATGATCGAGGGCGGCCAGGAAGTGGTGTCGCACAACGTCGAGACCGTCGAGCGGCTGTATCGCGGTGTGCGCCCGCAGGCGAAGTACGAGCGCAGCCTGGAACAAATCCGCCGCACGAAGGAAGCGAAGCAGCGCACCAAGTCCGGCATTATGCTGGGCTTGGGCGAAACAAAAGACGAAATGTTCAAGGCCATGGACGACCTGGCCGCCCACGGCCTCGATATCCTGACGCTCGGCCAGTACCTGCAACCCACCAAGATGCACCACGAGGTCATCGAGTGGATCACGCCCGAGGTGTTCGATATGTACCGTGAAGAGGGCCTGCGCCGCGGCTTGAAGTACGTGGAGTCCGGCCCGCTCGTGCGGTCCAGCTACCACGCCGAACGCCACGTGAATGTGCCTATCTGATTTTTTATAAAATTGACCGATAAAAGCCCCTGCCAGTGCCTGACATGGGCTTTTATTTTATCTGGAAAGATGATTTCAAAGCAGCAGAAAAAAGCCGAAAGCCAACCGCCAATAGCCGACCGCCAACAATGAAACGCTACGACTATATCATCGCGGGCGGCGGACTGGCGGGATTGAGCCTGGCCTATTACATGAACCAGTCGGTGCTGCGCAACAAGCGCATCCTTATTATCGATAAAGACAATAAGGACAAGAACGACCGGACCTGGTGCTTTTGGGAAACGGATACGAAGAGTCCCTTCGACCCAATCATTTTTCGGAGGTGGCCGGAGGTGTATTTTTACGGCAGCGATGGCTTCGAGAAGAAGCTTGACCTCGGCGACTACAACTACAAGTGGATTCGGGGCATTGATTTCTACGACTTCGTCAAGACTGACCTTGCCGCCAACCCCAACATCACTTTCCTGAACACCAACATCGAACGCCTGACCAGCACCGCCGATGGCGGCTTCGTCATTACGGAAGCTGGGCAGTTCATCGCCGACTACGTTTTCGATAGCGTGACGCCGCTGCGAATCGACAACCCCAACCGGCAGAATATGCTCCAGCATTTCAAAGGCTGGGAAATCACCACGCCGCAGCCCGCCTTTGACCCCGATGTACCGATCATGATGGACTATCGCGTCGCGCAAATCGGCCTTGGGGTACGATTCAGTTACGTCCTTCCCGTCGACGAAAAGCGGGCTTTTGTCGAGTACACCGTCTTTTCGGATAAGCTTTTAGACCAGGCCGACTACGATCGGGAACTCCACACCTACCTCCGCGACATCCTGGGAATCGAAGATTTCGAGATTCATCACGAAGAATTCGGCGTGATCCCTATGACGGACGAGCTTCCTGAAACACCCCGCGATAGTCGCATCATCAGAATCGGCACCTCCGGCGGCTACGTGAAAGCCTCGTCGGGTTATGCCTTTAAGAGAACTCAGTGGCTCACGCAGGAGCTGGTCAGGCAAATCTTGACGGTGGGTAAGCCAATTCCCACGAAAACAACGCTTCGTTCCTGGTTCAAACACCTGCAGGATAGTACGCTGCTGAATGTTCTTTTAAAAAAGCGCGCTTCGGGGGATGTCGTTTTCACTCATCTTTATAAAAATAACCCCACCCCTCGTCTGCTGGCTTTTCTGGATGGGAACAACACCGTGTGGGATGATCTCCGCACGATGTCCACCGTACCACTTTGGGCTTTTACCAAAGGAATGGTCGATACGCTGGTGAAGAGATTTTAGCAGGTTTGGTTAATTTCTAAAAAAAATTCAATTTTGCGGCGGCATCCAGAAGCTTCTCACAAGGAGAAGCGCCAACCGGGCCTGAGCACCACGGTGGAAAAGGAAAGATGTGGGTCAAAAACCAAAAACAGTTCTCCTCCCCCCACCCCGCTTCCTGAACTCATCTATCGGCACCGCCAAAAGCGGTTATCGCGTGTCCGTTTTTATAAACTGCGTCCTCAATAATTCATCATTCATCATTCATCATTAAAAAATGCCTTACCTGTTCACTTCGGAATCCGTGTCGGAAGGACACCCCGACAAAGTAGCCGATCAGATTTCGGACGCCCTCATCGACAACTTCATGGCCTGGGATCCCAACAGCAAAGTGGCCTGCGAAACGCTCGTCACGACCGGACAAGTTGTACTGGCCGGAGAAGTTAAGACAAGCACCTACCTCGATGTGCAGAAGATTGCTCGTGAAGTCATCCGCAAAATCGGCTACACGAAGAGCGAGTATATGTTCGAGGCTAATTCCTGCGGCGTGATGTCGGCCATCCACGACCAAAGCGCGGACATCAACCAGGGCGTGGATCGCGCGGCGGCAAGCCAGGATTTTGAGGCCAAAGCCAACGCCCAGGGCGCGGGCGATCAGGGCATGATGTTCGGCTACGCCACTAGCGAAACCGAAAACTACATGCCGCTGGCCCTGGATTTGGCCCACAATATTTTGAAGGAGCTATCCAACATCCGCAACAACGAACCCGAGCTCATCCCTTACCTCCGCCCCGACGCCAAGGCGCAGGTCACGATCGAATACAGCGACGACAACGTCCCGCAGCGCATCGACACCATCGTGGTATCGACCCAACACGACGATTTTGCCAGTGAGAAAGACATGTTGGAAAAAATAAACTCCGACGTCATCTCCTTCGTGATTCCGCGCGTGAAGGAAACCCTGGCGGAGGAGATGCAGAAGCTGTTTACCGACGATATTACGTATTACATCAACCCCACCGGCAAATTCGTGATCGGCGGACCGCACGGCGACACCGGCCTGACGGGCCGCAAGATTATCGTGGACACCTACGGCGGCAAAGGCGCGCACGGCGGCGGTGCCTTCTCGGGCAAGGATCCTTCCAAAGTGGACCGCTCGGCGGCTTACGCCACGCGCCACATCGCCAAAAATATGGTTGCCGCCGGACTCTGTGACGAGGTGCTGGTGCAGGTTTCCTACGCCATCGGCGTAGCCAAACCCTGCGGCCTTTTCGTGGATACCAAAGGCACGGCCAAAGTCGATATGAACGACGGAGCCATTGCCCGTAAAATCGAGAAAATTTTCGATATGCGCCCCTACGCCATTGAGGAGCGGCTGAAACTGCGTAATCCGATCTACTCCGAGACTGCCGCCTATGGACACATGGGGCGCGTGAACGAGGTAGTGAAGAAGAGCTTCAAAGGAGCCGACGGCGCAGAAAAGGAAGTTGAAGTGGAGCTGTTTACCTGGGAGAAACTCGATTTTGTGGATAAAATCAAGGAGGCGTTTGGGCTGTAGGTTAGTGCCTGTGTTTCCAGCTCGTGTTTGTAGAAAATTTGATTTCAAAGAAGAATCATTTGCCGCAAACGGGCTAGAAGCCCGTACCACATTACAAAAACTGCACGACGCTCTCCAGACCCATCCCGCGTGAACCTTTGATGAGGATATGCGTGTCCTGCTGCGGATTGGCCATGATCCAGTTGTGCAGCGAGAATTTATCGGGAATGTAGTAGGCCTTCGGCAGCGCTGGGAGGGCGTGCTGCATGAGCGGCCCAGTTAAGATCACGATGTCGAACTTGCCTTCGGCGACTAGTTGACCAATGGCTAGGTGCTCGGCGGCGGCTTCCTCACCCAGTTCCAGCATGTCGCCCAGGATCAGCATCTTGCGCGGGGCGTCGCTGCGGGTGAAGTGTTCAATGGCCGCCCGCATGGAGCTGGGGTTGGCGTTGTAGGCGTCGAGCGTGATGGTGTTGCTGCCTTTCTCGATTACCTGCGAGCGGTTGTTATCGGGCTGATAGTCGGAGATGGCGCGGTGGGCGGCCTCGCCGGGTACTGCAAAGTAATGACCGATGGCGAGGGCCGCGCAGACATTATCAAAATTATGCTTGCCCGGCAGGTGCGTGACGATGGTTTGTCCTTTCTGGTTTTCGTAGATGACGAAGGGAGATTCCTCGACCAACGTCGGATTCACTTCTGAACTGGGCGTGCAGTAAAACACGATTTCGCCGAAAGCGTGTTTTTTACTCACCATTTCCATGAGCGTGTCGTCCTGGGTATTCACAAACACGACCCGCTTTTTCTTGGATAAATACGTGTAAAGCTCCCCCTTCCCCTTCTTGACACCCGCGATGCCACCGAAGCCTTCGAGGTGGGCTTTGCCGATGTTGGTAATCAGGCCGTGCGTCGGCTGGGCGATGCTGCTGAGGAAAGCGATCTCTTTTTGATGGTTCGCACCCATCTCGATGACCGCCACGGTGTTGGCATTCGGCTGAATGGACAGCAGCGTGAGCGGCACGCCGATGTGGTTGTTGAGGTTGCCGACGGTGGCGTTGGTGCGGTATTTTTTGGCAAGAACGGCAGCGATGAGCTCTTTGGTGGTGGTTTTGCCATTGGAGCCCGTCAGGCCAATGACCGGGATGTCCCAAGTGCCGCGATGGTGCTTGGCTAGTTCCTGCAAAGTGGCCAGCACGTCGTCGACCAGCAGAAATTGCTTTTCTTTCACGACCGAAAAATCGTCTACCACCGCAAAAGCGGCCCCGGCATCTAGCGCTTGTTGGGCAAACTTATTTCCGTCGAAATTATCGCCTTTCAGGGCAAAGAACAGGCAGCCCGGCGTGATTTTTCGCGTGTCGGTGCAGACGATTGGGTTCTCTAAATAGATCGCGTAAAGCTCTTCGATCGTGATTTCCAGCATATTTTATGACAACTTGGGTAAATGGGACGTTATGTGGTACGGGCGGCTCGCCCGTCTTTTGCGTAGATTATGCTTTCAATGAAGCGTTGGCTACCACAAACGGGCGAGCCGCCCGTACCACATAGGGCCAAAAATACGTAATGAAACCTCAATATTACCTATACCTCTTCTTGGCGTTCGTTTCCACGATGACCGCCAACGCCCAGCAACCCTGGTTCCGCTTGGACACCACGACCGCCGTGGCCCGCAACGGCCAAGCCCTGCGCAATCCCTGGGCGGGCGGCCTGAATGCTGGGCAATTCTCGACGATGGACCTAAACGGCGACGGCACGGCCGACCTCGTGTCCTTTGACCGCACCTCCAACCGCGTGACGGCCTTCCTGGGCGACGCCGCCACCAAAACCTACCGCCACGCGCCGATTTATGAGGCCCGCTTCCCATCTATGTCCGACTGGATGCTGCTGGCAGACTACGACAGCGATGGACGAAAAGACCTTTTCACACATACGTCACAAGGAGTTAAAGTATTTAAGCAAGTTTCAGACGGCGGATCCTGGACCTGGAAATTATTCAAGCCGCTGCTCAACTCAGTAGGTTTTTCGGGGAAGATAAATCTATTGGTCGTTGCCACCGATATCCCGGCGCTCATTGATGTGGACGACGACGGCGACCTGGACATCGTGACCTACGAGCTTCTGGGGGACTTCCTGGAAATGCATCAAAACATGAGCATGGAGCGTTACGGGATTCCCGATAGCCTGGAATTCGTACGGAATGGTCCGTGCTGGGGAAATTTTGTGAAAGAACACTGCAACGATTTCAAACTGGGCCTGGATTGTGGCGCGGTCGAGGATTTGCAGAAAAAGAACGGTGGCCGCCTGATGCACGCGGGCAACGCCGTGCTGCTGCAAGACCTCAACGGCGATGGCAAGAAGGATTTGCTCGTGAGTCACGTCACCTGCGACAACGTGACCCGACTTATCAATACGGGTACCAACCGCGTGGGAGACTTCACCAGTTTCGACCTAAACTATCCGGCCAAGGATCCCATCTCGTTCGACATTTTTCCGGCAGTTTATAGCGAGGACGTGGACTTTGATGGCGTCAAAGATCTGCTGGCCGCGCCTAATGTGTACGCCAACGAAGGCAACCGGATGGATTTTCAGTCGTCCACCTGGTACTACCACAATGCCGGAACGGCCACAAAGCCGGTTTTTGAACTAAAACAGAAGAACTTTTTGCAAGACCAGATGATCGACGTCGGTGAAGACACCACTCCGTCCTTTTTCGACGTGGACGGTGACGGCGACCTCGATATGATCGTCGGTACGGGTGGCACGCGGGGCGATGCGGGCTTTCGCGGAACATTGCAATTTTTTAGAAACGCAGGCGATGCCAAAACGCCGCGCTATGAATGGGTCGCTAATGAATACCTGAATTTTTCGAGTGCGCTGCAACTCACGCGCATCAAGCCGCAATGGGCCGACTTCAACGGCGACGGTGTCGCAGATATTGGCTTTTCGGGCGTGTCACTTAAAGGAATTGAATTCCGCTACCTTCCTAACCGCGCCGCGCGAGGCGAGGCGGTGCGGCTGGACGTGAAGGAAGCGGTCACGCTTGTGTTACCGCCCAATGTGCAGAGCGGCGACCACCCGTACTTTTACGATGTGGATCGGGATGGTGATCTGGATTTGATTGTGGGAACCACGCAGGGAAACATCCGATATTTCCAAAACACAGGTAATGCGAAGGAGCCGACTTACGAACTCAAGACCGAAAACTTGGGCGGCATCAGTGCCAATTTCCAAGGCCGCTTCGTAAGCGTCGCCGTGGCCGATCTCGACCTCGACGGACAGCCCGACCTGCTCACCGCCGACCAAACGGGCATGGTTCGCGTTTCGCACGGTGGCGCCTGGGGGCAGTGGAGCCGCCGCGATAGTCTGCTGGTTCAAAACGGCACCGCGGCCTATGCGCCAAACTTGGGTGCGTACCTGCACGCCACCATTGCCGACTACAACGGCGACGGCAAGCCCGATGTCGCCGTGGGTACCCACGGAGGTGGCGTGCGTCTGCTGACCAACGTGCTGCCCGTCGTCGTGACGGCTATCGAACCCGTCTCCACCGATTCGTTCGTCGTCTTTCCTAATCCGGCGGAGGATTACGTGCGGGTACGGAGTTCGGCGCCTGGTTTACTGGATGTGATTTCGGGTAGCGGTCGGATTTTGCAAGAAAACTTAGGGCTGAGTGATACAGAGGAAACCACGCTGAACACCTCGCGCTGGTCGCCGGGGCTGTACCTGTTTCGGGCGCGGTACGGGGAGCGGCAGGAAGTCAGGAAGGTTGTGGTGAAGTGAGGTGTCGGCTGAACTTTTGCCCCTCGATGAGTCTTTTTATAAGAAAACCCAACAAGCAAAATGCTCTCACAACTCGCCAGTACTCCCCTGGGTCGTCTGCGGATCGTTGCCTTCCTCGAAGGCTGCTCTTTTTTGTTGATCGGACTGACCATGATTCTGAAATACCAGTACGGGATGCCAAAACCCAATTACGTTGTGGGCATGGCGCACGGGGTGCTTTTTATCGCTTACCTCTTTTTGGTCTTGCAGGTGGCTTACCTCCATAAGTGGAAAATAATGAAGGTTTTTTGGGCTTTCGTGGCTTCGCTGGTTCCTTTTGGCACCTTTTACGCGGAGAAGCATTTGTATAAAGAATAAGCGGCGATCAGCTCTGAAAGAGTATTTGGTTCTTTGACAATTTCTACGGAAGCATCCGACTCCAAGTTTTAAAAAATACCTCAAAGTCATCTCAGCGCGCAACGACGTTGCCTGGCATCGGCCGTTCGATCTCTTGGGGCTCAAATTATTTGGCAAGTTGCTCATTATGAAAACATTTGTTTTCCGCTCGGGTGGTTCAGTAAAAAGTCTCGGAGAGGCGAAAGGTTTGTGGCAGAAAAAGCTCACATTCACACAAGCCCCGGAGGGGCGCAACATTACCGTGTACTGGATTGCGCCCTTTCAGGACTCGGGATGGAATGGATCTCCCTATTCGCAGGGCTTCACCCTGCGCTGACAGATGCTGCCCTTTCAGGACCTGTAATAGTAATCTTACGAGTTAACTCATTCATCAATAAGTAAATAAATTTCAAATGCTCATGAAAAACCTACTAATACTCTCAACCCTATTCCTTTGGATGGGCTGCAACAAATCTGAAAACAACATCGAAGGCGAGGTGGTTGAAACTCGCGCCCGCATCGTCAGCAACCTGGCTGTAGACGGCTGCGAGTGGCATTTCGAAGTAGCAAGTAAGGACTCTTTGAACATCACTACGCTGGTACCCACGCTGGCCACAGAGCCCAAAGTCAAAGCCGCCGTACCAAAATACGGCACCCAGGACGCGTACTCCTTCATCGACATCGACCTCAAATACCGTCCGGCGGGGACGCAGCGTAAAATCACCTGCGGCTTCGGTAGCATGAATGCCGTGGATGAAGTGGAGGTACTGGAAATAAGCCAAATCAGGTAATTTTCTCAGAAAAACGGAATTGCCACGCAACTTTTCGGGCGATTGGCGCATCAGTTAGGGGTAATGAATTGAAAACCTAAACTGTTTTAGCCATGAAAAGCAATCGTATTTCCCTCTACCTAGCCGCCTTCATTCTAGCGCTCGCTACCGTCACCCAAGCCCAATCTTCGCTCGATGCCAGGGATATTCTTCGTAGGATCGACGACAAAAGTCAGGTCGAGATTCGGGACGCCGTGATTCGGGGGACGCTGGACTTTACCGAACTCGCCAACCAGCAGCGGGTGAGAAATTCCAGGAAATCCAACGAAGAATTCAAAAGCCGCGTCGAGGTGCCGCTGACGTTCAGGAATTGTACTTTCAAAGGCGATGTGATCGCCTACAAGACTTTGAATAAGGAGGGCGGCGGCGGGCTGTTCAATTGGGGCGGAGACGACCAGGCCCTTTACACTGCCGATTTTAAGGAAAGAGTGATTTTTGAAAATTGTTCTTTTGAGGGCAAGACCGAATTCAAATACTCCGACTTCGACGAAATCGCCGTTTTCAACGACAACAAATTTCGTTACGAGGCCAATTTCAAGTACGCCAACTTCCGCGAGGACGCCCGCTTCGAGGGGACTGACTTCGGCGACGACGCCAATTTCAAGTACGCCAACTTTCGGGGTGCCGCCCTGTTCACCGATGCCCGCATCGACGACGATGCCGACTTCAAGTACGCCGAATTCAGTCGCGAAGCAAGGTTCGTGAAGACTCGTTTTAGCGGCGACGCCAGCTTCAAGTACGCCGAGTTCAATCGCTCGGGCGACTTCTCGAACGCCAATTTCCGCAGCCGCCCCGACTTTAAATATACCAAAGGGCGGTATAACATGTAGTCCTCCGGGAGAAAAGAGTCCTTCGACTACGCTCAGGATGACGTTAGGTGAAGCTACTGTCCGAAATCGTACAACTACTGTGCGATTTCGGACATTTTTTTATAGTTGTATTCTATAAAATACTGATAGTCAGCAAAACCAAATCATGGTACGCTATTTGGCACAGTTAGGAAAAACATATTAGCCAGTGGTCATCAACAACTTTAAACATTCAAACTCTAAACGCTAAACTAAAAAAGTGATTCAACTCAAAAACATCGCCAAGTACTACCCCGCCGGATTCGGTAAAACTTACGTTCTGCGCAACATCACCATGGACGTCAAAGAGGGTGAATTTGTCTCCATCATGGGGCCGTCCGGTTCGGGCAAATCCACGTTGATGCATATTTTGGGCCTGCTGGAAGAGCCCTCCGAGGGCGAGTACCTTTTCCTGGATGAACCCGTGCAAGGCCTTAGCGAAAAAAAGCGCACTGAGCTCCATCGCCACCACATCGGCTTCGTTTTCCAGGCCTACCACCTCATCGACGAGCTAACCGTTTACGAAAATATCGAAACGCCGCTCCTCTACAAAGGTACGCCCTCGGCGGAGCGCAAAAGCCGCGTGGCCGAACTCCTCGACCGCTTCAACATCGTGGCCAAAAAAGATTTGTTCCCCAGTCAGTTATCGGGCGGGCAGCAGCAGTTGGTCGGCGTGGCGCGGTCCATCGTACACGAACCTAAGGTCATTTTTGCCGACGAACCTACTGGCAACCTCCACTCCGAGCAAGCCGAGGACATCATGGAACTTTTCCAGAAACTCAACAAGGAGGACAAAGTGACGATCATTCAGGTCACGCACTCGGAGAAAAACGCCGAATACGGCAACCGAGTGGTCAGGTTGAAGGACGGGTGGATGGCATCTTGAATGATGAATGATGAATTATTTTTCTAGCCGACAACTATCCAGTACCCAGTACCCAGTACCCAGTACCCAGTACCCAGTACCCAGTACCCAGTACCGGAAGGCCGGCCCCGCCAGTACCCAGTACCCAGAATCCGATATAGCCATGATTTTTATTGAATACTTTTTTCAAATGTTAAGACGTCCCTTGCAATGGTGGTTGCTGGGAGGCTTTTGCCTTTTTGTTTTGCCGCTTTCGGCGCAGCAGATGCTTAGTTTGCAGGAATGCGCGGAGCTTTTGACCAAAAATAATCTGACGTTTCGGGACGGGCAATTGCAGGCTGAGGCGGCCCAGGCCCAATGGCGGCAGGCCAAGTCGCAGCAGTTGCCGCAGCTTGGGGTCAACCTGAGCCAAAGCGTAAATTTGGGCCGCAGCATCGACCGCTTTACGAATGCCTACATCGACCAACTTTATAACTCGAGTTATGTGGGGGCAAGCGTGGACGAAACGCTGTTCCAGGGGTTCAGGGTGCAGAATGAAATTCGCCAGAACAGACTTTTGAAAGAGTCGGCGCTGGAAAACAGCGTCGCCGTGCGCGACGCGCAACTGTTGCTGATGGTACGAGCTTACGTGCAGGTGCTGGCTACCAAAGCTTTGTACGAGTCGGCGCAGCAGCAGGTTACGACGTCGGAAGAGCAAGTGGATCGGGTAGAGAAGCAGGTGAAGGCGGGCGTCGTGGGAGCCAATGGCTTGTACGAGATCCGGGCGCAACTCAGCAACGACAAATTCGACGAGGTGACCTTCCTGAATAGCTACCGCGTGGCCCGGCTGTCACTTTTCCAACTCCTTAACCTGCCGCCCGACCCCAACGTGGAGTTCCGGCCCCTGAGCGTGAGCGCCAACGAACCCGCTCCGCTTTCGGCCGATGATCTTTTTGAAGAAACGCAGCAAAACTTTCCGCTGATTCGGGCCGCCGAACTACGGCGGCAGAGCTTCAACTACCTGGTCAAATCCATCAAGGGACGAAACCTGCCTTCCTTGGGGGCCTCCGCCAATTTTGGCGCCTTTTACGCTTCCACGAACAAACAGTTGGACTACTTCGACCAACTCAACGCCACCCGAAACGGCTCGCTTGGCATAAACCTGTATATCCCAATCATGGGCCGCTGGCAGACCCGCCCGCGCATTGACTTTGCCAAAGTCCAGGAGCGAATCGCCCGCAACGAACTGGATCAGAATAAGCTACAACTCCGGCAGGGTATCGAGCAAGCGCTGCTTGACGTAACCGCCTCGCAAGATCGTTATCAAGCCGCCCGCGATCAGGCCGACGCGCTGGAAGCCAGCTACGCCACGGTAGAAAGCCGCCTGAATGCCGGCACCGCCACGATCTTCGAGTATTCTCTTTCCAAGGCCAATCTTGCCCGCGCCCAGGCCAATGCCATCCGCGCCACCTACGAGTCCATCATGAACCGCAAAATCCTGCAATACTATCGGCAGGGGAGTTGGGAGGGAGTTTTTTAGGAGTTAAAATTTGAAAGTATAAAGTTCAAAGTTGCGCATGCCGAAACTTTCAACTCATAAACTTTCAACTTCATAGCCCTTCAACCACGGCCGCCGTTCCGTTCGCACTGACCATGAGCATGGAACCGTTGGGGCCGATGGCTTCGTAGTCGAGATCCACGCCGACGACGGCGTTGGCACCCAGGCGCTCGGCTTGCTCCGACATTTCGCGCAGGGCGATGCTCTTGGCCTCACGCAGACCCTGTTCGTAGGCCCCGGCCCGGCCGCCGACCACATCACGGATGTTGGCGAAAAAATCCTTGACGATATTGGCACCGATGATGGCTTCGCCGTTGACGATGCCGATGTACTTGGTAATGTTCTTGCCTTCGATGTTTGAGGTAGTGACAATAAGCATGGGGAATGGTTTTTTGGTTAATTTTGGGCAAAAATTACGAAGAGTGCTCAATTCTGCGGTCAGTCGTTCTATGAACGGGCGCGGAGCTTTTTGGGAGGTAAAATTTCCCGGTGGCCCTCTTCTCACCAAACCATGCCATCGCCCGTGCGCCTGATAAAAACAATTCTACTCCTGCTGTCCGTCTGCTTCGCCGTTCAGGCCCAAAAAACGGCAGAAAAACCCGCCAAGCCACACACCGTCGACGAGATTCTGGATAAGTACTACGAAATCAGCGGCGGGCGGAGCCGCTGGGACTCGCTCCAAAACGTCCGCATGTTCGGCACCGTCACGGTGCAGGGCATGGAAATACCCGTGGCCATTGTCCAGACGAAGGCGGGCCAGCAGAAGGTCAGCATCAAGTTTCAGGGCCAGGAGACTACCCAGATGGCCTTCGACGGAAAAGAAGGATGGAGTACCAACTTCATGACCCAGCGGCCCGAAAAAATGGACGCCGAGGCCAACGCCAACGTCCGGCAACAGGTCGCCGATTTTCCCGACGCTTTTTTGCACTACAAAGACCGGGGCTACACCGCCACATTGGAAGACAGGGAAAATATCGAGGGCGTGGAAGCCATCAAGGTCAAGCTAAGCAAGAAGCCCGTGAAGGTGGATGGAGAATCGCAGGAGAACGCGGTGTACTATTTCTTCGATCCCGAAAGCTACCTGCCCGTGGCCATGCGCAACACCTCACTGAGTGGCCAGACCAAGGGTGCTTCGGTGGAAACCCTGCTGGACGACTACCGCGAGGTCGAGGGCTTGCTCTTTCCTTTTACCAGCACCGTCAGCTACAACGGAATGCCGGGCGAGACAATCAAGCTGGAAAACATCGAAACCGATGTCGAGGTGGAGCCCGGTATCTTTACTTTTCCTGAGTAAAGCCAGCTTTCTTCGCTACTTTTGCCCGCTTTTTTAGTAACACCAAAAACCGATTTCCTATGAAAATGCGCGGAAAATGCGTCTTCAATTACCAGGTGAGTAACCCGACGCCCGTCTCGATGATGCTGCGCCCCCGCCGCCAGGGCGGACAAGCGATTTATAAAGAGAATTTTGACATAAACCCCTCGGTACACTTTTCAGAATTTATCGACAGCTACGGCAACTCCTGCCAGCGGGCGACCCTGCCAGCGGGCCAGGTGACAATCACCGCCGAAGTAGAGGCCGACGTGGTGGAAACGGCGGCCCTGCCCAACCCACTGCCCGGCTTTGTCAACATCGAGGAATTGCCCGATGGAATCATGCTTTACATCCTGCCCAGCCGCTACTGCCAGTCCGACTTGTCGCAGATTTACAATTTGGCCTCACAAATCGTGGGCAATGCCGCCCCCGGCTACCAGCAGGTGGAAGCCATTCGGGCTTGGGTACACCAAAATGTCCACTACCAGTACGGCGTGACCAACTCCACGACTACCGCCCTGGATTTGGTGAATAACCGCACGGGCGTCTGCCGCGATTTCACGCACCTGGTCATTGCGCTATGCCGCAGTCTGAACATTCCGGCCCGCATGACGGTGGGCTACATCGATAAGCTGGAAGTGATGGACTTGCACGCCTGGGTGGAAGCCTACCTCGGCGATCAGTGGTACACTTTCGATTCGGTGCAGGAAAACACCCACGGCTACCGCATCGAGATCGGCCACGGCCGCGATGCCGCCGACGTGGCGATGGTCACGCAGTTTGGCAATATGCAGTTGCAGGACATGAACGTCGAGACGCAGCTGTTGGAACAAGAGAAGGTTTAAGGACTGTCAGGCTGAACGGACTGCCGCCCCAATCCCGAAGCGCTACTTCTTTGCCGCCTTTTTGTTGACCGGGCAACCCGCATCCCTGTATTTTCCGGGCTGGTTGGGGCATTTGTCCACCTGGTCGGGAATTCCATCCCCATCGGTATCGGGACAGCCACCGAAGCGTGGCAGGCCCTTCACATCAGGGCAGCCATCGTAAGCGTCCCGCACGCCGTCGCCATCGCGGTCGGGACAGCCCTTTACGGTACCGAACTGGTTGGGGCATTCGTCATAGCGGTCGACCACGCCGTCGTTGTCCGAGTCGGGACAGCCGCGGGTGGCCACGGTTCCGGCGGCGTTGGGGCATTTGTCCACGTAGTCGGGAATGCCGTCGTCATCGGTATCGGGGCAGCCGAAGAACCGGGCGACGCCCGGCTTATTGGGGCAGCGGTCGCGGTTGTCGGGAATGCCGTCATTATCGGCATCGCGGATATCGCGGTTGAAGCGATGGGTGAGCGTGACGGACAGAAAACTGTATTTGTCGTTGGGCGTGTCGCTGTAGGTGGTCGATTCCTCGGGATTGATCAGTCGGCGACCCGAGGTGGCATCCAGTTTATCGGTACGGGCAAAGTAGAAACGGTAATCCAGGCCGGCTTTCCAATTGTCGGATATTTGGTAATTGAGCGTCAATCCAACCGGGACTACACGCTCGTGGGTTCTACTGACTCCCATCGGTCCCTTAGGATCGCCCCAGCGCAGAAAAAGCGGATTGCGCCCGCTAAGGTCGCTATTGGTGAAACGCACCCGCTGATCGGTGTCGAGGTCATAGGCATCGGCACTGAAATACATGATACCCAGGCCACCGTACACGCCCACGTGAAATTGGCTTTTGTCGGCGTAGCGCTTAAATTGCTGGGTGAGGTTCCAGCGGGCCAGCAGCTCGACGGAGTTAAATTCGTTGACGAAGTAGGAGTTGAAAAACTCCCGCTTCTCACCGCCCAGTTTGCCGGCGGTGAAGTCCAGGCTCATGGCAAAGGCGGTATTGACCTGCCGGATCAGGCTGGCCCCGACCACGAATTTCATGTCCTGGGCGTTGAGTTCACCGAAATACTGGGTCAAACCACCCCGGACAGCGACCGAGTAGGGGGAAAGCACCTGACTGGGATAGCTAGCAGTCTGATTCCGGGCTTTTGTCGTATCGGATGTTTGTACACTGATGCGTCCCTGACCCAGCGCGGCCAAAGCCAACAGAATCAGACAAGAAGACATTAAATAACGGCGTAACATCATCGGTTAATTGGTTGATGTATTTACAAATATAAAAAACCAAGCCCAGAACCCTACCATTATTAGCCTGTAAATCAATCGTCCTGACGAACTTTCCGCGCCAGTAGTGGTTTGAGAAGGGAAACTACCAATAAAAAAATGAGTGTCGTACCCTACAAAGACAAGGACAATAGCAAACGTGAGCAGGTCGCCGAGATGTTCGACAACATCTCGCCCAAGTACGACTTCCTGAACCACCTCCTCAGTGGCGGCATCGACATTTACTGGCGCAAACGGGCGATCAAACTGCTTAAAAGTTCTTCACCCAAAACGATCCTGGACATCGCGACTGGCACGGGTGACTTCGCCATCGAAGCCCTGAAACTACAGCCCGACAAGATCATCGGCGTCGATATATCGGAAGGAATGCTGGGCGTGGGAAGGGAAAAAATCAAGAAACTCGGCAAGCAGGACATCATCGAGCTGCGGACTGGCGACTCGGAGCATCTGCCCTTTGCGGACAATTATTTCGACGCCGTGATCGTTTCCTTTGGCGTGCGCAACTTCGAGAACTTGCTCGCCGGGCTATCCGATATGCAGCGCGTGATGCGCCGGGGCGGTACCTGCGTGGTGGTGGAGTTCTCCAAGCCCAAGTCGTTTCCGTTCAAGCAGGTTTACAATTTTTATTTCAAATACATTCTGCCCACCGTCGGCAAGATGGTTTCCAAAGACAGTTCGGCCTACACCTACCTCCCCGAATCGGTGCAGGCTTTTCCCGATGGAAACGATTTTCTGGCCATTTTCAGGCAAGCGGGCTTCACCGATACTAAATGCATCCCACTCACCTTCGGAATTTGTTCCATCTACGTCGGCCACAAGTAGCACTGCTGCTGCTACTCAGTATTTTTGCCGCCGAGCGGGTACAGGCCCAGGGAAAAGGCTACGTGCGGCGGCATCTGGAATTCTACGATGATAAGCCCATTCACTACGGTTTTCTGTTCGCGGTTCCCGTCACGCGCTTCAATATTCGGCACAGCGATAAGTTCCTGGAGTCCGACTCGGCCTACGCCATCAGCTCACCCGCGCAGGCGGCCTTTCGCATGGGATTCACCGTCAATGCGTTTCTGAACGATCGCTTCGACATTCGCACCACGCCCTCCGTGTCGCTTTACGAGCGGCAAGTGCGGTTCGACTATCCTGGCGGTGCTCCGGCGAGTGCCGGGAATGCGCCCGGCAACCGGAAGCTGGAAAAAAGAGAATCCACCTGGATCGAAGTTCCGCTTTTAATCAAGTACAAATCCATGCGGCGCGTAAATACCCGCATGTACCTGCTGGCGGGCGTGACGCTGGGCATCGAAACCAACGTCAAGCGCAGTCGGGGCGGCGGCGGCTCCAACCAGCTCGACACCCGTACCTCGGATTTTGCGGTGGACTACGGCGTGGGCTTCGAGCAGTTTTTCCAATTCTTCAAATTTGCGCCCGAACTGCGCTTCTCCCACGGCTTGGTCAACATGCTACAGCCCGGCGGTGGCCAGGTGAGCGTCGGCATCGACCGAATGAGGACGCACACGGTGACGCTGTACTTGAATTTTGAGTAAATGAGTGGCTGACTTTCAGGTGCTTATTTTTTCTTAAAAATATTTTCAGGAAAAAAGTTGGAAACCTAAAATCGCTCCTCCATATTTGCACTCCCAAACGGAAACGCAAGGGCGCTTAGCTCAGTTGGTTCAGAGCACCTGCCTTACAAGCAGGGGGTCGGGGGTTCGAATCCCTCAGCGCCCACAAAAGCCGCTAGATCGTATGATTTAGCGGCTTTTTTGTGTTTCAGTCTGGTTTTAATACTCCTTTTTATCTCCTACCAGATATGCTCGGAAAGTAACATAATAATTTTTTTATTTTACTTTAAGATCGGAAAGTAACATAAGGGCTTTTTACTTTACTTTTATGCCATGAGCGAATCAACCGTCATCCAACTCGAAACGTACAAAGCAAGCTACAAAGAACGCAGTCTGACAGGGTATAGCTATTTCGTACCAGAGCATATCAACGGAAGTTGGGTTTGGAAACAACCAGCAGATTAATAATCTGTTAGAAAAAGCAGCTATCAAGCTGGGAGAATTGAATTCTTTCGCCCGACTCGTTCCTAACATCGATTTGTTCACTCAGTTGCACGTAACGAAGGAAGCTGTGGTATCCAGCCGCATTGAAGGCACCAAAACTAAAATGGACGAAGCATTTTTGAGTGAGGAGGAGGTTTTGCCCGAGCGGAGAAACGACTGGAAGGAGGTCATTAATTACATTAATGCAATAAACTACGCCATTGCAGAGTTAGAGAACCTGCCCATTTCTACCCGTCTTATCCGGATTGCCCACTACCAGTTCGAGACAATTCACCCTTTTCTGGATGGAAACGGGCGGATTGGTCGCCTGCTCATTACGCTTTTTCTGGTGGATCAGCGGATACTCGCCAAGCCCTTGCTGTACCTATCATCTTATTTTGAAAAAGACGAATCCCTTTACTATGATAACCTCACTTTCGTCCGTACTCGGAACGACATGACCCAGTGGATTAAGTACTTCCTTGTAGGCGTAGCTGAAACAGCCGACAAGGCATCTGAAACCTTATCAAGCGTGCTGTCATTAAAATCTCGATTGGAAAATGAGACAAATCAAATGATGGGCCGCAAAAGCCAAAAGCAGACGGCGCGCCGAATCGCACCGTTCCCCTCCGTCAACCCGACCGTCTACTAAGTTGCGATGCTTTTCTTTGCCTTTGAGGTTCTTTGACCCTATTTTAGCCAAGATAATGCTAAACAATCCCTCCCGTTTATGAAGAATCTGCTTGCAGTCCTGCTGCCCTTTCTCCTTTTCTCCCTCCTCCTTTCTTCCTTCATTTCCTGTAAATCGGCCAAGAAATCCCTGAAACGAGGCGACTTCGATCAGTCGGTACTGCTGGCGGTGCCGAAGGTGAACGACAACGCCCGGTCATCGTCCGCCGAAGTTTTAAAAAAAGCCTATCCGCTGGCGGTGAAGCAGCATCAGGACGACTTGCGCCGGAATGAGAACCCTTCAGACCCCTTCCGCCACGAACGCGCCGCCGAAACTTATACCAAACTCAACGCGCTCTACAACGCCATCCAGAATTGCACCGCCTGCGCCCGTTTGGTGACGGCCCGCAGCTACTTCGACCAGGAGCGCAACGCCCGCGACCAGGCCGCCGCTGCCCGCTACGACGCCGGACAAAGTGCGCTCGACCTGGGAGGGCGCGAAAACGCGCGACAAGCGTTCGAAAATTTTGAAGTGGCCAACCAAATGATACCCAACTACCGCGACGCGACCCGTAAGCTGGACGAGGCCTACGAAAGCGCCTCTTTCAAGGTAGTGGTGGAGCAAGTGTTGGTGACGTCCCGCGCCTACCAGTTGAGCAACGCCTATTTTCAGGACCGCATCAGCGAGTTTCTGCAGACCAACCGCCGCCTTAACAAATTTGTGCGCTTCTACACGCCCCAGGAAGCCACGAACGACCGGGTGAAGCCCGACCATGTGGTCACGCTACAGTTCGATGACTTCGTGGTGGGCCAAACGCTGGTGGAACGTGATACCGAAGAGGTGACCAGCAAAGACAGCGTTAAAACGGGTGAAGCTACGGTGGACGGCAAGAAAGTCCCGATATACGGCAAGGTGAAAGCCAAGCTGAGCCGCAACCGCAAAACCGTCGTGTCGCGCGGATTACTGGATATGCAGATTCAGGATTTTGATTCCAAGAAAATCGTTTTTCAGGATAAGTTTCCGGGGGAATACGCGTGGGCGTCGGAATGGGGCAGCTACAACGGCGACGAGCGGGCACTCGACGCCACGCAGCTTCGCATGACCAAGTCGCGGGAAATGAATCCACCGCCACCCCAGGATCTTTTCGTAGAGTTCAGCAAGCCGATATACAACCGCCTGACGAGCAGGCTGCGGAGTTTCTATGCGAAGTACTGAGATTGGCGGTTGGCTTTCGGCTATAATAGTTTGCTCGAAAGCAGCGCTCACTTATGCTATTTGCGTCAAAAAAGCCGAAAGCCGACTGCCGAAAGCCTATTGTTTACTTGCCTGATTCCGCAGGTAGAAGTTGAAGAAATCGTCCAATTGCTCGATGGGCATTTTGCGGGCGATGACCTTTTTGCTCTTGTCCAGCACGTAGATCGTCGGCGTGGTATACACGTCGTACTCCGTGCGGAAATCGTGCTTGTAGGTGTAGTCGTAGCCATTAGACAATTCTTCCAGCTTATAATCCTTGATAAACTTCTTCCAGTCTTCGGGGCTTTGGTCGGTGGCAATGGCCAGTACCTTGGCTCCCTTGGCTTTGTTGAGTTCGTAAAACTCCTTCAACTTCGGGGCGGAGTCTTTGCAGTGTCCGCAGGTGGGCGAGTAGAAGAACAACACCGTGTAGTCGGCTTTGATGCCGTGAATGCTCACGGGCTTTTTGTCGGGGTCGGACAGAACCACGTCTGGAATCACCTTGCCTACCAACAACGGCTTCATGCTCGCAACGCGCTCGCCGATGCGTTTCGTAGCGTCGGCCGACACCTCCATATAACCGGAGAGGTAGTATTTCTCGGCCATGTGGACGAACACGCCCTCCGTGCCCACGACCTTGGGGTTTTCGTATTCGCTGGTGATGTAATAAATGATCTGCGATTTTAACTCTTTGTTGTTCGCCTTAGCGGCCCTTTGAATCAGCGCGTCGGCATCTTTAATGATCGAGTCGGGCACCTGCACCAGCAGTTCCTTCACGTAGCGTTCCAGCTTGGGTTGCAGGAAAGGCGTCCGCAGCATTCGCTCGTCGTTGAAATCGAAGTTGTCCCAGAAGTGGTTTTTGTAATAATTGAAAACCCAGACCGAATCCTTCTTGCCATCGGGTAGGGTAGGGGCGGGCGGGATCACTGGTTCCATCGACACCTTGAAAAGCTTGGCGGTGAACGTGTCGGCGTGATCGGCCAGGAATTTCTTTTGGTAGTCGGTGAATTTCTGCTGCTGGTCGTTTATTTTTTTATTGGATAAAGCCGCGCTCACCTGGTCGGATTTTAGCTTTTTCTCCATATTGAGCGCGTTCATTTCCTCCATGATCTTGCCGAGCTCCTGCTGGTATTCGTAGAAGATTTGGTTTTCCTTCGAGCCTTTGACAACCATACTTCGCATGATATCGCTGGTGTCGGTTTGGAGGGAGAAATCCGTTTCCTTGCCGGAATAGACCAGTTGCACCAGCTTTTGCTGGCCGGGAAGCAGGATGATATACAGCCCGCCGGGCAGGCCTTCCTTGTCCTCGAACACCATGCGGCCGTTGGCGTCGGAGCGGGCGGTGTCTTTGGCAATAAATTGCTGACCATTGTATTTATAGTGACCCAAAATGGCGGTCGTGTCCTTCAATCCTTTAAGGGTGGCCTCGATCCGGTAGCCCTGGGCGGCGGCCGTCTGGCCCGCAAACAAGGTCAACAGTACCAGTCCTGCGGCGGCTAATAATCCTTTTTTCATACTTTTAATCTTTCGATCGGTTTTATTTCCGGCAAATTTATTCTCAAAACGATACAAAACCCGCTCTCGTACCCGAATGTTCTTCTTTCTATCCAAGACGATCGACTTTGTCCTGATGCCCATAGGCATTCTGTTCTTGCTACTGGGGTACGCTTACTTTACCAAAAACCGCACCAAATCCCGCCGCGCCTTACTTTTCGTGATTGTGTCGCTTTTTATGCTGTGCAACACCTACTTGGTCACTACGGCTTTTCGCTGGTGGGAGTTCCCGCCCAAAGACCTCGCGGAGGTTCCGCCGGGCTACGAAGTGGGCGTCGTACTCACGGGTGGCATGATTCGTATGCCCAACACCCGCATCGACCATCCCAGCCTGGGCAATCACGCCGACCGGGTTTTGCAAGCCTATCTTTTGTACAAAGCAGGCAAGATCAAAAAAATCCTGATCAGCGGCGGAGGCCGGGCGGTAAAATTCCGGCGCGACGACGGCTACCAATCAGGATTACTCCTAAAAAAGTGGGGTGTTCCGGGGCAGGACATCATTTTGGAAAGAAAGTCGCTCAACACGCGGCAGAATGCCCTTTATTCAGCGGAAGTGCTTCGGCAAAAGTTTCCCGATCAACGGTATCTGCTCATCACCTCATCGTTTCACCTCCGCCGGGCGGTGGGCTGCTTCACCAAAGTAGGCTTGAAAGTCGATTCCTTCCCCACCGATATTTACGGCGTCGAACTAATCCCCCGTCTCCGCGACATCTTCCGCCCCGATCCCGAAGTCTTCGGTTACGCCCATCTGCTCTGGCGGGAATGGATCGGGTACGTTACTTATAAGGTGATGGGGTACTGTTAAGAGTACCTCAGTACTCGAATCCCTGAATGGGCTTGGTCCGCAAGTCAGCACTATAAAAGACTCAGTCGCTCTGGAACTTAGGTACTAAAATCTTAAATGCTCAGGATCTTCACCATCCTGAGCATATCCTCATTGATGGGTTTGGGCAGGCGGATGGTATCCTCGAAGGGGGTGTACACCAGGTCGTCGTTGATAATGCCGGCCATCACGTTTTTTTGTCCGGCCATCAGGCCCTCCAATGCGCCCAATCCCAGCCGACTGCCCAGAATGCGGTCACGGGCCGAGGGCGAACCGCCGCGCTGAATGTGGCCGAGCGTCGTCACGCGGATGTCCACGTCCACCTTCACCTGCTCCTTGATTTTGTTCGCTATTTCGGTGGCGTTGCCTTCCTCCTCGCCCTCCGAAACCACCACGATGGACGATGACTTGGAGCGATTCCACCCCTGGCGCAGGGTTTCAACCACGGTAGAAATGGGCGTCAGTACCTCGGGTACCATCACGACCTCGGCTCCGCCCGCAATGCCCGACTGGATGGCGATATAACCCGAATCGCGGCCCATGACCTCGATGAAAAACACGCGATCGTGCGAACTGGCCGTGTCACGTATGCGGTCGATGGCATCCAGGGCGGTATTCACGGCGGTATCGAAACCGATGGTATAATCGGTACCGTAGAGGTCGTTGTCGATGGTGCCAGGGGCGCCCACGGTAGGTATGCCGAACTCCCGCTCGAAAATCATGGCCCCGGTGAAGGTACCGTTCCCACCGATGGCGATCAATCCCTCGATGCCTTGCTCCATCAGGGCCTCATGCGCTTTCTGCCGACCTTCGACCGTCATAAATTCCTTGCTGCGGGCCGATTTGAGAATGGTGCCGCCGCGCTGCACTATATTGCTGACCGAGTGCGAAGACATTTCGTACATGTCCCCGGCAATCATGCCGCTATATCCTTTTCTGATACCAAACACTTCAATTCCGTGGTAAACGGCTCCCCGCACGACGGCCCTGATGCAGGCGTTCATGCCAGGCGCATCACCGCCGGAGGTAAATACTGCAACTCTTTTCATGTAGGATGGTCGGGTTGTTACGGCCGCTTGTTGTTAGTGAGGACGGGTGGAAAATTCTTTACTTTCGGCTTGGAGCCGCAAATTTATTGGGTAATTTATATAAATAGCCCATGAATTCGAGCTTTTTCACGTAAAAATTGAAAATTCAGTCGATCGACCGAAGTCCAAACTTACGCTATTCCGGCTGGATTCGAGGGCGATCGGCGGGCTGTAGGGGAGTTAATTAACAATTAGATAACAGACCGCACCTCGTTGACACAAGGCCCCGGAAAGTAAGGCCAGAAGCATTACCTGTTTGCGGAAAATAAGGCAGAGGCGTGCCTAAAAGGGCCGCAACGCCTTCACGAATCTGTTTTTGAAATACTTGGAGTAAAGATTGTCCTCGATCACGCCGCGCGAGGAGGAAGCATGGATAAATCGGATGTCGCTCTTGCCCCGCACCTCGGTCACAATGCCTGCGTGCGACACGAAACCCTCCTCGCCCGACTCGGGCACGAAGAAAACCCAGTCGCCCGCCTTGATGTCTTCCACTTTTTCCACATTGCGGCCAAACTCGGCCTGCTGCCACGATATGCGAGGTACTTTATAGCCCAGATTGTTGTAAACCGTACAAATCAGCCCCGAACAGTCGATGCCCAGGTTGTCATTGCCACCCATGAGGTAGGGCGTCCCGGTATAGTTGCGCGCGCCTTCGATTACCTCCGTCACGTGGCGGGCGTAAGGCCCCGTCGGGCGGTTGACGGGTTTGCTCGAAACGCCATTCCTTACCACCGGGCGAGCGGGTGCTTTGGCCCGACTGACGGTCTTTGTACGCTGATTGGGCGGAACATAAGGCGAGCTTTTAAGAACGGCGCAGGAAACAATTGAGGAAAGGAGAAGGGACGGTCCGACGATTCGGGAGAGAAAAAGGGAAGTGGCTCTTTTCATATGATGGTGGACTGTGGGTTTTCCAAAAGTACTCAATCAAAAAGAAAATTTGGTTTTTCAAGAAAGTAAAAGGGCCAATTCATAGCAGAATCGGCCCTTTTTGTTATGATTTTCACTCATCACTGGTGCGCCAGCCCGGTGGTGCGCCAGCCCGGTGGTGCGCCAGCCCGGTGGTGCGCCAGCCCGGGCGCAGGTCCGACTGGTCACCCAGATTCCTAATAAAACTCATCGGCAGTAATTCCTTGCTATTCACAAGCATCAACTGGTTACGGCCCGAGAGTGGCACCCGCTGACAAGCCACGACAAAGAGGAAAGATACCAGCGCGGCAATACTCAGTTTTTTCATGGTGTGCTATTGATTTGGGTAAATGGTGATTGATATAAATCGGCTGATAAAACGAAATCTGCCCGCAGAAATTTGAAAAATAGTATGCCACCAAACGATTTGTCAGTAGTTTTGCCAGCGTCGAAAGCGTGTGTTCAATCAACTCCTGAATCACTCTCAAATCTCAACCCTCCACTCTCAACTAAAATGAAAGTAATCTGTGTCGGTCGCAACTACGTCGACCATATCGAAGAACTCAACAACGAGCGCCCCGACGCGCCCGTCATATTCATGAAGCCCGAAACTGCCGTGCCGCGCCCCGGAGAGGACTTCTATTTACCCGATTTCTCGGACGACGTTCACCACGAGATCGAAATCGTGGTCAAGATCAATAAGGTTGGGAAAAACATCGAAGAGAAATTTGCCCATAAGTACTACGACGAAATCGGCGTCGGCATCGACTTCACCGCCCGCGATTTGCAGTCGAAGCTGAAAAGCAAGGGGCTGCCCTGGGAATTGGCCAAGGCGTTCAACGGCTCGGCTCCGGTCTCGGGATTCGTTCCCAAAACCCAGTTTGCCGACCTACAGAACGTTTCGTTTAGTCTGGACGTCAACGGCGAAACGCGGCAGGAGGGCAACACGTCAATGATGCTCTACAAGATCGACTACCTCATTGCGTTTGTTTCCCAGTACTTTACTCTTAAAAAAGGCGATTTGATTTTCACCGGAACGCCCAAAGGCGTGTCGGCGGTGAAGGCCGGGGATAAACTGGCCTTGTCCATCGAAGGCAAAGAAATGCTGACGTTTGAAGTTAAATAAAATTGAACTCGTGTTGTATAGATTAGTGTGTGCGGCTCTTTTGGCCCTGATTTCCTTTGCCTCTTTCGCCCAGAAAGAATCTTACCCCAAAAACTATTTCCTCTTCCCCATCACGCCCGGCCAATCCAATTCGCTGGCGGGCGTCTTGGGGGACTTGCGGACGAACCACTTCCACGGAGGACTGGACATTCGCACCCAGCAGCGCGAGGGATTGGCGGTACACGCGGCGGCAGACGGGTATATTTACCGCATCGCCGTGCAGGGCGGCGGCTATGGCAACGTCATTTACCTCCGTCATCCCAACGGCCTGACGACGGTATACGGTCACCTCCAAAAATTCTCGGAACCGCTCGCCAGCTACGTGCGCAGCGAGCAGTACAAGAAGCAGGATTTTTATGTCAGCCTGTACCCCGACTCCACGCAGTTTGTGTTCAAGAAAGGCCAGGTCATGGCCCTTTCCGGTAACACGGGGGGCTCGGGCGGGCCGCACTTGCACTGGGAAGTCCGGGATTCGCGCGACAACCACCTCAACCCGCTGTACTTTAATTTTAGCGAAATAAAGGACACCACCCCGCCCGCCTTCTGGAATGTCGCCCTGCGGCCTGCTACCATCGACTCACGGGTCAATGCGCAGTTTGAGCGACAGGTTTTCAAGACCGTCAGGCAGAAAGATGGCACCTATCGCGTCGCGCAGTCGATCAAAGCGACGGGCGAAGTCGGCCTCGAATTGCAGGCCTACGACTACATGACCGGGACGGGCTTCCGCTACGGGCTGCACTGTATCGAAATCCGGCTGGATGGCAGGGAGATTTTTACCTACAACATGGAGAAATTCCCGAGCGACGTTTTCCGCGACTACAACAACCTGATCGATTACCGCACGCAGGAGGAATCCGGGGCCAGATTCTACCGCTGCTACAACCCCGACGGCAATGGTTTCGAGCTGTACAAAACGGGGCCTTTTGGGGGAAGGTTGTACCTCAAAGACACCCTCGAACACGAGGTGACGGTCAAGATATACGACGCGTTTGAGAACTCTGCCCAACTCGCATTTACGGTGAAAGGCGAAGTGAACGCTCCCGAACCAGCGGCCAGGGAGAACGAATCCTCCAGCGGAATGCTGAGCGCCGAAATGGAAGACAACGTGCTGAAAGTAATCGCTCCCAACTACCGTAACGAAACGCCCTTCGCGACGTTCTTTTCCGAGCGACTGCGGGTGCAAAAAGACCTGGCTTATTACCAGGGCCGAAACGCCGTTTTCCTGGCCGACCTGCGCAACTTCTTGCCCGACTCGGTACAAGTGGGCGATAAAGTGCTCGAACTCAACTACCGGAAAAGCATCGCGCCCGGAAAAATCTCGGAGTACGCTCGTGACGGCGTCGTGATTCGCTTCGACTCCACCACGCTCTTCGACACCCTGCACCTTGCGGTACGAAAGCGATTCAACACACTCACCATCAACGAGCCGACGATTCCGCTGCGGCATTATATGGATGTGCGCTACAAGCCGGACGGCCTGATTGCAAGGCGCGAGCGGACAGGCGTCTATCGTTACGACGACGGCCGCTACCGCTACGTGGGCGGCAACTGGCTGGGCGACGTTATCGCCTTCCGCACCCGCGAGTTGGGTAGTTTCGTGGTGATGGCCGACACGATTCCGCCGAGCGTCAATCTGGTCGAGCACAGCAAAGACCGCATCCGGGCCTACATCAGCGATGACCGCTCGGGCGTCGATAACTTCCGGGCGCTGGTAAACGGGAAATGGATTTTGATGAATTACGAGTACAAAAGCCGCTACATTTGGTCAGAAAAAATGAACGAAGACGAGCCGTTCGAGGGTGAATTGGCCTTGGAAGTGACGGACAGGGCGGGAAATAGTACTATATTGCGGGTCGAAATTGAAGAACCGAAACCGAAACCAACCCCTCGCAAACGCCGCCGCCGATGACCCTCCAACCCGGTGATCCCGCCCCCGAATTCAACGCCAAAGACCAGGATGGCAACGCCATCGCCCTGGCTGACTTCAGAGGCAAGAAACTTGTCCTTTACTTTTATCCCAAAGACAGTACGCCCGGCTGCACCGCCCAAGCCTGCGACTTGCGCGATAACTACAAAAGGATGCTGGCCCAGGGCTACGCCGTAGTGGGCGTGAGCGTGGACGACGAGAAGTCACACCGCAAGTTTATCGAAAAGTACCAACTACCCTTCCCCCTCATCGCCGACACCGACCACGCCGTGGTGGATGCCTACGGCGTGTGGGTCGAGAAAAACATGTACGGCCGCAAGTACATGGGCACCGCCCGCACGACTTTTGTAATAGATGGTGAAGGGAAAATAGAAGACATCATTAGTAAGGTAAAAACCAAGGCGCATGCGGAGCAGATATTGAGTCAATAGGCACAAAGGCACAAAGCGACAAAGCTTCAAGGTCTTGGTGAGAGGGTAAGGTTGGCAAAATCCGATTATTCACTAATTCCGACATTCACTCATTCCTAATTATCAACATGGAAATCAAAGAACTAGAAAAAATAGCTTCCCAAGTCCGCCGCGACATCGTGCGCATGGTACATTCCTGCCAGTCGGGCCATCCCGGCGGTTCGCTGGGCTGCACCGATTTGCTCGTAGCCCTGTACTTCGACCGTATGGAGTTGAAAGAAAAAGACGGCAAAGTAGTCTTCGATATGAATGGCGAAGGCGAAGACCTGTTTTTCCTCTCCAACGGCCACATCTCGCCCGTTTTTTACAGCGTCCTGGCGCGCAGAGGGTACTTCCCCGTCGAAGAAATGGCCACTTTCCGTGAAATAGACTCACGGCTACAGGGCCATCCGACTACGCACGAAGGACTGCCTGGCATTCGGGTAGCGTCCGGCTCGCTCGGACAAGGCAACTCGGTGGCCCAGGGTGCAGCCCTCGCCAAGCGACTCAACAAAGACGATCACCTGGTGTACGTCCTGATGGGCGACGGCGAGCAGCAAGAGGGCCAGGTGTGGGAAGCGGCCGCTTTCGCGCCGCACCACAATGTCGACCACCTCATCGCCTTCATCGACCTCAACGGTCAGCAGATCGACGGCCCCACCATAGAGGTGATGAACAACCGCGATTTGGGCAAAAAATACGAAGCCTTCGGCTGGGAAGTAATGGAAATCAAAGAAGGCAACGACATGGCCTCTGTCGTGAAAGGACTGCACGAAGCCCACAGCAAAGCCGGGCACGGCAAGCCCGTCATGGTGCTGCTACACACGGGCATGGGTTACGGCGTGGACTTCATGGAAGGCAGCCACAAGTGGCACGGCGTCGCACCGAATGATGAGCAGTTGGCGGCGGCTTTGGGGCAGTTGGAAGAAACTATGGGGGATTATTAATTTAGTTGACAGTTGCTCTTCGACTACGCTCAGAGTGACAGAGGATGAAGCTGCAAAAACTCCATATCAAGAATTATAAGTCTCTCGTCGATCTTGAAATCGTCGAGCCGAATCCTTTTACGGTTTTTGCCGGGCCGAATGGAGCGGGGAAGTCGAATATTTTTGAGGCGTTGGAGTTTGGAAACTTCTTATATGAGTTAAATGGGAATAGTGCCGTAAGATTATTTGGTGGAAAAGAATCTATCCAAAATAGACATAAGTCAAATCATAATTCGGAAGAAATTGGTGTAGAGATTATATATTATTTTTCTGATAATCAATATATTTTTAAAGAAAATAAAGATAAATGGAATTTTGATTTAGTTTCTGAAAATTTTAACTCGAAAGACTATTATTCATCAGAGCCAAATCCTGAATATGATAAAAAATACAAAATTGACCGGTTAAAATATTTGAGTTTTTCATCCCAGTACGTAGACAGTTTTACTAGGATTTTTATCAAAAATATTAATCTTGTACGTATCAAAGAAATATCTTCTGAAAAATTAAGCATTGATTGCTCAAACCTTGAAAAAGTTTTGAATCGCCTTTTAGAGAATGAAACTAAACGCGAAGATATAACGGAATACCTGGAACTTTTTATTCCAGGTATTGAAAGAATAGAGATTGATTCAAATAATCTATCTGGTACGGACACCTTGTTGATCTACGAAAAAGGAATCAATAAGCCCTTCACCAAAGATTTAATTTCTGACGGTACTTACAACATAATTTGCCTTTTGACGGCTGTTTTTCAATCCAACGAGCCGCAATTTCTGTGTATTGAGGAGCCTGAAAATGGATTGAATCCTTATGTAGTAAAAGGAATGGTAGATTTGTTCAGAAATGCTTGTGAAGAAAGAGGGCATTATATTTGGTTAAATACTCATTCTCAAACCTTGGTCGAAATGCTGAGACCAGAAGAACTTATTTTGGTTAACAAAGAAAACGGGGAAACCAAAATTACTCAGCCAAAAAATATTGATCTTCACGGTTTACCAACCGATGAAGCCTGGCTTTCAGGTGCATTAGGTGGCGGAGTTCCATGGTAAGACTGGGTATTCTTTGCGAAGGGGAAAGCGAAATTTATATTCTGAAGTCGGAATTGTTTCAGAAACTATTGACGCAGTATTCAATAGAGTTGGTGGAAGTAAGGCCAGTGGGGAGTAAGAACCAATACTGGGAAGATCGCATCGAATCTCATATCGCTATTCTTGAAGATAGAGGGATCGACCATATCATAATTATGGTTGATTTGGACAAAGATTCTTGTATAACATTCACAAAATCAGAAATAAAAATCGGAGAAAAACATCATATAGTAGTTTCAGTAAAAGAATTTGAAAACTGGTATCTTGCCGATCACGAAGCACTTTCCAGACTGGTTAGCAAAAAATTAGCTTTAATTGAACTTCCCGAAGAAGAGGAAGAACCTTTACGCAAAATAACCCAGTTGAATAATGGAAGAGGGTTCGGCGGGAGCAAGCCCAGAATCGCAATGAATATGGTCAGGTACGGCTTCTCCCTGGAAAACGCCGCCCAACACCCTAACTGTCCCAGCGCAACTTATTTCTTAAATAAACTACAACAACTGGCGGAGGAATAATAAGCACCTAATACCTATTGCCTAACAACCTAACACCTAAAAATATCATGAAAAAATACACGTATACTGAAAAGCAAGACACCCGCTCCGGCTTTGGCGCGGGAATGACGCAACTGGGTCAGGAGAATGAAAACGTCGTGGCCCTTTGCGCCGACCTTGTAGGGTCGTTGAAAATAGCTCCTTTCATTAAAGAAAACCCGGATCGGTTCTTCCAGTGCGGCATTTCTGAGGCTAACATGATTGGTCTTTCGGCCGGTCTGACGATCGGTGGGAAAATTCCGTTCGCTACTACTTTCGCTAATTTCGCGACGGGACGCGTCTATGACCAAATCCGGCAGAGCGTGGCGTATTCTAATAAAAACGTCAAGATTTGCGCTTCCCACGCGGGCATTACGCTGGGGGAGGATGGTGCCACGCACCAGATCCTGGAAGATATTGGCATGATGCGCATGCTGCCCGGCATGACGGTCATCAACCCCTGCGATTACAACCAAACCAAGGCCGCCACGATTGCCATCGCCGAGCACGAAGGCCCGGTCTATCTGCGCTTCGGACGTCCGAAGGTTCCCATTTTCACTGATCCCGACCAGAAATTCGAGATCGGCAAGGCATGGATGGTGAACGAAGGCAAGGATGTGAGCATTTTTGCCACGGGCCACTTGGTATGGGAAGCCATTCAGGCGGGTGAAATGCTGGAAAAAGAAGGCATCGACGCCGAAATCATCAATATCCATACGATCAAGCCTCTCGACGAGGAGGCGATTTTGAAATCGGTCAAAAAAACGGGATGTGCGGTTTCGGCCGAAGAACACAACCGTTTGGGCGGTCTGGGCGACAGCATCGCGCAGGTACTGGTCAAAAACCAGCTCGTGCCACAGGAATACGTGGCTGTGGACGACAGCTTCGGGGAAAGTGGTACGCCCGAGAAACTCATGGAGAAATACGGGCTTACCGCCAATGACATCGTAGCCGCTGCCAAACGCGCGATTAAGAGAAAATAACTGTCAACTCTCCACTCTCCACTGAATAAGTGAACGACGAGGAACTCTTAGAACTTTATCGGAATCCCGACACGCGTCGGAACGCCTTCAATCAAATCGTGCGCACCTACCAGCAGCGCATTTATTGGATGGTGCGGAAGATCGTCATCGACCACGACGACGCCAACGACATCACGCAGGAGGTGTTTATCAAGGCGTGGAACGCGCTCGATAAATTTCGGGGTGACTCGAAGCTCTATACCTGGTTGTTCCGAATCGCGCATAACGAATCCATTAATTTCCTGAAGAAAAAGCGGCGACGGTACTTTGTGCCGATCAACGACGTGGAGGGAGAATTGGCCGAAAAACTACAAAGCGATCCGCTCATTGGTGGGGATGAAATCCAGCTGAAATTACAGCAAGCTATTCTCACTCTGCCCGAAAAACAGCGACTGGTGTTCAATTACCGCTATTTTGAGGAAATGCCTTACGAAGAAATGTCGGAGGTGACGGGTACGTCGGTGGGAGCGTTGAAAGCATCGTATCACTGGGCGACGAAGAAAATTGAGGCTTTTTTGACCACGACCGATTAAACTAACCTTCCCCACGCCTTGTCGTAGAAAAGGTTTTTAGAATAATACTCCGATATGAAAGACAATAAAATCAAGCTGGAAGATTTGGAGCGCAACGTTCCGTTTGAAGTGCCCGACGGCTATTTTGACAAACTGCCGTCCATCGTCATGTCACGCCTGCCCGCCACGCCCGAACCTCGGCCCCTGATTAGCTGGCCGTGGCAGCGTTCGCTGGGATTGGCCGGGGCGCTGAGTCTGATCGTCGCGCTGGTGTGGTTTACGTATCCTTTGCAGCAAGGCCCACTGGGTAGCGAGCGTCTCAGTCAAGTCAGCGACGATGCCATCCTGGAATACCTGGCCGAGGAAAATATCAGTTATTACGACCTGAGCGAGAACAACGCCGTCCAAGCGGCTTTCCAAACTGATTCCACCGTGTTGAACTACCTGGATGGTATGGACAAGGACTTCCTGCGTAGCCAGATCGAGGACGGAATTTTTACGGACGAAACGATCTAAATTGCAAAATATGTTTCCTCATAAATTCTGAGTGAATGAATGACGATTGGCCGTTGCCACAGAATACTGCATGTAATAGGCTATTCACTCATTCTCTCATTCTCTCATTCAAAATTGTATATGAACACAATCAACCGCAAAATTTGGCTGCTGGTCGGCTTGCTGCTTACCGTGCTATCTTTATCGACTTCTGACGCTCAGGCGCAGCAGCGTCGCAACGAAGAGGAGATCAAGAAAATACAGGATGCCAAAGTCGCCATTATCACCAATCGGCTTAGTCTTACCTCCGAGCAATCCAAAGATTTCTGGCCGATCTATAACGAGTTCTCCGACAAGAAGCGGGAAATGAACCGCTCGATGCGGACGCTTATCAAGGGAAAAGGCGTGGATGCCTCCGACGACCAGGCCATGAATAGCTTGAAGGAGGTACAGGACTTGAAACAGAAACAGGTGGAATTGGAAAAACAGTATCAGGATCGTTTCCTGACGGTCATCTCCCCCAAACAGCTCACCGAATTGTACAGCGCGGAGCGCGACTTCAACGAGATGTTGTTGCAACGACTCAAATAGTGCTGCCTACTCTACAATCTATTTAGCCACTTTCGCCACTGCGGAAGTGGTTTTTTGTTTCACTTATTTCCGATCATCGAGAGGCAAGCCAGCATCCTTCCGGTAGTGCCTTTCTCCAGGCGATGAGAAAAGTAGTCTTCGTTGTTCAAGACCGTAGAGTAAGGGGAGATTTGAACATTGAAACTCAACAACCCTGCCCCGATCAACTGATCGCGATTGGCTTTTTTCAGATCGACGTAAAACTTCCCCGCTTTTTGATTGAAACGCTTGTGGTCGTCGGCAAACTGCGCCGCTACTTCATCACCCACTTCAAACGAACACTCGTCGATGCAGGTGCCAACGTAGGCCAGACAATCAGCCGGGTCGGTGCCGAATTCTTCCTGCATTTTTGACAATGTTTTCTCGACGATCTTCCCCACCGTCCCGCGCCAGCCCGCGTGAATAGCGGCAACAGCCCGTTTTTTCGGGTCGTAGATCAAGACGGGCGTACAATCAGCTACCGTCACGGCGAGTGCAATGTCGGGTTGTTGCGTAATGAGTGCGTCGTAGCCGGAATAGTTACCGGGCTTGATCACAGTAAGTACCTCGCTACCATGAACCTGATGCGTAGTGGCAACTTCATTGGCCTCGATACCCAGCCCGTGCCAGAACCGCCGACGATTCTCGGCTACGTTTTCGGGGGCATCGGCGGTGTGAACGCTCAGGTTGAGTGAAGTAAAAGGGAGCGGGCTCACGCCACCGTGCCGGGTGCTTTCGGCGGCGATTAAATCAGGGTTTTTTTTGAAAATGTCAGGAACCCGAAACATAGTTTGGGGAGGGTCATCACTTATCTCGACTTTGCGCATAGACTCATTCTGTAGGTTTGGCGATCTTCTCGTCGGCTAATTTTTCATCTCCCTCATCGGCATCGGGTATGTCTTGTTCGGGCGCTTCCGAGGGTTTGTAAGCCAATTTGACCCACATCGGAAAGTGGTCGGAGCCAATGGCGGGCAGCCGCTGAATTTCAATAAGCTGAAAATGAGGCGAACAGAAAATATGGTCGAGCGGGTAACGGAAAAAAGGAAATTTGGCGTGAAATGTATTGTAAAATCCTCTTCCCCGTCGTGGATCCAGCAATCCGCTGGTGTTCTGAAACAGTTGGTTAGTGTAGCTCCACGCCACATCGTTGAGGTCACCGGAAACAATCACGGGCAGCGCTGATTTCCTGGCCAGTTTCCCCACCATCAATATCTCCTTATCACGTTCGGTGGAACGAATGTTCTCGCCGGGTACCGGCGGGGTAGGGTGGATGCAGAATAATTGGAACAGGTCGCCATCCGGCAGCCTGATCAATGCAAAAATCGAAGGTACATCCTCTTCCACCAGGCAGCGAACTTCGCTCTCGACAATCTCAAGCCGTGAAAACAGCATGATGCCGTAGGTGTTGTCAAGCGGCATGAGTTCCCGGTAGGGGTAGTCTTGGTGGATCGCCTCCAAGGCGCTGGCCCAGTCGTGGCTGGTTTCGGAAAGTACAACGATGTCGGGACTTTGTTTTTTCACCAGCGCCAGCAACCGCTCGTACTCCTTGTTATACTGGTAAACGTTGGAAATCATCATACTCAACCCTTCACCGGGAGACACCGACGTAGCAGGCTTCATCTGGAAACGGGCAACGGGCAAAAAGGGATAAATCTGGTAGGTCAGATAAGCCAGATTGGCTACCATAGCCGCTAGAAAAGCCCACTGGTAGTTGGTTCGAAAGTCAGTCAGTAGACAGAAAACCACCAGAATGATCGCCGTGATGGCCCATTTTTGGGCGCGGGGGTATTCGAATATCCTGAATATCCAGTAATCGTTGCGAATGAATGGAATCAGGGTTGCAGCGATGATCAAGCCACCTGCAAGATAAAGTAGTTGAGCAATGTACATTTGTAAGCAAAGAGGAGGCGTGCGTGGCGCAAAGCTAATGTTTTATCCCTTTTTAGCTAAAAACTACTCCTGACTAATCCTTATATTGCCCCATAAATAGTTATTAGCCTAGCATTTTTATCCATGCCCGACAACCCGACGTCTAACAAACCAGAGAAAAAAGTAGAGAAATACCTCGATCTGGGACACTCAGAGGTCGAAAACCACGCCAAAGCGCAACAGAAAGTCTACGAGGAACATATTTCACGAACCTCTTCCGCCTCGCGCATCATCTCGGAGTTTTTCAGTACCAATATTTTCGGTTTCGTTTACCATTATCTCCGTAGCCGCTTCGGTAAGCGGCACCCCTACCAGGCTTACCCGAGCGAGGGAGACAACGGCCTTTATCAACTTACCTCATCGGTTCCCAGCCGGAAGGCGATTACGCTTGCGCTGATGTCGGACTGGGGCAGTGACACCAACGAGTCCGATGCCGTGGCGCATCTGGTGGCCCGTTATGCCCCGGACTACACGATTCACCTCGGAGACGTGTACTTTGTGGGAACGCCGCACGAAGTGGCCGAAAACTTTACCGCGCCTTACGCTTCGTGGTACTACGGCGCGTCCGGTAGTCTGGCCCTCTGCGGCAACCACGAGATGTACTCCAACGGCGCGGCCTACTACCAGCAGCTACTCCCGGCGATGTACGTCAACGTGGACGGTGTTAAAAAATCGCAACGGGCGGCTTTCTTTTGCCTTGAAAACGACTACTGGCGCATCATCGGCCTCGATACGGGCTACACCTCCGTGGGGCGGCCCTTCCTGGAAGTACTTTCCCCGCCCGATTGCCACCTGCGCGACGAGCAGATGGCCTGGCTGCGCGATGTGGTGAAACTGGGCGATCCCGACGACAAGCGCGGCCTGGTTTTCATGAGCCATCACCCCTACATCTCGGCCTTTCGGGAAGATTATTTCAAGCCCGGCGAGCAACTCTGCGAACTGCTGGGCGAAGCGGCCCGGCCCGTCGTCTGGATTTGGGGCCACGACCACCGTTTGGTCGGCTATCAGTTGGGCCAAAATCAGGCCGAGTTGCGCGCTTACGGCCGCTGCATCGGTCACGGCGGGATGCCCGTCGAAACCAAGCTGCCACACAATGACAAGGAAGCCGACAAACTCGCTTTTTATGATCGTCGCGTCCGCACCCGCGTCAAGCGGCACGAGTTGGGTTATAATGGTTTCTGTCACTTGCAGTTGGAAGAAGATCGGCTTACCGCGACTTATCGCGACTTGGAAGATACCAAGGTGTTGGAAGAAAGCTGGCAAATTGACCCGGGGGACGGCAACCTGAAATGGGAGATAAAGGACAAACACAAGGACCTGACTTGGTTCGACTAACAGGAGGGTAACGTTTTTTTGAGATTTTGGAAGCCCCACCGTCAGAAAAGAAAGTAACGCGTGAAGCGAGTAAAACGGGCAATGTTTGTTATTTTTGAGAAAGTGTAAACCAAAAGATAATGGAGGAAACTCAACCGAAAGTGAAAATAATTATTGTGGACGACGAAGAACCCATCCGGGTGGCGCTCCGCGATATTCTGGAATACGAGGGCTACGAAGTAGACGAGGCCAAAGACGGAGAGGAAGGGCTTCGGGCGATAAAGAAAGAGGAATACCACGTGGCCCTGTGCGACCTGACGATGCCCAAGATGGACGGCCTGGAGCTGCTGCAGAAAGTGGGCGATGCCGAGCGAAGCACCCAATTTATCATGATTACGGCCTATGGAAGCATCGAAAACGCCATGCAGGCTACCCGCCGGGGGGCCTTCGACTTTGTCAGCAAACCCCCCGATTTGAACCGCCTGCTGGTGAGCGTTCGCAATGCCATCGAGAAGTACAAGCTGGTGTACGAGACCAACGAGCTGCGCAAGCGGATTTATAAAATCAACGAAATGGTGGGCGACTCGGAGGCCATCCGCCATGTCAAAAAATCCGTCGAGCGCGTGGCCCCCACCGAGGCTCGGGTGCTGGTGACGGGCCCCAATGGCTCTGGCAAAGAGCTGGTAGCCAAACAAATCCATAACAAAAGCCCCCGTGCGCATATGTCGCTGGTGGAAGTCAACTGCGCGGCCATTCCGGGCGAGTTGATCGAGAGCGAGTTGTTCGGTCACGAAAAAGGGTCTTTCACCTCGGCCATCAAGCAGCGCATCGGCAAGTTTGAGCAAGCGAGCGGCGGTACCATTTTCCTCGATGAGATCGGGGACATGAGTCTCTCGGCTCAGGCCAAGGTGCTGCGGGCTTTACAAGAAAATAAAATCACCCGCGTAGGCGGCGAGAAGGAAATTAAGGTCAATGTGCGGGTCGTGGCGGCCACCAATAAGGATTTACGGAAGGAGATCCAGGAAGGTAACTTCCGCGAAGACCTTTTCCACCGTCTGAGCGTAATCGTGATCCACGTTCCTCCGCTTTCCGAACGACGCGAGGATATTCCGCTGCTGGCCAACAAATTTTTGCGGGACGTAGCCGATGAATACAACAGTTCGGTCAAACAGATTACGCCCGACGGCATGGCTTACCTACAGACGCTCCCCTGGTCGGGCAACGTGCGCGAACTGCGCAACGTGGTCGAGCGGCTGGTCATCATGTGCGGCGAAGTCGTGAATGTAGACGATGTGAAAATGTTCGCGGGGCAAATGTAGTTCAGCTGTGGAGTCGTGTAGGTGTGGAGAAGTTTAGTTGTTTTCTTAGGTAAGAAGTTAATGATAGCGTTTTTTCTAAACACCTAAACACCTACACCGCCATCAAACTGCATCCCCGCACATCGGAGTTGTCGAAGCGCCCCATGATGTAAAAGGTCTCGGGTTCGGTGCCGAAACGGCCTAAGTCTTGGGTTTCTACGAAACTGCATGTATCGAGATTGGCGAGATCCACAACGTTGACGCCGCCCGTCCCTTCGAACTGTTCGTGGGAGCGCACGTCGAACGGATCGTTCAGGTCGCGGAGCAATACCCGCATCGTGGCACCCGGAAGAAATAATCCTTCGCCGGCTGAATAAGCTTGGGAGAGTAGCTCCGTCATGCCGTATTCGGAGTGAATGGCGGGCAGGCCGAGCTTTTCTTTTAAGATGTCCTGCACTTCTTCCCGCAGCATTTCACGGCGGCGGCCCTTCATGCCGCCCGTTTCCATTATCATGAGGTCGGGGATTTTCTGCAAAAAAGAAAAATCCCCGCCGCCTTCTGCCCAGTCCAATAATGCAAAAGTCACTCCTAAAACTAATACTTTGCGGTCTTTTGCCTCATTTTCAGCGAGTTCGCGTAAATGTTGGGTAAGTGCATTTGTATCGTTGAGGTAGAAGCCCGAAAAATTCGAAGAAGTTTTCTCAATAAAATGTCGAACCATATATACCAAAGACGAGTTGTTACGTTCAAGATACGAAGGTAGCAGGGCTAAAATGTGGAAATGACTTAGCGGCCCATACTGTTGCTCGAAAATGCGCTGACTGAGGAATTGATAGAGGGAAGCATCGTAGAGTGTGTGGGTGCTGGTCGTTATGCCAGTAGTGCCGCTGCTTTCAAATTTGACCGCCGGACGGGGCGGCTGGCCGGTTCGGATAGTGTGGTGCTTGAAGAATTGTATGGGGAGATGAGGGACCTCTGCCAGCCGTTCCAGGCGGTCATTTTTAATGTTCAGATGTCTAAGGTAATTTCGGTACACGGGATTGTGTTCGGCCTGATAGCGAAACACCCGCAGTGCTACCTCTTCAAAGTCGGCGGGCGTTACCGCCAGAACCTGCCGCCGCAGCTCCTCTCTTATTTTTTGCAAAGAATTGTTGCCTGACGATTCCAATCCGGTTATTTTCGTGAATCAATCTTCAAATATAGCACATGCGTAACCTTCCCGGCGTAGGATTTCTTCTTGTTATCAGTATCGGTCTGGCGCTCAGTAGCTGCGTCGATACGCCCGATTTTGACAACACGCCCAGCATCCGCCCCAATGACGTAGATAAGTTCACAATTTTCGACAGCTTTTCTAAAACCAACGCCGACTCCATCATTATTACGGTTGACTTTGAGGACGGTGACGGCGACCTGGGAATTTCGTTCGAAGACCGCAGCGATACGACCAAACTAAGTACTATTTACAAGGAATGGGGGAATTACGAAATTACAGTTTTGGAGAAGAAACGGGATGGAACCTTCCAGGTTAGACCCGTATCGGTTTTTGACAAGCTGTTTTTTGACACTCTGAAGCGCGACGGTAAGCCTGGTCCCATCAAGGGTAAGCTCGATTTCCGCCAGACGCTTCCCGCTTCTCGCTTCGCCAAACTCACCACCGTCAAGTTCCGCGTCCGCATCCGCGACCGTGCCTTCAACGTTAGCAACACCGTGGAGACAGATACCATTTCGGTGTTCTTGGAACAGTGAGAGGGGAAAAGTGGCAAAGGCACAAAGGCACAAAGGCACAAAGTGGGACGGCCTATGCCGCACAAAATTATTTTAGATGAGCAAGTAGAAGAAGATGATACCCATTTTTCTCTTTGAACTTTGAACTTTGAACTTTGAACTTTGAACTTTGAACTTTGAACTTTGAACTTTGAACCGCCAGGCGGCCCTGTCTGAACTCTACCCTATCTTCATCACGATCCGAAACGTTGTCCCTTTCCCTGGTTCGGAGTTTTTGACGAATAGTTTGCCGCTGTGGTAAATCTCGATGATGCGCTTGGCCAGCGTTAAGCCCAGGCCCCACCCCCGCTTCTTGGTACTGAATCCCGGTCGGAAAATTTTGGCCGCGTTTTTCTTAATCATGCCTTTGCCGTTGTCCTGGATGTCGATATAGATTTCGTTTTGGGCCAGCATGGGTTTGAGGGTAATCCTGATTTCGCCCACACCTTTCATGGCATCCACGGCGTTCTTGCAAATGTTTTCCACCACCCACTCGAAGAGGTTTTTGTTGAGCAGCACCGTCTGACCTTCGGGTAATTCGTCGTTGACGAAAAAGGCCACTTTTGTCGATACCCGCTTTTGCAGGTAGTTGATAAAAGTCGCGATCACTTCGGCCACCGCTTCTTCTTTCAGGGTAGGTACGGAGCCGATGTTGGAGAAACGCGTGGTAATCATTTCCAGACGCTGCACATCCTTCTCTATTTCCTCGGCAATGGTCGGGTCCATATCAGGGTCGGCCCGGAAGTACTCTGTCCAGGCCATGAGCGACGACAGCGGGGTGCCGAGCTGGTGGGCCGTTTCTTTGGCCAGTCCCACCCACACCTGATTTTGCTCCGCCTTTCGCGCTGAACTGAACGCCAGGTAAGCCAAAAATCCAATGATGAAAATGCCCGAAAGCTGGATGTAAGGATAATAGCGGAGCTGCGTGAGTAAAAATGAATTGCTATAATAAACGTAACCCTGCTGTCCCTCGCCGATTTCGACCGCAATGGGCGGGTGTTCCTCTTTCATCGTGGCCAGGTTTTCCGTAATGATGCGCTCCTGCGTCTCGGGCGAGGGGCTTTTGGGAAAAGAAAGGTTGTTATGAGCCGCCGGCATGTTGTTCTCATCGATGTAGATCGCCGGGATTTCGTAGAAAGTGTTGGCCTCCCGGATCATTTCCATGATCCCGTTCAGGTCTTCGTCGTAGTCGCTGTTGATGGCGTAGCGCAGCGACTCCGCAAAGAGCTTGACTTGCCGCAGCTCCCTTTCTTCAAGTTTTTCCACTAAGTCGTTGGTATAAAAGAGCGACCCGAGGCTGATGAGGAAAAGGTTGATACCGATAATAATTTTATAGGTATTCTTGCGCCCGTATAAATCAGGAAGCGAACGCTTCAACCGCAAGCTGTTGAGCCAGGTCGTTGGCGGGGAGTCTGCTTTCTGGCGCTTGGGCTTTGCTTCGGTGGCTTGCTTCATACATTGAGTTAACCCGCAAAAAATCAGAACTAAGGATGACCATCGTCATATTTAGCGGGAAGATTACCTGTGAAATTAGCAGAAATTTTTCAGAACAATTTATATGACTTCTAAATAAACTTATAGGCCGCGACACCCGTTTCTATTCTGAGGATTGTAATGTAAATTTGTCCCCGCAATACAGATTGACCCCCATGTACCAACAGTTTAAGTCCGTAAGTATCTCATACCGAACCGCTCCCCTGGAAATAAGGGAGCAGATTGCCCTCAACGAAGAAGAAGCCAAGGCCCTCATGTTGAAGTTGAAAGACTTCTTCGAGTTGTCCGATGTTCTGGTCGTTTCCACCTGCAATCGCACCGAGATTTATTACGCCTCTCCCCAGGACTTAAACATTGAGTTGGTCAAGATGCTGCTCATCCAGAAGGGCATCGCCGACCCTGCCTCTTTCCACGAATACTTCGAGCATTACCGACTGGGCAAAGCCGCCGTCCGGCACCTGTTCGAGGTCGCCACCGGGCTGCACTCGCAGGTCGTGGGCGATATGCAAATTCCGAACCAGATCAAGCAAGCCTACCAATGGTCGGCGGACCTGCACATGGCGGGGCCTTTCCTGCACCGGCTGATGCACACGACTTTTTTCGCCAATAAGCGCGTGGCCCAGGAAACCTCCTTCCGCGATGGCGCGGCCTCAGTTTCTTACGCGGCCGTCGAGCTGGTAGAGACGCTGGCAATCGAACCCAAGATATTGGTTGTGGGACTAGGGGAGATCGGAGCGGATGTTTGCAAAAACCTAGTCCAGAAGGGCGACGCCGATATCACACTTGTCAACCGCACCCGCGCCAAAGCCGATGCGCTGGCAGCGAACGGAGGATTTCGCGTAGCCGACTTCGCCGACTTGGACGCCGAACTTTCCCGCGCCGACATCATCATCACTTCCATTCAGGACAACCAGCCGTTTTTCACTAAAAAAATGGTGAAAGACCTGAACGGACTCACCTACAAGTATTTCCTCGACTTGGCGGTACCGCGCAGCGTGGAGCCGGAAGTGGAGCAACTGCCCGGCGTGATGCTTTACAACATCGACACCATCCGCAGCCGCGCCAACGCCGCTCTGGCCCGCCGCATGGCCTCCGTCCCAACGGTGGAAGCCATCATCGACGAGTCCGTGGCTGAGTTCAACGACTGGTCGAAGGAAATGGTCGTCTCTCCGACGATCAACAAGTTAAAGAGCGCGCTTGAGCAAATCCGGCAGGAGGAAATGGCCCGTTTCACGAAGCAACTTTCCGAGGAAGAAGCCGCCAAGATGGACAAGATCACTTCCAGCATGATGCAGAAGATCATCAAGCTCCCCGTGCTGCAACTCAAAGCCGCCTGCAAGCGCGGCGAAGCCGAAACGCTCATCGACGTGCTGAACGATTTGTTTAATTTGGAAACGAAAGCGGATATTGACACTAAGTAAGGCAGAAAGTCTTCATTATTTGTTCCAAATAATGCTTACAAACTCTTCATACAGCCTGAACTTGTTATCCTGAGTTATGATAGTGATATCGTCCGTTATAGCCTGAGAAATCAGCATACGGTCAAAAGGATCCTGATGAAAAAAGGGCAGCGAAAGAAGTTTTTCATAGTGAGCTGTTTTGAAGTCCAGCACGTGAATTAGATGCTTGGCTAGTTCACGTTCAAGTGCTGGCTGTGTCAAAGTGACTTGCAGTTTGCCAATGCTTTTTTTGATAGCCATCTCCCAAAAACTAGCATGGCTTACTAAGATTACGTTGGAAGTATCTTCCAGAATCTGACGTACCGAATCGGAAAGCTTAGAATCATTTTCTACGAACCAGATTATAATATGAGTATCAACCAGATAACTCATCAGGGCTGCGGATCGGGCGTAGAAGGCGACACATAATCCTCAAATCCTGGCGGTAGCACGTCGTCAAAGTCATCGGCTACAAACGGAAAAGTACCTTTGGCGAAACCGGCTTTACGGAGTTTGCTGCTTTGAACAGAATGTGTTTGCTCGTCAAGAAGTTGAGTCAGATGGAAAACCAACCTGGCGTCTTCCAAAGAAGCTATTTTTTCGATCAATTGAAGTTTCTGCTGCTCAATACTCATTTTACAAATCATTGATTGATGTTGCCAAAAATAACTTTTTTTGGCTTTGCTCCGAAACGCTGGGTAAGATTTGAAACTACCCTTAGTCGCAGTTGATTTTGACCTTACTGTCGAGCTGCCGCCACCAGCACCGAAAACCACGAACCGAATTCCTGCGCTTTGCTCTCGTTCAAATGTTTTAGTGCTTCCAGGTATCGGGTATCGAAGTACGAGGCCATCTCGAACATCTCCCGCGAACGCTCCGGCTCGTAAGGTCTGCCTGGCTGGTAGTGATCCAATCCGGCCGCTGCCCGCTGTTTGTCTAACTTCACCTTGGTGTTGACCCACTCCTTGTATACTTTTTCGCCCTCGGCGTAGGGAACCACATAATCGACGGATTTTCTGATACTTCCGCCCGAGGGGTTCAGGTAATCGAACAGGGGTACACCGCCTGTGCCGGTCTTGAATTGATCCATTGCGATTACTGTGGCCAGCACTGGTTTCAGGCCCGACACGTGGTAGCTCAGGGCGTCGCGCTGAAGCAGGTCGTAGGTAGTTCCGTCTTCGTACAGCGCGTGGTCGAGGTATTTTTTCAATTCTTCCACGGCGTATTGCTCGAAACTACCCCGACCGACGATCATCCCGATGGTTCCGATCAGCTTGATCTGCTTGGCTTTCCAGTTGTTTTGCGGCATATTCGGGAAAGCCATTTCAGCTTCCGCAATTTGGGTAAGCCATTGCTCCACCTCCGCTTGCTCGGTAGGTGAAAAGTCCTCCTTCATCGTCTGATAGCTATGAATCAACGGCTCGAACTTGTTTTCATCGATCGGGTTACCCGTGGGTTGATACGCGCTTACCCAAGCCAGAATGTAGGCTTTGGCCTTGCGGACGTAAGCTTCGTCCTGCGAAGCGTAATACGCAAACAGCCAGGCCGCGAGCTTGTCCATATCCCGCAGGCTTTTCTGCGTGTCGATGCGATCCGGATTGGTATCCAGCAAGCCCTCGTAGTGCATGACCCGCAGCGGCCGCGGCTGGTCGCGAAGGTAGCTTTGGGCTTCCTGCTGCACTTTCAGCCATTGCGCTCTGGCGTCGGGGTTGGTTTGGATGAGGTGGCGCAGGTACTTTTGCTGCGGCGCGGTCAGCAGGAGCGTTTCGGGGATGTCAGCCTGGGCCAGGCACGGGAAGAGGAGAAGGACAAAAAGGCTAAGGTACTTCACGTTTGATTTTTTGTGGAAGAAACACGGTAGGAAAAGGGACAAGCGGGTCGTTGATTCCTAGTCACGCAAATTATTTTATTTGTACTCTCGATCGCGGATCATTCGCAAGCCATTGAGTTCCTCAATGACAGCGACGTCCTCCGCAGGGACTACGCCGCGCCTAATCCAGTTAGTCACTACTGCCTCATTTTTGATGCCATGCTTTTGGCAGTATCGTTTGATGGTAAGGAACTTACCCAGTTCTACTACTTTACCTTCGGCTACCAAAAAATCTTTGGCTCGCTGGATCAAGGCCTGGGTTTCTACCAATAGTTCGCTAACAGTTTGCCGCGTTTCTGTTTGCTCCTTCATGACTTATGTAATTTAAGGGTTTCGACTCAGGCTTATTTTCACCCGAATTATTTTCTCAATTCTTTGAGTATCTTGTTGATTTCCAGGATTGAATCTAGAATTTGATCTACTTCGTCCGAACTCAATTCTGGTGACTCTTCCTCGATCTTCCGAAGTAGGTTTTGCTTTGCCTCCTCCATCAGTTCGATCATCGCATCTTTCATGCTGAATTATTTGATTGGAAAGGCAAAACTAGCATTGTTTAGTTACCAAACACAATGTGGTAGCAACTAATTCGCTAAAACCGTGAACTGTAAAACGCCTGACTCAGATCGCGCCTAGACGCCCCCGGCTGCATGCCACGGTTTCAAACGCGGGGAGCTGAAGTCCCGATCACAAATCGAGACGAACGGGTGGTGTGCCCCGACTACCTCCGTAGCTCATCCAGTTCTTTCTTCAGGCGGGCATTCTCTTCTACAAGGTGTTTATTCTCCCGTTCAAGGTGCTGGGCGTAACTTCGCTGACTTTCTATCATGTTTATGAACACATTTCTGGCGTTAGTTTCCATATGAGGAAGGGTGTCTTCTTTGTCAACTGTCGGATTCTGCGCGGTTATAGTAAGCCGCCATTCAGGATCAATGAGGTCAGCGACATTTAATTCGAGTGTTTTAGCCAAAGGTGCCAGGTGATGCGGTTTAGGGTATGACTTATCCATTTCCCACCATTTGTAAGTTGTCTCGGAGATGCCTAATTCTTCAGCTACCTGCCTTCTCGAATAGCGTTTGTCAACGCGAGACTTCATTAGTTTTTGGCCGATCTTTATGTGCGCATCTTTCATAACGCTTTCGTTGTAATTTTACTCGGTCATTTAAAAATAAAGATAACTGTGCCAGCTTTGCGGAGTTAGGTAATTTTTCGTTGAAAGTTTGGCACTTTTCGCTTGGAATTCAATGTAAAATGATCTTTATGATTGAGTTCTTTCAAATAAATTTGCTATAGCTACTACTAAACTCTGGAAATAATGAAAATTCTTAATTCGTTTAGAAATATAGCAATCGCTCTCTTTGTTATTACTTTTTCCTGCAAAAAGACCGAACCCGAAACGGAAATCAGTCGATTGGACAATCTTCGTGCAGCCTGCGAGCGAGAGTTTCAGCCAACGTGTAATTCCAAGGCAATTCTTACCGATGACAACTTTACGGGTAAGATTGCAGGAAAGGAAGTCTGCATACGGGCAGATAATGACGGTTATAAGGGATACTTCAGCAGCCCAGAGATTGTTACTTCCAGTGGTGGTTCATCCACAGCAGGTCAAGGAAGCAATGTGGATTATACTTTCTTCTCCTTAGGCATATGGGGAACGAAGGCTACAAATACAATCGGAATTCAATCCCCTCATCTACCCAAAGGCACGACGAGAAAAGAGTTTGTTGAAACTTACCTCATACCAGGCAAGTATCTCCCTATCAAAGGTAATGGCAGAAACAATATAAATCTGTTCTCTGTGACCTACGGCCTGTATTGCGACGATCCGCTACGTAATGGTAAGAATGAAAACGGCTGGGTAATCCTCACTTCGGGCTATTTGATGTTTGGATCATGGGCCGGAGTTCAGCCTGAGGAGGCTTATTTGAAAGTAGTCGATGTGGAGAAATTCGGTGACAAAGTTTATCGCGTTACGTTTCAGATGAGGTGCAAGTTGTACAGCGAATCCGATAAACACTATTTCGGAGAATTGACGGAAGGTGAGTTCTCCCTGAGATTGGAATTGTAAAAAAGACACAGGATGAAGAAGTTATTGATCGTTGCATTGGCCGTCGCTATAACCGGGTGTAGTCGTGCCTACCAGTCACAGCCACAGTACAAAATACTCTACAGTAGCGATGACATCGTCGGTTCAAAAGATAGTTCGATTCGCTACATTCTGGCTAGTGATTTCGCTAACAGAGTCACTGTTCGATACCACGACGGCCGCAAAAAGAAGATCGACTTTCCGCAACTATGGGGGTATGTCGGTGAGAAAGGTGAGATTTATAGAATCTACAAGGATAAAATCTACGAAATCACTTTGGTAGGGGACACGGTCAAGTATTTTAGGAAAGAACAGCGAAGTGTGGGGAAACCCGTCTATACTGGTAATTTCAAGGTCAAATACAAGAGCATCGGTCTGGATGGCGAGATTTTTAGAAGTTCAGGCCTATTTTTCTAAAGACAAAAAACGTTTTCTACAGCCCCAACTCCTGATAAGAAATCAGCATGATTGCCAGCACCGCCAGTCCCAATCCCCAGCGGTTCATGCCATTCAACTTTTCCCGGAAAAACAGCCAAGCCGCGGCGGCTGAGGCCATCATCGTAAGGATGTTATAAATCGGAAAAACGAAAGCCGCGCTGTTGCCAAACGCACCCAAGGCCTTGATTAGAAAGTAGAAGGAAAGGAAATTGGGTACGCCCAGAATCAGGCCACCTGCCAAACTGCGCCAGGAAACTGTCTCTTGCCAAAAGAAAACCCGGAACAGCAGCACCAGCGTGCCGACGATCACCGCTCCGACGCAGGAAATGACGGTGAACATCGCCGCTTCCTCGGGGGCGTAGAACTTCATACTAAGGTAATTGATGAGCGTATTGTTGGTTCCCGCCGCCAGGAAAGTCAGCAGGGGCAAAGCCAGTACGAACCAGGGCAGCGCGTTGCCGGATGATTCTTCACCCGTGGCCTTCGGTTTTTTCTGGATGCCGCCCAGCGCCAGCGCTACCAGGGCCAGCAGCAACCCGAGGTAGTTCAACAGCGTGTAGTCCTTATTGGCATTCCTGAACACAAACAAACCGAACAGCACGGGCACCACCAGCGACATATTGGCGGCCAGCGAGGTGGCCGTCACGCTTACTTTCTGGGTAGTTTGGCCAATGAGGACAAAGGCGATAACGAACATCGTCCCCAAAGCCAACGTGAGCAGGGTAGGGGTGGAGCTCCATTCTATTTGGCGGTACTTGCTTAGGTTCGGTGAAAGTACCAGTCCCGTCAACACGCAGGCATAATAGTTGAAGGCGATGGCGTGAAACGAATGCACGCCGTAGCGCGGAAACGCCCGCATGATGAGGTATAGCGCCACCGTGAACCCCACAGCCAGCAAAAAATAGAGCATGGGCTATTGCGCTTTTTCCAAGTCCTGCTGGTTTTCACTCTCGGGAATCGCGACAGGTAGCGGTTTGGGCTTAATGATGAGCCGCAGCGACTGGTCATAGGTGATATAATTCCATACCCAGTTGATGAACACGAAAAGGCGATTTTTAACGCCCACGATCGACATCAGGTGAACGAACATCCACACCAGCCAGGCAAAAAAGCCCTGAAACTTCCAGAAGGGCAGATCCACCACGGCCAGGTTGCGGCCCACGGTGGCCATCGAACCCAAATCTTTGTATTCGAAGGGTTCGAAGGCCTTGCCCTCTTGCTTCCTGATGATATTCTTGGCCAAGTGTTTGGCTTGTTGGATGGCGACTTGGGCGACTTGCGGATGGCCTTCCGGGAAGTCCGGGTCACCGCTCATGATGGCTACATCGCCCAAGGCGTATACCGTTTCATGGCCCTCTATCTGGTTGAATGCATTCACTTTAAGCCGTCCACCGCGGCCTATTAGCTCATCGCCGAGTCCACCGATGGGGCAGGCCCGTATTCCGGCAGCCCACACCAGATTTTTGGTCGGAAGACTCATGCCTGCTTTTGTCGTGACATTCTGGCCGTCGAAGCCCGTCACACGCTGGTTGGTGACCACGATTACGCCCAACTCCTCCAGATAGTCCCGCGCCTTGGCCGATGCCTCGTCCGACATGGAATCCAGTACTTCGTCGCCGCCTTCCACGAGGTGGATGTGCATGGCTTCGAAGTCCAGGTCGGGGTAGTCCTTGGGCAGGATGTGTCGCTTCATCTCGGCCAGGGTACCCGATAGCTCGACACCCGTCGGGCCGCCGCCTACGACCACCACATTCATTAGCGCTTCGCGTTCCTCAACGGATGTAGCAGAAACGGCGTCCTCGAAGTTTTGCAGCACTCGGTTGCGTAACGCCAGGGCCTCCCCCACCGACTTCATGGGAATAGACCGCTCCTCGATCTCCTTCATGCCGTAGTAGTTGGTATCGGCCCCGGTGGCGATTACCAACTCATCAAAAGCGATATTCCCCAAGCCGGTTTCGATCGACTTGCCATCGGGAAGCAGCCGTTTCACGTCCGTGACCCGGATATGGACATTTTTATGGGATTGAAAAATCTTCCGCGTAGGAAAAGAAATCGAGCTGGGTTCCAAACCCGCCATGGCCACTTGATAAAACAGTGGCTGAAACTGGTGGTAGTTATTGCGGTCAATCAGGACGACCTGAAAATTTTTCTTGGAAAGCCGCTGCGCGATTTCCAGCCCGGCAAAGCCAGCGCCTACAATGACGACTCGTTTTCTATCGGTTTCGGGGATGTTGGGACTCATTTTACTTAGTTGACAGTTGACAGTTGACAGTGATTATTGATGAATGAATTGACTTGTAAAGAACTCGAATGTCAGGCTGAGCGGAGTCGAAGCCCGCCTGTATGGACTGGCTTCGACTCCGCTCAGCCTGACATTACCCAAAATACGGCTCCAACTTTATGGGTTTGCTCACCCATCAATAACAAGGATAGAAGTAAGAAAAATTTGCGCCAAACGGGATCACAAAATAACTGTCAACTAATTAGGTTTTCTTCCAGCACTCGCTCGTAGTACCTTTCGTACATCGGCAGGATGCGGGTGATGTCGAATTCCTTGGCGCGGGCGAGGGCTTTCTCTTTGAATTTCGGCAAGTTTTCATCTTTCAAAATGGTGACAGCGTTTTTCACCATATCCTCCACATCGCCTAGATCGCTAAGAAAGCCCGTGATGCCTTGCAGGTTTAGTTCGGGCAAACCGCCGACGTTGGTCGTGATGAGCGGCACTTCGCAGGCGAGTGCTTCCAGGGCGGCCAGACCGAAGCTTTCGCTTTCGGAGGGCATCAGGAAGAGGTCGGCGACGGAAAGTACCTCCTCGATGGCGTCGAGCTTGCCCAGGAAACGCACGTCGGGGAAAAGCTCCAATTCCATGCACAGTTTCTCGATGCGGGCGCGGTCGGGCCCGTCGCCCACCAGCAGCAATTTGCTGGGTACTTGCTGGCGCAGTTTGTGGAAAATCATAATCACATCGTCGATGCGCTTTACCTTGCGGAAGTTGGAGGTATGGACGACCAATTTTTCGCCGTTCGGGCAAATCGCCAGCTTGAAATGATCCTTCTTCTGCCGCTTGAAGCGTTCGAGGTCGATGAAATTGGGAATGACCTCTATATCCTTCGTCACGGCAAAGTGGCGGTAAGTGTCGTTTTTCAAAAACTCCGACACCGCCGTGATGCCGTCGGACTGGTTGATACTGAACGTCACGACGGGTTCGTAGGACGAGTCTTTGCCCACCAGCGTAATGTCGGTACCGTGCAGCGTGGTGATGATGGGGATATGAATGCCCTGCGTGGCCAGAATCTGCTTAGCCAGAAAGGCCGACGAAGCGTGCGGAATGGCGTAGTGCACGTGCAGCAGATCCAGCTTCATGTACTTGGCCACGTGTACCATCTCACTCGACAGCGCCGACTCGTAGGGCGGGTATTGAAATAATGGATAGGCGGGGATGTTTACTTCGTGGTAGTAAAGGTTTTCGTTAAAAAAATCCAGCCGTTGCGGCTGGGAGTAGGTGATGAAGTGAACCTGGTGACCGACCTTGGTGAGGGCTTTGCCAAGCTCGGTGGCCACCACGCCGCTACCTCCGAAGGTAGGGTAACAAACGATACCTATTTTCATAATGGGAAAAGATGGGACACCTGCGAAAAGGCGTATTTTTCGTTCAGTTTTAGAACTCGTTGGGAGTGATTTGGCTTGTTAACACCAAAACCCCCTAATTTTATTCCAAACTTCCGGATAAAGATTTTGTTAAGACCCGTGGCTCGTTCTCGCAAATTTACGTTCCGTCAGTATGTGGCCGGGTTCCTGCGGCTGGTCAGGCTGCCTAATCTCCTGATGCTGGTACTTACCCAGTACCTCACGCGTATCCTGCTGGCAGGGCCACGCGGCGAGTGGCGGCAGATTTTGTCTGACCCCAAGATGCTGGTTTTGAGCTTGGCTACGGTCTGCATCGCGGCGGCGGGCTACATCATCAACGATTACTTCGACGTCAAGATCGACATCGTCAATAAACCCGACCGGGTGGTCATCGGGCGGTACCTCAAAAGGCGCGTAGCCATGGGAGCGCATCAGTTTTTCAACGTGGCGGGTGTGCTGCTGGGACTATTGGTAAGCAAGTGGATCTTCCTGATCAACGTCCTTTGCGTCACCCTGCTTTGGTTTTATTCCGAGCGCTTCAAGCGCACCACGCTGGTGGGAAATCTGGTCGTGTCGCTACTCACGGCCCTCAGCGTACTGGTGGTCACGGTCGTTTATCCCCAAAACCGCAAGCTGGTTTTTATCTACGCCCTGTTTTCGTTCGCCATCACGCTGGTGCGCGAGATCATCAAAGACATGGAGGACGTGCGCGGCGATGCTTCCAGCGGCTGCCGCACGCTGCCGATCGTTTGGGGCATCCGCCGCACCAAAATCGTCGTCTATTTCCTGATCGCCGCCTTTATCGCGACGCTGTACCTCATGGCGCATACCCTGAGCAACCTGACGCTGGCTTGGCTATTCACTGCGCTGCTGCTGCCCATCGCCTGGCTGGTGTACCGCCTGGTTTTCGCCGACACCCGCCGCGAATTCGCCCGGCTGAGCGCGTTGTGTAAGTATATCATGCTGCTGGGGCTGGGGACGATGCTCTGGGCGTGAAAATCAATTTTGAATGAGTGAATAAGTGAATGAGTGAATAATAAAATGGAACTGAAAAACATCGAAACCAACTTTTATTCCGACATTCCGGATTACTCTCCCAAATCGACCGTTTACTGGATTCTAGTTGCCAGTCGGCTATGAGTTGGTTATATTTGGAACAATAACATTCTTTAAAATTTCTCTCATCCCAATATTATTGAAAATGAAAAACACACTTACCCTCATTCTTGCCTTCTTATTACTTTCGCCATTTGCCGCCCGCGCTCAGGAATGCATGGGACTGACAATGAAGGAAGGGAGCGGCTTCGAGATGCTCAGCTTAAATGGCCGGGGAAAAGAAGACGGGCGAATAGTATACAAAATAACGAAAGTGAGCAAGGAAGGATCTGAAACGGTCATTGACATGGACATGGAGTACTTCGATAAGAAAGACAACTCTCAGATGAAAAACACTTTCAAAATGCGCTGCGATGGAAACGAGATGCGCCTAGATGCCAGTGCGATGATGCCGCAAGGTCAGAGCGAGCAGATGGCAAGCATGGATATGAAATTCACCTCTAAGGATATGATATATCCGGGTAACCTGTCGGTTGGGCAAAAATTGCCCGATGCCTCCATGCACGGTGAAGGCGGAATGGCGGGTATTACCATGACCTTCGATACGGATATCATCAACCGGAAAGTAGAATCGAAGGAGAACATAACCGTCCCCGCCGGCACATTCGAGGCATTCAAAATCACTTACGATATGGACATCAACATAAAGAGTGTCATGAAAATGAATCAGGAGATGAGCACCATTTCGTATCGCTCTCCCAAAGTGCTGTGGGACATAAAGACCGAGACTTACCGCAAAGGGAAGCTGATGGGCAGCACGGTGTTGAGCAAAATTCTGTAGTTGAGAAAAGTCAAGAATTGTCAACCAAAAAAGCCGCACAGATTGTGCGGCTTTTTTGCATTGGTACCGGGAACGGGGGTCGAACCCGTACGAGCGTTTCGGCTCACAGGATTTTAAGTCCTGCGTGTCTACCAATTCCACCATCCCGGCAATGTGGTGTGGTTGTGGTACGGGCTTCCAGCCCGTCTCGGAAGCATGATGCCCGAAACACGGGCTGGAAGCCCGTACCACATCACAATAACACCCAAGAACAAGAAAAGCACCCCGTTGAAGGTGCTTGCTTGTTGGAGCAGAAGACGAGGTTCGAACTCGCGACCTCAACCTTGGCAAGGTTGCGCTCTACCAGCTGAGCTACTTCTGCGTGACCTCTTTTTGAAAAGGTGATGCAAAAGTATGGCTTTGGCCCGTTGTACGCAAGTCTTATCCGAAATTTTTCCTGAAAAAATTATCATAAAAAAATAACGGATTGGTAATCAGAGGTCGGAAAAGCAGAGGAAGCCAAAGAAAAGGTTGAGTCCCAAACCGGCCAATACGTTCATCCGCATGGTGTGCCGAAAATTAGCCGCGTCGGCATTCCGCCCTACCAGAACCCACCAATAGCCAAAATACCCCAGCACGGGCCCCATACAAAGCGCAAGGGCGATCAGGCTGCTTCCTTCCCCAAAATTCAGAAAATAATACACAAAACCTGCCAAAGACAGGGTGAAGAAAACCGCTGCGTTCAGAAAAGTACCCCCGATCCCTACCACCCGGCTGTATGTAAGGTCGCCGCGCCGGGCATCTTCTTCGTGCTGGTAGACCTGCGTAAGCGGATACACCGCCCACAGGTTGGAGGTACAGATAAGGGCGGGCAGGAGGGTTTTTAGGGTAAAAAGGCTATCCACCTCCGCTTGGCTGATGACCTGCACCGTGGCCAGGTACGTCAAGGCGCCCTGAAACAAACCCACAATCAGCCAGCTTGCCAGTGGATACTTTTTAAGCCGGATAACGGGGTGACTATACGCCTTCGAAATAGCACCATAAATCAGGAGATAAAAAACGAAAGTCACTCCCAAATCCATCCACCACGCAATGAGGATGGCGGCTATATCCAGTACCCAGGCAGCGCCCAGCAGCCCAATGCTGACCGGCGGCGGTGTTTCCAGCATCCCGATACTGCCCTCATCCTTATCGTAGTAGCTATTGTACGCGTTGCTGGCCGGGTAAAGAAACAAATGGATCACGAAAAGCGCCCACCAGGTCCGACTGACTGCCCCGTCGGTCGCCAATCCGGTCTGACTCAGTGCGAAGAGAAAGACTGGGAGCAGAAAAACGGAGAAGGGGACGCGTAAATGTAAAAGTATGTTTTTCATTGAGGGCTGGAACGAGATTTTCAAGCAACTGACCGCTTGCCGGGGGCGTACATAAGCAAGCAGTCGGCTATTTACGCCCGAATCCCGAACCTATTGGGCCGGAAGTCGTTTGATTGACATATATCTTCGGGTGAAATTAGCTACTTTTCGACAAAAAAGAATCGCGTGACCACACAACCGGGCGCCCGCGCCTACATTACTTCTCTGGGAACGGCCGTTCCCGACCATCGCTTCGACCAAAACCGCATCGCCGATTTCATGGCCCGAGCCATGAACCTGAACCCTGACGACGAGCGGCGACTCCGGGCCTTGTACCGCAGCACCCGCATCAAACAGCGCTATTCCGTTCTGCCCGACTACGGACTCACCAATGGCGAATTCACTTTTTATCCCAACACCCCCGACCTCGAACCCTTCCCCACTGTGCAGCAGCGCATGGCGGCCTATCGGCAGTACGCTGTGCCACTGGCTGAAAAAGCGCTGCGGGATTGCTTGGCGGAAAGCAGCGTGAAATTTGCCGAAATCACCCACCTCATCACCGTGAGCTGCACGGGCATGTATGCGCCCGGCCCCGACATCGAACTAATCGAGCGGCTTGGTCTGCGGAGTTCGGTGCATCGCATCGCGGTCAATTTTATGGGCTGCTACGGCGCATTTAACGGTTTGAAAACGGCGGCGGCGCTCGTAAAGGCTGACCCCGAGGCGAAAGTGCTGCTGGTTTGTGTGGAGTTGTGCACCCTGCATTTCCAGAAAAAGAACGAAGAAGACCACCTGCTCGCCAACGCGCTCTTTGCCGACGGCGCGGCGGCCGTTTTATTGGAGTCCTTCGACCGCCCGGCGGTCCGGTCCGCTCAGGCGGGGCCAACCGTCGGTGACAAGCCTGCCCTGGAGATCGTTGATTTCGCCTGCGAGGTCTTGCCCGAAGGCAGGGACGATATGGCCTGGCATATCAACGACTTTGGCTTTGAAATGAAACTCACTTCCCGCGTCCCGGATGTGCTGAAAACGGGCCTTCCCGCTGTCCTCGATCGTATAACCAGCGCGCAGGGCATCGCCTCGGAGGACGTTAACCTGTTTGCGATCCACCCCGGTGGGCGGCGCATTCTGGAAGTGGTGGAGCAAGCGCTGGGCCTCACCCACGAAGACAACGCCGCCGCCTACGAAACCCTGAGCGAATACGGCAACATGTCGTCGGGCACCATTCTGTTTGTGCTAAAAAAACTCTGGGAACTCAATCATCAGTCCACTGGCTCGCTGATTTTCGCCAGTGCCTTCGGGCCGGGATTGACGGCGGAAACGGCGCTTTTGAAGATAAGGGGTTAACGTTTTCGTTTCTAAGCATCATTTCTCTATGGGTCAACGGGTAAAGGTCAACGGTTGACGGTTCGCGGATTTCTTTTATGTCCAGGTCGAAACGGGGTGCCCCGAGGCGGTTAGCGTAGCACGCCGGTTGACCGTTAACCGTTGACCTTTAACCCTCTTTCTAAAAAATGCTTTCCCTTCTAAAGACTTACCTCAAGCGCCTTACCAATCTCAGCAGTCGGAACAAATCTTTGTTACTAAGCCGTCTGTCGGCGGAGCAGTTTCTGGATTTACACGATCTGGACTTTTTGTTGAGCAAGAGTTCCTTCGAAATTCTCAACCAGCTAATTCAAAGAAAAACCCGGATTGCGCTCTGCGATGCGCAGGATCCGCGTTTCGAGAAAGTCAACGACATCAGCAAGAAGTTTCGCCGCATTGCCCGTACCGAGCGCTTTATCGAAGAGGAGCGCGGGTCGCGGGACTTGTACGTGGGTTATCCGTTCGTGCGGGGCAAGTTTGCCGATGGCTCGGTGGTACATGCGCCTTTGCTGTTCTTCCCCGTCACGCTGCGGCTCGACCGGGAGCAATGGTGCCTTTTTGAACGAGACGATGCCGAAATTTCGCTCAATCGCAGCTTTGCTTTGGCCTACGGGCAATTTAACGAAGCCAAGGTACCGGACGAGATTCTGGAAAAAAACTTCGGGGATGCGTCTAAGGATGCGATGGAATTTCGCACCGACCTGTACGAATGGTTGAAAGACTCGCCGTTCCGACTGAATTTCAACCAACGGCTTTTTGAGAATACTTTGCAGCCGTTCGAAGCGCTGAAAAGCAGCGAACTGCAAAATCTTGAAAATAACGGCGAGTTGAAGCTGTATCCCGAACTGGTGCTGGGCATTTTTCCGCAAGCGGGTTCGTACCTCGTGCCGGACTACAACTTTTTATTGCAAGAAGCCGAGCGACCTGATTTTTCTTTACCGCTTCTTCAACCTGAAAAAGAGGGTAGCGAGGATTTTGAATCAGCTAATGATTTACCCAAAAATCAACCCCTGCGCGAGGAGCAAATCCTAACACCGCTGCCCGTGGACTGGTCGCAGGAAAGTGTGATCCGACTGGTGAAGGAGGGTGAATCCGTGGTGGTGCAGGGGCCACCGGGTACGGGCAAGTCGCAGTTGATTTGCAACCTGATGGCCGACTTCGCCGCGCGAGGTAAGCGGGTGCTGCTGGTGTGTCAGAAGCGGGCCGCCCTCGATGTCGTGCATGGGCGATTGCAAACGCTGGGCCTTGGCCCGTTCGCCGCCCTGATTCATGATTTTCGTAACGACCGCGCCGAACTCTACCGCCAGATTGCTATCCAAATCGAGAAAGTAGAAGAGTACCAGTCGCTCAACCGAAGCCTGGATGCCGTTTTTCTGGATCGGGAATTCACTAAGAATAGCCGCCTGATCGATCAGACGGTGCAGGAGCTGGAAGAATTCCGCACCGCCCTTTTCGACGAAACCGAAAGCGGCCTCTCGGTGAAAGAGCTTTACCTAACTTCTGATCCCGAAGGGCTGCGGGTGGACTTGCGGGCGCACTATCGCGCTTTAACACTCAATGAAACCGATGACTTCCGCCGCCGCCTGAACAGCTATGCGACTTACAACCGGAAGATTGACGACCAGCACGCCTGGCACGAGCGCAAAAGTTTTGCCGGTTACGGCCTCGGCGACTTGCGGCGCATAGAAGAGTCACTGGCCGATTGGCCACTTTTCGTACAAAAACAGAAAGCGCAGTTTGAACTTACAACAGGCAGGGCTTTCTCCCTGGATTTTATTCATGACAAAACTGAAAGTAAGGAGCGGCTTGGCGACTTACTCACTTGGCTGGCCGATGCCTCGACCTTCCAGATTTTCCAGCGCTATCTTACCGACCAGCAGCCCGTTATTGGCCGCTTGGCGTTCATTCGGCAGGTGACCGACACGCTGGAAGGCTGGCGTGCCGATGGCGGCGAGGTGGAAAGCACCTTGGCGAAGACCGAGTTGGCTGACTTTCGGCCCAAACTTGCTAACGCTATTTCGGCCAAAGCATCGGCGATGAAGGGGCAATGGTGGGAATGGTTCGGGAAAGAAAAAGCCGTTGTCATGAAGACTGTTCAGGCGAATGGATTGAGCACCCGGCTGGAAGATTTACAGAGGCTGGCCCTCCGGCTGCGCAACCGACTGGAACTGGAACAATGGCTGGAAAGTCCGCTCCTGAATTTTCAAGCCACCGACCTGAACGCGGCTTTGCCGTTCGGGGAAAGCCACCTGCTTTTTTTCCAGCAAGCCGAACGGGCGGCGGATGCCTTGCAGCGAATCCGCCCGGAACCCTGGGAGGAAGTGCTGACAGAGCTGGCATTGAAAGCCGCCACCGCTACCGATTTCCGGTCACTAGTCGCAGCAACTGCTCGACTGGCTGGCCAAGTGGCAGCAGCGGGAAGATGCCTGTATGAAATTTTTGACCGAAAGTCAGTGGGAAAAACTGCTGCTGAAATCTGACACCTACGCCGCTCAACTTCTCAATGGTTTGCGGGCTGATTTCGATGGTTTGGTAGAAATGGATAAAATCGCACACGGCTTTTCTCCCGCCGAAAGCGAGATCACGGCTTTGGTTTTAAGTAAAATAAAAGAAGAAAAAGCCGACGACGCAACGGCGGTATCAGTCTTCGACAACAGTCTGCGCCTCGCCTGGATCGAACATATCGAGGACAAATTTCCGACGTTGCGGGCGGTATCGTCGTTGAAAATGGGCGAGTGGGAGGAGCAACTGCAAGCCGCCATCGAGCGCAAGCAAAGCCTGAGCCGGGACATTGCGCTGATGCATTTGCGGGAGTTCACCTACCAGGGCGTCGAGAAGAACCGCCTGGGCAACCGCACCACCTACCGTGAACTCGCGCACCAGACTGGCAAGAAGCGCAACATCTGGCCAATTCGTAAAGTGGTTGAAGCTTTTTCCGAGGAAGTATTTCGCCTGATTCCCTGCTGGATGGCCTCGCCCGAGGCGGTTTCTACGCTTTTTCCGATGGAGGCGGGATTGTTCGACCTCGTGATTTTTGATGAAGCCTCGCAGTGTTACGCCGAGTACGGCCTACCTGCGGCCTACCGGGGCAAGCAAATCGTCATCACGGGCGATAGCAAGCAGTTGCCACCCAGCGATTTGTATCGCGTTCGCTATGAAGAAAACGGGGATGAGGAAGCACCCGTGGCTACTGAAATAGATTCTTTGCTCGACTTGGCGGCCCAAACGCTTACGCAGCGCCAGTTGACGGGCCACTACCGCAGTAGTTCATTGGATTTGATCGATTTTTCGAACCAACATTTTTACAAAAATACGCTCCGTCTGCTGCCCGACTTCCGGCGCGTCAACGCCGCCGAACCGGGCATTCACTACCTGCGCGTGGAAGGCGTGTGGGAGAAAAATACCAATTTCGTCGAGGCGCAACGGGTGCTGGAACTGGTGCGCGAATTAAGCGACAGCAAGCTGAGCGTGGGCATCGTGACTTTTAATTTTCACCAGCAGCAACTCATTCAGGATTTTCTTGAAAAAGAAAAAATCACCGCCGAAGGACTTTTTGTAAAAAACATCGAAAATGTACAGGGCGACGAGCGCGACGTCATTATTTTCTCCATCGGCTATGCGCCCGATGCGCGCGGTAAGCTGACGATGCAATTCGGAACGCTCAACACGCAGGGCGGCGAGAACCGCCTGAACGTAGCCGTGACGCGGGCGCGGGAACGGGTGTACGTCGTCACGAGTATTTTGCCCAACCAACTTCACACCGAACAAACCGCCAATGCCGGGCCGAAGCTGCTGAAAGCGTACCTACAGTACGCCCTCGATGTGTCGGAAGGCCGCTATCGTCCGCAGCCCGCCCCTAATCCCGGCTACCGCAGTACACGGCTATTGAAAGACCGTTTGGCCGAAAAGTACCCTGATTACCGAAAAGAGCTTCCCTTCGCCGACTTGACGCTACACGTCGATGATTCTTACGGGGGGCTGTTACTCACCGACGACGAAATTTACTTCGGTAGCCTTTCAGTCAAAGAGCCGCACGCTTACCTGCCTATGCTCCTGCGGGCGAAGCGTTGGCCCTTTCAACGCGTATATAGCCGTCAGTTCTGGAATGGTGGAGAGGCGGTGCCTCACGTTTGATGGAATATTCTGCTTGTGAAGTCGAGTGAGACGGTAATCGTTGCTCCATCTTCATAACATTCTCGTCTTCGCAACCATACCGTCTCAACCAACGTATAAAGGTTTGATAGAATGGTTTGGTAGGTTATTTACTTGAACTGTCTGCTCCCCGTGGGGGAGCTATGTTTATAGCAAAGTTGAGTAGGCCATAGTTCGACCCCTAAGGGGTCGCATCGGCCGTCGAGCGACTCTTCTATAAACATATCATCCCTACGGGATGCGGTAACAACCTTCAAAACCATTTTAGTTATAGTTCAGCAACAGAATAGTGCATCATGCGATCAAAATCAATCTTCTTACTTTCTTTTTTCTTCGCAGCGCTTTCGTGCGCTGCCCAGCAATCCAATCAAAACCTGGAAGGCAGCTTAGCCATCCAAGGCTACGATCCGGTAAGCTATTTCAAGGGTAAACCGCAGAAAGGTAAAAAGGAATTCTCAAAGCAGTACAGGGGGGCGAACTATCGGTTTGCTTCCTCACAAAACCGGGATGAGTTTGCCAAAAAACCGGGAAAATATACGCCCGAGTATGGCGGCTGGTGCGCCTACGCCATGGCTGATGGCGACAAAGTGAGCATCGACCCGGAAACGTACAAAATCATTGACGGTAAGCTGTATTTATTTTACCACACGTTGCTAAGCAACACCCTGAAAAAGTGGAATGAAGACGAGAAAAGTCTGCACAAAAAGGCCGATGCCGCCTGGCAGAAGATTGAGAAAAAATAGCTAAAAAAAAGACACTCATCACTCATCATTACGCACCGTGCCTCGACTCCTCACGAAATTATTCCGCTACGAATTCTGGCCCTTTACGCTTTTCTACATTCCACCCATCCTGTACTGGGCCTTGCTTTCTATAAAAAAGCGTTCGTTCATGCATTTTACGGTGGCCAATCCGGCTATTCCGGCCAGTGGTTTTTTCGGCGAATCCAAGAAGGAGATATTTGCGCTAATCGATGACCAGTACCTGCCCACCACGGCTTTCGTTCCGGCCGGAACGACTTACGACCAGGCGATAGAGCTGCTGGATAAAAGTGAGATCAGCGCGCCTTTTATCCTGAAACCCAACGTGGGCGAACGCGGCGATCAGGTAGTCAGGATCGCATCGGTCGACGATCTGCTGCGTTACGTAGGCAAGGGGCTGGCCGAAGATTGCATCGCGCAGGAATACATCGAGTCGCTGCTGGAATTTGGGGTGATGTACGCCCGGCGTCCCAGCGAACAGCGGGGGCGAGTGACTTCTGTGACCCAAAAAGAATTCTTGCACGTGCGGGGCGACGGCTACGCCACAGTGCGTGAGTTGCTGGAAAAGAACCTCCGCGCCCGAATGGCCCGCGAAGCCCTGGAAGTACGGATGGGCGATAGGCTGAATACGGTGCTGCCCCGAGGGAGCTACGAGTGCGTACAGCCCATCGGGAACCACTGCCTGGGGACGGCATTTCTGGACGCCAACTACCTCATCGACGAGCGGCTGCACGATGTTTTCAATGAAATTGCGAACGCTATTCCCGGCTTTTACTTCGGACGGTTCGATCTGCGGGTGAATTCACTCGAAGACTTGTACGCCGGGAAGGTCAAGATTCTGGAACTGAACGGCATTAGCTCCGAAGCCGGGCATATCTACGATCCGAAGTACAATCTCTTCAAAGCCTACCGCGACATTTTCTACCACATGCGGCTGGTGTCCGACATCGGGTTGGAAAACGTAGCTCTTGGCGAAAAGCCTTTGGCGTTCAGAGACTTATTGAGAACTACTAAGGAGCATTTTTCTGGTATCCGGCCAAAGGAGGAGATAGCGTCCACTTCGAGGGTAAGCCTGTAGGGACGAACCCATGGGTTCGTCCCTACACATCACAAATCACCACACCCTCTTGCAACGAAGTGAGCGGATCGCGCTTGGGGATAAATTCCTGGCCCACGTATCCCTTGTAGCCCGTGGCCAGGATGGCTTTCATGATGGCCGGATAGTATAGTTCCTGGGAATCATCGATTTCGTTCCGGCCCGGTACGCCACCCGTATGGTAATGGTTGATATACTGGTGGTTATCTTTAATGGTTCGGATGACGTCGCCCTCCATGATCTGCATGTGGTAAATGTCGTAGAGCAGCTTGAACTTTTCGCTGCCCACGCGCTTGCATAATTCGACGCCCCAGTGGGTACGGTCGCACATGTAGTCGGGGTGGTCGACCTTGCTGTTGAGCAGTTCCATTGTCATCGTGACATTGTACTTCTCGGCCGACTTCATCAGGCGTTTCAGGCCGATGGCGCAGTTTTCCAGGCCCTGCTCGTCATCCATGCCGTGGCGGTCGCCCGAAAAACAGATGATCTTGTCCAATCCGGCGGCGGCTACTTTGGGGAAAACTTCCTCGAAGCTCTCGACCAGTTCATCGTGTAGTTTCAGGTCATTGAATCCCTCCCTGATGCCCTTACCCGCTCCCCAGGGCATAGCACAAGTCAGGTCGTACTTTTTCAGAATCGGCCACTCTTCCGGTCCGGTCAGCTCGATGGAAGTCAGCCCAATTTTCTTGGCGGCCTTGCACAAGTCCTCGAATTCAATCTTGCCATAGCACCAGCGGCACACCGAGTGATTGACGTTGCCACTTAGTCCAAGTGCCTTATCGGCTTTGCCCAGGCGTTCTCCGAGCGAATCGGCTATGGGTAGCCCCACGGCTAGTCCGGCCGTTTTCTTTATCATATCTCTGCGATTGGTATTCATAATGTTGTGTAATTGTTTAATTGTGTAATCGTTGAACTGCTGTTTAATTGTTGAACTGTTTAATGGGGGCATCGGCTTGATGCACAACTGGATTAGCTATCAATCACAGGATTAGACAAGTAACAAGAAGCCAACCGCGCGGGCGATCCCGTCCCCATCGATTACACGATTCAACAGTTCAACAATTTCACAACCTTCCCCTACAATTCCCGCACCCGAATATTCCGATACCAGACCTTATCACCGTGGTCTTGCAAAGCGATAGAGCCTTTACCGTAGCTGCCGAATTCTTTCCACTTTTTGAACTTGCTGTTAGCGACCATTTTCTCCCATTGCGGGCCTTCGGTCGGAAAATCGACCACTTTTTTACCATTGAGCCAGCTTTCGCCCTTGCCGTCTTTGATAACGAGACGGGCCTTATTCCATTCTCCGGCGGGTTTCACGACGGTTGTGTCGTTGGGCGGGATCAGGTCGTAGAGTGCTCCGGCCTTATGACTGCCCGATTTTCCGGCGAAGGAATCGGGGTGGCGCTGGTCGTCCAGCACCTGGATTTCCGGGCCAGAGGTGTAAGGACAGCAATAATCGTCGTTTTCCTGAACGTGAAACATAATACCGCTGTTGCCGCGCTCGCTGATCTTCCATTCCAATTCCAGCTCGAAGTCGCCGTACTCTTTCTCAGTCAGCAGATCGCCGCCTTTCTTTTCCATCAGCACCATGGCTCCGTCCTCCACTTTCCAGCCTGTGATCGGGCCGCCCTTCCATTTTTTCCAGCCGTCGAAGTTTTTGCCGTTAAACAGCGTTTCCCACTTTCCTTTTTTGGATTCGGGGGTAAAAGACGCCATCAGGCCCACTAAGCAAAGAGCCATGAAAACGGCAAAGTAAGATTTTGTTGATTTCATAAGGTTTTTGAGAATACGTTTTTGGATGATTACACGGCAAGAAACGACAACAGCCAGTAGCTATTGCCGCGCTTTACCAAAGCAAAGATCACTTTAAGGTAGATTTACCCAAAGAACGCTATTCAGAAAGCCTTTTTTATTTTAAGAAACCTGAAGCTGGTGTTTGCCCTCGTGCAGGAAATCCTGATAAGCTATTTCTACCTCGTCCCGTTGCGCCTGAACCTGCGTGATCGAAACCGTTTTCAGATTTCCCCGATCGACGCGTAAGTCGTTGGCCGGATCACCTTTTCCGGCGGAGGTGTGAAACGCAACAATTTCAGCGGCTAGCTCAGTGTGCGGCACGGCCAGCCACTCCTGGAACCAGCCCTCACGCTCCCGAACCGTACTTTCTGAATAGAGCGTCGCGGACGACCAGATGCGTGGCCTGTCCGCCGAAAGACACAGGAAATGAACCTTTTTGCCGTCCCAGCGTAGCTCGTGCAGCGTCGGGAGTTCGTTTGCCTTATCCACCATAACCAGCGTAAAAGGCTCGATGTCCGTAAAATCGTACTCGGCGGCGAAAGTATGGGGCGAATCGTACCCAAAGGCGTCCAGCACCACCAGCCCCCGGCTGCGGCGATAAGGCGGACGGTGGGCGTGATTCTGGAAAGCACCATTGAGCAGGCAGAGCGTACGGCGTTTCGTGGTCGCAATCCAGGTTCCCCCGGCCTGGGCGTCCTTGGGAAAAGTGATGAGTTGCTCCTCGATCAGGTAGCGACGGGGCGGAATAGCGGCGGGACGCCGGATGCTCTCATCGCGATTGGAAGTCAGTAGAAAGCCGCCCTTGGCGACCGGCAGGTAGGTTACGACACACATGCAGTCTCGCGGTGTTGGCGGGTGGAATGCGCCACGCCGAACGAATCGGGCAGGGCGATATGGGGCAAATGGTGCGTCACGGCCATCTTGACTATGGCCATGTGGTGCACGGCGTGCTCGATCAGATAGACCAATTCCCGGGCCAACGAAGTAGGCACTAGCGTCCCGTCGGCATCGCCGTAAATGGCGCGAAGCTGAAGCGGCTTGTCGGTGTGCCACTCGGCCACTTCATCGCTCAGCTCGCCCAGGATTCGGCGGGTGTAGCCGAGGTCGGTTTCCAGTTGGTGATTGCGCTGGCGGTCGTCGTAGTTGACAATGCCCGAGTCCATCTGCCGGCTCAGGCAGACGTAAAACTCGATGACGTGTCGGAGGTGCTGCCCCACGCTGCTTCCCTGCAATATGGGCAGACTGTCCGCGTAGGACGCTGTCTGCATTTGGTTCAGCAGATGCTGAAGTTGGGTTATTATTTCGCGGGTAGTCGCGTGTAACTGGTTCATGAATTGACTGTCGGCTGTCGGCCTTTTTACTACACTTATTAATAAATTGGCAGCGGATTTCTCTGAAAACTGTCCTTCTTTTTATTTGGCAAAGGGAGAAAAAGAAACCGCCACCATCGGCAGCAGTGACTTGTAGCGGAATCGGTCGTTATCGAACGTCAGCTCGCGCCCGGTGGTGTACTCGACGAAGTTAAAACTTAATCCCGCCCGCAGCGCGATCCGGTCACTCAGCCAGTAGCGGGCGTATAGTTCGGAATTGAGGTTTCCCAGGTCGTTGTCACTCACCAGCAAAAGGTTAAAGGAAGTGGGCTTGGCCATCTGCACGGAGTTGTCCAGTGCTTGCGACTCCGAAGCCGAGCGAAACAGCCCCGTTTGCTGCGCGCCGAAGGAAAGGCCGATGGCGTCGATGTTGAAGCCGACTTCGAAACGCCTGGAAATCGCGAATTGCAGATTAATCACAGCGTTCAGGGCGTTCGATTGCACTTTATTGAGCGTCAGGGTGTCAAAGTTAGACAGGATATTCTCCGTAAACAGCACAGCGGGGCTAGTTTTGCCGGAGGTCAGCTTGGCGGGGGCGGTCACAAATTCAGTACTTTTGCCGAAGTAGCCCGTGTAACGCACGCCCCAGCCGATCTTAAATCGCCCACCGTACAGGCTTTGGAAGGATAAAGCCGGAGAAAACCCGTCCCCTGCCGCCAGGGCGACATCCACATATTTTTGCCGACGTGGGCCTTCGTACTGGGCCATGGCGCTGCCCGACAGGAAGGTGGCCAGGAAGAGTATCGAGTAAATTCGCATAGTCAATTAAGTAAGCGTGTTGAGATCGCAAGAGAAGGTTTACTTGGCGGGTTACGGGTTAAATACGCAGCAGAGCGGTCGGGTGGTTGCTTTGCTGGCGAGAAAAAAAGAACAGATGGAAGAATTGAAGCCCCTTTTGCTCTTCGGCGTAACGTTTGTCGTGAGCTTCGCCGGGTCGCTGCAGCTGGGACCCGCCAACCTGGCGGTGATCCACACCAGCCTCACCGAAGGCCCGGCGGCCTCGTGGCGAACGGCGGCAGGCGGGGCGCTGCCCGAACTGCTCTACGCCGGACTGGCGTCCTTTACCGTTTCCAGCCTTCATGGGCTACTGGAGTGGCCTTATTCGGCCTGGATTATAAATACGGTTTTGTTGGGAATCGGACTATATTGGATTTTGCAAAAAAAAGCGCCCGTGAATCCGCAACCCGCTTTACACAAGATCACCCACCGGGCAGCGCTACTGCGTGGACTGGTGGCAGGCCTGCTTAATCCGCAGCTTTATCCATTTTGGGTGCTGATTTTGGCAGGATACCGCAACTATCCGTTACTTTTGGTTCGGACGGTTGCCGAATCGGTCGGCTTTGCCGCCGGGGCCGCAGCGGGGGCCTTCGGACTGCTCGGACTCGTCGCCTGGCTTACCAACCGCTACCGCGAAAATATTGCCCGAAAGTTGACCAAATGGCCCATCCAGCGCATTTTGGGTGGGCTGCTTGTCATTCTAGCAATAGTAGGATTTGCCAAGCAATGAGCCAAAAGAGTCCAATGAATGATATAAGCGACCACATGAACATCTAACCCGCCGATGCAAGCGACTTCAAACTTTAAACTCTGAACTTTAAACTCTTATGACCATCTTCTCAAAAATCGTTGCCGGGGAAATTCCCTGCCACAAAATAGCCGAATCGGCTGATTTTCTGGCCTTTCTGGACGTCAATCCCATCGCCAAGGGCCACACGCTGGTCATTCCCAAAAAAGAAGTCGACTATATTTTCGACCTCGACGACGAACTGTACCTCGGTTTGATGCAGTTCGCCAAAACGGTGGCCCCGGCGCTCGCGGCCGCCATCCCCTGCAAGCGCATTGGCGTGAGCGTGATCGGCCTGGAAGTGCCGCACGCGCACGTTCATCTCATTCCGCTCAACCGAATGGCGGATATGAATTTTGAGAAAAAGATAAAGATGTCGGCGGAGGAATTGGCGGAATTGGCTACCAGCGTCCGCCAGAAACTAGCCGAATAAGCTACCGCCAGCGAGAAATAGAGGCATTGGATGAAGCGGAAGTGCCGAATTCTTTCCGCAGCGAAAGCGTAACACCCGTAGTGTTTCGGTACAGCCCACCTTGGTCGGTCGCCAGGGAGCCTTTCAGGATTGTTCCGCCCAGCCACGGCGTCCTGGCTTGCAAACCCAGCAACCCCGAGAACTGATAGATTGTGGCCCTGTTGGGAAACGGCAGATCATACGTGCCGCCATTGCTGGAAAAAGACGCTTTGGCGACCCAGTCAAATCGCCGAAAAACAGACCCGCTTAGGCCGACGTGCAACACCCACACCCGACTGTTGCTGGTAAAAAAATCGGCGTAGTTAGGGAATTTCCAGGCAGTTTCGGAAGTAGGCGGGATGAAAGGCGTGCCAATGGTGCGATCAAAATACGACCAGCCATCGCGCACCTGCACATGGTTGAAGTAGTTGTCTCGTCCGCGTTTTTTGTCCTCTTCGATGATGAAGCCCGCCCCGCCCTGACTCTTGGTGTACAATCCTTCCAGCACAATTTCCTTGATTGAGAATGGACTATCCGCAGCAACACTTTTCCGCCGTATCCTGACCCCATTCAATCCGTCCGCAATATTGGTCAGGTAGTACAGCGAGCCGTCTTCGTAGATATTCTGGCGATAGAAGAACCATTCGGCGTTGGCACCTTTTATCTCGAAGGCCAGATCGATGGTTCCTAAATGATTGCCCACCCGGTTCGTGCTGTCGAAATTGGTAAAGTTGGGTGCCCCCCTGCCCTGGCCGACGATCATGTAAAAGTAATTTTTCAAGCCTTTGGGCATCTGGCCATCAAAGGTTTCGTAGGGTGATTTCCCCCCCCACTGTACCTGATGATTGAAACCCGCATAGAGCTTAAGCTTACCGCCCGGCTTGCCCAGCCGCCCGTACAGTTGCTTCTGGTGGAGCTTCAGTTCACTGGTCACGGGGCGGCTGTTTTCAAACCAGCCGTCGGAATAAGTACCCAGAACCGAAAACCACCCCTGCGTGAAGGGCACCGCCGTGAAGCGGGTCAAACCAAATTGAATGCGGGGAATCGGCAGAGCATTGCCCGACCATATGTATGACCCGCCGCCCAGCGTGGAGTCGGCCAGTCCAAACCACTGCTTGCGGCGGCCCGCGAAGAGTTCCCAGTTGCCGTACCGGATTGCCCCGTAGGCTTGAGGCAGAAAGACCTGCGAACTACTGCTGAGATTCGCTACGGCCTCGGCCCCGACTTCGGCCTGCCAGGCGTACCGCATCCGCTCGGGGTTCGCATGGCGCAGCCGCCAGTCGCTGATCGAATTCTGCTCTCCCCACGACCATGCTTTCGAGCCCCCCCCCCCGCAGCGTCAGGGCCGAACCCAGGCGGGGCACGGTACCGAACTGGTTCGCCTGCTGCCAGAAAGGGGTTCGGGAGCCGGAGGTAACGAGTGCGCCCACCTCGACGTAGTTTGGAACCGAAGTTTGCGGGATGCTGTCCGTTTGGGAAAATGCCGACAGGGGGAAAAACCCCAACAGGGCGCAAGATAAGGTACGGGAAAAACTCATTGAATGAATGGGACCAGCGACGGTAAATTCAGAACGGCAGGGGGGACATCACGCGCAAAAGTAGCGATATAAAGGCATTGTTACCGAATAACCCAGGCATTACTTCTCCTATCGGAAAAGAAACCCACGCTTACTCCAGCCCGCCACCAAGGCGAAAGAGCTGGGGTATAGTCCTCCCACATCAGCAGCTAGTTTGAGTTTGAGAGAACTCCCTTTTGCGAAAATCACTGGTTTTTCAGCTTCAAATAGAAACGAAAATTGATTTCGAGCAGGGGCGATGACAAAATCGTAGGTGCCGAAGTTTCGGCTAAACGTTCCTATCGCTAGCAGATTAATATCCCGGTAATTTCCCGTGGTTCCAAAATGAACCGCCCAAAGTCTATTGTTAGCCGTAAAAAGTGAATCATTTTTGGGCAAGCCTGCTCTCTGCAAATCTTGGCTGGGAACGATAGGCGTACCAAGGTTTCTGCCGCGGTAAGACCAACCTTGCTTATACACGTAATGGTTGTAATAATTGTCGCGACCAAATACCTTAGTGTTTGTGTCAAAGATGCTTCCCCCTTGATTTGCAGTATTCAAAAACTCAAAGAGGAAGGTATTAAGCTGAAAAGTTGACCGGTCAGACGGAGCTTTTCTACTGATTCGCAAGCCATTCAACCCATCCTTGATGTTGGTGAGGCCCGCCAGAGAGCCATCTTCGTAGATGTTTTGACGATAGGCAAAGTACGTCCAATTGGTAGCTCGCCACTCTGCGGCCATATCGATGGTCCCGAAATGGTTGCCTACCCGGCTGTTCTGCCAACTTTTGCCAACCACTACGTACTTATAGGCGTCCGCCGTTGCCAGCCCGCCCGTAAATATAAGCGCTTCGCCACCCCACATGGCTTGATGGTTGAAGCCGCCGTATAGATGTAGGCGTTGTGAGGGCTTGCCAAGCCGGATATACAGCGCTTTATGGTGTAAATACACGTTAGGAACCTCAGAAACCTGGCCAAATATAACCGGTGCGCTTCTCAAAAGTCCATCGGAATAGGAACCTTTAAAGGAGACAAAATTTGCTGTGAAACCGAGTGGAAAGTACTGAGAAATAGCAAGCTGTAATCGAGGATAGGGGCGGCTGTTTCCCGAAATCGATAGAGATCCCGAAGTCAGGGTCGTATCCATAAGTCCTATGGTTTCTTTCCTTTGCCCTACACTTAATTCGATGGCACCAACGTAGCCCGCTACGTAAGCGTCCGTCAAAAACAGCGCTGTCTCTGAACCGGTAAAGGCGACCAAATCGGCACCCGCCGACCAATCGATCAACCTGCTGTCAGCACCGGATCGGACGGCCGATTTTTGCAGGCCGAACTGCCCAGCCGCATATGGGCCTCGCACGGGAATGGCGCCGAACTTATTGGCATGTAACCAAAGGGGCGTTTGTGAAGTCGATAAAGCTGCTTCTACACTTGCGTGATAGGAGAAAGTAGAGTCTTAAGCCTTAGTGACCGTAACTAGAAGGAAAAGCCATCCGATTGTAATAAATTGACAACGCATTCATTAGGAAAAATGAACTTAACATCAGTCCAACTTTTAAGTAGGATCAACGTCCCTTACGGGTGAACATGACAACGGCGGTTCGGAATATGATTTGCATCTCGAGACCAAGGCTCCAGTGCTTTATGTAGTACAGGTCGTACATCAACTTGTGTCGCGCGTCATATACGCCGGTGCCATAGGGGTACATCACTTGTGCGTACCCCGTGATGCCGGGTTTCACTGCGTGGCGCATATTGTAGTAAGGAATCATCTCCTCAAAGGTTTCGATAAAGACGGGTCGTTCCGGCCGAGGGCCAATAAGCGAAATTTCACCCCGAAACACATTCAACAACTGCGGCAGTTCATCGATGCGAGTCAGGCGCATCAGGGCTCCGTACTTAAAAACTCGTTTATCTTTTTTCTTGGAGAAGGCCGCCCCGTTGGCTTCGGCGTCCACAATCATCGACCTGAATTTGATGCATGGAAAAGTAGTCTGGTGAAGACCCGTCCGAACCTGACTGTAAAAGACAGGGCCTGGTGACTCTTGCCGGATACGTATACCGCTCATAATCCACAAAGGAAAGCTGAACAACATAATGATCACCGAAATGACAGAGTCGACAAACATCTTGAGAAGTCTGACTTTAGGATTAAAGCCTAACTGAGAAGGCATATACGGATTTTCCTCGTCCATATCGTCAGGAATATAAATTTTCTTGAGAGTGTTCTCGCAAAAATCATACACTGTACTAATACGAATCGACTTGTTGTTACGCACCACCAACTCGTAGATGACATGATAGCGCGAGTCGTACTGTGGGTTTGTGATTAGGTGAATTTTGTCGTACTGATCCACCAACGGCTTCACTGTTTCATTCATCAGGTAGTCGTCGTCCACCGTTCGGGGAACCAGAATAATCTCCTGATAACGGCTAAGAAGTAGCGCCAGGCCCTTTTTTTCGAGGAAATAATCGTAACTGGTAACAATGAGAACCTCGTTGGAGGTCGCCGTTTTGCTTCGTAGCCGATGCGCATACGACTTGGGAGCAGCAACATTATAAGAAAATGTTTTATTGGAGCTCATCGGGTCAATCTTTCACTAATGTGTCAAGGCTGGTAAAGCTAGGGATTATCCTGCTCAACGCAAAAAAATATCGAGCCAACGGTTGGAGCTCAGTCTCAGGTTCAAGTCAATTTCTACGGAAATGACTTTTTACTCCCAAATAAGCACCAAATGAATTTGGCAACACGTCCCCCTTGTCGTAAGCAAGGTTGACCCGCAGGCGCGTGTCGCCCCAATGCAAGAGAGGGGCATCTAGGGATAACATCGAGGAGAACTGACGGTAGAGCGGATCGGAGAGCGGCGTGAGCGAGGATGGATAATGCATGCTCTGCGACACCTTCGCCGTAAACCGCACCTTTTGGGCCAGTTGTCCTTGTATACCTACGTAATATGTGACGATTCGGTTGGTTGGAAAATACAATTGGTTCAGCGGCACGCCCTCACTCACTTCGTGTTTCGTCGGGATAAGTGGAGTACCCAACCCGGTTCCTTTGTACGACCAGCCTTCAATATACTGAGCGTGATTGAAATAATTGTCGCCCCCAACGAATCGGCTTCCCGGGATGGTGAAGGTGTCTCCCGTTTGATCCTTAACGTACAAATATTCCAGCACAAGCCCTTGTAAGGTAAAAAAGGATTCGGATGCTGCGTTTCGGCGCAGGCTCAAGCCGTACAGACCATCGGGCAGGTTTTGCAATTCCAATCCCGAGGCATCTTCGAAAGGATGCTGTCGATAGAGCAGAAATTTCGTTCTTTTTATCCGCCAGTCCAGGGCCAGGTCGTAGTGCCCCAAGTGGTTGCCGATTCGGTTGACGCCGTCGAAGGTGGTAATCTGGCCATTGAATTTTTCTTCGGGAATCTGGGCCAGAACTACCCCAGAGACATAGTTTTTAAAGGTCGAAGTCAGTTTGCCATTCACCGCCACTGGGTTGTCGATCAGGTAGTCTGCCTCGCCTCCCCACATGACGTGGTGCACCAGGCCAAGCTGGAAATGAACGTTACCTTCCGGCTTTCCAATCCGGCCGTAAATCGTTTTCTGATGGAGATATGATTTCTGGATGTAGGTGTCCGTAAACCATCCATGAACAAAAGAACCTTTTATAGAAATAAAGTTTTTGAGAAAACCGAAAGGCAGGTATTCAGCCAGCCCGAAGCGTACCATCGGAACGGGTAGCGCGTTGCCCGACCAGGAGTAGGAACCCGACGAAAGCGTAGTGTCCACAATGCCAATGATTTGTTTCTCGCGTCCAGCCATGAGCTCCCATTGCTTCCAGCGAAGCTTGCCGAAGGCTTCCGGAAGCAATAACTTACTATTGACCCCTGCGTTAGCCACCCCCTCCGCCCCAAACTCCCAGTGAAGCCGGTTGTCTCGGACCGCTGAGTCAATGGGGAATCCCGGTGACCGATAACGCGCTCCCAGCCGCGCCGTTCCGAGCGGCGAAGCCAGAGGAACGGTTCCCCATTGATTGGCGCGCAGCCAAAACGGAATCTGGTTGCTGCTGGAAACGAAGCCGCCTATTTCAGCGGAGGAGGAAAGAATGGGCGCGGGCTGAGCACAGGCCGGGAAGGCCAGAAGAACCACGCAAGTGAATACAATAAATCTTTCTATCGTAAATTTATATTTCATAATCACGAGCGATTATTACGGCGGTAGGAAATGGCTAAGATATACTGTTCTAACTTCAAGGAGTATCTTTTCAGCCAGAACTTCAGAGGTATTTTAAGGCTGTGTTTTGCCCACGCATCGACAATTTCCTTGTTCCCCGTTATAATATTGGTGAAAGACCGATTGGTTTCCCCCCCCAATCGCATCTTCACCATAGTTTCAGGGAGGTGCATAGAGGACCTGCGCTCAACTTTTAGTAGCCTTAGCATTAACTCATAGTCAGCTGCCATACGATACCTGAGATCAAAACCCCCACTCTCGATGAGCGCACCCCGCTTCACGAAAAAGGAGGGATGTGGAGGTACGTCGCCCCGATCGAAGAATAGTCTCTCATACGGTCTGCTATTCCAGGTTCTGACCACGTGCGATAGGTCATCTCTTCGGACGTACACCAGATCGCCGTACACGATCTGAACAGTTTTGTCATAATCGAAAGCTGCTTGTACGCGACACAATACTCCCTCGTCAAAATAAACGTCGTCGGAATTAAGAAATCCTACAATGTCCTTGGTAGCCAGCCCGATGCCCTTATTCATCGCATCATAAATGCCTCTATCTGGCTCAGATATCAATACAGCCGGAGGACTCGCGAATCCTTTTATGATTTCCAAGGTGCCATCTGTGGAACCCCCATCGACTACAATATGCTCGATGTCCAGTGCGTGTTGAGCGGCTACCGAACGCAAGGCATCCAGAATCGTGTGGGCACTGTTATAGACTACAGTAATTATAGTAATACCACTCATGCCGAAAGAACCCTTTCGTAAAATCGGATTTGATGATCGACGCAAATAGCAATATCTAACTCCTGCTCCGCTAGTTTCCTTCCTGCTGCACGCCTTGATTCCAAGATTGACGGCTTATTCACAATTTCATTAAGTTCGCATGATAAAGCCATAGGATCATTAACCGCAAAAACGGAACCATAATTGTATTTAACGAACAGTTCTTTGAGATCCCCAACGTCAGTAGAGACTACCGGAACCTGCATGGCGAGCGCCTCAAACACAGAGATAGGCCCAGACTCATTCCTTGAAACGCAAAGATAAAGATCAGTTTCCGATAGCATAGAGCGAATATCAGCTTTCTGACCCACAAAATCAACATTTCTCACGTCAGCAGACTTCATCAACTGGCACAGACGCACATAGGTACTATTAGTGTCTACAGTACCCAGTCCGACGACCGTGAAAATAAAGAGACGGCCTGACTTATTAATTTCAGCCGCAACACGCACCAGAGTATCCAAACCCTTATCTGTATTAACATTAGAAATAGTCAATACTCGAATCTTTCTGCCAAAATTAGACACCGGGGTAAGATCAGATGCTTGAAAGTAGGACGTATCAATAGGAGGGCGAGAAATGAGGGTGTGCATTACGTCCAAATCATAAAACAGTAGTGTTCTGTGAGAAGACGCTACGAACCATTTCACGCGGCACAGAAACTTAATTGACTTGAACACCAATAGCAAGGGAAGGGGCTGATAGGTGTCGTGCATATGCCAAATGACCTCAGTGCGAGCCAACGTAGCTGCAATAACGCCTTTTATCTGCTGCGAACCATTGCAATACACCAAGTCGGGCTTTGCTTCTTTTATAGCCCGGAGCAAGGCGGCTATGTCAGCAACGAAGAAAAGTATGTAACGGGCAAGAGCAGATATCTTTTTGGACAGGACATGCTGAGAGACTAGACGATAAGGTACCTGATTACGATTGAGATAACGTACAAAGAACTCAGAATTTTCCAACCCAACTAACAAACGGATATCAAAACCTTCCAGAGCTACTCTGTTTGCTATATCGGCAGTCATTTTGTTCATGCCCCCGAATCGACCATCTTCTAATATGTATATAATTTTTTTCAATAATTATAGGAATCAGGCAGAAAGTTTGGTTTGGGACAATTTAAAAGAGTAATAATAGGATAAAATGAAAAAGGGTAAACCTAAAATAAAATAATGCCCTCCTCGTAAAAGAAGTGTTGCAATAACCACCAAAGAGGCATGATTGATGTGTATCCAGATACCGATATCCTTACGTAAGTAAAACTTAAATAAAAAGACAAATACAGCGATTACACCAATGTATCCAATCTCAGACAATATTCGGTTGAATAACGATGATGCATCGTGTTCATTCAACAGCTTAGGATAAGGACCGTAACCAGTAAACCAAGTTTTCAGTCTATTGTATCTGTAAAAAGCTAAGTGATGAGATCCGAGTCCTGTGCCCAAAAAATGATTACTCGCATTCTCTTTGGCAACTAAAAAGTGATTAAAAAGTACGATCGATGAACCGGCGGCATCTTCTCCGTAAGTTGCGTCCACATATATTCTTCCTGCCATAAGCAGAAATAAAGTGTTGAATCTTTCCTGAAACTTAGGTACAGAGAAATACAAGAGCAACAACATGCCAGGAAGAACAACAGAAGCAGCGATAATCTTTTTAAAGTTAAGTTTCTTACTGAATAAAAGAATAAGAATGATAAACAAAGCAAAGTAGCCTGTTGAGGAAAGACAGAATATATAAGTGAAGGCAATTATGATCGCATCAAGATAGGAAGCAACTTTATGAGTGTTTGATTTTATAAACCTTCCTATCGCAAAATATAGAGCAACTGATTGAACTATGACAAAGGCAGCAGGCTCACTCACAAAACCGTGGATTGGGTAAACTAATAGTCCGGCGATCGAAGAAGGCTTCATAACATCCGCACCAAACCATGAAAAGTTATAACCGTACTTGAATCCAATCAGAAAAGAGAAAAATTGTATCAGGCCAACGTAAGCATGTATAACTGCAAATCGGTAATACAAGTTAAATAAATACCAGAGGTTGAAATTTTTGTATTTTATAATATAATAATAGAATATAAAAAAAACGAAAGCGCCAACGTACACTTTGATAAATTGGGATAACTCGTTGTTGCCTAAAAAGACATTAAACATTCCTACAGCCAACAAGTAAAGAAACCAAATCAAGATCCATTTATCGACTGACCTATACTTTATAAATAATAGTGGGAAAGTTATAGCTACCAATACGTAATAAAAATAAAAATCGATAAATTCTAGATGAATTGAATTTAAAGAAAGGAATATACAGGCAACAAAAGATGCCTCAACTAATTTATTCATCAGGGAGAAGGCGCGGATATGTTCTGAGTTATCAAAAGGTCATTTTTGGTAACCATATCGTTGGGTTAGTTGTAAATTTGGGATATATTCCAGCTATTTGCCAATTTTCGAGAATAAAGAATGGCTACCTCAGTGAGATGGTAAGCTCAGACAAACCTGAATAATGCTTATTACGAGCTACTATGAGTCCATCAAAGGAAAAGGATTCATCAAGATTTGCCGATGCGATAATTTCGAAATCATGATCGGTCAGGAACTTTGAACATTGAGTGTGCAATTCGTTGGAATGAGTCGAGATAAAGAAGTAACCGATCCTGCGAGATTTTATTGCTTCCATCGAACCGCGAAGCATATCAAGTTCAAACCCTTGAATATCGCAATGGACGATATCAAACATATCAACAAAATGATCTGAAATGACAGAATCGACGGAAACAAAATCACTTCCATCCTGGGTCTTCTTGGTGTCGGAGACAAAGGCATTGATAAATGTTCCAGAGAAATTGTTCTTCTTAAAGTTATTCTTTCCACACCCAATATTGAAGGGATCCGGTTCAACCATGTAGTTTACCGTGTTTGGAAGATCCTTCTTGAACCACATAGAATAAAAAGCCCAGAAAGAACCAAGTTCTAGCATGAAGTACTCTTTTTTATGCTGGGCCTTTAAATCATCTAAAACCAACTGGAAGACATATTCTTCCTGGGGTTCATGGACGCCTCTGTTCTGGACCAACATGTGACTGACCTCAGGTCCATAATAGCTTCCCAAGGCTATTTTCAAACCGTTATGCATGGTTTGATAGCCCTTATGGATCTTTCCTGCATCGCTCACTCTCTCTATCTTATCATTGTCCGAACTCGAAAGTACTAACGCAATTCTTTCTTCCCACTCCGGTGTCGGCTTAATTGAAAGAAACCAGCGGTCGAACAGGCCACTAGGAACGATATAGTAGGCGAACAATTGTTTAAGAATAAGGCTTTCCCTTACCCTATTTCTGATACTGTTGAATATATTCATGGTAATTTAAGGCTTATCAATTGTATAAATTACTATTTTTAATTATTTTAAATATCTCATCCCACCTATTTTTCCAAGTGTGATTTTCTATTACATTATTATAATTCTTTTCTACCAATTCTTCATAATCCTCATAATGATCTAGAATATCTAATAAGTGCTCCCCTGGATTTTTAGAATTGAGATGAACCACAGGTGAGTATCCAAATAGCTGTTTCATTTCATCAGGTGCCGAGCCTACGACTAAGCACTTCGAGGCCATCGATTGAAGGTATCTATTAGTCATAGTGCTGACCGGACCTGCTACATCGGGATGAGTCTCATTCTTCGGGAAGCAGATAGAGATTTTACTCCGAGCCATTCCAGCTATAAAACTTTCCTTGCCAACGAACACAGATTGCCCGAACACTTTTTCATAAAGGTGCAGTTTACCAGACTTCATCAAGGGGCCCAAAATTTTATTGTGAACACTCTGATGCTTCCTGCCTAATTCTAACACGTCAATGTCCTTTTCAGAGTAGGAGAGATAGGTGTACTCATGAGAGGAGACCCCTTCCGGTACCCAAGTGACGTTCTTAAAACCCTTCTTGCTGAAAAATTCGGTAGCATATCGAGAGGATAGAAATGCTTGATTTAAGGAACTATTACTCAAGAATTTTTCGGTTTCATTAAAGAAGTTAGGCCATATATCAAAGAAGTAAGCATATGTATTCTTACTTTTACAACAGAATGGCAAAATTTTACCGAAATCAGGTCCCATTTGGATGCTAAAATAGTTTTCAAAATTTTTTTTGAAAAGTGAACTTTTCGGAACAGGAATACCAAATCGCGCAACCAAAAGCTTATAAATTAAAGGGCTGAAAGAATGATTATAATTTACATGCGACAGTTCAGAATAATTTTCATTTATGGTGCTCTCAAATTCTTGCATAACATCAAAACATGGAGCGTTACCATATAAGGATGGACTTCTTTTTACGAGATTTAGTTTTAAATCTTTCATAGATTATGCACCATTATTTCTGTTAAACATACCCATTTTATGGTGATTCAATTAATTGCATTTTTTATAAAGGTTTAGGTATTCCATATACCCTGCGCACTGTTATTCACTAGTTTTGTGTTCTGAATCCACATAAAGATCCCCATAATCAAAAAGACGATCACACTTGAAGCCGCTACTCCTGTTGCGCCGTAAGCTTTTCCCAAATAGATTGATAAAGGCAGGTTGAGTCCACAACCTACGATATAGAGAATTATTTGGATTCTAAGTTTTCCAACTCCATTCAACAGGTAACTATTAAGGAACAGCATAGAGTGTCCTACGGCGTAGAGACCCATCGTGAATGATAGGGACTGACCGACCTCTACGCTATCTCCTAACCATAAGTCAAAAATGGTGTCAGAGAGTAAATATACAATCGGGATGATTAACAAGGACATGGCTACCCATACTATTCTCAGCTTCCGTAAATTGTCTTTCATCCATCCAAAATCAGATTTTGTGTAAGCATCGGTAAACGCACTCCAATACGGATTTACTACCAAAAAATAAAGCATTGATATGGCTGAATAAAGCCTATACGCTACATTAAATTCCGTAACAGCTTGTGGACCAATCACTTTGGTGATAATGATATTGTCGGTGAAAAGTAATATAAGTGAACTCAATTGAATAAAAAAGAAGCTCCCGCCTAAATTCATAATATCACTAGCGTATTCTAACTTGACCTTCGCGATTGTTGGTGCCAATTTTTTCAAATGAGTGCTGTACAGGAAAATACTCGATATCAATTGAACTACTAAGGGTGCTACCATCATAGTGATCACCAGTAAGCTTAATGTTCCTGGTGTTATTTTTGTAAAAACAAATATTGTCACTAAAACGGCCAACTGACCAAGAAATGTAATCAGCCCTGCCATAGCTGGTTCGTGGTAAGCTGTGAGTACTATGTTCACGATTTGCACCACGAGTTGCACGAAGAAGAATCCAACCACTATCAGTAATAGATTTTGAAAGTTATCTTCCACACCATCTGGAATATTCAGAAAACTACGCCAATCAATGTATGACTCTGTTAAGTAATAAATCAGAAACATCACTGAGGAGATAATTGACAGAACCACGTAAGTTGTGCTTACATAGATTTTAGCCGACTCTAGTTCATTCTCTGCCAATGCCTGAGACAACTTATTTCTAAGTCCATTTGACAGGCCAGCATCCGATAGGCTAAACCAACTAACTATCGAGCTTATTGTGAGCCAAATACCATACTGAATAGGATTGACATAGTCGATAGTGAGCGGTACCAGCGCCAACCCAACGGCAATGCTTCCCCCTTTCACGAGCATTGAAAGAAAGATATTTTTATAAATCTTTTTTGATCGTGAATCTTTGATTTTAAGAATACTCATATGTACATACAGAACACTTACTCTTTCTTACCATCACTTATCAGTTGATAGTATTCAATATGTCAAAAGACAAGTGCGCTATTAAAAAATAGCACATACTCGCGGTTTCAAAATAAGTTTCTATAAAAATAAACATGAAATGATTAGATCAAATTTGAATGTTCGTGTTAAAATCAAATTGGCGAGTCTTATTAATTTGATTATATCAACAATCTTCTCCCTTTCTTTTACTATTTAATACTTTGGCGCTTTCAAGGTTCATTCGTATTTTCAATACTTATTTTATTAGAAACAAGACTTCTAAAAATCAGGTTGTATCCAAAATCTATTAGCTTCGGCAAATAGACGAAAGTAAATATGCTGCCACAGATATACGAATAAGAGGACATTAGAGAGCCTCTAAGAACAAACATTAGAGAAAAAGCAACATATATAGCAGTATATTTTTTTAGTTTATCGTGCTTATACGAAATCGTGTTGATTCTGTGAGCAACCATCGCCAAAACAATGCCGAATAAAACTACACCAAAAATACCAAAATCCACATACCCCTCGGCAATAATAGGACTTGATAGGTTATCAAACCACATGGTAAAATCGTTTTTTAAAAATTCGCCTACTAAATGTCCCGTTGCTATCGGCTTGTCTGGCCAAATGGCTCGTGGGACAAAAAAGAAGACGACTCCCATTAACTGTAACCCGTATTGGTATCCGTAACCAGTAGTGAATCTAACAGCGGAGTCGACATTTGCCCATGCATCGTAGTGCAAGGAATTGAAATGTCCATAAATTGTTTTAGAAAATGATATCTTTCCAAGATTTTGCCATGTGCTTTCTGTCCAGGTACTATACGAAGTATTTGTGAATATAGCTGACAAAGGAAAGAGGATTACGAAAATAAGAATAAAGGTCACTAATATTTTAGAGTTAGTGTCAAATACTTTCGGAATAAATATATACAACAACATCAAATATGTCGGACCAAGCCCACTTCTTCTCTCAATAATTGGATTTTTGGTGATTATGATTAGTATTAAAATTAAGAAAATGTAAACAATTTTGTACTTGTTTTTTCTGAATTTGACCGTTGAAAGATATAACATGCATGCAATGGGCACATTGTAAAGTATTTTTTTTCGCAACAATGCTACTGATGTCGATTCCTCTTCTTCAGGGCCGAAATCCAGGGCTGAGATAATTTCGGAAATTTCGTTAAAGGCTACGTATGCTGCAACAATTGAGGTTATCATCAACAAGTTGAGAGTGAATAATCTTCCCGTTGATTGATTAAAGTGAAGGGTTAGTTCCAATTCCACAGTCTCATTCATTCTTACATACGCCAACATATAAGAAATCAGAAAGACTATTACTAGGCAATTAATGTAAAATGAATTATTTTCATCATACGGCAAAGTATTAATGAGAAAAATTGGCTTTTCGCCCAGTTGTATGGTTGGAGCTACTACGAAAAATAGAAAAAAGAATACGATGATTATACTATTCGATATATTCGGCCTGTCATAATAGAGATAGTAAAATGAAAGTAGAGAAATGAGCAGTGTCTCGGTAATTAAAGTTATCTTAATAGTTATATCAAAATCGTTGATTATTATAAATACAAGAGGCGTTAAGAATATAAACATGAGGATCAATATCCTATTATCTATATTTTTTAATAGAATTTGTCTCATAAATTGAATTATTCATCAAAATGTTTTCAATCAAAAAACTCTAAACATAATGTATATTAGCGCTATGGTATTCCCCTACTATGATATGTTGATATTTGAACAACATTATCGATATTGCCTGACTACCAAGAATACAATGGAAAGCATTCCGCCGAGAATAGCGAAACCTATGGTGTATAATATTCTTTTTGGACGGCTTCGCTGATTTGGTATCATTGGAGGATCCAGGATTTTCAGTATAGCAGTGGCTTCCAGTCCTCGTATGCGAGCAGTCTTATATTGTCTAGATAGCTCTTCGCGCAGTGCCTGAGCTTGCATAGATTCATTCAGTAATCCCTGTTCCTCTATTTTGGATAGATTAGTGTAAGTATTCTGGTTGTGATCTCGGTAAACGTTTAGGGCATACATGGCGCGGCGGTTCTTTTCATTGGCGATGGCTAATTGTCTTTTAAGGAAATTCATTTTCTCAGACTCCTTGCTGACTCTATATTCTGATACGAAAGCACGGAGATAAGAAATGGTGAAGGAAGCACAGGCTGCCGCCAGAGTGGGATCAGGCATTTCAATCCTGATAGTTAATGTCCCGCTTATTCTGTCAATCTCCGCAGTGACTCGTGATTCAACATTTTTCAGTGCGCGTGCCTGCGCTGCGCTAAGCACGACGAGCGTGTCTCTTTGCGCGACTTGTTTAGCAGAGAGAGGTTCTGCTTCCTTTTCTATGTATGTTATGAGATTTACATTTCCCATGTTGCTGGTCGGTAGTGAGGCTGAGAGCAATTTTAGGAGAAAGGGCAAGCTGGACAAGACATCAGGATAAAGGTAAGGACGCATGGCTTTCGATTTGTTATTGCCCAAAGTAATTCCTGCGAGATTTGCCAAACCTCTCAAACTGCTAAAATCAGTATTCCCTTCCAAGCCAGAGGGAAATTCTGGTAACACCTTAGCCTTAACCTCATATTCATCAGATACCAACCAAGAAGTCCCGTATCCGATGCTTCCCGATATTAGTCCTGATAGGAGTAACTCACGCCAGTAGCTTTTGAAAAATGAGAAAATATCGGCTAGGCTTAACTTAGCAATGCCTTGAGTAGAGTTAGAGGCGTTGTCATTCATAAATGGGCAGCCCTCAGATAGATTGACTGGGAAAGTGTGTCAGTGTCAGATGCCTCTGCCCCTCATGATTTGAAAGCTTTTTGACAGCCCTGTTCGTACAGATAACTCAAACCTTTGAGGTAAGTTCTTCGGTACTGAACCTTAATGACAAGAACACGACGTACGGAAAAATCGGAACTCTCAGAGACGGCAGAGAATCACAGCGCATATTTTACCGCAAAAGTACGCAAACTAAAGGAAACGATCGATTCCATTTTAGGTTTCCGCCACCTTCTTGTACAATGCCAGATACGCACCGTACATCTTCCCGATAGTGAAATTTCTCAAGTAAGAGGCCCTTGCTTCCCTGCTCGCCTCATCGTAAGTGGTTTTGTTGTTTCTCAAGTGCAGTATTTTCTCTCTGAAGGGTGTTACCTCATTCGGCAGGGCGAAGCCATTTTTTCCATCCAATGTTTCTGGAATTCCGCCCACAGCCGACGCCACTACCGGAACGCCGTAGCATAGTGCCTCAAGAATTGAGATAGGCATCCCTTCGTATTCAGTGGGCAGAAAAAACAGATTTGCGTGGGGTAATAGATAATGGGCAGTTGGTATCTCTCCTAAACAAGTTACGTTCTCAGGCAAATTTGGAGGTTGTTCCTTATTTCCAATCCAATAGAAATCAACACCTTGCCCAATAAATGAGTGTGCTACCTGACAGAAAAGGTCAAAATTTTTCTGGGGAGAGATACGGGCAATGCACATCACTGAAAAAGCGGAATTTTCTTTGATCCGCCTACCGATGTCTTCCATTGCTACCGACAAAGGCTTGTCGGGGAGTAACTGATAGTCTTCAATTCCATTATAAATGGCAGTGACATTACAGTGAATTCCTTCCGCAAGAAGATTTTCATAATCATAGCGGCTCACAGCCACGATGTGGGAACCTTTACGTTTGAGAAACTTCTCGATAGGTAGAAAATGGCGATAAGCAATCCTTATGGAGTCAAATCCGTGTACGGTGTAGATAATTTTCCGACTTGGAAAAGCCAATCTACCCAATACACCAATCTTCGAGGAATGCAAATGGATCACATCGGGGCAGAACTCCCGCTGAATTCTTTTCAATTCTAAATAGCTTTGAATATCCTTGACCAGATTAACTTCGCGCTTGAGAGTAGCAATTGGCCACTTTTCTACCTTCTCCGGGAGAATGTTCCATAAATCCCCGTTCGCCGAGGCAGCCACCATCACCCGGTGACCATCCACTATCGCTGCTTTCGAAAGACTGACAATGACGGATTGGGAGCCACCCAACTCGGAAAGTGTGACGACATGAAGTATTTTCATTAGCTAAAAATTACTCACTTAACCAATAGACTGATCTTTGTATAAAGACTGCAAAAATGATCCAACTCTCTGATTTCCAATATCATATCATGCAGTCCTCAGGCCCAGTATCAGAGAGTCTGCGTAAGTTTTCACCCCTTTGAAATTTCCGTAACACGATTTGGAAATCAGTTCGTACAAATGAGGGTCTCTGATTACACTTTCAACCTTTTGCAGCGATTTTTCCCATTCTTCTGAAGTCCCGATATTCATCAAAACCGCCGATTCAAGATCGGCAGAATAGTTGGGGATCTCGCCAACGGGGGTCACTACGCACACCAGGCCATGCTGCATCGCCTCGGCTACACTCATCGCCATGCCCTCGGCCCTGCTCAGTTGAACTAAGAAATTGTACTGGCTGAAAACCTCAAACCTTAAAGTAGGGTCAAGCACGTTCTTCAGCCTTACGGCACTCCCTAAGCTATTGTCCTTAATGTGACGATCTACTTCCGCCCACCCTCCGTCGTCGGTGCCATAGATATCCAGAGTGGCAGCTATGCCTTGCGTTCGCAGGTAGCCGATTACGTCGATGGCAAGTGGAATATTTTTGACTTCATTTATCCTGCCCAGAAACATAAACCTTACTTCTCGATCCAGTCGAAGTGGGGCTACCGCCCTGCGGTCGGGCGACGGATGGGTGAGGAATGAAACTACCCTGACGGAAATGGTAGTCCCGAATGTTGCCTCAACGAAACGGCGCGTGGCTTGTGAGTCGGCCAGTACGAAATCTGCGCTCCTTAGGGCAAGTGCGGTAAACAAACGGTCGAGTGGATGAAAAAAGGCGGTGTTGTGTATAAAGGAAAAGAATTGAATTCTCTTCCTTAATATTTTGGTTATCACTCCCACCGCTGAGGCTCGCCAAAGCGAGCAAATCATTAAATCGGGTTTGAAACGTAGTAACAACCTGATAGCAAAAAACATTGACGGTACGATTTGGACGGGCCTGTAAGGGAACGAAACGAAGGCAGCCCTTTCATCCGGAGATAGATGTGAAACTAACGACGGGTCGATTCGCCCCAAACAAAACACTTTTAATTCGAACTCACGAAACAACTGCGGAATGGCCGAGACCAACGCCACCTCGACCCCACCGAGCGATACGCCATGCAGTACATATGCCAACTTTCTTTTACTCATGCTAACAGCTGGGTGCTATGAGATTCCTGTAATTGACCGCGACGGGGTTTCTCATCGAAACGATCCAGGCGGTAGTTTGCCTGAATAATAATTGCCAGAATCCAAAACCAGGGGTACCAATAGTTGGAAATAATTAAAAAATGAAGAAACGAGCTGCAAAGAGCAAATAAAAGGGCGAACCGGAGTTGTGGGTTTTGCAGCCTAATTGCTTTATGAAAAAGTACGCCGCAGAAAATCAAGAATAAAACCAGACCAAGTAGCCCACTTTCCAGCGCAATAGTGAGGTAAAGCAAAATGGTACCACCTCGACTGAACCGAAGTGTGTCATAAACAGCAGGCCCGTTTCCAAATGAAAGGCGAAGCAAATCGGAGTGCTGCAGGGCATTCATCCCTTCGAGATAACGGGCTGTCCTGTCCTCCGCCGAGGAGGATCGGCCTATTTTGTGAATGACTACTTCATTGAGGGCGGAAGATACAAGCCTGACCAAATTATAATTCAGAACCAATACCAAAGCGATAAGCCCCAATCCAAATAGATACTTGGGAATCTTGCGATAGTTGACAACAGTGTTCCCACGTTCTTTCCAAAGTCGGGCGTTCCAAATACGTAAGATTAGGTAGGTAAAAGCAGATATCAACCAGCCCGCCGTGCTGAATGTCAGTAAAAAGCATGCGCCGGTAATGGCAACCAGAGGATAAAGAAGATATTTTTTATTTCTAGAGAAATAAATTGCGATTGGAGCAAAAACCTCGATGTAATAGGCTAGGTGTCCCGATTCTTCTACGAATGAGCGTAATCTGATAAAATCAGTCAAAGCAAGAGGTTCGTATTCCGTTACAGCTGGACGGGGAATATAGCTGTCGAGGTCTACGCCCATAATATTTTTAAGCCAAAACTCCGCAATACCGAAGGCACAAGTGATTAGGACGCCTATATAAATGGCGCAATAGGCTTTTCTGAAAAAACCGGAACCGAACTTTTTGCAGAGATGGTAAAAGGTATTTTTGATAAAGTAATAATTCACCAGTATGACATAGGAATAGGCAATTACATGATTGATTGGCTTGTTACTGTTGAAACGATTCTGATTCAGAAAAAAACCCAGATAGACGGCCAGCAAGAACATTAAAAGAACCAAATCATCCACTTCGATGCTCAAACGACGATCCTGAAAAACAACGGCTCCCAAAAGAAAAAAACCGACACAGAGCAACGACAGAAACAATGGGACAGTAATTGTGGAAGTGATGGCGAAAGCACTCGTAAGGGATAGACAGCTCAAATAAAACAAAAGGAGTACTCTTACCATTGGTTACCACCCGTTAGCCAGTAAGTTGAGAAACTTGTATCTTGACCAAATCAATAGATAAAACAGGGACTTGATCCACTTAGGTTGGGCGTTCTGATATTTTTCCAATATTGTCAATCGCTCTTGGTCAAGTTTTCCACTCGCCGTAATGCTACCCGGATGAATTCGGAAAGCAGAGACAAAAATTCCCATATGCTTGACTGATCCATTTTCTAATAGTCGCAATATATAGTCGAAGTCGGAAGCATAGCGGAAGGCCAGGTCATACGCTCCTACTGATTCTAACGATTTTTGCCGATTGACAAAAAGTGCTGGATGGGGAATTAGGGTACAGTGCTGTGTGTAAAGGAGCTGCTCTTTATTAATCTGAAATACTTTACGTTGGGTCAGCTTGCGGCCTTCTCTTTTAAGAATATTACCGTAGTAGGCCAAATAATTGGGGTGACGGGATATGTAGGCTACTACTCTCTCAATGGTATTGCTACTAACCAAGCAGTCATCAGAGTTGAGCACCAGCATATATTCCCCCGAAGCAATTACGATGCCTTTGTTGATTGCTTCGTACATAGACTTATCCCGCTCGGTAATGATTCGACTGATTTTTTCTTGGTGCTTTGCAATGATTTTTGGCGTATTGTCCTCAGACAGTCCATCCACTACGATGTATTCGATGTTGGTGTAGGTTTGATCAAAAACACTTTGAATTGTTTCCTCCAAATATTTTTCACCGTTATAAACGGGGGTAATAATGCTTATTTTTAGTCCGGACTTCATACGAGTTTTTGAATCCAAAAAGAACCTGGTTCCCGTTCCGGGGTCAAGAAAGGAGAAATTTTCTTTAAATCATCATAGTACTCATGCTTCAAATGATTGATGGCTCCAATGATTTTATAATCTAAATTATTCATTAGAAATGCTTCCAGCAAATATTGCTCATTCCAGAAAAGCATTCCATCGCTTCTCCATTCCGGTAGGTAATCGTTAGGCGTAAAAATATCGTGAAAGTGTATATACACCCCAGGGTTCAATGAGGGCAGTAACTGCAATATTTCATAGAGTACGTCACCCTCAGATCTAATCATATGCGATGAATCAATAAAAAGTACATCACCTGATTTGAGCTTGTCAAAATATTCGAGAGGCAATGATTCGACTAATTCTTTTTTTACAATTACATTAAGTTTATTTAACCAATCGTTCTCGTATGGTTCGATGCATATATGTTCAAAAGTGTAATTATGATCTATCTCCTTATTTTTTGAGAGAGCGTGTTGAATAACTAATGAGGATTTTCCACAACCCACTTCTATGATTGTTTTTGGCTTTTTTAATCTCAAGAAGGAATATAAGAATTCGGAGTCACCTGACCGGAAAGGGCCTTTATGAAAAGAATAAGTAAGTTTAGAAGCTGGAAGCGCCTCTATTTTCGTAAGCTCTTTGAGATAATCCATGGAGTTCAATAAAGCTAATTGCTCATTGATATTCATTTCGAGTCCCACCAATCGGCGCGCTGGTTGTCTTTTGTTTTTTGATTTGCTAAATCTGAATTGTGGGTCATAATAATGATCTATTATCGGAAAAACTCCAATCGCGTTCAGAATTCGTCTGCTTACTTTTAAATAGGAGTAATCTTCCCAAAAAACAATGATATACTTTCTCACAAACTTTACCGTCAGAGCAGATAAAAGTAGGAATGGAGAAATCAGTAAATCTATAACGGAGATTATAATTTTGTATAGCTTAACCATGTAATCTCTAACGAAAAAAGATGCCGTCCATTTCGTACAATTCAAGGGTTTTAGGATTATGATAACCCAATTCTAAACCTTGTAGATTGAATCCTGAACCTTGCAGCTTATCGAATAGAGTTCCGAAAAGTTCTTGCCCTTTGTAAATTTCTTTTAAAGGCATTTCTATCTGAATACCTTGGATGTCTTTTATGCAACTTTCTGCACCGCTTATTATCTTTCCTTCGTAGCCTTGAGCATCAACCTTTAAAAAAACTTGATCAATATTTCGGTCAACATGGTCGTCGAAAATACTGTCAAGCTTCTTGATAACAATAGCTTCTTTTCCCACAAAATGGACTTTGGAGTCCACCAAAGTTTGGGCTTCACCCATAGACAGTATCGAACTACTGAAAGAATTGTTTGAAATATTGATCGAAGATATTTCGTCTTTATCACCAAGAGCCACATTTAAAATGTTCCAATCAGCGTCGCGAGCTGAGGCCTCTCTAAGCTTTTCAAAAGCACTTGTTAGAGGTTCGAAGGATAGTATCCGGCCTTTGTATCCCATTCTTCTAAGTTCGGAAGCATAATGACCACCGTTAGCTCCAACGTCTAGAACGAGATTAATTTTTCTTAACTCTAAGAGTTTTATTCTACGACGCTGAGATTCATCAGGGTATTTGGAAAGATGATATCCAAATCTGTTTAATACGTTTTGTATTTTTTGTTTCATCAATTAATATTATTTTTTCGTTATAAAGGTTTCAGAATTCATGATAAAATATTTGAGTTTTACTAGCTGAAACAAAAGCAGCAGAATGAGAGAACTCATTCTGCTGCGAAAAACTTTGATTCATGCTTTCACATTCGTATTACTTCTTTTCCAGAGAATCCACTTTTTCGGCCAAGTCTTGAAGAGTCTGCTGTTGCTTTTTGTTCTCAGATTGCAACTGGGTATTTTGCTTTTTTAGATCAATAATATAAAGCATCATTTCCTCCACCTTCTCCAATAAAATGGCATCAGTCTTTTGTAAGTCATTGCCATTCTCCACCATCTCCTGAGCACTTGGGACACCAGGTAGACGTTTATTCTGTTTGATAAATGATTCGACGTCTTCTACTGAACGCAACTTATAGTCGTCCATCAAAACATTATCACGCCAATCGGCGGTACTCTTGACGGCGACTTTTACACGCTCAGTTAGGATACCTTCTGAGACATAGAGTTTGTAGCCTGATGGAGTGTTACTCAAACCAGAACCGATAATGATACCCCCGGCGTTATTGTTGATTAAGTGAGAATCTGCGGTTAGCATCCAGTTTCGATCGACACTTTCTGCTGCTTCGCGCGCCCCAGCAGTGGAACTTTTCATGACATTGCCGCTACCATCTACATAAAGCTGATAGATCGTACCCGTTGAATTTGGAAGGCCTTCAAAACGAACCCCTGTGGCGATAGTCCCCCCACCCGTCACATGAAAACGAGCGGTTGGGCTAGAATTACCGACTCCTACAGAAGAAGTAGGATTGCCTAACGCAATTGAATTGCTTTGATTAACGATTGCGCCTGCGCCAATAGCAGTGGCGTTGCTTAAATTGGAAGATCCGAAATTCGCATCAGATCCAATAGCCGTATTGCTGAAACCTGCGGTATTCCCAAGTCCGGCCTTCGCACCAATAAAGGTGTTGCTACTACCAGATGTGGTATTCTTACCGGCTTCGGTTCCTAAGAAAGCGTTATTACTAGCATTGATGTTTTTGCGTCCTGCATCGAAACCAACAAAGAGATTACTGCCACCTTCCGTATTATCGTAGCCCGCACTAACACCAATGAACATATTTTTATCACCCGTTGTGTTCTTGTAGCCTGACAGCGGTCCAATGAAAGTATTATTACTGGATGTGGAATTGGTATGTCCAGCATCTGGTCCAATGAAAGTATTATAAAAACCACTAGTATTTGCCTGTCCAGCCTGCCAACCTATAAAAGAGTTGCCACTGGCATTAATGTTTGCTTTACCAGCCTCTTTGCCAATAAATACATTGTTGGCCCCGTTACTCACACTACCAGCCGAAAGACCAATGTGAATATTAGCACCGCTGCCAGTAGGTGATGCTGGACCTGCACCCACGCCCAGAAAAATATTGTCTGTCCCGGGCGATCTCAAAAAAGGCACGTTTCCAAATCTAATTCCATTGCTGGCGGGCATGTTTATGTCCCCGTTCACATCCAGTCGCTGTTGCGGAGTACTGGTTCCGATGCCGACGTTGCCAGCGTTGTATGAGATGATAGATCCAGAAACGGTCCAGGGCGTGGAGCCTCCCCCCGTGCCTCCCGTGACTGGGGCCAGGAAGATCATGCCGTTGGCATCTACGGTAAGGGCTTTGCCGTTAGCAGTGCCCGTAGGCGAGCTGCTGTTGAGGTTGGACAACTTGACGCCGTTGTTGCCGATGACCAGGGGCTGGCCGGAAGGCGTCGTAATTTGGTTTTGAGCCTCGCTGGTCAAGGCAGCTGCCAGGAGGCAGAGGACGAAGGTAAATCTGGTTTTCATAGTCTAGTCAGGTAGGAATGTTTCACAATCAATCAAAAGAACGCTTCCAAGGTAAGGATTTAACCTAAAAATTTAAAATGAAAATTATCGAACGGTACTTTTCACAAGTCAACCAGAAGATCAAAACCTTTAATAGGTAATTTGGGGCGCAGTTTACGAAAATCTCCGGTGTATTTTTTCTTTTTTAAATAAAATATACAACAAAGCGATCAAACCGCCGAAAATGGCGAAACCCAGAGCGTAAAATTTTCGCTTGGGGCTGCTCCGCCAGTTGGGAACCATGGGTGGCTCAAGAACTTTCAACACGGGGGCATCTTCGAGGGCCTGCAGCTTGGCGGCTTCGAGTTGGGGAGTCAGTTGGTTGAAAAGAGTCTGCGCTTGCAGGTAATCGTTCTGCAGCCGCTGTTCTTCTATTTTCGCAACATTGGTGTAAGCGTTGCGGTTGCGGTCGCGATACGAGTTCAGCACTACCTCGGCGCGGCGGTACTTTTCCTTCGCCTCGGCCATCTGTTGTCGCAGGAAGGCCACCTTTTCTGTTTTCTTGCCGCCCCGATACTCCGTTACGAATTCTTTGAGATAATTCAGACTGAATGTGGCGCAAGCCGCCGCCATGACAGGATCAGGCATTTTTACCTCGACGGTCAGGACACCACTCATTTTGTCGATTCCCGCCGAGACACGTGATTTTACGTTTTTGAGCGCGCGTTCCTGTTCTTTGCTGAGCGTAATCAGGGTATCGCCCTGGGCCAGTTGCTGGGCAGAGAGGGGTTTGGCTTCTTCTTCCAAATAAGTTACGAGGTCAATCTTTTTTCCGTCGCTGGTTGGGAGCGGGGTGGAGAGTAATTTTAGCAGAAACGGCATGCTGGACAAAATACTGGGGTACAAGTCGGGCCGGATGGCTTCGGAGTTGTTCTTGCCCAGCGAGATTCCCGCCATGCTCGCCAGGTCGCTTAGCCCCCCCATGCTCCCCAGCCCCGAGGAGAACTCGGGTAGCACCTTGGCAGTAGCTTCGTACTCCTCGGGTACCAGCCACGAGAATCCGTAGCCGATGGCACCAAAAAGCAGCCCGGCCAGGAAGAGGGTTAGCCAGTACTTGCCAAAAAAAGAAAAAATATCGCCCAAGCTTACTTCGACGATGCCGCTATCGGCGGGTTCAGGAGGGTTGGTGGACATGGTTGAACAGCGTTTAGAATAAGCGAATGACCGTAATCGCCAACGTGCTCAGCAACGAGAGGATTGCGATGCGCTCGCCCGCAGTAGTCTCGCGGCCTGTTTTGACTGGCTTTGCCGGCACGTTGATGGTCGTGCCGGGTGTAATTTTAGGGCGAATCGGAAAGAAAAAGAAACGGTCGGTGCGGTCGAGGCGACCGTTGGCGTAGGCCACGAAGGCTTTGGTCCGGCGGGCGTTGTCGGAATACCCTCCCGCCTGGGCGATGTAATCGCTGAAACTGAAGGCCGGGTCATAGTTGACGATGGATGGGTTGAGGACCTCGCCCATGATGCGGACCGTCTCGATGCGGCGGGGAACGATGATGGAGTCTTCTTCCTGCACTAATATGTTGGCGGGCTGATCGGGATTGTTGAGGATAGACACCATGTCGAGACCGACGAGTTGCCGCAAATTGGGTTTGATGACGGTGGCAGCCAGGGAGTCGGCCCGGATTCTCCGTTGGCGCGCGGTCAGGAGGTTTTCGCCCGATTCGCTGAGTACTCTTTTTTCGAGCGATGCGCTTTCCAGCACCCGGCTGTCTTTGGTCTGTTCTTCGGAAATCTTCCGCGTCAACCGTGCGCCGGCCAGGTAGGCGTTGGGCTTCAGTCCCCCCGCCCGCTGAATGATGTCCGAAATGCGTTCGCTGTTACTAAGGATGGCGTAGCGACCGGGATACATGACCTCCCCTTCGAGGACAATGGTCTTCTGCTCCTCGTAGTTCGGCGATTTGCGCACAAACACCACGTCGAAAGGAGCGAGTTCGAAGCGCTGGTTACCAGCCAAAATCCTCAAATCCTTATCCACATCGAAGCGGAAGATTTGGGTGGTCTGCGCGGCAGCCGTGCTTGCGGTGTCGTCCCGCATGCGCCGGGCCACCTCGATGCGGTAGGGAACGGCCGCCTCGGCGTAGCCATCGGCCATGTAAATGAGGTCCGACACCGTCATGCCCTCGGCGTAGGGGAAGGTGTTGGCCTGGTTGACGGCTCCCTGAATAGAAACGGTGCGGTTTTCCCGCAAATCCTGCACCGATTTGATGATAAGTTTGTCATCGCGCTTTAGAGCGATGTCTTCGGTTTCGCCGCGCATGAGTTTGCGCAAGTCGATAGAAAGAAGCTGCGGTTCGCGGAGGTCGTTCTTGCGCTCCAGCACGGCGCGGTTGAGGAAGGCGTCTTCCTGGAGGCCGTCGGCTTTGGTGATGAGATCTTTTACCGTACGCAGGCCGTCTTCGATGGCGTACATGCCGGGCCGATAGACGGAGCCTTCCACCAGCACCATGTTTTCGTAACGATCCAGGACTTTGCCCACTTCGAACACATCGCCATCTTGCGGCGTGAAAGCGTCGGCGTTGTCCTTGCTGACTTGCCCGACGCTCAGTTCGCGGCCATTGTTGCGGCGGTACTGCACGGCGGCGGTGTAGGCATTGCTGGCGTAGCCGCCGGCGTATTGGATCAGGTCGGCGAAGGTTTCGCCAGATTTGGTTTCAAAGAGTCCTTCGTGCTTTACCTCCCCGAGTAGCTCCACACGGTTTTGGTAGGGATACACCATGATGACATCCTGATCTTGCAGGGCGATGCTGTTTTTCATGCTGCCACTCATCAGGAACTGGTAGACGTCGATCTTGGCCACCACATTGTTGTCGCGGATCACCTCGATCTTACGGAAAGAGCCGTTTTCGGTGGGGCCGCCCGAGTAATAGAGGGCGTTGAAAGCCGTGGCCAGTGAGGACAGGTTGTAGGTGCCGGGCCGGGCCACTTCACCCGTAACCACTACTTTGATGCTGCGCACGTTGCCCAACGTAACGGTCGCCTGTGTACCGCTGCCGGGACGACCCAGGCCGGAAAATGCCTGTCGCAGCCGACCGATAATTCGCTCTTTGGCCTCCTCGATGGTGAGGCCGTTGACGTAAACGGGAGCCAGGTTCAGCATTTTGACGGTGCCCTCGGGGCTGACGTCCAATCGGAAATTCTCGACGGCGTTACCATATATATCCACGATCAGCTCGTCCTCGGGGCCCAGCACGTAGTTTTTGGGCGTGGCCAGATTCAGGTTGGGGGCAAAATCTATTTTCCCGTTGGCAGACTTCGCGAACAGCGAGGCTCCAAAAATGCGCCGTTGGGTGTCGGAGAGCTGATTGGGGTCGGGCTGCTGATTCTGAAATTGACCCTGATTCTGATATTGTCCCTGGTTCTGGTAGTTACCATTGTCCTGATAGTTCCCATTGTACTGACCGCCTTGTTGTGAGCGCTCCATATCCTCCATTCCCAATTGTCGACGACCTACGCCCGCGCTATCTCGACGGACGCGGCCCTTATTCGGGTCTTCGGACTGGCCGTTCAACACCCTGCTCCGCAATTTGGCGATGTCATCCAGCGTGAAGCCTTGGGCCATTGCGGCTTGCTCGATCTGCATGTCGGACATGCCGCTCGCTTTGGCCTGCTGGTAGTACTTTAGCAGTTGCGAGTTGGACATCTGCGAAGGGTTCGGCGTTTGAGCCAGGGCCGGAACCGCCCAAAGTAGCGACAGAAAACCCAATAAAACGAACAGATGGCGCACGGGAAAAATGTTATATTTCAATTTAGTCAAATGGGTTGTTAGGTTGTTAGGTCTTAGGTTATTAGGCTATAGATACTGGCCCAACAACCTAATGCCTAATAACCCAATACCTAAAGTCAAATCATGCTTTCATCACTGCAATACTCAATTCTTTCAACTGTTGGTCGGCAATGGGGGAGGGGGAGTCGATCATTACATCGCGGCCCGAGTTGTTTTTGGGGAACGCGATGAAATCACGAATAGAGTCGGCCCCGCCGAAGAGGGAACAGAGGCGGTCGAAGCCGAAGGCGATGCCCGCGTGCGGTGGTGCGCCAAACTCGAAGGCATTGAGCAGAAAGCCAAACTGCGCCTGCGCTTCCTCGGCGGTGAAGCCCAGGATTTCAAACATCTTTTTTTGGAGTTCTTTCTGGAAAATCCTGACCGAACCGCCGCCCACTTCCACGCCGTTGATGACCATATCGTAGGCATTGGCGCGTACTTTACCCGGCTCGGTCGCCAGCAGCGCGATGTCCTCCGGTTTGGGACTGGTAAAAGGATGGTGCATGGCGTACCAGCGGCCCTTCGAGGGATCGTGTTCGTCTTCGCCGTATTCCAGCAGCGGGAAGTCCACTACCCACAGCACCCGGTATTCGTCGGCGGGACGCAGTCCCAGGCGGTTGCCCATTTCAAGGCGCAGTTCGCTAAGTTGTTTGCGCGCTTGGTCGGCCTCACCCGAAATCAACAACAGCAGGTCGCCGGGTTGGGCGTCGAAAGCCTCGGCCCATTGTTGGAGGCTGGCTTCGTCGTAGAATTTGTCTACTGAGGATTTCAACGTATCATCCTCATTATAACGCATATAGATTAGCCCCTTGGCGCCAATCTGCGGACGCCGCACCCATTCGGTCAGCTCGTCCATCTGCTTGCGGGTGTAGCTGGCCGCACCGGGAACGCGGATGCCTGCTACAAGTTCGGCATTGTCAAACACACCGAAGCCTTTGCCGGAAGTCAGGTCGCGATCTGCGCCCTTCAACTCCACGAACTCCATCCCGAAGCGGATGTCGGGCTTATCGGAGCCGTAGCGCTGCATGGCTTCGGCGTAGGTGATACGCGGCACCTCGGGCAGGTCGATGTTCTTTACATTTTTGAATAAATTTCGAATGAGTCCTTCAAAGGTGTTCAGCACGTCTTCCTGCGTTACGAAAGCCATCTCGCAGTCGATTTGCGTGAACTCCGGCTGACGGTCGGCCCGCAGGTCTTCATCGCGGAAGCACTTGACGATCTGGTAGTAACGATCAAATCCCGACACCATCAGCAGTTGCTTGAAGGTCTGCGGCGACTGGGGCAAGGCGTAGAACTCGCCGGGGTTCATGCGGCTGGGAACTACGAAATCGCGGGCTCCTTCGGGTGTGGACTTGATAAGAACGGGTGTCTCGACTTCGATGAAATCCAGGTCGTCGAGGTAGCGGCGGGTGTGGCGCGCTACCTGGTGGCGCAGCATGAGGTTTTGGCGGATGGGCGTTCGGCGCAGGTCGAGGTAGCGGTACTTCATGCGCAAGTCCTCGCCGCCGTCGGTTTCGTCCTCAATCAAAAAGGGCGGCAGCTTGGCCGGATTCAGCACAACCAGCTCATGAACCCGCACCTCGATATCGCCCGTGGGCATTTTGTCGTTCTTGGAATAGCGCTCGATGACCTCGCCTTTGGCGGCTACCACAAACTCGCGGCCCAAAGTGCGGGCGTTCTCGAGCAGTGCCTCACTGGCGTCACTTTCTTCAAAAAGAAGCTGGGTGATGCCGTAGCGGTCTCTTAGATCAATCCAAAGCATGCCGCCTTTGTCACGGGATCTTTGTACCCATCCGCAGAGGGTAACTTCCTGATTTTTATGTTCTAAGCGTAATTCGCCGCAGTTGTGCGTCCTGAGCATAGTCAAAAATAAATTCAATTTTTACCGGGTCACCGGGCCTCGGCGGGGCAAAAGTACGTAATTTTACCAAATCTACCTTGAATCCCCTTGTTATGAAATCTTCCGCATTCGTTACGCTCACCTTATTTCTCCTGCTCGGCGCTGTCGGTGCCTGTTGGCAGGAAGATCCCATTGAACCCAGTGAAAAGTCCGCTGAATTCCAAGCGGTACCCGAGCGTTTTCCAGTGGCTCCGGGCCAGGTGGACGAGGCCTCGGGCCTGGCCGACAGCCGCACCCTGCCGGGATACCTCTGGACGCACGAGGACGCGGGCAGCGCCGCCGAACTGTTTCTGATTAGTCACGATGGCAAGAATGTGCGTCGCTACCTGCCACCCAACGTCAGGAACATCGACTGGGAGGATATTGCCCTCGGTGGTGGACCGGAGAAAGGAGTCAGCTACCTGTATGTGGGGGACATCGGGAATAACGACGCTAATCCGGCCTTCGGTACGCACACGATTTACCGGATGCCGGAACTGAAAAGCCTGGACGAAAACTTTACTCCGGATAAAATCGCCAGAATCAATTTTCGCTACCCGGATAGCTCCCCCGATTCGGAAACCTTACTGCTCGATCCGGTCACGAATGATCTTTTTGTGGTTACCAAGGAATTGGAAAGCGCCCGACTGTATCGCCTTCCTTATCCGCAGTTGGTGGAAGGTACCCTCACCGCCGAACTGGTTGGCAGAATTCCGGCCCTGCTCCTGGCCACGGGCGGCGATATTTCGGCCGATGGGCAGGAAATTTTGCTCCGCAACTACACCAGTATTTATTATTGGAAAAGAAAAGCGGGCGAAAGCATCGGCCAGGCGCTCATGCGCGCAGCCAACAAACCCGTCCCCTACGCCCTCGAACCCCAGGGCGAAGCCATCTGCTTCGACCGTGAAATGAAAGGGTACTACACTTTTAGCGAGAAACGCAATACAGCAGGAGTGGGGTTGCAGTACTTTGGGAGAAAGTGAAGTGTTGAAGTTTTAAAGTTCCAGAGGCACAAAGGCACAAAGTTCCAAAGGCACAAAGTGTAAGAGTATTAGTGAGGAGCATCTTTTATTTTTCGAATCAAGCTGGATAGCATTCTTTCAATCTCGCGGCTTTGAGGATGCAGGAGATCATATTTATCTTTAGGAAGATAATTCAGGTTTGAAGCTATTTCAATTTGGGTTTGTACTTCGTAGAGCGAGCCAGTGGCAATTTGCAAGAACCGAATGTAATCACCCGTACTTCTACGTCCGTACCCTTCGGCAATATTACTAGGTATAGAAATAGCTGAGCGACGAATCTGGGAAGTCAGGGCAAACTGCTCCGCACTCGGAAACGCTTCTGTTGCCTTATATATGCTGGTAACAAGCACCATAGCCTTCTGCCAAATTAATAAATCTCGATACGAATTTATCATTAGAATCTATTATTTGCTTTACAAGTTGTAAGGCGTCAGCCCCCCTTTGTGCCTTTGGAACTTTGTGCCTCTGGAACTTTGTGCCTAAAAACTACCCTCCACTAAATAAGGTGATTCTTATAAGCAAACGCTACGGCTGCCGCCGTATTCTTGGTACCAGTCTTTTCCAGGATGCGCAGGCGGTGACCTTCGACGGTGCGGGTGCTGATGAAGAGTTTTTCGCTGATTTCGATGGTCGAAAGGCCATCGCAGAGGAGCTGTATTACTTCCTGTTCGCGGTTGGAGAGGCCGACGTTATTGGCGTTGGGGAAGAAAGGCTGTTTGTTGTTGCTGCGGGCCACCATTTTGCGGTGCATGGCTTTCGACACGAAGTCGCTGTAATAGAAGCCTTCTTCGGCCACGCGGCGGATGGCCTTCTCCACTTCGTCGGGCGAGGTGTCTTTCAGGAGATAGCCGTGGACGCCCTTTTCCAGCATGTGCAGCACGAAGCGGTCTTCGTCGTACATCGAGATGACAATCACCTTCACCTCAGGATGTTTCTCCAGCAGGATTTCGGTCGCCTGCATCCCATCCATAACGGGCATCTGCAAGTCCATTAGCACGATATCGGGTACTCGTTCTGCTACTTTATCCAATAACTCCTGGCCATTGGCCGCCTCGTGGAAAAAAGTGAAGTCAGATACGCCACTCAACATGGCGATGAATCCCTTGCGGAAAAGTTCATGATCGTCGGCGATGGCAAGGTGTAACATTGTGGCGCTTTGGAATTAGTGGTTTTTTGTGGAATTGTGTAATTGATGTTAGTTTGTTTAGTGCATAGTGAAACTTCACTTCTAATGCGATAATTGCCTCTGTGCCTCTGTGCCTCTGTGCCTCTGTGCCTCTGTGCCTCTGTGCCTTTGTGCCTTCCCTTCAACCCTTTACCGCCGTTCTCCTGAACGGGTGCAGCGGCTCGGGCTTGGTGGTGCGCTGGGGTTCGATGGGAATTTGCACTTGCGCCCTGGATCCCCGGATATCGGCTTTCTGGTAGTTCACGATCCCGTTGATCACGCTCAGGCGGCTTTCGATGTTGCGGAGTCCGAGGCCGGGTTGGTCGCCGGTTTGGATGGTGGTGGGGTCAAAGCCTTTGCCATTGTCGGTCACTTGTAGTTGGATTTTGCCCTGTTCGAGGTGCAGACCGATCACTATTTCGTCGCAGTTGGCGTGCTTGATGGCGTTGTTGACGAGCTCTTGCATGATGCGGTACAGGGCCAGCTCCACGCGGGGCGACTGACGCGGGATGTCCTCGCTACTGCAATGAAACTGCACCGACAGCGTGTAGCTTTCGCCCATGCGAAGGATGAACTCCTCGATAGCCGCCACCAGACCGAACTGATCCAGCGTGGTGGGCACCAGGTCGCGGGTGATGCGGCGGACATGAATAATGGTCTCCTCCACGAGCGATTGCGCCTTGTTGAGCGTCAACTCGGCGCGCGGGGTGTTGAGGGATGACGTATCGGCAGGAGGGGAGAACGGCCGGGGCGAATCCTTATAGAGAATTTTGGTGAGTTGATTGAGGCTCAGCTTGGTCAACGATAGCATGGTGCCAATGTCGTCGTGTAAGTCCTGCGCAATGCGCCGACGTTCGCTCTCTTCGGAGTGGAGGGCGGTTTCCAGCAGCATTTTTTGGTAATTTTTCTCTATGTCGCGCAGTTTCTTTTCCTGCTCCAGGCGTCTTTGCTGATAATAGATGACGAAGATGATGGCAAAAATGGCCATCATCAGCATCACCAGGGTGGCGATGAGGATCGCGAATCTGACCTGTTCAGGATTGAATGCTGTCATGGTGCGGGCGGGTAAGCCAGATGCCAAGGGAAAACAACGATAGCGAGATGAGCTCCACAAGGTAGGGGACATCCTCGACCCAACCTAGCTGCAAGTTGTTCTCCCATTGGTTGGTGTAGTACCAGAAGGGAAAGTAGAAAATATTGCCGGAGTAAAAAATCAGCAGTCCGGCGCATACCCAAAAGAAGGGGTATGTCAGGATATTGCTGACTTTCAAATTATTAATTATTTCATAAAAATAAATCAGCACCCACAGGATAATCAGCGCACTTTCCACTACCTGCGAATACCGACCCACCAGGTGATTGTGGAGATCGGACAGGTTATGGTTGCTCGCATAAATATCCAGCAGCGCGAACGGCCCAAAAGCGATCAGGGTATAAAAAATAACCCATCTGACTTTTCTGGAGCGGAAATTATAGTAGAACATTCCGCTGAATAAAATATAGCGGATAGGGACGAAAAGATTGAGCAACAAGATGTTGTTGGCACGGTGCGCCGCCAAATGCAGCATCCAAAGCCCTACTACAAAGTCCAGAATCAGAAAAGCCAGTAGCAGCCTGAACGCTTTATCCAGGTACGCGTAACGTACCCATGCCAGCCCCAATGGCACCAGGATAAAGAAGACAACGAAACTTGCCAACGGGTACCGCCCGAAATAAGATAGATAGGCCATAGGCTGAGGGAGCGTTTTGGCCACCGTAAGCCGCTAAGGCGTACAGTGACTGGGGCAGCAGGGGCCATCGGTGAGCGCGTCGTCATCGCCGACGGGCATGTCTTTCAAGCCCATGCGGGTGCTGGTGAGGTCCTTGCCGTTGGCGTCGACGGCCACCACCACCAATTGATCGCTGACTTCTTTGTCTTCCGTTTTGGCAAAATAGAATCGCAAGCCCACGCAGCCGTCTTTCTTCATAAGCCTCTGCAACTGCTTGCTGCCGAAAAACTGGGCCTCAGTGAAGGTACCGGGCTTTTTCTTGTTTTCTTTCTGGGTGTTCTGGTAGCGCTCGGTGAGTTTGGAAGCGGTGGTGGCGGAGACGAATTTGCCCTCGTCTCCGGTAAATTTGTAGGAATCCATGCAATTGGGTTTATAATTTGGAATAGTGTTTGAATTTCACTCTCCAAGTTACAAGGCTTCCTCGCAAAACCAAAACCGTTGGATAAATCAGGTATTTTTACCTAACTCCGCTGCCTGACCGCCTCGTACAGGACTACGGCCGCCGCCGCCGACACGTTCAGCGACTCGACTTTACCGGCTAAGGGAATTCTGACCTGGCGGTCGGCGAGCTTAAGCAATGATTCCGCGACGCCATCTTCCTCCGAGCCCATGATGATGACCGTCGGTAGCTTAAAATCTACTTCGTAGAGGCTATCGTCACCCTTTTCGGTGCAGGCGATTACCTGTAAGCCACTGTCTCGCAAATAGTGCAGCGTGTCGAGAATACTGCCTTCCCGGCTGACGGGCAGGTAGTTCAACGCGCCCGACGAAGTCTTCATCGCGTCGGAATTGATTTGGGAGCCGCCTTTGAACGGCACCAGCAGCGCCTGCGTCCCGGCGCACTCGGCGGTGCGGGCGATGGCCCCAAAGTTGCGGACATCGGTGATGCGGTCCAGCATCAGGAAGAGCGGCGTCTCTCCGTCTTCAAACACCTGGGTGAGTACGTTATGGACGGGAACGTAGCGCACCGGCGAGATGAAGCACACCACACCCTGGTGATTTTTGCGGGTAAGGCGGTCGAGCTTTTCCGGCGGAACCCGGCTCACCGGGGCCCCCAAATCATGCGCCAATTGCTTGATTTCGGGAATATCGAGGTCTTTCTGAATCAACAGGCGCTCGATTTCTTTGCCCGAGCGGAGGGTTTCTAAAACAGACTGAATCCCGAAAACCATGTCGGATTTCGGGATCGAGGGGGATTTTTTTCTTACCGGATAGCGCCGTTTCTCCATGCTTCTACGATGGGGTACCAAATGGGCTGGTATTCGACGTAGCGCACCAGCTCATAATGATCGTCCACAAATTGGTTGGTTCTTCTGTTAAAAGTAAAATTGACGTTGGTGGCGTTGGCCTTTTGGTCGTACACCCACACTTCCTTGTCCTTGCTGCGCTGCACCTTGTCGGGTGGGCCAAGAACAATGAAAATCATCCCTTTGTCCGTCTTCCATCCCTCTTTGTAGCTGGTGAAGAGCCGATTGGCTTCCTCCACGCGGTTGTAGTAGCTGCGAATGACCTGCCGCGCCAGCTCGGGATTCCCCTGCATCAGCGACAACCAGTACTTGTCCAGTGCCTTCTTGTTGCCTTTGGCCGCGTCCATGTCTTTGATTTCCTGGTTGGTACTCATGTACAGGAGCGGCTCAGTGAGCTTCTCGGGCTGCGTTAATTTGGGGTAACGGTCGTCGGTCACGAGCAGCCCCAGCCCTTCGGTTTGGGTGGTGTCGGTCAGGATATAATAGAGTCCTTCCTGCGCAAAGGCGATGTCCTGGCCGCTTTGAATCGTGAAAGTACTATCCACACTGAGCGTTTTGGTCACGGCTGTGCGGGGCGTGGTGTTCATCGGCGAAGGGGCGGCGTCGAAGCCGTGCCGGTAGTAATACACTCGCAGAGGACGACTCCGTCCGTCGAGGGTCTCGATTTTGACCGTCTCATTTTTAGGAATAAAATGGCGGCGTAGCGGTGCGGTCTGCTGTTTCTCGTATACCGCCAGTCTATCGCTGTCGCGCTGGCCCCGGAAGCGGATGGGCAGATCGTTCAGGACTTTTTTCAGCGTTCCGGTTTGGCTGAGTTCCATCAGCAGTACGGCATAATCTTTGTCAGGATTTTTGACCTCGAACTGCGCCACGATCTGGTCGTCGAGCTTGGAGAGGTTCTCCGGGCCGAGCGGGATGTTGCCGTAAGCCAGGCGGTCGCGGGTACCGTAGTCGGAGTACATGACATAATTGAGGTTGTAGAGATCGCCAAACTCCGCCACGCTGAGTGGCTTTCGTCCCCGAACGGCGTCTATATAAACATACACGCGTACACTCGTGGAGTCCACGTTGAGGAACTTGCTCGTTACGCCCACCAGCGTCGGCTCATTGGTAGGCAGGGGCGCAGCGGCGGCTTCCCGCGTGGTGCGTTGGGACTCGACGGTGCGCATGGCCTTTTTGGTGGAGGTGCAGGCAGCGCAGAGAACCGTCAGAGCAAGAAAAGAAATCAGATATTGGGTCTTCATATGGGTTTTTCCTGGTTACGGACAAGTAACGAAGGAAGAGGGGATTTTACCCAAAAATTCTTTAAAAAGATAATTTGGGCGCAAGTTGCGGATAAAAACGGAAGCTTTTGGTCTTTCATTACTGACAATTACTATAAAACCCTTTCTCTACCCATGAAAACCCGTCTCCTGTCCGCCTATTTCCTCACGCTGTTCCTGCTCGTGAGCGCTGCCCTGGCCCAACCCGCCGAGCGCTTCGTCAAGGTCGTCGTCGCCCCCGACCGCGCCGACTGGACTTACCAGCCCGGCGAAAAAGTGAAATTCAACATCAGCGTGGTGCAAAGCGGCAACCCGGTCAAGGACGCCGTCGTTCGCTACGAGATTGGCCCCGAGAAGATGGAATCCAACGACAAAGCCACCAAAACACTCCCCAATGGCACCTTCACGCTGGATGGCGGCACGATGAAAAAGCCTGGCTTCTTGCGTTGCATCGCCATCGCCGACATCGACGGGGTGGAATACCGCGGACTCGGCACGGCGGCTTTCGGCCCGGAGCAAATCAAACCGACCGCCACCGACCCGGCTGATTTCGACGCTTTTTGGAGTGGGGCCAAGGACGATTTGGCAAAAATTCCGCTGGACGCCGAGATGACCCTGCTGCCCGAGCGCTGCACCGAGACGGTGAGCGTCTATCATGTCAACTTGCGCAACTACGGCAAATCGCGGCTGTTCGGGATTTTGTGTACGCCTAAGAAGGAGGGAAAATACCCCGCTCTGCTGCACGTGCCGGGGGCGGGCGTCCGGGCGTATGGTGGCGATGTGTCCAACGCCGAAAAGGGCATCATCACTTTTCAGATAGGCATTCATGGTGTTCCGGTGACGATGGACGACGAAGTGTACGATAATCTGCGCTTCGGAGCTTTGGACGGTTACTGGAACTACAATATGGATGACAAAGATCGGTTTTACTACAAGCGCGTGTACCTGGGATGCCTCCGGGCCAACGACTTTCTGGCCAGTCTGCCGCAGTTCGATGGCCGTAACCTGGCCGTAACGGGCGGAAGCCAAGGCGGGGCGCTCTCCATCGTGACCGCCGCCCTGGACCCACGCGTGAAGTGGCTGGGGGCATTTTACCCCGCGCTAAGCGACGTGACGGGCTACCTCGAAGGCCGCGCCGGCGGCTGGCCGCATTATTTCTCGCCGGGCAGCGTCGAGGTTAACAACACCAAAGAAAAACTAGCTACGGCAGGCTACTACGATGTGGTCAATTTTGCGCGTCGCCTCAAAATCCCCGGCAACTACTCCTGGGGGTTCAACGACGAAACCTGCCCGCCGACTTCGATGTATGCGGCCTACAATACCATCACCGCGCCGAAGTCGCTTTTCCTGGCATTGGATACGGGGCATTGGGCTTATCCTGAGCAACGTGATAAGATGAACGACTGGCTGCTGGGGCGGTTGAAGGGAAATGAGTGAATGTCGGAATACTTTTTTTGTGAAATAATCGGTTGATAGATTCTATAAGCTAGTTTGTATTTTGATTACCCTACCGGCAAATCGTTATGAGAAAGAATCAGATTTTATTGCTGGCTATCTTCCTGTCGATTGGATTATTCACTTGCAAAACTACCGACCCTGGATTGCCTGGGGTGGATAAAATACAAATTATTCTAGCTGAGAATAAACAGCCTGCCTCGATTTATTTTCTAGAAGATTCGGCCCGTAATACGGTCAGCTTCCAAGTTTACTTCTTCGATGACCGGGGCGTGTATATTACTTCTACCGCTCAACCACAGTTTTTTGCCAACGGGAAACCTTTTTCTGGTAACACATTCACTTTCAGAGAACCTGGGAAACATGTATTTACTTCAAAGGTCAATAGTAAAGTAAGCGATAACCAGATAGTGCTCAATGTCAGCCGTGTGGCTGATTATGTCGATCGTTTTGTGATCAAGTCGCTCACGCCAACTTTAAATGCAGATTCTGTGAGTCACCTGCCCCTGGGCTACGATCTGATTACCAAAAAAGGCGATACGCTCAACGCTTTGGATTTTACAATACCCAAGCTGAAGGTCGATGGCAATTATCGCCACGAAACCGCCTATTTCGCTACCTCACAAGCGGGCAAACATCAATTGCAAGCTGATTTCTTTGGGTTTCAATCTGCCGTACTGCAGATCACCGCGCGTCATCCTGTTGAGTATCCGGTGGTTCGTTTGCCGCTCGTCTTTCACATAGCTGATAGCCTGTATGACTATCCTTTCGATCCAGTCGAGGCTGTGGCCACAGTCAATGAACTTTATCGGAAGGCCAGGCGCTCAATAGACCCTAATCAGGCGAACGCGTATATTGAATTTTTTCTGGCAACCGTCGACCCCGAAGGTCAGCCCCTTGCTCAGCCGGGAGTACATAAAATACCGATCTACAAACCCATTTCGACTGACGAAGCACTCACCTTTGTAAATGATCTGTTGCATCAGTGGTGTCCACAACAATATATAAATGTTGTAATGGGCATCAATTGGGTTAGCAAGTATGAAGGTAGAGAGTATTTGTCTTACTCGTATTTGCCCAGCGTACCTACAGCACTTTCTAACTTCACTTGTGCTGACTTGAAAACGATGAAAAGATTTCCCGGAGGTATTCCCGCTATCCGTTTGGCTTACTCCCATGGAAAGGTTCTGGCCCATGAATTGGGACATTTTCTGGGATTGCCACACACGTTTGTTGAAGTTTGCTACCAGTGGACATCGATTGCCGATGTTCCGCACTATATAAATGAAGCACGAGACGAAAACGGGCGCAACTTAACCTGCTCTAAGCTCAGTTTTGTGTCAGATTACGTAATGGGATATGACGAAAAAAAAAGCTTTACACAAGATCAGGTGAAAGCCATGCATCAGGTAATCAAGTTTGGTGCTTATATTCCAAGACCGCCACAACAAAGCAATGGTCGGATTGGCAAATCCCTGCCCCTTATCTTAGAAACGGGACAAATAATAGATTAGAGCAAAAGCCAAAGGTGTACCAAGTATGCACAAGTACCTGCTTTTGGGGCAGAACGATAAGAACAAGTGGCAGGTAATCAGCAGTTTGTGCTGGTAGCAGAGTGATTCACTCCCGGCTCTTTTTTGTTTGAAATACAGGACGACTGTTTCCTGAAACCATTCCACCGTTCAGCCCGTAGAGTGAGTGGGGCAGACGGCAAGGTATTTTATCGGCAAAACCGAGTGGCACCCTCATTCTATGGTAGCGGCCAACCGTCATTCACTCATTCTCACATTCTATCATTCAAAATTGACCTCCCTATGGATTTCAAAGGAAAAGTAGTAGTAGTTACCGGCGCTTCCGCCGGACTGGGCCGCGCCATTGTGCGCGAATTTGCCAAACAAGGCGCCAATCTCGGCTTACTGGCCCGAGGCAAAGACGGCTTGGAAGGAGCCAAAAAAGAAGTAGAGGAAATGGGCGGCAAAGCGCTGGCCATCCCCACCGACGTATCGCAGCCCGACCAGATCGAAGCCGCCGCCGATCAGATTGAGCGCGAACTCGGTCCGATCGACGTATGGGTCAACAACGCCATGATCAGCGTATTCGGGCCGTTTAAAAAACTAGAAATGAAAGATTTTAAACAGGTGACGGACGTGACGTATCTCGGGCAGGTGTACGGCACTCAGGTGGCTTTGCAGCGGATGCTGCCGCGTGATCGCGGCAGTATTATCCTGGTTGGATCGGCGCTGGCGTATCGCGGCATTCCGTTACAGTCGGCCTACTGCGGGGCCAAGCATGGTATTCAAGGATTTTTCGATTCGCTGCGGGCGGAGCTGATTCACGATAAGAGTAACATCGACCTCAGCATGGTGCAGTTGCCCGCGATGAACACGACACAATTCGGTTTCGTGAAGAGTTATTTGCCCAATAAACCTCAACCGATGGGTACTATTTACCAACCCGAAGTTGCCGCGCAGGCCATTGTTCACCTCGCCAAAAATCCCCGTCGCGAAATGTGGGTGGGCTACCCCACCGTACAATCCATCATTGGCAATAAACTGGCCCCCGGCCTGCTGGACAAATTCCTGGGCGAAACGGGCTACGACGGTCAGCAAACCGACGAGCCGAAAGATCCCAACCGCCCGAGCAACCTCTACGAACCCCTGCCCGGTGACCACGGCGCGCGCGGTACCTTCGATGGTGAATCATGGAGTTTCAGCCCCGAAACCTGGGCCGCCACGCATAAACTGGCGACCTGGGGTACTTTGATTTCCCTCGCGGCGGTGACGATCGGGCTGTTTGTGAGCCGGAAGTGATCTTTTGTTTCCTGTCGATTTTTGATTAGAATTGTAGAAAAACGAACACAGAAATGGCAGTGATAGAACAACCGCGCAAAGAGGTACTGACGATTCCGGCCTACCTGGCTTACGAGGAAATCGACGGCGAAGCCATTCCCTACAAAGGCTACCGGGAGGTACTGGCAGGAAACAAAAAACCAGAGGAAATTATGGGAAGTAGTTCGATACAGGCGGCTGTCGCTTATGCCGTCGGCTTGTTTCTTGGGAATAATGTCAACAGAAAAAAATACCTTATAACTTCCAATGAATCAGGCCTTCATCTTGGTTTGGGCGATAATCTGGCTAACGACATCGCTATTTTTGACAGAAAAGATTTGAAACTTGATAAAAAGTACTTTCACGTTGCTCCTAAGGTAGTCGTAGAGGTCGACAGCAAGGCCGATTTGAGCGACACCACTTTTGAAACCGAAAGGAATTACTTCATCACGAAATCACAAAAAATGTTAGATTTTGGGGTTGAGAAGATAGTGTGGATTTTCACCGAGAGCCGTAAAATTTTGATCAGTACGACCGAAGAGGACTGGCTCATCACCGACTTCGACCGCGATATCCCATTGCTTGACGACTGCGTGCTGAACGTCGCCCGACTACTGGCGGAGGAAGAGATCGAGTTTTGATTTTACTGAAAAAATAGAATGGGGCCCGCTGCCCTTGGTAGCGGTCTTTTTTTTGAGGAGTTTGGCGTGAGGGTTTTAGTTTGTTAGATTGTCCTCCGTTTGCCGGTAATCTAAACCCTCAACTTCATGGACCAAACCCTCGCCCCGCCCCATCTTCCCGAAAGCCCACCCGTTGCCCGCCGGGAAGTCGGCTCACTGGGCATTCCCGTTTACGTTTATGCGGTTGTCTTCTCCTCGCTTTGTGTCATCACGGGGCTGATCTGGGACATATGCTGGCATCTCAGCATTGGGCGCGACGGCCTTTTTTCGCCACCGCACCTGGTCATTTACCTCGGGGCGGTGGTGTCGGGAATATTCTCGGGCTATGAGGTTCTGCGCAATACTTTTGCGGGAACCGCCGCCGAAAAGAGCCGGCGGGTGAAGGTCTGGGGCTTCTTTTACAGTTCGCTGGGCGCGTTGTTTTGCATCTGGGGTGCGCTGATGATGCTCACCTCCGCGCCCTTCGACGACTGGTGGCACAACGCCTATGGCCTTGATGTCACGATCCTCTCGCCGCCGCATACCGTGCTGGCACTGGGCATCATCGGTGTGCAGTTTGGGGCCATCGTCAGCGTTTTGGCCATAAAAAACCAGACAGCATATTTGTTCAAGGGCAACGAATCCGCCAGAAAAAAACGGCAGCGGGTCCTCTTTTTCCTCTTCGCGTTGTCGGCGGGCTTCCTGCTGACGATGTGGTACACGCTACTGTCGGAAGAACTGGATCGCTATCTGTCACACAATTCCTCGTACTATCAGGTCGCCGCCACAGCTTTCCCTTTCTTGCTCTTAGCCTTCGGACGGGCTTACTCCGGTAAGTGGACGATTACCCATGTGACGTTGGTTTACAGTATGGTTATGCTGCTCACGCTCTGGATCATCCCGCTTTTTCCGGCGGAACCCATGCTGGGCCCGATCCTAAACCACCTCGACCATTACAACGGCTTTAAGTTTCCGTTGCTGCTGATCATACCCGCGCTAGCGCTCGACTCCCTCCGCTATCGCTTCGCCCACTGGGGCGATTGGAAGCTGGCCGCTTTATTAGGAACTGCTTTTCTGGTCGTGTTTTTCGTCGTGCAGTGGTTTTTCGGGGGCTTCCTCCACGAATCGCCATTGGCCCGAAACTGGTTTTTCGGTAGTCAGTACTGGTATTTTGGCAGCAGTCCCGATTGGGAATACCGCTATAAGTTTGCGCCCTGGAACTCCCAGACTACGGCGCAACTGGCCCAGGGCTTGGGGATCGCTCTTATTCTCAGCATCATTTCCACCCGCGTCGGCCTGGCCTGGGGACGGTGGATGAAAAATATTCAGCGATGAAAAAGCTACTGCTGGTTTTTGGTTTATTAGCAATCACTCTCCCCGTTTTGGCTCACGTGGGCAGTTCGGGCGTAGTACTGCAGGGACAAGCGGGCGCGTACCGCATTTTGGTGGACGTGCAGCCGCCCGACGTCATCCCCGGTACCGCGCGGGTGACGGTCTACATCGAAGGCGGCGACGCCAGCCGGGTGCTGGCCCGGCCCATCTACTTTCGCTCGGGCGACGAGGGCGCTCCCGACTACGATGCGCTGGAACCCATCGCCGGACAGCTCGGCCAGTTTCAGGGCATCGTGTGGCTGATGGAAAATGGCTCGTCCAGTGTTCAGGTCAAAATCCAGGGCGCGCAGGGCGAGGGCGAAATGGTGGTGCCGCTGGTGGCGCTCTCCACCGCCGAGCGCGATATGCCCGCCGGGTTGGGCTGGACGCTCACCGCGCTGGGGCTGCTGCTGGTCACGCTGCTCGTGACCGTCATCGGGGCAAGCGTTAGCGACGGAATGCTGCGGGCGGGCCAGACGCTTTCTCCCCAACAAAAAAGAAAGCGCTGGCTGAATATGGGGATTGCGTTCGTGGCCTGTACGCTGATTCTGTACGGCGGCAGCAGCTGGTGGGATAGCTGGGCCAAAGACTATCGCCAGTACCTTTATAAACCTCTGACTGCGACGGGAACTGTCATACGCCAGGATGGGCAACGGCTTTTTGAATTAAAAATGGACACCACCGACACCCAAACGAAACGGGGGAAAAGTTACCTCAGTTATCTGGTGCCGGATCACGGTAAGATGATGCACCTTTTTTTGGTACGGACGCCCGGACTCGACGCCTTCGCGCACCTGCATCCCGAACGCACAGACTCCACCACGTTCCAAGCCTATCTGCCCAAACTTCCGGCGGGGCGGTACCTGGTGTACGGCGATATATTTTCCTACTCCGGCTTTACCGAAACCCTCACGGACACAATCGACCTTCCCGAACTCATCGAAGGGCAAGCACTCAGGCGCACCGATCCTGAGGACACTTATGTCGTGACCGACCCGCTCAATGAACCCAAGAATATTCCGCTGGATGCCAATGTGGTGGTTTGTGGCAAGCCCGGCACCCGTACCGCCCTGCTCGACGGTTCCTACGTAGTGTGGGAAGGGAAGGCCAACCAGGTTTTTGCGGCGGGAAAACCCTACCAACTCAAATTCGAGGTTTTTGCGCCCGACGGCACCGCCGCCCGCTTGCAGCCGTACCTGGGCATGGCGGGCCACGCCGCCGTGGTGCGTTCCGATGGCTCGGTGTACGTCCACCTGCACCCGGTGGGAACGGTGGCGATGGCCTCGGAAATTTCGCTTAGAAACCGCATCGCCGACACCGCTCGAGTCTTTAAACGCGCCGCACCCGATCTTTTCCGCGACAGCATCGACCGCCACGTGGCCGCCCTGAAAAAAATGCCTGACACCGAGCGGGAGAATTTTTTGATGAAAGAAATGGGAATGCAAACAACCGGAGATACCACTTCGCACGAAGGCATGGACCACGGAAGCAGTATCTCGTTCCCCTACGCTTTTCCCAGGGCGGGGCAGTACCGGATTTTCTTACAGGTCAAGCGCGACGGGCAGGTGCTGACGGGGATTTTCGACGCGCGGGTGGAGGAAGCGGGGATTTAAGATAACTTTAACTCAAAACCCAATGGACAAAGTCAGCATTCCCGAAAAACTAGCCCTCTTCCACGATCACTGGAATCCACGCATCGTGGGCGAACTGAACGGGCAGCACGTGAAGCTAGCCAAGTTTCAGGGCGAGTTCGTCTGGCACAAGCACGACGACGAGGACGAAATGTTTTACGTGCTGCAAGGCCAATTCCAGATGGAGTTTCGAGACAAAACCGTCGAGCTGCACGAAGGCGAATTCCTGATCGTGCCTCGAGGCGTCGAGCATCGGCCCGTGGCGGCGCAGGAGGTATCGGTGATGCTGTTCGAGCCCGCCGGGACTTTGAGCACGGGCGACACGAAGGGCGAGCTGACGCGGGAGGCGTTGGAGGAAATATAGCAGCGTACTTGGCTGTTCTGTCACACCCTTCAGTTTCAGTTGTATCAATAGGACAAAACAAAATCCAACGATACGACATGAACAAATTAATCAAAGGAATCACCTATTCATTCAACCGCAACACCAGTTGGCAAGACCGCACCATCAGAACCATCATGGGCGTGGGAACCACCGTCGGGGTTGTTTACTTTTTTGACAAGAACCTCAGCGACCTCTCGGAACAAAAACTTGAAGGAACGCTCCTGACGGTCGATGACCTCTACGCCCGGCTCTACCGCGACCATCCGTTCAAAGTATCCAAAAAAGCTGAAAGCATCGTGCAGGAAATCATCGGTGATAGCCAATTGCACGATGTTTTCAAGCTGGGTGATTGAAAGGTGTCACATTTCCCTATCTTTGGGAGATGAAAGAACTCACACTGCGCATTCCTGAAAACCTGGAACTCTCGGAAAGAGAAACAAAGAGATTTCTGGCCGCCAAAATGCACGAAGTCGGTAAACTTACGCTGGGAAAGGCGGCCGATTTGGCCGGGCTTTCCAAAACGACCTTTGCCGAGTTGTTAGCTGACTACGATGTGTCGCTCGTTAATTATTCCCCTTCCGAGGTAATCAGCGATGCCGCCCGACTTTGACCTGATCATTTCGGATACCAGTTCTCATTACTCCTACCATTGCAAGAGAGTTCAAGGAAACGCTGCCCGTATGGATTGAGGTCGTTGCTTCTTCTAATAAATATTTTCTTGAAGTTTTGAAACTGGAACTGGATGAAGGCGAGGCTAGTGCCACTGCGTTAGCGTTAGAGGTTGGCGACGCAGCCTTAATAATCGACAAATTGAAGGAAAGAAAAGCAGCAGCACTACTCAAACTTCGATATTCGGGCACGTTTGGGGTTATCTTGCGAGCTAAACAGGCGGGCTTCATTGAGCGCATTTCACCAATTATCGAAAAAATAAGGGCAACCGATTTCAGGTTCAGCGAAAAACTACTAACCTTGGTTTTGGAACAATCGGGTGGATAGCCGTTCACTATCGTTGTAAACTAAACATCTGACTCTGAAATATTTGTTGTATGAAATTCATTAATCTCATTCTGTTGGCTTTCTCAGCATCCCCGCTCCTCTTCGCCCAAAGCCCGCAGACAATCAAGCAAATCGAGACCTTCACCGCCCAAAATTATCCCGAACTCGACGCCCTCTACAAGCACCTGCATCAGAATCCCGAGCTTTCTTTGCAAGAAGAAAAAAGTGCGGCCCGCATGGCGGTGGAGTTGAAAAAGCTGGGCTTTCAGGTAAAGGAAAAAATCGGCGGTCACGGCGTGGTGGGTGTTTTCAAGAACGGCCCCGGCCCCACGGTACTTATCCGGGCCGACATGGACGCCCTGCCGCTGGAAGAAAAAACCGGGCTGCCCTACGCCAGTAAGGCGCGGGGCATCAACGCGGCGGGCAACGAGGTGAACGTGATGCACGCCTGCGGCCACGACATCCACATGACGGTGTTCGTGGGAACGGCCCAAGCTTTGCTCAAAACCAAAAACGACTGGAAAGGCACGCTGGTCATGGTGGCGCAGCCCGCCGAAGAAAACGGCCTGGGGGCCGACCGGATGCTGAAAGACGGCCTCTTCGACTTTGCGCCCAAACCCGACTACGCCATCGCGCTGCACGACAATCCTTACTTGCCCGCTGGAACCATTGGCTACCGTTCCGGCCCGCTGATGGCCAGCGTAGACATGATGGACATCACCGTCTTCGGACAGGGTGGCCACGGCGCGGCCCCGCACACGACCATCGACCCCGTGGTGCTGAGCGCCGAGATGATTATGGCCTTCCAGACGGTCGTCAGCCGCAGCCTTAATCCCATCGACCCGGCGGTGGTGACGGTCGGTTCCATTCACGGCGGCACGGTGCACAACATTATTCCCGACGACGTGACAATGCAGCTCACGCTGCGCTCCTACACGCCCGAGGTGCGCGAGAAGGTGATCGCCACCATCCGGCGCATCAGCGAGAACTACGCCAAAGCCGCCGGACTACCCGACGGCAAGATGCCAAAAATCAGCATCCGTGAACCCATGACGCCCGCTACGGTCAACGACGCAGCCCTCACGGCTCGGCTGGTGGGCGTGTTCAAGAACACTTTCGGCGAGAAGCGGGTTGTGGAGACGAACCCGTACATGGTCGGTGAGGATTTTAGCCGCTTCGTGATGCCCGACAACAGCGTTCCCATCTTCATGTTCTGGCTGGGAACCCTGGCCCCTGAAACCATTCGGGAAGCCAAAGAAAAGGGCAAACAACTCCCCTCGCTGCACTCGTCGCAATTCGCCCCCGTCCCCGAACCCACGATCAAAACCGGTGTAAAAGCCATGAGCGTGGCGGCGTTGCATCTGTTTAACAATTAGTGAATGTCGGAATGTCGGAATTATTGAATATCAGACCAAGGGTCATCTTGCGTATTATTTGCGTCAAATTATTCCGACATTCACTAATTCGCTAATTCAAAATTAAAAAATTGCTCTCCTCCCTTCCCACTACCTACAACGAAGTCCGCGTTTCTCCCGATGAGCTTTATGGCGAATTGTTCCGCGAGGTGCAGATGCGCCGCCTGTTCAAGGATTCCAAAGCTTTTGCCGACGCGGTACCATTGCATGATTCCGCCGAGATTATCCTGGCCTATAGCCGAGAGAAAAATCAGGAGGGCTTCGACTTGAAAGCTTTTGTTGTCGGGCATTTCGAGGTTCCGCCCCCACTGCGGACCGAACGCGATGAGGACGAAGCTATCGAACCGATCGGCGAACACATCGAGTGGCTTTGGTCGCGGTTGTCGCGGCCCGTCAAGGCGCAGCACCGGGGCGGCTCGCTCATCATGCTGCCCGAACCCTACGTGGTGCCGGGTGGACGCTTTCGGGAGATCTACTACTGGGATAGCTACTTCACGATGCTGGGCCTGAAGGAGTCGGGACGCCATGACTTGATCGAGAGCATGGTGGAGAATTTTGTTCATCTCATCGATCATTTCGGGCGCGTTCCTACCGGTAACCGAACCTATTACCTTAGCCGCTCACAGCCGCCTTTTTTCTCGTTGATGGTTCGGTTACTCAGCGAAGTGAGGGGCGTTGAAACGTTGGTGGACTACCTGCCGCAACTCCAAAGAGAATACGATTTCTGGATGGATGGCTGCGAACGCCTGGATGCCGAAACCCCCGATTACCGCCGCGTAGTGCGGCTGACCGACGGTACCGTCCTCAACCGCTACTGGGACGACCGCGCCGCGCCACGTCCCGAAGCCTACGCCGAAGATGTAGCGCTGGCGAAGGAGGCCAAGGAAAAACACGGCCACGAACCCGAGTCGGTGTACCGCTGCTTGCGGGCCGCCGCCGAATCGGGCTGGGATTTTAGCAGCCGCTGGATGGCCGATGGCAAGACCTTTGCCACCATCCAGACGACCAACATTCTGCCCGTGGACCTCAACTGCCTCATGCACCACCTGGAAAGTACCCTGGCCGAGGCATACCAGCTTGGTGAATATCCTGACTTGGCCGAAGAATACACCCAAAGGTCCGACAAGCGCAAGGCCGCGATCGATTCCTGCTTTTGGGACAAGCACCGGAATTTTTACATGGATTATGATTTTCAGCAGAAAGAATTTACCGATACTTTTAGTCTGGCGGCAGTCTTCCCGCTGTACTTCAAATTGGCGGACACTGAGCAGGCCCGATCTGTCAAGACACGCTTAAAAGCAGACTTCCTGCGCCCCGGTGGAATGCTCAGTACGCTCACCGACTCGGGGCAGCAGTGGGACGACCCCAACGGCTGGGCACCGCTGCAATGGTTGACTTACCAGGGATTGCGCCACTACAAATTCAACCGCATCGCCGACCGACTCCGCGCGAACTGGCTCCGCGTCGTAGAAAGTCAATACGAATCCGAAGGAAAGCTACTCGAGAAGTACAACGTCATAGACACCGATCTTCTGCCCTGCGACGGCGAATACGAAATCCAGGAAGGCTTCGGCTGGACAAATGGCGTATATTTGGCGATGAAAAACAAAAAAGATTAACCGTTTGCCACTTATAAACACCCCATGCATTACGTCATTCACGCTTACGACTCTACCGACGAAGCGGCGATGCAACGCCGCCTGACCGCCCGTCCGCTGCACTTCGATCGCGCCAGAAAGCTCAAAGCCGACGGGAATTTTGTCCTTGGCGGTGCCCTGCTCGATCCCGAAGGCCAGATGATCGGTTCGATGATGCTGGTGGACTTCGACGACGAAACGCAACTCAAAGCCTGGCTCGACACCGACCCCTACGTCACGGGCCGCGTCTGGGAGAAAATCGACGTCAAGCCGTTTCGGATGGCGGAAGTGTGAAGGGGGAGTGCTGAATTGTGTAATCGTTTAACTGTTCAATCGATGTTGATTTGTTCAATAGTGATTGACAGTGATCGAATTTTATTATTCAGTTCTGCAACTTCGAAGTAGCGTAGTACATACATTTAGCAATTCAACATCAATTACACGATTACACAAATCAACGATTCAACAAAAATCCAAGCGGCTATCCTCGACATGGACGGTCTGCTGGTCGACTCTGAGCCGATTTGGCGTGAGGTCGCCATTGAGGTATTCGATACCGTTGGCGTGGACTTGACCGAAGACTTCTGCCGGGACGCCACGGGGCTGGGGACGGAGCCTTTCGTGCAATTGGCGTACGATACCTTTCCCTGGGAGGGAAAATCGCAAGGCCAGATCGGCGACGAAATCATTCACCTGGCCCACGAGCGGATCGGGGCCAACGCGCACCCCATGCCGGGTGCTTTGGACTTGATTCAGTTCTTCCACAAGTGCGACATTCCGCTGGCTGTGGCGTCAGCTTCGCCGATGAGCATTATCGAAACCGTGCTGGAACGACTTGATTTTAAGAAATACTTTAAACTGTGGCATTCGGCTTTGCTAGAGGCGCGTAACAAGCCCTTTCCCGACGTGTACCTGGGTGCCGCGCGGATGCTGGGCGTCGATCCGGCGCACTGTCTGGCGTTTGAGGATTCGGGCAACGGACTGCGTTCGGCGGTTACGGCGGGTATGCTCACCGTGGCCGTTCCGGCTGATTATGAATACGATGACCCTAAGTTTGACGTGGCCACGCTAAAAATACCCTCGTTGCTTTCCTTCGACGAAAGAATTTTCGATACTTTGTCAAAAACTATTTCTTAGCAATCATATGAACCTCCGCCTCTATCAACTCGACGCCTTTACCGACCAGCTTTTCGCGGGCAATCCCGCTGCCGTAGTACCGCTGGAAGCCTGGCTCTCGGACGAACTCATGCAGCAGATCGCCGCCGAGAACAACCTGGCCGAAACTGCCTTCTACGTACCCACCGAGCAGGGGTTCCACATCCGCTGGTTCACGCCCACCGTGGAAGTTGACTTGTGCGGTCATGCGACTCTGGCAACGGCCCACGTCCTGTTTTTTATTGAAAACTACCCCGAATCTGAAATTTCTTTTGAGTCGAAAAGCGGCACTCTGAAAGTAACCCGGCAGGACGACTGGCTCACCCTCGACTTTCCCGCCGATGCCTACCAGGTGGCTGTCGCGCCCCCCGCCCTGTCAGAAAGCATGAAGTCGGTGGACTCATTCGACGTCTACAAAGGGAAATCTGACTACATGATCGTGTTGGAAAAAGAAGCGCAGGTCAAGGAGTTGAAGCCCGACCTTTTCATTCTGTCCACCGTTCCCACACGTGGCATTATCGTCACGGCTCCCGGCGACGAAGTGGACTTCGTGTCCCGCTTTTTCGCCCCGCAATCGGGCATCGGCGAGGATCCGGTCACGGGTTCGGCGCACACGACGCTCATTCCCTACTGGGCCAAAAAGTTAGGCAAGAAAACGATGACCGCCAGGCAGTTGTCGGCCCGAGGCGGCTACTTGCGCTGCGAACTTGCCGGGGATCGCACCCTGATTTCGGGTCGGGTCAAGCTGTACCTCACCGGAGAAATCTCGGTAGGGCAGGATCAGTGATTTTTGTGAAAATAAAGCTACACGTCGCGCGACGATTGCAGTAGTTTGATGCCCGCCGAGAAAAAAATCAAAGCCAGAATACCGACGACCGTCAGGGTCACAAACTGGTCTTTGTTGTTGTCGAGCAACTGCATGGCGGTGTAAATCAGCCCGCCGATGCCGAGAACGGTAAGCAGGATGGCAAATATTTGTTTGGCGCCCATAGGAGGTGTTTTGTTTTACAGGGATGGTTTGGGAAGGTACTTTGTAAGAAAATATGAAGAAACAGCGGGGCAAAACTACCGATCTGCCAGCGAAAAATCAGGATGCGTAAAAAGAAATTTCTTCAAAACAGCGTCCAAGCAATTCTGCCTGAAAAAGACTAACGAAACAAAAGCACAATTGCCAGCAGATCAATCGGGTAATTTCCCGTTTTCCTGCGACATTCCCAAAGTCGTCGTTGTCGGATCGAAGCGTGCCGCTCGCAATCCATTTCGGACCGCTTCGGGCAGGTTCTCGAAAAAACGCACGCCAGCGGCTCGCTCGATTTCCTCGGGCGTGGTCACAAAGCTGCTCCAGCTTTTATTGTCCACCAGGTCGGCATCGTTCGGGAAGTCCACCGCAATGACGGGCGTGTCCGAATCTATCTGATCGACACTCCCCGAATTTTCTACCGCCACAATGACTTTGTAACAATGCGCCGGAACGCTGACTTTGCCATTTATGGTAGTAGCGAAGCCCTGACTACCTTTTCCACCCACTCCGTACGATCCCGCCACGACGAACAGGCGGTAGTTCAAGTCCGCCAGTGATCGGCAGTAAGCCTCCAGGCGGGCCCAGGACTCGCGGTTGAGTTGTGGCGCCTGCGGAACCATATTGCTCATCACGAATGTCGAAGAATTGTCCGTTTCCGACGCAGTGCGGGAAGCCGACGGACACAGGTGGCCACGGTCGAAGCCCGATCCGCGGTAGTCGTCGGGACGCACGCGGTACCAGCCGAAGGGTAGTTCGGGATCAGGGCGGAAGTCGTCCTGACGATCAGTTTCACCCAACCAGTCGGTGTTCAGTTCCCAGCTCACCCAGTTGGCGTGGCCCAGGCTGCGGTTGTAGCTCAGGGCGTATTGCTCTTTGATAATGAGATAGTTGTCCGCTTCGGCCGAGTCAGCCCGCGCCGACGTGGGATTGCCCAGGCTCGTGTGCACGCTCTTGGGCACGGGCTGGATTAACGCTTTCTTCGTGCAGCCCGGCAGCAGCAGCGTTACCAGCAGCAGGGTAGTTGAGAGGTACTTTTTCATGTGCGGATCGCAATCGTTTTTATTCCCATGGTACTTTGTCCCGAATGGCCTAGCAAATACAGCCCCACCTCCACTTCCCCGACCTCAAAGTATTGGATGTCTTCCAAGTTTTCTTCCAGAATCCGCCTGATTTCCACAAAGCGGGCAGTTCGCTCTTTTTCTTCGGCTTCGTACCAATCCTGGTCAACGACGACGGGCAACCAGAAGCGTTCGGGCGTGAGTTCTGCCACGTCTTCGGCGTCTTCCAGACCTAATAATTCCACAAATTCCCAACCAGAGATTTCGCCCCGCCTGGAGCAGGGAATAGACAGGAAAACTACGGGTTCGTCCGATTCACTGGGATAGAGCAGGCCTTCGAGCAAAGGGGCAAGCTGCTCACCAAGTGAAGTGGCTGGATCCGTTGTGGTTTCCTTCATCGGGTAGATTCGGTTACCGCGCGCGCGGCTTTATCTGAGTGGTAATAAAAAAGCCGTTCCAGGGTAGTTTTTACAGAGCATCTGCCCCTGCCTGCGCCACGGCGTGATCGTTCTCAGCGGTACTGCCGCTCGCTCCGATGGCTCTACGATTCCTCCCGACCCATTTTTCTTCTTTATGCTTCGCTATTTCCCAGCCCTTAAATCTTACGGTATGGTAAGTCTGCGGCCTCATAGACCGGAGAAAAAATCACAATAATTCATTCATCAAGTTTTGAATATTTTTCTCTTTATAAATCGCCTGTACAATCGAAGTGTACTCCTTTACGAATCGTTCATTTTCGGTAAGGTTTTCAAATATCTCTGGCTGGTTTAGGAAGGCAGTCCAGTCGTTCTCGGTATTTTTTGCGGCTCGGTGGAGTTCCTCCTTTTGTGCATCAATAACTTCAAGAGATTCCCCGTTGTCGTTTATACCTTTATCGCTGTAATAGCACCAAGCTGCCAGAATAAAAGTCGCGTATTTGATACTTCCGTCCGTTTCTAAATTTTCCCGGAGTGTCGGGATTAAAAACTTGGGTAACTTGGCCGCGCTTTCGGAACAGATACGACCCACACTGTCCTTTATGTTGGGGTTGGCAAAACGTTCTTCCAAACTATCCTTGTACTTTTCAATATCGACGCCTTCCACTTCATCCAGAATTGGTGTTACTTCCTTATCCATGTACTGACGCATAAATTTTGCAAAAACTGCGTCTTCCATGCAAGCGTCAATTGTTGGATGCCCGTGAATTGCTCCCGGAATGCCCAGAACAGAGTGACCCGCATTGAGCAAACGAATTTTCATTTTTTCGTACGGCGTCACATCGGGCACGAATTGAACTCCCAATTTTTCGAGTGGTGGTCTCCCGTTTGAAAATTTATCCTCAATTACCCATTGAATAAAGGGTTCGCATACCACAGGCCATTCGTCGGTTATCTGATGTGTATTTTGTAAATAACTGATGATTTCGGGTGTGGTGGCGGGAGTAATCCTATCCACCATAGAATTGGGGAAACCTACTTCTTCCGCTATCCAATTCGCCAGGTTGGTATCTTGTTTTTGGGCGAAAGCCAACAGCATTTTACGAAGCATATCGCCATTGTGCTGGATATTGTCACAAGACAAAATGGTGAATGGCGGCAATCCTTGTGCATGTCTTTCACGCAATGCAGCCATCAGATAACCATACACCGTTTTGGGCTGATCGGGATGTTCCAGGTCGTGTTTGACATCAGGATTTTCAAAATCAAACGCACCAGTCGTGGAATTGAAATTATAGCCTCCTTCGGTTATAGTGAGCGAGACAATTTTGGTATCGGGGTGCACCATGGTGTCAATGACTGACTGAGGATCATCGACCGCCAAGTGATACTCAGTAATGGAACCAATGATTTCGCTTTCGACCTTTCCGTCCGGGTGCTGCGTGACCAGCGTATAGAGGCAGTCTTGCTTTTTTAAAACATTGGCCATGTTTCGGTCGGCTTCTCGCAAACCTACGCCACATATCGCCCAGTCCGTAGCACTATGTTTTTCTAACAATTGATGAATGTAGTAGGCTTCGTGCGAACGATGAAACCCACCTACGCCGAAGTGTACGATCCCCTTTTTTAATTGCTGTCTATCGTAAGTCGGACAGGGTACTTGTTGCGAAATTTTTGAAAGCGTAGTTTGATTTAAATCCATGCTGTTCTTAGATTAGAATTCCCTTTATGCAACCTGCTTACCTCGCTGCATCGCCCAATAGGCCGTTACAAAGTAGGTCAGTGTGCAAATAAAACCGTAGAAATAAAAGGTCTCCCGGTTAGCGATATACGTACTTTCATCAGCGCTTCCAACTGGTACATACACAGCTAACGCTATGGTGATACCTAATGCCAGGTAAGCCACAATTTGTAACGATTTCGATAGCAACGATGCGTCTTTTACTGGTAGTGGTTCTTCACCAGCCAGCTTTTGGTGGTATTGTTCAACCAACGCGTTGAATTCCTGTTCTTTTACTTCGGCTTCGGGATACGTTTGCTTCGCCCCGTATTTTCCTGCCAGCAGGGTATACACCGCGATGGTAAAAAACCAGGTAGGGATAAACAAATAATAAAACGACATCACATCCAGGAAATTCAGGCCAAAGCCAAATAATAAACCCAAACCCCAGGAAGCAACCGCGGGAGTCTGATGGATGTAGTTCTGATGTTTTGACCAATATCTCGTATAACCGATTTTAGGAAAAATCTGGTGCTCGGCAAATACGATCGCACCAACGGGGACGACTAACAATCCCGCGTAGGTCAGCAGGGGTAAAATTTGCGAAAAAACAAACGGAAAACAGGCAATAATGGTCATAGCCACCCCCACTGCCATCGTGGTCGTTCGGCTTGAAAACTTTGTAAAGACCGCTTGGGCCGCCAATCCTGCGCGGTACAAGTTGGTGATGGCCGTGGTCCATCCGGCCACAATCACGATCACAAATCCCGACCAACCCAAAGCATAGTAAGCCACATCACCCGGATCTAGCTCCGCAATTGATTTTCCCAAAATGACGGCTGCCCCAGCCCCCATGATACCGGCGGAAATCCAGGCAACGTAGTGTCCAAAGAGCATTCCTGTGCTTGTTGCCAGGCCGTATGATTTCTTTTTGGCAAAACGCAACAGGGCCATATCCACCAGTCCAAAATGCGTAATGGTGTTGGCCGCCCAACCAAAACCAACAACCTCCAATAAGCCGATGCCGGGCTCTCCATTGCTGTCCACTCCCGTCCAGACAGATCGATTGCCGAGGTCGATGAATTGTGCCCAGCTTTCGGGAAGTGTTATTCCTAAAACATCCAAAGACAAAGCAGGCAACAAAACCAAAGCACCGCTGGTGAACATGGCAAATAGCCAAGGGGCACATATTCCTGAAAAATCAGAAACTGCCTCGAAACCGTAGACTGCTACGAATACGGCGAATGCACCTACCAGTAACACGATCAGCACAAACCATAAATTAGTGGGGTACCAGTTCAATTGGGCAGGAATATCGAAAGCGAATCGAACCGCCGTTGCCGAGACCGTCACCATCGCCGCCGAAATAACTGTAAAAATCAAGACATTGGCCCAATCGTATAGTTTGGACATCTGACCACCCGCAATTTTTTTGAGGTAGGTATAAAGACTCAGGCGGGTATCGACCGCAATCGGTGTGGTAATCAAGGTCCAACTCAGGATGGCCAGCACGTTACCTATCAGCAAGCCGATGATGATATCCATCGTCTTTGCCCCCAAAGCCACAAAGGTAGCCCCGATCACAAATTCCGTAGCAGCGACGTGCTCAGCCGCATACAATCCGGCAAAATGCGTCCAATCATGAAGCTTGTGCTTGGGGACAGGTAGTTGCTCTTCCTTTAACTCTTCCAGTTGAGAGAAGGTAATGGTTTGATTCATATTGGTGCTTTGTGCGGATCGTTTGAGTCTTTATTTGAAATGCTAGCGGTTTATCTGAGATTTATTATTTGCTTGAAGTTTTTGTATAGCCAATTTTCAATTGTGGTTTCAATTTTAACTTTCGTTGGAATAAGTTCAAACCAACGTAGAAATCCAAAAATACTTAGCAATGCAGCCAAAATCCATAAGAATATATTTACAATTCCACCATCAAATTTAGGGTTCAATACCCTAAACAGCAGTGATAACCCAATTATTGCTGCGCCAATTATAATAAATATTGATTTCGCTAAGAACGTTGAAATTTTTTCTAACTTTTGTTCGACTCTGGAAATTCTATCTCTTTCAAGTTCTGCATCTTGCTGTATTTTAATTTGCAAATCTTCTAATACTTCGTTAGGAGTCTTATCTGTATATTCTTCAAAATCATTTAAAGTCCTTTTTTCAAGCAAATTGTAAGTTAAATGTGATGCATTGAGAAGATAAAATTGCTCAGTACTAATCTTGTTTTCTATGTGCATCTTTTTGATATCAGCAATAAACTTATTTAAAAGTCGGTTATCCAGTTCAGTTATTGAATAACACGAACTAATAAGTTGCTTAATCTTTAAATTGTCATTTTTTACTGGATAATTTGCCCATAGTATCGTTGACAAAAATACGTCCGACATACATGGAGGTATAACGGATTTCCACTTCCAATCTGTGCTTTCATATTTCTTAGCTGCAAACGCGATTGAATCATTAGTAGTTAAAAGTAGTGATTTGCAGTTTTTTAAACTTATTGCCAGATTATTTTGCCTAATTTTGAAAATACCTGAAATTGCTAAAACATCTCTCTCGATTTGATCAGTTTTCCACCAAGGTATATTTTCATAGCCAGTTTTAGTATATAATTCTTTAATATTAAAACTTAATTTGGCTTCATCAATTTGATACCGACGCTCAAATGTAGATAAACTCGGTGGTTGTGTTTTGTCTATTTTGTAAGTATCAAATATACTTTCTAGTTGATTTAGCTTTACCTGCAAATGAGACGCAGATATATTTTCTCTAATTGCTGTTCGAAGTACTCTGGAACTTATTGACAAATCATAATTCCCAGTTTGAAGCCGATTCACTGCTGCCTGTATCGTTTTTACAACTTCTTCATAATTTATTTCAAATACTCTCAGTTTCGCTCCATTTCTTTTGAGTATTTCTATTAATTCAACAGAAGAATTTAAGTTCGATTCTCCATTTAAACCTAGAAGGTTAAAAAAAATAGGAGCATCAAGGAATACTTCAACTTTATCTAGTTTTCCAGAATAACTTTGAATGTCTTCATATGTAATTAATGAAGCAATAGAATATCCTTTCGCTAACTTTACAAGGTTATTAAATTTTCCTTGGTCAAATTTTTGTATGTAATTAACAAATTTGGCAATTACATACCTTAACTTTTTACTTTCAACAACATTTGGCACAATGCTTTCGCTATTTGTACTTGCAAATAATAAATCCAAATCATTCTCTTTTAGGAACCCAATAAGTCCATTTTCAATATCACTTATTGAAAAGTTAAGATTAAATTCTGTTTTGGAATATCCCCTTATTGCGGAAATCGTCTCTTCAAAGGAGTTATTAATCTCCTCTTTGTGAGTGTTATTAAGCCACTTTTTGATATTGGAATGGACAACTAAATATAAGCCTTGCTCTCTTGTAAAAATTCCTTCTTTTATCATTCGATTTATCACCCCTTCGATAGCTCCAAGAGGCATATTAATCCCAAATTCTTCGAGAAGGTCTGCCTTAACTATATCTCGGGAAATTTTATTATATCCTTTTGTTGACACAATTTCTGCAAACAAAGGAATATAACTATCCAAGATATCTCTTTTATGAGTCTCCCAGTTGTAAGAGAGGAAAGCAAGCCCAAACAGTGCTTTATTCATTTTATTTGTTTTTATATCCCCCGCTGACCCCGATTTGAAATCGGGAGCGGTCATCACCTCGCGTTTGCAACGGCAGCGGCCGATCGTACGATCCGAGAACAAGGCCACCAACAAAGCTGCAGTAAGTACCTCACCCCCGATAAATCAAATTAATTTCAGCGAGTTCCTGTCCTATTTGGTGAATTCCTCCTAATATTTTTTCGGTTTGCTTGTCCGATGGCTTTTTGTGTCCCTGCACGTATTGTGAGAGCAAGCTGGGATTCATCCCAATCTTTTCGGCCAGGAATTTCGCGTTTATGACTTTGTAGTGTTGGAAAAACTGCTTGAAGTCGATCTCGAATTTCAGGTTATCATGGTTCAGGGCGATGTCTTCTTCCTCGAAATACAAATTTGCCGCTTCCAGCGCGTTGTCTGTCAGTTCGGGCACGGTTCGCCCGGTCGTGAATACCGGAGTCCTCGGCAAAGGCAGAGAACCCCGTATCGGTTCTTTCCACAATGATTTTAATCTTTTTTTTGCTTGCTTTCATGCTCATTTATTTATGCCCGCGTCTTTGAGAAGCTTCTTCTTTAACCCCTTACCCATTTCCTGACTCCCATGATTTGGGAATATCAGTATTCCAGGCTTACTATCGTGTCTCATTTTGACGTGCGACCCCTTCTGTGAAACAGGATACTGTGCAACCTTAGCTTAAAAGCGAAACTGCCTATCACTCTACCAACGGAAAATCAGCAAAACCATTGACGAAATTGCTCAGATCGACGCCCGAACACTCGACACCATTAGATGAATAAGAAAAATACAAACTCAGATTTTCCTTGTGAACAGTGCCAAACCCACCATTCTGAAAAAAACCTAAAAGGTAGTCTTGCCGAATAATAACGGGTTCTATCCAACGCCCTTCGTGTCTCACAGTAAACACATAATGAATCAGAACCGGGGAAATTCTCCTAAGTTGCGCCAAAGGCAAGTAAAATCGTCCGCTATAACTACCTCGCTTGACGCTGGAAGTAGCCGTTTTGACCTGAATCCTATTTAGGGTTCCAATATTATCCTGCACCACAAAAATATCATCTCCAATGTCAACCTCGGGAATAGCCACGTTCCAACCCCGGATTAGAAATTCTGACATAACCGCCAGGTGTCCTGCCTTACCAAGGTAGAGGTGGTAGTTCTTCTTCATGCTGCCAGTTTATGAGTATGCAGCAAGTTTCCAGTTTCAGAATCAATAAATTGAATTTCCTTAACCTTATCATCCAGGCTATTGTCAGAATGAATGCCCAATAGTGCGGGATAAATGTAGTTTTCGAGTTGATTGTAATATTTCTCGAAACCGCTCTTGATATCGTAGGAAACAAAAATAAGATTAGCTGGATGGGCATCTGGAAACCAGCCTTTTACCCGCCGCCGGATTGAAACCGGAAGGCTGAAAGTGTAGCCATCCATTTGTTTATAGACGTTGATGATTATTGGCTCCATAATTTAGGGTTAGTTGTGCATCCGGTCAAATGAGAAAATTTTCTTCGCAATTTATTCAAAAACCCCTACACCACGACCTGCGTCAGCAGGAAAATAACCATGATCGCCGACACCGAAAGTACCAAAGTACCCAGGCTGTGCGTCTGATTGCCCTGCTTGATATTCATGCCCGAAAGCTGGGTCATGGCCCAGAAGAAGCTGTCGTTGGCGTGGGAAATGGCGATGGCGCCGGAGCCGATGGCCAGCACGGCGAAGACCCGCATCGTCTCGCTGTCCAGCCCCAGCGCGGCCAGCAGTTGTGCGACGATGGAGGCCGTGGTGATGAGTGCTCATCCAGTCATTCGGCTTTGCCGAGTGGAGCGGTACCCGGTGACGACTATTTTTAGCCCTCCGGATGATATTATGACTAGCGATTTACTCCCCTGTTGTTGCCAAATCTGGGAGACCAAATTTTTTAAAAGCCAGCTTAGCCTTTTTGACCTTCGCAGGAAACAGGACAACGTCCGTGTACTTGTTCAGCGACTTATCGACGCGGACACTTAGTTTTTTCTTGATTTCTGGTTCGACTGCATTTCTCATATTTCAAATTCATGTTTCTTTCGTTGAACGATAAACGCCCTGTAATCCTTGCCTTTCTCGTAGTTTTGCCACCCGCTTTCAGTTTGCCCAAAAATTTCAAAGTCGTCTCTCACAACGTTGTAATACTTATTTATACCCATTCTATAAAGTCGCGTTCGAGCGGGGGTACTTCCTGTGGCGTAAATCCAGGCTGCTGGGAACCTTTCGCAAAAGGCGTATAGGGCATCGACTACGGTGGCGAGAATTTTCTCACTATCTCCGTTATCTGTGATTATTTCATCGTCAATCTCCCCCGTGAGAGGATGCTTGTCCCCAAACGCCAGATTATATAGGTTGTCTCCGTTAACCAGCGTGAACTGCACTAATTTTTCAAACCTCCCCTTTCGGCCTTCACTCAAAAAACTGAAAACGGTTGGCTGCTCATCGGACGTCAGTTCATATCTATCTAATTCCAAGCGAAGTTTCTATTTTTTCAAAAAAAACAAATTTCGCTCAACAAACCCCTCACACCACCTGCGTCAGCAAGAATATAACCATAATCGCCGACACCGAAAGTACCAAAGTACCCAGGCTGTGCGTCTGATTCCCCTGCTTGATATTCATGCCCGAGAGCTGGGTCATGGCCCAGAAGAAGCTGTCGTTGGCGTGGGAAATGGCGATGGCCCCGGAGCCGATGGCCAGTACGGCGAAGACCCGCATGGTCTCGCTGTCGAGTCCCAGTGCGGCCAGTAGCGGCGCGACGATGGAGGCCGTGGTGATGAGCGCCACCGTGGAGGAGCCCTGGGCAGTTTTGAGAGCCATTGCCATCAGGAAGGGCAAGAAAATGCCCCAGGAAGCGGCATTCAGGTTCGCGCTAACCAGTTCGGCGATGCCGGAGTTTTGGAGCATCTTGCCAAATACGCCGCCCGCTCCGGTAATCAGGATCACGGGCGCGGCGATCAGCAGCGACTCACCCACCCATCCCGAGGAAGAGAGCAATTTGGCGTCGAACTTCTCGGGCAGGCTGAACGCCAGAAACGCCCCGATCAGCAGCGCGATGACCGGACTACCCACGAATAGCAGAACGGTGGTGAACGCGTTATCGCCAAAGGGTAGGGTGGGGTACTTGGCGATGGACGCCAGCACGATGAGTACCAACGGAATAATGACGGGTAGAAAAGACTTGCCCAGCGAAGGCCGCTTGCCGTGCTGCACGTTAGTCTCGACCTCGGCAAATTGCGGGACGAGGTGAACGTGCTTGGTAAAGTACTTCACGAAGAAATAGGCCGGCACCATCGCCAGGGCGCTGATGATAAAGCCATAGAAGATGACCATGCCCAGGTCGGCGTCCAGAATGCCCGCCGCCGCGATGGGGCCGGGCGTGGGCGGCACCAGCGAGTGGCTGGCCGAAATGCCCAGCGTGAGGGCCACCGTGGTGGAGGCGTAGGGTAGTTTTCCTTTGAAAGAGAGCGACTTATTGATCGGGTTCATCATGATGAAGGCACTGTCGCCAAAGACCGGAATCGACAGGATGTAGCCCGTCACCATCATCGCCAGCATGACCGACTTCTCGCCGATCAGGGCCAGGATTTTTTGGGCGATGACGAACGCCCCGCCCGTTTTTTCCAGGAAAGTACCGATCAACACGCCCAGCAGAATCAGCAGCCCGATGCTGCCCAGTACCCCACCGAAGCCTTCGGAGATGGATTTTAGGATTAATTCGCCGTCCATTCCGGCCAGAAGGCCATAAATAATAGCCCCCACGAAGAGGGCCAGGAATGGGTGGATGTCGAACTTGATGATGGAGATGATGATGAGCGCGAGGGCCAGCAGAATAGTCAGGAGGGTGAGCATAGAGTGGGGGTAAAGGAGTACTTTTGCCGAATAGAGTTCAAAAGGATTTTTTCGTAAACTTTTACTTAGCGTTCCAACCAATACCATTCAGGCCGGGTCGTTATTGGCATACTATCCAAATTCGCTAATTTCATGCGTTTACATTTTACTTTCCTTGCCCTGTTCATGAGTAGTTTGGCTCTGGGGCAAAACCAGTTTACCGTCAGTGGCTTCGTGCGCGAGGCGGGCAGTCAGGAGCAGTTGCCGGGCGTCAACGTGTACGTGCCGGGAACGTCCTACGGCGCGGTGACCAACACCTACGGCTTTTATTCCCTCACGATGCCCGCCAGCGATACGCTGCGGCTGCATTACTCTTTTGTGGGCTACGAAAGGGCGATCAAGGAGCTTCGATTCAATAAGAATACGGAAATTAACATCCTGCTGACGGGCGTCAACCAATTGGAAGAAGTGACGGTGTCGGCGCGGCGGGAGGCAGATTACGAAAGCCGCTCCTCGCAGATGAGCAAGATCGAAGTACCCATTTCCCAAATCAAAAAAGTACCCGCCTTCTTCGGCGAGAAGGACGTGCTGAAGGTGCTCCAACTCATGCCCGGTGTGCAGAAGGGCACCGAGGGGCAGTCGGGCCTGTACGTGCGCGGGGGCGGGCCGGACCAGAACCTCATCATCCTCGATGACGCCGTGGTGTACAACGCCAGCCACCTGTTCGGCTTTTTCTCGATCTTCAACAGCGACGCCCTCAAAAGTGTGGAACTGACCAAGGGCGGCTTTCCGGCCCAGTATGGCGGTCGGCTCTCCTCGGTGCTGAACATGAATATGAAGGAGGGCAGCAAAGAAAAATTCAGCGGTGAGGGCGGCATTGGGCTCATTTCCAGCCGCCTCACGCTGGAAGGGCCGATTGCCAAGGGCAAGTCGTCGTTTCTGGTATCGGGACGGCGCACCTACATCGACGTGCTGGCCGCGCCGCTCATCGCTTCGCAGCAGGCGGGCGAAACGAACAAGGTCAAGCCAGGCTATTATTTTTACGATCTCAACGCCAAGGTAAATTATGATTTTGGGCAAAAAGACAAGGTTTATCTGAGCGGCTACTTTGGCCGCGACCGCTTTTACGCCAACGAAACCGGTCCCAACGTTGAGTCTCGCAACGGGCTGGACTGGGGGAATACCACGGCTACTTTGCGGTGGAATCACCTTTTTGGTCAAAAACTCTTCGTCAATACTTCTTTGATCGCCAGCAATTTTAATTTCGGGGTGTCGTCCTACACCAAAAATATCGATCTGAGTGGTGGCCAGGACGACGAGTTTAGTCTCGAATACGATTCGCGCATTCAGGATTTTGGGATAAAAACGGATTTCGACTATTACCCCAATAGCAAGCACACCATCAAATTCGGGGCGCAGTTGACCGCCCACCGATTCGTGCCTTCGGCGCTGGCCATCAAGGGTTCTTTCCTGAACGAGTCCATCGAGCGCTCGGTCACCCCCGTCAACGCCATCGAAACCGGGCTGTATGTCCAGGACATTTGGCAGCCCTTCGACGCGCTGAAGATGAACGTTGGGCTGCGGCTCAGTACCTTTCAGACCGAAACCAAAACTTTTGTACGGCCTGAGCCGCGGTTTTCGGCGGCCCTGCGGCTGGCGGAGGATTTTTCGTTTAAAGCCTCCTACGCCCGCATGAACCAATACGTCCACCTGCTCTCCAACACGGGCCTGGGCCTGCCGACCGACCTGTGGGTGCCCACCACCGACCGCGTGAACCCGCAGCAGTCCGATCAGGTGGCCTTTGGCTTTGCTAAAGATTTGGACCGGCCCGCCATAACGCTGACCTGGGAAGGATACTACAAGAACATGGATCGGATTCTGAGCTATAGGGAGGGCGCGTCGTTCCTGAGCCTGTCGGGCGAAAACGCTACCAACGACCTGAGCTGGGAAGATAATGTGACCGCCGGTCGCGGCTGGTCGTACGGAACGGAGTTTTTGGTACAAAAGAAAACCGGGCGGCTGTCGGGCTGGGTGGGCTACACGCTTTCGTGGACGAAGTGGAAGTTTCCCGAGCTGAATTTCGGCGAAACATTCTTCCCGCGCTACGACCGCCGCCACGATCTATCTGTCGTCGGCATTTATGAAGTGAGCAAGCGGGTAACGCTGTCGGCGACCTGGGTGTACGGCACGGGCAACGCGCTCACGGTGCCGCTGTCGCGATTCAACGCCTACGGCGATAATGCCACCGTACAGACTTTCCGGCCCGAGCAACTGAGCTGGTTTGGACGGAGCGTCAACGAGTATGGCCCGAAGAACAGCTTCCGGGCCGAACCCTACCACCGCCTCGACGTAGCCATTCAGTTTCACCGGAAGATGAAGCGCCACGAGCGTACCTGGGAGCTAGGCGTCTATAATGCGTACAATCGGCGCAACCCATTCTTTTATCAGCTCGGAAACGAAAGAAACGGTTTCAATACGGGAAACAGCAATAAAACGGTGTTGCAAAGGGTATCCCTGTTTCCTTTCATCCCCTCGATCAGCTATAATTTCAAATTCTAATTTGGCTCGGTTCGGCGCCCCGCAAGGCCGCCCGGCGGTCGGATTTATCAAACATGTACTCAAAAAAAATGAAATACTACCTGGCTTTCGTAACGCTCCTCATTTTAGCGTCCTGCGACTCATTGGTTCAGACCGTCTCACCGGATAAGCTAACTCAGGTGGACTCGCAGTTGACGATGTTCGCTTTCATTTCTCCGCAGGATACCATCATCCGTGTCAAAGTAAGCCAAACCAGTCCCATCCTGAGCGATTACGCGTACGGGGGCGGGGGCTATATGGTCTCAAACGGCGATACCATCCGGTTCGGTGATGCCGTCAACAATGTCAAAGTGACATTGAGCGACGGTCAGGCGGAGGTTAGCCTTTCTTATCAGGCAGAGGATCAACTGTACGCTATACCAGCGAGCCGCTTTCCGATCAAAGCCGGAAGCACCTACAAACTGACCGTGACCGACGGCAAGCGAACGGCTATGGCAAGTTGCACCGTGCCCGTCGAGCAGGTAGCAATCAATAAATACGCGTTAGATACCACTGTCACCAAGAGATTTGGCCGGACGGATACCACCCTGATTGCCTCTTTTACGTGGACTGATCTGGCAGGAAAGCAAAATTACTACCGGGTGAAGGCGTACGAAGAGATTGAAGCTCCTTATTTCACGTTCAACACCAGCGAGAAAAAATATTACGAAAAGCGAGCGTTGGTTCAGGCCTATTTCAACAATGGAAACGATGCCCGCAGCGATCTACTGGACGATGCATTGCTGGACGGGGAAACCTTCTCCTCGGCTCGGTTAGAAAGAAGGATCAGCAATAACACTTACAATTTTGGCTACCCTTACGTCAACGGGCAAAGGCTCGAACCCGATAAAGGCCCCGTGAGCAAGGGTATCCATCTGCTTTTGATGCATACCGATCAGGACTATTTTAAGTTTCACCGCTCCCTGCGCCAGCAGAACCCCGACAACCCCTTCGCCGAGCCCGCACTGATTTATACCAATGTCAAAGGCGGCTTTGGGATTTTTGCCAGCTACAACCAGAGCGATAAGCTCATCAAACCCTAGAACTCAAAAAAAGAGGACGTACTTTTACGTCCTCTTTTACGAAAAAACATACACCGATCCCTATGAGAAAACTATTCGCCATCGCCCTGCTCACCAGCGCCCTTTACGCCTGCGGCAGCAACGACTCGACCCAAAACGTCCGCGATAACGAAACGCCCGTCATGGCCGAAGACGAGGTGGACAACCGCCAAATAAGGCCCGACACGCTGGCGATAGACACGACGGCGGTTGATTAATTTTGAATTAGTGAATTAGTGAATGAGTGAATAAGCGAAGGCGGGCGAAAGCAATATTCACTCATTCACTAATTCACTAATTACCTCAGTCCACCGCTCTTTCCATAACTTCCGCCTTCGACAGGTGCAGTTCCAGGGCGGATACTTTGCCAGCGGCCCAGGCTTTGAGTTCGGGATCGTGGCCTTCGTCGGCCTGCTCTTTGAACTTCTCGATGTCTTCCTTGTGGTCTTTCACCATCAGTTCGGCGTAGGCCTCGTCGAACTCTTTGCCCATTTTTCCAGCCAGTTCGTTGTACTTTTCCTGTAAGTCTTCGCCCAGGGTGGTAGGCAGCGTAATGTTCTTTTGCGCCGCCAGCATTTTCAGCTCCTCATTGGCCTGACCGTGGTCGATGGTCATCATGCGGCCAAATTCCTTTACGTCGGCCGAAGCCCCGTTTTTCTGGGCCAGTTCACCCATTTGCACTTCGAACATGCCACCGTTGGCGGCGGCTACGGCGAATTCCGCGTCGTCTTCCATCGCTTCACTGAGCTGTCCCTCGTTCATTTCTTCGGCTTGCTCGGTGCTATCGTTCTTGTCGGTGTCGCAGGCGGCGGTCGCGAAGAACGAGGCAGCCAGCATGAGGTTAAATGCGATCTTTTTCATCGTTTTGTTTAAATTTGATTGAGGAAAAACTATTCTTCCAATTCCTAAAATTCCTGTGCCACTAGTCTACCAAGCTACGAACACCGCGACGCCTTTTGCCGCAATTGCTTATATTTGGCTCTCTCATTTTTTTTCTCACCCCAACTCCCTCCTCATCATCTATGGAAATTCTCGGCATTGACATCGGCGGCTCAGGCATCAAAGGCGCACCCGTCAACATCGAAACGGGCGAACTCACCGCCGAACGCTTCCGCATCCCCACGCCGTCGCCCTCGAAACCCGAGAAGGTCGCCGAAGTAGTCAAAGAGATCGTCGAGCATTTTGAGTGGAAGGGTCCGATCGGCTGCGGCTTCCCGACCATCATCGACAAGGGCATCGCCCGAGGCCACAGCAACATGGATCCCGAGTGGGTGGGGGTTCATATAGAAGAATTGTTTCGCAAGAAGACGGGGCAGCCCTTCAAAGTCATCAACGATGCCGACGCGGCCGGACTGGCCGAGATGACCTTCGGGGCGGGTGTAGACAAAAAAGGGCTGGTGTTTGTCCTGACCCTGGGGACGGGCATCGGATCGGGTGCCTTTGTGGACGGACGGCTCCTCCCCAACTTCGAACTGGGTCGCTTGCTGCACACCAACGGCAAGCCCATCGAGTACTACGCCGCCGACTCGGCCCGACAGCGTAAAGAACTCAGCTATAAGAAATGGGGTAAGCGGCTGGACGTTTTCCTGCACCATATCGTGCGCCTATTCTCCCCTGACCTCATTATCTTGGGCGGCGGTGCCAGCAAGAAATACCATAAGTTCAAGGACGTCCTGACAGTCACCGTTCCGATCATGGTCGCCGAGACCCGCAACGAGGCGGGAATTATCGGGGCCGCGATGGCAGGGAAAGGGTTGGAGTGATGAATTATTACAGCCTCAGCACCTTTGTCGCTCTGTCGCTTTGGACCTATGGACCTTTGCCCCTCCCTTACCCTTAAAAAACAACCATATACAAAAACAGCAATACCAACAGCAAGGCTACGATTTGAATCCATCGGCCTTGTTTCGGGAATTCGTAAGCGCAGATGGGGCAGGTTTCGCTTCTGCTGGGGATCATCATGGCGCAGGAGGGGCATTCCATTTTTTTAGAACTCATGGTGGCTTACGGGCTTTTTTTCAGGAACGATTGGGAAGTGCTTTTGAGCAGCAATAAACGCATTTGGCCGGAAAGAATTCGACCCGTTCATTTTTATTCAGTAAAGCCGGGTGCATGAGCCAGCCTTCCCGAAAGTTATACATCCGTCTGCTGGATGGCCTGTCGAGGATGTCCTGGGAAAGCGTCTACCGCTTTTCGGGATTCCTGAATTTCTTGCTTTCCCGCGTTTTCAGCTACCGTAGTAAAGTAGTCTTGCAAAACCTGCAGCGTAGCTTTCCTGATAAAAGTGATGCAGAAATCAGGATCATCGCCCGCCGCTATTACCGCCATCTTTCCGACACGATCTTCGAAACCGTCAAGTACCGTACCTGCCCGCCGGAGGAAGTTCTCGAGCGAATCGAAGGAGACATCAGCCTGGTGGACCGGCTTTACGCCGAGGAAAAAAACATCCTGTTCCTGATGGGGCACCGGGGCAACTGGGAATTGGCCAACCTCTTCTCCTCCCTCCGGTTTTCGCACGAGTGCCTGGTCGTGTATCGGCCGCTGGCCAACCGCGCCTTCGACCAGTGGTTCCTCGACCTGCGCACCCGCTTCGGGGCGCGGCTGATTCCCATGAACGACATCGCCGCCGAACTCCGCAAACCGCGCGACAGGCCCTACGTCGTGGTGCTGGCCAACGACCAGTCGCCGCCCCCTGAGTCGGCTTATTGGACTACCTTCCTCAATCAGGACACCGGATTTTTTCGGGGAGGTGAAATCCTTGCCCGTCGCAACAATCTGGCGGTACTTTACGCTGAGTTCAGCCGAATCGAGCGTAGAAGAGGATTTTATCACGTGGAGATTACGCTGATTTGTGAAGACAGCAAAGATTTGCCCAAAAATGGTATCCTGGAAAAACAAATCCGATTGTTGGAAGGCGATATTCGAGCGCAGCCCTTTAACTGGCTGTGGAGCCATCGGCGCTGGAAACACAAGCGGCCGTAATCGCATTATCTCTGATTTGGGATAAAATTTATGAAATTAAAAATTAAACGATTGTTTGATTTTTAATTTATTTCACTACCTTTGGAACTGATAAAAATAGCATGGCCGAAGAAAAGCAGGACGCAGAAACGAAAATAAAGGAAGCCGCCCGCCGCGTATTTCTGGCGCAAGGCTACGAAGGTGCCAAGATGCGGCAGATCGCCGAGGAGGCGGATGTAAACCTGGCGATGATCAATTACTACTTCCGCAGTAAGGAACAGTTGTTTCAGAGCATCTACGCCGAAACCTTCGCGCAGTTTGTGGGGCAAATGGCTGCGATGATCAACGAACCCACGCCGCTGGAAGTCAAAATATGGAAGATTGTGGATCGCTATACCGATTTCATGATAGAGAATCCACTGGTTCCCAGCTTCATAATTTCAGAACAACAAACCAACGACGGTGCCTTTTTTAAGGGAATCAATGCGAAAGGGTTAATTGAAAGTTCGGTGTTCAAGAAGCAGTTGGTCGAGGAAGCCGAGAAGGGGAATATTCGGCAGATCGAGCCGTTGCAGGTGATCGTGACCATCCTGAGTAACATCATTTTCCCTATCGTAGCGCGACCCGTTGTGTCTTACGTGGGCGGATTGGACGACGAGGGCTTTCAGGAATTCATGATGACGCGCAAGCAAATCGTCCCGGAAATGATTATGGCGTATTTAAAGTTGAAGTAAAAAAAATTTGAATCAGTAATAAACAATCGTTTAAATCATGTGTTTGACATACTATGAAACGGTACCTTCCTATAATTCTCCTTTTACTCACACGGCCAGTTCAGGCCCAATCGGTCGTGACTCTGAAGCAGTGTTACGAGGCGGCCCGCGCTCATTATCCCTTACTGCAACAGAAGCAGATTCTGGCGGAAAGTAGTGCGTTGGCGATTGAGAATCTAAGACTAAACCGCCAGTTGCCCCAAATTGCCGTTAACGGACAGGCGACCTGGCAATCGCAGGTGACGAAGCTACCTATCGAACTGCCCAATAGGTCGGTACCAACGCTCAGCAAAGACCAGTACCGCCTTACGCTCGATGCGAGTTACGCACTCTACGACGGCAACCTCACCCGATTGCAGACTCGATTGCAGCGGGCCAGCACCGCCACCGCCCGGCAGCAAGTTGAGGTCGAGTTGAATCGCGTGAAAGATCAAGTGAACGCCTTGTTTCTCAACGCCCTGCTCACCGATGAAAACCGAATCCTGACCCAAGCCCTGCTGGCTGATCTGAGCAATCGGCTGGGAAAACTCCGGGCCAATGTCCGCTTTGGAACCGTCGCTCAGATGGACGCTGACGGCCTGGAAGCTGAACTGCTCACCGCCCGCCAACGCCTCGCCCAACTTGACGCCGCCCGCGTGGGACTGCGCGAATCGCTGGTCTTACTCACCGACTTGTCCATTTCCGATAGCACGAAGTTGGTCATCGAATCAAGCACAAGCGAAAGTGAAATAGTGAGCGGGGCCGAACTGACCAGACCCGAATTGCAGCTTTTCCAAACGCAGCGCGCCTTCTACGACGCTCAGTTTCAGCTAACGGCTAACCGGACGAAGCCTCGATTGAGCCTCTTCGCCCAGGGCGGCGGCGGAAGGCCGGGACTGAACTTGCTGAGCAATGATTTTAACGGCTTCTTCCTTGGTGGGCTGCGATTGAACTGGAACCTGTCCTCTGCCTATACCTCGAATAATGACCGACAAATGATTACGCTCAACCGCCAAACCGTGGATGTGCAGCAAGCCACTTTTGAGAAAAATCTTAGGGTGCAACTACGGCAACAGCAAACCGAAATCGACAAACTGACCGCGCAACTCATCACTGACGCCGAGATCGTGGCATTGCGCACCCGCGTTCGCCAAGCCGCCGCCGTGCAGCTCGATAATGGCACCATCGCCGCCCGCGACTACACCACCGAACTCAACGCCGAAAACCAGGCCCAACTCAATCAGAAACTGCACGAGTTGCAATTGTTGCAAGCCAGGATTCAGTACCGGACTTTGCTGGGAAATTGAATTTCTACGGATGATGAATAATGAGTAAAATCAAAAATCAATTGCCGGTTGGGGAGATGATAAAAATTTATTCTTGACTTCCGGGGGCTAAAGCCGCCCGGCAATTGATTCTTTAAGCTATTCATGGTTTCATAAATACTACGCTACGAATCAACCTGAAAAAATAATAAAGTTATGAAGCAATACCCTCTCTTACTGCTAAGCGTACTTATCCTACTTCTGTTTTCCTGCAATCCTGCCGACGAAACTGCCGACGCTTACGGCAACTTCGAAGCCATTGAAACTACCGTCTCCGCCCAGGCGACGGGTGAGCTGCGAAGCTTCACCGTGCAGGAAGGCGAGTCGCTGGACTCCGGCCAAGCGGTGGGCCGCATCGACACCGGGCAACTGGAACTCCGCAAGGCGCAACTTCAAGCCAGCCAGCAAGCCGTGCAAAGTCGCGCCCCCAACGTCACGGCGCAGCTTTCGGCCTACGAACAGCAAATTGCCGTGCAGCAGCAGCAGCGCAAAACGCTTCTCCGTGAACAGGAACGCGCCGAAAATCTGGTCGCCGCCGGAGCCGCGCCTACCAAGCAACTGGATGATGTGAATGCCCAACTCGAAACGCTGGATCGGCAGATCGCCCTCACGCGGCAGCAACGGACGGCCCAAGCCTCGGCCCTCAATACCCAGCGCAGAGGCACCGTGGCCGAAACCGCTCCGCTGGCTCAGCAGGTGAAGCAACTCGACGATCAGATGAGGAAGGCGACGGTAGTGAATCCGATTGGTGGTACCGTCACGGTGAAGTACGCCGAGCCGGGCGAGGTGGTCAGCTACGGCAAGCCACTCTACAAAATCGCCGCCCTCGATAATATTACACTTCGCGCCTATGTTGGTGGCGACCAGCTTGTGAACGTGAAGCCCGGCCAGCGGGTGCAAATAGGGGTGGACGCGCCGGAAGGGGCGCTGAAAACCTACGACGGCGTAGTGACCTGGATTTCCAGCAAAGCCGAGTTTACGCCCAAAGTGATTCAGACCAGAGAGGAGCGCGTGAATCTGGTATACGCCATGAAAATAATCGTCAGGAACGACGGCGGCCTGAAAATCGGTATGCCAGGCGAAGTGCGGTTTGCAGCGTCCAGAATCCAATGATCACTATCGAGAACATATCGAAATCCTACGGCGAAAACAGGGCGGTACAGGATGTATCGCTGAACGTCGAGGCAGGCGAGCTTTTTGGGTTGATCGGGCCGGATGGGGCGGGCAAAACTACCCTTTTCAAAATTCTGGTCACGCTGCTACTGCCCGATTCGGGCCGCGCTACCGTGGCTGGACGGGATGTGGTGCAAGATTTCCGGGCGTTGCGGTCGGTGGTGGGCTATATGCCGGGGCGGTTTTCGCTCTATCCCGATTTGAGCGTGGAAGAAAATCTGGAATTTTTTGCGACTGTTTTCGGCACCAGCATTGCCGCCAATTACGAACTGATTCGCGAGATTTACGTGCAGTTGGAGCCATTTAAAAATCGCCGGGCGGGCGCGCTATCGGGTGGAATGAAACAGAAACTAGCCCTCTGCTGCGCGCTGATTCACAAACCCGAAGTATTATTCCTGGACGAGCCGACGACGGGCGTGGATGCCGTATCGCGCAAAGAATTTTGGGAAATGCTGGGCAGCTTGAAAGAACGCGGCCTGACGATCATGGTCTCCACGCCTTACATGGATGAAGCCAGCCGCTGCGACCGCATCGCGCTTATGCAAACCGGCAAAGTACTAGCCATCGACACGCCCACGGGCGTCGAGCGGCTTTTTGACAAACCGCTTTTTGCGGTGAAAGCGAACGATACCTACCGCCTCATTCAGGATTTAAGGAAAGCGCCATTTACGATCACCTGCTATGCCTTCGGCGAATTTTTGCACCTGACCACGCAGGACAGGATTTTACAAAACAACATCGAAAACTACCTCGCCGAGCGTCAGCACCAAGCCTTAGAAATCAGGCCCATCGCGGCTGGCATCGAGGATAGTTTCATGAATCTGATGCAGCATGGATAAGGCCGTCACGACCAACAAACTGACCAAGAAGTTCGGCGACTTCGTAGCCACGAACGAGATTACTTTCGAGGTGACGCAGGGCGAGATATTTGGTTTCCTGGGTGCCAACGGCGCGGGCAAAACCACCGCCATGCGGATGCTGTGCGGACTGCTCACGCCCACCTCCGGCAAGGCGACAGTGGCGGGTTACGACGTGTACAGACAATCCGAGCAAATCAAGCAAAGGATAGGCTACATGAGCCAGCGTTTTTCGCTGTACGAAGACTTGACAGTGCGCGAAAACATTCGCTTTTACGGCGGCATTTACGGGTTGAGCCGGGCGGATTTAAAAACGAAATCGGCCAACATTATTCAGGAATTGGGCCTGGACGGCGTAGCCGATAAGCTGGTCGAATCCTTGCCCTTGGGCTGGAAACAGCGATTGGCATTTTCAGTAGCCCTGATCCACGACCCGAAGATCGTTTTTCTGGACGAGCCGACGGGCGGCGTGGACCCGATCACGCGGCGGGAATTTTGGGACAAGATCTACGAAGCTGCCCACGACGGCACCACAATCTTCGTCACGACCCACTACATGGACGAGGCCGAGTACTGCCACCGGGTATCGATCATGGTCGATGGCCGCATCAAAGCCCTCGACACACCCGCCGCGCTGAAACGTACTTATGAAGTGGACAGCATGGACGGCGTTTTCCAGATTCTGGCCAGGGGAACGTCAGGGAAGTAAGGCACGAAGGGGCAAAGGTCCAAAGGCACAAAGTGGGGTGCTGCATAGAAAGAAATGCCTCCCAACTAAACACCTAAACGACTCAACCTTAAACAAATCAACGCATCCATAACCCATGAAACGTTTCCTCGCCTTCGTCAAAAAAGAATTCTACCACATTCTGCGGGACCGGCGGACGCTGCTGATTTTGTTCGGGATGCCGCTGGCGATGGTTTTGCTGTTTGGCTTTGCTTTGACCAACGAGATCAAGAACGCCAAAATAGCCGTGCTGGACCTGGATCACGGGCCGCACAGTCGGCAGATTACCGACCGATTGCTATCGTCGGGCTACTTTCAACTGACCCAAAACCTGAACGCCTACCGCGATGTGGAAGCAGTTTTTCGGCGGGGAAAGGTGAAGTTGGTCGTGGTGTTTCCGCCCAAGTTTTCGCAGGATTTTGCTCGTTCCAACGCCTCGGCCCAAGTGCAGCTCCTGGCCGATGCTTCGGAACAAAACACGGCCATCAGCCTGACCAACTACGCCACCAATATTATTCAGGGATACCGGTCCGACGTTTCGGGCGCGGAACAAAATCCACCGGACGTCGTGCCGCCCGAACAAATCGACGTGCAGCCGCGCATGGTGTTCAATCCCGAGTTGCGGGGGGCTTTTGTGTTCGTGCCGGGCGTAATGGCGATGGTACTGCTGCTGGTATCGGCGCTGATGACGTCGGTCACGATTGCCCGCGAGAAGGAAACCGGAACGATGGAGGTACTGATGGTATCGCCGCTGTCGCAGTTGCAGATTTTGTTCGGCAAAGTACTGCCGTATCTGTTGCTGTCATTTATCAATGGCTGCGTGATTATCGCGCTGGGGGTTTTATTGCTAAAAATCCCGCTCAACGGCAGTATGCTTTTGCTACTGGGCGAAACGCTGCTATTCACCTTTCTTTCGCTCTCGCTCGGCCTGCTGATTTCTACCATCGCCGATACGCAGCTAGTCGCCATGTTCGCCTCGCTGCTGGTGCTGCTGATGCCGACGATTTTCCTGTCAGGCTTTATTTTCCCCATCGAAAGTATGCCGCGCTTCCTGCAATATGTCTCCAGAATCATACCTGCTACCTACTTCATCGAAATCGTTAAAGGAATTATGATCAAGGGCATTGGCCTGAATTTGCTTTGGAAGCCCACCCTGATACTTCTCGGCATGTCTGCCTTCCTGATGGCCGTGAGTTTAAGAAACTTGAAAGCGAGATTGGATCAATGATGAGTGATGATTTCTCTCGCGCCAGCCCACTTTGTGCCTTTGGACCTTTGAAACTATAAAACTAACGCTGCCATGACACGCATCCTCTACATGATCGAAAAGGAATTCCGGCAGCTCCGGCGCAACACGGTGCTGCTGCGGATGATGTTGGCAGCTCCCGTTTTGCAACTGGTGCTGCTGGCTTATGCCGCTAATTTCGAGGTAAAAAACCTGAAAATCGCCGTCGTGGATCAGGACCATACCACCTACGCGCAGCGCTTGGCGGGTAAGTTTCGCTACATCGACAACTTCCACTTTCAGGGATATTTGCCCACGGCCAAGTCGGCTTATCGGGAACTGCTGGCGGGACGCGCTGATTTGGTGCTGGTCATCCCGCCGCATTTCGAGCGGGATTTGGGCAAGCAAAACCGGGCGGCAGTGCAGTTGCTGGTCAACGCCATCGACGGCACCAAGGGCGGCATTGCCTCGGGCTACGCGCAAAGCATCATCCGGGATTTCAACGCCGCCATCCGTACCGAGAGCGTTGGGGAGAGTTCGGGCGGCGCGGCGCGGCTGGACGTGGAGAATCAGTACTGGTATAACCCACGCCTGGAATACAAGACCTTTATGGTGCCGGGCATTTTGTTCGAGCTGATGCTGCTGATCGGCGGCATGATCGCGGCCCTCAACATCGTGCGCGAAAAGGAAATCGGAACTCAGGAACAACTCAATGTCACACCCATCAGGAAACACGAATTCATCCTGGGCAAACTCACGCCCTTTGTCCTCATTGGGCTGGTGCAGTTTACGCTGGGGCTTTTGGTGGGAAAGTTTTTTTTCCAAATTCCCATCGAGGGCAGTTTACTGCTGATCTACGGTTTCGCGTTTCTGTTTCTGTTGCTGTGCGTGGGTTTGGGGTTGCTCATCTCGGCAATTTCCGACACCCAACAGCAGGCTATGTTTGCCGTATTTTTCTGCCTGGTGGTTTTCATTTTGTTGAGCGGATTGTTTTCCTCGACGGAAGATATGCCGCAGTGGGCGCAGTACCTCAACCTTTTCAATCCACTCAAATACATCATCGAAGTAGGACGCAACATCCTGCTCAAAGGCAGCACGCTCCGCGACATGCAGTCGCAGTTTTTCACGCTGCTGGGCATGGCGGTCGTATTGATTGGCCTGGCTTCGTGGCGGTATCGGAAGACGGTTTAGGGTTTTACCGCCACCTTCTGTCTTACTGTTGGTAATTATAGAGGTAGGACTTTCGCTTGCCGTCTTGGATGCGATCCCATTAGGGATCAAATGTGGGTAGAAAAGTGCTTTCCCAGTCGATTATTATGTCCCGTACGGGACATGACCCGCCAACGAATCGGCTTTCTCTACCCACATTCTGTGCCTAGCGGCACATTTTTCACGGCCGAAGCGAAAGTCCTAAGAGGGTAAAGTAATGCATTTCGACATGAACACGGCAGTTTCAGAAACCGAGAAATTACTGAGTCGCTTGTCGCGGGTGTACCTGATGCAGCAGAAATACGCCGAAGCGGCCAACGCCGCGGTACGGCAACGTCAAAATCACGCGTCTGGCCGAAATGTACCTCACCTGCGCCGAAGCCAACTTCCGCAATAATTCCACCATTGGCGCGTCTCCGGCGGCCGACATCAACCTGATCCGCGCCCGCGTCGGCCATTCCGGTGGCCTCGCCCACCATTGCGGCCATCATGAAAGAGCGACATCTGGAACCGGCCCCCGAGGGGCATCTGATTAAGGAAGCACCTCATTTTCAACTTGGGGTGCTTCCTTCGTTTTATGCCAATCGCGTGATGAACAGAATGGATGGTGCTTCGTTATTATTTCAATAAATCCTTTTATCTGACGTTATTTAGCGCACGATTGCCTTTTGCCAGTAAATATTATTCCGTTCACAACTGAAAAGGGCCTATTTTGCGTAGTTAAACGAAACCCTCACGTCAACCCCGGTTTTATTGTCTGCTATTTTTACTATCCCTATGATGAAATATTACGGTCGAGTTTGGCTACTCTGTCTTGTCTTTTTTGGCCTCGCCTCCGCAGTTACGGCTCAGCGGGTCATTACCGGTAAGGTCACTTCGGCGGCCGATGGCACGCCCCTCCCTGGGGTAAGCGTGCTGGTACAGGGCACGACCAACGGCACCAGCGCCGACGCCGATGGCCAATACCGACTCTCCATTCCTACGTCCGGGACCGTCACGCTGGCCTTCTCATTCATCGGTCTCGAACCCCAGGAAATCACTGTGGGCAACAATCGCTCGGTGGTCAATGTCGAGATGGCCGAGAGTGCCACCGAGTTGAATCAGGTGGTCGTTACGGGCTATAACCAAACACAGCGCAAAGATATCATCGGCTCCATTTCCTCCATCAAAAGTGATGTGTATAAGGATGTTCCGGTAGTGGGCGTCGATCAGGCGCTGCAAGGCCGGGCGGCGGGCGTACAGGTGTCGCAGTCGTCGGGTACGCCGGGCGGGGGTATTTCCATCCGCATCCGGGGCAACACCTCCATTTCTGCCTCCAACCGGCCGCTGTATATTATCGACGGGGTACCAGTGGCAGCCGGGGCCGTGTCGGGACGCAGTTTTGGCGGGCAGCAGGACAACACGCTGGCGATCGTCAACCCCAATGACATCGAGTCAATCGACGTGCTCAAAGATGCCTCCGCCAAAGCCATCTACGGCTCACGCGGGGCCAACGGGGTGGTGATCATCACCACCAAGCGGGGCCGCAACAACAAGACGACTATCTCCGCCGACGTACAGCGCGGCGTGACCGAAATCATCAAGCGTCCCCAACTGCTCAATTCCTCCCAGCTCATCGACCTGCAGCGTCAGGCGGTCATTAATGCGGGCCAGGATCCCGACAAGCAGGGACTCATCGCGGGCGTCACCGACGGCATCGACACCGACTGGATAGACGCCGTACTTCGGCAGGGCGTATTGCAACAATATCAGCTTTCGGCCGCCGGGGGTAACGATCGTACCCGCTTCTACCTGAGTGGTGCCGTGCGCGACGAGGAAGGCGTGCAGCTCAACAACCGCTTCACGCGGTACAGTGGTGCGCTCAACCTGGATCACAAGGTCAGCGCCCGGTTGAATTTGGGAGCCAACATAAACATGGCGATCAGTAAGAACGATCGGGTGAAGGGCGACAATTTTCTGGACGGCGTGTACTCCGGGGCCATCAAAAGCCTTCCCTACTACGCCCCTTTCAACGAGCAGGGGAGGCTTTACGTCCCCGGCAGCCCGGGTTACGCCGACTTCCCCAACTTCAACCCCGTGGCCCAGGCGGTACTGCCGCGCTTCACCACCCACGGACTAAAAATGATCGTCGGCGTGAACGCCGACTACGAACTGATGAAGAACCTGCGGTTTCGTACCAAGGTCAGCATGGACTACAATAATTCCGAGGAGGATCAGTACGAGTCTTCCGGCACGGCCATCGGAGGGGCGCTCGAGGGAGTGGGCGGCCGGGGTTACGGCGTTTATATCACCAGCACCTCCTACACGCTCATCAATTCCAATGTCCTGACTTACTACCTCTCCCTGAACGATAAGCATCACTTCAATGTGCTGCTCGGTAACGAGATCATCCATTCGCAGGGACGTTCATCCAATGTGGCCGGAAGGCTATTTTCCAGCGATAACTTTACCTACATCAATTCCGCCGGAGTTGTAGATGCCGGGGGGTCTTTTTACGGCCAAAACGGCCTGCTTTCCTTTTTTGGCGAAGTCAAATACGATTTCAACGACAAATACCTGCTTGGCGTCACCGCGCGCTACGATGGCTCTTCGCGCTTTGGCCAGGACCGCCGCTTCGGTCTGTTTCCCTCGGCTTCGTTCGGCTGGCGCGTTTCGCAGGAGAAATTTATGGAAGATGTGCGGTTCGTCAGTAATCTCAAACTGCGCGGTAGCTTCGGCTTCACGGGCAACGAGCGTATCGGCAACTTCCAGTACCTGGGCACCTGGGCCGCTTCGACCTACAACGGCGCGGCGGGGGTGGGGCCTAACAACCTCAGCAATCCCGGCTTGCAGTGGGAGCGCACCCGCGAGGCCAACATCGGGCTGGACGCCTCATTCTGGAACGGACGCTTTTCCGTCACGGCCGATGTGTACAGCAACCTGACCGACAACCTGCTTTTTGCCGAACCCATTCCACTCACCACGGGCTTCGGAAGTATTCAGGGGAACATTGGTAAAATATCGAATAAAGGGGCCGAGCTGACGCTCTCCTCCGTCAACGTGGACCGCGAAGTGCGCTGGAGCACTGACCTCAACCTGACGAGTAATATCAACAACGTGGATTTGCTGGCCAACCAGGACACGCTCTTCCGGGGATACTCGGGCAATGGCGTAGGGGGTACCAATGCCGTGTTGCAGGGCCAGCCGCTGGGTACTTTCTGGGGCTTGAAATATCTGGGAGTCGATCCAGCCACGGGTGATGCCATTTATCAGGACGTCAACAACGACGGAAGGATTTCGCCGGCCGACGGGCAGGTGATCGGCAACGCCCAGCCAAAATTGTTCGGTGGATTCAATAACACTGTTTCTTACAAGGGATTCGATTTGAGCGTATTTTTTCAGTTTATGTACGGCAATAAAATCTTGAATTTCACCAATACTTCGCTGGTTAACACAGGTTCCGACATCCAGGATAACCAAAGCATCGCCGCCCTGCGCCGCTGGCAGCAGGAAGGCGACGTAACGGACGTGCCGCGCTACGTCGTGGGCAATACCTACAACAGCTTCCACAGCAGCCGTTTTCTGGAAGACGGCTCTTACCTGCGGCTCAAGAACGTCTCACTCGGCTACAACTTACCCAGTCGCTGGGCGCAGAAGGTGAAAATGGGCAGCGTCAGGGTGTTTGCGTCGGCGACCAACCTCTGGACGCTTTCGGCTTACTCGGGACCCGATCCCGAAGTAAGCACCCTCGATGGCTCCACCACCGCGCAGGGCATCGACTTTTTCACCCTGCCGCAGGTCAAGACCATCTTGGGCGGCGTGACCATCAAGTTTTAATCCATCGATTCTTGCAGATAATATGAAGTACCCGATATTTTTTCAAAATACATTTCTCAAATCACGTCTCCGAAATCGGGGTGCCAATGCAGTCCGCACGACGGGGCTGGCGCTGGCGTTGGTGCTGGCGTTTGGCGCTTGCCGGGAAATACTGGAACCGCCGCCGGTCGACCTGCTGGTCGACGAGCTGGTACTTAATACCGCCGCCGATGTGGAGCCCGTACGGCTGGGTCTGTACAACGCGCTGCGGGGATTGGGTGCGCCCATCATCGTCGCCGGGGATTTTACCGCCGATTTTATTCAGCACAACGGTACCTTTACGGTGTACAACGAGCTGGGGAACAAGCAGATTACGGCCACCAACGCCGCCGCCAGTCGAATGTGGGGTTCCGTTTATAATACCGTTTACATCGCCAATTTTATCGAGGAGCGGATCGGCGATGTGACAGGCGTGACCGAGGCCAATCGTAAGCGGTTCCTGGCCGAAGCCCGTTTTCTGCGGGGATTTGCCAATTTTGTTGGAGCCTACACTTTTGGGGACATCCCCAAGGTCATCACCACAGACATTGCCACTAATACCAACATCGCGCGGACTCCGCGTACCGAAATACTCCAATCGGTATTGGCCGACTACACCGCCGCGCTGGCCGAACTGCCCGAGACCAACTCAAACAAAATCATAGCCAAGACCTTCGCGACTAAAAATGCCGTTCGTGCGGCTCTGGCGCGTTACTACCTTTATCAGAAAGACTGGGCGCAGGCCGAAAAGTACGCCACTGATATCATCAACACGCGGTTGCAGACGCTGGACAGCAGCTACACCAACGTAATCCTTACGGAATTTGACGTAGAGACGATCCTGGAATTGGCTTATGCGGACAATTCTTCCGACGATCCGGGGACTTCGACATTCGGCCTGAACGATATTTTTCGGGGACGGCGTGAAGTCATTCCCGCTAATTCGTACGTCTCTACGATCAGGGAAACCAGCGCCGGAGAGCGCCGCCAGACGATTCGGTTCAACTCAGAGGATCAGGCCGGGCGCGACAACGGCTGGTCGGTCATGAAATACGGCTCACCCGACGACAGCAATAATAATATTACCATTTTCCGCCTGGCCGAGCAGTACCTCATCCGGGCCGAAGCCCGCGCCCAGCAGGGGCGCATCGTGGGAGCCAACGGTGCGCAAGCCGACATCAACGTGCTGCGCAAACGAGCCAAAGCCCCCAATGCCAGCCTGGGGACTCAGGCCGATGCCCTGCTGACGATTGAGAAAGAGCGCGTCTATGAACTTTCGTTCGAGGGGCACCGCTGGTACGACTTGAAGCGCACGGGCCGCATTCAAAATGTCATGTCGGCTTTTTCGCCCAACTGGAATCAGAAATTTGAACTTTGGCCTATTCCCCAGAGCGAAATCCAGCGCAACAAGGCATTGGCTGGCGCGCAGAATCCGGGATATTAAGATGGGCCGTAAGCTACAAGCTGTAGGCCGTAGGCTTTCAATATTGCCACTTGATCGAATACAACATTTTTATTGGCCTAAAGCTTATTGCTTATAGCCTAAAGCTAAAAACAATGAAACTAATACCTAAAATATTATCGCTGGGCTTTGTGCTGGGAATGCTCGCTTTGGTTGCTTGCGAAGAACAGCGAATCCTTTTCGAGGAAGCGGATTATTTGCGCTTTTCCGATTCTACGATCGTCGTGAAAGAGAGCCTGGGTAAGCCTATCGAGGTGAAGGTACACGTCGTAGGCAAGCCGCTGAATCAGGCCGTAACTGTCAACTATTCGGTGAGCGGCGACGCGCGCGAGGGCCGTGATTACACCATTAATGGCACCAAGGGAGTTGTTACCATTCCGGCGGGGAAACTATTCGGGATTATCGACGTTCGGCTCATCAACAACGCCAACAATATTCTGGAGTCGCAGGATATTATTTTCGAGCTTACCGGGACGAGTTCCGGCCCTGAACTTCTGCTGGGTCAGGCGGGAGGAAAGCTGGGAAAACAATTTCGGCTCACCATCCAGGACGATTGTCTGCTAAGTGGATTCTATACCGGCAGCATCGCTGCTGCCAATAATCAGAGATTCGAGGTCGCAGATATTGAAGTTAGCAGCCAAGACTGTAAAACCTACACGGTGGCTAAGTGGAATGTCGGTATTTTTGACTTCAATGCGATCCGGGAGCCGCTGAACTTTATCGACAACGGCAATAATACGCTGACCATCCCGAAGCAGGTGAGCAACTACATCGAAGTGCCCTACGATACGTTACAGGGAAACGGTATATTCGACCCCAGAACGAAATCTATTATCCTCAACGTGAAGATCAAGCTGCCCATCAGTGAAACCCGCGACTCGGTGTTCACGTTTCCCATCACTTATCTACCGAGAAAACAGTAAGTGCTTCATATAAAAGTACTTTTCGTTACTTATACAAATGCGTTATCAATCGAATCCCATGAACCCGACCCGTTTATTTGCCCTGGCTATTGGTTTCCTGTCTTTTGCCTTCAGCCGGCTGTTCTGAAACCAATGAGCCCAAGCCGCTTACCTACACGCAACTGCTGACGGGTCAGGAAAAAAAGGTCTGGACGCTCACATCTTTCCAAGTGCTCGATGAAGGCGAAGCGTCAGATGTGGTTCCGATCAGCCAGATCATCAGAAACGCCTGTGAAGCAGATGACCAGTTCGTTTTCTATGCCAACGCCGAGCGTAAATTTGAGTACACCAACGGTCCAACGAAGTGTTCTTCCAGCGAACCCGAGGTGCTTTTGACTAACAACTGGACTTTTGTAAATGCTTCGGCGACTTTGGAAATGCCGTTTCCGCTGATTTCCAGCGGCCCTCTGCCCTTTGTCGTAAAATCATTGACCGAAACCAGCATGACCATTGAATTATACTTGGAACGCGTACGGACGGATGAAATCGACGCCAGCTACCGCTTCGTTCTTTCCTCCACTGCCCAGAAATAAAGATTACTACCCCCTGTTGCCTGTGCTATCCACTACGCCTGGCGACTTCATTTTCGCTTTTATAAATGAATCGTTACTACTTCTCCTTTTTTTTCTTACTGAGCATCCTTTGCGGCCTGGCAGCCAAAGCCCAGCCGAACGCGGCCCGACCGGACGCGGCCCAGCCGAAGGCGGCCCGACCAGAGTTGTGCGCCACCATGCCGATGGATAGCCTTTTGCGGGCCAGGTACCCTCGTTTGGGGACGTTGCAGGACTTTGAAAAGGTGCTGCAGCAGAAGATGCACGAGCGGGAAGAGTTGAGAAAAAGTGGGCGGGTAGAGCTCGAAACGCTCACCATTCCAATCGTCGTGCACATCGTTCACAACGGCGAAAGCGTCGGTTCGGGTCGTAACCTTAGCAAGAGACAGGTGGATGCACAAATCGAAACCCTCAATGACGACTTCCGGCGCAAGCCCGGTACGCCGGGTTTTAACGACGACCCACGCGGGGCTGACGTCGAGATTGAGTTCTGCCTGGCGCAGCTCGATCAGCAGGGCCGCAGGATGGCCGAACCGGGCATCGACCGTTCCAACGGCGGGCGAGCGAGCTGGACGCGCAACGACATCGAGAACGTCCTGAAGCCGAGCACGATCTGGGATCCTGATAAGTATTTCAATATCTGGGTGTTGGACTTCGCGGCGGATGATGCCCGCCTGCTCGGCTACGCTCAGTTCCCGAGCATGTCCACGCTGGCCGGTATTCCCGACAGTAGCCCCCGCAACACCGACGGCGTGGTGGTCAGATACCAAAGCTTCGGCAACGTGCTGAAAGGCACCTTCCCGAATATGCAGGCACCCTATAACCAGGGGCGCACCCTCACCCACGAGGTGGGGCACTGGCTGGGGCTGCGCCACATTTGGGGCGACGCCAACTGCGGCAACGATTTCGTGGACGACACCCCTACGCAAGCCAGCGAAAGCCGGGGCTGCCAGATCGGGCGAACGTCCTGCGGCACGGTCAATATGGTGCAGAACTACATGGATTATTCCGACGACGCCTGCTTTAACATTTTCACCAAAGGTCAAAAAAACCGGATGCGGGCGGTCATGGACATCAGCCCGCGTCGCAACACGCTGACCGTTCCCGGCCTGTGCAGCAGCACCATATCCGGGCCGCCGCGCGTTAATTTCCGGGCCGAAACCCAGCAGGTACTGCTGGGAGCCACCGTGCAGTTCTTCGACCTTTCTACCAACTTCCCCAACCGCTGGTACTGGACATTTGAGGGGGGGACTCCCGCTAATTCCAGTCAGCAGAACCCCACGGTGACCTACAACCGGGCGGGCAAATTCCGCGTTACGTTGGCCGCTGCCAATAGCCTGGGTGTGTCGGATACGCTGAAGCGGGAAATGTACATCGAAGTACTCAACTCGGGTCTTTGCGCCGAGAAAACCAATTTCAATGGCACCCGCACACTTATCCGCGACACGACTGGCATCGGCTACGTGTCGGGCCACAACGGGCGCAAGGTCATGGCCATTTCCGAGCAGTTCGACAACCCGTTGGGCTACACCAACCTGGGCGGAGCCACCGTTCGTTTTGGACGGGTATTTGCCAGGGGTGGTGCTGACACCGAGAACACGATTCTGGTGACCGTGTGGAACGCCCGAGGGTTTCAGGGCGGTCCGGGGGCCATTTTGGAAGAGAAGGCAATACCGATTCGCCGGATCGCGGCCGATATTGCCGCCAGTCGCGCGACCGACATAACCTTCGACCGTCAGATTCCGCTCTTCGGGCAGGGGTATCACATCGGTCTACAACTGGTTTATAATGGTGATTCGGTGGCGGTGGCCACTACCAGGGACGGCCAGTCGGTGAAGGGTACTTCCTGGGAGCAGGCCGCCGATGGGCAGTGGGATTTGTTCCTGCGCCGCACGGGACTCAACATCGCGCACGAAATTACCGCCAGACCCGGCATGAAGCCTTCTGTGCTGGTGTCGACTTCGGCGCAATTCATCAATCCCGGTGAGTCCGTAACGCTGCAAGCCAAAGGTGCGAGCATCTACACCTGGTCGCCGGATACCAATCTCAACACCACGCTGGGGCCGCAAGTGACCGCCCGTCCCGGAAAAACCATTACCTACTCGGTACGCGGCTCGGGGGTCGATGTCTGCGGGGACAGTACGGCTTCTGCGGCCATCTATGTGCGGAATATTCAGGTACTCGGCAACGAACCAACCCACCAAACGCTGCTCGAAAATACGGTGCAGTTCTCGCCCAACCCCAATAACGGTTTGGTGGAAATAAAGCTGGATAACGAACTACGCGGCCCCGTGCAAGCGACCGTGTATAACCTGAACGGCGTGACCGTGCGGCAAGAGAGCTTCCAGAAGGACGCCGACCGGGTCAGCCATACGCTGGACATCAGGCGTACGGCTGCGGGGCTTTACGTGGTGGAAGTGAGTGTGGGAGAACTCAGGGTTCGAAAGAAGATTTTGAAACACTAGACCCTTTCCCGTAGCGCCAAACTCACCAGTTCGGCCGTATTCTTGACCCGTGCTTTGCGGATAATACTGGCCCGCTGGTTGGCGACGGTATGCGGGCTGACGTCGAAGCGACGGGCGATGTCTTTGCTGCTGAGTCCTTCGGTGAGGCATTGCAGGATTTCGTGTTCGCGGCTGGTGATCCGATGCCAGATAGAGGTAGCCGAACTAGTGGTAGCTGATTTCTGGAAACTCCTGTCAGATGACTTTCGCGTCACTAAGTTTCTGATAATCACGGAGGAAGCATTGGGTGGATAGTACAGCTCACCACCATGAACGGTTCGAATCGCTTTCAGAATCTCGGCCCGGTCGGTGTTCTTTGACAGGTAACCGGCCGCACCGTTTTGTACGGCACTCAGGATATAGTCGGGATCATTGTTGATGCTGAAAACAAGAAAGCGGGCAGCAGGGAAGGAACGGGTAGCCTCCTGCATGACCTCTAAGCCCGAAGGACGCGGCAGGGTAATTCCAATCAGGATGATGTCGGGTCGGAGTTTAGGGATCATCGTCAGGGCTTCTTCTCCGTCCGCCGCTTCCCCTACCAATTCAATATCGGCTTCCTCTCGCAACAAGTTCAGAATACCCATACGAACCACTGAGTGATCCTCCACAATCAGTATGCGTATTGGTTTGTCAGTCACCATAATTTAAGATTACAATAGATTGGAACGAAAAATGAGGTCTATCGTCGTGGCCTCAGGTGCCTATTCGTTGAAGCCGCCCGTGACCGGGAGTTTGACGAGAGTTGTTAACTACGGAGGTGTATAGTTAAAAATGGCTATTTAAATGGGATGACTATAAAATAAAATTGTACTATTATCATTTATTGACAGTATGTTGTCCCATATCATCGAATCAAATTTAAACTGCTATGTTGTCAATACCTAACTTTTTATTTTAGTTATAGTTTATAATTCCATTTAATTATCGGCGATAGCAGCTTTTATTGAAAGAACGGACTGGATACTTTTTTTAAGAATAGCCTAATGGGCGTATGATATTTTCAAGATGGTACAAACGTAATTTTTTTACCAATTACAACTGGTTTCTCCGGCTGTGCAATTGTCGTAAATTCGCGGCGAGTCACACTGCGCATTTCTATGGAAGTAGTTTATTTTGATTTTGAGACCGATTTTGTAGATACGCTCCGCTGTATTCCTATGGTCGTGCGCTACAAGCTCGATGCTGCCGACAAAAAGCTGCAACTGGACGAATGGAGCCGCTTGACGTCCGCAGAAAAGCAGACCCTGGCTGAAATGCCCTGCGCCTCGCCCCCCCAGATCGAGGCATACCGTAGCTACCTGAGTGAGCGGATTTGGGAGCACAGTGCTAAGAAAATCAAGGATTTGGGAGGCGTCGATGCCGCTTGGGAAGAAATGGACAGCGTGCCGACGGAAGTCTTGGAAAAAGCGCAGGAATGGCAATGCACCCCGCCGACGTTGGCACAATGGAGCTCGCTGGATTTGCTGCAACGCTTCGCCTTGGTGAAGCTGAGTCGCTCGGGACACGAAGGAGAGAATTTTCCGAAGGCGATCGTAGAGTTTGGAATCGGGTGAATGGAGTCAAAACGGAGCATTCCTGTTCTGGAAGACAAGCTCGTCGTAAACTACCTTTCGAGCGGTTGTCGTAGGGTCGAGTAAAGCTTTGAGTCCGTGCCTGAGGAGTTCACCCCGCCGCATTTTATCAAAAGCAGAACCCAGCATTCGGGAGGAATAGATGCCTGGAAAGGGCTGTAAAGCTCCCTGATTTTCAAAAATCCAGGCTTCTGAGTCAGGGTTATCGAAATAAACCTCGATTAACTCAGCCAGCAACGTAGCCTGCAAGTTTGGCATATCGCAGGGCAGCACGAGCACGTCACTCTTCGGATAAAGCTGGTGAAAACTCAGTAAGCCCTTTAACGGCCCACCTACGGGCAAATCGAAATCGCTCAGTAGCTCGAATTCAGGCAAAACTGTGGCCGCGTACTCCACGCGTTGTTCCCCCCGAATCATTACGCTCACGGCCAAATCCACGCTTCGTAGCAGCATCCCCGCGCGATTCACCCAAGTCTGTGCATCTTGTATGATCAAGCCTTTGTCCCGTCCCATCCGACGGCTTTTGCCGCCACTGAGGATGAGGCCGTGTAGGGTTTTGTTTTTCAATTTTATAAACGTTGCGCCTCTCCGAGGCTGGGCATGGTTGGGGAGGCTGATCTGCCACAAATGTTAGGCCTCTCCGAGGCCAGGATTATCCTGTTTCCCTTGTCCCGCCTCATCCGACGGCTTGCTCCGAGGCCAGGAATGTTATACTTCCCTTGCCCAAAGAGCGGAATCTGACGGTCGGGCCCACCACTAAGTACCAGCCTTCGCGGTTTTTTAGGCGCTTCCATTTTTTAACTTTGTGCCTCTGTGTCGGAACGCCGCATCGCTCTGTGTCGGAACGCCGCATCGCTCTGTGCCTTTCAACCTTCCTCCTTCTGACGAACCAACACCTCCGTAATCCGATTTAACTCCTGCACTTTGTACTCGAAGTCGCCGCGTAGTTGATCGCGCACTTCTTTGAGTTGCTCCATCGCCGTTTCCAGATCATCGGGCAAGGCTTCGGTGAGTACCTCGCGGAGGCGCTTGGCCAGGGTAGGGGACATGCCATTGGTGGAAATGGCAACTTTCAGATTGCCTTTTTTGACGATGGAAGAAAGGTAAAAGTCGCACTCGGCGGGCGTGTCGGCGACGTTGCACAGCAGGTGCTTGGCGCGGGCCAGCTTTTTGATCCGCTTGTTTTCTTCCTTGTCATTGGTGGCAACGATGACCAAATCCTTGTAGTCGAGGTCGAATTCTTCGAAGGTTCGCTGAATAAGGACTACGTGTGGTTTGTGCGCGGCAATTTCCTGAATCTCGTCCCGAATCTCGGGAGCGACGAGCGTGATCTTGGCCTCGGGCGAGTTGCCCAGCACGGCCTCTATTTTCTCCAGACCCACGTAGCCACCGCCCACGATGAGCAGGTGCAAGTCGTCGTTATTCAGCTTGAGGAATATGGGAAATAACTGATTCAAAACGGAGTGGTTTTCATTATTGGGCAAATTTAGGGGATTTTGAATAATGGACCATTCCAATCTCTAATATCCGGCGTCCAGAATCCAAATTCCACTCTTTCGCCGTACCTTTGCGGCATGATTGCGATAACGAACCTCAGCTATTACCTCGGCGACCGTGCGCTCTACGACAGCGCGTCGCTGCATATCAAACCCAAACAAAAAATCGGCCTCATCGGTCTGAACGGTACCGGAAAATCCACGCTGCTGCGCCTGATCGACGGTGAGTATCAGCCCGACGAGGGGAGTATTTCCATGTCCGGCGACTGCTCCATTGGCTTCCTGAACCAGGATTTACTTTCTTATCAGAGCGACGAATCCATCCTGTCGGTAGCCATGCAGGCTTTCGAGCGGCAAAACGAGTTGCAAGCTCAAATAGATAAGGTGCTGCACGAAATGGAAACCAATTATCATGACGATTTGGTGGACAAGCTCGCCCGTGCCCAGGACGAGTTCGAGGCGCTCGATGGCTATTCTATCCAGGCCAAGGCGGAGGCGATTTTGGAAGGGCTGGGTTTCTCGACCGACGACCTTACCCAACCGCTGCGGCAGTTTTCTGGCGGCTGGCGGATGCGCGTGATGCTGGCGAAGCTACTGCTGCAAAAGCCCGCCCTGCTTATGCTCGATGAGCCGACCAACCACCTCGACCTGCCTTCCATCCAATGGGTGGAAAAATATATTCAAAATTACGAAGGTGCGGTAATCGTGGTATCGCACGACCGCGAATTTCTTGACAATGTGGTTGATACGACCGTGGAAGTGTCAGGTGCGAAACTGAATTTGTATTCGGGTAACTATTCTTTTTACGAAGAAGAAAAGGAACTTCGCAACGAAGTGCAGCGCGGGGCTTACGAAAATCAGCAGGCCAAAATCCGTCAGACGGAGCGCTTCATCGAGCGGTTTAAGGCCAAGGCAACCAAGGCCCGTCAGGTACAAAGCCGGGTGAAGGCCCTCGACCGCATGGACGTTGTGGATCAGGTAATAGACGAAAACGCCAAAGTGCATTTCCGCTTTCAGTTCACTACCCAGCCGGGCCGTCACGTGTTTCAGTTGGAAGATGCCTCGAAAGCCTACGACGAGAAGCTCATCCTCGACCACACCAGTATTACCATGGAGCGGGGAGATAAAATTGCGCTCATCGGGGCCAACGGACGCGGCAAATCTACGGTATTGCGCATCGTGGCGGGTACCGAAAAACACAAAGGCGTCCGCCGACTGGGCCATAACGTGTCCTTTACCTTCTACGCCCAGCACCAGTTGGAGTCGCTGAACGTGGCGCACAACCTGATCGAAGAACTCAAATACGCCGCCCCCGAGAAGACCGAGACGGAATTACGCACGGTGCTGGGTTGCTTCCTGTTCTCGAGCGACGATGTCTTCAAGAAGATAAAAGTGCTTTCCGGGGGCGAAAAATCGCGGATCGCGCTGGCGAAGGTGCTGCTCTCCCAGGCTAACTTCCTGCTCCTCGACGAGCCAACCAACCACCTGGACATGCAGTCGGTGAATATCCTGATTCAGGCCTTGCAGCAGTACGAGGGTAGCTATATCGTGGTGAGCCACGACCGCTATTTTGTGGAAAACATTGCGACGAAAATCTGGTACATCGAGGATCACCAAATCAAGGCATATCCCGGTACGTACGAAGAGTACGAACTTTGGTTGGAGGAGCGTGGGCTGGAATCGGCGGTGAGCGAGAAAGCCATCGTTAGCAGCGCCCCGCCACCCAAAAGTACGGCGGCTCCTGCTGCTGCGTCTAACGGTCATAAAAAAGAAGACTCGCCCAAGCTGAGTAACCAGTGGGCCTTGAAACAAGCCCAAAAGCAGGTCGAGGAACTGGAAGCGACCATTACCGACCTGGAAGCGCAGAAGAAAAGATTGGAAACCCAACTTGCCGACCCGGCCAACTACGCCGAGAAAGATGCACTGGACGAATTGAACGAGAAGTACGCCCACACCCGCCAGAAGATTGCCGACACTACCAGGGCCTGGGAAGTGGCGATGCTGGAAGCGGAGGAATTGGAGGGGTGACCCTCAATCCCAACCGAAACTCAGGCCTTCGGTTTTATCGTAGAGATCGCCCAGTAAGATCGTACTGCCGATGCTGGCTAATTCGACGCTCGAATCAAGTTCATTTGTTTCAGTGGCAAGCAGCCAGGTATCGTTCTCTTTTCTCCAAACTTCTCCCCTGATTCGGCGGGAATCGATCAGGACGTACTCCAGGAGCGATGGTATGCTCCGGTACTTTTCAAATTTATCACCTCGGTCGTAGTCTCCCGTGTTCTTGGAAAGTACTTCGACGATGATCAAAGGGTTCAGTAACGTATCGAACTCGTCATCTAGAAACTCCTCTTTTCCACACGTTACCACCAAATCAGGATAGGTGTACAAGCTGTTAGCGGGTATGTGAACCCGCATATCGTTTGGATAAAAATTACAGGCTTTTCCTAATAGATGATTACCAACTCGGACGCATAAGTTTGCAACAATTTTATTATGATTGCGGCTGGCTCCGGCCATTGCGAAGATTTCGCCCTGATAGTATTCGCTCTTGTACTCGGCGGCGCGTTCGAGCTCCAGATACTCCTCGGGCGTATATTTTTTCTGCGGTTGGGCGGGCATGGGCAAAGCTTGGTTTTTTTTCAAAAATAACGATTTTTCGGGGGAATGCTGATAAATGTGCGGATGATTAGGCGATGTTGGTACGCTTTTCGTTTTGTTTCCAACAATAGCCAAAAAGCTTCTTTCCCTTTCATTTATGCGCCCGTACTGTTTTCCGCTGCTGTTGCTTTCCGTTTTTATTTTTTCAAAAATCTTGGCCCAACCCCGGGCCGAAGATATCCGGCTGGAAGACTACATCTACAACGAAAACATCAAAACGGTGCTGCTCTATCCCGCCACCGATCGCCCCGACGACCCGAGGCGACTGATCGGGCCGGCGGTGATTCAGTTGGACGGCGAACGGCCGTTGATGCTGGAATTCGACGATATGACGGCGGACTACCGGGGTTTTCGCGCGAAGCTGATTCACTGCAATGCCGATTGGAATAAGTCGGTGTTGAACGATATCGAGTTCACTTACGAGTTCAACGACTACCCCATCACCGAATTCAAGCAGTCGTTCAGTACCAAAGTGCCCTACTATCACTACCGTTTCCAGGTTCCGCGCCTGAAAGTATCGGGCAATTACGTGCTGGTGATCTACTCCGAGCGGCAGCGAAAAGTGGTGGCGACGCGGCGGTTCATGGTCTACGAAAATAGGGTGCGTATCGCGGCGGAAGCGCGGTTTTCGCAGGGCATCCGTGAACAACGCACCGACCAGCAAATCGACTTCAGTCTCGACTACAAGGGTTTTCAGGTAGTGGCACCGCAGACGGGTCTGCAGGTGGTGATCCGGCAGAATTTCCGTTGGGACAAGGCCAAGAAGGGCTTCAAGCCTACCAACGTGCGCCCCTTCGACTCGGTGCTGGAGTACCAGTTTTTCGATTTGGAAAATACTTTTCCCGGCGGCAACGAGTTCCGGTACTTCGACAGCCGCACGCTGTCGGCACGGGGTTTCGGCGTGTATGAACTGGAAAGGCTGGGGGAATTCACGCGCCTGATTCTGGCACCCGACAAGCCTCGCGCTTACGGGGCCTATATCCAAATGGATGATCTGAACGGGCAATACATTGTGGATCAGCGCGAGTCGGGCATGGGTAGCGACGAAGCCGATTATACGCCCGTGGTTTTTACCCTAAAAATGCCCGAGGTCGCCGACGCGGCAGTATATGTCGATGGTGGCTTTCACCTTTGGCTGCACAACGACCTCAACCGCATGACGTACGATGCCGACTTGCAGGCATACCGAGCGGCCATACTTATCAAACAGGGTGTAATAAATTATGCTTATGCCGTGGTGCAAGGGACGGCCGACCAGGCAGACGATGCCCAGATAGAAGGCAATTTCGCCGCTACCGAAAACGATTACGACATCCTGGTGTACAACCGCCCGCCCGCCGCCCGCGCCGATAAGCTCGTAGGCTACCAGCGCGTGGAGTGGAACCGGCGGCGCTAAACGTTGAACCGGAAGTGCATCACGTCGCCATCTTTCACGACGTATTCTTTGCCCTCCACGGCCATTTTGCCCACTTCCTTTACGCCCGCTTCGGTTTTGTACTGCTGATAGTCGGGAATTTTGATGACCTCGGCCCGAATAAAGCCCTTCTCGAAATCGGAATGGATGACGCCCGCTGCCTGCGGAGCCTTCCAGCCGCGCCGGATGGTCCAGGCCCGTACTTCCTTCACCCCGGCGGTAAAGTAAGTGATCAGATCGAGTAGTGAGTAAGACGCCTGAATGAGCCGATCCAGGCCAGCCTCCTTTAAACCGTATTCTCCCAAGAACATTTCGCGCTCCTCGGGGTCGTCCATTTCGGCGATTTGAGATTCGATGGCGGCGCACAGCACTACTACCTCGGCGTTTTCGTCTTTAACGGCTTCGCGCAACTTCTCGGAAAACTCGTTACCCGTAAGCATCGACTCTTCATTGACGTTGGCCACATACAGCACGGGTTTCACCGTGAGTAGTTGCAGGTCGCCGATGGCGGCCTCGCGCTCTTCCTTCGTATAGGAAAGCGTCCGGGCACTACGGCCTGCTTCCAGGGCGGCCTTGTATTCCTGCAGAATCTGTAGCTCAGCTTTTGCTTTGGCGTCCCCCGTACGAACGGCTTTCTCGACTTTCTGGATTTTTTTATTGACCGATTCCAGATCCTTCAACTGCAACTCAATGTCGATGATTTCCTTATCGAATACCGGATCGACGCGACCTTCGACGTGAACGACGTTCTCGTCCTCGAAACAGCGAATGACGTGCACAATGGCGTCCACTTCGCGGATGTTAGCCAAAAACTTATTGCCTAAGCCCGCGCCTTGGCTTGCGCCTTTCACGAGGCCGGCGATGTCCACGAACTCGATGATCGTCGGCAGTACCTTCTGAGGCTTTACCAACCCGGTGAGCACTTCCAGGCGTTCGTCGGGAACGGTGACCACGCCTACGTTGGGTTCGATGGTGCAAAAAGGGTAGTTGGCCGCCTCGGCCTTACCCGTCGATATGGCATTGAAAAGCGTGGATTTCCCGACGTTGGGCAATCCGACAATTCCGCATTGTAAGCTCATTATTTAGTTGACAGTTGACAGTTGACAATGGACAGTTGGCTTTTCACTTTGCAAGCAGTTAATAGTCAATTAACTAAGCCATCTGTAAAACAAATCGCAAAAGTACGGATTAAAGGTCTAAAAACTAAAAAGCCTTCGGAATGAATTCCGAAGGCTTTGGCAAGGCACCCTTATGGTCAGTATTGGTTCAGAGCAAATAGCAAGCACTCACAAAAATTGTTAACTATTCATTCTTAATTTTTCATTGAAAGAATTATTCCCACTTCAAATCCGACCCTTCGCCTAATTTGAAATCGGTTTTGTCGGCTTGTCCGTTGAGCGGCTCGGGCGGCGCTTCGTCCTGCTTGGGTTCGGGTTCGTATTGGCTGAAATCGACTTCGGGCAACAGCTCCGTTTTCACGTGTTCCACCGTATCCTGTAAAGCTTCGATGAACTTGTCGAAATCTTCTTTGTACAGAAATAACTTGTGCTTCTCGTAGCTAAACCCATCTCCATCGGCGTGGCGTCGGCTTTCGGTGATCGTGAGGTAATAATCATTGGCGCGGGTGGCGCGAACATCAAAAAAATAGGTGCGCTTCCCGGCCCTGACCCGGTTGGAGTAGATCTGCTCTCTGTCTTCCACTATTCGGTTGTTAAAAAGTTAAATCGAACGCTAAAATAGCAAGTATATTGCTGTGAACAAACAAGGAGCCTTCCAGATACTGGGTTTACGGTATCATAATTGAATATAATTGTTAATTAATTGTACTAATAATATATAAAATACTCCCTCAAAAATCATTGCGTTACCTTTGTCGAAAATTACCGGTAGCGCCCAGTCAGCAGTTTACAGAATTATGGTGGTAATCTGCGGGCCATATGTTTCACCAAAACTTTTGGTATGAATTTACAAGCGTTCTATATTTTCCTGATGGTCAGCCTATCCGACCCCTCTCCCGAAATGCAGGAGCACATGGGAAAAATCGAAACCGGGATGGCCTCCTACTACGCTCCCAAATTTAACGGCCGCCAGACTTCTTTCGGCGAACTGTTCAGCAACAAAGAATTCACCGCTGCGCACCCTACCCTTCCTTATAATACCCTCATCGAGGTCACGAACCTCAAGAACAACCGCAAAGTCAATGTACGTATCACGGATCGTGGCCCCTTCTCGAAGCGCCGGGTCATCGACCTCAGCAAATCTGCCGCCCGCGAGATCGGCATGGTGCAGAGCGGCATCGCCAAAGTGCAACTGAAAGTCATCGGGGCCGATGGCCTGGTGATGAACCTGCCAAAAAGACGCCTGTTCCGCAAGAACCTCCCCGTCGACTACCAGGTGCGCGAAACGCTGGTAGCCGAGGAGGACGAAGGGTTCTTATACTAAATTGGCCTTCCTGTGTGGGAAAGAATGCTCGCTTCTGTGGATACAGAAACTCTCAACTCTCAACTAAATAAAGCTTTCGTATATTCGTGGAAGTAAGAACCCAATCAGAACCATGAATAAGCGTCCGCTGGATTTAGCAAAAGTAAGGGAGTTCGGAAATTTGGAATTCCTGGCCCGGCAAATGGTCGAAGGCTTCATCACGGGCCTCCACAAATCACCTTTTCACGGCTTTTCCGTAGAATTCGCCGAACACCGTCTATATAACACCGGCGAAAGTACCCGCCACATGGACTGGAAGGTTTTCGCCAAAACCGACAAACTGTTCGTGAAGCGTTACGAGGAAGAAACCAACCTGCGCTGTCACTTGCTGCTCGATACGTCGTCCTCCATGTATTACCCCGAGGAGAACTACGGCAAGATCACGTTCAGCATCATGGCGGCGGCTTGCCTCGCTCACCTGCTGCAACGCCAAAAGGACGCCGTCAGCCTGACTACCTTCGCGGAGGAAATCGAAACCCAGACGCAGGTCAAGTCCACGCCCTCGCACATTCACAAAATTTTGCTGGAACTGGAGGGGCTGCTGCAAAAGCCGCGTCCGCTGCGCAAAACTTCCGTCGCCGAGGTCATCCACCTCATTGCCCAGAGAATCCACAAACGTTCGCTGGTGATTCTGTTCAGCGATATGTTCGAGGATTTGGAACACAGCGAAGAGCTCTTTTCGGCCCTGCAACACCTGCGCCACAACATGCACGAGGTGCTGCTCTTCCACGTCACCGACCGCCGCACCGAGGAAGAATTCGCCTTCGAGGACCGTCCCTATGAGTTCGTGGACCTCGAATCGGGCGAGCGCGTGAAGGTGCAGCCGCACCAGGTACGCGACCAGTACCAGGAATTTGTCAAGAAATTCTACCAGGATCTGAAACTCAAATGCGGCCAGTACAAAATCGACTTCATCGAGGCCGACATCGCGCAGGGCTTCGACCCCATCCTGACGGCCTATTTGGTGAAGCACTCCAAAATGCGGTGAGTTCGAAGGGCAGCAAGAGCCGCGATCCCAGCGCTCGTTAGTTGGAAGGTACGCGAGCTCAACTTTATTTCTCCCGCCATCTTGCTATTCAAAAGGTTAAGCTCTATATTTGCACTCCCAATTTCAGGTGGGGCAGGTATTTTAGTGTTTAAAAACCTGATAATCAATTAAAATCCTTTTGTTAATCGTGGATACGTTAAGCTACAAAACCATCTCGGCGAACAAAAACACTGTCACTAAGGAGTGGATCGTGGTGGATGCCAAGGATGTGGTGCTGGGCCGTTTGGCCAGCGAAATCGCCAAAATCATCCGGGGCAAGCACAAGCCGAACTTCACGCCGCATGTTGACTGTGGTGATAACGTTATCGTTATCAACGCCGACAAAGTCAAAATGACCGGGAAGAAAATGACCGACAAGATTTACATGCGCCACACGGGTTACCCCGGCGGACAGCGTTTCCAGACGCCGCGTGAAATCCTGGCCAAGTATCCCGAGCGCCTGGTCGAGAAAGCCGTACGGGGCATGTTGCCCAAGGGCCGTTTGGGTCGCCGGTTGTTCACCAACCTGTACGTTTATGCCGCCGCCGAGCATCCGCACGCCGGCGCGCAGCCCAAAGAAGTTAAATTCAACTTGTAAGACAATCCTGCATGGAAATTATCAACACAATTGGTCGCAGAAAGACCGCCGTGGCGCGTATCTACATGAAGCCCGGCAAGGGTGAGATTAAGGTAAATGGCCGCGATTATAAGGAATACTTTCCCTTTGAAGTCCACCAGATCGTGCTTCAGCAGCCGTTTACGACGCTGAACGCCAACGGTACCTACGACCTCAAGGTGAACGTCCGCGGTGGTGGGATCACGGGACAAGCCGAGGCAACGCGCATGGCCATCGCCCGCGCCCTCGTCGAGGCCAACGCTGAAAACCGCCCGCCCCTCAAGAGGAAGGCTTCCTGACGCGTGACCCCCGCATGGTCGAGCGTAAGAAGTACGGCCGCCGCAAAGCCCGCCGCAAGTTCCAGTTCTCGAAACGTTAATTCGGGTTGTTAGGTATTAGGTTTAAGGTTGTTTTAAATACCGGAATCCTGATTATCTAAATACTGATAAAAGTGAATTAGATTGTTGATTGGGCAGAGTTTATTCTATCATTCACTAATTCACTTATTCAAAATTAAGTAGAGTCCAGGCAGCACTTATCGTGTCCGGTGTGCTGTGCTGCGTAGTTGTTTTCTAATTCATTTTTACCAAAAATCAAATGGCACAGATAGAATATAAAGACTTACTGAACGCCGGGGTGCACTTCGGTCACCTGACCCGCAAGTGGGACCCCCGTATGGCTCCGTACATTTTTATGGAGAAAAACGGGATTCACATCGTGGATCTCAACAAAACCCTGAACAGCCTCGAGCAAGCCGAAACGGCATTGAAGCAACTCGTGCGTTCCGGCAAAAAAATAATGTTCGTAGCCACGAAGAAGCAGGCGCAGGAAATCGTAACGGAAGAGGCCAAGCGCCTCAAAATGCCCTACGTGACCGACCGCTGGCTGGGCGGCATGTTGACCAACTTCGGTACCATCCGCAAGTCGATCAAGAAGATGCAAACGCTGGAAAAAACGCTGACCGACGAAGAGATGGTCAAGAATATCGCCAAGCGCGAGCGGCTGATGCTTACCCGTGAGCAGGAAAAGTTGAATCGCGTTCTGGGCGGCATCGCCGACCTGACGCGCCTGCCTTCGGCCCTGTTCGTCGTGGACGTGAAGCGTGAGCATATCGCCATTTCCGAGGCCCGTCGATTGAATATCCCGGTCTTCGCAATTTGCGATACCAACTCCAACCCAAACTTGGTCGATTTCGCGATTCCCGGAAACGATGACGCTTACAAGTCCATCTCTCTGCTGACCCTGGCCGTAGGCAAGGCGATCGAGGAAGGACTGATGGAACGCAAGCAGGACAAAGAGGACCAACGCCTGGCCGAGGAAGAAGAAGCGAAGCGTCAGGCTGACCTCCGCAGCGAGGCCGAAGCTGCCAAAAAGCAAGCGCGCGAAGAGGCAAAGCAAGCTAAGGAAGAAGCCAAAGCGGACGAGGCACCTGCTGCGGAAGCTCCCACCGCCGAAGCTGCTCCCGCAGCAGCCGCTGAGGAAAGCGACAAGTAGTAGTCCTTTTCCAATGACAAATAAGCAATAAGGTTCAGACCTAATTATCTGGATATAGATGAGTAGCCCGTAGCCTTCCGCTATGGGCTACTTTGATAAAATAGGAGGAGGGTACGGGAACGTACTTTTATCCAAAATTTTAAATTCAACATACAAAAATCGAAATAAACCAATTATGGCAATAACGGCACAAGACGTAAACAAACTCCGCCAGATGACCGGCGCCGGAATGATGGACTGCAAAAAAGCCCTCACCGAAGCGGATGGAGATTTTGATAAGGCAGTAGACAACCTGCGCAAGCAAGGACAGAAAGTGGCCGCCAAGCGCGCCGATAATGCTACTTCCGAGGGAGCGGTGCTGGTACACATCAGCGATGATGCCAAGACGGGTGTCATCGTGGCGCTGGCCTGTGAAACGGAGCCCGTTTCCAACGTGGAGGATTTTAAGAATCTCACGCAGTCTATCCTGGACAAAGCGGTCGAAATGAACGCCGCTGACAAAGAAACGCTCCTGGCTGCAACGATGGCCGATGGCCGCCCGGTATCGGAGCATATCGTTGATCTGACGGGCAAGCTCGGTGAGAAACTCGACCTGATGGCTTACGAAAATATGAGCGCGGAGAAGGTGGTATCCTACATCCACTCGAATGGAAAATTGGGCGTACTCGTCGGCTTTGCCGGCGCCAACGGCACCGACGTGGCTGAACTTGGTAAGGATGTGGCCATGCAAATCGCGGCCATGAAGCCCGTCGCGCTGGACAAGGACGGCGTGGACTCGGCGACGATCGAGCGTGAAATCGAGGTCGGTCGCGACCAGGCTCGCGCCGAAGGCAAGCCTGAGGCAATGCTTGAAGAAGATCGCCATGGGCCGGTTGAATAAGTTCTACCGCGACAATACGCTGCTGAATCAGGATTTCGTGAAGGATGGTTCGATGACCATTCGCCAGTTGCTGGAGAAAACATCCAAAGGACTAGAAGTGAAAGACTTCAAGCGCGTGGCGATAGGCGGAGTTTGACAACCGCTTGCTCATTAATATTTTAAAAGAGTCCTGCATTCTCGTAAGTGCAGGGCTTTTTTTGTTACTTCGGGCCGATTTTTGCTCAAAACTTCCCGAAATGCCCCCCTCTAACAGTTACCTTTCCAACAAATGGAAGTCCTAAGCCCGGAACCAAAACCAATTCAATTGCAGACCGACGAGGAACTGGTGAGGATGTTTATCGTCACGCAGCGCAATCCTTATTTTGAAGAACTTTACGAACGATACTCCAGCAAGGTGTATCGTAAGTGTTTGTCTTTCGTGAAGGATCAGGCGAAAGCGGAGGATTTCACCCACGATATTTTTCTGAAACTGATCTTCAAGCTGGGCTCATACAACGAAAACGCCCGGTTTTCCACCTGGTTGTACTCCATCACCTACAACTACTGCATGGATCAGTTGCGGATCAACAAGAAACGGGCGGAGGTCTACGCGGATGAAAACCTGGAGGTACCCGACGACACGGATTTGAATACGATGTTCGATGAGCCGGACGTGGAAACCAAAAGACTGAAACGAGCCATGGAAGGGTTATCCGCCGAGGAGAAAAGTATCCTGATGATGAAATACCAAGACGATCTTAGTATTCGCGAAATCTCCGATGTGTTCAAAATCACAGAGAGTGCGACGAAAATGCGGCTGTTGCGCTCCCGCGAGAAACTCCGAACCAAGTACCTGGAAACCGCCATTTTCTTAGGAATCCTGGGTGCCAAACTGTTGGAATTATTTAAGCTCTTGAAATAAAAATCGTGCCGTATGAAAAATAACGTATTCGAAGAGTTGGAACCCGACGCCGAGGTGCCCGCTTACCTGAAAAATGCGCTGGTATCGGAAATTGATCTAATACGCGATACAATGCAAATCGTGGAATTGTTCACCGATAGCCTTTTCAGTACAGCGTTGCTGTGCATGTCTGACCTTGATGAACCCACCCAACCTTAGCTGCTATGCAACGCCTTCCCAATATCACCGAAATTCTGATCAATACTTTCAACACGCTCATTCAGCAGTTTGTGGAGTTTGTGCCGCGGCTGATCGGCTGCGCCATTATCCTGTTGGTAGGCTATCTGGTGGCGCGCGCTGTTGCGGTACTGGTCAGGAAAGTACTGGGTCGTGTGGGTTTCGACCGCATTGGTGAGAAGTTGAACGAAATCAGCATCGTCAAGCAGCTCAAAACCGAGATTAAGCTGAGTGAAATCGTGGCTACGGTACTTTATTACTTTATTCTGCTGGTGTTCCTGACCGCCGCCACCGAGACCCTGGGCATCGACGCCATCACCAACATGGTGGCCTCGATCGTGGAGTTCATCCCGCGCCTGGTTGCGGCAGCGATCATGCTCCAGGTGGGTATCATGCTGGCTGATGTGATCAAGAATGCGGTTACCGCTCTCTGCAAGTCATTCAATATTGCTTCGGCCAAGCTGATTGGAAACATCGTCTTCATCTTTTTTCTAATCATCACCTTCATCAGCGCTCTGGGGCAAATCGGCCTCGAAACTGCCCTGCTGGAATCAAGCTTTAACTTGATTCTTGGTGGTATCGTGGCGGCTTTTGCCCTGGGTTACGGCATCGCGTCGCGGGATGTCCTGGCCAACATGATTTCCGCTATTTATAGCCGTAATAAGTATAAGGAGGGACAGGTTGTGAAACTGGACGATGTACGGGGAACGATCACCCGCATCGACAACGTCTCGGTCACGATTCAAAGCGCGGACTCGACTACCGTCATTCCTCTGCAACTTTTCCAGTCCCGAAAAGTGGAAATTTTCAACGAATCATCCTCCGATAAAAACGCTTGATATAAATGGCAAAAACGCTCTCCTCACTCTTCATCATTTTCACTGTTACCCTCAACTCCTTTCAGGTTTTTGCCCAAAATGAAACGCCGACCGACTCCTTGCGTAGTCGGGAAGGTGCCGTGATCGATTCGCTGCGGGAGGAGAGTGTGGCGGAAGTGGATACCTCCTGGAAAAAGAAAATTGAGTTTGGGGCCAATCTCAACCAGGGAAGTTTTAGCGATAACTGGACGGGCGGTGCGGTGAGCTCGGTGGCGTTCGGCGTCTTTACCAATGCCCTGATTACCTACGAGAAGGACAAAAATAGCTGGCGCAACGACTTCCAGGCGCAGTACGGTATCGTGCGCAACAAGGGACAGGAAAGCCGCAAGAGCGTCGACCGTCTTTTTTTCGATACCAAGTACGGCCGCGAACTTACGCCGCACTGGAGTTTCATCATCAATGCCAACCTGCTGACACAATTCACGGCGGGATATGAATACAACAAGTTAACCTCGGGCGAATTGGAGCGCAGCCGGGTTTCAGGCTTATTTTCTCCGGCTTACGTCACGGAGGCGCTCGGTATCGAGTACAAACCGGTCGAGTATTTCTTCATTACCTTCTCGCCCGGTGCCGTGCGGCAGACGATCGTCACCGACCTGAATCTTTACCGGTCTTTCCCGAAAAATTACGGTGTGCCCATCGGTAAGCGAGTGCGCAATGAGCTGGCGCTGCTGCAACTGGTAGCCAACTTCAATAAAGATATCGCCAAGAACGTCAATTTGAAGTTCCGGTACCTGATGTTTGCCAACTACCAGAATCTGAGTTCTATCGACAATCGTCTCGACGCCATGCTCACCGCGAAGATCAACAAATACTGGAACGTGAATCTTGGCGTGATCATGGTGTATGATGACGACCAAAGCACTCAGATCCAGTTGGCGCAATCGCTTTCTATCGGCTTCTTGTATACTTTTTGATCAATCCTCTTTTAACACTCAAAAACGTCAATTTTAAACAAAACATGCTAAAAGAATTCAGAACTTTCGTTGCCCAGGGCAACGTGCTCGACCTGGCCGTCGGTGTTATCATCGGCGCTGCTTTCGGCAAAATCACCACTTCACTCGTGGAGGATATCCTGAACCCGATTCTTGGCCTTATCATCGGTGGAGTTAATTTCGAGGAGCTGAAAATTGTATTAAAGGAAGCTGTCGGTGATCAGGCGGAGGTAGCCATCACTTACGGTAATTTTATCCAAACCGTCATTCAGTTCCTGTTGGTGGCGCTGGTTATCTTCTTCATCGTCCGCTACGCCAACCGCGTGAAGGAACCCGAAGAGGTGAAAGTGGTAAACTAAGATTGTGTTTTGTCAAGAAACCGGGGGGCGACCAAAGTTGTCTCCCGGTTTTTTGTAATGAGCATCTTCCTAAATAATTGCTTATTCCTTGCAGGAAACCCCCGATTTCTGCGAAATTTGTGCTGAAGTATCTATGTTAGTACCATGTCGGCAGCCAGTGGAAAGCTTGTAATTTTGGGAGGTGGCGAAAGCGGCGCAGGCGCGGCGTTGCTGGGGAGGGCCAAAGGATTCGAGGTTTTCCTGTCTGATAAAGGCTCGCTCCAAACCGTTTATCGCGAAGTACTGACTGCCGCCGGTATTCCCTTTGAAGAGGGCACGCACAGCGAAGACCAGATACTGGCGGCCGGCGAAGTGGTCAAGAGTCCCGGTATCCCCGACACGGCCCCCATTGTGCAGCAACTGCACCACCGGAATATTCCCGTCATTTCAGAAATAGAGTTCGCTTCCCGCTACACCGATGCCAAACTGATCGCGATAACGGGCAGTAACGGCAAAACCACCACCACGCTATTGATCTACCATTTGCTTCGCGAAGCTGGGCTGTCGGTAGGTTTGGGCGGCAATGTGGGTGACAGCTTCGCCGCCCAGGTCATTGACGATCCGAAGGATTTTTACGTATTGGAAATCAGTAGTTTTCAGTTGGACAACATGTATGATTTCCGGGCCAACGTGGCGGTTTTGCTCAACATCACGCCCGACCATCTGGATCGCTACGACTACGATTTTCAGAAATATGTTCAGTCAAAATTCCGCATCACGCAAAACCAGACGGCAGACGACGACTTTATCTACTTCGCCGAGAGCGAAGCCCTCACGACCGAACTTGGCAAACGGACGCTACCCACCCGGCAGTGGCCCGTATCTCTAAAGAATAAATTGAAGGAAGGCGGCTATCTGGAAAATAACGTTCTGACCGCCCGCAGCCACGGCCGGGAATTTTCAATAAATTTCGACGAGCTCCCCATTCAGGGCCCGCACAATGCCATCAATGCGCTGGCGGCCATTCTCGCGGTCCAAGCCGTAGGGCTGGGGCCCGAGCAAATCCGCGCGGGATTTCGTACGTTTGTCAACGCCCCGCACCGGCTCGAGTCGGTTGCGACCATCGACGGCGTGGAGTACGTCAACGATTCCAAGGCCACCAATGTAGATTCTGTTTTTTACGCCCTCGGCAGTTTCGACCGTCCTATCGTTCTCATCATCGGGGGCGTGGACAAGGGCAACGAATATGCCCAGATCGAGCCGCTCGTCAGGGAAAAGGTCAAAGGCATGATCGCCCTGGGGACGGACACAAAAAAGCTCCAAGCGTTTTTCAACAATAACGTTCCACAATTTCACGAAACAGAAAGTTTGGAGGAAGCGCTACAAATCGCCCGAAGCTGGACAAAGTCCGGCGATGTAGTTTTGCTCTCCCCAGCCTGCGCCAGCTTCGATCTATTCAAAAATTACCAGGACCGGGGCGATCAATTTAAGCAAGCGGTAATGAGGCTGAAGGGTTTTGAAGTTGAAGGTTGAAACGTTTAATCTTACTTTCCACTCTCCACCGCTCGGGCGGCCCCGTAAATAAATGGATGCACTGCACAAAACGAAGGAAGTGACGCAGGCCTGGTTCCAGCGCAACATGAAAGGCGACCCCTGGCTGTGGGGGATCGCCCTGTTTCTGCTGGGCGGGGGCGTGGTCGTGGTATACAGCGCCAGCGTGAAGCAGGCTTACGGTACCCTGAGCGGCGATACCGAGATTATCCTCTTCAAACAGATCCAGCTGGCGGCCGGGGCGTTTGTCGTCATGTACCTGGTTCACCTGATTCCCTACACGAAATTTGTTTTCTTCTCCCGCATGGGTGTCTGGCTGGCGTTGATTTTGCTGGCGCTTACTTTCTTCAAGGGCGTGAGCATCAATGACGCTGATCGCTGGGTCGTGATTCCCATTATCAACCAAAGTTTTCAACCTTCCGAAATTGCCAAGATTGCCCTTATTGCGCATCTGGCACTCATTCTGGCTTTACGATTTAAAAAAGACTGGAGCGACATGCGGTTGCTGCTCGAACCGATGGTGATGATCGGCTTTGTGTGCGCGCTTATTTATCGCTCGAACGTGTCCACCTCTATTCTGCTGGGAGCCACCTGCTTTATGATGCTTTACGTGGGTAAGGTACCCATTCGCTACCTGATCCTGACGATGGCCAGTTTCGTGCTGGTGTCAGGGCTGTTGGTCGTTATGGACATCGGGCAGCGGGGCAAAACGGCCGAGAAACGCATGGAAACCTTTCTCGATCCGAATAAGATCTCCGAGCAGTCGGAAAATGCCTATATCGCCATGGCCCGAGGGGGTTTTTTCGGGGAAGGCATCGCGAAAAGTCAGCAAAGGCACTACCTGCCCAATGGCGACAGCGACTTTATTTTTGCCATCATCGTGGAAGAATACGGTACCATTGGCGCGATGGTGGTCATAGTGGCATTCCTGCTGCTGCTCTATCGAGGCCTCAAAGCCATCGCCAAACCCAAGCGCCCCTACGGTGGCCTGCTGTCGGCGGGGCTGACGTTCAGCATTGTTTTCCAGGCTTTTGCCACGATGGCTGTGACGGTGGGGCTCTTCCCCACTACGGGTCAGACGCTCCCCTTCATCAGCAACGGTGGTACCTCCATGCTCCTCACGGGCGCAGCGATGGGCATCATCCTCAGCGTAAGCCGGGGTGAGTTGGAGGAGATATGAAAGGGGCGAAGTCTCAAAGGCACAAAGTTCCAAAGGCACAAAGACACAAAGGCACAAAGGCACAGAGCGGGATCGGTACGCCGCGCGGACCCATGCCGCACAAAGCTATTGCGAAAAGACAAGTAGATAGCTGTGAGAGCTGTTTTTCGCCAACCCTAAACAGCTAAACAGCTAAACAGCTAAACAGCTAAACACCTAAACACCTAAACCCTAAACCCCTAAATACAGGACAAAAAAAATAGGATAGCCTGAAAATGGTAGATTTGAGTTGCGAAACCAACTCTACCCAGACTATCCCGATGCAAAGTAAAGAGAAAGAGGTATTCAATGCCATCAAATGTCACTTTACCTGCGACATACGTCGCGTAAAATTTATCAGTTGTTTGATCGTGAGTCTGTTAAAGCTTAACGACTGCTCGCTCAGCGAGTGGAGCAAGGGCGTCTGCCTGGACATTCTGCTGTCCTCGAAGTACAAGCGCCTGCAACGGCTGCTGTGTGGCTTCCGCTTCGGCCAGCGAGCGTACTTCAAGCTGGTCTGGTCGGCCTACGGACAGGCCGACCAGGTGGTGCTGACACTGGATCGCACGGATTACATCCAGCGCGGGCAGACGGTGCAGATACTGATGCTGGGCATCGCCCACAAGGGTGTGAGCATCCCGTTGCTGTGGCACACGGCCAACCGCGAGGGCAACAGCAGCAAGCAGACGCGGCTGGCCCTTTTGAAGGCCCTTGAACGTTGGGCGGTCGTCAAGCCAGGGCAGAAGGTTTACCTGACGGGCGACCGCGAGTTCATCGGTAAGGAGATGTGGACGGGCTGGTTCACACCCGTCATCCGGGTGCGGGCCAACGCCGCAGTGGTCAATGGCGGCAAGTCCTGCCGGGCCGACAAGGTCTTCGGCGAGAGGAGGTTGAAGGTGCTTCGCAAACCCAGGGTCGTTTACGGGCAGCGAGCCTACCTGACCGGTATGAAGCTGGAGGGCGAGGACTTCCTGATCCTGATGAGCCGTGAGCGCGTGCGAGGCATGGCCGGGATTTACGCCCAGCGGTGGCAGGTCGAGACACTGTTTGGCGCCTTCAAATCCCGTGGCTTCAACCTCGAGAAGTGCCGCGTCAACGATCACCGCCGGATCAGGACGCTGTTGTTTTTGCTGGCCATCGCGCTGGTTTGGGCCATCAGGGCGGGCGAGTGGCTGGTGGCCAACGGCAGAAAAATTCCGATCAAGAAACTCAGGACGGGAAGCCAGCCGCTGAACTCCTTGTTCAGGCACGGTCTCAACCACTTGCAAAACATTGCGCTTAACCATGCTCATTTTCAGAAACTTGATAAACTTTTGTACTGTACTTAGCCCTAAACCCTAAACCCCAATTACACAAATCAACGATTCAACGACCAAAAAACGCATCATAATCAGTGGCGGCGGCACGGGGGGGCACATCTACCCGGCCATTGCCATTGCCGACGCGCTGCGGGCCATCTACCCGGCTGCGGAAATCCTGTTTGTGGGGGCCGAGGGAAAAATGGAAATGGAAAAAGTGCCGAAGGCGGGCTACCGCATCGTTGGCTTGCCCATCGTGGGCATCAAGCGGGCGGTGTCGCTGGACAATGCGGCCTTTCCCATCAAGCTGACGCGAAGCCTGCTGAAAGCGCGGTCGGTCGTGCGTGACTTCCGGCCTGACGCGGCGGTAGGCGTGGGCGGGTTTGCCAGTGGGCCCCTGCTGATGGTGGCCTCGTTGCTGGGCGTACCGACGCTCATTCAGGAGCAGAATTCGCACGCGGGCATCACTAACAAATTACTAGCCCGCCGGGCCAGTACCATTTGCGTGGCCTATCCCGGCATGGAGAAATTTTTTGACCCGAAGAAAATAAAATTTACGGGAAACCCCGTTCGTCGCGACATTATCGACAGTGGCAGCAAGCGGACTGAGGCGTTGGCGCATTTTGGCTTCGAGGAAACTCGCAAGACGCTCTTCGTTATGGGGGGGAGTTTGGGGGCGCGGAGCATTAACGAGAGCATCCGAGCCGGGCTACAACAATTGGGTGACGCGGGTTACCAGGTACTGTGGCAAACAGGAAAGGCCTACCTTGAAACGGCCCGTGAAGCGGTGGGCCATGTAGCTGGTGAACGCATCAAGGCATTTGACTTCATCTACGAAATGGATTTGGCCTACGCCGTTGCCGATGTTGTGGTATCGCGGGCAGGGGCTTTATCGGTATCGGAGCTTTGCCTGGCTGCCAAACCCAGTATTCTGATACCCTATCCCGCCGCTTCGGAAGACCATCAAACCAAGAATGCGCAGAATCTGACCCGTCAAAACGCCGCTCTGTTGATTCCCGATAATCGTGCCGCCTCCGAACTGGTCGATACGGCCATGCAGTTACTTGAAGACGAACCCAAGAAAAAAGAATTGACCCGGAGCATCGCCAAACTAGCCCGACCCGACGCCGCGATAGAGATCGCACGGGAGGTGATGCGGCTGGGGAAGTAGGTCGGACAGGCGCACCTGCGCACCGTGATGATAGATTGTATTGACCGTTACCCTTTATTTGCTTTGTGCCTTTGCCCCTTTGAATTATGAACCAAGAACGCTCCTGGAAAAACGTCTTCTTCGTCGGCATCGGCGGCATAGGTATGAGCGCTTTGGCGCGTTGGTTCAACGCGAACGGCTTCGTGGTGGCGGGTTACGACCGCACGGCTACGCCGCTGACCGAAAAACTGGAAGATGAGGGAATCGCAGTTTGTTACGACGATGCGGTAGCGTTGGTTCCGGGGGCTTTTCTGGAAAATTCTGAGGATGCGCTGGTGGTGTTCACTCCTGCCATACCTGCCGGACATCGCCAGATGGACTACTTTCGAGCGCAGGGCTACACGATGCAGAAGCGCTCGCAGGTATTGGGCTGGATTACGCAAAATTTGAAAACAGTGGGCGTTGCCGGAACGCACGGCAAAACCACTACCTCCTCGATGGTGGCGCATTTGCTGCGGGCAGCGGGGGTCAACTGCACCGCTTTTCTGGGAGGCATCACCCAGAATTACGGTACCAATTTTCTGTTGAACGAGCCCGCCGAAAAGGCCGGGGAGGTCATCTGCGTGGTGGAAGCCGACGAATTCGACCGCTCGTTCCTCACGCTGCACCCGGATCTGGCCATCGTCACATCCACTGACGCCGATCACCTCGACATCTACGGCGAACACAGCGCGCTCTTGGATTCATTTCGGGAATTTGTGGGGCAAATCAAGCCGGGCGGGGCTTTATTTATGCGAGAAGGACTGGAGCTGGCAGCCGGAGCCAAAGCCGAAGTGCAGGAATACGCCCTGCATTCGGGTAGCTACCGCAGCGACAATCTGCGAATCGAGAACGCCCGCTTTATTTTTGATATAGTTTATCCCGAGGGTGTCATTGAAAACGTAGCCATGCGCGTGCCGGGCTATCACAACGTCGAGAATGCGATCGCCGCCAGCGCGGCGGCCTTGCGCCTGGGTGTTGCGCCTGACGAAATCCGCGCTGGACTAGCCAGTTATCGGGGCGTGAAGCGACGCTTCGAGTATATTATAGAAACCGACGGCTGTGTGTTTATCGACGACTACGCGCACCACCCAACCGAGATCGAAGCGTTCCTGTCGTCGGTTCGCGCCTTGTATCCCGGTCGGCACATCACCGTCCTCTTCCAGCCGCACCTCTTTACCCGCACCCGCGACTTTGCCGAGGGCTTCGCCACCAGCCTGTCCCGGGCCGATCGGCTGCTGCTCCTGGACATCTATCCGGCCCGGGAACAACCCATCGCGGGGGTAACGTCCGAAATGTTGTTGGATAAGGTTGAATTATCCAATAAAAAAATAATAGCCAAAGAGGAAGTAATCGCTACCTTGGAAAGTCTTGATATTGAGGTATTGGTCACCATCGGGGCGGGCGATATCGACCGCCTGGTAGCGCCCATTGCGGCGTTACTGCAATCCCCGCTTGCTAATTAATCGGTAAAGCCCTATAATATTAACAGCATGTTCCGTAATTTTGACTATTATAAAAAGTGGCTTGGTAAAATCGTTTGGTTTGCGGTCTTTTTGTTGTGCGTAGGCATGGCCGAAAGCAAACTCAACGGTCAGCAATGCGATGATCTGGTAGTCAAAGTCGACTATGATTCGGGAATACGATTCATTGACCCGGCCGATGTGGAAAAAATACTGACCGCGAACGGCACCGATCCTGTCCACGGAAATCGACAGCAGGATTTGAGCCTCAAGACGATGGAAGGCAGGGTAAGGGCCAATAAATTAATTGCCGATTGTCAGGTGTACCATGATTTGGACGGTAATCTGGTCGTGGACATCCAGCAGGAAAAGCCGCTGGCGCGATGGATCGGTTCATCCCGGCAAGACGAATGGCGGGGGGCGGATGGTTTTTACATTAACGCCAAGGGCAATTTCATTCCCTTGTCCGATCGTTTTTCGGCGCGGGTGCTGTTGGTGTCGGGCGAGTTTTTTAAAGATAAAAAGGATCTGCAGTCCATGGCAGGAAAGCAAGTAGTGGATATGATCCGCTACCTGGGAGAAGACGAATTCTGGAGGGCGCAAGTCATTCAAATGAACGTGTCCAAAGCCGGCGACGTAGAGCTGCTGACCGCCCTGGGCGACCAGCGCATTGAGTTTGGAAAGGCGGAAAATATTGCGGCGAAGCTCTTGAAGCTTCGCATCTTTTATAATAAAGTGATGGCCTCCGACTGGAGCCGTTATTCCCGGATAAACCTCCGGTTCCGCGACCAGGTGGTATGTGAATAAAAAGAACAAACGCCCATAAAATTATGAATAAAGGTATCATTTCGGTTGGACTGGATATCGGCAGCACCAAGGTAGCCGCCGTGGCCGTTGAATCCCACGATCAGGAAATGATCGAAATCATCGGATTCAGCGAAGTGAAGATCCCCGAAGATGCCATCGTGCGCGGTGCGGTCAAAAACGTCAAGCAAGTGGGTATGGCCATCCGCTCCGCCATCTCGGAGCTGACCATGCGCTCCGACCTGGACATCCGCAACGTGAACGTCGGCTTTGGCGGCACCAACGTTCAGGTCTCGTCCATCACGCCCAACATGGTCCGCCCCACGTCGGCCAGTAGCAACGAAGTGACCCAAACGGACGTGGATCAGCTCATCCGCGATTTGTACCGTGCGCAAACCGAGCCCAACAATGAGGTGATGCACATCATTCCCGGCGAGTTTACGGTAGACAACGGCAAGGGCGTCAAAGAACCGGTAGGTCGTATCGGCGTTCGCCTGGGCGGTGAGTTCCTGGTTGTCTCTACCAACAAGCAAGTAATCGACGCCACGCGCAACAGCCTGAAATGGGCCGACCCCGAACTCCGGCACGAGCAACTGCTTCTGTCGCCCATTGCGGCCGGATTGGCCGTGCTGAACGAGGAGGAAATGGAGGCCGGAACGGCGCTGGTAGACATTGGTGACCACGTCACGGACATCGTTATTTATCACGACGGTGTCGTGCGGCACGTCGTCTCGATTCCCATTGGTGGCTATCACATTACCTCGGATCTTAAAATCGGGTGCGGTATTCAGATGAATAACGCCGAGAATCTTAAGCAGCAGTATGGGGAGGGACTGGCTGACCCTATCCCACTCAATATCGAAATTCTGGTCAACTACCTGCGAGGCCGTGAGCCGAAACGGGTACTTAAGAAAAATGTGGCCCTCATCGTCGAAGAGCGTTTGAAGGAAATTGCCGCCTTAGTGTACGCCGAAATTTTGGAGTCGAACTTTGCCGATTTATTAGTCGGCGGCTTGGTTCTGACGGGCGGCACTGCTAATTTGCCTGACATCGAGACGGTCTTCAGCCGCGTGGCGGGGATGCCTGTCAAGGTGGGGATACCCGCCGGGCTGGCTAATACCCCCAAAGCCGACGAGGTGGCCAATACCATTTACGCTACCGCCGTAGGCTTGGCGTGGGCGGGAATCAAGCGGGTGGATCCCCGCCTGGACTCGATTTGTCCCACCCCATCCGCCTCTCCGAAACGCCCTCCCGCTCAGGATGATCGAAGGAGCAGTCCGCGAGATAATTCAGAAGATTCTGATTCCGGAGGGATGTTTCCGGGTTGGTCTTCGCCCTTCAAAGGTCTTTTCGGCGGCAGTGACCGGGGCGACGGCAAGTCAGATAGAACCGGAGGGGGATACTAACGGGTGTCGGGAGTTCTTTAAAAATTGATACACACGCATGAATAGTAACTTGTATAGCGCCTTGGATCAGGATTATATCATAAATAGCATCGAAGACGACGCCAAAGAACCCTCCATCATCAAGGTGATCGGGGTAGGCGGTGGGGGCAGCAATGCCGTCAACTACATGTACGAGAAGAGCATCAAGGACGTAGAGTTCGCGATCTGCAATACGGACCGCCAGGCCCTCCTGGAGAGTCCCGTTCCGACCAAGATCCAACTTGGAGCCACGCTCACCAAAGGACTCGGGGCGGGCATGGAAATCACCCGAGGGCGTGAGGCCGCCCTGGAAACGATCGAGGAAATAAAGGCCTTGCTGGGAGGATCGACACAAATGGTATTCATTACGGCCGGTATGGGCGGTGGTACCGGTACGGGTGCCGCGCCGGTAATTGCCCAGATCGCCAAGGAAGAGATGAAGCTGCTGACGGTTTCGGTCGTGACGGCTCCTTACTCTTGGGAAGGGTCGCTGAAGAAGAAACACGCCTTCGAGGGCATCGAACTTCTTAAAAAGTACAGCGATACGGTACTGGTCGTGCTGAACGATAAGTTGGAGGAGCTCTACGAGGATATGCGCATTACGGAAGCTTTCGTGCAAGCGGACAGCATCTTGCTCAATGCCGTGAAGAGCATATCCGAGATCATTACCACGCGCGGCAATATCAACACCGACTTCAAGGACGTGGAGCGGGTGCTCAAAGAAGCCGGACAATCGGTAATGGGTACCGCCGAGGTCGATGGCGACAAGCGCGCCTTCGAAGCGGTGCGTCAAGCCCTCGACTCTCCGCTGCTTAACGACCGCGACATCAAAGGAGCCGAGCGAATTTTGGTCACGCTGGCGTCCAGTACCAAGCACGAGGCAACCATGCGTGAGCAGACCGAGATCTGGAAGCATGTCCTCTCACAAGTAGGAGGGGAGGCTCACCTGTTTAAGTTAGGTACGATCACCGATGACACCCTAGGTCAGAAACTGCGCGTGACCGTAGTGGCCGCCGGATTCGACAGTGTAAAGCCCGCCGTCGCTCCACCCGAAAACCAGGAGGGTGGGGGAGGAGAGGTTGGAATAGCGGAGGAGGAGATTCTGGAAATAGAGAGCAGCGAAGAATCGGAAAGCCCTGCTGCCCAGACGGATGCTCCTGCGGAGTCTGGCGAAGTGCAGGAGGCTTGGGAGAAAAATACAGTTTCCGGTGACCCCGTAACGCCCACAGGAAGCATCTTGGCCCCACCGCCACCCCGCCTCGAAACGCCGAACCCGTTTACTGACATCGAGGTACCTGCGTCCCATCATCCCTCGCCCATTACCCACGGAGGACACACCATTCGGCACAATGAAGACGACTGGTCGCCCGAAGAGTACGAGCGCATCAAGGAAATGGTACAGCGCTTCCGTAACCGCACCCGCATCGACTGGGACGACCTTGAGCGCAACCCCGCTTACCGCCGTAGCCAACTCGAACTCTGGAAGCACCCCAATTTGCCTCCGGGAGAGATGGAGCAGGTAAGGCTGAGTTGAGGAAAGAAATTAATCGGGAGGTGAACGTAATGTTCGCCTCTTTTTTTTGAAAGCGCAGTAAGAAGACCTTACTCACAACAAAGCGAACGACTCTCAAAGAACCGCTCGCCCTAAAAAATATAACTGCCCTAATCTCAGTCACTGATTCGTTTCTTAGAAAGTAACTCGTCTGGGAATTTTGCGTTTTTCAATTGTTTGTTCGCTAACGCTAGTTTTTTAGGGAAAGGCACTTGTTCTTCGTACTTATCAAGTTCCGGATCGTAAGTAACCTTCACATTTCTTAGATTGTTAATCTCTTTTGTGTCTACCATAGTCTTTGTTTTGAAACTTTCGTTTTACCAAAAAAGCTTCATATGTCTTTCCTATTTCAAATCTCAAAAACGACTCATCCACCATTCCGTATAGATCGAAGTCGCGTTGAACCTGCCCGTAGAAACGGGTGATTCCCAGTCTGTAAAGTCTAGTGCGGGCATCGGTGCTTCCAGTAACATAGGCATCGGGATGATTCTCAAAGAAAAGGTACAGAGTATCAACTACTGTTCCCAATACTTTTTCGCTGTCACCATTATTAGAAACGATAAGATCATCAATCTCCCCGGTTTCCGGGCTTCTATCTCCGAACGCCTAATTATACGTCCCTGATTCAATCGTGGGCTGAGACTCGACAGCTTTAATAATTGATCCCTTTGGGCCTACGCTTACAAATTCAAAAGTTGTTCGACTGCTTCCCTGCCTGAGTTCATACTTTCCTGCACTCGTAACAACATACTAAACTCGAATTATAAAAGAGACACTGGCTTTCCGTAAAAAAAGCGGGCAGTCCCAAAGAACTACCCGCTTAAAAAAGCCGAACGCTGACGGCCGATCGCCTAAAGCCAAACCTACCGACTCATATACATATTCCTCTCCCCGTAAACTTTCAAAAAGAAATCATCCTGCAAATCGTCGATGAAGTAAATGCCCTCGCCCGTCGACTTCATTTCGGGCCCGAGTTCCTTGTTGACATTCGGGAATTTATTGAAGGAGAACACCGGAATTTTGATCGCCCAACCTTTCTTGACAGGGTTGAAATCGAAGTCGGAGATTTTCTTATCGCCCAGCATCAGCTTGGTGGCGTAGTTGACGTAAGGCTCCTGGTAGGCTTTGCAGATGAACGGAACCGTGCGTGAGGCGCGCGGGTTGGCTTCGATTACGTACACAATGCCGTCTTTAACGGCAAACTGAACATTCAGTAGGCCTTTCACACCCATCGCTAAGGCAATGCGGCGGCTGTATTCTTCAATTTTCTGAATGACGTCTTCCGGTAGGCCGAAAGGCGGCAAAGCAGCGTGCGAGTCGCCGGAGTGGATGCCCGCCGGTTCGATATGCTCCATCACGCCGATGATGTAGGCATCTTCACCGTCGCTGATGGCGTCGGCTTCGGCCTCGATGGCCCCTTCCAGGAAGTGGTCGAGCAAGATATTATTGTCAGGAATGTCGTGCAGGATTTTCACGACGTGCTGTTCCAGTTCCTGCTCGTTGATGACGATCTTCATGCTCTGTCCGCCCAGCACGTAGCTTGGGCGCACCAGCAGCGGAAAGCCCAGCTCGCGCGATAACTCCACCGCCGCGTCGGAAGTGCGTACCGTACCGAAAGGCGGGTACGGAATGTCCAGCTCGCGCAGCAGGTTTGAGAAGCGGCCGCGATCCTCGGCCAGATCCAAGGCCTGGTAGCTGGTACCAATGATCTTGACCCCGTATTTTTCGAGTTTCTCAGCCATTTTCAGGGCCGTTTGTCCACCCAATTGCACAATCACGCCCTCGGGTTTTTCGTGGTCGATAATGTCGTACACATGCTCCCAGAAAACAGGTTCGAAGTACAGCTTGTCCGAAATATCCGGGTCGGTCGAAACAGTTTCGGGATTGCAGTTAATCATGATCGTTTCGTAGCCCGCTTCCTTGGCCGCCAGCACACCGTGCACGCAAGAATAATCGAACTCAATCCCCTGCCCGATGCGGTTGGGGCCGCTGCCCAGCACCACGACTTTCTTCCGGTCGCTGACGATGGATTCGTTGTCGGGGTTATCCTGGGAAGTGTTGAAAGTCGAGTAATAGTAGGGCGTATCGGCGGCAAATTCGGCGGCGCAGGTATCCACGCACTTGTACACCCGCTTGATACCCAACTCCTTGCGCTTGTTGTAGACCTTGCTTTCCTTCACGCCCAACAGGTGCGCGATCTGGCGGTCGGCGTAGCCTTTTTGCTTGGCCTTGAGCAAAACTGCTTTGGGAATATCGCCCAGATCGTACTGCTGCACCTCGTGTTCGGTTTCGATCAACTCCTCGATCTGCCGCAGGAACCAGGGGTCGATCTTGGTCAGTTTTTGAATAGATTTGAAGGAAAGGCCAATCTTGAAAGCATCGTAGATATGGAACAGCCGATCCCAACTCGGGTGCGCCAGGCTTTCCTTAATTTTTTCCTGATCACGCAGTTCGCGGCCATCGGCCCCCAGGCCGTTGCGGCGAATCTCGAGCGACTGACAGGCCTTCTGCAAAGCTTCCTGGAAATTGCGGCCAATGCCCATGGCTTCACCCACGGACTTCATCTGCAAGCCCAGCGAGCGGTCGGCCCCGTGGAATTTGTCGAAATTCCAGCGGGGCACTTTCACGATCACGTAGTCGATGGTAGGCTCGAAGAAAGCCGAAGTCGTGCCCGTAATCGGGTTGATGAGTTCGTCGAGGTTGTAGCCGATCGCCATTTTGGCGGCGATTTTGGCGATGGGGTACCCCGTGGCCTTGGACGCCAGCGCCGACGAGCGCGACACGCGCGGGTTGATCTCGATGACGATGATGTCGTCGGTTTCGGGGTTGACCGAGAATTGAATGTTGCAACCACCCGCAAACGAGCCAATGCCCGCCATGCAGCGGATCGCCAGGTCGCGCATGGCCTGGTAGGTGGTGTCGGGCAGGGTCATGGCCGGGGCCACCGTGATGCTATCGCCCGTATGGACGCCCATCGGGTCGAAGTTCTCGATGGAACAGATGATGATGAAGTTACCGGCCCCGTCGCGCAGTAATTCCAGCTCGTACTCTTTCCAGCCCATCACGCTTTGCTCTACCAGCACTTCGTGGGTAGGGGAGGCGTGCAAGCCGTACGTCAATGCGCGGTCGAAGTCCTCGGGCTTGTCCACGAAGCCGCCGCCCGTGCCGCCCAGCGTATAGGAAGGGCGAATCACCAAGGGGAAGCCGATCTCCTGGGCGATTTCTTTGCCTTCCAAAAACGACCGGGCGATGCGTCCTTTACAGACGCTCGCACCCAGCTCTAACATCTTAAGGCGGAAAGCTTCGCGGTCTTCGGTGGTTTCGATGGCCTGAATATCCACGCCGATGAGCCTGACATCAAACTTTTTCCAAATCCCCGCCTTCTCGCAGTCGATCGCCAGGTTCAGGGCCGTTTGTCCGCCCATCGTGGGCAACACCGCGTCGATGGGTGTACCGGCATCCTTGTGCTCTTGCAGTATTTGCGAAATGTACTTTTTCTCTAAAGGCAGCAGGTACACGTGATCGGCGTTGATCGGGTCGGTCATGATCGTGGCCGGGTTGGAGTTGATCAGACTGACTTTGATGCCTTCTTCGCGCAGCGAGCGGGCGGCTTGCGAACCCGCGTAGTCGAATTCGCAGGCTTGACCAATGACGATGGGACCGGAACCAATAATGAGGATGGACTTGATGTTAGGGTTTTTCGGCACTTTTTTTAGTGATGAATGATGAATGATGAATGACGAGAGTGGGAGAAGGTAGGCCCAAAAATTCCACAAAGTTAAGGTGTGAAACCCAAACACACCCCTTTCTGACCATAAAATAGGATTAAGGTCAATTTATTCTGGAAATAATGCTGGTACGATAGATCATCGTCCACTTCTCGCTTCCAGGATCGCTTGCGCGGCCCGCTGCCCGTTGCTGGGGCCGGGGGCATTGCGGGAGTAGTACCTGCCGTTGGGCGCAAGTATGGCGAAAGTAGAATAGGCCAGCGGATTGAGCCTAAACATCAACTGCGCCGCCTGGCTGCCGTCGATGAACATATGGACGCCTTTCAATTTGTGGCGGACAATGAATTTTTTCCAGAGTTCCGGGCTGTTGACCATCTCGGTATCCGGCAAGTGGACATACAGAAACTCTACATCGGCGGGAAGCTGGGCGCGGAGGGCCGGGGCGTAAAGTACTTCGTTACGGCTTTGATCGTCGAAGAGGTTCCATTTCAGAATGTAAAGCGTTTTACCTTCGTAGCTTCTCTGAATTTTTTTCAACCAGTCCTTGCCACTGCCGCGTGTCTGGGAAAGCCAGATTCCGCTCAGCACTTCGGTGGGCGTGTCGGTGAGGTCGGTACGCTTTTCGATCAGCCTGATGTACAAGCTGTCCTTTACCTCCAACTGGTATAATTCGTCGAGCGACTGTCTGATCGCGGGTACTTCAATTTTGGTTTTGAGGTAATCGTAAAGCAGTTCCTGCTCCGAGAGCGACGACTGGTAGAATCGCTGCACCAGTACCCGCGCGTTCAGCAAATCGGTGGCCGTCTGACCGAATTCGTCGGCGTAAGCGCGGTTTTTCTTCTCGATCAGCGTTACCAGATCCATCGTGCGGCGGTTGCGGGCATAAAGTCCGTTCAGAAAATCCAAACCGCCCGAGGTCGCACTGCCCTGCTGAATCATGTCGTTGAGCCTCGCAGTTTCCTCAGCCGACAGCGGCTTGACGTAGCGCTTGATGAGATCGGCCATCGTCTCCACCCGCAGCGATTTCGAGCGCGTGGGGTTCTGATAGGCCCGCCTGTCGAGCAGACGGTCGGCGTAGTCGCCGAATCGCATCACCCACTGCACGCGCTGAAAGGTCATGACGCCCGACGCCAGGCGGCGCAGGCTGTCCTCCGTAGGTTTGTTCACCTCCGTATCGTTGGCCAGGGCGTGTTCATACAGGGCCGAAAGTTGCTCCTCACTGACGATGGCCTCCACCCATTTCCGCAGCGCGGGCGATACGCCCCCCTTTTGCGCCAGTGGCAGCAGGGCCGACATCCGCAGGTCGGCGCGGCGTTGCAGGGCGCGTCGGGCGTCGTCGGCGTCCAGATCCCAGAAGGTGCTGAAAAAAGCTTCGCCGTAGCGTTTGTTCTCCTTCATCAGTCGCTCTTCCTCCGTCATAAATTGGATATACCGATTATTGGCCTCGGCATTGACGCCCGCGAAATAGAACAATCGCTTGGCTTTATACATCGAGTCGGCATCGAAGGTGAGTTGCACGTTGCCCGGTGCGGCCAGAAAAGTCGTGTACACTTTCCCTCCATAATCAAGATAAACTTCCTCCTGCGGATAAATTAGGGGCATCGTGACCGTAAAGCTTCCATCAGCCAGCAGGGGAGCCTGCCGCGTTAGTTCGCTTTGGGGTTGCAGGATGTTATTGCGCGTAAAAGTAATCGCCGGGGCTTGACGGTACAGCGCCGCCGTCAAATTCAGCACCCGCCCGCTAATCACCACCGAATCCGGCTGCGCGAAAACGGCACTGAGCGAGATCAACCATAATCCCATCAACGACAATCCGTTGAAACTAACTTTTAACTTTAAACTCATAGACTTTGTACTTAATACTCCACTTTGATTCCATGATACAAATCCTGTTCCACGTAATCTTTCCGCAGCGGATGTCCCACCCAATCCGTCGGCAGCAGGATGCGCCGCAGGTCGGGATGGCCCGCAAAGCGAATGCCGAGTAGGTCATAGGCTTCACGCTCGTGCCAGTCGGCGGTGCGCCAGAGGTGGCTCAGTGTGGGGACTTCAGGCAGCGGCTCGTCCGTCTGGTTTCGGGGCAAAACGATTTTCAAAACCAGCGAATGGTCATAGGGAATGGAATTGAAATGATAGAGCACCTCCATCGTTTTGGCCGCCGAACCGTTATCCAGGGCCGTCAGGCAACTTAACTGGTCAAAGAATAGCCGTTCGTCCCGGAAGAGGACTTCGGCCACTTCGAGCAGTCGCTCCGACGGCACTACCAGGAAAGGCTGTGGTACGTCAGCTACGGCATCCTGCACTATGCCCTCCCCAAAGTACTCTGTTAGCAGATAATGTATGTCCTTGAAGTCCATAAAAACAAAGGTAACGAATCAGGGATTCATTTGGCGAGAAGCAGGAAATCTACTGAGTAAAATTCCCGGCAATACCCAAAAATAGCATAATCCTGATCGTCTTCACGTGGTTTGCAACTATTTTACGCTCCGACGGGTCTCGGATACGGTGCAGACCGCAACCAACCTTGCCCGAAGCTCAGGGTACAAGGTGAAAATGACCTGCAGAATCCCTCAATGAGAGGGAGGCTGAAACAGGACGGGTTATAAAAAGAAACGTAAACAAAACTTTCCTTACAACTTTATGAAAACACTTCTCTCTACGCGCTTTATTCCTTTTCTGTTTACTCTTCTTTACCTGACACCCGTCGGTACTACCTACGCCATACCTTTCTTTGCCGGCACATACGAGCAGGCTTTGAGTAAAAGCCGGGATGAAAATAAAAAGCTACTGTTGTATTTTACAGCAAAATGGTGCGGTCCCTGTCGCTACATGGAGAAAAATGTCTTTGACAACGATACCGTTGCCACTGCGTTTGGTTCGGGATATATGGCGCTCAAAATCGACAACGATGCCTGGGAGAGCAAACCCTTGCTTGATGAGTACTACGTCGGTGTCCTGCCGACGTTCGTCATTCTCACTAGCGGGGGAGTGGTGGAACGACGTACCGAAGGCAGCATGTCGGTGTCCCGGTTCAGCGCATTTCTCTCACCGCCACCGGGTACCATACCTGAATACGTTTCTTTCCCAGGCGCGAGCCGGGAAGAGTATATCCAAAGGCAATTGGCAAAAACAAAATGGAGGGTTGACCTTGGTGTGCAAACCGGGCCAAATTTCACCCAGCTGTACCACCAGACTGTCGCCTTAAAACTGGGGTACGATGTAGGTGTGGTGTTTGCCTTTACCAAAGGCCGGGTAAGCCTAAGGCCTGGACTGACCCTCAGCTCCCGGAAACTCGCCCTAACCGACAATCGAACTCTCCGGTCTAGGTACCTAGAGGTGCCGATTCAATTTTCTTACCTCCTGCGCAAATCAACTCTCTTTGGCTTGCCTGGAGGGTACCGGGCCAACATGTCGGCCTACGGTGCCACCCTACTGAGAAAAAGTGAATTTGTCAAGCCGACCGACTATGGAACCAAGTTAGGTCTGAGTGCCTTTATGGGCAGTACCTCGCGGTTAGAGTTGCAAGTGGGCTACCAGCTGGGTCTGCAAAATGTAGCTCGCCAGGCAGGTCAAACCTACCGATACCGCGGACCCTACCTTAACCTTGCTTTTATTCTTTAGTCAAGCTTACTCGCTGGCATTCCCACTTTGCCTAAAAAATGCTGAACCCTATCCTTTTTCTTCCGTTATGAAAAAATCGCAACTTATATAGGACTCTTGCTTCGGCTGAGAAAAATGTGCCGCTAGGCACAGGATGTGGGTAGAAAAAAGCCGGTTCGTAAGCGGGTCATGTCCCGTACGGGACATAACAATCGACTATGGAAGCACTTTTCTACCCACATTTGATCCCTAATGGGATCGCATTCAAGACGACAAGCGAAAGTCCTATTATAGTAAAAACCTGAAAGGGAAATTACTTGTTAAGCATTTACTGAGAGACTAAAAGTGACAGGGTAATTATGGGCAAATCGAGTTTTCCCAAAAAGACAATTTTCGTTTGCGAGGGAAAGAAGTGCGGGAAATATTCCGAAATCAGGAAGTACTGCAAAGACGCGATCAAGGAAAATGGCTTAAAAAACGAAGTAGAACTCGTCAAGATGGGCTGCACCAGCCGCTGTAAGCAAGCTCCGGTCGTCTGCTTCCAACCTGCCAACGCCTGGCACACCGAGGTATCGGAGAAAGAGATTCGGGAATTTTTCAAAAACCACATTACGTAGAAAAGGAGCCGAAGAGGCTCCTTTTTTACAATTAGAAATGAATGACGAATAATGAATAATCAGAAAATTCAGCAATTGTTCATTCTTCATTTTTAATTATTCATTAACTCAAAGTTCCCCCGACCTTCCCAATCTCCTTATCGAGGTCGAATTTGCCGGTGGCACTGTCGGCGTCGATGAGGTCGAACAGTTCCATCACGCGGCGCGCGTTGCGCTCTTCTTCGCGCTGCTCGCGGACGTACCACATCATGAACTCTTCGGTAGCATAGTCGTGCAGTTCGCGGCATTTGGCCACGATGCGGTTGATGGAGTGCGTTACCGCGATCTCGCTTTGCAGTGCCGTCTCGAACACGTCGCGCAGCGAGACAAACTCTTGCTGTACCTCGCCAATCGTAGGCGTGATAGCCATACCTCCCACTTCGGTGATATACTTAAATATTTTCAGGAAATGCTCCCGCTCCTCCTCGGCTTGTCCATAAAGGTAACCCGCCGAATAGTCGTAGCCGTTGCGATCCAGCCAGGCGGCCATCGCCAGGTACTTCAACGAGGCCTCGGATTCCATTTTGCACTGCGCGTTGAGTGCCATTTCTATATCTTCCGTGAGGGAAGTATGCAATCTTACTAAATCTTTCATGTTCAAATAATAGGGTTGATAAATTCTTACCAAAGCAAGGAAAACGAACCGAAACTAGTTCGTAATAACCTTAAAAATAGCTAAATATAGAATTGGTCTAAAAAAGAAGACAGACTAAACCAGCACAACCTCACCGAGTGCTTCGTGCAGTAATGTGTTCAGTCGGAGGGCGAATTTCGTACCGTCCAGTAGTTCGCGAAGCTGAATGAGGTCGCAAAGCGTCAGTTGTAGCGAAAGATCCTGCTGCGGTGCTTCGACTAGCTCGAAATCGCATTCGTCCGAAAGATCGTAGAGCCTTTGATGAATATCGACCGCTTGTATTTTGCGCTGAAAGGCCGAAAAATCGCGCATCTTAAAGGCGATTTCTGCTTCTCCAAAATGCAGGTGGATGCGGTTAGTGAGGTCGCACTGCCAGGTCGTGCCTTTGGCGGTTCGATAAAGCTCGTTGGTTTTCTGCACGAGAAGTGTCGGGTTCGGTTTTCTTAAATAATGAGTCCAAAAATAGGACTTATTCCGGAGCGAGGCAAGGCTATTTGAATTTATTCTAAATAAACAAGAAGATAATTTCACAAACTGAGCAAGATCAGGCGTTAGCCTTTTCGTCGGCTTCCATTTCCAGGAGCATGGTTGGCGCGGGCTTTTCCCGGCTTAGCGGATGTTCACCACGAATCTTTTCCTGCAGTTTCATGAAGCCGCCGATCAACGCCTCGGGTCGCGGCGGACAGCCCGGCACGTACACATCGACGGGGATAATGCGATCTACGCCCTTCACCACGTGGTAGCCGTGTTCCCAGTATGGCCCGCCGCAGTTGGAGCAGCTTCCCATCGAAATCACGTAACGTGGCTCGGGCATCTGCTCGTAGAGCCGCCGGACGCGGTCGGCCATCTTGAAAGTGACTGTGCCCGCCACGATCATCACGTCGGACTGCCGGGGCGAGGGGCGCGGGAAAATGCCGAAGCGTTCCAGGTCGTAGTGTGAGGCAAAAGTCGCCATCATCTCGATGGCGCAGCAGGCCAGGCCGAAGCCCATCGGCCACAGCGACGAGAGCCGCGCCCAGTTCAGGAGGTCTTCGGCGCTGGTGAGGATGATGCCGCCGTCGCCGGTTTTAGCTGTGTTCAATTTGGAATTAGTGAATTGGGAATAAAGGAATACTGCTTTCGCGTGTTTCTGTTAATCGTACCAACGCCGCCAGCCTGTGAAGGCTACGCCCAGCAGAGTCAACGCCAGCAGGGCGATGGGGATTTTGTACAGTATGGCAAAGGTAAGGATTATGAAGCCGATCGCCACGGGTTGTAGGGTTTCTTCCAGAAGTCGGGCCTTGCGGTATAGCTGTGCGTGGTAAAGGAGCAACGCTCCCAAACCCAGGGCGTAAAGTTGCGCCAGTTCGTACCAGTGCAACCGAGTACCCTGACCGACGGCCAGAAACGTTTCGGGAAGTAGCAAAAGTGCGTGCAGAACGACCACACGCCCGAAGCGCTTTGCTTCGCCGAAGGGGAGTGATTTCCCCCACAGCCATACTTCGTTTTCCCACAGGTATAGTTCATAGGAAAGTCCGGCGTTGAGCAAATACGCCAGCGTGAAGCCGACGGCGGGCAGGCGCAGGTCGTAGGTTCCGGTGCTGTCGTAGACCAGGGCGGCGATCATAAATAAAAACACGCCGACTTTACTTAGCAGCAGCGTAAAGCCACGATCGCGCAGCAGCCATTCGAGCGTCCAAAAAACGTAGCGGGCTGGGCGGCGGAAAGGGAGTCGAAAATTTGTTTTCCGGGAAGATGAGCCGATGTCGGGATGGCGCAGTCGCCATTCGGTCACGGCCGTCAAAGCGAGGGTAAGCAGCAGCCAATAGGCAAACATGGGCCAGGTTTTCTCAACTACCTGTTCTTGCCGGGCAATGCTCAAAACGTAAATTCCGTAAAAAATTAACGGCAGCAGGAAACCCAAAGCCATAACCAGCAACCGTCCGCAACGACGCCCCGACGGCCACAGGCGGGCGTTGTGCAAGATGGTGTATTCGGGCTGAACGAGTTGATTGGCAAGAAAGTGGGCGCAGAGCAGCGTGTACACTCCCCAAACTGCCCCCAGAGCCACCATCCCCCACTCATCCGTCAGGAAAAACATAGCAAAGGCATAATGCTCGCGGCTGGGCAAAAATCCGAACAACACAAAAACGACCACCAGAAAAAAACCAGCCCGCTGACGGTAGAATTCGCGGACGGTGGAGAGCACAAGTACTTTCATACCGCGAAAGGAACGAGCGTCCGGTTTTGAAGTGTGAATCCCGCCGTGAGTGGTAGGTCGTTGTCTTCAAAAGGCTGATGCGACGAGAGCAAAAACGTTACGCCCCGCTCATGGTATTTTCTGATGAGCGAAAAGAGATTTGCCCGCGCTTCGAGGTCGATGGTAATCAGCGGCTCATCCAGAATGATGATGCTCGGCTCACCCAGGAAGGCCAGGGCCAGCGAAGTTTTCTTTACCATCCCACTCGAACACGCACCCATCGGCTGGTCGAGATAGTTGATGCCCAGGGCGTCCACTAATTCCTGCACCTGTCCGGCGGAACTGCGTTTGGCCTCAGCCACGAAGGTTAGTAGGTCTTTTGGTGTCAGGAAAGTCGGATATAGCGGCTCGGCCTCGCCCAGGTTCAGCCGCAGGCGGTAGGCAACCGGGTCGCGTTTCAAGTCGAATTTATTATTCAAAATTACTTCTCCTTTATACGGCAACATCCCCGCCAACGTGCGGAATAGCGTCGATTTTCCCGCCCCGTTTTCGCCTTGTATCCAGTAAATCCCTTCGTCTATTCCCCACCCAGGAATGGCAAGTACTTCGTGGGAACCGTAGTTTTTTTGGAGATTTTTAACCGCCAATTTCATATTTTAGGATTGCAAACGTTTTATTTAAAATTACTTTTGTACAAAAAATACTTTGGAACTTTGTGCCTTTGGAACTTTCTGGAAATATGCAACACATAGCCGATTACTTCGCCACCATCCCAACCACTCACCGCAGCGCCATTTTAGTGGGTGGAATTACGCTTTTTTGGCTCATCGAGGGCGCGCTGCCGCTGTTCCGCTTCGAGTACAACAAATGGAAACACGCGGGTACCAACATCATCTTCACACTCACGACCATCGTCATCAACTTCGCGATGGCCTTCATTCTGGTCAAATCCAGCGACTGGGCCGTGGCGCACGGTTTTGGCGTGCTACAATGGCTGCCCGACATGCCGCTTTGGGCCTTCGCGCTGGTCGGGATGCTGCTGATGGACTTAATCGGCGCGTACTTCGTGCATTGGACCGAGCATAAGGTGAAGTGGATGTGGCGGTTTCACCTGGTTCACCACACCGACACTCACGTGGATACGACCACCGCCAACCGCCACCATCCCGGCGAGAGCGTGTTCCGCTTCGTGTTCACGACCGCCGCCGTGGTCCTGACGGGCGCGCCCATGTGGCTGGTATTTTTCTACCAGGGGCTTTCGGTGGCTCTGTCGCAGTTCAACCACGCCAACATCGAACTACCCGATTCGGTGGACAAGGTACTTAGCTGGCTCATCGTGACGCCCAATATGCACCACGTTCACCACCACTACGTGCAGCCTTACACGGATACGAATTACGGCAATATTTTTTCGATTTGGGATCGGCTGTTCGGAACTTTCGCCCGGGAAGAGGGCCACAAGCTGGTGTACGGAATCGACACGCACATGGCGCCGCACGAAAATGGCCGCGTGGGGAATCTATTCAAAATTCCGTTTCAGAAGTACCGCTCACCCGTGGGGACGAAGTTTGCGGAGGAGGGTTCGGAGGGGTAGTTCTATCGTATCAGTTTCGTATCATATCGTATCATTCTGGTTGAGAAAAAGGGTACTTTTGGCGCATGGAGAACAAAGTACACCCCTTCGCGATAGACCTGGATTCGGCAAGGTGATTACACAAAATTTTCATCCAGCACTTTTTGCGAGGTAAGCCATTGCTTCGCCATTTCCAGTACCGCCAGCGCGGATTCTTGCGAAACGGACGGGAAGTCGTCCAGAAATTCCGCTAAATCCTCAAATAGTGAGAATTCCTCACAAAGCCTTCCGCCTCTCCGCCAGCCACACCTCCATCTCCCCCAGCGACAACGCATTAAAGGTCATCGCCTTCGTCAGCCCGCCCTTGCGGCCCATCGCCACGCCGTAGTGCATGTCGAAGTACCCCTGCGTGCTGTGCGCGTCGGGGTTGATGCTCAGCTTCACGCCCTTTTCCAGGCAGTAGCCGATCCACCGCCAGTCCAGGTCCAGCCGCCAGGGGCTGGCGTTGATTTCCATGATGACGTTGTGTTCGGCGCAGGCGTCGATGATGGCGCGGTAGTCGATGGGGTAGCCGTCGCGGGAGAGGAGCAGGCGACCGGTTGGGTGGCCGAGGATAGTGGTGTAAGGATTGGCGATGGCGGTCAGCAGACGTTCCGTGGCCTTTTCCAGCGACATCGTCAGGTTGCTGTGGACGGAGGCCACCACGTAGTCGAAAGTACTTAGCACATCATCGGCGTAGTCCAGTATGCCGTCGCCCAGGATATCGGACTCGATGCCTTTCAGGATTTTGAAGGGCTTTGTTGGGTTTTCGGCAGCAAAGCGGGCGTTGAGCTGGTCGATCTCGGCGTGCTGCTGTCGTACTTTGTCGGGTCGCAGGCCGTTAGCGTAAGCGGCGGTTTGGGAGTGGTCGGCGATGCCGAGGTACTGGAAGCCGAGGTCGCGGCAATAGGTGGCCATTTCTTCCAAGGTATTGTTGCCATCGGAATAAGTACTATGGTTATGCAGGATGCCTTTGAGGTCGTCCCAGGTCACCAAGTCAGCGGGCGTGTGTTTTTCGGCCCAGGCGAACTCGCCGTGGCCCTCCCGCATTTCGGGGACAATATAAGGCAACCCGGCTTTTTCGTAGAGTTCCTCTTCCGTCACTACTGCTTCGGCGCGGGCAATTTGTAATAAGCTCTTGCCTTTGACGGATTCAGCGATAGCAAGCTGCGCCAAGTGACCTTCTGCGCTACTTCTGATCAATAGCTCGTTCTCGATTTTCCCCGGCACTACCACTACGATCTCCACCAAAACATCCTGATCGAACGCCTTCCCCCGCCACACGAAAGGCGTGGAATTTGGCACATCCTGATGAAGTACCTCGATACCGGAAAGTACCTTCTGAACCGCCACGGGCGAATCGGCGGGAATAAGGAAGCGGAGCGTCTCGACGGTTTCGGTCTTGCGGCGCACTTCGCCCGCCACTTCCACGCGGTCGAAATTTTGCTCCAAAACATCCAGCACCAACTGCGAGAGTGTCTCGGCCTGGTTCATTCGCAGCTTGCCCTTCTGGCTGCGCAAAAAAGCCAGCGAGTCGAGAATCTTCTGCTGAGTACCTTCACCGAAGCCTTTCAGTTTCGCCACGCTGCCGTTCTCGCAGGCCGCTTCCAACTCGGCGATGGTCTCGACGCCCAACTCGCGCCAAAGTACCCCGACTTTCTTCGGCCCGATGCCTTTGATCTTGAACATTTCCAGCACGCCCGGCGGGGTACTTTCCAGCAGTTCGTCGAGTTCCTTGAAACTACCCTTCTCGACCAGTTCGAGAATTTTGCCAGCCACGCCCTTCCCGACGCCCTGCAACGCAACAAGATCGCCGAACGAGCGTCCGGCGATCTGTACATTGGTCAATTTATCGAGATTGAAAGCCGCCGCGCCGTACGCTCTGATTTTGAACGAATCGGCCCCGTGCAGTTCCAGCAAGCGGGCGGTCAGTTCGAGGGCTTCGATTATTTCGGGATTGGTCACGGTTTTGAATGAGTGATTGAGAGAATGTTGCTTGCGCCAATTTATTCACTCATTCACAAATTCACTAATTCAAAATTGAATTATTTATCCCACCACACCTTCGTGTCGAGGTCGTCGGCCCCCATGCGGCTGATGGCGGCTTGCACGTTTTCGCGGTTCACCGATAGCTCGGCATCCGGGTAGGTCAGCCGATAAATGAAGTTGCCTTTAATTGCCTTTCCGGGGAAAGGGTTGGGCGTTAACTTAGGAAAATCGCTACGCCGCCAGTTGGCAAACGATTCGGGGCCGTTCATGAACGAAGCCACCCAGTATTGCGAGTTGATTTGCTCCAAGGCATTGGCGGTATTCAAGGGGTTTGCAGCGATCCAGGCATCTATCTGCGCTTTTGAAATAGCTGCGCCTTCATCGTAAAGTGCCATTTGCTCCATATGCGCTCGCACACCTTTTTGGTAGTAATCGGCGGCCGAGCCACTAATCCAGCCACGATGCGCGGCCTCGGCCAGATGTAGTTGGTTCATAGCGTGCGTAACCAGAAACATAGGACTCTGCTGCTTCGCCAAGCGCGTGCGGTCGATTTGGCTGTAAGCGTAGAAACTTGCAAGGCCATCTTTAGTAGCCTGACCCACGATTCCGCTGTTGTCGAAGCCAAAAGGCATGCCGATTTGGATGCTGGGATCCGTAGAGGCAATAGAAGGTACTTGCGCGGGACCGGACTTAGCGCCCACATAGCGCACGGCAATAGACTTCAGCCGGGGATCATTGCTGCTTTTGAGGTAGTTTACGAATGGTGCTGCAAGATAAATATTGTTGCCCTCAGTACCATTGAGGGTGCTTCCCAGGTTGTTTTGGTAATTGGCATTGTGTCGAATCACCGCATTGTCAGCATTAGAATCCATCACACCACCCGCCACAGCATCTTTTACCGTCTGTTGGGCCAGAGTGGGGTTTACTGCTGCCAAACGCATGCCCGCCCGTAGCAATAGCGAATATCCTAGCTTTTTCCATTTGGCTACATCACCCGTGTATAGAATATCTGCCGCTTCTTTTGCCTTGGAAGCATCCAGAGCGGCGGTGGCTTCTTTCAGTTCTTTGATAATATCTTTGTAGATAGCCTCTTGTGCATCGTACTTTGGCAGCGTTTTCTGATCGATGAAACCCACCCCAGCATCGGAATAAGGAATGTCGCCGTAAGTGTCTGTGAGCACCATAAAGCCATGAGCTTGCCAGATGCGCGCCATCTGAACAAGGTTGCTGCGGGCGGGTTGCCCCGAAGCAATGTCGATGGCCGTTTTGGTGTAGCGGATCACGCTGGGAAAGTAGCGAAGCCAAATTTGCCGCGTGTAGTCCCGGTTGTCCTGATTGAAGTTAGCTCCGGCGAGAACACCCGAGTTTGGCGTAACAGTCTGCTGCACGATGCTCATGTCGTACCACAGGGTAGGCGAAGGAAAGGACGAGCTTATGATTGCGTTGTTCAGCAAAAAGGCTGGGTTGACCGTCGTGACGGCTGTCGGGTTGGTGTTCAACTCATCGAAACCCTCATCACAGGAAGTGGTAAACAGGCATAACGTGATGCCGAGAAATATTAGTAGCTTTTTCATTTTTTCTAAAATTTAACATTTAAGTTGAAACCCATGCTCCTCGTAGTAGGTAAGCCTGTGGATTCCAGGCCAATGATATTGTCGGAACCGTAGCCGAACGACTCAGGGTCAATGTTTGGTACCCACTTTTTAAGCATGAGTACGTTATTGGCTACGAAGCTCAAACGCAGCCCCTTGAGCGGCGAGCTGGCGGACAGGAATTTCGAGAAGTTATAGCCCAGCGTTACTTGGCGCAGCTTCCAGAAGCCCGCGTTGTAGATGATCGGTTCCACCAAAGAAAGCGAACGAACTACCTCCCAGTACTGCTGGGGCTTGGCAACTGCGGTATTTCTCTCACCTTGTTCATTGACCCCTTCACCCGTTACGCCCGTATCGCGGCCCGGCAGCGTTTGTTTGTGCAAGCCGTGGCGGGTAGCGTTGAAGTTGGTGCCTGACATCATGTTATGGCCTAGTTTGAAATCGATCAGGAACGACAGGTTGATTCCTTTGTAGTTCAGCGTATTGGTGAAACCACCGATCCATTTGGGTATGGCTGAACCGAACGATATCTGGTTATCGGTGCGCTGGGCTACGCCATTGGCACCGAAGATGATTTGGCCCTGAGCATTGCGCTTATATCCATAACCATACAAAGAAGCCATTGGCTCTCCCACTACTTGCCGCAACTCACCATTGAACACGTGCTGGCCCACAGTTATACGTTCACCGAGGGTGTCGGTCTGCAAAGCCAGTACTTCGGTAAGGTTGTAAGAACCATTGAACGTAAAGTCCCAATTGAAATCGTTGCCGCGAACAAGTCCTAAGTTTAACAGAAACTCCAAGCCCTGATTGCGGCTGCGTCCGCTGTTAATGAGCGTACTGTTGAAACCGGAAGCATCGGAAATTTGAGCCGACACGATTTGGTCTTCCGTTATCTTTTGATACGCTGCCAGATCGATTCCCACCCGGTTGTTGAACATTTTCAGTTCCAGACCTATCTCGGCCTCGCTTGTGCGCATAGGCTTCAAATTGGCGTTGGGTACTGTGTTACCCGAGATATTGGCGATCGGCTGAGAAGCGCCCGCCACGTTGGGGAACAGGTTACCGTTGATCCCGTAGAACAGGTTGTTGGAGTAGGGCGACACATCGGTATCGCTACCCACCTCGGCGTAAGCTACCCGTACTTTACCAAAACTCAACCAGTTGGGTACGCTCTGCAATGCCTGTGAAAACACGAAGCTACCCGAAACGGAGGGGTACAGAATACTGCGGTTGGCCGGAGACAAAGTAGAGAACCAGTCGTTCCGGGCCGTTACGTTTAAATACAGGAAGTCTTTAAACGACAATTCAGCCGCTCCGTATAGCGAGTTGACCGCCCGCTCCGAAAGGCCATAGATGGGATCTTTCACCCGGCCATTTTGCACGGTGTATAGATCCCGCACTACAAAGTCGGTCACTTGGGTGCTGTTGAGGTCCGAGCGGCGCGACATCTGGTTGCCACCAAGGGTAAGATCCACGCCAAACACGCCAAACTTGCGGTTGGCACCGACCAAGAAGTCCGTGTTGATTTCGCGGAAGCGGCGGGATTCCTGCGTATAAATTCCGTTGACGAAGCCCTCAGGCGCGGGACCAAGCGACGCCTTGCCCGTGGGCTGGTTAGCGTAATCCTGATCGCGCGACCAGTAATCCTGGCCTACCCGAACCTGCGCATAGAGCCAGTCGGTAAACTTGTAACGCGCGGCGATGTTGCCAAAAATCCGGTCGCGGCGGATGTTCTGGAATTGCTCGGCCAGCACCCAGTAGGGGTTGGTACGGTTGCGGAAACGGGAATAGACAAATTCGTTGCCGTCGGCATTGTACTTCTTCTCGTCCAGCAAATCCAGCGGCATTGTGTTGGCCAGGTTAGCCAGCGAAGTCGGGGCCGAGTTGTCCTGTTCGGCAATGACGGGCGGATTGGTGTTCTTTTCGTTGGAGTAATTAATGTTACCTGTCACGCTCAGGTTTTTGGAAAGATCGTAACTCCAGCCCAGGTTGATCGTCTTACGGTTGAACTCGTTGTTCCGCATGATTCCCTTGTTATCCATGTTAGCCAGCGAAAGGTTGAAGCCGCCCTTATCACCGCCCGAGGAAAGCGACAGCGTGTTGTTGAAGTTGGTACCGTTGCGATAGAACTTACGAACAATGTTCCGTTGGGCCTCGTAAGGCACCGTTACGCCATCGAACAGTACCTGAGTCATGCCAGGCACTATTTTCTCACCGAACGACCACTGTCCCGAAGTCGGGTTGGGCGTAGTGGGCCGCACGCCGAATTCTCCCTGTCCGTACTCGTACTGATAATCCGTAAAGTCCAGTGGCACGTCCACCGTGAAGTTGGAGTTGTAGCTTACACCGATGCCCCGGCCGTCGCCCTTGGTTTTGGTCGTGACCATGATGACGCCGTCCTTAGCGCGGGAGCCGTACAGTGCCGCCGCCGTAGCGCCTTTCAGTACCGTCATGCTCTCGATGTCGTCGGGGTTGATGCTGCTCAGGCCGTCGCCGCCGTCGGAGGTGTTGCCGCCGCCGCGGGTGCCGATGGAGCCGTCGTCGGTACGGGGGTTGGTACCGAAGTTGGTGTTGTCGATCGGTACACCGTTGACTACAATCAGAGGCGAGTTCTGGCCCGAGAACGACGATTGGCCGCGAATCCGTATCTTGGACGTACCGCCCGGCCCGGTGCCGAGGCTGGTGATGTTTACGCCCGCGATTTTGCCTTGCAGGGTGTTGATGAAGTTCGGCGTGCGGTTGACGGTGATCTGCTCCGCGCCGACCGTCGTGGTCGAGTAGCCAAGTTTCTTGGATTCTTTCTTGATACCGAGAGCCGTTACCACTACCTCGTTCAGCGCGGTGGCGCTTTCGTTCAGCGATACGTTCACGATCGACTGGTTATCGACGGCAATTTCAGTACCGCCGTAACCGATGAAGCTGAACACCAGCGTGGCGGCGGGCGTCGCGTTGATGGTGTACTTTCCATCGGTGTCGGTGGTAGTACCCGTGCTGGTACCTTTGACCAGTACCGAAACCCCCGGCAGGGGCTGGTTGTCCGTGGCACCCGTGACCCTGCCGGTCACTTGCCCGACTTGCGCCATTCCCGGAATAGCCATTAAAACGGCTAAACCCAGAAGTAACAGATTTTTTAAGGAAAAATTTCTTTTCATAATTGTAAAAGGTTAGTGTATGATTGAATAAAGACGAGAAGTGTCATTTCTACCATTACTCCAAGAAAATATTTCTTTCCTATAAGCATTTGTCTAAACAAGCTCTACAAGCCAAAGGGCACTTTTTACCTGTTAAAGTAAGTCGTCGCCTGATTGCCCTTTTACCAAAAAAACACTTGAAACGATGAATGACAAAACCGCATCCAATCCTTTTTCCCGCCGCGATTTCCTGACTGTCGGCGCAGGTCTGGCCGCTACGGCCGCATTTTCGCCCTACGTCATCGGCCGCACCAAGGCCAAGGACAAGCTCGGCGTCGCGTTGGTGGGCCTGGGCTATTACAGTACCGACCTGTTGGCCCCGGCCCTGCAACTCACCAAAAATTGCTACCTAGCGGGCATCGTGACGGGTACCCCCGAGAAAGCCGAAAAGTGGAAGGAGAAGTACAAGATTCCCGACAAGAACATCTATAACTACCAGACTTTCGATCAAATCGCCAACAACGACGACATCGACGTGGTGTACGTGGTGCTGCCGCCCTCCATGCACCGCGAGTACGTGGTACGGGCCGCCAAAGCCGGGAAGCACGTCTGGTGCGAAAAACCGATGGCTCCCACCGTGGCCGACTGCAAAGCGATGATCGAGGCCTGTGAGAAAAATAACCGCAAACTCGCCATCGGCTACCGCAACCTCCACGACCCCAATATGCAAGCCTGGATGAAGATCGCGAAGGAGCAGCCGATGGGAAAAGTAATGCTCGTAAGCTGCGCGGCGGCATACTACGATGGCCGCACCGACCACTGGAAACAGAAAAAGGCAATGGGCGGCGGCGTGATGGGCGACATGGGCGTGTACTCCATTCAGGGCGCGCGCCACGCTACGGGTGAGGAACCTACCCACGTCACGGCCCACCACCATACCAACCGTCCCGAGGTATATCACGAAGTGGAGGAAACTACCTTTTACGAATTGTACTTTCCCAGCGGAGCGGTGGCCAACAACACCGCGAGTTTCGGGATCAAGGCTAATTTCTTGAAGGTAAACTACGATAAGGGTACTTTGATGATGGAGCCGTTTTCGTCGTATAGTGGCAACCAGGGCACTTTCTCTAATGGCGGCGTGATCGACTTCCCCGTGCCGCTGAACAACCAGCAGGCCAACCAAATGGACAACGACGCGATGGCGATCATGCAGAACAAACCCCTGATTGCCCCCGGTGAGGAAGGTTTGCGGGACATCAGAGTGGTGGAGGCGATTTATGAGGCTGCGCGGACGGGGCGGGAGGCGAAGGTTTGATTTGATTATTGCTCGGATTCCGGGGGCTAAAGCCGCCCGGCAATTGACTCTTCTGAATACGACAAACCAATCTTATTCAATAGCATCAATTGCCGGGCGGCTTCAGCCCCCGGACGAGATAGATAAAACCAAACAGAAAAATCAATTGCCGAAGGCTTTAGCCTACGGATGACGAAGAACAAACCACAATCATGCCCTACATCAAGGTCTACGTCCACCTAGTGTGGAGTACCAAAAACCGGGTCAAGTACCTCGATAGCCTATCATTGCGCAGGCAAATGTGGCAACACATTCACGAAAATGCCCGCGCTAAAGCCATTCAACTGGACTATGTAAACGGCTATTCCGATCATTGCCATTGTCTGGTTTCTTTGACAAGTGACCAAACTTTAAAAGGCATTGTCCAGCTTATCAAGGGCGAATCTTCCAACTGGATCAATAAACAGCAAATCGTGAACGGTCATTTCGGCTGGCAGGATACCTACTTTGCGGTCGGGGTTTCCGAGTCACGAATCGAGGCAGTGCGGGATTATATTAGAAACCAGGAAAAGCACCATCAACTTAGAACCTGGGATCAGGAATGTGAGGAGTTGCTTTTAAGACATGGTTTTGTGAAGATGGAGGATGCTTGACATTTTGCTTTGCATCCGGGGACGGTCGGCCGCTGCCGCTAAAGCCGCCCGGCAATTGATAGTTATGGTGTTTTTAAACATGAAGTCGGAAGCGGCATCGGCCGACCGCGCCCGGCAATTGATAACTCAAATGATGAAAAATTTCTGTCTGCTTGGCATTCTAGCGTTGCTTCTTGCTTATACTAAGGTACTTTCCCAACCCAAAGTACCCCAGGAATCACTGCGGGCTGAGTTGCTCAGCCTGATGAAACTTCCGAAAAAAGCCGGCGGACCGCTCGACTTCTCGATCCGTCAGCTTTCCGACGAGCCGAACTACACGCTCTACCGCGTCGTCATTTTTCCCGCGCCCGGCGACAGTATTCCCTGCTATTTCCTGACGCCCAAAAAGGTAAAAGCTCCCTATCCCGTCATGATCTGTCTACAGGGCCACGCGCCGGGGATGTACATTTCCATCGGCGAAGCCAGGAGCGAAAGAGACAAAAAACTGATCGAAGGCGGGCGCGACATCGCCCTACAAGCCGTCGCGCACGGCTGGGCGGCTCTCACCGTGGAGCAGCGGGGCTTCGGCGAGCAGCAGGTGGGCGAGTTGAGTTGCAACCATGTCTCGCTCAACGGCGCCATACGCGGCCAGCCGATGATCGGGCAGCGAGTGTCGGATATTTCGTACGCCATTGATTTTCTGCAAACCCGCAAAGACATTCAGGCTGACAAGATCGGCAGTATGGGCAACTCGGCGGGCGGGACGGTCAGCTACTTCGCGGCCTGCGCCGACGAGCGCATCAAACTTTCGGTCGTTTCTTGTTCATTCAGTACCTACGCAGCCTCCTGGCTTAAGTACCCCCACTGCGCTTGTGGGTACTTGCCCGGCTTGCTGGAAGTGGCCGATATGCCCGAGCTGGCCGAGTTGATCGCGCCCCGGCACCTGCTGATCGTGGCGGGCAAGAAGGATTATCTTGCCGACATCGAGGGCGTGCGGGAAGGGTACTTTACGGCCCAAAGTCTCTTTAAGAAATACAACTCCGCCGACCACGTCAAGCTGGTAGAAGGCGAGGGCGGCCACCAATTTTATCCCGAACTGGCCTGGCCGCTGATCGATAATTTCAAGTCAAAAGGTAGTTTTGAGAATTAATAGAAAAAGCTGTGCGTAAAAAAACTGATTCGATCCTTCACCATGTCGTAAGTCTGATGCTATTCTCGGGGGCAGTGTTTGGTCTCAGTTCTTGCCAGTCCAATCCTGAGAAAAGGTCTGATGAAGGTATAAGTCGGCAAGAAAACGAGGAAGCATTCAAAGCCACGATGCAAAAACATTTGGACGCCGTTTCCAACCGAGATCTGGCTACGTTGAAATCCACGCTCTCGCCCGAGGGGACGATGTACTTGATTTTGCCCCAAACCGAAATGACCAGCACCGTGGACGAATTCATGGAGTACCATGAGGAATGGTTCGCGGACACCACGGCAAATTGGACTTTTGAAACAAAAATCCTGAACACCGCCATCGGCGACAGCCTGGGCATGGCCCTCACCGAAATCATGTACCGCGAACCGGAGCGGGACGGCAAGCCCTACTTCAACCGGATGATGGTGAGTTACGATTTAAAGAAAAGCGAGAATAATTGGTACGTAATTAAAGACCATGCAAGTTCAATCGAGAAATCCACCGACTGAGTCAGGAAAAAACTTTCTTTTCCTGCTGTACGTTAACTCCCGACAGCCTGAATCCGAAACTATATACCAATGAACAACCTGCTTAAAGAACTCCAACACGCTGAATTGCAACGCCAGACCCGGCGGCATTTCCTTAAAGAATGCGGCTTTGGTCTGGGTGCCATCGGCTTGGGTTCGCTGCTGGGAAGTTGTGGCACTTCCGGCTCCGAGGTAGTCAGCTCGGCCATTCCCGACGACCCGATGGCCGTCAGGATGCCGCAGTTTGCGCCCAAGGCCAAGCGCGTGATCTACATTCATATGGCAGGCGCGCCTTCGCAACTCGAACTTTTCGACTACAAACCCGAGCTGGAAAAATACCACGGCAAAGACTGCCCAGCGGAGTTTCTGGAAGGCAAGAAGTTCGCCTTTATCCAGGGCGTCCCCAAGATGCTCGGTCCGCAGGGCAAGTTCGCCCAGCACGGACAGTCAGGGGCCTGGATTTCTAACTACCTGCCCTACCTGCAAACCGTGGCCGATGAAGTAACCTTCATCAAGGCCATGCACACCGACCAGTTCAACCACGCTCCCGCCCAACTGCTGATGCACACGGGCAGCCCGCGCCTGGGGCGTCCGAGCCTGGGCGCGTGGTCGGTCTACGGTCTGGGTTCCGAAAACCAGAATTTGCCCGGCTTCATCGTGCTGGCCTCCGGCGGCAAGCAGCCCGACGCCGGCAAAAGCGTATGGGGCAGCGGCTTTTTGCCTTCCGTGTACCAGGGCGTGCAATGCCGCACCGGTGGCGATCCCGTACTCTACGTGAGCGACCCCAGCGGCATGAACCGCGACCTGCGCAAGAATACCATCGATGCCATCAACGAGATCAACCGCCAGACCTACGAGGAAGTCCAGGATCCTGAAATCCTGACGCGCATCAGCCAGTACGAAATGGCATTTCGCATGCAGATGTCGGTACCGGAGGTAATGGACGTCTCCAAAGAGCCGCAGTACATCCTGGACATGTACGGCGTGAAACCCGGTGACGGCACGTTTGCCATGAACTGCCTTTTGGCAAGAAAGCTAGTGGAAAACGGCGTCCGCTTCGTCCAGCTTTTCGACTGGGGCTGGGATACGCACGGCACCAGTTCCAGCGGAGCGATCGAAATCGGTCTGCACGATAAATGCCGCGAATCCGATCAGGCGGTGGCTGGACTCTTAAAAGACCTTAAAATGCGCGGCTTGCTCGATGAAACACTGGTCGTGTGGGGCGGTGAATTTGGCCGAACGCCCATGCAGGAAAACCGCAACGGCCAGGTGCTGCCCTTCATGGGCCGCGACCACCACCTGGAAGCCTTCACCGTCTGGATGGCTGGCGGCGGGGTGAAGAAAGGATTCAGCTTCGGCGAGACCGACGAGTTGGGCTATTATCCGGTGAAGGACAAAACCCATGTCCACGACCTGCAAGCCACGATCCTGCACCTGATGGGCTTCAACCACGAGGAATTTACCTACCCCTTCCAGGGCCGAAACTTCCGGCTGACCGATGTGGCGGGGAAGGTGATTAAACTGATTTTGGCATAGCTGTCGGCTGTCGGCCAAAATAAACTTCGAGAAATTTTATGAAAAACTCTGTGCAACCGGGCGGCGAACCGCTCTGTGTCCGAAAACATCTAGCGCGAGCCTTGTACTTAAGCCTTGCGCTTTTTCTTGCCCCAAAAACTACCCAGGCCCAGGAGGAGCCGCCCCGCCGGGCCAACTCACCCTTCGGCCTGCACTTCGACTTCCACGCCCAGGGGCGCGATTCGCTCATCGGCAAAACTGTTACCGAAGGCATGGTGGACAGCCTGCTGACGCGCGTCAGGCCTGATTTCATCCAGGTGGATTGCAAGGGCCACGCGGGCTTTACCAGCTACCCAACCCAAGTGGGTAACCAGGCCGGAGGCTTTGTGAAAGACCCTCTGAAAATATTCAGGAAGGTCACCCGCGAACACGGTGTGGCACTTTACGTTCACTATTCCGGCGTCTGGGACGACCGCGCCGTACAACTGCACCCTCACTGGGCGCGGCTGGACGCCGAAGGCAAGCCTGACCCCAAAAAGATCTCCTTTTGGAGCGCTTATTCCGACAGCCTCCTCATCCCACAGTTAAAGGAAATCAGCGACTACGGCGTGGATGGCGTTTGGATCGACGGCGATAGCTGGGCGGTAGAGCCCGACTACCGCCCCGACGCCCTGGCCGAGTTCAGGAAAGTCACGGGAATTACGGACATCCCCAAGAAAAAGGGCGATCCGCACTTTGACGATCTGCTGGAATTCACCCGCCGGAAATTCCGCGCTTACATCGCGCACTATGCCAACGCCTTACACGCCTACAATCCCAAATTCCAGGTCGCTAGCAACTGGGCCTTTACTTCCTTCATGCCCGAGCCAGTGGACATCCCGGTCGATTTCATTTCGGGTGATTTCGCCCCTCACAATAGCGTGGAGAGCGGCGCCTACGAAGCCCGCTGCATCGCCCCGCAGGGCAAGCCCTGGGACCTGATGGCGTGGAGTTTCGGCGGCGACTGGAGCGGCATGAAAGCGCCCAAGTCGGCCACGCAACTCAGTCAGGAAGCTGCGCAGGTCATGGCAATGGGTGGTGGCTTTCAGGCCTATTGGTCGCAGGATCGCGACGCCTCGCTCCCGGCCTGGGCCTTCGAGACGATGAGCGAAGTGGCCGAGTTCTGCCGCGCCCGGCAGCCGTTCTGCTACCAGGCCACGCCCGTGCCGCAGGTGGCGCTCTACTACTCCACCGCCGGACAAAAGCACCTGACCGATGCCGTGTATAAAAACAATTTCAGCCAGCAGTCGCTAAAAGGCATCCTGCAACTTTTGCTCGACAACCAGCTTTCGACCGAAATCAGGATGACGCACAACATCGCGGGCCACATGAACGACTATCCGCTGATTGTGCTGCCGGAGTGGGAGGTATTATCGGAAAAAGAAAACCAGGAATTGCTGTCCTACGTAGAGCAAGGCGGCACGCTGCTGGTCATCGGCAACAAGGCGGTGGCCAATTTCGCCCTGGCGTTGGGCGTCACACTGGGTGAAACCAAAAGCGGCGGCATTCATTTCGGCTCGGCGGGCCGCGTCACGGCGGGTACCACCGACTACCAGACTTTCGTCCCCAAACCTGGCACGGAAACGTTCGGCGGCGCGTACAGCCGCCGCGACCTGCGCTACGATCTTGGCCCGGCGGCCTCCATTTCCAGTTATGGCAAGGGCAAAATCGCGGCGGTCTATGTCGGGCTGGCGGATGCCTACCTCAAAAACGAATCGCACAATGCCCGGCGATTCTTGGGCGAACTGGTAGAGAAAATCTACGAGCCGATGGTCAAAGTAACGGGTTCTCAGTTTGTGTACCTGGCCGTCAATCGCAAGGACGACAAGCTAATGGTAAACCTGCTCAACCTGGCCGGGCCACATAAGTCGGCGGCGGCTTTCGACGAAGTACCACCGCTCGGTCCTTTGAAAATTAGCGTTAAGTACCCCAACCGTCCGGGCAAAGTCACGCTTCTGCCCGAAGGCAAACCGCTTGCCTATGAGTACAAGAACGGCCAAATCGGCTTTACCTTAGAAAAACTGGACATTCACTCGATTATCGAGATTGAATAAGTAATCTGGCCGAGTCAGTTTCCATTATACACGCTACGAATTATTAGAATACAAGGTTTTAGCCAACCCCTAATAACCTAAGACCTAACAACCTAATACCCATACATGCTTCCGACCCTTCTACTCCTGCAAGTCTCCGACTGGGCCATCTTCTTTGGCCGCTTTCATCCCATCTTGGTGCATTTGCCTATTGGTTTTCTGCTGCTGGCGGCCTTTTTGGCCATTGGCAAAAAATGGGGCAAACTAGAGGTACACGACTACACGCTGTCGGTCATTCTGTTTTGGTCGGCAGTCAGCGCGACGCTGGCCTGCGGGGCAGGCTACCTGCTGTCGCTGGGCGGCGGCTACGATGAGGAACTGCTCGACGAACACATGTGGCAAGGCCTTGGCGTGGCGGCTCTGGCCTGGATTGCCTGGGCCGTCAAGTCCGACGCCATCGGCCACCGCATTCCCTTTGGCCCCAAGTTTTATTTGCCCGCTTTCGGGCTGGCTACGGTAATGACGATGGTGGCCGGTCACCACGGCGGCGGCCTTACCCACGGCGACGGCTACCTGACCGCTTACACGCCCGAACCTTTCCGCAGCATAGCGGGCATGGAACCCCGGCGCGAGGAAATCACCGAGATTAAGCCCATTGCCAACGTGCCGGAGGCCATTGTGTATCAAGACATCGTACAACCGATGCTGAGCGTCCACTGCGTGCAGTGCCATAATTCCAACAAGCAAAAGGGCAACCTGCGCATGGATAGTTTTGCCTACCTGACCAAGGGCGGCGAAGGCGGTCCCGTTTTTGTGGCGGGCAATAGCATCGAGAGCGAGATGCTCAAACGCTGCCTGCTGCCGCTGGAAGACGACGACCACATGCCGCCCAAGGGCAAGCCCCAGCTCTCCGACCACCAAATCGCCCTCCTAGCCTGGTGGATCGACCAGGGAGCGCCCGTGGATAAGAAGGTCGCCGACTTGAAGGCCGACGATGCAATCAAGCCCGCGCTGGCTTCGCTCAGCAAAGCTCCCGCTGGAACAGAAATGGAGGGCACTCAGCCCACCGGATCGCCCGTGCTGGCCTTGACAGTACCCGCCCCCAACGAAAAGGCCGTGACCTCGCTTACGTCGGTCGGTCTGCTGGTGAATGCGGTGGCCGCCGAGCAAAATTTCCTGGAAGTGAGCGCGGTGAATGCCGGCGAGTTTTCGGACGCCAAAGTGGCCCTGCTGACGCCGCTGGCCGAGCAAATCATTTGGCTCAAATTGGGCGATACCAAAATTACGGACGCCGGGATGAGTGAAATCGCCAAGCTAAAAAACCTCAACAAACTCCACCTCGAATACACCGCCATCACCGATGCCGGGCTGAAAAACCTGCAAGACCTTCCCTACCTGGAATACCTTAATCTCGTCGGCACCAAAGTCACCGACGCCGGGCTGCAAAATCTTGCCAGTCTGAAAACCATCAGGGATGTCTATGTCTGGAAATCGGGCGTCACCGAGGCGGGCATCGCCCAACTCCGCAAGGCCCGCCCCGACCTGAACGTAGTCACGGGCCTGGACGAAGCCGCCGTGGCCGCCTTCTTGAAAGCAGGCAAGGGCGACTCGACGCAAGTGGCCAAGAAAGAAGGGGAATAGCGGTCTGTCGACGGGGAGATCAGGATTTTCACAAGAAAAAAATAAAACGCTACAGCCATGGAAGTCAAAGAAGAAATCAAGTACAAAGTCGGGACTATGACGAAAGATCCGGCTGACATGACCGAGAAGGAGCTGGCCGTTTGGGAGAAGGAATGCGCTGACGACGCGCGAACGTACCTTTTCTCCATTGGGCAGCCGCTGGTATATAGGCGGGAGGATGGACGTTTCGTGGCCGAATTTGAAGATGGACGAATCGAATTAGTCTGATGAATATATACCTCATTGCAGGTCCTCCCGGAATAGGTAAGAGTACCAACGCCAGAAAACTAATTCCGAAAAGAGCTTCGATTGTTGACGAGGATCTCGCTGGCTACCAGTATAAAAAGCAGGGATTTAACGATTTCCAGTTTTTAGCCTCGATGAGTACCAATCGTAAGATTAGGGAAAATCTATTCGCTGACCGGGACTTTGCCTTAGAACTTAATCTGGGTTTCTCCTCTCATTATGACTACTTGAAATCCATTGCCTCAGCGGCAGCCAAGAAGAAAATACACCTGCTGCTTTTCTTTACCGACGACCCGGAACTGTGCCTGACCCGAGCAAGAGTGCGATACGCCCGAGGTGGCCACGAAGTAAAGCCGGAGGTCGTCACCGAGATGTACCAAAATACCTTCCCTCTCTTCGAGCAGAACAAAAATCTTTTCCACAGCGTCCGCCTGGTCGATGTGACCGACAGAGCGGTTCGTCTCCTGACCCGCAAGGCAAAATCTCTTCCCGCTTGGGTAACTAAAAATGGCCTGGAAAGCTATTTGGCCTAGATTCACGACAACTTACTGAATACCAAATTCCTAAGACAAGGCTAAAACTTGTCTGTCTGACACTCTTATTGGACAATTGTTTTTTTAAATAAAATTCTTTTCAGGGATAGTATATTACTAAGTCACCTTTCTTTGGCTTAAAATGCGTGATTTATTTCAAACCTTCAAATCAGGTGCCTATGGAAGAAGTTTAGCAGAGTGCTTAGCAGTGCCGCCAGGCGATACGGATAAGTCCGAAAATGCTAAATCGTGTAATCTGGCGAAAGAATGAACGAATTTCTATTCCCCAAACTAACTATTACAGAATTATGAAACATACTACGCAAAGGGTCCCGCCTCTCAGAAGGTGGGGGCTATTGTTTCTAACCCTATTCCTGACAGGAGCCGTCGGTGCATTTGCGCAGGACGTCGCTGTCACGGGCAAGATCAACGATGAGGCCGGTACCGGCATTCCCGGCGTGAACGTCGTGGTTAAGAATTCTACCCGAGGCACGACCACCGATGTCGATGGCAATTTTTCCATCAACGCGCCCAGCGCCAACGCCACCCTCATTCTTTCGTCCATTGGTTTTACCACCCAGGAAATCCCCCTGAACGGCCGGACTAATTTTACCGTGCAACTAGCCACCGACACCAAATCGCTCAGCGAAGTGGTGGTCGTAGGTTATGGTACTCAGAAAAAAGAAACCGTCACGGGTTCGGTCGTGTCCGTCAAGGGCGACGAACTGGTGAAGTCTCCCGCCGTCAACCTCGCCAACTCGCTGGCGGGCCGCTTGCCGGGCGTGACGGTTGTGAACCGCAGCGGCCAGCCCGGCAACGATGGAGCGACCATCCGCATCCGGGGTGCCAACACGCTGGGGAACAACAGCGCGCTGATCGTCATCGACGGAATTCCTGACCGCGCGGGTGGCCTGGATCGTATCAACCCCAATGACATCGAGAGCATATCGGTACTGAAAGACGCCGCCGCCGCTATTTACGGCTCGCGAGCGGCCAACGGCGTAATCCTAATTACCACCAAACGGGGTAAATCGGGCAAGCCCGCACTGTCTTACTCCTTCAATCAAGGTTTTTCCAACCCGACCGTAGTGCCCAACACGGCCGACGCTGCGCAGTATACGGGTATGCTCAACGACCTGAACATTTACGAGTTACCCGTAGACGAATGGGCGGCGGCCAATGAAGCTTACAAAACCACCGGTAGCTACACCCGTCCCAACGGCACGGTGCGAAAGGCTCCTTATACACCCGAGGACATCCAGAAATACCGCGACGGATCCAACCCCTGGACGCACCCCAATACCGACTGGTACGCGGCGACTTTGAAAAAGAACTCCCCACAGACGCGGCATAATATGCAGTTGACCGGAGGTACTGAGACCCTTAAGTACCTGGCCTCGCTAGGCTACCAGAACCAGGACGGCTACTACATTAACTCGGCCACGGGCTACAAGCAGTACGACCTGCGGATCAACCTCGATGCCACCGTCAACAAATACATTAAGGTCAATCTGGGCATGCTGGGACGTCAGGAAGCCAGGGCTAACCCTACGAAGAGCCCCAATACGATTTTTCGTATGTTGCAGCGCGGCAAGCCTCAGGAACCTGCCTACTGGCCCGACGGACGCCCCGGCCCCGACATCGAAAACGGCGAGAATCCCGTGGTCATTACCACCGACCTGAGCGGATACGACCGCGACACCCGCAACTACCTGCAAACTAATGGTTCTGTGGAAATCAAAATTCCCGGCGTGGAGGGGTTGAAGCTGACCGGCACGGCCGCTATTGATCTGCGAGGCGAAACCGATAAGTTTTGGAATATTCCCTGGACGCTCTACCAGCGTGGCAACGGTTTCGAGGCCGATGGGGTAACGCCTGTGCTGGTTCCCAGCAGGCGGGGTCCTGCCGAGCCTCAGTTGACCCAGCGGGCTTACAACCAGCAAAACGTACTTTTAGGAGTAGTTGCTTCTTACGATAAGACGTTTGGTAACCACACGGTCAACGTCTTGGCAGGTACCAACCGGGAAACGATTAAGGGTGATTTTCTTAGTGCCTATCGTCGCTTCTTCCTTTCTCCCTCCCTGGATCAATTGTTTGCCGGAGGGGACTTGCAGAAAGACAATAGCGGTAGTGCCTTTGAAAGCGCTCGCCTCAACTACTTTGGGCGCGTCGGTTATAACTATAAAGAGAAGTACATAGCTGAATTTCTCTGGCGTTACGATGGATCGGACATATTCCCTCCGGCTACCCGGTACGGCTTCTTCCCCGGTGTCATGGCGGGTTGGGTAGTTTCGGAAGAAGGCTTTTGGAAAAACAATGTTCCCGCGGTCAATTTTCTAAAAATACGGGGTTCGGTGGGGCAGCTGGGCAACGATCAAATCGATACCTATCAGTACCTCTCTACTTACGGTTTTCGCAGCTATATTGTTGGTGGCAACGAGGTGAAAACGCTGTATGAGGCGCGGATACCTAACGAGAACATCACTTGGGAAGTGGCTACCAATTCTAACCTCGGTCTAGAAGGGCAGTTGTTCAATGGAAAAATCTTTTTCGAGTTCGATGTGTTTGCCAACCACCGAACTAACATACTCTGGTTCAAAAATGCATCGGTTCCTCAAACTACTGGCCTGTCGCTTCCTCGCCAAAACATTGGTGAGGTCAAAAACAAAGGTTGGGAGTTCAATATTGGATACCGCAACCAGATTAAGGATTTCAAATACAATTTCAGCGTGAATGGGGGCTACGCCCAAAACAGAATCGTTTTCTGGGATGAGGCTCCCGGCGCGCCCGACTGGCAACGTTCGACGGGTAAGCCTATGGATACCTACGTGACGTATAAGTACGATGGCGTATTCAAAGATCAGGCAGATATCGTCGACAATAATTTAGATTACTCAGCGATAGTGAAGGAACTGCGTCCGGGCGATATGAAGTACCAGGATTACAACGGCGACGGCAAGATCACCCCAGACGACCGGGTGCGGCTGGATAACACTAACCTGCCTCTTTTCCAGGGAGGCGTCAATATGGGCGCGCAGTACAAAAACTTTGACCTGACTATCTTGTTTCAAGGAGCAGCCGGAGCGAAGCAATATATTAGCGCGGGCGAGTCGGGTAATATTGGCAACTATTTGCAGGAAATTGCCGATAATCGCTGGACGATCGATAATCCGAGCAGTGTACATCCGCGAATCGCTAACCGCAGTGATCAATACTTTTCGGGTGGCAACGACTACTGGCTGCGCAGTACGGACTACATTCGTTTGAAAAACTTAGAACTGGGCTATGCCATCCCTTCTGACATTATCAGCAAAGTCGGTCTGAGTGCATTCAGAGTTTATTTCAACGGACTAAACCTGGCCACACTCAGCAGAATGAAGTCGTTCGACCCCGAAGCCGACAATTCCTTGGGCCGCTACTATCCGCAACAGAAGGTGGTTAACTTCGGTTTGACCGCTACTTTTTAACCAAAACTATCTGAATCATGAAAAATTTTAAAATCCTAGCGCTGGCGTTCGTAGCGGCTACGATAACCATTAGTAGTTGTAACGACGATTTTGTGAACACAGAGCCGCTCAGCGAACTCTCACAGACTGCCGTATGGTCCGATGCCGCCCTGGCTGAAGCCTTCGTAACGGAAATTTACGCGGGTTTCAATAACGGCGGCTTCGAAGAGCAATCGCTGGCCTCATTGACCGATGAGGCCATCTTTACGCACCCTGGACGGGGAATCACGACAATCACTGAGGGCCGTTCCAACCCCGCCGATATTGGCTGGGTGAGTACTAACCTCCGCTGGGATGCGATGTATTCCCGTATCCGGGCGGCCAACCTGGCTTTGGAAAACCTGGTTGAACCAAAATTCGAGAATACGGGTGGTATTGTGGAGAGGTTAAAGGGTGAGACCCTTTTTCTGCGCGCTTACTACTATCATCAACTCGCACGCTACTACGGAGGCATACCACTAATCGATAAAGCATACGGACTTAGTGAGGACGATTATACAATTGCTCGAAACACCTGGGCCGAGACGGTAGATTTCATCGTGAAGGACTTGGATGAAGCGGCTGCACTGCTAAATGGTAAAAAAATGGCTTCGGGCCGTGCTTCAGAGGAAGCGGCCCTAGCTTTAAAAGCTCGCATTCTGACTTATGCCGCCAGCGACCTGCACGATATTCCTACCGCTAAGGCCAAGTCGTCAACTATCGCCAGTTACAGTCAGCCCGAGCTGATCGGTTATCTGAGCGGCAGCCGCAGTGAGCGCTGGGAGAAAGCGAAGGCTGCTTCCAAAGCAGTAGTTGACCTCAACAGGGGATACAAAATGAACCTCAGCGAACCTGTATCCCCGGAGCAAGGCACGATGAACTACATGGATATTTCGTTGGCCCGCAATGGCGGACAAACCGAACTGCTGATGGCGAGGTACTTTACCAGCCAAAAGCGCGAAAATGGAGGCCGCATCGGCTTGTATAATGGCCCCAACGGCTATAACAACTGGGCGGGGAACACACCGATTCAGCATTTGGTAGACGACTATGAGATGATGGATGGCACCAAATTTGATTGGAACAATCCTGCTCACGCTGCCGACCCTTACATCAACCGCGACCCGCGTTTTAATGCTTCTATTCTACGCGAAGGCTCTCCCTGGAAGGTACGCTCCAACGCCAATTTGCCCAAAGACCCCGCCAGCCAAATTCAAACCGGACGGTATGAAGTGGTAAATGCTGACGGGAAGAAAGTAACGCACTTTGGCCTCGACACCCGCAACAGCTCCATTGAAGACTGGAACGGCAGCTATACGGGCTACTACTTCCGTAAGTTTACCGATCCAAATCCCGCCATAGTGGATCAGAATACCTGGCAGGAGATACCCTGGCCAATTCTGCGCTACACCGAGGCGGTCTTTAACTACGTGGAAGCCTGTCTTAATCTGGGACAAGAGTCCGAAGCCCGCGACTGGCTGAACAAGATTCGATTCCGAGCGGGGATGCCTGCCATTACTGCCTCCGGCAAAGCTCTGACGGACAAGTTTCGCAATGAGAAGCGCATCGAGATGGTGTATGAAGAGCAGCGCTATCACGATGCCCGCCGCTGGATGATTGCCCCCTCGACGCTGGGTCGCAAAGCTAACGGCATCCAAATCGTAGGTACTTTAAAACCGGGAAAATCAGTGAGTGTATATAAGTATAGCAAAGAAAACTATGATTATACTTACACCCCTTTTCAAATAGACCCTGGCAAGGAAAACCGCAACTGGGACGACAAGCTGTACTTTCTGCCCATCTCACGGGCCGAGGAAAACCGGAACGATAAACTGGTGCAGAACCCAGGCTACACGCAGTAGATTGGTTTGTATCGTAAGTTTTTGCAAGAATCCGGGTCGGCAGTTGGTCGGCCCGGATTCTTTTTGCTTTTTTAGGGAGAGAGAGTTTTTTAGAGTCGGAATTTAACCACATTTAATATCAGGCATATCTTTGAATCCCGTAGGGATGGCTCATACGATAACCCCCGGTTTCAACCGGGGGCAAAAGGCACCCCTCCGTACCAAGTTTCGTAGGAACGACCGATGAGGAGCGCAATCGTCGCCTTCTTATCGGCCGTTCCTACGGAACTAGTGTTGAATCTGGGTTTTCCTTACCCCCGGATAAATCCGGGGGCCACAAAATCGTTTAAGCCTACGGCTTTTCTTGGATTGCTCAATTTTAGCTGTCTAATGGTAAAATCATATTTGAGCCGAGGCATGGCGATATGTCTGAGTGTGGTATTGCTGGCAAGCTGCCAAAGACAAACCAACGAAGACAAAGAAGAGGCCGCGCCCGAGAACCCGCTCTTCGCTCTGCTTGCTCCCGAACAAACGGGCGTAACCTTCGAGAATACCCTCACCGAGAGCCTGAACGCCAATGTGCTGATGTACGAGTATTTCTACAACGGCGGCGGCGTGGCCGTGGGCGACTTGAACGGCGACGGCTTCGACGATCTATATTTTTCGGGAAATCAGGTTTTCAACAAATTATACCTTAACCAAGGCAGTCGCGACGGTGAACCTTTGAAGTTCGAAGACGTGACCGAGGCGGCGGGCGTGGCGGGCCGCGACGGCAACTGGAAAACGGGCGTGACGATGGCCGATGTCAACGGCGATGGCAAGCTTGATATTTACGTCTGTTACTCGGGGAACTATCCGCCGGAGTACCTGGCCAATCAGCTATTCATCAATCAGGGGCCGGATGAACAAGGCGTTCCGAAATTCACTGAGCAGGCAAAAGAATACGGCCTGGCGGGTGAGGCCACGAGCACACAAGCCACCTTCTTCGATTACGACAAGGACGGCGACCTGGATATGTTCTTGCTCAACCATAACCCCAAATCGCTGCCTGTTCTCAATGAGTTGGGCACGGCCGCTATCCTGAAAGAGGACAGCCCGAACTACGGCGTCCGCTTGTATCGTAACGACAATAATAAATTCAAAGACGTGACCCGCGCGGCGGGTATTCAAAGTTCGGCGCTTTCCTATGGCTTGGGCGCAGGCGTAGCGGATGTCGACGGCGACGGCTGGACGGACATCTACGTCTCCAACGACTACCAGGTACCGGACTACCTATATATCAATGACAAAAAAGGTGGTTTTAAAGATCAACTCGGCAACCGCATGGGCCACAGCTCGCACTTCTCGATGGGCAGCGACGTGGCCGACATCAACAACGATACCCGGCCCGACCTGCTGACCCTCGACATGCTGCCCGAAGACAACCGCCGCCAGAAACTCCTGGTGGCTCCCGACAACTATCAGAAGTTCGACCTGAACGTCCGGCTGGGCTTCAACCACCAGTACATGCGCAATATGCTGCAAATCAACGACGGCAGCGGCAGCTTTCAGGAAATCGGGCAACTGGCCGGACTGTCGAACACCGATTGGAGTTGGTCGGCCCTGTTCGCTGATTTCGACAACGACGGCTGGAAGGACTTGCACGTTACCAATGGTCTTCCGCGCGACTTCACCAACATGGATTTCGTGAAACACATGGGTGATTTTGTCCAGAACCGGCAAGGAGGAATGCAACGCGCCGATGTGCTGGAACTGGTGTACCAGATTCCCTCCTCGAACCTGACGAACTACATTTTTCAGAATGGCCGAGACTTGCAATTTAAAAACGCCACCCGCGCCTGGGGACTGGCTCGCCCATCGAACAGCAACGGCGCGGCCTACGCCGATCTGGACAACGACGGTGATCTGGATCTGATCGTCAACAATGTCGACCAACCTGCTTTTATTTATCAAAATCAAACTAATACTTTAACCCAAAACCATTTCCTGAAAATAAAAACCCAGGGCAAAGGCGCGAACACCCAGGGCATCGGAACCCAACTGACGCTGTACAGCGGCGGGCAGGCGCAGTACCTCGAACAGATGCCCACGCGCGGCTACCAGTCGAGCGTATCGCCGATTTTGCACTTTGGGTTGGGGGAGAAAACGGGCGTGGATTCGCTGCGGGTGGTGTGGCCTTCGGGCAGGATGCAGGTGCTGCTGAATCCCAGAGTCGATCAACTCCTGACCGTGTCGGAAACCGACGCCATGGGTACTTTTAAGTGGGGAGAAAAGACGAACGCGCTGTTTCAGGAAATTCCGGCTTCCATCAAGTACCAGGATGCCCCGCTGGCAGTCAACGACTTCTACCGCCAGCCGCTGCTGGTCAACCCGCTCTCGTTTTCCGGCCCCTGCCTGGCGAAGGCCGATGTGAACGGCGACGGACTGGAAGATGTCTTCGTGGGCGGCGGCAAAGACCAGGCCAGCGAACTGTTTCTCCAACAAAAAGGCGGTAGTTTTAGCCAGAAAACTAACCCCGCCTTCGCCGCCGACGCCCCCGGCCAAGCCACCGACGCGGTCTTCTTCGACGCCAACGGCGACGGGGTACCCGACCTCTACGTGGCCCACGGCGGCTACGCGGATTTTGCCCCAAACGACGCCCGCTTTCAAGACAAGTTGTACCTGAACGACGGAAAAGGGAATTTCTTCCCCAGCCCCAACGCCCTCCCAAAGATGCTCACCAGCACCGGAGCCGTGTGCGCGGGCGACTTCACGGGCGACGGCAAACCAGATTTGTTCGTGGGCGGTCGCGTGGTGCCGGGCCGCTATCCAGAAATCCCGGAAAGCTATATTTTGGTTAATGATGGGAAAGGAAATTTCACCAACCGAACCTCCGTCGTGGCACCAAAAATCGGCAAACTTGGCCTAATCACCGATGCCGCCAGCACCGACCTCAACGGCGACGGCAAAGCCGATCTGGTGGTCGTGGGCGAGTGGATGCCCATCACGGTTTTCATCCAGGAAAACGGCCGGGCGGCGTTCCGCAAGCTGACCGACCAAACAGATGCGTACTTCGACAAAGAATACCGAGGCTGGTGGAACACGCTACTCGTGGAAGACCTCAACGGCGACGGCAAGCCCGACCTGGTAGCGGGAAACCAAGGCCTGAACTCGCAGGTACGCGCCAGCGACCAGGAAATGGCCTCGCTTCACTACAAGGACTTCGACAACAACGGCACGGTCGATCCCATCCTGAGTTTTTACGTGCAGGGAAAAAACTACCCCTACGTCACCCGCGACGAACTGGTGATGCAAATGAGTAGTATGGGCGCCAAGTACCCCGATTACAAAAGCTACGCCGACGTAACGCTGAACGACCTTTTTTCGGCCCAGGAACTGGAAGAAGCCGGAAAACTGTCCGCCAACTATCTGAAAACCGCCTGTTTCATCAATGTCGGCAATACATTCCAACTTAAAGAACTACCGCTGGAAGCGCAGTTCTCGCCCGTCTTCGCCATCGCCGCGCTGGATTATGACAAAGATGGCAAGCAAGACCTGCTCCTCGGCGGCAACATCAGCCAGGGAAGGCTGCGGCTGGGAAAGTACGATGCCAATTACGGGCTTTTGCTAAAAGGAAACGGGAAGGGTGCTTTTACGGCCATCCCACAGCGGCAATCAGGCTTTCGCCTGACGGGGGATGTGCGGAGTATTTTGCAGGTGGGGGATAAGGTGCTATTTGGGATTAACCAGAAAGCGTTGAAAGCCTACCATGCAACAACTTCCCAAAGATTGGCCCAATGATTCTCGTGCTCTGTGCGATAGGCAGTCTATTGCAGAGGGCGGGATTGGTGGCGATGCGGTCGCAAGGCGAGGCTGGGCAAGCAATCCTATCCCGATCCGTTTTTTGGTATATTTGTCGAACTACTGCTCAAAACTTCTCATGGAAATTAAAGAGATTATCACAGTGGACCAGGAAATACTGGGCGGTCAAACTGTCTTCAAAGGCACCCGTGTTCCCATTGAGTCTTTGTTCGACCATCTGGAAGCTGGCGTGACGCTCGACGAGTTTCTCGAAGATTTCCCCACGGTAACCAAAGAACAAGCTGTTGCCTTGCTGGAATGGGCCAACCGATTGCTCAACACAAAAAACATAGACCAGTTGTATGCGGCTGTTGCTTGACGAGAATTTGCCAAAACGGCTCAAACTCGATTTCCCCGAACACGAAGTTTACACGGTGCGCGACATTCGACCAGCTCCTTACTTTTGACAAAAACTTGCAATACCAGCAAAATTTCTCCAAATACTCAGTTACCGTTTTCGTCCTGTCGGCCTGGATCAACAAGTATGAGGTTTTGCAGCCTTTGGTGCCTCAAATCGAGAATCATCTGAATAAAGATGTGTTGCTGAGTGGGGTAGTGGTTATTCGAGTACCAACCGCGCCGCTTCGAGTCTAGTTTGAGGTCCGTAAAACAGGGGTTTGTGGGCTGGGAGAGTAGTAGGTGGCGCTTGGGCTTCAGGCAGTCACAGACTGCTATTCATCTTTGGTACGCAGTCTTTGCAGACTGCGCACAACGGCGGTGGAAGACTGGGACGAACAGGGGCGTGATTTCGAAAGATATGACGACACATTGGAGGTGTGTGCTGGACTTTGGAATTTCTATTCAATGAATTGATTTATAACATTGCAACAAGTCTATTCTAGAGCCACGTAAAGAGAGTAAAGTAGCTGCACTTTTTACCCAAAATGGAACTATGATATTTACTATTCTGAAGTTCTGTCTCCAGCCCCTAATTATACAGTAGGCTTCGTCAGGGGAAGCAGAATTTGAATTCTACGACGAAATAGGACTTCCTGTTATATCAACTTCTTCATCATCATCAACCTTTTTAGCAATTAACAAACAGTCTCCGGTTTCATTATTTGTTGAATAGACAAAGGATTTGTAAAATGAATTAGGATCCGAACTCGTAAAATTATGAACGTTTACAAGAGATTCATCCGTTGGTACATCTATGTATTCTGTCATTGAATCAGTATTCATAGTTAATTGTTTATCATTAGACTTGTTGCAATGCTGTAAGTCAATTCATTGTATAAAAATTCCAAAGACCAGCACATACCTCTAATGTGTCATCATATTTTTCAAAATCATGCATCCGCAAACGGTCGGTAGCGATTCGGTAGCGTTTCAATCGCCCTATACTATGCTCAATTCCAATCCGTTGCCTGGCAAGCTCTCTATTTGAAAGCCTTTGCTCATCTGTCAGAGGATGTTTTTTGCGTGCCTTGATTGGGAGGTAAGCCTGCTGGCATCTATAGTCCTTAGCGAAACCCTGATAACCTGAATCCAAACGCACATTGAAGTTTTTAAACCAATCCTTCTCAGGGGGAAATTCTTCTTTCAACATCTTGTAATCGTGTGTTTTCCCAGCATAGCAATAACTCAAATAAAGTATCATTTTATTACTTTCAGAATCGCTCAATCCTGTTATGACCGTTGTTTTCAAAGTGTGTCTTTTTTTTTGCCAGAGTAGTTGTCCTTTTGTGAATCCTCCTCCGAAGGACGTTGGATAGGCTGCTCCGCACCATCGATGATAAGCGTATCGTATTCGCGGAAAAAATCCTCGAATTCAGCGACGCTTTCAAAGGTTCGCGCGGGAGCATATCCTTTGTCTGAAAGCATTGATATCAAAATACTTACCCCTAAATCCTGATTTCGTTTTGCATTGGAAGCATCCATACCTGTTACGAAACCAAGTAGATCATAAGTCAACCCGCTTTTGAAACTGAATAGGGTAAAGAGCAATAATTCCTCGGCAGATTTTATGACTGATTCCTTCGGGCCGTCGGCTTTTCTTTCAGGAACTGTCTTACCAAACTTTAAAAAATATGCCTCCTCAAAGAGTAGGAGAAGTTTACTGAATCGTGACTGGTCATATCCAGTGGCAGAGCGCCATTTCCTCTCTGTCGTGAGGTCTTTGATTGAAATATTCATAACGGCTAAAATATGAATGTATTTTCATCGCAACAAGTCTATTAAGGACAAACTCCACTTTCATATTTTTGAGGAATACTTTGTTTCTACTGATTAGGAAGTATAATTTATACTCTTCCAATGGTATAGATAAAGTAGCGATTTCAGATTCTCCATTCTTCGGAACGATCACATTAGTGAAGCACCCATCGGCTTTAGCTTTTTTAAAATATACATCAAAAACCTCCATCGAGGTAAGTAAGTCATCTGATTTGTCACTATGAATTATTCTAAAATGAGGAACCTTTACTAATGGATTTTCCTCAATAAGCTTTATCAAATAATTCTTAAATATCCCGACTTCTTGCGTATCGAAAAAATCAAAGGTGCAATTAATTGTTCGATACCCTTGCATATCAACTTGCAAAGTAAGTAATGATAGAATATCTATTTCACTTATATTGTTAGTCCTTCTTAGCTCAATATTGAATTGTTCCCCCTTTTTAATAGCATCGGAACTGAACCCTTCTGCCGAAACGCAAATAACTTTTGAGATACCTAAACTCTGCTTTTTACCGTACAGTTGTTCGAGCCATGTGACATCCTGTCTCTTGTTTCTATCTCGACATTCAACTGTTATTACTATTGGTTCTCCATTAATAATGTATTTGATACTTGCATCAACTTCTCTTTTTGAACCTGTATATATATCAGGTAAATAATCAGGACTTTTGATTACGGCTCCTCTGGGGACAAGTAATTTCTGAATCATAGCTATAAGTAATTCAAACTCCCTTCCAAGCCTCTTACTTTTTTTTGAATAAATAATTTTCGTTTTGTTAGTTGAAGGTTTTTTTCTCATTATCAAAATGTTTTCCTTGTGATATTTATTATTTTACTAATTCCCTCACCTTGGTCCGTGTCACACAGACCTTACGACATTAAGAGTCTGCGAAATCTGGTCAACATCCAAAATATGTCCGGTTCACCACCATAAATTTGAGCGGATCAACCAGAATAGTTAGGTTTTGTTCGTCCGAAAAGTTTTCTGAAAGCAACTGCTCCAGTATCGACCTGATAACTCATAACTCTTTCAGCAACTCACGGGCGGGACGGCTCTTCACCTTACCCTGTTCCACAAGCCGCATCTGCCGCACACCTTCCTTGATGTTGGCAATAACCTGCTCGTCGGTGTCCTCGTCTTCCATGGCATCCGCGTCAAGTTCGGTTTTCCGCATTTTGGCAGGAAATGAAAAACGCTGGATGAGTTCCTCAATAAAATGTACTTCCCGGTCAGGCACTTCTAATGTGATCGTAGCCATAGGTTTCGCTTTTAATTTACAACAGAGTACAGCAATTTAAGTTAATTCTCAATACAGGGCTTTCTTATAAAACCATTTGTTGAGTCAGAAACCGAACCAAGATATTGAAATTGTCGGCAAACTCATCAATTTGAGCAGCCATATTCTTAGGCTTCGTTCGCTTCAACAAGTTGACTACCAGCGTCCTGAGGCTACTCATCATTTGGCTAACAGGCTGGCTCTTCGTTCTCAGCCCATCCTCGGCCAGTGTGACGTCCCGGTAGTGGTGCGTTACTTCGAGAAGCCAATGCCGACGGATGGCGTCAAAAAGCTCATCGGCCTCAGCCTGGTTGGCGGGACGGGCGTTGGTGACGTAACGGCACGTTTCCTGGCTCACCTGGCTGCCATCCAGGCTGCTGCGGGTGCGGCTAACTTCGATACAAGACCCCATGCCGACCTTGCGCCAGCGGGAAGCCAGCGCGTCGGGCTGCAAATCGTAGCATGCGTAGCTTCGCTGGTCGACCCGGCCGTGGCCACGTTCCGGCTCGTCGGCCCGTTCGTAGGACGCCTTGCTGGTCAGGCTGTTGCAAAGGCAGTATCTGTACAGGTGCTTCTGGTTGGACTTGAGGCCGATCAGGTAGACCCCCTGGGCCTTGTGGATGGCCCCGGTCGCCCTGGGGGTTAGGTGGAGGGCATCCAGAGTGACCTTTTGACTGCACAACCCGCTCTCATTCAGCAGTTGCAGAACGGCCGGCCGCTCGCTTTCCTTTATGCCGTTGTAGTAGGTCTGGGCCACGACTTGCCCCGAGTCGTGGGCTTGGGCCGAGACGCACGCCTCGCCCCGTTTGTGGCCTGGCAAAATGCTGCCCCGCAACTCTTTGCCATCGAAAGTGAACCAGCGCTTGGCCTCCTGACTCAGAACCAACCCGGACCAATCGAAAAGCAGCCGCGCGAATGTCGCGCCATCGACCTGGGCAAGCAGCAGCGGCAGTTGAGCGCGGGAAATCGCCTTTTCGGGCCTGAACTGAACCGCCACACAGAGTGCCTCAAAATGGTTGACCATGTGCCGATGCAGACCGGAGAGCTTGCCATCTCTGCCGCTGAACATAGCCAGGATTAAGCCTGTGAGAACGAATGCCATATCGTGTTTTAATCCCCGGTTGTCACGCCCATCCAGGCAGGGTGTTTGCCGAAGTAGTTCGAAAAAAGTCGTAGTTTTAGCCGGGCTTGGCGAAGTGGTCATGTTTTTGTAGTCTAGTTAACCACAAAGATAGGCTAACTAAGCCTTGCCCATTTTTTATAAGAAAGCCCTGATTCTCAATACTACTTACTCGCTTGATGCCTCATTGGGGCGAGCCGTTCAAAAACGAAAAGTAAGAAAGAATTATCACGCGCGTAAATCAAATTCCGTTTTCCATACGCGTCCTCCACTCCGCTGATGCTGAGTCAGAATTTGTTGAGAGCCCAAATCGTCAAAGCAACCTAACTCGCACATTGACCAGTCCCCCCGAATTTTTTGCCGTGACAATAAAAGGCGTCACAAGTTCTTCCAGTTTGAGAATCACCTGCAACGAAGTGATAACGTGGTGCTGGCTGATATGCCCTGGCTTCAAATACACAATTCCATATACGGGCTGCCGGGTTGCAATGGCCAGCGTACCAAAGTCACTGTCCTGCGTGATGACGACTCTTTCCTGCTTAACGGCCAAGTCAAGCAGGAAAGAATCCCGGCGACCGCTCAACAGGTTTTCCTTCACGTCAAAAACGTCCAACTGGCAATCCCTGAGAAACTGAACGACAACGGAACTGATGTTCTCATCAGTCAAAAACTTGAATTCGGAAAGCTTCACACTACGGGGGTCACTTCGTAAAACGCATCGTTTCGCAGGTTATACGCGGCAAACGAAATGGCTTCCTGAATAGCCTCAACGGACAAATGCGGGTAGATTTCGGCAATTTGACCCACAGACCCACCGGACACGATTAGTTCCAAAATAAATTCTATGCTAATCCTGGTTCCTTTAATGATAGGTTTGCCGCCTAAGATGTCGGGGTCGGAAGTAATATGTGGGAAGTTCATGACTTATTGGTTTCAATCATACGAATTTGAGGTCGCCTATTCTTTCGCTGCTATCCTCGGGGTTGCAAGAACTAACACTTCTCCGCATCGGCGGAATTTGTTCGTTTGGTTCTTCGGTTTACGTTCAATACTGAGCATTCTGTTGCTACAGATGCGCCCTATCCTTCCTTTGACTTCTAGCTTTTTCAAACGCTTCCGCAATTTGCTCTTTGGTGAAGGGTTTGAGCGTTTCGTTTGCCTGGTCGAGTTTCTTTTGTGCAGCTTGGTACTTACTGATTATCTGTCTTTCTTGGATATTGTTTTCGTTATCTTTCATCGGTTTGAATTTTTGAGATGATGAAATATTCGTAAGTATGGTTGGTTTCAAAATTTTCAAGATTCAGTCCGTTGCCTCCCAATACTTCGAATTGTTCCTTTATGGTATCCCACTCGCGATTGATGAGAATCTGGTAAAGCCTTTGGCGTTTGCTATCGCTCCCCTGGATTAGAACGTAAACGCCAGGGTTCTTGCTGAAAAAATCGATGATTATCTGAACCACCGTGGCAAGAACCAGAATCATATCTTTGTTTTTCGTCTCAGTAATATCGCTTGTATGTCCGTCGGGAAGAACATCCAGCAAAGCTAAGTTGTAAACGTCGCTTATGTCGGTCAATGTGAAGCTCACAACCTTTTGAACTTCCTTCTCTGCGCTAACACTTCTAAATTCGTAGTGAAATTCGATACGAGGGTCTTCAAAGGAATAAACGTCTTCATTCATAGGCTGACTTTGCGATCACTTGCTGTCCTGGCTTCCAAATTTACAAAAATTTCATCTATACGTCGACTCCTCTCTGGAACCCCGCTAACCCTAGCCGGTACGCCGCGCGGCGTACCGACCCAATTTACATCGGGTCGGCCCCTTACTTCCGCACCCCCATCTTAAAAACGGTAGTCGTACTATACGTCTCCCCAGGCCGCAGCGTCACCGAAGGGAACTGCGGCTGGTTGGGTGAGTCGGGGTAATGCTCGGTTTCGAGGCAAAACCCCATGCGCTTGCCGTAGGTCACGCCCTTGCCGCTTACGTTGCCGTTCAGGTGGTTGCCCGTATAGAACTGCACGCCTGGCTCGGTGGTGGACACTTCCAGCACCCGGCCGCTGGCGGGGTCATAGACGGTGGCCGCCAGGGCCAGGTTGTTGCCAACGCGGTCGATGACCCAGCAGTGGTCGTAGCCGCCGCCCATCTTGATTTGCTCGTCGGTTTCGTCGTCAATGCGCGCGCCAATGGGCGTGGGTTCGCGGAAATCAAACGCCGTTCCGGTCACGGAAATCAGCTTTCCGGTGGGAATCAGCGTGGCGTCCACGGCCACCAGACTGTCGGAATTGATTTTTACGACGTGTTCCAGCACGTTGCGCTTCATGCCCGTGAGGTTGAAGTAGCAGTGGTTGGTCAGGTTGACGATGGTCGGCTTGTCGGTCGTGGCCTCGTAGTCGATTTTCAGTTCGCCGTCATTATTGAAGGTGTAGGTGACGGTCACGTCGAGTTGTCCGGGGAAGCCCTGGTCCATGTCGGGACTGGTGTGGGTTAGTTTCAGGCCCACGGTTTCGCCATCTTTTATCTCCTCGGCTTTCCACACTTGCTTGTCGAACCCTATCGGGCCGCCGTGCAGATGGTTGGGGCCGTTGTTCTTGGCGAGCGAATAAGTATTACCGTCTATCGTGAATTCGCCTCCGGCGATGCGGTTGCCGTAGCGGCCCACCAACGCCCCGAAGAACGGATGCCCGGCCACGTAGCGGCTCAACGAGTCGAAGCCCAGCACCACGTCGGCCATGTTGCCGTCTTTGTCGGGAACCATCCACTTGGTGATGATGCCGCCGTAGTTGGTGATTTGCACCACCATGCCGTTGGCGTTGGTGAGGGTGTAGAGGTCGGCGGTGATGCTGTCGCCCGGTGCGCCGAAGGCTTCTTTCGTAATCGTGGATTCCATCTTGTCGTCGTCTTCGTTTTTGGTTTCACAATTCAGCAAAAAAGTGCCCAGCAGCGCAATAGCGACTATCGGGACGATTTTCCTGGATAGTTTTGGCAGGCGAAAGTTGAGGTTCATGGGAGTAAGGTAGTTTAGGGTCAGAAATTCAAGAAGGTTCAGGCAAGAAAAGCGGGCTGCTTGCCTGACATACTCTTTCGGGCCTCAACCCTTTATTTCGGAAGTACCCTCGGTGATGTTCACCCGGTAGCAGGGAAGCTCTACACCGAATTGGTTTTGGTACGCCTCCTTCATTTTGCGCTCGAAGCGGTCGGCCCCTTCGCGCCACACCAGGTTGATGGTGCAGCCGCCGAAGCCGCCGCCCATCATGCGGGCACCCGCCACGTCGCCGTTGTTACGGGTTTGATCCACCAGAAAATCCAGTTCGGGGCAGCTTACCTCGTATTGATGTTGCAGGCCGTCGTGGGTGTCGTACATTTTTTCGCCGAAGTTTTCCAAATCGCCTTCCAGCAGTAGGGCGCAGGCTTCCTGCACCCGCTGGATTTCTTCGGTCATGAATTGGCAGCGTTTGTACACCGTCGGCCCCATTTCGGTTTCGTGTCCGGCCACCATTTCGGGCGTGGCGTCGCGCAGGCTGCGCACTTCGGGGTATTCTTTTTGCAAAATCTCCACGCCCCGTTCGCACTCCTGCCGCCGCAGGTTGTACTCCGAGTCGGCCAGCGAGTGCTTCACCTGGGTATCGCAAAGAATAACAAGGCACTCATCCATCGGGAAGGGAAAGTACGCGTATTCCAGCGAGCGGCAGTCGAGTTGAATAACGGACTGCTCCTTTCCAAACACCGACGCAAACTGATCCATGATGCCGCACTTCATGCCCACGTACTCATTCTCAGCCCGCTGCGCCATCTTGACGATTTCCAGTCGATCCAGGCCCAAATCAAACAGCTCGTTAAGAGCAAAAAGTAGGCAGCATTCCAACGCCGCCGAGGACGACATTCCCGCGCCCACGGGCAAATCCCCGCCGAAAGAAGCCTGAAACCCTTTGATCTTCAGACCCGCCTTTTGCAATTGATCCAAAATGGCTAGCTGGTATACGGGCCATTGTTGCTCGGGTTTGGACAGATCTTCGAGCCGAAACTCGTAGGTTTCATTCAAGTCCACGGCTTGCAGCTGCACCAGGTTATCCTCGCGGGGCGCGATGGCGAAATAGACGGCCTTGTCCACGCTGGCGGGCAGCACGAAGCCGTCGTTGTAGTCGGTATGCTCGCCGATGAGGTTGATGCGCCCCGGCGAGCGGAACAGTCGGGGCGTTTGCTGGTACTTTTGGGTGAAGGCGTCCCGAATACGGGTGGCGGTGGGGTTCATTTTGTGTAATCGTGTAACCGTTGAATTGATGTTTAGCTGTGTAGGTGTTTAGATGTTTAGGTTTAAAGACCTACCGCATAATCTGCAACCTATTCAATTCCGCCTGGTATAGGCGGGCGTTGGCCAGGTGGTCGGCGTAGTTTTCGGCAAAGGCGTGATAGCCCGACAAATCCGCCTTAGCGCACATGTAGGTATAGTTGTGCTTTTCGTAGTTCAGCACCGCATCCAGCGACACCTGGTCAGCCAGGCGGATGGGGCCGGGCGGCAGTCCGGTGTTTACGTACGTGTTATAAGGTGAGGGCGTTAGTAGTTGGGCGGTAAGGATGCGTTTGATCGCAAAATCACCCAGCGCGAATTTTACGGTCGGGTCGGCTTGCAGGGGCATTCCGGTCTGTAAACGGTTGATGTACATGCCGGCCACTTTGGGACGCTCGTCGGGCTTGCGGGCTTGCTCTTCTTCCACAATGGATGCCAGGATGGATACCTGCTCGGGCGTGAGATTGATCGCCTTAGCCTTCGCTTTCCGTTCGTCATTCCAGAATTTCTGGTACTCGCTGTGCATCCGGTCGAGGAGGCGCTCGGGACTAACATTCCAGAAAACATCGTACGTATTGGGTAAAAACAAACTGACGATGGTCGCCGTATCCAGGCCGTACTTCTGCGCCAGCACCGGATCGCTCAGGGCCTCACGAAACTTCTGCTCCCCAAACTCGAAGCGCGGCCCGATGCGCTCGATCAATTCGTTTTTCAGTCGGATGTTATTGAAAGTCAGCCGCACGGCGTCTTGTTTGCCATAGCGGAGTTTCTGAACTACCTCATAGTTGGTGGCATCGGGTTCGATCAGGTACCGCCCTGGCTTCACCCGATCGGGGTATTTCAACAATTTGGCTACAAACCGAAAGGAAATCTCGTCGTTGATGACTTCGTTTTTCTTCAGTGTATCGATCACCGATTCGTAGGTGGCGTTTTCAGGAATCAGCAGCGTAAAACTATTCTCCGCCTCCAACTGCAAATTGGGCGTCTTGAAGATTTGCCAAAAATAGAACGTAAAGGTGGTCGTAAGCACCGCCAGGGTGATGAATAGACCGACTTTGAGGTTGCGAGACATTTTTTTTGAGTTGAAAGTTTATGAGTTTAAAGTTTAAACGAAAGCGATTAAACTTAAACTCTATACTTCTCTTAATTAACCACTTATATATTCATCAAAATTAAAACTCACGAGCGATTACAACTAAAAACAACTATTCCAACTCCCACAGACGAAAACTGGTACGCCAGCCCAGTCATTAACTTTAAACTTTAAACTTTAAACTTTAAACTTCTAAACTCCATCCCAAACCGCTTTCCCAATTCCACCAACGACTCCACTACGGCTGGCAGCAAAGGAATGCCTTCCTCACGACGCTTGGCTTCGGATTCGCGTTCGGGGTCGCCGGGGATGAGGACCTGGTGGCCTTCGATGGCGCGGGCGCTGCGGAAGGCGCCAATCCAGCGATCCATGTTGTCTTTGAATTCGTCGGCGGGCCGAAATCCATCAACGCGCATGGCCCCCAAAAAGTGTCCGGTTCCCAGGCCGACGCCCGCCTGCGCGGCCATGAAGCCCGCCGTGGCGAAGGGCGGCACCCAGGGGCCGTAATTGGCCCCCGAGAGGACGCCGGAAAATATGTCCACGATGGAACCCAGGCCGTAGCCCTTGTGGCTGCCGTGCTCGCGGTCGGAGCCGAGGGGCAGCAGCCCGCCGCCGCTTTTGACGGCGTTGGAATCGTCGGTCGGGTTGCCTTCCGCGTCCTGCGCCCAGCCCAGCGGAGCAGGCTTGCCCTGACGTTGCAAGATCTCGAACTTGCCGTAAGCCACGGCGGTGGAGGCGAAGTCGGCGACGAAAGGGGGCTCGTTTCGGGTGGGTACGGCCACGGCCAGTGGGTTGGTACCCAGAAGTTTGTCGAGCGAGAAGGTGGGTGTCACGAGCGGGGCGGCGTTGGTCATCGTCCAGCCGATCATGTCGCGGTCGAGGGCCAGCATGGCGTGGTAGCCCGCGATGCCGAAGTGGTTGGAGTTGCGCACCGACACCCAACCGGAGCCGACCTTGTCGGCCTTGTCCATCGCGATTTGCATGGCTTGAGGCGCGACCACCAGGCCAAGTCCGCGGTCACCGTCCACGGTGGCGGTGCTGGGCGTTTCGTGGACGATCTTGACCTGCGGCCTGGGGTTCAGGCGGTTGTGATCGTAGAGCCGCACGTAACCCGCCAGTCGGGCGATGCCGTGCGAGTCGATGCCGCGCAGGTCGGCGCTGATGAGGACTTCGGAGGCCAAGAGGGCTTCCTCTGGCGGGCAGCCGATTTTTTCAAAAATGTTTTGAACGAAACTTTGTAGGTAGTCAGCTTTATATGTGTTCAATTTTGAATGAGTAAAATTTTAATGATAGAATGAATATCGAAGTAAGTGCGGCCTCTCCGAGGCTCCGAGTTCACCGATTTATATGGATTCAAAATTAAACTAGAACCAAACTTGCGTATCCCAACACAGCTTGACAAAACCAGTTTTTCCACGCACAACTACTCCTTCTGCCATGAAAAAAGCCTCTTTTATTGTGATTTTGGCCTTTGCCGCGCTAACGGCCTTTGCCCAAAATACCGATCCGCAAACTATCTCGCCCACTTTGACGCACGCCACAGTTTTTCTCAACCGAGCCGAACTGACGGCCACTGCCAAGGCCAACGTTCCTTCCGGCGAACAGCGGCTGATCATCGACAATATTCCGCTTAGCATCGACCGCAACAGCATTCAGGTCAAAGGCTCGGGTGACGCCGTGATTACGGGCGTGCGCTTCGTGCAAAACTACCTGCAAAATGCGCCCCGTCCCAAAAATATTCTGCAATTGGATGATAGCCTGCGCACGGTTCAGGATGACATCGCCGCCGTACAGCTTACGCAAACCGTTTTGGAAGAGGAAAAACTACTCATCCTGGCTAACAAGCAAGTCAGTGGCACGGCTACGGGCGTTAAGGTGGCTGACTTGAAGGAGATGGCCAATTTTTATCGCGAGCGCCTGACTGACATCGGCGCAAAACTCATTAAAACAAGGGAACGGCTGAAAGATCTGCAACAGCGGGAGAACAATTTCAATAACCAACTTTCCAATTGGCAGAACAGCCGCAACCGACCCACTGGCGGTATTGAAGTAAGTCTGAAAGCTACCTCCCGTACTGCTTTGAATCTGGAACTTTCTTATGTAGTCAATGGCGCGGGCTGGCGGCCCATCTATGACCTATGACCTGCGGGTAAAGGAAACCAACGCGCCTGTGGCTCTGGCCTACAAGGCAGAGGTTTTCCAGAACACTGGCCAGAACTGGGATAATGTCAAACTCACGCTTTCTACGTCCAATCCGGCCCTTGGCGGCATGATGCCAACGCTTGGGGTGCAGTACGTGGATTTCCCGCAGCCCGTAGTGATGCGTAACGAACGTGTGCGGCTTTCCAAAGAGGAAATGGCTGCGGGCTTTGGGACGCCAGTGCCAATGGCTTCTTCTGATACTTATGCTCTTGAAGCAAAAGTGGAAACTGCCGCCGACTACACCCAAATCACCACCAACGACCTCTCGGTTTCCTTCGACATCGCCCTCCCTTACGACATCCCATCGGGCGGACGGCCTCAGTTGGTGGACATCGCCCGGCATGAGGTCCCCGCCAACTACCGCCACTTCGCCATTCCGAAGCTCGACACAGATGCCTTCCTGGTGGCTCAGCTCGTGGACTGGGAAAAATACAATTTATTGAATGGCAAGGCCAACGTCTATTTCCAGGGAACCTACGTCGGTGAAACGCAGTTGATTACGCAGAATACCAACGACACCCTGAATGTCTCGTTGGGGCGTGATAAAAAGGTGGTTGTGAAGCGCGAAAAACTCAACGAATTCAGTAGCAAACGCTTCATTGGCAGCAATATCCGCGAGACGGTCACCTACCGCATCACGGTGCGCAACACCAAGCCCGAAGCCGTGAAGCTGACCCTGGAAGACCAGGTACCCCTCTCCCAGAACAGCGACATCGAAGTGAGCGTAGAAGAAACCACCGGGGCAAAGTACAATTCCGAAACCGGAAAGTTAACCTGGGAAGTAAATTTAAAACCCAACGAAAACCGTACTTTTGACATCCGCTTTGAAGTGAAGTACCCCAAGGGGAAGGCGGTCGTATTTTAATTTTGAATGAGAGAATGAGTGAATGAGAGAATAGAAGAATAGCTGGCGAAAGCAACATTCTCTCATTCTCTAAATCACTCATTCAAAATTGCCCTTCGCATGAACAACGCCTTCCTCAATCGCATTTTCGGGTACTTTGTGCGGGGGTTGGTGTTGGTGGCGCCTTTGTACTTTACCGTTCTTATTATCTGGACGGGCGTAGAGGCGCTGGATGGTATTTTGCCGGTCTCGGTTCCTATTTCGGCCAACAAAACCCTTTACTTGCCAGGATTGGGGATGCTCATCATTTTATTGGGTATTCTTTTGTTGGGGTTTTTCTTTTCGACGGTCGTTCCGCAATCTTTCTTTCGGTTCACTGAGCGCATTCTGCGCAAAATCCCGCTGGTCAACTTGATTTTTTATTCGATAAAAGACCTGATCTCGGCCTTTGTGGGCGATAAGAAGAAATTCAACCAACCCGTGCTGGTGACGATCAACCGCGAGTCGGACGTAAAGAAATTGGGCTTTATCACCCAGACCGACCTCAGCCATTTGTTCATAAAGGATTATATTGCGGTCTATATGCCGCACTCTTACGCCTTCTCGGGGGAGCTGTTCATCGTCCCGGTAGGCAACGTCACGATGCTCGACGCCAACAGTGCCGACATCATGAAAATGATCGTTTCGGGCGGCGTATCGGCCAAAGATCATTCACCGGAGTACCGGGAAGAAGAGGAAAAATAAATGCTCGTATTGCAGATGAAAGCGATTCTTGGAACCTTATTTTTTTTATTGAGCTGCGCGTCGCTAAGCCAGGCGCAGGATCACTACGACCCCGCCAAGGCGTTGTCGAGCGAAGAGCTGTTTTTGAGCCAACCTGGCAACAAGCGCCTTTTCACCAAAGCCGGGGAGCGTTACCTGGCCCTCGACTTTGCTCCCACTTTCGGCACCTTCCGCCGCTTCCGCTACTTTCCCGGCGACGACATCCGTTACAAAGTAAAGGGGAGCCCCGTGCGTTTTAGGAAAGAAATTTATACGGTTACCGACAGTAGCTTCACATTCAGCTATATTAATGAGCTGGCGAGACAGATGGAAGTCGAAGAAATCATGCTGGGCGACCTCCGAAAAGTCAAGACCTTCCGCCGCATTCCCTGGGTGACCGAAGGCGCGGTACTCCTGCCCCTGGCCGGACTCGTATTCATCGGGGCCGACTTCTTCAATCCGGGTCTCGACAACAAGCGTTTCACTACCGATGCTCAGGCCATCGCCATAGGCGGAGCCTTTGCCGCTGCCGGTCTCATCTGTTACAAACTCAGCTTTTCCACCGTTAAAATCAACGGTCACAACCGGATTAAGGTGTTGAAAACGTACTAGGAACCTAGTACTGAGTACTGGGTACTGGGTTTTCGCGCTGAAACTGTTTTTTTACATAACGAAGTACGCTGTACTCAGTACCTGGTGCTTCTTCAACCAAATAAGTGAACGCCCTACAAGTCTCTCCCCCAAAACATCCCATCCGCGCCGAAATTAAGCTCACCGCCTCCAAAAGCGAGTGCAACCGCGCCTTAATCATCGACGCGCTAACGGGTTTCAAATGCGAATTATCCAACATCTCCGAAGCCCGCGACTGCCGAACCATGCAGCGGCTACTGGATTCCGATGAGCCCATAGCCGACGTTATCGACGCCGGCACGACCATGCGTTTCCTGACCGCTTACCTCGCCATCACGGGTCAAAGCAAAACAATGACCGGAACGCCCCGAATGTGCGAGCGGCCCATTGGCCTGTTGGTGGATGCGCTGCGCGATCTGGGGGCAAAAATCACCTACGAAAAGAAGGACGGTTATCCCCCCTTGCGGTTAGGTGGCTTCAACTATTCAGGGAACAACGAGACTGGTATTCGTGGCGACGTGAGCAGCCAGTATATTTCAGCCCTGCTAATGATCGCTCCGCGCTTGCCCGATGGTTTGATATTGACGCTGGAAGGTGAGATCGGCTCGCGGCCTTATATCGAGATGACGCTGGAACAAATGGCCTACTTCGGCATAAAGTACCAGGCCGACTGGAACGCTCAAATTCTCACCGTACCTGCCCAGACGTACCAGCCCAAACCCTACGCCATCGAGTCCGACTGGTCGGGGGCGAGCTACTGGTACAGCATCGTGGCCCTGGCCGGCGACGCCGAAGTGGAGTTGCTGGGCCTGAAAGAAAATTCCTTGCAGGGCGACAGCGCTATCGTGAACATTATGGAACCCCTGGGCGTCAAGAGTACCTTCACCGAGCGGGGTGTTTTTTTGCAAAAAACCAAAGCTGAAACTTCGTTGGCCTGGGACTTTACCGACTGCCCCGACCTCGCCCAAACCGTAGCGGTATGCTGCGCGATGAAAAATATTAGACTCACTCTGACAGGCGTTGAGAGCCTGAAAATCAAGGAAACTGACCGCATTTACGCCTTACAACAGGAACTCAAAAAGCTAGGGGCGGAATTGACCGAGGTGGAAACCAACCACCGTTACGTAGTCACGCGCACCCGTGAGGTGGCGCCGGACAGTACACCCTCCATCCACACCTACGACGACCACCGCATGGCCTTGGCCTTTGCTCCGGTGGGGATGATCCATCCCATCATCATCGAAGAGCCCGGCGTGGTGGTAAAGTCCTACCCAAATTTCTGGGAGCACCTGGGGACGGTAACGACTGTGACGACTGACTGAAATGCCTAGACCTCGTAGCTTCCAACGCTTGACTCGCCTGTCAGCCATCTGCTGCTTGGGGTTTCTGCTGGCAGCTTGTGAGCCGAATGAATCCCCGCGCCCCGATCCGGGTTACGATTATTTTCCGCTTGAAACGGGCGCTTACGTCGAGTACGAAGTGACCGAAACGCGCTACGCCCTGGCGCAACCCGCCCAAACCCGCACCTATCGGATCATGGAAAGCACTGGCAAGAAGTATACCGATGCCAGCGGACAGGACGTTTACCCCATTGAGCGTTCGGTACGGGAGGGAAATGCCTGGCGGGCTGATTCCGTTTCGTCGGGCTGGCGCACCGCTGACCGAGCTTTTCGGGTCGAAAATGGCTATGTTTTCATAAAAATTCAGTTTCCGGCCAAGGAGCGTTCGCGCTGGAACGGGAATTTATTCAATGTGTTCGGGGAGCGGTTATTCGAGGTAAAAAACGTAGACAAGCCACTAACGCTCGGAACGTTCACCTTCGACCAAACCCTCACGGTGGTGCAGCAGAACGATTCGACGTTGCTCTCGTTGCGCCGAAGTCAGGAAACATACGCCAGGAATGTGGGTTTGATAAAGCGAGAGGAGACCAACGTGCAGTATTGCGGCGCGCCCGAATGCCTGGGCAAGGGAATAATTGATTTCGGCTTTACGAAAATAACTGTATTGAAAAATTACGGACGATGAAGAAGTACCTTTTACTCTCTTTCCTGCTGGCAATCGCTTTGGTTTCGTCGCGAGCCGAAGCGCAGACGCTGCCGCGCTATTTGATTTATTTCAAAGACAAAGCCAGCACCCCCTTCTCCGTTCAAAAACCCGAAGCGTTTCTCTCACAGCGAGCTATCGCGCGGCGGCAGCGGCAGGGCATCGCCATCACAGCCGCCGACTTTCCGGTGAATCCGACTTACATCCAAGCCGTGCGACAAACCGGGGCCAAAGTGTTTTTCACCTCCCGCTGGTTCAACGCTGCCTTATTGGAGGCCACCGACACGCAGTGGGCGGCGATCAAGGCGCTACCTTTTTATAAAGGCACGGAGCGCAACCTGCCGATCGCCCCGGCCGGCACGCCCGGCGTGGCCCGGCTGGGGGCGGTTTACGACAAATTCGGAACGCAGGAGACCATCGACTACGGTCGCACGCTGGGCCAACTTACTATGCTGGGCATCCCCGAAACGCACGAAAAAGGCTTTCACGGCGAAGGAATGTTCATCGCCGTGCTGGATGCCGGGTTTCCAAAAGCCAACGAACTCGGGTACCTGAAGCCCATCTTCGACAGCAAGCGAATGCTGGATACCTACGATTTCGTATCTCGCAAAACCAATGTGTACGACAACCACCCGCACGGCCTCAACTGCTTGTCGATCATCGGGGCCGAGCAGCCGGGGCTGATGGTGGGCGCGGCTTACAAGGCCAGCTTTGCGCTCTACCGCACCGAAAACGATCTCAGCGAAACACCCTACGAAGAGGCCACCTGGATCATGGCCGCCGAACGTGCCGACAGCCTGGGCGTCGATATTATTTCCAGCTCGCTGGGCTACAATCAGTTCGATAATTCGGTCTATGATTACACCATCAAAGACCTCGATGGCCGCACGGCCCTCATTTCGAAGGCCGCCCTCCACGCCGCCCGCCGGGGCATTCTGGTCGTCAGTTCGGCGGGCAATTCCGGTAACGACCCCTGGAAGTTCATCACGCCGCCCGCCGATGCGGATTCCGTTTTGGCCATCGGCGCGGTTTTCGCCAACCGCAGTTATGTGGCGTTCAGCTCGATTGGCCCCACGGCCGACGGTCGCATCAAGCCCGACGTAGCGGCGCAGGGGGCGGGAACCACCATCGGCAATACGAACGGGGGAGCATCATCCGGCAGCGGCACCTCGTTTTCTGCCCCCCTCATCGCGGGCATGGCGGCGGTGGTTTGGCAGGAATTTCCCTATCTGACCGCCCAGCAACTCATTAAAGTATTACAAGAAGCCGGGGACCGGGCCGCCAATCCCGATAACTTGCTGGGCTACGGCGTACCGACGGTACAGCGGGCACAGGAAATCGTAGTGCGGGATTATGCGTCGTTAAATGCGGTGCTTTATCCCAATCCCACCAGTGAAGCGGTGTACTTACGTTTTGGAGAAAACCGGGTGCCGATCGCTACTGAGGCTCAAATCCTGAACACGGCGGGCGTCTCCCTTACCCCGGTTATGCCCGTCACCGAAGCCGACTTTCGCCTGCCCGTCGGGACGCTAGCGGCGGGTTTGTATTTTGTAAAAATCACGACCCCGCAAGGAGTGCGGGTTTTGAAGTTTCTTAAATACTAGGCAGCGTTTTCCGTTGCATGCGCACGATGCTTTCGGACGAATTATAAAGTGCCACTTCCTCCATCGGTGCCCACCGTACTTCATTAGACTCGGCGTTGCGGGCTACTTCTTTCCGAGGGTCGGCTTCCAGCAAAAATCGAATATCGTAGTGATAGTGACCTGACTCACCCATTCGGGCAGGGATAAAATGCACGTCCACGTCGAAAATGCTTTCACCCACAGGCCGCACAACGGCCCCCGTTTCTTCCCTTGCTTCCCTCATCGCGACGCGTAGCGTGTCCGGGTCGCCGTCGCAATGACCGCCCGGCTGGAACCAGCGGTCGAGCTTGCGATGATGCATCAGTAGCACCTGCGAGCGGTCGGGCGAAACGACCCAGGCCGAGGCGGTGACGTGGCCGACTGATAGCATACGTTCGAAGCAGTCGGGATGCTTTTCGACAAATTCGATGGCACGCAGCCACATGGCCCACTCGAATTCGTCGCGGGGTACATGGTCGTTCAGCATAGCGAGCAGGGCTTCGCGTGGCATGGCAATAGGGTTTGTATTAATAATTGGCTAATTTCGCGCTTTATTCCAAAAATTCGTCAAGAAACAAAAGATCAATCTCTATGAAAAAGTATTTTCTCTCCTTCGCCTTAGTCCTGGCCATCGTGGCTACTTCTCTGGCCCAGCGCACCCCGCAGCCCAGCCCGGCCGCCAGCGTCATGCAAACCGTCGGCGTGACGGACTTCACCGTAACTTACTCTCGTCCATCGACTAAGGGGCGCACCGTGTACGGCGACAGTACGGCTATCGTATCTTACGGCCGCACCTGGCGCACCGGAGCCAACGCCGCTACCACGTTGGAAGCTTCCACCGACTTCATGTTCGGCGGCAAAAAAGTGGCTGCGGGCAAGTACGCGCTCTTCTCCATTCCGCAGGGCGGGCAGTGGACGGTCATCCTGAATAAGGATACCAAAGCCAGTGAGAACAGCTACAAGGAATCCGGCGATGCGGTTCGCGTAATGGCCATGCCCACCTCATCCTCCGAGTTCACGGAGTCGTTCACGCTGGGTTTTTCAAACGTAACGGACAGCACCGCCCACCTCAACATCGCCTGGGGGCCCGTCAACGTACCCGTTCCCATCGAGGTCATGACCACCGACATCACGATGGCCGCTATGGACAAAGCCGTCATGGAGAAGCCTGAAGATCCCACCACGCTGCAAAACGCGGCGGGCTACATGCTTTCCAAAGGTAAGAACCTGAGCCAGGCGCTGGCGATGACCGACAAAGCCATCGGCTTGAAAGAGACCTTCCGCAACGTGTGGCTGAAAGCCCAAATCCTGGGTAAAATGGGCAAGTTGACCGAAGCCATTCCCCTGGCACAGAAGGCCCTGGCCATGGGTAAAACCTCCGGCGACAGCGCGTTTAGCTTCATGGGACCACAGATCGAAAACGGTCTGAAAGGAATGCAAGCCATGCTTCCCGCCGGAGCCGATGCCGCCTCGGGTGTGATGGATAAAATGACAGGTAAAAAAGGACGGAAGAAGTAAGGGCCTAAGAATAACCAATCCATGAAAAAGACTTTCTCCTGGCAGCGCCTCTGGCCACATTTGGCTGTCGTCGTCGGCTTCGTCCTCTTGTCGCTGAGCTACGCTTCCCCCGTGCTCAATGGCAAGCGCCTGAACCAATACGACGATGTGCAGGCCCAGGGGGCGGCGCAGGAGGTCTTGGACTACAAGGAAAAGTCCGGCGAGTGGTCGGCCTGGACCAACGGCATGTTCGGAGGGATGCCCGCCTATCTGATCGCGGGCGATTATCCGACCAGCATCACCACCAAATTGGGCCAGTTGGCCAACCGACTTCTTCCGGCACCGGCCAGTTACTTCGTGCTCACCATGGTTTCGGCCTACGTTCTGTTGCTGGTACTGGGGGCAAATCTGTGGCTGGCGGCTTTCGGCGCCATTGCTTATGCCTTTGGTTCCTACCTCACCACGAGTCTGGAAGCAGGTCACGTGTCCAAGATCCTGGCCCTGGCCTACGCACCGGGTGTCATTGCCGGCGTGCTCCTGGCTTTCCGCCGGAACTGGTTGATCGGCTCGGCGGTCACGGCGCTGTTTTTCGGGTTGGAACTTTACGGAAATCACATTCAAATCACTTATTATCTGGGCATTGGGGTCTTCGTGCTGGTCATTCTTGAAAGCGTTTCCTACGTTAAAGCCGGGCGCATTCCGCAATTGATGCTGGTGTTGGCCGGGCTGGGCTTTGCGGGCCTGGTGGCGGTAGGTACCCATTCGACCCGCCTGTGGAATGCCTACGACTATACCAAGGAGACCATCCGCGGAAAGTCGGAACTCAGCCCGCTGGCCGCAGAGGCGGCAACGGCTTCCCCCGATCAGGACGGTTTGGACAAGGAATATGCTTTCCAGTACAGCTATGGCATCGTAGAGACTTTTACGCTACTCATTCCCAACCTTTACGGCGGGCCTTCACAGGGGGCGCTCGATAGCAAATCAGAAACGTACCAGACCCTGGTAAACCGGGGGGTGGATGCTGCTAATGCTGCCAACTTCGTGCAGGCACTGCCCCTGTACTGGGGTAAACAGTACAGCACGGGAGGCCCGGCCTACGCGGGAGCTATTATATTTTTCCTTTTCGTCTTAGGTTTGTTTATCGTAAAGGGGAACCTCAAATGGTGGGTCGCGGGTGTCACGCTGCTTTATATCGTGTGGGCCTGGGGCAAGAACCTGGCGGGAGTAAACTATCTGTTTTTCGATTACTTCCCGATGCTCAACAAGTTTCGGGCGGTTACGATGGTGTTGTCACTGGCGCATTTGCTGATTGTCGTGCTGGCGGTCGCCGCCCTGCGCGACATCGTGCAACGTAAGTATGGTTTTCAAGAGATTTCAAAGCCCTTCCTCATTAGCCTGGGACTGACGGCGGGAGTTTGCCTGATTTTGGCCATCGTCCCTACGCTGTTTTTCAGCTTTCGGGGCGAAAACGACCCGCAGTTTGTCGAGAGCCTGGCGCAAAGCAGCCAGAACCCGACCTTCGCGCAGGAGATCATGGGCGCCATCGTGAAGGATCGCGTCGGTATGATGCGGGGCGACGCTTTGCGCTCGGCCCTGCTTATACTGCTGGCCGCCGGATTGATCTGGCTTTGGATGAAGGAAAAAATAAAAGCTGCCGTGCTGTACCCGGTGCTGCTGTTGCTGGTTATTTTCGATATGTTCGGCGTCAGCAAACGCTACCTCAACAACGATGACTTCGTGAGCAAGCAGGCCGCGCAGGCCCAGATTTCGCCCTCGCCCGCCGACCAGCAGATTTTGCAGGATCCCGACCCCAACTACCGGGTGCTGGACGTACTGCGAAATACGTTCAACAACGCCGAGGCATCGTACTTCCACAAATCGATCGGTGGCTACCACGGAGCCAAAATGCGCCGCTACCAGGAGCTCATCGAACGGCAGATTGCCAAAGCGAATCCCAATCCGGGGATCTTGAATATGCTCAATACCAAATACATTCTCACGCGCGATCAGCAGGGCAATCCCGCCGTACAGCCCAATCCTGACGCGTTTGGTCATGCCTGGTTTGTGGACGACTACAAAATCGTCTCCAACGCCGACGCCGAAATGAGCGCCCTCGACAGTCTCCAGCCGCGTCGTTCCGCCGTGGTGGATCAGCGCTTTGCCGATGAACTGAAAGGTCTGACGATCCGGCCTGACAGCGTCAGTACCATCACGCTCAGCAGCTACAAGCCCGATGAACTGGTGTACGAAAGCAGTGCGCAAACCGAGCAGTTGGCCGTTTTTTCGGAGATTTACTACAACGTTCGCGACGACTGGAAGGTGACGATCGACGGCAAACCCGCGCCAATGCTACGCGCCAATTACGTCTTGCGGGCCCTGCGTGTTCCAGCGGGCAAGCACACCATCGTCTTTAAATTCGAGCCGATTTCGGTCAGCACCGGACACACGATCGACTTGATCAGCTCAATATTGCTGGTGGCGCTGATTTTAGGGGCAGTGTTTGTGGAAACCAAACGGCAGGTATAACGTCGCAGCCCGACGCGTTGGGCTTTCGCCGGGGAGTTCGTATTTTTACGGCCACGAAATAACCCCTGAACCTGATGAAACTTCACAAAGAAGGCTACGTAATTATGGGCGGTACCGCCCTGCTTTTGCTATTAATCAACTGGGCCATCCGTTATTATATTCCTGAATTGGATTGGCTGCACTGGCTACTATTGATTGCCAGCGTTGTTTTCTTTTTCTTGATCGTCCAGTTTTTCCGCGTTCCCACGCGAGTCGTCACTGCCGACGAAAGCCGCATCATCGCGCCCTGCGACGGGAAGGTGGTAGTGATCGAGGAGGTGGTGGAGAACGAGTACTTCCAGGGGCCGCGCCGCCAGATCAGCATTTTCATGTCGCCGCTGAATGTCCACGTCAACTGGAATCCGATTAGTGGCGTCGTGAAGTACTTCAAGTACCATCCTGGCCTCTACCTGGTAGCCTGGCACCCCAAATCAAGTACCGACAACGAGCGCACGACGACCGTAATCGAAACGCCGCAGGGCGTCGAGATCTTGTTCCGCCAGATCGCCGGAGCCGTAGCCCGACGCATCCGCTGGTACGTAAAAGAAGGAGACGAAGTGCAGCAAGCCACGCAAATGGGCTTCATCAAATTTGGCTCCCGCGTGGATGTATTCGTGCCGATGGACGCCGAAATCAAAGTGAATTTGAACGACAAAACCGTGGGAAGCGTCACGGTGCTGGCGGAATTACCGCAGTAGGGACGCGACGCATCGCGTCTCTACGACTGATTTTTCATCTGTTTTAAATAAACGGTCCGTCGCCCGGCCAGCCAGTCGCGGTCAATGCCCTCCACGCCGAAGATGCGATCCCACATTCGCTCGTAGCAGTGAGCGGCGTTCGGGTAATCAAGGGATATTTTCAGGGCCTTTTGGTAAAAAGACAGCGGTTGGCGATGCACCAACTTTTGCGAAACTATAAACTGCGCTCCAAGATAAAACGGGTATTCCTGCGGTCCGTTCACTTCGAAGAGTTGACGGTGAAATCCTGCCAGATCCAGCCCTTCGCCTGTGTCGTTTTTCGACCACTCCCGGAAAAGTTGTCCGTCGGGCGTATCGGTGTCGATGATGTGGCCCAGCCATTGAAAAGAATTTTCCGGCAAATTGCCCGCCGCAAAAGCCCGCAGACTGTGGTGAAAATCGTAAGCGTGATCGAAGGGTTTTCCCTGGCAGAAAATGGTGTAATCGGCCAGCGAATCGTAACGGGCAACCAGGTGGTGCAGGTAGGTATGGGCTTCGCGCCCGACGTTCGGGAGGGGGCTATGGGCAATCGGCGGTTGGCTATCGGCCTTAGCGTAAACCGTTTTATGAATAGCGGTAGGTACCCGTCGCAACCAGTTGAGGTTTTCGTAGTAATGCGCCACGACGAGTTCCAGCGAAGGGGATTCCATTCAAAATTCCACTTCCATCACCAACCCCGGCAACACGTCCTCGCCCGATAATTCTACGGATTCTCCTTTCCTGATTTCCGTACTACCGTCGATGCGGTAGATGTGGACGGCCTTCCCCTTTCGATCGATGAGCCAGCCCAGGCGGCAACCATTGGCGCGGTACTCCTCCATCTTCTTCTTCAAATCTTCCATTCGGTCGCTTTCAGAGCGAATTTCCACGGCAAAATCAGGAAAAGTGTGGGTGAATATTTTCTGCTCGTTTTTCGGCAAGCTTTCCCAGCGGTCTTTCGGTATCCACGACAGATCAGGAGAGCGTACTGCCCCGTTGGGGAGTGTGTATCCCGAGGAAGAGTCGAACAGATAACCCAATTTGGTCTGACGATTCCAGTAAACTATTTCGTAGCCAAACTCAATGTTGTAATTTCCCGTACTCATTCCCGTTGGCGACATAACGATGATATTTCCGTGTTGGTCGCGCTCCATGCGCAACTCCGAATTGGCCTGGCACAGATCGAAGAACATCTCTTCCGTCAGGCCATCCACTGTTTTTAATAAAAATCCGTTTTCCAGTACCATCGCGAAGCAAAATTTTCTGACAATATAACGAAAGCCGACTACTTCTTCTCAATCCCTCCCAAAATCCGCCCAATGTCGTTAGCCTTGGCCATAAACTCCCGGCTTTGCCCTAAATCCTGCGCGTCGATGGCGTCTTTGAAACGCTTCAGCAGATCGATGTAATCACCCAGGGCTTTGGAGACGTTGTCTTTGTTCTGATCAAAAATGGGGGCCCACATGGCCGGCGAACTCTTGGCTAATCGCACGGTGGACGAGAAGCCCGTACTCGCCATGTCGAAAATGGCTTTTTCGTCCTTTTCCTTCACCAGCACCGTCAGCCCCAGCGCAAACGAACTGATGTGGCTCAAATGCGAGACGTACGCTAGGTGTAAATCGTGTTCGGCGGGCGTCATGTAGTGGATTTTCATCCCGACGTCGCGCAGGAAAGCCTCCACCAGGGCCAGCGAATCGGGATCGCTTTTCCGTCGATCACAGATAATGACGTTCTTACCCGGCAGCAGCTCGCGGAAGGCCGCGCCGGGGCCGGAGTTCTCGGTGCCCGCCATCGGGTGAACCGCCACGAATTGCCCGCGCCTGGGATGTGCGTCGGCTACTTGGCAGATGGTCTCTTTGGTTGAGCCTAAGTCCATTACTGTGCGTCCAGCGGGAATTTGGTCGAGAATCTGGGTCAAAAGCCGACGGATGCTGTCCACGGGCGTTGCCAGCACATTGAGTTCCGCCTTTTGCAGGGCCTCGTCCAAAGGCAGGATTTGATCCACCAGCCCCTTGGCCAAAGCAATTTTCTGGTTGACTACGGACTGATCCACGCCCACCAAGTGCAGGTTAGGGTACTTTTCCCGCAAAGCCAAGGCGAACGATCCACCGAGCAAACCTACGCCTATGATACTGATTGTCATGGTTCTATTGTTGAATCGTGTAATCGTGTAATCGTGTAATCGTTGAATTGTGTAGACGGTCGGCCCGTGCCGCACCATCGCGGTGATGGTTAGGGTTTAGCTGTTTGGTTGTGAAACTTTACTGGCGGCAAGCCGATTGCCTCAGGTACTCAGCCGGGCACCCGGAGGCGTACTTTGGTACTCAGGTACTCAGGTACTTCGTTCCGTTAACCCTTACTCCCAATCCTTTCCACCGCTTCCCAAATCCGCTCCTTCGGGGTGCAGAGGGAGAGGCGAATGTAGCGATTGCCTTTGGGGCCGTAAATGAAGCCGGGGGCGATGAAGACGTGTTTTTCGGTAAGCAGGGTATTGATGAGATTTTCGGCTGAGTCGGTGCTTGCGGGAAGTTTCCCCCACAGAAACATCCCTTCCTGAGCCTTGTCCCAGGTGCAGCCCAGGGCCGTCAGCAGTGCCTCGGCGGCTTCCAGGCGTCCTTCGTACACAGCATTGCGCTCGCGGTGCCAGTCATCGGAGTTTTGCAGGGCTACGGCTGCCGCCTCCTGCACACCCTGAAACATCCCGGAATCGACGTTGCTTTTTATTTTTAAAATCGTGTCCACGTACGGTTTTTCGGCGGCCAGCCAGCCCAGCCGCCAACCCGCCATATTGTGCGACTTGCTCATCGAATTCAATTCGATGGCCACCGCTTTGGCCCCCTCGACCGACAGCAAACTTACGGGCGGCTTTTTGTTCAGCACCCGGCTGTACGGATTATCGTGGCAAAGCAGGACTTTGTTTTTTTGGGCAAAAGCCACCGCCCGCTCAAACAGCTCCGGCGTGGCGGGCGCGCCCGTGGGCATGTGGGGGTAATTGAGCCACATGATCTTGGTGCGGGGCGTTACGAGTTCGGCCATCGCCTCCCAGTCGGGTTGCCAGCCCTGGTTTTCGAGCAGAGGATACTCTTTCACGACGGCACCCACCATCTGACTCACGGCGCGATAAGCCGGGTAGCCGAGTTCAGGCACCAGCACCTCGTCGCCGGGATCGAGGAAAGTGAGCGAGATGTGCGTGATCCCTTCCTTCGAGCCGATCAGGGGGAGTATTTCCGTAGTGGGATCGAGCTTTACTTGATAAGTGCGGTCGTAGTAGCCGGCAATGGCCTCCCGGAACGACGGAATGCCCACGTAAGGCTGATAGCCGTGGGCGTTGGGACGACGAATGGCTTTATCCAGCGCCGAGAGGGTGCTTTCCGAGGGCATCATGTCGGGATTGCCGATGCCAAGGTGAATGATGTCGTGGCCTTCGGCCATCAGTTTGCGCACTTCGGCTAGTTTTACCGAAAAATAGTATTCCGAAGTTTGTCGGGTGCGCTGGGCGGTTTGTATTATCAAAAGTTGACAATTGACAGTTGACGGTTGACAGTTTTGGCTGTCGCCTCTCGTTAAGGGGCCGCAAGTTAGTTTAAAAACCGTTTTACGTTTGGTTCAACCCATTTGGCAGCCCAATTTCTGCCAAAATTTCAGTTTCTCTTCATACTAAGTGCCAAAAGTTCGCGTTTCTATCCTGTATTTATAATCTAGACAGGCAGTATTTTTCATGGAATGATTCTTTACCTATTTCCCAGTATAGTTTCCAATCTAACAACTAAAAAAAACAATCATGAAAAATATAATGAAAATCACCTTGCTGGTACTGCTCGGAGGTTGGTTTGTCGCCTGTTCGCCCGCGTTTCAGGTACAAAACGATTACGACCGTAGCGTCAACTTAAAGCAATTCAAGACCTTCCGGGTGGAAGCTGAGCGGAACATCACTGACGACCCGCTGCTGGGCAGCGACCTAAACCGCCGCCGCATCACCGACGCCGTAACGCAGGCAATGATTGCCAAAGGTTACCGGGTCGACGAGAGCAATCCCGAACTAGTGGTGCGCTACCTCACCGACGTGAAAGACCGTCAGCAAGTACGCTCCAACAACAACATGTCGCCGATGTGGTGGTGGTACGGCCCACAAAACAACAACATCTCGACCTATAATTACGAGGAGGGCCGCTTTATCGTGAACATCTACCAGAATAATGTCAACAAGATGATATGGCAGGGATGGGCCGCCGGCAAACTGAAAGCTCCGAACAAGCGCGAAGACCGCGCCGAAATGATGCAGAACATCATTCAAGACATCCTTTACACCTTTCCGCAGGCCACAGCCGATACCTACTCTAACGAGATAGGAAAGCGGTAATCCAACAGAGAAGCAGCAGCAAAAACGTCCGATTCCGAACATGAGTGTTCGGAATCGGACGTTTTTTTGTTTGGTTGCTTTGTTAAAATTCTGTATATCAATAGGTTAATTTTTTGGCATAAAATTTACCCAAATCGTAGGGGCGAACACATGGGTTCGCCCCTACAAATAATCACTATGCTCAAAAACTATTTCAAAATCGCCTTCCGCAATCTAGTCAAGCAGCGGACGTACTCCTTTATCAATATCGCCGGGCTATCGGTCGGGCTGGCGACTTGTTTGGTGATCACCCTGTACGTATTGGATGACCTGAGTTTTGACGACCACCAGCCCAAGGCCGACCGCATTGGGCTGTTCCAGCAATTCATCGACTCTTCGTCGAGTGGCTCGTCGTTCAGCGATTTGTTAAAAAAGCAGGCGGGTATCGAGGCCGTTACGCAAGTGTCGCCGCAGCGGGCCTTGGTGTCGCGGCGCGATGTGGCGGCTTACGAAAGCCGTTTCTGTTTGGTTGATTCCAACCTCACCAGGCTTTTTGACTTTCCGATGGTCGAGGGCAGTTTGCGGGAGGCACTGGAATTGCCCAATCAGGTCGTGATTTCCGAGCGCATGGCCACCAAGTACTTTGGCAATACGCCACCCGTGGGCCAAACGCTCGACGTGGAGGTTCGGGGAAAGACCACATTTACCGTGGCGGGCGTCATGCGGGACACGCCCGAGAACACGCATCTGCCCATCGACTTTCTGGCGTCCAGCCTGAACCGCAAGCCACTGATTGGCGGAGGGAATGGTTCCTACTGGGATTTTGCGGGGATGAACTATTTTCTGCTCAGTCCGGGAGCGACTTTTGAAAATATTGAAAGTCAACTGCCCGCCATTGCCAAACAAACCGACGACCGCAACGCCGGAGCCTGGAAGCTGAGCGTGATTCCGCTGCGCGATATTTACCTCCGCCACCGCATGGACGACCGGGTTCGGGCCACTAACGCCATCGAATTCGTGCGCATTTTTGGGTCGGTGGCTTTGTGCATCCTGTTGCTGGCGTGTTTCAATTATCTCAATCTATCGTCGGCACGCTCCACGCTGCGGGCGCGGGAAGTGGGCGTCCGCAAAGCGATGGGAGCCAAGCGTTGGCAACTTGTCAGGCAATTTATGGGCGAGTCGTTCCTGTTCACGCTGATCGCGACCGCCTTCGCCCTGATCCTGGCCCAACTGGCGTTGCCGTTTTTCAATGATTTTGCGGACAAAGATTTGACGCTCGCCCCTTTGTTTACCTCTTCAAAATTGCTGCTATTGGTTTTCTTCATCGTATCGACTAGTCTGCTTACGGGCTTGTACCCCGCCTTCGTGCTCTCGAATTTCAATCCCATAAAAGTCCTGAAAAATCAACTGTTGCCCAACAGTGGCCGGGCTTACGTGCGGCGCGGGCTGGTTGTGGTGCAGTTCGTGATTTCGATCGTCATGCTGGTGGCAACGATAGTGGTGATGGATCAGCTGCGTTATTTACAAAATAAGGATGTCGGCTACCAGCGCGACCAGGTACTTGCACTCGATCCGCCGTCGCAGACTTCGGAGAGCCAGCGGTCAGCTTTTCAAAACGAGATTCGGCAATTAGCCAGCGTTGAGGATATCACGCAGGTGTCGATGCTGCCCGGACACGGCATGACGATTAATAAATTGACGCCGCAGTCGGTGTCGGAATCACAGGACGACGTCACGATCGGGCAGTTGTTCGTGGACAGTCAGTTTTCGGAAGTTTTTGGGGTGAAACTGGCTGAAGGAAGATTTTTTGAGAAGGACAATACCGCTGACCAAAGCAACTTTGTGGTCAACCAAACGGCCATGAAAAAATACGGCTGGCAACTGGGCCAGATCATCGGCTACGCTACCTACCAGTACAATGCCGATGGCAGCTACAATGAAGTGCCTGTAAACGGACAGATTATCGGCGTTGTGGAAGACTTCAACCAGATGGATCTGAAAAGTAAGATCATTCCCATGATGCTCATCAATCAGGCCTGGGGTTCGCTGGCGCTCAAATTGCGGGGCAGTGACCTTAGTGCCACGGTGCCGCAGTTGCAGGCCGCCTGGGAAAAGCAGTTCCCCAACTACCCCTTCGAGTACGAGTTTCTGGACGAAGTTTTTGACCGGACCTACCGCAAGGAAGCCCAAACTGCCCGCGTATTCGGCCTGTTTGCGGGGCTTTCCGTCTTCATTTCGTGTCTGGGACTGCTGGGGCTGGTGGCCTTCACCGCTGAGCAGCGGACGAAGGAAATCGGCATCCGAAAAGTAATGGGTGCCAGCGTGGTCAGCATTGTGACGCTGCTATCCGGCGACTTCCTGAAACTAGTCGCTATGGCCATCGTGGTGGCTGTGCCCATTGCCTGGTATGGGATGGATACCTGGCTGCAGGATTTTGCTTACCGCACCGACGTCCCCGCCTGGGCGTTCTTGCTGGCGGGCGGAGTGGCGGGACTGGTGGCTTTCCTGACCATGAGTTATCAGGCGATCAAGGCGGCAAGCGTGAATCCGGTGGAGTCGCTGCGATCGGAGTGACCGATCAAGAACTAAACTCATCCAACATTCGGACGGATACGCTACTTACTGGGCAAACACGGTGTAGGTGTTGGGCTTCAGTTTCATAAGCAGCGGGATGTTCTTCCACAGGGCCCGTTTCAACAGGTTGGCGAAGTACTGCGTCGAGTATTTCTTGTTCTGGAAATCCACGACTTCCCGGCGGTAGAGCGCGTGTCTGTTTTGCAAGATTTCAAACCCTTCCGAGTAAAGCAGGAAATTGAAAAGGGCGGGCGTATAGATGTTGATATGCCCGTAGGCGTCGAAGTGTTTGAATTTCCGATCGACCCGGAACGAGAAGTCGATGGGAACCTCGAACACCTGCTGCCGGGAAATACGCCTGATTTCCCGCAGTAGCTGCCGGGGGTGCTCCACGTGTTCGATCACGTGCGAGCAAATCGCCAGGTCGAATTGCCCTTCGGCGAAGGGCAGCGTGTAGCCGTCGAACTGCCTTACCTCGACCAGTTCAGAGATATTTTTCTTCTTGATTTGCCGAATGGCACTGTCCGAAATCTCTGCCGCCGTCAGTCGCGGGCAAAAATGGCGGCGGCTCAGTTCGGTGAGGATATTGCCGTCGCCCGCTCCCACCTCGATCACGCTGGTGAACGTGTGGTTTCTGGTTACCTCCACGATGTTGTCCACCTTACCGATCGAGCCGATACGCCGCCATTCCTCCGTCTGGTCGGAATATTGGGCATCGTACATTACTTTCAGTTCTTTGCTTACTTCCATCGTTTGTGCTGATTTCCCGTATTTGATTCGCCAATAGTTCCGCATACCAGCCGACATTATTCGTGCCAAATCACTGATGCGCTGTTAAGGCAACCGCCAATTTAAAGGGTTACCCACGGTATTTTTCCTTAGCGAGGTGGTTTTACTTTCAAATAAATAATTTTCATTCATTTTTTGAAAATATGCAGCGAAGAACTTTCCTGAAAGCCTCAACCGTCACCCTTTGCGCCGTGCCGACAATCGATTCGCTGGCTTTGGCGCGTCCCCAGAATGTGGGCACGAAAAGCAAACCGGAATGGCTACTGACCTTGATCAAAGGCAACGACGAGCGCATCGAACCGCTTCGCAATTTGCGGATTACCGACGCCAGCCTTCCCGCTTTCGGCGGCTTGGCCGATGGCTACGGCATCCCCAATGTCCAATCGACTACGGGCTTTGTTCGTACGGCGGTATGCGCCTTAGTGAGCCCGGAAAGTGCCTACCACCGCTCGAAAAGTTTGGCGGAGGAAGTGCAGCGAGCCTTGCAATACCTGCTTCGCGTCCAACACGAAGACGGTACCATCGACCTGCTTTCAACTAATTTTCATTCCACGCCCGATCTGGGTTTTATCGTCAAATGGCTGGCTCCCGAGTATTCGCTGATGCAGCAGGCGGATGCTGATTTCTTTAAAACGCAACTTGCCTCCCTCAAAACTTTCTTGCAACGTGCCGGAGAGGCGCTCATCACAGGAGGCATCCATACCCCCAACCACCGTTGGGTGGTATCGGCGGCTTTGACCAAGTTGCACGAACTCTGGCCCGATCCGCGCTACGTAGCCCGCGCCGAGGCGTGGCTGGCCGAGCAAATCGACATGGACGAAGACGGGCAGTACACCGAACACAGCACCTATATTTACTCCCCGCTTACCAACCGCACGCTCCTCACCATCGCCAAAGGCTTGAAGAAACCTGAAATCTACGATTATGTCCGGCGCAACCTTGACATGACGCGCTACTACCTGCACCCCAACGGGGAAGTGGTGACCGAAGCCTCGGGGCGACAGGACAAGGCGGCAGTCGGGACGATGGAAGGCTACTATTACCCGTATCGGTTCTTGGCGCTGCGCGACAAGAACCAGGATTTTGCGGCGATGTGCCGATTGATCGAGGAGACTGCCTTGCCGAAGGTAGTTTCGCAGCTCAATTATTTTCTGGAAGACTCGACCTTGTGGGAAGCGCTGCCCGCGTCCAAGCCATTGCCCACCGACTACGTCAAGGCTTTTCCGTTCTCGGGTCTGGTGCGCATTCGACGCGGGGACTGGGACGCTACGCTTATTTCCGAAAACCCCGTTTGGCTTACTTTCCACAGGGGGAATGCCGTGTTACAGGGCGTGCGGTTCGCGGCTTCTTTTTTTGGAAAGGGTCAGTTTGAGGGAGGTGAATTGGTCAAGAACGGCGATGCGTGGACGATGGCTCGATCGCTGGAAGCCCCCTACTACCAGCCTTTCCCCAAAAGCAAAATTCCGGTAAGCAGCGGCGGCAGTTGGGAGAAACTGCCGAAAACCGAGCGTGAGCAAAGCGAAACTCAGCGGCTGGTGTCTACGGTGAGGATTCGGGAAACTGCCGGAGGCATAGAGGCCGACATCGAGATAGTAGGCACCGACGGCGTCCCGGTGGCGGTGGAGCTTATTTTTCGGGAAGGCGGCGAATTTGGCGGCGTGGAGTCACTTGTCGATAAAAAGCAAGACACCTACCTGCTCGAGTCTGGCAAACAGGGTACTTACGCCTATCAGGGTGACGCCATCACTTTCGGGCCGGGCCGCGTCGAACATCGCTACCTGCACCTGCGTGGCGCGCTCCCACGGTTGGATGCTCCATCGGTTTACCTCACGGGATTCACACCTTTTCGGCACACGCTTCGTCTGTCCTGACTGGCTATACCGTTGAATTTCTGATGATTTAGAAACACTGGAATGGCTTTTGTAGTCTAACCATTAGAGATTCCCGTACCTTTTAGGGAATGCCTTCTTAACCCATTTGACTTAGTATGCCCCGGAGATTTTTCCTCCCTTTATTTTTTCTTTTCATTGCCTTTCAAAGTTCTTTCGGACAATTTACTCCCAAAACGCTCGAAGCCAAACGCACCGATCAGACCATTAAAATTGATGGTGACTTGTCTGATCCGGCCTGGCAAAAGGCTCCCCGTGCCGATCAATTTGTGGAGTACCGTCCGTCCATCAACAAAAAAGAAGCCGAGGGCAACCGCACCGAAACCTTTCTGCTGTACAGCGACGAGGGGATTTACTTCGGCGGTACTTGCTATGAGCAGAGCCGCGACAGCATCGCCCGCGAGCTACAGGGCCGCGACGGCTTCGGCAACAACGATTTTATCGGCCTCGTCTTCGATACCTACCACGACGAACTCAACGGCTTCGAGTATTTCCTTACGCCCCTCAACGAGCAGTGGGACGCCAAGCTGACGGCCAACAGCGGCGAAGACTTCAGTTGGAACGCCGTGTGGCGCTCCGCCGCAATAATTCACGATGAAGGCTGGTCGTTCGAGGTTTTCCTTCCCTATGCCGCCATTCGCTTCGGCAAAGACGAAGTGCAGGACTGGGGACTGAATATCCTCCGCAAGCGCACCAACACCGGACAGCGCTACACCTGGAGTCCCATCGACCCGAACGTCAATGGATTCGTGACTCAAGCCGGGCTATGGCAGGGCATCACCGACATCGAGCCACCGCTGCGGCTGCAGTTGCTTCCTTACTTTTCGGTTTATGGCAACCACTTCCCCACGACCGAAGCCGGAGAAAAGAGCCTGACGGGTCAAGTGGCGGGCGGCCTGGACATGAAGTTGGGACTAAGTCAGGCGTTTACGCTCGACGCTACGCTGATTCCCGACTTCGGGCAGGTGCAAAGTGACAATCAGGTTCTGAACCTTTCGCCTTTCGAGGTACAGTTCAACGAAAACCGCGCCTTTTTTAACGAGGGGACGGAGCTGTTCGGCAAGGGGAATCTCTTCTACTCGCGGCGCATCGGTGGTGCCCCCATCCAGCGCGGCGCGGCAAGTGAGGATCTGGCCACCGACGAGATAATAGTTAGAAATCCGACGGAGTCTAAGCTCGTCAACGCCACCAAGGTGTCGGGCCGCATGCAGAAGGGCCTGGGGATCGGTGTGCTGAATGCCGTGACTCGTCCGCAATTTGCGACCATCGAAAACTCCGAGACGGGCGAGCGGCGGAAGTTCCGCACCGATCCGACCACCAACTACAACATCCTGGTGCTGGACCAGACGCTGAAGAACAATTCCAGCGTGAGCTTCGTCAACACCAGCGTCATTCGGGGAAGCCAGCAGTACAACGCCAATGTGAGCGCGGCGCTGTTCAGCTTTTTTGACAAGAGCAACACTTACAACGCCTACGGTCAGTTTTCGGTGAGTCACCTGGATTTCAAGACCAGTGGTACCGACAACAGCACGGGCTACAGTCACGAAATAGGCTTTGGAAAGACCAGCGGGCAGTTCACTTTCCGCCTGGAGCAGGAACTGATCGACACCAAGTTTACGAGTAACGATCTGGGGTACTTCCGCTTCGGCAACTACATCGATCATGGCCTCGACCTGGACTACCGCATCAGGGAGCCCAAGGGCTGGTACAATCAGATGCATTTCAGTTTCGACGCCGATTATAGCAACCTGTTCTCGCGCACTGGCGACATAAAGACCAAATACCAAAATGCCCGCCTGAGCGCGCGAGTCAGCGCCCAAACCCAAAAATTACAATGGTTGGGGGTTTCTGCGTACTACCGCCCCGCGCAAAACGATTTTTACGAACCGCGCGTGGAGGGACTCTACTTCCGGGAGGGCGGCTACCTATCGGGCAGAGCCTGGTTCGAGACCAACGACGCCCGCAAATATTCGTTCGAGGCGGAGGTTTATGGCCGCAAGTACCATGACTTCTATAATCTCTACAACTACGAAACGCGGCTCGAACAGAATCTTCGCTTTAACAGTCGCTTCTCGGTTCAGCACAGCATCAACCTGGAAACCCGCCCCCGCAGCCTTGGCTACATGGCCAGCGCCGACGACGGCTCGCCCGTCTTCGCGCTGCGAAGCATCGAGACAATCAATAATATTCTCAGCTTCAAGTACAGCTTCACCAACCGCATGGGGCTGACTTTCCGTGCCCGACATTACGCCAGCGTGGTGGATGCGAAAGATTATTTTTCGGTGAATGACAACGGCACCCTCTCGCCTAACCCCAACTGGACCGAGAGCCTCGACCGCAACGTCAATTTCTTCAACATCGACATGGTCTATACCTGGCAGTTCGCGCCGGGTAGTTTCCTGAATATAGTTTGGAAAAACGCGACGGTCAATCAGTCGGATCTGGTAGGGACGGGCTACTTCGAGAACCTGCAAAACACGCTACAATCCGATCAGAATAATAACGTGTCGTTGAAAGTGATTTATTTCCTGGATTATCTGACGGTGAAGCGGTTGTTCTGGAAGGAAAAGCAGGGGTAGGGAAGGTAGTTTTGGGGAATCTTAGACTGTTCCCGTCTGCCCCCCGCCAGTTTGTAAACTGGCGGCAGCGGAGATCTGAACGTACGCTTTTATGGCCCTCCGGCAATCGCTTGGCTCCGCCGAGTGGAGCGCCACCCGGTGACGACTATCTAGTCGCCCTCCGGGCGACGACACCCACAGAAACTACGATTTACACCTTCAAAAACCACTTATTCCGGTACAGCATATACATCAAGGCCCACTGCACCAGGATATACCCCACAACGCTCCCCACCGCCCGCGCGGGTTCGGACAGATGCCCCAGCAGCCCGCCGAAGAGTGCGTTGGCGGTGTAGTCAAAGTCGATGTACTTGTGTGCTATATAAATAACGATGGAATTCATGCCGATGACGATAAAGAAAAACGTCCAGCGGCGGAAGTTCAGCACGTCGATCACCCAATAGAAAAGAGACAGCAGCAAAAAGCTCAGCCCGCCGACCAGCAGCACAAACGAACTCGTCCACAGGTTTTTGTTGATCGGGAAAATCAAATTCCAACCCAACGCCAACACGATGCAGACCACGCCGACGCCCGCCAACGTCAGAACCTTTCGGTTGGCCGAGAGGTCGTTGGCCTTGATGCGCAGGATTTGCCCCGCCATAATCCCCAGCAGCCCCGTGGCGATGGCCGGGATGGTGGACATCAGCCCCTCGGGGTCGTGGATTTTCTTGTAAATGCGGCCTGGCAGAAATTGCGTGTCGAAATAACTGGCCGGATTGCACTCCATCGAGAAGAGGCCCGCGCCACAGCCCGGCACCGGGTAAAAGGCCATGAACAGCCAGTAGCCCACCAGAATCACCGCCAGCCAAACGTACAGCAGCTTTCTGGGACTGTACAGATAAATGAGTTGCGCGAACATCCCCGCCAAGCCAATGCGGCCCAGTACACTGGCGAAACGCGTCGTCTCGTAGTCGGTGCGGAAAAGGCCATTGTTGTAAATCACGCCCAGCAGCACCAAAATCAGGCCGCGCTGAATGGCCTTACGGGCCAGGCGTGACCGGGAGAAGCCTTTGTCCAGTCGGCTGTCGAACGAGAAAGGCGTGGAGACACCCGCCATGAAAATGAAGAGCGGGAAAATGAGGTCGTAGGCGTGAAAGCCGTGCCAAGCCGGGTGCGTGAGTTGCTCTTCCATGCCGCGTAGCCAGCCCCAGCCCGTGGCGGCGGCCAACGCCACGACCAGTTGCTCGCCGCCCGTAATCCAAAACATATCGAAGCCCCGCAGGGTATCGAGCGACTGCAAACGCTGAGGAATGCCCGCCGAACCAGACAGCGGCAAGTCACTTTCTTGAATATCAGATGCTTCGGTAGTAGAGATTTTTGTCAAGGGAAAGTTAGAAAATAAGGGTACGAAATCGGGTTTGAACTTAGGAAGAAAACGTCGATTTCTCTCGTCAAACAAAAATAAATACTCAAAAGCAGTAGGAAAAATCCCCAAAATCCTTTCATTTGTACTTTTGAGGGATTCTAACGAGGTATATGGCCAAACCATTGACATTGCATAAAGGCTACGACATCAAGCTCGTAGGCGAAGCTGACTTCACCATTACCGACGTGCCCGTTTCGGAGGTCGTGGCCATTAAGCCGCCCGACTTTCCGGGTATGGTTCCCCGCATGATGGTAGAGGCGGGCGACGAAATTCTGGCGGGCCAGCCGCTGTTTTTCGACAAGAACGACGAGCGCATCAAGTTCTTCTCATCGGTCAGTGGCGAGGTGGCGGAGATTATCCGGGGCGCGAAAAGGCGCATCATGGAAGTTAGGATTATTCCCGACCGCAAAGAGCGCAAGTACGTGCCGCATGACCCCGCCGATCCCTCCAAACTTTCCCGTAAAGATATCATCGAGCGACTGCTTACGGGCGGTGGCTGGGACTACATCCGGCAGCGGCCTTTCTCGCTGATTGCCAATCCCGAAGATACCCCCAAATCCATTTTCGTTTCCTGTTTCGACACGGCACCGCTCGCGCCGGATTTAGGATATATCATAGATTTTGAAAAGGAAAATTTTGAAGCGGGGTTAACCGCGCTGAGTCAGTTGGCCAACGGTAACCTCCATCTTGGTGTGCAGGATCAGTCGGGCAAAAGGGTTTCGGGCAGAGCGCTCTCCGCCGATACGATTACCAGCGTCCCCGGCGAAAACATACACCCGATCAAAGGCCCGCATCCGGCGGGCAACGTCGGCATCCAAATCCACCACCTCGACCCGATAAAAAAGGGCGAGATCGTCTGGTACGTCAATGCGCAGGATGTGATTATCATCGGTCGACTCTTTCGCGAGGGGCGTTACCGCACCGACCGCGTCGTGGCCCTCACGGGCAGCAGCGTGCAGGCTCCGCAGTATTTCCGGGCGGTTACCGGACAGACGATGTCGTCCATTCTGGGCGGTAAAATAGAAGGCGATGCCGCCCGCATCATTCAGGGCAACGTGCTGACGGGAATCAATTCGTCGTCGGAGGATTTTCTCTCACACTATACCAACCAAATCACCGTTATTCCCGAGGGCGGCGAACCGGAATTTCTGGGCTGGCTCACGCCGGGTATCAAGAAACTGAGCCTTTCCAAGACGTTCTTTTCCTGGCTTTTCCCCAACCGAAACTACGCCCTCGACACCAGCATGCGCGGTGAGGAACGGGCTTTTGTCATGACGGGCCAATACGATAAAGTACTACCAATGAACATTATGCCGGTAGTTTTGTTAAAATCAATCCTGGCCCGCGACATCGAACGCATGGAGCAGTTGGGCATTTATGAAGTGTCGGAAGAGGACTTCGCCTTGTGCGAGTTTGTCTGTACCTCCAAGATCGAAGTGCAAAACATCATCGCCGAAGGGCTGGAATACGTGCGGTTGGAAGGGTAAAAAAGGCACAAAGTGTAGAGCCATGTCAGAAATAAGGTTCCACATCAAACACTAAACATTAGACTCCATTTGAAGCCAATAAGAAACCTTGTCGAGACCCTTGAACCACATTTCAAGGAGGGCGGCAAATACGAGAAATTTCACCCGGCGTTCGATGCTTTATCGACGTTTTTATTCGTGCCGGGCCACACGACCGAAAACGGCGTCCACATCCGGGATGCGATGGACTTGAAGCGCACCATGTTTACCGTGGTGATTGCCATGATTCCCACGCTGCTGTTCGGGATGTGGAACGTGGGCTACCAGCATTACCTGGCTTACGGCATGGACACGAGCCTGATGGAGAACTTCATGTTCGGCTTCTGGCGCGTGATGCCCCTTGTGGTTATTTCGTACGCCGTGGGACTGGGAACGGAATTCGTCTTTGCCGTATCCAAGGGACATGTCGTCAGTGAGGGGTACCTGGTCACCGGCATGCTCATCCCGCTGACGCTACCCGTCACCACGCCGCTGTGGATGGTGGCACTTGCTTCCATTTTTTGCGTAATTATCGGTAAAGAAATCTTCGGTGGTACGGGCATGAACTTCATGAACCCCGCCCTGCTGGCCCGCGCGTTTCTGTTCTTCGCCTTTCCCGCTTACATGACGGGCGACATCTGGACCGACCTCACTCCCGAGCCGGGCCACGCTCTGGTGGATGCCTATACGGGGGCCACCAATCTGGTGTTCTTTGACAATGATTACACCCAACTACCCTCTGCTTCCGATATGTTCTGGGGCTTCGAGCAAGGCTCGATCGGCGAAACCAGCGTCTTTGCCATTCTCATCGGGGTGTTTATCCTGATTGCTTCCGGCGTGGGCAGTTGGAAAATCATCCTCTCCTGCGTAATCGGTGCCCTGGCGATGGGGCTCTTCCTGAATTTCGTCGCGCCCGTCGATGTGCCGACCAGCTCGCTGCACACGCCCGCTTATTATCATTTGCTGATGGGCAGTTTCGCTTTTGGGGCGGTCTATATGGCTACCGATCCGGTGAGTGCCGCCCACACCGAGGGCGGAAAATGGATTTATGGCATACTGATTGGCGTTTTCACCGTTATACTGCGGGTATTCAACCCGGCTTATCCTGAGGGCGTCATGCTGGCCATCTTGCTGATGAATGTATTTGCGCCCCTGATCGATCACTTGGTGGTAGAACGCCACATTAAAACCCGAATGAGTCGTGCATAGCAATAACTACACTTTAATATACGCCGCCGTACTGTCCATCATTACGGCCATCGTGCTGGCTGTGGCCGCCGAGGGGCTCAAACCCCTGCAAGACGAGAACATCGCGCTCGATACCCGCTCGAATATCCTCAAAGCTGTGCGGCTGAATTACACCGACCGCGACAAGATCAACGAGACTTACGAGTCGTCGATCGAAGAGCTGGTGGTGAACATGCAGGGTGAGATACTGGAAGAAAAGCCCGTGCAGATCGATCTTAAAAACCAGATCAACATCGAACCGAACGAGCGCAAACTTCCCATGTACATCTACTCGGGGGAAGAAAGCAGAAAATACTACATTATTCCGCTACGCGGTACCGGCCTGTGGGGACCTATCTGGGGCTACATTTCGCTTGAGGACGATTTTGATACGGTATACGGAGCCACCTTCGATCATAAGGGAGAAACCCCCGGTTTGGGGGCAGAAATTGCCGAGTATCCGTTTCAAAAGCAATTTGAGGGCAAGAAAATCATGGATGGCAATAAGTTCGTTTCCGTCAATGTCTGGAAAACGACCTTCAAGAGTCCACTCGGCGACGAACACCGCGTGGATGGCATTTCGGGCGGCACAATCACCTCCGACGGCACCGACTACATGATTGAAAACTGCCTGGTACCTTACGTGGCATACTTCGATAAAATGGACAACAAGAAGCAGGTAGCTGCGAAGTGAGCTCATGAGTTATAGAAGCTTACACACCATCCTCATTCAAAATTCACTCATTCAAAATTGACCAATGGCTGTACAAGAATATACCGACGAGGCTCCCGTAGTCAAGCAGAAGAAGAAGGAGGGGCTTTTTTCTAAGCGGAATGTCCAGATCCTGCGCGACCCGCTGGACGATAACAACCCCATCACCGTGCAGGTATTGGGTATTTGTTCGGCCCTGGCCGTGACTGTGCAGGTCAAGCCCGCCCTCATCATGTCGCTGGGCGTGATGTTTGTCCTGGCGTTTTCTAACCTGATTGTCTCAACGCTTCGCAAGTCCATCCCGACCCGCATCCGTATTATCGTGCAGTTGATCGTGGTGGCCATGCTAGTCACGATCGTGGACCAGACTCTGAAAGCCTTTTTGTTCGATGTCAGTAAAAAGCTGGCGGTGTTCGTCGGGCTGATCATCACCAACTGCATCATCATGGGCCGCCTCGAAGCCTTTGCCCTGGGCCAAAAGCCCTGGCCCGCGTTCCTCGACGGAATCGGTAACGGCCTGGGCTACGGCCTTATCCTGATCATGGTTGGCGTCGTCCGCGAATTGTTCGGAGCCGGCTCGCTGATGGGCTACCAAATCATCCCCGACTGGGCCTACGATCTCGGCTACGTCAACAACGGGCTAATGGTGCTTCCGCCCGCCGCCCTGTTCATCATTGGTCTCTACATCTGGTGGCAACGCAGCCGGAACGAGAAGCTGGTGAATGTATCTTAAAAAGAGTCTATGAGTCTATGAGTTGAAAGTTTATGAGTTTTGCATTTGCCAAGAACACATAAACTATAACTCTTGAACTCATAGACTCATGAACTCATAAACTCCACATGGAATCTTTAGTAAATCTCTTTGTTCAAGCTGTTTTTGTCGAGAACGTCGTGTTCGCTTATTTTTTGGGTATGTGTTCGTTTTTGGCAGTTTCTAAAAAAATCAAAACCGCCTTCGGTCTTGGTTTGGCGGTCATCTTCGTCATGCTGCTTACTACGCCGCTCAACTACCTTATTTTAACCTACATGCTGAAAGAAGGGGCGTTGACCTGGATCAGTCCCGCCCTGGCGGATGTCGATTTGACCTTCCTGGCCTTTATCCTTTTCATCTCGACGATCGCCGGAGCCGTGCAATTGGTGGAAATGATTATCGAGAAATTCCTGCCCGCGCTGTACTCTTCGCTGGGTATCTTTCTGCCACTTATTACGGTCAACTGCGCCATTCTGGGTACTTCCCTTTTCATGCAGGAGCGGGAGTACAACTTTGTTGAAACGGCTACTTTCTCGTTGGGTGCGGGCACGGGCTTTTTCCTGGCCATCGTGCTGCTGGCGGGCATCCGCGAGCGACTGCGCTATTCCAACGTCCCCGCGCCTCTGCAAGGCCTGGGCATGGCGATGTTCATCACCGGTCTCATGGGCTTGGCGTTTTTGAGTTTCTCAGGAATAAAACTTTGACGTTTCAGTAGTTAGAAACATACTCTATTTGGTTAAAGGTCAACGGTTAAGGGTTAACGGCTTTTTTGTGCCGATCGTCCTGATCGAAAGCCCGTTAACCGTTCACCTTTAACCGTTCACCGTCCAATGGTTCCCGTTCTTGCTGCCAGTGTTGCCGTTTTTATTCTGATTGTGCTGCTATTAGCCGCCCTGATTCTGGTAGCCAAAGCCAAATTACTGCCTCAGGGTGACGTGAAGATTACCGTCAATGGTGAAGAGGAAGAAGCCCTGGTCGTCAAACCCGGTGCGACGCTACTCAACACCCTGGCCGATAACAAACTGTTTCTGGCTTCGGCCTGCGGCGGTGGTGGCACCTGCGCCATGTGTACCTGCATGGTGTACGAGGGCGGCGGCGAAGTGCTGCCTACCGAAACCAATCACCTCAACCGCCGCCAGGTGCGCGAAAATATGCGGCTGGCCTGTCAGGTCAAGGTAAAGGAGGATATGAAAATCCGCATCCCGGAGGAGGTATTCGGCATCAAGAAATTGGAGTGCACGGTGGTGTCGAATTACAACGTGGCTACGTTTATCAAAGAATTCGAGGTAAGACTGCCCGAGGGCGAATCACTGGACTTCCAGGCCGGAGGCTATATCCAAATCGACATTCCCGAGACGGTGGTCAAGTACCAGGATTTCGACATCACGGCCCACCCCGATCACCACGACCGGCCTGACAAATTTCAGGAGGATTGGGACAAATTCAACTTGTGGCCGCTGACGATGGTTAACGAGGAAGAGGTGTTCCGGGCTTATTCGATGGCCAATCACCCCGCCGAGGGCGACATCGTCAAGCTGACCGTCCGCATCGCCACGCCCGCCTTCGATAAGGCAAAAAATGGCTGGGCGGATGTAAATCCCGGCATTGCCTCTTCGTATATTTTTAGCTTGAAGCCCGGCGACAAAGTCACGATATCAGGCCCTTACGGCGAGTTCTTTATCAAAGACACCGACCGCGAGATGCTGTACATCGGTGGTGGCGCGGGCATGGCCCCCATGCGGTCGCACTTGTTTCACCTTTTTTATACCGAAAAAACCAAGCGCAAGGTGACGTTCTTCTACGGCGGACGCACCAAGAAAGAGCTCTTTTACGTCGATGAATTCCGGCAAATCGAAAAGGACTTTCCCAATTTTACCTTTGTCATTGCGCTCGACAACCCAATGCCGGAAGACAATTGGCAATTGAAAGAAAACATCGAAGACCCTAAGGGAGACGGCTTCAAAGGATTCGTCCACAATGTGGTGATCGATGAATTTTTGAAAAAGCATCCCGCACCCGAAGACCTGGAAGTGTATTTCTGCGGCCCGCCGATGATGAACCAATCGGTCATCAAAATGGCTGACGACTGGGGCATTCCTTCCGAGCAAGTGGCCTTCGATGATTTCGGGGGATGAGGCGGCCTCTGTCGTCTATGGTGGTGGTGCTGCTTTTGGCAAACTGCCAACCGACGCGCCCAACCTACACCCGATTGGAAGGCAACGCGCAGGGAACTACCTTCCACATTACTTATTCCGACTCCCTTTCCCGTGATTTCTCGGTTTCGGTCGATAGCATCTTCCATGTTATGGATCGCTCCATGTCGCTGTGGGACAGTACTTCCGTGATATCCCTGCTCAACGCCGACCGCCCCGGCATCCGCGCAGATGCGCACTTCACCAACGTCTTTCGGAAAGCCTGGGAAGTCTCTGACCAAACGGACGGCCAATTCGATTGCACCGTCGGCCCACTGGTCAAAGCCTGGGGGTTCAGTTATAAGAAGGGGTTGCCTCCGCCCGATTCCGCGCAAGTGAGCATCCTGTTGCGGCAGATCGGCTACCAAAAGGTACATTTGGAAGAAGGAAAGCTAGTCGGGTCAACGGCTCTAACCTCTACACCACCACGCCACCACGCCTCCACGCCTGACGTTGATTTCAATGCTATCGCCCAAGGTTATACTGTGGATGTGATTGCCTTGTTTTTACAGAAAAAACGTATCAGAAACTACATGGTGGAAGTCGGCGGCGAAGTCCGCGCCAAGGGACGCAACGAACGCGGCGAAATCTGGCGCATCGGCATTGACAAGCCTATCGACGATGCGCAGGTCGGTCGCCCGTTGCAAGCGGTGGTTTCGCTAAACAACAAATCACTCGCTACCTCGGGCAGCTACCGCAAGTTCGTGGAGCGCGACGGCCAGCGTTTCAGCCACGCCATCGACCCGCACACGGGTTTTCCCATTACGCACAGCCTGCTCAGTATTTCCGTTCTCGCCGACGACTGCATGACCGCCGACGCCTACGCCACAGCCTTTCTGGTCATGGGGCTCGAAAAGGCGATTCCGCTGGCGAAGGAAAAGGGCCTGGAAATTTACGGGATTTCGGCGGGGGAGGGTGGAGCGTTTGTGGTGTATCAGTCGGCTGGGTTTGGGGCGGTGGCGGTGGAGTGAGCAATGTGCTTCCCAGTCGGGTGGATTATGGGAAGTCCTACTCGCTCCGCAATGATTCCACCGGATTCATCAGCGCCGCCCGCACGCTCTGGAAACTCACCGTCAGCAGCGCGATGCCCACGGCCAGCCCGCCCGCCAAGGCGAAGTACCACCACGCGATGCCGATTTTATAAGCAAAGTCCGCCAGCCAGGCGGTCATCACGTACCAGGCGAGGGGACTGGCAATCACGACGGCGATCAAGACCAGCTTTACAAAATCTTTGGAGAGCAACGCGACAATGCTGGTCACGCTCGCGCCCAGTACCTTACGGACGCCGATTTCCTTCGTGCGCTGCACGACGACGAATGAAATCAAACCGTACAAGCCCAGGCAGCAAATCAGGATGGCAATGCCCGTGAATACATTGACGAGTCGGGCGGTAAGCGTTTCGGTTTCGTATTGGCGGGCCAACTGCTCATCCAGAAACTGGTACTCGAACACCGCATCGGGAAAGGTTTTCTGCCAGGTTTGGCGGATGCGCTTAAGCGTTTCTGCCGGGTTATTTCCCGAAATACGGACGCCTGCCTGACGATAGTTCTTAGCGTAGCTGGCAATAAAAATGGGTTCGATCTTTTCACGCAGCGATTTTTGGTGGAAATCAGCCACGACACCAACGATGGGCAGCGGAATAGGGGAGAGGTAGTATTGGAGTCTTTTCCCCAAAACCTTTTCTGGATTTTTGAAACCCAGTTTTTGAAGCATCGTTTCGTTGATGAGGTACTCCCGGATCGTGTCGCCGGGCGCGATGTTGCGCCCCGCCAGCAACCTCATGCCGTAGGTGTCGAGGTAATCGGCATCGGCCAGTCGCTCCCGAATCGGGAATTTCGACCAGTCGGGACTTCCGTCGAACTTGAAGGAGCCGCCGTAACCGATGGGACTGGAAGGCGGTAGCATGGTCAGGCTGATCGACTGAACATTGGCATAAGGCAAAAGCTGCTGCTTAAAAGCGTCGTGCCTGGTTTTCTGACCATAAGGCAACGATACCAGCACTACGTTGTCTTTCCTGAATCCGAGATCGGTGCTTTGAATGTAGCTGATCTGACGGGCCACCACAACCGCCCCGATAATCAACGCCTGACACACGGCAAACTGCGCGACGATCAACACGCGCCGCACGGTGAAGCCGTTTCCAGCATCCGCCGCCAGCGCACCGCGCAACGCCAGATGCGGCGAAAAACCGGAAAGCACCAGGGCCGGATACCCGCCCGCCAGCAGAATGGTGCCCAGCAGTAGCAGGCCGACAAACCCAACATTGAGCCAGTCGAGCCGCAAAGCCAATGGCAACTGCACCCAATCGTTGAAAATCGGGAGAACCAACGCGACCAGCAGTACCGCCAGCACGGTGGCGACCACCACGATCAACCCGGTTTCTAACATGAATTGCCGCATCAACTGTCCGCGCGTACTGCCCAGCGTTTTGCGGATACCCACTTCTTTGCCGCGCCGCAGCGCTTGGGCCGTGGCCAGATTGATGAAATTGATGCAAGCCGCCACGATCAGCAGCAGGCCCACCGCACCCAGCGACCACAGCAGCGACGCCCGAATACTGTTGCCGCCCCGCGCCACGTCGAAGTGAAAGTCGCGCATGGGCTGCACATGAAACTGAAAAATGGACGCATCCTTCCCGTAGTGTTTTTTGGCCAAAGCGGGAAAGGCCCGTTCAAGGATCGGGGCGTCTTCCGGTTTTTTCAGCGTGACGTACAGCCGATTGGTACTATTGAGCCAGTACCAATCTTCCGTGTCGTATTCGGGATCGAGTTGGCGGAGCGTAGTGAGCGAGATGAAAACGTCCAGCGGCGTGTCGGTGGTGATCGGCGGATCGGCTAATATGCCCGCCACCGTAGCCTCGACCTTATTGTTCAGCGTCAGCGTCCGCCCCATCGGGTCGGCAGCGCCGAAGTATTTTCTGGCCTGGGATTCCGTCAGCGCGACGCTGCCGGGATTGCGAAGTGCGGTCTTCGGATCACCGCGCAACCAGATGTAATCCATGATGTCGAACCACGCCGGCTCGACCAGCCCCACGCCCTGCTTTTCCCGAAAGCGGAGTGGCGCTTTGTTTTCGCCCGCCTGGATCCCAATGGTCAGTTCCCGCAACATGATCAGGAAAGCCGCCTGCTCGACCTGCGGATAATCTGAACGTAGCGCCTCGGCCATCGGCAGGGGGGCTTCGGAATTATATTCGACGGAGCCATCATCCAGGTGAACATCCGTCACGATGCGGAAGATGCGCTCGAACCGGGCATGGTGGCGGTCGGTGCTGAGGTGATGCTTTACAAATAAAAATACCAGCAGCGCCCCCGCCATGCCTACCGACAGGCCCGCGATGTTCAACAGCGTGTAGCTGCGCTGGGCGCGGAGGTTGCGGAGGGCGGTTTTGAGGTAATTTTTTAGCATGAATTTCTTTTCCGTTGCTCAATGAATCCGGTTGATCTAACGGTAAGGTAAAAAGTACTTCTGAATGGGGGCAGTTAATAAATCTTAAAAAACTACCCTACGAAGTACTTCCCTCTTTCGTGATTTCTCTTTATCTATCGGTTTGTCAGATAGTTTTTTAACAACACGAAACGTTCGATTCCGAACACCTGACTTCAAAATCAGACGGTAAAGCTACCGCTTGATAAAAGTATTCCAGCGTTTCCCCGATCTTTAGTACATTTACTGAAAATCAATGAATTGCGCGTAAAACCTCCTGGCTCAAAAATCATGACTCAACAAAATACTTCCCGAAAACTGGTTTGGGCTTTATTGGGCGTCGGCCTGGTAGTTTCCTGCAAAACCAAGCAAAAACCCGCCGAAAATCTGCCCATTTCGCAAATTATCTGCGCCACCCAGCCGACGGACAAGTCGTGGTATAGCTCTGGTCAGAAAGCCCCACTTTTCGATAGCCTGGGCAATCTGGATTTTCCGATCACCACTACCAGCGAAGAAGTGCAGCGGTACTTCAATCAGGGACTGATGCTGGCGGTAGGCTTCAACCACGCCGAAGCGGCTCGCTCCTTCTACGAAGCCACCCGCCTGGACTCGACCTGCGCGATGGCGCATTGGGGCTTTGCCTATGTGCTGGGGCCAAACTACAATGCAGGCATGGAGCCCGACAACTACCAACGCGCCCACGCCGCCGTCCAGCGGGCGGTGCGTCTGTCGGCCCAAAGTACCGAAAAGGAGAAAGCCCTTGTTGCCGCTTTGGCCGAACGTTACCCGGCCCAACCCGTGGACGACCGCTCGCCCTACGATCGGGCTTACTCGCAGGCTCTTGCGCAAGTACATCGCCGGTTTCCTGACGACCCCAACATCGCGGCCCTCTACGCCGAGTCGATCATGGATTTGCACCCCTGGGATTTATGGGATAAGGAAGGCAAGGCGCGTCCCTGGACGCCCGAAATCGTGGAAAAGTTGGAGGATTTGCTGGCCCGTTATTCTGACCATATCGCCGCGCATCATTTCTACATTCACGCCGTAGAAGCTTCCAAAACGCCTGAACGTGGGCTAAAAAGTGCCGAAGTACTTGGCAAACTAGCCCCGAACGCCAGCCACCTGGTTCATATGCCCTCGCATATTTATATCCGCACGGGAAATTACCACAGAGGTTCGGTCGTGAACCAAAAGGCGGTCGAGGCGGACAGTGCTTACCTGGTGGGCTGCCACGCGCAGGGTGCGTTTCCACTCGTTTATTTTCCGCACAACTACCATTTCCTGGCGGCCACTGCCACGCTGGAAGGCAACAGCGAATGGGCCATGCTTTCGGCGGATAAGGTGGCTGAGAATACCAACAAGCGGCTGATGTCGGAGCCGGGGTGGGGGACTTTGCAGCACTACTACTCCATCCCGTACCACGTGGCCATCAAGTTTGGACAGTGGGACGAAATCTTGCGCCGAACCAAGGCCGATACCGTTGCGCTGGAGTACCCGACCGCCATCCGAAACTACGCGCGCGGCATGGCATTGGCCAACCAGAAGAAAACCACCGAAGCCGAAGCCGAATTGCGAAAGCTGGACAGGCTGGTGGTCGATCCCGAGATTGCCCAATTGACGATCTGGGAGATAAACTCTATGGCGACTATCCTCCAAATTGCCCGCCGCGTGCTAAACGCCGAAATTCTGTCGCAGAAGGGCGATTTTGACGCCGGTATCAAACTACTGCGTGAGGCCGTCGCGCTGGAAGATCAACTCAACTACAACGAGCCGCCAGACTGGTTTTTCTCAGTGCGGCACAACCTGGGCGGGGTACTTTTGAAAGCCAAACGCTACGCTGAGGCGGAAGCGGTGTACCAACAGGATTTGGCCGAATTTCCGCAAAACGGCTGGGCATTGTCCGGCTTGTACGAAGCGCAACGAAATCAGGGAGTTACTCAAAAGGCAGAACGAACCAAGGCAGCCCTGGACAAAGCCTGGCAGTGGGCTGACGGCGCGCTGAAGAAATCCGGTGGCCTGAGCATTTAGCGATGAGCAGAGCCAGGTAGTTAAATGCCGATTGCTGACGTCGAGATAGGTTTGAGGAAGGTTTCTGGATGAGACTCACTATTCCTTTTGCCTCCTCTTCTGGAATACTTTTTTGGTAGTACAAGGTGACACCAAACTATAAAAAGAGTACTTCATGAGTTACTGGCCGCAAAGCGTGATCTTGCGTGAGCAATCGGAGCAAATAAAATCCTTTACTTTCTCTAAAATAATATTTAGCATTGATGGCCTACTATTTATCCTGCACATTCTGATAGTCACGCCCGTACTGGACGACCCGATATATGACGTAAGATCGGAACACGGCTATCCTGAAATGTACCAATACTTCAAAGAATTCCTGGTGGTTGCTTTGCTCGTCCGTCTCGTTCTAAAAACGAAAACGACTGCTTTTCTCACTTGGGTGTTTCTGTTCGCTTATCTGTTGGTCGATGACTCCTTACAAATCCACGAGAATGTAGGTGCTCACTTGGTTGAGATGTTGAACATACCGCCGTGGATGGGTTTGCGGGCTCAGGATTTTGGCGAATTGATGGTGAGCTTCACTGTATTCTCCATCCTTTCCGTATCACTGTTCTGGTTCTACAAAAAATCCACAGTTCTGTTCCAGCGGTCAACTATCGTGTTCCTGGTTTTGCTGTGTATGCTGGCGTTTTTCGGTATCGTTCTCGACATGCTGCACGTGGTTGTCAGACCCCACAGAGTTATAAATTACATTACAGGATCCGTTGAAGACGGTGGTGAGATGCTGGTAATGAGCCTGATGACCGTCTATGCCTACTGTCTGAATTTTTGCAGTGACAACTAAGCGTCCCTCCGTAGTACTTTCTAATCCCTCAAACCCTAAGAAAATAACCGCATCATTCAGATCGTAGCGACTCGACCGGATCCTGCATCGCCGCCTTCACTGACTGGAAACTCACCGTCAGCAGCGCCACGCCTACGGCCAGCCCACCCGCCAGGGCGAAGTACCACCACGCGATGTCGATTTTATAGGCAAAATCCGCCAGCCCCACGCCCTGCTTTTCCCGAAAGCGGAGTGGCGCTTTGCTTTCGCCCGCCTGAATCCCAACGGTCAGTTCCCGCAACATGATTAGGAAAGCCGCCTGCTCGACCTGCGGATAATCCGAACGTAGCGCCTCGGCCATCGGCAGGGGGGCTTCGGAATTATATTCGACGGAGCCATCATCCAGGTGAACATCCGTCACGATGCGGAAGATGCGCTCGAACCGGGCGTGGTGGCGGTCGGTGCTGAGGTGATGCTTTACAAACAAAAATACCAGCAGCGCCCCCGCCATGCCTACCGACAGGCCCGCGATGTTCAGCAGCGTGTAGCTGCGCTGGGCGCGGAGGTTGCGGAGGGCGGTTTTGAGGTAATTTTTTAGCATAATCAGGACTTTCGCTTGTCGTCTTGAATGTGATCCCGTCAGGGATCAAATGTGGATAGCGGCTTCTCTCCTTACCTAATAAAGACAGAATTTTGCATAATTGAATTTACAAGCAAGGTAAAAAGGACTTTTGAACAAATCCCGTTAATAAAGCTTAAAAGCACATGACCACTTCCTCCAGCCAGGCCGCCATTCGGCTGCGTCAACAAATCGATCTTTTCGCGCCGCTTACCGAAGAAGAATGGGCAGAACTCGCTCCGCACCTCACAGTTGGCACTTTCAAGAAACAGGAGTGCTTCGTCCGGGAAGGTATGATTGCCAAAGAAGTGGGCCTGGTATTGGAGGGTGAGTTTCGACAGTTTTACACCAAAGACGGCGAGGGGCGCACGACTTACTTTTTCTTTCCGGATCAACTGATCGGCGCGTACATGAGTTGTGTGACGGGGCAGCCCTCGCCGGTCACCATCGAGGCGTTGAGCGAGGCTACCTGCATTCATTTTCCGTATAGTGTTCTACAATCGCTTTTCAACCGCTACGCCGGTTGGCAAAAGTTTGGGCGACTATTTGCCGAGTACATTATGGTTAGCCTGGAAGAGCGCATGGCGGGCTTGTTGCTGCGCACTCCCGAAGAGCGGTACCTCGAATTGCTGGCGGGCGATAATGAAGCGATTTTCCAGATCATTCCCCAGCACTACATTGCCAGCTACCTGGGCATCACGCCCGTCAGCCTGAGCCGTATTCGTAGGCGGATCATGGAAAAATGACGCCGGATTTGGTTCTTATCTTTTGTTAACGAGTCGCGGGTGCGGGTCTTGGTACCTTTGTACAACAACAAAAGATTGACGAAGCCATGAACGCTATTAAAACCAACCAGAAAAATAAAAACGTTGCCCCGAACGACTTTATCACCCAGGAGGTGGTACTGCACGGCATTACCGAAATAGAGGATTTGTCCGTTAGCCGCCGCGAAATCGGGCACCCGGCGGCGGGCGAGGTCATCGTAAAAATGGAAGCAACGGGTATCTCTTTCGCCGAGCAGGCCATGCGTCGGGGTCGCTATCCTGGTCAGCCCAAATTCCCGCTGACGCCCGGTTATGACCTGGTCGGTACGGTGGTAGCCGTAGGAGCTGATGTCGATACGGCACTGCTGGGCCAGCGCGTGGCGGCTTTGACCAAAACTGGGAGCTGGGCGACTTACGTTCAGCTCGACGCCAACGTACTATTGCCGATTCCCGACGGCATCGACCCCGCCGAAGCCGAAACGTTGGTGGTCAATGGTATCACGGCCTGGCAAATGTTGCACCGCGAGGCCAAAATCCAAAGCGGCCAAACCGTCGTGGTGCACGGTGCCAACGGCGGTGTCGGCGGCATCCTGACGCAACTGGCTCAGCACGCCGGCGCGCACGTGATCGGCCTGGCCTCGTCTCGGCACCACGAAACGTTGCGGACGCAAGGCATCGAGCCGCTCGACTACCACGACGAAAATCTGTTTGAAAACATCCGTCAACTTGCCCCCAAAGGGGTGGATGCGGTATTCGACAACGTGGGCGGGAAAGGCATCAGCCAGTCTTTTGAGTTGCTCAAAAAAGGCGGCATATTGGTGAGCTACGCCATTGCCTCCGCCACCAAGGGGAACCAGAACCTGCTGCTGCAATTCATCCGGCTGATGGCGCGACTCACTTGGTGGAATTTGCTGCCTAACGGTCGCCGGGCGGTTTTCTATCACATTTGGTCCGGAAAAGGAAGTAAGTCCTTTCTTCCAAAAATGCGAGCCGACTTTGCGCAGGTGCTGGATCTGCTCAAAGCAGGCACTTTGACCCCCAGAATCGCCGCCCGCTTTCCGCTGGCTCAAATCAACGAAGCGATGGAACTGGCTGAGTCCCGGACAGTTTACGGAAAGGTAATCCTGCTACCCTGACTATTCGCTCCGCAGCGACTCGACCGGATTGGCCAACGCTGCCTTTACGCTCTGGAAACTCACCGTCAGCAGCGCCACGCCTACGGCCAGCCCACCCGCCAGGGCGAAGACCCACCACGCGATGTCGATTTTATAGGCAAAATCCGCCAGCCATCCGGTCATGGCGTACCAGGCGAGGGGCGACGCGATGATTATCGCCACAATTACCAGTTTCAGGAAATCCTTGGAAAGCAGCGCGACGATGCTGGCCACGCTCGCGCCAAGCACCTTGCGGACGCCGATTTCCTTGGTGCGCTGGTTGGCGGCCATCCGCGCCAGTCCGAATAGGCCGATGCTGCAAATGAGGAGGGATAGGCCCGCCGCATACTGGATGATTTGCTGCCAGCGGCGGTCGTTTTGGTAGAGATTGGCATTATCGTCGCTCAAAAAACTGTACTGAAAAGCGTAGTCGCCGAATTGCTTTTGGAAGATTTCCTGCAATCGGGTGAGCGCCTGCACCCGCTGCCCTTTCGTGTACTTGATCCAGACCAAATCAGCCGAGGTTAGCGTCATGACCTGCGGCTGAGTCTTATAGCGCAGAGAACCGTAGTGGTAGTCTTTCACAACCCCGACGACAGTCAGTTTCTGGTTTTCGCCCCGCCAGTTTTCGGTGAACTGCTTGCCGATGGGATCGGCCCAGCCAGCGGCTTTTACAAATGACTCGTTCACGATGGTCGAGTGCGCCGCATCGGCACCGAAGTCCGGTGAAAAATTGCGCCCCGCTTGTAGTTCAAGACCCAGCAGCGGCAGGTACTCGTAGTCGGCGCGGGTGTACACGTACTTTACTTCGCGCTCGCCGATGATTGTCGGCGATTCGCTCAGCACGGGCAGACTGTTGTCGGTCGCCAAAGAGACTTCCCCAAAAACCAGGTAGCGTTGCAGTTCTTGACGGAACTGCGCGACCAGTTCCGCCCGATCGTTGCGCGGAGGTACCTTGACCCGGATGATGTCGGTCGGATCGTAGCCCAATTCTTTGTTAGTCATGAAATTCATCTGGCGGAAGTACACCAGCGTGGCCGCCACCAGCCCAATCGCCAGCACAAACTGCGCGACCGTCAGCCCTTTTCCGAACCAGTTGCGGGTATTCAGTTGACCACGGTTATAAAGTATCTGCGTAGGATTGTACAACGAAAGCACCACGGCTGGATACAGCCCGGTCGCCAGCACACAAGCCCCGAGCAGCCCGACCGCACCCAGAATCAAAGCGCTATCGTCAAGAAATGAAAAGGGCAACTCCTTATCGGCCAGTTGGTTGAAGATCGGCAGCGACGCCGCGCAAAGTACTCCCGCTAGTACCAAGGCCAGCAGACAAAGCAGGGTCGTTTCGGCCATGAATTGTCCGATGACCTGCCTACGACTACTCCCAACTACCTTGCGGATGCCAATTTCCTTGGCCCGCTTCATGGCCCCGGCCAGGCTGAGGTTAACGAAATTGACACAAGCCATCAGCAGAATCAAGCCGACGATGCTCAGCAATACGTAAGAGTAGGTCAAAGTACTGCCGGACGCAACGCCGGACTCAATGCTGTCGCCTTGCTCGGTGTTCAGGCCAGCGCGGTTGAGGTGCAAATCATCGATGGGCTGCAAACCGAAACTGTACCTGGGATTTTGGCCCTCGTTCTCCTGCGCTTCCTGCAATTGCTCGCGGGCGTTAGCTTGAAAAACAGAGGCAAATTTGGCTTCCGTCCGCTGCGGGTCGGCATCGGGATGGAGCAGCAAAAAGGTACTCAGGTACTGATTGAGCCAGTTGGTGTCGTTGAATTTATTATTTAGCCATTGGAAAGGCAGCAGTAACTCGAACTGAATGGAAGAATTGGCGGGTAGTTTTTGGGCGACGCCCGTGATGACGAACGGTTCGAGGTGATCGCCATCCTCTACTTTCAAAAGTTCGCCCACTACCTCGGTTTTACCAAAAAACTTGCGGGCAATCTCCTCGGTGATGACAATGGAATTGGGATCGGTCAGGGCCGACGACCAGTCGCCGTGCAGCAGCGGAAATGTGAACAGGTTGAGAAAACTGGCATCGGCAAAAAGCCCCTGCAAGGCCAGCGATTTTTCTTTGCCGACTACATTGAAATTCACCCCCAAAACCCGCGTGTAGTCCGTCACTTCCGGAATGGCCGCCTTGAAGGCCGGGCCTTGTACCTGTCCCGAGGCACCCAGGTACTTTTGCACTCCTTCGCTGTTGGTGACCGTAGTCGTCAGGCGGTAGAGTTGCGGGGCTTTGGTGTGAAACTGGTCGTAGCTGAGTTCATCGCGCACAAACAAAATCGCCAGCAACGCACAAGCCATACCCACCGCTAAGCCGCTCAGGTTGATGGCCGTGTAGGCGCGTTCCCGCCACAGGTTGCGGAGGGCGATTTTGAGGTAATTGGTGAGCATGGGTTTTGGATTTTGTTATATTTGAAAAAAACAACCGGAAGCCCATGGAATTACTCGTTGAAAAAGAACCTTCATCCTACGAACTCGAAAGAGGCAAGCCCATGCCCGATACGATCCACGCGGCTATTCAGGCCAACCTTTCTTTTGAAATAAAATCACGTTACCGGGAAACCTACCGCTGCCTGTCCGAAATATCACTGGCAACCCTCCCCGACAGCACCACGCCGGACATCGGCATCTACCCGGCCTTCCCCCTGGATTATGAACACCGCACCGCCAAGCGAACGGATGCCCCGCTGGTTTGCGTCGAAATCCAATCTCCCTCCCAGAGTCTCGAGGACATGGTCGATAAGACCCTGGTCTATTTCAGCTTCGGCGCTCAATCTTGCTGGATTTTCGTACCCGCCGTGCAGGGGGTTTTTGTCTATGATCGTCCCGGCCATTATGAGTTTTACCACGGTGAGGATATTTTGCATGACCCCAATTTGGGGATCGAAATTCCACTTCCCCCGCTTTTTGAGTAATCACTCGCTCCGCAGCGAATCCACTGGATTCGCTAGCGCCGCCCTCACTGACTGAAAACTCACCGTCAGCAGCGCAATGCCCACGGCCAGCCCACCCGCCAGGGCAAAGTACCACCACGCGATGTCGATTTTATAGGCGAAGTCCGCCAGCCACGCGTTCATGACGTACCAGGCGATGGGTGACGCGATGATGATGGCGATCAAAACCAGCTTTACGAAATCTTTGGAAAGAAGGTCCACAATACTTGCGACGCTCGCGCCGAGTACCTTGCGGACGCCAATTTCCTTAGTGCGCTGCTCGGCGGTGAAGGTGGCGAGACCGAAGAGGCCGAGGCAGGAAATAAGGATGGCCAAGAGGCCGAAACAGTTGATTAACGTGTTAGCCATCGTTTCGCTGCGGTACAGCTTTTCAAATTCCTCGTCCAAAAAATGATAGGTAAACGGATAGGCGGGGTTGAGTTCTTTGGCCACTCGCTCCACGGCTGCCAGGGCGGCGGCGGTTTGGCCCGGTTGGGTTCGGATCAGGAAAAAGTTGGTCCATTTTGGGTACAAACTCAGAACAACCGGACGAATAGGCTCGTGGAAGGAGGAGGTATGAAAATCCTGCATGACGCCCACGATGTGGCCTTTGCCGATTTGGAAACCAATTTCGGTGTCCAGCGGGTTTTTCAGATTCATCAGCTTGACCGCCGACTCGTTGACTAGGTAGTACGCCCCGCTGTCGGCCGGGGAGAAGTCGCGTCCTGCCAGCAAGCGAATGTTCATGGTCTTGGCAAAGTCGTAGCCCACTTTCGACGTGTAAACCGTCACCTCGTTCTTGGGGTCTTTGCCCGGCCAACTCAAACTGCCCGTGGTGCTGGTGCGGAAGTTGATCGGCAATTCGCCCGACGTGGTGACCGAACTAATTGCGCTTGTGCTTTGCAACTCCTGCCGGAAGGTTTCCATTTTTGCCGAAAGGTCGCCTTCGACGGGTACCTGGATCACGTTCTCGCGGTCCAGGCCCAGTTTCTGCGTACGCACGAAATGCATTTGCTGGCCGATCACCAGCATTCCGACGATCAGGAAGACCGCCAGCGAAAACTGAAAAATGACCAAAGATTTGCGCAGCAGGAAGCCATCCGAGCGGGCGGCGGTTGCTTTCTTCAAGATTCTAACGGGCTTCATCGCCGACAGAAACAAGGCCGGATAACTACCCGCAATCAAACTGGTCAAAGCGGTCAGTCCAAGAAGAATTGCCCAGAAAAACGGATTGGAAAAATCGAGTGCAAGCGACTTGCCGACCCATTGGTTCAAGGCAGGAAGTGCCGAGGACACGATTCCAACCGCAAGCAGGGCCGCCAGCAAACTCAGCAAAGCGGACTCGCCCAGGAACTGTCCGACCAGCGAAGCCCGCCTGGCCCCGACTGCCTTGCGAATGCCGACTTCCTTAGCGCGCGACGTGGAGCGGGCGGTGGCAAGATTCATAAAATTGACGCAGGCAATCAGCAAGATGAGGAGGGCCACGACCCCGAAGGTGCGCACGTAGCTGATTCGTCCCCCGGCGGGTTTGCCGTTTTCGTACTCTCCGTAAAGGTAGGTATCGCCCAGGGATTGAAGAACCACCGCATCCGTAGTCTCCGTGCTGTACTTTTTCATCAACCCCTTCATCTTCGCTTCGGCCTTCGCCTGACTGCTGTTAGGCTGCAACTTGACGTAAGTATGGAAAGAGTAATTTCCCCAGGTTGTCATCCAGTCCTCCTCGACTCCCTCCAAATTGACCAGCCAACTGAACTGAATGGTCGAATTTTTGGGAACGTCCTCGATCACGGCTCCCACCTGATAGTACTTGTAATCGTTGAGTTGCAGCGTCTGGCCTACTACGTCCAGTCGCCCGAAGTACTTTTCGACAACCGTGCGGGTGATGACTATCGTATTGGCGGGTAGTTCTGTAGCCTTGGGACTACCTTGGAGCATTTTGTACTGGAAAATACTCAGGAAATCACTCGAGACGAACATTCCCTCCTCTTTCCCGGATTTTTCTCCCGCTTCGAGCAAAACATCGCTGGACCACGCCAAAAATTTGGCGGCCTTCTCCACCTCGGGGACATCACGCTTCAAGGCATCCGCGAGCGGCCCCGGTGTCACGGTGTTGGTGGCCGTCTCGTTGGCCGCCAACACGTAGAAGATTCGGTCGGCGTTAGGATAGCTTTTGTTAAAACTCAGTTCATCCTGCACCCACAGCCCAATGGCCAGGCTGCACGATAGTCCGAGTGCCAGGCAGACGATGTTGATGATCGAGTACGCTTTATTGCGGAGCAGATTCCGCCAGGCGATTTTGAGGTAGTTGGTGAGCATGAGGTTTTATTTTTGTTATATTTGGTGATTATGAACACAAACAGCCCGAATGATGGAACTACAGACCGGAGTCGTAGCCGAAAGGGAACTTTCGGACTACGAAATAGAGCGTAACAAGCCTATGCCGACCTATAACCACGGAAAACTACAAACGCGCATCGGTCACCTGATGCTAAACAAATACGAAGACCGCTACGAACCCATATCCGAACCCACGCTCGCCACCCCGGAGCGCCCGCGCACCCCCGACCTGGGCTTCTTTCTCGTCCGCCCCAGCGACTGGTTCGACAGCGAAGCCAAGATTAGCGAACCGCCCCTTGGAATCGTCGAAATCGTATCGCCCAGCCAAAGTGAGCAGGAAATGGTCAAAAAACTCAAAACCTACTTTGACTTTGGCGTAAAATCCGCCTGGCTGGTCGTACCCGTTTTCAAGACCATTTACGTTTTTACGGAATACAGAAATTACAACACCTTCACTTTGGAAGACGGTACGCTAAAAGACCAAACGCTCGGCGTCGAACTGAGTATGCAAGCTATTTTCAAATAATTTTTTTACTCACTCCGCAAACTCTCCACCGGATTCGCCAGCGCCGCCTTCACGCTCTGAAAACTCACCGTCAGCAGCGCAATCCCCACGGCCAGCCCACCCGCCAGAGCGAAGTACCACCAACTAATGTCGATTTTGTAAGCAAAGTCCGCCAGCCACTCGTTCATGGCGTACCAGGCGATGGGCGAAGCGATGACGATAGCGATAAGTACCAGTTTCAGGAAGTCTTTGGAGAGTAGCGCGACGATGCTGGCGACGCTTGCGCCCAGGACTTTGCGGACGCCAATTTCTTTGGTGCGCTGCTCGGCGGTAAACACGGCCAGGCCAAACAGACCGAGGGAGGCAATGAAGATGGCCAGTGCTGTGAATCCCCCAAATACCTGGCCCGTCTGTTGCTCGGTGCGGTACGCCTGCGCGAATTCACGATCCAAAAATGCGTAGTCGAAGGGGGCGTCCGGCGCGAAGTGCTTCCACTGAACCCGCACACCGGCGACTGCCTGATTGACCCGACCCGCCCGCAACCGGATAATCAGGTTGGTTTTCGATGCCTGGTAGGTTTTCGATGAAACATGAAATAACGCGAACGGATCGACCGTATAGCGAACCGAACTCATGTCAAAATTCTTCATGACGCCGATGACCGTAAACTTTTGGTCGTTGCCACCTGGATAGGTTATCGTCCGGCCAATTGGATCCTCCCAGCCAATCTGCTTCACCGCCGTTTCGTTCAGGATAACGGACGCGGAGTCAGCAAAATCTCTCGAGAAATTTCGCCCCTCTACCAACTTGATATTCAGCGTTGGCACTAGTTCGTAATCGGTCATGTAGGAGAACAAGAGCAGGTCCTTAGCCACCTGTTTATCAGTATGGGTTTGTTCGGGAACGTAAAAGTCGCCAAACCCACCTTTCAAGGGGACACTGGTCGATAGGCTGGCGTTGAGTACGTCGGGCTGGCGCAGTAATTCCTGACGAAAGGCTTCCTGGTTTTGACCTAATCGGCTGGCGTTGGGCAGGATCAGTACATTTTCCTTGTCAAAACCCAAGTCTTTGGTCTGGGCAAAGCGAAGCTGCCCAAATACGACTATTGTCCCGATCAACAGGGCCGTCGATACCGAAAACTGGAAAACGACCAAGCCGTTTCGAATCAGCTGGTGCGCCCAGGCGGATTTCTGCAACCCGTTCTTCAGCGTTTGCACCGGGCTGAATGCTGTTAGGTAGAACGCGGGGTAGCTGCCCGTCAGCAAGCCTACTAAAGCGGCCAGCAACAAGGAGGCCCCCAGGCTGTCTGCTGACCAGAGTGCGTCCACAGCAAATGTTTTGTTGGCTACCTGATTGAACAGCGGCAGGGCGAGGGTGGCCAGCCCAATGCCCGCGCCCGTTGCCAGCAAACTGTATAGCATGGACTCGGTCAAAAACTGGCCGATGAGCGAGTTTTTAGTCGATCCGAGAACTTTGCGAACGCCCACCTCCTTGGCCCTCTTGACGGAGCGGGCCGTGGCTAAGTTCATAAAGTTGACACAGGCCAGCACGATGATGAAAAGGGCAATCACTGCAAAGGTTTTAACCTGTTTAGCATCCCCCAGATTTTTGTAATTGGTGCCAATGCCAGCCGAATTCAGATGCACAGTCAAAAAGGGTTGCAGTGAAAAATCCCACCGCCCCCCTTTCTGAACAAATTTGTCGAAAGGCTGGCCGATGCGCTCGAAGGCCCCCGCCGCGTGTTCACGAACCATCGCCGGAAATTTGGCTTCCAGGGCTTGAACGCGCCCCGGCTGCCGGGCTACCACTTCATTGAGCCGCACGTAGGTGTTCACGTTGAGCCACACCCAACTCCAGTCAAAATTGGCCACAACGCTGTAGTCGCGCACCGGTCTGAGAAAGTCGAACTGTAGCGTGGACTGGGTCGGCACATCGCGAAGGACGCCCGTAATCTTGACGGGCTGATCGTCGATGTACAGAAATTGATCGAGTGCGGTCGACCGACCAAAGTACTTACGGGCCGTCTGCTCGGTTACGACCACCGAATTTGGTTCCTGCAAGCACGTTGCTGCGTCGCCAGCCAGTAGGGTGAACCGGAACACGCGCAAGAAATTGGAGTCTACGGCCAGGATGGTCGACTCGGTGAAATAGTGCAGCGCTTGATCGCCCTGCTTTCGCTGCACGACGGCATCACTCGGCTTAAACGTGCGGGTGTACGTTTCGACCTCCGGGAATTCGTCCGCCATCGTTCTGCCGACGGGTGGGGGAGAACCATTCGTATTAAACTCACTGCCACCGAAATTACCGGCTATGTTAACCTGATAGATGCGCTCGGCATCGGGTAGAAAATGGTCGTAGTTCCGCTCATCGTTCACGAAGAGTAGGATTAACAAACAACTAGCGACGCCCACGGTCAGTCCAAAAAGGTTGATACCGCTGCACATCCGGTTGATCCACAAGTTGCGGAAAGCGATTTTGAGGTAGTTGGTGAGCATAGGTTTTGAATTTCACTATATTTGAGAAAAAACGAGAGCATGTACTATCCTGAATCAATTTTCGATATGGGAATCAACGCCCCGAAGGCCCATCAGCGCGTGATCAGCAAACTGACGGCTAGCCTGGGGCATCTGTTCTACCACCAGCACGAAATCGCCCTCGAGCCGTTGCCCGAAACCCAGATCGACGAAGGTCAAACAAGCCCCGTGCCCGACATCATGCTCTACGACAACGAATCCTACCGCACCCCGATCATCATTGAAATTTGCCACCCCAACGGCTTCAAGAACGATTTAAAAAAGGTCATCCGATTGATCGAGGAGAACGACTACGGCATCGAGGAAGGCTTCATCTTCGATTACGTCCGGGGTATCTGGGCCAAGTACCGGAAAGGCGTCGGTCAGGTGTTCGAGGACACTTCTTATTCAAATATCTTGGACTTGGATTTCGCCGCACTCATCTGAACCTTCACTCCGACCGCAAGCTTTCTACCGGATTCATCAACGCCGCCCTCACCGACTGAAAACTCACCGTCAGCAGCGCAATGCCCACCGCCAGCCCTCCCGCCAAGGCAAAAATCCACCACGCGATGTCGATTTTATAGGCAAAGTCCGCTAGCCACGCCTTCATGACGTACCAGGCAATGGGTGACGCAATGGTGATGGCGACCAGTACCAGTTTCAGGAAATCCTTGGAAAGCAGCGCGACGATGCTGGCGACGCTCGCGCCGAGGACTTTACGGACGCCGATTTCTTTGGTACGCTGTTCGGCGGTGAAGGTTGCGAGGCCAAAAAGGCCGAGGCAGGAAATGAGGATGGCGATGCCGGAGAAAACATTGAACAGTTGCCCCGCCTGGCGGTCGGCTTTGTAGAGTTGTGTAAAGCTATCGTCTAGAAACTTGTAGTCTAGAGGTATTTCAGGAAAACGCTCTTTCCAGATTCGCTCAGTTTCAGCCAGGGAGGCAGCCGTTGTTCCGGGATTAGTTTTAACGAAAATCTGCGAGTGCCAAGTCGGGTCGTAAAACATGACCATCGGCTCGATTTTTTCGTGAAAACTCTTGAAGTGAAAATCCTTGGTTACGCCGATGATTTGCCCACGGCGGCCTTGAAATTCAAACCACTGCCCCACCACGGGCGGTTTGAGTCCGAGCGATTTTACGGCGGTTTCATTCAAAACGACGTTGGCCGTATCAAGCTTGATGTCGCGCCGGAACCAGCGACCGCTGCGGAGTTTGAGGTCAAAGACCGACTGCAACTCGGGTTCTACGGCAAATTGCGATACGGTCGGCGTGAAGTCATCGGGTTTGCCTTCCCATTTCAAACTACCGCTGTGGCTGCTGTTGACGTAAACAATAGACTGGTTGGCTGAAGCCACCCCGGCAATTCCCGTAAAATTTCCTAAACTTTGTTTGATATAATTGCGTGCTTCAACCTTTTGAATTCCCCTCAGCGAAGGGGGCATTTCAAATGAAAAAATGTTGGCCCGTTGGTAGCCGGGATTCTGGTTCAGCGAGAAACTCAATTGCCGATAGATAACCAGCGTACTGACAATAAGAACCAGAGAAATGGCAAATTGAACGACGACCAAACTCTGTCGGAATCCGGCGTTGCGCGTGCTGAGTACGTTTTCCCCTTTAAGTACATGCACGGGCTTTAGGGAGGAGAGCAGCAACGAAGGATAAATCCCCGCCAACAACACCGTCAAGCCGACGCTTCCACCGAGCAGCAGCCACAGCGTACTGTCTCCGAAGTCGAGGACGAAACGAGTATCGGTGAAGTCATTGAGGTACGGCAGACTGTATTCAATCAGCCCCAATGCCAGAATGAGTGCTAGCAAAATGAGCAGAGCCGACTCCCCTAAAAACTGAGCAAACATCCGTCCCTGGCCCGCCCCCATAATCTTCTTCATGCCCACCTCCTTAGCCCGCCGACTGGTAAGGGCCGTGGTAAGATTGACGTAGTTGATACTGGCGATGATAAGGATGAGCAACCCTATCAGCCCGAGAGTAGTCACAGTCCGGCGGTTTCCTTTCGGTAGGTCATCTGACTGAAAGGACGTATTGAAATGAATTTCGCGCAGCGGAAGCAAACTGGCCGTCACGCTGGAATCTTTCTTGTGCGTGTAGTAAAGCTGAGTTAGCTGCGGGCCAATCTTTGCCGGCTCGACGCCCTCATCCAGTTGTAGGAATAACTGGTAATTGAAGTTGTCCCAACTGTACTCGTTTTTGGGATTGCTGATGGAGACAGCGATAGGCAGAAGCACCTCGTAGCGAAAGCTGGAATTGGCCGGGTTGTCGCGCACAATGGCGCGTACGACCAAATCTGTGGAGTCCATCCGCACCACCTTCTCCAAAGCCGCCTCGGCACTCCCAAACCATTTTTGCGCTTCGGTTTCGGTCAGCACCACGCTATTCGGGTTGTAAAGTGCCTCTTTGGAATCACCCAAAATGAACTGATAATCGAAAGTAGCAAACCAGTTGGAATCGACGTAGGCGGTCTTTTTTTCGCTAAAAAATGAATCACCCACCCGAAAAATGGCGGTCTGCCCAGGAGTCTTTGTGCGAGTGATATTCTTGACGCCAGGCACCTCCCGCCGAGCCGTTTCCCCTAAAATGAGCGGTGAAGTAGACCACACCCAAGGTTCATCTCCCCCGACATCCAGCATATTCGTAACTCGGTAAATGCGGTCGGCCTCGCGGTGGTAGCTGTCAAAACTCAGTTCGCTCTGCACCCACAGCAGAATCATCACCGAGGCGGCCAAGCCCACGGCCAAGCCTACGAGATTGAGCAGACTATACAACCGATTGCGCCAAAGGCTGCGCAAGGCCATTTTGAAATAATTCGTCCACATAAAAAAACACAGTTAGAGGTTTACATTTTTTACACAAAGATTCAAGACAAATCAAATTACAAAAGGGAAGCAAAAAGGATAGTGTGCACCCTTTTACTCACTGCGCAACGACTTCACCGGATTCATCAACGCCGCCTTCACACTCTGGAAACTCACCGTCAGCAGCGCGATGCCCACCGCCAACCCACCCGCCAGGGCGAAGTACCACCACTCGATGTCGATTTTATAGGCAAAGTCTGCCAGCCAGGCGTTCATGGCGTACCAAGCAATGGGACTAGCGATGACGATGGCGACAAGTACCAGCTTCAGAAAGTCTTTGGAGAGCAGTGCCACAATGCTGGCGACGCTCGCGCCGAGAACCTTGCGGACGCCGATTTCTTTGGTGCGCTGTTCGGCGGTGAAGGTGGCGAGACCGAACAATCCCAGGCAAGCAATGAAAGTGGCCAAAAGCGAGGCGGCTGTGAAAACCTTTCCGTATTGCTGCTCGCTTTCGTACTGCTGGTTATACCGCTCATCGACGAAGAAAAATTCAAAGGGATTGCCGGGATAACTTTTTTTATAGAGTGCTTCCAATTCGCCTATTTTGCGCTGAATGTTGTCGGTGGTCAGGTTTACCGTGAGGTTTCCCACCGAGCGGCGGGGCATGAAGACGGTGGGGTCGATGGCTTGTTTCAGGCCCTGATGGTGGTAATCTTTCACGACGCCGACAATCTCGTAGGGTTGTCCCCAATTGATGATTTGCCCGGCGGCGGCTTCGGGCGAGGCGAACCCCAACTGCCGGGCGGCCTTCTCGTTGACCATGAGTTTGGCACTTTCTTCCCAGCCCAGTTCTGCTTCCCGCGACGTAAAGTTTCGTCCGGCGGCCAGCGCTATTCCGTAGGTAGCCAGGTACCTGTCGTCCACAATTCCCATCGAATACGTTTTTCGGGCGTCGTCGGGCGAGGCATTTTGCCGGGTGAGTCCATTGGCCGAAAAATTGTAATGGTCGCCCGGTACCATACCCGTCTGGCAAAAATTCTTGACGTAAGGCAGTTGGGTAAGATCGTTCTCGAGTACCGCCGTCCGGTCGACAAAGGAGCCTTCGCCGACCTCCGGGCTTTTGATGACCAGGCGTTGATCGAGCGCTACGCCGAGGTCTTCGTTTTGCATGAAGCGCAACTGCTGGTACAGCACGAGCGTTCCTGCCACTAAGGCGATCGAAGCGCTGAATTGCGCCACGACGAGCGACTTCCTCAAAAAACCGCCCCGGCCGGTCGGCAGGATTCCCTTCAGGGTTTCTACGGGCTGAAAAGAAATGAGCGTAAACGCCACGTAGCCGCCCGACACCAGCGCCCCCACGACCAGCAATAGCAGTCCGACCCACCACAGACCGCTGGCTCCGAGGATTGATAGCGACAGTTCTTTTTGCACGAAGTCATTGAACACTTCTTGCAAACCAGCGACCATCCCCAAGGCCAGGGCGAAACCAAGCAGGTTCAAGACCAGCGACTCGCCCAGAAACTGCCCCGCCAGTTGTTTCGACCGGCCCCGACCACCTTGCGGACGCCCACTTCTTTGGCTCGTTTCAAAGCCCCCGCCGTGGACAGGTTGACGTAGTTGAACCAGGCGATCAATAGGATAAGCACCGCGATGGAACTCAGCAGATAGACGAAACTCAGACTGCCGCTGGTGCGGTACGCTTCATTCAGTGACTCCGCCAAACGTAGGTTTGCAGCGGGTTGCAAAATGAACAAGCTTTCATCCTCCGGGTTCAACCGCTTTTTCAGCGCATTGAACTTGTCAGCCATCGCCGCGTAATCCGCCGCCACGCCGGGGCTTTTTTCCGGTAGTTGCAGGAAGGTGGTCACGTAAGAACCATCGAAGCCATCCAGTTTGGCCCAACCGTTGCCGTTGAGGTTGGCGGGATTCGCCAAGGTTTGCAGCGCAAAAATTGCGTCGAATTGTAGATCGGAGTTAGGCGGCATATCGGCATAAACCGCCGTGACGGTGTAGACTGTGCGACCGAACTGGTTGTTAAGAACCAGCACTTTGCCGACCGATTTGGTTGTGGCGAAGTACTTGCGGGATTGCGATTCCGACAGGGCGACGGTGTTGGGCTGCGTGAGGGCCGAGGTGGCGGTTCCCTGCACGAGCGGGAAAGTGAAGAGCGTAAAAAAACTGGCGTCGGCGTAGGCCAGTTCACTCTCCCGAAACGATTGCGGCGGCGTGTTTTCTTTGGGATTGGTAATGGTCACGATGCCATTGGCGGAATGCTCCGCGACGCGGCAATACTCCCGCACTTCGGGGAATTCCTGCTTCGCCAGCGGGGCCGCCCCCGGCGGCATATCGACCCAAACATCCCCCTTGGGTGTCTGCTGTACTACGCGGTAGAGTGAGGCAATATTTTGATGAAATTTATTGTAGCTCCGCTCAAAACTCAGGTATTCCAGAATCAGCAAAAAAGCCGCAATGCCCATCGCCAAGCCGACGATGTTGACCAAAGAATACACTTTGTTGCGCAGCAGGTTTCGCCAGGCGATCTTGAAGTAGTTGGAGAGCATAGCTTGAAGGAGTTTGGAGCTATTTGTTAAGTTTCACCGTGCGGCCTTCGTCGCGAGCGCTTACGGTGAGGAACGGACGCCCTGTCAGCTTTCCGCCCCGCATCACTTGGTTGGTCTGATCGCCACTTGCGATATAGATAGCCGTCCCAATAGGGTACTTTTTCTGTCGTGTTGCGAAGGGAGCCATCATGAAACTTTCCGTACCGTTCCCTGTTTCGCTGGGTTCGTAAGAAACCAGCGTCACTTTGCGGGGAAGCAAACTATTGTTTTGAAACTGGAATTCAATCTCACGCTGAGTTTGCCTTTTGCTTTCAATCTGACTGCTTCCTACATTTCTTTTTTCGTTTGCCAGATTGGTAACAGAGCCGTTTCCATTCTTAACCACGTTGACTCGCGTCGCATTGATATAAATAGTAGCGTTGGCTCGAACTATGACGTTGGCTGTTTGCGCCAACAGTTCGTCTGCGGTAACCTTGCCATTCGCCGAACTATTCAAGTCAAACCGATCGACCTTTCCCGTCAACGATACGTCCCCATTAGCATCGTTGGTTAGGGCGAAGTTTTCGGTTGCTATGCCGCTCACTTTTACATTTCCGTTCGAACCGTTTCTCAATCCTGATAGGGTGGGGGTACTGATCTTGATTCGCATTGTACTTTTGCTAATCCAGAAGAGATACCCACTTGGATCTTTGAGGGAAAGCTTCAAGATATTTCCCTCATTTGAAATTTGAAGGTAAGGCACAAAATTGTCATCGATAGTGATGTCGACTGAGGGTTCCGAGCCGCCAACTTCGACACTGAACTCAGCCGGAAACCGATCGATTTCAACGAAGTCAAAAGGTTTGACCGTTCGGCTTTCGTACACCATTTGTCCACTACCACGCAACGCCTTGTATTCGGTGTGACTATTCTTTTGGGCGCTGGCATTGCAGGATAGAATAGCGATCAATATAAGAGGTAGAATTCTCATAAGGATAGGTAAATAAGTTTGGTCAATTAAAATTTTCTCAAAGCGTTTTTTATAAGAGGAGGCAGTAAAAAAAGAGGACATCATCATCGACAATATCCTCCAATCTCTTTTCTCCCCTAGATATGCACCTTCTCCGTCACCACTTTCCCGTCAAACAAATTCACCGTCCGGTGGGCGAAGCCCGCGTCGTAGGGGGAGTGCGTCACCATGATGATGGTCGTACCGGCTTCGTTGAGCTGTTTAAGCAGGTTCATCACTTCCTCGCCGTTTTTGGAGTCGAGGTTACCCGTCGGCTCATCCGCCAGGATGATCTTAGGCGTAGCGACTACCGCGCGGGCGATGGCCGTGCGCTGCTGCTGTCCGCCCGATAGTTGCTGCGGGAAGTGGTTGCGGCGGTGCATCATGCTCATGCGCTCGAGGGCGGCCTCCACGCGCTGCTTGCGCTCGTCGGGGGGCGTGTTGAGGTAAAGTAAGGGCAGTTCCACATTCTCGTACACGGTCAGTTCGTCGATCAGGTTAAAGCTCTGGAACACGAAGCCAATATTGCCCTTGCGGATCTGCGCCCGCTGGCGTTCGGACATATCGGCCACTTCGGTTTCGTAGAATCCGTAAGAGCCTTCGCTGGGGTTGTCCAGCAAGCCCAGGATATTCAGCAGCGTGGATTTGCCGCAGCCCGAAGGCCCCATGATGGCGACGAACTCGCCGTCCTTGATAGCCAGGTCGATGCCGTTAAGGGCGGTAGTTTCTACCTCTTCGGTAGAGAATACTTTTTGGAGGTTCTTGATGTCAAGCATAATTTGGGTATTAGGTTGTTAGGTATTAGGTTGTTAGGTTTTGTTTTCCTAAATAGCCACGTTTGGTAAAATCTAAATGTGATTCTTTCATTTACGGAGAGTTGTTGTTCATGATTTTTCAGAGTAATTGACGGTGAATAATTGTTTTTTCTGATTATCAGATGGATAGCTAGTCCACTTATTTAAAATATTGATAATCCAAATTCAATGCGCAAATTTCAGGATTTACAGATATGGCACCGCAGTCATGCTTTAACTTTGGAAATCTATCGAGCCACCAAGTCTTTCCCGAAGGAAGAGATTTACGGACTAACCTCTCAAATGCGGCCTTCTTCCAGTTCAATTCCGACAAACATCGCCGAAGGTTGCGGTAGAAATTCAAACGCAGACTTCGCGAGATTTTTGACCATTTCTATGGGTTCTGCTTCTGAGTTGGAATACCAGCTTATTTTATCAAGAGATTTAGATTACATTTCCTTGGCCGACTTCGACCACCTGTTCGATGATTTAACCGAGATTCGCAAAATGATAAACAATTTTTTGAAAGCTGTAAGGTAGGTATTAGGTTGTTGGGTTGTTAGGTATTAGGAAAATGGAATCGTGTAGGCAGGTTGTTACCTTTAAAACTGACCTAACACCTAATAACCTAACACCTAACAACCCCTAATCCTAAAACTCCAAAACTTCGTTATCCCCAAAGTTCTCGTAAGAACTCGTGATGACTTTCTCACCCGGTTGCAAGCCTTCGAGTACCTCGTAGAACTCAGGATTCTTTCGGCCCAGCGTAATATTCCGCTTCGTGGCGCGGTTGCCTTCGTTTTCCACGACATACACCCAGTTGCCACCCGTGTCGGAGAAGAAGCCGCCGACGGGGAGCAGCGTGGCTTTTGAAGGCTGACCGAGTTGGAGACGGATTGGGGCCGACTGTCCGCGTTTGATGCGTTCGGGGGCGCCTTTGGCAAAGCGCATATCGACCTGGAAGCGTCCGCTGCTTACCTCAGGGTAGATTTTCACGATTTCCAGCCCGTAGGGTTCGCCGTCGAAATCCATGCTGCCGCCCAGGCCGACGAAGATGCGGGAGATGTAGTGCTCATCCACATCGACGCGCATCTTGAAACCGTCGAGGTCGTCGATCTGGCCAATGTTCTGGCCCTGGTTGATGTTGGAGCCTATTTCTACGTTCATCGAAGAAAGCAGTCCACGCACGGGCGCTTTCACTACCAGGTTGTCGAGCGTCTGCCGCCAGAGGGCCACGTTTTTCTGGGTGTTGACCAGCGTTCCCTCCAACTGCTCGATCTGCATTTTGGCGTTCTCCTCCTGGTACTTCTGCGACTCTATTTCGATGGCTCTTTGTTGGGAGAGCCGCTCGAATTCGCGCTTGGTGAGCAGGAAGTCCGCTTCGGGAATTACCTTATCGCGGTAGAGCATCACGTTGCGCTCGTGGGCGTCCTTGGCCTGGGCAATCTGGAAATCCAGATCACTGAGCGTCTTTTGGAGGTTGAAGCGCTCGACCCGCAGCCGCTGCCGGGTGTTTTGCAGTTCGTTCACCAGGCGGTTGGCTTCCGTTTCCTGATTCAGGAAACTTATCCTCATGGTCTGGTTCTCGAGTCGGAGCAGTACCTGCCCTTCCTCCACCATGTTGCCGCCTTCCACCATCTTCTGCGTGACGTAGCCGCCCGCAATCGCGTCGAGTTGGATGGTTTTAAGCGGCTGCACGACGCCCGTCACCACAATGAATTCATCGAATTCGCCCTGGCTGACGGTGGAAATCGTTACCTTGTCCTGCTCGACGTTGAGCTTGGAGCGTTTGTCGGCCCAAATGAGCTGATACAAAATGAAACCCAAAAGTAAAGTACCCGCCACGACGTAGCCGATGCGTTTGGGATTCCAGAATTTTTTCTTCTTTCCCTTGTCCATGCCGGATTGGCTGAGGGCGGAGTCGGGCATTTTGCCGAAGGGTGAGGGTTTTAAATCGGTGGCCATTTGTGGAGTTTAAAGTTTACGAGTTTATGAGTTTAAAGTCTTCTATACACTTTGAAGTGATATTCCAGTATTTCAAACTCATTCTTTGCCAAGGTATGTTCAATCCTTATGCCAGAAGGGTGGGAATTTAATAAGGTTCTGATTTTCAGTAGTTTTTTAATTATTCAAAAATCCTTTAGTGTTCATTATCGGACACCGATGTCCGGCAGCGGACAGTTGGCACAAAATACCGTTTTTCTAACTGTTTCTTTGTTAATGCCTTAGCGAATGCCGTTTTTGGCGGCATATTTATTGATACCATACACCTAAACATACACTTTGTGTCAAAATGCCGTACGCCTAGTGGCACCCTAGACTTTGGACCTTTGTGCCTTTGGCCCTTTGTGCCTTTGGCCCTTTGTGCCTTCAGACTAACGCAACTAACATCCCCCATGCTACTCTCCGAAACCAAATTACTCATAGTCGACGACGACGTCGATGTCCTGAGCGCCGCCAAACTGCTGCTCAAACGCCATTTGAAGCAAGTTGACATCGAGAAAAATCCCGAAAAAATACCATTCTTGCTTAACAATGGTGCCTACGATGCCATCCTACTCGACATGAATTTCACGCGCGATGTCAGCAGCGGGCGCGAGGGCTTTCAGTGGCTCGACCGCATCCTGGATCACTCGCCCAAGATGACCGTCATTATGGTCACGGCCTACGGTGATGTAGAAATGGCCGTCAGGGCCATCAAAGCCGGGGCTACTGATTTTGTATTGAAACCTTGGGAAAATGACAAGCTACTTGCCACATTAAAAAAAGCGCTGGATGGCAAACGTACCGACGGCGAGGTAATAGAAACCGCCGCCGCCAAGGCGTCCAAAAATAACCTCATCGCCCAAAGCGAGTCCATGCGCTATGTGCTGGACACCGCCGAGCGCGTGGCCCCCACCGATGCCAACGTACTCATTTTGGGCGACAATGGTACGGGCAAAACTCAGATTGCGCAGCACGTTCACAATCTCTCGCTGCGCAACGAAAAACCCTTTGTCTGCGTGGATTTAGGCGCTTTGAGCGAAAATTTGTTCGAGAGCGAACTCTTCGGCCACGTAAAAGGCGCGTTCACCGATGCCCGAGACGACCGCCCCGGACGCTTCGAGGAAGCGCAGGGCGGCACCATCTTTCTGGACGAAATCGGCAACCTGCCGCTGGCGTTGCAGTCGAAGCTGCTGACGGTGATTCAGGAGCGGCAGGTTACGCGGGTGGGTTCTAATAAGGCTGTGGTGGTGGATGTGCGCCTGCTGTGCGCCACCAACCGCGACATCGACAAGATGGTGGCCCAAAACGACTTCCGGCAGGACTTGCTCTACCGCATCAACACCATCGAACTCGAACTACCTCCCCTGCGTGAACGTCCCGACGACATCGCCCCACTGGCCGAGTACTACCTGAAAGAGTTTAGAAAAAAATACAACCGTCCCGTCAACGCAATCAGCGTACCACTCCTTAAAAAAATGCAATTGTACGACTGGCCCGGCAACATCCGCGAGTTGCAGCACGCCATCGAGCGGGCCGTGATTTTATCCCAGGAAAAAGTCCTGCAACCCGACGATATGTTCCTGAAAAACGTCAGCCCTGATGCCGCTTCCGCTACGGCCTACGACCTGGAAGACATGGAAAAAACCATGATTCTCAAAGCCCTCAAACGTTACAGCGGCAACATCACCGACACCGCGCGCGAACTAGGCCTGAGCCGGGCAGCGCTGTATCGGCGAATGGAGAAATATGGACTGTAGAAGGAGAAAGGAGGAAAGGGAGGAGGGAGGAAAGGAGCACATGACTTGCCAAGAAAAATACTGATTGAATACTTCTACGACGACGGCCGAAACCTTTCCTCCATCCTCCTTTTTTCCTTTCCTCCTTCCTCCTTTCCTCCTCAGATTATGAAACATTTCTCCATAGGTATCCTCTGGCGTGTACTGCTCCTCGTTCTGGCTGGGCTGGGGCTGGGCTATTTGGTGTCGCGGACGCCGCCCAACTGGATGCTGGTGATGATGATGCTGGTGGTCGTTTTCTTTCTGGGGAACGGGCTTTACACCTACGTCACGTCTTTTAACCGCAAATTCGTACGCTTTCTGGAATCGGTGCGGTACTCGGATTTTACGATCAAGTTCCGGGCCGACAATGTAATGGGCGACACGTTTCAGGAACTCAACCAGCAGTTCAACGAGGTGCTGATGGCCTTCCGACAGGCGCGGGCCGAGAAGGAGGCCAATCTGCAGTACCTCAATGCCATCGTGCAGCACATCGGCACGGGTCTGATTACGTTCGACGCGGGGGGCGGGGTAAATCTCGTGAACAATTCGGCGCTGCGGATGCTGGACATTTACCGACTGCGGCAGATGTCGGATTTGCAGGAGTCGCACCCGCGTTTGTTCGACATGCTATCGGAGTTGGAAACGGGCGTGCGCGAGCTGTACATTTCACCCCAAGACCAGCCGCTGGCCGTGCAGGGTACCACCATCCAAATGCGTGGCACCTGGGTGCGGATCGTGGCGTTGCAAAACATCGGTACCGAACTCCAACAAAAAGAAGTGGAGGCCTGGCAAAACCTGACGCGGGTATTGCGCCACGAAATCATGAATTCCATGACCCCCATCGTGTCGCTGGTCGGGACGATGCGTCTGATCGTGAACGAGGACATCGAGCAAACTACCCAAAACGAGGAGGCTGTCGGCGACTTGAAAGAAGCTTTGCAAACGCTGGAAAAGCGGAGTCAGGGCATGATGAAGTTCGTAAACGCCTACCGCGACTTCACGACTTTGCCCAAGCCCAACATGCGGACGATCTCGGTCAAAGAACTTTTGCAGGAAGTACTTCAACTCCTGCAAGCCGACCTCACCACCGCCGGGGTTTCGTCCAAAATGGAAGTACTTCCCGACCAACTGACCGTCATGGCCGATGCCGACCAGTTGCAGCAAGTGCTCATCAATCTCATCAAAAATGCCCTCGAAGCCTTTCGCGAACAATCCGAGCCGCGTATCGAGCTGCAAGCTTACTCGACCGATAATCAGCGTGTCACGATCAACGTCCGCGACAACGGCTTCGGCATCGAACCCGAGGCGTTGGAGAAGATTTTCATTCCTTTTTATACTACCAAAAGAACGGGTTCCGGCATTGGTCTGAGCCTATCGCGGCAAATCCTGCAACAGCATAATGGTCAACTGGTTGTCAACTCGGAGGTGAATACCGGAACAGTTTTTTCGTTAGTTTTGTGAAGTAGCGGAGTGGTTCGTTTCTCATTCACAAATTTTTGAAAATTATGAAGTTGCAATACGTTATCGATACTAAGGGTACTGTTACTCATGTCATAATTCCTATCGAGGATTGGAACAATGGGATAAAGGACATCTACTTCGAGATGAAAGCTAACGAAAAGCCCAAGCAAAAGCCCTCAGATTTTAGCGGGTCCAGCTCGTCGGAGGGATAGATTGATTCAGAAAATACATAAAGAGAAATAGAAGAGATCTTTTAGGTATTCCAACCATTTCGCATCATGGCGGCTCTATCAAAAAAACGTCAAACACAAACCTTTATGAAATCCCTCGCTTTTCTTTTGATGGCAATCGGAATGCTGTTTTCCTGCAAATCTGATGAAATAGGCCCAAAGCCCGTCGAAAGAATCATCAAATATAAGGGACTGATGGCCTTACCGAAGGGTGGACTAACTTTCACGAAACTACTGGACTACCGTTGTCCAAACGGCCCTGGGCTTTTCTGTTTCTCCGCAGGAGCCGCTGAAGTAGATTTACAGTATAATTCTTCGAGGGACCCTAGTCAAGACAAGTTAGTCCAGTTATGTTTGGGTTCATGTGGACGCGAGAAAATCAATCCTGAAACTGGAAAATCAGACGCTACCAGAGTAAATCTTGATGGAACAAATTATTTGATAACACTCACTGAAGTAAACCCTTATCCTAAAATTTTGCCGCCAATTTCTGAAAAAGATAAAAAAGACTACGTCATCAAGCTGAAAATTCAAACGGCACCTTAAACTCACAACCAGTTATGAAACACGCCACCATCCTATTGGGAATCGTCCTCGCGATTTTTTCCTGCAAATCCGACTCTATCGAAGCCAAAATCAGCGACAAAACGCTGAGATACAAGGACGTCGTCAACCTCACTGGCGGCAGCCTGACTTTTGCCGACATCCAGGACAGCCGCTGTCCCGAAGACGTACAGTGCATCCGGGCGGGCGAGGCTATCGTAACGTTGCACACCCGCGCCGTTCCGACGGTCAACGAAAGTCAAATCCTGAAAATGTGCTTAGGCGAATGCATTGATCTTTATCCGAAAGGCCGCTTCCGGGAAGTCGACACGGCCAACATCAGCTTGGATGGCACAAAATATCGCCTGATTCTGACAGAGGTGAATCCTTACCCGAACACGACCAAACCCACGAAGAAATCGGACTATAACATCAAGCTGAAAGTCGAGCAGCAATAGCACTGGCAAATACTCCGCCGATGAAATCGAAGACCCCGTCGGCCACATCCAACAATTGGTTCGGGACCATCAGCGATACGAACACCCTGTTTACAACCCTGACCATTTTATGATGCCTCTAGCAAACACGTTGAGACAATCCGTAAAGGGTGTAGTCGGGATTTTGTATTTGTTTTCCGTAGCCGCGTTGGGGCAAGATCCCACGGTGCTCTTCAAAAGCGGCGAAGGAGGATACGCAAGCTACCGCATCCCGGCCATCGTAACCACCAACCAGGGAGCTCTGCTGGCCTTTGCCGAAGCCCGCAAAAACGGTGGGAGTGACGCGGGAAACATCGACCTGGTCATGAAACGATCGGGTGATGGCGGCAAATCGTGGTCGAAGATGCAGTTGATTTGGGATGATGCCGACAATACCTGCGGCAACCCCGCTCCGGTGGTCGACCGCAGCACGGGCAATATCCTGCTGTTGGCCACCTGGAATCTGGGTGCCGACCACGAAAAGCAGATCATCGAGGGAACAAGCCAGGATACCCGCCGGGTATTTGTGCTTAGCTCGACTGACGAGGGGAGGAGTTGGTCCAGGGCGCGGGAGATTACGGCGGACGTAAAGCGGGCCGACTGGACCTGGTACGCCACCGGGCCGGGCAACGGCATTCAGATGAAATCAAAGAAGTACAAAGGCAGGCTAGTAATCCCCTGCGACCACATTGAGGCTGACTCGAAAAAGTATTACTCGCACAGCATTCATTCAGACGACGGGGGCCTGACCTGGCAACTGGGTGGCACCACGCCGACCGATATGGTGAATGAATGCACCGTGGCCGAGCTACCCAACGGAAAACTGTTACTGAATATGCGCAACTACAATGCGGCCCGCGTGCGGCAGACCTCTACCAGCAGCGATGGGGGCGAGACATGGTCAGAATTGGTGGCGGACAGCACCCTTATCGAACCCGTTTGTCAGGGTAGTTTGGTATCTTTTGTCAAAGGGCGCAGCTCCATGCTGGCATTTTCTAACCCCGCGAGCCAGACGTCGAGAAGCAACATGACCGTGCGGTTGTCGTACGATCAGGGCAAAACCTGGAAAGAGAAGAAAGTGCTGCACGAAGGCCCGGCGGCGTATTCCAATTTGGTGGTGTTACCTAACGGTAATTTGGCCTGCCTCTACGAAGCGGGCGCAAAGCGTCCCTACGAAAGCATCGTTTTTCAGGAAGTGTCTTTTGATGATTTCAAGTGAGCCGCACTAATCGAGTCGGTGGCTGGATTCTGGTGGATTTGGCAGTTGCAGCGAGACCAAATCAAGCCAAAATATCCTTCACCACATGGCCATGCACATCCGTCAGACGGAAGCGGCGGCCCTGGAGCTTGTAGGTAAGCCGCTCATGATCGACGCCCAGCAGGTGCAGCATCGTGGCCTGGAAGTCGTGAACGTGGACGGGATTCTGCGTGATGTTGTAGCTGAAATCGTCTGTCTCACCGTAGCTGATGCCGGGTTTGACGCCCGCTCCGGCCATCCACATCGTAAAGCAGCGCGGATGGTGGTCGCGGCCGTAATTATCCGCCGTCAACTGGCCTTGCGAATAGACCGTGCGGCCAAATTCTCCGCCCCAAATCACCAGCGTATCTTCCAACAAACCACGCTGTTTGAGATCTTTCACCAAAGCCGCCGTAGCCTGGTCGGTATTTTTGAACTGATGTTTGATACTACCCGGCAAGCCGCCGTGCTGATCCCAGCCCTGGTGGTAGAGTTGCACGAATTTGACGTCTTTTTCCAATAATTTTCTCGCCAGCAAACAGTTGGCTGCGTAAGTTCCCGAGTCGCGGCTATCGGGGCCGTACATCTCGAAAATCGAATCCGGCTCATCGGAGGTGTCCATTACTTCCGGCACGGAGGTCTGCATCCGGTAAGCCATTTCGTACTGCGCGATGCGGGCGTCGACTTCCGGGTCGGCTATGGCGGCATTTTGCAGGTCGTTGAGCTGCTTCAGGTAGGTAAGCATCTCGCGGCGGTCGTGGCCGTCGTAGCCGTCGGGATTATTCAGAAACAGCACAGGATCCTTGCCCGAGCGGAACTGCACGCCCTGGTGTTCGGTGGGCAGGAAGCCGTTTCCCCACAGCCGGGCGTAGAGCGGCTGGCCGCTGGCATTTTTGGACACCAGCGAAATGAAAGTCGGCAGATTTTCATTGCCCGAACCCAGTCCGTAGCTCACCCACGAGCCGATGGATGGACGACCGGGTAGTTGGCTGCCCGTCTGGAAAAACGTGATGGCCGGGTCGTGGTTGATGGCGTCGGTGTGGAGTGACTTCACAATGCACAAATCGTCCACTACCCCGGCGGTATATGGCATGAGCTCGCTGACCCAAGTTTGGGACTGACCGTGCCTGGCGAATTTATAGATGGAGGGCGCAATCGGCAGACTGCTCTGACTGGCACTCATACCAGTCAGCCGCTGTCCTTTGCGTACCGAATCAGGCAGGTCCTTGGCGAACATATCATTCAACTTAGGCTTGTAGTCGAACGACTCCAACTGCGATGGCCCACCGCTCATGAATAGGTACACGACGCGCTTAGCCTTCGGCGCAAAATGCGGGAGGGCCCGCAAGATGGCCTCCTGCGAGTCCTCGGAAAGCTCACCCGGCTGCTGCTTAAGCGACTTTCCTGCCCCAACACCGAATAATTTACTTGCTCCAAACAGCGAACCCAACGCCAAAGCCCCCAGGCCTAGTGAGGTCTTGGTGAGGAAGTGGCGGCGGTCGAGCTTGTCATTCAGCTTGTTGAACTCAGGCGTATGCAGCCGGAATTCGTCATCGTGGTGGTTCATGTTTTCTGTTTTGTAGGGTCGGACAGGCGCACCTGCGAATCCATGGGTTCGCCCTGCTTGCGCCAGCCATCGGGCGAACACATGGGTTCGCCCCTACGAATCGACGATTGATCTACCGTTTCGTAATCGCCGCGTCGGAATTCATAATCGTACTAGCCACTACGGCATTGGCGGCAACATGGGCGGCGTTCAGCGATTTATCTACTTCGTATTGACCCGCTTCGAGCCAGCCTTTGGCTTTGTTGGGTTTCTTGGTAAACAACTCGTTTTGGTCGGCTTTTAGTTTTAGCAGCAGCGCCATTTCCTTTTTTTCGGGAAGTCGGCCCGTTAGCTTGCGGTAGGTATTGGTGATTGCGATTTTTGGATTTTTCTCCCGCGTCATCTGCTCACCCAGTACTTTGGCGGCTTCCACAAAAGTCGGGTCGTTGAGCGTGACCAGGGCTTGCAGGGGCGTGTTGGTTTTCTGGCGACGCACGATACAAGCACTTCGCGAGGTGGCATCGAAAGTACCCAATGTAGGGTTAGGCACCGAGCGCTTTACAATCACGTACACGCTTCGCTTATAGATGACCTGACCGCTGTCCGGTACATAGGTCGCGCCGTTTATGCGCCAAAGGCCATCGGGCTGGTAAGGCTTGATGCTTTTTCCGCCTATTTCGTAATTCATCAAGCTACTGGCTGCCAATGCGTTATCGCGTATCATTTCGGCGGTCAAGCGGCGGGCGGGACCACGGGCCAGCAGCCTGTTTTGCGGGTCGGTGTCTAAGAGTTCCCGGGCGGCCCGAGAATCTTGCCGGTAGGTAGCTGACATGACAATCGTCTTGACCAGATTCTTTACGTCCCACTTCGAGTCTCGGAAAGTCAGTGCCAGCCAATCGAGCAGTTTCGGATGCGAGGGCATCTCGCCCTGATTGCCAAAGTCCTCAGCGGTTTTGACCAATCCCACGCCGAAAAAAAGTTGCCAGTAACGGTTTACCGCCACGCGGGCCGTGAGTGGATTGTCCTTGTGTGTGACCCAGAGGGCCAGGCCGTAGCGGTTTTTAGGTAGATCTTTGGGAAAAGCAAAAATCCGCTCCGGCGTGTCGGCATAGACCTTCGCACCTAGGGCATCGTAGTTGCCGCGTTCCAGAACGTAGGCCTGCTTGGGCTTGGGTGTTTCCTGCATCACCATCAGCTCTTGCACTTTTTCGGTGCTGTCGGCCAAGATTTTGCGTTTTTTCATCAGGGTTTTTCGGGCTTCGAGCGAAGGGGCGTGAATCGCCGAAAAATAGTAGTCTTTCAGCGCGGCTTTCTCCTCGGCGGTGAGTTGGCCGGGGGCTTTGGATGCAATTTCCTTCCAGCTTTTTTTATTCCCCAAAATCCCGACTTCATAAGGTGTCAGCGTTCTGTCGTACACCACGATGTCATCCACTTGACCGTCTTTCAAACCGAAGCCGCGCCACCAGCCGCCGATTTGCAGGCCGGGCTGTGGCTTCACTCTGGTGGAGTCGAAGAGAATTTCCTTGGTCAACTGATCTTTGGTCACCAGCATCGGCAGTGGTTCGCCATCGAGGTGGAGTTTCAGGCCGGCCGCTTTTGAAGAGCCGTCGTAAGTCATCGTGAGCTGGATCCACTTATCGCGCGGCACGGCGGCGCGGCTCACTTTGGTGATGGCATTGGACGGGGCCACGTGCGCCATGCTCATTTCCAGCTTGTTATTTTTTAAATAAACATGATAGCCCCGGAAATTGTAAAGCCGCTCGGCCTGACTCTTGTGAAAAATAACCCCTTCCTTCATTTCCTTCGGAATCTTGACCCACATTCCCACGCTGAACGGCTCCGACTTGCCGAAAATGCCGACACGGTCCAAATCAAGCCAGGCGTCGCCGTCCAGTTGAACGCCCGGCCCGTGGTGGCCTTCCCCGAAGTTTTCCTTTTGCTTGTTGTTGCCTTGCAGGGTCGTGTAGGCTAGCTGTTTCGGATTTACCTCATTTTTCAGAGCGTTATTATCAAAGCCAAACCTGGCTTGGAGACTTTCCCTGGGAACGCGCTGGGTTTTCAGCGTGGCGTAAGACTTTGCAATCAGCCATTTTTCAAAATCAGCCTCCCCCTGCTTTTGCACGGCAGCCAATCGGCTCGTTTGCTGTTTGATATTCTGCTGCATGTAAGCCAGTACTTTCTCCTGTTGCGGCGTGGGCAGCAGCATTGTGGGCGAGGGCATGGCGTCGTCCCAGGAGATTTGCCCAGCCTCGTCTATATTGTTGAAGAAGCTGGACAGTTGGTAGTAGTTTTTCTGAGAAATGGGGTCGTACTTGTGGTCGTGGCACTTGGCGCAGCCCACCGAAAGGCCGATAAAAGCGTCGCCGAAGGTGTTGGTGCGGTCCAGCACGTACTCGGTCTGGAATTCCTCCTCGACCACGCCGCCCTCCATGTTCTGTTGGTGATTGCGGTTGAAAGCCGTAGCGATGCGCATTTCCTTGCTAGGTGCACCTCCCTTAGAGGTTTTCATCAAATCGCCCGCCAACTGCCAGTGGATAAACTGGTCGTAGGGCTGATTCTCGTTCAGTGCCTTAATCACCCAATCGCGGTAGGGCGACATGTCGCGGAGTCGATCTACGGTGTAGCCGTGCGAGTCGGCGAAGCGGGCCAAATCAAGCCAGTCGGCGGCCATGCGCTCGCCGTAGTGCGGCGATTTGAGAAGGCGATCCACCAGCTTCTCGTAGGCGTTGGTACTTTTGTCCTTTTTAAAGGCGTCGATTTCAAGCAGGGTGGGGGGCAGTCCGGTAAGGTCGAAGGTGACGCGGCGGATGAGCGTTTCTTTATCAGCTTCCTTACCAGGGGCCATTTTTTTCTCTTCCAGGCGGTAAGCCACAAAATTGTCGACGGGATTCCTGACCCAATCGCTATGCTCGACCGACGGAATTTTTGGCATCACGGGCTTCTCGAACGCCCAGTGCGGCTTGTACTCGGCCCCTTCGTCGATCCACTTGATGAGTACCGCCTTTTCGTAGGCCGTCAGGCTCAGATGCGATTCCGGCGTGGGCATCACGACATCGGGATCGGTCGCGACGATGCGGCGGAAGACCTCGCTGTTGCGCAAACTACCGGGGTCGATGGCCACTTTGCCGGGTGATTCGGGGAGTTCATCGTAAGCGTTAGCCGCCAGGTCGAGGCGCAGTCCCGCCTGCTGCTTGGCCATGTCGGGCCCGTGGCAGGCGAAGCACTTGTCCGACAGGATCGGCTTGACGTGCATGTTGTAGTCCAGTTCCTCCGGCAGCAATTCCATCGCCGCGCTGACCTCTTCCGGCAGGTCAGGCCGACAGGAGAAGGTGAAGATGGCAAGCAGGAAAAAAGAGAAGAGTCTGGTGAGCATGGGGCGTAGGAGTCGATTCAGACACGAAGATAAAGAACTACAAATTGTCTGAATTATCCAAAATTGATAGATTTCTCCGCATGTCCGACTTTCTGGATTAGTTTTTAGCTTGGTCTGAATGTGCCCCAGCTTCACGCTGTCGCCCTATTCGCTTCTGGATTTTCCAGAACAGTACTACGCTTCATCACGCATCTTGCCAAAATATTCAAAGCGCACACCGGACAGACGGTTGTAGAATATCGCAGTCAGGCGCGAGAGGTTTGAAGCGTCAAGGCCACTAAATTTTAAACGAAAAAAGTGGGCTACGAGTCGTCGTAGCCCACCTTCTTGGGTTGTGTAATACTGCTTATTTGGGCAGAAGCACACGGTCGATTATATGGACTACACCATTGGTGGCCAGTGTGTTGGCCGTTGAAGCAGGGATGTTGGAAGCATCGGTTCCATTGCCGATCCCCGTCACCTTCAACCCAATGCTTACATCGACCGTGACGGAATCCCCGGCGGCCGTTGCTACGCTGCCGTTGGCCAAGTCGCTACCGAATACCCGTCCCGGTACTACGTGGTAAAGGATGATACCCGCCAGCGTATCGGCATTGGCCGCCGTAAGCGAGGCTTCGGTCGGGAAGCCCGCGTCGATGAACGCCTGGTTGGTGGGCGCAAACACCGTGTAAGCGGCGGCCGAAGAAGTTAGCGCAGCCAATACCGCCGAGTCCCCTTCGCCCGCGCGGGTAGCTGCCGCCAGCAGGTAGGACAGCTCAGGATTGCCCTGCACCAGTTGCAGTAGGTTCTCGGTGGGGGGATCCAGCACCCGGTCGATTACGTGAATGACGCCGTTGCTGGCGTCGATGTCGGCCGTGACCACCTTGATGCCGTTGACGTACACTCCGGTGGCGTTTTTGGTGATGTACACCGTCTGTCCCCCCAGGGTTGCGGTCGATTGGGCGTTGGCCGAAGCAATGTCCCCCGCTTCCACCGTCGTATTCAGCACGTGGTATTCCAGAAGTTCCTTCACATCGTCGACGGGCAAAGCCGTTACGGCGGCCGCGTCGGGGAAGCCCGAGGCGATAAAAGCCGCATCGTTAGGCGCGAATACCGTCAGCGTACCGCTGCGCAAGGCGTCGGTCAGGCCCGCCCGGTCGAGGGCCGCTCTCAGGATTGTAAAGTCACCATTCTCTTGAACCACATCCGTAATGGATTTGGGTTCCACCGTATTGTCATCGTCGTCGTTTTTGCAGGCAGATACCATACCAAACGCCACTACCATCATCACAAGCTTCGCTGCATTCCGCAGGAAACGATCTGCTCTTTTCATAATCAGGACATTTTTTGATGAAATTAATAAACTAATTCTTTAACCTAAACCGTCCTGGTATGTTGCTAGAAATTGAGTGAACGGTAAAGACAAAAAGCGGATGACGCAATTTTTTACGAGACAGCCTGTTTTGCAGTAGGTATTTTCCTTTCAACCTATCGACCCCCGGCTTGCACTTCCGACTCCTGGGAATTTTGATTCTGCCGCTCATCAGTACCGGGCTCTGCGCGCAACCGATGCAAATTCAGCATCTGACGGTACAGGACGGACTCTCGCAGAGTTCGCCCTACCACCTGCTGAAGGACTCGCGCGGGTTCCTCTGGCTGGGTACCCAGGATGGCGTCAACCGCTTCGACGGCCACCGTTTTCGCGTTTATAAACCGGATGCCCACGACCCGCATTCGCTGCGGGGCGTGAATGTGGCGGGCATTGTGGAAGACAAGCAGGGGAATATCTGGGTAGGAACCGAGGAGGGACTCAACCGCTACGACCGCGCCACCGACCGCTTCTCGCTCTACCGCCCTTCCGCCCGGAAGCGCCGCACCTCGCCCTTTTACGCCAGTGATACCGAACTTTGGTTTTCTTCCGAAGGGCAGGGCGTCATGGCCTATCATTTCAAAAGCCACAGGCTCCGGCGCGTGAGCAACTACGCCTACATCAACCGCGACTTCGACTTCGTGGACTGGACTACTTACACCGAGTTTGGTGATATCTGGTTGCAAGCCCCGAAGGGGTTGGTGCGGTTTGATGTCGAGCGTCGCACGCACCACCACTATTTTACGAATACCGCTCAGAACGAGTACGGGGAGGCGTACGATGTCTATTCCTTCGTGGTCGACAAGGACAATATCGCCTGGCTGGGCACCGATCGGGGACTGGTACGCTTCGACCACCAGAGCAATACGCACAAACTATTCGCCCGGACGTCGGAGCAAAAGGCGTTGGGTGTGGTCTTCAGCCTGACGGCCGACCACAACGAGCAGCTTTGGCTGGGCACCCAGCGCAATGGCTTGTGGATTTTTGATAAAAAAAGTCAGGCATTCCGGGAAGTGCGTTATCGCGCCAATGCCTCAGTGAACTTTAAAAATTATGAGTTTCACCGCGTGTATGCCGACAACACGGGGATCGTCTGGGCCAACAGCGATCCCGACGGGCTGGTGAAGATTGTGCCGAATGCCTCCATGTTTGGGTACTTCGGGCAAAGTGCCGACCAGCCCGAACGTAGCCTGAGCGACCAGTCGGTACGCAGCCTGGCCGAGGACGGACGGGGCCGAATCTGGGTCGGCACCGAGGGCGGACTGGATATTCTGAACCGCAAAAAAGGACTCGTCGAGGAGCGGTACTTCACCGAGGAGGACAATATCTTGAAATCCATTTTTCGGGATAGCCGCCAGCGGATGTGGGTGGGTACCTACGGGGGGCTGATGCTGTTCGACCGCAAAAAAAAGCGATTCGACACTTTTTCCTACCAGCGGGACCGCAGCAGGCGAATCTACACGCGCAATATCCTGGAACTGCCCGACCACCGATTGCTGCTGGGCACCCAACTGGGCATGTGGATTTTCGATCCCGGAAGCCGCACATTTGAGCGGGTGCCTCACCTGGCGAACCAGAATATTTTCGCCACTTTTCTCGACCAGGAGGGAACGCTGTGGCTGGGATCCTACTTCGACCGCCTCTACGGTTTTAAAATTGAAAAAGAAGGTTGGAAAAAGACATTCGACGGCTTCAGGAATTTCAACATCAATGCCATAGAAGAAGACACCACCCGGAAAATTCTCTGGATCGCGACTGAGAAGGGACTGCTGGCCTACTACAAATACACCAAAAAATACCGACTCTACGACGAGAGCGACGGCCTGGCCAATTCTTACATCTACGGGTTCGTGATCGCGTCGGACGGCGGGGTATTCGTGAGTACCAACCACGGCATATCGAGCCTTGATCCCGCCACGGGACGGGTGCGCAATTTCGACCATTCGGACGGATTGCAGGGGCTGGAATTCAACGGCAATGCCTATCTCAGAACCGCCTCCGGCGAATGTTACTTCGGGGGGGCAAAAGGGCTGAACTATTTCTCTCCCAAGCAATTCCAAACCCTTTCCTACCAGCCGCGCATTCATCTCTACAATTTCCTGGTGAACGAGGAGCCGTACGATCCGACCCGCTACGTCGATGAGCTCGACCTGGTGAAGCTACCCCACGACCGCAATACTTTTTCCCTGGAATTTGCCTCCATCGATTATTACAGCAACGGCAAAAACGAGTACCGCTACCTGCTGGAAGGGGAGGATCAGGAATGGGTCGAGGCCGGGGATCGCACGTATGCCCGCTATGCCAACCTCGCGCCGGGGCAGTACGTTTTCAAGGTCAAGTCCGCCAATCGCGACGGCGTGTGGAGCGACCAGGAGCGCAAGCTCTACATCCACATCGAATCCCCCTTTTGGCGCACGTGGTGGTTCACCGGACTTTACCTCCTGCTGATCGCCGGGGCCACTTTCTTCCTCTCCCAGAAAAGGCTCGAAGGTCTGGGGCGCAAGCAGCGGGAACGGCTTAAAATCGCGCTCGACGCTCAGGAGCGGGAACGGCGCAATATCGCGCAGGACTTGCACGACGAAGTCGGGTCGCGACTCGCTACGCTGAAACTCTACGTATCGTCATTGACCAGCTACCTGAAAAAGAGTCCTGAATCCGATAAGTTGAAGCAGGAAATATTCGACATCATCCATATTTCGCTGGTGGACATCCGCCGTCTGCTGCGCGAACTCAGCCCGCGTACGCTGGAGCAGTACGGCTACGTAGCGGCGGTGGAGGAGCTGGTGGGCAAAATCAACGCCACCGACCAGATCAACGTGACTTTCGAGTGCCGCAAGCTGGTGGCGCAGTTGCCGAAAAGCATCGAAACGAGCCTCTATCGGATCACCCAGGAACTGCTCAACAACACCCTCAAACACGCTGATGCCAGCGAAATCGTCATCTCAGTCATTCCGTCGGGTAAGGTTATCTCCTTCTTCTACTCCGATAATGGCAAGGGCTTCGACTTCAACGAGGCCAAGAAAGGGCTGGGCATTGGAAACGTACGGTCGCGGGTGGCGGTGCTGGAAGGCCAGGTGAAGTGGTTCACTAAGCCGGGGGAGGGGTTGGAGGTGACGATTGAGATTCCTTTCCCTGGTTGAGAGTTCATAAGTCCATTTGTAGGGGCGAACCCATGCGTTCGCCCTTACGAGTCAATAACTGTGGTGTACCCTGATTCCCTCAGAATTGATAGCCGTAAGCAGCATCACCCCTTGCGGCGTTCTTAGCAGCCGCGAAGTGCGTGCGTCGCCTTTCAAATTCAGGCCGCTTTTGTGGGACGGAACGGGCTGGAAAGTACCCTTCCCATTACCCAGCAGCAGCAATCCGCGCGAGGCGTCCTGGCGTCCCTCGTGGACTTCGTTGGGATAGAAGTTGCCGCTCAGTACCAGATCGAGATTTCCGTCCCGGTTATAATCGTAAGGCGCGATGCCGAAAATGGGGGATTGCTGGGTGATTTTCGGCAGTGGTAGCTTAGTGAATTTTCCGTTGCCCTCATTCAGCAGTAGTGTACTTGCCAGCGTCTTGACCTCTGCCTGGTAGGCATCTTGCAATTCTTCTTTTGAAAAAAGGTCGTCGAAGGTCATCTTGGCGTACACCCCGTAGCTCTGGAATTTTTTCCTGAACTGAATGACTTGCTGGTTGATGGCATCGCGCGGGTGGGCGGGGTACAGCTTGTAGCCACGGTCCGGCGCTCGGAGGTAATGGCCCATGATGGGGTCGAAGCTACCGTCGTCGTTGAAGTCCTTGGCGACGATACGAATAGGCTGAGCAGGACTTGCCCGGTAGAAGGAGTTCAGACCTTCGTTGCCGATGATGAAATCCTGATCCCCGTCGCCGTCCACATCCGCCGCCGCCACGCAGTTCCACCAGCCCGGCGTCTCGGCCAACTGGTCGACGGCGTAAGGCGCGAAGCCTTTTCCCCGCTGATTCACAAACATTTTGACCGGCATCCACTCGCCCACCAGCACCAGATCGGGGAAGGCATCGCCGTTCAGGTCCGCGCTGGTCGCTTCGCAGACCATGCCCGGCTCGCGGATTGGTTTGCCTACCTGCTCCGAAACATCGGTAAAGCGGACGGTGGTGCCTTTGGAATCATTGCGCAACAAATAGCTCCGCGCGGGCAAAGGGTAGCGGCCCGGAATTTGTCGCCCGGCAATGAACACGTCTTGATCGCCATCCTGATCGTAGTCGAAGGCTACGACCGACGACGCACTGACGGCGAATTTGGGGAGGGCGTTGGCCTGGGCTTTTGAAAAATTCCCTTTTCCGTCATTCAAGAAAAGCCGGGGCTGATACGCGCCCTCGGCGGTAAGTGGCCGCTCGTTGCTGCCGTACACGACCAGCAAGTCCTGGTCGCCGTCTTTGTCCGCATCCAGAAAAACCGCGTTGGTCGTTTCCTTGTCATTAGAATCCGGAAAGGCAACTGAGCGAAAACCACCCCCGGTCTCCTGCAAATAAAGCCGCGAACCGCTACCCCGGTACGACCCGCCCACAAAAACATCGTCCCGCCCGTCGCCGTTGGCGTCGCCGACCACGATGGGAAAGCCGCTGCGGGAGAGCATTTTGTGCAGCGTGGCGGTTTGCTTGAAGTCCACAAAATCGCCTTCGCGGTGTTGGTAGTCGATGCCCGCGATCGTCATTTCAGTAAAAATAGCTTCGCTTCGCTTCGTAGGCTTTTGGTAGGGAGTCGCCTCGAGAAAATTGACCGAAATTCTTTGACCAGCCGAGAGTTCACGCAGGAGTTGGGCCGTGCCGCCGGGCCACTCCACCAGGGCAGAATCGACTTTACTGTTTCTTCCTAAACCAAAATGCAGCCCGGCTTCCACCGACGAAGCGTAGCCGCGTACGGGGTAGTTTTCAATTTGTTGCGGCTCGCCACCCACCCAAATCGTGACGCGGCTACCCAGTCCGCGCCGATTGTTTTCCGAACCTTGCAGCGAAAAATCCAGGTAGTTTGCGTCGGATTTTTCGTCGGTTTTATTTTGGAAAATAGAAGCTTCCGCGTCGATGTTGTTGACGATCAAGTCCAAATCGCCGTCGCGATCGAGGTCGGCCCAGGCCGCGCCGTTGGCATAACTGGCCTCGTCCAGCCCCCAGGTTTCGGAGACGTTCTCGAACTGGAACGGTTCGCCGTTGCGATTGCCCGCATTGCGGTAGGCGTAGTTGCGGAGTTTTATCTCGGGTACTTTGCTGAGGAGTTCGTCGCGTTTTTTGAGGCGGGCTTCGTCGGAGCCAAAGTAATCGAACTCCCCGGCCTGGCTGATGAAGTCGCGGTCGGTGATATTCTTGCGGTAGCCGTTGGTGATGAATACGTCCTTACGGCCATCGTTGTCGAGGTCGGCCAGCAACGTGGCCCAGCTCCAATCGGTGCGGGCGATACCTGCTAATAGGCCCATCTCGCTGAACTCGGGCGTTCCAGTTGCCGGGTCGTTGCCCAGATTGACCTGCAAATTATTCCGCATGTACTGCATCTGGTAGTTGTAGCGCGGCGACACGCTCATCTCCTTGCGGTCGTAGTCCTGTCCGGCCAGCATCTGCTTTTGCCGAAAATTATTCTCGGGCAGCATGTCCATTTGCAGGATGTCGGTGCGGCCGTCGTTGGTCAAGTCGGCGGCATCTACGCCCATGCCGTACAGGCTGGTGTGCGCCGTGGCCCTGCCGATGATGTTTTCAAAAGTTCCGTCTTTTTTATTCAAATACAATATATCGCTGCTAATGAAGTCGTTGGAACAGTAGATGTCGGGGTAGCCATCTTCATTCAAGTCCGAAACTACCACGCCCAGGCCCAGTCCCTCGAAGCGAATCCCCGCTTCCTGCGAGACATCCTGAAAAGTGATTTGCCCGCTTTCATTTTTACCCTCATTTCTGAAAAGGCGGTCGGTGGACGGATAGCTGCCATCGTTCACGGCGGGCCGCAGGTTGTTGGGGCTTTGCAAATCGGGAGCGGTATTGAGCAGAAAAGCGTCGAGGTCACCGTCGAGGTCGTAGTCGAGAAAGGCAGTTTGGGTGGTGAAACCCGCGAAATCCAGGCCATATTTGGCGGCTTCCTCCTTGAAAGTAGGGCTGGCCGTTTTCTGATTGATAAATAGCAGATTGCGGGAATTCTTGAAAGTCTTGTGCGCCGCTACGCTGAGGTAAATATCGTCCCAACCGTCCTGGTTGATGTCCACGATGCTCACGCCCGTGCACCAGCGGTCGGTCGTGACGCCCGCCGCTTCGGTCAGGTCTTGAAACTTGAACGGTTCGCCCTTGCGATTTCCTTCGTTGATATAAAGCTGCGAGCTGACCTGATTGGCCGCAAAGAACAAATCTGGTAGGGAATCATGGTTAAAATCCCCCACGCCCACGCCGCTGCCGTTGTAGAAGTTGGTGAAAGTGAAGGCGTTCAGCGAGTCGTTGGGGGTGATTTCATTGATGAAGTGGATGCCGGAGTCGTCGGCGTCGAGTTTCTGGAACAGGGTATCGTCGCGTCGCTGGCAGCCTGGCAACGATACAGCGATTGCCACGGAAAAAAGGAAGATCGCTTTAACTTGCATAGCTAGGCAGATTTCGCCCTTTCAGGGCTTGCTTTTATTTACAAACGTGCTAACTCAAAAATGTATTAATAGCCTCTCTAAAAATAAAGGGAGCAGGCTCACAAGAAGCCCACTCCCTTGAAATTATGAACGAATACAAATGAAAATCGGAGTCCAATATTCCGACATTCACTCATTCAAAATTAATTAGTACCCCGGATTCTGATCCGCTTGGGTCAGCTTCGCGTTGTTGTCGATTTCCGTCTGCGGAATGGGAAGAAGTTCCGATTTGCCCTTCTGGAAACCATTCAGCGGCTCGGTGGTCAGCTTACCGTTCTTACGCCAGCGGATGATGTCGAAGTCGCGCACCTGCTCGGCGGCCAATTCCACGAAACGCTCGTGCATGATCGCGTCGAATACCTGCTGCTTGTTGCCCGCCGGGTAGTTGGCGGTTGGCAGCGGTGGCATATTTACCGACTTGCGCGCCCGCACCTGGTTGACGAGGCTGATGGCCTTGGCCGAGTTGCCCAGTTCGTTTTCACACTCGGCCAGCAGCAACAGCACATCGGCGTAGCGCATGATGCGCATGTTGATGCCGCTCTGCGCGTAGCCCGCGTTTAACTTATAAATCACCGAGTACTTGCGCCAGCTAACTTTCATATCCTTGCCGCCCACTTTGGAGAAGTTGCCTTGCACGATATCATCAGTTATGACATTCTTACCATTGTTAAATTTGTCGCCCGTTTTCCAGTACGACATATCGAAGCGGGGATCGTCCTTGGCATCTCCCTTTGACTTCATCTCGTAAGCATTCAGGATTTTGTTGGAAGGAATCACGTTTCTCCAGCCGATAGCCGAGTACTCCTGCGAACGAACCGCTTCCTCACGGGGAGCCGTACCGTTGTCCCCGTCTGATCCCCAGTCGTAAGCACCGCCCGATGGAGAAAATACTATTTCAAGAATCGACTCGGAGTTGAATTCGCCCTCCTCGTTGGTGATGTCCAGGTAGTCGTCGGTGAGCTTATACAAACCTGAATCGACTATCTTCTGTAGCTCAGTCTTGGCATTGGCATAGTCGCCCTGCTGCAAATAAATGCGGGCCAGCAGCATCTGGGCGGCGGCGTTGGTAGCGCGGCCCTGGTTGTTGGCATCGTACGTAGCGGGCAGCGCAGCCATAGCGGCTTTGGCATCGGCGATGGCCACATCGTACACCTCTTTCTGCGTTGAGCGGGCCTTAGATCCTTCCACACTCTTCACAAACTCAGTATAGATGGGTACACCACCCCACAGCGAGCCGAGTTCGTAGTAAGCCCAGGCTCGCAGGAATTTGGCTTCGGCAATCAACCTGTTACGGTTGGCGTCGGGTACTGACTTCACCGTAGGCGCTTTTTCAATGATCACGTTGGCCCGGTGAATCGTCCGGTACCAACCCCGCCAAACGGCGTTGACCAGGCTATTGTTGGGGTCTTGCACGCCGATCAGCAACTGATTACGGGGCGTTTCCAACTGACCACCACCAGAAGCCATCTCGTCGCTACGCAGGTCGTGCGTGAAAAACCACTCCCGCGATACCAAACTGTTGGACTGGACGATGGCGTAAATCGAGTTGACACCCGCCCGCAGTTCAGCTTCGTTATTAAAATAGGTGTCGAAGGTGACCCCGTTGGGGTTTACCTTGTTCAATTCCTCCTCGTTGCAGCTAATGGCAGCACCCAAAGCCAGGGCGCCGGTTAGCGATAATATCAATAGTTTTTTCATGTCATTTTTTATTTAAAAAGCTGTAGGCTGTAGGCTTTATGCTATAAGCTTATTGCCTACAGCTTAAAGCTTACAGCATTTTTTAAAATCCTAAGTTAACCCCCACCATCAACGTCCTCGCCTGCGGATATTGTCCGTAGTCGATGCCGTTGGTGAGCAGGTTGCCGTACTTGGACGAAACCTCGGGGTCGTAGCCCGTGTACTTGGTGAACGTCAGCAGGTTTTGGCTCGACACGTAAATACGCGCTTTGCTCAGGACGTTGCCCGTGAACTTGCCGATTTTGTCGGCCGGGATAGTGTAGCCGATGCTCAGATTCTTCAAGCGCAGGTAAGAACCGTCTTCGATGAAGCGATCCGAGGTACGCGAGTTATTGTTGGGGTCACCGCTCACGGCGCGGGGAACGTCAGTGTCGGTGTTTTGCGGCGTCCAGGCGTCGAGCACGTCGGTGCTGGCGTTGAACAGCCGCAACATGCCCTGTCCGATGACCTTGGTGCCGTTATAGATCTTGTTTCCCTGCACACCCTGGAAAAACAACGTGAAGTCGAAGCCTTTGTAGCTGCCGTTGAAGTTGAGGCCGTAGGAGAACTTAGGAATGTAGCTTCCCAGATAATCTCGGTCCGAACCGTTGATGACGCCATCATTATTCAAATCCTTAAAACGAATGTCACCCGGTGAAGTCTTTGCATTCTGGTAAAACTCGGCACCACCCGCCACTGCGGCAGCATTGGCGGTTCTAACCTCCTCGGCGCTCTGGAAGATACCATCGACGATAAAGCCGTAGAACGACTGAATGGGGTGACCCGCCTCGGTGCGCGTGATATCGGTACCGCCAAAGTCGGCGTTTGAACCCGAGTTGATCGTAGCCGTCGGGGTAGCCAGGCTCAATACCTCGTTGCGCGTTACGTCCAGCATTCCGGTCAGGTTCCAGTTGAAGTCACGGCCCGAGTGCGTGTAGCCCGCCGATAGCTCAAAGCCCTTGTTTCGCATGCTTCCCACGTTGGCCAGGGGGCTATTTGAATAACCGATGGACACGGCCGTCGGTACCCGCAGGAGCAGCCCGTTGGTTTCACGTACGTAATATTCCGACGTAAGGTTGATCTTGTTGTTGAAAAGAGACAGATCGACCCCGATGTTAGTCATGTTGGTCACCTCCCAGCTCAGGTCGCTGTTACCTAGTTGGTTGAAGTAAGAGCCTGCCTGTGGCGTATTGCCAAAAGGATAGAGTGTATTGCTGGCCTGAATGAGCGGCTGCCACTCGTAGTCGCCAATGGAGTTGTAGCCCGTCTGCCCGTAACTGGCCCGGATTTTTAATTCCGAGATGGCGGCGATCGACTTCATAAAGTTCTCCTCACTGATGCGCCAGCCTGCCGATACAGCGGGGAAAGTACCCCACTTACGACCGGGAGCAAATTTAGAAGAACCATCGCGACGAACCGAAGCCCCAAGCAAATACTTGCCCGCGAATTCGTAGTTCAGACGACCTACATAGGAAATAAGGGTATTCTCGGAGCGCGACGAACCGCCGTTGGGGTTCGTGACGCCCTGGATAACCTGGATGTTATTATCGGGTCGTACGCCGGAAGCACTGATACCTTTAAAGGTAGATTTCTGCTGCTCGGCTACGCCCAACAGGTTCACGTAGTGCTTGCCGAAGGTTTTCTCAAACGTGAGGGCATTGGTGAAGATCGTCGAGAAAAATTGGTTACGGCTCTCCGACACGTTGGCGTTGGGCCGGGTACGGTTGCCGTCGTTATAAATGGGCGAAAAGCTGTTGTTACGCGTACTGGCGAAGTCGGTGCCCGCCGTGAACTTGTAGCGCAACCAGTCGGTAAACTTCACCTCGGCGAAGATGGTACCGATGAGCTTGAAAGCGTTGTCCTGCTGGTTTTGCTGCTCCATTTCGGCAATGCGAAGCGGGTTTTCGGGGTCGGTGGCGTCGAGACCCTGGGCCGTGGTGCTGAAGCCACCCAGCTTGGTGGGGTCGCGCGTGGGCCAGTAAGGAATCATCCGCATGGTGTTCATAATCAAGCTACGACCGCCGCCATCGCGCTCGGCGATGCGGAAATCCGTTGCCGCAAGCAGCGTCTGTCCGATCGTGAGCCAATTCTTGGCTTTGTGGTCGGAGTTGATGCGGAAGCTGTAACGGTGATACTCGGTATTGGGCAGGATGCCCTGCTGATCGAAGTAGCCCAGCGACGTATAGAAACGCGAAGTGGCATTACCGCCCGACAGCGACAGTTGGGTGTCGGTGATGGGCGCGTTGCGGAACATCACGTCCTGCCAGTCGGTGTCGATATCGGCGAACGTCTGGGTGGCACCTTCGTAGATGGGTGTGTTCAGGTTGCTGAAACGACCCGGCACGGCCTGCCCCGAAGCCGTCACCAGCGCGGTACCGTACTGGATGTACTGGTCGCTATTGAGCAGATCCAGCGTCCGCCAGGCCGACTGCGTACCTACGTACGAGTCGAGGTTGATCTGCATCTTGCCGGGTGTACCCTTCTTGGTGGTAATCAGTACCACGCCGTTGGCTGCCCGCGAACCGTAAATAGCGGCCGCGCTGGCATCTTTCAGTACTTCCAGCGATTCGATGTCCTTGGGGTCGATGTTGTTCAAGCCACCCGCCGGTACGCCGTCGATGACGTACAGTGGGTTAGGGTTGAGGCTCACCGAACCCACGCCCCGGATGCGAACGACGGGTTCGGTGCCGGGACCACTGTTGTTGGTGATCTGTACGCCCGGCACCCGGCCTTGCAGCGCCTGCGTGGCGCTCACTACGGGCAGGGCTTTCAACTCTTTGGGCGATACGGATGATACGGCTCCAGTCAGTGAAGTTTTCTTCTGCGTACCGTATCCCACCACCACGACCTCGCCCAGGGCTTCCGCCGTGGGTTCCAGTTTCAGGCTGATGCTCGATTCGTTGTTGATCGCGATCTCGGTGGTCTTGTAGCCGATATAGCTAAAAACCAGCGTCCGTGAGTTTCTCGGGACGTTCAGGCTGTATTCGCCCTGCGTGTTGGTGGTAGTACCCGTTTGGGTGCCTTTGGCCAGGATGCTGACGCCCGGAAGCGGATTGTCGGCATCGTCGGTGATCGTCCCCGTGACGGTACGATCCTGCGCGTAAGTTGCCAGACTGACCATAGCCAGCAGCAAGAGCAGCGCGTTTTTGAATGGGGTAGGGATTTTCATCATAGGAGTTTGTTAGAGAATTGAAAAATACAACTATATAAGTGCAATATTACGCGATATGTTTAACGATAGCCAGTATATCTGCAATTCTTACTTGTCTTTTTTACAATTAAGTTTTTCTAAAAATTTAAAGGACTATGAATCAGTTTGTTATTAAAGCGGATAGTTATTGAGCGGGTGAACTGCCGTTGCTGTCTTTTTTTAAGCCAAACCAGGTGTTCCCCAATTGTGCTGATAAATCTCGATTGGCTGACTCATGACAAACAAAAAATCTCCCTAACTTCGGCGGCGGAAACCCACTATATAGAATGCCATAGTGATAGAATGAGTGAATATTGGGTCCAGTATTCCCACATTCGCTAATTCTATCATTCCAAATTGACCTAGATGTCCCAACAAAAAATCCACTTCATCTCCATCGGCGGCAGCGTAATGCATAACCTGGCCCTGGAACTCCAACGACAGGGCTACCTAATTAGCGGCTCCGACGACGAGATTTATGAACCTTCCCACACGCGCCTTGCTGCGGCCGGACTGCTGCCCGCCGAAATGGGCTGGTTTCCCGAAAAAATCACGGAAGATATCGACGCCGTGATCCTGGGAATGCACGCCCGCGCTGACAACCCTGAGCTTCGCCGCGCGCGCGAATTGGGAATGGAAGTGTACTCCTATCCAGAGTTTATCGCGGATCAAAGCACTGACAAGCAGCGGGTCGTCATCGCGGGCAGTCATGGGAAGACTACCATCACGTCCATGATTCTGCACGTGCTGCGGCAGAGCGAGCGCACTTTCAACTATTTGGTAGGTGCGCAGTTGGAAGGCTTCGATACCATGGTGCGGCTGGATGCCGACGCCCCGGTGATCGTGATCGAGGGCGACGAGTACTTCACCTCACCCGAAGATCCGACGCCCAAGTTCCTGCACTACAATCCGCATCTGCTGCTGGTGAGCGGCATTGCCTGGGATCACTTCAACGTGTATCCGACCTGGGAATCCTACGTGAAGCAGTTCGAGCTGCTAGCTGATTCGCTGCCCAAAGCCGGCGTGATCGTCTTCGATGAAACGGACAATATGCTCGATATCATCGGGCAGAAAGAGCGTCCTGACGTGACGAAAGTGCCCTACGAAGCACATCCGCACAAGATTACGAACGGTCAGACTTCCCTGACCACCCAAACCCAGGGTCAGGTACCGCTCTACGTCTTTGGTGAGCACAACATGAAAAATATCAGCGGGGCCAGGGCCGTCTGCGAGCGGCTGGGCGTGACCGACGAGGAGTTTTATCGCGCCATCCAAACCTTCAAAGGCGCGGCCAAGCGGCTGGAATTGCTGGCCAAAGGTCCGACGACTAACGCCTACCGCGACTTCGCCCACGCGCCCTCCAAAGTAGAGGCCACCACGCTGGCCGTGAAGGAGCAATTCCCCAAGCGTCGCCTGACCGCCTGCACCGAGCTGCACACGTTCAGCAGTCTGAACAAGACTTTCCTGAACCAGTACCGCCGCAAAATGGACGCCGCCGATGTGGCCGTAGTTTTTTATAGCCCCAAAACGGTGGAACACAAGCGCCTGGAACCGATCTCGGAGGATGAAATTCGTACCGCCTTCAAGCGAGAAGACCTGAAAATATTCACTGACCCCGCCAATCTTCAAGCTTTCCTGAAAAGCCAGAACTGGCAAAATACCAATCTGCTGATGATGAGTTCCGGTACGTTTGGGGGGCTGGATTTGAAGGGTCTGGGGAAGGAGGTGGTGGGGGAGTGAGGGGATTGTGGATTTGTGTAATCGTTGAATCGTTGAATTGATGTTGATTTGTTTATGGTTCTGAATTCTAGCAATTTAAGCCGTTGACCGTTGACCCTTTTTCCTTTTCTCCATCCTCCTTTCAAAAAAATGCCTCCCGAAACCCTCCCCGCCCCCCCGAACACCGAAGTCCACGAGTACGAACGCGAACCCGTTCCCGCCAGCCAATGGAAAGGCTGGAAAAGTTTCCTCGGCATGTACGCCGGGGAACATGCCGCCGGAACCGAATTCATGATCGGGCCGCTGTTTCTGACAGCGGGTGTCAGCGCGTTCGATCTACTGGTCGGGTTGTTTTTGGGAAATCTTTTAGCCGTACTGAGCTGGCGGTACCTTACGGCGGCCATCGCCACCGACGTACGACTGACGCTTTACTACCAACTTGAAAAAATCTGTGGGCGTCGCCTCGTGACGACTTACAACCTGGCCAATGGCATCCTCTTTTGCTTCCTGGCCGGGGCCATGATTACCGTTTCAGCCACGGCGGTGGGCATTCCGTTCGACATGGAAATGCCGAAGTTGACCGACACCACGCCGAATGGCGTGACGTGGATTGTGGTCGTGCTGGCGATTGGCGCGGTCATTTCGGTCGTGGCGGCGCGGGGCTACGACACCGTTTCCAAGTTCGCCAACATCGCTTCGCCCTGGATGGTACTTATATTTTTGGCTTGCGGCGTGGTAGCATTGAAAGGGCTAGGCGTCGCTTCGTTCGGTGATTTCTGGGATATCTTCGGCGAAGGCCGTGAGCCGTTTCCCGGCCAAATCAAATACACTTTCTGGCACGTGGTGATGTGGTCGTGGTTTTGTAACGCCGCCATGCACATCGGAATGTCCGACCTGTCGGTGTTTCGCTACGCCAAGAACGCCAGTTCGGGCTGGACTACGGCGGCCGGAATGTACGTGGGACACTACCTGGCCTGGATTTGCGCCTGTCTGCTCTACGCCCTCTACATCCGCTCGGGCGACGCCCAGGCCATGCTGGCGGCGGGCGAAGCACCACCCGTAGCGCCCGGCCCGATGACCTACGAAGCCGTCGGCGTGGCCGGGCTCATCTGCGTGGTCGTGGCGGGCTGGACCACGGCCAACCCCACCATCTACCGCGCCGGGCTGGCATTTCAGGCCATCGCGCCTAAACTCTCGACGGCCCGCGTGACGATGATCGCGGGGGCGGTCGCCACGGTGGCCGGACTGTTTCCTGCCTTTGCGATGCAGCTACTGGGCTTTGTAGCACTCTATGGATTTATCCTGGCACCCATCGGGGCTATCATTGTGTTCGATCATTATTTTGCCGGGAAAGCCGGAATCGTTCGGAACTACGCCGAGAAGGCCGGGATTAATTTCAATGCCTCGGTGCTGCTGGCGTGGCTCATTAGCATGGCGGTGTTCTATTCCATTTCGGCGTTCGGCGGTGTGTTTCTTTCGTTTCTGACGTTGCCCGCCTGGATTTCCTGTGGAGTTTTGTATTTGATATTCAGTAGGTTTTTACAAAAAAAGGTATGAGTGTCGTAAAAATAATTTCTTACCTGTGTTTGGTATTGGTATTGCTGGCTCCCATGCTTTTCTACGCCGATGTTTTGACAGAAAACCAGATGAATGTGACGCTGTTGGGTGGAACGATCGTTTGGTTTGCGACGGCTTCTACCTGGATCAATAGGGGGGCGGAGGAGGGGTGAGAATCTCGAACATTTAAGTAAAAAGTACTCCCAGCATCCGCGCAAACTCCGCCTGCACGGGAGCCGTAACCGTAATTTTCTCCATCGTCCCAGGATGTGTAAACGTCAGTCGCTGCGCGTGGAGCAACATGGTATTCATTTCAAATTTTTCTAGAAAAAGCTTGTTCTGCTTATTACAGCCGTGCGGTCGGTCGCCGATGATCGGGTGAAATATATGAGCCATGTGCTTGCGAAGCTGGTGCATCCGGCCCGTGGTGGGCGTGAGCTCGACTAAGGAATAGCGCGAAGTAGCGTGCTTGCCAAAGGGTAAAGCAACCTCCGTGCGTTGTAGCGTTTTGAGGTACGTGAGCGCGTCCTGCTCCACGCCCGTATCGGGATGCCGCAACGCGTAGTCTATGGTTTGCTCATCCGGCGTATAACCGCGCACGATGGCGAGGTACTTTTTCTGGACGCGGCCTTCCATAAACTGCCGCTGCATGGCCGAATTCATGGCTTCCGAGAGCGCAAAGAGCAATACACCGCCCGTCTTGCGGTCGAGCCGATGCACGGGCCAAACGCGCTGCCCCAACTGGTCGCGCAGCCGCTGTACGGCAAACTCGCTGGCGTCGCGAGCCATCGGCGAGCGGTGGACGAGCAAGCCGTGCGGCTTGTCGATGGCTACTAAATCGGGGGATTGGTAGAGGATGGGGAGTGGGGTAGGAACGTCAGGTAGTTGAACCATGCTGCGGATTAACGAAAATTGGAAGGACTCTCAATCGACTGAGATCTTCAACTTTCCTTCGGTATGTTCCAGAAATGCGTTGCTCGCTTCCAAACGCCGCTGCATCGCGTCTGAGCTTGGTCCGACGATGGTAGCACTAAACGCATGGGTGCGGGTTAGCATCCGCACGTAAGGTTGCGGGTCGCGTTGGCGGGTCAGCCGCCGCAACGGGTGAGGTTAGGATCTTGGAAGGGTGTGTAGTGAGCAGCGCGCTGATGACCGTATTTAGTTTGGCAAACTCCCGTTGCATCCCCAATTTTTCAGCAATCTGCCGGGCACGATCTCGTCGCGCTCGTCGGAGGGCGGTAGACCGGGAATTTATACCCCCAACAACGACTCAGCCGAAATTCCCAGTCCTTGATAGAGGTTGCGCATCATCTTGAGTGTCAGTCGCCGCTTGCCATTTAGTACCTCCGAGGCTCGATTTTCTCCGCCGAAAAAACCAGCTACTTGTTTCTGAGTGAGGTTAAGCATTTCCATTCTTTGTTTGATTGCCTCAATGGGATCGAGTCTTTCGATTGGCTGGTGCTTTTTCTCGTAAGCAATGGCTAACACGCTGATCGCTTCAAGTAAATTGAGTGCCTTGGTTCTTTGCGCTTGGTCTTCAATTAGATCGGCATCAACCAAGTCGTCAATTAAGTCTGACGCTTGGTCATAATCCTGCTGGGTTACAATAGGTGAGATCGTAATCTCATCAAGATTAAAATCAAGTAATTTCATCATAAATCAGTTTTCAGATGAATTTTATGTCGTTGATTGCGTCGTATTCCTTGTGGGTACCTACAAATCTGACAAAGATGAGCTTCTTCTCATATTCGTATTTGGCAATCAACCTGTATTTGTTGCGGCAAATGTTGAACACTATACGACCATTACCCACGGTATCGGCTCCCTTGAATAAGCTTATGACTTCGTTGGGGTTATTAAATACTCGCTCTTCATTAACCTCGTACCAAGTTTTGAGCGACGGCTCAGCATCTGGATATTTTGTCCAGAAATCTCTTAGAGTACCTTTCGTGAATATTCTCACAACGAACCGTTAATAAATAAGATTCCCAAAACGGGAAGACCGTCTACTCATGGTCTCCATGCTCCCCGAACTGCAGCGGACTCTTCATGATGCCCCGCTCGGAAGTACGGATGAAATTTACGATTTCGTCGCGTTCGTCGGAGGGGGGTAGTTCGAGTTCAATTTGGTTCAGGGCGTCGGAATTGTTGAGTCCCTTCATATAGATGTAGCGATAGACGGTCTGGATCTCGGCAATCTGCTGATTGGAGTACCCGCGCCGCCGCAGACCCACGGAGTTGATGCCCGCGTAGGAAATGGGTTCGCGGGCGGCTTTGGTGAAGGGTGGTACATCCTTGCGCACCAGCGAACCGCCGGAGACGAACGCGTGGGGGCCGATCTTGACAAACTGATGCACGGCGCTGATCGCGCTCACGATGGCCCAGTCGCCGACATGGACATGACCGGCCATCTGCACGTTGTTGCCAATGATGCAGTGGTTGCCGATCTCGCAGTCATGGGCGATGTGGGCGTAAGCCATGATGAGGCAGTCGGTGCCGATTACGGTTTTCCAGTGTTCTTCGGTGCCCCGGCTGATGGTGGCGTATTCGCGGATGGTGGTGTTGTCGCCCACGTAGGTGAGCGTGTACTCATTGTTATATTTCAAGTCCTGCGGAATGGCTGAAACCACTGCGCCGGGATAAATGCGGCAGTTCTTGCCGATGCGCGCGCCCTCGTTGATGACCGCGTGGGAAGCCACCCAGGTACCCTCGCCGATTTCCACGTCCTTGTGGATCATGGCGAACGGCTCGACGACCACGTTGCGGGCGATTTTGGACTCGGAGTGAATGTAGGCTAGGGGTTGTATCATTTTTTCTTGACCAGGCTGGCGATCATGTCGGCTTCGCAGACCAGTTGGCCGCTCACGTAGCCGCGTCCGCTCATTTTGACGATGCCCCGCTTCATGGGGGAGGTGAACTCACATTTGAAGATGACGGTGTCGCCGGGCACCACATTGCGGCGGAATCGGCAGTTGTCGATGCCGATCAGGTAAGGCCAGTAGTTTTCGGGGTCGGGGACGGTGCTCAGGACGAGAATGCCGCCCGTCTGGGCCATCGCTTCGAGTTGCATCACGCCGGGCATCACGGGATTACCGGGGAAGTGACCGAGGAAAAACTGCTCGTTCATCGTCACGTTCTTGGTGCCGACCACGCTCATTTCGTCCAGGGCAATGATCTTGTCGATCATCTGGAACGGGTAGCGGTGGGGGAGGAGGTCGGCGATCTGGTTGATATCCAGCACCGGGGCCTTGTTGGGATCGTACTGCGGAATGCCGTTTTTGGCGACCTTCATCAGCTTCTTGATTTTCTTGGCCAAAGCCACGTTGGCCGCGTGACCAGGCCGGGCGGCTAAAATCTGCGCTTTCAGCGGCCGGCCCACGAGAGCCAGATCGCCCACCAAATCCAGCAGCTTGTGCCGGGCCATTTCGTTGGGAAAATGCAGATCGACGTTGTTCAAAATCCCTTTCGACTCGTCCACGCTGACTTCCGGCTTGTCGAGGAGCTTGGCGAGTTTTTCCAGTTCGCCCTCCTGCACCTTGCGATCCACGATGACGATGGCGTTGGTCAAATCACCGCCTTTGATCAGATTCCGGTTGAAAAGGGCTTCCAACTCGTGCAAAAAACAGAACGTGCGGCAGGGCGCGATTTCCTCCTTGAAAAGCGTCATGTCGTTCAGCGAGGCGTGCTGGCTGTTGATGACTTTGGAATTATAGTCCACCATCACCGTGAGGCGGTAGTCGGTCAGCGGCATGGCCGCCATTTCGATGTCGTTCTCGGCGTTGACGTAATGAACGTATTCGGGAACCTCGAAGTAGTTGCGGTAGGCATTCTGCTCCTCGATGCCTGCGTCTTCCAGCGCTTCGATAAACTTGATGGCGCTGCCGTCCATGATCGGCGGCTCGGGACCGTCGAGTTGGATGAGGACGTTGTCTATTTGCAGACCCGCCAAGGCGGCCAGCGTGTGTTCTACAGTGTTGATGCGCGCGCCGTTCTGCTCGATGGTCGTGCCGCGCGATAAGTCCACGACGTTGTCCACGTCGGCATCGACGATGGGCTGATCGGGCAGATCCACGCGCTGAAACTTGTAGCCGTGGTTGGCCGGGGCGGGCAGGAACGTCATCGTGGCCCTTACGCCCGTGTGCAGTCCGACGCCGGAAACCGACGCCGCTTTTTGTATGGTTTGTTGTTTTTCGTTCATTGATAGCTGGGAAGTAGCTGTAGGCTATAGGCTCTATGCTTTGGGCTTTTGCAGGGTAGATTCGATAGGTTCAAATCTTAAACATTGCCGTCATCGTTGGATGGGTTGACCTTGCCTTTCTCCAAATCCTGAATTCGTTTTTCTATTTCGGGAAATTTACGAACCAGGGCCAGGCCGCGCAAATGAGCGCTGAGTTCGTAGGCGGGCGAGCCACTCAGCGACATGCCCTCCTTTTTGATATTTTTCCCTACGCCCGACTGCGCACCCACTTTGGTACCCTTGGCCAGGCTAAGATGTCCGGCAATGCCGACCTGCCCGGCGATGACGCAGTTCTCGCCGATTTTGCTGGAACCAGAAATGCCCGATTGCGCCGCGATAACGGTGTTTTTATCGATTTCGACGTTGTGCGCAATCTGCACCAGATTGTCGATCTTGACGCCCGTTCTGATAACCGTAGAACCCATCGTGGCGCAGTCGATCGTGGCGTTGGAGCCGATGCTCACGTGGTCTTCGATGACGACGTTGCCGAGTTGGGGGATCGTTTTATAAGTGCCATCGGCCTGCGGCGCAAAGCCGAAGCCGTCGCTACCGATGACGCTGTTTGCAAAAATAACGCAGTGACTGCCAATAATCGCGTTGTCGTAAATGCGCACGCCGGGATGGATCACCGTATCGTCGCCGATCGTCACGTTATCGCCGATGTAGGCTTGGGGATAGATTTTGACGCGGTCGCCGATCACGCATTTTTTACCAATATAAGAGAAAGCTCCCCGGTAGGCGTCGTCACCCACCGTGCTGTCCTCGCCCAAGTGAGCGGGTTGCTCGACGCCGCGCTTGGTTTGCTGGGTGAATTTCTGGTACTCTTCCAATAGCTTTGTGAAGCCGGAATAAGCGTTTTCTACGTAAATAAGATTCGTAGAAACGTCTTTTTTAGGTTCAAAATCCTGGTTCACTAACACCGCCGAAGACGCGGTTTCGTACAAGTGGGATTCGTATTTGGGATTGGCAAGAAAAGAAATGCAACCGGGCTTTCCTTCTTCAATTTTGGCGGCGGAACGGATCACGGCGGCTTCGTCGCCTACCACTTTTCCGTTCAATAATTGAGCGATCTGCCCGACTGTAAACTCCATAGAACATAGGGAAACTAAGGGCGCAAAGATACAGTTTTAGCCCAACTTACGTAATACTTGCGGACAATCTTACTAAGCGCGCGGATGGTCGGCAGTTCTGACGCCTCCGTAATGTCAAGTACGCGTCCCTCTTTCATTTTGACGCGAATCTGATCCTCGCCCGTCACATAGGCCGAGTTGGTGGTTTGCCCTTCCACCAAAAAGTAGGTGAGTTGCTGGTCGGTCAGGCCCTGCGCCCGCAGGTCGTCGCGCAGGGTGGTCAAGAGCTCCTCTGTCGGTGGCGCGTCCAGTAACTGGATTTTGAAAAGCTTTCGGTCGAGCAACCGCTGGCAGAGGCGCGACAGTACCGGATCACTCTCCTGCGCCCAAGCTTTAATGGCCCCCCACATGTCGAAGTCATCTAATTTCACAAAGGTTTGTAGTAGTTCGGGTCGTTTCTGAAAATCGGCCAGCGTGGAGCGGTAGCGCAGGAAAAAGCCCAGATTGGGCGAAGCGTACAAGTCCGCCCCCTGCTCGGTGAGGTCGCGGGCGCGCCGGACGGCCTGCGTGAGCATGGCCTCGGCGCAGAGGGAGGTTTTGTGCAAATACACCTGCCAGTACATCAGACGGCGGGCGTTGAGGAAATTCTCAATGCTTAGTAAGCCCTTTTCCTCCACGACCAGCTCGTCCTCGTGCACATCCAGCATTTTGATCAGGCGACTCGCCCCGATGGTACCTTCGGCCACGCCCGTATAAAAGCAGTCGCGGTTGAGGTAGTCCATGCGGTCCATGTCCAGCTGGCTGGAAATAAGCTGGTGGAAAAACGGGCGCGGGTACGTCCCCTCGAACATCTGAATGGCCAAATCCAGCCGCCCGTTGAACTGGCGGTTGAGGTCTTTCATCAACAGCAGCGAAAGCGCCTCGTGCGGAATGCCCGTCAGCAGCGTCTTTTCCAGCACGTGCGAAAACGGCCCGTGACCGATGTCGTGCAGCAAAATCGCTACCTGCGCCGCCTCGCACTCGGCATCCCAAATCAAGTGGCCTTTGTCCTGCAACGACTTCAACGCCAGACCCATCAGGTGCATGGCTCCCAGGGCGTGGTGGAAGCGCGTGTGCAGCGCCCCCGGATACACCAAATCGGCCATGCCCAACTGCCGAATCCGCCGCAGCCGCTGAAAATACGGATGCTCCACCAGGTCGAACAGCAGTTCCGACGGAATGGTGATGAAGCCGTACACGGGGTCGTTGAGGATTTTACGCTTGTTCAAAAGGGGGTGGAGTCGTTTAGATGTTTAGTTGTTTAGCTGGTGCGGTGACTTTCGGTAGGAATGGATTTTGGCAAATTATTCAGCTATCATCGCTGTCTGTGAACACCAAGCACAAATAAACGACTAAACATCTAAACAAATAAACAAACAACTTGGTGGAAAGAAACGCAACCACTATTTTTGCCCTCCAAACTCGTCAAGAGTTGGGCCTATAGCTCAGTTGGTTAGAGCACCTGACTCATCGGGCAAAGACAGTTCAAAGAATTTTGCGCGGTGCCTCCGCTGAGGAATCAGCGGATGTGCAGGGGGTTAATTCAGGGAAACCTTCCGGGTGATGCCGATGGCAATCCTGAGCCAAGCCAGACGAAGGTCAAATTTTGTAGTCTGGAAGGTGCAGAGACTAAGGGGTGAGGATGACTCGCCAATACGCCCCTACTAACGCCCCCCGCCCAAACCCCTTCATCGAGGGACGGGTGATGAGATAGTCCTACTACTCCGGGAAATCGGAGGAAAGTGAATCAGGTGGTCCCAGGTTCGAGCCCTGGTGGGCCCACGTTTTGAAAACTCCCGGCATTGAGTCGGGAGTTTTTTTGTAAAAAAGCAGTCTTACTACTCTGGGTAATCGCAGGAAAGTGAATCAGGTGGTCACAGCCGGGGGCGCGATCGCCTTCGAGCCCTGGTGGGCCCACGTTTTTGAAAGCCCTCAGCACTGTGCTGGGGGCTTTTTCGTAATACCACTATCAAAGGAAAGTAAATCAGGTGGTCACAGCCGGGGGCGCGATCGCCTTCGAGCCCTGGTGGGCCCACGTTTTTGAAAGCCTTCGTTGCACTCGCGACGAGGGCTTTTTTTTGCCAATACTTTCTCTTCGGCACTCGATCTTTTCTCCTCAAAGTGATTTTAATCCTATTTTAATCCGCTTTTAACTTGTGGTTAAGGCGCGGGGGGCTACTTGCGGTGTATTCTTTAAAAACCTGTTCAGGAAAGCTGAGCCGAAGAGTGCAAAATCAACGCTTCTAAAAATCCCCAACACAACCACCATCACTCATGAAAAGAACAATCTTACTCCTCAGCCTCTGTGCTTTGGTATTTCAGACGGGCTGCGAGACCAAAGGCGAAGAAAAGAAAGAAGTAGAAACGGTATTCCAGATCACCAGCCCGGTCGTGACCGACACCCTGGTAACCAAAGAGTACGTCTGCCAGATCCACGCCGTCAGCCACATCGAGCTGCGGGCTTTGGAAAAAGGCTACCTGCAAAACATCTACGTGGACGAGGGGCAGAGCGTCAAACAGGGCCAAATGATGTTCAAGATCATGCCCATGCTGTACCAGGCCGAGCAGCAGAAGGCAAGAGCCGAAGCTGATTTCGCCGAAATCGAGTACAAAAACACCAAGTCGCTGGCCGATAGCAACATCGTCTCGAAGAACGAGCTGGCGATGGCAAAAGCCAAACTGGCCAAGGCCAACGCCGAGTTGTCACTGGCTAATGTCCACCTGGGCTTTACCGAAATCCGGGCGCCCTTCAACGGCATCATGGACCACTTCCAGGTACGGCTGGGTAGTTTGGTGGACGAAGGTGACCTGCTCACCACGCTGTCGGACAACAGCAAGATGTGGGTGTACTTCAACGTGCCTGAGGCCGAGTACCTGGACTACAAATCAGACGAAGGACAGGACAACATGAAGCAGGTGAGCCTGATGATGGCCAACAACCAGCGATTCCCCTACGTCGGTAAAGTCGAAACCATCGAGGCCGATTTCAATAACGAAACGGGCAACATTGCCTTCCGCGCCACTTTCCCCAACCCCAAAGGCCTGCTGCGCCACGGCGAAACGGGCAACGTGCAGGTAACGATCCCCTTCAAAAATGCCCTGCTCATTCCGCAGAAAGCCACTTTTGAGGTACTGGAAAAGAAGTACGTATACGTAGTGGACAAAGACAACAAGATCAAGTCGCGCGAAATCACCGTGGCCGCCGAGCTACCCCATATTTTCGTGGTACAGTCGGGCCTGAACAAGGACGACAAGATTCTGCTGGAAGGACTGCGGCTGGTGCGCGAAAACGAGAAGATTCACTCCAAGTTCGTGCAGCCTGCCAAGATGCTGGCGCAGTTGGATTTGTACGCGGAATAATCAAGAAGGAGGTTATTAGGCATTAGGTTGTTAGGTGTTAGATTTATCTCACTGAATTACAGCATTTTACCTAAAAACCTACTACCTAACTACCTAACACCTACTCTATGTTCAGCTCATTCATTCGCCGCCCCGTTTTCGCGATCGTCATTTCCGTCATGATCGTCTTTGTCGGCGGCCTGGCGATCAAGACTCTGCCGATTTCGCAATTTCCCGACATCGCGCCTACGACCGTCAATATTTTTATCGCCTACCCCGGTGCCAGCGCCGACGTGCTGGTCAAATCCACGCTCATCACGCTGGAACAGGCCATCAACGGGGTGCAGGACATGCGCTACATCGCCACCGACGCCACGAGCGCGGGTGAGGCCACGCTTCGCATTATTTTTGAACCCGGCACCGACCCCAACGACGCAGTAATTCGGGTAAAAACGCGGGTGGACCAGGTGATGCCGCTGCTGCCCGAACTGGTGCAGCGCGAGGGCGTCATCATCACGCCCATCCAGCCCAGCATGTTGATGTACGTCAACCTCTACTCCAAGGACAAGAGCATCGACGAAAAATTCCTGTTCAACTACGCCACGGTCAAGATGATCCCCGAAATCCAGCGGACGCGGGGCATCGCGCGGGCGCAAATCCTGGGTAGCCGCCGCTACGCCATGCGCGTGTGGCTAAATCCCGATCGGATGCGGGCCTACAACATTTCGGTGGAGGAAGTGATGGACGCCATCGGCGAGCAAAGCATCATCGGTCGTCCGGGCCGGATCGGGCAAAGCTCCGGCATTGCCGCGCAGTCGCTGGAATACGTGCTGACTTACAAAGGCCGCTACAACAAACCCGAGGAATACGAAGACATCATCATTCGGGCCAACAAGGAGGGCGAAAGCATCCACCTGAAAGACATCGCCCACGTCGAACTGGGCAGCGAATTCTTCGACATTTACTCCAACCTAGACGGCAAGGCGTCGGCGGCCATCGTGCTGCGGCAGAACTACGGCTCCAACGCCAGCGACGTGATCGACGAGGTGAAGGAGAAACTGGAAGTAATGAAAGAGTCCTTTCCTCCGGGCGTGGACTACAAGATCAGCTATGACGTGTCGAACTTCCTGGACGCCTCCATCGAGCAGGTGATCGAGACGTTGCGCGATGCGTTCATTCTGGTAGCGTTAGTGGTTTTCGTTTTCCTGGGCGACTGGCGCTCGACGCTTATTCCCATCCTGGCCGTACCCGTATCGCTGATCGGTGCCTTCTTCGTCATCCAGTTCTTTGGACTTTCCATCAACCTGATTACCCTCTTCGCCTTGGTGTTGGCTATCGGTATCGTGGTCGATGATGCCATCGTGGTGGTGGAGGCCGTGCACGCCAAGTTTGCAGAAAAACCGAACATATCGCCCTACATGGCGGTGAAAGAAGTTTTGGGCGAGATCAGCGGCGCGATTATCGCCATCACAGCGGTCATGGTGTCGGTGTTCCTGCCCATCTCGTTCATGTCGGGGCCGGTGGGTACTTTTTACCGGCAGTTCTCGATCACGATGGCGAGTTCTATCGTCATCTCGGCGTTGATTGCCCTCACGCTGACGCCGGTGCTGTGCGCCATGCTCTTGAAAAATCACCATGGACACGAGCGCAAGAAAAATGTGCTGACCAAAGCCCTCGACAGCTTCAACCGCGGTTTCGACAAGATGACGGGCTGGTACGTGGGCCTGTTGCGGACAATCGTCAGCCGCCGCTTCGTAACGTTTGCCGTGTTGGCGGCTTTCTGCGTCGGCATATTCCTGGTGAACGAAGTGCTGCCCGCCGGATTTATTCCCAACGAAGACCAAAGTACGATTTACGCCATTATCCAGACCCCTCCCGGCTCCACTTTGGAAAAAACCAACCAGGTGTCGCAGAAGCTGCAAAAGATTTGTGAGGAGATCAAGGGCGTGGAATCGGTGTCGTCGCTGGCGGGTTACGAGATCATGACCGAAGGCCGTGGCTCCAATGCCGGTACTTGCTTGATCAACCTGAAACCCTGGGGAGAGCGCGACAAGAACGTGCTGGAAATTATGGAAGAATTGGAGGAGGAAACGCGGAACCTCGGCGCGGTCGTCGAGTTCTTCGAGCCGCCCGCGATTCCGGGCTTCGGTACTTCGGGCGGTTTTTCCATGCGCCTTTTGGATAAAAACACCGACACCGACTACCACGAGTTCGACAAGATCAACCAAGAGTTCATGGACAACCTCAAAGCGCGTCCTGAACTGGCGGGGATGTTCACCTTCTTCGCCGCCAACTACCCGCAGTACGAGCTGGAATTCGACAACAACCTGGCGATGCAGAAGGGCGTGTCGATTGGCAAGGCGATGGACAACCTCAACATCATGATCGGCAGTACCTACGAGCAGGGCTTTATCAAGTTCAACCAGTTCTTCAAGGTCTACGTGCAGTCCGACCCGGCTTTCCGCAAGCTGCCGACCGACATTCTGAATCTGTTCGTTAAAAACGACGAGGGCGAAATGGTACCTTACTCGTCGTTCATGCACCTCAAAAAAGGCCAGGGGCCGAACGAGATCACCCGCTTCAACCTCTACAACTCCGCCGCCATCCAGGGACAGCCCGCCAAGGGCTACACCACGGCCGATGCCATCGCCGCCATCCGCGAAGTAGCCGCCACGACGCTGCCCAAGGGCTATGACATCGCTTTCGAGGGACTTTCCTACGATGAGTCGATCCGGGGCAACGAGTCGCTGTACGTTTTCCTGATCGTGCTGGCGTTTGTGTACATGGTGCTTTGCGCGCAGTACGAGAGCTTCATCATTCCGCTGGCCGTCGTGTTGTCGCTGCCCGTCGGGGTGTTCGGTTCCTTCCTGATGCTTAAATTGATGGGCTTGGAAAACAACATCTATGCCCAGATCGGCCTCATCATGCTCATTGGTTTATTGGGCAAAAACGCCGTGCTGATCGTGGAATTTGCCATCCAAAAACGGCAGGAAGGAGCCACGATCCTGGAAGCCGCCATCGAAGGAGCCAAGGTACGTTTCCGGCCCATTTTGATGACCTCCTTCGCCTTCGTGGCGGGTTTGATTCCCCTGATTGTCGCCACGGGCGCGGGCGCTATCGGCAACCGCACCATTGGCGGCTCGGCGCTGGGCGGGATGCTGTTCGGTACTATTTTCGGGGTCGTCATTATCCCCGGCTTGTACTTCATCTTCGCGCACCTGGCCGACGGCCGGAATTTGATCAAAGGAGAAGACGACGAGCCGCTGTCCGAGAACTGGACGCACCAAGTGGACAATTTCTCCGTAGCCGACCTAAGCACAACTACCAATCATGAATAAGCAACGCATAAACAAGTGCCTGACCGTCGTAGCCATTGCGCTCTTCGTGGCGGGTTGTAAAGCCCCCGAGCTCATGAACCGGGACGCCAACCGGGAAGTACCGACGAGTTTTTACGAGAATGCGCCGGACTCCACCAACTCGGCGCGGTTAAGCTGGCGGCAGTACTTCACCGACCCCTACCTGACTGCCCTGATCGACAGCGCCCTGGCGGGCAACGGCAACCAGGAGTTGAACATCGCTTTACAGGAAATCGCCATTTCGCAAAACGAGGTTTTGGCAAGAGCCGGAGAATACAAGCCCTTCGTGGGCCTGCGCGGCGGAATGGGCGTGGAGAAAGCCGCCCGCTACACGCAGCCTGGTTCCAGCGAGGCCACTACCGACATTAGGCCCGGTCACGAAACGCCCGACCCGTTGCCCGATTTTGTGGTGAACCTTTATGCGCGTTGGGAAGTCGATATTTGGCACAAGCTGCGCAACGCCAAGAAAGCCGCCGCGCTGCGGTACCTCTCTTCGCAGGAAGGCCGGAATTTCACGACCACCAACATCGTCGCCGAAATCGCCGGCTCGTACTACGAACTATTGTCGCTCGACACGCAGCTCGCCATCTTGCAAAGCAACATCGAGATTCAGAACAACGCCCTGCGTATCGTACGGATGGAAAAGGAAGCCGCCAAGGTGACCGAACTGGCCGTTCAGCGTTTTCAGGCTCAGGTACTCAATACGAAGAGCCTGCAATTTGGCATTCAGCAGCGCATCACCGAAACCGAGAACAAGATCAATTTCCTGATGGGCCGCTACCCGCAGCGCATCGCCCGCAGCAGCGGAAACTTCGAGACGTTGGTTCCCGAAGCCATCAGCGCCGGACTACCCACGCAACTGCTTTCCAACCGCCCCGACATCCGGCAGGCCGAGCTGGAACTGACCGCCGCTAAAATCGACGTGCAGGTGGCCCGCGCCAACTTCTACCCTTCACTGGGTCTGAATGCCAACTTGGGTTTGCGGGCCTTCAACCCCGTTTATCTGGCCAAACTGCCCGAGTCGCTGCTGGCGGGGCTGATCGGGGATTTAACGGGACCGCTGGTCAACAAGAACGCGATCCAGGCCACTTATTACAGCGCCAACGCCCGCCAGATTCAGGCGATTTACAGCTACGAGCGCACGGTGCTGAATGCCTACATCGAGGTCGCCAACCAGCTCGCGAACATCGGCAACCTGCAAAACACCTACGATTTGAAAGCGCAAGAAGTGCAGGCACTCAACCAGTCGATTACGATCTCGAACAACCTCTTCCGCTCGGCCCGCGCCGATTACATGGAGGTTCTGCTCACCCAGCGCGACGCGCTGGAATCGCGCTTCGATCTGATCGAAACCAAGATGCAGCAACTGAACGCCACGGTGAATGTGTACCGGGCGCTGGGTGGCGGCTGGAATTGAGGTGGTTGGTGAAGGTTTTTTATAAAAAGCAAATCCCCCGACGCGATGGCGTCGGGGGATTTTTTGTGGAGAGAAATTATACCTCAATCGAAATTTTTACTTTCCCTCCTAAACCTTTTTCAACAATGTCGAACAGGGTTTTGAGCGTGATATTGCTCCCATCGTTTTCGACTCGGGAGATGTAAGTCCTTTTTTTGTCGATGATTTGCCCCAATTCTTGTTGAGTGAGTTGTCTCGATTCCCGTGCTCTTTTTAACAGTAACCCAATCTTGAAAGCCTCGGCTTCGCGATCCAGAGCATAACGCCTTTCGGTTCCTCTCGTCCCGTACACTCGATCTTTGATATCAGACCAAGAGTTTAAGTTCGCTATTTCATTTTTTTTCTCCATAATATTCAGCCATCAATTTAAGTGCCTTGTCTAACTCCTGCTTTGGCGTTTTCTGGGATTTTTTCTGAAACCCGTTAAGTAAAATGACTAGCTTTCCCTTGTCAAAAAAACAGAAGACTCGCCAAATGTCTGATCCCAGTTGCACTCTGGCCTCGTAAAGGCCATTTGTCCCTGTTAGGTGTTTCAAGTAATTCTTAGGGATGCGTTCAAGTGTTTCTATTGCTTCGAGTATCTTGTAAATTTTGTTTTGTACCTTGACAGGCTGTGCTTTCAGAAAATCCTCAAAGTGATTTTTATAGGCTACTATTTCTCGGATTTTATCTATTTGCATATTATTGATGCCAAAGGTAACTTAAAAGTTTCTATTTGGACACACAAAACCGTTTATCATTTGTTTCCGGTCTAACCCCTACATTTGGTAAAACAACCAGTACGCCTATGAGAACTACCACTGACATTAAGCAAGTACCTCAGACCTTAGAAGAATTCATGGTCTGGGAACCCAACGACGGCTATACCTACGAATGGAACGATGGCGAAATCATCAGATTTGAAAGTATGAAACAAAGACACTTGTTGATTATCAAAGCACTCAGTCGTCTTTTTGCTAAAACTGAATCTTACGAACACGGCGGAGAACTGGTGCCAGAACAAGATGTCATGTTGACCGGCATCCAGATGCGTCGGCCCGACCTGGCTTATTTCAGTATCGATCAGATCAACATCTGTTTGTCTGCAGAAGAAGGATTGATTCCGGCCTTTGTCATAGAGATCGTTTCACCTACTGACGATGCTATTAAGGTCGAGGAAAAGTTGGTCGAGTACTTTAAGTGTGGCGTACAAGTCGTGTGGCATATCCTTCCCGAAAACCGGGTCGTATACATCTATACTTCCCGTAAAAACGTCAAAATCTGTACCGAAGACGACCTTTGCTCCGTGCAGCCCGTCCTGCCCGATTTCGAGATCAGCGTCAACGATTTATTAGCCGTGCCGCCAGTAAAATAACTATGCTGTTGCCATGAATCGCAGTTGGCTGGCGCACGTTAGACGTGATAAATCGTGTCTCTACATCGTTGCAAATTCACGCCCCCGTCCGCATCAACTCGTTCCGCACCAGCCTTAAATTATTCAACTCCGGAAACACCTTCACATTTTCCGCCGGGATCACCTCGCGCTTGATCCAGTTCGTCACGCGATTGAGTTTCAGGTTGTGCAGCCGGGCGTAGTCCGCGATCGTGACCCACTCGCCGAGTAGGTATTCCTCGCCTTCGTAGTGGATGGAGCCTTTCAGGGCCAGGTCGGCGATGCCTTGGAGGGCGTGAAGTTGAATTTTAATATCCTCTCGATCTACTTTCATTGCGTTTTTCGCCGTCTCCTGATCTTTTTCCGCTAAGGAATTATACCAACTTTTGAACTCAGCCTGGCGGCCTTTTCGAGCGTCGTCGTTCACGGCATCTTGCACCCAAGCCAGATACTCGTTTGTTTTCTTTTCTATCATGATTTTCAGTTTTATTCTCCTGACTCTTCTTCGATCATCCTGATCATTTCCGCCGTTTTTTTCGCCTCTTCGATCAATTTTCTGAACTCAGCGTCGTTGGCCCAGTCTTCGTGCGCGATAATCCTTCGGTTCAGTACCTCCAGGCTCGCCCGGAGTAGTTTCAGTAATTTTTCTTTCCGGTTCATAGGCAGAGGGTTTCATCAAAGATAGGTAATGTGTGGTAAGCACACAAGCTAGGGTATCATCCTTTTTCGATAAAGCGTTAAATCAAATGCCGCACCTTAATCTTCTTAAACTTCTTACCCATGCCCAGCGCAATGGCCGTGGCGTTCTTGATGATGAGTTCGCCCTTTTGCAGGCCCGCGATGGCTTCTTTTATTTCCTGAAACTCTCTGCCCGATACGCCGAACAAATCTTTGATGACGCCGTCGTTGATAGATTGCTGTTTCATGATGAGCGGGTACTGGGCGTTGGCGTAGAAATCGAAGAACTCGCTCTTGTAGCTATCCATGTTCTGGGTGGCGAGAATAATGGATAGGCCCTTGTTTCGGCCCACGGCGATCAGGTCGCGGAGGGGCTTGTTATCAAAACCCAGCATATAATGCGCTTCGTCGATGATGGTGAAATGGCGCAGTTCCACGCTCTCTTCGTCCACGGCCTGCTTGGGAAGGCGTTCGTAAATCGTGTTGAGTTTCGAAATGACAAAATAGACGATGGCCTTGGCCAACGGCCCTTCTTTCGGGAAAGCGTCCATTTTTACGATGTAGCTGTCCTTAATAAGGTCGATGCGATCCTCTTCGCTAAATAGTTTGTTGCGAATTAACTGTTTGAGTACCGACTTAATGCTATCGTCCTTGCTTTGGTCTTTGGTGGGTTGCAGCAGGGTGTACTCCTGTAAAATAATATCGAAGGAAATCGGGCCGTTGCCCGTCCGTTTGTAGGCATTGATGATGGCCTCCGACAGGCGACTACCCATATTGGCACTGATCGTGGCGTTGTCGATGGCAAGGAGGGCGTTGGCCAGTTCGGTCGAGTACAGATTAATCTCGTTCTGAGTACGGCCCGTAAAATCTTTGAAAGGCGAAAAGGGTAGCGGAGCTGTAATGGGATCGAGCAAGGCGGTTCGGTCGATCTCGAACTGGCCGAGCCAGGCGTGGTTGGCCGGATCGGAAAACTCGCCCTTGTAGTCGAACAGGAGAAAGTTAACCGGATAGGGGCTATCCACCGAAAGGCTGCGCAAGCCATTGATAAGTACCGCCAGCAAGTTCGACTTGCCCGACCCTGTGGTACCCGCCACCAGAATCTGGGTGTTGGTGACATTTTTGCCGTTCAGGTTCAGGGTCGCCGGAATATTGTCCTCGTAAGTACCCACGTACAGGTTCAGCACCGGAATGGCCCCGGCTCGCCCGGCCCGCGCCCCGCTGTAAGAATTCATCAGCCATTCGTCCAAAGTACCATCGCGCAGCAGTAGCCTACTCCCGCGCAGGATTTCGGTATTGATGATTTTGCTTTTGAGCGTCAGGTTTTCCCAATCCACTTCCTGGTCGTGGTAGCGTAGTTTCAGCAGGGCCGAATATACCGTGGCCAGGTTGTGCAGCGAGAAAAGCGTCTCGAAGAAGCGATTGTTGTTTTTGGATAAAGCCAACTGTTCGATGCTCGCCAGTTCCCTCGGCACTTTGCTCGAAAGCCCGGCCAGCAGACAGATACGCTGCGCTTTGTTGCCGCTCAGCGCCACGGCTTTCTGACCGACCGAGTACCGCCGGGCGTTGATCCGCTGCTCGACGCGGTGCTTGACCTCCTGAATGACATCGGCCAAGGCTTCGGCCTGACGGATGTTTTGAAAATTGATTACGCTCATAATTGCAGAATTAGGGAATCGAAATGCCAAAGTACCCCGGCTCGATGCGGGTCAGTTGGTTTTCGATGTCGCGTTCGAGGGTGTAGGCTTGGGAGACGAAAGGTTCTATTTTTTCGAGATCGGAGGTAGTTCTTATTTCGCTGTCCGAACTGAGCAGAATCGTTTGGTGCGACAGGCCGGGAAAGTAGTTTTCCAGCACGGTCGTCCGGCTCGTTTCGTCCAGTACGCCCATAACAGTGTCGATCATCACGGGCGGCTCATAGTCGCCAAACTCGTGCAGGGCTTTAAGCAACACCTGCACCACCACTTGCTTTGAGGCCGTATTGAGTTGGTTGAGATAGATTTCGTTACCCGCTTTATGAAATATTTTGAAAGTGAGGTTGGCAAGATTCTCAGAAAGCTCTACCCGCTCGATCACATCCTGATAGGCCGCTAAGTTGACGTTCAGGTCGGCTTTCATTTTTAGTTCGATGCTCTGCTTTTTGCTTTTTAGGAGTGTGTCGGCGACGTTCTCGAAAAAACCTTTCAGGCGGCCCAGGGCTTCGTAGCGCGGGTCGGGTTCCTGGTTGATCTGGATGTCGAATTGGTGGAGTTTCTTCTCGATTTTGTCGATTTCGCCCCTCAGCCCGGTACTTTGCGTTTCCAGTTTCTGGATATTGACCTCGTTTTCTTCGTAGGCTTTCAGCAACGAATAATCCTTGCCCGTAATCTGAGCCTTCATTTGCTCGATTTGATTTTCCAATCCCGGAATTTGCTCCAAAGCCAGGTCGAGTTCGATTTGCTGTTGGTTGAGAGCCGGGAAAGGGTTGGCCGTGCGGGCGTTGAGCAAATTTTCCAGCGCCCGCACCTCCGCCATGTCCAGAAAACCGTAGGGGTCGGCGGCTGGGCTGGCGTCCGACGCCGCCAGCACGTAGGCGACCAGGTCGGCCAGGGGTACTTCTGCTTGCACCAAGTCGTACTTTTGTAGATAATCCAGAATGCGGCGGCTGATGGCCTCAACCTGTTCGGGTTGCAGGCTCAGGTCGCTGTTCTGCTCCCGTTCCTGCCGGGATTTCAGCACCAGATTCACTTCCGAGCGGATGGCTTCGGTCAGCTTGGGCAGGCAGACGTTGAGTTCTATTTCCTTCACAAAGCCATCCAGCCCCTCACGATAAAGTACCTCCTTCTGCTGAATGCTCTCAACCTGTTTTTTGGTTTGTTCCAGTTTCCGCTGGATGGTAGTTTCTTCGCTCAGGCCACTTTTTAGGTTGTCGTACAGTTCCTTGTGCGCCACCGAATATTGCAGCGCGTCTTGCGCCTGCTGTTGCAACTGCGTGAACTGGGCGTCCAGTAGTTTCTTTTGCTCGACCAGTTGCAGGTACTCCTGCTTTTCGTTTTCCACTTCCAGCCGCTGCGCCGTGTAGGTTTGGTACAGGCTTTCGGCGGCTTTGGCCATTTGCAGGTACTTGTTGAAGCCCATCACGTTCTCGATGTTCTCCTTGATGACGCGGTTGAGCTGGTCTTCTTTCAAGAGATTTCCCGCCTCCATCGCATCGAACAGAAAGTAGCGGCTCAATTCCTGCGGCAGATTGGCTTTGATGATCTTGTTGACGTGCGCTTCCTGCTCGGCGCGTTGGGCGGGCGGCGTGGCCGTGCCGTACACGAATATACTGCCGTTCATGTTGAGCCGCACACTCTCGACCGACTCGCGGGCGGCGTTGAGCGCATACACGCGCGTCAGAACGTAGTGCTGCTCTTCGGTCAGGACCATGCCCGTGAAGTGCAGTTCCAGCTCGATGCGCTCGTCGTCATTGCGAGTGCCTCCGGCGGTGGCCCCGGCGTTCAGCAGTTCGCCAAACTGACGCGGCCCCGCGATGTCCAGCCCGTACAACGCGCCGTAAATGGCCTCGAAGAGGGTAGTTTTGCCGCCGCCATTCTTACCGCCGATCAGCACGATGGGCTTGTCGGGCTCCACCGACAGGTCGAGGTCGAGGCTGAGGTAGGTCTTGAAGTTTTTGGCTTTGATGCGTTTGATGAGCATGGGTTACTTGATTTTTTGCAGGGCTTTGTCGATCAACCGTTCGAGGGCTTTTTCGCCGATTTCCTCATCCTTGACCTTGCGGGTATGGAATTCTTTCAGCAGATCCTCCCGCACCCAGTCGGGTTCGAGGTCGTGCTGGGTGCAGAGCGTTTCGATCAGGCGCATATCGTCGCGCCGGATGCCGTAGTGGATAAATGTGGTGTCGAGGGTTTTGCGGTTCATTTAGTTTTTGGATTAGTAGTTGATGTACGAAGAAACTTTACTTATGGTGGAAAAATGGTTCAGAGAGCCTCGGAGAGGCGCGAGCTTTGTAGAAAAACTTCCCAGGAAAAAATCTAGCCCCGGAGGGGCGCAACCTCAGCGTCAATGTTGCGCCCCTCCGGGGCTTCAACGCCGTCTTGTGTTTGTTCTCTACAAAGCTTAGGCCTCTCCGAGGCCCTTTTGAACACAAATTAAATTCTTTCGTACACTACCGTTGTTGAGTTAAAAGTCAAGATTCCGCCGTCGCCGGGTTAAAAAACTCCCAGCCCTTCGCATTATCTGTGTTTTCAATGCGATTGCGGCAGAACCGCCAGGTACCTGCTGTCACATTTGGGATAATGACCCCGCCGAAGAGTTTGCGGCTCGGGTTAGCCGCATTTTCCTTTTCCATGTAGTCCAGCAGCGCGTTGTGCTTGCGGGGCGCTTCGGGGTCGGAGTTGGCGGTTTTGGTGTCGAACAGCGCGAGGCCGCCCGCTTTGAGCTTAATCACGAAATCCACGTAAAAAAGCCGCAAAGTACCCCGCGCGTCGGTGTAGGGAACGGCGAAATGCTCCTTGCCGCTGTCGCCATTTTTGTACCACCAGTCGAGGTGTTCGGCGTTGGTGTCGAGGTAGTTGGCGAATAGTTTTTCGGGATTGGAGGCTGAATTGGCTTCGTAGAAAGGTTCCAGCGCGTGGCGGGGGCTGTCGTGGCTGGCGTACTCCTCGCTGTAATAGCGGTATTCCGGCACGTTCCAGTCGGCGGGAACGAGGCGTCGGTTGACGTTGCCCCGCTGATTTTGCCGCTCGGCGAATCGTTCCAGCGCCTCGGTGATGTGTTGGCTCAGGTAGTTTTTGTTTTGGGGAAAAAGCAAAAACTTCTGCGCCTCGTACTCGTTCAGATTGAGGTAGTACTCGGCAAATTGTAACAGCGCCCGCCGCAACACTTTCCAGCTTTTGGAGCGATTCAAAAGGGCAATGCTTTCGTAACAGAAGGCATTGAGCATCTGTCCGAATTCGGCGGTGGTGATCGAAAACCGCTTCATGTCGGTGTTGGACACCACGATGGAATCGACCGCGTACGGATCGACTTCGATATTGGCCGGAATCGCGATTTGATGGGCGTCGATGACGAATTCCCATAATCTACTTTGCATTTTCCGGCGGTTGGGTTCCGCCAGGGCGCGGTACTCGTCCAAACTCCCCCCGAAAGAAATGAGGTCAGGCAGTTGCTCTACCCCGTAATGCGCCTCCATGACCTGGTAGAAAATTTCCACAAACTCGGAATTCAATACGCCGGGCGAAGGGCGGTCGTTCACGATGGAAGTATTGGTCAGTCGGTCGAAAAGCAGGCCGGGTTCCTCGCGCCGCCGGGCGTGCTGGATATGGATAAAGTCCAGGTCGGAGGGTACGAAGTTGATCTGGCTGCTGGGAATGTTGGAATAAACGTAGCCGTAGTTCAGCTCGTCGCGTTCGTAATGCCGCTGGTGGGGCATCCGCAAAATGCGCCCCACGGTCTGGATGCCGAAATTAGGGCTACTCACCGTACGGTAGTTGAGCAGAATCGTGGCCCGAGGGCAGTTCCAGCCCTGCGCGATGGCTTGCTTGAACAGCAGCACATCCTGCAAACCGTTCGGTTCTTCCAGCCCGTCCTTGTCTTTCTCGCCCGACAGCCACACCGCCAGCCGCCCGTTTTGGGTGGTTACGCCGAAATCGTCGGTAGCCAACAAGCCCTCCACCGCCTCCCGAATCTGCTTGTCTTCCTTCGAGAGCGAAACATTGTCCGAAGGTAGTTGGATCAGCAGCAGCGGGTTGATGACGTTCGGGCCTAACGCTTCTTCGTAGAGCTTCGTCAGCTCCTGCTTTTTGGCCCAGGCCACGCGCAGTAGGTGCAGGTGGACGTTCTCGCCGTTTTGCTGCTCGGGATCCAGCCCGATGTTCAGCCGGACGCCCCGCTTGATCATTTCCTCGGCGATCACGTCCTGCCGCGAGATGAACACCGACCGCGCCGGGCGACTGAGCGGCGTGGCCGTGACGCCCACTTCCAGCTTGGCGTCGATGGCGTGGCGCACGGCCACCGCCTGCGGCCCCGTGAAGGCCGATAGGTGCGACTCGTCGATGACCAAAATGATTTCGACCCCGGCGGCGCGGGTGTTCGCGATCAGTGATTCGAGATTGGTGTTGCGTTCGTTGTCGCGCCGCCAGATCTTCTTCTTGCTGTCCACGCTGCTCCAATTGACGAACAGCAGATCGTTGGGGGCCAGCGCGGGGTTGGTCGTGAGCGTGGCGAGGTCCAGGCAGTTGATCTTCTGAGTACTGGCGTAGAGCGAGGTCAGCGCGTCGTAGCTTTGGATGTGCAGCGTGTTGGGCGCAAACCACACGAAAGCCACCTCGGCGGGCAGACCGGGCCGCAGGGGTAGTTCGTCCACGAGCCGCTCGATGTAGGCGGCCATCATCACTGTTTTGCCCGCGCCCGTGGGGGCTTCGAGCAGCAGCGGAATCTGTCGCGGCGACTCGCCCAGGGCGGTGTAGCTGTGGCGCAGGAGTTCGGTAACGCTGCGCTCCTGGAAATCTTTGAGGATATACATTTGTTTCGTACTTGGTTTTAACCTCACCCCTGCCCCTCTCCTGCCAGGAGAGGGGTGAATGTAAGGCTTGTTTGCTCCGGCTTTTCGTTTTCGTCGTCGGGTACTTTGGTGGGGTGGGGTAGTTTCTTGTCGAGTCCCAGGGTGCGGAACGTGGCGCGGTAGGCGTTGTAAATCGCCTCGGGCAGCGGCACGGCCTCCACCAGGTCGGCCACGGCGTGAAAGTCGCTGAGCAGCACGTCTTTTTCCTCGCCGAATGCGTACAGCCGCATCCGCTCGCGGCGGTCGGGTAGGTTGGTGATAAAGTCGGTGAGCGCAGCGATGAGCGGTTGCGGGCGGCGGCTGTGGTACATCACGACCAGGTACTTGCCGCGCCCGTCGGTGCCGACGAAGCAGGTTTCGGGGTCGAAGCCGCTGGCTTCGGTGCGGTCGGTGTAGCAGTTTTCCTTGATTTTGAGGAGCTCGGTACTGCGGCGCGTGAGTTGGCGGCGGTTTTCCTCGGTGCGCGCGCTGGGCACCAGCCCGCAACGGAAGTACCTCAGATTATTGTTGGTAAGGCCGGGTACTGGCTGGCCTTTGGCGTTTTCGTAGCCTTGAATGACGCGCTTGTTGCGCTCGTAGCAGACTTCCTCGGCGATGTTGTTTTCGTTGTTGGTGACCAGGATACACTGGCGATTGCCTCCATCTTCAGCGTTGAGCTGCATCGTGGCGTGGAGCGTCGTGCCGCTGCCGGCGAAGAAGTCTAGGATGAGGGCGTAGGGATTGGCACTTATTTTCAGGGCTTTTGCTATTAATCCTACTGGTTTAGGGAAAGTGAAACTATTTCCCAAACCTAATTCCCTTAATTCAACGCCCCCCTTTTCCGTTATTACGCTAACATCGTCCCATATACTTTTAACCCTTTCAGTTGTTTTACGATATTTTTCATAAATATTCCAGCCGCCGTCTCTCCTTTGTTTTGCAAATACAGGTGTAGTTCCCAGTTTTTTCGTATTATTTTTAGCTAAAAGAGTAGTTCCCCAACGCCAGCAACTTTCACCGCCCTCGCTATTCAGAGGGATTACTTCTACATCGAAATCATCATCCTGTTTTAATGAGATTGAGTGAAAATTATCCTCATTACTTTTTTTTGAGGAAACATAAATTGGGTAAAACAGATTGGGCCGATTGAATCTTCCAAATTTTGGGTTCCTGTTTCTCAACTCTCTGATACTGAATTCTCCAATTTCATCAGAGTATCTGAATCCTGAGTCTTCTTTTTCAATTTCCCCTAATCTGGTTTCTAAATTTTTCGTATAGCATAAAAGATATTCGTGAGTCTTGGCGATATCCTTGAAAGTCTGACCTCGCTTATTTGATTGAATAATGAGGTTGGTAACTAATTTCTCCTCTCCAAAAACCTCATCACAAAGCAGCTTCAACTGCGCTTGTTCGTTGTCGTCGATGGAAATAAAAACTACCCCCGTCTCGGCCAGCAGCCGCTTGGCGATGCGGAGCCGCTTGGCCATGAAGCTCAGCCACTTGGAATGGCGGTAGCTGTCCTCGCGGTCCACGAAGCGGTCGTTGTACTTAAAGTCTTTGTTGCCCGTGTTGTAGGGCGGGTCGATGTAGATGACGTCCACGCGGCCTTCGTGGGTGAAGGTCAGGGCGGTGAGGGCGTGCAGGTTGTCGCCTTCGATGAGGATGTGGTTGGGCACCTCACCCCCGGCCCCTCTCCTGCCAGGAGAGGGGAGTCTGTTTGGCGGAATTACAGTCTCGTCAGGAATGTTGCCTTGTTACAAGGCAACATTCCTGACGAGACTGTCGGCGGGTCCGCCTTCGGTGAAGGCAATGGCGGCTTGCTGGCCTGCATTGCTCTTATTTGTTGTATTTTCCTTTTCTCCTTCCGTATCGACGGGCCGCTCCCTTCCTCCATTCTCTTTTCCGAAAATCCTCCGCTCCACCACCTCGTCCAGCACGGGCAGATGCTGGCGCAGGAGTTCTTCGACGTCCTCGGGTTTGTCTTCCCAGACGAGGCCGTACTTTTTTTTGGTGTTGACCAGGTCGATGAGGTAAGACTTCTGGTCGGCGGTGAGGGCGTCGAGGTTTTTGAGGGTGGCGATGAGGTCTTGCTTGGACATGGGGAACGGTCGGGATAAAACTACGGACGGGCTAAACCCCAAATAAAGTAAATTATCCGGGAAAAGCCTTTATGTTTGAAGGATAGCAAAATAATCAACCCCGGATTTTTGACGCATGGCAGTAGGCAATTTCAGTACGGCGAACCAAACCTACCGGATGCTCATGGGCAACGGGTTGATCTACACCGTCCCCCGCTTTCAGCGCGATTATAGCTGGACGGAGGAAGATTGGGATGATTTGTGGCGCGATATGGAGGCGCTGTTCGGGCCGGAGGGCGAGGCGGCGCACTACATGGGGTACCTGGTGCTGCAGTCGAGCGATAACAAAAATTTCGACATCATTGACGGGCAGCAGCGGCTCACCACGCTCAGCATCATCATTCTGGCGGTGCTTTCTAATTTGCAGAAGCTAATCGACAAGGGTACCGACGCCGAGCGAAACACCCTGCGCCAGCAGCAGTTGCGCGGCTCGTTCATCGGCTACCTCGATCCGGTCACGCTCGTCGCCCGCTCTAAACTCACGCTGAACCGCAACAACAATACCCTTTTTCAGCAATACCTCATTCCGCTGCAACCAGCGCCCCGGCGTAACCTGAAAGCCACCGAACACCTGATGCGCAAGGCGTTCGACTGGTTCGAGACGCGCATCGGCCAGGCCTACAAAACCGGGGAGGCCCTGGCGGGTTTCATCGATCAGCTTTCGGACAAATTGTTCTTCACGGTCATCACCGTCAGCGACGAGTTGAACGCCTACAAGGTGTTCGAGACGCTCAACGCGCGGGGTGTGAAACTGTCGTCCACCGACTTGCTCAAAAACTACCTTTTTCAGGTGGTCAATCGGCAGGACAATAATACGTTACGGGAAAATGAACACGAATTAAACCAACTCGACGACCGCTGGGATCGGCTGGTTTCGCGGCTGGGCAGCGAAAGTTTTCCCGACTTCCTGCGGGTGCATTGGAACAGCCGCCACAAGTTTTTGCGCCACGCGGAACTCTACAAGAGAATTCGGGATCGGGTCCGGGATCGGGCGGCAGTGTTTACGATTCTGCGGGAAATGGAAATGGACGTGGACGTTTACGTGGCTTTGTCGAAGCCCGAGGATGAGCTGTGGCAGCCGCAGCAGCGCCCTTACATCAAGGAGCTGCGCATGTTTAACGTGCGCCAGATTTATCCGCTTTTGCTGAGTGGCTACCGGGTGTTGCAAGAGCCGGACTTTACAAGGCTTTTACGAATCGTCAGCATCATTTCGTTTCGGTACAATGTCATTGGCAACCAACCGGCCAACGAGCAGGAGCGGGTTTATACCCAACTAGCCGAAGGGATTTCGGCGAACAGATTCACTACTTTGGCCGAGATTATCCAAGAGTTGAAGCCGCTCTATCCCAATGACGCGACTTTTCGTAACGCTTTTGCGGAAAAAATCCTGAAAACTACCCAATCCCGAAACCGTCTGATCGTTCGGTACCTGCTTTTCAAACTCGAAGGCCAGGAATCGGGTACCGACTACGACTTTGAAAGCGATCGCTACAATATCGAGCATATCCTGCCGGAAAACCCCGCCGGAGGTTGGGAGGATGTCAGCGACCATGACCACGAGCAGTTTGTGTATCGGCTGGGCAATATGACGATCATGAACGCCGGGGCCAACCGCGATTTGGGCAATGTCTCTTACGGGGTGAAGGTTCCGGTTTACGGTGAGAGCGAATTTACTATCACCCAAAAGATTGCGGAAAATTTCCCCGAAAAATGGAACGTGGATCAAATTGCTGCCCGACAGCGTCAAATGGCCAAAGTGGCTACTTCTATTTGGCGCGTGGATCAGTTGGGTTGAGTTTTATAGAAAAATGCCTTACCGACATTATGAAAAAAGTCTTCGTTCTCTTCGTCTGCGCTGTTTTCTCCCTTTTCCAACCCCTCCACGCCCAGCACAACCTCTCCAAGCAAATTGTCCTCGACCTCCGCGCTGGTGCCGACAACCCCCGCAACAGCGAAGGCGACTTCGTCACGCTCAAAGATGGCCGCATCCTGTTCATCTACGCCAAGTACCAGGGCGAAGGCGGCAGCGACTTTGCCCCGGCCGATTTGGTGGCCCGCTCCTCGTCCGATGGCGGCGAAACCTGGACGCAGGAGGATGAATTGGTCGTAAAAAACGAAGGCCAAATGAACGTCATGTCCGTGTCGCTGCTGCGTCTGCGCGATGGCCGCATCGCGCTGTTTTATGCCCGCAAGAATTCGCGCAGCGACAACATTCCCTACGTCCGCTACTCCACCGATGAAGCCGAAACCTGGGGCGAACCTCAGCCTTGCATCACCGACCAACCGGGCTATTATGTAATGAACAACGACCGCGCCACCCAACTGAAATCCGGGCGAATCATCCTGCCCCTTTCCCTGCACAAAACCCCGACCACCGAGTGGAGCAACCGGGGTACTTTGCGTTGCTACTATTCCGATGACGCGGGAGCAAGCTGGCAGGCTGGCCAAAAAGTACCCGGCCCGGATAGCGTAATTACCCAGGAGCCGGGCGTAGTCGAGCTAATAGACGGGCGGCTGCTCATGTACCTGCGAGCCAACGGCGGCGTGCAGTACTTTTCGTATTCAGGAGATCAGGGAGAAACGTGGAGCGAAATCGAACCAAGTACCATCGCCTCGCCGATTTCCCCCGCCTCGATGGCGCGCGTCCCTATGACCAACGACCTGATGCTGGTCTGGAACAACAACGGCGCGAAGGGGCCGGGGTACTTCAAGGGCCAGCGCAGCCCGCTGACGGTGGCTGTCTCCGACGACGAGGGACAAACCTGGCGGCACCTGCAAAACCTCGAAGACGACCCGGAAGGCACGTTTTGCTACACGGCGATCCACTTCGACTACGACCAGGTGCTGCTCGCTTATAGCCGGGGCGCGGGCCTGTCCGACCTGCGCATCGTCCGGTTCAATATAGACCAGCTTTACGATTGAAGAAATGTACCCGCAAACCGCTGACAGCAAAGAATTTATTTGTTATAAATAAATTCTTTTTATGTTCCTTTGCTGCAACAAATGAAGGTAGTTCCGCGTAGTGTAAAGAGTGGCACAAAACCGCAAAGGACTTCTTCCGAAAAGGGCTTTCTCCTTCGTTGAATTTCCCCCCTCTTCACCACCATCGAATTTTGAATGATAGAGTAGGCTGGCGCAAGCAATATTCACACATTCACACATTCTATCATTCAAAATTAAAAAATGGCCTGGACCCAGCAACGCACCCAACCCCTCGCCCCGAGCGATGTCGCCCACTTTCTGCGGCGGGCCGCTTTCGGCGCATCGCCCACGCAGATAAAGTCGTACAAGGGCCGCACCGCCACCGAAATTTTCGACGCCCTGGCAAAGGTGCCCGCCCCGCCACCGCCCACCGACTCGGACGGCAAGACTTTCCACGACCTGGCTTGGGGCGCGCCCGAAACCGAGCAGCAGAAGCGGAATCAGCTGGACAACCAGCGGCGGGCGCAGATCAAGAAATGGTGGCTGGGGCTGATGCTCGATCCCGAGCGTGGCTTCGCCGAAAAACTTACACTCTTCTGGCAGAACCATTTCGTCGTCGAATCCGACGCGGTGCAGGACACACGCTACCTGTACCGTTACCTCGAAACTATTCGCCGCAATGCCCTGGGCAATTTCCGCACTTTCGTGATCGACATCACGCTCGACCCGGCGATGCTGCGCTACCTCAACGGCACCGAGAACACCAAGGACAAGCCCAACGAAAACTACGGCCGCGAGCTGATGGAACTCTTCACGCTGGGCCGCGGCTACTACACCGAGTCCGACGTGAAGGAAGCCGCCCGCGTGCTAACGGGCTGGAAGGCGATCAACTACCGCAACGCCATGACGGAGGTGATTTCGTCGCGGTATTACGCCGGGCAGCACGATCAGGATAAAAAAATATTCTCCGAAAATTTCCAGAACAAAGCCATCGAAGGCCGCTCCGGCGACAGAGGCGGCGAACTGGAACTCGGGGAAATGGTGGACATGATTTTCGCCCATCCCGAGTCGGCCCGCTTCGTCGTTCGCAAGCTGTACCGCTGGTACTTCGCGGGTGAAATCAGCGACGAAGTGGAGAAAAACTTCATTGAACCCCTGGCCGTCGGGTTCAGAAAAGACCGCGAACTCAGGCCGCTCATCAAGCGGATGCTGACCAGCGATCACTTTTTCGACCCCGCCCTGCGTGGCGGCCAAATCCGCTCGCCGCTGGACTTCATCGTTGGTAGTTTCGTGGCTTTGGAAAATCCGGTGCTCTCCCGCGAAAAAGAGCGTGAAAAGTACGATAACCTCACGAACAACCTCTTATACCGCACCAAACTCATGGAAATGGAGGTGCTGGAACAACCCACGGTATTCGGTTGGCGGCCTTACTACGACACGGGCTACTACAAAATCTGGATCAGCGGCACCACGCTGGGCCTGCGGGGCAGCATTACAGATACAATGGTCCGCGGAGCAGACAGATTCGGCATACAGATAGATACCCTCGAATGGGTCACCTCTTTCGTCAGCGACCCCGGCGACCCGGTGGTACTGGCCCGCGAAGTGTGGGGACTGCTCATGGCCGTAGAACCCACCCAGACCCAACTCGATTTGCTGGTGGACGACGCCCTGCTCGATGGAATTCCGCGCTACGAGTGGACCGAGATTTGGAACAAGTACAAGAAAGGCGTCGCCAACGACGCCCGCCAACGTCTCGATCCTTTCGTAATGTACGTGCTTCGCCTGGCTGAGTATCAGCTTGCTTAAAATTGTGGTACGGGCATCTTGCCCGTTTGATCCAAACAGGCTTATCAATATATCAAAATGAAACGTCGCTCATTCCTAAAAACCTCCTCCCTTACCGCGCTGCTGCCCTGGACCCTGAACGGACTAGGGGCAAGAGCCTTCGGACTGGAGACTTCGCCCTTCCTTAGCGCCCTCGGCACCACCGCCGACGCCAACGACCGCGTGCTGGTGGTCATCCAACTTAATGGCGGCAACGACGGTTTGAACACCGTCATTCCGCTTGATCAGATGGGGACGTACCAGAAAATCAGGAGCAACATCGCCATCGAAGAGGCCAAGGTACTTAAGCTCCGTTACCGCGAGCAGGCCGGGCTGCACCCGTCGCTCAAAGGATTTCAGGATTTGTACAACGATGGTCGCCTGTCGATCATCGAGAATGTGGGCTACGAAAACCCCAGCTTTTCGCACTTTCAGGCCAACGACATCTGGTTCAAAGGCGATAGCTCGCCCAACGACACCGCCTCGGGCTGGCTGGGGCGCTACCTGGAAGAGCGCTTTGCGGGCTATCCCGACGGCTACCCCAACCAGCAAATGCCCGACCCGCTGGCGATTCAGATCAGTGCGGTGGCCTCCACGGCGCTGCTCGGTCCCGGGCAATCGGTCGCCCTGGCGATTCAGGACGTGGATACTTTTGCCCGCCTCATCGGCGAGAAACCCGCCGCGCCCGCTTCCCCCAACCTAAACGCCCTGGCCAGCGACTACGTGGAGTTCGTCCGCAGTCAGCAGACGCTCTCGGTGGCCTACGCCGACCAGCTCAAAGCCGCCGCCACCAAGGGAACGACGGGGGCCAACTACCCCGCCAACAACCGCCTGGCCGACCAACTTAAAGTCGTGTCGCGCCTGATTAAAGGCGGCTTGCGCACCAAAGTCTATTACGTGACACTGGGCGGCTTCGACACCCACGCCAATCAGTTGATCTTGCATAACAACCTGCTCACGCAGTTGGCCGAGGCCACCAAAGCGTTCCTCGACGACCTGAAAACTAACAAACTAGACGATAGGGTAGTGGGGATGACGTTCTCAGAATTTGGCCGCCGCGCGGTTTCCAACGGCAGCGCGGGTACCGACCACGGCTGGGCCTCGCCGCAGTTCGTGTTCGGTCACGGCATCAAGACCCAATTCATCGGCAACAGCCCCGACCTAAGTAAGCTGGTCAAGAACAACATCGCCATCGAATACGACTTTCGGCAGGTGTACGCCAGTCTGCTGCGCGATTGGTTCGAGGTGGACGATGCCACGGTGCGGGCCGTTCTGCTGGGCGGCAACTATGAGGTAGTACCCATTTTCCGCGAAACCATCACTGCCGTCGAACCCATCTCAGAATTAGTGGTACTTTACCCCAACCCTGCCACCACCGAAGCCCAACTGGCGTGGCCGATGGGGGAGGAGTTGAAAAACGTGGAGCTGGTGGACTTATCGGGCCGTGTGCAGCCCGTTCCCACCCAACTACTGGAAAGCAACAAGGTAATGCTGGATTTACGCCGCGTGCAGCGAACGCATTATGTCGTGCAGTTGGAAACCACGCGTTCGGTGTATAGTCGGAAGTTGTTGGTACAATAATAATTTGGAATTCAGAGGTGTACGAGAGATTGTCAAAGCCCTGATAGTTCATAGTTGATCTTTTTCGCATAAGTGAAAAAGTGTCAATTGCCGGGCGGCTTTAGCCCCCGGTGGCAGAGATAAGCTGCTTCTCCTCCGCTTCCGGGGGCTAAAGCCGCCCGGCAATTGATTATCAGGTAGGGCTTTTCAGAATTCTGTTCGTACACTGCTGTTGAAATTGATAAATTTGGAATGTCGGAATAACAAAAGTGGAACTCAGAAACGTTTGTGCCAACTTTTACTCCGACATTCCCTCATTCCAAATTAGAAGGCGGCACGTCACCTTTCCCCACTCCCCACTTCTCATTCGGCGTTTTTCCCATCACCAATACTAACTCCCCACCCGCCGTCAATTGCTCGTGCGTGAGGTAGGTTTTGGTAAAGGCTTTGCCGTTCAACTTGGCCGACTGGATGTAGGGCGCGTCGCGGGTGTTGTTTTTGGTGATGATTTTGAAAGTCTTCCCATTGTCCAGTTTAAGGGCTACCTCTTCCAGCGCCGGACTTCCCAGCACATAGTAAGGCGTACCGGGGCAGACCGGGTAAAGCCCCGCCATGCTGAACACCAGCCAGGCCGACATCTGCCCGCCGTCCTCGTTGCCGCTCAGTCCGTTGGGGGCGGTGCCGTATTCTTCGTAAGTGATTTTCCGTACCTGCTGCTGCGTTTTCCAGGGCTCACCCGCGTAGGCGTAGAGGTAGGCGATCTGGTGGTTGGGTTCATTGCCGTGCCAGTAGTAGTTCTGCTGGAAAAGCGTGTCGAGTTTGTTGACAAATGCCTGGCGCCCACCCATGTGCTGCATGAGTCCGGCGACGTCTTGCGGCACGAAGAACGTGTACTGCGCCGGGGAGCCTTCGGTGATGAAAGGGGAGCGGTTGACGAACGGGTCGAAATCAGCACTCCAACGGCCGTCGGCGTGGCGACCGCGGGCGTAGCCCGTGCCGGGGTCGATGACGTTTTTGTAGTTCAAAGCCCGTTTTTTGAGCAAAGCCGCATCCTCTGTTTTGCCCAGCGACTGCGCCAGCGTCGAGAGACAGTAGTCATCGTAGGCATACTCGAGGGTTCGGGAAGTCTGTTCCTGTTTATGAAAGGCTTCCTGAACTTTGTCTTCCAGTGGTACGTAGCCATACTTTAAGTACGAATCCAGGGCACGTCGACCCTGTCCGGCGGTATAGCTTTCGGGATCGGTGTTGGGCTCAAAAGCATTCTTGCGCAAGTACTTGTAAGCCTTTTCTACGTCAAAATTTCGCACGCCCTTGGCGTAGGCGTCGGCCATGGTACTCAGCACATGGTCGCCGACCATGGCGGCGGTATAGCTGTTCCAGCAAGGGAAAATCGGCATCCAACCGCCTTGTTCGGCTTTCAGGGTGAGCGACTGCATCATGGCGGCGGATTTGTCCGGTTCCAGCAGGATGTGCAGCGGCATGGCGCTACGGAAAGTATCCCAAAGACTGAAATCGCAGTAGTAATCGGGGCCGTTGGTTTGGCGAATGGGTGTCCCGCCCGCGAAGGAGGGGTAGCTGCCGTCCAGGTCCGAGAAAAGTCGGGGCGTGAGTTTGGTACGGTAGAGGGCACTGTAAAAAAGCGTTTTGTCTTCCTGCGAGCCTTGCGCGGTCATTTTGCCCAAAGCCTTATTCCAGGTGGCTTCGGTGGCCTTCCTGACTTTTTCAAAATCATAATCCGGTATCTCGGCTTCCAGGTTTTTTCGGGCTGCTTCCAGGCTAGTAAAAGATGTCCCGACGCGCACAGTCACGGCCTGACTTTTCTTGCCAAAAGAAACGTAAGCCCCCAGGCTCTCGCCCCGCTTCCGACTGCCGATTGCGGCGTTGATATTGGCCTGAATGGCCTCGTCGCGCCAAGTACCGTAGTCATCGAATGGCTTATCGAACTGCACGACGAAATACCCGCTGAATCCGGCCGACTCACCCGAACCCTGGTAAATTCGGTGTACCGGGTTGTAGCCCACGATCTCGCCTTTTTTTGGTAAAATCTCCACAAATCCCTCGCCTTCGTCGCTGTTCACTTCAAACAATATCTTGTGGTCTTCACTGTCTTGAAAATCAAATCGCAGCAAACCGCTACGGGGCGTGGCGGTCATTTCGGCTTTGATTTTGTAGTCGAGCAACTCCACTGCGTAGTAAGCGGGCGTAGCCACTTCCTGATCGTGGCTAAAGCGCGAAGCGCGTTCGGTGGGAAGGGTTTTCAAGTCGCCCGACACCGCCATGATCGTGGCCGTGCCGTAGTCCTGTACGCAAGAGCCATTGAGCCAGTGGGTTCCCCGGAAGCCCTGTATGCTGGTGTCTTTGAAGTAATACGGCGACACACATTTCTTTTCGGTTGCCTGAGTCTGGGGCGTCCACTGCGTCATGGCGTAGGGCGTCCCGACGGCAGGCATGGTTTGGCCTTTCAACTCGCCGCCGCTGGTACTATGCCGCTGGGCGCTTCCCGCCGAGGCCGGTTCGGTGCCGATGAGCGTGTTGACGTAGGTAATGGGGGCCTGGGCGTGGGTTTGGGTTGTTATGCCAAAAAAGAGAATAAGGAAAAACAGAAGGAGGCGTGGGAGCATCTGGGTTTAAGCGTTGAAAGGTTGAAAAGTTTAATTCTTTATCTTGGCTTATCAGAAAAGAAAAGCTAACATCGGCAGATTATACTTTTTTCTGAAGTAGGACTTTCGCTTCGGCTGGGAAAAATGTGCCGCTAGGCACAGGATGTGGGTAGAGAAAGCCGATTCGTCGGCGGGTCATGTCCCGTACGGGACATAATAATCGACTGGGAAAGCACTTTTCTACCCACATTTGATCCTTGAATGGGATCGCATTCAAGAAGACAAGCGAAAGTCCTATGAAGATTAAAGAAGACGCTCAGCCAGAAAAGTGCTATTTTCAACCTTTCAACCTTTCAACCTTTCAACCAATTTTGAATTTTCACGTCGTAAATACCGGATTTTTCAAACTCGACGGCGGCGCCATGTTCGGCGTGGTGCCGAAAGTGCTTTGGCAAAAGCATAATCCCGCCGACGCCAACAACCTGTGCACCTGGGCCATGCGCTGCCTGCTGGTCGAGGACGGCGACCGCCTGATCCTGATCGACACGGGTATGGGTGATAAGCAGAGCGCGAAGTTTTTCGGCTACTACGAGCCACACGGCGACGCCACGCTGCTGAAATCTATTGGAAAGGCGGGCTTCCAGCCCGAAGACATCACGGATGTCCTGCTCACCCACCTGCACTTCGACCACGTGGGCGGAGCCGTAGTGCAAGAAGGTGAAAAACTGCGGCTCACTTTCCTGAATGCCACCTATTGGTCTGACGCCGAGCACTGGCAGTGGGCTTTGAACCCTAATCCTCGTGAAAAAGCATCTTTTCTAAAAGAAAACATCTTGCCTATTCAGGAGTCTGGGCAGCTAAAATTTATCCAGGACAAATCGCCCTTTCCGAACATCGACTTCATCAAAGCCAGCGGCCACACGGAGCGAATGATGCTGCCTGTCATCAATTACAATGGCAAGAAACTCATCTACGCCGCCGACCTGATTCCGTCTTCGGCGCATTTGTCGTTGCCCTGGGTCATGGCCTACGATGTGCGGCCTCTGCTTACGATGGAGGAGAAGGAAAGCGTACTGAACTACGCCATCGACCAAAATGCTATTCTGGTTTTTGAGCACGACCCGACTTATGAAGCCGCAATTCTCGAAAAAACAGAAAAAGGCGTGCGGGTGAAGGAGCGGGGAGCGCTGGATGAATTTTGTTGAACAGTGTAATTGTTTAATTGTTTAGGGGTTGAGTTGTTTAGTCGTTTGATGATGAATAATTTACAACTCCACAACTCCACAACTCCACAACTCCACAACTCCACAACCATGAAAACAGGCCTAGTCCTTTCCGGCGGCGGCGCACGCGGCATCTCGCACCTGGGTGCGGTAAAGGCGCTCAACGAGCGCGGTATTTTTCCCGATATCATTAGTGGCACCAGCGCCGGGGCCATTGCCGGAAGTTTCCTGGCCCATGGCTACAGTCCGGACGAAATCCTCGATATCATCGTGGGAACCAGTTTCCTGCGCTATGTACGCCCGACTTTCGCGGGAAGCGGTTTATTGCGCATCGACCGTTTGGAAGAAATTATTCGGAAATATATTCCTGAGAATACCTTTGGAGCCCTGAAAGTCCCACTCATTGTATCGGCAACCGATATTTTCGAAGGCGAGGCCGTTTATTTCAAGGAAGGTGAGTTGGCTCGTCCCGTGCTGGCTTCGTGTTGCCTGCCGGGGCTTTTTGCGCCCATGGAATATCAGGGGAGGCATCTGGTGGATGGCGGGGTGTTGAGCAACATGCCCGTCGAGCCGCTGGAAAAAGTGGCTGACTATATCATCGGCGTGCACTGCAATCCGTTCAAGCTGCTGCATCCGCCCCGCTCTACCCGTGAGGTCGTGTACCGCAGCATGATCCTGGCCGTCCACGCCAAAACCAAGGAGCGCTTTGCAAAGTGTGATCTACTCCTGGAAGCCCCGCTGTTGGGCGACTACAGTGTGTACGATCTGCGCAAAGCCCGCGAACTCTTCGCGCTGGGTTACCGCCATGCCCGTCAGGTACTACAAAGTGAGCTGGCCCTGCCTTGACTTTTCTCTGAATATTTGAATATTTGAATTTTTTTGAGATAGACCAATTACGGGTTTTTTGGATTTTTCCAATAAAAATACTTCAGTAAGTTAGTTCTTGGTCAGCCCTGATTTGCGGGCTGAAATGAAGGGGAATTTGCGAAAAATCACTACCAAGATAGCCATAAGGCCTAATCGGCCGCACTTTGTAACCTAAGTAATACGGATGGTTTCCGAATTATATTCTACAAAAATGGTAGAGTTCAATACGAATCTTTGGTAGAACAAAATTAATAGCGGGTGTTTGAATTGTATTTTCGATGTACTACATTTGCATCAACGATTATCGTATTTTTAACCTAAATCAATTCGTAAATGAGGAAAAAACTACTCTTGAGCCTCGTATTGGTGTGCTCATCCCTGGCGTATTCATTCGGCCAGGGCCGGACAGTTACCGGTAAAGTGACGGCGTCGGAAGACGGCAGCGCACTTCCCGGCGTATCCGTTGTTGTGAAAGGCAGCAACGCGGGTACCAACACCGATGCCGATGGAAACTACTCCATCAACGCGCCTTCTACTACTACGAAGCTGGTTTTCAGCTTTGTTGGAACGCTGACCCAGGAACTTACGGTGGGGAATCGCTCCGTGATCGACGTGGCACTGGCCTCCGACACCAAGAATTTGCAGGAAGTGGTCGTGACGGCCCAGGGAATTGTTCGTGAGAAACGAGCGCTGGGTTACGCGGTAGCCACGGTGGACAAGAAACTCATTGAGGATCGTCCCCAGGCCGACGTAGGCCGGGTCCTGCAAGGCAAGGTGGCCGGGGTGAACATCACGCAGACTTCGGGCGTATCGGGTACGGGTACCAACATCATCATTCGTGGCTACTCGTCTATCTCGGGTTCTAACCAGCCGCTGTTTGTGGTGGATGGTGTTCCTTTCAACTCCAATACCAACTCCCGCGCTGGCTTTACGGGCGGAGGGCAGTCGACTTCGAGCCGCTTCCTGGATTTGGATCCTAACAACATCGAAAACATTTCGGTACTGAAAGGCCTGGCTGCTACCGTAACCTACGGTGATCAGGGCCGGAACGGGGTAATCCTGGTAACAACCAAGAATGGATCCAAGAAAGCGCGTAAAACCGAACTCTCGGTAACGCAGTCGATATTTGCCAACCAGGCGCACCTGCCTCGCTACCAGAATGACTATGTGGGAGGATTTCAGCAAAACCTGGGCTACTTCTTCAGTAACTGGGGACCCACGATCGAGGAAGCCAAAATCTACCCCTCGCAGAGCACCAACAGCGCACTTACAAATCACCCATTTGCCTTTTTGACTACGGCGGGCGGGCTTCGTGCTGCTATGGCTCCTTATGTGGAGTCGTTGGGCGACTATAATATCCAAACGTTCCCTAACAACGTCAAAGACTTTTTCAGAACGGGGTTGATTTCGAGCACGTCGCTCAACATTTCGGGCGGCGGAGAAAAGGTGAGCTTCAATATGTCGGCGGGTTACAACGACGAGAAGGGCTATATCCCCGGCAACGGTCTGAAAAGGCTTAACCTGGGACTGGGTTTGAACGCGCAGTTGAGCAAGAAACTCTCGGTGGTGACCTCGTTCAACTTTGCCAACACGGATCAGTATTCGCCACCCCTCAGTGGAGGTACCGGTAACAACTCACTTGGCGGCTTCCCCTCGATCCTGGCTAACGTGATGTACACGCCTCGCCAGGTAAACCTGATGGGTTGGCCGTATGAGAATCCAGTTACGGGTGGGTCGGTCTATTACCGCTCGGGTAACGATATTCCTAATCCGCGCTGGATGTTGGAAAACTACAAAACTTCGGGTGTGGTCAATCGTCTGTTCACAGCTACGACTTTCAACTACCAGCTATCACCTGATTTCAACCTGATCTATAAGGTTGGTCTGGATACTTACACTGAGAACCAGCGCGTCGAGCTCAACAAGGGAGGTACCATTCTACCCAACGGATCTATGTTTACGTATGACGTCAACAACCGGATTGTGGACAACAGTGTCATTCTTTCTTATACCAAAGACCTTTCCGACAAGTTTGTGCTTTCGGGGCGGTTGGGAGGAAACTTGCGGAATGACTTGACTAACTTCAACGGGGTAAACAGCAACAACCAGTTGGCTCGCAATCTGTTCCGTCACAGTAACTTCATCGACAACGTAGCATTTGATAGCGAAGTGGAGCAAACCCGTATAGGTATTTTTGGAGAAATTACCGCTGACTATGGCAACTATCTGTTCTTGAACGTAGCGGCCCGAAATGACTGGACATCTACCGTGGAAGTGGAAAACCGCCGCATCCTGTACCCATCGGTGAGTCTTTCGTTTGTACCGACGACGGCCTTTCCAGGGTTAGAGTCCAACTTTATGAATTATCTGAAGGTAAGGGCGGGCTACGGTACCTCGGCTGGTTTCCCTGATCCGTATAGCACCCGTAACATTCTGGGTCAAAGCGCTCGCGGGTTCCTCAATTCGTCGGGCGCCACCATTCAAACCCAAGCCGTCGACAACTTCCTTGGCAACCCCAATCTGAAGCCTGAGCTTCAGACCGAGTTCGAGCTGGGCGTAGAAGGCCGCATCCTGAACAACAATGTGAACTTTGACGTGACGGTGTTCCGCCGCGACACCCGCGACTTGATTACGCGCGCCCCTCTGGACGCCGCTACTGGCTATACGTCCACGACCATCAACCTGGGTAAGATTAGGAACGAAGGTCTTGAGATTAGCCTGGGCGGTACCCCGGTGAATGTCGGAGGCTTCGCCTGGACAGTCAATGGCGTTTACTCGCGCATCGTGCCCACGACCCTGGATTTGGGTGGGCAGCTGGAAGAAGTACAGATCGGTGGTGGATTCACCACGCTCGGCAACTTTGCCGTAGTCGGTGAGCCTTTCAACGTCATCAAAGGAACGGGCTACCGTCGCAACGAGCAGGGACAGCTCCTGGTCGATGGCGGAGGCTATCTCTTGAGCACTACGGAACCCATTATTCTGGGTGACCCCAACCCTGCCTTCACGGCTAGTTTGATCAATGGCTTCACCTGGAAAGGGCTTTCGCTCGACGTTATGCTCTCGTACCGTCATGGCGGTGCCATGTACTCTTCTACTGCGGGGTCTCTAATGGGTCGTGGACTTACCTACGATACCGGACTCGAGGCTGGCTACGACCGCGCGCAGACCTACACCTTTCCCGGGGTGAAGCTGTCCGACGGGCAACCTAACGACATCCAGATCACGTCTTCGGACATTGGATTCAACAATACGTACTTCTTCGGCGACGAGGGGCGCATATTCGATGGCACCACGCTTCGCCTCCAGGAGGTTTCACTGAGCTACCAACTGCCTAAGGTTTTGGTAAGCAAGATCAAACTTAAAGGAGCCTCGCTTACTTTCTCAGGTAATAACTTGTGGTATCGGGCGTTTAATTTCCCTCCCGGCCTCAACTTCGACACCGATAACCTAGGCCTTGGCGTAGGAAACAACTTTGGGTTTGAGTACCTGACCGGCCCCAGTGCCAAGCGTTACGGCGTGACCCTGAAAGTGACCCTTTAATGGACAGCATAACCTTGTGTGTGCAACGGTTATCTTCAATTTGATTCAAAAAAATATAAATTATGATACAAAAAATTAAACTGTCACTTTTGACGCTCGTGGCGTTGGTCGTGACTTCCTGTTCGCTGGATCTGCTGGACAATCCCAATGCAGTGACGGCCCGAAATACGGACATCAACTACCTGCTGAATCAGATTCAGCTTAGTTATGCCACGCATTTCGACCAAATGAGTGATCCTGGCATGCGCCTCACCCGGATGCTGAATTCTGGTTCGGCCATTTATGACAACGCCGTATCGCCAGCCAATTATGATGGGGCCTGGACCACTGCCTACGCTGGTATACTGACGGACGTGAAAACGTTGATTCCCCTGGCCGAAGCGCAGAATCTGTCCGTCCACGTCGGAATAGCGCGTACGCTCCGGGCATCAGTTTTATTGAACCTGGTGGATGCCTTTGGTGACGTACCCTATTCGGAGGCCATCGACTTGGCCAATTTCAATCCTAAGGTAGACGGTGGAGCAGCGGTTTATGCCGCTGCCCTGGCCGAACTGGACGGTGCGATTACCAACTTTGCAGCGACCGCCGCCGCATTGCCCGCCGAAGATATGTACTACGGGGGAAGTGCCGCCAACTGGACGCGCTACGCCAATACCTTGAAGTTGAAGGCGGCTCTGAATCGTCGCTTGATCGATAAGGCCGGATCTACTTCGACCATCAACGCCCTCATAGCGGGAGGAAACCTGATTTCGACTGCGGCTCAAAATTTTCGTTTTAAGTACGGATCGAATCTGAATAACCCTGATACCCGCCATCCGCGTTACGCCGCACAGTATAGCCCCACGGGTGGAGGCGATTACCAGTCGAACTCTTACATGGGTACGATGTATAACGATAAGGGCTTTCCCGATCCCCGAATTCGGTATTACTTCTACCGTCCGGTGATCGTCAACTCCACTAACGTCAACGAAATTCGCTGCATTACCAACCAGAAGCCCGCCCACTACAAGGCGTCTGATACCTTCTGTTACCCTACCAGGGTAGGTTACTGGGGACGCGACCACCTAAGCAACGAGGGTATCCCACCCGATGGATTGGTGCGCACGGCTTGGGGCGTGTATCCTGCCGGCGGTTTGTACGACAACAACGCGGCTCGCCCGATCGGCCTTGGCGTTGGCGCGGGTGGAGCTGGTATTCACCCCATCATGATGGCTTCTTTCGTAGATTTCATGCTGGCTGAGTCGGCACTCACGCTGGGAACCACCGGTACGCCCCGGGCTTACCTGAAGGCAGGGATCGAGAAGTCGATGGCCGACGTGCGGTCGCTTGCCCTGGGTACCAACGAAGCTGGTAAAATCAACGCCTTCGAAACCGCACAAGGGATCGTTTGGGCCGCCGAGGTAACCAAGTACGTCAACAAAGTGCTGGCTGATTATGACGCTGCCACTACCGACGACGCCCGGCTAAACATCATCGGAACCGAGTACTGGATCGCGCTGTTCGGCAATGGCATCGAATCGTACAACTTGTATCGTCGCACGGGCAAGCCTGCCAATCAGCAGCCTGCTCTGGAAGCCAACCCGGGTCCTTTTGCCCGTTCGCTGTATTACCCCGCGTCGTTCGTGACGCGTAATACCAGTGCCGTTCAAAAAGCTGATGCAACCGTGCCAGTCTTTTGGGACACCAACCCGGCTGGGCTTTTGAAATAAATCGTTGAGTTCGTACTCCGTACTCATACCGACAGAAACATTCAGGATATCAAAAACAATCATTATAGATGAAATATTTAAAGATTCTCTCAGTACTCGGCCTGCTTGGGCTGGGAGCCGCCGGGTGCGAATCGCCTTTGGCTAACGAACGGCTCAATGAATTAGAATTCCAGCAAGGAGGCTACATGCGCATCTTTTCGCCTTTTCCGGTATTGGCGGCTACGTTTAAAGTGAGCAAGGCCAATCTGGCAGGAACGAAACTCGAGTTGGTGCACGAAGCCGTGACCGACAACGGGGGCGCAAACTTCGCCTCTTACGAACTGGTGATTCGATTTGTGGACAACACGCCGGCCAACGGTAGTAATCCGGTAGATGATAAGCCATTGCGCACAATCGCCGCTTCTACCTTCACCAAAAATGCCGCCACGGGCTACCCTCAGGCTACCATGACGATCACCGGACAAGAAGCGCTTACAGGCTCCGGGCTCACTGCCGACAAAATCGCACCTGGTGACCGTTTTGAGGTTCGTGGTACGATGGTACTTACCGACGGCAGACGTTACAACGCCAGCAACACCGGTGCCAACATTACGGGTGGTGCCTTTTACAGTTCTCCGTTTCTCTACAGGATTAATGTAGTGGAATAAAATTTGGGAAAGGAGAAAGAAAAGGAGGAGGGAGGAAAGGATAAGTGGAATTCGTCGAATCCCTCTTCCTTTCCTCCCTCCTCCTTTCTTTCTTTTAAAGAAATGATGCTTTACGTTCCAAACGTTACTCCATCACCACGCACACACCGTTTTCTACGTCCTGTTCTACCTTCTTGTATTTGATGTTTTTCAAAACGCGGCCGTCGCGGTACTGCACCGTTACTTTCTGGTTGCGGTCGGCGATTTTTAACGAACGGACGGGCTGTTGCTTCACGCTGTTTTCCATGTGACGGGCGTGTGCTTCGGGGCCACTGTCGGCGTAGTCGTCGCCTTCGTCGCCCCGGTTGGTTTGCAGGGCCGGGCTAGGTTGGCGGCGGGCGGGTGGTCGCTGCACGTTTTCGGGTGCGGCTTGCTCCTGCGGGATATCGGCCTTCATCAGGAACGAGATTGTGTCGAAATTCACTTTACTCAGGAAGCGCTTGAATAGCTCCACCGACTCGAACTTATAAATCAGTAGCGGGTCCTTCTGCTCGAAAACAGCATTCTGCACCGATTGCTTCAGGTCGTCCATCTCGCGCAGGTGTTCCTTCCATTCCTGGTCGATGAGCGACAGCACGATGGCCTTTTCCATCTCGCGGACAATCTCCTTGCCTTCGGTTTTGATGGCTTTTTCCAGGTTCACGACTACCCCCGCCTGCCGGATGCCGTCGGAGAAGGGAATCATGATTTCGGTGATCGTTGCGCCGCGTTCGGCGTGGATTTGCTTCAGGACGGGTAACGCCTTGGTTGCAATCGCTGCATTTTTTTCGCGGTAGTGTTTCTCGGCGCCCTGGTATAGCTTCTGTACTTTCTGAACCTCATTCAGGCCACCGTACTCGCTCTCGTCAATGGGCGGCTCGATCCCGAAGGCCGTCAGGGTCGCCAGTTCGAACTCGGCGTAATTTCCAAAGGTGTTGGCGACGGTGTCCTCACACACGTCGAATAGCGTGTTGGCGATGTCCACGGCCAGGCGCTCGCCAAACAGGGCGTTACGGCGGCGGCGGTAGATGGCGTCGCGCTGGTAGTTCATCACGTCGTCGTACTCCAGCAGCCGCTTCCGGGTGCCGAAGTTGTTTTCCTCCACCTTGCGCTGGGCGCGTTCGATAGACTTGGTGATCATGCTGTGCTGAATCACCTCGCCCTCTTCCAGCCCCATACGGTCCATGACCTTGGCCATGCGGTCGGAGCCGAAAAGGCGCATCAGGTTATCTTCCAGCGACACAAAAAACTGCGACGAACCCGTGTCGCCCTGTCGGCCGGCGCGACCACGCAACTGGCGGTCCACCCGGCGGCTTTCGTGGCGCTCGGTGCCTACGATGGCCAATCCACCCGCCGTCTTGGCCTCGGGCGTCAGCTTGATGTCGGTACCGCGTCCGGCCATGTTGGTCGCGATAGTCACCGTACCGGGAATACCCGCCAGCGATACCACGTCGGCCTCGCGCTGGTGCTGCTTGGCGTTGAGGACCTGGTGCGGGATTTTGCGGAAAGTAAGCATCTTGCTGATAATTTCGGAGTTCTCGACCGAGGTCGTACCCACCAGCACCGGACGACCGCCCTCGACCATTTCCACGATCTCATCGGCCACGGCGTTGTACTTCTCGCGCACCGAGCGATAGACTTTGTCTTCCTCATCTTTCCTGATAACGGGTACGTTGGTCGGGATCGACACCACGTCGAGTTTGTAAATTTCCCAAAACTCACCCGCCTCGGTTTCGGCTGTACCCGTCATGCCCGCCAGCTTGTGGTACATGCGGAAGTAGTTTTGCAGGGTCACCGTGGCGTAAGTCTGCGTGGCGTCTTCGACTTTCACGCTTTCCTTTGCCTCGATGGCCTGGTGCAGGCCATCGGAATAGCGGCGACCGTCCATGATGCGGCCCGTCTGCTCGTCCACGATTTTCACCTTCCCGTCCATGATGACGTATTCCACGTCTTTCTCGAACAGGTTATAGGCTTTCAATAATTGGTTAACGGTATGAATCCGCGCGGCTTTCACCGTATAGTCACGGATCAAAGACTCTTTTTTCACGACGCGTTCCTGCTCATTGAGGTCGGCGTCCTTCTCGATTTCGTTCAGTTCGACCGCGATGTCGGGCATGATGAAAAAATTCGTCTGATCCGATTCGCCCGTGAGGAAGTCGATGCCTTTCTCGGTGAGTTCGATGCTGTTTTGCCGCTCGTCGATCGTAAAGTACAGCGGCGCGTCGGCTTCGGGCATCCGTTTCTGGTTTTCGGCCAGGTAAATCCCCTCCGTCGATTGCAAAAGCGCTTTCATGCCGCCTTCGCTCAGGAATTTGATGAGGGGCTTGTACTTAGGCGTACCCCGGAAAGCGCGGAACAGCATCAGGCCGCCCTCTTCCGTGTCTCCGGCGGCGATCTTCTTGCGTGCCTCGTTGAGCAGCTCCATCGTCAACTTCCGTTGGGCGTCCACGATGCGGGCCACGCGGGGTTTGAGTTCCAGGTATTCCTGCTCGTCGCCACGCGGCACGGGGCCGCTGATGATGAGGGGTGTCCGGGCGTCATCGATCAGCACGGAGTCCACCTCGTCCACCATAGCGAAGTGGTGCTTGCGTTGCACGAGTTCTTCCGGTGCGCGCGACATATTGTCACGCAGGTAGTCGAAGCCGAACTCGTTGTTGGTACCATACGTCAGGTCGGCTTTGTAGGCGTTACGGCGGGCAAGGGTGTTGGGTTCGTGGCGGTCGATGCAGTCGACACTCATGCCGTGAAACTCGAACAACGGCGCGTTCCACTCGGCGTCGCGCTTGGCGAGGTAGTCGTTCACCGTCACGATGTGGACGCCTAACCCGGCCAGGGCGTTGAGGAAGGCGGGCAAAGTAGCCACCAACGTTTTACCTTCACCCGTGGCCATCTCGGCGATTTTGCCCTGGTGCAGCACTACGCCGCCCACGAGCTGGACATCATAGTGCACCATCTGCCAGCGCGTCGGCTGACCAATTACATTCCAGGTACTTTGCCAAATCGCTTTGTCGCCTTCGATGGTGACGCTGGGCTTCCTGGCGGCCGTCTCCCGGTCGAAGAAGGAGGCCGTTACTTCCAATTGATCATTCTCCTTAAAGCGACGGGCCGTTTCCTTCACAATGGCGAAGCCTTTGGGCAGGATTTCTTCCAGAACCTTTTCCAGTTCCTTATTGCGCTCTTCGCCCAGTTCGTCGATTTGCTTGAAGATCGTCTCCTTGTTGTCGACGTCGGGCTCGTCTTCCGCCTGCTGTTTGAGCGTATCGACCTGCTCGTCGATGGGTTTGAGTTGCTCGGCGATGTACTCGCGCAGGTCGGTGGCCCGCTGCCGGAGTTCATCGTTAGAGAGGTTGGCCAATTGCACAAACTCGGCATTGACCAGACCCACGTAGGGAGTTAAGTCTTTTAAGTCCCGAGCGGCCTTGGTGCCGAAGAGTTTACTGAATATTTTTAGCATGGTGATTTTTATAGTAGGGTAATGAAGTATCGTTCAATTAGTCACATTACTAATTATTGGACTAAACATGAACGCAGGTTAGCGGCGAATCTTTTCCGGTAAGGGTTTTTTGAAAAAGAATACGCCCGAAAGCCACTGAATGCCAGATTGTCAGTCAGCGCGGGTTTCAAACCGCAAAGTTAATTCTTTGGCGGGTGCTTTTATAATTTGATTTTGGAGCGGGGAGGGGAGGGGTTGTATTTCAACGCGTTACTGGCTATTTTTGAGAGAAATTTAATGTTCTGACTTATTGTACCGATCAAATTCATAATTTGTTTCCAACCTTCGGTGCTGCCTTGGGCTCCAGCGAATAATCTGTCTCAACCAAACTTCATTGCTCATGAAAAACCTCAAACCTGCTGTGGCGATCGGTCTTTCGTATTCGCTCCTTGTCTATGCCCTCTTCGCTTGTCAATCGGACTGGCTCATTCCACCCGCTGGCTCGGCGGATGTGCTGATCGATGGCCAATCCAGGACGGCAAAAGAAGTCCCCTGTTATCGAGATGTGGCCTGTCACGAGGGGCGTTTGAACTTCACGGTGATTGTCCCGAACCGCCATGCGATTCCGGACGAAATCTCTTTTTCCAATGTAACGATTCAGCCAGGTACCTACACCATCCATAAGTACAACATTGCTACCTACTGCGAGGATACGCTGGTGCACAGCAATTACGCCACTTTGCGACAGAAGGGGGTGACCATGAATTTCTTTGTTCCGATCGGCGAGCGCCATACGATCCAGATCACCTCCGTAAATAAAAAATCGGGCGAGGTCAAAGGCAACTTTCAGGTGGATTACGCGATAACTTCCAGGACTGATCCCCGGGATCCCGATACGATTCGCGTGAAAGCCACCCAGTTTCAGCTCTGGATTCCGAAGTGAAGCGGGCGGAGAACCCCTCTTATTCTGACCGGAGACTTTCCACCGGATTCATCAACGCCGCCCGCACAGCCTGGTACCCCACCGTCAGCGAAGCAATTGCCAGCGCCGTAACGCCCGCCAGCGCAAAAACCCACCACGCAATATCGACATGGTAGGCAAAGTCCGCCAGCCATTGATCCATAAAGTACCAGGCGATGGGCGAGGCGATGACCAGCGCGATCAGCACCAGCCATACGAAGTCTTTGGAGAGCATCGTGACGATGCCCGCAATACTCGCACCCAGCACTTTGCGCACCCCGATTTCCTTCGTGCGCTGGAAAGCCGTGAGGGTGGCCAGGCCAAACAAGCCCAGGCAGCTAATTAGAATGGCGACACCCGTAGAAAGGTTGATGATCTTGGCCATGCGGCGTTCAGATTCGTAGTAGTCCGCAATCTTATCATCGTAGAACTGGTACTCAAAGGGTAGGTCGGGGTAGGTGCTTTTCCAGAGCTTTTCCATTTTCTGGATGCCCGCCTGCCAGTCGGCGGGTTGGTTGGAGGCTAGTTTTATGTTGAAGGTACCCGTTTTGTCTTTGTAGGTCGTGAAGGCCAACGGGTCGATTTTCCGACTCATTTTCGCGGCGTGGAAATCACCCACCACGCCAATGATGGGTACGGAATGATCACCGACGGTCAGAAATTTGCCCAATGCATCCTGCGGACTTTCAAAGCCGAATTCACGCACGGCGGTTTCGTTGATGACATACTCGCGCACGGTATCACTCTCACTGAAAAGCAGATTGCGCCCGGCAATGAGATTGATGTTATAGGTATCCAGCATATCTATATCCACCGATTTTCGGTACAACTGAAGCTTGACTTCACCTTTGGGACCATTGTAAGTGGTTCCGCTGCTGGAAAAAGATTGGTTGAAAGGCGGATTTCCCAGGCTTACTTTGTCCACCTCGACCAGCCTTTTGAATTTATCTTTCAGCCCAAAGTGCTTTTCACTATTCGCTTCTTTCTGCCATAAATCGTAGGGCACCCGAAAGGTAATCACCGCCTCTTTGTCGAAACCCAAGTCTTTTTCCAGTGCAAAGTGCAATTGCTGATTCATGATGATGGCTCCGATGACGAATGCCTGGGCGATCACAAATTGAAAGACGATCAGACTTTTGCGGAGCGAAAAGGTATTCTTGCCCACTTGCAAACTGACTTGGCCGCGCAAAACTTGAGTCGGCTGGAAGCGGGTGATGAGCAGGCTCGGATACCAGCCCGCCAGCAGACTAACGCCAACGAGCAATAGCGCCATGAAGAGTAGTGTTTGCCCAATATTGGGGTATAAATCCAGGCCGTCAGGAAATAAATTACCCAGATTGCCGCGAAAGAGTACCGTCCAAATATACGCCAGGGCACAAGCCAGCAGCGTCACCAGAAAAGTCTCGCCGAAAAATTGCCCGATCAGGCGACGGCGCGAGCTGCCCAGCGTTTTGCGGATACCAATTTCACGGGCGCGCTGCGGGATTTGGGCGGTAGTGAGGTTGACGTAATTGACGACCGCCAGCGCCAGTAAAAACCCGGCCAAACCCAGGAGCGCAAATAAGATTTGCTTGTCAGCGACCCGATTTTGGGATTGATAAAAGGTGTTGAAATGCTCTTCCATCAAGGGCAAAAGCTCGTGTTTTGGTACCTGACCGCCCCATTTGGCGTACATCGCCTCAGCATTTCTGTGTATGAGCGCGTTGATATTTTTCGTCAATTGCGCCACGTCTGTTTTCGCCGCTCGTACCACATACAGCAGGTCGTCGGAATTGATGCTATCCCAGGTGCCCACGAATTCATCGCCTTTGCCTCCTTGCTGCACGGTGGACAGCGACAGAAATTCCTGCCCCGAGAACGAAGTGGAGCGTCCTAAATCCGCCACGACACCTGTCACTTGCACGGCCAGCGTGTCCCAGTACAGGATGGTCTTGCCCAGCATTTGTTCGGGCGTAAGGTTGGGAAAATACTTCTCGGCGCTCGTTTGGGTCAGCACAACTTCGTTGGGTTCTTCCAGAATATGGGTCGGCGATCCGGCCAACCATTTGTAGGGTACCAATTCAAAGTAGTTGGCAGTCGTCGCCTGGACGCGCTTCGGGTCTTTAAACATCAGCGGCTTACCCGATGGCTGGGGTACCTGCAGGCTGGAAACCCACTGCTCATGCAACGCCACGACCATCTCCAAGCCACCGATTTCTTCCCGAATCGCGTTGGCCGTTGGTTTGGGTACGCCCGCGGTGCCGCTTTCTTTGCCATCGAAGTTCAAGCGCGTCACGACCTTATAAATCCGATCGCGGTTAGGCTGCTCGGCGTCGAAACTGAATTCGTAGTTGACCAACTGAAAAATCATCCAGCAAGCCGCCAGGCCAATCGAAAGGCCTAACACGTTGAGCGCGGTGAAGAGGCGGTTGCGCCAGAGCTGGCGGAGAGCGAGTTTCAGGGAGTTGAATAGCATGGAGTTTCTATTAATTTAGTTTTCGTGGTGAAGAGTGAAGGACTGATGTGATGTAAAACACCTATTTTTAAAGTCAAGAGGCCGTTGACCGTTAACCGTTAACCGTTTACCCCTAAGTACAGTACAAAAGTTTATCAAGTTTCTGAAAATGAGCATGGTTAAGCGCAATGTTTTGCAAGTGGTTGAGACCGTGCCTGAACAAGGAGTTCAGCGGCTGGCTTCCCGTCCTGAGTTTCTTGATCGGAATTTTTCTGCCGTTGGCCACCAGCCACTCGCCCGCCCTGATGGCCCAAACCAGCGCGATGGCCAGCAAAAACAACAGCGTCCTGATCCGGCGGTGATCGTTGACGCGGCACTTCTCGAGGTTGAAGCCACGGGATTTGAAGGCGCCAAACAGTGTCTCGACCTGCCACCGCTGGGCGTAAATCCCGGCCATGCCTCGCACGCGCTCACGGCTCATCAGGATCAGGAAGTCCTCGCCCTCCAGCTTCATACCGGTCAGGTAGGCTCGCTGCCCGTAAACGACCCTGGGTTTGCGAAGCACCTTCAACCTCCTCTCGCCGAAGACCTTGTCGGCCCGGCAGGACTTGCCGCCATTGACCACTGCGGCGTTGGCCCGCACCCGGATGACGGGTGTGAACCAGCCCGTCCACATCTCCTTACCGATGAACTCGCGGTCGCCCGTCAGGTAAACCTTCTGCCCTGGCTTGACGACCGCCCAACGTTCAAGGGCCTTCAAAAGGGCCAGCCGCGTCTGCTTGCTGCTGTTGCCCTCGCGGTTGGCCGTGTGCCACAGCAACGGGATGCTCACACCCTTGTGGGCGATGCCCAGCATCAGTATCTGCACCGTCTGCCCGCGCTGGATGTAATCCGTGCGATCCAGTGTCAGCACCACCTGGTCGGCCTGTCCGTAGGCCGACCAGACCAGCTTGAAGTACGCTCGCTGGCCGAAGCGGAAGCCACACAGCAGCCGTTGCAGGCGCTTGTACTTCGAGGACAGCAGAATGTCCAGGCAGACGCCCTTGCTCCACTCGCTGAGCGAGCAGTCGTTAAGCTTTAACAGACTCACGATCAAACAACTGATAAATTTTACGCGACGTATGTCGCAGGTAAAGTGACATTTGATGGCATTGAATACCTCTTTCTCTTTACTTTGCATCGGGATAGTCTGGGTAGAGTTGGTTTCGCAACTCAAATCTACCATTTTCAGGCTATCCTATTTTTTTTGTCCTGTATTTAGCCGTTTACCCTAAGAATAATGCTGCTCATTCACTTCTCAGACTTTCCACTGGATTCATCAACGCCGCCCGCACGCTTTGGTAGCCCACCGTTAGCAGCGCAATCGCCATCGCGGCCAAGCCCGCCGACGCGAACACCCACCAACTGATGTCGACGTGGTAGGCAAAGTCGGCCAGCCATTGATCCATAAAGTACCAGGCGATGGGCGAGGCGATGACCAGCGCGATCAGCACCAGTGCCACGAAATCTTTGGAGAGCATCGCTACGATGCTGGTAACGCTCGCACCCAGCACTTTGCGCACCCCGATTTCCTTCGTGCGCTGGAAAGCCGTGAGCGTGGCCAGGCCAAATAAACCCAGGCAGCTAATGAGAATGGCGATGCCCGTGGCGAGGTTGATGATCTTGGTCGTTCTTTGCTCGGATTCGTAGTACTGTGCGATCGTGTCGTCGTAGAACTTGTACTCGAAGGGCGCGTCGGGGTAGGTACTTTTCCAGGAAGCTTCCATTTTTTGAATACCCCTTTGCCAGTCGGACGGTTTTTTGGAAGCCATTTGTACGTTGAAACTACCTGTCCAGTCCTTCGTCGTTATGAAAGCGAGTGGATCGATTTTCCGGCTTATGGTGGCGAAATGAAAATCACCCACGACGCCCACGATAGGAATGGGGGTGGGATCGTAAGACACGGTCAGGTACTTGCCCAGGGCGTCTTGCGGATTCTGAAAGCCGAATTCGCGCACGGCGGTTTCGTTGATGACGTACTCCCGCACGGTGTCGCTGGGTAGCAGGTTGCGCCCGGCGATAAGCTTTATGCCGTAGGTATCCAGCATATCCGTATCGGCGAACTTTTTGTACATATCCCGCTCCACCTCGCCTTTGGGTCCGCTGTACTTGGTGGGGCTGACGTAGAATGATTGATTGAAAGGTGTGTCGCCCAAACTCACCTTATCGACTTCGGCCAGACTTTTTAGTTCTTCTTTCAAGGCAAAATGCTTCTTGGCGTAAGCGTCGCTACTCATCAACTCATCCGGCACCTGAAAAGTCAATACCGCTTCTTTGTCGAAGCCAAGGTCTTTTTCGAGAGCGAATCGCAATTGCTGATTCATGATGATCGCGCCGATCACGAACGCCTGAGCAATCACAAATTGAAACACGATCAGACCTTTGCGAAGCGAGAAACTGTTCTTGCCAAATTTCGGGCTGACTTGGCCGCGCAATACCTGGGTAGGCTGGAAACGGGTAATGAGCAGACTCGGGTACCAACCCGCCAGGATACTCACTCCAACCATCAGCAGCGACATGAACCCGAGCGTCTGTCCGATGTTGGGAAACAAACCGAGCCCTGTGGGAAACAGGTCGCCCAGTTCGCTTCGGAAGAGCGCCGTCCAGCCGTACGCCAGGAGGCAGGCCACCAACGTAACGAGGAAAGTCTCGCCCAGAAAATGCCCGATCAGGCGGCGACGCGAACTACCCAGGGTTTTGCGAATACCAATCTCCCGGGCGCGCTGCGGAATCTGGGCGGTGGTAAGGTTGACGTAGTTGACAACCGCCAGCGCCAGGAGGAATCCGGCCAGCCCCAAGAGCGAGAATAGTGTTTTCTTGTCGGCCACGCGATTGTACGCTCTGTAAAAGCTGTTGAAATGTTCTTCCGACAATGGAATCAGTTCGTGTTCTGCCGGGGTTGAACCCATCTCAGTAAGAGGCCCCTCGGATTTTTTATAGGCATACGCGTCGATGTTTTTTGCCAGTTGGGCCGCATCTGTCTTCTTTTCTTTCAAGAGGTAGATCTGATCATTGGTAGTGGTGCTGACCCAGTCGCTGAGGAACCGCTCGGCCACCGGCCCCCGCTGAACCGTCGGCAATGACAGAAACTCCTCGCCCGTAAAGGAGCTGGGGTAAGCCAAATCGGCCACCACGCCCGTCACCTTGACGGCCAGCGTGTCCCAGTATAAAATCGACTTGCCCAGCATTTGCTCGGGCGTAAGATTAGGAAAGTACTTTTCGGCGCTCGTTTGAGTGAGTACCACCTCGTCGGGCTCCGTCAAGGTTCCGGCGGGCGTTCCTGCCAGCCACTGGTAGGGTACCAGATTGAAATAATCAGGGGTGGTGGCGATGACGCGTTTGGGATTTTTGAAAACGACGGGCTTGCCCGAAGGTTGTGGCACTTGCAGGCTCGGTACGGACTGGCGGTACAATCCGACCACCATCTCGACGCCGCTGATTTCGTTTCTTATGCCATCCGCCATCGGCTTGGGAGTACCCGCGCTGCCGCTTTTTTTACCACCCCTATCGTAGTTGGCCACGACCTTGTATATCCGCTCAACGTTAGGCTGGTTGGCATCGAAGCTGAATTCGTAATTGACCAACTGGAAAATCATCCAACAAGCCGCCAGGCCAATGGAAAGGCCCAGGACGTTGAGCGCGGTGAACATACGGTTGCGCCAGAGTTGGCGGAAGGCGAGTTTCAGGTAGTTGGGGAGCATAAGGTTCTGGGGTAAACGGTTAACGGTTCTCGGAATCCGTTTTATTTTAATCAAAAACCAATACCATGAAAACTGACTGTTGATTTTCAGTAACTTACATCTTAAAATGCCTAAAAACTGTTCATTTTCGGACAGTTGGTGTTCGGGATCGGACGCTGTTTGGTAGATTTTAGGGGTAAATCATCCATGCAAATTTAAAAATTACTTTTAAATTTGCATGGATGATAGGAAGACAATTGGAAGCAAAGCTGGCCCTGTCCTTGGAGGAATTTCCGGTGACGGGCATTATTGGTCCTCGACAGGTGGGTAAAACAACGCTGGTACGGCAATGGCAGAACGGAGCGGACATGGTGTATCTGGATTTGGAGCGTAATTCCGACCTCAATAAGCTACAAGACCCAGAGTTGTTTCTCACCCGAGTGGCCAGTAAAACGGTGGTGCTGGACGAAGTGCAACACTTGCCCGAACTGTTTCCGCTGCTGCGCTCGCTGGTGGATGACGACCGACGGCCCGGACGCTTCGTTATTTTGGGTTCGGCTTCACCGGCTTTGCTGCGACAGAGTTCCGAGAGCCTGGCGGGCCGCATCAATTACCTGGAAATGTTCCCGCTCAATCTGGTGGAAGTCGGAGGCCGCCTTACCTGGCAGCAGCTTTGGCAGTACGGCGGCTTTCCCGAACCCGCTCTGTCGGACAAACCCACCTTCGTGCAAAGCTGGTACCGCAATTTTATCCAAAGCTACGTGCAGCGCGACTTGCCGATGTACGGGCTGCCCGCCGATCCGAAAGTGACCCGGCAACTACTACAGATGATCGCTTCGGCCAATGGCGGGCTGCTGAATTACAGTACGTTCGCAAAGTCCCTCGAACTGTCAGTACCAACTGTAAAGACGTACCTGAGTTTCTTGCACAATGCCTTCCTGACGACCCTAATCGCGCCTTGGCACACCAACATCAAGAAACGCATCGTGAAATCCCCGAAGCTGTACATTCGGGACTCAGGGATGCTGCATTATTTGGTCGGAATCAATAATTTCGAGAGCCTGCTGGGGAATGTCAGGGTGGGGCATTCCTGGGAAGGCTTCGTCATCAGTCAAGTCGCGTCGGTGTTGGAGTCGGATGACGAATTGTATCACTACCGCACCCAGGCCGGGGCCGAAGTCGATCTGCTCATCCGGCGGAACGACCGCTGGCTACTCGCCGCCGAAATCAAGCTCACCAATTCGCCTTCCCTGACCAAAGGCACCCACCAGGCCATGCAAGACTTAAGCCTTGAGCATCTTTACGTTATCACGCCTGACGCCGATACTTATCCCATTGCTGAAAATATCACGGTGACGAGTTTGGAAAGGGTGTTGGAGAGACTCTCGGGACAGTAGCCTTGCCATCGTTACAATACACCCAAAACCCACTGCACACAATCTATTTCATCCACAATCGACCATGAATGCGGGTGCCGCGTACCGTCGCTACGGTAGCCCTTGCGGTTAGATTGGATGAACTCGGCCCGCTCGTTCCCCATGAGCAGCAGGCGGTTGATTAATTCGGAGGAAGCCAGAAAATTCGCATCGAACGCGCTACGGCGGCGCTCTGTGAGTATCCAGGTGATGTCGATGTCGTGGTAGGTGCGCACGGCCACATCTTTGAGGTGGCGTTCGTTGCCGGGCGTTTTGAGATCGGCGTGAAAGGGCGATAATAATTCATATCCCGCCGGGTTGCTGGAGGGTGTCCCATGTTCGTCGGTCATGATTTTGGTGGCAAATCTGGCCTCGGACATGCCCGCAGGCGAGAAATCTTTGGCGATTTCCCGCCCAAAATAATCATACAGCTCGAACAGGTCGATGGGTGAATCTACCATAAAAACACCTTTCGGTTGGATAGGAAAGGCGGCGGGCGTAGCGTGGCATAGCTCGGTGTAGCGCAACGCGATGGTACCACCCGCCGAGAATCCGCCTAACACAAACTGCTCGGGCTTCACATCGTAACGCTCGATAACATCCCGGAAAATCCGCCCGAGTTTTGGCGTGACTGTTGAATCGGCGTAGAGTTTAGTCCCGGCGGCTACCGCCACCACCAGCAGATTATTGGCGTAGGCGACGTTGGGTAGTTTGGTTTCGGGAAATACGCTTTCCGCCCCTCCCCCGTAGCCCGGCAACAGCACCAACACTCCGGCCAGTGGCTTCGCGGCGGGTTCGAGGGCCAGGTAGTAGCCGCTCACGGCATCGCTTTCATCGACTACAATTTTCTTGACCGATTGTGCGCAACAGGAGGCGGCAAAAGAAAAGCAAAAGCAGAGAAGTAAAGACAGTTTTTTCATGAAAATGGTGGTAGTTTGGCTAGAAACAAATATCCAAAATGCTGCCGCCACCATCGCAATTCGTTGCGTTAAAGTATGTTAAAGCCTCACTCGCTCCGCAAACTCTCCACTGGATTAGTCAACGCCGCCCTCACCGACTGAAACGAAACGGTCAACAGCGCGATCCCCACCGCAAGTACCCCCGCCAGCGCGAAGACCCACCAGCCAATCTCAATCCTGTAAGTGAAATCCTGCAACCAGGCACTCATGAAGTACCAGGCGACAGGCGTGGCGATGACAATGGCGATAAGTACCAATTTCAAGAAATCTCTGGAAAGCAAAGCCACGATACTGCCGACGCTCGCGCCAAGTACCTTGCGAACGCCGATTTCTTTGGTACGCTGCTCGGCGGTGAAGGTGGCCAGGCCGAAGAGTCCCAGGCAGGAAATAAAAATCGCCAGCGCCGAAAAGGCGACCGTCAGTTGCCCCGTGCGTTCTTCGCTACGGAATTTGTAGTCGTACTCTTCATCCACAAAATGGTAGTCGAACGGCGCGTCGGGCAGGTGGGTTTTTAGCACAGTTTCAATGGCAGCCAGCGATTGGTGGGTACTTTGGCGCGGATTGAGCCGCATCGTGACGAAGCGCGGCGTACGCGGCCCGATGAAGAAAACGGCCGGATCGACGGGTTCGTAGGGTGAGTCCATGACCATGTCTTCGATGACGCCCAGTACCCGGAATGTCATGTCGAAGCCTTCGCCCTTCCAGGTGACGGTTCCGCCTACGGGGTCGGACAGTCCCATAAATCGCGCGGCGGTTTCGTTGAGAACCAGCCCCAGCGAATCGGTCGCGAACTGCCGCGAAAAATCGCGGCCTTGCTTGAATTTCCAGCCAACGGTTCGCCCGAACTCGTGCGAGACGGCAGTCGTGGCGAAGTTGGTTTGAAGATCGGGGACTTTGCCCGTCCAGCCGAAGCCGCCGTTGCGCGAGCGCGCCTCGGTAGTCGGGCTGGCCGACTCCGCCAGGTCGATCACACTGCCCGTTTTCAGGATTTCCTGGCGGATCGTTTCGCGGTGCGTCGGGTAATCGGAGCCATTGGTAATCAGGGTAATCAGCCCGTTGCGGTCGTAGCCCAGCGGGCGGTTTCTGGCGTGGTGGATTTGCTGAAAAACCACCACCGTGCCCACGATGAGGACGATTGAGACGGTGAATTGCACCACCACCAGCACCTGACGGGGAGCCAGTAATTGCCGTCCGCGCCGCCCCGAATTCCCCGCTCCCGCCAGTACTTTGACCGGCTGAAAAGACGATAAATACAAAGCCGGATAACTCCCCGCCAGCAGCCCCGTCAGCAAGGCGAAGCCTCCGCTCATTAGCCAAAAAACCGCGCTCGACCACGGCAAGGCCAGGTCTTTGTCGGCTACCTGATTGAATAAAGGCATCGCGATGAGGGCCAGCAAAATTGCTAGAATATAGGCCACGGTCACCACCAACAGCGACTCACCCAGAAACTGCCCCACCAGTTGTTCCCTTCTGGAACCAACCGCCTTGCGGATGCCCACTTCCTTGGCGCGATTGAGCGAGCGGGCGTGCTGAGATTAATGAAGTTGATGCAGGCCAACAGCAGCACAAAAAAGCCAATGCTGCCAAACAACCACAAAAACTGGGCGCGTCCGTCCGCGCTGGCCCCGTTTTCAAACTCGGAGTAAAGGTGCCAGCGGCGCATCGGGTGCAGAAAAAGTTCGGGGTCCAGTCCGGCGGCGTCTTGATTTTTCCCGATGAGAAGCGGCTTGATTTTCCGGGAAACTGCGGCCATATCCGCCGTGGGTGCGGTCTCCACAAAAATCTCGAACGAGGTGCTGTACCAGCTATCTTTGGCCCGTGCCACCCAGCCCGTAGCGGCGGCATACAAATCAAAGGGCGCGATGAAGCGTAGGTCGCCGAACGTACTGTTGGCGGGCAAATCTTGATACACGCCCGTCACGCTGACGGTCATGTCGTTGTCGATTTTCAAGACCTTGCCCAGCGGGTCGGCGTCGCCGAACAAGGTCTCGGCGGTAGATTCGGAAAGCAGGATCGAAGCCGGGTCTTGCAGACCCGCCCGACTACCGTTCACCATCCGAAGCGATAGCATATCAGGTGCCTCAGCACTCATGAACTTCCCGAATCTGGCGTACACCTGATTCTCGAAAGACAGACTGTGCTTACTCGCCCAGATGGCCAGCACGACCCGCTTGAAATCGTCGCCGTAGGTAGTTCGGAGTTCCGTCGCCAGCGGGATCGGCACCGAAGCCGCCGTCTCCACTTCGCCGTTGACTGTTTGGTTGCGCATCACCTGAGCGATGCGGGCGTAGTTGTCGTGGTAGCGGTCGAACGCCAGTTCGTCGTAAATCCACAAGCCGACCAGCATCGCCACCGCCAGGCCTAGGGCCAGGCCGCCGATGTTGATAAAGGAGTAGAGTTTGTTGCGGGCGAGATTGCGGAAGGCGATTTTTAGGTAGTTGCGAAGCATGGCTGATTATTTTTACTATATTTGGAAAAAGACGATCCGAAAATGGAAAATCAAAAGTTAAGTTCGCTTCAATTAGACCTGCTGAAAGTTTACTCCTTTCAACCTAACGAGGAGGATTTACTGGCGGTGAGGCATCTGTTAGCCAACTATTTCTCCGACAAGCTCATTGGCAAGATTGGCCGAGCCGTGGAAGAAAAGCAAATCAGCGAAGTCGACCTCGATCGCTGGCTTAATGAGTAAGCTGCGCCTCGTGTTGGATACCAATGTTTTCATGGTTTCGCTGGCTCCGCAATACAAGTACCATTGGGTGTACCAAAGTTTGCTGGCAGATCGCTTCGAGCTGGCTGTGTCCAATGACATCCTCACTGAATACGCCGAGCAAATTGTGATTCGCTACGGTCTCAATCGTACTGATGCTACGCTCGACTATCTACTTTTGCTTCCCAATGTCGTACAAATCAGCCCCTCTTTTTTCTGGCAGCTCATTGAGCCGGATGCTGACGACAACAAATTCGCCGATTGTTACCTAGCTGGGCAAGCTGACCATATCATTAGCAATGACCGTCACTTTCGTGCATTATCCACCGATGATTTTCCTCCGGTTTCGGTACTGACTTACGAAGATTTCGAGTGTAAATACAAGACTCTACTCGCTTCGTAAACTTTCCACCGGATTCATCAATGCTGCCTTGACGCTCTGAAAACTTACCGTTAGCAGCGCAACGCCTACCGCAAGTACCCCCGCCAGCGCGAAGACCCACCAACTGATGTCGATCTTATAGGCGAAATCCTGCAACCATTCATTCATCGCATACCAAGCTAGGGGCGTAGCAATGACAACGGCGATAAGTACTAATTTTAAGAAATCCTTGGAAAGCAACGTTACGATGCTGGCGACGCTCGCGCCAAGTACCTTCCGAACGCCGATTTCCTTCGTGCGCTGCTCGGCGGTGAACGTAGCGAGGCCGAACAAACCCAGGCAGGAAATGAAAATGGCGACCAGAGCCAGGTACACAAACAGTTTCCCGAATTGCTCCTCCGCCGCGTACTGCGCATTGTAAGCTTCATCCGCGAAAAAATAGACGAACGGCACGTCCGGGGCCAGTTTCTGCCACTCGGCTTTCAGGGCAGCGACGGTTTCCGGGGTGTTTTTGGGAGAAATATCGAACGACATGAAGGTGAAAAATCCCGGCAGGATCCGTAACGTGAGCGGCTGCACCGCTTCTTGCAAAGACTGGAAATGAAAGTCCTTGATGACGCCCACGATTCGCCCAGAACGTTTCAATTGCTCGAATCGCTTGCCCACGGCATCCTGCGGTCGGGCGAAGCCGAGGGCGCGGGCGGCGGTTTCGTTGATGAGCATGGCCTCGGTCGAGTCGGACGACAGGCGCGACGAAAGTACCCGGCCCGCCACGACCTCAATTTGGTATTGTTGCAGGAAGTCGGTATCCACGAAATAAGCGTTCGATTCGATGGTTTGCAGTTCGCGATCCTGGTTTTCTATCTGGGTCGGGAAGGTGTGGTTGGCCCGGCCCGGAATCCCCGAGGATAGGCTCACGTTCTCGACGCCCGGCAGTCGGGCGATGGCCTGCTTGAAAACATCGCTACGGTCGATGACGCCGCCGTTGAATTGGAAATCGACGACCAGTTTGTGGTCTTTCGCAAAGCCCAGTTCGTGGTTGCGCATATGGCCGAGTTGCGTGTAAACTACGATGGTAGAGATAATCAGAATCGAAGAAATCGCGAACTGCGCCACGACCAGCACCCGCCGCAAAGAGCCGCCCCGGAAGCCAGCGGGAGCAGTGCCTTTAAGGCTGGCGACCGGATGGAATCCCGAAAGAAAAAACGCCGGATAAACCCCCGACGAAAGGCCAATCGCCAGCGTGATTCCGAATAACCATAGCAGGTACTTGCCGGACTGCAAAATGCCGGGACTAATGACTTTTCCCGCCAAATCGTTGAAAAAAGGCAGAAGCAAGACGCACACGACGACCGCCAATCCAAAGGAAATCAACGTAATCAACAAGGCATCCATCAAGAATTGCCCGACCAACTGCCGCCGCCCGCCGCCCAAGTATTTACGCACCCCTACCTCTTTCCGTCGCTTGGTAGCGAAGGCCGTCGTCAGGTTGATAAAGTTGAATGCAGCGATGAAGAGCACAAAGGCCGCGACCAGCGAGAAAATATACACGTTACTCATACTCCCGCTCGCCGAACTACCCGAGCGCGATCCCCGCGCCTTGCCGTGCAAGTACACCTCGGTCAAGGGTTCGAGCGAAAGCGAGTACTTCGCCTGACTTTGGTCGATGTGCTGCTTGATAAAGTCCGTCATTTTCCGGCTCAGTGCGACGGTGTTGGCGTTTTCAGGAAGCAGGAGGTAGGTGTAGAAGAAAAAACGCTTCCAGTTGGTCTGCCAGCCACTGCCCAGCGTAGCCAGCGATACCAGAATATCGGTTCGGAAGTGCGCGTTGTGCGGCATATCCCGCATCACGCCCGTGACGGTAGCGATGTCGTTTCCGTTGACCAGCAGCGTTTTACCCAGCGGATTCTCTGTACCAAAGTACCGCCGCGCCGCCGTTTCCGATAGTATCACATTGTTCGGCGCGTTCAGGGCCGTCGCGGGATTGCCGCTCACCAGAGGAAAAGTGAACACCGAAAACAGCGACGAATCGGCGTAGGCGATTTTTTCCTCGCGGGCATCGTCCTGGTCTTTTTGAAAAACCAGATAGTCTAGGAACACCCGGGTTGATTTTTCTATTTCGGAAAATGCCGCTTGCAGGGCCGGAGCCATCGCGCCCACCGTACTTTTGTGCTCGGTTCCGGTGGCAGTTTCGACATTCGTCACCAGCCGATAAATGCGGTCGGCTTTTTCGTTTTGGGTATCGTAACTCAGTTCAAAAGCCACGTACAGCAAAGCAAAAAAGCACACGCTGATGCCCAGCGTCATGCCCGCAATGTTGATGGTTGAGAAGAGTTTGTTTCTGCTAAGATTGCGCCAGGCGATTTTGAGGTAGTTGACGAGCATAATCAGAATTATCTGTTTCGGTCAGGTAGTTATCGAAAGAAGCGGCGTCGAGGTTTGGGGCAATGCCGATGAAGTCGGCAAGTACCGGAGCGGACTTGGTTTCTGATTGTGACAGATTGTATTTATAGCGTAGATACGCCACGAAATTAGCTACCTCATCTTGCAGCGGAGGCGGCAGTACATCGATGGCCTGGTGGAGTTGGACGTTGCTCATAATTCACGTGTTTCTGGCAAAATGGAAATCTTGTAAAGATAATGACTTATCCGTAACGGTGGTTTTAGCGCAAAATCCTGCTACCGGCCATTTTCAACAAGGCGAAAGAATACACGCTAATTCCCAATGTCATGCCCGCGATGTTGATGGCCGGGAAAAGTTTGTTTCTGCTGAAAGAGGTCGCGCCAGGCGATTTTGAGGTAGTTGGTGAGCATAGCTTTTTTTGTTTATATTTGAAAAAAAACATTTTGGGTTATGGAAACAACCATCGAGCAACTATCTGATTACGAGTTAGAACGCGGAAAGCCTATGCCGACTACCCCCCACGCTATCATCCAGTCGAATCTGGTTTTCGAGTTCAGGCTGCATTTCCCTCAGCAGTACCGCGCCCTCTCGGAGTTGACGCTCGACACGCCTCCCAATGGCGCGACGCCCGATGTGGTCGTTTATCCCTATTTCAAAGCCGACTTCACCAAGGAATACCCCGCCCGTCGTACCGATGCCCCGCTGATTACCGTCGAAATCCAATCCCCTTCCCAGAGCCTGGACGAAATGCTGGACAAGGCTGATGTTTATTTTGCCTTCGGCGTAAAATCCTGCTGGATCGTGCAGCCCCGCATCGAAGGGATTTTCGTCTATGGCGAACCCAATCGCTACCAATTCTTTCATCACGACGATACGTTGCGCGATCCTAATTTTGACATTGAGATTAGTTTATCGGAGATTTTTAAGTGAACTCATACAGTTATTCACTCCGCAAACTTTCTACCGGATTGACCAACGCCGCCTTGAAGCTAATATTCCCTCCTTTTATTCCAGTCGTATTTGTCTTTGTCATCAGTGTTTCTCTTAGCTAGATCAGAAAGCATAGCATCAATTTCACTACGACTCACCCATTGACCGTCCTCAAAAACACCAGCAATCTTTCGGGTGTTGCTGATGTCGTCCAATGGATTAGCGTCAAGTAACACCAAATCAGCGTACTTGCCGACTTCCACCGTTCCAGTCTTATCCGCAATGCCAAGCCAGGTGGCGGGCAATCGGGTGGCAGAAGTCAGTGCTTCCTGAGTGGTTAGTCCAGCTTTTACCAGAAGTTCGAGTTCATCATGAATTGCGAAGCCCCACACCACGCCCGAAGTCCCGGAATCAGTGCCTGCCACTATCGGAACCCTTGCTTCGCTGAACGCTTTCACCAGCCGAACATTGAACTCCGCTATTTTCCTCAGGCGGGTAACCAACTCCGGGCTTGTACGGCTATTGTAGTTGTTTGATGTTAGCCATTTGCTTTGCATAAGAGGATGCACATACTTGAGACTCGGCAGATTACGAACTTCATCCAGTGAGCGGGCTTGCTCCTCAATCCGTGCGATGGCGATTAAGTTTGGCGTAAGCCAGGTGCCATTCTTTTTAGCCAATTGGGCAAACCGCCGGGCCTCCTGATCGCTGAAGTCAATCGCCTGTTTAGCGAGTTCTTCGGCGTGAGCAATCATGTCGAAATTAGGGATGAAGGCTTCCTGTGTTCTGCCTTTAAAAGCATCTGGAATATGTCCAACGACTTTCATTTCCTGCTGTTTGGCTTCATCGACGATGGCCTTATAGGTGTCAATATTCAGACTCGAATATACCTTGATGAATTCATAGCCCTGCGCTTTGGCAATGCGCACTGTTTGACGACCATCTGCCGGTGTGTTAGCAATGTTACCCGACCCGTCTCCGCCGTCAACCAGCATGGCCAGGGCGATGCGAGGCCCAATAGTCCCATCCTTGATAATGTCGTTTCGTTGCCCAAAATGCTCGACCCGCGCACTCAACTCAAACGTAGTCGTAACCCCGTTGGCGACGTAAAGCAGCATAAATTCCTGCGTATCGGTAGGAATGGTGACGCCTTTCGTAGGATAACTCGACCCCAAATTTATGTCCGCTAGATTGTGTACGTGCATATCAATGAGACCCGGAATAAGCCATTTGCCAGTTCCATCAATGACGCTCGCCTCATCAGGAATTGGTTCATTGATAGATATTATCTTCTTCTCCTGAATGACCACAGTTGCCTTTTCGAGAACTCTGTTGTTCGTTGTCATTGGAATGATGGTCACATTCTCAATGACATATGTTTCCCGTGTTCGAATACCTTGGTTTTGTCTCTGTTCCTTTTGCGATTGAGGCGCCGAAGACCCCGACTGGTCGGTGCAACGGACATTCAATAGGAGAAGAATTGATAAAGTGTGCAGCAGATACCTTTTCATAGTTTTTTTCTAACAAAAAGCCGTTTAAAACGCCGGTAAACCATCAGCAGGTTGTAGCGTAGCTTTCAGGCTTTATAGTTTAGATGATTTTTGAATACGAACTGGTGGTTTGCGTCGGCGATGTAAGTTCCTGGTCGCGGACACAAGGATTGCGCGTGTCAAACGCGTGCTTCAACTTTGACCAATTTTCAGGATTCCTTTTCCAAGACGAACGGCAGTACGTGTTCCTCGAAGACCGTTTCTTTTTGCATCAAACTGAGGTGATCGCATTCTGGTACGATGACCAGTTTGCTGTTGGGCAAAGTTTGATGCACGTGCGTAAAATTTTCGGGACGGAAGTAGTCGTCTCGGTCGCCGCCGAGCACCAGAACCGGACAAGTAATTTTCCGAGCCGCTGCGTCCGTCAGGAACACCGACTGCCTATTGACTTTATTCAACTCTCGGATGAACTCGTCCCAGCGTTCGGGTTCGGGCATCATCTCTACGCGACTTTTCACAAAACCAGGATAGTCTTTTTTGAGACTCTCGCCCGTCAGATCTTTCATGGATTTTAAAGCCTCTTGGTGAAACCAGGCCGAGCCAAACCCACCAGCCAGCGAAACGATTTTGCGTGTGAGATCAGGGTACTTCGATCCAAATACTAGTGAGATGATTGCACCATCGCTGAACCCAATCAGCGTCGCCTTCTGCTGACTTTCTTTCCTGAGTATTTTGGCCGCGTCCTCGGCGAACAAATCGTAGGACAGCGGCTTCGTTCCCAATTCCGATTTGCCGTGTCCACGCGTGGCGATGGCGATTACCTGGTGGTCTTTGCTCAAAGCGGGTATGCGGTCTTTGTACTCGTCGATGTAGCCGAACATCCCGCCGTGCAACAGCAAAATGGGGTCGCCTGTACCGTACACTTCGTAGTAGATTTTAGCATCGCCTACGTCCAGGTACTTCCCCGCTTCATTGTTGAAGCCGTAGGATACCTGGGTGTCGGGTTCCAGAAGATCGGAGGTGTCGACTGCCATCACGGCTTCGGCAGACTTCGCATTTTGGTCCTTGTTACCGGAGGAACATCCGTATCCGGTCCAACCGATGAGGATGATCAGAATTAATTAGTCCATTTTAAGAAAAAGTCGGTACAGAGTTTTAACAGCATTGTGTAGCATGGCTTTTTTATTATAAATGATAAGTTACATCAATAAGATATTTATCCGCTATTGAGGTCAAAAACCTCATTCATTCGCTTCGCAAACTCTCCACCGGATTTGCCAACGCCGCTCTAACGCTTTGAAACGAAACCGTCAACAGCGCAATCCCCACCGCAAGTACACCCGCCAGCGCGAAGACCCACCACGAAATATCAATTTTGTAGGCAAAATCCTGCAACCAGGCGTTCATAGCGTACCAGGCAATGGGCGAAGCGATGACGATTGCAACTACGACTAGTTTCAAAAAGTCTTTGGACAGCAAAGCCACGATGCTGCCGACGCTCGCGCCCAGCACCTTACGGACGCCGATTTCCTTCGTACGTTGCTCGGCGGTGAAGGTGGCGAGTCCGAAAAGACCGAGGCAAGCGATAAAAATGGCGATGCCGGCACAGCTAAGAAAAAGGTTTCCCTTTTGCTCATCGGCGTGGTACTGCTGGTCAAATGTTTCATCCAGGAAAGTATATTCGAAAGGTTGACCGGGGTTCACCTTCTCAAATTGATCTTTTGCGTAAGAAAGCGTCGAAGGGATATTTTTTGGCGCAATCCTAACCAGGAGACTGCTTCCCCGCTTCGGCGCAAACCTCAGTACCAGCGGCTCGATCTTATGGTGCAGCGAGCGCAGGTGAAAGTCTTTAATCACCCCGGCAATAGGTACTTTTTTCTTGTTCACCTCGACCAGCCCGTCCGTGCGGTCTTTCCAGCCCAGCCGCCGGAGCATAGCCTCGTTGACAAACACGGCTTGGGTCGAGTCACCAGGCGAGTCCGGGGCAAAGTCGCGCCCCGCCGCCAGGTCGATGTTCAAGACATCCAGGAAATCCTCGTCCACATCGAAATATTCGGTACTGACCGTCTGTTCGGCTCCTTCCCGGTAAAAGCTGAATGACATGAGGCTATTCATCTGTTTGCCGATGGAGCCGTTGGTGAGGCTCACGTTCTCGATGGCCGGGTTCTGCAACAACGCGCTTTTCAGGACAGCGGCAGACTGCTGGGACGAGGGGCTTTTTAGTGAAAGGGCAAGTACCTGCTCTTGGTTGAAACCCAATCCGGTGTGCCGCATAAATTGCAATTGACGGTACACCAGCATCGTGCCGACGATCATTACGATGGAAATGGCAAACTGCGCCACTACCAGCGATTGTCGCAGGAATGCACCCCTACCCGCTCCCAACAGGTTGCCTTTCAAGACATCTACGGCCTTGAAGCGTGAGAGTACGAAGGCAGGGTAAAGACCGCTCAAGACGCCAATCAGGAGGGTCAGGCCCAACAACGTGAGCAAAGTGGGACCATGCCAAACAGATAAAGAAAGCGATTTATCGGCCAGTGAGTTGAAAGCAGGCAGGAGCGCGTACAATAACATCAGCCCCACTACCATAGCCAGGCAAGTCATAAGCAGCGATTCAGCCATGAACTGTCCTATCAACTGAAATCGTTGGGAGCCAACGGCTTTGCGAACCCCAATTTCTCTGGCTCGGTTGGCGGAGCGGGCGGTAGCCAGATTGACGTAATTGAATAGAGCGATCAGCAGGATGAATAATCCTACCGCCGAAAATACGTACACGTAGCCCAAACTACCCCCATTTTCTTCCCCCATCAGGTGCGACGAATGCAAGTGGATAGCGGCCATTGGCTGAAATGTTATGTCGAACGAAACACCCTCGTTACCCTCATCACCAATCGCCTGGGCGATGTATTTCTGGTAGAAAGCCGTCATTTTGCCTTCCAATTTCGACCCATCGCTTTTGTCGCTGAGCATCAGGTAAGTCGCAGAATTGAAATCGTCCCACGAACGCGGATTCACCTGGCTCACGGCAAGATTGGCGTAGGGCATGGCAGCGGCGAAATCCAGATGATGGTTGACGGACGGATCGCCGATAACCCCCGTGACGGTGAATGGGGTACTTTCTTTCACCGTCACCGTTTGGCCCAGTTTCGCTTTTTCTTTGCCGAACAAATCGGCCGCCAGTTTTTCTGTCAGCACGATCCCGTTGGGAGTCGATAGGGCGGTTTGCGGATTACCTTCGATAAAAACGTAATCGAAAAAGGAAAACAGACTGGAATCAGCGTAGATAACCTTCGGCGCGTACAGCGACTTGTCACCCGTCTGGAATAGCGTTTCGTCGCCTCGCTTGGTCCTCAGCGTATTCAGTACCTCGGGGTAATCCTGTTGCAGCGCCGGGCCAAGTGGCGGCGGGGTGTCGCGCAACCGAAACTCGTTGTCCGCCCACTTGATATGCAGGTTCGTCCGAAAAATCTTCTCCGTATTCTCGTGGTGCTGGTCGAAGGTCAATTCGTCCAATACCCACAATCCGACCAACAAGCTACAAGCCAAACCGAGGGCTAGCCCGAGGATGTTGATCGCAGAATACACTTTGTTACGCCGCAGATTCCGCCAGGCGATTTTGAGATAGTTGCGAAGCATGGTTGTTGGATTTTGGTTTAGTTTATTTTTGAGGAGAATGGAAGAAAGGAGGAGGGAAGAAAGGAAGACTTGCGCCAGCATACTTTCCTCCTTCCTCCTTTCCTCCTTAGTTCATTCGCTCCGCAGCGACTCCACCGGATTCGCCAGCGCCGCCCGCACGCTTTGAAACGAAACCGTCAACAGCGCAATGCCCACGGCCAGCAAACCCGCCAGCGCGAAAATCCACCACGAAATGTCGATTTTATAAGCAAAATCCTGCAACCAGAAATGCATGGCGTACCAAGCGATGGGCGAAGCGATGACGATGGAAATCGCGACCAGTTTCAGGAAATCTTTGGACAGCAAAGCCACAATGCCGCTGACGCTCGCGCCCAGTACCTTGCGGACGCCGATTTCCTTCGTGCGCTGCTCGGCGGTGAAGGTGGCCAGGCCGAACAGACCCAGACAAGCCACGAAAATCGTCAATCCGGCGAAAAGGCCGAGGATGCGGCCCGTTTTCTGTTCGGCGCGGTAGGTGGCGTTGAAGTTTTCTTCCAGAAAAGAATACGCGATGGGAGCGTCTACGGCCAGGGCGTTCCACTGCTTTTCTATGGAGGTGAGCAGCGCGGGAATGTCGCGGGTTTTGACTTTTACCAGCATCGCCCCATTGTTAGGGCCCAGCGTCAGCATGAGCGGCCCGATGCGTTCGTGCAGCGATTTGAAATTGAAATCCTTCACGATGCCGATGACCCGAAAGCTTTCTTTACTGCCATCATTTCTTGGACTGCTGATTGTGTGGCCGAGGGCGTCTTTACCCCATCCCATTTGCTTCGCTGTGGTTTCGTTGATGATAACACCCGACGAGTCGGTGCCGAATTCCGGCGAGAAATTCCGCCCGGCAACCATTTCCATGCCCAATGTGGGAATGTATTCTGCGTCCACCACGTAACGGACGCCTTTGATGTAGTCGTTCGTTCGGTCGTCTCCGTACACCATAAAATTGTTGTTGAAAGACGGCCCGGCGGGGACATAACCCGACACCGACACGTTCACGACGCGCGAGTCCTGTGAGAGTTGTTTCTTGAGAAGCTGCTCGTTTTGGCCCAGACGGTAGGTTTCTTGCAAAACCAGTACCTGTTCCTTGTCGTAGCCCAGCTTGGCATTTTGAATAAATTGCAGTTGCTGGTACACGACCGCCGTGCCGACGATGAGGATAATCGAAATGCAAAACTGCACCACGACCAAAGTACCCCGCAAGCCGATGCTGCGCCGCCCTTTGGAAAGATTCAGGTTGCCGCCGCCTTTCAACACGGTGACGGGTTTGAACGAAGACAAGAAAAAGGCCGGATAACTACCTGCCAGCACGCCCACGACCAAGCCCAGCAAAAGCAAACCCGGCAGCAGCCAGGGCATCGCGGTGAAGCTGAGCGATAGACTTTTATCGGCCAGATCGTTGAAAAACGGTAAAGCCAGCACCACAATTACTACCGCCAGCACCAACGCCACGGCGGTCAGCATAATGGATTCCATTAAAAACTGGCCGACCAAACTGCTTTTCATCGAACCCATCACTTTACGAATACCCACTTCCCGCGCCCGCTTGGACGACCCGGCGGTGCTAAGGTTCATGAAGTTGATGCAGGCGATTAGCAGCATGAACAGCGCGACGGCCCCGAAAATATAGACGTAGCGAATGTCGCCCGAGGCGGCGATGTCGTAGTCGAAATCGGAACGCAGGTGGATGTCCGTCAGCGGTTGCAGGAATAGTCCGAGGTCGTTGCCTTCCTGCTTGAATTTTGAAAAACTCATCCCGAACGCCTGCTGAATGCCTGGGCCAAAATATTTCTCCACCATCTGCGGTAGTTTGGCCTCCAGTTGGCGGTAGTCGTAATCCTCGGGCAGCACGAGGTAGGTATAGAATTCCGACTGCATCCAGGAATTGGCTTTGGCATCGTCCCGTCCGGCCATCGCGATCAGGAAGTCAAACTTCATGTGGGAGTTGGTGGGCATATCGACCATAACGCCCGTTACTTCCATCACTTCCTTGTAGTTTTTAGCGGAGAGCGTCTTGCCAATCGGGTCTTCGTTTCCGAAGTACTTCCGCGCCATTTTCTCCGAGATAACCAGCGTGTTGGGTTTTACAAGCGCCGTTTTTGCATTGCCCGAAACCAGCGGAAAGCTGAACACCTGAAAGAAATTGGAGTCGGCGAAGGCCACGCCCTCCTCTTTAAAAATGTCTTCCTCTTTCTTGATAATGAATGCACCCGCCGTGCGCAAGCGCGTGGCTTCCAGTACCTCGGGGTAGTCGCGCTGTAAGGTTTTGGCAGTGGGCGGCATGACATTGGCTTCCTCAATTTTATTACCGCCCATGTCAGCGCGGAACGTCACGCGCACGATGCGGTCGGCTTTTTCGTGGAAGCGGTCGAAGCTCAATTCGTCCAGGACGAAGAGGCCGATCATCATGCAAGTAGCCAGTCCGAAAGACAAGCCGACGATGTTGATGGCTGAGAACGCCTTGCTGCGCAAGAGGTTTCGGTAGGCGATTTTTAGATAGTTGTGAAGCATAAGTTTGGGAGGAGGAAAGAATAAAGGATTTTTGGCTCCCCTACGTCATCATTAAAAATCTATGCCCAAAAGTCAACTAACTGTCATTCAATCAAGATGCAATAAAAAAGCGTCCGATTCCGAACACTTATAGTTCAAAATCGGACGCTTTGTAATCTTACAGCAAGGCTCTTATTCAAAAAGACCCACTGTCAACTGTCAACTGTCAACTGTCAACTAAGTAATTACTTATCCCAAAACAGTGGTTCGGACAGCGCTTTTGGCGCGGGGACGTTGACGCCGTTTTCGGAGACTTCGTTGGATGGATAGGCGACGCGGCGAATGAAAGTGGGCAGCGCGGCGCTGACGGGTAGTTTGAACCCTTTGTACTTATAGTCGAAGCGGCGGGCGTCGTTCCAGGCCTCGGGATTGAGGTAGGTGATGACGTACTTCTCCTTGAAAATATCGGCCAGCGCTAGTTTAGCGGCCCCGACCGAGACGGTGGGGTCGGCTATGTACTTGTCACGAGCGGCAGCGGCTACCCCGAACTTGGCCATATTGGCTCTAATCCCTTCCAGGTAGGCCGCGTAGGCCCGGTCACGGTTGCCCGCCCGCAGGGCGGCTTCGGCTTCGACCATCTTCATCTCGGCGTAAGTCACGATCAGGAGCGGCGAATTTTCACCCGTCAGCGGGGAGTTGAGCGAGATGTAGTTCTCGTCCTTTACCGTGTTGGCGGCCCCGGTCGGGTTGCCCGCGCCGTTGACGGTGCCCACGTAGGTACCTGTTACGGTTTTATCGGTGATTTTCTCGATGCGGGGATCGAACAGACCGTAAGTCGTACCGTTGAGCTGGTTGATAAGATTGGCCGAGAGCCAGCCATCGAGTACCAGCAGGGCGTTGTTCCTGGCGACCTGCGCCCAGGGATTGCGGAGCAGGTAGACGCTCATTTGGGCGTCGTCGGCGTTGGAAGTGTAGGACTTACTCACCGCCTCCAGTACCGCTGCGGGGTCGTAACTGGCCTTCTTGGAAACCTTGTTGAGCATCCGCGCTTTCAAAGCGTAGGCGGTTTTCAGCCAGGCCTCCCGCTTTCCGCCGTGAATCAGGTCGTCCCCAGCGCTGAGTTTGATCTTGGAGTCTGTCTTGCTCAATTCGGTAATTGCCTGATTGAGCAAAGTGAGGCCGGTGTTGTACATCTCCTCTTCCGAGTCGTATTTAGGTATGAGCGGCTCCCCCGTGAAAGCTTCCTTGAACGGTCCGGCCCCGAAAGTGTCGCCGACCAAACCGACGTGGTAGGCGAGCATGACGTTGGCCACGCCCACGTATTCGCTGGAAGACTGTTCCCCGGCCAATCGCTTCATGTCCGTCAAGTCCGCCATCGCGTAATAAAGGAAATCCCAGGTATTTGAATAATCGGTTTCCTGATAAGTGTCCGTGGAGCCACCCGCGCCGGGATTGGCCAGGTACTGCACGAAATAAGAAGTTATGTTCGCCACCCGCTGGGAGTTGAGACCCGTTTTCTGCGTCGTCGTCGCCAGCAGCGACTTCAAGGGCGGGTTGGAAATCTGGTTAGGATTCTCGTTCAGATCGAAATAATCCTTGCAGCCGCTCAGCCCGAAGGTCGTGAGGAGGGCTATGGTGAATATGATGCGTTTCATGTTTTTAATGGTGAATTAGTGAATGTCGGAATTAGTGAATATTGCTTTCGCCGGATGTCAACTTTTATTCCGACATTCCATAATTCACTAATTCCAAATTAATTTTAAAACCCTACGTTCAGGCTGAACAAAAAGCTGCGCACGGCGGGGTAGACGAAGCCGGTGAAGCCGGTGACGTTGCTGCCACTGTTGAAGGAGCTGGTTTCGGGGTCGTAGCCGCGGTACTTGGTGGAGAGCCAGAGGTTGTTGCCCGTTACGCTCAGCTGAACATTGCGGATCGGGCCTTTTTTCAGGATTGACGCGGGCAGGTCGTAGGCCAGTCGCAGGGACCGCAGCCGCACCCAGGAGGCATCCTGAACGAAGTTTTCGGAGACGCCGCGGTATACGTTTCGATAGTAGCCGTTGCCTTGATCCACGCCGTCGGGGCCTTTGCCCTGGCCTTTGAAAACAGACTTCGTATTTGGCGTGCCGTCGGCCAGAACGCCATCGAAGACCACGGTTTCGTTGCGGTCTTCGGTGTACTTGGCAATGCCGAACGCCGAGAAAAAGTTGTCTAGTTGATTGAAACGATCCTGGCCTACCTGCGCATCGAAAAGCACCGATAGCGACAGGTCGCGGTATTTCAGGGTATTATTCAGCCCACCAACCCAGCGGGGAAGGGCGTTGCCCAGCAGTCGCTGCTCAGTGCTACGCACCGGAAACCCGTCGGATCCGATCACGATGGGGCGGCTTCTGTCCAGGCGCGTCAGGTCTTCTTCTGCGCCGCTGGGGAAGTACCGCTGGTAACTGGTGCCGTAGAGGTTTCCGTAGGCTTCGCCGGGAATCAGCTTCTGGGTTACCCGCGAACCCGCGTAGCCAAACTGTGAGGCCAAACTGATCTCCGTCAGCCCCTCACGAATGGAGACGACGCTGTTCCGGTTGGCCGAAAAGTTGAGGTTCACGTCCCACGAAAAGTCGTTCTTCCTGATGGGAGTCCCCCGCAAGGTCAGCTCCACACCCTGGTTCCGCATGGTACCGGAGTTGACCGCTGCCGTGGCGTAGCCGGTCGATGAAGATACGTTCACGTTAATGATCTGATCCTTGCTGAGTGAATGGTAGTAGGTAAAATCAAGACCCAGGCGATTGCCAAAAAAGCCCAGTTCCAAGCCTCCTTCGTAAGTTTCCGTAAACTCGGGACGAAGCGTGGGATCGCCCAGCCGTGAGCCGCGCGAAAAGCCCGTAACGCCCGTCGGCAGGCTGTTGTAAGCCGCGTAACCCGTGGTGGTAGAATAGGGCAGAGCGTCCTTACCGATCTTGGCGTAAGAAGCCCGTATCTTGCCCAGGCTGACGTAGGCAGGCATATTGAACTGCTGTGAGAAGACGTAACCTACACTCGCCGACGGATAGAAGAACGAATTGTTGGGGGCCAACAGCGAGGAAGTGATATCGTTCCGACCCGTCACCGTGAAGAACAGAAAGTCCTTGTAGTCAAGCGTCAGCTCGCCAAAAATCCCCATCAGGCGGTAGTCCTCTGCGCTTTGGGTGGGCGTAATGACCCTGGCGTTGCGAAGATCGAAGTAGTTATAAACGGTCAGTTCATTGCCTTCGGCCCCGAAGCTGCGGATCTTGCGATCGTACAGGTCGTGTCCCACACGCAACGTTCCTTTCAAATTGGCACCCAAGTTGGCCGTGCCGCTGGCGGTGAAGGTCGAAGTGATGGAGCGGAAGGCCGTGTGGTATTGGTTGACAAAGCCCAGGCCGTTGTCTTCGTAGGTGTCTTCGTCGGCAAAGCCACGCGGGCCGGGCGCCGTACGCAGCCGGTCGTCGGAGTAGGTGTCCAGTCCGGCCCGGTAGTTGAACGTCAGCCAGGTGAGCGGTGCGTAGTTGAAGTTTACGCCTCCGATCAAGCGATTCACGTTGTCTTGTAGCTTGTTGGTGTAAGCGCCGTAGATCGGGTTGTTGTTGCCGTAAGTCTTCATCGTGCCGTCGGGCTTGATGTAGTCGCGCACGTCGTAGCGCGGCGACCAGTAGTTGAGACTCTCATTGAAGCGGTCGGCGTTGTAGCGGTCACCGCCTGAGTTGATAAAGTTCAGGTTGGTGCTGGTCGTGAATTTCTCGCTAAACTTGACCTGAGCATTCAGCCGGGCCGAGATTTTGTCAAAAGTGGTGAAGGGAATGACGCCCTCGTGGTGCAGGTGCGAAATTGAGGAAAGAAACGTGACCTTGTCGGTTCCGCCCGAAAACGAGAGATTGTTCTGAAACTGCTGCCCCTGCTGGTAGGCGTCCTTGAAGTGGTTGTAAAGCTGGTCGGGATGCGTGGGGTCGATTTGCTTCGCTTCGGCCACGGTCGGCCCCCACGACGGCCAGAAGCTGTTGGGGTCGTACTCGCCCCGATAACCAATGGTGTATTTGTCCTGCGTTTCGGGAAACTTATTGACATTTTCGACGCCGTAGGTGCTGCTGAAATTAGCCCGCAACGCGCCTGCTTTACCCGATTTAGTGGTAATAACGACCACGCCGTTGGCACCCCGCAGCCCGTAAAGGGCCGTCGCCGCGCCGCCTTTCAGGATATTGATGCTCTCGACATCGTCGGGGTTGATGTCCGCCGCGCGATTGGACATGCCGCGGAGCGATGCTTGATCTCCCGTCGTGGAGGTACTATTATCCAACAGAATGCCGTCGATTACGAACAGCGGCTGGTTGTCGCGTCCCACGTCGATGGAGTTAATGCCTCTGATCAGTATACGTGCGCCCTGTCCCGGTGCGCCGCCTGTGCTGTTGATCGTGACGCCCGCCACCTTGCCCTGCAAGGCATTGACGAGGTTGGGCTGGCGGTTCTGAACCAGTTCCTCATTATCCACCGTCTGGGCTGCGTAGCCCAGTGCTTTCTTATCGCGCGTGATGCCTAGGGCGGTCACCACCACTTCGTTCAGCAGTTTGGTGTCTTCGGCCAAAGACACGTTAATCGTGCTCTGATTGCCCACGGGTACTTCCTTGGTCGTGTAGCCGATGGAGCTAAAAACCAGCGTCGTGCGGGGGCTGACCCGGATGCTATACGCCCCGCTGGCGTCGGTGAGGGTTCCTTGCGTGGTGCCTTTCACGGCCACGCTCACGCCGGGTACGGAGGAGCCGTCTTTCTCGGAAGTGACGGTGCCGCCTACTTGGGTTTGTTGGGCCATCGCCGTGTGCAGCCCGAAGAGCAGCCACGTCGCCAGCCAGATTTGTACATTTTTTTTCATGGGAGGTAAGATTGTTGGTGGTGATAAAAGTTGATTGTAATTATTCAAAGATAGCGGACGTTGCCAAGATTTGAGCCATAAAGAAGCGTTTTTTGATGAACGGCCAACAAAGTATGCCTTCAATGTGGTTGAACTATAATTTTATACTGTATTTCTTATCTTCACAAAACAACCTGAGCAGGAAATATTTCGCTCACGACTTTACAACTTTTTCATGAGTTGAAGTATCTTGCTCACTATTCTCAACAAAATGATTTGCTAACTCAAACTTTAAAACCATGAAAGCAAAACTTTTCTTTCTAGCCATGCTGAGCGCAATGGCAGCCTCGGCTCAATCGGAGAATCCGATCATCTACCCCGCCAAGCCTGCGGAACAGGACACCAGCCGCGTGGGGATGCGGGGATTCGAGATGTACATCATCCAAACGTTTGCCCATTCCAACGCCCGGGGGTTGAATGAACGCCTTCGCGATTCAGGCTACCCAGAGCTGGGGCAGCTTCAATTGTATTGGGGCATTGGTATGCAATACCGCATTAGGCGCGTAATCCTGGGCTTTGAAATGGCTCAATCGATAAACCCCTCTGCCGAACCGCGAACGAACGAAACATCTGCCACCGACCGTAGGACGCTCAATGTGCAGCTCAATGCCAACTATGCCCTCTATCAGCCCAACGAGCGCCTGCGGATCTATCCTTTTCTCGCGGCTGGAGCGAATTTCACCACCGTCACGCTCACCCGCACGACGGAAAGCACCGATTTCGACGCCATCCTCCGCCAGCCCGGTAATGCTGTTTCTCTGTCCCATTTTGCGGATTATGTGAATATAGGCGTGGGAGCAGACTTTGTGGGCCGGAAGGTAGGATGGAGCAGTATGGGCAGCCTTCGACTGGGCTACCGTCTTGGCGGAATATCCGAATGGTATTCAGACTACACCGAATTTCGCAACGCCCCCCAGGATCGGCTGGGCCAATTTTATTTTCAGATGAATGTAGGAGGTAGTTTGAATCGACTGAGTCGCCGCCAGCAACGGTGGTAAGGTGGGAAGTTGGTTAGATATTCTCTGTCGCTATCTTTGCCTGTTAGCGTTTCAGCAAAACTCAATCTTCCCCATGATCTCTTTCATCGTCTCGGTAATCGTCCTCATTCTAGGCTACTATATTTACGGTAGCTACATGGAACGCGTCTTCGGGGCCGATAAGGAGGCCGCTACGCCCGCCAATCGCCTGGCCGATGGAGTGGACTTCGTAGTGCTGCCCAACTGGAAGGTTTTCCTGATTCAATTCCTGAACATCGCGGGTCTCGGCCCCATCTTCGGGGCCATTGCGGGAGCCATGTATGGCCCGGCGGCTTTTTTGTGGATCGTGCTGGGGAGTATTTTTGCCGGGGCGGTCCACGATTACTTCTCGGGGATGCTCTCGCTGCGGCACGACGGCAAGAGCATCAGTGAGGTCGTCGGCATTTATATGGGTCACGGCGCGAAGCAGATCATGCGGGTGTTTACGGTGCTACTGCTCATTTTTGTGGGAACGGTCTTCCTGGTCGGCCCGGCCAAAATTATCGACGGCATGACCGACGGCTTTATGTCGATGTGGGGCTGGGTGGGCATTATTTTAGTTTATTATCTGCTTTCCACGCTGCTGCCCATCGACAAATTTATCAGCAAGCTGTACCCCATTTTTGGCGTCGCCATGCTGCTGATGGCCGTTGGGCTGCTGATCGCCATGTTCCTGGGCGGCCACGCTATTCCAGAAATCACGGGAAGTACCCTCCGTAATATGACGAGTAATCCAGAAGCAACGCCATTGTTCCCCATGCTTTTCGTCACTATTGCCTGCGGGGCGATTTCGGGTTTTCACGCCACGCAATCGCCGCTGATGGCGCGCTGCATGGGCAACGAGGCTTCGGGCAAGATGATTTTTTCGGGAACGATGATTACCGAGGGCGTCGTGGCGCTGGTGTGGGCTGCCGTTTCGATGACGTTTTTCGGCTCGGTGGGCGGACTGAACGAGGCGATGATCGCCAATAACAACAACGCAGCCTGGGCCGCTAACGAAATCTCACTCAATATGCTCGGCCCGGTCGGCGGCATCCTGGCGCTGCTGGGCATCGTGGCCGCACCTATTACCTCGGGCGATACGGCCTTCCGCTCGGCCCGGCTCATCATCGCCGATAGTTTTAGCGTCAGTCAGAAAACATTCAGCAAAAGGCTGTGGATCAGCATTCCGCTGTTCGTAGTCGCCTTCGGTCTTACTCAAATGGACTTCGGGATTATCTGGCGCTACTTCGCCTGGAGCAATCAAACTCTTGCCACCATCGTGTTGTGGACAATCACGATTTATCTCTCCAACCTCAATAAGAACTATTGGATTTCGCTCCTTCCGGCGGTATTCATGACGATGGTATGCAGTTCCTACATCTTCATCGCGCCGGAAGGTTTCCAGCTTGCGCACGGACTTTCCTATGGTCTGGGTGCCGCGATCACCATCGCCGCAGCGGCTTCTTTTATGGCTTTGCGCTACCGGAAGCAGCGGCCTTCGCTGGTCGGGTGAAACGAAAAAGAAGGGCTGATGATATCGTCGTTTTGAAAGTTTTCCTCAACGAGAAGCACTTAATCGAGCTGTATATGTCCCACGTTGAACGTATTATTGAGACATGCACAGCCTGACGCGACAATAGTTTAATACGTTTAGGAGCTAATCAGGCATAGCAGCAACGCAAATTTTTCTAGCTGATACAACAACCAGCTACGAAAAAGTTTACTTCTATAAACCGAACATTTCAAATGAAAAACTTTCCAAATTCCAGCCTAACAATCATTCTTTTCTTCTTTCTTGTTTCTTGCGGGGGCGATTCCTCTGATAAGGCGGGGGATACCGACAGCAAAATACTGGGTTCAGGCAATAAATTCTATGCACAGGTTGTAAATAATAATAACATCAAGGAATGTTTCAGCGATTTGAATTTAAAGGGAATTAATGGCGATGTATCCAAAAACAACGAAAAAGAATTTCCGCTGAAAAGAATAATGATTGCATTGGACGCTTCGGGTAGCATGGCCGCCAAGTTTGGTGGAAAAGTAAAAATAGATGCCGCCAAAAAGTCCACCATCAGTTATTTGAATGATATTCCAGAAGATGTCCAGGTTGGATTTTTGGCTTTTGGTCATAAGGGAACAAATGAGCCAAGTGGAAAAGATGAATCCTGTGCCGGTGTGGAACTACTAAGCAGTATGTCTAGCGGAAATAGAAGCAGTTTGAAGTCAACCATCGATAATTTAAAACCAACGGGCTATACTCCGTTGGCAAGTGCCATTGAAAAGGCTGCCTCACAAATGAAAAATTCTGACATAGACGGGGAGCAAGTGCTTTGGGTGGTGAGCGATGGTAAGGAAAGTTGCGGTGGAGACCCCGTGGCAGTTGCCAGAAAAGTGCATAGCGGCCCTCTAAAGCTCAGCGTCAATATTATTGGTTTCGACCTCAAAAACGAAGATGTGCAACAATTAAAGGCCATAGCCGAAGCAGGAGGTGGTGAGTTTGTTCAGGTTGATGCGAACAACTTAGACAAGTTTGACGAATCAATGAGAAATTTAAGTGCAAGAGTAGATGCTACTTTGGACGCCGTAAAAGCAAGAGGTGGAAATGTTACGAGTATGCTAAAAAAAATAAACAAAGCTCAGAACTGTATGAATAAGATCATTGTAGAAGAGAACAATAAAATGAATAAATTGCTGGGTGGAATGGTGACAATGGATGACGAGAAAGATAAGGAGAAAATTAAAGAGGCGAACAAAATGTTAGAAGAAAGGCACAAAAAGTTGAAGAATTTAACACAAGCTTATACAGAAAGCCTTAGAAACAAAAACGCTAAGAAATCCGCTGAAATTGGTGCTGAACTGGATAGAGTGTTTAACGAAACCAGTAATTGATAAAAGTGTAGAAGAGAATGAGTAAATATTCTTAGTTTTTTTGGTTCTCTGACAATTTTTGTGGAATCAACCGAGCCCGAATATCAGAAAATACGTTTACCTCATTTTAGTACGCAATGGTTGCGCCCCTCCGGGGCTTAAAATTACTGACAATTCGCTCATCCTACAAATGTTAGGCTTCTCCGAAGCCCCGGAGGGGCGCAAGATTTGTAGCATAAGAAACCCGCACCAACACCAGCCCCGGAGGGGCGCAACCAGATGGCCAATTACTCCACCACAAAAATTGTCAAAGAACCGTTTTTTTACAAAATTGTGATTTTCAAACTAGTGTGCTTCTGGATGCGCTTGAAGTCGGATCTGTTGTAGGTGTAAAGTTCTTCGCAGTACTCTTCGGCGATGGCGGTGTGCAGGCAGTCGTTAATGTGCTGGAAGCCGACTTTGCGGGCTATTTCGATAACTCTTGTGAAATGAGACAAAGTGTAAGCCACAGGCCTATGCGGTAAAAGTGTGCCGAGCATAGCTTCTACGTCCTCAGCGGTTTCTCCCAGTTTTCTCAGCACAAAGGCAGTTTCTTGCAAGCGAAGCAACGAGACAAAAAACTCTGAACGTAAAGAGGCAGTACGGTAGAGTTCGTTGGCTTTCTGGTATTTCGTCGGGTCTTGAGGCAAGTGAAAATTTACGATCACGTCGGTGTCGAAGTAAATCATAGATTCACTTCGTTAGCCAAATCTGACAAATTGATTCGTGGGTCGATTTTAGAGTTTTTAAACCGATCTCGCACTTTCAAGGCTTTCTCGTAAAGTTCGAACTGGCTGGGCTGGCGTCCTTCCTCTACTTCTTCGACCACGATCCTGACGCGGCGACCTTTAAAAGGAGTGAGAATAGTGCCGATAGCCTCATCATTAAGCTCTTCCACGTCAAACTGGGTGGTATTTTTCATGATCCTTTTTTACCAAAAATAGAAAAATCTGGTCAATAACAGAAATCGGCTGCGTCGTGCGTCCCAAACTATGTGGACACTTATTCGTTCTTTTTTTTGAAAAGTGGTACTTTGACAATTTTTGTGGAAACTGCAAATTTCAGGTTCTAGAATGTTTTCACCTAATTTTAATTGTACTGTGATGTTGCGCCCCTCCGGGGCTCAGAATTTAATAGTAAACTGCTAATTCTACAAATGTTAGGCTTCTCCGAAGCCCCGGAGGGGCGCAAGATTTGTAGTATAAAAACCCGTTCCAACACAAGCCCCGGAGGGGCGCAACTGGATAGCCAAGTGGCCCTCCACAAAAATTGTCAATGAACGTGAAAAGTAACGAATACGGCCAATTCCATCGATTTTTTCTCAATCCAGTCGTACATTTAAGCCCAGGCAAATCCTGAATCCCACCATGACCGAACTAGAAAAAATGAAAACCCCGCAACCATGGCGCGAATGGGGACCCTACCTCAGCGAACGGCAATGGGGCACAGTCCGGGAAGATTATAGCGCTGGCGGCAACGCCTGGGACTACGTCACCCACGACATGGCGCGGAGCAAAGCGTATCGTTGGGGTGAAGAGGGCCTGGGCGGCATCAGCGACCGCAACCAGCACTTGTGCCTGGCCCTGGCGCTATGGAACGAACGCGACCCGATCCTGAAAGAGCGGCTGTTTGGCCTGACCAACGGCGAGGGCAACCACGGCGAGGACGTCAAGGAAATGTACTATTACCTTGATAATGTCCCCTCGCACAGCTACATGAAAATGCTGTACAAGTACCCACAGCAGGCTTTTCCTTACCAACAGCTGGTCGAAGAGAACGCGCGCCGCTCCCGGATGGAACCGGAGTTCGAGCTGATGGATACCGGCGTGTTCGATCAGGACGAGTACTTCGACGTCTTCATGGAATATGCCAAAAACAGTGAGCACGACATTCTCGCCCACTATACGGTCCATAACCGGAGCGCTTCCGACGCGCCAATCCATATCCTGCCTACGCTCTGGTTCCGGCGAAAACCCGACTGGCTGCACGAAGACGACCGACCGATTGTATCGGTCGTCGATAAGGACGCGCTGCTTTTGAGCGCTAAGGAACTGGACGATTACTATGTTTACGCCGACGGCGAGTCCGCGTATCTGTTTACCGAGAACGAAACCAACAACGAGCGCCTGTACGGATCGCCCAACGACACGCCATTCACAAAAGATGCAATCGACGCCTATGTAGTGCGGGACCAAAAGGACGCGGTCAACCCAAACCCCGCCGGGACGAAAGTGGCGCTGCATTATGTTCTCACGGTACCAGCGGGCGAGAGTGTATCGGTGCGGTTGCGGCTAACTACTAAAAAACAGGCCAGGCCCTTTGCCCAATTCGACAAAATCATGGATGCCCAGCGACAGGCCGCCGATGATTTTTATGAGGCGAAATTCACGGCCCAGTCGGAAGACGAAACCAATGTGCGGCGCCAGGCGATGGCCGGGATGCTGTGGACGAAGCAATACTACTACTACAACGTGAACCGCTGGCTGCTGGGCGACGAGGGCGAACCCGCCCCGCCCGAACAGCGCCAGCGCCAGCGCAACTCGCACTGGGACCAGCTACGGGCCGCCGACATCATTTCGATGCCCGACAAATGGGAGTACCCCTGGTTTGCGGCCTGGGACCTGGCTTTTCATTGCGTGGCGCTGGCGGCGGTCGATATCGACTTCGCCAAAGAGCAGCTGATGCTGCTGCTGAAAGAGCGCTACATGCACCCCAACGGTCAGCTGCCCGCCTACGAATGGAACTTCGGCGACGTGAATCCGCCCGTGCACGCAATGGCCGCGCTGGACATCTACAACATGGACCGCGAAGCGACCGGCAAGGCCGACCTCGACTTCCTGGAGGCGGTTTTTCACAAGTTGATGTTCAACTTCACCTGGTGGGTCAACCAAAAGGATGAGGAAGGGAACAACATATTCGAGGGCGGCTTCCTGGGCCTGGACAATATCGGGGTCTTCGACCGAAGTGCGCCGATTCCGGGCGGTGGCTCGCTCGAGCAGTCCGATGGCACCAGTTGGATGGCCATGTACTCGCTCAACATGATGCGCATGGCGATGGAATTGGCCGAGAGTCGGCCGTTGTACGAAGAGATGGCGATCAAATTCGGCGAGCACTTTTTCTACATTGCCGGGGCCATGGCCAATATGGCCAACGTGCAGGGGGCCGGACTGTGGGACGAGAAAGACGGCTTCTATTACGACATGCTGCACCTGGACGATGGCCGCTGGACGCGCCTCCGGCTGCGTTCGCTGGTGGGCCTGCTGCCCCTGATCGCCGTCGAGGTGATCCACGACGACAAGTTCCTGCAATTGCCGCATATGGTGGAGCACATGGCGGAACTGATGAATGAGCGTCCCGACCTGGAAGATCTCGTGAGCCGCTGGGAAGGAATGCACGGTGAGGGCAACATGCACCTACTGAGCCTGCTGCGCGGCCACCGGATGAAATGCCTGCTGCGGCGGATGCTGGACGAGAACGAGTTCCTATCGCCGCACGGCATCCGGTCGTTGTCCAAGGTTTACGAGAAAAACCCTTACGATTTCCAACTGAACGGACAGCACTTTACGGTGCCCTACACCCCGGCCGAAAGCATCACGAGTATGTTTGGCGGAAACAGCAACTGGCGCGGGCCGGTCTGGATACCGGTCAACTACCTGCTGGTGCAGTCGATGCGGCGGTTTCACGACTACTACGGCGACGATTTCAAAATCGAAATGCCGGTAGGTACCGGTCGGTTCATCACCATCGATCAGGCGGCCGACGAAGTGGCCGGACGCTTAAAATCGCTGTTCCTGCGTGACGAAAATGGCCGACGGCCCATCTACGGCGACAATGAGAAGCTACAAACCGATCCGCATTTTAAGGATTACATTCTGTTCTACGAGTACTTCAACGGCGACACCGGCGAGGGCCTGGGGGCCAGCCACCAAACGGGCTGGACGTCGCTGGTGGCGTTGCTGTAAAGATTAGTAAGTCACTCCGACTTGAAGAGATCAATCAAGAGATTGTGACTTTTAAGTCGGAGTTTTTTTTCGCGCTTGAAGTCGACTTGTTTAATAGGTATAAAACGCTTCGCAGCGTTTCTCCGCGATGGCCGAGTGCAGGCACTTGCTGATGTGCTGGAAGCCGAAATCAACGAGCAATTTCAATAGCCTGGTTTCAGCTGGCAGAGTCAGATTAAGCGGGGAATGTTGGATGCTTACCTTCTTGGATGGAGGAACCCCATCCCGATGCGGATTCGATGTCGGGCGATACAGGCATATTTACAGGTGTTTTTGCATGAAGATACCCAAAATATCGATTCAAATTGGGTTCAGTCCCCGCCTCGGCCTGCACCCTCATTCCCGTGGCACGTGCTTTCCAAAAATGACTTTTGTAAATTATCTTGCTATATTCGTTCCAAGAAAGCAGGACTACAACACGTCTCAAAACCGATATGGCATCACCTTTCATCATCGACAAAGCTGCGTACGCCAGTATGCTGGCGGGGCTGAATAATCTACATTTTACTGAGCGGAAGGGCAATCTGAGCGATTTTAGGCTCTATTACGACGATCTATGGCTGTCCGACACAGCCGTTATCGAGAACCTGCACCGTTACCGGGGCGAATGGGAGGTAGAATTGATTTTTGCCCATTCCTGCAATCCACTCAAATTTATCAAACGCCGGATCACGTCCAACGCCTGCCCTAAACGGGCCGCTCAACAGGCCCACTACATGCGCCGATTGGCGGCTAAAGACCAGCGCGGTACGCTTGCCGTTTCGATCAGCCAGCTCGATACGTGCCTAAATTAACCACTGTATGGCCTTCTCCACAAAACAACGCATTCTGGATGCATCGGTCCGACTTTTCAACGAGTATGGTGTGGATTCGGTGCGGCTTCAGCAGATCGCCGAGGAAATCGGAATCAGCGTGGGGAATCTGGCGTACCATTTCAAAACGAAAGACGCCATTATCGAATCTGTGTTTGAGCAGGTTCTCAATGAGTTCAACCATATATTCAGGCAGTACTTGCAGGCGCCAGACTTGGTCGCATTCGATCGGCAACTGACGCTGTACAGCCAGTTTTTCAGTGACTACCAGTTTTATTTAGCCGACTTCTTCAAGAATGGGCCCACCCAGACCCAGCAGCAAATCGGCTGGCAACAGGCGGTGCGAAAAATGCTGATTCAGCTCCGCAGCTGGCTCGATTTCCAGATACAGCGGAAAGTCTTTCAGCCCGAACACGCATCCGGCCATTACGAGCAACTGGCTGAGGCTATCTGGATGACGCTGATATTTATGCCGGCTTCTTGCACCATGCGCGGTCAGCCTTTTACCGAAAATGCCTACAAGCAAGCAGTCTGGAAGCACATTACGCCTTGTCTCACCGATTTAGGAGTGTCTGAATATACTGATGTAATTCTCCCGCTGATCAACCGATGAGCCAGCCTTCTCAGGGCGAACAATAGATCAAAGGCCGACTTCCCTCTAATTCGGCTATGGATGGAGAAAATAAAATTTTCCCGAATTAGAAAATTTTTTCTAATTCGGGAAAAATATTTATATTTGTCCGTTATATAGTTAAATAGTATCAACCTTTCATTCCCCGTTTTCTATGGCTAATGTATTATGGCTTCAAGGAGGAGCATGTAGCGGCAACACCATGTCGTTTCTCAACGCCGAGGAACCGACCGTCGTCGATCTGGTGACGGACTTCGGTGTAAATATTCTCTGGCATCCGTCCATCGGGCTGGAAATCGGCGATCAGGTCACGCAAATCCTGAACGACATCGTGCAGGGCCGAACCCAGTGCGATATTCTGGTTTACGAAGGCAGTATCGTGCAGGGACCGGACGGATCGGGAACAATGAACTACTTTGCCGAACGGCCCATGCAGGAATGGGTGCGCGAACTGGCTGGCGTGGCCAGCTACGTCGTGGCTATCGGCGACTGTGCTACCTGGGGCGGTATTCCGGCCGTAGAACCTAATCCGAGCGAATCGACGGGGATGCAGTTTCTCCGGAAAGGAAAAGGAGGATTCCTCGGCTCTGACTACGTTTCAAAAGGTGGTCTGCCCGTGATCAACATACCCGGCTGCCCGGCGCATCCCGACTGGATCACGCAAATCCTGGTCGCGATTTCCGTCGGCCGCATCGGGGACGTGCTGCTCGATGAGTACCACCGGCCTAAGACATTCTTCACTGATTTTGTGCAGACGGGCTGTCCCAACGTCATCAGCTTCGCCCAAAAAGTGGACGGCGGTTTTGGCAAGCGGGGCGGGTGCCTGTACTACGAAGTCGGTTGTCGGGGGCCCATGACACGGGCTAGTTGCAACCGGATTTTGTGGAATCGGCAGTCGAGCAAGACCCGCGCCAACCATCCCTGCCTGGGCTGCACCGAACCGGGTTTTCCGCACAACGACCTGGCAAAGGGTTCGATCTTCAAGACCATGCACTACCTCGGCTTCCTGCCCAAAGACACCCCAACGGGTACGTCGAAACTGGGTTACTACCTGCGGGCGGGTTTCGAGAAGGTCGTGACCGGCTCCGAGCGAGTACTGGGCGTCGATCAGCAGCAGTTTACAACTTCCAAATAATTAACCGACTTTCAATAATGGCTATTCAAAAAGAACTTAATATTTCGCCGGTGGGCCGGGTCGAGGGCGACCTCGATGTGCGGGTCTATATGGAAAACGGCGTCGTTACGCGGGCGCACACCCAGGCTTCTATGTTCCGGGGGTTTGAAAAAATCATGGAAGGCAAAGACCCTCAGGCGGGCCTGATCGTGACCCCCAGAATCTGCGGTATCTGTGGCGGCTCTCACCTCTACTGTGCCTCCTCGGCGCTTGACACGGTCTGGAAAACCACTCTGACGCCCAACGCGCTGCTGCTGCGGGCCATTGGCCAGGCCACCGAGACCATCCAAAGCATTCCACGCTGGTTTTACGCCATTTTCGCTACGGATCTGGCGAACAAGAAATTTGCCAATAAACCGCTCTATGCGGAGGTGGTGAAGCGTTTTGCGGCTTATGTGGGTACGTCGTTTCAGAAAGGCGTGACCGCCTCGGGCCGACCAGTTGAGGTATATGCCCTTTTTGGCGGGCAATGGCCCCATAGTTCCTACATGGTGCCCGGTGGGGTAATGTGCGCTCCCACGCTGAAAGACATCACCCGCGCCCACGCCATCATGAACCACTTTCGTAAGGATTGGCTCGAAAGCGTGTGGCTCGGCTGTTCGATAGAACGTTACATGCAAATCAAAACCTGGGACGATTTGCAGGCTTGGGTAGAAGAAAACGAATCACAGCGAAATTCTGACTTGGGCCTGTTTATCCGGGCCAGCTTGGAGTTTGGGTTGCACAAATTCGGGCAAGGTGTGGGCCGCTTCATTGCCACGGGCACTTACTTGCACAAAGACAAGTACAACCGCCCATCGGTAGAGGGACGGAACGGGTCGCTCATCAGCCGCTCGGGTTTCTACGATGGCCATACCAAAGAGTACCATATTTTTGACCACCTTAACGTGAAAGAACACGTGGGCCACTCTTGGTACGAAAACGTACCCGCCCTGCACCCTTGGGAGGAACCTCTGCCTACGCCGATGAAGTCGCACAGTCTGCATGACTCCGACATGAATGGCAAGTACTCGTGGTCCAAATCTCCGCGTTACATGGATATGTCTGCCGAGGCTGGCCCGCTGGCGCGAGTGCTCATGAACGCCAATCCTAATAACCTCTCGCCCCACCAATACTACGATCCGCTTTTTGCCGACATTTTCGATAAGCTAGGTGCCAACGTGTTTACCCGTACCCTGGCCCGGATGCACGAAGCCCCGCGCGTTTACGAGTACATCAACCAATGGCTGACCGAGATCGACCTGAACGGCGAGTTTTACATCAAGCCCGAAGAGCGCGACGGGCAGGGGTTCGGTGCCACCGAAGCCGCCCGTGGTGCCCTCTCGCACTGGATCGAGATAAAGGACGGCGTCATCAAGAATTACCAGATCATGGCCCCCACGACCTGGAACGTGGGCCCCAACGACGACCAGGGTAATCCTGGGCCCATCGAAGCCGCCCTGGAAGGCACCGAGATAGAAGATCCCTACGATCCCGTCGAGGTTGGAATGGTGGCCCGCTCGTTCGATTCGTGTCTGGTATGTACTGTCCACGCCCATGATGCCAAGTCGGGCGAGAAGCTGGCCAAATTCAAATTGTAAATGACGAACACCGCCATCATGGGTTTTGGCAATCCGGTTCGTAGCGACGACGGGATTGGCTGTTACGTGATCGATCAACTCCGGGCTACCTACGAAGGTCTGCCCGGAGTTGGTTTGTTTGATATGGGTACGTCGGCGTTCGAGGTGCTGTTTCAGCTCCGGGGCCACCAGCGCATTCGGATTGTGGACGCCGTTATCAACACTGGAGACGCCCCTGGAACGCTTTTTAAATTGCCCGCTGAAGCCGTGGAAGCTGCCATTCAGGACGATCCGATGGTGTTTCTGCACAGCCTGAAATGGGATCAGGCCCTGTCCTATACCCGCAAAATCCTGGGCGACGAGCACCCTACCGATATTCAGGTGTATCTGATTGCGGTGGACGATACTCGGCTCGAAGTCGGTCTGTCGGAGCTGGTTCGGGAAGCGGGCGACCGGGTGGTGACGCTGGTGCGCGATGAATTGAACGAGTCAATGCAGGCGACATGAGTGCGGCCAGTCTCAAAAATAGTTACCTGCTCATCACTGCGGCCCTGGCCCATGAAGCCTTCGGCGACGACCCGCAGGTGAATGTGGTGTACTATCCCGACCGCCAAACGCTGCTGGTGGCTGGTGCCTCCAAGAGTTTCTTTGCAAACATGCACAAAACGAGCCGGGTGATGGTCAAAGACCGTAATCTGCTCGGCGACAAGTCCATAAATATCCGCGAATTAATCATCGACAATGACATTGACGACGGCGACCGCGATCTTGTTTTTGACTTGAAAACGAGTGGAATTTTAAGTTTGACAATTTAAGATTAGCCCATGGCCTACCTCACCATCCAGACCGACGACCTGCCCGCTGTTCAGGCGGCCATCGCGCGCGAATTCAGACTCGACGAACTCCTTCGGGTGATACCCCGCACCGGTCGCGCCCCCGATGCCGACGTGCTGCTGGTCACGAATGATGCCATCGACCTTTGGCCCGACTGGAGCGGGTCGTTGCCGCCAGTGCTGCTGCCCCGCCCGCTATCGGCCACCTCCGACGCGCTGCTGGCGGTCATTTTCTCGCGGCTCGACAATTGGGAGAAAGCCTACCAATACGCCCGGCTCAACCGGCCGCTGGCTGACGCGCTCGATCTCACCAATCGGCTTCAGCTGGGGGTGGAAGTGTCGGTTCCCGCCCTCCCTCATAACGGTACCGGTACGTTCGAGACCTACCAACGCTGGCACAACCGGGCCGTGGCACTGCACTACGGCAACCCAGACGATTCCACTGCCGATGCGTTGGAAAAGGCCTACGCCGAAGCCTTGAAAACCGCCCCCGACGCACAACATCGCGCCTTCACAGCCAAACACTACGCTACCTTGATGCTCGACACAGGCCAGCTCACCGAAGCAAGTGCCGTGCTGGAAGCGGCCATCGGCACCCACGATTTCGGCGACTCGCCCCCGGCCTGGTATTACGAATTACTGGCGGTTCAGTCCGGGGTATGGCTTCAGCAATTGACCGTCCCCTACGATTCGGACTTACTCGACCGCACAAAAACCGTCCTCTGGCAGGTGTTGCAGCATTACGAGGCTCAGGAGCAACCGCTACAGGTAGGGCTGCTGCTGGTGGATGCCGCGCAGGTAGCTAACTTTCAAAACAGCTTTGCCGAAGCCCTCGGCTACATCAGCCGCGCCATCGGTATTTTCAGGCAGGAAGACGTCCCAGAGCTCCTCGCCAACGCCCAATATCGAAAGGGCGTGTTGCTCTATACCTGGGCGCAGCAGGGTAGCCCGCAGTTCTACCGGCCCGCCATGGAAGCTTACCAAGAAGCGTTGAAGGTGTTCAGTCAGCAAAACTCGCCCGCCGTTTTCGCCGAAATTCAGCACCACCTGGGTGTTATTTACGCTGAAATACCCGACGAGGTGAAAAAGAAAAGCATCTGGGCGGCGGTGTCCTCCAGTTCATTTCAGCAGGCTCTGGCTTACTTCACGCACGAGGATTTTCCCTACGAATACGCCACCATCTGCAACCACTACGCCAATGCCCTGACCAAGTACCCGCTGGCGTTGCGATCAGACAACTACCTGAAAGCCATTGGCTACTACCGCGATGCACTTCGGGTACGCACCGCCGAGCAGTACCCTTACGAACGCGCCCTGACCATTCTGAATTACCTGGAAGCGGGTTGGCACGTTGGCGAAGACGATCTGCAAAACCAACGCGCCCTGCTCAAAGACCTGGTGGAGAAAGCCGCCGAAGTGAGGCAGTTGGTGACGGAAGAGGGACTTATTCAAGAAGCCGAAACCCATATTCAGCGTCTTCAAGAATTGGTGTTGGAATAATAGGTTCTTAGGACAAGATAAGCGGGCCGGGGTGCTAAATTAGAAAATATTTTCTAATTTAGCACCCCGGCTTTTTTTATTTCACTCTGAGAAGATTAACTTTACTTTCCTATGCATGAGATTTCACTGGTGCGCAACATTTTCCGAACACTCGAGGACGAGTTTCCGGCGGACATGGATCGGCTACGGGCAATTTACTTAAAAGCGGGGTTGCTTTCGAATGTGCAGCCGATACTGATGCAAAATGCCTTTGCTGCCGTGCTGGAAGTCGAACCCCGCTACCAGCAGACGACACTGCACGTGGAAGTTCTTCAAATTTTAATCCATTGCGACGAGTGCGGCAAAACCACCGAGGTGCAGCGATACCGGTTTATATGTAGTTGCGGCAAACCCAGCCGGAATGTGATACAGGGCGAAGAATTACTGATTAATAAAGTAGAATTCTCTGAAGAATGAATAACGAACAATGAACAGCAAACCCAAATCCAACCAAGCCTCCGTAGGAGCCGTCCACTGTGAAAATGCGACGCTTAATCTGCTCAAAATAAATGATTTTGTGGCCAAATCTATTCGGGAGCGGCTACCCGATGTACTGGTGGTCAACGTCTGCTCATCGCCGGGAAGCGGCAAAACCACGCTGATGCAGGAGACTGGCAAACGACTGGCGGGCCAACTTAACATGGCTGTACTCGTGGGCGACCCCGAAACCGAGCGCGACGCCATTCGGATGCGCGATGTGGGCATCAACGCGCTCCAGATCGTGACGGGCGGTATGTGCCACATCGAAGCGCAAATGATTTATCAGGCCCTCGACCACATCGACCTCACGGGCGTCGACCTCCTCTTTATTGAGAATGTGGGCAATCTGGTTTGTCCGGCGGCTTTCGACCTCGGTGAAGACGTGCGGGTAACGCTGCTGGCTACCACTGAAGGCGACGACAAGCCCAAGAAATACCCGCGTATGTTCCTGACCAGTGAGCTGATGGTGATTTCGAAAGCTGATTTGCTGCCCTATGTGCCGTTTACCGTCGAGAGTGTGACTCAGGATGCACGCGACGTAAACCCCGACATCGAGGTACTGACCATTTCCAGCACCACTGGCGAGGGACTCGATGCCTGGTGTGCGTGGCTGCTGGCGCGGGTAGAGCAGAAAAAAGGAATTCTTGCCGCCTCATAATCAACAAAAAAATGGCTTATCACTTCCATCTTACGGGACTTGTGCAGGGCGTTGGGTTTCGGCCCTTCGTCTGGCAACTGGCCCGGTCTATGGGGGTGACGGGTCAGGTGAGCAATGGGGTCAATGGGGTTCATATCTACGTCGGTGCCGATGCTGATACGGCCCGGACATTTCTGCGCCGGGTGCAGGCCGAAGCCCCCAAACTGGCCCGTATTGAATCGGCCATAATGGAGACCACCGTTTCGCTCGAATGGCCCGATTTTTCAATCGTCGAGAGCGAGTCGGCGGGTACGGCGTCGCTGCTGCTCACGCCCGATTTCGCGCTATGCCCGGCCTGCCGTGCCGACCTGAGCGATTCCGGCAATCGGCGATTTGGGTACGCTTTCACGACTTGTACGCACTGCGGCCCGCGCTATTCTATCCTGCAAGGCCTGCCGTATGACCGCCCGGCCACTACCATGGAGCCGTTTAGCATGTGCGCCGACTGCGAAGCGGAATACAACGATCCCGCCGATCGTCGTTTCTTCGCTCAAACCAATTCCTGCCCCAACTGCCCGGTTTCGCTGCGGCTATTTACGGCTGCCCAGAAGGAGATTGTCGTGGCTCAGGACACGATCATTCAAGCGGTTGTCGATGCGCTACGGGCTGGACAAATCGTTGCCGCAAAAGGTATTGGGGGATATCTGCTACTGGCCGACGCTACCAATGCCGCTACAATCGGTGAACTTCGTGCGCGCAAGCACCGCCCCGCCAAACCATTGGCGGTCCTTTACCCTGACCCTGCCCTGCTGGCGGGTGATTGTTACGTGAAAAAGGATGAACTACTCTGGTTGACGGATGCCGTTTCGCCTATCGTGTTGCTTCCCCTGCGTTCCAACCCGGCGTCGGGCCTGGCAACGAACCAACTTACCCCCGGCCTGAGCAACCTCGGTGTGATGCTGCCCTACGCGCCCCTTCTGGCCTCGATTACCGACAGTTTCGGAGGGCCGTTGGTGGCCACAAGCGGCAACCTGAGCGGGTCGCCCATCTGCTATACCGACGAGCGGGCATTGACCGACTTGGCCGCCGTTGCCGATTTGATCCTGATGCACAATCGGGTTATTCTTATGCCCCAGGATGACTCCGTGATGCGGTTGTCGCCCCGGCATCGGCAGCCCGTTGTGCTACGGCGGGCGCGGGGGCTTGCCCCGACGATCGAGCCGCTCCGTTTTTCGGCGGCACAGCAGGCGGAGGGAGGCATATTGGCCCTGGGAGCGTCGATGAAGAGTACGTTCGCCTGGCAGTTGCGGGGTAATACTTACGTGAGTCAGTACCTGGGTGATCTCGAAAGTTTCGATACGCAAGTTAGTTTTCGGCATACACTGGCTTATTTCCAGTCGCTGTTTGCGGCTAAGCCCGCGCTGCTCCTGGCCGACCGGCACGAAGGGTATTTTTCCACCCAGCTTGCCCATGAATTGGGCCTGATTTGGGGAATTCCCGTAGTGACTGTTCAACACCACGAAGCGCATCTGGCGGCTGTGCTGGCCGATAACAACTTGGCGGGTAAAGCTGAGCCCGTGTTGTGCGTGGTCTGGGATGGCACCGGCTACGGCACCGACGGGCAGCTGTGGGGAGGCGAGTTCATGATCGGCCAGTCCGACCCCGATACCGGCTATCGGGTCGACCGGATTGGGCATTTTGCATATTTCGACGCGCTCCTCGGCGACAAAATGCCCCGCGAACCCCGGCTGTCGGCCTTATCGCTGGCGCACGAACTTCCCGGTGCAGCTGCGCTATTGCGACCCAAGTTCACGGCTGACGAATGGGCATTTTTCCCCAAACTACTGGCCAGAAATACGCTTAAAACCAGCAGCGTAGGGCGGCTGTTCGATGCGGTGGCGGCATTGCTCGGGCTAGCCGACTGCGTCAGCTACGAGGGCGAAGCCGCGCTGCTGCTCGAAGACCGGGCCACTCGTTTCGTAGCGACCAACGGCTTCCCAGCTGACCACTACTTGCCTGCCGCGTTTGAGTTCGGGCAGGTACCAACCCAAGCCATCGTCACGGGAGTATTGCGCGACGTGCTGGCCCGCGTTCCGACCAACCAGATTGCCGCCCGGTTTCACGGTACACTCGTGCGGGTGGTGGCTGCCGTGGCCCAACAAACCGCCAGTAACCAGTTGGCGTTCAGTGGGGGCGTTTTTCAGAACGCGCTGCTCGTCGACTGGCTTCATCACGAACTCGGCGGAACGCACGGCTTGTATTTTCACCGGCAACTGCCGCCCAACGACGAATGTATATCGGTAGGCCAACTGGCGCACTACGCGGCAGTTTCGGTCTCCATCACCCAAAATCAACAAAAATCATGTGTTTAGCCATTCCCGGTCGAATCAAATCCATTGACTATCAGTACGGTGGTCTTGTACGCATGGCCCGCGTGGCCTTCGGCGGCATTATTAAAGAAGCCAGTCTCGATATGGTACCCGCCGCCAAAGTCGATGACTACGTGCTGATCCACGTGGGTGTGGCCATCAGTGTAGTCAATGAAGAGGAAGCTTTGAAAACATTCGCCTACCTGAGCGAAATCGGCGAACTCGACGAACTGACCGAAAGCTGCCAACTAGACCGCCATCCTATATGAAACACCTAACCGAATACCGCGACCCGGATCTGGTGGAGCAGTACATTCAGGAACTGCAACGTGCCGCCACCCGTCCCTGGACCATCATGGAGGTGTGCGGGGGCCAAACGCACGGCTTAGTCAAAAACGGCATCCTGAACCTTTTGCCCGACCTCGTGACGATGGTACACGGGCCGGGCTGTCCGGTGTGCGTGACGCCCGTCAACCTTATCGACAAAGCGGTTTATCTGGCCGAGAAAAAAGGCGTTATGCTCTGCTCGTTTGGTGACATGATCCGGGTGCCGGGATCAGAAAAAAGTCTGCTCGATGCCAAAGCGGGCGGGGCCGACGTACGGATTCTGTACTCCCCGCTCGAAGCCGTTCGGCTGGCGCGCGAGAACCCCGACCGGGAAGTGGTGTTTTTTGCCGTTGGCTTCGAGACGACGGCCCCGGCCAACGCCCTGTCAGTGCTGCAGGCCCGACAACTGGGGCTGACCAACTACACCATTCTGGCCTCGCACGTGCTGGTGCCGCCCGCCATAGAAGCCGTGATTCAGGACGACGACACCAATATCCAGGGGTTCCTGGCCGCCGGGCACGTTTGCGCCGTCATGGGAATCGATGCCTACGCACCGCTGGCTGCCCGCTACCGGATGCCGATGGTGGTAACTGGATTTGAGCCGGTCGATCTGCTACAGGGTATATTGATGGTGGTGCGTCAGTTGGAACGGGGCGAGTACAAGGTCGAAAATCAGTACGCCCGTGTGGTGCGTTCCGAGGGCAACCCCGATGCCCGGCGCGTTATCGAACAGGTGTTCGAAACCGTCGACCGCGAGTGGCGGGGCATTGGCACCATTCCCGGCAGTGGCTGGGCGGTGCGCCCCGAGCTGGCCGCTTTCGATGCCGACCGAAAGTTTTCCGTGACAATTGCCAAAGCTCCCGAATGCCCCGACTGTATTGCCGGTCTGGTGCTGAAAGGGATCAAAAAACCGCACGAATGCAGTCAGTTTAACCGCGCCTGCACACCCGAACGCCCACTGGGTGCGCCGATGGTGTCATCAGAAGGTGCCTGCGCGGCTTATTACCATTTCGCTAACCTCGAACTGGCGTGAAGACGAACTAATTGATTGCGTCTCTACGAAAAACCATTATGCCTATCACGCCTATGCAACTTCATTGCCCCATGCCCAAGCTCGATTTCGATATCATTACCCTGGGGCATGGTAGCGGGGGGATTCTGACTAACCGACTGCTCGAAGCGGGCGTATTCGACCTGCTGAGCAACCCTTTTTTGGATACCCACCACGACGGGGCCATGCTGGATCTGACGGGTCGCGTGGCTTTTACCACCGACAGCTACGTAATTACGCCTACTTTTTTTCCCGGCGGCAACATCGGTGAACTGGCCGTGAACGGCACCGTGAACGACCTGGCTATGTGCGGAGCCATCCCCAAATACCTTTCGCTGGGCTTTATTCTCGAAGAGGGCTTGCCGATAGCGGAATTTTGGGACGTGCTGGTCAGCATAAAGGGCGCGTCGGAACGGGCGGGGGTGTACATTGTTACGGGCGATACGAAGGTGGTGGAACGCGGGAAAGGCGACAAAATCTTTATCAATACGTCGGGCATCGGTGAAATACACCCAAAGGCAGAGATCAGCGCGAAAAACGTCCGGGCGAGTGACAAAATCATTATCAGCGGCAATATCGCGACGCATGGCATGGCCATCATGTCGGTGCGCGAAGGGCTGGAATTTGAAACGACCCTCACCAGCGACACCGCCCCACTCAACCACGCCGTCGGTGCTCTGCTCGACGAATTCGGCTCGGCCATTCACCTGCTTCGTGACCCTACTCGCGGGGGCTTGGCCACGGTGCTGAACGAGATAGCCCGCGACCGCCACCCCGACGGTACCCGGCTTGGCATCGATCTGATGCAGGCCAGCATACCGGTGCTGGACGAGGTGGCTGGTGCCTGCGAACTGCTGGGGCTGGACCCGCTCTACGTAGCCAACGAAGGCATTTTCCTGGCCATCGTCGCGCCAGAGATCGCGGAGCACTTCGTGGAATCGCTGCGAAAGCTTGAATACGGACAGTCGGCGGCTATCATTGGCGAAGTCGTTGTGGATCACCCCGGCCAGGTAGTGGTGACGAGCCGGATTGGGGGGCGGCGCGTGGTGAATATGCTGGTGGGTGAACAACTGCCCCGAATTTGCTGAATGAATCCCTTTAAACCGTACCAATGGTCAACACGTTAACGCCCTCCCTTCCCGACCGTCCTCCTTTGGTGGCCGACAGCCGCGTATTTCGGGGTGGCAGGGATAATCCGTTCCTGGCTCCACGTGGGGTTTGGCAAGTAGGAGGACGGCTGCTGGTATCGGACACGGGCCAGAATCGTGTGTTCATCTGGCACGAAATGCCCACGACGGACTACACCGAACCCGACATTGTGCTGGGGCAGAGCGATGCGGCAGCCACGGGCCGGAACGCCGGGGGTACAGTAGGGGCCGACACCCTGCAATACCCGTCGGGGCTGTGGTCCGACGGGCAGCGGCTCATTGTGGCCGATGCCTGGAATCACCGCGTCCTGATCTGGCATCAGTTTCCAACCCAATCGGGCCAACCCGCCGATTTGGTGCTGGGGCAGCGGGATTTCCTCGGCAACCATCCCAATGCGCACGGCATTGGCGCGGCCCCAACGGCCCACACGCTCAATTGGCCCTACGGCGTTACGTCCGACGGTCAGCACCTTTGGATTGCCGACACCGGCAACCGGCGGGTCTTGTTCTACGATCACCTCCCGACCGAATCTTTCGTGCCTGCCAGTGCCGTCATTGGTAAGGACAGTTTTATCGAACGCGACTACGAACCAGACCATCCTGTCTGGCCTTACTCTGTCAAGGTTTCGGCAAGCGGCCAGTTGATCGTATCTGATACGCAATACTACCGTTGCATGCTCTGGCACAACTGGCGCACCGCTCCCGGCCAGCCCGCCGATGTGGTGATTGGCCAGCCCGATTTTGTGGCCAACGGGCAGAACCAGTACGGTCTGTTTCCGGCGCAACGTACGTTGAGCTGGCTGTACGACGCCGATTTTCTGGCCGATGGATTACTCGTCGCCGACACGGGCAACAGCCGCATCCTTTGGTTCGATACCGTGCCGACGCACCACAACCAACCCGCCGATAACCTGATTGGCCACGGGAGTTTCAGCGTCGGCAGCGAAAACGCCAACACCCGCTTCGGTACGGATAAGCAATTGTACTGGCCTTTCTCGATTTGCCTCGACAACCACCAGCTTATCATTGCCGACACCGGCAACCACCGCATCGTCATTTGTCAGTTGACCCCTTCGACCCCATAGCCATGCTGGATTTATTCCCCTTTCTTGTGGCCCTCGGCGTTGGGTTTGTCCACGCCTTTGAAGCCGATCACCTAGTGGCCGTCAGCAGCCTCGTCACCCGGCATAACAATAATATGCGTCAGGCCCTGAAAGACGGGGTTTTTTGGGGACTTGGGCATACCTCTACCATTTTACTGGTGGGTCTCGTATTCGTGACGGGGCGGTTCATCTGGCAGGCCAATGACTTTCGCTACATGGAAGCGGGCGTGGGCGGCATGCTGGTGGTGCTGGGCGTGTTTCGGCTTTACAAACTGGCCGCTCCGGCGACCAACCACCCGCATCCCCACACCTCTGCCGGAAGCAACGCCCATCGGCTGGCTTACGGCGTAGGACTGCTGCACGGCTTAGCCGGGAGCGGTACGCTGATTCTGACGGTACTGACGCAAGTTCGGGATGCCGGAGCGGGGCTGCTGTACCTGACGCTGTTTGGTACGGGTTCGGTGGGCGGCATGATGGTGGCGGCCGGGGTCTTCAGCGTGCCATTTTCGAGTGGGATAAGTCGATCACCCGCCGTTCGAACCGGGCTGATCCTGCTGTCATCGGGCTTGTGTATGGCAATCGGTGCCCGGCTTATTTACGAAAATCTGAGTTAGATGATGGACACCTACGACGAAACTGAGTTTGTACTGTATTGTCTGGCCGAGATGAAAATTCCGGTACTCGCCCACAGCGGGCGGCACGTCACACTGGCCAACAACTACCGCATCGAGGTGGAGGACCGCGATTTGTACCGACTTACGATAGACGGGTTCGTGATTTCCCCTTTTAACGATGTAGGGAGCCTCTGCCAGTTTATTCAACGAAACCAGCCCGATGAAAACGACTGACCTGTCCATTATTGCCCTCTCTGAAAGCCTGTCGAGGCCGGGCCAGTACGCCCTGTTGCTGGAAGATATGGCCAGCAAACGGCGCATTCCACTCATCATTGGCGTGGGCGAAGCGCAGGCTATCGCGGTCTCAATGGAAAAAATGCAGCCCCTGCGTCCCTTCACCCATGATCTGTTTTACCAGACGTTGCTACAAGCCGGTATCTCCATGAAGGAAGCCCTGATTACCCACATCGAAGACGAGGTTTTTTACGCTAGTCTGATCCTGACCACCCCCACCGGAGAGCTCCTCACCCTGGACGCTCGCCCTTCCGATGCTATTTCCCTGTCGGTGAGGTTCGACTCCCCCCTTCGGGCGACAGTCGCCGTGGTGGAGGCATCCGGCTACTTTGTCGATGAGAAGACCCAGGATAAAAAAGGGTCATACGCCGAATACACCATGGCCGAACTGGAGGACTTGTTGTCCAAAATTATACGGAAAGAGGATTATGAAAGCGCCGCCCGCGTCCGCGATGCCATCGACCGACGGAATCGCCAGGGATGAGATGGCCGGTTTTGCCCAAACTTCACCCTATTTGGTAGGAGTAGAAAATTTTATTCAAAAGATCTACTAACGCTAAATCTCCCGAATCCGCAAATTCCTGAACCAAATCGGTTTGCCCGCGTGCTTGCCCTGAAAGCCAACGTGGCCCTGAGTGGGTAGCTCAGCCATCGGAACGCTCAGCCACTCGGCCGTCGCAGTACCATCGGGATTGGTCTTTTCGGAGGTAAATGCACCCATATCGGCATCATTGACCAGCTTGTCATTCAGGAAAACCTGGATATTCTGACCCTGGCAAACGATGCGGTACGTATTCCACTCACCGGGCCGCTTCACTACCTTTTGGGCGGTGGCGGCCTGATGTCCAAAAATGGCCCCGCACTGCCAGTTGGTCGAGCTGTTGGCCCACTTGGGATCGTAGTCGTCGGCAATCTGGATTTCCACCGAATTCGTCAGCCACTCGTCGGGTTCGGCGTACACGAATACGCCGCTGTTGGTGCCTTCGACATTCTTGAATTCCAGTTCGATCTCAAAATTATCATAACTATTTTTTGTCCAGATCGCTTGATCTTCGGTGGCTGTCAAAGCACTATCTTCCCAATACCAAACGCCCTCGGGAAAAGTAGCATCGGAAAGGTCGCTGGCAAAAAGCGCCTTCCACTCGGCCTCCGGCAGTTCCTCCGACACGTCGGTTGATTCCGTAGAATCCGACGACTGAGAACAAGATGTAGCCGTAATTAACAGCAACACCGCGACAAGAATAAGATTTCTGTTCATGCTTGAAAATTTATTTTATGGACAAACAAGTCTGGTACTAAGAGCGAGCCGACTAACTTTCATCATTCATAGGTACCCCTGCGCCTGCAAGTTAAACAACTCCGCATACTTGCCGTCCACGCGCAATAGCTCCTCGTGCGAGCCGAATTCCAGCAACTGCCCATTTTCCAAAAACAGAATCCGGTCCGCCATGCGTACGGTCGAGAACCGGTGCGAAATCAGTACCGCCATCTTGCCCTCGATCAGGCGGCTGAACCGCTGAAACACCTCGTGTTCGGCGCGGGCGTCGAGGGCGGAGGTGGGTTCGTCCAGCACCACGAGTTGGGCGTCGCGCATGTAGGCGCGGGCCAGGGCGACCTTTTGCCACTGTCCGCCGGAGAGTTCCTGGCCGTCCTTGAAACGCTTGCCCAGTACCTGCTGAAATTGCGCCGGAAGCTGCTCGACCACCTCGCTCGCCAGGCTCTTGCGGGCGGCGTCGGCGATGCGCTCGTCGTCGTCGCGGCGTTCGATGTCGCCCACGGCGATGTTCTCGGCCACGGTCATTTCGTACTTGATGTAGTCCTGGAAAATGATCCCGATGTTGGCCCGCAAATCGGCCAGGCTGTACGCTTCCAGCGGCAGGCCGTCGAGCAGGATGCGGCCTTCGGTGGGTTCGTAGAGCCGCGACAGCAGCTTGACGAGTGTTGTTTTGCCCGCTCCGTTTTCGCCGACCAGTGCCAATTTTTCGCCGGGATGCAGCGTAAAGCTCAGGTTGCGAATGGCCCAGCGCTCGCTGTCGGGGTACTTGAAGCTGACGTTCTCGAAGGTGAATCCTTCCTGAACCGGCTTGGGAATCGTCACGCCGCTGGCATTGGCCCTTATCGTGGGTTCGATGGCAAAGAAGTCAAACAAATCCTGCAAGTAGAGCGCACTCTCGGCGATACTCGAAAAGCGGCTCATGATGCTTTGCAGCATCGTATTCATCCGCTGAAATGAGCCCGACAGGAAGGTCATGGTACCGATGGTAATGAGTCCGGCCAGGGTCTGGATCAAGATAAATACAAAGGCACCGTAGTACGCCAGCGTGCCCAGCGCCGCCAGAAAGTAGCCCCAGCTCGCGCGGCTGATGACGATCTTCTTATTTTGCCGGTAATACTCATCGGACAGCGCCTTGAACCGCTGCGTGAGGTATTTTTCCAGACCAAATACTTTCACTTCCTTGGCCGTTTCGGCGCTGGCCCCGATGTAGCGGAGGTAGTCGAGTTCGCGGCGCTCGGGCGTCCAGGAGCGGGTGAGCGAATAGCTGCGCTCGTTGAAGTGCGTTTCGCCCAGGAAGGAAGGGATTACCGCCACGATCAAGATCAAAATCAACCACGGGCTGAACGCCACCAAACCCGCCCCCAGTAGCAACAGCGAAATGATGTCCTGCACCTGCGAAAGTACCTGCGTCAGCAGCACGGTGCGGCTGGTGGTCTGGCGGCGGGCGCGCTCGAGCTTGTCGTAGAACACCGGATTCTCGAATTGGTACAAGTCCAGTTGCGCCGCGTGGTGGACCAAGTCGACGGAGGTTTTATTGGCCACCAAATCGCCCAGCAGGCTATCACACAACCCAATGGCCCGACTCAGCAAATCCGAAAAGACCGTCAGCCCCAACTCCGCCGCGACCATCGTCCACAAGTACCGCTGCGAGCCACCCTCGGCGATAAGCCGGATAACTTCGTCGATAATTTCCTTGCCGATATATAGCATCACGACCGGAATTCCGGCTTTCAGCAGCCGGAACACGACGTTGCCCAGGGTCAGTGGCTTGTTCGTGTTCCAGACCAGCCGAAAAAACGGCGGCAAATTTTGCAGAGCAGAAAACCGCTTGCGGAGGGATTGGGAAGTGGAGTCTTTAGGAGGAAGGTTAGGGCGCAAATGAATGTCGATTGGTGTACTTCAACTAATCTTTTGCGGTGGGGAAAAGTTCGGGATAAGTTTTCTTAGCTTGGCTGGATCAATTATGCAGACTTCACAAAATAACTCGGCGGTTTGCAAATCCTAGACATCTGTTCTATATTTATGGACAAATGTCTGAAAAGCCAAGCCATGATTGCTGCAAAAACATCGCTCGAAGCAAAGCTCAATAAAGAAATTGCTTCTTTCTTACAGACCCCCCGGGTAAACAAACTTCACCTCGAAATCAAAAAGGAGGTTAGCTATGATGATTTCCTAACCGATAAGATGCTGATCATCGCCGCGATCAGGGCTGGAATCCCTTATTCCCTTTTTACCTTGATCCAGCACCACGCCCCTTTTTCTGAAAATGATTGGGCCGATTTTCTGGGCATCTCGGCCAAGTCTTTGCACCGCTACAAGACTTCCGGCGACCACTACTTTAAAGCCATTCACTCGGAGAAAATTATCGAAGTAGCTGAGGTTACCCGGCTTGGGCTGGATGTTTTTGGTAGCATGGACAAATTAAAGTTGTGGCTCAATACCCCTAATTTTGCCTTAGGGAAATTAAAACCAATCGAGTTGCTCAAAGACTCTTACGGGAAAGAACTGGTCATCAGCGAATTGACCAGAATCAATCACGGCATCTTGGTATAGGATGGAGTTATACCGACTATCAAGAGAAAAGTTTGCCAGCACGCTTTCGGGCAAAGGTGCGGCCCTCAAAGGAGCCCGCTGGAATTCGATCGGAGTAGAACTCATTTATACGGCCAGCAACAGGTCACTCGTCATGGCGGAAGTCGCCGTTCACTTCACACTGGCTACGCTACCGGACGACTACATGATGATGCTGATTTCTGTCCCGGATGATATGGAACTAAAAGAAGTGTCAGAAACCGACTTGCCTACCAACTGGAAAGATTTTCCGCATCCTGCTTCAACTCTGAAGTTTGGCGATGACTTTGTATCAGAAAACAGGTATTGCCTTCTCAAAGTCCCCTCAGTCGTGACCAAGGGAGATTTTAATTTTCTGATCAATCCCAATCATAAGGAATTTAATGGGATCGGGATCCTCCAAGTTGAGAAGTTTCCGTTTGATAAAAGGATATTCGACTAGCTTCTTGTATTTGATTCCCCTATTTTCCTTCAATCACAGCCAGGCAAGAAACGCACAGTTTGGTCAATCGCGGGATAGGGTTATGTCAGACTCCTCACGCGAACACCCAAACAAAAAACTGATAACTCACCCAAGCCAGACCACCGACAATCAGCGTGAGCACTAGCAAAGTAGGAACGATCACCTTCCAGGCCCCGCCCTTATGGCGGCCTTCCACGTAATGCTCGCGCATAAGTCTGGTATTTCGCATGTTGGCCTTAAAAGCCACATCGAAGATATCGCCTAATATTGGGACGGAGCCCAGAACAGCGTCGATGACGACGTTCAGCGCCATGCGGGCTACAATGAATCCGCTGGCCCCATTCTTGGCTAAAATCGAGATCATATAACCGGAGATAGCCAGGGTGGCGAAGTCACCGGCGCCGGGGATGAGTCCAACCAGGGCATCGAGGCCAAACTTAAAATTGGTGCCGGGGATGGTGAACTTTGCATCCATCCACTGCGCCATCGACTCCACGTTGGCTATGGCTGATTTATCCTTAGAGGCTGTCTTCATGGCAAATTCTTGTTGGTTGGTGTTTTCTGCCCAGCTAAAATAACCGCTCCAACGCCTTCACCAGCCCTTCCGTTTGCGCTACAGAGGTAGCCGGGAAATTCGCAATCCTGACCTGTGAGGCCTTGAATTCCCCGTATCCGCTCCCGATGACCATGCCTTTTTCTTTCAACTTACCGATCACCGTCGACGAATCCATTGTCGTGTTGGCGACGATGACCGTTTGGGACTGTAAGCGTGGCTCTTTGACCGACGCGGCGAAGTTCGGGTGCTTCTTGACTAGGCTATAAAGCAGTCCGGCCTTGTGTTCGGTTTCCTTACGCAACTGCTCCACACCAATGCGGTTGAAGTCTTCCGCGATTTTACCTAAAACATAAATGGACAGCACGTTGGGCGTGGCGGGCGTTTCGTGCTTTTGGGCAAATTTCCAGAGTGTGGGTAAGTCGTGGTGCGCGCCGATGGTGAGGCTGTCGTACTGTTTCAGGCGCTCGGCTTTGGCGAGGCACTTTTCATTGACGATCCAAACGCCCAGTCCTGCGGGCATCCCGAAGGCTTTTTGGACGGAAAAAAAAGCGGTATCCACCAATCCATAATCCAGGGCCGGGTAAGGCGCGGACGACACCATGTCAACGGCCAGGAGTTTGTCGGGGTATTTGTTTTTGAGTTTGTGAATGTCCGCCACGCGCATTTGCACGCCCGAGCTGGTTTCGTTGTGGGTCGTACACATGATTTCGGCGTACTCGGGTACCGTCACCTCGGCGGCGTCGAAGCCCTCGCCCATCGGTTTTTCAAAACTGTGCGTGTACTTACGCAGGGCGTTGGCGTAGTCGCGGAATTTCTGTGAAAACGAGCCGTTCACCAGGTGAAAACTCTCGTGTTCGACGCAATTCAAAAGAATACGCTCCCAGGCTTCCGAAGCCGAACCCAGGAACATGATCTGGTGCGTATCCGGCACCGAAAGCAAGTCCCGCAGTTGCTCGACCGTAAATTTGTGCAAATCGCGGTATTGCTGACTGCGGTGTGAAACAGAACCCAACTGCCGATCCATGAAGCTTTTCAAGTGCTTCTCGAAGGTAGGGTAAAGCGCGGCGGGGCCGGGGGTATAAAAGATTTGGGGCATGGGGGAGGCGTTTTCCTTTTAGGTTAAACGGCTAAATACAGGACAAAAAAAATAGGATAGCCTGAAAATGGTAGATTTGAGTTGCGAAACCAACTCTACCCAGACTATCCCGATGCAAAGTAAAGAGAAAGAGGTATTCAATGCCATCAAATGTCACTTTACCTGCGACATACGTCGCGTAAAATTTATCAGTTGTTTGATCGTGAGTCTGTTAAAGCTTAACGACTGCTCGCTCAGCGAGTGGAGCAAGGGCGTCTGCCTGGACATTCTGCTGTCCTCGAAGTACAAGCGCCTGCAACGGCTGCTGTGTGGCTTCCGCTTCGGCCAGCGAGCGTACTTCAAGCTGGTCTGGTCGGCCTACGGACAGGCCGACCAGGTGGTGCTGACACTGGATCGCACGGATTACATCCAGCGCGGGCAGACGGTGCAGATACTGATGCTGGGCATCGCCCACAAGGGTGTGAGCATCCCGTTGCTGTGGCACACGGCCAACCGCGAGGGCAACAGCAGCAAGCAGACGCGGCTGGCCCTTTTGAAGGCCCTTGAACGTTGGGCGGTCGTCAAGCCAGGGCAGAAGGTTTACCTGACGGGCGACCGCGAGTTCATCGGTAAGGAGATGTGGACGGGCTGGTTCACACCCGTCATCCGGGTGCGGGCCAACGCCGCAGTGGTCAATGGCGGCAAGTCCTGCCGGGCCGACAAGGTCTTCGGCGAGAGGAGGTTGAAGGTGCTTCGCAAACCCAGGGTCGTTTACGGGCAGCGAGCCTACCTGACCGGTATGAAGCTGGAGGGCGAGGACTTCCTGATCCTGATGAGCCGTGAGCGCGTGCGAGGCATGGCCGGGATTTACGCCCAGCGGTGGCAGGTCGAGACACTGTTTGGCGCCTTCAAATCCCGTGGCTTCAACCTCTAGAAGTGCCGCGTCAACGATCACCGCCGGATCAGGACGCTGTTGTTTTTGCTGGCCATCGCGCTGGTTTGGGCCATCAGGGCGGGCGAGTGGCTGGTGGCCAACGGCAGAAAAATTCCGATCAAGAAACTCAGGACGGGAAGCCAGCCGCTGAACTCCTTGTTCAGGCACGGTCTCAACCACTTGCAAAACATTGCGCTTAACCATGCTCATTTTCAGAAACTTGATAAACTTTTGTACTGTACTTAGGGTTAAACGGTTAACGGCCAACGGTTAAACGGCGTTCTACGACTTCAGCTTTTGTCACCGATTGAAATCCGCAAACCGTTGACCCTTAACCGTTGACCGTTAACCCGATCAGTAAAGCATCCGAAACCGAATCGTGCCTTCCACGGCTTTGAGTTCCTGGATGAATTCTTCGGAGTATTTTTTTGAAATGTCGGCGATGACGTAGCCGATGGTTTCGTTGGTTTTCAGGTACTGGCCCGTGATATTGATGTCGTGTTTGGCAAAAATGCTGTTCAGCTTCGCCAGCACGCCGGGGACGTTGGCGTGAACGTGCAATAGGCGGTGCGAGTCGCCGAGTTTGGGGAGCTGCACCTCGGGGAAATTATAGCTGCCGTAGCTGCTGCCGTTGTTAATGTATTCCAGCAGTTTGCTGGGGACGTATTGGCCGATGTTTTCCTGCGCTTCCTCAGTGCTGCCACCAATGTGTGGCGACAGAATGACATTGTCCAAACCCACTAGTTCGCTTTCGAAGGCTTCGTTGTTGGTTTTTGGTTCTTTGGGGAAGACATCCACGGCGGCTCCGGCGATTTTGCCACTCTTGATGGCGGCGGCCAGGGCGTCGATTTCCACGACATGTCCACGCGAGAGATTCATGAAAATCACCCCATCCTTCATTTGGTCGAACTGCTCCTTGCCGATGATGTAGGTGTTTTCCTTCCGGCCGTCCACGTGAAGACTGACGACGTCAGCAACATTGAACAGTTCGGCCATGGAGTAAACTCGCCGGGCGTTACCGATGGCCAAACGGTCGACCACGTCGTAAAAATACACCTCCATACCCAGTGCCTCGGCCACGACCGATAGCTGCGAGCCGATGTTGCCGTAGCCGACCAGGCCCAGTTTCTTGCCCCGGATTTCGTAGCTGCCGCTGGCCGATTTATCCCACTCGCCCCGGTGCATCGAAACGCTTTTGGGGTAAATATTACGGATGAGCATAATCATCTCGCCGATGGCCAGCTCCACCACCGAACGCGTATTGGAATAGGGAGCATTAAACACCGCCACACCGCGTTCGGTGGCCGTTTCGAGGTCGATTTGGTTGGTGCCGATGCAGAAAGCACCGATCGCCATCAGGCGGTTGGCGCTTTCCAGTACCTTTTTGGTCAAGTGCGTCTTGGAACGAATGCCGATGATCGACACGTCCTTAATGCGCTCGCAGAGTTCGTCCTCGTCCAGAGCGCCTTTCACGAATTCGACGTTGAAGCCTTCGTCTTCAAACGCCTTTAACGCCGCCGGATGGACATTTTCCAATAGCAGCACCTTAATGCGGCTCTTGGGATAAGACTGGCTGCGACTCAGTTTGTTGTCGTACAAAAATTCATCCAGCGAGCCCGAAACGTGATCCGCTTTCTCGACCACCTTCGGGCGGTTGACATTCTCCGTGAAAGCATAAAATCGGTTCGCTAATCCCGACTCGCGGAGCTCGTAGTCGGTATAGCCGTCGCCGATGACGTACACATCACCAACCAGGTTAAGCGTACGCAGCAATTTTATCTTGCCCCCATCGCTCGCCAAGACGTTGTTTTCGTCCACCCCGACTATGTTTCCCTCATTATCGAATAAAAATTCATTGGCAAAAACGTGATCGGCGCGCACGCCCAATTCCGTGACGATGGGCGCGATGAATTCTTTGAAGCCACTCGATACCACATAAATATGGTCGGCGTTGTCGGTGATGAACGCCTTATTGCGCAGGAACGACTCCGAAACTTTAGTCCGCAAGTAGTCGATCAACAGGTCGATGTGCGTGCGGTTGGCGGATAGCAGCGCAATGCGGCGGCGCAAGCCTTCGGCAAAGGGCATTTCGCCATTCATGCCCTGATCGGTCAGGTCGCGGATTTGCTGCACGCGGGTGTCGCGGTCTTCTTGTCCGGCCAGGGCAATTTGGGCCAATTCGTCCAGGCCCTCCACTTTCGTGAAGGTGCTGTCGAAGTCGATGACAATATGGGTGGGGTTCAAAGTTTGGGGTTGCATGAGGAGGTTTGTATGAAAAGACGACTGCTATCAGGCCGCAAAATTACGAAACACCAGGGGATTCCCCCGCCAAAAATTCCAAAGCCCGCTTTTCTGACCAATACAGCCCGTTTTTGGTGGCCCGATCCCGAAATCCACAGTGTCCTCCTGCCTCGGTCAGTTCCAGCCACACGTTGGGCATATCGGCAACGGCTGCCTGTGGCAGACTCTCCGCCGGAACGAGCGGATCATTCAATGCGTTGACGATGAGCGTAGGTAGGGTAATGCTTTGAACAAAAAACTTGGCGCTATTTTGTCTGTAGTAATCATCTGCTCCCGCAAAGCCATGCAGCGCGGCGGTGTAGATGTGGTCGAAGTCGTAAAAGGTTTTGACCTTTGAATAATCTGAAGCGTTGATTTTTTCGGGGAAAACTTTCGCTTTGGCGTGCACTTTCGGTTTCAGGGATCCCAAAAAGCGCTTCATGTAGACCCAGTTTTCCGGTTTCTCGATGGCGCGGCTGCACGCTAACAAGTCCATGGGCACGCTGAAAACGACGGCTTTTTTTATTTCGGGATGAATATTTTCTGCGGCCTCACCCAGGTATTTCAGCGTCAGATTGCCGCCGAGGCTGAATCCCATCAGGCTGATTTCGCAATACCCTTTCTGCAAAGCGTGCTGCACGATGATTTCCAGGTCGTCCGTCGCGCCGCTGTGATAAAACCTTAGTTGCTGGTTCATTTCGCCGCCGCAACTCCGGTAGTTCCAGGCCAGGCAGTCATAGCCCGCACGGGTCAGCGCCCGCACCATGCCCAGGATATATTGCCGTCGGCTATCGCCTTCCAGGCCGTGCGAAAGGATGACCAAGCCCTTCGCCTCCGGCTGCGTAGTTTTGGCCCAATCCAGACTTAGAAAGTCTTCGTCGGGTGTCACGATCTGCTCGCGGACGTAGCGCACATTTTTTATTTTTCGGAAAAGCGCAGGGAAGATCGTCTGAAAATGACCGTTAGGGAGCCAGAAAGGGGCTTTGTGTTCTTGAATATGGAGCAGCGGCATCGACTTTTTCTAAATTTTATTCAAAAATACGGCGCACCATTCCAACTAAAAACCCGTTCGGGTGGTCTGCAATAAAAAACATCAATTTTACATGATGAAAAATATAGGATTCTATTTTGCATTAATGTGCCTGTTGGGATGCAGCAACAAGGAAGACGCCCTTTCTCCCGCCCAGGCTGAATTCATCGGAAAATGGCAATTGGTGGAGTTCTGCCAAAGCCCCGGCGACGGTAGTTGCCCCGTCCAGGCCGTTTCGCCCGCCACCACGCAGATACTGGATTTCCGGGCCGACGGTTCTTACCTGGAAAATAGGCCGCAACCCGGTCAGTCGCAGGCACCGATCAATAGTTCGGGCGAGTACCGTCTGGAAGTACCGGATGTGGTTTATTTCAAATTCGACCCGGTAAATTTTGTGGGTCAGGGCGTTAATGCACCCACCCAACCAGTCGAAGTAAAGTGGCACTACACGCTGAACCGGAACATTTTGATAGTGAAACCCACCTGCCGGGAAGCCTGTGCCTATACTTACAAAAAGATTTAGTCCTTTATTTCCGACTGCCGCATGGGCATGGCGTCGATGAGTGAGAAGAATTTTTCGGTCGTGACGGGCTTGCTTTCCGAAAGTTTGGTGCCGCCGTCTTTGCCCACAAGCCACACGCCGAACTTCGCCAGGTCGTGGTCGAAGTGCCGGGCCACGTAGTTTTTATCCTCGGAGCTAAGCGTTTTGCCCACACACTCGATAATCACCAGGTCGCGTTCTTTCACGCCTTTTGTTTTTTCGGCCAGGATTTGCTTTTGTTTCTGAAACTCTCTCGAACTAGCCTCGGGCGTGTACAGGACGATCACCCGGTTTTTCCAGGTGAGGCGCTGCATTTTTTCCCAGAGGGGCGTTTCTGAGAAGGAGGAAAGGAGGAGGGAAGAAAGGAGGAAGGAAACGAGTATGGAGTTCATGTTGGAATATTTTTAAAAAATAGTATTCGGACGAAAGCTTTTCAACGTAGTATTTTCGTTTAAAATTACTTTATAAAACCAAAAAACAGCTATGAAAAAGATTGTGGTAATGCTAATTCTGGGAGCCGCGCTCGGCTGTCAGAACGAAAAAATCGAGGCCGACTGTGTGGAAAAGCCAAGTGACGGTCGGGCTTGTACCTACGATTACAGGCCCGTCTGCGGTTGCAATGGGGTAACTTACGGCAATGCCTGCGCGGCGGAGTCAGTGGGAATCACCAATTATACTCAGGGCGAGTGCAGAGGGAAATGACCAGGTCCTACTTCCTCAGTCAAACAAATTCTCCGTCCGATCCAGCATCAGGATCGACGCTTGCGGCACGATGACGTACTTTTCTCCGTCGTATTCCAGCTCGATGGCGTTGCGTTGCAGGTAGATCGCCAGGTCGCCTTCCTTAGCCTGTAGAGGCATGTACTTGATGTTTTCTTCAACCTCCTTCCAGGGTTCATCCTCCATCGCGGAAGGAATCGGGTAGCCGGGGCCGACCTTGATGACATAGCCCGTTTGCACCTGTTCTTTTTCGGTGACGGTTGGTGGCAGGTACAGGCCGCTGTGGGTGCGGTCGTTGGGGCTTTTGGGCCGAATCAGAACGCGGTCGCCGACGACGATCAGGCTGCGGAGGCGGTTATCGGGGGTAAGCTCCATTGATTTAGTTGAGAGTTGATGAGAGTTGAGAGTGGACGATTTATCTCAAATCGTTTTCCAGGAATATATTAACGGGTTGGTTTCCGGCTTCTTTGTAAGCATTCATCCAGATTCGGTAGGCGTCGCAATCTTCGCTGTAGTTGTCTCGATTCGTGGTGTAGCAGCCGCCGCTGTTGGCGTTGGTACTCATCATGCTCGACAGTTTGAAGCTATCGGTGTTTTGTGGTTTCAGTTTGGCGACGGGGCTTGCAAGATAATATGTTGCCAGGTTTTTCAGGGCAGAGGTGTTGGCTGCCATGGCAGCGGAGTCCAGCCTGAAAAACGTCACTACGTTGGCCCCGTGGTCGAAACTTTCCTCGGCCAGTTGGATGGTCGGCGCTATGCCAACCTCCGGCCCCGCGTACTCCGCTTCGTTTACGTAAAATTTGCCGGGCAAATTGCTCCTGATCAGGTCAAGGGCAAAGCGGTGGTCGTAATCCAGCGCGTCGTTGATCTTGATCCCGTCGAGGTCGGCGGCTATTTCGTTGAAGGCGAAAGTATTCCTGAGAAAAGTGAGACGATCGTACACCGAGCCATGCTGACTGATGACCCGGACGCTGCTGTCCACGCGGCTTACCGCCTTCTTAAAAAGGGCGTTGATTTCCCTGAGCAGGTGCGTGCGGTAGCGGTACCAGTCGTTGCCATCCGGGCCGCTGAAAACCGCCCCCGATTCGGGTCGTTTGGGTTGAACCTCGGAGAACTGCGCGTATTTGGTTCTCCATTTTTTATTCAAAAGGCCAATTTCATTCTCGTATTCTTCGGCCAGCCATCGGCGGTAATCTTCGACCACGGGTTGAGAATAGTCGGAGAAACCCCGGGATTCATCGAGGTGTAAGGGACGGCCGTAGTCCCACTTGTCGGTTCCCCACTCGAACTCGCCCTCCTGCGCGCGCGTCCATATCAGGTTGACGTAAAGCAGGTTATTGGCTTTCTGCAAGTACTTGTACCGTCTAACCACCTCCGTCGCAAAGTCCTGAATCCGGCTTTTGGTCGAGGCCGCCGCCAGGGAAGTCATTACGTGTTGGACGTGCAGATGGGGTGGGCGCATCGGTCCGCCGTATTTTTGGTACACGGCCTCGGTACTGTCCTCGCCTACGCAAAGTACCCGCTCCTCGGGCGTCCAGCCGTCGCCGGTCGTTACGCCATAAGCCCCCGATTCGCCCTGCGCGACGCTGTCTCCGGTGGCTACGTTGATATTCAATCCAATTTTCATGCCCAGCGAAGTGGCGAGTTTTATCTGGTCGTCGTACTGTTGCCAGCGGTTGTAGTCGGGGCCGTTCTCCCTACGAAGCACCCCGCCGAGCTGCCCGTGGATCACGCCCCAGTGCACGGTGAGCAGCACGGCGTTGAAGCCCACCTCGTGCGCCTTCCTGACATCTTCTAAACCATCATACTGGTCGCCTTCGTTGACCAGCGAAATGGCCAAAAAACGCTGGTCATCCTGGGGCTGACTCTTGCCAACTGTCCACGCGCCAGCCAGCAGAAGCGTAGCGACAAGCAAGAATACCGGACTGGGAGGTGGGGACAGGACAGACAAAAGGTCAGAATTGGAAGTAAATGAACTGATTGGACGTGAACACGCCAAAGAAATAAATGAACACGCAGAGCGAAACGAAAATAGTATAGAACAGCGTGGTGCTCCGGGTGGGAATATCCAGGAAATAATGCTCTTTCACCAGCATGAACAGAATCAGTCCCACCGCAAACCACATCTCGACCGCGTTGAGCGGCGAGCGCAATGGCTCACTCAACGAAAGGGTGAAAATCTTGCCTAAAATGTCGAATGCCTGGCCGACGGGCGCTTTGTTGTTTCGGAAAAACACCCAGGTCAGCGCCACGAGGGCAAAAGTGAAAATGACACTCAGAGTGCGGGAAAGTCGATTTTTGGGCAAAATAATGCCCCATTGTTTCAAGAATTTATCGCGCAGCGAAGCCAGCACCAGGTACAGCCCGTGCAAACTTCCCCAGATCACGTAGTTCCAGCTCGCGCCATGCCACAGGCCGCTTACTAGGAATACCGTAAACTGATTGAAGTACTTGCGGTACTCACCCACCCGGTTGCCGCCCAGCGGAATATAGAGGTAATCCCGAAACCAGGTGGAGAGCGAAATGTGCCACCGCGCCCAGAACTCCGCGATGGACGCCGACTCGTAGGGCGTGCGGAAGTTCTGCATCAGGTCGAAGCCCATGACCCGCGCCGCGCCGATGGCGATGTCGGAGTAACCCGAGAAGTCGCAGTAGATGCGGAAGGTAAAGAACAGCGTCGCTACCAGCAGTGTAAGACCGTTGTGGTCGTAGGGATGATCGTAGGCGTAGTCCACGACCATCGCCAGGCGGTCGCCGATCACGACTTTCTTGAACATGCCGAAGGCCATCTGCATCAAGCCCGCCTTCACATTCTCGAAATCGTACTTGAAGTACGAGTGGAACTGGAAAAGCATGTTCTGCGGCCGCTCGATGGGACCGGCCACGAGCTGCGGATAAAACATGACGTACAGCGCGTAAATCCCGAAATGATGCTCGGCTTTTTGGTTTTTGCGATACACCTCGATGGTGTAGCTCATGGCCTGAAAAGTATGGAACGACAGGCCGATGGGCAGCAATACCTGCCCGGCTCCGTTGGTGATCCACTCGGCGATGCGGGCCGGGATCAGCCCGCCCAGCGGCGGCACATAGGGGCCGAGATCGATCAGGGCAAAAAAACTATTGACGGAATCGCTGAGGAAATCGTAGTACTTGAAGAAAGCCAGGATGCCGATGTTGGAAATCAGGCTGATAATCAACAGCAATCTTCGTCTTTTCGGGTCGTCTTCTTTCTCGATCCAAATCCCGGCGATGTAGTCGATAATAATCGTAAAGAACAGAATCAGGATATACACGGGCTTGAAGACCATGTAGAAATAGCAACTCGCCGCCAGCAGCAGCATCCAGCGTCCCCGCCACGACAGGCTGTAATAAGCCACCGTGACGACGATGAAGAAAATGACGAACTGGAGGGAGTTAAACAGCATCGGACTTGACGTACTCGCTATTGACGATCTCTTCTTTCACAATGAAGAGCGGACGATTTTTTGACTGAAAAAAGATACGCAGTACGTATTCCCCAATGATCCCCAGGGCCAGCAACTGCACGCCGCTAAACAGGATGATAACGAACAGCAAGGCCGTAAAACCCTCGATGACTTCCGTGAAAAAAAGTTTCTTGATGACCGTCACGGCGAAATACACGAGCGAAATCAGAATCGCCACCGTCCCGGTGCGGGTCATGAACTTGATCGGAAACTCGCTGAAATTGAAAATACCGTTGTAAGCCAGGCTAAACAGCATCTTGAAGGAATATTTCGATTCGCCCGCTACGCGCTCATCGCGTTCGTATTCGAAACCCTTTTGCTGAAAACCCACCCACGAGCGCATTCCGCGCAGGTAACGGCTTTCTTCGGGCATTTTGTTGAGGACATCCGCCACCCGGCGGCTGATGAGCGCAAAATCGCCGCTGTCCAGCGGAATATCGACGTAAGAGATTGACTTCAGTAAGCGGTAAAACAGAAAATAAGCCGCTTTTTTTAGAGCATTCTCCTTCCGCTTGCGCCGTACGGCGTACACCACATCGTAGCCCTGTTGCATTTCAGCGTAGAAATCGGGCAGCAACTCGGGCGGATCCTGCAAGTCGCCGTCGATGATGAACAGTGCCTCCGTGGCCCGCGCAGCGGCGATGCCCGCCGAGAGGGCCAACTGATGGCCGTGGTTGCGGGAGAGGAATACGCAGTGGTAGCGGGCGTCGAGCAGGGCTAGCTGCCGCATCAGCGTGGGCGTGACGTCCCGGCTACCGTCGTCGATCAGAACCACCTCGATGGTCAGGCTCTGCCGATCCATCAGCGCATTGAGCCGCTCGACCAGGTGCGGAAATGTCTCGGCCTCGTTGTAAAGCGGGGCGACGATGGATATTTGCGGAGGATTGTTCAAAACAGATTCGGGCAGGATTGGCCGCAAAAGTACGCGTTCCGTTTTAGAAGTACTAGGTCAGGGCAAGGTCACCCTTCCGGCCACCGAGGCGCGGACGTTCGATTCCGAGCCCTTGTCAAGCAAAATTCCCCAATCGTAAGTACCGGGTGGTATTGCTTCGTAAGGTACGACCGTTCCCAGGCCCGATGCGTAGTGAATCAGCGGATTGCGGCCCGTATAGGGCTGTTGGTTGAGTTTGAAAATGTACAGATTTTCTCCGTTTCGCAGGAAAGCGTACGCGCCCGAGTCGAAGCCTGCGGCGATGTGCGCCGCAGGTTCGGTGATGTGTAAGCCTTGCGGGATTTTCTCCAAAGTAAATTGGCGTGACTCGGGCATCGGTTCCTTTGCTGTCTGCATTTCAGCGGCCAGGGGCCGGAAGGTATCGGGATAGCGGTAGATTTGGCGCTCAGTCATAAACCGCATCAGCGAATCCACGTAAGCTGCCTGGGGCGAACCAGGCTGAAATCCCAACCCAAAGCCGTGCTGCTCCTGGTTGTAAGCGTTGGCCAGCAAGTACTGCCGCCGCTCCGAAATCGCGGGGCCGTAATGAATGAAAGTCAAGCCCCAAATCACCAGGCTTAGCGCCAGACCGATCCTGAACCCGTTTCTTTGCCAGCGCCCCCCGGTGCTGTTCATGAAGGCCAGGTAGCTCACAATCAGGAAAAGGGCGGGGTAGATCTTGTAATTGCTCACTACCATCACGAAGAAACCGAAGCGCGGACGCAGCAAGGCGATAACGCCGGCATTGGCCAGCAGAAACAGCATAATGCCCAGGCAAAAGTACCCGAGCGTGGCCCGTGGATCTGTTGCTTTCCCTGTGGTGTCTCCCTGGATAACAAAGCGTTGAATCCAGGCCGGAATTTTCCTGAACCAGCCGAACGTAGCACGGAGCCACGGCAGCAAAAGACTCAGCAACCAGACCGCCACCCACCCCATGACCCCCATCCCCATCAGAATGGGCAAAACGGTGCGAACCTGGATGGAACGATCGGGCGTGAGGTCGAAGAGTCCGCCCAGAAAGGCGAAGAATCCCAGAAACGAAAGGTGAGGGTTCTGTAGGAAAAAGCCCAGGCTCGACTCGTTGTTCAGGCTGCTCATGCCCGAAAAGTACAGCGTTACGGCCGCCGCGCCACTCAGTAGCCAGAGGGCCAGGCCACGGTAGCGCATCTGAAATAATAGAATCCCCGCGCCTCCCACCCAAACGAAAATCCCGTTGCTCATGGCAAAATTGGCGCAGAAAGCCGCCAGGATAGCCCAGCCGATTTGTCTTCTTGCCGATAAAAACATGGACAGACACACAAAAAATACGACGGGCTGGTGCTGCAAACTACAAATAGCCCACAAAAAAATGAGGTGGTACTGGAATTGAAATAGCAGAAAGGGAACGGGCAAAAAGAAATAGAGCGGCAGCTTGGCCTGTCGGAAGGCGCGCCAAATCAACAGCAGCGTTCCGAGGGTAAACAGCATTCCCGCGATGTGCAGGAAGGTGAAATTGAGCGTTCCCGTAAGGGCGTAGTACAGCATGGTAATCCCCTTGCCAAACACCATCCGGTGCTCGTTATTGGGCTGAAAAAGCAGCTTGATTTTTTCGGTAAAGCTTTCGCTCAGAATCCATTTTCGCAGGAAATCGGGGAAGGGGTCGAAATCGTCGAACCAGGGTACGTTCACCGAGTAACGGACGACGACGAAAACGAAGAGCGCCACGGGAATCAACCCACAAATCCATAGCAGACGGTGGCGGACATTACTCATTGGGTACGGCCTTTTCCTTCTCCAAATGAATCGCCTTCTTGCCAAAGTACCCCGCCATCAGCTTGTTCCACCAGTGATCGGGGTTGTCGTTGAGGTCGTCGATGTAGAGCGATTGCGGGCGGCTTTTGAGGGCTGGCACGACAACGATGGGCGCTGGGGAAGACTCGATTAGGTCGTAGCGGCGGTAGAGTTCGGCGTCGTAAGCGGCGGCCCTCCCGCTGAGCAGGTCGCTGTAAGCATTCCTGACGCTGGTACTGCGGTAGAGGGAGGTCGCAATTTGCAGGCCCAACAAACCGATGAGGATGTATTGGGAAACAAGAGATAGCCGCGGAAGCTCGTGCTTTCGGCTCGTCCACTGAAACAGCACACCCACCGCGTAAAACCAACCCACCAGGAAAAACAGATAAACCAGATTGAATTCTCGATCGGTCGGGTCGATGCCGATGCCGTAGTAGGAGGTGAACAACTGCGCGGCCAAAATGCCGACGTACAGCAAGAAAATGTACCAAAACGGCACCGCAAAGCGCAGGCGGGCTTGCGGCGAAATACGCGCAAGCACCAGCAGCCAAACCGCCGTGAATAGCAAAAGAGGTGTTTTCGTGATCCAGCCCAGCGTCAATATTCCCAGCATCCTGAAAGCATTCACGAAAGACAAGGGAATGTTACCGCCCAGCGGATTCCCTCCCAGTCGGACATCCAGGCCGGGGGCGGTAAAATAAAGAAAACACCCCAGGGCGGCCGCCGCAACCATGCCGATCATCAGGCCGTCGATTTGTCTTTGAAATAAAAGCCGATAACCGCAGAATGCCGCCACTAAAATCAGCATCGTGAGCAGATTGGGTTCACTGCTGCCGATGACGGCGAAGACCAGGAATCCCGCAAAAATCCCGGTCATAATCTTCATTGGCCGGGTGTCCAGGCGGTACCAGCGGAGTACGACGATGATCCAGCCTAAGGTCATGATACTCGGGATGGTATAGGTCACAAAGGCGGCCATCCAGTAGAAAAATCCCGCGAGGCTAGGGGCCCTCAGCACAAAGAGAAGGAATACCGCTCCCGCAAAACCTAAGTGGGCCAGGCGCGACAGGGTAGGGGTGAGGTGACGCGCCAGGCCGTACAGAACGCCGATCAAACCGAATAGCAGAAAAACGGGCAGAATCTTGAAACTTGCAATGGAATGAAACAGCAGCGGGTTGGAGTGGTTGAGCAAAATGCCGAAGTAGCGCCCCGTCCAGCCCGTGTAGTAATAGTGCATCGCCTCCCGCCAGCCGAATTTAAAGACGGTGTCGATATAACCGTAGTCGTCGGCGGCGGAGGGATGATTGAAATACGATAGCAGCAGCAGCGGTAGCAGCACGCTGCTCATCAACAGCAGGTTAGCCCAGTTGCCGAGCCGACGGTATTTTTTGAAAAGGTCAGTCATGCACCACTTTTTCGATGATGTAGCGGGGCCGCGCCTTCACTTCTTCGTAAATCTTGCCGATGTACTCGCCGATCAGCCCGAGGGCGATCATGTTGAAGCCGCTGAAAAAAGTAATCGGCAGCATGGTGGAGGTCCAGCCCGGCACGGTGAAGCCGAAGAGGTAGGAGGTCAGGATGTACACCACGATAAGCATGGCGACCACGAAATTGAACACCCCGAAGTACAGCACCAACCGCATCGGAAAAGTGGAAAACGAAGTAATACCGTTCCAGGCGAAAACCACCATTTTGCTGAGGGGGTATTTGGTTTCTCCGGCCAGACGATCCATCCTTTTATAAAAGACTTTTTCGCTATTGAAGCCGACCAATGGCACAATGCCACGCAGAAAAAGGTTGACTTCCCGAAAATTGCCCAGCTCCCGCAGAATCCGCCGATCCATGAGGCGGAAGTCGGCGTGGTTGAAGACGACCGGGACGCCCATTTTTTGCATGATGGTGTAGAAACCCTCGGCGGTCACGCGCTTGAACCAGCTGTCGGTGGAGCGGTCGTTGCGGACGCCGTACACGATCATGGCCCCGTCGCGATGTTTCTCGAGCATGGCGGTCATGGCGTGGATGTCGTCCTGCAGGTCGGCGTCGAGGGTGATAAAGCAATCGAAGTCGTCCACGTGGTGTTCCAATCCGGCCAGGATGGCGCTTTGGTGACCAAAATTGCGGGAGAGCTTCACACCAATGACCGTCGGGTCGGCGGCGGCGATTTCTTCAATGATTTCCCAGGTGCGGTCGCGGCTACCGTCGTTTACGAAGCAGATGCGGCTGTCGGGGCTGATCAGTCCGCTGCCCACGGTGTCGGCGAAGTAGTGCTTCAGCGTCGCGTAGGTGTGGTGCAAAATGGCTTCCTCGTTGTAGCAGGGCAGTACCAGCAGCAGGCGCGCTGAATTCATAGAATGGTAGTTTGGTGCCGCAAAATTAGCAGGAAAAGCGGGAAATCAGGATTTTGGATGCTGGATTTTGGATTTTGGATGCTGGATACCGGGCTTCAAGTTTCCAAATTTAAACATTCAACCCTAAACCCTAAACCCACAGAAAATCTACCGCTTGCGTAACTGGCGTTGCAGGATGGGATAGGCCAGCACCGCCGCCAGAATAACCAAAGTACCCAGATAAAATCCGGGAGTCATTCGTTCCTTTTCGCCAAAAATCACAAAGGCCAGGGCGATGCCGTACACGGGTTCGAGATTTACGGTCAGGCTCAGCATGTAAGCCGAAAATTGCTTCATCAAGTGCGTGCCCATCGAGTAGGCGTACACCGTGCAGACCAGCGCCAAAATTAGAATCCAGGGCCAGTCGGATGGAATGGGCCAGAGTGGGAGGTCGTTGTTGAGTCCGAAGTTTTTGAATAAAAAAACAAACGACAGTGAGCAGATGCTCGCCCCGATCATTTCGTAGAAAGTGATGACGAAAGCATCGTGCCGTTTCACAAAGTGGCTGTTGGCCACCGTAAAGCAAGCCGCCAGAAAGGCCGAACCCAGGGCCAGCAACAAACCCAGCGCGTGGTCGAACTCGAAGCGAAATACGATGTAAAGCCCCGCCACGGCGACCAGGCCAAGCACCACTTCCAGCGGGTCGATGCGCTTCTTGCCCACCAGCGGCTCCACGAAGCTCGTCCAAAGCGACGTCGTGGACATCCCGGCCAAACAGACCGAAGCCGTGGAAACCCGCGCCGAAGCAAAAAATAAAATCCAGTGCGTCGCCAGCAACGTTCCTACCGCCATCATGCGCAGCGCTTGCCGTCGACTGACGCGAAAATCTTTTTTACGAAAATAGATCACCGCCGTCAGGCCCAGCGTCGCCAGCGCCGTCCGGTACAGTACCAAAGCCGTAGGCGCAATCGTGACCAACAGGCCTAGAATGGCGGTAAACCCCCAGATCAGCACCAGAAAATGGAGCTGCAGATACGACCGAAGTGGCGGCGATGCGTTCATCGCGGCAGGGTCTTGAACAGCGCCAACCCTACGAAGGTGAAGACGATGTTGGGCAGCCACACGGCCAGCAGCGTATCGAACTTGCCCGATTCGGCCACGCCCTTGGACAGCAGGAAAAAGAGGATGTAAATAAACGCCAGCATAAAGCCCAGCGCGATTTGCAGCCCGATTCCCTGCCGACTCTTGCGGGCCGAAACGATGACCCCAATGGCGGTAAGAATCAGGATGGCGAACGGCTGCGTAAAGCGGACGTATTTCTCGATCAGGTACACCTCCAGGCCATCGGAACCCCGACTTTTCAGCAGGGTGATGTAGTCGTTGAGCTCAGGCAGGGTGAAGGTTTCGAAGAGGTTGTAATCACTCTCGAAGTCCTTGGGTCGGAGGTTGATGAGCGTGTCTGTTTCGGCCCCGAACGTCAGCGTGCCGTTGTCTTTTTCCAGATCGCGAATGCGGTAGTCCTTCAAGCCCCACTTGCGTTTCTTGGGTTGCCACTCTATTTTATCGGCGGTCAGTTTGCTTTTCAGCTCATTGCCCTTCATGGTTTCCAACGTGAATTTATTGCCCGTTTTGGTGGCTACATTGTAGCTTTCCAGATAGGCGTACACATTGGGCGCGACCTTGATGTGTACGTTGCGGCCATCGAAATAAAACTCGTCTTTATAGTATTTCTGTTCGAAAGTGTTCCTGATTTTGTTGGCCTTGGGCAGTATCCAACCCACTAGTCCGAACATGGCCCCGCCAATAATTGCCGCACCCATCATGTAGGGCACCAACAATCGTCCGAAGCTAATACCGCTGCTGAGGATTGCCACGATTTCGGTACGCGCCGCCATCCGGGCGGTGAAAAATACGGTGGCGATAAACACCATCAGCGGGCTTAGGTAGTTGATCCAGTAGGGAACCAGGTTGAGATAGTACTGAAAAATCACCGCCGAAGCGGGGGCTTTCTTCTCAATGAAGTCGTCCACCTTTTCGGTATAGTCGATCATGCAGATGATGAACACGATGACGAAGGCCGTGAAAAGATAGGTGATCAGGAAATTTTTGAGAATATAACGATCCAGGATTTTCAATGCGGGGAGCCTCAGAGGCGTTGTACCAGTAAATTTTTCGACACTTCCTGGCTGATAAACAGTGTTTTGGCATCGTCGATGAGCACCAGTGCCGATTTGTCGTAATCGTTGATCTCCTTCACCTCCATGCGGCAACCGAGCATGACGCCCGAGCGGTCGAGGTGTTGCAGGAAAGCGGTCTCGTGGTCCAAGACGCCCATGACAACGATCTTTTCGCCTTCCCCCACTTCCGAAAGCTTCCGGTAATCGGCGGTGGGCATGTTGCCCTTGGCGTCAGGAATGGGGTCGCCGTGCGGGTCGAACCGCGGATTGCCCAGGAAATTGGCCAGCCGATCCACGAGGCGGTCGGACGGGATGTGTTCCAACTCCTCGGCAATGTCGTGAACCTCATCCCAGCCGAATCCCAGCTTTTCCAACAGGAACACCTCCCAGAGGCGGTGCTTGCGGATTATTTTCAGAGCCAGTTTTTCGCCCGTTTCAGTCAGCGTTACGCCCTGGTACTTTTTGTAGTTGATGAGGTCTTTCTCCGACAGCTTTTTGAGCATATCAGTCACCGACGCCGCGCGGGTGGAGGTACCTTCCGCTAGGGCGTTGGTACTTACTTCCGCCCCCTCGGGGCCGGACAGGCTGTGGATAATTTTCAGATAATTTTCTTCGGTGAAGGAATTGGCCATGACGAATGATTGGTGTCGGCAGGAGTTGGGTTTCAACGCAAAAGTACGGTTTACTTATTGTATTTGAAAAAATTTAGGGTTGTCTAAAAATTGTTTAATACATTTGCGGGAAGGTTGTGTGATTATTGAATTGTGTAATCGTGTAATTGATGTTTAAATGTTTAATGTTTAAGGGTTTATTTGTGAAAAGAAGTCCCGAATTATCGGTCATAGACAAATACTGCGGACCTCTTTTTTACTTTGTGCCTTTGTATCTCTGTCCCTTTGCCCCTCTTAAAAAACCTTAAATGAGCCAAAACCTACCAAACGAAGACAAGATCCTGCCTACCGAAATGCTTCCGTCGCTGCCGGAAGTGTACGCTTCCATTGACGTGCCGGACGGCAAAGGCAATTGGAAGAAAATGCTGGCCTTCGTGGGGCCGGGTCTCATGGTGGCCGTGGGCTACATGGATCCCGGCAACTGGGCCACCGACATCGAAGGCGGCTCGCGCTTCGGCTATACGCTGCTGTCGGTGATTCTGATTTCCAACCTGTTTGCGATGCTGTTGCAGCACCTTTCGCTCAAACTTGGCATCGCCACGGGCCGTGATTTGGCGCAGGCCTGCCGCGACTACTACTCGCGTCCGGTGTCGTTCGTACTCTGGATTTTGTGCGAAATCGCCATCGCCGCCTGTGATTTGGCCGAGGTGATCGGCTCGGCCATCGCCCTGAATTTACTATTCGGAATGCCGCTCCCCGTGGGCGTAGTATTGACGGGTTTCGACGTATTGCTGATCCTGTACTTCCAACACAAGGGCTTCCGGGTGCTGGAAAGCATCGTGGGCGGCCTCATCGCCCTTATCATGGTGAGTTTTATTTACGAGATGATCGTCTCGCAGCCCTCGCTGCCCGGCATCTTGCAAGGATTGGTGCCGCAGGCGCAGGTCGTCACGGACTCCACGGCGCTCTACATCGCCATTGGAATCTTGGGGGCGACGGTCATGCCGCACAACCTCTACCTGCATTCCAGCATCGTCCAGACCCGCAACTACAAGCGCGACGATACAGGAAAGCGGGAGGCCATAAAGTTTGCCACCATCGACTCCACCGTATTTTTGGGTTTGGCTTTTTTCGTCAACGCTGCTATTCTGATCCTCTCCGCCGCGACTTTTCACGAGAATGGCAACTTCGAGGTAGCCGACATCACCGACGCCTATAAGCTCCTCGACCCGATGCTGGGTGCCAAGTGGGCCAGTGTGCTGTTCGCGGTGGCGCTGCTGGCCTCCGGTCAAAACTCCACGTTGACGGGTACTTTGGCGGGACAGATCGTCATGGAAGGCTTCCTTAATTTGCGCCTGAAGCCCTGGCTCCGCCGACTCATCACGCGCATGATCGCCCTGGTTCCGGCCCTGGTCGTGGCTATTATTTACGGAGAAAAAGGCGCCACCGACCTGCTGGTACTGAGCCAAGTCATCTTGTCGATGCAGCTGAGTTTCGCCGTCATTCCGCTCGTCATGTTCACCAGCGACCGCACCAAGATGGGCACCTTCGCCAACACCAAACGGCTCAACCTCATTAGCTGGGTAGTCGCCACGATCATCCTGGTGCTGAATGGGTATTTGCTGTGGGATACGTTTTTTTGAAGGGAGGCACAAAGGCACAAAGTTCCAAAGGCACAAAGTTGGCTTGCGCAAGCTCACTTTGTGCCTTTGGAACTTTGTGCCTTTGGAACTTTTATTTCGCCTTCATATCGATAAACGGAATGATCACTTCTTCCAGCGATACCCCGCCGTGCTGGAAGGTGTCGCGGTAGAGGTTGACGTACTGGTTGTAGTTGTTGGGGTAAGCGAAGAAGTAGTCTTCCTTCGTGAAGACGTAAGAGGTCGACACGTGCGGTTTGGGCAGGAAGAAGCGCTCCGGCTTGCGGCAGACCAGCAGGTGGTTGTCGTCGAAGCCCAGGTTCTTGCCGTGCTTGTAGCGCAGGTTGGTGTTCGTTTCGCGGTAACCGATGATCTTGGCGGGCTTCTGTACCCGGATCATACCGTGGTCGGTCGTCAGGATCAGACGGCCTTTCTTTTCCGCAACCTTCTTGATGAAGTCCAGCAGCGGCGAGTGCTCGAACCACGACTTCGTGATGGAGCGATAGGCCGCCTCATCAGGCGCTAACTCCTTGATCATCTGCACATCGGTGCGGGCGTGGGAGAGCATGTCCACGAAGTTGTACACCACCACGTTAAGGGCATTACCCATCAAGTTGTTGAAGTTATCCACCAGCGATTTGCCCTGATTGGCGTTCAGAATCTTGTGGTACGACATCTTCACATCCAGGCGGTTCCAGTCGAGTTGCTTTTGCAGGAGTTCACTTTCGTACTTGTTCAAGCCCTCCTCGCCGTCGGGCGTGTTCTCGTCGCTCACCCACCACTGCGGGTACTTGCGCTCGATCTCGCTGGGCATCAGTCCGGCAAAAATCGCGTTGCGCGCGTAACCCGTCGTCGTGGGCAGAATGGAATAATACGTGGACTCCTCCTCGATGGTAAAGTAGTCCTGCATTACCGACTGGATCATTTTCCACTGGTCGTAGCGGAAGTTGTCGATCAGCAGGAAGAAAAGTGGTTCGCTGCTGCCTTTCAGGTGCGGAAACACCTTTTGTTTCATGATTTGATGGGACAAGAGCGGTCGGTCGGCGCGCGGATCGTTCAGCCAGTCTTCGTACTCTTCCTCAATGAACTTGGCGAAGTTGTTGTTGGCATCGCTTTTCTGCATCTGGAAAACTTCCGCCATGCCCTGATCCTGCGAGGTCTCCAGTTCCAGCTCCCAGTAAATGAGCTTCTTGTAAATATCCGCCCACTCTTCGTGGCCGATACGATCCTGGTACTGCATCGCCAGGTTGCGGAATTCCTGCTGGTAGCTGAGCGTCGTCTTTTCGGTCACCAGCCGCTTGTTGTCCAGGATTTTCTTGACCGACAGCAGAATCTGATTCGGGTTGAGCGGTTTGATGAGGTAGTCGGCAATTTTGGAGCCGATGGCATCTTCCATAATGTGCTCCTCTTCGCTCTTGGTAATCATCACCACGGGCAGCGAGGGGCGCATTTGCTTGATCTGGGCCAGCGTTTCCAGCCCCGTCATGCCGGGCATCATCTCGTCCAGAAATACGATGTCGTACCGCTCGTGCTCGACTTTGTCCAGGGCATCGGCCCCGCTGTTGACGGGCGTCACGGTGAAGCCCTTGTTGGTCAAAAACATGATGTGTGGCTTGAGGAGGTCGATCTCGTCATCGGCCCAGAGGATGTTGTATTGCATGTTGTAGAGAGGTTTTATGGGAGCTATCGGCTGTCAGCTATTGGCAGCCGGCTATTTAAATAATTTAGTTCTAACGCTGAAAGAGGCCGTCTCGTACCTTATCAACGTTGGTCGGTTTGATTATAAGAAATCAACTACCTATAAGCCAACCATTAAAACAACGCGAGCTATGGGATTATTCGATTGATATTCAATGGATTGCCCTATTAATGAATCCCATAGGGATGAAACATTCAATAGCCGCCGATTTTAATCGGCGGATTGGTAGTCGTGAGGCCGAGATGAGTTCCGTAGGAACGGTGAATGTTTCCAGAAAACCAGTAGGGCATATCGGTCGTTCACAAAATGGATCGATCCTACGGCTTTTAAATCCCATAATTCGTGTTAAACAATCCAACAACTATAAAAACTTCCCCGCCACCCGCGCCAAGTCATCCGGCGTGTCGATGCCGTGAGAATCGTCGGGCGTAATGACGGCCTGAATGGTATAATCGTTCTCCAGCCAGCGGAGTTGCTCCAGCGCCTCGGCGCGTTCCAGCGACGACACGGGCAATTGCGTGATTTGGGCCAAAACGTCGGTACGGTAGGCGTAAATTCCTATATGTTTATAAAAGGTATGCCGATTCAGCCAGTCCGACTTCTCCACTTCGCGGAGATAAGGAACGGTTTGTCGGCTGAAATACAGGACGTTTCGGCTCGCGCTGAGTAATACTTTAGGCGTATTGGGGTTGAAAAGCGTTTCTTCGTCCTCAATCACTTTCACCAGCGTAGCGAGTTGCGTTTCGCCGTTCAGGACGGAGGCCAGGCGGTTGATTTGGGTGGGCTGAATGAACGGCTCGTCGCCCTGGATGTTGATGACGTAATCGTACACGCCTTCCAGGTATTGCAGCGCCTCGAAGCAGCGGTCGGTGCCGCTCTGGTGTTGGCCGGAAGTCATGATTACTTTGCCACCGAAGGAGTTGACGTGGTCGAAAATACGCTCATCATCCGTGGCGATGACGACCTGCGAGAGCCGGGAGGAGCGCTTGGCTTGTTCGTACACCCGGCGGATCATGCTAACGCCGCCAATCTCGGCCAAGGCCTTAGCCGGAAAGCGGGTGGAAGCGTAGCGGGCGGGAATGATGCCGACGATTTGCATGGGGACGTTGGATTTTGGACTTTTGACCGGTCCGCCGACGCGGTTGGACAGGTTCGTCGGTGCGGTTGGAATTGTCACCGTAGCGGCTGCCCCAAATGTATCATCCAAAATCCAGCATCCAAAATCCAACGTCTGACTTCCAACCTCTTTTCCCACACTTTCGCTGAAACCATCTGGCGCATTTTGCCGCATCCTGACCGCGACGAATGGGTAGTAGAATTGCGCGATGCAGCTCGGAAAACCGTCTGTTGGGCGATGGTTGATTTGTCTTCAGCAGAGGTGGTTTGGCAGCAATTGCCCCCAGCTACCGATTGGTGGACAACGCTGGCGGGATTTGCCGGGAAGCGGGTTTTTCTGCATAATTACCGCTTTCCCGATATACCCGAACCTACCGATTTGCTGGCACTTTCAACGGAAAAAGGAGCATTGGAGTGGGCATTGCCCGGCTGCGTGTTCGTGCGGAGTATGCCCGACCCCGAGCAGATCGTAATCGCTCAAAAACAGGGAGAAATCGTGCAGTATCGGCTTTGTGATAGTAGGTTGGGCTTACTGAACGATGCCGTTGAGGAAGAAGATTTGCCGTCGGTGCTCACCCCAAATCATCGCACACCCATCCGTTACGAACCCCAAGATATATACTTCGATCGGCTTTCTGCGTTTTTGAATGAAATTGTAGGAGTTACGAACCCGGCTGCCGTCGATTATCTGGAATCTGACCCCTATCTGGTCATTTCTTATTATCTTTACGAGTCTGAAAAAACGGCTCAGCACTTGCTGATTGTGAATCGAGATAAGGAAATTATCTACCATAATCAACTGAGCGACAACCGACCGGGTATGAGTCTTGACACGATTCTACTTAAAAACAATCGACTGGTTTTTCTACGCAATACCAACGAACTGATTAGCCTAACCTTGACACACTAGAATGAAGTATTTACCAAGCATATTCTCTCTGCTGTTTTTCACTTTCCTATCGTCGGCTTCCCTGCAAGCCTCGACTCTTTTCGGCCTCACGTTAGCCCCGCTCGATTCGCTCGGCACGGAGGTCGCCAATGGAAAAACCTATATCCTGCACAAGGTCGATCCCGGCCAAACGCTCTACGCCGTCTCGCGCCGCTACGGTGTGGGGGTCAACGACATCAGGGGGGCCAACGAAGGCATGAGCGATGCCTTGCGCGCAGGACAGGTGATTCGGGTACCATACACGCCGCGCAAATCGGCCCGTGCCGTTGCCCGCGAGGAAAAAAATGCTGCCAAAGAGGAGAAAAAGAAGGACGACAACAAAGCCAGCATTCCCGCCGCCGATGCACCGGGAATGCACACCGTAGCGCAGGGCCAAACTCTATACAGCATCGCGGTCAAGTACGGCGTGCTGATGGCCGATATCCGCAAGTGGAACGGGATGGCTTCCGACAATGTCATTTTGGGCCAGGATTTGATTGTATCGGAAAAAGCCTACTCCGAGCGCAGCCCGAGTATCACGCCTTTCCCTACGCCAAAGGCCACCGAAAAAGAGGAACCCGCTCCCGTAGTGGCCGAGAAACCGAAGAAGCCCGTCGAAGAACTGACGCCCGAACCCCGCGAGTCTGCCGGAAAGCGTATGAGCGAGTCGGGCGTGGCCGAAATTATCGACACGGGCGAAAGCAGCAGCAAGTATCTGGCCCTGCACCGCACGGCGCCTTTGGGTACGCTGGTACAGGTCAAGAATCAGTACAATCAGGAGGAAATCTGGGTAAAAGTGGTCGGGCGTATTCCGGGAACGAGCGCCAACGACGAGATCGTCATCAAGCTTTCTGCGCGAGCCTTCGAGAAACTTTCCCCCAATAGCCGCCGTTTTAGAGCCGAGATCAGCTACATGTCGGCCAATTGACCCCCATGAAACATTCCCCCGAGTACCGCTCCCGCCGCGAAGAAGAACGCGCTGAACAGAAAAAAACCGTCGGTTACAAATTGTGGAGCGTCGTTTTTGCGCTTATGTACCCTTTCATCGCCGTCTTTACTTTCGTTTTTTCTATGCTCCTGAAAGTGTTTTCAGGCATTTCGCAGGGACTGGCCTACCTGCTGGGCAAGGTAGTTCGCAAATAATCCCTTGACCGACTTCACCGTAGAACTTCTCGAACGAAAGTACGCGCAGTACAACCGCCCCGACTTCATCCCGCACGACCCGATCAGCATTCCGCACCGCTATACAAAAAAGCAGGATATTGAGATCATGGGTTTCTGGGCAGCGATACTGGCCTGGGGACAGCGGAAAACGATCATCAATAAAAGTCTGGAACTGGCCGCGCTCATGGATGAGGCGCCTCATGACTTTGTCCTCAATCACCAGGAAAGTGACTTGAAGCGATTCCTGGCTTTCAAGCACCGCACTTTCAACGCCACCGACACGCTGTACTTCCTGCATTTTTTTCAAGATTTTTATTCGAAAAATGAATCACTGGAAGATGCATTTTTGGTGCAGCATCAAGAAGCCCAATCCACGACGGAGGGTAGCTTGATCGCTTTTCACGACCGCTTTTGCGGTCTGGAATACTTCCCGCCCCGTACCCGCAAGCACATCGCCACGCCCGCCCGCAAGTCCACTTGCAAGCGGCTGAATATGTTCCTGCGCTGGATGGTACGGCAGGATGATCGAGGGGTAGATTTCGGACTTTGGAAAAAAATAAGCCCCGCGCAGTTGGTGATGCCCTGCGACGTCCACGTAGATCGTGTGGCGCGGCATCTGGGATTGATCCAGCGGAAGCAAACCGATTGGCAGACGGTCCTAGAACTTACCGCTTCCTTGCGCGAATTGGATGCCGACGATCCGGTAAAGTATGATTTTGCGCTGTTCGGGTTGGGGATTGAAGGGTATGTGTGAAAGGGACAGTCGTCGAGAAATTGAAAAAATCCGGTATCAGTCCGTTATCAAACCCAAAAAATCTTGTGTTCGAATCACGTTTACTAGCGGAAATCCGATGTTTTTCAAGAGATTATAGTGCTTGTCGTCAGTCACTGGATAGTCTGCTCGTCCGTTCAGAGCGCAATCTACAAACTTATTATCATCCACATCTTCCGTAATGATTGACCATTTGAAATTCACTTCGATCTTTCTAACGTGCGAAGAGCGAATCAAGAAATTTGACACATTATTTACTACGGCTAGGCTCGTCTTCTCTTCTAGTTTCTCAGCGTACTCGTTCAATATCTCGTTTGAGATAAGCAGTTGAATTTCGCCTGCAATTACTGCATCGAAGATGGGTCGATATTTCGATGACTTTCCTATGCAAACTAATAGACTATTCGTATCGAGTACTACGCGCATGTTACACAAAGAGTGCTAATCAGCCAACCATTGATCCATCGTGTCATTCGTCCAGCCGTTTTGATCCCATAACTTATCGAATTCATTAGACGCCTGTTCGGCAAAATGATTGGCAATAAGATCTTTTATAACTAAAAGGTCTTTTTCCGGTACATTCAGACTGTAAAGCTGGAGTAACTCCAATTGTAGATTAGTAAGTGGTTCTTGTATAACCGCCATCTCGGTTCTCATCAAGTGTCAAGTGTTAGGAGTTAAAGGTAAGGATTTTTTTCGTTTTCGATATGCTTCTAGAACTGTATCCGACTGGCGTATAGCGGTAAGTAAGCCTTTAAAATTGCATACTCAGCGGTAGAAACCAGTGCTTTCTTTGTTTTGAAAAGAAATAAAACTACTTTCATCAATATCCCCATAACACACCCCCATGCAAAAAATCGCCATGCTCGGCTCGGGCTTCATCGGCCGCTTTTACGCCGAATCCATTCACGGTCAGCGCAGCCGCGACCGCGTATCCGCCATCTACGCCCGCCGCGACGAGAGCGCCCAGAAATTCGCCAAAGACTACGGCTGCGACTTCGCATCCAACAATATGGAGGAGGTAATCGCTCATCCCGACGTGACGATGGTGTGCGTGGCGCTGCCCAACCACGTCCACGCCGAAGCCGTGATGCTTTGCGCCAAACACAAGAAAAACGTCATGTGCACTAAGCCGCTGGGTCGCACGGCTGAGGAAGCTTTACAGATGATGAAGGCCGTGGAGGAGGCGGGCATTTTTGGCGGGTATTTAGAAGATCTTTGTTACACACCCAAATTTCTGAAATCCATGGAAAGCGTCAGAAGCGGTGCCTTAGGCCGCATTCTGTGGGCCAAGTCGCGCGAGGCGCATCCCGGCCCGCACAGCGAGTGGTTTTGGGACTTGGAACAGGCCGGTGGCGGCTGCATCCTGGATTTGGGTTGCCACTGCATCGAGTTGGCGCGGAACTATATCGGTAAGGACGTCAAGCCCGTGGAGGTCATGTGCTGGGCCGACACGCAGGTGAAACCCATCGAAGCCGAAGACCACGCCATTGCTTTGGTCAAATACGAGAACGGAGCCATTGGGCAGTTCGAGACGAGCTGGACCTTCCGGGGCGGGATGGATTTGCGCGATGAGGTTATGGGTACCGAAGGCACGATCTGGATCAACAACTTCCTGCGCACGGGTTTCGAGATGTACACCTCCGGCAAGGGTGCCGACTACGTGGCCGAAAAAGCCGAAAGTAACTCCGGCTGGCTGTTTCCGGTGGGCGACGAGGTCAACGACCTGGGCTACAACCACATGTTCACTGACATGTTCAACGCCGCCGAAAATGGCAAAGAAGCCGCCGAAACTTTTTACGACGGCTACGTGGTGAATGCCGTGATCGACGCCGCCTACCGCTCGGCCAAAACCAAGCAGTGGGAGACCGTGGAGCTGCCCGTTTGGCGCGGTCAGGAAGGCTTGACCAAACCCAGCAATTACACCGACTACGACGCCGACCATTACCTCATCAAACAGGAAATGACCCACGACGGACGCAATAAGCTGATTTTGAAAGAAAAGGCGAGTGGCAAGATTGTGGAAAAGGATGTGTGATGGCTGTCGGGCTTCGGGCTTCGGGCTTCGGGCTTCGACTACGCTCAGCCTGACAAGGCTGTCGGCTGTCGGCCAAAAATAAATACTTTGGAGACTTTCTCTTTTCTCCATTTCCTCCTTGATAAAAATGAAGCATCTACTCTTCCTTTTAGCAACGCTCCCGGCCTTCGCCCAATCCCCTACTTTCAAGGCTGAGGTCATTGACCCGAAAATCAGCATCGGCTACGGGCTGGCGACGGGCGATGTGGATGGTGACGGGCAAATCGACATTCTGCTGGCCGACCAAAAGGAAATCGTCTGGTACGAAAATCCTGGCGGCCGGCGCTCCGGCGGCCAGCGTTCTGGCGACCGGCGTTCCGGTAGTCCAGATGCCGCCTGGAAGCGCCACATCATCGCCGCCAACCTCACTAAACGCGACAACGTGTGCATTGCTGCCCGCGACATCGATGGCGATGGCAAGGTGGAAGTGGCCGTGGGCGCGCAGTGGAATCCCGGCGAGACCAGAAACGCTGAGGAATCGGGTGCGGTGTTTTATCTCGTTCCGCCCGACGATCGCTCCCAGCCCTGGGAACCCGTAGAATTGCACCACGAAGTGACGATCCACCGGATGCATTGGGTGCAGGATACGGACGGCAAGTACCAACTCATTGTGCTTCCCCTGCACGGTGAAGGCAATGAAAAAGGAGAAGGCGCGGGCGTGAAGCTGATTGCCTTCGATGTACCCGAGGATGTAAAAGGCCGCTGGGACTACCAACTGGTCGATACTGATATGCACCAGACCCACAATATGGAGCCGATGGAAGTGAAAGGCGCTTTTCTGGGCATGGCCGTGGCGGGCAAGGAGGGCGTACAGGTTTTTCTGGACGGGGCAGACGGCTGGGCACCTTCGGGCAACTGGATGGTGCTGAGGAATGGCGTGGGTGAAATTCGTGCTGGGAAGCTTCCGAACAATCAACTTTTCACTACCACCATCGAACCCATGCACGGCAACAGCCTGGTGGTGTACACCAAGGACAATCGCAGCGTCTTGACCGACCGCATGAATCAGGGCCACGCGCTGGTCGCAGCGGATTTTTTAGGCCAGGGACGCGATCAAATCGCCGTGGGCTGGCGCGAGAAAAACGCCGCCGAGCAGGTGGGTGTCCGGCTGTACGTCGGGACGGACGAGGAAGGGAAAAACTGGCAGGAGTACGCTATCGACGAGAAAGTGGATATGGCTTCCGAAGACATAAAAGCCGCCGACCTGGATGGTGACGGCGACCTGGACCTGGTGGCGGCGGGCCGGGCGACGCACAACGTGGTCATTTATTGGAATCAGCGGTTTTAGAAAAAACAAAGGAGCCTGCTCATCCCGTATGCTGTCTGAAACAAATTATTTCTGAACCGTCTGCCCCGGTAAACGGTTTATCCCGTTACTTTCCCGTCCTGAACCATTTCGCTTATCCGGTCGGAATGCAGTTTCATTTACCCGATTAATTCATCGCTCATGACACTCCAACGAAAAGGCTCCTTCATTCGGCGAGCCAAAGACATCACGATTAGCAGCACGCTGGCCGTATCGTTGCTGGCGAGCGGCATGGCCCTGCCGGGCTGCAATGGCGGCCAGGATAACGAAGCGGCTTACAGCTACGATGACGCTACTTACGCCAAGGGAATCCGCTCCTACATCAAGGAAGTAAATCCCGGCGAGTTCAAAATCACCGACGAAGAAACCGTGGAATACGACCAATCGGAAGCCATCGTGTTTTACCTCGACGGCACCAGCCGTACGCTCAATCCCGAAGCCGCCAAGAAACTCATCGACGACGAGATAAAAGCGCAGGGCGACAGTACCAGCACCAACGGCTCGCAAAACAGCTACCAACGTAGCGGCTTATCGACCATGCTGCTTTACGGGGGCATGGGCTATCTGCTGGGCCGAAACCGCAACAACGGCTACATCAACAACCTGCGCAGCAACCGCCAGGCGGGCCAATACTACAGCGATCCGCGCACCTACCAAAAGGCGCAATCGGCTCGCTCGACCATGCGCGCCTCCCGCACCATGCGCGCCCGGCCCTCGGGTGGCCAAAGTGGCTTCTTCGGCCGATCGAGGGGAAGTAGTGGAGGGTGAGAATAAGGCCAAATCCTTTCTCCTTTTATCCTTTCCCCCCCTCCTCCTTCAATAATGATTACCCTAAAAGAAATGCCCCAGCTTCCCGAGAAATCCTTGCGCAAGCTGGGCTGGGAATGGATGTTGGGAGAAGATACACTGCCCTACCTAGAGCAAAAAGCGGTGGTTGTTTCGGAAGAGGAGGCGAACGCCTACTACGAGGCCGCCCAATCGTTGTACGAGATGTTCGTGGAAGCGGGGCAATACGCCATCGACCACCGGTTGCTGGCCGAGATGGGCATTCCCGAGTCGCTGCACGAACTGGTAAAGCGCTCTTGGGAGGATGACCGACAAGTGCACCTGTACGGACGCTTCGACCTGGCCGGCGGACTGGACGGCCACCCCATCAAACTCATCGAATTCAACGCCGACACGGCGACTTGCCTGCCCGAAACCGCCGTGGTGCAGTGGGCGCAACTACGGGCCAACGGCCTCGATGACAGCCGCCAGTTCAATACGCTCTACGAAACCTTGGTGGGGCAGTTCAAGTACCTGCGGGAGGTAAACGACGAGCTTACACCCAGTCTGCTGCTGACCACACTGCGTGACTCCGCCGAGGACGATACCAACGTGGCGCTGCTCACCGAAGCCGCCCAGGAAGCGGGTTTCGATACTGATTTCTGTTACATGGACGAGGTGGAGTTCTCCGCGCAGGAAGGCATTTTCAAGCAAGATCCCGACGACGGTAGCTTTGTGCGCTTTGATTTTTGGTTCAAGCTCGTGCCCTGGGAATTTGTAGGAGAGGAAGAAACCGAACTGGCTGCAATTTTGACTGACTTAGTTGTTGATCGAAAGGCGGTCATTCTCAATCCGGCTTATACCCTGCTTTTTCAGTCAAAATATATCTTGAAAATACTTTGGGATATGTACCCTTATCATCCGCTTTTACTACAAACAGAACGCTACGTACTGCCACACAAACAATCGGTGAGCAAGGTGCTTTTCGGGCGCGAAGGCGCTAACGTGGCTATTCTGGAAAAGGGGGGCAGCGTTCTGGAAAAAGTCGGAGGCGAGTACGGCAACCAAAGATGCGTTTATCAAGAATACGTAGATTTTGTCAGCGACGCCGAAGACTTTCGCTACCAAGCGGGCGTCTTTTTTGCCGGTGAGCCCTGCGCCCTGGGTTTCCGGCGCGGGGGACGGATCCTGGACAATACCGCTCAGTTCGTCGGGCATGTCATTGAAAAATAGCTGTATGAATTCCATAGACGAAGCTCTGGTCGCTCTGCGGCCCGAAATTGCCACCTCACCCGCTCAAAATCCGGCCGAAGCCTTTCAAAATTCCGTACTGCGGCCCGTTCTGAAATTTCAGCACGAACGAATCTCGGCTATTTTTCGGCAACACATCCAAAAGCGCAAAGTGAATCTTTCGGGTATCAGTCTTGACGCCCGGAAAAATTACGTCGAGACGGCTTTTCAGAAGGACTTGGCGCTGCGTCATCAACTCATCGGGCTGGCTTTGGGAATGATGACCGAGAAGGAGTGGACGGAATTTTCGGAAGACAAAGAATTGGCCCGACGGCTGAATAACCTACTGGTCCAGCGGATTCAAAGTACACTGGAATAGAAAAAGGCGCGGTTCTCGGAGGAGAACCGCGCCGAATAAGTGCGCTCAACTGTTAGATCTCGCTTAGTTTCTGCGACCCATCATCAAGCTGACGTAGTACAGCAGCGTGGCCAACGAACCGATAGCGGCCACCAGGTACGTGCGTGCAGCCCACTTGAGGGCATCGGACGCCATGTCGTGTTCGGGGGGCGTAACAATGCCGTTGCGCTCGATCCAGGCCAGAGCCCGGTTGCTGGCGTCGTACTCGACAGGCAGCGTGATAAAGCTAAAAAGCGTTGTGAGGGCAAACAAACCTACCCCCACGGCCAGTGGAATGATCGACGTGTTGATCAGCAAAATGCCCGCCAGAATGACCCATTGCATGTATTTCGACGATACGGTCAGTACGGGAACCATCTTCGACCGCAATTGCAGCCACGAGTAAGCCGTAGCGTGCTGAACGGCGTGGCCGCACTCGTGCGAAGAAACCGCCGCCGCCGCCACGCTGCGACCGTGGTACACATCGGGACTAAGGTTGACCGTCTTGTCCTGCGGATTGTAGTGGTCGGTCAGTCGACCCTCCACGGATTGCACCCGCACGTCCGAGATGCCGCTGTCGCGTAGCATTTTTTCGGCAATTTCCTTACCGCTCATTCCATTGCTCAGGCCCACTTGCGAGTACTCCTCAAATTTGCTTTTCAGCTTCCACTGGACATACATGCTGATGCCCATGACTAGTATTAAAATCAAATATCCTCCTCCCATGTCTTATAGTTTAAGGTTTAAAGTTTAATGTTTAAAGGGATTCGACCCTACTTTATAGAGTATCAAACCCAGCCAGCATCAATAGCTGCTCTTCATTTTATTGATGAGTGCCGTGGTCGAATAGCCTTTTACCAAAGCTACGGTTTCCACGGTTCCTCCGTTTTTTATTACAAAATCTGCGCCAACGATGTTTTCGACGGTGTAGTCGTCGCCCTTGACTAAAATGTCAGGCTTCAGGGCTTCGATGAGGGCTTGGGGCGTGGGTTCGTCGAACAAAATGACAGCATCAACGAAGGCCAGTGCCGCTATCAGCCTCGCACGGGCGTATTCATTCACCACGGGCCTGCCCGGTCCTTTGAGGCGGCTTACCGAAGCATCGGTGTTCAGGCCCAGCACTAGGCGGTCGCCGAGGGCGCGGGCTTTTTCGAGGTAGTCGATGTGGCCCAGGTGGACGAGGTCAAAACAGCCGTTGGTGAAGACCACCTTTTGGTCGGCGCGTTGCCAGTCAGCCACCTTTGTGATGGCCTCGTTGAGTTTTAGAATTTTGGTTTCGGTCGGAATCATGGTTGCGGATAATCAACCACGGCGGGTTGCGGTTTAGGCTGAGCGTCGGATTTTCTGTTTTTAAACAAAACCACCAGAAAAGCCAGCGCTCCGACTACAAGCATGAAGAGCATCTGCGTGCCGTGGATGAACGTCGCCAGCGTTACGCCGTCGGCTTGGGTGAGGCCGTACAAAATCATGACATTCCCCACCAGCAAATGGTACGCGCCAATACCGCCCTGCGTGGGGGCCGTCATGCCGATGGCGCCTATGACCAACAGCGTCAGCCCGGCCAGCGGGCCGAGGTCGGCGGTTTCAGGAATGCAGAAAAACAGTACGTAAGAAACCAGATAGTAAAACACCCAAATGAGTAGCGTACTGAAAATGAACAAGGCCGGACTACGCAACTTGCGAACGCTGAGTAGGCCTTCGGCCATTCCTTTCAGGAAATCGACGATTTTTGCAACCAAGGCGTTTGCTAGAATCCTGTCCCTTAGTGCCTTGTTTTTCATTATATAAATGACCGCCAGAAGCGCCACAAACACGGTCACACTCGCGACGATCAGCAGTATATTAGGTCCTGTAGCATCACTGCTGCTCCCGACTTTTCCGCCAAAAAGCTCTAAGAAGAACTGACTAAGACGATCAAATTCCAGCACAAAGTTGAGGCCGATCAACAATAGAAGAACCAGGACATCGAATACGCGCTCGGCCACCACGGTACCAAAGCAGAGATTAACGGGGACTTTATCCAATTTATACAGCGTTCCGCAACGCGTGACTTCGCCCATGCGGGGCACGATGTAGTTGGCAAAATAACCTGTAAGTACGGAAGTGGTGGAATCAAAAAGACCAGGACGATAACCCAGCGGCTCGAGCAGCATCTGCCAGCGCCAGGCGCGGGTAATGTGCGCCAGCATCAGCAGGGCGCACGAGAGCGCAATCCAACGCCAGTCGGCAGCTTGCAACCGTTCCCACATCGCCGCTAGGTCGATGTCCTTGAACACGAACCAGAGCAGCCCGCCTGCGAGCAGAAGGGATATGGTGTATTTGAGAGCGTCCTTCATATGGAGTTTACGAGTTCAAAGTTCATGAGTTTAAAGTTTACGAGTAGGAATTGAATAAGAAAATAACCTGTAAGTTGTAGTTTCAGAACAGCGGGAAACTTCGAATAACTCATGGACTCATAGACTTTTAACTTTAAACTATTACATTCCCTTCCCCCGGAAACACCACCCTGGGTTTGAATGTCTTTGACTCTTCCTCCGACATCGTGCCGTAGGCGATGATGATGACCACGTCGCCGACCTGCGCCTTGCGGGCGGCGGCCCCGTTGAGGCAGACAATGCCCGAGCCGCGCTCCCCTTTGATGGCGTAAGTCACGAGGCGTTCGCCGTTGTTGTTGTTCACGACGTGCACCTGTTCGTTTTCCAGTATTCCCACGGCATCCAGCAAATCCTCGTCGATGGTGATGCTACCGACATAATTCAGTTCGGCCTGCGTCACCTTCACGCGGTGGATTTTGGACTTCATCAGGGTGATTTGCATGATGTTCTTTTTTCTGAAAATCTAATTTTACACGCTTGTAGCGATAAAAATCCGCCAAAGCTACGGCTAATATCTACTGCGGACAAAAACACGGACACAATCGTGCCGGTTCATTTGCCCGGTTTTAGATAATCTTTGAGAATTGAGATAAAAAAAATTTATTATTTTCGGATTTAATCAATGTCTACGAAACGTTCGTTAAGAACCAGAATTGTACCGTCGAATTTTGCTTAGGCAGACATCCTCAACTCTCTACCAATGAAAAATTATCACATGAATACCCCTTGGGTCGATTCGCCGTTCTTCGGCCAGGAACTGGCCGAGTCCCCGCTAGACGAAGCTACCAGGGAAATGGCCCGTCAATACGCCGAGCGTGGCTATCTGATTATGGAAACCGGGCTGCCGGAAAGTACCTTCGATCGCATCGTCGAGCTGCTTGCCCCGCACTACAACGACCCGAGGATACAGGATGCCTGGAAAATCACCCCACTGGTGAAGGACATAGCGGGCTGCCAGCCGATCATGGATATGCTCAGGATTCTGTACCGTCGCGAGCCCTTTCCGTTTCAAACGCTCAACTTCCACGTGGGCTCGCAGCAGAAAACGCACAGCGATTCCATTCACTTTTACTCCGTGCCGCAGCGCTTCATGTGCGGCGTGTGGGTGGCCCTGGAAGACACCGACGAGAGTAACGGCCCGCTGCACTACTACCCCGGCAGTCACAAATTGCCTTTCTACGACATGGCCGACATCAACCTGCAAGGCTCCAAGGACGTGACCCAATACAACCAGTACCTGATTTACGAAAACTTTGTGCAGGACCTGATGGAAGCCACCGGACAGAAGAAAGAGGTGTTCCGAGTCAAAAAAGGGCAGGCCCTGATTTGGTCGGCCAACCTGTTCCACGGCGGGGAACCCATCCTGCGCCCCGGCAGCACACGCCACAGCCAGGTGACGCACTATTTTTTCAAAGAGTGCATGTATTACTCTCCGATCTGGTCGGATCTGGCGATCGAGAAGATGTACATGCGCCGCCCGACTAACATCCTGACGGGTGAAATCGTGGAAAACACCTACCTCAGCGAACCCATAGCGGGGAGGACGGGCTACAGCCCGCTCACCGATTACAAAAACGGCCTCGAAAAGACGTTGAGAAACCTGAAAAGAAGTCTTTCTAAATAAAGGACAGTCATTTGACGGATGAAACAGGGTATTTTTGGTTGGATGGCCTCTTTTATTATATTGTATTTTGTATTAAAAAACCTAGTTGACCTCGATCATGAATAATAAAGACCAAAATGAAGGCGTCTCGCGGCGCAAGTTTCTAAAGAATGGCACAGCGGCGGCAGTCGGTGCCTCGGCTCTCGGCAGCTTCTTCATCGTGCCGCGTCACGTGCTGGGCAAAGGCTTCCGCGCCCCCAGCGACAAGCTCAATATTGCCGGCATCGGCATCGGCGGCAAAGGCTCGTCCGACATCAGGAACGCCTACAACAACGGTATGGAGAATATCGTGGCCCTCTGCGATGTCGACTGGGAGCGCGGCACGCAGTCGTTTGAAGCGCATCCCGGTGCCAAGAAATACAAGGACTACCGCAAGATGTTCGACGAAATGGGTAAGGACATCGACGCCGTCACCATCTCGACGCCCGACCACCAGCACGCCGTGGCCGCCATGGCCGCCATGCAGCTCGGCAAGCATGTGTACGACCAGAAACCCCTCACCCACGACATCTACGAGGCCCGGATGCTCACCGAAGCCGCCCGCAAGTACAAGGTCGTGACCCAGATGGGCAACCAGGGAGCCTCCAATCCCGGCCAGCAGCAGATGATCGACTGGTTCAAAAAAGGCCTGATCGGTACGGTGAACGAAGTGCACGTCTGGACCAACCGCCCCGTATGGCCGCAGGGAATACCCGTCCCCCAGGGACAGGGGAAAGCTCCTGAGTCGATAGATTGGGATTTGTGGGTCGGCACCGCTCCCTGGGTAGACTACACCCCCGCTTACCACCCCTTCGCCTGGCGCGGCTGGTGGGCCTTTGGCACGGGTGCCCTCGGCGACATGGGCTGTCACCTGATCGACCCGCCCTTCCGGGTGCTTGGCCTGGGCTACCCCACCGAGGTGGAGTGCAGCGTGGGATCGGTGTTTTTGCAAAACTGGACGCCCGAGTACATTCCCGAAGGCTGTCCACCTTCGTCGCGTACCGAATTGAAGTTTGGCCCCACCAAAAGCAACAAGTCTGACGTGAAGATGGTGTGGTACGACGGTGGCCTGCGCCCGGCGCACCCCGAACTGATTCCTGCCGACGACCCCATCGGCGACAACGATAGCTCCAACGGCGCTATCCTGATCGGCGACAAGGGCGTGATGACCTGTGGTACTTACGGACTGGTTCCTAAGCTCTACACCAAAGACGGTAAGAAAATGGAAATGACGAAGAACGGCGAATTCGACACCAAGTACACACCGCTGCCCGAGTACGGTCACCAGGTAGCCTGGACGGATGCCTGCAAAGCCGGTTTTAACAGTAAGGAGCACAAAGAGTTGCGTTCGTCCTTCGACTACGCCGGGCCGCTGACCGAGACGGTCATCATGGGCAACCTCGGCATCCGCAGCTACAACCTGCGCGAGGCCCGCGAAGACGGTAAGGGCTTCACCTATCCCGGCCGCAAGAAGCTGCTGTGGGATGGCAAGAACATGAAGGTCACCAACTTTGATCCTGCCAACCAGTTCGTGAAGCGCGATTATCGCGGGGATTGGAAGCTGGGTGTGTGATTGTTGTTTAGTTGTTAAGCGGTTTAGTTGTTGTAGACTCACAACGAAACTGCCTAATGGTCTGTTCGTGTCTTTGGGCATGGGCAGACCTTCTTTTTTGTAGTAGAACCTACTTTGCCCAGGCTTTTTTATCTTTATAGAAAAAACTGTGGAAACATTGCAAAACTTCTGGCTTTGGCAATTCCTCGGCAGGCTGCACCCGTTGATCGTGCACTTTCCGGTGGGATTGTTGTGCGTGGCTTTATTGTTGGAAGTTCTCGACTGGCGGAAAAGCACCAAAGTTTTCCGCGCCGGAACCACGGCCCTGGTCTGGATTGGCGCGGTGAGCTCGGTGGCGGCGGTGGCCTTTGGTTTGCTGTTGTCCAACATAGAGGACTACGGCGGCGAAACGGTACAATTCCACCAGTGGGCGGGCATCGCCACGATGTCGCTGGCGCTGCTGACGCTTTGGCTTTTACGCTCGGGCCATGTAGCAGGATTTCGCAGTTCGTTGATCGTTACCGTAGTTGGTGTCACGGTGGCCGGGCACCTCGGAGCCATGCTCACCCACGGCGACGACTACCTGACCAGTGTGCTGCCCAACGGACAAGAAGCGCGGGAAAGCGACTTTGACGCGACTCAGTTTTCGTTCGCCGCCAACAGCGGCCAGCCTCTCAGCGAAACGCAGGTGGCGGAGCTGAATCTGGAAGTCCGCTCCATCCTGGCCCACAACTGTTACAGTTGTCACGGCTCCACCAAAAGCAAGGGTGAACTACGGCTCGACAAGCGCGAATTCATCGAAAAAGGCGGCGAAAACGGTATTGTGATCGTAGCCCGTCAACCGGAAGAGAGCGAACTGATCCGCCGCGTGAAACTTCCTTCGAGCCACGATGATGCGATGCCCACCAAAGGCGAAAGACTCACCAACAAAGAGGTCGCCGTACTTGAACTCTGGATCAGGGAAGGCGCGCCCTGGCCCACGGGAGAAGAGAAAAGCATTTTTCGCGTCGCACCGCTCGAACCACGCAATCCCGCTTTACCACCCGCTGTGGCGGGATTAGAAAACCCGGTCGATCGGTTTGTCAATGTTTATTTCAAGAAAAACAAGGTCGCCTGGCAGCAACCTGTGAGCGATCGCGTGTACATCCGCCGGGTGTTCCTGGACGTCATCGGCCTGCTGCCTCCGCCCAAAAAGGTAGTGGCTTTCATGGCCGACACCCGGCCCGACAAGCGGGAGGTACTTGTGAGAGAACTGCTGAACCGCAATGAGGACTACGCCCAGCATTGGCTGACCTTTTGGAACGACGCCCTGCGCAATGATTACTCCGGCACGGGCTACATCACGGGTGGACGCTTCGATATCACCAAATGGCTGTACAACTCCCTGAAAACGAATAAGCCTTACAACTGGTTTGTGCGGGAATTGGTCAGCCCGACGGAGGAGTCAGCCGGGTTTGTGAAGGGCATCAAGTGGCGCGGTACGATCAATTCGAGTCAGCGTGTCGAGATGCAGGCGGCGCAGAATGTGGCGCAGGTGTTTTTAGGCTTAAATCTCAAATGCGCCTCTTGCCACGACAGCTTCGTGAGCGACTGGAAACTAGCCGATGCCTACGCCTTCGCCAATGTTTTTGCCGACACGCTGCTGGAAATTAACCGCTGCGACCAGCCTACCGGAAAAATGGCCGGACGAGGTATTCTATTCAAAGAATTAGGCGAAATCAGCGTGGACGCAGATACGGAGCAGCGGCTGCGCGAACTAGCCGATTTTCTGACGCAGCCCAAAGACGGCCGCCTGTACCGCACGCTGGTCAACCGGATTTGGGCGCAACTCATGGGTCGCGGCATCGTGGAACCCGTGGATGTGATGGATAACCTGCCGTGGAGCCAGGATTTGCTCGATTGGCTGGCGTACGATTTTGTAAAAAACGGTTATGACATCAAAAAGCTGATGTTTACCATCCTGACCTCTAAAACCTACCAAATGCCGTCCGTCGGTGTGAAGGAACCGGATATTCTCACCGCCCCCGACTACGTTTTCCAGGGCATGGTGCGCCGCCGCCTCACCGCCGAGCAGTTCGCCGACGCTGTGAGCGTCGCGTTCAATCCCGTCTACCCCGATTCGGCGGTCGAATTCAAGCGAATGCCTGAGACGATCGCGCAGGAAGCTCCCTTCGCCCGCGCTTCATTAGTGAAGAATGATCCTTTCCTGACGGCTTTGGGGCGTCCCAACCGCGAAACGGTGAGTACCAGCCGCAGCACGCAGGCCAATCTATTGCAGGCACTGGAATTGACCAACGGGGAGAAATTCAACACTGCTATTGAAAAAGGAGCGTTGAAATGGAAGGCAAATGCCCCTAGCTCCACCGCGTTAGTAAAATCGTTGTACCGACGTGGTTTAGGGCGCGATCCGCTGGCGAGGGAACTGGCCTTGGCGGAAAAAATGCTGGGCAAGAATCCTGGCGTCGAAGCGATCGAGGATCTGGCCTGGGCGATTGTGCTGCATCCTGAGTTTCAGTTGATTTTTTAAAGGCACAAAGGCACAAAAAAAGGGTTTTGGGGCTGGTCTACTCTCAAAGTTTTACTTTTTTCAAAAAAAGGGTTCTCCAAATTGATTTCTTCATCATGCGTCAGCCAAACTTTATGCCTTTGGAACTTTGCCCCTTTGTGCCTTCAGGAAAACTTTACCATACAAACCCATGACACCAACTTGGAACCGTCGAGAATTCTTGCAACGCAGCAGCGCGGCTACCCTGGCCGCAATGGCAGCGGGTGCGCCTGTGTCCAGTTTATTGTCAAGCTGCAATCGCAATGAGCCGGGCCGCACCAGCGGCACCGCCGACACGGTGATTCTGCTGTGGATGGCGGGCGGCATGGCGCACACCGAGACCTTTGACCCGAAACGCTACACGCCCTTTGAGAAAGATATGGAAGGCAACCGGGTGCTCAGTACTTTCCCCTCGATGCCCACAGCCCTCGACGACATCCACTTTTCTGAGGGGCTGGAATCTATTGGTAAAGTGATGGACAAAGGCGCGTTGATTCGCTCCTACGTGGCCGCTGACCTGGGCCACATCCTGCACTCGCGGCATCAGTATAACTGGCACACCTGCTACGAGCCGCCCCAAACCGTGGCCGCGCCGCACATCGGGGCTTGGATTGCCAAAGAACTCGGCCCAAAGAATCCGGTAATTCCCGCCTTCGTGGACATCGGGCAACGGTTCACCGTCGGCGAGGCTGAGGAGCTGAAAGCTTTCCACACGGCGGGCTTTTTGGGCAACGAGTTCGGCCCATTCTTTATTCCCGACCCGACGCAGGGACTGGACAGCGTACGTCCGCCCGTGGGCATGAGCGCCCAACGCTTCGAGCGCCGCAACCAGCTTTACAACGACCTCATCAGCAGCAGCCCGATGGGCGAATATGGCAGCGACTACCAAAAAGAATCCCTCCGCCGCTCGATGGAACAAGCCTACATGCTCCTGAACTCCCCGGAGGCCAAAGCCTTCGACCTCAGCACCGAGTCCAAGGAAAGCTACAAAAAGTACGACACCGGCAAGTTTGGCTTAGGCTGCCTTCTGGCGAAGCGCCTCACCGAGCAGGGCGCGCGCTTCATCAGCGTCACGACCGAGTACGAACCTTTCAAAGGCTTCGATACCCACGAAAACGGCCACACCCGCATGGCGGATATGAAGAAAATGATCGACGGCCCCGTGGCGCAACTCATTAGTGACCTTGACCAAAGCGGCCACCTCGACCGCACGCTGGTCGTGCTGGCCAGCGAGTTCAGCCGCGACATGATGGTAGAGGGCCGCCCTGACCAAAAAGTAAAGGAGCAGGTCAAGCAGCCGGACATCCTTTCCGACATGAAGTTTTACGGAATGCACCGCCACTTTACCGATGGCTGCTCAATGCTGATGTTCGGCGGCGGCATCAAGCGCGGTTTCGTCTACGGAAAAACCGCCGACGAACGCCCTTGCAAGTCCATTGAAAACCCCGTCAAAATCGACGGCATCCATCAGACGATCTACCATGCGCTGGGCATTCCGCCGGATACGGAGTATGAAATCGAGAAGCGGCCTTTTTATACGACGCCCGATGGGAAGGGGGAGGCGGTGATGGAGTTGTTGGGGTAATTCATCCTATCTTTTGTAGAATAGAGTCGGAATTCACAGCCAATCGGCTCAAATTCACAGTCAGGATTAAATTGTAAGAAGATGGGTTGACCTTTGCCAAATAATAAGATGGCATGAAAAAGGAAATCCTGTTTTTACTTCTTCTCTTTTTGGCAACACGAGGCGTGTGCGCCCAGATTGACTGGGGGGATTATTCTCAAAGTTTTCCGGATGGCACCACGGACGATCCCTCGACGGTAGCCCTCATTCTGGCTATTCCCAAAGATAACAATTCGTTTTGGAGCCTGAATGCCGACAGCCGCCACTACGCCGATTTAGCCAGGGATTCTTCGTTCCAGCAGGTACGCCATAACTTGGTCGCCCGCACGACATTCGATACGGCTCAGGCGCATTTTTTTCTGCACGGCGTCAACCTCGAAAATGCCTCCTCCTACCGGTTTCGGGTGATGGAGTATCCTACGAAACGAGTTTTGGTACCCTGGCAGCGCATCGATCGCTTTACGGATTCTACCCTCATCAAGAGTTCTACGTTGCCCCGGATGGCCTACTTGGGTGGATACAAGGCACCATTGGGTCGCTCGTTGATTATGGACGTGCGCAAAGTCGGCAGTCAGAAAATGGCAACGGCTTCGCTCATTAGCTGGGTTCCGATAAAACCAGTCATCACCAGCGTCTATACTTCCGACAATCTGGACGCCTTCTTCAAAAAGCTGCAATACCCCTGGGCCAGGGAGGATGTTACTGATCATACGGTTCAAACCTCCGACCTACTTACCCTGCCATCCCCCAACAACAACCTGATCCTGCTTTTGGGAGCGAAAATTTACCACAAAGAGCAAGTTCAATATGAGCTGAGTCGGGATGGGCGCATCGTAATCCCATGGAAGGAAAACGATTACGACAATAGCTTCATCTGGCTGAAAGACAATGAGCCGGGTGCGTACCGACTGAAAATCCGCTACGCCATTCAACCAACTCACGTGAAGGAATACCGTTTTGTGGTGGAACCGACTTGGTACCAATCGCGCAACTTCAGAATCATGTCTGGAATCATCCTGCTCGTTGTTGTGGGTGCGATTTATCTCTTGTTCCTTTTTATTCGACAAAAACAAAAAAGCCGCCGGGAACTAGCCAACAAAACAAAGTTGCAACTGGAATTGAAGACGATTTACGCCCAGCTCAATCCGCACTTTGTTTTCAACGCCCTGGGGTCAATTCAGAGTCTTATTAACAAACGGAACATCGAAGGGGCCAATAGCTACCTGTCGGATTTTGCCCGGCTGATGCGCGAATCGCTGACAAACAGCAATCGAGAAGAGATTTCTTTGCACGAAGAAATACAGGGACTGGAAACCTACCTGAGGCTGGAACAACTCCGGTTCGGCTTCAAGTATCGAATTATTGTAGATAAAACGATAAACCCGTACGATTCCGGCATCCCCGCGCTGCTGTTACAGCCTTTGGTGGAGAATGCGGTCAAGCACGGGGTTTCTGCCCTGGGTAAAGACGGGCAAATCGACATTCGTTTTGACAGAACAAGCGACATAATGATCGTGGGGATTGCCGACAACGGCAAGGGCTTTGTGGCCAGAGCCCCAGCCAGTGGTTTTGGTTTGAAGCTTACCCGCGACCGTCTTGAATTGTTGAATCAACTGAACAAGGAGCAACTCATTCAATTCGAAGTCACCCCCCAAAAGCCATCAGGTACCGAAATCACCCTCCGCTTTAACCATTGGTTTGCATGAAAGCTGTTTTGATCGACGACGAGAAGCTCAATTTGGATAACCTGCAAGCGCTGCTTCGGATGTACTGCCCCCAGGTGGATGTGTGCGCTACCGCGCAAAATGCCGACGAGGGTAGAGAACTTTTGTATATCCACCAACCGGATCTGGTATTTCTGGATATCCAGATGCCTGGTCAATCGGGTTTCGACTTGCTGCGAAGTCTCCCATCATGCGACTTTGAGGTAATTATAGTCACGGCCTACGATCAGTACGCCATCCAGGCGATGCGATTTGCGGCGATCGACTATCTGCTCAAACCAGTCGATATAGACGAGTTGCGATGGGCGGTGAAGAAGGCCGTCAAACAACGCCAATTGAAGGTACACAACCAGCAGTTGGAGAACCTGCTGCAACTGCTGCAAGCCCGGCAGACGAACGAGGAGCCGCGCATTGCGCTAGCCACCATGAAAGAAACCAGACTGGTGAAAGTCGGAGGAATAGTGCGCTGCGAATCGTCTAATAACTATACCACCTTCTTTCTTGAAGATCGGGAAAAATTATTGGTCTGCAAACCGATATACGAGTACGAAGAACTTTTGAAGGAACACGGTTTCCTGCGGTGTCACCAGTCCCATTTGGTGAATACAAAATGGGTCAAAAGCTGGAAGAAAGAATATGGGGACTTCCTGCTCCTGACCGATGGTGTCGAAGTGCCTATTTCACGGGGCAAGAAGGAAGCGACCAAACGTGCCTTGAATCTTTCTTAACCAAGTCACTAAATGATGTTCTATGAGAAATTCAGTTGCTATCCTTTTCCTTTTTCTAACTGCATCTTTTTCGCGAGTCAATGCTCAGCCTAACGGCAGCAGCCCGGTTCGGTTGTCGGAAGCTTACGAGCTGGGCAACGTCGTCTTAGCGCTAACCAACTACGGAAAAACCGACCCGTGGGAGGTCGAACAACGTTCGGATTATTACCGGAGGGTGAGGGCGCATTTCGACAAGTTCAGCAGTCATCCCTTACTGGTCGAGGTAAATTACTCGCGGGCAAAATGGGAAAGTTACCTGAGCTTTCGCACGGATGCCTATGCCTTTGTGTTCGACGACGACAACCGCTTGGTCAGGGCGACGGAATTTTACGCCAACGATGGCTTCAATGAATTTGAAGCGCATCTCGATCTGATTAGCGACTTTGTTGAAGCAACCGGATTTCGCCAGTTCTAACAGGAACATTTGCCGTACTACCATAACCTGGCCACGGCTTATCTGGAATCGCAACACTACGAAGAAATGCGGAATTTTTTGGAAAAAGAACTGGGGAAACGTCTGGAGTCAATGCAATACGCCATTGTTTTATCTCCCCTGGTTGGGCGCATGAACTGTCATCGCGAAGTGGCCGGGGTAGGAACCGATTTCATCACGCTACCGGGCTTTTTGCTCGATGGCAAAGCCGTCGACCAGACGACGACAGCAGAGATTGCTTCGGGTACGCATATGCTTTTTACAGAACTGGATCACGCTTTCGTAAATCCCCTCACGGATCAGTATCGGGATTTGCTGAAGGAAAATTTCGACGCTGGTTTGTGGGACAGTGGAAGTGGTTACGATCGGGATAGTGTCGGGACTTTCAATGAGTACATGACATGGGCAGTGTATGATCTGTACCTACAAACCTGCTTCCCCGGCGTAGCAGCCCAGGTGAGTCAGGATTGGGCGTTACAGAACGAAACGCGCGGTTTCTTCGCCAGTTCGGTCTTCAATCGGGAATTGACTCGAATGTACGACGCCCGACGACCCAACCAAACTATAAAAGACATTTGTCCGGCGTTCATTCGGCGACTCGGTGCCTTACAACCGACTTTGTCAAAGCCACTGATCGATAGCTGCAACCTGGACAACCAGACTATTGCGGACACAGTGGGTAGTTTTGATATTTACTTTTCCGAACCCATGCAAAGTCCAGACTCCCTTGACCTCGTTCGCGTCGTCGAACAAGAGGGGAAAATTGTTCGGAAGGAACGCTTGCTCCTGACTTCCGAGGCCAACGCGCTGGTCTGGACAAACAACGGTAAGTCGCTACATTTTCATCTGCCATTGGTAAAAGGCAGTCTCATCAAACTGATTTTCAACTATCCTTGGAAAACTTCGAGCGTTCTCCGCAGTCGGCGGGGTGTCGACCTATCGCCATACAGCCTAATCAAAACCACCGTCTTGCCCGAAAACTGATTGTGGCGGCTAAGACTATGAAAGTCAAAAGGGTAAACAGACCGTAGTCACAGGTCAAAGCAGTGAAGTCCGACCTTGAATTCGTGGTGATATACAATTCTGTATATATACAGAATTGTATATCTGATAAACTCTCATAATTTCACCAGCTCATAAGCCGTTTCAAAATTTCAAGACAATGCCAATATTTCCCGGACGGGAGGTGAGCAGACCCATATTCAAGGTGGCGACCGCTCTTTTATGGGCATAGTTGGAGTTGTAAAGATTTATAGACTTCCTGAGGCTCATAAAACTCACGATACGAGCCACTTGCCCGGCCACAAGCAGGGCCACGCCGACCAACGCAACATCATTCACCGGTTGGTTAACGCTTCCCCCGACTGCCTGACCTATAGCCTGTGTGAAACTGACCAGCATCAAAACTGCCCCGCCCGCCGTAGCACCGTACCACACCTTTCTTTTGTCTTGGAATCTGCGCTGCAAGGCTAGAATTTCAGAATCGCTGGTGGCTGTGAAGTAAGGGAGGAGAAATTTGGGATTGGCGCGGCTTTCTTCGCCAATGTCGTAAGTGTGCCAGCCAAAAAACAAGGCCGATGGTGGCATTAAAAGAAAAACCAGTCCAAGGGCGGGTTCCGTATTGACGGAAATAGCCGGAAATTGGGCGTCTTGCGGAGGAGACTGAGCCAGCAAATCTCGAGATAAATCGGCGTTTCCCTGGCTGGAAGCCGTTGTCATGCTCAACCAGAGACTTGCAGTCAGAATGAACAGCAGTAGAGGTAGATTCATTGGAGGCTATCAAAGGTTTTGTCAAAACTGCACTCTTTAAAACTTCAAAGCAAGCCCCACACCACCCGGCGCGAACTGCGACGGCCCCAGGCTGAGGGTAACTGGCGGCTTGGCATTTGCGTATTTGAGATTGTAGTAATTGACTGCCTTCCGCATATTTCTGAAACAGACAATGCGAGCGCCCAAACCAGCGAGTGTGATTCCGCCCGCCCAGTAGAGGTAGTTGTTGTTGGAGTTGTCGTAGTAGGGAAGGATGATAAAAAATCTCAATCTTTGAACAAATCCAACTGCCGCCACCAGCGAGCCCAGCGTGGTGGCACTGTACCAGATGATGCGGTTGGTCTTGTGCCTTTGGTAAAGGTCATCGAGAAGCGGGTCGTGGGCGGTTTGAAAATAAGGCACCACCTCCGACGCGAGGTAGTGCTTGCGGTCATTTATTTTATAAGTGTGTCCGCCAATGTACATCGGCGAAGCCAGCAGCGAAACAGCCATGATCCACGGCTCGAACTTCATTACTATTTCGGGCAAAGTATCCTGCGAAACCTGAATGACCGGGGGGCTATCGGAAGGAGAACCGGCATCCGGTTGGGCGACCGCCCGGGACGTGAGAATCCAGGATAAACTGACTCCAAAAAGCAAAAACAACGTTCTATTCATGGCAAGTGCTGTTTTGATATGCCGAAATTTACACATTCTTGGCTCTCAGAAAAGAAATTTCCAAAACAATTTTCTTCCCTAACTTGCGGCCCAATAGCCTTCCCGCCATCCCGAATGACCCCCAAAGCCTTCGTCGCCCTCTGGACGCACCGCTACCACAAATACAGCCACATCGCTAAGGCGCATTGGCTCGCCCACCGAGCGCGACTTTATTTTAGTGTCAAAAAAAGAAGGCTGAAAAAAAAGTTGGTTGCCGTGATCCGTACGGAGCATTTTGGCGACATCGTGGCCGCCGAGCCGCTTTCCCGAGAAATAAGAGCGCTACACCCCGACGCCCACATCGTGTGGTTCGCCAAAACCGCTTTCAGGGAATTGGTGGACACGAATCCGAATGTGGACGAGACCTTCTCGGAATTCTGCGTGACGCAGCGGCGGGTGCTGCTGCAAATGGGTGTGTTCGACAAGGTGTATGAATTGCAGTTCCGCAACAACAACCGCTGCCCGATTTGCGATGTGTTCGTAGAAAATCCTATAGCAGTGGCCAAGGGCATCGACGTTCATACCTATTTCAACTTCGGGAATTTGCTGGAGGTTTTCGCCAAGGTCAGCGACCTGACCGTACCGCCGGACGACCAGCCCCGGCTGTACCTGCAGGATCGGCACCGCCAGAAAGTTGACGCGCTGAATCTGCCCGAACGCTTTATTGTGGTACACTGTCTGTCGAATCTTGCGCTCAAAGACTGGCCCGCCGAGCGATGGAATGCGCTGATCCCGCAGTTGGCGGATAAGTACGGGTTGCCAGTCGTGGAGATTGGCCTGTCGAGTAATCTGGCGGTCAGCCATCCTGCCTACCGCAGTCTATGCGGACAGCTCTCGATCTTGGAAACGGCGGAGGTGATTCGGCGGGCCGAGTATTTCATCGGCCTCGATAGCGGCCCGGCGCATCTGGCCAACGCCAGCGGAACTTTCGGCTTTGTTTTGATGGGGTCGCTGAATGAATTCTCGGCTTACAACCCTTACTCCGGCCGCTACGGCAACGGTGAAAACTGCGTTCTAATCCGGCAGGAGGGCGTTCCCTGCGCCCAACTGCCGCTGGAAACGGTGCTGAAAGCCATCGAACGGAAGCTTTTCGTTTCGATTAAGAAGTAGGTTTCGGCCTGGCTCCGAAAATAGCGCTACCTACGCGGACCATGTTGCTGCCTTCTTCTATCGCAGTTGGGAAATCACCGCTCATACCCGTCGACAAAACCTGCATCGTCACTTTATCCGGTTCGGTTCCAGGCACTTTGTCGCTTTGTCGCTTTGTGCGGTTCGGCGTTCCGACTTCGTCGCTTCCTTTCAACTTTTCAAAAAACTGATGCAATCCACCGAACTCCTTTCTGAGTAGCGCATCGGGTGCGTCGTAGGTTGCCATACCCATAAGTCCTTTGATGCGGACGTTTTCCATCGCGGCGAATTCTTTGGATTCCAGCAATTCTGCCGCCTCCTCTTCCGACAGGCCGAATTTGGTATCTTCCTCGGCGATGTGAATCTGTAGCAGACAGTCGATGATGCGGTCGTTCTTCTTGGCCTGCTTGTTGATTTCTTTCAGGACTTTCAAGCTGTCCACTGAATGGATGAGCGAAACGAAGGGAGCCAGATACTTGACTTTGTTGGTCTGCAAGTGGCCGATCATGTGCCATTCGATGTCTCTGGGCAAGATTTCGTATTTTTCCACCATCTCCTGCACCTTATTTTCGCCGAAGATTTTGCAGCCTGCGTCGTAAGCTTCCTGCAACATGGCGATGGGCTTGGTCTTGGTGACAGCCACCAGCGTGACACCGGGCTTCAATTGGCTCTCGATTTCAGCAATGTTTTCTTTAACGGACATATCTTTCATTAAAAAACTGACTGTTAGATACTTATGATTGGTGTGAAAATAAAATGGTATATTTGCGGCTTACAAAAATTTCCGATTACCTGCTACCTTATTTACCTAACAGAAACTTCGTATGGATTACAATCAAGACCAGAAACAAGACCGCCGCACCTTGCTGTGGGCCGCATTGGCCGTTTTGGCCATTCTGAATGTCGTGCTTTTCTATTTTTACTACCAAGAAAGACAAAACAACCGTGACAAAGATACCATCATCGCCGCCAAGACCGACGAGGTGCTGTCCACCAAGAACAAACTGGATTCCATCTCGGTGCAATTGGACGCCAAAATCGCCGAAATACAGCAGCTAGGTGGCAGCGTCGACTCGCTTATCGTGCTGAAACAAGAATTGGAGCGCGATCGGCAGGCCCTGCGGAATTCCAACTCGTTCTCGGCCAAGAAATACGAGGATAAAATCCGCAACTACGAGTCGGTGCTAACCCAAAAAGACACCGAAATTGCCCAGTTGAAGGAAGAGCTGGGCATCGTCACGGCCCGCAATGAGGAACTCACCGAAACGGTGACTGGCTTGGAGGGCGACAAACAATTGCTCGCCGATTCGGTGACCAACTACGCTGTGCAGAACCGGGAGCTGAACGAGAAAGTAACGATTGCCTCCGCCTTGCGGGCCGAAAATATCTCGGTAAACGCGCTCACCTCCAAAGGCAAAGAACGCGACGGCGGCAGCTACAGGTCACGCCGCATCGACAAGCTGAAAATTGGCTTCCGCCTCGGTCCCAACGCCATCGCCAAGCAGGATCGCAAGGAGGTCTATCTCCGCATCCTCGATCCCGACGGCGCGGTGCTGTCCGACATGGCGACGGGTTCGGGGGCCTTCATCCACAACGGCCGCGAGATGATTTACAGCTCCAAGCAAGCCGTCAATTTCAACAACACGGGCCAGAGCATGGACATCATGTACGGTCGTGGCGGCATTCCCTTCAAAGACGGTAAGTACACCGTGGAGCTTTACAGCGAAGGGTTCAAGATCGGGCAGGGGGATTTTGAGGTGAAGTGAAGGGTTGTGTATTTGTTGAACTGTGTAATTGATGTTTTTTGTTTAACTGTTTTTTGTTACTTAGTCTGAATTACAAAGAATTACGATTCAGAAATTCTTTTGCTATGTAATTATTCAAACAAACAACCGCGCGGGCGGCCCCGTCAACATCAATTACACGATTACACGATTCAACAATTACACAACACCTTGCTTTTTCCATCAAAAACTCCTACTTTCGCACCCTCATTTTGAGAAAATTAACCAAATAATCATTCATTTCATATGAACAATCAGTATGAAACGGTATTCATTTTAACTCCCATCTTATCTGAGGCCCAGATGAGGGATGCCGTTGACAAGTTCCGTAAACTCCTCACCGACAACGGCGCGGAACTGGTGCACGAGGAAGACTGGGGATTGCGCAAGCTGGCCTATCCCATCCAAAAGAAGAACACGGGCTTTTACAATTTGCTGGAATTCAAGGCACCGGGCAACGTCATCGCGATGCTCGACACCGAGTTTCGTCGCGACGAGCGCGTAATCCGTCACATGACGGTATCGCTCGACAAGCATGCCATTGCCTATAATGAGAAAAAGCGGAAAGGCTTGATGAACAAGCAGAAGGAAGCCGCCATTGACGAATCACAAAAACCAGCCGAAGCATAAGCCATGACACTCGTAAACGAACCCATCGACAAGACCCAGAACCGCAAGAAGTACTGCCGTTTCCGGAAGGCAGGCATCAAATACATCGACTATAAGGATCCCGATTTCCTCCTGAAGCTCGTCAACGAGCAGGGCCGGATTCTTCCCCGCCGCCTGACGGGTACCAGCCTGAAGTACCAGCGCAAAGTGGCCCAGGCCATCAAGCGGTCGCGCCAACTGGCCCTGATGCCATTTGTCGCCGATCAGTTGAAGTAATCACCCAAAAGAGATCGCAAGAAATGGAAATTATATTATTGACAGACATCGCCAAAGTCGGCTACAAGAACGACATCGTGTCGGTGAAGAACGGCTTCGGCCGTAACTACCTCATCCCGCAGGGATACGCGGTGCTGGCCAACTCTTCCAACCGCAAGGTCGTGGAGGAAAACGTCCGCCAGGCGGCCCACAAGGCTGAGAAAATGCAGAATGAGGCCGAGGAGATCGCCGCCGCCATCGGCGAAGCGATGATCGACATCCCGGCCGTAGTAGGCGAAAGCGGCCGTATTTTCGGTCGCGTCACCAACACGCAGGTAGCCGACGCGCTGCAAGCCAGAGGCTTCGACATCGACCGCAAGAAAATTACGGTAGAAGAAGTGAAGTCGGTCGGTACGTATGACGCCGTCATCGACCTGCACAAGGAGGTGAAGCACACGGTGAAGATCAACGTCATTCCCGCCGAGTAATCGCTTTCTAGTTTTTGAATACAGAAAAGGCCCGGTTTCGACCGGGCCTTTTTTACTCGAGCAATAATTGAATTCCCGAAAATATCAAATCAGGGTCAGACCAGGGGATGAAATGGTTCATGGATTTCTTACGAATCATGGTCAGCGGTACCTGCCCTTGTAATTTGTCCTCTATAAAATCAGCGTTGGCCGCTGGCACCAGCACATCCTTATCACCCTGAATCACGACCACCGGACATTTTATTTTATCCCAAGAGCCGCTCATTTTTTTTAATTCTTTTTTCAGGGGCAAAAGCTCGTCGTTGCTCGACTCGAAAGATTGCGGGATAATCCAGCGCACGGGCGGTGCGCCCAAAATGTGGCGGTACCAGTTGGTCGGCTCCAGCTCGGGCGACACCGAGGCTGCGGCCAGTACCAGTCCCCGCACGTACGTGGGGTGATCCATCGCGAAGCGGGCCACGATGGGGCCGCCCAGCGAGTGGCCGACCAAAATCACCTGCTGATTCAGGCTTTGCATAATAGGCAGAAGTGCCTCCACTTGACCGACCAGGGTTTTGGCGGCTGTTTCGCCACTTTCGCCAAAACCGGGCCGATCCACCGACATCAGATACGCTTTCTTTTGCAGAACCGAATCCTTCAAGAAGCCGGTGTAAGCATCCCAAGAGCCCGGCGAGCCGTGAACGAAAAGCACGGGCGGTAGTGTGGAGTCCCCCACAGCCACGAAGTGCATTTCGCCCTGTCGGGTTTGGTAGTATTTGTGCACTGCCGGAAATTTGCTGCCCGCCATCGGGTCGCCATTTTTAGAAGTAGTGCAGCTTTGTAAAATACAGAAAATCAGGGCTAATCCGCCCGCGAACTTTTTCATTGTGCGAATGTAGTTATTTTTGCAAAACCTAAGTCCCTATCCTTCTGTCATCCTGAGACCTACCGCCCTGTCATCCTGAGCGTAGCCGAAGGACTTAACCCCTTCCGCAATGCATCTCTACCTGCACATCCCCTTTTGCCGACAAGCGTGTCACTACTGCGATTTCCATTTCAGTACGTCGCTGCGGGATAAGGGAAAGGTCGTGCGCGCGATGGTAAGGGAAATGAAAATGCAGAAGAATTACCTGGCGTCGGATGACTTGCACACCGTCTATTTTGGCGGAGGCACGCCGTCATTACTCAGCGAAAAGGAACTGGCGACGCTCATGAACGCCATCAAAAAGCAGTTCCACCTCAAACCCGACGCCGAAATAGCGCTGGAAGCCAACCCCGATGACCTTACTGACGCCACCCTCACGACGTTGGTCAACCAGGGCATCAACCGGCTGAGCATCGGCATTCAATCTTTTCATGACCAGCATCTGCGGTTTATGAACCGCATTCATACGGCAGAAGAAGCCGAAGACGGCGTGAAGCGGGCGCAGGATGCGGGGATCACGAATCTTTCCGTCGATCTCATCTACGCCATTCCCGCCGAGAACGACGGTATCTTGCTAAGTGACATCGAGAGAACACTGGCATTGGGCGTGGAGCATATTTCGGCTTACTGCCTGACGGTGGAACCGAAAACAGCTTTCGGCAACTGGACGAAAACCGGGAAGATGCCTCCCATCGAGGACGAATTTGCCGCCCGGCAATTTGAGGTGCTGGTCAGGACGTTACGGGAGGCCGGTTTTGACCAATACGAGATTTCAAATTTCGCTAAAAACCAAAAGTATAGTCGCCACAACAGCGCTTACTGGCAGCGACGACCCTACCTCGGCATTGGCCCCAGCGCTCACTCCTACAACGGTACGACCCGTCAGTACAACGTAGCTAACAACGCGAAGTACCTGGAAGGAATCAAGAATAAAACACTTCCCATGACCCAGGAAGTGCTTACCCCCGAAGACCAGGTGAATGAGTACTTACTCACGGGGTTACGCACCCAATGGGGCTGTCGGCTGGAATTACTGCAGGAGCTTTCGGGCGGTAGTTTCCTAATGCAAACGGGCGAGGAAATTTTCCGCCTCAACGAAGTGGGATGGCTGCGCTCGCGGGACGGGTTACTGCTGCTGACGGAGAAAGGGAAGCTTTTTGCCGATCAGGTAGCCGGAAGGTTGTTTTTGGAAGCGTAAAAGAAGACATCCGGGAGAGCGGTGAATACCAAATGATGATAGACCGTTCTGCTTGAACTTGCAATAAACCAAAGGGCGGTCGACTGTCCGATTTCGAACTGAAGTGTCCGATTTCGGACAGTTTGATTTTAGGTTTATACTGATTAAAAGGGAGTTAGTTTTTTGGCATAGGTTTTTCCTTTGTCATCAACTATGCTACTAAACTACCTGAAAATCACCCTGCGCGCCTACCTGCGCGACCGCACCTTCACGCTGATCAATCTGGTCAGCCTGACCATCGGGCTGTTCGTGGCCTATGCCGCCATCGGCTATATCAGCCACGAGCTCAGCTACGACCGCTTTCACGAAAATGCAGACTCCATTTATCGCTTGGGCCGCAACTACCGTTCTCAGGGATACAGTGTCATTGGTTTCAAGAACTGGAACGGTGCCACGGCCGAGGCACAGCGTGAGCAAGTCGAGTCGTTCGAATCGGTAGCGGGAGTCAAGGATGCCGTGCAATTCATCACTTCCGACGCGCTGGAATTCGTCGAGACGGGAGGCAAGAAGGTTCAGGAGAATAAAATCCTGACCACCAACACGCCGCGCGCTTTTCATGAGGTGTTCAGCTGGCAGCTTCGGCAGGGGAGTCTTCAAGATTTTTCCAACGGCTATGGCAAGGTGATTCTCACGGCTTCCACCGCCGAGAAACTCTTCGGCGAAGAGGCCCTGACCCGTCCCGACCTCATCCAGAAGCAGGTCAGGGTAGCGGGCGAAACCTACACGCTGGCCGCCATCATCGACGACGTGCCCCTCGGCTCGCACTTCGACTTCAATCTGGTTCTCAGCCAGCCGGTTCTTGATTACTGGGGCAGTCGTACTTACGTGCAATTGCAAGATAATGTCGAGCAGGCCACCGCCGAGCAGCAACTCAACGCGGCTGTTTCACTCTTCAATCCCGACCTGGTCGAAGACCCGCTCTACAAAGGCCACTTTCTGCAACCCATCGCCGACATCCACCTAAAATCCAATATCCTGTATGAATTGAAACCGCCGGGAAATCGCAACTATATCATCCTGATCGGTTGCTTTGCGGTATTCATCATCGTCATCACGCTCTTCAACTACGCCAACCTTTCGCTGGCCCTGAAATCGAAACAGAGCAAGGCCATCGGGGTGCGGAAGGCCATGGGTGCCAGGAACACGGCCATTGCGGGGCAATTTGTGTTGGAAGGCGTGCTGCTGGCGATGATTGCCCTGCCGCTGACGGCCCTGCTGATTACACTCCTCATTCCTTACTTCAACGCAATGATGGGCGCAAGCGTCGCGGCCAACGTGTTTGCTAATCCCAATGCTTTGCTAACGATCGTCGGTCTGGCGCTGCTGCTCGGGTTGCTGTCGAGTGTGTTGCCCGCCGCGCTGCTATCGTGGCGCAACGCGGTGAGTCTGTTCAAGGAAAATCTGCGCAGCAACCTGTATCAGAACTTCCCAGTACGCAAGTATTTGGTAATAAGCCAGTTCGTAATTCTAATTTCCATTACCTCAGTCTCGTACTTCGTGACTCAACAAATTAATTTTGTGGAAAATAAAGACCTGGGTTTTGACAAAGACAATATCCTGTACGCCTATTCTTCGCCCGATAATCTGGATATTTTCCAGGAAAAACTCCGGCAGTTACCCGAAGTGGAGGTCGTGGGCAATGGCTCGTCGTTCGGTATCACGCCCTTCAATCAGATGACTTACAAGCTACAAGGAACGGATGCGGTGTACGACGACGCCCAGCAACTGTACCTCGATGATAAGGCGGTGGAAGCTTATGGGCTGAAGATTACTGCGGAGAGCAGCGTTCAAGCCTCCTCGACGAGTCAAAGTGTCTTTATCAATCAGACTGCCGCCAGGAAAATCGCCGCTCGGCAGCAGATTCCCGTCGACGACCTGGTAGGCAGAGTGATCGTTACCGAACCCGAGTATACGGACGAAGAAGGCCAGGTGGGTTTTCCCTTCACGATTGCGGGCATATTTGAGGATATCAACCTGTTCTCGCTGCACGAGAAAGTCGATCCTTACTTTATTACTGTTTCTGAAAACGTCCGCATGGGTGGGCGCAGCATCATCAAGTACGACGCCGCCGCCGCGCCGAATATCTTGGCCCGTGTCCAGGCCGTGTACGATGGCATGAACGAACCCTTCCCGCTGGAAGTGGAGTATCTGGACGCCAAAGTGCAGGATCTCTACCAGCAAGACCGCCGCACCGCCGACCTGCTCTTTTATTTCAATCTCATCGCCATCCTTTTGGCAGCGCTGGGCATCGTGGGCATTTCCATGTTCCTGACCGTAGCCCGCACCAAAGAAATCGGTATCCGCAAAGTACTGGGTGCCTCGCCTTTTTCGATCATTCAATCGGCTACCAAAGAGTACTTCGTTCTGGTGGGTATTGCGCTGCTGGTCAGTGCGCCCATTGCTTACTACGCCGTGGGTGAATGGTTGGAAAACTTTGCCTACCACATTGAGATTCAGCCCGCCGTGTTTGTTGGGGCTGGGCTTTTGACTTTGATTTTGACTGCTCTGATCGTCGGGTACATTGCTTATCGCGCGGCGCTGGTGAACCCGGTGGAGAGTCTGAGGAGTGAATAAACTGAGAAAAGGAGATGGGAGGAAAGGATGAATGGACGTAGCCGTCGAACTTCTCTCCTTCCTTCTCCAAAACCAATCAAACTAACCCCTAAAACCATGCTCACCAACTACCTCAAAATCGCCCTGCGCAACCTCTTACGCAACAAAGTGTACAGCGGCATCACCATCTTCGGGCTGGCCGTGGGGCTGGCGGCTTGCCTGGCCATCGGGCTGCACGTGCAGGACGAGTACAGCTACGACCGCTTCCACCGCAAAGCCGCCGACATCTACCGCCTCACCGAAATCCAACAGCAGGAAGACGGCACCCATCCCGTGGCGGCCACGCCCGGCCCGCTGGCCCCGAGCCTGGCAGCAGACTACCCCGAGATCGTCCACGGCGTGCGGGTGGGGCAGTGGGGCTACCTGCTGCAAGCCGGACAGACGGGCGTCGAGCCGGACAAAATGCTGATCGTGGACAACGATTTTTTCAAGATGTTCGATTTCAAACTGCTCATGGGTAATCCAGAGAAAGCCCTGACCAGCCCCGACGAAATCGTCATCAGCGAAAAGTTAGCCGCCCAATTCTACAGTTCCGGCTGGCGACAAGAATCTATTTTAGGTAAAGTGTTGACCCTGAACACCGAGCAGCCACTGACGGTCGTGGGCGTGGTAGCTGATCCGCCTACTAATTCGCATTTGCAGTTCGACGCGCTGCTACCCTTCAAGTACGTCGAGAAGTACGACGAGTGGGGTAATAAATGGAACAGCAACAACTACCATACCTACCTCGAACTCCGGCCCGGCACCGACGCGGCGGCATTCGAGCAGAAAGTCACGCACCACATTGCCAAGCACGACGCCGAGAACAAAGCCACGCTGCATTTGCAGCCTTTAAAAGATATTTTTCTTTATTCAAAATTCGACTACGGTACAGACTGGGGCAAGCGCGGCGATATTTTTTACGTCAAGATTTTTCTGGCCGTGGGTCTGATCGTGCTGCTGATTGCCATCATCAACTTCATTAACCTGGCCACGGCGCGGGCCTCGCAGCGGGCGCGGGAAGTGGGCGTCCGCAAAAGCGTGGGGGCCTTACGCGGGAGCCTCGTGTGGCAGTTTTTGAGCGAGTCGTTTCTGCTCACCACGTTGGCCCTTTTGCTGGCGTTGGTTATTTTTCAGTCGTTTCTGCCGATGTTCAACGCATTGGTGGACAAACAATTAAGTTTACCTACTGACGAGCCCATGTTCTGGGGGTGCTTTGCAGGATTTGCGTTCTTGGTCAGTGTTTTGGCGGGCGCGTACCCAGCTTTTTTCCTCTCTTCTTTTCGTCCCGCCAAAGTACTCAAAGGAATAGTTGATGTAAAATCAGGAATCGGACTCCGGCAGACGCTCGTGGTGGGGCAGTTCGTGCTTTCAATTGCGCTCGGCATCGGGACGATCGTCATTTACCGTCAGCTCGATATGATGCAAAACAAAAAGCTGGGTTTTGACAAATCGCAATTGCTGTACGTCAAGTTGAAAGGCGACGCCCGTGGCAAGGCCCCGCTGTTCAAGGAGGAAATCGCCAAGCTGGCGGGCGTGGCCTCGGTCAGCGCAACCACCTCGACGCTCGTCGATGTGGGGAATCAATCTTACGTCGAATGGGAAGGCCAGGAGTCAGACGATAAACTCAGCATTACGCGGCTCAACATAGACCCCGACTTCCTGAAAACGACCGGACTGTCGCTGGCTTCGGGACGCAATTTCTCTTTCGCCATCCCGGCGGACACCCTGGATACTTTCGGCAAGTACCTCCTCAATGAATCGGCAGCCCAGCGCATGGGCTGGAACAACGAAAGCGCCCTCGGCAAGCGGGTGAGTTTCTACGGTCTCGAAGGCGAAGTGATCGGCATAGTCAAGGACTTCCACTTCAAGCCGTTGCGGTCAGCGATCGAACCCATGATATTTCGCTTCCGGCCCAAGGAATACTCCTTCAATCTGTTGGTAAAAACCAGCGGCGGAAACCTGTCCCAAACGCTGGCCGAAATTGGTAAAATTCATAAAGCCAACGACCCGAACTACCCGCTGAGCTACGGTTTCGTAGATCAGGACCTGGCCGCCCAATACCGCGCCGAGCAAAAGACTAGCCGAATCGTGTCGTATTTCTCCGTCCTGGCCATTTTCATTTCGTGCCTCGGCCTTTTCGGCCTGGCCACTTTCGTCGCTGAGCAACGCACCAAGGAAATTGGCGTCCGCAAAGTCCTGGGTGCCAGCGTGGCCAGTATCGTCGCGCTGCTGTCTAAGGATTTCCTAAAACTGGTGCTGGTCGCCATCGTCATTGCCTCGCCCATCGCCTGGTACACCATGAATGCGTGGCTGGCGGATTTTGCCTATAAAATCTACATTGAGTGGTGGGTCTTCGCTCTGGCGGGCGGCCTGGCCGTGGGCATCGCGCTGCTGACGGTAAGTTTCCAGAGCGTGAAGGCGGCGTTGATGAATCCTGTTCATTCGCTGAAGAGCGAATGAATTAAGGAGGAAAGGAGGATGGAGGAAAGGAGAGAGTAAGGCTTGCGCCAGCCCGTGAGGACGGCCCCGTCCTTTCCTCCTTCCTCCCTTTCCTGCTTTCCTCCTTTAGAATTAATTTTCAAACCTTAAACCCCCAAGCAAAATCATGAGCTACGTAGCCATTCCCATCCCGCCGCTTCCCGGTAAGCAGGAGATCGAAATCGAGGTCACCATCAACGGCCAGAAGCACCAACTGCACTACCGGGTGGAGCTGTTTTACTGGAACGACTGCAGCAATCCGCAAGCCCACCGCGCCGACTGCATCAGCGAAATGCTCTCGTCGCACGATCCCGCCTGGACGGTGTACTACATCGGCGCGCCTACCGACGAGTTTGTTCCTATTACGTTTGTGAAGGAGGAAAGTCGACGGCTGCTGCGCGGGAAAGTGGCTTAGGCGCGTAAAGTCGCATTCCACCGGACGTCCAGCACATACTCCGCCTATGTAGTGTGCATTGCAAGGTACTTGGCATGTAAAGATATTTGCCCTCGCACAAAAGGGATTATCGCCACGCCAGGAAAAATGCAAAGGAGAAAAGTAGTTTTAGGGTTGATTTTAGGAATGTGTTCCGGGTTTAGTGCACAAAGCCAGCCGAAACAAGTGCCAGACCTAAACACCCGGATTACGAGTATTCTGCAAGAACACAACGTCCCTGGCGCGGGCGTGGCGTTGGTCACCAAAGACAGCGTCCTATGGCTGGGAACGTCGGGACTGGCAGATCGGCGGGAAAACGAAGCAATTAGCGAAACTACCCTGTTCGGCGTCGGCTCCATTGCCAAGACTTTCCTGGCTGCCGCCACGATGGTCGCGCAGGAGCAGAAGCTGGTTAATCTTGATGATCCGATCCGAAGGATTGTCCCTTTTCTGAAATTCACAAATCACTGGGCGGCGGAACGTCCCGTGCGGCTGGTGCATCTGCTGGAACACACTTCCGGCTTCGACGAGGCGCATTTCGATCTGTTCGCCAAAGCCAATGCCACTACGTCCTTCAAAGAGGTGATGCAGCACAGCCGTAGCGCACTTGATACCCGCTGGCCGCCTGGCCAACATTACGCTTACAACAACTGGTACTTTGACAATTTTTGTGGAAACTGCAAATTTCAGGTTCTAGAATGTTTTCACCTAATTTTAATTGTACTGTGATGTTGCGCCCCTCCGGGGCTCAGAATTTAATATTAAACTGCTAATTCTACAAATGTTAGGCTTCTCCGAAGCCCCGGAGGGGCGCAAGATTTGTAGTATAAAAACCCGTTCCAACACAAGCCCCGGAGGGGCGCAACTGGATAGCCAAGTGGCCCTCCACAAAAATTGTCAATGAACCCAACAACTTCGGCGCAATGGTCGCCGCGCACTGTCTGGAAGAAGCCGTCGGCCAGCCTTTTGAAACATACCTTAAGGAGAATTTCCTGCTGCCGCTGGGCATGGAACGGGCTACTTATCATCCGTCCGACGGGACGAAACCTTACCTAGCCAAAGGCTACGCCGGTACCGATGCGACGGAGGAACCCTATCCTGACCTGCCCCAATGGCCCGCCGGAAGTTTAGTCGCCTCGATCACCGATATGGCGGCTTTCGTGCAAATGTTCCTGAACGAGGGCAAGCACGGGGGAAAACAAATCCTGACACCATTTTCCATTAAACAAATGGAAACCCCAGAATCCTCCTTAGGGGCTAGAAAGGGCATCCGTTACGGCTACGGAAAAGGGCTGCGCGGACGGTTGGAACAAGGACACTTGTTCTACGGACACGATGGCAGTTACGGCGGTTTTCTCGCCGAGTTCGGCTATTCGCGGGAAATGGGCGTCGGCTACGTCGTCTTGCTGAACAACCGGGACGGAAGCAAAGCCATGAAGGAAATTAAGCAAGTGCTTTTGTCGATGGCGTTGCCGGAAGAAGCGCCGAAAATGCCGCCTGCGGTCTCAAATAACCCAAATCAGTTGCGGTCCTTGACCGGATGCTACCAGCCGATAGCCCCCACGATGGAAATTTTCCGCTTCGCTACCCGGCTGGCCGATCTGCAATTCATCGTCGAGGAAGACGGGCAGCTATTCCAAAAAAGCGTAATCGGCGATCGGCAGCCGTTGCTTAGTGTGGGAAATAGTCGTTTCCGGCGGGAGGGAGAACCGCTGGCCACCTCTGTATTCGTGGAGGCTCCCAATGGTAAAAAACTGTGGCTGGACGAGGACGCCTACGAGCGGATACCCGTTTGGTGGGGCTACACCCAGTTTTTCCTGGCCGCGATTTGCGTAACAACCATGCTGCTGGGTTTTCTGATTTTACTGTTTTGGGTGCCGGCCAAACTCATTAAAAAACAAGCCGAACGGGTTCGTTTGCAGGCGTTGCCGATGATTGCCGTGGGCTGTTTGGTCATGATGATTTTGTCATTAGTACTTCTGTACGACCCGATGATCGAACACAGCGCGGGGGCGATACTGGCCTGGGTTTTTGGTTGGGCGTTTCTGGGCTTTTCTTTTCTGGGCTTGTTGTACTGGTCGTTGGCCCAGTTCAATCGGCAGCGGTTCCATGCCTTCAACAGGTATGCTGCTTTGTTGCTATCGGTGTCGTGCTGCATGGCGTCCGCTTATCTGCTGTACTGGGGTGTCGTTGGGCTTACCCTTTGGGGGTATTGAAGACTTAACTGACAAGGGTTAGTTTCCGAAATTCGGGCCTCTTACTTGTCCGATTCCGAACTGCAAGTGTTCGGAATCGGACATTTTTTTGTCTAAATTTTTAAGTAAAAATCTGATTATCAGCAAAATATTTTCCAGGCATAGCTTTTTTCGCTGCATGGCCACGCGAGCGGATATATAGGTCTGCCCGGCGTGGCCCGCCCAACAAAACTAAACTTTATGCTCAGTAACTACCTCAAAATCGCCCTGCGCAACATCCGCCGCGAGAAGACTTTTTCGGCCATCAACTTCCTTGGCCTTGCCGTGGCTTTTACAGCGGCCATTCTACTCTTTCTCACGGCACAGTTCGAGTTTTCATTCGATGATTTCCAGGTCAACCGCGACCGGATTTACAAGCTGTATTACAAAACTACCCGACCAGAAAAGGTGGACTACGGCGCAAATATGCCCATGCCGTTACAGCCCGCGATCAAGGCCGATTTTCCCGACGAGGTAGAATACGCCACGCGGCGGCTCGACAGCGGGGTAATGTTGCAGATTGGCGATAAATCCCTGGAAACAGGCGTCAACTACGTCGATCCCGATTACCTGCAAATGTTCTCTTTCGAGATGCTTGCGGGCAGTAAGGAATCGGCGCTCGATCAGTTGGACAACATCGTATTGCGTGAGAAGCAGGCGAGATCGTTCTTCGGCGACGAAAGCCCGGTAGGCAAAACCATTATGGTCAACACGGGCCAAGGACCGAAGCCATTCACCGTGTCGGGTGTCATGGCCGATTCTCCCAAGAACTCGACGATGGAGAACGAGAGCCTGCTTCGATTAGAGTCCTATCCTGATTACCAGGAAAATAAAGACAACTGGAATTCCAAAAACCATGACGTTTACATTCAACTGGCCGAGGGCGTGGATTACCTGGATTTCGAGCGTCGCCTGATGCCTTTCACGGCCAAATACTACAAGGAAGATATCGACTTCGCTCACAAAGCGGGCTATAAAGGCGACGAGCGCGGCGAGATTATAAGCACCCGGCTTTTGCCGTTCGCCGAGGAGCATTTCAACAAGCAGGTCGGCAATCAATCCATCGACCCGTATTTGCCCTATATGCTGCTGGGCATTGCCTTCCTGGTGATTTTGATCGCCTGCATCAACTTTATCAACCTTTCCATTGCGCGTTCGCTGGGTCGGGCCAAGGAAGTTGGGATGCGCAAGGCGCTGGGGGCCAAGCGCGGACAGGTCGTCAGGCAGTTTTGGGGCGAGGCCTTTATCGTTTGTATGGTGGCGTTTATCGTAGCGCTGGCGGCGGCTTACTCTCTGATTCCTGAGTACAACGCCCTGATGCGCGGCAAAGTGACGTTCGCGCAGTTACTGCGCCCCGAAGTGATGGCGACCGTTCTGCTGGCCTTCCTCCTCATCACCGCGCTGGCGGGCGGCTACCCGGCCTGGGCGGTAGCGCGGTTCAACACGGTGGAGGTTTTGAAGGGTAAAGTCCGAACGGGTCTGGTCAATGGCGGTATCCGTAATTCGCTCATCATCGTGCAGTTCGTCATTTCGGTGGGCATGATTGCCTGTACGCTGGTCGTCTGGAATCAGACCAACTACCTCCGCAACCGACCGCTGGGTTTCGACCGCGAACAGGTCGTGAGCATTCCCGTCGGCAATGGCATCGACGGCTACCGTCTGCTCGACTACTTCCGCAACGAACTGGCCGATCAGCCGGGCATCGTGAGCATCACCGGAGCCGACAATAACCTGGGTTCCGGGCGTGACAACACCGGCTACAGTTCGGTCTTCGGCTTCAACATGGAAGGCAAGAACTACCAGACCAACGGCCTGAACGTGGATTTCGATTATGTGGAGACCCTGGGCCTGAAACTGGTGGCGGGCCGCAGCTTCGACCGCCAATTCGCCACCGACAGCACCGACGCCTGCGTCATCAACGAGACGATGGCCAAGCAACTCGGCGGCGGCCCGGAGCTGGTCGGCAGAAAGATTGAACTGAGCGGCGGCAAGCAGATCATCGGCATCGTCCGCGACTACAACTTCCAGTCGTTGCACCGCAAGGTGGAATCCATGACGATGTTTTTCAACAAACCATTCGGTATCAGCTACGTGTTTGTAAAAATCGACGGCAATAATGCTGTCTCAGCGATGCAGCTTTTGGAAAAAACGTTCGTATCCTACGCCCCGAAGTCCGAGTTCCTGGGATCGTTTCTGGACGAAAACGTCAGTAACCAATACAAAAAAGAAGAGCGCATCACCAAAATATTTATGGCCGCCGCCGGACTGGCGATTTTGCTTTGCTGCGTGGGCCTGTTCGCCATTGCGCTCATGATGACCCGCCAACGCACCAAGGAAATCGGCGTCCGCAAAGTACTGGGCGCGGATGTGGGCTCACTGGTGGGTTTGCTCAGTAAGGATTTCTTGAAATTGGTCGCCGTGGCCATCGTCATCGCGGTGCCGCTGGCTTACTACGCCATGCAATCCTGGCTGACCGATTTCCCGTACAGCGTCGGGGTGGCGTGGTGGGTGATGGCGGCAGCGGGCGCGGCGGCGTTGGTCATCGCCTTTGCCACGGTGAGCATCCACGCGCTGCGGGCCGCGCGGCGCAATCCGGTAGAGTCGTTGCGGAGCGAGTGAGTAAAGACAAAGGAGTCTTCCTACTTGAAAATTTCTTCCAGATTCAACTCGACTCCGTTGGCTGGATCTTGAAAAACCCCCTCGGTAAAATGCTTCACAGGTTCGCCGGGCAGAAACAACTGGACGGTTTTCACCGAAGGAAGAATAATCCAGGCCGACTGCACACCCGACGGAAAATAGTTGTCATAAACCTTGTCCGTCAGGTCGTTGTAAGCTTGCCGGGGCGATAGTATTTCGATGGCCGTAATCGGCGGTTCTTTCCAGCGCACCGTGTCGCGAATCCAGTCGATCGAGATTTTATGACAAATAGAAATGTCGGGCTTAGCCCGATCGACCGTCAACTCGAATTCCAATTCGGGCATAATGTCGTACTGCTCCTCGTAAGGGATAAGCACTTTGACCAGATTATAAGCCAGACGAGCGTGGTTTACCGACATAATGTCCTCCGATTGGAATTCTTCAAATTCTACGATGGGTGTTTCCATAGCATCCGATTGTTTTTTCAAAGATAACGAATGGCAGTCGGCAGTCGGCCATCGGCAGTCGGCTTTTTTATCCCAGATGTAAGTCTGAGCGTAGTCGAAGACCGTCCGATTCCGAACTTTAAGTGTTCGATATCGGACATTTTTATATTATAATTTTTATGTAAAAATCTGATTATCAGTAAAATTTTTTCCAGGCATAGCTTTTTGTCATCTGGCAAGGTAGGACAGCCGACACTGCGAACCTATGTGTTCGCCCGCGCCGCAAATCAGATGGGCTTGCGGCCGCATTTTACACCCATCGGGCGGACACATAGGTTCGCCCCTACAAAACCCAAATCATGCTCACCAACTACCTAAAAATCGCCTACCGCAACCTCCGCCGCCACAAGACTTTTGGCGTCATCAACATCGTCGGACTGGCCGTCGGGTTGGCGGGATTTCTTTTGATCGCGCTGTACGTCAAGGACGAACTGAGCTACGACCGTTACAACGAAAACGCCGATCGCGTGTACCGCATGGGCCGGGTTTTCCTGACCTCCGACGGAACACCTTCGTTGTCTTTGGCGCAGGCGGCCCCGCCCTTCGGGCCGCTTATTAAGCAGGACTTCCCGGAAGCCGAGGAAGTAGTCCGCACCCTACAGGCGGGTGGTTTTATCCGTTACGGCGAACACCGGTTCGACGAACCGAATCAGTTTATCGCCGAGAAAGAGATTTTCAAAGTGCTGAGCTTCGATGTTGTTAGTGGTAATCCCGACGAGGCTCTGGTCAATCCAGGAAGCATCATGTTTTCTCGCCCGATGGCCGAGAAGTACTTCGGGCAAGAAGATCCCATGGGTAAAATCGTCCGCTACAACGACCAGTTTGAATTAACGGTAACGGGCGTGTATGAGCCTTTGCCGGATCAGGCTCATTTTCATCCGAGCTCTCTAATTTCTTTTTCGAGCCTGAACGACCCGAACGTGTACGGCGCGGAACAGTTGCGAACCAACTGGGGCAACAACGCTTTCAATACCTATATCCTGCTGGCCAAGGGAGCCGATCCGAAGCGGCTGGAAAAGGCTTTTCCGGCCTTTCAAGACGAATACGTCCCGCCCTACGAAGGGCAAATGCCCTCCACTTTTTCGGTGCTAAACCTCACCAAACTCACCGATATTCACCTCCGCTCCCATACCGATTCGGAGATCGAGACGCCGGGCAACATCAGCTACATTTATATTTTTTCGGCCATCGGCCTGTTCATCCTGCTGATCGCCTGCATTAATTACATGAACTTGGCTACGGCTCGTTCGGCGGGACGCGCCAAAGAAGTGGGAATGCGGAAGGTCGTGGGAGCCAGGCGCGGTCAGCTCATCGGGCAGTTTTTGAGCGAGTCGATGTTACTGGTTTTCATCGCTTTGGTCATCGCCCTTTTGCTGATGACGCTCGGACTGCCTGCTTTGAATGATTTCAGCCAGAAAGAACTGTCGTTCGGTCAACTACTCGATCCGGGTTTTCTGGCGATTCTGGCAGGAATCACTTTAATCACCGGATTGATCGCCGGACTATATCCCGCCTTTTTCCTGGCTTCGTTCCGTCCCCTCAATGTTTTAAAGGGGCAAATTGCCACTAAATTACGGACGGGGACGCTGCGGCAGGTGCTGGTCGTCACGCAATTTTCCATCGCCATCGCCCTCATCATCGGCACGGCGGTGGTGCGCAACCAGATGCACTACATTCAGGATTACGGCCTCGGTCTGGCGAAAGACCAGGTGCTGCTGCTCGGCGATCCGGGTGGCGAGAACACCAACTACGAAACGCTCAAACGGCAACTCGTGCAGACGGGCGCGGTGAGCGACATGGGCCGCTCGTCGCGCATCCCCTCCGGACGGCTGCTCGACTCGCAGAGCGCCCGCGCCATGCAGGGCGACAGCATGGCCCCCACCGACATCACCCTGAAATCCTTACGGGTGGACTACGATTTTGTCCTCGCTTACCAAATCGGGATGGCCGCCGGGCGCAATTTCTCCCGCGACTACGCCACCGACACCTCGATGGTGGTAATAAACGAAACCGCCGCGCGGCAACTCGGCTGGACGCCCGACGAGGCCGTCGGTAAGCCGTTCCAGTACGGCGACGTCCGGGGGCAAATCATCGGCGTGACCAAGGATTATCACTTCGAGTCGCTGCACGAGGAAGTAGCCGCCATCGCCATGACGCTGACGCCGGGCCAACTTGGCTGGATTTCGCTGCCGATGCAGGGCGACATCACCGCCGGATTGCAGCGTGTGGAAGCGACTTGGAAGCAACTTTTCCCCGGCCAACCCTTCCAGTACCAGTTTCTCAACGAGCGCTTCGACCGCCTGTACGCCGCCGAACAAAGGCAGCAAAGCCTGTTCAGCATTTTTGCGGGCATCGCCATTTTGCTCTCTTGCCTGGGCTTGTTCGGCCTGTCGATGTTCATGGCCGAGCAGCGCGTCAAGGAAATTGGCGTCCGCAAGGTACTGGGAGCCAGCGTCGGCAGTATCGTGACGCTGCTTTCCAGGGATTTCCTGAAACCCGTTCTGGTCGCTCTTCTCATTGCTTCGCCTATCGCCTGGTACGCCATGCGTCAGTGGCTGGCGGATTTTGCCTACAAAACGGACATCGGCTGGGGCGTTTTTGCGCTGGCGGGTTTATTGGCTATCGGTATCGCGCTGCTGACGGTGAGTTTCCAGAGTGTGAAAGCAGCGGTAGCCAATCCGGTGGAGAGTCTTCGGTCGGAGTGACCCGCGTGAAAACCAAACTAAACCATAAATCCCAAAACCATGCTTCGCAACTACCTCAAAATCGCTCTCCGCAATCTCTGGAAACACAAGCTGTTTTCTTTCATCAACATTTTCGGACTCGCCGCCGCCATGACGGTCTGCCTGCTGGCGTTGATGCAGGTGAAGGACGCCTACGATTACGATGACTTCCACCCTCATGCCGACCGCACCTACCGGGTGATTACCGACGTCATTTCCCAACAGACCGGCAAAACGCTGGTCGCTACTTCGCCCCTGCCGCTGGGTGAGGCGTTGGAGGCGCAGTATGAGTTTGTGGAAGAAACCGCCCGTGTGTACTACGGTCTTGGGAGTGAGGCCACTACCGACGCGAAGGAATTCCAAACGGAGGGAGCGTTTGTGGATGCTGCCTTCTACGATTTGTTCGGTTTCCGGTTTGTGTCGGGCCAACCTGCCGTGGCCCCGCGAACGGTGGTACTTTCGGACCGCACCGCCGAGCGTTTTTACGGTATGGCAGACCCTTTGGGCGAAACGATTGAAATAGAGGGGCAGGGCCTTTTCACCGTGACGGGGGTGCTGGACACCCGAAACCGCAAATCACATCTCGAATTCGACCTGCTGGCTTCGTTCTCCACGGTGCCGCTGCTCGAGCGGGGCGGGCAGATCAGCCCGCAGTCCGATAGTTGGAAAAGCCATTGGGATGCTTCCGCCTACACGTACGTGATGCTACGCGAAGGCACGGCGAAGCAAGCACTGGATGGCGCTCTGGGTACTTTGGCCCGGCAGGGGGTGAAGGCATTGGGGCCGCAGGCCGACCAATCGTATGCTTTCCGCACGCAGGTACTTTCGGGTATCTCGCCCGGCCCCTCGGATATGCGCAACAGTACCTGGGAGCCTACCGTGGGTAGTTTGCTGGCCTTCGGCGGCCTGGCTTTGGTTATTCTGGCGTTGGCCGGTTTCAACTACGTCAACCTGACGCTGGCCCGTTCGCTGGGCCGCGCCCGTGAAGTGGGCGTTCGGAAGGTGGCCGGCGCGCAACGGCGGCAAATCATCGGACAATTCCTGACCGAATCGGTACTGCTCGGGCTGTTTTCGTTGGGGCTTTCCTACGTTTTGCTGCTACTGCTCGAATCCTTTCCCACCGTGCAGCGCATGACCGACGGCATCCGGCAGGACTGGGTACTTTTCGGAAGTTTCCTGGGCTTCACGCTGCTGACCGGGGTGCTGGCGGGACTCGCCCCGGCGCGCATCCTCTCCTCCTACCAACCCGCCAATGTACTGCGGGGCCGGTTTGGGGAGAAGCTATTTCGGGGTGTGGGCTTCCGCAGGGGGCTGATGGTCGCGCAATTCGTCGTGTCGCTGGTATTCATGCTTTTCGTGACGGTGATGTACCAGCAGTTTTCCTACATGGCGACGGCCTCCTACGGCTTTGATCGGGAGAACAGCCTGAACGTAGCCGTTTCTTCCCAAAACTACCGTCTCGTGGCCGATGAATTCAGTCAACTGGCGGGCGTCGAGCGCGTGGGCGCTACGGTGCAGCCGCTGGGCTTGCACACGAGGTACCTGAAGGTTTCGCCCGATCGCTTCCAAAATTTCGTTCAAACCAACGCGCACTACGCGGATGCCGACTACGTGCAAAACATGAATCTCACGCTGGTCGCGGGCCAGAACCTGCCCCGCTCCGTTGCCGATTCGGCGGGACGGTTCGTGCTGCTCAACGAGAAAGCGGTTAAAGCCCTGCACTTTGACAGTCCGCAGGAGGCGGTGGGGCAACTGCTCTGGCTGAGCGACAGCAGCGAAGTGCAGGTGGCGGGTGTCTTGCGGGATTTCAACTACCAAAACCTGTCCCGACCGCTCGACGCGCTGGTCATGCAATACAAGCCCAGTGAGTTTCACTACCTCAACGTAAAGGTCGACCCGAACCGAAAAGCGGCCGTGGTAGCCGATCTGGAAAAGGCGTGGAAGGGGCTATATCCGCAAGAGCCTTTTGCCTACGATTGGACGGACGAGGTCTTGTACAACCAACATTTTCACCTTGAAGACTTGTCGGTACTCGGGCTATTGGTGGCAATGGCGCTGTCCATTGCGTGTTTGGGGCTGCTGGGCATGGTGTCGTACGCCACCGAAACGCGCACCAAGGAGGTGGGTATCCGAAAAGTAATGGGGGCCACCGTAGCGCAGATCGTCCTGCTGCTGTCGAGTGGTTTCGTGCGGCTGCTCCTGATCGCCTGGCTCATCGCGCTGCCGCTGGGCTACGTCGCCGGACGACTGTTTTTGAATGAGTTTGCGCACCGCGTCGGGATCGGCATCGCCGGGCCGTTGGCCTGTCTGCTGGTGTTGCTCGCCGTCGGCGGATCGACCGTCGGTTGGCTGACCTTTCGCGCCGCGAACGCCGACCCAGCCAAGTCGCTGCGCACGGAATGACGCGTTAGTCGCTCTTAGTCCTCTTGACCCTTTGTCTCCGTTTTTCTCAATCTTACCTTTAAACCTGAACCAAACCCCGAAACCATGCTTCGCAACTACCTGAAAATCGCCCTTCGCAATCTTACTCATAACAAGGTGTATTCCTTCATCAACATTGGCGGTCTGGCGGTTGGGATGGGGGTGTGTCTGCTGATTTGCCAGTACATTTATTTCGAGACGAGTTACGATAAATTTCATGGCAGCTATCAAAACATTTATCGGGTCACGACCGACGAAATGAAGGACGGCGTCAGTCACCTGGACCCGTACACGGGCTACGCCGTGGGAGCGAGTGCAAAGGAGGAAATTCCGGGCGTAGAAAACTACGTCCGCATTCACAAGTACCTGACGGGAACCGTGGTTACCAATCCGGCGAACGAGCGGGTTTTCCACGTGGACGATCTCGATATGTTATTTGTGGATGAAGCGTTTTTCAGCGTGTTCGATTTTCCCTTGGTGACGGGCGGAAGGGAAACATTATTCGATAATAAATTCAACATGGTCATCACGGAGAAAGCCGCTCGGAAGTACTTTGGTACCGACGACCCTATCGGCAAAACTTTGAAGGTGAACACACCACCCTCGGCGGGCAATTACCGCGTTGCCGGGGTGTTGAAAGACTTACCCGCCAACAGCCATTTGCAGTTTGAGTTTCTCTTGCCCGTCGAAAATTTCCTAACGCTGGGCTGGGGAGGAGCCGTGAAAAAGAATAGTGACGGTTGGGGCGGCTGGCCGTTCGTGACCTACGTCAGCCTGAACGAAGCCGCCGACCCCGACTTGGTGCGGGAAAAACTGGACGGGATGCTTGCCAAGTACAAAGGAGAAAGAAACGCGGCAGAACATATTGAAGAAAAAGTCGTGCTACAGCCTATCGCCGATATTCATCTGAAATCGGGCGACTACGCCGACGCCGGGTACGTGAAAAGCCGGGGAAGCATCGCCGACATCGAAATATTTTCGATCATCGCTTTCTTCATTCTCTTCATCGCGTGGGTCAACTACATCAATCTTTCGACGGCCCGCTCCCTGCGTCGAGCCAAGGAAGTGGGCGTCCGCAAGTCGTTCGGAGCATTTCGGCAGCAATTGGTGGGACAGTTCATGGTCGAGTCGCTGCTGGTCAATGCGGCGGCGGCGGTGCTGGCTTTTGGCGTGGCCTTCCTGACCTTACCGATTTTGAACCAACTCATCGGGCAGGAATTGGAAATGAGCCTGCTGCAACTTCCGGCTTTCTGGCTGTGGTTCGCCGGAGCAACGCTGCTCGGACTATTGCTATCGGGGCTGTACCCGGCGTTTGTGCTGTCTTCATTCAAGCCTTTGAGTATGTTCAAAGCTCAAAAGACGACCCGGGCCGGAAGCTTCAATCTCAGGCGGGGACTCATTGTTTTTCAATTCTTTACTTCCTTGCTTCTGATAGCGGGCACGTACTTGGTGTACAAGCAAATCACGTTCATGAAGGACCAAGACTTGGGCATGGATTCGGAACAAATCTTGGTGCTGAAAGGGCCGGAAGTGGGAATGGATGAAGAAAAAATTAGCAGTGCTTTACGCGCCTTTAAAACGGAAGTTATAAGTCAAAACTCCGTTTCCGCCGTGGCGGGGTCGGTGCTGATTCCCGGTCAGGTACACAACACCGAAACCTACGGCCTGCGAAAGGTCGGGGAAGCCGAAAGCGCGGCTCCCTACGCCCGCGCGGTAGTCGTGGGCCAGGATTTTACGGAAACGTACGGCCTTAAATTTCTGGCCGGGAGTTCGTTCACGGAAGAAACGCCGGACTACGAGGCAGTTGTCATCAACGAAGAGGCAGTTGGTGCCTACGGACTAGGTTCGCCCGAAAAAGCCATTGGGCAAAGCCTGGTGGACGAAGAAGGTACGTATCGCATCGTGGGGGTAGTCAAGAATTTCCATTGGCATTCGCTGAGGGATGCCCATACGCCCTACCTCTTCATGTACGAAGCATCGGCGCACTCTTACCTGTCATTCAAAGTAAATCAGTCCAACCTACCGGAATCTTTGGCGCAAGTCGAGAAAACCTACCAGGCGTTTTTTCCCAACAACCCATTCGACTACTTTTTCCTGGAAGACGCCTTCAACCGACAATACCAGGCCGATGTGCGGTTCAGGAATCTGTTCCTGGCGTTCTCGTTTCTTGCGATTCTCATCGCCTGCGTGGGGCTTTTTGCGCTGGTTTCTTATTCCGCCACTTTGAGAACCAAGGAAGTCGGCGTCAGAAAAGTACTTGGGGCCAGTACCCGCAACCTGATGCTGCTGCTTTCCAAAGAGTACCTGATTCTCATTGCCATCGCCATCATCCTGACCATTCCGGCGGTTAGCTACTTGGGCAGTGCCTGGCTGGAAAACTACGCGTTCAAGACCAATCTCGGGTTGGATATATTTCTTATTCCTGCCCTGGTTTTGCTTGCCGTATCGGTCTTGACGGTCAGCTACCGGACTTTTTCTTCCGCCAGGGCGAATCCGGTGGAGAGTCTTCGGAGCGAGTAGATATAAGGAGGAAAGGAGTAAGGAGAAAAGGGCGGGGCAGCCCGCGCTGACTGGCTCAAGCCTTCCTTTCATCCTTCCTCCATTCTCCTTTCCTCCTCAAAAACAAACTAAACCACCCCCCCCAACCATGCTATCCAACTACCTAAAAATCGCCTACCGCAATCTCCTGCGTAACAAACTCTACTCCGGCATCAACATCGTCGGGCTGGCGGTGGGGCTTTCAGCCTGCATCGTCATCATGCTGTTCGTCAATTACGAAACGGAGTACGACAGCATCCACACCAAAAATATTTATCGGCTCGATGAAGTGCAGATGTTCGAGGGCATGGTCGCGCCGCAGAAGGTTGCGCTGTCGATGTACCCGATGGGGCCGACGCTTGCAGCCGAATACCCGGAGATTAAGAATTTCGTCAGGATCGACGATAATTACAAAGTCCTCGTCGCCCACAACCAGAAAAAAGTAGAATTGCCCGGCATTCTTTGGACCGACCCTAACTTCCTGGAAATGTTTGAATTTCCCTTGCTCAAAGGCGATAGGGCCAGCGCATTGGGTGAGCCGAATACGGTGGTACTGACCCAAAAAGGAGCCGCCAGTATTTTTGGGGACGCCGATCCGATGGGGCAAACGATCACGCATTACGGACGAGATACGCTGGCCCTCAAAGTGACTGGCGTCCTGGCCGACTTGCCCGCCAATTCGCACCTGCAATTCGACGCACTTTTTTCGATGAGCAGCGTTGTGGGCCCCGATGCAATGAACAACTGGGGCGGCAACTGGCTGGTGACCTATCTCGAACTGGAAAAGGGGACCGACCTCGCCGCGCTGGAAAAGAAATTTCCCGCCTACCTCGCGAGCCACATGAGCGAACAAGGCGCAAAGCAATACGAATTGTTCCTGCAACCGCTGGCCGAAGTCCACGCCGCCTCGACCGACATCACGCACGACTACATTAATTTCCAGAAGTTCGACCGCACCTACACCTACATTTTCTCGATCATTGCGCTGATTGTACTGGTGATCGCTTGCGTCAATTTCATGAACCTCTCCACCGCCCGCTCGACGGGCCGGGCCAAGGAGGTCGGCATCCGCAAATCGGTGGGGGCGCAACGTTTTCAACTGGCCGGGCAGTTTGTGGGCGAGTCGGTGTTGCTGGCGTTTTCGGCGCTGGTACTAGCCGTGCTTGTGGTAAAAGTGGCCCTGCCTTTTATCAATGACCTGAGCGACCGCAGTCTGGACTTTGCTATTTTCAGTGACCCCAAACTCCTGCTCACCGTGCTGGGCGGAACGGCGTTGATCGGGGTACTTTCGGGCCTTTACCCGGCCGCGTATTTATCTTCGTTCGAGGCCGCCAAAGTACTCAAAGGTTCGATCCGCACGGGCAAAAGCACCTTCCGCAACGCCCTGGTGGTGGCGCAGTTCAGTAGCGCGGTCTTTCTGATCATCGGTACTGGATTTGCCTTGAAGCAACTCAATTTCATGCGCGAAAAAGACCCCGGATTCCAGACCGACCAGATCGTGCTGGTGCCGTTCGATCGCGCGTCGGGAGCAAAATACGAATCCCTTAAAAAGGAACTGTTAGCCAATTCGCTGGTCGAAGCCGTGTCGGCATCGCAGCAGCGGCTGGGCAACAACCTGCACCAGTGGGGCATGGAGTTTCAGGCCGATGGCCCCGCGCGTCAAGTCGGCACGTCCAACGTGGTGGTCGATCACGATTACCTGTCGCTGTACAAAATCGAGCTCGTGGCCGGACGAAACTTCCGCGACGACGCCGCAGACGACGGCCGGACGTACATCATCAACGAGTCGCTCGCCAGGGAGTTATTGAAGGAAGAGGCCCGGCCGGACATCGCGTCACTGGTCGGGGCGAGTTTCGGTATCCGGGATCAGGAGACCGACTCGCTGGGTACTATCGTCGGCATCGCCAAAGATTTCAACTTCAATTCCCTTCATCACAAAATCGAAACGCTTTCCATGTACCACCAGCAAAACTGGGGCTACTCGGAAATGTCGATTCGGGTCAAGGGCAAGGACTCCAAGAAGGCCATCGCCGCCATCAAAAGCATTTGGAACGATCAGGTACCGGAGCAGACGTTTAGCTACTCATTTTTGGACGAGCATTTTACCAAACTCTATCGCGCCGATAGTCAAGTCAGCAAAATTGTGGGCATCCTGGCGGGACTGGCCGTGTTCATCTCAGCCCTCGGCCTGTTCGGGCTGGCGTCCTACTCCGCCGAGCGGCGGGTGAAAGAAATCGGCGTCCGTAAAGTGCTGGGGGCTTCGGTCGTCGGCATCGTCGGACTGCTGTCGAAGGATTTCCTGAAGTTGGTCGGGCTGGGCATCGTCATCGCCGTTCCCGTGGCCTGGTGGGCGGTCGATTCCTGGTTGCAGGACTTCGCCTACCGCATCGACCTCGACGCCTGGCTGTTCGTGGCGGCGGGGCTGCTGGCCGTCGGCATCGCCCAATTGACCGTAACTTTTCAGAGTATGAAGGCCGCGCTGGTGAATCCGGTGGAGTCGTTGCGAAGCGAATAAAAATGGAGGAAAGGAAATCTTAGTCGGGTTTCTTTCCTCCATTCTCCTCGAAAACAAATTAAACCAAAATCCCAAGATCATGCTTCCCAACTCCCTGAAAATTGCCCTTCGAAGTCTTTGGAAAAACAAAGGCTACACCTTCCTCAACATCGCCGGACTAGCCTTAGGCATGGCATGCAGCTTTTTGGCCGCACTCTGGGCCTATGATGAACTGACCTACGATCGGTTCCATGAAAACTACCAGAGGATCTACCAGGTAGGGCGCAACTCGGAGCGCGATGGCTCAATCTACACCAACAAAAATACGCCCTACCCGTTGGCGGAGGGTTTGAAACAGACGTATCCTGACGTGGCTTATGCCAGCCGCGTGGAGTACCCGGCCTCGCGGCTGCTGACCGCCGACGATAAAAGAATCTACCGCGAGGTGATCCTGGCCGACCCGGATTTCCTGAAAATGTTCACCTTCCCGCTGCTCGAAGGTAGTTCTGCTACGGCATTGGTCGACCCGCGCTCAATTGTGTTGAGCCAAAAGACCGCCACTTCACTGTTTGGCGAAGAAAGTCCGCTGGGCAAGATTGTCCGCTTCAACAACGAAATCGACGTGAAGGTGACGGGCGTTCTGGCCGACATGCCTGCCAACTCAACGCTGGAATTCGACTGCATTTTGCCGTATAGTCTGAATCCAATCCTGAACGATTTTTACAAAACACTGGACGATAACTGGGGCAACAACGTGGTCAGGACGTTCATTCAGCTACAACCCGAGGTCGCGCCGACATCCTTTACCGCCAAAATCGCGCCCTTCCTGACCCAAAAAGATGAAACCGTCGAGCAAAGCCTCATGCTCCACGCCATGCCCGACTGGCGGCTACGCGATAAGTTCGAGAATGGAAAAGTAGCGGGCGGATTGATCGACTACGTTAGGATTTTTATGTGGGTGGCGGGTTTCGTGTTGCTCATTGCCTGCATCAATTTCATGAATTTGAGTACGGCACGCTCCGAGCAGCGGGCCAAAGAAGTGGGCATCCGCAAAGCCGTCGGCTCGACGCGCGGACGACTGGTGGCGCGATTTCTGGGCGAGTCGAACTTGCTGGCGTTTCTAGGCTTTGCTTTGGCGATTTTGCTGGTCATCCTTCTTCTTCCCTGGTTCAATACGCTGACAGATAAGAGGATTGCGTTGCCTTATGCGAGTCCTTCGGCCTGGTTCATCGGCCTTGGTATTACGCTGGTCACGGGTGTGGCGGCGGGGCTTTACCCTGCGCTTTATTTATCTTCCTTCCAGCCCATTCGAGCCTTGAAAAATACGGTCAGGCTTGGCAAGAGCGCGGGCGTTCCTCGTAAGGTCATGGTGGGCCTGCAATTCGCCATTTCCATTTTGCTCATTATCAGCGTCCTGGTGATCGGCAAGCAGCTGCGTTACACCAAAGACCGTACGGTGGGCTACGACCGCGCCAATCTCGTTATGGCTGAATTCCCGGCCCAACTCAAAGAAAAAGAGGACGTGCTGAGACAAGAACTGCTCGACGCCGGGTTTGTGAGTTCAGTAGTGGGAACACAAGCCCCGATGACCGAAATCTGGAACATGAACGGCGTGGGGTATGGCAACGACGAAGGCATTGGCCTGGTGACCATCGGGGCCAATTACGAATACCTTGAAACCTTTGGCATAAAATTGAAATCGGGCCGAAGTTTCTCGCGCGACTTCGCTACCGACAGCGCCGCCGTGTTGCTGAACGAGTCGGCGGTCAAAGCTATGAATTTCGCCAATCCGCTGGATGAGCGAGTGACCTATTTTGGCAAGACCTACCACGTCATCGGCGTCATCGACGACGTGCTGATGGATTCGCCCTACGAAAACGTGCAGCCCACAGGCGTTTTCTTCAACCAGGAAAACCTCAGTTTCCTGAACCTGCGTTTCCGGGAGGGCGTAAAAACCCGCGAGGCGTTGGCGAGTACGAAGGCGATCTATGAGAAACTGGCCCCGGCCTATCCGTTCGCCTACAAATTCATCGATGAAGAATACGGCAAAAAATTCGCCAGCGAAGAGCGCGTCGGCCACCTTATCAACGCCTTCGCGCTGCTGACGATTTTCATTTCCTGTCTGGGTCTGTTCGGGCTGGCGGCCTACACCGCCGAGCGGCGCACCAAGGAAATCGGCGTCCGCAAGGTACTTGGGGCCAACCTGTCGAGTATCGTGCTGATGCTCTCCAAAGAATACGTCTACCTGATCGGCATCGCCTCAGTGCTGGCCGCGCCCGTCGCCTGGTACTTCCTCCACAACTGGCTCCAAAACTACACCTACCGCATCGATATCCCATGGTGGATTTTCATTCTGTCGGGCGTGCTGGCGTTGGTCGTCGCGCTGCTGACGGTTTCGTTTCAGTCGATTAAGGCGGCATTGATGAATCCGGTGGAGTCGTTGCGATCGGAGTGAGTGACCCGCACCAGCCAAGAGACTCGGCATCGTGTGAACAGAAAAAGCAAACTACCAAACAATAGAAACCATGCTACGAAATCACTTGAAATCTGCATTCAGACACTACCGCCGCCAGAGCAGAACGGCGGTACTGCACGTCGTGGGGCTTGCTTTGGGCATAGCCTGTGCGTTGGTCATCTTCCTGGCGGTCACGCATGAGGCTGGTTACGATGCGCATCAGTCCAAGGGGGAGCGCATCTACCGCGTCGAGACCCAATATTTTAAGAGCGGTTTCACCACCCCGGGTACCTACGTCGAATTGGCCAAAACCCTTCGGCGGGAGGTTCCACAAGTCGAAAAAGTCGCCCTCGTTTATCACAAGCCGGGACAGCGGCTTACCCGGCCGGGTACCACAACTCATTTTGACGAGACCGTCTACTTCCTCGATCAGAATTTGATGGGTCTGCTGGATTTCGAGTGGGTGGAGGGCAATGCCCGAACGGCCTTTTCGGAACCCGGTAGCGTCGTGCTTACCCGTGCGTTTGCCCGGAAAATCTTCGATACGGAGGATGTTTTGGGAAAGACAATTGCGTACCGAGACCAGCAGCCCCTCCTGGTGACGGGTGTAGTCGATGACTACCCAAAAACGACCAGTTTTCCCTTGGATATCATGGTTTCCCTGCCCACCCTCAAGCAGGTTCAGCCCGACTACGATACGCAAGGCTGGTCACAGTACGGCGACAATTCACAGCTCCACATCCTGCTGAAAGAGGGCGTCGCGCCGGACCAGCTGATCAAACCTTTGCAAGATATTGCCGACACCCATTTGGAAAAAAGTGTTGCCCAGGAGCGGCGTTTTGTCCTAAACCCGCTTTCGGAGCTACACTACACCACCAATTACAGCGGCCGGAGCGCCAATGAGAAGCTGCTCACCATCCTGACCGTAATCGGGCTGATTATTCTGCTGGTCGCCTGCATCAACTTCATCAACCTAACCACCGCCCAGGCTTTCGTGCGTGCCAAGGAAGTGGGTGTGCGAAAAACGATGGGCAGTAGCCGAATCAGCCTGGCCTACCAATTCATCACCGAAGCCAGCCTCATCGTTTTGGTAGCGGTAATGCTGTCCGGCGTGCTGATTTGGCTGAGTCTTCCGGCGGTTTCCAGTCTGCTGGGCGTCCCGCTTGGTGCTACGGATTTGTTTACCTGGAAAACGGGGCTGTTTGCGCTTGCCCTGTTCTTCGCGACGGCGCTGCTGGCTGGTGCCTACCCGGCGTTCTATCTGTCAGGGATGGCGCCCACCAAAATCCTGAAACCCGTGAAGTCGGCTGGCTCCTCCGGCCTGTTGCGTCAGGGCCTGGTCGTTTCGCAGTTCGTGGCTTCTTTCGTGTTGGTATGCAGCACGTTAATCATGCACTACCAGCTTTCTTTTTTCCAAAAAGCTGATTTGGGATTTGACAAGGACGCAATAATTACGGCTCGCGTTCCCCACAACGTGCCGGAGAAGAGACGGTCGTTTCGGGCCAAGCTTTTGGAATCACCCCAGGTCGAGCAGGTGAGCTTCTCGCTCAACAGTCTGTCTTCGGAAGGCAACTGGATGGAAAATATCCAGTTTCGTGCGCAAAATAAAGAAGCGGTCGATGTGCGAACCCAGATGAAATTTGCCGATGCCTACTACGTGGATACGTACGGCATCACGTTGCTGGCGGGGGAGAATTTCCGGGAGGGCGACACCCTACCAAAGGCCATAGTCAACGAAGTGTTCCTCAGTCGGATCGGGATAGAGAAGCCCGCCCAGGCGATTGGCCAGGCCATTTATCTCGATCAGCAGGCCCTCACCATCATTGGGGTGGCCAAAGACTTCAATGTGAACTCGTTGCACCAGTCCATCGACCCCACCATAATCACGTACACGCCCCAGTACTTTTACCAAAGCAACATCAAACTTGGCAGCGAAGGTCTGGCGGCCGAGTCAGTTGGCCAGTCATTGGCCAACATAGAGAAAGCCTGGAAATCAACCTTCCCGGACCATCCTTTCAAGTACCAGTTTTTGGATGAAACGCTGGCGAAGGCTTACCAAAACGAAACGCGCACCGCGGCCCTGATCGACACCGCTACCCTGATTGCCATCCTGATCGCCTGCCTGGGGCTGTTCGGTCTCTCCGCATTCGCCGCCCAGCAACGCACCAAGGAAATCGGTATCCGCAAAGTGCTGGGGGCCAGCATCGCCAGCATCGTCGCGCTGCTGTCCCGGGATTTTCTGAAACTAGTGCTGATTGCCATCGTCATGGCCAGCCCCATCGCCTGGTACTTCATGAACGCCTGGCTGGCGGACTTTGCCTACAAAATCGACATCGGTTGGTGGGTTTTCGCGCTGGCGGGCGGGCTGGCCGTAGGTATCGCGTTGCTGACGGTTTCGTTTCAGTCTATAAAGGCGGCGCTGATGAATCCGGTGGAGAGTCTCAGGGCGGACTAGTCGAAAAGAGCCCAAGCAACTCAGAAATAAGTTGCAAGATTAAACGGAATAAGGTATTTTCACGCAACGATCTCATTAGGATATGAAGCTCACCCTGACCGTATTGACCCTGCTGGGTGCGCCCGGTTTTCTTTCCGCGCAAGACGATACCCTTCGCTCCCCCGCCCGCCACCGGGTCAGCGTCGTCGCGTCGCCCGTGCTGGGTTACTGGAAAGATGTCAGCTTTTCGCCCCTGAACTACCGAATGGAGGGGGCGGCGTACCGACTGGACTATTTGGGGAGAAATCGAAGTGGAACCGCCCTTTTCGAGGCAAGTGCCGATGTAGGTTTCGGTTCGATCGCGCCTGTACGCACCGACCTCACTTTTTTTACTTCCGATTACATTGTCGGGGACCTGACCTTGGGTTATCTAAAAGTATTGCCCCAAAAAACAGAGAAGCTGCGTCTTTCGCTCGGTCCCCAGTATCATTTCAACATCGGCTATTTCGATTACCGCAGCCAGGACAGCTTTACATTCGTAGCCTCCCACACGCTCAACGCGGCGGCACTGCTTCAGTACTCGCCGGGAAGTCGTCACACAATTAGTGCCAAGGCTTCGGTGGCCCTCGCCGGACTGCTGATCCGCCCGCCCTACGCTGGGTACGACACCCCGCTGCTCAATAATTACGAGAACCACCCACTAAGGCTGGTCTTCGAGGGCGGGCGGTTCGCTGCGCTACACAACTACCAGTTGGCCCGTTGCGGACTCGACTACCGATTTGGCCTTACCGCCCGAATGCAGCTCGCGCTACGCTATGGGTTCAGTTACCAGCGGGTGCAAGGCCGCTATCATCCGTTTGTACAGGCCGTCAACCAATTGGGAGGCGGCGTTACCTTCCTGTTATGAAAAAGACGAAAATACTGCTTGCCGTACTGGCCATCGGGCTGCTCCTGGTTTCCTGCGAGAAGACGTTCCTGGGGCCCGACGAAGCCAACGATCCCGAACGCAACTTTGAACTACTGTGGAACGAGCTGGACCGGCATTACAGCCTCTTCACGGAGCGCAACCGCGACTGGGACAGTATCTACCGCGCCTACCGCCCCCGCGTGAACGCGCAGACGAGCGAAGGGGAGTTGTTTTCCTATTTCGCCGAAATGATCGAGTACCTCGACGACTCCCACACGTTCATCCACAGCGAAGACTATACTTTTTACCACGCTTCGGGATACGAGCAGAACCAGCGGGCTGAGTACGAAGAATTTAGCGAGTCGCTCGTCAAGGATCTTTACCTGGAATACGTCCGGGTACCGGACCCTAACCAAAATCTTTACTACGGCAAGGTAAAGGACAAGGACATCGGCTACATTTACCTGGCTGATATGAAACGCGGCGCGAACGGGGGCGTCATCGACGATATTCTGGCAGAAATCGGCCACCATCAAGCCATCATCTTCGACGTAAGGAACAACGGCGGGGGCAGCACCACTCTCCCCCAGCGGATCGCGGGCGCGTTTGCGGATAAAACCCGGCTGGTGTTCACCCACCAAACCCGCAACGGGCCGGGCCACGACGACTTTTCCAAGAAGTCCGAGCTGTACTCCCGTCCTCAGGGCTCCCAGAACTACCGCAAGCCCGTGGTACTGCTGGCCAACCGCTCCACGATGAGCGCGAGCGAACACTTCATCCTCTATATGAAAGCCGTTCCCAGCGTCACGCTTATGGGGGACACTACGGCGGGAGATTTCGGCTACCGCAGCAATCTCCGGTTCCTGCCGAACGGCTGGATCTACGCGTATTCGATCGGGCGGGTACTGCTACCCGACGGCAGCAACTTGGACGGCATCGGCCACGTCCCGAACGTGTACGTCAGAAACACGCTGGAAGACCTCTACCGGAATGAGGATAAAGTACTTGAATCCGCCGTTCGGTACCTGTCCGAGAAGCACGGCATAGAATGAGGTTCCGATTCGGCTGTCGGTCTTAACGGCTCATCGCGCTGTGTGTGCAACACGGGTGCCGCTGCGGAGCGAGTGAAAATAGTACTTAACCCAACTTTCAAAATCTGAAATCATGAAAAATCTTAAAAGAATAGTAGTCGCCCTCATTTTCGGAACAATCTCGATGGCAGGGTACGGTCAAGCGAGCGAAATACGGGAAATCGAACCGTTCAACGCGCTCCAAGCCGACGGCCTGGTTCAGGTGTATCTGGAGGAAGGAGAGCGGGAGAGCCTCCGTCTGGAAGTGAAGGGCATAGAACTCGCTGACATCCTAACCTCGGTGAAAGACAACGTTCTGACTGTCAAGACAGAAGGTGATTATAATGGGGAAGACATAAAGGTGTACGTGGTGTACCGACAGCTGAATGAGATCGGGGTAGCGGGAGCCTCCAAAGTTTTTGGCAGAGACCCCATCAAGGCCAAAAAACTAACGGTTGTGACGACCGATGCCGGAGATGCTTTCCTGGATGTCGATGTGGATATGCTGAAAGTGGACATGACCGGGGCGGGCAACCTGACCGTTTCGGGGAGGGCAGTTAAAACCAACCTAAAAACCTGCGAAAGTGGCACGCTCGAAAGAAGTGGATTGAACACAATGAAATAGCCACCGTACTGACTTTTCCGGCATTCCTTTTTCCATCATCCCGCGCGGGCGGCTCCGTTTTCTCCTTCAAAATGCTACGCAACTACCTAAAAATCGCCCTCCGCAACCTCCTTCGGAACAAAGTATTTTCCGGGATCAACATTCTCGGACTAGCCCTAGGCATGGCTTCCAGCCTGATTATTTTTCTGTGGATACAGGATGAGGTGAGCATCGGCAAGCAGTACGATAACAGCGAAAACCTCTACCGCCTGATGAGGCGGGAGTACACCGAAGGCAAGGTGGATGCCGACAGAGATATGCCCGGCCTGATGGCCGACGAACTCAAGAAGGTTTACCCCGAGGTAACTCACGCGGCGGGCTTTTCCTGGCCGGAGGGCCACGTCCTGAGCGTGGGCGACAAAATACTGCGCCAAACCGGACGCTACGTCGGAGCCGACTGGTTTGAATTATACGACATTGAGTTACTGGCGGGAAGCCGCGCCACGGCACCCGTTGCCCCGCACGACATAGCGATCTCGCGCAAGGTAGCCGAGACCTATTTCGATAGCCCGGAATCAGCTCTGGGAAAGTCGATTCACTTTGGGTATGGGGCCGATTACCAGGTGACGGCGGTCTTTGAGGACTTGCCCGCCGATGCGCTAGAAGGCTACGATTTTCTTATGAGTTGGGCCAGGTTTCTCGAACGAAACGAGTGGTCTAAAGACTGGAGTAATTCCGGGCCGGATGCTCGCATTGCGCTGCGGCCCGATACGGATGTGGCGCAGTTCGAGGCCAAGATCAAGAATTTCCTGATGGAGCGGAATGCTCATGACCCCAAATACCACGCCGAGGTGTTCCTGCAACCGGAGGAGAAAGCCTACCTCTATTCCGATTTTAAGAACGGCTACCCCGACGGCGGTCGCATCGAATATGTGCGTTTGCTGGGCATCGTGGCGGTTTTTCTGCTGCTGATTGCGGGTATCAACTTCATGAACCTCGCCACGGCGCGGTCGGTCAAGCGGGCGCGGGAAGTGGGCGTCCGCAAAGTGGTGGGGGCAGAGCGTTCGTCGCTCATCGGGCAGTTTATGGGCGAGGCGATGCTGCTGACAACCCTCGCCCTCATCGTAGCCCTGGTTTTGGTGTTGGTACTTCTGCCTGTGTTCAATAGCCTGACGGGCAAGCAACTGAGCTTACCACTCGGCCAGCCGCAAAGCTGGGGAATATTGCTGGCTTTGCTGCTGGGCATGGCCGCTTTGGCGGGGAGCTACCCGGCCCTGTTCCTCTCGTCGCTCGATCCGCTGCGGATATTGAAGGGGTCGAACCTGCGGTTCAGCGCGGGGGCGTTGGTATTCCGGCGTGGGTTGGTGGTGTTTCAGTTTGCGATGTCGATGCTGCTGATCGTCGGGACGGTGGTGATCTACCAGCAGATGCAGTACATCCAAACCAAAAACCTCGGCTTCGACCGTGAGAATGTGATCCGAGTGGACGGCGGCGGCGACCTCGCGATGAAGTACCCGACCTTCAAGCAGGAATTGCTCCGGCTGCCGAGCGTGCAGGCCGTGACGCACACCTGGCTCCACCCGTCGGGCAACGGCAACACCACCGAGAGCGTATCCTGGCCGGGCAAAGACCCCGCCGCCAACATTTCGTTCAACAACACGGCGGTAGGCTACGATTTTGCCAAAGTCTGGAAGGTCAATATCCTGCAAGGCCGCGACTTCTCACCCGACTTCGGCGCGGATTCTACCAACTACCTCATCAACCAAGCCGCCGCCCGGCGCATGGGTTTTGAAAACCCCGTGGGTCAGTCGCTCACCTTCGGCGATCAGACGGGAACCATCGTCGGACTGGTCGAAGATTTTCATTTCAACTCGCTGCACGAAGTCATCAGGCCGATGATCATCCGGCTGAAAGAAGAGCAGGGCTGGGGCAATATCATGATCCGCACCCAACCCGGCCAACCCAAAACCGCCCTGACCGACATCGCCGCGCTTGCCAAGAAAATCGACCCCAAACTACCTTTCTCGTACTCGTTCGTCGATGAAGAATTCGACAAACTTTACCGAGGCGAAAGCATCGTCGCCACCCTCACGACCCTCTTTGCCGGCATGGCGATTTTCATTGCCTGCCTGGGTTTGTTTGGCCTGGCCGCCTTCACCGCCGAGCAGCGAACGAAGGAGATCGGTGTGCGCAAAGTACTGGGTGCAAGCGTAGTCAGCATCGTGCGGTTGCTGTCGCAGGATTTTCTCAAACTGGTTCTGTTCGCCATCGTCATCGCCTCACCACTGGCCTGGTACGTCATGGGGGAATGGCTGCAAAACTTCGAGTACAAAGTCGCTATCGGCTGGTGGGTCTTCGCGCTGGCGGGGGTACTTGCCGTGGGGATTGCGCTGTTGACGGTTTCGTTCCAAAGCGTTAGGGCGGCGCTGGCGAATCCGGTGGAGTCATTGCGGAGCGAGTAAGGGGGCTAGTTTTCAAGCGATTACCTACTTTTACATTTCCTTAACATTCTTTCACAGCGTATTTTCTGGGTTTGAAAAACTGGCTGCTACATTTGTCAGGCAGTCAAACTAAACCAAACTTCAATCCCATGAAAAATTCAAAATTGTTTGCTCCGTTTCTGCTATTCGTTTTTTGCACTTCATGTGAAGGACAAAACCAAACAAACGCACCACAAGATAATGGAAGAGCAGGATACTCCGAGTCTCAACTCAAAGAGGCGGAAACCTCTAAGGTGCCTATGAGTATGGTTCGGAATATAAAGCAAGTCAGGAACGGAGACATTTTGATAGCTTCTTACTTAGGCGTGTTTCGATACAATGGAACATCTTTTACTAATATATCAAGTGAAATAAGTTCGCCCAGCTTCTGGGATGTTCTGGAAGATCGAAAAGGAAATCTTTGGTTCGCTGCCAAAGATTCAGGAATTTATCACTTACCTGCCGGGGAGACAAGCTTTCAACATTTTACAACAAAGGATGGGCTTGCCAGCAATATGGCGCTTCATATTTATGAAGACAGAACCGGTAATATCTGGTTCGGAGCAAGCCGTTACGATGGAAAATATTTTCGGACCTTTACCACAAAAGATGGATTTCCCAGTAACAATATTCGCTTGCTCCTTGAAGACAAAACCGGCAAGCTTTGGTTTGGTGCCAAAGGCGAAGATATGTTCGTTTATGATGGAAAAACATTTACCGTTTTAAAAAACAAAGATGGCAAGGCGTTTAACAACGTTTGGTCGATAATCGAAGATAAAAAAGGCAACATTTGGTTCGGTGCCCCTGACGGTCTTTGGCGTTATGACCCTTCGGCTGCGCTCAGGACAGGCTCCGGTACCTTTACTAAGGTATCGCAGAGGGGTACTTATGCTATAATCGAAGATAAGAAAGGAAACATCTGGACTGCTGGTGAAGTCAAACTCTATGGGAACGTCGGGGCGCTTTCACGTTATGATGCAAAGTCCTTATACGATAAAACGCCCACTGTAACCGAAATTAAGTCAGGAGGAATAATGGATTTTTTGTGCATTTTGGAAGCTAACGATGGAAGTATTTGGTTTGGATCTGGAGGTGGGGTGTATCGTTATGATGGAAAGACCATTACGGACTTTAAAGATAAAGAGAGTCAGAAATAAAGTAATAGACAACCATTTCAAGGCAGCCAGCCCTGTTCGATGGTTGCTGAGCGCAATCAATCCTCCTGTATTTTTTTAGTAAATTGGCTTGATGGTAAAAACGGTCGCGTTCATAGTCTTTGCCTTGTCAGGATGGCTCTTGATGTACTTTACTCCCCTAGCGAGTGAATCTGACAGTGAGCAGTTTGCCGAAAAGGTGAACCTAGCCCTCCGGCGCACGGCGCACCACCTGCTAGCCGCCGGGGGCGACTCGACTTCCCGAATTGCGCCCGTGCAGCAAGCCGACGCCCGTACTTATTCCATCCGGTTGGAACATGGATTCGACTACGGGACTGTTCCCCGGCTTTTGCAGCAATCACTTACACTCCACCAAATCGACGCCGAATACAACGCATCGGTTTTGAGTTGTGATGACGGAGCAATACAGTTGGGATACAGCCTTAGTGACATTACAAACAGCAAAGTCGATACGAATACCACGATACCCTGCGTGGGACGCTGGCAAGAAGCGGGTTGCCGAACGCTGCAAATCACTTTTCCCGACTCCCAAAGGGCCATCGGTAGCGCAGAATGGGCCGCATTGTTGGGTTTTCTGCTGGTCGGTATCAGCGGGTTAGTATGGTACCAGGTCACCAAGGAAAAATCGGTGGCATCAGCTCCCGATACGGTCGATAAAAGTGGGGTGATTCTTTTGGGAGAAAACTCCTTTGACCACGCCGAACAAAGCCTGACCGTCGCCGGAACGTCCTACTCCCTCACGTACCGCGAGAGCAAACTGCTGAACCTGTTTGCCACGCACCCCAACCAACTGCTGGAACGCGAACGGATTTTGAAACTAGTTTGGGAGGACGAAGGCATCACCACCGTGGGCCGCAGCGTGGATGTGTTCGTCTCGCGACTTCGCAAGTTACTATGCAACGACCCGAGCGTACAGATCGTGTCGGTTCATGGGGTAGGGTATCGGCTGGAGATAAAGGCAGGCTAAAACTCTTCCGCCAAAACTACCTTCCCCTCGCCGTCGTACAGCCGCACATAATCCACCAACCCCGTACCTTCAAAACTATACCCGATACCGACGACCTTCCCGGCGTCCGCCGAAAAGGTTTTTCGTAAAACGGGTGTTCCGTCAAGAAGTACCTCGACCCGTTTGTCCTTTGCTTCCAGGCGTATTTCGATCCAGTCTTTAAAATCCACCCCCAATCTGGAAAGATCGGCCTTGCTGCCCCTGATGTACTTGCCGGGAATAGCGGCGTCGAGGGCCGAAGTACAGCCGGGAATCGACAGCGGGATGACGAAGAAGCCTTGCTCGCAAAGCACCACTACCTGCGTTTTCTGACAAGCACCGCTTCCGACGGAAAAAGTGTTTTTGACGCGCGTTTCCAGCGTGAAGTTATCGCTGAAAAGCATCCCGAAATCATCGACGTAGTAGTAGAACACCACGGGTACTTCCGGCTGGGTGGCAATATTTCGACTTGCGAGCTGGGTGGTGGAAAGCCCGAACGCCCCGTCGTGGGTGCTCTCTTCGGGCTTGAAATAGACGGGTACGGGCTCCCTTTCGACCATCGGCAGCCAGCCGTCGGTTTTGATGAGGAGCTTATGCTGCTTCACTACCGTGCTGTCCACGGTGAGCTTGGCCGTGAAGAAGCCGGGGTAATAGTAGATCGAAGTCGCCTCGTACTGATCCTTTTCGATGGTGAAGCGCTTGCTCCTGTCCCAGGTTTGTTGCACAAAGAGGCAATCGGTTTTGGCCTCTGATACATCGAACGTAAAAACGACCGAGTTGGGAATCCCTGTGGTCACCGGGCGGCTGCTAAACGCGTATTTGGGTGTAGATAGTTGTTCGCTATTCTGTTTTCTGCTAAGCGAAAAAGCGATTAGCAGCGAAAGACCGAACCCCATCACCAGGCCGATCGACCAGATGGTACTTTTGGAAAGTGAACGCTGGCGGAAAGGTACTTTTTGGGATAGGGTAGTTTCGATCGCACGCCCTAAAATTACATCTTCCGGTTTCGCTTCCGGCTTTTGGGCCAGCGCAAAGTCGCGGTAACTCGGGTAGCCGACGAACTGCGCCAAGGCGTTCAGCGTCGCGGCCTGTGGCGTGCTGGTGTACTTGACGCGGCCCCACAGCCGTTTCAGGGTACTCGTGCTCAGACTGACGCCCGTTTCCTGCAAAATTTTCTCGCCCAGTGCCTCGAAGTCGGCGTTGGTCCATTTCCCGCTTTCTCCCCAACCGACTTTTTTTTCCACCAACGTGAGGCAATGTTTCAGTACCGCTTTGTCATTCTGCATAATCTGTCTCCTTTTTCTTTTTGCCAAGATAGCAAAGTCGTCAGTGGAAAGGGTGCTTTTCAAGCTATTGAACGCCTTTGAACCAAACTTGAACCAAACTTGAACGGGGGCTTTTGTGCAAACTTGTCACTTTTGCCGGACATCCATTTACGCACTTGAAATACTGAATCGAAAATGAGAAAATGCATTTTTCTGGTAGGCTTCTGTCTGATCGCCCCCTTGTCTTTTTCCCAAATGAACCGCAATAAGCCTGTCAAAAGCAAGCGGATTGAATTGAGTGAAAGCAGGCTCAAACTAGTAAACCGACAGTTTGGTGACGGAGCAGAAAAGGAATCAGGAACGGTCTCCCTCAGTGCAGGAGAAGGGGCGGGAGTGGCGATCGTCAGCTCCGGCCGAATAGGGGAGGGGACGATCCGCATCGACTTGCGTGGCGAGAATAATCCGGGCCGGAGTTTCGTCGGAATTGCCTTCAACGTGCAGAACGACTCGACCTACGAGGCGATTTATTTCCGGCCCTTCAATTTTATAGCCAAGGGGGAAAGCAGGCGGCAACACAGCATCCAATACGTGTCTCTGCCGCAGTACGACTGGGCGATACTCAGAAAAGAACGGGAAGGTAAATTCGAAGCAGCCTTTGACAGCCCTCCCGATCCTGACAGTTGGTTCTCGATTAATATAAACATACGCCCTGACCGAGTGATCGTGAAAGACCCAAAAACGGGACGCACGCTGCTGAACGCGGAGCGACTGGCTAAAAGCACCTCCAGAAAAATAGGACTGTGGGTAGGAAACGGTTCCAAGGGAAGTTTTAAGAACCTGAGTGTTTCAAATAAATAATTACCAGAATAGTAACTGATTACATAGCCATGAAAACAATTATTTTAATCCTCACCCTTTGCCTGGCTTGCAGCCCGGCTTTCTCCCAAACGAACAAGTCTGACCGCTTGCTTTTGACCGCCGAAAAATGGGACTTCAAACCTGACAAAGTGAAGTTTTCGACTGAGAAAAACACGCCGCTCATGCAAATCATGGCTGACGCCGGCAATGTGCTTGCCAAAGACTTTGATTTCAAAAGCGGCACCATCGAGTTCGACGTCAAGCCCGGCAATACGATGACCTTCTTCTTCCGCTACCAGGACGCCAAGGAAACCGAATGCTTCTATCTGCGGATGGCGCGGGCGGGCGATTCGCTGGCGACCGAGGGCGTACAGTACGCGCCGTATCTCGACGGCGTGCTGATGTGGGACACCTACGTCGAGTACCAGTCCAACGCTGCTTTTGCCAAAGACGCCTGGAACCATATCAAGCTGGTCATTTCGGATGCGCAGATGCGGATGTACGTCAACAGCCCCGACCAACCCACGTTGGAAGTGGAACATTTGGCAGGAAATACCGAACGGGGTACGCTCGGCTTCGGAGGTGATATGACGGTGAAAAATCTCGTGGTCAGGCCTGATGAAACCGAAAACCTTCCATCCCACCCAGGCGTGGACCCGACGGCCAACGACCCGCGCTACATCCGAAATTGGGCGGTGAGCGACCCGGTGACGATTCCCGATAAAGTTGATTTCAGTTACGATCTGCTGCCCGATCCTGACACTAAATGGCAAACCCTCGCTACCGAACGTCGGGGTCTGCTGAACTTGATTCGCGCCTTCGGCAAGAACGAGACGCGGAGCATCGTTTGGCTGAAATTAAAGGTAGAATCGGTTCGGGAGCAACGGAAGGAAATGCAACTGGGGTTCGTCAATGATGTCTGGGTTTTCCTGAATGGACAACTTGCCTATCTGGACAAAAACTTGCAGGGCAGTCCTATTGAGAAATCCCCGAGTGGACGTCTTTCCGTTGAGAACACGTCGTTTGAACTACCCCTGAAAGAAGGTGACAACGAACTGCTTATCGGCGTGGCGAACGATGCGGCCTGGGGCTGGGGCGCGGTGGGTCGTTTCGAGGATACGAAGGGGCTCGCCATCACCCCCGACCCCACGTTCGATTCGCGTCTGGTAAAAATCCCGCCTGCGCTGCTGGATCGCTACGCCGGAACGTTCGCCATGCCGATGGGTATCGACCTGACGCTGACGAAGCAGGGGGGCGGCCTGCGGCTGTTCGGCAAAGGCGTGATCGATACCATGGTGTATCCAATGTCTGAAAGCAGACTATTTTCTCGCGATCGGGATCTGGAATTTGAATTTGTCGAGAACGGAAATTCCAGTGTGGACACGGTCGTTATCTACAATGAAGGCAAGGAGCTGATGGAGTTGAAACGCGTAAAAGGGAAGTAGTCATTCTAAATATTTGCTGATTCTAGAAGTCTTTATCACGGTTACGATTACTATTTTACCCTTTTTGTTGACCGTATAGCACAAAAGCAAATAGCTGGCTGAGTTCAAAAGCTTCTTATAACAGTATTTGTTGTCCGGTTCTTCGCTGATTTGGTCAGGGTTAGTGATGCAATCAACGATTTGTTCAAAACTGATGCCCCTTTGTGCAGCCCTCAATCGGGCATGATTGGTCAGAACGATACGCATTCCTCAACGGGAGTTTGAGAAAGCAAGATATTATTGATCAGGTCATAGTGTTTATTTGCATTGAGAACTTCAATGCCAACGACGCTTCCGTCTTCTGCTACATCGACCCAGTAATCCTGCTCCCCTTCCAGGGTTTCAACCACGGGTTTGCCACTAAGGGTTATGTAGCAGGCATTCGCTTCGTGATCATACGTCACCTGCTCAAACAGTTTCGTATTCATAGCTTTTTTTGATAAAATGAAAGTCTGGCAATTTAATACAAAAGCCCCGGAAAGCAGCGCTCTCCGGGGCTTTTAAAAATAGTCTTCAATCAATTCAAACTCCTTCCTTCGTAAACTCCCCATTCGTCAACCGCCAAATTCCCAGCGGGTTGCCATTCTTCAACTCATCGGGCAGCAGACTATCCGGCCAATCCTGGAAGGACTGCGGACGCACGAAGCGCAGGATGGCATCGCGGCCCACCGAGGTAAAGCGCGAGTCGGTGGTGGAGGGAAATGGGCCGCCGTGATGCTGCGCAGCGCAGACCTCCACGCCCGTCGGGACGCCGTTCATGATGAATCGTCCGGCGCGGCGGGCGAGCAGGCGTATTAGTTTGGGGTGCTTGGCGGCTTCGTCGGCTTCGGCCATGAGCGAGGCGGTCAGTTGGCCGGGCAGTTGCTTTACAGCGGCTTGCAGCTCTTCGGCATCTTTACAAACGACCAGCAGCGAGAAGGGGCCGAAAACCTCCTCTTGCAACTCTGGATTAGCTATGAACGCCTTGCCACTCACGCGGGCAATGGAAGCCTGAGATTGATTCTCGCCTTCTTCTTTCTCCTCTGAAAGCACCAGTGTTTCCACCTCGGACTCGCCCAAAGCGGCGTCGCGGAGTTTGTAGTAGTTCTTGCGAATGCCTTCGGTGAGCATCGTCATCGACGTCACTTTGCCGACTTCCTCGGCGTATTTTTCCTCGAAACCTTTCAAAGCGGGAGACTCCACGGTAAATACCAAACCCGGATTGGTGCAGAATTGTCCTGCCCCCAGCGTTACCGATCCCGCCAGTGTCTTAGCCAGCGAATCAGCTTTGGCCGCCAGCGTATCGGGCAGAATCACGATTGGGTTCACGCTGCCCATTTCGGCAAAAACGGGAATCGGCTCATCGCGCTCTTGCGCCATTTTGTACAGCGCCATGCCGCCCTTCAGCGAACCGGTAAAGCCTACTGCTTTGGTGTGCGGATGCTTAACCAGGGCAGTTCCCACGTCGTAGCCGTCGTCGTACAACATGGAAAAGACGCCGTCCGGCATTCCGGTACGTTTTGCGGCCTTCACGATGGCCTGGGCGGTGAGGTCGCTCACGCCGGGGTGAGCGGGGTGAGCTTTCAGGATAACGGGGTTGCCCGCCGCCAAGGAAGGGCCGGTATCGACACCCGCGATGGAGTAAGCAAAGGGGAAATTGCTGGAACCAAAAATTACGATGGGGCCAATGGGAACCAGCATCTTGCGCAAGTCTGGCTTGGGTGCGGGGGTACGGTCGGGGTCGGCGGTATCCACGCGTGCCTCTACCCAGGAACCTTCGCGGATGAGGTCGGCAAATTGCGTGATTTGGTTGACCGTGCGACCGCGCTCGCCTTGCAAGCGGCCCATGGGCAACCCGGTTTCCTGATGAGCACGTTCCAGAAGCTCATCGCCCATGGCCATAATTTCTTCGGTGATCGCCACCAAAAAATCAGCACGTTTCGCGGCGGGGAGCGCGGCGTATTCGTCGAAAGCTTTCTCAGCCAGTTGCATCGTGCGCTCCACCTCCTCGGGCGTAGCAGGATGAAATTTCTCCGGCAACTGCGAATCGCTTACCGGAACGTAGGATTGAAAGGATTTAGAATTGTCGGCCGATTGCGAGAAGCCGATGTAGTTTTTTCCAATTATAGACATTCTTGTTGTTTAACTGTGTAATCGTTGAATCGTGTAAGCGGCTCGCCGCCCCGGTGTTGGGTTTGAGTCCAACGTACGATTTAGCCCTATTTGGGCATTAGTTTAATAAGAAAAGATTTGCACTAATTTCCTGTAAAGGCTCGCGCAAATCTTGAAATAACAGAAAAGAATGATAATGCCTAACAGCGACCGCAGAACAATTACACGATTAAACAATTACACAAACCTTCCTACACCAGCCGCCCAATCAGATTATCCACTGAAATTCCTTCGGCTTCGGCTTTGAAATTGCGGACGATGCGGTGGCGCAGCACGGGCAGCGCCACGGCCCGTACGTCCTCAATGTCGGGCGAATACTTGCCGGATAGCAACGCGTTGCACTTGGCGGCCAGGATGAGCGCTTGCGACGCGCGTGGTCCAGCGCCCCATTCCAGGTAGTTGGCGGTGTCGGGGGCGGCGAGTTCGGTATCGGGACGCGTTTTCTGCACCAGGCTTACGGCGTACTCGATTACGTTGTCCGTCACGGGTACGCGGCGCACCAGGTGCTGGAATTCCTGAATATCCTCACCACTCAGAATTTCCTGTACGGTATGCCGCTCGTCGGTAGTCGTTGCTTTTACGATTCTTACTTCCTCGGCGTAGGACGGGTAGTCCAGCGAAATCATGAACATAAAGCGGTCGAGCTGCGCCTCGGGTAGGGGATAGGTGCCTTCCTGCTCAATGGGGTTCTGCGTAGCCAACACGAAGAAAGGCCGCGCCAAATCGTGGCGTTGCCCGGCCACCGTCACGGAATATTCCTGCATGGCTTCCAAAAGCGCCGATTGCGTCTTGGGCGGCGTGCGGTTGATTTCGTCGGCCAGAATAATATTGGCAAAAACGGGACCTTTCAAGAACTTAAAGTTCCGCTGCTGATCCAGCGTCTCGGAACCCACGATGTCCGAGGGCATCAGGTCGGGCGTGAACTGAATACGGTTGAAGCTCAAATCCATCGAAGAAGCGATGGTCTGGATCAAAAGGGTCTTGGCCAAACCCGGCACGCCCACTAACAGGCAGTGTCCCTGACAAAAAATAGCGGTAAGGAGTAATTTTACAACATTGTCTTGACCCACAATGACCTGACCGATTTCGGTGCGGAGTTTCTGGTAAGCTTGCGTCATCGCCTCAGCAGCTTCGACGTCGGAGGAGTATTTCACGAAAAATAATTTGGAATTAGTGAATGTCGGAATTAGTGAATATTGCTTACGCCCGATATTTAAAATATTCCGACATTCCGACATTCACTAATTCCAAATTGAAAATTATTGATTCTCCTTGGGGGAAAGCCCGAAGATACTACAGTTTTGGAATTCATCGTCCACGCTGATGAAAACGTCGCCGGCTGCTTTCTTGAACCACTCTTCGAGCGCACTGTTTTTCTTGTTAGACAGCACAATTTGGGCCAACTTTTCGTAATCATCTCTTAAGTTGGCTGTGTGACCGTCCGATTTGCTCTTGTAGTAGAGCAGGCGCATCGCCGAGCGACCGTCTTCGGTGCGGTAGGAAATCGGGGTACTGATTTGCTCGACCTTCATGCTGTCGAGGGCGAAGTACAGGGCCGGATCCATCGAGGCGTCCAGCGGAATGCGCGTCAGGCCCGTTTGTGGATCCATAATGAGGCCACCCGCGTCGGCGGTCATTTTATCTTCCGAGTCGTTTTTGGCGGCTTCGGCAAAGCTGAGCGTGTCAATTTTTATCAGTACGCGCAGGCTATCGAGGTGGCGGGTCGCTTCGGTTACGTCAGTTCCCCGGTTGTAGTCGGGCCGCAGCAGGATGTGCCGGGCGTGGTACTCAGCCCCGCGCGTTTCGAGTAGCTGGATGAGGTGAAAGCCGAACTGACTCTCCACGATATTGGAAATCTCGTTGGGCTTCATGGCCAGGGCCGCGCCTTCGAATTCCGGCACCATCGCGCCGCGCTTGGCAAAACCCAGGTCGCCGCCGTTCTTGGCCGATCCGAGGTCTTCGGAATAAATCGTGGCCAGCATGGCAAAATCTTCCCCCTCCTGAGCCTTTTTCTTGATGTCCAGCAGTTGGTTGCGGAGTTTGTCTTTTTGCTCCTGCGTCACCGCTGCCACGCGCACGATTTGCCCCACCTCGACCTCGGCCGGAATGTAGGGTAAACTATCTTTCGGGATGGTATTGAAAAACTTGCGAACATCGCTGGGTGTGATCTTCACGTCTCCGGCAATTTTCTGCTGCATCGTCTCGACGATCGCCTGGTCTTTCACCTGCTGGCGAAGTTCGGTTTTGAGTTCGCTGACGCTCTTGCCGTAGGCTTCCATCAGGTTTTTCTCCGAGCCGAAGCGCTGAATCATGTAGCTCATGCGCCCGTCGAGCTGCTCGTCCACGCGGCCGTCCTCGACGGTCACGGAGTCGATTTCGGCTTTGGCCAGGAGCATTTTGTTAATTATGAGCGATTCCAGCAACTGGCACCGCTCAGGCGTCCGCTGTCCTTCGGCCTTGTAGCTCTGGAAAAGCTCTTCCAGTTCGGAGCGCAGAATGTAGTAGTTGTCCACGCGGGCAATGATCTTGTCCACGCTCACGCCCATTTGGCCCTGCCCGAAGCTCAGGGTTGAAAAAAGTCCAAACGCCACGATGAGGACGTTGCGGAGAAAGGTGGTTGTTGTTTTCATAGTTTAATTGTAGGGGCGAACCCATGTGTTCGCCCGGCGTGCGTCAGCCTGCGGGCAAACGCGTATTCTTTTCAGGTACATTAATATTCCGATGGCTGGCGCCTGTCCGACCCCACAAGTCGACAGTCACCTTGTCAATTTTTCCAACTCCGCTTTATTCACTTTCACAGGAAATTTTTCCTGCAACGAATCAAGCCATTGTTTTTCCAATATTTGCTGGTAGGCATTGATAACCGCACCCCGCGCTTCGGCAAAAGTCTTGGTACGTGGTTCCTCGATTTTCTCGACTTCGATCATCGCGACTTTGCCGCCGGGCAGGTCGATCGTTTGCTTGCCGACCTGCCAGTTCGCACTTTTAAAGTAGGGATGATCCTGCGCGAAATACCCGCCGCTGGTTTTAACGCTGCCGGGTGCTTCGAGGTTCATGGCGCGTTCCAGATCCTTTCTGGAACGACTGAAATACTGAAAACTTACACGGCGGTTGCGATTGGCTGCTGTTTCAGGCACGGGTACGGGACGAAACGAGCCGTAATCCTTCTCCATAATTCGGGTAATCGGGATGCCCTGCCCGTTGAGGTAGCGCACCACCCGGCTAATTCGTGCTGCTGACATCGTGTCGGCTTCTTCGGCGGTTCGCGCCCCGGTTACCTCCACTACAAAGTCAGGGTTTTTCTTCATCGTAGTCGCCAGAATATACATTGTATTCAATTGCGCCGCCGAAAGCTCGGTCTTGTTGTTTTCAAATACTATTTCTTCCCCCTTCAGGCGGAGCGGGTAGGGCGGCGTTGCCAAAGTGCGGATCATCTGATTCAAAGTCGCCGTGTCCTTGGCTTCCACGACCGTCGCCAGGGCCCGTGCGGGATACTTGTATTGATCGATGTTTTTTTCGTAGAGTTTCACCTGCCCCAGCGAATCATCCAGCGAGCGCTGCCAAACCTGCTCTTCCATGACTTGCGATAATAAAACGCCCTCCCGAATGTCCTTCATCAATGACTTGAATTCAGGATATTTACTTTCCAGATTGTCCCGTTCGTATTCCATGAGCCGCTTGCCAAGGAAATCGTTGTAATAGGTGCGCAAAATAATTTTTGGGTCGGCTCCTTTAGGGCGCGGCTTCAGGCGGGCTTTGGTGTATGCCAAAAAGTCCTTGCTCGTAGCCGCCGCTTTTTCGATTGTGAAAAGCATCGGATTCTCTACATCCGCCGAGAAGGTTTCGGGCAGTACCCATTTTCCTTCCTGCAGGGTTCTGTCAGCCAGTTCGAGCATTTCGCTCCAGGCGTCGGGATTCTCGCTGATTTCGTATTCTTGGCGCAGTCGGTCGGTGAAGGCTTTTTTTACCAGCTCGCCCCGGCTGTCGGTCAGCACTTTCTGTTTCAGGGAAGGCTCCATCTTCGCAAACGATTCCAGCGGGCGCTTCTCGGCCAGCCGGATGATGTGCCAGCCGTAGGGCGTCTCGACGGGCTTTGAGTATTCTCCGGTTCTGGCCAACCCGTAGGCCGCATTTTCGAACGCAGGTACATTCTCGCCCACACCGAACCAAGGCAACAGGCCGCCCGACTGCCGCGACTGGAAGTCGTCGGAATACACTTGCACGATCTTCTCCCAAGCTTCGCCTTTTTCCAGGTGGTCGAAGGCTTCTTTGATTCGCTGCTCGGCGGCCTTCTTTTTTTCGCTGGAAAAATCCGGCTTCGACTGAACCATGATGTGCGCCACCCGCAACTTGGGACGGGCAGAGCGGCGGTCGAGTACTTTGATTATCTCATAGCCAAATTTCGTTCGCACGGGCTCCGAAATTTTGCCAATGGGCGTCAGGTAGGCGGCATTTTCAAACGAATAAACCGTTTGAAAAGCGGTCAGATAGCCCAAATCCCCTTTGTTGTCCTTGGCCGTAATGTCTTTGGAAAACTTCGCCGCCATATCGCCAAAGTCAGCGCCTTCCAACAGCCGTCCTCGCATGGCTACCGCCGCATTATAGGCCGACAGCGTGTCGGCGGGCGATGCCTCCTCCGGTACCGCCACTAAAATATGGGTGACCCTAACCTCTTGTTTGAGACGGTTGTAAGCTTCCTGCGTTAGGTCGGCCACGAGTTCATCGTCGCGCAGATAAGGCGCTGCCAACTGCTCGCGGTAGGAGGCGATTTCCTCCTTATAATCGCTGGTTGTGTCGCGGCCCTGCGCCTCGGCGCTGAATAGTTTCAACTTAGTATTGGTGTAAATCTCGAAGTATTCGGCCGCACTCAGCGACTTGGCCGAGTCCGCCGAAAAGCGATTCTTGGTAAAAGACTGAAAGAACGCATCCGGGCTGAACGGCTCACCGCCAATTTCTACCAGCACGGGTTCTTTGGGAGGGGCGGCAGCGGGGGCTTGTTGGGGAGGCGCGGTGGTTTTGCAGGAAAAGAAAAGTAGCAAGGCTGCCACGATGAAGGAAAAACTTCTAGTCATTTATTCAAGAGGAAGATGAAAGGCGAAAGTGCGCCTGTCGGTTCGCATTCGCTTCTAAATCAAACAAAGCAGGGGGTCGAAATATTGCCCAAAGCGCAAAGTTACGGGCTTTGGCCGCCGGATAAAAGGTTTCAATCAGATTACGGTCTTCTTGCCGGAACCGACTTTCACTGTTCTGCTGCGCAAATCATAGATCAGTTCGTAGTGGAAGCTGCTTTTCAGGTGCGAGTCTTTGAAGGTGAGGGGGACTTTCAGCGACGGACTAGCCAGGGCTTTCTGATAGCTGAGTTCGGTGCTGTTCAAGCCGAGGATGTCGTCGGCATCGAGGCGGTCGGTGAGTTGGAAGCCCGCGCCTGCCACCGACAGGCCCAGCGAAAGGTACTTCAAGGGCGTAAGTGCCATGTCGGCTAGCTCGGCCAGGGCCGCCGGAATTTTGATAAAATCGTGGTACTTACGTATCGTCGCCAGCGTCTTTTGTGCCTTGGCGTAGTCGTCCACCTCCACCAACGCCAGCGTCACCACGACTTTGCCGTTTTTGGGCAACGGAATTTGAATGGACTGAAATTCTTTTTCTGGAAATACCTGCCCCGTTTTTGCTTCCACGATGCCCCACGAGCCGTTGCTCACCGCCTCGGCTTTGCCCGCCGCGTCGAAGGAAGTGAGCGAATAGGCCATCATCAACTCGTCGCGCCGCGTCACCGTTTCTTCCAAATCCACGGCTTGCAGGCGGGTAATTTGCATCGTCGTGAGCGTTTGCCGGGCACAAGAAGTCGAAAGTAAAAGCAATAGGCTGTAGGCTGTAAGCTGTAGGCTTTTCATGACTGATAAAAGAATTAAAGAAAAGAAAGTTCTGTAAGTGGACTTGGGCCTAATGCCTACAGCTTAAAGCCTGTTACATACAGCCCAGAGCGGCCGCTAGGCCACAGGTTCCTGCTGGCTGAGGCAGTGAAAACTGCCCTGACCCCAGATGATTTCGGTAGCCGGGAGCGGAATGACTTTGCGGTCGGGGAAGGCTTGTTCCAGAATATCCACGGCGATTTGATCGTTCGGGTTCTCAAAGACCGGAACGATGACGCCCGCGTTGCAAATCAGAAAATTGGCGTAGGAACCCGGCGTGCGGAAGTCGCCGATCATCACCGCCTTGGGCATGGGCAGCTCGATGACGCTGAGCGGCTTGTCGTTCAGGAGCCGCATTTTTTTGAGCAATTTCAGGTTTGTTTGCAGCACGGCGTAGTTGGCGTCGCTCGGATCGCTCTCCACGCAGGCGACAACGGTATCCTCGTTCACGAAGCGCGTGGTGTCGTCGATGTGGCCGTCGGTATCGTCGCCCGCGATGCCGTCTTCCACCCACAGGATTTGCTCCACGCCGTAGTAGTTGCGCAGGTACTCCTCGATCTGTCCCTGATTCATGTCCGGGTTGCGATTGGGATTCAGCAAGCACGAGCGGCTCGTGAGCAAACTCCCCGCGCCGTTGAATTCCACCGAGCCGCCTTCCATAATAATTCCCGGCTGCACGGTGAGCAGACCCAGATGCTCGGCCACGGCCATCGGCGTGCGGTCGTCATCGTCGTAGGGCGGGTACTTGCCGCCCCAGGCATTGTGGCCCCAGTCCACCACCAGCCGCTGCCCCGTCTCGGGATTGCGCAGGAAAGCCGGGCCGTGATCGCGGCACCAGGCGTCGTTGGTAGGTTTAACGATGAATTCGATTTGCCCCAAATTCACGCCAGTAGCCTCCAATTCTTGAATGATAAAAGCTTTAAGCGCTTCATCGTTCGCCACAATGCCCACCTTCTCACCCTGGCTGATGGCTTTGATAAAGTTTAGGTACTGCGGCCGCATCCTGGCCAGCTTGTCGCCCTGCCACGATGCTTCGTTGTGCGGGAAAGTAAGCCAGGTGGCGCGGTGCGGGTGCCACTCGGCGGGAAAGTGAAAGCCGAGTTGTTTGGGCGTGAGGGTGGGGGCGGTCTTCAAGAATTTGTGAAATTTATTTCGAGACAAAATTAGGCAAAAGAGCGGGAATCAGCTTGCGCAGTTAGGGGGTTTTAATAAAAAAATACAGATAGTGTAAAATTATACATTAACGTGTAAAGTAATTTCCTTTATATTTACGTAAAAAATGACAGTAGTACTTTCGCTCGCAGTCTTGAATGCGATCCCGTTAGGGATCAGATGTGGGTAGAAAAGTGCTTTCCTAGTCAATCATTATGTCCCGTACGGGACATGACCCGCCAACGAACCGGCTTTTTCTACCCACATCCTGTGCCTAGCGGCACATTTATCCCCACCCGAAGCGAAAGTCCCAAACAGAACTGCTGAATGGTCGTGATAAGCAAAACACTATTCATACGATTTGTAGGTACCCACGCCGAATACGATAAGATTGATTGCACAACGATTTGATAATGAACTGCTATGAAAACACCTACTAATGAAACGGAATACCGCCAATTAATGACAACCATCGAAAAATATTTGGCGAAGGCTAGTGAAGGAGGGGGCTTCGCGAGCCTCGACAGTCAGGAAGCTGAAGCATTGGCTCAGTTGGCCAAAATCGCCGAAAAATACGAAGACAGTATTCCCCTGATGCCTATTCCCGTACCACAGGATATTCCCGAAATGATCGGTTTCAAAATGTACGAGCAAAAGCTGAACCAACGGGAGATGGCTCAATTGCTGGAAGTAGCCGAAACCCGACTATCCGAAGTAATGCGTGGAAAGCGCCGGGTATCGCTCGCGCTCGCCAAGCAGTTACGCACTAAGCTGGGAATCGACGCGGATTATATTTTGGAACACGCTTAGCAGCGCCTACAATAGTTATCCCAAAACAAACTGCACTGCGCTTCTCCTCAGTTGTGATAGTATCATTTGATACTATCACGATTGGCATCCTCCCTCATTTTTCAATCAATATACCGCCGCGTAATGGGTTGATAGGAATCCACGCGCCGATCGCGGAAATACGGCCAGGTCGTACGGTAGTGGTCGATGACGGCCAGGTCAATCTCCTGCGTGTGCACCACTTCCTCCTCGTGCGGAGCCAGGTAGAGCAGCCGCCCGTGCGGGTTGGCGACGAACGACCCACCCCAAAACTGCTGGTCGCCCTCGGTTCCCACGCGGTTGACGGCCACCACGAATACGCCGTTGGCCACGGCGTGGCTGCGTTGAATGGTTTGCCAGGCTCCGTACTGCTCCTCGTTGGTCATGAGGTCAGTTTCGCGCTTGTCCCAACCGATGGCGGTGGGATAAAAAAGTATCTCGGCCCCCATCAGGCTCGTGATGCGGGCGGCTTCGGGGTACCACTGATCCCAGCAGATGAGGACGCCGATTTTGGCGAATTTGGTATCGAAAACGCGATAGCCGATTTCGTCGCTACCAGCGGTACCATCCGTTGGGGCGTCGCCGGGCGTGAAGTAGAATTTCTCGTAGTAACCCGGGTCGTCGGGAATGTGCATTTTGCGGTACTTGCCCAAGTAACGGCCGTCGGCGTCGAGCACGGCGGTGGTGTTATGGTAAAGCCCCTGAGCGCGGCGCTCGAAGAGCGAGGCGATGAGTACCACACCCAGCTCAGCGGCTAGTTTTCCCAGCGCTTCGGTGGAAGGGCCGGGGATTGCTTCGGCCAAGTCAAAGTTAGCGTGGTCTTCCACATCGCAGAAGTACAGCGACTTGAACAACTCCTGCAGGCAGATGATCTGCGCACCCTGCGCGGCAGCTTCGCGGATTTTGGCGGTGGCTTTCTGGAAATTGGCGTCGGGGTCGGCGGTGCAGCTCATTTGCACGAGGCCGATGTTTGTTTTTTTATTCATATTATCGCTTGTTATCCAGTTTGGCGACGGGAACCTGTATCGCCTTGCTTGATTTATTTACAAAGTTTTTCTTAAAAAGAAGCCCACTAACATGGATGTTAGCGGGCTTAGAGTGAGCCTCCTACAAGACTTGAACTTGCGACCTACGCATTACGAATGCGTCGCTCTACCAACTGAGCTAAGGAGGCGTAAAAACTTAAACCTGCGACCTACGCATTACGAATGCGTCGCTCTATCGAAGCGTCGAACCGCAACTGAGCTAAGGAGGCGTAAAAACTTAAACCTGCGACCTACGCATTACGAATGCGTCGCTCTATCGAAGCGTCGAACCGCAACTAAGCTAAGGAGGCTTGCTGTTTGGGAGGGCAAATATACGAAGTTGGTTTTTATTGAAAAGAAATTATTGCTTTGATTTTTGATTTGAGTTAAAGCCGATAGGCATTCTCTAACTTTGCTGATTCTCGAAAAGCCGTTTTTCATTCATGCGCAGTTTTGCTTACTCCCTAATTTTTTTGCTTTCCGCCAGCTTCCTTCTGCTGACGGGTTGTTCGCAGCCGAACGATAAGGTCGTCGTTGCTACGGCGGCCAACGTGCAGTTTGTGATGCGGGAATTGCAGAAGGAGTTTGAGAAAGGCTCCGAAACCCGGCTGGAAATCGTCGTGGGGTCGTCGGGCAAGCTGACGGCCCAAATCCGGGAAGGCGCGCCGTTCGATTTGTTCGTGTCGGCGGATACGCGCTACCCGCAGGAGATTTTCGACAACGGTGGGGGAGAGTCCCCGCCCCAGGTGTACGCGCGGGGTACTTTGGTACTTTGGGCCAGCGACTCGACCGTTACACCATCGCTTGAAATGTTGACAAATCCTGAGGTTAAGAAAATCGCGCTAGCCAATCCTGAAACTGCTCCCTATGGCGCAGCGGCCGTGCAAGTGTTGCAAAAAGCCGGAATTTACGGCCAGCTGAAAAACAAACTCGTGTACGGGGAAAGCATCTCCCAAACTACCCAGTATATTGCCACTGGGGCGGCGGATGTGGGTTTTACAGCGCTATCGGTGGTACTTACTCCCGAAATGAAAAATAAGGGGCGATACTTAAAACTGGACTCCACCGATTACGCATCCATCGACCAGGCCGCCGTGCTGCTGAAGCACAGCGAATCCTCGCCGAAGCGAGACAAGAGCCGGGAGTTCTACGGATTTCTTTACTCTGAAAAAGCCAGGATTATTTTCCGTAAATATGGCTACTCGGTAGAATGAACCCCGAACCACTATACCTAACTTTCAAACTTGCTTCGCTCACGACGCTGATTCTTTTTGTGGTGGCTTTGCCGCTGGCTTACTGGCTGGCGTACAGCCGGTTTCGAGGTAAAGTACTGGTAGAAGCCGTCATCGGAATGCCGCTGGTGCTGCCGCCTTCGGTGCTGGGATTTTATCTATTGCTGGCTTTTAGTCCCAATCATTACTTCGGCGGTTGGATCGAGCAAACGTTCGGACTGCGGCTGGTGTTTTCATTTCCGGGATTGGTAGTGGCTTCGGTGATTTACAGTTTGCCGTTTATGGTATATCCTTTGCAGGCGGGCTTGCAGGCGTTGCCAGTCTCGCTGCGCGAGGCTTCCTATACTTTGGGCAAAGGCGCTTGGGCCACCTTTTTTAAAGTATTGCTGCCTAATGCCAAGTCGGCTATTCTGACCGCTATCGTTCTCACATTCGCTCATACCGTGGGCGAGTTCGGCGTCGTGCTGATGATCGGGGGCAACATTCCCGGCGTGACACGGGTGGCATCCCTGGCGATTTACAACGAGGTGGAGGCGCTTAACTACTCCGCCGCCAATCAGTACGCCCTCGTGCTTTTTGTGGTTACCTTTGCCATTCTGCTGCTGGTCTATTCCATCAACAACCGACTTTTCCGTGTCCGACACCCCGCTTGACCTCCACCTCCGCCACGACCTGCGCACCGCTGCGGGCCCCGTGACGATGGACGTGGCCCTGCGGCTCGAAAGTGGCTCGATCACCGCCCTTACCGGGCCATCGGGGGTGGGGAAAACCACCTTGTTGCGACTCATTGCGGGCTTGGTTCAGCCGAAGTCGGGACGCATTGCTTTTGGGCAGGAAATATGGTTAGACTCCGAAAAAAGCATTTTTCAGAGTCCTCAGAAACGGCAGGCGGGTTTGGTCTTTCAGGATTACGCCCTTTTTCCCCACCTTACCATCCGCAAAAATGTGGCATTTGCCCTGAAAAAGGGCGATGACCCAAGCCGAGTGGATGAGCTACTGCGCGAAGTGGAACTCGCCCAACTCGCCGAACGCCGTCCGCACCAACTTTCGGGCGGACAGCAACAGCGGGTGGCGTTGGCGCGGGCGTTGGCGCCTCGCCCGCGCCTGCTTCTGCTCGACGAGCCGCTCTCGGCACTGGATCGCGCCATGCGGCAGCGGTTGCAGGATTATTTGCTGGAAATTCACCAAAAGCACCAACTCACTATTCTGCTGGTGACGCACGATTTGGGCGAAATTTTTCGCCTGGCCGACCGGGTCGTGGAAATGGAAAACGGGAAAATCAAGCAGCAGGGAACGCCGGAAGAAGTATTTGCAGAAACGTATGCGCTCGCGGATGGTCCCGCCCGCTACGGCAAAGTCCTTTCCTGTTCCGTAGAAGGGAACACAGCCACCGTCCAGGCGCTTATCGATCAGAGAATCCATAAGTTCCGCCTACCCGTCGAGCAAGTCGCCGACCTTTCGCCGGGACGTTCCTTTTTACTCAGGTACTCGGTCGATACGCCCGTCGTGGAGGTATTGCGGTGAACGCGTATTCGATTTTTTGTCCCAGGGCAGGGTAGTATTCAATCCCACCGACCTTTTTGAAGCAATTATTTTTCTCGAAAACTCCTGGTATAGGAAAGTTGAAAAAATAACTTAGCAGTCCCGAACCCGTAGGGCCGGGCCGCCGGTTCGATCATATGTTTATAGAAGAGCTTGCCCCTGTTGACATTGTACGACCCCCACGGGGTCGCACAGCAGCGTATAGACACGAAATAGCTATAAACATGAAATCCCTACGGGATTGACAATTCGACCATGTTATTTTTTAGACGTCACATAACTATGAAATCATCTTTCTCCTATTTCTGTCTGCTTGTGTTTCTGTTCCCAATGCTCGCCATGCGGGCCGATAAGCCCCTGCGGGTAATTTTCTTTGGTGATTCCGTCACGCAGCAGGGGGTGGGGCCGACGGGCTACGTTACGCAGGTTCGGGCTATGTTGAAGGACAAAGGGCTCGGCGACGAGTACGAGATTTTGGGCGCGGGCATTGGCGGCAATAAAGTCTATGATCTCTACTTGCGCATGGAGGACGATGTCCTCGCCAAAAAGCCGGATATCGTGTTCATTTACGTCGGCATCAATGACGTGTGGCACAAAGCCTCGCATGGCACGGGTACCGATTACGATAAGTTCGGGAAATTTTACGAAGCCATTATCAAGAAACTGCAGGATAACGGCATCCGCCCTATCCTCTGCACGCCCTCCGTCATCGGCGAGCGCACCGACTACTCCAATGAGCAGGACGGCGACCTGAATCGCTACGCCAATGCTATCCGGGAAATGGCCGATAAGCACAACCTGACCCTGGTCGATCTGCGCAAAGATTTCCAGAAATATCTTGAGAAAAACAACAAGGACAACGCCGAAAAAGGTATCCTGACCCGCGACCGTGTTCACCTAAATGAAGCGGGCGACAAGTTTGTGGCGGAGGCAATGATGGCGGGGCTGTTGAAAAAGTAGTTTGGCTATCGGCTATCGGCTATCGGCTATCGGCTATCGGCTATCGGCTATCGGCTATGGTGATTGAGCGAGCTGTTATCTGGGAGTAACTTGTCAATTTTACCCCACACCACTTTCTGATCGAATAATTCCATTCCGAAAAAGACCAGTACGGCTGCGGCAATGAAGGGAAGATAGGAACTGACCCCTTGGAAAGATTTTCCCATTTCGGGCGATAATATCCAGGACATCGCAAAGCCGACCAGTACGGTTAGGGCGATGCCGCCCGCCAGCAAAATGCTCTGCCACTTTCTGGTCTTCGCCTCTTTCACTTCCAGCCGCGCCACCACTCGCTCGCCGATGCCCGCCGGGACTTCGACGGCGTCCAGTTTTGGGAAAGTAGCAAACAGCAGCGCGTACAGCCGCGCGTCATCGTCGGTGCGGGCGAGTTTGGCAAAAGCCTGCGGATCGTTTTCGTACAGATCCTGCAGTTGGTCGTCGGTGCGTTTTTGATTCATACCTTGCTTAATTTGGAATTAGCGAATTAGTGAATGTCGGAATAATATTTTCGAGTTAAAGATGCGCCAGACCATTTAAAATACGGGGTTTTGATCGTAAATTCCGACATTCCGACATTCCGACATTCCGACATTCCGACATTCCTCAATTAATAAAGCCCTCCACCTCCCCGGATGGCGTTTTTCAATAGTTTTCTTCCCCGATACAAATAGCTCTTCACCGTGCCTTCCGGGAAGCCGCTGATTTCTACGATTTCGGCGTAGCTCATTTCCTGGATGTGGAACAGGTCGATGAGCGTGCGGTAGGGGAGGGGCAACCTTTCGATGGCCTCGTGAACTACGGTTTTCAATTCTTTCGCTTCCAGACTTTCCGCCGGGGTTCCTACGCCGGAGTCAGGCAGTTTGTCGCTGAGTACTTCGTCTTGCACGTCATCGGAGTTTTGTAAAATATCGCGTTTTCGTAAATGGCTCAGGGCTTGGTTGTAGGCAATCTTGGCAATCCAGGTCGAGAGTTTGGAATCTTGATTAAAGGTATCGAGCTTCTCGTGGACTTTCAGAAAAACTTCCTGGCAAATATCCTCGGCATCGGGCGCGTTCCTGACGATTTTCCACACCACGCCGTACACCAGCCGCTCATTATTCTTGATGAGCCAGCGGAAGGCGTGGCGGTCGCCCGCCTGAATTCGCTTGATGAGGGTTGCGTCGTTTACCATGTATTTCTCGTCAGACGCAGACATCAGTGGCAGGGTTGCAAGAACTTTTATTTTCCTCAAAAAAATAAAAAACTGCAACTTTTCAAAAAGCAGCGGCGTCCAACGGGGGACAAACGAACGCAAACAATTTAAATAAATAAAATCATGGCTGGTATAATCGCTGTAACAATTCCCATCGCCGTTACCTTCATTCTTTTCTGGGGAATCATTGGAATCCTGCGAATCGTGAAAGACTCCAACCTCAAAGCGCGCATGGTGGAGTTGGGCCACCTCGAACCCGAAAAAGAATGGATTTTGAAAAGATCGACCGACGCGACCAGTACCTATTCAAATCTGAAATTCGGGATACTGCTCATCAGTGTCGGCATCGGCTTCATGCTGGTCAAGGACATGGACATCGAGTTCGATTCGACCACGATTATTGGCATCATCTCTATTGTGGCGGGACTCGGCTTCCTGGTTTACTTCGGGATAATGAAGTACGTGTACCGGAAGGCGGATTAGAGAATTAGGAGTCTGGCATCTGCTTCGGTGCCAAACTCCGCCAAAGGTAGAGCGTCAAATAAGCTTCCCAGCCCTGAAAGGCATCAAAAACCGAAGCCAATTCCAGGCGCGAAGGGCGCTTGGGAAGTCCTTTCAGAGCCGCGAGGGCGTTGTATAATCCCACATCGCCGTAAGGCACGGAGGTAGGAATTTTCAAAGACTTCATCAGCGAATAATTGGCCGTCCACTCGCCGACGCCACGAAGTGAGGTAAGTTTTTGGATCATAGCCTCCGCTGTGGGCAGCGCCAGTAACTGCGCCTTTGAAATTTCGACCGATTCGAAAGCCTGGGCTACGCCGATGAGATACTCCGCCTTGCGACCCGAGAACTGCAAAGGGCGCAGTTCCTCAACGGTCAGTGCCGCCACGCGGGCGGGCGTGGGAAAGGCGTGGAAGACGTGACCATCGTAAGTAATTTGTTCTCCCGCCAACTCCACGATGCGTCTCTTCAAAGAATAGGCAAAGGCCAAATTGATCTGCTGCCCAATGATGCTCCAGCAAAGCGCCTCGAACAAATCGGGAATGCCGATCAACCGCAAACCGCAATAGTCGGTCGTCATGAAGGCAAACTCAGGGTCGGCTTCCAATTGCTCGTAGAAAAGCGCAAGATCAGATTCCAGATCAAAAAGCGCGATAACTTGCTCCCGCAAAGCGGCTTCCTCGATCAAATCGCCGCCCCGAAACTGCACCGACAGATTATCTTGCTGCTGCGAGATTTCCAGTAAAGCCACCCGCTCGCCTACCCGGAAGGGCTTGGTCACAGAAGTTTCCGTCACGCGATGCATGATGTCGTCGTAGTTGCGATCCAGAAACCACAAACACTCCTGAAAGCTGAAAAGCGGTGGGACAGGCAGTAAGAAATCGGGCGCAAGCCTATTCATTAATTCCGACATTCACTAATTCAAAATTAAATCTTCCAAAGCCCATCGGGATATTCTCCAGCCTCGTGCAGCGCCGCCAATGCCGCTTGCACCGTTGGCTTGTCCTCAGGGTAGGTTACGCCAAACCAGTCGGATTTACTGGTGAAGACCCGGCAATTGCCCTGATTTTGATAAATCAAATTGGTGACGATCAAGGGAATATAAAATTCCGCTTTGGGGTTATCGACGTTCTTGCGGGCGTAATCTTGAAATTGCTTTTCCATCAAAGGGAAAACGCTGGGTTTGAAGCCCCAGAAGTTCATCGACACGGGCGTATAGGGCGGTAGCTCGGTCAGGATACCGTTCTCCTCGAAGTAAATATTTCCGACCTTATCAGGGTAAATCTTAGTGCGCTCTGTGACGGAAGATAAGTTTCCATCAGCCTTCACGATGCAGATACCACGCGATACGGTGCCGTTTTCGGAGAGCGTCCGCTTCAACTCGTAGCCAACCATCGCGTGCTGCCTGTCGTCGGTATCGGTGGAGAGGAATTCGGCCATCGTCGCGAAAGCTTCGCGCCCGTAAAAATCGTCGGCATTGATGACCGCAAACGGCTCGTTCGTCTTGGGCCAGCCGCAAAGGGTGGCGTGGCCCGTACCCCAGGGTTTGGCGCGGGTGACCACGCCCAAGTCCTCCGGCACGTAGGACTGAATCCCCTGCACCGCGATTTCGTAATCAATCTTACCGCGGAGCCGGGGGGCGAAAGTCTCGGCTACCTCGTCCTTGATTTCTTCCCGCACGATGAAAACGACCTTACCAAAACCGCTGCGAATGGCATCGTAGAGCGAGTAGTCTATGATTGTTTCGCCGTGCGGGCCAAATTGATCGAGTTGCTTTGTGCCGCCGTAGCGGCTGCCCATGCCAGCGGCGAGGATTACTAAGGTAGGCTTCATTTATTTCAATTTTGAATGAGTGAATGAGTGAATGATAGAATATTAGACTTCGCTTGCCAAGACCATGATGCACTCTCAAATTCACAAAAAACGATAAAATATTGAGCAAATCTAGTTTTAGTGCCAGGAGACGGCACAAAAAAAGCGCCGCGTGGAAGCTCGCGACGCTTTAATCATTCTCACTTAACCAAAATCTTTATTTTAAAATTACACCGCGAAACTCTCGCCGCAACCGCAGGTGCGGGAGGCGTTGGGGTTCACGAACTGAAAGCCCTTGCCGTTCAATCCATCGCTGAAATCGAGGATCGTTCCGGCCAGGTACAGGATGCTTTTCTTGTCCACCACGATGCGGATGCCCTTGTCTTCAAAGACCATGTCGGTGGGTTGCTGGTTGGTGTCGAACTCTAGATTATACATCAAGCCCGAGCAACCGCCGCCCTCCACGCCCACACGGATGTGGTTTTCGTCGGTGCGGCCTTCTTCCTGGCGCAGGATCTCGATTCTATCTTTGGCTTTATCTGTTACCGTTACCATAATTCACTTCTTTTGGGATTCAGAGGTATTAACTTTTTTGGGTAGAGGAAAGTTCGGTAATGTGGTACGGCCGGGCAGGCGAACCTGCTTCCAGCCCGTTTTTTCGGGACGCTATAAATCCACCTCATTTCGCCATCAGGCGCGGCCAGCCAGTATGCCGCCAGACGTAGCATCCTACGTCTTTACGATGCAAATCAATGCTTTTCCAGAACCTTCGGCCCGTCGCGGTTGATCGCCGACACGTACACCTTGCTATCAATTTCAGCCTCGGCAAATTTCTCCCGCATCGCCTTCCCAACCCGCTCGGCGGTTTCGCGGCCTTTACTTAGCGTGAACATCGAAGGCCCCGCGCCCGAAATGCTGCAACCAAGAGCCCCCTGTGCGATCGCCACCTGCTTCACTTCGTTAAATTCAGGAATCAAAATAGCGCGAATAGGTTCCACAATCACATCCACCATCGAGCGGCTGATGAGTTCGTAATCTTCTTGCATCAGTCCGGCAATGAGCCCGGCCACATTGCCCATCTGCGAAATGGCGTTTTTCAGCGAAACCTCGTTGCGAAGAATAAATCGGGCATCCTTGGTATTGACCTCAATGTCAGGATTGACCAGAGTACAGTACAACTCCTCCGGCACTGGAATAGAAAATACATCCAGCGGCTGGTAACTGCGAATGACCAGGAAGCCGCCCATCAGCGAAGGCCCGACATTATCGGCGTGGGCCGAGCCACAGGCAATGCGCTCACCCTCCATCGCAAAGGGTAACAACTGCTGGCGCGTGAGTGGACGACCCAGCATTTCGTTGAGGGCAAAAACCCCCGCCACCGCACTCGCCGAACTCGATCCCATACCACTGCCGAGCGGCATATTTTTGTGCAAAACCACTTCACCGCCAAACTCGGTATTGCCCAAATGCTTCAGCAAGCGCAACATCACGACGGTCACCGCATTCCGGGCCGGGTCGCGGGGCAGTCGCCCCTCATCGCCTGTAATATCGGTAATGACAATGCCCGGCGCATCGCGGCGGCGAATTTCAACCACATCCCCCGGTTCATCTACGGCAAAGCCGAAAATGTCGAAGCCGCAGGCTACGTTGGCCACAGTGGCGGGAGCGAAAGCTTTAATGTAGTTCATGAAAATTGGGTTAACGGTCAATGGTTAAAGGTTAAACGGCGTTCTACGGTTATCTTGACTACGGAACTAGTAATCCGCGAACCATTGACCTTTGACCGTTGACCATTAACCCCTCTCGGCGTTAGCCGAGATAACTACTAATACTCATTATATCCGCAAAAACGCCCGAGGCGGTCACCTCGGCTCCCGCGCCGGGGCCTTTCACGACCAACGGGCGGTCTTTGTAGCGGTCAGTGGTGAAGGACACGATGTTATCGCTGCCCGAGAGGTTGTAGAATGGATGTTTGTCATCCACGGGGCGAAGTTGTACTGTGGCCTGGCCGTTTTCCAACGTGGCGATGTAGCGCAGGACGCCGTTGTTGGCTTTGGCACCGTCCAGCAAGCCCTCGAAAAACTCATTGGAGTTTTCCAGCTCGGTGAAAAACGCTTCCACCGTCGAGGCTTGCAGACAATTGTCGGGCAGAAGTTGAGCGATTTTTACCTCTTCCGGCTCCATCGGGATGCCTACTTCTCTCGCCAAAATCAAGATTTTTCGGGCAACGTCGGTGCCGCTCAGGTCGTCGCGGGGGTCGGGTTCGGTGTAGCCTTTGGCCTTGGCCTCGCGTACCACGTCCACGAAGCGGACGCCGGGGCCGAAGGTGTTAAAAATATAGGACAAAGTACCCGAAAGGATGGCTTCGATCTTGATGAATTTGTCGCCGCTGTCCATCAAGCCCTGGATGGTATTGATGATCGGCAGACCCGCGCCGACGTTGGTTTCGTACAAAAATTTCACCCCACGCCGTAGGGCGGTGCGTTGCAAACGCTGGTACTCCTCGTACTTGCCCGAGTTGGCCACTTTATTGGGCGTCACGACCGAAATGCTCGCGTCAAGCAACTTCTCATAATGCTTCACGATGTCTTTGTCCGACGTGCAGTCTACGAAAACGCTGTTCGGCAGGTTGAGTTCGATAATTCGATCCACGAAAGCGGGGATGCTGGTCTTGACGCCGTTATCGGCCACCTCCTCGCGCCAGCGGTCGGGAGCAATGCCGCTAGGTTCGAGCAGCATTTTCTTGGTATTGGAAAGTCCGGCGACGTTGAGTTTTAGAAGCCTTTGCCCGCTGAGGAACGCCGACTGACTGCCCACCTGCTCCAACAGGGTGCCTCCAATTAGTCCCACGCCCACGATGAATAAATTCAACGAGCGGGTTTCAGAAAGGAAAAAGACTCCGTGAATCGCATTGAGGGCTTTGGAAAGGTCATTTTTAGAAATAACCACCGAGATATTCAACTCCGACGAACCCTGCGCCGTGGCAATGATGTTGATGCCGTTTTTACCCAAAACCGAAAACAACTTGCCCGCCACGCCGGAGCTTTTGCGCATCCCTTCGCCCACGATGGCGATGATCGACACGTTCTTCTCGACCGCGATGCTGTCGATGTCGCCGCTTTGAATCTCCGCTTCAAACGCCGCTTCCAACACTTGTTGCGCCCGTTCGGCGAGCTGATGGTCGATGGTGAAGCAAATCGAATGCTCCGAGGAAGCCTGGGAAATCAAGACGACGCTGATGTTATTTTCCGACAGGGTCGTGAATAGCCGCGCCGAAATTCCCGCCACGCCGATCATGCCGCTACCCTGGATGTTGACCAGCGCCATATCGTCGATGGACGAGATGCCCGTAATCGCGTACTGCTTATGATTGGCCGAGCGATCCACGAGCGTACCCGCGAAGGAGGTATTGAAGGTATTCAGTACCTTCAGGGGAATATTCTTGGCAAAAGCGGGCTGCAAGCTGGGCGGATAAATGACCTTGGCCCCGAAGTGCGAGAGCTCCATCGCTTCGGCGTACGAAATGGACGGAATCGTGAAGGCGTTGGGTACTTTGCGCGGGTCGGCGGTCATCATGCCGTCCACATCGGTCCAAATTTCGATGACCTGGGCGTCGAGCGCCGCGCCAAAAATAGAAGCCGTGTAGTCCGAGCCGCCACGCCCGAGGGTGGTCGTGATGCCTTCCGGGGTGGAAGCCACGAAACCCGTGATGCACTGCAAAGCCGAAGATTTGGCAAAATGTTCCAGAATCTGCCGATTGGTGGTGTCGAAATCCACGTCGGCCATCCCGAACTTTTCATTGGTACGAATGACCTTCCGGGCGTCGCAAAACTCGGCTTTTACGCCTTTATTTTTCAAAGCCTCGGTAATGATATTGGTAGAAAGCCGCTCGCCGAAGCTCATGATAAGGTCCATCGTGCGGTCGGTTAGCTCGCGAATGAGCGACACGCCGCGCAGGATATCTTCCAGTTCATTGAACAGCCCTTTGATATTGGCAAAAGTGCCGCTCTGCTGCTTTACGTTGATGAGGCCGCGAATGGTGGCGAAGTGCCTTTCCTCCACCACTTTAAGCAACTCGAAGTACTCGGGGTTCCCGGCCGCCGCCATACGGCCAATCTCGATCAAGCGGTTGGTCGCGCCGCCCATCGCCGAGAACACGACCGCCGTGCGCTCGCCCTTGGAAATCGTGGTTTCCAGAATCTCGATGACCAACTTGATGCTCTCAACCGAACCCACCGACGTACCGCCGAATTTTAAAACTTTCATTGAAAGAGGGATATTGGATGCTGGATATTGGATTTTGGAATTCTGTTCAATCCGATACCAAACAAAATTTTTATTGACTCAACTCTACACTAAATCGCGCAAAGATAGTATAAAGACCTCCCTGCTACGTGTTTTTCGGGCAAAAACTACATCACTTCCGTGATTCTTGCCTACTTTTCCAGCCCGCATTTCATCATTTATAATTCATCACTCATCATTCACCCTCTTGCTCTACCGCTACCGCGTCCTCGCTTTCCTCTTTTCGCTTTCCATGATTACCTACCTCGACCGCGTTTGCATCTCGGTCGTGGGGGTGCGCATGAAGAGCGACCTCGGCCTCAGCAACGAAGAATTCGGCTGGGTGCTGGGGGCTTTCTCGTTGGCATACGCCCTGTTCGAGATGCCTACGGGCGCAATGGGCGACCGTCTCGGCCCGCGCCGGGTGCTGCTGCGGGTGGTACTTTGGTGGTCGCTGTTCACGGCACTGACGGGCGTGGCTTCGGGACTTATCGCACTGATTGTCATTCGCTTTCTGTTCGGGATGGGCGAGGCGGGGGCCTATCCCAACAGCTCCATCGTCATCGCCCGCTGGTTTCCGGCGGTCGAAACGGGCCGGGCGCAGGCATTCATCTGGGGCGCGGGGCGGCTGGGCGGCGCGCTTGCTCCGCTCGTGATGGTTCCGCTGGCGGCCTCGGCGGGCTGGCGGGCATCGTTTTGGGCGATGGGCCTGGTGGGCGTGGTGTGGGCAGCGATTTGGTACTGGTGGTTTCGGGATTTTCCCAAAGACAAAAAAGGGATTTCAGAAAAAGAACTCGCCTACATCCAGGAAAGCCGCCGCTTCCGACCGCAGGCGCACGGGCTGGCGTGGGGGGCATTGCTGCGCAGCCGCAACTTGTGGGCGCTGGTCATTATGTTCCACTTCTACATGTACGGCGCGTACTTTTTTTATAGTTGGATGCCCATCTACTTACAGGAGGGCCGCCATTTTTCCGAATCCGAGATGCAGCTTTTCTCCACGCTGCCCTTCCTGACGGGCGCGGTGGGCTGCTTCACGGGTGGTTTCCTCAGCGACTGGCTCGTGAAGCGCTACGGTCTGCGCATCGGCCGCGCCAGCGTGGGGTTGATCGGAATGGGAATGTCGAGCGTCGTCATGTGGACCTCGGCCCTCACTTCCGACAATGTCACGGCGGCCTATTTACTTTCCGCCGGGATGCTGTTCAAAGATCTGACGCTACCCGTGTCGTTCGCCGTCTGCGTGGACATCGGCAAAAGTCGCGCCGGGACCGTGGCGGGTACCATGAACATGATCGGGCAGTTGGGCGGCTTTTTCCTGGCGGTGTTTTTTGGCAAAATCGTGGACTGGGCGGGGGATTACAACTATCCGCTCTACATTATCGGTACTTTACTGGGAATTAGTAGTTTGCTGTGGCTGGTGATCGACCCGACGAAGGAGTTGGCCTGGAAGAAGGTCGGGACGAACGATGCGGGGTTGTTGGATGGTTAGCCAGCCCCAAAATCTAGGCAACGATTTTTTTCCAAATTTCGATGATTCTTTCTTTCCGCTCAGTATTGTGGTAAAACCCTAGATTAGCTACTATATCTTCATCAATTCCAGACCGTAGAAGTAACCGATTTATCGCTGCTTTCAGGTATGATTTTACTTCTTCATCTGCTTGTAGAATATCCTCACGGAGTGTGGTTCTATTATCGAATATGTAGATTATATCATCAAAATCTTTATTCCAGCGAAAATCTTTGCCAGCCCTTCCTGTTTCCATGGCTTCCATTTTTGAAGCAAGAAAATAAGGTACTTTAAATACCTGTATGATACTTTCCTTATTCAAATTAATTGGCACAGAATTAACTATTCCTTCTTTGTACCATTTATTCGAAAAACCCAAGAAACGTTCCTCAGAGGGCATCACATCTACAGTTATACCTCGGTACTTGTGACGACATATTACTTTTGAATCACGGTCAGGTTGAAATCCTGTTTTCAGTAATGAGTCGTCAAGTTTCTCCTTTTGCCCAACACTAACTATTTCAACAACAACATCAACGTCATTAGTCTCCCTTGGCTCAGGACGGGTCTGAGCATCGCAATACAATTCTACTACTGCACCACCTACAAAGACAAATTTATGCTCGATCTGGGATAAGCCTTCGGCGACAATTTGCAGTCTTTCTATATTGAAGTTTCTTTTCATGCCGACATAATTCTCCTCTCCAATTCTTCCGCAGCAATGCTTACGGTTCGACCTGTACCTGTTCTAATTGCATCCGTCAATGCCAGTAATTCGTAAAGATTCTTATCTTGGGCGGCGATACTCGGCACGGTAGGATACAAAGGTTCGATCATTTGTCCCCGAACTGTGCCTTCTACATCCTGCCACACGTAGTTTTCGTCAGACATAATGATATCCTTCAATGGTGATACCGAGTGAGCGGTAGGTACACCTCTTGCCAGTGGACCTGGATGGGTGGGGAAGACATATTTTAATCCATAGAATATAAAATCCAGCAGTGCTTTCTGATACACTTTTTTCTTCTTAGGATCATTCAACAGACCCGCATAAGTCGATCGACGTAGCGATTCTGACACCTCGGCTTCGCTTATGTGTAGAGCATGGGCTAAACTTTTATTACTCGGCGACCGACTGATGAGTCTCAGATTTAGTCCTGATGAATCGTTGTCTCCAATGTGTACATTTGGTGCGATGATTTTTAATAAGATCAGCACGTCCTGTGGTCTCATTCCATTGTGCTTTTTCATAATCTCGAAAAAATTTGACCTTCAAATTTACGATTTGCAAATTGCAAATTAAGAATAATCTGGAAATTACTAGACATTTTGCTGTTGCTGCACTAGAATAAGAATCTACAGTACGACGTTTCCTGAAAACACTTGGCCACATTCCCCCGTGCGACACTTCCTCACAATCACCACGCTGGTATTGCTGACCATCCTAGTTTCCTGCAACCAAAATCAGGATACTCAGGAAGCTGCCCTTACGATTGACGTAGAAAACACTGCCCAGGCAGCCCCCAGTCCTCAGAAACCTGAACCCATCGATGTCAATCAAACTATCGATCGAAAAATCATCAAAGAGGGGCAGATCATGTTTCAAACGGAAAATGCCGCCCAAACCCACGATTTGATCATCGAGACGGCTGCGGCCAGCAATGCGTACATTTCGCAGGATGAGGTCAACGATTACGGCGGCGAGCGGACCGAACATCGCGTGACGGTCAGGATTCCGGCGGAGAAGTTCGATACTTTTTTAGAAACCATCTCCGAAAGTGCAGTCAGTCTGGAAAGTAAGAAGGTGAGCGCCAAAGATGTCACGGAGGAATACGTGGACATCGAGGCTCGCATCAAGACCAAGAAAGAACTCGAAGCCCGTTACGCGCAACTGCTGCAACGCGCCGCCAAGGTGTCGGAAGTGCTGGAGATCGAGAAAGAAATGGGGGCACTTCGCGCCGAGATCGAATCCATCGAAGGGCGCTTGCGGTACCTGAAAAGCCAAGTGGCTTTCAGTACGCTGACTATTATCTATCACGAGAGGGAGGTAGCTTCTTTCGGCTTTTTTACCAAATTCAGCGATGCCCTCGCCAACGGCTGGACGTATCTACAGGCGTTCGTAGTCGCGCTGGTGAGCCTGTGGCCGTTTTTCCTGCTGGGCGCAGTCGGGTATGTTTTGTTGAGCCAGTTCAGGAAAAGAAAGAAAGGCGAGGCGTGAAGTGGCCGCCCGATTCATGATTAGCAGCGGGGCGGCATACTGACGGTTTCAAGCCAGAATGCTTTCAAGTCGTCGAAGAATCCCAGCCAGTCGCGCTGATCGTCCGATTTGACGATGTAGGCGTTGGCCCCCAGGGCGTAGCATTCCCCGACATCCTCTTCCAGTTCCGAATAGCTGAACATAACAACGGGCATGGTCGGCTGGTACTGGTCGGCGAGATACTCTTTGAATTTTTTCAGGGCAAATAGCCCCTCGTCACGGGTGGGCAGGTAGAGGTCCAGGAGGATCAGGTTCAAAAACCGCCGTCCTGCTTGCTGACCGTCCGAGGCCAGATAGGCCATAGCCTCCCGCAGACTGCCCGCTCCCACGGCGGTGATTCCGGGCATACATATCTCGACTGTTTTCTTGATGAGCAGCCAGTGGTCGGGGTTATCCTCCACTACTAAAATGGAATTCCGGCTGAATCGCTCCACTTCTTCGGGCTTTTTCACAATGAGTGTTCGGATTATCAAGCTTGGGGTGAAAGAAGGACTTATGATTCATAAGGTAGAGATCATAGATGCCAAAGCCCGATTGAGTTTATTCATACTTACATTTTATTTTTTCAATCTAAAAAATTGAATTTCAATTATTTATTCACGATTCACGTATATAGTCAAGGCCTTTTCACGCAATTGTTTTGTACCTTTGGCTTTGCCTGGTCGCCTAGATGGGACAAACCACTTCCGGTCGAAATCGTAACAACCGGATGTTGTCAATTCGACACTATGCACCATGTCTTCGTCTTCCGACGCCGACCAGCCCGCCGCTGGGTTGGCCGCCTACCTGTTCAATCGGCGCGACGCCATCCTCAACCGATGGCGCACCGTTTGTGAAAAAGACCCCGCGCTTTCGCACGTGGCGACCCTCAACCGCGAGGAGTTCAACAACCTGCTGCCCGTTATCCTCAACGTAATGGACCAGCGGCTCCGCAACCAGCCCGAAGCCGCCGACCCGATGAAAGTTGCCCACGCGCACGGCTTGCACCGCTGGCACAAAGGCCGTTCGCTGACGGATTTACTCACCGAACTGGATTACCTGTACGAGGTCATTGGCGATGAACTCCAGCTTTACCGCCAGCAATTCCCCGACGTCGATCCGGGCGTCGTCCTGACGGCCTCGGTGCTGATCGCCGCCCTGAAAAGCGAAACAGTGAAAGGCAGCGCCAGCGAGTACGACACGCTGCAGCAACTGGCGGCGGCGGATCGCGGGGCCGGCCTACAGCAAGCCCTCGACCAGCTCAACCAGTTGGGCCGCGACCGCAGCGACCTGTTGCGCACGTCGTCACACGATTTGAAAAGCACTTTTGGCGTGATTCAGGGAGCCACTTTCCTGCTCAACCAGGAGGGCAAGTCGGAAGAGGAACGCGCGCAATTGGTGGAAATGCTGAACCGCAACCTAACCAACGTGCGCACCATGCTGGTGCAACTCACCGACCTGGCCCGGCTGGAAGCGGGACAGGAGTCGTTGGAAGTGGAAGAATTCGATGCCGCCCAGACCCTGCGGGAGCTTGTCGAGAGCGCCCAGCCGCTGGCCCGCGAGAAGAACCTCACGTTGCGGGCCGACGGCCCGGAAACGCTGCTGGTTGAAAACGATGTGGTCAAAATTCAGCGCATCGTGCAAAACCTGCTGCTCAACGCCATCCGCTATACCGCCGAGGGTATGGTGTCGGTATCCTGGTCGGCGGAGGGCGGCCACCACTGGTACCTCAGCGTCCAGGATTCGGGGCCGGGGCTGCCGCCGGGTGTGGCTTCCAGGTTGGCCACGCAACTCGAGCCGGATCCCGAGATTTCGGCGGTAATGAACCGCGACCCGACCACCGACGACATAGAATTACCAGCGGTCTCCCCGTTGTCCGAACCCAGTAAAGTGGGTGGGGAAGGCATCGGGCTGCACATCGTCAAGCGTTTGTGCGATCTTCTGAACGCAAGTTTTGAAGTCGAAACCCAGGCCGACCGGGGTACCATCTTTCGTATCCGCCTGCTCGTCAAACAGGAGGAATAGCCGATGCCGGGTCCCGGCTACCTTCTGCTGCGGAACAAACCGTACAGCGGTTTCAGGACCGCGAAATTCAGCAGAGCCCCGGCCACACAGTACAGGCACACTTTTTTCTGGACGACCGCCATTTTGTAAAGGTAATGTGCCCCGCCAAATGCCTGTCCCAACACGATTCCCGACAAAGCCAGGTCGAAAAACTTGGTATGTTTCCCCTTGGCATTGCCCGCCGTGGCCAGTAACACCGTTGCCGCGTAGCCCACTAAGGCAATCGGCGCGTCGGGGACGCCCAACAATACGGCATCTTCGGAAGAGTTGACGCTGTCGGAATCAAACACATCCATTGGCAGGTCGGGCAAGTGCTTGATGTAGCCCAACTGAAACAGGGAAATGACACTGAAATCGGCCAGACCAGCGGTAGCAAGGGCGGCGATGTGGCGGCGGCTCACGACGGCTTCGTCGTCGGCGGCTCGCATTTCGTCGACAATTGAAATATCTTTTGACATACCAAGGGTAAAAGATTGATGATTTGACTGGATGAGCCACCAGTCTAAAATTTTGTACCGAAGCAAACAAAGCAAACCCAAGCCAATATCATCCGCAATTTCATCAATTGTTGTTGACAGGATTCCTATGCAAGCATTCAAACCTGAATATTATCGTTATTTGCCTCATTTTCAGCCGAAAGGTGCAACATTTTTCATTACCGGACGGCTGCACGGGAGTCTTCCAGAAGAAGTTTTGGAACGGTTGAGGAAAGAAAAAGAAGCAGCGTATCGAATGGTGATTCAAGCGTATCAGGATCCCGTAGCCCGTCGCGACGAAATAATTAAAGCGCAGAAGCGGCATTTCGCGCGCTGGGACTGGTATCTAGACACAAACCTCGAAGGCAACCACTGGCTCAAAAACCCGGAAATTGTGCAAATCCTTAAAGAGTCGTTTCATTTCTGGGATAAAAAATCGTACGAGTTGATTGCCTACACCATCCTGTCGAATCACTTTCACATAGTGCTCGATATGACGGATGAGACCCGGCATACCAAACCACTGTACCGGATTATGCAAACCATGAAAAGCTATACCGCGAACATAGCCAACAAAGCGCTTTCCCGAACGGGTACTTTCTGGCAGGAGGAAAGTTACGATCACGTGGTCAGGAATGCCCAAGAACTCAAAAATATCATCACTTACGTGCTTGAAAACCCCGTAAATGCCGGACTGGTGGAGGACTGGCAGAAATACCCTCATTCGTTCGTCAACGAGAATTATTTATGATGTGGTACGGACTGCCAGTCCGTTTTTCAGTAACAAACGGACTGGCAGTCCGTACCACATCTGCATCATTTGGGCGGCATCGAAGGCCGCACTTCCACTTTACTGGGCAGCGTCCGGGCGGGCATCTTGATGAGATCAACCACGATCTGCCCGATGTCCTCGGGCTGGATTTTCCAGGCGTCTTTTTCGCTGGGTTCGTGGTCGTTGAAGTGCGTGGCGACCGAACCGGGCATGATGGTACTCACTTTGATACCCTCATCGCGCACATCCAGCATCATGGCTTGCGTAAATCCCACCAAGCCGAATTTGCTGGCGTTGTAGGCCGCCCCTTGCGCGAAGAAATTGGTACCCGCCAGGCTGGCGATGCTGATGAAGTAGCCCTGCGATTTTTTCAAGGCATCCAGCGACGCCTTTGCGCTGTGGAAAACGCCCGTCAGGTTGATGTCGATGGTTTCGTGCCAGTCTTTGTCGGTCATGTCCTGGATTTTGGCAAAATGCCCCACGCCCGCGTTGGCGATGAAGTAGTCCAGGCGCCCCCACTTTTCTATCACCTCGGCCACAGCTTTCTCCTGGGCGGTCAGACTGCGGACATCCGCCACCAATCCCAGCGCATAGCCGTCCTTTATTTTATTGAGAGAAGCTGCCGCCTTGTCCGCGTTTTCCTGCGAACGGCTGGTTACAGCCACTTTAATTCCCTGGTTGATGAGAGCTTCGGCCACGCCGTAGCCTATTCCCATGCTGCCGCCCGTGACGAAGGCGGTCTTGATCGTATCGCTCATTGTATTTATTTAAAGTTGAGAGTTTGAGGTTTAAAGCATTTCCGGTTAAAACATCTATGCCGTGGGGGCTGTCTGTGTCTTTTAAGCATAAAAAAAGAGGATCGCCCTGAACGGTAATCCTCTTTGAAAATTAATTTTAAGCCGAAAGCCGAAAGCCGAAAGCCGAAAGCTACTTAATCATCCGCTTGTCGCCCACTTCCAGATTATCTTTCAGGAACTCGTTACTAAGCGGGCTCACACGAGTGCTCGCAGCAAGACGGGCATTGGGGCCGACGGGGACGCCCATGACATTCAGTACTCTGCTGAAAAGCGTCTCGTTGTCATCGCCAAAAGAGCGATACGGAATTAGGCTGTCATCCACTTTATAATCGGCGGCGATCCCGTTGGCTGTCCCGTAGTCCGACTCACCATTTGCGTTGGTGGTTCGGCCCAGCATCACGTACATTCCCCAGTTCCAGCGCTTTTGGTCATCGTCGATGAGCGTACCGAAAAGATTTTTGCCAGCGGTGTGGTCGCCTACGGTGACGACGCTCATGTAGGGCTTCAAACCGTTGATAATTAACTCGCTGGCCGAAGCCGTACCCTGCGAAGTCAGGACGAAAACGCGGTCGAGCTGGCTGCCGATGTTGTTGGCTTCCACCGAAAAATTGTGATCCAGGGCGTTGGCCCCTTTCAGTTTTTTCAGCATGGCCGTGTTGCTCTCGTTCCACTGCTCTTTGTAAAAAACCTTGGAAGTCGAAACGTTCTTGCCAACCAACGAGGCGAGCGTTTCGGCGGAACTAATGTACCCACCGCCGTTGAAGCGCAAATCCAGAACCAATTCATTGACACCCTGGGCCTTGAAATCGCCAAAAATTTTGCGCAATTGGTCATCATAGACCTTGGGGGCGGCATCGGTACCGGGTACGAACTGGGTGTAAACCAGGTAGCCGATTTTCTTGCCGTATTTGGATTTATCGATGATGGTCGAAAAGCCGACCGGGTTTTCGCTCACTTCGGCCTTCGTGATGTTGATCGTCTTTTTGTCATCGGAAATAAGTGTGCTTCCATCCAAGGTGCCCAGCGTGAAACTGTGCGTGTCGTTGCTGCCAAGCAGTGTGGCGTAATTAGCGTTGGTCAGTAATTGTCCATCGACTTTTGTGATAATGTCGCCACGCTTCAGACCGGCCGCTTCGGCGGGACTGCCCTTCACCACATAGCTAAGGTAAAGGCCGACATTGGAAGCGGTTTCGCTGGGAGCAGCGATCTGATACTGAATGCCAAATATCTTGCTGACGCCGTTGAATTGCTTTTGCAAAGCAGCCGCATCGTCTGTTATTCCCGAAAATCGATCCACGGTGGGCCGCATGTAAATTAATCTCTCGAAGTAGTCGGAGGGGTTGGTTCTGGCATCGAGCGTGGCTTTGGCGGGCATGTCCTTTGACCAAAAGTAGACATCCTGCATCACCTCGTACACCCAGGAGTTGACTGTACTAAACTGGGCATCGCCCGCCGGAGCGGTGGGGTCGATATTGTCCCTCTTGCAGCCAATCGTAAAAAGAAAAAGCAGCGCCAGAGCGACCGAACTGAGTCTATTACCTATATTCATGCTTATAACGGTTTTGAGTTAATTTAATGGTTTAGTACAAATTACAAGTAAAGCGATTCGGTCATAGAGGAGGTCTTGGGTATGTTTGAGTTTTTGTATAAAACTAATATTACATACGCAGGAGGATGCGAAAAAGTTGCGGTAGCAATGAAAAAATCGGCTGTCGGCTGTCGGCTTTTTCTTGATACTTCAACGTGAAATTTCCTTCCGTTAACATAAAACCCCGTATTTTCGCCAAATTGGCACAAAGCAAGCGGTGTTTCGACACAAAATGAGATGGCCCATGCTGCACAAGTTCCAAAGCGGGTACGTGTAGTAAGGCTCTCTTTCGATAAACGCTGAACGAAGTACCCAGTACTCTGAACTAAAAAACATGGCTATAAAAATTGCGATTTCTCACAAGACCACTTATAAATTCGACCGCACGGTCAACCTCTCCCCCCACATTTTCCGGCTAAGGCCCGCGCCGCACTCGCGGACGCCCATCGAGGGCTACACTTTCAAAGTATTCCCCGAAAACCATTTCATCAACTGGCAGCAGGATCCTTTCGGCAACTACCAGGCTCGGGTGGTTTTTCCCGAAAAAACCGACGAACTCCGGCTGGAAGTGGAGGTGATTGCCCAATTGAAAGTCATCAATCCCTTCGACTTTTTTGTGGAGGAACACGCCGAGGAGTACCCTTTTACTTATGACGAAAGTCTGCGCAAAGAACTCGTTCCTTACCTCGAAAAGGAGGAGATGGGGCCAAAGCTAGCCGAGTGGATGGCAAACAACAAGCTGGAAGGCTCGCTGCGCACTACTGACTTTTTCGTCCGTCTCAACCAGCAGCTCAACGCCGACATCGGCTACAACATCCGCATGGAGCCGGGCGTGCAAAGTACCGAGCAGACGCTCACCACCCGCAGTGGCTCCTGCCGCGACTCGGCCTGGCTGCTGGTGCAGATTCTGCGGCAGTTGGGCATCGCGGCCCGTTTCGTGTCGGGCTATCTGGTGCAGTTGACGGCCGATGTCAAATCGCTCGACGGCCCGTCGGGGCCGGAAGAAGATTTCACCGACCTTCATGCCTGGACCGAGGCGTACCTGCCCGGTGCGGGCTGGATCGGCCTTGATCCGACCTCGGGACTTTTTGCGGGGGAAGGCCACATTCCGCTTTGCTGCACGCCGCATTACAGTAGCGCCGCCCCCGTCACGGGCGCGATGGATCCCTGTGAGGTGACTTTTGATTTTGAGAACCAGGTTTTCCGCATCCACGAAGACCCGCGCGTCACCAAGCCTTACTCCGAGGCGCAGTGGCAGAAGGTAATGGAAGTGGGCCAAACCGTCGAGAACGACTTGCAAAACCACGATGTCCGCATGACGATGGGCGGCGAACCCACTTTCGTTTCGATCGATGATTTTGAGTCTGAGCAATGGAATTCCGTGGCCGACGGCGAGTTGAAACGCAAGCTTTCTTATGACTTAGCCCTGCGCCTGAAAACGCGTTTTGCCCACGGCGGCTTGCTGCAATTCGGGCAGGGGAAGTGGTACCCCGGCGAGCCGTTCCCGCGCTGGCAGTATTCGCTTTACTGGCGCACGGATGGGCAGCCTATGTGGCAAAACAATGACCTGATCGCGCAGGAAACTGATAATCGCTTCACCCATGAAGATGCCAAAAAGTTCACGGATGAGCTGATGAAGTACCTGGCCGTGGACGCCAAGGCACTGTCGCCCGGTTACGAAGACCCGCTCTACTGGGCTTTGGAAGAGGGGAAAATTCCCGCTAATCTCGACCCGCTGGCGATGGACTTGTCCGATCCCGTGGAGCGTCGCACCTTAGCCGCCCACCTGGAGCGCGGCCTGAACAATCCCGTCGGTTACGTGCTGCCGCTCACCTGGGATCACGCCGTCGGAAGCTGGCGCAGCGCGCCCTGGGAATTTCGCCGCAGCCACTGCTTCCTGATTCCCGGCAACTCGCCCATGGGAATGCGCCTGCCGCTGGAATCCATCCCCTTCGTGACAAAGGAAAAAACACCCGCCACCGTAGAGCGGTCACTGTTCGAAGACCTGCCAGAACTGGAAGATTTTGGACAAACGGTAGAGACAAGGCATGCCTTGTCTGGCGACGAAACGCGGGAGGAGTCCTTCGACTACGCTCAGGATGACAGTGGGGTTGAGAAAAGTGAACCGACGCAGTCGACCGTTGAGCCGCCTTACGACGTTGCCCATGCCTCAGGCGAAGCCCAGCCGAAAGCCGAAACTTCCGAAAAGAAGGAGAAAGAAAAGCCCAGGAAAAAAGCGCCGCTCTACGAAATAGAAACCATCCGCACGGCGCTGTGCGTGGAGGCGCGGGAAGGCATCATCTACCTCTTCCTGCCCCCGGTCGACTACATCGAGCACTACCTCGACCTGGTTGCCTCCATCGAAGCCACCGCCGAGAAGCTGCAAATGCCCGTCCGCATCGAAGGCTACACGCCGCCGAGCGACTACCGGGTGCAGAAACTGAGCGTCACGCCCGACCCCGGCGTGATCGAGGTCAACGTGCATCCCGCCAAATCCTGGCAGGAAATCGTGGACAACACCACGGCGCTGTACGAAGAGGCCTTCCTGACGAGGCTGGGTACCGAGAAATTCATGGTCGATGGCCGCCATACCGGAACCGGCGGCGGCAACCACGTCACGATCGGTGGCGCAAAACCCGCCGACAGTCCGCTGCTGCGTCGCCCCGATTTGCTGCGCAGCCTGATTACCTACTGGCAGCACCACCCGGCGCTAAGTTATTTGTTCGCGGGCTCGTTCGTTGGGCCGACGAGTCAGGCCCCGCGCATCGACGAGGGCCGCGACGAGCGGCTTTACGAAGTCGAAATCGCCTTCGACCAAATCCCGAAACACGGCGACGTGCCTTTCTGGATGACCGACCGGATTTTCCGTAATCTATTAGTGGACATCACGGGCAATACCCACCGGACGGAATTCTGCATCGACAAATTGTATTCGCCCGATTCGTCTACCGGGCGGCTGGGTATCCTGGAATTCCGGGCCTTCGATATGCCGCCGCACAAGCACATGGCCTTGGTGCAGAGTCTGCTGGTGCGGGCGCTGGTCGCCAAATTTTGGCGCGAACCCTACGAGAAAAAACTCGTCCGCTGGGGGACTGAACTGCACGACCGCTTCCTGCTGCCGCACTTTGCCTACCTCGATATGATCGACGTCGTCAACGACCTGAAGGCGTCGGGCTATAACTTCGATATTTCGTGGTTCGATCCTTTCTTCGAGTTTCGCTTCCCGCATTATGGCACCATCACGGTGGACAATGTTCAGCTTGAAATCCGGCTGGGCATCGAGCCCTGGCACGTTTTGGGCGAGGAGCTTTCCAACAGCGGCATGGCCCGGTTCGTGGATTCGTCGCTCGAACGCTTGCAGGTGAAGGTGAGTGGCTTCGTGGAGGGGCGCCATATTCTGGTTTGTAACGGTTGCCGCGTGCCGCTTCGCAGTAGCGGCACCAAGGGCGAGTATGTGGCGGGCATCCGCTACAAAGCCTGGAATCCGCCCTCGGCCCTGCACCCGACGATTGGCGTAGACGCCCCGCTCGTTTTCGACATCGTGGATACCTGGAGCAACCGCGTGCTGGGCGGCTGCACCTACTTCGTGACGCATCCCGGCGGGCGCAGTTTCGATACTTACCCCGTCAACAGCTACGAGGCGGAGGCGCGCCGCATCAGCCGTTTCTGGAACTTCGGCCACACGCCCGCCCAAAACGAGGAAGTGCCGATTACCCAGAAATACACGCCCACGATTTCGCGGTTTGTAGCGGAACACAAGAAGGAACTGAGTCCCGATACGCCCGTGGAATTAATAAATCTTGAATATCCGACACTGCTGGATTTGCGCCAGGCCTGGAAAGGCAGGTAACATTTCTGTGATTTGGCGACGTTGGTCTTTGGGGTTAACGGTAAATGGTTAAGTACAGTACAAAAGTTTATCAAGTTTCTGAAAATGAGCATGGTTAAGCGCAATGTTTTGCAAGTGGTTGAGACCGTGCCTGAACAAGGAGTTCAGCGGCTGGCTTCCCGTCCTGAGTTTCTTGATCGGAATTTTTCTGCCGTTGGCCACCAGCCACTCGCCCGCCCTGATGGCCCAAACCAGCGCGATGGCCAGCAAAAACAACAGCGTCCTGATCCGGCGGTGATCGTTGACGCGGCACTTCTTGAGGTTGAAGCCACGGGATTTGAAGGCGCCAAACAGTGTCTCGACCTGCCACCGCTGGGCGTAAATCCCGGCCATGCCTCGCACGCGCTCACGGCTCATCAGGATCAGGAAGTCCTCGCCCTCCAGCTTCATACCGGTCAGGTAGGCTCGCTGCCCGTAAACGACCCTGGGTTTGCGAAGCACCTTCAACCTCCTCTCGCCGAAGACCTTGTCGGCCCGGCAGGACTTGCCGCCATTGACCACTGCGGCGTTGGCCCGCACCCGGATGACGGGTGTGAACCAGCCCGTCCACATCTCCTTACCGATGAACTCGCGGTCGCCCGTCAGGTAAACCTTCTGCCCTGGCTTGACGACCGCCCAACGTTCAAGGGCCTTCAAAAGGGCCAGCCGCGTCTGCTTGCTGCTGTTGCCCTCGCGGTTGGCCGTGTGCCACAGCAACGGGATGCTCACACCCTTGTGGGCGATGCCCAGCATCAGTATCTGCACCGTCTGCCCGCGCTGGATGTAATCCGTGCGATCCAGTGTCAGCACCACCTGGTCGGCCTGTCCGTAGGCCGACCAGACCAGCTTGAAGTACGCTCGCTGGCCGAAGCGGAAGCCACACAGCAGCCGTTGCAGGCGCTTGTACTTCGAGGACAGCAGAATGTCCAGGCAGACGCCCTTGCTCCACTCGCTGAGCGAGCAGTCGTTAAGCTTTAACAGACTCACGATCAAACAACTGATAAATTTTACGCGACGTATGTCGCAGGTAAAGTGACATTTGATGGCATTGAATACCTCTTTCTCTTTACTTTGCATCGGGATAGTCTGGGTAGAGTTGGTTTCGCAACTCAAATCTACCATTTTCAGGCTATCCTATTTTTTTTGTCCTGTATTTAGCGGTAAATGGTTAAACGCCTAAACAAATCCACAACAATTACACGCCGGGGTGGCGTACCACTTAAACGATTACACAGTTCAACAAACTGCTCGATGTTTCCTCCAAGTACCCAAGCCACCTCCCTTCTTCAAGCGTACAAGCAAAAGGTTCGTTCTTACGACGAAGTGCTGGATAGGGACGGGAATTTAAAACCGCACTGGCAATCGCTTTTTGGTGCCCTGGAAGGATTGGGCCTGGATGAGTTGGGCGTTCGGAATCAGGAGATTATCACCAAATTACAGGAAAATGGCGTTACGTACAGCGTTTATGAAGGCAGCGACGGCCTCAACCGACCCTGGCAGCTCGACCCGATTCCTTTTCTGATTCACCAAAACGAATGGCAGGAAATCGCCAGAGGCTTGCGGCAGCGGGCAGAACTGCTGAACCTGATCTTGCAAGATCTCTATGGCCCGCAGACCCTGGTCAAGGAAAAAGTTGTTCCGCCCGAGCTGGTATACGACAATACGGGCTTCTTGCGGGCTTGTCACGATGTGAAGCTGGCGGGCCGACATCAATTGGTAAAATGCGCCGTGGACATGGCGCGGGGGCCCGATGGCCGGATGTGGGTGCTCGACAGCCGCACGCAGGCTCCCTCGGGGGCGGGCTACGCGCTCGAAAACCGGACGGTGATGAGCAAAGTGCTGCCCGACCTGGCCGAAAATCTTTTCGTGCGGCGGCTGTCGCCTTTTTATCTCAGTACGCAGGGAGCCATCGCCCGAATCTACGGGAAGGGAAAGGAGGATCTGACGATCGTTTATCTGACGCCCGGCCCCAACAACGAGACCTACTTCGAACACGCCTACCTGGCCGCTTACTATGGCTACATTCTGGCGCAGGGCGATGACCTGCTGGTGCGCGACGGCTTCGTCTGGCTCAAATCCATCGAAGGTTTGCAGAAGGTCGACATCATCCTGCGCCGCATCGACGACGGTTTCAGCGACCCGCTCGAGCTTCGTTCCGACTCGCGGCTGGGTGTGCCGGGCCTGCTCCACGCGATCAGGATGGGTAAGGTGGCGGTCATCAATCCGCCCGGCACCGGACTGATGGAAAACAACGCCTTCATGGCCTTCATGCACAACGCCAGCCGCCATTTGCTGGGGGAGGAGCCAATATTGCCTTCCGTGGCGACTTGGTGGTGCGGCCAGGAGAAGGAACTGAGTTTTGTGCTGGAAAATCTTTCTCGGCTCATTATCAAGAAAGTGAATCGTCACCGCGACAATCGGTCCGTGTACGGTCACGCACTTTCTAACGCTCAACTGGAAAATCTCAAACGAGAAATCAGGGCCAATCCGGCGCAGTACGTGGCGCAGCAAGAGGTCAGCTTTTCCACGACGCCCGCCTTCGTCGACGGAGCCATCGAGCCGCGTTTTGCCGCCTTGCGGGCCTTCCTGATCGGAACCGAAAACGGCTATGAACTCATGCCTGGCGGCCTGACGCGCAGCTCGCCCGAGGCGGGCCGCTTCACGTTTTCCAACCAGTACGGGGGTATTTCCAAAGACACCTGGATTGTGGGAGCCGAGGTGGATACGGCGCGCGAACACATCGTGCTGCCCACCTCCAACAACTACCGGAAGGCGGGTTCGTTACCGAGTCGAAGTGCCGATAACTTATTCTGGGTAGGGCGGTACGGCGAGCGCGTGCTGGCGACCAACGCTTTCATGAACATTGTGCTGAATGCCCTGAATATGCAGCAGAACTACGGCGGACAGGCCGAACACATTCCCTGGCTGCTGCGGTCGCTGACGCACCTCACGCTGACTTATCCCGGATTTGTGGGGGACGGCAAAAACGAATCGACCTTGCTTCATACCCCCTTACGGGAGATCAATGATCTGGTACTGAACGTGAAACGACCCGGTGCCATCGGCTCCACCGTGGAGCGATTCCTGCGCACCATCAAATCGGTGCGCGACCAGTGGAATCCTGAGATCTGGCGGGCCGTCGATCTGATCGAGGGAAGTTTGGTCAGGATCAAAACTTTGAAAAAAGAACAAGCCGACCACCGCGCCATCCAGAAAGACCTCGATCGACTGTACAGCCGGATGTTCACTTTTTACGGTACGGTGTCCGAAACCATGTCGCGCGACAACGCTTACTACCTGCTGAAGAGCGGCAAACTCATCGAGCGAATCCTGTCGCGGGTGAGCGTAATCCGCTCTCTATTTGCCTTCCACAATCCCGAGTACGTCGAGAACGAATTACTGGAGGCCTTGCTCAACTACCACCATTTGCTGGGTCGTTTCCGTAATACCTACCGCTCTCAAATCAGCCTGAGCGCGGGCCTGGACATGGTGCTGATGGAAGCCAATTCGCCCTACGCGCTGGCCTACCAGTTCGACGCGCTGGGCCGCTGTCTCGACCGGCTTCCCGGCAAACACGAGCGCCTGAACAATGCCCAGAAAGCGGTGCTGGAGGCATCGGCTAAAATCAAACTGGCCGATGTCGTGAAACTGTGCGCTTACGATCAGGAAACGAATCTTCGTACCGGTTTGGACGAACTCCTGTCCGAAATCACGGCCCTGACGCTAACGGCGTCCGAAAGTATTTCCAACCTTTATTTCAGTCACGTAGCCATTCAGACTTCTTTTTTCGGGATGGACAATCCGAGCGATCAAAATGAAATATAATCTGATCCATAGTACTTTGTACGACTATCGGCAGTCGGTGAGCAGTTATCACAGCATCGCGTGCCTCTACCCGCGCACGACGGTCAATCAGGTTTGCAGCGATTTCTCGCTGATCGTCACCCCCGAACCCGCTGAGCTTACGGAGCGCGTCGATTTTTTTGGCAATGCGGTACATTATTTTTCCATCCAAAAACCCCACAAGCAACTGCGGGTCGTGGCGCGAAGTACGGTTGAAAATATTTTCTCAAACCCCGAGTTGTCCATCGTTAAATCGGCGACCTGTGGGGAAGCCCGGGATGCCTTTCAGGCGGACAATGCGCTGAAAAGCGAGGTCTTGCAGTACATGCTGCCCAGTCCGTTTGTGCGTTGGGACGAGGACATCCGCCGCTACGCGCGGGATTGTTTTTCCCAGGAAAAGTCGCTTTATGAATCCGTGCAGGATTTTTGCGGAAAAATTTTCCGGGAATTCGCTTTCGATTCCAAATTCTCCACCGTCAATACACCGATCAAAACGGTCTTGCGAGAGAAAAAGGGGGTCTGCCAGGATTTCTCTCACCTGGCCATTGCGGGTCTGCGCAGCCTGGGTTTTGCGGCCCGCTACGTGAGCGGCTATCTGGAAACGCTGCCGCCACCCGGTCGGCAAAAACTGCAAGGCTCCGATGCCTCCCATGCCTGGATTTCGGCCTATATCCCCGGCATCGGCTGGTGCGATTTCGACCCCACCAACGATACCGTTCCGCGCGAGCGGCACCTGATCACCGCCTGGGGCCGCGACTTCGCCGACGTGACGCCGCTACGGGGCATTTTGTCGGGTTCGGGAAAACAGAAATTAAAGGTGGAGGTGGATGTGCTGCCGATTATTTAATGATGGGTGAGTAAAGTTGTAAAGAACTGGATTGCGCCCCGCTCCGGCGCACCGGTTTCAGGGCTAGAAGCAATCAGTTTATAGACTAATTCACCTATCGATAAGTTGTAAAATCTGGATCGGAGCCACAAATCCAGCCTGCCCATTTTAACCAAGGTCGAAAGGGCGGCATCGCCCTAGGTGTTCAGGTATTTCCGCTTGTAGTTGCGGGGCGTGGTACCCGTTATTTTCTTGAAGTGCCGGTAGAAATTCGAAAGATTGTTGAAACCACACTCGAAGCAAACCACCGCCATTAGCACGTCGGTTTCGACCAACGCCCGGCAGGCCTGGCTGATCCTGATTTCGGTCAGAAACTCGTGGTAGGTCTTGTTGGTCATCAGCTTGAAGTATCGGCAGAAGGAGGTCACGGTCAGGTTGCTTAGTTCAGCCACCTGTTCCAGGGAAATGTCCGTCTTATAATTGCCCAACGTAAAGTTAAAGACATCATTGAGCCGTGAGGCGTACAACACGTTCGACTGATGAAATACGTTGCTGCCGTTGATGATCGTCTCGTAATCTTCCGTTTCGGCCAGCGCTTTCAACAGCGAGAAAAGGATCAGGATACTATCCAGATCGGCCGCATCGGGAGCCGCCTCCATCAGTTTGGCCACTTCGTCCCGGGTTTTTCCAGTAATCATCAAACCGCTTTTGGCTTTTTCGTAGAGTTGCGGCAGCAGCCGGGCGTCGGGTAGTTTCAGCAGGCCCTGACCCAGGCAATCGGGCAAAAACTGCATCACGATCACCTCCACCGTCAGATCCTGATCTTCGTCGAAGTACGCCTCGGTACTTCGCCAGGTGTGCGGCAGATTTTCGCCGACGAGCAGAATTTCGCCGTGCGTGAAGTTGCTAACATTGTCGCCGATAAACCGCACACCCTCTCCTCTGATAATATAATGCAATTCCAGCTCAGGATGGTAGTGCCAGACATTCCTGAAATGGGGGCGCTCTTCGTGCAATAGCAGGTAGGGTCTTTCGAGCGGGGCGGAAAATTTGCGCAATAAAGGTTTCATAATCGATCAGGGCTGTTTTTCTGGGAATTTGGCCAATAGAACTTCAAAAGAAGCCATTTTGTGATAATATCCTATAATAAGTGGAAAAATACTTGCATTTATCGGCGATAGATTAGGGATAAATTTGCAGAGTCGGTTTGGATTAGCATTTCTTAACCTGTTGTGTCCAGGATTTTTTTGCGCCACAAGGTTCGGCTGATCCAAGCAGGCAAATCGAAAAATCCTTCTGCCTAACCTATCGCCCGAAAAATGAATAACCAAAAGCCAGCAGACGATCCCCTCCCTACCGACCAGCAGCTTTGGCAGGCCTTCAAGCAGGGCGACAAGGAGGCTTACGCCCAGATTTACCATCTGCAAATCAGGGGAATGTTTCACTACGGCATGAGCATCGGCCAGGATCGGGATTTGGTGAAAGACTGCATCCACGATCTGTTTTATTATTTGTGGGAGCACCGCCCGGGGCTGGGCGAGACCGACAACATCCGCCGGTATCTATATACGGCTCTGCGCCGGGAAATCATCGTCCAACTCAAACGGACGAGCCAGTCGGCAACGCCCGCGCTGCCGACGTACGCGGCATTCACGCCCGCCTTCGAAACCGAGTGGATCGAGCAACAGACCACCCAGCGCAACTGCGCCCAGCTACGGGAGGCCATTCGTGCGCTTCCGCGCCGCCAGCAGGAGGCGGTGTTCTTTAAGTACTACCAGGAAATGGACGGCTCGGAGATTGCCGAGGTGATGCACATCCACCGCCGGGCGGTGTACAAGCTGCTGGGCAAAGCCATTAGAAATCTGCGACGATGGTGGGCTGGGTAGCGATTTTCTCATAGGTAAGTAGTACGGAAAGGGTCATCGTCGTTCGATGGTCCCTTTTTTTAAATAAGAGGTGCTTCATTCCGAAAGCGCATCAGTAGTCCTTCACCTGCTGCGTCTTTTTTATTAGTAGCACCGCATCGAAACGGCTATCGATTTATGGAGTATCACCTTATCAGCGACTCTCTGCTCGTCAAACTACTGCGGGTAGACGATGAACTGGCCTTCCAGGAAATCTACCAAAGACACTGGGAGCATCTTTTCGGATTGGCCCGACGTAAAATTCAAAACGACGAAGAGGCCGAAGGACTGGTGCAGGATATATTCATGGGGATTTGGGAACGTCGCGCCTCGCAGCGGATCGACAATCTGGGCGGATACCTGACCAATGCGCTCAAGTACCGTGTTATTGATCGCTACCGCACCCAGGTACTGGCAAATCGCTACCGCGAGTATGCCTTGACCAAGGCCTCCGCGGGCACTCCTTCCATTCAGGAAGAATCTGATTTCGAGGAAATCATTCAGATTTTTGAAGATGCGCTGCAGCATCTTCCCGAAAAAACTGCCCAAATTTTCAGGCTGAGCCGGGTTGAATTCCGCACGACGCGCGAAATCTCTCAGACGATGGGCATTTCCGAACGCACCGTCGAGTACCACATCACTCGTTCACTTCGCGTGATGCGCTTGCGCCTCAAAGACTTCCTCCCCGCCCTGGTGCTCCTCTTTCTATAAAAAAACTCGTAGCACTATTCTAAGAAATAATTATTATTTCGGTATAGACCTTCGGCTCGACCGAATAGGGCACAACTCTGCCAAAGCAGGAGTAAGCGAGACATGTACAAGAGTCTGTGCTTCCGAAAAACCAGGTGGCAGAAGAAAAATTTGTGGTCTGTTAACTATGAAATTTCAAAGAATCAATAAAATCATATTGCGGACATGGCTCGTCAGTACGACAGATTATATACACCCCCCTATACTGAGACCATGAGTAGAACCGCCTTCGCTGCCCTGTTGAAAAAATACCAGACCGGCCACGCCACTGAGGCAGAACGCAGGGTGGTGGAGCAGTGGTACGCATTGCTGGACGAGGAGCCGCGTCCCCTGGGGGTTCAGGAAAGACAGGATATCGAGGAGCGACTCTGGCGGGCTTTACAACAGAATGCCCTGAGGCGTGAAGCACCCGCTGCCAAGCAGTTGACGCCCGTCTGGCGACGTGGCTTTTTCCAGGCTGGCGTAGCCGCCGTACTCACTTTGGCCTTGGCTTTTCTTATTTATCAGAGCGAGAATTCTGCCATTGAAGTTGTCGAACCGATTGCTCGACAGAAAGCTGATCCGATAAGGGTCGTTACCAACCACACAAATCATGAGATGCCCGTAGTGTTGGAAGATGGCAGCAAAGCGTTGCTCAGTTCTCAAAGTGAATTACGATTTCCCGCGCACTTTACGGCGGACAAACGGGAGGTGTTCCTGGGCGGAGAAGCCTTTTTCGAAGTGAGTGAGAATCCAGAACGACCCTTTTTGGTGAACGCCGGGCAGATTACCACCAAAGTGCTGGGGACGAGTTTTTTGGTGAAAGCCCCGCCCGGTCAGCTATCCGTAGAGGTGGAGGTGAAGACCGGGAAGGTGTCGGTTTACGAGCGCGACGAGGAAATAGCCGGAAAATCCAGCAAAAAAGGCAGCGGCGTGGTACTGGCCGCTAATCACCGGGTTACGTTCTCGGGAAAAGACAAGCTGTTCCTGACCAGCCTGGTCGAAAACCCGGTTCCGTTGCCTGAAACGCGCACCTCGAACCGTTTCGATTTCGACGACACGCCCCTGGTCGAAGTCGTGCATCGGCTCGAAGAGGCGTACCGTATAAAAATTGAAATGGAAAAGAAAACGCTGGGCGTCTGTCCGTTCACCGCCCGCCTCTCCGACCTCGATTTGTACGAGCAGCTCGACATCATCTGCGCGACCATCCAGGGAGAATACGACATAAAAGGCACCACCATCCTGATCAGCGGCAAAGGCTGCGATTCGGGTTTTTGATATAGTAGTGTACGAAAGAATCGATATACAGTCGAAAGTCGCCTCGGAGAGGCGCAACCTTTGTAGAGAAATTTCCCGAAGGAATCCCAGCCCCGGAGGGGCGCAACTCTCCAAGGCCGCTCGATATGATAAAAACTCTTTCGTACCCTACTGATTTTGACATAAAAACAGGAAACGGTGCTACCAACATCCGTTCCCTGTATTAGCCCCTTTTCCGCAATGGAGTCGCGGAAAGCGCATCCTTTTAGATAGAGCGGGGACCCACGTTTTGCTAACTAACCTGTATTTATTGATAACAAAACCCCTAAAAATATGAAAAAAACCATACACAGCCGCAAGCTCCTGCGGAAGCTTATGAAAATAACCGCGCTTCAACTCATCATAGCAACTATTTTTTCGGGCGTATGCCTGGCTTTCGACAGTCTCGCGCAGGATATTCTCGAGCAGCCCGTTCGACTGGAAGCTGAGGACACCCGGCTGCGCTCGGTGCTGAATACCATCGAAAAGCAATACGATGTACAGTTCGTGTACAGTTCGCGGGCCATCGGTGCCAACCGAAAAGTCGCTGTGCATTCGTCCCAACAACGGCTCTCCGATTTCTTGGATCAACTGCTGGAACCGCTGCAAGTCAGCTACCGGGTAATGCGGGGGCGGATTATCCTGACGCCGACCGTCAAAGCCGAAACTACCCCGGATCGTTTGCGAAACAACCCCGCCCCACTCTTCCAGCCAATTGTGGAGCGCACCATCACCGGTACCGTAACCGACCAAAACTCGAACGAGCCGCTGCCGGGCGTCAGCATTCTGGCTAAAGGTACCAATACCGGCACCACCTCCGACGCCAACGGCAACTACCGCCTGACGGTAGCCGACAACGTGACAACGCTCGTTTTCTCGTTCGTGGGTTTCGAGAGTGTTGAGGAAAACATCAATAACCGTAGCGTTGTCAACCTTGCCCTCGCGCCCGACGTGCAGTCGCTTTCGCAGGTAGTGGTGATCGGCTACGGTTCGGTCGAGAAAAAGGATCTGACCGGATCGGTGGCTTCCATCAAAGGCGAAGAAGTGGCAAAAATCGCCACGGCCCGGTTCGACGACGCCCTGCGGGGCAAGGTATCCGGCGTGCAGATCACGCCCACCTCGGGCGCACCGGGCGCGGGCGTCTCGATCCGTATCCGTGGCAGCAACTCGCTGAACGCCAGCAACGAGCCGCTAGTCGTGATCGACGGCTTCATCGGCGCGGGCGATTTGAACAACATCAACACCAACGACATCGAGTCGATCGAGGTACTTAAAGATGCTTCCGCCACCGCCATTTATGGTTCGAGGGGAGCGAACGGCGTGATTCTGGTCACGACGAAGCGGGGGAAAGAAGGTCAGTCCAAGTTTTCGTTCGACACCTACACGGGCACCCAAAGCATCACCCGCAAGCTCGACCTGATGAATGCCCGGCAGTACGCCGAATTCCAGAACGACATCGCTGCCTCTACGGGAGCTTCCCCGTTCTTTCCCGACGTGTCGGCATTAGGAGAAGGGACTAACTGGCAGGATGAGGTTTTTCGCACCGCACCGATTACCAGCAGCACTTTGTCGATCTCCGGCGGAACGGCCAAAACCAACTTCTATTTGTCGGGTAACTATCTCAACCAACAGGGCATCTACATCAACACGGGCTTTAAACGGTACTTGACCCGCCTGAACCTCGACCATACGGTCAATAGTCGCCTGAAAACGGGGATTTCTTTGTCATTGAGCAAATCTGATCGAAACAGCGGTTCCAGCAGCCTGCGACAGGTGCTGGGTTATGATCCTACCGTTAGTGTCCGGGATCAGAACGGCGACTACGTCGTGCAAACCCGAACCAGTGAGTTCAGCAACGACAATCCGGTGAGTCTGGCGCGACAGAACATCAACACGACGGGCAATACGGACGTCATCGGCAATGTGTACGGCGAACTGAAAATCCTGAGAGACCTGACCTATCGCCTTACCGCTGGTATCAAAAACGAATTTACGGACATCGACCAGTACAGCCCCTCTACCCTCTTTGCCCAGCGCGACCTGGCGGGTACGGCCACGGTAGAAAACCGCCAGAGTTTTAACATATTGACGGAACAGACGCTCAACTACGTAAAGTCATTCGGCGAACATTCGGTCAACTTGCTGGCGGGCTACACCCGGCAGACCGACGACTACAAGCAACGCCGGGCGCGCGTCAACGGCTTCGCCACCGACGAGTTCACGACCAACAACCTCGACGCCGCCACCACCCGGCTGCAAACCGCCTCTACCCGGCGTAATACCGGGCTGGAATCCTGGCTGGGCCGGGCGAATTACAGCTTCCAGGATAAGTACTTGCTGACACTTTCGGGCCGGGCCGACGGCTCGTCGGTATTTGCCAAGAACAACAAATGGTCCTTTTTCCCCTCCGTCGCGCTGGCCTGGCGGGTAATCGAGGAGGATTTCATGCAGGGCACCAATACTATCTCGGACTTAAAACTCCGGGCTAGCTACGGCCGGATCGGCAACCAGGCCATTGACCCCTACCAGTCATTGTCGCCCATTGCCAATGGGGGCAACCAGTACATTCTGGGCGTAGCGCAGAATGTCGTCACGGGCTTTGCCCCGAATGCGCTGGCCAATGATAATCTACGCTGGGAAACGACCTCTTCGCTGGATTTCGGGGTGGACATCTCGTTTCTCAACAACAAGCTGAGTGCTACTCTCGACTACTACCGCAAAACGACCGACGACCTGCTGGTTCAGGTGGCGGTTCCGCAACTGACCGGGTTCAACACCACGCTCAGGAATTTCGGTAAAGTACAGAACAACGGGCTGGAATTTTCGCTGACCAGCATCAACGTCAATACGAACGACTTCCGCTGGGAGACTAGTTTCAACATCGCCGGAAACAGGAATAAGGTCTTGGATATCTTTAATCCGGAAGGCTTCTTCCTGACCAATTCCGGGGTGTCGGGTACGGGTACTTCGCCTTCGGGTATCATTAAGGAAGGTGAAGCACTGGGTGTGTTTTACGGATTGCAGAGAAACGGCATCTGGAACGACCAGGCCGAGATCGACGCCTCGGGGCTGAGCGGCTACGCCGTTTTTCCGGGCGGGCGGCGCTACGAAGATGTAGACGGCGACGGCAAGGTCGAGGCCATCGACGACCGTAAGATCATCGGGGATTCTAACCCGGATTTCTTCGGCGGAATCACCAACAATTTATCTTACAAAGGTTTCGATCTTTCTTTCTTCTTCCAGTTTGTTTCGGGCAACCAGATTTTCAACGAAGCGGATTATTTCCTGGCCCAGGCTTTCGACTACAATGCGTACAGTTCGCTGGTCAACCGCTGGACGCCCCAGAACACCGATACCGATATTCCTTCCATCGAGGGTAATATTCGCAGCATCGCGGCGGTGTCGGAGTCGAGTGCGCTGAAAGACGGGTCATTCGTGCGGCTTCGGAACGTGAACCTGGCCTACAACCTACCCGTTGGTGAACTGAAATGGATCCAATCGGCAAGAATCTATGCCTCGGGTACTAATTTGCTTTTATTCGACAACTACGATGGCTACGACCCCGAAATCAACCGGGGCAGCGACAACCTGCGGCGCGGTTACGACGACTCGGACTACCCCCTGAGCAGAAACGTAACGATCGGCCTTCTTCTCAACTTTTAAATAAAAGGATCATGAAAAAAATACTGAAACTATCCCTGGTTGCAGCGGCGGTCGTCCTGGTTTCCTGCGAAGATATTCTGACTGAGCAGCCCAAGATTTTTTTGAGCGAGAGCAATTTTTACAAATCGGCAAAAGACGCCATCTCGGCCACGAACGCTACTTATTCCAATCTCTTTGTCAATATCATCCAGTACTATTACCCCACGGTAACCACCGACGAGGCTTTTCAGGGGGCGCACAATCAGCGCGCGCTGGCCTATTTCCTCAACCTCACCCCCAACGACGGTGACGCGGGCGGGATCTGGGCGCAGAACTACCGGGGCATCAACAAAGCCAACACGGCCATCGCCCGGATTCCTGGCATCGACATGAACGAGACCTTGAAAAGCAGATTATTGGGCGAATGCAAGTTCAATCGCGCGGTATATTACTTTGATTTGGTGCGAACCTACGGCGGTGTACCACTGCTGGTCAATCAGTTGAGTGGGCCGGATGAGCTGGAAGGAATCACCCGCAATACGCCCCAGGAAGTGTACGCCCAAATCATCAAAGACCTGTCCGAGGCGACCGCGGTACTTCCCGACGACTACCCCAACGATGAGAAAGGTCGAGCCACCAAGTGGGCGGCCCACGGCTTGCTGGCCAGGGTACATCTGACGGTGAAAGACTGGGCCAAGGCAAAGGCGAATCTTGACCCGATCATCAATTCCAACCAGTTTGGTCTGGTGGCCGACTACGAAAGCCTGTTCGATGAAACGGCGGAATTCGCGCTCTTTCCCGATAAAAATGGCAAACTGGTCAACGAGAACATTTTCGACATCCAGTACAAGCAAAATGAAAGAAGCCAGGCGATCCAGACTTGGGTGGCTTCCCGCGACCTGGAAGTAGGCGGCGTGACCAATATCGGAGGCGGCTGGGAAAACTTCCTGCCGACCAAAGATTTCATTTCGATGTTCTCGAAAGAAGACAAGCGGTTTCCAATCAGTATCGTATCGGTGCTGGATGGGAATAAGCTGGAATCACCCCGAACGCCCGGCGCGGGCCCGATCACGGGCAAGTGGCTGAGCAGAAAAGGCAATCCTCCTTTGGGCAACAACAACGGTCAGAACCTGTACTACATACGCTTTTCAGACGTACTGCTGATGAAGGCCGAAGCGGAGAACGAGTTGAACAAAGGCCCCAACGAAGCCGCCTACCAGGCCATCAACCGGGTACGTGAGCGAGCCGGGCTGCCCGCATTGTCGGGGCTGAACTACGACTCCTTTACCAAGGCACTGCGTAAGGAAAGAGCGCTGGAGCTAAGCTTCGAGGGTCACCGCAAGTACGACCTGCTGCGCTGGGGTACTTACGTCGAGACGATCAAGAACACCACCGACCCGGCCCTGAAAGTACCCCGCGCCAACATCCAGCCTTACCACGTGCTGATGCCGATCCCGCAACGCGAAATCGACGTGACCAATGGAAGTTTAACACAGAATCCGGGCTATAATTGAGTTTCTCATAGGTTAGTGTTTGGAAAAGGCCATTGGTTTCGATGGCCTTTTTTTATCTTGTGGGGTGAAGCGTTTTTTTATGAGGTGTAGTTTTTTCTATAATTTACAGGTTCCGGCATTCGGCGACAAGCGCGATCCCGTTAGGGATCAAATGTGGGTAGAAAAGGAAAAATCTCCGTCAAATCCCGTCCCGTACGGGACGAAATATTTCGGAGGATGGAGGTTTTCTACCCACATCTTGTGCCTGACGGCACATTTCGCTACATTTTTTTTTAGAATGAAAGAGCGTTGTATAGAACTTTCTTTCTTGACAAAGAGCATTTTTCTAGCACTTGCAGTTCTATTTTTATCCTCCTGCCAAAAGGAAAAAGGGCAAAACAATTCCCCCGAAAACCAAAGCGTACTATTCACCATCCTGACCCCCGAAGAAAGCGGCATCAATTTCCGCAACGATCTGCGCGAAACGCTCTACATGAACGGCCTTTTCTACGAATACTACTACAATGGTGGTGGCGTGGCCGTGGGCGATTTCAACGGCGACGATTTTCCCGATGTCTATTTCGTATCCAATCTCGAATCCAATAGATTGTACCTGAACGATAGCCAATCATCGGGGTTACTCCGCTTCCGGGACGTGACGGAAGCCGCTGGCGTGCGGGGCAAAGCCGCTTTCCCGACCGGCGTCACGACGGTAGACATCAACGCCGACGGGCGGCTGGACATTTACGTGTGTGCCTCGGGCCGTTTCGAAGACCCGGAAAAAAGACAAAACGAGCTGTACGTCAACATGGGCAATGACCCGAACGGCATCCCGATTTTCGAAGAGCAAGCCGAAAAGTACCAGCTCGACATCGCGGCATTTTCTACCCAAGCCGCCTTTTTCGACTACGACCGCGACGGCGATTTGGATATGTTTCTCATCAACCACGATGTGAACACCTACGGCGACGACAAGCTGGAAGCGTACCTCAACGCCAAAAGCGATTTAAGCGCGGAGCAGTTGTACGAAAACCGGGAGGGTACTTTTGTGGATGTTTCCGGCAAGGCGGGCATCGTCAACAACCGCCTGAGCTACGGATTAGGCTTGGCCGTGGGCGACCTCAACAATGACGGCTGGCCGGATGTGTATGTCAGCCACGATTTTACCGGAAAAGACCACCTCTACCTAAACCAGCCATTTAAAGGTACTTTCAAGGAGTCAATCCTGGACGCTACGGGCCACGTTTCCTACTTTTCGATGGGCAACGACATGGCCGATTACAACAACGACGGCTGGCTCGATATTCTGACCGTGGATATGGTTTCGGAGGACAACTACGGCCTGAAAACCAGCATGAGCGGCATGAATCCCAAGAGTTTTAATAAGACTGTGGAATTGGGACTGCACCATCAGTATATGTTCAACACCTTGCAGACCAATAACGGCGTCACCGGCACCGGTGAAGTACCTTATTTCTCGGAAACCGCGCAACTGGCGGGCATCTCCAACACCGATTGGAGCTGGGCACCGCTGTTTTTCGATATGGACAACGACGGCCTGAAAGATATTTTCATTTCCAACGGCATCAAGCGCGGTTTCCGCGACAACGATTTCAAGAACTACCACGCCGAGGTGCGGGCCGAGCTCGCCAAAAACAAAACTATCGACGAAGCGGCCTACATCAACCATATGATGTCGAAAATGCCGACGCGCAAAAAGCCCAATTATTTTTTCAGGAATAATGGCGATTTGTCTTTTGAAAAAATGAATAAATCATGGTCGATCGATAGCATTATGACCAGCTCAAACGGAGCCGCCTACGCCGATTTCGACAATGATGGTGACGTCGATTTGGTGGTAAATAATATGGATGATTTTGCCTTTGTTTATAGAAACAATTCTTCAGAAAATAGGGAGAATAATTATTTGAAAATAAAACTAAAAGGCCCCGCCGGAAACCCGCTGGGAATCGGGGCCAAGGTCAAGATATATACTGAATCGGGTATCCAAGTTCAGGAGCATTATCTTACGCGCGGCTTCCAGTCGGGCGTGGGGCCGGGGCTGCATTTTGGTTTGGGTGATGAAAGTACCGTGGAAAAACTGACGGTACTTTGGCCGGATGGCAAGAAGCAGGTACTGAGCAATGTCGAGGCAAATCGGCTGCTCACGCTGTCGTACAGCGACGCCGTTTCTGGCCCGAACCCGTTAACTTCCAGTCAAAGCACCAACTACCTGTTCAGCAGCATTATGCCCGAACCAGGTACTTTTGCCCCGCATCGCGAGAATGTTTTTGACGACTACCAGCGCGAGAGTCTCTTGCCGCACAAGATGTCGCAACCCGGCCCAGCCCTGACGGTAGGCGATGTGAATGGGGATGGTCTGGACGACTTCTTTCTAGGCGGTGCGATGAACTACCCCGGCCAGCTTTATCTGCAATCCAAAGAAGGTACTTTTCAGCCCAGTCAGGGGAATTTCTTTTTACAGGAAAAAAATTACGAAGACGTCGCCGCTACCTTCTTCGACGCCGACCGGGACGGCGACCTCGACTTGTACGTCGTGAGCGGTGGCAACGAAAGGCCGGAAGGCTCAAAGTACTATCAGGACAGGTTGTACATTAATCATAAAGGTACTTTTTCCGCCGCACGGGGTACTTTGCCCCCCATGCCGGCGAGCGGTTCTTGTGTAAAACCTTACGACTACGATGGCGACGGTGATCTGGACTTATTCGTGGGCGGACGTCAGACGCCCGGCAAGTACCCCCTTCCGGCGGATAGCTACCTTTTGGAAAACCGAAGTACCCCCGGGAAGGTACTTTTCGCCGATGTCACGGCCCGCGCCGCGCCGATGCTGAAAGGCCTGGGCATGGTGACCGACGCCGTTTGGACCGACGTGGATCGGGACGGGCGCAAAGATTTGGTCGTCGTGGGTGAGTGGATGCCGATTACAGTTTTGAAAAATCAGGAGGGTACTTTCATTGATAAAACCCAGGAAATGGGCTTGTCGGAGGCGACGGGCTGGTGGTTCAGCATCGCGGCGGCCGATTTCGATGGCGATGGCGACGAAGACTTGGTGGCGGGAAATCTGGGCCTGAACTACAAGTACAAAGCCAGTCCCAAAGAGCCTTTCGAGATATACACCACCGACTTCGACGACAGCGGCGACCTGGACATCGTGCTGGGCTACCACAGCGATGGCAATCTGTTCCCGCTGCGGGGCCGCGAATGTTCGTCCGGCGAAATGCCCTTTATCAAAGCCAAATTCCCTACCTACGACGCCTTCGGGAAAGCCACTTTGCGCGAGGTGTACGATCCAGGCAAGTTGGAAAATTCGGTTCATTATCAGGCAAGTACTTTTGCCAGCAGCTACCTTGAAAACCAGTCGGGGCACGGCTTCAAAATTACCCCGTTGCCCATCCAGGCCCAAACGTCTTCGACCAACAGCATACGCATCGAGGACTTCGATGGCGATAAGAATCTCGATCTCATTATGGCAGGAAACCTCTACGGCTCGGAGGTGGAAACTACCCGGAACGACGCGGGCTACGGGTACTTTTTGAAAGGAGACGGGAAGGGTGGCTTTGCCTCGGTTCCGATGAGTGTAAGCGGCCTTCGTGTCAAAGGCGAAGTCAGGCATATGCAGAATATACGGCTGGCCGGGGGCAGGAAGGTACTTTTATTTGCGGTCAATAATGGGAGGGTAGTTTTTGTGAAATATTGAATCTTCGTTTCACGCCCGAATTCCGGCGTGACATCGATGCATTTGTGGCCAGGTGCAACCCCTACGGGGCTGGAATCTTTATTGGCTGCTTCTTCTCCACTGAGGTTTGGCCCCTCTGGGGCCACTTTTGTTCGGACGGCGGTCGCCGTTTTTGAGTCGAAAGTCGCTTCCGGGAAAGAACTGCTCTCATAGCAACAGCGGCTCTCGGCCCCAGAGGGGCCAAATCTCAGTTCCTTCTTCTCTACTGAGGTTTGGCCCCTCTGGGGCGGCTTTTGTTCGGACGGCCGCCGTCGCCTTAGCCCCCGAACAGCAAGGCAAATTCCTTTTCTCGGAAAGAACTGCTCTCGTAGCAACAGCGGCTCTCGGCTCCGTAGGAGCCTAACCTCAGTAGAAACGAAAAGATAAGAGCGCGGAATACCCGCCCCGTAGGGTGCGGTACATCCGGTAGCAGGCGGCAATAAGCCCCTTCATCTTGAATTATAAATAACCCCGCTGGCAACAACCAAAAAAAATCTTCACCAGGCGGGGGCACAAATCCTGTTTTTTCTCTTCATGGTATAAAGGACGCTCCGCTCGAAAGTCGAACGGTTCAATAAAGCGTATCACCTATACCAAACCAATTTAACCATGAGAAAAATACTACCAGGGCTGCTGCTGGTGCTGCTGGCTTCTACCAGTCGCGGCCAAACGATGCTGGCGAAAGCCACCCCGAATGACGCCGCCACCGAATCATCGACCCGCACTACCATTATGGCGGTGCAAAAAACAATCTCCGGGAAAGTCACCGACCAAAGTACGGGCGAAGGCCTGCCGGGCGTGAGCATCGTGGCCAAGAGTACCTCCAACGGCACCACCACCGACGCCAACGGCAACTACCGCCTGACGGTGGCCGACAATGTCACGACGCTGGTTTTCTCCTTCGTGGGATTCGAGCGCGTGGAGGAAGAGATAAACAACCGTAGCGTCATTGACCTCAGTCTCGCCCCTGACATTCAGGCACTTTCCGAGGTGGTGGTCGTAGGTTACGGTACACAGGAGGCCCGCGACGTGACGGGGGCCGTTGCTATGATTACCAGCAAAGAGATTGAAACTCTTCCGCTCACCACGACAGACCAAGCTTTGCAGGGCCGAGTTCCGGGCGTACAGGTAACGCAGGCGTCCAGCGCACCCGGTGGCGGCGTGACCATCCGTATTCGGGGCGGCAACTCGATGATCGGGGGGAACGAACCGCTCTTTGTCATCGATGGATTCCCGATCAGCCAGAGCAATGCGCCTAATCCGACTGGCCGAGGATTCAATGAGAATTTGCAGGATCCCGCCAACCCCCTGGCTGCCCTCAATCCCAACGACATCGAGTCTATCACCATTTTAAAGGATGCCTCCGCGACAGCCATCTATGGAGCAAGAGGTGCCAACGGGGTAGTACTCATAACGACTAAGCGGGGAAAAGCAGGTAAAACCAATGTGACGCTGGATAGCTACTACGGCGTCCAGCAGGTGGCCCGCCAGTACCCAGTGATGAACCGGGACGAGTTCATCGCTTTTGCTAATGAGAATGCGGTCAACGCGAAGCAGAAGCTGCCCTACCCCGATCCGGTGAGTTCGTACCCTGACATCAACTGGCAGGACGAAGTCTTCCGCACCGCTCCCATGCAAAGCCACCAGCTAGGTCTGAGTGGCGGCGATGAAAAGACCCGCTTTTCGCTATCAGGCAACTATTTTAACCAGCAGGGTATCGTCAAAAAGTCCGGATTGACCCGGTATTCCCTTCGGTTAAACCTGGATCGGAACGTCGGGAAGCGCTTGACCGTCGGCAACAGTCTGTTGATTAGCCGAAGCAACAACGACCGGGCTTTAGCCGGCGGCGGACAAAACACCGACGCGGGTGTATTGTTAGCCACTTTGTGGATGCCACCCACGCTGCCTATTTTTAAGGAAGATGGCACTTACAATAACGGTCTCGACTCGCGGCTAACGAGTCAATTGGGCCACGACAATCCTTTGCAGTTCGTTAATGATATGTCCGACAACCTGATTAATGAACGGGTACTGGGCAATGTGTATGCTCAGTATGACTTAACCGATAAGATAAAGCTACGGGTTAGTGGCGGCGCGGATCTGGAAAACCAGGATCGCAAGATGTACTTCGGCAGCACCACTCTCAAAGGCGCTGGTGGTGGACAAGGCGTTATTTCCGGCAACAAGCGACTTTCTCTACTAAACGAGAACACCCTTACTTATGACAATACTTTTGGTAAACTGCACGACCTGAATGTGGTGGTAGGTTATACGGTTCAGCAAGAGACCTACGAGACTACGAGCATGTGGGCGAGGGGCTTCCCCTCGGATCGCCAGGGAGTCGATAACATTGGCGCGGCCACCCAAGTGGGTTCCATCAGCTCTGACAAGAGCCAGTGGCGATTGAATTCCTGGTTAGGAAGGATAAACTATAAATTCGACAATCGGTACTTGCTGACAGTAAGCGCCAGAGCGGATGGCTCTTCGCGATTTGGAAAAAGTAATCGCTGGGGGTTCTTTCCCTCCGCCGCACTAGCCTGGAGGGTATCAGATGAGGCGTTCATGAGTAGCCTTCCCGCCATTAGCGACCTAAAATTGCGCGTGAGTGTCGGCGTTACCGGTAATTCCGAGATCGATGCTTACCCTGCGCTGGCAAGGCTTCAGCAAGCCAATTACCCTTACGATGATCAGTTGGAAAACGGCGTGCGGCCCGTGCAGGTGGCTAATCCCGATTTGAAATGGGAAAGCACCCGGCAACTGAACCTTGGAGCGGATTGGGGCTTTTTCAAAGATCGCCTTACGTTCAGTTATAACTACTATTACAAGACGACCTACGACCTGCTGCTTCCGGTCGATCTGCCTAAGATCACGGGTTTCTCCACGGCCATACTGAACTCGGGCAGCATCAGAAACAAGGGAATGGAGTTTGCGGTGGGGGGACGACCCCTGGTAGGAAACTTCAAATGGGATCTGAACGGATTCGTATCCTTCAATCGAAGCGAAATCCTCAGCTTGGGAGAGTCCACTCCTTTCTTCGTGCAAGAAATCGGAGGCGGGCAGGTGAGCAACTACGGGAAGGATACCGGCCCTTTCCTTGACGTGGGGCTTCCGGTTGGCACATTCTTTACCTGGCACGCGCTTGGCATTTTTAAGACCCAGGAGGAGATACTCGCCCACGGAGCGCAAGTAAAAGATGGAGCGGTACCCGGAGACATCAAGGTGTTTGATAAAAACGGGGACGGAAAAATAGATAACCAGGACAAGCAGGTGGTAGGGAACCCTGAGCCGGACTTCATTTTCGGAATGACGAATAATTTCCAGTACCGGAGCTTCGATTTGAGCGTTTTTGTCCAAGGTTCCTACGGCAACGATATCATGAATATGAACAGCAACTTTTTGGAGTTCGGAGCCGTCACATTCGCCAACGCAAGCAAGAGAATGTTGAATCGCTGGAGTCCGGCCAATCCCGATGGGCTGTATCAGGGAGCGGTAGGCAAGCCGACGAGGGTATATCAGCGCTACACCGACCTCCAATTCGTTGAAGATGGCTCCTACCTGCGGGTCAAAAACATTACCCTGGGCTACCGACTTCCTGCCAATAAGGTAGCCAACCTGGACAGATTGAGGGTTTACGCCAGTGTTCAGAATGCTTTCACTTTTACAAATTATCAGGGATTCAACCCTGACGTTAACGCCCGTGGTCAGAATACCCTACTTCGGGGAATCGACCTAGGAACCTACCCACTAGCCCGTATCTATACGCTGGGTCTCAACATTTCACTATAACTGAAAAGCATCATGAAAAAGCTTTATAAATTATCACTCGCCATCGTTTTGCTGAGCCAAAGTGCCTGCAATGATTTAGACACGAAAGTTTTTTCTTTCGATCAGCCGGAAGATTTTTTCACCTCCGAGAAAAGCGCGCAATTAGCTCTGAATGGTGCGTACGATGTCTTGCAAGGCGGGTACATCACTGGATATTACGAACTCAATGAAGTGCCTTCGGAATTTTTGACTAATGCGAATGTGAACACTGACCGGGAGGAATTAGATATTTTGGAGGTTACGGCTAACAACTTGTTCGTAAACAGATTCTGGGCCAGTGCTTATGATGCGATCAACCGAACTAACTTGGTTATCGACCGTGTGCAAGGGATCACTTTCAAGAATGAAGCCAATAAGCAGCGGATCATTGCAGAGGCTCGCTTTCTTCGGGGACTGCACTACTTCAACCTTGTTCGCTTTTTCGGCGGCGTTCCGCTTCGGCTTAGCGAAACCACCTCACTGAAGAATATCCGTCAGGCCCGTGACCCGCTCGAGGCTGTGTACAATCAGGCTATCTTACCCGACCTGCAATTTGCCGTTGGGAACTTACCTATCCGCTCAGTTTCCAAACTGGGCAGAGCCACCAAAGGAGCGGCTCAAACCGTACTGGCCAAGGTGTATATGACCCTGGGGCAATGGTCCGAAGCACAAAAGCAAATAGATGCCATCGTGACATCGAACGAGTACTCGCTGCTTCCCAACTACGAATCCCTCTGGAACGGAAGAACTCAAAACTCCAAAGAAATTGTATTTTCCATCCAGTACTCCACCGCACCGGGTGAGAACAGCAACTACCTGACCAGTAATTTTGCCCCCAGTGGTTCTGGCCTTACCTTTCGCGACAACGGAAGAAATATGGTAGCGGAGATGCCCTTTTTTGAAGGCTTTCCGAAGGGTCCCCGGAAAAATCCCACTTTCCTTACCGAATTTACAGTTAATGGCAAAACCACGAACTACACTCAGTTTGATCAAGGCAGGGTTCCCTATCCCAGTACCAATAAGTTTTTCGACCTCAGCGTTTCCGCGAATGAGAGTGTAGATTTTCCGATGCTCCGTTACGCCGACGTACTTTTAATGCAGGCTGAAACGCTCAACGAGGTCAATAAATCACCTACTGCCAATGCTTATCAGGCAATCAATACTGTCCGGGAAAGGGCGGGTTTAGAAGATCTTCCTGCCGGGTTGACCTACCAACAATTCAGCGATGCGGTGTTTGAGGAAAGGCGGTGGGAACTGGCCTACGAGGGACACGGACTGCTTGACCTTTACCGGACCAAGCGGCTAAATTACCTTGAAAAGACTGCCGCCGCCAGCAAGCAAACGCCAAATAACATCAAAATAACGCCAACGAAGTATTTACTGCCGATTCCCTTTACAGAGGTTTTGGCTAGTGATGGCTTGATCGAGCAGAATCCGGGGTATTAGCAATTTTGAATGAGTAAATGAGAGACCGGGCTGGCGTCCCAGTGAGCGAATACCAAAGCCGCCCTTCCCGGGACTTATTTACCAGTAAGTACCCTGGAAGAGAGGCTTTGATTTTTGTCTTTCACCTGTTTTTTTCGGCAACAGAGATTTTTAACTCAAACAAGCCCGATGTTCTGCTATCTGACCAAAAGTATAAAGACTCAGTTTCTTCTTCTTGCCTTGCTTTCTACGCTGGTCGCTTGTTCCAATGAAAGCGGTCAAAGCGTTTCCAAAAAAAGTACCCAGCCCAACATCGTCTTCCTTCTCGCCGACGACATGGGTTACGGCGATCTGGGCTGCTACGGCAGCCAGTCCATCGAGACGCCCCACATTGATTCGCTGGCGGCTTCTGGCCTGCGGTTCACGAATTTTTATTCTGGTTCGGCGGTGTGTACGCCCTCGCGGGCGTGTATCATGACGGGCAAGTTCCCGCTGCGCTACGACATCCGCCAGCACTTCCGGGATAGCGTAGAGTACCTGCCCGCCGCCGCCCGTACGCTGCCCGAAGTACTGCACGACGCGGGCTACACCACGGCCCACATTGGCAAGTGGCACCTGGGTGGGCTTCGCCTGTCGGATGTCGAGCGGAGACAGAAAAGCGAAACCGCCCTGCCCGGTCCGCTGCAACACGGCTTCGACCACTACCTGACCAACATCGAGGGCGCGCCCATCCGTCCCCGGCTGGTGAGCGAGCGACAACTTTACCGCCAGGGTGGCAAGTACATGCTCCGCAACGACGAGCGCGCCGCGCCCAACGACCAGCACTGGACCGAAATCAAAGTCGATGAAGCCATCAAGCTGCTCGACGGCTGGAAGGACGGCGACAAACCCTTTTTCCTGAATATGTGGTTCGACGTGCCGCACACGCCCTACGAACCTGCCCCCGAGCCGCACCTATCGAAGTACGCCGCGCTGGGCGTGGAGGGGGATCAACTTTACTTCCGCTCGATGGTCTCACACCTGGATGCCCAGATCGGGCGGCTTATCCAGCATTTGCGGGAAAACGGGCAGTTGGAAAATACGCTCATCGTCTTCACCTCCGATAATGGCCCTGCCTTCCAGGGTAGTCCCGGCCCGTTCAAGGGCGGCAAGACCGACCTGCACGAGGGCGGCATCCGCGTGCCGATGTTCGCGGTTTGGGCCGGACACATCGCGGCGGGACAGCACACTTTTCAGCCCGCTCACATGGCCGACCTGCTGCCGACATTTGGCAAAATAGCGGGAGGTACTTTGCCCGATAAGCTCGACGGCATCGACATCATGCCCCTGCTCACGGGCGACGGACAAATGGCCGACCGGGGGGTACTTTTGTGGCAGATGGATTTGTACAGAGGTTTCCAGAATCAAGGCCCCAAGCCTACGCCCTACGCCACGTCGGTGGCGACGGACGGCAAGTGGAAACTGCTGACCGACAGCCTGAAACCCACCGAACTATTCAATCTCGCACAAGACCACCGCGAACTGTACAACCTGCTGGGAGAACACCCGGAAATCGAAGCGCGGCTGCTGGAAGCCCTCCGAAAGTACCACGAAGAATCACGCGAGGGATGGCAGCAAATCCCGGAACCGATCGAGCAGTATTAGGGTGTTTATTTTTAAAAATTTTGAATGAATAAAATACTGGCAGATTTCAGAATGTGGACAAAACCGATAATGTACGCGGCGTTGCTTATGCTGGGGGCAACGATGGGCTGCCAGAAAGACGCTGATTCGTCCCAAAAGCAAACGCAACGCCCCAACATCATTTTCCTGCTCACCGACGACCAGCGGTGGGATGCCATGGGCGCTATGGGCAATACCATCATACAAACGCCCCAGATGGATCGGTTGGCCAGGGACGGTACGCTATTCAAGTACGCCCACGTCACGACCTCCATTTGCGGCACCAGCCGCGCCAGTCTGCTGACCGGGCAGTACGAGCGTCGGCACGGTGTTCGGAATCACGGATTGATGTCCGACGAGGCCATTGCGAATGGCTATCCGCTTTTGCTTAAAAAAAACGGGTACCGCATCGGGTTCATCGGCAAGTATGACCTGCAGGGAGCCCCCATCGAATCGTACAACTACTGGAAAGGGGCGACTGGAGGCTCGCCCAAATACGACAACGTCGATGAACAGGGCAACTACATCCACTACACCCGTATGTGCGAGAATAACGCCCTGGAATTTTTGCGCACCAACGAGGACGGGCAACCTTTCTGCCTGACGGTAGGCTTCAAAGCTCCGCACGTACAGGATGCCGATCCGAGGCAATTCGTGCCTGATCCGGCCTACGGCGGTATGTACCAGGACGTGGTGATCCCTACTCCTAAAACCGCCGGAGACGAATATTTTTATGGTGTTTTTCCCGAATGGTTCACTACCAACAACGAGTCCCGGATACGCTGGAAGGCCCGCTTTTCCACGCCCGAACTGTACCAGCACTCGGTCAAGAATTACTACCGCCTGATCTACGGAGTCGATGTGGCTCTGGGTAGCATCCGTCAGGAACTGGAACGTCAGGGCTTGGCCGATAATACCATCATTATTTTCATGGGCGATAACGGCTTCTACCTGGGTGAGCACGGCCTGGCGGGGAAGTGGTACGGCCATCAGGAGTCGATCCGGGTGCCGTTGATTTACTACGATCCTAGACTTCCCAAAAAGCTACGGGGCCAACCGAGTGACGACATGGTGCTGAACGTCGACATCGCCCCTACCATCCTGGACGCAGCGGGTGTGAAACCCTGGGAAGCTTCGCAAGGAAAAAGCTTTCTGCCGATTGTGCGGGGAGAAAAGCCAGACTGGCGCAATGAATTCTTCTACGAACATCGGTTTCACCGACCACCGGACGTTTCCAAAATCCCGAAGTCAGAAGGCGTAGTGACCCGAAAGACCAAGTACCTCCGGTACATCGAATCAGACCCCATGTTCGAGGAACTTTACGACCTGGAGCGCGATCCGCTCGAAACCAATAACCTGGCTACCGACCCAACCCACCGGGATTTATTGGCAAAAATGCGGGTGAAGTGTGACCAACTGTTGGAAGCCGCTAAGTAAAAGCGATACGCCCGGCCTGGTTTAACATTGCAGATACGCATTTCTCGAAATGCACTCACACCAAAAAAAGAAGAAATTGACTAAAATTACCAGCATACTGTTTTTCCTCTCCGTAGCTGCAATAGCACAGCCTGGCACCGCCGACGAGCCTATCCGCTACGCTGGTGAACCAAAGCTAGTAGATCAGGCGTACCACGACGGACAGTTACGTCCGGCAGTTGGGGTGCATAGTTACCAGATTATGCGGGCCAATGCCACGCATGGCCGCACCGAGGGGGCGCGGCATGGCTACAACCACTCGCCGATGCTGGCGTATTGGAACGACACCTACTTCGTCCAGTATGTCAGCAGCCAATGGAACGAACACGGCATCCCGACACAGGTCTATCTCACGCAGTCGAAGGACGGTATTGCTTGGGAAGACCCGCGTATGCTGTTTCCGGCCATCGAGTACGCGCCGGGCAAGCAGACCATCGCCACCCACCGCATGGGCTTCTATACCGCAACCAACGGGCGGCTGCTCGCCATGAGTTTCTACGGCATCCCCGTCGGGCCGACCGATAGCCCTAACACGGGCTTTGGCGTCGGCCGCGGCATTCGGGAGATTTACCGGGACGGCAGCCTGGGGCCCATCTACTTCATCCGCGTCATGCCCCACGCGGGCTACGACGAGAAGAAGGCCGCCGCGTTCTACCCGATGTACACGGCTTCGCCCGACGCGGGTTTCAAGGCCGCTTGCGAGGCTTTGCTCGCCGACAAGCTGGTAGTGCAACAATGGTGGGAAGAAGACCGCCCCAAGGACGATTTCTACGCCCTCGACCCCACTAAAACGCCCCTTTTCGCGGCCAACGCTTTATCCTTCTACCACCGGAAGGATGGCAAGACCGTGGGACTATGGAAAAACGCCTGGGCCGCGCTGGCCGATCCCGAGGGTAAGGCGTGGACCACTCCCGTGCAAATCGCCTCGAAGCCCACCTCTTCTTCAAAAGAATGGGGGCAGCGCACCGACGACGGCCGTTACGCCATCGCCTACGACCCCATGCCCAAGACGTCCTTCCGCTACCCGCTGGCGGTCATCACCAGCGACGACGGCATCGTCTTCGACAGTATGCTCGTCGTGCAGACCGAGGTGCCGCCGGGACGGTATTTCGGCAAATTCAAGGAGCGCGGCTCCAATTACGTACGCGGCATCGCCGAGGGAAACGGCAACCCACCGGGCAACGCCATGCCCCTCGTGTACAGCATGAATAAGGAAGACGTATGGATTTCGCACGTTCCAGTACCCGTCACTGGCAAAGTGACCAAGGCTATCGATGAAGATTTTGAAAACGAAAATTCCCTGGATCAGTTGAACATCTACGCCCCGGTTTGGGCCCCCGTCAGCCGCGCAATGGTCGAGAGCCACAACTGGGTGCTGAAACTCAGCGACGCCAACCCCTACGACTACGCCAAGGTGGTGCAGGTGTTTCCCGAGACCCAGAAAGTCACCATCGAGTTCAGGCTCAACCTTCACGAAATGGATCTGGGCCGCTTCGAAATCGACGTGCTGGACAAAGTCGGTAACCGAGCCGTCATGCTGGAATACGACGGGTAATTCTTTGCCAATAAAGTATGGGATGGGCTGGTGGCCGAACGCCTGAAACCCTACAAAACCAACGAATGGTACCCCGTCCGGCTGGACATCGATGTGGCAGGCCAGACCTTCGATTTATCAATTAGTGGCCAGAAAGCGCTGACTGCCGGGAAATTTCACCACCCGGTCGAGAGCGTCGAACGCCTCGAAATGCGCACCGGGTTCTACCGCCGCGAAAACCAGTACCCGCACGTCCACGACATCCGAAAAACGGGTCCAATTTACACGGATGGGGATGAGAAAGTGGCCGAATGCGTAGTTTACGTGGATGATTTGAAAATCAGGTGACTGATGATTTTTCAAGAATCAGAAAAAAAAGCTTTGACAAAATTTGGGGTGATATATCTTTTGCTGAATTCAAGCCTTAGCGCGCTGACGGCCCAGCCTCGGCAGCCCGTCGCTACGCTAGCCGACTCCACGCTCCAGGTAGTTTTCGATCCCCACGCCTTCGCAACTTTGAATAGTACTTTTCAGTGGGAACTGGAATGGACACCGCCGCAAAAAGTACTTCCCGGCACACAGATTGAACTGCGCTCGGCCAACCTCCGCACCTACTACGAGTGGCAGTACCCACGCCTGGAACTCGACAAGGGCGACATCGTCGTGCGGCGGCCCGGCAGGGTGACGAGCGACGACGTGTTCGCGCTACTAGGCAAGTGGACGATCTTCCGCGCGGTACTTCCTTACGGCTTGAAAGCAGGCGAGCCGCTTCGGATCAAGCTCGGGGCCATCCCGCCGCGCTTCTCTAACCTCGCCGATGTGGTGTCCGTTTGGCGGGCCGACTACCAGCCGCCGGGTCAGGATTCTTTGCGCCAGTTCAGCAAAGTACCCAACGCCACCGAGCGGCTGCACGTGAATCCCGCGCCCGTCGAGCGGTTGGGCGTGTACGCGCGTCCGATGGCAGGTACTTCCGGCAAAGTACGCATCGTGTTGGCCCCGGAAGATCGGTACTGCAATCCGCGGTCGTTCCGCCGCGCAATTCCTGTAAAATTAAGCTGGGAAGGCCGCGAGTGGAGCCAAACCATCGACTCCGTCACGACGCTGGAAGTACCCGCCCCGCGGCAAATCGGTCGCTTGCGGGTGTCGGTGGCTTTGGAAGATTTATCTACCCAGGAAAACATCGCCAACGCCACCCGCATGGGCAACGCGCTGACGGTCACGAGCAATCCCGTTTGGGCCAAAGCGATGTTCCCGAAAACGGCGGCCTTCGGCGAATTTCACTGGCATACCGAGATTTCGGGCGACGGGGCCAACGACCTGACCGACGGCCTGATCAGTGCGCGCGACCACTTCAACCTCGACTACGCCACGCCCAGCGACCACACGCCCGACGTGGACGAGTGGAAGTACAGCACCGAGATCGTAGAAAAATTCAACGCGCCGGGTACTTTCGTGACCATTTTTGGGTGGGAAAACAGCACCAACGAGGGCCACGACAACTACTACACGATCAAGCCCGACCACCCCATCCGCCCCCACGGCGAGGCCAATGTTCGGGGCAAGAAACCGTATATGCTCCGGGATCAGTTGGAAAAACTAAGCGGTACTTTGCGGGGCCGCGACCGCTTCATCGCTATTCCGCACCACACCAATGCCGTGGCCGAAACAAGTACCCCCGACGGCGTACCCTACTGGTTTTCTTACGACTTTCGCCAGCCCGACAGCTACCACCGCCTCATCGAAATATTCCAGACGCGGGGCAACATGGAGCGCAATGAATATACCGACGCCTGGCGCGGCTGGTACGCCAACCAATCCTCGGCGCAGGATGCACTGGCGAAAGGCTACAAGTTGGGCTTCACCGCCGGCACCGACAACCACACGGGCAAGCCCGTGTACGTCAACACCGGGGCCGAAAGTCTGGGGCGATTGCCACTGCACAGCCAGTCGGTCAGCGGCGTTTGGGTGGACGACATGACCCGCGACGACGTTTTTGACGGAATGTACCAGCGGCACACCTGGGCTTGCTGGGACACGCGGGCCATCCTGGCGTTTTCAGTCAACGACGCGTTGATGGGCAGCGAGATCAAGCTGAAAAAAGGCACGAAATTAAACGCCCACCTGACAATGAGCGCGGAGGACGTCTGCCAATCCATTGAGGTAGTTTCGGACAACGAGGTAGTTTGGAGCAGCACCGCCAACGCAGAAGACCTCGACCTGAACATCGACCTCGGGGTTGTTAGTGAAAGCACCTGGTTCTACGTCAGGATTTTGCTACGCAACGGCGGGATCGTGTACGGGAGTCCGGTTTTTATTGAAATTGAAAAATCTGTAGAGAAATGATAGCACGTGTTTGGTGGATAGCCTTCTTTTTCTTGATAACCACCCCCTGCCTGGCGCAGCCGAATGCGGCGAAAGCCCCTGCGCCCCTTGTTTGGCCGGAGATCGAGAAGGAACACAAGCCCTGGGCCTACTGGTGGTGGATGGGCAACGCCGTGGACAAGGAAAACCTGACCAGTGTGCTGGAAACGTACAGCCGCGCCGGGTTGGGTGGGATGCACACTATCCCTATTTATGGCGTAAAAGGCGAGGAAAGCCGCTTCATCGACTATCTCTCGCCCAAGTGGATCGAGATGCTCAACCACACCGTCGCCGAGGCCAAACGGCTGGGCATGGGCATCGACATGACGAGTGGCACGGGCTGGAACTTCGGCGGCCCGCAGGTAAAAATCGAGGACGCCGTCACGAAGGTAGTGGTCAAGAAATACACCCTCAAACCCGGGCAAACGCTTCCTGACACCCTGATTATTGAAGATGAATTGGAAAAAGGATTTTTCCGAAAAGTCCAGGCGTTAATGGCTTACTCGGCCAGCGGAAAAGTCCTGGACCTTACCGCCAAAGTACCCTCGACCGGAAAGCTGAACTGGACGGCCACCAACGAACCCTGGACGCTGTACGCACTTTTTGAATCGGGCAAAAAAGGGGCGGTTGTCGAGCGGCCCGCGCCCGGTGGCCGGGGCTACATGGTCGATCCGTTTTCGGCTTGGGCTATGGGTCGCTACCTCATGGCTTTCCAGACTGCCTTCACCGAGAACTACACCGAAGCCGTGCGGGCTTTTTACCACGACTCCTACGAGTACCACCACGCTACGTGGAGCCACGATCTTTTGGCCGAATTCGAGCAGCGGCGCGGCTACGACCTCCGCCATCACCTGCCCGCCCTGATCGGCGAAGGGTCGGACGAAACCATCGCCCGGGTGCGTTGCGACTACCGCGAAACCATCTCCGACCTGCACCTGGAATACATCCAGACCTGGGCGCGCTGGGCTCAGGGAAGGGGTACTTTGTCAAGAAACCAGGCCCACGGCTCGCCTTCCAATCTCATCGACACCTACGCCGCGACCGACATCGCCGAAACCGAAATCAACCACCCCAGCTACTTCGACCTGCCGGGCCTGGACTACTTTACCGAAATAACCAGCGATCCCAACGTCCACATGATGAAGTTTGCCTCCTCGGCCACGCACCTGGCCGGACACCGCCTGACTTCCTCCGAGAGCGGTACCTGGCTCAACGAACATTTCAAGATTTCGCTGGCACTAGTCAAGCCCGAGCTGGACAAGGGCTTCACCAGCGGCATTAACCACATCTTCTACCACGGCATCCCGTACTCGCCGCCCGACGCCGAATGGCCGGGTTGGCTGTTTTACGCCACCACCCACTTTGGCCCTTCCAACTCCATTTGGGCCGATTTTCCGGCCCTGAACCGCTACGTGGCCCGCTGCCAATCGATTTTGCAAAGCGGCGAGCCGGACAACGACATTCTGCTGTACTACCCGGCCTTCGACCTCTGGCAGCAGAAAGACGGCATCAACGAACGCTTCGGCGACCTGGTGCAGCCCACCCACATCCACGCCGTGCACGAATGGCTGAAAGAAACGCCCTTCTATGGGTTGTCGGAAAAACTCCTCGACAGCGGGTTCAGTGCGGATTTTGTTTCCGACAAGTTTTTGCGAAACGCAACAACAAGGGATGGTAAAGTAATCCTGGTTGGCCCGCAAACCTACCGCCTCATCGTCGTGCCGCAAACCGAATACATGCCACACACCACGCTGTCCCGACTAGCCGACCTGGCCCGCGCCGGGGTAACGGTCATCTTCCAAAACAAAATGCCGCAGGACGTGCCGGGACTGGGTACTTTGGAGGCGCGGCGACGGGCGTTCAAGGCGACGCTGTCCAAACTCGAATGGCAAGAGACGGAAGGTAGTTCTGCCAAGATCGCTCGGATGGGTCAAGGACAATTCTACCAAACGGACGACGTAGGTACTTTGCTCAAAACCCTGAACGTCACCCGCGAAGCAATTGCCGATCAGAATATCAAATTCATCCGCCGCACCCACGCCGAAGGCCACCACTATTTCCTGACTAGCCTGGGCAACTACCCCGTGGACGGTTGGGTGACGTTAGGAACCAAAGCCCAATCGGTCGTCATCATGGATCCGATGACCGAAGAAACGGGGGTGGCAACTACCCGCCAAACCGACGCGGATCAAACGCAGGTGTATCTGCAACTCCGGCCCGGACAATCTTGCATCTTGCGAACTTTTGACACAAAAAAAATAGACGGCCCCGCCTGGAAGTACCTGACGCCCGCCGCCGCTGCCCCAACCGAAATTACCGGAACCTGGCGCATCGAATTCGGCGCGGGCGGGCCGCAAAAACCAGCCGACATCACGACCCGAAAACTGGCCTCATGGACCACCCTCGGCGACGAGGAAGCCCAACGCTTCGCCGGAACGGCCCGCTACCGTATCGACTTCCAACTACCCGACACCTCCGCCGACGACTGGCGGCTCGATCTGGGACTAGTGCGAGAAAGCGCGCGCGTTAGCATCAACGGAAAAGAGGTGGGTACTTTGTTCAGCGTTCCGTTCGAGGTACTGGTCGGGAAGTACCTCCGGCCGGGCAAGAACGAGCTGACCGTGGAGGTCACGAACCTGGCCGCCAACCGCATCCGCGATTTGGATCAAAGGAAAGTCGTCTGGCGGAAGTTTTACGACATCAATTTCATCAGCCCGTACGGTAAGCGCTTCGACGCCTCCGGCTGGGAACTGACCGATTCGGGGCTGCTAGGGCCGGTGCGGCTGGTGCCGATGAAGGAGATTGTTAGGTAGTTATTCCTGATAAGTACCTAAAATTTTATCAATTGCCGGGCGGCTTTAGCCCCCGGAAGCGGAGGAGAATAACCTATTCTCTGCCACCGGGGACGGTCGGCCGCTGCCGCTAAAGCCGCCCGGCAATTGAATTACGATCATGAAAAACTTGAAACATAGCATGAACATGCCATACCTTTTGCGGCAAATTATCTTCTTAACAATATTGGCTTTGACAGGCGGTTTTTTTAGCTGCTCCTCCCAATCGCTACCCCCTAAACCCAACATCATCTTCATCCTGGCCGATGACCTGGGCTACGGCGATTTGGGCTGCTACCGTCCCAACGGCGCGGAAACGGCAGAAATCCATACCCCCAACATCGACCGACTGGCGGCGGAGGGCATGCGCTTCACGCAAGCCTACGCGGGTTCGACCGTGTGCGCCCCCTCGCGGAGTGTATTGATGACCGGGCTGCACACGGGCCACACACGGGTACGGAGCAACGCCTCACGACTGGGCCAGACCAAAGACCCCTACGAAAACAACCGCCGCGTGTCGCTGGAACCGGAGGACGTTACCGTGGCCCAACTCCTGCAAAACGCCGGGTACAAGACGGGCATCGCTGGGAAATGGGGCATCGGGGAAGCTGGCACGGCGGGCGTTCCGGCCCGCAAGGGATTCGACGAGTGGCTGGGGTACTTGAACCAGAACCACGCGCCATTTTACTACACCGGTTCGCTGTGGCGGAATGAGGAAAAAATCGCTATTCCCGAAAATGCCAACGGTCAGCGCGGGGCGTACACGCACGATTTGTTTACGGATTTTGCCCTCGATTTTATTGATAAAAACCAGAAGAACCCCTTCTTTCTGTATCTGCCCTACTGCATTCCGCACCGCGATTTCGAGGTACCCGATCTGGGCGAGTACGCCGATAAACCCTGGCCCGAAGAAGCCAAAATCTACGCCGCCATGATCACGCGGCTGGACCGCGACGTGGGCCGAATCCTGGCCGCCGTGCAGGAACACAATCTTGACAAAAACACCCTCATCCTCTTCGGCTCCGACAACGGCGTGGAGCGTAAGCCGGAAGCGTGGGACGACCTCTTCGACAGCAACCTGGCGTTTCGCGGCTACAAAACCGACCTGACCGAAGGCGGCCTGCGCGTGCCGATGATCGCCCGCTGGCCGGGGAAGGTCAAGCCCGGTGTCACCAGCGAAGCGGTGTGGTACTTCGCCGACTTCTTGCCGACGCTGACCGATTTGGCTGGGGTGGAGGTGGAGACACCCACCGACGGAATCAGCGTTTTACCTACCTTATTGGGAAAAAAACAAACGACCGACGACCGCTTTTTGTACTGGGAATTTTTCGCTAAGGATTTCACCCAAGCCGTCCGCTGGCAAAACTGGAAGGTGATTCGGGTGAATCAGCAGAATATTCAACTCTATGATTTGGCGACGGATGTTGGGGAAAACAACGACGTCGCGGCTTTGCACCCAGACGTAATCGCCAAGTTTGAAAAATACCTTGCTAATGCCCGGACGGAATCGAAGTATTGGCCGTTGAAGAAAATATAGACACCAACTGTCAATGTTTTATAACCGTGTGATGACCACTCCCGATTTATTCCGAACGAACCCTTATGATTGATAAAGCTGCAGTCAGTGATCAAAAATAATTTATTACCTTAGTTACCCAGGCAACGTAACAAAACTATGGACAACACCTTATTATACAGCAAGCTGTCAGCCCTCCCTGAACATTTGAAGGTGGAGGTGTCTAACTTTATCGATCATCTGTCCAGTCAGTACAAGGCAAACCAAACTACTTCCAACCACCCAAAACCACAGTTTGGCAGCGGTAAAGGAATGTTCGTTATGCACGATGATTTTGACGAGCCGTTGGAAGATTTTGATGAATACATGAATTGATGAGAAATCTTCTGGATACACACACCTTCATTACTATTCTTATTTCACAATGTTTCAACCAAAATTTAGCGACTTTATCGAAGGATAAAATCTTTGAAAAATATGGAATTACCATTGTCTGGTAGTTTGAGATAAATCCTAAAAAAATGCCTTTTAAAAACACACTCAACCTCATTGTCCTAGCGACGCTTTCGGCGTTGACGATGCCTTCTTGCACGAAAAAAGAAGACGTCAAGAAAAAGCCCAACATCATCTACATTTACACCGACCAGCAGAGCGCGACGATGATGAGCGCCGCTGGAAACAAGTACCTCAAAACGCCCGCGATGGACTACATCGCCGACAACGGCATCCGTTTCACGCGGGCCTACGCGCCGAATCCGGTCTGCGCGCCCTCGCGCCTAAGCCTAATGACGGGGCGGATGCCCAGCTACTTCACCAATGAAAAGGGCGAAACTTTGCGGGAGAACGGGGAAGCGATGAGAATCCCCGAACCTTCCCAGGAAGTGATGGACAATACCATCGCCGCCCACCTGAAACGCGCGGGCTACGATTTATTTTATGGTGGTAAAGAACATTTTTCCAGGCACCTGACTCCCGCCAAACTGGGCTTCACGATGATTACCAAAAACGAGCGCGACGACCTGGCGGCTCGGGCCGCCGAGGTCATCAACGCCGACCACGAGAAGCCTTACTTCATGATGGTGTCACTGATCAATCCGCACGACATCTGCTACATGGCGATTCGGGATTTTGACCCCGACAACAACAACCTCAAAGACGGCCAGACCGAACTCGCCACGCTGGACGAAGCGCTGAAAAAGCCAGCGGGCGTGTCGGACGAGGAGTTTTTGGCAAAGTACCTTCCACCGCTGCCGCCCAACTTCGAGCCGCAAGCCGACGAGCCGAAAGCCATCGAAGCCCTGCTCGAACTGCGCGATTTCCGAATCAAAGCCCGGCGGGGCTACTCCGAAGCGCAATGGCGGATGCACCGCTACGCCTACTGCCGCCTGACCGAAATGGTGGACGAGCAGATTCAGGTAATCCTCGATGCCCTGAAAGCCAGCGGCAAGGAGGAAGAAACGCTGATCCTGTTTTCCAGCGACCACGGCGACATGGACGCCGCCCACCGCATGGAACACAAGACGGTACTTTATGAGGAGTCGGCCAACATACCCTTCATGGCAATGTGGAAAGGGCAGATTCCCGCCGGACAGGTGGACGACACCCACCTGGTTTCCAACGGCCTGGATCTGCTACCCACGCTGGGCGACTACGCGGGCATCGAGTCCCAGGTTGACCCGCGCGGTCGGAGTTTACGCCCTTTGATGGAAAAGGAAGAAACCGACTGGCGGAAGTACCTGGGCGTGGAAAGCGAGATTGGCCGCATGGTCGTGTCGGAAGATCGGCTCAAATTCATCCGCTACGATTTTGTCGGCATCGAAGAGCAGCTCCTCGACCTGAAGAGCGATCCGCATGAGACGCGTCATTTTACCGATGAAGCGAGCCACGCTCAGCAGTTGGCGGCGATGAAAGAGGCATATGGCGAGTGGTTTTCTTCTGAGAGGTGAATTTCACATAAAAGGCCATTCAGAACTACTCAACATAGATTCAGGGCAGTTTTCGCTACTGCGCCCGCTGCCTCTCGGACTCGCCCACGTCTTTGTTCCGGTAGCTGGATTGCTTCAAGCGACCGAAATTGTACGAAACCGCGAACCGCACGTAACTGGTGTTGAACTGCCGGCCGTACACGATGTCGGTCGTGCCCAGTCGGTACTCTCCGGCGGCACGTACTTTGTGAAACAGATCGTTGACTTCCAGGTTACACGTCAGGGCGTCTTTCCAGAATTTTTTTTCAAGACCGAGGTTTATGGACGAGCGGTCCTCTCGTAGATAGATGCCATCCTGTAAGTCGCTTTCGTACCAGGCCGTTGCGTAAAAGGTAATCCACTTTTTCAGATTGAATCTATTCTGAGAATAAAGATAAAAGTAGGGTTGGTTGGCTCTGACGGCAAAGATTCCGGTGTCGTCGATGGCGTTGTCGTAGCTGATGCTGGCTGTATTGGTCGAACGCCACCACGTGATGTTGATGTTTTTGCTGATTGATGCAAAAAACGCGTGTACTTCGCTGATGTTGGCGCGTTGCAGAACGTACACGCGCGGGTCGTCCTCGGCCTGGAAGGCACCGCCGCCGATAAAATCCCGCGTGTAGTTGTACCCCGTCTTCACGCTCCAACTACCCAAGGCACCGCCAAGCTCGAAGGCGTGGACTTTGGCGGGTCGGATGTTGGGGTTCCCCTGGATCGAAGTGAAGGCATCCTGGTAGATCACAAAGGGGTTGAGTGATTGGTAGGAGGGACGGTCAATGCGCGAGGAGTAAGTGAAATAGGCATTCAGGTTATCGGAAAACCGGGCGGTCAACGACGCGTTCGGAAACGCGTTCAGGTAGCGGTCGGTCAGCCGGGCTCCGTCCGCGACGCTGGTCAGTAGGGTGTAGTCGGTCAGCTCCGCCCGGACGCCCAGGCTGTAATTCAGCTTCTTGCTGATCTTTCCCCGAAAATTAACGTAGCCAGCGGGTATTCGCTCGGTGTAGTCGAAATCGCTGGACAGCTTTTTGTCCTTGGTCAGCGCACCGTTTTCATCGATGTTCAGAAAGTCGGTAAACGAACGGTTGCGCACGTATCCCAGCTTGCCGCCGAGTTCTACGGTCGCCCCGGTTCTGAAAGCTTTTACGTAATCGACCTGGACACTCAGGATTTGGACATTTCCTTCCCCTACATTATTGATCGACGCGACGTTCTCCGTACCCGCAACGGTGTTCGACTGACGGATGTCGTTGTCGAATTCATGCTGATAGGAAGCGTATTGTCCCCCAACGAACAGGTTGGAACCCAAGCTATCCAAGTCATGGAAGTAGTTGATGTTGAGCGCGTTATCGAAAGACAACTCGTCCCACGCCAGCGCGCTGGCGTACAATCCGGTTTCGTCGCTGATGATGGTATTGTCGCTCAGTTGGTCGCCGCCCAGCTTTTCGTAGGCTCCGGTGTACTGAAGGGACAGGTAGCTGTCTTTATTTAGGTCGTATTGAAGACCCAAGCCGAAATTGGAATAGTTGTCGTAGTCGTACTGCCAGTCGGTTGTGAGGTCGGAGCTGAAACGGTCGCCCGGCGCACTACGCACGCGGGTCGTTTTCAGGATCATGCGGTCGTTGCCAAGTTGCAAACCGTAGTTGCCATTGACCGACCAGGGGCCTTTGGCGAAGCTGAGGTCGAGGTTGGTGCGGTTGTCATAGCCAGCAAAGTTGCTGTGCGAAAGGTAGTTTTTGAACACCCCCCGAACGCCCTCGTCGGTAGCGTGTTTGGTGATGATATTGATGACCGCGTTGCCTTCGGCATCATAGCGCGGGCCGGGGTTGCTGATGATCTCGATCTTTTCGATGTTGGTCGGTGAGAGCGTAGAGAGGCGGTCGTTCGACACGCGTACACCGTTAAGAAAAATAACCGCCGCCCCTTTGCCGAAAATGCCGATCTGCCCGTCGGCGTCGTACACCACGCCGGGGGAGCGACTCAATATCTCATCGACCGAAGTGCTGGTGGCCAGCGGGGTACTTTCAATCGCTATTTCTATCGACCCGTCGCTTCTTTCCCATACCAGAGGTACTTTGGCTACCACCACGAGGGCATCCAGTTCCTGGCTGGATTGCCGCAACACCACATTTCCCACATCGACCTGGGCATCGCCTTCGTAAAGTACCTTCAAGTAATGATCCTGAAATCCCAGAGAAGTCAGCTTCAAAAGTACCTGTCGATGATTCAGGCCGGACAGTTCAAAGTACCCTTCCAGAAATGGAACTCCTTTGACAATGCTGGAATCTTGGGGATGCAGCACTATGGCATTCCCTAACAATGATTCGCCTTCGGTATCGACCACTTTGCCTGAAACAGTACTAATAGATTGGGCGTAGGCGCGGGTGCAGCACGCAATGAAACAGGCGGCAATGAAAATGGTCGTTCGATTCGTCATGGATTTTGCGGCGGTGGGTGAATAAGTACCACCGCAAAAGAATCGGCAAAAGCCTTCGCGCGGACAGAAAGTAGATCAATAGCCGCTCGACGCACCCAGCGGGGGTTTTAGCGGAGAAACAAGGCTTCGTCCCTGCAAACTATCTTTCCGTCGCCTTACCTGACCCGTTTGGCTACTTTTGCCGAGAGTCATTGACTTTGTCCCTACCTTGCCACATCGCGATGAACACCCTGACCAAACTATACCACCGAACGGACACGCCACTGCTCAGGAACCTGGTTTTCTGGGTGGTGATCTTTTCATTCCACCTCATCACGACCAACCGGGCGTTCTATGAGAACACCACGCATTTGGTCGAGGTCATTTCCCTGATGACGCTGCTGCAAATCATCGTCGCTTACGCAGTACTTTACGGGCTAATTCCTCATTTCCTGAACAGAAAGCGGTACTTCGCTTTCGGTGTTCTGCTGACGTTGCTGTTGATTTTGGCGGCGGCGGGTTACCAAGCGGCCAATTACTACTACTTCGAACCTACTTACCCACAGTCCTACGCCACGCGTTTCGAGGCGTTTGGCTACCAGTCTATGTTCGAGCGGATTACCGATGTTTCTCTGACGGCCAGCAAGGGTGTTTTTTTCTTCTCGCCTACGGTACTTTTACTGCTTTTTCAATTTTACCGCGATCAGCAGCGCCTGTCGGAAATCAACGAACAAAAAAAGACCGCCGAACTAACCGCCCTTAAAAACCAACTGAACCCGCATTTTTTGTTCAACACATTGAACAACGTGTACGCCCTGGCGGTCAAAAAATCGGACAAGACGCCCGAGGTCATCAGCAAGTTGTCGGATATTCTGGACTACGTCCTGTACCGCTGCAATGAAGACTACGTACCGCTCGAAAAAGAAGTAGAGCTGATCGAAAACTACCTGACCCTGGAAAAAATACGCTACGGAAAGCGGGTGGTCGTCACCTTCGACCCCGATTACGAGCAAGGCACCAGGATCGCCCCTTTGCTGCTGCTGACTTTCGTGGAAAATGCCTTCAAACACGGTGTCAGCCAGGAAATCAACCGGGCGACAATCGACATTTCGCTACGCACTCAGGGGCAGAGAATTATTTTTTGTATCAAGAACACTGTCCCAACCGAAGTGCCACAGGATGAGGATACAAAACCAGCGATTGGCCTGAAAAATGTGCGTAAGCAGTTGGAACTCCTGTACCCCAACGCGCACAGGCTGCAACTGGACGAGGCGAAGGGTACTTTTGCGGTAACGCTAGACCTAAAAACGCCATGAAGTACACCTGCCTGATTGTCGATGATGAGGAACTCGCCCGTGAGTTGATCGCCACCCACTTGGAAAAACTATCCGAATTCGAGGTAGTCGATACATGCGCCAGTGCCCTGGAAGCCAGCCGGGTGCTACAGCGCACTTCGGTCGATCTGCTTTTTCTCGATATCGAAATGCCCCTGATGAAGGGAACCGATTTTTTCAAAAACCTTATTCAAAAACCGGACGTCATCTTCACCACGGCCTACCGTGACTACGCGCTCGACGGCTTCAACCTGAACGCAGTGGACTACCTTCTGAAACCGATTACCTTTGAACGCCTCTTCCGGGCTACCGAAAAATTTCTAAGCCAACAACCCGAGGTACTTTCCGATTCATCAAAAGCAGCCCCACAGAAAGCGTATATTTTCATCCGAAAGAATCGCAAACAGGTGAGGCTATTGCTGGACTCGATCCTGTATGTCGAAAGCTTTAAAGACTACATCACGATTCATCTGCCCGACGAAAAACACGCGATCAAATACAGCATCTCCGCTTTTCAGAAATTGCTCGATGATCGCTTCCTCCGGGTTCATCGCTCCTACATCGTCAATCTGGACAAAATCACCGCTTACACCAAGCAGGACGTAGAAATCGACGTGCAGGAAATTCCCATCGGGGAGCAGTACCGGGAGTCGGTGCAGGAGTACTTTCAGGAGTGAACGTTATCGTTTAATTCTTTCACGGAAAACTACGGCGAATCATTCTTTTTATTCGAAAGATTGCACTGGCGCGGTTCCATATCATTGAAATTTCCTTCCCTCCGTCTTCCCCTTCCAGTCGTCTGTCCGGAACGGCGCGGCGGGTAATCCTTCGGCGTTGAACAGGTTGTTGTCGATGGGCGCGTCGGCCCAGCCGTAGCGCACGGCCACGGGTTCCGGCACGTCGGGGTGCGACACCACTACCTTATCGCCCTCGATGCGGGCGGGAGCGTAGCGGAACTTGCGGTCACGCCCCGCGATCTCGAAGCCCTGGAGGTAGCCGTACTTCTCCTTTACCATTAATCCACCGCCAATGTTGCCGAAAGTGACTACGGCTTCTTGTCCGCCGAATCGGGCGTCATTGAAGGTCGGGCCGCTATGCACGATATCATCCTGCCCGTAAGCCACTTTCATAGCCGACAGGGCCAGGCGACGCCCGACATCCTGTTTGTTGGTGGGGTGGATGTTATCGGGATCGCCGAGGTCGGTCGTCACGACCATGCCCGTTTTGGGTAGTTTCAGCGCCATCGTTTGGGCTTCGCGGAGTTCGGCCCATAAGCTGCCCTCGTTGCTGTTCTGGAAAGATCCGAAAGTGGCCAATTGCACGAATAAAAAGGGGAAACCATCCTCCCAATCCCGCCGCCAGCTTTCGATCAGCAGCGGGAACGTCTGACGGTACTGATGAGCCCGCCAGGCGTTGGACTCCCCCTGGTACCAGAGCGTCCCGGCGATGGTGAACGGGATGAGCGGGGCAATCATGGCGTTGTAAAGCAAAGTACCCGCGTTGTTGGGGCCACGGGTGTACGAACGCTCCTCTTGCCAGGAGGGAATCATCTTCCAGAAGATGTCGGCCAACGGCAGGCTGCCTTTGGCACTTTCCACCGAAAAATCTTCCTGGTTACCCATGAAACCCATGCCTCGCTGGGTGATTTGGCGCGGTGGTCCAACCTTGACCAGGATGGAGTTCTTGCCCGACTGCCAGCTACCCGCCGAAAGGGAGATATCGATATTTTGCGCCCCAGTTTTTTCGTATACCTTCCGGCCATTGATGTAAAAAACAAGCTGAGTATCGTGCTGACCAAAGTGCAGCGTGGTGGGCTGACTGGCCATTTCGGCGGGAAGTTCGATGTCCTGCTGCATGTAAGCCGTTCCCCGGAAACCCAGCAGGCCGTTGTGGTCCCAGTCGTCGACGGGGTCGACCCTAAGTTTCCATTGACCGAAGTCGTAGCCCGGTTGCAGGTACGCGCTTTCATCCACAGACTCTATGTCGAAGTCCGCCGATCCGTAGGCGCGCTCGATGATTTTCCGCTCCTGCCACTGGGCGTCTTCGTCCCAGTTGCGGGGCATGGTGGCGGGGTAGTAGTTCAGCGCGCCGGACTGCTGCATGGCTTTCTCGCTGATCCAGGTCTCGATCTGGGAGCCACCCCAGGATGAATGCACCAGGCCCACTGGCACTCCCAGCCGCTGCACAAGGTTTCGCGCAAAAAAGTACCCCACCGCCGAAAAACCGCCTACCGTGGTGGGGGAGGCAATTTTCCATTCGCCAGAGTTTAAGTCTTTTTCCGGCGCAAAGGCCAGTTGATGCGGCACCTCGAAATGCCGGATATTGGGGTAGTTGGCCCGCGCGATTTCGACCTTCGCGCTGTCGGAGTTTTTCACCCGCCACTCCATGTTCGACTGCCCCGACAGCAGCCATACTTCTCCGACCAGAATATCAGTCAGCTTCACTTCGTTCTTTTTCGTTTTTACCACCAATTCATAAGGCCCGCCCGCGGGCATGGCGGGCAGTTCGGCCACCCACTTGCCCTCAGCATCTGCTTGGGCGCTGGCTTTTTGTTGGTTGAAGATGAGTTCAACCTTATCGTCCTTGTCGGCCCAGCCCCAGATTTTAACGGGTTTTTCGCGCTGCAGCACCATGTGGTCACCGAATAGACGGGCCACTTTTAGTTGGGCGGTAGCAAAGGTGGTGGTAGGTAGAGAGAGAAGGAGGAATAAGAAATATGTTTTCTTTGTCATTGGACGGAAGCGACTTGGGTGCCCAGTTTTACTTGATTTTCACGTTATCGATGTAAAATACATTCTCCGACTTTTCCAGCTCAGACGCCGAGGAAACATCCGGCCCGAAATGAAAGGGCGGATTCGGGTCGAGTACTTTGGTGCGGTCTTCCCCGGTAACGATCGACAGCCGCTCCACGGCCGCTACTTTTTCCGGGCTTTTGATGCCCTTTCGCAGGAGTTTATCATCTAAGTACAAATCGAAATTACTGCTTCCCGCATTCACTGCCAGGCGAACGTTGTGCCAGCTACCCTGCTCATAATCTCCCGCGAAAAAGCCGCCGGGCTTGTAGCCGATCACCTCGCCATGCTGATCGAATCCCACCTTGGCAGCCGTTTTACCCTCATGATCCAACACGCTGATTTCGAGCCAGGCGCTACCCGGCGCGCAGTACACATCCAGCGAAATATCGGTTCGTTCGCTCGACCTGAACACCCGTACGGCCTTGGCAAAATCGTACGGGTCGCGGTCGGCCAGGCGCAGGCATTTGTTGGTATTGCCAGAACCGTCCGGCGCGTAGGTGACCGCCACCGGGGCGTACATCGGGCTGTAGATATTCCAGTCGCCCACGAAGCTGTTCGTCTGGTACTTTTCAAAATCATCGTCGATATCCTCCGTGACCGTCTGCCGGATCGGTACGGGCATTCGGCTTACCCAGATGTCCTCCTTGTTCTGGCTGTACGTCAGCCAGAAGTTCTCGCCCGGCGGGGTGCCGTTCCACTCCGAAATGCCCCGAACGTACTGCGGGCCAATACCTTTGTGCTCGCCCCGGTAGCGCACGACCGGTACTTCACCGTTGACGGAAAGGAGGTTGTCGAACACCATGCCATCGTCGCTCGAAAGCAGAGCCAGCGGGTAGCGGTGCCAAACCTCCCGCGGATTGTAGGACAAGATGTAGCGCCCGTCCTTGGTAGCCTGTCCCCAGATTTTTGTTCCGGCCATCTCGATGCTGGGAATTTTCACCATCGGCGACCACGACTTGCCATCGTCCTTGGAAATGGCCGCCAGCGAATGTTTCCACAGACCGACGGTCGTTCCGTCTTTACGGTGAAACGAACTCAGCGACTTCCAGCTTTCTTTTTCTGGATAGTAGCCGTCCTCGCTGCGGTCTTCCTCCCACCACTGGAAGGTGACCAGCTTGTTGGCCAGTACTTCGTCGCAGGCTTTGACAAACGATTGGTCGGGACTTTTTTTGTAAAAAGGAAATTTGGTATTCGACTCATCGAAGCCCGCGTGGCGGTTGTAGCGGATGAAGTAGATTGGCCCCATGCCACCGTCCTTATACACCTCGCGCACCACCCGGCCCACGCCGCTGCCGTCGTTGGGTTTCTTGCCATCATTTTTTTCGTCACTCAGTCCGTAGAAGGTGAAGGTCAGCAAACGGTCATCGGGAGTAATGTAAAATCCCATGCGCTGGTGGACGGAGGTGCGCCGCCCGTCGGCCAGTTGGTACTGGGGAAAGGCCACGCGGGAATCATCCCAGTGGATACCATCTTCGGAGGTCTTTATCAGCGTAAGGTTATCGGCGTCCAGCTCGTTGACCGGGCCGCTGAGCCATTGCAGGTAATATTTTTCGTTCCAGTAAGCAAGATAGGCCTGATGGTTGTAGGTAAAGCCGGGATCACCCGCCTTCTCGGGGCGGTCGCGATTAGCGCGAAAAGCCTGGTAGGTGTGCGTGCCGATGACAGGCCGCAAGCCGCCATCGGTGTAGTGATGCGTGGCGGTCTGTTGCCCGACGTTGACGATTGGATTTTTTTCGGTACCGGGCCGGGCGGTGGTGTCGGCCAGCGGGACATCGGGCTGGGCAGCCGTGTCATTTCCAAAAAACAGCAGGAAAACAAGCGATAATAAAGAAGGGACGGAGGTGAGAATTTTCATGAAAGCACTTTGGTAAAAAATAATGGGATTGTGTACAAAAACAGCGGGAAGTACCTCGTACTTTTCGAGCCAGGACGAAATTGCCCTTCTCCGTAAAAACGAAATCCGAGCGGGTACTGGGGTTCAGGATGTCGCCCGCTTCCAGTGGTGCCCAGGTGCGGCTGTTGTCGGCCGACTCGTGTGGCTTACCGAAAGCCCCACCTTGTTGGCTGGCGAATCATGCTGGCCGTAGGAAATAAGCGAGAACAAAAAGGCAATCACCCCAGCCCAAAGCGCCCTGTACCTTTCAACGTGACTATCATCACTCATGGAGTATCACACTGCTGTATTTTACCAATTCACCCAACCATTCCAACTTCATTCGATGATTCCCTTGCAACTGGGCCCCACTTCAATAACCCGGATTCTCGACTAAATTACTGTTGTTTGAAATACGGTCGATGGTAATGGGCAGGTAGTAGTGGCGCGGGCTGAACACCGGATTTCGGCCGATCTCAAAGTCCGGAATCAACCGGAGCTGATACTTCCGCGTAGCGTAGTCAATAACGAACTCAACGCTACTGAACTTGACCGATAGGGCTTGCTCGGCGATGCGCCACCGCCGTACATCCCAGTAGCGGTTACCCTCGAAGGCCAGTTCTATCTTCCGCTCGTGGCGGATCTTGTCCCGATCTACCACACTGAGCAGCGGCATCCCCGCCCGCTCGCGGATTTCGTTGATAGAAGCCAGCGCCTCGGCGGGTTTATCCAGTTCGAAGGCCGCCTCGGCGTGGTTCAAAAGCACTTCGGCGTAGCGGAAAACAATCCAATCCGTGGATGACTGACCAAAAGCCCCCTGCCTTGCGATGGACTCATCGAGGTATTTCAAGGCCTGAAAAGGCGTAGTTCCTTCGGCATTCATAGTGGCTCGTCCTCTGGCATTCAATTCCTTATAGTTGTTGCGGATGATGGTGCCGTCCTCGGTGCGGATCGCCCGATAGGTCTCCAAAGTATCGCCCAGCCATACGTCGCCCTGAGTGATAATGCTGCCGTGGAAGCGCGGGTCCTTTTTGCCAAACAACTCCTCGGCTGTCCACAGGTACCCGTTGGCGATTTTGCTGCGGTCGATCACGCCGGAGCTGCCGTCCACATTCTCGTATTCCTCCACCATTTCCAGGTAGGCGGAAATTTGCCCCCCCAATCCCCAGGCGTTGTAGCCGGCGGGAGAGTTCACGTGATCCCACGAGTGCGACCTGCCGCCGGGTCCGCTGTAAATCTCGGAGAAAATCACCTCGGAATTGTTCTCGTCCAGAAAGATATTCTGGTAGTTCTTTGATTTATTGTCGGGCAGCCTGTTGTAAAGCGTGAATTTTCCGCCGTCCATGATGGCCTTCGACGCATCGTAAGACGTCTGCCAGTAGGCCTTCGCGCGGTCGGCTGGGATGCCCACCACGCCGTCGAGCTGCACCTTGCCCCACTGGGCGATGCTGGCCGCGTACATGGCCGCCCGGCTTTTGAGCGCCAGAGCCGCCGCCTGGCTGGGACGGCCTTTATCCCCTTGTCCGTGCGGCTGCAAATCGGGCATGAGGGCGTCGATTTCCGAGAGGATGAAATCGTACACGATGGCCTCGTTGTCCCGGCTTACGGCGAGTTCCTCACGCGGGGCATCGAGGGGTTGGGCCTCGGTTATCAGCGGCACCCCGCCGTACCTTTTCACCATATTGAAATAGGCATAAGCCCGGAGAAAGCGGATTTCGGCGATCTTTTGCTCTTTGGCGGCGGGTTCGAGGGCAGCCGTGGGCATGCGCTCGAGGAAAACGTTCATCTTCCGCACGAGCGGATATCCCCACCACTGGTTGTATGAGGCCGTCGAACCCGTGTTGAGGATATTGACCCGCTTGCCGTTTTCCCAACCCGGCGCGGCTTCGTCGGCCATCGTAATAGTATAGGTGAAGTCGAACCAATTGCGGTTGCCGAGGTACTGCATGTCCCCGATAAAACCCATGTCGCGGTACACGTCGGCCATGTAGGCGTCGATCAAGGCAGGATCCTCCCACAGTTGCAGGTCGGAAATAACGTCGAGCGGTTGCTTGTCCAGCACATCGACGTTGCAAGAAGATACCCCCAAGAGGGAAGCAATTAATATATATAGGAGCTTTTTCATGTCAAATGGATATTTAAGGTTGTCTTTTGGATCAAAAGGTCAAGGTCAGCCCGGCGGTGTAGGTTTTCTGCTGCGGATAGTAGCTGTTGGTAAAATCCGCCCCTCCAGTCGCTGTGCTGACTTCGGGATCGACGTTGAATTTGTTCAGCCGACTCACCGTAAATAGGTTGAATCCGGCCAGGAAAACCCGGAGGCGCTGCACCCCTATCCGACTCATCCAGTCGGAGGGCAGACTGTAGCCGACGTTAAGGCTCTTGAGCCGCAGGTAGTCGGCCTTTTTCAACAAGAAGTCATTGAATCCTCCCCCCTGCGCAATCGAGCCGTTTCGGGGATAGAGCGCATCGGTGCTGGGGTTCTCCACATCGAAAGAGTTGTCGAAGATATTCTTGTTCAGGCGTTGGCGCAGGTTCACGTAATGGCCCGCCGCCCCCTGGAAGAAAATGGCGACGTCGAAATTCTGGTAGGTGACGTAGCCGTTCAACCCGAACATCCAGTGGGGCGTCTGCCCGTTGCCGATTTCCACGATGTCCTTATAGTCGATGATCCCGTCGCCGTTGTTGTCGACGTACCGGATATCGCCGGGTCGAAGGGTAGAGTTATTCAGCCGGTCCTGATCAAAGGGCAGGCCGTCGATCTGTCCCTGCGTAGTGTATAGTCCGTCAGTCTGGTATCCAAACACGCGGTCAGTCCACTGGCCCGACCGTGTTTCTGTTCGGGCTACATCGGGGTCGACGTAATCGGGTTCATCGTAGAAATCCCACTTCGACCGCGACCAGGATACATTGCCACTCACATCATAGGTGAGTTTATCGGCCCGGCCTCTTGTACCCAGCCGCAGCTCAAATCCCCGGTCGGTTCTGCTGTTCAGGTTCTTCGAGCGGCAGGGCGGCACCAAAGGTGTTGGGCAGCGAGAGTACCCGAGTGCCGGGAATGCCTTCGCGCTGGCGGTAGAACACGTCCATGTCTCCGTAAAGCTTGGAATTGGCCAGCGTAAAATCCAGCCCAACGTTGTAGATCGTCAGCGTTTCCCAAGTGAGCTTGGGATTGGCCAACCCACGGGTCTCCAACCCCGGGTAAGGATTTCTGTCAAACACGTAGCCGCTGTTGAGGCGGTAGCCCGCCAGGTAGGCGAAGTTGGGAATGGAACCGCTATTCAGCCCGATACCATTGCCGCTAATCCGGCTGCCGTCGTCACCCAACTGGCTGTAGCTGGCGCGCAGTTTCAGCGTTTGCAGCCAGGGGGTAGTTTTCAGAAATCTTCTTCCGACAGTACCCAGCCCGCCGAGACACTCGGGAAGTATCCCCAACGGCTGTCGGTGGGGAACTTGGCGGAGGCATCGGCCCGTATTGTGGCCTCGAACAGATACTTGTTTTTGAAAATATAATTGAGACGACCGACGTACCCTTTCCGGCCCATTTCGGAGGCGCTGCCGTCGGCGTACTGGTTGTCCTGCGATCCGCCAAAGATGTACTCGATGGAGGGCGTCAGAAAGTCCCTCCGTGAGGCCCGACTATAATCACTGCTGTACGAAACCGACTCATGGAGTAGTAAAGCTGAGAACTGGTGATGCTGAGCAAAGGTGCGGTCGAAGTTCAGCGAGAGATTGTTGGTAATCACCCGGTCGCGCCCCCTGACCTCGAAGACCGATGCCTGGGGCTTCCAAACACCCTTCAAGGTATAGGTATCGGCAGTCGCGTTGTAGTCGTAATAGGGAATGGGGCGCTCGAAGGTTTTATCAAAGTTGTTGGCCTGGGCGTAGTTCGACATCACGCGTGCCGATAGCCCTGGTAGAAAAGGGAAGTCGTATTCGAGCGCGGCGTTGATTTGCGTGAGCTGGTTTTCCTGCAACCGGTACCCTACTTGCTCGTAATCACTCGACGCCAGGATGCTTCCACCCACGGGTTGACCCGCATCGGGAAGTTTGGTGCGGTCGGGGAAGAATGCTGCCACGGTGGGCCGCGAAAATTGCAAGTCTTGCCACAGCGCAGCGTCGTTTCCGCCCGCTTCCCGAGCGGGGAATTTCCGGTCTTCGTTGATATTGGAGAAACCAATCTTCATCACCAGGTTGTCGGAGATGTTGGCGTCCACATTAGAACGGATGTTAAATCGTTTGAAGTTACCACCATTGCTACGCCAAAAAGTATTCTGGTCCAGGTAACCGATCAGGCCGTAATACTTGACCTTCTCGCTGCCGCCCCGGATCGAAACGTTATGCTGCTGTTGGGGGGCATAGGGCTTGACGACCACATCGTACCAGTTGGTACTGGGGAAATCGGGGTCGGTACCCTCGTAGTACTTCCGTACCTGCTCCGCCGAGAAGTTGATCTGTGATTCGGGCCGATCGCGGTTCAGGTCACTCTGCCGGTCCCACTCGGCGTATTCACCCGCATTGAGCAGGCTGGAAAAATTCGTGATCCGCTGCTGGGTGTAAGTACTGTTGAGCGTGATGGTCGGCTTCCCGGCCCGGCCGCGCTTGGTCGTCACGAGGATCACGCCGTTGCCCGCCCGCGAGCCGTACACGGCCGCTGACGCATCCTTAAGGATGGAAACTGATGCTATCTCATTAGGATCCAGGTTGTTGATTGGAGTCTCCACGCCATCCACAATTACCAGCGCATCGCCGAAGCCCCGGATGCTCAGATTAGCGGCATCGCGGCCCGGCGAACCGGAATTCTGCCTGGAAATAAGTCCAGGCAGGCGGCCCGCCAACAGGTTGGTCGTACTGGCCACGGGCGCGGCGGTTTCGATGGTCTTGCTGTCGACGGTGGCGACCGATCCCGTCAGATTGATTTTTTTGGTTGAACCGTAGCCTACCACGACTACCTCATCCATGACATTGTCATTGGTGTTCAGGACGATGCCGAAACTACTCTGGCTGCCAATTTGGATCTCTTTGGTTTCAAAACCTATGAAAGAGACAACCAGCACGGCATCGCTATCCTCGATCACGAGGCTGAATCTGCCGCTCGCGTTGGTGGTGGTGCCCCGCGTGGTGCCCTTTATGGATACCGTGGCCCCCGCCAGCGGCTCGTCTGCCTCATCCAGCACGTTTCCCATGATCGTGCGGTCCACGACGGGCGGAGCGACCGCCGCACTACCCTCCGTGTTTTCGGAAGCCTCCGGACGAACTTCCACGGGCCGAAGTACGATCTGGCGACCGATCACCCGGTAGTTGATTCGGTACGGGATTAGCAGTTCATTTAACACCTCACCCAATTGCCGATCAGTGGCGCTTAACGTCACGCGGGGGTTGTCACCCAACAACTTGGGTTGGTACATGAAGCTGACGCGGCCTGCCTTTTCCAATTTGTTCAGAACGGTTCGTAGCCGCTGGTTTTCGGCTTGCAGCGTCACCTTACGGTTCAGTATTTCCTGGGCCAGGGCGGGACGGGCGTAGGTCAGGCTACTCAAGCCCGCTGCTAGCAGTAGATGGAGGAGCGATAGGCGCATGAGTTTGAGGCAAGTGCTTCGGAATGAAAATTTTTTCATAATTTTAAAGGTTTTTTGTTTGGGATATAAACCGACAGAAGACAACCGACTTTCGCGCAGGAATACCACAGAGAGCGAAAGTTCAGAGCAAATCGAAGCCGTGAGCGTGCCAGCGCACACGGCTTCTTTTTTCAATAAGGTGTTATTTTACCATAGGCTATTTTATTGATTTTTAAAGCTTTATTTATTTACAACCCGAGCCAGTCACGATGATTTGGGCGTCTATCGTTTCGTAGGTAGCCCCAATACTGGCGCAAATCAGTTTGATCTTGTCCTGTAAAGTTTCATCGGTAAACTTGGCCGTCAGCAGGCAGTCTTTCATGTCCAGTTCATTGTAGATAATCGTGATCGAATAGCCCGCTTCCAGTTGATCCAGAATACGGCTGACGGGTACTTCTTCAAACACAGTCTGGGTAGGGAGTTTTTCGGGATGGATTACCGCCTGCTGCGCCACGATGGTCTTGAGCAGGCGGTTGCTTTCGGGACGGTAGGTAGCTTGTTGGTTGGCCGTCAGCACGATGCCGTCGTCCAATTTCTCAAACACCGCGTTATCATCCCGGGCGGTAGTGGTTGCGCTTTTGTCCGGGGCAAAGACGGACACCCGTCCGCTACGCACCGCTACGGTGATGTCCGTTTCATCCTCGTAGGCTTTAACCGTAAAGCTGGTTCCCAGTACCTTGGTGACTATGCCATTGGCGTACACCAAAAACGGGCGGGCCGGATTGCGCCCGACTTCGAAGAAAGCCTCGCCAGTCAAGTACACCACGCGTCTCGCCTTATCGGCCGAGGGAATATCGTAACTAAGGCGGCCCTTGGGGGCCAGCGTGACATAACTGCTGTCGGGTAGCAATACTTTCCTGGGAGCGGCGGTCGTATTCACCACCTCCCGGAAACTAGGTTTGCCTCGTTCTATGACCCGCTGGTAAGTCAGCACTTCCGGAGTTGCTGCTTCCCCCGGCCAGAAAGCGTACCAACCAGCCAACAAAGCCAGAACAAGCCCAGTGGCTACCAGCCAGGTCGCCCGGAGGCGGGTGGGACTTTGCGTTGGCGGGCCGGAGTTCTCCAGGAATTGGTTTCGATTTTCGAGGGCCGCGACCGTGGCCTGAATCCTGCTTTCGAGTTCGGCGTCCGTGATGTCGTTGAAACCCAACCGAATTCCTTCCAACAGATCTTTGGCCGTTTCCACATCCGCCGCGCGGTCGGGATGAGTCGCGAGCCACTCTTGCCAAAAGAGCGTCGCGGAAGGATCCTCATCCAGCACCCACGACCGGAAGTGCGGGTTCTGCATGAATTCCGGGATTGAAAAATTTTGGTAAGCGTCGTCCATTGCCGTTGCGCGGGGAGTGGTGTACGCTTAAGGGCAACTCGAAGTGGAACGATACTGTATGATTTCTAAAAAAAATGATTTTTCCAGAAATAATTTGCAGGAAATAGGGAAATGGTAGACTCAGCTTTGTAAGAAGTACCACAAGAAACCAATCATGAGGGAAGCTCCGAATTTGGCTTGCCAGCGTTGACGCAGGTGTTGCAAGCCGGAGTGCAGCAAGTTGGCGACGGACTGCCGACGGATGGACATCATTTCGGCGATTTCCTGGTTACTGAGGTTCTGATAATATTTCAGAAACAAAGCTTCCTGCTCACGCGACGAAAGCGTACCGAGCAGATGCTTCACGCGCGAACTGGTCAACCGATCGCCTTCGCGATCGATCAAAAGCTGTTCAAAGGAGGGTGAACTGCTGGTTTCGGTCGGAATCTTCGTTTCGGGTTGAAATCGCTTCTTGTTTTTAAATTCCTTAATCAAAAGATTTCGGTAAGCACGAAGCAGATAGAAGGAAACACTGCTGACATTCGGATTTAGATTCGCCCGGTTGTCCCAAAGCGTGAGAAAGAGTTCTTGAATACCATCGTGCAGCAGATCACGATACTCCGTCAGGCGACGCCCGTAATTGAAAAGCGTCCGATAGTGTGTTTCCAATAGCCGCGACCAGGCCACGATGTCCCCTCGTAGGAAATCACGCCAAAGTACCGCCGTTTCTTCGTTATTTATCGTCTCATTGTCCATATGATAAACCCAAAAATACCCACTGCATGAGCATTCTTTGTAAAATATGGTTTTTTTTGGAAAAAAGCCAAGATTGCGAAGAGGTTACGGATTTTTCTGTGTAGAAAGAATTATATGACTTTCGCTTCGGCTGAGAAAAATGTGCCGCCAGGCACAGGACGTGGGTAGAAGAAGCCGGTTCGTTAGTGGGTCATGTCCCGTACGGGACATAATAATCGACTAGGAAAGCACTTTTCTACCCACATTTGATCCCTAACGGGATCGCATTCAAGACGACAAGCGAAAGTCCTGAATTAATTCAAAAAGCCTCTTAGTCGCCTAAAAAAAATCCAAAGTTAGGCTACGTGATCTTGGAGACGCCAGAAGGCTGTCATTTTATATTTAATTCTACTATTTATATGAAAACCAACACAGTTGTACAAACGATCAACTTTATCACGCTTGTTTGCCTGTTCTCATGTCCGGTATTCTCGCAAAAACCGGGTGAGTGGCGGAAGCTATTCGACGGAAAAACCACCCAGGGCTGGCATTCCAATCACCAGGACTTCGTCAAGGGCTGGGAGGTAGTGGATGGCAACCTGATGTCCCACGGCCGGAGCGGTGATCTGGTCACCGATGAGGAGTTCGGAAACTTTGAATTAACATTCGAGTTCAAAATCCCGCCGGAAGGCAACAGCGGCGTCATTTACAAAGTGATCGAAATAGAAAAACAGGTGTCGTTTTACTCCGGGCCGGAGTACCAGATCATCGACGATGAGAACTACCCGCCCGACACCATCGACGGGGTCGTGGTGTACCTCCGAGACAACCAGAAGACGGCCGCCAACTACGATATGCACGCCCCAACTCAGCAAGTTTCAAAGCCCGCCGGACAGTGGAACACAGGGCAGATTATCGTCAGGGACAACCACGTGGAGCACTGGCTCAATGGCGTCAAAGTGGTGGACTATGAATACGGCTCCGAGGCCTGGAAAGCGCAACTCGCCAAAAGCAAATTCACCGAATGGCCCTACGCCGAAGCTCACCACAAAGGAAAAATTGCCTTGCAGGATCACCGGGAGGAGGTGTGGTACCGCAATATCAGGATTCGTACTTTTTAAATCCCCTTGGCGATGCTTGCCCGGAAGGTTCGTCGGTATCGATGTTGTTCGAGCTTCCGGACGGAGTCCTTCTAGCTCGACAGACCTTCCTTGATAAACCGGTACCCTCCTTTGTAAATCGCCTCGAACGGCGAGAAATCGCGCCAGACGTTGATGGCGTTGGCAAAGTCGGGCTGGGCGGTGCAGAAGGCTTCGATGGTTACCCATCCCTGGTAGTCGATTTCCCGCAAAGTACCAAACACCTCTTCCCAGTGCACCTGCCCGCTGCCGGGGGCACCCCGGTCGTTTTCGCTGACGTGGAAATGCTTCAGTTGCGGGGCAATGAGGCGGATGGCGTCGGCCTGGCTTTTCTCTTCCAGGTTGGCGTGGTGGGTGTCGTACATGGCCCCGAGGTTGGGGTGGTCCACGGCGGTGACCAGGGTACTCAGGTCGGCCATGGTGTTGTACATATAGCACTCGAAGCGGTTGACGGCCTCGGGCGTCAGGACGACGCCCGTCCCCTCGGCGTGTTCTGCGGCGGCTCTGAGTACTTCGGCGCACCGTTGTTTTTCGTCGGAGGTGGGAGCTTGCCGCGTGAAATGCCCGAATCCCGAGTGGAAAGGCCCGCAAATGATGTCCACGTGGGCCGCCGCGCCCGCGTCGATCAACCATTTCAGGCGGTCGAGTCCGGCCTGCCGTAGCTTTTTATCGGGGCTGACGATGTTTTCTTCCGGCGTCAGGGTGGCGGCGGCGGTCACGCCCATACCCATGTCCGCCAGGTGCTTGCCGAGTCGGGTGTAGTGGGCCAGGTCGCCCTGATTGATGAATATTTCGATGCCGTCGTAACCGATTTCTTTTAACTCTTCGATCACGCCGTAATGCTCCTCAGTGACGTGGGTCGTCCAGAGAAACATATTCATGCCGATTTTTGGGTTCATGGTTTTTGGAAATTTAATATGGGGAGAAGGCAATTTTCTGAGAAACTACAGGCTTTTTGCTAGGTCCCGAAACGCGATCCCGTTAGGGATCAAATGTGGGTAGAAAAGACAAAACTATCACCACATCCCGTCCCGTACGGGACGGAACACGCCACGTTAAGAGCATTTTCTACCCACATTTGATCCCTAATGGGATTGCATTTAAAAAGACGAGCTAGAAGTCCTATTTTACACTAAAACTTATATCGGTCGACCTTCATTCTCTCAACCGGAATAGCGCTGCTGCTTTTTTTGATAAAGACCATTCCATCGAAAGCTCGATTATTGATGGGTGAATTAATATGTAAATAAACTCAATTTCACGCCGGAGGCGTCGACGGTTAATAGAAAAAGCTGAAATAGTCGAACCTGGCACCCCGGAGGGGTCGACCCCTCCGGGGTGCCTTGCAGCCCACATTCACATCTGCTATTAACGGCTGACCCCTCCGGGGTGCTTTCTTACAACCTTATCCATCTGTCAATAAGTTTTGTGGGCGTGACGTACTGCGAGACAGGCCAGCTAAATGACTCAGGTTACCTTCTAGTGCTTTTTTTAGCTCATTCTCCCCGTCACCGTGGAGATACAGTCCACGGAATTGAGATGAAATAGAGCAAAGCGATTCAAAAAAACCAAATCAGCGAGCATCGTTCAGCCCACGGACGAGCGTAGTTTCTTGATAACTTTCCTTGGGCAATTTTTAGCTTCTTCCGGTTATTTTTTCCGTCGCATCACCAAAAGGTTCTTGCGAGAAATACTGCCCGTTCGCGCGAACCATTTTTTAAAATCCGCTTCTAACTCAGTAACTACCTTGGGGTGTTCGGTGGCAAGGTCGTTCGTTTCGGTGCGGTCTTCGACCATGTCGTAGAGTTCCCAGGGGAGTTCGGTTTCCGACGACGGCTCGTAGCGCGAGACGATTTTCCAGTCGCCTTTCCGCGCCGCGCGGTGTCCCAGGTGGTTCCAGAAAAGCACTTTGTGACCTTGCCGCTGCTTTCCTTGCAGGATCGGCAGCAGGCTTTTGCCTTCCAAGGGTTTGATATCGTGGCCGTTGAAGGTTTCGGGGTGCTTGGCTCCGGCCAGTTCGGCGACGGTCGGCATCAGGTCGATGACGTGGCCGACCTGGTTGTCCATCGTTCCGGCCTCGATCATTTGGGGGTACCAGGCGATGAGCGGCGTGGCGTTGCCGCCCTCGTGCGTCCACTGCTTGAACCAATGGAATGGCGTGTTGCTGGCGTTGGCCCAACTCGCCTCGTAGCCGTCGAAGGAGTCAGGATGGCCCGTGGGTACGCCCGGCTTGCCCCAGTGGATATTCTCGGCGCAGCCTCCGTTGTCCGACAGGAAGAAAATGATGGTGTTGTCGAGCTCGTTGGTTTCTTTCAGGAAGGCCAGCAGTCGGCCGATGTTCTGATCCATGCGGTCGATCATGGCGGCGTAGGTCGCCATCATGCGGTCGTAGTACTTCTTTTCATCCGGGCTAAGTGCATCCCAATCTTTCGCCTGCGGGTTGCGCGGACTGAGTTTCCATTTTTCGGGTACGATGCCCAATTCCACCAGTCGGCGATACCGCTGCTCGCGGATGGCGTCCCAGCCGACGAGGTACTTTCCTTCGTACTTGGCGATGTCCTCTTCGAAAGCGTGCAGCGGCCAGTGGGGAGCCGTGTACGGCAGGTACATAAAAAAGGGCTGGTCGGCATTTGATTTTCGCAAATCCCGGAGGTTGTCCATCGCGCGATCAGTGTAGGCATCGGTGGCGTACCACTGCGAGCCGTCGGGTTTTTTGAGGAGTTTGTAGTTGGTTCTTCCTGCCTCGATCCAGTCGCCGGGTACTTCGATCGCCTTGTCGTCGATCACGTAGGGCCGATCCTCAGCCAAACCGAAGTAGTGCCCCGTGGTGGTGGTACTGGCGTACTGACGATCAAAGCCTCTTTTCATCGGCCAGGCGTGTTCTTGCTTACCTAAATGCCACTTGCCGGAAATGATGCAGTGGTAGTTTTGGGTTCCAAGTACCTCCGCCATCGTGACCGTATTTTTACTCAAAAAACCACGGTAACCGGGTACTTCGTCGTCGGCGTCCATTTCGCCCATGTCCGCCTGCACGGGGTACACGCCCGTCATCAGGGCAGCCCGCGTCGGGCAGCAGCGCGAGGCGTTGTAATACTGGGTGAAGCGAAGTCCTTCGGCGGCCAATCGGTCGATGTTCGGCGTAGCGATTTCCGAGCCGAAGCACCCGATGTCGGAGTACCCCATGTCGTCGGCCATAATCAGGACGATGTTGGGCCGCTTGGCCTGCACTTCCTTTTGAGCCGGAAGCTGGTACGCGGCAATCACGCCGAGAACTACCAACGCTAGACCCATGAGTAACGCAATATTTTTGACGTTTGACTTAGTTCGTATCATTTGACAAGATTTGCTTTGTATCTGAAAAGCTGTTTGAGTTGGCTTTGCATCAGTAGGACGAAAAAAGCGATTAAGAATTTTTTAAGAGTAGGACTTTCGCTACGGCTGGGGATAAATGTGCCGCTAGGCACAGGATGTGGGTATAAAAAGCCAATTCGTTGGCGGGTCATGTCCCGTACGGGACATAATAATCGACTAGGAAAGTACTTTTTTACCCACATTTGATCCCTGATGGGATCGCATTCAAGACGGCAAGCGAAAGTCTTAAAGAGATCAAAGCCCCAGCTTCTGCCCCTCCCCCAAAAGTACCTCCCGCAGCTTCTCGTAGGGTAGTTGTTGGGGTGTTACCTCATTCTCGATCGCCAGCACCGCCGCTGCTGCCGCCGACTGTCCCAGGATCATGAACACGGGTTCCATGCGGATGGAGCCAAAAGCAATGTGCGAGCTGGACACGGCCACGGGTACCAGCAGATTCTTGCACTCCGATTCTTTGGGCAGGAGCGAGCCGTAGAAAATCGAGTAAGGTTGCTTAGGCTTCACGCCGATGTCGCCTTCATTTTGCACGAAGCCATCGTCTTTAATGTAGCGCTGGGCATTGTGCGAGTCCAGCGAGTATGAACCCATGCCCACCGAGTTGGTGACGGGTTTGGTGCCGAGCGTGTGCTGCTCCGTCATGACCTCCTGCCCGATCATGCGCCGGGCCTCGCGGACATAAATCTGGTGGGGCCAGTTGTCGTTGTCCGTGAACTCATCCTTGGCCAGGCCCCACTTCTGGATTTCGTCGTTCAGATTTCCGGGCATTTTCGCATCATTTTGTATAAAGTATAACAGGCCCTGCTGGTACTTGCGGTGATCCTCGATGATTTCCTGCCGGCGCTCGTAGCTAGCCTCGGGGTAGTCGTAGTTTTTGCCGATATAGTCGCTGCTGAACGGGCCGTGGTTGTTGGTGTCGGTCTTGCGGTTGGGGATGCGGTCAAACTTGCGGAAAAGGTCATCCCGACCCGTATCGAATACCCGCTGTAACAATTCGTAGCGGGCCGGATCATACCCTTCGGGCTTGGGAAAAGGTAGGCGGTTCTCGGCTTTGTCGGTCATGCACAAGCGGAAGCAGTAGGCCTGCAGCTTCTTGTCGCCCGAGCCGTACTCGCCCGGCGGGTCGGCCGATACTTCGGGCAGCAGCCCGCTGGATGGGTCGCCGGGTACTTTGTAGGGGCTGATGTCACTCGTAAAATGGTGCTGGTGGTGCAGTACGCCCGTCTGCACGCCGTTCCATTCCTCGCCATAGACGTCCTTGGCCTCGCGGCCCACGTGGTAGCTGACACCCGCCGCTGCCATCAGGTCGCCTTCGTAGGTGGCGTCGATGAACATCTGGCCTTCGTAAGTATTGCCGCTGAGGGTTTTAAACGAAGCGATTTGGTTATCGTCCATACTCACACCGCCTTCCGAGCGGTCGAGCCACTCGTCGCGGTAGATGGTCAAGTCGTTCTCTCTCACAAAATCCTCGAACACCTGTTCGGCGGCGTGGGGTTCGAAAATCCACATCGTGCGGTTCTCGCCGTCCATCGCCGGAGTACCCTGGCCCTTGTTGCCGTATTCGTCGCGCTGCTCCCACTTCCAGTTGCTGTCATTCTGGTAATGCTGGTACAGGCGGTGGTAGAACTCCCGCGCCAACCCGCCGATGACCGACTTGTCACCCGTATCCGTGTAGCCCAGCCCGCCCGACGACAGACCGCCGAGGTGCGTGTCGGGCGAAACGACGAGGACCGTTTTGCCCATTTTCTTCACCTGCACGGCGGCGGTGACAGCGGCGGCGGTGCCGCCGTAGATGATGACGTCGGCGGAGCGGGTTTCGCCTTCATCGCCGGAGTTGTCGGTGTTGGTCGAACAGGCGAATAGAAAGGTTAATGTAAATAGAAATAGGGCCAGGTTTTTTAAGGGTACTTTCATGTTAGTTGGATGGGTTTTGGGTTGATCTTTCAAATTTTGCTTCACCGTGGGCTGTGTCTGCCTAAAACTTATACTGGTCGATCTTCATTCTCTCAACCGGAATAGCGCTACTGCTTTTTTTGATAAAGACCATCCCATCGAAAGCTCGATTAAGTTTTGTGGGCGTGACGTACTCCGAGACAGGCCAGCTACTTGAAAACCGAGAACCCAGACTATACACGCCAATCTCCCGCTCATTGAGCCATTCGTTGACAACCGGGGTTCGGGACGTCTTCGTGAAGTCGACGAAGGAGTCTGGCAAACCTGCTTGCACGAAATAATAGCTCAAATTTCCCTCCGGTGCTTCTTTTAGTTCATTATCCTCCCAATCTGGCGAATTTTTCAGGTCTGTGTTTTTCGACCGGAATCTGCCGGCGTATAAATCAAACCCGACCGCATAATAGCGGTCAGCGAGCGCGGAGCGAAGGTGGCTTCCCATGCTAGGGTACGTTTTCCCATCCAAAAAATCTTTGGCGATGTGGCCATTGTGACCCCAAACTACCATTTTTGTGTCCTGTGGGAAATACGCCAACCACATCAATATATTCTGAGCCATGAAAAAATCTCGATTTTCGCGCCATTTTTGCTCCGTCCAGCCATAGCTGTACGCTACGATAAATTGATGCAGGATCCTGTGGTTCCAAGCCGCTTCGTCGAATTCTGCCAATGAAACCTGAGCGGTGTACCGCTCTTTATTGTGCAGCAATTCCTCAGTCAGTTGCTTCATAGGAGCCGCCAGCGTTCTGATGGAAGTATCCCCGGAATAGATTCCCCCGGTTTTTTCACTTTCCAGAACACGCCTCAGTAGGCTATCGACCCTTTCTTTCTTTGCATCATTTACCTTCTCGTAAAACTTCGACACGCTTTGAGCTGCCGCGTCGTTTACTTGCGGATCGTAACCGACAAATTGAATTTTCTTCTCAGGATTTTTTTCATTGTACGTCCTCATCCAACGTATCATCTCCCTGATTTCTTCGGTTCGCCAGGTCGTAAATCCCTGGATAACGGTGGCCGTGTCCAAACTACCTGTGCCATGCATAACGTAGTCATTGATGTACTTGCACCTCGAATAGCTAGCCTCGATGGCGAAAACGGTGAAGCCCATTTCATTGACCAAAAATTTCAAAAGCCGATGCTTCATTTGAAAAATTTCACGGCTGCCGTGCGTTGCTTCGCCCAACCCCACGATAGGTTTGTCTTTGAGTATCTCTTTGAGTGGTGCCAAATCATCCGAGTTGATTTGCGGATTTGTTCCGGCAATAGGCACAGCGTTATTTTTTAACCAATTGACAAATTCTTGTTCATCGGCCCGATTGCGCTCCGTTTTGTCTCGCACACTAGCACCGTTTTCCTCTTCTTGCCCTAAAACGGGGGGGCAAACCGTTGCGGAAACCAGGGCCGCTAGTATTGCCAGGCGGGCAAGTACAAGAATGAGCGTTTGCATAGTCATGTTGGCTTCTCTGATTACCCCATACAGAAATGGGGCAAATCATCTTTTGATATTTACGTGGAATTCATGTCAACGAGAAGCACTCTCCCTCGACTTCCCAATTTCCCGCTGCGCCGTTTCTCTCAATTCTGCCAGTACTTTCGCTGAGCTTTTCTCCGCTACCAAATTCCTCAACTCCTGCGGATCGTCCCGCAAATCGTACAGTTCCTCGTAATAAGGTACCTCTGGTTTTTCCAGATCATAGGTGACGATGTACTTCCAGTCGCGGGTACGGATCGCGTAGTGCGGATACGTACCATGCACGGGTAGCGGTGCTTCATAAAAGACGAACTTTCGCTGCGGTTTACCCTTGGTGAGCAGTTGTTTTTTGAGGCTGATTCCCGGCGAGCCTTCTTTTGGGTCTATGTTTGCCAAATCGAGAATGGTGGGAAAAAGGTCGATGTTCAGCACCAACTCCTCTGATTTCCGGGCAAGTACCTTCTGCCCCAACACGAAAAACGGGATGCGCATCGACTCTTCGTAGGCAAGTACCTTGCTCGTCAGGCCGTGTTCGGCCATGAACCAGCCATTGTCACCCAGCACGATGACGTAGGTACTTTCAGAAAGTTTGGAATCATCGAGGTAGTCGAGCAGTCGGCCCGCCGCGCGATCCATGGCGTAGTTGGCGGCGGCGTATTTATAGACGTGGCTCTTGATCGAGTCCGGCTTATCATAGCCGTACTCCAGCGCCCGCTGGTGCGGTCGGCTGCTGGCGAGGTAGTTGGGTTTGCCCGCGTAATCGGTGTTCCAGTCGGGCGGTAGGGGCGCGGTGGGTTGGCTGAAATTTTGCCGGGTAGTTTCCGGGATCGGCCAGTCGTAGTTCTCGTCCATGTGCGGAGCGAAGGTGTTGACGAAGAGGAAAAAGGGCTTGCCGTCGCGCTGTTTGAGGTAGTTAATGCTTTGGTCGATGGTGTTGTCATCAATGAATCCCCGAGTGGGTACTTTCGCGCCGTTTTCCAAAAAATCCACATCCCAATAACCCGTGATGCCATTGAAGATAAATGAATAGTCAAAGCCCAAATCGTGCGGCTTGTTGGGTAGATGCCACTTGCCGAAGACAGCGGTAGCGTAGCCGTTGTTTTTCAAAACATTCCCCATAGTACCCGGCTCGTCCCGCAACCGCGACCCCATATTCATCACGCCGTTCTGGCTGCCGTACTTTCCGCTCAGGATCGCCGCCCGGCTGGGCGTACAAATGGAAAGCGTCACGAAGGCGTTGGGGAAATAAGTACCCCGCGCGGCGGCTTTGGCCAGTTGGGGCGAGGCGAAGTAGGTACTTTTGCCGTGGCTCAGGGCGTCCCAGCGCTGGTCGTCGATGAGCAGGATGATGAAGTTGGGCGGGGCGGCTTTGGGATTGGGAATTAACCAGGAAAGCAGGAAGAATAGCGGAAGAATCATAGATATTGGCTCAAAGAAGTCAAGTAATAAATAAACCTTCGGGCCAGGCATAACTACCCGGCTTCACGGTAAAAATGCGCCCTTCGCCACCGACATCTTGCAAACTAACGATACCCCGCTGATGCACGCCCACCACGGCCAGGGTACTCACGCCCAACCGCTGGAACAGGGCAGAGGCCGTGCTGCCGCCTTCGATGAACACGTCCACCGGGTACTTTGTACTTTCCAGCACATCGCCCAGCAGGTGCGCCAGGCGACGCGCCACCAGAGATGGGGTAATTCCCGTTAGATAATTTTCAATCTTTAAAACGACTACGTCGTGAAGTTGCATTTTTTGTTTTACTGATTCAATCCAGATTCGCGGCGCGGAATCGTCGTCTTCGGCGGTCAGGATCAGTTGGCTGGGTACCAAAATTCGGGCAGAACCATTGGCTTCCGCTTGGTTGAAAAACTGCTGGCTGTACTCGCTTTTGCTTCCCTGCACGACTAGTTTCTTTTTTAAATGTTTGAGGACCAGGGTACTTTTAGTTTCTGCGGCTCCATGACGAGCCGACAAAATGGCGGCAAAGAAATCTCCGCCCCCCGCCCCCAGGGTAGTGCCGCCAACTTGCGACGCTAATTCCCTCACGTCTGCCACATCGCCTATATCCGGTACCACGGTTTTCGGGTTTGACCCAATCGTGTCGGTGACGTAGGGGCTATTTATAGGAAATTCCGGGTCGCGGGCAAAATCGGTTTCGTTGATCGGCACACCGTTCACAAAGTACCTTCCCCCGCTGATCGTCCGGCCCAGCGAGGGGTTAGCGGGGATGAAAAGTACCTTTTCAAAATCGGTATGGCGCAGGATGACGTCCAGTTCCAGAGCGATGTGGCCCCGTAGGGCGCTGTCGGTTTTTTTATAGAGAAGCACAGCGTCCATCCGGGCGATTCTCTGAACGAGATTCGTAATAATCCGCGCGGCTGCTTCGGACGACTTCGAGCGCGTATCAGTATCGATGACTACCAGTTCGGCGTCGATTGCCGTATCCAGGGTAGTTTGCACCGCGACGCGGTAGCCCGCCTGCCAGGCGATGCCCGCGATTTCGGCCGCTCCGGTCAGATCGTCGGCCAGCACTATTTTCATGACCCGACGGCCCGCAAAGCCGAGAGCTTGGCGGCGTAGGTGATGGCATCCAGCAGGCTGGCTTCGTTGGCGATTCCCTGTCCGGCGATGTCGAAGGCCGTGCCGTGATCGACCGACGCCCGGATGATCGGCAGTCCCAACGTAATGTTTACACCCTCGACGCTTGACCACGAACCCGACTCGGCCTCGTACTGGAAACCGAGTAGTTTGGTGGGAATATGGCCCTGGTCGTGGTACATACACACCGCTGCGTCGAAAAATTTACCCTTCAATTTGGGAAAAAGAGTGTCGGGCGGAAAAGGCCCTTGCGCGTCGATGCCCGCCTGCCTGGATTGCTCGATGGCCGGAATGATTTCCTCGATTTCCTCGCGGCCAAAAAGGCCCCCTTCACCCGCGTGGGGGTTCAGGCCCGCCACCGCCAGGCGGGGATTCTCGATGCCGAGCTTCCGCAAAGCTTCGTCCAGGAGCGATATAACCCGGAACACCCGCTCTCGGGTAGCCAGGTCGCAAGCCCGGCGCAGCGAGACGTGCGTAGAAACGTGGCCCACCCGGAAATCGCCCATCGCCAGCATCATGCAGTAGTCTTTCGTGCCGGAGAATTCGGCGAAAATCTCGGTGTGGCCCGCGAAGCGATGGCCCGCCAGGTTGATGGCCTCCTTGTTGATGGGCGTGGTCACGGTGCCGTCGATCTCCCCGGTCATGGCCAGTTCGATGGCCCGCCGCACGGCCCGAAAGGAAATCTCGCCGCCCGCCTTCGAGACTTCTCCCGTTTTCCAGTCGCCCATTTCGGGCAAGTCCAGTTCCAGCACGTCGATGGTACCGGGTTCGTACAAACCCTGGTCGGGGGAAGGCGCGGCATTGATCCGTACTTCCGACGCCAGTTGTCGGGCAGTTTGGGTCAAGATTGCGCTGCTGCCGATTACCAGCGGTCGGCACGTGTCGTGCACGGTGGGGTGGGAGAGGGCTTTCACGATTATTTCCGGCCCGATGCCCGACGGGTCGCCCAGGGTGATGCCGAGCAAGGGTCGTGTTTTTTCGATCATGTCAATTGAAAATTGTGCAGTAAAGAAGGATGGTTTCGCATGGCTTCTTCGATTTGGCTTTTGGCTAAATGGTCGGTCTGCTCGAAGGGAGGCATGGCCGTGGCGCCGCAAAGCCCCATGATTTCCATCACGGCTTTCAGCCGGGGAAGCGACCGATTGAGCGGTTGCCCGGCGGCGTACATCGCCGTGATTTCGTCCGTGGTGATTTGGAGTTGGTGGGCCCGCTCGGCGTCGCCGCGCGTGGCCGCTTCGTACAGGTCGGCATAGAGTTCGGGCACCAGATTGCCAGCGCTGGGTACGATTCCCTGCCCGCCGTTGAGCAAACAATGCGCCGAGGTGGCGGACGATCCGGCGAAATAGGCGAAATCCCGCCGTCCTTTCCACTGGTTCAAAGCCCAGGCTTGCCGCGTGGCGTTGGCTTCCGAATCTTTCAGACCCACGATGTTGGGGTGCGCGCTGAGTTGGTCGATGGCTTCCAGATCGAGCGAAATTCGGGTAGTTTGGGGAATGTTATAGATAAACAGCGGGATAGGAAGGTTGTCGGCCACGGCTTCGTAGAAGCGAAGTTGTTCGCTGGCACCTAGCGGATAACCGCCGGGCGGCGCGGCCACGGCGATGTCGATGCCCGCGTCGGCGTACGCCTTGCCGTTCCGAATCGTTTCGGCCAGGCTGGGGGCCGTGATGCCCGCGTAGAGGGTGGTTTTGCCCGCGTACTGCTTGCCCACGAAACGAACCATTTCCAGCTTCGTCTCTGGTGGAATCAGGGCCGCCTCCCCGGTGGTACCCAGAATGAACGGAAAAGTGGTGGCGTCGATGAAGCGGTCGATGATGCGCTCGACGGCCGCAATATCTATTTCAAATTGGATAGTCAACGGCGTGACCATTGGAATTACCACGCCACCAATTCTTGAAAAATCAATCATGCAAATCCAGAAGTGTACGAAAAAATGTTTTGCAATCACAGGTTGCCCCGGAGAGTCGGACGGCCGATGCCGCTGAACGTTGGTAGAAAAAGGATTGAAAGACGATATTCCAGCCCCGGAGGGGCGCAACCTTAGCGTCAATGTTGCGCCCCTCCGGGGCTGGAATTTGCTTGGGAGGCTTTTCTACAAAGCTTGCGCCTCTCCGAGGCTCCTTTACCAACGTTATAATTGTTAGTGAAAATCCTTCATACACACACACTACTGATATAAATCTGAAAAGAGAGGAGAGAAATGCCCGCATTTTTGGTGATTCCTGACTACTCCTTAAAATCTTTATTCATGGTGGGCATTTGCGCTCCGACCCGCTTCCGCCAGGTTTTCAGCTCAGCGACCATCGCCATCGTACGTTTCTTTTCACTGGATGAAAGGTCGTTCTGCTCGCCGAGGTCGTTTTCCAGATTATATAGTTCATAGCCCGCTGCCGTGTCGCCCATCAGGCTCTTTTCGTACTGCTCCACGAGCTTCCACTTGCCCCGCCGCATCGCCGCGATTGGTTTGGCCTTGGACGTATAATGATAGTGCGGGTAGTGCCAGTAATGCGCCCGCTCGGCCAGCGGCTTGCCGTTTTTCAGCAGTGGCAGCAGCGAAACCCCATCGACGTTTTTAGGTACTTTCTCTCCTAAAATATCGCAAAACGTAGGCATGAAATCGTAGGAAGAAACCACTTCGTCGGTCACTTTTCCGGCCCCAACCATCCCCGGCCAGCGCACGATGAGCGGCACCCGGATGCCGCCTTCGTAGAGGAATCCTTTCCCGCTCCGCAGCGGGGTCTGTAAGGCATCGCGGGCCAGGCCGCCGTTGTCGGAATAAAAAACGACCAGCGTATTTTTTGCCAAGTTCAACTCGTCCAGCGCATCGAGGATGCGGCCGACATTGCGGTCCAGGCGGGCCAACATGGCCCCGATGGTGGCGTCGTTTTCCGGTTCATCGACCCCGGCCTCTCTTTCAAATTTGGCGATTTCGGCGGCACTGTCCATCAACGGCGTGTGGATGGCGCTGAAACTGGCGTAGAGGAAAAAGGGCGTTTGGGCGTGATCCTGAATAAACTGCACCGAGCGCCGCCCGATGGAGTCCGACTTGTGGGGATCGGCCTCGGGGTCGTCGATTTTCTGGTTGGGTTTGTCGATGACAAAGTACTCGTCGAAGCCCTGCTTGTGGGGATAATACGGCAGGGCATCTTCCCCGAACTTGTCGGGGCTAAGGTGCCATTTCCCGAACGAACCCGTAGCGTAGCCCTCGCCTTTGAAGAGGTCGCCGAGCGTGACTTCTTCCAGGGGCAGGAATTTCTGCCAGTCGTCGGGCTGTTTGAGAATGCCCTCGCGCTTGTCGCCGGGGAGGAAGTCGGTTATTCCAAGCCGGGCGGGATACTTGCCGGTCATGAGCGAGGCGCGGGTGGGCGAGCAAATCGCCGCCGCCGAGTAGGCGTCGGTGAAGCGAAGGCCCTGGGCGGCCAGACGGTCGATGTTGGGTGTTTTGTAAAAGCGGCTGCCGTAGGCCGAACTCATCGCCCAGCCCAGGTCGTCGGCCAGGATGAAGACCACGTTGGGACGGTCCGGCGCTCCGGGGTTTGGTGCGGCGGCCGAGGTTTGCCGGGTGTTTCCCTCTGTGGTTAGCGAGAGGGTGAGCGTAGTAAGTAAGAGTTGGAAAAGGGTTAGGAAAGTCATTGTTTTTGAAAGGAGTGAAATGAAATAAGTTTAGGACTTTCGCTTGTCGTGTTGAATGCGATCCCGTTAGGGATCAAATGTGGGTAGAAGTAGCGCAGGGGGTACCAATTGTGTCCCGTACGGGACACCACCAGTTGACGAATTAGATTTTTCTACCCACATCTTGTGCCTAGCGGCACATTTTCCTGAACGAAACGAAAGTCCCAAAGTTTCTAAAAACCAAAGCACTTCATTTCGCTTCGACAAAATCGGCCAGGATTTGCTTTTTTCCTAAAAGTATTTCCCTCAGCTTCGGATAAGGCACTTGCTGAACTGCCGTGTTTCCTTCAATCGCCAGCGAGGCCGCCACGGCGGCCGATTGCCCCAATACCATGAAGACGGGTTCCATCCTGATCGAGCCGAAGGCGATGTGGGTCGCGCTCACACACACGGGTACCAGCAGGTTGCTGCACTCGCCCTGCTTCGGGACGATGGCCCGGTACCCGACCGGGTAGGGGGCCTGTACGTGGGCCTCGATGTTGCCCTCGTTTTTTGCGTATCCCTCTTCCGTCACGTAGCGCTGGATGTGGTGCGAGTCCATGCCATAGGCCGCCATGCCCACCGGATCATCGACCTCTTGCAGGCCCTCGCAATGGTATTGCGTCATGACCAGATCGCTCCGCATCCGCCGCGCCTCGCGGACGTAGAGCTGCTGCTGCCAGCCGTCGGCCCGCTCGAATTCGTCTTTGCAGGGGCCCCACTTCGAGACCACGCTCCTGACCTTTTCGGGAATTCGCTCGTTGTAGGCCAGCGTCCACAGCAGACCCTTCTGGTACTCCCGGTGGGCTTCCCGGATGCGCTCCCGCTCCTCGTAGCTGGCTTCGGGGTAGGCGTAGTTCTGGCCGATGAAGTCCGTCGAGAAGCCCAGGCGGTTGTTGAAGTCCGACTTGCGGTTGGGCATCATCGAGTTGATCCAGGGGACGCCGTCTTCCCCGGCCTCGTAATTGCGCAACAGCAGCTCGAAATTCCGCACATCGTAGGTGGCGGGCTTGGTGAGGGGAATCCGGTTCTCGGGGTGGTCGGTCAGGCACATGCGGAAGCAGTAGGCCTGCACCTTGTCGTCGCCCGAGCCGTGCGGGCCGGGGTCGTCAGGGTTGATGTACGGCAGCAGTCCGCTGGACTTGTTGCCTTTGACCACGTAGGGATCCACGCCCGGCACCAGGTTGTGGTGAAAGGCGTTGATCGACCGTTCGCCGCTCATGGTCGTGTCGCGGTCCCACTTGTGCACGCCGTTAAGGGTTTCGGCAAATTCGGCGTTGGCCTCCCGCCCCACGGTGTAGCTAACGCCCGCCGCCGCCATCAGGTCGCCCTCGTAGGTGGCGTCGATGAACACCTTGCCCCGGTAGGTTTTGCCCGACAGCATGGTGATGGCGACGATGCGGTTGCCCTCTTTCTTGACCCCGTTTTCCCGGTTCAGCATTTCGTTGTACACTACCTCGATCCCAGCCTCTTTGAGCATATCTTGATACACTTTCAGCGCGGCGGATGGCTCGAAAGTCCACATGCTGTTTTCGTTGGCGGCCGTTTGGGTTTGACCGCCGTCTTTGTATTCGCTCTTCTTCTGCCAATTCCAGTTTTCGGGTTGGTCGTAGTAGGTTTTTATGTTTTGGTAAAACTCCCGCGAAATGCCCCCGACGACCCGCTTGTTGCCGATGTCGGTCTGGCCCAGTCCGCCCGTGGTCAGCCCCCCGACACGGGAGGTGGGCTCGATCAGCACCACCGAGCGGCCCATGCGCTTGGCTTCGATGGCAGCGGCGACGCCCGCCGACGTGCCGCCGTACACGACGATGTCGGTGTTGGCCAGATTCTGGTTGTTCTTGACCGAACTGCAAGAAAGGGCAAAGGCGGCCAGGAGGCAGAGAAATGCTCTGTGCATCATGTTTAAATCAATGTTGTTTGGAAAATAAGTACTTAGTAAGGTAGAGGGTTTTCGCTTCTGTGTCAAAATGTGCCGCTAGGCACTTAATGTGGGTAGAATAGGCTGATTCAATGTGTGGTCATGTCCCGTACGGGACATAATAATCGTCCATGAAAGGCCTTTTCTACCCATATTTGATCCCTAGCGGGATCGCTTTTTGACTACCATCGAAAGTCCCAAGATAGCCAAATCAGCCGTATTTCCTCGGACAGATTATTAGTAGCCCGGATTCTGGTCGGCTTGCGTCAGGGCGGAGTTGTTGTTGATTTCATCCACCGGAATCGGGAACAGCAGGCTTACGTCGCTCCACGCCTTGCCCGTGGCTTTGACCTTCTCGGCGGCCTTCCCCGTGCGTAGCAAGTCGTTCCACCGCTTCATCTCCATCACAAACTCATAGGCGCGTTCCTGGATTACAATGTCGCGGAAAGCTGTTTGCGAAAGCCTGGCGGGCGTGTCTACGCTGGCCGCAGCATTCAGCGGGAGGCCGTAGGCCCGGCGACGCACGATATTCAAACGCTCCGTGGCCAGGGCCGAGGGGCCGCCGTCGGCCTGGCTGGCGGCTTCGGCGTACACCAGATAAGCTTCGGCCAGCCGGAAAACCGGAATATTGTTCTGATGACATCCCCCACAACTAGCGTCGGGATCCTGGTACTTTTTGAATAAGGGACTGGGTTGAGGCAAAAAGACCGTATCGCCCGGAGCTCTCACGATGAAAGTGTACATATTGTACTGTTGTCGCAAATCTCTTTTATTCCAGGTACCAAGGTAGGAAGTCATGACGGGCAACCAGGCAAACACCCCACCCGCTCCGAGTGAAATGCCGTTAACCGACCGGTGCAAAAAGTTAGGGACGCTATTGCCATTGGTAGGAGTATGATGAATCGACCAAATATCTTCATCATGAGTGAGCACACCCGGCCCGTACATTTTAGTGAGGAAGTCGTCAGGTTGGTTGATTTCCACCAGTCTGAAAGAACCGTTTTTTATGACATCATCGGCCAAGTCACGTGCCTTCGCCCATTCTTCGGTAGTTAGGTACGCATCAGCCAATAGCATTTTGGCAGCCCAGGAAGTGGCTCGGCCGCTTTGGTTCGCGCCGAATGATTCTGCCAAGTCAGGAATAGCCGCGTTAAGATCAGCCTTGATAAAACTCCAAACCTCGCTGGCCGGACGTCGGGGGGAGGGTACATCCGCCAGGTTGGTCAATTCTTTGTCCCGGATCGGAACACCCGACCAATATTTAACCAGATTGGAGTAGAAGTACGCCCGCATGAAACGGGCTTCGGCAAGAATTTGCTTTTTCTCAGCTTCATCCATGGCAATACCCGGTACATTGTCCAAGACAGTGTTGGCGCGGTTGATGCCCTGGTAGAGTTCGTTCCATGAATTGAACACCCGATTCTGGTTGGTGTTGTCCAACGGCTGGTCGTACACGCTGATCGTCTGCTGACTACCCCTTCCGTTGGAGTAGTCGGCGCGGTTCTCGACCAGCGACATAAACCAAATCGTAGGAAAAGAACCTGAGCCTAATGAGCCATACACGGCAGTTAATGCAGCATTTGCATCGCTGGCGTTTTTATAAAAATTGCTCTTGGCAATAAAACTCTTTGGTGACTCCTCCAGGGCGTCGCTGCATTGAACGAAAAGGCCGATCAATGCTATGAATGTGATTATGCGTCTCATGTTGGTTTCTGGGTTGTTTGGTGATGGATTTTTAGGATTCGGTTAGCTGAATACCTAAACTAGAATCCGGCCTTTATGCCAAATGTGAAGGTACGGGCGGCGGGGTAACCCGTCTCGTCGATGCCGATGCGCAAGTCACCCGTGCCCGATCGCGTATTAACTTCGGGATCCAGGCCGGGATAAGACGTGAAGGTGAATAGGTTTTGCGCACTGGCGTAAAGCTGTAGGCTCTGAATCCATTTGATGTCAGTTCCTCCAATGGGAAAGTTGTACGCCAGCCGAACATTTTTGACACGCAGGTAGGAGCCGTCTTCCACAAACCGATCTGACACCCGGAAGGTGGAGCTCGTGCTGACCTTGGGGTAGCCCGCATTAGGATCGGGAGCACCGGGCCGCCAACGGTTGTTGTACACATCCACCAGTTGATTCTCGCCCGTGTTGAACGAATTGGTGATCGAGCCACCCGTGGCGAAGAATAGGTCGCTACCCTGGACGCCTTCGAGGAATACATTGAGATCGAAGTTCCGATAACTGAAATTATTATTCAGACTGTAAATAAAATCGGGATACGGATTGCCAATGATGCTTTGGTCGCTGTTATTGATGTTACCATCACCGTTCATATCTACGTACTGTATGCGCCCGTTCTCGTCCAGGCCGTCTTCCTGAAAACCATAGAAGAGACCCAACGGTTGCCCTTCACGAGCAATGTTGATCGATGCACCGAACGGCAAGCTGATCCCGCTGCCGAAAATGTCGCTACCCCCGATGTCGATGACCTTGTTGCGGTTGGTGGACATCTGGGCGAATACGTCCCACTTGAATTCCCTTTCCAAAATATCTGCCCCGATCCCCAGTTCAACGCCGCTGTTCTGTATTTCGCCCAGGTTGGTTACAATGGAATTGAAACCCGCCGAACCTGGCAAAGTCACTTCGGCCAATAAATCGGTGGTCGACTTATGGTAGTAGTCCAGCGTCAGTCTCACTCGCTCTTCGAACAGCCCGGCGTCGAGACCTACGTTGAATTGCGTGGTCGTTTCCCATTTAAGATTATCGTTGGGCAAGGCCACCGGAGCAAATCCAATGACGTCCGTCTTACCGAAGGTCGCGCGTTCGACGCCGAGTCGGTTGAGCGACTGAAAGGGCGATAGGGTCGTACTACCTGTCTGGCCGTAGCTAACCCGGAGTTTCAAGCTTGAAATGGCTTTTATCTCCTTCATAAACGCCTCTTCCGAAATCTTGTAGGCAAAAGCTCCCGAAGGGAACACGCCCCATTTGTTATTGGCTCCGAAGCGCGACGAGCCGTCGGCCCGGACGCTGGCTGTGAACAAAAAGCGGTCGTCCAGCGAGAAGTTGACCCGTCCTAGCCACGACAGTAAGGCCCACTCGCTGTAATTAGACTGATTAGGATTGGTGACCTCCGAGGCTCCCAGATTATTATTAAGTAAAATGTCGTTCAAAAAGCCGTTGCCGCTCTGGCGATTGAAATTACTGACGTCGTTCTGCCACGTAAAGCCTGCCACTGCATTCAGCGATGAGTTTCCGAAGCCCTTGTTATAGGTCAGAATATTCTCGTTCAAGTAAGAGGTACTGCGGTTGAAAGAAGTACTTGCGTTTCCGCTGGGTGATGACAGTGTCAAAACTGAAGGTGAGTAGAAGTTCCCCTCGCCAAACACCTGTTCCGTTCCGAACATGGTTTTGAATGACAGTTCATCGGTAATCCTGAGTGTAGCCGAAAGGTCGGCTAATAGGCTGGTGCGCTTCTGCTGGTCGAATATCTGACTAAAAAGTAATGGATGCTGAAGTACGTTTGGACTGAAAGGGTAGGGGGCAACATCACTAAAATTACCGTCTTGATCCCGAACGGGCACTGTCGGCGGTGCTACGATGGCCGAAGAAAGAATATTGTTGCCCCGGTGTCCGTTGTTGGCGCGGTTGTTATTGAACGTGAAGCGCGAACCCACGAAATGCGTCGAGAAAGACAAGCGATCGTTGACATCCTGATCCAGCCCAAAACGGAAAGACCCACGGTCCGTGCCCGAATTGAGGATGATGCCGTCCTGCTTGAAGTAGTTGCCCGACACCGAATAGCGGGTCTTGGCGTTGCCGCCCGAGAAGGTAAGTACGTGGTTCTGAATAGGAGCCGTCTGGAAGATCTCGTCTTGCCAATCGGTATCGGCAAAGTTGGAGCCATTAAATATCGGCTGTCGGCCGTCGTTTGTCAACTGCTCGTTGGCGATTTCGGCGTATTGTGCGCCGTTCATCAAGTCAAATTTCTTGGCAACATTCTGAAAACCGTAGTACGAGTCGAGGGTCACGCGGCTGCGGCCTTCCTTGCCCTGCCTGGTGGTGATGATCACGACGCCGTTCGCGCCCCGCGCTCCGTAGATGGCGGTGGCCGAGGCATCTTTCAAGATGTCGATGGAAGCGATGTCCGAAGGGTTCAAGAAATCAATGCCGCCCGTCAGCGGAAAGCCGTCCACGACGTACAAAGGGTTATTGTTTCCTAAAAACGAATTGCCGCCGCGTACCTGCACCTGCACTGAGGAACCCGGCTGGCCGGAGTTCTGGATCACTCTTACGCCGGGCGCGCGACCCCGCAAAGCCTGCTGCACATCGGCGACGGGCAGGGCGTTGATTTCGTCGGCGTCGATTTGCGCCACGGCTCCCGTCAGGTCTTTGCGCTTCACCGTACCGTAGCCGATCACGACGACCTCTTCGAGTGATTTGAGATCCGGCTCCAGGCTGATATTAATCACTTTGCGATTCCCCACAACTACCTCTTGAGGCTCATAACCTACGAATGAGAATACGAGTGTCGAGGATTGGTTGTCCACGCTCAGTCGGTAGTTGCCGTCCTGATCCGTGGTCGTGCCGCGGGTCGTTCCTTTCAACAGTACATTAACACCCGGGAGCGAAATACCGTCCTCGCCCGTTACTTTCCCCGTCACAGCAATATCGGCCGGGCTTTGGATAGCTTCCACGGTGGGCAGAGAAAATCTTGGCCTGGTGGCAGTCCCCAAATCACGCCCTTGTTTGCGTAGTCGGGTTTCGGTTTCCGCCTTCGGCCTTTCACTATCGTCGGCCACGATCGTGTACGATGTACGGTTGATCTTTTTGTACTTCAATCCTACCGGACGCAGTACATCGGTCAGGTTTTGTTCCAGACTTCGGTATTTCTTGACAATCCTGCGATCGACCCTGATTCCGGTGACGGTTCGGGCTTCAAACAATAGATCGACATCGTAACGGGTGCGTAATTCGGCCAGCACTTCGGCGAGCGAGCGGGTCACGTTTTCTTGGCTGGTATCATTTTGGCGTTCCCCTTGCGCCATTGCGAGCGTCTGGGAATGGGAAGGCAGTTCCATTAGCAGGAGCAGCGCCACCAGCCAGAATTTTGAGAGTCGGATTAGATTTTCTTTCATGATTTTTAGGCGTTAGGTTATTGGGTTGTCAGGTAATTTTAAGGTATTGAGGCTTATCTCTCCGAAAGGCGAACGGTGTCCTCCTGCCGCACGACGTCGATGTTTAGCAGGTCGGAAATAGTCTGCAATAACTCGTCGAGGTTGTCAGCCCGAAACGATCCCATGAGTTTGCGTCGGGCGAGGGCCGGGGAGTCGATCTGCACCTCGACCCCGTAGGTTTCTTCCAGCATTTGGGCGACGTCCGAAAGCATTGTTTCTTCAAAGACGAAGCGTTTTTCTCTCCAAAGCGAAAAGCTGGGAGTCTCGGCGGCCAGTTTTATGATGGCCTGGTTTTGCCCGTCGAACGTCACCAGTTCACCGGGCTTCATAGTCAGTTCTTTGGGAGTGTTGCCCTCTTGGTAGTTTATCTGCACTTTTCCCTTGTTCAGAATCACGTTGGCTCCCCGGCGACGAGCGAAAACCGAGAATTCGGTACCCAGCACCACGACTTCAAAGTTCTTTTCCGTCTTGACGACGAACGGGCGGTCGTCGTCGGTATGGGTGACCGAAAAATTTGCTTCCCCGGTCAGAAATACTTCCCGGGAAGCCTGCCCGAAGTTCCAGCGTGGTACTTTCAGCGAGGAACGGGCATTGAGCGTGACCTGACTTCCGTCGGCCAATACAAAAGCCTTCGTCTCACCTTTGGCCGTTTGGTAGTTTTTGTAAGAAAGCGTGTCCCGGTTCAGCCAAAGCCCCACAGCAAGCAGCAGCAAGATACCCGCCGCAATCATCAGGGGAAACCTCTTCGGCCAGAAGTACTTCGCCGGGTTGTCTTCTACCCGCCCGTCGGCATAGTGGCGAGGGGTACTTTGCACATAATGGATGTATTCATTCGTCAGCTTTTCGCTGTCAGGCTGGTATTCGGGATGCTTATTTTCCCATTCTTCCAGCCATTGGTAGTAGCGCTCTTCGTTGGCTTTGGTTTGCAGCCAATAGTCGATCTGCTTTCGCTGCAAAGGCGTGGCCTTGCTGGCGAAATGAGCGAATATCAGTTCTTTCGTAATTTCGGGTTTCATGTTGTTGTCCTTGTTTTCCCAGAAGACGCTTTTCATCGAAAAACACCTGAGTGAGTTAGCCCGCCGCCGTCAGGAGCAGGGCGATTCCTGCCCAAATCGTGAGGTAGTCCCGCAGCCCTTTACGCACCAGTTTGACCGCCTTGACCAGATGCGTATCGACGGTTTTGACGGAAAGGCCCATTTCGGCGGCGATCTCTTTGTAGCGCTTCCCCTCGAAGCGGTTCATCAGGAACACCTTCCGGCACTGCGGGGGCAGTTGTTCCACAAGTTCTTTCACTCGATTGAATGTTTCTTCGTACTGGGTGATGTGGTCGGGACGCTGACCGAGCGCAGCTTCTGCTGCGATGGTAGTTTCCAGCAAATCGGGCTGCCGGAATTCCGCCCGGAGGTGAGAGTAGGCTTCGTTTCGCACACTGCGGAACAGGTAGTAACGGTAAGAAGATTGTACGGACTCGAAGGAACTGTTCTTCCAGAATTTGCAGAAAACGTCGCTGACGATGTCTTCGGCCAACTCGCGGGAGTACACAAAACGCAAAGCATGGCTGCACAACGCCCGGTGGTAGCGGCGGAACAGCAGTTCGCAGCCCGCTTCGGGACTCACTCCAAACGCCTGACGGATGAGTACTTCGTCATCGGTTGGGGCGTCTGCTCTTTCCTCCGAAGTACCATGAATTCGCAGGTCGGATTTTCGAGATTTGTCGGATAAATGATCGGATTGTCGGATGCCCATAGGCTTCGTACTAAACTATTTTTTCTCGGAAACGTACCACTCTACCCTTACAAGACTCGATTAAGCCAAAAACACCTGAGTCGTGTTTTATTTTTTTTCAAAAAGCAGGAGTTATTGATGGGTGAATTAATATGTAAGTGCCTTGCAGCCCACATTCACATCTGCTATTAACGGCTGACCCCTCCGGGGTGCTTTCTTTACAACCTTGTTCATCTGTCAATAAGTACCCGCCAGGGAGAGGTTTGCGGGTATGCCCAATAAGTCGTGGCCTTTCCTAATTCAGTCCAGCCGCCGCGCATTGCACTGCCGCATTCCGGGCAAGTACCTTTAAATGATTTTTTGTGAGAAGGCGCGGGCGCATAAACAAATACGCAGCGATCTCAGGGATCATAAAGTACCAACCCCTCGCGGGCGTTCGCCGGGATGCAGTAGTACCGATCCTGCCGTAAATCCTCCTGCGGGGCGGGTAATTCGCGTTATCGATGAATGAATTATTCATTTCAAAGGAAGTACCCCCGAACGACTCAACCGTATCGCGTTGAAAGTACTGGGCGTTTCGCTGGCCGAAATCCAGTCGGCTTCGTAAGGGACGGGCGGCAGGTCTCGACTGCTTCTTCAATCTCATTTTCTTTATCTTGCCCCTGTCATTTAAAAAAAGCACCCATGCTCCGAAGAAACTTCCTGAAAGCCGGCGCGTTCCTCCTCATCACGCCCTGGTCGAAACTCTATAAAGACTCCCTGCCGCGCACCGCCCCCCACGGCATGCGGATGATTCCGCGCGACCGGATTTTCAATGTCGCCGACACGCCGGGCGTTTACCACCACTCGGCGGGCATCGTGAGTACCCCCGAGGGACTAGTGAGCGTGTACCGCACCTGCAACGAACACGTGGCCTTTTGGTCGAACATCAATGTCGCTTACTCCGAAGACGGCGGCAAAACCTGGCACGGCCACAAAGTGATCTCCGAGTCGTCGTCCGAGGGAACGGGCGGCGTGTGGATCGCGCCGCAGACCAACCGCCTGGCCGATGGCCGCATCGCGGTGCTGGCCGATTTCGGGGTGCAGCGCAAGCCTTCCGAGTGGTATATGCTCGCGAAGTGGCAGCAGCCCCCGCTCGGGATGCGCAACCACCTCTTCCTGAGCGACGACAATGGCCGCACCTGGAAGAGCCATCAAGTGGACGACGTGGGCGGCGAGCCGTCGTACGTCATTTCGCTGTCCGACGGCACGCTGATGTACACCCGCACCGACTCGGGGCTGACCAACGCCAAAAAGTACCCGCCCATGCCCTGGGGCAACACCTATTACCGCAGCACGGCGGTGTTCTCCGACGACGGCGGCCGAACCTTCCCCCGCACCGTCCCGGTGTTCGACGACCCGCTGGTGGGCGACTGCGAGGTGGGCATCGTCGAGTACGCGCCGGGCCGGATTCTGGCCATGTCCCGCGTCGGCGAGGCCAACGGCTCGATGGGCCATTCTACCCGCATGACCTACAGCCGCGACTACGGCAAAACCTGGTCGAAGCCCACGCTGGCGCCCATCTACGCCCAGCGGCCCAGCTTGGGGAAGCTCGCCGACGGGCGGCTGCTGGTGACCTTCCGCCAGCCCGGCACCAGCCGACCGGGTACTTACGCCTGGGTGTTCGAGGCCGAGCGGGACTACGGCTTCGAGCCTTCCGCCCATATCCTGCAAGAGGAAAACTGCCGCCTCGAAAAGGGCATCCTGACTCTCGACAGCGGCGATGGCACCGAGGAGGCAGTGCAGTTTTCGGCCTACCCGCTGGAGGACGACGACTCGGCCGTGACCGTGGAGGCCATACTGGCCGTGGACGAGGCCGGGCAAAACGGCTGCAACATCTGCGCGGGTACTTGGGTGCGCTTCCTGCCCAACCGCGTGTGTCTGGCCGACCGCCCCGAGGACGGCTTCGACATCGACGCCACGCAGTTCCGCACCTACCGCATCAGCTACGAGAAAAACCGGTTGCAGATTTTTGTGGACGAAACCCTGAAACTGGACGTGCCGCTGCACCGCGACGGCGAGGACATCCGGGCCTGGCAGGAAAACTCCAAAAGCGGCATTCTGGATCGCCACGTGGCTTTCGGCAACCGCAAGGGCGAGTACGGCGTCCCGAAGGAGGCAATCGAGGCGTACTACAACAGCATCACCCACCAGCAGAAGCCGGGCGGGTACTTCCTGAACCGCGCCAAAAGCCGCTGGAAGGACGTGCACATCCAGGTAAAAAACCGCCGCGACCACTCCATCGATTGGCGCTGGGAGGCCCAGTCGGGCCAGTACCCCGACCAGTTCCGCCGCGACCACGTCATCCTCGTGGAGCAGAACAAAGGCGGCGGCAACAACGGGTACAGCTCTTGGTGCCAGATGCCCGACGGCACGGTCGTCATCGCCGACTACACCACCACGCCGGAGGATTTGGATTTCCCGATTCTGCGGGCGTATCGGCTGGATGAGGGGATGGTTTGAAAAACCTGCCTTTCACCTTCGCGTATTTTTTCTCAGCCGCTACGTTATGCCACTCGTTGGGGTCGGATTTTACCAGAAAGAGTTTTTTCGAGCCGTTCTTGTATCAACTTATTCGGTCGTCAATCCCATCGCTTGCCCAATTAAAAACGTATCGGTGTATTGATTGAACTCCGTTATTTTCCCGTCTTTTACCAAATACTCACAGGCAAAATCGGACTTCATGTATTTTCCGGTTGCTCGGTAGGTTCCTTCGTAGTATCCCAGCACAAAGACGCTATCGTCGCTGCCAATGTATCGGGTAATGGTTGCTTTCCAGTCCGTCCAATCTTTTCCGAAACCGCCAAATACTTTTTCAAAAACGGCTTGCTTCCCTACATACCGCCCTCCACCTGGAAAGCCTTTCATTTGATTCCACCGAATATTCTCATCAAAAATTTGGCTGATTCCCGCGTTATCTTTCATGGAAAATAGTTCGTACATTTTTCTAACTGTCTCTATATTTTCCATGATTTTACTTTTTTCGATTTGATTTTACCCAACAATCAATTACCTGTTTTATTTGGAAAAACCACAATCATCGACTCGTTCTTCCCCATTTTCAAAGGCATCGTCACCCGCTGGCCTTCAACCTTAAAGTCTTGTAAAACCGTAACCTCCCCCGTCTCCGCGTTCCAAATCTCGGGAGTACTCTCGGAAGCCGGAAAACTTACTTCCCCCGCAAAACCATCTTCCCAGGATGAAAGCAAATAAACCGTCGCCCCGCCAATGCGGCGTTGCTGAAAACTCAGCTTAGCATCCGCGTCCTGCCAGCGCACCGACTGGTTTTCCCGCGCCACGGCCAGCCAATCCTTGCCGCTGGCATCCGTGATTTGCCCGGCGGCAACGGCGTCCGTGAAGCGCTTTTTCAGAGCGGCCGCGCCATTTTCCCGGAAGGCCGACCAGTCGGCGGGCATTCGGGCCGTGCAGCGGATGGGTATGCCTGTTCCCAGGAACTTGGCGAGATTTCCAGCTTCGGCGACGGTAGCGATGTCATCACGGAGGATGATGTTCTTGATGCGGCCTTTCAGGTCATCGACCCGTTCGGCCATTCGCGCCAAAAGTATCGGATTGGCCGCGTCAATGGCGTTCATGGCGGTCCAGGGCTGGTCGGGGATGACGTTGAAGGGGCCGTCGATGGGGTTGGGCTCGACGGGATAAACGAAGCTGTCGGTCAGCGGCTCGCCGGATTGCAGCACGTACTGCGTGCGGGCCACCCAGGTGTTCAGGTCTTTGAAGCTGCCCCACCAGGGCACCAGGCGGTTGATGTGCGCCTCGGCGTACATCCGCCAGCCGGGATAGGGAATTTCGGGCGGCGAGTAGCTGAAACTGTGCATCTGAATGCGGTTGAGGCTGCGCGCGTAGTGGGCGTTCATCAGCGATTTGAGCAGTTCGGGCGTGGTTTTCCACATATCCTCCGGCTTCGTGACCGCCGAGAATTCGCCGCGCTGCCCGTCGTATTTCAGGTTCACGCCCCGGATACTGCTGTGGGTGAACGACTCGTTGCTGATGATGGGCTTGTCGAGCATTCGCGACACCCACACCGCGTCGGGCAGGTAAACGCCCTCTTCCAGTTCGGCGACATCCACGATGGAATACACCTCGAAAAAGTCGCGCTCCAGACCGCGCCCGTACACCTGCGGACGGTGGTTGAGTACGCGCGCGTCCAGGAACTTCTTGACGGTCAGGAAGTAATTTTCGTAGATCAAATCTTCTTCCAACTTCACCAAATCTTCTTTTACTTTCTGCTCGTCGGGGCCGTAGCCGAGGAAGGCGTACATCCGGTCGCCGAGGTCGTAGCCGAGTTTTTCTTGGGACGATTCCAGGATGGCCTTCGACCAATAGCGGCCTTTTTTGTTTCGGATATATTCCCAACTGTCCGTCGCCATGTCCACCAAGGTACTGCCGAAATAGGGTGTCAGCTTCGGCTCCATGCGGCCAAACATTTCGTTGAGGTGAAACTCGACGGCCTCTTTGGAAGCAGGGTCGAGTTCGGGGCCTTCGCCCTTATCGACCATCCCGCCGGGCATGGATTTGAACACGCCGATCAGCCATTTTCCGTCGGGAACGTCCCAGGTGAGCTGGCCTTTGGCGTCGATTTTTTGGCTGAGGTCGATGACCGAGGCCGGATCGACCGCTTTACCTTGGGTGATGCGCCAAGCCTTCACCTTCACGTCGAGGGCTTTCTCCACATCGAAAGTGCGTTGCACCTGCTTGTTGCCTGCTGTCTCGTAAGCCTCCGAAACCAGGTGCCGCGAGCGGTATTCGTCCGTCACCCAGCGGCCACCGGGCGGCCAGCCCATGCCGAGGTTCATGGCGAAGCGGAGGCCCAGCCTTTTGGCTTCGGCGAAGGTGTGGGCCAGAATGTCGATGTGATCGGGCGAGAGGTACTCGTACCGCTTCTGGCCGATTTTTTCCCATTCGGCGGGCGTGAATCCCTTGCCCGGACTGCCGCCCGGAAAGCCGTGCATCGAGATTACCCGCAACTCTACCCCGGCGATGCCGCGCTCGGCCATTTCTTCCAGTTCGCGGCTGATCTCCTCGCGGCTCACCACGTTGTCGAACCAGAACCAGTATATCCAAGGGCCGGCTTGTTTTGGGGGAGTTTTGAAATTGGCGCGGAGGGTACTTAGGTCTTGGGCGAGGTAGTCTAAGGGTACTTTGATGGGGGGAGTTTCGCTGGCTTGGTTGTTTTTTTTGGCGCAGCCTAGTAGTAGGCCGATTAGAAGAAAGGGCAAGAGATACTTTGGTATAAATCTTTGATTCATTTTGTTGGGTTTTAACCTATCAATTGCTGTAGGCTTCAGCCTTCGGAATGAGGACGGAATTTCTTTTTCTTCGCCATCCGGGGGCTGAAGCCGCCCGGCAATTGACTTTTTGGTTTAATTTCATTGATATTTTATCAAACCATCACCTCTCGCTCCCGCCGCTTCGCCCGCGACCAGCCGTAGTAGGTAAGGTTCTCCGCGATGTTCGGTTTTTGAAAAAAATAACTGGCCGCCAGCCCCACGCCGAACAGAATCAAATGGCTATACACCCCCAGCATATATTTATGCTGATTGAAATTAAGAGCGCCCAAATCCCAAAGCAAACCGCTGTCGGTTTTGGTGGAGGTAAGCACGGCGTAGCCGGTGAACAGGACACAGGCCGCGATGCCGATGTGCAGCCCCTGCCGATCGGCGCGGCGCGAGAACAGGCCCAGCAGGAACATTCCGGCGATACCACCAGAGAAAATGGCGTAGAGCGAGAAGATAAAGCCCAGGGCTCCTTCACTGCCGATATTGAAAAATATTGTGGCCATCACCAACGCCAGAATGCCGCAAACTACCACCATTGCTTTGCCGAAGCGTAGCTTTTGGGCCTCGGTGGCGTCCTTTTTCAGCCGACCGTAAAAATCTTCCGTCACCACCGCCGACAGGCAGTTCATGTCGGAGTCGAGGCTGGAAATGGCGGCGGCGATGAGGGCCGAAATGATGAGTCCGGTGACGCCGACGGGTAGTTCATTGATAATAAAAAGCGGGAATACCGCGTCGGACTTGATGTCGGGCGGCAAAGCGGCGTCGGCGTTGAGGTTGTAGAAACCGAAGAGGGCCGTGCCAATAAAAATAAAGAGCGACCACACGGGGACGCTCAACAAAATGCCCATCAGCGACGCCCGGATAGCGCCCTTATTGGTGCGGGCGGTCAGGTAGCGCTGCACGATGGTCTGGTCGGTGCCGTACTTTTGGATGGCATAAAAAATGCCATTGATGGCCATGACCCAGAACGTCAGCCGCGTGAAATCCCAGTCGTAGGGGCCGAAGCCGATGCGGTCGTTTTCCATAGCGTAGTCCCAAATGGCCGGTAAGCCGCCCTGGGTGCTGAAAACAATGATCGTCAGCGAGACGACGCCGCCAAAAATAAGCATGAACCCCTGCACGACATCCAGCCAGATAACTGCTTCCATGCCGCCAAAGAGGGTTAGAAAAATGATAATAGCGCCCAGGGCCCAGATCACAGTCAGCGTATCCAAGCCCAACAAACTCGCCACGGCCAGCCCAAGCAGGTATAGCACGGTACCCATCTTGGAAAAATGCGCGATGATAAAGCCCAGCGAGGCGTACACCCGCGCAAAGTACCCGAAGCGTTTTTCGAAGTACTCGTAGGTACTCAGCCCGATGACATTGCGATAAAGCGGCACGATGACCCAGATGCAAAGCAGCAGCACCAGCGGCACCATCAGCCCCTGCACGAGCAGAATCCAGTTGCTGCTGAACCCTTCGCCGGGGTAGGCCAGGAAGGTGATACTGCTCACCAGCGTGGCCAGCATCGACATCCCGATGGCCCAGGAGGGTACCTTGCCTTCGGCTTTGAAAAATTTGCTGGTCGAGCCTTGCCCCTTGGAAAAGTGGTAGCCGATTCCCAGCGGAATCAGCAGCGAAATGATGATGATAAGGTAGTCGATCCAGCTTACGGCCATATCACTTTATTTTCAAATCATCCACATACACCACGCACTCAGTTCGCTTTTCGTCACCGTGCGTGTAGATCGGCCCCCACTGGTCTTCTTCGGGATGGTGGGCGTGCTCGTGCTGTAGCTCGCGGCGGTAGAAGCCGGTGCGCATCTCGATGCGCTCCAAACTGCTTACTTTTTGGTAGAAAGCACCCTTGTCGATGATTTTTTTGCCGCCGATGCTCAGGTCGTACTGTTGCTTGGCGACGTCAAAACTCACTTCGACATCGTACCACTGGCCTTTTTTGAAGGGAGAACGAACGGACAACATACCGTCCCAAACATCGAAGACGCGGAAAGCTCCGTCCATCCCCAGCCGAAAGGCGCGGTTGCCCTGGGCATCCAGCAGGTCGACTTCGAAGCGCCCGGCGTTCATCTCCGGCAGTTGAAGCCGGAAATTCACCGTCCCTTTCTTGCTCTCGGGAAACACCCGAACGACCTTGGCGTAGTCCAGCGGTTCGCTGTCGCTCAGCTTCAGCACCCAGTTGTGGCCCTCGACCATCGCCCGCCGCACCGGCGCCCAGATTGGGGCATAGATGTTCCAGACGTCCAGAGAATTTTCACTCTCGAAATCATCATTGACCGCCTTCGTTACTTTCCCGGTGATCGGACTCGGTACGTGCGAGATCCACAGGTCTTCCTTGTTCATGCTGTACACGACGGGCATGGTGTTGCCCGGTGGGTTGCCGTTGCCCTCGGCGATGCCCCGCACGTAGTTCTGGCCCCGATCCTTGAAGCGTCCCTGGTTGCGCATGATGGGTACTTCGGTCTGTACGGCCAGCATATTGTCGAAGGTGATGCCATCGTCGCCGCTGATGACCGCCAGCGGGTAGCGGAAAAACGTCTTGGGCATGGGGTTGTAGGTGATCGCGTAGCGGCCGTCGTCGGTGCGCTGCCCCCATTCCTTGGCGGTGGAGGTGGGCTTGGAGTCGATCTCTACCGGAGTAGTCCAGGAGGCTCCATCGTTGTCGGTGATGGCGGCGTAGGCGGCTTTCCACAGCCCCACCGTCTTGCCGTCTTTTCTTTTGTAAAAAGACAAAGCCTTGGCCGAAAAGCCGGGTGCGGAATTATCGAGGGCGAAGAATCCGTCCTTGCCGCGATCCTCCTCCCACCATTGCTGGGTGATAAGTTTGTCTTTCAAGAGTGCTTCGCAAGCGGCTTTGAAACCCATGTCGGTCGAGGCAGTGTAGAACGGGTAAAACTCGGCCTCTTTCTTGGCGTCGTAGCCCGCCTGCGGCATGGCCCGGATAAAGTAGATGGGCCCGAAGTTGTTGTCCTTGTAGATCTCGCGCACGGCGCGGCCCACGCCGAAGCCCGTGTTGGGGCTGTCGCTGTTGCCCTGCGGGATACCGTAAAAGCACGTGACGAGCAGCCGCCCGTTGGGCGAAGTATAGAAGCCCATGCGCTGGTGGGCGATGGTCGTCTCGCCGGGCGCGTACTCGATGGCCGGAAAGAGCAGCCGGGGAGCAGCCCACTCGATGCCGTCTTTGGACTGCACGAGGTAGGTTTGGGTGGGTTGGCCGTGCTCGCCCCACTTGCTGCCGATGTACTCGAAGTAGTAGGTGTCGTTCCAGTACGCCAGCATCGGCGCGTGGTTGTAGCAGTTGCCGGTGCGGTCGTCCTCGGGCGGATTGGTGGGATTGGCCCGAAGTACCTGGTAATTATGAACGCCCACCGCCGGGCGGAGCTGGCCGTCGTGGTACTGCTGGTCGGTGGTTTTCGGCTCGCCGATGTAGCGGATGGGCTCCGTGGCAGTACCCGGCTGGGCGGATGCGGTCACGGCAGCTAGCATAAGAAAGAATGTGTATAGTCTGGATAGCATTTTACGAATTCTGGATTTTAGATTCTGGATTGGTTTTGCGTTGGTTCGCGCCTGTGACGCAAACCTCTGAGACGCGCGTTACAAACGCGCAAAACGGCCCGTTCGCGTCACAGACGCAAACGAGTTTTCTGGTTTCAAACAAACGTGTTTAAAGCTACGTAAGTGATTTGGCCGTTTTCGGAACGTACACTGAAAGGTGTATCAGCCGGCACGAAAACGACGTCGCCCGGCGTTACTGCGCCCGATTCGTCGCCAACCGTGGCGGTGCCGTGGCCTTTGGCGATGTAAATCGTCTGCTCTTTGTCGGGGAAGGTTTGGGTTTGGGTCGAAGTGCTCCCAATCCCGGTTACGGCTTCACACTTTTGGGTGTCCGATTTTTTGATCAAAACTTTTTCATTCCCGCTGGATTCGAAAACATTCTTGGCAAGTCGAGGCTGCTTCACGGGCTTGCCCGCATCTTTGTAGATGTCGCCCGCCTGCTGTTCCTTGGCCTGTTGGCTGCGGATATTACGCACGATCTCGATGTGTTCTTTGAATGTGGCGTGGCCTTCCTTGCTGGCGTCGAGGTAGGCGTTGAAGAGGAAATATTGTAGTTCCTCGTTGCCCTTGACGACGGTTTGGTGGGGCATTTTGGCCGGAATGTAGGCCAGGTCGCCGGGCTGCACGACGTAGCTTTCCTCGCCGACGTTGATGGTACCTTCCCCGTTGAGGATCAGGAACATCTGCTCCTTGGCCTCGTGCAGGTGCGGCGGACCCACCAGGCCGGGACGCCAGGCGTTCAGCCCGGTTTCGGTCAGGGCGGTTTCGCTCCGATCCACGCACACGCGGATGGTATTCAGGTCGTTGACTTCCAGCAGTTCGCCGGCGTTGACGTTTCGGTTGATCATTTCGGGTTAATAGAGTTTGTTTTTACTGCGATATTATAGGTCGTGATTTATACCCTGTTGGAGGCGCATATTATCAACTGTTTTACAATTGAAGTAAAAGATTGGGGTTTGTGCCCCTACCCGCCGCAAATTTATTTCGCGTGCTGCCCCCAAAATAAAAAAAATATCAGACCTATTCGGAGCTATCTGCGAAAGGAGCCCGTGCCAGATCGGGGGGTAGGGTGAAGGGTAAAATAGGGAGGAGAGCAAACACGGAAAGTTTCAGTCAATCTCGATGATGGAGTGAATGTCCAGTTTCTCCAGGTTAAAATCGATTTGACCGTTCTTGTACTCGTAGGCCAGCGGAGCATTTTCGGGCTGAAGCATGACCCTGTCCGGGCGTCGAGGGTACTTCACGTTAATAATTTGAGCGGGGCTTTGGGAAAGCTTCTGGCGGAGTTGCCTACCTGGGTCGGGTAGCTCGTCACGCCTGAGTGTCCTTTTCATCACTTATCGTAGTGAAATTTGCAAGAATAAATCAAAATCTCCTGCCCTTCCACTCTGTAAACCAAACGGTGTTCCCGATCCAATCGTCTCGACCAGAATCCGGCCAGATCGTATCTTAATGGCTCAGGTTTGCCTCGTCCGGTGAAAGGAATTCGCTGAATTTCTTTCACTAACTCGTTGATTTTCTTCAATATTTTTCGATCCTCGGCCAGCCACGAATTATAGTCTTCCCACGAATTTTCGGTAAATACGATTCGCATCAGTCTTCGATCAGATCTTTGTGCACTACCTTGCCCTCCTTCATTTGTTGAATGGATTCGTACAGGCGGTCGGCGTTGGCTTTTGAACTGAGCAGATGCATGGTTTCCATAATGGAATTGTACTCATCAAGTGAAATCAGCACCGCCCCCTTGCCCACGCCTCTTTTAATGATTAAGGTCTCATTGTCTTCCTCGACCGTGTCAAGAAATCTTTTCAGGTCGGTTCTGAATTCGGTATAGTTGGCAGCGATCATAAGCTTTTCATTTTTATGTTCAAAAAGTACAAATATAAGTACTCATTTAATAACGTCAGTAAGATTTTTGGATAAATAAGTCAGACTGATGCTTAGACGTAAGTTCGATTTTTACAAAGTGTAAGGGGGCCGTATTTAAAACAAAACAAGATTAAGTTGTAAATTAGGGCGTTTTCATTTTCAAGATTCCCAGCCTCATAGCCACACCGCACACCCATACCGAAGAAGAAGACGCCCAGCTACTCATCCTGGTAAGCGGGCAAGACAGCGACGCCTTTGCCCGGATTTTTCATAAATACTGGCAGGAGCTTTACGATTTTGCCTACGTAAAGACGCAGGACACCGACGTATCGGAAGAAATCGTGCAAATGCTTTTCGTCAAACTTTGGGAAAAGCGGCTAACGCTGCGGATCGCTAATTTGCGCCGCTACCTTTTCGCTTCGGTCAAGAACCGCGTGATCGACTACTACCGTCGCGATTCGCTTACCCCACTGGACGCCATTCCCGACCTGGCTTCACCCGCTGAATACCCGATGTTCCTGGAAGAACTGGAAGCGGCTATCGAAGAAGCCCTGATGCAGATGCCCGAAAAAACGCAGCAGATTTTCCGCCTCAAAAAGTTTGAAGACTGCACGACCCGCGAAGTTTCGGAGCAACTCGACATGCCCGAAAGAACCGTCGAATACCACTACACCCAGGCCACCCGAACGCTCAAAACGCTGCTAAGTGGCTTTCTTTCTCTGCTTCTCTGGCTATTTGCCACTAGCACTTTTTGAAGAAATTTCAGCTAAAAACCTTATTTTTATATAAAATTTCCGCTAAAATCTATAATCGTTTGCGGACTTTATCCTTTTCTCCGTCGTACAGGCAGAGGACCTTCCAATCCCCATGAGCAAACAACACTTCCGTACCCTTCTGAAACGCTACCGCACCGACCAATGCACCCCGCAGGAGCGGCGACTGGTGGAGCAATGGTTCTCGATGCTCGACGGCGAGCCGCCCGTCCGCACGGCGGACGAAAATCAGCAACTCGAAGAAAAAATGTGGCGGGCCATTCAGCGGGAACAAAAAACCGCCGAGCGGCCAGTTCGTCCACTGACTATCCGCCGATGGTGGCTATCGGCGGCAGCGGCAATTGTGGTGCTGGGGCTGGGGTGGTTGGGGTACGATGGCTTGAATTCTGATTCTGGAACACTAACCGCCAACAACCCGGCCGTAGTGGTTCCGAAGGGCGTCGTGACCAAAACCAACGACACCGCCGAAGCCCTGGAAATCACCCTGAGCGATGGCTCGCAAGTCATCCTGGCTCCCCGTAGCCGCGTGGAATACCCCATAGTATTTGAAAGTGCCCGGCGCGAAGTGACGCTGGACGGCGAAGCCTTCTTTCAGGTGACGCGGAATCCGCAACAGCCCTTTTTTGTGAATGCCGGGGAGGTCACGACCAAGGTATTGGGAACGAGTTTCCGCGTGGAGACGGGCGATAATAACGCTTCGGTGCAAGTTTCGGTGATAACGGGTAAAGTGTCTGTTTTCCAAAGAGAAGCACCAAACGAGCGGTCGGTAGCTAAGATAAAGAACGGGGTGATCCTGACGCCCAACCAAAAAGTGATGTACACGCCCGCCAGCCACTCGTTCGAGACGAGCCTGGTGGAGCAACCGATGGTGGTAGTTCCCGACGATGGTGCTCCGGTCGCGAGCAAGCCAGTCGTGGCCTTCAACTTTGAGGACGCTACGATGGCCACCGTCGTGGGCAAGCTGGAAAAAGCCTATGGTATCGAGATTATCCTGGAAAATGAAGAGTTGGGCAACTGCCTTTTCACCGCCGACATCACCGAGCAGCCGCTTTTCACTAAGCTGGATCTGCTATGCGCGTCTCTGAATGCCACCTACGAAGTACGTGGGACGAAGATTCTGATTATGGGGAGAGGGTGTTAAAAACGGTCAATGGTCAATGGTCAATAGGAAGTGGCTTTTCACAGACGAAGTTCCCCGCATAAACACCTAAACAATTCAACATCAATTACACACATCAACGATTCAACGATTCAACGATTACACAAAAAAAAAGAAGCCGGAAGCGCTCGTAACGCCTCCGACTCCTGAGTAGTACCCTTTCTTGAAACCTGGTCGGTTCACCTCCTTACGGAGGTATGAGAGGGCGTTTTGTCAAATTTTTTCAAACCCAACAAAAACAGCCAAATGTAATGAAAAAACCACTACTAGCGCGAAAGCCGCTGCACCGAATTATGCGGATCACCCTGCTGCACACCATCCTGATTGGCCTGACCCTATCCTTGGGTTACGCCCACGACGCCCACACGCAGGGCTTACTCGATCGGGCCGTTTCGATCAAGGCCAACAGGATGGAACTCCGAAAGGTGCTTTCCAAAATCGAGGGTGAGGTAGATGTCAAGTTTGTGTACAGCTCCACGGTTATCCAACCCGACCGCCGGGTAAGCGTAAAGGCCGAGCAGCGCAAGCTGTCGGAAGTGCTGGCGATGGTGCTGGAGCCACTGGATATTTCGTACCGGGTCATCGGCGGGCAGATTATGCTGACGCGTACGAGAGCCAAAGAGTCTTCCTTCATTCCAGATGTGGAAGTAAAGCTCATTGCCGATCAGGTAGTTACCGGAACTGTCACGGACGAAGGCGGCGGGGCTTTGCCGGGGGTGAGCGTGTTAGTAAAGGGTACGCAGAAGGGAACCGTTACAAACCAGCAGGGAGCCTACACGCTAAGTGTGCCTGACGGAGATGCCCTCTTGGTTTTTAGCTTCGTCGGATACGTGGCGCAGGAAGTCGCTGTGGGAAACAGAACCAAAATTGACCTCGCACTTGCGGTAGATGACAAACTACTGGATGAGGTGGTGGTAGTCGGCTATGGCACGCAGAAAAAAGTGAACCTTACGGGAGCGGTCAGCACGGTAGAGGCGGAGTCGATTCAGAACAGGCCCATAACCAGCGCCAGTCAGGCCCTTCAGGGAACCCAGGGAGTGTATCTCAACCAAGTGGGCGGGCAGCCCGGTAAGGATGGGGCGACGATAAGGGTCAGGGGCATAGGGACATTGAACAATAACAACCCATTGGTGCTGGTAAACGGTATCGAGTTTGCTTTGGATGACCTGAACCCCAATGACATCGAAAGCATCACGGTGCTCAAAGACGCGGCCTCCGCTGCGATCTACGGATCCCGAGCGGCGAACGGGGTTATACTCGTCACCACAAAGAAGGGAAGTTCTAACTCGAGCATATCCTACGGAAACTCTTTCGGGCTGCAGGAGGTGATGTCGCTGCCACGGGTTGTCCGCGATCCCATTCAGTGGTTCGAACTTTATTCACAGGCGCAAAGAAATGTGGGCACCAGTGAGAATTCGCTCGTTTTTTCGAAAGCGCTTATTGAAGAATATCGCAACGGAATGCAGTCGGATCCATTTACTTATCCCAACACCGACTGGTACGACGTCATATTTGATCCGGCATCTATCCAGGAACACAATTTGAGGTTTTCGGGGGGGAATGAAGAATCTACATATGCGCTCTCGCTGGGCTTTCTAGATCAGGATGGCGTGATGCGGGGGACTAATGCCAAACGGTACAACGCAAATTTGAACATAAATTCCGCCCTGAGAAAAAACCTGAGCATCGGAGGAACCTTCAATTTTTCATATAAACAACGGGAGGAACCCGTTCCGGGCATTGGCACTACCATGCAGATGATATTCAAGGCCCAGTCCCATCACCCAACCTACCTGGAGGACGGAAACTACGGGATGAATTTCTTCGATATTCCGGGCCACCGACGTTTCCGACACCCTCTGGCCTATACGGACGAGGGAGAAAATAAAATCAATAACCTGAAGCTATTTCTCAATACCTACGCCGAAGTGGGTCTGCCGCTGGGCATTAAATATAAGGTAAACATCGGGCTGACCAGCGAGAATGAGCGGAGTAAAAGATTTATCCCTGAGATTGTACTCTACGACGCCAAAACCAAGCAGCCCACTAAAATCCAGGCGGGTGGCTCGAGTATAGTTGAATTTGGCGATCAAAGGGGAGTAAACCAAAGAGATGACGAGTCGCTGAACTTTACTATTTTCAACACCTTGAAGTGGGACCGGCAGTTGACCGAAAAGACTAACCTCAACTTCCTTCTGGGACAGAGCTACGAAAAATTTAACAATACATTTTTTACAGCCAACAACGAGGGGTATTTGGGCAACGGCTTATTTGAACTCAATGCGGGTACGACCAATCCCAGGGTAGGGGGCACCAGTCGAGAGTCCAGCTTGATATCCTACTTCGGGCGTGCCAACCTGGTACTATTGGACAAGTACCTCTTTGAGGCCAACTTCCGTTACGATGGATCTTCCAAATTTGCAAAAGGGAACCAGTGGGGTTTTTTTCCGTCGGCTTCCGCTGGATGGCGGCTGGACGAGGAAGCATTCTTAAAGAATGTCAATTGGCTCGACCAGTTGAAGGTGAGGGCCTCCTGGGGAAAACTGGGGAATGAGCGGATCGGTTTGTACCGCTTCCTCGACCTGATCGCTCCGGGCCAGGACTACCTTTTTGGCAACACCCTGAACCCGGGCACAGCCGTGCTGGTCGATAATGACGATAAAATATCTTGGGAGACGACCACCATCACCAACATCGGCGCGGATGCCAGCTTTTTCAGAGGGAAACTGACGAGTAGTTTCGAGTTTTTCAATAAGACTACGGACGATGTCCTGAGACCCGTCGGGATCCCCTCACAGGTGGGCGCACTGGCCGGGCCGATCAGAAACATCGGCACGGTGGAAAACAAGGGCGTGGAGCTCTCGCTGGGCCACCGCAATACGGTCGGTGACTTTTCTTATGAACTGTCTGGAAACCTCACTTACATCACCAACAAAGTCGTGAATCTGAACGGTGAAATCATTATCGATGATTTTTCGAGCGATCGCCGGGGGCCTTTGAATATCACGCAGGAAGGCAGGCCCATCAATCAATTCCTGCTGTACCAGTCCGATGGCTATTTCCAATCTCAGCGGGAAATTGACGCACACGCCTTTCAGGGCAACGATACCAAGCCCGGGTATATCCGATTCAAAGACTTGGACAATAACGGTGTGATCGACTTGAACGACAGAATGGCCGAAGGGAGCACCATCCCAAAGTACACCTACTCTTTCAATACGAATATCACGTACAAAAACATTTCCCTAAGCACCATCTGGCAGGGAGTAGAGGGCGTTCAAACCTACAACAAGCACGTCTCGGGCGTACCATTCTGGTTTGGCACTTCCCTGCCTATCGGCTGGGCCAACGATTCGTGGACTCCCGAAAACCCGAATGCCAGTCTGCCGCTGCTTACGAGGTATCAGGATACCCAGGCAACCTTGTTCAGGGATAGTAATTTTTGGCTGATGGATGCGTCCTACCTGCGAATGAAGAACATTCAACTGACGTATAACTTCAATCCAAACTTATTAAAGCGGATTAGGGTGAGTAAGCTCGCTGTCTTCGCCAACGCGCAAAACCTCCTAACCTTTACCGCACTCAAAGACTTCGACCCGGAGACTGAATTACTGGGCGGTGATTTCTTCAACTATCCTTCCGTCAAAATTTATACGATGGGTTTAAATGTTTCATTTTGAAATTAAAAATCATGAAAAAAAGACTCCCCACCTCCCTGCCAGTCCTCCTGTTTTTTTTGTTCTCGGGCTGTTCCAACGACTTGCTGACCTTAGAGCCATTAGACCAAAGCAGCGTCAACACATACTGGACTTCGGAAAGCAATGCCGCTGCGGCCTTGACTGGGTGTTACCAAACACTCGTGCAACCTTATGCCTCCAACCGATGGATGTATAAATTGGAGCAGATTACGCCTAATGCGTTCGAGATCGATAACATAAGCGGTGCCTCCTCCATCGCTATGGGAAACAATACCCCTAGTTTGCAGATCGTGAATCATCGGTACCAAATGGCATACGAAGGAATTGGTCGAACCAACTTGCTGCTTGCCAACCTGGACCAGGTTCCCATGGATGAAAACCTGAAGCGGAGATTCAAAGGCGAGGCGCAGTTCCTAAGGGCCTACTACTACTTGAACCTAGTTCATTACTTTGGCGGAGTTCCGCTGATTCTCGACCCACCAAACAACAACACGCAGGGACAACTGCCCAGAAATACGAAGGAAGAAGTTTTTAATGCTATATATAGCGATCTTGACGCCGCCGCCGAGTTGCTTCCGGCCAGGTATCCCAACTCTGACTTGGGAAGGGCGACCAAGGGGGCGGCGTTAGCGATGAAAGCCCGGGCTGCTCTTTATAAGGAAGATTGGGCTTCTGCTCTGACGGCCGCCCGCAAAGTGGTCGATCTGAACGTGTACAGCCTGTTCCCCAACTACCGGAACCTCTTTTTAGTGGAAAACGAGCGTAATCAGGAGGTGATCTTCGATGTGGCTTTTCGCTTCCCTGAGCAAACCAACAATTATCAAGTGGCTTATCTGGAAGGCAACGTGTTAAAAGATCTGGTGGATGCTTATCTGATGAAGGACGGACAGCCCAGAGAAAGTTCAAGCCTATATGACCCTGCCAATCCGTATAAAAACCGGGATCCTCGCTTGAATCAAACGCTGATAACCATTGGTTCAAAATACAATGGCGAGGTAGTGACCGGCAACGAGCTATTCGCCGACCTTACCGGGTTTTCCTATAAGAAATACACCCAGTTGGTCGATGATACGCAAAGAGCTGCCCCCGCGCCGGGCCAGGACGAGATCAATCCCATTGTTATGCGCTACGCGGAAGTCCTGCTGACCATTGCCGAAGCAGAAAACGAGCTAAACGGTGCCACCCCAGTCGCCTATCAGGCTTTCAATCAAGTGAGGAAGCGGCCTTCGGTCAGTATGCCCGATTTGATGCCGGGGCTTGGCAAAGCCGAATTTCGGGAAGCCTTACGTTTGGAGAGAAGAATAGAATTTGCGGGGGAAGGGCTTTATTATGCCGATATGCTTCGGTGGCGAACCGCCGAAACCCAACTAGGCAAGAACGGACTGGACCATGAAGGGGAGGTAGTCGAAATCAGAATCTTCGACCCCGCCAGAGATTATCTCTGGCCTATCCCTGACCAGGAAATACTCCTGAATACGAACCTAGCCCAGAATCCGGGCTACTGACCTTTTTTGCTTAGAAGCTGTTTGTGTTAGTTTTTATTGGCAAAAATGAGTGCTTTTTTAACAAGACAAGAATCCAAATCCGAAGCCTAGCACAGCTAGGTGAGGATTTTGGTGGCGCAGGATTGGTGAAAAACCGCCATTTTAGGCTTAAAGGACTAACCGCTCGGGCGGCCCCGTCAAACAGCTTCTTAGAACCCACACCCATAAAACGAAACATGCCCCTACGTTTTCTTGCAAAAATAGCGGCCGCAGCACTTCTCCTGGTTCTGCTGACCGGCCCATCTACCCTCGCTCAAGCCATGGCCAATAAACCCAACGTCCTGGTCATCTACACCGACGACCAGGGCTCGCTGGACATGAATTGCTACGGTTCCAAAGACCTCGTGACGCCCAATATGGACGCGCTGGCCGCTTCGGGTGTGCGCTTCACGCAATTTTATGCTCCCGCTCCGGTATGTTCTCCCTCGCGGGCTGGTCTGCTGACGGGCAAAAATCCCCTGCGCGCTGGCCTGACGGGCAACGTACCCGCCAATCGGCTGGAGCGCGGGGCGGGCCTGCCCACCGAGCAGGTGACGATGGCTGAGATGCTGAAATCGGCCGGCTACAAAACGGCCCAAATTGGCAAGTGGCACCTTGGAAACATAGCTGAGGAACAGCCTAACGGACAAGGATTTGACTATTCCTTTGGTCACTTGGTAGGGTGTATAGACAATTACAGCCACTACTTCTATTGGCAAGGGCCCAACCGGCATGACCTGTGGAGAAACAGCCAGGAAGTCTGGCACAATGGTGAGTACTTTCCGGACTTGACGGTGAAAGAGGTCAATCAGTTCATAGACGACAACCATAAGGATCCCTTTTTTATCTATTGGGCGCTAAACCTGCCGCATTATCCTTATCAGGGAGAAAAAAAATGGCTGGATCGGTACGCCAACCTGGCGAGTCCGCGCAAAGAATATGCGGCTTTCTTGTCCACGATGGATGAAAAGATCGGTGAGGTTTTGGCTAAGCTGAATGCGTTGGGCTTACGGGAGAATACACTTATTATTTTCCAGTCCGACCACGGGCATTCGCGGGAAGAGCGCGCTTTTTTCGGCGGTGGAAATGCGGGTCCGTACCGGGGTGCAAAGTTCAGCATGTTTGAAGGCGGGCTTAGAATTCCGGCTATCCTAAGTTGGCCAGACAGACTACCCAAAGGCGTGGTCAACGACCAAATTGCCACAGGAATGGACTGGCTGCCGACGGTTGCGGAGCTATGCGGGGCGGAACTGCCAAAGACTAAACTGGACGGTAAAAGCCTGGTGCCGATGCTGCTGCAAGGGGCAAAGTCTCCGCACGAAACGGTGCATTGGCAACACAGCAAAGATGACAAAAGGGGCTGGGCCGTTCGTTCGGGTGATTGGAAGCTACTGGGGTACCCCTTAGACCCGAACCGACCGGATGCTATATCCGCTGCGGATTCTTTGTTTTTGGTCAACCTGCGCGAGGACTTATCTGAAACGACCAATCTGTCGGCCCGATATCCTGAAAAAACCGATGCCCTCAAAAAGCTTCACGAGGAATGGCTTAATAGTGTACTGAAACCGTGAAAAATTCTCTGACTGCAACCCTACCCACTTTTTGGAAGAACCCTTCGGAAACGAAAGAGGTAAATCGCGCATGCCCTACCATCGCCGGGCCTCATTCAAGTAGTTTTCTTAACGGATAGCCTTATTCTGGTACATTTTTGCAACTTCCAGATATGGCTTATCCATTCAGCCCAGAAACCGACCACCAATCAAGCCTTTGGACTGCTTTCCGGCGGGGAAGCCAGGGAGCCCTGGCCGATCTGTTTCTGTCCCAGTACGATATTCTCTACCGCTACGGTCGGCGATTGTACTCCGATGAAGAGCTGGTGAAAGACTGTATCCAGGAATTGTTCCTGAAGCTTTGGCACCGACGGCAGTCATTGAATGACGTGCGCGAGGTGACGCCCTACCTTTGCCAGGCCTTGCGCCGTGGCATTGTGGATGTGTTGCGGGAGAAAACAAGTGAGTTTAGGCTCTGGAAGCTTTGCGATAAAGATCGGCTGGAAGTCACTTTCTCCCACGAAGATTTCCTGATTTCGCAACAAATTGACGACGAGCAGCGGCGGCGCTTGACCGCGGCGCTCAACCAACTCACCAAGCGACAGCGGGAGGCGATTCATCTGCGGTACTTCGAGAACTTCGAGCCGGGCGAAGTCGCCAAAATCATGAATCTCTCCGACCAATCCGTTTACAACTTACTCCACCGCTCGGTGAAGGCACTTCGCGATAATTTCTTTCTTCTGGTGCTCTGTACTTTGAGCGGTTAGGTGAAAATTGTTTGTTTTATATTTTGATCATCAGTTGTTTAAATTTTTTTTAAAATTTTGGGTAGATAATCCCACTTTCTCCGTGGTAGGGGTAAACGGTCTGACTATATCCGTTGCGTTGTATGCCCTACCAACATTACTCTGTTTCTGAATTTGTTCTGGATGATTCCTTTCAGGCGTATGTGCTTTGCACCGACCCGGAGGCGGTAGCATTTTGGACGAACTGGCTGTCCCGGAATCCCGGAAAGGAAGCCGAAATTCGGGAAGCCGCCGAGCTGGTGCGGCTGTTGGCCGGGCCGAAGAAATTGTGGCCCTCTCCCAATAAAGAAGCCGAGCTCCGTCGGCTCATCGAGCAATTGCCGGCAAACCGTTCTTCTCTCTCTCCCACGGGAACCCACCGCTGGCCCCAATCTTTGCGCTGGCGGACAGGTACTTTTGCCATGGCAGCCGCGATATCCCTGCTGCTACTGGCAGCGGGCGGCTGGTACCTGGTCGATCACCTCCAGCGGCCGGACCAGACGGTTCTGCAAACTGATTTTGGGCAAAAACGCAATTTCTTCCTGCCGGATGGTACGGAAGTGACGCTCAATGCCAACTCGACCCTGCGCTACCAGCCCGACTGGCCCGCAAGCGAAGCCCGGCGGGTATGGCTCGACGGGGAAGCCTTTTTCCGGGTCGGCAAACGGACGATAGCGGGCAAGCCCGTCAAGTTCACGGTGCAGGCCGGAGAACTGGACATTGAGGTACTGGGGACGCAGTTCAACGTCAGAAGCCGCTCTGAGCGCACCCAAGTGGTGCTGGAAGAGGGGAAGGTACGGCTGCGCTCCACCGAGTCCAGCCAGCCGCTCCTTGAAATGACCCCCGGCGAGGCCGTGGTGTATTCGCCCCGGAACGGAGTCGTCAGCCGACAGAAAACGGACCCCGAGCTCTTTAATTCCTGGCGGGACAATCGGCTGGTGTTTGACAATACTCCCTTGTCGGAAGTAGCCGAGATAATCCAACAAACGTATGGCAGGCAGATTACTTTTGCCGACCCCGACCTCATGAGCCGACGACTGACCGGGACGATTCCAAGCGACGATTTGGGCCGCCTTACCAAGGCCCTTTCCCGCGCTTTTGATTTACACATTACTGAACGGGGCGACGAACTTTTGATCGAATCACGCTGACTATTCCTAACCTACCTAACCCTTATTTCTTATGAACCGAACCCTTACGTACCTACTGAGCGGCCTCTGGCTACTGACTACGCAGGTGGTTTGTGGCCAGACTTTGGCGAGCGGGACGCTGCTTAGCCACCAAAGTACGCCCTCCCCGCAGACAGAAACTACCGCTAGGGTAGCGCCCGCCCAATCGCTTAAAAAGACACTTAGCACCCTAGAATCCCATTACAAGATCAACATCCTGGCCGACGCCCAGCTGCTGGACGGTAAGACGGGGGCCGTGAATCTACACGGTGATCGCGAAGATGCGCTTCGTTCGGTCTTGGAACCCCACCATTTGGTATTCGAAAAGATCGATCGAAGTACCTACGTTGTACTTTCCAAAAAAGAAAGTAAAAATCGAGCGCGCACCAGGATGTCGAGCGAACCACGCCCGGAAAAGTCGGATGCCGCGTCGGCCAAGGCTTCGGAAAGAAGTTCCAGCAAGATAAGCCTGCTTACCAACCGACAACGCAGCGCGCCGCTGGACCGCTCGGTCACGGGCCAAGTTACCGACGAAAGCGGTGAGCAACTTCCCGGCGTGAATGTAGTCATCAAAGGAACCAGCCGGGGTACTACCACCAACGCGGAGGGGCAGTACCAGGTGGAAGTACCTGATGGTCCCGTCACGCTGGTATTTAGTTCGGTCGGGTATATGTCACAGGAGCTGGCCCTGGGCGATCGCTCCACGCTTGATGTTCAGCTGGCGACCGACAGCAAATCGCTCAATGAAGTAGTGGTCGTGGGTTATGGTAGTCAGCAAAAAGTCAACCTGACCGGGGCGATATCGACCGTAAAGTTTGACGACGAGATTAACAACCGCCCCATCACCAATTCCTCGCAGGCACTGGGCGGCACAGCCTCCGGCGTGTGGGTGAGCCAGAATTCGGGCAAACCCGGCAGCGACGGCGCGCAGATCAGGGTGCGAGGCTGGGGTACTTTAAATAATTCCAATCCGCTCATCATCATCGACGGCGTTGAGGGTAGTTTCGAACAATTGAACCCCTCGGACATCGAGTCGATTTCGGTGCTGAAAGACGCCGCCAGCGCGGCGATATTCGGGTCTAAGGCTGCCAACGGAGTGGTACTTGTGACCACTCGAATGGGCAAGACCAACGAGAAAATGCAGGTAAACGTCAATTCCTACGTGGGCGTACAATCGTTGGGTATGCGTCCCGACCTCGTCCACAACAGCGCCGAACACATGGAACTGACTAATCGCGGTCTGGTCCAGGACGGGGGCAGTCAGTTGTTTTCCGATGACCTGATCGCCGCTTTCAGAAACGGCAGCGATTCTTACAAGTACCCCAACACCGACTGGTTCAGGGAATTGTTCAAAGCGGCACCCATTCACGAACACAACGTTTCGGTTAGGGGCGGCACAGCGCAGACTTCCTCCTATATTTCCTTTAACTATCTCAGCCAAGACGGCATCGTGCCCAACACGCAGTCGCGACGCTATGGCATCCGGGCCAATCTGGAATCGAATGTGAACCGCTGGCTCAAAATCGGTGGCCGCCTCAGCTACCTGAACCGCAACTCCCAGGAACCCTACGCCGATATTGTGTATGGTTCGCTGGGTCGGGTGTTCACAATGCTGGGTGGTGCTACTCCCTACATCGCGCCCTACACCCGCGACGGTCAGTTTGGCTCAGTGCAGGCGATTGCGGCGGATGGAAATCTGCTGTATGACAACCGGAATCCGCTGATCGACGCCGCCAACGGCCGCACCAGTACCCAGGACAATATTTTTACGGTCAATACTACGGCGGATATTAAATTCAGCGAGAGCCTGTCGCTGCGAACTACCTTCGCCACCAACGGCAATTTTAGCCTGGCCGACCGCTACAACACCAGCGTATTTGGCTATACCGACACGGGCATCGAGACGATCACCAAAAACTACAACCGCGAAGGCCTGGAGATCAACCGAGGACAAACCTCCACCCTTAATACCAACCTGTTCTCGACGCTGAATTTCGACCATACCTTCAACGAACTCCACGCGGTATCGGCCATTGCGGGGGTGCAGTTGGAATCCAACAAAATCCAAACGCTCTACGCCCGCCGGACTATGCCGCCCAAGGAAGGGCTGACGCAGGTCGATGCGGGCACTTCGGGCATACAGGGCGAGGGAAACATGAACCGCCTGCGGATTTTCCCTTACTTCGGGCGGCTGAACTACGCTTTCAATCAAAAGTACCTGTTCGAGGCCAACCTCCGCGCCGATGCTTCCTCCCGGTTCAGGGAAGGCAACCGCCTGGGGATTTTTCCCGGCTTCTCAGCGGGCTGGCGGATTTCGGACGAAGCCTTCATGGAGGATGTTCGGGCCAAGCTCCGGGTCATTATCAAGCGCACCCTGCGGCAGTTTGGCTATCCGCCGGATAGGCAAAAACTCGCCACGGAGACCGTCTTGAAACAAGCTGAACTGATCGCCAATGAGGTTATGGATGGATGACTGGAGGTCGCGCGATGACCGCTGAAGAGACAGGAAAAAGCCGGGAAAATAAGTAGCATTGGGTTGGTTGTGGGTTTGTTTGTCGGACTGGCGTCCTCTAACGACTCCTGAAATTTTAACCAATAAAATCCTCGACCATCATGCACTTTTTAAAGAGGTTTACCCTCAGCTTTCTGTTACTTTCGGTACTTGCGGCTTGTTCGTCGAACCGCAACAACGATAGCCAGGGCGATACCCGTCGGGCTGACGTCGTCATCTACGGCGGCACCGCCGCCGCTGTAACCGCCGCCGTGCAGGTGAAGAAAATGGGCAAGTCGGTCATCGTCGTCTCGCCCGACAAGCACCTGGGCGGCCTGTCAGCGGGCGGACTGGGCTGGACTGACATTGGCAGAAAGAACTCGGTAGGCGGTTTGGCCAGAGAATTTTACGAGCGGCTTTATACGTATTACCAACAACCCGAGTCCTGGAAATGGCAAAAGCCGGAAGAATACAACGGCCGGGGGACAGGCGCCCACGTCATAGATGATGAGGACAAAACGGCGAGCGTCTTCGAACCCCACGCCGCCGAGCGGGTTTTCGAGGATTTTGTGAAAGAAAATGACATTGAAATCTACCGCGACGAGTGGCTCGACCGGTCGGCTTTTGGCGTGGGGATGGAAAACGAAGAGATTAAGTACTTCAAAACCCTCAGCGGCAATACCTACGAAGGCAAAATGTTCATCGACGCCACCTACGAGGGCGACCTGATGGCGGCGGCGGGTGTCAGCTACCACGTGGGCCGCGAAGCCAACGACGTCTACGGCGAGCAGTGGAACGGCGTGCAAACGGGTGTCCTGCACCACAAGCACCATTTCACTTCCAATATCAGCCCGTACAAAGTACCCGGTGACCCGAGCAGCGGTTTGCTACCGGAGGTATCCGGGCAAGATCCGGGCGAATACGGCAGCGGCGACAACAAAATTCAGGCCTACTGCTTCCGGCTGTGCATGTCCAACCATCCCGACAATCGCGTGGCCTTCTCCAAACCCGAAGGTTACGACCCCGCCCGCTACGAACTGCTGGGCCGAATTTACGACAGCGGCTGGCGCGAGACTTTCGAGAAGTTTGATATGATGCCTAACCGAAAGACCGATACCAACAACCACGGCCCGATGAGCAGCGACTACATCGGCAAGAACTACGACTACCCCGAAGCCAGCTACGAGCGTCGAAAGGAAATCATCGAAGACCACCGTAAGTACCAGCAAGGCTTGTTGTACTTCATGCAAAACGACCCGCGTATGCCCGCCGATGTGCGGAAAGACATGCAGGAGTGGGGCTTAGCCAAAGACGAATTCACAGACAACGGCAACTGGCCGCACCAGATTTACGTCCGCGAGGCCCGCCGCATGATCGGGCAGGAGGTCATGACGGAGCAGCACACGCTCGGCACCAAGCCCGTGACCAACTCGGTGGGCATGGGTAGTTACTCGCTGGATTCGCACAATGCGCAGCGCTACGTTAAAGATGATGGCTTCGTGCAGAACGAGGGCGACATCGGCGTGCATCCCAAGCAGCCTTACGCCATTTCCTACGGTTCCATTTTGCCAAAAGCTGCCGAATGCAAGAACCTCCTGGTACCCGTGGCCGTATCCAGTTCGCACATTGCCTTTGGTTCCATCAGGATGGAACCCGTCTTCATGATTCTGGGTCAGTCGGCAGCATCGGCGGCGGTACTGGCGATCGAGAACGCGGTGACGCCGCAGCAATTGCCTTATGAGAAATTGCGGGAGGTGCTTTTGAAGGCGGGGCAGAAGCTGGAAGTGCAATGAAACGACGGATGATGTACGGCGATTTTCTTGGGTAAAATGGGAGTAAAATAATCTTTTGTCCCAAAAACTATATTCATGTTCTACTCATTACTCATATGGCTACTGGCCCTGGGTACTTTACTGCCGCTTCGGCTGGAAGATCAGCCGGCCAGCCCCGAAGAAAAAACCCAACATCATCTACATCTTCACCGACCAGCAGCACCGCGACATGATGAGCGCGGCGGGCAATCCCTGGCTCAAAACTCCGGCGATGGACTACCTGGCTGCAAATGGCACCCGCTTTACCCGCGCCTACACCACCAATCCGGTCTGTTCCCCGGCCCGCGTAAGCCTGATGACGGGGCGAATGCCGGGCTATTTCAAGGACGACAAAGGGCAGCGCGTAACCGAAAATGTGGGGGCGATGCGCATCGGGAAACTGTCGCCGGAGGTGGAAAATACCACACTTGCCGCCTGGCTGAAGCGGGCGGGCTACCGGTTGCTTTTTGGGGGAAAAGAACACCTGCCGCCTTCGCTGACTCCGCAGGCGCTGGGCTTCGAGGACATTTCCGACGACGAACGCGGCCACCTCGCCGAGCGCGCCGCCGCGTACATCGCTTCCAAGCCCCAAGACCCGTATTTCATGGTCGTTTCGCTCATCAACCCGCACGACATCTGCTACATGGCGATTCGGGATTTTGCCGAATCGGAACACGAAAAACGCCTTGTCGCCACCGGAACGGAGGAGATTGAGACTCTCGACCGCGCCATGCAGCGTCCCGCTGGCGTCTCGGAAGCGGAGTTTTTCAAAAGCTACTGTCCGCCGTTGCCCCCCAACTACGAGCCTCAGAAAGACGAGCCCAGAGCGATCAAGAACTACATCGCCTCGCGCAATTTTCAGCAGCAGGCCCGCGAACACTACACCGACCGCGACTGGCGCACCCACCGCTGGGCCTATTGCCGCCTGAATGAAACCGTGGACAGCCAGATCCAGACCATCCTGAATGCCCTGCGTGAAAATGGGGAGGAAGAAAACACGCTCGTCCTCTATTCCAGCGACCACGGCGACATGGACGCCGCCCACCGCCTTGAACACAAATCGCTGCCCTACGAGGAGTCGGCGGGCGTTCCCTTTCTGGCCATGTGGAAGGGCTACCTGCAAGCCGGGGTCGTGGACAGCACCCACCTGGTTTCAAACGGCCTCGACCTGCTGCCGACCGTCTGCGACTTCGCGGGCATCAAAGCCAAGGCCGATCCGCGCGGGCGAAGTCTGCGCCCGCTGTTGGAAGGCCGAAAAGTACCCTGGCGCGAAACTTTGGGCGTAGAAACCGTCGTCGGACGCATGGTAGTCGGTGACCAGGGCCACAAGTACATCCGCTACGAATGGCCCGAAGGCGACGGAACCGAAGTGCAGTTGCTGGATCTAAAGCGCGACCCCTACGAAACTACCCACTTCACCAATGACCCCGCCGTGAAAAACATCCTGGCCCAATTGAGCCGAGCGTTTGATGAACTATGGTTTCCCGATGAATGAGGAGGCACGAAAACTACCCGATGCACGTCAACGCAGCAATTCTAGCACCGCTTCCGTGCTTCGGCGCGTGGCGGCCATGTTCATTTTTTTATCGCCCCGGTACCAGTGCATCCACTTGTCGGTTCGGGTAGTTTCCAGGGATTCGAAGGCAGTTTGCAAATAATTAAAAACCTCCTTCGGCTGCGCCTTGTCGATCGATTCCTGGGCCAGCAGTACGTTTTCGAGCCAGGTTTCCAGGCCAAGCATGATCTTTACATAAGAAATAAAGCAGATCCTCGTCGTTGATGAACCAGCCCCGGTACTTGAACGTGGGTTTTTCGGATTCGTAGTCGATGGCTGTCCAATCGAATTTTTTCAGTTTTTCCGGCTCTTTATCACTCCAAAAGAACATCGGGTCGATACCCAGAAAATGCTCGGCGAAATAGTAAATCCCAAAGATCGTCGCCCGCTCGTCGTTACCTGTTATGTAGAGGTTGCCATTTTCGGTTTTTAGTTGATAATGTTCGTAAGGCTCGGTCTGGACGATAATTTTGCCCACTTTTTGATTTGAATTAGCGACTACATTGGCCTTTCTATCCAGTACTTTTCCAATATCAGCCATTAAGTCCTAAGCCGCCAACCTTACACCACTGCCTTCTCCTTCTGGCAAAATAATGGTCGCCTCCCCGTTATTGTTTAGGAGTTTAAAGTCATTTTTTTGGGCAAAAGCGATTTGTGAAAAAGGAAAAAAACCAAAAGAAAATATTTCATAAGTTAAAAAGATGGTTAAGGTCGAATCCCCTCCGAGGAGGGGTACGGCTTTAGCCGGGGGATGGGTCGGCCAGCGCACTCCGCCGCACACGCCTCCATCAACCCCTTGATATAGCCAATCCCAAAAAGATTCCCTTTCATTTCATAGCCGACATGCTCGTTGCTCTCACCCGCCATCGTCGGCACATGATCCGAGCGGAGCGGCACGTCGAGGCCCGCTTCGTAGTAGCATTTCATGGTGACGTACATATCCGTCGGCCCGTTATCATGAAAGGTCTCGCGGAAATCGGCGGGGGAACCGACCACATCGCGGATATGGACGAAGAAGATTTTTTCTTTCCCAAATTCCCGGATCAACGCCGGGACGTCTTCCTGCATCGTCGTGTAAGTGCCCTGGCAAAACGTAAGGCCGTGCGACGGGCTGTCGGAAAAAGAAAGTGCCTTGCGCATCGCCGCCGCCGAAGTGAGGATGCGTCCGATGCCATGAACCGGACTGATGGGCGGGTCGTCGGGATGCAGGGCCATTTTCACGCCATTGGCTTCGGCGACGGGCATGATATGCTCAATGAAGTCCTGGTAGTTTTCCCAGATTTGGCTCTCGCTGAACGTGCCATACTTTGAAATTGGCTCCCGCTGCGATGCCGCGTAATTGAAGCCGCTCACCAACGCGCCGCCGCGCTCGGGCAAGCCCTTGTGGGTGCGGTACCAGCCCGTTGCCATGAAGTTGTAGCACAGCAATTTTACGCCCAGCGACCCCATGTTTTCCAGCATCCGCTGGTACTTTTCGATGTCCTGCTCCCGCCCTGGCAAGCCCAGCTTGATGCGCATCATGTCGATTTGATCGCCTTCCAGACCGGTGATTTTCAAGTCATTTTCGGCGTAGATTTCCTGTGAGCGCCGGAAGGATTCCAAACTGTCGATGGACGGCATTCCGGTTAGTTCGGGCGCGAGTTTGGCGATCACTTCCGTGATACCCATTTGCCGGAGCAGTGGCCATTTTTCGTCGGGTGCGTTGCCGAAAAGGAGGTGGGTCAGGTTCACTTTTTTTTGTTTGCATTTTGATGCGCGTTGCAAACGCGCGTTCCGGTGGGTTCGCGTTGCAAACGCAAACCAGCATCAGCGAGTCCAGCATCCAGCATCCAGATTCAGAAATACCCCCCCTTGTCCGTAATCGACTGCACGGTTTCGCCGTCCTTCACCCAGCCGAAAATGACCTTCTCGTTTTCCTTGATTTCCTCGGCTCGTAGGAGCACCTCGTAAGCGATGTCGCGCGGCACGGCCAACACGCCGTCGATGTCGCCCAGCAGCACGTCGCCGGGCTTGACGATGACGTCGTCGATTTGCAGCACGGTCTGGTAGTGCGTGATTTGGCAGCGGCCCAAGCTACCGTTGGACGAGCGGTACTTGTAAAAAACCGGGAAATCGGCTTCCAGAATCTGGTGCGTGTCGCGGATGCCGCCGTCGATGCAGGCGGCCCTGATGCCCTTGCCCTTGGCCGTGGCGGTCATCACGCCGCCCCACTGCGTGCCTTTTTCGTCGCGGCTGGTATCCCAGATGACAAATGAGTTGGCGTGCATGGCGTCGAGCATCTTGACCCGGAATTCCATCTCGCCGCTCAGCATGGCATTCGGCGCACTCTTGACCGTAAAAGCAAAGCCCGCAACCGTGCGGTACTCGCGCAAGGCCACGATGCGGCTGGGCAGGGCCTGGTTCATCAGGCAGAATTCCCGCAACACGTCGTTGACCGCCCCGGTATAAAGCTGCTCGAAGCGCGACAATAGTTCTTCGTCCGAAACGGGAAATTTCTTAGTGGAGATTCGTTCGCGCTCTTCCGTAATTTTTTCAAGATTCATCATCCCGACTTCTTTCTTGTATTGTTCAGTGCCGTTGTTCATGGTTGATTGTTTAATCGTGTAATTGTTTAGTTGTTTAGGCGTATGTCAGTCTGAGCGGAGTCGAAGACAGTCTCGCTCGTACCCAGTTAGAGGTCTTCGACTTCGCTCAGACTGACATTTCCCCTATGCCTATGCCCCTTCAAACTCCCGCGCTCGCCAGAAACCCCCCGTCCACCGGAAGCGTGATGCCGGTGACGAAGCCCGCCGCGTCGTCGTCGATGAGCCAGTTCATGGCACCGATGAGTTCGGGGGCTTCGCCGAAGCGCTTGAGGGGCGTGTGACCCATGATGCTTTCAGCGCGAGGGGTTTGGGAGCCGTCTTGGTTGAACATGATCTTGCGGCTGCGGTCGTTGAGAAAAAAGCCGGGCGCGATAGCGTTGACCCGCACGTTGGCCGGGGCCAGGTACGCCGCCAGCCACTGCGTGAAGTTGACGATGCCCGCCTTGGCAATGGCGTAGGCCCCCACTTTGGTGAGTGGTCGGTAGCTGGTCATGGAGGCGATGTTGAGGATATTTCCGTGTTTGTTTTCCGCCATGTCGCGGCCAAAAACGAAGCACGGAATGACCGTCCCCATCGTGTTGACGTCGATTACGCTTTGGAATACGTCCATTTTCAGGTTGAAAAATCCCTTGACCGATCCGTCGTCCAGCAGTTCCCGTTCGTCAAATTCGGTGATGTTGGTCAGGGCTTCGTTCTGGTTGCCGCCCGCGCCGTTAATGAGAACCGTGCAAGGGCCGAGTTCTTTCCTAACTAACGCGTGAGCGGCTTTCACGGAAACTTCGTCGGCCACATCGGCGCTTACCGAAATGGCCGTGCCCCCCGCGTCGGTGATCTCCTTTTCTACGACTTGCAGCTTTTCCAGCGTTCGCCCCAGCAGGGCGACCTGGTAGCCTTGTTGGGCCAGGTTGCGGGCCATTTCGGAGCAGAGCGTGCCGCCCGCGCCCGTGACGACGGCGACATTATTTTTAGGTATTAGGTTGTTAGGCATTAGGTTTTGGGTCTTAGTTTGTTGATAACCAATTCTTTGCATTTTTGTAAGAAATATCTTCAATGAAGTTTTTCAACAACTTCTCATCGTCTGGCATCTGGCCGAACTCCGCCCATTCACCTATCAAATTGCACAGAATCCGGCGGTAGTAGTCGTGACGGGTCATGGAAAAAATGCTGCGCGAGTCGGTGGTCATGCCGATGGCGGTAGGTAGCAGCCCGTAGCTGGCGAGGGTTTTCAGTTGCTCGGTAATGCCCTGGTAGTGGTCGTTGTACCACCAGGCCGGGCCGAATTGGATTTTCCCTGCCACGCCATCCTCCGCGAACGAACCCGTGAGTGAGGCGAAAGCGGCATTGTCGGCGGGATTGAGGGTATAAAGAACTGTTTTCGGCAGGCTTTCTTCTTTGTCCAAATCATCCAGCAGGCGGCTGATAGAGGCGATGTCAGCCATGCGTCCGATAGCCGCAAAGCCACCCGCGCCGCCCGCCAACCCCCGCAAGCGAGTACTTGTGTAGCGATGCGCCCCGATGTGCAACTGCAAACCCCAATTCCGCTTTCGGTATTCTGTTCCCAAAAAAAGTAAAAGATGCGATTGAAGTTGGATGGTTTTGTCGGGGTTGAGCAGTTTTTTATTTAATATAATATTGAAGAAATCCGCCGCTTCTTTTTCATCGCAAGCCAGGTATTTAAAACCAGAATCCAGCGAATGATCGGCCAGCAGACAACCGCTTTCTTTATAAAAATCCAATCTCTTGACAATTGCTTTTTTATAAGAGTCAAGGTCGCTTATTTCATCGTCAGCTAACTTTTTAATCTTTTCTAAAAAAACAAAAAAACTATCTTGCCCAAAGGCGATGATGCTGTCGCCGCGCAAGGAAGGCAGACATTGCAAGGTACTTTCAGAGTCGGCAATGGCCCGATGGTGTTCCAGCGAGTCGGCCAAGTCGTCCGAGGTACAGAGCAGTTCTACTTTGAATTTTTGCAAAATGGCTTGCGCTCGAAAGCCTTCGGTCGCCAGCATCGCATTAGCTTTTTCCCAGATTTCCGAGGCGTTGTTTTCGTCCAGTATTTCTTCTATTCCAAAAATCGTCTGCAACTCCATGCACGACCAATGGAAAAGCGGGTTTCCGACGGTACTTTTCAGGCACTTGGCCCAGGCTTTGAACTTGTCAAAGTCGTGCGCGTCGCCCGTGATGAGTTGCTCCGGTACGCCACAAATGCGCATGGCGCGGTGCTTGTAGGGGTCGCCCGCGACCCAGGCTTCCTGAATGTTGCCAAACTGTCGATTGGTGGCTACCGCCGCCGGGTCGATGTGGTTGTGGAAATCCACGATGGGCAGCCCGGCGGCTACCTCGTGGTAGAGGGTGCGTCCGGTGGCGTTGTAGAGCAGGAAATCGGTGTCTATGAATTTTTTCATTGAAAATCTCCCGCCTTTTAGGCCAGGAATTTCATGCTATCAAAATTGATTTCGCGAATCAGGACTTCCTTCGGTTGGCCGAGGACGAAGACGATGACCCGCGCCACGTCGTCCACTTTCAGGAATTTCTCGCGCGGTACTTGTCGGTCGCCCCAGTAGTCGCTGTCGGTGGGGCCGGGATTGATGTCCGTCACGCGGATGCCCAGTTTGATGGCCTGATCGGCCAGGCCGCTGCTCAGCCCGCGCGCGCCAAACTTGGAGGCGCAATAGAGCGGGGCGTTGGGATTGGTGCGCTGGCCGGCCATCGAAATCACCGTCACGATGTGGCCTTCGCCCCTGGGCTTCATCACTTTCAAAGCTTCACGATTGCAGAGGAACACGCCGCGCATGTTGACGCTCACCATCTGCTCGTAAGTGTCGAGGTCGATCGTGGCAAGGTCGGGTGAAAGGGCGCCGACGCCCGCGTTGTTGAGCAGAATATCGACGGTGCCGAAGGCTTCCAGGCAAGCCGCGAAGCCGCTTTGTACGTCGGCTTCCACGCTCACGTCGCCCCGGAAAGAGCACAAATTCTCGTGCGTCACTTCGTCGGCCAGTTGCCTTTGGCGGCTGAAATCGAAGACCTTCGTGCCCAGATCCAGCAGCGAAAGTGCGGTGGCTTTGCCGATGCCGCTGGATGCGCCGGTGAGGAAGATGGTTTTGTTTTTGAGGTTGTTCATGCCGTTATTTTTCTTTGATTATCGTCGTGTTTCTTGTCTGGATGTTCTTCTCAACCCTAATACTGGAATTGACTTTCAATCCTCTGATTTCCAGACCCTGCACATCGTCAGTAACGAGAGCCGGGCGGTTTTCATCATTGGTAAAATCGAGGCTAACGCCATCCAGGGTGACGTTCTTGGCGTGACGAATGAAAAACCCGGAAGAAGGCAACCGCCCGAACATATTGCCGTTGGGGTAGGCTTTTTCCAACTCAGGTACCTCCTGGTTGAGATTAGAAATACCAGTTTTCTTCTCCTCGACATCGTTTTTCGTAAAATGCAACCGAATGTCTTTCAAAACGATGTTCTCGACCGGGAAGCCCGGCAACCCGGTGATCGAGCAGCTTCGGTTGGAGAGCAAATCGCCCTGCACGTTGCTGATGTGGACGTCGCGGAGGATGCCCGCTTTGGCCGCGACGTCTTTGCGGTAGGTGCGGTTTCGGGCACCCAGCCGGATAAAAATAGGCGCACCCCTGACCCGGCGGAGCGTGATGTTGGAAAAGCTGATGCGCTCCATCCGCGCCCCGTCCACGGTCATGAGGCTGAGGGCGTCCACGCGCGTGTCGAACACCGTGCAGTTGCTAATGGTGATGTCCTCGAACGCCCCGCTGGTTTCGGTGCCGATCTTGATGCCCGAGGCATTGGAACTGACCATGCAGTTGGTGATGGTGATGTTGCGGCAGCCCTCGTCGGGCGAGAAGCTTTTCAGACAAATCGCGTCGTCGCCGCTGTCGATGAAGCAATTGGAAATGCGCACGAGTTCGCAATCCACCAAGTCCAGGCCGTCGGTATTGCGCCCCCCCACGGTGGCGTAGCGGGGTTTTTCGATGTCCTTGTTTTCCCGGCTATCCACGGTGATGCCGTCGATCACCATGTTTCGGCAAGATTGGTAGGACTGCACCCATGAACCCGAGTTGCGCAACGTCAGGTCGCGCACCTGCACATCGCGGCAGTGGCGCAGATGAATGATGCGCGGCCTTCCACTAAATGACGGGAACAGGTAAGGCCCATGAAAATCGTCGCCGCGTCCGTCGATGATACCGCGTCCCTGGATGGAAATATTTTCGGCGTCCTCGGCGTAGATAAACGCTTTGTTGGTGACCAGGTCGCCCGTGTAAGCAGGGTACTTTGAAGCGGTGATGGGGTAGTCGTCCACGTTAGCGCTGCCCAGCAGCGTAGCTCCCGCTTCGACGAAAAGCGTCACGTGGCTTTTTAGATAAATCGTCCCGGAGAGGAATTGTCCGTTGTGCAAATACACCCGCCCGCCCCCGGCGGCGTGGCAGCGGTCGATGGCGGTTTGGATGGCTTTGGTGTCCATCGTTTTTCCGTCGCCCTTGGCACCTGTCTCGAAAACATCCCAGGTTCCGGTGGGGGGCGTGGCGGTGGCCTGTGCGACACAGGCCACGGGGTCGGCCACCGCAAGGAAGATTACAAAGAGGAAATAACAAACGTTAGGCTTCTCCGAAGCCTCGTTTACATGACTATCGGGGAATTCTACAAAGGTTTGGCCTCTCCGAGGCCTGCTCTTGAAGCGTGACATCATGGTTCCGAACTAGAATAAAACCCACACAAAATTTTCATTATAGCTACTAATTAAAATCCTGTAAATAAAATACTTGAAGCCAATACGCATAGCTACTCATCAAGCAGTTTTTTTTAAAAAATCCAGCGCCTCATCAAACACATTGCACACGTGTAGCGAGTGGCGGTTGAAATGGTACGGCCCTTCGTAGCCCGTATCGCCGAGCAAATGACTCACCAGCGCGATCGACAGCGGGTAAAACCACGAACCCAGCATGATTTTCTCGCGGGCGGGGTCTTCGTCACGCAGTTCGGCGATGGCGTCGCGGGCGCCTTCCTGCCAAATCCAGTGCGGACGCGGCGTCCAGTCAGCGGGTTGGCTGTCGCGGCGGTGCAGCAGCCAGCCGACGCCTTCGGGGCTTTCGTGCAGCAGGGCGTGGTCAAGGTACTTCCGGCAGGCCGCTTCCACGTCCTCGCGGCGGTAGTCGGTCAGGGCAGCGAGGTTGACGAGTTGGTAGGCTCCATCGAAATCGGGGCAATCGGAACCGCCGGGCCAGAACGAGCCGTCGGGTAGTTGGCAGGCCAGCGTGGAGTCGATGCTGCGCTCCAAATGTCGTAACGGCCAGCCCTGCGCGAAGTAGATCGGCACGACGTGGATGGTGCCGAACAAACCGTTGGGCAGGTCGGCCCCGAATTGCGTACCCCAGAATCCAGTCTTAGGATCTTGAAGCTCTTCAAGCGCCGGATAAAGCGTATTTTCCAGCAAGGCATCCACTTCCGATGCCCCGAACCAGTCGCGCTGGGCGAAAAGGGCCGTGGCCGCCGCCAGCAGTTGATTGGCCGCCGCCCAGGAATTTTTCCAGTCGTAGTGCTGTACCCAATCGCGTAACGCATCGGCATTCAACAGCGGTTCCAGAAAGCGCAGTTCGCGCTCCGGCTTTCGGCCCAGCACCCGCAAGGCCCAGATGTTGCCCCGCGTGTAGTGCCACACGGATTCCATTTCGGCCAGCGAGCGGTGGCGTTTGAAATCCGATTTATTTCCCGAAAAATACCCCTGCTCCGTCTGCCGCCGTTGGAATTGCTCCGCCCAGGTATCCAATTCCGCCGCCGGACGATTGGTCAATTCTCCGAACAAATCCAGCACGTGAGCGGCGTGGTAAGAGCCATAGAAACTCTCGCCCTCGCCCGCTTCCTTGCGGTAAACACCTGGCGCAGCACCCATTTTCATGGCGCGGACGAAGTTCAGGGAGGTTTCCTTAATGCGTTGGTAGCCGGGATTCTGCATTTTCCAGGTTTTTAGGTAAAACTTCCTTTTTCTTCCACCACCAGATAATCGCGCCGATGAACAGGCACACCATGCCGGAGGCGATGGACAGGGCGCCGCTGAGTTGGTCGTAGTAAAGCGACCCCATGCCGATAAACAGAAGCGCGGCGAAGGCCAGGGAAATGGCGTAAAGGTACTTGAGAGCGTGTTCAAAATTCCTGTCCACCGAGGGCTTGTCCACGATGGGGGTGTTTAGTTTTTTAAATAAATTATCGACCCGAGCGAGGTAAGCCGGGTTGCCGTAGTTCTGCAATCCCGAGGCGTAGAAAATCACCAGGCAGACGATGATTTCGATCGTCGTTGCCATTTCCCAGGAAAAATAGGCGGGCAGCGAATTCAGGACGATGCCCACGATGGCCCCCACGACCACCGTCAGCATAGCCCCGCGCGGGGTGGCTTTTTTATTCACGATGCCCAGCACTAGCGGCACCCCGACCGGGATGGCGAAAATGCCCGTAAATAGCTTGTTGGCCTCGAAGGCCCCGCCAAAATCGTCGATGAACAGCGCCCCAAGCAGCACCAGCAGTCCCACCAGCACGGAGGCAATCTTGGCGACGAGGAACAACCGCTTATCGGTGGCATTTTTGTCGATCAGCCTTTGGTAAACGTCCTTCGACAACACGCTGGCCACCACATTGTACTCCGCGTTGAGCGACGACATGGTCGCCGCAAACATCGAGGCAATCATCACGCCCATCAGACCGGGCGGCAGCAGCATACTCGAGATGGCGACGTAGGCCATTTCCTTATCCGGCAGGTCGGGCATCAGGATTCGGCTCACGATGGGCGGCACCAGGAAAACGATGGGTGTCACCAGAAAAAGGGCGGCGGTCAGGTAGCCGACCTTGCGGGCTTCGCCCTCGTCGCGCACCGAGTAGAATCGCTGGATGAAGGTCCAGTTTTCGTTGTACTTGATGATGACCATCAGGTAGTACACGCTCAGCCAGAAAATCTGCCCCTTCGGTCCGTTGAACCAGTCGAGGTGGTCGGGTACTTTCGCGGCGATGACCGCAAAGCCGCCGATGTGATCCAGTGACAGCCAGAAGAGCATGATCGACGTGAAGAGCAAAATGATGAACTGCACCGTGCCCATAATCGACACCGCCCACAGCCCGCCGTAAAGCGTGAAAGTGATGACGATGATCGAGGAAACAACCATCGACATGGACAGCGAGAGCGGCGTGACGGCGGTCAGGAAAATGCCGATGGCGTAGAGCCGCACGGTGTTGTCCAAAATCCGCATCAGGATGCCCACCCAGCCGACGGTCTGCCGGAGCGAGGCGTTGAAGCGGGTTTCGAGGTACTCCACGGGCGTCGAAACGTCGGAGCGCCGCCACTTGGAGGCGAACGCCACGGCGGCGATCAGGCAGGCGGGCACCGTGCTAAGCAGCACCGTGACCGACACCAGCCCGTGTTCGTAGGCGATGCCCGCGTAAGCCACAAAAATGAAGGTGCTGAACAGGGCCATGAAGTTGCTGATACCCGCCGCCACCCACGGCAATGCTCCCGAGCCTTTGGTGTAGGCGTTCAAGTCCTTAACGTACCACTTGAAAAACAAGCCGATGCCCGCCATCAGGACGAGGTACAGGACGATGGCGACGTAGTCGAGCGTTACGAGGGAGGTCATTTAGGGGGACGTTGGGTTCAATTTATGTTTAGAGAAGATGTCAGGCTGAGCGTAGTCGAAGCCAGTCCATACAGGCGGGCTTCGACTACGCTCAGCCTGACATACTCCAAACACAAACCTAACTTTACAATTTTTATTTGCCTATAGATAATACCCCTCTCTCTGTCACTACCACCGGATAATCCGCTACCGGAATCCCGCTAATCTGCGTGTCTTTTCCTATTTTCTTCAAGTTACTTTTCGGGATTTCGTAGATTTTTCCCGTCACCAAGTCCAGCAAAACCGGATTTTTTATCGTCCAATTTTTGACGGTTATCGTCGTCATTTTAGGCTCGTAGCTATCCTCCGGCTTGGCTTCGTTTTGCCAAATCGTAATGAGCGGCTTTCCGTCTTTTTTATAGGTAAAAATCGATTGGTTTTCTCTGTCGGTCGTCGCTAAGTTTTCCTTCTGCAACGCGACCTGGCTGTCGAAAAGCGAGAACACGTTTTGGGCGGCTTTGTAGGCCAGTTTGGGCCGCTCGATGGTTTTGTCGGGATTGGTTTTCAGGATGCCCTTGGTGTTGATGCCTTGCAAATGATCCGTTCCCGCGTAATGAATGTCGCTGATGGTGAAGAGGTTGGTGGCGATACCGCGCCCGTGGTCGCCGAGCATCCGGCGCAAGTCCCACTTGGCTTGGGTCAGTTCGCTCCAGTCCCATTGCCGTAAGGCACCGATGGTCACGGCTTTGGGGGTGGAAGGGGCACCGTTTTCGCCCTGCATGAAGACGATATCCGGTTTATAGCTCCACACCAATTCCCGCAGCTTTTCTATTTGCGGATAGGAGGTGCTGGGGTTGGGCGCGTAGCCGTGGTAGGTCAGGATGTCGATGTACTTCAGGCCGTCGTTTTCTTTCAGGTAGTCCATAAAATCGCGCATGAAGTCGAGTTTGGTGACACTCGCCATGCCGAGGGCGATGAGCCTGGCTTCGGGCTGGATTTCTTTTACAATTTTGGCCGTGCGGAGGTAAAACTCCCCGATTTGTCGGCCCGTGTGTTTCTTGTTAATGTCCGGCTCGTTCCAGATTTCCCATTCGGGGACGTGTTCCTTGTAGCGCGTCACCATTGCCCGCACCCAGTCGTCCCAGGCGGTGAGGGCTTCTTTTCCCGTGGGAATGTCGCCCGCCAGCTTGGCCTCGCCGCCGCCTTCGTAGATCGGGTTGCCGTACGAAAGCTCCACCCAGGGCGCGACGCCCCGCGCGGCAGCGTCGGGAATGACGGCGTCGAGCCAGGCAAAGTCGTACTTGCTCTTCTCTTTTTCGGTTTTGGCCCAGCCGCCCTGCAGGCGGATGCGCTTGGCCCCCAGCGGGCCGAGGTACTTCTTGTAGGACTGGTAGTCCACGTAGTCGCGGTCCTGCGTCTCGCCACCGATGGACCAGGTGCTGGACTTGATGTCCCTGGCGTCGCGGGTTTTGAACTCGCCGAGGGGTTGGTAGGGGTAGGTGGTTTGGGCGGAGGCGGTCGTGGCGAGCGCGGCGGCGAGGACGACGATTATTAGGGCGAATTTTTGGCTTTTCATTTTTTTGGATTTTATTCAAGAAGCTTTTGGGTCGCTGCTTCTAACGCTGACAGCCTTCAAAAGGCTGTCAGCGTTGTTTTCGACGATAAGGACGGGCGAGACGCCGGAACGTCGGCCCGGACGCACCACATCAGTAGCCCGGATTTTGCTCCTCGGCGGGTGGGCCGGGATTGGACAGGCGGTCGATGTGGGTCTGCGGGATGGGTCGCAGCTTGTGAAATTCCTTCAGGTTTTCTTTGGCGGCAGGATTGTACGTCGTTACCCGCTCGATGAAGGTTTCGGTGCGCACCAGGTCGTACCAGCGCTCGTAGTCGCCGCCCAACTCGCGGGCGCGTTCGTCGAGGATGAAGTTGAGCAGCTTGGTGGGGCTGTTGATTTCCTCCAGGCCGATTTCCATCGCCTTTTCGGTGCTGGACCGCAGATTGGCCACGCTGCCCCCATCGGTTTTGTAAAAATGAAAAGTCTTTTTCTCGCCTTCCTTGTAGGCGGCGCGGCGGCGCACCACGTTGAGGTATTCTGCGGCCTTGGCGTAGTTTCCCTTCCGCCCATATGCTTCGGCGGCGATCAGGTAGGTTTCGGCCAGCCAGAGCAGCTTGAAGTCAAGCCGTCCGTCGGTATCGTTCACGCCGACGCGGGTCGGGTCGAGCATATACTGGTAATGGGGGAAGAATCGGTCCGTCCATTTGTTTTTGGGAAAAAACACGTAGGGCTTTTTGGCGATTTCGGCGTCGCTGATGCCCTTGTCGAAAGTGAAGACGATGGACGTGTCGCCCTTGGCAAACTTGGGCTTGCCTACCAGGGCGGGCGAGGGCGCGCTGGCGGCCGTCCACTTTTGGATTTTGGAAACATTGTCGGTGTTGGCAAAGAATACCGTCTTGTACGCTTTGTAAAAGCGCGAATCAATCCGGCGATTGAAGAGGTTGAAAAGGTACTCCGTGGGCATCAGGCGTACGAACGCCCGGCCGTTCAGTATGTCGCGGTCCATGCCCCCGCCCGGAATGTTGTCGTACTGGGCCACGTAGTAAAGGTGCGAACTGTTGCCTCCACCGTTCGCGATGGTGTTGGGCGTGTACTGGATGGCAAACAGCACGTCCTTGTTTTTCTCATTGTCGAAGCGGTGGGCGTCGTGAAAATCCGGCGTCAGGCCGCCCTTGAAGGCGATGACTTTCTCGGCGTAGAAGGCCGCGCTGTCCATGTCGGTGGGCTTCTGGCCACGCTGGTCCTGCACGGCGCTGCCGCGCGTGAGGTACACGTCGGCCAGCAGGTGCTGGGCCGCCGCGCGGGTAGGCCGGGCGTAGTCGGCCTGGGTTTCGGGCAGGTTGGTGGCGGCATAAGACAAATCCGTGATGATCGCCTTATAGACATCGGCCACCGCTGCCCGCTCGAAATCATCCTTCACCACCAGGTTTTCTTCCAGCAACAGCGGTATTTTGCCGAAAGTCTGCACCAGCATGAAGTAGTAGTAGCCCCGCAGAAAACGAACTTCGCCCTGCCGCCTGGCCCGGGCCTCGGCGGTACGCAAGGCTCCGGTCGCCGCCACATTCGGCAGACGGTTGATGGCGATGTTGGCCGAGTTGATACCCTTGTAATAATTGTCCCAAAGGCTACGGAAGTTGCCGTTGGTGGAGTTGATGTCCGCCGTGTAAAGGTGAAACTCGTTGCCCGACGACACGCGGGTGTAAGTGCCGATGTCGGTGCCCAGGTTGCTCAGCCGGATGCCCGACTCGCCCGACCAGAACCGCAGCGGCTCGTAAGCCGCCCACACCAGGGCTTCGATGCCTTTCTCGGTGTTGTAAAATTCGTAGCTCACGTTGGAAACCTGCTCTTCTTCCAGAAAATCCTCACAGGACAAGCAGCTCACGGCCATTAATATCAAAAGGTACTTTTTCATTTTTTGCTCGATTTACGATTAAAAGGTCAAGTTCACACCCAGCATATAAGTGGTCACGCTCGGCGTAATGAGTCCGGTGGAGCCCTCGGGATCGGGTCCCCGGAATTCGGTAATCAGAAGGGGGTTCAGGGCCGACACATATACCCGGAAGTTGGAGGTACGCAGCCGGTTCTGTACGGCAGCGGGCAGTTTGTAGCCCAGCGTGATGTTCCTGACCCGCACGAACGAGCCGTCTTGGTAACGCAGGGTGTTGGCGTTGAGCGGCACCCGCCGACCCGCCACGGGCCGGGGAAAGGAGTTGGTAGGGTTGCCGGGCGTCCAGTAATCCACGTTTAGCCAGTTGTTGCGGGCTTCGTATTCCAGGTTCTGATAATCGTTAATCATCTGGCCCCGGCGGGCAAAAACCAGGAAGTTGAGGTCGAAGCCCTGGTACTCGACGCTGGTGTTGAGGCTGCCGATCCACTTCGGCACCTCGCTACCCAGGATCACGCGGTCTTCGGCGTTGATCTTGTTATCCTCGTTGGTGTCCTGAATCTTAATCTCACCCGGCGCGAAGCTGCCGCCGTTGTCGTTGTACTGCTTGGTGAGCGACTTATCGGTTTCGGTATCCTGAAAAATGCCGACTTTTTTCAAATCGTAGAACGTGTTGACCGGTGAGCCGATAAACCAGCGGTTGCCCACATCGTCTACCTTGCCGTTGTAGAGCGACACGATTTCCTCTTTGTTTTTGGTAAAAACCAATTGGTGCGTCCAGCGGAACCTGCTGGCGGGATTGTCGATGACCACCCCGCGCAGCGACACCTCCACGCCCGAGTTGCGGGTGGCCCCCACGTTTTCGATAATGGAGTTGAAGCCCGAAGCCGTGGGCAGTTGCCGGGCCAGCAGCAAGTCGCTGGTATTCTGGCGGTACAGGTCCACCGTACCCGTAACGCGATCCTTCAAAATACCGAAATCCACGCCCACGTTGAGTTGCCGGGTCTTTTCCCAGCCCAGGTTGGGGTTGGTGATTAGGTTGGGTTCGAAGCCGAAAGCCGGGCTGTCGTCGGTGGCGTAGATCGTCCGGGCCAGGCCGCCCTGCGTTTGGTAGGGCCTGATGGCCGTATTACCCGTCAGGCCGTAGCTGGCCCGCAGCTTGAGTTCGGTAAAGGTGTTCAGGTTTTGGATGAATGGCTCTTCCGACGCATTCCAGGCCAAAGCCGCCGAGGGGAAGAACGACCACTTGTTGCCCGGCGCCAGGCGCGACGAGCCATCGTAGCGGCCCGTCAGCGTCAGCAGGTACTTGCTTTTGAAGCCGTAGTTGAGCCGGGCCATGAACGAACTCAGCGCCCATTCGCTCAGGTTGGAATTCAAGGAAGTGATAAAATTAGCCGTACCGAGATTGTAGTACAATTGGCTATCGTAGGGCAGGTCGTTCACCTCGACTGAGTCTTTCACAAAGCGGTCTTTTTCCAGACTTTGCAGCAGCGTCGCCCCTACCTTGTGGACGCCCCCAAGCGTCTTTTCATAAATGAGCAGGTTGTCGATCACGTAGTGGTACCGCTCATTGGTTCTTTTTGCGGCATTGGACGGATTGCCGTTATTGGCCTGAGTATCTGAGAAATCGCCTCTGCTGCTTGTGCGATAATCAGGCGAGTAGTTCAGACGGTATTTCAAACCCTCAAATAACCCGGCTTCCAGGTAGAAACTGCCGTAGAAGCGTTTAGAATCATCCTGGGTGAACCGCCCGTTCAAAATAGCCAGGGGACTGGTGATGAGCGGGTCGCTGGCGGGTTCGGGAATGATGATGCCGTCGGCGTCGTAGAGTGGCGCCAATGGGTTCACGCGGGAAGCCAGAGCATACAGGTTGCTGGTCGAGCGGCTGGCATTGATGGAGGTCGCGGCGGTGCCACCGACCTTGATCCGGCTGGTAATCTGGTTGTCGATGGTCAGGCGGATGTTCCAGCGGTCGTAGCCGAAGCCCTTCTCGATACCGTCGTTATTGAAGTAGCCCAGCGAAAAGGACGTCTGGGTTTTCTCCGAACCCGCCTGCACGCTCAGTTGGTGGTCTTGCATCACGCCCGTGCGGGTGATGGCCCCCAGCCAGTCGTAGTCCCGCACTTTGGACGGGTCGTAGTTGCCGCTGGCGTCGTAGCCCTGCTTGACCGATGCCACCACGTCGGCGTTGGGGAAATAAAAGATTCCCTCGTCCAGTTTGGCGTCAGGGACGTCGGAGGCATAGCGACCCACGTTGCGCTGGGCTTCGCGTACGAAAGCCGCAAACTGCGCTCCGTCCATAATGTCGGGCGAGTTCAGCGGTTTCTGGATGCCGTAGTAGCCGTTGTAGCTCACCTGGATTTTGCCCGCCGTACCCCGGTTGGTGGTGATCAGGACCACGCCGTTGGCCCCACGCGAGCCATAAATAGCTGTGGCCGAAGCGTCTTTCAGGATTTCCATCGACTTGATGTCGGAGGAGTTGAGGTCGTTGAGATTGCCCGCGAAGGGCAGGCCGTCTACTACCAACAGCGGCTCATTGGAGGCGTTGATGGAGCGGTTGCCCCGAATGCGGATGCTCGGCGCGGCACCGGGGCGGTTGCTGGTAGCCGCAATATCCACACCCGCCACCAGCCCTTGCAGCGACTGTATAGCATTAGGCGAAGGAACCTGCTGCAGTTCCGCCCCTTTGATGGAAACCACCGAACCCGTCAGATCCTTTTTCTGCTGCGTGCCGTAGCCGACCACCACCACCTCGCTCAAAAGTTTGTCGTCGGGGGCCATCGTGAGGTTCACAGTACTGCGGTTCGCGACTGCCACCTCCTGTGAGCCGTAGCCCACGAACGAAAAAATCAGTACCGGGTTGCCACCCGTCACCGCGAGCCGGAATCCGCCGTCGGCATTGGTGGATGTGCCGTTGGTCGTACCCTTCTCGACCACGTTTACGCCCGGTAGCGGTTGGCCGCCTTCATCCGTGACTTTGCCGCTGATCGTCTGAGCCAATGCCGCCGCCGAAAATAGTAGCGTCAGGCACCAGGAAACAAAGATGTTTTTGAGTAAAAGGTTTAATTTCATAGTAAATACTATTGCATTGTTGATTAATACTACAACGATGCAATATTACAAAGTGCCACCTTATCTCCCAAACAAAACATTAATTAAATAATTTTATATAAAACTATTTACTGTTTTTTATAATTAAAGCACTGATAATAAATATTTTACGATTTCAATTTTTTTTCAGACACACTCCCCACAGCTATCGACTCTCCCAATAAACCCTTACCTTTACTCTCACAATACTGAAGTAAGATAAAAAACGATTGAAAAGGTGGTACAGGTAATCATCCGCGGACTGGACATCCTGGAACTAGTGGCCCGGCGCGACGGCCAGGCCATCTCGCTTACTGAAATTGCGGAAGAGCTGGCATTGAACCAGTCGACGGCGGCCAACATCATCAAGACGCTGGTGCATCGCAGCTACCTGGAACACATCGGCAAGAAAAAGGGCTATCGTTTAGGGCCTGCCGCATTTAATCTGACCAACGAAACCGCCTACGGCCAGGATCTGATCGCCGCTTCTCAGGATGCGATGGAAGCCCTCACGGCGCAGCTTGGCGAATCTTGCATTTTGGGAATCTTGCAAAACAACCGACGCTACGCCCTGCACGTGGTAAGCTCCACGCAAGAGGTGCAAGTGCGGGTGCATTCGGAGCGGAACATCTACGATACGGCCAGCGGGCGGGTTCTGCTGGCTTATTTGAAGGAAGGCGACTTGCAGCGGTTTACCGAACTGAACGGCTTGCCCGACGACGAACTATGGCCCGGTGCCGCCACCGCCAACGGCCTGTCGACCGAACTCGCCACCATCCGGCGCGATGAATTGGTGACCACCCACCTCAAAGACCGCCACGTACTGGGCTTCGCCGTGCCCGTGTTCGCCGGGAAAGACATGGTGGCCGGGCTGAGCGTCTTCCTGCCCGAATACCGCTATTCAGAAGGGAAGCGGCAAGAGATCGTGAAGGCCCTGAAAAAGGCAGCGAAGCAGATTTCGGCGCGGTTGGGGTAGTTGCTTTGCCTTCATCCGTAGTCCATATTAGAAAAATTAATCCTAATTTCCCCACTGGATTTAACAGTATGCTTTTACGAATTCTTTGTCTCCTTAGCTTGGCTGGTCACACTGTTTTCGGCCAGACCGATACCAACCGCCAGGATCTGTTCGTGGGTGGCACGGACGGTTACCGCGCCTACCGCATCCCGGCTATGGTCGTCACCACCAAGGGAACCGTCCTGGCTTTTTGCGAAGGTCGAAAAATGGCTTCCGGGGATACCGGAGACATCGACTTACTACTCAAGCGCAGCCGGGACGGCGGCAAAACGTGGTCGAAGGCCAGCGTAGTTTACGAAGAAGGCGGAGACGCCGAAATAACCATTGGCAACCCTTGCCCGATTGTGGATCGCCGGACGGGGCGGGTTCAGCTGCTTTTCGTGCGCGACTATCACCAGCTTTTCTCCACGCATAGCGACGACGACGGGCTGACCTGGTCGGCCCCGGAAGAGCATACCGCCATTCTGAAAGGCTTCGACTACCCGGTGGTGCTGATCGCCACCGGGCCGGTTCACGGACTTCAGACGAGCGCAGGACGGCTGATCGCGCCCGTCTGGATCTGTGACCGGGAGCGGGAAGACCGCTACGTGAACCCTACCAAAGACCGGATACGCGCCGGGACGATCTACTCCGACGACCACGGTGAAACCTGGCAGACGGGAGGGCTGGTGCCCGCCGAAATCGCCATGCTGCACGAGTGCACGGTCGTGGAAAGAAAAGACGGCTCTCTGCTCCTGAACATGCGGGCCCGCAACGCGGGCTACCGGGCCATCGCCACCAGCCCCGACGGCGGGCTGAGCTGGTCGAGCCCCGCCCTGGACAAGCAACTACCCGATCCGACTTGCCAGGGATCCCTTATTCGATTGAACGAGGACGAAATCTTGTTCAGCAATCCGGCGGTGAGCAGCAAAGACGATAGTAAAATGAGCGCTACCCGGCGGAACCTGACCCTACGGCTGAGCGCCGACGGCGGACGCACCTGGCCCCACGAACGGGTACTCAATGAAGGGTTTGCGGGCTATTCAGACCTGGCGGTAACGGAGCGGGGGAAAATCTTCTGCCTATTCGAGAACGGCAGCGAAAACTACCACCAGAAAATATCACTGATGATCGTGGATCGCGATTGGCTGACTTCGGGTGCCGCAGGGAAGTAGTCGATCCTATCCAATCACAAATTTTCAATTCAATGGTTCGTCGGTAACTAAGCGGCTTTGCAGATACAGCCCGCCGTAAAAAAGTATAGCGGTGGCTATCCATTAGAAAAAAACTAACATCACCTCAGCCTCCCCACTTTTAGTAGATTCGCCCGGAGCGTACCCTTTCTTGAGCACGGACAATCCGATAGGCTTCGTTCCCCAGACTCTCCTGGTTGCTCCGGCCGAAAGTATCCTGCCATAACCTGCTTCACTTAATGCTATATATTTTTGTTCTTTTGCTCTCGCTGGTGCCGCTTTTCACGGAAGACACGCCAGCGCCTGACCCCCGCCCCAATGTCATCCTCATCATGGCCGACGACATGGGCTACGAATGCCTGGGTAGTTACGGCAGCCACTACGCCACGCCCGTCCTGGACTCGCTGGCCGGAGCGGGCCTGAGGTTCACCAACGCCATCTCGCAGCCACTGTGCACGCCCTCGCGGGTGAAGCTCATGACGGGGCTGCGGAATTTTCGCAACTACACCCACTTCGGACACCTGGCCCGCAACCAGCATACGGTGGGCAACCTGATGAAAGACGCGGGATACGCCACGCTCATCGCCGGCAAATGGCAATTGAACGGCATTTATTCCAAGGAACCGGATGCTTCCGACCCCACTGTCCCCCAGGCGTTTGGTTTCGATGAGTACAGCCTTTGGCAGTTGACCAGAAACAAAACCGAAACCGCCGAACGCTACGCTCGCCCGCTGATCGAGAAAAACGGCCAGGTGCTTGGACAGGAGGCCAATCAGTACGGACCCGACCTGTTCGTCGATCACATCGTCGATTTTATGGAGCGCAAAAAGTCCGAGCCTTTTTTCGTTTATTACCCCATGGTGCTGGTGCACGATCCCTTCGTGCCGACCCCGGATTCCGAGGAATGGGCTGATTCCGGTCAGCGGTACCGCCAAGACACCGCCTACTTCCGCGAGATGGTCAGCTACGCCGATAAAATGGTGGGCCGGATCGTTCGGAAAGTACAGCAGCTTGGCCTGGACAACACCGTCATCATCTTCACGGGCGACAACGGCACCTACCCCAGCATCTACACCCCAACCCGGCACGGCATTATTCAGGGGGGGAAGGGTACCCCGACAGATGCCGGAACGAAAGTACCCTTGCTGGTGAGTTGGCCAGAAAAAATCAAGCAGGGCCGGGTGACCGATGGATTGGTCGAGTTCAGCGATTTTTACGCCACGCTGGCCGATCTGACCCACCAAACCAACGTGTTCACCGACGGCATAAGCTTCAAGAACGTGATCGACGGGGCGCCTGACACCAGGCGCGAGTCGGTGATGGTGTATTACGACCCGCAGTGGGGAAAGTTCCAGAAAGCGCTGTTCGTGCGCGACAAGCGGTACAAATTGTACCACGACGGAAAATTCTTCGACCTGAATAATGATGTGCTGGAAAAAAATCCCCTGCGTCCCGACAAACTTCCTCCCGAAGCCCGAGAAGCGTACGCCGAGCTTTCGGCGACGTTGGAGGAGCGGTTTTTCTTTCCTGCTTCCAGGTAGTTGGAGTCGCTCAGGTGTTCCTGAAAACTTCCCCAATAGCTTTCCCTCACGCGTTAGCAATCAGATGGGCTGTTTCGCTACGCCAAAGGGACAAAGGCCAGCAGCAAGCAAAGATAGCTTAGCTTTCCCCGAAGGACTTTCAACACCTTGCTGATGTGAAACTCCACCGTCTTTTCGGTTATGTCGAGTAGTTCGGCGGTTGCGAAAGTACCGGAAAGCATAACCCCCAAACCTTATGATCGAAATGAGAAAATCCTCGTGCTTTTTGACTCACCCTTGGGTAGTAGCCTTAGGTATCTTGATACTGTCTGTCAGTTCCGCAGTGGCGCAGCGGCCCGACAAGCCCATGAACGTCCTGTTCATCGCGGTCGACGACCTGCGCCCCGAGCTGAACTGCTACGGGGCCACGCACATGCGCACGCCGAACATCGATCGCCTGGCCCGGCGGGGCGTACTTTTTGAACGGGCGTACTGCCAACAATCGGTCTGTGCGCCCTCCCGCAACTCCCTGATGACCGGCCTACGCCCCGACGCCCTGGGCATTTATGACCTGAACACCTTCTTCCGAACGAAGGTACCGGACGTCGTCACCCTCTCCCAGTGGTTCAAGCAAAACGGGTACCGCAGCGAGGGCATCGGCAAGATTTACCACCGCGGACACGGAAACGAGGACGACCGCCAGTCGTGGTCGATCCCCTCCACCTCGGTGGGTGAGCTCCATCGCTCGTCCAAGAAGGTACGCCGGGGGGATACCACTGGCCTGGAAAGCGACTTCCCGAGAATTAACGGAAAACTTCTTCCCTACTACTCGACCCGCGCCCCCGAGGCGGACATGACGGACGCCCTGATCGCGCAGAAGGCCGTGGAGCGACTCAGGGCTTTGAAGGACAGTACTTTTTTCCTGGCGGTGGGCTTCATCAAGCCGCACCTGCCTTTCGTGGCGCCACGAAAATATTGGGAGATGTACGACCCCGCCAAGATCGAGATTCCGAAACGTGCCATGGCCGAAGGAATGCCGGATTTTGCGATGGCCAACTTCGGCGAGCTGCGCAAGTACCATGGGATTCTAGCAGAAGGTTATCTAGATGACAAAACTTCCCGCAATCTGATTCACGGCTACTACGCCGCGGTGAGCATGACCGACGCCCAAATCGGCAAGGTACTGGACGCGCTGGAAGAAACCGGACAGGCGGACAACACGATCATCGTGCTGTGGGGCGACCACGGCTTCAAGCTCGGCAACTACGGAAGCTGGTGCAAGCACAGTAATCTGGAATGGGACACCAACGCCCCGTTGCTCATCTCGGCGCCGGGAGTGAAGGGGGGAGTCAAGACCAAGTCCCTGGCCGAGTTTGTGGACATCTACCCCACGCTATGCGACCTGGCCGGACTCGAGAAGCCAAGCCACCTGGAAGGATTGAGCCTGCTGCCCATTTTGAAAGATCCGTCGGCGGTAGTCAATCAGGTAGCCATCAGCCAGTACCCCCGAGGCAAGGGACTGGATTACGATCGAAAAACGGAGCTCATGGGCTATTCCATCCGCACCGATACCCACCGCTACACCCGTTGGCAACAGTACGAGAATCCCGATGAGGTGGCGGCGGTCGAACTCTACGATCAGCGGGAAGTCAAAAACCCGTGGGTCAACCTAGCCGATAAGCCTGAGTACCAGGAAGAGGTGAAAAAACTGGATGCCCTGATGACCCGCGAGCTGGGAAAGTACCGGCTGCTCAAGTCAACGCCAGCAGCCAGCAAATGAAAAGATAGATAACCTTGCTCGCAACAGCTTGGCAGTGGAGAGGGGTAGCTCGGTACGGAAAGTAGCCTATCTGGCACTTCGCAGGGTACTTTTGGATAAAAAAGCAATGCTTGGTTTGTGAATCGCAGGCAGTAAAAACCATCGTGTCGCTGCTCTTAAAGAAAGTACCTAAAACGCAGGCACCTTTCTTTTTCTGTAATAAATCCCGACCCATGCCCCTCCTGCTAATCATCAATTTCCTACTCTTACCCTGGCTTCCCCAAAATGATGAGCCAGAACAGAAGGCCCCTAACAACCCGATTCTGACGATCCCAAACCTACTCTGCTTCTGGGACTTCCAGCCAGACGTAAAAGGAAAAACCAACCTGACCAGCCAGGGTACTTACGCCTATACTTTACAAGAAATGAACGGCCCGATCGCCCTAGCGAAGGAGGGTGCTTTCGGCCCGGCGAGCCTGGACATCGTGCGCGGCCAGTGGTTGCGGATCAAGCGCGAGGACTGTCCGGCCCTGAATATCTTTGGCAAAAAGGAAGTGAGCGTCGTGGCCTGGGTCAAGCGCCGGGCCGACGTCAACTGGCAGTACATCGCCGGGGTGTGGGACGAGCGCCACGAGCGGCGGCAGTACGCGCTGTTCACCAGCGGCCACAAGCAAACCGACTACACCACCCTCACCCGCACCGACGCCAAGCACCAGCCCCACGGCTACGTTTCGGATGTGGGTGGCCCCACGCCCGGTCGTCCGTGGGCATTTTCTTACGCCACGGGCAAAACCAAACTCGAAAAGGACAAATGGTGCATGATCGCTTTCACCTACGATCACGAACAACTCAAAGTGTACTACGATGGCAAGCTCGACGCCAACGGCAACTACAACCCGTTCGTCTGGGACAAGCCCATTTTCGACGGTGGTGACGAGGGGGCTGATTTCACCGTCGCCCAGCGCGACGTACATTCCTGGCCCGACTACCCCGAGGGCGTCCCCGGCAACAAGGTAGGATTTGGTGGATTGCTGGGCGGATTGGGCGTTTTTGACCGAGCGCTGACGGCGGAGGAAATTCGAGGGATTTATGAGTCTGCTGCTGTAAAGAAATGAGGCGATAAGCGGTCATTCAATCGAATTCCATCATGTCGTATTTTTTCGGGTAAAAACAGGGCAGGAATCTCCTTTTGCCCCTAAACTGTTCCACCATGAAACTGCTCAGGTACTTCCTGTCGCCGCTGCTCATTGCCCTATCGGCCCGCCCGATCCTGGCGCAAAACACCCCGCCGCCCAACGTCGTGGACGACCTGGCCGAGTCGCGCAACCTCCTGGAAAAGTACCCCGACATCGTGCGGCGCCTGTCTGCGGTCGCTGAGCGGGACCGATCCAGAATCTAATGTCCAAAATCCAACACCTATTTCTCAGCCTAACGCTGTTTGCATTTTTTCTGCCGCTGACGGTACTGGCGCAATCGGGCGCGGACAGCCAAAATAGCCCCACTTCTTCGGCCAGTCCTTACCCCTACGAAAGCTATTTTCAAAGCCACATCGCGGGGGCCATCGACCGCATCGCCGCCGAAGAATACGGCCTGCGCAATCGCTCGGTCGACACCTGCCCCGATACGCGCGGCCTGGTGTACTCCTTCGTCCTTGAAGGCGAACCCGTCACTTCGCCCTACACCGGACGGCAATTCACCCAAGGCCCCACGGGGTACTTTGGGGCCAAGAGCCGCGATGCGCGGGGACGCATCGCGACCTTTGGCGGCGACCCGCTCAAATACGACTTGCCGCCCATGACGGCCCGGCTGTTGCTGAATCCCAACGGTACGCTGGTGAAAGCATTTTTGGGCGTACCGGGAAATCTGGTACAGCAGTACCATTTCGCGGCCAGCCACTGGGCGCGGTTCTACGGCCTGGTCGCCGACCGCATGAGTCCCCAGTGGCACGCCGATCTTCAAGCCGCCGTCTCCGACTACGCCGAAAGGCGCCGCCCCTCCGACGGTTCCCGCGAAAATAACCCGATGGACTACGCCTACGACATGGTCGGCACGCCCGGCGGCGACGGGGTACTTGGCGGCACGCGCTTCGCCGGTGGCACCGAGAACCACAAGATCATGTGGCGCACTACGGCCCTGTTGTACTCGCAGTGGTTTCCCGACTCGGCGAAGATTTCCACCTACGCCACCGCCGAGACGGAGCGACTGACATTCGGTTTTTTGCAGGATTTCGTGCGGCGGCTGGGCCAGATCGGTCACGGGGAGTTCGATTCGGAGATTTATTACCCGCATTCCATTCAGGCGTTTATGAATCTGTATGATTTTGCCAAGAAACCTGAACACAAGCAGCTCGCCAAAAAAGCCCTCGACTATTACTTCACGACTTATGCCCTCAAAACTTTCAACGGCAGCATCGCCGGGGCGCAGAAGCGCGGCGGACTACCCAAGCAGGAAAGTGAAATGGGGGTGCTTCTGAAAGCCTTCGCCGACACGACGCACCGCGATCCGCTGTCCGTTCCGCTGGCGGTAGCCACAACTACCTACCGCCCCAATCGGGTGATTTGTAATTTGATTAATAAAAAAGTACCCCTGCCCTTTTCGGCCCAAATCCGTCGCCCTAACTACCCTATGGATGTGGGGAATGTATCACAGGAAAGTTTCTATGCTTCAAAATCTTTTGGGCTGGGCAATGCTTACCTCACTGCTGTGGATAACCCCAACCAGCAGGTGGCGTGGTCTTTAGTGGTGCCAGACGGAGCTGAAAATCTGGTATTTATGGGTCAACAGCCGCAGCGTGGCTTGAAAGTAGGGCATAGTCCTTATACGCAGACTTTGCACGATCAGGGTACTATTGTGGTGATGAGTGGGGCTACGGGGGCGAAGCCTGGGGGGCGGCTTTCGGGTGAGCAGGGGCAGCGGTTTGAACACGCAGAACGGCCTTTGAAGGATTATGGGAAGTTGGCAGACGGGCGGGTAAACGGGCTGGAAGTCGAAGCGTCGAACCGCCGTGCCACATTCACATCTGCTGTTGAAAGCTTTATCGACAATGCGGCTGGTAGCGCGGCTACTTGGTTGATGGTGCCGAGGGGCGTGACGGAGATTGAGGAAAATAAGGGTGGGATTTTTATGGAAGCGGGCGGGGCTTATGTGTATGTGCGGCCTTTGGCGGACTGGTTTTGGGTGGATGCGCCTGTAGCGGATACTGCTTTTTTTGCAAAAAAAGAAACCAAGGTTAACCTGGCCGAGTACCGGATTCTGGTCGTGAGCGGGGAGTCGTCGGGCTACGTGCTGGAAGCCGTGGAAAAGAGTAATTATCGTGATTTGGAGGATTTTAAAAGACAGGTCTCTGCGACTACCCGACTCAATCTTGCCAATTTTAAAAAAAGGAATATCATCGAGTACCGATCGCTTTACGGCAGCCACTTGAAAATGAAGTACCGCCCCGACGGGCTGCGGGCCGAGGGCTGGATCGACGGCAAGCCACTCGACTACGCGCATTGGGCGGATGACGGGGTTTACGACAGTCCTTATGTGAAAGTCAAAAATGGCAAGATGACCGTGACCGATGGGCGGGAGCGCTTTACGATCGATTTGTAGGGACGTGTGAAAGTTTTTTTGTAAAAAAACGCTCCGCCATGTGGGGTAAATAAGTACAATTTTGTCTGTATTGTATTCTATTTCCCGAAAAACATATGGAGCAACCCGCGCCAAAACGAGATATCCCTTCTCCCTTTTCGAAAACCGATGCACCACATGACGAGCATGGCGGGAAAGTCATCGGTGAAAAGGAAATGTTGGAGCGGGTTTTTGTTCAAAGCCCGAGAGAGGGAACCGAACTTCTTTTCCGGAAGTACTACGCCAACCTTTGCAATCATGCCATCCGGTTCGTCTTCTCGCGCGACATCGCCGAGGAAATTGTGGCCGAAGTATTTGCCAATTTCTGGCAGGGTTGCGCCTACGAGAAGGGTATTGCCTCCTACCCAGCCTACCTCTACCAGGCCGTACGTTACCGCGCCTACAACTACCTCAAATACGAACTGAACCGCTCCGTTCCGCTGGATGCGCTGGCTGCCCGTCCCGACGCCAGCCCCAGCCCCGAGGAAATTCTGCGCTACAACGACCTTAGCCGAAAAATCGACGGACTGATCCTGAACTTACCGCCCCAGAGCCGTCGAGCCTTCCTGCTCAACCGCGTGGAAGGATTGAAATACAAGGAGGTAGCCGAAAAAATGAACATCACCGTCAGCGCCGTGGAAAGACTTATCAGCCGCGCTCTGGCCCAGCTACGCCGGGAGTTGAAGGAAGATTGGTGAAAACAGCCAGGCCGAAAGGTGGGGTAGCTACCCGGCTTTTTGTCGTCCCTTTACCTTATTTGAAACAGAATGTCTGAGTCCATCCATAAAAAAATCCTTTTCGATTTCTTCGACGGTAAGGCGACTGCCATCCAGCGGAAGCATATCGAGGAATGGCTGCGCGATCCGGCCAATGGGGCTTTCTTCTACGAGTGGCTGGACGAATGGGAAACTCTGCACCCGCAGTATATTCCTGATACCGACCCTGTCCTGAAAAGATTCATCGCTTCGACCGAGGTGGCTGCGCCGGATCCTGGTGCGGCTGAACCCGCGCTCGACAACGCAGCGCCTTCCGCCCGTTCGCAAAGGCTGAGTAGGTGGATCTGGGGCCTGGCGGCCTCGGTGCTGCTACTGGTGTCCAGCGGTTTCCTTTTTCAAAAAAAACTTTTTTACAAATCCTACCAAACGGGATACGCCCAGACTGAATCCTTCCTGCTTGCCGATAGTACTGTGGTGTCGCTCAACGCCAACTCCACGCTGTGGGTACCCCGCTGGACTTTCGGTAGGGATCGGGAAGTGATTTTGGAAGGCGAGGGCGAATTCAAAGTTTCGCATACCGCCGACCATCAGCGCTTCGTGGTCAAAACCGAGCGCGATTTCAATATAGAAGTGCTGGGCACCGAATTCGTGGTTTTTGCCCGACCCAGAGAAAACAGGGTCGTGTTGAACAAGGGAAGAGTGGAGGTTCATTTCCACCAGAACCTACACACGCTCCGTCCCGGCGAAGTACTGACCCTCCCGGCCAACGCCGACCACCCCCGGCTTACCAAAGCGGCCAAACCCGAGTTGCTGGCCACCTGGAAAAACCACCGATTTTATTTCGACGACGTGCCGCTTTCGGAAGTGCGCCTGACGCTGGAGGAGCATTTCGGTCTCCGGGTGACCGTCGCCGACAGCACCCTCAACCAGCGAAGGATTTCGGGGTACTTCAAAGCCCGCAACGCGCAGGAAATCGCGAACATCCTCTCGGCACTGCTCGCTACGCCCGCCGTGCTGGACGGGAATCAATTGACTCTTTCAAAACCATTTAACTAAAAAAACTATGACCATGAATGGCTACCTAAGAAAAACCACCCTCCTGCTGACGGCCTGCCTGCTCAGTACGGCGGGCATGGCCCAACTGCTGGCTTACGATGGCAAACAGGTTGCGCCCGTCCGAAAAACGCGGACAGTCAGTCAGAAGCAGGACCTTAAAGAGGTACTCAACGACATCAGTCGGGCGCACTCTGTCAGCATCCTTTTTGAGGAAAAGCTGGTACGGGGCATCCGGGTGTCCCCGCCGCCCGCCCTGGCTTCTGCCGGACTGGAAAAACAGCTCATGGTGCTGCTCGCGCCCCACGGACTCAACTACCGGAAGATGGGGAAGGATCAGTATGTGGTGGTACAGGACAGGAAAGGCAGAGCGAAGGCCGCTTTACCGGGCGCACCGATTCCTTCTGAAACGACCGAAATCCAGCTTCCTGACCGCCGTGCGACTGCCCCGTTTGCCGGGATGTCGGTGGCAAAGGCCCTGAACCGGGTGGCAGTCGTGGAGCAAATAGTGACGGGAGTCGTCAGGGAGGAGAACGGCGAGGCGCTGCCGGGCGTGAGCGTCCTGGTAAAAGGAACCCAGGTCGGCACCACCACCGACCAAAACGGCGCCTACCGCGTGAATGTCGCCGGCCCGGCGGCTACGCTTGTCTTCTCGTTTGTAGGATACCAGTCGCAAGAGGTAGTCGTCGGAAACCGCTCCGAAATAGACATTTCGCTGGCCACCGACCTCAAAGCCCTGGACGAAGTGGTGGTAGTCGGCTACGGAACGCAGATGAAGCGCGACGTTACCGGGGCCATATCCACGGTCAAGGCTGAGGAGTTGAACAAATTCAAGTCTTCCTCCTCGCTCGACCAGGCCTTGCAGGGCCAGGCCACCGGCGTGCAGGTGTCGGCTACTTCCGGCGTACCGGGTGCCCCGACGCGGGTGCTGATCCGGGGTACCAACTCCATTTCGTCGGGAACGGAGCCGCTCTGGATCATCGACGGCATGATACTGAGCAGTCAGGGCGGCGGCGAATTGGGCGGAGCCGGACGAAGCACCGCCACCGAGGGGCAGAACCCCCTGTCGACCATCAACCCCAATGACATCGAGTCGATTGAAATCCTGAAAGATGCTTCCGCCACCGCTATCTACGGGTCGCGGGGGGCCAACGGGGTCATTATCGTCACGACGAAATCCGGCAAAGCGGGCCGGGGGACTACCGACCTGAGCGTGAATTACGGCGTGACCAATCCGGTGCGCGGCCCCGAGCAAATCGGTTTCGTCGACGGCCCCACCTGGCTCAGCCTTGTAGACGAGGCCCGCGCCAACCGCGGCCTGCCGCCCTTTGAACCCAACGCCCTGCTGAACGTGGCCCGGGATCCCACGGCCGTACTCGCGCGCGACCAGATCGCCAACACCAATTGGTTCGATGAAGCTCTGCGACAGGGCAGTTTCATGGACATCAATCTTTCGACGTCCAACGCCACCGACAAGACCAACTACTACCTGTCGGGCAACTACCGGGATGATAAGAGCATCCTGACCGGCGGGCGCCTGCGCCGTTACTCAACCAGGGCCAACGTGGATTTCCATCCTTCCAAAAACTTCTCAGTGGGTTCCCGCATCAACCTGAGCTACTCCGACAACCAGCGCTCGCCCAACGGTGGCGGTCCCGGCGGCAATTCCAATATCGCCCGGGGCGGCTACGACATGGCCAACTCGGGGGCCTTGCCCATTTTTCCGATATTTCACCCTACGATTCGTAACGACGAGGGAAATCCGATCCTGTTCGATCCCAAGTCGGGCCGCAACTTGCGGGCCACGCTCAACCGCGACAACTATGTCAACGACCTGGAAACCTACCGGGCCATCGGCGGTTTGAATTTCAACTACAAGGTACCGTTCCTGACAGGATTGTCGCTGCGCTCGGAGCTATCCTTCGACTTCCAGCAGGCCAGCAGCGTTGAGTGGGGAAACACGGTGATTCGTGAGGGAAGCAAGTACGCCTTCGACAACTCTTCCACCTTCCGGCGGCTGAACTACAACCTTTACGGTACTTTTAACCGGAATTTTGGCCCTAACCACAATATCAATGTCGTAGCCGGAGCCGAATCGACGGAGGAGCAAACCCGCCGCCGCAACACCGAAGCCCAGGAGTTGTTCGGTGAGGCCCAGGATCTGGGTTCGCCCGGCGATGTGCAGCGGGTGTCCAATGGGCTGGGCGGTGAGATATACTTCCGGGGCTTTTTCAGCCGCCTGAACTACAAGTTTCAGGATCGCTACTTGCTGGGTCTCAGCTATCGACGTGATGCTTCTTCGGTATTTGCCCCCGAAGAGCGTTGGGGTAATTTTCTGGCGGCCTCCGCCGGCTGGATTGTCTCGGACGAGAACTTCATGAAGGCGGTCGAGACCATCAATTTTCTTAAAGTACGGGCCAGCTTCGGCCAGACGGGCAATTCCGCCATCGACCCCCTGGCCACCGAAACGGGCTACGCCAGCTGGGGCCGCTACGGCGATGTCGGCGCGGGCGACCTGCTCACCCGGATCGGCAACCAGAACCTGACGTGGGAAACCACCAACGCCTACGACGTGGGCGTGGACTTCGAGCTGTTGGGCAACCGGGTCAGCGGTTCGGTAGGCTACTACGTGCAGGATGCCTCGGACCTGCTGCTGCAGGTCGAAGTACCGCAGTCGTCGGGCATATTCACCAACGGCCCCCGCATCTGGAACAACATCGGCGACATGCGCAACCAGGGATTGGAGTTCAGCGTCAATACCATCAACATCGACCGCGGCGGCTTCCGCTGGTCGTCGAGCTTCAACCTGACGACCAACCGCAACAAAGTATTGAAACTCACTGGCGGTGAGGGCGAAGAAATTTACAGCGTCAACAACAGCGCGCTGGTGACCAAGGCCGGCGAATCCATCGGCTACTTCCGGCTGGCCGAATACGCGGGCATCGACCCGGAGGGCGGCTACGAACTGATCTACGAAATGGATCTGGATCGATTTAGCGAAACCGGGGAGCAGGTGCGCACGGGCAACACCATTCCGGCCACCCGCACCAACCTGCAGCGACACCTTTTCGATTTCAAGGATAAAACCGGACTGCCGACCTACTTCGGCGGTTTTACCAACAATTTCAGGTACAAGGGTCTTGAACTTTCGGCGGTACTGGTGTTTTCTGGAGGCAATTACATTTACGACCTGGCCGAACGAAGTCAATCCTACGTGGACGGCGGGGGAATCGTCAGACAGGATGTGGTGGGTAATACCTGGACACCCAACAACCGCGACGCCGAGTGGCCCCAACTCACCTGGAACCAGCGTTACGACGTGATCAACGCGGATGGCACGGTCACCAAAAACGAACGCTTCGACAACCAGCGCAGCGGTCAGGTGCACGATAAATTTTTGAAGAAAGGCGATTTCCTCCGAATGCGCACCCTGCAACTGGCCTACGACCTGCCCGCCCCGCTGATGAAGCGGATGAAAATGAACGGGATCAGGGTGTTCGTTTCGGCCAACAACCTGTTCACGATCACCGGCTTCGATGGCTACGACCCCGAAGTGGTGAGCCTGGGAAGTTCCCAGGGCCGAAATCTCGGACAAGGGTGGATCGGCGTTACCCTGCCGCAGGTGCGCAGTTGGAACGTAGGAGCGAACTTCTCATTTTAAAATAACCACAGACATGAAGTACATGAAACCTATCAAATCACTCTTCACCGCCCTCGTGCTGCTGGCTGTTTCCTCGGCCTGCGACAACGAGGAATACTTTGGACTGCAACGCCCGGCGGAGCCCCCGTGGCAAAGTCTTTCGGATTTTGAGAAAGCTCCGATTGGGGCCTACTACGGACTGTCGGGCAACGGCGGGTTCCGCACCATTTTTGCGGCTGGCCGAATGGCGGGCGAGCTTTACACCGATGGCGTGGCGCTGGCACCCCAGGAGGAAGGGTTCGGAACCAACGGCGACGCCGAAGATATGTACAAGCGCGTCACGGGACGGCAGATCGGCCTTTTCGACAACGCCGTTTACAATAGCGGCTATTTTGCCGTCGGTTTTGCCAACGGTGCCCTGGATTTCATCAAGTCCAAGAACGGCACCCCCTACGCCAGTGAGGGTAGGCAGGACGAGGTAAACCGCATCAAGGGCGAGCTGCACTTCGTGCGGGCTTTTGCCTACTATTGGCTGACCAGGGTGTACATGCCCGCCTATCCCAGCGATGTAAAGCGGATTCCGTTCCGCACCAAGCAAGCCGCCAACTTTGCCGAGGCTAAGACCTCCGAACTGGCCTCCACGAACGATCTATACAACCTGATCGTCGAAGATCTGAGGACCGCCAAGAATCTGCTTCCCGAGCGCTATAAGGAAGGGGTGCATAATCCTACTTACGCCGACGGACGGGCCAATAAATTTGCCGCCGCCGCCCTGTTGGCCAAGGTTCTGTTTCACATGGGGCCCGAAAAACACGCCGAAGCTTTGGCGGAACTGAACTTCGTGATCGACCAGAATGGTGGGGATTACACGCTGAAAGAAGATCCCATCGAAGCCTTCAACAAGACGGGCATGGCCCGCGGCAGCGAAGTGATCTGGTACTACACCCTTTGGGCGGGCGATGGCCTGGGCGGTTCCAGCAACTGGAAGCACCCGGCCCGGTTCCGGGAGTACAGCGCCAGCAACAATCAGGGCGGTGGGCCGAGAGTCAACGGCAATCGCTACATCATCGCCAGTAAAAGTTTCTTGCAACAGGCGGGTTGGGAAGATGCCTCGGGCGAACTTGTTCCCGGCGCCATGAACGACAAGCGCTTCACCCAACTGTTTTTGCGCTTGTTGCCTTCGAAGGAAACCAAAAAAATCGCGGACAACATCTATCCTGAACCCAACGGCAATTTTGCCACTACCCAAACGCACGTATGGAACAACCGCTACTACCGGGGCGGCGACCGCCGCACGAACCTGCCCATTCTGCGCCTGGCCGATATGTACTTGCTACGGGCCATTATCAGAGCGAAGGGCGGTAACGCAACCGGTGCCATAGCCGACCTGAACACGGTTCGCAAACGGGCCGGAATCGCTGATTTCGCTGGATCAGGTGCCGAGTTGGAAAATGCCATCCACCGCGAGCGGTTCAAGGAAATGGCCTTCGAGGGCGACCGCTTGTTTTATTTGCAAGGGCTACGGATGCCCATCCCGTCCGGCGACCGGGGCGGGGCGACCGTCCCGTGGAATAGTCCTTTCTTCTCAGAAGTTCCTGATTACGAAGTGAATGTCAACGACGCTTATAATTGATTTATTTTCAATATAATGGAAGGGTAGGTGCAGGACGCATCTTCCCTTTTTTTGTTATTTGAGTCGACCGAAGATTAAATATGAGAAAATGCAAATTCACCGCTTCCCGTTGTGCTGGCTGTTGCTGCTGGTAGGAATTACGGCCTGCCAGACCGATCGCTCGGACGCCCCGGAAACTACCGCCGCTTCCGAAACGACTTTCGAAAAGCTTTCCCCAGAAAACACCAATGTTCTTTTTCGGAATGATTTGCAGGAAGGCCAGTTTCGCAATATTCTGATGTATCAGTACTATTACAACGGCGGCGGCGTGGCGGCGGGCGACATCGACAACGACGGGAAAACCGATATTTTTTTTACTGGAAACACCGCTCCCAACCGACTGTACCGCAATCAGGGCGCAGGCGACGGTCAGCCGTTCAAGTTTGAAGACATCACGGCGTCGGCGGGCATCCTGCCTGCGGGGGCGGCAAGCTGGTGCACGGGGGTAACGATGGCCGACGTAAACGCCGACGGCTGGCTGGATATTTACGTGAGCCGCTCGGGAAATCTGCAACCGGACAACCGCCGGAACCTGCTGTATATCAACCAACGAAACGGCACTTTCCTGGAACAGGCCCAACAATACGGCCTCGACGACCCCGGCTATTCCATTCAAGCGGCCTTTTTCGACTATGACCGCGACGGCGACCTGGATATGTTCCTCATCAACCACGGCATGGAGTACTACGGCCAAATCCCAGCGCAGAAAGCCAAGGGCCGCGACCCCTACATCGGCGATAAACTATACCGCAACGACCAGGGCCGATTCACGGACATCAGCCGGGAAGCGGGCATCGAAGGCAGCCGGGAGAGTTTTGGCCTGGGCCTGAGCGTGGCCGACCTGAACAACGATGGCTGGGAGGACATCTACGTGGCGAACGATTTTTACGAACACGACTACCTCTATATCAACCAGGGAGGTACCGGCGGTCGTCCCGTTTTTCAGGAATCCATCCACAGCGCAACCCGCCAGACTTCCTTTTTCAGCATGGGCGTGGACATTGCCGACTTCAACAACGACGGCTGGCAGGACATCGTGGTGCTTGACATGGCCGCCGAAGACCAGCGCCGCCAAAAGGCCAACATGGCGGGCATCAGCCAGGCCAAATTCCGGGAGCTCATCAACCGGGGTTACCATTACCAGTATATGTTCAACAGCCTCCAACTCAACCAGGGCGCGATTCCCGAAAATACCACCGCGAAAGAAAGTTCGGTAGCTTTCAGCAACGTCGCCCGCTTGGCGGGGGTGTCGCAGACCGATTGGAGTTGGGCCCCGCTGCTGGCCGATTTCGACAACGACGGTTGGAAGGACATGTTCGTTACCAACGGACTCAGAAAAGACGTCCTGAACAGCGACTTTATCGCCGGTTTCGATCAGGAGCTCGCAAGAATGAACACGCAGTTTGTGAACTTGAACCCGGTGGAGGCCAAGCAAATGCTCGACCGCATGCCCTCCGAGAAAGTGAGCAACTACCTGTTTCGCAACAACGGCGACCTGACTTTCCGAAACCGGGCCGCCGATTGGGGGCTGGGCGAACCGACCTTTTCCAACGGGGCCGCCTACGCCGATCTGGACAATGACGGCGATCTGGATTTGGTCGTCAACAACCTGGACGATTTTGCCAGCATCTACCTCAATCAAAGCGACCCAGCCGACAAGCGGTTTTTGCGGGTGAAGCTCAGCGGCAGTCCCCAGAATCCGTTCGGCATCGGCACGAAAGTGACGCTCTACCATGCGGGCGAGCAGCAATTCCAGCAGCTTAACCTCACGCGAGGCTACCAGTCCTCGGTCGAGCCAATCGTTCACTTTGGCGTCGGGGATTGGCAAGCAATCGACAGCGTCCGAATCGAGTGGTTCGATGGGAAAGTGAGTTTATTGGAGAATGTGAATAGCAACCAACTCCTCACCGTCGAGTACCAGCAAGCCGGGCGGGGACTAAATGCCAACCTATCTAGCGACGAGCCGCAGTTATTTCGGGTGGAGGAACAAAAGCTCGGGCTGAATTTCACCCACCGGGAAAGTACCTACGAGGATTTCGACTACGAATTTCTGCTGCCCCGAAAGTATTCCCGCGAAGGCCCCGGCCTGGCCGCCGGGGACGTCAATGGCGACGGGCGGGAAGACGTGTTCGTCGGCGGGGCCAAGGGGCAATCGGGTCAGTTGTTTCTGCAAACGGAGCAGGGTACTTTCAAAAAAGCCCCAGCACAACCGTGGCAGGCCGACGCAGGCAGCGAAGACGTGAGTGCCCTGTTCTTCGACGCCGACCAGGACCGCGACCTGGACTTGTACGTGGGCAGCGGTAGCAACGAGTACGAGGGTACTTCCGCCTTGCTACGCGACAGGCTGTACCTCAACGATGGCCGGGGCAATTTCCAAAAGGCAACCGACCGCCTTCCCGACCTCCGCGCCAACACCGCCTGTGTGCAGGCTGAAGATTTCGACCAGGACGGCGACCTGGATTTGTTTGTCGGCGGCGGGGTACTGTCCAGAAACTACCCCGGCGCGGCCCAAAGCTATTTGCTGGAAAACCGGGCGGGACGGTTCATCGACGTCACCAAAGCCGTGGCCCCTTCGTTGCGGCAACCGGGCCTGGTCGCCGACGTGATTTGGACGGACTACAATCAGGATAAGCAGGTGGATTTGATCGTGGTGGGGGAGTGGATGGCGCCCGCTTTTTATAAAAATAAATCGGGCAAATTATCGCTGGATACCACCTCGGTCAATTTTTCAAAGGGAGACAAAATAATCACGCACAAGCAATTAAGCGGCTGGTGGAAATGCATCGTCCCCATCGACGCCGACCGCGATGGGAAAATGGACTACCTGCTGGGCAACGCCGGAGGCAACACCCGTTATCGGCCGACCGAAAAAGAACCGCTGGAACTATTCGCCGGGGATTTCGACGAGAACGGCGTGCGTGACATCATCATGGGCTACTACCAAAACGGCCGACTTTACCCGACCCACGGCAGGGAGGATTTGTCCACCCAACTGCCTTCTCTCAAAAAATACTACCCGGATTACGCCGCTTATTCCCAGACGACTATCCCTGACATGATCGCGCAGTTCCCTTCCTCTCGCCCGGTAAGGCTGCAAGCTCATATGCTGACCCACATTTTGCTGCACAACGACGGCAACGGAAAATTCAGCGTCGTCCCGCTGCCGAACGAGGCGCAGACTTCCTCGGTGCAGGATATTTTGGTAGACGATTACGATAAAGATGGCTATCCCGACGCTTTATTAGTAGGCAATAGCTACGAAATCGAGACCAAAACCCCGCGCGACGATGCCGGGATCGGGTTGTTTCTCAAAGGCAGGCCGACAGGAAAGATGCGGCCGATTCCCCGGCGTGAGAGCGGTTTTTACGCGCCGCTCAACGCCCGGAAAATTGCCTCGGTAAGTACCCCGAAGGGAGCGTACGTAGTCGTCGCCAACAACGACGATAGGTTACAGGTTTTCAAGGTACTTCGATGATTCTTTTACAAAAAACGGTCACGCGGCGGTAACGACTACCTGCCCGTCTGGCCAATTACCCGTGAAAACAATGGTCAGTCCGTCAATCCAACCTTATCGATTCAAAGATGAATAAAAGTGTCAGAGTCGTTTCGATAGGTCGGATAGTACTTGTACTTCTCTTCCTTTCCGGCGTAGCCCACGCGCAAACGAAAGGGCTGCATCCGCGCGGCTTCATCGGCACCGACGAGCTACCCGCGTTGCGGGACAAAATAAAAAGGGAGCCTTTCAAAACGATGTACGACAATACGTTGCGGGTGGCGCAGCGGCAACAGGCGCAGCAAACCGATCGCGCCTATGATCCTTACGCCGACGGCGATCTGCTGGGAGTCCAGGCGTATCTGTACCTGCTTACCGGCGATCAAAACTGGGCGGACAGGGCCTGGGTATCGGCCGAGCGGGTGCTTGGCGACAGCACGTACTTCAACGCTCCCCTTTCCCGAGGCCTGACTAGGGCCAGGCTGCTATTAAAAATGACATTAGCCTACGATTTTTGTTACCAGGGCTGGACTGAGCCACAGAGAAGGCGGGTCAACGACCGGCTCTTCGACGTCATGTTTTCGGTCAACGCCAACATGGGCCACGAGGCCAACTATGCGATCGAAAGCAACTGGATGGGGGTGCGCTACGGGAGCGTCATTCTGGCTTCCTACGTGTGGGATCACGATGCGTCTCGGGGCGAACGGTCGCCGGCTTTGCCTCTCCGCTGGGATGCCACCAAGCGGTTGCAGGATCATCTGGAAGCCGTGATCTTCACCAATGGGTGGAATGGCGAGAGTATGTCTTATCACGCCTATGATTGGACGTTTGTCGGCCCGGCGCTGCTGGCTTTGAAGAAAAACACCAAAAACTTCAACCTGGCAGACTTCGTCCCCGAAACGGTGAACACGTTGCACGGATTGATGACCTCCACCGTAGCGATCGAGCACAGCGCCGGGGTGCGCGGTATGCAGGCCGATCTTTCCGACGACGACCCGATGTTCTCGACGGAAGGTCTGCTGGCTACGGCGTTCAGGCTGTATCCCCCGGAGCAGCACGCCGCCCTCAAATGGATGCACGACTACCTCATCCAGCCGGAAAGTTATGGCGGCAACGACGACGGTCACTTATTCTACAGCATCTTGTACTACCCCGACACGCTTGAAAAGCAAAATCCGGCGGAAATCGGCTGGCTTACCTACCACGACCCGGACCAGGGGATCGTCGTCACCCGCAACCGCTTCCGGGATGAAAACGACATCGTCGTCACCTACAACGCCAGGGCTACCCGGATCAGAGGGCACGCTGGCCCCGACGCGAACACTTTTCGGATTATCGGCGCGGGCGTACCCTGGGTGATAGGCGCGGGCCGAACGAGTCTAACGGCCGGACAAACGAACCTTTTTCCGGCCCCGGCAGCAACCGCCGAAAAGAACGATGGTGGATTGGGCAAACTGCACGACTATAAATTCTTTGGGGAGGGTGGGGGTAGTTACGCGATCGGCAGCGGAAGTTCCGTGGGTACCCGAGACCACCGACGAACGCTCTACGTCTCGTTCGACCCCGCCTCCGGGGCCGAAGCGGTGATCGTGGTCGCCGACCAATCTTCCAACGGGCGGCGCTGGCGCGTCAACACGCCGGAGTTCAATCAATTGAAAACCAATACAAATGGCTACACGCTGGCGGCCCCCAATGGCTCCAGTATGCGCGTTCAGTTCGTGCAAAACCCCGAGTCTGTCCAACTGGAAAGCGGCAAACTGCCCTACGGAGGCCAAACCGTCAGCCATAACAGCGGAATACGGTACCGGGGCGAAGCGTATGCGCACAGTCGCTACGTCGATTACCAATGCCAGGACTCCGTTACGGCGGTCATTACTCTGCAATCGGCCGGAAAGCAGCACCCGGAAGTTGTTTCGGGAAGATCAGCCAACGACCTTAGCGTAGCTGATCTGAAAATTACCTTGCCTACTCTGCCGGAAGACTAGCGGATTTCTGCCGGGAACTTGTCCTTTTTTATACAAAAAAATCAATTTATTAAAACAAAAAAACAGGCCCTACACTATGAAACACCTGCGCTTGCTATTGCTCAGTTTTATTGTTTGCTCTTCGATTTTGTCCATCCCCTCACGGGCACAGAAGGCCCATGACTTTCTGCACGACCGCTACGACGCGCTGCACGACTCGCCGATGCAGCAGAAGTTCCGCCGCCTGGCCCCCATGCCCGCCGGGGTGGTGTACGTGCAGCAGCCCGACGAGGGCGAGGCCGAAATCCGCCAACACTTCCGCACCATGAAGCGGCTGGGTTTCAACGCCCTGAAACAAATCATGACCACGCCCGACTGGACCGAGGAGCGCGTCGGGCTGCTTGCCCTGGAAGAAGGCATCATTCCCTGGTGGTACGGCGAAGGCGGCTACGCCGACATCGACAACGCCCTGCTCGACCGCCTGAAAATCAGTCGCTCACTGCCGCTGGCCGAGGTACTGGCGCATCCGGCGATGGTCGCCCACCAGCGCGGCGTTTTGAAAAAGCGCATCGAGAAAATCCAGGCGGAAAACGTCAGGGAAGGCGAACCGCTGGCGATGAGCGCGACCAGCCGGGCCTTCGACCCAGAAATCGGGAAGCGCGGCGACGACCTGAACGAGAAAGGCGAGGTACTTTTTATCGACTGGCTAAAAGACCGTTACGGCAGCGTCGGGAAACTCAACTACGCCTGGAACCAGCACCACGCCGGGCTGTTCCGGCCCAAGGAAGGGCCGTTCAAAAGCTGGGACGACGTGGCCAGCAACTGGCAGGGCATCACGAAGCGCGAGTACAACCACGTCAAGGACATCTACCGTTTCAAGGTGGACCACAACTACAAGCGCATCGTCAACAGCGCCGAGGCGTTCCATGCTTTCGATCCCGAAGCGCCTTACCGGGGCGGCGGTGAACTGGCCGTTTTTCATCCCATCGCCTGGTACAACGTGGATATGGAGGGCATCGCCCGCTCGCTGACCAAGTACGGTTCGTTCTACCCCTCGATGCACTTTTCGTGGCACTTCAACCTGACCGAGGGCGAGGTCTGCAAGTCGCTGTACATGCAGGCGTCGTTGATGAACGACTTCAACAAGGGCGGCTGGACGGGCGGCTGGGAAACCACGGGCGGCCCGCAGCAGATGGACGGCGAGAAGGAACCGGGCCACGCCAACGCGTATTACGCCGGGGCGGGCGAAATCACGCAACTCTACCTCAGCCAGTTGGCAGCGGGCTTCAAAGGCTTCGGCGTGTGGGCCTGGAACGCCCGCAGCGCGGGCAAGGAGGAAGGCGAGTACGCCCTGCTCGACCGCAACGGCCAGGTGACCGACCGCGCCGAAGCACTGGGACAAATCGGCCAGACCATGCAAAAACACCGCTTCGAGCTCTGGCAAGCCCACAAGGAACCGCTGGTGGGCGTCCTTTACGACTGGGAAAACGAGGCGACCTGGGGCGCAACCACCTCGCCCGGTCAGGAGGATTTTAGACTACAACCCGTGCGGGCGAGAATAGGCATCAGCAATGCGCTGATGGAAGCCAATGTACCCTACGAGTACGTCACGCCCGACAACCTGAAAGCAGGTCTTTCGGGCCGCTACAAGGTACTTTACCTTCCCGCGATGCTGAGTATTCGGCGCGAACTTCTGCCCATTTTGCAAGAATATGTCCAGAACGGCGGGCGGCTGGTAATGGATTTGCCCGGCGCGCGCTTCGACGAAAATACCGCCCACTTACCCGTTGGGAAGGGTTCTGATTTTGAAAAAATATTTGGCTGCACCCTCGATGATTTTCAGTACGCGGGTACTAACCGTCCGCAGCAGATGAACGGTCGCGATCTCTACGGCTACACGATGGATGCGACGCCGACTACGGCTCGAATTTTAGAAAAATACAACAGCGGCCAACCTGCCATTCTTGAAAATTCTTTGGGTAAAGGAAAAGCCGTGCTGCTGGGTTTGCAGTCTTCCCTCAATGATTTCTACCAAAACTTTACGGAAGCAGGAAAAGACCGCAAAGTGGGTAAAGTACCCTTCCTGACCTATGTTCTGGGAAACTACCAATCGCCGTACGCTTGTACCAATGCGCTGGCCTACCGCCTGGCGTCACCCGCTGCCGATCACTATTTTTTAATAAACCAAAGCGAAGCCACCACGGCTGCGCTGGACACCAAAGCCATGAAGTACCAGCGGCTCACCGACGCCGTGACGGGGGAGGTACTTGATGCTAAGAAGATTGCGGTCGATGCCTACGGCGGTCGCTGGGTACGGGCGGAGAAGTAGGTTCTGCGGTCGTGGACGTGCGGTTTACATTTTTTAAAGTAGCTTCGGAGAAGTGCAACACTGTCATTCTTTCCCAATATGGTCCTCATCGTGGCTGATGACATGGGCTACGAATGCCTGGGTAGTTACGGCAGCCACCACGCCCCGCCCGTCCTGGACTCACGGGCCACAACGAGCCTTAGATTCACCAATGCGATCGCGCAACCGCTGTATACGCCTTCGCGAGTGAAGCTCATGACAGGGGTTCAGGAGTAAATTGAGTTTGGGACCCTCTTTATCCTTTGGTTTTGCTGGTATTCGCACGATCGGCCGCTGCCGTTGCAAACGCGAGGCGATAACGTCTCGGTTGCAAATCGGGACGAGCGTAGGTTGGTGGTTTGCAAGCAAAGGTACTTTTATTGTGGCGCTTGGGCCTCGACGGCCATTCATCGGGGCCGACCGTCGCGGGGCCAGCCATTCGGCGGCCATTTATCTTTGGTACGCAGTCTTGCAGACTTCCCACAACGACACGGCGGCGAAATACTACGAAGTTCAGAGTAATTATGTTAGGTGGCATTAAGACATTTTTCTTTAACACCTCCCCACGTTTATTTCAAATAATTCCGCATACTTACTATTTTGTGAATTTGAGTTAATCGGTTCTTTGACAATTTTTGTGGTGGGATAATTAGCTATCTGGTTGCGCCCCTCCGGGGCTTGTGTTAGTGTGGGCATCTTATGCTACAAATCTTGCGCCTCTCCGAGGCTTCGGAGAATCGGACGGCCGATGCCGCCCAACATTTGTAGAATGAGTGACTTATCAACTGGTTTAAGCCCCGGAGGGTCGGACGGCCGATGCCGCGCAACATCATTGCGGGCTGAAATGAGGTTAGGGTCTTTTTTGAAACTCGGAATCGGCTGTTTCCACAGAAATTGTCAAAGAACCAGTTAATCTCAATATTTTTAAACCATTGGTTAATTAAATGGAAATTACACCCAAAGAAGGCTTTCAGGGATTAATTGAAAATTGGAGAAATGATCTAATTGCAGCGGTGAGTGTCTCCCTCATTGCTTTACCGCTTTCATTGGGTATTGCTTTAGCAGCGGGTGCACCTGCGATGTCAGGTATCCTTTCCGCCATTGTTGGTGGTGTGGTTACGACCCTTTACCGGGGTGGTCATATATCCGTCAACGGACCTGCCAAAGGAGTCATTGCGGTCATTCTGCTGGGTATTGCAGTGATGGATGATGGTTCCGGCCAAGCTTTTAATTATGTATTGGCAGCAATCGTTGTTTCAGGGGCCATTCAAGTAGTATTGGGGTTATTGAAATTGGGACGCTTAGCGGATATCTTCCATTCCTCCGTGATTCATGGCCTTTTGGCAGCCATCGGAATTATCATTTTTGCAAAACAAATCCATGTTGCCATGGGGACGCATTCTGATAGTCCGAGCATTATACAAAACCTCATTGATGCGGTGGTTTATTTACCGCAAGCGAATCCTTTTGTGGTGATTATTGCTTTGGCAGGCTTACTTTTATTATTGTTTCATTCCAAAATCAGTTATCGGTTTTTCCATATTTTGCCTGCGCCAATGTGGGTCATTGCCCTTTCTATTCCGTTTGTTTATTTTTTCAATTTCTTTGAGCAACATACGCTTTCCTTCTTTGGAAAGGCCTATGAGGTAGGGCCTCATCTACTGTTGGACATCCCCGATAACATTATGGATTCAATCATGCATCCTAATTTTGGTAAAATTGATACCATTGAATTCTGGACTACCGTGCTATCCATTTTAATCATAACCAGTATTGAATCGTTAGCCATTGCAAAAGCCATTGACAAAATTGACCCCTATAAACGAAAAACAAATTTGAATAAGGATTTGACCGGTATTGGATTGAGCACGATCGTAGCTGGAATGATTGGAGGATTGCCCATTATTGCAGTGATCATTCGAAGTACGGTCAATATCCACAATGGAGCGAAGACGAAATGGTCTAATATGTATCAAGGACTGTTATTGTTAATTTTTATTGTGGTGTTGAGCCCAATAATGAGGCAGGTACCATTGTGTGCTTTTGCTATTTTACTCGTTTATACTGGATTTAAATTGGCTTCTCCTGCCGTCTTCAAACAAGCTTATGATCATGGAACCGAACAATTGATATTCTTCGTGGCTACCATGGTTTTAACCCTTTATACTAATTTATTAATTGGATTACTGGGTGGTTTATTACTGGCCATGGTCAGTCATATGCTATTGGCGAGGGTGCCCATACCTCAATTTTTCAAAATGATTTATAAATCGGGTTCAAATTTGGTTAGGAAACCAGATGGCAGTTACGACTTAAATATCAAAGGGATTGCGAATTTTTTAGGCATCCTGAATGTCGATAAACTGGTAGCTCAAATTCCTGCCGGAGCAGATGTCAATATTGATTTGTCGGAAACAAAATTGGTGGGTCTCACCTACATGGATTATCTGGTGGATTACTTAAAAACACAGAAGGATACGGGTGGTAAAGTCATTATAAAAGGATTGGACTCGCACGTTTCCTCTTCTAATTATAATAGCGCTTTAAAAATTTCATTGAACAATTCTCCGGTTAAATTATCGACCAGACAAACGCGCTTACAAAATTTGGCCAATGAAAAAGATTATCAGTTCAGTAATCAAGTTGATTGGAATACCACTTATCTGAAGAACTTTCACTTCTTTGAAATTAGACCGATCGAACGCAAATCAAATTGTCTCACAGGAACTTTTAAAAATTTGGGTGTCTCCTGGGAAATTGCGGATGTAGTGTTCAATGAAGGCGCAGCTTTTACGGCTGAGACTTTTTACATGACGCTGATGGTTTTAAAATTGAATAAAAAAATACCTGTTTTCACAATGGAAAAAGAGGGTATATTTGAAAAAATATTTGATCGAATGATGGCCTTTACGGGGTATAAAGATGTTGATTTTGAGATGTATCCAAATTTTTCTAAAAAATTCCTGATTATGGGAAAGGAGGAGTCTGAAATTAGGTCATTCTTCACAGCTGAAATCATTCGATTTTTCGAAAAAAATCAGATATACCATTTAGAAAGTAATGGTGAGGCACTAATCATTTTTGATAAAATAAAATTGGCGCGGACAGATGAAACCATGGCATTTATAGAGTATGGTAAAGAATTGGCCACGCTCTTAAATGAAAAGACAACATGATGATAAATCAAGGAATGTAAAAGATTCTTTCTAATGCCCGAAGATGAATCCCTGGCTAATCCCAATTTGTAATTGGGTCGGTCCGCCGCGCGATGGTCGGCCGTTGCATCAGCTCGCGTTTGTAACGGGGACGCCCAGTCGCGATCCGAGCATGAGCCCAGCGGCGTTGACCTGCCTGAGAATCGGGTGATTCAGTAAACGGGTTTTTGATAATTTGACAAAAAAAATTGACATGAAACTACAAGGTACTCTATGGCTTTTTTGTCTGCTTCTGCTCGCTTTCCATTCTTGCCAGAAACCGAAAAATCAAACTGCCGATAAGCTGAACGCGGCCCGACCGAACCGTACCGACGGACCGGCGGCCCGCCGGAATGCCGTACCACCCAATATCGTGATAATCTACGCCGACGACATGGGTTACGGCGATCTGGGAATCCAGAACCCTGACTCGAAAATCCCGACGCCGAACCTGGATGAACTGGCCGCCGAGGGGATGCGGTTTACCAATGCCCACAGTTCTTCGGGTATCTGCACGCCCAGCCGCTACGCCCTGCTGAGTGGCCGCTACCACTGGCGGAAATTTCACGGCATCGTGGATTCCTGGGATGCCTCGGTTTTCGACGCCGCGCAGTTGACCATGCCCGAAATGCTGCAACAACAAGGCTACCGCACGGCCTGCGTGGGAAAGTGGCATTTGGGTTGGGACTGGGAAGCGGTTCGTAAGCCTGACGCCCAACCCGTCACAGTGAACAAGAAACAAACCTGGGAGCCAAATGCCTTCTACTGGTCGAAGCCGATTCCCGACGGGCCGACGGCGCACGGTTTCGAATACTATTTCGGCGACGATGTCCCCAATTTTCCGCCTTACGTCTGGTTTGAGAACGACAAAGTACTGCAAGCCCCCACCGAAATGATGACCATCACGGAAGAGACGCTGGAAGGCAGTTGGGAAGCACGTCCCGGCCCCGCCACCGAGGATTGGGACTTCTACGACGTGATGCCCACCAACACCAAAAAGGCCGTGAAGTGGATTGGACGGCAGAAAAAAGACCAGCCGTTTTTCCTATACTTTGCCTTCACGTCACCCCACGCACCCATTGTACCTACCAAAGAATGGCAGGGAAAATCGAAGGCAGGAGCCTACGGCGATTTCATGATGCAGAGCGATTGGAGTGCCGGGCAGGTACTTGAAGCCCTGAAAAAGAATGGCTTTTCGGAGAACACTATCGTCATCTTCAGTTCCGACAACGGCCCTGAACGCTACGCCTTCGACCGGGTCAGGAATTTTGAGCATTACAGCATGGGGCCGCTGCGCGGACTCAAACGGGACGTATGGGATGGCGGTCATCGCGTGCCGTTCGTAGTCAGGTGGCCCGGCGTCGTGAGGCCCGGCGCGGTGTCCGACGGGCTGGTGAGCCAAATCGACCTCATGGCGACGCTGGCATCCGTCCTGGATGTGAAGCTTCCGGCGGGAACTGCGGAGGACAGTTTCGATCAATCCGCATTGCTGCGTGGCCAGGGCCCGAGTACCCGACCCAGCATGGTTCACAATACTTTTGAGGATAAATTTGCGGTGCAAAAGGACAATTGGGTACTTATCGATGCCAAGGACGGCGAACACAGTAAAATGCCCGACTGGTACCGCGCCCGAGAAAAATATGAGGATAACTCTGGTTCCGAAGAGGTACTTTACGATTTGCGAAAAGACCTCGCGCAGCGGAAGAATGTGATCGCCAGGTACCCCGCCAAAGCCGAAGAACTACGGGCAGAATTGAAGAAGATTCGCCGATAATGCGGACGCTTTTCGATAGAGTCAATTTTTAAGAGATCATTCTAAAAAAGCATGAAATACTGTGTTCTCCTCCTACTTCTCGTGGCTTGCAGTCGGCCCAACACCACCGCGAACTACGACGATTACGGCGGTAACAAATCAATCGAGAGGAGAGCAACGGGATTTTTTCGCCTGGACTCCACGGCCGGACGCTGGCTGTTTGTCACACCCGAAGGCCACGGGTACTTCGCCATCGGCGCCAACCACACAGGGAAATTCTTGCTGGACAGCAGCCAGTCCGGTCCGTATTTGGCGCGGTTCGGTGGCGACACGGCGAAAGCACGGGAAGATTTGTACCAGAACTACCTGCGACTCGGCTACAACGCGGGCGAAGCCTACGCCGAGATCGACCCTTATCTTAAAACCAGGTTACCTTACATCGCGCACCCGGAATACCCGCAGCGTGACTACATCCAAATGGATATTTTCGATCCAAAGGAACAAAAGAGACTCTTCGACCACACCGTAGCCGAGTGTCAGCCGCTCCGGGAAGATAAGATGCTGCTCGGAATTGCGTTCAGAGATTTGCCGCTCTGGAATACCCGCCGTATGAATATCGTCAGGAGTTGGCCCGCCACCGCGCCGGGCAAGCAGCGGTACGTGGCCTTTTTGCAAGAACGCTACGGCGACATTGAATCTCTTAACGAGGCTTATGGCAGCACTTTTGCTTCCATAGGGGGTCTTGCTAGTAGTGAAACCTGGACGATCACCGCTGAAACCGAGAAAGTGAATTCTGACGACGCCGACTTCATGGCCCTGTTCGCCGAAGTCTGGTACGCCACGCTCCGCCGGGCGGTGAAGCAAGCCGCCCCCAACCACCTTTTCATGGGCGAGCGTCACCAGCTCCGCGACACGCCCGACGCCGTGCTGCGGGTAGTGGGCAAGCACGTAGACGTATTCCTGACCCAGGCCCTCATTCGCAGCAAGCAGCGCCCGCCCGAATGGCAGGTGTTTCAGCCGGAAGCTTACCGCCACGAACACGACTTGACCCAAAAACCGATGATAATCGTAGATTGGGCCACGCCGTTCAGTTTGGGGGAAGATTTCCCGAATGAAAACGGGCCGATCAAAAATGAGCGGCAGGCCACCGATGACATGGCGCTCTGGCTGCGGGAGTTTGCCAAACTACCCTTCACCGTGGGCGTGTTCAAGTGCCAGTTCATTGGCAGCCACGCCAACGACCGCTGGTTCGAGGGCAAGGCCAAGCGTACTTTGATTCAGGACGATGGAAGCGACTTCAAGCACATGAGTCCCGGCATGGCGAAGGCGCACCGCCAGACGCTGGAAGCGGTGTACCAAAAAGCGGAGCAGTAAATGTGGTACGGCCATCCTGGCCGTCATCGCCGAAGAAGTAAGATTACAAAAGAGGATCCCATGAGAAGAAGCGATTTTATAAAAAGTACCTCGGCGGGCATCCTGGGTTTTTCACTCATCGGAAAATCCGGTTTCCCAGAATTTAGCACACCAGACATCCGAAGAATTCCCTTTAAAGTACCCCAGAATCGACCGCTGACCATTCCTGATAACCAGCGGGTGCCGTTCGGCTGGCGGGCGGCGGAAGTTGACCGCGAAGGAGTGACGATCAGCCTACAGCTCTTGACCAGTCCCGAAGAGTACACAAAGTACTTCCTGCGAATTTCCATCGCCATCGACATCCGGGAGGAGAAAACAGTAACTGCAACCATTCCCGGCACCGACGTCAAACTCGGTGAATTCGACATTCGCTACGCCCCGGTATTCACACCCTTCGAAATTCCGGTTGAAAAAATTCTGGTGTCCCAAATCGCCCGGAATGGCATCCGGCTAACGCTGACAAAGGGCGAATCACCGCTTTGGATATTTCGGGAGTCCGCGAGTATCATGCCCAAAACCTTTCTGCCGCACCTGCTCTGCCTTCCCCAAAAAACCGCACCGCTCAACGAGTTCAGAGAGGTATTCGCTTCCGTCAGTTCCGTGCAGACCCTCGGCTGGCGCGGCGGCTGCGTATGGGACGGCTTGTACGAACTGCACGCGCGGCAGAACGACGAGCGGGCTTTGTTGGCGTTGCAACAGCAAATGGCTTTGTTTACCGAAGGCGATAAGGTAGTCTACGAAAATGGCCGCAGCGTTCCGGTCGACAACCGTGTGAGCGGCATCGAGTACACGCTGCCCTACGCGATCCTGGCCAAAATGCAGCCTGATCATCCTTTTCTGGATAAAGTATCAGCCTCCTGGGATTCCAGAAAAGGCGACGACGGGCTGGTCGCGGATGGGCGCTATGCTACGGCGGAGGGCTGCTACACGGTGGCTTATCCGATGGCTGTCATCGCGCGTCAGCGGCAGGACGAAAGTTTGGCGCAGTCGGCCTTAATCCAGCTAAGCGGGAGAAATGTGTTGTTGAAAGACGAAGATTTTTACCTCCGTTATGATCTGGAAAAGCAGCAGTACTCTTTTAAAAACTGGGCGCGGGGCGCAGCCTGGTTTTTATTGGGCAATATTCACACCCTGCGGCAATTGGAGGGAACGATCGACATCGGCGCACAAAAGAACGTTTTCAGAAATGCGGTGGACACCGTCATCGCCAGACAAAACGCGCAGGGTGTCTGGCATTGCTTCATGGATCAGCCTGACGTGCTGCCCGACACCTCCGGCTCGGCGGGTATCGCCGCCGCCATCGCCATTGGTGTGAACAGCGGCTTTTTGCCAAAAAAATACAGGAGACACGCTAGAAAGGCTCTGCGAGGATTATTGCCCTATCTCACCCCCGACGGATACCTAGGCGGCGTGGCGCAGGACAACCGCGGCGGCCTGGAGCTTCAAAGCGGCCCCTACCGCGTGCTGGCCCAGATGGGGATGGGGCTACTGGCGCAACTGGTGGCGAATATCGAGTAAATCCTTTTCAGCGTACGAACTTCCGGGTCAGAACGGCCTCGTCGCTCTGCACTCGAATCAGATAAACGCCTTTGGCGAGGTTACCCGTCTTGAATTCCTGCAAGCGACGGGAAGAAAGGTCTTTGTAGTCAGCCTTTTGCAAGATTCGGCCCTGCAAATCGACCATTTCGATGCGTGCAGTCGAGGGCCGAGGGGTATTTACTTCCACCGTGATGGTTTCCGTGCTGGGAACGGGGTAGATTTTCAGGGAAATTTCACTGCTGACGAACTCCTGCGAAGGCAGGGCAGTGACGACGCCGCTAAAATCCACCATTACGGGTTCAAAAGTCGGTACGGGATTCGACGTGCTGTTCTGATCGGTGATGATGAGGGCGTAGGTACGCCAGCTTTCGGCGACCTTGCGGCCCCTGCGCCATTCCTCGGTCACGTAAGCGTAGGTGTAAAAACCCAACCGGCTGGGGGCGTTCCAGATCAGGGTCGCTTTGGGGAAGTCAATCTTGAATGTGCCTTCGCGGGCAACCTCATTCGGAAAAACGTAGGTATTGCTGGGCGAGGTCGGCGTGCAATCTTGCGGCTGGTCGAGCAGCCTGACGATGCGGTAGGCCAGGCTATCGCCGTCGGGGTCGGTTTTGGCCAGGGGCAGGTTGAATACCTCACGCAGACCACTGAAAAATCTTGGATCAGATGCCGTGGCAGTAGTATTTGGCAGCGTCGTGTTCAATATAGTTTGCAGCACCAGCAGAGGCTGCTGCCCGCCCCCGCCCGGTACGACCACCGACCCGCCCGATAATTGATCCAGCCTGGAGGTGATTGTGTAATTCCCGGCGGCAGCGTAAGTGTGGACGACGCGATACGTGCTGCGAGTGACCAGAGAGTTGCCACTGAGCTTTTCCGAACTGACCCGCCTGGCCGTTACCGTGGTGCCGTCGCCCAGGCAAAGGGTTATCTCTGACTGGGCTGTTTCGGAGCCGTTCTGTAGGTTAGCGTAGAGGATTCCGCTGATTTCGTAAGTCAGGCCGCTGGTGTTTCTGGCAAAAATTTCGCCGCCCAGCAGATGCGTGGCGCGGGCCGCCAGGGTCAGGCAGCAAAGGGATGAGAGTAAAAGTACCTTTTTCATGCGGATGACTGGTTTAGGAAGTGGGTACGTTTAGAACGTTTCGCCGGAAATTTGTAGTATCGTTCGGACATTAAAAAAGACGAGCCGGAAGCTCGTCTTTCTTGAACAATAAATGCGCACGAAAAATCACTTCCCCTTTGCCCAGTTATCGCGCAGCCCTACCGTCTGGTTCAGCACTACGCCCTTGCCGAGGCTGTCGGGATCTACCGAGAAATAGCCTTTGCGCAGCAGTTGGAAAGCTTCACCGGGCGTGGCCGTTTTGAAGGCGGGTTCGGCGTGGGCGATGATGGTGGATAGCGAGTCAGGATTGAGGTAATCCTTGAAATCGCCTTCCTCCGAAGCCGGGTCTTCCACGCGAAACAGGCGGTCGTACTGCCGGATTTCTACCGGAATGCTGTGCGCCACCGATACCCAGTGCAGCGTACCTTTCACTTTCAAGCCTGACTCGTCCTGACCGCTCTTGCTGTTTTCAATGTAGGTGCAGCGGACTTCCTCGATATTGCCGTCAGCGTCCTTCACTACTTCATCGCAGCGGATGATGTAGGCACTTTTCAACCGCACCATTTTGCCGGGAGCCAGGCGGAAGTACTTCTTGGGCGCGTCTTCCATAAAATCGTCGCGCTCGATGTAGAGCTCGCGCGAGAAGGGCATTTCACGATCACCCGTTTCGGGTTGCTCGGGGTTGTTTTCGCTGGGGAGCATCTCTTTCTTATCCTCGGGATAGTTGGTGAGCACCACCAGCAGCGGATCCAGCACCGCCATGCGGCGCGGCGCGATGGCGTTGAGGTCTTCGCGGATGCAGAATTCCAATAGTCCCATGTCGATCAGGTTGTCGCGCCGTGCCACGCCGATGCGCTCGCAGAAATTGCGGATGGAAGCCGGCGTGTAGCCGCGCCGCCGCAATCCCGAAATCGTCGGCATCCGCGGATCGTCCCAGCCGTTGACGTGGCCTTCCTGCACGAGTTGCAGCAGCTTGCGCTTGCTCATGACGGTGTAGGTCAGGTTCAGCCGGGCAAATTCGTACTGCCTGGAAGGGAAAATATCCAGCTTCTCGATAAACCAATTGTACAAATCACGGTGCGGCACGAATTCCAGCGTGCAGAGCGAGTGCGTGATCTGCTCGATGGCGTCCGACTGCCCGTGGGCGAAGTCGTACATCGGGTAGATGGGCCACTGATCGCCCGTGCGGTGGTGGGTCGCAATCTTGATGCGGTACATCAGCGGGTCGCGCAGGTGCATATTCGGCGCGGCGAGGTCGATTTTGGCCCGCAGCACGCGGCTGCCCTCGGCGAACTCGCCCCGACGCATCCGCTCGAACAGGTCGAGGTTTTCGGCCACCGAGCGGTCGCGGTAGGGGCCGGGCTTGCCGGGTTCGGTGGGCGTACCTTTCAGCGTCGCGATTTCCTCCGCCGTGGAGTCGTCCACGTAGGCCGAACCTTTTTTGATCAACTCTATCGCAAAGGCGTACAACTGCTCGAAGTAGTCGGAGGCATAGCGCTCCTCGACCCAGTCGAAGCCCAGCCAGCGCACGTCTTCCTTGATGGAGTCGACGTACTCGACGTCCTCGGTGGTGGGGTTGGTGTCGTCGAAGCGCAGGTTGGTGCCGCCGCCGTATTTCTTGGCCAGGCCGAAGTTCAGACAGATGGATTTGGCGTGGCCGATGTGCAGGTAACCGTTGGGTTCGGGTGGGAAGCGCGTCAGGATGCGGCCCTCGTTCTTGCCCTCGCTAAGGTCTTTCTCGACGATTTCTTCAATAAAATTTAGGGTCTTTTCCTCTTTGTTTTCTTCGGTCATGGTTTGATTTTAGGTACTGGAAACTGAGCTCTTTTCTAGAAATTCACAACCGAGCACTTTGTACGCTGCACTTAGTACTCGGTACCTTGTACCTTTGTCAGATGAGGTACTTCATCGAATTGGCCTACAAAGGTACGGATTTCATCGGCTGGCAGCGGCAGGTCAAGGGGCGTTCGGTGCAACAAACGCTGGAAGAAGCCCTCTCGACTATCCTCCGCCAACCCATCGAGGTCGTCGGCAGCAGCCGCACCGATGCGGGCGTTCACGCCAGTCAGCAGTTCGCGCATTTTGATTTGGGTGACGAGATTCCTGATCCCAACAAAATGGTGTACCGCCTGAACAGCCTGCTGCCGTCCGACTTGGCGGTGAGCGCCGTATTCCTCGTTGCCGACGACGCCCACGCCCGCTTTGCCGCCACGCACCGCCGTTACCAATACCGAATTATTCAACAGAAAAACCCTTTTCTGATCGATGGGGCCTATATTTTTCGACCTGACCTGGATATTGAGGCCATGAATGCCGCAGCGGCATTCTTGCTCATTCACAAAGATTTCGAGAGTTTCAGCAAAGTTCATACCGATGTCAAAACGTTTTTTTGCGACATAACGCTGGCCGAATGGCGGCAATTGGACGCAGAGACGTTGCATGCAACGTCTCTACCGCTAACGTTTACGGTGCAGTCCAACCGCTTCCTGCGCGGTATGGTGCGGGGGCTGGTTGGTACGCTTTTGGAGGTGGGGACGGGAAAAAGATCGGTAGCCGACTTTGAAGAAATAATCCTGGCAAAAGATCGTCGGGCCGCCGGGCCGCAGGCGCCAGCGCAGGGGTTGTTTTTGGTAGAAGTGGGATACAGCGAGTCGATTATTCACAAACCCACCGCATGACAAATGCAAGAGTATTTGCAGGGAATACTCCAAACTCTTCCTTTTTTTCTTAAATTTGCAATCAAAATTAGGTTTTGAGGTTTTCCTGGATCCTCGGAACTTTACTTCTTCCTCGCTTCACCACACACACTAAATGAATAAAGGACGCTCCTTTATTATAGTTTTCCTTGTTAGCGCAGTTTCCTGGGTCTTGCTGGGGTATGTTCTTCGCCTCTTCTTTCCTTCAATTTCAATTTTCCTTTTTCTTATCATCGGGCTAATTGCGGGCGTTTTTCTTGGCGCCCTGTTAATCTTCATGCGCGAAGATGTTTCAGCTCAGCCTACTGGTACCGAATCGGATAGGGCCGTAAATCCCGATAATCACCCCGACCTGCGTCCTAATACTTCCTCAAAAAAATAATTTCCCGAATTGGGTTCATAAGTTTGATTGATGCGGAACATCAGCCGTTATCATCTGGTTTGCCCTTGCTGTCTAGGGAAAAGCACTTGGCAGAAGGAGCACTACTCCGGGCGCTGCAAACGTTGCCATTGATTTGACAGATAGGCGCGGTTGTATTGCCGAAGCCTCTCATCCAGTTGATAGCCCAGGCGATAACGGTTTCCTATCCCGTACCCTCTGGCGTAGGAGTATTCCCAGCGAAACTCCTCCGAGCTGCGGACCCTGGCCGGTCCGGCGCGAAGAATCCTGCCCGGCGGAATCGGAACCGCGAAATTGAAACCGATTGTCCCTCCGTTTTGAGTTTGAATGGCGAAGAGGGCGACCTCTACGTTGGGGAATTGTCGAACTAAATCAAGGCGCGTGCCCGCATCGCCATCGAGGTACCGCCCTGCTGTAAGTTTTACGGTAAAGTCCAGGGCGTTAAAGCGATACGCAGCATTGGCCAATACAAGCAGCTCATCCATGGACGTGTAGTAAATGCCCCCTCTGGGATAGTAATAAAACCCGGTCGAGCCAGCCTCGAAGCCGTAGGTCCATCGGCTGGTCGGTTTCATCCATTGGTATTGGAGATTGACCCCGTACCGGTCGCTTTGAAAGAAACCGACCGACCCGGAAAAGAAGTGGCTTTCACCCAGCTTCAAAAATTGGTTCAGGTAAAGTGGCGCCAGACGAACGCGGTTGGGGCGACGGTCAAGATTATTCATCACTGGAAAAAGAACTCCAAAATTCAGGGCCATGCCCCGCCACAGATACAATTGACCCTGCAGCATCACACTAATTCTGCTTTGTACCGTTTGCGTGGGATTGCCGAAGTTGGCTACGATCTCTGGATGGAGCCGGAGATCAAACAAATATCTGAAAGGATTGAAACGGTTCGCGCCGTAGTAGGCTTTACGCTCGGCAGTGGATAGCGAGCGGGCTGTCAGGTCGTTGTTGAGCGTATAAATCCCGACCGGAACACCCTGAATCATAGGGACGAACGAACAACTGTCGTTGCTTTCGAAAATCGGGCGCATCCGAACCATCCCTTCCAGCGGATTGCGATAGAGGCGTTGTTCGTAGAAAACCACAGTCGAGTCGACGGCTATATTTTCCATGCCCTCGTACTGAGTCAACTGCCTTTGCGCCGGGCAACTAAGTGCCGAACAGCAAAAAAGACACAGGAGTCTAACGGTTCTTTTCATAAAGCTGCTTAAGTCGGCGGCCGGGTTTCGAGAGGGCGAATAAATAGGCCGTGCCGAAGGTGACCTGATCCAGATTTATAAGACCACCCTGCATTGTCCAACGGTCAAACAGTCTGACATAGCCACCGACGTTCAGATGATTCGAATCATACTCCACCATAAAGCCCGCCTTGTCGCGGAAATCTAGCTTCGCTCCGCCGAATAACCCGACCAGATAGCCGTTGTTGTGGAAATATTCACTCTTCTTCTGCCATTTGAAGCTGCTGAAAATACTGGAATTGTTACGTACTGAGGCATCTCGGTAAATGAAATAGGGACTGCCAAGCCCCAGAGTCCCCTGAACTTTCCAGCGCGAATCCAGCTCAAAAGTTTTGGTCGCCACCAGAACATGTGTCAGCATGGCAGCATCCACCGTGAAAGGCGATGACAGTATGATGGCCAGAGAAGGCCTGTTCGATCTCTCTCGCAGAATCAAGTACCTGACGTCCAACTGCCGATCCCCCAAATCCTTGATCACCGGATTTTCCGGATTGCCAATCGCCTTAAGAACATTGATGTTGATGTCCAGACGTGGCAGAATCGTCAGGTTAGCGAACATGACGGCCTCCGCGTTGCGGTCCCTCCGACTCAGAGCGTAACCTTTCGGGTTATACACTGCCCCAAATGTCAGCCGGCCTTCCGGTACAAACTCCGCCGAAGGAACGTACAGCAAGCCGGGCTTACCCGAAAGGTTGGTCTGACTGCGGACGCACGGCGCAAACAGGCAGCAGAAGCCCAGCACCAGAAAGATTCCGGTGCTGAGCTTCTTTTGACAAATTCTGCGCCTGATTTGGCAATCCTTGGCCGCAACGATCCCGCCGATGGTCGCACAATCGTGTTTTATCACCCGTAGGCGGTAAGGGATCATACGCCCTGACCTTGCTGGTATTCGCAGTTGGCGATAAATACAGCCCGTTCGGCTTTGGCATTTTCGACCGCAGCGTCGAAGTTCGCCTCGATCGTTCTTTGGTTAGCCCTCAGTATATTGTCGGCGGCGACAATCGCGATTCTCTTGATCTGGTCGCAGATTCTGCGATCGTCCGCTTCCATCCGGTTGATCGCGTTCAGTGCCTGAACCAGCGAAATTCTCACAATGGCAAGATACTGGCGCTTCTGCTGATTGGAAAAGTTGCTGTTCAGGATGGCCTGAATGGCCGCATCGGCAGTGGCTACGGCATTGGCGCGCTCGTCGTCGTACGAGATGTTGGTTTTGCAAGTCAGGGCAGCGGCGGTCGCATTGGCGATGTCCTGCTTGTTCTGCAAGTCGGCAGCGGCCAGCTGTTGGCGGCGCTCGTCGCGCAACTGCGCCAGCTTGTCCTGGTAGGCAGCCTGAGCCTGGGCCTTGCAAGTGCTGCTGGCTCCCGTTCTCGCGTTGGGGTCCGTTATTCCGCCTTCCTTTATTTTGACCTCAGGCGTCGGCTTGATCTCCTCCACAGTAGCCAGGACCGGCTTGCGCAGGTAAACCGAGAAGTCTGAACTCGTTTCCGCCCGCTTTACGACTTTGCTAAGATTCTCAGGCAACTCAGCGCCTTTCAGCAAATTGTTGATAACTGAGGGATCCAGATTGGACATCAGGTCGATTTCCCCGGCAGAAAAGGACTTGTTGAGAGCGTCTGTCGCCTTTCTTGCTTCGGCGGAAGGCTGTCCATCGGAACCAACCATGCCGTTGTTAAAGTCGAGTTTGACCGCCGCAGGCAGCAGAGCGGAGGGCGTAGAGACGACGGGCTCTGGCTTGGCCAGATCTACGGCGGGCATTTTGATGGCAGTGAAGCCTTTGAGCAGGTCGGCATTGGGGGCGGTGGGAAGCGGCTCGCTCACTCGCTGGCAATTGTACATGGTCAGCATGAGCGCCAACCCGCACAGGAAGAGAAACACGTTGCGATTTTTCATAAAAATTAAGGTTTAACTACTGGTGAAAAAAGGTTGAACTATTAGGGGGAACAATTGAAAACGCGGTTAATTATCGGATAAAGAAGAATATGAATACTGGTTACTATAAATTGATTCACTTTCCTCGCCCTTCGACCATGACCTGCATGGTTTGCAAGATGAGTAGAAGGTCATAACGGATACTGTATTTGCGCAAATACCCAAGATCGTGTCGCATCCTGGTCAGATTGAGACTCAGCGAATCGGCATAGCCCACCCTGAGTTGACCGATGGAAGTCACGCCGGGCTTTACGGTAAGAAGCTTCTTGAACTGGGTGGGTTCGGCCTTCATCAGCATATCCACATCGTAGCGGAAAAGCGGACGGGGACCCACCACGGACATCTCACCTTTGAGGACGTTGATAAACTGGGGCAGCTCGTCCAGCCGGGTTCGGCGCAGTAGCCGTCCGATGGCTGTCACTCGGGGATCACCGTCGCCCTGCGAATGCTGAAGGCCCGTTTTGTGGGCGTCGGTGTGCATGGTTCTGAATTTGTAGATGTAGAAAGTCTGCCCCCAGCGCCCGGTGCGCAGCTGCTTAAAGAACACGGGGCCAGGCGAGAGCAGTTTTACCAACAGGGCAATCAGCCCGAAAACCGGCGCGCCCAGCACTAGCACGGTCGCTGAAAAAGCCAGATCGAACGCACGCTTGGATATCTCGTCCTGCGAATTCACGTAGGGCTTTGTGGATACCTCGATCACCGGAACAATGTCGTGAAACTCCATTTTGGCCTGATACGGCGCAAATCCCCGAAAATCAGGTACCAGGCGCACTTGCACCCGGTGCCGCTCTCCCAGTTGGACGATTCCCTGAATCTGTTCGTGGGTCAGCGACGACATGCAGCCATACAGGTAGTCCGCCCCGGTATTTTCCAGCAACTGTTCCAACTCGGCGATTTTATCCGCCAGATTTCCGCCGCCGAACTCAAAGTCTCCCCGGTACTGTAGCCCCAGGTCGCGGCGCAGTTCGTAACGCGACTTCAGCAATTCGCCCAGCGCACAGCTGCCTACCGTCACGTAGCCGCTGCTATTGTGTCCCGCCTGCCGGTAACTCCTGAGTAACTGCACCATAAGCAGCCGGGCTAGGCTCCCAAACAAGACCAAGTTCGTCACAGTCCAGAAAAGCACCATGCGTGATACGCGCTCTCCGTATTTGGAGAAAAAGAGCAAAGCGGTGCTTATGAATACCAACAAGACGATCGCCTTGGCGAAGCGGCCCAAAAGCCCCCGAATCGAAAGATTCAAGCGCGACATGGGATAGGTTTGTAAGAAATGGGTGAGAACTAACCATGACAGGTTAAGCGCCAGTTGCAGAATAAGATAGATGTCATCGGCGGGCGGATAGCCCAGGTATAGATAGGTGGATAAACCGTAACCTAGATTCAGGAGAATGATGTCGATCCACAAGCTGTAGGCAGCCAGTCGACTCTGATAGTACTGCTTCATAATGTTTAAGACTTAGAGGTGACGCTTTTAGTAACTTGACCTTCCTTACTGAGTGTTCGTTTGGGGACATTTATGGATACAAACAAAGACAATTAATTTTTTCAGTGCAAATACTTTTAACCAAATTTACAGAAAAATAATATTCGGTTATCTGTTTAAATGTATCTACATTGTATTATTCATAAGTTTTACAAGATAATGTCAATCAGTTTATTGTATTTAAAATAGGATAATTAGAAGCGAAATTTACCATGTGATATTTTTGGATTATATAACAAAACATAGAATTGCATTACTAAAAATAGGGTGGTATAGTGTAACTAGTTTAATGTGTTGGTGAAGCCGTAATTTTTCCATGTGTCCCAGATTTGACATCCGGGGCAAAGCATACGTGTGTGTATCTCACTATCGGAAAAAACTTCAGGGAATGGACCCCGGAGCATTTCGAGCGTGTACGGAAAATTTAGTGTGTAGTATTTCGGCTGGTAAGTAACCTGGGATGAGGAAAGAAAATCCCAAGTTCATCGTTAGGCAAGTAAGCTCCCGCTGTAAGGCTACATCGGAGTTACGACATCCAAATATAAAAAGTAATGTTCGGAATAACCAACAAAATTTTTAATTATTTTTTTTGGTGACATAAAATCCAAGAAATACCCCTATTTCTCCAACAAAGGCCGGGCCGATTTGGTCTTTCGCATTTCCGCACCGGTCAGTTTGAAAAGCGCCTCCTCCATTTTTGTCAAGATAGCGGTTCGGCCCAAATGGTTTTCGGCGTAGGTTCGGGCATTCTTACGATACTCCGACAAGTCGGTGAGCATGGCCCGCTCGACTCCGGTTCGTAAAGCCTCGACGGATTCGGGGGCAACCACTATGCCCAATTCATGATCCAGGACAACGTCGTACAGCGACGTACCGGGCGACGCAGTAACGAGCGCGCAGCCGCCCGCCGCCAGGATTCCCGTCAGTTTGCTGGGCATCACCAAATCCGCCGCAGCCTTTTTCTGCATGACCAGATGGAGGTCGGCGATGGCCAGCAGGGCGGACAATTTTTCGTAGGGTTGGAGCGGAAAAAATTGGACGTTTCCGAGTTGGCGGTCCCGCACGATGTTCTCCAATCTTATCTTGATGCCCCCGGAGCCGACCAGCACAAAAAGCAGGTCCCGGTAGTGGGCCAATTGTCCGGCTACTTCCAGCACCATTTCAAGCCCCTGCTTCTCTCCCAGATTGCCCGCGTACAGAATTACCTTCTTGTCCATCCCGATACCGAGCTCTTTCCGCAAAGACTGCGACCGGGGCAACGGTTGAATCGTATCGATGTCGACCCAATTGGGAATCAGGAAGATATTTTCGGCGGCAACGCCTTTCTGCTCTATTTTCCTTTTCATGCCCTGACTGATGGTGGAAACCGCCGAACTCCCGCTCAGAATAAACCGCTCGATCCAGAACATCAGATCCAGGAAACGCTCGTTTTTGATCATTCCCAGTTCTTTGGCGGCGTCTACCTGCAGGTCCTGCACGTGGGTCAGCAGCTTGCTGCCCTGCAACCGGGCGTAGGCCAGGGCCGGAAAACCCAGGTGAAAGGGCGGCGAAATATTGATGACGACGTCGAATTTCTTCCTGAACAAAAAACCAAACCACACGGGGAGGCTGCTGGCCATGAACGAAAATTCGTGCAGGATACGCTCGGTCGTGGTCACGTCCTTCGGGACATACAGCGGGCAGCGGTACACCGTCACGCCGTCTATCGTTTCCCGGTGCCAGGCTTTTCCGGCGTACGGTTCTTGCACCCGCCACTCGGGGTAGTAGGGCATGGCGGTGATCATCGACACTTCATGACCGCGCCGGGCCAGCCAGGCCGCCATGATGCCGGTGTATTTGCCAATGCCCGTGAGCTCGGGGGCGTAGTTGATGCCGTAGATTAGGATGCGCATAGGTATTGTGGGGCTATGTATTCGGTTGCAATGAAATGGCAATGGCCTCTCTGACCTTGAAAAACAGGAACTTCTGCCCCTTGCTCGACAGATGAATCTTATCCAGGTAGGCATCCATAGGCAAAGGCTCGTCCAGTTCCTCGATGAGTCGAACCTTATTTTCTCTGCAAAACGCAATGATTTTTTGACCGTCTGAATTGTACGCCCCTGCTTTGGTTTCCCCCTTTTCTGCGTGTAGGTAAATGATGAACGGGATACGTTTGCGCTCGGCGAACTGCCTGATGTCGGCGAACCCGGAATTAAATTCGGCACCGGGCCTGTACTTGTTGATTCTGAGGTTTTCGTCTTCTCCGACCGGCTTATGAGCCGACGAAAATTTCATGATTCTGGGTAGAAGATATCTTTCCCACAACTCCCAAAGGGCAAATGGCGCCTGTTCGTTGGGGTAGGAGGGGTGTTTCCCAACCACTTCTTTGAAATCCATGTTGTCGAAAGCGTCGTGCGAGCTAACCGCCAGAAGAATTGCCTTCGCCCCAAAATCACCGTACTCCCGCAGGTAAGCGAAGCAATTGTCCGGCCCCCACGAACCCGCTGATGCGTTGGCAAACAGTACGGGACGCCCAAGTTGCCGGGTGAGGGCGGAAGTGAGAAGGCTACTGGCCAGACTGTCCTGGGTGACGAGCACCCCGCCGTTTAGAACCGAATCACCCAATCCCAGCACAACCGTCGTGTCGTTGGCCGTTGGTTCCCGGTTTCGCTGCGAAAATGAATTATAGAAGGATAGGTTTCCGAATCTGGTGACGCTCTGCGGGATCTGGATGTACTCGAAGCCCGGATCGGTTCTAAACAATACGGCCTGGCAAAACCCGAACTGTGTTCTCAGAATCATCTCTGAGATTGAAGCCAGGCACAGCAGGGAGGTAAGCGCGATAAGAAATGGTCTTCGTTTCATCTCGTTAAATTCGGCAGGGGGACAATTCGTGAATTGAAGTTTTTGCGGAAACACTCTCGCAGGTCTTCTCGCGAATCGCTACCCCTTGGTCAGTTTCAATTCCCTCGTTTTGATCTGTATCAAAAACTCGTAGTAAGCCATGTTGGCGCAATAGATGAAACCTGGCTTTCCTTCCAAAAAGCCCAAATTCAGCACATAGGCCTGGACAAATCGCAAAAGTGGCCAACCGGGCAGCAAACTCAGCCATGATTTCAGGGCGGGGTTCCGAACGCTGCCGTGACCGGAAAAAACATCCCTGAAAGGAGGGCGCTTGGAAAGTCGGGCCGAGGCCTCCTGGGAAGAGTAGCGGTTGTGTCGCTCGATCCAGTGGGACCAGCCTTTGGAAAATCCGTAGTGCAGATAGGGCTCCTCCAGGTAGTCGATCCGTCCGTGCAGCAACTCCTCCTTTTGGCCGTGGCCGAAGTCCCGGAAACGGGCCATCCCTTTTCGAAGGACCCGGAACTGCCACTTCGGAAAATTGTCACAGTGCTTCAGCCACCGGCCTTCCAGCATCATTTTCCAGCAGCAGTAAAAGCCGGCGACTTGCTGATCCGCCGCCTGAATGCTTTTAACCAGATCGTCCCGGAAAGGAACGGTGACCACCTCGTCGGCGTCCAAAAAGAGAATCCACTCATGGCTCGTGTCGATGTGGTCGAGGGCAAAATTTCGCTGGTCGCCGAAGCTCTTGAAAGCATTCTCCCATATTTTTGCTCCGTACCTCTGCGCTACGCCCACCGTGCCATCGGTACTTCCCGAATCCAGCAGATGGACATCGTCCGACCACTGAACCGACTCCAGACAGCGCGGCAAGTCCTTTTCTTCGTTTTTGGTAAGAATGATGACAGAGATCATAGCTCGGGGACGATCGAATAAAAACTGCTTAGGTACTAGGCAACCAGCTTGCGCTCTTTGACGGGGCCACAGGGGTGGCCCGCGCACACCATCCAGCCGGGCAGGTCGGTCGTCACCACCGAGCGGGCACCGACTACCGTGCCATCGAGAATCCGAATGCCGGGATGCACGAAAACTTCGGCGGCCAACCAGCAGGAATTCCCAATGTCGATGGGGCGGGTGATCAGCGGAAAACCTTCCCGTCGGTAGTCGTGCGTACCGGCGCAGAGGTAAGAGCCCTGGGAGATCACCGTTTTGCTGCCGATCGTAATCCTGCCCTGCGAATACAAAGTGACGCCGTTGGCAATGCCGGTAAGTTCTCCTACTGTCAAATTCCAGGGGGCCCATATCCTGACGCGCGGATATATGTGGGCCCCTTTGCCAATTTTTGCCCCAAAACAGCGCAACAGAAAGGCTCGCCAGCCATGAAAAGGGTTGGGGGTAGGGAAAAAGAACAGGACATAGACCACGCCCCAAATCACCCGCATAAGACGGTTTTTGAGTGAAAACGACGGGCCGGTATAGGTGTCAGTGTTTGGCAACTCTGGGTGTTCTAAGGTTATGAGAATAAAAGAAACGCTACAATAGCGCGCCCCTCATGCGCTGGGCGGCGATTTCGGGGGTGAAATAGTTTTCGTAAGCCTGCCCGGCGTATACCGCCATTTGATGCTTTTTTGCTTCGGACATATCCCCCCAGTCCGTCAGCAAGCCCGTAATTCCGGTTAGTGTGTCGTCACTGACCAGGCTACCCCCGGAGGTCTGTATCTCAGAATAGATATCGACCTGGTCAGTGATCAAAACGGGTTTGTGACAGGCCAGAGCCTCAACCACGGCAATGCCGAAGTTTTCCTGGTGACTGGGCAGCACAAAAGCCGAACAGCCGTAGAGAGCCCCCCATTTGGCGTGGCCCGAGAGCATACCCGTGAATACGATGCTGGGATCTCTTCCGGCCAAATGCCGCACTTCGTTCCCGAAGGAAGTTTCCAGGCCGGGTCCCGCTACCACCAGCATTGGTAGTGCGTGGCCATCAGCTTTAAGGTTCAGGTACGCGCTGATAAGTAAGTCAATCCCCTTCTTTTTGTCGATCCGGGCCATGTAAAGCAGATAGGGACTGCCGCCGAAACGAGGGTCGAGCCGATTGAAAGCTTCCGTCATGTCGAGTGAAAACAAGGGCGGTCTCAGAACGCCAAGGCCAACAATCCGCTCGGAATTCGGCTCATAGGCAGGAAAGGTAGTTCGGGCCTTTTGTAGTTCTTGTTCGCTGGTGAACAAGAGCGCATCGGCTTGGTTGGCGGTAGTTTTCTCAACGATCTGCCAATAGAGGGCATTTCGAAGGGCTTTGATTCGGCGGTGGCTCGAATGCTGGAACCAGGGGTCCAGCATCCCGTGGGGCATGACGAAAATTTTCGGACTGTCGCCGAGGGTAGTTTTCAGCGCCCGGAACACAGCGAAAGTGTGGTACTGCCAGAGTCCGTGCAGAATCACGTGCGTGTACGACGGAAGGTGGGAATCCAGCCAGTCGACAAACTTGGGCGCGTACTGCCAGGAGGTGCTGGCGGGTCCCAGGTTATGGACGGTCAGCGGCTCGTCGACGCCATAGCCAGGCGCTCCGTCGAACGTGACTACCTCGGAGCGTACTCCCAGTTCTTCCAGGCCATACACTATGGATTTCACAGCCTGCGTGACGCCCCCCGATCTGGGGTTCAATGATGTGAGCACATGGAGAACTTTCATAAGGATTGGACTAATTTAAGGTGAGTGACAGCGGAGCCGATCATGCTTGACATGCGCAGATTTTCGGCCACGTAAGCGCGGGCATTTTTTCCCAGGCGGGCGATGTCATCCGGGTCGATTTGCCGCATGGCTTCAAGAAAATCGCCGAAACCACCGAAGATTCTGCCGTTGTGGCCGTCGATGATGTAGCTGTACTCGACACACTGCAAGTGCGAAGCAGTACGCTTGAAAGTATAAATCGGCAAACCGTAGGCCATAGCCTCCACGATGGAAAGCCCGACCCAACCCGGCTGATAATAAATATCGGCGAGGGAAAATAGCTTGTTCTTGACCTCCCGGTCGTACAAGGCCCCAAAATCATAGACATTGCCGAATGGGGCAAAATCGGGTTTGAGCGGTCCGTCACCGATGATTACGAAACCAAACTTTTGCGGATCGAGGGAGGACACAGCGGCTTCAAGCAGACCGATTTTTCGCTCTTCGATGTTGAACCTGGCGCAAAACAAAAGAATGACCTCCTCCCCGATGCCGAGCTCCGCCTTCAGACTGCGCTTGTCAGCCTGAGGTAATTCGACTAGCCAATCAGCATCCGACACGGTGTTGTTGAGGGCAATGGTCGATTTTTGCGGCATGAGTTCCTGCCACATCTCTTTTTCCTTTTGGGTGTAAAACCATATGCCGTCGGAAAGGTGGAGCATGCAGGCCAACAGCCGCGAGGGGTGCTTCTCTTCCCTGACGTACCGCTTTACCGAAATGCCGTGCCCCCAAATCATAATTTTCTTTTTGTGCAAAAACTTGGTCAACAAAACGAGCCACGATGTCAGGTGCGAAAAATTCAGCATCAGCACCACGACCTCAGTATCTTTCTGCAACAGAGGAAATGGATTGTAAAAAAGAAAAGGACCGACGGTGACGCTCCATATATTTTCAACTTCGACATTGGCCTTTTTCAGGCTTCGGTCGGCGATCTTCTCGTCGCGTTCGTAGCAGAAAATCCGGGTATCGAATCGCTCACCCAGCCCCTCGAAAAAGGCTTCCCGATAGTGTAATATGTAGGGGTGCAGGATAGCGATCATAGCGAAAATTGAGAAGACGCTGGATTATTTCAGAGACAATAAAAACCAAAAGGAAAAAACGGGAATACTGGCCGAGTCCAGCATGAAACCCTCGAACATGGCGACGACGAGCAAATAAACGCTCAGACTGATCAGCGGGTAAGTGAGGTACTTCACATTGATGAGTCTTTTCATTGTTTTGAAGGACTCGAGAAAAAACAAGTACAGGGTTCTGAAAAAGAAGAAACCGCCCAGCAAACCCGTGGCGACGATGGCAAACAGATAGGAGTTGGTGGTGGCGGAGGAGGTTGAACCAAAGCCGAAAATGGGTAGGGTCATCGCTTTGTCGTACAGTTCCTTCCAGGTTTCTTCTCTGGTGTTTCCGCGCGACGTGTAGTCGATGGATGAAGTATCCGTAAACATCTCGTAGTTGAAAAGCACGAAAACCCCCAGACAAACCCCCAGCAGAACGATGAGGTATCTGCTGAAATCAGATTTGAGACCATAAAAAGCCAAAAGCAAACCACTGACCACAATGGCCAGCATGGCGGATCGGGACCCCGACGCCAAACACAGGTAGCCGCCCATCGCCGCTCCCGAAAACAGCAGTGCTTTCTGAAACTTGGACAACTCCTTCTTGGACGCCAGAAGGGACAGGGAGAAAACGGTGCACAGACCGCAGCAGACACCGATAAAATTAGGCTGAGCCGTCACTCCGTGGAACCTGCCCTTCCAGGTCAGATTGCCCAGGTCTCCCACCTCCAAAACGAAGTTCACGAGGACGAAGGCGAATATTCCGTAATAGATGGAGAATATGTAATCCCGCACGTAAAGCTTGTTAAGGAAAAAGTCCTTGACGATGAAGCCGAAATAGAGGTAAATCGTCAAGATGAAAACCAGGTGCACCAGGAAGTCCAGCAGATTCCCGCTGACGTAAAAATCGGTAACGATAAGAATGGTGTGAAAAATGACGAAGGACAGAAAGGCGGCGTTGACAGACTTGCTGAGCGTCTTGTTGCCCACTGCGAAATAGAGAAGGGCAGAAACGGCCAGGAGAACCAGGCAGACGTACAGCGAAAGGCTCTGCACTGCCCCAACGATCGGCGGGGCCGCGTAGGTCAGGGCAACCTTGCTGACACCCGGCGCTCGGAACGATATCAGAAAGAACAAAAGGGCATTCACGAAAGTGAAGATCGATACGCCCTTTATGCCCAGTATTTTCCTATGATTTACCATACAGTTGTTGTTCGATGTCTTCGTGCATCTGCCTCGTCACTTTCGCCCAGGAGCGCTTTTCGGCGCTCTGGCGGGCCTGCGTTTGTATTGTGGTCATCAGCGCGCGGTCACCGAATACCCTGATGACCGCCGCCGCCAAATCGGCCGCCTGATTCGAGTCGATGAGCAGGCCCGTTTCGCCCTCCTCGATCAGGTCGGACGTGCCGGGGTACCGAACGGCGACCGAGGCCAAACCCAGCGCCTGGTATTCACCGACTTTGAGGACGTGGTTCCAGTAGAGGTAGCTGGCGGGGGAGTAAGCGTGCAGCCCCACCTCGCATTTGGCGACGGTCTCCATCGCTTTCAGGAAAGGCACCCGGCCCGTCACCACGATCCGGTCGGCGTGGGGATGGTCGGCAATCGCGGCCCTGACGGTCGCTTGTTCCTCCGCCGTGCCATCGACCTGACCAACCAGGTAAAGCCTGGCCTCGGGGTACTTTTCGGCGACGGTATCAAAAGCAGCCAGAACTTCCAGGGAACCCTTATCGACTCGTATTCTGCCGATTACGGCGATGCCCCCCCGCTCTTTCGCTCCTCCGGTTTTGGCCAGCACAGAATCGATCAGGCCCATATCGACGCCGTTGACCAGCTGCCGCACCGACTCGAATCGTAACTGCTCATGATCCAGCACTCCCCGGTTGACAAAAGCAAAACACCGCTTGGATTGGGCCACAAGTTTGTTGTAAAGCCGTAAGCGCACCGACCGTTCGAGCTTGTGCTGCACTTTCGTGTTCAGGTCGTATCTGTTGCTGAACAAGGAATCCCAGAGAATGACGAACCAGGGCTTTTGGCTGGTCATTTGTAAAATATAAGCCAGATAAATGCTCCATTCGGTAAAATCAGAAATGATGCAGTCAAAATGCCCACCGATTACCTCCGTCGGCAAAGTCGGGACTTTACGAAGCAGAGCGTGTCGCAGCAAACTGACTTTACTCATATCGGTATGGTAAATGCCGTGGGTCATGGAATCAAATACTTCGTTCATCTTACAACCCTCCGGCAACAGTACCGTACACTCGAAGTGCTTGCAGAGGTTGTAAGGTTGTTGGTACGCATTGCTGTTTTCTGAAAAGGTGGCCACGTTGTTGGAAGCGATGTACAGGACTTTCATAAAACAGCATTTTTACAAAGTGAAAAGGAGGCGGTCAATCCAGGTTGAGCATATTCTTGAGATAGATTCGATAATTCCTAATTATTTTATAATCGTTCAAAAAAGACTTCACAAATAAAGGCCAGGATAAGAGAGTATTCGCGTAGGCAATCTTGAACGAATTCAACTTTCTCATAATTAATTTTTTGTATTTCAATTCAATGTTTCGTTCCTCTGCCCAAACGCACAAACTTTCCCATAGCGAAATTTGATTTTTGTAGTATTTTTTATCCCTGAATTTCAATTTAGTGATTCTGTTATTCTCATGAACCCCCCTCATAGCTACTGCCTTGTCAATGGTACCAGCCACCAAGTCAATGTCGTACGAAAGCCTTATAATAAACTCAGTGTCTTGATGTAATCTCAAATCCTCGTTAAAAACCAACGGTAGACCTTCAAGAATCTCTCTGTTAATGGTCAAGGTGTTGAGATGAATGTGTCCCAGCCTTTTTCCGCTGTAGCCCGACAATATTTCAAATGGTGAGTATTTTGTTTCATCGTATTTTCTGAGAACTGTCAATTCTGAAAAAAAGGTCTTTCCAATTCCTTCCTTAATTTCCGTTGAGTAAAAAGAGAGGCCCAAGGCACCGTACATGCCGTCGAAACTGTCTTTCTTCTCCAAATACATATTCTCGGAATCAAATCTATTGGGCAAATACCAGTCGTCTGCGTCTAAAAAAGCTACGTATTGGCATCGGGCTTTCTTTATCCCGAGATTCCGTGCGGCACCCGCTCCCTTATTTTTTTTGTCAGAGTGTTGAAAGAGCAAAACCCTATCGTACTGAGTCGCCAGCTTTGCACAAGTTTGTAAGCTGTTGTCAGTAGAACCATCCTCGATCAATAAGATTTCTTTTACCTCATCGAACTGTAAAGCAGACTCGATAGCTTTTGCCAAATACTTATCGGCATTGAACACTGGAATAATGATCGATAAACCAAAATTACTCATCGGAGACTAACGCTAGTTTTGGTCGATTACCGCAAAAACCTGATCCCACATTTTTTCACTGAGTTTCTTTTGCTCAATGCTCTTTGATTTGAGTTTGGATTTATCCCGCTTGACCTGATCCTCATCCGTAATCTGCTTGATCTTTTCCAGCAAATCAGACTCTGAGATGTCAAGGCTCAGCAAAGCATCATTGTAATCGTAGTCCAGGAGGAGCATTTCGTATTTGTGGCTCCATCCTGTGGCCAAACACGGCACGGCCTGAGACAAACTACTGACCAGACCATGAAATCTTGAGGTGACCACGGCGTTACTCTTTCCGATCAAACCTTTCACTTTTAAAGCATCCTCTTCCTGAACGACAGGAATAGTATCGGATAAACTGTCATTTACCTGAGTGACTATGTGCAAGTCCTGCGTACTCTCGTGTATCAAAAAGTAAGGACTACGATTAATTTGTTTCAACTGCTTTACTACGTTTTTCAACAACAGCAAATACTTTTTTGAATCCTCAGCGTTCGATGTTTCAATCATTTTATCATTTGGAATGATGGCGATATCGTGAACTTTGGGATCATAATACGCAGGAACACTCCCGCCTATAAGATTGGTGAAATCGGGACTCAATCTTATGTTGTCTTTGACCGATAGCTCCGATATATAGCCGAAAGAGGTTTTATCCCGGGCGAAAATCAGGTCGGCATTGGCGGTAATCGTTTTCATCTTCTCAGCTATACCATTTTTGCTGAATGGACCAAGAGCCTGAGGCAACATCACCACGGATTTTTTCTGACCTTTCCACCTTTCAACGTGATTTGCCATTCGATACCCCGCCTTTTCTGCTCCCCATTTATCGCCAAAGGCAAAGCCGGAGGCATCAAGCACCACATTTACCTCGGACTCTCTGATAAAGGAATATTTTTTTAGCAGGGGAGTCGGAAAAAGGTCAAGAACATATTGCAGGGGCACTTTTTTAAATTTTAAGTTAGTTTTGGTAAATATTCCATGCTCCTTTAACTTTTCTCTGGGGGAACGCCCACTTGTTTCCATGACAAATCGTGCATCGGGGAATCTGGATTTTACTCTCTGCATTATTGCGTGAAGCATAAGTTCTGCCCCCTTGTTCACGAACTCGACTCCTCTCAACTCAATGGTCATCATGATTACGGACTGATACGTTTGCGTTAGTTGTATTTTCTGAGTTGACCCAGAGGTCTCTTCTCCGAGTAGGCAACCAGACCGTCGGGATCGGGGTAACCTACTCCAATGCACATCAGTGGCCTTTGGTGGCGGTCTAATTCCAAAAACTTTTCCATTTTTCTTTCACGATCCTCGATGTCCGGCCAGTTGATCGCACAACTACCCAAACCTAGTGTCTCCAGCGCCAGCATGAATGACATCGAAGCCAATGAGGCATCTATGTATATCACGTGGCGATCCCTGTCGTCAAAATAGGCATCCAAATTCCCAACCAGGACGATCAGTATGGGTATTCCCTGACCGTATCCTCTGGTCCCCATGGGAAGCTGTACCGCCTGTTGGACTTTATCGTGCGCATCGAATATTCGAAACTCGTAGGGTTGGCGATTGCAGGCACTCGGCGCTTGATTTGCGGCTACGATGGCCTTGTCGATCAGTGCTCGATCGACGGGCTTATCTAAAAACCACCTGACCGATCTTCTTTGTCTGACCAGGCTGTAAAACTCATCGTATGATATTTTGCTTTGACTCAAGAAAGATCTCATATAAGGAATAGATTTAGTGTTTTTGGTGGAAGCACCATTCAACCCTCTTCCCGATCCATTGACCAGATTTTTGAAATGCGCGCTCAACTCATTTATATGAGAATCCGTAGTCACCACGCTAAAATACTCACTCAGAACATCATGAAACCATTTCAGTTGCGGATTATTTTCAGCGTGTTCTTTAGCCCAAATTCCCTCGAAACTATCCATAGTTTCGTCAATGTATTCCTTCGCAAATATAGGGCGCTTGGGTCGCATCAACAGTCCTTTTTCTATTCGGTGCGTATTTCTAACGAGTAAAAAATAATTATTTTTAGTCTCCTTCGCCTCACGAACGTGCTTTGCTTTACCCGCAAGCACTGCTTTTTGCTCTCTGAAAAAAGCAGGATTGAAAATCAAATAATATAAAGCAGTCAGCGTACTGGACTTGCAAATAGTCCCAGCCAGATGCTTCATTATGAAAGTATCTGCTACGTATCTAGCTTTATTTACTATTTTTCTCAACATGAGTTTTTTCGCTTTTCAAATAGTTCAACTCGCGTAATTTCGATTTAATTTCATCAAACATCAAAATGTATACCACAATACCATAGCACAGAAGCATGAAAATGATTGAAATGACATAATTTATATTTAAGATTGAAAAAAGCAAATATGTCAATATTGCAGCACACAGACTCGCGATCCACGGTGTTTTGATTGCCAGTAAAAATTCCAGCGTAGAGATCTGTATTTTCAATAATTTATTCATAGTGTACTGGGCTATAATTACCGAAAGGACTTTATTCAATAAAACTGCCCAAGCGGCACCAATAATACCGTGATTATAGATACCATACAGTAAAGTCGGAACAAATATCAATGATTTAAAAAATTGTAATTTAAATTCTATTTCGGGCCTACCCATTCCCCTGATCAGAGATGTATTGCTGTTTACCATCATGTGAACCATCACGGATACCGCCAATATTTTCAGTGGTTCTATTGAGTCCACCCACTTGTTTCCGAAAAAATTGATTATTATCGATTCACCAAAAATAATGAATATCAACATTACAGGATAAACAATCAGACTATTGTAGTTGACTACAACCAAATAGTAATTTTTCAATGATTTCAAATCTGACTGTTTTCTTCCGTATAAGGGGTACATTACATTATTGATAACTGCCATCAGTTTGCCCCGAAAGGTGTCTGTCAATATGAAAGCAAAAGTATAGGCCCCCAGCGCGCTTGCACTTACCAGTTTTCCTATCAATAGGTAATCAATGTTATTGATTACGTAGTTCACAATACTGGTTCCCGTCGTATAAATACCAAATCCGAAGATGTCCTTAAAAGCTTCGGATTCCCACACAAAACTAGGTCGCCATCCGGTTGCCAGAAAGTACAGGGGCATTGCTATAACCAGTGAGGCAACCGAATTGAAAGCCAACGACCAAACACCAAACCCAAGAAATGCCAGCGCCAGAGCTATGCATCCAGAAACCATGTTCGAAGTATTGTCTATGAAAGCAATTCTCTTGAAATTCATGCTTTTTGTCAATTGAGCTTTGTGAACCAAGTTCATCGGACTGACCAGGATTCCCAGGCTGATTGTGGGAATTAGACTCGTCAGTATTGGTTCGTTGTAAAATCTGGCCGCCAATGGGCCAACTATCAAACTAACGATTGAATACAATACGATCGACCATACCACGCCCGTCCAGAACGCAGTGTGAAAGTGTTCGCTCCTTAACTTTTCGTCTTTTCTTTGCACCAAAGCTGCTCCAATCCCAACATCATTGACAACTTGTACGAAACCAGTAAACACACTCGCCATTCCTATGATACCAAATTGATCTGGAAACAGAAGTTTGGCCAGCACCAGCCTGGTCACGAAGGCGAAAGACTGATTCACCACCATCTGAATTCCGCTCCATACAATTCCGTTTATGACAAGCCGCTTTGAGCTATCCATTTACACTAATTGACATATACCCTTTTGTTTTCTGATAGCGTAATGATTTATACTTCTTGATTCAAAATCCACTCGAAAATAGTAAGTCATTCACCGACTCTCATAGCACAAATTTGTACTACGACAATGCGCTGTCACTACCTGTTCTGGGTGATCCAATAACCCAGGTTTGGTAATCAGTGTGTGGTGTGTGTGCTTATTCTTCGCAGCTCGTCAATTACCGAGGAAGTAAGGGCCAGTCGGTTGAAATATCCGTTCTCTGGCTAACGGGCTGTGATTTTTTGACCCATTCGATCCCCGGCTCACTTTGGCGAGCGATAGGCAGTCCGGGAACCGGCACCTGGGATGGAAATGGCAAGTAAGGGAAGTCGACTTGTCCCGAGCCCTTTGGAAGCTATGCGGCGATGGGAGGGTCGATTGAGGAATCGTTCGTGACGCTGAGACATACAAATAGCAATTATTAACAGTACTGGACTTTCAATAGTCAACTACCGGCGTGTTGGCTGGTAGTTGTTCGCTTAGTGTGTCGACAAACTTTATTTCCAAGACCAAAGTAAGCGGTATTGGGGAATAAAACAAAGTATATTCAATCTTTGATAGAAAAATACATCTTTTCCCCTTTATCAGCCAACGACCGGAAAAAACGGCTTTTTATGTGTCTCCCTAAAACCCTTGTTAACAAAAATATAACACTGATTTCATGGATAAGTCAATATTCTTTGGCTACGGTAAGGTAACCATACTCTTCTGCTAGGCCGCTGTTACCCCTTTTTTCCCACCAGCCCCTTCAGCCGGGTGCTGAACTTGCGGGTTCGGGTATTGTCGTCCTCGCCATAATAGCCGTAGCCATAGCCCCCGTAACCATACCCATAGCCGTAACCCGAACCGTATTTGACGCCATTGAAGATAACGCTGAGGTTGGGAAAACGCCCCGAACGCTGCAACTCGGCGATGCGGCGCAGGTGGTCGCGGAGCGTGTAGTTATGGCGCACCACATAGAGTGCGGCATCAGTGTATTCGGCAATGAGAGCGGCATCGGTGACGAGTCCCAGGGGAGGGGCGTCGATCAGCACGTAGTCGTACTGCGCCCGCAGTTCGGCGATCAGCTTGGGCAGTCGCCCGTTGCTGATCAGTTCGGAGGGGTTGGGCGGGTTGGGGCCGCTCACCAGCACATCGAGGTTGGGGTGGACGGCAGTGGGCTGCACCAAGTCAGATATTTCGCCCTGCCCGATGAGGTAATTGGTCACGCCGCGGCTGTTACCGACACTCAGGCGCGTGTGCAGGGTAGGCTTCCTTAGGTCTAATCCCACGATGACCACCTTCTTGTCGGCGTAAGCCAGGCTGGCCCCAAGATTGACCGTCACGAAACTCTTGCCCTCGCCCCCGATGGAAGACGTGAACAGCAGCGTGCGGCAGTTGCCGTCGCCCAGGTACTGTAGGTTGGTGCGCAGGGCGCGAAACTGCTCGGCGACGGCGGAGCGGCTCGTCATTTGGATGATGGTGTCGTCCCCGCCGCCCTTGGTGCCGGCCATCAGGCCGATCTCGCCCAGCACGGAGGCGCGGGTAGCGTCTTCTATTTCGTCGCGCCGCTGCACGGTATTGTTAAGCAGGAACAGCAAGTTAATCAGCAGCAGGGGAACGACAATCCCGGCGATGCCGGCCCCCAGCCACACGACGGACCGCTTGGGTTTTACGGGCAGAAAGGCCGTTTTCGGCGCATCCAGCAGGCGGCTGTCGGTAACGGTGGAGGCGTAGGCCAGGGCGGTTTCCTCGCGCTTCTGGAGCAGGTAGAGGTAGAGGTTCTCCTTGATGGTCTGCTGGCGCTTGATGCCGATGTACTCGCGTTCCTTCTGCGGAATGGCGCGCAGGCCCTGCGAGAAGCGCGAGTTGACCGAAGCCAGGTTCTGCTTGGTAATGTCGAGGCCGCGGCGCAAATTCTGGAGGTTTTCCTTGATGGCCTGTCGGGTGTTGGCAAGCAGGGAGTTGACGGTTTCGAGCAGGGGGTTGCCCGCCTGCGTGGTGCGGGTGTAGCGCTCCTGCTGCTGTTTCAGGTCGGCGTAGCGCGTGAGCAGTGAAACCAGCACGGGGTCGCTGATGAGGTAGGTGGCGGGCGCGATGGCTCCCTCGCCACTGGCCTCGATGTAGCGCTCAACACTCGCCAGTACCTCGATTTGGGTATTGATTTCCTGTAGCCGGGTGTCGTTCTCCTGGATGTTTTCCAGGAAAATCTGGGTCTCGGCCCCGATGTCGGTCAGTCCCCGGGCGCTCTTGTAGGAAGCCACCTCGCCCTCCACCTCGCCCAGTTCGCCCGTGACCAGTTCGAGACGGCTGCCGATGAACGCCAGGGTGTTGGAGGCTTCGCGGTTCTTGTCGTTGAGGTTGCTCTGCACGTACACGTCGAGCAGGTTGTTGAGGATGTCGCGGGCCCGCTGCGGGGAGGTGTCTTCCAGCGAAATGGCCAGTACGGTACTTTTGGGGTTAGCCTGCGACACCGACAGCCGACCCTGCACGCTCTCGGCCAAATCCGCCAGTTCGCGGAAATGCACCCGGATGTCCTTGAAGCCGCGGTCTTCCAGGCTGTCGGCGCGCGAAATGGTGAGCGCCCCCCAGGCATTGCGGAGCGGCTTGCCGAAAGGGTAAACCTGCGGCTCGTCGTTGAGGCGAAAGTGACCGGCGTCCTGCACGTGAATCAGCAGGGGTTCGGTGTAGGCAAAATCCGTGAGCAGGTCGGACTGCACCACGACATTGGTTTTCTTGTAAAGATCGACGGTGTGCCAACCTTCCTCGGCATCGTAAGCCACGTTCAGGCCCAGGTTTTCGACGACCTGCGCCATCAGGGTGAGCGAGGAAAGGACCTCAATTTCATTTTCCAGAATCTTGTTGCCGCTGAACTGACCCAGTTCGGCCAGCACATCCTCGGTGCCCACGCCCCTTTGCTCGTCTTTTATGAGCAGCGTGGCGGTGGTGGAGTAAACGGGCTGCGTGGTCTGTAGGTAAAGATAGGCGGCGACCAGCGCGGTGAGCAGGAAAACAGGAAACAAATACCAATAGCGCAGGTAGCGTCGCACGTATTCCTGAACGTCAAATTCAGTTTCTTCTGCTTCAATATAGTCGGAATTCTGAGCCAAAGGTCGATTGTTGGTTTAGGATGAACTCGATTCGTGCAACGGGCCGATCATCCGGCGATTTGTGGTTGATTCGGACTCTCCACAATGAAGGATATTACGATAACCATCAGCGGGACAGACGAATAAATACCAAACTTGCCGCCGAAATGATGCTTATGTACAAGGGAAGCAGCTGGAGGCGGCGGTCGGTGAAAGTGGTCCGGGCTTCGACGGGTTCGATATAGATCAAATCGTTTTTGTGTAAATAGTAGTAGGGCGAATCGAAGACTTCGCGGTTGGTCAGGTCGACTTTGGCGTATTCGCGGCGACCGTTTTCTTCGCGGATCACGGTGATGTTTTCGCGGCGGCCATAAATGGTGAGGTCGCCCGCCAAACTCAGCACCTCGGGCAGCGTGATCCTTTCGTCGGGAATCACGTAGATGGCGGGCCGATTCACTTCCCCGAGTACCGAAACCTTAAAATTCAGGGAGCGCAAGGTGACAGTGGGCTCGCGCAGGATGGTCAGCAAACGACGGCGGATGGTATCGGCGGCAGTCTGAGATTTCAAATCCTGGATATGGATTTTACCCACCAGCGGCATCTCGATATTGCCGTCGCTGTCTACCAGGTAACCGAGGCTTTGTCCGGCGCCCCCCCCTCCGTTGCCGTAGCGCATCACCGAGGTCATGTACTGATTGGGAACGTTGAAAATAGCGTCGGATTCGGGATTGAGGCTACCGACGACGATGGAGAGCAAATCGTTCGGCTGAACGGTCGGGGTGTAGGCCTGCCGAATACTGTCGACCGAGTAGCGGAGGGAGTCGCCCTGAAAATATACAATGTTGCGGGAAGGGGCGCAAGATTGAATAGTGCAGAAAAGAAGTGCTAGGTTACCAGACAGTAACAAAGCCAAAAGGGGGTTTCGGGTGCGGACAAAACTTTTATGTACCAATGCGCTTAAATTATCTACGATGCTGACTTAGGGAGAATATCCGAGTGTGTGTATAGCAACGGTAAACTTAGGCGGCGATTTTTCGGAAGGAGTTTCTTCCGGTGGTGGTTTTGTGAGGGAAGGGAAATTGGTTCCTTTTCCAAAGTAAAATGTAATTTCACAATATTCCCTCAAATTGCCGTGATTATATAATTTAATATTCAAAGAGTTATATTACTCGTGCCAGTTTGTAGTAATGTGTGATTCTGAAAGGGATATTCTTTCAGCTTTTGCATAACAGCCAACTTTTTCATTTTTTGCAGATGCTGCATCCGGTGAGCATCGGAGCCCAAGTAAGTGATGAGTTCCTGCTTCAAGAGCCAGTCAGCGGCACGCGCAACAGCCGAGCCGTACTGTCCGGTGAGCGAGAGGGCATTGAGCTGGAGTTCACAGCCCTGTGCGCTCAGGGTATGAAAAATGGTGGGGTCGGCGTGGTAATAAGCGTATCGTTCGGGATGCGCCAGCACGGGTGTGTATCCGTGCTCAACAATGGAGAATAAAATTTCCGGGGTGTTCAGCAGCGGGGTAGTGTAGGGTAGTTCTACCAGCAGGCGCCGACCAGGCAGCGTCAGGAGCGGTTCTCCGGCGCTGAGCAAGTGGTTGAAATGCTCGTCCAGAAAGTACTCGGCGGCGGCGTCGATAGCAATATCGAGATTCGCTTCCAGACATGCCTCCCTAACGGCCTTCAGGCCCCGCCCGATAGATTCGGGGGTATTGCGGTAGCAGTCCCAGATGATGTGCGGCGTAGTGATAAGAAACCGATAGCCGTATTCATGCATGACGCGAATCATGCCCACTGCTTCCTCGACGGTTTTCACGCCGTCGTCGATGCCGGGCAGCAGGTGCGAGTGCATATCGACCCGCAAAAAGGAAAGATCGAGCGGTTGGACAGGAGTTTTAAAGAGCCAGTTTAGCATTTCTTAGTTTTTTCTTGGAACTTCAAATATACCAGGAACGGATTAGCTGGCTAAAAAAAGGCTTACTTGCCAACTCAATTTTGCCGCAGAACGAAATTTGCCTTCTATCCCTTAGCCCACCATCATATGACCATCGGAATTATCATCCTCGCCGCCGGGGCCTCACAGCGCATGGGACTACCCAAGCAAACGCTCGAAATAGAAAAGGGCAAAGGTTTACTGCTAAAAACCGTGGAAACGGCCCTGGCTACTTCCTTGCGCCCGGTAATCGTGGTGGTTGGGGCCAACAAAACCGAAGTAGTGCCCGAACTGGCCGGACAGCCCGTCACGATTGTGGACAATGCCTTCTGGCAGGAAGGCATGGCTACTTCCGTAAAGGTAGGTTTGGCCGGACTCTTCATGACCGAACCCAAGCTCGACGGCGTGCTGATGCTCGTCTGCGACCAACCCTACCTGACATCCGCTTTGCTGAAACAGATGGTAGCGACCTTCGAGGAATCAGGAAAAAAAGCCGTGGCCTGCCGTTACAAGAAACAGTGGGGCGTCCCCGTACTGATCGGTCGAGCGCTCCTGGCCGAGCTCACCCAAATTACGGGCGACCAGGGAGCCAAGCCATTGCTGGAAAAGAATCTGACTGATGTGGCATTCGTGGACTTTGAGAAGGGGACAATCGACCTCGACACGCCGGAAGATTATGCGGCGTTTTTACGGGAGTAACAAGTGGGGAATCAAAAGCGAAGCCCGAAACCAAACAACTCCGGGCTTAGCTGCTGTCAACTCTCAACTCTCAACTCTCAACTCCTCCACCACCTTCGTGTTATCATCCGGGTGGCGATCGATGAGCTTGTTGATCGGATCCACCCCCGCCTTGGTGGGCTTCTCTTTGACGATCACCTTCACTGTATTTTCCTTCTTCGTCACGCGCTGCTTTTGTAGGTAGAGGAGTTTGTCTTTGCCGTCCTTATCCTGGCCGTACACGCCCACATCGAACCACTGCGTATTCAGCGGCAGTGGACGCTCGTTGCCCGCGCTGTCGGCGCGGAACATTTCGGCGGTGAATTTTAGCGTCACCTCGTACTGCTGGTTGTTTTTCTTGACGTAGGTAGCTTCGGTAGCCTTGTTTTCGTAAAGCGTGATGGTCTCGAACCAATCGTCGATAAGGGACTTCAAAGAGTCCGGCGTTTCGGCGCGGAAGTAGCCAATCAGGTCGCGGCTCGTGGGGTAGCGCTTGTGCTTGGAATCAGGGCCGGGGTACTGCCAGTCGGCCAGGAATTTGCGCAGGGCGGCGTTGACTTTGTCCTCGCCGATGTAGTCCTGCAAGGCGTACATGATCACCGAGGCTTTGTTGTAATGGATGTACTGTTGCCCCTCAGTCAGGGCCAGTGGCTGCTCCTTCTTCCGCTCCCCGGCCCGGCCGCCCAGGTAATCGTCCATCTCGTACTTCAGGAACTTCTGCATGATTTCGGGTGGGAAGGTTTGTTTCATCACCATCAGGGCCGAGTACTGCGACTGGCTTTCGGACAGCATGGCGTTACCCTTTACCCGCGCTTCGGGTACCTGGTGGCCCCACCACTGGTGCGCCACCTCGTGGGAAGTCACGTAGAACGGCATGTCGAGGTCTTCGTCGGGGTCGCTGATTTTCTGGATAAAGCCGATGCCTTCCGAAAAGGGAACCGTGTTGGCGAACGACTGCGCGAAACTGGCGTAGCGCGGGAATTCCATGATGCGCATTTGGCGGTATTGGTAGGGCGCAAAGTTCTTGGAATAATAGCTCAGCGCCTTTTTCATCGACGCCATCATCTTGTCGAGGTTGTACTCGTGGCCCTTGTTGTAATAAATTTCCAGCTTCACGGGCTCACCGTTGGAATTTTTCCACACGTCGCGCTTCACCTCGTAACGGGCCGACACGATGGAGTAGAAATTGACCATCGGCACGTCCATTTCGTAGTCGAAGTATTTGCGGCCGTTTTCCGTCCACTCTTTTTGCAGGTAGCCGGGCGCAATGGCAATTTGATCCGGCGCGGTGCCAATGACCATCTTGAAGCGGATGTAGTCGGCATCGTCGCCGAACAGGTTCATGCTCAGGCCGCGCGGATCGTCCTGATCCATCATGCGCTCCTTCTCGGGGAGTTTGTACTTACGGCGCGTGTCGTCGCTGCCAATCTCCGCCCCCGCCTCATAGCCCAGCGACGGGAAATAGCCGTTGTTGAAGAACGTGCCGTTGTTGACGATGTCGGTATTGCCACCCCCGGCGGTGAAGCCCACGGTGGTGAAGTTGACCTTGAACTCCATCTTCACCGAGTCGCCGGGAGCCAGCGGCTTGGCCAGACTGTAAATCGTATAGCCAAATTTCTCCCATCCTTTCTTGACCTTGGCCCCGCCGTTGCCAAAGCGCAGGTAGTCGGTCTTGACATCGTTCTGCACGGCTTCCTGAATGTGCACTTCGGCCAGCGGCTGGTCGGTTTTGTTTTTCAACCAATAAAAACCTTCGGCGGTGAAGTCGCGGGTGGCGGGATAAATCTCGACTTTCAGGTTAGACTCCACGATCTTGGGCAGCGGTACGCGCTCGTATTGTTTCAGCTCTTTTTCGTAATCTACCAGCTGCTGTTCTTGCTCTTCGGAGGTAGAGTATTCGTTGAGTCGATTGGTATTGTAATACACAAAAAAGCCCGTTCCGATCGTCAGGATCAGTGTCGCGAAGGCCATCACCAGGATCGGGCGCGTGAAGCGGTAGCGGGTCAGGTGCAGGCGCGTCTTCATCAGGCTGTCGGTGCCGCGCACGGCAAAGACGATGGCCGCTACGAACAGCACCGCCACGAAACCCAGCCAGTAGAGCGTCAGCCAGGAAAAGCTCGTCACGAAGTGGCCGTATTTATTCATGTCGGAGTAGCCGCCCAGGCTGCCGCTGCCGAAGGAGATGAGTGGGTGCTGAAAACCCATTCCTTCCATAGTGGCGGTGACGATAAAAAACAGGAACATAAGCGCGTAGCCGACGAACTTGCTGTTGGCCATCACTTGCACAAAGAACGACAGCAGCGTGAAAAGCACCAGGAAAGAAAGGGTCTTGGTAAAAAGGCTTTTGAGGTAAAGCCCCGGCTCGTAATTATAGTATCCCAGGGCAGTCTGAACGGTCATTCCTATCAGCATGAGCAGCAGCAGGATGCCGACATACAACAGCAGCATGGCAATGAATTTGGCCACCAGGTTGACCCAGTCGGGTACGGGCATGGCGTCCAGGATGAGGTTCATGTTTACGGCCCGTTCACGCCAGATCAGCTCTCCCGAATAAAAAACGATAATGACGAAGAAGAACAGGTTGAACCCACCGAGTAGTCCCAGGATATTGGCCGTGATCGGGTACGAGCTGGTACCGTACATCTTGCCAAAATTGAAGGATTCGGCAATCAGCATAATCAGACCCGCCCCCACGATACCCAGGAAGGGAATATCCTTGGCGGTGGTTTTGGCGTAAAAAACCGCCTGCTTCCACGTCATTTTCAGGTAGGTACCTGCCGTGAGCACCTGCTTCACCAGTGGAATACGGACGCTTTCGGGATTGAAGCGCACTTTCTCGGTCACGATGGCTTTGGCCTTGCGCCAGCCTTTGCGCACCACGCTGAAACTGAATCCGAAGTAAGTTCCCAATAGAAACAATCCCCCTACGCCCAGCCAAATCAGCCGATTCCAGAGCAACACGCCCGAGAGCGGCACGAGCTGCCCGTTTTTCTGGGCCGGACTCCAGTACTCCACGTAATCCCGGAAAGCCAGTCGGCCGAAAGGATCGAGTAGGGAGGCCATGGTCTTGTTGTCGAGGTCGCTCAGCAGCGAACCCGCGATAGAGTATATCACCAGCAGAATGACGCCCTGCAAATATAGGACGATCGTCTGACGGCTGAGCGTGCCGGCGGCGAAGTACAAGGCGGCTTGGATGAAAAGATTGGGCAGCCCCATGGTCAGAAAGGGTTGCAGATAGTGCCAGGCGTTGAAGGGTAATATCTCTTTTTCGGCCCAGGAAGGATCCCAGGGCAGAGACTTACCCACGCCGAAGCCTACCATGAAACCCAGCCAGATACCACTGAAAATAAGCACCGTGACGATGAACGATCCCAAAAAGCGCCCCATCAGGTAGTCGAATTTCGAGACGGGCGTCGAAAACATCAGCGATTCGGTCTTGTGCTCGAAGTCGCGCAGAATTGGAACGCCCATCACGGCCGAGACGATGAACGTCATGGCGAAGGTCATGATCAGGGTCATGGAGGCGATGTTGAAAGGCGAGTTCTCCTTGAACTGCCCACCGCCACCGCCAATGACAACGAACTTGGAAGTGACGGCAAAAAAACAAAGCAGGAAAATAATGGCGAAGTAGATGTACGTCGCCGGACGTTTTATGCGGTATTTGAGCTCGAAGCGGATGATTTCTGCTAACATGGGGGATGTATGGCTTTGTTGGTGTTGAGGCACAAAGGTCCAGAGGTCCAAAGGCACAGAGTGAAAAATTGTAGGGAGAGAAGAAGTTTGGTATCTAAGCTAAGGTATTGATAGATGGCAATTGGAGTGACAGATGATTTTACTCATCCTGCAAACCTCACTTTGTGCGCCACGGGCGCCCCACTTCGTGCCTTTGGACCTTTGCCCCTTTTAGACAACTTCCGCACTTCCGAAAATGTAAGAAAAATACACATCTTCCAGATCGCCCTCCACGGCTTCGAAACCTTCGCCGGGGTCGGTGTCGGCCAGGACGTGGACGACGGGGGTTCCGCCGACGAGTTTTTCGGAAATGACGGTGTGGGTGGTGCGGAGCGTTTCGAGCTCGGCCTTGGGAACGCGCTTTTCCCATATTTTGCCGACGATGGCTCCAAGAGCAGCTTGGGGACTACCCTGATAGAGGACTTGGCCCTGATTGAAAATCGCCATGTCGTAGCAGAGTTCCTTGACGTCGTCCACGATGTGGGTCGAGAGAATCACAATGGTGTTTTCGCCCAGTTCGCTCAGCAGGTTGAGGAAGCGGTTGCGCTCGGCGGGATCGAGGCCCGCCGTGGGTTCGTCCACGATGATGAGTTGGGGATTGGCCAGCAGGGCCTGCGCGATGCCGAAGCGCTGCTTCATGCCGCCCGAGTAGCCCCCCAGGTTTTTCTTGCGGGCGTCGTAGAGGTTGGTTTTTTGCAAAAGCGCCTTCACCGTTTCCTTACGCTCACTACGGTTGGTGATGCCTTTAAGTACGGCCAGATGATCGAGCAGGGTTTCGGCGTCGACTTTGGGATACACGCCGAATTCCTGCGGCAGGTAGCCGAGCGTCTTGCGAACTTCGTCTTTTTGGGTCAGGACGTCGATAGCCTGTCCTGAGCCTGCCGAAGGGCCCAGGCGGATGGAACCGCTGTCGGGTGCCTGCAAGGTGGCGATGGTGCGCATCAGCGACGACTTGCCGGCACCGTTGGGGCCCAGCAGCCCGAACATGCCCTGATTGATCGTGAGATTGACGTCGTTGAGGGCGTGGACGCCGTTGGGGTACACTTTGTCGAGGTTTTCGATAACAAGCTGCATGAGGGAAACGGTTGCGGAGGTGAGTGAGCGATGTAATTCGCTTCAAAATTACGCAACCGCCCAACAATCCCCAACAAGTTGTGGCGAAACCGAAAGAATTCGGGACGAAAATCCCGAAGCACAGGAGAAAAGGCGGTGCTTTAGTTGGCGACCCGATTAAAGCGCATATTCTTGCCCAGCAACTCGATGCCCCAGTAACCGCGCACGACGATGGACTTCGGCGACGCCATCCTGACGACCGTCCGATACGTCCGGCCCGAGTTGGGGTCGTAGACCGTGCCGCTGTTCCATTCGTCGGTGCCGTTGAATTTTAGATTGTCCAGTACGTTCATGCCCAGCCAGGAGCGGCTGCGGAGCTTGGGATTGGGGTTCTCGGTGTCTTTATGCTGCGCCATCGGCGGCGTGCCGGGCCTGCTGCAATCGAACCAGACGACTTTGCCCTCGTAATGATCGTTGACCTTGAAAACTTCCACCGCTAAATCCTTTTCGGCTGACATCCAACGGCCTACAATTTGGTCGGAGGTAGGGTTGGATTCGGTGTTTGTAAAGAAAAATAAGGCTGATAGAAGTGCGAGTATTTTCATGCTTGGCTGGAATGGTGGTGTGATACAGGTCAAAAAACGGGAAAGCCCGCCGGAAATTGCGGCAAAAGTAGGGTACTTTTTGAACTACAACGGCCTAAGGGTATGCATCAGTGTGAAACGGACATTGTCGCGGTGGTAAAGTCGCTGGGCGTTTCGACCCAGTTGACGGACATTCATATAACCCAATTCAACGGCCAAAGCAGGATTCAAGCGCTTTTCTGCCGATACATAGAACCGATTTTGGTCAAATAAGTTTTTGTGAAAAGTATTCAGAAAGGGTTCTTCCGATACCCTAAAAGCCAAGTTTTTCTCTTTCAGGGCGTAGGTCGCCTGCAGCCGGTAACGGTGCCGAAAGACGAATCGGTGGTCGCCGTCGAAGTGGCCTGGATGATTGGACAGGAAACGCTCTTCCGTGCGGATGCGTCCGTTCAGCGCGAATCGCGCCGAGAGCGGCAGATTGTAAGCGGCTTCCTGCCAAATTCGGTATTCGGGCGTCGTTGGCCGGGGCGTAAGGTCTGGCATTTGAGGGCGTTGCAACGAGTACGTCAGGGCGTTGCCGAAAGACCATCGGTCGTTGGGCCGATACACCAGGCGGCTGTGGAAAATGAGGACGTGTTGCGCATTATTGGAAAAAAAATGACGGGTGTCGGCCTCACTGTGCAAGCTCCATTTTGGGTCGAAATTCAGGATATTGTAGTAGCGAATCCAGTACAGATTTTGGTGAACGACTTCGGGCTGGGCCAGGAGGGGGGAGGCCACCAAACAGAGCAGGAGCAAGCCAATTTCTTTCATTAAAAAAGCAAACCGAGGTCAAAAAATGTTATCGGGCCGAGCGCTCCAGCCATTTGCTTCGATAGCGCAACACCACCCAAAAGACAAAGTAAAGCGTTCCCAGCAACAACCCAAACTCCACGCTCAGCAGCAGGGCTGTGCGGTCATGCAGGCTGGTCCAGATACTGTTGAAAAAGGAAGGAGAATCGTGTAAAATATCCCAACTGTTGAGCCGGACGATGCGACCCAGAAACACCCCAAAACCACCCAGCGGAAAGCTGATGAGTAGGAGGATGAGACCGGTCTTTTTGGAATACGTACGATTCCACGCGCCGTGCATCCAGTAAAGCGAAATCAGGCCGTTGATAAGACTGATTTGCGCGTAGTAGAACAGCATGATGGAGTCGTGCCAGGTAAGGTCACGATTATAATCCACCGACAGGTGCACCAAATCGGTGACCATGTAGGGTGCATTGGGAAAAAAGATGAGCCACAGAACGCTCGACAGGGCAATAATGAGGGGGAATCGACCAGAACGCTTCGAAACAGCACGCGCTAGGAAGGCGATGAGCAAAGGAATCCAGCTCAAAAATAGATTCCAGTCGAGCGAGAAATCGACGGCCTCGCTGAATTGAATGCGGATCAGGTGAAAACCAAGGGCAAGCAGGCTCATCCCCGCCAGCAGGAGCAGCGGCAGGAAGTTGGCCCAGGAGAAAAAGGGCGGTTTACTCGGTGGCGGGGTTCTGGTCGGCACGCGGCGGTTTCCTTTTGTTGCGGGGCTTGCGACGACGCTTCTTTTCACCACCGGAGGAAGCTGCGCCTTCGGTCGAGACAGCAGCAACCGCGCCACTCTCGCCCGAAGTACTAGGTGAGGATGAGACCGAAGCCCCGCCGCGGCGCCGTGAGCCGCCGCCGCCCGAACGCCGCGAATCACCGCCGCGGCCCCGGCCGCCGGAGCTACCACCGCTACGCCCGCCCCGACCGCGCGAGCGGTCATTGGCATCGCGGTCGCCGAAAACCGGTGCTGCGCCCAGGCCCAGATCGTCGGTCATGCTGATGATGTTGACACTGCGCTCGAGCAAGCGCTCGATGCCCTGAATGCCGCGCTTGTCTTGTCCGCCCACAAAAGTAATGGCGGTGCCTTCCGACTCGGCGCGGGCCGTGCGGCCAATGCGGTGCACATAGTCTTCCGGGTCGCGCGGCAAATCGTAGTTGACCACGTGGCTGAGGTTGTCGATGTCGATACCGCGCGAGAGGACGTCGGTCGCTACCAGAATCGGGAACGCCCGGTTTTTGAATTCGCGCAGCACCACCTCCCGCTGCGCCTGCTCCGAATCGGATGAAATGCCCTCGGCCTTGAAGCCCTTCCGCCGCAGGGCGCGCACGATGGAATCCACCGACGAGCGGCGCGACGTAAACAGCACCATGCTGGGGTCCTCGGCGCTTTTGAGCAGATGAATTAGCAGGGGCAGTTTCTGGTTCTCCCCGGCCATGTAAAACTGCTGGTCGATACCAGCCGCAGGCTTGGAAACCGATAGTTGCACCTGCACGGGATCGCGCAGAATTTTCTTGGCAAAGGACGAAATCTTGGGCGGCATGGTGGCCGAAAACATCAGCGTCTGCCGGTCTTTCAGGCACCGATTTCAGGATGGTAAGGATATCTCCCACGAAACCCATATCGAGCATCCGGTCGGCCTCGTCGAGGATTAGGAACTTGATCGCGCTGAAATCCACGTAGCCAAGCTGCATGTGCGCCATCAGGCGGCCCGGCGTGGCGATAATGATGTCGGCACCCTGTTCGAGCGCCTTCCGCTGCTGGTCCCACTCGGGGCCCTTGGTACCGCCATAAATGGCAATGCTCGTAGCGTTGCAGAAATAGCCTAAGCCCTGCACCTGCCCGTCGATCTGGGTAGCCAGCTCGCGCGTGGGTACGATGATGAGGGCCGTAACCTTATCCTGCGGGTTTTGCGTGATGTAGTCGAGCGCCGGAATAAGGAAGGCCGCGGTCTTGCCGGTGCCGGTCTGGGCGCAGCCGATGAGGTCTTTGCCTTCGAGAATGGGAGGGATGGCCAGTTCCTGGATGGGGGTCGTCTGGCTGAAATTCATGGCGTCCACGGCATTGAGAATGTCGCCGTGGAGGGCGAGGTCTTTAAATAACAAGGTGTCAGTAAATTAAAATAAGAAAATACTGACCTCGTTTCCCCGGCCAGTAAACCGCTTTGATTGCGGGCAAAGATAGGGAATTATTTTGGGGGATTCTTTGCCGCAGACAAGCTACGCCTGATCAGTTCAGAGGGTTACTGCGAAAAAGCAAGCCATGGAAGGATGGAAAGTGATTTTGTGGTAATTTGGGCGGTAATCTACAGTATCTCGTCATGGGTGGTAAAAAAGCGAAGTTACGCAACGCCAATTTTTAACTGGTGTCATCAGGAATAATCAAGGGTTTCAGCAACACTGAACATATGGAAAGTTTTATTGAACTAAATCGTACTTTTCGTCAACTATCAGTTGACAAAACTAATGAGGCTGAGAACGATGACGTAGATATTTCAGAAGGTCTCAGCACACTTTTTGGTGTTGGTCTAAGCTGGAAATCTTTATTGAATGAACCTCGTGTGGTTCTGCTAGCCGAAGCGGGTGCTGGCAAAACACAGGAAATCAGAAACACTACCGAAAAACTAAGATTAGAAGGAAAGCCTGCTTTTTTTCTCCGATTAGAACACATCGCTGATGGGATCGAAATTGCTCTTGAGAAAGTCAAGTACCGAGAGTTCGAAGAATGGCTTAATTCTAGTCAGGAAGGTTGGATTCTTCTCGACTCTGTTGACGAAGCAAGGCTCAAGGCCCCCTATGACTTTGAACGGGCAATTATAAAACTAGCCAATCTCATATCACCAGCGCTTCAAAGAACCCATATCATTATAACTTCGAGAGTTACCGCTTGGCGGCCTAAGTCTGATTTAAACTTGTGTGAAGATAGGTTTCCATACATAGCTAACAGCGGAAAGATAATATTGTCCTGTCCTGATGAGATAGATATTACCGATCATGAAAATGAAGAAGTTTTAGCTAGTTTTCTGAAAACTAACTCAGAAAATCCTCCTGAATCAAATAAAAATAAAGTTTTCAAAATTTACACAATAAATGATCTTTCAAGGGATCAAATAATGCTTTTTGTAAAAGCAAAGGGCATTAAGGATGATTCGACTTTGTTAGACGAGATTGATAGACAAGATGCGTGGGCCTTTACTACGCGGCCACAAGATTTAGAGGAGATTGTAGAATATTGGAAAGAAAAAAAATCGATTGGAACTCGTTTAGAGTTGCTGAGATACAGCATCAACAGTAGGGTCAAGGAAAGAGAGGAAAATCGAAGAATATTCAATACCCTTTCAGTATCAAAGGCTCGAGATGGAGTGCGACTGATTGGTGCCGCGTGTACATTAATGCAAGAGTCTACGATTAGGGTACCTGACGGCTTAAGTTTTTCCAAAGGTATTGATATAGAGTCTATTTTAACTGATACTCATCATAACTGGGCTACACTAGAATGCCAGACTTTGTTGAGTCGCCCTATATTTGATGAAGCAATTTATGGTTGTGTTCGCTTTCATCACAGGTTAGTAAGAGAGTACCTAACTGCCGAATGGCTTGACAAAAAACTGAAAGAACATGGTTTCCGAAAAGAGATTGAGGGTTTGTTTTTCCGAAAGCAATACGGGATGGATGTAGTCATACCCTCAATGAAGCCAATTCTCGCTTGGTTAGTTCTTTTGAATCCAGATATCCTGGATAAGGTCTATAGACTTGAACCAGAGATTATTCTGAATGGCGGAGACCCTAGTAAACTACCCCTTGAATTCAGGAAGAATATACTGCGCTCTGTTTGCGAAAATATAGCAACTGGAAGAGCTAACAGCTCGATTGATGAACAGGCATCTTTAGAACGGTTCTCTTCCAGGGATTTGGCAGGAGAAATAAAATGCTTGATCGAGAAGTATAATGCAAATCAGGACGTAGTATCTTATCTGTTACGCATGGTGTCGAAGGGACGTATGAGCGAGGTTGTAAGAGAAGTTAAGCCTTTTGCCTTGAATTCAGAGCCTGATAATTATTGTAGAAGTAGTGCTATTAGAGTAGTACAAGCAATCGGATCAGCAAAAGACTTTCAGGATTTGGTGGATGCTTACCTGTCTGATCCTAAACCTTATGACAGAACTTCACTATCCGCAATAATTAGTGGGTTGGAAAGTAGAAAGGAGAATATAGCCTGGGTAGTATCTGCATTGGAAAATGTACAACCGAAAGAAATGTATGGATTAAATAATTTACATTATTCACTAATCAACTTTGTTCAGCGTTCAGATGTAGCTTTTCTAATCGATCTGGTCAAGGGTTTTGACAAATTTTTACGTTCCGAACCAATAATTGATCGTCTGGACATCGGGATTTCGCAAAAATATAGCTGGCTTATGCCGATTAGTCTTAAGGCTGTCGAAAAACTAGTTTTAAATAAAAATTTGGATGCATCAAGGCCTGAGCCAATGTACGTATTGTCTCAAATGCCAGTTTTTGAAAAATATGGTGATACTGGATCAGTATTAATCAATCATAATCTGATCAAGCTTATTCCCGAATGGAAGGAGTTAAATTATCGTTTGTTTTGGTATGATGTGGAAAGTACAAGGCATCGCTTGGCTAAAAAAGAAAAGGGGCTGCTAAAAGATTTCTGGCACGTTTCGATATATGGTCATTACTGGAAATTCGATGAAAATGACTTCGACTATTTGATCTCAGAAATATCAAATAGAGTTCTTTTGGATGACAAGCATATAGCTCTATCACTTGCATTTAAATTATATAGAGAGTATGGCCGTCCTAGAAAATGGTTGTCTTCTCTAAAAAAAGTGGTGGGCAAAGAAAATGAACTTAGTGTCACTCTCAATAGTATGCTAAATCCGCCAGCACAATCAGATGAACTGAAAAAAGCACTACGGCGAAACGCTCAGTGGGAGCGTAGGAATAGGGAGCGGGATCAGCAAGCAAAGGAAAACCATATTAAATCAATAAAATGGTTGAGTGACAACTATGAGACATTACGTGATCCCGGTTTAGAAAATGGAAAGGTATCTAATGGTCAGGCGTATATATTCAATCAGATCAGAGAAAAGAACGGAGTAGTGACGTCACGGTTAGCTACTGGAAACTGGGAAGACTTAATTGAAGAGTATGGACTTAAAGTTGCTGAAGCGTACAGGGATGGGCTTTTGAATTTTTGGAGAACTTATGTTCCGGCTCTTCGCTCAGAAAATGACCGTGGGGATACCATTCCGTATGCACTAGTATTTGGACTGTCTGGAGTTGAAGCCGAAATCAATGCTGGTGGGCTAAAAGAGTTTAGCGAGGCAGATGCGGAGATAGCGTGTAGATACGCCATCCACGAGTCAAATGGTTTTCCCAACTGGTTTCATCAACTGTACACTAGATTCTCAGGTACTGTTTATGATATCGTTATTGTAGAAATTAAATGGGAGGTTAGTTCAGGGGAGTCAATAATTCACGTGCTAAGTAGTGTGAGTTGGAGTTACGAATGGCTATGGGATAGGTTAGGACCGCAACTTTTACTGATTTTGGAGGAAGAGCCTCCAAACGGAGATAATTTGCTTTATGCCTTGAAAATAATTCAAGGTAGTTCCACGGTATCAGATTCAGATCTTGCTGAACTCGCAGCAAGGAAATGTAAATCCTCCATTTCTCTTGAAAACCTGGGCTATTGGTTTTCAACCTGGATAGGTGTTGATCCAGATCCTGCAATACATACACTAATTTCCCATTTGAAAAAACTCCTTTCAGGGGATAATGAAGCTGCAAAAGATCTCGCTATGAAGGTAGTGGTATGCCTAGCGGGAGAGAGGCGTTACCAGTTGAGTACTCGTGAGAATTTCAAGACGCCTCAGCACTTAAAGCAACTCTTTCTGTTGACTCATACCTATGTGAGAACAGAAGAAGACATTGATCGGTCAAACATGGGAGCCTACTCACCAGGTCTTCGTGACTATGCACAGGAAGCACGAAGTACTTTGTTTTCTATGTTGAAAGCAATGCCAGGAAAGGACACCTATATAGCATTGATGGAATTCTCCGAAACACACCCTCTTATTTCCCATCGCCCGTGGATGAAACGCTATGCAAAAGAAAGGGCCGAATTAGATGCTGAACCTTCTCCGTGGACTGCTGAAAAAGTACGCCAGTTTAGCAAAACTTTGGAAAGTACACCATCCAGCCCCAGAGAGTTATTCGACTTAGGGATTCAGCGCTTGGAGGATTTGAAGCATCATCTTGAGGAAGGTGATGATAGTATAGCTTCTATATTAAGAAAGGAGAATCAAGAAACCATTATCAGGAATTTCATTGCAAACTGGTGTAGGGAAAGATCATTTGGGAAATATATGATTGCACAGGAAGAGGAATTTGCAGATGCAAAAAGGTCGGATTTCCGATTTCATGGCTCACCCGGTTTATTTGATGGCCCCGTGCCTGTGGAGTTAAAGCTGGCAGATAATAATTGGAGTGGCGCAAAACTGTTTGAAAGGCTTGAAAACCAGTTGTGCGGCGATTATCTTCGAGATATTCGTTCAAACTTCGGGATTTTTATCTTGGTGTATCGTGGAAAAAAAACTGGTTGGGATATTCCAAATGGTAAATCCAGAGCGACATTTCCAGAGCTCATTGTGGCCCTTCAAGATCATTGGGAGGCGATTTCAGCTGCGTTTCCTAAGATTGAGCAAATTAGCGTGATCGGAATCGATCTGACTAAACGGGCAAAAGCATCAAAACTCCCTAAATGATACAAATTTTCCTTTCAAGTTCTTCCACCAGAAGCGAGAGGAGTCCGGGCAATTTATCTTTCAGCCCGGGAAGGATATTTCTGTGCACATCGATCATTATAACAGGTAAAGGAAGTGCAGACAAATTTTGCTGATAGGGAAGGTTTTTGTCAACACAAATGAATACATCAAACTGGTTATCAGAGGATAGCGCAAGTAATCTTCCGTTTTTTATCCCATTCCAAACCATATCTTTTACAGTTTTGACTTCGTGCGGGGTGTCTGCGAAGGCGTATTTGAGACGGACGTCGATGTTTTCATCCAGAAGTAATTTCATTGTACCGATACTTCGTGTAGCAAGTCGGCAGCCAGTTCAATGATGGCTTCGGCTTCTTCCCGCTTTACCGTTGGGTAGCCTTCCAGAAAATCTTCCAAAGAGCTAGTTTCCAATTAATCGAAAAGCGTTTTTATAGCCACCCTGGTTCCTCGAAATACGGGTGTCCCTCCAAGAATCTCTTTATCTACTGTAATATTTTCCTGTCTTTGATTCATGGCAAATGTTTCGATAAACTCGATTGGATAATAATACCCCCATCTTGGATTTGAATATTGAATTGTATGAGTTCTTCACCGTGCGCTGTGTCCTGTTTCCGTGGTCTGAGTCTCCTCAGACCCTCCGCGCTACAAGACCAAAAAGAAACTCAGACCCGAGATGGAGCGGATCAAGCGACGTCGCGGTTAGGTACTTCTTTGTAAGCAATTGCTTTGATTAACCGGAGGTTGTTAAACGCTTCGATGATTCGGACGTTTTCGGGCGGTATAATCCCACGCCTAATCCAGTTGGTTACTACATTGGTGCTGCTCAGCCCAAAGCGTTCGGCATACTCCCTGGCGGTCACCCAGTCGGCCAAGTTTATACTTTCTCCTCGAAGGACTAAAAAATTCACCGCTTCTTCTCGCGCTGCTCTTGACTCCGCCACAGCTTTCCTGACCTCATTATTCATATTTTCCATAGTTGTCCTGCTACCTGATGATTACTTCAAACCTGCTTTTAATTTTTGAATCACCTCCCTGTTTTTCAAGATTTCATCCAGCAACTCATTCACCTCTGCCTCCGTCATTGTTTCGCCAAACTGCTGAGCACCTTTTCAAGTTGCTTATTAGCTCGTTCCAGCCGAGAAATAAATAGCTCAACCTGTTTTTGCATCACGAGGGATTTATCATAATTTTCCGTAAAAGTATAAATTGTTCCTTTATGGAACAAGATTCCCCTCACTCAAACAAACTATGGGTGATAATTTGTACCGTCGATAATCGAGGAGATGAGAGCATAGGAGCGAAGTATTCCCAATGTTGATAATACTTCTTTCGTTGAAGTACTTGGGACTAAAAATTTTAACCTCTTCGTATTCTGGAAATTTGAGGTGGTTGGTATTGCCCGTTATAATGAAATCAGTTTGGGTGGTAAGCGCGAGTTTATGGAAGTGACTACTTGGTTCGTTCGATGGCACATTCAATTTGATATTTGGCACAGATAACCAGACCCTCCGCCCGGTAAGTTCTAAGGAAACCCAGGTCTTGGTGAGGGGGAATCACCCCGTCACATTCAACCCGAACGTCCCCGTAAAGTTCAGGTTGCCGTTCATTTGGATGTTGCGGACGGTGACGGGCGCGGCGACCTGCACGGTGTGGCCCGCGTTGATGCGGACGTATTCGCTGGCGAAGGGCGGGCGGCCCGCCGTCCAGACGTCCGGGTCGGTCCATTGGCCGGAGGCGACGGTTTCGATGACATCGGAAAAGAGCGAGACGGTCTTGAAATTGCGGAACAGCAGGCTGTCGGTTGTGGTGGCCTGGGTACCGAACCAGTCGTTGAGTATGTCGGCATAAACGCGGCGGAAGTCGATCTGCATCGCGATGTCGCGGTAGTCTTCCCAGGGCAGCGGCACGACGGGCAACAGGCCGTTGGTCAGGTCGGGATTGACGCCCACGGTGCGGCGCTTCACGGCGGTGCCGAAGACGAACATCGGCCCGGCCACGCCGTGGTCGGTGCCGTTGGAGGCATTGGAGGTAGCGCGGCGGCCGAAGTCCGAAAAGGTCATGCCTACGACTTTATCCTCAGTGCCCTGTAAGTGGAGGTCTTGCTGAAAAGCCGAAACAGCGGCCGACAACTTACCCAGCAGACTGGCGTGTTCGCCCTGGGCGGGATTGGAGTAGTCCACCTGTCCGGCGTGGGTGTCGAAGCCATTCAGCGACACGAAATAAATCTTGGTTTTGAGGCCCCCGTGGACGAGCCGGGCCACGATTTTGAGCTGATCGGCCAGCGAATTCTGGACCGAACCATCGGGGTAGGTGGCCAGATTGGTGCCCATGTCGGCGGCGTTTTTGATCTCGGCGGCGTAGCCGATCGACAGGATCTGTTGCTTGCGGATGAAGGCGATTAGGTCGCCTGCATCACAGCAGGGCAGGTTGTCCGTTGAGGGCGTGAAATCGGCGCTGACGAGTTGGTAAAAGCTGTCGGGGTTGTCGATGGCGATACCCATCGACTGCTGGCTTCCCAGCAGGGTAGGGGAGGTAAGGTGCCCGATCTGAACCGCCAGCGGGTCTTCCATCGTGGCGTTAGGGTAGGTGGCCGGGTAGCCCGGAAAACGGTCTTCGAGGTAGCGCCCCGCCCAGCCGCTGCTTAAGGTCTGGTCGGCGTCAACGGCAGTCATAAGGATGTCCGTCGAGCGAAAGTGCGACTGGCTCGGATTGGGATACGATACTGAATGGACGATCGACAGCTTGCCTTCGTTGTAGAGATTGCGCAGTCCGCCCATAGCCGGGTGCAGCCCCGTGGCGTCGTTGCCATCGAGGGCCAGTACCTGATTTTCGGGAATGGCGATATTGCCCCGCAAATCCATGTAGGCCGAGTACTGGTCGCGCGGGATGACGGTGTTGAGCCCGTCGTTGCCGCCGTTGAGGTACACCATCACCAGCACCCGGTCCTGAAAAGCGGCGGTAGTCTGCATCAGCGATCGCACCAGGGCCGAGTCTTTCCCGAGCGCTTTCACACCAAATCCGTCCACCAGCATCGGCAGTACCACCGAGGTAGCCGCCGTTGTCAAAAAGTCTCTTCTTTTCATAATCAATGATAAAATGATAGAATGAGTGAATGATAGAATGTTGCTTTCGCAAACCCATGCCTTATTCTATCATTCACTCATTCTATCATTCAAAATTAAAATACATGATACTCCGCCATCCTCAGCAGATAGCGCATGAGTGATTGAGTGCGCCAGCGGATGGTGTTGCGCTTGCCTTCGTCGGTGGGGTCGGCGCGGTAGGCATTCCACTCGAAGTTCCAGGTGACCCGGCTGAATCCCATCATCATGATGTCGTCGATTAAAAAATCGCGCTGTTCCGGGAAAAGATCCGTGGCAAAAAGATGCTTCACAACCCCGTCGAACACCACCTCGCAGCCGATGGGGGGCGTGTCGAGGTCCGAGAAGTTGGGCTGCATGGCGGTGACCTGCGCCACTACGTCGATGCCCAGTTGGTAGCCGGGCTTCACCTGTAGCCAGCGCCAGATGAGGGCATCTGTATAATTGCTGCGGTGGCCCATCGTCGTAGTGTTGATCCAGTTTCTGGAATAACCTGTCTGGTAATAAGCCTCGTAGCCAAACACCGACGTTTGGTCGATGTAGTCGAGTTGGATGTCGTTGCTGTTCTGATACACGAAATTCAGGAGCTTCTGAAAAGCGCTGTAATCAGTGGTCAGGTCGGGAACGGGCTGCTCGAAAAACCGCAGCGAGCCCATAATTAGCTCGGCGGGCGATTTTACGATAGCTCCCCGGTGGACTGCCTCGTAGAATACGTCGCTCGTCAGTAGTTTTTTTACTACGGGCATGATGGCGAAGTCATTGGCCGAACTGCTGAAAAATGCTGCCAGTGGTACGATGACGTTGGTTTCGACATCGGGCGGTACGATGGGATTGACGTACCAGCGGTACAACTTTCGGCAGATAAATCGGGGCGTTTCGGGATGCGCGAGCATGATCGCCACCAAGTCGGCGAGTTCGTCGTCTCCGGCCGTGGGCCCCGAGCGCCCGGTCACGACAGCGTTGCCGTAGTGCGACGAGAATACCTTGTCGTTGATGTCGTGCTTATCGGCGTTGAAAACCGTCGAAAAACTGGTCGAGCCGGTGTTCCAGTAATTGGTGTAGTTCCAGCCCGTAAGCACCCGCGCGGCGGCTTTCACGTCGTCTTCGGTGTAGTTATCGTTGCCGGCGTAGTCGCGGTTGCCCACCGTAAAGAGTTCCTGCAACTCGCGCCCGTAGTTTTCGTTGGGGCTGCCCTTCTCGTTTTCGTTGCCGTTGAGGTACCGCAACATGGCCGGGTCTTTGGTGATCTGCACGACCAGCGTCCTGAAATTACCCAGCGCTCCACCGCGTAGCAGGCGGATGTAGCGGTCCACAAAGCGATAGTCGTCCACCACGGTACGGGTCGTCACGAAGTGATTTTGCCAAAAAAGCGTGAGCTTGTCAAGCAGCGAAGTGGGCACATCCTGCCGCGCCATCTGGCTCATCCACCAGTACTTGACGTAGATACCCAGGAAATAATTTCGGTCGCCGTTGAAAGGCTTATCCAAGAAAGTCTGTCCGGCGTTGGGTTGGTTTTCGTCCAGCTCGACGGGCGGCGGTGGATTGCTGACGGAAGGCAGCGCCGCGTTGTCGATAAGTTGCTGTACAGCCTGCGCGGGCGCAAGACCCGTGAAACTGTCGATTTCGGCTAAGGTAGGGCCAAAGGTAGTCCGGCGCAAAAGATGCGCGGCGTCTTTGGCGGTCAGCTGAGCCGTCCGTTGGGTCAAATAAGGCATGAAAGTGGGTATTACTCCTAAAATCCTGTCAATCCTCGTATTCAGTGCGTGTATAGGAGCTGCTCCCGGAAGGGAATCGAACGGGTAATTCGATCACACCCCGCAAGAGCGATAGGCTATAAGCCAATGACTAATTCCACAGCAATAAGCGGGCTGGTTTTTGCGCAAGGCATCGTTGCGCCAATTAACCGGGAAGATAGAAATACCGAACGGAACGTTTATCGGCCATATTACCACTAATAAAAGCAATTGGCTGGGCATAGCTTATTCGCTAACGGTGAGTAGTTTGTGCTCTTCGCACAGCCCTAAATTTTTGTATGAGCAAAATTTATGAAACGCAGCACTTCTGTAAATTCGCCATCGGCCTGGCCCCGAAAGCCCGCCTGTCTGCCTCATCCGTTTAGCCCCCAAAATCGGCTACCGGCCGCGTCCTCAAAATTCTTGCCACAAATTGGGACTACCGGGGCCATTTCCTGTTCTGAGATCTGAGTCCCCTCAGACCGTTCGCGCTGTAATGTTGGAGAAAATTCAGATTATGGTGAGGAGATAATCGAGGAAATGAGAGCGAAGCAGTCCCTATTGCTGACAATAATTTTCGTAAAAGAATTTGGGACCGACGATCCTGACCCCTTCGTATTCCGAAAAGTTGAAATGGTTGGTATTACCCGTTATAATGAAATCTGCCTGGGCGGTAAGCGCGAGTTCAAGGAAGCGGTTGTCTGGTTCGTCTTTTATCACATTCAATTTAATGCTTGGCTCAAAAAACTCGGCAACCAATCTAAGTTTTGGCAACAAAATTCTGGCGTTAGAGTGGAAATTATGAAATCTGGCGAACTTTGGCCGCATTAATCCCCATTTCTTACGGCGGCTATTTCTGCATCGATCTCTTCCATGGTCATCTTATCCAGCCCTGCCTCTTTGGCCGCCTTGTTGGCGAATAAGAGCGCCTTCCTTCCCTCCTCATAAGGATCACGGCTGTCTTCCAACAAAATCACCTTCACGCGCTTGTTACTAAAATTACTGTAACGCGGCGGCACAATAATTCGCCCATCCTGGATTTGAGCGTTGAATTCTATGGCTTCCATACTGGTGTTCGTTTTTGAGAAGAAAACTGCTGACAAATATAGCATTTGTTCCCACAGGAGCGAGTTTTTCTCAAGCCCTCCGCGCTGTAAGGTCTGCGGAGGTCCAAGTCGCGGTGGATTAGGCTGTTATAAAATTTGCAGTGCAGGGTTATTTTGGAAATGAGATGCGGCACTCTAAATTTTCTCAAGAATAAAGTTGCCGTCGATCCCCAGTTTCTCGTGCAGACCCTTGGCTACCTCTACGTTGATTTTTCGCTTGCCGTTCATGATCTCCGAGACTCGGGAGGCTTCTACGCCCAACATGACAGCCAAGTCTTTGCGCTTAAGTTTCATCTCGTACATCTTTAACTCAATCATACCAAGCAGGGTAGTTGGCACTGGAAAGGAGATATTACCTTTTTCGTACTCCTGAATCTCTTCGGCCAACAACCTGGTCTCCTGCTGCTTTTCAAGATTATCCCCCATTTCAGAAAGGAGCGTGTTTATCTTATCAAATGCTTGGCGGTATTCTTTTTTGTTTTTAATCATGGCTTAAAGTCAACCGTTGAAACGTCTATTTTGTCGTACTCGGCGTGCGTGCCTACAAACTTTACGTAAACCGTTCTGATGTTAAAATGGATCATGGCTACCAGACGGTACTTATTTCCCTTAATGTTGAAAACATAGCGATCATTGCCAACATAATCTACTGAGTTGAAGGTATTCTTTAAGGATGCCAACGAATTCCACTGTGCTTGCGAAGAAACGTCATACCAATTTAGCAAAGCTACAAGCGCATCGGGATGTTTCTCGGCAAAACTTGTCAGAGCAGCCTTAGCGATAATGACCATCGAAAGTATTTTGTTTCAAAAATAGTATTTTTATTCCAGAAAATGGAATCTTTAAAGATTTCCTGAAAGAAGTAGATAAGACGAGAAGCGTTCCTTTATTTGACCCTTTGACCCTTTGACCCTTTGACCCTTTGACCCTTTGACCCTTTGACCCTTTGACCCTTTGACCCTTTGACCCTTTGACCCTTCATCCCCCCACCAAAAGAAACGGCTTCGGACTGGCACAAAGGATGAAAACGACCACCGCCAGCCATCCGAGTACGACGCGCTCGGTACCTAGTGGCCCGTCGTCGGCGGTTTCGGGGTGGTAGACGCCCAGGACGCGGCCCAGCAGGAAGACGAAGAACAGGAAGCCCGAGTAGCCTTCCCAGTCGGGGCGCAGGTACGAGACGGCGAACTGCGCCACCACGATGCCCAGGCTCAGCATCAAGCCCGTTTGGGGACTGTCGGCGATGCGCTTCATGCAGATGTAGAGGAAATACACATACAGCGCCAGGTAGCCCAGCAGCGAATAGTATTGGTCGTCGCTCGCCAGGTCGGCGAACTCCTCGGCCCGGAACAGACCCAGTCCGGCGTAGAAGGCGAACAGGACGAACAGCGTGGGGGCCACGACGTTGAAGCGCCTCTTGCCCAATAGTCCGTAAAGGATGTGGCCGCCGTCCAACTGTCCGATGGGAATGAGGTTGAGGGCCGTAAAAAACAGCGAAATGAAGCCCGCCAGCAGGTAGGGGTAATGGATCATCTCGTAGGGGTGGGGGAGGCGCGCCGGATCGGCCACGTATTCTTTGAAGATCCAGAAGAGAATATTATCGCCCAGCGCCAGCATGTCTTCTTTGCCTTCGTACACGAATTTCCCGTAATCCAGCCCGTAGCGGGCGTACTCGGGATGGATCGTGAAAATGTACTCCGGCGGCGGCAGGTGCGTGAAGCCGTACCAAAGCACTCCCAGCGCGGCGACAAAACCCGCCAGCGGCCCGGCAATGCCGATGTCGAAAAACTTGACCCGCGATTTGATGACCGACTTGATGCGGATAAACGCGCCCATGGTACCGATGGTCTGCGTGAAGCCGAACCAGAGCGGAATGTAGTAGGGCAGCGTCACTTCGACCTGATGAATTTTGGCGGTAAAGTAGTGCCCGAATTCGTGGACGGTGAGGATGAACAGGAAAGGTAGCGAGAATTGAAGACCCTGCCAGAACTCCGGCCAGCCAATCAATTGATCCACGGGAAATACCCCGAAAGAAAAAAACGTCTTGCCATATATCCACTCGGCCCCGGAAAGGGTAGTTGTGGTGAGCGTGACGACAAAAAGCAGAAGCTGAATAAGGGTAGTGCGGGCGCTAGGCGACATAGTCTTGCAGGAAATCCAGCATCGTTAACGGCTGCTGCACATGGAAGGTTTGGATTCCCAGCGCGCGGGCGGCGATAATATTGGCTTCGTTATCATCCAGGAAAAGCGTTTCTTCGGCACTGAGGCCCGCTTCTTGCAACACTTGCTCATAAATGGCCGGATCGGGCTTCATGATGCCCATTTCGTAGGAGAGGAAGAGTTTTTCAAAAAGATCGTCCAGCCGCGCCACGCCGGTGGCTTTTTCGAGAATTTGGTTGACGGCCTCGATATGAATGCTGCTGGTATTGCTGAGCAGGAAAAGGCGGTAGTTGGCGTCCAGCTTCTGAATCATCTCGATGCGGGCTGGCGGAATATCCAGCAGCAGCGAATTCCAGGCCGTATCCACCACAGAATCTTCCCAATCGGGGTTTTTCAGGATTTCGCGAACGTAGTTTCGGAAAGCAGTGGCGTCCAGTTTTCCGGTCTCAAACTGACCGAATAGCCCCGAGGTGCCGAACAGTTCAAGCACATCCTCGGGCTGCTGCCCGCTCAACTTGGCGAACGACTGCGCGGCGCGCGGCACGTCGATATTTATGATGACGTTGCCGAGGTCGAAGACGATGTTTTTGATCTTGCTATTTTTCACAAAAAATTATTCAAGCACGACCCCCATGTCGCAGAATTTGTCGATGCGCTGACTGATGCGTTCCTCGGGCGAAAGCTGCGACAGTTGGCCCAGATGATCGAGGATGACGCCTTTGAGAATTTCGGCCATGGCCAGGTGATCCAGATGCGCCCCGCCGAGCGGCTCCGGCACGATGGTGTCGATGAGCTTGTTGGCCTTCATGTCCTTGGCCGTCAGTTTCATGGCGTCGGCGGCCTGCTCCTTGTAGTCCCAACTGCGCCACAGGATGGTCGAGCAGTTTTCGGGTGAAATGACCGAATACCACGTGTTTTCCAGCATCATCACGCGGTCGCCGATGGCAATGCCCAGCGCTCCGCCCGACGCGCCTTCCCCGATGACGATGCAAATCACGGGTACTTTGAGCATGAACATTTCCTTCAAGTTCCGGGCGATCGCCTCGCCCTGCCCGCGCTCCTCGGCTTCCAGACCAGGGAACGCACCGGGCGTGTCGATGAGCGTGATGATGGGCTTGTTGAATTTCTCGGCCAGTTTCATCAACCGCAGGGCCTTGCGGTAGCCTTCGGGATTGGGCATGCCAAAGTTACGGTGCTGCCGCTGCTTGGTGTTGCGGCCCTTCTGTTGCCCGATAATCATCACGCCCTGCCCGTCGAGATTGGCAAAGCCACCGATCATCGCCGGGTCGTCGCGCACCTGCCGGTCGCCGTGCAGCTCGATGAATTCCTCGCACATCAACTGGATGTACTCGTAGGTATAGGGCCGATCGGGATGCCGCGACAACTGCACGCGCTGCCAGCGGGTGAGGTTGTCGAAAATTTCCTGCCGCAGCTTGGCAATGCCGCCTTCCAGCGCCGCCGTTGCCGCCGACACGTCGATGGTGCTCGTCTCGGCCAACCGCCGCATGTCCGCCAGCTTATTGTCCAGCTCGGCAATGGGTTTTTCAAAATCGAGATATGTTCTCATCTATGGTGAAATCGTGGGTGTTTTGTTGAATCGTTGAATCGCGTAATTGCTGTGTAGTCGTTGAATCGGATTATTTAAGGATACGCGTGCTATTGGCGTGGTCGTAAGTCGTTTGATTGTGTAGTTCAGAAAATGAGACTATTCACAGTAAACAACATAAACAGTTCAACATCAATTACACGATTACACGGTTCAACAATTACACAAATCCTTACAAATCAAACGCCTCCCCCTTCTCCGGGATGACTACTTTTTCGTAGCCTTTTACCGCCAGCGTGTCGCGGAAATCGCGCATACTTTCGGCTTCGCCGTGGATGAGGAAGATGTTTTTCAGTTCGTTGGCGTCCTGGTTTTTGACAAAATCAACCAAGTCATCGCGGTCGCCGTGGCCGCTAAATACGTCAATTTTTTCAATATTGGCCGAGACCTTCTTCTGCTTACCCTGGATGGTGATGTTGTCCTGGCCGTTCAGCAATCGCCAGCCCAAAGTACCTTCCGAAGCGTAGCCGATCATCAGCACCGTAGCGTAGGGATTCTCGATATTGGCCGCGATGTGGTGCTCGATGCGTCCGCCCTGCACCATGCCCGACGACGAGATAATAATGCACGGCTCGGCGTAGTTGGAAACCGCTTTGCTGGCGTCACCGCTTTCGATATAAACCAAATTCTCGAAGTCGAAAAGCACTTCGTTTTCGTCCTTGAAATCTTTTGCCTCCTGGTTCAGCAGCCGCGAATACTTCTGGTGAATTCGGGTGCTGCTGAAGCTGAGCGGACTATCGGTGAACACTTTCAGCGGTGGGAGTTGGTGGTCGAGGTAGAGCTTGTTGAGCGTGTAAAGCAACGCCTGCGTGCGGCCAACGCTGAACGTCGGGATGATGAGCCGTCCCGGAATGTCCACACAAGTGCGCTTGATGACATCCAATAGTGCTTCGCCCGGTGGCCGCAGGTCCACGTGGTCGCGGTTGCCGTAGGTCGTTTCGCAAATCAGGTAGTCCACCTGCGGGACGGGCTGCGGATCCACGAGCAGCGGGTAGTTTTTGCGGCCCACATCACCCGAAAAACAGAGCGATTTCTTCTCGCCGTCCACATCGCGCACCTCCACCACGATGTGCGCCGCGCCCAGCAGGTGGCCCGCCGGGATGAAGGTCACGTTTACGCGGTCGGTGATGCGGTAGCGCTGTCCGAAGGCCACAGGAAAGAAGTTTTCCAAAGACTGCTTGACGTGCTTTTGCAAATACAAATCGCGGGGAAAATCCTTGACGAGCGAGCCTTTCTTCTTTTTGTTGGAGGCCTTGCCGTTGGCCGTATTCAGCCTTTTTTGATGCAGCATCGCCGAGTTTTCCAGCAGAATGCCCGTGAGCGAGTAAGTCGCCTCGGTACAAACGACCTGGCCCTCGAAACCTTCCTTGTATAGATTGGGAATATTACCGGAGTGGTCGATGTGGGCGTGCGTGAGCAGTACGGTGTTCACGAGCGTCGGGTCGAAAGGGAAAACGCTTTTCTGTTCGTCGTAGAGGGCTTTTTTCTGCTTTTCGTTCAGGTCAAAGTTCAACCCACACTCGATCAGGATTCGGTAATCGTCCACTTCGAGCATATACATGCTGCCCGTAACCTGTTGCGTGGCTCCCCAAAAAGTTAATTTCATATATTTTGCTGTAGGCGGTATGCTCTAGGCTGTAGGCCTTCGTTTGCTGCTGTTACGACAGATCGCTGTCTATTTCTTGCTTTTCAAAATTTCAGGCTGCCAGTCCGTATGTTTGTGATGAAGTTGTCAGTTGGAAAACTCTGAGCAACTTTGTGCCGTACTCAGTGAAACTCCGTGTCCCACGGTTTGTTTTTAAACCCGGCCAAGGCAATTCCCCTCAAAACCACAAACAGCAAAAGTACCAAAAACGAGGCAGTATCGCCCACAACCCTGCCGCTAACTCACCAAAATGTTCCATTTCCTCCGGCGTTATCGCCGTAAACTCCACGCACTCACCCTGAAACCGCTGACCTTCGCGCTGCTGGCGTTCTTGTCCTCCAATCTTCACGCTCAGAAAACCATCGACTCGCTGGGGCTGGACAACCTGTCGGATGCCGTAGTCGAACTCCAAAACTCCGAGCTGATGCGCAATGGCGTCTTTGCCTTCAGTCTGAAATCCGCCGAAAGCGGACGGACGATCCTGGGGATCAACCAGGAGCAGTCGGTGCCGTCGGCTTCCACGCTCAAGCTGGTTTCGACGGCCACGGCGCTGTCGGTGCTGGGCGGCGATTATACCTACAAGACCTACCTCGAGTACGAAGGACGAATTGTAAACGACACGTTGCAGGGCGACTTGTACCTGCGCGGCACGGGCGACCCCTCGCTGGGCAGCGAAAACAAGCGTTTCGAGGGCGTCCCCAACGGCGACCAGCTCCTCAACCGCTGGACGGTGGCCGTGCGCCGGGCGGGCATCCGCTACGTGCAGGGCCAGGTCGTGGCCGACCCCACGGTTTTCGATGACAAAAACCTGGCCGACACCTGGGTGTGGGGCGACTTGGGCAACTACTACGGCGCGGGCGTGCAGGGGCTGAATTTTCGTGAAAATTATTACCGTGTTTCCTTCAAAGCGGGCCGCAACGTGGGCGACCCGACGGAGGTCGTCAGGCTGGAACCCGATTTGTCTTATCTGAAAATAGAAAACCGCGTCACTACGGGCGAAGCCGGGTCGGGCGACCAGGTCTATATTTACGCCAGTCCGCTGGGGGAGCAAATTCTGTTGACCGGCACTGTGCCGCGTGGTGCTGCGTCGTTCACCGTCAAGGGGGCCGTCCCACGCCCGGCCTATGCCACGGCTTTTGAACTGACCCGCGCCCTAAGAGCCAGCGGCGTCGGCATCGCCGGAGCGGGCGATGTACTGCCAAAATCGCCCGCTGTAACTGCGCCTCGCACGGTTATCGACCAGTACAGCTCGCCCACGCTGCGTGAACTGGCCCAACAAACCAACTGGTGGAGCATCAACCTCTACGCCGATACCTTCCTGAAAACGGCGGGCGCTAAGCTAAACGGAAAGCCCGATTTCGACGATGCCGTCGAAGCCGAAGCCGACTACTGGCGCAAGCGAGGCGCGGATATGCGCGGCTTTTATGTAAAGGACGGCAGTGGCCTGTCGCCCACCGGCTCGCTCACCGCCCAGAACCTCACCGACGTCCTTAACGCCGCTACCAAAGACAAAAGCTTCGTAGATTTCTACAACAGCATCGCCATCCTGGGCGAAACAGGCACCGTTCGTAACATCGGCCGCCGCACCAAAGCCGCCGGGAACGTCCGCGCCAAAAGCGGCTCCATCGGCGGCACCCGCGCCTACGCGGGCTACGTCACCACCAAGGGAGGCGAACTACTGAGTTACACCATGATCGCCCACAAATACCTGCCGGACGGCAGCCGAACGGTGAGTTTGCGGTTGCGGGAGTTGTTGGTGCTCATGGGGGAAATGTGACAGCCTGTCGAAGGCACAAAGGGGCAAAGGCACTTAGGCACAAAGTAGCTAACGCCTGACAAAAGTAAGCCGCCACAGAGCTGGTAGTGAGCTATACTTCTTGCACTTAAGCTCACTTTGTGCCTTTGTGCCTCTGGAACTTTGTGCCTTAAAGATCACCCCAACTTCTCAACCACCAAATTCTGATTCGTATAAATGCACAGCTCCCCCGCGATCAGTAGCCCTTCGCGGACCATTTCTTCGGCGGTGAGTTGGGAGGCGTGTTTTTTGAGGGCGGTGGCGGCCGAGAGGGCGTAGTTGCCACCCGAGCCGATGGCGGCGATGCCGTTTTCGGGTTCCAGCACATCACCCGTGCCGGAAATGACCAGGATCTCTTCCTGATTGGCCGTGATAATCATCGCTTCCAGCTTGCGCAGGTAGCGGTCGGTGCGCCACTCTTTGGCGAGTTCGATGGCGGCGCGCTTCATGTTGCCGCCGTAGGCATTGAGTTTTTCCTCGAATTTTTCCAGCAATGAAAAAGCATCGGCCGTCGAGCCGGCAAAGCCGACCAGGATTTTGCCGCCCTGCAGAGCGCGGACTTTCTTGACGTTACTTTTGGCGACGGTATTGCCCATCGTGGCCTGTCCGTCGGCTCCGAGGGCCAGCATCCCGTTATGCAGGACGCCCAGGACGGTGGTGGCGTGTATTTTTTGCATTTGAATTTTTTGAGATTGGAGGTTCTTGGCTAAAAAAAATGATTCAGGCTTGGGCCAGAATCGAAGGCTATAACCGGGATGCGTGGGGGAACGTTCAGGAGGGGTTGGCGGAGCAGGGTAGGGGTGGCGGTGAGTTTGCTTTAATATGAATATGGAAATGCTAAGAATAATCACAGCAGAATACTTGTGTGCCTATTTATTTTGCCTTGAATTCAATGACGGCACTTTCGGAGAAGCAGACATCTCGCAGGAACTATGGGGAGAGGTTTTCGAGCCTTTGAAAGATGATGATTACGTAGCGGAGTTTCATATCGAAAACGGAACCCTGGAATGGCCAAACGGCGCGGACCTCGCCCCGGAGTTTCTGTACGAACTGGTCGAAAAAATAAACCTGAACTTTCAGAGAAATGAAAAAACCACTGATTGTTTTGTTGTTGGGTATTTGCGCCCTGACTTCCTGCCGAGAGCAGGCTGAAGACGATAGCGTTAGCCAGACGCTACGCCTTCCGCTGACTTTTGTGGAAGGGTTCGGGCCGGGCGGTTTTGGTTGGGGACCCCTTCAAGAGGAATACAAGGAAGACAATCCTTCTGCCAAAATGTGGGTAAAAACGTATTTGCCCGTAAAAGGAATTCCTGAGTCATGGCGAGGCGTGAAGAAGTCAATGGTATATCTGAACTTACAACAGGTGCTTTACCAAAATTACAAAGCTGGAAATATTGGTAAGGGTGAGTATGATGGATTCATTAAAAATTCAGAATTGCATCCCGATCCCGAAGAACTGTCCGCCGAACCGATCAAATGCTACGTGTACGTGGTGAGTGGTAAGGACAAGGAAGGGCTAACGGCGGTAATCATCGATTCCAACAACAATCTGGACTTCAGCGACGACGAAGTGTTTTATCCCAAAGCCTACGCAATGGACAGCACGATGACCCAATACGCCGAAGATGAAAAGCATTACGTAAATTATGAAGTATTTCAAGAAGGACGGGTAGTCGCAAAGCGCGTACCGATGCTCGTCAGGCGCACCAGTTTTTCTCCTTTGGCTTACACTTTTCCTCAGTACGCCATCGCCCAATTGAAGGTAAAAGACCAAGTGCATAACATCATGGTGAGTAACGCGAGCCGACCTGATTATAACAACACCTCTTTGACACTTGTCGATGAAAATAACTCTATTCTAAAAGGCTTTTCTGAACCAGTCAGAGAAGGCGATTTACTTTCGATAGGTAGACTTTTCGACAAAGTAAAATACCGAAACTTAGGCGTGAATATCTACCACGAGGTACTTAAGTCAAAGGAAGAGAACGCCAAAAGCTTAGACTATGGATTACAAACCGGATACCGTTTTCAACCCTTTAAAACTAAATTGTTCAATTCGGAAGTGCTTATTTCCTCGCAAGACTATAAAGGCAAATATTTGTTCGTAGATTTTTGGGGAACCTGGTGTGGACCCTGCGTTGCCGAGATCCCGGAATTACAGAGCATTTACAAAGGCATCGACAAACAGCAGGTCGAATTCATCGGCATCGCTGGAAATCAAGCGCCAGACTTATTGGAAAAATTCCTAAAAAAACGTCCGCTGGCCTGGCCCCAAATTATTTCAGACAACGAAAACAGACTTATTGAAACCTATAACATCAGCAGTTTTCCTACCAATGTGCTGGTCGGGCCGGATGGACGAGTTGTAGCCCGAAATCTACATGGGAAGGCTTTGGAAAGGAAACTGGCGGAGGTGACGGGGAAGTAGTTTTGCCACTACCAAATTCTTTCAGGAATGATATTTTTTAGGCAAAAGGTTTTACCCCAAAACCGCAAACCTAAAAGACATGAATGAGAAGTTGAAAGAGTTAGATAAAAACCGAGAAGACAGCACGGGCCAATACTTGACGACCAACCAGGGCCTGCGCGTGAGCGACGACCAGAATTCCCTGAAAGCCGGATCGCGCGGCCCGACGCTGCTGGAAGACTTCATCCTGCGCGAAAAAATCACCCACTTCGACCACGAGCGCATTCCCGAGCGCGTCGTCCACGCCCGAGGGGCGGCGGCCCACGGCATTTTTGAAGCCTACGAAGGGAATGCCGAGAACACCAGGGCGCATTTTCTGCAACCCGGAGTCAAGACGCCCGTGTTCACGCGCTTTTCCACCGTGGCCGGATCGCGGGGCTCCACGGACTTAGCCCGCGATGTGCGGGGTTTTGCGGTGAAATTCTACACCGAAGAGGGTGTCTTTGACCTGGTGGGCAACAATATGCCCGTCTTTTTTATCCAGGATGCCATCAAATTCCCCGACCTGATCCACGCCGTCAAGCCTGAGCCGAACAACGAGATTCCGCAGGCGGCTTCGGCCCACGACACTTTTTGGGATTTTATTTCTGTGACACCCGAGGCGATGCACATGATCATGTGGACCATGTCCGACCGCGCCATTCCGCGCAGCTTACGCATGATGGAAGGATTCGGGGTGCATACTTTCCGCTTTATTAACAAGGAAGGCAAGGCGCGATTCGTGAAATTTCACTGGAAACCCATGCAGGGTGTGCATTCGGTGGTGTGGGATGAGGCGCAGCTCATCTCGGGCCGCGACCCCGATTTCCACCGGCGCGACCTATGGGACTGCATCGAAAACGGCGACTACCCCGAATGGGAACTGGGCGTGCAAATCGTGGAGGAAGAGGACGAGCACAAGTTCGATTTCGACCTGCTGGATTCCACCAAACTTATCCCTGAGGAGCTGGTACCCGTGGTGCCCATCGGCAAGATGACGCTCAACCGCAATCCTGACAACTACTTCGCTGAAACGGAGCAAGTCGCTTACCACTTGGGACATTTGGTGCCGGGACTGGACTTCACCAACGACCCGCTGCTGCAGGGACGCCTGTTTTCCTACACCGATACCCAGCTCAAACGGCTCGGTGGACCCAATTTCCACGAAATTCCCATCAACCGCTCCGTGTCGCCCGTTCATAACAACCAGCGCGATGGCCACATGCGGCAGGAAATCAACAAAGGCCAAACCAGCTATAGCCCCAACAAGATCGCGGGCGGCTGCCCGTTCCAGGCCGGGCAGGACATGAGTGGCTTCAAGAGCTATGCCGAGCGCGTGGATGGCCAGAAAATCCGGGAGCGCAGTGAGAGCTTCATCGACCATTACAATCAGGCGAAACTTTTCTGGAACAGCCAAACCGATCCTGAAAAGACGCACATCGTAAAAGCCCTGCGCTTCGAGTTGGGTAAAGTGAAAATGGAAGACATTCGCAAGCGGATGCTCATGCTCCTGGTGCAGGTCGATCAGACGCTCGCCAACTTAGTAGCGCAAGGCCTGGGCCTCGACCTCCCTTCGTCCAAGGACGTACAGCTCAACCTGGGCGTTCCCGCCGATGCCGATCCGGCCAAGTACCAGTCGAAGCCTGCCCGCGACGATGTGGGTAGCTCGCCCGCACTCAGCATCGAGAACCACCCCGGCAAACAGGGAATCAAAACCCGCCAGGTGGCCGTGCTGGCCGCCAAGGGCGTGTCCGCCGATCAATTAAAAAACATGAAGGACGCACTCGTGGCCGAAGGCGCGATGGTCAAACTCATCGCCCCGCACCTGGGCATGTTGAAGACGGATTCCGGCGACGAAATGAAAATCGACGGCAGCCTGCAAACCGAGGCTTCGGTACTGTACGATGCCGTGTACGTGCCGGGCGGGCAGGCCAGCGTGGACGCCCTCATGCAGGAGGACGACGCGCTGCGGTTTGTGCGCGAAGCCTTCATGCACTGCAAGCCCATCGCCGCCACGGGCGAGGGCGTGAATCTCTTGAAGGCCGCCGACGAAAAGATACCCGACGCCGCTGGCGTGGTCGTCAAGGGCAAGATTGAGAACGATGCGGCCAAGAAGTTCATCGAGGCCATCGGTCAGCATCGTTTCTGGAGCCGGGAGAAGTCGCTAGTGTAGTATCCCGGTTATTTCAATTACTGAAAAAGAGCATCTGTCCTGTGAGACGGGTGCTCTTTCTTTGTCGCTTGCTCCTCTGGATAAGGAATTGCCGACTTTCGCGTTTGGCTGGCAGCTACCCACTATCGACAATCAGATTTGCCAGGAATACAACCTTAGCAACTCCAACTTTATCATCTATGCCGTTATTGGTCCGTCCGGTGGCCCGATGAAAAGACTTTCGGAAGAGCCTGGCTTTCCCCGACGATTAAGGCCGTATCTTTGCTTTCTGATTCTTGCTAAGTAAAAACCTTTCTTCATGCGGTGTATTCTTGCTTTGGCGGCTATTCTTGCCCTCTTCGACCCATCGGTCGCGTCCGCCCAAACGCCCGGCGTAACCATTTCCGGGGCAGTCAGCGAACAGACCACGAAAACGGTCATGCCCTACGTCAACGTTATCCTGAAAACCGAGAGGGACTCAGCCTTCGTTACGGGAACCGTCACCGACGAAGCGGGGCGCTACACGCTGGCAGGCGTCAAACTGGGCAGTTATTTTTTAGAATTTTCCCTCATCGGCTACGCCCCAAAACGCCAGGCCTTATACGTCGGCAGCCTGACCAGCTTTCTGGAGGCGGGAACCGTCGAACTGGCCGAGGACGCGCAAACGCTCAGCGAAGTCGTGGTGACGGGGCAGCAGGAAGGACTGAGCGACAAAATGGACAAGAAAACCTTTTCCGTCGCCGACAACATCAGCCAGGCGGGTGGCTCAGTGTTGCAGGCCATGCAGAATCTGCCGGGCGTAGCGGTGCAAGACGGCAAGGTGCTGCTGCGCGGCAGCGACCGTGTGGCGGTGCTGATGGACGGCAAGCAAACGGCCATCACGGGCTTTGGCAACCAGCAGGGGCTGGACAATATTCCGGCCTCGGCCATCGAGCGCATCGAGATCATCAATAATCCTTCGGCCAAATACGACGCCAACGGCAACGCCGGAATCATCAATATCATTTACAAGAAAAACAAGCAGGAGGGCTTCAACGGCAAGGCAGGCTTCACCACCGGACTCGGCGCGTTGTGGGAGCGGCGCGAGAACCTGCCGACCATCCGTCCGCAGTATCGGGCCACACCGAAGATCAACCCCTCACTCTCGCTCAATTACCGCAAAGGCAAGGTCAATGCCTTTTTCCAGGGCGATTACCTCTACACCGAAACGCTCAACAAAAACGAATTCGTCACGCGAACCTACGACGACGGAACGATCATTCAGCAGCAAAGCAAGCGCAACCGCAACACCACCTTCATCACCACCAAGGCGGGCGTCGACTGGAATATTTCCGAGAACGACCAATTGACCGTGTCGGGCTTATTCGGCAGCGAAAAAATCATCGACAACGGCGACCAACCCTTTTTTAACGGCAACCTCTCGGAGCGCTACCGCCTGTGGCAGTTTTTGGAGGACGAACTGAAAACCACCGTGGTGGCCTCGGCGACCTACCAGCACAAATACCGCCAGCCGGGCCACACGCTGAATCTGGGTTTCAACTACACCTTCCACCGCGAGGACGAGAAGTACTTTTTTACCAACATCCGGCCCACGTTCACGGGCCAGGATTCCTTCAAGCTCCTCTCCGACGAAAGTGTAGGCGACCTGACGCTCGACTACCTGCGGCCGCTGCGCTACGGGCGCTTCGAGGGCGGCTTTAAGTTTCGCCGCCGGGTCATTCCCACCAACATGCAGTTCTTTCCGGGGCTGAACTCGCCCCTCGACAGCCTGGCGGGCGGCGCGGCGACCTACGCCGAAACCATCCCGGCGGTGTACGGCAATTATGTTTTTGAAAATAAAAAAATCGAGGCCGAAGTCGGCTTGCGGGTGGAGTACGTGGGCCTGAACTATACGGTGAATCCCGATCATCCAACCTACCAAAGCGATGGCTACAATTACACGCAGCCCTTCCCGAACGTGCGGCTGGCCTACAAATTCAACGAACGCAACAAACTATCGCTCTTCTACAACCGCCGCGTGGATCGTCCCAACGAGGTCGATATCCGAATTTTTCCCAAATACGACGACGCCGAAATCATCAAAGTCGGCAACCCGGCTTTGCAGCCGCAATTCACCAGCAGCGTCGAGCTGGGTTACCGGGCCAATTTGAACAAGGGTTATTTTTACACCGCCCTGTATCACCGCCAAACCAACGGCACCATCACGCGCATCGCCAGCACGGTACCGGGCGATTCTACCAATCCGGCGCGCGCCAACAATCTGATCTACAATATTTTCCAGAATGCCGACCTCAGCTACAACACGGGTGTGGAACTGGTATTTTCCCACACGCTTTCTCCGGCCTTGTCTTTTAGCCTAAACCTCAACGGCTACCGCAACCAAATCGACGCCTTCACGGTACGCAACCTTTACCCGATAGAGAATACTTTTGTAGTCGAGAAGCAGGAAATGTTTTCGGGAAATGTGAAACTGAATACGCTCATCCACCTGCCCAAGAGCCTGGACGTGCAATTCACAGCCATTTACCTGGCCCCCGACCTCATCCCACAGGGCCGGATCGGCAGCCGCTTTTCGCTGGATGCGGGCGTGAACAAAACGCTGCGCGGCGGCAAGGACGAACTCTTCCTGAACGCCACCGACCTGCTGAATACCATGATTATCAAGCGGGATATTCGGGGGGAAGGATTTAGCTACACCAGTACCGACTACAACGAAACGCAGGTCGTGCGGGTGGGGTATAGTCGGAAGTTTTGAAAAGTTGTGCCGTTTGAATTGATTGAAATACGGTAAACCCGCTTTCGTTTCTGCTTTTCTGGCAAGAAACCAGATGTCTTGACTTTACGCTTATGAATGCAAAGTATTTTTCTGCGCCGACTTCATTTGTCCTGCTGCTGCTAGGAGCAATCTCTTTCAACGCCTGCGCCCAACCCAAGGCCAAAAAAGCCCGCGAAGTTGCCTTTACCAAACAAGTCCTCACCGAAGACTTCATCGCCGAGGGCGCGGCGGTGGCCGACGTCAATAAAGACGGTAGGAAAGATGTCATCGCCGGGGCTTACTGGTTCGAGGCTCCCAACTGGACAAAGCACGAGCTGGCACCTCCGCAGGCGTTCAAAAAAAGGGAAGGCTACAGCGATTCCTTCCTGGACTTCGCGATGGATGTCAACCAGGATGGCTGGATGGACCTTATCCGCATCGACTGGCCGGGCAAGGCGGCGGCCTGGCACGAAAACCCCAAGAACAAACCCGGTCATTGGAAGATGCACCCGATCCACGAAAGTCTGGGCAACGAATCGCCGATGCTGGTGGACGTGGACGGCGACGGGCGGTTGGATCTGATCGGCAATGATCCCACGGCCAAGCAGGTGATTTGGCTCAGTCCGCCCACGAAGAAAGGCGATACGGCCTGGACGAAGTACGTCATCAGCAGCGACCCCGAACTGGGCACCGAGCGCTACACCCATGGCATCGGCTACGGCGACGTTAACGGCGATGGCAAAAAAGACGTCCTTTTCATGAACGGCTGGTGGGAAGGGTCGGACAATCCCAAGCAGGAAAACTGGAAGTTCCACCCGGCCAAGCTCAGCCAGAAATGCGCCCAGATGTACGTGCTGGACTTGAACGGCGACGGGCTGAACGACATCATCAGCTCGGCGGCTCACGACTACGGTCTGTGGTGGCAGGAGCAGGGCCGCGATGGGGATGGCAACGAAACCTGGACGGAGCACGAAATCTCGCGCGCTTTCTCCCAAATGCACAACCTCACCCTGGCCGACGTGGATGGCGACGGCGACCTCGACCTGGTTACTGGAAAACGCCACCTGGCCCACAACGGCAAAGATCCCGGTGGTCTCGATCCGCCGCTGCTGTATTGGTTTGAATTTAAGAAAGAGGGAAAAAACCCCACCTGGACACCCCACGAAATCGACAACGATTCGGGCTCGGGCCTGCACGTGACGGTGGAGGATATGAACAAAGACGGGCTACCCGACATCGTGGCGGGTAACAAGCGGGGCATTCACGTGTTTTTGCAGAAAAAATAATTGCCGCTTTAAAGAACCAGCAGCGGCAGGAAAAAAACCAACTCTCCGGCCAGCCGGAAACGTTCGTCGGCCACCACCTCTTCGGGGTTCCGCAGCATCCAGTAGTTTGCCGCCGACATGGCGATCATGATGAGGGCAAGCCGCTGTACGTAACGGTAATCAGTCAGAAAGCAAACGGCGAGGCAGACGACGAATGTCAGGAGGGTAATTCCTTTCAGGATGCGCAGCGTAGCAGGACGCTTCAACCAACTGGCCAGGTTGAAAACCTCCTTGTGCTTCAAAGCTTCAAAATGAGAGAAAAGCAGCAGACTTTGCACCGTGATGAGATAAAAAATAACGCCTAACACGACGCTCTCCCAGGAAACTTCCTCCCCCAAAAACCAGGTGCTGCCCCACACCCCCGCCGCGTAAATGAGCGAAGTGATGGGTTCCTTCAAAGCCTGCCGGTGGCTTTTTATGGGAATCTTGGAAACGCCCCAGAGGTATAAGGTCACAAATACGACCATGCCGATGCCAAATTCCCACAACTGTCGGGGAATGAGCCAGGAAAGCACTGCCGCCAACGCCAGTGCCGCCAAAGTAACGCGCCAAATAAGGGGTTCGTATTCCTTGACAAAGGCGTGGCGCTTGGTGCGAAGCTGCTCAGGATTGCGGTTATCCAGCAGATGGTCGAGCGTATAAATCCCCAGTACCACCAAACCCAAAATAACCGTCACCCAACCGTTGAGCGCCGTATCCCCACCCGGCAACCGGTTTGCCGCCACGTGCGAGATCAGCGCTCCGGCCACCACGTCGAGACTCAGCCAGTGGAGGTGAGTGGGGTGAAAGCGGTAGTTTGTTACCATGCCATCCTCGCTAGTGGACTCACGCTTTGGTCGGTGAAATCCTGGGCCAAGTACTTATAGTGCGCGGCCATGGCGATCATGGCGGCGTTGTCGGTGCAGTACTCGAAGCGGGGAATATAGACCTTCCAGCCTTCTTTTTCGCCCGTCTCTTCCAGCGTTTTTCTAAGGCCGCTATTCGCCGAGACGCCGCCCGCGATGGCTACTTCCCGGATGCCCGTTTGTTGGGTGGCTTTGGTGAGTTTTTTTAGTAAAATCCTGATTAAAGTGTGCTGAATGCTGGCGCAGATGTCGGCCAGGTTTTCATTGACAAATTCAGGGTTTTCTTTGGTTCGTTTTTGCAGGAAACACAAAATTGAAGTCTTGATCCCGCTGAACGAAAAATTCAGATCCGGCACGTCGGGAATGGGGAAATCGTAAGCCAGCGGGTCACCCTCCCTCGCGTTCTTGTCGATCAACGGCCCGCCGGGGTAGGGGAGGCCCAGCAGTTTGGCTGATTTGTCGAAGGCTTCGCCGACGGCGTCGTCCAGCGTTTGGCCGATGATTTCCATGTCCAGGGGGGCACGCACCAGCACGATTTGGGTGTGGCCGCCGCTGACGGTCAGGCAGAGGAACGGGAAGGCGGGGCGCGGGGCTTCGATAAAGTGCGCCAGCACGTGGGCCTGCATGTGATTGACCTCGATCAGTGGGATGTCCAGCCCCAGGGCCAGGGCCTTGGCGAAGGAGGTGCCGACCAGCAAAGCGCCCATTAGGCCGGGGCCACGCGTGAAGGCGATGGCATTCAGGTCGTTTTTCGCTATTTTTGCGTTGTGCAACGCTTTTTCGACCACGGGCAGGATCATCTGCTGGTGCGCGCGCGAGGCTAATTCCGGCACTACGCCGCCGTATTGCTCGTGGATGAGCTGCGTGGTGACAACATTGGAACGGATTTTGCCGTTTGAAATAACAGCCGCCGACGTTTCGTCGCAGGAGGATTCGATGGCCAGAATATTCATAAAATAGCGGGGCTTTTTGCGCAAAAGTAGGCAAAAACCCGCAAGGCGAACGACCCGCCACCCCCAAAACCGTGCATGATTAACGTACTCAGGAAAATTGGCAACGGCCTCGTATTGGTCTTGATTCTGGCGCTCTTCGCGCTCGGGGTCACGACCATCGCCTTCCAGTTTCCGGCCGTACAAACTTGGGCCACGCAGCGCGCCGTGCGCGAACTCTCCCTCAAAATGGGGTATCCGCTGTCGGTCGAGAAGATCAATATCAAGTGGTTCGATGTTATTTCTCTGGAAGGCGTTTCGATCAAAAGCCCCGACAACCAGCGCATGATCGACGTCGGGCGGCTTGACGTTAACTTCGATATCAAGCGTATTCTCGAAAACTTCGCCCACGAAATTCACTTGGACGAAGTGAATCTTTACCGCCCCGAAGTGCGATTGGTCAAAACCAACTCGGGCGATACGAACATGGATTTATTCATCGCTCGCATCAACGAGATGACCAACTCGGGCGACACGACGGGCTACGTACCCGACCAGAATATCCCCTTCACCATCGGCAAAGCCTCGCTGACCGAAGGCGCTTTTCACTACGATGATCCGCGCGAACCTTACGACCGGAAATCCAGCGTTTTCGATTACTACCATTTTGAATTACAGCACCTGAGCGCGCAGTTGCAGGATTTCGTGGTGCTGGGCGATACGATCAAATTCCTGGCCAACGACCTGACGACCATCGACCGCCAGAGCTCGTTGAAAGTCCACGACCTGGACACGAAATTTCTGTATTGTGCCAAGAAAACCGAACTCGCCGAACTGAGCGCCTACATCGGCGGCTCGTACCTCACCAACTACCTCAGCTTCAATTACGAGCATCCTTCGGCCTTTGGTGATTTTAACGAAGAGGTGCGCATGGTCGCCCGTTTCCGCGACAGCCGCGTGTACGCCGAAGACCTCGGCCTGTTCCAGGAATACCTGCTGACGCTGAACGAAACCTGGCGCGTGTCGGGTGAATTTGATGGGACGGTGCATGACTTTGTGGTCAGGAATACCGACTTACGCTTCGGCAAAGGCAGTCGCCTGGCGGGAGATTTTGGCTTCAAGGGCTTGCCGACATTCAGCGGCACGACGATGGATTTCAAGCTGGCAAGCTCGCGCATCGAGACCGACGACATCGTGCAGTACTATCCCGAAACGGATCTGCATGAGACTTTCAAGAAGTTCGGCTTGATTGCCATCGACGGTACGTTCCGGGGAACGACGGAGGACTTTGACCTGAAAAGCCACGTTCAAACCGAGATCGGAGTCCTTGACACCGACATGAAGTTCCACATCGCCGACCGTTTTACTTCGACCTACAACGGACTGCTCAAAACCGCTGACCTCGATTTGGGAATTCTTCTCGACGAGCCGGAAAAATTACAAAAGCTCGACTTCTCGGGCAAGGTGAACGGCAAGGGGTTCGACCTTGCCACGGCCGCCGCCAACCTCGATGCCTCGATCATTCGGCTGGGCTTTCGGGGCTACGATTACCGTGATGTGCAGTTGCGCGGCAATTTGCAAAAAGCCTATTTCAACGGGCAAGTGGGTTCGCGCGACGAAAACCTGGCGTTTATTCTCGACGGGGAAGTCGACCTTTCCAATCCTAAAAATCGCTTTGATTTTCAAGGAATCCTGGAAAAAGCCAACCTTATGGAATTGGGCTTTTCCAAAAAACCGCTTACGATTGCTACCCGCATCGACGCACAGGTGGAGGGGAACACGGGAGACGAATTGGTAGGTCGTGCCTTTTTCCAAAACACTTCCTTGATTACGCTCGACGATCAGCGCAGTCTGCGGCTAGACAGTCTGCTCATCATCTCCTTCCAAATCGCCAGCGAGCGCACCATCGACGTCAGGAGCGACCTCTTGTCGGCCTCCCTGAACGGTGATTTTGTGCTGAGCGAAGCGGGTGAAGACCTGAACCGACTGGCCAGGGAATATCAGCTTTATTTCGTGGGCGACGAAGCGGAGCGGAACGACTATTACACCCAAAAGACTGCCACCGTGACGCCCCGGCTTTACACGATCAACTACGAGGTGGACGGCCACAACCTGAATCCGTTGCTAGAATTTTTATATCCCGAGGCGTACGTGTCGCCCAATAGCCGCTTTGAGGGGATACTGAGGATGGGTAATACGGCCTTCATCACGCTCAACGCCCAAGCCGACAGCGTTCGGGTGGACGACACCCGCTTTTCGGGCAATGAGTTGGACGTGACAACTTCTAAATTTGTCAACAATGCGGAAGTACTGGCCTCAGCTTTGATCGTGTCTGAAAAACAGAAAATCAGCGTACTGGCCCCTACCGAGCGGCTTAGTGTCGAGGCTTCCTGGGATCAGGACCACATCCATTTCAACAGTGACATTCATCAGGCCAATAGCACCAACGAGGGCAACCTGAACGGCGACATTCGCTTCGTGCCTTCGGGGCTGAACCTGCATTTGACCAACTCGAACCTGGTGTTGCTGGATGAAATTTGGGAAGTGAACCCCGACAACCTTATTTCGGTGCTCGGCTCAAAGAACCGCTTTTAAGAACCTGGCTCTTGCCCACGACAAGCAACGCGTGTCGCTGGATGGCGAGATGTACGCCGATTCGAGTAGCAATCTTTTGTTTGAAATTGACAGTCTGCAACTGGCGACCCTCAATCCCGTACTGGAAACCAAGCTGGGTGGGGTGATGGACGCTGCCGCTACCCTGCGTGACCGTACGAACCTGAGCGAGGTGAACGGCTATTTCAGCGTGATGGACCTGAGCTACGACAATACCCGCCTGGGCAACCTGAGCGGGCGGGGTGAATGGGACGAACTCATCGAACAGTTCAACCTGGAAACCCACCTGGACCGCAATCAGACCCGGGTGTTCGCCGTCAATGGCACCTATAATCCTGAGGAAACCAAAAACGCGCTCGACCTGACGGCGATTTTCGACCGCTCGGAACTCAAAATGATCGAGCCATTCAGCGAAGGGCTCGTGACCGACGTGAGCGGGCGTGTAGACGGTGCCTTGAAAATTGGCGGCACGCCCAGGCATCCGGTGCTGAACGGTGAGGTGAAAGTGGAAAATGGCAAACTGCGATTCGATTATTTGCAATCCATCTTATCTTTCAGCGACGTCGTCACGTTCAGCGAGAACGAGATTTCAGCTAAAAATTTGACCGTGAAAGACGAAGACGGCAACTTGGCCTCCGTCAACGGTGGCGTACGGCATAAGAGCTTCCGGGACTTCTCACTGGCCTTCGACGCCGATCTGCGCAATTTTAAAATCCTGAACACCCTCGAAAAAGATAACGACCTTTTCTACGGAACGGCTTACGTCACGGGCAAGGCGAGTTTGTTCGGCCCGATCGACGACATCAGCATCGCGGCCACGGTCACCAGTGATAAAGGCACGCGCATGTATATCCCGCTCGATGGCCCAACTGAGGTCGCCACGCAGGATTACATTCAGTTTGTTAGCCAAAAGATCAAGGAAGATAGCCTGGAAGCAGCGGGCGTAGCTCGGATCAGTAACAGTCTGAGTGGCGTGAGAATGGACTTTAATTTCAACATCACGCCCGATGCCTACTGCGAAATCCAGCTCGACCGCCAGGCCGGGGACATTATAAAAGCCTACGGCAAAGGTCTCTTGAACATCAAGGCCGACACCAAGGGCGACTTCACGATGACGGGTAACTACGAAATCGAGCGTGGCGACTACACATTTACTTTTCAGAACGCCCTCAATAAGAAATTCACCATCGATCCCGGCAGCCGCATTACCTGGTCGGGCGATCCCTACGACGCCCTGCTGAATGTCCAGGCTGGGTATACCCAAATGGCCTCGCTGGCCGTACTGCCCGAGCTTTCGACCCTCAGTCAGGCCACGGGCAACACCAGCGAGCTCACCCGCCGCTATCCCGTCGAAGTCACCATCGCCCTGACCGACCGACTGATGACGCCCACGATTGCCTACGATTTGGCGGTGAAGCAGTACCCGTCTTCCGGCGAATTCCGCTCGGCGGTGGCAGCCTTCGAGAACCGCCTGCGCAGCAACGAGCAGGAACTGAGCCGTCAGGTCAGCAGCCTTATTTTGTTCAATCAGCTATTGAGTCCGCAGGATGCCCTGCTGAGCGAAGCCAACCAGGGCGTAACGATGCTGGGCAACAGCGTGAGCGAGTTGGTTTCCAACCAGATCAGCCGCTGGGCCTCGGCGCTGGACGAGAATCTGGAAGTAGGGGTGTCGGGTCTGTCGCTGGATCAAAGTACGATCAACAACTTGCAACTGCGCCTGTCGTACCGCCTGTTCAACGACCGCTTCCGCATCACCCGCGACGGTCGCTTCACCTACGGCACCAGCCAAGCCGGGGCCACGCAATTCAACGCCACGAGTCTATTGGGGGAGTGGACGCTCGAATACTGGCTGGCCCAAAGCGGCAACATTCGCCTGAAAGCTTACAACCGAAATATCCAAAACTCGCTCCTGCTCAACAACGCCATCACCACAGGCGGCGTCAGCATGCAGTTCACGCACAGCTTCAATCGTTTTAAAACGCTGGAGAAGCCAGAGATCAGGATGCCGAATGAAATATCGCCGGAGCCGGGGGCGTCGCGGTTGACGTCGAAGCGGTAGTAATTAATTTGGAATGTCGGAATGAGTGAATGTCGGAATATTCAAAATATCTGGCGTAAGCAATATTCCGACATTCCGACATTCACTAATTCCAAATTGTTTTCAATCTCCCCGGTACTTAATCGCCATTCCCTTCATCGTGTATCCCTCCATCGTGGCGGAGGTATAGTACTGGTAATTCACTTTCATGATGGCATCCGCCCCTAGCTTCTGGGCTTTCAGCACGAGGCGAGCGGTGAGGAGCTCCTTGGTTTGGGCGTCGTTGCCCCGGCTGGTCATGCCCCGGCTAGGGACTTTCTGCTGAGCGCTGAGCGTATCGTCCTGGCTCAGGCTCACCCACTCGATTTCGGAATAAGGGCGATCCGGCTGCTGGCCCTCCATGAAAACATCGATGGGATAAACCGTCCCGGTCGAGATGGGGATGTTTGGGCGGAAACAAGCTGCCATTAGTGCAGTGAATACGAGAAAACAGAGGCCTTTCGCTGCTCGTTTTTGCACAATATTAGTGCGGCATTTCGTTAGATTTTTTGAAAAATTCAAAGTTTTGTATTTAAAATGGAAGCTGATGAAAGTTAAAAAAAGCCAATTCTACTTAATTCTAACGCTGGTTTGTGCCGTCGTAGCGTCCTTTTCCTTTACTTCTGCCGATAATCCCGACGCCATCGTTGGCACTTGGCTCACGGGCGGTAAGAAGGGAAAAATTCAGATATACAAGCAAGGAAATAAGTACTTTGGCAAGCTATCGTGGATCGAAGAACCCAACGATCCCAAAACCAATCGTCCGAAAGTTGACCAAAATAATCCCGATCCCCAAAAAAGAAACCAGCCGCTGCTCGGCTTGGTGAATTTGACGGGTTTTCGCTACGATGGCGACAATGTCTGGGAGGACGGCAAAATTTACGACCCCGAAAGCGGCAAGCTGTACAGTTGCAAGATGACCCTCCGCAGCCCCAACACCCTGGACGTGCGCGGCTACGTCGGCATCTCGCTCATTGGCAGGACGGATACGTGGCAGCGAGTGAGATAATAAATTTTGAATGAGTGAATGTCGGAATGTCGGAATAAATTATTCCCTAATCGCCGGGCGACCCCGTCCGACTTTCACTAATTCCAAATTGCCATTCGTCACACTTCCTTTTGCCATCCCCGCGCCGTTTCCCTAAGTTTATAACTTCAATCGACAAAACAACCTAATCCAAAAGTCATGAATCAAATTAAATCTACGCTGAGACCCTGGCGGTATGCGTTGGGAGCCAGTCTGCTGGCCCTGATCGCAGTGCCGCAAGTGGAAGCCCAGGACGTGCCGAAGGGCATGACTAAAATTACCTCGGTCGAGGGCATCACCGAGTACCAGATGGACAACGGGCTGAAAGTCCTGATGTTCCCCGATCCCTCGAAGCCCACGACGACTGTGAACGTGACCTACCTCGTCGGTTCGCGCCACGAAGGTTATGGCGAAACGGGCATGGCGCACCTGCTGGAACACATGGTGTTCAAGGGCACGCCCGACCATCCCAACATCCCGCAGGAGCTGACGGAGCACGGGGCGCGGCCCAACGGCACCACCTGGTACGACCGCACCAACTACTTCGAGACTTTCTCGGCCACGGACGAAAACCTGGACTGGGCGCTCGACCTGGAAGCCGACCGGATGGTCAATTCCTACATCGCCAAGAAAGACCTGGAAAGCGAGTTCAGCGTGGTGCGCAACGAATTCGAATCGGGGGAGAACAGTCCGTTCCGGGTATTATTGCAGCGCGTGGCCTCCGCCGCCTTCGAGTGGCACAACTACGGCAAAACCACCATCGGCAACCGCTCCGACATCGAGAACGTCCCCATCGACAACCTCAAAGCTTTTTACCAAAAATACTACCAGCCCGACAACGCCGTGCTGACCGTTTCGGGTAAAATCGACGAAGGCAAAACGCTGGCGATTATCCAGGAGAAATTTGGTAAAATTCCGAAACCCACGCGCCAACTGCCCGTCAGCTACACGGTGGAACCCGTGCAGGACGGCGAGCGGTTTGCCGCGGTGCGCCGCACCGGCGACGTGCAGATGGTCGCCTGCGCCTACCACATCATGCCCGGTTCGCATCCCGATTATCCTTCGATGGAAGTCCTGATCGAAGTGCTGACCGCCGAACCCAACGGAAAGCTGTACAAAAATCTGGTGGACACCAAGAAGGCATCAAGCCAGTACGGCTTCGGTTTTGCGCTGCACGACCCCGGTTTCGTTTATTTCGGGGCCGAGGTGTTGAAAGAAAATTCGCTGGACGAAGCCCGCGCCGCCATGATGACCACGCTGGACTCTTCCGCGATGAACAAGCCCTCGGCCGAAGACGTGGAGCGTGCCAAAGCCGCCATCCTGAAAAACTGGGACTTGCAATTCCGTAGTTCGGAGCGCGTGGGGCTCGGCATCAGCGAGTACATCGCCCAGGGCGATTGGCGACTGGCCTACCTTTTCCGCGACAACGTCCGCAAAGTGACCGCCGACGATGTCTTCCGCGTGGCGCAACAGTACATGAAGCCCTCCAACCGCACCGTAGGCACCTTCATCCCGACTGCTAACCCCGACCGCACCGAAGTACCTGCGGCCCCCGACGTGATGGCTCTCGTGAAAGACTACAAAGGCGAGGCCGCTATGGCGCAGGGCGAAGCCTTCGACCCCTCACCCGAAAACATCGAAAGCCGCACGACGCGGCTGGAAAAGCCCGGCTCCATCGAGGTGGCCCTGCTACCCAAAGAGACGCGCGGCAACGTGGTCGCCGCCCGCATGACGGTGCGACTGGGGGATGAAAAGAGCTTGATGAACAAAAGCACCATCGCCAGCCTAACGGCTTCGATGCTGAACAAAGGCACCAAGGACAAAACCCGCCAGGAAATCAAGGACGAGTTCGATCGCCTGAACGCCCGCGTGAATTTTTACGGCGGCAACAATCAGGCCGGCGTCAGCGTCGAAACGACCCGCGAGAACCTGCCCGCCGTCATGAAGCTAGTGGCCGATGTAATGAAAACGCCCTCTTTCGACGCTACTGAATTCGAGAAGCTGAAACAAGAAGAATTGGCCCAAATCGAGTCGCAGCGCAGCGAGCCACAGGCCATTGCTATCAACGAGTACCGCCGCGTGACCTCGCCCTATCCCAAGGGCGACATCCGTTACGTAGCCACCTTCGACGAAGACGTCGCCGATCTGAAAGCCGCTACCATCGACCAGGTGAAGCAGTTCTATAAAGATTTCTACGGGGCCGACAACGCATCCATCGCGGTAGTGGGTGATTTTGACAAAGACGAAATTCAGAAAATCATCGATACCCAGTTCGGTACCTGGAAAAGCGCCAAGCCGTTCACGCGCATTGCTTCGCCCTACCAGGCAGTGGTCGCGCAAAACAAATCGTTTGAGACGCCCGACAAAGCGAACTCGATGTTTGTCGCGGGTCTGAACATGCCGTTGCAAGACAGCGACAAGGATTACCCTGCCCTGGTGATGGCCAATTTCATGCTGGGTGGTGGCTTTATCAACTCGCGTTTGGCGACGCGCATCCGTCAAAAGGACGGTCTGAGCTACGGCGTGGGCTCGCAGTTCAACGCCAGCGCTTTGGATAAAAACGGCAGCTTCCTGGCCTACGCCATCTACGCGCCGCAGAACGCCGAGAAACTGGAACAAGCGTTCAAGGAGGAAATCGATAAAGCCGTAAAGGAAGGCTTCACCGCCGACGAGTTAAAAGCCGCAAAATCGGGCTACCTACAGCAGCGGCAGGTCAGCCGCGCTCAGGACGCCTCCCTGGCCGGAACGCTCAGCAACAACCTCTACCTCGACCGCACCATGGATTGGGACGCTGACTTCGAGAGAAAAATCGAGGCCCTCACGCCCGCCGACGTGAAAGCTGCCGCCGCCAAGTACATCGACTACGACAAGATCACGGTCATCAAGGCCGGGGATTTCGAGAAGGCGCGGAAGGACGAGCCGAAGAAGGACAACGCACCGGGAGCGATGGGCGGGAGTCCGAAGAAGTAAAGAAGCAGAATAGTCTCTCGCAAAGCCGCAAAGCCGCAAAGTTTTTCCCTGCTTCGCGCTTTTGCGGCTTTTTCTTGATCTTTTTATAAATTTGACCACTATGGATGCATCTGAGCTACTGGAAAGCATAAAGATGGCGGAGGAAAATCGTCGGCTATTCATAGAATCAGGTGCAGTCTACGCCGACCAAACACCCGTGCCAGGCACTTCGCTCAATGATGTAGACCCAGCCATTTACAGTAAATTTGTGTTACGTCTTCACAACCGCTCCATTGAACAACTGGGCATTGAGCTGCCTCAATTATTGAAGAACCAACACCTATTAAAAGTTGAAAAGCTAACCCTAGCTGCCCTGTTGCTTTTTTGTGAAAATCGGCACTTCATCAAGCCGCAGTTTACGGTGCAGTGCCTGGCTGTTGCCGGAACTGACCTACTGGGAAATTCCTTCGAAGACAACGAGCCGCCTTTCGAGGGAACTTTGGAGAATGTGTATTTCCAAACCCTAAATTTCGTTGGCCGAAACATGAAGAAAATTCCTTCGGGAGATTCCTTCAACAGTCCGCTGCAATGGGAGATTCCCCGCGCCGTCTTCGAGGAAGTGGTAGTTAATGCACTGGTACACCGCGATTATTACATCAATACGACCATCAAGCTGTTCATTTTTGCCGATCGGGTCGAGGTCATCAGCCCTGGTAAACTACCCAACTCCCAGAATGAGCAGACCATTGCCAACGGTGTATCCATTCCCCGCAATCCTATTTTGCAATCCTTCGCGCAATACCTACTTCCCTATCGAGGCTTGGGAACTGGCTTAATGCGTTCGGTGGCGCTTTGGCCTTCTATCCGGTTTGGGAATGACGTCGAGAATCAGCAGTTTAGAGTGATTTTGCCGAGGCGCGGTGCTGCCTGATAATTATCTCTCCGTTTTCTAAGGCTGATTCAACTGCAACACAGCGTTAGCCCCGTATTGAATCGTTCCTAGTAATTCAACCGTCATAGCATCAGCCGTGTAGGTGGCTGGCAAAGAAACCGTGTGACCTTGACTGATCCTCACGAGGTCGGAAGCCGTGGGTAAAACACCGCAACTCCACACCGAAGGATCGTTCCAATTGCCCGACTTTACCGTTTCGCGCACACCCGGCGGACAGGTGGTTCCGGTGATCGTCACGGCGTAGTCGTTGGCTTTTCCTGAACCATTCCCATTTCCTAATAAATTGCAGGCAGATGACGAGGAGTTGGGGTCAAAAATGACGCGCATTCGGAGGGCGGAGTTGGATAGCGCCGTGGTGGGTATCGTGATGTTCCCCGAATGGGAATTGGCATTACCACCGCTGTACACCAGTTCGCCCGCGTCCGTGAATTGCCCGTTGCCGTTGTAGTCGATGTAGATTTTGGCAAATGCGCTGTTATTGAAAGTTCCCGTCAGGCTAAAAGCGTAGCTGCTACCCGCCGCCAAAGAGGCCGATTGCGCGCAGCTCAAATCCTGGTAATTGGTACCAAGATTAGCCGGGGAACCAAAGGCGCTGTTGGTGGAGATAGCTCCCAAAGAAAAGGAAGCAATGCCAAAGAAAGGGCTCAGGCCATTGGGGGCCGCCACCGCGCAGGCGATCGGGGTGGCACAGGTAACCGTAACGACGGCCGCAGCAGTCGCCGTCAGGCAGCCATTCGCCGAGCAGGCAGCCTCGTACGTATAGGAAGTCGTGGGGGTGATCGTCCGGCTCAGGCCCGTCGTGACGCCATCGTTCCAAACCACCGTACCTGAGCAGTTCGAAACCGTAAGCGTGGTGCTTTGTCCTTGCACCACCGTTGTGCCGGCGGGCGAAATCGTGGGCGGATTCGTGCCCGGATTTCTCAGGTTGTCGGCCACCAGCAGCTCGTATTTTAGCTTCGCGCTGGGTAGTGGCCCGAAGCCGTTGGCCAAGTTGGCACAGTAACTCATGATCGTCCCACCATTCGTGGGGGTAGGCCCCGCCGGGCAAGGTCCATTCTCGGTGGTGGCGCAGTTGTCGATCGGGCCACCCTCCCAAATACAGGAATGGGTATGGGGCAAGCCGAAATTATGTCCCAATTCGTGGGCCAGAATGTAAACCTCGTAGGAGAAAGCGGGCAAAGGCGTGCTGGTATCGTCAAAATTTCCGCTTACTCCGTAGGCCGAACTTCGCCCCGAGGGTTTGTCGAACACCGACCCTAAGTCAAACACGCTTTCTACTGGAGACTTTCTAATAGTCAGCGAAGCCTGGCCTCCTCCCAGATCACGGGCCGAAATGAGATGGGCGATGTCGCCGTTGAAGGCATTGCCCAGGTTGTTCCAGCGCGACTTGAACGACTGTAAGGCGGAGCTAGTGTTTCCCGCACCACTGTAAGGATCCGGCGTATCCCATATCAGCAGCCCACTCAATTCTAGCTTGACTCCCTCATTGGCGTAAATGGTAGCCAGGTTGTTGAAGATGCTGGTGATTCGGCCGGTGATGTACGAAACGTTACTTCCCCACTCCTGATAGAGTCGATAATCCGTTTCCAGATAAATTTCCACCTTTCGGCAGTCATTCGCCGCCAATCGTCCGCCGGAAGGTTTTAAGGGCGTTGGCGGGGTGTCGATTGGAACAACTTCATCGACTTTACAGTCAAAAATTCGTTTTTCCGGGTACTCGTCGGTGCGGTAAATCACGTGCATTTGTTCAGGATTCCCCCCGCCGACTTTTCCCAGGGTGTAGGAGAAACCCTTTCCATAAATCAAGCCTTCCAGCCCATCCGGGGTGCTGGTCAGTGATACGGTAGATCCCGCTTCGCCCAGCACTTTTCCGCGGTAAGTCCGCCCCCCTTCCGACGAGCCGTTTTTTCCCGAACTGGTAACTACCTCGAACGAACCAGCCGTGACCAAGACCCGCTCCACGTAAATTTCTAGGGATTCCTGGTCAGAAACGGGTAGGCTAAAAACGAATGAACTGGCACCGTTTTCTTCCGACAATCGAGCCAATTGGGATACGGCGGGGCTAAGTAAAAGCGCACTGGGTAGCTGAAAAATTTCCTGGGTGATCGTCTGCCGCAGGGGTTGCCCCACTTGCCGGGTAAACGGAGAGACCTTTGCCGTATCGATCAGCGCGGTGGTATTGCCGAAAGTATTTACACCGTAAAAAACCAGGAGAAAAAACGCCAGGATGAGGCGGCTGTAGTTTGAATTCATCGATAAGAATTTGGGTACATGGGGTCAAACGCCCAAAAATCATTCAGCCCTATTCACAAAGTTAGCCATGGGTCTAGAACACTACTGCGATTGCAGCCTAAGCGACTAAATCCTTTTTTTCTATTCTATACTCACGCAATTGACCGACCAATTCTTTCACAAATTCTTCCTTTCTGTATACATACTGATTCTTCATAAACTGGTCGTCTTCATGAAGGTTTATCATATCGTTTACAGAGTCTATTTGTTCCAATAGATCAAGAACTCTCGCCGCTTTTTCGCTGATTAGTGCTTCCATCTTTTTAGCAAAAAAAATTAAAGATTACACCTTCACAAACACCCGCTTCCGCCACAAAAAGTACAAAAGCAGCCACGCCACCAGCAGCCCGCCCAGGGCATTGAACACGCCGTGCCATTCCTCGGCCAAGTGTCCGTAAATCCCCGAAAACAGCAGCCGTGAAGTTTCGTCGAAGTCGATGAAGCGGTAGGCCAGGTACATCACCAGCGAATTCATGCCGATGACGCGGAAGAAAAATGACCAGCGCACGAAGCCCAACACGTCGATGATCCAGTAAAAAAGCGCCAGCGTGCAAAAGGCCAGTCCGGCGGTCAGCAGGATGAAGGAACTTGACCAGAGGTGCTTGTTGATGGGGAAAACGAAATTCCAAAGCATTCCGACTACGATGCCTGCAATACCGAAAATGAGGAGCCGCTGTAATTGGCTGGCGGAAGTGGTATTATCTCGCAACGTATCGCCCGCCAGGGAGCCGAAGATGACCAGACAAGCCGCCGGAAGTTGGGTAAGTAAAGCCAGTTCATCGTAGGTTTCTTGCAGAAGTCTTCCCGGCATGAAAGTGCGGTCGAACCAGCCGATCAGGTTACCCTCGAAGGTGAGGTCGCCCACGCCGAAGCCGGGTACGGGAATGAATTTTACCGCCAAAAAGTAGGTCATCAACACGCCCAGGGCAATGTACAGCCGCTGGTTTTTGGAAAAATTCAGGTAAAGTACCGCCGCTATAAATGTGCCGATACCGATGCGACCCAGCACGGAGCCGTAGCGGATATGGGCGGGATCGAAAAGGTCGACGGGCGCATTTTTGTACAAAATCCCCAGCAAAATCAAGACCCCCATCCGCTTGGCGACTTTGCTGAGCAGGGTACTTTTGGCGAAGCCTTTCGCCAAACCTGAGTTCAGGCTAAAGGGCAGCGATGTCCCCGCCAGAAACAGGAACAGTGGAAAGATAAAGTCGTAAAAAGCAAAGCCGTGCCACTCGGGATGCTCGAACTGTGCCGCCACGGCATCCACCCAGGCCAAGCCGGTTTTGCCGCCCAGCAGCTCGATGAACGTACCGCCGCCCGCGATCATGAGCATATCGAAACCCCGCAGCGCGTCGATGGAAGCCAGGCGGGCGGGCTTGATGATGGCGACGGGCGGCTGAACTTGACTCATGACTTCACGCCCGTATTCCCGCCTTCGGCCATCGAAATATCCACGGGCTTATTCCTTTTCCAGGATCCGTTCGTAAAGTCAGGGACATCCACCGAGTTGGAGCGGTTGGCGACCGAGTCGATGCTCAGCGGAATAATCGAACTCCACGCGGCGGCGTCGTACACGTCCATGTCCAGCGGCAAGCCGTTGCGCAGGCAATCGATCAGCCGCCAGTCCATCAGGAAATCCATGCCGCCGTGGCCCCCGACTTTCTTGGCCAGCTCCCCGATGCGCTTCACGATTTCGGGCTGGTATTTCTTTTCCAATTCCTGGTACTCCGCGTCGGAAATCCACTCGTGACTTTGTGAAATGCGGCCGCGTTCGCCGTCGAGCGGGTATTTTTGGGCGATACCCTTCGTGCCGCTTACCTGATGAATCCGCGAGTAGGGGCGGGGCGAACTGACGTCGTGCTGGAGCATGATCGTTTTGCCCTTATTGGTACGGACGGTGGTCGTGTTATGGTTTCCCCGAAAGGTTTTTCCGGCAAACTCCTTAAAATCCGGGTCACTCACCGCCAGAGCATGGACGCGGGGCGCGATTGAAAAGTCGTTGGTGGACATCGAGACGAGGTAGTCCATCTTGTCGCCGCGATTGATGTCCAGGATTTGGGCGATTGGCCCCAGGCCGTGCATGGGGTAGAGGTTGCCATTGCGCTGATTTTCGCGCAGTCGCCAGTTGTCGTAGCGGGCCTCTTTCCTGAAAAAAGAATCGAGAATATCGTGGTTGTACGCGCCCTCTACGTGGACGATCTCGCCGAAGTATCCCTGCCGCGCCATGTTGAGCGTGAGTAGCTCGAAGAAATCGTAGCAGCAGTTTTCGAGCATCATGCAGTGCTTGCGGGTGCGCTCCGAGGTCTCGACCAACTTCCAGCAGTCGGCCAGGGTGTTGGCCGCCGGAATCTCCGTGACGGCATGCTTGCCCTGCTCCATGGCATAAACGGCCATTGGCGTGTGCAGGCTCCAGGGCGTGCAGATGTAGATGAGGTCGATATCGTCGCGTTCGCAGACTTTCTTCCAGGCATCGGCCGAGCCGGAGTAGAGCTCCGGGTTGTGCAAGGTGCCCGCAAAAGCCTTGGCGGCTTCGGCGGCTTTCTCGGGCCGGATGTCGCAAATAGCTTTTACCTCGACGTTTTCCAGATGCGTGATGCGCTTGACTGCCCCGCCGCCCCGGTTGCCCAGGCCGATGTACCCAATGCGGACGGTATCGATCTTAGGAGCCGCGTAGCCCGACATGTTGAAGGTCTGGCGTTGGGGGGAGGCTGTTTTACGCGACGCAGGGACCGTACCGAAGCCCGTACTTAGTCCGCCCACGCCCGCCAATCCGGTGATTTTAAGAAAGTCTCTCTTTTTCATGCTGTTGGATGTTTAATAGTTCTTTCGCTTTGGGTAATATAATGTGCCGTCAGGCACAAAATGTGGGTAGGAAACCCCAATTCACCGAATCATCGTGTCCCGTACGGGACATAACCGTCTCCTTCAAGAGCATTTTCTACCCATATTTGATCCCTAACGGGATCGTCTCCATTGCCCAAAGAAAGTCTTATCTAAAGATAAACAAAGCGCCGCAAGCATGAATTCTTACTGAAAAACCTTTACTCCACAGTATGCTCTTCGCTCAGCCTCGGCTCAATATCGCCTACCAGCAAGTCGTAGGTAATTTTTGCCCACACCAAAATGCAGGGAACGGCCTTGACCACATAGGGAAAAAATATCTCGTTACGAACGTAGGGCGGAAACAGGTCAGTCGGAGCCAGGATGCTGAACACCAAGGTCAGGAGCAGCAGGATCAGGTTCTCAGTCTTAGGGGATTGGATAAAATACCAAAGCGCCACGCCACTCACCGCAATAATGAAAGTCGGCGACTCGGCGCGGTGGTTGAAGATGATGACCCACACCAGTACCGAGGCCAGCATCATCACCCGAAAAGGATAGTGCGCGTACGACTTGATTTTAAGGAGCGGCAGACAAAAAAGAACCACGCCGACGGCCGCCACGGCCACCTTGTTGGGTTCCCAGCCAAACCAGGTCTTGAGCCACCCGATCACCGACATGCCATGGGAGGCCGAATGGTCGTTGGCGAGCAGGTTTCCCCAGCTTTTGTACAAAAACAATAATTGCTCTCCGCTCACTACGAGTAAAGGCATCAGGAGAAAAACCACTACCCAAACCGCCGTAGTGTAAGCGAGTTTTAGTTTATTAGGATAAAGCAGGTAAAGCGCCAAAGCCACTATCCCGAATAGCTTCACAAAAATACTAGCCACTACGCAGAAAGCCGCCAACCAGTACTTGTCGCGTTCCAAAAAGCCAAAAGTGAACAGCAACAGCCCGGCGATCAGGGCATTGCTTTGCTCATTTTGCATCGAACCCGTCAGCTCAAGCACTGTAAATACGAAGATGAGTCCCTTTGTACGGAGGTCTATTTTTGGCAAATAATATAGTCCGAAAAAGAAAACGAGGGCGTTGAGCAGGTTCCAAAGCATGAGCCCCAGCGCGTCGGGCAGGTAAGCCAGCAGACCGAAAAGAAAGGCGAAAGTGGGACTGTACTTGAATAAATCCCACTGTTCATCCAGATACAAAGTGTAGGGGTCTTTTCCCTCCATCAGGTGGAAGAACGACAGCTTGAAGATGATGTAGTTGTTGTATTTGGTGTAGAGGTCGGTGCTCTCGGCAATGGTTACCGACGAGCCCAGGTATGACTGAGCGGTGGCAAATAGCGCCAGGATGACCAGGGCAATGAGTTGGGCCCTGGGGTTGGTTAAAAATCTCTCAACGGTCTTCTTCATATTCTTGGCGTGGTGACATCATCTGTTCCGGGCCAAAAGTAGAAAAAACGCGGGTATTCTGGTGGTCAGCAGTGTGAATAGCTTGCGCCACGCGTTGTTGGGCCACCCCCATAGCTAGTGCCGATGGATCATGTAGCACTCGCTCCATGCTGCCGCCACGATGATCTATGTCCCAAAGTCCGGCAAAATGCCAGTCGTTCAAGTTGTCCCAATTGGGGCGGTCGATGACCGGATATTGGCAAATTCCCCAAAGCGGAACGCCCTGCTCGATGGCCCGGCTGCATTCTTCGCCCATTCTCTCAATCCAGATCGGGCGGTCGATGCCAGGGTGACTGGTTTCGGATAGCACTACGGGGCGGTCGTACCGATAATGCGCCTCCCTGAGCAAATCGTCCAGCGGGCGCCAGCGCGGATCCATGACCAGGTCGATCCAATCCAGGCGTTGGTTGGTACTAAGTTCCCACTGGTTGTTGTAGTAAAAATTAAATCCCAGGATGTCCAGACAATCGGGCGAGCCGCCCAATTCGGGGCAGATTCTCCCGCAGAGTATGTCCAGCGACTGGTACTGAAGCTCGTGATGATGGGCGGCTTCGGCGACCTGTTCGGCGGTGGCGTCGAAGGCGGGAACCACGTTCACCAGCGGCTCAGTGGTGAGGATTCGGATCCCCGGATCGACCTCGCGCAAGGCGCGGATGCCCGCAATGTAAGCGCGCATCAGGGCGTATTTTACCTCCCAGCCATTGTGTTGGCAATAGGGCGAAGTTCCCGCCACATCACCTCCCAGCCACGACATGAAGCTCACCTCGTTGATGGGCGTGACGATGAGCGTTTCATCGGGCTTATGAGTAGCGTGATAGTCGGCGAAGGCCCGGCACAGCGCCACAAAACGGCGCGTGAAGTGCGGATGGAGCGGCGTAAGGTCATCGGGATAGCCAAAATGGCAGATGTCCCAAACCTGCTGAATGCCACAGTCGCGCCCCGCTTCCAGCATTATGCCCAAAGTTTGAAAATCATACACGTAGGGACGATGCTCCACCTGGCTCCACCGCAGTCCCTCACGCACCGTTTGTATCCCAAACTGGCCCAGCGACGCGTAATCCTCCCTCAACTTGTCCAGGTGCGCGGTCACATACAGGAAATCGACCCGGTCGCCGTAGGTGTTGAGCTGGTCGGTACATTCGTAGCCGCCCATCCAGAAAGACGCGAAGGGATTGGTGATTTCAGGCATGCATGGGAGGGTTCAGGTACCCACCTGCAATGTGGGCATTTTTACCGCCAAGGGACGAATGGCATGACGCGTTTTCAGTGCCTTGACCATGGCATCTTTCATCGCCCCGACGGTCAGATCCCAGGAACAGTTGTCCAAAAACGAGTCGACCTCACGGAGCCAGTCGTCACGGTCGGGCATAACGAGCAATTTATCGATGATCTTCACAAAGTCTTCCGCGTTCTCGCCAATTCCCACCAGCCCCTCCTCACCGTAAGGATGTACCACATCGCGAATGGGCGTCGAAACTACGGGCTTTCCTCCGGCCAGGTACTCGGGCGTTTTAGTGGGACTAATGAATCGGGTGGATTCGTTTTGCAAAAAAGGAATCAGGGCCACTTCCCAGCCCGACAAATAACCCGGCAACTCATCGTACGATTTGGATCCCAGGTAGTGGATGTTGGGGAGTTGGGGCAAATGCGCCGGGTCGATCTTGACCACCGGGCCGATCAACACCAACTGCCAATCGGGTCGTGCTTCGGCGATGCCGCGAATCAGTTCCGTGTCGAAGCGCTCGTCGATTACGCCGTAGAAACCAATTTTGGGCCCGGCGAATTCAGCCTGATCGACGGGTTCTTGTCCCGTTTTTCTCGCCTTGACGAAATGCTCTTTTTCGATGCTGCTGGGGAAAAAGTGCGTGTTGAAATGCTGTTTCTTTTTGGATTCGTACAAGGAGTGACCCCCGGTAAAAACGACGTTCGCTTTATCGAAAAGGCTATCTTCCAGTTCGGTGAGTTCTTTTGGCGCAAACTTAAAAGCCGAAAGCTCATCCATGCAATCATAGACCGTCAGGCATGGATCGAGATGCGCCGAGAATTCCAGGGCCATCGGCGTGTAGTACCAGAAAATGAAATCCTCCACCTCTTTTCCAACCATCAACCCCGCTAACAGCTCCCGGAGACGGGCATTCACTTCCGACTTGGCCAGTCCGTGCGGCAAATGTGGTACACAAACCCACAAGTTGGGCAGTCGTTGGGAATAGCTCAGCCAAGCCGATTCAGTATTTTCAAAGATAGGTTCCTCCAGAAAATAGACCGAAGTAAGTTTAGAAAAACGGGTCAGCAGATGCTGGGGCCGTTGATAAACGAAATCCCAGCGAAGATGCGAAAAGCAGAGTAGGTTGTTGGATAGCATATTTAAAGTTTAGGGTGATGGAGATACAATGCCGACGATAGAATAATATCAGACTACTAGTAAACACGCTACTTCATGAAAATTATGCCAGTTTCAGGCAGGCTGGTAATACGACTAAGCTTCGTGGAATATTTATATTTTTAAATAAAAAACAGGTTTCATCTTATTCAATATTTGTTGATTATTCTATAAATATTTATCAAAATTCTCTACGTATATTGGGAAAATAGTCCTCACCTGGGAATCATTTCCGCGCAACGCTTGTGTAAATTAGCTTAGAAGCTGTTTGAGTTAGTTTTTAACAATAAAAATGAGTGGTTTTTATCAAGACAAGCAACTAAATCCGAAGTTTGGCAGAGCCAAATCAGGATTTTGGTGACGCAGGATTGATGAAAAAGCACCATTTTTGGCTTGAAGGATTAATTCAAACGGCTTCTTAGTGCTGCGGCCCCGTTTTACGGGCTTTGCTACCTTTGTTTATCTCATATTCTCCTCAACAACTGCTCAACTACGATGAATCGCTGTTTCTTGATCTTCTCCTTATTAATCGCTGTCTCATTCCGCACCACCGCTCAGACGACCCCAAAGCTGGAATCGGGCCTGCGTGGCACGATCAAGACCACCAAGGGCGAGCCGCTGCCCTACGCCGCTATCCTGGTGCGCGGCACCAGCATCGGCACGATCAGCAACGAGGAGGGCAAGTACCAGCTCGACCTGAAACCCGGCTATTACGAAATCATCTTCCAGTACCTGGGCTTCAAAAACGGCACGAAGGCGTTCACGATCGAGAACAAAATGGAAATTTTCGACCCCGTGCTGGAAGAGCAGGTGTTCAACCTGGGCGAGGTGCGGATCGGCAGCAAGGACGAAGATCCGGCCTACACCATCATGCGGCGGGCCATTGCCAAGAGCCGCTACCACTATTTACAGGTCGAGAGCTACACCGCCAAGGCGTACAGCAAGTCGTCGTTTGTGGTGACGGATTTGCCGTTGGAGTTTTTGTACAAGAAGGAATTGAAGGAGTTAGAGAAAGAGTCCAACTTCAAGAAGGGCGTTCCGATTCTGAACGAAACGGTGTCGATCGTCAACTTCACACAGCCCAATAATTACAAGCAGCGCATCATCGCCTCGCGCAACAATCAGGACAACAATTTTTCCAACGCCAACCAGTACTTTCTCACTAGCTTTTACCAGCCCAAGGTCGTGGAGGCCGTTTCGCCGCTGTCGCCGCGCGCTTTTTCTTATTATAAATTTGAGTACCTGGGTTCTTTTCGGGAAAACGGCGTAGAGGTCAATAAAATCAAGGTGATCCCGCGTTCTTACGGCGAGGGCGTGTATCGCGGCACGATCCAGATCGTGGAGAACGAATGGAGTATCTACCGCCTGGAACTGGAAACCGTGAACACAGGCTTCAACATCGACATCAAGCAGATTTATAATCAGGTGCAGGGCGTCTGGATGCCCGTCAACCAGCAGTTCCACGTCGCGGGGGGTATTTATGGCTTGAAAGGCAAGGGCGATCTGGTGATTTCCCAGACCTTTTCCACCCTGAAAATAAATCCTGCCTTCCAGCCCGACATCGTGGTGTTGGACGCCAAGAAGGAGAAAGACGAAGCCCGCCAAATGCGTCTGACCAACCGCGAAATAAAAACCCAAGATCTGGACGAACTCATCAGCAAGCAAAAGAAATTCACGGCCCGCGACCTGCGCAAAATGATGAAGGAACACGAAAAGCAGGAACTAGCCGAGAAGGAAGAAAAGGGCCTGGACATCGACCTGGAAAACAAGCGCAAAGACTCGACCGTGGTGGATTCGCTGGCCGGGAAGCGCACGATGGCTTTCTGGGACTCGATCCGCTCGGTACCGCTGACGAAGGCGGAAACGAAAAGCTATACCCGACTCGACAGCCTCATCATTATCAGGGAAGGCACAAGAGCACAACGCGACAGCTTGAAGGCAACCCGAAGTGAATCGCGGACGGATTCGACAAAAAGCAAGAACAAGAAAAACGGCGGCGGAGAGCTTATCACCGGCCTGCTGACGGGCCACAACTTCCGGCTGGGGGGTAAGAAAAGTCCGTGGCGGCTGGAGTACGTCAGCCCGCTGCCGGGGGGACAACTCAACACTACGGAGGGCTACGTGCTGGACGGGGGCGGTTTTAAATTAAAATACAAAAGGGGGAAATCCGTGGACGAGAAAGTCGTCCTGCAACTCGGCACGGATGGGGCCAAGGCGTACAAAGTCAAGGAAAAGGGCGAGTTATCCTTCAACGGCCTTACGCGCTATTCCTTCGGCCGGAACAAACTGATGGGGCGGGGAGGGATAGACTACGCCTGGAAAAGGAACGCGCTCAGTTTTTCGGGCGGACAAACGGTGGCGCAGTTCAACCCCGAGAGCCCGATGTCGCCCGCGCTCAACAGCTTCGTTACGCTCTTCTTGGAACAGAATTTCCTGAAAAACTTCGAGAAGGATTTCCTGCGGCTGGATTTTACGAACAAGCGCGAGAACGACCATTTCGGTTTCGATGCCAACCTGGAATACGCCGACCGCCGCGCCCTGAACAATCTGGAAGATTTGAATCGCTTCCGCCTGTTCGACTGGAAGCGGCGTGCCTTTACGTCCAATATCCCCTTCAACGAGGAACTGCTGGACGACTCGGGAACACGCTCTGTAGAAATGCCTAGTCACCAAGCCCTTACGCTTGGCATTTCGGCTTATTACAAGCCGTGGCAGAAGTACCGCACCCGCAACGGTAAAACGACTTACTACGAAGATCAGTCGCCCAGGTTCTTCGTCAACTACCGCAAGGGAATCAGCGCCTTCGGCAGCGATACCGACTTTGATTTCCTGCAAGCGGGTGTGTCGCAAGGCTTCGATACCGGCGTGCGCAGTCGGCTCAGTTATAAGGTAGCGGCGGGTGGCTTCTTGAACAACAAGTCCGTATTTTTCCCCGACTTCCAGCACTTCCCCGGCAACCAGTTCTTCTTCCAGTACGGCGACCCCATCGGTACCTTCCGCGTGCTGGACTACTACCGCTTCAGCACGGCCGACCGCTTCATCGAGGCCCACGCCCTCACCGAAATGCGGCAGTTTCTGCTCACCCAAATCCAATGGTTCCGGGTTATGGGAATCAAAGAAAACCTCATCGTCCACTACCTCACCACCCCTACCTCCAACCACTACACCGAACTGGGCTACGGCATCGACGTCGGCATCCGCTTCCCGCTCCGCTTAGAAATTTTGGGCAGTTTTCAGGGCTTCAAGTACCAGCGCATGGCGTTTATCGTGGGCCTGACGCGTAATTTTTCTTTCGGGGAGAACTAATGATAGAATGATGCCCTTCGGCTGGTGCGCCAGCCCGGTGGTGCGCCAGCCCGGTGGTGCGCCAGCCCGATCCGCTCAGGGTGACAAGGATGGAATATATTTTATCAAAAAATCACCCGCCGGGAATGAAACCGAGCAGCAAACCGTTTAGCTAGTCTATCACATTGGTAGATTAACGATGTTCTTTTCTGAATTAACAACTATTGGGAGTTAGATTGTTGAGGTTCAATTATTTAAACATTCAAACTCTAAACTCTAAACAAAAAAAACAATGTCACTACGATTAGGAGATACCGCCCCCGATTTCGAGGCCAGCACTACGCAAGGCACCATTAAGTTTCACGAATGGCTCGGCGATGGCTGGGGCATGTTGTTTTCGCACCCCGCCGATTTTACGCCCGTCTGCACGACCGAGTTGGGCAAAACCGCCTTGCTGAAAGGCGAGTTCGAGAAGCGCGGCGTGAAAGTACTGGCCGTGAGCGTAGACGACCTGGACTCGCACAACCGCTGGATTCCTGACATCAAGGAAGTCACGGGAACGGAAGTAAACTTCCCCATTATCGCCGACGAAGGCCGCAAGGTGGCTGAACTCTACGACATGATTCACCCCAATTCCAGCGAGAAATCGACGGTGCGCTCGGTGTTCATCATCGGCCCCGACAAGAAAGTGAAGCTCACGCTCACCTACCCACCTTCCACGGGCCGCAACTTCAACGAATTGCTGCGCGTGGTGGACTCGCTCCAACTCACCGCCAACCATTCCGTAGCTACGCCCGCCGACTGGCAGGATGGCGAGGATGTAATCGTGTCGCCCTCGATCAGCACTGAGGACGCCAAGCAGAAATTCAGCAAAGGGGTCACGGAAGTGAAGCCCTACCTGCGCTACACGCCGCAGCCGAATAAGTAGGCTATCAATTTGGAATGTGGGAATGAGTGAATGTCGGAATAAGGAACTCAAAACTATCTACACTAGCTTCTCATTCACTCATTCACTCATTCACTCATTCACTCATTCACTCATTCACTCATTCACTCATTCACTCATTCCAAATTATACAGGCCGCTCCATCCGGGGCGGCTTTTTTCGTTAGTTTTGCCGCGCCATGGCGCAAAGAAGAAAGAGTCCCGACCTCATTACCAGAAAAGACCGAAAACCCCTGCCCGTCAAGGGTTGGCTTATTCTGGGGGCAATTGTTGCGGTCGTGTCGCTGGGGATCTGGAGGATGAGTGGCCGCAACGAGAACGACTGGACGTACATCCGGCGGTTTGGCATTCGGCTGCCGCTGCGCTACGCCATTCACGGCATCGACCTCTCGCACCACAACGCCCGTGTCGACTGGGACAAGCTGAAAAAAGCCAAAGGCGAGAGCGTCCGCATCGACTTCGTGTACCTCAAAGCCACCGAAGGTGCTACCCACCTCGACCGGCAGTTTGCCCGCAACTGGCGCGAAGCCAAGCGCGTGGGCATCCGGCGCGGGGCTTACCATTTTTACAATCCGAGGGTACTTTCTGGTCGACAGGCCGAAAATTTCATCAAGCAGGTGAAGATGAAAACCGGCGACTTGCCACCCGTCCTCGACCTGGAAACCAGTGCCGGAAAACCACCGGAAATCATCATAAAGGGCGTAGGAAATTGGCTGACGCTGATCGAGAAACACTACGGCGTAAGACCGATTATTTACGTCAATCCGAATTTTTACGAAAAATACATCGCCGGAAATTTTGACGAATACCCTTTATGGCTGGCGGGCTACACCAGAGAGCACCTCGGCGTCTTGGCCGACAGTCCGAACGTGCTACTGTGGCAGCACAGCGAGAAGGGCTACGCCGATGGCGTTAGGGGCTTTGTGGATTTTAACGTTTTTTTGCACGATGTGGAGACGTGGCAGGAAGTGGGGAAAAGGTAGGCGCTACCGTAACTTTGGTAGTGCTCCGGTCATCGGAAACAGCAACACAACCTTCTTGCCCGACGTCCATTCCAGAATCGGCGTCAGCATTTTCCGGGCATTATCCCGGGTTTGATCCAGGATTCCCATATCCAGGGCCGACTGCCGGATTTGCCGCTCGGCCTGTTTGTAGCCTTCCTGCACGAGTTGGGCTTCTTCCATGAAAGCGTACTCGGTATTGTAAACCCTCGAGCGGTCGTGGTCTATCTTGAAGTAGCAAATTTCCGGCTCGGGCAAGTGAATGACGAGGGTGTCCTGTCCGGCGTCGATGTCGGCGATGTCCATTTGGGTCAGATCCACGCAGCCGACGGCCTCGCCCTGCACGATGAGGACGGCCTTGGCGTCGGGCAGCCATTGCTTTGTAATCTGCTGCTCGACGATGTCCTTGAAATTGTAACGCACCAGTTCCAGCTTGCCCAGCGAAGTGATTTCCTGCAAAACCACCGTCTGTGTATTTTCCAGCTTATTTTCTGAATTGAACCAGTCGGGTAGCCAATCGCCCGTTCGCCAATTTTCCCATAGCGAAACGGCCCCGACGATGAGGAGGGCAAGGAGGGCTAACTGGATAAGGAGGCGGAGGAAGCGCATTCTTTTTGTTTAGAGTTTAGGGATTATGGTTTAGGCAGGGTGCTCCTTGCCGTTTAGTTGTTTGTTGTTTAGAGGTTTAGTTGTTTGAGCGGGGTCGGTGTCGCACTGGCGCACCAGCCACAGCGGGGTTTTGCCATTTGGCTTTTTGGGGCGTTGAGGCTGTCGAAAACCAGGAATGAAGAACGAAGAACTTTGAACGAGGAACGATTTATTACAAATATTGCTAAATTTGTCGTCCAAGATTGGACTATGACGCAAATTTTCCGATACGGCTTCCCGACCCAGGCGACCTGACGATCACTCCCGCGAGTGATTTTTTGATTATCCCCTGAACGGTCGGCGCGCCGTTCTTTTTTGTTATACAGCCTTGGATGAAAAACTTTTTGTATAAAATTAAAACATATATCTAAAATATGGCAAAGGTATCATACTACACCGAAGAGGGCCTCAACCGCTTGAAGGCCGAGCTGAACGAAATGAAAACCAAGGGCCGCACCCACATCGCCCAGCAAATCGCCGAAGCCCGCGACAAGGGCGACCTGAGCGAAAACGCCGAGTATGATGCCGCCAAAGACGCTCAGGGACTGCACGAAATGAAAATCGCCAAACTGGAAGAGGTACTCTCCGGTGCCCGCATCCTGGATGAGTCCTCCATCGACACCTCGATGGTGGCCGTGCTTTCGACGGTCAAGCTCAAGAACAAAAAGAACGGAGCTGAAATGAGCTACACGCTGGTCTCGGAAGAGGAAGCCGACCTGAAGACGGGAAAAATCTCCGTGGGCTCGCCCATCGGCAAGGGCTTGTTAGGAAAGCGGGTGGGAGAAACTGCCGAAATCAAAATTCCGGCGGGTACGGTGGAGTTCGAAGTGGTGGAGATCAGCCGGGGGTGATTTTAATGGACTTCTTTCAATTCCAACAAGGTACGATTGAGAGTGAACAGTCGGGAGAAGAATGCAGCGGCTTTTACCTATTTCAATTCCAACAAGGTACGATTGAGAGCCGCCATCACGTTCGTACCCATCGTCAGGTTGTTGTATTTCAATTCCAACAAGGTACGATTGAGAGATGCCGCCCGTAGCCGCGTCCTGTCGTTCAACCTGGCATTTCAATTCCAACAAGGTACGATTGAGAGCTCTGCGTTCGCAGTTGAAGTGCTGGCAGAGCATTAATTTCAATTCCAACAAGGTACGATTGAGAGTATGAAGGGGCGGGCTTACAAGCGGGCTTCGTCGCATTTCAATTCCAACAAGGTACGATTGAGAGAAAGAAAACGGATTGGACTAAGGTCAACTCGACCGTATTTCAATTCCAACAAGGTACGATTGAGAGCAGCGCCGTAGTGCCGGCGTCGTTCCGCACCCCGTTTAATTTCAATTCCAACAAGGTACGATTGAGAGGGCATCCAGAACTGGCTGGTGGCAAAGTCGCCTTTCCATTTCAATTCCAACAAGGTACGATTGAGAGGTGGGTGATGGCCGGGCTGACCTACGTGCAGCTCGACCATTTCAATTCCAACAAGGTACGATTGAGAGGACGGCTCCGACACGATGCACGGCATCAGCTTCGCGAATTTCAATTCCAACAAGGTACGATTGAGAGCTAAATATTAGTAATCGTAAATCGCCACTGCTTTTTCATTTCAATTCCAACAAGGTACGATTGAGAGGTCCGTGGTCGTAATATGCTTGTGACGGTTCTGGGCTATTTCAATTCCAACAAGGTACGATTGAGAGGCGAGTTTAATTTGAAAATTAAAGATCAGAGAAACAATTTCAATTCCAACAAGGTACGATTGAGAGGATCTCGGCGCGGCCCGCGCCCCAATCCATTCCTTTCTATTTCAATTCCAACAAGGTACGATTGAGAGATGAGATACTTCTGAGAGTTCACGGGCTACGCCCTAATTTCAATTCCAACAAGGTACGATTGAGAGAACAGATGGTTAGAGACTTTTGGAAGGCTCAACCGTTATTTCAATTCCAACAAGGTACGATTGAGAGGCAAACGAACGCCGCCAGCTTCCAGGCGTGTTCGAGATTTCAATTCCAACAAGGTACGATTGAGAGCTTCTTCTCGTTTTTTTGCAGGAAGAGTTCCACCATCATTTCAATTCCAACAAGGTACGATTGAGAGCAGGCGCTGGCTGCTTTCCAGTCAGGGTTCTTGCCCAATTTCAATTCCAACAAGGTACGATTGAGAGGTTTCGCAGATGGGTATGGTCAGAGGGGCGGATAAAATTTCAATTCCAACAAGGTACGATTGAGAGGACCCACCGGCTATTCACGCTTATGGCCATTTCACAGCATTTCAATTCCAACAAGGTACGATTGAGAGCGGATCAACAAGATCGATTACCAGCGCGCCGTTGACATTTCAATTCCAACAAGGTACGATTGAGAGGGCCAGCCGCTTGGTAGCTGTTTCGTCGTTTTGATTCAATTTCAATTCCAACAAGGTACGATTGAGAGTTTGCAGAGTCTGAGTCCTACCGAGGTTCAGCAGCGTCATTTCAATTCCAACAAGGTACGATTGAGAGGTTTGTGTTGCCGATCACGACGCAGACTCGCATCTACAATTTCAATTCCAACAAGGTACGATTGAGAGCGGCTTTCACGTCCGGCAATGCCAGCGGCAGAGCGTATTTCAATTCCAACAAGGTACGATTGAGAGCATCTTCAAGGATGTCTCGGGTGTGTTTGGATTTAAGAATTTCAATTCCAACAAGGTACGATTGAGAGAATTACGATCCGTGACGGCCTACGTCTCCAAGTACCATTTCAATTCCAACAAGGTACGATTGAGAGCGCTATCGAAATTAATTTTCTCATATCTGTTTTAGAAAATTTCAATTCCAACAAGGTACGATTGAGAGATCCGCCGAAGATCATCGAGGAGTCGGACAGGATAATATTTCAATTCCAACAAGGTACGATTGAGAGCTCGCGCTCCGTAGGGGTCAGGGTGTCGGCGGTAGCGGTCGAATTTCAATTCCAACAAGGTACGATTGAGAGGCAATCCTCTGGGCTGTCGGCCAGCGCGGAGAGGGTTTATTTCAATTCCAACGAGGTACGATTGAGAGACATCATCGCGCAGCTCAACAAAGTGGCCTCGGCCCAATTTCAATTCCAACAAGGTACGATTGAGAGTTTTGCTTCAGGGTCTTGATACTTAAAGCAAGAATTATTTCAATTCCAACAAGGTACGATTGAGAGGTGACTAAAAAAGGCGGCACGGTCACGGTTTCCTATAATTTCAATTCCAACAAGGTACGATTGAGAGAAGCAAAGAGGTTTACAACTATGAGATATCAGACGTATTTCAATTCCAACAAGGTACGATTGAGAGCGACGCAGGGTAGAGCTGAATCGATATACGCGACTCTCATTTCAATTCCAACAAGGTACGATTGAGAGTTGCCCAATGTGCCATAGATATAATGTCTTTTTCAATTTCAATTCCAACAAGGTACGATTGAGAGAAAAATCAATGTTAGTTAAGTTCAAAGGCTTAGGGTCATTTCAATTCCAACAAGGTACGATTGAGAGGTAATAGCCAGCCTTTTCAAATTCCGTGTAAATCTTTCATTTCAATTCCAACAAGGTACGATTGAGAGACCTTGCCCAATGTGCCATAGATATAATGTCTTTTTCAATTTCAATTCCAACAAGGTACGATTGAGAGTGATGTATTCGGCTTGGGGTGGCTCATAAATCACTCATTTCAATTCCAACAAGGTACGATTGAGAGTAGGTCGGTAGGTACTGGGGCGGGCGGCGTCTCGAATATTTCAATTCCAACAAGGTACGATTGAGAGAATACAATAACCATCATGTCAAAATGTCGAATCGCATTTCAATTCCAACAAGGTACGATTGAGAGATTATGGCGCGTTCTGCTTTCTCATCATTGCCTTTCTATTTCAATTCCAACAAGGTACGATTGAGAGTCGTAAAAAGCCAGCACTTCTTTCACGGATAGGATGATTTCAATTCCAACAAGGTACGATTGAGAGGTGGATATCTGGTTTGCCAGGGGCAAGAAGCTGGTCGAATTTCAATTCCAACAAGGTACGATTGAGAGATGCTCAACCACGTGCTGGGGATTATGGGCGTGATGCTATTTCAATTCCAACAAGGTACGATTGAGAGGGTCGGTAGGTACTGGGGCGGGCGGCGTCTCGAATATTTCAATTCCAACAAGGTACGATTGAGAGAGCGGCGTGGCGTGGCTGCTGGCCGACAATGCAATATATTTCAATTCCAACAAGGTACGATTGAGAGTCACTTACGCGACTCATAATGTTTGGGTTGGTTAGTATTTCAATTCCAACAAGGTACGATTGAGAGATGGTTCGTGGAATGAGTCAACAACCTATGTATTCAATTTCAATTCCAACAAGGTACGATTGAGAGATTGCATGGATTTGAAGGGTTAAATTAATTACTGTGACATTTCAATTCCAACAAGGTACGATTGAGAGTTGGCCTTCGCCAGCAGCCCGTAGAATCGGTTGTTTTGATTTCAATTCCAACAAGGTACGATTGAGAGCGAGGATTTGACCCTGCATATCAACGGGCTGATTCATTTCAATTCCAACAAGGTACGATTGAGAGCGTCCCGCCATTTCGCCTTCGCGGACGTCGGTAACGTATTTCAATTCCAACAAGGTACGATTGAGAGCCCGCCATTTCGCCTTCGCGGACGTCGGTAACGTATTTCAATTCCAACAAGGTACGATTGAGAGTTCTCAGTGGCCTGTCTCCAATCCGGCGGCGGTGATTATTTCAATTCCAACAAGGTACGATTGAGAGCAGATACGGGTGCCGATGAAGGTGCAGCCCAAAGAATTTCAATTCCAACAAGGTACGATTGAGAGGGTGGCGGGCGCGTTTGAAGTGAGCGACGACACAATACCATTTCAATTCCAACAAGGTACGATTGAGAGGTGCTTTGTTCTGATTTGTAGGGAGTTAGAAAATAATATTTCAATTCCAACAAGGTACGATTGAGAGAAGGGAAAAAGAATAAATTTAACGTACCCTATACCGTTATTTCAATTCCAACAAGGTACGATTGAGAGGATTCACTATTAGCCGGATTTTTTCTTCTACAAATCCTTTCAATTCCAACAAGGTACGATTGAGAGAGCCTTGAAATGGCCGCGTCCATTTTTGCCTGTACCCTTTCAATTCCAACAAGGTACGATTGAGAGTCTGCACAGGCAAGGCCACTATCGTTTCGATAGACGTCTTTCAATTCCAACAAGGTACGATTGAGAGGAATGTAGTGATTCAACCTAATTTCGAGGGGTCGCCCTTTCAATTCCAACAAGGTACGATTGAGAGCGCATAGTGAGTAAAAGGATTGGCAAGAGCTTTCTTCTTTCAATTCCAACAAGGTACGATTGAGAGGAGCAGTCCAAGTTGGGACGAAATCAACTCAGTCATCTTTCAATTCCAACAAGGTACGATTGAGAGTTCTTCTTTTCGGCCTTTTTCTTATCAATGTCATCATCTTTCAATTCCAACAAGGTACGATTGAGAGAAGCCCAACCCGACAAAAACATTCCCCCCAATAGCTCTTTCAATTCCAACAAGGTACGATTGAGAGGGGCTTTCTGGCGAAGTCCCAGGCCGTGGCCATTATCTTTCAATTCCAACAAGGTACGATTGAGAGCAAGCGATGAGGATTTCTTCGAGAAGTTCGAGGCTCCTTTCAATTCCAACAAGGTACGATTGAGAGACGAAGGACTGAACTACCGCGAGGAGTACGCCGACGCTTTCAATTCCAACAAGGTACGATTGAGAGCGAATTACGCCTCTATACCTCTTGCCTCTACATGGCCTTTCAATTCCAACAAGGTACGATTGAGAGAAGCTGGTAAATGGAGCCGCCGAATTCACCCTGGCGACTTTCAATTCCAACAAGGTACGATTGAGAGTGCCGTGTGTGCTGGATTACGCGCCGCTCCTGTATCCCTTTCAATTCCAACAAGGTACGATTTAGAGTCGTCAAATAGGAAGTCATAGCACTTTTTCATATTCTTTCAATTCCAACAAGGTACGATTGAGAGTACGCGGACTGCCAACAATGGAGCGTAATGCAATTATCTTTCAATTCCAACAAGGTACGATTGAGAGTAGCAGCAACGCCGTTTTGTGGAGAATATCGGATTCTCTTTCAATTCCAACAAGGTACGATTGAGAGATTTGGTGTCGCGCCTGTGTTTCCCGTACTACCCGTCTTTCAATTCCAACAAGGTACGATTGAGAGAGTAATGTTGCATTCACTCCTGAGCATCAAAAATTACCTTTCAATTCCAACAAGGTACGATTGAGAGGGCACTATCATCAACCCAGCTAACCGCGCCAACCCAACTTTCAATTCCAACAAGGTACGATTGAGAGCTACAAGAACGTGGAAGAGATGTTCTCGGAAAAGAACTTTCAATTCCAACAAGGTACGATTGAGAGTCAGTATTTGCCCGTCGTAGTTTACATTTTTGTTTTCTTTCAATTCCAACAAGGTACGATTGAGAGCCGTTGGCAAGAAGCTGTGCTGGCCATCCGGCAGCAAGCTTTCAATTCCAACAAGGTACGATTGAGAGCCGCCCGGCGGCCCGGTCCGCTCAGGGTGACAATTTTTTCTTTCAATTCCAACAAGGTACGATTGAGAGTACTGCCTAAGGATGGAGCGAAATCAAGTGCAGAAGCCTTTCAATTCCAACAAGGTACGATTGAGAGGCGCATCGGGTGCGTGCCATGCTCGCATTGGAAAAGAACTTTCAATTCCAACAAGGTACGATTGAGAGTTCAAGCGTGGGCCAGGCGCGCGGGTGATTACGGCGCCTTTCAATTCCAACAAGGTACGATTGAGAGCTGGGGTGTCGATGGCATGGATAAGCCCAATGTTTCGACTTTCAATTCCAACAAGGTACGATTGAGAGTTTGCGCGCCCTGTCCAAACTGCGAGTCCAGCGTATTTCTTTCAATTCCAACAAGGTACGATTGAGAGCTGGGGTGTCGATGGCATGGATAAGCCCAATGTTTCGACTTTCAATTCCAACAAGGTACGATTGAGAGTTTGCGCGCCCTGTCCAAACTGCGAGTCCAGCGTATTTCTTTCAATTCCAACAAGGTACGATTGAGAGTCACGGCCTTTAAGGCGAAATATCCCCAACTGCTATCACTTTCAATTCCAACAAGGTACGATTGAGAGTCTTCTTCTCGTTTTTTTGCAGGAAGAGTTCCACCATCCTTTCAATTCCAACAAGGTACGATTGAGAGCAGAACGAAGCCGCGCAAAGCGTATCTGCAATCAACATCTTTCAATTCCAACAAGGTACGATTGAGAGAGGTGTGCGTGGTCGAGGATGCCGCCAGTGGAAAGCTGCCTTTCAATTCCAACAAGGTACGATTGAGAGCTAAGCTTTTTTTAGCCGAGCCTGGTGAATCTCGACCTTTCAATTCCAACAAGGTACGATTGAGAGAACTGTAAAGAAGTACCTGGACAACTGGCTTTTGTCCACTTTCAATTCCAACAAGGTACGATTGAGAGAACTTAGCACCGATGCCCGAAAATTTGCTCACGAATTTACTTTCAATTCCAACAAGGTACGATTGAGAGGCGATGGAAAATCAGCCATTATGGCCCAAAATTGAGCTTTTTCAGGATGATTCCCAATTAAAAAATCGTCGGTCAGGAGTAGTATGATTTGATAGGGGCTTCGACGACTTCTGAAAATCAGTGAGTTAGTGCCACTATCGGCGAGCAGAGGTTGTTTTTCAGGATGTCAAAGAACCAAAAAAGATCGACCGACGACCTAACGAAGTCGTTGGGATCACAAGAAATTATCCGTACTCATTCTTTCCTTCCCCACAATTTGCTTATCGAGCCAGCGCTGATCGCGACTTTTGAAGATGATGAGGCTGTCCTCGTCCTTTTTCATGATCTTCTCCGCCTGCCCGATCATTTCTTTGAATTTTACGTCGGTAATCTCGCCCTCGAACACCGAATTCTGAATCCAGTTAAGGTACTTGCGGCAGTGCTTCAGCATTTTGCCCACTCGCTTCTCCCCCATGTCGTACACCAATATCACGTACATAACCAGACTTTGGATTTTAGATTCTGGATTTTAGACCGGTCCGCCGATGCGGCTAGATTCTGGACTTTGGACCTGCGTTCATTTAGATTCCAGGACGATCAAATTTAGCTTCGATTTGGAAAACCGTGTGCGTCTAAAACAGTTCAACGATTACACGATTACACGATTACACGATTACACGATTACACGATTACACGATTACACAGTTCAACAATTACACACCCTCCCTCACCACATCATCTTAAACGGCCTATACGTTTCGATGCCTAGCAAATGCTTGCTCAGTTTGTAACATTCCAGCTTGACCAGGTGCTTGTAGCTGACGTTGCGCCCCAGGCTGCGGTGCTTGAAGGTTTCCTTGAGCCGCTCCTCGAAGGCGCGGACGAAAGTCTGTCGGCCGCTGTCTTTCAGCACGCAGCGGTTCAGTTCGGTTCGGAAATCGTTGGCTTGTAGTTGTTTTTTGTTCAAAACGCTAAAGATGGTGCGATCTACCAGCAGCGGCTTAAAAATCTCGGACAAGTCCAGCGCCAGCGAGTAGCGCCGCGCTCCCGGTTCGTGCAGGAAACTGATGGTCGGGTTGAGCTGGGTGTGGTAAATCTGATCCAGACAAACGGAATAACACATCATGTTGCCGAACGAAATAAGCGCGTTGACTTCGTTTTGGGGCGGCTGACGGCTGCGGTTTCCCATCTCGAAATCACTAATGATGCTGCCGAATGCACCGTAGTACGCTTGTCGTATGTTGCCCTCGATGCCCATCAGTTCGTCGATGCGGCTGGCGTTGGCGATCAGCGGCGTGTATTCCTCCACGCGCCGCAGCGACTCCGCCACGTCGCGACCCCGGCCCTGGTAGTATTTCAGGTTTTTGCCCATGTTGAAGGCCGCACCCTCCACAAAAGTACGGGCGATGGGCAACCGCTTCTTATCCGAAATATAATGTTTGGTCTGCTCGACCTGCATCTTGCCCGCCAGCAGATAGTCTTTGGGCATGAACGACCCGGTGTAATGCTCGTAGTAATCGAAAAAATGCACCGCCACGTGGTACTTACCCAGAAAATTGTACATCGCCGAGTTGGCATCCAGACTCCCAAAGCAGTAGAGGTTGTCTACCGTATTGATGGGCAGGTAGCGCGACTGCCCTTCGATGCCCTGCTCATCCACGGGCGTGAAACAGAGGGTGTTGTCCTTGCGGCTGAGTCGGCCCGGATTGAAGAGGTAGTAGCTTTTTTTCATGAGGGCAAAAAGGAGGGTTCATTCTTTGAAAAATCACTCCACCTCGGCCACGTGGCAGAAGTCGAGGTAGCTGCACGAGCGGCATCGGCTGATCGGTAGGCGCGGCGGACATTGCTCCTGATTCAGGATGCGGACGATGTCGCGCACCCAGCCCGCTACGGTTTGTTCGTCGACTTCGGCCAAATCCACGCGCTCGGTTTGGCGGAGTTTGGGGTACTCGATTAGGCCGTGGCTGGCCGCCACGCCGTTTTTTCGTAGCAAAAACAAATAAAATTGCACCTGCGCCACGTGCGCCCGCTCCTTTGCCGCCGACCTCTTGGTCTCGTGGACGATGCCGTGTTTGCTGTCGTAGTAGTCGATTTTGGCCGTGCAGGTCGCGCCATCCACCTCCGCCGAAATCTGTACTTCCTGGTTTTTTTCCGCCCGTTGCGGGTAGCTTTCCTCGCCGATCAGCTTGCCCTCGTACACCACGTCGGAGGTATGCTCCATGCGGATGGCGTGGGCGTGCAGCCACATTTCGCGCTGGCAAATGTGGTAGATGTTGACGAGCGTGGCGTTGATGTTCATGGGCCGATTGATATCAGAGGAATTGGTTTTGGGTCGCGCTGAGCTTGTCGGCGATAAGTCCTTCTTCGTAGCAATATACCAAGTCATGATGGAGAAGATGCTCGAAGCCATAGGATTCGCTTTCCGGCGAACAATATTCCCGCACAGCCGTCACCACTTTGGAATGGGCAAATAGCGAGAAGGTGAATTTTGACATAATACCCTGCAATATCTTGAAATGAACTTTCGCTTTCAAATCAAAACCCTTCTTTTTCCTGCGGTCTTCCATGCTTTGGAAAATCAACTTTTTGTAGCATTCCCAAACTTCGGTGCCTTCAATTTTATTTTCAAAATTAGGAAAAACCCCATGCTGTCTCAGGAACTCGATCTCTTTATCCGATAAAATTTTATCATTTATTTCTGGCTTGGCACCATCGATCAATATTGGGATAGCTAATGGAACAAAAACAGAAATATTTTCCTGGTCGATTATTTTAAATTTACGGTCAACCTGATCAAAGCGGAGCTTTCTGAGTTCGTTTTCGTAATCAGAAAAATTATCGGCAAAGTTCAATTCATTGATTTTATCGATTCTGGTAAAGACTTTCTCGTACAGAAATTTGAAGTCTTTTTCAGCCAGTATCTTTTCTCTCACGGATTCGTTTATCGTCTTGGTTTCCTGGAAACGATGGTCGTTTTTGTACAACATTCCTGCGTCATCCAGATAGAAGGAATACACTTTACTGCCTTTCTTGCTGGCATTTCGGTTGACCCGTCCGGCCAATTGCTCGTCGCTGTCGAGCAGGGATTGGTTCTTGAAACCCAAATCCATGTCGATATCTACGCCAGCTTCTACGACCTGCGTCGTGATTAGAAGAACATTTATATTTTCAAGAGACGTTCGTTTGATAAAGTTGATGATTTCCCGGCGACGCGGTTCCAGAACCGTTCCTGACAGGACGAAAACTTCGTCAAACGGATGATTCATATCTTTCAACAATTGTTGAAAATCCGACGCTGATTTCTTGTAAATAAACTCGACAATCGTGCGCACTTTCTCGTGCTTATTTGCATAACTACTAGATTTATCAATCACGACCTCCGCCAGCCTTTCGAGCGTCAAATCCTTTTCAGCGAGTAGTTCAAAATCAAAAGTGACGCGCTCCGCGAAATTGGGATTCAAGATATACTTTCGAGCATTGGGGAGTAACTCGACAAATTCCGGTTTCTGAGGATAATATCGACAAGCCTACCAAAGAAGAGATGGAGTAACTCGACAAATTCCGGTTTCTGAGTCAGCCCAATATTCAGCGCACTAATCTTGGGCAAAGTAGCCGACATGACAATGAACCGAATGTTGAAGAACTCTGCGTATTGACTGATAAAATACAGCATCTTGTCCCAGATATTGGGATTATAGGACTGCAATTCGTCAATCACAACCACCGAATTGGTCAAGCGGTGCAGCAGGTAGTTGGTCTCCTTGCGGTTAGATTTCAGCACGTCGAAAAACTTCACGTGTGAAAGCACCGTGACAGAGTATAGCGCAAACAGATTGTCGATAAAGTCCTTTTTCTCATCGCCGTATTCGCCGTCTTTTTGCGCTTCGTCCGATAATTTGCTGTGAAAGCCTGCTTTGGAATGAAGCTCTACCAGTTCGTCGGGTTGCAAATTGAGCGTGTCCCGAAGGGCTTCGTAGGTCTGGGTGATGAGCGTAGTGAAGGGGAAGACGTAAAAAACCTTATTGAGTTTAGGATCGGCCAGCAGCAACTCCATCACGGCAATCATTGAAAGGTTCGTCTTGCCGCCACCCGTGGGGGCTTCGATGTAAAACAGACGTCCATCCAGATTCACTTTGACTGTGCGAATCACTTCGACGGCCATCCCTTTCCGTAACGTGTTCAAGTTGTCCCTGGATTTATCAGCTGGAAACTCAAATTCGTGGCTGTCGAGCGCGTCGTAAGCGACTTTGTTATGGCCGTTACTACGCAGGTATTCGGCTATCTCCTGTATTCTATCTCGCGAAAAAACCCCTAAATCTGAATCTTCGGTAGGCGCGTCGCTCATATACTCGTGCGTAGCCAGGTAATCGGAAGCCGTGAGGAGCGAGAAGCCAAGTTTGATGAGGGCGTAAAGGGGGAAAGAACTCGGCGAACTATCCCAGTAGTCGTTCCAATGATGGCTGAATTCCTGGCCTAGAAAGTAGTCCGATATTTCGTCGTCGAAGCTAGATTGGTAGAGTGACAGGTAGCGGTTCAATTCATTGAACCATCGAGCAAGTTCTGCTTTTTGCAGATCACTCTCGGCGTCGATGAGTGACGGGCGGTGATGACATAGAATCGGGTAGGAGAGTGCGTAGATGAATACCGTTAGGCTAGCCTCGGCATCGGGGTCAAGTTCCAAGTCCAGCAGCTTTTCCAAATGGTGGGCGATGAAAATATAAGTACCCAGGAAGGAATGGCCGTAGGTCGGTATCAGGCCGGACTCTTTGTTCTCTCTGAACTCTTTGGCGTTCTTCATGCGGAGTACCTGGAAGTTTTCATTGACTTTGCCAAAATCATGAAAGCCGACCACGTTGAAAAACAGAGTTTTTAGAAAGCCTTTTACTTCGGCCGATTGTTTCAACCCATCATTTAAAGACAGACTTGCTTCGATCAGCTTATCGATGACTGGCTCCAAATGGTGAGCGGCACACAAGCGGAGTGCGTAGTCGTTGACCAGGTCGCAATGCTCGGCCAGTGTTTCGGGATCGTCGTCTTTACGAGATTCGGTATCGGGCGGCAAGTGCGCCCAATACCGCTCGTGACCCGGCAAAATCTCCGAAATTTTCAGGCTTGACTTTTGGGAGTCGTCCAGAGTCAGCATCGCTAGGAAAATAGTTGAATGAGAATTCTTTGTCCCTGTGCATCCGTGATCGCGTACAAATTCTGAACAGTCGAGTCTTTGGAAAACAACCAATCCGAATAGCCGAAATCGTAGAGGATGTACTGATAAAGTTGGGGATCGAAAGTGCCGGGAAGCCGCTCGAAATAAGTAAAACTGCCTTTTCTTTCTACCTCATTTCTGGTACGAAAAGAAGGTTTGAGAACCACCCGCTGGTCTCGGATCGAATCTTCTTTCACGAAAGCGGACGCAATTTGAAAATCTTCCGAATAGTCAAACTCCTCAAACCCATACTCCCGAAACGTATTTTCCCCATTTTCACCGAGCCACCAAGCCTGAAACTCGTTTTTTCCCAAATACGGAATGTACTCCGCCTTACCTTCCCGCAAGTACGCGTAGAGTTTGGCTTGATCCTCGTTTTCGGTGTCTAGTAAAACGTAACAGCGATAGGCTGGCGCGATGAGCATACTTTCCTCAATCAACAACGTCCCGTCCTGGTTGGCATATCCTACCGTATTGGTGTACTTCACGGCGGTTTTCTGGAAATTACCCCGTTCGTGGTAGCCCGCCAAAGGCTCGATTCCGACGGGCAGATCCCGCAGCTTTTCGTAGTACTCAGGAAATTCGCCTTTCCGCTGATAGCCCGCCAGACCAATGACCGCCCCCAGAATGCCCAGTAGCGCGGGCTTGTGCAGCATATTGTACGATAGCAGCAAGCCATCGTTGTAGTCGGGCTTCTTGAAAAAACCAAAATCGGCCCGTAGGTCGATCGAAATCAGTTTCTGTGCCGCCATGACTAGTTCAGTTCGAGTACTTCCGCCGCGTCGGGTGCGTCGATGACTTGCGTTACGTCGGTGTTGTAGTACAGTTCGATCCTTTCGATCTCCGGCGCGATGTGCGGTTTGGCCAAAATAGTCTTCACTTTCGTCAGGTCGATTTTCCCATCCGCATCGACAGTTACCATTTCTACAAATGAGGGCAAAACGATCTTCGAGCCCTCTTTCAACTGTACCCACAACAGCAGTTCATTCTCCACGCCCGCCTTGGAAGAAGAGTCGTAAAAGGTAGCCCCGCAGCGCAGGGCTTCTTTGAGTTTGGCAATATCGTCTTCGGTGACGCCGTCGCCGTCCACCGCTTTGCTCATCTCCTCCAAATTACGCGGGTTGACCGACAGGTGGTGGACGTAGTGGCCTTCCTTCAATTTGAATTGGGTGCCGAGGGTGGTTTGCATGGAGTCGGTACTCTTCTCGTTGGAGTTGCGGAAAGGCGACGAAATCTGCTCCGAGTAGATGATTCCCTCCACGAATTTGTTGACCCCGTGCGTAAATTGCGTCGTGCCGTGCAGCGACAAGTTGGCGTCCTTACTGGCGAAAGTGCCGCCGAACAAGCGGATGTCGATGCACTCCAACAGTTTGGCTAGTACTTGCTTGCGGACTTTTACGGCTCCGTCTTTTCCCTTCTCGGCTTTTGGGAATTCGCCAAAGTGCTTCTCGAAGGTCTGGTCGAGGTCGCGGGGCTGCATTTCTTCGTTCAGACTCTTGAAATAAAATACTATCTCGTTTTCAAATTGCTTGTCCAGGTAATTCCGAACCGTGTATTTCAGGGCTTTGTCGGTGGCGTATACCGTTCCGTCGGGCAGCGTGCGAGGCTGGTGCGAAAAGTCGGCGTTGTAGTTGGCATTCAGGGCTTTGATGACGACGCAGCCAAATACGCGGTTTTTGAATGGAGTACTCATGGTTGGTGGTTTTAGGGTTGAGGGATTTATTCTTCGGTGGTTGATTCCAGGATTTCTGCGACTTCTTCATTCCCATCCTTATCGCGGAACAACTCGTTTTGTGAAAAAATACCGGCCAGGATGGTAGGCATAAGATTACGGATATTGGCGGCAGTTTGGTAATCCATTACTTCGGCGAACGGGTTGCGAAAGTTCCCCGAGAAATTCTCGTGCTTGTAAGTGTCGAACAGGCGGGAAATAGCCTTATTCAATTCCTCGGCGTGGACCTGCTGCATGAAAGGTTCTAGCCGCTTGTAGCTGCGGTCGTCTGTTCTGCTCTTGGAAAACAGGTAGTAAATGACCTGTCCGACCGTGAAAGCATACTGGTCGTCGGTCTCGATGCTCGTTTCGCCCTTCGCTAATTGCTTAATGAAGGCGCGGTGGTCTTTTAATCTGCTTGCCATAGTTGGGGAGGTTACGATTTTTTGGTTGAAGTTTTCGGAAAGGCTAAACCAGATATTCAGTTTCTGGCGGATACTCACGTTTTGGGAATGGTAGCCGTTTTTGATTTCATCGAGCCGGATATCGTCCAGAACACTCGTGAGCATGATGCGGTCGAAAGTCGGCTGGCTTATCGCTTCCCGTTTCGATTTATAAATAAAATCGTAAAAAGCCCGGCGGTAGGTCATGACGAGCAAATAAGTATTGTCCGATTTGCAGTACTTGGCGTCGATGTCGTCGAAGTATTTGTACTGAAAGCCCCCCACTTTGGTCTTGACCACCAGGGCATTGTTGAAGACAGGAAGCAGTACGGCGTACTGGAAGTCGAACACATTCTCGATTTTCCGCCGATACTTTATCTGAAAATGGTCTTCAATTTCCCAGGGCTTGCCGTTTTCATCTTTCAGCTCGTACTCGAATTTTGAGACAAAGTCAAAGTCTTTGATCTCGCCCCGCTGATAAAAGAGCAGATAGTAATTGCCGAATTGATCTTGGTAATCTTGGTACAGAGCCTCGATAATCTCCTTATACCCGATGTTGCGCCCCGCTTCGGCTTCCGCCTTAAACAGGGCGATGGACGCATCCCGCAGACTGCGCTTGCCCTTCACTTTCAGTTCTTCCTGGTAGATGAAGAGCGGCAGCGGGCGTGGTAAGATTCCCCGGCCGATGATGTCCTGGAATTCATAAAGGTATCGGGCTTCTTCCGCCGAGATAAGCCCGGCAATGTCGAAAGCGGCGGATTGGTGGGTCAAAAACGGCTTTTTGGTAGGGTAGCCGTTGAAGAAGTCGCTCGTCCCGAAGGTAGTTTCTGCGATAGTCTGATTGTAGTCGCTGGTGTTGAAAAGCTTGTCGGCGAGATAGGCAGCGTTGGTTTGCTGAAATTTCTCAATCGGCTCGTCCAGGTAAAAAATCACGTACTCAGCGTCTTTCATTTCCGCAAAAGCCGGAATTTGATCCAGCCAAGCGTGAAATTTTTCCTGAGAATTCAGCGCGTACTTGAACACCTCGACCCGCTGTTTTTCGGACCCGTCCTCAATCAGGTCGAAGGTCTTGGCAAAGTAAGCGTTGATGCGCTCATAAACCTGTGATTTCTTGCCCTGCTCATTCTTCTTATATTTTTCACCACCCACGAGGTTTTCCCGCTTGATCGCTACGCAATAAGGCGAACAACTGTGGATGGCCTTGGTCGGGAGATCGAAGCACTTGTTTGTGTTCACGCACCATGACACCTGCGACAGTGCCGCGCAACGGTCGATGAGGGATAGCTCCGCAGCGTCGGGATTCTTCGTTTTGGTATAGCCCCAGCCAGCCAAGGAGTTCTCGTCCATTAGAATAGTGTCCTCGTCAGTCTGAATTCTCAGAAGAATGTGCAGTCCTTCTTTGGGCTTCATTCCCAGGGCTTTGAAATCTGGGTCGAGGGTTTGGATGAAGGTGGAGAGTTCTTTGATCATCTGAAATTTGCGTTAACTCCCAATTATACTAAGTTTGTCATAGAAAATGAAATATAGGAAACATTTAGAATTGAGTAAAATTATCAAACGGTATCTTTGGCTTACTGGAATTGAAACTTGAACATGAATTATTGACCTCATTAATCGTACCAAAGTCAGGACTACCTAGCCTATATGAATCAGCCCTTCTACCATTTTACTGTCCTGGATCAAGCCCTTCGCTACGAGTTTGTTAGCGAGGGAGAGCGAACTATCAGGAAAACGATTGTTTACTATGCTACTACTATTCCGTCGCTTTATTCGCTCACACTGGCCGATGTTCTTGGAGACGATAACTTGGATGTATACGCTATTAGCGATAATGGTGATATGCCTAAAATTTTAGCCACTGTATTCCAATCCATTGTCTCGTTTCTGTCAAATTACCCAAATGCCATAGTAGGTTTTAAAGGAAGCACCCTAAGTAGAACCCGATTGTACCAGATTGCGATAGCCCGTGAACTTGACAAAGCCATAGATCGTTTCAAGGTCTGGGGAGTGAGGTCAGACACTGGAGAGCTCGAAACCTTTCGTAACGGGATCACATATGAATCTTTCTTTGTCTCCCTGAAAGATCGTTATTGAGCATTCAATTAAAAAACAGTTGATTATGAACTATCCGACAACAACTGATGAGGCTGCCAAAAAGAAAAAAGACTCTCAGCAGGGCGAGTTTTCAACCGCTCGTGAAGCTGCGGAAGCTAAAACGGCCGATTTGATGAAAACTCTTGAGAAAGCTGATCTATCCATATTTCAGAAAAAATAACTTTACGAGCTAGACAGCCCATAATGCCCACTCCCATCTTCAACCCCCTTCAAAAACCGCGATCCCAAAGAAGTCTGGGAAGAAATCCGGCGGAACAAAAAGCCAATCACCAAAGAGGAGGCCATCAAACAGATGCGGGAAGCTTCTTTCAAATCTTCGAAAAAGTAGCGCGTATGGAATCCAAGCCTAAGTTCATTAACCCTTTTGCAAGCGGTAGAGACCCGCGCAAAGTCTGGACGGAACTCTTGGAAAAGTCAAAGCCCATCAGCCGAGAGGATTTTATGGCGTACGTAAAATCCAAGAAAAAAGGCAAGTAGCCTCTTACTCCACCACCTCCACGCACCCGCACCCCATTGCGTTCAGCCGCCCCAGACCGCTGTCGTAGGCCACCGCCAGAATCTCCGGCGGGGCCGTTAATTCAAATTCAAAATTGTGGTAGCCGATGATCTTCGTCTGCACGCCGGCTTTGCCTTCTTTGGCCAGGAAGCCGCGTTTTTTGACGCGTTCGGGATCGCTGAGTAGCTGGAAGCGAATGAGTTTTTCGGCGGCGGTACCGTCGAGCTGCAATAGTGCTTCCTGGTGGATACTGCGGTACTTGTCCCAGAGGTTGAGGGCCAGGCAGCGCCCGAAAAGCGGGTCAGCGGGCGGCAGGTACTGATCCATCCCGTCGACCTTTTCGGCCACGACCATCGGGGAGGTTGTTTTGAAAACCGCCTTCCCCGAGAATTCGGGCAGTGGTAGGGTCTCCACTTGCTCCACCACGAAGTCGGCTCGGAAGTCGCGGTTGTAGAGGCTGAGTTTTTGATCCTGGAACAAGCCGGTCACGAAATCCTCGGCGGCTTCGTCGAGGTGGAAGGAAACGTGCAGGTGAATCAGGTCGGAGAGCAGCGTCATGCAGGAGTCGCCCGGCTTGATGCGGGCGACCTTGGGAATCAGCAGACTCGAAAACGTAAAGTGCTTGAAGCCCTTCCGGCTGTCGGGCGGGGTGTAGCCGCGCTCGTGCAGGAAGGCGGCGTAGTCGGCGTCGGCGCGGTGCAGCAGGCCGTAGAGCCAGCTTTGCAGCGGGTACTGGTAGTTGAACAGCAGCCGCTGTCGGGGCTGGGTGGGGCGGAGGGACAGTCGAAATCGCATGGCGGGGCTTTGAAATCCCTAGTTACTGCTTTTATTGCCTAAGCCCAAACGCCGCTGCTGTAGTTATAGGCTTATTACTTTATCCTAAAGTGCTTGTCGTCAATCCCCTTGTTCAATTTAATCGACTGTGTCTCGGAAGCCATCTCGAACTGGCCGAATTTACGGCTGCTGGTGAAGGGGAATTTGATGCCGTTGACGGCTTTGTAATCCCCGTAGCTGAACACGGCCTCCGTCTTGCCGCGCGGTGATTCATTGGTGGCGGTGCGCTTCACTTTCAAACCTGAGTCTTTGTCGAAGAAGTCGTGCCAAGTGTTGCCGTTGACGGTAAATTCCAGGTCGTAGGCGTCTTTGCCATTTACATTTTCCATGCCCACCAACTTCTTCTCTACGCCCAGCGAGTCGTATAGCAACTCCGGGAAAGGCATGTTTTGCATGAACTCCTGAAAGGCTTCTTTGCCTTCCTTCGTGGTCGTTTGGCCGCGCATCGAGCGCGAGAGCGTTGTGCCATCGTAGGTCGTGCCGCCCGCCTCGTTGCCCATCATGTAGGAAGTCTGCTTGAATTTGTTGGGCATTTTCAGCTTCGTCTCCGTCTCCATCGTGCGGCCCTGTATGTCAGAAGTCGCGCTGGTAGTTATGTCCTTGATCGCGCTGATTTTGTCTTTGCCACCCACAGCGGTCAGGTACTTGTCCAGTACGGCGTCGGCGGTCGTGAGGTCCTGCGCGAAAGCGCTCAGGCTCACCAGTAAGCCGAGGATTGTGCCAAAAAGTGGTTTGTGCTGCATGGTTTTGTTTCAGTTCGTTTTTTTAAAAACAAAAGTAAGGGAAAAGTACCATTGGAAATACTGTGGTTCAGCCACCAGGCAAAGATTCTTTTGCGCTGATCCAACATCAATTGCCGGGGATTTATCCCCCGGAAGCAGAAGAATAAGCCTCGCCATCCCCCCGGCAATCGATGACTTCGCAGTTTTGAATCAGAAAAAGCACTCTGTGCCTTTGGAGCTTTGTGCCTCCCTTAAAACATCAACAAATACACTCCCGCGCCCGCCAAATAGCCGATCATAGCCAGGAAGGCGATTTTCTTCAGATACCAGACAAAATCCAGCTTCTCGATGCCCATCACGGCGACGCCTGCCGCCGAACCAATGACGAGCATACTGCCGCCCGTACCGGCGCAGTAAGCCATGAATTCCCACAGCTTGTGGTCTTGGGGAAAATCGGCCAGGCTGTACATGCCCATCGCGGCGGCCACGACCGGGACGTTGTCCACGATGGCCGATACGGCCCCGATGACAATGACGATGATGTCCTGATTGCCTACCAGCGCATCGAGTTGCCCGGCCAAGTCACTAAGGACGTTGGTGGCCTCCAGCACGCCTACGGCCGCCAGAATTCCCAGGAAAAAGAGAATGCTGGGAACGTCGATCTTGCTGAGCGCGTAGGCGGGCGTGTAGGGAAGGCGGTCCTCCTCGTCTTTTTCGCTGTGCAGGATTTCCGATAGCACCCACAAAGCGCCCAGCGACAGCAGCATGCCCATGTAGGGCGGCAGATGCGTGACGGTCTTGAATACGGGAACAAACAACAGGCCGACGACGCCCGCATAAAGCATCAGCCGGCCCTGTCCGCGCGACACGCCATTTTCGGCGTCGAAAACGGGGGAGGCCACGCTGCCCGGCTCGATGGGTATGGCTTTCAGGCTGCCTTTCATGGCAAAAGTCATGTACAGGAGCGGCACGGCGAGCGACACGATGCTGGGCACGATAAGATTGACGATAATGGCGGAAGTACTTACCTGTCCGCCGATCCAGAGCATGGTCGTGGACACGTCGCCGATGGGCGACCAGGCCCCGCCGGAATTGGCGGCGATGATAATCATCCCCGCCATGAGTTTGCGTTGTTCGCCTTCGGGCATTATTTTGCGCAGCAAAGACACCATGACGATGGACGTAGTGAGGTTGTCGAGCAGGGCGGAGAGGAAAAAGGTGAGGATACAGATAATCCACAGCAGCGAGACGGGATTGCGCGTTTTGATGCGCTCCGTAATGATCGCAAAGCCCTCGTGGGCGTCGATCAGCTCCACGATGGTCATGGCGCCCAGCAGGAAGAACAGGATCTCGGAGATTTCGCCCACGTGCGCCGACAACTCTTCCACCACCATCTCGGTTTCGGCGCTGTACATGACGTAAGCCGTCCAGCACAGCACGCCCGTTATGAGCGCCGAGGCAGTTTTGTTAACTTTGATGGTTTCTTCGAGGGCAATCGCCAGATAGCCGACGACAAAAATAATAATAATGGTAGTAAGCATCAGATTTTAGGGTAGTAACTTAAATAGCCAAGCTTTAAACTTTAAACTCTAAACTTTACACTGTTGACTTCTGGTTTCAAAGGTATTGTGATTCGGGTTCCTTCCCTGCGGGTGCTGGGGTTGGCATTCTATCCTTTCGTTTTTGTAAAAAATAAAAAACCGGGCGAAAAACTCCTGCACCACGAGCGCATTCACCTGCGGCAGCAGTTGGAGATGGGCTTCCTGCTTTTCTATTTGTGGTATTTCATCGAATATTTCGTTCGTTATCTGCAATACGGGACTCACTACCTGGCCTACCGCAACATTTCCTTCGAACGGGAGGCCTTTTCGCAGGAGTCATCCCCGCTTTATTTGCGGGAGAGGCGGTTCTGGGCCTTTCGAAGTTACCTCTAACTCTTCATCCAACATCACTTCCTCCTCCGGCGGGCCTTTGTAGGTCATCACCGCCAGCATCATCGTGATGGCGGTGATGATGACGGTAATCATTAGAATCCCCTTACGAAAGCCCACGACCAGGTACTCCTCTGGAATACTGAGGAACAGCAGCACGGTAATCAGTCCGCGCGGGGCAATGTACAGCAGCGGACTGAGGTTGCCGCGAAAAGTGGTTTTGAGCGTCAGGAAGCGCGTCCCCAGAATGGCTAGCAGAATAAGCAGGCTGACGATCCAGGCGTCGAGATCGGCAAAATCGCTCAGATCGGCCGAGTAGCCGAAGATCAAAAAGAAAAATGTGCGAATCACAAAGGCACTCTCGGCGGTGAGCTGCTTGAACTGTTCCAGTTCGGCCTCGAAAAGGTCGTTCTTGAAGAAGTTGTTCAGCTTGCCTTTCACGAACAGTTCGGTATTGTTCAAGAACAGCCCAAAAATCAAAATCGCCAGCAGCGACGACAGGTGATAAAACTTCCCTACGGCGTAAATCAAAAACAGCACCGAAATAATGGGCAGGTACTTGACGTGGTGGCTAATGCGGGCAATGAGGTACAGCAGCACGAAACACGAAATAGCCGAGATGATGACGATCAGTACGGTGCTTTGCAAGAATTTTCCCGCCGACTCCCAGCCCGAATTGCTGGGCAGCACCAGGATGTTGAACATCATCAGGCCCAAAATGTCCGACAGCGAGGACTCGTACACCATGTATTCCCGCCTGCGCTTTTCCAGTCCGCTCACGCTGGGAATGGCCACCGCGCTGCTGATGATGGCGAAGGGCGTGGCGGTCACGATGGCGTTGTAGAAGCTTTCACCCAACAGCAGATAAAATATTCCCGCGATAACGAACATGCTGAGCACCAGCCCCAGCAGCGCCGAGAGCAGCGTGCGGCCGATGAGCTTGTGCTTGCCGCCGCTGAGTTCGAGATCCAGGCCGCCTTCCAGCACGATCAGGATCAGACCGATGGTGCCGAGTGTGGGCAGCAGCACATCCACGCCGGGAATCACGACGTTGAGGTAGTCAGTGACCTGCCGACCGATCATCCCCGTAGCCAGGAGCATCACTACGGAGGGGAGCTTCGTGCGGGTGCTGATGAGGTCGAAAGCGTACGACAGCAGTACCGTGCAACTGAGGATTATAATTAATATCGAAATATCCATAAATACGGATAGTGGGTTGCGTTCAAGTCTGCAATGATACGAAAAATGCCCCTGAAAAAGGGGCAAGATGGCTTAAATCGACGCCTGACTTACCAGCCCATTGGTGGACAGTAAATTGCCGCCCGGTTGTTGAATCGGAAGCCCAGCAGAATTTCATGGCTACCGGAAGAAACCGAATTAATGGCCGATAGCGGATACTCGTATGCGTAACTGAGCGAGAAAGCAGACGATAAAGCCATGCCCAATACCGCTCCAAAACTATCCCTGAACCGGTACTGCGCCCCTGCCCAAAGGCGGTCGGCGTATTGAACGCGCAGTTGCCCGTCCAACGAAAGCGGGGCATTGCCCGCGCGCTTGACCCAGATTTGCGGGATTAGCGCCCAGTCTTCGGCTATATGGAGGCGGAAGGCAGCGGTGAGGTAGTAGTGAGGAAGCAGACGGCTGGACGTTTCGCCGCCAGCGGGGGCGGCATAAGCCAGGGAAACCGCAAGAGGTGATAACACCGAAAGTCCGCCCCAGAAGTTTCCCTTTCGGGCCAGGAGTCCGACCGAGAAATAGGGCTTGAGTACCGAAACCCGGCCATCGGGCAAAATGGGATCCGAAGGCGTGGCGGTGGTAATGCGGTCGAAACGGAAGTTGTACTGCAATACGCCCGCGCCAAGTCCTGCCGACAACTGCCAGTCGCCCGCCAGGCTCAAGTGCGCCGCTCCCGTAAGCTGGGCGAGATTGCGCTCGGTCGGCCCGGTGCGGTCGGCCAGGAGTACGGTCCCTGCGCCAAAGCGCCACGAACCGACGGGCGGGGTGGGAGGGAGGCCGCTCCGATTGGCGTAGCGCGGCGTACGGGGGGCTGGCTGGGCCTTGTCGCCGTAGCCGATAGACGTATGAGCGGTGAGATAGGCGGTATTGGGGGCATCGTCGAGACCCATCCACTGGCGGCGGTAGCTCAGGCGCACATCGGCAAAGTCGTAGGCACCCGACAGCGCGGGATTGACCACGAATGGATTGAGCGTGTACAGGCTCCCCTGCGGCAGTTGCTGGGCCGCTGCCTGTCCGCACATCCACACCACACTCCCCCAAAGCAGCCAGTCCCTGACTTTCATCCGATCGCGTTTTTTCCGGCAAAGTTAACGAATCGGTCAGGAAGCAAAAATCAGGCCGAATCATTCGGCCAACTACCGTGAACCAGTGGGGACGGTCGCTTCACCTTACAACAAATAGTACTGCTCCCATCCCTTGCGGGGCGCGGCTCCGGCCAGCAGGAAGTCGGCCAGTGGATTATTGGTAATCCGCTGCGTCTCGCGGTCGAAGATCAGTTTGGTATTCAGCCTTTGGGCCAGTACCCCGAGGTTAAAGACCTGGCTCAGCGGGCCGGCAATGTCGAACGACGAGCGGCATTTTTCCTCACCCTTGCAGCCTTTCAGGAAGTTGGCGTAGTGGTTAGAAGGACTTTCCGGTACCTGGGGCAGTTTGGAAGCCATGTCCTTGGCCTTCTCCTGCGGGATAATGGATAAAGTGCTTCCGTGCGAACCGCCCTTAAAAGTAAGGTCTTTGCCGTAGATGATTTTACCGGGGTTTAGCTTAGCGGGTTGAATCGCGCCGTTACTCGCGGGCGGGATATTGGGGTCGAGTTCCGACACACCGTAGCCCGCCGGGACGCTGGGAATATTGTCCAGGCCATCGTACCAGGTGATGTCCATGGCGGGCATATCGCCGCGCTTCGGGAACTTAAAGGCTAGGGTAGTAGACTTCGGAAAAAAGAACGGATTATGGTCTTTCAGCATCACCGCATCGACCTCGTAGGGTAAGCCCAGGTCCAGGAACTGGTGGGCCGTATCCATGATGTGCGCGCCCCAGTCGCCCAGTGCGCCCATGCCGTAGTCGTACCAGCAGCGCCATTGGCCATTTACGAAGTCCTTTTGGTAATCATGATGCTGCGCCGTCATGAGCCAGGTGTCCCAGTCGAGGGTCTTCGGGATGGGTTCGGCCTTGGGGTAGTGCATCATGTTGGGATCCCAGTCGTGCCAGCGGCGCCGACTGTTCATGTGGGCCGTCATAGCCGTTACGTCCTTGATGATGCCGGCATCGACCCATGATTTGAACTGGAAGTAGTTGGCTTCCGAGTGGCCCTGATTACCCATTTGGGTAGCTACCTTGTATTTCTTGGCCCCCTTCATCATCAGGTCGACCTCCTGAAAAGTGCGGGCCATGGGTTTCTCCACGTACACATGCTTTCCCAGCGACATCGCCAGCATCGTGATGGGAAAGTGCGCGAAGTCGGGAACGCCGACGCTCACGGCCTCGATCTTCTTGCCCATTTTGTCGAACATCTCCCGAAAATCCTGAAAACGCGGTACGTCGGGGTGCATTTTGAGTACTTCGAGCGTGTGCGGCGCACCCATGTCCACGTCGCAGAAAGCCACGATATTAGCCAGGCCGGTGGCGTGCAAAGCCTTGGTGATTTCGCCGCCCCGGTTGCCGATGCCACAGCAAGCTAAGTTGACTTTGTCGCTCGGGGCGATGTGGCCCAGCGATTTTCCCATCGTGCGGGAAGGAATAATGGATATACCGGCGGCGGCTCCCAGAGCGCCTGCTTTTACGAAGTTTCTGCGATTCATGGTAGTGGTTGTTGTGGTTGTCTTGTTTGCAAAGACGAGATTCAGGTGGGCTTACCCATAAGAAGAGGTGAAGAATGAGGGTAAACCGTAGTCCGGTTGTCGTAAAAAGTAGATATCCAGTCTTCACTAAAACAAACAGCCGTGAAAATTTTACAACTCTGCCTTGCCTGCCTAATCCTAACCAGCAGCCAATCATTTGCGCAATATTACGATGACGAACCGGCCGAGGAGCAAATCGTCGCATTTCAGGCCAGCATTATCCCTCCCTTGAGTACCAACGGTTCGCGCTCTTACCGCTATACCAACAGACTTTCCTTAAATTTATTTGCTGGCCTTGCGGGCGGTCTGCGCGGGACCGAGATCAGCGGTATCGCCAGTATTGAGTTGCATGATGTGCACGGGTTTCAGTACGCTGGTATCACCAACGTGGTGGGCGAGAACGTACGTGGTGCCCAATTCGCAGGTATCCTCAACGCTGTGGGTAAAGAAGTGAGGGGCGCGCAGTTTGGCGGCATCGCCAACGCTGCGGGCGGGCGAGTCACGGGTGCTCAATTCGCCGGCATCGTCAATGTGGCGGGTGGGGCGCTCGAAGGAGCACAGTTTGGCGGCATCGCCAATGTGGCAAGATCCGTCGATGGGGTGCAGGTAGCGGGTATCGTTAACGTGTCCGGTGGAAATGTAAAGGGCGCGCAAATCGGTTTGGTCAATCTGGCGAAACACGTCGACGGCGTGCAGATCGGTCTGCTCAATTTTGCACCGGACGGCTATCGCCGCTTAGAGGTTTGGGCCAGCGATGTGCTTCATGGCAACGTGGCCTACAAAATGGGCGGCAACCGCAAGTTCTACAACATCTTCGCCCTGGGAGGTTCTTTACCCAGCGCCAAGGAAGCCCGCTGGGGCTATGGTTACGGCTTGGGAACCAACTTCCATATGGGCAAGAAAAGCCAAATCAGCATTGAGGGAATAGCCTATCAGGTCAATGAGGCCGGAACCTACTGGGATGAGCTCAACCTGCTAAATCAGTTGCGTGTCAGTTTCATTTTTCCCCTCAAAAACCGATTTGCCTTTACTATTACGCCCACTTTCAACGTACAGGTTTCCCAACTCCAAGATGCCGAAGGAAATATCGGAACCAAGTGGGTCAACTGGAATGTCTACGACGAGGCAGTCGGTGATTATACCAGAGTGAGGATGTGGCCGGGCGTCAACGTTGGATTTCAGTTCTAACGGCGGGAAACACAGAAAGTAGAGACAGGGCATGCCCTGTCTCTACGGCAATCAATTCAGCGCGACCAGCGTGCGGACGAGCGTTTTTACTACCTTGGCACTGCCCAATTGCACGGATCTACGCTGCACCTCATCGCCGTTGACGATCTTGATGGTGTACGCGCCGTCCTCGATCTCCGATAAATCGAATTTGCAAGCGTACTACTCGACTTGACGGCCCACCGATGCGCGGTGCAGTTCTTTAAAGAACACTGTGAGAAGCGCAATAAATATCTACCAGGGATGATCGCCAGAGTAGCTAATACCGGAAACAGCCTTTGTCAAGTGCCGCCAGGACGTATTTTAAGCTGGCCTATTTTTGACAAAAACGCCACACATCGTTATGCCCTTGAAAAAAGCCACTCTCCTGCTGCTCCTGTTGTCGCGCTGTATTCTACAGGCCGAAGGCCAGAAATTCAAATTCGATTCCCACGAAATAGGTGCTGGCGGTGATCGGGTAGGCCAGACAAGCCTGGTGGATCTGGATCGGGATGGAGACCTGGACTGGGTATTTGGCCGACTGGGAACGATGTCCTGGTATGAATTCATCTCACCGAACGAGTGGAAGCTGCATGAGATGGGTCAGGGCGCTACTACCGACGTGGGTGGTTGCCCCTACGACGTGAACGACGATGGCTGGATGGATTACATCGTGGGCGATTCGTGGTACGAAAATACTGGCGAGCCCCGAGAGGAGCCATTTATCTTTCACCATAAAAACATGATCGGCTCCCACGACAACGTGGTCGTGGACGTCGATGGCGACGGGCGCGCCGATGTGGTTTCGGTCTCGAACGACCTGGACCATCCCGTGCTGGCCTGGTACCGCATGCCCGAGGACATCGAAGAGAACTGGCAATACCACAAGATAGGTAAGGGGATTCACGGCGGCATAGCGCCCAGAGGTTACGGTGATCTGGACAGCGATGGCGACATGGACCTCGTGCGCGGCGATGCCTGGTTTGAAAATCTTGAAAAAAACGAATGGAAGCAACACAATGACCTGACGCCGCTGGGTGGAAGCAGGCCCGACAAGTACGGGCTGTCGCTGCGGAGTTGGTGCATCGACCTGGACGGCGACGGTGACCTTGACATCATCCAGGCCGAGGCGGACACCCAAAACGGCCGTGTCTTCTGGTTCGAAAGCCAGGACAATGCCCGCACCTTTGTCTTTCATCTGATCTCGGCTGACCTGACCAACCAGGATTTTCACTCGCTGGCCGTGGCTGATTTCGATTCGGATGGTGACCTGGATGTCGTCTCGGGCGGCGGGCCTTTGTCTCTGGCAACGAAGAAACTCTTCCTCTGGGAAAATACGATGGGTAAGGGACAACAATGGAAGGAACACGTACTGCTCGAAGGCAAAGAATCGCACGAGACCGTCGCCGCCGATGTCGATGGTGACGGCGATATCGACATTTGCACCAAGCCCTGGAAAGGCGGGATGCACCTCTTTCTTGAAAATAGATTGGTCGAGTAGGGGGGGCTGATCTGTACGAACACAGACTATCGTGCGGAAGACCGCCCAGAGGGCTACTGGATAGTCGTCACTCGGAAATATCCGAGCGACTGCATGCACCTCTTTCTTGAAAATAGATTGGTCGAGTAGGGGGGGCTGATTCGTATTGCGCCCGACAATCAGAAACTGTGGTGCAGGCTGAGCTGCGCCTGCCCCTTGGCCCAGTTGTCGGTGGTCTGCTTCATCCAGCCGCCCTGAATCCGCAGGTTGTCCCTCAGGCCGTAGCCGAGTCCCAGGTACGTCCGGTTCCGGTCGAAGAGTTCGACCGTGTGGCCGTCATCCGAAATCTTGCGCTGCCCGTTCAGGAATATTTCATTATACAGGGCGATGTACACCGTCCCCCTTTTTAGTTCGGTGGCGTTCAGGGGTAGGTTTAGGAACAGGTTGTAGCGGTAGCGCGTCCTGAGGTTTTGGTTTTGTACCCAGCGTTGCTCGTAGCGCAGGCGGTGCGTGAGCAGAAATCGGCTGCCTATTTTTTGGGGAAACAGCGCCTCCTGATAAATGCGGTTTTCGCTGACGTTGTTCGTACCGTCCCCGAATTCTCCGGTGGTAATATGGGCGTACCCGGCCGTAAACAGAATCCCGGCGTCCACGGGCCGGTACGTGATGCCCGTCCTCAGCAGCAGTTGTTCCAGGTCGTTACCGATATTCCACAGGCGCAACTGGTAGTCGCCCTGAATACCGAACGGACTGTTCTTGAAGTTTTTTTGGAAAAAGTACATGTTCCAGATTCCCAACTGGTCCTCGTCGGGGCCCGTTTGTGCCGAAGCGTTAAAGACAGAGCATAGGTTCAGAATGATGAAAAATACCAACCGCATTATTTTATAGCTATTTACAAAGAAAGCCCAGCGAGTATTCGCTGAGCTTCCAAAGTAGTGGGAATAATTTACTTTTTCGCAATCAAAGCCGCAGGCTTGATCGCATTGATGAGCGTGACGATGTGTCCGGGCGGATTTCTGGGCAGCTTCATGGCCGCATCCACGGCCCCGCACGATTCGTGCCCCAGCACGACGATCAGCTTGTTTTTCAGTACCGCCTTGGCGCACTCGGTGGGGCCGTACGAAGCCTCGGCCATTTTTAGGGATTGGTGATTGTCACACTCAAACGGTACCGATTGGTATATTATTTTTCCGTTTCGGTTAATTGTAGGACTTTCGCTCGGCTGGGAAAAATGTGCCGCTAGGCACAGGATGTGGGTAGAAAAGCGCTTTTCTACCCACATTTGATCCCTAACGGGATCGCATTCAAGAAGACAAGCGAAAGTCCTAAATTGAATCAAACACTAATCGGCAGACTGACCTCAGTCGTATCATAGTGCCCTAATCCGTGGCCCTCCATTCGATTTATAGGTACCCATACCGAGTACGATAAGGCAAACGCAAACACCATTTGAAATAACTTCCCTATGAATATTAAACCCATCAAAACAGAAACGGAATACAACGAGGCCCTCCAGCGACTCGACGTAATTTTCGATGCCTCACCGGACACGGAGGAAGGCAACGAAGCCGAAATACTATCTTTGCTCATTGAAGACTACGAGGACCAGTACTATCCTATCGAGGCCCCCGACCCCATCGAAGCCATCAAAATCAGGATGGAAGAAATGAATCTGAATCAGAAAGATCTCGTCGGGGTAATCGGCGGAAAAAGCCGGGTTTCGGAAGTTCTCAACCGCAAGCGGAAGCTGACCGTCGATATGATTCGGAAACTAGAAAAATCTCTGAATATTTCGGCTTCGGTTTTGATTGGCAACTATCAGTTGGCTCAGTAATGTTTTCTTTTGCGTGTATTCGCAGGGTTGACCGTTGCCGAATTGGAGTTTTGAGGATTGCCCGGAGGGCTTCGGGATAGTTGTCACTCGGAAATATCCGAGCGACTGCCGGGCAAGTAAGGGGTGAATTTTGTACTTTTAAAATAATATGCCTGAGTTTTCAAATGAGCAAAAACAAATCCTCGATACCAGCTTGGCTAATAATAGCTGCGCCATTTATGTTTATTTTGATTCCTATAACATTGAATTTATATGAATTTGGAAATTTGGGGCTTTCAGATAGTCAAGAGACTTGGGGGCAATTTGGTGATTTTTTGAATGTATGGGCGACCTTAGCCAGTCTGATAGCTATCTCCATGTTGACCTACTTTATACATGATCGGGAGCAAGATTTACAAGATTCGTTACGGAAACGGGATGACATTATCAATAGGCCACTGATTGCAATTGAGTCTGTCAATGTATGGAATTTATATCGTATCAAAAATATTGGGCTCGGGCCAGCTCTTGATATAAAAACTAGCTACAAACCTCTGAATGAGGATACGTGGCAACGTGAAAATAAATATGTTAAGGCGTCCGACCATCCGCCATTGGGGCCAGGACATGAATACGAATTTTCAGAATACGGGATTTCACACCATTTGGTAGCAGTATATAGTGATATATAGGGGAATAAAATAACTTCTATTCTTAGTGATGGCAAACACGAGATAAAATCAAACCATGATGAATTTTCCTGCATGACATCAGATTATCAATATGCTGAAACCCCAAGAGACCCCAATAGATTGTAAACCCCGCTAACCCCGATCTGTGATTGGGCATTCAAGTACAAAGAACTTCCCAACATCAATCTGCCACTTCTCGTAGTGTTCGCCGTCGTAAGGTATGTTTCCCCATCACAGCCGTCGGGCAAAAGGTCTCGGAGAGACCCAACATTTGTAGAAAACGTTGATAGAAAATCCTTGAAAGCTTCGGAGAAGCGCAACAATGTCGAACGTTGCGCTTCTCCGAAGCTATTCTTAGCATGACGGCTCTGGTACCCCCACAGACCTTACGATGCAATCAGAATTTTATTCCTAAATATAGGTTGGGTTCAATAAAAAAGTAGTTGTTCCACCTGTTTTCTTCTGTCTTAAAAGTGCCAGGTACGTTCGTATTGACGGGCCAGTGGTTTACGTGCAATTGGGGTTCGATAAAAAACCGCCCCTTTTTGAACAAAGGTATATGATAGCCCAAGTGGTAAGAATTATATAATTTGAAACCACTGGCTACTTTGGAATATAAATTATCGAGATAAGTAGTTTTCAACAGGAGGATTTCTATTGAAGTAAAAAGCCCTTTCCAAAGTTTGCGTTGGTAGGTGACACCGAAGCCTGTTTCCTTAAGTCTTCCCGGATAAAATGCTTCTTCGTCCAAAAAGTGTTCATCCCAGATCGGGATTCCCATGGGTGCGAACAGTTTCCAGGTAGCGGCTTTGATACCGACAGCATCTTTATCGGTAAGCTGGTAGCGCGTTTGAATTTCGTAGTGGTGGGTGTTGGTTTTCGGCTTACCAAAATTACTGAACGACAGCCAGGTCGTGTAGACGGAAAATCTGTAATCGTTATCTGCATTTTTATGGGTCGAACCACTTTGGCAAAATCCAGAACCATTGACAAAAATGAAAAGGGCAGTCAGGCAAAATAGGCTAAATCTCATGACACAGTTGTTTATGGAAAAGTTATTTAGCAAAGTTCTCCCTTCTGCCTATCCTATTCATTGACCTGGGTTAAGAAATGCGGTATGGGTAGAAAATTCTATTTTTCACGCTGATCCCGATCCCATCACTCCGGCACCTACTCAAACAAATACGTCAACGCCCAATAGCTGTACAGGCGGTAATAATTCTTCTGATTTTCCTTATCCTTCATTTCCGCTTCCAGGGCCTCGAACGTCTCTTTGGCCCCCGCTGGATTCACGCCGTGGCGCAAGGCCAAATCCTGCAAAGCCCGAGCGGCGTACAGTACCAGGGGGCTATCGTCGGACTGCAAATGGCTGATAATAAGGTTCACGCCCTGGGTGTCGCCTTGTTCGGCGAGCAATTTGGCGGCCTCTATCTGCACCGTCGGCACTTCGTCGCGCAGGAGTTTTCGGAGCTGCGGTTTGAGCGAATTTCTATTATTCTCCATCTGGCGGGCGGCCACTACCGCCCAGTACCGAATCAGGCCATTTTTGTGGGTCAGATACGGGATAAGGTCTTTTTCGGTCAAATCGGCTTTTAGCATCAAATCGCTGACCTTCATCAGTTCGGGTAAGGGGTAGTTTGTCCGATCTTGCGAAAACTCAAAAGGCGTCGTGCCTCGGGAAAGGCGGAACAACTCGGGTTCGGGAGCGAAAGCGGTATCGTGGTTCCTGAGGATTTCTTGCCGTAAAATCTTCCTCATTTTCTGGATCAAACCCGCGTGACGCTTTTCGGCAGCAAGGTTATGGAGTTGGTGCGGATCCTGCACCACGTCGTAAAGTTCTTCCACGCGCCGGGTTGGAGCAAACATGTCTTTCTGAGCCTGAGTAAGGTCGGGAGAATTCCGGGCCTGGTTCAGGGCTTTCATAATTTCCGAGTGATCGGTGTACCAGTTGGGCTGAAGCAGCGGCAAATGGGGCAGGTAGTTGCGGATGTACAGGTACTGTTTGGTTCGAATGGAACGAGCCAGTTCGAAGCATTCATCGACGCGATCCGAAGCGCCGTAGATATACTCCCTGGACTTTACCCCAGCCGAACTAAAAATGGGCTTTCCGGCGTAGACAACTGGTGGTTCGATACCCACCAGATCCAGCACGGTGGGAGCCAGGTCTAGGAAGGTAATCAGGTCGTCATTGAGCGTACCGGGCTTGAAACGGTACTTCCCGGCGTATTCTTCGGGAATATGTACCATAAAAGGAATCTTCATGCCCGAATCGTACAAAGTCCTTTTATGCCGGGGCATGCCCGTACCGTGATCGGAGTAGAAGAATACGATTGTATTATCACTCAGGCCATCCGCCTCCAATGCTTGCAGAAATTGGGAAAACTGGTAGTCCACGATGCTTACATTGGTATAGTAGCGCGCCCACAGTTTGCGGATTTCGGGCGTGTCGGGATAATAAGGCGGGAGTTGGAGGTTTTCTGGGGAGGTTCGGGTGATAAAGGGTAGAAATTTCTCGATTCTCTGCTCGTATTGCTCATCATCGCCGAAGATCCCGGACTGATGGGAGAGCAAAAGATTAAAAACGCTGAAAAAGGGTTGCCCTTTTTCCCTTTGCCGCCAATGGGCTTGCGCCGAGGAACTGTCCCAGATGGTATTGTCGGTAAAATTGTAGTCTTCCTTGTTATTATTGCTGGTAAAGTACCCGGCCTCGCGCAGATATTTAGGAAAGGGACGGATTGTTTCCGGAATCGCGGCCTCCGAACGCAGGTGTTGAGTACCTAGCGACGAAGCATGATAACCCGTGATGATGCAGGAGCGAGAAGGAGAACAAACGGGCGCAGTCGCAAAGGCGTTAGTAAAGCGAACGCTTCGCTTGGCAAAGGCATCGAGGTGTGGGGTAGTCGCGTTCGGATCGCCGTATACGCCCAACATGGGAGAAATGTCCTCGACCGTCACCCACAGGATATTGGGTGGGGGCAATGCCTCTTCGGGCGGAGTGCCCGCCAACATGAGCGGTAACCCGAGTACCCATTTCCACCCCGTGCTGATCCAGTTTTTCATCTGATTTTATCGTTGTAGTTGTCTAATGTTTATGAGCAGTTCGTTTTCAAAAACTCGTGCTTTTTTCGGACTCTCATCTAAACCACTTCCCCCAACTGCCCCAGAGTGAGCTGGATTGAAATGATGGCAAAAATGGGGTAGGAGCCGCAGTGAAAACTACCGCACCGCCCCAATCCCAAACTGATCCCCCATGGCCACCGCCTTGCCGTTCTGGAAGTGAATCTCTACCATTTTTTCGCTTTGCACGGCGTTGTGGTCGGCATCTTCCAGCGTGGCGACGATGCGGCGGGTCTTGACGTCGATTACGTCGCCCGTGGAGGGATAGGCGTACTTGCCATCGGCGCTAAACGTAATCCATCCGGGCATATCGCGGACACGGATGGTGGTTTTCTGCGCGGGCGGCATTACGGTATTATCAAAGATGTGCAACCGCTCGTTGGCCCCGTCGCATAGCCAGATTTCGCTTTCGTCGGGGGTCATGCCGATGCCGTGGCTCGGGCAGCCGTGGCGTTTTACGTCGTTGACCAAAAAGCCCTCCACCGTCACGCGGTGCAGCATTTTTCCGGTGGTTAGGTCACCTACCTCGAATCCTAGCAAGCCGTTGACATTCACATAAGCCAGCGTCTGTTTGCCATTGATGGTAAAGGGCCGAATGGCGGCAGTGAACGGCCCGACTTGCTTCACAATCTTGTGGGTTTTGGCATCGGCCACGTTCAGGATGGGGGCTTTTAGCCCGGCCAGGTACACGTACTTACCATCCGGTCCGTAAATGGTATTGTGCGAGCCGGAATTGGTCACTATTTTGGTGATGATGTCGCCCGTTTTGGCGTCCAGCACGTTCCAGAATTCTTTTTCCAGCGAGGGCGCGTAGATCATGCCGCCGTCGGGCGAGATCGAAATACGATCCACGCCGCCTTCGTATTGCTTTTCCCAGCGCAGTTTATTGCTTGTGAGGTCGTAGCACTGAATGGCTTCCAGGGTACTGATGTAAATCGCATTGGTCGCCAGGCTCACATCCACACCCTTGACGTTGGAGACCGTCGTGCCGTCGGCTTTCATGCCGCCGGGTGTTTCGATGAACTTCACGAATTTATGGTCGTCGTCGATGTCGAAAACGTTGATGCCGTGGCCGCCGTAGCCCAGGTAGTTACGCACGCCGGGCGTGACGACGTAGAGGTAGCGGTTGAGCTTTTGGGCTTCGGCTGAAACTGTCAGCAGAAGGGAAAGGCAGGTGAGCAGGAGGGCGCGGCTGGTTTTGGGTTTCATCGTTGGTTGGCGTTTAGTTTATAGAAGGCTCACGGAGCCGAATTTATTTTTTTACTGAGTTGGGCTTCAAGTCTGGGAAGCTCAGACTTATAGTTGCTCTTCGCCGCCACGTTGACGGTACTGTGCGGGTCTTTTTCCAAATCGTAAAGTTCGGTGGCGACGACGCTACCGTCGGCTTTCTGCCACTTGGTATAGCGGTAGCGGTCGGTGCGGAGCGAATAGCCCATGATGTCCTGACCGCGCGGGTACTGGCTGAGGGCGGTTTCTGGCCATACCTGGCCGGGGTGTTCGAGGAGTGGCGCGAAACTCTTTCCCTGCAAGTGGGCGGGCTTGGGCAGTCCGGCGGCATCGCACAGGAAGGGATAAATATCCACGAACTCCACTATGGCTTTGGTCTTTTGCCCGGCGGTTTTCTGGTCAGGCATCCGCACGATCAGCGGAACGCGGGTGTCGATCTCGAAATTAGTGTGCTTGCACCATTGCCCGTAGTCGCCGAGTTTCCAGCCGTGGTCGCCCCACAGTACCACGATCGTGTTTTTGTCCAGTTCCAGCCTTTTCAACTCGTCCAGTACTTTGCCGATCTGCGCGTCGGTGTAGCTGACGCAGGCGTGGTAGCCGTGGATCAGTTCCCGCGCCTGTTCGTCGGGAAGGGAACCTTTGCGGGGAATGTCGGGATAGTTGCGCAGTTCCCCCCAGCCCGTGGAGGCCAGTTCGGGCGCGTCGTCGGGGGGCGTTTGGCGGGCGGGGAGTTGGAAGTCCGAGCGCTGGTAGAGATCCCAGTACTTTTTGGGGGCCGTAAAAGGCAGGTGCGGTTTGTAAAAGCCGACGGCCAAAAAGAAGGGTTTGTCCTTGATTTCTCGCAAAGTCTCAATGGCTTTTTCGGCAATTTGTCCGTCCGGGTAGGCGTTATCGGGCAGGTCGGCTCGTTCCAAAGAGGGCCCCCGACCGTTGTTTTGTGTGGCTATTGCCTTGCTGGCCGGGAGCGCGTAACCCCGTCCGCGCTCCATTTTGTCGCCCTCGCGACTCCACGAGATCGGATCGAGCAAGCCAGCGTGGAAAATCTTGCCCCACCAGGCAGTTACGTAGCCGTTGTTCTTAAAATGCTGCGGCAGTGTCACCACGTCGGGAACGGTGGTGCGAAAGTGGGTTTGCAGGTCATAGATGTGCGTGGAGTCCGGCCGCAAGCCCGTAAGCAGGCTGGTGCGGGAGGGGGAGCAAACGGCCTGCTGGCAATACGCCCGCTCGAAGAGTAACCCGCTTGCCGCCAGGCGGTCCATGTTAGGCGATTTCACCAGCGCGTCGCCGTAGCAGCCCAGTTCAGGCCGCAGATCGTCGACGGCGATGAACAGGACATTGGGGCGGGCGAGGGTGGCTCCGGGCGGATGCTCCGGCAGCAGGAAAGCGGATAGCGAAAGAGCCGTCGTTAGAAGCGCAATTCCCGACGCTACGCTGGTGTATTTGATAAATGCTTTCATGTTTCTTTTTGATTTTTCATTCTAGCCGATCCAAAATGGCCTGAGTCGTTTCCTCGCCTGATAAGCAGCTTCGAACCAATGACTTGGTAGCTTTCAATTGATCCTCGCCATAGGCAGTGAGGGCATCCTGCTGACTAAGTGGCATTCCAGCCGCATCGACAGGATTGACAATCAGTATTTTTTCCGAACCAATCGCTGCCGCCAGATCAGGCAGGTCATAGTCGGCTACGGCCCCGGCCACGGCCGACATCATGTACCTGGGCTCGTAAAGCCGCGCTTGCGTCAGCGACTGGTAAGATACCAATGGATCAATCAGGACGGTGCGCTCGAAGGAATTAGTGATCACCACCGCGTGTAGCAGGTCGGCCGAGAGCGGGCCGGAAGCAACGGCGGTCATGGGTTGGGTCGAAGCGGTTTTCTTTGCAAAATCAGCCAGCAACTCAATTTCTTCGGCCCGCACGGCCACCAGGCTTTTACCCGTCAGAATACCCGCGAACCACAAGTTCAGGGGGAAACCCTTGACAAAAGCATCGCCCTGGCTGTAATAGCCCTTCGCCAGTTCGCCCACGCCACTGAGGTCGGCGGCGATCACCGAATGTCCTTCGGTGGCCATTCGGTCGGCGAGTTCGCCCGGTGCCACGGCCGCTGCCTTGCCCCGCTCGTCCAGCAGCAGTACGGCTTTTCCTTGGTCCTGGTTTGGTTTGAGCCACAGCACAGGCAGGTAGTAATCACCCGGTCCTGGCACGAGATATTTCTCGATGACATAGCCGGGACGCAGCACCCGGCCCGACCAGATCGGTTCGCGTTCGTAGCGGGAGCCGTTGGTTTCGGGCGGTTCATAGCCCGTCCTGACTATCACGAGATCACGCAACTCATTGGCCGTTAGCGGCTGGCGCTTTTGGCGCTCCCCTCGCTTTTGCTGCAAATCCCGGGTATACTTTTTATTCAAGCTGAACAAGGTCTCGCGCGGCGCCAGACCTTGTTCGGCTTCTTCTTTGGGAACGACCTGCATTTCCTCTTCGCTGAAAAACTCGACCTCCAGGTCTTCGGAGCTACCAGGATTATCGAGCTGCTTTTGAAAAAAAGCGTAGGCGGCTTCCCGGTTTTTGCGGGTGGAAGCGTGTTCGGCGTCGTCTTCTGCCTTCTGCAGATTTTCTGGCTGACCGAATGCTTCGTAAACTTTTCGAGCTTCCCGGTAAGCATCGCGAAACCCCTGGATACTGAAAATATCGTTGGTCGTGCCGATGAGCAGGGTGGGCTTAGGCGCGCGGACTTCGACGAAATCCGGCAGGTCAAGGCCCTCGGCGATAGCGCGGTACGGAATCTGCTCGGCGTCCTGCGGGCCGCGCGACCGGAGCAGCTTGTCAAAAGTCGTCATGTAGCATTCCGGGGCGGCGGCCCGAACGCGATCGTCCAAGGCGGCGACGTAGGTGGTTTGGGTACCGCCGCCCGACCGCCCCGTCATCCCAATGCGCGCGGCGTCTACCTCGGGGCGGCTTACGAGGTAGTCGATCGCCCGAATCCCGTCCCAGGCAAAGTAGCTACCCGGAGAAACGCCCGCTACGAACAGCTGCGCGCCAGGGTAGGAATGTTCCTTGGTAGGGGAGGAGGCTAAGGGGAAATCTTGATAATCTTTGCGCTCCCCCTGCCCGATGGGATCGAATGCCAGTACGATGAAGCCTTTTCTTGCGAAATTCTGGGCAACGAGCTGGTAGGCCTCTCCCCGAAAGCCGCTAGCAAGATGTCCGCTCGCGTACACAATGGCGGGTAGCTTCCCCGACTTGTTCTTGGGTAGGTACAGCGCAGCGGTGACGTAATAACTGGGCCGCGACTCGAAGTATAGTTTCTCGACCGTAAATTCTTCGCGCTCCAACTTTCCCGTTACCACCGCATTGAGCGGGGTCTTTTCCGGGAATGGCCCCAGCGCAGCGGCGATCTTACTTTGTACCAGGGCTTGCCGCTGCTGCCAGTCTGCTTTGGTTTTCAGCTTTGCCACCGCCTTTTCCCGTTCAGCGAGTTGTTGGGCGGCCGTTTGGTACAGGTGTTTGTACAAAGAGGTGGCGGGGTCGCCCTCGTAGTACTTCCAGTAGGTAAAAACCGAAAGGTCGTCCTGCTGGGCGCATAGCGGGGTGAACCCGCCGCCAAGTAGCAAGAGCAGGGTGATGGCTGTTTTAACGGAAAATCTTCTCATGGTGGTGGTTATAAAAATACTACTTCTTGGCCAGACGCGGGTTGCTTTCGCCTGTGAGACACGGCATGCCGTGTCTCTACCTGGGGTTGGGGAATTTGCGAATCGGGCTGTAGCGCTTGTAGGCTTCGTAGGTGGCCTCGCCTTCGGGACTCAGGCGCGGGTCGTTGGTTTGCTTGAGATAGGCCATGAGTTGGTCGCCCAATTTCTCGCGCGTCACTTTGAAGCTGGCGTCTTCGGCTAAATTAGTCAAGCAGTACGGGTCTTTTTTAATATCGTAAACCTCTACTTCCGGCCGCTTGTCTACTGCCAAATGGAAGTACTTCCTGATGGCCGGGTCATTCTGCCGAAGGTTCAGCACCGACTCGTCGAAGTCGTCGATGTCGTGATAGCCGCCGTGCATCGGGCCGAGTTTCCCGTCGTCCTCGTATTTTTGCGGGTCGCCAGCGGGCCAGCGGTCGGGCTGGATATTCCAGATGTAGAGGTAGTTTGGCGTCCGCATGGCGCGCTGCGGGTAACCCTGGTTGTTCCAGCGCGAAGAAGAATGGCGCTCCCGGGAAGAATACACGGCCTGGCGGCTCTCATCGATGATTCCTGATTTCTTGCTGGTTAAAAGAGTCAGCAAATTCTTGCCCGCCATACCGATAATTTCCGGCGCATCCACCCCCGCTGCTGCCAGGAAGGTCGGGGCCATGTCCACCAGGCTCACCAGGTCGTCCACCGTGCGTCCGCCTTTGATTTTATTGCCCCACATGATGGCCAGCGGCATGTGGATGCCGTACTCGTAGCAATTGGCCTTGGCGCGGGGGAAGGGCATCCCGTTGTCGGAAGTGACGACGACCAGCGTGTTTTCCAGCTCACCCTTGGCTTCCAGCGATTTGAGCATCCGGTCGAGGTGGTCGTCCTGCCATTGGATTTCGTAGAGGTAGTCGAGCATGTCGGTGCGCACCTCGGGCACGTCGGGCAGGAAGCCGGGTACTTTCACCTTGCTCAACTTCAACCCCTTTTCTTCCCCAATCCCCGTCGGGTAGCGGCGGTGCGGCTCGGCGGCCCCGAACCAGAAGCAGAAGGGTTGATCGCCCTGGCGTTCGGCCAGGAAGTCCTCGAAGTTAGCGGCGTAGTCGTTGTTGCTGATATTCTCGGGCGAGTCGAGTTTGCGTTCGTCGTAGCCCTTTCCGGCGGGGTTGTTTTCGCGCCCCAGTATCTTGCCCGGCCCCCAGCCCTTTTGCGTGTGGCCGACGTGATAGCCTGCCCTTTCCAATAGATCGGTGTAAGTGACCAGGTCGGCCGGGAAGGTACTGGCGTGGGTACCCGCCTCGCGCACCTGCCAGCAGTTCTTGCCCGTCAGGATCGCGGCCCGCGACGGACTGCAACCCGGCGAGGCCGAAAAGGCATTGTTGAATAGAACCCCCTCCCTCGCCACGCGGTCGAAGGCGGGGGTACTTACCGCCTTGTAGCCGTAAGCCGAAGCGTGGGGGTAAGACTGGTCGTCGGAGATGACGAAAAGGATATTGGGACGCTTCCCCGAATTGGTCGATGTTTTGGCGGTGCTTTGCTGCGGCGTGTTTTTGCAGGAAGAAGCTGCCAACCAGGGAAGCAGTAGAAGCGAGCAGAGATAGGTTTTTACGGAGAGGTTCATAAAATTTTTGATAGAAGGTCGATCCAAGTTCAAACGCGAGTAACAGGTCTTTTTACCTAAAAGAATAAACTGAAATGAATCTATCGAAATTCCGTTTTTTTGAGCTGCTGTGGATCGTTACCCTTGTTACGCTCCTATCCGGCTCTGTTCAGAAACCACACCTCCCGGCGGGCAATGCTGACAACGGCGGACTCTTCTTGCCCGGTGGGTTTGAAGCGGTGGTGGTTGCCGACAGTATCGGTCACGCCAGACACCTGGCCGTCAGCAACAACGGGGACATTTACGTAAAACTCACCTACGCCAGGCAAGACTCCGGAAATGTGGCGATTCGAGACAGCAACCACGACGGCAAGGCTGATCAAATCGCCTATTTTGGCGATTATGAAGTGGAAAGCGGCTATGGCCCAACGGGTATGAGAATACACGATGGCTATCTCTATTTCAGCACAAAGGGGGCAGTGTATAGACAGCAACTGACCCCAGGCAAACTGATCCCCAAGGGCAAAACAGAGCGCGTTCTTACCGACGACTATAAAATCGAGCACATTGGCAAATCGCTGGCTTTCGACGATGCCGGGCATATGTACGTCAATTTTGGGTCGATCAGTAACAACTGCCAGGTAGACAATAGAACCCCCGAAAGTCCGGGCCAATACCCGTGCGCCGAACTCGCCGAACACGCCGGGATATGGCGGTTCGACGCCAATAAACTTAATCAAACCCAAAAAGACGGCGTTCGGTACGCCACCGGACTCCGGGACGGGATCGCGATGGATTGGAATCATGCAACGAGTACTTTGTTCGCCATAGAACACGGCCGAGACGCCCTGCACCAACATTGGCCGTCGCTGTATTCGGAATGGGAAAGCGCCATGCTGCCCTCCGAAGAATTCCTGGAAGTGAAGGAAGGAACGAACGGCGGGTGGCCTTACTACTACTACGACCAACTGCAAAACAAAAAAGTGGTGTCGCCCGAGTACCGGGGCGTCGATTTAGCAAAAGAAGTGGCTAAACCTGCCGACCCGATCATGGGCTTTCCGGGCCATTGGGCCCCGAATGATCTTTTCTTTTACACTGGCAATCAATTCCCCGACCATTACAAAAACGGCGCTTTCATCGCCTTTATGGGATCGGCCGGGCGCGCCCCGTATCCGCAATCGGGTTTCATTGTTGGCTTTGTTCCTTTCAAAAACGGTACGCCGTCGGGTGCCTGGGAAGTGTTTGCCGATGGATTTGCCGGGAAAGAAACGATTGTAAGTTCATCCGATGCGGCGCATCGCCCGATGGGGATAGCGATGGGTCCCGATGGCTCCCTGTACATCAGCGATAGTGTCACGGGAAAGATATGGCGGATTATGTACAAGGGGAATAAAGAAAATTTTGGCCAGGAGCAGTTGGCAAAAATGGAAAAGCGTAAAACGCTGACCCACCTCAGGACTCCCGATAGAATCAAAGACAACCTGGCGAAAAACATGGCAAACGAAGGTCAGAAAATCTATAACCTTTACTGCACTTCCTGCCACCAGCAAGATGGCATGGGCGACGGGAGCCGCTATCCTCCCTTAGGCGAATCGGATTGGGTGACGGGAGATAAAAATAGACTGATAAAAGTATTATTGGAGGGTCTCGAAGGCCCGATTACCGTCAACGGAAAGCGCTACGACGGTCTGATGCCCAAACATGACTTCTTGAGCGATGCCGAAATCGCGAAAGTAGCCTCATACCTCAGGTTGAATTTCAAGAATAATGCCGGAGCCATCCAGGAAAAAGAGGTGGCTTCCGTGAGGGAAAAGTTGGGGAATAAAAAACAATAGATCGGTGTAAAAATTTTTGCCTGGAAAATGAGTGAAGGATTTTTCCACATATAGAAGTGTACAATATCTACCATGATTGTACACAACCGGAATTTATCTCTATCTTCGCGGCAGCTTTTCGCGATCCTGGATTTACGAATGCCATGTCTCCGCCAATATTCGGTATAAGCAGCTACGCCTTCCCCTGGGCGGTCGGGGTGGGGAACAGTACCCCCGCCCGGCCCATGAGCGCCCGGCATCTGCTGGACGCCGCCATCGAACTGGAAGCCGGGCGTCTGCAACTGGCCGACAACATGCCCGTTCACAAACTACCCGCCGGGGAATGGAATGCTCTGGTGCGGGCGGCGCAAAACGCTGACATCCAGATCGAACTCGGAATCAGAGGGCTGACCCCGGAAAATATAAGTACCTACCTGCCTCTGTGCGCCGACTGCGCGTCGCCGTTTCTGCGGGTCGTCATCGACGCCGATGGCTACGAACCCGATACGGATGCCATCATCCAGATAATCAAGGCCGCTTTGCCCCGGTTCAGGGAACAGGGGGTAGTTTTGGCCATCGAGAATCACGATCGGTTCCGGGCAGGGGAGTTGGTGGAGATCATTCGGGCCACCGATGAAGACTGGGTGGGAATATGCCTTGACACGGCCAATTCTTTGGGGGCCGACGAAGGCATTTACGAAGTGACCGAGGTACTTGCCCCCCATACCGTCAACCTGCACGTGAAGGATTACGCCATCAGCCGTTTTCCCCACGCGATGGGCTTCGAAGTAACGGGCCGCCCGGCGGGGCAAGGCCAAACGCCGATTTCCTGGATTTTGGAAAAATTATCGGCCTACGGCAAATGCCAGTCGGCCACGTTGGAAGTGTGGTCGATGCCGCTGGAAACTCTGGAAGAGACGATCGAGCAGGAAAGGGCATGGGCCAAAGCGGGAGCAAACTACTTGAAAAACATCCTGGATGCCCGAATGCTATCCAAGCCAACACCAGAAAATCTAACGGTCTAATTGCTGCGGCGGATCAACCTAATACCTAACAACCTAATACCTAATAACCTAACTGCTAACACCTATTTCAAATGAAAACTAAAATCGCCCTGGTGGGAGCCGGCGGAAAAATGGGTCTGCGATGCGCCCAAAACCTGTTGAAAGCTACTGAATACGACACCCACTTTATCGAGGTTTCGCCCGCCGCCACCCAGCGGCTGGCCGAATTGGGCGTCCTGGTCACCAAAGCCGAAGTCGCCCTTCCCGACGCGGACATCGCCATCCTGGCCGTACCCGACAACGCCATGCGGACGGTTAGCGCCGAGGTGATTCCCCAACTCAAACCGGGCGCCCTCGTGGTCATTCTCGACCCGGCGGCACCGCTGGCGGGCCACATCACCAACCGCGCCGACCTGAGCTACTACGTCACGCACCCCTCGCATCCGTCGGTGTTCAACTGGGAGCCTACGGAAGAGGCCCAACGCGATTTTTACGGTGGCATTCTGGCGCGGCAAACGGTGGTCTCGGCCCTGATGCAGGGCCCCGACGAGCATTTTCAGGTCGGGGACGCCCTCACGAGGGTACTTTTCCAGCCCGTCACGACCAACCACCGCATCACGGTCGAGCAGATGGCGATCCTGGAACCCGGCTTTTCGGAAACCCTCAGCTCCACCTGCATCAAGAAGATCAGGGACGCACTAGACGTGGTCGTCGAGAAGGGCGTGCCCCGCGAGGCCGCCCGCGACTTTATCCTCGGCCACATCAATATACAATTAGCCGTGCTTTTCGACGAACTACCCATCCAGTTCTCCGACGCCGCCATCAAGGCCCTCGACCGGGCCGAAAGCATCTTGTTCAAGGACAACTGGCAGAAAATATTCGAGATGGACGACATCCACGAGCAAATAGCCGCCATCACCAGCAAATGACGATTGGAATCATAGGTTGCGGATTTTGGGCGAACTACCAGGTAGCCGCCTGGCGGGAGGCCGACCCGCACATAGGTCTCGTCTTTTGTGACCAAAACATCGAGAGCGCCCGGAAGATGGCTGAAAATTTCGGCAGTTCAAAGGTCCATGATGACATAGGCCAGATGCTGGCGACCGAAACGCTGGATTTGATCGACATCATCACCCCGCCCGATTCGCACGCTGAAATCACCTACAGGGTACTTCAAAAGGGTGTACCGATCGTCTGCCAGAAGCCGATGGCCCCGAACCTGCCCGACGCCCAAGCGATGGTGGACGAATGCGCCCGCCATAAAGTACCCCTATTCGTCCACGAGAACTTCCGGTGGCAAAAGCCCCTGCGGCACCTGAAGCAGAAGCTTGATAGTGGGGTGATCGGCACGCCTTTCCGCGCCCGGATTTATTTCAACAGCGGATTTCCCGTATTTGAAAACCAGCCCCTGCTCGCTGAACTCGACCGATTCATTATTGCTGACCTGGGCGTTCACTTGTTGGACGTTTGTCGCTTTTTGTTCGGAGAAGCGACTTCTGTTTACGGCCAGATTCAGCGGGTCAATCCTAAGATTTTGGGAGAAGATGTAGCCACGCTGATGCTCAGGATGGAGAGCGGCATGGTTTGCAACATCGAACTGTCCTACGCCTCCACCGTAAGTTACGAATGCTTCCCGCAGACGCTAGCGGAGGTAGAAGGAGATAAAGGTGCTTTAAGTTTGTTGCCGAACTACTCGCTTGTCACTACCACGAAAGCAGGTACTTCCACCGAGACTACCACCCTGCCCAACTACCTCTGGGTACATCCCCAGTACGTGGTAGCGCAGTCGGCCATGGTAGCTACGCACGAAAATTTCTTAGCGGCTGTCCGGGACGGAGTCTCGCCCGAAACTACCGGAGCAGACAATCTGAAAACCCTGAAACTGATGCACGCGGCGTACCAGTCGGCCGAGACCAACCGGGTCGTCGACCTTTTAGAAGCCTAGATTGAATTCATGGAAAAAAAGCTAGCCCTTCCGGTCAACATTCAGGATAACCTGATCCTCTACCTGTGCCTGGCCTACGGCCTGCTGGCGGCACTGGCCGTGCCGGGATTTGCCAGTTCGGCCAACTTCTGGAACCTGCTCTTCAACCTGCTGCCCCTGCTGATCGTCGGCATCGGGCAGATGGTCGTCATGCTCACCGCCGGGATCGACCTGTCGGTCACTTCCACCGTTGCGCTTGCGAGTTTGGCGGGGGCTTTCATGATGAGCAGCGATTCGGGGCTGGCACTTTCAACGGGTGCGGGTATTTTTCTGGGTATCCTCCTGATGCTAACCTGTGGGGCGGGCGTTGGCCTGGTCAACGGCCTGACCATCACCCGGCTGGGAATGCCGCCCTTCATGGTCACGCTGACGACCATGATCGTTTTCAGCGGGCTGGCCGTCTGGAGTACCGCCTCCCAGAACATCTACAACCTGCCCGACGCCTTTGTCGATATCACCTACCAATCGCTCCTGGGCATCCCCATTCCCCTACTGATCGCCCTTTCGGTGGTAGGGGCTGTCTCCTTTATCCTCCGCCGCACGATCCTTGGACAATGGCTCTACGCCACGGGTATGAACCCCAAAGCGGCCTACATTTCGGGAGTCGATACGCAAAGTACCACCGTGATTGCCTACGTCGTCAGCGGACTTTGCGGGGCGGTGGCGGCTGTCCTGTACATGGCCCGGCTCGAAACGGGTTCGCCCGTGCTGGGGCAGCACATTCTGCTGGATGTGATCGGGGCGGTGGTGATCGGCGGCACATCCCTTTTTGGGGGAAAGGGCAAGGTGAAATGGACGGTGTACGGCGCGTTGTTCATCATTTTGCTCGACAACAGCCTCAACCTCGTCGGCCTTTCCTATTTCCTGATCATGATCGTGAAAGGCTTCATCATCCTGACGGCCGCCGTCGTGTACCGGATGCAGGACCAGAACCTCAAAACGGCCTGACCATGCTCCTCGAAATCAAGCACGTAAAGAAAGACTTTGGCGAGGTGTCGGTACTCAAAGACATCGACCTGTCGCTCGAAAAAGGACAGGTTTTGGGCCTGATCGGCGAAAACGGAGCGGGCAAATCCACGCTGATGAACATCGTCAGCGGCCAGTTTCCGCCCACTTCCGGCGAACTTTTTCTGGAAGGCTTCCCCTTCGCCCCAACTACCCCCAAAGCGGCTATCGAGGCGGGTATCGCCTTCATCCACCAGGAACTCAACCTCTTTCCCAATCTGAGCGTGAGCGAGAACCTGTCGTTGCACGATTTTCCCCGGAAAAAAGTGGCCGGAATGCGTTTTATCGATAAAAAAAAGTGCCGGACGCTGGCGGCAAACTACCTCTCGGAAGTCGGCCTGAGCCTCGACCCCGACACCCCGGTCGAAAGGCTCACCACCGCCCAGCGGCAGATGGTGGAGATTGCCAAAGCCCTGATCAGCAAGCCAAAGCTGATTATTTTTGACGAACCGACTACCTCCCTCACCGCCCACGAAACCCGGAAATTGTTCGAACTTATCGAACGGTTGAAGCAGGGTGGCACCGCGATGATCTACATCTCGCACAATCTTGAAGATGTTTGCCATCTGGCGGACACCATTGCGGTGATGCGCGACGGGCAGTTGGTCAAAACTACCCACCGGTCGGAGGGTTTCGACGCCCGGCGGTTGATCCGCGACATGGTGGGCCGCGATGTCGGCCAACTCTTCGGCGAGCGGGGGGGTACTTTCAGCGACGAGGAGGTGTTGCGGGTGGAAAACCTGCGGGCCGGAAAAAAAGTAAGGGGAATTTCTTTTCAAATAAAAAAAGGCGAGGTACTTGGGCTGTACGGCTTAGTGGGTGCCGGGCGATCCGAAACCGCCCGCCTGATTTTCGGCCTGAACCAACCGGAGGCCGGAGAAATTTACTGGCGCAGCGAACGCATCGAAAACCCGACGCCCCGCGGCTGGATCGCCAGGGGCGCGGGATTCCTAACCGAAGACCGCCGTGAAGAAGGGCTTTTGCTCCCGCAGGGCATCCAGCAGAACATCCGCCTGACGGCTTTGCGGCGGTTTGCCACCAAAGCGCTGGGTACTTTGGATTTTGTAAAAGCCGAAAACAAGGCCAAGGAAATCGCCGAAAGTACCCGGCTGAAATACAGCAGCCTGTCGGACCAGCCCGTGGCCACCCTGAGCGGCGGCAACCAGCAGAAGGTGGTACTTTCGAAGTGGCTGCTGACCCAGCCCCAACTGCTCATCATGGACGAGCCCACTAAGGGCATCGACATCGGGGCCAAGCACGAAATCTACGCGCTAATCAATGACCTCGTCGGGCGCGGGGCCAGCGTACTGCTCATCTCGTCGGAAGTGGAGGAGTTGATCGGCCTTTGCAACCGCATCGTGGTGTTGAGCGAGGGCAAAACCAGGGCGGAGTTTCCGAAAGCGCAATTCGACCGTGACCAACTACTGGCCGCCGCGCTGCATGAGTGAGTTTATATAGCTATCTATCGTATGACACCATTACCCTTCATCTTGCGCAACGCCACCTGGGGGCTTTTTGTCGGCATCTTGCTGGTCTTCGGCCTTCTGTCGCCCCAATTCCTGACGGTCGGCAACGGGGTCAACATCTTGGTGCAGTCGGCTTCTCTGGGCATCGTCGCCACCGGAATGACCTTCGTGCTGCTCACGGCGGGCATCGACCTGTCGGTGGGTTCGATCATGTTCTTGTCGGGGGTAGTTTCGGCCAAACTCGTGCTGGGCGGCGCGCCGCTGTGGGTGGCCGGACTAGCCGTTTTGGGTATCGGACTGGCGTTTGGCTTCGTGAACGCTTTTTTTGTTTATCGAGTCAAAATCATCCCCTTCATCGTGACTCTGGCGACGCTGTACATGGGCCGGGGGCTGGGGCTTTACATCTCCCAGACCCGCGCCATCAACCTGCCGGAGAGCCTGTTGCAGCTTGGCTCGGCCCGGTGGCTGGGCGTTCCGCTGCCCGTGTTCGTTTTGCTGGTGGTGGTCGCCCTGGCCCACGTCGTCCTCAACCACACGCCCTTCGGGCGGCACATCTACGCGGTCGGCAATGACCAGGAGAAAGCCCGGAAAGCGGGCATCGGCGTCGAGCGCACGCTGTTGGCGGTGTACGTGATCTCGGGCTTCTGCGCGGCGCTGGGCGGCCTGGTCTCCATCGCCCAACTCGGGGCCGTGTCTCCTACCTTCGGTAACCAGAGCGAGTTTGTCGCCATCGCGGCGGCGGTGCTGGGCGGGGCGAGCCTGTTCGGCGGCAAGGGAACCATTCTGCCCGGCACGCTGGTCGGGGCCGTTTTTATTCAGGCTTTGCAGAGCGGCCTGGTCATCGTCAACGCCAATCCCTATCTTTACCCGCTCATCACCGGAAGCATCATCTTCATCATCGTCATGATCGACAGCCTGCGGCACAAGCGGGAGCTGCGGTTGCGGGCGTTGAGTTAACAGGTTGTTAGGCTATTAGGTGTTAGGTTATTTGAGTAGTGATTATTGAGAATTGTCTAAGAAATAATATTTCAAATATTATCATAAAACAGGCACCCAAATGCCTAATACCTAACGGCGCCTCGGGGCGCCCCGCTAATGCCTAAAACCTACCTCCTCCTCCTCCTCTCCCTGCTGCTTTTCTCCTGCAACCGCTCTCCCAAAAAAGAATTCAACATCGGGATTTCTTTCGAGACGTTGCAGACCGAGTACTGGGTAGCGAGCCTGGATGCCATCGAGCGGGCCTGCGACAAGAAGGGCATCGGCTACGTCGAGGCAGTGGCCAACGGCGACGCCAATCGGCAGTTCGAGCAGGTCAACAACTTCATTGCCCAGGGCGTGGACGGCATCATCATCGCGCCCAAAGACGGCAACACCATCATTCCCATCATCAAGGCGGCCAATCGGGCGGGCATCCCCATTGTCATTTACAACCGCCTTCCGGCCAAGAACAAGGGTACTTACACGACGGTCGTGGCCGACAATTTCGACATCACGCTGCGTACCGTAGATTATATGTGCGAGCAGGCCAAAGCTGCCGGAAAGCCGCAAAAGGCGATGATCCTGGTGGGCGATTTGGGCGACATCAACGCCGTGAACCGCCGGAAAGGCTTTCTGGCGGCCGTCGCCAGGTACCCCGACCTGATCGATCTGGTGGCCGAAGTACCCACCGAGTGGAACCAGGAAAAGGCCCTGGCCGGGGTGACGAACGCCTTGCAGGCCAATCCGGGCATCAATTTCATTTTCACCTCTTCCGATTTTCTCTTTCCCTCCATCATTTCTGCCCTGAAAAACGCCGACAAGTACCACCCCATCGGCCAGCCCGGCCACGTGCTTTTAGGTGGCTTCGACGGGGACGCGATGGCCTACCGGATGCTGGTCAGCAAGTACCTCGACGCCGACGGGGTGCAGGATGTGTATTACGAGTGTGAGCAGGCCGTGGAAGCGATTTGGGAGCAGTCGCGGGGCAAGAAAACCGATTCGCTGCTGGTGGATCCGGGCTTTGTAATTCACCAGGGGAATCTGTCGGAAAAAGCCGGGCAGATGTGGGGGGCGGTGATCGCCCGGAAAGAAGAATAAAACGCGCCTGGTTATGGAATATCGAACCCTCGAAGCCGGGGACCTGTCCCTCGAATACAGCGGCGGGCAACTGAGGTACATCAAGTTAGGCAGCACCGAACTGATCCGGGGAATCTATTTTGCCGTTCGGGATGCGGACTGGGGTACTTTGCCGTTGCGCTGCTACGAAGAACGGCTGGAGCGGCAGGATGGGGGTTTTACCCTCACTTTCCGGGCCGAAAGTACCGAAAATGACGAGGCGATTGTAACGTGGAAATGTACCATTCAGGGCGAATCCAGCCACCGAATCACCTTCGAGATCGAGGGTACTTTCCTCCGCGAATACGCCAGCAACCGGGCGGGGTTTTGTCTGCTTCATCCGCTGAAAGAGGTGGTGGGTCAGCCGTTCACGGTACTTTCCCCGAGTGGCCAGCGGCAAAGTACCTCGTTTCCCCGCCTCATCGCCCCTCACCAGCCCGCCACCGACATCGCCGGGCTGGACTGGCAAACGGCCAGCGGCATCGCCTGTAGCCTGACTTTTGAAGGAGAGGTGTTCGAGATGGAAGACCAGCGTAACTGGACCGATGCTTCTTTTAAAACCTATTGTACTCCTTTAAAAAACGGTTGGCCTAAAAAATACCATCGTGGAGAAGTTGTAGAGCAGGAGATCGTTTTTGAGATGCGTTCCAAGCAGCAAAGTACCTCTCCCGCCCTTCCGGCCCAAACTGTTTCCTACGATACAAAAAATCATTTCCCCTGGCCGGGCATCGGCAGCCGGATTCCCAACGGCCCGTTGGACGACCTACACCCCGAAAAAATTGCCGCCCTGCCGCTCGACCTGCTGCGGGCGGATGTGGCCTGGGGCGGGCAAGATTGGGAAAAGTACCTTGCAGCGGTGGTTGGCTACGTCGCAAAATGTGGAAAACCGCTGCACCTGGTGTTGCATTACGTGCAGGGTGAGTTGCCGGATTTGGTTCGTGCATTGCATCAACTTTGTCCGGCCACGGCTGTTGAGGGTATTTCGGTGGTCAGGAAAGACCGGATTATTACAGAACCCGAACTGTTCCGGGAGGCGCATCGGTCCATTAGGAAGTACTTCCCCGGCGTGAAACTGGGGATAGGTACCCAATATCTCTTTACCCAGTTCAATCGACATCGCCCCTCGTCCCACCTGGATGCCGATTTTGTTTTCTTCGGCAACAATCCCCAAGTACACGCCTTCGACGACGCTTCCATCATCGAGACCATCGAGGGACAGGCCGAAACCCTCAAATCGGCCCGGGCGATAGCTCCCGGCTTGCCGATTCATGTGTCGCCGATTGCCCTCCGGGCGCCGTTCAGCCCGGACAAACTACCGAAGGACGAGCAAGTTCGGGACGCGCTTGCCTACGATTTCGCCCCCGACCCGCGTCAGGGAAGTACCTTCGCGGCGGGCTGGTTGCTGGGTTGCCTGGCCGCACTTAGCGCCGAGGGGGTCAGTCGGGTGGATTTTTTCGAGACTGAAGGGGCGCGGGGTTTGATCATTGATGGGGAAACTACCCCGTTGTATTTGTTTTTGGATCGAGTATTGAAACGCCGCCCTACCCGCGTGTTTCTTTCCCAAAGCAGTGACCCTCTGCGGTTCAGCACCCTGGGGGTGGCTTCCCATGATGGTACTTTTCTGTATATCGCCAATCACAGGGCGGAGCGACTGCTCCTCAAAACCGACCGATCGTGGCACAAAAGTACCCTGCTGGACGCTGAGAAAGGTTTTTCCGATTTTATATTTTTTGATAAAAACCCGACCGTCGAACTACCTCCGTCCGGGATTCTGGAAATCGAGTTAGGGCCTGGAAGTTGATTCGGGCGAGTCAGCCTGGGTGAAATTTGACAAGTGGAAATCCCGAATTTTGTGCACAGTTTTTACTCCGTCGCTTCTACACAGGTGCTGGCAAAGTACCATTCGTGCGACACGCTCGGCCCCCTTTTTTTGCCAACATTGTGCGATCATAGGTATATTAGCCTATCTATTTTTTTGTAAAAAATAAACTTTTTATGACCAACCGCAGCAGCAAATCATCCTTCTCATCGAGTGCCTACGAATCGATAAAAAGTCTGATCCTGGAAAATAAGCTGGCTCCCGGCGAAGCAGTCACCGAGCAGTCGCTGGCCGAACACCTCAACATCGGTCGAACGCCCATTCGGGAGGCGCTTAAAAAGCTGGAGCAGGAAAACCTGATTGTGACCGAAAACAGGCGGAAGCGGGTGAATTCTCTGAATATCGGCCAGGTGAACCAGATTTATGAGTTAAAAACCTGCATCGAAAGCCACATGGCGGGTCTGGCCGCCGCCCGCGCCGATAAAAAGCAGCTCGCCCTTATCGAACGCAACATGCGGCACATGGAAGAACACGCCGAGACCCTGGGGGCGCATGATGGAAACACGCCGAAAGAGGAATGGTTTGCCAAGTGGATGCAACTGGATGCCGATCTGCACGAGAGCATTTATAGAGCCGCCGGAAACGAGAAGTCGATCGAAATCATTCAGTCGCTCAACCTCGGCATCCACCGCTTCAAGCTGGGTCTGTTGACTTTGCAGGGCAGGATCGACATTTCGGTGCTGGAACACCGGAAATTTGTTGACGACATTCTGGCCCAAAGACCCGCCGAAGCCCAGGCCCACATGAGCGAACACCTCAAAAACGTGCAGGCGGAACTAGTCAAGATCATGTCGCTCTTTGCCGGGCCGAACTGATGAGGCACGAATATAAAATGCATTCGATTCATTGCTTTGTACACAAAAAGTATGTACGATAACTCTATACTCCGCCTGGTGCTGTTTGTTTGGACTCTTTGGGCGGGTAGCTCGGTTGCGTCTTACGGTCAGAATTCGGTTGTCACCACAGAAATTTTCAAAGAATCATAGTTTTTTCATTAATTTAAGCATAGCCGTGGGATTTCGGTTAATAAGCCGTGTTTTGGAACCTAACCTCCGACGGTCTTTTTCCACAGTCCGCATAACATGTTAGGCAGCTTCTATGAATAGGTAGAAAATTTCAAACAGAATGAAAAATATCATCGGCGGATTTCTCACCCTACTCTTCCTTCTCCCGCAACTTTCCCAGGCCCAGAATAAAGTACAGGGCCAAAAATTCATCGTCGAACCACCCACTCTGGAAAATCTGGGCTTCGAATGGTACATCGCTGGCGACGACAACCGGAATGCCACGGTGAAGGTCGAATATCGAATCGCAGCGTCAGGCAATGCTTGGAAAAAGGGAATGCCGCTCCTCAGGCTCGGGGGAGAGCATATCGAAAGGGCGGGAATCGACTATACTGTACCCCACATGTTTGCGGGCAGTATTTTGGATGTCGATCCCAACACCAAGTATGAGGCCCGATTCACCCTGGAAGACCCCGACGGCGTCGAAGGGGAAGCGGTAAAAGTCGTCAGTGTTTCCACGAGAGCCGAGCCTAAGGCAGCCAGTGGAGGAAGAATACGCCATGTGTATTCGCAATATTATACGGGCAAGAAAGAAGAACCGAATTACCCCGGTCTGGTTTCCGCGTATGGGGGATCCGAAAACACCAAGGGCGATTGGAACGTGGTGGCCGAAGACGTGGTACAACCCGGCGATATTATCAAAATACACGGCGGACTTTACCAAGGGAATATTCCCAACTACCCCGACTGGCACAACATCCCCTTCGACGGGACGTACTTTTTTACGGCAAAAGGCACGCCCGAACGCCCCATCGTAATCGAGGCCGCTGGGGATGGCGAAGTCATCTTCGACGGCGCGGGGGCGGCCATTCTGTTCAATGTCATGGCCACCGAGCACCATATTTTTCAGGGGCTTACTTTCAGAAATGCCGGCCGGGTTTTCGATGCTGGCCGGAAACGCCTGGCGGGAGCCAGTGATTTGACGGTACGGAATTGTCGTTTTGAGAATGTCGGGGAAGGAATCGTGACGGAATTCGCCGGTTCAAAAAACTTTCTTATTCAGGATAACATCATCCTGGGCCGCGACGACCGCCACAGATTGTACGGCTGGAACGCCCACCGGGAGGGCCTGATTCCGTACGGGACGCACCAATTGGATTCTTACTATGGCATCAAAGTCTATGGTTCCGGCCACGTGATTGCGCATAATTCCATTGCCTTTTTCCACGACGCCATTGGCGTATCTACCTACGGCACCCCAGAGAAGGAGCAGGAGTTGAAAGCGGTGTCGATCGACATTTACAACAACGACCTGCACCTGCTGGTCGATGACTTTGTCGAGGCGGACGGAAGCGTACACAACGTCCGCGTCATGCGGAATCGGGGGGTGAACGCCGCCGAAAACGGCATAAGCGCCCAACCCGTGTTTGGTGGCCCGGCCTACTACATCAGAAATATCCTCTACAACGTACCCCAGGGAGGTGCGCTGAAAATTCACGGCGGGGTGCCGGGCCTCACGGCTTATCATAATACGTTCATTGCCGAAAGCAACGCTGGTTCCAAATACCCGAATTCAAACTACCGGAACAATTTGATTCTTGGCACCGACGGGCCGACCAACGTGGCCGCTTTCCACTTCACTACCGACTACTCAGTGGCGGATTACAATGGGTATCGGCCCAATCAAGGTTCTGAAAGTCCCGAAAGCCAGTACAGTTGGTTATCGCCCAACGGGGAGGTAGCAAAATTCAAGACATTAGAAAGTCTTAGCAAAGCGAGTGGCCTGGAAGCACACGGCCTGACGGTCGATTATGATGTTTTCGAGAATCTAAAAATGCCTGTTACCCCGCCGTCGGGCAGCCTTCCTGGCCCCGTTTACCACGCCGTGGACCTCAATTTCAAACTTAATCCCAAAGGAAAAGCGGTGGATGCGGGCTTTATAATCCCCAACGTGAATGACAACTTTACGGGAAAAGCACCGGATTTGGGCGCACTTGAGGTAGGTGGTCCCGCCGTGATTTACGGTGTGCGCGGCCTGAATCAGGGTCAAGAGTTCTACCGTTGATCAGGAGTGTACGAAGGAATCTCGTTAACAGGAACATCGTCAAGAGAGCCTCGGAGCGACACAAGCTTTGTAGAGAAATAGTAATGAAGTTGCCTCGAAGCCCCGGAGGGGCGCAACATTGATATTAAGGTTGCGCCCCTCCGGGGCTGGAATTTGCCTAGGTATAGCTCTTCTACAAAGCTTAGGCCTCTCCGAGGCCCATTTTGAACACGAAGCAATTCTCTCGTGCTATGCCTAACCGCTGATTCAGGTATTCCCTTACCGAATCATCACTTCCCAATACCGGGTGCGTTTGGAACTGCCTGCGGGTCCTTCAACCGTGAGGGTGATGACCGTCCGCACCCCTTTTTTCTTGAATTGGTGAACCGGGTTCTGTTCCGTCGAACGAGCGCCATTGCCGAAATCCCAGATCCATTTATTGGCGCCGATGGATTCATCTTTGAAGGCCACGATCCCCTTTTCCTCGTCGATAACCTTGTACGTCCAGGCGGCTTTGATCGGTTCCAAAAATTGTTTTTCCAACGGCATCAGTCGGAAGGCGCAGAGATACGAGGCATCCTTGACCATTTTGGTATTGTGGGCGAGGTTGATGTGGCCTTCCCTTTTTCCTCCGTCGAAATCCAGGATCGACCAGGCGAGGCCGATGACCTTGTTTTCCTTCAGCTCCGATTCCACGGCCCGTTGCGGCCCTTCGTAGGGAGCGTAGTCATAGGGCGTAATCCAGCCTTCCAACCGCAAGGTGCCGCTTTCTCCGTGTTTGAAATCATAATCGTAGGCATAGTTGGCGTGGGGAAATTCGGAAATCCACGGTTGGCATCCCCACACCAACACCCAGGCATTGTTTACGGGAGGCGTATAGATATGGTAGTTCTGTGCGTGGACGCCGCTAAAATTAAAGTGGTTTTCGATGTAAGCATCAGTCTGAGGTTCCCATTTCAACTGCGCGGGATCGTACAAGGGGTTTTGAATAAAAGGCCCGCCCGAAAGATCGCCATCGACCACGAGTTCAAATATATCGTTCATATAGCCCTCGGGATTGAATCGTTCAAAATCCCAAAAATCGTCGTAAGCTTCGTACAGAAAGTAAATACGGTTCAGGCCCTTGACCCAGCCGATGGTCACTTTTACGTCCAGGTCTTTGGGGTCGATGTCGGTACCCATGCCGTCTTCGGTATCGCTCAACTGATCGGTGCCGTAGGTGTAGCTTTCCGGCACCACGGCCCAATCGCTTTTGTCCCCGTCGATGCGGGGCATTTGGTTTCTGGGAAATTGAAAAATCTGAAAGACTTTTCCTTCTCTCGCCGTTTTGTAGGTTGGAGGGGACTGGCCGCTCACCATCGGTGCATTGAACAGTAAACAGCCCAGGAAAAGCAGCCAAGCTGCATTACCCTCCCGAAAACTCGTACCGCTTTTATTTTTCATAATCTATAAATGCGGTCGGCGTTCTCGTGGTATATTTTGTGAAGTTCCTTATCGGAAAACTGTTCCGTAATTTTTTCAAAAGCCCGCGACCAGCTTTCGTAGGATCCGGCCCGCAACACCACGGGCCAGTCCCCGGCGAAGACCAGACGCTCCATCCCGAATTTTTCGATGGCGTACAGGATGTAGGGTTCGATTTTCCCGACCGTCCAATCCTTCCCGAAGCGGGTAATGATCCCCGAAATTTTACAGTTTACGTTGGGCAGTTCCGCTAACTTCGCTATTCCGTCCCGCCATTGCGTAATGTTCGCATCCGCTACGTTTGGATTGCCCAGATGATCGAGGATAAAAACCGTGTCAGGAAATTTTTTGGCCACCTCGACCGCTTCGGCCAGCAAAGGCGGCGAGATCAACAGGTCGAAGCTCAGCTTCTTGTCGGCCAGCGCCCGGAAACCTGCTAAAAAACCATGAGAAGTCGCCGCATCTTTCGGGAAGTTGGCTCGGATGCCCTTGACCAAGGGGAGTTCATAAAGTTGTTGCAATGCCTTTTCCGTACCAGAACCTTGTGTAAGATCCGCCTTGGCCACGATTCCCTTAATGCGGGGTTCGGACAAGGCCAACTGGCTTACCAGGGTAGCTTCCTTAAGGCCCAAACCCGCGTCCGCGCCGCTTTCCATGAAAACCATCTTGCCGATGTTCGAACCTTCCGTAGCCTCTCTGTAATCCTGTAAATCGAAATTACGGTTTATTTCGGGCGCGTTTTTTAGCCAGCCATAGGATAAGTTTTTCAAATCGAACAGATGGACGTGGGTATCGGTTTTTGGTATTTCCCTTGGGCGGTTATCCATCTTTTCACTAAACCTCATTGTATCAGGAATATACAGCGCAGCGGCTGAAACACTGAACAGGTTGTAGGAGAAGGTTCTTCTATTCATGGGTCGATTTGAATTATCGTTATCAGCTTGACAGGAAAAGAAGCCGCCCCTGCTCAACTACTGAAAGCGGGCTGTTAACATAATTGAACGGCTAAGAGAAATATCCGACCCGACAGAATTATCGGCCATCGAAAAAATCACTATTCGCTCACAATCCGATAGAACTTCAAGACATTGGAATTGCGAGACACCACCAAGTGGCGATCACCAACCAATACCAGATCCCGGCAATCGCCGTCGGCCAGAAAGCCTGATGTATCAAAGAGTTCTGGCAGAAAGCCGCCTTTGCCATCACCCAGCAGCACAAATCCCGTAGAAGCGTCGTAGCGCCCACCCACGGGTTCGGCACTGAAATCGTTTCCGACCACGACGGCATCCAGATGACCGTCCCGGTTCAGGTCGGTTACGGCGATGCCCTGGATGGGCGAAAATTGCGCGTGAGTGGGTAGTTTTTTTATTCTGAAATTTCCGTCGCCCCGGTTTTCGAGGTAGATGCTTTCTTGTAAGACGGCTTTACGGGTGACGGAACTGGCAATTTGGTCTTGGTTCAGAATGCCGTGCAGGGTGGTGGTGGCGTAGTTGGCGTAGGTCGGAAAGCGCGTTTTCCAACCCGGCAGTTGCGCCATGAACAAATCCCGACCCGCCAGAGGTACTTCCCTGCCGTTTTTCCAGTGGACCGGCACCGCGTCCATGCTGCCATTGCCATCGTAATCGCTGGCATAGACCGTCAAAGGCCGTTCGGCGGACATTTGGTAGGGTGTATTCAGCCCTATATTCCCGACGATGATATCGAGGTCGCCATCATTGTCAAAGTCGCCGCTGTTCAGACAATTCCAGAGCCCTTCGGTTCCCGCGACAAGCTCGGTGGCAGCCTGCAGCTTGCCTTTTTGATTCTTGAAAACTACGATGGGCATCAGCTCACCGACGACGACCAAATCCAGCCAGCCGTCGCGATCGATATCCAGCCAGCGGGCATCGGTCACCATGCCTACTCGCTGAAGCCCGGCGACTTCCGCGCTGACATCCCGGAACGTGCCGCCCTCGTTGATCAGCAGGTAGGAGTTTCCCGATTCAGGGAAGCGGGAAGGGGTCAACCGCCCCCCTCGGAACAAGTCCAGGTCGCCGTCGCCGTCGAAGTCAGCCGCCCGCACGCAGGAGCCGCTGTGCCGGATGGGCGGCAGGCGGTCGGTGGCATCCGTGAAGTTCCCTTCTCCATCGTTCAGATAAAGCCGATCCTGGAAAAACTTCGACCCGTCGGCGTACTCGTTCGAGCCGCTCACCAGGTAGAGGTCCAGGTCTTGGTCGGCGTCCGCGTCGAAGAGCAGGACGCCGACATCCTCCTCGTCCTTCATTTTCAGGGAGTCGCAGTAGGGCCGGGGCGAAAAATCCCCCCGCTCGTCCTGCACGAAGAACCTGCCGTAATGCCCGTAGGAACCGCCGACAAAAAAATCTTCCCGGCCATTGCCGTCGACGTCACCCGCTGCCAGCTTGGGGCCTTGCTGTGAGTACTTGTGCAGCAGCATTTTCTCATCGTAGTCGTAATCCACGTAGGGAATTTCTGCGTGAGGGTAGTTCGCTTTCTGTTCTACTTCTACCAGCAGCTTGGCGCTAATCTGTTTCGCTTCGAGCGGTTTGGGCATCGCTGCCCGGTAGTCCACTTCCCGTATTTTTCCGGGTGCGACTTCCCGTAGCATTTGCACCTTGCCGTCGGGCCACTCCACCAACAGGGAATCGACCTTCGCGGATTCTCCCAAACCAAAATGCAGACTGCTTTCTACGGCAGATGCGTAGCCCCTGCTGGCGCGGCACACCGCTTTCTGTCTTTTTTCGGCTTGAAAAACGGTGGCAGAGGCACCAATCCCAAACGGATTGCCGGGCGGGCCTTTCAGTTTTATTTGTAAAAAACGGTTGTTCGCCGCGCTGTTGTTGCGGAGCAAGGTAGCCACGGCGTTGACGTTGTTAGTGACGATGTCCAGGTCTCCATCCAAGTCCAAATCGGCGTAAACGGCCCCGTTCGACAGGGAAGGCTGCGGATCGGTCCACGTTTCGCTGATGTCTTCAAAAGTCAGGTCACCTTTGTTCTTGAAAAAATAATTCGGGTTGTTCCAGGCGGGTAATTCCTGGACTTTTTGCAAGAATATTTTTTTGAAATCCGCCAGCGTGGTGTTCTGCGCGTTGAAGGATTGGTTGTATTTGATAAAATCCAAATCCGTCACATCGCGCAGGTAGCCATTGGTCACAAACAGGTCTTTCAGGCCATCGTTGTCGAAGTCGGCAAGAAGGGGCGCCCAACCCCAATCCGTGCGGTGCACCCCGGCCAATTGCCCGATTTCGGAAAATTTGGTTCGTCCATCGGCGGCAATTCCCAGATTGAGTTGCAGCACATTCCGCATGAATTGCGGCTGGTAGCCCGCCCGCGTTTCCATCTCGTACTGCACGTAATTCCCGCCGCCCGCCATGCGCTTGAACTGCTCGTCGGAGCGGGGGAGCATGTCCAACTGGATCAGGTCGAGGCGACCGTCGTTGTTGAAGTCGGCGGCGTCGTTGCCCATACCGAAGCGGCTGGTGTGCTGGAAGTATTGCGCCGAGGATTCAAGGAAGCTACCGTTGCCCTGATTGATGTACAGATGGTCGTTGGTCAGGAAATCGTTCGACACCCAGACGTCGTCGTAGCCATCTTCGTCGATGTCCACAATCGCCAGCCCCAGGCCGTAACCGTCGTGGACGATGCCCGCTTCAATACTCACATCGGTAAAGGTGCCGTTGCCCTCGTTGCGGTACAGCTTGTCGGGAGAAAGGCCCAGGCCGTCTTTTCGGGCGGGGGTGATCCGGTTGGTATTCCGTTCCAGCGGACTGGTGGTGATGAGGTAGGCATCCAGGTCACCATCTTTGTCATAGTCGAAAAAAGCGGCTTGATTGGTGTAACTCGTATCAGCCAGGCCAAACTGTCGGGCCATTTCCTTGAACTGGCCTCCTCCCTGGTTGACATATAACTGGTTGGCGCGATTCTCGCCGGGGTAGTTGCCCGATTTGCTCACGTAAATATCCAAGCGACCATCGGCGTTCACATCGGCCATCGTGACGCCCGAAGACCACCCGCCCGGCACCAGCCCCGCTTTTTCTGAGATGTCCTCGAATTGGAGCGGTTCGCCGTCGCGATTTCCCTTATTGAGGTAGAGCCGATCGGGAACCATGTTGCCGGCAAAATACAGGTCAGGAAAGCCATCGCCGTCGATATCACCCACCGCAACGCCCGCCCCATTATAGACCGGGTGAAAATCGAAGACGTTGTGCCGCTCGTCCTCGGAAATCGTGTTCTGGAAATCAATCCCCGTGTAGGATGAAGGCAGCGATTCAAACAGCACCGCGCGTTTCTTATCGCAGGAGAGCAGACAGACAACCAAGGCAAGAAGTAAACATTGCTTCATTTTTTCAATATAAAAAAAAGGTGGAAAACAGGTTCCCACCTTTCAATTTGTCAGAATTCTGATTGCGAACGGGCTGCGTATATGACGGAATTACCGAACGGCTTGGCGCTTTTTACTTCGGGTACTGCGTCAGATTGGGAATCAGCGACAGCTCGCCCAGCGGAACGGGAAAGTACTCGTGCCGGCCCTTGACGTAGCCTTTGGATTTCAGCACCTGATCGGCGATGCCCCATCTGGCCAAATCGAAGAAGCGATGCCCCTCGAAGATCAGTTCCTTCCGCCGTTCTTTGCGGATGGTTTCGCGTAAAGTCGATTGGTCGGTGGCGGTGATTGGTGCCAATTTGGCCCGGCTCCGTATTTGGTTGAGTGGAATCAGCGCTTTGTCGCTCTGGTCCTGCTCGTTGAGGGCTTCGGCCAGGTTCAGCAGTACTTCGGCGTAGCGGATAATGGGCTGGTTGACGTCGAAATTGTTGGCGCTGTTCATGTCCCGGCCTTCGGGCAAAAACTTGCGAACGCTAACCCCGTTGAAGTAGGTGGGCCGCATCGGCGAACTGGGAAAAGGCTTGGGGCCCTTGCCGTCCACGTCGATCATGTCGGCGGGTTGAGCGCCCGCCACCAGGATGGACTTCCGCCGCTGGTCGCCCGCCGGAAACAGGGTGACGACCTCCTTACTGGGCGTAAACCAGTTGGCCCAGCCGATCACCGGACTCCACATCACCGCCATGCCGTTTTTGGAGGCTCCGCTGAAATAGCTCGGCGCAAAGCCCACGGCCTGGTACTCCATCAGCGACTCGGGACCGTTTTCTCCCAAACCGTTGAACTGCGACATATAGTCTTCCACCAATTTGTACTTGCCCAAATCCACCACTTTTTGCGACATTTCCGCCGCCTGGGGCCATTTTTTCTGGTACAAATACATCCGGCCTAGAATGCCCATTGCGGTTCCTTTGGTAACGCGCCCCACGGGATTGCTTTCCTGGACGGGCAGATTGGGATACGCGCCGTTCAGGTCGGCCTCGATCACTTTATAGACTTCGGCCTGAGGCGTGCGCGACAACTGCCGGTATTCTTCGGCGGTAAGTACCTTCGTAACCAGCGGCACATCGCCGTAGGTGATCAGCAGGTTCCAGTAGTAGATCGCCCGCAGGAAGGCTGCCTCGGCCAGGTACTGTTTTTTCAGGGCTTCATCCATTTTGATGGCCGGCACCTTTTGCAGAAAAGTGTTGGCCCGAAAAATCCCGGCGTAGCAGTCGTACCAGCGCGCCGAAATAAAGGGGTTATCGGGTATCCAGCGGTAGTCGCTGATGGCTTTGTAGTGAAAGCCGTAGTCGCCGTTGTCGCCCGTCTGCTCATCGATGTTGTCCGAAGGGCACTCGCCCAGCACGATGGCCGACTCGCGGTATACGCCCTTCCGGCTGAGCGGATCGTACACGCCGGTGAGGGCCTGCTCGGCGTCTTTGGCCGATTTATAAAAATTTTCCTCCACGATTCCGTTGGTGAACTCTTTGTTCACGAAATCCTCGCTGCAGCCCGTCAGCAGGGCCAGGCCTACGGCGATCAGATATGCTTTTGATTTAGTCATGACGCTTGATTTTGAAAGGTTTAGAAATTGCACCGCACACCCAGTGAGGTAGTTCTGACCTGCGGGTAGAGGTCCTGGTAGATTCCCGCCACGGCGCTGTTGTTGTTGTCCAGGCCCACCTCCGGGTCGATGCCCGTGAACTTGGTCAGGACAAAAGCGTTCTGCATCGCGGCGTACACCTGTAGCTTGTTGATCCCCTTGACCGGGAGCGTGTAAGCCAACTGGATATTTTTTAAACGCAGGTAGGAGCCATCTTCCACCAGGTGCGAACTAAGACGCGTGTTGGAGTTGGGGTCGGTGACGATGGGCCGGGGGATGCTGTTGCTCGTGCCGGGGCCATTCCAGGCGTTCACGACGGTCGAGGACTTGTTGAAGGCCCGTCCCGAAGATTCCAAAATTGACCTTGCCACGTTCAAGATGTCGTTGCCCTGCACACCAAAAAATTGGAAATTCATATCGAAGCGCTTGTAAGCGAAGTTACCTCCCAGGCCATAGGTAAACTTAGGGTTGGGGTTGCCGATGATCGACTTGTCGGCGTCGTTGATCCGGCCATCGCCGTTCAGGTCTTTGTACTTAAAATCGCCGGGACCCGTTCTGGCCACTTGGTAGGGCGTGGCGGCATTCCCATCGATGGCGTTGGCGGCGTCCACCTCGGCCTGAGTCTGGAAGATTCCGTCGGTCGTCAGGCCGTAGAAAACGCCCAGCGGCTGACCCACGCGGATCAGCGTCGTACCGCCCGATCCCGAGTAGTTAAAGGGGAAAATGTCCCCCCTAGCCCCCAGCGAAACTACTTCATTATCGTAGGTGGTCAGGTTGGCGTTGAGGCTGTACCTGAAATCGCCCGTTCCCTTCTGGTAGCCAATGCTGAATTCCAGGCCCTTGTTGTTGAATTCCCCCGTATTTTGGGTGATCGTTCTCAGGCCCGACACCCCGGGTAGATCCAGGGTCAGAAGCATATCGGTGCGGGTTCGGTTGAAATATTCGGCCGAGAAGTTCATCGCCCCGTTCAACAGGGTAGTTTCCAAACCGACGTTGTACTCGGTAACGGTTTCCCACTTGATGTCTGGATTGCCCAGATCGCCCAGGGCGGCTCCCAACGAGGTAATGCCCGTCTGGTTGCCGAAAGCGTAGTTATAACCGGACTGCACCCGAGCCAGGTAGCGGAAATTACCGATCGCATCGGAGCCGACCTGCCCCCAGCCCACCCGAAGTTTGAGGTCGTCCATAAACCCATTCTTGGGAAAAAAGCTTTCTTCCGAAATCCGCCAACCCGCCGATACGGACGGAAATACTCCGAACTTTTGGTTGGGACCGAACTTTGAGGAACCGTCGCGGCGAATGTTCATCGTCAGCAGGTACTTGTCGGCGTAGTCGTAAATCACCCGACCAAACACCGAAGCCAGCGACTCCTGCGATGAATTGGTGGACGAGTTGCTGCTTATCATACTGCCCGTATCGATTTCGGTGAAGGCGTCGGTATCGTAGGTGCCGCTCTGGAAGCCCGAGCGGAAGGAGATATCCAAAGCCGTCGTTCCCAGCAGCCCGCTTAGGTTGTGTTTGCCAAAGCTTTTGTTGTAGCTCAGCGTGTTCTCAAAAATCCACTGGCGGGAGTTGCTGTTGCCAGCCGACACACTCGACAGTCCGGCGGAGTTGACGAGGCCATACGACCAAATGGGGTTGAAGGAATACCGATTGCCGAAGACCAGATTCGTCGAAAAACTGGTTCTAAACTTCAAATTTTTGATGGGTTCGTACTCACCGTACAGATTGGCAATCAGGTCATACGATTCATCTTTTTGCGTTACGCGGAGGGCATCCGCTACGAAGTTATTCCGCCTTTCCAGGCGTGGGTCGGTAGGACCTGCGTAAGAACCATCCTCGTTATAGATAGGCTGGGTGGGCACGCCCTGGTACAAGTTGGTGAATGCCCCGTGAATAAAGGTTCGGTTGCCGGCCCCGTTGTCTCGTTGGTTGACCCGCGACAGCATCAGGCTGTTGCCCACCTTGATTTTCTTGGCGATCTGGTTATCGGTATTGATCCGCAAAGACATCCGCTCGAAATAAGTTTTGAGCATGATGCCGTCATTTTTGAAGTAGTTCGTCGAGATGTAGTAGCGGCTCTTGGCCGACCCGCCGGAAATGGACAACTGGTGGTCCATGACCTTGCCCTGCTGCGTACCCGCCGCCATCCAGTCGGTGCCTTCGCCCAACGATTGCGGATTGGGGAAAGGAGCCTCCTGACCCGCCGCAGTGAACGCCCGGTTCATATTTTCGGCAAACTGCGCCGCGTTCATCGGCGGCGGAATCTTGCGCGTAGGATTCTGGATGCCGTAGTAGCCCGAGTAGCTGATTTGGGCCTTGCCCGTGCTGCCCCTTTTGGTCGTAATCAGTACCACGCCATTGGCGGCGCGCGCCCCGTAGATGGCGGTAGAGGCGGCGTCTTTCAGGACGTCGATCGACTCGATGTCGTTCGGATTGATGTTGGCCAGCGGGTTGGAGTTTTCGTCGTTGCCGGGGTTGCGCTGCACGCCGTCCACAATGTACAGCGGATTGGAGTTGTTGATGGAACCGACCCCCCTTATACGTACCACGATGCCGCCGCCCGGCTGCCCGCCGTTGGACGACACCATCACGCCGGGCATCTTGCCCTGCAAGGCGGTATCGAAGCTTGGCGACTGCACATTGGCGATATCGGCCCCCTTTAGCGTCGAAATCGACCCGGTGACGTTACTCTTCTTCTGCTGTCCGTAGCCCACCACCACGACCTCCTCCAACGATTTCAGGTCAGGATTTAGCACAGGATCGATAGTGGTTCGGTTTCCCACCGCCACCTCCTGCGGCTCGTAGCCTACGAAGGAAAACACCAGAGTCGAGCCGTCTCCGTCGGGAATGGACAAGCTGTACTTGCCTTCCTGGTCGGTTGTCGTTCCACGTGAGGTACCTTTCAGTAGAATATTTACCCCCGGTAAGCTTTCCCCATTTTCGTCGGTCACCCGGCCGGTAACGGTGCGATCCACGATTGGGGTTGCGATAACGGCTTCTTTTCGCGCGTTTTTTTCGCCTTCGGGCGCGATTTGTTTTCTTTTCAAAATAATGCGCTTGCCGACCAGCTCATACTTGATGTTTTGGGGAGCCAGAAGTCGGTCAAGTACCGACGCCAGCCTTTCGTTGGTGGCATTCAGGGTTACTTTCCGCGAAGCCCGGATGAGATTGGGGCTGTACGAAAACTTCACTTCGGAGTTTTCCTCGATGTAGGAAAGTACCGTGTTGATCTTCTGGTCGGCGGCATGTACCGTAATTCGCTGGTCCAGCACCTCCTGGGCCGAGACGTCGAGGGCCAGCGAGATGTTGGCAAAGGCGGCCAAGAGGCCAAGGTGCAGCAGGGACCAGCGGGCGATTTTGAGCGCCAGGAGTCGGGTAGATTTTCTTTTTTTCATAAGGAAGATGGATTTAGGAAAAGGTGAAAAATCTTACGGGCGGCAGCCTTTGCCATCGACAATAATCTGGGCGTCCAGAATGCGGTAGGTGGCTTCGATACTGCGGCAAATGATGTCCAGTTTTTCGTAGGGCGGTACGCCCGTCAGGTCGGCTGTGAACTGGCATTTGGCAAACAACTCCTCGTCGAACACGATGTCCAGCCCGTAGGCGCTTTCGAGGGTCTTGAAAACTTCCGGAGCGGGCGTGGCCTCGAATACGAAAGAATGCTTGGGCTGGTTGGGAACCGTTTCGCTTAGCAAAGCAAGTTCTCTGACCAGCGTTTTGACCAGCCGAATTTCCTTGCGAGCCAAGACGGCCTGCTGGTTGGGCAGCAGCAGGATGCCCTCGCGTTCGCGGGTGCTTATCTTATTTGGCTTACCCAACTGATCGGCCACGGCCACCGATACCCGCCCGGTGCGTACTTCCACCGTTATGTCTTCATCGTCCTGGTAAGCCCGCACATTGAAACTTGTGCCAAGCACTTTGGTTACCAATTCATTGGCAAAAACGTAAAATGGTTTGTTGGGATCTTTGGCTACTTCAAAAAACGCTTCGCCGCTCAGATACACTTCCCGACTGGTAGTTTCAGAAAAATTTTGGGCGTAGCTGATGCGGCTGCCGGGTTGGAGCGAGACGGTACTTCCGTCGGTCAGGACGACCGAAAGCGGTTCGGCCGTTTCGTTTGTTTTTTCGGTGAGCGCGAGGGTGGTTTGCTGGCGGAGGGTCTCATAACTGACCTCCTGATTATGGAGGGCAGTGTGGGGTAGCAAGAAGTATCCTAATGCAAACAGCAAGGCCGCCGCCGCCGCCCAACTCGTCCAGCGAGGAAGACGCCGCCAGACGGGTACGGTCGGTTCGTCGGCTATTGTCTGCTGAATGCGTTGGAAAACCTCCTCCTCGTGCGCGGCGGCAGAAGCTCCGCCCTCGACCTGTTGCTCGATGCCCAGTAGGAAATTAGTCGCCGCAATGACTTCCGGTTTTTTCTCGGGGTGCTTTTCCAGAAAACTCTGCCAGAAAGCGTCCAACTCAGCGTCGGGATGACGCACCCATTGCCGGAAGCGGGCATTTTCAAGAAAATCGTTGATCGTGTAGTCGGCGTACTCCATGGTAGGGCTTCAGCGGGAATCGTTTCCCTTTGCGCTTATAGAGTCAGCGGAAGCCTTTTTCAACCTTGCAAAGACTAAATTTTTTGTAAAAAATCAGAAAATATACTCTAATGCAATGATTATTAGCAAAATAGAAATTTCTCGAAGTTTGTGGAGCGCCTTCTGGACGAGGTTACGGCTGGTCTGTTCTTTGATGTCGAGCATATCGGCGACCTCGGCGTACTCCATGTTGTAGTAGTATCGAAGCACCAATGCTTCCCGCTGGCGGGGAGGTAACTGACCCAGCCAGACGTTCAGTTTTTCGGTCTGCAATACCTTCTCCTCTTTGGTAGTAAAGTCGACTTCCACAGAAGATTGAAAAGGCAGCAGCGACTCGGGCAGGGCCTCCCAATCTGTTTCCAAAGAATGATCCGGGCGCAGCGACCGGTGTATTTTGCGGCGCAGCGACACCATGAGGTAGTACTTCACCGACCGCGCCGGACTGAGCGAGCGGCGGGTGCGCCAAAGATCCACGAACAAATCCTGGATGGCGTCGTTCACGGCAGCTTCGTCGCACAGAAACTGCTTGCCGTAATTGAATAACTCTTGGAAATAGCGGCGATAAAGCTGCTCGAAAGCAGCTTCGTCCCCTCCTCGTACCGAGTACCAGAGATCATCGTCAGCCCTATTTCGCTTTTCTTTTATCAAGATTATTTAGGAATAATTCTTTCGCTTAAAAGAAACAGAGCTCGCTCAATTACTGAAAAGATTAAATGGAAATGTAAAATAAACCGAAATTGTCAGGCCAGAATCGGTTTCACCACCTTCCCCGCCACGTCGGTCAAACGATACCTCCGCCCCTGAAACTTAAACACCAACTGCTCGTGGTCGATACCCAGCAAGTGCATGATTGTGGCCTGCAAATCGTGAATATGCACCGGGTCGCGGGTGATGTTGTAGCCGAACTCGTCGGTTTCGCCCAGCGTGTAGCCGCGTTTGATGCCGCCGCCCGTCAGGTAAATCGAGAAGCAGCGCGGGTGGTGGTCGCGGCCGTAGTTGGTTTTGGTCAGCTTGCCCTGCGAGTAATTGGTACGGCCGAATTCCCCGCCCCACACGACCAGCGTATCGTCCAGCAAACCGCGTTGCTTCAGATCCACGATGAGGGCCGACGAAGCCTGATCGACTGATTTGGCCATCGTCTTGATGTCGCGCGGTAGTCCGCCGTGCTGATCCCAGCCCTGGTGATAGAGCTGGATGAAGCGGACGTCTTTTTCCGCCAATTTGCGGGCCAGCAGACAGTTGGCGGCGAAGGTGCCCGGCTGGCGGCTTTCCTCGCCGTACATGTCGAAGATGTAGTCGGGTTCTTTTCCAATGTCCAGCGTCTCGGGTACCGACGTCTGCATCCGGTAGGCCATTTCGTACTGCTGCATCCGGCTGTTGATCTCGGGATCGAGGACTTGCTTGTACTGGTCTTCGCTGAGTTTGGTGAGCGCGTTGAGCATATTCCGGCGCGAGGATTTGTCGATGCCTTCGGGATTATTGAGGTAAAAAACCGGATCCTGCCCCGACCGGAACACCACCCCCTGATGCACCGAAGACAAAAAGCCGTTGCTCCACAGCTTAGCATAGAGCGGCTGATCGCCGCTGCGCCCTTTGGACAGCAACACCACGAAGCTCGGCAGGTTCTTATTCTCCGACCCCAGCCCGTAGCTGGCCCACGAACCCATCGAGGGTCGCCCGCCGATTTGATTGCCCGTCTGCAGGAAGGTTATGGCCGGGTCGTGGTTGATGTGTTCGGTGTGCATGGATTTGATGAAGCACAGTTCGTCCACGATTTTGCGGTGGTAGGGCAGCAGGTCACTCAGCCACGCCTGACTACGGCCGTATTTAGCAAATTTATACACCGAAGCCGCCAGCGGAAACGATGCCTGCCCCGCACTCATCCCCGTGAGCCGCTGGCCTTTGCGGATAGATTCGGGCAAATCCTGGCCCCACATTTCTTCCAGCTTGGGCTTGTAGTCGAACAGTTCCAACTGCGAAGGCGCGCCGCTTTGGTGCAGGTAGATGACGCGCTTTACTTTGGGCGGGAAATGCGGGCCGCTCATTGCCTCTGCGCCCAACTCTTTTACGTTGGCAGGAAGCAAAGATGATAAGGCTGCTGCGCCTAAACCAAGTCCAGCTGATTGCAAAAACGTGCGGCGGCTGAATTGATCGTGGATTTTGTCTTGGAGTTCGGTCATTTCTTCAATCTCAATTAAAAACTAAAATGAGGCATTTATAGTAAATTGAAAACCCAGGATTATATCTTTTATACAGCAAAAAAATCAATTGCCGGGCGGCTTCAGCCCCCGGTTGCGGAAGGCATTTCCTAACTTATCCGGGGGCTAAAGCCGCCCGGCAATTGAAAATACACACCTACCCTCACCTTTTCACAATCGCCTCATCATAATTCAGCACCGTATTCGCCACCACTGTCAGCGCTGCCACCTCTTTGGCATTCAACGATTCATCCAGCCGCCGATACTCACCCGCTTTCAAAACAGCCGCCACTCGCTCGGGCGTTTTGTCAAAAGTCTGGTATTCGGTTTGATACAGCTCTTTGAGAATTTCCAACTCCGCCTTCCTCGGATTACGCGACAGCGCCGATTGGAAAAAGTACTTGATCCGCTCGTCCAAAGTTGGCTTTTTTTGCATGGTGCGCTCGGCCAGCACGCGGGCGGCTTCCACAAACTGCGGGTCGTTGAGCGTGACGAGGGCTTGCAGGGGCGTGGCGGTTTTCTGGCGACGCACGGTGCACAGGCTGCGGTCGGGCGAGTCGAAGTTGAGCATCATCGGCGGCGGACTGCTGCGCTTCCAGATGGTGTACATACTGCGGCGGTACAGGCTGTCGCCGTGCTGCTGCTCGTAGTGGGTAGCCCGGCGGGTAGCAAGGGCTTCCCAGATGCCCTCGGGCTGGTAAGGGTACACGCTCGGCCCGCCGATTTTCCGTACCAGTAGGCCGCTTGCCGCCAGGGCGTTGTCGCGCACTTGCTCGGCCCCCAGGCGGTAGCTGCTGCCCCGCGCCAGCCAGCGGTTTTCGGGATCGGCCTCGATTTGTTCCTTAGTGGCCCGCGATGATTGCCGGTAGGTGGCTGACATCACCATTTTTTTGATAAGCACCTTCGTGTTCCAGCCGCTTTCGCGGTAACTCACGGCCAGCCAGTCGAGCAGATCGGGGTGGGAGGGAAGGTCGCCCTGATTACCGAAGTCTTCCTGCGTTTTGACTAGCCCCACGCCAAAGTACTGCTGCCAAAAGCGGTTGACCATCACGCGGGCAAAGAGCGGGTTCTCCTCGACCAGCAACCAGCGGGCCAGGCCCATGCGATTGCGTGGGTAACCATCGGGTAATTTGCCCAGCCGCAGCGGTGTTTCGGGCTGCACTTCCTCGCCGGGAGCATCGTACACGCCGCGTTCGAGGATGTAGGACTTGCGCGGGCTGCTCCGCTCCCGCGAAACCATCAGGTCGATTTCGTCGGTGACTATGTCGGTTTCCTGGCCCAGGAGGTTCCGGCGTTGGTCGGCTATTTGCCCGGCCGGGACGTCGATATTAGTGGCATAGTAGGCAAAAAGCGCGTCGGACTGGATCTTAGTTGACTTGGCGGAAGTGGTTTGCAGCGTTTTCTTGACAAAATCCTGTTCGTGTACCAAGCCTTGAACTTCCAGCGGCGTGAGGCTGCGTTTGAAGATTTTTAACTCATCGACCACGTAGTTTTTGTAAGCAAAAACGTGCATCCGGCCCAGCGCAAAACTCTGCGGCCCGCCCGAACCCTGGTACCTATGGTCCTTTGCCCAGATGATGCTGCCCGTCAGGCGATCCGTCACCATGCGTCCGGTGGCGGCTTTTCCGTCGATGTATGTTTTCAGGCCCTCACCCCGGCTGGTACCGTCGTAGGTCATCGTAAGGTGCGTCCAGCGGTTGGGTTTCAGGACAAAATCCGTCTCGAAGTCGATGGCGTTGTCGGGCCAGACGCTGTTGATGCGGAACGCCAGCCGCCCGTCGGGCAGCCGCTCGCACTCGTAACCCCGAAAACCACCCGACGCGCTGGGAAGGCGGCTGAAAATACGGCCCTGAAAGTTTGGGTCGGTCACGCCCGTCCAGAGGCTGACCGTGAAGGGCTGGTGCCGCTCGAACACGCCCATTCGGGCGGGATCGAAGTTTTTGAGGTTGGGCCAGCCTTTGGTTTCGCGCACGTTGAGGTAGCTCTCTCCTTTCATCAACAAACCAGTACCGCGCGGGCTCTTAATCCGAACGGGCAGGATGGCGAGATCGCCGTTGGTTTCCATGGCCAGGGTATCGTTAGCGCGGTTCTGGAAAATGGGGCGCAGTTTTGAGTCATCGTCGCCCGTCTTCTTATACTCCACCAAATCGAACGGCACGTCCACAATCAGGCCCGCACTGTTGGGGATAAGCTTCGCTTTGGCACCTTGCCCGCGCCACTTTTCAAACCTTTGCCGCAAAGCCACCGAATCTTGGGCAGTCTGCTTTTCGAGCGCCGTCAGGCGGTGGCGGATGTACTTCAACTTTGCTGCCGCTTCGGGCTTGGGCAGCGTGATGACGGGCGAAGCCTCCGCGTAGTGCGGGGCCTGGCCGTGGTCGTTGATATTATTGAAAAACGCAAATAGGGAATAGTAATCCTTGTGGCTGATCGGATCGTACTTGTGGTCGTGGCAGCGGGCGCATTCCATCGTCAGGCCCAGGAACGCCTTGCCGAAAGTATTGGCGCGGTCGGCCACGTATTCGACCATGTACTCGTCCGGCACGACGCCGTCTTCCTCGGTTTGGGGATGCTGGCGGTTGAAGGACGAGGCGATCAGCATCTCCTGCGTAGCGTTGGGCAACAAATCGCCCGCGATTTGCCAGGTCACAAATTTGTCGAGCGGCAGGTTTTTGTTGAAGGATTCAATCACCCAGTCGCGGTAGGGGTAGGAGGTGCGCAGACCGTCGTCCTGGTAGCCGTGCGAGTCGGCGTAGCGGGCGAGGTCGAGCCAACTTACGGCTTGTTGCTCGCCGTAGTGAGGCGATTTCAGCAGCCGATTTACCACTTTCTCGTAGGCGTTGGGGGAGGTGTCTTGCAAGAAAGCGTACAGCTCTTTTGGCGAAGGCGGTAGTCCGGTCAGATCCATATACACCCGTCGCAGCAAGGTCGTTTTATCGGCCTGCGGACTGGGCTGTAAGCCCTTTTCCTTCATCACACTCAGGGCAAAATGGTCAATCTCGTTCTTCACCCAACCCGTCTCCCCGTCCTCCTGCCAACCCCAGCGGGCCAGGAAACTCTTGCCTACTTTCGGTACGTCCGGCTTCTGAATCGCCACCAGCGACCAGTGTTCCTTATACTCGGCCCCCTGGTCGATCCACTTGATGAGCAACGCCTTCTCCTCGTCCGACAGCGTGAGGTGGCTGGCGGGCGTGGGCATCATCTCCTCGGGATCGTCGCTCAGGACGCGGCGCACGAGTTCGCTGCCGCCCACGCTGCCGGGGTCGATGGCCGTGCGGCCGCTTTTTAATTCGAGCGTCGCGCCCTCGAAGCTGGCCAGCTGCAGCCCGGCCTCGATCTTGTTCTTGTCCGGCCCGTGGCACTTGAAGCAGCGGTCCGACAGGATGGGTTTGATGTGGCGGTTGTAGTCGACGTTCTCCGGCAGCTTGTCTTCCAGGGCCGCGATCTCCTGGGGTACTTCGACGGAGTCGGAGCAGGAAAACAAGCTGACGCCAAGGAATATGGTGGGGATATATTTCATTAATACTTCTTTGAAGCCTTCCGATGGTAAAAACGAAGTCAGACGTTTTGGCCCTTTCCGAAATCGCTTAGGTTAACTGCTTATGGAAGAAAAGGTTGTAGGGGCGAGTGTTTACTGATGGCGAGTGGGTTAGTTATGAAATGCTGAGTCTGACGTTTTATTTTTCTGGATATACAAAAAATAAGCTCGACTGTAGAGTGAAATAGCTTTGAGAATGTTAATATCTGACATTAACGTCGTACTATTGTGAATAAATCACAAATAACTACCTATGCTTGTTCAATTTCGACTCAGAAACTTCATGTCTTTTCGTGACGAGCAGGTTTTCAGCCTGGTTGCGGCCAACGGACTGCGCGAAAAAGGCAACGGCTTGGCTGATAATGTGGCGGAAGAAGGCAATCTGAGTTTGATGAAATCCGCTGTCGTGTACGGAGCCAATGCCAGCGGGAAGAGCAATCTGCTGCGGGCGATTGCCTTTTTCGTAAGCTCTTTAACCGAGACACCTCCTGATGGAAAAGCAGTGGGCGAGTACAAAGCTTTTCTTTTAGACCGTCAGTCTGTCAACGAACCTACGCTGTTGGAGGCTGTTTTTGTTTTGGGTGAAAAGCAGTACCGCTATGGCTTCGAAGTCATCGGTCAGATGGTTCAGGCAGAATGGTTGTATGTGGGTGGAAAGAAAGAAAGTACTGTTTTTGACAGGCAGAGAGAGGTACTTCGGATTGGTCGATCGTACACCAAACTGAAAGAATTGCAGAGCAAAGAAATGATTAATGAAGCCTCGTTGCTTGTGAATCTTGGGGCTTTGTTTAATGAGGAGAGTTGTCTGCAAGTGAAATACTGTACGTTAAAGTTCAGAGAGCTATCCCCGAAGCTTCCTTTAGCTATCAAGTACCTAGTAGAATCACAGCGATACCTATTAAAACCAAGCAATAAAAGCAGAGTGCTTCACCTGCTACAAGCGGCTGACCTTGGAATTAAGGAAATCCTATTTAGGGAACGTGTTTCGCCAAGTCCTATTCCCACATATCAAAATCATCATTTGGATATATTCACAGTTAGAAGAGTGTGGGATGAAAGTTCAAAGTCCTTTCAAAAAGTGACGATGCCCTTACGAGAATTCGAATCCGAAGGTACCCAGAAACTAGTTAACCTAATTGGCATAATACTGATGACTCTAGACGAAGGCGGAATCCTCATCGCCGACGAATTAGACGCCAAACTCCACCCGCTTCTAACCCAACGGATCGTACAGCTATTCAACAGCCCGGCGACCAATCCGAAAAATGCGCAGATTGTCTTCGCTACCCACGATACCAACCTTCTCGGCGCGGGCCTCTTCCGCCGCGACCAGATTTGGTTCATGGAAAAAGACCTCAAAGGGGCCACGCAACTCTACGCCCTTACCGACTTCAAACCCGGCGGCAAGACCGTCCGCAACGACGAGCCGTTGGAGAAAAACTACATTGCGGGCAAGTACGGCGGCATTCCATTTCTGGGGGATTTTGATGCGCTGTTCGAGCCGGAGTCAGAAGTCAGCGCGAATGAGTAAAAATTCGCGGAAAGAATCGCCTTACCGACGGCGGCCCCCGTCCCGGCCTTTGCGCGAATCCTTTTTGATTCTTTGCGAGGGCAAAAACACCGAACCCGAATATTTCAACGCCTTTCGACTGGCTACCGCAGCGGTCAAAGCCTTATCCGTAACGTCCGGCGATGCAATGGCCGTAGTTAAGGCCGCAATCAAACGCCGGAATGCCGAAATTAAAAAACTTAAGGAATATGACCACTATTGGGTCGTTTTCGACAAAGACGACACGCCGAACGACACATTCAACGCCGCTATTTCTTTGGCTGAAAAAGAAGGCTTTCAGGTAGCGTACAGCAATCAGGCGTTTGAGTTATGGTTCTTGTTATATTTCGAGTACCTGTCCGGCCCGTTGCACCGCAACCGATACGCCAATCGACTGTCAGACTTTCTGCCATTTGCCTACAACAAAGAAAAAGGCACAGCCAGAAAGTTATTTGAAGTACTCCTCTCCCGACAGCCCCAGGCCATCGAAAACGCCCGAAAGATATGGGAGCAACATGCTGATGGGAAGACACGAAATCCGGCGGCCGAAGAATCGAGCACTACCGCACATGCGTTGGTCGAGTCGCTGAGAAGGTTTCTGTAAAAAAATCAATTTGTTGATGGGTGAATTAATGCGTGAAGTCGGAAGCTTTCACGCCGGAGGCGTCGACGGTTAATAGCAAGGTTTGGATCAGTCGGACCCAGCACCCCGGAGGGGTCGACCCCTCCGGGGTGAGGATTTGATGTACGCTCTGATTTTCTATTAACCGGTGACCCCTCCGGGGTACTTTCTTTACAATTTTATTCACCTATCAATAACATAAAATCTGCCGTACCCGGCCAAAGCAGTGGGAAACGGCGCAACTCCCGTAACTCACTCAGTAGATCGCCCCATTTTACCCGCTTTTTGAACTGTTCGAAAACCAAAAGCATTCACACCCGATGAAAAAACTACTATTCGCCGTCTTGCTGGGGGCAATGCCCATTCTGTCTGTCTTTTCCCAAAGCAAAGACAAGGAAGCCATGTCCAAGCGCAACGTGCTGCTCATCGCCGTCGACGACCTCGACAACCACCTCGGCACCTACGGCGACCCGCTCGTGCAGTCGCCCAACATCGACCGCCTGGCGCGGCGCGGCGTCCGCTTCGACCGGGCCTATTGCCAGTTTCCGCTGTGCAGCCCCAGCCGCACGGCCTTGCTTACGGGCTTGCGGCCCGACTCGACACGGGTTTATGATTTGAAAACGCACTTCCGCACGACCGTCCCCGATGTGGTGACGCTGCCGCAGCACTTTAAGAACAAGGGCTACTTCGTGGCGCGGGTCGGCAAACTTTACCATTACGGCGTACCGAGCGAAATTGGTACCAACGGTCTGGATGATGCCCAATCCTGGACAACCGTCCGCAACCCCAAGGGCCGCGACAAGGCCGAGGAGGACCTCATCACCAACCTCACGCCTGACCGCGGGCTGGGTTCGTCGCTGTCGTTTCTGGCCGCCGAGGGCACCGACGAGGAGCAGACCGACGGCATGGTGGCGACCGAGGCAATAAAATTAATGGAGCAAGGGAAAGACAGGCCCTTCTTTCTGGCGGTCGGGTTCTTCCGCCCGCACTGCCCTTACGTGGCTCCCAAGAAGTACTTCGAGCTTTATCCCCAAAACAAAATCCCGCTCCCGGCGCACTCGCCCGGCGACACCTCGCAGTACCCCCGCGAAGCGCTTTGGACTTATCCCCTCAATTGGGGGCTGGATGAGGCCCAAAGGCGCGAGGCGATTCAAGCTTACTACGCCTCCGTCACTTTCATGGACGCCCAGGTAGGCCGGGTGCTGGACGCGCTGGATCGGATGGGCCTGGCCGAGAATACCATCGTGGTGTTCTGGAGCGACCACGGTTACCTGCTCAGCGAACACGGACAGTGGATGAAGCAGAGCCTGTTCGAGGAGGCGGCGCGGGTGCCGATGATCGTGGCTGCGCCGGGCATGAGGGGAAACGGCGGGGCCAGTGGGCGCACGGTGGAATTGCAGGATATTTATCCGACCATAACTGACTGGGCCGAAGTCGGCACGCCCGACCACGTGGCCGGGAACAGTCTTTTACCGTTACTGGCTAACCCCAAAACTACCTGGGATCATCCGGCTATTACGCAGACGGGCCGCCAAAACGGCATGGGCCGCAGCATTCGCACGGAGCGCTGGCGGTATTCCGTCTGGGAGGATGGCAAAGGAGCCGAGGAGCTTTACGATCACGATAAAGATCCCTACGAACTGAAAGAATCTTGCGGAGGAACCGAAATTTGCCAAAATCAAAAACCAGCTTAGAAGCCGCTTATTAGAAGATGACGCCAAAGCCGCGCGACGGTAATCATCTTTACTTTTGAAAAGCATTTGACCTAACACCTAACAACGCCACGATACCTACTTCGAAGAACGATATCGAACTCTGGCTCGCCTTCAAAGATGGCAGCGAACGGGCTTTGGAACGGCTGTACCAGCGCCACTTCCCGGCCATGAGCCGATATGGCTATCGCGTCGCGCCCGACCGCCTGCTGGTGGAGGATGCCATTCAGGATGTGTTCGTGGATCTGTGGCGGCGGCGCGAGTACCTCAGCGACATCGAACAGGTGAAGTCGTACCTCTTCCGCGCCCTGCGCAACCAACTGCTCCGCAACACGCGCCACGATGTCTTCGAAGCCGCTGAGGACATCGACGACTTCCTCGACTATCTCTCTGCCCTCTCCGCCGAGCAACAATCCATCGACCGCGAGACCCGCTCAAGTCGCTCGCAGTCTATCCAAAATGCCCTGGCTCACCTCAGCAACCGCCAGCGGGAGGCCGTCCATTTGCGCTTTTACCAGGGACTAAGCCTCGACGAAGCCGCCGAGGTCATGGGTATCCAGAAACAAATTGTCAAAAATCTTCTTTCCAAATCCTACGCCGTGCTACGCGTGACGTTGAAAGCCTTGATTTCGGTCATCCCCGTTTTACTCCTTTGTTAAGCAACTGTCACCCTAAGCGAAGCCGATAAAGATTGTCACCCTGAGCGAAGTCGAAGGGGGGAATTTTTGAAAAATAATCGTCGCTCGATGGTTACGATTCCCCCAAAACCGTCCCTCTATCAGTAAGCGCCCCATTTTGCCTTATTGATCGATGAGAAATAATTATTCAAGGATTCAAGATTTTCTAGACGACGATTCCTTCGTGCGATGGGCGCTTTTGGGTCAGGACGATGGTTTTTGGCGGCAATTCCTGGTGGAGCATCCGCAGCAAACCAGGTTGGTGAGGGAGGCGAAGGGTTTGATCAGGGACATTCAAAAAAATGAAAGCGTCGATCTGCCGCCACTCAATCAAAGATTGGTTTGGGCCAAAATAAGGGCTGACCTCCGTGGTCCCGAAGAGCGCGTCCAGGAATCGCCCGCCCTCAAATGGGGACGCTACGGGGCCATGCAGTGGGTGGTGGGATTGGCGCTGATGCTGGGGCTGAGTCTGTACACCTGGCGCACCCTACCCGGCGGCTCCATCAACTACGGAGAGTTATCGGAGACGATCCGGGAGCGGAATGAGCTGATCGAAAAATTCAACGAGCAGGAAGCTCCGCTGGAGATCAAGCTTGAAGACGGCAGCGTCGTCAGCCTGCACAAGGACAGCAAGCTGATGTACCCGAGGCACTTTGGAAGCAAGCACCGCAACGCCATCCTGGTCGGTGAGGCTTTTCTCAACGTAGCCCGAGACAGCGATCGGCCTTTCTACATCTATGCGAATGAAGTGGTGACCAAAGTCTTGGGGACGAGTTTTCGGATTCGGGCCTTTGAAAAGGAGCAGGACGTAACGGTGCAGGTTAGCACGGGCCGGGTGTCGGTGTACAAGCAGCAGCGCATCGACCTCGCCGACCCCGAAACGAGCGGCCTGGTGCTGCTACCCAATCAACAAGCCATCATCAGCCGCAAGGATGAAGGGGTGAGCCGCCGTTTGGTCGATCAGCCCCGACCGATTCTCAAACCACAATTCGACGCCCTGCCCACCCGCTACGATGAAGCTCCGGCCAGCCGAATCCTGCGCGACATCGAAACGCGCTACGGCATCACAATTCTGTTCAACGACGACGTGTTGGAACACTGCATTTTAACAACCACCCTCACAGAAGCCTCGCTTTATGACCAATTAGACCTCATCTGCAAAACCATTGGCGCCAGCTACAAGGAAGTGGACGGGCAGTTGGTGGTGGAGTCGAAGGGATGTCGGTAGAGTTTGATGTTTAAAGTTTAATGTTTATGAGTATATATCTGAATTACAGCATTTTACTATGACCCTTTAAATTAAAACCTTTTAACCAACCATTTTATGTCAAAATCATGTACTAGGAAAGCGGTTTTCAGGCTTATGAAAATATCGCTGTTACAGTTTGCACTCTTTGCGCTGGTCGGCGTGGGGTACGCCCACTCTGCCGACGCCCAGGAATTATTGCAAAAGCGGGTATCGCTGTCGATCAAGAACGGCAGCTTGAGAAGCGTGCTGCGAATCATCGAGAAGCAGACCGACGTCGTGTTTTCTTACCAACGGGAAGTCGTGTCTTCGCTGGAAAAAATAAACGCTGACTATGAGGAGGAAACTTTGGAGAAAGTCCTGGACGAAGTACTCTTTTCGCGAAATATCATGTTTCAGGTGCTGCGGGGCAAGCAGATTATTCTGACAACCGCCGCTGCTGCTAACCAGTCGAAGGTGCTTCAATTAGGGCCCAAGCCTCAGAAAATACTCGTGGCTCCGACCGATCTCACTATTACTGGCCAGGTCAACGACGAATCTGGCGGGGGCTTACCCGGTGTGAGCGTGTTGGTAAAAGGAACCAGCACCGGAACCACCACCGACCAGAACGGCCGCTACACCATCAGCGCACCGAACGAGAATTCGGTCCTGGTTTTCTCCTTCGTAGGCTATCAGCCGCAGGAAATTACGGTGGGCCGCGCCACCAAGCTGGATATAACGCTGGAAGTCGATACCAAAGCCTTGGAAGAAGTAATCGTGGTGGGCTACGGTACAGTGCGCAAGAGCGACCTGACGGGCTCGGTATCTTCCGTCAATGTGAGCGAAGTGCAGCAGGCCCCCATCTCGGCCATCGATCAGGGACTGGCGGGCCGCGCGGCGGGCGTGCAGGTAACGCAGACTTCCGGGATGCCGGGAGCCATCGCCTCGATTCGCATCCGGGGTTCCAGTTCTTTGCAGGGAGGCAACGAGCCGCTCTACGTCATCGATGGCGTACCCGTGTACAGCGGCGGTGGCTTTGGCGATACGGGCGGCAACGGCCGGATGAGTCCGCTTTCCACCATCAACCCCGCCGACATCGAGAGCATGGAGATTTTGAAAGATGCCTCGTCTACGGCCATCTACGGCGCCCGGGCGGCCAATGGCGTGGTGCTGATCACCACCAAAAGCGGCAAGGCGGGCCGTGACGCCATTTCGCTGGATTCGTACTACGGTATCCAGACGGTGGCCCGCAAGATCCCGGTTTTGGACGGTACGCAGTACGCCAACCTGGTCAACGAGGCCTACACCAACGACGGCCTGAAAGCGCCCTACGACGCCAATTTTCTAGCCAACATCCCCAACAACGGCAAGGGCACCGACTGGCAGGACGAGATTTTCCGTCAGGCTCCCATGCAGAACCACCAGCTATCGTTTTCGGGCGGCGATGCAAAAACCACCTACGCGCTGTCGCTCAACTACCTCGACCAGCAGGGCGTCATCATCAACTCCTACTTCAAGCGCCTGGGCGGGCGCATCAACCTTAGCCGCCAGGTCAACAAACGTTTCAAGGTAGGTACGCACCTGAACATCAGCCGCACCAACGGCAAATCGGTCGAGACCGATACGGGTGGACAGGGTGGTGTGGTAACGGGGGCCTTGAAATTCAACCCCGCCCTGCCGATCTACGAAGACGAGGAGGAGGGCATCTACAATCTGGTCAACACGCCGGGTAGTTTGTATCCCAACCCGGTGGCTACGGCCAATGAGCTGAAAATCACCAACAAGACCACCCGAATGCTGGGCGACGTGTCGGGCGAGTTGGAACTTCTGCCGGGCCTGAAAGCCAAGGTGATGTTTGGTCTGGACTACTTCGCAACCAAAGCTCAGAACTACGTGCCTTCCAATATCTTCCAGAGTGGCGGATTGGCCGAGGGCACTATTTCGGACGGAACCTACACCAACTGGCTGAACGAGAACACGCTGAGCTATAACAAGACCTTCAACGAGGACCACTCGATTGGGGCAGTGGGCGGCGTTACGTTCCAGCGCAACGTGGCGGAAGATCTCTCGGCTTCCTCGCAGGGGTTTGTAAACGACGTATTGCAGGACTACGACCTGGGCACCGGCGCGGTGTACAACCGGCCCGGCTCGGGCCTCACAGAGTGGAGCATGATGTCGTTTTTGGGGCGGGTGAATTATGGCTACAAAAGCCGGTACCTTGTCACGGTGAGCGGGCGGTACGACGGTTCGTCGCGTTTTGGCAAGAACAACAAGTTTGCCTTTTTTCCCTCGGCCGCGCTGGCCTGGCGGGTCATCGAAGAAGATTTCATGAGCAGCCTGCCCGCTATTTCCGATCTGAAATTTCGAGTGAGCTACGGTGTGACGGGCAACCAGGAAATCGGTCTGTTCAGCTCGTTGCCGACGCTGGCGTCGGGCAACTACACCATCGGGCGGCAGATTAGATCCGCGTTTTTTCCGCGCGGCATTCCTAATCCTGACCTGAAATGGGAGCGCACCAACCAGTTCGACGCCGGTGTGGACTTCGGGTTTTTGGAAAATAAAATCACCGTCACGGCCGATTATTATGTCAAGAACACCAATGATCTGATTTACAGTATCTCGATTCCGTCCGTTTCGGGTTTCAACACCTCGCTGCAAAATATCGGCAGCATTCAAAACAAGGGTTTCGAGTTCAGTCTGCAAACCCGCAACGTCAACCGGGAATTCAAGTGGACGACATCGTTCAACATCTCCTTTAACCAAAACAAGGTACTTGATCTTGGTGGAGAAGAGTATAAGGATGTCGGCTCGGGCGACGGCCACCTGAAAACAGGGGCCATCCACCGCCTGATCGTGGGTGAGCCCGTCGGGGTTTTCTACGGCTACCAATTCGATGGTATTTTCCAAAACCAGTCGGAAGTGGATCAGGGTCCCAAGGGAACCACCAACTTTATTGGCGGCAAGCGGTACAAGGACATCAGCGGCCCGGATGGCATACCCGACGGCAAGGTCGATGCCACCTACGACCGCACCACCATCGGCAACCCCAACCCGAAAGGCTTCGGTGGCCTGACGAATACCTTCGCCTATAAAGGGTGGGAGCTAGTGGTTTTCAATCAGTTTTCCTACGGCAACACGATTTTCAACCTCAACGCCATCGAACTGGGCCTACCCTCGGGCGGTCAGAATGTATACGCCGAACTCCTCGACCGCTGGACGCCCACCAACCCCAGCAACACCTGGAGCAAGGCCACGACCAACCGCGCCGCCGTGGTCAGCGACCAGTTTATGGAAGACGGTTCTTTCCTAAAATTCAAAACCGTGACGCTTTCCTACCGCGTTCCCAACGGAAAAATTCCCTTTTTAAAAAACCTCCAAGTATACGCCACCGGCCAAAACCTGCTGACTTTTACCAAATACACCGGCTACGACCCCGAGGTGAGCTACCGGGGCGTAACCAACCTGGAAGTCGGCGAAGACTACGGCGGCTATCCCCAGTCCAGGACGTACTTGCTGGGGGTTAGGATTGGAATATGAGGGAGTTTAAAGTTTATGAGTTTTCGTTTGAAGTTGCAAGCGATCTAAATTTCAGTAACTGAAATCAATCAATACGGCAAAATTTACTTTGGACCTTTGTGCCTTTGGATCTTTGCCCCTTTCCTTAAACAATGAAAAAATACATCATCACCCTACTTGCCTTCGCGGCGTACCTACTGGCGGGATGCCAGGATTTCTTGGAAGAAGCACCTGTGGATCGATTCGTCGGCGACAACTTTTACAAAAGTACCGCCGACGCCGAAGCCGGGGTGTACGGGGTGTACCAGCCCCTGTATAGTATTTATCGCCGCAATATTCTACTGCTCAACGACCTGCCCGCCGACGATCATAAGAACGGTATCGGGATGCCCAACCAGTTTCTGGTCGATTTGGAGTTTTTGCGCTACACGGCCGAGAACACCTTCGTGCGCGACAACTGGCGGAACCATTATTCCGCCATCCAGCGGGCCAATACGGTCATCGGCAACATTAGCAACATGAGCATTCCCGACGCATTGAAAAAGCGTTTGATCGCCGAAGCGTCGTTTTTACGAGGGCTGTACTACTTCAACCTTGTGCGGTTTCACGGTGACGTTCCTCTGAGTCTTGGTATCGAAAGCGTCCAGGATGCTTTGATCCCCCGCACGCCCAAAGCCGAGGTATACGCCCAGATTATTAAAGACTTGCAACTGGCCGAAACCAACCTGCCCAAAACCGTGGACGCCAACAACCAGGGCAGGGCCACGGCGGGCGCGGCCAAAATACTGCTGGGCAAGGTGTATCTCGCCCAAAAGAATTTTCAGGCTGCTGCCGACAAACTGGCCGAAGTAGTCAGTAACGAAGGCCAATACAACTACGGCCTGCATCCGAATTTTGAGGATAACTGGCGGGAGGCCACCGAGAACGGCAGGGAGAGTGTACTGACGATCGAGTTGATGGAATCGCCGGGTGTCACCAACTCTCAGATGTCGTTGCAGGGGCCGAAATTTTCGGTGCCCGGTGGTGCCGTGCCGGGTATCGTCGGTGCCAACGAAGCTGACATCCCGACGGTCGAATTACTAAGTAACTACGAGCCTGGCGACCGCAGGAAGGGTGTTACCTTTAAAACCGACTTCCTGAGTCCCAAGACCGGCAAGATTGTCGTGTCGTCCATCCCGCTCTTTGGCAAATACTGGCAGGAGGGGGTGACCGCCACGGGCAACTGTAGCATCAATGTGCACATTCTGCGCTACGCCGACGCGTTGCTGATGTACGCCGAGGCCCTCGCCGAAACAGGCAAAATTGCTGAGTCGATGGCCGTCCTGAATCGGGTGCGGGAGAGGGCTTTCGGCGATAAGATCCATAATATTTCCAGTTTGAGTAAGGACGCCTTGCGCGACAAAATCTACCTCGAACGCCGCCTGGAACTTGCCAATGAAGGTCAGCGCTGGTTCGACCTGGTGCGGACGGGTCGTTTTGTGGAAACCATGAAGGCGCATGGGATGGAGGAAGCCAAACTCGCCGAGAGCAACAAAACGACGATTACCGATAATGCAAGAGACTACCAGGTGCTGTTCCCGATTCCGCAAGTGGAGTTGGACATCAATCCATTGCTGAAGCAGAATCAGGGGTGGTAAGGCGAAATTCTGAGCCACATAGTTCCAAAGCCGCAAAGTTCCAAACTGCTGGACGCTGTTTTTTTAGTAATCCGCCCGCTTTCAGTAGTTGAAGGCGGGTGGATTCTTTTTTACTGAATCAACCAAACTGTTACTTCATGATCCGTTCGTTTCGTCAATTCGTTCCGCTATTTCTCCTTCTTGCGCCGATACTAGCTTTTTCGCAAGCCAATAATGGCCGTAATGCCGGACGCGGCCCGGCCGTACCCGGAGCGCCGGACCGCCGGAATGCCGTACCACCCAACATCATTTTTATCTTCTCCGACGACCACGCTTACCAGGGCATTGGAGCCTACGGCAACAAGATCGCCAAGACGCCCAACATCGACCGACTGGCGCGGGAGGGGGCTTTGTTCAAAAACTGCCTGGTCACCAACTCCATCTGCGGGCCGAGCCGGGCCACGCTGCTTACCGGGAAGTATAGCCACCTGAACGGCTATCGCCGCAACGACCGCACCCTGTTCGACACCGAGCAAACGCTTTTCCCCAAGGAACTGCAAAAGAACGGCTACCAAACGGCCTGGATTGGAAAGATGCACCTGAACAGTCTGCCCGTGGGCTTCGATTATTGGAATATTCTGCCTGGCCAGGGCCATTATTATAATCCCGATTTTATTAGTCAGCCCAGCGATACTACCCGCCATACGGGTCACGTCTCGGATTTGATCACGCAATTCTCGACCCAATGGCTGAAAGAGCGCGACGACGCCAAGCCGTTTTTCTTGATCGTGGGCCACAAAGCCACCCACCGCACCTGGATGCCCGCGCTGGAAGATTTGGGCGCGTATGATGACGTTACTTTTCCGCTGCCCGCCAACTTTTACGACGACTACGCGGGGCGCATTTCGGCGCGGGATCAGGACATGAGCATTGAGAAAACGATGCGGTTGAAGGAAGACTTGAAAATCGGGGCCGACTACGACGAGGACGGCCTGTTCAGCCGCATGACGCCGGAGCAGAAGAAAATTTTCAAAGCCTACTACGATAAAGTCGCCCGCGAAGGGGATGTAAAAAATCTTAAAGGCAAAGCGCTCATTGAATGGAAATACCAGCGCTACCTGCGCGACTACTACGCCACGGCCAATGGGATGGATCGCAACATCGGTAAGCTCCTGGATTACCTCGACGAGAGTGGCCTGGCCGAAAATACCATCGTGATTTATTCCTCCGACCAAGGTTTCTACCTGGGCGAGCACGGCTGGTTCGATAAGCGGTTTATTTACGAGGAGTCATTGCGGACGCCCCTCATTGTGCGCTACCCCGGCGTGGTAGAGCCGGGTACGACCATCGACGCCCTGGTGGCGAACATCGACTGGGCCCCTTCGGTGCTGGATCTGGCGAGTACCGCAATCCCGACCGACATGCAGGGCAGATCGTACGTTCCGCTGCTGAAAGCCGCTAACGCGAGCGAGGTGCCGTGGCGCAAAGCGGTATACTACCACTACTATGAATTTCCGAGGCCACACCACGTCTATCCGCACTTCGGGCTGAGAACCAGCCGTTACAAGCTGGCGTACTTCTACGGCGGGGCTGATTCGTGGGAATTGTTCGACATGCAGAAAGACCCGACGGAAGTATCAAATATCTACGGCCAGAAAGGCACGGAGAAGATTACCGCCGACTTAAAAGCTGAACTGAAAAAGCTGATGCAGGAATATGAAGATCAAGAAGCGCTGAAGATTCTGGCGGGAGTCTGACCCTAATTTGAGGCAGGCTAAATATTTTTACTTTTTTTGGTTCTTTATTTGGAGAACTAAAAAAACCTGAATACCTTTGTCGTGTACAAAAGGGAAAAATATCTACGCAATGAAAACATTACTCGATTACCAGTATTCATTCTCAGCTACGGGAAACTTTCCTCAACCACTTTTCTCCCATTTAGCCTCGATATTCCAGTCGAAGCAGAGGAAATCTATTTTTTTTGCTCGGTCAGTTCTTTTAATACAGAACTATTTAAATAACAAAAACCAAACTAACATGAAAACAAACAAACTCATCGCTCTGCTGGCCTTGCTGCTGTTCGCCCAGGTGGGTTACGGCCAGGTCGAAGCCCCCGAGTTCGGCCAGGCCGACTACGCCCAGCCGACCGACACGCTGCGGCTCTCGCTGGTGGATGCCGTGGACATGGCCATCCGCCAGAACCTGCAATTGAAAGGCACCCGCCTCAACGAAGAAATCAACCGCGCCAGAGTACGTGAGGTCAAGGCCCAGGCCCTGCCCCAGCTCAGTGGTACGGGAACCTTCAACGACAATGTCCTGCGGCCTTTCCAGATTCTGCCCGGCGAAGCCTTCGGTCAGCCCGGTGAGTCCATCGCGGTGCAGTTTGGCACCCGTTACCAGTTCGGGGCCACGGCCCAGCTCAACCAGCAGCTTTACAACCCTTCGCTGAAAATCGGGATTCAGGCCGCCGAGCAGAGCCAGGGCCTCTACGAGCTGCAGACCTTCAAAAGCAAGGAAGAACTCATCTATAACGTGGTGAATGTGTACATGCAGTTGCAGATGACCGAGAAGCAGATGGAGCTCGTCGAGAGCAACATCGGCCGGATGCAGCGACTGATCGACATCACCAACGCCCAATTTCGGGAAGGTATCGCCAAGAAGGTGGACGTGGATCAGTTGCGGGTCAACTACACCAACATGACCACCGAACTCTCGAACTCGAACAACACCCGAACCCAACTCCTCAACAACCTCAAAACGCTCATGAGCGTGGACGTAGGCCTGCCGATCGCCATCATTGAGGTGGGCGTGCAGGAAATTCCGGTCTCGCGCCAGCTCGACCTGGCGGCCAACACCGACCTGGCCCTGATGGACTACCAGATGCGGCTGCAGGAACTGGACCGCAAGAACATCGCCTCGGGCTACCTGCCCACACTGGCGCTGGTGGCCAACTACGGCTACCAGGCGCAGACCGACAAGATGTTTAACGATGCCGCCACCCAGGGATTTGCCTCCGGCCTCTATGGCTTGCAACTCAATATCCCGATTTTCGACGGCATGGCTCGCAAGCACCAGATCATCCAAAGTGAATTGAAACTTCGCCAGATGAATCTGGATCGCCAGTACCTGACCAGCAACGTCAGCAACCAATTCGTGAACGCCCGCAACAATGTGGCCCAAAACCAACGGGTACTGACGGCCCAGGATGAAAACATGAAACTGGCCGAGGAACTCTACAACGTCGCCAAGCTCTCCTACACGGAGGGTATCACTAATCTGTCGGAACTCATCAACGCTGAAAACGCCCTCAAACAAGCCCAAACGCAGTACCTGACCGCCATGCTGCAAATCAACCTCGCCGAACTGGACCTTATGCAAAGCAGCGGTCAACTCAGCAAGCTGGTGAAGGAAATCCCGGTTGTAACAGCTTTAAAATAGTTTAAAGTCAAAAGTTTAAAGTTTAAATAGCGAGGTGCCCCGAGACGGCTGTCTGGCGGTTTAAAAAAGGGAGTCCTTAATTGTCTTAAATTCAAAATAATAGATCTAATAATTCATATCTCATAATTAGAATACAATGAAAACTCAAAATAAATCTAACCGTACCCGCAACATCGTGGCTTCCGCGATTGTCGCCGTCATCGTCGGCTTCATTGGCTTCAAACTCTACGCTAACAAATCGACCATCGACGTTCGCTCGGCGGCGGTACCCGAAGCCGTGAGTGCCATGCCCGTCAAAGTGGCCACCGCCGAAATGCGCAGCCTCGACAACAGCATTCAACTCACCGGATCGTTCGAGGCCCGCAAGTCCCTTCCGCTCGTCGCGGAGGCCCAGGGTTCGATCACTAACTTGAACATCAAAGAAGGCCAGCGTGTGGGCCGGGGCCAGGTCGTGGCCCGCATCGACCCTACCACGATCCAGTCCAACCTGGCGTCGGCGGAGGCCTCGCTCAATAACGCCATCAAAAACAAGGAGCGCTATGAGCGCCTGGTAGAAGCCGGGGCCATCAGCCAGAAGCAGTACGAGGACGTGGCCCTGAACGTGGACAACGCCCAGGCCAACGTCACCAGCGTGAAGCAGCAAATGAAATACACCGTCGTCAATTCGCCCATGTCGGGCATCGTCGGCGAGGTGAAGGTCGAGCAGGGTAGCTTCGCCACGATGGGGATGCAAATCGGTACCGTGGTGGACGTCTCCAGACTTAAAATGGTACTAAAAGTACCCGAAGAAGATGTTATCAAGGTGCGCCGCGGCCAGCCCGTCGAAATCAAGACCGACGTATATCCCGGCGAGATTTTCAAAGGCAACATCACGCTCATCAGCGTGCAAGCCGACGAAGGCCGCAAGTACGACGTGGAGGTGGAAGTCCCCAACAATGGCAAGTTCCCGCTCAAGGCCGGGATGTTCGGCACGGCCATGCTCGATGCCCAGAACACCGACAAGGGCGAAAAACTCTTCATCCCACGCCGCGCCATCATCGGCAGCGTCAAAGACGCCAAAGTATTCGTCTTGCAAGGCGACAGCACCGTCAAGTCACGCGACATCCAGGTACAAAACCAATCCGGCGACGAAGTCCTCGTCCTCGGCGGCCTGAAAGCCAGCGAGAAAGTAGTCACTACCGGCCAAATCAACTTGCAGGACGGTCAGAAGGTGAGGGTTATTCAATGAAGGAGAGAGGAGGAAAGGAAATGGGTCGCTAGGCGGTTCGTAACAACCTCTTTCTGTGCTATAATCCTTAATTCTATAAATGTATAAATACTTGGTTTAAAGGATTTTGTGCGTAAAAACTTTAAACTTTAAACACTAAACTTTAAACTAAAAAAAGATGTCAATCACCGAAATATCCGTCAAAAGACCCACGCTGGTCGTGGTGCTGTTTAGCGTTCTGGTATTGCTGGGCGGGCTGGGATACAGCCTCCTGACCTACGAACTGCTGCCCAAATTGAGTTCTCCCGTGCTGACGATCAGCACGATTTATCCGGGAGCCGGGCCTTCCGAAGTGGAGACCGCCGTTTCCAAGAAAATCGAAAGTGCCATCTCGACGCTGGAAAACCTGGAAACGACCCAGGCCATCTCGCAGGAGGGCGTATCCATCGTGACCGCCCAACTGATGTACGGCACCGACGTGGACGTGGCCCTGCAAGAAGCACAGCGCAAAGTCAACGCCATCCGGGCCACGCTGCCCGAGGACGCCAAAGACCCGAGCCTGGGCAAATTCTCCTTCGACGAAATGCCCATCATGCGCATCGGGGCCACCTCCGACATGGACGACGCCGAATTCACCAACCTTTTCGAGAAAACCATCCAGCCCGAGCTGGCCCGCATCGAGGGCGTGGCGCAGGTCAACGTGGTGGGCGGCGAGAACCGCGAGATCAAGATCAACGTGGACAACGACCGCCTGAAGTACTACAACATTTCCATCCTGCAAATCTCGAACGCCATTTCCCGCGCCAACCTCAACTTCCCCACGGGTAGCCTGAAAAACACCCAGCAAGATGTGCTGGTACGGTTGAGCGGTAAATTCACTAGCCTGGACGAACTGTCCGGCCTGGTGGTGGCCTCCACGCCCGACGGCGGGCAGGTGTACCTCCGCGACGTGGCCGAGCTCTACGATAGCAGCATCGAAGCCAGCAGCCTGACGCGCGTCAACGGCAAGACTTCGCTGGGCATCAGCATCACTAAAACCAGCGATGGCAACACGGTGGGCATCAGCGAAGAGGTAAAGGAAACCATCGCCGATTTAGAAACGCGTTACACGGCTGAGAACATGCAGTTCAACATCGCCAACGACAGCGCCGAGTTCACCCTGGAAGCGGCCAATTCCGTAATCCATGACCTCGTTATCGCCATTGTACTGGTCGCTTTCATTATGCTGTTCTTTTTGCACAGTATTCGCAATGCCTTGATTGTCATGGTCGCCATTCCGGTGTCCATCGTCGCCACTTTCGCCGCCATGGCTGCCCTGGGCTTCTCGCTCAACCTGATGACCCTGCTGGCCCTCTCGCTGGTGGTCGGTATCCTGGTGGATGACAGCATCGTGGTGCTGGAAAACATCCACATGTACATGGAGCAGGGCAAAACCGCCTGGGAGGCCTCGGTCGATACCTGGAAACAGTTGGGTATTTCCGTGACCTCCATCACCCTGGTGATCGTGGCCGTGTTCCTGCCCATTACGTTCGTGTCGGGCATCGTGTCCGACCTTTTGTACCAGTTCGCCATCACGGTCGTGGTCGCCACGCTCATCAGTTGGCTGGTGTCGTTTACACTCACGCCCTGGTTGTCGAGCCGCTTTACGAAGCTGACGCAGCTGAGTGAGGATAAGATTACGGACAAGCCGCTGATCTGGTTCGAGAACATGATTAATTCCGTGCAGGAATTTTTCAGGAGTGTACTCGTGTGGTCGCTGGATCACAAGCGCGTTACGTTCTCGGCCATCATGGCGCTGTTCTTCGCGTCGTTCTTTTTGCTGAGTGGCGGTTTCATCGGCATCGAGTTCGTGGCCAACGGCGACAACGGCGAGTTCCAGATCAAGGCCGAACTACCCAAAGACGTGCCTTTGGAACAAACTAACTTCTTGACTCAGCAAATCGAGCGAAAGCTATTAAACGACCCTAACGTCACCAACGTGTTCACCACCGTGGGCGCGGCCGACGGCGGTAGCATCAGCGCGGGTGGCAGTCCTTACCTGGCGGAGGTGAACGTGAAGCTGGTACCCGCCGAAGAGCGGACGATGACCAGCGGCGAGTACGCCGCCCAAATCAAACTCGACCTGCAGAGGAGTCTGCCCGGTGCCAAGTTCACCGCCGCTCCCGTGAGCATGGTGGGTGGCGCGGGCGCGGCCCCCATCCAGTTCCAGGTGCAGAGTGCCAACCTGGACTCGGCCATGCGTTTCGCCGACCGCTTGCAGGTGATGATCAAGGAAGTGCCCGGCACCGCCGAAGTGAAGGCGTCGGTGGAAGGCGGCAATCCCGAAATCGCGGTCGAGATCGACCGCCAGCGGCTGGCCGAACTGGGTCTTTCGCTCGACGTGGTGGGCAACACCATGCAGAATGCCTTTACGGGCAACGACCAAAGCAAGCTGCTGGATGGCGACGACGAGTACCCCATCAAAGTACAGCTCGACGAGTTCGACCGCCAGAACATCGACGACATCCGCAACCTGACCTTCCAGAACACGCGGGGCGAGCTCATCAAGCTCAACCAGTTTGCGGGCATCGTCTCGTCGTCCGGCCCCTCTAAGTTGGAGCGTAAGGACAAAATCCCCACCGTCACCGTGAGTGCGCAGGTCGTGGGCCGTCCGGTCGGTACAGTGGGTCAGGAAATCCAAACCGCCCTCGATAACGCCGATATTCCGCGCGGTATCAATGTGGAAGCGGCCGGCGACGTGAAGAACCAAACCGAAGCCTTCTCGAGTCTGCTCGTGGCCCTGGCGGCGTCGATTCTGCTGGTGTACCTCATCATGGTGGCCCTGTACGACAACTACATCTACCCGCTGGTGGTGATGCTGTCGGTTCCCGTGGCCATGACGGGCGCGTTCCTGGCCCTGGCCCTCACGATGACCAACCTGAGTATTTTCGGAATGCTGGGCCTGATTATGCTGGTGGGATTGGTTATCAAGAACGCCATTCTGATCGTGGACTTTGTGAACCAGCTCAAAGCCGAAGGCAAAAGCTCCTACGACGCGCTGATGGAAGGCACCATGGCCCGTTTCCGGCCCATCCTGATGACGACCATCGCGATGGTGATCGCCATGATTCCTATCGCCATCGCCAGCGGTGCGGGTTCGGAGTGGAAAAACGGCCTGGCCTGGGTGCTGATCGGCGGCCTGACGAGCTCGATGGTCTTCACGCTCATCATTGTTCCTGTAGCGTATTATTCTGTGGACATCATCAAGGAGCGCCGCGCAGGCAAGAAAGAGCGCAAGGCGGAGAAGAAAATGGAGTTGGCAACGGCCTGATTTGGCCCCGGCTTTCGTGATCATATTGTCAATAAGTCCTCCGGTTTCCGCTACGCGCTTCGGCGTGGCGCGGGGCCGGAGGCACAAATCACCTTACTATCAAACGACGATGAAAAAGTTCTTATTCATTACAGGAAGCCTGTTCAGTGCCTTGATACTTATGTCGTTTGTCTTCAAAATGTTGCATTTGCAAGGCGCGCCGCAACTGCTGCTTGTTGGCACGATAGGGTTGATCGTCTTCTTTGTCGCCCTGGCTAAGTATCTGTATGACAGAACCTCCTGATTTTGAAATCGACCTAACATTAATCTTTCATTTTATTCCATGAAAACAAAAATATCGTGTTACAACCAATCAATTTCGAGCAAAACAACGTCGTAGGCTTCCAGCTATCGGGCAAAATCATCAAAGACGAAGTGGAACCCATCCTCACCGAGATCAAGACCAAACTCGACCAACACGGAAAAGTCCGGTTGTACATCGAGTTTGCCGGTATCGACTCCGTTTCGTGGGAAGCCATGAAGGCCCAGAGCAAGTTCAAGTTCAATGTAGACAGCCTCAACGACTTTGAAAAGCTGGTCTATGTATCGGACAGCACGCTACTTAAGGTCGGCAGTTTTCTGGCTGACCTGTTCCCCGGCATCCAGGCGAAGCATTTTTCGTCGGACGAGAAAACAGCAGCCAGGGACTGGATCATCAGGTAAACGACCGGGCCGGGTCGCGACCGACCCGGCTTTTTTTCAAACTATTTAAAAAAAACTGGGACTATGAAAACGATCAAACTAACCGCAACGGCTACCAATGCCGCACCAGGCGGATATCCCAAAAATTAGCCACCTGGCCGTGGGCCAGCAGCGACACGCCCGCCGAGTAGCGCTTGCCCGTCCGGTATGCCAAACCCCAACGCTGGTACAAGCGAGGAAAGTAAGGCGTGGGGCTGAAGGCGTACGCGCCCAGTTGCTGGCTGAAAATCACTTTGCCTAACTGAAATTCGTGTCCGATCAAGAGGCCGACCCGCAGGGAGGAGTGGGTTAAAGAATCGCGTTGCAGTTGCGCGCGCAAGGCATAGTCGAAAATCGCCTCGACCCCGGCGGTCAGACCGCTCAAACGGCTCACGCGGTGACTGTAAGTGCCGCCGGCTCCCACGACGGCATACTGCCGGGTTTCACCCGAAGCAATGTTGCGTAGTCCGCCAAAAACCTGGGCATCGAAGCGGGGCGGGCTGCGCCGCCAGTCATCGAGTCGGTCGGTCTTCGCGGGTCGGGCCAGTCGCCAGGAGGTCAGGGTGTGGTCGATTCCCAGCCCCAGCGTAGGCCAGTTGATGCCTTTGTTGGGGCGGCGGAAGCCGCCGTTGGATACGTGCTGAAAGCTACCCGCCAGCCCGAGCCACCAGCGCGGAGCCACCTGCCAGCGGGCGCTGACTCCCAGCGAAACGTACCCGTTCAGGGCGGTACTGTACGAAAGGTTGTCGGGGTTGCGCACGGGGTGATAAGGATTCGACAGCAGCGATAATCCCGCCGAGCCGCGGATCGCCGCCGACCACCGCGCGCCCAGCGGAAAATGAGGCTCCACGTAATAGGCCGCCGTGATGCCCCGCCCCAGCACGGCGTTGCCGAAGTCGTAGTAAGATAAGCTCAGACCGGTACGGGGCAGACAGCCGAAACGCCGCCAGGCGTCGGAATCGGTACGCTGTCGGCCCACCTCCAGGTGTACCCCCCAGGGACGCGCCCCGGCGGTGTTGAGGACTTCGGTCGTGTGGGCATACACCCAGCCGCGCTGACCCCATAGGCTCCACACGATCGGGCGGTCGGGTGAAGTAGGGGTAGGGAGGCTGTCGGATTGTGCCTGGCCGAGCAGTTCGCCTCCGAAAGCAAAAAAGCAAACCAGAAAAAGGTACCTCATGGCAGAAGAATTCGGTAGGAGCATAGAGTCGAGCATGATACCAAAAAAACTCCGCTTTGCGCCCGCTCTTGGCGAGTTTTTTCTTTGAATTGCTATCTTAATCACGAAAAAATACTAAATCCTGTTGATGGCTATGTACGACAACGTTAAGGCAATAAGCGTGAAACTGACCGATTTCTTCTTTTACGGCATTCTTGCCCGATGCCAATACAATTCATCTGTAAGTTTTTCTCCATTGTTGCAACCTATGGGGAAAAACAATTACTATGAATTACCGCAAAATCCTGATTACCGCCTTAGCCCTAATGCACTTCAATTGCCCCCGGGGCTTCGCTCAGTCCGAGCCGACTGCTACTAGACTACTTCATGAATACCTGACCACGCAGCACCAGAGAATGGGATTCAGCGGCGCGGTACTGGTCAGTGCCGATAACAAAATTATCTACCAAGACTCAGTGGGGCTGGCTTCGATCGAATCGAACGTCCCCATCACCCCTGAATCGGTGTTCCGCATTGCGTCCATCACCAAGCAGTTTACCGCCCTGCTGACGGTGCTGGCCGCCGAAGAAGGCAAGCTCGCGCTGTCGGATTCACTCGGTACGTTCTTTCCCGAATTGACTGATCCTAAGTGGCGAAAAATTACCCTTCATCAACTCCTCACCCACACTTCTGGCTTGCCGCATAACGAAGGCATCGCCAATTACTGGAATCTCAAATCATTCCTGCCACTGAGCGACAAACAGGCCGTAGCCGAAATCTTTAACCTCGAACTTTTGTCCGAGCCCGGCCAGACAACCCACTATTCGAGCCCTGGCTATTTTGTGTTGGCTACTGTGTTGGAAAAAGTCTATGGGAACACTTACGCCAATATCCTGACTGAGAAAATAATGGCCCCGCTCGGGCTGTCGAATACGGGCGTGGCTTCGCTGCGAAAAGTAATTCCCCGGCTGACCAGCGCCTACCATTTGCTGGGGGATAGTCTGACCGTCGCCCCGAACCGGGATTTCAGCCTGATGAAAGGATCGGGCGATTTGTACGCTTCGGCGGGCGATTTGATCCGCTGGAACAATAGCTTGTTGGATAACAGAACCTGGCCTGGGGAAATCAAAGAGAATCTGTTTGCCTCTCATAATCGGCAACCCATGCACGGCAGGGGTGATTCTTATGGCTACGGGTGGTTCATCAGGTCCGGCGATAATTCTGCGCGAAGGGCCTACTACACGGGCGGCGGTACGTTCGGTTGCTCCGCTATTTCGGTCATTTACCCGGAAGAAAAAATGTCCATCGTGATTCTGAGCAACGTTTCTGCGCTGCCCGTCGACGAACTTTGGGGCGATGTGGAGAAAATCGTTTTCGGAGAAGAATTTAAACTGCCCGAAATCCACGAAGCACGGCAACTTTCGACGGCGCACCTGGGCAAAATGCCGGGAAGCTACGTAGCGGAAAATGGCATGAAACTCAATATCTCCCTGTCGGGAAGCCAGCTTTATGCCAGGTTGGGGGGAAATCCGGCTTTCGAGATATATCCCGAAGCCCCGTTCCAATTTTATGGCAAAAAGGTAGCCGTAGCGTTACACTTCCGGCCCGATGACGAGGGGATCGTGACGCGGGTGGAGGCCGAAGGAAAAGGGCGGAAGTTCACCTTTACAAAGCAATAAGCCATGAAACAAACCGAGTTTCTGGCCCTAGTCGATCAACATCAGGGAATCATCCACAAGGTGTGCCGCCTGTACCGCGACACCCCGGAAGATCAGGAAGATTTGTTTCAAGAAATAATCTACCAACTCTGGCGCTCCCTGCCGTCGTTCGTCGGCACGGCAAAGTTTACCACCTGGATGTACCGCATCGCGTTGAACACCGCGATGGCCACCTACCGGAAGAAATCGCCGCAACTGGTCTTCTCCGGCACCTTTCCCGAGCGGGCCGAGGAGGACGTGAGCGCCGAGCGACAACACCGCGAGGAAAAGATGTTTGCGGCCCTGAAACAGTTGAACGATCCCGAAAAAGCGCTGATTGCCCTCTACCTCGACGACCTCAGCTACCGGGAAATAGCCGAGCTCACGGGCCTGACCGAGAATCACGTAGGCGTGAAACTCAACCGAATCAAAACAAAAATCAAGAAAATTTTAAAGATAAAATGATGGAACTGGACGACTTCAAATCCGATTGGAAAAACGTAGCCTCCGATGCCAGGCCCACCGAAGACCTGCGCCGAATGATGCAGCAAAACAGCCATCCAGTGCTGAAAGGGATTAGAAGGCAGTTGCTGATCGAGACCACCCTGTTTACCATTTTTCTGCTGGCTTACTACAATGGGTTCGACGGAGACCAAAAACCCCTCTACGCTAATATCTTGCTAGTGGCCACCGTGCTGCTGGTAATAATTCATAATATTTTAGGGTATCGAGCGGCGCAAAACATCGTCGCCGGTGCCGACCTGATCATTTCGATAAAAAACTACCTGGCGAAGGTCAGAAAGTACGCGATCGTATCGGTGGCATCGCGGGTAGCTGCTTTTGCCTGTCTAATCGCTTTTTTCGGCTCGACCGTTTCCTTTTCCGGTGATAGGTGGCTGTTTTTATTGGGTGCGTTGGTAGTAGTTTGCGTTCAGATTTTCTCTCTATCTATGGTCTGGAAGAAAAGAATTGGTAGTTTAGAGACCATCTTGAACCAACTTGGCGAGTCGTGAGCTTTTAAGGAATAAAAATAGTTTTCCACTGTCCACTGTCCACTGTCCACTGAATGAACCCCCGCCCCGTCAGCCATTCCCGCACGACCCTCACCGAATTGATGATTCCGAGCTACGCCAACTTCGGCGGCAAAATCCACGGTGGCATCCTGCTGTCGCTGATGGACAAAGTGGCCTACGCCTGCGCCTCGCGCCACGCGGGTACTTATTGCGTGACGGTTTCGGTGGACAATGTGAATTTTTTGAAAGCGGTTGATGTCGGCGACCTGGTGTCGCTGAATGCCTCGGTCAACTTCGTGGGCAACAGTTCGATGGTCGTGGGTATCAAGGTAATCGCTGAGAACGTACACACGGGTGAGCAGAAGCATACCAATACCTCGTACTTCACGATGGTCGCTAAGGACGACAGCGGCCGCCCGACGCCCGTACCGCCGCTGCTGCTGGAAGGGCGCGAGGACGCCCGGCGGTTTCTGGAAGCCATCAAGCGGCGGGAAATCAAAAGCCAGTCCGCCGACGCCTTCGACAACGAGAAAAACCGTATGACGCTGGAAAGTGATTTGGCGCGGCTGGGTGCGTACCGCTGTGTGGTGGGGTTTTGAACTGATTATCAGGACAATTCCCGCTACAAATCGGGCAGGTATATCAAGCCGGAGTTCTCCTTTCAATCCAACAGCCGAAAGCCGAAAGCCGACACAACTCGATCCATGCGCCTACCTTTCCTTCTCCTGCTGTTTTTCGGCGTCCACCTGGCCGTGGCCCAAAGCAAATTCACACTCAGCGGCACCATCGCCGACGCCGAAACCGGAAAGTACCTGCCCAACATTTAATCACAAAACGAAAAGTGAATTGTCGTAATTCCAAATGTAAAGAAATCACAAAAAGCCGAATTGCACTAATCCTAGAGCCTCACACCCGAATCAATGCCCCCTCCACCACCGCCACGTACAGCCAGCCTTGCTCCTCTAGCGGCCCAGGCAGCTCTGGCATCAGTACCCGCACCTGACCCGCTTTCTGCTGGATGGAGGCGGCCACGGCATCCTCCACCACCACCGCTCCAACCAAAAAGCGCTCATCCTGCATAAAGTCCATACGCCGAAACTCTGCCACAGTGGGCAGAGCTGACAATAAACCATCCTTATTGACGATAAGAACGCGCTGCATCAGGTGAGTGAAATTTTGGGACCGATAGCGAATACCACACTCTGGATGCGGTCGGCGTAGTACGTTGGAATATTGGATGGTTGTGATGGAACGTATTGAATGCGGCTGAAGAAAATATCCTTGACCAAATAGCGTGATGCACCTTGCAACAACGCTCCCTGTCCAAACGAGGCGCACCCCCTAATCTGGATACTCTCGAAACTGGCGGGCGGACTAGGCGCATAACCCCCCAGGCTCACCACCTGCTCCTCCCACGTCACGGTAGCCCCCGTGGGCTTTCCCTGCACCGATCCCCACGTTACCGCGCCACCAGCGGCATCCAGCAACGCTTTGATGTTCGCAGAATCGCTGAATCCCTTCAACACCTCGAACACATCACCCAGCGAGTTGATGGTTCCATCGACATTCCGCGCGCGCAGGCTCTGGTCGTAATCGTTGATCCGGCTGTCTACAACGATATTGGTGACACTCGTAAGGTCGTCCTTGTGCACGTAGCTGTCCAGCCAATCGTGGTAATCCTGCTGGCTGGGCTTGGCTCCGGTTGTGAAGCGGGTCTTGAGGTAACTCTTAAATTGCTGTGGCATGGTTTAAACGGCGTTTAAATGAATACGGCGAATTCATCGCCCTCTAATACTAAGGTCTGGTTGTTGGAATTCGGCAAGGTAACAATTGTCTCCTCGTCCGGGTCGGCATTGGGGTTGACAGCCCAAAAACCCTCCGCCGACGACCCTACCGAGTTGCCTACTAAGGGTAGAGCCGCCTCAAATGAGTCTAGCTCATTGTATTCCCCATAGTTGGGCAGCACCATGCTCGAAATGCGAGAGTTGTTGTTTTGTCCAAGCATGGGATCACGTCCTCCCTGGTAGCCATTTTTGACGGGGCCACCATCCACATTGTATGTAAACGGTACGTGGGATACGTAATTACCCACCGCACCGTGCTGGCGAAGTTTGCAAAATTGGTACAAGCCCGCCACGGCTCCTCCTTCTCCCACCCCCAACTCATAATCCTGGAATATGGGGTTGTCTCTGGTGACCGGGAACTGCGGATGCGCGGGGTTGCTGCGAGTAAAGGCAACTTCTGCGCCGTCTTTGGGCTTCCATCGGATACTTTCGCCAGGGTTGATGAAGTCTTACAGTGTCCAGCCTGATCGGGTCATTGCAGTATTGCCCACCGACTTCCCACAAATACAGACCATCGCCAATAAGAAGGTCCATAAATGCCTGATAACGCATGATGTTGTGCGGAATAGGATGCCACTGTGAAGTAAGACTTATCACTCCTTCCGGGTTGTTAATTGGAATATTGACTTTGTTTCTAATCGTCTTCCAGCCCGAATCGTCGTAGCTCGACCACATGTAGCCCACCAGCTTATGTTTCGTGGGTCCCGCTAGGCCGCCACGGCTTTTCTTTAAATTAAAAAGATGCTCATAGTAGTAAATCCCCTGCCTGATCGGCACCCAAGTGTTAATATAGGAGCGTGGTATGAGGGCATTTTGTTTGCCGAAACCCCAAGGGCTCTGGTAGAAGGCGTTTCTGTTCGAGTGTTGGTTTCCGTCGTTGTCGTACCACGTGAGCGGAAAACCATTAGAATCGTCCCGGAAGTTGAGTTGGCAAGCGGTCTGATTTAAGGTGTTGTCGCGATGTCGTTGGAGGATCACTGAATCGCTTCCGGCTTTCGTAAAACTTCCGCCCGGCAAGTCGGTCCAATAGTCTCCAATTATGTTGGTGTCGGCTGGGTGCTGGATGCTGGGATCAGCGGCAACCATTTGGTCGTAAAGCCTGCCCATTGCCTCGATCGCCGCATCTCGGGAAAGTCCGTCCTCGGCGAGCTGGGCACCGTAACCGTGCAGTTTCGAGAGCCTATTGGCGCCAAACTGATTGACAAATGCCGTGGGTGAGTCGACCCCGCCCCCGCCCGGCCCACGATAGTTGACCCATTGCAAATTAAAGTCGATGTTGGGCTGCACCAGATCCTGGATATGTGTCACCCCACAGTCAAGGTGCCTTTGCAAGGTAGCGTCGTAATTATAAGCAGTAACCCCAAAGACCTTGCCGGGGCCAGGGTTTTGGTTTACGTCACCCAGCATGTAGTTCGGTGCCCAGGAGGGTTTAGTTATCTCCTTTGGTATGACTATCTTTTGCATTGGTCTATATAGTTTCTATGGTGAGGTAAATGTAGCTGTACCCAGCCGAGTTAAGGAATCTTGGCCTGGTGTCATCGGGGTAGCTGATCCCGGCCACGTGCGAGCACAGGTGCATCTTTTCGTGGTCATTGATGTCGGCATAGCTCTGAATGATGTCTTGCGGCAACCACGCGATAGAGATCGAATAAGGCTTGTTGACTTTGAAAGCTGCCCCGCCCGGACCAAGCAGCGCGTCACGGAATGACTGGCGGTTAACCCGCTCATTCACCAGTACGCGAGGTACGCACGTTTTGCCATTCTGGGATGTCTTCGTAGCCTGGTTAATAATGAGCCGAACCTTCCCATCGTCCATGATTTCCAGCCCGATGTCCGGCGTATCGTTGTACGTGTAGCGTTTTCCGGCTTTCTGAACCACCAGGTTACCGCCATAACTAGCAGCGACGGTCGGAGTGTTACCTGTATCCGCCTGGAACGTCACACCGCGACGCGAAGTCGTGCAGCCAGTTTTGTCGGTCACCTCCACCTCGTAGGCACCATCCCCCAGGCTCCCCGGCAGGTTGTGCCACTGCGCCTGGGGGTTGTTCCAGTTGAAGCTGTGCACCTCCGAGCCGCCCTGGTAAATCCGGGTCGTGAACGGCGCTATGTCCGCCCGACCGCTGTAAAGATGCAAGAACAATTGCCGTACGCCCCCCTGCCAGCGCGTAGCCAGCGATGGCGACCCTGGATTTTGTTGGTCCAGCCACACCAGGTCGCAGGTCGTATTGATTACGGGCAACGCTACGCCCGTTTCCAGGTCCGTCAGTCCGTTGGCATCCGTCACCCGCACGCTGATCGTCTGCGCCGGGGTATTGCTGGACAGATTGATCGCCCACGGCCCGGCAGCGCCCGACGAACCATTGAATAGCTGGCTGTTGTCGGCCCGAAAACCCGAAATGCCGTACAGCTCTCGCCCGCCCGAAAAGTCGACCTCAACGCGGTATATGCCGCCTACCACCGACACCGTCACGCTGTTGATGACCACCTCCTCCACCGGTTCGGCCTCGAAGGTGAGCGCCCTGGTACCAGTCACGCAGCCGTCCTTGTCGGCCACCTCCACGGTGTAGGCTCCGTTGCCCAGGCTTGCGGGCAGATTGTGCCACTGCCCCTGCGGGTTGTTCCAGTTGAAGCTGTGCACCTCAGCGGCATTGCTGTCGTATATTCGCGTCACGAACGGCGCGATACTGGCCCGGCCACTGTGGAGGTAGATGTACAACTGCCGCACGCCACCCTGCCAGCGCGTGGCCAGCGACTGCGCCCCTGGGTTCTGAGGGTTTTGATCCAGCCACACCAGGTCACAGACAAGCCCCCCGGCCACCGCCGTGGCAAAGCCCACCGCGCCCCTTACCTGGATGCGGTATTCTCCCTCCTCATCGACGTTAAGGTTCAACGACCCCGATCCGAATTGCAGCGTACTGTCAACGAAGATTCTCCCTGTGGTTTGGTTGGTTATTACGGTCGGGTGAAGCCCCGGCTCGTTGACGGCCACCGACACGACCCATAACCCCTCACTTGCCTGATCGACGCGCGGAAATCCGGGCTGAAAACTGAACGAGATCGTAGAGTCGCCCCAGCTCACCGCCGTGGCCACATCGTAGCGCTTGCCGGTCATCCGGTAGCGCTCCACCAGTTGCCTGGCTTTCTTGTGTAGCGAAGGCTGAGCCACCAACACGATAAAATCGAACTCGACCCCGTCGCCGTCGATCACTTTCGCGTTGGGATCGACGTAGATGTTAAGGATCGTCTGCATCACCCCCACCTGGCCCGGCGTGCCCGTGTCGAACTGGCTGTCGTAGGCGTAGTCATTGAACGCCCGGATCACCGCCTCGATGGGGCGAAACAGCAGCGTGGCCAGGGCCACGTGCACCGGCTCGCGCCTGTTGGGCGGCAACAATTGCCGGACGTATTTTTCGATATCTATCAGCATGGTGTGGAGTAATAACTCTCCTATGAGGAGAGGGGTTAGGGGTGAGGCGACTAAGCCACGTAGGTAATAACCGAATCCGCGTGCAGCACACAATGCCCGGCGGCGCTAACTGTCTCGCGGGTGTAGGGCAGCCACTGCGTGGTGCCAGGGCGGCGGGTGTAAGCTTCCCTGATCGAAAAATCCTTAACGCCACCCACTCCCTGCACCACGTCGGTGAGGGCAGTATTGTTGAGTACCGAGTCGATGGGCAGATTCCTGACATAGGCCCCAATCGCATCGAATACCGGATAATTGGACCCGGTAAGTGCGATGCCGTCTGTCCCGATCGTCTGCCGGTCTACCTGGCAGGTGGCCACTAGTTTCAGCTCGTCGGCGGCCAGGCTCACCGCGTCCACCACCACGCCCGCGTACTTCACCTGGGCGATGTACCGTTTCAGTGCCCCTAGTTCGGACTCCGAAAGCGGCGCGCTGTTTGCCTTGGCGGTTTTTATTAAAAGTTTTCCACTGGCATCCTCGACCACGCACACCTGGGCGATAATCTCCTTGGTTTTGTTACGCTCCCGAAACACCAGCTTTCCGTCGATAACTTCCCTGGGCACACCAAACTGGAAGACACGAATCTGATCGGCGTACCATTCTACGGTACCCACGCGCGTGAGGGCGATTTGCGTTTCGACGCGCGCCCTATGCTCTTCCCATTCGCTCTCGACCATCTGCACCAGCAGCACCCACATATTTTTGAGAAGCTTGAAAAACGACACTTCCGACGTCGAGCTGTTCAGGTCGTTCAGCCCCGCCAATTCTGGCCTGGTCGCCTGAAAGGCGTCCATTTCAGCCAATATCTCTTCTTGTTTACGCATTGCTATTGAGTTATGTATTCATTAAGCCGCCAGTAACCGACTCCGTCCGGCATGTCTTCCGGGCCGATGGTGGCGATGGTCGGGTAATCTTCCAGGAACACCCGCGCCCGGAGGTTGATGGCTTCCTGGCGGATCACCAGGCGCTGGCCGTCGTAAATCCGGTCGGTCGGACCGTTCAAAATCGCATTGTCGGCCAGCAGCCAGGCCACGCCGCTCACATCGCCGTACACGGTCACCGCCACGTCGAACAGGCTCTGCCCCGTGCTTACCACATAAATGTTGCTTACGCTGGCCATTATCTGTATTCTGCGTTAATGGTTATGCCGTCCGCCCCGATCGCCACGCTCTCCACCGTCTGGCCGTCGCGTTCCAATTCCTGCCGGATGCTGGCCACCAGGCCCGGCGCTTCGGCGTTATCATTCAGGTAGCTCTGCAAGCCCACGCCAATCGAGGGCGTGTGGTGCCACCAGCCTTTCTCAGCCCAAAGAATGTCCGCCTGGTGTTGCAGGGTGGCCTCGGTAAGCACCAGGTCGCCATTGGCGATCGCCAGGTCGTTGAATTGATTGAGCTTGAAGTCGGTCATGATAGGAGCAATGGATATTTGGCCTTAAAGGCCGTGAGCGCCACAATCGTATCCGGGAACAGCGCAGTACTCGGCCCCTGTACCGTGATTACTTTCAAATTCTGAATTAGGCTGGAAAGGTCATCGAAGACATCCTTCAACGAAACGGCTCCGTTGGTGATGCTGACCTTACCACCTTGCAACTCCACGGTCATGGCCGACTGCTTAATCGTCACCTTGTCGGTATTGACCTCGACCTCGCAATTCTGAGCTTTGGCAAACATGCCCGTTTTATCACCGCTGATTGTCAAATCGCCAACGATCAGGTCGAAGCCATGCGTCTCGGCAAATTGCGCTACAAATAGGTTGGCCACATCGTTCTCAATGCAGCCAACCAGCACCATCGAACCTTCTTTTGGGTAGAGAACGCAATAGTCCTTGGCGTCCACCTCGGCCTTCAAGCGCACACCCTCCACTTCCAGCCCCGAAGCCAGCAGCCGCACCGTGCAGGTTTGGCCCGACAACGAAAGCACCTCAGCCGGATACACCTGCACCGGGTTGGGCTGGTTCTGAAAAAGATCAAGAAGCTGCTGTCGTTTCGTACTCACTTTTATTTAGTTGACAGTGGACAGTTGACAGTGGACAGTGAGCATTGTCAACTGTCCACTATCAACCGTCCACTAGCTAAGCTTCGCCCCCAAACTCACCGTCCTCACGCCGCCATTCTGGCTAAATTCCACCTTCGTCCCTAACACATAATAGTTGCCCTCGCGGGCCTTGTAATCAGGGTCACGAATCTTGGCCGTAAAGCCCGTCGCACAGTAGGGAATCAGCCAGCCCTGGATTTCACCGCGATACCCATCATAGGCCAGTTTCTTGGCCTCCTCTTTGGCGATGCGTTCGAGGGTTGTCTTATCGCTGATCGTGGGTCGCTGGAGCGTCACGGCGTCGCCGCCCGTTTCGCCAGCCTCCGCCTCGACCTTCGCGCCTTTGGCCGTCCGGCCCACTACCGTCACCCTAATTTTCGAGTCCTCAGCCTTCACGTATTTCAGGTCGTTGGTCGTTTCGATGTTCACACCGAAGTCATAGACCACGCTCCCGGTTTTCTGGGTATAAGCCAGATGGTAGTGCAGCTCGTTTTCCTTCGCGTAGATCATCAGGCCACTCTCCTGGCGGAGCTTGTCCAGCACTTCGTAGCCAGTGGTATTCAGGATCGTGAACGAGTCCCACTTATAGTCCGCGCCCTGCAAGTCAGTGACGAGCCGAAAAGGCCGTTTCAGTTGGGGGTTCACTTCGCTGAGCACGTAGTTAAGGATGTCGCCCACCGATACGTTTTTCAGTACCTTCGGCCTGACTTTCTTACGAAAGAGGTATACCGAATCCTCGCATTCGAGCTTCATAGGGTTGTCGGGAAAAATGCCTTTTAAATAGCCCTTAAACTCTGTTTTGAGGTCGCCATTATAGCCCAGCTTCACCTCCACGGCATCGCCGCGCTTAATGCGGTCCTCGATCTGGATCGCCCGCCCGGCCACCATGCCCGGCAGCATAATTTTGCAGTCGCCGCTCAGCAGCTCCTGGCTGGTTTCGATCTCCACTTTGTCCAGGGCCTGCACCTTATAGGCCCCAATCGTAATCTCGTAATCAAGTTTGTACATTTCGTCAGTGGACAGTGGACAGTGGACAGTGGACAGTGCGCGAATCGGCGGACTGTAAAGAATGGCCGCAATGGCCAGCAGCGAACAAAAAATTGACTTTCTCATAAAAATTGGGGATTGGTTTGAAAAAATGAAAACTGGTAAAATCGTTTGTCACCCTGAGCGGAGCCGAAGGGCTATTTTTCAATAAACAGGTTAAAATTCTGGTCGCTATATGCCTTGATCGAGTACGCCTGGTAGCCGATCCCCGGCGTGGGCGGAAACTCCCAGCCCTCGATGACGATCTGCGAGGCCCCGATCACGTCCAGCAGCGCACACTGCGCGAAAAGCGGCTTCCGCAAGCTGCACAGCGCGTCGAGCTTCGTAATCAGCTCTCTGGGCAACTCGTCGGGCTTCGTGTGGTCGTGTAGCATCCCGGATATAATTATCTCGTAATCGTCTTTCGTCCACAGTTCCTTCACACTCCCAAAGCTCTTGTCTTTCAACTTCGCGATCGTCCGCCGCGTAATGACGTTCTTCCCGCGCACGGCCACCAGCGGCTCGTAGGGCAGCAGCCACAGCCGCTGGGGCGTTTCGCCCAGCCACATCGGCATCTGCATCTGTACGCCCGTTTCGGCCACCGCCGCCCGGCTGATCGCCTTCCCGATCGGTATCGTTAGCGGATTCGCTGCCATTAGGCGGTTACGGCTCTCGCGCCACTGTTAGCGACGCGGAGCAGCGCGTCGATGAGTTTCGATTCAATGTCATCAATGCCCTCCTGCAAGTCCATCACCGTGATCTCGCTTTTGGCGATGAGGCTATTGAGGTTGATCGTGATGCTGTTGCTCTTGGAATTCCCTACAGTAGAGTTCAGCCCCGCCGCATCGCCCAGCGATCCACCACCACCCGCTCCGGCCCCGGCTCCCGCCGCGTCGAAGCCCAACGGCTGGGTACTACCTGCCGCCTGGGCGCTGTCGAGGATCTCCTTCTCGCGGCGGCGGTCGCGCCGGTCGGCTACTACCGCCGCCCGTCCTGCCGATCCGGCAGAGGAAATCGTTTTGCCCAGCACCGCCAGCGCTCCCGCAAAGTCGAGGGTGAACAGTCGTTGCAAGAACTCTCCTATGGAAGAGAATACTGATTTGATCGCCGCCCAGCTATAAAGTACCGACTCTCGGAAACCATCGAAGGTTTGCCAGGCATACATCACTGCCGACACTAGCGCTATTACCAGCGTAATGATTCGCACGATAGGGTTCATGTTCATGATAAAATTCAGCGCCCCCCAGGCTTTCACCGCTGCCCAAATCCCGATGATGAGTTTAGTCAGCGCCGAGTCGATCAGCCAGCCAATGGCGATTGCAACCATGTTCACCCCCCACAAAATCACGTCTAGTACATTTCCTAGATATGCCATTACCCCGCCCAGAGCATTACCGCTAGTCATCAATTCGCCGAACCATCCGATCAGGCCCACGATCCCATCCCACACGGGCCGGATCGCCATCCAAATCTTCTCGAACAGCCCGGCCAGGAAAGTGAACACCGGCCCGGCCACGTCCACCAGCTTGCTGAGGAGGTCGAGCACCGCTTCTTTTAGGGGCAGAAGTTTGTCGCCTATCTCCCGCAACCTCGTGGCCCATTTGGCCGATAGCGCTTTTTCCTTTTCGCCTACGAGCGACTGCGCTCGTTCGGCGGCACCGTCGTATCTGCCGCCTTTACCACCATACGCCTGCATAGCCTTATCGAAAACGTCGTAGGTGATTTTTCCGGCGGCTTGGAGCTTCGCAATCTGATCCTCGCCCACGCCCATCACCTGGGCCAGATAGGGGTTGAGGTTGATCCCGCGCTCTTTGAACATGTTGATCTCATCGCCCTGCACGTAGCCGGTCGCCTTAATCTTTGATTGGATCAAAGCCATCTCGTCAACGCTTTGGCCTGTAATGGCGGCTATGTTGGTAAGGGCCGTAAGTGTATCCATCATTTTTTCGGGAGCCACGCCCGCCCCGGAAAGCATGTTGGCTGAGCTGATAAGCTCATCTCGCTTGGAGGGCATGTAGGCATCAATATCCTTAACCAATTTGGTCGCCACGCTCTCGCCCATCAGTTCCGTCATGCGGAACATTGTCGCTTCATTGCGCTGCGCGGCGCCGATGGTCATGTCGTTGATCTGCCCGATGTACTGCACGGCCATTTCGCCCGCGCCCATCACCATGCCCGCCAACCCGCCGCCGATCAGCCCGCCCATCAGAGCGCCGCCGCCAAAGAGGTTTTTGAGTTTTCCCATCAGCCCGCCCGCCTTGCGGTCGGCCCGGTCGAGGTCCGAGGAATCCACCTTCACCTTTCCGGTAAGCTTGCCCAGCTTGTCGCGAAGCTTACCCGCCGACGTCGATGCCTTGCCCATCATGCCTTCCACGCGTGATGAACCGCGCTCCATGCGCGACACCTGCTGGTCGTACACGTTGGCCAGGCGCATCATGGCGGGCGAGAACATGTCCCGCAGCTTAATCGCGAATTCGTAGGCTTTACTCATCTTTCCTAAAAGGTTTGATGGCTTTTAGTAGGTACTCCGCTTCCCGCCAGAGCCTGGCGAATTCGCGGGTCGTTAGCGTGTAGGGATCGACATGGAAGTGGTATCTAATCCACGCCGCCATAATTCTAAAACTGTCGCCGTCATCGGGCGAATCGGCGTCGATGGCCGTTTCGCCCTCTAAGCTTTTTTTAACCGCGCCTGATGAATCTCGATGAGCTGGATCGCCTCCATCGCTGCCGCAGTGGCGTAAGCGTCCTCATCGAGCAGACGGCGGTCGCCACCCAGCCAGCAGTCTTTCACGATGGCCTTACCCGCCGCAATCATATTTTTGGGCAGTACCGTAAGCGCAAAATTCTGAATCTTCCGATCGGGCTTTTTCAAATAGCCGGTCAGGTGTGTCACCTCATCCAGGTCGGGCGAAATGGTGTTAGCCTCGAACTTATCGGCCTCCTCGGCCACCTGAATAATGTTCACCTCACCATACTGTTTTTTCCAGGCTTCAATCTCTTCTTTGGTAGGCTTGTCGATATTATCCTTCTTCATAAAAATCTATTTAAAAGCGTTTAAACGGCCATTCGCACACTTTGTGCCTTTGGACCTTTGTGCCTCAAATCTCAAAATGCGGCTTATCCACAAACCGAAATAGCCCGCCCCACTTGATGCCCGGATCGTAGTCCCGGATGCACTTCACCAGCTGCTCCCACAGCTTCGGCTCGTCCACCAGCTTCTTGCCCCTGGCAAACCATATGTCGATGGCGTGGCTGGGAAGCTGCTGGTGCTTGCTCTGGCCCGGCTTGGCGTTGGTGATCGTGCGGCGGTTGACATCCTCGCTGATCGGCGGCAGTGCTACCGCCCGGCGCAGGCTGTTGACGATCGCGATTTTCTCGCGTCCCTGGGCGTAGTAAGCCCGCTGGGTGTCCGGCGATCGGTACACCTCGGTAAGGAAGGGCATCGGGTCGTTCGGATGGCGCTTCGGCCATTCGTCCTCCACGTAGGCCCAGGCTTTTTGTAGGCGCGAATGCGCGTCTTTAATGTCCCTGCTCATGCTCGTCGGCGTAGGTTTTGTCGTACTTAGATAGCTTTCGTTTCAAATGCTCGTTGTCCTTTCGCAGCTTCTCGACCTCCTTGCGTTGTTTGTCCACTTCCTTACGAAGGCTCTCGTTTTCTCTCGACAGCTCGTTCATATCGGCTCGCAGGCTCGCCACTACGCCGTACAGCACCTCGCTTTGCTCGCGCCAAATCTTGATGGCACGGTCTACAAGATCCAGTTCCAGCGCCTCGGCGGTGGCTTCGTTCTGGCGGCGCGAAAAGAACCACGTCGTCAGGGCGACGACGACCCCCGTAATTATTTCGCCGAGGAAGCCCGGAAGTTCTTGCATTCTATTTTTTCGATGGCCGAGTCGGCCAGATGCCGGGCCTGCGCCCTGGCATCCGCCGATCGGGTGTGGATAATCGCGTCGGAAGTGCGGTAGAGGTACTTGGCCTTGGGGTACATCGCCAGGGCGGCTTTCAATTGGTCATCCATAATTTGTCAGGCTGAGCGTAGCCGAAGTCAAGTCCGTTTCAGCGAGAGCGCCATAAACGGCACCTGCACTTTCACCTGCTTATCGTTCTGATTGATCTCGATCTGGTTCTCCGTGAACTGCACCCCCATAAGCGAGTAGCGTACCATCGAGCCTTCCACGTTGCGGAACGCCGCCTGGATGTCCACGTTGCTAAGCAGCGTCAAGTCACCATTCGGAGCGCGGTCTTTCAGGGCTTCGAGATCACCCTGCAACACCGTGACCGAGCCATCGGTACTCTCGTTGCCGCCCTTGATGGCCAGCGGGGACGAACCCTTGCCGTACAGATACTCGAACTCACGCTTGTTGTTGAAGGTGATGCCCTGCACGGCGGTGAGGAGCAGACCCGCCACGCGAATCTCGACCTCCGACCACGAAAAATTTCTGCTGTCAACTTTCATTTTCTCTTAGTTAGCGGGATTGTAGAATCCCAGTTTTACGACGATATTTTTCAGATAGCCGAGTGGCGTGATCTTAATCACGACCTCGATCTTGTCGGTCGCGATCACGTTCTGGTTTGGGTCCACACTCACATCCACGCCGGAGCAGTTTCCCTCGGCCAGCAAGCGCTGGTTAAGGGCGCGCAGAATTACATCCTCGATGTAGCTCACCTTCGTAGGCAGCAATGTGCCTTTTTCGGTGATCTCCACCGTGTCGTTAAGCTCCTCGACGTACGTCTGGTAAGCCAGGCGGATCGCCTTGTCGATCACGCGGCCACGGGCCAGGCTGGTGTAGTCGCTGGTAGGGGCCGCCAGGGTCACGTCGTCGGTCACGAAGGCCCCCTGCTTGCCCTGGAAGTTGACCAGGGCCATGTAGCCCGCATCGTGCAGGCCGCCGATCGCCGCTCTAGAATAGGCGTCGATCGAAGAGCCGGAGGTGAGCGAACCGTTGGCCGCGAACGGCCCAGTCTTCACGCGCGCCACGCTCTGGTGCACCGGGATAGCCGCCAGGCGGCCCAGCAGTCGGCCCATCGAGGCAGTATTCCGCCCAGCGACTTCGCCCACGCCCAGGAACACCGCCACGCGGTCGCCCGCGCCCTTGATGGTGCTATATGCAGGCAACGGCGTAATAAGGTAGGAACCATCCAGCACGATCCGAACCGGACTGAACTGCGCGGCTTGCGCCACGGCCAGCACCTGGGCCGCTGCCGCCACGGCGGGCAGGTCGTAGTCGACCAGGCCGGTGCGTGAGGGCGTGTAGCCGCTCGCCCGGCCCATGCTGTGGCCCGCAATGGTGATCCGTCCACTAGCCAGCGTAAGCAACTTGAACATCGGTCCCGTCAGGTCGGCGTAGACAGCCGCGTGGGTCGTAGTCTCGGCCACCAATATGATCCACAGCTCCGCGCCGCTTCGGGCCTGGGCGTAGAAGTCGGCGATCTGCCCGTAGGCGTGCGGGTGCGTGGCGGCGGTAATGCCCAGCGCCACGGCGTCAGACAGACTGTATATCCGGCCTGCCGTGTTGAGCGCCAGCCCGCTGGCCGCGATGCCGGTCAGCACCAGGCCCGCCACGCCGTCGGCGGTGGCCACGGTGCGGCCCAGCGCGCCATCGGCTACTTGTATCTGTACTCCTGGGAGTGCCATAGTTTCTATTTTAAGGAGGAAAGGAGGAGGGAGGAAAGGAGGAAGGAATTCGGACAATCCTTTCGTCCTTTCCTCCTTCCTCCTTTCCTCCTATCTAATTAAGCTGCTGCATCCTCGACTACCGCGATCACGCCCAGGCTATCGGCCCGGCGGATGCGCCCGCCCGACATAATCAGGAAGGAGTAGATGTCGCCGTAGTAGGTCGGGTCGTTCAGTCGCTCGAAAGTGTCGATGTTGCCCAGAGCGCGCTCCACCAGCGTGGGGTGGAAGAACAGCCCCGCAGCGTTGTCGGTGGCCGCACCGGCGGCACCAGGGTCCTTCACCACCGGCACGGTGGCATTGGTGTAGGTAAGCACCTGGCTGCGCTCCATAATCTCGAAGCCGAACAGCCGCATGACGACGCCGTTTTTCAGGTCGAGCTCACTAGCGGTGTCCCTTTTGAGCAGGTCTGCGTCCTCCATCAGGTCGCCAATGAACTCCGAAGGCAGCAGCGCGATCCGGCCCGTTTGGGGCAGGTTGGCCTTGTTCATGGCTTTCTGCGCTTTCAACATGTCAGCCTTCGTGAACTTCTTGCGGTTGCCCGTCGCGCCGGTCGCCTCGCCGGGACGAGCCGTGCCACTGGTGCGGATGATGTTGGCCGCTCCGGCGGGTGCCCATTTGCGCAGCATCCAGTTGGCAGCGATGTCCAGCAGCGCGCTCATGTCCTGGTAGATCACGCTGTCTACTTTGTCGTAGCTCAGCTGGATCGTGTCGATGTTGGGGATCAGCACCGGGTCAGTCGTGATCTCGTCCAGAGCGTAGGTCACATCGATGTCCGTGCGCTGGGTCACGGTGGCGGGCAGATTAGTGCGGTTAATCACGGCTCCGCTCGGCGCACCGGCGTTGGGGATGTGCACGACCTTACCGGACAGCACATACTCATCGGCGTTGGACGCCTTGCTGAGGAACTGATTGTTGGCAAACAGAGCATTCAATATGCCTGTACGCCAGATTTCTCTTTGAATTGCCATTTGCTTGGTGTGGAAGAATTAAGTGAAAAAGGAGGGTTGGTTGTTGGTTGGTAGTGATGGGGAGCGGACACATCCGCCCCCCAAAGGCATTATTCGACGAAGTCAGTGCCGTATTTTGACTTGTATAATAGCTTGAATCGTTCGGGATCGCTGGCTTTCAACTCCGCCAGTTTGCCGCCCGCCGCGCGGAAAAGCAGGTCGAACTCCGCCGCCAGGGTGAGTTCCTCGGTCGCGGTAGTTGCCTTGCCCTGGTTCGCATAATTCACCAGGTCCACGGGAGTCGTCAACTTCGCGACGATTGCCTGCACGCTCGCCAGGTCGGCGGCGGCCAGTTTCTCGTAGTGGGGGCGCTCCGTCGCGGTGATCTTCTTGTCAGCGACCGCCTGATCGAGCAGCGCCTTGATCGTGGTCTTCTCGCTGTTTTCAGCGGCCAGTTTCAATGCCTGTATCTCATGGTCGAGCTTAACTTTCTCCGCCGCCAGGTCCGTTTTCTCTTTTAGAAGCGTCTCGGTCTCGGCGGCCAGCGTCACCAGCTTCGCCTGCACCTCGTCGGCTGTGGCTGTCTCAGCTAGGCCCAACGTCACAGCGAATGCCTTCGGGAAAACCTCTTTTACGGCGTCCTTAGCCGTCTTCTCGTTTTTGTCCATTATGGAAAGGGTAAGTTGTTGAATGTACTTGCTTGGGTCTTTCACCTGCTGCCCTTCTGGCGTATAGAGGCTGAGGGCGTTGGCATTGCTGCCCGCGTCCACGATACTGCACTCGAAGACCTCCCAGTCGGTGGCCACCAGCTGAGCGCCGATTTCCTCGGCGTTGTGGATGGCCACGCCCACCGAGCAGGCTTTCAGAAAGTCGCGCTCGACTTTCCCTGCGATCCGGGCGGCCACGTCGTCGTCCACATCGAAAACCGGGTCGGCCATCCAGCCGTCGCCTTCCTGGCGCAGGTTCTCCCACCGCCCGATGACGTGACCGCGCTGGTGCATATAGAGCATCACCGGGTTGGCCCGGAAACGATCCATGCGTCCGCCGTCCATCTGGAAGGTGATGCCGTGCATCGTGTCGGAGCCGTCGATAAGAAGAAAGGATTTGGCCAAGGGAAAAGAGGTTTGCGGGTAATTTTCTAGGTCAAAGTTGCGGGGCTTTTTTGGCCCACGCAACTCCGAAAAAGTACCGTTATCCGCCTGACGTGTGCTGTTATACGTCAGCCGACAACGGTACTTTTCCGCGCGTGTGATTTCGGAAAGACCTTCCCAATTTTGGGGTATGAAGAAAGCAGAGCAGCGAGCTGCCGCCAAGGAGTTGTTTATGCTAGGCTGGGACCAGAGCCGTATCGCGGCCACGGTGCAAGTCACGCCCGCCACCATGTCCAAGTGGGTGGCCGCCGACGGCTGGCGTGAGGAGCGGGCCACCAAATACTCGATCAACGATTCGATCAGCAACAGTCTGCTCGAACTGATCGACTACCAGCTCAGCGCCATCAAATCCAAGGTGCAGTCCTACAAGGACGACGGCACCAATAAGCTGCTCGACAAAGGCGAGATTGACGCCCTCAGCAAATTATTTGCGGGCGTAAAGCAAAAGGACATTTCATGGACGCATTACGTAAACGTCTGCCGCGAGCTGGCCGACCACGTAGCCACCAGAGACGCCGATTTTGCCAAAGCCCTAGTCGAGTTCATCGACGTATTCCTCATGCAGAAGCGTGAGACGCTCATCTAGCATTACCAGTGTTCACTTAATATACATTTCATTATGAAGGCAAAAGTCGGAGACCCCGTGATCTATTTCACGACCGCAGAAGACCAGAAACGCATGGGGGAAAACCCCCACAACACGCCCCGCGAGCAACTGCCCGGCACCGTGACGGCCATCGTCGGCGAAGGCGAAGATGCCCGCGCCAATCTGAGCGTGCAGAATGACGGCTACGGCACCACCTACGCCCCCGGCGTCGAGGAAGGTAGTGAGCCCGGACAGTTCAAGATGCTCAACGAGCCGATACCCAGCAGCGATAAGGTGATCGTAGAGAATCCCGAGCATCCCGTGGCCCACATCGCTCCCGATGGCAAGACGGTAGAAGGCGAAGTGTCGGAAGACACCACCGAAACGGTTGTATCGAATGCCGCGCCCACCAAACCGCCCGTCGAGGATCAGACCAAGGTAGAAGCCAAGGACAATCCCGAAGCTAAGACGAAGGCCAAGGCTGATGATAAAACCGAGGCTAAGGTGGAGCCAAAAACCACTAAGGCCAAGTCTGAATCTAAAAAGTAAAACAAACGCTCACCAACTCGTCACCCCCTCTCCTTCGAGGAGAGGGGGCCGGGACGGTCGGCCGCTGCTAAGCCGCAAACACCAGCAACTTGCCAACTTCAATATCAAGCGATTGGAGGATCTTCAAATCCATAAACTTGTCAGGAGGAGTGGAAATCAACGACATGTCGTATAACATTAGGCAAAGGCTGCGATAATCTTCCGGGTTCATTACTACATGAGTCGGAGCGCTATTCTTCCTCCGATGCGCATAATACTGGGTCCATATTTGTTTATCTACGGATTCGGTTTGCGGAGGCATATTGAAGTTTTAAAAGGTGATTGCAATAATAATACATGCTCCCCAAAGAACAAAAATCCTGGCAGGAATACCTCGAGACTCGCAAACGGATCGTCGCAGGCACCGCCGCGCCCATCGCTGAGCCAGCGGAGGCGCAGCGCAAGCGTGTGGCCGACCTGAAAAAGAATTTCGAGAAGTTCTGTCAGTATTATTTCCCTCATTTCATGTCGGCCCCGTTCGCGTATTTTCACAAGCGCGACACCAAGGCCATCGTCAATGATCCCGACATCTACGCCGTGCTGGAATGGCCCCGCGCCCACGCCAAGTCGGTCGTGGTGGACGTGTTCCTGACGCTCTACCTCAAAGCCCTGGGTGAGCTGGATGGCGTGATTCTGGTATCCAATAATAAGGACAAGGCCATGATGCTGCTCCTGGACTGCCAGGCGGAATTAGAGGCCAACGAGCGCTACATCCACGATTTCGGAAAACAGGTTCAATACGGCGACTGGGCGGAGCAGTCTTTCTCCACGCAGGACGGCGTGGGCTTCTGGGCCTATGGCCGGGGGCAATCGCCCCGAGGCACCCGGAAAGGGGCCAAACGGCCTAACCTCATCATCGTGGATGACATTGACGACAAGGAGATTTGCCGCAATAAAACCCGCGTCGATGAGGCCGTCAACTGGATTAAAGAAGACCTTATGGGCTGTTTCAGCCTTAAAGGAGGTCGTTTCGTGGTCGTCGGCAACCGCATCCACAAGGAGAGTATTCTGGCGCACATCGTCGGCGATGTCGAGGAAGGCTCCAAGCCTTACGACTACATCCACCACAGTAAGGTCTATGCCCTTGAAAACCCCAAGACCCGCCAGAAGGACCAAAGTCCGAGCGGTGTACCTGCCTGGAAGGAGCATTATACCCGCGAAGAGATCGACCGCCGCATTAAAAAAATGGGCGAACGCGCCTCCGAACGCGAATACTTTCACCATCACATGGAAGAGGGGACGGTTTTCAAACGCGAGCTGATCCTCTACAAAAAGCCCCGTCCGCTCATCGAGTACCAGCACGTTGTAATCTACAACGACCCCTCGTACAGTGATAGCAAGAAAGGCGATTTCAAGGCGCTGGTGGCCATTGGGCGAGCCGGACCGCGAATCCGCATCCTGAAAGCCTGGGTACGCCAGGCCACCAAGGGGTCGATGGTTACCGCCCACTACGATATATTCGAGTATCTGCAAGCCCGTGGGGCCAGGGTGATCTACAATTACCTGGAAGGCAATTTCATCCAGGAAGATATTCACATGCCCGAATATGTAAAGGAGGCCGAAACCCGTGGCTATATGCTGCCCATCAGTGCCGACAAGCGCGACAAGCCCAACAAATACGCCCGCATCGAGAACATGACTTCCCTCTTCGAGCGCGGGTTTATCGAATGGGACGAAGACCTCCGCAACGATAAGGATGCTAACACCCTGCTCACTCAGCTCCTCAATTTCCCAACCGGCCATGATGACGGCCCCGATGCCCTGGAAGGCGGCATCTACATCAGTAACAGCAAGCAAGTTTCCCAAATCCCCGACCTGGGTGGAAAACCACGCCGATCGCAAAGATTGTAAGGCGCAGCCTATTCTCTCATTCTCTCATTCACTCACTCAAAATTGCCCCCGTGTTCCTCACCATCACCGACCTCTCCACCAGCCTCTACCCCGAAGTCCGCGACCTGCTCGCCCGCTACTCCGAGGCCGTGATCCTGGCCCACTGTGCCACCGCCGAGAGCACCGTACAGAGTTTCCTGGCCCCGCTCTACGACATCGGCCCCGTGCTGGCCGTCACCGGGGCCGATCGCCACGGGCTGCTGCTGGCCATCGCCCGCGACCTGGCCATCTACAACCTCTACCAGCTCGCCGAGACGTTGCCCAACAAAGTGGTCAAACGCCACGACGACGCCATGACCCTGCTTCGCGAGATGGCCACCGGCCTGATCGTGCTCGCTGGCGTGCCTCCCGCGCCGGTAGCCGAAGTGCCCGGCGGCGGCGATGGTCTGGCCTATGGCAGCCGACACCGCCGGGCGTCGTTTATCCCCGATTTTCTGTTCGACCGCCACGACGACCCAACGACCTACGACCACTAGACCCGTTTTAGCCCGTTTAAGACCCGTTTAAAGGAAGCGCAAACACTTTTCCGGTACCATCGTGCCATCAACATATTTTCGACCGTCCTATGGCCAAAAAAACCGACAACACCGATAGCGTCGTAGTGAAGGATTTCCGCATCGACATCCGTTCCGTCGATCGGTCGAGGAAAACCCTCGACACCTGGCGCAGTGCGATCACCAGCGCCGAGAATCCCCTGCGCCCCACCAGGCACCTGCTGTACGACCTCTACGCCGACCTGGTCCTGGACGATCACCTCGACAGCGTGATGGCCCAGCGCCGCCTGGCCGTCACCACCACCACCCTGGTTTTCCAGAAAGACGGTGAGGAAGTCGAAAGCCTTAACCAGCTCATCAACACCGAGCAGTTCGAGTGGATGCTGGAAAGCATCCTCGATGCCCGCTTCTACGGGTTCAGCCTCATCAAAGCGGATTTCCAAAGCGGCGTGGTCGAGCTGGTGCCGCGCGCCCACGTGGTTCCCAGCCGGGGCATCGTCGTGGCCCAGTCGTACGACGCCGACGGCATCGACTACACCCGCCCGCCCTTCACCAGCTACTACCTGGCCGCCGGGAAACCCCTCAATCTGGGATTGTTATTACCCGCCGCCCCCTTGGTATTGTTGAAGCGCGGCGACCTAAGCGACTGGGCGCAGTTCAACGAGGTGTTCGGCCAGCCCACCCGCGTGGGCCGCTACGACCCCAACATGCCCGGCCAAAAGGAGCAGATGACCCAGGCCCTGCGTGAGAGCGGAGCGATGGCCTACATGACCATCCCCATCGGGGCCGAGCTTGATTTCGTGGAGGCCAACAAAACCGGAGCCGCCGACACCTACGACAAGCTCTACGAACGCATGGAGGCGGGCATGAGTAAGCTGATTGTGGGCCAAACCATGACCACCGAAGACGGCAGCAGCCGCTCCCAGGGCGAAGTCCACGAGCGCGTGGCCAGCAAGATCGCCAAGTCCGACCGCCAGTTCGTGGAGCGCCTACTGAATGGCCGCTTCCGGGAAATGCTCCTGGCCCAGGGATTCTCCGACGCCGCCCAGGGCGTCTTCCAGTTCGTGGAGGAGGAGGAGAACATCCCCAAAGACAAACGCCTGGCGATGGACCTCCAAATCCACAACAACGTAGGCAGGCTCCCCAAAACCTACTGGGCCGCCGAATACAATGTGGAGTTCGTGGACGACTCCGACGAGCCCGCCGCTCCCGAGCCGCCCGCCGAGCCGAAGGCTGAGAAGAAAGAGGACGATCCCGATGAAGAATCGATTTCACTCCCAGACGATTTTTTCGTCTAAGCCCGGTACTGTCCGGGCTGTACGGAGCGACCCACGTCCACCTCGCTAGCGGTGCCGACGGCGAAAAGCCCCTGCCCTTTATCACCAAAACCAAAAACCTCGTTTTAAAAGCCCTTAAAAGCTTTTTCAAGGGCAACAAGCCAGAGGTCGATCCCGATCTTTGGCAGGCCAGCTACGACACCCTTGCCCACGCCGTCCAGGAGGGAAGCGCGTCCATCGAGTACAACAAGCCCAACTTCAAGCTCACCAAGCAGCTTCGCGATTCCGCCGCGCTATTCTCAGCTCAGAAGTCGTGGGCGCAGGCGAAGCTGCTGGCCGCGATCGCCGAGGGCAAGGACGGCAAAACGCCCACCTGGAAGGAGTTCCTGGAACAGGCTAAGCCGATCATCGGCGACTATAACCAGCGCTGGCTGCGCACCGAGTTCAACACCGCCCTCCGCGCCGCCCGCCAGGCGTCGCTCTGGAAAGAGTACGAGGCCCAGGCGCACCTCTACCCTAACCTTCGCTACATGCCCAGCCGGGCGGCCACACCCCGCGAGGAGCATAAGCCCTACTACGGGATCGTACGCCCGATCAACGACGACTTCTGGATCAAGCACATGCCGCCATCGGCGTGGAACTGTTTGTGTGGCGTGGAGCAGACCGACGATGAGGTGACGCCCGTCCCGGCCAAGGGCCCCAAGGCCGCGCCCGGCCTGGACCACAACCCCGGCCTGACCGGCAAGCTGTTTTCCGACAGCCATCCGCTGTCCATCAAAGCCAACAGCGACGCCCGGCGAGCGGCACGCATCGAGCGGGAGGCCGAAGCACTGCACCGGAAAGCGTTGAGGAAAAATGCGCTGGAAACGGCCAAGGCCAACTATGCCGGTAAGACCGTCGAGATGGCCGTGGCTGGTAAAACGTTACAGGTCCGAATTTCCGTGAAGGGATTGAAGGAGGCAATCAATCAGCCCCACCGGCTTTTTGGAGAAAAGCTGACAGCGCTCTCGGAGCAACTGGAAGAAATGTTACGGGAAGCGAAGTACTTGCGGACAGCGGCCAACACAAAGGGCGGCTCGATCAGGCAGTTCCACTATTATGAGATCGTGTTGGCGGGAGAGCCGAGTTTCGTGATCCTGAAAGAAGATGAGTACAGCGTGATTACCTTTTACTCGATCACGGACAAAATAAAAACGGACTAAAAAAGCCTACCGAGGATACAGTCCAATTCCGCTTTTCTATTCCGTTTTCAATAACAAAACTAGTTTTTTTTTACCAAAGTTCCAAGCCATGTCACCCGCCCAACTCAAAGCCGCCACGGCCAAGGCCGGAGCCTTCCTCAAAAAGGACGCCATCACCATCCTCGGCGTGGAGGCTAAGAAGCACTTCCAGCGCTCATTCCAGCGCGACCAGCAGGGCTTTACCGACGTCAAGCTGGAAAAGTGGAAACCACTCAAACCGGAATCGCTCAAAAGCAAAACCCGTAAGAACGGCTCCGCTCCCCCGATCCTGACCGACCAGGGCCACCTGCGCGATTCCATCGACTGGGAGGCCGACTACGGCCAGCAGGCCGCGATCATGTCCAGCGACCGCGCCTACGCCCAGGTGCACAATGAGGGCGGCGGCCCCAAGAACATGCCCAAGCGCCAGTTCATGGGCCGATCCAAAAAAATGGAAGAAGTAATCATTAAAAAGTTCGAGAAGGAACTCGACCGAATCTTCTCCTAACCCTTATTTATTCACTCATTCACTCATTCAAAATTGTAATGTTAGTCCACACTCAATACCTGGCCGCTCACCTGGCCACCGCCCTGCCCGACATCGCCTGGATCGACCGCGACAAAGGTCAGCTGGATGACCCCGAAGCGTTCAACAGCTTGATCGTTCCCGCCCTGCTGCTCGACCCCGGCGAGGTGACCTGGGAGGGTCTCAGCCGGGGCAATCAGAAGGGGATGCTCCCGCTCACTGTCAAGCTGGTGTTCCGTATGCCGACAGCCACCCACCGCATCCATCCCCTCTCGGAGTACGACGATATGGCTGATCTAGCCGATAAAGTGCACCAGGCGCTCGGCAGCAGCATTATGGTAAAAGACCGCCGTAGCACGCGCGATTATTTCACCAGTGAGTTCTACGTCTTGGAGCAGACGTACGACATGGTGATCGGCTACACCATCCCGCCGAAGACCATCGTCAAGCCCGCGCCCGATATTCAAGCCTCTATTAAACTTCCCCTAAACAACTATTAAAATGAAACGCCATCTTATCACTCTGTGCCTTTGTGCCTTTGCCACTTTGTGCCTCACCCAGTGCGCCACCTACAAGCGCTGCCAGGAGAAGTTCGCCACCACCATCACCGACACGGTCATGGTCAACGTGCCGCTCTTCGTGCCGAAAGACAGTATCGTGACCTCCTTCGTCACCGACACGACTTACCTGTACAAGGAGATCAAACAGGGCCGCGCCCGTGTGATCGTGGAGCGCACGCCCCGCGAAACCCGCGTGCAAGCCGAGTGCGACACGATCACGATCTATAAAAAAGTACCCGTGGCCACCACCATAAACCGCTGGGGGGTCGATCCCTGGTACAAGAAACTGGCCTGGGGCTTCGGCCTGCTCTGGCTGGCCACTATGCTCTTTATGCTCTTTGCGTATCATTTTAAACTTAAAGTCGAAAAAAGAAACGATGATTAACTACCGCACCATCCCGCTCGACTTCCGGGAAGTCGCCCAGGGCGATACCTTCGAGGTCACGCTGCAAGTGGCGGAGGCTTACCCGATCTTGCCCGGCACCCGCATCGTGATGGACGTGCGCCCCGTCGGCGATTATCCCGAACTGCCCGTGCTCACGTTCGACACCGCCGACGGGAGCATTACCACCGAAGGCCAGCAGATAACGCTCCGCCGCTCCGCCACGGCCATGCACGTCCGCGCCGGGCGGTTCGTGCACGACATGCTCTTTATCACGGCTGGCGTCACGAGCAAGCTGTATCAGGGTCGTTTCGATATTATTGCCACCGTTACTACTACCTAAGCACCATGTACATTGTAATAGACGACACCCGCATTCCCCAAGATTCCAAGAACACCCCCGTTCCGGTGAGCGTGGTCGCTCCGCCCGGCCCGCCAGGCCCGCCCGGCCCACCCGGTGATCCAGGCGTAGGACAGCCAGGCGAAGCCGGTCCCATAGGCCCAGCCGGACCGAAGGGTGATCCAGGTGTGGGACAGCCAGGCGAAGCCGGTCCCATTGGGCCAGCGGGGCCGAAGGGTGATCCAGGCGCTCCCGATACGACTTCCCTGCAAAAAGTCACGGCGTTGGAGGCCAAAGCGTTAACCTCCCGCCCGCTGCCCTACGATTATCTATTTTCCGCCGAGATAGACGAAAACGAATGGGTGTTGAAGGCTACATTCACCAACGACACGATATACCCCAACAGGAAAATTAAGGTTGAGCGCTCCGAGCTTTCTGATGATGTGCTGAGTTCGCTGCCCATCGAAACCAACTCGACCACCGTTTCTTTCGCCGTTATCGACGAAAACGGCTGGGTGTCGTATGCGGTCGGCCCCGGTGGGCTGGAATATAGTCCGAAAATAATTACCGCCCCCGCAAAGACCGCTGCCAGTACACTTTTCTCTGGCGATTACGACAAAATTCAACCCGCTGAATTTGTGGAAAGCGGGATATGGAACCAATGGGTAACAGTGGCAGTATGGGATGGGGAGTCCCTCTACTTCTCCCTTGTCGGAAACAATGGGGAATTGTGGTTCTGCAAGAAGCGCGGAAAGGGTCTTATCCAGCGCATACTAGTTGGCTGGATTCGCGGGGGAAAAGACGACCACAATACGTTTGGGATCGTGCGAGATCCAAGAGGGAAGTTGGCGAAATTCCCCCTTAAGATCATCCAGAACGAGCACAACACCGACCCGCCACGTATCAAGCGATTCGATTCGCTGGTGCCCGAGGAGTTTAGGGCCGAGTGGGTGGAGATGTCGGAAAACAGAATGTCGTATGCTGGCACCAGCCAATACGGCGACGAGATTCTGGTTCAGATGCGCGGCGGGCCTTATCCGGGCCACGAAGGGAGGTCGATCCACTGGCTGTATAGCGCCGACGACGGAAGAACTTGGATAGAGCGGGTTGTCTTCGGACAAAACAACGACAACTGGCCCTACCTTTACTTCAAGGAGAGGCGTGGGGGCAGGCCCGGCGTGGACATCGCCATTAACACGCACCCCATCCAGAGCGACGAAAAAGGCATCTACTACCTCGAACTTGACTGGGAGACGGGTGCCATAGTCAACCCCGCCAACCGCGCCAATCCGGTCGTGGCGAATTTCCGAACCCTGTTCTCTAACCCCCAGGCGGTACCGATCCGCCCCTACGCAGACGGGCCTTCACTGCAACTTGTTCAAGCCGTTGCCCCCCAGCAGAAACGGCTATACGATGTATTGTCGTTCCCGGTGGATGCTGGCGGAAATGGCACGTGTCTCGTAGCCTACCAGCTTACGCCCAACGACCAGACTACGATGGCGACCTACAACGCCTCTCGCTGCCGTGTGGTGTCATTCAATCTTTCAAATGGCGCGATTAATTTTGACATCGAAGTGGGTGAGGCGGGTCTACCCAGTGAGCGTCCTGCTGGAAATAACCTCTATTTTTCCGGCCTGTGCATTGTGGATTCCACCCACGTTTTTGTTCTAACATACAAAAACGCTTCAATGCTCGCGGGCGGCACCGACACGAGCGGAAACGATGGAGAGACAGTGGGCTACATGGTGGACATCTCCGACCCGAACAGCCCTGTTTCGACTGAGAAAATACGATCTCCACATAAGCTAATGCGCCCAGTTTACGCGGGCGGGCCTTATATAATTATCAACAAGGCGATTTCGTACAATACATTCACTGATTTTTATTCAGAAACTATTTTAATCGAAAAATAATGGGAAAAGCAATATTGATTCCAGGGGCAGATTACAGTAAGGGGCGCGCTGCCCTAAAACTCGCCTACATAGGCCCGCCAAGAAAGATCGACCCGGTTGTCGCCTATTTTGGCCTGAAATACAAGTCCGGTACGGGGATTATCACGCACCCATTCGCCGAAGGGGTGGACACGGCCCCGATCGCGGGATTCTCGGGTCAGGTGGCCAACCCGGCACTGCTTACCAATGTCCCGGCCCTGGGACTGAAAGAGTGTCTATTTTTGCGGGCCTCGTCGCCCGTAAGCCGGACACTGACCGCCAACATCAACGCGCCAACGATGAAGTACACGGTTCACACCGTTTTCGCCAACTCTGGCGAGGGAAGCGTTTCGGTGAATGCCGAAAAAAGGCTGTGGAGTTTCATTGGCCTGGATGGACGGAACGTGAGTCTCGACCCATTCCAATCCGGCAACAAGATGCGAATATCGGTAACCGGAAGTGTGAGAGACTTGGCACGCGTTCCGGTCGTGGAGCAAAAATACATTGTTTCTCTGGTCTGCGACGCCATAGCATCCACCGTAACCTGTTACGTGGATGGCGTTCAGGACTCCATTCACACGGGGGTCGATATGGGGCCGTTGATTGGCACTTTGTACTTAGGATCGACCTCCAATGGATCGAAACACGCCCATGCCTACTTAGGTGCAATGGTCATTTTCGCCCAGGCCGATACCCCCGCCGAGGTGGCCGAATACGCCAGTTTTCTCAGCACCGCCTTTTCTTAATCAATCCGCCACTTAACCCCAACCTAGCATAGAATTTAGACAAAAAAAGCCCCGGCAAACGCCGGGGCTTTTTAATTATCACGCACACTACTTTATGGTCTTAAAAATCTTGGTAAACCCCTTTACGAAACACAATGTCCTCCAGCGTGAGCGGATGGAGATGGTAGGCACTTTCCAGCTCCTTCACGATGTAGTCGGTACGGTAGCCTTTCGCCCATTGTTTCTCGAACTCGGCCCGGATGGCGTCGTTCCGCTCCGCCAGCCTCACCCGGCGCTTGGACATTTTTTGGGACATCAGTAGAAGGCATCTTACAGTTATCAGAAAAGCGAAAATAGTTTTTAGTTTACTCTAAAACAACGTTTCGATCATCCGTTTTATTCAAACCTCCCACCGCCGATTCCGCACCCACGTTTCGGGGAATGCACGCTCCATGCTGGGTTTGGTGGCCAGGAAGCTATCGTAGCGGGGGATTCCCGCCAGGGCCGCCACCCGATCCGCCTCGCCCAGCCGCTCCCAAAGTTTCTCGACTTTGCCCTTATTGCCCACCTTGTGGGCGTAGGCATCCCAGAAGGCTTTGAAGGAGAGGTCAGCAGGTACGTCAGCCAGACGGAACATGCCCGGAAACACCTCTTCCATTTTGCCCAGCGCGATGATGTTCAGCGGAGGGAGCTTCCACAGCAGCCGCCAGAACGTGGGCGGGCATTCCTTCACTACCTGCCAGCTCACCAGGAAGCCGTCCTCGCCGTAGCTCAGGATCATATCCACCTCTCCGCCCTTACTCTCTAATCGGTACTTTCGCATTAGAAATACGTTTTCTGAATCTCAGCCACGATCGTCGCCATCAGCACCGCCTCGTAGCTGTCATCGGCATATACATCAACGAACCCATCACCGTCGGCGCGGTCGGCCTCGAAGAGGTGCAGCAGCCCGATGGCCTCGTGGCGTTTCAGGCTCATCTTTACCTTCTTGCCCGGCGGCAGGCCAAACACCACCACCGCCCGAAACTTGGCGTGGAGCCGCGTATAAAACTCCTCCACACTGCTAAGGATGAGGTAGTCGCCCACCTGCTGCACCAGCGTCGAGAGCGGGTAGCGCCCAAAGGCGCTGTTGACCAGCATATGCAGCGACTTCAATTCCTCCGCCCCCAAGTTCAAGGTCATTTTCATACCGCCAGCTCCTTTTTCCCTTCGGAAGCACGCCAGCGCTCCAAGGCCGTAATCAGGTGCCGCATCGTGTTGTCATCGAGCTGGAACATGGTTGGCTTCTTGAACTTCTTCATCACGAAGCTATTCAACGCCGTGTAGTCATCGCGCAGCTTGCCGTTCTCATCGACGCCCTTGCGGATCAGCCCGATGTCGTTGGCAATCGCGCGCGCCTTGGCCATCATCTTGGCCCGGCTGCTGACCTGCAAACCACTGAGGTGATCTATGGCCCGCTGCATTTCCTGGGCAGTCAGGTCGCGGCTGCTGTACGTGCGGCCCGCGCTCACTTCGTACACCAGGGCTTTCTTCTCGTCCATATCGAGCCTGGCCTTAGCCAGCAGCCCGTAGAACCTATTGTTTTGACTCACTAATCTCTGCATGAGTTTCTTGGTTTGAAATGTGTGAAAAATAATGATCTATGATGGCCCGGATCAGGTCGCGGGCATCGTCCGCCGATAGCGTCCCGTGCTGCTCGATGCTGGGCTTGCCACGCTCATCGAGGAAAGCCAGCAGGAAGGTTTCAGGCTCAGTCACCCTTTCCCAGGTTAAGCAGGTAATTACCTTCTATTCTCAGCCGCAATTCATCCAGCAATTCGCTGGAAGCGCACAGGTCAAGTTCGCCGGTTACGCCCGTAAAAAACTCGTTTTCGTTGGCCAGCCCCATCACGATGAGGGTTGGGTCTTCGCCCTCTTTCAGTAGTTCATCGTAGGCTTTGCCCGCCAGTTCGAGTACTTCGTCTCTGGTCATGCTTTCTGCTGTTGAATTTTGATGTCACCCAGGGCCTTGTCCTGGATCGCCCGCATTACCAGGATCACGTCCTTGATGCTGTACTTACCGGCCACGGCCACCGAGCACTCGATACCCGTCTCTGGATGCTTGTCGTACACGGCCAACACTACGCCGCGCGGCGTCTTCACCTGATCCCAGGCTTCCTCGCACTTTTTTAGATATTCCTTTTTAGTCATTAGATTGTTATTTAGTTGAAAAATTGATTTAGTGGAGGAGCCTGGAATCGAACCAGGATCTGACTTTGGTTGGTGTGTATAGCGTGCGTCCGCATTGCCATTATGCTTCTCCCCCGGCACTTTGTGCCGCCTTACAGCCCCTTGATCTGCCAGGTTACGCCCTGGCTCACCGCCACGCCCTCGCGCGTGAGCGCGTCGGCCACGTCGGGATTGCCCCCCATCACCTCGGCCAGCAGCTTGGCGTTCAGGTCCACGGTCCGGTACTGCTCTGGGAAAGTTCCCGCCAGCTTTTCCCGATCGGCGGGCGTGAGGCTCTTCTCAGATTTCAACCACACCAGCGAATGCCGCCCGGCCACCTGCTTCACCCGGCCCGTGCTGACGGCGATCTCGCCATCCTCATCGAAGTCCATTTCCTTGTAGGCAATCTCCTTCTGGATGCCGTCTTTCAGGCGTTCGAGGTCTTTTTCCAGCAGCTTCTTCTTCTCGTTTTTTTGCAGGAACAACTCCACCATCTGATCCAGCGTCGCCGCCGTTTTGGCATCCACCTTGGGAGCCGTTTTCCTTGTTGTTTTTCTCGCTTTCGCCATGTTAAACAGTATTTAAATTGTGATAAAATTGATTACTTACTTGTTGCGCTGAGCACAACCGAAGCGTCTGTAATGTTATTCTCCAACATCCACCGATTCAGCCGCGCCACGATCCCCGTCACCATTGCGTGGTAAGCCCCCGCCTCGTGCCAGGCTTCCAGTCGCCTGTTCACAGGGTCGTATTCAAGCCCGCCCGCCTCGGCCATGATTAGAGCTATGTCAGGGATCAATTCCCCCGGCACCGTGCCGAAATACTCGTCCCTGAACCACACCTGCCACGTGGGCCGCTCCGAGTGGCCCAGCACTACCCTGTCCGCCGGAGGCTGCCGATCAGGCGTGAGCCTGTTCTCCGCCTCGTACACTTCCAGCGCTTCAAAATCAAAAATTCCTAGTTCCATTAGATTGTCGTTTAAAGGTGTTTAAAGCTTAATTATTCATCCCAGGCCGCACGAACTGCACATCGTGCGCCGCCGTTTCCAGACACTCCCGCATATCGTCCATCCGCATCGAGGTCGATATGTCCAGGTTCTCGATGCAATCGTCGCCGTAGGTAGGCAGCAGCAGCACGAAGTCTGCCCCTGCTTCCAAGGCCGCAATGGCGTCCAGCCTCAGCAACGCCGTCGGCCTTTTGCTTTCCAGCACCAGGTTGGCTTTTGTTTTGTCAGACATTAGATTGTCGTTTAAGTGGTCAGTTACTATTCCCCGGCGTTACAGCCTTTGCTCGCGCCAGCACCATTTCTAGCACCATCACGGTGTGTGCTTGCCCAACGGTAGTCGTCAGGTTCACCAGCGGCTCACCGTTGGGCAACTCCTCGAGGTGAATCATCACGTAAGGATGCTCCGCCTCCAGCACGTCCCGGACGCGCTGGTGTTGCGCCTTCGCATCGGGCACCTTTTCCAGGTAAGTTCTCTTTGCTACTTGTTCCATTAGATTGTCATTTAGTTGAAAAATAGATTTAGTGGAGGAGCCTGGACTCGAACCAGGGTCTAACTTCTGTTTAAAGCGCGCGTTCGCGATACCACTTCGCCACTCCCCCCATTCACTGTCAACTGTCCACTGTCAACCGCAGCGCCTCCCGCTTCACGCCCCGCTTCACGCGCCGAAGGTCCTCCACAATCGCCACGTAGCCCCGCCCATTGAGCCGCTGCACGGGGTTGGCGTCGTTCCAGATTCGCTCCTGGGCGTCGGCGTCGCCGATGCCGTTGGCGGCACAAATCCGCCCCACCTCCGCCCGCGAGGCTCCGCCCAGGTGGATGAAGTTGCGGCCCAGGCGGCTGTCGATTTCGTCGTAGCCCTTTTTGGCCTTCTGCACGCCCGTCTTGATGTCCTTTTCCAGGAAGTCCGTCCCGCATACCACCAGTCCGATCTCATCTTCCAGGCGGTTGTACAGCGTGATGAGGAACAGCAGCGCCGCCGGGCGCAGCTTGTCGGCCTCGTCCAGCACCAGCAGCGTGCGGGCCTCCTTGGCCCTGCGCTTGAAAAACTGCACGACGACCTCCGTCAGGTCGATGCTCGTCATGTAGGGCGTCGAAGCCGCGCCCAGCTCCCGGCCCAGCCGGAGCAGGAAGGTTTTAAGTCCCCAGCCCTCGCATTGCAGGCTGTACACCGCGTGGCCGGGCGTAGCCTCCTTGTAGGCCGCAATCGCCGACGACTTGCCGCTACCGGCCACCGCCGATACTGCCATGAACATCGCCTCGGCCTGGGCGTCGCCCAGTACCTGCTGCATCGTGGTCAGGTTGCGCGTGGCCACCAGGTTCCAGTGCTGGCTCACCAGGCTAATGCCCAGGGCGGCGGCCATTTTGGCCCATAGGTCGGGGCTGACCTTGTCCCAGTTGTCGGCGTTGCGCACGTTAGCGCTGATCGTGGCCCCGCTCACGTCGAGCTTCCGCGCCACGCGGTTCATGCTGCCCAGCTTCTTGGACTCGACCTCGATGGCCGCCACGATCTCCGTTTTTTTAGTCTCGCTTATCATTTGTAGTTTTGCGTTTAGTGGGTTATTGATTTAGTCGTCAGTGGCCTTACATTAGATTGTTGCCGACACGGCCCGCTCCCTAGGCGGGCCGTGTTTTGTTGCCGAAGTTCGTCTTGGCGATCCTGACAGTGGATCGGGCAGCATTGGCCCGCCACTCGATTTCCTGCCCGATCACGTCCCGGATCGTCTGGTACGTCCGGTAGTCGTTCATCAGCTCGCGGCTGAGGTCGTTGCACCGCACCACGGTTTCCATTTCGCCGAGCTTCTCGATCACGGCGTCCTGCATCTTTACCAGTTCCGGGGCGTCCAGCTCCGAGAGCGTGCCGGTCGCGTAGCACTGCATGGCTTTTAGGATAGTCATAAGGGTAGTTGGTTAAGCGTGAGTAGTAGCAAAAGTGGCGTCCAAGTCGTTGAGGGTTTTGAGGGCGTCCAGGTCGCTTCGAGCTTTGGCCTGCGCTTCGAGGATCATGCTTTCCGCCAGTTGCCGAAAGGCGATCCGCGCCTTGATGTCCAGGTCCAGCCCATCGGCCAGGACGAAAGTCTCGAAGTCGCCGCGTTGGTCGGTCATCACTCGCCCCACCAGCATCTGCCGGTCGGTAGGCTCCTCGCCCTGGGCCAGCAGCTTGTAGTTCAGAGTGCCGTAGTCCAGCACAAGTTTTAAGGTTTCACTTTTCATATAGTTGTCCATTAGATTGTTATTTAAGTGATCGTAATCTCTTATTCTCTTCTTCTTTGCGCCGCACGATGTTAGTAGCCATCACATTGAAAGCGTCCCGCATTTCTCTTGTCATTTTCAGCCCCGGAGCGGGTTTGAACGTCACTTTCTCCCTGTCCGCTTCCATTATTCCCATGTGTATCTCGTTCTCATGCGGTATCTCGGGTATGAGAGCCAGGTCGTAGGTACCTTCTTCGTAATTTAGCAATAGCTGAAAAAATCTCATATGTATATGGTTTATAGGCGAATACTCAATACTGATCCCGCGCACTTTGCTTGATGTCGCCCAACTCCACAGGCTCCAATTCCACGATTTTCTGTTTACTGGCCTTCTTTTCCTCAGGCATCTGCCACACCCCCGCATTCTGCATGGCCCAGGCGCTCAGAGCGTCGCGGTCGGTCGCACGGTTGTGCTCGTCCTTAGTGGCCACGGTGGCCAGCCCTGCCGCCATCTCATCGCTCAGCGCGTAGTCGGCCAGTTTAGCGGCTTTCCGCTTCCCGAGGGCCGCGTCGTTCTGCTTCCACTTCGCCAGTTCCTGGTACTGGGGATTCTTACCGTAAAGCTGAATCGCCTTCTGCTCCCGCAGGGTCGTCAGGTACTCGCCTTCGGGGCTGAACACCTCCACCTGGCTGTAATCCCAGGGATCGTGCCGCACCACCAGCTGCACGCCGGGCCGCTGGTAGGTGTAGATGATCTCGAAATCCTCCGCCGGGAAATCGTAGCGGTAGCGCTCGTTGCGGGCCACGAATTCGATGCAGTTGTGCCGGATGCCCACCATCCGGGCTTCCCAGAACAGCAGCGCCACGTCGTGCGCCCCCACCGCCCGGCCCTCGCTGCCTTCCTGGCCGTCCTGGTAGCGCTCCCATGGGGAGGCTTCCAGGGCCGCGTACCGCTTCGAGTAGTGGCTGTAAGGCGTGTCGTTGTAAGTCGCCACCAGGTCGGCGTGGCTCATCCACGCCTGGTCGAAGTCCCAGCCGTTGTCCAGCAGCTTTTTCCAGCTACGGGCGATGTACGCCTCCGTGGGGCGGGCGTTGGCCGTACCGGCCCGGATGCCCTGGCCGAGGTAGCCCGCGTGTTCCCCTTCAAATACTTGCTGTAAAGTGTAGAAACCCCGCTCCGCTGCTGCCTTGCCCGTGGCCACGCTGGTGCAGGTGAGCCGGATGCCCGCCCTGGTCAGCGCCCCCTCGTAGGGCAGGCCGTCGTCGCCGATGCCCCCGGCCAGGTAAGCCCAGCCCTTGGAGTTGCTGCCCGGAAACTGGTCGTAACGCAGCTCCACCGGCAGGCGTCCCGTCACCTCTACGGCCATTTTCAGTGCCTGGCGGTAGGCGTTCTCGCTCTCGGCGTAGCCATACCAGTAGCCCAGGTACGCGCCACTGTATACGTCGCGCACGGCCACGATGTACAGCGACTTGGTCACGATCTTGCCCCGCTTGTCGCGCAGGGGCTGTCCGTCGGCCCCTTTGGCCACGTGGCCCACCAGCTGCACCCGCGTGCCGTCCATTTCCCAGCAGTCGTCGGCGGCTTCGGCCCGCGCCAGCGGCGCACTGCGGCGCATCCGCTGCCGCAGCTTGTTGTTGAGGTCCCACTGCTTGTCGGCAGTCAGCAGCCGGGTGTCGCGCAGGAAGCCCGTCACCGTGCTTTCGCTGGGGCTGCCCTTGCCCCAGGCTGGGGCCAGGGCGCACACCCGGCGATAGGTGGCGCGGTCGTTTTGCAGCCGCCCGCTTAGTTTCAGGTGCAGCGCCACGGCCTGCCACCAGTTGTCGCGCAGCTTGCTGTTCGGCCCGGCGTTGCCCTGCCTCGGCAGCGTTATCACCGCCGTCAGCGGCTCACCTTTCAGGCCGTAGGCCATCACTTTCTCTTTCAGGCGGCTGGGGTTGGTCGGCAGGTACTTCTGGTAGAAGTAGTTCTTCCGCACCTTCGGCTGACGGAGCCAGGCCGCCACTTCGTTGCAGGGTTCGTAGGTCCGCCAGCTGGTCTCGCGCGTGCGGTACCACTGGGCCAGCACCTGCACCACGCCCGCCGCCCGCGCCAGGCACCGCGCCTGCCGGGGCGTCGCGCCCTCGTACAGCCCCAGCCGCAGCTTGTAGCCATCCTCGCACACCGCCTCCACCTTATCCAGCAGCGAGTACCTCCTTTCCTCCTTTCCTGCTCTCCTCCCTTCCTCCTCTTTAAAGATGAGCCACTCATCCGGTTCCAGCCCGCCACACATCGCCGATCTGACCGCCTCCTGGTACTTAGTTGCCAGCGTGGCGTACCGCACCAGGCGGCGGCGGCGGTCTGCCGGATCAGCGATGGCCTGCCAGCGCGGAGAGTTGCGGTCGATGCCCGTCCAGACGGTACGCTCACCTATTCCCACGTCGGTGAGGTCGTCCACTTCGAGCCATATTTCGCCGTCGAGTCGCTGCATATCAGGCCTTTTGCTTTTTTAGTTGCCGTTCCAGCCGCTCTCGGTTCGCGATCAGCGCCCGCGCCGTGTCGCGCACCTTCTGGCTGTTGCGCGTGCCGTAGAGCGTCTTCTTCACCAGCGTGTAGCTCACGCCCGCCAGCCGCGCCACCTCCATCATGTCGCCGTGTTTCAGCTTGTCCCGTAGCTCGTTCATCGTCTTGTAGTTACTATTTGAAAAAAACAGGGGGAGGGCGTACTTTTGGAAATTCTCACAAACCAATTTCCAACCCCTTACCCCTGTATGCCTTATGTCATCACTTACTACCTTCGAACTCACAGACTCCGTACTTTACACCACGCTTTTCTGTGAAGTCAAAGCCGATGGCGCAATAGAGCATGATGCCCTTCGTCGCGTCATCGACACCCGCTTTGAGGCGTTTTGCCGCGCCTATGTGCTGCCCGCTCCTATCGCCGACCACACCGAAAAGCTCGTTTTTCGCTTCACTATCGAGTTAGGGCCAATCCACCTTTACCGCCTCTTGGCCATTATCCATGCTTTCGACTTTTTCAAGGGTCAGTTCGAAACCATTTATAAGGTGGGCTACAACGTCCGATGCCAGCTCAATACAGGCTTCGACGAAGATCTTCCGCCGAGTACATCGGCACATCATCCTTATTATCCCGAGGATGCCCCTTTGTTTCCCATTGATCCTGATTTTTCAGAGGATACTCCTTAATCCCGTCCACATCGTTTGTGGTTGGTTTGTCCACTTGTACGGCGCGAGCTCCTGAGTTCGCCATTCGAAGAAGAGAATCAATAAGTTTCGATTCTATGTCATCAATGCCTTCCGCTTCTTTGAGCTTGGCGGCTCTTTCGCGCCAGGGCTTGTTGAAGTGGTTGGCCAGTGCCACACCACCCAGGTAACCCAGCACTTGGCCAATGGCTATGGCCGCAATAATCTCAGTTGTCGTCATCGCTTTACCGTTTAATAAGTTTGGTTCCTTATATTTGCTTCTAGTCCCCCTATTGAGGTACGTTTGCAAAGGAAGTCCAATAATTCTGGAATTCCAAAATAAATGGAAAAAATATTTTTAGGAGAGAATTTGAAGCTGCTCAGAAGTGAGTTTGGGCTAAATCAGGCCGATATTTCCAAATTAATTGGAAAGAAGGGGAGCATTATAGGTACTTATGAGAGTGGAACAAGCAAACCGCCACTTGAAAGCCTGATAACAATTTCCAATTATTTTGGAGTTGATATAGATTCGCTTGTTAGAAAAGATTTGTCGGAGATTTGCACATTTCGAAGAGACGAAGAAGGAAATGTAGTAGTAAAATGTAGTAGTAATTGTAGTAGTGATTCCAAAAGTGAAGAATCACTACTACAAATTGAAAATTGCACGAATCGAAGCGAGCAGAAGGAAAATGGGTACCTAATTGCGGTACCTAATTCCAAAAGTGAAGAATTAGGTGGACAAATGGCCGCTGAACCCATAGCAGGTTATTATCCTTACCGAGCGCCGGAGGTAATCATGCTCATGCAGGAGCGCATAGAGGCATTAGAGAAGAGAATGCAGAAGATAGAAGATAAAAAAAGCCCTGACAAGTGAATGTCAGGGCTTTAAATGTGTATTTTGTGGAGCTATTTGTACGGAAATGGCTCATATTCACCGAAACCAACCGTAGCGATCAAACCGTCGCCTACCTTCTGCCAGTTGCCGTTTTTCTTCTTCCACGCTGCCTGAGCCTTCACCATCTTCTGATAATTGCCCCCGTAGCGAAGATCAGGGTTGGTAAAATTGGTTCTACTGTACGCATGGAGGTCATAAGCAGCCTTATTCTTGTAAAAATAGGCCATGTTGCAATTCTCACCGCAATTTTCCGCCACCGCCTGCAAAGCGGCCTCTTTATTGAAAAATTCCGGCTCCTGCACCAGCAGCGCCACATTTATGGCATTACCAGCCTGCCAACGTTCCAATACCTGCACGGCAATAGGCTCACCACGCCCCTCACGCCCTGCCGAGGCGCTTTTTTTCTCCGAACACGCCACTACGAGCAGGATCGCAACCGCAGCCAACAAAATAAGAGTCTTCATATCCATATTTAAAGATGAAATTTTCGGCAAAATGCTAAATCCCGGATAAAAACCGTTTAAAAGCCAGGTAAATATTATAGCTCAATGCTACTTTTTTACATTTGGAACGCACGAGCAAAAATCACAAATTGTGGATAACTCGCTAAAAATCAATCATTTTTCGACAAAAATATAAATAGCATTCTTTACTTTTGGTTCTACCCCTCAATCAACGCCAACATCCGGGCCGAGGGAAAAACCGAGGGCGTGTCCACCAACGAGCAGGGGGCTTACGCCATCACGCTGCCCGCCGGAACCCACACCGTCACGTTCACGCACGTGGGCTACGAAGACGTGGTCAGGAAAATTACCCTCGACCGGAAGCTGTACTCGGTCTTCAATTCCGACGCGGTGGACGGGCTGACCATCTACAAGGGCGGCACGCCCGCCCGCTTCGGGGGGCCGGGGCGCCTCGGTGCTGGACGTGCGGATGCGGGAGAGCAATTTCGACCAGCTTCGGGCCAAGCTGAGCGTGGGACTCATCACCTCCAAGTTTTCGCTCGAAGCCCCGGTCATCCAGAACAAACTCTCGGTTTTCGTGTCCGGGCGGGCCACCAAGCTGAGCGTGGGCAGCCTCTACGACCGGATGTCGCGGGGGAAAGATATCATCTCGAAAGACCCCAAGGCCGTGGCCGTGGCGGGCAAGGGAAACACTGACAACTACACGTTTTTCGACTCCTACGAAAGCTGGCTGGACCTGAACGGCAAGGTTATTTACAAAATCAATGACAGGAACAGCCTGTTCATATCGGGTTATTATGGCCAGGATAAGGCCATTACGGCGGGCGGCTTCACCGACTGGGGCAACCGCGCCGCCTCGCTGCGCTGGGAGCGCAATCTCAACGCCCGGCTGCTGTCCAACACCTCGCTCATCCACAGCAGCTACTACACCCACGGCGACGGCGGACAGTATATTTTCAAATCGGGCATCACCACCAACAGTCTTCGGCAAGAGTTCTCGTTTTTCCCCAACGACCGCCACGACCTGCGGTTCGGGTTCCAGACCGAGTACCAGGACTTCAACCACGGCTCGCTGAACGACACCGAGGCCGCCGACAGAGCGGGCAAGTTCATGCCGCTCATGCAGGGGCTGGAAACGGCCTTCTACGCCGAAAACACCCAAAAAATCACCGCCCGCCTGTCGGCCAACTACGGCCTACGCTACTCGCTGTACCACCGCCTGGGGCCGGGCGACAGCTTCATCTATGACGCCGAATCGAACGAACCCCTGAGCAAGACGCCGCACCCGAAGCAGACGGACGTGATGGCGTTTCACCACAACCTCGAGCCGCGCCTGGCCCTGACCTACCTGCTCGGCGAGCGGAGTTCGGTCAAAGCTTCCTACAACCGCAACGCGCAGTACCTGCGGCTGATGACGCTGGGGGCTGAAATCGAGTGGTACGACATCTGGATGCCCAGCACCGAAAACATCCGGCCCATGCTCACCGACCAGGTCGCGCTGGGGTACTTCCACAATTTCCTGGACAACCAAATCAAGTTCTCGGCGGAGACCTACTACAAAAAGCTGAACGGCGCAGCAGATTTCGAGGATGGGCTGCACAACTACCTGGTCAGCAACCTGGAAGCCTACGTGGCCACGGGCGTGGGCCGCAGCTACGGTCTGGAAGTGTCGGTGGAAAAACCCGACGGACGTTTCAATGGGCGCGTGAGCTACAACCTGGGCCACAGCCAGTACAAAATCGACGTCATCAACCAGGGCCGCTGGTACAACAATATGTTCGACAAGACCCACAACCTGTCGGTCATCGCCAGCTACGAGCTCCTGAAAAACCTGACCCTTTCCAGCACGTTCATTTTCTCGACGGGCCGCCCCATCACGCTGCCGGAGTCGTTCTACTACGTGAGTGGTGTGCCGTTCCCCTACTGGGAGGGGCGCAACAAGTACCGCCTCCCCGACTACCACCGCCTGGATTTCGGCCTGAAGTACGAACCCGATTTCTTGAAAATAAACCTAAAAAGGAACAGCCGGACGCTGAAAACCGGACTCGACCTGTCGTTTTACAATGTTTATAACCGCCGGAATGTGAACACGATTGGTTTCAGCGTCGCCAAGGGTAATTCGGGCAAAGGCCCGGCGGCGGGCACCACTGACGCCTCCCGCATTTTCCAGCCTTACGGCGTGAGTATTTACGGCTTCATGCCCAGTTTTTCCGTTAATGTGAAATTTTAATTTTATGAAAAAATATACTGTCGTTTTCTTGGTTCTGCTGCTCGGGAATATGCTGCTTTCCTGCACCGAAGGCTTTCATGACAAGGTCGTTCCCGTGAATATCGGGGTGGATAATTTGGGGCGGATTTTGGTCATTAACGGCAAAATCGAGCAGGATTCGACCGCGCTGGTGCAGCTCAGCTACTCGGAGGACATCGACGCCACCGTCACGACGCCCAGGGTGTACGAGAAAAACGCGCTCGTCACGCTGACCACGGCGGACGGCAAGAGTGAAACATTGAAATACTGGAAAGACGGCTGGTACTACGGGCGGACCCTGCGGGGCGAAGTGAATAATACCTACACCCTGTCGGTTAAAATAGACCAGCGGGTCTATACTGCCATGTCAAAAATGTCCCCTGCACCGGGTTATCGCGATGCCTGGGTGACTGAGGTGAAGTACGAGGGGAAGGCGGGATACGTGGGTTACAGCGACGAATGGCGCGTGTTCGACCCGGTCGAAACCCGCGACCGCTACCTGTTCGAGTGGTGGCGCAACGGCGTCCACGACGTGCGGCGCGACTGGAGCATCGACGACGACCGCGTGGTCAACTCCGAGGGAAGCCTGCGGCTGTTCAATGTCACCGCCGACCTGCTGCCCAACGAATACACGGTACTTCAGGCCGCCCGCATCGACAAGCTCACTTACGACTATTACAATATGTACGAGAAGATTGTGCGCGGCATCGTGGGCGTCAGTTCCCAGACGCCCTATAACCCGGTATCGAACTTCGGGCCGGGCACCATCGGCAACTTCCGGGCAGTGTCCTTCTCAGCCATCGCCCTATTGACACCGCCCGCCCTGGCGGTCAGCAGCAAGAACGGGCAGGTCTTGGTGGCCTTCGACCTTAATCCTTTCTTCAAAAAGTACCACCTGTACTGGGACACCAAGCCCGGCATCACGCTGAAATCCAGTAAAATCGAGAACATCGCTTTCACCACTCAGGGCAAGGGCGCGTTGTTCACCCACGAAACCGTCAAGCCGGGGACGCCGCTCTACTACCGGGTTCAGGTCGAGGATGCCGCCGGGAACGTGTCTATTTTGTCGCCGGAGGCCAGTGTGGGTGGTGGCGCGGGCGGGAAGTAGGGTTTGTCATTGAGTGCCGAAACCCTCAACTTTTTCATCGCGCTATGTCTTCACAAAATCACCTGTCCGACAAGCCAGCAAACTTTTAGTCGAGGGAATGGGTTGGATTTATGTAAAGTGTCGGTAATATTACTGACAAAATGTTATTGTCATGGAAAAGACCGAAGATACGATGGTGCGGGTGTTGCCCGAACGCACCAGCCCGTTCGAGTTGATTGCCCGGTCTCGCCAGGGCATGGCGCATACGGAGGTACGTGGGCTGGCTACCCTGCTGGATCTGACCATCCGGGAGTTGGCTACGTTGCTCTCGATGAACGAGCGAACCCTGGCGCGGCGGTTGGTAAGCGGCACGCTGAATAAAGTCGAATCGGAACGGCTGTTGCTCTTGAAAGCCCTGGCGGCTCACGGCTTGCGGGTATTCGAAGACCAGGGCAAGTTCAACCGCTGGCTTCGTCGGCCCTTGGAGATTCTGGAAGGCCAATCCCCGCTGCAACTGCTCGATACAGCGACGGGTTTCCAGGTGGTAGACCAACTCTTGGGCCGCATCGAGTACGGCGTTTACAGTTAAGTTATGCCGCTGGTTTACCGGATTCAGAAAAAGCAGTTTGTCGATTCTGTATTGACCGGCGAGGGAGCTCGACGCAACGGTGGACGCTGGAACCCACCCGGAACCCCATTACTTTACACCTCCACGACACCCGAACTAGCTTTGCTGGAAACGCTGGTTCATCTGGACGGTACGCCAATGCGGGATTTGCCTCCTTTTGTGCGTATTACAATAGAGATGCCTGATTTGATTGAGGATTTGTCCACCGACGAACTACCCGCAGGCTGGGATGCGCTCAAATACCCAGAAACTTTGCCTTATTTCCTGCTGCCCAAGCTTATCCCCGCTTACCCGGCTTTGGCCTTCTCCGTGCCTTCGGTAGTGCTGAAGAACTCCCCTTCGCGTAACATTCTGATCAATCCATTGCATCCTCAGATGAGCCAGGTAAAGGTTGTGGAGGTGCTGATTCATGAATTCGATGCCAGGTTACGGAAATAATCAGATCAAGTGTTACTCATTTCTTTCCTCATCGCCTGCTCGTTCTTGAACACCAACGTCCGGTAGGGAAAGGGAATCTCCACGCCCTCGGCATTGAAACGCTTCTTGATGGATTCCAGCAAGTCGCATTTCATCACAAAGGCCGAGGGGAAGTCCTGCGCCCAGGCCCAGGCCCGGATGGTGATCGAAGACTCGTCCAGACTAAGCACCCGCACCAGCACCTGCTCGTCGCCGTTGGCCTTTTGGAGGGCGTTGCGGTTGTCCATGATGTTGGGGTGGGCCATGCACTCCTCGCGCATGATGGCCTTGGCGCGGTCGATGTCGCTGTCGTACGAGATGCCGACCTCGATCCACTCGCAGCAGCGCAGCTCGCCGAGATTGAAGTTGGTCACCTTTTCCTTGTTGATGATGGAGTTCGGGATGACAATCATCTTGTTCTGGTAGTCGCGGATGAGTGTGTGCCGTAGCGTGATGTCGGTGACTGTACCCACCATCTCGTCCGAAATCTTGATGATATCGCGCACTTGGAAGGGCTTGAAGATGATGATGAAAAAGCCGCCGACCAGATTGGCTAGTGCCTCCTGCGAGGCCACGCCGATGACCACCGCCAAGATGCCCGCCCCACCCAGGGCCGTTTGGGCCACGCCCGTAAGCGAGGGAAACGCCAGCGCGGCCAGCACGATGCCCAGCAGGTAGATAAGGAACGTGCCGACGTATTTGAGGAATTTGTAGGTCGTCGGGTTTTCCCCGGCCCGGTTTTTTCGGCGGATGACGCGGTTGAGTACCGCCCTCAGCACCGAGTCCAGCACGAAGGTGAGCGTGGCCACGACGGTCAGGTAAGAGATGAGCTTGATGTTGTCGGTGACGGCGGCGTACTCCTTTTTATCGACCAGAAAATAAGTGGCAAACAACAGGAGAAAGAGAACGAGAAAGGTGCGCAGGATTTTCTGCACCGTGCCGACGAGCGACGACAGGTCTTCCAGCCCCCGCTCGTGGCCTTTGCGGATGAGGTAGTTGCCGCCCCTATTGATAAGGACAAAGAGCAGACCGCTCACCAGGATCACGCCGACGATCCAGTAGATGGCCACGGCGTGAAGGCGGAAAAATTCCAATAGTTGATCCATGATTGGGGTTTGATTTTATAGTTGCTGGCGGGTGTTCAGTCTTTTTGTCCGAGCACTTTAATGATTGGAGGCAAAGGTAATATTTTTTAGTTCTGAAACAAAAGAACTAAGTGAAGAAAGCTAAAAATAGCCGCTGCTTTTCGTGCAGCGGCTTACCAGATTCCCTGATCCAATAGATAGACCATTCACATATAATCTTTCAGGTCTTCGAGGGGTTCATCGAAATCAGGGCTGAGATGGATGGCTCCCTTCGCAAGGCCAAATGGGCGTTTGCCAGATGGCGCTGACTTCACGGTGTCCTCTTCTTCGAGTATCACCATGACTTTTGTTTTGGCAGAAACCTTGGGTTCGCGCATCAGTATGATCTGCCCGTTTTCGTATGTACCTTCGATAGCGGTTAGCATGATTTGAGATTGTTGTTTTAAATGTACTGTGGTTTGACTGAAAGCGCAAATTTTAATTCTCCTCCGTCTTCGCTTCCCACTCCGCCAGCATCTCTTCCAATCCCTTGGCGAAGTACTCGTTCATGTCGATCATCTCCTGCAAGCCGGCGTTGAACTTCGGGTGTTCGGTGTCGGCCCGCTCTTCCAGTACTTCCTTGAGCAGACCATTGACCTCGGTCACCTGCTTGCTCCACGTTTTGGTCTGGTTCATCCACTGCTCCATGTTCACGCGGAAGTACCGCTTGCGGTCGCCACTGAAGGTGATGTAGTCCACCATGTGCTGCTTCATCAGGAAATTCAGGGCGTTGCTGATGGCGCTCTTGCTGGCAGCCAGGAATTCGGTGATCTCGTCGAAGGGCTGGTAGGGCGGTTCGGCCAGCAGCAGGTAGGCAAACACCCGGCCCATCATGGGGGTGTAGCCGCTTTTCTCGAAAAAGATTCCCATGGCTTCTACTTTTTCCTTTTTCCGGTCTTCTTGGGTCTTTTTCATTTTCTAAAAATCTAATACTGGTTTGTGTAGATTGTAACGAATGCTTTGCCCGGCACTGGGCGCCTACTGAAATTACTGGTTTGGGTACTTTGATTCTTTTGATACTGTAAATGTAGAACTAAAAGAACTTATCTTAAAATAAGTCCGAGAAACTTTTCAAAGTTTTTTTGATTTTTTTAGTTCTTTTTTTGCAGAACCAAAAAAAACTTCTTTACCTTTGTTCCGTTGGTAAGGGGAAAAAGTCAGAAACGATTACCCGGCCAACTCACAAAATCCGAGCAGAATCAACGAATTCATCCAAACAATTAAAATCATGAAAAAGCTCATCCTGACCGCCGTTTGCTTCGCCGCCCTTAATTTCGCCGAAGCCCAGAACACGAATGGCAGCGTGGCCGTTGCGACGACCACCAGCCAAACCATCCCCGCCAACAACGGCGACTACTACGGAACGTACAAATTGGAAAATCTGCCCATCGACAAGATTGTCGTGTCGGACAAAGGCGGCAAGCTGTATTACGTAGCCGGAGAGTACCAGGACGTACTCACGCCGATGACGGGCAAAGACAAGTTTGATGCCAACGGGCAGTCCACCTTCACCTTTGTCCGGGATGCGGGTATGAAAGTGACGGCAGTCGTCGTCAACATCCAGGGGCAGGAAATCACGGCCCAAAAGGAAACGGCGAAAATGGACATCACTGCCTACGTCGGCAAATACAAGATGGAGGGGATGCCCTTCGAGTACACTGAAATCACCGCCAAAGACGGCAAGCTCCACTACAATTCGGGAAACGGACAGTACACGGGTGAGCTGACTCCCAAAGCCAGCCAGGACGAGTTTGACGCCGGGCAGGCCACCACAAAATTTGTGCGGGGTGCTAACAATGAAATAACGACGGTCTATGTGACCGCCCAGGGCCAGGACTTCGTGGGAACGAAGGAGGCTGCCACCAAGAGCACGATGGATGCCTACGTCGGCAAGTACAAAATGTCGGGGCTGCCCTTCGAGAACATGGAAATCATGATCAAAGACGGCAAGCTGATGATCGACGCCAATGGCCAGGTGGGCGAACTGACGCCAACGGCCAACAAAGATGAGTTCGACGCCAGCGGTAAGGCTGCCATTAGGTTTAGCCGCGACGCCAGCGGCAAGGTGACGGGCGTGAGCTTGCAGGCCCAGGGCATGGATTTCGGCGGCGAGAAAATTTCCGCGCTGTTCAATTTCAGCGACGATTTCCTGAAAAAGGAAATCCGGGTGACGATGATCGCCGGCAGTGCTTTCTTTGAAGCCGCCGACAACGAGTGGATGCGGATTCCCGCTCCCGAAGACGAGAAGACGATCAACCGCCCCGCCCGCCGCGTGGCTGCTAAGAAGTTTGACGTCGAAGACGTGCTGATCGAAGAAATCAGAATGGACATGATCGCCGGCAGTGCGTTCATTCAAGTGAGCGACAACGAGTGGCTGATCGCTCCCAGCCCCGCCGACGCCAACCGCCGCCTGATGGCCGCCTACGTGGGTGACTACCATATGACGGGCTTGCCCTTCGAGAACCTGCAAGTGGGAATGCTGAACGGCAACCTCTTTGTCTTCGTCAACGACCGCCAGGCTGCGCTTTCGCCCGTCGCGGGCAGCGACCAGTTCGGTGTCGAGGGAATTGCCGCCACCTTCCAGTTTATCCGCAACGCCGACCAGGAAGTGACGGGCGTCACTTTGGCCGCCCGCGGCCAGGAATTTGACGGCCAGAAGAACTCGTAACGAGACCATTGTAAACCAACCTCCCTTCTGTGAATCTTCCCGCCATTTCAAAAAGACATTTTGTGGGCGATCTGCAAGGTCGCTCACGCTTTAAATTTTCTAGTTCTTAATTTCAGAGTAATAAAAACTTGACCGTCTTTGCCTAATAACAAATGATCCTTGAATCATGAAAAATTTCAATAACGACATAACCAATCAGATAGTGGAGATCGGGATGAACGAAGAAATCGAGCAAAAAGTGGAGGACATGGGCGTGGTCTTCGAGAGACTGGGCCGGACGCCCATGTCGGGCCGGGTGTTTGCTTACCTGCTGCTGGCCGACCCGCACTACCAGCCCTTCGACGACATCGTCGAGTTTCTCGGAGCCAGCAAAAGTGCGGTCAGCAACGCCCTGACGCTTTTACAGCAGGATAGCAGCGTCTCTTACGTTACCTTCAGCGGCGACCGCAAGCGGTACTTTAAAATCGACACCCACGGCTGGCTGAAGCAACTGAAAGCCGGGGCCAGAAACCTGGCGCAATTCAATGACATGCTGAAGGGCGTGTACGCTTTCCGAAAAGAGAACGGTTCGGGCGAGTTCAATAAGGAACTCCTTAAGCTCCTGGATTTCCAGAACTACCTGAGTCGCGAAATCGACAACGCCATCGAAAAATGGTCCGTGAATTAATCTTTTTTGATAAATTGGTTCTTTTTATACAGAACAAACGATATTCCTAAAACCCAAACTACCTGCCCCGCCATGACTTCCCTCGGCAACTTCTTTTTCCGCAACCGCAACGGTCTATTTCTTTTCCTGTATCTGCCCGTGTTGCTGCCCTCGCCTCGGTTGTTCCGTCCCGAGGTCTTTGGTGCGTTTTACTACGTTTGGCCCGTCGTGCTGGGTCTGGCATTCATTGTCATTGGGGAAGTGCTGCGCCGCTACACCACCGTCAGCCACGAGGTCGTGCTGCGGGGAAACCGGATCAAAGCGACCGAACTCGAAATAGGGGGCTTGTTCCACCATTCGCGCAACCCGCTCTACGTGTCCCAACTGACCACGCTTTTTGGCCTGGGTATTTTGTCCAACTCCATCTTCTACCTGGTTATGATTTTTCCCTATGCCTTCTTCCTCTACTTCGCCATTGTGTGGGCCGAAGAAGCCTTCATGTGGGAAAAATTCGGCAAGAAATTCGAGATCTACTGTGAGAAGGTACCGCGCTGGAAATTCAACCCGGAAGGCCTGCTCGACACCCTGCGCCAAACGCCGTTGAATTACCGGGCCTGGTTTATCAAAGAATACAAAGCGCTGGGAATGTGGGCCCTGGGCCTGGCTTCGCTGATCATGTACAAGTACCCCGAACTGCTACCCGATCTGAACCGCCTGTGGCTGCTTGCCCTCATGGTGGCGATTATGGCCATCGGCTACGTCCGGCACCTCACGCAGGCCCTGCGACTTCGGAAAAGAATCGCTTGAAGCTCACTCATCTGAACCCTTACCTCATGAAAAATCCAGAGTCCGCCCTTTCCGTCATCTTCTGATGTTTTTATCTCAATCATTTCATAATCAATCTACCTCTCTTGTCAACTATGAACATCAACCAAATCCAACAACGCCTTTTGTACATCTTTTCCAATATCGGTCTGAGCGAAAGCGCCATCACCGACCAGGCGCATTTTACCCGCGACCTGGGCCTGGACTCCCTGGATGTCGCCGACCTGATGGTACAGGCCGAACACAGCTTCGGCCTGAGCATTCCCGACGAAGAATGGGGTGGACTCCAAACGGTCGGGCAATTGAAGGAATACCTCGCAGCGGAAACGAGCAACAGCCATTACGTGAGCCTGTAATGGCCGACGACCTGTTTTAAAGAACCTCCAACCACCACCCAGTCATGATAAAAACATTCAACTACGAAGACATCAGGAAGCTAGTACTTTGGCAGGGCATCAGCCCCAAAGCGAACATCTGGCCTACCGCCCACTTCTGCAAAACGATGCACTACTCCATGGGCGACCTGCACGAATTGGCCCGGCTGATCCGTGAGCAGCACGGCATTCGCCTGACCGTGTCCCAAATCAATGACCTGACCACGATTAAGGACACCGTGGAAATGCTGAATCAGCTGCGCCCGTCCTCGGACGGAACCCTACGGCGGTACCTGGGCGAACCGCAGCATCTGAAGGTCATCAATAAAGCGCCCGGTAAGGCCGGGGTTCGCTCCCGCAGGAAAGAAAACATAGCAGCCTGATTCACAAGCGTCGATAGCCGGTGGCGCAGCCCGGCGGTACCGCTTCAGCGTGCGTGACCGCCGCAGCGCGGACTCCAACTACGACCGGACCTCCCGACTGGCCCCGCTGGGGACCATGTCCTTGCCCGACACTATACTTTTTCCGAAGGAAAATCCGCGCCCAGCGGTGAAGTTCGGCTATTTCTTTTGAGTCGGTAAGCCAAGGCAGTAAAATGCGGGTTTGTCGGCTTTTTTGTTGGATAACTTACGAAACCTACCTGAAAATTCAGGGCACCAATAGAAGCCTGGTGGGTTCCTTTTTAGAATTGTCAGTTACTTAACCTCCAAATGAACTTCTAAAAAACTTACAGAATGTCTGTCAAAAACCACAATCGCCGAGGCTTTCTTGCTTCAATCCCCTTGCTGGCCACTTCGTTACTCAGCCTGGATGCACTGGCCAGGTGCGGTTCTGACTCTAAATCCGATACAGGAAAACAAATCGTCCTCCGCTCCTCCTGGCAGACCGTCAACATCGGCGACATCGGCCACACGCCCGGCGTTCTGAACTTACTGGAAAAGTACTTGCCCGAGGTCGGGGTGCGCCTGTGGGCCAGCAACGTCGACAACGGAGTGCGCGAGATGCTATCGGCCCGCTTTCCAAAGGTGGAGATTTTTACCAACGCCGATCAAGCGGCCGTCGCCCGCGCCATGCGGGAGTGCGACTTCCTGCTCCACGGCTCCGGCCCCTCGCTGGTGGCCCGCAAAGACGTGAAGCGCTGGAAAGACGAAACGGGCAAACCCTACGGAGTGTACGGCATCACCTTTCCCGGAGTGTATAGCGACGATCCGAAAGAGCTCGTGGAGGCAAACCCGACTGATGTCGAACTGCTGAATGCCGCCGACTTTGCCTTTTTTCGTGATTCGATTTCGCTGGAATTGGCTAAAAAATCAGGGGTCAAAAATGCCGTGATGGAATTCTGTCCCGATGGTGCTTTCGCCGTGGACTTGCGAGACGACGAAGCGGCGGAGAACTTCATGAAGGAACACGGCTTGGAAGCGGGCCAATTCATGTGCGTCATTCCCCGCAATCGGTTTACGCCCTGGTGGGAGGTTCCCAGTAAAAACCGGGCACTGGACGAGAAGAAAAACGCCCGCAACGAACTCATGCGCGACCGCGACAATGCCCCGCTGCGCGAAGCCATCGTCGCGGTCGTCCGCCAGACGCCCATGAAAATCCTGATTTGTCCCGAGGATGAAACCCAAGTCAAGCTCGGCAAGCAAATCCTGCTGGACAAACTACCCGAAGACGTGAAGGAAAAAGTCGTGTGGCGCGATCGCTACTGGCTCACCGACGAAGCCGTAAGTACCTATGTCCGTTCGGCGGGGATATTTGGCCTGGAAATGCACTCGCCCATCATGTGCCTGGGCAACGGCATCCCCGCCATTGTGGGCCGCTTCGCCGAGCAGACCAGCAAGGGACTCATGTGGCGCGACATCGGGCTGGACGACTGGCTGTTTGACTTCGATAATGCGTCCGACATCGCCCGCTATGTTCCGGCGGTACTCGACATGGCGCAGCATCCGGAAGCCGCCCGAAAAAAGGCGGCTCAGGGGCGGAAGAATGTGGCGCAGCGCCAAAAGGAAACGATGGGTGTTTTGGGGAAGAAAATAGCCCTCTGAGTATGAATTTTCAAAGGTTGTCAAGGCATCGTGCCGCGGTTGAGCGCCTGACATTGCCTACTTTTCGCACTTTCGAGAGTAGCCTCAGCGATTTTAGTCCTTAAAGAATTTACCGTAAGGACAACACCCACAACCACCAGCCTCCGTTTCCGTATGTCAGTCAACCACACCAAATTCTCCCATTCCAAACTACTGCGAGGAGACTTTGCATTCGCAGTCGCCCTACTTTCGCTTTGCATCGGCTCACCACCGAGCGCCGATGCCCAACCGCCCAAGCGCGATTATCTGTACTATGCCCGGACATTCGCCGACACGCTCCTGGCTACCGGATTGGATAAGTACGGCCCAAACGCCACGCCCATGTGGGCCGCCGTCATCGACGCGCGCGACCGCAAAGTACCCATCCGGGGCGTGTCGGCTACCAATGGGGTGCGTGAATCTGACCGGGCCGTTGGCGGGTCAAACTATTACCACGATGTAATTACTTTGCAGGTATTCGATCAACTCACGAAACTTACGGGTGAGCGCAAGTACCAGGCGGCGGCCAAAGACTACTCCCGGGCGTTCCTGGAGCGGGCACAGCACCCCAAGACGGGCCTTTTGGGCTGGGGAGAGCATCTTTACTACAACTTTTATACCGATACCGTATCGGTTGCCGAAAGTCGGATGATCGACCAGATGGCTGGTTTTCAGATGCCCCACGAGCTGATTGAGTGGACGCCGCCCTGGCCGCGCCTGTGGGCAGCCGATCCGGCCCGCACCCGGCGGGCGATCGAGGGCCTGCAGTACCATTTTACCGGTCCCGATCCGCAGACGAATCTGTTCAATCGTCACGCTATTTGGAACAAAACGCAGTACCAGAAGGTCATCATGCCCTGGATCAAGCATACCGCCCTGTACGCTTACTCCTACGCTTTCCTGTACCAGCAGACGGGCGATGAATCCTGGAAAGAAAAAAGTTGGCAAATCGGCACGATGTACTGGAACCTGCGAGACCGTCGCACCGATCTGGTGTTTGGCTGCCTGTATCACGCCACCGAACCCGAAGCGGGTAAAACTGCCAGTCTGAGCAACACGGCCCTGTACGCCTACTGGCTGTACAAAGCCGGAGAGCTGAGTAAGTCGGACGAGATGAAAAAGCAGGCTATTGCGCTGCTGGTGGCCTACGATAAATATGGCTGGAACGAAGAGCAGAAAAGTTATTACAGCGAGGTAAACCTGGACGGAAGTCCAATTAAAGGTGCAGAGTGGTCCACACCCTGGAAAGAAGGCTACGGTACATCCAGCTTGCTTACGCTCAGCCGAGTGGCGGCCTACATGGCGGCAAGGGGCGGAGCCGACGAGCTGACAGCTATTATCGAAAAATCTCTGACCGTAACCAACGGCAAACCTTTACCCGCCCTGTATAGCGCCCAAAACCTGGGGGAAGCCATCAACGCCAACTTGGAAGGCTACGAACTGACCAAAAACAAGGAATACCTTGGACAAGCCCAGCGCTACGCTGATATGGCGATTGCCGATTTGTGGAAAGACGGCTTGTTCGTCCGAGAGAAAGACGATCCCTATTACGAGGCCAAGCTGGGGACGGGGGATCTGGTGTCGGGAATATTGCGGCTGCACGTGGCGCTCAGCGGAAAGGAAGGCGAAACCAAGGTGGATTGGAGTTTTTGAGCGATGCACCTAGGGGTGGATACCTCACCGGGAGCCTCACAAAAGCCATTTCTATCAAACCACATTTTTAACTTTCAAACAACCCTTCCATGAAAGCCAAAGCGATCTACCTCGCGGTGTCCCTGTCGTTTTTTGTTCAGGCCAGTAGTTTTTCGCAAAAAAGCAGCCTGCCGAATATCGTCTACATCCTGGCCGACGACCTGGGGATTGGCGATGTATCGGCGTTCAATCCGCAGTCTAAGCTTCACACGGTTCACATCGACCGGCTTAGTCGCGACGGCATAAAATTTACTGACGCCCACACGAGTTCGGCCGTTTGCACGCCCACGCGCTACGGCATCCTGACCGGACGGTACAATTGGCGGTCGCGGCTGAAAAGCTCCGTACTCAGCGGCTTTTCCAAATCGCTGATCGAACCCGAAAGAACGACGGTGGCCAAAATGTTGCAGGGCAAAGGGTACAAAACCGCGTTCGTGGGGAAGTGGCACCTGGGCTGGGACTGGCAGTTTACGTCCGACGAACAGAACTTGAACAGCCTGAACGTCCACCCCACGGTCGATTACGCCAAGCCGCTGACGTTCGGCCCCAACGACCTGGGCTTCGACTACGCTTACGGCATCGCGGGGTCGCTGGACATGGCCCCCTACGTGTACGTCGAAAACGGCAGATCGACCACCATCCCTACCGACACCACCCTTTCGGTGGACGATAAGGGTTTTTGGCGCAAAGGCGTCACGGGCTCCGACTTCAAGCACGCCGATGTGCTGGACCATCTGCAAGCCAAGTCGGTAGCCTTCATCGAGCAGCACGCCAACAAGGCCGAACCCTTTTTTCTTTATTTCGCCCTGCCCGCCCCCCATACCCCGATCCTTCCCAAATCCGAGTTTCTGGGCAAGAGCAACACCAATTTTTACGGCGATTTCGTGCTGCAGGTCGATGACCTGGTCGGGCGCATCGAAGCGACGCTCAAAGCGCGGGGCATCAGCGACAATACCATGATTATTTTTACCAGCGACAACGGCTGCTCCCCTAAGGCCAACTTCGCGGAGCTGGCGCAGGTCGCCCACGACCCGAGCCACATTTACCGGGGCCACAAGGCGGACATATACGAAGGAGGACACCGGGTGCCGTTCGTGGTGAAGTGGCCGCAACGGGTCAGGCCCGGCACCCAGTCCGACGCTACGATTTGCACGACCGATTTTTTTGCCACGGCGGCCGAGATTGCGGGCTTTGACCTCCCTGATCACATGGGGGAGGACAGCTTCAGCATGCTGCCCCTGCTGGAAAATGCCTCGCGTAGTAATTTTAAGCGGGAAGCCACGGTACACCATTCCATCGAGGGTCGTTTTGCCATCCGCAAGGAGAACTGGAAGCTGATCGTCTGGCCCGGCTCCGGCGGATGGAGTTTCCCTAACAAAAGTAAAGACCTGGAAGGATTGCCGAAGTACCAGCTTTACGATTTGCAAAAGGACCCCGGCGAGACAAAAAACCTTATTGCCCAGAATCCCGCCATAGCGACGGAACTGGAAAACCTGTTGAAAAAGTACGTCGAAGAGGGCCGAAGCCGACCGGGAAAAACCCAGAAGAATGACTTCGTACAGCAATGGGATCAACTGGACTGGATGGACGCGAAACCGTCGCGTTCGAGTAGGTGAGTCAAGATTTTTATTAACTGTAGGTCCATCCGGGGCAATTGCCTCATGGCTTCATTTAATCTTGGGACTTTCGCTTGTCGACTTGAATGCGATCCCGTTAGGGATCAAATGTGGGTAGAAAAGTGCTTTCATGGTCGATTATTATGTCCCATACGGGACATGACCCGCTGACGAATCGGCTTTTTCTACCCACATCCTGTGCCTAACGGCACAATTTTCTCAACCGAAGCGAAAGTCCTAAATCTATACAGGGCTTTCTTATAAAACCATTTGTTGAGTCAGAAACCGAACCAAGATATTGAAATTGTCGGCAAACTCATCAATTTGAGCAGCCATATTCTTAGGCTTCGTTCGCTTCAACAAGTTGACTACCAGCGTCCTGAGGCTACTCATCATTTGGCTAACAGGCTGGCTCTTCGTTCTCAGCCCATCCTCGGCCAGTGTGACGTCCCGGTAGTGGTGCGTTACTTCGAGAAGCCAATGCCGACGGATGGCGTCAAAAAGCTCATCGGCCTCAGCCTGGTTGGCGGGACGGGCGTTGGTGACGTAACGGCACGTTTCCTGGCTCACCTGGCTGCCATCCAGGCTGCTGCGGGTGCGGCTAACTTCGATACAAGACCCCATGCCGACCTTGCGCCAGCGGGAAGCCAGCGCGTCGGGCTGCAAATCGTAGCATGCGTAGCTTCGCTGGTCGACCCGGCCGTGGCCACGTTCCGGCTCGTCGGCCCGTTCGTAGGACGCCTTGCTGGTCAGGCTGTTGCAAAGGCAGTATCTGTACAGGTGCTTCTGGTTGGACTTGAGGCCGATCAGGTAGACCCCCTGGGCCTTGTGGATGGCCCCGGTCGCCCTGGGGGTTAGGTGGAGGGCATCCAGAGTGACCTTTTGACTGCACAACCCGCTCTCATTCAGCAGTTGCAGAACGGCCGGCCGCTCGCTTTCCTTTATGCCGTTGTAGTAGGTCTGGGCCACGACTTGCCCCGAGTCGTGGGCTTGGGCCGAGACGCACGCCTCGCCCCGTTTGTGGCCTGGCAAAATGCTGCCCCGCAACTCTTTGCCATCGAAAGTGAACCAGCGCTTGGCCTCCTGACTCAGAACCAACCCGGACCAATCGAAAAGCAGCCGCGCGAATGTCGCGCCATCGACCTGGGCAAGCAGCAGCGGCAGTTGAGCGCGGGAAATCGCCTTTTCGGGCCTGAACTGAACCGCCACACAGAGTGCCTCAAAATGGTTGACCATGTGCCGATGCAGACCGGAGAGCTTGCCATCTCTGCCGCTGAACATAGCCAGGATTAAGCCTGTGAGAACGAATGCCATATCGTGTTTTAATCCCCGGTTGTCACGCCCATCCAGGCAGGGTGTTTGCCGAAGTAGTTCGAAAAAAGTCGTAGTTTTAGCCGGGCTTGGCGAAGTGGTCATGTTTTTGTAGTCTAGTTAACCACAAAGATAGGCTAACTAAGCCTTGCCCATTTTTTATAAGAAAGCCCTGTAAATCTATATTATGAGAACCCTGTTGAAATTAGTTTCGGCGTTAGCCACAGGTATCGCCCTGCTACCCCAAGTCGCCGTTTTCGCCCAAGCCACGCCGGATAAACCTAACGTGATCGTCATCTTCACCGACGACCAGGGCTCCCTGGACATGAACTGCTATGGCTCCGCAGACCTCCATACGCCCAACATGGATGCGCTGGCGGCTTCGGGCGTTCGCTTTACGCAATTCTACGCGGCCGCGCCGGTCTGCTCGCCTTCGCGGGCCGGACTGCTTACCGGGAAAAATCCCCTGCGGGCTGGGCTGACGGGTAATGTACCCGCCAACCGACTGGAACGCGGAGCGGGCCTACCGACCGAACAGGTGACGATCGCCGAAGTGTTGAAATCGGCGGGCTACCGAACGGCCCAGATTGGCAAATGGCATCTCGGTAACGCACCGGAGGAACAGCCCAACGGACAGGGGTTCGACTACTCCTTCGGTCATTTGGTAGGTTGCATTGATAATTACAGCCATTACTTCTTCTGGGATGGCCCGAACCGTCACGATTTGTGGCGCAACGGGAAAGAGGTGTGGCACAACGGAGCGTTTTTTCCCGATCTGACAGTGAAGGAGGTCAATCATTTTGTTCAGGAAAATCAATCCCAGCCCTTCTTTATTTACTGGGCGTTGAACCTGCCTCACTATCCCTACCAGGGTGAGCAGAAATGGCTGGAAAAGTACGCCGACCTGCCGAGTCCGCGCAAGGAGTACGCGGCGTTTTTGTCGACAATGGACGAAAAAATAGGGCAGGTGCTGGCTAACCTGGATCGGTTGGGGTTAAGGGAAAATACCTTGATCGTTTTTCAGTCCGATCACGGTCACTCGCGGGAAGAGCGCGCCTTTTTTGGCGGAGGGAACGCCGGGCCCTACCGGGGGGCGAAGTTCAGCCTGTTCGAGGGCGGACTGCGGATTCCGGCCATCGTGAGCTTGCCGGGCAAGATACCTCGGGGCAAAGTCAGCGGCCAGATCGCGACGGGCATGGACTGGCTACCGACGATCGCGGAACTCTGCGGTGCCAAACTACCCAAGACCAAACTCGACGGCAAGAGCCTGGTGCCAATGCTCACAAAGGGCGAAAAATCGCCGCACGAAATGGTGCATTGGCAGCACCAGAAGAGGGAGAACGGCAGCTGGGCCGTTCGGTCGGGAGATTGGAAACTGCTGGGCAATCCGTTGGACCCCAATCGCCCCGATGCTTTGTCGGCGGCCGATTCGCTGTTCCTGGTCAACCTGCGGGAGGATTTATCCGAAACCACCAACTTGGCGGCTCGGTACCCCGAGAAGGTCGAAGCCCTCAGAAAACTCCACGAGACCTGGCTGGCCGATGTTTTGAAATAAATCGGGAGTCCTAAAAAACATCCTGTTTTACCTTATCTTTTACCATGAAAAAATCACGTTGGGTGGCGGGAACCGTGCTCGCTTTAGCTTTGGTCGGCTTCAATTTTATGCAGGAAAAAGAAGACGGCACCCCGATCCTCCACCGAAAAGTATCCATTCCCCAAGCCTTCCTGACTACCACCGACGGCCTCACCTACGGCGGCGACATCCGCCTGGGCGACCTGACCAACGACGGCAAAGCGGACTTCCTCGTCTACCGGACCGCTAACTCCGTCGACGGCGGGGCCGTGCAGCCGTGCTTTCTCGGCGCTTTCGACCAAGAGGGAAAGGTACTGTGGCAGAAAGGGGAGGGCGGCTTGCAGCCCAACCGCCCCGGCCCGGTGGCTGTTTTCGATATTGACGGCGACGGGAAGAACGAAGTCATTACTTTTTTTGTGGAAAAAGGAAAAACCGTCACGCCGCAAAGTATGGCCAATGTCACGGTACAAATCCTGGACGGAAGCAACGGGCGCGTGAAGCGGCAGGCCAGTCCGCCGGAGTTGACCTCCAGCGAAGGCGAAGGCCCCAACTGGGTGCATCAACGCATCCTCATCGCCAACCTGCGCGGGACGGCCACGCCGCAGGATTTCATCATTAAGTTAGGCAAGAAAATCATCGCCTTCGACGACCGGTTGGCGGTGCTCTGGACTTACGAAAACCAATGGGACGAGTACGCCAACTGCCCCGCCTACGTCCCCACCGTGGGCGACATGGACAACGATGGCCGCGACGAGATCAACGGCGGCTACTACGTGTTGAACGCCGACGGAAAGCCGCTTTGGGAAAAGAAACTGGGCAAAAATATGGATGCCGTGGTTATCGACTACTGGGACGATCCGAAGAAAAAGCGGGCGTTCTGCTCGGGCTTCGGCCACGTGATGGATGAGAAGGGCGGGGTTGTCTTGAGTCTGGGTGAGTCGGTGGTGCCGCACGGCCAGGAACTGCGGGTGGCTCATTTTGACGACACCACGCCCGGTCCGCAGATGATGATCCGCTACAACGGCCACAGCCGCGATGTGATGCTGGTGGGGCTGGAAGGACAGGTGATCCGCAGGTTCAAAGTGAACGAGTCGCCCAACAACACGGGCATGGATGCGATTTATTGGAACGGGGCGAATCGTGCCGCGCACCTCTACAACGGGGGCGCACTTTGGAGCGGGAAAGGTACTTTGGCCCACCAATTCCCCGAACTACCCGCCGTTCAGGGCAACTTTCGGCAAGGCTGGTACCACGGTGTCCCGGCTAATGTGACGGGCGACGACCGGGAAGAAGCCGTGCTGTACAATCCCTGGGATCGCTACGTGTTTGTTTACACGCCCGCACCTTTCGATAAAAAGGCTTTTGGCCGGTACCAGCCCGGTGCCAGGCAGTACAACGTGCGACTCCTGGACTGATAAGGTGACGCAGTTTTTGCCAGATCCTCACCTACATCCAGTTCATCGGACTCTGCAAGCCCTTGTAGCTCTTCAAATCCATGTCCAGCGAACCGATCCAGAGATCTACTTCTATTTTTACGGGTACCTTGTTCACATCGTCCGACACCCAAATGTTGATAGACTCCTCCCCCTTGAAAAACTTATTGCTGGGCATGATGGGGTTTAGTTTCAGAACTTTGATCCGGCCAAACTTGGTCTTGATTTCGTCCTTACCCCGATACCTCACCTTCATCGGATAGATATCTCCGTTAAAAAAAGTGGGCACTTCGACACTCTGCCCCACGCTCATGCGGTCGAAGTTGATCGTGCGCAGGAAGTAATACCCGCTGATGACGTCGTGGATGTTGTTGGGAGCTTTGAAGGACCTTTTCTCGACCTTGTTAACCTCGGAATAGACCACGTTGCTGCCGTGGTTGAACAGCACGGTCTCCTCCTTGCGGAATTTCCCCTCCTCTATTTCCTGCTTGAACATCTGCGGCAGAATAGCCGAGGTGTCGATGTAGGAGCGCCACTGGTCGCGGACGCGCGAGACAAGGTCGAAGGCGCCAACCGTGCGGCCAAAAACGTTGACGCGGTAGCAAGGCCGGTTGTTGACGTTCACAATGGAGTTGTGGATGTCCACCCGTGCCTCGGCGGCGTTGATAAAGCCGTAGTGAACGCGGTATTCGATCCGCTCTCCTTTACCGAAACTGGTATTGGGGATTTCACGGTAGCGGTCGTTGGCCTGGAAAGCGGTGATTCCCAGCACGGTGACGAGCGTCATCAAAAATGGTATGGCAAATTTTCTGAGGTGATTTTTCATTTTTTCTTGGCTAATGTCGGCTACTCACAAAGAAGGATATTTCTTTTTAAGATAAGCCATGTATTTCTTGAAGTCGCCGTTGAATTTGTTCACAAACTCCCGGCGAAATTCATTCTGCTTGGACTTGTAGGTCTTGTACCCAACAAAATACGCGTTGTTGGGTAGCTCGGATTCCGGCTTTTCAGGAACCGAACGGAGCGTATCGGCCACGCCCGTGCTGTCCGCGTCACTAATGAACGACACCCGTCCGGCAAGTAGTGTGTCGGCGGTATTGACGATCCGCCGAATCAAACTTCCTTTCAACGCGTCCTTACGGGACTCTACCTTTTGGTCTTCAAAGGTCGCGTACAAGCTGTCGAGCTGGGTTGCGCCACGCAGGATATGCTGCGCGTAGGCATCGTTGTACTTCTTGGAGAACTCGTACTTTCTAAGCTGCTCCGAGTCCGGCCCGTACTTCTTGGTCAAAAAACGGACCGCCCCCCAATCGCCGACGAAGCTGGCCAGGTTTTCATTCAGCTCCAGGTTGCCTTTGACGAAAAGCGTGCCGTGGGTCAATTCGTGCAAAATCAGGTTGGCGAGGCTGCCTTCTGATCGGTAGAGCATGCTGGATAAGATCGGGTCTTTCAGATAACCTAATGTGGACCAGGCCGATACCTGGTTTATGTCGGTATCGTAGCCTTGTTCGATCAACTGAGCTTCCTCCCCGTTGGCTTTGTCCTCCTCAAAAAAACCTTTGTAGGGAAACGCGCCTACGATCGGAAATTTCCACTCCCTGGCTTCCAACTTGTAACGCGGCGAGGCCGTAATCACCCACAGGATGGGCTTTCCGTGCTGGTCGTAGAAGGTCGTGTAATTATCCGAAGGGGTCAACCCGAGTTCGTCCACGCCAAACTGCTTTATTTCTTCGATGAGCCGAATCTTGGTCTTCAAGGAATCGGGTACGGTAGGGCTTTGCAGCACATCCTCCACGTCGGCGACTTTCATCAGGATGCTAATTTGGCCTTTGGCCTGCATCCAGCCGTATTGGAGTTCATCGCGGTAGAATAACGCAACCAAGAAGAGTATCAATAAGGCCCAGAGGGCTAATTTTTTGAGCATAGAATTTAAGTTCTCCTTGCCCGCTGTTGTTTTGCTCACGTTGGTTCGAGGCATTCGGCAGGTTTGGGTTTAACAACGCGAAGCAACTAAAAATTACTCAGTTGCCCGCAAGATTAAAAAACTATTGACTATGATATAAATATTGGTTGGCTATGTCATTAATTAAACATATCTTTACACTTTAATTTAAACATACCAAGTAGTGGGTTTAGGCGTATCTTTCGCGACCCTTATTTTGTTAACAACAAACTTCTCAAACATCCCTTTATGGCACAAGCTAGTGATGCAGACAGCAAAATGAAAGCGCTGCAGACCACCCTCGAAAAACTTGATAAAACCTACGGCAAAGGCACCGTCATGCGCCTGAGTGACAGCAAAGTACTGGACGTTCCGACGATCTCGACGGGTTCGCTCGGTCTGGATTTGGCGCTCGGTATCGGTGGTATGCCCCGCGGTCGCGTGGTCGAAATATACGGCCCCGAAGCCTCCGGTAAAACCACCCTGGCCATGCACTGCATCGCCGAAGCGCAAAAAGGCGGTGGCCTGGCTGCCATCGTCGACGCCGAGCACGCCTTCGACCGCACCTACGCCGAGAAACTGGGCATCGATACCAAAAACCTCCTGATCTCGCAGCCCGACAGCGGCGAACAGGCCCTCGAAATCACCGAACACCTTATCAGCAGCGGCGCGATCGACATCATCGTCATCGACTCCGTGGCCGCCCTCGTGCCCCGCGCCGAGTTGGAAGGTGAAATGGGCGACAGCAAGATGGGCTTGCAGGCCCGCCTGATGTCGCAAGCCCTGCGGAAGCTGACGGGCGTCATTAACAAGACGGGTTGCTGCTGCATCTTCATCAACCAGTTGCGCGAAAAAATTGGCGTCGTGTTCGGCAATCCCGAGACGACCACGGGTGGTAACGCCCTGAAGTACTATTGCTCCGTTCGCCTGGACATTCGCCGCGTAGGGGCCATTAAGGAAAGCGCCGACAATATTCTCGGTAACCGGACCCGCGTGAAGGTGGTAAAGAACAAACTCGCGCCGCCCTTCAAAGTCATCGAGTTCGACATCATGTACGGTGAGGGTATTTCTAAAGCCGGTGAAGTAATCGACCTGGCCGTGGAATTGGACGTCGTCAAGAAGTCCGGCTCGTGGTTCAGCTACGATGGCAACCGCCTTGGGCAGGGCCGCGACGCGGTCAAGTCGCTCATCAAAGACAATCCCGAATTGATGGACGAACTGGAAGCCAAGATCAAAGCCAAGGTCAGTGGTGACCCCGAAGCCCTGGAAGATATGAGCGAACCTAATGAAGACGCCGAGGAATCAGCCAAGGAGGTCGATAAGGCGGTTAAGTAAGTCGGAGATAGCTGGATAGAAACCAATGAACCCCGTCAGTTTGGCGGGGTTCTTTTTCATTGTAAAATTTCAAATTGACAATTTTATCATGGTTGTAGAGCGACAAGACAACGAAATAGTCATCCGGCTCCCAGAGTCGGTAATTGGCATGGACGAAGTTCAGAGACTTCTCGATTATTTTAGATTTCTGGAATCAAATGCCAAAAATCAGGGAACCCTTGAACAGGCTGCGAAATTAGCCGAGGAAGTAGATTCTAATTGGTGGTTGGAAAATAAGCATCGTTTTATTTCGTGATGACGGTCACAGTCGATGCAAATATCATGTTCAGCGCGGCTATATCGCCCGATAGCCGAATTGCAAAGATTCTTACAGATCCTTATTACGTAATTCGCAAGGTTAGCTGTCATTACGCAGTAATCGAGTTGTTCAAACATCAACCCAAGATTATCAAATTCGCTAAGAAAACCCTGGAAGATGTTCTTAACGATCTTTATACAATCATCAATAGCTTAGAGCTTTACAATGAAACGTTGATTGAGTCCCACCATTGGCGTGAGGCAGTTCGTCTGACAGAAGGTGTAGATAATCGGGATGTCAGCTATGTTGCGCTAACGCTCCAAACCGGAGGGTGGCTTTGGACGGGAGATAAAAAACTCATCGCTCATTTAAGGGTGTTAGGGTTTGAAAAAGTGGTAAACACCGAAGAGTTATTTCAAATGCTCAATTCTTAAAGTACAAAAAATCCCCGCCAAACTGGCGGGGATTTTTTATTGAAAATCAGCTGAAAGCTGACTGCCGAAAGCCCTTAGAACGGCTTCCCGTCGTCTTCATCGTCAAAATCAAAGCCAAAGTCGTCTCCGTCGCCACCCGGCCCGGAGAACATGCTGCTGACCAAGTCCTTGAAATGCGTTCCTTTATCGAGCGCCTGCTTGCCGATGAGCGAGTACTCCGCCATGCCGTGCAGGGCAAACTCCATCATGAATAGCTTTTCTTCTTTGGGTAACCGCCGCGTGAACTCATCCACGAAGTCATCCAGTCCGTCGATCGTTTTCAGGCGGGCTTCGTAGTCACGATTGGTCATGTCGCTCATCAGATCCATTTCGTTGTTGGCGCCGAACCAGTCCACGATCTTGGCATAAGGGTTGCGCTTGGATTTCTTGGCCTTTTCGGGATCGGGGAAATAATTCAGGAATTGCGTACGCAGGGCCTTGCCAATCAGGTTTTGGGCTACGATGACCGGGCCTTCCACTTCGCCTTCATAGACTAGCTCCACCTTACCACAAATAGCAGGCACCACGCCGTACAAGTCGGAAATTCGGATGTAGGTGTCCTTTTCACCATTCATCAAAGTGCGGCGCTCGGCGGCGCTCAGCAGGCTTTCGTAGGCCGAGATCGTCATCCGGGCCGAGACACCGCTCTTGCTGTCGACGTACTCGCTCTCGCGGGCCTCGAAGGCAATTTGTTCGATCAGGGTCTTTGTCAAATCGTTTACCTTCACCAGGCTCTTTTGCTCCGGCTTCACGACCGCTTCCTGCTCGGTGATCTTCTGGCCTATCTCCAGAGTCTTGGGATAGTGCGTCACGATTTGGCTGTCGATGCGGTCTTTAAGCGGCGTGACGATGCTTCCCCGGTTGGTGTAGTCCTCGGGGTTGGCCGTGAAGACAAACAAGATATCCAGCGGTAGGCGCAGCTTGAACCCGCGAATCTGAATGTCGCCTTCCTGCAAAATATTGAACAAAGCCACCTGAATCCGGGCCTGCAAATCGGGCAGTTCATTGATGACGAAGATACCCCGGTGCGAGCGCGGGATAAGGCCAAAGTGAATCACCCGCTCGTCGGAGTAGGGTAGCTTCAGGGTCGCGGCCTTGATGGGATCGACATCGCCGATGAGGTCGGCCACCGACACGTCGGGGGTGGCGAGTTTTTCGGTGTAGCGGTCGTCGCGGTGCATCCATGCGATGGGCGTGGCGTCGCCGTGCTCTTTGACGAGATCCTTGGCTTCGCGCGAAAGCGGGTCGAGCGGGTCGTCGTTCAGATCAGTCCCCGCCACGTAGGGAATGTGCTCGTCGAGCAGGTTCACCATCATGCGGGCGATCCGGGTCTTGGCTTGTCCGCGCAGCCCCAGCAGGTTGATGTTGTGCATCGAAAGAATGGCGCGTTCCACGTCGGGAATAACCGTATCCTCGTATCCCAAAATGCCGGGAAACACTTCCTCTTTTTTGCGGATTTTGGCAATCAGGTTGTCGCGTAGTTCTTGTTTGATGGATTTGGGCTGGTAGCCGGCGGCCTTCAATTCGCCCAGAGTATTTATGTTCAGCAGTTGTTTTTTGTCGAGATCGGCGTAATTCATGTATTTATTTAGGAGAAATAAAGTGTAGGGCGGTGCATGACCGCCTCTGCCTAACAAGTCAAGTTTACAAATGGTTTGCCGCTACATGCCGTAGAACCACATGAGCAGGCGCTCGAAACTACGCTGCGGCAAAATACGGCGCAACAGGATGGCGGCTTTTTGGATGAAAGGGCCGACGGTGTAGTGCAGTTCAGGATTTTTCTTGCCGATTATGCGGGCTACCGCTCGCGCAATGACGATAGGCTGCGCTGCTCGGGCGACTTCCTCGTTGATCTGCTGGTGTATTTTGGCAAAGCGCCTGGCGTACACCGAACCTTCGGGCAACCCCACGACCAGCCGGTTTTGGTTGATGCCGGTGGCAATATCGCCGGGCAGTAAGCTGCATACCCTGATATTGAACTCCTTCAACTCCATGCTCAGCGACTCGGTCAGGATTTCCAGCGAGGCTTTAGATGCGCTGTAAACACCCCGGAAAGGCAAACCCATTTCGGCCGCAATGGAACTGATGTTGAGAATCAAGCCGCTTCGCTGCTCCCGGAAAAAGGGAATTACGGCGCGGCAGACGCGTAACATCCCGAATACATTGGTATTGAACACTTCCTGAATAAGCGCGTCGCTCGTCTCTTCCAACGGCCCCACGATGCCTAGTCCGGCGTTATTGACAAGAATGTCGATACGTCCTGCCTTGTCTAAAACCAGATTTACGGCCTCGATGACTGACGCGTCATCCGTGACGTCCATGCAGACCCATTCAAAGTCAGCCTGTGTCGGCTGGCTTCGACTCGCGCCGAACACCCTGTAACCCTTTCCAACCAAATACTCCGCTGTACTCCGCCCGATGCCCGACGAGGCACCCGTGATGAGTATGACTTGGGAAGTAGCGGACATGGAGATGGGTAAAGGGGAAGGGCAAAGATACCTGAAAGAAAAAACCTACGGTCTTTCTTGCGAAGGCCATAGGTTTTTTAACAAAAACTGCACCAGCCCTACCGGGCGTAGGCTACGGAGCGCATTTCGCGGATCACTGTCACCTTGATTTGACCGGGATACTGCATTTCTTTTTCGATTTTCTGGGAAATATCGAACGACAGCAGCCCGGCTCTGTCGTCGCTTACGTTCTCGGCGTCCACAATTACGCGAATTTCGCGGCCGGCCTGAATGGCGTAGCACTTGTCCACCCCGTCGAAGGCCGTGGCCAGATCCTCAAGATCGCGCAGCCGTTTGATGTACGACTCCATCATCTCGCGCCGTGCGCCGGGCCGTGAGCCGGAGATGGCATCACACACCTGGATGATGGGCGAGATGAGGCTGGTTTTTTCAATTTCGTCGTGGTGGGCACCGATGGCGTTCAGCACTTCGGGATGTTCCTTGAATTTCTTGGCTACCTCCATGCCCAGCAGCGCGTGCGGCATATCCGATTCCTCGGGATAAACCTTGCCGATGTCGTGCAGCAGTCCGGCCCGCTTGGCGAGCTTGGCATTCAGGCCCAGCTCCGAGGCCATTGTGGCGCACAGCTTGGCTACTTCGCGGGAGTGCTGCAGCAGGTTCTGGCCGTAAGACGAGCGGAAACGCATCCGCCCGATCATCTTGACCAACTCGGGATGTAAGCCGTGCACCCCCATGTCGATGACGGTGCGCTCGCCGATTTCCACGATTTCGTCCTCGATGTTCTTGCGGGTTTTGGCGACGACTTCCTCGATGCGGGCCGGGTGGATGCGTCCGTCCTGCACCAGGCGGTGCAGCGACAGCCGCGCAATCTCGCGACGCACGGGGTCGAAGCCCGAAATGACGATGGCCTCCGGCGTGTCGTCCACGATGATTTCCACGCCCGTGGCGGCCTCCAGGGCGCGGATGTTACGGCCCTCGCGACCGATAATCTTGCCCTTGATGTCGTCGTTTTCGATGTTGAACACCGACACGCAGTTTTCGATGGCGTGTTCGGCGGCGGTTCGCTGAATGGTCTCGATGACGATCTTCTTAGCTTCCTTGGTAGCCGTCAGCCGCGACTCCTCCATCACATTTTTGATGTGCGAGGCGGCTTTGGTTTCGGCCTCGGCCTTCAGGGCGTCCACGAGTTGCTCGCGGGCCTCGGAGGCAGTCAGGTTGGCGATTTTCTCCAACTGCGAGACCTGCTGCTGAAGCATCCGGTCGGCCTCCTCGCGGCGCTTGGTGGCGGCTTCGGTTTGTTGGGTGAGGTTGGTTTTCTGGGACTCGAGGTCGTTTTCGCGGCGCTTGTTTTGCTCCATCATCTGCGAGATGGACTGCTCGCGTTGCTTCAGCTTCTGCTCATTGGTCTGCAGCAGATTTTTCTTGCGGCTGGATTCCTCCTCGAACTCTTCTTTCAGGCGCAGGTACTTCTCCTTAGCTTCGAGGATGCGGTCTTTCTTGATATTCTCGGCGCTCACTTCGGCATTGCGCAATATTTCGGCGGCGCGGCTGTTGGCTTCTTCTTCTTTCTTCTCGGAGGCTTTTTGATATAGGGCTTTAGCAATAAAAAAGCCGACGGCTGCCGCCACAACCATTTCCAAAGTCAACATTATTAGGTCTGACATATTCTTTCTCTGTTAGGTGGTTTACGATACCGACCACCCACACGCAATTAGAATACCGAACTGTCCCGTCGAATCAAATATTTTGAGTTTTAATCTACAAAGCCTCCATTAAGGTGGCATCCAAGTCGTCCATCTGCACCTCAAGTGCCGATATCATATCCTTCAGGCTCTTCTGTGATCGTTGGAGCGCCACGATGCAATCGAGCGCGGCCAAGGCCACGGCTTCCTCCGGAAGATGGTTTTTCTCATGGTGTTGTACTTTCCTGAGAAACGTATCGTACCCCTCTTGGTAGAGGGACACCTGATCGGCCGGAACGCTGAGGTTAAAGCCTTTATCAAGAATTTTTATAAATACGCCTTTGTACGATTCAGGCCGATTCTTATCCATTACATGGTGTCTTCGAGCATTTCAATGCACCGATCTATCTCAACTATATATTGTTCAACTGATTCTTTCAGTTCGGCCAATCCGTCTGTGGGGGTCAGCTTATCTCTGACAACGTTAGCAAAATTTTTAGATTTATTAAAATCTTTTTGTATTGTGATGTTCTCTTTCCTGATCTGCCGGAGCTGCTCTTCGAGCTGCCGGTTGGCCGCCTTGAGCTCGGCATTTTCCCGTTCCATCTTCGTCAAGTCCCACTTCTGCTTGCTGTTGATCGCAATCAGGTGGCCCAACTTTTCCTGAATATCTTTGACCTTTTTATTTAAACGATCGGAGCGGGAAAATAGGCATTTATTTGGTGGACAGTTGACGGTTGACGGTTGACAGTGTGTCATCGCCTTCAATTGCCGCTGGCTTTGACCTGCGGATGAAGATGCAATGAATCCCTCCCAACTTTTCTTTTTTTATCCAAAAACTACTTCCGAATTACAGCACCCAAATCCTTTTCAAAGGTCATCATCAACCGCTGCATGGTTTTGTCGATGACTTTGTCGGTGAGGGTTTGCTGATCGTCCTGTAGAACAAAACTCAAGGCGTACGCCTTTTTTCCTTCCAACGATTCGCCCTCAAACACGTCAAACACGTTGACATCCCGCAGTAGCTTCCTCTCGGCGCGGTGGGCGATTTGTTTTAACTGTTCAAAACTGATCGACTTTTCCAATACCAGCGACAAATCCCGACGCACTTCGGGGAAGCGGGCCACTTCCTCGTATTGCACCGCCGGACTGTATTGCTTCAAGAGGTAGTCCCAATCGAAGTCGGCGTACCAGACGGGCTTCTTCAAGCCCGCTTTTTTGGTCAGGGCGGACTGCACGAGTCCCAGGCTGACCAACGTTTTTTTATTCAAAGTAATTTCGAGGCCGGACTGAAAGATCTTGCCGCCGATCTTTTCGGTGGCGATTCCCGTCACCTTCATAGCGGTTAGAATCCGCTGCACGGCCCCGGCCAAATCGTGAAATTCAAGGGCCTGACTTTTCTCGAACCAGCTCTCGGCGGCAACGTTGCCCGTCATAAAAACGCAGAGGCGTCCCTTTTCTACGTACTTCCCTTCTTTTTTATGGTACGTTTTTCCAAACTCGAAGAATTTCAGGTCGCTTTGTCGACGATTTACGTTGTAAGCTATCGTCTCCAATCCGCCCAAAAGCATCGTTTGGCGCATTTCCGACAGGTCTTCGCTCAGGTAGTTAAGAATCTTCACCGGCTCGCCGGGTAGTTCGTCAATCAGCGCCGCCTGGCCTTCGGGTTTCGTCAGCGAGTTGTTGATTATTTCGAAGAAACCGTTCGCTGCCAAGGTTTCCGCGCAGCGCAGCCGCAGCTTGTCGGGGTCGTTGAGCGGGAAGTCCGACAGGAAGTCCGAACCCAGCGCGGGCGACAACTCCACGTTATCGAAGCCATAAATCCGCAGCACCTCCTCGATGATGTCCGCCTCGCGCTGCACGTCCACGCGGTAGGGCGGCACGATGGCCGTGAAGCCTTCCTCCGTTTCGCCCTCGATCCGAATATCCAGCTTCTCCAGAATGGATTTAATCAAAGACCGCTCCAATTTTTTTCCAATCAGGCGATCGATGTTCCGGTACTTGACGGGAACCACAAAATCGGCGGTGGGTTCGGGATACAGATCGGTTACGTCCGAAGAAACCTCTCCGCCCGCAATTGCCTGCAACAGCATAGCCGCCCTTTTCAGCGCGAACAGCGGCATATTCGGGTCGGTGCCACGCTCGTAGCGGAACGAGGCGTCTGTCTTCAAGCTATGCCGCTGGGCGGTGCGACGAATCCAATCCGGCGAGAAATAAGCCGATTCCAGGAAAATGGCCTTGGTATCGAACGTCACGCCCGACTTGGTGCCGCCGAACACGCCCGCGATACACATGGGTTCTTCGGCGTTGCAGATCATCAGGTCGTCCGCCGCTAACTTGCGCTCGACGCCGTCCAGCGTGGTGAAGGGCGTGCCTTCGGGCAAAGTCTTTACAATGATTTGCTCGCCCTTAACCGCCGCCGCGTCGAAGGCATGCATCGGCTGGCCCAGCTCGTGGCAGATGTAGTTGGTGGTGTCCACAACGTTGTTGATGGGCCGCACGCCAATGGCCGTCAGCCGCTGCCGCAGCCATTCCGGCGATTCTTTGACAGTCAGGTTGCTTAGCGTAAGTCCGCAGTAGCGCGGTGCGGCGGCGTAGTTTTCCACCGTCACGTCCATGGGCAGGTTTTGGTTTTCTATTGCAAAATCCTCGACCGAGGGCAGCGCGATCTCCCGATCCAGCACCGCTTTCAAGTCGCGGGCCACGCCATAGTGCGAGGCGGCATCGGCGCGGTTGGGCGTGAGGCCAATCTCGAAAACGTGGTCGGATTGTACCTTAAAATAGTCGGCGGCGGGTGTTCCGTTAGCTGCCGGAACGCCGGCCCGGTCAGTATCAAGTACCAATATTCCTGAGTGGGAAGTACCCATGCCCAGTTCATCCTCGGCGCAAATCATTCCTTCCGACACGGCACCCCGAATCTTGGCTTTCTTAATAACTAATGGCTGCTCGCTGCCCTGCGGATGCAGCGTCGCCCCGACCATCGCCACGACGACCTTCTGTCCGGCAGCTACGTTGGGCGCACCGCATACGATGTCGAGCGGAGTCTCCCCGCCTACGTCCACCGTTGTGACGCTGAGTTTGTCGGCGTCGGGGTGCTTCTCGCAGGTTAGTACTTCCCCGATAACTACCTCGCGCAAGCCGCCTTTGATGGATTCGACTTCCTCGATGCCTTCTACTTCCAGGCCCGTGGCAGTGAGTAGCTTCCCGATTTCTTCGGGGGGTTCATTTATGGACAGTAGCGTTTGTAGCCACTTGTAGGAGATTTTCATTTTTTAGAGAAAGTACTGGGTGCCAAGTACCGAGTTCTTGGTTTTGGTTGGGTGAAAATCAGGCGTTTATTCTTCCGCACACTGTATCTGTAATTTAGAACGCAGTACCAGATACGTAGTACTAATAAAGACAAATCTAGTGCTTTTCGTCGTGATAGGTCTCCCCGGCTTCGATAGCAGCCGTCAAAGTATTTTCGGGAGGCGGCAGCGGACAAGCATAATCGGGTGCGTAGGCGCAGTAGGGGTTGTAAGCGTCGTTGAAGTCGATGATGAGCGAGTTGCCCTGCACTTTCTCGGCGGGGATGTCGATGTAGCGGCCGCCGCCGTAGCTTTCAAGGCCAGAGGTGGCGTCGCGGAAAAGTACTGAAATCGTGCCTTCATTTTTTAACAATAAAAGTCGCTGCGGTACGCCCTTTACCGTAAAATCAGCGTAGGCCATGCGTTCGTAGGTAGCGGTGGTGCCGTCGGTGTAGGGCAGCTTGAGTTCTTTGTCGGGGCCGTCGTAGGGCGAGAGTTTGGCCATAACGCGATAATCCTGGTCGGGTTCGTAGTAGTGAAGGCCGTGAAAAAGCTTTTTGTCTTCGACGGGCGAGTCCTCGGATGTGCGGAACAACTGGTCTTTTTGCTTTCTTTGCTGCGCCAATTCGGCAGCATAGCGCTCGTCGGGAATGTGTTCCATTGTCGCCAGTCCCGGAACTTCGGCGGCCGGTTGGAAGGTTTCAACCAGGAAATAGGCGACGATGGCCAGGAAAAAGACCAGGGTGCTGTATCGGATTATTTTGTTTTTGAACACTTATTCAATGAAGAGTTGAGAATGGAAAATTGAGAATTGAGAGTTCCGCTACCAATTCTTGTTTTGAAACTCACTTTGCAAAATTCCAATCTTATCGAGGAAATACCAAATCAGCCCGCATCCCATTTTTTTACGCTTAACTTTTAACAGCGCGGGCTGTCCCGCCTCATTCCTTCACTAGAATCAATGTTCACCGGAATCATAGAATCAGTCGGTAAAGTAATCGACATACAGCAAGAAGGCACGAATCTGACTTTTACCCTAAGTTCATCCTTAGCTGATGAATTGAAAGTCGACCAAAGTGTAAGCCACAATGGCGTTTGCCTTACCGTCACGGCCGTAACGGGCGATGCGTATGCCGTTACGGCGGTGGAAGAGACCCTGCTGAAAACCAATTTGGGGAAATTAAAGGTTGGCAGCGCGGTGAATTTGGAACGCTGCATGGTGGCCAACGGCCGCTTCGACGGGCACATCGTGCAGGGCCACGTGGATAAGACCGGGACTTGTACGCAGGTGCAGGAGCGGGACGGTAGTTGGCTGTATGATTTTGAATTCGATGCGGGTTTGGGAAATATTCTGGTGGAAAAAGGCTCGATCTGCATCAATGGCGTGAGTCTGACGGTATTCGACGTTACCCACGCTTCTTTTCGGGTCACAATTATTCCTTACACTTACGAAAATACCAACTTTCACAAGCTGCGGGCGGGCAGCGTGGTGAATTTGGAATTCGATATTTTGGGCAAATACGTTCAGCGCATTCTGGGTCTTCAAGGACGACTGGGTCGGTAGGAACCGTTGGATCTATTGGCGGGACGGGAATTTAATTTTACTTTTACCGTTCAAAAAACGAAATGCCCCCGCTGCTACATGGCTAAGATAAGTACCAACTCCCGAACCGACCTCCTTATTCACATCGGGATTATCGTCTCCCTCGTTACCGCCCTTTTTCTTGCTTTTTTCTTTTTATACCTACCCATGCGCACCAACCACGGAGAGTCGATCACCGTGCCGGATCTGCGCAAGATGAACGCCGAGGAGCTAACTGATTTCCTGGACGAGCGCGACCTGCGCTACGAGGTAAGCGACTGCACATTTGTGCCTAAGGTGCCACCACTGACGGTTATCTCGCAATATCCGCAGCCGGGTTCCAAGGTGAAGGAAGGCCGCAAGATTTATGTCACGGTGGTGTATCGCACCGCACCGCTGGTCAAGATGCCCAAGCTGACCGACATGACGCAACGCAGCGCGCAAATGCTGCTCAAAAGCTCGGGACTGGAAATCGGAAATCTGCGTTACGTTCCCGACCTGGCGCAGGGGGCCGTCTTGAAACAGATGTTCAAAGGCGAAGAAATTCTACCCGGTCAGCCCATTCCGAAGGGCTCAAAGATTGATTTGGAAGTAGGCGATGGGCTAGGGGAGACGCGCTTCGATATGCCGGAAGTGGTTGGGATGACACTTGACGAGGCAAAATTTCAGATTGTAGGCGCGGGCCTGAAAGTTGGCCAGATTATGGTAGTAGAACCGGATGAAGACAAATATGGCGACGCTGCGCCTGGTACGGTAGCGCGACAAAATCCCGAACCAAACAATAATGTACGCATCGGGGACGTAATTGACCTGTGGGTTATCCGCCCCGACGACTCGAATGAACTTCCAACCAATTTTTAGCCACCTTCCCCGTTTTGTTGCCTTTTCGTTCGGCTTGTGTCTCTGGCTTTCGACCGCCGCACGGGCGCAGCTCGAATTAGTGCCTTTGGGGTCGACTTCGCAGGTTTCAAAGGATAAAAATTCAGCGTCCGCCGCTCGCCTGCAAGCGTTGGTGCTCCCCTTTTTCGACGATTTTTCTACCGCCACTTCCACCCGGCCCGATCCCCAACTTTGGGTGCCGGGCAGCGGCGTATATATCAATAATACGCTCACAATCAATCATCCCTCCATCAACATCGCCACTTTCGACGGCTTGAAAGCCGATGGCGTTCCTTATAACTTCGTTAGCGAGCAGGCGCAGGGCGACTCCGACACCCTCACTTCGCAGCCGATCAATTTGGCCTCATTGGTGGCCGGGGATTCGCTGTATCTCAGCTTTTATACCCAACCCAAAGGACTGGGCGAACTGCCCGACCGCGTGGACACCTTCCGGCTGGAATTCCTGAACCAGAAGGGCGACTGGATCGCGGTGTGGAAGCGCGGCGGTGGCGACCCGGACACCACGTTTCGGCGGACGTTTCTCCCAATCAAAGACCCCGGTTTTCTGCACGCCAACTTCCAGTTTCGTTTCCGGTCGTTTGGCCGCTCGTCGGGGGCGTTCGATACCTGGCATCTCGACTATGTTTATTTAAATAAAAACCGCTCGATCTCCGACCGTTTTATCAAGGACATCGCGGTCAGGAAACCGCTCACGCCACTTTTCAAGCGCTACACGGCGATGCCTTTCAAGCATTATTTTGCCAACGCCGCCGCCGAAACCGCCGATAGCGTCCGCACCGACATTATCAATTTGTTCAATAATTTCAACTTCACCTCTTTCACTTTCACGGTTACCAACCTGCTCAGTGGAAAGGAAATACAACGTTACCAGGAGCCCGTTTCCCAAATCATCACCGCTCAGCAAACCCAGCGTAAAAGTGTGCCGATCAGGCCGCTGACCAAGCCCGACACTGGACAGAGAATGCTGCTGCGCTACAAGTTCGACCTGCTCACGACCGACGACCAAAACCCCACCATCCCGACGGTGAACCTGCGGCGCAACGACACCATCAGCGCCACTGCCGAACTGGCCGACTACTACGCCTACGACGATGGTAGTGCCGAATTTGGCGTCAGGATGAACCAGCGACTAGGGCGAACCGTCGTGCGATTTATTACCAAAACCCCCGACACGCTGGGTGGAATGCGCATGGCGCTGGTACCCATTCGCAAGGACGTGAGCGGACAAGGCTTTACCATTCAGGTGTACAGCAACCGCGATGGCCGCCCCGACCGCGTGATGTACCAGAAGTCGGTTCCCGTGCAGTACGATTCGACGCGTAACGGCTTCACGACCTACGAGTTCAACGAGGGCGTGGCCGTGACGGACACTTTCTATGTAGGTTGGTTGCAAATCGCGGCAGACGGCCTCGCCGTGGGCTTCGACAGGAATTCCAGCCTGGGTGCCTCGCAACTTTTTTCCAACCTTTCCACCGAGTGGGCGGCTAATACCGAACTGCAAGGCAGCGTGATGGTGCGGCCCTTTTTCGGCGGCAAGGCTACGGGGGTTATCACCAGTGCCGAGCCTGTGGCTGCGCTTGAAGTAAAGGTCTTTCCCAATCCGACGAACGGCGTTCTCCGTTGGGACAGCGGGGCTATCAGGCAAATCGACGTCTTCACACTACAAGGAATCAAAGCCAAAACCATTCAGCCCGGAGAAGGACAGCGCGAAGCCTCCCTCTCCGAACTGACAGACGGGTTGTATGTGCTGCGACTGACTGACGGAGTGCGGGTGGTGCATCAGAAGATATTGCTGAAAAAGTAGCTTTGCTTTGCGCTTTAGGCCCTGAGCTATAGGCTGTAGGCTGCTTAATCAACTTCATTTTTGCTCCGCAGTATTTTTTATAAATAATTCAGTAATCAGTTAGAAAAAGAAAGCCCACAGCTTATAGCCTAAAGCATACAGCCAAACAAACACATGGACATTACGGTAGAAGAATTGAAGGAGCGCCTGGACAATGGCGAGAAAATGAACCTCTACGACGTGCGCGAGGAGCACGAATACGAAGAGGACAACATCGGTGCCACGCTGATTCCGCTGGGTAGTTTGCCCGATGAGCTGGAAGATTTGAAGGCCAAAAAAGACGAAGAAATTATCGTTCACTGCCGCTCGGGCGCACGCTCAGCCAACGCCCAGAAGTACTTGATTTCCCATGGGTTCTCTAACGTCCGTAACGTGACGGGCGGGATTCTGGCGTATCGGCGGATGGAGGAGGAAGACTAATTTCAATAAAACACAAGGATTTAAAACAGCAGTACGTAATATAGGAGAGAAACTATCTTTGAAATTTGTTGTGGCTCTTCTCCTGAGTAGCTTTTTTTGTACAAATCAAGCTACTAAAAACAAAAATGGCAGGAGGCACTTACCCATACAAAAAATCTGAAAATCATCCCAGTACCTACTTATTTTCAAGTGTTGGGCCGAAAGGGACTATTATCAAAGCTGTAAAAATTACTAAGCTCAACCTATCAAACTTTACTAACTGGTACGACTTGGCCTTTGGAGATTGGGATGACGAACGAAGTGAGATTGATGACGAGACGCGCAGTAACAATGGTGACCTGAAAAAAATCCTGAATACGGTTCTCGAAATTTCGATTGAATTCTTAACCGAACACCCCATATGTACTCTGGTATTCCGAGGCAGTATGGATGCCAAGTCTTTGCAATTGGGAAGGAATCAGCGTAACAACACCTACGGATGGATGATTAGTAAAAATCTAGAAATGCTAAATAAAGAACACAAAATCGCTGGTGTCAGGGATGGAGCTATCACTGAATACGAACCAGATTCCGAATACGACGGTTTCTTGGTTAAGAGAAAGTAATCGGTCAATTTCAATATTTCAGCTAAGTTCATTGTATTATGGCTACAGTTAAGGAAAGGCAAGTATCAGCAGTACAATCTGACAAGAAAAGCGCAACGTGTAGTAAAGCTGATAAACCAGACTTGACAGACGAAAAGCGGTTCGCATTAGTGAGTAAGGATCCGTTTTTTAAAAGGAAAGCAGAGGAAATGGAGGATATTCTTTCAAATTTAGAGCCTAATCAGGAGTGGTAAGGTAACTATCATTAGTAGAGTTTCTGGCTTCCCTTTTTCAGTATCCAGTCCCTCACCCCCCCATAATCCTCCGCCTGAAACCAGCTATAATTCCCCTGATGGCGGAACCAAGTCAACTGCCGCTTGGCGTAGCGGCGGGTGTTTTGTTTGAGTAAGCGAATCATTTCTTTTTCGTCGTAGTTGCCGTCCAAAAAACCGTACACTTCTTTGTAGCCCACCGTTTTTAGCGCGTGGTGGTCGCGGTAGGCAATCACGCTTTTCGCTTCTTCGACCAGGCCATCGGCCAGCATTTGATCGACCCGTGTTTCGATGCGTTCGTATAGTTCGCCGCGTTCGCGTTCGAGGGCGATGGGGACAATATCAAAGGGCCGCTCGACGGGTTTGTCCTTTTTGAAGGACGAAATCGGTCTTCCTGAACTATAAAAAACCTCCAAAGCCCGTACGACCCGTTGCGGGTTCAGAAACTCGGCCGTGGCCGAAAAAACTGGATCGACGCGCTGGGCGTCGGCTTGTAGATGTTCCAAACCATCTTCCCGCAGTTGCCGCATCAGCTCCTCGCGTAAGCCCGGTGTGGGGCGGGGCAGGTCGTCCAATCCTTCGCAAACGGCTTTGATGTACAGGCCCGAGCCGCCCGTCATGATGACGCAGTTCTTCTCCTGGAACAATTTGTTTAGCAATTCCAGCGCATCGCGCTCGAACTCACCCGCGCTGTACGTTTCGGCTACGGAATGCGAATTGACGAAATGATGCGGCACCTCGCTGAGTTCCGCAGCACTTGGCTTGGCCGTACCGATGCTTAACTCCTGAAAAAATTGCCGCGAATCGGCCGAGATGATCTCGGTGTTCAATTCTTTGGCTAATTTTAGGCAAAGTTCGGTCTTCCCCACGGCAGTGGGGCCGGCCACTACGACCAAGGTCTTTGTGGAATTGTGTAATTGTGTAATTGTTGAATCGATGTTGAATTGTTTAGCTGGGGAACTTCCCCAGTCTTGATCGAACTACCCTTTGTGTAGGAACGCCGCATGTCTCGGGGTCAGTTCGCCGCCCAGCGGCTCCGCGCTTTGTGCGGCATGGGCCGGCCCACTTTGTGCCTTCTGAACTTTGTGCCTTTTTTAAAAACATGGAATTCTCTACTTTACTTTCTTCACTCCTGATGCTGGGCTTAGGTGCCGGGGGCGGGATCTGGTTTTATAATAATTTTGGCGGCGGCACTAGGAAAAAGCCGGAGCCCACCAAAGAAGCCTCCGTCCTGATCGACCGCATCGAGAAAGTATTCAAGGTCGTGATGGCCGAGGGATATTTTACGGAAATATACAACTACCAGCACGACCTGGATATCTGGCACCTTTTCAAAGATAAAAAGAAGGCACTTATCATCGCTAAGGCCAAAGTACTCGTCGGCTTCGATTTTTCCAAAGTCCGCTGGCGCGTCGAAGGCGAAAGTCGGCAAATCGTGGTAGAGTACTTTCCCGCCCCGGAAATCCTGTCGATGGACACCGAGTACAAATTCTATGACATCGAATCCGGCTGGATCAACCGCTTCAAGACCGATGACCTGACCAACATCCTCTCCGAAGCCAAGGACGTGATGAACGAAAAGGCGATGGAAAGTGACCTCCCCCGCATCGCCAACAACCAAATCCAACTGATGATGTATCAGCTCGCCGCCAGCATGAACTGGAAGGTAGAGATGCAACTCAGCGAATCGAACCAGAAGATGCTGGAGGTGTATTCGGCCTATCGGGAGTTGGAAGTCGAGCCGTTAGTTCTCAAAGGAGGAGAGGAGGAAGGAAAAGAGGAGGAAAGGAGGAAAGGCTGACGATTACTTCATTTTATCCTTTCCTCCTCCCCGCAGGGCACTACCATCACCACCTCTTCCTTTTCCACCACCACCGCCCCTGGCGGGAGTCCTTTGGGTTTTCTGACAAATTTCTTGGGGGTGACGATCACCGGACACAGGCTGTCGGTGCGGCGTTTGGAGTACCAGGCGGCCAGCTCGGCGGCGCGTTCGATGACGGGGGCCGGGAAGTTTTTTCCAGCCTGGTGCTTGACGACAACATGTGAACCCGTAACGTCGCGGGCGTGCAGCCAGAGGTCGTCCTTATGGGCATATTGCTGGGTCAGTAAGTCGTTGTTTTTGGCGTTTCTGCCGACCAGAATCACGTAGTTCTGAAATTCGACGCGGCGGAAAAGTTGCCCTTGGTCTTCGGTGGCTTTGCCGGGCGTGAGGGCGTTTTGCTTGACGTAAGTGCGCAGGTCGCGCAGTACTTCTATTTTTTCGATGTTGGCGTAATGCTCGCGTACCTGGGCCAGTTCCCGTTCGCGGGAGTCCAGGTTTTCCTGAATTTTATCCGTCTCTATTTTCTCGTTCTTGGCCTTGCGGTAATAGACTTCGGCATTTTTTTGGGGCGAGAGGTCTCTTTTTAATTTAATAGAAATCGGCTGGTCGCGGTAAAAATCGTGCAATTCCACCCGTTCGGCGCGTTCGGGAATTTGGTGCAGGTTGGCCATCAGGATGTGGCCCAGTTCTTCGTTCTTGCCGCTCTCTTCCAGTTCGACGAGTTTCTTGAAAGAGTTGGCGAGGTAGTTTTCCGTCTGCTTGATACGCTTTTGCAACAACCTCAGCCAGTCGGCTTTTTCTTTTTCAAGATTCCCAATTCGGGCGTACGCGTAGTAGAAGCGGTTGAGGGCTTTGAGCGGATCGTCAAAAGTCTCAGTGACTTCCCCCACGGGCAGCAGCGAGAGTGTGGGTAGATGGTGGAGTTGGGTGAGGTAAAAAGTAGGGTGGCGCAAATTTTCTAAAGCCTCCTGAATGAATTCCCACTTTGTTTCGAGCGTTTCAACTCCTGCCAGCTTGGGCAGTAAATAGGCTTTTACCACTTTTCCGAAAGTCGGAAACAGCTTTTCAAACTTACCGTCCTGCGACACGAAAGCCTCGAACGACTGGTTCAGATCGCGGTCGAGTTCAGCGAGTTCCAGCGCGTGGTCGCCCGTGAGTTTATTGTTAAAAACGTCCACGACTTCACCACCAGCGTTGAAGTGAACAATGTTAGAGCGGTTCCCAAACAGCTTGAAAACCAGCACCTCGCCGTTTTCCAGATAAATCCCCAAAGCCCGTTCATTATCGAACGCCCGTACTTGGCTGACGCCCTCCCCGTACAAACCGGTGAACAAGTCCACACTATTGCGGCGGGCGCGGTCAAACTGCTCAGGAAAACTCAGGCTGGCGAAGTCGGGCCGCAGGGAAGCTTTGATAAAAAAGGGTTTGTAAAAATTGTTCTTCCCCCGCCCTTCCGCAAATACCAAAATGATCTCGTCCCGCTCCTGACTAAAAGCCTCCAAAAACTGCTTCCCTGCAATCTCGCGATCGAGCGCCGGGGCCAGTTGGCGGAGGAAATAGTGATTTTGGTGCATGACGGTGGGGTGTATGGGTGCATGGGAGTTGTTGAGGCACAAAGTTCTAGAGGCACAAAGGCACAAAGTGAAGGTTATCTTTTTAAAGTAATGTGTACTAGTCGAAACCGTAATTGGGTATCGTGAGTGTACGTCAGCCTACCGCCGGACGGCCTACTTTGTGCCTTTGGAACTTTGTGCCTTTGTGCCTGATGGCAGCGTCAAACGCAACCCATCATACCCCAACCGCACCCCCTTCGGCAATTCCTTTTCCACTTCCTCGTGCCTGCCCATGCGGTGGCTGAGGTGGGTGAGGTAGGTTTGGGGGATGTCGAGGCGTTCGATGAGGGCGAGGGCCTGGGCGAGGGTGAAGTGGGAGAGGTGGTCTTCGCGTTGGAGGGCGTCTAGGATGAGGATTTTGGTGCCTTCGAGTTTTTTTAGCTCTTCTTCGGCGATGTAATTGGTGTCGGTGATGTAAGCGAAGTCGCCAATTCGGAAGCCAAATACGGGTAGCTTGTAGTGCATGGCCTCAATGGGCGTGATGGTTACGCCTTCCACCTCGAATGGTTTGTTTTCGATAGGGTGTAGCTGTAGCCGTGGCGCTCCGGGATAGGGTTTCTTGACGAAAGCGTAGGCAAACTCAGCCTTGATTTGGTTCAGCACCGATTGCCGACCGTAGAGCGGCATGTCTTTCTTTTGGCTGAAATTAAAGCCCCGCACGTCGTCCAGTCCGGCGGTGTGGTCTTTGTGCTCGTGGGTAAACAGCACGGCGTCGAGCTGACGGACGCGCGCCCGAAGTACCTGCTGCCGGAAGTCGGGGCCGGTATCGATGATGAAGGATTTACCCTCTGTTTCAATCCAGGCCGACACCCGCAGCCGCTTGTCGCGGTAGTCGAGGGAGCGGCACACGGCGCAGTCGCAATTAATGATGGGTACTCCCTGCGAAGTACCCGTACCCAGAAGCGTAACCTTCATACGACCTATTCCGTCAGGTTCGCCACTACTTCTACCAGGCGGTCGAAGTTAAGGGGCTTCATCAGGGCATCGTTGAAGCCCGCTTCCTTGAAATCTTCGTCGGTGTAGTTCTTGGCGTTACCCGTGATGGCCACGATGGGGGTCTTTGATTTTTCGGCGTCTTTGAGGCTACGGATACTGCGCGCGCATTCCATGCCGTCCATGATAGGCATATTGATGTCGAGCAAAATGATGTCGAACTTTTCTTTCTCGAGCAATTGCAGCACCTGCTCGCCATTTTTAACGGCGGTGATTTCGTAATTTTGAAATTCCAGAATCTTGCGAGCGAGGTTTTGAATAACCGAGCTATCTTCGGCGATCAGGACACGTTTGGTGTACGACATGGGGGATTTGTTGGGATTGTTGGTTTGATTTGGCTTGGTGAATTTAGGGATAATTATGGCAAGAAAGCAAAAATTTGGAATGACGAGTGATAAGTGATGAGTGCTGAATGGGGGGTCAACGGTCAATGGTCGACGGTTCGCGGTTGACGGTCATTGGTATAGCGTTTTGAAATTCAGTATCTTAAATAGTTCTATTTTAAACAATTTATTCAAAAATGAATTACGGACTTCTTTTTGGTTTATCTGTTATTATGGTTCTGGTTAACCCGACGGCGAGGGCGCAAGACTTTAATAGGGAAATCGCGCACCACCGGGAGGAGTATAAGGCGGAGTTTTTAAAAACGCCCAACTCACCGCTCAAAGCGGCCGATCTGGACTATCTGCGATTCTTTGAGCCGGATTCGACCTACCGATTACGGGCGGAGTTTTTGGCCACGCCGGGCAGCGAGCCGTTCCAGATGCTGACGTACAGCGGCATGCGTAAGCCCTATGTGAAGTACGGAGAATTACACTTTGATTTAGCCGGAAAAAAGCAGACGCTGAATGTGTACCAAAGCCTGGATTTGCGCCGGATGCCGCAGTACCGCGATTATCTTTTCGTCCCGTTCAAGGACCTGACCAATGCCCAACAAACCTATGGCGGTGGACGCTACCTCGATTTCAGGATGAAGGATATTGAAGGAACGGCTTGTGTACTGGATTTTAACAAAGCTTACAATCCGTACTGCGCTTATTCAGAGGGGTTCAATTGTCCGATTCCGCCCAAGGAAAACCACCTGGAAGTGAAGGTGGAGGCGGGGGAGAAGAATTTTGAGAAAGCGCATTGAGTGGTTTTCCATTTTACGGCCAAATCCCTGATTTCAGAGTTGAGTTCGCTTTCCAAGACCTCCTCTATTCTATTGACAACCTCTCTTGCCTTTTTCTCGTCAGGAATGAATTCCTGAGCTATCTCGTACAATTGTATGCTAACATCCGCGCTCATATCAACCGGGTTTAGCTAAAATTAAAACTTACACAAAGTAGGATATTTTTTTGATTTTTGATGAAACACACAAAAACGGGGGAGAGAATCATGGATTCCCTCCCCCGTTGCATTCAGACGCTATCTTATTGCGTTTTACTTCACTCTCTTCTGAATTACAAAAGGTACGCAGACATTCTCCGGGCAGCAGTCTTCGACCACCACGATGGTGGGGCAGCAACCCGTAGCGGGGCAGGTGTTCGCCGTAGTCGTGAAGCTGTACTCATACGTGCCGAGTTCAGTTTCCGTCACTTCGTAGGTGTTTCCGGTTCCTACCTCGACGGGGTCGCCTCCCTGCGGATCGCCGCCCAGAGTCTTACGGAACCATACCACACCCGTGTACTATGCCGGGACGTTCAGTTCTAGAGCTGTGCCCTGTCCACAGCAGAAAGGAAGTTCTGTGAAAGTGATTATCAACTACCATACCAAATTCTCGCCCGACCGTAAGGCCCATAACCAAAAAGAGCCGCCTCGTGACGAGGCAGCTCTTTTGAAAATAACATTTGACCTGGTATTATTCGATCCCCGCCTCCCGCTGGAAACCCCGCACCAACGCCGTGTACTCGTTCGCCATCCGGCGCTCCATGGCTGCGTCCCAGCCCAATTCTGCAGCCATCAAGTCGCAAACCGTCGGCAGGCATTCCAGTGTGGCGTTCCAGTCGGTAATTTCCAGGCGAATGCGCCGCGCCAGGAAGTCGCGGGGCGTTACGGCCATTTCGTGGCGGGCGGTGTACACGACTTCGGCTTTAATGTAGGGAAGGCGGGCCACCAGGCGGTCGGCCAACGCACGATCTTCTTCGATCAGCGCCACTACGAGATTAGCCCGCGATCCGTATTTCAAAATCAGGTGCTTGCAGGCGTCTTCCCCTAAATCAAACTTTTGCTGGATGATTTTCCAGAAGTCGTAGTCGAAGTTTTCGCCCCCCGCCAGCAGGTGGTCGGCGGTCAGGCACGCGTTGGTTTGTCCCAGCATTTCTTCCACATCATCTACCGTGTCCTTCGCCATCAGCCGGTAAGTGGTCCATTTTCCCCCCAGCAAACTTACCAGGCCTGAGTCGGTATCGTGCTCTACCTCGTGGTCGCGGGTGAGGCCCTTCGTGGATTTGGTCGGGTCGGCGGCCAGGAGCGGGCGCAGGCCACCGAAGCCCGCCGTGACGTCCTCGGGCCGGGGAGATTTTTTGAGGTAGGGTCGCAGGGTGCTTAAAAGAAAATCGACCTCATTCTTTACTAAGAACGGTTCCTTCGTACCGTCTCCGAATTCGGTGTCGGTCGTGCCGACGACCAGTTGTCCCTCGAACGGAATGGCGAAAACTACCCGGCCGTCGCTGGTTTTGGGAATGAGCATGGCGTCGGTACTGTTCAGCGTTTCGTAGGGCAGCACCACGTGAACGCCCTTGCTGGGCCGAATACGGGAGGGTAGCTTGGGATTGGCCCAGTGCCGAATCTGATCGGCGAAGGTGCCGGCACAGTTGATGAATACTTTGGCTGTGATCGAGAAGCTATCTTGAGTCAGCTCATCTCTGACGTTTGCCGCAATTAACTTTCCGGCCGAATCTTTCTCGAATCCCGTCACACCCAGGTAATTGACCACGGCCACGCCCTGTTCGTGCGCCGACTGCACGATGGCCAGGCAATAGCGGGCATCGTCGTGCTGGCCATCGTAATAAAGCACCGCACTGTGGAGCTTATTTTTGTCCAGGGTCGGCATCCGGGCCATGACTTCCTTCTTGGAAAGCCACTTGCCTTTGGGCAGCGTCTTGTCGTTGGCAAACCAGTCGTACATTTTCAGCCCAACGCTGTAGTATAATCCCTCGATTAGCGAAAAGACGGGCGTTAGCAGCGCCAGCGGACGAGCCAGGTGCGGAGCGTTTTTGATTACGATCCGTCGTTCTTCCAGGCCGTGCCGCACCTGTTTCAGTTGTGCGAAATCAAGCTTCGTGAACGCCTGCTCCAGATAACGCACCCCACCGTGAATGAGCTTGGTGGAGCGGGAAGAGGTTTCGGAGGCAAAGTCTTTCTTGTCGATCATCGCCACTTTGTGGCCGCGTAGGGCGGCATCCAGGGCACAACCGGAACCACTCGCTCCGCCACCGATGATGCAGATGTCGAAGGCTTCGGTTTTGAGTCGGGCTATATTTTCGGGACGATTCATGTATTCCAGAGTAGTGAGAGTGGGATGAGAAGGCATATTTTAGGGATGCACAAAGCTAGGGTGTTTTTTTGGAGAGAGGACGAGGAGTGCAACGCTTCCGAATTATACTTCGCAAAAGCGAATATCAAGGGCGAAATTGCCTTTACCTCTCAGCATGACCAATTTTAACTGATGGGCTGCCAGCTGTTGCAGCACAGCCTTTTTTCGTAGAAAGAAGACGCGTAGTACGCAAAAAGAAAGAATTACTCGATTCTTCGTAAATTTTGGCTTGGAATAGATTTTGTTGAGAATGTTTTGTATTTTCAAATCCATTTCACCTAGTCCCATAACTCAACCCATCATGAAAACAGCCGCCAGTCCCCCCAAATCTAAATTTGAACACCTGCTCTGGAAAAATGAACTTGAATTCAATCGCCGTGAATTAGCGATTTTCGAGAGCTATCTCCTTAATCTCAAAGGGCAGATTCTTCCTCAAAGGCTTACCGAATTGATGGGTCAGCTACATGATTACTTTCACTCAGTCGACAAGCTTCTGGCAGAAATAGCGGCTGAGGATGTTCCTGCACCCGAGACGATTGCCACCGACCAGCGGCTCACCAACTGGCAGACTGGCAAGTCGGAATGTAGTTATATAAGAGAAGAGCTTTTCTACTTTGAACAGAACTACCATCAGTTCAGAAATCAGTTTTGCAGTTTCGCCGCAGGGTTAGAGGCGGCTTAAATGACTGCCGAGCTGTGTGACGGGCATAATTGTTTTACGTATATAGGTTGTCGATTTGGCCCAAAAAATCTTAGCTTTGGGTCATTCGAGATTTCATATTCATTCATAAAACAAAAAGCAAAACATGGGATTGATGTCATTTTTAAAGGGAGTTGGAGAGAAAGTCTTCAAAGGGAAAGAAGCTGCTGCTCCTGCTGCCGAAGCCGAACCCCTCCGCGCGAGTGCCCTGCTGGCCCACGTAAAGGCTTTGGGACTTACCTACAAAACCATCCAGGTTAAAACTTCCGGCGACACCGTAGTATTGGAAGGTGACGTAGAGAAGCAGGCTGATTCGGAGCGAATTGCGCTGGCACTCGGTAATGTGGAAGGCGTGTCACAGGTCGATAACCGCATGAGTGTAGCTGAGTCGGCTCCTGAGGCAACCTACTACACGGTAAAGAGCGGAGATTCGCTGTCGAAGATCGCCAAAGAGGTTTATGGCGACATGAAGAAGTACCCACAAATCTTCGAGGCCAACAAGCCGATGCTGTCAGATCCCGACAAGATTTATCCGGGTCAGGTGCTGCGTATTCCCAAAGAATAGTTTGCTGTCGGCTTATGGCCGTCGGAAATCAGCCTTTAAGAAAAAACCAGATCGTGCATTCTGCATGATCTGGTTTTTTATTTTGCCGACAGCCGACAGCCGACAGCCGACAGCTCATTTTATGTTCCTACGGCGGTTCCGCTGGAAATCTTCCAGCACAAAACTACCAAGGCCGTCCAAATTGCTGTAATAAGCCCGTCCGTTATTCACCTGCGTGAAGTTCTGGACAAACTGCTTCAAGTATGGATCAGAAGCAATCATGAAAGTCGTGACCGGAATATCCAGGCGACGCGCCTGGGCGGCCAGTGTCAGCGTCTTGCTTACGATTTTACGATCCAGGCCAAAGCTGTTTTTGTAGTAGTTGATCCCTTCTTTTAAACAAGTCGGCTTGCCGTCCGTAATCATGAAAATTTGTTTGTTGCGTGTCTTGCGGCGACGCAGCAAATCCATCGCCAGTTCCAGCCCCGCCACCGTATTGGTGTGGTACGGGCCAACTTCCAGGTAGGGCAAATCCTTGATTTGAATCTGCCAGGCATCGTTACCGAAAACAATTATATCCAGAGAATCCTTGGGGTATTTGGTTTTGATCAGCTCGGCCATGGCAAGCGCCACCTTCTTGGCGGGCGTGATGCGGTCTTCGCCGTACAAGATCATGGAGTGACTGATGTCGATCATCATCACCGTGGAGGTCGTCGTCTTTTGCTCCTTCTCGACCACTTCCAAGTCCTGCTCCATGAGCGTAAAGTCGCCAATGCCGTGGTTCACCTGAGCATTCTTGATGGATTCAGTCATTGAAATCTGTTCGAGCGAATCGCCAAACTGGTAAGGACGTACATCGCTGCTCAGTTCATCACCTACACCCGAATAAGGGGTATGGTGATTGCCGCCCGACTTGGAGCGCTTGAGCTTACCAAATATCTCGTCCAAAGCGCTTTTGCGAATACTCTGCTCGCCCTTCGGCGTCATCACGACCTGGCCTTCTCCATCTTTCTCGGTGATATAGCCTTTCTTTTTAAGATCTTCATAAAAATCGCCGACACCGTACTTATCATTGGTCAGGTTATAACGCCGATCCAGCTCGCTGAGCCACTGCATGGCTTCGCCCACATCGCCGGAAGTCATCAGCAGCAATTGCTGAAAAATGCTGAGCAATTGCTCGAACTTGCTATTCGGCCCTTGCTCCTCAGGAATAAATTTAGAAAAATGATGGCCAAGCATAATTTTGAATGGTGAATTAGTGAATAATGATGTGGGATATCATTTTCCTAAACGCGTAAGTAAGGGTTTTGGTTTTATCATAAAAAAGCAAAGGCGACCAGTAGGGCCGCCTTCACCTCAATTTTTCCTAAAATGTACTTAGGTACTTAGCCGGGCGCCCGGTGGCGTACTTAGGTACTCCTTCAAGCCTTCTCCCCGCAAAACTCGTCGAACGCCATGACCAAATGCTGAGCAATCATTTCGGCGGAGCGGCCTTCGATGTGGTGACGCTCAATGAAATGAACCAGCTCATTGTCGCGGAACATTGCGATAGCGGGCGACGAAGGAGGGTAGGGGAGGCAGTACTCGCGCATCTTATTCACGGCATCGGTGTCGACCCCAGCGAAAACGGTCACCAGATTGTCCGGCTTGGCTTCGCTCTTGGCGACGGCCGCTTTCACGCCGGGACGAGCGGCACCCGCCGCGCAACCGCAAACCGAGTTGACCATCACCAAAGTGACGCCTTCGGCTTTTTCCATGAAATTATCTACCGCCTCAGCGGTCAAAAGCTCCTGAAAACCGACGCTCGTAAGATCGGCTTTCATGGGAGCAACTAAATGTGGAGGATACATAGGATTGTGTTGTTTAATTGTTTGTTAAATGTTTAAAGTTTAAGCGTTTAGTTGTTTAGACGGGGAACTTCACTCGTGACATGTCACTTCCCCTTTGGACCTTTGGACCTTTGGACCTTTGGACCTTTGGACCTTTGGACCTTTGGACCTCCCTCACATAAACCCCAACTCCAACCTCGCCTCTTCCGACATCATTTCGGTAGTGTAGGGCGGGTCAAAGGTAAGTTCGAGACTCACATCGTTAACGCCTTCCACTTCGCGGATGCGCTGCTCGACTTCTCCGGGCAAGGTACCCGCCGAAGGACAAGAAGGCGACGTCAAGGTCATAGAAACGTAAACGTTGTTAACGGGAAATATTTTAATTTCGTAAATCAGACCCAACTCGTATACATCCACCGGAATTTCCGGATCGTACACGCGTTTGATCGCTTTCACGATTTCCTCTTTAAGTTCTGCTTCGGTAAGGGTGGTAGTTTCCATATCTCCTATCTATTTAAGCTTTGATAAGCAAAGCCGTACGTTTTCATTTGCTTTACCATGCTGGCCAGGCCGTTGGAACGGGTTTGTGCCAGATGCTGGCGTAGACCAATCTTTTCCATAAAATAAAGATCAGATTGGGCGATTTCTTCGGCATTGTGGCCGGACAAAACTTTGACCAGCATACTCACCAGGCCCTTGACAATAACTGCGTCGCTATCAGCCTCGAAATTAACTTTTTCACCATCGGTTTCGGCGTGCAGCCACACGCGCGACTGGCAACCCTTGATGATGTTTTCTTCGGTCTTGTACGCTTCGGGCAAGGGTGCCAATTGCTTGCCCATGTCTATGATGTACTCGTACTTGCTCTCCCAGTCGTCAAAAAGAGCAAAGTCTTCAATGAGTTCGTCTTGTTTTTCCTTGATAGTCATTTTCTTATTGTGTAATTGTTGAACTGTGTAATTGATGTTTAACTGTTTGATTGTATGAGTCGTTGGCCCCAAATAAATTCGATTACACGATTACCGCCGGGGTGGCGTTCCACTTACACGATTACACGATTACACGATTACACGATTACACGATTACACGATTCAACAGCCTTCTATCCCAGCATCCGCTTCACTTTCTCCAGTCCCGCCACCAGGCGGTCGATTTCTTCGGTTGTGTTGTAAACAGCGAAGGAGGCGCGGGAGGTTCCGGGAATGCCGAAGCGCTGCATGAGTGGCTGCGTGCAGTGGTGGCCCGTGCGGATGGCAATGCCTTGCTGGTCGAGCAACACGCCGGTGTCCTGGTGGTGAATGCCGTCGATGAGGAAAGATATGACGCTCACTTTTTCTTTGGCGGTACCTACTATCTTCAGCCCTTCGATGCTAAATAGCGCGTTGGTGGCGTATTCAAGAAGGTAGTTTTCGTAATCCGCGATGGCTTCTTTGCCGAGATTCTCTACGTAGTCGATGGCCGCTTGAGCCGCGACCACGTCGGCAATATTAGGCGTACCGGCCTCGAATTTGTAGGGTAGTTCGTTGTAAGTAGTTTTCTCGAACGTGACCTCCTTAATCATCTCGCCACCGCCACGCCAGGGCGGCATAGCGTTCAAAATATCCTCCTTTCCGTACAGTACCCCCATGCCCGTCGGGCCAAAGAGCTTGTGCAGTGAAAAGGCGTAAAAGTCACAATCCAGCGCCTGCACGTCGACATCGATATGCGAGGTAGCTTGCGCACCGTCGATCAAAACCTTAGCACCTACGGCGTGGGCTTTGTCGATGATCTCGGCTACGGGATTGATGGTGCCCAGGGCGTTGGACACATGAACCACGGAAACGAATTTAGTCCTTTCCGAAAGCATTTTTTCGTACTCGTCCATCACCAACTCACCCGCCTCATTAACGGGGATAATGCGTAGCACGCAACCCCTTTCCTCGCAGAGCATCTGCCAGGGGACGATGTTGGAGTGATGCTCCATCGTGCTGATGATGATCTCATCGCCCGCTTCCAGGAACTTGCGCCCGTAGGTCTGAGCCACCAGATTGATACCATCCGTAGTGCCATAAGTGAAGATCACTTCCTCCGGCAGTCGGGCATTGATAAACTTCTGAATCCGACGCCGTGTCGCTTCGTAGTCCGCCGTGGCTTTCTCCGCCAAATGGTGAATGCCCCGGTGGATATTAGCGTTGGTGTGCTCGTAATAATTTGCCAATGCCTCTATTACCTGACGCGGCTTTTGCGTGGTAGCGGCATTATCAAGGTATACCAGCGGCTTGCCGTTCACGATTTCGTTCAGAATCGGAAAATCCGTTCTGATTTTCGTGATGTCCAATTGGGATATGGTTTCTGTTTCTAGTAGCATAACTTTGGGTACTGGGTACTGGGTACTTCGTTCCGGGTTCTTTGATTGCGGAGGGGACGAGGGAATAAAAACTCAGTACCAGGTACTCAATACCCAGTACTAAAAACGGCCTACGCCAGTTTTCCCGCAATAATCTCTTCCAGATAAGCCCGAATCGGTTCGATCTTGATTTGGGTGATCACGTCCTCACAAAAAGCGAACATAAGCAGGCTCATGGCTTCATCTTTTGAAATGCCGCGTGAGCGAAGATAAAAAAGTGCTTCGTCGTCCAGTTGGCCGGTGGTGGTGCCGTGCGAGCATTTGACGTCGTCGGCCCAAATCTCCAACTGCGGCTTGGTGTTCATGGTCGCCTGCGGCGACAGCACCACGTTCTTGCACGACTGGAAGGCGTTGGTTTTCTGGGCGTCTTCGCGCACGAAAATCTTGCCGTTGAACACGCCCGTCGATTGACCACGCAGTACGCCCTTGTACAGCTCATTACTTTCGGAGTTGGGCATGCGGTGGTCGGCCACGGTGTGGTTGTCGATGTGCTGCTTACCGTCGGGGAAATACAGCCCGTACATATGCGCATCGCAATGCTCCCCATCGAGGGCGATGTTGAGGTTGTTACGCGTAAAGCCGCCGTTCAGTGAAACGGTGGCGGCGTAAAAATGCGACTTGTCGGCCATGCGCACCTGCGTGGTACCCACGTGGTAGGCCGCGTCGCTATCGTTTTGTACCTTGTAGTATTGTACGTGCGCGTCCTGAGCGACGTGGATTTCAGTCACGGCATTGGTGAAAGCCGATGACTCACCTAGTGTCAGGAACGTTTCGGTCAATTGCACCTGCGCATTTTGCTCGATCACGAACAGATTGCGTGGCTGCGCGCCTGCGTTACCCGAACGGGTGTCGTTGATGAAATACAGCACGATGGGTTCTTCCACTACTTTGCCCTTTGGCACGTGAATGAAAACCCCATCGCCCGCAAAGGCAGTGTTCAAAGCCGTGAAAGCCTCATCCTGAGAATCGACCAATAGGCCAAAATAGGTGCTCACCAACTCGGGCTGCGCGGTCAGAGCTTCCCGCAAGGGCTGAATCGTAACCTCAGAAGAAGGCGAGACGATGCTTGATAGTCCGGCTTCGTATTTCCCGTTGACAAAGTACAGGACATTGCCGGTCAGATTCGGGATTTTGAGCGCTTCAAGATCCGCCGCCGTAACAGCATGATTTCCTGCAAAGTCAAAATCCTGATTCGTCAGATTACGAACGTTACTGTACTTCCATTCCTCGTGTTTGGGCGTAGGAAATCCCAATTTCTCAAACCGGGCCAGCGCCTTCTGCCGCGTCTCATGCAGCGAAGTCTGCGCCTCCCCGTTCATGGCCGCCTCCCGTAAACGGAAATCAGCGACTAATTTTTCTTTTAGATCTACCATTTTTTAATTTTGATTGAGAGAATGAGAGATTTAGAGAATAAGAAAGAAGTTTTTATCAACTCACTCATTCACTCAATCACTCATTCAAAATTAAGCAACGACCTCCGCCTTGATCCAGTCGTACCCTTTCTCTTCCAGCTCCATCGCCAGCTCTTTGCTGCCGGATTTTACGATGCGTCCTTGGTAAAGTACGTGCACAAAATCCGGGACGATGTAGTCCAGCAGGCGCTGGTAGTGGGTCACGACGACCGTTGCTTTTTCTGGTGAGCGGAGCGTGTTGACGCCCTCGGCCACGATGCGCAGGGCGTCGATGTCGAGGCCAGAATCGGTTTCGTCCAGGATGGCCAGCCGGGGTTCCAGCACGGCCATTTGGAATATTTCGTTGCGCTTTTTTTCGCCGCCCGAGAAACCTTCGTTGAGGGAACGCTTCAGGAGCGAGTCGTTCATTTTCACGAGTTTGGCTTTCTCACGCACCATCCGCAGAAACTGCGCGGCGTCCAGTGGATCTTCGCCCCGGTACTTGCGCATTTCGTTGACGGCCGTTTTCAGAAAGTTGATGGTCGTCACGCCGGGTATTTCAACGGGGTACTGGAAAGCCAGGAAAATGCCTTCCGCCGCGCGCTCTTCGGGGGCAAGGTCGAGGAGGTCTTTGCCTTCAAATTCTACGCTGCCGCTCGTTATTTCGTATTCTTCGCGGCCCGCCAATACGGAGGCCAGCGTGCTCTTGCCCGAGCCGTTTGGCCCCATGATAGCGTGTACCTCACCAGGATTGACGGTCAGGTTGATTCCTCTTAATATCTCCTTGCCTTCGATCGAGGCGTGTAAGTCTTTAATGGTAAGCATATTGAGTGTTTCGTGTCAATTTTCTTTACAAAAATGCAAAGGTACGCCGCCAGAAGCGGGAAAAGAAACTACGATTAGAAGGTTTCTAAATAAGTCCGGCAGTCAGTATAACCCCCAAGTACGGTAGGATGTTCCCCGTTTCGCGGCTTTGTCGAAGGTGCCGGGATTGGTAGGATTTAGTCGGCTTTTTATTGAAAAATAATCCGCCGTACTTTGCAGAAAGCTATTTTCTGGCACGAAACGATTTTATGAAGACGAACCAAGGCAAAATAAAAGTGACGTCCGAAGTGGGTCGACTGCGTCGGCTGCTCATTCACAGTCCTGACCGGGGGCTGGGAAAAGTGGTGCCTTCCAAGGCGCAGGACTGGCTCTTCGAGGACATCGTCCACCTGGACACCATGCGGCGGGAGGAGTACGATTACTACGTCAAGCTGCTGCTCTACTTCCTCGACCCCGAGAAAGTAAAAGGCAAGATTGCGGAGATCGACGCCGATACTTCGCGGGCCTTCTACAAACCGGGCAATGCGGACTACTTCAACTCCGATAAGGTAATCGACCTGCAGAACCTGCTGTCCGATATTCTGGAAGATGAGGTGACCCGCACCAAGCTGATTGCCTCCATTTGTGGCATAGAGAAGTGCTCCCACGCCACGCAGCTCGAACTGGAAAAATACGATCCGCAGGAACTGGCTAAAATTTTCATCTCGGGGTCGCAATCCGACGATAAAATGCTGTTTTCGCCGCTGCCCAACCTGATTTTTACCCGCGACATCGGCATCGTCATCGACGACCACATCCTGCTCAACCGGCCGGCCAAGGTCGCCCGGACGCGCGAGTCGCTACTGGCGCAGTACATCTTTTTCCAGCACCCGCTCTTTGCCGACTACCGCGATAAGATCATCGAAATTCCCGGCAACGCGCGGCTTTTTCTGATCCCGGAGGACGAGCAACTCAGCGACTTCAACCGCTCCACGCTGGAAGGTGGCGACGTGATGATGGTCGCACCGCGCCACCTGCTCATCGGGTGCAGTGAGCGCACGACCCTCTACGCCGCCCAGCAGACGATGAAGATTTTGTTCGAGAAAAACGTGGTCGATACCATCACCATCGTGCAGATTCCCAAGAAGCGCGACTACATGCACATCGACACGGTATTTACGCAAGTCAAGAAAAACGTGTGGGTGCTGCTGCGTTCGCTGGCCCGGCAGGGCGACGAAAGCCGCAAGAAGGATGTACTGCATTTCTTCGGCCCTAAGGTACTGGGCCAGAAAATGAAGATCATGCAATTCTACAAAGGCCTGGAACAGAAGCCGATAGAAATCGAAAATCTGGAAGATCTCTTGGCCGATATCAGCAAGAACGACTTAGGTAGCAAGGAAGAGGTCAAATTCATCTACTCCGGCAACAACGAATTCCCCTTCGGCGAACGCGAGCAGTGGACCGATTCCTGCAACCTGCTGGCTTTAAAGGACGGCGTGGTCATCGGCTACGACCGCAACGACAAAACCCTCGACGCCTTCCGAGCCACCGGCTTCCGCACCATCAAAGCCGCCGACCTGTTGGCTGAGTTCGAAGCCGGGACATCATCCCCCGACACAATCACCGATACGTTCATCATGCTGCCTTCCGCCGAGCTCTCCCGCGCCCGAGGCGGCTCGCACTGCATGAGCATGCCCGTTTTTCGGGATGAGGCATAAGCTGGGCTATGTTAAGGTGTTTAGTCGTTTAGGTGTTTAGGTGTTTAGCTCTTGATTAAAAATCAGTAGATTATGTTTTAGAAAATTCGACTAAACGACTAAACGACTAAACGACTAAACGACTAAACGACTCCACACCTAAACACCTAAACACCTAAACACCTAAACACCTAAACAAAAACCACCATGCCTCCCGTCCGCACAACAACGCTCCACCCCCAAACCACCCCACACATCTTCATGGTGCGGCCGGTGCGCTTTGGGTACAATGAGCAGACCGCCGAGAGCAATGAATTCATGGACGCGGAATTTGCCGAAGAAACCCGCCGCGTGGCGCAGGAGAGAGCCTTGGAGGAGTTCGAGCGGATGGTTGCGACGCTGACGGACGCCGGAGTAGATATGAAAGTGTATGACGATACATTGGATCCGTATTCGCCCGACTCCATTTTTCCCAATAACTGGATGACGACGCACCGGGATGGGAAGCTCATCCTTTTCCCGATGATGGCCCCGAACCGTCGGGTAGAGCGCCGCGCCGATATTGTCGAGGACTTGCGGCAGCGCTTTCGGGTAGAGGAAGTAATCGACCTTACGCATTTCGAGCAGGAGGAAAAGTTTCTGGAAGCCACGGGCAGCATGGTGCTCGACCGCCGCCACAAGATCGCTTACGCCTGCTTGTCGCCCCGGACGCATCCCGAGGTGCTGGCGGCTTTTGCGGAGGCAGCCGACTACGAAATCGTGAGTTTTTTTGCGTCGGACGAAAGGGGCATAGCGATTTACCATACCAACGTCCTGATGTGCGTGGGTGACCGTTTTGCGGTAATTTGTCTGGAAGCAATCAAGGATGAGGAAGAAAAGAGGCGCGTTCGTCAGCGACTGGAAGAAACTGAAAAGGAGATCGTGGAAATTACCCTCGACCAGATGAAGCAATTTGCGGGAAATATGCTATTGGTGCAAAGCAACGCCGATGATAAGATTCTGATGATGTCCAGCAGCGCTTTCAGTGCCTTGACTGAGAGCCAGCGCACCGCATTGGGCAAATACGCTCAGTTACTCCACACTGACCTAACCACTATAGAAGGCAACGGCGGCGGCTCGGCGCGCTGCATGATGGCGGAGATACATTTGCCGTCTGTGGATTTTTATTCACACCCTGGCTGACCCTTATTTCCTCTTACGTTCCTACTTTTCCCCAAAGTAGCGCCAGCCGCCAAGTGGTAAGATTCTTTTCGCCTTTACGGGCAAATAAGAAATCTTCAACACAAAGTAAACTAACAAAATAGCATGGCAGATAGAACAGAAAAAGCTCAGGACGTATTAGAAGCACTCTCGAAACTCAATTTTGACCGAACCAAGGGTTACCAGAATGCAAAGGAGGACACGCAAGATGCCGATTTGTTGGCACTGTTCAGCTTTTACGAGCAGCAAAGCACCAAATTCAAGTCTGACTTGAACGCCGAGATCATTAAGTACGGCGGCGAGGTACCCGACGATCAGTCATTTTTGAGCGACATCCACCAGGCGTGGATGGACCTAAAATCCGCTGTAACGGGCAAAGACCGCGACTCGGTACTCAGCTCATGCGAGTTTGGCGAGCAGACCATCGTCAAAGGATACGAGGAGGCGCTGGAGTACGACAGCAATGATACGCGACTTCCCGACGCACTGGAAAGCGTAGTGCGTAAGCAGCTGGAAGAATTGCGTGCCGCGAAGAGTCGTATTGCCAAATTGCACGCCAAGGCCGACTAAAACATTGTCGGGAAATAACAGTTTGTGAAGAGAAGCAAGGGATGATCGTTCGATCATCCCTTGCTTCGTATTGAATGCACTATAACATATATAAATGGAAATTGAGGAGCAGGTAGAGAGAGTAAACGTGGGTGGAATGGGCGCGGTATGCCACGACCAGGGGGTATTTTTTAGAGTGTGGGCACCGCACGCCGAATCCGTGGCGGTAGTAGGGGATTTTAACGGTTGGCATAAAGACGATGACCTTCTTGAAAGAGAAGAGAATGGCTACTGGGGCGGCAACGTCGACAAAGCAAAGGTAGGGCAAGAGTACAAGTTCGTGCTGCAAACCCCATCGGGCGAGCTTTACCGAAATGATCCTTATGCACTCCAGATGACCAATTCGATCGGCAATGGCATTATCTACGATCAGTCGGCCTTCGACTGGCAGGACGATGGCTTCGTGACGCCCGCCTGGAACGAACTGGTAATTTATGAAATGCACCTCGGTACTTTCAACAAAACCGACCCATACCATCCCGGCAATTTTCACACGGCCATCGAGCGGTTGCCCTATTTGCGTGACTTGGGTATCAATGCCATCGAGCTCATGCCCGTATTTGAATTTCCCGGCGATACTTCCTGGGGCTACAACCCCGCTTTTCCCTTTGCGATCGAGGCTGATTACGGGGGGGCGGACGGTTTCAAGAATTTCGTGAAGGCCGCCCACGAGCACGGCATTGCCGTAATCCTGGACGTCGTCTATAATCACTTCGGGCCGGGAGATATGGACATCTGGCAGTTTGACGGCTGGCACGACAACGATGGTGGAGGCATCTACTTCTACAATGATTGGCGCTCCGAAACCCCCTGGGGCAACACCCGACCCGATTACGGGCGAGGCGAAGTGCGGCGTTACATCCGTGATAACGCGCTGATGTGGCTAGAGGACTACCGCGTAGACGGTTTGCGCATGGACATGGTAGCCTACATCCGTAACGTAAAGGCCAGCGGAAACCCTGGTGATGACATTCCCGAAGGCAAAACACTCATTCGCTGGATTCACGAGGAGATTAAGAACAAGTATCCCCATAAAATCACGATCGCCGAGGACATGCACGGTATAGATTCGATTACCGACGAGCTCGAGGCCGACGGTTGGGGCTACGGTTCACAGTGGGATGCGGAGTTTGTGCATCCGGTCAGGGATGCTATAATTACGCAGGATGACGCCGACCGTGATATGAATGCCGTAGCCGAAGCCATCACGCATCGCTACAACCTCGATGCCTTCGAGCGGATTGTCTATACCGAATCGCACGACGAGGTTTCCAACGGGCAGGCCCGTGTGGCCGAGGAGATCGCCCACTCCGACGTAGATAATTACTACTCCAAGAAGCGGGCCGCATTGGGCGTAGTTCTGGTAATGACCTCACCCGGCATTCCCATGCTTTTCCAGGGCCAACCGCTCCTGGAAGACAAGTGGTTTTCGGACACGGATCCGCTGGACTGGTCTCGGCTCGATAAGTTTGCGGGATACGTGGACTTGCACCGCGACCTGATTCAGCTTCGCCGTAATTTTAAAGATGAAACGCGCGGCCTGAGTGGTCAAAAAGTGGAGCTGTTGCGGGTAGATAACGACAAGAAAATTGTAGTGTTCCACCGTTGGAAAGACGGCGGCGCGCGCGACAGTGTAGTGGTGGCGATCAACTTTTCGGCCGAGACGCACGACGACTACGGGGTTGGCTTCCCGGCGGCAGGAGAGTGGATTCCCCGCTTCAACAGCGACTGGAAAGGATACGACGAGGAGTTCTCGGATAAAACCGTCGTGTCAATCACCACCCAAGAAGGCGAATACGACGGCAAGCTTCAGTTCGTGCAGTTAGGATTGGCCCCTTACTCAGCGATCATATATTCCCAAAACTGACCTTGATTAAAAAGCAAGAAGGCCGGGGTCGCAATGTGCGACCCCGGCCTTCTTAATGGACTCTGGAAATCAGAACTAGTTCTCCAAGTCGGCTTTGATTTTATCCATCTTACGATTCACATCGCTTTTGAATTCCTCCCAGTTGGCTTCGGTACGGTCACCGATATCATCCAAAGAAGCTTTCAAATCATTGCGCTCTTCTTCGAGCTCAGACTTGCGTTTTTCCCATTTGGCCTTCTCATTCGCAGAAGCCTTCTCGATTTCGGCATCGGTTTCCTCGATCTTCCTGTCGAGCTTGTCCACGCCGTCGTTAATGTCGTCGCGTAGGGCATTGCGTCCTTGCTCGAACTCATCGCCAATATCGTCGGCAGCGTCCTCCATATCGTCACCAACCTGCTCGGTGGTGTCTTCGGCATCGTTTCGGGCTTCTGGAGAGCATGAAGTGAAGGTCAATGTCATTCCTAATAGCAGGGCAGACACCATCAGCGTTACTTTTTTCATCTTTTTGTAATGTTAATTTGAAAGGTTTGTAAATCGAAAGGCCATCTTTGACCTGGTCGGGTGATAATTGGTCTAAAACCAAACCAACGGGCAAAGCATACATCGGCCAAGCAAAGTGTAGAAAGAAATTCTCCGTGTATTTACTGTGCGGGAATATATTTACTCAAAATAGGTCGTTTCTTTGCGAAGTACTTGCGGCATATGGTGTTGTCCAGATGGCGTGGGAATTGTGTCTGCGGGCAATAGTGATCTATTTTTTCAAATGATTTCCTTCAATTCATCCGAAAGTTCCAGGCCGGTACGTGTGTGCGCCATGATGGTTATCGTCACGGTTGCGGTTTACTGGCTCATTATTCTCCAATCCTTTTTGGTTCCATTGCTGGTTTCGGTGCTGCTTTCCATTCTGGTATCGCCCATTACCTTACAGCTCGAAGACCGGGGCATCAAGCGAATTCCAGCCATTCTGCTCACGCTCACCCTTTTTCTGGGCCTTATCGCCGGGGTGCTGTACGTTTCCTTTCTGCAGATCTCCGACATGATTTACATGTGGCCCACCTTCTACGAGAAGGCTAACATCATGTTTCAGCAGTTTGAGATCTGGCTCAGCCAAGCTTTCGGGCTACAGACCACCACCCAGATCGACGATTTGGGAAATATGTCAGCCAACCTGTTGAAGGGCACGGGTTCCTCGGCGCTGCTCACGACTACCGCCATCCTAGCCGACATCGCACTCATACCACTGTACATGTTTTTCATGCTGTACTACCGCACGTTTTTCTGCAACTTTTTGTACAGCTTGTTGGGAGAAAAGGAAAAAAAGCGGGTAAATCGAATTCTGTTCAGGATTTACGATGTCATTCACAACTACCTGGCGGGTATGTTCACCGTGATGGTAATCGTGGGAACACTCAATACTATTACCCTGCTGCTTTTCGGTATACAATACGCCGTGTTCTTCGGATTTTTCGCCGCACTGTTACTGCTTATTCCTTACGTCGGTGTCATCATTGGTTCGTCGCTGCCCATTATGATGGCTTTGGTGACCAAGGATTCCGCCATGTACGCAGTAGGGGTCGGATCCGTATTTCTGCTCATTCAGTTTCTTGAGGGAAACTTCATCACTCCTTATGTAGTAGGCTCCAAAATTAGCATCAACCCAATGATGGCCATCGTGGCGCTACTCCTTGGCGGCATGATGTGGGGAATTCCGGGTATGATTTTGGCGCTGCCCTCAGTGGCCATCCTAAAAGTCATATTCGATCACTCCGAACGATTGAAAGCGTTCGGGTACGTACTGGGAGAACCAAAAAAGAACGAAATCGACGCGCTTTTCGATGCGGGGATAGATAATCCTGAGGTGGGAAAACCATTGGAAGCAGCAGGGCAAGACGAGGGGAATATTGGGCTAGAAAAGCTCAATTTGGCCTAGCCCCGTATTATCGGTCTCAGTTATATTCGTTCAATATTTGTTGGATCTCGACAAAGCTAACTGGCTTGTCGATGAAATAATCGACGCCTTTGCGGAGTGCTTCCTCCCGCAGATTGGTCATGGCACTCATCATCACGATGCGCATGTCGCCCATCTCCTTAATTTTTCCGATTATATTTATTCCCTTGCCATCGGGCAGGTTATTATCCAAAAACACCAGGTTGGGATGCACTTCGTCGATGTATAACATGCCGTCTTTGATAGTTGTGGCGGTTTTGACCAGGTTCGCGTTAGCCTTCCGAAGCAGAAAATTCCCAATCAATTGGCCTAAATCTACCTCGTCTTCGATAATTACAACTTTCATAAGCATAGGGCGTAATCAAACATAGGGCATAATATCAAAGTCGCAGATGGTAGCTATTGATGACGATTGTGCGCGTTCACTGTTAGGAGTAAGAAAAATTTAAACCATAAGAAACAACCCTGCCAGTCCCAAAGCAATTCCGGATTTTTGGGTAACACATCTATTTTAAAAGCCTGGATCGATATTGGGTAGAAAAATACCCATCCTCAGCGCATAAAAGCCATTAATCCGTTTAGAAGTGGTTTGGTATAGGATTTTAGCCAACTGAATCGTAAATTTGATGTTTAATTACCTCCAATTATTTTTCAACCAATTTTTTAAACAAATAATACAATGAACAACAGCAAAGCTTTTTTCAGCATATTTATTGCCGCTGCCGTAGGTGCCACAGTAGGAATGCTCTTCGCACCTGAAGACGGAGACAAGACCCGTAAAAAAATCAAGAAGTCGGCCAATGAGTGGGCTAACGATGCGCTCGAAGCTCTGGAAAAAGGCAAAGCCAAAGTTCAGGACACTGCCGATAACGTGATGAGCAAGGCCAAAAGCTATAAGAACGACGCGGCCGAGGCTGCGGACGATCAGCTTGAGGAAGCCAAAAGCACAGTCAACAAGATGAAGTAACGCCAGCGTGCAGCTTTTTCTAGGAAATAAGAAAGAGGTAACACTATGTGGCAAACAGGTGTTACCTCTTTTGTTGGAAGTGGAGCGAGATTGTTCACTTATCTAAAAAAGATTTAACTCATGATTTTAAAAGATGCCAAGGAAAAGGCGGAAAACACGTATCAGCATCTAATTGACTACGCCGAAGCTCGCTGGAACCTGATCGCGTTGGACGTGTCTGACAAGACAGCCAATATTGTGACCTCTATCATTGTTGGGGTCATTCTGGCCATCCTGGGATTATTCTTCCTGGTTTTTGCCAGTATCTCGTTGGCCGTCTGGCTGGGCGATCTCACCGACAGTGGTGCGCTGGGATACCTGATAGTGGCGGTTCTGTACGGACTGATTGCAGCCCTCTTTTTCTTTAACCGGAGAAATTGGTTGTTTCTGCCATTGATGAATACTTTTTTGAAAAAACTTTACCGAAACCAAGATGATAAACTCATATGACGATCTGAAGGCCCAACGGGCCAAGGCACACAATGACTTGCAAGTCGCCAAGTCGCAACTTGATGCCGACCAGCGGGAGTGGAAAGAGGAAGCAAAACCTCTGGCAATTGTTTCTAACGTCGCCAAAAAAATGGTCAAGACCAAGACAGGCAAGAAGGGTGCCGTGGGCACGGGCCTACAGTTGGGGATCAATGCTTTATTGGCCAAGACAGTTCTAAAAAGGCTGCCTTTCCCTTTCAATCTTTTCGTTCCTCACATGGCCCAGAATCTGGCTTTCAACTACGCCAATGAATTTGGCCGTGGATATGGCCGGGACTTGCTGATCAAAGGGCTGGAATGGGTGCGCGATATTACCGAGGACGACGATGAAGTTCTGCAAATAACGGAATCTGCGGGAGTGAACCCCGTGATACCCCCTGCCGTCGTCGACTCCACTGTGGACTCTCTCCCGGTTCGGATCGAGAATGAAACATTAATTGAAGATGATGCAGAAACAATGACCCCTCCCGGTTTGACGACACCTGCGTTTACCACCAACGAAGACGGCGATACGATACCGATGAGCGATCGGACTAGGGGGTAGTGGCGGTATTGAGCCAAAAATCACTGATCTTTTTAATCACTTCTTTTAAATGCTCGTAGCTGGAGGGCTTCACGACGTAACTGTTGGCCCCGAGTTCATAAGAGGACAAAATATCGTCCGGGGCTTTGGAAGTACTGAACACGATCACAGGAATTTTGCTCAGTATTTTGTTCGATTTTAGGGCGCGCAGAACTTCTCTGCCGTCCTTTTTCGGCATATTGAGGTCGAGCAAAATAAAACGGGTTTTGCCATCGGCAGGCGTAGTGTCCAGATGATCGAGGAGTTGCTCGCCATCTTCGAAGAACATCATTTCATGATGGATTTCGTTGTCCTCGAAGGCTGCCTGAACCAAGAACCGATCGTCGGCATCGTCATCAGCCATCAATATATTGAACTCGCTCATTCCTTTCATTTACCCTGTTGATGATTTCTTGGGCAAATATAAATAAAATCTTGCTCCTTCACCTTCTGTGCTGTCGGCAGTGATGTAGCCCGCATGGTTGGCGACTACCTTGCGGCAAATGGCCAAACCAATCCCTGAACCCTGGTAGGCATCCTGTCCGTGCAATCTTTGAAAAATCACAAAAATTTTTTCCGCGTATTCCTGTCGAAAGCCAATCCCATTATCTTGAAATGCAACGCGGTGAAACGTCTCCCCCAATTGCGATTCCTTGACTCCCATTATGGCGGTTCCCCTAACCTCCGAACAAGTAATGTCGATCGTGGGATAGACATCCGCTTTACAGTATTTCAGTGAATTGGATAGGAGGTTCTCGAAAAGCTGGATAAGCTGATTGCCGTAACCCGCCACGGTTGGCAGATCCTCTGACTTTATTTCGGCCTGGTGCTCTTCTATTTTATGACGTAGGTTCTTTCGCGCCTCTCGTAAAACGACATCCAGGTTTACTTGCTCCACATCCCGGGATGAGTCTATACTGCGCGAAAACGACAGCAAGTCGTCAATCAGCATCTGCATTCGGATGGCCGATTTCGTAACTTTTTCCACGATTTCTTTCGACTCTTCGGTCAAAGTGGACTTGCTCTTTGCTTTCAGCAAATCGGCGAAGGACCGGATTTTCCGCAATGGCTCCTGCAGGTCGTGGGAGGCGACATAAGCGAACTGTTCGAGCTCCGCGTTGGATCGATTGAGGTTCCCTACCTGATCTTCAAGTTCGAGTCGGTACTGCTTGGTGCGTTTGAGTTCGCGTTCCAGCAACAAAAAAGAGGAGAGTAGGAATGCGAGGGCAACCCCCATGATGACCCAGTTGAATCGGAATATTTGCTGCTTGTAGTTATCCCGATTTATGACTCTTTCTTGCATCAATTTTTGCTCTACCGCCACCATTTCGTCCAGAATTTGGTTCAAATTCTCAGTTCGGCTCGATCCTGTCCTGAGCAGGCCCAGCTTGCGATCGGTGCTCATCGAATAGGGATCCGACCTCCCAAAATTGGCAACCAGATTTTCGTAGACCGCAAAAGAGGCTCCCAGTGAGTCCAGATTGGCCTGCTGGATGGAGTTGTCCTGGGTCAGCCGAGTCAAATGGTCTATTCTGCCGGGAATAGACGCCAGCCTTTCAAGCATACTGCTGTGATTGGCAGAATCAGACATCACCAGGTATCCGCGTCCGTAGTACGTCACTTGATAAAGTCTGGTTCGGACATCTTGGACATCATCCAGCACCTCATGCGTGTGATCCACCTTCTCGGAATAATAAATGAGCTCCTGGTTAATTGAATGATAACTTACCGACAGGATGACGATGAGAAAGACGGAGATGGCAAACAAAAACCTGATGGCCCAGGACAACTGCTCCTCACTCAGAGAACGTTTCAGTAAGTGGCGCTCCGGAAGATTAGGCATGGCGGTGTGACGCTGACGGAAATTTTACACGAATCTACTCATTTTGGGTAAAGAACTGCCCAAAATTTATATCTTACAAAAAATTGTCCAGCGTCTCAGCAGCGGCAGAAACGATAAATTCCGCAGTCGGGACAACGTTCGGCTGTTGTAGTCAAACACTTCGGGTCGCAGCTATCTAAAAAGACAGGCCAGAGGGTCGGCGCTGGAGTCAGATTTTCTTACAGAGTTCAAATTCTACTTACACCAAGCAATATGCAGAGACAAGCGCAGGTTCAACGCCAGACGTTGAAAGTACTCCCCCCTCCAGATACAGATGCTGAATTTGCTGCATCTGACTACGCTCGAACTTGAGGACCGCATCAAAGAGGAGATGGAAGAAAACCCGGTGCTGGAAGAGGGAAAGGACGAAGCCGCCAAAGAAAAGGAAGATTTGGATGAAACCCCCGACAAGGGCGAAACCGTGGGGGTAGGCGACGACGACGTACCCGAGGTGCAGGACTACCACGATTGGGACGAGCGGGATGACGACATACCTGATTACAAGACTTACGCCAATAATTACTCGCCCGACGACGAGGTTTACACCCGTCCTATGGTCGAGACGTATTCTTTCCGGGATGAGCTCAAAGATCAGGTTCATTATATGGACCTTGATGAGAGGCAGCAACTAATTGCCGATTTTATTCTGGACTCACTGGATGAAGACGGTTTTTTGCGCCGGGAATGTGACATCATCGCCGACGACATATCTTTTGCCAACAGCATTTACATTAAGGCCGAAGAGGTGGAAGAAATGCTGTACCTCATCCAACAGCTCGAACCGGCCGGAATCGCTGCCCGCGACTTACAGGAAAACCTCCGGCTTCAGCTCGAACGCCGCAACCTGGATTCTGAACCGGGCAAGCTGGCCAGCAAGCTCGTCGCCGATTTCTTCCACGAGTTGGGTACCCGAAACTACGACAAGATCGTGAGGACGCTGGAAATAGAGGAGGATGCACTGAAAGACGCTCTCCAGGTTATCGTTTCGCTCAACCCCAAGCCTGCTTCGGGCCTGCGGAGCGATTCGACCACCAATCACTCTATCAAGCCCGATTTCCTGATGCGCTACCTCAACGATGGCGACATCGAAGTGCAGCTCGCCTGGGGGAACAGCCCGGCCCTGCGCATGAACCGGGTGTTTACCAAAATGGCGGAGGAAAAAAACGATCGGGCTACGAAACAGTTTCTCAAAAACAAGATCAACTCGGCCAAGTGGTTTATCGACGCCATCAAGCAGCGTGAAAATACCATGCTGAACACGATGAAGGCCATAGTGAAGCTGCAGTACGACTACTTTCAAACCGGAAACGTCAAAAAACTGCAACCGATGATTCTCAAAAACGTGGCCGAAATCATCGACATGGATATATCGACCGTTTCCCGGGTTACGACCAACAAATACGTGCAGACGCCTTTTGGCATTGTTTTGTTAAAGGACCTCTTCACAGAAGGGGTGGCGCGGGAAGATGGCACTGAGGTGTCCAATCGGGCTATCCAAGAAGCGATTAAGGAAATTGTGGAAGCCGAAGACAAACGGCACCCGCTGAATGACCAGCAAATCACCGACCTGCTTGCCAAACGCGACTATCTGGTAGCCAGGCGAACGGTGGCCAAGTACCGCGAGCAACTCAGCATCCCGACTTCACGGCTGCGGGTGGAGATATAGGACTGCCAAAAAGGACGATGATCACTGACACGAAATATAAATACTAACCGAATTTTTAATGAAAAAAATACTGGTAGTCGACGATGAGGCGGATATTTGTATGCTTCTGCAACGCTTTCTGACTAAAAGTGGCTACGAGGTTGCCACGGCGCAGAACGGTAAGAAGGGGCTGCAACTGGTGGAAGAATTTAAGCCCGATCTGGTGATGACCGATTTTCGGTTGGGAGACATCACGGGGGCAGAACTGCTTGTAAGCATTAAGAAAAAACTTCCGCACGTTCCTGTCCTGATCATTACGGGCTACTCCGATATCAAAACTGCCATCAGCGTCATGAAGCAGGGGGCTTACGATTATATCACCAAGCCCCTCTTTCCTGACGAAATTTTGGTGACCGTCAAAAAAGCCCTGGCCGACAGTGAGTCGGAAGAGAGCAGTGCGCCTTCGTCCAATGGCAAGAGCAGCGCTAAGCGAAAGTCCAAATTCTCCTCGGACTACATCATCGGCACCAGCGACGTGTCTGACGAACTGTACCGTCAGATCGACCTGGTGGCCCCCACAAATTTTAGTGTGATCCTGTACGGTGAAAGCGGGGCGGGCAAAGAAGCCATCGCCCACGAAATCCACAACCGTTCTCCCCGTCATAAAAAGCCTTTTGTGGCAATGGACTGCGGAGCCATTTCCAAAGAGTTGGCGGGCAGTGAACTGTTCGGTCACGAGAAGGGATCGTTCACCGGAGCCTTGCAGACCAAGATCGGTCATTTCGAGCTGGCCAATGGCGGTACGCTCTTCCTGGATGAGGTTTCCAACCTCACTTACGAAATCCAGATGGCTCTGTTGCGGGTGGTACAGGAGCGCAAGGTGCGTCGCATTGGCAGCAACAAAGAGATAGACCTTGACGTAAGGATTGTCGTAGCCAGTAACGAACGCCTGCTGGAGCTAGCCAAAAGGGGCAAATTCAGGGAGGACTTATACTATCGCTTCAATGAGTTCAGCATGGAAGTTCCCGCCTTGCGCGACCGCAAAGATGACTTGATGTTATTCGCCGATGCCTTCCTGGATTCTACCAACAAAGAACTTAATAAAAGCATCAAGGGCTTTTCTAAGGAGGTAGTCGAGGATTTTAAAAATTACGAGTGGCCGGGCAACCTGCGTGAGTTGAAAAATGTGATCAAGCGCGCTACGCTGCTATCGGCGGGAGATCATATTGAGGAAAAATCGCTCCCCTTCGAGATCGCCAACTTTCAGAAACTGCGCGAGATGGACGAGGATTTTAGCATTCGTCCCGAGTCCGACGAAACTCCATCTGCGCCCGACCTCGACCCCAACCCCAGTCTGAAAACCGTCGCGAACGAGGCGGAGTACGACATGATTCTGCAGGTACTTCGTCAGGTGAATTTCAATAAGAGTAAAGCGGCCAGATTGTTGAACATCGACCGTAAAACGCTTTACAATAAAATGAAGCAATTTGACATGCAGTAATGGAAGACAATACGACAGACCTGAAAACAGTATCAGATACGTTCGGGATCAATCAACTCTTGAACGCATCTGCGAGTGGGCTAGCGCTTTTTAAAAAGCGGGACGACCGGGACGACTACGTCTGTACCGCAGACAACGATGCGGCGCGCGCCATGACTGGGTTCAAGACATTGGCTGCCCTCACCTGGGAAGATTTGGTGGGGGCTGTCGGTTACAATTCCAGCGGCTTGGCCCAGCCAACACCCCAATCTGCACAGGCTGATGAGGTGTATTTCACGGCAAGCGATACTTGGTGCCGGATCGGCAATACTTCGGTCGACGAAGCTCACTTCCTGTGCACGCTCACCGACATTACGAACTATAAAGATATCAAGGAGAGGGAAAACATCGTACTGGAAATCTTACACGACGCCGAAAAAACAGTAGAGTTCGGTACCTGGATTTGGTATCATACCAATGAACAAGTCGAGTGGTCGCAAGGATTATACGAGTTACTGGGTTACAGTCCCGAAAGCGCTCAACAATGTCCGGCGAGTTACGACCGCTTTATGGAACACATTCACCCCAATGATCTTGAACGGGTATTGCTCGATACCAAGGATAGAATCGGTGCGACGGAACCCGTAGAAACCGAATACAGAATCAAGACACTTTCGGGCCAGGAGCGAAGCGTACTAAGTCGCTCGATTTATCATCCTGGTGATGCCAAGAGTCCGCCGAAACTTACGGGCTGCATCGTGGATGTTACTTCCATCAAGCGGGTTCGCAATCAGTTGTTGGAAAAAGTCGAGGAACTGAACCGCTCCAATGGGGACCTCGAACAATTTGCCTACGTAGCTTCACACGACCTGCAAGAGCCACTCCGTAAGATCGTTTCTTTCGGGGAGCGGCTGGAAAAAAAGGGTAAGGACACCCTGGATGTAGAAATGGGCATGTACCTCGACCGCATCCTCAATGCTACCCGGCGGATGCAGAGCATGATAAGCAATCTGCTCGAGTTCTCGCGCCTTACTCGTACGCAACAAGGATTTGAAAGTACAGATCTCAACAGCATTGTCAGGAGTGTGCTGAGTGATCTTGAGCTGACGATCAAGCAGAAGAACGCAATACTTGAACTTGCAGAGTTGCCCACGGCAGAAATAATTCCAAGCCAGATGGCGCAACTATTCCAGAACCTGCTATCGAATTCGTTGAAGTTCACCGACGATGAAGCTCAGCCCTTCATCACTATCGCCGCTGAAACGCTGAATCCCGACGAACAGCTCAATTACGGCTTGCCCGCGAGCCGATCCTACGTGCGCCTCACTTTCAGCGACAACGGCATTGGTTTCGACGACGACGATGCCAATCGGATATTTACTATTTTTCAACGGCTGCGCGGGCGCTCGGAATACGAGGGAGCGGGTATAGGGCTATCGGTGTGCAAGAAAGTCGTGGAAAACCATTCGGGAATAATTATGGCTTCTGGTAAGCCTGGCGCAGGGGCGACATTCACCATCGTCCTTCCACTTTCCCAGGCTTCCTGAATCCGTGTCCACCTTTACCCTAATTCGTTATGAGGCAAGAAAAGCCACTTCACATCCTGCTCGTTGATGATGACGAAGATGATTTCATCCTTACCAGTGCCTGTTTTAATGACCTCGCGGGCTGGGATTTCGAATTGGAGTGGTGCCCTACGTACGAGCAGGCATTGCACAGTCTGGTGCATTGCAAGCACGACCTCTATATATTCGACTATTTGCTGGGTTCCAAGAGTGGCATCGACCTGATCAAGGAGGCGGTTGCGCTCAATTGTCAGGAACCTATCATCTTGTTGACCGGAAAAGGAGACGAAAAAATCGCGGTCGAATCGCTCAGGCTCGGAGCCGCCGACTACCTTGTGAAAAGTGAGCTGGAACCCGCCATTCTGGGACGCAGCCTGCGCTATTCCCTCGAAAGAACCAAGGTTGTTAAAGCCCTGAGACAGAGCGAACGCCGTTACCGCCGTATCTTCGAGGAATCCAAGGACATGCTGTTTATCAGTGACTTGGAAGGCAAAATACTGGATTTCAATGCCGCAGCCACTGCGCTGACGGGCGTCGAACAGGCCAAATTACAAGGCCACCGGGTTCAGGACTTCTTTGAGCCTGCCGATATTAACCCGATCTGGAAGCTCATCCACGACGAAAGGAATTTGCTGGAACAGGAGGTACGGTTCACCACGCAGGACGGCGACCGCAAGTTCGGCGTTCTGTCGGCCACCATCGAAAATGAAGACGGGTCGGCTTACGTGCAAGGACGTTTACGCGATGCCACCAACCAGAAGCAGTCGGAACGGGAGCGGCTTTTTTCGGAGAAACTGGCTGTGACCAGCCGCTTGGTACGAATGTTGGCCCACGAGGTACGGAATCCGCTCACCAACGTCAACCTTTCGGCGGAGCAATTGGAGTCGGAGCTGGAAGACGAAGACCTGAAATTTTACACCGACATCATTAAGCGCAATTGTACGCGGATCAATGATCTGATCACCAAGCTGCTGCAATCTTCCCGGCCCGGTGAATTCTCACTCACGACCGGCTCGCTCCATCAGGTATTGGACAAGACGCTGGCCTCGGCGCATGACCGCCTTAAGCTGAAAAAAATCAAGGTGGAGAAGCACTTTGAGGCCGAGGAAGCCGATATCGCGATGAATGATGATATGCTCGAAATCGCCATCCTGAACCTGGTGACCAATGCCATCGAGGCCATGCCCGAAGGCAGCGGACTGCTGACTATCACCACCCGCAATGTGGACCATGAGGTGCAAGTGCTGGTGGCCGATAATGGCTCGGGCATCAGCGAGGATAACATGGCGAAGGTGTTCGAGCCGTACTTTACGGATAAAAAATTGGGGATGGGCATTGGACTGGCCAGCACCCTGAATATCGTACAGACCCACGGCGGGCGCATCGACGTGCAGTCGGAGGAAAGTGTCGGAACGGTGTTCACGTTGAGCTTTCCGCTCACGCAGTCTGAGTGATTTTTGCTCTACGAAATAGCTTATTGCAAGCCATTTTTTCTCAAAGAATACCGCTGCCAGTCCTGTCCGTTTATTCCCAGCCAAAGGTAGTTTCCAGCCAAGGTAGCAGCCCGCACGTCCCCGCTTATCCATAAGCCCGAGGTTGTTTGGGGAAGATAGGTGAATTTCTTTCGCCCCGCGTTCAAAAACACTTGCCCTTTGTTGGCATCGCACTTGCCCAGGCGCACCCTTGTGTGCGTCACGTTTCCGGCCAAAATCAAATCCATTTTCGCGTCGCCATCCACGTCGCTCGACGCGATGGCATAGACGGGCGCAAATTGTGCCTCGGCGGGCAGGGGCTCGAAAACGAGTTCTCCTTTGTCATTCCACAGAATCCCCGTGCGTAGTTCTCGAGCCGATAACTGCTTTGCCTCACTCAACTGATCGGGATCAAAAACATCGTCCATCGTGGCAGTGGAGTACCCGATGTAATTCAAAAATTTCTTTTTCAGACGTGGAATTTGGTTCAAAATCTCATCACGGCTGGCGTAGGGGAATTCCTGTCCATTTTTTAATTGAGATAGAAGTGGAACGACCTGGCCATTCTCCCCAAAATCGCCGTAGTACATTTTCAATCCTTCGTCGCTCGTGAGGGCATATTGGGCATTGAGTCCGGCATTGCCAATGATAAAGTCGTCATCGCCGTCGCCGTCGAGGTCGGCGCGGTGCAAGGTATAAGCGAGCGCAGTGTTCAGATTTTTGCTAAAATCCTGATTTTCGGTAAATCTTCCTTTTGAATTGATAAAGACGGTCGGTTTCATCCACTCGCCCACCAGGAGCAAGTCCGGTTGCCGGTCATTGTTAAGATCAGTGAACGCGGCACCGGTGATAAGGCCCGTAAACTTGAAACTGCTGCTCGTTGTGAAATTGCCGCTCCCGTCGTTCAGCCAAAGCGCCGATGCCTGGGCCTCAGGATAGCGACCCGGTACGCCATTGGCACCAATGAAGATGTCCTGATCGCCATCGCCGTCCACATCGGCGTTTGCTACCGCCCGAGCGTTGGTCAGCATGGCAGGCAGGGTAGCGGACTTGACGAATCTGCCATTCTGGTTGAGGTACAAACGTGGCTGCAGAAGCGGATGATTCATCGCCAGCGCATAACCCGAACCAGCCACGAACAAATCGGGATCGCCGTCACCGTCCGCATCGAAAAAAGTCGCGGCAGCATCCTCGAAGTCCAGATCGGCGTCGAAGGCGGGTTGACCGGTTTTTGTAAAGCCATTGTCGGTTTGTAAAAACAAAGCCGCCGCCTGCCCGCGCCCGCCGCCTGCGTACACATCCGCCCGCCCATCGCCATTCACATCGCCCTGCGCCACGCAGGGGCCAGCGTAGGAGCGCATTTCGGGCAGCAGAGGCTGTGTCCTGAAATCGTTGATTTGGATTTGATCGTGGACGTATGGCACCTTTTCGCCGGTAAAATAGGGGAGGGGCTGCGATGTCAGAGCGATCGGGATGGAATTACCTGCCTGATAGTCGATCGTCACAACGCTGTTTGACTCGGGATTCGGCATTATGCTCCGATTCCCATCCGTCCAGATGACCGCTATTGAGTCGAGCTTGTTGGCTTTCCCCAGCCCAAAATGTAGCGGCCCATACATCGCCGACTGAAATCCCCGCACGGGCTGAAATTCCTGGTGACACGCTTTTCCGGAAATCCAGAGAGTGACCTTTGCCCCGATTTTCAGTGCTTCGTTCGGTGCTTTCAGGGCAATCTGGGCAAATGGCGTACTGTCGGACTCGGCTTTGCGGGTGTTGTTTTGATAAATGAAAGCCCGCTCATTGACGTTGTTCGTCACCAAATCCAGATCGCCGTCGTTATCCAGGTCGGCGTAAGCCGCACCGTTCGACTGACTCTTCTGCGCGAAACCCCATTCTTGCGTTTTCTTATCAAAAGCCAGCCCGTCTTTGTTCTTGAAAATACAATTGGGTTCGCTGATGGCGGGCATGGAGTTGATGATGTCCATTTCTGTGGGCATGGCTCCACCGTTCTGCACTTCGATCTGTTTATCCGTCGAGAATTTCAGGAACTCCATGTTCGTATAGTCGCGGGCGTAGCCGTTGGTCACGAAAAGATCTTTCAGGCCATCGTTGTCGAAGTCGGCGAACAGAGCCGACCAACTCCAATCGGTGTTTGACAGGCCCGCTACCTGGCCTATTTCCGAGAATACGGGCAGCGATTGTTTGCCGGAATCAGCATTGCCCAGGTTCAGTTGCAGCATATTCCGCATGGTTTGGTCGTGAAAACCCGAGCGAACGAGCATCTGGTACTTGTCATAGTTGTCGTCGCCCGCCGTAAGCTTGATGCGGTCATTGGATTCCGGCAGCATGTCCAGCGTCACGATGTCCGTCAGGCCGTCATTGTTGATGTCGGCGGCATCGGTCCCCATTGAGTAAAAGGAAGTGTGGCCCATTGCGTCGCGAACGACTTCCTTGAATGTACCGTCCTGTTGGTTAAGGTAGAGGTAGTCGTTCTCGTTGTAATCGTTGGTCGCGTACAAATCCAGCCAGCCGTCGTTGTTCAGATCGCTGACGTTCAGACCCAGACCAAAGCTGAGCACATTGCTCACCATGCCCGATTGGGCCGTCACGTCCGTGAACTTTCCGTCGTCGTTTCGTAACAATTTGCTCCCATAGCGCGTATCGGCCTGCTCCCGGAAAGAAGCGATGAGGTTGCTGAATCCCGCGAACTCCTGTACCGAATGATTCAACAAGAAGCAGTCGAGGTCGCCGTCGTGGTCGTAATCGAAAAAGGCGGCTTGGGTGGAGTACGAATCATTGTCGAGACCGTACTCGGCGGCCTGCTCCTTAAACCTCACCCCGCCCTGACGGGCACCCCTCTCCTTGGAAAGAGAGGGGGCTGCGCCTTCATTGATGTACAGTAGGTTTTTTCTTATTTCGGGATCGTCGGCCAATGAGCGGCAGACGTAGATGTCGAGCCAGCCGTCGTTGTTGATGTCCACCACTGACACGCCCGTTTTCCAGCCGCCGTGGGCAATGCCCGCCGCCTCGGTGATGTCCTCGAACTGCATTGAGCCTTGATTCAGGTACAAGCGATCCGCCGTCATGTTGCCCGTGAAGTAGAGGTCCACCAGGCCGTCGTTGTTAAAGTCGCCCGCCGCCACGCCACCGCCGTTGTAGAAGTACCCGTATTTCAGGACGTTGATCTGCTCGGATTCAGTGACGGTATTCGTGAAGTCCACGCCCGTGGCGGCAGCGTCGAGCAGCGTGAAGCGCGTATTCTCTTCGGACTGACAGCCCGTTAGCCAGAGCAGCAGGAGCGCAATCGCCGGATTGAAGTACCTTATTTTTGCAAAAATCATTAGTGGGAGAGTCGTGAGCGGGTCAAAATTAGGTCAAATGACATAATAGTGTAAATTTGTGAGGGTTAAAAAGTCAATCTTATGGTAATTGATAAGGAAAAAATACTGAAAGACGTAGAATTCAAGCAGATTCTGGATGAGTTGCAGGAAGCCTGGAATGACGAGCAACGCCGCCGTCATGAGTTTTGGGCCGAGGTAGATGAAGGTATAAAAGCTGAGTTTATTCTGGGTGAAATCATTTATCATTCACCAGTCTATGACCGACACTGGTTATGTTCGACTAACCTGCTTACCGAATTACTGCCGTTTGTAAAGCAAAATCAGCTTGGACGGGTGGCGGTTGAGAAAGTGATGATCCGCCTGACTCGCAACGACTACGAACCTGACGTTTGTTTCTGGCGCAAAGAACGGACCGCTGACTTTGAGCCTAAACAGTCAGCTAATCCTGCTCCTGATTTTATTGTCGAGATACTTTCAAAAAGCACCAAGCACCGCGATTACGGTATCAAGAAAACCGACTATGCCCTGCACGGGGTCGAAGAATACTGGATCATCGACCCGGTGAATGAGACTATAGAACAGTTTCTACTAAAAGGAATTACTTACGAGTTGAACCAAAAGCTCAGGGAAGGGACGCTCAGCTCTGAGGTCATCACGGGTTTTTCCATTGAAGTTATGGAAATTTTTGCTCGGGATGAATGATGGATCTTTCCCTTAACAGGCAAGGTCGCATCGGCGCACCGGCCCGTACCACATTTTCATTCCAGCATCATCTCCAGTATTTTCTGCTCTTTCTCCGGAAGGTCTTTCTTCATTTTCTTTAAATCAGTTGAATTCTTGTCTGCTGCGTAGGCTTTCAGGGCGGCAGTCAGGCGGTCGTCGGTGTCATAAGGTTTGCCACTTCCCAGGTTTTCGGGCCATGCTTCGGCCTGATTCAGGTAGGTCATGGCGTCTTTGGTTTTTCCTGCTTTCAACAGTTCGATAGCGTAGCGGATGTTGGCTTCGCGGAACAGGCTGTGTGCGGCTGCCGCTCCCTCACTGGGTAAGATTCTGAGCTGTTTCATTGCCTCGGTACTCTCGCGGTATTTGCCTACGTCCATGAGCAACCGAGCCTTTTGCTGGCCGAGGATGTACTGCTCGTGCGTGGGCAGATTCTTATGAGTCAGCCTTTTATCTACTAATCCCAGCGCCTCAGCGTTTTTGTTCATTGCGCCCCAGTGGTCGGCCAAGGCGCTGGTCGCTCGCCAATCGTCGGGAGCCAAGGCGTGGGCGCGTTCGAGGGCTTTCCCAACTACGTCCTTCCCAACTACGTCCTTTTGATTTTTAAATAAATCGGCCTTGGTGAGGTAGAAAGCCGGCCATTCGGGCGTGTCACCTATCGCCGTGAATTTTTGCTGCGCTTCGGGAACCCTGTCCAGTTGCCATAGCAAAATGCCTTGGTAGTAAGTTAGTTGCCAAGGGGCAGACAAGCCCCCCGTTGTCAAGCGAGATTCGGTTCGAGCCAGCAGTCCCAATTCCTCATGCCGCGAGGGGAAGACAAACTCTGGGCTTTTAGCAAAAATCTGTTTCAATGCGTTCACATTGTTTGCCGTGCTATTTGGTGCCAATTGCCGAGTGTCTGTCGCCCACAGCTCGATCATTGGTGTTTTGGGACCCATATCCAACAGAGCGAGCGCATCTTCAATCTGCCCGGCTTCGCGGTACCACAAGGCCATTTCGATGTAGTCTTCGTGGGGCAGTTCATTAGTGATGTACTTATCCAGTTCCGGTTTCTTGTTCAAAACGCCCAACTCGTAGCGGGCAAAGTGATCCAATGGGTCGTCCGCCAGAGCATTCTCGGCGGCTTGTCGAGCTTCGTCCGGGCGGTTGGTTTTTCTGAGAATCACCGTGTGCAAATGCCGCGCGTGGTCGTTGGCGGGCTGGTGAGCGAGGGCTTTCACTACAAATTGCCCGGCCTCGCTCCAATTTCCTTCCAACATGGCAATTTGGGCTAAACCTGTCCAGGCAGCGGCCCGGTAAGCCGGACTAAGTACCGCCACCGCAAAGCCATCCTTAGCGGCGGTGCGCTGGCCCATTTGCTGGGCCGAAAGTCCGCGCAAGTAATTAGCCAGCGGGTCATAAGTGTTAATCGACAAGGCTTTGTTGGCAGTCACAAACGCGTCCTGGTACTTTCCTTTCCGGTAATGGAGCTGTGCCATTTCGCCCAGCGCGGGTACGTGGTAAGGATTTTTTGCCAGACATTTTTCAAACCACTCCGCCGCTTTCGCAAACTGCCGCTGACTGGCCAGATCCTTGCCCCGCAAATACAACCCGTAGTCCGATTCCCAATCGAAATCAGCGGGCGAAGCCAGCGGACGCCCTGTGTTTTCGGTAGTAAAATCTTCTCCCTTGCCGCCAAAAATCGGCTCACCGTTCAGGATGATCGAGAGGCGTCCGTCTCCGGCGTAGCGCACCGAGTCGGTGTAGTTGACGAGGGTTTTTAGAGAAACGGCTTTCTTGAAAATTTCTTGGTCATCGGCTTTTACTACCAGATCCCCGCGCTGGGTACTTACGGGCGAAATATTCCAGATCAGGTGCGTCGGCGTACGGCGGAGGTGCAGCGCGGCGGTTTCGTTGGCGGCGGTGATGCCGCCCGTCTTCCTGACCGGATACCAGCTTTCTGTCCAACTGTCGGCGGTATGGGGCATGAATGAAATATGCTTGAAGGGACTGAAAGTACTGCCGCCACCCGCTTGGTTGAACAACCGCCCCGATTGTAGCTCCACGTACTGCCCGTCGGAGTCGGTCAGCAGGTTTTCCCAGATCATGCCCTGCCGAGCCAAGCCCCAAATCCAGATTTTCTGGCCCAGTTTGTCGGAATAGGGCGCGTAGTGCACGAATCCCGCCTCATCGTCGTGCCAGTAGCCGCCGTAGAAGTCGCTCGGCTTGCCCAGCACGTGGTACGACTTGTAGTTACCAAAATCGTTGTTTTCGTAATAGCTCAGTTCCCTGCCCGCGCTGTCCTTCGGCCAGAGATGAATCTCGCCGTCGTGACCCAAGCGGTGACTGCCCTGAAAGGCAAATTCCAGATTACCCGCCGCCTTGAAGCCCGCGTTCATCCAGTGGTAGTAGCTGGTTTCGAGCGGACTGGCGTTGAACCAGTGGCTTTTGGTGATGAAGCGCGCCTCATCCTTGGGCAGTTTGATCTCGACCGTCCAGCGGGTGCGGGCCGACCAGTCCCAGGCCCCCACGAAGCAGCTCACGCTGCCGTCGGCGTTGGTGCGGGTGGCGTAGTCGACGGGCGTGGCGATGGTCGGGGCGTGGCCGATGTCGCCGAAGTTGAGCTCGATGCCGCCCGAGGTCCACGGCCCGCGCATGGCCACGTTGCGGAACTTGACGACGTGGTTGAAGTACACGAACGGGAAATTGGTCGCCTTGTCGTAAGCGCCCCAAATCTTGCCCCCGATCTCGGGCGTGATGGATACTTTGATGTGAGGATTTTCGAGTTCCACAAACTTCCAGCCCTTCATTTTGCCCTCGTGGGTGTAGCCTTCAAACTTGTGGTAGGGATAAATCCGCCCCGGCTCGGCCACGGGGCTGGGATCGGAGAAGCCGTAGGTTTTGAGGGTTTGGGTGGTTTCTTTGACGGTGGCCTGGGCGTGGGTTTTGGGAACCAGGAGTGGACAGATTAGTAGGAGGGCAGTTGCTGTTTTGCTAGAAAATAATCTCATTGGTAGGGTTAGATTTTTGATTCTTTTTTCTAAGTTGTCAATTAGCGAATGTCAGGCTGAGCGGAGTCGAAGCCCGACATTCCCCTAAATTTAGGCCAATTTCATGGCTATTTACTACCCAAAAAACGCCAGCATAATCTTCGACAAAATCTGCTCGCCGTACTCGTTGGCGTGAACGCGGTCGCGGTAGAACAGGTGCGGATGCAGCCCCGAACTGCGAATGTACTCGGCCCAGGGCGTGGTCATGTCGAGGTAGGCCGCATTTTCCTTTCTGGCAAGTTCCCGAAGGGCCGCGCCGTAGGGCGAACTGCCGGAATGCTGCGCTTCCGCCAGCGCTATGGGGTCGCGCGGATCAACGGTACCGAAGGCCCCCGTCGCCAGCAGAAACTCCGTTTCGGGCAGTTCGGCTCTAATCTGGTCGATGACATCCTTCATACCCTCGAAATCCTGTTGCTGGCTGATGCCGCCGATGAAAACCAGGTCGGGCTTGAGCGGGAGGAGGTACTTTTGAATTCGGCCATCTTGCCGATAGTGGCGGTTGCCGCCGCCGCCCCGCACGTAGACGGTCGCTTTGATGTTGGCTTTGGGGTACTTTTCGCGCAATTTGGCAATCCAGCCCGAGCGCATGATGTCGTTGATGATGCTGTCGCCCAGGCCCAGGATGTGCAGGTCGCCGCCTTTCTTGAGTTTGTCGCGCGTTTTTTTTAGATACTTCCAGTCGGGGGAGGGCGGTGTGAACTGGCCCGGCGGCATTTCGGCCTGGATTGTATTGATTTGAGCCAGCGAGCGGGCGGGGGAAGCGAACAGGAAGTAGTCTTGCTCGACGGGCATATCCTCCACCGTCAGGTCCGGCTCGTACCTGGGCGGCAGCGGCCCTTTGTCGGGGAAAGTGACGGGCGAGTCGGCCATCATGCTGTTAACATTGGTGTTGGCGTTGACCGCGTTGCGGTCTTTGGGGGCGGCGTCCTGGGCGAGGGTTGCCGTACCTACAAGTAGCACGGTAGCGGCTAGAAAGCAGAGATTAGGAGTGTAACGCTTCGACATAAATATTGTGGAATAACGACAAACCCAAAATAGTGATTTCCAATTGGTTTGTTGACGGTTTTTTATTAGAATTGTAAAAAAAGAACGACATGGTAGTTATTGAGAAAGAGCCTCATAGGGAAGTTCGCACCATTCCAGCTTATTTGGCCTACGAGGAAATGAATGGCGAAGCCCTGCCTTACAAAGGATATTTGGAAGTGTTGGCTGGAAACGAAAAAGCAGAGGAAATCATGGGAAGCAGTTCGTTGCAGGGGGTTTTGGCTTCAATCATCCACGGTTTTCTTTTTGGGAATATCAACAGGAAGAAATATCTACTATCCACCAATGAAACGGGGCTGCACCTTGGCACAGGGAATAACTTAGCCAACGACATAGTTATTTTTGAAAAGGCAAAGGCAACCGTGAATGACAAATACTTCGATACTCCTCCGAAAATAGTAATCGAGGTAGATATTAAAGTGGATTTGAGTGAAACCTCCTGGGGCCAGGAACGGGATTATGTTCTTACCAAATCACAGAAAATGCTGGACTTCGGCGTCGAGAAAATCATCTGGGTGAGTACTTTCAATAAAAAAGTATTTGTCTGCTCTCCCGACCAAAACTGGTATTATGCCGACTTCGACCAGGACATCCCGCTGCTTGATGACTGCGTGCTGAACGTGGCTAAACTACTTGACGAAGAGGAAATCATGTACTGAATGTAAATATGCAATCAAAAAAGAGCCGCCTTCCCTTCGAAAGCGGCTCTTTGCATTTTTCAGGACACCGTAACGGTCAAGCCGTCAGGGCTTATCCCACCATAGGCGGGTAGCGGCATTGTCCGGTCCGCCCAGCAGTTTGATTCCCGATTGAACACCTGGTCCATTCGTGTTGAACTCACCTTGTGTATAGGGGGTCCGCCGTACCACGCCATTTGCGGGTACTTCAGGATTCTCCGAGTTGATCCGAGGATACAACTTCGGAAAGCCCGTGCGGCGATACTCGGCCCAGGCTTCGTGGCCGTTAGGGTAGAGCGAGAGCCACTTTTGGGTAATCACCTGCTCCAATTGCTTGGCGGGATCGGTAGACCACTGCACCGGAACGTTCGTTAGCGGAGGAGAATCCACCGCGTGTCCCATCGCCTTCGTAAGCGCGATCGGTGTAGTGGTGCTGTTGATGTAAGCCTGGATAGCCGCAGCATCGGTAATGCCCCATTGGCGCATAGACGTTGCAATACCCATTTCGTAGAACTCCTTCGCTGTGCCCGGGCCCATATTCCAACCTTTCAAGGCTCCTTCTGCTTTCAGGAAATGCGCCTCGGCGGCATTCATGATTAGGAAGGGAGTTGAGAACTGGTTGTCGGGTAGAAAACGGGGGTTCACATTAGAATTGGCAACGGCAGCGTTGCCAGGCTCACCCAACTGTGCCTGCGAAAATCCATTGCGCAGGCCCTTAAAGGTGCTTGTGCCTGGCACGGGAGCGTAGTATTTCTCCATACGGGGATCATTGTAACCTTTCAAGGTGCTTTCCATGGCCGCACTCATGCGGAACTCATTCCAGGCCGTGGCCTGGGCCATGGGGTTGAGTGAGTTCTGGGTTACCGTCAGGAAGGCATCGTGGGTGTTGTTTGACAGTAGTCCGCCCGCTGCGGCTGCCTCGGCCTCCGTTTTGGCCAGGGCGGGTTCTACTTTGGACATGCGCATGGCCACCCGAAGCCGCATGGTATTGGCAAATAGGATCCACTTGTCCACATTGCCTCCGTATACCTGATCGTTGGTGCCCAGCACATTGGTGCCTTTGAAAGCTTGCAGGCTAGCCGCTCCTTCTTTAAGAAGCTTCACAAAGTCTTTATAGATAGACTCCTGCGAATCGTACTCGACGCTCTTGGCACCATTGCCTACGTTAGAGTAAGGTATTGGACCCCAATAGTCGGTGCGGGGCAGGAACATCTGCACTTTCCAGATGTTCATCATGGCGTAAATGGCCGGACTTTCGTTTGGCCCACCGGGCTTGGTATTGTCCAGTACGCCCAGCATGGGCGGAATGGCGTTGCTGTAGAAGCCGTTCCAAGCACCATTCAACCAACCGCCTACCATCACGTTGCGGTCGGAGGGGAAATTGATGGCAGTATTAGCGAAAAACTGCGACTGTAGGTCAGCGAACAGACTTTGAAAAGTCTGCCAGCTGGCTGAAATAGAGCGGTACTGCGCCGCCGCGAAGGCGTTGCCGATGGCTGAGCCATCCAGGGCGGTAAGTTTGGTTTTATCGGTGTTTAGTTCGTCGAAATTTTCGGTGCAGGAGTAAAAACCTACCGAAGATGCCACGACTATCGCCGAAACAATGGATAGTTTGATCAATCTCTTTTTCATATAGTCTTTATTTAAAATTCTGTAATATGACGCTCCAAAAGTCTTTTTGTTAAAATGACAAGTTAAGGTTAACACCGAAAGTACGCGTAGAAGGCATGGAAAAAGACTCCAGACCCACCGTGGTATTTTGCGCACCCGCTGTGAGCTCAGGGTCGAATCCTTCGGCATTATTGAGCAGGAAGAACAGGTTACGACCCACCAACGAGACCGAGGCCGAAGCGAAAGGCGACTTATCTATCAAGGCAGAGGGCAGGGCGTAGCTAAGCGTCATCTCCCGCATACGGATGTTAGTGGCACTATAAGTGAATATTTCACCAGCAGGGGTATTCCGTCCACCCACGCGCAGCCAGTATTTCTCGGCCGTGGTGGCAATGTTATTGGGTGTGCCATCTGCCTTCACGCCGTCGAAGACCAGCGACTCGCGTCCGGCCAGCGTTTGCTCCGTCACACCATCGGCGTAAATGACCGCATTGGTGAAGGACGTAACGACGCCACCCACTCGGGCACTAATCAGGAAGCTCAGGTTGAAGCTTTTGTAAGATATTGAGTTGCTGATTCCTCCCGTCCAGGTAGGGCGGGTATTACCCACGTTGACATCCGTGCCAGCCGTGATACGCGGTAGTCCGGCATCATCGACCAGAACCCGGCCTTGGTCGTCGCGGATATAGCCCCGGCTGAACACCTCACCGATGGGGCGTCCCGCTACTGCCCTTACACTGTTAAAGAAGTCGCCCGCCAAGTTAAGCACGTCCAAATCGTCCGTCAGCCTAATCAGCTTGTTGCGGTTGGCGGCAAAGTTAAGGTTCAAGTCCCAACTCAGGTTGTCTGTTCTGACAGGATTGGCGTTGAGGGTGAACTCGATCCCCGAGTTACGTACCAGGCCCGCGTTGATGAACTCCTGCGACCAGCCCGAAGCCGGTGGGATAGCCACTTGGAAGAGTTGGTTTTTTGAATCATTGAGATAATATCCCAGGTCGAAGCCCAGGCGATTGCCGAATAGCTTCATTTCGATTCCTGCTTCGTAAGCCGTGGTCAACTCAGGCTTCAAGTTAGGAAAAGGTTTCACGTTGTCACGGCTGATAAAGCCGTTAGGGCCGCCCGCGGCGAAAGTATAGGTTTGATTGGTAAGGTAGGGTGAGGCGTCGTTGCCCGTCAGGGCGAAGGTGCCACGCACTTTCATGAAGGAAATAGCAGCTGGCATGGTCACCATGTTAGAAATGACGGCCGAGACACCAGCTGAAGGATAGAAGTAAGAGCGGTTGGCAGCGGGCAGCGTAGACGACCAGTCGTTACGGGCTGAGGCCTGCAGCGTGATCGCCTCCCGGAATGTTACATCAGCCGTGGCAAACACACCCTGTTTTTCGGTTTGTACCGGAGCTCGGCTAGCTACTGGAGCGCGGGCGTTGGTGACGATGAACAAGTTGTCGCGGTTTAACCCACCCGGAGAGGTAGTCGTAGCTTGATTAAGTGTGTTGCGTCTCTGCAAGTTAGCTCCAACGATCGCATTGACAGTCAGATTTTCACTGAATATCTTATCATACATCCCAAACACGTCTATATTAAAGAGCGACGTCTCTCGCCAGTTGGTATCGTAATTACCATTGTCAGCAATCGTGTAGGTGTCGTTATAATACTTGCCCTCGTACTTATCCACGTACTTATCGAGACCAGCCCGGCCCAACAATTTGAAACTCGGTGTAAGATCGTAAGATAGCTGGGTAAAGCCCGTTACACGGTCGCGGTCGTCCTGAGCGATTACCCGATTCTTGATCCAGTAAGGATTCTGACCACCGTTAGAACCGGGATTCCAGTAATTTTGGCGCAAGCGTCCCGTGCTGGGGTTAATATACTCAAAGTCCTGCGCCTGATCGAGTGAAATATTGCGGGGGAGCCGTAAGATGTGGCGCTGCACGTTGCCATAAGCTTCGCCTGTCTGTTGGCGGTTGTCCACGTGTTCATTCAGGTAGGTGATTTTGGTATCCAGTTCCAGCTTTTTGCCTAGCTTATTGGTAATACGAAGGTTCAGGATGTTACGCTTCAGCTTATTGTTACTTACAATCCCCTTAGCGCCTACGTTGGTATACGAGAAGTAGGTTTGAGTATTTGCATTTCCTCCCGAAAGGGCCACCGAATTAGAAAGCTGGCTACCCGTCGAATAGAAGTTCTCGTAGGTATTGGGCTGAGGCGTCATATTATAGGTCTGGCCCGCATTGGCGGGGTCAGGCCCCCACAGGGACACCGATTGCCCGGTCATTCTGGGTCCCCAGCTAAATTCCGAGGCACGGTTGTACTGCCCAGCGCTTCCCTGGCCGTACTCGTTCTGAAAATCCCGCAGGAACATAGGCTGCTCAGCCTGAAACGAACTATTGATCGTCACGCCAAGGCCCTTTCTCGAAGTACCCTTCTTGGTATTGATCAGGATAGCGCCGTTCGAGGCAAGGCTACCGTAGAGGGCCGTTGCTGCCGCACCACGCAGGATGGTCGTCGACTCGATGTCGTCAGGGTTAATGCTTGAAAGTCCATCGCCGCCGTCACGGCCGCCGTTGGCGTTACCGGGACTCAGGTTACTGTTACTGACAGGAACACCGTCAATAACGATTAGAGCCTGGTTGTTACCCGTGATGGAACGGTCGCCGCGTAGCACCACGCGGGAAGATCCACCAAGTCCTGAGGACGAGCGAGCCACGTCGAGGCCCGCCACGCGCCCGATGAGCGAGTTGGCCACGTTCAATTCCTTGGCCTTGGCAAAAGTCTTGGTGTCGATTTGCTGCGTGGCGTAGCTGAGGGTTTTTTCCTCTTTGGTGATACCCAAGGCCGTTACGACCACCTCGCCCAGACTACGAACGTCATCGTCCAGGTCAGTTGTGATGTTGGTTTGGGTAGCGGTGAACGGGACTTCTTTGGTCGCATAGCCGACCGTCGATATAGTGAGTGTGCCCGCTCCGTTGACGTTGAGCGTAAAGTTTCCCTCGGCGTTGGTATTGGTGCCTCGGGTGGTGCCTTTCAGGAGAACGCTGGCCCCCGGAAGGGGCTGACCGGTCTCATCGTTGACCGTCCCGGTGAGGGCGCGATCTTGCGCGAATACTGTTCCGGCCGAGGCGATAAGCAGCACCAGCAGGGTGAATAATAGTTTTTTCATCAATAGATAGAGGTTTTAGTATAGGTATAGGTGAAAAATTAAAAGTACAAAGCTAAGGATAATAATTTGGGAAGTAGATACTATTCCCTTTCCGGTAACACGCTTTTGGGCCTTTTGTTAGCGATCATTCCCCATTTCTTGTGCAATTTGGGGAAATAATGCCACCAAAAATGAGAATTTTGGGCACAGCACCGAATTGGCGATATGTGGCATAGGTTTTTAATTCTTGCTAAAATAGAAACAAAAACCACGACCTGCTATGGAAATGCTCATATTCTTCTTTGTTAGTCTTTTTGCCGGAGTACTTGCCGCGTATTTGGTCGAGCAGAATCGCCAGAAACAAGTTGATCAATACGGCTTTAACAAAAACCAAGAAACGACTTCCAACATAAACCGACTGCAGAAAATCTCCCGCCAACTGAGATCAGCGTGAAGCATTCAGGTACGCTTACGCTCCTTCGAAATTTTAATAGGAAAAGCGAGCAGCCTCACAAATATACTTCCGGTATTGCCCACTGAGCCATCGAATTCGATGGCTTTTTTGCGTTTGAGTCAACGGCTTCGTACTTTTCGCATTCAGCTTTCAAAGTAAAAATCCCCCCATGAAATTCAACTGGCAGGGCGTATTTCCCGCGCTCACTACCAAATTTACCGCCGACGACACCCTTGATTTGTCCGCTTTTGAACACAACCTACAAGCGCAAATCGACGCAGGAATCGATGGCATCATTCTGGGCGGCTCGCTCGGCGAAGCCAGCACGCTTACCCAGCCCGAGCGAGCGACGCTGGTAAGACACGCCGTAGAAAAGATTGGTGGCAAGATTCCCGTGATCCTGAATATCTCCGAGGCCTCGACCAAAGAAGGCATCAAGGTAGCCGAGTCCGCCGCCGATTTGGGTGCCAGCGGCCTGATGCTGCTGCCGCCGATGCGCTACAAGGCGGATGACCGCGAGACGGTCACTTTTTTCAAAGCCATTGCCCAGTCCACGCCGCTACCGATCATGATCTATAATAATCCGGTGGACTATAAGATTGAAACCACGCCGGCTATGTTCGAGCAATTGCTGGAATTAGACAACATCCAGGCCGTGAAGGAGTCGACCCGCGATGTGACCAACGTCACCCGGCTGCGCAACCGCTTTGGCGAGCGTCTCAAAATCCTCTGCGGCGTGGACACGCTGGCCATAGAGGAGCTAGTGATGGGGGCTGATGGCTGGGTCGCCGGGCTGGTCTGTGCCTTTCCGCGCGAAACCGTGGCGATCTATCGCCTAACCAGGACTGGAAGAGTCGACGAGGCCAGAGAAATTTTCCGCTGGTTCCTGCCCCTGCTCGAACTCGACCTACACCCCAAACTGGTGCAGTACATCAAACTCGCCGAAGTCCACACGGGCATCGGCACCGAACAAGTGCGCGCGCCCCGACTACCGCTGGTAGGGGAGGAGCGCGATCGCGTGGAGGGCATTATCAAGAAAGGTCTGGCTGCAAGGCCGGAGCTGCCGGATTATTTGAGTCTTTAAGGAGTTTCAAAGTTCCAAAGGCACAAAGGCACAAAGTTCCAAAGGCACATAGGGGCAAAGGGGCAGAGTATACGAAGCGGCAAGAACGATTTTTCGATGAACTCATGCACGTCAAGGGCCGCCCCGTCATGAACTGGTACGCCAGCCCGGTTATGAACTTTAAACTCATGAACTTTTAAACTTTAAACTTTTTGAAAAAACACTTCTTCTGCATCGACGCCCACACTTGCGGCAATCCCGTGCGGGTCGTGACGGGTGGGGCCATTCCACGGTTGGTAGGCGTGAACATGAGCGAGAAGCGCCTGCACTTCCTGCGGGAATATGACTGGATTCGACAAGGGTTGATGTTTGAGCCACGTGGTCACGACATGATGTCGGGCAGCATCTTGTACGAACCCTCCGACCCGGCCAACGACGCAGCGGTGTTGTTTATCGAAACGTCGGGCTGTTTGCCGATGTGCGGTCACGGCACCATCGGCACCGTCACGGTGGCTATCGAGCAGGGACTCATTGCGCCCAAAGTACCCGGCACGCTGCGGCTGGAAGTTCCGGCGGGTTTGATCGTGGCTGAGTATACGCAAGTCGGAGACAAGGTCAAGTCGGTCAAGATTACGAATATCAGATCTTACCTTGCAGCCGAAAACCTTAGCGTGGATTGCCCCGATTTGGGGGCGTTGACCATCGATGTGGCCTACGGAGGAAATTTCTACGCCATTGTGGACGTGCAGCCTAATTTTCCCGGATTGCAGTATTTCAAAGCCGAGCAACTCATTGCCTGGGCCAGAACGATACGCGAACGGCTCAACGCCGATCATACCTTCGTACATCCCGAGAACGAGTCGATCAACGGCCTGAGCCACATCCTCTGGACGGGCGAGCCGCTGGACGTGACCTCCACGGCCCGCAATGCCGTTTTCTACGGCGATAAGGCCATCGACCGCTCGCCCTGTGGTACGGGGACTTCGGCCCGCATGGCGCAGTGGCACGGGAAGGGGAAGTTGAAGCCTGGTCAGGAATTTATTCACGAAAGCATCATCGGTTCGAAGTTTATCGGACGCATCGAGCAGGAAACGATGCTCAACGGCCAACCTGCCATTGTTCCCAGCGTGGAGGGCTGGGCAATTATTCATGGGTACAATCACCTTATTTTAGACGACGATGATCCATACGTGCATGGTTTTCAGGTTATTTGAACTAGCCCACTTCAAAACGCAGAGGACGCAGAGCTTGTTATTAATGCGTTTTTCGCAGAGATCGCAGAGAAAACAGCATATTATTAGAATCCGAAATTTTCACTTTGTGCCTTTGTGTCGTAGCGACGAACGCCTCGGGGTCGGTACGCCGCAGCGGCCCCGCGCTTTGTGCCTTTGTGCCTTTTTTTAAAATATGAAAAGTGTCGGTATCATCGGAGGAGGAATCAGCGGGTTATTCTCGGCTTACTACTTGTTGCAGGAAGGTTGTGAGGTGACGATCATCGAGCGGGGCTCTTTCCTGGATGGTTGTTCCTTTGGCAACGCGGGGATGATCGTGCCGAGCCACATCGTGCCGCTGGCGCAGCCGGGGATGATTGCCAGGGGGATGCGGTGGATGCTGAATTCGCAGAGTCCGTTTTATGTGAAGCCGCGCCTCAGCGGTGATTTGATAAAGTGGGGCTATTTATTTTGGAAAAACTCCACTGAAAAGCACGTTCATTACGCCATTCCGCACCTGCGTGACCTAAGCTTACTCAGCAAGGAACTGTATCAGGATTTGGCCACACAAGCCGATTTCTCCTTTGGCTGGCAGGAAAAAGGCTTGCTGATGCTATTCAAAAATGCCGCTACGCTTCACGAAATGCGAGAGGAGGCCACGGTGGCCAATCGCTCAGGCATCGAGGCGCAGCTTTTATCAAGTGGAGAGACTCAGGCTCTGGAACCGAACGTGCAGTTGGCAGTAGAAGGTTCGGTCTTTTATCCCGGCGATGCGCACATTCACCCCAATCAACTGATTGCGGATTTGGTCAAATTTTTAAGGAAAAAGGGGGTTCGGTTTTTAGAAAATGAATCCGTCGAAGATTTTGTAATTCAAGACAAAAAGATCACATCGGTAAAAACTGAAAGTGGCCACCACCCCTTCGATGAACTCGTGATTTCCGCCGGAGCCTGGTCGTCGGTTCTGACCCGGAAGTTGGCCCTGTCGCTTCCGCTGCAAGGCGGGAAAGGATACAGCTTTCTGGCTAAAGATCTGTCCGATACCATGCAAATTCCCGCTATCATGCTGGAAGCCCGCACCACCGCTACACCTATGGCGGGCGATGTCCGCTTTGCGGGGACGCTGGAAATCGCGGGAACGGATGAGTCGGTGAATATGAACCGGGTGCGCGGCATTCACAATTCGATTCAGCAATATTACCCCGATTTAGCCGTCGATTTTCCCGAAAAAGAAAATGTATGGAGCGGCTTGCGGCCCTGTTCGCCGGATGGCTTGCCTTATATTGGCCGGGTGCGAGACTACGCTAACCTGATCCTGGCGACAGGTCACGGGATGATGGGGGTGAGTCTGGGCCCGGCAACGGGAAAATTGGTGGCGGAAATTGTCAGTGGGAAGAAAACGAGTGTCGGAATCGAGGCTTTCGAGCCGGGAAGGTTTGGCTAATGTGGTACGGCCGGGCTAGCGTTATAGCGGTTCGCCCGTTTGATTCTGAAGACGGGCGAGACGCCCGTACTACAACACATCATCGCTCTGCCGACAGCACTTTGGTATTATTTTTCAAAACCTTCAAAATCAAGTACAGCACCGCGCTGGCCACGCCCAGGATCAACCAATGGCGATTGCGGAAGGCTATCTCGCCGTAAAGGATAGACTCGCCCACGGCATCAAAAACAAAAAATAGAATGAACAGTGCCGCAAAACCATTTTTCTCCTGCCGCAATACTTTTTTTAAGCTGAATTCCAGATTAGGGTTTTTCCATTGCCCAAAATAAGGGACAATGGCTGGCGTCTTCCCAGCCCAAGCGCGGAAATTATCGCCAAATTTGCCCTCGATAAACCGCTCCTCGGTGTACATGATGCGTTCGTAGTAAAGCCAGTAAGCCAACACGAAAGCGACAATAAACCAGGTATTGGCCGTCAGCATCGCTACGCCCAGAAACATAAAGAAATTGCCCACGTACAGCGGATGACGCACTACGGAATAGATGCCCGAGGTATTGAGCGTGTCGGCGACCTGCTCTTCGGTGTTACGGCCCGAGGTGTTTTTGGGGGTAAAGCCGACGGTCAGAACTCGGATCACCTGACCGAACAAACCTACGCCCAGACACAGGAGCTGGTACTCCAGCGAGGTGTAGGGCAAGTTTGAAACTTGCGCGTGCTGCCAAACCATGTAGGCGTACACCGCCAAACCAATGCCCAGAATAACGAGTGGGAGAGTTCCCCGGTACTTAAAAAGCCAGTTGCCCTGGCGGTCGAATTCTTTTACTAATTCCATGAAGAGGGTATTCTTTGAATCGAGGAGGTAGGGCAAATTTAGGAATATTGCCCTACTATCGAGAGAATGGGCCAACAAAAAAGCGGATGAGCTGTCCGCTCATCCGCTTTAAACCGTACGTCGGAGCCTTTACACCCCGACCAACTCCCTATCCCGTTTTTCCTCCTCCTCCACTGGCGCGACGTAGCTGCGCGACATATAGGAATATACCGCCGGAATAACAAATAGCGTCAGCAGCGTGGAAAACAGCATTCCGCCCACCACCGCAATGCCCATCGACACCCGGCTCTCGGAACCCGCACCCAGCGCCAGAGCAATGGGCAGGATGCCGAGAATGGTGCAGAGGCTCGTCATCAAAATGGGGCGGAAGCGCGATACGGCGGCTTCGATGGCGGCCTGAGCTTTGTCAAGGCCTTCCTCTTTCCGCTGATTGGCGAATTCTACGATCAGGATGCCGTTCTTGGTTACCAGTCCGACGAGCACGATGATGCCGATTTGGCTGAAAATATTCATCGTTTGGCCAAAATCCCAGAGGGATAGCAGGGCACCGCACACGGCCAGCGGTACGGTGAGCAGGATGATGATCGGGTCGATGAAGCTTTCAAACTGCGCGGCCAGAATAAGGAAAATCAGCACCAGCGACAGCATAAAGGCGAACAGCAGACTGCTGGAACTCTCCTTGAACTCACGCGAGTTACCGTCCAGTTCGGTCGTGAATGTGTCGTCCAGTACTTCGTCGCCAATGCGCTCAATCTCGGCGATGCCTTCGCCCAGCGTAACGCCCTTGGCGGTGTTGGCCGACACCGTGGCCGAAATATAGCGGTTGAAACGCAGCAACTGCGGCGGTGAACTCTGCTCGGTGAGGGTTACCAGGTTGTCGAGCTGAATCAATTCCCCGCTTTTGCTCTTCACGTACAGCGACCGCAAGTCCAGCAGGTCGTTGCGGTCGGCGCGTTCGATTTGACCGATGACCTGGTACTGCTTGCCGTCCTGCACGTAGTAGCCGAAGCGCCGCCCGCTCAGTCCCAGTTGCAGGGTTTGGCCCACATCCTGAATCGACACGCCCAGGCTCTGCGCCTTCTCGCGGTCGATCTCGACCCGGATTTCGGGTTTGGTAAATTTCAGGTTGGCGTCCGCGCCTTCCAATAGGGGGCTTTCCTGCGCTTTCTCCACAATTTTGGGCAGGTATTCTTTTAGTTTCTCAAAGTTCGGGGCCTGGATTACGTACTGAACCGGCTGACCGCGCGAGCGCCCGGCGTTGATGGTTTGATCCTGCGATACGATAGAGCGCGCGCCGGGTAACTGTTTCAGCTTGGGGGTGATGGCGTCCACGATCTCCTGCTGCGAGCGTTGGCGCTGGTCGGCGGGTTTTAGCGCAATGCGCGTGTAGCCCGAGTTGGTAGCCGAAGAACCGAAGCCAGGCGAGGTAATGGTAATGACCGCGTCGCGCTCACTGCTGTCGATCTCCTGCTCCATGAACTCGCCCAGCGCGTCCATGTACACCTGCATGTACTCGAAGGTCGCGCCCTCTTGAGCCGTAGTATAAATGCGGAAATTGCCCCGGTCTTCCAGGGGTGCAAGCTCAGAGGGGAGTCGCTTACCCGTGAGCAGGTAGTACGAAATGCCTACGAAGCCCAGCATCAGCACCCACGCCAGCCAGCGGTAGCGCATGAAGGTCTGCAAAGCCCCCGCGTAACCGTCGGTAAGCCACTCGAAGAATGGCTCGGTTTTGCGGTAAAGCCACGGCTGCTGTTTGCGGGTTTTGAGTAGCCGCGAACTGAGCATCGGCGTCAAAGTCAGCGATACGAAGGCCGAAATGATGACCGAACCGGCCACGACGATGCCAAACTCCCGGAAAAGCCGCCCCGTGATGCCTTCCAGAAAAATGACTGGCAGGAACACCGCCGCCAGCGTGATGGTGGTGGAAATGACCGCGAAGTAAATCTCCCGCGCCCCGGCGTAGGCTGCCTGCGTGGGCGTCATGCCTTCCTCGACCTTGGCGTAGATGTTTTCCAGCACCACGATGGCGTCATCCACGACCAGCCCGATGGCCAGCACAATGCCCAGCAACGTGAGGACGTTGATCGAAAAGCCGAAGAGGTACATGATAAAAAAGGTACCGATCAGCGAAATGGGAATGGCCGTAAGCGGAATGATGGTCGAACGCCAATCGCGCAGGAAAATGAAGATAATCAGGGCTACCAGAATAAAAGCGATGATGATCGTCTCTTCCACTTCGGCAATGGACGAGCGAACAAATTTGGTGTAATCCGTGCCCAGTTCCACGATCACATCTTCTGGCAAATCGGCCTTGATTTGCTCCATGCGCTCGTTAAGGTCGTCCACGATGGCGATGTGGTTGGCCCCCGGCTGCGGGATCACCGCCACGGCCACCATCGGAATGGCGTCGCGCTTCAGAAGGGTCTTCTCATTTTCGGGAGCTAGCTCGGCCTTGCCCACATCGCGGAAGCGAATGATGCGGTCGCCTTCTTCCTTCACGATCATGTTGTCGAAATCCTCGGCGGTGCGCAGGCGTCCCAGCGTACGCACAGTCAGCTCCATATTTTGGCCCTCGATGCTACCCGAGGGAAGCTCGACGTTCTGCTTGGCCAGCGCCTGAGAAATATCCAGTGCCGTTAGGCGGTAGGAAGCCATCTTGGTCGGGTCGATGCGCAGCCGGATGGAGAATTTCTTCTCACCCCAAATTTGCACGTTACTCACCCCGTCGATGGTCTGAAATTTTTCCTTGAACTGCCGCGTGGCGATGTCGTTGAGTTCCAACAATGGCCGCAGCTCCGACTTCACGTTAATGAACCAAATCGGCGAGGCGTCGGCGTCGGCCTTCGACACGATGGGCGGATCCACATCGGGCGGCAGATTCCGTTGCGCCCGCGAGACGCGGTCGCGCACGTCGTTGGTCGCAGCTTCCATGTCCACACCCAGGTTGAACTCCACCGTCACGCTACTACGCCCGTCGCGGCTGGCCGACGACAGGGTACGAATCCCCGCAATGCCGTTGATGGATTCCTCGAGCGGCTCGGTGATCTGCGATTCGATGATCTCGGCATTGGCACCGGTATAGCTGGTACTCACCGTCACCACGGGCGGATCGACGCTGGGAAATTCCCGGATGCCCAGATACAAGAAACCAATAACGCCAAAAAGCACGATCACCAGCGACATAACGATGGCGAGGACGGGGCGTTTTATGGAAAGGTCGGATAGGGAAGCCATGGGTGGAGTTTAAAGTTTAAAGTCTATGAGTTCAAAGTTCAAGAGTTTCGAACAGTTTTGATTAGGGAAATCAGCATAGCCTTGACCTCCTGAATCTCAGCGTTTCTGCAGTAATACTCATGTTCTGAAATATAGGTGAGGTCTTTTGCCAACAGAAGATAGTACTCAGTTTCATGGGCCGAGCCGAGTGATATCTGAAAGAAATTGACGGTGTCTTTACTACTGAACTTACCGCATCCCTCAGCCAAATTAGCTGCGATGGAAATACTGGAGCGCCTTATTTGCGAGGTGAGTCCGAACGTTTCATGCTTGGGGAAATTGTTGGTAGCTGTATAAACGGATAAGGCTAGTTTATGAGCCTTCTGCCATACTATTAATTCCTTGAATGACTGCATAAGATTAAACTCCAAAAGTTAAGAAAACTTTAAACTTTCAACCTTAAACTTTAAACTCCATCACATCCCCGCCTTCACCCGCTGCCGAATCGTCTCCTGAATCTCCACGGGGCCGCCCGGTTTTACTTGCAATATTCCTGTCGTAATCAGCGTATCGCCCGGTGCCAATCCAGCGGTGATTTCCATGTCCAGTTCGCCCCGCAGGCCTACCTTTACGGAGCGAGGAGTAGCTTTGCCGTCTTTTACCAGAAACACCTTGTGGCCGTCCTGCTCGGGAATGACGGCCTCATTGGGTACTTCGATGGCCGCGCCTTTGGAACCCGTGATGAGTTCGATGCGCGCGAAGGCACCGGGCAAGAGCGCCCCGTTGCCGTTGGGACTGGTCGCCCGCATTTGCAGGGTGCGGGTCTGCGGGTCGATTTTGGGGTCTACGGCGTATACGCGGCCCGTATGCTGCTGGTCGGAGCTTTCGGTGGTGTATTTCAGGATGCTGCCGACTTTTATTTTATCAGCGTACTTGGCGGGTATTGAAAACTCGACCTTCGCGGGGTTGGTGTTGGTGAGGGTCGTGATGCGGCTTTGGGGGGTAACGTAGCTGCCTTCACTGATGTAGCGCAGACCGAGGCGGCCCGAGAATGGCGCTTTGATAGTGGTTCGGGTAAGTTGTGCCTTGATGTTGTCGATGTCGGCCTGGTTGGTTTTTACGGTCGTGAGGCTGATGTCGTACTCGCGTTGGCTGATGGCTTCCTTTTCAAGGAGCCGCCGCTGGCGGAACTCGTTGTCTTCGGAGAGCTTTTTGCCGTATTCCAGTTTTTGGAGCTGGGCCTGCAGGTCGTCGTCGTATATTTTTAACAGCGTGGTGCCTTTCGAGACGTATTGACCTTCCTTAAAATACAGGTTCGTGATTTTCCCCGGCACTTCACTCCTGATTTCCACCTCCTCATTGGCCAGGATACTGCCCGTGGTCTGAACGACGTCGTTGAGCGACACGGGTTCGACCACCATCACGGACACAATCGTTTTACCACCGCCTTTCGCGGGTGCTTCTGCCACTTCCGGTTCATTGCGGGAATCGAAAAACTCTTTCAGACGAGGATAAAAGACCAGCCCCAGTAGCATCACTACGATCAAGACAGTAATCAGGCGTTTTGTGGGTTTGTTCATTAGGGATTGGAAGGAAATTTCTATTATCAGCAAATTTAAAGCATAAATACCGGGAAAGGATGGTTTATGACGGAATGTTTATCGGCAATTCAAGGAATCCCAAAATAAGAATGCCCGACGGATGCCGGGCATTCTTAAAAAAATTTAAACGATGATTAGCTTACTTATCCCACCAGAGGGGCATAGCCAAGTCATCCTCTCCGCCCAGCATCGTAAGGGCAGAAGCATAGTTGGTTCCGTTCAGGTCAGGCTCCGTCGTAGGATAGCCCTGGCGCAGTGGAATGATCTTGCTGGGGCTGATAGGATTAGCCGCCGGCGTAAGCTTGGGGAAGCCTGTACGACGGAACTCGGCCCAAGCCTCGTACCCGTTGAGGAAGAGCGCCACCCACTTCTGGGTAATGATCTTTTCCATTCCGGTAGCGGCAGTATAAGCGACCGAAGGCTTAGCGATAAACGCCTTGTAAGCCGCCTCGTCATACACTCCATATTGCTGAAAGGATGCTTTGATGCCTTCTTCGTAGAACTTCTTAGCGTCACCCGAAATCCAACCTCGCATAGCCGCTTCGGCCAGAGAGAACTGCATTTGAGCGTAGGTCATCACGTAACCCGGTGAATCCTGCTGGCGCAGGCTCGACCCCAAGAAGGAAACTTCGTCGTTTTCGATGGCCCCCGCTACCTCCTGTTCGAGTCCGTAAGGCATCCCGACGTATTCCTGCGTCAGTACCGCAGGATCCGCGAATACGGGCAAGCGGGGATCGCTGGTGCTTTTAAGCAAATCCACCATTGGTTTGCTCACCGCGAAATCAAGACGCGTCTGGAAGCGATCCTCCCAGGGATTGTCGTTGTTTTCGTCGGCCAGGAACCGGTACACTACGTTCTCAGCGTTGCTGGAGATCACTCCGTCATTGTAAGCACTCACAAACTCCGTCTTGGCCAGGTCAGGAGCCACTTCGGATAAGCGAAGGGCCATGACGAGCCGCATAGAATTGGCAAACGTTTTCCAGGCATCCATGTCACCATCGAGCAGGAAATCTCCTTGTATGGTGCCGGACGTAATCTGAGCAGACGCTTCCTTCAACTCCTTAAAAAGATCCTTGTATATAAACTCCTGAGTGTCATACTTCGGAGTGAAGTTCTCGCGACCTTGGAGTGCCTCCGAGTAAGGGATCGGTCCCCAACGATCAGTCATGTGCCAGAACATGTAGGCTTTCAGGATACGAGCCACGGCAATCTGATTACTATTGGGACCATTCTGAGCAGCTACTTCGCGGCTGGCCTCATCGGTGTTCAGGCGAATAATCTCCTCCAAATTGACGAGAGGTCCCGCGTAGAATCCGTTGAAGCTGAAATTCTGAATGCCGTACCTGGAATTCTCAGTGTAAAACTTTTCAGAGATTTGCTGAGAATACAACGTAGGCTGGGTGTCGGCAATCGGGCCGACCAAACTTTGCAGCGACGAGGTAAGCAGATTGGCGGTCACCGGAACCGACGGATTGTTCGGATCCACATTCATGTCGCCAAAGTCCCCCGGATCGCAAGCCACCATCGCGGTGGCGAGCAACGCGCTCATTAGGGATATTTTTATGTTCTTCTTCATATCGATGTTGTCTCTATTTAAAAATGTTAGTTTAGAATCCAAGCTTTACGTTCACCCCAAAGGTGGTTGTACCGGGCAGCTGACCGCCTTCCGACCACACACTTTCGATTTCGGATGGGTCAAGGCCCTGCACCGGCTGGCGGATGCGCCACAAATTGCGACCTACCAGAGCTACGTATGCCGTGCGGAAACCAATCCTGTTCATCAGCTCCGAATCGAACTTATAGCCCAGGCTCAGCTCACGAAGCTTAGCGTAGCTGGCGTCATACAACCAATTCTCGTGCAAACGGAATAAGTTCTTGTTGAAAGTCTGGGCATCGACATACTTTTCGTTCTGCGAGCCATCGGCCAACACACCGTCGGCGCGCATACCACCGCCATCGGCGACAGGATCGCGCATATTGTTCCCCTTGTCGTTCAGACCGACTGTGCCTGCGCCTAGTCCAGAGTACGCATTGAACATCTGAGAGACCGAGTAGATCAAACCACCCTGCTGAAAGTCGATGCTGAAATTCAACACGAAGTTTTTGTAGTTCATCGTGTTGATAATACCGCCGGACCAATCGGGCAGGTACGAACCCAACTCCACATTATTGTCAAACACATAGGCACCGTCGGCATTGACGATCCGGTTGCCATTATCGTCGCGACGGAAGGCGCGACCGACCAACATGCCGAAAGGCTCATCCACCCGAGCATTGACTGTGGGACCAAAGGCCGTACTTGAGCCGGACAGGTTGGCACCGGCATTATACACAGCAAAGTTGGGAAGCACGAAGTTGTCAAGGCCGTCGGCCAGTTCGACAACATCCGTGCGCGCTCGCGCAACGTTGAAATTGATCGTCCAGTCGAAATCGTCCTTCTTCACCGGAATGAAGGTAGCCGCCAGCTCGACCCCGCGGTTGGTGATATTACCAGCGTTGACCATCGCCTGGGTGTAGCCACTCGTGGCCGAGACGCCCAAAGGAAGAATTTGGTCCGTGTTCTCGCGCCGGTAAACCGTGAAGTCAAAACCGATGCGGTTGTCCAGGAAGCGAACCTCCGCGCCTAAGTCATACGAAGTCGACAACGTAGGTCTCAGATTAGCATTAGGGAGCCTGTTCGGCAACGTCTGCGTGGGCAGAGTACCGTAGGGGTTGTTGACGGTGAAAGTATTGAAAATCTGATAGGGGTCGGTATCGCTACCTACCTGCGCCCAACCGAACTTCAACTTACCAAAGGAAAGGATCCGCTGATTTTCCAGGAATTCGCTAAACACGAAACTACCCGATACGGAAGGATACAGGTACGAGTTGTTCTCCACGGGAAGCGTGGAAGACCAGTCGTTGCGCAGCGAGCCATCCAGGTAAATGAAACCACGGTAGCCCAGCGAGACGGTACCATAAATCGACCGTACCTCCCGCTCGAAGAAGCGGTTCGACGTATTCGGGCGATCTTTGGAGGCGGAGATATTGTAGAAATTGGGAATGCTCAACCCGCCGTTGGTGCTTTGATCCACCGTTTCTACCGTATTGCGGCGAATGTTCGCACCCAGGTTGGCATCGAAGTTGAACTGGCCGAACGTCTTGTTGTACGTTCCCAGAAACTCATAGTTGCGCTCACGATCCTTGCGGGAGCCCGTAAAGAATCCATCGACGTTCAACCCCCCGGAAGCGATCCGAAAATCGTAGCGGTTGTTAACGACGTTATCACGCACCCAACCCGACAGGCTCAGTCCTGGCATCACTTCGTATGACAAGCTGATGTCGCCATAAACGCGATCCTGGCTATTGTTGAAGATGTTTTCGTAGGCATCGTAGAAAGGATTGTCCCAGTATAGGGGAGTGGGATCCGTCGGACTCTTGATATTCCATGAGTTGAACGACCCATTGGGATTTTTATAATCCCGCAAAATGTCCATATCGAGCTGACGCTGAAACCACTGGTTAAAACTACCCGTGATTCCCTGAGCGTATCCTTCCAGAGGACGCCCTTTGGTGTCTTCGCTCATTACGTTGATATTCGTAGAGAATTTCAGCTTTTTGGAAAGGTCGTAGGTGCCACCAAAATTAACGTAGGTTCTTCCCTGCTTTGTGTTGGGGACAATCAGGTTGCGGGTGATGTTGGTCACGGCCGCCCGGAAACTCGCCTTGTCGCTGCCCCCACTGATCGATACATTGTTGTTGTAAGTCATCCCCGTATCGAAGTAGTTCTGAATGTTATCAGGCTGGGGGGAGAAGGGGATTTGCTGACCAAATCCAGGATGCGAGGGGAACCAGCTGTAATAGGGACGGTACAGCGTACCATCCATTCTTGGCCCCCAACTTTCGTCGGCGGAATAATTGATGAGATTTTGGCCTTCGAACGCCTGCCACTCGGCGGGGTGGATGGCAGGTTTGAATTCAAAAGGAATAAAGCTTTGTGAATAACCGCCACCATACTGATTCTGGTAGGCAGGAAGATTGCTCACCCGATCGGCCATGATAGCCGAGTTGATATCGACTTGAACTTTACCTCGGGCCGATTTCTTGGAAGTGATCACGACAACGCCCTCAGCGGCACGCTGACCGTAAATGGCGGTGGCCGAAGCCCCTTTCAGAACCGTAACGGACTCGACATTGTCCATGTTGACAGCGTCAAGGTTATCGATCGGGGTGCCGTCCACGATGTAAAGCGGGTTGGCGTAAATAGAGAGTCCGTTAACCCCACGAATACGGATGTTGGCACTGCGGAAAGAAGAAGAGGGAACGCCCTGGATCTGCACCCCGGCGATTTTACCCGCCAGGCCGTTCGCCAGGTTGGCCTCTTTGGAGAAAGTGAGTTTCTCACCATCCACTTGTTGTAAAGCGTGACCTACGGCCTTGCTTTCGCGTGTAACACCCAGACCTGTAACGACTACTTCGTTGAGCAGCGATACGTCGGTGTCGAGTGTGACGTTCACAGTCGAGCGATTGCCTACCGCTACTTCCTGTGCTTTGAAGCCAATATAGCTGAACACAATAGTGGCATTGTCTGGAACGGCGGTCAAAGTGTAACTGCCGTTCACGTCGGAGTTGGTACCACGGGTGGTGCCTTTCACAGAAATGTTGACGCCCGGCAAGGAAGAGCCGTCGTCGGCGGTGACCTTACCCGTCACGGTTCGGTCTTGGGCTTGCGCCAGCGTCCCTAGGGACAACGCGCTAACCAAGAATAGTGCTAAAAACTTTCTCATACGATTAAGTTTGGTTTGTTAAGAAATGTTAGGAATTGTAAATATAACAGAATTGAGTTGCTAAAACAACCAACAAAGTGATTGTGTTCGGAAGAATTGCTTATTCACCGCTATTTTACCTCGTAAAATATTGTTAGTCACCGTAAAGTGCGTTTAGGTAACAACTTTCGATACCGTAAGAGCGCTTGCTTAACCACACAAAAACAGGGACAATGAAAAACGAACAATTACAGCCCTTCCATTTTGAAAAGCACACCTGATTACTCCAAAGCTTTGTGGTGGTTTAGATCGAGAATCTTCCCAATGTACTATTATGGTATGTTTACATAACACCCGAAAATACGACCAGATTAAGCTTCTGGATTCTTTTCCGACTTACTCTGGGACATTCCGCCGCACCATTTCAAATAGAAATGATGGGAAAAACCGCCGTAGGTACACGGCAGCTTTCTCGGTCAGGCCACCGATGTAAACCTCCTTGACATCGCGTTCAGCGGCGCTCAGAATCCGTCGGGCGCATTCGTCGGCGGGCATTCCTTTGGCCTGATTGGCGTCCATCTGCCCGTACTTCCCGCCTTTCTCGTCCAGGGCATTGACCGAAACATTCGTCTTGATATAGCCCGGACAAGCCACCGTCACGCGAATATTATCGTCAAAAACCTCTGACCGCAGCGAATCATAGAAGCCGTGGAGCGCGTGCTTCGCGGCATTATAGCCCGAGCGCATCGGTGTCCCGACTTTTCCCGCCACGCTGCTGATGACGATAAACTGGCCGCTTTTCTGCCTGGTCATGTAGGGCAACACGGCTTTGGTCAACGCCACCGTACTAAAAAAATCGACATCCATCAATTTCTGATAGACTTCTAGCGTAGTATCCCGCACAAAAGACCGCTGGCTGACCCCGGCATTGTGCACCATGACGTCTATTCGTCCGAACCGCGCCACTACTTCGGCGGCTTTGGCGGGAGCGAGGCCGAAATTTGTCACGTCCATCGGCAACACCAGTACTTGGTCGTCGGGCAATCCGGTCGCTGCCTTGACGCGCTCGAGTTCCTCGGCCCGCCGGGCGCTGAGCACAAGTTTCGCGCCTTGCCGGGCTAATTCCAAAGCCAGCGCTTCGCCGATCCCGGAGGAAGCCCCGGTAATCCAGGCAATCTTATCTTTAAAGTAGAGTTTCAATAAGAAGTGTAAATATTGTTGAGGTGTTTAGCTGTCTATGCGTTGAGATGTGCGCCCAATTACGAAAGTCTCATAATTCATATCTCAGTAAAGCACCGCCCTCCTCCACTTCCAGCGACGCCATCATCCCCACAGGCAGGGCGATGTTGTTGGGGACATGACCGACGGGGAAGTCGAAGCAAATGGGGTAATCGTAGCCTTGGGTGTGATCGAGAATGATTTCGTAAGCCGTCTTGCCGAAAGTCGGCTCGGTGTTGTCGCGTGAGTCGGTGAACTGACCTACGACTAGCCCAGTGAGGTTTTTTAGTTGCCCGGCTCGCTTCAACTGTACCATCATGCGGTCGATGTTGTACAGGTACTCGTTGAGATCCTCGATGAACAGGATTTTGCCGTCCATATCCACCGCCGAGGATGATCCGATCATGTGCGCCAGCAGGCACAAATTTCCGCCCGTAACCTGACCCTGACCCAATCCGGGCTTATTGAGTTGATGGGGTGGGGTGTCGTAAGCAAGCATTTCGCCAAAGAGTGCATTCCGCAACGACTCCATGCTTTCCTCACCGCCCTCATTGGTCATCGTTTTGACCATCGGCGCATGCAGGGCCGCAAAGCCCAAACGGTTGAGGTGTGAAAGAAAGACGGTCAAGTCGCTGAACCCGACGATCCACTTGGGCGATTTTTTGAATTCGGTGAAATCCAGTCCGTTCACGATCCGCGAACAACCATACCCACCACGCGCAGCCAAAATAGCACGAACGTTGGGGTTGTCGAGCAATTTCTGAAACTCATCGCGCCGCTGCTCGTCCGTGGCGGAATACTGGAAATATTCTTCGTGTAGCGTTGCGCCTTCGACGACTTCCAGATCCCACTGATTCCGCAAGACCTGCAAACCCGCCTCGCAGTCTTCGTAGCGTACCCGGCTGGCCGGAGCCGTGACACCCACCAGGTCGCCGGGCTTCAGGTAGGGGGGGACAATGATTTTTTCAGACATAATTCAGGAGTTGAGAGAAGCGGGACAGTGGCGGTCGACGTCAGAAACCCGCACCGCTATGTTGCCCTGCGCGCTGGTATCGAACATCGGCTCAAACTTCTGGCCCCACAACACTTCCTCGTAATGATAGGAATAGCGGGCGTGAACCTGCTGCATGAAAGTTTCGTCGGTGGCCCGGATGATGATCAGGAACTCGGCGTCGGTTTCGTTCAGGCTTTTTTCGGTGGCTTCGTAGAGCGGACTGTCTTCCGTGATGGGATGCACGATGGTCCAGTTGAGCGGGAAGTAATTGACATGGTTGCGTTCCAACTCGAGCGGATAGTACTTCCGGGTTTTGGCTCCGCTGGGTAGCACATCGAGGCAGGAGAGCGTCACCTCCACGTCGATGTCGATAAGTTCGTTGTCGCGCTCGTGAATGATGCGGAACATCAGGCCGTTGATGTCGAGGTAAGGCGCAACCAGGGCGTGGCGGCTAAACCGGATGCGCGGCACCGAGCGCGAGAAACGACCGTAGAGCAGACCCGTCGCCAAAGCGATCAGCAACAGCCCTACCAACGCTTCCGAGGCAGCAATGGCGTTGGTCCAAAACCCAGTGGGACTAATGCGTCCGTAACCGACCGTGGTGAGCGTCTGAGAGCTGAAAAAATACGCTTCCCAAAAATCGGGCAACTGGTGGCTGTTTTCTACCCCTTCCAGGTAGTCGATGCCCACCAGCAGGTACAGGCTGGCAAAGAAAAAGTTCAGCACAAAATATACCAGAAACACCAGCCCTAAAAACGGCATCCAACCCAGGGTAATAAGCCGATGGTACCAGTTGACGCTATTCAGATAGGAGTCACCGACCCGCCGCACATTGAAACTGCCATCCTTATTGATCAAGCGGCTCTGCTCACTGGTGATCTTGGTGCCAAAGCCAAGGTCCTTCCGGGCCTCTTCCTGGTTGAGCATGGTGCTTTTGTGGGGTAGTTTTTTAGCCACGCGTTATCAATTGTGATTGAGAGAATGAGTGAATTATTAAATACTGGACTTCGTAATCTTTCATTCACTCAATCTCTCATTCTCTCATTCAAAATTAAATAAAGACCACATCCTCGATCAAGTCCTTCCCCATCTCCCGGTTGATGAGTTCGATGATCTTCTTCTTGGCGTGAACGAGTTCGTTGCGGAGCGGGGCGGATTCTATCTGTAGGAAAAGGATGCGGTCGCGGACGTACACTTTTTGGGTTCGGGACGAAATGGGATGTCCCATAATCTTGGCCCAATGCGCCGACACGTAGCTTTCCTCGAAGCCCTGTTTCATATGCGGCTTGCCGAAAACGTGTTCGATGGCTTCTTTCAACGGCGTCACGCCCGGCTTTCGCGAAGACCGCTCTTTGTCAAACTTGTAGTATTGGGCCACGCGCGGAGGTTTTTGGATCAAAAGGGTTTTGACAAATATAGAAAGAAAGTTCGCTCGCCAAGCGAAGTAATCGAGGAATAGCAAAACCGGAATCGGAGAGCCTTTCGTTCCCTGGCTTTTCTCCAAAAAAACGGCGTCGGGCTTGGAATTCCGTCGATTGGGGCTTAATATTGTGCCAATACGAGTCAATTGCTTCGCAGATCGGCGGTTGATTTATAGAGAAGAGGCTAGAGAATGGGCTCATAGAACCTCTGGCAACCTATCCCAAGCGCAACCGGGACAAGGTGCTAACTCCCACCTAAAAAGTTTTTAGGAAATATAAACCAAAACCCGCGCATGAACCAGAATTCCCAACATTCCGATTTCGGCGTGGCCCAGTGCCACCCCACTTTACCGTTCAACCTGGCCCCGGTCAGTTTCGACGGTATTTTTTGTGGCATGGACGCCTGACGCGGCAGATTTCCTTTTTAAAGGTTTTCTCCCGCTGCATCGTTCATGCCGCTGGCGAAGCCTATTGGTCTGTAGGGGCGACCGCACAGGTTCGCCCCAGCAAGCGTAAAAGCCACCACATAAACCGTTTGAAATGACGGTTCAACAGCTAAACTCTAAACAACTAAACAACTAAACAAAACGAGAATGTCACAAGAAGCAACCCCCCAACACTTCGAAACCCTCCAACTGCACGCCGGTCAAGAGCCCGACCCCACGACCAAGTCACGCGCCGTGCCGATTTACCAGACGACCTCCTACACTTTCAATGACTCCGAGCACGGAGCCAACCTGTTTGCGCTGAAAGAGTTCGGCAACATTTACACCCGCATCATGAACCCCACGACCGACGTGTTCGAGAAGCGCATGGCGGCCCTGGAAGGTGGCGTGGCGGCTTTGGCGACGGCCTCGGGTCACGCGGCGCAGTTCCTGGCAATCAATAACATCACCACTGTCGGCGACAACTTCGTAACGACTTCCTTTCTGTACGGCGGTAGCTACAATCAATTCAAAAACCAGTTCAAGAACATCGGTGTCGAGGCCCGCTTTGCCGATGGCGACGATCCATCGAGCTTTGAGAAGCTAATCGACGACAAAACCAAGGCCATTTATCTGGAAACAATCGGCAACCCAAGTTTCAGCGTTCCCGACTTCGAGGCGTTTGCCAAACTGGCCAAGAAGCACGACTTGCCCATCATCGTAGACAATACTTTTGGCGCGGGCGGTGCCATCTGCCAGCCCATCAAGTGGGGGGCGCACATCGTGGTCGAGTCGGCTACGAAGTGGGTGGGTGGCCACGGTAATTCCATGGGCGGCGTGATCGTGGATTCCGGCAAGTTCAACTGGGGCAACGGCAAGTACCCGCAATTCACCGAGCCATCGGACAGCTACCACGGCCTGGTGTACAACGATGTCTTTGGCATGGATGGCCCATTCGGCAACATTCAGTTTATCATCCGCGCCCGCGTGGAGGGACTGCGCGACTGGGGGCCCTGCCAAAGCCCATTCAATGCCTTTATGCTGTTGCAAGGACTCGAAACGCTGACGCTACGCGTGGAACGCGCCTGCGAAAACGCGCTCAAACTGGCGCAGTGGCTGAAAGGTCACGAGGATGTGGAGTCAGTGAACTACTCCGGCCTGGAAGGCAGCAAATACCATAAGAACGCCGCCAAGTACCTCACGCGCGGCTCGGGCGCGGTGCTTTCCTTCAAGCTGAAAGCGGGCAAGGAATCGGCGGATCAGTTCGTGAACTCGCTCGGCATGATCAGCCACCTGGCCAACGTGGGCGACTCCAAAACGCTCATCATCCACCCATCCAGCACCACGCACTCGCAACTCACCGCCGCCGACCAGCTCAATGCGGGCGTGATTCCGGGCGAACTGCGCGTGTCGGTAGGCATTGAACACATCGACGACATCAAGGCGGACTTGGAAAATGCTTTTGCCAAAATCTCGGTCCCGGCTTAAGCACAAGAGCGGCTCTGGCGAAAAAGCCGGGGCCGCCTTTTCTTTTTTCAAAAAGGATTCAAAAAGCAGAGGACGGAAAGATATTAATTAAAAGAAATCACTGTCAACCGTCAACTGTACACTGTCAACTGAATGAATGAAGTCCGAGAAGAAAATATTTAAATATCCGTACTCCTTTCCGCTGGAATCGGGCCAGTCGCTGCCGGGCTTCGAGTTGGCCTACACGACTTCCGGCACCCGTTCGGAAAACGACGACAACATCGTCTGGGTGTGCCACGCGCTCACGGGCAGCGCCGACGCCGCCGAGTGGTGGGACGGGCTGGTGGGGCCGAACACGCATTTCGATCCGGCCAGGCATTTTGTCGTTTGCGCCAATGTGCTGGGTTCTTGCTACGGTTCCACGGGGCCGCTGTCGCTGGATCCGCTGACGAAGCAGCCTTACTACCACGATTTTCCAAACGTCACCGTGCGCGATGTAGTGAACGCGCTGGACTTGCTGCGCCAGGAACTGGAAATCGAGCGGATCAAGGTTTGCCTGGGCGGTTCGCTGGGTGGTCAGCAGTCACTGGAATGGGCCATTCAACAGCCCGATTTGTTCGATGAGCTAATTCTCATCGCCGCCAACGCCGTGCATTCGTCATGGGGCATTGCCTTCAACGAATCCCAACGCATGGCAATCGAGGCCGACGCCACCTGGACGCAGAAATCGCCCGAGGCCGGGCGATTGGGTATGGCCGCCGCGCGGTCGTTTGCCCTGCTTTCGTACCGCAATTACGACACCTACAATTTCACGCAGGCCCGCGACAACCCCGACCAAACCGACGAATTCAGGGCGTCGTCGTACCAGCGCTACCAGGGCGATAAGTTCATGAACCGCTTCAACGCCTTCTCGTACTGGACAATGTCCAAAATGATGGACACCCACAACGTAGGCCGCAACCGGGGCGGCATCGTGAATGCCCTGGGCCAGGTCAAAACCAAAACGCTGGTGCTGGGTATCAAGTCCGATATACTTTTTCCGTTCGTCGAGCAGCAATTCCTGGCCCGTCACATCCCCGACGCCGAGTACCAGGAAATCGACTCGCTCTACGGCCACGACGGTTTCCTGATCGAGTACAAGCAGCTGACGCAGATTATCCGAGCCTGGCAGGAGAGTAAAGGGAAGCTGGAGATGGCGTAAAGCGTTTTCACCTAAATTTTAAATTTGAAAAACAAGCAAGAGGGAAATCAATACGACAAAATCGTCAAGGAGAACATCGAAAGCATCATTCCGGCTTTGATGAATAGTCTATTGGGCTTTAATGTAAAAGACTCTGTCGTTATCAAAGAGAAGCTACAACAGACGAAAGAGAAGGAGGCGGATGCCTTGCGTATCATTACAGACCCAAGCGGTAATCGGTTTATTTTGCATTTGGAATTCCAGGTGGACGACTACATGAAAATGGCCTATCGCATGGCAGAGTACTGGATCTTACTGAAATCCAAACATGATTTGCCCGTTCGGCAGTTTGTCATTTACATTGGGGGCAAAGAACCGAAAATGCGAAATGTGTTGGCAGAAGACGGAAATTATTTTCAATTCCAATTCGTCAATATTACGCAATTCAGCTATTCCAGATTTTTGGCTTCAAACAATCCTGAAGAAGTCATTCTGGCTGTGCTTGGGGATTTTGGCAGAAACGAGCCAAAGACTGCGCTGGCTGAGATTATTTCTAAATTGGAAAGAACCACAGCCGACCAAAGAGCGTTTAAGAAACATCTGCGCCAGTTGCGAGTGCTTTCCAGATTACGTAAACTACAACTAAATTTTGACGATATGTTAGTGAACATGTTTGAGAAAGTCGATATTGAAAATGACATTTTTGTTCTCAAAAGCAAGAGAGACATAGTGAACAATATGCTCAGAGAAGGGGGACTGTCGGTTGAATTGATCGCTAAATTGGTCAATATCGACATTGATGTCGTTCTTGAATTACAGAAAAAGCTCAGTGCTATTGACTGAGCCTAAGGCAGAATTTTTGTCCAATCCCCATTACGATTCTCACCGCAAAAGCTGCACCCACCCTTTGAACGCCAGCGGCTGGGCATCCCGCTGCACCGACTGGAAGCGCACTTTTGCTTCGTAGAAATACTGTCCGGCGGGCAATTCTTGTCCGGCGCTACTCCGGCCATCCCATTTGATTTCCAAATCCGCCGTCTCGAAGACCTTTACGCCCCAGCGGTTAAAGACCGTGAACTCGGTTTTGTCCAAAAATTCCGGGCAGTTTAGCGGCGTGAAGCTGTCGTTCTTACCGTCGTTGTTTGGCGTGAAAACGTTGGGCAGGGCGTACTGCGGGCAATTGTCTTTGCACACAATATTGCTCGGCGCGCTTTCCATGCCGAAGCGGTTGACGGCCGTCACGTAATAGCAACCCGCGAATGAGCTAAGTCCGCCATGCACGTAGTTCATGGCGGGCGGCACCGGGGCCGTAACCGAAGCCAACAGGGCGGGTTCTTCGTCGGCGTAGCGGGCGTAGTACACGCGGTACGCCACTGCGTTGGGATTGCAGTTGGCAGAGCTGGACGTATTGATCGTCCAGGAAAGGTTATTGGCGAAACTGGACTGATTGCAGAAGGCATCGGGTGATAGCTTGCCGCAGTCCAGCGTGTCGATAGCCAACAGCGGAGCGCAGGGGCGCGTGGTGTCGGCGGGCGCGGCGCAGAGGATCTGCGAGAAATTGTACAACGTCAAATTCCGCAGCCGGGCGCTCTCGTATCTCCCTACCGTTTCTACTTTATAACAATAGGTCGAGTCGGGCGACAGCGTGAGTGACGCCGTACCGTCGGCGGTGTAGCGGTCGGTGCCATCGTCGGTGAAGGTGAACGACCGCACGTCTTGCACGGGAACATCGGCGATGCGGTTGAACACGCCCGGACGGCCCCGTTCTTCGCGATACACGCGGTGAATACGATCGGTGTTTTTCCAAGGCACGTTGGCCGTCCAGGTCATCCGCACCTGGTTGCTAGCCCCACCGACTTGCGCCAGCCGCACACTGCTGGCGGGCTGCGACTCATCCAGTTTTCCTAGCGTACCGTTCGTGGTGACGTAGTAATCTATCTTGTAGCGGTAAGCATTTTGCTCCGTGTTCAGGTTACGATCCACGAAAAGCGTGTCGGCCACGCCCGGCTGGAAGGTGGTGTTGATGCTGGCGATTTGGGCATAGTTGGTGCCGTCGAGTCCTGTGGCGCGTAAAAGGCGGTACTGGGCGACCAAACCCGCCGTTGCCCCGGCGGGCCGCGTCCAGCGGACGGTAATCACGCCTTTGTTCTGGCTGGTGGAATCTACCGTCACGTTCGTAATGAGCGGGGCCAGTTGCGGCAGATCGGCGCAAAACTCAGCGGAGGGCAGGCTACTGCCGCCGCCGTTCAGTAGCCCCGGATCATTGAGCGCAGCTCCCTGACGGGGAAACAACGTTACGATGCGGTAGCTGTAATTGATGCCCGGTGTCAGGCCCTGCCCAGCGTTGGCATCCACATAAAAGGTTTCGCCCACGCCCACGCGGGCGATTTCTGTATAGCCAAGTCCAAGCGGTAGGCCCGGCTGGCAAGCTCCGGCGTCGAAATCAGAACAACCTACTTTACGGTAAATCGCGATTTGCGCCCCCGGCACCTGGCATTGGTAACTGCTCCACGTCAGCCGGAAGGCCCTTCCGCCCGCATCGGCCACGGGTACGGCCCGCAGGTTCTGTGGCTTGGGACCATAAACACGAATCTTGAAGGTCCTGATGTCTACCAACTTGCGGAAAAGGCCAGGGTTGGGGCGGGTGGGGGCGGGGCCGTCTTCGACTTTAAACAGCACACCGTAAGGTTCCAGCCGGACGTGGTCGCAGCCCGTTTGCCAGCGGAACACGCCTCTGGCTTGTCCAAGACTGCCTGGGGTAACCGGAGTGAATTGCGCGTTCTGCGCCGCCACTAGCTCGGGCAAGTACACCCCGCCGTTGGTGGTGAGCGTCAGCACATCCCCGCTAGGGTCGGTGGCCGTGATGGTTTGCTGCACGAGCGTTCCGGCTTCCACGCAGAGGTCGGGAATAGCGGCCAACTTGGGCCGGTCGTTGGGGCTGTCGATGACGATGATCTGCATATCGCGGACGATTTCACCGATCAGGACGCCGTTGCGCCATTCTTCTACGATGAAGGCGACATTGTAAAAGCCCGTTTTGGCGGGGGCGTCCCAAACCAGATCGCCCGTCAGCGAATCCAGCGTGAAGGTTGAAGCAGAACCTCCGGCTTCGGTTTGGCCGGGTGGTGTTCTATGAGGTAAACTATAGCTGGGGAAATTTTCACCAATACCAGGGGATTTTTCCTTTTGTGGTTCGATTAGGCGGTAGGCCAGACTGTCTCCGTCAGCATCGAACGCGCCTGGGTTGTGGATGTACCGCTGACCTATTGCTGCTAAATCAATGGGTGGGTTGAGAAGAACGGGCGTTCGGTTTAGCCCTAAACTTGCACTGATAGCGAGGGTCGATCTGACGAAAAAGTCATAACCCTCCGAAGGGCCACCTCCCAGATTCTCAATTTTAGCGTTTCTAGCCGTAATTGAAGTAGCAATTGTAAAAGTACCCGGCGCAGGAAAGGTATAAGTAAAGATGTACTCGTTCTTGGTAGTGCCGTTTCCAATGTTTTCGATTGGCTTTTTGCGAGGTACGGTAATAGGTCCTGTCCCATTAATGTAGAATATGACTTCTTCTTGTAGCGAAGCTGCCCCGGAACCCCTCTCAATATCATAGTAACCCGTAAACGTAATCTCATAAGTCAGCGAAGTACTGGATATCCGCTTGGCGGTAATCTCGCCCGCCCGCACGTGGCTGGCGAGAGCATCTTGGCCAATGGCTGCCAAAAGGCTGAGCAGCAGGAGAACTGGCAGGGACTTTTTCATAAGGGTAGTAGGTTGGTGGTGGGTAAAGGGTAGTTCCTTTTGAACGAAGAGGATCTTGAAAAAAATATGCAGTGGGTCGCCTTATCCCTCTACTTCCTGAATTTTTTAGGAAAAATTACTTCCGAAGTTTTTTTTGATAAATTTACAGGCATGAAAGAGAGCGTAAAAAAACGCTTGGATGCGTATGTGGCTGACATAGAAACCGCCCCAAAGGCGGACGTTCCGCAGATTCGAGAGGAATTTGCAGTGTGGTATCGGTCTCAGTCACTAGATGACAAAGAGTCGATGAAGCCTTTTTGGGAGGAAATCAAAAAATCGGCCAGAGCGATTATCGAGGAAATCAAGGTAGCTATGGAAGAATTGAAATCTCTCTCGAACGACCCTCAAACCCCATGAAGCACTACCTCATCGTCGCCTCCAAAGACCACGTTGCCAGGGGCGTCGAAGGCGGCTTCGCCCAGGCCGGCCACGGCAAGAAATCGAGCCTGGCGAAATTGCGAAGAAGGTGAATTTTTAAAATCACCAGGAAATTTCTTGGCACTTCCTGCAAAAGTCCGCGACCTTTGTCACGGACTTTTGGTATTTTTAACTTTGTATTCTATGACGTTGCGCCTCTCCGAGGCCAGGCGAGCCGTCGTTATCCAGATCACTACAAAGGTTTGGCTTCTCCGAAGCCGCTCTCGACAATTCGGAGAAGTAAACAGAAACTTATTGACTTACAAACTCCTCCATGCCCTTCAAGTCATTTTTTTATAAGAAAAGCAACCTTGCTTTCTTCGCCGTTTTAGGAATAATCCTCAGTAGCAGTACTTTCCGCCTAACTTCTCCGTCGCTATCATCCAGCCACCAGAGCGACACGATTCCGGCCCAGGACACACTTGCCGAGAAAGACGCCCCGTTCGTCTATGACTCGCTGACGGAAAAAGAAAAACGCTTTCCTCAATTCGCCGTGGCTGGGCTGGACGTGGCCGAAGGACTGGAAGCCACGCTGTTTGCCTCGGAGCCGATGATCTCGAACCCCACCAGCATCGACGTGGACCACCGCGGTCGCGTGTGGGTGTGCGACGCCTACAACTTTCGCCCCAACATCAACGGCGACGCCCAGCCGCGCTCCAAAGAAGACCGCATTTCGGGCGACCGCATCCTGATTTTGGAAGATACCGACGGCGACGGCAAGGCCGACCTGACCAAAGTGTTCTACGAGGGCCCGGAAATCGACGCGCCGCTGGGCATCGCGGTCATCGGCAACCGCGTCATCGTGTCGCAAAGCCCCTACGTGTGGCTCTTCACCGACGACGATGGCGACGACAAGGCCGACCGCAAGGAGATTATTTTCCGGGGCATCAGCGGCTCCCGGCACGATCACGGCGTGCACTCCTTCGTTTTTGGGCCCGACGGGAAGTTTTACTTCAACTTCGGCAGCGAAGGCCGCCAATTGCTCGACGCGCGCGGTCGCGGCTTCTATGACAAATACGATCGGCCCATTAATTTTCGCAACTACCGCAAGGGCATGGTGTTCCGCTGCGACCAGGATTTCAAGAATCTGGAAGTGCTGGGCGATAACTTCCGCAATGGCCTGGAAGTGGCGGTGGACAGCTACGGCAGCGTCTGGACATCAGACCACGATGAGGACGGCACCGAGAGCGTGCGCATCAACTACGTGATGGAAAATGGCAACTTCGGCTATACCGACGAGATGAGCGGCACTACCTGGCGCATCAACCGCACCAACCTCGAAGACGACATCGCCCGCCGCCACTGGCACCAGAACGACCCCGGCGTGGTACCCGACCTGCTGCACACGGGTTCCGGCTCCCCGGCCGGAATGACGATCTACGAGGGCCAACTGCTGCCCCGCCAATTCCGCGACCAAATCATCCACGCCGACGCCGGGCCGAACGTGGTGCGCGGCTACCCGACCGAAGTGGCTGGCGCGGGCTATAAGGCAACGATGATCGACCTGGTGAAAGGCACCCGTGATAAATGGTTCCGCCCGTCGGACGTCTGCGCGGCCCCCGATGGCTCGCTCATCGTGTCGGATTGGTACGATCCGGGCAACGCTTTGCCCGGTGATCCTGACGCCGACATCGGCCCGCTGGACCGTAACCGGGGGCGCATCTACCGCATTGCGCCGCCCAAAACGCCTTATGTTTCGCCGAAGTATGACCTCGCTTCACCCGAGCAAGCTACCGAGGCCCTGCAAAGTCCTAATGTGGCCACGCGCTATTTGGCTTGGAATGCGTTGGTGAATCTGAGTTTCAAGGCCGAGCCACCACTAAGTGAGTTGCTGCACCGCTACAACGCCAACCCCCGGATGCGGGCGCGCGCCCTATGGGTGCTGAACAAAATCGAGGGCGTGAGCGCCCGCCACCTGGAAAATTCTTTCCGCAATATCAATCCCAATTTGCGCATCACCGCCCTGCGGGCCGTGCGCCAGCGAAATAGCGACCCCACCGAGTACATCAAGCGCCTAACCACTGACCCAGACCCGGCCGTGCGCCGCGAGTGCGCGCTGGCCATCTACCGCAACCACACCTATGAGGCGCTCGACGTGTGGCTGCAACTGGCCGATCAGTACGAAGGCAATGACCGCTGGTACCTCGAAGCCCTGGGCATCGGCGGCTACCAGCAATGGGATCGGCTGTTCAAAGCCTGGCTCAATAAAGTGGGCGACCCGCTGAAAACACCCGCCTACCGCGACATTGTCTGGCGGTCGCGCTCGAAGTACACGATTCCCTACCTGGCCCGGCTTACTTCGGAGTCCGACTCCTCGATGAAAAGTCGGCTTCGGTACTTCCGTGCCTTCGACTTCGTGCCGACGAGCTACGATAAGTCGATGGCGCTGCTGGGCATTACCCGGAAAAACCTGCCCGACCACATCCAAGTGAACAAACTGGCGCTTTTGCATTTAGGCAAAGACTTTATTCAGGAATCGTATTGGGGCAAGATCGCGCTGGTCAAACTCCTCAATGAAACCTACGGTACCGAGGACTATATAGAGCTCACGGCCCGCTACGAACCCGCTTTCGAGAACGAGCGGCTCTACCAACTCGCCATCGACCGCCCCGATACCGACATCGGACGCGATGCCGGGCGACAGCTCCTGAGGCAGGCCCCAAATGCTTACGTTTGGTACAAACTGGAACACAACAACGCCGAAACGCAACTGGCCCTGCTGGCTTCTATCAAGGCAGTCGGTAGCCAAAATTCATTGACCGTCCTAGCCAGCGTGGCCGCAGGTTCGGCATTTACATTACCCGTGCGGCTGCGGGCGGCCCGCTACCTGGGCGGAAGCTGGGAAGGAGAGGAATTTGTGTTGAAACTGTTAAAGGAAAATCGCCTGCACGGCGAAATCCGCGCCGCCGCCATCGATGGCATCAGCAACGCCTATCGAAAAGAGATCCGTGACGAGGCGGACAAGTACCTGGACTTTGGCAGCGGCGGAGTAGGAAACAAGGTTTTAGAATGATGTTGGTATATTTCCGCATTATCTTCCTTTATCTCATGTGAACCATATCGAATTGACAAATAAAGTGAAAGCATCAATCAAATCCATTGATCCAGAAGCACGGGTGATTCTCTTCGGAAGCAGGGCGCGAGGGGACGAAAATGCTTCTTCTGATTGGGATTTTCTTGTTCTAACTTCCCGGCAGGTCGATGTTTACACCAAAAAGCTAATCAGAGATGCGCTTCTCGACACAGAATTGGAAGCAGAATAGGTTATCAGCTCAATCATTTTTTCTCAGAAAAATTGGAGCGACTACCAAATCACTCCACTTTATGAGAATATTTCGAAGGATGGTATCGAATTATGAGTTTATAAAATGCAAGATTCTCTTTTAATAAAAATTTATAAGGGTTCATTTATGAAAAGCATTCTCTATCTAAACCTTGGGGATATGTCAGTCTGAGCGGAGTCGAAGACCTCCCGTATGGACGGTCTTCGACCGCCCGGCGGCCCGGTTCGCTCAGACTGACATTGGTTTTTCATATATAAAACTTTTAAGTTCAAAATCATTCATTTTTCATCGTTAATTATTCATTGAAAAAATGCGACGCAGAAATTTCGTAAAATCCTCCCTCGGCCTGGCCGGAGCCGCCGCGATGGTCGGTAGCAACGCTGCCGCCAGTCCCGCCGCCAAGTATAACTACCAACTAAAGTACGCCCCGCACTTCGGGATGTTCAAAAACTCGGCGGGCGACGACCTGGTCGACCAGCTTAAATTCATGGCCGATCAGGGCTTTACCGCGCTGGAAGACAACGGCATGATGAAACGACCTGTGGCGGAACAGGAGCGGATCGCCAAGGAGATGAAGCGGCTGGGCATGGAAATGGGCGTGTTCGTCATAGATAAAGGCGGCAATGGAGCCAACACCCTGGCGGCGGGCAACAAAGAGTATATCGATATTTTTCTGGACGGCTGCCGCAGGGCCGTAGATGTAGCCAAGCGCGTCAACGCCAAGTGGATGACCGTCGTACCCGGCAATTTTGAGCGCAAACTACCCATCGGGGTGCAGACTGGCCACGTGATCGACGCGCTGCGCCGTGGTGCTGAGATATTTGAGCCACACGGCCTGGTGATGGTACTTGAGCCACTCAGCGACACACCCGACCTGTTTTTGCGCACTTCCGACCAGACCTACGAAATCTGCCGGGGCGTCAACAGTCCTTCCTGCAAAATTCTGTTCGACATCTACCACATGCAGAAAAACGAGGGCCACATTATCCCGCACATCGACTGGACCTGGTCGGAGATCGACTATTTCCAGATCGGCGACAACCCCGGCCGCAAGGAGCCGACAACGGGCGAGATCAACTACAAGAATATTTTCAAGCACATCTACGACCGCAGCAAAAAGGAAAACAAAAGCTTCATTATGGGCATGGAGCACGGCAACTTCCATCCCGGCAAAGAAGGCGAGATGAAACTCATCAAGGCGTATCAGGAGAGCGATGGATTCGAAGTTTGAGGGAAAGGCAGATTTTTAAAAAAGGGTCAACGGTCAACGGTTAATGGTTAACGGCTCGCGGCCATCAGTCGGTAGCAAGAGGGAGTCGTAAAACGCCGTTTGACCGTTAACCGTTGACCGTTGACCCACAAGGTAAACGGTTCAAAATGAAACACCAGATTCTTTCCATCGAGCAGACGCGGCAGAAAATTCGGCGAATTGCTTACGAAATTTACGAGCGGAACTTCGAGGAAGAAGAAGTTATCCTTGCGGGCATTGCCGGGCAGGGATATGAATTTGCGCGTCTGCTGGCGGAGGAGTTGAGCGATATTTCGCCAATCAAAACCAGCTTGGCCGAAATGATTTTTGATAAGGAGAAGCCGCATCGAAGCGAAATTACCTTTCGCGACGAACTGGTACTGACCGATGGCAAGGTCGTCATCATGGCCGACGACGTCCTGAACACGGGCCGGACGCTGGCCTTTGCCTTGCAGCCTTTCCTGCAACACCGTCTGAAAAAACTACAAGTAGCCGTGATTGTCGACCGCGACCACCGTAGCTTTCCCGTTTCGGCGGATTACGTAGGCTACGCGTTGAGTACCACTTTCAACGAACACGTGGAGGTAGTGTTGAGCCGGAAAGGAGAGGAGGGGGTTTATCTGACATGAGGTGAAAGTTATTCCCATTTCAGAAACTTCTCGTTTGGTATATTTTCCAACTTTGGGGCAGTTTCGTTTAGCTTTTCTCCCGATAGAATCTTCTCGTATTTTTCAAGATAAGCAATCGCCATTCTTCTGCTATTAAAAGTGGAAAGTGCGTATTCGTGACAAAGTTCTGGTTCGAATATTTCGCTGTTTTCAATAGCAGCGGCAAGCTCATCCATTTTATTTGACAAAACGCCAAAGTCTTCACCGACTATTTCCGGCAGCGCGCCATAAGGCGTTCCAAATATTGGACAACCGAAATAGAGACTCTCAATAATCGCCAGACCGAAGGGTTCGTGCCAACGGACGGGAAAGATCAAGCCCTTTGAGGCGTTCAGAAGGTCTTCTTTCTCTTTTCCACCTACCATCCCGTAGAAACTTACGCGCGGCGATAAGGTGAACCGCAGGCCCATTTTGATATTGAAACGCACGCCGCCAAGTACTCTCAATCTTTCAGAGCTTGTTTTTTTGATAACCTGAATGGCTCCCTTGACATTTTTTACGCGCCAGGCGGCTTTACCCAGAAAGTGGAAATGCCGTCGCTTTTTTGTAAAATTCGGTTTAGCGTAACTGTTCCAATCCAGGCCATTGTACACAAAAGAAGTCGAGCCGTGTCGCTCAGCATGATTCCTCGATACGAACACAGAATTTCGATCGAAGTCATCGGTAGTAATGATATTTTCGTGAATCGTAACGAGGTAAGGTTTCTTTATCTCATCAAGACGCGGCGGAACAAAATGAAAATGGACTAGATCGACATCGTTTGGAATTTGCTCGATGATTTCCAGACTTTCATCCATGAAAATTAATTTGGCAAAATCGCAAGACGATCCCTGCTTCACCAGGTAGGTTACTTCATGCCCAATCTTGACTAACTCTTTCCCTAAATCCCAAATAACGCGCTCGATTCCTCCGTACAAATGCACGGGAATGACAGCTCTATGGACGATCAATATCTTCATAAATATTTATGCTAAAATTCCCAATACATCCTCCCGAGAAAGCGACTTCAAAAATCCTTCTTCGTTAGAAATCAGCTCGTCGGCCAGTTGTCGTTTGGACTGCTGCAAAGCTAGAATTTTCTCTTCTACGGAATTTGTCGTAATGAATTTATAGGTAAAAACTGTCTGCTCCTGACCGATGCGGTGGGCGCGGTCGATGGCCTGCGCTTCCACGGCCGGATTCCACCACGGATCGAGGATGAAAACGTAATCGGCGGCGGTGAGGTTGAGGCCCACGCCGCCCGCTTTGAGCGAGATCAGGAACAGCTTAAGCGTCGGGTCGGTTTGGAAAGTTTCTACTTCGCCTTGCCGGTCTTTGGTGGAGCCGTCGAGGTAGGCATAACGAATTTTCTTCCTGTCGAGGTACTGCCGCAGTAGCGTTAGATGTTTGACGAACTGACTGAATACTAAAATTTTGTGATCCTCACTGATAGCGGTTTCCAGTTTGTGGACGATGTCCTCAAACTTGCCCGAATCACCTTCGTAGCCCTCATCCACCATGCGCGGGTGGTTGGCGAGTTGACGGAGTTTGGAAAGTCCCTGCAGCACCGCCATTTGGGAGCGCGAGAAGCCTTCACTGTCGATTTGCTCCAAAATCAAATTACGGTAGTACGACTTCGCTTCTTCGTACTTCGCCTCCTGCGCTTCACTCATGTCACAGTACTGAACACTCTCGACTTTTTCGGGCAAATCGGTCGCTACCTGTGACTTGTGGCGGCGCAAAATAAACGGCTTGATATGGTCGTAAAGCCGCTGCCGCTTCTCGGCGTCGTTTTTCTTCTCGATCGGGATGAGGTATTCTTTCTTGAAAAAGGTCTGGGTGCCCAGCAAGCCGGGGTTGATGAACGTCATCTGTGTCCACAAGTCCATCGTGCTATTTTCCAGCGGCGTTCCGGTCAAAATCAGGCGATGGGCGGCGTGCAACTTCATCACCGCCTTAGAAACGCCGGAAGTGGGGTTCTTGATCGCTTGCGATTCATCCAGGATGATATAGTTGAAACGGAAGGTTTTTAACAAATCCACATCTATGCGAGCGATGCCGTAGGAAGTCAAGACGAGGTCGTAACCCTTGAATTGCTCGGTATTTTTCTCGCGGTACGTTCCGGTGTAGAGAAATACCTTTAAGTCGGGCGTGAAGCGTTCGGCTTCCAGTCGCCAGTTGTAGAGCAGCGAGGTCGGCATGACCAGTAGCGAAGGCTCTTCGATTCCCCACTCTTTCTCGGCCTGCAGCAGGGCCAGCGTCTGAACCGTTTTGCCCAACCCCATGTCGTCGGCCAGACAGCCACCAAAGCGGTATTGGTTCAGGAAGCGCAGCCAATCGTAGCCCGCCTTTTGGTAGCGGCGCAGTTCGCCCTGGAAGTTTTGGGGCGGGTCGTAAGTCTCTATTTCCTGGAAATCCCGCAAATTTTCCAGCTTGCGGCTTAGGACGGTGGTCGCCAGACTATCGCGCTGTAGTTCCTGCACCAGCATCAGATGGTACTTTTTCAGACGGATGTCCTGATCTTTTGTGCTGGTTTCAACCAACGTGAAAAGTTCGGAATACTGCGTGAACCAGCTTTCGGGAATCACGGCGATCTCCCCGTTGGGAAGCGTGAACTCCCGCTTACGTTGCAGGATGTGGCGGCGCAGTTGAATGAAGGGAATCTCGAACTTTCCGAACTGCACTTTGGCGCGAATGTCGAACCAATCGCGGCCCTCTTCAATAGAAATATCGAGTGAGGAATAGCCCAGGAAGTACCGCTTCGGATTTTCCACATTTTGGTGAAGCTCAATATTTTTCTCCTGTAAGCGGGCGAGGTTTTGGTTCAACCAGTCGAACGCCTGGCCTTTGGGCAGCACCACATAGCCGGTGCGCAGATCCAAACCCCATTCTTTCAGGTCGTTGACCCGCTGCTTTTCAAATGCCAGGCTGCGCTTTACCTTATGAAAAACGTAGTCGTCGCCCTTCTTTTCCATGCTTACGTGGGCGTCGTGAGCAAAGCTATCCAGCGTAAATGAAAAATCGCCGTAGCGAAAGACCAGCTTAAAAATTACCTCGCTGTCAGCGGTTGACTCCGCTCCTTTGGCCTCGCCATTCGCTTTAAACAGGGTAGGGGTTTGGTCAGATTCGGAAAACTTTTCTGAGATAGTCAGCATGGGTTGCGCCGAAAAAGACGCTTGGCGAATCTCCAAATCCTTCGATACTACGTCGTAGGCCGCAATCAGCGGGGCCACGAAGCGACGGTAGTACACATCCTCCATCTCGCGCGGAATGGCGATGAATTTCTTTTCGAGAAAAGGCCGGATTTTCTTGCCATCCACTCCATCCTCGAAGTGATACAAGCCCCCATCGACGAGCAAAAAGGCCGGTTCATCGCAAAGTACCATACCCCCGGCGAACCGGAAATGTAGCTTTTCGCCCTCGTAGCGCATCGTAGGGAAATAGTGGGTATTGTGGTCGTTGCGCGCGAAGTGGAAGCGCATCTTGACCGGGGCCGGCATCCAGGCGACGGGCTGCCAGGTGGGGTGGCCGTCGCTGGCCATGATGAAGATTTGCTTCTGAGCAAGCTTGGGCAAGATTTTGGATTTGAGCATTTCCAGATACCCCGCTATCGCGCCTTGTAAACCTTTATCGCCTTTTTGCGAGTCATATATTTTCAGGAAAAAGTCGACAGGCTTGCGCTTACGGGTGTCGAATTTTTGTAAAACCACGTCCTGCTGCATTTCATCGATAAGCTCGACCAGCGCGAAGTCGGTGGCGTCCAGCCCGGCGGCAAATTCCTGGACGTTTTTAGAGGAGATATTCTGGTTGAGGAAAGTTAGTTTCCCTTCCTCATTGAGCTGAACCACAAACGACTCGAAAAGGTAGCCAAGGTACTGGTGCTTGAAGAGGGAGTAAATGATCTGGTAGGGTTCGGCGGTGGAAACCTTCATTTAATATTTTGGTAAAAAATGGCGGCAGAAGATAGCGGAGCGACTCCGCTGCCGGGCCCAAAAAGAAAAACTTCAAATATAGAAGGCCAGGAACACATAACCTATTTTTCATTTTTTCCTTGCAGATCGAACATTAAATGTTATAATTGCGAGGATGATTGAAAGAAATGCACAGAAAGAGGTTAGCCTACTATTGGAAGAATACCCGGCTGTGGGATTGCTGGGCCCCCGGCAGGTAGGGAAAACGACCCTGGCCGAGGAGATAGCTGTATCGCTCGATCCCGAGCCAATCTACCTGGATTTGGAAAGTCCGATAGATCGGGCCAAACTGCGCGAACCGGAAGCATATTTTAAGATTCATGAGGGAAAACTTATCATTCTCGATGAAATCCAGCGCGTGCCGGGTCTCTTCTCCGTGTTGCGTGGCGTTATTGATCGCAACCGTCGGCGGGGCCACCGGACGGGTCAGTTCCTGGTGCTGGGTTCGGCCTCGCTGGACTTACTGAGGCAGTCGTCCGAGTCGCTCGCGGGGCGCATTGCCTACAAGGAATTGTCGGGAATTACAGCCAACGAGTTAGCGCTGACCAGCAGGAGCGAACGCGACGAGTTGTGGCTGCGGGGTGGTTTTCCCGAAAGTCTACTGGCAAGAGATGATGCAGCTAGTCTACGGTGGCGGCTAAATTTCATCGGCACTTACCTGGAGCGGGATGTCCCCCAACTCGGGCCGCGCATTCCCGCCGTGACGCTACGCCGACTGTGGACGATGTTGGCCCATAGTCAGGGTGGTCAGCTCAACATCAGTCAACTCGGAGCAAGTTTAGGTATCGCGGCTCCTACATCCCGTAGGTACATTGAGCTTCTGGAAGATTTACTGCTGATCCGCACCCTTCGCCCGTGGTCGGGCAATGTGGGGAAGCGGCTGGTCAAGACGCCGAAGGTCTTCATCCGTGACAGCGGCCTCACCCATGCGCTGCTGAACCTGGCCACGCTGGACGATGTGCTGGGGCATCCGGTCGTGGGGGCGAGTTGGGAGGGTTTCGTATTAGAAAATTTGCTATCGTGTCTTCCCATTGGCGTGACTCCCTGGTATTATCGAACTTCGGCGGGCGCAGAGATCGACCTGGTCATCGAATATTCGGCCGGGCGAAAGTACGCCATCGAGATAAAGCGTTCCTTCGCTCCGACCCTTTCCAAGGGTTACCATTTAGGTTGTGAGGATATCGGGGCAACGCACCGCTATGTTCTCTATCCTGGCGATGAGCGTTATCCTCTCTCTAATGGAGTGAATGCCATGCCTTTACTAGCTATGATGGAGGAAATCAAGAAGATAAATACATCAACCGGACATTTGCCATGAAACGCATCGCCATTTTTGCCTCGGGTTCCGGCTCCAACGCCGAGGCCATAGCCCTGCACTTCGCCGATCGCTCCGATGTACAGATTTCCCTAGTCCTGACCAACAACCCCGGCGCAGGCGTGATCCAACGCGCCCGGCAACTGCGCATTCCGGCGGTGGTATTTGACAAGAAAACTTTCTACGAAACCGACCGCATTCTGGAATTGTTGCTAAATCAGAAGATTGAACTAGTCGTGCTGGCGGGTTTCATGATGCTTATTCCCGAAAAACTCATTCGCGCCTTTCCCGAAAAGATAGTGAATATCCACCCGGCCCTCTTGCCAAAGTATGGCGGGAAAGGCATGTACGGCCACTTTGTTCACGAGGCTGTGGTGGCCGCCGGGGAGCGGCAGTCGGGTATCACGATTCATTTTGTAAATGAGGTATACGACGATGGCAAAATCATCTTCCAGGCCACCTGCGATCTGGAACCCACCGACTCACCCGAGGAGGTGGCGCGGAAGGTACAAGCACTGGAACACGCGCATTATCCGCGGGTGGTCGGGGAGGTGGTCGATGGGATAGCGGAATGATTCTTTTACTTTGCAAACGGCCGTTCGTACAGGACAGTCGCCTTTCCTACCCGGCTTGTAAAACTCTGACGAGTATTTTTCGTTATATTCGCGTAAACGTTCAAAGTTAGCCGCCTACCAAAATTCCTTAGCCAAATGAAAATCGCATTCAATATATTCCTCATCCTCGTCATGCTGATCGCCTTCGTGCCGCCGTTCCGGCGGTTTCTGTTCCACCTGTTGGTGGGGCGGCAACTGATGAAGGAGCAGCGCAAGCACCAAAACGGCGGCCGCCCGCAGCGGCCCGAGGGCAGCATCAGCGTCGATCCCAGCGCCAAGAAAAAAGGGGGCGACTCCAACTTCCGAGGTGGTGAGTACGTGGATTACGAGGAGGTGAAGTAGTCGAATCGGGATCGTTATCGCATGAGTTGCAGAATTAAGCCTAGTAGGCTTATTCCCAGGCAGAGCGGAGAGTAAAATCTGGTGTCGATTTTTCCGAAGCTTGTCCCCTTTACTTTCTTGAAAAAGCCGACGTACTTGAAATCTCCGATCGCTCTAAGCAGAAAAATGGCGGGAATCAACCATCCTCCGATATTGAAAACCCAATCAGGCAAAGGGTTAACAATCAAACCCGTACTCATCAAGTAAAAAACGCCAAAGGCCAGCAGCCCTAGTCCAACTACAGCGCTATCAGACTTGCGCGGATTCAGTATCCTGTCGCCGCTCGCATTGGTTGGCAAAGTACTTGCGAAACCCCATTGTCCGCCCGTTGCCCAGTATAAATGGAGCAGCCCGAGTGTGAAGAAAATGACAGAGAGGAAAATGGATAGTGCGATCATTATGGCAGTTCGTGTACATCCGCAGATGTCATTCTTTTCTTTTTGTTCGGGCGGTCTCGATTGACTTATGCAACTTGGCTCTGAGCCATTTTTTCGAAGGCAGTTCGGTCAGATAGGTCGCTACATGAATTCCAGCCTTATCCATTTCCAGCAATTCCACGATTTCTTCGCTCTTTTCAGCACAAAGTAGAATGCCCAAGGGTGCGTTTTCACCTTCTTGCCTTTCATGCTTGTCGAGCCACCGCATGTAAAGTTCTAACTGGCTTTTGTACTCATGCTTGAACTTACCCAGTTTGAGTTCAATGGCAATTAGCCGTCTCAGCTTACGGTGATAAAAAAGCAGGTCGATGTAATAGTCGTCCTGGTCGATGGTGATGCGTTTTTGCCTCGCCATAAAGGCAAAGTCGCTGCCAAATTCCAGGATAAAGTTTTGCAACTGCGCCAGGATGGAACTTTCAAGGTCTTTCTCGGAGTAGGTGTCCTGCAAACCCAGGAAGTCCAGAAAATAGGGATCCCGAAATACCATTTCCGGGCTGAGTTTTTGCTCACTTTTCATTAGCTCCAGGTCATTTTTAATCGTCTCCTCGGGCTTTCTGCTGATTGCGGTGCGCTCGTAGAGCATGGAGTTGATGCGATCTTGGAATACTCTGACACTCCATCTTTCTAGCTTGCACATTTCTATATAAAACTCTCGCTTTAGGACGTCTTCAATGTACATCACCGTTTTTAGATGCGACCAACTCAATTGTCTCCACAGTGTAGAGACAATTGACAAATCGGCGAATGTTTCGGCAAAGCGTAAGCAATGCCTCAACTGCTTTTCACTCCAGCCTGAGCCATACTCTTCTTTAAGTTGTTCTGACAAATTGGCAATAACCTGTTTGCCATATTCAGCCCGCTGGTCTTTCAAAATGAACGAGTTCAACCGCTCGCCAATATGCCAGTACAGTGAGCTTATAGTCGCGTTGACCTCAACGGCCACATTTCGACGGCTTTCATCAATAAGTTGCTTTATTTCTTGACCTAGTTGAAATGATGTGATCTCACTCATAACTCAATGAATTTATAGATTTCCAATCAACCGATCCAGCCGCACGATACTCTGCACCATCGCCCGCACGCTGTGGTAATTCACCTTCCACGAATGACTCATGTGCGTCCAGATGGGGTCGCCCTGCCGCGTCAGCAGCGGTTTCCATTCGCCGACTTCGTGGGCGATCATCTTGTCGAACACAAAGCGGTGGGTGGCGTCGTAGGCTTTGAGGTACTTTTCGTCGCCGTACTCGCGGTAGGCGTCCAGCATCCCGATAAGTACCTCGGCTTGCTGCCAGAATTCCTTCTCGCGGTCATAGACTTCGCCCGCGTGAGAGCCTTCCACGTACACGCCGCCGTACTCCCAATCGATGCCGTGGGCTAAGGCGTGATTGAAGGATTGGTCGAGCTGCTTCTGGTAATTATCGTAAGGGATTTTCAAGATGTCCAGCGCGTGCATGAGCAGCCAGGCGAACTCCACGTTGTGGCCGTAAGACGTGTTATCTTCGGCGGCGCTTTTCTGACCGTCTTCGCTGAAACGATCCCAGCCCCAGATAATGTCGAATTTGATTTGCGGAGCCACGCGCCAGTCGGCCCAAAACTGCGGAATGCCCGTGCCGTATTCGGGATGCATGATGCGGTCGATGAGCAACTCGATCATTTCCAGGAGCTTGCGACGGTGAATTTCTTTTCCGCTGGCTTCGTAGAGCGTCGTATAGGCTTCCATCAGGTGCATATGGGCGTCGAGCGTCTTGCGGTCGCCGCCCGCCGCGCCGGGGCCTTTGAGCGTCCAATCGCGGTGGAACATCTCAAAGTAGCCGCCGTAGTGAGTATCTGCGGCATATTTTTGAAGTAGATCAAAAACTTTTTCGGCGTATTCCAGTCCGCGCGGATCGCCCGTGGCGAGGGTGTACTCGGCCAAAGAATAGATGGCGAAGCTATGGCCATAGACGATATTCTCGTCAATAAGTACCTCACCATTACGGTTCATCAGCCAGTAGAAGCCGCCGTGTTCTTTGTCCCACATTTTATCCAAAAGAAAATCGACGCCGTGGCGGGCGATGTCGGCAAAGTGTCCGTCGCCGTAGCCTGCGCGGTGGGCCGAGGAAAACGTGTATACGGTGCGGGTTTGGGCGATCAGCGATTTTTCGTCTTCGCCGGAGTCGTTCCCGTCTTTATCGAAGTGCGTAATGAAGCCGCCATTTTCTTTGTCCACGCAGCGACTTTCCCAGAAGGGAAGGAGCTCGCGGGTGAGGTGGTCGTGGGCTTCTTGGCGGTAGTTAGCGAGTGATTCCTTGTTCAATTTTGAATGAGTGAATGAGTGAATAATTAACTCTTAGCGCACATCGGGCTTTTTGCCAATTCCATAATTTCCTGCTGGGTGGCGGTGCCGGTTTGGTTGAGTTTTTGGACGGTTACGGCGGCGGCGAGGTTGGCTAGTTTTAGCGACTTTTCGATGGGTACTTTCGCTCCCGCGCTGGCGGCGAAGGCGGCCACGGCGGTGTCCCCGGCACCTACTGTATCAATTTCATCATCAAGTAGTTGGGCGGGATTTTCCTGAATTTTATTCTCGGAAACATACAGCATCCCCTCCGCTCCGCGCGTGATAAGTACTGGGCCCTCGATGATATGTACTAGTTGTTTGCCATACTCAACGCACTCGCTCGAAGTCCAGTTTTCGTAGCCCTCGACTTTCAGTAGTCGGGCCAACTCTTCCGTATTCACTTTCAGCGTTACGCCCCGCAGGGCCAGACCGTGGGTGCGCATATCCGCCACTACAAATACCTGGGGGTAGTTGGCAACCAAAGCATTAAGCAGCTCGACTCTACGCTCCGTAATGAGTGGCCTGGGAAATTGCTGGTTGATAATCAGGACATCAAGGAGCGACATTTGCGATCTAAGACTTCTGAGCATTTCCTCAAAAGCCTCTTCGCTCAATGCATTATTAGTGCCAAAGTCGAGCCGATTGAGTTCGCCCCCATTTTGCATGGGCTTGGCGTAGACGCAGGTGTCCCAATCCGCTTGCTGCACGTGCAGTGCCGCCGTATCTACCCGCAACTTTTGCATCAAATGCAGCATTTCACGGCCATAGATGTCGGAACCTACGGCCCCGAAAATCTTGACCGTACCCACGCCCAACGCCACTATATTTTGCACGACATTGCCCGCTCCTCCCAGCGAAGTGCGCGGCAAACTACCCCACCAAACTTCCTTACCCGTTTCCAGAGAAATTTCGCTGGTAGCTTTTTCCAAATCAAAATAAAAATCCACCGCAAAATCCCCGATGACACCGATGCGGAGGGCTCTTATTTTTTCAAAAATTGAATCGAGGTCGGTTGGATCCATTTATTTTAAATCAGCCTTATGGCTCTTTTGCCCTAGTTGTGGTTACGCCGCTGATTGCTTTCGCCTGAGAGACACGGCATGCCGTGTCTCTACCACGTCCGCCCTTTCAAAAACTCATCCAACTGCTGTTTGGTCATGGGGACTTCCTTGGGATTGTCGGCCACCCATTTCAGGAAATCGGTCTTGATCGTGTCGTTCCAGCGGGTGTCGATTTCGCCGGGGGTGTATTTGCCTTCGCGCAAGCGCATGTGGCCGAACTTGTCTTTCAGGGCGATGAACTCGGAGTTGATGACGACCTTTTCGGCTAGGTGGGCGGGGATGAAAACGATGCCTTCCTCTTTGGCCAGAATCAAATCGCCCGGGAGTACCGTGGCGCGGCCGATGCGGGTGGGGCAGTTGATGCAGCCAACTACCATGTCTTTGATAAAGGAAGGGTCGTAACCTCGCACCCAGGAATTGAAACCCTCGATGGCCCTCAGCCCTTCGATGTCGCGGTAGGAGCCGTCGAAAATTACGCCGTTTTTGGATTTGGCATAGATGGAGTTTCCCAAATTATCGCCGATTAAAGTACCATCTATTATTTTGCCAAAGCCGTCGGCGATATAGATGTCGCCTTCCTGTAGCATATCGATCGGCCAGGAATTGGTCGCGCCGCTGCGCTTTTCCTTCTTGCCCTGTTCCTTGATCGCATTCTCCATATCGGGGCGCGAGGGCAAATACGTTACCGTCAGGGCGCGGCCCGCCATAGGCTTTTCGGGATACAAGATTTTCCAGTTTCCCTCGAACTGGTTGTGGTAGCCTTCGCCCCGAAGTACCCCCCAGGCTTCTTCCAGCGAAATGTTGCGGGCGCGGCGCACCAGGTCGTCCGACACCCGCGGGCGACCGTCGGCCATCCGCTCGCCCTTCCATTCGGGAGAGTAGGCGGCGATGTCGGCCTTGGTGGCCTGAACCGACTGGGCCAGCGCGTTTTGGGAAATGCAATAAACGCCAGTCAGGGAAAGGAGTAGGAATAATCGTTTCATGTTCTTTATGGGATTAAAGTTTAGGTATTAAAAAGCAAAAGCGTGATGTTTTTACTTGCGGGCTATCGGCGGTCGGCCATCGGCCAACGGCTTTTTTTACAAAATTGAAGATTCACTCATCCAGTTATTGCTTGACCAAATATGAAAAAGCGACTACACGAATTATTGAACAAGCTGCCGCAGAAATCTGCTGCAACTCCTGAAATTCCAAATCCCGACGCTCCATCGCACAACGGCCGCCGCGACTTCTTCCGCAAGGCCACCCTGGGCGGACTGACCCTCGGCATGGCATTCGATGGCAAAGTGGACAAGGAAATGGATTTTATCACCCAAAAGGTAAACCGCTCTTCCAACCCTACGGATCTGAAAATTACGGATCTGCGCATCGCCACGGTCGTGAAAGCACCTATGACCTGCCCGATTATCCGCATTGACACCAACCAGGGAATCGTCGGCTGGGGCGAAGTGCGCGACGGGGCGAGTCCGAAGTACGCCCTGATGCTCAAAAGCCGTTTGCTAGGCGAAAACCCCTGCAACGTCGAGCGAATCTTCAAGAAAATCAAGCAGTTTGGTACCCACAGCCGTGGCGCGGGCGGGGTGTGCGGTGTAGAAATGGCGCTCTGGGATCTGGCCGGAAAGGCCTACGGAGTTCCCGCCTACCAATTATTGGGTGGCAAGTACCGCGACGAGGTGCGGGTATATGCCGACACGCCCGCCGTAAGTACCCCTGCCGAATTCGCGCAGCGCATGAAGAAAGACCGCATGGACAAGGGTTATACATTCTTGAAAATGGATTTCGGTATCCAGATGATTGCCGATATTCCCGGCGCACTCATCGGGGCCAAGGATTGGTTTGTCAAGAAACAGTGGAGCGACGGCAGCAACCGCGCCAAGCTGGGCGATTACGGCATGACTCAGCATCAATTCACGGCTATTCAGATTACGGACAAAGGCCTGGAAGCCATGGCCGAGTACGTGTCGCAGGTACGCGATGCCGTGGGCTACGAAATCCCGATGGCTGCCGACCACTTCGGACATTTTGACGTCAACAGTGCCATTCGGCTGGGCCACGCCATCGAAAAGTATCAACTGGCGTGGCTGGAAGACCTGATTCCCTGGCAACACACCGACCGCTGGCGGCAGATTACCGACGCGATCAACACCCCCACGCTCACGGGCGAGGACATCTACCTCAAAGAGGAGTTTATCAAACTCATCGACGCCAACGCCGTGGACATGATTCACCCCGACCTTGCTTCGTCGGGCGGCTTACTCGAAACCAAGAAAATTGGCGACTACGCCCAGGAACACGGCGTGCCGATGGCGATGCACTTCGCGGGTACGCCCATCTCATTCATGGCGAACGTACACTGCGCGGCGGCGACCGAAAACTTCATCGCCCTGGAACACCACTCGGTGGATATTCCGTGGTGGGAAGGCATGGTGAAATCCGCCAAGCCGGTAGTTGTAGACGGCTTCGCGCCCGTTCCCGAAGCACCCGGCCTGGGCATCGAGATAGTTGAAGAAGTAGTAAAAGCCCACCTCAAACCCGGTACAAAGATGTTTGCCCCCACCGACGAGTGGAACGAAAAGGATTCGTGGGATCGGGAGTGGAGTTAATCTTAATTTTGAATGAGTGATTGAGTGAATGAGAGAGTGTCGGACGACGGGGTGTCTCGAGGTGGTCGGTCGGCGATAGAGTACTTGGAACTCAAAAACGTTGATACCAATTTCTATTCACTCATTCACTCATTCACTCATTCACTCATTCACTCATTCACTCATTGAACAAGCCTTACCCTGACCGTATTGAATGAGTCGTTGTTCTTGCCCCGGCCTCCGCCCGTAAAGGTCATAATCATGGAGCGTCCAGACTCATCGATCCATTTGGTGGGAAAAGCCCAAAAGAAACCGTTGGGAGGTACTTCTTCGGCGTAGTCGTGACCGAACTCGGTGCCTTCGGATTGGGAAAAGTACGCGGCGGTTGCCCACGGCCCCCAGGGCGTCGGCCCCTCGAACAGTCCGAAGTTGCCACGATGTGCGTTTTCGTGTTCGGTAGTGAGCAGGTAGCGTTTCAAACCTGGATTGTAACTAATGCCCATGGGCATTCCCACGCCATTTTTATCCTCGAAAACGGGCTTCTTTTTTTCTACGTTCTTGGTCCACGAAGGTTTCTTACCACGCATCCCGGCAAAAAACTCGTAGGCTTCTCGCTCCATGATTTTGTCTTTGGGCACTCGGGCCAGATGAATAAATCCCGGCTTCTGTAACTCACTATCCCGGCCCGTCGAGTCGAGATGAACGTTGGGGTGGGCAAAGTAATGGTACACGTAGCCATCCAAAGCATCGGCGTAGTCCTGGCCGTGTTGCAGGATATTTCCGCCCAGCAAGTCGTTTTTGGGTGTGAAGGCCCAGTCGGCAGCCTGCCAGCTTGCGCCTTTGTCGGCGGAGCGGTAGAGCCGTGCTTCGCGCATATGATCGGTCCAGTTGCCCCAGCCGCCGGGCTTGTCGGGGTGCACCCACATATAAAGTACCCCCTTTACGCTAATCATTCCCCAGCTTTTTCCTGTCAAAGTCGCGGCAACTTCCGAGTTGTCAGGATCGCCGTAGCGGTTATGGGTCGTGTAGCCGTCGGCGGGGCCTTCGATGCGGGCAATGCCCAGCGACACGCGGTATTTGCCGTTTTCACCACCAAAACCGCCGCCATCACCCCAGGCACCGTACTGATGGCCGTCGTCGGACCAGGTCAGGGCGAAATTGTCGCTGCCAATGGCGTGGCGTTTGTGGGTGTCCCAGTCGATTTCGATGCCCTTAATGAGGGTGCTTTGCGGGTAGGGGAGCGATTGGGCGTTGGCAAACTGCGTACCGATTGCCAAGAGAATTGAGAAAATAAGATAGGTTGCTTTCATAAAAGACGATGAATTATGATGTGAATCAATGAATTTTTAAGTGGAAGAGGTACTTCGTGTATCTTTATATTTAATTTTTTATCAATAAATAATTGAGGATTTTTATATCGGATGGTTGGTCGCTGCTATGTTATAATTATTGGGTTAACGAACGCGCATCGTAAAGCGCCGCTGCGTCGTCGTTATTGACAACCAAAACGCTTTTGCTATCCTGGCTCCCCACAAGAAAAAGGTTCCTGACATCCCGGTTCGCCACAAAACCACTCGCTGTGTTTGGCAAGTACTTAAATTCACCTTTGGACGAGCCTTTCAGCAAGATTCCGTTACCTGCGTCGGCGCGGGTCGTTTCCGTTTCGGACAGGTAGTTGTTGCCCGCCAGGAGTAGATCCCGCTTGCCGTCGCCATCGAAGTCCTCGTAAAGAATCCCGTTGATGGGGGAAGTTTGGGCGCGATTCTCGAAGGGTTTAAAGGTAAAACTACCTCCACCTTCGTTGGTAAAAATTCCGGAACGAAATTCATCGACGACATAGTGCAGCGCATTTTCCAGACCCGGCCCGATCAATCCTGCCACATCCTGCGAGGCAAAATCGTGGTAGGTCGTAACCCGGGAAGCCAGGCCGGGAAGCTGCTGCGCGGTGCAGGACTTGCCCCGGACGGGTACTTCGTTGCCTCGATAATACTTGGCCAGCAGAATGTCCACCGTACCGTTGGCGTCGAAGTCGTCGGCGTACACCTGAAACGGCTTGTCGGTGCTGGTGTGGAACTTGTAGTTCAGGCCCAGGTTTCCCGCCACAATGTCCAGGTCGCCGTCGTCATCTACGTCCGCGATTTTTAACCGATTCCACCAGCCCTTCGCCTGCCGCAAGGAAGCGTACTTTTCTGTGGAAATGAACTGACCTTTTTCATTTTCAAAGACTTCGATTCCCATCCATTCGCCCGTCACCACCAAGTCGGAATCGCCGTCACCGTCGATGTCCACCCAAGCGGCGTCCGTCACCATGCCGACGGTGCGTAGTTGGGGAGCGATTTGGGAGGTGACGATGGTGAATTTTCCGGCTTCGTTTTTCATCAAGTACGACACGGGAGCAAACGGGTAGTTGCCCGGCGACACGCGTCCCCCGACAAATAAGTCCAGGTCGCCGTCGTCATCGTAGTCCGCAGCCTTCACGACCGAACCCGCCGTGGTCATCTCCGGGATTCGGCCGCTGGATTTTGTAAAATTGCCGAGGCCGTCGTTGAGGTACAATCGATCGATGAGTGCCTCGCTGTGCGTCGGGAACTCGTAACTGCCGCTCACTACGTACAGGTCGGGATCGCCGTCAGCGTCGGCGTCGAAAAAACAAGCACCCGTGTCCTCGTGCTGCCGATCGGCCTCGAAGGCCGGAACAGCCAGGGGACGAAAACTACCCTTCGCATCGGCCAGCAGCAACTGACCGGATTGGGTGCGGCCACCGCCGAGGTAAATATCGTCTATCCCGTCGCCGTTCACATCCGCGACGGCGGTACCCGGCCCGGTTTGGGAAAGCTTGTGGGGCAGCAATAATTGTAGCTGGTAATCATCGAAGGATGGATCCAGATGGTGGAACGGAAAATCTATTTTGATGAAAAGAGGGGACGGTTTATTTTGGGGCGGTTGGAAAGTAGGTCGGACCTCGGCAGGTTGGGCCTCAGAATGGTGTAGCGTAATCGTCCGATTGAGTTCGATGGGTTTATGGATCACCTGGCTTTTCCCGTCAGGCCACGTTACTTCCAGACTGAACGACTCATCCTTTTTCCCCAAACCAAAATGCAGACCATCCGCCGTGCCGGACAAGAACCCCCGCGACGGAATGTACTGGCGTACCAATACCGAACCGTCTTCCCGGTACAGTTTTATGGTAGTTCCGACGCCGAACGGGTTCTTTTCCGAACCGTTCAACTTCACCAGCAGGTAGTTTCCGGTACTTTGCTCGACGGCTTCGTTTTTTAGGATCATCGCGGGGTCACCGATGTTGTTCACCACGATTTCCAAATCACCGTCGTTGTCCAAATCGACGTAAACGGCTCCATTGGAGAAAGTACCCACTGAATCCGCCCAGGTACCGGAAACGTCCTCGAAAGTCAGGTCGCCCCGGTTGCGGAAAAGGTAGTTGCCGAGTTTCTGCTGCGGCAGCATCCGGGCGTACTCCAGGAATTCGGCGTCGGTGGGGCGGCGGCCTTTGGCGCGGATCAGGCTCAGAATTTCATTATTCCTGTCACGGTCGATCACGTCGCGAAACACGCCGTTGGTCACATAGAGGTCGTTGTATCCATCCAGGTCGAAGTCGGCCAGCAGGCTCGCCCAGCTCCAGTCGGTGTTGGCCACGCCCGCCATATTGGCTATTTCGCTCATCGTTCCGTTGCCGTTGTTGACCTGCAGCATATTGTGCATGTACTGATGGTGGTAGTTTTTGGCCACCATCTCGTCAAACAGGGCCGGGTCGGTCATGCTCATGGTCGTCTTGGAGCGCACGTAGTCCTCGGGATTCATATCGAGGGTGTACAGATCGAAATGGCCGTCGTTGTCGATGTCGGCGATATCGCCGCCCATGCTGCTGAACGACATGTGGCGCAGCAGCTCGTTGCGGCCCTCGCGGAAAGTACCGTCCATGTTGTTGAGATACACAAAATCGGGCATCCTGAAATCGTTACAGACATAGATGTCCGGCCAGCCGTCGCCGTTCAGGTCGCCGATCTGCGGGTTGAGACCAAAACCGAGATCCGGTTCAATGCCGACTTGCTGGCTTACATCGACAAACTTCCCCTGGCCTTCGTTCCGATACAGGCGGTCGGAGCCTTTCTGGGCCTTAGTGGTCGGGTCGGTTTTTACGGCGGACAAGGAAAGTACCTCGTCGGCTTTGTCTTCAAAATCAGGGGTGTTGGCAACAAACATATCAAGGTCGCCGTCGCGGTCGTAATCAAAAAAACTGGACTGGATGCCCCGGTTGTCGTCGGCCAGGCCAAATTCTGCGGCCCTTTCGGTGAATGTGACGTTGCCGGTCGAGTCATTCGGGCCGTCGTTTATGTAAAGCATATTCCCAAACTTCCCCTCGCTGTCGTCCCAGCCGCCGCGCGTGAGGTAGATGTCCAGAAAGCCATCGGCGTTGACATCGGCCACGGTCACGCCCGCGTCGAAGCCGGGCCGTTTGGCGATCCCCGCCGCTCGCGTGATGTCTTTAAACTGTAAGTTCCCTTCGTTGAGATACAACCTATTTTCGTGTAAGTTGGAAACGAAGAACAGATCAGGCAGACCGTCGTTGTTAAAGTCGCCCGCCGCCACGCCGCCGCCGATGTAGGCATAGATGTAGCGGTAGTAGTTGTGTTCGGTAGTCTCGGTGAGTTCGTTGACAAAATTCACGCCCGATGCGGCCGGAGAAACGGTTGTAAAGAGCCTCACCAATGTGGGCGCGTCGGTAGTTTGTCGGCAGCCGAATGAAACTACCACCAGAACAAGCGCCGCGAACCTACCGACGAATGACAGTTTGTCCGGTGCGATAAGGTACTTTATAGCAAAATTCAGCCTCATACTGGTCGGTCGAGCGTGCGACAGAGCGTAGTGGAACAGAAACTATCCCACTACGCTCTGGCTCCTACCAATTATTTTTTCAGATTTGGATTCAACTGCACTTCATTTTGTGGAATCGGTGCGAAGTAGTTATCGGTTTCCAGCGATCCCAGAATTGGGTTGGACACTTCCAGCAGTTTGCCGTCTTTATTTTTAGAAACCCTCGGGTTGCGGTTGGTCAGGGCTTCTTTCACGCGTTCCATGCGCACCAGGTCGGGCCAGCGCAGGTACTCGCCGGCAAGCTCCCACTTGCGTTCGGTAAAGGCCAGTTCGGCAATGTCGCCGCTGGTTAGGTCAATGCTCGGGTCGGGGGTGTCGGAAGGCTTGCCCGCCGCCCGTCGCCTGATTTTATTCAGTGCCTCCCAGGCCTGGGGTGTCACATTGCCCGAACGACCCGAGGCTTCGGCGAAAATCAAAATATACTTCGGCCATCCGCATGAGGTAATCGTTGCGGCTCGACCGCGAAGAATTGAGCGGAAGGTCGCCCGGCGGGCCGGTGATCTTCCGGAAAACCGGGTTGGTCTGATCCTTGAAGTTCTCCCAGTCGTATTCGGTGCGGTAAGTAGCCTCCTTGCGGGGGCCTTCGGGGAAATCTTCAAAGAAACGAATCTCGGCGAACGTCTCCTGCCAGCCTTGCAGGTCGGAGGGATGCCCCAGTCGGCCGTACTTGCGGTTGTGGGATCCATTGGAGGTATTGTAGGCAATGGTGAATACGCTTTCGGAATTAAAACGCTCTTCCAGCGTCCACAAAGTCCCCAGGTCTTCGACCAACGAAAATCCGTGGGCGCTTTTGTTGTCGATTACTTCCTTGGCCTTGGTAGCTGCCAGCGCGTATTTAGCTTGATCCTTCGCCGGAAAGCCCGCCCAGTCGAGATACAGTCGGGCCAGTATGGCGCGGGCTGAACCCTTGTTGGGGCGCGGGGCACCCGGCAGCACACCGGGGTAGATATTGGGCAACAGCGCTTCGGCTTGCTTTAAATCCGATTCGATCTGCTGATACACTTCGGCCTGAGTGGCCAGCGGCAGATCCACGATGGGATCGGGCTGCAGTTGCAGGGGAATCCGGCCGTGAATGCGGGTCAAGTGGAAGTACACGATCGCCCGCAGGAAGTATGTTTCTCCCAGCAGACGATCCTGGGCGGCGGCGTTGGTCAGTTCCAGGTTCTCGGCGTTGGCCAGCACACTGTTGGCGGCCCGGACGACCGAGTAGATTTGCTCCCAATTGCGGGCCGAGCGGGCGTTCAGGGGTGAGACCACCCGCTGGTCGTATTCCCGGAAGTCGGCTTTGTTGCTCACCTTGTGGGTCGTGATGTCGTCTCCGCCCCAACCCGCCACCATAAAAGTGGTCATGGCGGCCATGCTGGCCAGTTCCGCGTACATGCCCGTCACGCCCAGTTCCAGTTCGGCCTGATTGGTATAGGAGCCGGGGGCCAGGTTCGCTTTGTTGGGGTTCTCCACCAGGTCGATGCAAGAAGTAACCAGCAGGGCGACGGCTACCATTGCCTTCCAACCGGGTTTCCAACCGGGTAGTTTGCTTGGTTGTGTGTTATTCATTTTTTCAAGATTTTAAAATGTAAGAATCTGAATAAGTGGATTTTATTGGTTAAAGGGTTTAAACTCTAAACTTTAAACCCTTCAACTCAAATCCCAATTTTCGCGCCGAAGGTGATCGTTCGCGGATTGGGGTACGCGCCTACATTGACGCCCGCCGCCGTATCGTTGTTGCCGCTCCCGTAGTTGCGGTCGCTGCCCTCGGGGTCATAACCCGAAAATCCGGTAATCAGCAGCAGGTTCTGGCCGCTCACGTATAATTTTAGCGATTGCAGGCCCGGCACTTTACGAAAAGTATATCCCACCGAAAGGTTGTTCAGGCGGGCAAAAGCCCCGTTCTCGACGTAGCGCGATGAGGCGATGCGGTTTTGACCACCCGCCGGAATGTCGGTTTCGTTCTGCGGCGTCCACTGGTTCAACTGGACGGGCGACATGAAACTCCGTTGGTTGCCCGTGCTGCCGACGAGAATGCCGTCCGCGACGTTCAGGATCTGGTAGCCGCCCAAGCCGTTGATAAATACATTGATGTCGAAGTTCTTATAAGTAATGGTGTTGTTGAAGCCCCACATCAGGCTGGGCGTACCGTTTCCGATGGCACTCACCACGTTGGTGACTCCGTCGGCCTCGGTCAGGTACTTGGCGTCGCCCGGCTCCGCTCCGGTCTTGCTGGCCTCGTCGGCTTCGGACTGTTTCCAAGTACCCAGGAATGTCTCGCCGTAAAACTGGCCCAGCGGCTCGCCCACCTGAATGACGTTGAGCGACCGTCCGCTGCCGTCGACGTTCCTGAAAGTACCCTGGATCTCCGTGCGACCATCGAGCGAGACTACCTTATTGGCAAACCGGGAGAAGGTCACGGTCGCGTCCCAGCGCAGGTTCTTGTTGTTGATCACCGCTCCCGACAAGCTCAGGTCGAAGCCCTTGTTCTCTACTTCTCCCACGTTGCTGAGCACGGAACCGCCCCCCGCGAAATCGGGAATCGGGACGTCCAGCAGCAAGTCGGTGGTACGTTTCTGGTAAACATCCAGCGTCAGGTTGACCCTGTTCTCGAAAAGACCTACATCCACTCCCGCGTTGTACTGCGAGGTGGTTTCCCAGGTCAGGTCGGGGTTGCCGTACCCGGCGGGGCGGGAGCCCGGTGGCGGGGTGGAGCCGTCGAAATGATACACGCCGCTAATGTTCACGCTCGGAAAGGTCGCGTACGGCGAAATGTTCTGGTTGCCCACTTGCCCCCATCCGGCCCGCAGCTTCAGGTTGCTAAGCGGGGCAATTCCCGTCATAAATGGCAGAGAGGTCAGGTTGTAGGCCAGGGCCACCGAAGGAAAAATACCGACATTGTTGCCCGGCCGGAAACGGGACGATTGGTCGCGCCGCACCGTACCGGTAAGATAAAATTTGTCGTCGAAAATATACTCTGCCCGACCCATCAGCGACTCGATGGCCGATTCACGGTAGTCGTTGTCGATATTCCGCCCCTCGGCCAGTTCCGCCAGGTAATAGCCACCCGGCACGAGGAAGTTGTTGGCCCAGTAGCCGTTGAGACTGATCGTATTTTGCTGAAATTCATAGACACCCGTGGCCTTGATGTTGTGGCGGCCAAATTCCTGTTCGTAGGTCAGGATGTTACTCACCTGCACATTGGAGCCCTTGCGGCTGTCGAAGCCCGCGCCGGGCAGTGGGGGCGTAGTGAGGTATCGTTCGTTGGTGTTGCTGATGGTTCCCAGCCCAGCCACGACGCTGTAGTTCAGGTGGTCGGTGAAGCGGTAAGAAAGGTTCAGGTTGGCGTAGATGCGGTCGCTGATCTGGTTCATGTCGCGGGTACTCATGTCGGCGACGGGATTGTAGCCCAGGTGCGCCAGCGAACGATTGGAGAAATCGTTGAAATTCCCGTTGTCGTCGCGAATGGGCGTAGTAGGATCCCAGGTTACCGCCCGGACAATCATGCTACCCGAGTACTCGCGGTTGTCGTCCAATTCGTTCTTGTTGTCTTCCCGCGTGCCAAAAAGATTCAGTCCCACCGACAGCCGATCCGTGATTTCGGAGGTGACGTTGGCGCGGGCCGACAGGCGCCGGTAGCGCGTCGTCATCACGATGCCGTTCTGGTTCATGTAGTTTCCCGAGATGAAGTACGACACCTTACCGCTCTTGCCGCTGGTCGAAAGCTGAACATTCTGGGTAGTGCCCCTTCTGAACATCTCGCGCTGGTAGTCGACGCCGCCGTTGGCATCCAGTTGCCTGATTTCGTCATCGGTAAAAATCGGGCTGCCGTTGGTGCGTTCGCGGCGCATATTTTCGATGCGGGCGAAGTCACCCGCACCCAATACATCGAGGTACTTGGGTACCGTCGAGATGCCCGTGAACACATCCAGGTCCAGGCGGGGCTTGGAAGTGCCCCGCTTGGTCGTAATCAGGATTACCCCGTTCGACCCCCGCGAGCCGTAAACGGCCGTGGCCGACGCGTCTTTCAAGATTTCCATACTCTCGATATCGTTGGGATTGATCGAGTTGAGGGTCAGTCCGATCACGCCATCGACCACGATCAGCGGGTCGTTGTTGCCCGTGATGGAGTTGATACCCCGCACACGTACTTTAATGTCGCCGCCCGGATTCCCCGAACTACGCGAAACCAGCACGCCCGACGCCCGTCCCTGCAACGCCTCTTCGACGCGGGTCACGGGCTGTTCTTTGAAATCCTTTGAACTCACCTGCGATACTGAACCGGTAAGATCGCTTTTGCGGCGGGTACCGTAACCTACCACCACCACTTCACTCAGTGCCTTGGTGTCGGTACCCAGGCTCACGTTGATTTGGGTTTTGTTACCCACTCGCACTTCCTGCGCCAGGTACCCTACAAAACTGAAAACCAGAACGGAATTTTGATTAGGGACGGCCACGCTGAACACCCCGTCCTGGTCGGTGGTGGTACCCGTTTGGGTTCCCTTGACCAGTACACTCACGCCCGGTAGCGGCTCGTCGCCTTCGGCCGAGGTCACGGTACCGACCACGTTGATATCTACAGGCGGTGTCGGCAACGACATTTTTTTAGACTTAAGAAAATTCAACGATTGCTGTTTCGCATCGGTCAGCAGAATGTAGTTGCCCGAAACCTCGTATTGAATACGCAGCGGTCGAAGGATTTTGGTAAGTACCTCGCCAAAAGGTTTGTTTTTAACCTCGAGCGTAACCTTCTCGTCTGACTTGATAATCTGAGGACTGAATACGAACCGGGCTTGCGTTTGCGCTTCCAGCTGGCGCAGCGCGGTGGTCATTTCGACGTTTTTCAAAGCGACAGACACCTTCTTCTCCAGTAGCTGCGCCTCCGAATCGACGGCGTAGGCCAGACTCGTGACGAATCCCAAAAACAGCAATTGCACCAGCGATACCCTCATTAGCATTCCCCAGTTTGGGTGGGTTGGTAGGTTTTTTTTCATAATTTTACATTGGTTTGTAGGTTTAGACTGCTTGCAAACGGCCCCGGCCCGTCATCGCTGACGGGTACTTTCGAACACACGCGGGGTAATGATCGGGTCGGCTGTGTGTCAGCACAGTCGATCCATTTTTTATAATATTCCTAGTTGCAGCCACGGCTGCTGATGATGATCTGGGCGTCCACGATTTCGTATTCGGCCCTGATTACTTTGCATATCAAATTCAATTTATCGTAAAGACCTTCGTCGCCCAGGGGGGCGGTGACGGTGCATTCCTCCAACAGTTCGGCGTCGTACAAAATCTTGACCCCGTAATAATCCTGCAGCACGGCGAACACCTCTTGGACGGGCGTGCTGTGAAAGTTGAACGGGTTTTCCCGTTGGGTACTTTCCTCGATAGGGGCGAGCAAACGCGGATTCTCTACCAGCGTTTTTTCAAAGCGTTCGGAATCGCGACTGAACACGGCCATTTGGTTCGGGGTAAGAATAAACCCTTTTCGCTGCCGAGTTTTCGGATCCGGCGCCCGACGATTGTTTTCCGTTGAAAATACCGAAACTTTCCCGGTGAATACCTCAACGGAAGCCTCTTGATCCTGCGCGTAGGAGCGCACCGAGAATCGGGTGCCGAGTACTTTGGTAACCAATTCATCGGCATACACCAGGAACGGCCGCCGGGAATCCTTGGCTACTTCAAAGAGTGCTTCCCCGTGCAAGTAAACCCGACGTTCTTCGGCGGAAAATTTTTCGGGGTACTGCAGGTTGCTCTCAGGTTGAAGTACCACCGTCGAGCCATCCAGCAGGTCGATCGTCAGGGGGACTTCGGTAGTATTTTCCTTTTCAACCATCTGCACGGCCGGTGTCTCGGCGCTGAATTTGGTAGCAAGGGTACTTTCCCGCAATGCGTACCAGCCCAACGCGCAGACGATGGCCACCGAAGCGGCCACTTTGAACCAAAGCGTCCTGTACAACACCCTACCCGCAGGTGGGGCGGGGGGATCGGTCAGGGCGATGATTCGCTCGATCCGCTCGGCGATGTACTCGTCGTCCAGAGGAATTTCCTTCATCCTCAAAGCATTCAGCACAAACTTCGCCTGGCTGACGAGCGGTTCCTTCCCGGGATGATCGCGCAACCAGCTTTCCCAAAACTCGTCTTCCGGTGGCAAACTACCCTCCGCCCATTTCTGGAAGTAATCGTCCAGAACAAAAGCCTCAACTGAAAATTGGGAGTAGTTCATGCGTGGAAGTGAGCGGTCGGCTTTTGGAAAATACGGATCGGGAAAAGCGTCCACCGGATTTTTAACAAGCCAGGTTTCTGGACATATTTTTAGCCCTGATAGTATAATTAGGAGAAGAACTGGGTTTTGTACTGGAAATTTTTGAAAAAATTAAAATAAGCATCTCTAAACTCGTTTAGTTTTTCCGCCGGAAGGCCAACTTCCGCACCGAAAAAGCATCCTGGCCCGAAAAGAGGAAATGAGCCGTACCCCCGTCGTCACTCATCCACTTGGTGGGCAGGGAACCCGACTCGCCCGGCCCCATGTCCCAGTTGCGGTCATGATCTACCGTGCGCCAGGGCCCCCACGGATTTGGGGCTTCGAAGATGCCCAGCCCCCCGCGGAACCGTGGCCCCTGCTTTTCTTCCCGGCCCGACAGCGGTATGATCTGACACCACAGGTAGCGACCAAGCCCCCGGGCGTACGATAGGCTGGAGCGGTAGCAATTGCCGGGGTTGACAAACACGGGTTCCCTCTTCCGAACGTCTTCCGACCAAACCGGTTGCCCATTCGTGCCGTACCCGGCGAAGTACCTGTAGTGCCGCCAGTCCATGAGTCGGTCTTTGGGTACACGCGCCATAACCATTTGGTCGGCTTGCTCGTAGGCACTGGGTGCATCGGCGGAGTAGAGGTACACATACTCATCAACAGCCCCGGCGTAGTTTTTACCGTAGTTCACGAAGTTGGGGCAGCCGAAGCTGTCCCCAAACTTCCAATCGGCCCATTGCCAGGTTTTCCCCCGGTCGGTAGAACGCGCAAGCTGGGCGTTGTCCACGTTCCGTACGAGCATGTACAGCACGCCGTCCACCATCAGCATCCCGCTGGCTTTGGGGCCGAACTTGCCCTGCCCGACCCGCTCCCCGGAAGCGGAGCGTAGGTTTTCCCCTTGCAGCCCGGGCGGCTGACCGGAAATGCAGGCCAGGCCCAAACTCATTTTCAGCTCGGTGCGTGGCTCGAATCCCCAGCCATCGCCGTAGGCGGTGTACAACAGGTCGTCGTCGGCCCAGGTCGTGGCCCAGATGTCGCTGCCCGGTGCCAGACGCACTACTTCGGCGGGCGGCGCGAAATCCACCCCAACGATCGACTCGCTCGGCGGGTAAGGGGCTTCAGTCCGCGCGTCCATCAGGGGGTTGAATACATACGTCTCCAAAGCGCCCCAAAAAGATTCGCTTGGTTCTTGGCCACTGAGCGACTGCCCCATGCGCACCACGATCAGATTCAGGCTTGGCACCACCAGCAGTAGCTGATGCCCGGCTCCCGCCCCGCAAAAGGCGTCGCGGGGCAAGGAAGGCCACACGCCGTCGAAATTGGTGTACCAGCCCAAAGTACCCGCCGGAATCGGGTCGTCGGCCGAACGGGCCGACCAGTTGGGATGGTCTTTGTCGGGCATTGCATCGGGCGGCACCCCCACGCCACCGTACCGCGTGACTTGGGCCACCACGGCTGAATCCAATAACTGACGGCCTTGCCAGTTCCCGTTTCTGAGCATCAGTCGACCGAGCCGGGCTACCGCGTCGGCGGTAAAGTTGCTGCCGCCCCAGCCGCCCACCAAGGGCAGCGAATCCACCGTGTACGTCTGTCGGTAGCCCAGCGCGTAAGTACCGGCTTCGATGCCGAGGGGCGCATAGATCCGCTGCTGGAGATAAGAGCGAATATCCCTTTGGGGCGCGTTTTTCAAGCTGGCCGTCACCGCATAATTGAGCATGGCGATGCCAGGATTGCTGTAGCCGACGTTCGTGCCGGGTACGAAAAGTACTTCGGCGCTGTCCCTGGATACCGAGAAAGGGTCGGGATCGTGCCGCCAAAACTGGCCCTTCCAGCCCGGCAAATCTTTGTGGTGATCCAGGGAACTGTCGGAGGCCAGGTAGTTTTCTTCGGCCACGGTTGCCTCGGCGTCTTCCAGGCCGGAAGTGTGCGTCGCCAGGTGACGAATCGTTATTTTTGATTTTAAATTAGAACCAGCCCAGGCCGGAATATACCGCGCAGCGGGTGCATCCGGGTGAATATAGCCGTCGCTCATGGCCGCAGCAAGGGCCATCCCGCTAACTACCGCTTTGGACAGCGACGCCGCATAATGCGGTTTCTCCGAATCTTCCCAACCCGTGGCGAATCGTTCGACGATGATCTTATCGTCCCTGATCACCAGGAGTTTTCGCGTTTCGTGCGTGAAAAGTACCTCGGTCAGCGCCGCGATCTGCGCCGCGTCGAATCCCGCTTCTTCGGGACTCCCGTGCTGCCAGGAAAACGGAGTGGTTTCCGGAGATTGAGCCCTGATTTTCGTGGATGCGCAGCCGCAGAACGTCAGCGCGGCTACCAGGAAAAGCGTTCTGATTGGGCGGAGAATAATAATCCTGCGGTTTTTCGTAATTCCAGACAATGAGAAAGGCATGTCGATAAATGGGTTTGGGAGAGCTGGACAAATCATTTTTTATACCAGGCGCGCTTCAATGCGCCGATGGCGGTATGCACCAGGTTGCGAACCGACTGGTAATTGATAGACATCAGGGCGGCGATCTGCTGGTAGTCCAGTTCCTGGTAAAATCGCAGGTAGATTACCTCCCGCTCGCGTTTGGTGAGCTTGGCGAGTACCCTTTGTAGTTTCTTTGCGTGCAGCTCGGTCGTTTCGGTTTCGATCAGTGTCGCCTCGGCCGAGAACTCACCGATAAAGTTCAGGGCCCGATCGTCATGAACCAGGTCGCGCTGCCACCTCTGCTGCGCGTTCAGTTCGTGGAAAATCTTGCGGCGAAGCGATTTGAGCAGATAAAACTTCACGTGCTCGGTGTCGGACAAGTACTCCCGTCGCTGCCATAATTCAAGAAACAAATCCTGGATACAGTCTTCCACCACGGCGGTATCCTGGCTAAACTTGGTGCCGTAGCTGTGCAGCGTCTTATAAAAAAGGTTGACCAAACTACCATAGGCCGCTCGGTCGCCCTTCTTCAAAGCGGTCCATAATTCGGCGGCGTCCTTCTCGTCTGGCATTGGGCTTGGTAGTTCTGGCGTATTCGGGGTACAATATAATAGGAGCGACTTGGTATTTTGTACTGAATAAATTTTGCTTTTGAAAGAAGGAATTGGTAGCAAGAGTACCTGTATAGCCCGTTCACTTTGCTCATAAGCTACTACGAAAGCCATCGGCTATATCAATCAGGTGCAGCAATGCGCTCGCTTCAACGCTAAATACGTCCTAATTTCACGATAAACGTCTCGGCTTCGGTAGGTACTTCCGAATTAATTAATATCGCTCGTGAGGTAGAGAATACCGAAACTGGCCTTTGAATTTTGAAAGAAGAATAATGGACGCCGCCCCGGAGGAACCAATCATGTACCTACCAATCGGCGGATGTTTATTAAAACGCTTTGTCCCGGAAATCATCATGAAAAAAACACTGACATTACTTTTCATTCTCCTGGCCGAGCAACCATACGCCCAAAGTACCCTTGACTGGGAGTCGGTGAGCGTATTGCTGAAATTAGCGCCGGAGTTTTATCAAGAAAATGACGAGTCGGGCGGTAAAGCGCTGGGCATGTCGACTGGCAACCATAAGAATCTCCACGGTTATTGGAAGGCTAAAGTACCCGTGGAAGGCGGGGCGTATTACGCTTTCTCGATTAATAAAAAGGTAGAAAATATCGCCGACGCCCGTCGGGCCACCCCAGTTAATATTCACTGGCTGAACGCTTCCGGTGAAACTGTACTGCGGGATCGGGACTACGCAGACAAGCGATTCGCCTTGGAAACAGCCGAAGACCCCGAGGATACCTGGGCCTGGACGGCCCGGCCCGAGATTCCGTACAAAGAGAAAAAAAATAGGGACGGAAGCACCCACGTGTACGGCTTTTTCAAGGCTCCGGCCAACGCCACCCACGTGCGGGTAGAGCTTCACCTGCGATGGAGCGACAAAGCGCGAGTAGAATGGCGTGATTTCTCCCTGGAAAAAATCGAAAAGCCTCCTACGAAGCTAGTAAAAATTGCCTCCGTGTTCTTGCCCCCCAAAACGGTAAAGAAAGTGGACACGCCGCTAGAAACCGTTGGGATATTCGCACCATTTATCAAGGAAGCAGCCGGGAAAGGAGCCAAACTTATCTGCTTGCCCGAGGTACTTACCAAGGCCTTTACGGGCAAGTCTAACAAAGAAGTGGCCGAGGCTATTCCGGGCGGCGCGGCTACCAACGCCTTCCAAAAACTAGCGCGGGAAAACGATATCTACATCGTAGCGGGCATGGTGGAGGCCGACCAGGACACGCTCTACAATACCTCCATACTGGTAGGGCCGGAAGGCTTCATCGGAAAGTACCGCAAGGTAGTTCCAACCCTGGCCGAATCGAACGAAATCACCCTGGCACCGGGCGAAAACTACCCGGTTTTCGAGACGGAGATCGGCCGGATCGGCATGATGATCTGTTACGATATTTACTTCCCCGGCGTCGCCCGCCAGTTGAGTCGCAACGGGGCGCAGATCGTCGCCCTGCCTATTGCGGGCGGACACCCGATTCTGGCGCAGGCGCGGGCGATCGAAAACCAGGTTTATCTCGTAACCAGTAGTTATTCACAACGCGTCCCTTGGATCAAGACGGCAATCTTTGATCTCGACGGTCAGATGATGGATTTTACAGAAAAACCGGGTACTTTGGCAATGGCTGAGGTCGAGATCAGTGAATTACCAAAATATTGGATGCATCTCGGCGATTTGAAGGCGGATATATTTATTCAGGAACCGAGGTAGTTTTTTGTTTGAGTGTTTAAAGTTTAAATGTTTAAGGTTGAATTCATTAGAAAAATATATCCTGAGCTTTGGGGTACTTTTAGCGGCGGTAGTTCCTGCCTTTGCGCAAAATTCTGCCAAAACTACTCCCCCCAACATCGTCCTCATCCTGGCCGACGACATGGGCTACGGCGACCTGGGTAGTTACGAAGCGAAAAACATCAAAACGCCCCGTCTCGACGAACTGGCCCGGCAGGGTGCAAGGCTGACCACTTTTTATGCCAATGGCCCCGAATGCTCGCCGACCCGAACGGCTCTGCTCACAGGCCGCTACCAGCAACGCGCGGGCGGACTCGAATGCGCCATCGGCCTGGGCAACGTCGGGCGCTACCCCGAGGCTAAGGCCCTCTCCGACAAAGGCGAACTGGGGCTGCCGACCGATATGAGCGTTCTGCCGACGATGCTGAAAGAACGCGGCTACCGCACGGCTATCGTCGGCAAGTGGCACCTGGGCGAAGGCGATGCCTACCGCCCGATGACCCACGGCTTCGACTACGCCATCGGTCCGCTGGGTGGCGCCGTGGACTACTTCCACCATACCGAACCCGTGGGCGTTTTTCTGGGGACGATGATGGAAGGCAACCATGACTTCTACCGCCAGGATAAACCGCACCACCGAGCAGGGAATTACATGACCCATCTGCTCACCAACGAAGCAGTGGAGTGGCTCAATATTCAGCAGAAAAATGAACCCTTCTTCCTTTACGTTCCCTACACTACGCCTCACGAACCCTACCAGGATGCCGACGACTACAAGCCGGAGAAAATGAATATGGATTATTGGAGTAAGGGCGACCCTGAAACCTACGCCAACATGATCGAGGATTTGGATCGCGGGGTGGGGGAAATCCTCGATAAGCTTGAAGAAATGGGCGTAGCCGAAAATACGCTGGTGATTTTCTTCTCCGACAACGGCCCGACTAAAATGGGCAGCGCTGGTTCTTTCTTCGGAAACAAAGGCCACGTCTTCGAAGGCGGCATCCGGGTACCTGCCATCGTCCGCTGGCCGGGCAAAGTACCTGCTGGGGTAGTTTCCGACCAGCCCTTCATCAGCATGGACGTTACGGCTTCGCTGGCCGCCGTAGCGAACGCCAACCCGAGTCACAAACTGGATGGTATCGACCTGGTGGGGCATCTGATTTCTAATAAAAAAAACTACGACCGCGATCTCTTCTGGCGGAAAAAGCGCGCGTCGCAAATCCGCTCCGCCGTGCGTTCGGGTAGTTTGAAGTACATCCTTGACATTGACGAAGGCAAGCGTGACGAGTACCTTTTTGACCTTAAAGCCGATCCGGGGGAGAAGAATAATTTATTGAAAAAACGCCCTGCCGACACGGAAAAACTCAGAAAACTATTTCGCGAATGGGAAGAGGAAGTGAAGCCCGAAAGGATGTAAGAAGCTGTTTGAGTTAATCCTTCAAGCCAAAAACGGCGCTTTTTCGTCAATCCTGCGTTGTCAAAATTCTTTTTTGGCTCTGCCAAACTTCAAATTTGGCACCTTGTATTGGCAAAAAACCACTCATTTTTATCAATAAAAACTAACTCAAACAGCTTCTAAGAAAAGTACCCATCAATCTTCCAAGCATCAAGCTCTTTCGCCCAAAACTAAATGGCCCGGTCCAGGTGCACGTACCCGCCATCCACGTGAATCAGCTGCCCTGTGGTGTGGCTCGATCGCGGCGATAGCAGAAAAACAACCATGTTCGCAATTTCTTCGGCGGTCGTCATGCGGCTTTCCAACGGAATTTTGGCCGTAATTTCAGCCAATTTTTCTTCGGAATTGGGCAGCGATTGAATCCAGTTTTCGTACATGGGTGTGTAGCACTCGGCCACGATCACGGCGTTCACCCGGATGCTGTACGGCAGCAGTTCCACGGCCCACTCGCGGGTGAGGGCGTTGCGGCCCCCGTTGGCGGCGGCGTAAGCCGAGGTACTTCCCTGGCCGGTTTCGGCAGTTTTGGAGCCGATGTTCACTATCGCCCCTTTATCCTTTTTCAGATAGGGGAGGGCATGGTGCGCCAGCAGGTAGTAGTGCACCAGGTTTTTATGCAAGGATGACACGAAAGTCTCGTAACTACCCCCTTCCAGATTTACCCCGTCGTTCACCCCGGCGTTGTTGACCAGGCCGTCGATTCGGCCAAACTTGGCCGCGATGTCGGCTACCGCATTGGCGCACTGCTTAGGGTCGGAGAGTTCGGCTTTAACGGCGAACGCTTTGCCGCCAGCTACTTCCAGGCGCTGCACAGCGGCAGCATTGTCTGTTTCGTTCCGGCCCACTATCGCCGGGATGGCTCCCTCGGCGGCAAGTACCTGACAGATGCCCTCGCCGATGCCTTTAGCGCCGCCCGTGACGATGATTACTTTTTCTTGGAGTTGGAGATTCATGATGCTTCGGTTGCGGTAGTTTCCTTACCAAAGCGACCGATGGTCATTTTCTAACATCGACTGAAGAAGGGGTGGATTCGGCGTAGGCTGGAGATTTGACAACTCTCGCAGAGTTGTCAAATCTTCTCGCAATCTGATGCGACAAAGCAAATGAAACAAGGACACCTGTCCGCCCGCACCCTATGAGAAAATCTTTTTATAGACCGGCCAGCGATAGGCAAACTGCGCCCACATGAGCGGGTACATGATGTAATCCAAAAGAAGAAACGGCGTGCGGTACTCGATTTCGTCGGCGATGATCGTGCCGCCTTGCGGATTGCGGATCAAGCGGTGCTTGTGCCGCCAGAAGGAGAGGAAAAAGGGTAGTTTCACCCCTATATCAATAAAATAAATTTCTTCCTCTGTTGCTCTTTGCTCGACGATGTGGCTCACCCACTTTTGTTTGAAAAAAATGAAGTTCAATTCCAGCGAAACTACGTTGCCTTCGTAGCTGCCATCGAAACGCAACAGCTCGACGGGCGGGAACGGTGGGCTCAGTTTCTCGAAAAGCGATTCGTCGAAACCGTGCCAAACGGCAGAAAGCGGGGCGTTAACTTTGGTGCGGAGGGTTATTTTCATACATTCAAAACCCGGCAGGCGTCGAATGGTTTTTTAGCATCTTTGCGAAGGAGCATTCATTTTGTCGAAGCCAAGGCGAAGTTTAAACCAATTGATCCGCAAACCAAAAAAACTACCCCGCATTTTGAAAAATCTAAAACTCTACGGAATACCCAACTGCGACACGGTCAGAAAAGCCCGGAAATGGCTGGATGCCAAAGGTGTGAAATATGAATTTCATAACTATAAAAAACTAGGTGTCACGAACCAGAAATTGACCGATTGGCTGGCGCAATATCCCTGGGAAAAGCTGCTCAACCGATCGGGAACTACCTGGCGACGGTTGCCGGAGGAAGAGAAAGCCCGCGTTGTTGATGCCGATCCGGCGGCCCATTTTATGCACGAGAACAACTCCGCCATCAAACGGCCGATTTTGGAGAAAGAAAATGCGGAAATAGTGGCCGTTGGTTTCGATGCGGACGCTTACGAAACCTTGTTTAGTTGAAATTGGGCTACCTTTGGTTGAAGGTTAAGCTACCCAAATTATGAAAGAAGCGCGCCCACCCAAAAAAGACTGGCGTCACGATCTGCACGAAATCATCTACGAGGCCGATACCCCGGCGGGCAAATTATTCGACGTCGTGCTGCTGTGGCTTATCTTGTTCAGCGTGCTGTTGGTTATGCTCGAGAGCGTCGAGCGACTCAATGCGCGCTACTACGGTTTTTTCAATACCGCCGAATGGGTCATCACTGCCCTGTTTACCGTCGAGTACATTGCCCGCATTGTTACCGTGCGCCGTCCGCTGAGTTACGTTTTCAGCTTTTACGGGATCATCGACTTTCTATCGACCATCCCCAAGTACGTGTCGTTGTTTTTGGTAGGGACCCAGGTGCTTGTGGCGTTCCGGGCGCTGCGTTTGCTGCGGATTTTCCGCATTCTGAAACTGCACCATTACGTAGGCGAATCCCAGAAAATAACGGACGCCCTGCGCGCCAGCCGTACCCGCATTCTTGTATTTCTCTTCGCCATCCTGTTGATTTGCATCGTCCTGGGTTCGGTCATGTACCTGGTCGAAACGCGCGAGAGCGGCTTCACGAGCATTCCCAAGAGTGTCTATTGGGCCATCGTGACGCTGACCACCGTAGGCTACGGCGACATCGCCCCCCAAACCATCACGGGCCAGATCGTGGCGAGCATCATCATGATCTTGGGCTACGCCATCATCGCCATCCCGACGGGCATCGTCACCAGCGAAATGACCAAAGCCAACGCCAAAGGTGATTCCGATGAAGTGTCGGTATCCACGCAGAGCTGCCCCAACTGCGCAGCGAGCAGGCATCGGCCCAAAGCCAAATTTTGCTACCGCTGCGGTCATGAATTATAAAGCCCGGGCAGCCTTTTATTTTCCACTTTTTGATGAAAACAAACAATTTTAATTTTATGCGATTCATCCTATTTGCGGCAATTCTTGCCATAGCTTTTACTTCGGGTGCCTGGGCGCAATCAGGCTCTGCCATACAGAACAATGACTTTAAGGTGATCGGCTATTACATGCCTCACTCCGCTGAACCGGAAAGCTTGCCGCTCAACCACCTCACGCACATCAACTACTCCTTCTCGATTCCCGCCGCCAGCGGCGATACGCTGCTGCCGTTGAAAGACGACAGCATCCTGAAACGCCTGGTCAAACACGCCCATAGCGGGGGCGTTCAGGTGTTCATCTCCGTTGGCGGCTGGAGCATCGGCGATGGTGGCGGCGAAGACGGACGCTTTCACCGCATGGCTGAACGCGCCGAAGGCCGCCGGACTTTTACCAAAAGTACCCTGGACTTGGTAAACAAATATGACCTCGACGGTGTCGATCTCGATTGGGAATATCCTGACGAAGATCACCGCTCCGCCGACGATTACGTACTGCTGGTTAAAGACCTGGCCGCCCAGCTTCACGCCCAAAACAAACTACTCACCGCCGCCGTGGTAGCGCGGGGAAAGAAGGGCTACGGGGTCAAGAAAGAAGCTTTCCTGGCGATGGATTGGATTAACCTGATGGCCTACGACGGCGACTACGGCGGCGACATCGTGAAGGCACACTCGCCCTACGCCTATGCGCAGGAAAGCCTGAACTATTGGCTGGACGAACGCAAACTACCTCCTGCCAAGGCCGTGCTGGGCCTGCCGTTTTACTCCAAACTGGGCTTTGGAAAATTCGGACCGACCTACAAGCAACTCGTCGCCGACGGGGCTAGTCCCTACGACGATTACTGGAAAGGCGCGCACTACAACGGCATCAATACCATCGAAGCCAAGGTACGCCTGGCGAAGCAGCGCGGTATGGCTGGGGTAATGATCTGGGAAATCGGCCTGGATACGGCGGATGAAACATCGCTGCTGCGGGCGATAGACCGGGCAAGTAAGTGATCTGCTTTGGATAAAATGAGGCCATTTTTTGGTAAACCGAGTTTCTGAGTCAATGATGAGAAAGACCGTTCTTTTGTCAGTGTTCCTTTCAATTGCCTTTTCGTGCCCGGCCCAACCCAAGACTTACGTCATCGTTCATGGGGCCTTCGGTGGAGGCTATGCCTGGCAGAAAGTGGATTCACTGCTCACCGCGCAGGGGCACAAAGTCCACCGCCCCACGCTGACGGGGCTGGGGGAGCGTTGTCATTTGGCTTCGCCCGAAATCAACCTCAGTACCCACGTCGACGACATCGTCAACGTGATTCTGTTCGAGAACCTGCGTGACATCGTGCTGCTGGGTCACAGTTACGGGGGCATGGTCATTACGGGAGTGGCCGACTCGTTGCCTGATCGCATTGCGCAAATCGTTTATCTGGACGCCCACATCGCCGAGGATCGCAAAAGTGCCTTCGACCTGCGCGTGGGTGGCACCGACCTATTGCAGTACGAAAAAGACGGCATGCTCGTGCCGCCATTCCTGAAAGATCCCGGCGACTTCCCGCACAACGTCGCGCAGTCGACGGCGACGCTCACCGAGCGGCGACCGCTCCGCCGCCCTCACCCTAAAAACGGGAAGTACATCCTGACGGTGGACGACCCGCAAAAGCCGGAGGCGGACGCTTTTTATAAATACGAGAAGGTGGCAAAAGACCTGGGCTGGCCGACCTACCGCATGACCGCCGACCACAATCCTCAGCATTCCAGGCCCCGGGAGTTGGTGGAGCTGCTGGTAAAGTAGCGGGCGATCTGCCCCCTCCCTTTCAAGTTAATTATTTGAACAAACAAAAACGCTTGCTATGCCTCTTTTCCTCGTTGTGTTCGCATCTTCAGCGGCGCTCGCTTTCCTTGTAAAGTTTAATCTCAATCGGCGTGTCTTTGGGGGCGTCCCCGCCAGCACCCGACTGGATCGCATGAAGAAAATCGCGAACTACCGGGACGGCTCTTTTCACAATCTCAGCCCGACGCCCGTCATGGTCAACGGTATGCTGAGAAATATGCGGGATTTTCTCCGGCCAGCCATCGACCGCAAACCCAGCCAACCGCTGCCTTCGGTGAAAACCGATCTGCGTGGTCTGCCCGCCACCGGGGCTACGCTGGTTTGGTTCGGGCATTCGTCGTACTTGCTCAAAATTGCGGGCAAGACCGTTCTGGTCGACCCGGTGTTTAGCGGCAATGCTTCCCCCGTTTCTACATTTGTGAAATGCTACCCCGGCAGCAACGTATATGGCGTAGCGGATATGCCCGAAATCGACATTCTGCTGCTCACGCACGACCACTACGACCACCTCGACTACGACACCGTACGTGAGCTGCGCCCCAAAGTAAAGCAGGTGGTGGCATCGCTGGGTATTGGGGCACACCTGGAACGCTGGGGGTACGAGTCCGAAATGATACAAGAACTGGCCTGGCACGAGGAGACGCGGGCAATGGACGGCATGAACTTCATTGCCCTGCCCGCGCGCCATTTTTCGGGCCGACTGATAAAACGCGGGCAGACGCTATGGTCGTCGTTCGTGCTGGATACGCCGGACTATAAACTGTATTTGGGCGGGGACTCGGGCTACGATGCCCACTTTGTCGAGATCGGAGAAAAGCATGGGCCTTTCGACTTGGCAATCCTGGAATGCGGTCAGTACAACCAAAATTGGCCTTACATCCACATGATGCCCGAGCAGACCGCCCAGGCCGCTTTGGAGCTGCGCGCCAGGGCACTTCTTCCGGTACATTGGGGGAAATTCACCCTGGCCCTGCACCCCTGGTACGAACCCATCGAGCGAGTGACCAAACAAGCATCGGCCCTGGGTCTGCCAGTGGCTACCCCCATGATTGGGCAGGTGGTGAACTTGGACAAACCACTCCCCGAAAAACATTGGTGGCGAACGATAGAGCGAAGCGTGGAACGGGGTATGGCATAAAAGTTGTGACATTTTCGGGAAGATATTGAAAGGGCATTTTTCCTTTCAAAATGAAAATAGTCAACAGCCATGAAAAGTGAAAAGGGAATCGCGGCTTCCTCCGGCCAGTTCAAAATAGGAGGTGACCTAAGTATCAATCGACTGGGCTTTGGAGCCATGCGCATCACGGGCAGCGGTATCTGGGGCCCGCCCGACAACCGGCGGGAGGCCATCCGCGTACTCCAGCGTTTGCCCGAACTGGGCGTCAACTTCATCGACACGGCCGATAGTTACGGCCCCAATGTTTCGGAAGAGCTGATCGCCGAGGCTCTGCACCCTTATCCGGCGGGAATGCTGATTGCCTCCAAAGGAGGGCTTACCCGTTCCGGGCCCAACCAATGGAAACCTGATGGTCGGCCTGAATACCTGCGGTCGGCGTTGGAAGGCAGTTTGAAACGGTTGAAACTGGAACGCATCGACCTGTATCAGCTTCATCGCATCGACTCCGAAGTGCCGATGGAGGATAGTTTGGGTATACTGAAAGATGCGCAAAAGGAAGGGCTGATCCGTCATATCGGTCTGTCTGAAGTGAGCGCCGGGCAACTGGAGCGAGCCTCGAAAATGATCGACGTTGCCACCGTGCAGAACATGTACAACCTGAGCGAGCGCCGCTGGGAAGATTCCCTGACCTGGTGCGAGAAAAATAACGTAGGCTTCATTCCTTGGTATCCGCTTTCGGCGGGCAGTATCAATAGCGAGAAAACTATTCAGAAAATCGCCGGGAAATACGAGGTTTCGGCGTATCAAGTGGCTTTGGCCTGGCTGCTGCAACGCTCCCCCGTGATGCTGCCCATCCCCGGTACTTCATCGGTAGCGCACCTGGAAGAAAACGTGGCGGCGGCCTCCCTGCAACTGGACGAGGAAGATAGGCACGAACTCGGCGAGTCGGCCGAATTATAAAACATTTATGCCCAACAAGCCAAAAGCCCGTTTCGATCGAAACGGGCTTTTGGCTTGTTGGGGCAGTATTTTTAGGAAATTACTTGATAGTGAAGCTGCGTCGTTTTGTATTTTTCGCTAATTTGTAAAAAAATCAGGTTAAACGCATTTAAAATGAGTCAAAATAGATGATAAGGTAGAACTTTGCGGGATGAACTGGCAAACCTTCTTCCGAGACGTTCCCGATTTCCGTATAAATCGGCGCAAGAGGCACAAACTTCTTGACATACTGGTCATCGCCCTTTGCGCCGTAGTGTGCGGGGCGGACGATTTCGAAGAAATAGAGGCTTATGGCAAGCAAAAAGAGGCATTCCTGCGCACTTTCCTCGACCTGCCCAACGGCATACCCTCTCACGACACATTTAACCGCGTCTTCAAGTTCCTCGACAAGAGGGCGTTCGGCGACTGCCTCTACCGCTGGTCGAAGGAGATTCTGGCCGACCTGGTTGTGAACCTTCCCCAACTGTGCCTCGACGGCAAGGTGCAGCGGGCCACGGCCAAGCGGGGAAGAAAAAATCGGGACTGTGCGTGGTTAGCGCCTGGGTTTCGGAACACAACCTGGTGCTGGGCCAGGAGCGGGTCGATGCTAAGAGCAATGAGAAAACGGCTATTCCCCAACTGCTTGGCAGCCTGGACTTGAAGGGTAGTTTGGTGAGCGTTGATGCCATCGCCTGCCAACTCAGCAACGCCGACCTGATTGTTGAGAAGCAGGGCCACTACCTGCTGGCGCTCAAGAAGAACAACAAGGGCATCCACGAGCAGGTTTCCCAGCGGATGCAGGCCAAGAAGGCTGGCCTGCCTAGTGCTGAGCATGTGGACTTCGGCAGCGGCCGCATCGAGCGCCGCCGCTGCTACGTGGAAAACGACCTGTCCCTGTACGACGACCTGGCGGGCTGGGAACACTTGAGCAGCATCGTGATGGTCGAGGCCAGCCGCGAGATCGGCGATAAGACCAGCAGCGAGACGCGCTACTACCTGAGTGACTTGGTGCTTGCCCCGGACGAGTTCAACGGCTTGGTCAGGGGCCACTGGGGCATCGAGAACAGCCTTCATTGGGTGCTGGATGTGGCTTTCCTCGAAGATCGCCAGCGGGTGCGCTCGGGCAACGCGCCAGACAATATGGCCACGCTCAGGAAGCTGGCTATGCAGATGCTGGCTCATATGGAGGACAAACAGAGTACAAAGAATAAAAGAAAAATGGCGGGGTGGAACGATGAGTACCTCGCTCGAATACTAGATAAAATTAAATGCGTTTAACCTGTAAAAAAATAGTTAACGATTATGGAATATGAGTTTGTGATAAAGCCGGTTGATGGCCTGACCGATGAAATGTTCTTCGACCTATGCCAGGCCAACTCAGAATTGCGTATGGAGCGCGATCAGTACGGAAATATAATCGTCATGTCGCCAACAGGAGCTAGTACAGGGAATTTTAATGTCGGAATTAGTAGCGAGATTTGGCTTTGGAATCGTCAAAATCTCTTAGGCTTCGCTTTCGATTCATCTACGGGTTATACATTGCCTAGTGGTGCCGTTCGTTCCCCCGATGTTTCCTGGATCGGTAAAGCTCGCTGGGAGAGTTTATCGGAGGAAGAGCAGAAGAAGTTCGCCCCCATTTGCCCTGACTTTTGCGTAGAAATCCGTTCAGAGACTGACCGGATGAATACGCTGAAAGCGAAAATGGAAGAATACCGTGACAACGGTTGCCGCTTGGGCTGGCTGATCGACCGGCAGGGGGAAGCCGTTCATATTTACCGCCTGGATGGCAGCATTGAAATTAAAAAAGGAAAGCCCATTGAGCTATCCGGCGAAGATGTACTGCCGGGTCTAATCATGGAAATGAATTTTTGACAATCAAACCCGCTGCGGTGTCCTCTGCTTCTTTGTCTTCACCGATTCCGTTGCCAACTCCCGCTTCTGGTTCTTGAAGAAATCCCGGAAGCGGCGCACCGTCGCCATTAGGAAACCGAGTGTGAGTACGAAAGTACCCAGCCACAGCACGTTGATAAGCGGTTTTTCCAAAGCCTTCATCACGATAAAGTCGCGCTGCTTGGTATTGACCGCAAAAGTGAATTCGCCCGTCTGCGGATTGATCTCATTGAATTGAATGCGCAGTCCCAGCTCGTTGCTCACTTGCGCCTTGCGACCAACGGTGCGGTCACGAATGACGAAAGACGGATCCAGGACGTACTCATGGTCAATATCCAGCACCCGGATAATGGCTTTCACCGCGGCGTCGTTTTCACCTAGCTGAACGCCATCCACATCGTCGGTACGAACCACGTTATCCAGTATCGCCACGTAATCGTTGACGAAGAAGGTGTCTTTCATAGCTACCGTGAACTCCTCGGTCGCGCTCCATTTGCCTTCGTCCAGCGGGTTAGTGACCATCGAGACGTAGGTGTAGAGATCCTTATTATACTTCCGCTGAATATCGGGCGAAGAAATCAGGCCCATTCGGGGGTTGATTTGCGCCCTTGGATAAAGGGTGAAAATCTTACCAGATGGCTCGCGGTACTCGATTTCGTAATAGAAGTTCTCGGGATAAATTTCCAGCGTGTCGCCCGTTTTATAGTAGGTCTTGTCTTCTACGACGATGTCACGCAAAGCTACGGCGTGAAAATCGTTCTCGATAATCTCGACCCAACCCTTGGGAATATAGCCAGGAACGTAGCGCGGCTCGACGCGCACATCGCGCCAGGTCAGCATGAACTTGCCCATCTGAGAGGGTTTGTTGAGCCAAAGCGTGACGTTCTCCTTATTTTCCTTATTGTCGTTTTTGGTAAATTCCTCCGAGCGCGAAATCATCAGGCCGGAATTATTTAAAGAAACCACCCGCGTATAGCCCGACGAGAACAGAATGCCAATGAGCATCAGAGCCACCCCGATATGCGTCACGGCTCCACCCGAGAGCTTGTAGTTTCCCCCAATGATATTGAGTAAAATAGTACCATTCGCCACGACGGAGAAGACGGCGGCAGTCAGCAGTACGATATAGGAAATCGTGCGCACCTCGCCCAGCGTAATAAAAACAGCGCTGAGGATTAAAGTAATGAGCAAAGGCGGATACAGCGTGTTCAACCGCCCCTCACCCGTGCGTTTCCACCAGAAGTACTGACCGATGCCCGTCAGGACCGTAATCAAAGCAAAGAACCAGATCTGAAATTTATTGTAGTGTTCGATGGGGTCGGTCGGCAGTGCCAGGTTCAGAATCTTGCCAAAACCTTCGGCAATGGCATTGTACACCGGAATGGAAGTGGTAGCCAGAATCTGGAAACCTGACAGGCAAAGCAACGTCGCGCCGATGAAAATCCAGAATTCGGGAGAATAGGTGGAAACCTCTTTTTCATCGACGGGTAGCAACTTCCAGCGATAAATCAGCAAGCCGACCGAAAGGACTATGAAGCTCATCAGATAAATGAGTAACTGACCCGATAAGCCCAAATCGGTAAACGAGTGTACCGAGGCATTGCCCAAAACACCGCTCCGCGTCATGAATGTGGAGTACAGAATCATCACAAACGTGGCAATCGCGAGAATAAAGGACGTCTTGAGAGCCGTAGCGTTTTTGCGCCCGATGATCATGACGTGAATCGTGCCGACCAGCACCAGCCAAGGGACGAAAGAAGTGTTCTCGACCGGATCCCAGTTCCAGTAGCCGCCGAAGTTGAGCGTCTCGTACGCCCAATAGGCGCCCATCAAAATACCCACGCCCAGAATCATGGCCGAAAACAAAGCCCAGGGCAGAGCGGGACGAATCCACTCCGTCACTTTCTTCGTCCAAAGTCCCGCCATCGCGAAGGAGAAGGGGATCAGGGTAGTCGCGAAGCCAAGGAAAAGAGTAGGAGGGTGGATGACCATCCAATAGTTTTGCAAGAGCGGATTTAGGCCGTTGCCATCCTTGGGGATAAAGTCAGGATTGGTCTTCCAGATGGGAATTTCCGGCAGTGCTTCCCGCAGCAGCAGGAAGGGCGTCGAACCGATTTTCAAATCCAGACCGGGGATGACGACACCCAGGATCATGGACGCCAAAAAGGCCTGCACCAGCGCAAAAATCGCCATGACCGGCCCTTCCCACGAGCGATTCGTGACGATCAAGACCAAGCCCAGTACCACATTCCAGAAAATCCAGAGCAAGAAACTACCCTCCTGATCTTGCCAAAAACTGGAAATGACGTACTCAGTGGGCAACGAAAGGGAGGAGTTGTCCCAAGCGTAATGGTACTCGAACATATGATTGCCGATGATCCAGTACAGACAGAAAACCACCCCGGCTACGGCTGCCGCGTGCACGAAGAAGGCCCCGCGCGCAAAGCGCTTCCAGACCGGGACATCGTCCAATCGGGTGGACGAAATGACGGATTTGAAATAAGCAAATGTCGCGACCAGGGCCGAGACAAATGCCACAATCACGAACAAGCGACCTGCGTCGCCGTAGATGGTATGAATCATAGTTGGGCGGCTTGGTATTCGGTCGTTTCCAGCTTCTCGTTATTGTATTTGGAGGGGCATTTCAGCAGAATTTTTTCCGCTTCGAAGTGGTCTTTCTCCATCTTGCCAATGACCACGACTTGCTCCGATTTGTCAAAATCCTGTGGCTTGGGACTGCGGTACACTACCTTCTGCTCGCGGCCGTCGTTGTCGAGCAGCGTAAACAGAAAGTAATTGGGATCTACCTCGGGCTGGTAGGCCATTTCCTGAATCACGCCTGAGGCGTCCTTTTTCAAAGTGCCTACAACGTGAATGCTGTTGCTGTTTCCGTTGATGGCTAACTTCTCGGCCTGCGTGAAGTTGACGTACGTACTGGCATCGCCCGCCGTAGAGACGATGATGGCGATTGCCACGGCGATGATTCCGATTCCGAAAATGTGAGACTTTTTCATAGCTTTTATTTGATATTGAGTTCTTTTTCTACTTTGGTCAATTTGCTATCCAAACGAACGAGGTACGTGATTATTCCGGCGAAGACGAGCGCAATTACGCCCACGACCACCCAAATCTTCCCATCGGCGCGCATCTGATCGGCCATCGCCACCTCTGAGTCAACAGCCTGTTGGGCAAAGAGGTTTAGGGAAATGAAGGTAAAACTTAAAATTAGGAATAACAGCCGTTTCATGAACTAAATAACCGTTGATTTTTGATTTAATGGCATTTCAGCCACTCGCTCTTCTTGTGTTCTTTGGATGAGCATAAGACGGTAACGAATGCTGGTGATCCAGGTTCCCAGCAAAATCCAACCGATGATGGCCGGATAAAAAACCATCCGCATCCGCCCATCGAGGTCGATGGAGCTGAAACCAGGGTTGCCGCCATTGCCGGGGTGCAGGGAGTCGGTCAAGCGCGGGAGCACAAAGATAAGCGGCATGAAAATGGCAAAGGCAAAAATGTTGTACACCGCCGAAATGCGCGCGCGCCGCTGTTCATCCTCGAACGAACTCCTCAACAGCAGGTAAGCAAAGTAGATCAGCATCCCGACCGCCGCGCTGTTCAGTTTTGGGTCGTTGGGCCACGGCTCACCCCAGGTGAAATTGGCCCACAGCGAGCCCGTCGCGCACCCCAGAATGCCAAACATAACACCCACTTTGGCAAAAGCCGCCGACTTGTCGTCGTCGATCACGTTGCTCGAGCGCAAATACCGAATGGCAAAAATCATCGACACCAGCAGCATCGTAATCATGGCAAACCACATCGTGACGTGGAAATACAGATTTCGGATCGTCTCGTTCAGGATCGGCTGCCGGGGTACTGTTCCCACCAATCCCTGAAAAATGACGTAGATCAATATCACTACGGCAAGGACTTTCCACCAGGCTTTTTTCATTTATTCAATTAGTGATTGAGAGATTGAGTGAATTAGTGAATGGTTTGTTGATTTTCATTCACTCAATCACTAATTCCAAATTAATCTTAACTCCTCCACAAATAAGGAAACAACATATAGGACAGTGCGATCACGATAGCATCGATGGCCAGCAGCGTGCTTATCTCGTCCAGGCTGACGCTGCGGTCGAGACCGTCGAGGGCGTTTTTGGCTAGTTTCATTACCATCAATAGCATCGGCAGGATGATAGGGAAGCTTAGCACGGCCATCAGCGTTGCGCTATTTTCGGCTTTGGAGGCGATGCCCGCTACCAGCGTCAATACCGAAGCAAAGCCCAGCGAACCCAGAATTATACTGATAATATAGAAGCCCAAATCCGCCACCGGATTACCCATTACGAACACGTAAAACCCAAAACCAATTCCCGCCAGCACCAACATTAGCAGGGAATTATAAATGATTTTTGAGATAATAATAGCCTTCGGACTGGCAATGGTATAGTAGTAAAGCAGCCGCCCCTGCCGCTCTTGGGCAAAACTCTTAGCAATGGCGTTCACCGCCGTGAAAAGCAGGATAATCCAAAATAGGGTATTCCAGACGATGGGGGTCAGATCACTTTGATTGACTTTGAAGCTCAGATAGCAGACAAAGATTGTGCTGCCCGCGTACAGCAGCATCCCGCTCAGGGCGTAACGCTGCCGCCATTCGAGGGCTAGTTCTTTCCAGAGAAGGGTTTTTAAGGCAGTCGGCAGTCGGCTATCAGCCATCGGCTTTGCATCAATCTTCGCTTGCTAACCTAGCAAGTATAAAAGTAGGGCTTTCAAGAAAGAAAAAAGGCCGAAAGCCAACCGCCGAAAGCCGACAGCCATCGCAAAACTACGGCATAAAGCCGCACTAAATAAAAAACATGAGAAAAATCATTTGTGATTACGGTGGATGTGCGCTTTCTTTGCGTTTAATTATATTAAATCTAAATAAGCCAATGCTCGTCACCCGCAACGTCGCCGACCTCAAGAAAGGGGAGAAAGCCGTCATCAAGTCATTCAGCAACCGCGATATGTCGTTGAAACTGCTTGAAATGGGCTGTTTGCCGGGTTGTGAGGTGCGTTTAGATGCGGTGGCTCCCTTCGGTGATCCCATCTGCGTGCGCGTGGGCGGCTGCTATTGCCTGTCGCTACGCCGCAACGAAGCCGCTAGTATTGTAGTGGAATGATGCTATAGGCTTTGTGCTGTATGCAACAGGCCGTAAGTGTTAGTAATAAGTATAAAGGTGACGTTTGACAACGCATAGCATAAAGCCTATAGCTTACTGCCTACAGCCCAAAGCATTGATTTGAAACCCGCTCCCCGCAAAATTGCCCTAATCGGCAACCCCAACTCCGGCAAATCCACGCTATTCAATCAACTGACGGGCTTACGTCAGAAAACCGGCAATTTTCCTGGGGTCACCGTCGAGAAAAAGACGGGAACCCTTCGCTTCCCTGTCACCGACCTCACTTCGGACGAAACTATTACGATCTCCGAGGCTACCTTAGTCGACCTTCCCGGTATTTACAGTGTCTACCCCAAGTCGCGGGATGAGCAGGTCGCGATGGACATCCTGGCCAATTCGCAGCACCCCGACCATCCCGACGCGGTGGTCGTCGTGGCCGATGCCTCCAACCTGCAGCGAAATCTGCTGCTGTTTACCCAAATTGCCGATTTGGGTTTGCCTACCGTCCTGGCGCTTAACATGCTGGACGTGGCCGACAGCATGAAGCTGAAAGTCAACGCCGTGCAGTTGGCCATGCAATTGGATGTTCCGGTGGTGAAAATCAACGCCCGTTCGGGCGATGGGATCGACCGCCTGCGCGAGGCCATTCAGCGCGCGGTGGTAAGTGAAAAGCTTGTTCCGAATTACTTTCTGGACCCCGCCGAGGACCAAGCGTCTATCATCGAGGCGGTCAAGCGGAAATACCAACTCGACAACAACTATCTGGCGCTACAGTATCTCTGTCAACACGACTCCTTCACCTTTTTGGATCAAGGCCAGCGCGAGCAATTGGACGGATTGATTGCCGAGCACAATTTCGATAAGACCGACGTCTTGGCCCACGAGACGATCACGCGATACGACCGGCTGAGGCCGCTGGTGCAAAAGACGGTCACCTCCCAAGGCGACAACGAACAACCCGCCTGGACGCGACGGCTGGACAAAATTCTGCTGCACCCGTTCTGGGGTTACGTGGCATTTTTGGTCGTGCTGCTGATAATTTTCCAGGCGATTTTCGCCTGGGCGCAATATCCCAGCGACTGGCTCGATGGCGTCATGGCCAATGGCATCGAGTGGACGAAAAACGCGCTCCCGCCCGGTGTTCTGAACGACTTACTCACCGATGGGCTCCTGGTAGGCGTGAGCGGCGTACTGGTATTCGTTCCCCAAATCGCCTTTTTGTTTGGCCTGGTGGGTTTGCTAGAAGAATCGGGCTACATGGCGCGAGTCATGGTCATTATGGACAAACTGATGCGGAAGTTCGGGCTGAATGGCCGGAGTGTGGTACCGCTTATTTCGGGCGTGGCCTGCGCCGTTCCGGCCATCATGACTACCCGCAGCATCAACAATCCCTACGAGCGGCTGCTGACGATTCTGGTCACGCCGCTGATGAGCTGTTCGGCGCGGTTGCCGATTTACACCATCCTCATCGCGCTGGTGGTGCCGGACGAGACGGTACTGGGCATTCTGAATTTGCAAGGACTGGTGCTTCTGGGACTGTATCTGTTAGGTTTGATCGGAGCCTTGGGTTCCGCCTGGTTATTTTCGATTTTCGTCCCGCGTCTCGAGCCAAGCTATTTTATCCTGGAAATGCCGACCTACAAATGGCCGCGGTGGAGTCATTTGGGCATTACGATGTACGACAGCGTGAAATCGTTTGTGCTGGAAGCGGGGAAAATCATTGTCGCTATTTCAATCGTCCTCTGGGTGCTGGGGAGTTACGGTCCGGGCGATAGCCTGGAACGAGCGGCGGAGAAAACACTCCAAGGAATGCCGAATGCCGCGCCGCAAGAGCAGGAAGCCGCCGTGGCCTCGGCCAAGTTGGAAGTATCGTACGCCGGACGCTTCGGCAAGTTCATCGAACCCGCCATTGCGCCGCTGGGTTACGACTGGAAAATCGGAATTGCGCTGATCACCTCTTTCGCCGCGCGCGAAGTGTTCGTGGGAACGATGTCCACCATCTATAGTATAGGGGGCGACGCGAGCGAAGATACGGTAACGGTTCGGGAACGCCTGGCAAACGAAAGGAACCCCCAGACGGGTGGCCCGATGTACACCCCGGCGGTTTCGTTCTCTCTGCTGATGTTTTACGTATTTGCCATGATGTGCATGAGTACCCTGGCGGTCGTGTACCGCGAGACGCACGGCTGGAAATGGCCGATGGTGCAACTCGTATACACCATGGTGCTGGCCTACGTATCCGCATGGGCGACCTTCCAACTGCTAAGTTGAGCCTACCAGAGAACGCCTTTGTCGATCAGCGGAAAAATAAAACGGAAGATGATGTAGGCGAAGATAAGGATGGCGAGCCCGCCCATGATGAATGCCTGATCGAGGTAATTCTTTTGTTCTTTTTTGTTGGAATTCAAGCCATCCCAGTGGCGGAGTAAGGTCTGTTTCATGGTGGGTTCTTGTTTTAATGCGTGGAAGAGTCCTGAGACCCGTATTGAATCTACGCAAACAAGAGCATTCCAGTTGCCGAATGGTTGGAAACAGTACCGAAATTTCCCCGAAAAATTAGCAAACGGTCGTTCCACTCGCAACTTTCCCCAACTACCACCCCAGGTTCTCCACAATGTCCGAAGCAATCATCGCCACCTTTGTGCGGGATTTGGCGGCGCGGTCGCCGGCCATTCCGTGCTGGTAGACGCCGAGCCGGGCGGCATCTTGCGGATGATAACCTTGGGCGAGAAGTGAAGTGAGAATGCCCGTCAGCACATCCCCCGCGCCACCCGTAGCCATGCCCGAATTGCCCGTGGCGTTGAAATGTACGGTACCATCGGGGAAAATGACGGCGGTATGGGCACCTTTCAGCACGACGATCAGCTTGTGTTCTTTGGCAAAGGTACAGGCCAATTCCAGCCGGGCATAATCGTCTTCGCTTTCTCCGGCCAGCCGCTCGAACTCCTTGGGATGGGGCGTGATGATGGTGTGGCCGGGTAGTTTTTTGCGCAGATCAGGATTTTCGGCGAGCAAATTGAGCGCGTCGGCGTCCCACACCATCGGAACTTTGGCCTGTTCGATCAATTCTTCCAGCATTTGCAGCGTCTGCGGCTCCTTGCCCAGCCCCGGCCCGACGCCGATCGCCGAGTAGGTGTTCAGTTCGGGTAAAGTCGTCAGCATTTTTTCGTGAATATCTACCGTGCACATGGCCTCGGGCAGAGCAACTTGCATGATTTGGTAGCCGCAGGCGGGTATGTGCATCGTCAGCAGGCCCGCGCCCGAACGCAAACAGGCCCCGCCGCAAAGTTGCGCTGCACCCATCTTACCGTAGCTACCCGCCAGCAGCAGCGCGTGGCCGAAAGTACCCTTGTGCGAAAACTTCTCCCGGTCGCGAATCAGCTTTTTCGCGCTTTTTTTATCTGTGAAAAAATAGGGCGTTTCCGTTTTTTGAATAAAATCCTGGTCAAGCCCAATATTCACGACCTGCCAATCACCCACGAACGGCCCGTTGCGGGGAATCATGAAGGCCAGCTTGGGCAACTGAAAACTTACCGTGTAGTCGGGTCGGACGATGGCATCGTCTTCGCCGTTGGTTCTATCCATGTACAAGCCGCTGGCGATGTCCACCGAAATGACCCGCGCCGGACTGTCGTTCATCAGGGCGATTACTGTGGCCAATAGGCCTTCCGCGGGTCGCGATAGGCCCGAACCCAGCAGCGCGTCGATCAATAGCTCCTCACCCGTGAGTTCGGGCAGGTCTTCCTTACTTTTTACACGATGAACCGCCAGGTGATCGGACAAGCGTTCGAGATTTTTGGTGAAATCATCGGAAGCACTGTCTGAGTAATCGACCACGTACACCGTCACGCTGTAGCTTTTTACCGAAAGCAGGCGGGCGATTGCCAGGCCGTCGCCGCCGTTATTACCCTTGCCGCAGAAGAATACGAGCGGCTGACGGTTGTCGAAGCGGGCGCAGAGCCATCGCACGAAGGCGCGGGAAGCGCGTTCCATCAAGTCGAGGGAGCTAATGGGTTCGTGCTGAATGGTGTGCGCGTCGAGGTCGCGGATTTGGGGAGCGGCTAGTATTTTCATCTGGTAAATCTAGCAAAACCTTTCATATACAAAAAAATAGGTCTATTTTTGCACTCGTTTTTCGCAGGGCTGTTTTGAATGAAGGGGCGTCACCCCGTCCGCTGGAATCAGTTCTTTACCTAATTTATTTTCAAAAATCGTCATGAGCGAACTGATTAAACTCGTCGAGGCTACGAATGAAAACCGTAAGTCCGAGTACCCCGATTTCAAATCGGGCGACACCATTGTGGTACACGTAAAAATCCGCGAAGGCGGCAAGGAGCGCCTCCAATTGTACCAGGGAACCGTTATGCAGCGCCGCAACCCCAACAGTGCGGGCGAAACCTTCACGGTTCGCAAGATATCCAACGGCATCGCCGTCGAGCGTATTTTCCCGATTCTTTCCCCCAGCATTGCCAAAATCGAACTTCTTCGTCGCGGTAAAGTCCGCCGTGCCCGCCTGTTCTACCTGCGTGGTCGTCAGGGCAAGGCAGCGAGGATTAAGGAGCTTAAAACTACGAAATAGTTGAAAGTCGAAAGTTCATGAGCTTTACAATTGAGATGCCCCGCTGGAATTTTCCAGCGGGGCTTTTTTGTTTAAATTGCCAGGATCAAATGTGGGTAGAAAAGTGCTATCCCAGTCGATTATTATGTCCCGTACGGGACACGGCCAGCCAACGAATCGGCTTTCTCTACCCACATCCTGTGCCTAGCGGCACATTTTTCCCAGCCGAAGCGAAAGTCCTTTGAACTTTAAACTTATAAACTTTGAACTTCCACAAATACCAAGGTACCGGCAATGACTTCATCCTCATTGACGATCGTCAGGAAACTTTCTCTTTGTCCCGGCATGAAATCGCCCGGCTGTGCCACCGCCGCTTTGGCATTGGGGCGGACGGCTTGATCTTGTTGCGCAACGAAGCTGGCTATGATTTCAAGATGGTTTATTTCAACGCCGATGGCGGCGAAGGCAGCATGTGCGGCAATGGCGGGCGCTGCACCGTTCGCTTCGCCCATGACTTAGGGATTTTCAAAGAAAAAACGACTTTCCTGGCTGTGGATGGTTCGCACGAAGCCACTGCGACCCCCGAACTCATTCGTTTGAGAATGAGTCCGGTAAAAAATTTGGAGAAACACGAAACGTACGATTTTATCGATACGGGTTCTCCGCACTATATTGCCTACGTGGACGATGTGGACAAGACCGAAGTCGTGAGCATTGGCCGCGCCGTACGTAACAATGAAATTTATGGCCCGCGTGGTGGTACGAACGTCAATTTTGTGGAGGTAAAATCTCCCAATCACTTGAAGGTGAGAACTTATGAGCGCGGGGTCGAGGACGAAACTTACTCCTGCGGCACGGGCGTCACGGCTTGCGCCTTATCCTCCCACGCCCATTTTGGCTGGGAGGGCCCGGTCAAAATCGACACCGTAGGGGGAGAATTGCAGATCGCTTTTCGGAGAACCGAACCCGCGCAGTTCGACGATATTTACTTGATCGGCCCGGCGGTGAAAGTATTTGAGGGTACTTTCTAAAACTACTGGATCAGCTTTCGATAAAGCTCTGTCTTGGTGGGATCGAGGGTAGAAAGCAACGTGAAAGCCTGCTGGCGATCGTCGGGCGAAGCTTCGCGCATGAGATTGTAGAGTTCATCCGACTTGGCGTCGAAAAATGAGTTGAGCAGCACCGCACCGGGCTGCAGCTGCTGCGCTTGTTTGGCCACTAAAAGCATTTCCAAACCCTTTTTACGCGCCAGTCCCGGCGTTTCGGTAGCGGCATCGAGTCCCAGGCGGTGGTAGTCATAAATCGCTTCGCGAAAGGGCAGAAACTGCTGACTCATCAGGTTTTCGACTAATGCGAAGCGGTTGCGGGAGTTACGGTCTGCCCGCCAGCCCTTGCCGAAAGAGGAGGAGTTGGTGGCGATGTTGGCCAGGTTGAAAGCTTTCTGCAGATACGGACTGCCCCCCAATCTACTGAACGAATCGTAGTCCAGCGTCAGGACGATGTTTGCGAAAAAAGCCAGGGCAAAGGGCAACTCGTCGGTATAGTTGTTTTCGGTGAAGATCATGGGATTGTTCGGCAGGAATTTGAAGCTGAAATCACGATCTACAAAACTGAACAGCACCGATTCGTAGGTGGAGTTATAGACGGGGCGGGTAACGATCAACTGCGCGTTGGCTTCATAAATCCCCTGGCTCAGCGACTTTATCAGGTTGATATTCAGTTTACAGCCGATGCGCTCTGCCTGCGTGAACTGGTCGTTGGTCCAACGACTGGTGTTCATGAAATCGCTGATGTAGGTTTTGAGCTGGTTCATGGCCTGCTCGTCTGTCTTTTGCTGCGCCACGAGTTGGTCGTAGTTCAGCGTCACGGTGCAGTTCAGTTCCTGCGCCGACAGGTCGCGCGTAAGCAAGCCCAGGAAAAGTACCCAAAAATATTTCACCAACCGATTGCTCATGCCTCGCTCCATTTTTCAATGATAAGTTCCAGAATATCCTGCGCCGCTTCCCGTTTGGTCTTCAATTCGAAGTGACGTTCCACGCCCGCCCGATCAATAACGGTGATTTTGTTGGTATCGTGCGCAAAGCCCGCGCCAGGGTCGTTCAGAGAATTAAGCACGATGTAGTCGAAATTCTTACTTTGTAGTTTTTTTCGGGCGTTCTCCAGCTCGTCGTTAGTTTCTAACGCAAACCCGATCAGCAGTTGATTCGACTTTTTGCGCGCACCTAGCGTCCCGGCGATGTCCCGCGTCTTGGTCATTTCCAGACTGAATCCCGGCTCCTTTTTCTTGATCTTTTGTTCGGCTACTTCGGCGGGAGTGTAGTCCGCCACCGCCGCCGCGAATATGACAAGATCGCTGCCGGCAAACTCCGCTTCCGTGGCCTCGTACATCTCCTGCGCCGAGCGAACGCCAATCTTCCTAACGCTCAGATCAGTCACTCTCAGTGCCACCGGTCCGCTGACCAGCGTGACCTGAGCCCCGGCATTAGCAAAGGCACTGGCAATGGCATAGCCCATCTTACCCGAGGAATGATTGCTGATGTAGCGCACCGGGTCGATGGCCTCCTGCGTTGGGCCCGCCGTGATAAGCACGCGTTTGCCCACCGCTACCGAGCGGCGCGCGAAATGCTTTTCCAGCCGCTGCACGATTGCCTCGGGTTCGGCCAGGCGGCCTTCTCCCACCAAGCCACTGGCTAACTCACCATAAACTGCTTCGATGATGTGGTTGCCGTAAGATTGCAATCGTTCAAGATTCGCCTGAGTAGAGCCGTGCCGATACATGTCCAAGTCCATCGCCGGAGCAAAAAACACCGGACAACGCGCCGAAAGATATACCGCCGTCAGCAGGTCATCGCACATGCCGTTGGCACATTTGGCCAGCGTGTGCGCCGTGGCGGGGGCGACTACCAGAGCATCGGCCCACAACCCCAGCTCGACGTGGTTGTTCCAGGTACCCTCCTCGTCGCGCACGTAAGCCGACAAGGCGGGACGCTTCGACAAAGTAGCCAGCGTCAGCGGCGTGATGAACTCCGCCGCTGCTTCGGTCATAATCACCTGTATTTCTGCCCCAGCCTTCACCAGCAACCTAACCAGCAACGCCGACTTATAAGCTGCGATGCTACCGGAAACCCCGACAAGTACCCTCTTACCCTCTAGTTGCAAACCTAGTGTAGTTTTATAGATTGAGTTTACACAAAATCAGCCACACCAGCGGCGGGCGTTGGTATGGCTGATGAAGCGTTTTTGCAGAGAGTCGACTACTTCCCTTCTTCTGTTTCGCGGTAAGCGTTGTAGGTTTTACCTTCCATAAACTCGTCAATGGAAATGCTGCCGGGCTTGGGCATGCGCTCGTAAAACTTGGAAATTTCGATTTGCTCGCGATTTTCGAATACCTCTTCCAGGTTGTCTACACCGGAGGCGAATTCCGCCAGTTTGTTGTTCAATTCTTCCTTCATCTTGCTGGAAAGCTGACGGGCGCGCTTGGAAATGATCGAAACCGATTCGTAAAGATTTCCGGTGACGGCCGCGATTTCGCTGGTGTTGCGCGTGATGATGGATGGATTCGTGTTGGCTGACATATGGACGTTGTCTGGTTAAATTTTTTAGATAATTAATTATTAATCGAAGATGTGGTCACCTTAGCGGGCTGGGCAGGATCAGGCAGTCTTTCCAACCGATCCTTCTGCGCTTTTTCCAGTTTCGCGATGCGCTCGAGTTCTTCCTCGCTGCTGCTGTATAGTTTCTCAGCGTCTTTCAAGTAAGTGCTACTGGGATACTTGTCGATGAACGCTTTGTAGAACTTCACTGCGTCCTCATAACGCTCTTTCTGCTTGCTGAAAATGCTGCTCTTGGCAAGGGTGTACTCTGCATCCACTTTCAGGTAAGCCAGTTCCTCATTGAACTCCGAATCGGGAAAATCTCGCCGGAAGTTTTCGATCGAGATAACCGCCGATTTGAGTGAAGCCAGGTTGAAATCGCTGATCTTGTAATAAAGCTTGGCCTTTTCGTAAGCTTTCAGTTCCAGCTTACGACGTAGTTCCAGGATGTAGCCCGTACATTCGTTACGAAACGGACTAGCGGGATAGGAGTTGATAAAATCCTGCAAGGCCGAGATGGCCGTCAGGGTGCTGGTCTGATCCAATGTGTGCGGCGCAGAATCCTTGTACAGCGAATAGGCGTGCATGTACAAGGCTTCCTGGGCGTAGTCGCTACGGGCGTAGGTGTCGTAAAATTTCTTGAACAGAAACTGCGACATATTGAACTGATCCTGATGGTACTGCGTGTAGGCGTAGTAGAACTGCGCCATTTCTGATTCGGTACTTCCCTTCAAAAGCGGGATGAGTTCTTCAAAGAGCAGTCCGGCGCGGTACCAGTCACCTTCCTGGTAGTAATCCAGGGCGGCTGTGTATTTTTCCTTGTCCGTTCCGGTCTTTTGCAACTTGGCAAACTTGCTACAGGAGGTAGTCAGGAAGAGCGCGATTATTAATAAGACGAAATAATTCGCAAAAGGAGTTTTTCGCATAGGGCGGCAAAGGTAATAAAAAAAGCTACTCGGTTCTTAACGAACCAGTAGCCTTGGTAGTATCGAATTGCTGACTATTGCTGATGACGAACCAGTAGTTTTTTGGTCGCCACGGAGTTGCCATCTATGGCCAGGCGATAGAAATACACACTCGTAGGCATGTCTCTCGTGTTGATGCGCAGTTTGCGATCGTTTTTGTCAAGATTGTATTCCGAAATTGGATTGCCCAGAATATTGCAAATCACAATCTTAGCCTCACGATCTGAATTTTTCATCGAGTAGTCGAACTCAGCGTAGTCACTGGCCGGATTCGGGTAAACGTTCGATACGGTAAGCCACTCGTTGGAAAAAAGATTCTCGTCAGAGGTGCGTTCGATAGAAGCAGCACGGCGATCCGCTTTGGCAACTTAAGTGTTGGGATTTACCGTAAGACTCTCAGTAGCGGCGACGGCGGTGGGTACCGTATTGCTTGTTGGCTTGGCAAACATCAAGGCGCGGTAGTAATCGTTGAGCGCTTGAGGTTTTTCTAACGCCAGGGGCTTGTAAGAGAGTACCGTGGGTTTCTGAACCAACGTGCGGTCAAACTGCATGACCTGCGTCTTGTTGGGCAAATTCAGGCGACTGCTATTCGCAGGAACCTGAGCCTGAGTGGCCAAACAGCCCAGGGTTAGGAAAGTATAAACAAAAAGTATAGTTTTTTTCATGGCAAGGGGAAAGTACTAGGTCGCCGGGAGTCGTATTATCCCATTGATCTACAAAAATATACATTTATAATCAGACTATCAAGGTTTATTGTGCAATGGCCGAGAAAAATTTATCGGGTGGTACTTAGATACCACAAAACACTTTACAAAAACCATGCTAGAACCACGCTGTCATTTTTCATTATTTGGCAAGCGAGCCGTATTTACAGATTTGACTGGCTCGACTGTCTGCTTGGCAGGTACTTCTTCTGCCCAAACCGTTTGTCTCAGGGTTGGTTTATCACTTATACGCCAATTGAAGCCCTCAAGTTGCCTTTGCGGGGCTTTGATGTTCTGTGGCGGAATGAGGCTGCCCACGGGTTGCCCCAGGAAAGCAATGCGCTTTATGCGATTGGCCTCGAATTGTAGATTCATTTTCCCACACTCTACGCGGTTGAGACCAATCATCTTTGCGTCCTCGTCCATCGCGTAGTAAGCGCTCTGCCCATTGCCATCGACAAAAACGCGTTTCAGATTGCTTTCTTCGTTGAAATAGGCGTTGATCGTCCGGCCCTTGACCTGGTTGTACTGCGCGATGAGCGTGTCTTCCGAAATGACGAAGGAATTACTCCGCAGCAGCATCCGGTCGATTTTATTATTGACTAAAAAGGCACTAATCGAATCGGCCTCCATTTGGTAATTGTCGCCCCAAAGTATGGGCTCACGGAAGAAAAAGACGGTGGAATCGGCCGTGTTGTACAGTACCGAGTCGCAACGTCCCTGAAAGTCCGTTTTAAAAATAAATACGTTTCGGTCACCAATTAATTTTCGGGTGCTATCTACCTTATTCTGAATAGAATATAGGGTGTCGGCCCGGATGTACAGGGTGTCTTCCGAGACCACGCTCTTAACCAGCGCGTGCCCGAAAACTTTGGAAAAACCTTCCTCTCCCCGATAGATTCCTTCGTCGCCCGTAAGTAGCGTTTTGTCCTCCTTGGCAAAAATCTCGACGTTTCCTTTGGCGAAACCGAGTTGTTTTTGACTGTCGTAGAAAAGCGAATCGCCCGTGAGCGTATAACCTTCGTTCTCGACCATCGTGCGGGTGCTAAAGCTCGACTCCTCGGTCTCGGTGTTGTATTGTCCGCGTTCGGCGACCAGCGTCCCGTCTTCGTTCACAATTTTGGTCGGGCCGTTGAAATACGACCATTTGGTATTGGAATTGTAGATCAGAGTGTCGGTCGTCAGGACGTATTTCTCGTTCACCAACTTCACGTCGCCGTAATAATCAAAGACCTTCGAGCGGGTATTGTAAATTCCCTCCTTGCTGGTCAGTACGTTGGCCGAGTCTACCGTGCGGCCCGGTACGCGGTAATAGGCCAGGCCATTCGCCATGTCATATTCCAGTTTTTTGGAAGTCAGCGTCCTTTTTTTATCGAATAACACGGCTTTTTTGCCGCTGACGATGGCAAAGCGGGTGTCTCCGTAGTACAGCAGCGTATCGCCCGTGACGGTAATCGTGTCGCCTTGCACCACCTTCACGTGGCCGTAGGCTTGGATCAGGTTGCTTCCCACGTTTTGGATCGCCAGATCGCAATAGAGCATCGAACCCTTGTGCCGAAAGCGGACATTGTTGACGACGCGCCGGATCTCCACGCCGCTCTCGGTATTGACCGTCAGGCTATCGGCCCCGGGCAGCAGCTCGACCGTTTCCGGTGACTGGCCGCCCGGCATGCCGCTGGCGTTGCCCGGCGGGCGCACCTGTCCCAGGGCGCAGGTGGTAGTGAGTAGCAGGAAAAGGAGCAGGCTATTTTTCATGGCTTTTACGATAAGATAGACCCCATCCCGCTTAAAAAGGTTGCCTTGGGTTGGCGATATTTTGCAAACGAATTCGAACCACCTCGCTTTGTGGCTATCTTTGGGACTAAAAATCAATGGTAAAAGTACGTTCAAAGCGTCGCAACCCAGCATGTTGAATGCCTTTTTAACTTTTGTTAACGCTTACGCGCTCGGCCTTGCCGAAAAAAAAACGCTGCTCGCCGTGAGCGGCGGCGTGGACTCTATGGTCATGGCGGAGCTGTTTCATCGGGCGGGATTTCCCTTCGCTGTGGCGCATTGCAATTTTGGGCTGCGTGGTAAGGAATCGGAGGGCGATGAAGCTTTCGTGCAGCTTTGGGCAGAGGAACACGGCGCTGTTTTTCACGCCCGGCTGTTCAAAACGGGCCAGAAAGCACAGTCGGACGGCACTTCAATCCAGATGGCCGCGCGGGATTTGCGCTACGCCTGGTTCGGGAAAGTGATCGAGGAGTTCGGCTATGATTCTCTCGCTACGGCACATCACGCCGACGACAATATCGAAACCGTCCTGCTGAACCTGACGCGCGGTACCGGACTGTCGGGGCTGTTGGGCATCGCACCCGTAAAGGGCAAGCTGTTGCGTCCACTGCTGCTTTTTTCTAAAAACGAGATCCTGGAGTTTGCCAAAACGGAAAATCTGGACTGGCGCGAGGATAGCTCCAACGCCAGCGACGCTTACCGCCGCAATTTGCTGCGCCACCAAGTGCTTCCCGTAATGCAGGAGATAAATCCCTCTTTGTCCCGCACGTTCAACCAGAATCTGGAACGACTGCGGTCGGCTGAAGCGATTGTCAATAAGCAGGTCGGCCAATGGCGCGAGATGGCCGTAATTCCGAGACAGGGGGCGGTCTACGTTTCCATCCCGGCGGTTCAAAAGGCCGATGAGCCAGTCTTTCTGCTGCACGAAGTTTTGCAAGAGTACGGTTTCAGCTACGCCCAGACGAAGCAAATCGTGACGACACTCGACGGTATCAGCGGAAAGCAGTTTTTTTCGACCACCCACTGCGTAACCAAAGACCGGGAGGAACTAATTGTGGAGCCGCTACGCCAACTCGAAGGTTTCCAGCCCGTCGTTATCTATGAAGATTCAAACAAAATCGCGCTGCCCGGAAATGCTGATCTGGCGATCGAGCGGCTGACATTTTCCCCGGAAATGGATCTGCGAGCCAACGCGCAAACGGCCTATTTCGATGCCGCCCTGCTCCATTTCCCGCTAAGGGTCAGGCCCTGGCAGCCGGGCGACTGGCTGCAACCTTTCGGGATGGGCGGAAAAAGCAAGAAAATCAGCGACTTGCTCGTCGATGCCAAGGTGCCAATGAATCGGAAAAAAGATTGTCTGGTTTTGCTGGACGAAGCGCAAAATATCCTTTGGGTGCTGGGGTTGCGGGCTGACGGACGTTTTCGGATAGATGAGCAAACGACCGAAATCCTCAGATTCGAAGTGATGAAAAACTGAGCGAAGGGATTAGGCCAATGTCGTCAGAAAGCCCCCTTTTTCTCCAAAGCGCTGACCCGCTCCAGCAACGAGCGAATGGAAGCTCGGCTTTCCACAAGCTCGGCTTTAACTTTCCGATTCTCTGCCGCTTCTCCCTTCAGCACCGTGTTCTCTTTTTTGAGATCGATGATATACAGCATCATCTCTTCAATCTTTTCCAACAACACGGCGTCGGTTTGGTGTAGATCGTTGCCATTCTCGACCATATCCCGGGCACTTGGGACACCCGGCAGATGCTTATTTGCTTTGATAAAAGACTCCACCTCCTCCAAGGGGCGCAGCTTGTAATCGCTATCCAGTACGTTATCGCGCCAGTCGGCGGTACTTTTCACGGCTACCTTGACTCGCTCGGTCAGGATACCGTCTGAGACGTACAGCTTGTATCCGGCGGGTGCCGCGGTCAGGCCCGTCCCGATCATCACGCCTTCGGCGTTGGCGTTGAGCAGGTGGTTGTCGGGCGTGAGCGTCCAATAGGCACTGCTGCTTTCTTCGGCCGCCTCCCGGGCACCCGCTGTGGAGCGGCGCAACACATTTCCGCTGGCGTCTACGTACAGGCGAAAGGCCCCCGAACCGGTGGTGGTGGGCAGGTTCTCGAACCGCACTCCGTTCACGGTGGTACCATCCGCTTTTACGTGTAGAGTGGTCTGGGGGGTGCTTGTGCCGATGCCGACCTTGACTTGGGGACTGGTGCGCCCCAGCACCAGGCAGTAGTTGCAGTCGACTTTGGATCCCTCACCAACGGCAGTCGAGTAGCTCGTCGAGTTGACGCTGCTCGACGCGTTGCTGCCCAGAAAGGTGTTCGATGAACCAGCGGCCACCCCCACTCCCGTGGCACGGCCGACGTAGACGTTGTTGCCGCCCGAGGTGTTGAATATGCCCGCGGCCCATCCCACGAACGTGTTGTCGCTTCCGGTTGTGTTGTAAAACCCCGAACCCCGCCCCACAAAGGCGTTTTTGGATCCAGATGAGTTGCTTGCGCCGGTAGCGGTGCCGACGAATACGTTACTGTCGCCAGTGGTGTTGACGAGTCCGCTGCGACTTCCTCCGATAAACAGGTTGTCATATCCAGAGGTATTCGTCATGCCCGCCTCACTGCCGATGAACAGATTGCTGAAACCCGTCGTGTTGGCGGCGCCGACATTCGGGCCAAGGAACAAGTTGTCCGTTCCGGGCGAGCTCAGGAACGGAACATTGTTGAATCGCAAGCTACTGGTAGCGGGCATGTTGATGCTCCCGTTCACATCCAGCCGCTGCAAGGGCGTGCTGGTGCCGATGCCCACGTTGCCCGAATTGAAATAAAGATCCGGGTTGGTGCCTATCGTAGTCCACTGGCTGGCTCCACCCGCACTCTCAGGCACCAGCATGACGACGCCGCTCTCGTTGACTGACAATACTTTGCCATTGGAAGCTTGCGTGGGCGAGTTGGCGTTGAGGTGCGAGAACTTCACGCCCCCCTGGTTGCCGATAACCAGCGGCTTACCCACTGGCGTGATGATCTGGTTCTGCGCCTGACCCGCCATAGCGAGTGAGAGAAGACAGAAGGTGAAGGTAAGGCTTGCTTTCATGGGACTCTTTTTGGTTGAAAATGTTGAATTGTTGATTTGTTTGGGGTTTAGTCGTTTAGTTGGGAGCTGAGGTTACGAATCAGCACTTTTCCGTTGACCGTTACCTACGGATTAGCTTCTTTGTATTTATAGCTTTTCACCAAGTTGCCATCCTTATCCCGGACCAGCAGAGGCCTTCCCAGCTCGTCGTAGGTGACGGTCGTGAAGCTGCCGCTGACGCCCCGCACCTTCGAGACACCCCAGAGCGGCACAGCGTACTCACGCTGGGAGGTGAAAATCTTGCTGCTCGTGCCGTAGCTAATGGTAGTAGGCAGGTAGTTGTTGATGCCGTAACCCACCGTGGTAGTACCTGCTTCCTGCGCGCTGGCGATGACCTTCGGCAAGCCCCGCTCGTTGTAGTCGGCGATGGAGACGGTGGGTTGGTAGGCGGCGTTCTTGGCGGCGGTGCAGGTGGCCGGGTTCATGGTAGCCAGCGGCTGAGCCAATTCCAGGTTATAGACCGTCTTGAGCAAACCTTCCCGGCCAGCCGCCTTGTCGTGATACTCGTAGAAAGCCCCGCCCGTCACCCGGCCCTTGCGCTTGGTGACTACCTCGATGGGAACGTTCATGTCCCGGAAGTACAGGCCCGTCAGGGCGGAGCTGGAGGAGTTCGTCTGGCTGCAATCCTTATAATCTTTCGAGTACGCGATGCTCGTTTCCGAAAGCAGTTCGCCGAGGGTTGTGCCGTTGTTTTGGCTGCGGTAGTTCTTCACGCTGGTGGCCTGCTTGTGGTTGGGGCTGAGGTAAGCGTATTGGGTGGTGGTTTCGATGGGGTTTGTCCCCACTGCATAGGCTGCATCTGTACTAGATACAAGTCGTACGTCGGCAAATGGAACTCGGTAAGGAGTGAATCTGTAGATGCTATTGTCAAGGGGGGCTATACCTCCATTGATCCATTCAGTGATCCTTTGAATAACCGATGAAACTAAATACGTGTATACAGAATAGGGGGTACCTGCCCAAGCAAGTGAAACAGCGGACTGAGCACCAACGGAAGTGAACGCGACCAGCTTTACTATTGGAGAATTGTCCAAATTGTATTCACTGGCAATGTCCATAGCACCCGTGAGGTCACGGCTATCGGTAAGATTTTGAACGTCGTAATTCCAAGTTTTCTCATTCAGAAGTATCCCTTGCGCATTGTAGTACCTTACGCTTTTGGGAGAACCACGTATAAACTCCTCTTTTAATACTGCATCCGAGTGCCAGAACGGGGCCAAATTTGTGGGAATCTTGGCCTCAGCGCGAGCCGGCGATGAGCGGGTAGTTTCCAAATTATAAAACTCGTATTCTGTATATCCGCTCTTAGCCATTATTCCGTTGCTGCTGCCCTCCACTGTTTCCCGTACTTCGCCGTAAGTAATGTACGAATTACTCAGGAAGCGGGTAGTCATCATGGCGTAGGCATTGACGTGGATATAGGACTGGGTACCATAGGCTGCCAGATAAGTCGGCAGTACTGGTAGCACGCCCGATGAAATTGATTGACTTGCCTTGGTGCCGTACTCTAAACTTATTTTTCTCTCTGATTGGGTAGCGGGTTCCGATTGTCGGATCGCCTTGATACGCAACCCGCCGACTTTGTTCTGTCCGTTGCCATCAGTGTAGTTCTGGCAGTCGTGCAACTCGTACTCGTACGACTCGCTGCCCCCGGTCGGCAGCTTTACAGAACTGAGTGAACCAAGCTTCGCCTTGATCAGATTTGGCGCAGAATCCACATTTTGAAAGGCCGCGCAGCCAGCACCCGCTATGTTCGCGCCGTAACCGATGGCCTGGGCTTCGTTAAGCCGTGCCCCATTGTAATATCCCCAATGGTCCCGTTCCATTGAGTTTTTCTTGGGTAATGGAAATGCCTTGTCATAGGTAAATACGTAGCCTGGCAACAATTTCATCGGATAACTACTACCATCGTAGAAAGTGATCGGATAAAGTCCTGCCAAGGTCATTCTTGCGTTTTCTATACCTACTTTCCTGTCATCAGTTATACTCCTCGGCGTGGTGTAGCGGTACTCTCTCAGGTACTGATGGTGAAGGTAATACCCGGTTCTTTTTTCGGTTTGCTTATCCCAAATAAGAATATTGTTGAGCGCTTCCGAATTTTTGGTACCAGGCGAACAGTTGGGAATCGCTTGGAAATAATTGACTGTATACGGATCTAAATCGCGCAGATCTTTACGCTTGTAGTCATTGAAGCCTCCAATGCCGTTATCAGTCCTTGTGTCATATTCTTTTACAATGTCAGTAATGTTGCCAGGAACAGGCGTAGAACTCTCGCCCAGGTTATCGTTGTTAAAATATACCTGTACATTATCCGATTCTACCAAACTGAGGTCACTTTTATACAAGAAAAATACGTCTTCTTCCGGGCCGGAGTACTTTTTAGGGACATTGTTGCAGTCTGCGCTTAGCAAGGCGAATTCCTTATCGTAGCTGCCCGATTCAACCCGCTGCAAGGAGCGTTTGTAAGAAAAATTGACCTTTTGGTGAGGGGTGACCGTGAAACTCCCGTTGGCGTTTTTCGAACCTTTAGGGTTCTCGATGCTGGAAAGCGACCATCTAATCGGACGAATGGTTTGCTCCGAAATTCCTGCGTCAGTCAGAAAATTTTGGGAGAGCAGGTATTCCCGATGCGTCGATTCTGTGCCGAAGTAATAGCGGATTCCGTCGGAAGTGGTGACGACAAACCGCTCCAGCCAACTACTCGACAAACAAAGCCTTCGCTCTGTCGGATCGCAGATGGCTTGACACGTAGCGAAATTATCGCCGCTGCTCGTAACCTCAATTCTTAAATCTCTACTATCGTCTAGTAGCATGATCTCTTTCCGCTGAGTGAAAGGCTTTAAGACGAAGCGAACCGAGCTACCATTGAGAACAAGGGTGAAAACGTCCGGCTCGTAATCCTTGAATAGTCCGTAGGTATAATCAGTGGGGTAGCCAGACGTACTGTAGCCAAACAATGCTGGTGACCCGTTGCTGGTGGTTTTTTGGGTCTCGTCGGGCAGTCCTCTTATCTCGCGGCTGATGAATCCCCCGGCGTTCAACCGCCAGTTCAGCCCCACCCTTGAAGCCTGCGACTCCACCAGCACCCCCGAGCCATCGTAACTGAGGCTGATGGGTACGCTCAGGTTTCCCTCGGTGAGGGTGTAAATCGGGATGTTCACGCCGAGCGTTCCCGTGGCGTGGTTGACGCTGCCGACCTGGGCTTGCAGGTGGGGTGTCCTGCAAAGCATACCAATAACAATCACCTGTATGATTAAATAAATTTTTCGCATTGGTCTTGATTTTTATTGCTCTAATTTTTCGTTGAAATTTCTTTCGGTATTTTTTATATAAATATCAATATTTGTAGTTTTCTATTCATGTATTTTTGAAAATACTCATGGCTTACCTTCTTGTATTTTGTACAATAACATTCTGCTTTATGGCAGCAGGTCTGTGGGACACAGACCACGGATTAGTTTTATCATAGAAATCCACGGTCTAGGAAATTCACGGTTTAGGAACAAGGTTCAGTAATTAAGCTGTGTTTTCAATGAATGGATATTTAATTTTTGCTTCCTGATAGATCAAACACTTTAACTGAGGCGCTCCACCCCCATGCATTTCACTTTCAGGATATGTTAACTCCCAATAGCGATGATCAGTTGGATCTTGGTATAGTTCATTCCATCCTGCTTCATCTTTGGCTACTTCTATCAAATAGTCGGAAATCAACCATTCAATGCGTAAGCAAATAGAATCAGCTTTCATTGAGTCGTTTATCAATTTCCAATTACCTGAAAGCATAGTTTCTTCTGGCTTTATTTCCATCACTTTACAAGCTTAATGTTTGAACCTTTTGGAACAAGTTGATTGGGAATAACAAATTCCCTCGCTCCTCCTGCTGTACGACCGAAACCAACGAAGCCAGGATCTAGACGATTGATCGGAGATCCTAATCCAATTCTAGGAGTGTTAAATTCAACTACGTTAAAACCAAATTTGCTATGAGGAATAGTCAATCTCTCGGCTATCTGACCTGCATTCATACCAACCATGTCATCCGCTGCACCAACAAATACATCAATTGCGCCTGGAACAGGTTCTCAATTCATTCATGTATTTTCAGTATCACTCCTTCACCCAAAGGTTTTTCGGATTCATAAAAACTAAATTGCTTTCCTATTCTAAAATCATCTCCTAAAAATTCCTTACTCAGAAAAGCTATTTCGACAATACCTTCTTCTCCTGGTCTAAATTGTTCTTGATTCAATAAACTGATTTGCCCTGATGTCATTATTCCTTCAATGAACTTGAACAGGGGTCTATACCCGCTTGTAAACGGTGTCTGACGTCTATTGGCTCCTTCAAATAATATTATTTTAGCTTTTACTATTATCATAACTATCTGATTAAAGGGCTGTATTTTAATGGCTTTGCTTTAAGCAAATTAAACTGATTTGTTGGTATTGATATGGCATTCATTCCATCAGCTCCAAACCTGTAAGCATTATTCATCACACTATTTGGAGCGCGAACTTTCATAATGGTATTAGGTAAGCCATCGAACATAAAATTATTCTTTCCGAACTTGGCAGCTTCTTCAAGAGTCGGGGCAAATAACTTGCCAGTTTCGTATGCTCCTGGTTTGTTTCGGAAACCAAACTCGGCTATGTCATCCAATTCGGCTTTCGATACTGCTCGATAAAGAGTAGTGCTTCCTTCCTTAGCACCTCGGCTGCTGAACCCAGCCGTCCTCATCTCCATCGTCAGCATCCTTCCCGCTGCACCTCCCTTTACCAAAGCACTCGTCCCCTTACTGGCCAAAAAGCCTAAAACTATCTCCCCAGTCACGTTCCCTATGATGTTGGCCCTGGTACGTACATCACCGCTGTTCCAGGCAACTCTTGTCTGGTCGTACAGCATCTCCATGCCCACGGCTGCTTCCACCTGTCCGGTGAAAGTTGTCAATTTGGCCATGCCCATCACCATCTGCTGTGGATGTTTGAGAGCTTCCCAGTTCCTAACTACTGCCGATCCCAAACCCGTACCCCCCCCCACAAAAGCTTCACCTACTAACTTCTTGTAAACCGGAGCCGTGCGCTATTCAGGATGTTTGTTTGCTATTTACCTAATTTATAGTGGTACCTATCATAACTTATCTTACCAAAACTAGACATATCTCGGGTCTGGTTTTTCAGGTGGCTCACCAATTATATATAATGTTTGTCTTGCCAATTCTCTTAGTTTATTCCATTCCTCATTAGAAAAATCATCTAATTCAATATTTCTTTTGCACCATTGCATTTTATTGTATACCCGCAAAATATTACTAATTGAGTTACTTGAAAATATATTATTCTCAACAAGCTGCGGCAATAGCAAAAAAGCACTATCAAAACTTGAAATCACGTCATCAGGGACATCTGCAAATTCAGGTAAATATTCCTGTTGCTTCTCTAATGATGCAGATAAAAGTTTCAGACTTTCCAAAACTCTTTTATGTTGCTCTTGGAGATTCATAGTTTTAAGGATTAAGTGGTATTCTGAATGTTCCATTTCCAGAAGACACCTTCCAGTAAGGCGTTCCCCCGAAATGTCTCGGTGTACCAGGATGGTATTGTATCATTCGACCTGTAAAATTGTCTCCTGTCTTATTCAATTCACGCAGTATCCACCCATCTGCGCGGCTGCTTTGCCGCATTATATCATTGACCCAATTCTTCGAGTCACCTAACATACTGCGAACATACCCATAAGATTGTCCTCCTAGAAGATTAGGATTAACCATCACATCATCAACACTTTCTAAAACAGAGCCTACTTTACGCAGTGCCGTTGTTGTCCCCTGCGTAGCAGCCCGGCTACTAAACCCAGCCGTCCTCATCTCCAAAGTCAGCATCCTTCCCGCTGCACCTCCCTTTACCAAAGCACTCGTCCCCTTACTGGCCAAAAAGCCTAGGACGATCTCCCCTGTCACATTGCCTACAATGTCAGCCCTGGTACGAACATCGCCACTGTTCCAGGCTACTCTGGTTTGGTCGTACAGCATTTCCATCCCCACGGCAGCCTCCACCTGTCCAGTGAAAGTTGTTAGCCTAGCAATGCCCTCCACCATTTGCTGTGGGTGGCTGAGGGCTTCCAAGTTCCTAGCTACTGCCGAGCCCACGCCCGTTGCAAAGCCCCCAAAAGCTTCACCTACTAACTTCTTGTAAACCGGAGCCGTGCGTTGAGCTGTGACAACAACCTGATTCAACCATCCCCCATTAACTATAGGATCAAAGTAAGTGTTAGGACTGACGGCTTGTAGCCCATACAAATCCATGAATGTACTCGGATTATTATCGGCATAATTAAATGGAGAAATACCCCGGAACCGCTGCGCCAGCGGATCAATCGACATAAATCGCCCAATCGCCGCATCATAATGCCGGAACTCAAACTCATCGTACGCCCGGTAATCCCGCTCTTTCGTATTAAACTGCCACCAATCCGGCAGCACCGCGCTTCTTTCCAAATCCGGCAGGTTCAGCCCCCACGGATCGTAGGCATTCTCCTGCACCAAGTTCCGCAAATTATCCGAGGGAAGCAACGCAACCGTATTCCCCAGTGAATCCAACTTCTCCCCACAGCGGCAAGCCGTGCGGAGGTTGTCCAGGTGTTCGGTGAGTTGGTACTCGTAGCGGAAGGCCGTCCTGCTCAGAGACGCAATCGGGGGTAGGGCTCGACCTTCCGTCATAACAGATAAAATCTTATTTCAAAGAACGAATCAAAACCTAGGTCTATCCAAGTATATTAAAAGCTAAAAGTCTAGTTTCCATCCAGATGGCTTATCATCTATGTCAACTATGTCTAAGCCATTTATCAAAGTATACAGAGGCTCCTCTGGAAAATTATTGATTCTTAACAAAACTATATCTCTACTGTTTTCGAAGTAGAAATATCTTTTCATAACAGGATGTTTCTTCCAAAATATATTCGCTTCAATTAGCACTTCATTTTTCATAAATGTGGAATTTTTGCTCAGTCATCTTATCGATTTAAGTTGTTCAAATTATTTATGTACATTTGATAGCTCCCTCCACTGTAAATTCTTCCTTGGGAAGCTGCTCGTCCAAAAATAAACGTGCTTCCTGGTGTAACTTGAAATTGTTTAATTCCCGACACACTGTTCCAAATTGGTGGAAGACCTAATCCTACTCTATTAGTGTAATTTGTGAATGTTGGAAATAAATATCTTCCACTTTCACTCGCGGCCCCACCATAGAGTGGTTAGGCATGATTACGAAACCGTAAACTGTTACCATATTCCTCTCTGTCAATTCCTGCCATGATGATATAATTATCTCCTTGTACTTGTCCGGTTTCAGCAGCCTTTTCCAGTCCTTGATGGTATCCGTCCAGAAATAGACGTTGTCGAACTCCATCGGGGCCGACCTTCGGCGGGAGTTGCGATACTTGCTTTCCTGGTGTTTCATTGCATTATTTTGTCGCGTAATATTCTGCCGTATGGCAGCAGGTCTGTGGGGACACAGACCACAGTTTAGAACGTGTCTTGCTATGTTTCAATTCGATAATTGATGCTTTATGAGAATTGAAGCTACCCCTCCCTTCGTATCAATTGAAAATTCAACTTTACCCCAGGGATAATTGTTTTCTCCTCCAATACTAGCAAGTACAGTGCCTAACTTATGAATAGCTTGTTCTGTATTAAAATTATTAAATTTTGAGCCTAATGTTATGCTATTAAATAAAACTTTACTATTGTAGAGATAAATAGATATAGAATATTTATTGTCTTCAATATCTAAAATGTGGTAAGATGAATAATTACCGTTTACAACTCCTGGTTTTACTGTATAAGTATTTTTGATATTTTTTAACTCATCAACAGAAAAAACTGAGGATAAAACTATATCGCCAAAAATCATGTCTCCATTTGATTTGTCAAGTATTATCATTTTAATGGTAAAGTTTTTATTAATTCTAATTTGTTATAATCAGGCACAAATATTTGAGGCAATCCACCTTTTCCAAATTGCGGGTTGGCATATGTTGTTCCAAATGCGGCATCCGTTGTCTCACGTACTCTGAATATTCCGACTTGTTTTCTATACCCAAGTTTAGGATGCGCTTGAACCTGTAATCCTTCCCACAAATAGTTTACTGAATTCCCAGAGCGTTCCAATCCTCTTAAAGTTGTGTAATAGTTTGACTGGCCAGGTAATCCTCCGACTAAGTATTTTCCCTCCTTTAATGCTATGTCTCTCCAAGCATCAATACCAATGTAAACACCTTGACCCTGTGAAGACCTAGCAAGAGTTGATGCAAGTTTATACCCTGCCTTACCAGCTTTCGCAACTTTGCCTATTGGCAATATGGTAGCCAGATTTAAAGTGGCCTCTGCGTCTGACATCGCCACACCATTGACATCCGTTCCAGTTGTGTAGGCTTTTACTGAGTTTACCGCGATTGCAATGGGGTTAAACTCGTTCAAGGCCGTGAAGGCTTGATGCACCGGGCCTCCGTCTTCAAACAAGCCAGGTTGTTTTGTATAGTTAGGCGGGCAGTTTGGCGGACAGCCCCCTTTAATTGAATTCATATTAAAATCCGACGCACGAGTAAACTGACTCTGAGCATTATAAGCCTGAATGCCAATATTCACAAAAGTACCCGCAGTACCCGAAGCGAAATAAGAAAACTTCTGCCAGCCGCTTATCGATTGGCTAATAGACACCAGCCCGTATAAGTCAATAAAGCTACTAGGGTTATTACTCGCATAGCTGAATGGCGTCTGCCCGGCTGACATCTGCGCCAGCGGATCAATCGACATGAACCGCCCAATGGCCGCATCGTAATGCCGGAACTCAAACTCATCGTAAGCCCGGTAATCCCGCTCCTTCATACTGAACTGCCACCAATCCGGCAGCACCGCGCTACGTTCCAAATCCGGCAAGTTCAGGCCCCAAGGATCGTAAGCGTTCTGCTGCACCAAGTTACGCAAATTATCGCTCGGTAATAACGCCACTACATTCCCCAGCGAATCCAGCTTCTCCCCGCAACGGCAGGCCGTGCGCAGGTTATCCAGGTGGTCGGTGAGCTGGTACTCGTAGCGAAAAGCCGTGCCACTCAGAGCCGCAATTGGCGGCAATGCCCGCCCCTCCGCTGTGGGAATAGTTGGTACAAAAATCGTATATCAAAGAACGTTTGGAGCTTAGCTATAAGAAAGTGGGGGCATCTACGAATAAAATCAAACCTTAATTTTTCAATATTCATAAAATAGCAATTCGCTTTTTTCTAAATCTTGATAGTAAAACACTTTACTATTTTCAATTTTATAAAGATATATTAAGTTTTTGGTTTTTCCAATTAATTCAATACTTAAAGTTTCTATCATTATTTTAGCAAGTTTAAACCCTGAGCTTAAAAAACTTTTGGTATATAAAGGGATAAAAATATATTGATTATCATGCAGAAATGGGCCGCCGAAGCGATGATCAGTTAATATTTTCCCATTAATTGAAATATTTCCAATCTCTGGTCCACCCTGTGAGATTTCCATAAGATTCAGGTATTTGATTTCAATACCATCTATTATCTTTGTCAAGTCAAATTGTTGCGGAGATTCAAATTTACTCATCTTGGTATTAGTTTAGATGATTGATTCATAACTTTACTAGATTCGATGATGAATTGCGCAGCTCCTCCTGGATATTTTAATCCTTGTGGCCCAACAATCCCCATTCGAACCATCGTACCTTTGGGAATCACACCAGTCGTATACTGGGTTAGTGGATTCCACTCTTTTTTGATTGCAACGAATGTTCTATTTACGAACTTGTTTGTTCCAATCTTTAATCCCCAAAAATCAGATCTATTTAAACTCATATTTCCAAATCTTTGTATTGTGGCAGCAGGTCTATGGGTATACAGACCATGGTTAAGGAAATCTACGGTTTATGAACTATTTTCTTGGTAAAAAATCTACTTTCTGAGGTGGTGAACTAAAATCAGGGTAATAGAAAGGTACTCCTCCGTAGTAATATAATGTATCTTTATTTCTGCTCTTTACGTATGTCCAAACTATTAAAGAGCAATTATTATTGTCAGAATATTTATATGTAGAATCGCTTCCTATATTATTTATAAATTGCTCAGCACCAGTATAATAATAAAAAGAAATGTCGTTAACTTTCATTTGTCTTCTGTTTGGGTTTTCCCTAAAATATTTAAAATACGGGGTTTGGGTTCTAATAGTTATGATTGTACTATCTGGAAGTATTTTATCAATAGTTATATCGTTTAGACATTTTTGGCAATTTGTTTCTTGAACAAATTTATTAATAATTTTTGTAAGGTTACTGTCTAAATTTATAGACATATCAAGTTTTGAGTTGTTCATCCGTTTGGATTCGCAACCTACCAATAGTATGAGTATATAAATCAAGGCAGTTAATTTCTTCATCTTTTAGTTTTTAAATAGAAGGGATATGCCGCATATCTTAAATTTGTACCTTGCAGTACGTCATTTACTGAGATATTATTCAAGCGTTTAAAATTATATGGAGTATAGCTATTCGGTTTATCAGGCACTCCTTCTGCTGTAAGGCCATATAGTACATTGTCATGTCCTAAAATGAATCCCAATTTACCAGGAATGTTCCTAGCTTGCCAGCTTACGTCACTACTTCCCATTGTGTATATACTTGGTCCTGCTGATCCATCCTTATCTGGATGAGTGTGAATTATCGAGATGAGATTTCTTTTAGTGTTTCCAACCGCATCAATCAGATTTCCATTCATGAATTTATAACCATAACTTCCCGGGTTAGCGGTAGTACTGTTATTGCTGTAACTTGGAAATACTAACACGCTATTTTCCAGAATAGCTGCTGATTCTTCATGAATACTTCCTACTGTGGAATTATTCCAGATTCTTCTATACGCCTCGGTTTGATTGCTATACATAATGCTACCGTCCTTCCTATACTCTATACTACCGCTCTTAGAGTTACTTTTAAAAGTAGCTCCGATATAGGTTTGCCCTGCTCCCAAATCGCTCTGACTTTTAACATTTGGGTTGTATTGTAGAGTGCCATCCTTGGCTCTATACCAATCTTGAGACTGACTCTGAGCATTATAAGCCTGAATGCCAATATTCACAAAAGTACCCGCAGCACCCGAAGCGAAATAAGAAAACTTCTGCCAGCCGCTTATCGATTGGCTAATAGACACCAGCCCGTATAAGTCAATAAAGCTACTAGGGTTGTTACTAGCATAGCTGAATGGCGTCTGCCCGGCTGACATCTGCGCCAGCGGATCAATCGACATAAACCGCCCAATGGCCGCATCGTAATGCCGAAACTCAAACTCATCGTAAGCCCGATAATCCCGCTCCTTCATGCTGAACTGCCACCAATCCGGCAGCACCGCGCTCCTCTCTACGTCCGGCAGGTTCAGGCCCCACGGATCATAAGCATTTTCTTGTACAAGATTACGCAAATTATTGCTCGGTAATAACGCCACTACATTCCCCAGCGAATCCAGCTTTTCCCCGCAGCGGCAAGCCGTGCGCAGGTTATCCAGATGGTCGGTCAACTGGTACTCATAGCGGAAAGCCGTCCCGCTTAAAGCCGCAATCGGCGGCAAAGCTCGCCCCTCTGCCGTAGGAATAAAAGTAAGACTATTATCGGTAAATACGCCCGCCGCCGTATAATCAATTTTCTTCTGCACGGTTGAGCCAGAGGTACTTCCCGGCAGATACGCTCCCTGCTTCTGCACCTTGGCCCCGTCGGCCGTGTATACATAGAATATCTTGGCATTGTTGGCAAAGCGGATTTCCTCGGGCAGGCCGATCACGTTGTAGCTCATGAAGGTGATCTCCCGGTTGAGGTCCTTTGTCAGGTTGCCCGCCGCGTCGTAGGCGTAGAAGATACGCCAGCATCCTACGGGATAAAACAGTATGTCAAAGAGCGCTTAATTGATTTAAATAAATTCTTATAAAATATTAATATGGCTTATTTAAATTTACTAAAAGTTATTGATTTATTAAAACGTCAATCTTTTGGTTTATAAAATCAAAAACAGTGCCAATTTAAATTATTTTTTCATATTAAATTATGTACATATTTTTTCGTCAAATATATATTTAAAATAATCAAAGATTGATTATTTTAAATTTTGAAATTTCTATAAGATGCAAAAATAAACATTATTTATTGAATATAAAATATTAATACTATGATTGATAATATTGTAAATAAAACATATATAATCAAAAATGTATTAGCCTGTCTTTGGGATTTTTCAGATTTTGAAGAATACTTATTCAAAATGTACCTACTCCTATTTTCTAAAAAAAAATAATTAAATAATATAATTATTCCAGATATTAACATAGGTATTGTTTTAGACTCAAAATTAATATTCATAGCAAATTGGTATTTCAAAGTACCAATAATGAATCCACCATTTAAAATATTAAGTAACGCCATTAGCATGGCGGCACTTTCAGTTGGCACACTATTAATCTTTTCCATCCATTTAACTAGCCTGAAATATATGAATTCTATGCTTTCCATATCAATCAATAAACTTTTGACGGTATTCCACTTCCAATTGGAAATACTTTTCTTTCTCTTCTATAGTAGTTAGAGTTTATTTTAAAAGCATTATCCCACCCAACAGTAGAATCAATTATAAAGTAAGCCCCGCCCACGGCCCACCCAGGAGGACCTGCTAAGGAAGTATATGTACCTACTGCTGTATTCACTCCTGCTTTAGTCCAACTTTGCTGGCCACTAGCTGCCATACCAACATCTATTCCTGCTCCAAAAATAGGTGCATATCTGCCCATAGCCACACCAAATTTAGCTACACCAGTTGTTAAGCCTCTTATTTTTAGCGCTCCTGCGGATAATTGTGTTAATTCGCCAGTATGAAATCTCATTGCCAACGCTTTCTGAGCTTCTAATGACTTACCGATAAAAGGCATTTCGCTAGCGACCTTACCTACAATGCTGAGTTGCATTTTAGTCGCCTTCTGTAACTGATATCGTAGCATAGAATAAGTGCTCGCAGATATTTTCCCGCTCTTTTGAAGATCAATTACCTCATTAACTTTTGGACTGTAATAATTCAATCGTACTGAGCCATCGAAAGCTAAAGTCTGAGAAGCACCGGCAGTCAAAACAGACCATGGCGTAGCTGAATAGGATTGAGAACCGTCAGGAGGGCAGTTGGGCGGACAGCCCCCTTTAATTGAATTCATATTAAAATCCGACGCACGAGGAGGTTGATTCTGAGCGTTATAAGCCTGAATGCCAATATTTATAAAAGTACCCGCAGTACCCGAAGCGAAATAAGAAAACTTCTGCCAGCCGCTTATCGATTGGCTAATAGACACCAGCCCGTATAAGTCAATAAAGCTACTAGGGTTATTACTCGCATAGCTGAATGGCGTCTGCCCGGCTGACATCTGCGCCAGCGGATCAATCGACATGAACCGCCCAATCGCCGCATCATAATGCCTAAACTCAAACTCATCGTAAGCCCGATAATCCCGCTCCTTCATGCTAAACTGCCACCAATCCGGCAGCACCGCGCTCCTTTCCAAATCCGGCAGGTTCAGCCCCCAGGGGTCGTAGGCGTTCTCCTGCACCAAGTTCCGCAAATTATCAGAAGGCAGCAACGCCACCACATTCCCCAAAGAATCCAGCTTCTCCCCGCAACGGCAAGCTGTGCGCAGGTTGTCCAGGTGGTCGGTCAACTGGTACTCGTAGCGGAAGGCCGTCCCGCTCAGAGACGCAATCGGGGGCAACGCCCTTCCCTCTGCCGTGGGAATAAAAGTAAGATTATTATCGGTGAAAACGCCTGCCGCCGTGTAATCAATTTTCTTCTGCACGGTTGAGCCAGAGGTACTTCCCGGCAAATACGCGCCCTGCTTCTGCACCTTGGCCCCGTCCGCCGTGTACACATAGAATATCCTGGCATTGTTGGCAAAGCGGATTTCCTCGGGCAGGCCAATCACGTTGTAGCTCATGAAGGTGATCTCGCGGTTGAGGTCTTTCACCAGGTTGCCCGCCGCGTCGTAGGCGTAGTCGGTGCCGCTGCTGTTGCGGTCGTTGAAGTAGTGCGCCTTTTTGCCCGAGGAGGAGGCCGCTCCGGCATCGCTCACGTTCAGCAGGCGGTTGGTGTTGGGCGCGTAGGCGTACGTCAGGTTGTCTTCCGCCGGGCTGGCCCCCAGGGTGGGCGTACTGGCCGCCCGCTGCATGCTCGTGATGTTGCCGTTGCGGTCGTAGTTCAGGTTGCTCAGCGAGAAGTCTTCCCCGGCGGCTCCGCTGTACGCGGCTCCCTTCAGGCGGTCGATGGCGTCGTAGGTGTAGGCGTAGCCGCGCGTGGTGGCAGAGACGGGGGCCGTTTTCACCAAACTACCCACGTTGCCCCACTGCTGGGCCTGCACGTTGTCCAGCAGGTCGTACTGCAGCACCTGCCCGAAGAAGCGGTTGTCGTCCTTCAACTGGGTCGGGTTGGCCGTGTTGTTGATGGCCGTCAGCCGCCCGCGGAGGTCGGTCTGGTAGTTCACGATTTGCAGTTTGCAGCCCTGCCATTTTTCGGTCAGTTCGCCCAGTTCGTTGTAGCGGTAGCGGCCCACGGGCTGCTTTTTGCCGCCGTTGATAATCTGGCAGGTCATCTTCAGCCGCTCGCCGCGGTCGTAGGTGTTCTTCGTCCAGATGTTCGTCGTGGCCGCGTAGGCCGTGGCGGTAGTCTTGGTTTCGAGGGCGCGCCCGGCGAAGTCGCGCTTCACGCTGCTGATGTCCTCGGTACCCAGGTGGTTGCCCGAGCGGGTCTGCACCAGGCGTTCGTATTGGTCGTAGAAGAAGACGGACGTCAGCTCGCTGGCGGTGACTGCCGCCGCGCCGGGGGCTTTCAGGATTTTCTCTTTGGTTCCCGTCAGCTTGCCGCGCACCGTCACTTGGCCCGTGACACCGATGGCACTCACGCTGAACTCGGCGGGCGGCGCGGGGCTGCCGTTGGCCGTGAAGGTGTAGTCGTCGTAGTAGTTGCGCGAGAGTTCGGTGAGGGTGCCAGTTGTGGGGAAGGCCGCGGCCCCGTAGGTGATGGTGCCGCCGAAGGCCGCGTTCACGGCGGCTTGCTGCGTGGTGCGGTCGGCGTTGCTGTCTAGCACGCCCCGGCTGTGGACGCGGCCCAGCTCGTCGTACTTGGTGTAGATCCACTGCCCGGCGGCGCGGTGCATCCCGTTGCGGTAGAGCACCACCTGGTTGTGGGGGTTGTGGACGGTCTCCTCCGCCTCGGCGTCGGGCGTCTTGTTCTCCGTCACGCGGCCCCGCGCGTCGTAGTCGTACCAGAAGACCTGGTCTTTGACGGAAGCCACCGTCTTGAAATCGTAGGCACCGGGGGCCAGGGCTTCAAGGGCCACCGCGGCCTGGGGCGGGAACATCAGCCGGGGGCGGTCGAAGTCGTCCTGGGTGTGGTAGGTCGTCAGTACTTCGCTGCCGTTATACACCTTGGTGCAAACCCGCTGGCCGTAGAGGTCGGTGAAGTCTTCGGTGCGGCGGTTCTCCGCGTCCTTGTACTCGGTCACAAAGAGGCGGTTGGCGGCGTACTTGCCCACCTGCCATTTGTTTTCGGCGTAGTTCCAGCTCAGTTCGGTGATGTTGTCGGCGGCGGTGTTGTGGCGGAAAGCCGCCTTGTCGGCTCCGATCTTGTTCTGGTTACCCGCCACGGGTTGCCAGGCGGCCCCCACCGATCCCTGCTGCTCGAGCCGCTGCAAGGGCGACTGCTCAAGTACCGAGATCGAGAAGGCGTTGGCGTCGCCCTTCAAGGCGGCGTAGAAACTGCCCTGCGCCGCCACGGCGTTGGCCTGGAAGGCCCCGCCCGTACCGCCCGCGTAGGGCAGGTAGTTCTTGGTGGCGCGGCCCAGCCCGTCGTAGGCCACGGGCAGCACGGCATCCTGTCCGCTGGGGCTGACGCCCGTCTGCACCACCTGCCGCGTCCGCCCGAAGCCGTCGAGGTAGGTGACCGTCTGGCTGATCTCGGTCGTCCCGGTCAGCGATGTCGTGGGGGCCAGGTAGGTGTTCTCGACCACCGCCGCGTAGGGGTAGCCGCTCAGGTCCAGGTCGGCATTGGCGACGACCTTCTCCGACTGCCAGGCGGGCAGGTCGCAGTCGGTGCATTCGCAGGCCACGTCCTCGGCCCGCAGCCGGAATTCGCGGAAGCAAGTGGGGCGGCTGGCGCTGGTGACTTTATAAATGTACTCACCAGGACTGTTGGGCCGCACATAGACCGAGTCGGTGGCCGTGCAACTCTTATCAAATTCTAGATAGAGCTTAGCACCGAACCCCTCAACGAGCAAACGACTGAAATTTCTTAGATTTGAGATTGTTAAAAACTATTTATAACGTAAAGCGTTGGCAGTTAACGGACTATTAACCTGATTTCTGCAACTCAAAATCTAAAAACCTGTAATTTTTTCGTGCTAAATCAAAAATTGGCATTTTCTTTGCTAGTCAGTAAATCGATACTACTGAAACAATACACCTTGAAAAGTAAAAACCCTATGAAAATCTGCCGTAATACGTTGCTACTGGCGATTTCCCTAACCCTTCTTTCGGTAGGCGCCTTTGCCCAGACCGCCCGGCTGCGGGCGGCCAACAAGCAGTTTGAAGACATGAGCTACCTCAACGCGGTGCGTTCCTACGAGGATTTTCTGCGGCTCGACAAGCGCGGCGATCCCGCTGAACGTCGCGAGGCCCTGACCAAACTCGGCTACAGCTACCGCCGCTTGCAGGACTCGCGCAACGCCGAGCGCGTGTACGGCGAGCTGGTCGATAAATACACCGACCTGCCCAGCGAAACCTACCTTTATTACGCGCAGTCGCTGGCTAAGAACAAAAAGTACCGCGACTCGCAGAAGATGTACGCCAAGTACGGCGAAATGCAGACCGAAGACCTGCGGGGCAAGAAATTTACGGTGTCGTACATGGATATGAATCGCTTTTACGAAGATTCGTCCTCCTACAAAATCGAATATCTGCCTTTCAACTCCCGGCAGGCTGATTTCAGCCCGATGTATTATAAGGGAGGACTGACGTTCGTGTCGGCCCGTAATGAATCGGGTGTCATCAAGCGGGTTTTCAACTTCAATCAGACGCCCTTCCTCGACATTTATTTCCAGCCGGACACCAACCAATTTCGGCAAAAGACCTTATCGGCCGGAGCGGCCACTTCCGCCCTGGGGGGGAGTGATCTCAATTCGTCCGGTGATGACGACCGGAATAACGCTGCCTCGACTGAGGCAAACTTGACCAAGTCCGAGATTTTCAGCCGTACCATCAATACCAAGTACCACGAGGGTCCGATGACTTTTTTCAAAGACCAGAAGCGCATCATTTTCACCCGCAACAACGACGACAAAGGGAAGTCCGGCAAAAGCGCCAGCGAAGGCATCCGCAAACTGAAACTCTACTACGCCGAGCAGGACTCGCGCGGCAGGTGGGTCAACATCAAGGAGCTTCCCTTCAATAGCAAGGATTATTCCTGCGGTCACCCCGCCCTTTCACCCGACGACAGCAAACTTTATTTCGTATCGGACATGCCCGGCGGCTACGGATCGACCGACTTGTACGTAGTGGATTTTAACGACGGACAATGGGGAACGCCGGTGAATATGGGCCGCGAAATCAACACCGAGGGGAACGAGATGTTCCCTTACCTGGATGCCGACGGAACGCTTTACTTTTCGTCCGATGGCCACGAGGGCCTGGGCGGGTTGGATATTTTCTCCGCCGAACTGCGGGGCGACATCGCCCTGCAAGGCGTCGAGAATTTGGGCGCACCCATCAACTCTTCCAGCGATGATTTCGGTTTCATTTCCGATGGTGACCGGATGTCGGGATATTTCAGCTCAAACCGCAAGCGCGGGGCCTCCGACGATAACATTTACAGCTTTACCCGTGTGTGCAAGCAGCTCAACATCTTTGTGTATGACGCCAAAACCAAGGAGCCGATCGAGAACGCCGACGTGCGGGTCGTGAAAAACGGCGTGAACCAACAGCTTCAGGAAACGGGCATGGACGGTAGCGTCAGGATGTGCCTGGAATCGGCCAAGGAATACGAGTTCAAGGCGATTAAGGAGGGTTACGCCGCCAACAGCGTGCGCTTCTCGACGCTCACCCAATCGTCTAACCCCAGCATGGGGCTGTCGATCTACCTCGATCGAAGCGAAAACACATCCATCGTAAAGGGAACCATCCGCAAAGAAGTGGATCAGAGTCCGGCCGATGGTGTGCGCGTGACGCTGCGCAACGATAAGGACAACTCGGAGGAGACCGTGACAACGGGAACTGACGGGAAGTATGAGATTACCATGAACCCCAATTCCAACTACACCATTACGACCGAAAAGGACAAGTACACGCGCGATCAGAACCAGATCAAGACGCGCCGGAAAGGCGAAGTGGTTGAAAACAACATCGGGATGTACGGCGAGGGCGACGTCTTCCGCCTGGACAACATTTACTACGATCTTGATAAATTCTTCATTCGCCCCGATGCCGCCAAAGAACTTGATCGGGTGGTATCGCTCCTGAAAAAATATCCCGAAATGACCGTAGAACTACGCTCGCATACCGACAGCCGCGCCACGGATGCCTACAACGAGAAACTCTCGGAGCGTCGCGCCCGCGCGGCCTACGACTACCTGGTGCGGCGGGGCGTGAGCGCAATGCGCCTTGTGGCACGCGGCTACGGTGAAAGTCAGCCCGTGAACGACTGCGTGGACGGTGAAAACTGTTCGGAAAGCCAGTATCAATTGAACCGACGGACGGAGTTCAAGGTGATCGCGGTGCAGTAGATAATGAGTGAATTAGTGATTGAGTGAATGAGTGAATAAGTGGTAGGCGAAAGGGGGTTCCTCTTCGATGTTCCTTCTTGATTTCGACTTTGCAAAGCACCTTACCAGTCGGTAGGGTGCTTTCTTTTTGAATGAAGGGCCAGGAATTGTAGTTTTGGGAAAAGAATTTTTCGCTACTATGACCAGAAAAAAATATCAGGACATCACCCTTGCCCAAATGAACGAAATGAGGCGAAAGCCGGAAGCGGTGGTAGTGGATGTGCGTGAGCCTTGGGAGTTTGAGGAGTTCAACGAAGGCGGGATCAACATTCCGTTATCTAAAATTCGCGGCAACCGAAAGCTTCTGGAAGGGAACGACCCGATCATCGTGATTTGCACCAACGGCACCCGCTCCAAGGTGGCGGCGATGGACTACTGCCGCGTCCCAACTTGGGCCGAAAAAACGATTTGCCACTTGAAAGGGGGGATTCTGGAAGTGGAGTGATGGCTTGATAACGCCGATAAGGCAGAAATTCTGATCATGCGTTTGTGTTTGATCCCATTTCCTTCTTACTTTAAGCTTTGACTTTAAAAGATAATAAAGATGAACCTACTGCAAACTGACCTGATCCTGATGCATTTTGTGGATGAGGGGGATATACACATCATGTATGCCCCTCAGTTGGACGTATCGGGCTATGGACTAACCAAAGAGGAAGCTTCCGATTCGCTGGAATATTCATTGGAGGATTTTGTCCAAGGCAACAAGATTGAGGAAACGTTTGAAAAAGTGCTTCTCGACCTCGGTTGGCAGTTTGAGAGTAGGGCAGGAACTCTTGAAGAATTCATCGCCCCCCCGCTGTCACTTCTCATTAAAAATAATGACTACATCTCAGAAATTTTCGACAAATACGCCGTACATACTTTCCAGCGAAATTCAGGAATGCTGACGAGCGTAGCTTGACGATTGTAAGGTCGCGAAGATGGAGGAGCATCTTATATAAATTAAGTGTGAATAAGCTCACTAATATTCCACTCAAGAAATTTAGAAAATTTTTGAAATCGCAGGGATTGGAACCAAGTACGGATGGTAAAGGAAGAGGCGGACACGAGAAATGGGTCAAGTCAAATCTCGTCAGACCAATCATTCTACAGTCGCACATTGATCCTGTACCGGAGTTTATAGTTAAGCAAATTTTGCGACATCTGGGAATATCCCGCGATGAGTTTTTTGACATTTACAATAGGTTGTGATTTGAAAAATTTGCTTTGCCTTGTCCTGTTTGCCTGTTTGTTCTCTGGTTGCAAAAAGGAACTCTACGCACCGAGCACCCGCGCCCACGACTTCCCGAATTACGTCGATACGGAGTCAAAGCCCATTCAGTATCAAGAAAAAAAAATCTACGAAACCGCGCCAGGCGTATCAGCTTCCAATAAATTCAACGGGGCACGGCTGAATGATTTCAAAGCCGAAAACGACAGTACTTTTACCGTAAGCATCGAGCCGGAAAACACGCCTATCAACCCAAGCCCCTGGTACGCCTTCAAGCTTTGGAGCAAAACGCCGAAAGCGATTTATCTGAACATCGACTACCAAAACGGCAAGCACCGTTACCTGCCCAAACTCTCGCGAGATGGCAAGTCCTGGACTGACCTGGACAGTAACCAAATCACATTGCAAGGCGGCAACGTTCAATTCCCGCTTAGTGTGAGTAAAGACACCCTTTGGGTGGCCGGGCAAGAGCTTTTCACGACCGAACACCTGCGCGACTGGCTGGCGGAAATCAAGCGAAAAAGCCCGGAAACCGAACTGGGTACCTACGGGAATAGTAAACTGGGCCGACCGATGCAAACCGCCACGCTTTTCGAAAAAAGCAAGAACCAAAAAGAAATCATCGTCCTGATGAGCCGCCAGCATCCACCCGAAACCACCGGACAACTGGCTTTTCTACATTTCGTGGAAAGACTCTTGGAAGATGACCCGATGACGCAGGCATTCAAGCAAAAATACCAGGTACTGCTTTTCCCCATGCAGAATCCCGACGGCGTGGATTTGGGCCATTGGCGGCACAATGCGGGTGGCATCGACCTCAACCGCGACTGGGATCGCTACAACCAGCCCGAAACCAAGCAGATGGCGGAGTACATCGTTGACTACGCCAATAAACACAAGTCCAAAGTGGTGCTGGGCCTCGATTTTCACTCGACTTACGAGGATGTCTATTACACCAACAACGCCGACACAGCTACGGCTTACCCCAACTTTACTACGGACTGGCTTACCGAAATCAAACGGGCCATCCCCAACTACGAACCTAATATTTCGCCGTCCAACGTCGGCCAACCCGTGAGCAAAGGCTGGTTCTTCGTCCAGTTCAAAGCCGTGGGCATCACCTACGAAATCGGGGACGACACGCCCCGCGATTTCATAAAAATCAAGAGCCGGATCGCCGCCGAAAAAATGATGAGCGTTTTGCTCGAAAGCACCACAGGTGTTGAAGGCACAAAGGGGCAAAGATCCAGAGGCACAAAGTGAAGGCTTGCGCAAGCCCGCTTTGTGCCTCTGGATCTTTGCCCCTTCCCAACCTACCTATTCACCTCCGTCTCTTCAAAAATACCCGGATCGCGGGGTGCGTTGCGGTTGGCGCTGAGTTCGGTTTGGGCCACGACGAAACGCTGTGGGTATTTGGTGGCCGTGGGCGAATTGAAGGGCGGCAGCACGGCGATGTCTTTTTCTTTGGCTTGCAGTCTTCTCAGATCGTCGAAGGGCATCAGGCTTGTAAAACCGGAAACGTACCTCTCCTGGATGATTTCGCGTAACAAAGCGCGGTCGGTGGCCAGGTTATCGGTGTTTTCGATGCCTCCTTTCTCAAAATCGCCCAAAACATAGGGCTCGTATTTCAGTGGATCAGCAGCATTCAATTTCTCGAATGCCTTGCCCGACGCCAGGTAGGCGCGAAGCTTGTTCAATTGGGTCAAGCCTTCCTGCACGCCCACGGTGCGGGCACCCGCCTCAGCCAGGATGAGCAGATTCTCCTCGTAACCGACCAGCGTCATTGTGCGTCCTGCGGCGGCGATGCCCTTGTTGTTATTGGCCGAGTTTCCGTCGAAACGGTAGTAGGCCAGGCGGGCGGCTTCGTCGGTTTTGGCATTGCTGCGATCCTTCATTACCTTTTCCAAGTGGCTACCCGCAAAAGTCCAGAAGCCGCCGCGCTCGTTGATCATCTTGTAATTGAGGTTCAGACTGCCGTTACCAATGTTGGGCGGCGTGAAAGTAAGGGCCTCGCTGGCAGTAGAAATTCCCTTTTGAGCCGCTTCGTAGGCTTTGCCGTACTCGCGGGTGTACATGTACATGCGGGCTTTCAACGTGTAAGCTACTTTGCCCCATTTCAGCGTGTTGCCGTTGAGGTACAAATCTTCCGGCACGGCGGTGTTGGGAGCGGACGCCAGTTCGGTGATGGCCCCATCGAGTAAGGTTTGGAGTTGATCGAACACGGCTTTCTGGTTGTCGAACTTCGGGTCGGCAATGCCGTCGGTGGAGACTTCGGCGTAGGGCACGTCGCCGAACAGGCTGGCAATGGTGCCGATGGCGTTGGCTTCGATGACTTTGGCGATACCCGATAGTTGAGCGGCCTTGGGGCTATCGGCGGTATGCTCGCGCAGTTGCCGTGCCTGCTTCACCACGCCCTGGTAGGCGTTTTCCCAGACGCCACTGGTTTCCTCGGCGGAGAGGTTGTACTCATAAATACTCTTGTAAAGTAGCTGGACGCCGCGTGTCTGCCCGCTCCACATTCCCGCGATGCGGGTTTGGTGGCCAAGCTGCACGCTAACGTTGGCGAGTTCCATGCCTTTCAGCAGCAGCACGCCCGCCTGGAAGTTATCCGAAGAAATCTCATTCGGATTGTCGTTGATGTCCTTCACCAGCGACTCACAGCCCGCAGCGGTAAGGAGGAGGAAGGAAAGGGAGAGGTATTTTAAGTGTTTCATTGTATGGTGATGTTAGCTTTTGGAGGTCCAAAGGCACAAAGGTCCAGAGTGAAGAGGTCCAAAGCGACAAAGGTTCAGAGTAGCAAAGTATTGTGCGTCAGCCCCACTTTGTGCCTCTGTGCCTTTGTGCCTTCATTTAATAATTTATCTTCACCGTAAACACCCATGACCGGGTGCTGGGGTTGGTGAAATAGTCGATGCCGAAGCCGTTGTCGACGCCCGACTGGTTGACCTCGGGGTCGATTCCCTTGACCTTGGTCCAGAGTACCAGGTTACGGCCTGAAACCGAGAAGTCGATGGAGCCGAGTTTGGTGGCGTTGCGGAACTTGGCCCCGCCGATGCTGTAGCCCAGCGACACTTCGCGCAAACGCGTCCAGCTTCCGTCGGTCACGGCAAACTCGTTGATGGCTGAGCCACCGAAGCCGCCGCCCAGCGACGTGTACCACTGCTCGTCGAGCAGCACGTCACCCGCGCCGAAATTACCGATGTTGCCACGAACCGTGGTGCCCGCCGGGAAGATAGTGCCCGCTGAGTTCTTCAGTTCGCTCGCGAGCGTTACTTCGCTTTCGGTGTCGTCGTAGGTGCCGAAGCTGTTCAGGACGAAGCGCGTACGCTCGGCGAAGTCGCCGCCCTGGTAGGTTTCAAAGAGTACGTTGAAAGACAACCCTTTGAAGGCCCCGCGCAGTCCCAAACCACCGCGCCAGTCGGGATTGGGGTCGCCGATGACACCCTGCTCGGGATCGAGGGTCGGGAAGCCATTGCTGTCCAGCACCAGCGAGCCGTTTTCGTTGCGGGCAGCGCGGCTACCGAAAAGAATCCCCAGCGGTTGGCCCACGATGGCATTGGAGGTAATGGATTGGTTCGTCAGCGCCACACGATCCACCCCCGCCAAGTCGAGTACCTTATTGCGGTTGTTGTTGAAGTTGCCGTACAGGTCGAGTGAAAGATTATCCCGCTTTATGGTCGCTACGCTGAAATCGACCTCCAAACCCCGGTTTTCCATGCGTCCGGCGTTAGCGTAGCGTGACAGGAAACCCGATGAGGGCGACTGATTCACTTCCAGCAGGATGTCGTTGATCTCGTTGCGATAATAGGTAGCGCCCAGCGTCAGGCGGTCGCGGAAGAAGCGCAGGTCGGTACCGATCTCGAACTCCGTTTTGATTTCGGGTTTCAGATTCGCGTTGCCCTGATCGTCGTTCAGTCGGAAGCCGCCGCCAAACTCGTTGATATCCAGGCCGTCGTCATAAGTGGAATAAACAAAAGTCTCGTAAGTCGTGCCGAAGCGGTAGGGGAGTGGCTGCACGCCCACCTGGCCGTAGGAAAGCCGCAGCTTGCCGAAGGAGAAAATATCGTTCGGGTTCTTGATCAGATCACTGAACTGCCACGCCAGGTCGGCCGAAGGATAAAAGAAAGTTCCCTCGATGGTAGACGCCGCCTCCTGCGTACCCGATAAGTTCAGGAACAACTGATTGAAGAGATCAAAGGAAAGAATCCCGTAGCCCCGGTTAGAGCGGATTTGGCGCGTGTTGTTGTTGAGCTCGAAAGGCGCTACACCGTTGGCGAAAGTCGGCAGGCGACTGTTGACCAGGAAGTTAGTCGTAGAAGCATACAAACTCTCGCGGCTGCGGTCGTTAATATTGAAGCCCGCCGTAATGTTCAGGCCAATTTTGTCAGGCACCAGATTGGGAAAATCGGCGCGCGCGATGGCATCGAAGTTAATCTCCGTGTTGGTGATGTCCTCGTTGTCCAGCCGTCCGTTGGTGAAGCTCGCCGAGCCCACGGGCGCGAAATACACGCGCTTGTCCACGTAGGTGTCGATGCCGCCGCGCAGGTCGAGCTGCAACCAGCTTATGGGATTGATGTTCAGGTTGGAGTTGGCGTTGAAGCGGTTGACTTTCGTGGTACCCAACTGCTCGTTGGTCGTCCAGAGCGGGTTGTTGTAGATCGGGTTGACGTTATTGCCCAGGTAACGGCGGTAGCTGCGCTGGCGGTCGGTCGTGGCGACGCCCGCCGCGCTGAAATAGGTACCGATGTAAGGATTCTGGTTGAAATCCGGCGGGGTCCGCAGGAGTCCCAGGTACAGCCCGGCCGTGTTGGAACTTTGCTGGATGCGGTTGGCGTCCGAGAAAACGTAATTGGCCTTGGTCGTAAGATTTACGTAGTTGTTGAAAAACGTCTGGTTATTGAACCGCATCGTGAACCGCTTGTAGTCGCTGTTCTTAATGATGCCGTCTTGACCCAAATATCCCAGGCTAAAATAGTTGGTCGTTTTGCCGCCACCGCCCGAAATCGTCAGGTTTTGATCCAGGAACGAGCCCGTCTGAAACACATCGTTGAAGTTCTCCTCTACGAAGGTTTGTTGCGAGTTCTTGGTTCGTATGGGATAAACCTTTTCACCGTTTTTTCCCTGGAAGTATTCCCCCGTGGTCGTCACGACATCCTCCCCGCCTGCGCGGGCCGAAATCTTATCGCCCCAGGAGTTGGCCGAGGTAGCGCTGTACCTGCCGCCCGACCCTTGTCCCCAGGTGCTTTGCAGCGGGTGACGGCGGTTGATCTCGTCCAGTGAGTAGCTGGCCGAGTAAGATATTTTCATTTTTTGGTTCAGCTTGCCTTGCTTGGTGGTGATCACCAGCACGCCGTTGGCTGCCCGCGAACCCCAAAGGGCCGCCGCCGAAGCGCCTTTCAGCACCTGCACCGACTCCACATCTTCGGGGTTGAGGTCGTTCAGCCGCGACTGCTGCGACGTACCGCCCGCCCGCGAACTGCCGCTGCCGTACAGGTTGTCGTTGGAAATCGGGACACCGTCCACGATTACCAGCGGCTGCGAAGAACCGCCAATGGTGTTGGCCCCGCGAATTTGGATGCTGGTACCCGCACCGGGGTCGCCATTGGCGCGGGCGATCTTGACGCCCGAAGCCTTACCGGCCAGGCTGTTCAGGACGCCCACTTCGCCCGTGGTCTTGATGGCCTGGGAACCGATGGTGGAGGAAGTGGAGCCGGAACGGTCTTTCTGGGTTTTAAAGCCCAGGGCGTTCACGACCACCTCTTGCAGTTGATTGCTTTCCTGATCGAGCGAGACATTGATGCTCGTCCGGCCGTTGATGGTTTCGGTCGCCGTGGCGTAGCCGATGAAGCTGTATGCCAGTTCGGTGGCCCCGTCGGGAACGGTCAGGCTGTAATTGCCCGAGGCATCCGTGGTCGTACCCGTGGTGGTTCCTTTGACCACCACACTGACCCCGGGCAGTGGCGACGACTGCTCGTCGGTCACCTTGCCCTGAATTTGGGTTTGTGCGTGAACTTCAAAAATTACGAAGCTCAGCAACAGGAGGAGAGTTTTCTTCATGCGAGAAAAATTGGGTTGTGTATTGAAATAACTACCTAATTTGCAAGAAATTACGCGTAGTTCTCGCGCTGCCCTGACAAAACGGCGCGGCAATGTAGTTCTTTTTTTGGAAGCTGACTATACGTTCGGGTTGAGTGGCAGCACCAGAATATCAAAGACTATCATTGGGTAATGGTTAGTTCATTGATATTCAATTACCTGCTTGTTGCCAGACTTGTGGATCAATGGCCCTCTGTATTTTTTCAGGAAATTGGTTTTTAGCTTAGCCATGGCGTTGGTAGATTCCCCGCCGACGATGAAACCAAGTACTTTATCAGTTTGGGATGGTACTTTGTACGTATTCTTGAAGTATTCAATCGTATTTATCAATTGTCTCACACCTTTGTCTGCACTCACGCCTCCTCCTTTCAACTCTACAAAAAGGAAGCACCTCTCCCCACCCTGATCGACTATAAATAAGAAGTCACAACGTTCCTGTATGCTGTCTTTCGGAATTATACCACCATCGATCCTGATACAGCAAACAGACTTGTGTTTTGCGTTAATTCTGAAAACCTGGCTACGCTCTGAAATTGACTTTGTGGAAGTATAGGAACTGAAATCTTCATTGAAAATTTCAAAATATTCACGGCAAAGATTTTTGCTCATTCGGCATATTGGAGTTTTAGCAATTTATCAAACTGATCGCTTATGTCGTTGGTAACCCGGTCGAATAGCTCGCCATCTACCATATCGTACTCTTCGTCTTTGGCATCGATGATCTCGCCATCCCGAGTCAATTCATAAGCACTGACACTTTCGGAATCAAGCCAATAGAAGGGCTTTAATATTTTGCTTACCTCATCTTTTAATTCTGGATTTTCTCTCGCGATTCTGTCGGCTTTCATCATGTTAGCTACTTCTCGGAGAATATAAGAAGTATGCGTAGGGATAATAATCTGATTAGCTGGATTTCTATTGGCAAGAATAGAAATCAACTTAATAAGTCCTTGTTGACCTATTGGTGAAAGATGAGATTCGGGCTCTTCGTAGACTCTGAAAATTGGACGCTCCTCTAGTATTTCTAGGAAAATATCTTGGATGACCCTTATGACTTCCTGTTGACCAGAAGATGCGTTTTCGAGAAATACATAACTTTCTAAGCTATCTGTTTCAAAAAATAATTTTTCCTGAGAATCCTCATAACGATACTTAGAACCTAAAATTAATTCTATCTGTGTCATCGTTTCAGATAGAATTGTAGAATTGTGTATATTAAAATTCTCTTCATCAATGACTTGTTCAAAGCTACCAGCTTTAAACCTGTTTTTTAATATACGTATATGATTGATAAAATTTAAAAGTATGTATTCATTCTCAGACTTGTAAGAAACTTTTTCGGAAGCAGAGACTTTATCCAACTTAGAAAATATTTCAAAAATATAATCTTCTAGACCCACTACGACATTTCGACTTGATGGAATATATAACGAAAGTTGATTATACTCAAAGCATTTATCAATTTTTTGAGCAATCTTACCGATCAGTCGCTGACGCTCTCTCCTTGCAGATTCGTCATACTTATCTATCAATAGCAACATCTGATCGTATATTGGTAATGTATCCTTTGCCAAGTTTCTTATAAACCCATCATCAGACCAAGCAAGATGTATTTGTTTTCCGGGCTGTTTGTTTGTTATTTCCAGAGAAACTTTATTTTTATATTTATAACTAAAAATGAAATCATTAAGATACCTTGAGTTTCCAAATAAATACTGAAACAAAGATCTTATTCTTTTAATTAAGTTTGATTCGAATGAATCAGTATTTAAACTCGTATTATTCAATATCTCATCTAAGATGTGTTCAGGAATCTTCTTAAAAAAATAAACCAGCTTCGCCACGGTACTTTTACCTGTTGCTTGCTCGCCCATCAGAATCGTCAGATTGGCGACCTTGATTTCCCGCTTGGCGGTGTTCTTGATGGCCTTGAAATTTTGTATGAGTATCGTTTCCATATCTATTGATGCTAGTAGGGGTAGCCAGAAAATTACTATCTGCCCTTAAAACTACAAAAATTCTAACTACCTATTTCTCCGCTGGTGGTTGGGTGGATAATAACGATCAACTTTGCCCTTTCATCCCTTTCTCCTCCTCCAAAAACCGCAGATTATCCGCCACAATATCCTCCGTTTCCTCCAAATGCCCGAAGGCGTACTCCATCTTGGCCCGGTCGAAATCGCCTTCGTTGTTGGCAATCCAGATCGTCGCCACGCCGTTGCCGATGAAGTTGGTGATGGCGCGGGCCTCGGACATGAAGCGATCCACGCCCAATAGCAGCGCCAGACCTTCGAGTGGAATGACCTTGATGGCCGTGAGCGTGGAGGCCAGCACCACGAAGCCGCTGCCCGTGACGCCCGCCGCGCCCTTGGAGGTGACCATCAGGATGCCGATGATGGTGAACATCTGCGCCAGCGTAAGCTCCACGCCATACACCTGCGCCAGGAAAATCGTGGCCATCGAGAGGTAGATCGTCGTGCCGTCGAGGTTGAAGGAATAACCCGCCGGGACTACCAAGCCGACGATAGGTTTGGAGCATCCCATGCGTTCGAGTTTTTCCATGAGGGAGGGAAGTCCGGCCTCGGACGACGACGTACCCAGGACGATGAGCAACTCTTCCCGGATGTAATTGAGGTACTTCAAAAGACTGACTTTGTAGTACCTCAAAATAAGGAACAGCACAATGAAGATAAACAGGCCCATCGTAACATAAACCGTCAGCATCAGCTTGCCCAGCGGCACCAGGGTTTTGATGCCGTACTTCCCGATGGTAAACGCCATGCCGCCGAACGCCCCGATGGGCGCGAAGAGCATCACCAAATGCAGGGCTTTGAACACGTACTTCGAAGCGTAAGTCAACGCATCCACGATGCGTTTTTTGGCCTGGTACTTACTGAGGAATATGCCGAAAAGAATGGAGAACAGCAACACCTGAATCGTGAGGTTGTTCTTGAAAAACTCCCACAGGCTGAATCCTTTTTCAGCCTCCTGCGCAAACTTTGAAACGTCCCCCGCGCCGCTCGTCATCCCAGCGGTCACTACCCCCTCGCCGGGGCGGATCAGGTAAGCTACCGCCACGCCGATGACGAGGGCGAAGGTGGTCACGACCTCGAAGTACAGCAGCGCTTTTCCGCCTACTTTGCCCACTTTTTTAAGATCGCCCATCCCGCTGATGCCCAGCGAGATAGTTAGGAAAATAATGGGGTTGATGAACAGCTTGACGACGTCGATGAAACCCGTGCCGAGCGGCTGCATTTGCTGGGCGGTATCGGGATAAAAGTGTCCCAGTAGCGCTCCGGTGGCAATGGCGGTCAGTACCCAGAACGTGAGATTGGTGAAGAGTTTTTTCATGAAAAGAATTTCTTGGAAGAAGCTAGGAGGGAAATTGTGCGTGGTAAACCGACTGCGACCTTCACCAAAGAAAGAGATTAACGCCCTCATTTCAAAAATAGCCGCTAAATTAGCGCGAACGGGTAGCCGAACTTTACCCGCTCCGACACAGTTTGGACCTCTATGCAAATTTTGATTACCGGTGCCACCGGACTGGTAGGCAGCGCCGCCGCCCAGCGGTTTTTGGCCGACGGCCACACGGTCGTCGCGCTGCACCGCGCTGACTCCGACCGCTCGCTAATTCGTGACCCGGAAGGACTCATTGCGTGGCGGGAAGGGGATATTTTGGATATTCTTACGCTGGAAAAAGCCCTGACCGACGTGGATTACGTGGTGCACGCAGCGGCGGTGGTTTCCTTCGCGCCGCGCGACGAAGCGGCAATGGACAAAGTCAACGTGGAAGGTACGGCCAACGTCGTGAACGCCTGTCTGAAAAAAGGCATCCGCAAACTCTGCCACGTCAGCAGCGTGGCTGCCCTGGGGCGGCCCGACCCCAAGCTGATCGACAGCCACACGACAACCGTCATCGACGAAACGCAACGCTGGACCGACTCACCCAACAACTCGGCCTACGCCAAGTCGAAGTACCTGGCCGAGGTGGAGGTATGGCGCGGCATAGCCGAAGGGCTGTCGGCGGTCATCGTGAATCCTTCCCTGATCTTGGGCGAGGGCGACTGGCAGAAAAGCAGCACGCAACTCTTTAAGTACGTATTCGATGGCAAGCCGTTCTATACCGAGGGAACCGTCAATTATGTGGATGTACGCGACATTGCCGAGGCTGTTTATCGACTAACTTTATCGGATATCGAGAACGAACGTTTCGTCCTGAGCGCGGGAACGGCCACGTACCAGGAACTTTTCAAGGCGATTGCGGATGGTTTTGGCAAAAGAGCGCCACACATTAAAGTCGGGTCGGGGTTGGCAGGCATTATTTGGCGCGTGGAGGCGGTGCGCTCCTGGCTCACCGGGAGCCGTCCGCTCATCACCAGGGACACCGCCCGATCGGCCTCGCACCATTATGAGTTCAGCAATGCCAAAATCCGGCAAGCCTTGTCTTTTGATTTTCAGACGCTTGACAAAACAGTGCAACGGGTGTGCAAAAGTTTTTTGGCGTCGGAGTGAGGTGGGCAAAAGATTTATCACTAACTTTCTTCTATCAAAACAGCGCAAACACACCTTAGCCCCCTGATTATAAACCTTTCTGTGTAATGGAACAGGACTTTGACGAACGAAAAAACTTCATGAAGGAGACCCTCCGCCGCTTCGAGCGGATGCTCAAAACCGAGGAGCAGGAATTTTTCGACCTAGATGCCTACGAGCAGGTGGCCGAACATTACCTCGATCAGGGTGAGTGGGACAAAGCCATCAAGGCGTGTAACCTGGGGCTGGAAAACTACCCCTACTCGCTGGAACTGATGCTCAGCAAGGCGCAGCTTTACGCCAACCGCGCCGATTACGATTCGGCGCTTGAACTGCTGGAAAAAGCCGCCCTTTTTCACCCCGGCGACACCGAAATTTTATTCATGCAGGGGGCTGTCTTCAACTTGATGGGCGACTTTGAGCAGTCGCTCAGCATCCTGCAAGGAATGCTGGACAGTGCGGACAATACCGACGAAATCTACTACCAGATCGGGCAGACCTACCAGAACTGGGGGAAGTTTGAGGAGGCGGTGGTGAACTACAAGAAATCCATTGCGCTCAATCTCGAGAGCGAGTACGCCTTTTATGAGTTGGCGCACTGCCTGGATATGCTCTCGCAGCTCGACAGCCACCTCGACTATTACAAGGAATTGGTGGATCGCGACCCGTACTCGTATCATGCCTGGTACAATTTGGGTTTCGCTTACAGCAAGTTGGAGCGCTTCGAGGAATCCATCGAAGCTTACGATTATGCCACGCTCGTAAAGGAAGATTTTGCCTCGGCCTACTTCAATATGGCCAATTCCTTCATGAATATCGAGGACTTTGAAAGCGCGAAATTCAACTACCACAAGGCCATTGAGCTGGAAGGCAAACAGCCCGAAACCTGCTGCTGCCTGGGAGCCTGCTACGAGCGACTGGGTCAGTTCGAGACAGCTGCCGGTCACTACCGCGACGCCGTGAAGCTCGACAGCGAGTGGGACGACGGTTGGTACGGCCTGGGCATTTGCATGAGCGAGATGAACCGCTGGCACGAGGCCGTCGGCTTTCTGCGCCGCGCCATCAAAATCACCCAACTCAACCCGGACTACTGGATGGCTTTGGCCGAGAGCGAGTATCGCCTTGGTAATGTGGTGTCAGCCTTCGAGGCCTTCGAGAAGTCGGCTGAGATCGAACCTGGCGACCCGGAAGTATGGCTGAAATGGTCGTTGGTACTATTTGACCAGGGCAATTACGCCCGCGCCTGCGATCTGCTATCGGCCGCCGTGGACGAGATTCCCCAGGATGCCGACCTGTATTATCGCCTCTGCGTCTACTTGATTCATGGCGGCGAGTACCGCGAAGCCCTGCTCAACCTCGAAATCGCCCTCACCCTCGACTACGACGCCCATGTACAGCTCTTCGATTTCTTTCCCGAGCTGGAAAAACAGAAAGCACTTTACAAGATTATCGAGCAGTATCGGGAAAAGCGTTCGTAGTTTTTTAAAGTTCCGAAGGCACAAAGTTCCAAAGTTCCGAAGGCACAAAGTTCCAAAGTTCCAAAGGCACAAAGTGGGACGGCCCATGCCGCACAAAGTGGCAGAATAGACCAGAGTGTAAAGCCTTTTTTTCCAGTACCCAGTACCCAGTACCCAGTACCCAGTACCGGAAGGCCGGCCCCGCCAGTACCCAGTATTTACCTAAAACTTCCCCAACTGCTTTTCGTAAGTTTCAGTTTTTTCCTTGGCTATTTTCGCGGCTGCTAACCCCTTCTCGGCGGCTTTTTTTCCTTCTTCTTTCTTTCCCAACCTCAAATACGCTTCCGACTGTTCGCGGTGCAGCTCGGCTACTTCGGGCTTGCTTTGCTCGTCTGTTCTGACGGCTTTCAGGGCTTTGTCGGTCCAGGAAATCAGTTTTTGTGCGTAAGAATTATCGGGTGCTTTTTCGTTAAAAAATCGCACGAGATAGGCGTAGTCGGTGGTTCTCAAAAAATTGTCGGTCTGGTACTCATCGAAGCGGGTGGTTGCGGCGGCGGTGTTTTTCTCCCGGAAGTAGGCTTCCAGCTCTTTCAAGATCGTTCGCATACCCGCCACGTTGGGCGCGACGCCGAGCGACTCCATCGCCTTACGCATGGCGACCACTTCCGTTGACGGTAAGGCATCTGAGTTTTTTCCGTACAGACTTTGGAACAGAATATTTTCGCCCGCTTGCTGGCTTTCCTTCGCGCCGTGCTTGCTGCGGTAGGTGTCGAGGTGCCGGAAAAAGTACTGCGCCATCGGATTGTTGAAATCGTTGATGAATCGGCTGATAATGTAAAATCCGTACGGGCTTTCCAGGTCGGTGGGCTGGGTGAATATTTTCCCAAACTCATTGGCCAAGGCAATCGTTTGTAGCGTGTCGCGGGTGGTTTTAGCGTACTTGGCGTAGTTGATGAGGAAATCCAGGTTGCGGTCGCCCTGCTGGTAGCGAGCCGCGTAGCTGCTCGTGCGGGTGGCGGGGGAGAGGGCGTCGCTGGCGTGGTGCAGGACCTCTTCGATAAATTCGGGACGGGTCGGCTTATCCGAAGGCGAGGCTTGATGAATGAGGCTGCCCTCGGCGTCGAAGAAGAAGAAAAGCGGGAATTCGGGGTAGTGCAGTTTTTTCTTTTCCTGTAAAGCTTTGGATAGCGGCGTGTTGGCTTCGTACTTCGCGCTCACGAATTTTGGGTTGAAGTAATCACCGACCTTCTTTTCTTCTAAAACCGGGGCCAGCGCCTCGCAATGCGGACAACCTTTCAGGTAAATTTCCACAAAAACCGACTTGCCTTGCTGCTTCGCGACGGCAGCCAGTTGGTCGATGTCTTTTTCCTGAAAATAAATGCCCTGGGAAAGTACATTTTGACCCGTAAAGAACAGGGGAAGCAGGAGGATGAATCTCGTATTTTTATACATTAAAAAAAGCATGAGCGTCGGATGAGTGAGTTCTTGGTTTTGTTTCAAACAAAAATCGGGCAAAAATCCGGTTCTTTGGAAAAAAACTGCGTGACCTAAAAATGAAAATTGAAACAAAAGCACTTCATGACGGCAATTTTAAAGACAAAAATGCCGCCGCTGTCGTCCCGCCACTTTATCTTTCCACTACCTTCGAGCGGGATGAGAATTATGAACTACCCTCGGATTTCCTTTATACAAGAGCTGGAAATCCCAATCGCCAGCAGCTAGAAAGCATTTTGGCCACGCTCGAAGGTGGAGCCGGAGCGATGGCTTTCTCCTCCGGCCAGGCGGCCACCATGACTTTTTTCCAATGCCTGAGACCCGGCGACCACGTGCTCGTTCCCGACGATGCCTACTACGGCACGCCGTCGCTTTTGCAGGATTTTTTCGCAGACTGGGGACTGGATTTTAGCAAAGTCGACACGACCGACCTCAGAGAAATAAAAGCCGCTATCCAACCCGAAACTAAGGTCGTATGGCTGGAAACGCCCTCAAATCCGCAACTAAAAGTGAGCGATTTGGCAGCCATTGCCTCTTTGGCCAAAGAGCATAACATCCTCACCATCTGCGACAATACCTGGGCCACGCCGCTGCTGCAACGTCCGCTCGAGCTGGGCTGCGACGTGGTGATGCACTCGACCACCAAGTACTTCGGTGGCCACAGCGACGTACTGGGCGGGGCCTTGATTTTCAAAGAAAATAGCGAGCTGAGCGACCGCGCCCGCCAACTCCAAACGCTGGGCGGAGCAGTGCCCTCGCCTTTCGATTGTTGGCTGGTAGCGCGCGGAATTAAGACTTTGGCCGTGCGGGTGCGGCAGCAAGCCGCCAATGCGCAGCGGCTCGCAGAATTTCTGGAAACCCACGCTGCCATCGAAAAAGTGCATTATCCGGGTTTGCCTTCGCATCCGGGCTATGAGATTTCCCGGCGTCAAATGAGTAGCGGCGGGGCCATGCTTTCCATTCAGGTGAAAGGCGGAACGCAGGAGGCCTTAAATTTTATTAAAAAACTCAACCTGTTCACCGCTGCCACCAGCTTGGGCGGAGTGGAAAGCCTGATCGAACACCGGGCTTCGGTGGAAGGCCCGGACACGCTCACGCCCCAAAATCTGCTGCGGATTTCGGTAGGGCTGGAACACGCCGATGATTTAATCGACGACGTAGCTCAGGCCTTAGCGGGCTGGTAGTCTTTCACCAGTTCCTCGCTCAGTTCCCAGAGTTTGGTGGCCAGAAACTTGCTCTGCGCGTCTTTGCTGGGGGTTTTGGGTTTGGAGTCGTCGAAATACTTACCCGTAAAACTGGCCGCTTCGGGTGAGGAGGCGAGGTAGATGCTGGTCGAAGCGCCTTCTTGCGGCGATTTGGCAAAGGGACGGGCCAGCCACATCAGAACATTACCGAAGCCAGAAACCCCGGAGCCGAAACTCGTGGCTACAAAGCCGGGATGCAGGGCATTGGAGGTGATCCCCAGCGGCTGCAGGCGCTCTGCCAGCTCATTGGAAAACAGAATATTAGCCAGCTTAGAGTTGCCGTAGGTCGTCCAGGCACTGAACTTGTCGAGCTTCACGAGTTGATCGACCCGGAACTTCCCAAACTGGTGCGCTGCCGAAGAAACATGAACGATGCGGGCGTCACTGCCCGCCTTCAACAAGTCGATGAGTCCGTTCGTAAGCAGGAAATGGCCCACGTGATTCACGGCGAAGGTCATTTCGATATCTTGCTTAGAAAATTCCTCATGATCCATCATCAAGCCCGCATTATTGACCAGCACGTCGATTCTGCGGTGATTGGCGTGGATTTGCTCGACGGCCTTTTGCACATCCGCCAAATCCGACAGATCGCATTCTACGAAAGAGGTTTCAGCCTGATCGCCGATTTCCATTTGCAGGGCGTCGGCTTTTTTTGCGTTGCGGGCCAAAAGAATGAGGTTAAAACCGCGTTTGGCGAGTTCCAGGGCAGTAACTTTGCCGATCCCGGACGTAGGGCCGGTGATGAGGGCAATTTTTTTGCGGGTATTTGACATAAGGGATTTGAAAAATCTTTGGGGATACTTTCCTGACCTAACTTACTACTTTAGAGCATTGTTCGTTGCTGTACAATAATCCTGCCCATCTCAAATGCGAATTACGACACTTCTCTTTCTTTTTCTCGCCCATTTTACCCAGGCGGGCGGCGTTCGTGGCCTGATTACTACGAACAATAACGAACCTTTGCCCTACGCGGGTATCGTCGTGCAAGGCACCAGCAACGGAACGCTCGCCAACGCCGAAGGCCGTTACGAACTCACGCTACCCGCCGGAAAGTACGAGCTTGTTTTCCAGTACTTAAGCTTCAAGACCGTCACCAAAACCGTCACGATTGGTGAAGATTTTCTGAACCTGAATGTGATCCTGGAAGAGCAACCGCTCAACCTTGACGCGGCGCGGGTGGGCAAGGGCAAGGAAGACCCGGCTTACAGTGTCATGCGGCGGGCCATCGCCAAGGCGCGTTTTCACCAGTTGCAGGTACGCAGCTACACGGCCCGCGCCTACACGCGAAGTACGGCTCTACCCACCAAAATTCCTTTTCTGCTGGAACGCCGCTTGAAAAAAGAAGGCATACAGGAGGGCAAGGCTTTTCTGAACGAGAGCATGACCGAAATCTCGTACCGCCGACCCAATACCTACAACCAGAAAATTCTGTCGACCCGTAACAGTCTGGATAACAGTACTCCGTCTCCTAACCAATACGTGCTGGCAAGTTTTTACAGCCCCGAAGTCGCCGGAGCTACCACGCCGCTCTCGCCCAGGGCCTTCTCCTACTACCGATTTGAGTACGAAGGATTTTTTGAAGACCGGGGCGAGATCGTAAATAAGATCAAGGTTATCCCGAAAGCGTTCGGTGAGGGTACTTTCCGAGGGAGTCTGTACATTATCGAAGACCGCTGGGCGATTCACAGTTTTGACTTGGAGACGGTTTACCAAGGACTACGAATCAGAGTGAAGCAGCTATTGAGTCCGGTGCAAAACGTGTGGCTACCCATCAATCAGCAATTCAAGATCGTCGGCGGGTATCTGGGTTTTGCGGGAGAGTTCAAGTACGTGGTATCGATGAATTATCAGAAGCTCAACATCGACCCGAACCTGAAAGAGGACATCACCATTCTCGATCATAAAAAAGAGGAAAGTGTTCCGTCGGTTTCGCGGAAGGCTGATCTTGAAAAAATGATAGAGCAGCAAAAGGAGTTCTCTACCAAAAACTTCCGCAAAATCATCAAGGAATACGAGAAAGAGGAAAAGAAAGAACGCAAAGCCGCCGGACAGGATGTGCGGGCCGTGCGACAGGATTCGGTCATTGTGGATTCACTGGCCAATAAGCGCGACACGACCTACTGGGAAACGCTGCGCCCCGTGCCGCTGACGCAGTTGGAGGTAAAAAGCTATAAGATTCAGGATAGCATCCGCGTCGTGAAGCAAGACAAAATAGACCAGGATAGCACCCGCAACGACTCCACGACCTTCAAGCCGATGCACCTGCTAACGGGTTATACGTATCGGTACAAAGACCGGAACTATCTTACTTTTGAAAGTCCGGCTAGTTCGCTGGCTTACAACACGGTGGAGGGCTATGTGTTCGATGCTGCCCTGGAATGGAGGAAACGCTGGAATAAGGGTTTCGAGTTTAGCGTCAAACCTTTGGCGCGCTACTCTTTTGGCCGAAACAAATTCAACGGAACCCTGGAAAGTGGGTTCGGTAACCGCAAATGGTACGCTACCGTTGAAGGCGGCGCGTACGTCTATCAGTTCAATCCCGCCAACCCTATTTCGCCCGGCATCAACAGCCTTTCTACCCTGCTCTTCGAGCAGAACTTCATGAAGGTGTATCAAAAGCAATTCCTCCGCGCCGACTACACCTACCGCTATCTCGGCGATGTGCTCAGCCTTACGACCGGGCTGGAATACGCACGGCGTAGCGAGTTGTTCAATCTTGAAAAAAGTCAAAAATACATCGACTGGAAAAACCGCAGTTTTACGACCAATCAACCCGAAAACTCGGAACTGATCGATACGGGCTTTCCCACCCACCGCGCCTTGCTCTGGACTTTGAACATGAATCTGCGCCCCTGGCAGAAATACGCCATCCGCAACGGTCAAAAACGCTACTGGTACAACAAGGGGCCGACGTTTCTGCTGGGCCTTACACGCGCCATTCCCACCGATAATCTGGCCCCCGACTACACTTTGTTGGAGGGAGGCATTCTGCAAAATCTTGACACCGGGCCGCGTAGCAACTTACGTCTGGCGGTTAGGGGCGGTGGTTTTATCGCCAACGAGCGAATGTACTTTCCTGACTATCGGCACTTTATGGGTAACGAGTTCTTCTTCCAGAACGGCGATATCCTCACCAGTTTCAGGATGCTTCCCTACTACCAATACAGCACAGCGCGACGGTTTTTGCAAGGCCACGCGCTGTGGAGGACGCAACGTTTCATGCTGACGCGGCTTCCTTTCGTAAGACTGGCCGGGCTGAGCGAACTACTACAAGTGCATTATCTGAGTACGCCCACGGCCAGGAACTATACTGAATTGGTGTACGGCGTCGATGGAATTATTCGGCTATTCCGCGTGGAGGTCGTGGGGCAGTTTGCGGGCGGGCAGTACCAGGGGATGGGGCTGCGCGTAGGGACGACGCTGCGGCTGCGGTGACACTGCTGACAGCGTCAGCCGTTGGAAAAGGCTGCTGTGATAATTTCCTGCAAAACATCCTCCTTCGCATACAAATCCTGCAAAAGCGCCATCTGATTCCTTGCCCGATCGAGATTATGGGTAGGATGTTTTACCGGATAATACACATCGGCGTTCAGGTAATCAGCCAGAAATCGGATGCCTTGCATGTACACCAAAAACAAGCCGGAGTAAAAAATGGCGGATTTTTCCGTTTCGGTCAGCACTTCTTTCATCTCAGAAAGGTAGCCTTCGACCAGAGCCTTATAATACTCCTCCCGCACGACAACCTTTTCAAATTCAACGCTTTCTTCCGACACCGGGCTGACGTAGGTACGCACCATGTCGCCGAGATCGGAAATGACCTTGCCCGGCATCAAAGTGTCCAGATCACAAACGGCCAGGCCGCGCTGCGTGTCGCGGTCGAGCAGGACGTTATTGATTTTGGTGTCGTGATGCATCAGGCGGTCGGGGAAGTCCGGGTTTTGGTGCAGGCTTTCGTAAGTTTCCACAATCTCGCTTTTGTCCAAAAAATAAGCGATCAATTCTTGGGCGGCCTGCTTCCGCTCCTCCGAGGCACTTGCCACCGCCTCCTGGAACTGTCGATACCGGAAGCTCAGGTTATGGAAGTCGGGAATAGTGGCCCGAAATTGCGACATGTCCAGCCCGTTCAGATTTCGCGCCAGCAGGCCGAACTGCTGCGCGGCTTCATAAGCCTGCTGCGGCGTGGTCGCCTCGTTGATGGAGCCCGAGTTGGGCACGAACGGCGTCAGCCGCCAAAAACCGCCGTCCAGTACCATGAGTTCTTCCCCCGCCAAAGTGGGTAGGGGCGCGACGAATAGATAATCGGGGTGATGTTCAGCCAAATGCCGCGCTGCCAGCCGTAGATTGTGAGCAATCGCCTCAACATCGAAAACCGCCGAATTGATCTTTTGCAAAACAAATTTTTGCCCGTCCTCCGCCTCCACCAGAAACGTAGCATTGATATGCCCTGATCCAAATCGCTTTGGTTCGGGCAACGGGAACACGCCAAACGCTCCCAATATTTGATTGAAATCAATCACTTTTTTTACAATTTTTTAACAAAATAACATTAAAAAAGAAGGGTAGCCTCGCAAGAAACTACCCTTCGCCTTTGTGCCTTTGTGTCGGAACGCCGCATCGCTTTGTGCCTTTGTGTCGTAGCGACGAACCGCTTTGTGCCTATGGCATCACTTTCAACCTTGGCACTTCCGTCAGCGTCGGATACACATTGTTCTCCGGCTTGACGTCGGCCATGCGATTCGTCGGGTCGATGACGATGCGCTGGATGTTGGTCACGGGACGGTCGATCGTGAAGCTGTACTCGGGATACACCCAGGGCCAGTCGGGTAGGAGGGTGGTTTTGCTGTAAATGTTTTCCCGTTTTTCGCCACGCATGATTTCCAGCGGGATATAAAAATTCTCCTGTGTGCCGTCGGTGTAGCTCACCACCACGTCGAGTGGCATGGGCATCTTACCGTGGCGATCCAGCACGATGTTGGTCTTATTGGCGCTGGGCAGTACTTCACGGATGCCGTAGTCGATGGTGCGCGTCGTGCCGACCCAGTCTTCGAGGTACCAGTCCAGCTCCAGGCCCGATTCCTTTTCCATGATGCGCTTGAGGTCGGTAGGGTTCGGGTGCTTGAAATGCCACTCGTTGAAGTACCGTTTCATGCCGCGATCAAAAGCGGGCTTGCCGATGATATAGTCGAGTTGGTTCAGGAAAAGCGCACCCTTCGAATAGGCTGCCGTGCTGTAAGCGCGGTTGGTGTTGTAATGATCCGACTGCGTGGTCATCGGCTCTTCCAGGCCCGACTCCACCAGCCGCTGGTACGACACGAAACTGCCGTAATGCGGGTCGCGGCGCGAGGGGAACATATCGGCCATCACCAGGCTAGAGGCGTAGGAAGTAAAGCCCTCGTCCATCCAGGCGTACTTGGATTCGTTGGTACCCAACAGGTTCTGGAACCAACTGTGGATCGACTCGTGAACGGTCACGCTCACCAGCGCACCCAGCGAGCCACGCCCGGTAATCAGCGTCGCCATCGGGTACTCCATGCCGCCGTCGCCGCCCTGAATCACCGAGTACTGCTTGTAGGGGTAGCGGCCGTAGCGCTCGTTCATGAAATTGAAGCAGCGGACGGCATAGGGCTGCATCTGCTTCCAGTAGTTGATCGTGTCGTTCTGATAAAAGAAATGCAGGTCGAGCTTATCATCCACCTTCACGATGTCGTGGACGTAGTCGGGATCGGCCGCCCAAACGAAGTCAGGTACTTCGGGAGCCACAAAATGCCAGGTAAGGCGGTCGCCGCTTTTGTGGGTGACGGTCTTTTTGGAATAGCCGTGGCCAATCTTGTCGGGATTTTGCAGATAACCCGTGCCAGCGATAACGTACCTGGCATCCATCGTGATCTTCACGTCGAAATCGCCCCAAACCCCGTAGAACTCGCGGGCGATGTACGGCACGGCGTGCCAGCCCTCGTAGTCGTACTCGACCATTTTGGGGTACCATTGCGCCATCGAATAGTCGATGCCTTCCTTGTTGTTGCGGCCCGTGCGGCGGATTTGGACGGGTACCTGGGCCTCAAACTCCATGTCGAAAGTCGTGGTGGTTCTGGGCAGAATGGGCTCGTCGAGTGCTACTTCCAAAATGGTACCAACCACCTCGTATTTCACCGCCTTGCCCTTATGTTTCAGGATTTTGATCTTTTCGTAGCCGATCTCATCGGGCGAAAGCTTATAAATACGATCCATCACGCGGCCATCGGGATCGCTAATCGTGCGTGAGCGGACGTCCATTTGGCTGCCGGGCTGGAAGGCGTTGAGGTAGAGGTGATAGAACACCTTGTTGAGCGTATCGGGCGAATTGTTCGTGTACTGTAGCTTCTGCGTTCCGGTGTAGCGGTGGGTGGTGGCGTCGAAGTCGATGTTCATCTCGTACTTGACGCGCTGCTGCCAGCGGTCGGACTGGGCGAAGGTTTGGGAGGTGATGAGTAGTAGGTACAGGGCAGATAGGTACTTCAAGGTATTAGGCATTAGGTTATTAGGTTATTAGGAGTTAGGTTAAAACTTTACTTTGAATTTAAGATTTGAAACATTGGAGGGCTGAATAGGGAAAGATTCACCTTAGCAATTCGGATAAAGTCTGTGATAGAAAACGAAACCTAATACCTAATCGCTGCGGCGAACCGACCTAACAACCCAAGACCCAATGCAAAAATCAAAATTAGGCAAAGTGATTGTTTAACGAACAAATTTTTGAATTTTAGGGCTGATTTTAATGAACACCCATTACCCCAACTCCATGAAACACCTGCTTTTTCTCTTTTTCCTCGGCCTATTAGTCACGAAGACTCATGCCCAGAACCTCGATGACCGGGCTTATATCAAAGAGAACTACACAAAATCCATCCACGACATCCCGATGCGGGACGGCGTGAAGCTGCACACGATTCTGTACACGCCCAAAGATATTTCGGCGGACAAAAAGTATCCCTTCCTTATGCAGCGTACCTGCTACAGCATTGCGCCCTACGGGGCCGACGAATACCCGGTCAGGATGGGGCCGAACAATTTTTTGGTGCGGGAAAAGTACATCTTCGCCTACCAGGATGTGCGCGGCCGCTACATGAGCGAGGGCGAGTGGACGAACATGACGCCGCATATTGCCGACAAGAAAGGCAAAAACGACGTGGATGAGGCGTCGGATATGTACGATACCATCGAGTTTCTGCTCAAAAACGTCCCGAACCACAACGGCCGGGTGGGACAGTACGGCACGTCGTATCCCGGTTTTTACACCACGGCCAGCTCACTGAGCAAGCATCCGGCCCTGAAGGCATCGTCGCCGCAGGCTCCCATCGCCGATTTCTTTTTCGACGACTTCCACCACAACGGCGCTTTTACGCAGGGCTACTACGGCACGTTTCCAGTCTTCGGCATTCAGCACCCTAAGCCGACGACGCAGTCCTGGTTCAACGACCAGTTCATCCGAGCCAGGCCCGACGGCTACACCTTTAACCTGAACATGGGTCCGTTGAAGAATTTTGACAAATATTATAGGGACAATTTCTTTTGGCAGGAGACGATGAACCACCCCAACTACGACGAGTTCTGGCAGAAGCGCGACATCCTGCCTCATCTGAAAGGCGTCACTTCGGCCTACATGACGGTTGGCGGCTGGTTCGATTCCGAGGATTTGTACGGCCCGCTGAATACCTACAAGACCATCGAAAAGAACAATCCCAACGCCTACAACATGCTGGTGATGGGGCCGTTCGGCCACGGTCGCTGGGCGCGGGAGACGGGCCACACGCTGCACAATGACATCTATTTTGGCGACAGCCTGGCGACTTTCTACCAAAAAAATATTGAAACCGAGTTTTTCAACCACTTCCTGAAAGGCGCGGGCGATGGTAAAACGGGCCTGCCCGAAGCCTACCTCTTCAACACGGGTCGCAACGAGTGGCGCAAATTCGATAAATGGCCCACGCCGAAGGCTAAGAAGCAAACGCTGTATTTTCACAAAGACGGCAAGCTCAGCTTCGACAAACCCACCGCCGCCAGCGCCTACACGGAGTACGTGAGCGACCCGATGAAGCCCGTTCCTTACACCGAGGATTACGCGCAGATGACCGGCTTCACGCCCTTCAACTATATGTCCGAAGACCAGCGCTTCGCCTCCACCCGGCCCGACGTACTGACCTTCGTGACCGACGCCCTCACCGAAGACATGACATTGGGCGGCGAGCTGATGGCGAAGCTCAATTTTAGCACTACGGGTACCGATGCCGACTTCTTCGTCAAACTCATCGACGTTTATCCCGACGATGAAAAGAACCACGACTACCTGGTAGACAAGGAAGTAGTGCTCGCGGGCTACCAGCAAATGGTGCGCAGCGAGGTGATGCGGGCGCGTTTCCGTAACAGTTTCGCCAGGCCCGAACCGCTGAAGGCCAACGCGCTCACGCCGCTCGACTTCCGCTTGCAGGACGTGCTGCACACCTTCAAGAAAGGCCACAAAATTATGGTACAGGTTCAGAGCACGGCCTTTCCGCTTTTCGACCGCAACCCGCAGAAGTACGTGGAGAATATTTACAAAGCCGACCCGGAGGACTTCATCAAAGCCACGCAGCGAATCTACACCCAAAGTGGCGCAGCCAGTGGGTTGGAAGTGGAGGTGTTGGATTGAAACCAAAGTCATTCGGTTTGGTTTCAAGTAGTAAAAAAACTTTGGTCTGACCTTTTGTAAGGGTAAAGCTGTGATAACCTCGTTTTTCTATAAAGAGGAATATCTTCCGGTTGCGAACGTTGGAGGATTGGCTCGGGAAGCCCCGAGCATGGTTCTGAAATCAAAAATCTAAATCTAGAGAATGAAAAAAACGCTTTTTTTACTCGCAGCGCTGGTTGCGGGAAGTTTTGTCCAATCCACCAACGCCCAGTCTCCCAAAGACGGCTGGAAACCTCTTTTTAACGGCAAAGACCTTACTGGTTTCAAACAGTTGAATGGCAAAGCCAAGTACGAGGTAAAGGACGGAGCCATCGTCGGCACTTCCACGATGAATACGCCCAACTCCTTCCTCACCACGGAGAAAGACTACGGCGACTTCATTATGGAAGTCGAGGTAATGGTGGACGATAAATTGAACTCCGGCATTCAGATTCGCAGCGAGTCCAAACCCGACTACAACAATGGCCGGGTACACGGCTACCAGGTCGAGATCGACCCGAGTGCACGTGGCTGGGCGGCAGGAATTTATGACGAAGCGCGGCGCGGCTGGCTGTACCCGGTGGATTTGAACCCCAAGGCCAAGACGGCTTTTAAAAACAATCAGTGGAACAAATACCGCATCGAGGCCATCGGCAACCACATTCAGACCTTCCTCAACGGCGTTCCGGTGGCCCACGTGCTGGACGACATGACGCCCGAGGGCTTTATTTGTCTGCAAGTTCACGGCATTAGCAAACCCGAGCAGGACGGCACGCAGGTCAAGTGGAAGAACATCCGCATCAAGACCGACAACCTGAAGCTCAGTCCCTGGCCTAATGATGTGCGGGTCGTGAACCTGATTCCCAACACGCTGTCGCCCGAAGAAAAGGCGCAGGGCTACAAACTGCTCTTCGATGGCCAGTCTTCCGACCAATGGCGGGCCTACGGCGGTACCGACTTCCCGCAAAAGCGGTGGGCTGCTAAGGATGGCACCATAACCATCGCCAAGTCCGATGGCTCCGAGACAGGCAACGACCTCGTAACCCGTGAGAAATACGGCCCCGGTTTTGAGTTCAATTTTGATTTTAAGCTCACCGAAGGTGCCAACAGCGGCGTGAAGTATTTCGTCAACGAAGATCTGGACTCCAAGGGAAAATCGGGCCTCGGCCTGGAATACCAGGTGCTGGACGACGCCAAGCACCCCGACGCCAAGATGGGTGTCGTCGGCAACCGGACGCTGGCCTCGCTCTACGATTTGATTCCGGCCGAAAAACCCGGCAACTCAGTTAAGAAAATCGGTGAGTGGAACAGCGGCCGCCTCGTGGTCAACCCCGACGGCAAAGTCCAGCATTTCCTGAACGGGCAGTTGGTGCTGGAATACCAGCGCGGCGGCCCCATCTACCGCGCCCTGGTAGCCCGCTCGAAGTACAGCAAACACGAAGACTTCGGCCTCGCCGAACAAGGCAACCTCCTGCTCCAAGACCACGGCGATAACGTAATGTATCGGAGTTTGAAGGTGAAAGAAATCAAGTAGGGTCGGACAGCCGCTGCTGCGAACACATGGGTTCGCCCCTACAATAAATCAACAATTAAACAGAATATTATGGACAACAGAAGAGACTTTATCAAAAAAACGGCCCTGGCCACCGCAGGCGTGGCCGCCGTAGGTTCCAACGCGTTCAGCGCCAAGAGCTATAACAAAATCATCGGTGCCAATGACCGCGTACGGACGGGCATCATTGGTTTTTCCAACCGCTTCCGGTCGTCGCTGGCTCCCAGCTTTGCGGATCACTCCAAAAACATGAACTTCGAGTTCATGGGCGTGTCCGACCTCTGGAACCGTCGGCGGGACGAAGCGGCGGCCTACTTCAAAGGCAAAGGCTCGGCGTCGAGTGATTTTATCAAGTGCCGTAACAACGACGAGCTTCTCGACCGCAAGGACGTGGATGCCGTCATCATCAGCACCGCCGACTTCCAGCACGCGCTGCACGCCGTAGCGGCCATCAAGTCGGGCCGTGACGTGTACATGGAAAAGCCCTTCGCTGAGTCGTTGGACGACGCCAAGCTGTGCTTGAAAACGGCTGAGGCGTCGAACCAAATCGTGCAGGTAGGTTCACAGCGCCGCTCGGCTCCCAACTACCACGCGGCCAATAAGTACATCAACTCCGGCGAGTTTGGCCCGATTTCGATGGTCGAGATGACCTGGAACGTCAACCAACCCGGCCGCTGGCGCTTGCCCGAGCTGACGAAGGAGATCCGCAAGGAGGACACCGACTGGGATCGCTTCCTGATGAACCGCCCCAAAGTGGCCTGGAATCCGCGCTATTATCTGGAGTACCGTCTGTTCTATCCTTACTCGTCGGGTATTCCCGGTCAATGGATGTCGCACCAAATCGACACCGTGCACTGGTTCTCGGGACTGAGCGCGCCGCGCTCGGTTTCGGCCAATGGCGGCGTGTATGTCTGGAAAGACGGCCGTAAGAACGCCGATACCTTCTCGGCGGTGTTCGAGTATGGCCCCTTCGACGACATGAATAAGGACACCTTCCAGGTCATTTATTCCTCGCGGCAACACCAGTCGGCGGGTGGCGTGAAAGAGTACTACTACTCTAACGCCGGGATGATTAACCTCGACACCAACGAGATCACGTCCGACGGAGGCCTGCAGGCGGGCCCCGCCAAAGACATGGGTATGAAGCCTAATTTGCTGCAAGCCAAAAAATTGAGCGAAGTGGCCCAAATGGAAACAGGAGCCAATACCGGAGCCGATCCGATGACTTCACTGCACATGCTCAACTGGATGCAGTGCGTCCGTTCGCGTAAAGAGACGAACGCTCCCGCCCGCGCCGGCTTCAACCACGCCGTGGCGAATATCATGGCGACGCAAGCGCTGCACACGGGCCGGAAAGTGACCTGGGATAACAAGAAGAGCGACATAATTGTAAGCTAGGTTGTTTAAGTGTTGAATTGTTTGAGAGTTTAACTGTTTTGTGCGCCCGTCTCTTTGGTTTTCATTAATCGAATGAATGGGCGCACAATTTTTTTATAGATATGAAAAAGAACTTTTTGATAGTGGGATTACTGCTGACCGTGACAGCGTATAGCGCTCAGGCCCAGCGGGTAGAATTGATGAACAATGGCGCGGAGCGAAAGGTGACGGTGAGCGTGGACGGGGAGCCGTTCACGGCCTACATTTATCCTGGTACCGACGTGCTGAAAAAGGCGGTGCTTTATCCGGTGCGGACATCGCAGGGTACGCTCGTGACGCGTGGCTGGCCCATGGATCCTCGTCCCGGCGAGCGCGTGGATCACCCGCACCATGTGGGCGTATGGTTTAATCACGGCGACGTGAACGGCTACGATTTCTGGAATAGCTCCAACGCCGTGGACCGGACTAAGAATAAGTACGGCGACATCATCCACACGGGCATCACGAACCTGAAAAGCGGGGAAGGCAAGGGCGAGTTGGACGTAACGGCTGCCTGGGTAAGCCAAGACGGCGACACGCTGATCAAGGAAAAGACAACCTACATTTTCCGGGCGACGGGCGACCAGCGCATCGTCGATCGTATTGTGACCCTGACCGCACAGCAGGACGTCACTTTCACCGATTCCAAGGAAGGAATGTTCGGGATGCGGCTGGCCCGGCAAATGGAACACCCTTCCAACAAACCGGAAAAGTTCACCGATGCCAATGGCATCGAAACCGCCGTGGCCTCGCTCAATAATGATGGGGTCGTGGGCCAGTATCGCAACAAAGAAGGGGTCAAAGGCGAAGACGTCTGGGGCAAGCGCTCGGCCTGGAACGACCTGAGCGGGAAGATCGGCAACGAGGACATCAGCGTCGCTATTTTCGATCATCCCCAAAATTTGGGTTATCCGGCCTACTGGCACGCGCGCGGCTACGGCCTGTTCGCCGTGAATCCGATGGGCGACAAGGAATACTCCGGCGGCAAAGAAACCCGAAACCAAAAACTAGCCAAAGGGGCATCAATGACCCTGCGCTACCGCCTGGTCGTGGCCTCACACCACCTCACTGATTCTGAAATGAACAAGTTGGCGGGGGAGTTTGGGAAAGTGAAGTAGGCTATCGGCAGTTGGCTTTCGGCTATCAGCCAGGAATTGTGATGATAATCGCAACATTTTTTGCAAAAACAGCTCGTTGGACAGTAAGTCTAGCGAGCTGTTCTATTTTACTTTGTGCCTTTGTGCCTTTGTGCCTTTGTGCCTTTGTGCCTTTGTGCCTTTGTGCCTTTGTGTCGGAACGCCGCATCGCTTTGTGCCTTTGTGCCTTTACTCCGACCGCAGACTCTTCACCGGATTCACCACCGCTGCTTTGATCGACTGATAACTTACCGTCAGGAAAGCCACCAAAATCGCCAGTAATCCCGCTACGCCAAAAATCCAGTAAGGCATCTCGATGTGGTAGGCGTAGCTTTGCAGCCAGCCGTCGAGGAAGTACCAGGCCACGGGGGCAGCGATGACCAGGGCCACTACTACTAGTTTCAGGAAGTCTTTGGAGAGCAGAGTCGTAATGCTGGCAACGCTGGCACCCAGCACCTTGCGGACACCGATCTCCTTCGTTCGTTGCTCGGCGGTGAAGGCCGCCAGGCCGAACAATCCCAGGCAGGCGATCAGAATGGCGGTGATCGAAAAGAAAAGTACCAGCCGCGCGGTGCGCTGCTCGGTGGCGTAAAGTTTAGCCACCACATCTTCCAGAAACTTGAAATCGAAGGCTGAATCCGGGATGGATTTTTTAAAGCTGCTTTCCAGCGTCGCCATGTTGTCGGAGAGCTTGCCGCCCTTCATGCGAACGAGCAGGTTGTTTCTGCCTTCCGAAGCCTGATTGTGAAAAGCGTAGGCACCAATGGGTTTATGAAATGTGTCGAAGTGAAAATCCTGCATGACGCCCACAATGGTGGCGCGGTCGTACCCAAAGGCGTTGTAAGCGATTTTGCCAATGGCAGTTTCGGGAGTCAATTCCAGAAAATCCACGGCTGTTTTGTTTACGACCAGTTGTACCGTGGTGTCTTCGTCGGATGTTCTTTCCGGCACTGTGGTGCCTGCCAGAAGCTTGATGCCCAACGTTTCCAGAACCTCAGGCGTAGCGCGGTTGGTAGCCATCGCGATTCCCTCAGCACCCGTGCCGTCCTTGCTGATCGTCCGGCCACTGGTTCCTGCGCCGGGGTACGATTGCGCCCGTGCGACGCTGCTCACGAAGCTCATTCCTTTGTAGGTGTTCAGCAGGCTATTGATCTGCTCCACGCTCTCTGCGCCCTGGGTCGAGATCGCTACTACTTGCTCGGCGTTGTAGCCCAGGTTATTTTCCTGCACGTACTGCAATTGCCGATAAAAGACGAAGGTGGCGATCATCAGGATGATAGATGCCGCAAACTGCGCGACGACCAGCCCTTTGCGCACCCAAGCCCCGGAAAGGCTGTTTTGCGCTCCGCGCCCAAACAAACTCAGCGGCGAAAACGACGACAGCATCAGCGCCGGATACGACCCCGCCACCAGCGAAAGTATCACTATGGCCGCGCCAATACTTGCCAACACGGGAACACTGAACAAACTCCCAAACGCAATCTCCTTCTCAGCGATGGAATTGAAGAGCGGCAAAAGCCCGAATAGCACGACAAAACCCACCAGCACCGCCGCTGTGACCATAATAAACGCCTCGATATAAAACCTAGCGACAAGAGTCCCCTGCGTGGCCCCGACTACCTTGTTGATACCCACTTCCTTGCGCCGCTTCTGCGACTGCGCCGTGGCCAGATTCATGTAATTGATGCAGGCAATGAGCAAAATACCCAGCGCCAGCGCAATCAGGATATTGACTTGCTGAACATCGCCGATGCGGGTCGTGCTTGAATTGGAAATCTGGGTAGAATACAGGTGAACATCGGCCAAGGGCTGCAACCAGAACCTAAACCATTGGTTGTCCTTGTCCACATTCGCGTCCAGTACCTGGTTGATTTTGCCCTCTACTTTTTTCATAGAGGCGTTCGGTTCAAGCAAAAAGTACGTTTCGTAGCTGGCATTGCTCCAATTTTGCCCTTTGTTTGCCCATCCGATTGTCGAGAATGAGCCGATCAGGTCGGGGTCGAGCGTGGAGTTTTGCGGGAAATCCTGATAAACCGCACTCACCGTTACGTCGTAGTCGTGATCCACATTGATTATTTTGCCCACCGGGTCGGCGTCGCCGAAGTACTTGATGGCGGTACTTTGGCTCAGCATGATCTTGTTCGGGCCGTCGAGGGCGGTTTTGGGATTCCCGTGTACCAGCGGCAGGTCGAAGATGTCAAACAGTCCGGGATCTGACCAGTAGACTTTCCGCTCGGCGAATTTGTCTTGCCCGCTGCTCACGAATCCCGTTTTTCCAAAATTGTGGTACAACAACCGGGCGTAAGACCTTATTTCGGGAATCTCCTGCGCCATATCCGGCCCGATGTTGTTCGGCACCGACGCCCACTCGTTGCTCTCGCCGCCAAAGGTCGCCGTCAGCCCCACGCGGTAAATGTCCTCGGCGTGTTGGTTGTACTTGTCAAAGGACAGCTCCTCCTTGGAATAGAGGAATAGATAAAGAAAAATAGCCACGCCGACCGACAGGCCGAGCAAGTTCAGGGTCGAGAACAAGCCATTCTTCAGCAAGTTCCGCCAGGCGATTTTGAAGTGAGATTGGAGCATAACCGGGGAGGAGAAAAGGAGGATGGAGAAAGGAAAAAAGGATTTCTTTTGTCTGTGCTGACATTGTTGGAAAAAATTTGTACCAAAAAGCAGCCACTATTGATAATCAGATTTTTACAGAAAAATAGTATTGAAAAAGTGTCCGATATCGGACACTGGTGACCGATATCGGACAGTAAACAAGCGAGCTTAATCTATAATTATCTGAAAATCAGTGATTGGATTATATGGCACAGACTTTTCAACTCGAAGACCCTTTATCCTTTTCTGGTACGCCAGCCCGGTCCCATCTCCTTTTTTCCTGAACTTATGCTTCGCAACCACCTAACCATCGCTCTCCGCAACCTGTCTCGCCATCGGGAATTTACAATCCTGAACACCCTCGGCCTAAGCGTGGGGGTGGCTGCCGCGCTGCTGCTATTCATGGTAGTGCGCTACGAGACGAGCTTCGATTCGTTTCATGAGAATTACGATCACATTTACCGCGTCATTAGGCAGGAAACCTACGCTGATGGGAATAGCGAAGTGACGCCGGGAGCCCCGTTGCCCGTGGCGGCGGCTTTAAAAACCGACATCCCGCAGTTCGAGAAAGTGGTGCCCGTTTTCGGTACGCTAGACCCGCAGGTGACGGTATTGGGTGCTGACCCCAACTCGGGTGACCTTTCGACCAAGTTCATCGAGGATAACGAAGGATTGATGGTCGGCCCCGAGTTCTTTGAAATGTTTGACTTTGTGTGGCTGGAAGGGAGTGCCGAAGTGCTGGCGCAGCCCAACGTGGTGGTACTTTCGCGCAAGTATGCCGAGAAGTACTTCAAGGATTACCGGAAAGCGGTGGGTCAGTACCTGCGCATCGACAACACCACGACCATGCAGGTAGGCGGCGTACTGGAAGACGCTCCGCAGAACACCGACTTTTCACTTAATCTGGTTTTGTCCTACGCGTCGAAACGCGCCAAGCCGGAACTGTTTGGCTTCGGGAATTTTGAGGATTGGGGCAGTACCAGTAGCAACGACCAGATTTATGTGCAGCTACCCAAAAACTTTTCGGCGGCTTCGGCCAACGCCTTACTCGAAAAGTTCTCGCATAAGCACTACGACAAAAGGAAGGAAAAAGGCGAAGAAATCCATTCATTGAGCCCTTTGGCGGACGTACACCACGATACCGAACTCGACAACTACAAAGACCGCGCGGTCCCTCGGGAGCGTATCCGCAACATTGCCATCGTGGGTATTCTGATTCTGCTGATGGCCTGCATCAACTTCATCAATATCTACTCCGCCCTCGCTACCAAACGCGCCAAGGAAGTGGGCGTGCGTAAAGTGCTGGGTAGTCAGCGGGGGCAGCTGGTCGCGCAGTTCCTCACCGAGACTTTCCTGGTGGTACTGGCGTCGGTGACTTTCGGATTCATGCTGGCTTACGCCGCCATTCCATTGCTGGAGGCGATGTTCGACATACCCGCTGACCCGGCATTGTACATAACGCCCGAGTTATGGTTGTGGCTTACGGGTCTGCTGCTTGGGCTGACGTTCCTGGCCGGACTTTATCCGGCGTTGGTGCTTTCGTCGTTTTCGCCGCTGGAAGTATTCCGTAAGAAGGCTACCACCGGCTGGTCGGGCGGGCTGACTTTACGCCAGAGCCTGATCGTCTTCCAGTTTGCGGCGGCGCTGGTGCTGATTATCGGCACGGTTATCAACCTGCGGCAGATGGAGTACATCGGTCAACTTGATTTGGGTTTTGAAAAAGAGGGCGTGTATATGATGAATATGGAAACGGAGTACGAAGAGCGGAATGCTGCGCTCCGAAACGAATTGTCACAAATGCCGGAAGTCCAGTCGGTCACGTTTGCGTCCGATCCTCCTTCTTCCGGCAACAACTGGCGGAGCAATTTTGGCTTTACCAACCTGTCCGAAAATGAGGATTTCAGCGTGTCGATGAAAATGGCTGATGGCGATTATTTCAAAACCTACGGCATTGAATTTGTGGCGGGCGGGCCTTACGCCAGCAGCGACACCAACACCAAGTACGTGGTCAATGAGCGGCTGTTGAAAAAATTAAACGTCGAAGATCCGGCTTCGGTGATCGGCCGCGAACTGCGCATGGGCAACCAGGAACCGGCCCCCATCGTGGGCGTGATCAAAAATTTCCACACCGAGTCGGCCCGCGAGGACATAGATCCCATCTTAATTACGCAGCTCAGTCAGTTCTACTGGACGGGAGCGGTCAAGATCGAATCCCAGAACCTTCCGCAGGCGGTGGAGAAGATAAAAACTGCTTACCAGAAAATATTTCCGGAAGTACCACTAACCGGCAAATTTTACGAAGAAAACATCGAGAACTTCTACCAGGCCGAGCGGCAGATGGGCCTGCTCTACCGCGTATTTGCCGGGCTGACGGTCTTCATCGCCTGCCTGGGCCTATTCGGCTTGTCGGCCTTCGCCGCCGAGCAGCGCACCAAGGAAATCGGCGTTCGGAAGGTACTTGGGGCCAGCGTGGCAAGTATCACGACTTTGTTGTCCAAAGATTTCCTGAAACTCGTCGTCATCGCGATCGTTATCGCCTCACCGGTGGCCTGGTACCTGATGAAAAACTGGATGGCCGGATTCCAATACCAGGTTGGCATCGAGTGGTGGGTATTCGTGGCAGCGGCGGTGCTGGCCTTGCTAGTCGCTTTCCTGGCAGTAAGTTTTCAGGCGATCAAAGCGGCGATGATGAATCCGGTGAAGTCGTTGCGGAGCGAATAGTTAGGAATAAAGAGGTTTCAGGGGCACTTTGGAGTAATCGGGAATTACCGCTGGCTTTTTATGTGAAGTATCAGCACATTTTCTTCTCATAAACTATGAAGCTTAAAATAGAAGACATCTTAACTAATCTGCGCAATAAGGAGATAGCCACTGACTCCCAGCAACTTTTAGCGGATATTCTTGCCGCCTTCGATTGCGCCACGGGTACCATCCACACGCTCGACCAGGAAACGCAGTTGCTGGATTTGCGGGCACAGGTGGGCATCCCTGAGTTTCTGCTCCCCAAGATGTCGAAAATTCCCATCGGTAAGGGGATGGCGGGCATCGCCGCTGAGCGTCGCGAGCCCGTAGAAATGTGCAATCTGCAAACGGATGAATCGGGCGTGGCCCGACCCTCGGCCAAAGAGACGAAAGTGGAAGGCTCCCTGGCCGCGCCGATGTTGCTCGATGGCGAATTGCACGGCGTATTGGGCATCGCCAAGCCCGTACCCTACGACTTTACAAAAGAGGAAATCAGTAGTTTGATGGAGATTGGCGAGGAACTGAGTCGTCAGTTGTCATGAAGAGCGACTTCCCCACTTGGTCGATGTGATCCTTTAGAACTTCGTTTTTCAAACCTGCGTAAAAAACCACGTCGGTATGGTACGGGATGGGTAGTTCTTCGTTCAGAAAACCCGCGATGTCCAGGGCGATTTTGTGGCTGCACTTTTCCCCCTTGATCGCCAGATCGATGTCGCTGCCCCGCTGGTAATTTCCCTTAGCGCGGCTGCCAAATACAAGCACCTCCTCCACCTCCGGGTAGCGGTTGAAGGCCTCGGTGAGTAGTCGGAAGCTTTTATCGGTTATTCCGAATGGATTCATAGCGATAGTTGGAGTTTTTGAAACAATTCCTTGATCGTTACAAAATAGGTATCGACGATCAATCGGTAAGCTATCTCAGCGCTTTCCTCATCGTAGCTGTGGCTCATCAAATTGCGCTTTTGCAGCATATCCAGCCAAAGTTCTCCGTCCAACAAGTCGTATTTGAAACCAGCCTTGATGACGTCGCGCGGAAAACTGACCAGCACCTCATTTGCCTCTAAATAATCTTTTACCGTTTTCCAGCCTAGCTCAAAAGTAAATTCGTAGGTCTGAATCACACCCGCCTTTTCTAGATCAGAAGGATCTTGTGTAGCCACAGCGTCTTGCAAACGAATGAGGGCTTTCTCAAAGTTTTGAAAGCGTTGCTTCCAGCGGATGTCGGGATTGTTCATGTAAGTGTGTCAATTGAATCCTTACTGATCTTCGTAAGTGTCTGGTCGATAATTCCTTCAATATAATCATCGAATAGATTCCAAAATGAAAAGATAAAAATCTTATCGCTCAACAAAATTTTTCTTGCTTTAAAATCAATACCATCAATATGTGTATTAATATTTTTGAGGAGTTCCGTTTCACTTTTTCCAAATTCGCCATTGTTATGAACTATCCTGTTTCTTATTTTTTGATAAAAGGTAATCTTGTTCCATATTAGACCCAATGATTTCAAATCTAGCCCTACAACTTTCTCCAAATATTTTTTCGATTTTTCTATGTAATTACCCCCTGATAAATCACTTACACTTATATTGATATCATAATACTCTTTGTAATAATTAGTAAAATCCTTCAAAAAATACTCAAACATCGAATAAGAAATCAGTAGAGTACTTTCTAATTTTATCTGAATAAAATTCTCGGAATAATTCATTATGTCTTCATAAAAATGATCTATTGCTGGATACCTATCCTCTACATCTGAACTTTGCCAGTCTACTATTTTTTTATCAAGGGCTTTACTTTTATCTTCAATAAATTCATCTATCTGATCCAAGTAATCTTTGATCGGTTGAACTTTAAATTCACTAACATGAAAGTGATGGCTTCTTAATCTATGAACAAATAACTCTGACTTACTCGATGATCTATCCATAAGTTTTTATCAAATTTACCCTTATGATACTATTTAAAACCCAAAAACTACCCCCGCTCCCACATTCACCACCGCCACGAACCGCTCGGGACTATCGGTACCTTCGACGACCAGGCTCCCGAGTTGGCGGTAAGTCGGCACGTCTTTCAACTGCGCGTTGGCCCCGATGGCGTCGGCCGTGATTTGTAGGCGCAGATTCCTGGTCAGACGGAACCGCACCGAGGCCCCGGCCCCAAAACCAAACGCACTGGTAGAAGCTTGCGCAACGCGCCCCTCGGCCGAGGGGTTGCCCGCCGAGGAAGTGCCGCGCGCCGTTACGCCCGGCGACTCGGCAAATACCAGCCCGCCCTGCACGTGGCCTTCTAGTTCGGCGTTTCCCAGCGGCAGGAAAACCGATGGCCCCAGCAGCAGCGCTCCCAACTGCCAGGTGGAAGTTTCCGTTTCCCAGGAATAGCTTTCGGGTTGGGTGAGCAGCACGCTGTATTCGTCGATCAGCGGCTGGGCGTCGGTTTTGTTGATGTTCAAACTACCCGTTAGCCGCAGTCCGAAGTGATCGGCCAGTTTGCGTTCGTAGTTGAGTTGCGCGTACAAGCCCGGTCCGGCCAGGCCCGCTTTGGGGTCGTCGAAGTTCTGGCTGGCGAACGCGCCGATTGGCAGGCTGTACCCCCCTGAGAAGGAAACGAAGTTGCGATCCTGCGCCGCAACACCCAGGGGCAGCAAAGCGGTTATCCAGAAAATAGAGGCGAGTTTAGAGTTCAAAGTCTATGAGTTAGTAAAATGTCAAAAATCCAATGTCGTCAATTCCTACTTCTTATAGATGCGCGTGAACGCCTTCTTCGGTAGCTCATCGAACTTGCCGTTGACCAACGCCGGGTTTATTTCGTAAGTATAGCCGTCGGGCTGCGAAAGTACTTCTTCGCCGAATAATTCGCGCTCGTTGAGCAAAGTACGGCGCACGAGCTGCTCTTCGTAAGCTTTGCCCTGCCGCTCGTTGTCGCCCAGCACGAGGCGGATTTTCTCCCAGTCGTCGTAAAAGTACTCGCGCAGCAGCGGGATGATTTTCTGGCGGAATCTTTCGACCAGCTCTTCGTAGGTAGTTATCCCCAAAAAATAAGCGTGGCCCAGCGCGTGGTCGCGGTCGTAGAGGGCTTCGATGCGCCTGTTCATCGTGCGCAGCATTTGCCTTAAATCTATGCCGTCGAAAGCAGTTTCGGGCAATAGTTCTGGTTCGGGCGGCATTTCTTGAAACGCGAAGCGGCGGCGCAAAGCCGTGTCCAGCAGGGCGATGGAACGGTCGGCGGTGTTGAGCGTACCTACCACATAGAGGTTGGCCGGGATCCCAAAGCGGCTGCGGGAATAGGGGAGGGTCAGCCAAAGCTCATTTTCTGCTCCCAGTCGTTTGTCGGGTTCCAATAGGGTGATGATTTCGCCCAGTACCGCCGATAGGTTGGCGCGGTTAATCTCATCGATCAATAGTAAGTGCGCCGGAGCGGCGGCAAATCGCTCGGCGCGTCGGGCGGGCGTTTCGTCCAGGCAACTTTCGAAGGTTGCGTAGCCCGCTTTGCGCAGGGCTTCCTCGCAGGCTTCGTAGAAAACTCCCTTCTTGACGCGATAGCTCAACTGCCCACCGACCAAATCGGGCCGGATGCCCTCCATTAATTCCTCGTAGCTGTACGACGGGTGAAAGGTCACGAAGTGCGCATCGGGAAATTCCCGACGCAGGCCTTGAATGTAGTGCGTCTTGCCCGTTCCCGGCGGGCCGTAGAGGAGGTGGTTGAGCGGGAGGTCGGGGCGGCGTTGGGGCGGCTCATCATTTTGCGTTGGTCCCTTATTTTGGTTTAATTTCCCGTAGGTTTCCGCCACTTCGCGCACTTGATTTGCCTGTCCGATGAGCGCATCCCGACCGGGCGCGGCGGAGGCGATGATTTCGCCCCGATACGACTCGTCGATGGCAGCTTTGTAGGCGGCGGAGTTGTGCTTTTTGATGTGCGGGCTGCGCCGGGCTTTTTCCACGAATTCCAGCAGGCAGTTCTCCCACTGCTGCTTGGCCTCGGGATCGTAGCGGTCGAGGTCGGCTTCGTCGAAGGGCAGGGGCAGCCAAACATAATCGGCCTGCGGGCCGTTTAACCGCGACTGGAAATCTTTCGAGCGGGCCAAAGGGTGCGCGCCGTTTTCGAAGTATTTTTTCGGAAAAGCAAACCACAGGCGAACACCCTCGCTGCGGCTCTTGGTAATCTTCAAAGCGAGATACACGTTGATGTTCACCGAAATACCCGCATTATTCTTCAAAACCACAACCGCCAGCCGCGGGTCGGAATCGGCCAGGTTGGTGACGTCCAGCATATCTTTCAGCAGCCGGAAAAATAGCAGACTGGCCTCAGGATGGTTGATTTCCCGAATTTTTTCAATAAGTTGCTGCTTCTGCTCTGCTTGATTCATTATATCCAAATTCCACTCGTTACCTTTGGGACGAAATTAATACCCTTTCTTTAACAATAATAAAATCAATCCTCATGGACAGACAAGAAACCGACGACGAAGCCCGCTCGACCAAAAAGACCGGCAACATGCTTTACTGGATACTCGGCATAGGAATCGCGCTGATGCTTCTGGCCGTGGTATACGGCCTAACTCGCCATGACGGCGACGCGGTTCCCAAAGACGATACCCCCGCCAGCCAAATGATGTCGGATACCGTGGCCGGTGACGGGATGGCCAACGACATGGCGTCGGACACGATGCGGTAGTCACTTTACCAGTGCTTCCCACAAGACCTCGACCGGATGCAAGGCTTTGCGTCCGGTTCCGTCTTTTATCTGGTGACGGCAACTCGTGCCGGGCGCAGCGATGATGACCTCTTCGGGCTGCTGCCTTACCGTCGGGAACAGCACCAACTCCCCGATCTGCATCGAGAGGTCGTAATGCTCCGTTTCGTAGCCAAAGCTGCCCGCCATCCCGCAACAGCCACTCGGAATGAGTTGGACTTTGTAATTGAGCGGAAGCGAAAGTACCTGCTTCGCCACCGACAGCGACGACAGCGCCTTCTGATGGCAGTGTGCGTGTAGTTTGATCAGTTTTTCCTCGGTGGAAAATTGCGAGCTGGCGATATTTTTCTTTTCCATTTCGCGCGCAACAAACTCTTCAAAAAGCAGCGCGTTTTTGGCGAGATTCTGCGCCGACTCCTTCAATTCCGGCGTGACCAGATCGGGGTACTCGTCGCGGAAGGTCAGAATAGCCGACGGTTCAACACCGACGAGCGGCGTTTTGTCGCTGACCAGGTCCTGTAAAAGCTGCACATTCCGATTCGCGATTTTTTGCGCTTCCTTTACCAAGCCTTTGGACAAGAACGTACGACCGGACTCGATGTGCTTGGGAATGCGTACTTCGTAGCCGAGTTTTTCCAAAATCCACACCATTTTCTGCCCGACTTCCACGTCGTTGTAATCCGTGAATTCGTCGGCAAAGAGATAGACTTTGCCCTTCGTCGCCCCACCTTCCGGCGACTGATTTTCTCTTTTCTCAAACCACTTCCGAAAAGTCTGCTTGCCCAGCAGCGGCATCGTCCGCTCGGGATGAAAGCCGACGGCCTTGTTGGCGGCGCGACGCAGGGCGGGCGTAGCGAAGATTTTGTTATAAGCCCAGGGAAGCAGTGCGGCCTGCTTCATGCGTTTGGTAAAATCCGCCACCAGCCGCGACCGGAACGGCACACCGTGTGTGTCGTGGTACTGCTGGGTGAATTCGGCCTTCATCTTTCCCACATCCACGCTCGACGGACACTCGGCCTTGCAGCCTTTGCACGACAGGCAGAGGTCGAGTACCTCCTTCACCATGGCAGGACTGGTCGCACTTTCTTTGTTTCCGGGAAATTCAGTTTTGGTATAAAATTGCCGCAAAATGTTGGCGCGGGCGCGGGTCGTGTCGCGCTCGCGGCGCGTGGCCATGTAGCTCGGGCACATCGTGCCGCCCGTCAGCTCGGTTTTGCGGCAGTCGCCCGAGCCGCTGCATTTTTCGGTGAGGCGCAGGATGCCTTCTTCGCGCGTAAAGTCGAAAACCGTCTTTATTTCGGGCGGCGCGGCGTCGGCTTCGTAACGCAGCGACTCATTCATGGGCGGCGTGTCCACGATTTTGTTGGCGTTGAAAATGCCGTCAGGATCCCAAATGCGCTTCACCTGCCGGAAGAGTTCATAAACCTCCTGCCCCATCATGAACGGGATAAACTCGCCGCGCAGCCGCCCGTCGCCGTGTTCGCCCGAGAGCGCGCCGCGGTACTTCTTGACCAAGGCGGCGGTTTCGGCCAGTACTTCGCGGAAAAGCCGTTTTCCTTCGCTGGTTTTCAGGTTGATCATCGGCTCCACGTGCAGTTCGCCCGCTCCGGCGTGGGCGTAGTACGAGGCGTGGAGGTTGTGTTTTGCCAAGAGTTTTTTCAGGTCGGCGATGTAGTCGGGCAGGTCTTCCACGGCCACGGCGCAGTCTTCGATCAGGTTGACGGGCTGCGTATCGCCGGGCAGGTTGCGGATCAGGCCCAGGCCGGCTTTGCGGATGTCCCAGGCTTTGGTAGCATCGGCTCCGAACAACAGAGGGTAGGCGTAGCCGAGCTTTTCTACTTTCAAATCGGCTATGAAATCCGCCGCCAGATTTTGCACTTCTTCCTCTTTATCGCCCCAGAACTCAACCAGCAGCAGCGCGGCGGGGTCGCCTTCCAGGAAAAAGCGGTTCTTCGAGTACTCGTGGTGTTCTTTGGTGAAATCCATGATGTACTTGTCCACCAACTCCGATGCCTTGGGCGCGTGGCGCATCGCGACGCGGTTGACGTGCAGCGCCTCGGCCAGCGAAGTCGTGTGGACGCACACCACGCCCACGGCGGCGGGCGGCAAATCGACCAAACCAATTTTGGCCTCGGTAATGAAGCAAAGCGTGCCTTCCGAACCTGCGACGAGGCGGGCGAGGTTGAGGTTGCCTTTCTCATCCGCCAAACTATCCAGCGCATAACCTGAGTTGCGCCGGGTGACGGATTTTTTGGCAAAATTCTTTCCGATCAGTTCCTGGTCGACGGGGTTGGAAATGATGCCCCACATCCCGGCGTAAATCGCCTGCTCACGCTTGCCGGCAGTTGTTTTACCGCCCAGTTTTTGTACAAAATCCGCTTGACTGACCGAGGAAAAAACCGCTGCCGAACCGTCGGAGAGCAGCGTTTTTACTTCTTGCAAATGATCGCGGGTACTGCCCCAGATGATCGAGTGCAGCCCGCAGGAATTGTTCCCGATCATGCCGCCGATCATGGCGCGGTTGGCCGTGGAAGTTTCGGGGCCAAAGAGCAGGCCGTGTTCGGCCAGGTGCTTGTTCAGGTCGTCGCGAATTACGCCCGGCTGCACCCGCACCCACTTCTCTTCGGCGTTGATTTCCAGTACTTTTGAAAAGTACTTTGAAATATCTACCACCAAACCTTGCCCGACCACCTGTCCGGCCAGCGAAGTACCCGCCGCGCGGGGGATGAGCGTGATCTGGTGCTGGTTGGCAAAGGCGATGAGCTGCCTGATGTCGTCTTCGTGGCGGGGGAGGGCTACCGCCAGGGGTAGTTCCTGGTACACCGAGGCATCGGTGGCGTACAGCCGTCGCTGCGCCGCGTGGAGCGTAGAGTCGTCATAGTAGAGTTCTCCGGCGAATTCTTCACGCAGGGCGTGGAACTGGGACAGGGTGGGGCGGTTCATAGGTTGTTTGGGAAATAGAACGCTAAATTAGCGGAACCAAACGGCAGACCGAACTTGCCGGAAGGATTTTTCCGTTGTATGGGCATTACTCAATCACTTCGCCGCATGAAAGTCGTCTCAACTCTCCTCCTTACGCTGCTGGCGCTCAGCGCGTGGGCGCAATCTTCCGCCCGCATCAACATCGCCTCGCCCACCGAGGTGGACTACATTTATTCGCTGACGCTGGAGCGCGTCCGTTTCCACGAGACGCTGGGCGTGGGCCTGGCCGAAACCGAGTACGAAACCATCGACGTCTTCGATCTGAGTATCCAGAAAGACGGCTCTACGACTTTCCCGGTAGATAAGCCGCTGCTGGTCAGGATGACGATCGCCTCCAAGCGGCCCACCAATGATCTGTCGCCCACCGAGATGCGCCGCGAGAGTCGCACCCAACTGCTGTACATCGTACCGGACGAGAACCTGACGATCAACGTCAATCCCGGCAATCAACTTACTTTTGAGGGCAAGAACGTGGCCCATCAGGTGTTTTTGCAAAATTATTTCCTAGAAAACCATTACCAATACCTACCCGCCTTCCGCTTCAACCCCAAGAAAATCGACAATGACGCCATCGTTGCCCAAAGCGACAGTCTGGCCAAAATGCGCCTGGCGGAATACGATAAATTCAAAGCTGCCTATCCGGTGGATAGCACCTTCGACAACTACGTGCGGGCCACCACCCAGGTGGAGCCGTACCTGATGCGCATCGTGGTGCGCGACCGTCAGATGCGCAAAAATACGCCCGTAAAACTGACGCCCGAGCAGCGCAAAGAACTGGATGCCATCACACTGGAAAACTTTAAACTCTATCCCGACGAAGCCCTTTTCAGCCTGGCCTACCGCAACGAATTGCGGAACTGGGTTTTGATTCCCGTTACCGAAAAGTACCCTCAGGCGATTGCGTCGCAATATAGGCTGAGTCCCGATGCCGTCTTGGAAGTATATGCCCGTAGCAAAGAAAAGGTTAGTCAGTACCCCAGGCAGCAAGAGTACCTGCTCACTTACTGGCTCAACTACGCCGTCACCGCGCTGCCTTCCATGCAAACCGCCAGGACGCTGTTCGCCGACTTCGCGCCGCGCTATCCTACTGCCCAGGTGAAGGATTATTTTGCCAAAATCATCGCCACCAAGGAAAAACTGGAAAAGGGACTGGCCGCCCCCGACTTCACGTTGCTCGACAAAGACAGCAGCGCGGTATCGCTCAGCAGCCTGCGCGGCAAACCGCTGGCCGTGGCTTTTGCCTTTAACCTGAAACAGCACGAACCTACGCTCAAACTGCTGGAAGAAGCCAAGGGCGACAGCGTGCTGTTCGTATACGTGAGCGTTACGCCAGGCATCCGCTTCGGGGTCTGGAAAGACTACGTGGAAGAGCGCCCCCACGCGCTGCACCTTTACGCCTCGGACGAGATCGTGGAGCAGTTCAAGGCACAATATGCCATCGAGCCCCGCTACCCGTTCATGGTCATCGACGAAGCCGGGCGCATCGTGAACCGTTGGATTCCGCAAGAATTTCCCGATAATCCCACGCTGCAAAAGGAACTGCGAAGCGCGGTGGGGCAGTGAGGAGCATCGGTTATTTGGCGGCCAGTTTCACTCTTTTTATAGAGAAGGGGATGCACTGGCCTGGGGGGCAATCGTCGGGCTTGGCGAGCTTGATGACGGTTAGGGTCAATACGTCATTAGTAAGAAATTCATTTCCTGGGTTATAAGGATTGAAAATTCTGAATGAATAACTACCGGGGGAAGTCAATCCGCTAACTCTTCCAGATGAAGTTAAAGTTGCCGAGTTACCGAATGTTGAATTCCACTCGGCATAAGTCGCCCCTGGGCCTGTATTCAATATGTACTTCGGTAGTGTGATCGTATCCGAATAAGTGGAGAGGATAGGTAAGTCATTGTTTCCCACGAATACAAAGGCGGTATCGGAACACAAACTACCTGATCCTCCATCCATCAAAACGAAAGCATATTTTCCATTCGGGAAAAGTCCATACACCTGACCAGTCGATGGGTTGATAATTGTTGGATTCTTGTCGCCCAGTGGAATGTCTGAACTTACTACCCATTTTTGACTAGTGTTAGCGTCTGGTAATTTGATTTCATTGTGATGCCTACTTACGAAATAATCGCTTCCAGCGTCAGGCTTAGCGCAAGGAATGCTGCAATCGCGATAGGGCACAACAACGGTTGTATCGAAACTACAGGCAGCACTACCTCTATAAAAACGAAAGTAGTAGGTCTTTCCCGTTGGGGCAATTGGGTTGGGGAGGTTAGAGATAGTAATTTTTTTGCCTGTCAAAACTACTGCATTTTCATAGGTAGCGAGTCCGGCAGCCGTTCCGGCATAGGTATAGCGGTCGGCAAGATTCGGGAAGCCCAGCACAATGGAGGCGTCGCTTCTTGCTCCCGAATCTGAGCAGGTAGCCGCCGAAGCAGCGATTATCGTACTAAGATTTTTTGAGCAATTTGGGTCTGCGGCGCAAGGTGAACCGGTTAAGTTGAAAGTACTTGAACAGGTACCAACCCTAAATGTGACATTGAATGTCTTCGAAGCCGGAATATCCGCAATTTTATTGTCTTGTAAAATGCCCAGATTGCTCGTAATCGTAACGTTTTCGGCGGCATCAAAGCTGAACTCGTAAGTTTTTCTGTCCTCGCTACAAGTTGTGCCAATGATTTTGACATCGGGATAAATACCATCGACTGTCACCTTGGTCCTCAATGTCGTATCGCAGCCGTTCGTTATACAACGAGCCGAGTATTCTGTGGTAATAGTCGGGTTTACAGTTGTGACAAAATACTGAACGCCAGTATTCCATATTACCTTGCCCGGACAATTTTCCACAACAAGATTAGCGTAGTTTCCTGCACAGATAGTCATTGGTTTGGTGATTGTGGGGTTTGGGGGAGAAACGATGGTTAGGTATTTTACCGAAATTGAAGCTAACTCCCCACTCGGTTCATCGACCTGATAGCTGACGGAGGTATTGATGATGTCAAAACCAGGATTGAGCGTAAATTGATTGTCCTTCACCGTAACCAGCCCAGGTGGCAGACCTTTTGGAAAGATAAAATTGCCACCAACCGGACTGGCTAAATACGTGACAGGCAAATTTCTGGCACAAACCGTATCTGGCCCAGCAATAACGATGACAGTCCCGGTTGTGTCACTAAATGTCAAAGTTGGTAAGGAACAAGTTTCCGTAGGCGATGCCCACGCAAAACTCGGAGCAGTACTAACACCCAACAGCAGCACTGCGACGCACACCAGACATTGCCTGAGCACCAAACTTAAGTCTCTACTCAAAACAATACTACCCATGCACAGCCATTGAAAAGTGAAACTTAAGCTCAGAAAACCAAGCAAAAATAGCGCCAATTTTAGCAAACGATCAAATGGGAGTAAATTTTAAATAAAAGAAGAAAAGTCGGTAAGAATAGGAGTTTAAGTAGGACTTTTCAGAGTAAACGGTCTAAGTATTTGAGTCTAAAATAGGACTTAAGAACTATTAACAATAATCAGGCCGTTTTTCCATAATCTGAGCGCGACACACAAATAAAAAGCGGCGTCCCGATCGTTCGGAACGCCGCCAGTGATTAGCATAGGGTGGACGCACGCCGGAACTACTTTTTTCCCACGAATTTCAACACCGTAGCGACCCCCGTCTGCGCGTCCCTTTCGGAGTAGTTGAAGATGATGTTCTGGCCGTCGGCATCGGCTACCAGGTCGTCGTCCACGTACAGGCCATAGCCGCCACTCTTCTCCCTTACCTCGATGTCTTCCAGGTCGAACGATTCGGGCTGCTCACCCGTGAAATTAAGCGTAATCGTCATGTCTACCATGCCTACTTCCCTCGGGGTAACCTCGACGGTGCCCGACAGGGTTTGTCCGTTGCTCTTGAGGGGGAGTTTGGGCAGGTCGAGGCCGTCGTTGTTTTCCAGCAGAGTGAATGAGCTGAGCGTGTGGGTGCCGGCTACGGCTTTTGCGGGGTCTTTGGGTTCGGGATCTTTCTTTTTACAAGAAGCGAAGGCCGTTACCACAAATAGAAACACAAGGAGCTTTTTCATAATACTACGGTTGGTTGTTTTGTGTGAATGATTATCATTAATCATCGGGACAAAACTACCAGGCCGGTCAGGCGCTCACAATATGCCGTTTGTATGATTTTATCGCCCCAAAAACTTGTTGACCGCCTCTACCTTGGAATGGACTTGCAGCTTTTCGTAAATATTGAAGATATGCTTGCACACGGTGGTGGGGCTGATGAAGAGTTCGACGGCCACCTCCTTGTGGCTGTGGCCTTTGGATAACTTTTCCAGAATTTCCCGCTCGCGGGGCGTCAGCACGTCGAGTTCGCTGGGTGCGGAGGTGTCGGTGTGAAACGAGAGGGCGATTTTGCGGGCGATGGTGCTGCTCATGGGGGAGCCATCCTCGTGCAGTTCGGTGATGGCTTCCAGGATTTTGTGGGGCGGGCTGCGCTTGAGGATGTAGGCGTTGGCTCCGGCTTTAAGGGCCTCGAAGACCGTTTCGTCCTCATCGTACATGGTACACGTCATAAACTGCGTGTCGGGACAGGCGGGCCGCAGTTGGCGTACGCACTCGATGCCGTTCATGCCGGGCAGGTCGATGTCCATCAGTTCCACATCCACGCAGTTTTGGGGCAGGTCGGCCAGGACCGCCTCGGCGGTTTCGTAGGTCGACTGGCAAGTAAAGCCCTCGGTGCCGCCGACCAAAATGGCCAGCGATTGGCGGATGGGTTCCTTATCTTCGACGACGGCAACGGTGATGGTAGGTTTCATCTGGCAAAATTCCCATCTTTTTCACTTACCCGCCATACTGCATTTGTATGATTTTGGGCCAGGGAATCTGTCGGAAGGTATGGACAAATCCCTGTAAACCAGCCCTCACTGCTTCTGATACACCAAAAAATGCTGGATCGGCAGGAAATCGCCCCGCTGAATGAGTTTGAAGCCATTCGCTGTCATCTCCTTGTTGGCCTGCGCCACGCTGAGTTTGTGGAGTTTTTTGATGGGAATCGTCGGATCCTCGGCCCGGTATTCCAGCAGCAGAATCTTGCCGTCGGCTTTCAGCGACTTGCGCAACGATTGCAGCATCTCATGCGGAAATTCCAGCTCGTGGTACACATCCACCATAATCGCCAAATCCACCGTGCTTTCCGGCAGGTTCGGCGACTGCGCATCGCCCTTGATGACTTCCACATTTTCCTGGCCCAGTTGCCGGGCCTTTTTTTGTAAAAATTGCACCGACTCGTCCTGTACGTCTACGGCGTACACCTTACCCTGCGGTACTTTGGCGGCAATCCTGAACGTGTAGTAACCCGTCCCGGCCCCGATGTCGGCCACCACGCTGCTGGCCGAAATGGGTAGCTTGCTGATCGCCAGCGCGGTATTCTCCTCTTCCTGCCGCTCGTCGCGCTCCAGCCAACTGGCTCCACCAAAGCCCATGACGTGGGCGATTTCGCGGCCGTGGTAGGTTTTGCCAATGCCGTCGTAGGTGGCGGTCATTTGGCCGTATACGCTGGTATCGGCGGCAGTTTCGGTAGTGTTTGTTTGCTGAGAAGATGACGTGGTGCAGCCCAGGATATAGGGGAGGAGTAAGGCTAGAAATAGATTGTAAGGTCTCATGAGTATTTGATATTTTCGTTTTTTGAAAAGTAGTTTTTTCGCGAGCCTTTCCAACCATTCGGGCAGAGAGGCGCTCTACCCTAAACCCAACCGAAGCCAATTTGTGTAAATTTCTTTTAGGAAATTCTATCCATCATTTCAATAATAAAACATTAGCTTATGAAAAATCTCCTGCTTTCCCTGTGCCTCACCGTCTCGACCATTCCCGTACTGTGGGCGCAAACGCTCGATGAACTCAGCGGCTCAGCTAAAAAAGAACGCACAGCCATTCCCATGAGTAAGGGCAGCCGTTTCCTGGGGCTAAATGGTGCGGGAGGAATAGGGCGAGGGCATATTTCAGAAATCGACACTTGGTCGGCTACCGGGCAGGCCGGTTACTTTATCGCGGACCGTTGGGTGGCTGGACTGCAACTTTCGTACGGATCGTTTCACTTTGTGGACAAGCTGGCCGGAACGGCTAGTTATATACCGCAGCCAGCCTGGAAAAAGAACGATCGCTATTTCTCCCCGGAAATTTTTACCCGCTACTATTTTACCCCCTGGAAGGTAAAACCTTTCGTGCAGTTGTCTGGTGGCTGGAACTTCCAAACCAGGGACTCAGCTTACCTATCAGGCGAGAACACCCAGGTGTCTACTTCTAATTTCACCGCCAAAGCCGCCTTAGGCGTAAGCTTTAAATTGGGCAAACGCATGGGACTCGATCTGATGTACAACCGCAGTCTGCTGAGCAAACCGCAACTCGGTGACTACAACGGCTTTCGACTGGGCTTGACATTTATCATAGGAAAATAAGTGGCCGCCTATTTCCTGAGCGGTTGGCTTTCTTATCTTTACTTTTTCAAAGAGTGAGATAGAATGAACTTGTCCCTGTTACTCAAAGTCGCTACCGCTGCGCTGCTTGTCACTTCCGGAATCATCGTTTCCTACGATTATCCGGTTTTCCCAGCTCCTGGTATTGCCCTAAACGCCAGTGCGTTCGTGCCCGACACGATGTGGCAAGCGCCCAATGTGGAGGATTTACCCAAAAACGAAGTAAGCAAACTCGTCCTCTACGGCCGCGATTTAGTCGCCCACACCGTCAGGTACCTCGGTCCAAAGGGCAGCGTTGAGCAGAATACCAACGGCATGAACTGCCAAAACTGTCACCTGGAAGCCGGGACAAAGGCAATGGGAAACAACTACGCGGCGGTTTTCTCGACTTATCCCAAATACCGGACGCGGTCCGGCAGCGTGGAATCGGTCGTGAAGCGCATCTCCGACTGCTTCGAGCGCAGCCTCAACGGTACGCCGCCGGATAGCAACAGCCGGGAAATGCGGGCGATGGTGGCCTACATGAAATGGCTGGGAAAGGGCGTCCCCAAAGGTGTCACGCCCAAAGGAACGGGCCTGGAAAAACTGGCTTTCCTCGACCGCGCCGCCGATCCTGAGAAGGGAAAAGTGATTTACGAAGCCAAGTGCCAAATCTGCCACGGGACCAACGGTGAGGGGTTGTTGATTCACGAGGGGAACGAATACATTTATCCGCCGCTCTGGGGCGAGCACAGCTACAACGACGGCGCAGGGCTTTTCCGGATTTCCTCGTTTGCAGGCTACGTGAAGAACAATATGCCGCTCGGCGCGACCTATCAGAACCCCCAACTCACCGACGAAGAAGCCTGGGACCTGGCTGCCTTCGTCAATTCCAAACCGCACCCGCACCGGGAGCAAAGCGGCGACTGGAAGGATAATTCTCAAAAACCCATCGATGCGCCTTACGGACCCTACGCCGATGGGTTTTCCGAAAAGCAACACAAGTTCGGGCCGTTCCAGCCGATAGCTGAGGCGCGGAAAAGTAAAAAGTAGATCAACTTAACGATTTTAGAAATTTTGAGTACCGACAAACAGCCGACAGAACCCATTGAACTTGAAAGCGCATGGACACGCCCAAAAGACTTCCCTACGATTTAGGACTCATCGCCGAGGCGTTTGACCTCGCTGTTTCGACGGATTGCCCAACGCTCCAACATTGGCTCGACGCCCACTTTACACTTTCCGAATTTGAATTGGCTAATCTGAACTACCTCTATGAACAGGTTCGGGTCGATGGCAAGTACTGGAATGAGGAGGAATTGAAAATCCGGTTTATCGGCGGTTTGTTTTCAATTGCGCAAATCGACGTTCAGGACAAAATAAAAGTTTTCTATGAGCGTCCGCTCTCTGCCACGGTAAACGATTACTACCTAACCGTCGTAGCCGATTGCCTGGTGGCTACCCCGCTCAAATTCAATACGCCTAAGAAACCATATTTTTTTTACAGGAATACAAGAAGGGCAGGGGCGAAGCGAAAGACCGATACGTCGGACCGCCCGAGGCCCAGATGCTGATGGCTATGCTCATTGCACAGAAAAAAAACCAGGACGATCAGTCCCTTTACGGCAGCTACGTCATTGGCAGCACCTGCTGTTTCAGCACCCTACACGGCAATGAATACTGCACCAGCCGCCTGTACGACGCCTCGGACTATGACGACTTGACGAAAATTATTTTTATCCTGCGCAAGTTGAAAGACCTCATCCTGAATCGGTAAACTATGAAGCCGCCGAAAGAAAGTACGTGATGGTTACCGCGTCAGCCGATACATCAGCAGCGCCGACCGCTGAATCAAGGCCGGATACTCTTTCAGATTGATCGTTTCGCCCGGTGCGTGGGCACCGCTGCCGGAGGCACCCAGGCCATCGAGGCAGTCGACGTATTCAGCGATGTAGGAAATGTCGCCCGCGCCGCGTGAGCCGGGGTCACCTGCCTTGACGGGCCCCATGCCGAGGTCACGGCTCACCTGATCCAGCACAGCGAGTACTTTGACGTTGCCCGGCTTGGGTTCCATGCCGGGAATGCCGTCGCTGAACTCGATTTCGGCCGAAGTGCCAGGCAAGTTCTTCGCCACGATTTCCCTCATCCTGGCGCGGGCGTTTTCCTTTTGGGTTTCGGTCAGGAAGCGGAGGTCGCCGGTGACGATGGTTTTCTGGGCCACGATGTTGGTCTTCCCTACCGTAGTTCCCTCGGCCGTTTTGGGATCGTAGTTCACTTCGGTGCCGCCCACCATCACGCCGGGGTTGAAGGTGAGGTACTGCTCCGCGCTCAGCGTTTCGCGAAATTCGTTCAGGATGCGGGCCGCTTCGTAAATGGAGCCGTAACCCGCCCTTGCCCCAAAGACACCCGACGAATGTCCCGTTTGGCCGTGCGTAGTGAGTTCCCAGCCGCTCGCTCCCCGACGGGCCGTGGCCGCGATGCCGAAGCTCTGAGCCGTTTCGTAAGCCAGGGCGATGTCGTGCGTTTTGGCGCGGTCGATGTAGTCCTGGCGGCTCACCGAAGTGGGCTTGCCCGAGCTCTCCTCGTCGCCCGTGAAATAGACGGTGATCGAGGTATTGTCCAATAAGCCACCGGCGTGTAGGGCTTTCAGCGCGGCCACGATCATCACGTCGCCGCCCTTCATGTCGTTGGCTCCTTGTCCGGTGGCCGTAGAATCGTTGAGATGGGTAAAAGGCGTGAAGGGCATGGATTTTTCAAAAACCGTGTCGAGATGGCCGATCAGAAAAAGTTTTTTGCCCTGATTGCCTTTCCGCGTCGCCACAAAATGCCCGGCGCGGTTGAGTGATTCTGGCAGGCTGACCCACTCGGTGGCAAAGCCCATTGCCTCAAATTCGCGCTTGAAAACATCGCCCACGGCCCGCACGCCCGCGTGATTGAGCGTGCCGCTGTTGATGTTGACGACCTCTTTCAGTAGATCCATCGTCTGCGGCATATCGGCCTTTACTTTCGTAACGATACCGACCTCAGGGGTTTTAAGATTTTGGGAAATGCCCGTCGAGCAAGCTAGCAAAAGCAGGGGCAGCAAAAGTTTTTTCATAAAAATTGGGGAGAAAGACGATTTGATTTTTTTCAAAAATAGGTAATAATCAGTAAGGCGGAGCCATCATTTATCTTTCCGGATAAGTGCCTTCACGTATTCCAACCCGTAGTCGCGGTTAGGCGTCACAATATCCTTATAGGTTCGGCTGACGGGAAAGTCGGGTTTGATTTCGTGGTCGTCCTGTGGCTTCACGTCGTGGTACATGGTTTTGAGCGGAATACGCACCCTGATTTTCGAGTTGGGTAACGAAATGATCTTGAACCGAGCCGCGAAGTCGCCCCAATAGGCTCCGCCGGGCGAGTCGCCTACCAATGTGCCTACTCCCTGGTTTCGGGCGTGCGCCAGCACTGAAACGGAGGCGGAAAAGGTAGCTCCGCTGACGAGGAAGTAAAGGTTTCCCCGATAGCCGTACCTTTCATTCGGCTTGTAATCTTTCTTTTTCTTGTCTCGCGAACGCCACAGTCCGGTGGCGGGGTCGCGTCGGTAGGTTAGGAAGAAAACGATGGGCCGAATGGGACTCATATCCATCATGACATAGGGGAAAACCGCGCCCGGTTTGAGGGTTGATTCCCGGAAAACCGAGAAGGGTTCGGGTAGGAGGTACGTCAGCAGCCGCGCCGAGTTGATGATCGCTCCCCCGCCGTTTCCCCGAAGATCGATGACCAAATTTTCGGTTCCCAGTTTCTTTATTTCCTTGAAGTTGCGCCGCAGTTTGCGTTTGAATTTCAGGTTGAGCGGATCCCATTTTTTGTACTTCGCAAACGAAGTGATCGACATCACCACCCCTTTGGCATTGCTGTCCAATTTGGCCAGGGACAGATTTTTGCTGCCGCCTTTTTCTTCCGAATATCGGGTGCTCAAAATCTTGTTGGAAGTTCGCTTCGATTGGCTTAGTACGTATTTTTCGAGGGTATCGCCCGAGGACACACGGGAAGAATCGAAGGCCACGTACCTGACCAGCAACGAATCCTTCGCGCCAAACCACTCGGCATACCGGAAAGGAAATGCGACCAGCGTTCGCTGATAACGGCCCGTGGGAATGTCGGCGTCGGCCCCGGCGCGAAAGTTGTCGGCCAGCAGTTCATGCAAATCGCGCATCGGTTGTCCCGCTATGGCCAGCAGTTCACTGCCGCGCCGCAAAGTGGAATCAATTGATCCATTGTAAGCGATGAAGTACTTCCCCGCCACTTCCCGCACCACGAAGGGAAGGTAAGGCGTGTTTGCATCCGTAATGTTTTTGGGCTGGTAAAAACTCAGATGCCCGTCCTTCTGGCTGTTGACCAGCGGCGCGACGCGGCGAAAAAAAGCCCGGTTGCTGAGCGAATCCGGCAATTGTGCCACCAGTGAATCGCGGTAGTTGTCGTACGTTTCTCGCGAATTGTAATAGCCCAGGCCGGGGTATATCTTTTCAAGTTTTTTATCGAGGTAGGCGATGTCCTGCCGCATCTGTTGGCGGGTAAGGGGCGTGGTTGGTACCGCCTTTCGGCTGCAAGCTGCGAAAACCAAGGGCATCAGGACACAAAGTGCGGATTTGATACATTTATCTACCATTCAGAAAAAATCTTTATTTTTAGGGATCCGATAGTAAAGGAAACAAACCTTGAATTATGTCCAGAGAAGTGATATTGAGTATTCTGAAAGACAAGAAAAGCGTATTGAAAGATCAGTTCCACATCGACCGGATTGGACTTTTTGGCAGCTATTCGCTAAACGCCCAAACCCCCGGCAGCGACATTGATTTAGCCATTGAGTTCGAAAAAGAAGCAAAGCTAGGAATCAAAGGGTTGTATGATTTGGAGCTTTATCTGGAAGCTGCCTTGAATACGGATAACCTTGACATAGTCAACCTCAAATACGTTAACCCGTTGATCGAGATCGAGATGGCCAAATCACTGATTTATGTTTGACAAAAGAAATCTCGCTTACCTTCTCACCGCCCTGGAAGCCATCGAAAAAACATTTCTTTACACACAAGATGTTGCCAATTCTGATGATTTTCTGGAAATCAATTCTCAAATGAATTTCAACGCCTGTCAGACACTGTTGCTGGTCATTGGTGAAGAAACGAAAAAGCTCGACCCTCAACTCCGGAACAACTTTTCTAACATTCCCTGGCATTTAATTGTCTCCTTCAGAAATAGAATTGCGCACGACTACCGAAGTATCGACCCCTACATTTCGTTTGACATTATCCGAAACTACTTACCGGAATTGAAAGAGGTATTGATAGCCATGTTGGATCAAATCTCATTCGAGAGAGAGTTACTGGAAAGAGTACTTGGTACGCCTTACTACGCGAATATCAAATACCTACTCTAACAGAAACGAGTTGGACTATGGTCGTTGTCATTCTTTAAACAGCACCCTATCCCCCGAATATTTTCCTGGCCCCGTCAGAAACAGCGTCAGATAGGCCAGTGCGTACAGCAGCGGCAATTCCTGCTTTGCCAGTGGGTCACTGCTGTGAACAACGAATAGCGCCACCAGCATCGTGAACAGCAACGGGATGATAGCGGCCCGGGTGAAAAGCCCAAAAACAAGCAGCAGCGAGCAGAAGAACTCGGCGAAGATCGCCAGCAGCAACGAAGTTTCCTGCCCCAATCCGATCGGGTCACCGAAAGCGCGGTCACCGCTGAGGTACTTTTGGAGTTTGGGGTAGCCATGGCCCGCGATCATCATCAGGCCTATACCGACACGCAGGAACAGAACCCCCAGGTTGGCATTGACGGAGAGCGGGGTGGGTTGGAAAATTTTTTTGAGCATAGAAGTTATTTGTTACGAAATGAGATTGTGGGTCAAATGCCTTCAAACATAACAATTGATCGTCGATATTAAAAAATTTAGACTAATCTAAAAATATTATTTGGTATGATTATTTTACTTCTTACCTTTGCATCGAAAAAAATAATTTAGTTCGGTTGAATACTCTATTCTTGATGATTAAAACAATACTGCTGGCTTTTCTCTCCGTTCTGACCTTGCATGTCGAGGCACAGGCCATCCTGGAAGGCACCGTTACCCACGCTGGAAAACCCGTGGAATTCGCAAGTGTGGCGATTCAGGGAAAAGCGCTTGGTACGACTGCCGATACATTAGGTAGATACACGCTCACTGCCGTACCCGCTGGAAAGCAAACCATAATTATTTCGGCGATCGGCTATAAGGCTTACCAGCAAAACGTTACATTCGCTGCCAACCAAACGACTCGCCTCGAAATCGCCTTGCAGGAAGAGGCCGGCCAGCTGAACGAGGTGGTCGTGACGGGAACGATGAAGGAGGTGTCCAAGCTCGACAGCCCCGTACCCGTGGACATTATCACGCAGAAGTTTTTGTACAAAAACCCCGTTCCCAGCGTATTCGAGGCGCTTACCTATGTCAATGGGGTGCGCCCGCAGCTCAACTGCAATGTCTGCAACACGGGCGACATTCACATCAACGGTTTGGAAGGGCCCTATACGATGGTGCTACTCGATGGTACGCCCATCGTCAGCGGACTTTCAACGGTTTATGGCCTGATTGGCATTCCTAACAGCCTGATTGAAAGAGTGGAAGTTGTGAAGGGCCCGGCCTCGACGCTCTACGGTTCGGAAGCCGTGGGCGGACTTATCAACATTATTACCAAAACGGTCGGGAAAGCACCCAAAGTCTCGGCGGATGCTTTCAGCAGCAACTGGCGCGATCTGAATGTAGACCTGGGCTTCAAGCTAAACGCCGGTGAGAAGCTGTCCTCACTACTCGGGATCAATTATTTCAACTACCAAAACCCCATCGACAACAACGGCGACGGCTTCACCGACCTGACGCTACAAAATCGGATCTCGGTGTTCAACAAGTGGTCACTGGAACGCAGGCAAAACCGGCAAGCGACGCTGGCGGTGCGTTACTACTACGAAGACCGCTGGGGCGGACAGATGAACTGGACGCCCGAGTACCGAGGCGGCGAAGAGCGTTACGGTGAGAGCATCTATACCAAGCGCTTCGAGGCCGTCGGACTGTACCAACTACCGACCACCGAAAAACTGACGTTCCAGTATTCGCTGAACTCGCACAACCAGAATTCGTACTATGGCACCACGCCTTACATGGCTACGCAGCGAATCGCTTTCGGGCAACTGCTGTGGGATAAAACGGTGGGTAAGCACAGCCTTCTGACAGGACTGCCCATGCGCTACACCTATTACGACGATAATACCACGGCTACGTTCGACGAGCGTACGGGCAATCGGCCCGACCGCATTTTTCTGCCGGGTGTTTTCATTCAGGACGAAATCACCAGCGGGTCGCACAAGTTCCTGCTCGGGGCACGTTACGACTACAACTCACGGCACGGGAGCATCTTCACGCCGCGTTTCGCTTATAAGCTAAGCATGAACCGCACCGATGCCTTGCGCCTCAACGTGGGCCGGGGCTACCGGGTGGTCAATCTGTTTACCGAAGACCACGCCGCGCTCACGGGCGCGCGGGAGGTCGTTATCAAAAATGCTCTTAAGCCTGAGCAGAGCTGGAACGCCAATCTGAATTTTGTCAAGAAAATCGTTACCGGCAATTCTTTTGTAGGACTGGACGCCTCGATCTTCTATACCCGTTTCAGCAACCGCATTCTTCCTGATTACGATACCGACCCCAACAAGATCATCTACGACAACCTCGACGGCTACGCCGAATCCAAAGGCATCAGCCTGAACCTGGACGTGAACCTTTATGCCCCGCTCAAAATTGTGGCCGGGGCCACCCTGATGGATAACGTACAGGTGGACGAAGGGGTCAGAATTCGCCCCGTATTAACCGAAAGATTCATGGGAACCTGGGCGATTACCTACGACTTCATCCGTGCCGGCCTGACCGTGGACTACACGGGCAACGTGTACGGGCCGATGCGTCTGCCGCTGTTGAGTGAAGAAGATCCTCGCGCTGAGTACTCGCCCGTGTGGTCCTTGCAGAACATCCAGTTCACCAAAAAACTAGGGATGCGCGCCGAAATTTACAGCGGCGTGAAAAATCTGCTCAACTTCCGGCCGCCGGCCAATTCAATTTCCCGACCCAACGATCCGTTTGACAAGAATGTGCAGTTCGATTCTTCGGGTCAGGTCGTAGCCACACCCGACAATCCTTACCGCCTGACCTTCGACCCAAGCTACGTGTACGCGCCCAATCAGGGCGTTCGGGGCTTCCTGGGATTTCGCTACAGGATACCCTAATTGCACTTTCTCGAAAAAAAATAGCAGTGGTATAATTATTTCAAGCAACGATAAATTTATTAACCTGTAAATCATTGTATTAAAAAATATGTTTTATACCTTTGCCGGGTCAATCAACAAAACGCAATACAATTATGGCATTGGTAAAAAATTATTTGAAGACGAAGAACATTTGTAAAGTAACGTTCTCCCTGCCCGCAGAAGCGGTGGCTGAAACGAAGAAAGTCACGGTACTTGGCGATTTTAACGGTTGGGATCCATCGGAGGCTACTCCCTTGAAAAAGCAAAAGGATGGCTCCTACAAGGCGATCGTCGAACTGGAGCCGGGCCGCGAGTATCAATTCCGCTACCTGCTGGACGGTGAGAAGTGGGAAAACGACTGGGAAGCCGACAAGTACGTTCCCGCTGAGCAGGGTGCAGGTGTCCAAGACGAGAATTCGGTCGTAATTCTGTAAAAACAGAAGAGACAGTACGAAAAGGCGGCGAAAAGCAATTTTCGCCGCCTTTTTCTTGTGGTACGGGCCGGTTCGCTGGTTTTTTATGTACTTTCATGCTAAAATCACCAAGCCAAAATGGATCGCCATGCCCTACCGCACTACCATCCGAGGCTTCACCCATCAGTTCCAGAACCTCAAAATCCTTCTCGCCAAAGCCTCCCCCCTCCGCTCTGGCGACCAACTGGCGGGCGTAGCCGCTCAAAGCTACGAGGAGCGGGTGGCTGCCCAAATCGCCCTGGCCGACTTGCCCCTGAACACCTTCCTTACCGAACCCCTCATTCCTTACGAAACCGACGAAGTCACCCGCCTCATCGTGGACACCCATGACGCGAACGCCTTCAACCCAATAAAATCCCTGACCGTAGGCGAATTCCGTGACTATCTACTCTCCGAAAAAACTACGACCGCTACCCTCCGTCAACTAGCCCCTGGCATTACGCCCGAAATGGCGGCGGCAGTTAGTAAACTGATGCGAATCCAGGACCTGGTAACGGTTTCAGCCAAGTGCGAGGTCATTACTAAATTCCGGAATACCATCGGGCGGAAAGGGCGGCTTTCCACCCGGCTACAACCCAATCATCCGTCCGATGACTTTAAGGGCGTCGCCGCTTCCATCATCGACGGACTCCTCTATGGCAGCGGCGACGCCGTGATCGGCATCAATCCTGCCACGGATCACGTAGCCACCGTCGGTGGGTTGTTGGAAATGATCGACGGCATCCGGCAGCGTTACGGTATTCCGACCCAAAGCTGCGTCCTGAGCCATGTGACCACCACCCTGCAACTCATTGAGCAGAAGGCTCCCGTCGACCTGGTTTTCCAGTCCATCGGCGGCACCGAAGCGCTCAACAAGTCTTTTGGGATCAATTTGGCTTTACTGAAAGAGGCCCATGAAGCCGGACTTTCCTTGAAAAGAGGCACAATTGGAAACAACCTGATGTACTTCGAAACCGGACAAGGCGCGGCTCTATCGGCCAATGCGCACCTGGGTCTGGATCAGCAGACTTGCGAGGCGCGGGCCTACGCCGTAGCGCGGGCCTTCGACCCGTTGTTGGTCAATACCGTAGTGGGTTTTATCGGCCCGGAGTATCTGTACGATGGCAAGCAGATCATCCGTGCGGGCTTGGAGGACGTTTTCTGCGGTAAATTGCTGGGTCTGCCAATGGGGATCGACATCTGCTACACCAACCACGCTGAGGCCGACCAAGACGATATGGATACGCTGCTCACGCTGATGGGCGTCGCCGGGGCCAACTTCATCATGGGCGTGCCGGGGGCCGATGACGTAATGCTGCATTATCAGAGCACGTCTTTTCACGATGCGCTGTACCTGCGCGATGTACTCGGACTACGGCCCGCGCCGGAATTCGAGGCCTGGATTTTAAATATGATGGAAAGTCCGGTCGGCACGCGTAGCGCCGTCGCCAGGTGAGGGAGCAAGCAAAATTTTGTGACAAACACAAAAAAAAGGGACGCCATTGCGTCCCTTAATCTAATTAGATAGTTTCGTTAACCGTTAACCGTTAACCGTCTTAATATTCCCACATACCGCTTTCCAATTCCAGCAGTTCCTGCTCGTATTGAAGCGACTTGATCAAACCTTGCTTCTCACCGTTGTAGATGTCGATAAACGACTTATCCATCGGGTTGGAGTACTTCGTGATGCGACCATAAAACAAGCGTAGGTCGAAAGCGTCAGCCAGATTCTTGTGTTGGGCCGAGTTGACGGTGTTATACCAAATGTACTTCTTGGGATCGCTGCGGAACAACCGATCGAGATCCTTGTACTTGAAGGAAGCAATCGGAATCTCGAGGCCCGTGGAAGTATTTACGTCAGCAGGAAGCATCATGGTGATCGTCTGAATGTCGAAATAGGGACGCGAGCGCTTTTTGTCAAAAATCCAGTCTTCCTTTACCTCCAAAAGACTTATCTGATCGGGGAAGAACTCCTCTTCAGTCACAATAGCCGCTAATTGCTGGTCGAAAGGATCAGGTACAACCACCGTATCCTTGGGTGTTTCAGTAGGAGCCATATTCTTCTTGGCACCTTTCTTCGGTGTCTTTTTCACGGGCGCTCCCCAACCATCATCTTCAACGACTGCGGTCTTAGTGTCTTTCTTAACTGGAGTCCCCCAACCATCGTCGACGACCTCTTCCTTCTTAGGCTCGTCCTGCTTCGGAGCATCGCCCCAGCCGCCATCGTTTGCCGCTGGCTGACCGAAACCGGCCGCAATTTCCTCGGCCGAAAGTCCGGCTACCTGGTTGGGCATCAGAAGCTTTTTATGGAATTGCTCCGGGGTGATCTTCGTAACACAAGAATCATTCACATAAGCGTCCAACAAACCCGCTTTGACGGCTTCTATCAGGTAACGGGTGATCTCGTTGTTCTTCGAGAACATCGGCAAATTCTGTTTCTCATTCAGATCCATCCGACGCCAAAGCGTCTTTTTCATCAAGATGTCCTGATCGTCAATCGGGCGGGCCGATAGCTGATTCATTTTCGTTTCGTCGCGTTCCTGGGCCTGAACTGCCGTAACTCCCAGGGCCAGCGACACGATGGACAGGGCCATCACTTTTCCATTTATCCTCATAGCGTTTTCTTTTTTTCTGCGTTTTACGTCTTTATAACGACTTAAGCAATGAATCAGTATAACATCAACTAAATCAGTTGAGGTTCACTCCGAGCGTTGGTTTTCCCATTTCGACTGAGCTGACTTTACCTTGGAAATTCTGACGTTGGACGCCTAGAACCTCAACAACGTATCGATCACCAGGCTGAGCACTCTGAGCCATCGAAGAGATAGATCCACCACCGTTAAGTGTAAGCGGACCAGCTATTCGACGGGTACCACGAGCCAAAGAAACCTGAATTTGGGAGACTCGAAAACGAGCATCCTCTGGATTGAAGTTTTTAAAGCTTTCATCGGCAATAGCAATAACCTGGATGGATCGCGCGCTCGAAGCCGAAACTCCCCTTCTATCATCATAAGCTCCACCATTCACCCGGATCTCAAGAGATGGCTTAGGCACTCGCTGCACCTGAAATGTGTTTTTGCCAAGCAGATTTCCCTGATTGCTAACACTAAGTACCACTTGCCGATTGCTTGGAACGACGGTAATTTTACCTTTTTGTCCGTTGATTATCTCTGCTCCATCCGCTGAGAAGGAGGGTGCCCATAGTTGGCCCAACGCAGGGCTAACCACGCTTAATTTATTGGCACAACCCAAATACAGGGGGGGCAAAGTTCCAGTCTCGATCTGGTAATCAGGCTTAGCCACAAAGTATTCTTGCTCCAAACGCACCGTCGTGTCACGACCAGATGGAGTAGGAAAAGAAATAACGCCTTGCAGAAGCCTGCGAACCAATCCATCAGCACCATAACCACCGCCCTGCGCAGTAAACTCGATGACACCGATACCGTTTTCTACGCGCACCGGCGAACCATTCAGGCTCATGCGGGGCGTGATACCCGAAGCCGAAGCCGCAATGAACATTTCGCCTTTGTACTTGGTACCAGCAACTACCGTTTTATTTTCGGCACTAATCCTAGCCAAAATCCGGTCGAACTTAATATCAGCGGCACCTACTTTGCCCGCGAGGTAGTTGAGCACTTCGCCTTCCATCCGGCGGATGTCGGTTTGCTTTTGGCTCAGCACCGCCAATGCGGCGGCGACGGGCGTTTGAGCAAAGTTCAACTGGGCGAAGTCCTTGTTCTTTTGATCGGTCTTACCCTGGGCGATGGGGTCTTCATTGGCGTCGAGGGCCAGCGGCTGGAATTTCTGGGGGCTGTACTTATTGAGTTGGTCCGTGAATTGGTTCAGCCGCTGCTTGAGGGCGTAGGCCTTGCCGTCCTGCCGGTCGCCGCCGCCAATCATCAGGTTGGCTACTTTTTCTTCTTCCTGTGGATTCTTGATGCTGCCGTCTTCTTTCAGACCGTCTCCGGCCACGGTAATGATTTCCTGTTTGAGGGCACTTAACTCGCCGATAATGCCCGTCGTGACTTGACGTACCTCGTCGGCCTGCTTCATCACCGCCACGTCGGCGGCCCGGCTCCCTGATTTTTCTACTGCGGCCTTGATTTTCAAGACCGTTTCCTGATTTATTTTATTGGCTGCCCCGGAAGATAATTCGAGTGAATTGTTCAGAAGAATGAATTTCTCGATGATTGCCGAGCTTACCTGTAAGGCAAGCATGGCCGTCAGTACGAGGTACATCATCCCAATCATCTTCTGACGGGGTGTTTCTTTTACACCTGCCATAGAATTTGTTGATCGGTTATTGCGTGATGGTTATTGATTGAATAGGTCGCGTCTTAGGCATTGCTGCCCCGCATGGCGGTAAGCATGCTGCCGTATACAGAGTTGAGGGAAGAGATGTTGTTAGTCAACTGCGACATCTGCGATTTGAAAGCCTGCGACTCCTTGGTAGCGTCCTGCATGTTAGACATAGCCGACGTGAGGTTGCCGTAGAAGGCATTCATCGCTTTCAGATGCTTGGTCGTGTCCTGCAATTCCATTTCATAGACGGCATTCAGCGCGCCCATGTTTTTGGTGATCGTCTGGAACTGCTCGCGGTACGCCTGTGCGTCCTTGGTGGCGTCGGCCATGGAGGACATCGCCGTGATCGCCACGCCGTACGACTTATTCATGTCGTTGATGGCGTTGGAGGCATTCTTGACGTTTTTAGCGTAGTCGTTGGTTGCTACCGTAGCGTCGGTCAGGTCACCAATCTTATTGACACTGTCGGAAAGGTTGCGGAAGCCTTTGCCCAGGTTATCGAACACGTCGGGGGTGATTTTGGCATTCGCCATCATGGCGTCCATGTTAGCCGTCAGGCCGTTGGCCTGGGGAGTATTGGTACGGGCCACAGCAAGGGGGCCGTCGTAGTCGTCAGCCAATTCGGGATACACGCGATCCCAAGCAGGCTGTCTTTCGACGGGCTGTACGAACGATTGGACAGCGTACAATAGGAAGATAACTGCTTCGGTACCCAGACCGATGGTGAGCATTTCGCTGCCACCATCCCAGTGCTGAATCTTAAACAAAGCTCCCAGAATTACCGGAACCGCACCAGCTGCAAATAGGGTAGGCAGCAATCTATCGAAGAAAAAACTAGACTCACTTTTCTTAGCCATAAAAAGAATTGATTATAAAATTAAGTTGTTTGAAGGAAAAATTGGGGTGTAAAGGGGGCCGCAGTAGCGGTTAAAGATTCTGATAAGGCACAAAACAGCAATGAGTTTATGAGATGCTTGGCTTGTTCCGAATCACAGATAGCAGGAACAAAAGCGAAACTCATAAACTCATAAACTTTCTACTCATAAATTCTTCTTGAATGTTTTGTTTAGCGACGTCGACCCGTGGCACCGCGACGACCGTCGAGATTGTCCATGATACAGCGGAAGCCGATGAAGGCGCGTTGCTGGGTCTCGATTTCCCAAGAGCGGGTACCCGTTTGCAGGTAGTAAGCAACATCTTTCCAAGAACCGCCCTTAATGACTTTACGGGGCTCATTGGCGTCGTCGTTCATGGGGTTCATATCCCAGAGAATGGTGTTGGCATTGTCAGCGAAGGCATCGAGCGTCCACTCCGATACGTTGCCTGCCATGTTGTACAACCCGTATTCGTTGGGGTTGTAGGCATTGGCCGGGCCGGTGTAAGGGTAGCCATCAGCGTCGTAGTTGCCACGTTGCGGCTTGAAATTAGCCAGGAAACATCCTTTGCCGTTCATGGTGTAAGGATTACCCCAAGGATATTTAGCGCCTTGACGACCGCCACGAGCAGCCCATTCCCACTCTGCCTCGCTCGGTAAGCGGAACGACTGCGAGCGGAACATTCCCTCTTGTGAGCGATAATCGTTGTAAATGTTGGTGCGCCATACCGAAAAATACTGGGCGGCATTCCAACTCACGCCGACTACCGGATACGTATCAAAAGAAGGGTGCATATAGTAGTACTCCACCATCGGGTCGCCATTGGTATAGGCGAAGTCCTTTTTCCATACCGTGGTGTCGGGATAGTACTTGGTCATGATTTCCTCTTCCCCAAGTACCGAGATAGAGTCCATCATCAAAGCGTCCACGAACTGCCGGTACTCGTTGTTTGTGATTTCGGTGTCGTCCATATAAAACGCGCTGATCGTCACCCGCTTGTTCATGTTGACCATCGTGGCGGCGAGATCCTGATCGGCTTGGCCCATCGTGAACGAACCCGAAGGGATCGCCACCATGCCTGCCGGAGTTGTTTGCCGGTAGCCTTTTCGCGCTGTGGCTACGATCTCACCGTTGGCTACTCCTGCCTCTTCCTTCCCCCCCTTGCCGAATTTCTCCTTGATAAAGCCGCAACTCTGCATAAACATGAGTGCCGCCGCAAAAAGCAGGAATTTGGCGCCATTTCGATAGAACGCATTAAGATTCATAGAGCTTGGTGCTAGGTATTTGGTAATTATTGGTTTGAAAACGTTGCCCGAGGCAAGTATAGTATATGCGGTAAATCTCATTTAAATCGTCTGGTTCGGAATTGAAGACTGCTACTTTTCCTAACGAATTCCCTATGCTATTGGTATGATAAGGCTCCTGATTTGGTAAATCAGCCAAATATAAGGCCTGATTTCGGTAATGATTAACAACAACTACGCCAAAAATCAAATTAACGTTCTTTTGGGAGCAATATTTTTCAGAACCGGAAGCGAGGCGTACGAACAATGGTCTTTTTGCCAAACTTCGGCGCGGGCATCCGGTAGGAGAGCATCACTTCGTAAGACGAGGGTTCCTTGGCACCAGTGCCGAAGGTCACCACATCGAAAGCGCCCGAAAGCCGTAAAGACTGGTTTTGCATTAAATTTATCCCCGCCATCGCAATCACAGCATCCTGGTTTCGATACGACACCCCGGCCCAGTACCGCTGATTATACGTACCCATCACGCCGCCTTCGATGGCAATGGGGGAACTGAAATCGGACTTCACCATCGCGAAGGGTTGCACTTCCCACAAATAACCGATCTCTAAGTTGAGGCCGCCGTTAAGATAATAAGTTCGAATTAAAGGATTGGTTGCCAAATCCTGTCCCAACTTATATTCGGCACTGAGCAGGTGATTGGCCGACAGGCCCACGTAATAGGCCGCCGTCTCGTAACGAATTCCCAAATTGACATCGGGATGAATCTCCCCGATCACCCCGGTTCCAATCAGGAGATCATTGTCATCTCGGGCGCGCAAAATGTTGTAGTCGATGGCCGAGCGATGAAGTCCCGCACTCGCCCCTACGGCAAGGTTGCCATTGGCTAAGGCAAAGCGATAGGCCGCTGCCAACTGAAAACTTTGGTTCGACCAGGCACCGATCTTGTCGTTGAAAGCTGTGAAGCCTACTCCCAAATTCTTGATGGCCGTACTCGCCGAAAACAGTTGGGTGCTGGGTGATCCACCTGCGTCGAAAGTGCCCTGGTAGCCCGCGTACTGGGTGCGGTGAATGACCTGTAAACGGGTCACGCCGTCGGCCCCGGCGGCGGCGGGATTAAAGTATAGCTGGTTGAGCTGAAACTGGCTGAATTGCGTCGGCTGCTGCGCGTAAGCCGAAGAAAAGAGCATCAATCCAGCAGCCAGGAAAAGGAAAGTATAAATTTTACGTAACATACGGGCTTGATAGTGACCACAATCATTTAACAGTACAAACTCCCCTTGGGAAAGTTTGTTCAATAACGCATATTCCGTAAAAAAATTGAAAAAAGGACGAGAGGCCCGATTTATTTTCTGCCTTCCGGCGGACGTCAGATGTCGTTGGCTTTCTTGATGTACAATTCCAGCGCGCCATTCATGGAAGGGGCATTGGGCATTGGGGCGAGAATATCGACCAACATACCCGCTTCTTCCACGGCTTTGGCGGTTGTGGTGCCAAAAGCGGCGATGCGGGTATTGTTTTGCTTGAAGTCCGGGAAGTTCTCGAAGAGCGACTTGATGCCCGACGGGCTGAAGAATGCGATGATGTCATAAAAAACTTCCTCCAAATCCGACAGATCGGCCGACACAGTCTGGTACATAACCGCCTCGTTGAAGTGCAAATCCTCCGCATCGGCAAACTCCGGGATGTCGTTTTTACGGACATCCGAGCAGGGGTAGAGGAACTTCTCGTTCTTATGCTTACGGATCAGGTCGATGAGCTCACTGGCAGTTTTGGTGCCGTTGAAGATTTTTCGCTTGCGCACCAGAATATACTTTTGCAGGTAGTTGGCGGTTTGCTCCGAGATACAGAAGTACTTCATGCCGGCGGGCATCTCGATGCGCGCTTCCTCACAAATCCGGAAAAAATGGTCGATGGCATTCCGGCTCGTGAAAATAATGGCCGTGTGACTCAGAATATTGACTTTTTGCTTGCGGAACTCTTTAAAGGATACGCCGTCCACCTGAATGAAGGGCCGAAAGTCCACTTTGATGTCATACTTTTCGGCTAGCTCGAAGTAGGGGGAATTTTCGGCGGGTCGCGACTGGCTTACCAGGATGCTGGCTACTTTATTGAGCCGTTCCTGGTCGAATTCGATGGTTTCACTCATTAAATCTTACCAATTGATTAAGGATTAAGATTGGCCCCGGAAGGTTATACGGCGAACTTCACGCCGATAATGATGGGGACGATTTCCACGACGCAAAGGTAAGAAAATAAATACAGATTTATCACCCGCCCCGAGTTATCGCCAAAGAGATAGAGTATTAGCGTACGCGCCGAATAGTAAAATATAAATCCATAAATAAGGAAAGGGCGAACCAGCTCAAGCCATTGCAGATTGGGCAACAACAGAGCAAAGAAAACCACGACGTTAATCGCGTAAAAGATACAGGACATCTGCAGAACTTTGAGATAGTGCATATTGACGGTTCGCCCCAGGTTCAGGACGCTTCCAACAATGCTCATCAATAAGTACTTGAAAAAGAAGAGGGCCAGGCATACCAGCGTCAACTTAAGCTGATCCAGTAACAGGCCTGAGATCGTATCTCCCTCTGATAGGTAGCCCGAGGTATAAAAAAGCTCCAGCTTGAAGTGCACGAGAAACAGTACGAGATAAGCCATTCCCGCACTTACAAACACGGCGATAAGTACCACCAGTGGATTATAGGGACGAACGAAGTTGTAAAAGTCGTTGCGGTCGCTGCGATCGAAAAAATCTTTGGGACTCACGAAGCGCCGAAAAAGAGAGGGCGAATTGCTATAAGTAAACAGGGTGAGTATCAGTAAGAACAGTAGGAAAACAATCGAAAAATCTTCGAAGGGCGTCGTGCGCAGTGGCTTTATATTGATGACAGGGCCATTTTGGCTTCGTTCGGCGCGGGCGTTTTGTGGCTGCCGGGCGTGACCAATCAATACCTCTTTACCCTCGATTCCCGGTGAACCGTACAGCGTCAGGAGTATTTCGCTTTTACGATACACGCGACGTAGGCTGTCGAGGTCCAATATGAGCCAGGTATCGGGCGTTAGTTTGCGCTGCAAGGCCCCCTCGATGAACAGGTAGTTTTGCCGGGAGGTCGACACCAGTAGGTCGTAGCGGCGGTTCTGCTGCAGATCGATCAGCAGACTAGCCGATAGATCGGTTTCGTTGATCCCCCGTGAGTACGGAACGTAGTTTTTATACTCCTGACTGTAAGTGAGCCAGTCGTGCCTAAGGTCACGAACCAGGTAGTGACTGCCCTTCGGCCCCACCTCGCCCTCCGCCCTGGCGGCAAAAAATGGGGAACTCGCCAGCCAGAGAAGCGAAATCACTCCGAACAGCCCCAAACTTTTTCTCATAACAGCCAAAAAGGGCGGGGTTTCCCCAGCCCTTTCGCATTCCGCATTTTTCACAAAATGTTATTTTTTACCCAGTGCAATCAGCATCGTTTCGCCAATAACGGCGGGGGACTCGGCCACATGGATACCGCATTCGCGCATGATGCGCATCTTGGCTTCGGCGGTGTCGTCGGCTCCGCCAATGATCGCTCCGGCGTGGCCCATACGCCGTCCCTTGGGGGCGGTTTGACCGGCAATGAAACCTACTACGGGCTTTTTGATGCCTGAATTCTGCACGTAGTGGGCTGCTTCGGCTTCCATACTGCCGCCGATTTCACCGATCATTACGATTGCTTCCGTTTCAGGATCGTTCATTAGCAGCTCAACGGCTTCCTTGGTCGTGGTTCCGATAATCGGGTCTCCGCCGATCCCGATGGCCGTGGTTTGCCCCAGGCCCGCGCGGGTTAGCTGATCCACGGCTTCGTAGGTCAGGGTACCGGACTTGGACACGATACCTACGGTTCCTTTTTTGAAAATAAAGCCGGGCATGATCCCCACCTTACATTCCTCAGCCGTGATGACGCCGGGGCAGTTTGGTCCGATCAGACGGCAGTTTTTACCTTTCAGGTATTCCTTGGCCATCATCATGTCCTTGGTAGGGATGCCCTCTGTGATACAGACGATCACGCCGATACCGGCGTCGGCCGCTTCCATAATGGCATCGCTGGCAAAAGCCGGAGGGACAAAAATAATGGAGACATCGGCCCCCGTATCACCAACGGCCCGCGCAACCGTGTTGAACACCGGACGGTCGAGATGGGTCATTCCTCCCTTGCCAGGCGTAACACCGCCCACGACCGAAGTACCGTACTCGATCATCTGCTGGGCATGAAAAGACCCTTCGGAACCAGTGAATCCCTGAACAATGATTTTTGAATGCTTATTTACTAGAACGCTCATAAATTAGATGCTGGGCTTCGACTACGCTCAGCCTGACAGGGTTGTCGGGTGGGCGGCTGTCGGCTAAGATTAAAAAATTAAACTGCATTCAGGAGTTCAGCGAGTTCTAAACAAACGACTAAACAACTAAACGATTAAACATCAATCACACGATTACACAATCACACGCCGGGCGGGCGTTCCCGTTACGCAATCACGCAACCTTCCCGGTAAAAGTAGAACGAAAAGCCCTAAGTAGCAAAATGTAGCGATAATTTGTAAATTGCCCATCCGCTATCCCGAACCAGCTTTTCTTCCTATTTTTCATGATCCTGCACAGCCTATCCGAACTGATACTCAGCGTAGCTGCCTTTGCTGTATTCCTGATTTTTTTCCAAAAACTACCCATTTACGGACGCCTGATCTGGGGTGTTTTTTTTATCACCATTTCCATCACTTCCCTGCTGACCGTACTGTGGTACATGGGCTGGGAGGCGCTTGCTCCGGTGGTGGGATCGATGCGTCGGCTCGAAGAAACGCTGGGGCCACTCTGCATGTTGGTAGGTACCTGGCTGCTCGTAGGTCATTTGGTAGCCACACGATTCACTTTTTGGGCTACCATCGGTACTGGTACCGGTCTGTTTTTGGGGCTCGCCTGGTTTCGGCTGAACCCGCTGATTCAAGTGGTGCAGCCGCTTTGCATCGTCATTGCGCTATTGATTGCCTGTTACGGCCTGCTTCAAAGACAAAAGAGTGCGCTATGGGTAGTTTTCGCCATGACAATCCTCGCCCTTTCCGCCAAACTCCGCCTCGGGCTCACTCCCACCGCCGCCTACGATCCGTACCACCTTTTGGTAGCGGTGTCCGCCTTCTGCCTCGGCAAAGCCGTACAGATGAAGGGAAGGGTGTTGTTTAAGTGAATGTTTTTAAGGCACAAAGTTCCAAAGTTCCAAAGGCACAAAGTATTCGAGAGCAAGTGAGTAAGAGAAGCTATACAAACGTTTTTTCGAAACTCTCCACTCTCCACTCTCCACTCATTAACCAACCTTCACGCGCTCCATTCTGGGAACAAAGAAGTGCATCACTACCCAGGCGATCAGGTAAGCGGAGCCGCACATGATGAAAATGATATTGTAGCCGCTGCTGATGTCCCCTTTGGCGGAGAAAGAGTCCAGGATTTGGCCCACGATGTAGGGGAAGAGTACCCCTCCCAATGAACCGGCCATGCCGCCGATGCCCACAATGGAGCTGACCGCCCGACGGGGGAACATGTCCGAGGCCGTGGTAAAGATGTTGGCGCTCCAAGCCTGGTGCGCCGCACAGGCCAGACTAATAAATCCTACTGCCATCCAGATGCTGGTGGCGTAGGTGGCAAACACTATCGGGATCACCAGGAAAGCGTACAGCAGCATCGCCGACTTGCGGGCTTTGAAGACGGGCCAGCCTTTTTTGATCAACCATCCCGACAAGTAGCCACCTCCGATGCTACCAATGGTACTTGCCGAATAAACGACCACCAGCGGAAGGCTGGGCTTAGTCAAATCAAGGGCAAAAATTTCGGCGAAGTAGGAGGGGAGCCAGAAAAGGAAAAACCACCAAATGGGATCCGTCAGAAACTTGCCGAATACGTAGGCCCACGTTTGGCGCACTTTGAACAGCTGCAGCCAGGGGATTGGTTTTTCTTCCGAATCGTCGTCGGCATCGCTGTGGATTAGTTCGAGTTCAGCTTTGGAAATGCCTTGCTTGCGCGTGGGGATTTCGTAGAAATACCACCAAAATCCCAACCAAATAAATCCGATGGCTCCGGTGATGACAAAAGCCTCCTGCCAACCATACACCCCCAGTATCCAGGGAACCATAATGGGAGCTACGACCGCCCCGATGTTCGTGCCGGAGTTGAATAGCCCCGTTGCGAAAGCCCGCTCTCGCTTGGGGAACCACTCGGCGACTGCCTTGATGGAAGCCGGGAAGTTGCCCGCCTCGCCCAGACCCAGGGTCGCCCGCCAAAAAGCGAAACCCAGCGTGCTCTTGGCCAGCGCGTGGCCCATTGCCGCAAGACTCCATACGACCAGCGAAAGCCCTAATCCCAACTTGGTGCCTATTTTGTCAATGATTCGCCCGAAAATAACGTAGCCCAGTGCGTAAGAAGCCGTAAAGGCCATCACTATATTGGCATAATCGCTTTCAGTCCACTGAAAATCTGCGGCAAGGGCCGGTTTTAGCAGCCCGATTACTTGTCGGTCGAGGTAGTTGATGGTGGTGGCAAAAAAGAGAAGGACGACCACCGTCCAGCGGTAAGTCTTGGTTTTTGGTTCGACAAGTTCGGCCATTAGAGATAGGTTGGTAAGCTGGTTGGGTTCGGGGTAAAAGCGGACAGGGCCTAATTTCTCCCCTTCAATAATTGAAAAGACGAAGAATTTGTCCCCCAACCCCAGCGGAACAGCAGAAATCTACGAGCAAGCAGCCTAAATGAAGCCATAGTCCTTGAATCTCCGCAGGTCGTAGGCTACCGCTTCCAGCGGAGTTTTGCTGCCGTACGATTCCTGCTCGATAATCCAGTACTTGACGGGCGTGTGCTTCTTCGCAAAGGCTAAAATTTCCTCCATGGGCAGTGATCCGGTACCCAGCAAGGTGCTTTCGTCCTTGCCCGGTGCCCGGTCTTTCACGTGCAGCGACTCGAACTGGTGCGGGTAGCGACGCAGCCAGTCCAGCGGATCGGCCCCGCCAATGACCATGTTGCAGGTGTCCAGCTGCTGGCACACGTTGACCAGGCTCCAGTTTCGCAACATATATTCGTAAATTGGCTGCCCATCGTAGTCGTTCTCAAACTCCACCGTGTGATTATGAAAGCCAAAGCGTAGCCCCGCTGCCCGGCAGATTTCCCCGCACCGCTCGTAAGCCTCCACGCCGCGCTTCATCTCGTCGGGCTGGGTCAGGTCCCACTCGAACCAGGGCGAAATGAGGTACTCCTGCCCGACGGTCAGCGCGTCGTCGATGGTTCGCTTCCAGGCGTCGGTCACCTCGTTGTGTGCTTCCAGCCAATGCGCTTTGCGGAAAATCGTGTGGGCGGAAGGCATCGACAATCCTATGCCTTTTAGAATTTTGTCAAACTCAACCGAAGAGAATCCGTAGAATTTCCCCTCGTGGTAATTGGCGTGTTCCACTTCCTTGTAGCCGACCTTAGCCACCGCTTTCAAGGTGCCAAGCGGATCGTTTTTCATAGCATCACGCACCGAGTGAAGTTGCAGACCGATGTGATAAACCTTTATATTGGGCGCGCTTCGAAGGGGCAGACTCGCCGCCAACGCTACGGCACCAGTTTGCAGGAAATGACGGCGACTTATTGAATTTTGCATCATGGTGGTTATTGACCTCTTGGGTTTGAAGATAAGCCATTTTACCCGAATTGGCGAATATCGTTGATTTTATTCAATAATCGGGGCAGTGCTGTTCCGACCATCTCCCGGAAGGGCAAGTTTAACTTCTAATCGAAAAAAGAATTTTGCATGGAGCTGCGTACCGAGCGTTTACTGTTAAAAGAAATGACCTTCGATGATGTGGACGAAGTTCACCGACTGCACTGTAGTGAGGCGGTCGAGCAATACAACACGATTGGCATTCCCAGGCATAAGGGTGATACCATAGAGGTAATGCTATCGGCGGTTGAAGATAGGGAGTCGGTGGAACGGACGCAGTACGCCTGGACCGTTTGGCTGGCCGAGGGGGAAGAGTTTGCGGGGGAGGCGGGGATGAGCCTATCCGGTGACCGCTTCCGGCAGGGCGAGATTTTTTACAGCCTCTTACCCGTATTTTGGGAGAAAGGCTACGCGACCGAAATAGTAAAGCGCCTGATCTCCTTTGGCTTTCAAAAACTGCAATTACACCGCATTCACGCCGGCGTGTGTACCGAAAACCAGCGTTCGATCCGCGTGCTGGAAAAGGCGGGGATGAGTCGTGAAGGCTTGCATCGCAAGATTCTCCCCATCCGGGGCAAATGGAAGGATAATTTTCACTACGCCATTGTGGAGGATGATCCTTTCGAATAGCGGAAATAAGCGACGCGTGTGAACAGAAGATTAATTAGCGGGCAAAACAGGAAAGGCGGGATTGATTTAAATGATCGAATCAACCCCGCCTTTCTTGTTAAGGAATAAACGCAAAGTTTACTCCTCGCTGCTTGATTTGCGGCCCGGACGCTTGCCCCGGGGAGTCGGCGCACCCAGTTTCAATTCAAAAGCCTTAGAATCGTTATACTCGAATGGCTTGATGTCGAACGTGTACTTGTGCTTTTGCACGTCGAGACCGCTGCTTTCCAGGATCGGGCCCAACGAAATAAAGAAGTTGCGTCCGCTTTCTTCCATTTCGAAAGTACCTTCCTCTTCGCGCGATGCGGGTACCAGAAATAAAGATTTTAGTTTGCGCTTTTTCTCGGGCTTGCCGATTTTGAAAGCGGAGTTCTGGGGTTCGATGCCAACTTCTTCGGCAGACTTCTGGGGAACGATGACCTTACCGGTAGAAGTAATGTAGCCCGTCGTGTAAGATTTAGCCGCTTTTTCAGATGTTTTTTTAGGAGCAACATTCTCCTCGGGGGAAAAGAAACTGATTTCTTTCATTTTTAAAAAAGTAGATTTTGGTTGATGTATTTTACAAATATTGCAATAATTTTTAACATCACTTTAATAGCTGATCCGATCAATAAGATTTTCAAAGTGATAAAAGAGGTAAAATTCAAGCAAAACTTCCCGCATACTGATTCACGAAAACGTGGGTAATTCCTCAGAAAGTATTGAGCTGCTCTGATGCAGGAAGACCTCGTTTCAATTGCTGACGAATGACCGGGTACGAAATTTTTGCGTTACATTTGAAAGCGCAGTTTGTGCGGTACAAACCCGAATCGAACGAGAATGGAATACATAGACTATTACAAAGTGTTGGGCTTGAAGAAAGACGCTACCGAGGCTGAAATTAAAAAGGCTTATCGCAAATTGGCCAGAAAGCACCATCCCGATATCAATCCCGACGATAAGGACGCTGAGAAAAAGTTTCAGCAAATTAACGAGGCTAATCAAGTGCTCGGCGACCCTGAAAACCGAAAAAAGTACGATAAGTACGGCAAAGACTGGAAGCACGCCGAGCAGTTCGAGAAATCCGGGCGGCAGCGGCAGTACAGTGGGTACGGTAAACCGGGCGGTGGGTCCGCAGGGGGTTTCGGCGGCGGCGCGAACTATTCGGGAGGGGATTTCTCAGATTTTTTCGAGTCGATGTTTGGCGGCGGAGCTTCCTCTTTCGGAGGCGGGACCAGGCAGTACAAGGGGCAGGATTTCCAAGCCCAAATGCGGCTGGAATTACGCGAGGTATACGAAAGTCATAAGCGGACCATCACGGTCAATGGCAAGAATATCCGCCTGACTATCCCGGCGGGCGTGTCCGACGGGCAGGTGATCAAAATAAGCGGGTACGGCGGCGAGGGTGCCAACGGCGGGCCGAAAGGTGACTTGTACATTACGTTCAATATCGAAAATCGCACCTCTTTCCAGCGTGACGGCAACAACCTTTATAGTACCGTGGAGATCGAGCTATATAAAGCCGTCCTGGGCGGCGACATTACGGTGGATACGTTTGATGGAAAAGTGAAACTACAAGTACCCCCCGGAACACAGAACGGGACGAAGGTGAAGCTAAAAGGAAAAGGGTTTCCCGTCTACAAAAAGGAGGGGGCTTTCGGTGATTTGTACTTGACCTACCAGGTTCAGATTCCGACAGAACTCACTGAAAGGCAGAAAGAGTTATTTACCGAACTTTCTAATTTGAAGGCATCATGAAACGCGAAAACTTAATCCCCATCACTGCTTTATGCACGCATTACCGGGTCGAGGTGTCATTTTTTGATAACCTGGAAGAAATCGGCCTGATTGACCTTGAATCGGTCGAGGAGACGCAGTACATCCCGTCGGAACGAGTCGGCGAAGTAGAAAAAATTATTCGAATACAGCAGGATTTGAACCTAAGTCTGGAGGCGATCGATGTCGTATTCAACCTGTTGGATAAAGTCAATGCGTTAAGCAGTGAATTGCAGATAACCAAAAATCGCCTGCGCATTTATGAAAGCAGTGAAACACCGTCAAAGCTGCCCCGATAATCTTAAAGAAAAAGCTTTCTCGAAAACAAAAAAGTCCCCACGAATCTCGTGGGGACGCGATGGTAAGCGGATCATCTATCAGCCCTGACCCTGCGGTATAGGTATAAGGGGCGCGGAGCCACATGCCCCTACCGTAGCACCAATTTTCAGGTAACGCGTGGCGATTTTCGGCTTGACGGTCTGTGTCACGCCATAATAGCAGATAGTCACGTTTCCGTTTTCGTCAATGGGAAACACGGGATCGTCGCACTGGAAATTGACCGAACCAGCTACGGCGATCAAGGCGACTGTTGCAAATCGTTTAAGTTTCAGCATAAAAAGTGAAGTTTTGGAATAGGATGAATAAATTTTGATCCAAATATATGAAACTTTTTAAGCCGCAATCAGTGGGCACCCATAATTTCCACCTTTTTTATACCGATCGTTTCTACTTTGATGTTTCGTGTGGGGGCCGTGTGGTTTTTGAAATCCTGGATAATTTCCAGGACATCGTAGTCGATGTTGAGCGATTTGGTACCGTCGATGATGACCGTGGAATCGTCGGGTAACTGGTTGAGGGTGTTATTGATACTTCCTTTGTTCAAGAAAGTTACCTCCTGGGAAAGTTGCAGGGTAATGACTTCGCCCCCCTTCTTTCCTTCTTTCTTATAATGGTAAGAATGCTTATAATTTTTACGCAGTATGAAGTAGATTGCTACGACCATGCCAATGGCAATTCCTTTGAGGAGATCGGTTACCAGGATAGCCACGATTGTGACGAGGAAGGGAATAAACTGATCCCAGCCTAGCTGGTACATGTTCTTGTAAAGCGAAACCTTCGATAGCTTGTACCCAACCAGCAGCAAAATCGCCGCCAATGCAGCCAGCGGAATCATGTTAAGAAAATAAGGAATAAAAATGGCTGACACCAGTAACAGAACCCCGTGAATGATCGAGGCCATTTTTGTTTTGCCACCCGAGTCGATGTTGGCCGAGCTGCGGATAATCACCTGCGTAACGGGCAAGCCTCCAATGAGTCCCGAAACGATGTTACCTACGCCCTGCGCTTTCAGCTCGCGATTGGTAGGCGTACTACGCTTGTAGGGGTCGAGCTTATCGGTCGCCTCTACCGATAGCAGCGTTTCCAGGCTCGCCACAATTGCCAGGGTAAACGCCACGGTGTATACGTCGGGGTTGGCGATCACGGAAAAATCGGGCAGGCTGAAAAAGCTGATGAATTCCTGCGCTGAATTGGCCACGGGCAGCTTCACCAAATGTTCGCCGGTCATCGCCCACTCAGGTTTGACTGCCGCGAACGCCATATTGAGCAGTGTACCCAGAATAACAACGAAAAGGGCACCCGGCAGAAAGCGAAACAGTTGGATTTTCTTCATGAACGGCCGCTCGAAAAGAACCAACACCCCAATCGAAATGAGCGAAATGACGATCGCTCCCGTTCTGCTGTATTTTACAGAGTAATATAGTTCACTGAATGTATTGTGGCCGTCGGGCTGAGAAAAGGATTCATCGCCAAAGAAATCTTTGTCATAGCCGAAAGCGTGGGGTATTTCCTTTAAAATCAGCGTGATACCAATGGCCGCTAACATTCCTTTGATGACTGATGAGGGGAAGTAGTATCCAATGATACCCGCGTTCAGGAACCCGGCGATCAGTTGAATCACCCCGCACAGTACCACCGCCAGCAGGAGGGCTTCAAAACTACCAAGCGTTTCCAACGCTCCCAGGATAATGACCACTAAGCCCGCTGCCGGCCCCGCCACCCCCAGAGCGGAACCGCTCAGGGCTCCCACGACGATACCGCCCACGATGCCGGCGATGATACCCGAAAAGAGTCGATTGGGGTCGCCCGTAGAGGCGAGTGCTACACCGAGGCAGAGCGGCAAAGCCACCAAATAGACCACTAACCCGGCCGGGAAGTCAGACTTCAGGTGGGAAAACATATTTTTATTATCGACTGCCATACTGCTTGCTTGTATATTCAAGTGATTGGATCAGTGGTTGTAAGGCCACAGGTGGGTGTCAAACTCCCTCGTTTTTGTCGAAAATATAAAAGTTTTCCAGGTCTTTAGTGTTTTCGGCCATGACATTCAGGTCTTTTAGAAAGCCATTGGCCACGTCATAGACCATGCCGTGTACCTCCAGGAAGCGATTCTGCTCCCAGGCCATTTGCACGATGGAGGTTTTGGACAAATCCATGACCTGTTCCTGGACGTTGCGTTCGACCAGTCGGTTGCTACGCTGGGTAATATCTTCGATAGCATCCAGTTCGTCCTTGTATAGCCGGTACACGTCTTTGATGTGCCGCAGCCAGTTGTCAATCAACCCCACCGACTTATTGCCCATCGCGGCGTTGATGCCGCCGCAGCCGTAATGCCCACAAACGATGATGTGCTTCACTTGCAATACGTTGACGGCATAGTCCAGCACACTCAGCATATTCATGTCGGTATGAACGACCATGTTGGCGATGTTGCGGTGGACAAACACATCACCAGGAACCATGCCGGTGATTTGGTTGGCGGGAACCCGGCTGTCGGCGCAACCGATCCATAAAAACTGGGGGCTCTGACCATTGGCGAGTTTGTCGAAGAAAGTAGGATCTTCCTGGTTCATCTGAGCGACCCACCGGCGATTGTTCTCGAATAAATTTTGGTATGACTGAGGCATGATGTTTGATTTATGGAGGGTTCAACAATTTGAAAATAACGTTGGCCAGTCGATCTCATACGCACGACATCTGAGAAGACGGGCCGGGTAAAGCTAGTCAATCGTTAGGCAATAAACGAAAACGCCCGAGGATTCAAACAATTAAGTTGAACTCGGGCAAAAACCAAACGAGAAGAAACGGCTAAGCGCGATTAGCCCTTTTGCTTTTTGTAGCGATCATAATCTTTCTCGTGTCTTTCCAACCAACGCCCCACAATAAACGCAGAGCCTAGTAAAACAGAATAAAACACGAGGGCAACGATATTCATGAACATGATGAGTGCGATTTTTGGTAAAATGCCATTTCCTGCAAAACTACGGACAGAAAATCATTATGGCGAATATTTGACAAAAAAATTACAGCACCCCTTTCGTAGAAGGCAGGCTGTCCATTTGTTTTAAATCACGGGCTGCCGCCATTTTTATGGCTTTGGCGAAGGCTTTGAAGATGGCTTCGATCTTATGGTGTTCATTTTGGCCTTCTACTTTTATGTTGAGGTTGCAGAGCGAAGCGTCCGAGAACGATTTGAAAAAGTGGTGAAACATCTCGGTGGGCATCTCGCCGATGCGCTCGCGCCGGAACTCGGCCTCCCACACCAGCCACGGTCGGCCCGAGAAGTCGATAGCGACCTGCGCCAGCGCCTCGTCCATCGGGAGCAGAAAACCGTAGCGATTCGTGCCACGCTTGTCGCCCAGCGCCTGCCGGTAAGCCTCGCCTAGTGCGAGAGCCGTGTCCTCGATGGTATGGTGCTCGTCGATGTGCAGGTCGCCCTTGACCGTAATATTCAGGTCGGCCCCCGAGTGCTTGGCGAGTTGGTCGAGCATATGGTCGAAAAAACCCAGGCCCGTTTGCATAGTGGACTGCCCGCTGCCGTCGAGATTTAGTTTGATGGAAATCTCGGTTTCCTTCGTGTTCCGCTGCACGGTGGCGAGACGGTCGGGGAGTTTGAGCTTTTCAAAAATCGCATCCCAGTCGTCGGAAACCAGCGAGATCGCCGCTTTCACCTCGGGCGAAATGTTATCGTCTGGCATTTCGGAGGCAATGAAGATGGCCTTCGCCCCCAGGTTCACGGCGAGCTGCACGTCGGAGAGGCGGTCGCCGATGACGAAGCTGTTTTTTAGATCATAATCGCCGCTCAGGTACTCCGCCAGTAGCCCGGTGCCGGGTTTGCGCGTAGGAGCGTTGTCGGCGGGGAAAGTCCGGTCGACAATTACCTCGGTGAAATGGATGTTTTCGCCCTCCAGCGTCTTCATCATCTTATTGTGGGCGGGCCAAAAGGTGTCTTCGGGAAAAGAGTCGGTACCCAGACCATCCTGATTGGTGACCATCACGAGTTCATAGTCGGTCTCCTCGGCCAGGCGGCGCAAATTGGAAATGGCCTTGGGCAAGAATTCCAATTTTTCCAGGGAGTCGACCTGTTGGTCGGAGGTGGGTTCGGCGATGATGGTACCGTCGCGGTCGATGAAGAGGACTTTTTTCTTTGGGTCGGGCATGATTGGACGATATGGGGCGAAAACGCAAAGGAAAGCAGAAACCTTGGTTTCAATTCAGGGCTTTACCCCCTTTACGTTCATCTCCATGGAGTAAAGGCCCTTGCTGGCGGTGATAAAGAGGATGTTGTGATCCTTCCCCCCGAAGCAGACGTTGGCCGTCCAGCCTTCACCCGTGGGGATGTTCAGCAGTTTCTCGCCCGTCATGCTGTACACCGTCACGCCGTTGCCGTTGGTGATGTAAAGATTTCCCTGGTCGTCCAGCGTGATGCCGTCCGAGCGCTCCTCGCAGAGCAGCGTCTTGTCGCTCAGTGAGCCGTCTTTGTTTATTTTGTAATGGTAAATTTTACTATCGCCGATGTCGGTGACGTACAGCTTCTTGCCATCGGGCGTCCCCACGATGCCGTTGGGTTTTTTGAAATCGTCGATCACCCGCGTCAGGGTTTTGTGGTCTTTGCTCAACAGATACACCCCCTGAATGTCGATGGGTTGTTCGGTGTGCTCCCACCAATCGCGCTTATAGAACGGGTCGGTGAAATAGGCCGCGCCCTGGCGCGTGACCCATACGTCGTTGGGGCCGTTTAAGCGTTGGCCCTGAAAGTCCTTCACAGCGATGGTTTCTTTCTTTCGGTGTTTGTCGATGATCCAAAGCTCGTTCTTGGCGTCGGCGCAGGACCAGAGGCGGTCTTTTTTATCGAAAAACATCCCGTTTGAGCGGCCCGAGGGCTGCATATAGGTAGTTAGTTTTCCGTCCACGCTCCATTTCATGATGCGATCATTGGGCTGGTCGGTGAAGTAGACGTTTCCCTCGACGTCGGCGGTAGGGCCTTCGGTGAAGGCGAACTCGCCGGAAAGTTTCTGTAGGGTCGCGCCCTCTTTAATGAGCGGGTGGTCTTGCTTCGGGGTCGGTGCGGTGGACATGGCCATAAGGGTTATGATTAAAAATAAGAGATTCATGGTTGGGTTCGATAAGCTAAGAAATTTTCAAACATCGGCGTCGGCCGGGTGGTATTATATTTTTAAAGCAAAGATATTCTATTTCCTACCAAACTACCCACCATTCAATGACCATGCCCATTGCCGCCCCGGCACTACCGACCCTTTCTCTTGGGGAGCTCAAAAAAATCCGCAAGGATCCTGAAAAGACGGCGGAGGCCGTCGGACTCCACTACATCGACTGCAAAATCGCGCCGGGCTACGGGCGCAAGGGCGCAGGAAAAGGGTTTTTTTACATAAACGAAAAGGGCGAACGCTGTAAGGACAAGCGAAAAATCAAGCGCATGAACGCCCTCGTGATACCGCCGCCTGGCAAGATGTTTGGATCAGTAAAGATGCAAAGGCGCATCTACAGGCGACGGGCATCGACGAAGCGGGCCGCAAGCAGTACCGCTACCACGACCATTGGACTCAAATCCGAAATCACACCAAGTACTTCAAACTGTTGCGCTTTGCCCAGGCCCTGCCTGCCCTGCGCGAGCAAGTGCAGCACGACCTGCGTACCCACGGCGACCACTGCGGCAAAGCCACTGCCCTGGCCGTACGATTGATGGAGAAAACCTGCATCCGGGTGGGCAACCAGCGCTACCGCGTGCTGAACGGCACCTCGGGCCTCACTACGCTCGACGCCCGGCACGTGGAGGTCAAAGGCAGCACCATCCGACTGAAATTCAAGGGTAAAAAGAGTATCAAGCATGACATCAAGCTGCGCGACCGCTCGCTGGCCCGGCTGGTGAAGCATTTTAAGGAAATGAAAGGGCGGCGGCTTTTCCAGTACGTCGGCGAAGACGGAAAACGCCACTCGCTGCAAGCCCGGCATGTCAACGAATACATCCGTGAACACACCTGCGGTAGCTTCACGGCCAAGGACTTCCGCACCTGGATGGGAACCATAACGGCCTTCGAGTATCTCAAACAACAAGATCCGCCCAATAGCGAAACGGATTTGAAACGCAAGCTGAACGCTTGTTTCGACGCCGTGGCCGAACACTTGGGCAACACCCGGACGGTGTGCAAAAAGTACTACGTGCACCCGTCCGTCACCAATGCCTACGCCGATCAACGTATCCAGAAATATGTGAAAGCCAGCACGTCGGAAGACTCGCTGCTGACCGACTCGGAACAGCGCGTCACCAAACTTCTATCATCTTACGCCTGACACTGTGGGGAACAAATTCAACTACGACCTTGACTTCGACGCCACCGACTTTCGTGACCACCCTGAGTTGTACCGGGTCGGGGTAGGGGAGCAGGGCGTTTTGCTGGTACAACCCTACAAGAGCGAACTGCTGCCGTTTTGGCGCTTCAAAAATGAGGAAATAGCCACGGAATCCGCTGGGAAACTGTATAGAATGTTTGAAGAATATCTGGAGAATGAGGACTTCGTCGGGGCAGACATGGCCCGCAAGTACATCCAGATGGGCTTTACCCGCGCCCGTCGCTACGCCAATCATCCCAGCGGCCGCAAGTACGCCAAGGGGGACGACCCCGATCACGACAAGAAAGCGTATCCCTACTCGTCGGGCAGTCCGCGCAAGGGCAACAAAATACTACCCCGCGCGAAAGACGCCGCCACCAGCGAAAAAGCCCGCGCCGCTGCTATCTTTAAAGACTATTGGGATCGCTGCCGCGCCAACCCGGAATACGTTCGCCAGAAAAAGGCATTTCGGGAAAAGTATTATGAGTGATGAGTGACGAATGATGAGTGTGCATTTTAGTAGAAACAGCCTTCCAGGTCGTTTATCTATTAACAGATTAACATCAATTCAACAATTACACACCGGGCGGTCGCTACCGTTCAACGATCACACAACAAAATGTCTTCCAATCGCCGCAATTTCCTCCAAACTACCCTCGGGCTTACCGCCGCCGCTTCATTGTCAAAATCGCAAGGAGCCAAAGCCGAAACGCACAAACTTCCTTTCCCAATCTCCTGTAACCAATACACCTGGTTTACATTTTTTCGCCGCGAGGGACGCGACTGGAAGGCTGACCTGAACGTATCTATGGCCGAGTACGCCAAATCGGGCTTTAAGGCATTCGAACCCACTTTTGAATCGGTGGAGGAGGTCGAGAAGCTAGCGCAGATCGTTAAGAAATACGGAATAGTGGTGCCATCTTTTTACGTGAACAGCGTCATGCATGATGCCGACGAGGCTAAAAAGTCGCTTGACCGAGCGCTTGGTATCGCCAGGTCGGCCCAAAAGTTGCTCGGTACCAAGATCGTGGTGACCAATCCCAGCCCGATCAACTGGAACGGACCGCAGGTAAAAAACGACAGTCAGTTGGTAGAACAGGCTAAAAACCTGAATCAATTGGGCGGGGCTCTGCGCAAAATGAGCATGACGCTCTCTTACCACACCCACGACATGGAAATGAAGAACGGTGCGAGGGAATTTCACCACATGATGCTCAACACCGACCCGGCCAACGTGACGTTCTGCATGGATGCCCACTGGATTTATCGCGGCTCGGGCAACTCAGAACTCGCCGTTTTCGACGTGCTGAAACTTTACGGCAAGCGCATTACCGAAATGCACATTCGCCAGTCCAAAGATGGCGTATGGCTAGAAGCCTTCCAACCCACGGGCGACATCGACTACAACCGCGTAGCCGCCGAACTCAAAGAAATGGGCATCACGCCGCACCTCGTCATGGAGCAGTGCCTCGAAAAGCAGTCACCCAATGAACTTACCGCCATTGCAGCCCACCAGCAAGATTTGGCAGCGGCGAAGGAGACGTTTGGGGTGTTGATGAGTTGATTTTGTGAGTTTCGAAGTTCCAGAGGGGCAAAGGTCCAAAGGCACAAAGCGGTTCGTCGCTACGACACAAAGGCACAAAGCGAACTTATGCCAGTCCTGAACCCAGTACCCAGTACCGGAAGGCCGGCCCCGCCAGTACCCAGTACTAAGAACGAAACACTTTCCCCGTATTAAGCATCAACTTCACCATTCCCCAGGCTACGAAAATCATCAGAATCAAAGCCGGAAAACCGCCCAGGTTCGAGAGGATTTTTACGCCTTCGAGTCCTTTGTCTTTCCCTTCTCCTGAGAACGAGACCATGATCCAGGAGATCAGACCGATCAGACTTCCCCAGGCAATTTTGACGTAAAGCGGCGGTTCATCGCTGCCCGAATCCGATTTCACCACACTGATGCCGCTCATGGCGGTGGTGTTGGAGTCGGCGGCGGTGACGTAGGAAAGGAAAGCCGTGACGAAGAAGATGACGCTGGTGATTTGGGCAAAGGGAAGTTTTTCTAGAATCGCAAAAATGACGCGGCTGGCCCCGCCTTCCTGGTTGAGCACGGCGTAGAGCGGCGAGTCGGGCGATTGAAAGTCGTAGTGAATGGCGCTCACGCTGAATATCATAATCCAAACACAGGCAAAAAGCGCGGGTAAGAAAAGATTGAAAACGATAAACTGCCGCACGGTGTAGCCGAGGGAAATTCTACCCAAAAAAAGAGCAGTGATGGGTGCCCAGGCCAGCCAGTTGGTCCAGTTGAAAATCGTCCAGCTTTTTGCCCAATCCACGTCGGGCGTAATGGTGCCAATCAGACTCCTGGTGAAGAAATTGGCGATAAATTCACTAAATGCTTCCAGGCCAAAAGCCAGCAAAAACAAAGTCGGCCCGACAAGGAACATGAATATACCCAGCGCGATGAAAATGCTGACGTTAATTTCGGACAAAATGCGGATGCCGCGCAACAACCCACTGGCCGCCGAAGCCACGAACGCCAGCACAATCGCCAGCGCCACCACACCCATCACCACCACACTCGCCGGAATCCCCGCCATGTGTTCCACTCCCCCCGAAATGATGAGAATACCCGCTCCCAGCGAAGCCGCCATGCCCGCCACCAAGCAAAACAAACAGAGCGCGTCGATCCAGGTACCGAGTGTTCGGTGGACGCGTTCCCCGAGAATGGGGTACAGCATTGAACCCAGGCTAAACGGCTGATTGAGATTATAATAACAAAGCGCAAACATCAAGCCACCCAGCGTGTAAATGCCGTAGGGAATCAGCGACCAGTGCATGTACATGGTCGAAACGGCGAAAGTGGCGGCCTCGCGGCTGTTGGGCGTCAGGCCCAGACTAGGCGGCGGGGAATGGAGGTGAAAAAGCGGCTCGGCGGTTCCCCAGAACAGAATGCCCGTGGCGATGGTCGTGCAAAGCGTGATCGAAAACCACCGCCAGCGGTTCAGCAGCGGCAAGGCAGTTTTACCGCCAATCCTGACCCTCCCCAGCGGCGAAACAAACACGACCAGACAAAGCAAGAAGAAAACCAAAGCCCCCACCGAGAACAGCCAACCCAGCGACCCCATCATGCCGGAATTGAGCGCGGCGATAACCGAAATCATTTTCTGTGGATCGATCAGGCTAAAAACACAGACGCCGATGAGGACAAGGAAGGGAGGCCAAAAGACAAAGGGGCGGAGTTGCTTCATCCGGCGAAGGTAGCTACTTTACCTCCACGCCCTTCCAGAAAGCCACGTAGCCCTCGATATTTTTGGCGGCATCCTTGGCATTGGGGTAGTACCAGGCGGCATCCTTGTTGGTTTTACCGTCCACGCTCAGGCTGTAATACGAGGCCGTCCCCTTCCAGGGGCAAGCAGAGTGCGTGTCGGATTCCTGCAAATACTCGCTCTTCACCGACTCTATGGGGAAGTAGTGGTTGTTCTCGACGACGACGGTGTCGTCGCTTTCGGCGATGGTTTGGTTGTTCCAGGTAGCAGTCATAATTGTTGTTGATTTGGGTTGTTGTCATCCTGAGCGTAGCCGAAGGGTGTTGATTTGGGTTATTGTCATCCTGAGCGTAGCCGAAGGGTGTTAAATTGACTATATGCTTGGTAAACTCAACCTGGCCCCGTATGGTTTGGCGCACAAAAAAGTATTGTGGCTGGAGAATTTACAAAGTAAAAATCGGGTGAAGCAAACTTCTCTACTTGTAAACCATTCCTCCTAATTTTTTTGAAATGAAAAGAACCTACCTGCTCCTGGTGCTTCTTGCCGCCTGCTCATTCTCTTGTAATAAAGAAAACTCCGACGGAAAAGATGCCGGGCCGCCACCCAATATCGTCTATATCTACATGGACGACCTCGGCGTGGAGGAGTCCGCGCCCTACGGCCACCCCATTTTCGAGACGCCGAACATTGCCCGCATGGCGGCGGAGGGCGTGAAGTTTACGCGGCACTACTGCGGCACATCCGTTTGTGCACCTTCACGTTGCGCCCTGATGACGGGTAAGCACGTGGGTCATTGCGCGGTGCGGGGCAACCGCGAGGTGAACGACCACGGACAGATGCCCCTGCCGGCAGCGGAGGTAACGGTGGCCGAAATGCTGCAAGGAGCCGGGTACGAAACCCAACTGTTTGGCAAATGGGGCCTGGGCAGTGAGAACACTTCTGGCGAACCCACCAACCAGGGATTCGACAGCTATTACGGTTATCTCGATCAGATACTGGCCCACAATAATTTTCCCGAATACCTGATTCGCAACGGCAAAAAGGAAATGCTGAAAAATGAAGTGGAGTGGCAGGATTCCACCGCCTGGCACCGGGGCTACGGCAGCTACACCAAAGATCCCGTCGAGTATTCCGATGACCTGTTTACGGAAGAAGCCATAAAATTCATCGATCAAGAACACGAGAAGCCGTTCTTCGTTTATCTGGCCTACACTATTCCGCACAACAACGGGGAAGCCCCGCAGGATCAACGCTTCCAGTCGCCCACGCTGGCCCCTTACGAGGACAAGGCGGACTGGAGTTTTACGGAAAAAAGCTATGCCGCCATCGTCAACCGCATGGATGGCTACGTGGGGCAGGTTTTGGCAAAGCTGGAAGAGAAAGGTCTGGCCGAAAACACCATCGTCTTTTTTAGTAGCGACAACGGTTCCACCGAAGACATTCCCGAAATTTTTGCCGCCGGCAACAAGTACCGGGGCATGAAGCGCAGTCCCTACGAAGGCGGCGTGCGCGCTCCGCTGATCGTGTGGGGCAAGAATTGCGTCCCGGCGGGCCGGACGACCGACCTGCTGTCGGCGCAGTGGGATTTCCTGCCCACCGCCTGCGAAATCGCCAGGGTGGAGCCGCCCGCTGGTATCGACGGTATCTCGATGTGGCCCGCGATTATGGACAAGGAACAGCCCAAAGAACACGACTTCCTATACTGGGAATTTTACGAAGGTGGCAAGTGGCAGGCCTACCGGAAGGAGAAATACAAAATTGTGTATCACCACAAAGCCGACCGCTACGAACTTTACGATTTAGACGAAGACCCCGGCGAGAAAGACGACCTGTCGAAGCAAAAGCCGGAACTTTTGGCGGAGTTGAAAACCGAAATGAACGCGCAACACGAGCCGGATTCGAACTGGCAGTTTTGAGGGGAGGTTCCGCCGAATCGCCAACGCACCTCGGCTAGAAGTTTGCGAGAATAATGGCTAAATTTGGCAAGAAGGCACCAGTGACCGTCCAATTATGAAAGCCAAATACATCAATCCTTACACCGATTTTGGTTTTAAGAAACTTTTTGGGGAAGAGGGCAGCAAAGACCTACTCGTCGATTTCCTGAACCAGATTCTGCCACCACGGCACCAAATCGCGGAGCTGAACTTTCACAATCCCGAAAGTCTGGCCGACTTGCCGGGCGAAAGAAACGCCATTTTCGATATTCACTGCGTGGCGGTGACGGGCGAGCGGTTCATCGTGGAAATGCAGAAAGCCAAGCTCCGGTATTTCAAGGACAGGAGCCTGTTTTACACCACTTTTCCGATCAGGGATCAAACCGAAAAAGGGAAATGGGACTACCGACTACAGCCCATCTATTTCATCGCCGTGCTGGATTTCGAGTACGATGAGGAGGAAGAACGCCGCAAGTTCCGCCGGGACGTGTGCCTGAAAGACCAGGATGGCGACGTTTTTTTCGACAAACTGCATTTCCGCTTCCTGCAAATGCCGCTCTTCGACAAACAGGAGCATGAACTGGAGACGAAGTTCGATAAGTGGTGCTTTTTTCTAAAAAATCTGGTCGATTTCGATCATATCCCGGCCATTCTCAACGAACCCGTGTTTCAAAAGGCTTTCGAAACGGCGGAGTTGGCCAACCTTACCGCCCAGCAACGGGACAGTTATCAGGAAAGCCTCATGCACTACTGGGACTGGACCAGCGTCATGGAAACAGCGGTAGAAGAAGCGGTGGAGAAAGCCGTGAGTGAGGCGGTGGAAAAGGCCGTGGGTGAAGCGGTGGAAAAGGCCGAAAAAGCCACAGAGGAAGCGGTGGAAAAAGCAGTAGAAAAAACCGTGGAAGGAAGAAACCTTTTTCTCGTCAGGAAAAGTATTGCCGCAGGTTTGGACAACGACCTGATTGCAAGTCTAACCGATTTGAGCGTGGAAGAAATCGAGAAAATACGCCAGTCGGCTACCCGATAGCCATTTTCACTCTTCTTCCTCCCGCACAGGCTTTCCCTCGTACACGTACAGCATCATCTCCGCCGAGCGGTTGGCGTTGAAAAGTTTTTTCTTGCCCAGCTTTTTCTGTTTTTCGTAAAAATCCTTGATTTCCGGCAAAAAACTGGCGGCGTTGGGTTGGTACATGATCTGCTGAATCGCCAGATTGCTGAGGTCGTCGTCGCCGGATCCGATGGCCTCCGCCAGTACCTTTCGGGCCGCCGGGGCGTCGCCCAGTTCCGAAACCAGCGAGGCCGCCACGATGCGGTTGGGTGGATAAGGGTCTTCGAGCAGGTCGTCCAGCGCAAATCTTTCCAAATCAGAAAGCGATTCAATATTCGATTTCAGCCCCAGCAAAGCCCAGTACCTCACGAACTGATTCTTATTTTCCAAACCCCTGATTTGGGTTTTTCTGGCTTTTCCCATCCTGAAACCCGACCACTTCGCCATCCTGTAAATCGGCTTAAAGTCTAGCCGGGCGCGGTACTGGTAAGGCGTGGTGGTTTTGGATATTTGCGCGATTTCGTACTCCGGCAGAAACAGAATGTCTTTTTTTTGCAAAATCTCTCTCGCCTGTACTTTTCGGGATCGCCGGATCATTTTCGTATAAGCCGGGTCATCGGCCAGGTTATTGACCTCCCAAGGGTCTTTTTCCATATCGTAGAGATATTCCACCGATCGCGGTTCGAGCATTTGCCGTTGCACGGCCGAAAGCTTGCCTGCTCTGTAGTCGTTGCGGATTTGTTCCGTGATTTCGCCCATATCCATGTACAGCAGATGGCGAAGCTCTTGGATATAAGGCATAAAAATCCGCGAGTAGGCGTATTTCCCCTCAATCACGGTGCGCGTCATATCGTAGCTTTCGTCAGAACGGTCGGAGGAAAGGAAGAGGTGCTTTGGCTCGGGCGTCCGTTGCGGGCCGGCCAGCACGCGGCCTTTCATATAGTTAGGAATCTCGATGCCCGCCAGGGCAAGCACCGTAGGCGGCAGGTCGGTAAAGTCGATCATCTCGTCGGTCACGGCCCCGGCCCAGCCCCAGGGCGAGAGGTGGCGGTACTTTTCGGGAAACCAAATCACGAACGGCACGCGGTGGCCCAGGCCGATGCCATTGGTCTTGGAGCGCGGCATCCCCTCGCCGTGGTCGGCGAAAAGGAAGATGATCGTGTTCTGCCGCAGACCTTCGCTTTCCAGTCTGTCCAGCAGCTCCTTGAATTCCAGGTCGGTTTTGCTGATCGAATTGTTGACCCGCGCCATTTGCTTGCGCATTTCGGGACTTTCGCGGTAGTAAGGCGGCATGAAAACTTCCGACTCGGCGTGCTTCATGGAGTCGGGTAGTTGATCCAGGATCAGAGATTTATACTGGGCGTACGGAAATGTCATTGTGCGCGACTGATGGCTGGCAAAGCCATTAAAAACGGCAAAGAACGGCTGGCCTTCGCGGCGGTTCCACCAGCCGGCTTTGCCCGAACTCTCGTCCCAGCTTTCCTCAATCACTCGTTTGATGTCAGAGGTGTTGTAGTCGGTCTTGCTGTTGTTGGTGGTGTAGTAGCCCGCGTCTTTGAGGTACTTCGGGAAGCCGTGGATGAAGTCGGGAATCGGGTAGGCCGAGCGGTGATTGCCCGTTCCCAGCTCGTAGGTCTTCACGCCCGTAATCAGCGCCGAACGGCTTGGTGAACACACGCTGCCCGTCGAGAAGGCGTAGTTGAAGCGCACCCCCTCCCGTGCGAGTTGATCCATTGTGGGCGTTTTGGCGGTGAGGTTGCCGTAGATACCGAGAAACTCGGGTGAAGTATCCTCAAATGTCAGCCAGAGGATGTTGGGTTTGGAAGTTTCCTGGCTTTGGGCAAAAGTTCCGCTGTCTGCCAAAAGACAAGCGGCAACGAGTAGAAAGCAACGTACGAGCATATTTTACGGGTAAAGATTCAAGATTCGCAATATAGCCGAAATATCATGCTTGTCCTTCAATTCGTTCTCCTGAATTTACTGCTGACCTTTGCGGATTCCGATAAGAAAGAAACCAAAATAACCATCACGCCCGACCAGGGCCAACTGATCACCGATCAAATTCAGCGAGCCATCGACTCCTGCGCGTCCGCAGGTGGTGGGACGGTCTATTTTCCCAAGGGCAAAGTACCTCACGGGCGGCTTGAAGCTAACGAGCAATCTCACCATGCTTCTGGCCGAGGGAGCCCTGATCCAGGGCAGCGACAACTACAAAGACTACGGCGACGGGAAACGACCCGAAGCCATGTTTTCGGGCGACAACCTGACGAACGTAACATTTGAAGGCAAAGGTACCATCGACGGTGTGGACGCCACCGCCCCAACGGGCGAAGAAGGCTTCCGGGGGCCGCACTGCATTCGTATTTTCAGGAGCAAGAATCTCGTGTTCAAAGACATCACTATCGTGCGCTCCGCCAACTACGCCATCTTCTGCAACTACTCTGATGGGGTAGTGGTAAAAAACGTCAAGATTCGGGGTGGCCACGACGGTTTTCACATCCGCTTTGGCAAGAATGTCCTGGCCGAGGACTGCGACTTCCGCACGGGCGACGACGCCTTCGCGGGCAACGACAACGTCAACTACGTGGTCAGAAGGTGCAGCGTCAATACCTCCTGCCACGGCTTTCGGCTGGGCGGGCAAAACGTGCGGATCGAGGACTGCCGCATCTGGGGGCCGGGCGAGTACAAGCACATCAAGCAAAACCGCAACAACACGCTGTCGGCCTTCGTGTACTTCTCGCCCCAGGACGCCAACCCTAAGCTGCAAAGCGGCGACTGGCTGATCAAAAACGTGACGGTCGAGGGCGTGGACAACGTCTATATCTACGATTTTGCGGGCGGCCTCTGGCAAACCGGACAACTCATGCAGGGCATCCGCTTTGAAGGGTTGAAAGTCAAAAACGTCAAGAAAGGCTTCACCGTGATCGGCGACGAAAACCGACACTTCCAGCTTTCTATCGCTAATTCGACCTTTGTTAATGATGAAAACGCCAACCCCGCTCCCTTCAAAATGGAGCGGACGGAAATCGACACGAAGCACTTTTTCGACCTGACCAATTTTGATAAGCTGATGCTGAAAAACGTTGAGTTCAAGGAATTTCCCTCGGCTCCCTTGCTGAAAATAAAGGACGGCAACATGGTTAGCATCAAGGGGCTGGACTTCTCGCCCAAGAGAAATCCCCGTCCCTATGATTTGCAGAATGTCGAGACCATCGTGAAGTAGAGCAATGAAGCATCTGCCTTCCTAATTTCGACTCCCCTCACCAATTTTACTATTATGACCCACCGACGAATAGCACTTTCAAAACCTTACGGTACGGTTCTCCTCGCGATGGCTGTGGCATGGGTTGGTGCTGCATCGGTTTCCTGCCAGAACGCGAAGACAGGACAGGGAAATAACGTTGACCATCCCAACATCGTGGTCATCCTGGCCGATGATTTCGGCGTCGGCGACATTCAGAAGTATTACCCAGACAACAAAGTACCCACTCCCAACCTGGACCGGCTGACCGAACAAGGACTGAACTTCACCGACGCACATAGCGGCTCGGCCGTGTGTACCCCCACCCGCTACGGGCTGCTCACGGGAAGGTACGCCTGGCGGTCGCGGCTACAATACCACGTGCTGCACCGCTACGATGGCCCGCTCATCGAGCCGGAGCAATTGACGCTACCCGAGATTTTGCAGCAAAGCGGGTACAACACCGCTTGCGTCGGGAAGTGGCATCTGGGACACGAATGGGTCAAGAAAGCCGGTGGCGAAGGCTACGACTACGCCGCCCGACTAAACGGCGGCGCGCGGGATCACGGCTTCGACTACTATTTTGGTACGGACGTTCCCAACTACGAACCGTACACCTTCATTGAGGACAAGCACATCGTCACGCTGCCCACCGATACGTTTCCTGCCGATGAGTTGGATTGGATTCCGAGCGGGCCCATTGCGCCGGGCTACCGCTTCGATCAGATACTGCCCACGCTGACCGAGAAGGCATGCGACTACCTCGAAAAGCAGGCGGAGGCGAAAGAGCCCTTCTTTCTGTACTTCTCCATGACCTCCCCGCACGAACCCATCGTACCCTCGCCCCGGTTTAAGGGAACGACGGAACACATCCTGTTCGACTTCCTGCGGGAAACCGACTGGAGCGTCGGACGGGTGCTTGACAAGATCGACTCCCTCGGCATGGTGGACAATACGCTGGTGATCTTTACGGCCGACAACGGACACAACCATTACACTTACTGGGATGAGATCACCGCCCTGGGCCACCAGCCCAGCGGCATTTATCGGGGGCATAAGGGCGATATTTGGGAAGGTGGCCACCGGGTGCCTTTTATCGTGCGCTGGCCCGGCGTGACCGAAGCGGGCGACCGCACGAATCAGATGATTTGCCTGAACGACATACTGGCCACTCTGGCTGATCTGGTAGGATACAAAGTACCCGAAGATCAGGCCCCCGACAGTTTTAGCTTTCTTTCTGTATTGAGAGGGAAGGGTACTTCCGACCGCCGAACCTTGGTAAATCATGACGTAAAGGGCCAGTTCGCACTGCGCGATGGCAACTGGAAGCTGGTTCTCTTGCCCCCCGACCCGAAAGAGGGAGGTACTTTCACGAGTGAACTGTACGACTTGGAGAAGGATCCCGGAGAAGCGACGAACCTGGCTGGTGTACAACCCGATAAAGTCAAAGCGATGACCGAACTACTACGGCAGCAAATCGAGTCCGGGCGAAGTACCCCCGGCCCGCCGCTCACCAACGACCGGGAGGTGAAGTACGATGCCATCGCCGACCGCTATTTGGTTAAATAAAGGCTATTTCGAAAAGGTTTATTCAGAAAATGCCACTTTGATTGTTGGTTTATTTCTCAAACAAAGTACGCAGAGAAGTCGCTTATCAACGGTTCGGAAGTACTTTGCTCGACGCGCAGACGAAGAGCCTGGCAGTTGATCGTATCAAACTTCTCAATTCGCTTTTGTCCCACCGATTCACCGGAGGCGATGGGCTTCCAATTGCCTTCCACTAAGCCTTCCAGAAGGTACTTGCGGACTCGCTCGCCGTACTTGATGTCTTCCTGCAAAATTACATGATTGACCCGGCGGGCTTCCCCAAGGTCGAGTTCAAGCGATGGGCCGCTGCCGTATCTGCGGGCCAGGGGTTTCGAGAAGCGCGCCCTGATTTCGTCCCCAAATTCTTTCAAGCGCGCGATGTCCGACTCGGGTACCAGTCCCTCGGGCGTGACTACCTCGCCGATGGTAAGGTTGGCGTTGCGGCCCACGGATTTGTAGTACATGTCCACCAAAGCATCCTTCGAATAAACCGCATGATCCTGACCAGGTGCCCAGAACCAATTGTGGACGCCCTGCGCACCCCGGAAGGGAACATCGACCATACCCGGCGACCAGATTTCGCCGTCGGGATCGCCGGTACCCAGGATGTTCCGCCACTTGGGCGAGTTGTGGGACAGGTGCGGGCCAGCGGGCATCGTGGCCCAGCAGGGGTAGTTGGCGTAGCCCGCCTCGTTGCCGATCCAGCGGTGGTCTGATCGTTTGGAGGAATGGTAGAAAACAGAATCCGGCTGGTACTTTTCAAAAATCGGAATCACGTCCGGCCCACCCTCGTGAGGTAGTTTGGTGCCCGCATCGAACCAGATTTCCACCAGCGGGCCGTAGTTGGCGCACAGTTCTTCCACCATTTTCTCAGCCGCCCGGTTGAATTCTTCTTGCTTAGGAGTGCCGCGACCCTTACCGTGATCGACGTAGTAATCCCACAAGTCCCAGTAGCCGTTTCGGTGGGTGCTTACGTACACGCCGGGCCGGATGCCGGCCTTGCGGCAGGATTCGACGAAGTCGCCGAAAACATCGCCTTTACCGTTTTTCCATTTGGCCTGTTTGAGGCCATAAGGGTAGGCGTCGCTCTGCCACTGCAAGAAGCCGTTGAAGTGGGTGGCGGTAAATACAGCGTATTTGGCCCCCGCCGCTGTGGCCGCGCTGATCCATTGATCCGTGTCGAGCTTGGTAGGGTCGTATTGTTTGGGGTCAAATTTCTCCGTGTAGGCATTGTTGTCTTTTTCGAATCGGGCGGAGGCGACGGAAATGTCGTAGTGGTAGATCAGCCCCACTTCGCACTCTTGCCAAACTACCTGCCCCGGCGTCGGTACCGGACGGTTCGTAATTCCGGGATTGGAGCGCGTAAGCGGCCTGGCGTTGGCCGATCCGGTCAGGGACAAGGCGGTCGCCAGGGCGGTAGTTTGAGCTGACTTACGGAAAAAATCTCTTCGGTCTATATTCATTTTCAGGAATAAACTCGGTGTGCTTGCGGAGCATGGTACGCAGAATGCTGGCAAGGTCAAAGCAAGTTGAGGTGCTTTTCACAAGTTCCGAATCCTGATATTCCTGAACCAAACCTGATTGTTGTGGTCTTGTACAACGCTTCAATCAATCCCCCCCTTGCGGTTTGGCTCGCGCAACTCGGGCCAGGTAGTCGGCTCGTCGTCGTAGCCCAGAGGAATGCGGACTTCACGGCTGATTTTGGCGTCGTCTTCGCAAGCCTCATAAGTCAGAATGGCAGCCAAAATAACGTTACTCCGTACGTCATCGAACACGATCTTGTCGTAAGTGTCGAGGTTGGTGTGCCAGGTGTAATCGTTGTAAGACCAGCTCAGGGCCATGGTCGAAGTCAGCGAAAAGGCGGGTACTTTCGCCGCCAGAAATGGGACATAGTCCGAGCCACCCTGACGGGGATTGCCGGGAAAATCTGTGGTGATGTCTTCGGTAATGGAATCCGGCACAGTTTTCAACCAGCGACCCAGGTACTCATAAGCATGAATGAAGCCTTGCCCCGTAATTTTGGAAGTCCGCCCCGTACCATTGTCTTGGTCGAAAAGCACTCTTATTTTGGGCATTAGGTCGGCGTGATCTGCTACGAAGGCTTTTGAACCATTGACGCCCAATTCCTCGCCGTCCCAGTGGCCGACAAGTATCGTCCGTTTTGGATTAGGGTACACCTTTTTCAAAATGCGCATAACCTCCATCATCGTAATCGTCCCAGTGCCATTGTCCGTCGCTCCCGTTCCGCCGTCCCAACTATCGAGATGAGCCGACAGCATCACGTACTCGTCCGGTTTTTCACTGCCTTTGATCTCGGCAATGGTATTGAAGGTTGGCACGGCTCCCCTCTTCTCCGATTCGGCCACGAGATGCAAAACGGGTTGGTCGCCACCCTCGGCCAGGCGGTATACCAGGCCGTAGTCTTCCAGGCTTAGGTCGAAAGTCGGTACTCTTTGGGTATAAGAACCGAATATTCTACTTGTCCCAAAACCTTGCGACCAGGTGGAAGTAATGATACCGACGGCTCCGGCATTTTCCAACGCCAAAGGTAGTTCCGCACGTCCCAGCCCCGTTTTTCGTAATCGCTCAGTCCAGGCTTCGCTCATCGCGTCGCGGTCTTTTTTCATTCTGGCCAAAGACGCTTTCGTCGCGTGTTTTTCCCAGTCGCCGTCGGGTCGTCCGGTGATCTGAGGCATTGAGATCAGGATCGCCTTGCCTTTTGCATTGGGTAGCCACTGCTGGAAAGCCAGCGAATCCGCTACATCGGGCAGAATAACCACCGCGGCTTTCACACCGCCCTTGGGCGTCGATGGGCTCCATGCCAACTGCGTAGCGGACAGCGTCTTCACCCAAGGATCGAGCATATTGACGCTGGAAATGCCGCGCTCCCAGCCGCGCCATTCGCCCCACTTTTCCTGCCGAACCGGAATCCCCCAGGATTGATATTTCTGCATCGTCCAGTCGTGGGCTTGCTTCATTTTGGAACTACCCACCAAACGTGGCCCGATGCGGTCGAGCAATTCGTGCGCCAGGCTCTCGAGTTGGGAATGGTCGTTGGCTTCCTGGACAATCTTGTCAACGACTCTGTCCTGAGCCTGTACATGAGTGAATAAGGTAATGAATAGGAAAATGAGTCGGAAGAACGGCTTTTTCATTTGTAGGAGAAGATGATTTCTGGCTTTGGACGATACAGTGTATGTTGCTACAACGTAATATCTATAAATTCATAGTTATAAGCAAACCACAGACGAGTCAAACTGACGGGTTTATCTTGACGATGTCTTGGTGCAAAAGCTTTACCTTACTTCTTACCCCCTCAGCAAATCAAACAACCGGGTATTAATGAACAGCGTCTCTTTCCATTTTTGCTCGGCTTTCAGGATTCCCAGGGCTTCCAGCGCCCGTAAGTACTTCGAGGCGGTTCGTCGGTCGATGGCCAGGCGGTCCACGATGAATTCTATTTTGCTGTACGGGTATTCGAAGAGTACCTCGACCAATTCTTTGCTATACACTTTCGGGGCTTGCTGCCGCACTTGCGCCAGGGTTTCATCGAACAGGGACTGGATGGCCGTTATTTTCTGGATGGCTTCGCTGGCGGATTGCTCGACTACTTCCGGCACTGGGGGCGAAAAAGGAAGTTTGGAAGAAAATCTTGTCATGTACAAATATATCTTGTCATGTACAAACATAAAGACAAAATGTACATGACATCGCCCTCATATTTATTTCGTATACATGAGGATTTGCTGACAATCAGAAGAATAGTTGGCAGATTTTACACAGAAAGCAATAACACATCAATTTGACTGAACTTTGAAAATCCTTTATCGTAGGTCAATAACGGAAGGGACAAAAAGTTGGCAGTAGCGGCAATGATCGCATCCGGTAACCTTACCCTGTACTGTTGTTTAAGCAGGATGGTTCTTTCTTTTATGGGCTGCGATAATTCCAGCAAACTGCAATCATCGAGAACCGTCCGATAAAATTGCTTGTCGGATTCTGAGATTCCATGAAAACCGAGCAATTCCATTTCGGTGATTATCGAGACGAAAAGGTGATTACCCTGCAAGTACTTTGCCACTTCGGCGTCTCCTTCAAAGAGCCGGATGAAGACATTCGTGTCCACCAAAAGCTTAGTTCCACTCATCGCGTACTCTTTGCTGGTAGCTAAGCGCATCAACCCCCTTCTTCAACTTTCCCAGGTATTTGTACGCATCGAATGCCTTAGGTGAGGGCTTGTCCTCCAACTTATCGATCGCCTCGGCAATGCTCTTTGTTTCCTGTCCTGAATTGATCGTGATTGTCATAACTCGTTCGTTTTTTCTTCAAAAAATCACCATAACCCGCAAAATACAAACAATTCCTAAAACCTATGAACAGATAATTTGCCCTAATGCTTGCAGAATGTCGTGAAGTAGAGCGAAGCGGTACTTCACAACTCCCGAACCCGAATATTCCTGAACCACACCTGATTATTGTGGTCTTGTAGCACGATGGATCCCCGGTCGAACTTACCAAAGTCGGGATGCTCTGCAAACTTGCTGTTGGCAATCATGCGCTCCCATTCGGGGCCGCGCAGGGGGAAGTCGAGTACCTTTTTGCCGTTGAGCCAGCTCTCACCGCGTCCCTTGTTAACCACGATGCGGGCTTGGTTCCATTGCCCGGCGGGCTTCACGGCGGTGAGGTCGGTGGGGGGCAGCAGGTCGTAGAGTGCGCCTGATTTGTGGTTGTCCAGGGCGTGGCCTTTGGCGTTGTCGGGGTGCTTGCTGTCGTCGAGGATCTGGATTTCCGGCCCGACGACGAAGGGGCAGCAGTAGTCGTCGCTTTCCTTCACGTGGAATTGGATGCCGCTGTTGCCCTTTTCGCTGATTTTCCATTCCAGTTCCAGCTCGAAGTCGCCGTACTCATTTTCGGTGAGGATATGGCCGCCGCCTTTCTCGGCCAGGAAAAGTACCCCGTCTTCGACTTTCCAGCCCGTGATTGGTCCGCCTTTCCACTTCTTCCAACCGTCGAGGTTTTTGCCATTGAAAAGACTTTTCCAATCATCGCTCTTGTTTGGCGGCGGGGAGCAGGCGCAAAGTACCCCTAGAAGGCAAATAATCAGGCACTTTCCTGCCGGAGGTAGTTTGAAAACCAGGGTACTTTTCATGATCCCAGCTTCCAATCGCCCCGGTAGTTGCGCTTGACGAACTGGTTGGCGGGTTCAAAATTGGTTACGCGCATATTCTCGCCATCCCACAGCAGTTTCTTGCGACCGGGGTAGTTGTAGCCCCTCCCGCCGTCGGTACGCTCTTCGCGCAGGTTATAGCTTCGGATGCCGAGGTTGCCCATGATGACGGTCTCGGTCAGCGGCCCGGCGTAGTCGAAGGAAGAGGTCAACCCTTTGTGTTCCTTGCTGTTGAAGCCAGCCTTGCAGGCGGTGACCCAATCGATGTAGTGGCCGGAGCCTTGTACTTCCGGGTACTTGGTTGTGAAGGCTTTCCGATCCATCGTGAGTTTATCGCCATTTTTGAGGTAGGCTTTCGGATTATTGCCGTAAGTACCGCAGGAGATCACGCCTTTTTCACCAATCATGAGTACGCCGTTAGAGCCGTCGTTATAACCAATTTCGTCTTCGGCGGGAATCAAATCGGGGTGCGCGGGGCGAATGCCGCCGTCGTACCACACTAGCTTCATCGACGATTTATTCTTTTTGGTAGCCGGAAACTGCAACTGCACCCGCGACGAAGGCGGACATCCCTCGGGAATGTGTTCCAGGTTTCTGCCTTCTAAATACACACTTCCCACGCTTGTCTCCACTTCTGTCGGATAGTTGAGATTCAGTACCCGGAAGGGCGTGTCAATCAGGTGGCAACCCATGTCGCCGAGCGCGCCCGTGCCGAAGGCCCACCAGCCGCGCCACGAGAACGGGTGGTAGGCTGGGTTATAGTCCACCCAGGGCGCAGTGCCGACCCACAGCTCCCAGTCCACGTGGTCGGGTTTCTTGAAACTACCCGACGGTACACGGATGCCTTGCGGCCAGATGGGGCGGTTGGTCCAGACGTGCGACTCCTTCACGGTGCCGATCAGCCCCTTGTCGAACCAGGCCTGCATCTGCCGCTGGGCGGGATTGCTGGCACCCTGGTTGCCCATCTGGGTGACGACCTTGTACTTGCGCGCGCCCTGGGTGAGCATCCGGGCTTCGTAGATGTCGTGGGTGAGCGGCTTTTGACCGTAGATGTGCTTACCGAGCTGCATGGCATCCATGATGGCGACGGCGTGCTGGTGATCGGGCGTCGAGACGATGACCGCGTCGATGGACTTGCCCATTTCGTCGAGCATTTTGCGGTAGTCGTAGTACTTTTTGGCCTTCGGATGCGCGTCGAAACTCTCCTTGCCGCGCTCCCAGTCCACGTCGCACAGGGCCACGATGTTCTCGGCCCCTTCATTATACACCTATTCGACATCCACCTTCCCCTTACCACCCACGCCGATGCCCGCCACGTTGAGCTTGTCGCTGGGGGCGCGGAAGCCTTTGCCCAGCACGTGACGCGGCACGATGGTGAAAGTACCCAGAGCCGATGCGCCAAGGGCGGCGGCGGTGCCGTTCTTCATGAATTTGCGGCGGGATACACTGTCTTTCTTTTTCATGAGTCTAATTTGTAAATAACTGGATTACGCCCCTTCGGGGCTGGTAGGGTGGGGACGCCTGAATCATTCCCCCTTTTGAACTCCTGAACTCATAAACTTTGAACTCCCCTACCGGTACCCGTTATTAGTCGGGTCGCTCTCCAACAGGTTAGGGTTCAGCACGATTTCTTCCGCCGGTATCGGCAGTTTGACCATGTGGGGCTGAATATTCTTGTTGCCCTCATGAATGCCAAAATCAGTGTTCTTGATCGTCTCTACCAAAATTCCCCAGCGAACCAGGTCGTAGCGGCGCTCACTTTCGCCGGCCAACTCCCACTTGTACTCGTCCTGAATGGCCTTGCGGAGTCCGGTCTGCGTGAGGCCGGAAAGGGGCTTGGCGGGTGAGTAGGCCCGTTCCCGAATGCGGTTGATGTACTGGTAGGCTTCGGCGGTGTTGCCCAGTTCGTTGGCAGCTTCGGCGGCCATCAGGTACACCTGCGCCAGCCGCATCGTGATCCACCATTCGCCGTGGTTGGCCCGAGGTGACTGCACAAAGTCAAAATTGGTTCTTTTTTTGAAATAGCTGAAAGCCAGGTCATAACCCAGGTACTTGTCCATAATGTTTAGGGGTCTTCTCAGGTCGTCCTTAGGGAATTTCTTGATCAAATCGTTAATCGGCACCGCCAGGCCGAAGCCATTGAATTCCTCGCCTCGGGCAGACAGTGCCGCCGCAAAAGCGCCCCGCTGCGCGGAGTTCCTGGGCTCGTCGCGCAAGCGGGGGTTGAACGAATCGGTAATCGTCTGCCCATCCACGCCGGTCAGAAAGTCGATGCCGAAGATCGCCTCGTCGTTGAATTGGTTATTCACGTCGAAAACCGCTTCGTAGGTGGGCATCAACTTATGGTGCGAATTGTCGATGATGTCTTTGCTGGCGGCCAGCGCGCCGGCCCAGTCCTTCTGCCAGAGGTGGTAGCGCGCCCGCAAAAACTTAGCGGCCCATTTGGTGGCGTGGCCCGTTTCGGCCTCGGGGTACCTGGCGGGAAGAATCCCTTCGGCGGTTTTCAAATCGGCTACCATTTGAGTGCGGATTTCGGCTACGTTGGTTCTGCCCAGGTTCCCGACTTCGGCCAGCGATAGTTCATCCAGATAAAACGGTACATCACCCCACAGCGAAGTCAGATGGTAATAGGCCAGCGCGCGCAGGAAATAGGCTTCGCCCAGCACCCGATCCTGGATAGACTTGGATATCTTAGGGTTGTCCTCCACGTTGGCCAGCACTGAGTTGGCGTCACCGATGACCCCGTAGAGATCCTGCCAAATACCATAGGCATTGCCGTAGTTGGTCTCGGTCAGGTCGTAGTTCATGATTTGGGCAAGCCCCCCAAAAATACGGTTGGGCATCACCTCATCGGTACCAAAGTACATATAGGCGCTCAGGCCCTGCCAGTTGTCGTACAGGTTGCCGGTATTGAGGCCTAGGTACAAGCCATTAGCCGCTTGAATGGCTTCCTGGTCGGAGTTGTAAAAATTATTGGGCGAAATGACGCCGCGCACATCTTCGGAAAGAAATTCCTCACAGCTCGTGAAGGTCAGAGCGAGGAAGAGGATTATGAATCGTTTCATTTTCAGGTTGTTAGGTATTAAGTTGTTAGGTATTAGGCATTAGGTTAACAGCCGATGGCCGACAGTCGACAGCCATTCTAAAAGTTAGCTCTTACGCCGAATGTCACGGACCGGGCGTTGGGATATTCGATGCGCACGACGCCGCGCACGACGGAATTGGTTCCCAGGCGGGTCGATTCGGGGTCGTACCCCCGGAACTTGGAGGCCAGCCACAGGTTATTGCCGACCATGTAGACCGACAGATCCTTGAAGGCCTTGGTTTTGAAAGGCACCTTGTAGGCCAGGCGGAGCGTCTTCGAGCCGCAAGTGCGAGCCATCCTCGACCAGAGCGGTGCTGGAGCGGATATCGCCCACCGCGATGGTGTTGCCGGCGCGGGGAATGTCCGAGGTCGGGTTTTGCGGCGTCCAGCGGTCGAGTACTTCTTTGTACAGGTTGTCGGTGCTGCGGCCGAAGAAGGCCCGCCCGGCGTACTCGTTGAAAAGATCGTTGCCGTAGGTTCCTTGCAGGAAGATGTCCAAGGAGAAATTGCGGTAGCTGATGCTGTTGTTCAAGCCACCGAAAATCAGCGGTTCGGGATTACCCATCACCACATGATCGTCGTTATTGAGTCGGCCATCGCCGTTTTCGTCCCGGTAGCGGGGGCCACCGATCACCTGTCTGATCCCGAAGTTACCGTCCGCGTCGATTTCCTCCTGGGACTTGTAGGTACCCAGATACTCCACCCCGGTAAACACGCCGATGGGTTGGCCCACGATGAGCTTGGCCGCCGGACCACCCTGCTCGAAAGTATAGCGTATGATCTCATCGACCCCCGCCAGATCGAGTACCTTGGAGCGGTTGCCCGAAAGGGTGAGGGTAGACTCCCAACGGAAATCTTTTTTGTTGATGTTCACACTGTTGATGATCAATTCAAGCCCCTGGTTTTGCACCGAACCCACGTTTTCCAGCTTGGTATCGAAGCCCGTCGCGCGCGGAATCTGGCGGGCCAGCAGCAGGTCGCGGGTTTTCTTGTAGTAGTAGTCGATCTCGCCCGTGATGCGGTTGTCCAGGAAACCAAATTCCAAGCCAATGTCCAACTGGTCGGTGGTCTCCCACCTCAAGTCGGGATTAGACGGACGACCCCGGTTGATGCCGATGTACTGGTTGTCGTTGAAAATAACGACGCCGTTGTTGAGCACCGCCAGGGTGTTGTAGGGGTCGATGGACTCCTTCCCCGCGCTACCGTAGCTAGTGCGTAGCTTGAGGTTGCTGAACACCCGCTGATCTTGCATGAAGGGCTCGTCGATGATGCGCCAGGCCACCGCTGCCGACGGGAAGAAAGCGTAGGCGTTGTTGGAGCCGGAATACACCGACGCGCCATCCACCCGGCCCACGGCCGTAAACAGGTACCGATTTTTGAAGGCGTAGTTGGCGCGGGCCAGCCACGAAACCAGTTGCCGCGCATCGCTGAAGCCCGACCGAAGGCGGTAGGTCAGCGGGTCGCCCAGGCTGAGGTCGTCGTACGAAATCCCGTCGATCGAGATGCCCTGGGTTCGGGCATTGAAGTTCTCCCGGCTGCCCTTCTGCCAGGTGAATCCGCCCAGCAGATCGAGTCGGTTGTCGGCGTTGAAGACCTTGTTCCAGGTAATGGTGTTTTCTTGCAAAATATCGTAGCCGAAGCGGTTGGTGATCTCAGCCACCCCGCCAATCTGGGAGGCAGCGCTCGCGGGCAGCACACCGGGGTCGTACTGATTGCGCTTGAACCAGTCGACTTTGGGGCCGATCGTCGAGCGAATCGTGACGTCTTTGATCGGGTTGAACTCGATGTAGGCCGTGGCGAGAAGGTTAGTTTCCAATTCAAAATCCGTGCGAAGCTCCACGTCGGCCAGCGGATTCTGAAGCGCTCCTCCGGTCACCGTATTGATGTCCCAATATGAGCCATCGGGCTTGTAAATGGGGAAGGCCGTCAGGGTCTCCCGCATATTGAACAGGTTCAGCTTATTGTTTTCGGTGCGGGTGAGGGAGCCATTCAATCGGATGCCCGCCCGCACGTTTTTCGATAGATTGAAGTCGAGGTTCGTCCGCAGGTTGTACCTCTTCAGGCCCGTGCCTTTCAGGATTCCTTCCTGGTTGAATACATTGGCCGAGACGTAGTAGTTGAGTGCATCGGTGTTTCCGGCGATCGAGACATCGCCGTTGTAGATCGGGGCAATCTGCGAAACCACTTCCTGCCAATCGCTGTCACCAAACTCCGAAGGGTCGATGAAGGGGTCGGCCTCGCCCGAGAAGGCCGAAAGCTCCTTGTGGTAGGCGATTCGCTCGGGGCCATTGAGGTAGTCGATTTTGCGAGACATCTGCTGGACGCCCGTATAAAAATTGACTGCTACTTTGGGCGGACCCTTGGGGGTCCCCTTGCCCGACTTGGTGGTGATCATGACCACGCCGTTGGCCCCACGCGTTCCGTAAATCGAGATCGCCGTAGCGTCCTTGAGTACCTCGATAGATTCGACATCGTTGGTGTTGAGGCTGTTGAGGTTGAAATCGGTACCGACGATGAAGCCGTCGATCACGTACAGCGGCTCGTTGTCGGCATTTACCGAGTTGCCACCCCGGATGCGAATGGACGAACGTGCGCCGGGAGCTCCGTTGACGGACGTCACCATCACGCCCGCCGCCCGGCCTTGCAGGGCCTGATCCAAGCGTGCCACGGGCAGATCCTCCAGTTGCTTGGCGTCCACCTGGCCCACGGCGCTGGTGAGGTCGCTCTTGCGCGTCACGCCGTAGCCGACCACCACTACCTCATTGAGCAGGGCGGCGTCTTCGGCCAGGGTGATATTAAACTGGGTGCGGTTGCCTACGGGCAGCGTCTGGGTCTGGTAGCCGATATAGGAGAAAACCAGTTGCGAGTTGGGCTGGGCATCGATGGTGAAGTCGCCTTCGGCTCCGGTAATGACGCCCCGCGTGGTGCCTTTGACCGTGACGCTGACGCCCACGAGTCCTTCGTCGTTAGCGTCCAGGACGCGGCCCGTTACCCGCGACTGGGCATTGGCTCCGGTGTCGAGGAAAAGTACCCCCGCCAGCACGGTGAGGGTAAGTAGTAGTACTTTTTTCATAAGTGGTTGTGGGTTTCGGTTGTGTTAGGTTGTGGAAAAGAAAGGGGCGGACGGGTGTTGATCTAATGTTTAGAAAGCATAAAAGTGTGTTTGTAAATGAACAAATGCGAAAAGAGAAGTTCGTATCTTGCCTTTCCATCGCAGAAAAACAGCCATGAAATTCGTAGACGTAACAAACGACATCGCCTTTCGGAAGATATTCGGCAACGAGAACCAGAAGATTATCCTGATTTCTTTTCTCAATGCCGTGCTGGGGGTAAAGGATGATGATGTGATTGTAGATGTCGAAATTCTGAATCCCTATCAGCTTCCCATTATCAAGAACCTGAAAGCAACGATCATCGACATCAAGGCGAGGGACGAAAAAGGTGAAACGTACATCATCGAGATGCAGGTAGCCGAACCCGTCGGCCTAGACAAGCGACTGCTCTACTACGCCAGCAAAGAGTACGCGCAGCAGATCGAAAGCGGCGAATACTACTCCCGGCTCAATCCGGTAATTTTCATCGGTATTTTCGATTTCAACTTCACGGCGGGCGAACACTACCTCTCCCACCACGCGGTCTGCGACGTCGAGAACGGCGAGCGGCTGCTGACGGACATGGATTTTTACTTCATTGAACTCCCAAAATTCGATAAGCCCCTTTCTGAGTTAAAAGAGGTCACCGACAAATGGATCTTTTTTATCAAAGAAGCCGAGAATCTGGACGTAGTTCCTGATGACGTGGAAGACGAAGGCCTGCGAGCCGCTTACCAGGATGCCAACAAGCACAGTTGGACCAAAGAAGAACTGAATGCCTACGACTACGCCGCCATGCGCGAGGCAGATGAGCGAGGGAAGATGATTTTGGCCGAAATGAGAGCAGAAGCGAGAGGGGAAGCAAGAGGGGAAGCGAGAGGCGAAGTAAGGGGGGAGCAAACAGGAGAGCGAAAAAAAGCAGTCGCCACGGCACGAATGATGAAACTGGATGGCGAGCCTTTGGAAAAGATTATACGATATACTGGATTGACCGAGGAGGAGATCGAGAGTCTATGAAATAAGACTCTTACGTCATTGTAAGCGTCACCTTCACCTTTTTCTCCTAGCCATAGGCACAAAGCCCGCCTCGTATTTCGCATTCAATTCCGTCGGCACCGGGGCATCGACCGAGGTCAACCAGCGATTGAGCAGGGCGGTCATTTCATTCAATTTCCCGGGCTGCAAAGTACTTAAATCGATGCGCTCGCCGGGGTCATTTTCCAGATCGTAGAGTTCGTAGGCATCGTCCTCGAAGTAGTGATGCAGTTTCCAGTTATCCCGAATCACAACGCTGCCGGGGCGGGTGCGGAAAAGTGGATCGCGGCTGTCGTCCAAAGTACCGCGGTAGGCTTCCAGATAAAAGGGGAAGTGAAAGAACAGCGACCGCTCGCGCAAGCTGGGGCGAGATTTGCCTTGCCACACATCCTGGAAAGAAACGCCGTCGATGGGCTGGGTAGTGGGCAGCGGTGCTTTGGCCCACGCGCAGAGCGTCGGGAACAGGTCGAACAGCAGCGTCGGGACGTCGGAGGTACCCGGCTGCACACTGGAATGACTGACCAGCAGCGGCACCCGAATTCCGCCTTCGTAGTACGAACCCTTCCCGCCCCGCAGCGGCCACTGCCGCGACTGGCTGGCGATGCCGCCGTTGTCGGACGAGAAGATGATCAGCGGGTCTTCCAGCCCCAGCCTTTTCACGGCGGCAAGTACCTTGCCCACGTTTTGGTCGAGGTTCTCGACCATCGCGGCGTAGTCGGCATTGGTACCCTGGCCGTCTCTGGCAGGTAGTTTCTCGTATTTTTCCACCAAATCCTGCTTGCCCTGCAAAGGCCCGTGGATGGCGAAGTGAGGAATGTAGAGAAAAAAATCCTCGTTCCGGTTTTCCTGTATAAAACGGATAGACTCCTCGGTAACGCGGTCGGTCAGGTACTCACCTTTGGGGCCGTCGGTGAGGTACTTCAGGTTGTAAGGACTGAAATAAGTCTTCGGATGCCCGGCGCTCCCGCCGCCTTTGTGGATGTCGAAACCCTGCTGCGTGGGATCGTCGCCGATGTGCCACTTGCCCATCACGGCGGTTTTGAAGCCCGCTTCCTGAAAAACTTTTCCCAATGTCTTGAACTGCGGAGCCAGAAATTCCTCATTCGGCGCGGGAATCAGCTTGCGCGTGCGGGCATCGCCCCGGTCGGGCGGCGAGACGGTGTACACGCCGTGCCGCGCCGCATAACTGCCCGACATTAGGCACGCCCGGCTAGGGGCGCAGTTGGAAGCATTGGCGTAGGCGCGAGTAAACACCAGCGACCGCGCCGCCAGCGAATCCAGCATCGGGGTTTGGTAGTAGCGCGAACCGTTGAAGCCAACATCTTTCCAGCCGAGGTCATCGGCCAGAATAAGGATAATCTGGCGGGGCTTCTTTTGGGCGGTGGCGGGAAGAGTAATCAGGGAGAGTACTGATCCTGCGACGAGAAATAGAAATAGCTTTGGCATAAAAGGGCGATTCTTTTTAAGAATCAGTATTGGCGGCATCGTCAATTTTTTTGAAGTGGTCTTCTATTATCTCGAGTACCAACTGCTCCACTGATTTGCCTTTGGCTTCTGCCTCTTGAAGCAGTCGTCGTTCTAAATCAGCGTCATCTATATTAAGCGTAATCGTTAGCATGGTCTTAAATTCTTTTCGTTGGCCCAATTTGCTGAAAATCAATGCTTGAACCAATGCCCGGCTTTCTAATTGAACGTTTTCTCAATTTAGTACCAAGTCACTTATCCCGCTGCCCACGCGGCAGCAAGTACCTTTTGTCGTACCCAGTAAAATAAAACGGCATATCGTCCCAGGGCGATTCACCGCGCATGAGCGGGTCGTCGGTATCGCGAAGGTACTTGAAGAGTTCGGCTTTCAACGTTTCCACTCTTCCGGCGCAGGCTTTGTCCAGCGCAAGGTTTTTTTGCTGAAAAGGGTCTTTTTTCAAATCGTAAAGTTCCAAGGCGGGCCGCTTGCCAAAGCTGTGCGCAAAAAGTCCCTTCATAGCCGGGTCGTTCTGGCGATTCAGCATATAGGTGCGCGTCGGTCCGGCGTCCACGTCGCCGTAGATGCCCTGGAAAGTCGTGACAAAGTCGGGGTTGCCCGCCGGGTAGCGGTCGGGTTCAAAGTTGTGGATGAGTACCCAATCATCTTTGTGCATGCTGCGGATGGGGTAGGTGAGGCCGTCGGGGCGGCAGTAAGTGTGGCGTTCCAGGGCGGTGAAAACCCGGTTTCGCTTCGGGTCGATTTGGCCAGCTTTCTTGCTCATGAGTTGCTGCTTGAAACTTTGGCCCACCATCGCTTTGGCGGGCTTTATGCCCAGAATATCGAGCAGCGTGACGCCGATGTCCGAAAGGCTGACGTAATCTTTCACCAGACGATCAGGTTGGATTTTCTTGCCCCAGTACACCGCCAGCGCGCCAGCGGCATATGGGTACCCAGTTCGTACTCGGTCGTTTTGCCGCCCGGAAAGGGCATCCCGTTGTCGGATGTGACGATGATGATGGTGTTGTCCAGCTCGCCCCTGGCTCTAAGCATCCCGATCATTCTTGCCAGATGACTGTCGAACCACTCGATCTCGAAAAGGTAATCGGCGGTGTCGTTCCGCACGGTATCGGCGTCGGGCAGGGTGGGGGGGACTTCTATCTTCGCCAGATTCTTACCATGTTCCGCACCGATGCCGTACTTGTAGCCCCGATGGGGTTCCGTGCTTCCGTACCAGAAGAAAAAAGGTTTTTTGTCGGATCTGGTAGTCAGGAAGTGTTCAAAGTTGGCCGCGTAATCGGTGTCCCGGATGCCTTCGGGCGACTTCATTTTGATTTTATTAAAATCCAGACCGATGGGTTGGTGATGGTATAGGCTATCGTCCTGACTACCCGGCCCGTAACCCTTTTCTGTGTGCGCGATGGTGTAGCCATTGGCTTGCAACAAATCGGTAAAGAGCGGAATATCCTTCGGTATTCCGCCGAAGAGCAACGCCCCCTCGCGCAGCCGCCAAATGGGCTGACTGCTCAGAATCGCCGCCCGCGACGGTGCGCAGGACGAAGCCGCGCAGTAGGCCCGTTCGAAGTACACGCCGTTTTTTGCCACAAAATCAAAGCCCGGCGTACTCACCTCCTTAGCGCCCGCGAACGAAGTATGCAGCCACGACTGGTCGTCGGCGATGCAGAACAGGATATTGGGCGGCGGGTCGGCGGGACGCGGGGCCAGGGCAAAGCCCAAACTCAGCAAAAGGAATAGCAAGTGCATAGCAGAAATAGATTTTCGACAAAAAAACAAAAACGGATCGCTGAAAAAAACAACGATCCGTTCTCATAAAGGAACTTTTTGAAAGAAAAACACCAGGCTGTGGACAAACAAGCACTGTCCACTGTCCACTAACTAAGCAATCGCCCCGTTCATATTCCGCACCGCGTCGGCCGACTTGGCAAAAGCCTCCTTCTCGGCGTCGCTCAGGCGGATGTTGATGATTTTCTCCCAGCCGTTGCGGCCCAGCACCACGGGCACGCCAATACAGATGTCCTTCTGGCCGTACTCCCCGTTGAGCATCACGCTGCACGGCACGATGCGCTTTTGGTTGCGGATGATGCTCTCGACCATCATCGCGGCCGCCGCACCCGGCGCGTACCAGGCCGAAGTACCGATGAGCTTGGTCAGCGTGGCACCGCCCACCATCGTGTCGGCGGCGACTTTTTCGAGCTTCTCGGCCGAGAGGAAACGGCTCACGGGCAGACCGTTGTAAGTTGCCAGGCGGGTGAGCGGAATCATGGTCGTGTCGCCGTGACCACCGATGACCATGCCGTGGATGTCGTTGGGCGTCACGTCCATCGCCAGGGCCAGGTAGGTCTTGAAGCGGGCGCTGTCCAGCGCACCGCCCATGCCGATGATGCGCTTCTTGGGCAGGCCCGACTCGCGCAGGGCGAGGTAGGTCATCGTGTCCATCGGGTTGGACACCACGATGATGATCGCCTTCGGCGAGTGTTTGAGGATATTCTCGGTCACCGACTTGACGATGCCCGCGTTGATGCCGATCAACTCTTCGCGGGTCATGCCGGGCTTGCGCGGGATGCCGGAGGTGACAACGACGACGTCCGAGCCTTTGGTCTTATCATAGTCGTTGGTCGAGCCGATGGGCTTGGTGTTGAAATTGAGCAGCGCGGCGGTTTGGTACATATCCAGCGCCTTGCCCTCGGCGACGCCTTCTTTAATATCTAATAGCACGACTTCTTCGGCCAGTTGGCGGCGGATGATGTTATCGGCGGTGGTGGCTCCTACGGCCCCCGCGCCTACGACGGTGATTTTCATATTGGGTTTTGGGATTAATTAAGTTTTTGGAAATATTTTCGCACCAAAATTAAAACGGATATTCCGTTAAACCCGGCTTCAGGCCGAAATTCTGCGTAAAAAGGGGGGAGGACGCGGGTATGTGGCAAGGTTCTTTCCCCGTTTGTATCAACCAATGTCTATCTCGCCGCGTAAATGGTCGCGTAGAGTATTCCGGCAGTACGTCGTGCTTTTATACGAGGCGGTGCAATCTTTTGGAAAAGCATTTGGTTATAGAATCGACGTATTTTTAAAGAATAATCCACATCATGGCGAACAGTTCACTCCTCACGCAGGTTTTAAAATCAGTTTTTTTCAAGAAAGCTACGGGTAAGGCCGGGCGATACGCGTCCAATAGTTCAAAGCTTTACGGCCTGGCGCAGCAGGTTTACCAGAAAACCAAGGACGGTAGCTTCAAGGGCAACGCTACCGAGGCCAAAGAACAGGTATTTATTTTGGTGCGATTAGTACGTGCCTATGCCTCAGGCGAATACCGGAAGTTGCCTTGGAAAAGCCTGGTGTCTATCGTGGGCGTGCTGATTTACTTCGTGTCGCCTATCGACCTCATCCCCGACATCCTGCCCGTCATAGGCATGGCCGACGACCTGGCCCTGATTCTATGGCTCTTCAAAAGTGTTACCAATGATCTGGCCGATTTCGCCGAATGGGAGAAAAAAGGCAAGACGATCAATATCGGTTGACAAAACAATTTTTGTTTGCCAAGAAGTATTAATTAAATTTGTGTTCATTTTAAATATCGATTAGCATGGAATTCGGATCAATTTTGGCATTTATGGGACTAGGCGGACAGGAGATTTTCCTCGTCGCGCTGTTTATCTTACTTTTCTTCGGCGCTAAGAAAATCCCTGAGCTGATGCGTGGCCTCGGTCAGGGCATCAATGAGTTCAAGAACGCGACCAAAGATGTCAAGGAGAATATTGAAAAAGGCATGGAAGACCCGATGAAGAGCTAATCTCTTCGGCAATTCCCCCCTTTTTCCTCAACGGAGTCGGTTTGGGTTAGACTGTAAAAAAGCCTACGCCTGAGCGACTCTGTTTTTTGTTTTGTAAAAAACAAACGCTCCTCTGAATTGAAAGACTACGTTACGCTCGATGCGGTTCAAGGTGATCTGCGGGCCGGAATCACAAACTGCGTCGAACTCGTCGGGCAGTACCTCGCCCGCATCGAAGCACACAAGCACCTCAATGCCTTCGTGGAGGTCTACGCCGACGAAGCCCTACGACGGGCCGACGCAGTAGACGCCAAAATAGCTTCGGGTACTGCCGGGCGCTGCGCCGGACTGGTACTCGGCATCAAAGACGTCCTCTGCCACGCCGGACACGGGGTGCAGGCGGGCAGCCACATCCTCGATAACTACAAATCTCCCTTCACCGCCACGGCGGTACAGCGACTGCTCGACGAAGACGCCATCATCATCGGTCGACAGAACTGCGATGAGTTCGCGATGGGATCGTCTAACGAAAGCTCGTATTTCGGCCCGGCTCGTAACGCCGCCGACCACGAGCGGGTACCGGGCGGCTCATCCGGCGGTTCGGCGGTGGCCGTGCAGGCCGGGTTATGCCACGCATCCTTGGGCAGCGACACGGGCGGTTCGGTGCGGCAGCCTGCCGCCTTTTGCGGTGTGGTGGGTTTGAAGCCCACCTACGGGCGTGTCTCGCGCTGGGGATTGATCGCTTACGCTTCCTCTTTCGACTGTATTGGGCCGATCACCAAAAGTGTGGAGGACGCCGCCCTGCTGCTCGGAATCATGGCTGGTGCGGATGAATTCGATAGCACGGTGTCTACTAGAGAAGTACCGAATTATTATAGAAAAACAACCTGGCACGAAGGCACAAAAGCCCGCGTGGGCTACCTGCGCGAGTCGGTGGAAAGTGAGGCCGTAGCTCCCGCTATTCGGCAACGTACTCTGGAAGTAATCGAGCAATTGAAAGCACAGGGGCATACGGTGGAACCCGTAGAAATGCCGCTGCTGAAATATGGCCTCCCTACTTACTACGTCCTGACCACCGCCGAGGCCAGTTCCAACCTGGCCCGCTTCGACGGCGTGCGTTATGGCTATCGCAGCGAGCAGGCGGTCGATCTGGAGAGTCTTTACAAAAAATCCCGCACCGAAGGGTTCGGCCAGGAAGTAAGGCGGCGTATTTTGCTGGGTACTTTTGTATTGAGCGCAAATTACTACGATGCATACTATACCAAAGCGCAACGCGTTAGAAAATTGATCCGCACCGAAACCGAGCGCCTCCTCACCCAATACGATTTTCTGATTTCTCCCGTGACACCGACTACGGCTTTCAAACTGGGAGAAAAAATGGACGACTCCTTACAGATGTATTTGGCCGATATTTTCACCGTAGGAGCCAACGTCGCCGGAACGCCCGCCATCACTATTCCCAACGGATCGGATGAGCATAATTTGCCCATTGGCTTGCAAATAATGACCGGAGCCTTTGGGGAAGAGAAGCTGTTGGCGTTCGCCCGACATCTGGAAAAAATCATCGCTTTGCCGGAAGAAGTATAGTAGTTTTATACTATTTCAGGCTTTATAAAATACTATCCTAAAACCAAACTACCCGACCTACAATGAATTTACCCAAGCGAGTCGCGACTCTGGCAGCTTTCGCCGCCCTTGCTTTTCACAACCTTCCTACTTTTGCCGTTCCGCAACTGCAACAAGACGAAATCATTTACGAAGACTCCGACACGCTGACCGTAGCGGCCACCGACTTGCTTCCCGAAATAGAAGAACCCGCTAACCGGGTGCCGACCGATCTGGTAAGGGAGCGTCTGGGGCTGTTGCAGGGAAAAATTCCGCTGGTTTACCACGCCGAATCACACAAATTTGTCGAGTACTTCATCTACACCAAGCCCGATTTCACGCGGCGAATGATGGAGGACAAAAACCTGTTCTTCCCTATTTACGAAAAGACGCTGGCGAAGTACAACATGCCCGACGAGCTTAAGTACCTCTCCATGATCGAGTCGGGGCTCAATCCCAGGATCATTTCCTACGCCGGCGCGGGTGGACTATGGCAGTTTATGCGGGCCACGGGCCGGGAGTTTGGTCTGAAACAGGACTCCTACATCGACGAACGCTTCGATCCCGTGAAATCCACCGACGCGGCTTGCCGTTATCTGAAGCAACTCTATAACATTTTCGGTGACTGGGAAATGGCCCTGGCCTCCTACAACTGCGGCCCCGGCAACGTGAAGCGTGCCATGCGCCGCACGGGCGGAAATACCTTTTGGGGGATATATAATGGACTTCCCAAGCAGACGCGCGGCTATGTGCCGCAGTTCGTGGCCATCCTTTATATGATGCACTACGGCGAAGACCATGGCATCGTGCCCAACGTTACACAGTTCCCGACCGTCACCGATACCATTCAGGTCAACGGATACCTGAACCTGGCGACTTTCGCTGCGCTCAGTGGCGTGACGATGGAAGAAATCCAGCGACTCAACCCACAGATCATCAGCTTCGAACTCCCCGAGTACACCCGGAATTTCGGCTTGAAAGTACCCTCCAGGAAATATGCTTACATGCAGTCTGACCGATTGGCTATTCTCGACTCTGCCTCGAAACGTGGCTTGCCCGGCGTGCTGATCGCTTCTTCCAAGGATGGAGAATTTTCTACCAAAAGGATGCGCCATACCGTCCGCAGTGGCGAGACACTAACTTCCGTAGCCAGGCGCTACGGGGTGAGTATCAGCGAAATTAAGAGTTGGAACAAAATGCGGAGCAACCGCTTGCTGCGCGGCCAGCGCCTGACCATTATCCGTAAAGTTCGTATTGTCCCAAATCCGGCGACCAAGGCGGCGGCGGTCGTTTTGGCCAAAAATACCACGAAGGAAACCCCCGATACTACCGAAGCCGACGACGAAAAGGAACTGGTAGCCGACGCCAGCGAAGTAGAAGAAGAGCCGGAGTCCAGACCTGTGAAAGCTACCAAACAGTCGAGTGCCAGAACCGCCACCTACACCGTCCGTCGGGGCGACAACCTCACCGAAATTTCCCGCCGCTACGGCGTGAGCATTGGCGAGGTGAAGGATTGGAACAACCTTCGCAGTGGTAAAATTCTGGTGGGGCAGAAGCTGAAAATTATGTCGGGCAATCCTGCCAACGTCAATGCCGCCGTAGCGTCAGCCAAAAATGCACCGCAGTTGAAGCCCAAGTATCACACCGTTCAACGCGGCGATACGCTTTGGACGATCTCGCAGCGGTATGGCTTGACAGTGGACAAACTCAAAGCCGCCAACCAAATGAAAGACAGCAGAATAAAAGCAGGTATGAAGCTTTTGATCATATGATTGCCTACCTCGAGGGAAAAGTTGCCTACAAAGATCCCGCTTATGCCATTGTCGATGTCCAGGGCGTCGGGTACGAAGTCCGTATTTCTTTGCAGACCTACTCGGCCATGCCGGCGGTGGGGGAGCGGTGCAAAGTAGTCACCTACCTCAATATTCGCGACGATGCCCATATCCTCTTTGGCTTTGGTGAGCCGGATGAGAAAACGCTTTTCCTGGATTTGGTGGGCGTGTCGGGCGTAGGGCCCGCGACGGCTCTGGTGATGCTCTCGTCCCTGTCGTCGGGCGAGATTCGTCACGCGATCATGAATGAAGACGTGCGCGTGGTGCAGTCCATCAAGGGAATCGGTTCCAAAACCGCGCAGCGCGTTATTTTGGAGTTGAAAGACAAGATGCGCAAAGACTCGCTTACTTCGCCCGTACCGTTCCTGGCCGGGGTGACAGGAGGCGGGACCCGCAGCGAGGCGCTGGCGGCGCTGGTCACGCTGGGAATTCCCAAAAACTCCGCCGAGAAAAGCCTGGACACCATCATCAAGCGCGAAGGCGACGGGCTCACCGTGGAAGAGCTTATCAAGTTAGCGTTGCGCTGACCTTTAATTGGGAATTAGTGAATGTGGGAATGGGTGAATAAATTTTTGTCGACTTGATCAATTGAATAAATAGGCAAAAGCAACATTCACTCATTCACTCATTCGCTTAATCTCCATTATTTACTTTCCCCCCCAAAGAATATTGGCAAGGTTTTGGCCGTTTTGTGTTAGACACGGCGTCCCCCGCTCGATGAAACAGGTCGGCAGCTACTGATTGTTTGATTTGTCAGCCCGTCCTTACCCTCTCTTTAAACAAGTGCAATAGGCTTTGACAGGAACCATTTACCAACTATTATTCCGAACCGTTGCCCTTACCGTCGGTGCTTATTTATTAGCCGAAACCACGGGTAACATCACACTCTCCGAACAGAGGGGGGGCATTCCGCTTGTCGCCTACGAAGCTGCGTTGGCGGTCGCTGACACGACGGGCGACAGTCTGAAAAAGTCAGGCCGCAGCCCCAGGCTGGATTGGAAAGACTATTACCGCAACCGCTTCGCCGATCCACGACCGCGTTCCTCCTATTACCTGAACGACCCAACCAACATCGGCACCACGATGGGCCTTGACAGCACAGGTCGTGTGGTGATCACGGAGGATATCCAAACCCCCAAAGGCACGCTCAACTATCGTCCTACGGAAAGCGTAGATTTTCAAACTTACAACGAAATGCAGCGGCGGCGGGCCTTCGAAACGTTGATGCGCGAGTACTCGGCGCGACTCGATGGCAATAGCGCGATGGGTGGTCGAGGGCTGCTCCCTAAGCTGGATTTACCGCCTGCGCTTGATAAATTACTGGAAAAGGATTTCTCGGATTTTAAGCCCAACGGCTTTGTCGCGCTCGATTTTGGCGTGATGCACCAGTTCATCGACAACCCGTCGATTCCGATTCGGCAGCGGCGCAACACTAACTTCATCTTTAATGAGCAGATTAACATCAACTTCAACGCCAACATTGGCGATAAGCTCGGCTTCCTGACCAACTTCGACACCAAGGCCAGCTTTAATTTTGAAAATGCCCTGAAGCTCAATTACAAGGCACCCGAGGAAAGTCTGGTGCGCAAGCTGGAAGCGGGCAATATCAGTTGGCCCATCAACAGCCAGTTGATTCCGGGCGTACAGAACCTGTTCGGGGCCAAGGCAGAGCTGCAATTCGGGCGCTTGAATGCCACCTTCGTGGGTTCGGTGCAGCGGTCGCGCAAGGAGCGCCGCGTGCTGCGGGGCGGAGCGCAGACGCAGGACTTCGAGATCAGAGCCGATTTTTACGACGAGAACCGCCACTTTTTCCTCTCGCAATATTTCAGGAACATTTACGAGGGGTCGTTGAAGTCGCTGCCCGCCATTACTTCGGGCGTCACGATCACGCGTTTGGAGGTGTACGTGACCAACCGCACCACCAACACGCAGTCGCTGCGCAACCTGGCCGCTTTCGCCGATTTGGGCGAGCCGAGTCCATTTAAGAAAACGCTTCCGGCAATCCTGCCGCTTCAGCCTAAACTACCCGCCGATAACGAAAGCAACGGTTTGTACCGGAGTCTGCGGGATAATGAAGCGTTCCGCCAGGTGGATCGCACGACGTTCGAACTGACCAATACCTTAGGCCTGGAAAAAAGCGTGGACTTCGAGGTGCTGCGCGGGGCCAAGCGACTGCTGGGCGAGAGCGAGTACCAATTCAATCCGCAACTTGGGTACCTGTCGCTGACGGTGCCACTGCGCAACGACGAAGTGCTGGCCGTAGCTTACGAATACACCTTGAACGGTCGGGCCTACAAAGTGGGCGAGCTCACTGAGGACTACCAGAATCGCAACGATGACGAGGTGATCGCCTTGAAATTGCTTAAGTCCTCCACCATCCGCAACAACACCCAGTTGCCGATGTGGGATTTGATGATGAAAAACGTGTATGCCCTCGGTACCAACCAAATCGACCGCGAGGGTTTTCAACTCCGGGTGATTTACAAGGATGACCTCACGGGCATCGACAACCCCAACTTGCAGGAAGGCCGCAACCTCCAGAATAAGCCGCTGCTGCGCGTGATGGGTCTGGACCGCCTCAATCCCGTCAATGACTTGCAGCCCGACGGCAACTTCGACTTCGTGGAAGGCATCACCATCGACAGCCGGACGGGGCGCGTTTTCTTTCCGGTGTTGGAGCCCTTCGGCTCCGATCTGGCGGAGTTTTTCGACGCCGACGAGGATATTTTGAAAAACAAGTACGTCTTTCCAGAACTGTACAACACCACCCAAATCGACGCGAATCAGATTAACGAGCGCAATAAGTTTTACCTCAAAGGTGCCTACCAATCGGCGGGTGGGGCTGAGGTGCAGCTACCCTACGGCGTCTCGGAAGAGTCGGTGACGGTGACCTCGGGCGGCGTGTCGCTGTCGCCCGGCATTGATTTCATTGTCGAGGCCCAGATCGGCCGCGTCCGCATCGTCAACCCCAGCGTGCTGAACTCCGGGCGCGAGATCGTCATCGAGTTCGAGCGGCCGGATTTATTTAACAACCAAATCAGGACGCTGTTCGGTACCCGGCTGGACTACCTGGTGAGCAACGACATCAACATCGGAGCCACGGTCATGAACCACCGCGAAAGAACTGCGGGCAACCTCACGCGCGTGGCCATTGGCAACGAACCCACCAACAACACCATCGTGGGCTTTGACCTCAATTTCCGTAAGGACGCGCCCTTCCTGACCAAGTGGTTGGACGCCCTGCCCTTGATCCAGACCAAAGAGCCATCCAGCATTCAGTTCAAGGGCGAAGTGGCCAAGCTGTTTCCCGGCGTAGCCAAAATGGTGAATGACCGCTCGCTGGTGGACGATTTTGAGGCCGCCCGCACCATCTACGACCTCACGCGGCAGCCCACCCGCTGGCGGTTGGGCTCCACGCCGCAGCAGTTCCCGCAGGGCTCACCGGACGACCCACTGGAATTCGGCTTCCGCCGGGCTAAAATATCCGCCTACACGGTCGATAACCTGTTTCAATTCACCGGGCTGGGATTCAATTTAAAGCCAGATAACATTACAGAACCGGATCTCGCGAACCACTACACGAAGCTGTTTCAAATCCGCGATCTTTTCCCCGGCCGGTCGGTGCCACCGCTCAATCTGCCGCAGAATATCCTCGATATCGCCTTTTTTCCCAGCGAACGCGGGATGTATAACTATAATCCCGACCTGGACAACGACGGGCGGTTGAAGAACCCGGGGCGCAACTTTGGGGCCATCAGCCGGGCGGTCACATCGGACATAGACTTCGACAACGCCAACATCGAAAACATCGAGTTCTGGCTCATGGATCCTTTCATCCAGGGCGAGAACGGGGTGATAGTCGATGGGGTAGAAAATAGAAATAACACGACGGGAGGCAAGTTGGTCTTCAACCTGGGCGATATTTCGGAGGATGTCATCCCCGACGGTCGGTTCAACTTCGAGAACGGCCTGCCCGTCGAACCCAGGCCGGGCATTAACGTAGACAGCACCGCCTGGGGCCGCGTGACCAAGGAGCAGTTTATCATCAATGCTTTCAGCAACGAGGCGGGCGCCCGCGAGAAGCAGGATGTCGGACTGGATGGCCTGAACAGTGAGCAAGAGCGGGCGTACTTCAAGGAGCGCTTCCTGGACCGTCTTCCCGCTACGCTCACGGCCGAGGCCCGCAACCGCATCCTGGCCGACCCGTCAGGCGACGACTTTCAGTTTTACCTGGGCGAAGAGTTGGATTCAGCCAACGCCAAAATTCTGGAACGCTACAAGGAGTTTCTGGGCATGGAAGGCAACTCGCCCGAAAATACCGCCAACAGTAATAACTCCACCGTGACGCCCGCTTCCACGAACTTGCCCGACTCCGAGGACTTGAACGTGGACAACACCATTAACGACAACGAAGCCTACTACGAATACGAAATCGACCTGAAACCCAATCGGCTCGACATCGGGCAGGGCTTTATCGTGGACAAAACCATCACCAACGATGGAAGCAGTTGGTACCTCTTCCGAATGCCGATCAAAGAGTTTACTCGCAAAGTAGGGCAGATCAACGGCTTCAAATCAATCCGCTTCGTGCGGATGTACCTCACCGATTTTCCGCAGCCCGTCGTGCTGCGCTTTGCGCAATTGCAGATGGTGGGCCAGCAGTACCGCAAGTACCTCTCCGACCTGGACGCCCCCGGCCTGCAGGAAGTCCCCGAGCCTTACGACGCCCGCTTCACGGTGGGAACGGTAAGCATCGAGGAGAACAGTCAGGCCAATAACGCCGAGAAAAAATACGTGTACGCCGTGCCGCCGGGCTGGGAGCGCGACCGCGACATCACGCAGCCCACGGTGAATTTCCAGCTCAACGAGCAGTCGATGAGCCTGTGTGTGACCGACCTGCGCGATGGCGACTCGCGGGCGGTGTACAAAAATGTGAACATCGACATGCAGTTCCGCAAGCGGCTGCGGATGTACATCCACATGCACAACGACGACAACCAGAGCGGACAGTCGGGGGCCTTCTTCCGCCTGGGTACCGACCTGACGCAGAACTACTACGAAATAGAAATCGCCGACCTGCAAGCCACGCCCGAAAATGTGAGCGCCCCGGAGGCCGTGTGGCCCGAGCAAAACGAGCTGAACATCGCCTTCCAGGATTTGATCGATGCCAAGGCGCAGCGCAACCGCTCCGATGGCGCGCGGAGTATTCCGTACTCCATCAACATCGTCGACCAACTGACGGGCCGTCCTTACCGCATCACGGTGGTGGGCAACCCCGACCTGAGCGCCGTGCGCGTGATGATGATCGGAATGCGCAATCCGAAAACGACGGACGAGCAAAACCGGAGCTTCTGCTTGTGGGTGAACGAGTTGCACGTCGAGGGCTTCGATCAGACCGCCGGAGATGCCGCCGTGGCCCAGCTCAACGCCAAACTGGCCGATTTCGCCACCGTAACCGCCTCGGGCCGCATCGAGACTTTTGGCTTCGGCAGCGTGCAGCAGCGCATCGGCGAGCGCGCCCGCTCCACGACCAGTGAATTCGGGATTTCGTCCAACATCCAGGTGGATAAGCTGCTGCCGCAGCAGTGGGGATTCAGCATCCCGCTATATGTCAACTATGACAAGCGGCGCATCGTACCGCACTTCAATCCGCTGGACCCTGATACCGAACTCACCACTTCCCTGGAAAACCTCGACGGGCCGGAGGCCCGCGATCGCTATCGAAGGCTGGTGGAGGACAATACTGTCCGGCGCGGCATCAACCTGTCCAACGTCCGGAAAATCAAGACAAAGGAAGGGGCCAAAAATCATTTTTATGATTTCGAAAACCTGGCCTTCACCTACGCATACAGCGATATGCTGCGCACCAATATCCTGACGCAGGAATATTCCCAGCGCCAGTACCGGGGCGGCATCGCCTACACATTCTCGGCGCAGCCCAAGGCTTTCGAGCCGTTCCGCAAGTGGGAGACCGAGAGCAGGTACCTGAATTTTATCAAAGATTTCAACCTCACGCTGCTGCCCACGCAGGTATCGGTACGGGCCGATGTGGACCGGAGTTTTACCAAAACCCAACTCCGCAACTCCGAGCTGACCACGGCGGGAATGCAGCCTTTCTACGAAAAGTACTTCTGGTTCAATCGCTACTACGACCTCAACTGGAACCTGACGCGTAACGTGGTGCTATCCTACAACACCGTGGCCAACGCCATCATCGACGAGCCACAGGGTGACATCAACACCGAGATCAAGCAGGATTCGGTTTGGAATAATTTTAAGAAACTGGGCCGAATCAAGAATTTCGACCAGCGCATCCGTATGACCTACCGCCTGCCGCTGGATAAAATTCCGCTGGTGGACTGGATGCGGGCGGACTACAACCACACCATCGCCTATAATTTCCAGGCCAACGCCTTGGGGCTGGTGGATTCGCTGGGGATTCCGTTCGGCAACATCGTGCGCAACAGCCGCGAACGCGGCATCACGGGACAGGTGGACTTCGTGGCCTTGTATAATAAATTGAAGTATCTGCGCTTTGCCAACTCACCCTCGCAGGAGCGCAAGAACTTCGCCCGCAGTCCGGGCGATATCGAGGATTTGCCCGCACCGCCAAGCCGGGCGTTGAAGAATATCGCCCGCGTGCTGATGACGGTGCGCGGCATCAACGTCAGCTACACGGTGCTGGAAACCACCGCTTTACCCGGTTTCTTGCCCACGCCGCAGTACTTTGGTCTGTCGGATGCCAATGCGCCCGGTTTGCCCTTCGTACTCGGTAACCAGGACAGGGACATTCACGTGCGGGCCGCCCAAAACGGCTGGATCACGCCCAGTACGGTGCAGAATCAGCCGTTTCAGCAGACAATCCAGAAGAATTTCAATTTCCGAACGACGCTGGAACCCTTCAAAGATTTCAGGATGCAGATCGAAGGCCGCCTTACGCGGCAGGATGCCTACCAGGAATTCTACCGTCCCGACGCGCCCGGTGGCTCGTACGTGAGCCAAAGCCCGGTGCGTAACGGGCAGTTCAGCATGTCGTTTTTGTCGTTCCGCACGGCCTTTGCCAAGGTGCAGCGCGACAATGAGTCGCCCGTGTTCGATCAGTTCCGGGATTACCGCACGATCCTGAAAGATCGGCTGAATGAAGTGAATGAAAACGGCGGTGAGTACAACGAGAATTCCCAAGACGTGCTGATTCCGGCTTTCTTCGCCGCTTACACGGGCAAAGACCCCAATACGGTGCGCATTTCGCCCTTCCTCGGCTTTCCGATGCCCAACTGGCGCATCGACTACAACGGCCTGTCGCAGGTAAAGCCGTTCAAGAAACTATTCAGCGCCTTCACGCTGACGCACAACTACATTTCCAATTATAGCGTCGGCAACTTTACTTCTTCGCTGGGCTACGAGGCGCTATACGTCAACCTGGCCGTGACGGGCTATCCGCTTTCCGGCCGCAACAACTACCTGGGGCAGTACGTCCCGGTGTTTGTGATGAGTACCGTGACGATGCAGGAGAAATTTTCACCGCTGGTGGGGGTCAATTTCCGCACCCAAAGCCGCATCACGGGCCGCGTGGATTACAACCGCGACCGGACGATCGCCCTGAACCTGGCCAACTCCCAGGTAGCGGAGCTATTCAATCAGGACTTGACCATTGCCATCGGATTTACCAAAAATGACGTGGCAATCCCATTCAAAATCAACGGTACCAAGAAGAAGCTGAAGAACGACCTGACCTTTAATTTTAGCATGACTTTCCGCGACACGCGCTCCGTGCAGCGCAAGTTCGACGGGCAGATCATTCCCGTGGCAGGCAACATCAATTTCCAGCTTCGCCCCACGCTGGGCTATGTGGTCAACAACCGCCTGACGGTGCAGTTCTACTTCGACCGTACCTTCAATGACCCACTGGTTACGAACTCATTCTACCGTTCGACCACGGCGGGCGGCGTGCAGGTGAAGTTCAATTTGGCGGAGTGATTATTTTAGTTGACAGTTGACAGTTGACAGTGAAGAATACTTCCGTATCTGGGTTCTATCATGGCGTAGTAGTGTAAAAAGGAATTTTACTAACGACGAAAACGTCGTCTAAGAAGCCTCGGAGAGGCGCAACCAGTCGCAAAGTTGCGCCTCTCTGAGGCTTGTCGTCTTCCAGGAACGGTAATTTTTCACTACAAAGCTTGTGACTCTCCGAGTCTGGCCACCCAGAAATATGTATTTTGATTGAAAACATCTTTCTAATCTACTTAGGACTTTCGCTTGTCGTCTTGAATGCGATCCCAATAGGGATCAAATGTGGGTAGAAAAGTGCTTTCCCAGTCGATTATTACGTCCCGTACGGGACATGACTTACTAACGAACCGGCTTTTTCTACCCACATCCTGTGCCTAACGGCACATTTTTCTCAGCCGAAGCGAAAGTCCTACTACTAATAAATAGACAATGGCTAAATCCTGGCAATCCGAAATCATAATCTCGAAAAGGATTGCTTTATCCCGCCACCACTTCGTCATAAACCGGTCCCAAGCTCCGCTCCAGACCTGTTCCCTGCATATAGGTGACGCCGGGAATACTGGTAACTTTCAGAATTTCTTCTTTGGATTTTCCAGTTTTTACCTCCTTCTCTACGTAGACCACCGTCTTTTCCAGAAAATCTTTAAAAAGCTTGATTTCCTCCTGACCGCCCGTGATTTTTTCGGGGTCGAAGGCGTGGCCGAAAACAAAGAGGGTCTTTTTGTCAAAGGTTTTCAGGGTCTTATCCAGCACTTTGATCCAACTCTTGACGCTGGCACCAGCTGAGGCGTCCACGAAGGGATAGCGGCCGTTGAAGAGCAAATCGCCCATGTGGGCAATGTTGGCATTCTCGAAATGCACGATGCTGTCGCCGTCGGTGTGGCCCGCGCCGAAGTAGTGCATCTTGATGGCTTCGTCGCCCACTTTCTGTTTCCAGGAACCGGTGTAGGTCGTGTCCGGGAAGAGTTGCTTCTCCACGCTGTTCTGTTTCTCGGCCACGCTGCGCTGGTTTTTGGCCGAGTTGGCGTGCGCTACCACCTTTTGGGCGATGCCCTTGAAGGCAATGTTGCCGCTCGAATGATCGCCGTGGTGGTGGGTGTTGATGAGGTAGGGGATGGGCCGCTCGTCGTTGATCTTGCGCAGTGCCGCGATTAAATGCTCCGACTGCTCCGGAAATTGGGTATCGACCACGGCCATGCCCTCTTTGGTAATCAGGTAGGCGATGGTACCGCCTTTTTCGGTGAAGATGCCCACGCCGCCGCGCAAATCGCGCATCTTGTAGGGATCATCGGCCAAGAGTTGAGCCAAAAGGTTTTTGGAAGCAAGCAGTGAAACGCCCGTCAGGGCAGAGGTTTGGAGAAAATGACGACGCTGCATAGAGTGAAACAGGTTGGTTGACAAAGATTTTGCAAGATAACCAAAGAGGGCCGGATTGGTTTTTAAATCGGCGGCGACGTCCGGTGATCGGCCAAGCCCCAAAAAACCATTTGGAAATTCCCCCCTGCCTTATGTTCTTTGTAAAAATAATTTCAGCGAGGAAGGCATAGAAAGAAGAGTGGGCAGTTGGGTATTTTAACCCGTATGCAAGAACACTTTAAACTTTAAGCTTTCCACTTTCAACTCAAAAAATGCTTTTCCCCGAAGAACTCAAATACACCGAAGACCACGAATGGGTACGCTTGGAAGGTGACACGGCCACCGTTGGCATTACCGACCACGCGCAAAACGAACTGGGCGACATCGTTTATATCGACGTGACGACCGTCGGTGAGTCGCTGACTAAGAGCGAGGTTTTTGGCTCCGTGGAGGCCGTCAAGACGGTGTCCGACCTTTTCCTGCCCGTAGCGGGAGAGGTATTGGAAGTCAACGCGGCCCTCGACGGCACACCCGAGGCCGTGAACAACGATCCTTACGGCGATGGCTGGATTATCAAAATGAAAGTTGCCGATGCCAGCGAACTCGACGGCCTGATGTCGGCGGAAGACTACAAGACATTCGTGGGAGCCTAATGGCTCGTTTCGTTTTCATACAGCTCCGAGAGGAGCTTTTTTTATGAAGAATCAGTAAAATAACCGGATGAACGTACTCCTGCGCGCCGTAAAAATTGTGGACAGAGCCTCGCCCTTGAACGGGCAAGTGAAGGATATGCTGTTGCAGGAAGGTCGCATCGTTCGCATCGGCGATGGGTTGGAAGCGGCTGGTGCAGAAATACGGGAGGGAGCGGGTTGGTGCGTGTCGCCCGGCTGGGTGGACATGCGCGTGGCCTCGCGCGATCCCGGTTACGAGCACGAGGAAGACCTCGACTCGGTGCGCCGCGCCGCCGCGCGTGGCGGCTTTACGGAGATTATGCTCCTCCCGAACTCCAGGCCCGTCGTGGACGCCAAAGACACGCTGAACTACGTGAGGCAGCCAAAAAACGGCTCGCCCGTGCGCGTTCACGTGGCGGCGGCAGTGACGCGCAAGGCCGAGGGCATCGATTTTACGGAGATGATCGACCTGCACCGTGCTGGCGCGGTGGCTTTCACCGATGGCGAAGTACCGATTCAGAACGCCGACATCCTGCTCAAGGCCCTGCTGTACCTTCGCCCGCTGAACGCTTTGCTCATCAACCGTCCCGAGGATCGGCAACTGACGCTTTTCGGACAAATGAACGAGGGCATCACCAGTACGCTACTGGGACTGAAAGGAATGCCGGCCCTGGCCGAGGAGATGATGCTAAGCCGCGACCTGAAACTACTGGCTTACGCGACCGAGAAAGTCGGCCCACAGGAGCAAAACAATCCTGAAAGGGGTGAGCATTCGCCGCAACTCCACGTTTCGTTACTCTCTACCGCCCGCGCCGTGGCCCTCATCCGGGAAGCCAAGGCGCAGGGCTTGCCCGTGAGCTGCGACGTAGCCGCCCATCAGTTGGCCTACGACGACTCGGCCCTCATGGATTTCGACACCAACCTCAAGGTGAATCCCCCCTTCCGCCAGCCCGCCGACATCGAGGCGCTACGCGAGGGCCTGGCCGACGGCACGATCGACGTCATCGTGTCGGATCATAACCCGCACGCTGAGGAGTACAAAAATGTGGAGTTCGATCAGTCCAAATTTGGCATTACGGCCCTGGAAACGGCCTTTTCCCTCGCCCAAATGCATAGCGGACTAGTCTTGGAAAGCATTATCGAAAAACTTACCGTCCAACCCCGGAAAATCCTCCGCCTACCCGAGACCCAAATCACCGAGAACCAACCCGCCAACCTCACAATCTTTGCCCCGGACGAAACCTGGAATTTTGCAAAATCACTCTCCAAATCAAAAAACACGCCGTTTTTGGGGCAAGAGTTGCGGGGGAAGGTAGTGGGGATAGTGAATGGCGGCGTTTTTGATGAACTGTTAAATCGTGTAATCGTGTAATTGTTGTGGAACTGTTATTTTGTTTTATTACAGGACAAAATGAATTCTATTTCATCAAGTGCATGCGGACAACGGTATTGCACATTCCTTATAACATTTTGACAATTAAACGATTAAACAATCCCCCCAATGCCCACATCCACCAACTACTTCAACAAGCCCCTCCTGAAAATTCCCCTCGTTTTTGGGGCGGCGACGGGCGTGATGGCTTTTTTGTTTTTCCTGGGGCTGTACGCGGTGGATGTGATGCCGCTGGGCAACAAGAAGACGCTCGACTTCGGCATTTTCCTCATTATGATGGTCGCGGCCTGCTGGTACTACCGCCGTAAAGTCGGTCAGGGCTACATGCACTTTTGGGAAGGATTGACGATATGCTACGTCGTCAATACCGTAGGGGCCTTTGTAGTGGGCTGGCTGATTTTCTTGTTCGTTCAGTTTGTCGACCCTGAGCTATTTGCCAACTACCTCGCCGAGATGGAGCGTCTGCTGATGGCGGGCAAGGACGAATTGGTAAAAAATATTGGCGAAGCGGAATTTCAATCCATGCGGAGGGCGGTGGTAAACACCAAGCCGGGTGAACTCATTACCGACGAAATCGCGAAGAAAACCGTCATGGCCGTGTTGCCCATTCTAATCATTTCGCTGCTTTTCCGCCGACAAGAGCCTGTTCCCCTTCGTCCCAAGACCCAAAAGCAGGGTTGAATCTTGTGGCAAGAAAATGTACTTTTGACGCGAATTCTACTTTTTTCCTAAATCATCAAAACTACCCACCTCATGCAAGAACAACCCTCCGTTGCCCGCGTCGCTTTGAAATACGGCCTGATCGTCGCCGTTGCCTCAATCGTCTACAATACGATTCTTCTAATCTCCGAGCTAAACCAAAATCAAGCCCTAACTTCATTGGGGCTCATCATTCTGGTCATTGGTATGGTCTACGCTATGCGCGACTACAGAAGTCAAAACGAGGGCTATATGTCCTACGGCCAGGGTTTGGGTATAGGTACTCTGATGGCCGGTATCTCGGGCCTGCTTAGTTCGGCCTTCACAATGCTCTACACACAATTCATCGATCCGAACCTGATGAATAGTGCACTAGATAAAGCTCGGGAAGATTTGGAGCAACGCGGAATGAGCGACGCCCAAATCGAGAGTGCTATGGAAGTGTCAGAAAAAATGATGTCGCCCGGAATACTGTTTGCCATGGGCGTGTTCTTCTCAATCCTGTTTGGCTTCATCATCGCCCTCATCGTTGCCGCCATCATGCGCCGCAACCGGCCTGTTTTCGAGTAAAATTAATTTGGAATGAGTGAATAACGGCGGGGTGCCCCAAGGCGGCCGTCCGAGCGGTGAATGATAGAATAAGCCAACACGGGCGAAAGCATCATTCACTCATTCACTCATTCACTCATTCACTCATTCACTCATTAACCCCTTGATCCCCATCTTCCAAAAAGAAGTCAGCAGTTTCTTCAACTCCCTGATCGCCTACATCGTCATGGGGGCTTTTCTGTTGGCGGTAGGGCTGATCGTGTGGGTGTTTCCCGATTCCAGCGTACTGAATTACGGCTACGCCGACCTCGGTACTTTCTTCAACCTGACGCCCTTTGTGTTGGTGTTCCTGATTCCCGCCGTCACCATGCGATCACTGGCCGAAGAGAGCCGCACGGGAACGCTGGAACTGCTGCTTACCAAGCCGCTGAGCGATGCGTCGCTGGTACTGGGTAAATTCTTGGCGAATTGGCTGTTGGTGGCTCTGATGCTCTTGCCGACGCTGCTGTACTATTTCAGCGTGTACCAGCTCGGAAACCCACCGGGCAACATCGACTCGGCGGCTGTGTTCGGCTCCTACATCGGCCTGCTGTTGCTGAGCGGGGTGCTGACGGCGATGGGGCTGTGGACGTCTTCGCTCAACGACAACCAAATCGTCGCCTTCGTCATCGGTGTTTTCCTGGGTTTCGTCTGGTACAGCGGTTTTGGAGCGCTATCACAACTACTCGGCTCCGGCCCCCTCGCGCTCTTTTTCTCCGCCGCCGCCCTCGACCAGCAATACCAGGCCCTGGGCCGCGGCCTCGTGGACCTGCGCAACGTCATTTACCTCCTCAGTCTGACTGCCTTTTTCCTGGTGCTGACGTACTGGCGAGTGGGGAGGCTTAGGAAATGATGAGTGATGAATGAGAGAATTTTGGCGAAAGCAACATTCATCATTTATCATTCATCATTATTTTCCTTCCCCCTTCCCGAATCGACTTGTAAATCGCGTCGATGACGACCATGTCTTTCAGGCCCTCCTGGCCGTCTACGGGCGGGTCGATGGTCGTATTGTTCAGGATGATATCGGCCATGCCATCCATCTGAACGGTTTGGTGGGTCACGATGGGTTCGTCTAGCGGGCCTTTGTGGGTGCGGCCTTTGAGCGGGCCGTAGCCGTAGGCCGGACTCATCTCGGCGAAACCCTTTTCCCCGTTGGCATAGAGTCGCTCGAACCTGATGTTGTACGAAGTGGCGCAACTCGCGACCAGGCCGCTCGGGAAGCCCAGTTGGAACTGAATGGTCTCATCCACTTCCGCAAATTTGACCGGGTCGGTTTTCGTTTCCTGCGCCGTTACCCAAACCGGCTCCTCGCTGGAAAGATAGCGGGCGGCGTTGAGGGCGTAAATCCCCACGTCCATCAGGGCACCGCCGCCTGCCAGGTCTTTTTTGAGTCGCCACTGCGTCGGGTCGCCGATCTTGAAGCCCTGGTAATTGTCTATGTAATTGAGTTTGCCCATTTCGCCCGCCTGGATCATCTCGATGACCTTTCGGGTGTAGGGTTCAAAGTGTAGCCGGTAGCCGATCAGGAGTTTCACGCCCGCTTTCTCACAAGCGTCAATCATTTTGCGGGCGTTGGCGGCGGTATCGGCCATGGGCTTTTCACAAATCACGTGCTTGCCCGCCGCGGCCACCTGCATCGCGTGCTTGTGATGCAATGAGTTGGGCGTAATGACGTACACCGCGTCGATGTCAGGGTTGTTCTTCATCTGCCCGACGGTCTCGTAGTTATAGACGTTCTTATCGGGAATGCCGTACTCCTTCTGCCAGACCGGAATCTTTTCGGGACTGCCCGTCACGATGCCCACGAGCTCGGCCGATTTGCAATCCTTCATGGCCTTGGCCACGCGGCCGCCGTAGCTGCCCAGGCCCATGATCGCCACCCGAAGTTTACGAGCAGGCATTTCGTTGTAAAGGTCGCTGGCATGGGCATCAGGGAGCAGCGCAGGAGCCAGCGCCGATAGTCCGGCACCCATGCCTATTTTTTGTAAAAAGTCGCGTCGAGAATTCATAGCGTTCAAGATTCAAAAATTATTGAGTGATAAAGTACACCTGCATCGACCCAGGCAAGCGGGGTGAAGCAGTCTCAGCCAAGATACGGAAATAATGGTTTTCCTGGAAAAAAAAGCCGGTGATCGCCACTCTACAAGCTATGAAGTAGCGGATAATTTAAATGAATATACCCCAAGAAAAGCTTTGTTAAACCATATGTATCTGATTTTCAAATAAAAATAGCGCTTTATTTTTAACCTTTATTTCTTAATCAATCCAATACTTCCGAACGAACGTATATGAACCCGGAACAGCAGTTTGAGCGGTACCCTCGCCCTCTGCTCCTCGTCCGTTACTTGCCTTATGCGAAAGGCAACTCACGGCACATCTAGTCGGAAATGTGGAAAAGTGCAGGCCTGCGCTTCCGTTTCTCTGAGCAAAAATGCCCGGAAAGAAATACTTCTTTCCAAAAAATGATTAGATTGCCCCTCTCAATAAAAAAACGTTTATAACCATTGGCGACCCACAAACCAAACTATTCGGAAGAAGATTTGGTGGATTCGCTGAAACAGAATGACCAGGCGGCGTTCGAACACCTCTACGAACACTACTCTGGCGCGCTGTTCAGCGTGATCACCAAAGTCTTACGAGACAACGAGAAATCGGAAGACGTCATGCAAGACGCCTTTCTGAAGATATGGAAGAATATCTCGTCGTATGATCCCAACAAGGGGCGGCTTTTCACCTGGATGCTGAACATTGCGCGCAACAGCGCGATCGACGCCGTCCGCTCGGAGAAGCGCAAGCCCGGTATGGATGATATTTCGGAAAACCTCGACCGTACCGATCAGAACGCCACGTACCAACCCTCCCCTTCGACGCTGGATTTGAAAGAACTCGTGGACACGCTGCGTCCCGAGAGGAAGGTTTTGCTTGACTTGGTTTACTTCCAGGGCTACACCCAGGAAGAAGCCTCAAAAAAACTAGACGTACCCTTGGGAACGGTCAAATCACGCATCAGAACCGCGTTGAAGGACCTTAAACATTATTTTAAAGTATGAACATCTCAGCCTACATAGATTCAGGAATCCTGGAAGAGTACGCGCTGGGTATTGTCTCTCCGCAGGAAAAACAGGAAGTAGAATGCCTCACTCAGGTCTATCCCGAGTTGAAGGCCGAACTAGAAGCTCATTGAAGAAGCGCTCGAACGATATACTCTGCAACACGGAGTCCCCGTACCTAGCCGGGTGAAAGATAATATTTTCGCCCAAATGCAGTTCGGGCCAGCCGCCGCTGATAAAGCAGCAGCTCCGCCCACTGACATTACAGAAGAAAAAAGAACGATTGAATACGATACGACGCCAGTTCGGGAGGAAAGCCCCGTTACGCGGCCGCTTTGGGGAACATTGGGCATCGCTGCCTCCATCCTTTTGGCCCTTTTCGGGGCCTGGGCGGCCTACCAGTACAGTACCACCCGCGGCGAAAACCAAGTGCTTGCCACCGAGGTCGAGAACCTCAATGAGCAGACCAACACGCTGCTGCAGCGGGCCGAGTACAACGAAGCCCTGGCGGCCAACTACCGCGACCCGAATGTGAAGATCGTGAGGATGCCGGGTCTGGAGAAAGCCCCCGACAGTGAGGTGACGGCGCTCTGGAACCAACAGACCAACGAAGTGCTGCTGGACGTGCAGAACCTGCCCACCCCACCCACCGGAAAGCAGTACCAACTGTGGACCATCGTGGACGGCAAGCCCGTGGATATGGGCATGATCGACGATAATTTCCGGGGCAGACTATTGCGAATGAAAGCCAGTTCGCCCAACGCGGCGGCCTTCGCCATCACCCTGGAAGACGATGGCGGCAAATCCAGCCCGACCATGGAAGAAATGGTCGTGATGGGTGAAGTGTAGGGTCATCGCAACATAATGCGCTGTACCTGGGTACTTTGCCCGGTCTTTATTTGTAAAAAGTAAATACCCGGTGGCGTAGCGGGCGAAACCCGCAGCATCGGCAATCCTATAATCCCGCTGTCCGAAAGGTCAGCGGGAATTTTTTTGCCTTGCGCGTCGGTCAGTTGGTAGTCAAAATCCTGCGGAAGATCGACCCGCAGGTAGATGGGTTCGTTCAGCGGGGCCGGATTGGGAAAAGCGGTGAAGACAGGCGGGTCGTCGCCCCGGAATATGGCAACGGCAGGAGAGTACCTCGTCGTTCCTGCGCTGTCACGTAGCCGGAAACGGTAATAGGCAGTCTGGTTCAAGGGCTGAGTATCGGTGAAGTTGTACAGTCGGGAGGTGCTTTTGTTAAAAGAAAGTGGAACGTCCCCTAAAGCCTGAAAATCTTCCCGGTTCTCGCTGCGCTCGGCGGTGATCTGCACAAGATCGGGATGCGCGGCAAGCAGGGCGAATATTTCCACCCTATTATCCTCCGCCCATATTTCCAGCGACCTCACAAGCTGGGGCGATGGCAGGCCATTCTCCACCCGGAGTGCCTCGGAAACGCTGCCCGGAATCGTCGGGTTTTGCGCCACGACCCGTAAGCGGTAGTTGCCTCCCGCCAGCGTAGCGGGTAATGTCACCCGCAACGGACTGGACGAACCGGTACCTACAACCGCCACGAAGTTTCCCGCTCCGTCGAGCAATTGCGCCTCTGTTCGGAACGTATTGACGCCCTGCGCGTAAAAGGGCAGCAGAAAGCTCTGGCCGGGCGAAGCCGCCCCCGGTACCACGCCCGTAAGCAGAGCGCTGAACGGCGTATAAGGTTGCTGCTGGCTAAAAAATGCGTCCGATAAGCGGCGGTTCCAGGCCTGGGCCATTTGGGTGAGGCCTTGGGTGCCACTTTTTACATTTTCAAAGTGTCCGTGGTCGGGACGGGGTACCTGAATCGTGTCGCCATCGGGGCCGCGCCACACCCGCAGGCCGGGCGTGGCGGCCAATTGCAGTTGCGCTTCGATGACGGGTAAATACGGGACGGAGGCATTGTAACTGACGCTGCAAAGCGCGACCGCCCATCCGATAGATCGGCCGAAATCCTGGTTCGTTTTCTCGATCAGTCGCCGGATGTTTTGGTAATAATCCGCCTGGGAAATTTTCAGATGAACCGCGTCGTTCTCGCCGTGAAACCATAGCACCGACCGCAAACCAAGCCAGGAATGATAATACTGTAACGTGTTAATGAAATTGCTGTACGGCTGGCGGTTGGGCCAGTTTTTACCCACGTAAATGTTGCGCGTGTCCTGGCCATTGGCGGTTTCCCGCCAATTGATGGAGTTGGCCGCCGCCCAACCCGCGTTCATGAACAACACCGGGACGCCCAGCCGAGCCACCAGCAGTGATCCCAACTCGCCCCAGTACCAGGCCGACTCCCCCGAGGGAAAAATCCGATTGTCCGCTTTCAAAGGCTCAAAAGTCGGCGCGGGCATCGGGCCATTGGGCGCAACGGTAATGTTTTCAGAGTTGAGCGATTTGTTCAGGAAATTAAAGGAGACGACCTGATCCACCGCGTCCTTCGCCCCCAGATTCGGTAAGCCCATCGCGTTGGAATGCCCGGCGATCAAAAACACCTCGCCGATACCCAGGGGCTGCACCGAAAGGGAGTCGCTGATTTGGTCACCCAAAAACCCCCTGATTTCCAACTTGTACCAGCCGCCGCCCGCGTTGAGTGAACCGGAGAAAACGCCCTGCCGATCAGGAACATTCAGAGAGGTCCACGCCCCATCGGTAGAGTTGCTGCCAGATAGCGCGACAAGCCGCGCCTCCAATTTTTCGTAGGGTAGGGTGATTGTCCCTGCGATCCGTAAGGTGCCCCGGTTGTTCAGGTCACGCTGGATGACGGTGTTTTTTTGGGGAGAGGAGAGGAAGATTTTGGCGGAGCATGTTCCGACTTCCAGAAATACCAGGCAAAGCAGGGCGTATAGTCTAATCACAGAAAAAGGTTTGGTGAAAAAAATACTTCGGGCTACCAGAATCGGTAGCCAATGTTTACTCCCAGCATTGAACTGATCATCCCGTTGAGATTGGCCAGGCCAAACCTCAGGCTCGTGGTGTATCTATAATTAATCGCCAGCTCGAACTCGGCAGCGGCATTATACCCAAAGTTCACTTCATTCACCGGTTTTCTTTCCAACTTGGTAAGGATAACTGTGTTGTCGGGGGCAATTTCAAAGTTGGCTCCTTTAACAGAATCATCCTGACGATACCAGGCGGATGGCCCAAAACCAACGCGCAGGGCGTGACGCGGGCTGCGGAGAAAATCGAAGGAAACCGTAACATCCGAGCTGAGGCGCATTCGTGGTCGACCTTCGACGAAATAGCCGTTGCCAATCGACTCCCGGTTGGGGATTTTCAAATAGCCCAGGCTTCCTTCCAGCACCAGGCGGTCATCGCCGATGTGCCGTGCGTAGCGTCCGAGTACCCGATAGCCCATCGCGTCAGGGGCGTCGAGACTCATATAATCGGCACCGAAGCGGAGCGAGTTGCGGTAGTCCGGTTTTTGGGCCACCAATGAGCCACTCGACAACAGGACGAGGCAGATAATCCTTGATAGTGAATGTCTGAACATGGTGAAACTTTAAAAATACGAAACTAAAAGCTTGGATGTAACGATGCCAAAGTATATGGTATTTTCAATATTTAATAAAAATATAGGGGCGGGAAGTTTCAGTACAATATTTTTTTATTACCAAAAGGAAACTATTGCCTTATTTATGTGTTTCAGAAGCTGTCGATAAAACGTCCATTCCGAAATTCGTGATTGTAATCGACTATTCATTAGTAAATTATAACTGGGCTTCGAGATACAACACAGCGCTTCCCGCTTTTTCCCCTCCCCATGAGCGTACGCCTATTCATCGCTGTTGTCTTTCTGTTTGGAACCGCATTCCTTTCCGCCAACGCCCAAAATAACTATGCCGATTCGTTGGATTCTTCCGTGACACTGGAAGAATGCATCCGCTACGCTATTGCGCACCAGGTCGACATCCGGCAGGCCCAACTCGACGAGCAAATAGTGGATCGCACCATCAAAAGCCGCCTGGCCGACTGGTACCCACAAATCGGCCTGAGTTATAACATCCAGCATTATTTACAACTTCCGGTGCTGCTGCTGCCCGACCCCAGCGACCCGAGCGGCCCCCGACGGGTGCTACGCGCCGGGGTTCCCAATTCCTCGACGGCTGCTTTTTCGCTCAATCAAACGATTTTTAATCGTGATGTGCTACTCGCCAACCGCACCGCCCGCGATGTGCTTTACCAGGCTGCCCAAAACACGGCCAACCAAAGAATCGACGTCACGGTGGAAGTGAGCAAGGCCTTTTACGACTTGCTCCTCACGCGCCAGCAGCAAGACATCCTGAAAGCCCAAATCGAACGCCTGGCCCGCAACCTGAAAGACGCCACCAACCAATTCAACGCCGGAATTGTAGATAAAACCGACTACAAGCGCGCCACGATCGCGCTCAACAACGCCACCGCCCAACTGCAACAGGCCCGCCAGCAAGCCGTAGCGCGAGAAGCGGTGCTGAAAAATCAGATGGGCTATCCCGTAGACAAATCACTGGAAATCGTCTACGACAGCACGCGCCTCGCTGCCGACGCCGCGCTTGACACCAACCAAGTCGTCAGCTACCAGAATCGCATCGAGTTCCAGCGGCTGCAAACGCGCCGCAGTCTGCTGCGCTCCGAAATCGACTACGCGCGCTGGAGCCTGCTGCCGACGGTTTCGTTCTTTCTGAATTACAACCTGAATTACCAGAACCAGGAATTCGCCCAACTGTACAGTCGTTCGTTTCCTAACTCGCTTTTCGGTTTGACGGTCGGCTACCCGATCTATCAGGGCGGCAGGCGGCGGCAGAACATCCGCATCGCCGAGCTGCAATTCGAGCGCTCCGACTGGGACGTGACGGGCTTGGAAAACGACATCGATACCGAATTTCAGCGCGCCCTGGCGCAGTACAAGAGCGACTGGATTAACTACCGGACGCTGCAAGAAAATGTGGAACTCGCCCGCGAGGTGTACGATGTGATCCAGCTGCAGTACAAGTCGGGCGTGAAAACTTACCTGGAAGTGCTGATTTCGCAGACCGATCTGCGTACAGCGGAATTCAACTTTATCAACGCTCAGTATCAGACGATCAGTAGCAAAATTGATGTGGAAAGGGCGTTGGGAGTGACTGAGTGATGAATTATGAATGATGAATTTTGCTTGGAACCGGATTCTGCCAAATAGTATGCTTAGAAGTACCCTTTCCTTTTTTCTTGGTTTCACTCTATTGTTATCGGCCTGCGGCGGTAAGGAGGAGAAACCCAAGCCCCCCACCGAAGTACCCGTCGCTACGACAAAGGTGGAGCGCGGCGAGGCGGTGGCCTATGACGAATATCCGGCTACGGCTACACCGCTCAAAACGGTGGAAGTGCGGGCGATGGCCAGTGGCTACGTGACGGGCATGTCCTTCGAGGACGGTCAGCATGTCCGCAAAGGGCAACGCCTTTACCAAATCGACCAGCAGCAGATTCAGGCCTCGGTGGATCAGGCCACGGCCAATCTGCGCGTGGCGGAGGCCAACCAGCGTCTGGCCCAGAAAGACGCCGAGCGGTACCTGGAATTGGACAAAAATGAAGCCATTGCCAAGCAGGTGCTGGACAATGCGCTGGCCCGACTCGAAACCACCAAGTTGCAGGTGCAGGCCGCGCAGGCCACAGTGCAGCAATCGCGCTCGGGCCTAAAATATACCAGCGTGACGGCACCCATCTCGGGTACCATCGGCATTTCGCAGGTGCAGCTAGGCGCGTTGGTCACTTCCAACCAAACGCTGCTCAACACCCTCTCGACCGACGACCCGATGGCCGTAGATTTTGGGGTCGATCAAAAGGAAATCATGCGTTTCACCAATCTTTTGAGCCAAAAGAAAAACCCGCGCGACTCGACCTTTCAACTCACCATGCCCGACGGCAGCCGCTACCCACTCGACGGAAAGATCGAACTTCTCGACCGCGCCGTGGACGCCCAAACGGGCACCATCAAGGCCCGGCTAACTTTTCCCAATCCCGAAGGAATGTTGAAAGCCGGAATGACGGTCAACGTCCGCGTGAAAACCGATGGCAGTGGTAGTTCATTACTTATTCCCAAGAAAGCCCTGGTCGAGCAAATGGGCGAGTATTTCGTCTACGTCGTGCAGGGCGACAGCGTCCTCCAGCAAAAAGTACAGACCGGCACCACCATCCGCGACCAAATCGTGATCCGTGAGGGGTTGGATGAAGGGGTTGAGATCGTGACGGAGGGGATTCAGAAGCTTAAGAATGGGGCGAAAGTGGTGAAAGGGACAGAGGGGCAGAGGTCCAAAGGCACAAAGTAAAGATAAGGAGAAGAGGAGTAAAGGTTGAAGGGAAGGAAGTGACATCAATAATGCTTTCGAGGCATCCTAACTCATAAACTCCTGAACTCATAAACTCATAGACTCCTTATGTTCGCAGACCGATTTATAAACCGCCCCATCCTGGCCATCGTTATTTCGTTGGTGATTCTGCTGGTGGGGACGTTGGCGATTATTAGCCTGCCCGTCAGCCAGTACCCCGACATCACACCGCCGACGGTGCAGATTACGGGTAGCTATACCGGGGCCGATGCCTCCACGGTGGAGCAGACCGTCACGACGCCCATCGAGACGCAGGTCAACGGCACGCCGGGCATGAGCTACCTGTCCAGCAACAGCACCAACGACGGCCGAACCTCCATCAGCGCGGTATTCGAGGTGGGTACGGACGTCAACATCGCGGCCCTCGATTTGCAGAATCGCGTGAGTGTAGCCGCGCCACAGTTGCCGAGCGAAGTCACGCGGCTGGGATTGATCGTCAGGAAACGTAGTCCCAGCATCCTGATGCTGGTGGCGATGTACTCGCCCGAGGCGACCCACGATGTCAATTTCGTCAATAACTACGCCAATATTTACGTAAAAGAAGCCCTGCTGCGGGTGAAAGGCGTGGGCGATATTTTCAGCCGGGCCGACGATTTCAGTATGCGCGTGTGGCTGCAACCCGATAAAATGGCGCAATTGGGGATTGCGTCCGCCGAGGTTATTTCGGCCTTGCAAGAACAAAACCTGCAGGTAGCCGTGGGTTCGGTGGGCGCACCGCCGCAGAATGACGATCAGACGTTCGAGTACACGGTCTTTACCAACAGCCGCCTGTCGTCGGCGGAGGAATTTGGCAACGTCATTGTCCGCACCCGTCCCAACGACGGGTCGCTGGTGTATCTCAAAGATGTGGCGCGGGTAGAACTAGGCAGATTCAGCTACAACAGCAACTCCTTTGTAGACGGCAAGCGGGCCAGTTACCTCCTGGTGTACGAAGCCCCCGGCAGCAACAGCCTCGAAACGGCCCAAGGCGTATACGACAAGATGGCGGAGTTGAAAAAATCTTTCCCCAATGACCTCGACTACATGGTGCCCTTTGAGGCTGTGTCGGTGGTTCGGGTGTCCATCGAAGAAGTTGTCGAGACGCTCATCGAAGCACTTTTACTGGTGATTCTGGTTGTGTTTTTGTTTTTGCAAAGCTGGCGTGCTACCCTGATTCCGCTGCTGGCGATTCCGGTTTCCATCGTGGGTACTTTCATTTTCTTCGTGCCGTTGGGCTTTACCATCAATACCCTGACGATGTTCGGCTTTGTGCTGGCCATCGGCATCGTGGTCGACGATGCCATTGTGGTCGTGGAAGCCGTGCAGCACTACATGGATGAGGAGGGCATTTCGGCCAAAGAAGCGACCAAGAAAGCCATGAAGGATATTTCGGGTCCGGTTATCGCCATCGCGCTGATTCTGGGAGCGGTGTTCGTTCCTGTGGGCTTTATTCCCGGCATTGTGGGGCGGCTTTACCAGCAATTTGCCATTACGATCGCCATTTCGGTGGCGCTGTCGGCCTTTGTCGCCCTCACGCTGACGCCCGCCCTCTGCGCCTTGCTTTTGAAACCCATGCACCTCAGTGAGGAATCGCGCGGCTTGAACAAGTTTTTTTACAAATTCAATAATTGGTTTGGCCGCGTGACGGATCGCTATTCCGAGGGGGTCAGGAAATCCATGCGCAAGGCTCCGCTAGTGATCGTGGGCCTCATTTGCCTTTATTTAGCCACCGGATTTTTGTTCAAAACCAAACCCAGCGGCTTTATTCCGCTGGAAGACGGCGGCCGGATATTCCTGACCTACGAACTGCCCGAGGCCGCCTCGACCAGCCGCAGTATCGCGACGCTGGATACACTGATGACGATTCTCGACAACACGCCCGGCATCAAGCACTACGCCGCCCTGGGTGGCCTGAATGTGGTGACCTTCGCCTCTAAGTCAAACAGCGGTACGATCTTCTGCCAATTGGAAGACTGGGGCGACCGTAAGGCGGATTCCCTCAAAATAGAGGGTCTGGCCGCCACTATTCGGAAGAAAATCGGAGGTTTGAAAGAGGCCAACACCGTCGTAATCACGCCACCCGCCATTCCGGGACTCGGCCGCACGGGCGGTTTTAGCTTCGTGATCGAGCAGCGCGAAAGCAACGACGACATCAAGCAATTCGAGCAGGTAGTCAAGAACATGACCGCCGCCGCCAACGAGCGACCCGAGATCACCGGGGCTTTCTCGTTCTTCACCGCCCGCACACCCGGCTACCAATTGGAAGTCGACCGCGCCAAGGTAAAGCAGTTGGGCGTGTCGCTTTCTGAGGTGTACAGTACGCTGCAAACCTACCTGGGCAGCCGCTACGTCAACGACTTCTCAATTTACGGCCGCAACTTCCGCGTCGTGGCGCAGGCCGATACCAATTATCGCAAAAACATCGAGGATTTGGGCAAGTACTACGTCCGCAACCAAAGCGGGCAGATGGTGCCGGTGAGCGCTTTGGTTTCGCATAAAATGGTAGAAAGCGCGCCGCTCATTTCGCACTACAACCTCTTCCGCTCCACCGAACTGAACGGCAACCCCTCGCCCGGATACAGCAGCGGCGAGGCTCTGGAAGCCCTGCGCGAGGTAGCGGCTGAGGTGCTGCCCACGGGCTACGGCTACGAATTCACGGGACTGAGCCTGGAGGAAATCAACGCCGGGTCGAGTACTTTCTACATTTTCGGCCTATCCATTTTGTTCGTCTTCCTGTTCCTGGCCGCGCTCTACGAAAGCTGGTCGGTGCCCTTCGCGGTGCTGCTGGCGGTTCCTCTTGGGGCCTTCGGGGCCATCGTGACGCTGTCGCTGTTCAAGGGACTCTCTAATAACGTGTACGCCCAAATTGGCCTGCTGACGCTTATCGGTCTGGCCGCCAAAAACGCGATTCTAATCGTAGAATTCGCCAAAGAGCGCGTCGATCAGGGCGAGTCCATTCGTGCGGCAACCATGGAAGCCGTGCGGCTGCGGCTGCGGCCCATCGTCATGACCTCGCTGGCCTTTATCCTGGGCGTACTGCCGTTGGCCTTTTCCAGCGGCGCGGGTTCGGCCGCTCGCCAAACTATCGGCTGGACGGTATTGGGTGGCATGGTGGCGGCTACGCTGCTGGCGATTTTTGTGGTTCCGGTGCTGTTTTCGAGTATTGGCAAGGTGGCGTACGGGCGGAAGGATTTGGATGAAGTGGGGACGGAGGGGTGACTGCTTTTGGTATGCCTTACTATTTCATGGATTTCACAGTTCTGATCGTTATTCGTACCTTTCAGCAACTTTCAAAATCCTGCAAACGCCATGTCAGCTCACGAATTGAAGGAGATACTCCACAAGCAAATCGACCACCTCCGAAATCAGGAGGATATCGAAGATCTTTTTTTGACAGTAAGTGATTTTCTGGGTCAGCGTCAACTCTGGGAAGAGGAAACCCCTGAACTTAGTGAACAACTTGAACGTACCTTGAAGTCGGTTCGTGCGGGTGCTGCCACTATTCCCAACCGCCAGATAGCAAAGGAAGCCAAACTGTGGATTACCAAGTAATTTGGTCGGAGGATGCCCGGGAAAACTACTGTGCCATCGCCACTTATTTGCTGGACGTTCACAGCTTCAATGTGGCAGACCGTTTTACCGACACAGTTGCCGATAAGGTACTGCTGCTAGAAAAGACTCCTTTCATCGGCCGTCGATTAGAAACTTTACCCTCAGTTCGAAAATTTCCCATCGAACCATACACGATGCTGTATTACGCAGTAGTGGAGAAAAAAGTTATCATCCTGAACCTTTTGGATACCCGACGACCCACACCCTGATTTCCCCTCCCGCCGCAAATGCTCCTCACCCCCGAGTAAGCCACCAAATCCCCGACCCCGCCGCCGACACCAAAGCATTGGAAGCCAAAATAGACCAATTGGTGTACGCGCTCTACGGGTTGACGGCGGAGGAGGTTTCGTGGTAGAGGGGTAGAGCCTAGTTTGTATCTACCGTTATCTGAGTACTTATCTCTTTTTTAATTCTCAATGACCGAGGAATATCAAACGCCCAAATACCGAGCTTACGTCGACACCCTGCTGAAAGCTGCCCCCAGAAAGTCGGCAGCTTTTATGAATCTGAAACATACCGCTGAGCGAGCCGATGGCGTCATTCCTGTTAAGTACCGGGAACTGATGTCGGTGGCCGTGGCCATGACCACCCAATGCGCGTACTGCATCGAGTCACACATTCAGAACGCCGTGAAGGCCGGGGCTACCTGCGAAGAGATCGCCGAGACGGTGTTCATCGCGGCGGCGCTGCGCGCCGGTGGTGCCGTAGGAAAAGGACTGATGGCAATGCGCCTTTTCGAAGAGGCCAGCCTGCCGAAGGCTTGAGATTGCCTAAACGGAACTCAGGGCATTGGAAGCTGAGTTCGGCAGTGGCAAGGGGATGTTTATCATGCACAATGATTTTGACAAGCCTTTGGAGAATTTTAATGAGTACATGAATTAATTTGGAGAGAAACCGGGAAACTCAGGATCATCTGATTTATTTTTCCTGCGGGCAGATTTCATATTGAAGAGTTCCTTATTATATCTTTCTTTATCGATTACTTTTTCTTCCAATAAGTAATCGAGTACTGATTTCTTATGATTGTAGGAAAAATTCTTGTCGTTCGGCCTGACTTGAAGTTGAATGATTCTATCAACGATTCTACTTTGCAATTCCAAAACGAAGGCATTGACGATTTCAGTTTTTGGACTGTTTTTCAATAAGGAGAAAGTTTGTTCTCCCCCGCGTATAATAAGCTGCGGCTTGTTCGCGTCGGCCCAAGCCAACAGAAATAGAACTCCAAGCACTAAGAAACCAAGAACTATCGCAATTTTTTCTTCAACACCCTCGGCAACTGAATCTTTAAATATGAACCTGCCAAGTATGGAGGCCAAAACCAAAAGAACAAGATAGACTATACTTGTCTCTTTCTTTCGTATGATCGCCGTTTCAAGGCCAAGTTGTTCATACTTAAATTTGACTTCAACGTCCTCGGTGGGAGATATAGAGCGTATCAAAATACCGTCTTCCAACAACTTAAAATGGCGCTTATCAAATAACCAACTCTGTTTTAATTCCATTTTCAGACCTCGATATTAATACCCGATAAATGAACATTTTTTAGATAAAGTTCTGAATCTAAGAAAACTGCAAGCCACTCACTGGTGAACTGACAAACTGCTTCACTTCCGCCCGGCTTACTTTCTTTTCCGCCTGCCAGAGGTCGTATTTCTTCTGCAAATCATCCACAAATCGGCGCTGGTGCTGAGAGCCTAGCGGCCATTTTGGGGCTGATGCCGGATTTTAAATTTAAAATTAGCGAAAGCGTACGGCGGTGGATGCCAAGCCCTTCCGCAATTTCATTGATCGTAAGGGCTTGTCCGGTTTCTTCGCGCAATCCTTGAATCATGCCGCCCAATGCGGCACCGGGGTGGGCGGGGCGCATTCCTCTTTTTAACACAATCGATTTGGTCTTGGTGATAGTCTATTTAGTTGAATTTGTTTAGGTAGACACTTTTTTAGTTCAGCTACTCTCTTCTAATATTCTTCGCCTCGATCTCCGGCAATTTTTTCTTGTACGCTTCCGCGTCCCAAGTGATCTCCCACTGAGAAACGTAATCCTGCAACTTCCCTAACCCGACGGATGCGCGACGCTCGTCAACGTGATCCGGGTCATCGAGCGGCAAGACGTACGCGCCGCTGTCGTCGTACCCGATTTGGCTGCCGTAGGTTTGTCGTTTGCCTTGGCCCAGGGCCACGCGGTCTTCCAAAAGCGCCAAAGAACTGGGCCGGGCGTTCCCGTTCTTCACGGCTTCCCGCATCATGGGCAAGTACTGCTCCTGGGTTTGCTGGTCGAAATGCTGAATCACCAAAAAGAGCGTGGTGTTGCCTTGTTCTCCGATCACGCTATCGCCCAACCAGCCGCGTTCGTCCAGTATCCCCTTTACTTTAATGAGATTGACCGAGTCGATCGCGTTGATTTTTTGCCAATGCGCCCGCATTTCCCTGGAATCGTTGCCAAATTTTTTTTCGATGTCGGAAATCTGCCTGCGGTAGGTTTGATCTTCCTGAAAAATTGAGTCGAGTCGGGCCTTCAACGGCTCGTCGTACTGCGCGCCGAGTTGGGCGAAGGCGAAAGTCACTGGCAGGATAATCATCAGGATGCTCAGTACTGCTTCTCTATACTTCATAACAGAAAGTTGGGCCAAAAACCAGTAGCGAAAGTAGCCTTAATTATCGGTAAAGCGCCAGCGCCTGCTGCAAAATTTCCTCGATCGTCTCCACTGGCAAATCTTCCTCCGGGTCGATCAGCATGATCTTGATCCGTGTCCTGTTTTCGGCCAGCAAAGCCGGGTGGTCGAGTTGTCGGCCTTCCACAATGGCCAGGTAAGGCTGCTTGTACTTTTTATGAAAAGACAAGTAGCAAAACATCTGCTTTTTGTAATAAAAAAACGGCAACCGCCACTTCCAGGCCGGACTGAGGTTTTCGTCCTGAGCCAATATGATTTCGCGCAAAGCAAGCAGGCACCCGCGCACGGGTTCCTCTTGCTGCATGTAGTAGTGGTCGAGTTCTTTCATTGTTCAGACGGCGACGAAAATATCCACTTCGGCCTCTTCGGGATTTTGCGCCTTTTCGCCGTACACCTCGAAGTCAGCGGTGTACTTGCGGGGTAGTTCTGTATTCCAGATTTCCTGCCAGGTACCGATCACCATGCCTTCCATGATATTTCCCTTCGATACAAAGGGCGTGTACTCGCCCGCGGCGAAAGTTTTTCCCGTCATGCCTTCGGGAATATTTTCCAGCGTCGAGACTTTGCAGCCCAGCAGCGTGGTGTAGGGCTTGGTGTGGTCGGACTCGTAGTCGGTGTAGATGCACAGGACTTCATCACTCACTTTATTAGGAATTTTTCCAGCAATGTCTTCCGACATGAATTTGTTCCAAAGTACCGGAATGTCCCGGGCAGCTTGCCCATTTTCGTTGGTCGTGCGGACGGCTATGCCGATTACTTTGAATGCTTCGATCTTTTGCGTGTTCATGCGTTATCTGATTTGGTGAGCCACCAAGATAGGTGCAGCTTGCGACAGCCCTGTGTCAGGAGAGAATTCTCTCGTAAATTTCCAGAAGCTGGCGAGCGATGTTTTCTGCCGAGAATTTTAGCACGTGCTGCTTTCCGGCAGCGATGAGTTGATGACGTAGCGTTTCGTCCTCCAGCAGGCAGTTGAGTTGCGAAGTCATTTCGTCAGGATTCCAGGGACTGGCGTAAAGGGCCCCCGCTCCGCCCGCCTCTTCCAGGCACGAGCCAGTCGCTGCCAGCACCGGGACGCCGCTGTGCAGAGCTTCCACGACCGGGATGCCGAAGCCCTCAAATAACGACACGTAGGCAAATACTTTGGCTCCCTGATACAAGGCGGGCAGGTCTTGGCTGGGTACGTCGTGCAATAAAGCGACCCGGTTGCCCAGTTGCAATTGATCGATATGCTGCCGCAGTTTTTGGGCATAATCCGTTGGTCGGCCCACGATTACCAGCTTTAAATTGGATTTTTCAAGCCGGGCGAAAGCTTCTACTAATCTGATCTGGTTTTTGCGCTCTTCGATGGTTCCCACGCATAAAATGTAGGGTTCCGACGATGTGAGGCCATATTTTTCCTGAACTTTTAAAATTTCTGACGCTGCAATATTCTTCTTAAATGCGGACTGACAATCTTGATAAACTACCTGGATTTGCTGAGGGGTTATTTGATAGAAGTCGACAAGATCGCGCCTAGTCTGCTGACTGACGGCAATAATAATGTCGGCCTGCGCGCAGGCGGCCTTCGTTTTGGCGCGATAGAACTGCCGATCGAGCCAAGGATACAGGTCTGGAAATCTTTCAAAAATAAGGTCATGAATCGTCACCACGGAGCGGATGCCTGCCTTGGCCAATCCGTCGGGAAGTTCGTTGCTCAGGCCGTGATAAAGCCGGACGTAGTCGCGTCTGAGATCACCGACTACGCCGTAGGAACGCCAGAGGGCAGGTAGTTGTTGGTAGGGGAATCCCTGCGGTGTTTTTATGCGATCGGGGGGAAACTCTGGATATTGTTCGGTACGCCGCCGCGGTGTGTAAGCGAGCAAATCCAACGACGGGGCGTGGTCACGCAGGGCGTTCAGCACGAAGCGGCTGTGATTGCCCAGTCCGGCGGCGTTTTGGAAAGCCCGTTTGGCGTCGAAACCGAGGCGCAGCGGAGGAAGTTTTTCGTTCATCGGCAAGAAAAAAGTACCTTTGAGGGACAAAAAGATTTCTGTCCCGTAAAGGCATGTTCTGCCAAGTATAAGCCATTTTTTTGGCAAAATAAAAATACGTCGCTCCCAAAACGGGTAGCCTGACTATGAAGCAAAATAACTCGCGCAAGCGCACCCCGACGGCGACCCTCTCGCCCAAAATCAAGGAAGAGTACCAGGTTCATACGCTGTCCAACGGCATCCGGGTGGCCCACAAGCAGGTGCTGCACACCCAAATTGCGCACTGCGGCCTCATGTTCGACATAGGCAGCCGCGACGAACGCCCCGAGCAGCAGGGACTGGCGCATTTCTGGGAGCACATGGCCTTCAAAGGAACCGAGAAACGCCGCTCGCACCACGTCATCAATCGCCTCGAAACCGTGGGCGGCGAACTGAACGCCTACACGACCAAGGAGAAAATCTGCTTCCACGCCTCGGTGCTCGACGCTCATTTCGACAAGGCGTTGGAACTGTTGGCCGATATTTCGTTCAGCTCCGTATTTCCCGAAAAGCAGATCGAGCGTGAGCGCAATGTGATTTTGGAGGAGATGTCGATGTACTACGACTCGCCCGAGGACGCCATTCAGGACGACTTCGACGCGCTGCTTTTCCCCGGTCACGCTTTGGGCTACAACATTTTGGGCAATCAGGAAACGGTCAAAAGCTTCACGCGGGACGATCTGCGGGCTTTCATTTTGGAAAATCTGGATACCGAGCGCGTTATCGTCTCGTCGGTCAGCCGCTTGCCTTTTGCCAAAGTGGTGAAGCTGGCGGAGAAATATCTGGGCGAGGTGCCGCGCCAGCAAAGCACGCGCCAGCGCCATGCGCCCGCCTCGTACCAACCCATTCAGCAAAAAGTGACGCGTTCGCTTACGCAGGCGCAATGCGCCATGGGACGCCCGGCTTATCCGCTCACCGACGACCGCAAGCTGCCGTTCTTCGCCTTAGTCAATTTATTGGGTGGACCGGGTATGAATTCACGCTTCAACATGTCGCTGCGGGAGCGTTACGGCTTTGTCTATTCCATCGACGCCAGCTACATGGCGTATCTGGATGCGGGTTATCTGGGGATATACTTCGGAACCGAACCCCGGCAACTCGACCGAAGTATCAATCTCATTCATAAAGAATTAAAGCGCCTGCGCGAGCAACCCCTCACGCCTACCCAGCTCCACCGTGCCAAGGTGCAGCTCATGGGTCAACTCGCCATGTCGGAAGAGAGTAATAATAGCTTCATGCTGATGATGGCCAAAAGTCTGCTCGATGTGGGTAAGGTAGAGACACTGCCCGCCATTTTTACTGAAATCGAGAACCTGAGCTCAGCGCAATTGCAGGAAATGGCCGTCGAGATGTTCGATGAAAAGAACTTTAGTTATTTGACTTTCTTGCCGGAGGGGTAAGTAGAGGCACAGAGGGGCAAAGGCACATAGTGCCTGTTCGGGCAGGCGCACCTGCGAACCCAGGTGTTCGCCCAGCGTCGAATGAGTGATTCTGAAAGGTGTAAAGCGGCAGCTTGTTACGACAGTTGCTATTTGAAAGGAATAATTCAAAGATGCAATAAAGCCCCTTCCGGCCGATCAATCGATCCGCCGGAAGGGGCTTTACAATACCAAACAAAAACCTGTCAGTGATGCTCCTGGTTGGCGGCTTTCTCGGTAAAATAGCCCGCGTAGATCGCAACTGCGCCCAAAAGTCCGAGAATAAAGACGAACATATCGCCGAAAACCGCCAGAATCAGCAAAAGGATAAGGAAGGAGGCAACAAAGAAGCCCGTCGACAGTTCGCCAGATTCTTCATGAGTATGCTCGGTATGATCGGTATGCTCGATAGGAACGACTTGAACCGAAGGGGCAGCAACAACGGTCGTGGTCTGCGTATTTTCCATGATTGGCTGGATGGATGATTGTCTGAAAAGCGTTTGTGAGGGCAAATTTAAGGAAAAATACAAAATTTTCGCAACCTTACTCGCTTTTCACTACCGCGTGGCCGCCAAATTCGTTGCGCAAAGCCGCCACGACCTTTCCTGAGAAGGTGTCGTCCTCCATAGAACGATAGCGCATCATCAGCGACAGGGCGATCACGGGGGTAGGTACACCCATGTCCAAGGCCGTTTCGAGCGTCCATTTTCCCGCTCCTGACGAGAACATCTTGCCCTTAATACCATCCAGATTTGAATCCTTGGAGAAAGCATTCTGGGTAAGCTCCATCAGCCAGCTACGGATCACCGAGCCATTGTCCCACACGCGCGCCACTTGCTCGTAATCCAAATCGAAATTGGAGTTGTCCAGCACATCGAAACCCTCGGCGATTGATTGCATCATACCGTACTCTATGCCGTTGTGCACCATCTTGACAAAGTGTCCGCTGCCGGGAGCGCCCGTGTGCAGGTAGCCTTTGTCCACCGAAATGTCCTTGAAAACCTGCTCGCAGTGGGCGAACACCGCATCCTCACCGCCGATCATGGTGCAGGCACCGTTGCGTGCACCTTCCATACCGCCACTGGTGCCGCAGTCGAGGAAGTCGATGCCTTTTTCTTTCAGATTCTCGTAGCGCAAAAGCGAATCGGTATAGCGCGAGTTGCCGCCATCGACGATGATGTCCTCTTTGTTGAGCATAGGCACAAGCTGGTTGATGACCGACTGAGTGATGGTTCCGGCTGGAACCATGAGCCAGAGTACCCGTCGTCCGGTGAGTTTTTTGATGAGTTCTTCCAGTGAATGGACACCCTCTATGCCGTCCATTTCAGAGAATTCTCTAACTACGTCTTCGTTGATATCATGGCCGATGACCTCGTGGCCGTGATCTTTGAGGTTCTGTGCAAGATTAAAGCCCATCTTGCCGAGGCCGATCATTCCTATTTGCATGTCCCTGGAATTATGAATTATGAGTGATGAATGATAAATTATTTTGTGGAATGCGGTGAAGATTTATTATTCTTACAAATCTAGCCTCCGCTCACGAATCCAATTTTTGCTTCTTGAAGAGCCGAATTATTCCGGTCAGTCGTTCAAACGAAGATCGGGTTGTATCCCACGCAAGAACGCTCTCATAACTCATAATTCATAATTCATCCTTCAAAAACATGGCTTACATCATCGGTGCCGACCTCGGTACTACCAACATAAAAGCGGTTGCCTTCAACCTGGAGGGCGAAATTCTGGCCGATTACAGCGAGGAGTATCCCATGATTCACCCGGAGCCGGGCTGGAGCGAGCAAGACCCCGAGACTATTTTGCGGGCGGTAGAGTATTGCATTCAGTCGGTCGTGAAAAAATGTCGTTCCGAAGGCGAGGTGATGGGGCTGTCGTTCAGCGCGGCCATGCACAGCGTAATCGCGCTGGACGAAGACGGCAAGCCACTGACGCACTCGATTATCTGGGCCGACAACCGCAGCGCCGACCTGGCCGATGCCCTGCGGCAAACCCGTGAGGGTCGTAAAATGTACAAGACGAACGGTACGCCGATCCACGCCATGTCGCCGCTGTGCAAACTGCTGTGGCTGCGCGACAACGAACCCCAACTTTTTAAGAAGACCGCGCGCTTCGTGGGCATCAAAGAATACATTTTCTTCCGATTGACGGGCGAGTATTTGATCGACTACTCCATCGCCTCGGCTACGGGCTTGTTCAATATTGGGAAATTCGCCTGGGACGAATACACCCTGAACTACCTCGGCTTGACCGCCGGGCGTTTCTCCGAACCCGTGTCGCCCTACCACATGGTCAACCTGCCCGCCGACAATGCATTGGGCCTACCCGAAGGTACGCCGATGATCCTGGGCGCGAGCGACGGTTGCCTGGCTAATCTGGGCAGCGGGGCTATTGTGCCGGGAACCATGGCCGTGACAATCGGTACGAGCGGGGCAGTGCGCATTAGTTCACCCAAACCCTTCGCCGACGAGCAGATGCGTACTTTCTGCTACATCCTGGACAAAGAAACTTACGTCATTGGCGGCGCTTCCAATAACGGTGCGGTGGTGTTTGAGTGGCTCAAAGACCATTTTTTCGACGAGATAGACTACGAAGACTTATTCAAAGAAGCAGCGGATATCTCCTTGGGCTCGGATGGGCTGCTGTGCCTTCCCTACCTGCTGGGCGAGCGCGCGCCATTGTGGAATTCTGCCGTCCGGGGCGGCTTCCTGGGGCTGAGCACACAGCATACACCCATGCACTTCGTGCGGGCCGTGATGGAGGGAACGCTGCTCAACCTGTTCAGCATCGGGAAAGTGCTGTTAGAAAATCAAAAAACCAAAGTTATTTACGCCAACGGTGGCTTTGCCAAGAGCAAAATCTGGGTGCAGATGCTGGCCGATATTTTCGGGGTCACTGTCAAGCTCAACGACACCGTCGAGACGGGATCGGTTGGGGCAGCTCTCATGGGGTTGAAAGCTTTGGGGCACATTGAAAAATACACCGACGCCAAGCAGTTTACCCAGATTGGGCATATATTCAAGCCCAATCCGGAGGGTCATAAGGCTTATAAAGCGCTTTATGAGGAATTTGAGACCTGGGCGGAACTACTGAACGAGCGAGCTAAGGAGCAAAGTAATAAAAACCGATAGCCGACTGCCGAAAGCCGATGGCCAAATTACATTGGGCTCACCCGGAACACGCTGCCTGAGTTCTCGGCTACCACATATATGTTGCCGTCAGCCCCTTCGCGGATGGTGCGGACACGGCCGATGCCTTCCAGGATTTTTTCCTGCTTCGTGATCTGGTCGCCTTTGACGGTGCAGTGCATGACGTAGTTGAACTTCAGCGAGCCAACCAGCAGATCGCCCTTCCAGTCAGGAAATTTGGGACTGGTGACGAAGGCCATGCCGCAGGGCGCGATGGAAGGCCTCCAATAAATGACGGGCTGTTCCATACCCGCGCGGGCGGTGTCTTCCGAGATGATGCTATTGTCGTAGTCGATGCCGAAGGTGATGGCGGGCCAGCCGAAATTGGCTCCTTTCTTGACGATGTTGACCTCGTCGCCACCCTGCGGGCCATGCTCGTGTTCCCACATTTTACCCGAAACCGGATCAAGGGCCAAGCCTTGCGGATTGCGGTGGCCATAGGAGTAAACTGCTTCCAGGCCCTTTTTATTTCCTACAAAAGGGTTGTCTTTCGGGACGCGACCGTCGTCGTAGAGCCGCACCACCGTGCCCAGGTGGTTCATTGGATCCTGCGACTCTTTCTTTTGACCGCGCTCACCGAGACTCAGATACAAGTACCCCTCTTTATCGAAGGCCACGCGGCCACCGAAGTGGGGGTTGGACTTAACGTTAGGCGTGGCTTTGAAAAGCACTTTTTTATCTACAAGCTTGTGGTTTTCTAGCTTCGCCCGCATCAAAGCGGTATTGGCTCCGTCGGCGTCGCCCGCCTCGCCGGAGGCGTGCGGAGAGGCGTAGGTGAGGTAGAGCCAGCCGTTTTTGGCGTAGTCGGGGTGGAGTACCACGTCGAGCAAGCCGCCTTGTCCTTTGGCGAGCACCTCAGGAACATCCCCGATGGGATTGGGGTCGAGTTTGCCGTTGTGAACCAGGCGCAGCGTGCCGCCGCGCTCTGTGACGAGCATATCGCCATCGGGCAGAATCGCTACCGCCCAGGGCGTTTTCAAACCTGTGACCACGGTATCAGTTTGGAGCGCGACGGATTTTTGACCTGGGCCAGTGGGCAGGGTCAAGCTGACGGTTACCAGAGCGGCGAGCAAAACAAAGCTCAACGGGAGCGCTTTCTTCAAATTAAAAAGCAGAATTTTAGGATGCATCGAGTGATGGTTTATAGTGAAAAAGGTCAAGTCGAAAATTTTACAAATATAGGCAAAAAGGAAAGGTCCGCCACGCACCTGTAATGTACAGATGCGCGGCGAACCTCATCGTTGGGTGGCAGGTCTTATATTTCGACCCCGCCGCCGACGTTCTCGAAGGCGATTTGTCCATTATCGCCCAGCTCCATCATGATGACAGCGTCCTTGGCAACCTGTCCACTGAGGATTCCCTTCGAAAGTTCGTTGAGAATGCTCCGTTGCAAGACCCTTTTTAGCGGCCGCGCGCCGAAAGCCGGATCAAAACCATCTTCGCCGAGTTTAGACAGCGCCTCATCCGTGGCACCGAGGGTGATGCCCTGCTCGGCAAGCATTTTCTGGATGCCCTTGAACTGGATGTCCACGATCTTCCGAATATTATCCCGGCTCAACGGCTCGAAAAGGACGATTTCGTCGATGCGGTTCAGGAACTCGGGCCGCACGGAGGCTTTCAGGAGTTCCAAAACGGCTTGCTTGGTTTCCTCGATAATCAAGCTGTGATTCCAGCCTTCATCTTCGGCGAATTTCTCCTGAATGATGTGGCTGCCCATGTTGGACGTCATAATGATGATCGCATTTTTGAAATTTGCGACCCGACCCTTGTTATCAGTCAGTCGGCCTTCGTCCAGTACTTGCAGCAGAATATTCCATACATCGGGGTGTGCCTTCTCAATTTCGTCCAATAGGATCACGCTGTACGGTTTGCGGCGCACGGCCTCGGTCAGTTGGCCGCCTTCGTCGTAGCCCACGTAGCCGGGAGGAGCACCCACCAGGCGACTCACGGCGTGGCGTTCCTGGTACTCGCTCATGTCGATGCGCACGACGGCGTTCTCGTCGTTGAACAGGTACTCGGCCAGCGTCTTGGCCAGCTCCGTTTTGCCCACGCCCGTTGGGCCCAGAAAAAGGAAACTACCGATAGGCCGCCTGGCGTCTTGCAAACCCGCACGACTGCGGCGCACGGCGTCAGAAACTACCTCGATAGCCTCATTTTGCCCGGCCACGCGCTGGTGCAGGCGGTCTTCCAGGTGCAGCAGCTTTTCGCGATCGCTTTGCAGCATTTTCTGCACGGGAATGCCCGTCCATTTGGCTACAACCTCGGCAATGTCTTCGGCCCCGATCTCTTCTTGCATCAGGCGGCGGTCGCCCTCTGCTTTTTGCAGGTCGTCCAGCTTCTGCTGTGCTCCGGGAATGCGGCCGTACCTAATCTCGGCCACTTTGCCAAAATCCCCGCTGCGCTCGGCCTGTTCGGCTTCCAGCTTCATTTGGTCGAGGGATTCTTTTAATGTGCGAATTTCGTTGACCACGCCTTTCTCGTTCTCCCACTCGGCGCGCAGGGCGTCGCGCTCCTCGCCGAGGTCGGCGATTTCTTTATTGAGGACGCTCTCTTTGTCCTTATTATCTTCCCGGCGAATGGCCTCGCGCTCGATTTCCAGCTGCATAATCCGGCGGTTCAGCTCGTCCAACTCCTCGGGAACGCTGTCCATTTCCAGCCGTAACTTGGCGGCGGCTTCATCCATAAGGTCGATGGCCTTATCGGGCAGGAAGCGGTCGCTGATGTAACGGTTGGAAAGTTCTACGGCGGCAATTACGGCGTCGTCCTGCACGCGCACCCCGTGGTGCAGCTCGTACTTGTCCTTGATGCCCCGCAGAATGCTGATGGCGTCGGTAATGGTGGGCTCGTCCACAGTCACAATCTGGAAGCGGCGTTCGAGCGCCTTGTCCTTCTCCATGTACTTCTGGTATTCCTTCAAAGTCGTGGCCCCGATGGCGTGGAGTTCGCCCCGCGCCAGGGCGGGTTTCAGCAGGTTAGCGGCGTCCATGGCGCTTTCGCCACCACCGCCTGCGCCGATCAGCGTGTGGATTTCGTCGATGAACAGAACGATTTCGCCCTCGGAATCAGTTACTTCCTTGATGACCGATTTCAGGCGTTCCTCAAATTCGCCCTTGTACTTTGCCCCCGCGATAAGCAGGCCCATGTCGAGCGAGACGATTGTTTTCGATTTCAGATTCTCGGGAACATCACCCTGCACGATGCGCTGGGCCAGGCCCTCCACGATGGCGGTCTTACCGACGCCCGGCTCCCCGATCAGGATCGGGTTGTTCTTAGTGCGTCGGCTCAGGATTTGCAATACACGACGGATTTCTTCGTCGCGGCCGATCACGGGGTCTATTTTTCCGGCTTGCGCCAGGTCGTTCAGGTTTTTGCTGTAGCGTTCCAGGGAACGGTACTTTGCTTCGGCATTTTGGTCTTTCACGGGATTGTTTTTTCCTCTTAGTTCTTTAATGGCTTCCTTCAAGTCTTTCTCCTTGAATCCGGCATCTTTCATCAGTTTCGCGACGGAGTCCTTACCGCCCGCCAGCCCGAGGAACATCAGTTCGATGCTCACGAACTCGTCGCCGAATTCTTTCAGGTAGGTTTGCGCTTTTGCCAGGGCCACGTTCAGATCGTTGCCCAGGAACGTTTGTCCGCCGCTTACCTTGGGGTAGCCCTTAATAATGGCTTCCAGGGCTTGCGTGAGGGCGACTTGGTTCACGCCCAATTTATTCATCAGGAAGGTCGAGGTATTGACGTCTTCCTGCAAAATGGCTTGCAGCACATGTCCGGTTTCGACGGATTGTTGCTGATTGGCCTGAGTGATCTGCGCGGCTTGTTGAATCACCTCTTGTGCCTTAATGGTATATTGGTTGAAATTCATGACTTGTATCTCTTTATATTATTTTTCTACTGGCTTTTTCTTAAAAATAAAAAAGGACGTACCGCCCTGTTTAACCGGAAATTTTGGCCGGGAGTGATGCTGTTTTTCCACAGTTTATGTCAAAACGTCATTTAATTCTGCTAAATCGAGTTCAAAGCAGACGGGAAAAGGCAGTTTTCGGTATAGCGCTGGCCACTCCTGCCTCTTTGAATTTTTGCAAGAAAAATAAGGAATTAAATTGTGATTTTAGGAGAAATTGAAAAAATAGCTTAACCTTTGCCCAAGGCAATATCATCGGGAGATAGCTCTGTTTATTAAATCTTTATCTTAGAAATAAAGACTTTTGAAGTAGACAGCTGAATTTGTAAAAAACGAAGATATTCTTTTTTCAGTTAATCGATTTTTCCTTGTAGGGGTGCGTATCAGGAAAAATAGATTCGGTTTTGGAGAGACCACACAAATCGGGACGGTAGGAAAGACAAACCTTATGGGTCTGATTATTTAAGACAATAAAAAGAAAATTTAGTCAATTTCTTGGTTTTACTCATCGCTATGCAAAAAGAAACCGTCGAGTGGCACAGCCCTTCCCTGAATAAACACATGAAGATGGCGGTGTACGGCCATTTTGGAACCGCCCTGCTCATGATTCCTACGGCGGCCTCGGATCACCTGGACTACGAACGGAACGGACTCATCGAAGCCATGAAGCCTCATATCGAGTCTGGAAAAGTGAAGGTTTTTTGTGTAAATAGCATCAATGGTGAAAGCTGGCTGAACCCGCACATGAGCGGGCATGAGCAAAGCGTTCGCTACCAGCATTTCAACGATTACCTCACCCGGGAGGTAGTTCCGTTCATCCACAGCAGCACCAGCCCCGAAACGCCCGTTATCGCCAGCGGAATTTCGATGGGGGCCTTACAGGCGGCCAACCTGTTTTTTAAGCATCCCGATATCATTCAGGGCGTATTGGCGATGAGCGGCGTGTACGACCTAAGTGCTTACACGAACGGCTACTACGATGACAACGTCTATTTCAACTCGCCCGCCCACTATCTGCGTAATCTCAACGCGCAGTGGCACCTAGACCTCTACCGCCAAAGCCGCCATATCCATTTTGTTACGGGATCGGGCGACTACGAAGGTCCCAACTCCTCCCGCCAAATCTCGGCCATTCTGAACACCAAAAGCGTCCACCACGAACTCGACATCTGGGGCCACGACATGCCCCACGAGTGGTGGGTATGGCACAGGATGATGGCGCATTACTTGGAAACTCGCTTTTAGGAAGGGTCAAAGGCACAAAGTTCCAAAGGCACAGAGTGGGCTTACGCCTGATTACAGGGGAACTTGTGCTGTAATACAAGGCATTTTAACTCTGTGCCTCTGTGCCTCTTTGCCTCTGTGCCTCTGTGTCGGAACGCCGCATCGCTCTGTGCCTCTGTGCCTCCCTTCTTCACGCTCCCCTAAACTGCCCCAAAAACCTCACATCATTCTCCGTAAAGAAGCGCAGGTCTTTGATGCCGTAGCGGAGCATGGTGATGCGCTCGATGCCCATGCCGAAAGCGAAGCCCGTATATTCCTCGGGGTCGATGCCGCAGTTGGACAGAACATTGGGGTCGACCATGCCGGAACCGGCGATTTCTACCCAACCCGAGTGCTTGCAAATGTTGCAGCCCGCACCTTTGCAGATGAAGCACGAGACGTCGATTTCGGCGCTGGGTTCGGTGAAGGGGAAGTAGGAGGGGCGCAGCCGAATTTTGGAGTCCTTATCGAACATTTCCTTCGCGAAATGAAACAAGGTGTCTTTCAAATCCTTAAAGCTGACGTTCGTATCCACGTAAAGCCCTTCCACCTGATGAAAAATGCAGTGGGCGCGGGCCGAAATAGCTTCGTTGCGGAATACGCGACCCGGCATAATCGAGCGGATCGGCGGCTTTTTGTGTTCCATCAGTCGCACCTGCACATTGGAAGTGTGCGTGCGCAGTAGTACATCCTCATTCACATGGTTGGCGCTTTTTTCGATAAAAAACGTGTCCTGCATCTCACGGGCCGGATGGTTGTCGGGGAAATTCAGGGCGCCGAAATTGTACCAATCCGTCTCGATTTCCGGTCCATCGGTCACGTTAAAGCCCATGCGCTCGAAGATTTCGATGATACGGCGACGAACGACAGTCAGCGGGTGCAGGCTGCCCATTTGGTTGGGAACCACGGGCAGCGTAAGATCCACCGAGGAGTCGGCATCGTCGGATTTGCTTTCTTCCAACTTGGTGCTAAATTCTTCAAATCGTTCCTGTACGCGGTTTTTGAGTTCGTTCAGCGTCTGCCCCAGCGCGCGGCGATCTTCGGGGGCGGCCTCCTTCATGCTGCCGAACAAGTCGGTTAATACCCCTTTTTTGCTCATGTAGCGCAGGCGGTACGCTTCGAGTGCCTCTTTTGTTCTGACTTCGCTCTGGTCTATCTCGGCCAGTAATTCTTTTACCTTATCCGCAATCATGTGGGGAATGTGAGTCTATGAGTCTAAAAGCGCTGCGTATCTCTGGTCCTTCAACGCTTAAATGGAAGGGGGCAAAGATAACCAATAATCGAGTGGATAGATAAATCGACGGATGGCTCCCAATGGCATTCATCCCTGATACTCTAATTGTTTGCCACCAATTTCTTAAAAATACAACACGTAGAAATACCTGATTTACCAAGTGGCGATACGCCTTTTTGGTAAACGGTAATTTTGTAATTATCTAATAGTAAGTTGGTTACAGAAAAGCACGTAGTTTTACGCACTTTTTTGAGGCATCTGAATCCATTAAATTTGATCTATCAATCTAACAAAATCAACGCCCCATAAAGATATGAACAGCTTCACTAGTTACGCACTGCCCGTCCCTTCTCCCTTCGTCAAAAGAGCTTCGGCTACCCGAGAGATCGCTGTTCACTTAACCGGAAAGACGCTGCTGTTGAAACCCGAAGACATCACCTGTCTGGAAGGCGAGGGCAACTATTCGTTTATCCACACCTGCCGGGGGAAACGGTATCTGGTTTCGCGTACCTTGAAAAGCTTGACCGAACACTTGAACGGAAGCTTCCTGAGAGTTCATAAATCGTTCATTATCAACACGAATTTTATCGTCGAGCGCCTGGACGATGACCGGGAATTGCGAATGTCCTGCGGCAAAAAAGCCAGGGTGTCGCGTCGGAAAATCAAGGAAATTATCGAAATATTAGACGAAAGAGAAAGCCGTCAGTCCGCCTGACCATTCCTAAACCAAAAATATTCAAGACCTTCATTTTTAGTGGGTTAAATCGCAAACAGCAGCCACCGCTTGTACGGTGGCTGCTTGTTTTGTTTTTAAGGAAGGGGCAAAGGCACAAAGTTCCAAAGGCACAAAGTGGGCTGGTGCCGGACTACTGAGTAGGTCTTATGCAGTACTAGGCATCATAACTTCGTGCCTATGTGCCTTTGGAACTTTGCTCCTCTGGAACTTTGTACCTCCCCTAAATCAACTTAATCCCTAAAGTCACCTGCCAGGAGGTGAGCTTCTGCTTTACGGTCGTACTGCCGCCGCCCACCGCCTGATTGTTGACCTTGAAGCTGGCCATATCGGTGAATGTGCCCTCACGGCGGACGTCGAGGCTGAATCCGAAGATATCAAGGCCCGCGCCGAGCTGATAGCCATACACGGCTTCTGACAGCGCATTCCCTAATCCATCCGAAGTGTATTGCCGGACGGCATCGCGCAGTTTTTGGTTGTCGCCCACGCGGAAGGAAGCCATCGGCCCGGCATTGATGCGGAACGGCCCGCCTTTCAGTCCGATTAGAATCGGGACATCGATGCTGCTAAACCTGACGTCGACTTGTTGCCTGACGGGAATATCGCCGTCGTTTTGGATGATGTCGAAAGTGCCGCCTTTCGTGGAGAGCAGCACCTCCGGCTGGATATAGAGGTTGCGGCCAAAGCGCATGTACACACCGCCTGCAAAGCCCGTGCGGCTATCGACACTTTCCTTAATGTTATCACGCACTTCCTGCCCGTTGTATTTTAAAAACGGATTGCCGTTGGCGTCGTACCTGGTGGTAAGAAAATTGCCCATTGTGAGTTGCGAAAGGTTTACCCCGCCTTTCAGCCCAAAAGTGAAGCCGCCGCCTCGGCGATTGTTATTTTGAGAAAAAGAATCTGTGCCGCATATGCCGCAGAGTAGGAGAGCAAGGCAGGTGATTTTTGTTTTCATCATGGCTATTTCTTTTTGTTGATTTGTTGGTACGTGTATTTGTTGATTCGATTTTTGGGGGCAACGTTTAATAAGAGAACTGAATATCTTGCCAAATAAGGTTAGCGGGAACGACTGGACTGCTCGGCTCGTTTTCCTGGGTGCAACAAGCATACCATTTCAGTTTCGCCCGATTCTTCAAAGTATTTCATGAGAGAGATTTTCATGTGCGTGCAAATTATTTTAAACGCTGAACTCAGTACCAAGAACCCTGTACCCGAAAGACAGCTCGAAAGCAAAATCCCCCTATGGCCAAGATAAAAACGGCGTATTTCTGTCAGAATTGCGGACACAACTCCCCGAAGTGGCTGGGCAAGTGCCCTTCCTGCGGTGAATGGAACACATTCGTCGAAGAATTAATTGAGAAAGAGGACAAAAACGGCCCGGTGGTCTGGAAGTCGGTATCGCTGACGAGCAAGCCCAAGGCCATCTCTGAAATAAAATACGAGCAGGAACCGCGCGTCCGCACGACCGATGTAGAGCTGAACCGCGTGCTGGGCGGGGGGATCGTGGGCGGGTCGCTGGTGCTGATTGGCGGCGAGCCGGGCATCGGTAAGTCCACGCTAATGCTTCAAATTGCGCTCACGCTTTCGGATAAAAAAGTGCTTTACATTTCGGGGGAAGAATCGGAGCAGCAAATTAAGATGCGGGCTGAGCGCATGGACAGCAAAAGCGATAACTGCTTCATTCTGACTGACCACTCCACGACCAACATATTCCGGCAAATCGAGGAAATGGATCCCGACATCATCATCGTGGATTCCATCCAGACCATGCAGTCGCCGCTGATCGAGACGGGCGCGGGCAGCGTGTCGCAGGTGCGGCAATGCACGTCGGAATTTATGAAATACGCCAAGGAAACCGATACGCCCACGTTCATGATCGGCCACATTACCAAGGATGGCTCCCTGGCCGGGCCCAAGGTACTTGAACACATGGTGGACACGGTACTGCAATTTGAAGGCGACCGTCACACCTCGTACCGGATTTTGCGTACCACCAAAAACCGCTTCGGCAGCACTTCCGAACTGGGCATATACGAAATGCAAAGCACCGGACTGCGGCAGGTAACCAACCCCTCGGAAATACTGATCTCGCAGCGGGACGAACCGTTGAGTGGCATCACGATCGGCTCGATGCTGGAAGGCAATCGCCCGCTGATGATCGAGATTCAGTCGCTGGTGAGCGTGGCCAACTACGGCACGCCGCAGCGCAGCAGTACGGGCTTCGACGCCAAGCGATTGCAGATGCTGCTGGCGGTACTGGAGAAGCGTGGTGGTTTCCGGCTGGGGATTCAGGACGTTTTTTTAAATATCGCCGGAGGCCTGAAAGTCGATGATCCCGCGCTGGATTTGGCGGTCGTCACGTCCATCGTGTCGTCCTACGAAGACGTTCCGCTCCCTGGTTCGGTGTGCTTTTCGGCGGAGGTAGGTTTGGGGGGAGAAGTGCGGGCCGTCAACCGCATCGAAAGCCGAATTTCGGAAGCGCAGAAGCTAGGTTTTGAAACGATCTACGTTTCAAAATACAACACCAAAGGGCTGGATATGAGCGAGTATGACATCGAGATAAAGCCCGTCGCCCGATTGGACGAGATATTTGAACAACTACTTCGCTGAGGAAGCGACGGGCAGCACGATCCTGAAATTGCTGCCTTCGCCCTCCTGGCTTTCCAGTTCCAGATTCCACTGGTGAGCCTGCGCGATCTGCTGCACGTAACTCAGGCCCAGGCCGAAGCCTTTGACATTGGCCGAGTTTTCCGGCACACGGTAAAAATTATTGAAGATTTTTTTCTGCTCGTTTTGGGGAATGCCAATGCCATTATCCCGCACCGACACGACGACCTTGTCGGCTATCTGCTGCGTCTTGACCCGAATTTGTGGGTTGACGGGCGTGTATTTCAGGGCGTTATCGATGAGGTTGAAGAGAACGTTCGAGAAGTGCTGGCGATCTACCACCACGGAGGCATCACAGGCCGTCAATTCTACCAAAATTCTATCTTCGTAGCGCTTCGACAGATTGGAAACCAACGTATCGACCAAGATTTTTTCCGGCTTCAGCAACAGGGTTCTACTCTCCGCTTTGGCAATATGCAGCACGTTGTCGATGTGCCACTGCATCCGATTTCCCTCCTCCTTGATAATCCTGACGTACTTGGCTAACCGCTCCGGTGAGTCCGCCACCGAGGGCGTGTCCAGCATGTCGGCCGCCAGATTGATACTCGACACGGGCGTCTGCAACTCGTGGGTCATCTTGTACATGAAATCCATCTGGTTCTGCGAAGCGTCCTTGGAAACCGTCGATTGCCAACCCAGAATAGCCATGACCACGATTGATAGCAACAGACTCGCCGCAAAAGCCCCGGAATAAAAGGACTGAGTATTGCCCGCCCAGGCCGGGACGCCAAAAATGAGTGCGATTGCGGAAAGAAAAGCTACCAGCCCCAACAGGACAAAGCTCCATTTGATTCTCGACGTGGTCATGCAACTACTTGTTTTTCAAACACAAAAAGGCGGTGCTCCCGAGTGTTGACTCAGGAGCAAACTTAAATTCACGAATGGAAGCTGGCAAAACAGATCTTGGAAGAAAAGTCCGCCGAGTCACCCCGATTCGCAAAACAAAGGTTGAAGCCGAGCTGCTCTTCTCATCGCGCAGCTTAGCTCTTTTCCTTTTTCCGGGCTTCCCCGGCAATTGTGTTTAGTGTGCCGACCAATCGGTCAAGATCTTTGCGTGAGGTGTACACGTTGGGCGTGATACGCACCCCGCTAATGTTTTCCCAGACGATGCTCGTCGTGTGTATTTTGGCTCTGCCGAACAACTCCCGATCCACCTCGGCGGGCGTCATGCCCGCTACCGAGACCAGGGCGATGGCACCGCCATACTTGGGACTCTTAGGCGTGTGGATGGTCACCCCCGGCATGTCCCGGGCCTGATCGGTCCAGTACCTCTGTAAGTAATGCAGCCGGGCAAATTTGCGTTCGCTGCCTATTCCGTTGTGGAAATCCACCGCCGTGCCGATGGCCATTTCCGAGGCGAAGGAGCGGGTTCCCAAGCTCTCGAATTTACGAATGTCGGGGCCGTCCGGTTCATTGTTAGAAAGCAAAGCCCAGATTTTTTTGATTTTGTCCTTCCTGACCCACATCATGCCGCTGCCGAAAGGCGCGCACAGCCACTTGTGCAGGCTGGTGGCAAAATAATCGCAGCCCAGGTCAGGAATCTTGTAGTCCATGTGCGCAAAGGAATGCGCCCCGTCCACGATCACCTCGATGCCGCGCTTGTGAGCCGCGTCGGCGATCTTGCGGGCGGGCTGAACCTGCCCGACCCAATTGATGACGTGCGTGATGTGGACGACTTTGGTTCGGGATGTGAAGGCGCTGACGAACTTGTCGACAAAATAATCGTCGTTCTCCTGCGGTAATTCCAGATTCAGCCACACTAGCTTGACGCCTTCGCGCTTTTCGCGCTGCTTCCACGCATTGATCATGTTGGGGTAATCCTGCTTGGTCAGAATCACCTCGTCGCCCGCCTTCAAGTCCAGACCGAAAATTATGGTGTTCAGCCCCTCCGTGGCGTTGCGGTTGATGGCTATTTCGTCGGCTTCGCAGCCCGCGACTTCGGCCAGTTTCTGGCGTAGCGCCTCACGCCCCTGATCCAGCACCCGCCACATGTAGTAGCTGGGGGCTTCGTTGCAGTATTGGTAAAAACGGATGTGGGCATCCTGCACCGCCTTGGGCTGCGGGCAAACCCCACCATTGTTAAGGTTCAGTAAGTTAGGGGAAACCGTGTACTCGTTTTTGATCCAGGCCCAGTAGTCTTCATCGGTAGCGGCTTGCTGCGGCGACAGGCCGGAAAGCTGCCGATTGGCGTTTTCCAAACCCTCCGCCTGGGCGCGGTTCAGAAAAGCGGGTAAGGCCAGCGCGGTGCCGGCCTGGGCGAGGAAATTGCGACGGGAAGACATGACTAATTAGATTTGAGGGATTTCCAGAAAACTGATAGAGTAAAGACCGCCGATAGCCTACTGGTGGCCACGGACCAATTTTAGCCAATAATTATTTCATAAGCAATCCCGCTCACAAAAACTGAAAGCAAATCGGGTCTTTCAGGGCGATGCTTTTGCTTAAAAAAGTCATTTTTCCGGTATTGGGATTGACCCGGAACACGGTCAGGTCGTTGTTTTTTTGGTTGCCGACAATCATGAATTTTCCCGACGGGTCGAAATTGAAATCGCGGGGCGTATCGAGTTCCTCTCTTACCTCGCCCACACTTTTCAGTTTGCCATTTTTCAAAATCTCAAAACCATGAATAGCGTTGTAGCCCCGATTGGATACGTACACATATTTACCATTCGGGTGCAGCCGGACTGCCGCCGAGGTGTTCTTTTCTTTGAAATCTGCCGGAATAGTGGGCACGGTCTCAATCTCGGTCACCACGCCCTGGGCGTCGATGGCGCAGGCCGTTAGCGTCGTGTGCATTTCGTTTAGCAGATACAGGTACTTGCCCGAACTGTGAATGGCCAAATGCCGGGGCCCGGCACCGGGTTGGGTCGAGAAATAAGCCTGGGCGGGATTGGCGACCACCTGTCCGGTTTTCTTGTCGAGTTTATAATTCATCAACCGGTCGGTACCCAGGTCCGACACGTACACGAAACCACCGTTGGGAGAAGGCACCACGCAGTGGGCGTGTGGTTTCTCTTGCCGCGACTTGTCGGGCCCGGAGCCGCTGAACTGGAATTTGTCAGAGGCCGCGCTCAGCTTACCCTCTTCGTCTAGCCGGTAAGCCGCCCAGCTACCACTACCATAATTGGCCAAAAAAGCCATGCGGTTGGACGGGTGAACCGACACGTGGCAGGGATTCTGGCCTTCGGCGAATTGGCTATTCAGAAAGGTCAGTTTGCCACCCTTGCCCACCGCAAAGGCCGCGATGGTATGATCCTGGTTTACCGAGTAGAGGTTTTTCTTGTCGGATGAGAGCGTCACATAACCCGGCCCGACTGCGTTATTAAACGTGTCGAGCACCGTCACCAGGCCGCTTTTCAAGTCCAGTTCGCAGAGGGTGATGGAGGAATCGGCGCCTCGCGCGCCCGTGCCGACGTAAAAGCGGGCTTTGTCCTGAGCGCCAGATTCAGAAAAAGCAGTCATGATCATCAAAAGTATCAGCAGGTATTTCATAAGGAATTGATTTTGGATGAATTGCAGTTGTCAAAGAGGCAATGCTGCCGCTTTTACCCAAAATTACAAAGTCGATCCTGAATTGTGTAGGGCAGCGCGGGTGAAGTGAGGTAAATTTGTCTTTATGAAAACTACCCAAACCCTTCCTGTCACTGGCATGTCCTGCGCCGCTTGCGCCGCCAGCGTGGAATCCATGTTGAAAAATACGGAGGGCATCAACGATGCGGCCGTAAATTACGCCAATCAATCCCTAAATGTGGACTTCGATCCCGAGCAGGTCAGTCTTACCGATTTGGATGCAGTCTTGCAGGGCATTGGCTACGGCTTACTGCTGGAAACGGCCGAGGACGACGCGCAAACCAAGCAGCAGGAAATCCAGGAAGCGCATTATCGCCAGATCAAGCGCCGTACGATCGGTGCCGGGGCGTTAGCGATACCCGTGATGGTGCTGGGTACGTTCTTCATGGATCTGCCCTACGGCAACTACATCATGCTGGCCCTCACGCTGCCCGTGCTGGTGTTTTTTGGCAAAGACTTTTTCGTCAATGCCTGGAAACAGGCCCGCCACGGCAAGGCGAATATGGACACACTGGTCGCGCTAAGTACGGGCATCGCTTTTCTGTTCAGTACATTCACTACTTTTTTTCCGGAGTATTGGTACGCGCGCGGTCTGGAACCGCACGTCTATTTCGAGGCGGCAGCGATTATCATTTTCTTCGTTTTGCTGGGGAAACTGCTGGAAGAACGCGCCAAAGGCAGCACTTCCGACGCCCTGCGCAAACTCATGAATCTTCAACCCAAGCTGGTACGGGTGCGGCGCGACGGGCAGGAAAGTGAAATAGAAGTGAAGGAAGTACTCGTGGGCGACGAAATCATCATCCGCTCGGGCGAAAAAATCCCCGTGGACGGCGAAGTGCTTTCGGGTACTTCCTTTGTCGATGAAAGCCTGATGACGGGCGAGCCGCTGCCCGCCGAGAAAGCGCCGGGGGCCGAGGTCTTCGCCGGAACGATCAACCAGCAGGGAAGTTTCAGTTTCCGGGCCAAGAAAGTCGGTAAGCAGACTGTCCTGGCCCAAATCATCCGCAGCGTGCAGGAAGCGCAGGGTAGTAAGGCCCCCGTGCAGCGGCTGGTGGACAAAATTGCCGGCATATTCGTCCCCGTAGTGCTGGGCATCGCGGTGCTGACATTTGTGACTTGGCTACTCGTTGGCGGTGAAAATGCCTTGACCCACGCGTTGCTGACTTCCGTGTCGGTGCTGGTGATCGCCTGTCCCTGCGCCCTGGGATTGGCGACGCCGACGGCGATCATGGTTGGCGTGGGCAAAGGGGCCGAGAACAATATCCTCATTCGCGACGCGGAAAGCTTGGAAACCGCGCATAAGGTGGATGCTGTGGTGCTGGACAAGACTGGAACGCTGACGGAAGGCAGGCCGGAGGTGACGTCCTTCGACTTCGCTCAGGATGACAAGCGGACCGCTCAGGATGACAAGCGGACCGCTCAGACTGACAGGCGTGAAGAAAGTCATCGGGTAGCGGTGCGGGCAATTGAGCGGCGGTCGGAGCATCCGCTGGGACAGGCCATTGCGGCTTCTGGACAAGACAATGATTCTGTTGAAGTGCAAGACTTCAAATCCGTGACGGGTAGCGGGGTGATGGGCGTGGTGGATGGAGAGAAGTACGTGATCGGCACGCCTGATTTTTTGCAAAAAGAAGGAGTCGAACTTGATTCCGGGCTGATTGAACTCAGCGGGCAACTCCGCGCCAAGGCGCAAACGGTCATTGGCGTCGGATGGGAGGGAAAGCAGATCGCGCTGATCGCGCTAGCCGACCAGTTAAAAGCTACCTCTGCTGAGGCGGTCGCGAAATTACAAAAGCAGGGAATTGAGGTCTATATGCTTACGGGCGACAGCGCCGAAACTGCCGCGCAGGTAGCGCAAGAAGTAGGCTTACAGCGTTTCGAGGCCGAAGTGAAGCCGCAGGACAAGATGGATTTTGTGAAAAAACTACAAGCCGAGGGAAAAACCGTGGCGATGGTCGGCGACGGCATCAACGACTCGCAGGCTCTGGCCCAGGCCGACCTCAGCGTAGCGATGGGGCGTGGTTCCGACATAGCGATGGACGTTGCCAAAATGACGCTCATTACCTCCGACCTGCTGGCCCTGCCCAAGGCCCTAAAACTTTCCCGCCGCACGGTGGCGACCATCCGGCAGAATCTATTCTGGGCGTTTATCTACAATTTGATCGGTATTCCGCTGGCAGCAGGCGTACTTTATCCGCTAAACGGTTTCTTGCTCAACCCCATGATTGCCGGGGCGGCGATGGCGCTCAGTTCGGTGTCGGTGGTGACGAATAGTTTGCGGCTGCGGGGCGTGAAGTTGTGAATGTTACTTCTTGAATTCACCCATCAACTTACGCGAAGCCTCGACAACATCGCCCAGATACGGGTTATCGATCCGCATGATAAGCGAGGTCAAGTAAGGATTGGACTCATAACCAATGGCAAAGTCCATTTTCACTAAAAATAGGCGATTGTATAAGGAAAACCATTGGTCGAATTTTCGATCCCGTGCGGCACCTTTTCCATCGGTATTATCACAAATGTAGAGTACGATTTTCTCCCTTAATTTGAAGAAGTCATACATTATTTCGGAGACCGTGGCTGGAATTCTTGGGTCGAGTCTGGTTTTTACTGAGTTGTCACCCAATTGAATGATCACAAATTCATAAGTGAAGCTAGCAAAAGGAGTTTCTCCACCGAATAGGTACTCACTGGGCTTGAATTTGACCTCATAAGAAACCCTGTTTGAAGTGATGAAGCCGTAAGTGCTGTTTTTTCCTCCAATATTTCGGAACGGATAGGCTCTACTTGGCTTCATTTTCTACTTCTGAATAGAGTTTTTCAAACACGGCACGAATTTCAGGATTTTCTTTGTACTCCCTTTGGGCCTCCTCCTGCATTTGCCGCTTGGATTCCATCAGTTTCCTGCCTATTTCCGCGCCCCTGGCCCGAATAGCTTCGTGTTTTTTAAGTTCTTTCTCGATTGCGTCCATGGGTTTGTCTTTTTTGTTTCAAATATAAGGTATAAACTGCCAAGTGTCAATTCTTGCGCAATAGCTACGATTTTGTTACTTTTCAGTCAAAAAACACTATGAACCACAATCACCCACCCAAGCCAACCCCCTCCCGCCGAACCTTCCTCCGCAATGCCTCCCTGGGCGTAGCCGGGATTTCCATCGTTCCCCGTCACGTACTGGGTGGTCCGGGGTTCGTCGCGCCCAGCGACCAGGTTACGGTGGGCGTCGTCGGGGCGGGCGGAAAAGGGAAACAGAATACTAAAAGCCTACTCGAACTTGACGATGTGCGGGTGGTGGCCGTGGCCGATCCCGCCTACTACTGGAATCTGCAGGAGTTTTACTACCGCACGGAGGCCGGGCGCGGACTGGTGCGGCAGATGGTGGAGGATCATAACCGAACGAAAGACAAGGAAGCCAGGGTTGCCGAGTACCTGGATTTTCGGGAAATGATGGAGAAAGAATCCGCGCTGGATGCCATTATGTGTTCCACGCCCGACCATACCCACGCCTACATTTCGCTGCTGGCGATGCGCGCCGGGAAGCACGTGTACTGCGAAAAACCGCTGACCCACAATATATGGGAAGCCCGCGAGGTACAGCGCGTGGCCCGAGAAACGGGCCTGGCGACGCAAATGGGGAACAGCGGACATAGCATGGACGGTACCCCCGAAACCGTGGAGTACCTGCGGGCCGGGGCCATCGGCAACGTGCGTCAGGTTCATTCGTGGGTACCCGCTTCGCGTTGGAATCCGGGGATGACGGGCCTGGCGGAAGGGGCATCCCCTAAGCCAGCGGGTCTTGATTGGGACTTGTGGTTGGGGCCACGCGAGCCGCTGCCCTACCACACGGCCTACACCCCGGTGAAGTGGCGCGATTTCTGGCGGTTCGGCTGCGGGGCGATGGGTGATTTTGGCTGCCACGATATGGACGCCCCGACCTGGGCTTTTAATCTCAAAGCCCCCACCAGTGTGGAAATGCATCCTGCCGGATTCAGCAACGAAGAGATAGCGCCTTATGGCGAAATAGGCTATTTTGAGTTTGACCAACGGGGAGATCAGAAGCCTCTGAAACTCACCTGGTATTCGGGTGGTATACAACCGCCCCGCCCCGAATCGCTACCGGCTAAGGTCGAAATGCCCAGTCGCGGTATCATGTTTGAGGGAGATAAGGGCATTATAATAAACAACGGAGGCGACCGCAAGCCGCAGCTCTTTCCCGAGTCGCTGCGCGCGTCGTTCAAGCCACCCAAGCCCACCATCCCCCGTTCCAACGGCCACTTCCGCGACTGGATCGACGCCATCAAGGGCGGCCCGGCGGCCAGCGCCAACTTCGAGTACGGCGCGCGCCTCACCGAACTGACGCTGCTGGGCGTACTTTCCTTGCGCCTGGGCGGCAAAAAGCTGGATTGGGACTACGATGGTATGAAGGTGAAAGGAATGCCCGAAGCGGATAAATTCATCCGGGAGCAGGTGAGGAAAGGCTGGGAGATGTCGTGAGGGACAGCTCGGCTACTTTTCAAGAAATGCTTCCAGGGTCGCCTCCCCTTTGATATACCCCAGCGAGTGCAAAAACGCGTCCGTCTTCAACAACGTATCTTTAAAATTATCCAGGTTTTTGTAATTGAAAAATCCGTGCGGTTGCCCCTCGTACAGGTGCACCTCGCAGCGTCCGCCCATTGCCTCGACTTTCTGCCTGTAAGCCTGGGCGGTGGCGACGGGGATGAGATTATCAGCCGTACCTAGGAAGAAAATCGTGGGTGGAGATTTGTGCTTGTCAAGATTATGAAAGGGCGAAAACTCCGGGTAGCGCTCGCCGATGCGCTCGTAGCCATAGCCCTCGGGACCATTGTCGATCACGGGATTATACAATACCAACGCCTGCGGAATGGCACTTACGCTGATGTCGTCTCCGGGGTCATTCAGGCCGGACAGCAGGGCCGTGGCGGCGGCTACATGACCGCCCGCTGAGCCGCCCGAAGCCACAATGCGATCAGGGTCGATGCCCAATAGCTTGGCATTTGCTCGGACATAACGTATCGCCGACTTGCCATCCTCCACCGATTGAAAGGGTGGGGTGCCGTGGCGGTTTTTGACCCGGTAGTCGGCTTCGATGCATATCATGCCGCGCGTAGCCAGGTACTTGGCATGCTGGGTAAACTGGCCGATGTTGCCGTTATTCCAGCCGCCCCCGAAGAAGAAAACGATGGTCGGGTAGTTTTGGCCCGGCTGGTAGTCAGGCGGGTAGTTGACTTCCATGCGCAGCTCGGTGCTGTCGATCTTTTTGTAGATCAGTTCGAGCCTATTCTGGGCGAAGGTTGTGCCGATGCCTGCCAGCAAGGCAAGCAAAGTGAGTTTTAGTTTCATAGAATTTTATCCTAAACAATAAATCAGACGATCTTTTCCGCGCCCTTCCAAATTCCGGCATCGTAATCTATCCCCAAGCCACTGCGGTCAGAAATCGCCACCCGGCCATCGCTAACTTTTATTTCCGAATGCCAGGCCGGGGCTTTCTCGCCAATGTTATACACTAATTCTTGCAAACCGTAAAGGTTAGAAGCCAACGCCGCCACCTGCCAGTAGGGCCCGATGAGCGGATCGGCCTTAGGCGAGTGTGGCGCGAAGCCCTTGCCGCCGTACACGCGGGCAATTTCCGACACTTGCAAAGCGCGAAGGATGCCGCCGTTATAGTACAGGTCGGGCTGTAGGATGTCGTACACGTCCGTCTGCGCCAGTCGCCGGAAGCGGTAGGTGCTGGTGTCCTGCTCGCCGCCCGCTAGTTTGATTTTAGTCAGGATTTCGCACACCATGCGGGTGCCGTCCTCATCCTCGAAGTTGCAGGGTTCTTCGAATATTTCCACGCCATAGTCTTCCAGCAATCGCCCAATCTCGATGCCTTCCTGCGGAGCGTAGGAGCCGTTGGCATCGGCGTAAATCGTGACGTGGTCACCCAGTTTTTTGCGTACCATTGGCACGAGTCTGCGGGTTTGGGCGTCGTTCTCGGGCGTGTTCATCATCCGGCCGCCAACCTTTATTTTTACGCCCTTCGCTCCTGTGGCGGCTAATTTTTCCAAGAGTCGATCGGCGATCAACTCAGGGTCGCTCTCGCGGTCGAAGTCGGAGATGTACACCCCGTAGTCGTGGCGAACGGGTTTTCCCAACAAATCATAAACCGGCTTTTCGGCTATTCTTCCCAGCAAATCCCAAACCGCAATCTCGACCGAGCCGATGCAGTTCCAGAGCGGCATTCCGGCGTACTTGTAGTTGCTGTTGAGGCGGTAGGCGTTGTCGGCCAGTTGGGGCAGCATTCGGGCGTCTTTGCCCTCGAAATGCGGAATGACCAAGCCTTTTAGGAGCGACGTTAGGTTTTGCATCCGGGCGTTGCACTGCGTGATGCCTTTCGTGCCGTCTTCGGCGGTAACCAACAGCATGAGTTCGCCCTGCGTTTTTAGGAGTTCGACGGTGCGGATCAGAATGGGCTGCGAAAAGATTTTTGTCAGGTCGGGGACTGGCCAGGTGGGGAAGTCTTCTTTTTTGTTGAATCGTGTAATCGTGTAACCGTGTAATTGTTGCTTTGGACTTAGGATGTTGAATCCAATAAGTCCCAAAGAATTTTGCAGAAATTTTTTGCGGGATAGCATAGTGATATGGGGGAATTAAGGGCGAATAGGTAGCGGTAAGTAATCCTGATTGAAGATCATCCAATCTTGTAATTCAGCTTTCAGGCGATATTCTACGTCGGCGTATTCGGGCTTTTCGCTGAGGTTATTCATCTCCTGTGGATCCTTTTCCAAATCGTAAAGCTCAAACATCGACCTGGGTTCAGAGAAGAGCGTTTTGACGTGCTTTTTATCCAGTTGCCCATTCTTTTTCCGGGTTACCAGATCTTTCCATACGGGATGGCCGTTGAAATCTACCGGGGAATAAGGCAGTTGCCACAAAGTGTTATAAATCAGCTTGTACCTTTTATCAAAGACCGTCCTGACCAGGTCGAAGGCACCCGTGTTGACGGGCAGGCTGGAACCATGCGGCACCCGTGTAGCAAAAATGTACTCCGAACCCGCGTAGTTTTCTCCCCGCAGGGCGGGCAGGAAGCTTCTTCCGGTTATGACGTCGGGAATCTTGGTTTTGGTCAGCGCAAGAATGGTGGGGGCGATGTCGATGCCGGAAATCAGCGCGTCGGTTTTGAGGCCCCGCTTCACACCCGGCCCGGCCACGATCAGCGGAACGTGGATGCCCAGGTCGTAGAGGGTTCCCTTGCCGCGCAGCAGGGCCGCGCCGTTGTCGCCCATGAAAATGACGATGGTGTTTTCGGCGACACCGCGCTGGTCAAGTTCCTGCATTACATCCCCAATAAGGCCGTCCAGGTGCATGATTTCGCCGTAATGTTGGGCGAGGTCTTTGCGTACTTCCTCCGTGTCGGGCATACCCTCGGGTAGTTTCAAACCTTTGGGATCGGGATCGAAGGCCTCAGCGGTAAACGGCCGGTGCGGGTCGCTGAAATTCATCCACATGAAAAAGGGCTTTTTCTTCGGCGACTGATTCAGAAATTCCCGAAACTGGCCCAGCACCTCGTCGTCGGATCCGGAATTGAGGTAGTCAACCCGGTCTTTGAAGGTGGTTAGCTTGTATTTTGCAAAAGCCGCATCGGTTTCCGGGGGCCTTTTACCCGAGCCGTCCAGGTGGAAGTGCCGCCCACAAATGCCCGTGTAGTAGCCCTGCGGCCGCAGGAATTCAGGAATGGTAGGCACATCGCGCGGCAGCGGCGCCGAGAAACGACTCATGCGGGTGTCGATGACATTGCGGCCCGTGAGGATCGAAGCCCGCGAAGGCACGCACTGCGGGGCCGCCGTGTAGGCCCGGTTGAAAAGTACGCCCCGCTGCGCCAGCTTGTCCAGGTTGGGTGTTTTTAGGTTCTTATCACCGTAAATACTCAGGTAAGGATAGCTATGATCGTCGGAGAGGATAAGGAGAATGTTGGGCTTTGAGGGAGCTGTTTCTGGCGTGTCAGGTGATGAAAATTGACAGAAAAGCACAAAGCTGAAAGCCAGGGCCAGGTTCAGCAGTAGGGTGGGAGTCTTCATTTATTAGCGTCTTGCAGTTTGTTCAAAAAAGAAAAAGCGCAGGAAACAGATTTCCTACGCTTTTGACTTGGTCTTACCTCACCCCTGGCCCCTCTCCTAATAGGAGAGGGGAACGAGTTGTTTGAGATTTGAATTGCCGACAGCCGACAGCCGACAGCCGACAGCCGACTAATCGTTCTGCACAGCCTGCGGATTCCGATCCAGGAAGTTCTGCGGGATCAGGAACACCAGGTTTTTGTCGTTCCAGGGCAGCGGCGCGCAATTGCTGATGGCGCAGTCGATGCCATCGGGCGACAGAGGACGGTCGCCGGGGTCAACGCTCTTTTTCTGGCGCTTGAGGTTATGAATCCGCGTTCCCTCGACAAAGGTCTCGCGGATGAACTCGGTCTGAATTTCATCTACCAAGTTGGCCGGGGCCGAGGTGAGAGCTGCCAGTCCGGCGCGGGTCCTGACGCGATTGAGGTCGGCGAGAGCGGCGGCGGTGTTGCCTTTGCGGGCGTTCATTTCGGCCCGAATGAGCATAAACTCTGCCGCGCGGTAAATGACGACGTTGTTGTCTACCCCCTGAACCGGCGTACGGGCAGTTCCACGCGAACCCCATTTTTTTGGAAACCAAAGCCGATTAGGGCTATCCCAAGCGGTAGAGGCGGTAGTGGCTTGCGTCGTGTCGATCAGCGTTCTGTAGCGCAAATCCTGGCTGCGGTCAAAGTTGGCCAACTGCTTGAAACGCTGACTCAGACGCAGGTCAGGGCCCGAAGTCAAATTGTTTACATTTTGAAGCTGAGCGGCGCTATAACCACCATTCGACAGCACGTAAGATCGCCGCAGAGGCGCGCCATTGTTAGTGCGGGAGTTACGGCCCCGTACATTCACCAATTCAAAAATGATTTCGTCGCGGTTAGCGGCGGAGTTCACGCCCGGCATGAGGCCCGTGCGCTGCCAGAGGTCTTCCAGCATGCGGTTGCCCGGTACGAGCGGGAAGCGGGTGCCGTTAGCACCCAGCAGGCGGTTGGTGACCGCCAGACAGCTATCGACGTTGTCCTGTTGCCAGTACACCCTCGCCATCAGGGCTAGCGCGGCCCACTTGTTGGCCCGAGGCTCGTACTCGGGCAGGTGAATAGCTGGGTCGTAGTGGTCGGGCAGCATCCTTTCGGCCATGTGTAGATCCACCAGGATGCTGTCATAAGCAGCCTTTACGCTCATGCGGGGATAAGTCAGGTCACCAAAGTCGGAGACCGATGAAAACCTGGAGATAGGCCCTGGGTGCGAATTGTCGGGCGTATGGCCCCACGGATAGGCAATGATGCGCAATTGCTCGAAAATGCATAATGACCGCACAAAGCGGGCATCTCCTTCCAGCCGGGCGCGCTGCTGCCTGATGTCGCGGCGCGGGTCGGTTTCGTTGGGCGTTTTGACCTGATCTGCCCGCAGGATCTCAATGACAACGTTGGCGTTGTTGATGCCGAAGGTAGACCACTGCATGAACTCTGCCTGGTAGCCATAGTCCACCTCGCGCTGCCGCCACTGGTACACCAGCGACGAGCGGCTGGGACTGTTGCGGTAGTTGACGTTATTGACCGTCACCAGATCGGCGAAAGTCTCGCCCATCACCAGGGCATTGCCGCCAAAGGCAATCTCCCGTCCAAATCCCGCGTAGGCCCCGACCATCAGAATATCCAGCTCCTCTACCGAATTGACGTTCGCGGCCGAAATGAGGGTTTTGGAAGCCACCTCGTCCAGGTAGTCGTTGCAACTCACACTAGCCCAACCCAAGGCCAGCACACTTAAGATACTTGCTATTTTTTTCATTGTAAAGTAGATATTAGGTTGTTAGGTATTAGCGGGGCGTCCCGTGGCGTTGTTATCGGTATATGATGCAACATTCCTGAACACCTGATGTCTTGTTTATTAAGATATAATTATTTTTTCGTTGACCGTTGCCGTAGCGACGGACCGCCGTTGACCGATTATAGCCCCACATTCAACCCAAACAGGAACGTCCGTACCTGCGGCAGGTCATTGTTGGTGACGCCGGGCGAGAGGTTGCCTACGACATCCCTTCCAGAGCCTCCGCTGCGGAATACCTCGGGATCCCAGCCCCGAAACTTGGTGAAAGTCAACAGATTTTGGCCCGTCACGTAAACCCGAAGCTGACGGAGGCGGAGTTTCTGGGCAAATTCAGCGGGGAATCGATAGCCCAACTGCAGATTTTTCAACCGGAGAAAATCTCCTTTCTGCAAGAATCGGGTGGACTCGACATTACGCGCGTTGGAGCGATACTGCAACCGTCGAAAACCGTCGGGGGAATCGAGTTGATCTACCAGGTTGCCTACTCCTACCACGTTGGCGCGGAGTACTTGCCCTTCGCTAGGGTAGCTCTGCGCCCGCTCGGCCTGATCGTAGATCCAGTTGCCGGTTTGGAAATAGAACAGGAAACTCAGGTCGAAGCCCTTATAATCAAATGTGTTGTTGAGGCCTCCGAATAGGGTGGGATAGGGCGTCCGGTTTTCCAGAATAAACTGATTCCCGTTACCCACATTGTTCTCGACGGTGCCGTCCAGTAGTTCACCCGTCTCGACGGTCTGCCCCGTGTTACGGTTTACGTCGCTATCGCGCTCATAGAACAATTCATTGCCCGTTGTTGGATCAAAACCAGCAAAACGTGCCATGTAGTAGTTGCCCAGCGGATAGCCCGGCGTGGCGATGTTGGCTCCCTCGATGATTTGGGCCGGATAGCGCAGGAAGGGTGCATCGTAAGTAGAAAGTACCTCGTTGCGGTTGCCGCTGATGTTGAAGCTGGTCGTCCAGCGTAAGTCGCCACTCGTGATATTGCGGCTCGTCAGGCTCAGCTCAACGCCTCGGTTTCTGACCGATCCCAGGTTGATAGTCATCGATCGATCAATCGCGCCGTAAAAGTTGCCGATGTTGTAGTCGAGCAATAAGCCGTCGGATACCTTATTATAGAAGTCGAAGGTTCCACTCAACCGATCGTTGAACAGGCGGAAATCGGCCCCGATATCGAACTGCGTGGTCGATTCCCAGGTGAGTGCTGAGTTACCCGGATTTCTGAATTGTCCGCCCTGAATTCCACCAAAAATAGCTGAATTGTAGCCCACAAAGGTGAAGGTTTTTTGCCACGCAAAGTTGCCGATTTCGGCATTACCCGTCAGGCCGTAGCTGGCGCGTAATTTCAGGAAATTTAAAAACGAGCTGTTTTTCAGGAATTCTTCCTCGGAGGCGACCCAGCCCACCGAAGCGGCGGGAAAAGTAGCCCAGCGATTTTCAAAACCAAAACGGGACGAGCCATCACTGCGCAGGCTGGCCTCGACCAGGTAGCGATCTTTAAAGGCGTAGTTGACCCGCCCAAAAAACGATACGAAGCGGAAAGAAAGCTCGTCGTTGAAAACTATAACACGCGTGGTATCTATCCCTTCCGTAGCCCCGTCCGGGACATTTTCAGTAATGTAGGTTTCATTATCACCGAGGCGGCTCTGCACACTATTGCCCACCAGCACCCCAATGCGATGGTCTTTGCTCAGCTCGCGCGTAAAATTGATCGTATTGTTCCAGTTGGAATTACGGTTGATAATGTTGCGGTTTTCCGCTCTACCGTTCCCGTCGCGTTCTGCACCGTCGATGCCCAACGGATAGAGCGTTTGGTTAAAGACCGTGGCGTTCTGGCTCCGCTGGTAGTCGAAGCCATACTCCGACCGAATTACCAGTCCTGGAATAGGCGTCAACTGCGCGTGGAAAGTGTTGATGGAGCGAAGCGTTTTGGTTTCGTTCGAATGGTTATTGCGGAAAAACACCGGGTTGGTACCGATCGCCGTCCGGTTGTTGGTGCGGTTGCTGATTCCGTTAAAGAAGGTGCCATCCGGCAACTGAACCGGATAGGCTGGCAGAGCATCGTTAAGCCCCGCCCGATAGGTCTCGCCCAGCGGTACCGTCGAGTTATTCAGTCCGTTCAGCGAGAGGTTGGCACCAAGCTGGAGCATTTCAATGGGCTTGTATTCGACGTTGAGCCGCCCGCTGAGCCGCCGGAAGTCTTGCCCGATCACGATGCCACCTTCGTTGCGGTAAGCACCGCTGGCAAATACCGATATTTTCTTCGTGCCGCCACTCACCGACAGCGAAGTCTGGCTGAAACGTCCGTTGCGCAGGGTTTGGTCGAGCCAATCGGTGCTGGTGTTATAGAGCGTCGTAGAATCGACCAGTTGGTTGTCGAGTTCGGGGGCCAAAGTACCTTTCAGAATACCCGTTGGCAGTAGGTTGACCAGATTGGTGGATTGTGGAGGTAAACCCGCTGCTGGATTGTTGGCTGCTGCCCGCTTCAAGATGTTGAAGTAGTCGGCTCCATTATCCACCATCTCGACGCGGTTGGTGGGGGAGCTAACGCCTTGCTGATGGCTTATATCCAGCTTAGGCTTGCCCTTCCCGCGCTTGGTGGTAATCAGGATCACACCGTTGGCGGCGCGCGAGCCGTACAGAATCGCGGCGGAGGCATCTTTCAGAATCTCCATCGAAGCAATGTCGTCGGGGTTGATCTCGGCCAGTGGATTCATGGCCACGCCACCCGTCCCGAAGGCACTGCTATTGACAGGTTGGCCGTCGATCACGATCAGCGGCTGTGAGTCGGAATTGATGGACGCCACACCGCGCACGTTGATGCGCACCGCGCCGCCCGGCGAACCACCGGCCTGGGTGATCTGCACGCCCGCCGTGCGACCCTGCAAAGCCACATCAGGACTAGCGGCCGTGTTCATGCTGATCTCGGTGGCTTTGACGGAGGAGATCGACCCGGTGACATCGCGAAGACGTTGCTCACCGTAGGCCACCACCTGCACCTCCTGCAATTGGTTGGGGTCAGGAAGGAGTGTTACGTCGATTGTTGACTGATTTCCTACCGGAACCTCACGGCTCTGCAAACCCACAAAGCTGAATATCAGTGTACTGTTCTCGGGAACGACCAGGGTGTATCGACCATCGGCAGCGGTGGTGGTGCCGCGCGTGGTTCCTTTTACGGCGACATTGACGCCGGGAATCGGCGTGCCCACTTCGTCTACGACCAGTCCGCTTACGCTGCGGTCGGTGTTGATCTCAGTTGGGTTTTGAATCAATTCGGGGTCGGCCAGCGAACTGCGGTTCGGTCTCCGCTTGGTGAGCAAAATCCGATTTTCGATTACCTCGTAGTCGATGCCGACGGGCGTCAGCAATTCATCCAGCACCGCCGAGAGCTTGCGGTTGGTCACGTTCAGCGAGATGCGCTGCCCCGACTGGATGCGGGTACTGTACACGAATTTGACCCTGGCCTCCCGCTCGATTTGGCGGAGGGCATCTTTCAGTTCAAGGTTTTTTTGGTTGAGCGTCAGGGTGCGGTTAAGCACCTCCTGGGCGTGCCCGTCGTGGGCCAGGGCCATACTGCCGAATAGCCCGAGTAAGAGCAGTTGTGATAAAGTGATTTTCATGACCTTCCACAAGTTTTTGTGAATTGGTAGGGTTTTTTTCATAATTTTAGAGGTTTTTTAATTGGTAACAGGATTGAAAAACAGCATACCTCCGCAGATTAGCGTTTGTGGAGGGATGCACGATTGGGCCGGAAATGTTCGCAGCATTTCCGGTTTTTTAGTTAATTCAAGGTTAGTTGAAAGTTCGTGCTTTTAAAGACATGTATTCTTGCTTTTTATTGGTATTTACTGCTACTAATGATATTCAATCTAAAATTCCTGAAAGATGATCTTCTCTTATAAAAATATTCGACTTTTGATTTTAAGTTTTATATTGATTTTTGATAGTCTCTTTAATAAAACACACGCTCAGAGGATTAGCAAAGTGTATAAGCCTGTAATCCAGCGCATCGACATAAATAACAAATTCATTAGGGACTGTACACATAAATTTATTCAAGAACGAAAGGAAAATGACATGATATTTAAAAGTGGATACGGGTATATTTCAATAAGAGGAATTGATTATGGTAACCTCGGGCCTGTTGATGTTGCTATTACGACGAAAACGGAAAGAGATAGTATTTTTGAAGCAATAGTTTTGTCATTTCGGGTAAGTGTTAGTTCGGTTTTTCTTGACGACGATGAAAACGCGGATGGTATAAGCGGTCATTATCCTCCATTTTATGCCTATATAGATAACGTTTTGGTCTTGATTTATCTTAACGACTTCCACGTATTGAATGCTGTGTCAGAAGAGTTCGCATTCGCACCTTCACTGTCTGATTTTAAAGAAAAATCTGAAAAGAAACTCAGGCGTTTGATGTTTCCCTTCCTAAAAAGATCATTGAAAGAGGACTTTGTTTTTGTTGGTTTGGATGGTAAAAAATTTACAGTTTCAAAGGAAGAAAGGAAAAAGTTAACAACGCGACAGATTCTAAGAAGAGCCACTTTCACATTGGGATATACTAAAAAATATCAATTGACCAGATCAAATAGAATCATGGAAGTTGAGTTGTACAAGCCAGATTAAGCTTCCGTTCACTGACAATCTCCCCCACTTACAAACACGACCGTACCGCGTTTGTCGTAACTCGCCCCCACAGATTTGCAAATAAGATCCAACTGCGTGAACATCGACAAATCGTGCAGGTCGGCGGTGATGCGGCAATCTTTTACGGCCGGGTTCGAGATGACGAACTCGATGCCGTACAGGCGGCTCAGCTCAGCCAGGACTTTTTCAAAAGACGTTTCTTGAAAAACCAGCGTCGGTGGAACCTCGGCGGGTAGTTGTAGCGGCACGGGCGTTTCTACGATGCCGGACACGATGCGCTGCGTGGCGGCGTCGAAGAGTACCCGCTGATTTTGGGTGATAATCACGCCGTTGTGTTCGCGTTCGCTTCGCTTGTCTTCGGCGTACACCGATACTTTGCCTTCCCGCACCGACACCTCGATGCTCTTGCCCCGGTTATTTTGTTTAATCCGAAAACTCGTTCCCAATACTTCCGTTACCAAGTCGCCCGTGTGCACTACGAAGGGCCGGGTTTCGTCGCGCTTTACTTCAAAAAATGCCTCGCCCGTCAGTGTGATCTCGCGGCGTATTTGGTTGAAGGACGGGTCATAGCTCAGTCTGCTGCCCCGATAGAGCGTCACCCTACTGCCGTCCGGCAGGCGTACTTCCCGCTCGAGTCGGTCCGTGTTTTCTATTTCCACATTCGGCTGCTCCGCTTTTGCCGAGGCCACCGTGGAGTCGCGCTGCGGGGTCGAGTCGAGTGGGTCGAGCCACACCCAGCCCAAAACGAGGCAGGCCGCGACGGCCGACATCCAGGCAAGAGGAATGATGCGTGCCGTCCAGGCGGGCCGCATTTGCTGGCGGATGCCCCGCCACATTCGCTTCTCGATGCCGATTTTCTGCAGTTCGGTCAGCTTCAGCTCCACCCGATTGGCGGGATCTTCGTACCATTCCAGTAGGAACTGCTCCTCCGCGTCGGTAGTCTCCCCGGCCAGGTAGCGTTTCAGTAGCTGATTGAATTCTTGCTGCGTCATAGTGCTGTTTACCAGGGACGGCCTAGTTGTCAGTATGGTAGTGTTTCAGGTTTTCCTTCAAAAACCGGAGCGATTTCGTGATGTGGTACTCGACGGCTTTCTCACTCAGCTTCAGTCCGGCGGCGATTTCACGGACGGACTGGTTCTCGAAGCGACTGCGCTTGAACACCTCAGCGCTCTTCTCGGGCAGGCGCCCTAAGGCATCCTCTACCGCCTCAGCCAGATCAGTGAAGTTGACGATATCGTCGGTGGCGTGATGATGGTGAATTTCCTGGAAGATCAGGTATTCCTGGTACTTGCGGGAGCTGATTTGAGACTTGATGTAGTCGTAAGACTGGTTTTTGATCGCGACGGTCAGGTACAGGCCCAGGTGCCGGATGACTACCTCGGCGCGGCGGCTCCATAGTTTCAGAAAAACCTCCTGCACCAGCTCCTCTGCTTCCTCGCGGACGCCCGTCTGATGGTAAGCAATACTGTACAGCTTGCACCAGTAGCGTCGGTAAATCTCCTCAAACGCCGAACGACGGCCCTCCCTCAGGGATTCCACCAACCGTTCGTCATCAAGCTGTTTCGCACCTATCATCCTTCCATTTGGATTTGCTCTTCGGACTAGGGTAGAACAAGTGGCAATAATCCCTAAATGTTTTAGGAAAATATTTGAATTATTTTATTCGGAACATATTCATGGAAGCTTGTTCAGCCCTGCAATGCCGCTTTCAGCCGCTCGTAGTCGATCTTGGAATGATGCCGGGGGTCGCGGGGAATTTTTTTCTTGAAAATCACTCGGTCGATCAGCCGTCTAAATTCCGAACCCATCGCTGCATTCAAATCCACCGGACTGGCTCGCGCAGTGGTCTCGATTACGGCAACGAGTTGACCGTCGATTTCCAGAACCGTCCCAACCTCGACCCCGTCCATTTCCTGAAAACGGGCTTCGTAGAGGAAAGGCGAAAGTACCTGCCCGGCCCGACGAATTAACGTGCCGCACCTTCCGGTCAGGAACAGGTTTCCGGCTTGGTTCAAGTAGCCGCTGTCGCCCGTGCGGTGCCAACATTGGTCTTCGACAAAAATCTTGTTGCGTGCCAGGGCAGCTTCGTTGTGCAGGTACTCCCGCAGTACGTGTCTGCCGCTCACAATGATTTCCCCGATTTCGCCCGGTTTTATTTCCAGTTTTTCCAATTCCGGAATGGAAGAAACGGCGATTGCGGCGTCGATGATTTCAATGATTTTCACCTGCGCCACGGCTTCGGGACGGCCCACGGGCAGGCCGTCGGTCAGGCTACCGGGCGGGATAGCGGCCAAAGTACCCGCCGCGATCGCGCTGATGGGTTCGGCCTCCGTCGAGCCGTACACGATTTCAGTTTGGGCAGTCGGGAAAGCCGCTTGGAAAAGCCGGGTCTCGGCGGGAAATACGGGAGCGCCGCCCGTGAACACTTTGGTAAGTTTGGGCAAATCTATCTTTGTTTCGGGGATGTGTTCCGCAATTTTTTTGACAAAAAAGGGCGATGCAATCAGGCAATCAACAGAGTGCGCCCGGAGTTGAGCGGCAATTTTCTCCGGCTTCAAAGCGGCCATTTTACGCCCCTTGAAATCGGCAATGACCGACGTGACGCCCGCTGCTAGGTTGACTAGCAGCACAATAGGCAGCGCCGCCATACTGACCTCGCCCGGTTGCAGACCAAGTACCGGGTCGAGGGCCTTGAACTGTTCGTGGAGTAGCCCGTGCGTGCGGATGGCCGCTTTCGGCGTTCCGGTGCTACCCGTGGTGAAGGTGATCAGGGCCACATCGTCGGCGGTGGTTTCGGGAACGGGCAGCAGCTTCCGGGAGCGGTCGTACCGCAGCCCAAAACGAAGTGGAATGCGTCGCAGTCCGGGTACCAGCCAGGCCAGCAGCCGTACTTTGGGCGCGCCGATCAGCACCCGGCATTCAGCCAGCCGACAGCAGGCGTTCAGCCGTTTGATGCTGACCCACTCATCGAGGAAAACTGCCGTGGCCCCGATCTTGAACAAGGCCAGCACCACCCGGTACAGGTCGTCACTCATCGGAATAAACACTAGCACGCGGTCGCCTTTCCGAATTCCTTTTTGCAGAAAGTACTGCGCTGTTTCTTCAACGGAATCGGCAAGGTTCTGGAATGAAATTGCTTTATTCCGATGAATTATAGCGATTGCGTCAGGAAAGAGTTTTGCTTTCCCTGAGAATAAATCGACGATGTTGAAATTATGCAATGGGTAGTTGGGAGTTGCTTTTGAGCCTATTGAATTTTCTTGCCATACAGCACGTAGTTTCTGTAATTCAAACCCGAAAAGTGCGCCGACAACTTGGTCGAAGTACCGGCCTTATGAATGAACGGATGCAGCATAGTATCGTACCCCAGCGCGACGGCTTTTTTTACCACAATATTCCCCATGACGTGTCCCAGCCCCCGCCATTTCGGGTCGGGATGCCGGGCCAGCGTCTTGGCGATGAGCGACTTTTCGCGGGTGTTCAATGCATCGTCCATGCAGAAATAATAGCCGATCAAACTCCCCGTTTCATCCTCGGCGATTAACGTAAATTCGGGATGAAGAATGTTTTTTGCGAAGGCGTACTTTTGCAGGAAAGCGGCTTTTTCAATTGGCGTGTAAAGGAAATTATTGCTGAAAGCGAAGGCGTTGAAGTCATAAATTCGCTCGGTTTCTTTTTCAAATCTAGCAAGGTCGATGGGCCGGATGGTCACGCCCGATTCACGCAGTTCCCGCTCGCGCTGCCGAATGTCCGGACGGTCGAAAGCCAGGTCGGTGTCGCGGTTGGTGAAGTACTCCGCGATGGGCGCGAAGCCCGCTTGCCGGAACTGTTCGTTGTAATAAAGATGATGGTAGGGTTCCAGAAAAAACGGTGGCTGGTCGTGGTCGGTGGCGAAGCGGTAGTTTTCCCAGGTGCTGCCGTTCATTGGGCCGATCAGGTAGCTGGATTCTTTGGCTTTTGCTGCTTCTACTAGCTTGTCTAGCAGTAGATTGGCACATTCCGTATTGTCGATGCACTCGTAATTCCCCACCGTCAGAGTAGGTTGCTGTTGGTAGCGCAGCAACGGATTATCGTAAAGGCTGGCCCTGGCTACGGGCTTTCCGTGGCTGGTCACGATAAAGCTGGTCACAAGAAAATCCTGCGGAACCGGCTCAGGAAAAGCGAATTTCGGGGAGTCGGGCGGATAGAGGCGCTTGGGCAGGTCGAGGAACGACTGAAAAGTGGAGTTGCCGAAGGTAGTTTCAAGAATTTCCGTCATACAATCAAATGCAGGGCCAATACCGCAGCCAGCGGAATGCTAAGGTTGTCGGTTCCCCGGCCACTGACCGCTTCAACGATTGTAACGAAGACGGAAAGCAAAACCGAGAGTGACAAACTACGCCAGAAAGGTGCCTCGCCGGATGCCAGAATACGAAATAAAAGTACCGACAACAAAGCGCTGGCCACAAAAAAAGCCAGCGAACCCGAGAGCGTTTTTCGGCCGCGGCCCACCCGGTAGCGGCCACGCGGCCAGCGTTTTCCCACCAACGCAGCCAGCGGATCGCAGATAGCCAGAATCAAAATGGGCAGGTAAAAAAAGATCAGTTCTTTGCCTGCCCAAAAGTACCCCAGATAGCAAAAATATACCGCCACCGGAAACAACAAACTACCGTAAGAAACCCGGTCGATGGCGTTGATCGAGGGCAGAAGTTTGAGTTTCAAACTCGCTATCAACAAAAATAAAAAGCTACCGCACAGAAAAAGTACCTGCCAGTGGCTTGACAGATAAACCGGAAAGAGCAAAGTAAGAATTCCCGTACCAAAATGCACCAGTTTTCGCGTGATTTCTGCCCGAAAATTACGGATTTGATAGAGGTATTCTGCCAACCCAAAGAGGGCTAGAAAACAGAGGGCTAGCAGGAAGAGAGGGAGTACGTAGTTTTGCATTTATCTCTTTTCATCCATAATGAATTTTTGATAAAAAAAGCCTTTGTCGTGCCGCGTCAAATTTTTGGAAAAGTTTTCACAATAGCTAATTTTTCTCGGAAATACTTCCGAGATTCGGCGGGGAACCATCAGGTTCCAGTAAGCAATTTTGCCGTCATGTTCCAAGCCATCCAGCAGAGAATTCGCCGTTAGTGCGAAGGTACTTTCATCCATGTACTCAAAAATATTGGACAAATTCATATAATCAAACTTACCGTACTTCCCAGTGGTTTCGTGGGCATATCCTTCGTAGAGGCGTAATTGGCCGATATTTTCCTGAATCGTCGGGTAGTTTTCTTTATGTAAATAGTGGGGTAGCAAGTCTCCGAAACTTCCGGTCAGGGCGTAGCGCAGGATGTAATTGTCCTGCGCCAGTTCGGACGTCAGGTGGCGGGCGGCTTTGTCCAAAATAAACTGTGATACCGAACCTTCCACGTGATGCATGAACTCAGGGTCGCGGCCTATTTTTCCCATCATGTATTTGCTAAAAAAGAAACGGAACAGCAGCCGCCAACGCCAGGTGTCCCAGTGTTTTTCATAAAAAACTTCCTGCGCCGAGGCACTTTTTGGACTCAATAGTTTTTCGGTCGTTTGCCGGGAATGGATGAATGGTAGCACTTTTTGGCTGAACGTCTGAAAATACCTTTCAAACTTTCCCTGGTGAATGATTCCTTTTTCAATTAAAGAAAAATTTTGCCCCCAATAATACCGAGTGTCGGTAGTCAATTCGTGTTTCAGGGAATCAAAAACTTTGGCTCGCCGCGTCGATTCCTGAAATCCCAAAAATTCTAGCGTTTCTTCCCGGTCGAGGCGGGCGATGCACGTCTTCTTCAATTCCGTCAGGAAAAGCTGCGGGCGGCTGATGTCCGCCGCCACGACCAGCTCGGGATGGGTACTGAGCAGCGAAAAACTGTTGTCACCCGCCGAGGCGACGGATAGGATTTTGCCGCCCGCGCGGGGCGACAGTCCGCGCAGCAGCACGTCGGCGTCCTCCCAGCAATTGGCGTAGCGGATAAGGCCAAAATCGACGCGGTTTTTTAAATCCGAGTTTCTCATGGCGTCAGGATTTTGATGATTCCCGTGCTGCCGTCCATCTCGATTGCGTCGCCCGTTTTGAGCGTATCGAGCAGGCCGGTCACGCCCACGATGCAGGGCTTGCCCATTTCGCGGCTGACGATGGCCGAGTGACTCAGCAAACTACCCCGCTCCACGACGATGCCGCCCGCCGCCGGAAAGAGCATCACCCAGCCGGGATCGGTGCTGGACGCCACCAGAATGTCGCCGTCCAGCGACGCGACTTCCGCCGGGTCGCGCACCACCCGCACCCGGCCGCTGACCCGGCCCGGCGAGCAGCCGATGCCTTGCAAAGTACCAACGGGCGTTTCTTTTTCTTCCGCGCTGCCGGGCCTGGGCTTGAAATCGTTGGCGTGGTAGGGCGCGCCGTGGGTGGCGAAGCGTTCCGGCGGGGCATCGACGGCTTGGTAAGCGGCAAATTCCCGCCGCCGCAGGGCGACTAAGGCGGCAATGTCACCCGTGACGGAGCGGCCTTCGAGGTAGGCGAAAATCTCCTCTTTGGTAAGGTAGAAAATGGCGCGTTTGTCGGGCAGAATGCCCTCTCGATAAAACCGCTGGCCCAGTTGGCTAAAAAGCTGCCGCACGACGCCGAAGGCGCGGGTGCGTTCGTAGCGCAAGTTTTCGCGGGCGCTCACCAGCGTCCGGGTAGTTTTCAGCATCCCATTCAACCACCATTTAGCCAGCGGACGGCCCCGCAATGCCTGCGCCACTTCGCGCTCGGCGGTTTGTCTGATTTCGCTTTCCCGCTGGCTGGAAAACAACGCGTCCGTCACGCCCGACTCGGCGTAGGATTTTAGTACCCGCACGAAGCGGACGGGGTCTTGGGCGTAGGAAACGGTTTCGAGTTTCAACTCGCCCACGCACCTTTCGCCGAAGTCGGCGAGGTACTTTTCCACGTCCCGGAGGAAGGCAGCGTGGGCAGGGTTTCGGCGCAGTTCCTGCCAAATCTCTTTTTCATTTTTAGTAGTAAAAAGTTCGTGCAACGCCCGGTCGGCCACAATTTGGCTGGCCAGGCCGATGCTGCGGCGCACGGGTTCGACGGAAATGATGTCGCTGCTGCCGCAGAGCAGGTCGTTGTGCAGGTTGGGGTGGCGGTCGCCGAGGTGCTTCTCTACCTGCTTTTGCAGCATCCCGAACCAAATCATGGCAAAAAAATCGTTGAGCAGCGGGGCTTTCCATTTGTCGAGCAGCGTTTTCTCGAAATCCAGGTATAAGTCCATCAGTTCGTGCGCGTCTTTTTCGGCGTAGTCGATGGCCTTGTAGCGGGCAATCGTCCGCTCGACCAGGGCCATGAACTCCCGCCGCTTGCGGGGCAGGGCCAGGAAACGGCCCAGCATTTGGCAGGCCATCGCGACGATACTGCCCCAGGCTTTCGCCTTCGACAGGCGGTACTTTTCCGGCAGATCGAACCGCTCCTTCACGCCCATCATTTTCTCCATGTAGCGGGCGTTGAGGCTGTAACCCGGCAGCATGGCGAGCATATGGTACCAGGTTTTGAGGTTGTAATACACCCGGCCATCGAGCAGCCCCAGCGTGTTGGCAAACACGCGGCGGTTTTCCGAAATCACCCTTTCGCTCACGCCCAGGTACGCGCTGAACTGGCGGTAAGCGCCTTCGTAGGAAGAGCTGATGAAGGAAAACGTGAGCGGCGTCGTGACGCCCGGATACGACTCGATGATGTTGCTGTTGTCCCACAGCACGTACGCGCCCTTTTTACCGACGTTCGTTTGGCCCAAAGTCGTGACGGGACGGGTTTGGAGCAAAAATAACTTGTCGTCTTGGTAGGCAAACTCCACGTCCTGCGGCTGGCCCAACTCGGCTTGCAGCCGGTCGAGAATTTTTACCAATTCAAGAATCTGCGTGTCGTTCAGGGTGGGGTTGTCTTGTAGTTTTGGCGGAACGGGCGTCAGAACTACCCCGCCTTTATTCTGCTTATTAAAGGTGGTTTGCTGCGTTTTGTGGGCGAGCTGCACTGTGATTTGGCCGTTTTTCACCACATAATGGTCGGCGTCGAGCGCACCGGAAACCAGCCCTTCGCCCAGGCCGTACACGGCGTCGATGATTTTCTCGTCCGTTTTACCATTCACCGGATTGGCCCCGAAGGCCACGCCCGACACGTCGGCATTAATCATTTCCTGCACGATGATAGCCATTCCGCCCTGCGCGGGGAGCCCGTGGTGCTGACGGTACTTGGCGACCCTCGGCGCGTAGGCGGAAAGCCACACGGCCCGGATTTTCTCCGCCAAATCCTCGGGCTTGACAAACAGATAACTCTCGAACAATCCGGCGAAAGAGAAGTCTGTGCCGTCTTCGCCCAGCGCCGAGGAGCGCACCGCAAAGTACCGGGCGGACGGCAACCCGGCGCGTACTTGGGAAATGAATTTTTTAGGGAAATTGAGTGCCGCGATGCCGTTGACCAGGGCTTCGCCGTGGGTACTTTGCACCTCCATCGGCAGTAACTCGTGCAGTATATCAGCCGGAATAACGACAAAATTCGGGACGGGCAACCCCAGCTTTTCCAAGCGCATCAGGTTTTGGGCCTTGCCGCCGTAGGTGGCGTTGTCCGCGTAGTCGCTTTCGGTGAGGTGCATCATGGGGCGAAGAGAAGTCGGGAAAGCATCGGCCCGCCGCCGAGGGTCAGGTACATTCCGATGGTCCACAGGGCGGAGGCGTACTCGATCAGCTTGGCGTTTCGGGCATTTTTTTTATTCAAAAACAAAATCGCGGGCAGCGCACAAAGTACGAAAATAACGCCCAGCACCAGCAACGCCACCCGGCCGTATCCCGCAAAAATAGCGGCCACCACACTCAGTACCAGCGTGACTAGCAACACCGCCAGCCACAGTCCCACGGCGCGGTCAGCCCCGAGCATGGCCGAGTAGGTAAGCACACCCGACGACTCGCCTTCCGGCGTTCTGATTTTGCGGCCCACTTCCAACACGACGCCGTTCATGTAGCTGACGACGAAGAAAAACAGCAGCCCGACGGGAGCGGCGGCACCCGCCAGCAGCCAGTCCAGCCCGCTGGCGTACACATCGACCAGCGGGATGATGAACATATGCGACACCACGTACCAGAATTGATGTTTTTTCAGCCAATCCGAGACGAAAAACTCCTTGCCCATCAGCAATAAGTAGCCAATGACCAGGCCAAGAATCAGCAGCATTTTTGGGAAAAAGTACAGGTTCAGCCCGACCAGCAGCAGGGCCAGGATACCGCCCGCCCCGGCCAGTTCCCACAGCGAGACCAGCCCCCGGGGCACGGGCAGTTCGGGGCGGTAGCGGGCGTCGTCTTCGGCGTCCTTGAACTCGTCGAACACCCGCACCAAAAAGAAAAGCGACACGGTGGTGAAGACACCCACGGCAAACGTCCGCCCGTCCACGAAGCCCCCGGCCCCCCGGCAAATCCGGGAGTAGGAAACCGCCGAAAAGCTGAACGCCGCCACCAGCAGCCCGTGGCCGAGCAGCGGGAAACGCTCTTTTTGATAAATAAATAACCGTCGCCACAGCGGAGCGGAATTTTCGCCCGGTTGGCTGAAGTGGTTCCTGGGTCGGACGTCGGTCATGGCTTGCGGCCCAGTTTTTGGTGGGCCTGGGCAAACTGCCCGGCGGCCAGGGCGGCGGCGATGGAGAGCTCGCCCGCCAGCACCAACGCCCCGCAGAGTTCGGCAAACTTCCGGGCTTTCCCAGTTCCGTAGCAGTCCATAAGTTCCAGGCATTCGCGCTGGGTGGGGAGCGAAGTGCCGCCGCCCACGGTGCCCACGATGAGGTTGGGCAGGGTCACGGCGGCGTACAGGCTGCCGTCGTTGGTCAGCTCCATGCGGGTGATGCCCACGGCGGCCTCGGCCACGCAGGCGGCATCCTGCCCCGTAGCGATGAACAGCGCGGCCAGGCCGTTGGCGTAATGCCCCTGCGCCCCGATGGAGCCGCTCTGGATGGTGCCGACCGTCGAAGACCGCCAGTAGCGCTCCATGGCTACGGGAGTAGTTTTCAGCACTTCGGCGACGATGGTCGCGTTCAGCGTGATTTCGGCGGTCACTTTCTTGCCGCGCACGTTGCGGAACGACTGGGCGGTGGCCTTTTTGTCGCCGGAGTAGTTGCCCTCGATGAACCAGCATTCGGGCTGCACGGGGGCGTGGGCCACGATGTGCCGGCAAATGGCGTCGGTGCAAATCGTGACCATATTTTGCCCGGCGGCGTCGCCCGTCTGGTAGTCGAAGGTGAGGATGAGCTGATTGCCCTCGATGTTGGCCTTCATGTCGGTCAGTTCGGCGTAGCGGCTGTTTTCGCGGGTGATGCGCTTGAAGTCGTCTAGTTTTTTCAGCGTCCAGATCAGGAAAGTACCTAACTCGCCGAGGTTGGCAAACTTGAACAGCGGCGACCGCTGGACGCCTTCGATCAGGCAAATGGAGGTAGCGCCCCCGGCCAGGTAACACGCCCGGCTGCCCCGGTGGTAGGAGGCCAGCAAAGTGCCCTCGCTGGTGGCCAGCGGAAGGTAAAAATCACCCTTGGCGGCAGAACCAAGCACCTTCAAAGGCCCGACGACCCCGGTCGGGACGAGGGTCATGCCTATAAAGTTCTCGATGTTGCCGTGCAGTACCGCCGGATCGCAGAATCTTTTGTTCCCGGTCAGGAAGTCGAACTGGTGGCCCGTTTTCCGTTGCAAGAAATCCAGCCGCTGCCGCGTGCCTTCCGGCGAAACGGGAGTTTCGTTGGGTAGTTTCTCGCTTGGTTTTCCTTCGGTGGATTTATTTTTTACGGCCTCGATCAATTCTTTCGTCTCCCTCGGGACACCGAGGGCCAAAAGGGCTTTCCTAGTCATTTCGCTGGAAGAGGACATAGAGGGTTCAGTTTTTGCCGGAAAAGATAGCCAATATTATTTTTGGAAAAGCAGAGATGAAAAATACAAACTACCTGTATAAACCCGTATCTCCTTTTTCCAAAATCGGCATCAACTTCTGTACTACTTCGGGATTTGCCTCGGCGATGTTTTTATTTTCGTGCGGGTCGGTGGTGTGGTCGTAGAGTTCGAGCGTGGGTAGTTCTTGTCGAAAGTACTTCGTGAAGCGGTAGCGGTCCGTGCGAACGCTGATGCCTTGGTTGTAGTAGCTGTAAGCGACGTTTTGCCAGGCGGGATTTTTTTCTTTACCCAGCAGTTTTACAAAACTCTTGCCGTCGAGTTGGGCGATGGGCTGCTGGCCGCAGAGTTCGAGCAGGCTGGGGTAGATGTCGATGCTGCTGACGATTTCGTCGCGCTTTTGGCCTTTCTCGCCCGGATTTTTCACCATCAAGACACTTCGGACGGCTTTTTCAAAAACAGTGTGCTTGCCCCATACGCGGTAGTCGCCGAGTTGCCAGCCGTGGTCGCTCCAAAGTACCACGACGGTGTTTTTGTCCAGACCCAGGTTTTTCAATTCAGTGAGTACTTTGCCCACCTGCGCGTCGGTGTAGCTCACGCTGGCGTAGTAGCCGTGGCGTAATTTGCGGGCGTAGGCGTCGGAAACGGGCTTTTCCAACGTAGCCTTTTCTTCGCCCAATTGATATTGGTTGAACTCACCATTGTTTTGCAAGCTGGCGGCATTCACGTTCTCAGGAATATCGGGTGAGGGCGTGAGTGAGATTTTCGACTCGTCGTACAAATCCCAGTACTTCTTGGGCGCGGTGAAGGGTAAGTGCGGCTTGAAGAAGCCGACGGCGAGGAAGAAAGGCTCTTTTTTTTCAGCGAGTTCTTTGAGTTTGGTCACGGCTAGTTTCGCGCTCAATCCGTCGGGATAGCCCTCATCGTCCACATCGGCGCTTTCGTAGGGCTTTACCTGCTTGTTGCGGCTTTGGCGGTTGGAGCCGTCGGCGTAGCCGAAGAAAGCGTTGTGGCCCGTCCCCCACTTGCCGTGGTCGAACAGCATTTCGTCCCAACTGTGGGGTACTTCCAACTGGTCGCTGATGGGTTCCTCGTAGCCATAGACGTAGCCGTCGGGCATATGGCTGATCTTGCCGATACCCACCGTGTAGTACCCGCTGCGGCGCAGGTGATCGACGAAGGTTTCGGGTACTTCGGTGCGGGCTTTGCGGCTCATTTCAGTGATGAAGGCATTATTACTGATCTCGGCGGGCGTCATGGGCCGCTTGCCCGTCAGCAAAGCGTAGCGCGAGGCACCGCAGGTAGGTACCGCTACATAATGCCGCGTAAAAACCGTCGAACCCGCTGCCAGCGCGTCAATGTTCGGCGAGTGGATGTCGGAATTGCCGTAGCAGTTCAGGTCGGGCCGCAGGTCGTCGATGCAGATGAAAAGGACGTTGGGGGGATTCGGTGGTGTTTCGGCGAGCGGGCTTTCGGCGTTCTGGATACTGCCGGCCAGGATGGTAGTTGCGAGCAGGGCGGCGGCAATTAGGAATATTTTGTTCATTTTACTGTTATTGGGATTGGAAAGGTCAGTTTGATATAGACTCATTGATAAAAATTAAAAGTCCATTGACTACTGTCAAACTATTCGTATTTTGCTGAAAAATAGCTAAAACCATGGAAACGCCAACCAAATCTATGAGCGGCATCGAGTTCGTTCGCCATTTAATGAAAGTAAAAGAGCAAGCCCAGCGCGATGCGGAAGAAAGCTACCGCAATGATCCGGAAGTCCGAGCGGTGGTGGAAAAATTGAAAAAAATCAATGGAAAGCAAAAAGCCGAGTAACCCCTACGAATACACTACCATAGGCGACCGCACCAACTCCTATTTCTTTCCTACCGTTTCAGGTCTGGTTTACGAAGTAAAGTTCATTCCCTCCACGGACTACTTCAACGCTTATTCGGGATTGGAGATCGAAGTATTTGAAATGACGATCTCTATCGCCGATAACCCACTGCCGGGCAAAAAGCTTCCCGCCGACGAGCGGGTAGCCCCCACCATCTTCGCCATTTTCGAGGGTTTCTTCCTCGCCCAGCGGCACGCCATCGTTTTCATTTGTGACTCGACGGACGGTCGCGGCTACGCCCGGTACCGAAAGTTCGGCCATTGGTTTCAAAACAAAAACGCCCGTACGGACGAAATGGCCAAACTCGACCGCATCGTGGTCGATGACGACGAGAGAATCTACCTGTCGCTGGTGCTGAGCCGTCATCATCCAAAACTAAGTCGAATTACGGACATTTTCTTCTCCATGGGCGAGGAAGGAAAGTAGTTTTAACCCTCCGGGCGACATCAAGGACGGATCTCCACCCGAACTATCTCCTTTTTCTTCAAATCAATAGGTAATCCTAAAATCAGATCGCTCCCCCGAATGGTTTGCTTGTTGCCGTTCACTACCACCGAATAACTCTTTTCACCTTCCAGCGCATACCATTCCTGAAACTGATTGATCCTGGGATTCTCAATCTCAACAATAAAAAAAAGCCGGACCCCCACCCTGGGAATCCGGCTTTCCGCTATGTACCGCCGTTGGATCAGTTCCAACTGTCGGTCACTTCTTTGGCCACCGTGGGATTGGTGTCCTTCTCGGATTGCGGAATCGGCAATAGCGAGTGCTTGGGCTCGACCGGATTCAACCGGAGCGTGGGATATATGTCGCGGACGGCGTTCTTTTCGGGGTTGATCGTGCTTTGCAAAATTCCCCAGCGTACGAGATCGAAGTAGCGAAGTTGCTCACCCGCGAGCTCGATCTGCCGCTCGCGCCGCAGAATCTGTACGGCGGCGTCTTGCGAACCCAATGCGGTGTACTCAAAAGCACCGGAGCGCTTGCGCACCTGATTGATCAGGGGCAGGGCTTCGGCCAGTTTATTCTGATAAATTCTGGCCTCGGCCAGCATCAGCAGGACGTCGGCGTAGCGGATGACCTGTGTGTTGATTTCGGAGGCAGGGCCGTTGATTTTCTCAATTTCCTCGTAAGGTTCGTATTTCTTCCAACGGTAACCCTCGCGGGCAAAGGGGTAGGGCTTCGCGCCGCCAGCGCAGGCGTTGCAATAGTCAGTGTCGGCACCACTGTCTTTGTCTCCGTACATGACCCACTTGGCGCGGGGGTCAACGTAAGTTGCCCCTTTTTCATCCTTATAAGTGAAGGACTTGACCAGGGCGTTGGAAACGTACACGTTGTTCCAGTCGTTGAAACCGTATTCCTGGGCGCGGCCGGTGTGGGTGGTTTGTCCACCGTGCGCCTCTTGTCCACCGAACATATAGTACTGGTTGGCTCCGTTCACCCCCCAGCCAAACCAGCGGTGGGGAATGTTGAAAATCGTCTCCGGTGAGTTAGCATTGGCGGGAGTGAACTGGTTCCAATAGCTGGGATTGAGCGAATATTTGAAGGGGGCGGTCGTGAGTTCGGCAAAGGTCTGCTCGGCCTGCGGGTATTTCTTTTGGTACAAAAAGGCCTTGCCCAGCATGGCCTTGGCGGCCCCCTTGGTGGCTCGTCCCAACTGGGCGGCACTGTGGACTACCGGCAGGTCGGCGGCGGCTTCGGTCAGGTCTTTTTCTACGGCGGCCCAAATGGCGGCTACTTCGGCGCGGGGCGCATAAAAGTCGGAAGCGGCTTTGAAATCCAATTTTAACGGCGCTCTGCCCCACAGATTCACGATGTTGAAGTAAGCAAATCCGCGCAGATATTTCGCCTCGGCGATGTACTGCTTCTTCAAGGCTTTATTCGCCTCGGTAGTGGGTTCCCAATCAGTGATTTTGTCCAAGACCACGTTGGCCCGGAAAACCATGCGGTACAGCGACTGCCAGGTGTTGTCGATCTGAGGGTGTCCCGGCGCGTGGGTAAACTCCGAAAGTTGGGCCAGATCGCCGAGAAGGGCCTGCGAGCGCTCGGCGTCATTGCCTAGGATGTCAAAGGTGAAGTACCACTCCCGGGCGTACATGCCGTTTTGCAAGAGCGTGGCGTACGTGGCGATAACGGCCTCGTTGAACTGCGGCTGCTCCTTGAAATAGGTGCCGTCACTGTATGAGTTCTCGTTTTTGATGTCGAGAATCTCCGGGTTACAGCCAGCCAGGCCACAGAGCAGCGCGGCGGTGAAGAGAACATTTTTTCTGGTAAGCATAATGATTGTATTTATACTGTTTATAAGTCGATTAAACACCGCATTGCTACAATGCGGGCTAAAAGTTGAGATTGACGCCCACGATTACCGTCTTGGGAATCGGCGGCGTGTAGGAGTTCAGGCCCCGGTTGAAGAGGACGTCGTAATTTGATCCGCCCGAGGATAGCACTTCGGGATCGAGACCGCTATACTTGGTCAGGGTGATGAAGTTTTGCAGCGTCACGTACAACCGCGCCCCTTGCAGCACCTTGCCGAATGCTCCGTCCAGTTTGGGCAAATTATAGCCCAGCGTAATGTTACGGAAACGCAGGTAGTCGCCGCTCTCGACGTAGCGGTCGGAGGCGCGCAGGTTTTGGCCGCCGTTGGCTCCCTGGTTGGCCTTGGGGTTTCTGGCGATGTCGCCGGGTTCTCTCCAACGATCCAGCACGCCCACCCCGTGGTTGAACACTTTGTTGGTGCCTTCCAGGTAATAGATCGTGGAATTGATGATCTGAACCCCCGAAACACCCGTAAGGCCGATCATCAAGTCTAAGTTTTTGTAGCCCAGCTCTATGTTGCCACCATATTGCACCTTGGGAATCGGGCTACCCAGAAACTCCTGGTCGGCCTCGGTGACCTGTCCGTCGCCGTTGAGGTCTTTGAACACGATGTCACCCGGCTTCAAGCCTTTTTGAAACTCATCATTACCCGCTGCGGCCGCAATCTCGTTATAGCGGCTTACCTCAGCCTGATCGATCGCCACGTGGTCCATGCGGAATCCCCAAAAGGCACCGATTGGCGTACCGACATCGGTTTTGGTCATAGAAGCCACGTCGTTGAAGCCGCCGCCCCGAATGGGTACGGCCCCGTCGGTACCCAGTGATAATACTTTGTTTTCGTTAAACGAGGCGTTGACGTTCAGCGCGTAACGAAAGTCGCTCGCGCTGCCGCGGAAAGTGGCCGCAAGCTCAAAACCCCGGTTCACTACGCTGGCCGCGTTGAGTGGGATCTGAGCGGAATTGTACACGTTGCCCAGGCCAGTTGACTTCGGCAGCAGCACGTTGATGAGCAGACCGTCGGAGAGGCGGTTGTAGTAATCGGCGGTCAGATTGAGCCTGTTGTTGAAAAACCCGATGTCCAGTCCGATGTCGGTCTGGGTGGTTTCCTCCCAGCGCAGATCGGGATTAGCAATTTCGGATAGCGTAGCTCCCAGCACGTAACCCTTGTCCGGTCCCAGCGAATAGCCGGGCGAGCCCGACGAGTAGCCCCGGAATACGTTGACGCTGGTGCGGAACAGGCCGATGCGGTCGTTGCCGGTCTTGCCCCAACTGGCCCGTAGCTTGAGGTCGGAGATGAAGCTCTGGCCCTTCATGAAATCCTCCTCGATGAGCTTCCAGGCAACGCCGAAGGCGGGAAAATCACCGTAACGGTTGTTGGCACCGAAGGCAGGCGAGTAGTCGCGACGGATGGAGGCGGTGAAGATGTACTTGTCCATCAGATCATACTGCAGGCGCGAGAAGTAGGAGAAGAACACGTTGGTGTTGGTCGAAGCCCCGGAGCCGGATACGCTTTTCTGCCCGGCCGCGCCGATGTTCATGATCTCGTCGTTGGTGATCTGCGACCCCTGCACGTTGAGACTGCGGTAGCGGCCGCCGTTGGCGTAGGTGGCACCCACCACGACATTGATCTTATGGTTCGCACCGAAAGATTTGTCGGCGGTCATGAAGTTCTCGAACAGGGGGCCGATGCCAAAGTTACTGCCCTCATTGACCTCACGGGCGTAAAACAGGTTGCCGCTCTCGAACTCGCGGCGGTAGTTCCAGTTGCTGCCGGCGTTGAAATTGACCTGCGCCTGGCTGCGAAATTTGAGCCAGTCCAGAATGCGCACCTCGCCGAAGAGCTGAGCCGTGATGTTCAGGCCGCGACTCTTGGATTCGCGGTTGTTGATCCAGGCGGCCGGGTTCTGGGCGTCCTGCACATCGCGGGCGCGGGTCACGTTGTAGTAGCCGCCCAGCACGTTCGGGTCACGAACCGGCGCGTAAGGCGGCATCCTGACGGCCTGGCTCAGGTCGTACGTTGCCCCGCTGTACACGTTGTAGGTCGTGTTGATATTCTGGCCGAACTTAAAGCGGCCGACGTTCTGGTCGAGGGCCAGCCGGAGCCGTACCCGCTGAAAGTTGTAGGGCTTGAAAATTCCGTCCTGATTCTCGTAGCCGATCGAAGCGCTGTAGGTCGATTTTTCGGAGCCACCGTTAATGTTGATGTAGTGGTTGGTCTGGGGAGCGGTTTGAAAAATCTCGTCCTGCCAGTTGGTGACGTCGCGCTGCGCTTCCGGCGAATCCAGTACGGTACCGTCGGGGAAGCCGTTGGGGTACCAGCCTTCGCGCAACAAGTCGATATACTGCGAGGAGTTGAGCAGGTCGAAGCGCTTGGCGGCGCGTGACACGCCGTACTGGAAGTTGTAGCTGATGCGCGGTACGCCCGACTTGCCGCGTTTGGTGGTCACGATCACCACGCCGTTGGCGGCCCTTGCTCCGTAGATGGCTACCGAAGAAGCGTCTTTGAGAACCGTCATGCTTTCGATGTCCTGCCAGGGGACAGAGTTGATGTCGCCACCCTGTATCCCGTCGATGACGTAAAGCGGATCGGGGTTGGTGAACGTACCCGTACCCCGAATGAAAATGCGGGTACCCTGACCGGGCAGACCGTTGCTGTTGACGACCTGCACGCCCGCTAGCTTGCCTTGCAGCAACTGCTGGGCGTTGGTGGCGGTCACTTCCCCAAAATCCTCGGATTTAGCAATGCCGACCGATCCCACCAAATCCTTTTTCTTGACACTGCCGTAACCAATTACCACGGCCTCTTCCAGCAGGTTCACGTCCGTCTGTAGGGTGACGTCAATAACCGTGCGGCCACCGATGGCAACTTCCTGAGACTTGAATCCCACGAAGCTATACACAAGTGTGGTGGCGTTGTCGGGCACCACGAGTTCATAAGCGCCTTCGCCGTTGGTCGTCGTGCCGCGGGGTGTTCCCTTCACGATCACGCTTACGCCAGGCAGCTTATTGCCTTCTTCATCGGCGACCGTTCCGTTTATCCTCCGCTCCACGGCGGCGATTGTCATGGCCTCCCGCATGGACGTCCCCACCACGGGGGGGGGCAGTTCCGACGTTTCTTTGACAGGACTGAGAATAATTTGTCGGCCTACCACCTCATAGCGCAGGTGAAAAGGTCTGATGAAGCGGTCGAGTACTTGGGCCAACGGATCATTGGCCGCCACGAGCGTGATCTTCTGGTTGGCCGGAACAGAAGCAGGGCGGTATGCGAAACGAACGTTTGTTTGCTTTTCAATGGCCTGCAAAACTTTGCGGGCATTCTGGTTTTCGATGCGCAGCGTGACCTTTTGCTCCAGTACTTCCTGGGCATCGGCATCGTGGGCCAGGGAGGCACCCACAAAAACCATCACCATCAAACATTGTATGAGGGAGATTTTCATCAGGCGGTTGATAGAGTTGCTTAAATGTACCGTTTTTTTCATTGGGTTTTAGGTTAAGTGATTGTTTTTTAAGGGGCAAAGGGGCAAAGTGAACTCCAAATGTCTAAACACCTAACCCCTAAACAACTAATCGCCAGTTCAGCATCCCCGGCTGAAAATGACGATTTGGCCGTCGATGAATTTATAGTGTATGTCAATGACCATGCTAATTACTTTGAGTTTTTGGTAGAGGTCTTCATCGGTAAGGTTTATGGTCAAAAGGCAGTTTTTGAGAACCTCCTCGTCATAGACCACGTCGATGCCATAAGCTTCGCCCAAAGCCCGAAAAACCTCCGATGCCGGAGCGGCCTCAAAGACAAACTGCTCCATCTTGTTTACGGGTACCAACAGGATCGGCTTGTCCACCAGCGCCTTACGGATGCTGGCGTTGGGACGGTGATACACGGCCTTCTGGTTGGGAGTCAGGATGATTCCCTTGGCTTCGGGATCCTGGTGCAGGTCGGAGTCGTTGGCGTACACCGAAACCCGACCCGTCCTGACTTCCACGGTGACGTCGGAGGAGTCGGGGCTTGATTTCACCTCGAAGCTCGTGCCCAGCACTTTGGTGACGATCGTGTTGGTATAGACCAGGAAAGGCGCTTGCGGATTTTTGGTAACCTCAAAAAAAGCGTCGCCCGTCAGGTACACCTTCCGCTCCGTTGCGCCAAATTCGGCGGGATACCGCAGTCGGCTGTACTGACTGAGGCTCACCTGGCTGCCGTCGGCCAATTGGATGACCATGCTTTGCCGACCCTCGTTGACGGCCAACTTCCAATCCGAAGAACCTTCGGTGCCAAAACTGGTGTTTGCTGCGTCTGCGCTCCGCTGGCCCAGCCACCAGCCGCCCGCCCCCAAAGCAAGCAGAAGACCAGCCGCTACCTGCCAAAATCCGCGCCGCCAAATCGGGCGTTTCAACGGAGCATCCAGTCCGTCGAGAGAATGCTCGATCCGCATCCATATCGACCGTACAGTGCGTTGGGAAGTTGATTTCAAGCCCCTATTGTCTGCGGATCCAATGCTTTGAAGACCCGCAACCAGCCGACGACCTTCTTCCAGATCATCGAAACGATCGGGATGTTCGCGCAGGAAATTTCGCCAAAAACGATCGTTCTCGGGGGTGGGGGCAGACACCCATTCCTTAAAAAAATCGTCGGCGGCGAAGTCTTCCGCCAAATAGAGATGGTAGGTCATTGCTTCTTTGGTGATAACAGGATCAAAATAACAGACTGGACACTAGCACGACCGAAAGGATGCGCACGACCTGCCGCAAAACTTTGAGGCCCGAGTAAATAAATTTGCAGGCCGACTGGTAATTGACGCCCATGATCCGGGCGATTTCCTCGTTGCTGAAATGATGCGTAAAACGGAGGTCGATGGCCTGTTGCTGGCGCGGACTCAGTTGCTGGTACCCGGCACGGAGTTGGCGAAGCAGCTCCTCCTGGCCTTCGGTCTGGATCATTTGTTGCTCCCTGAAAGTGTCCGTTTCTTCCAACTCTTTCATCTTTGACAGGTCGGTGGCGTGGTAGAGGTCGTCGCGTTGCTGGGTGCGGCAGATTTTGTTGCGCAGGGCGCGGAAGAGGTAGAATTTGATGGAATCCGTCTCGCTCAGGTTGGCGCGGCTCTGCCAGAGTTCCACAAACAGATCATGGATACTGTCTTCGATCAACTGCACATTGCTCGTGACCCGCCGCCCGTAATTCACCAATTCACCAGCATACAGGGCATATATTTGCTCGAACGCTTCCCGGTTTCCCGCCCGGAAGGCATTCCACAGCGTCAGATCTTGAATTTTGGTTTGTGAGAGAGCCACCTGTTTGCATTGCGTTCTATATGATAATGCCACAGACTAGGTCTTTTAATCCAACTTTTTCTAAATATTTTTTTAATAAAATCCTAAAGCCTGAAATTTTTTGTCTTAAAGTACTGTCAGTCAACAAGAAGCCTCGTCAGAAAATTTCTGACGAGGCTTCTTGTTGACTGCTCTGGTAATTACTACCAGCGTTTCTCCCTACTGCTTGTCCAGCGGCACTTCCAGCTTTTCATTCAATGCCTCCTCATTCATCCCCGACAGCTCGACTTTTGGGTTCTCCGTCAATTCCTTGATCCGATACCGCACCGTTTGCGGTGGCCCCGCGTGCAGCTGCAGGGCGATGTAGCCTGAGTCGTCACCGCCCGGATCGCGCACGGCTACCGCCAAAGTACCGTTGATGGCCGTCCAGATGCGGTCGCCCACGGCCAGGATTTCGTAGGTGTTCCACTCGCCGGGCTTCACGGCCTGTTCACCGCGATCCTTCCAGAAGAGTTTCTGACGCCCGTGTTCGTGGTAGAGTCGCCCCCATACATCTTTGCCCATATCGGCCTGGTAGCCCAGCGCTTGTCCGCTGGAATCCGCCTTAACGGATCGGAACTGAATCCCGGCGTTGGCGGTGTTGGTTTCCATCAGTACTTCGGCTTTCAGGTAAAAGTCCTTCACGGGCTCGTCCGACCACAGAAATTCATTTTTTGGTACTGCTTCGGTTGCTTCGGCCACGATGGCTCCGTCCTGTACCGACCAGTACTCAGGACTCGTGGTCGACCAGCCGTGTAAGTTTTCCCCGTTAAAAAATTGGGAGGCTTCGCTGACAGTTTCTTCTTCCTGTTTTTCAGGCGTGGTACATGCCAATTGGGTGAATAGCAGCACAAGACTGCAAAGTGCTAGAATTCGCATAGGCGTTCTTATATTTCTCTAAAAAAAAGTAAAGGGTGCCGCCGGGAGGAAATACTTTATTTATCAATCAACTGCCGCAAATCGGCTTCGTAAACCCTTCCCTCACGGTCGGAAGCAAGGATAATCCAGGGGGCATTTTGTGGAAAAGGTTTCTTTGGCCCGGTAATGTCGTTGATGCGGTTATCGCTGCTCCATTCCATGGTTTCGGGGGCGATTACGTCTGTCTGCTTCACAAGTACCCCGGCTTGGGTGGTATCTATCCGGCCAAATACAATTCGTCCCTGATTGGGGGATTTCTTATTGTAAATGGTATGTCCGGCAAGTACCAGGTCGGAGCCTTCCGCAGCTACCACAGCGGGGCGGCTCGGCAAATCGGGCGGGAGGAGGGGAGCGTAGGGATAATTGTACCATTGCCCGGTCGGGGCGCGCACGCGAAGTACCAGTTGCGGCTCTCCGACTACATCCAAACTATTCTTGGACGCCACCCACAGCGTCCCATCGGGTGAGAGAGCCGTATTGAGGTGATCGTCGGCGGTGGCGTTACCGGATTCGATAACGGTCTGCGGCTCCCACTCGGCAGAGGGTTTGTCTGCCTGATGTACCCTGATGACCACAGTTTCCGTCGTCTGATTTGACCAAACCACTCCCACGCCTTCGGGTAGTTCCGTAACCACGCAGATATCGTCTTTGTCCAGTCCCTCGGCCAGAAGAATAGGATTTGTCCAGTTTCTCGCCCTGCGGGCGGCACGCCAAACACATACTTTTCCGTCCGCTACCGCCGCAACCCACCATCGCCCGGCCTTGTCCTGCGCGATGGTGGCGGTTTCTATTCTGGATTCTGGATTCGGAGGAAGCAGCGTGGCGAGCATCCTGCTTTCCCAAATTTGATTCGTCTTCTGACCTTTCTTGCTTAACTTTGTTACGGTCAAGGAATTGGTGCCTACCCCAACAGCCACTACCTCGCTCTCATTGGCCCACACATCCGCGCGGCCAGGAGTCCCTTCGAGTTGCCTGGCGACCTCGGGATGCTCGACCCAGCCCGTAGCGCTTCGCTGCCAGAGCGAAGGGCCGGAAGCGCGCGGTAGCAAGGCCCACCAGCAACCGTCCATGAACCAAAGCTTGGATTGCGGCTTGTCGGCCGTAGGCGAAGGGGCATCGACCTGAAAAACGGGTTGAGATGCGGAAAAGGCAGATTTCACCTCCTGTGCGGATGTCGCTGCGGAGAAGGCGAAAATCAGGACGAAAAAGGTTAAAAACGATGGTTTGGTCTTCATAAAAAAAGCTCGCGCCGAAGTATCAACGCGAGCCAAAATTCATTGAGCATTTTTTTACAAATTCCCCTTCTTCAACTCCTTCACCGCCCAGTCCGCCGCGCGGGCCGTGAAGGCCATGTAGGTAAGGGAAGGATTTTGGGTCGAAGTGGAAGTCATGCTGGCCCCGTCGGTCACGAATACGTTAGGCGCGGCGTGGAGCTGGTGGTAGGCGTTGAGCATCGAGGTCTTGGGGTCTTTGCCCATGCGCACGCCGCCCATTTCGTGGATGTCCAGTCCCGGTGCCCGCTTATCATCGCTGGTGCGGATATTGGTAAAGCCCGCCTTGGTGAACATCTCGGTCATCTGTTCCAGGTAGTCTTTGATCATCTTCTCGTCGTTGTCGTCGTAATCCACCGAGATTTTTAGCTGCGGAATACCGTAGGGGTCTTTCAGGTTAGCATCCAGCGCCACGTAGTTGCTTTCCTTCGGGATGGTTTCGCCCATCATGTGCGAACTGACGTGCCAGGGACCGGGTGTGGGGTTGTGCAGGCTGTTTTTCAGGGCCGCGCCTTCGCCGCTATAATCGGTTTTGCTGGTACGGTTGGAGTAGAAGCCCGCCGCGTAGCCGCGCAGGAAATCCACGCCCTTATCCTGCTCGAACATATTCCGAAAACGCGGAATGTACGAACCGTTCGGACGGCGTCCCTCAGTGGTTTGATCCAGGAAACCGTCGTACTCGCCCGAGAGGCGGGCGCGGTAGTTGTGGAAGGCAAAGTACCTGCCCAGCGTGCCGCTGTCGTTGCCGAGGCCATTGGGGAAGCGTGACGAGGTGGAGTTGAGCAAAATGAGATTGCTATTGAGTGCAGCGGCATTGACGAAAATAATTTTGGCGTAAAACTCCATCATGTCGCCCGTCTCGGCGTCGATCACTCGCACGCCCGTAGCCTTGTTCTTCTTGGTATCATAGATGACCGAATGCACCACCGAATGGGGGCGCAGCGTCATGTTCCCCGTCTTCAACGCCCAGGGGATGGTGGACGAATTACTGCTGAAATACCCGCCAAACGGACAACCCCGCTCGCACATCACGCGGTGCTGGCACTTGGCGCGGCCCTGATCGTAGTGAATCTGTTGCGGCTCAGTGATGTGGGCTGCGCGCCCGATAATGATGTGGCGGTCTTTGTAGTTCTGCGCCACTTTTTCCTTGAAGTACTTCTCCACACAGGTCAGCTCGTGCGGCGGCAGGAACTCACCGTCGGGCAGTGATTTCAAACCGTCTTTGTTGCCCGTGATACCGGCAAATTTCTCCACATGGCTGTACCAGGGCGCAATGTCGTCGTAGCCGATAGGCCAAGGTACCGCGAACCCATCGCGGGCCGGGCCCTCGAAATCGTACTTGCTCCAGCGTTGCGTTTGCCGCGCCCACAGCAGCGACTTGCCACCGACCTGGTAGCCCCTGATCCAGTCGAAGGGTTTTTCCTGCACGTAAGGCTGCTCCTCATCTTTAATGAAGAAGTGCGCTGAGCTTTCTTTCCAGTTGTAGCATTTGCTCTGGATAGGATTGGCTTTCACCGCCTCCAACGGCATCCGTTCGCGGTGCGGAAACTCCCAAGGCAATTTATTAGTGGTAGGGTAGTCCACGTTGTGCTTTACATCGCGGCCGCGCTCGAGTACCAAGGTTTTCAACCCTTTCTCGGTCAGTTCTTTGGCGGCCCAGCCGCCACTGATACCCGAGCCAATGACGATAGCATCGTAAGTGCGGGCTTTTTGGGTGTCTATGTTGAAATAAGGCATTTTTTAGCGGTCTGCTTTGGGTCGTGGATTGTTAGGATTGGCCAGGGCTTCTTCTTTGGTCAAAGGCACGCAGCCATGCCAGCGGCCCGGCACCATTTCGTAGTGCGTAATGTTGGTCATCACGTATTCCGAATTCATGTAGCCCTGAATGGTGAGGTTCTTGACCAAAGGAAAAAAGGCCTTGACGCTAGAATCGTCGCTGAGTCCCAAACCTTCCAGAATGTGAATGCGCTGGGCGGGCGTGCCCTGGGTGAATGATTTCCTGAAGGTACTTTGGCTGTACTTGTCCAGTGAAGCTAAGCCGTCGGTCAGCGTCTTTTGCGCCTCGGGTTCGTAGCAGTCGGCCACCATGCGTTGTACGAAGCGGTGAACGTTCAGCTCCTTCGCGCCGGGCGTGTCGGTGACGGGGATGAAGGTCTCGACCACCTCGGCCAGCATGTCGTCCTCGGCGACGGTCAGAAAGCCGACTTTTTGGATTTTATCGGCATTCCAGCCGTTGGCCCAGGCGGGCAGGGCAATCATCGCGCCCATGGTGGCGGCGACGTTTTTGAGGGCGGTGCGTCTTTGCATTTTGTTGAATTGTGGATGGATTGATTTCCCGATTTACAAACCCAACCCGGTGCAGGTTGTTGGTTGCCGATCATTTTAAAAAACAAAGCCAAAAGTAAATAGGATATACCGCTAACGGAAGAGAAGATCTAAAATTGCTGTGGTCCAACTGTGCACGGTACTCAACAGCGTCTTAGCGTTTTTGAGAAGATTTACAACAAAATCGATTCTTTGGAGATCGATTTTTGGATAGTTAAAATAATGATGGCAAATTTCTAGTTTATTTTAGGAGTCACCCAAGATAGGTATGTCAAAGCACTTGCTATTTTTGCTCTGTTGCGTGCCATCGGCATTGCTTCTGATCGGCTGCTCGGCAAATCGGCAAATCCGCGCCCATTCGCTGCCCAACTATTCTGCGGCTGCCCTCCATCAAATCATGTTTCTAGATTTTGAACTTAGCAGGCCCGAGTCAAATAAACCAGAAAGGGTAGTATTGACAAATGCCATTTTTGGGAAGGGTGAAACGAAAAATTCGAACCGGTCAACAGAGGCAACTCATCAAATCAAACTAGTGCTTCATTATAAAGACGGTCCGCCCCTCGTCACCCAATATTTCGAGCATCCGCTTTTTGAGGATATAGAGGTTGCAAATGCAAATGGATCCTTTCAACGACATCCGGCCGACACCCAGTCCGCAACACTGTCGATCCGATTCCAGTATACTGTTGATCTAGTCAAATTAGCGCTGTACAGCTCATCCCCAAATCAGGACGAACAACTGATTTATACCCTACCCATAAGGCCATGAAAGTACGTTTTACCATTCTAGTCTTTTCGTTCATTGCTGGCTGCTCATGGTGCCATGCGCAGATTTTTACAGTCGACACGCTCCAGAAAACGGGTTCCATCGATCGTCGTATCAATGTAGTCATTCTGGGAGATGGCTTTACCCAAAGCGAGTTGCCCAGATTCGATAGTACGGCCAGGAAATTCATGTCTTTTTTTCTGGAATACAAACCATTTGATGCCTATCGGAATTATTTCAACTTTTTCGCCATTCGGGTGCCGTCCAACGAAAGCGGAGCTACCAATCCTGGCACTGCTCCCGACCGCTACCGGGCCCAGCCCGTCGAGACAAAGGATACCTACTTTGGTTCGTCGTTCGGGACTAATAACATCCACCGGTATGTAGTCATGACGAAAAGATCCGCATTCACCAACGTAATGGCTCGGAATTTCCCCGCTTACGATCTGGCTGTTCTCATCGTCAACTCGCCCTGGTATGGTGGGTCGGGGGGAAGTCCTGCTACGTTTACACTCAGCGAAGCGGCTAATCGGGTCGGCGTTCACGAAATCGGGCACTTGTTTTCGTCTTTGGCGGATGAATACTGGGCGGGACCCGCAGAAAGGGCGAACATGACCGGTAACAAGGATCCTGCTAACGTAAGATGGAAAAACTGGCTGGATCGGTCCGACATCGGTATCTTTCAGCATTCGGGTGATGTTTCCGCAGCGAACTGGTACAAGCCTTCGAACCATAGCTGCACAATGGAACGGAGCGATAAACCCTTCTGTGCGGTCTGTCGGGAAGCTACAGCCAACAGGATTATGGAGCTGGTAAAACCAGTAGAGACAATCTTGCCTCCCCCCGAATCGCGCGTAGTAGTAAGCGCACCCACCCAATTTCAGTTGGGATTGCTTTTACCAGAACCCAACACACTTAGGATAGAGTGGCGGCTGAATGATGTACCGCTCGATCACAAGGCGCCGCAGATAAGCATCAGTGACAGCCAGTTGGTGCAGAGGGTCAGTGTGCTGAGTGTTTCGGTACTTGACACAACGGGGTATATCCGACTCGTCGGCCACCCCCGGCAGCACACCTACATGTATAGCTGGACGCTTGAAAGAGCCAATTCTGAGGCATATTTTAAAGTGTTAAATTCAGAATCGACCGTCTGTTCGGGTCAAAGCGTTACCCTCTCTACCCGAAACTGCGAAGGAGCAATTACTTGGTCCACCGGATCTACAGATACAACCATATCCGTTTTTCCTACGCAATCCACTACGTACTCGGCCGTGTGCGTTACTAAAAATGCTCCTGACCAAACTGAGAAGGTGGACATAACCGTCAGTCCACTGCCAGCCGTCGAAGCAGGTAACACGGGCCCTTATTTGGAAGGCCAGATTGTACAATTGACTTCCAATGGCGGAGTCAGTTACGTCTGGACTGGACCCGACAATTTCTCGTCGGTAGAAAAGTACCCCTATATCCCGGCGGCTAATTCGGGCATGGCCGGTACCTATACCTTGACCGTGACGTCAGCGGAAGGTTGTGTGAACAGTGCCCAAACTACCGTGGAGGTCAGTCCGATCCTGGCAGCAGCGAACACTGCTGACGAAGCCGTCCGGGTATTTCCCAACCCTGTCAAGGGTTGGGTTCAGATCAGAAGTTCGCTCCCCGGCAGGCAGAGTATCGTGCTGCTGGATGTGGATGGCCGTGAGATACTCAGGAAATCGTTCGATAAGGTCACCGAGATCAATACCAGTCGATTGCCAGGCAAACTGTATTTATACCGTATCGGTAATGAGCAACATAGCGCAACGGGCAAGTTGATTCTATTGGACTGATGGACTGATGGACTGATGGACTGAGAGGGGAGTAGAATTACTGTCGGATAAGGATAATAACCAGCTCTCTCCCGAATCATGACAAGATAAACTCCTCCTTATCTTCCAAAAATCGCTTGATCACTTTTTTAAAATATATTTCTCGAAAATACAACTTTTTGGGAATTGATTCCCAAAAAGTCATAACTATTCAGGAATCAATTCCCAAAAAGTCAATTTTAAAAACAAAAATAGGGAGCTTACAGACCCGTTAAATCTGCAAACTCCCTTCGTGTTTGTTAGGCAAACTTTCTCAATTTACAATAATCGCCTTCATTTCCGTCTGCCGCGCCGCGTTGTTGAACGTCGGCACGTCGCGGCTCAGGATTTTCGATAGCGTGTCGAGCTGCGCGTCGATCTTTTTGGAGATCGCCTCGTAAGCTTCGTAACTGGATGCCGTGGGCTTACTGTCGCCCGACATCACCACCGTTTTCACGCCCGCCAGCTTGTCGTTCAGCTGAATCGGGAAGTTAAGCGGATCTTGTCCTGCCTTCGACTTGGGCTGCATCAGCGTGTTTTCGATCTTTTCCAGTTCTTCCAGCATCGGCTTCGAAAGTTCTTTGAGTTGCTTCGAGACGGTCGAATCTTTCACCGACTTCATATAATCACCGATCTGCTTCCGTACGCTGCGGATTTTGTTGATGCCCTCGTGGGTCTCCGATAGCTTGTCGTTGATTTTTTGGGCCAGGTCGAACTGGGCCTTGAAATCGGCGTCGGTGGCTTTGAGGCGCGGATCCTTCATGATCTCGAAATTCTCCTTGCCAATCAGCTTATCGCCCGCGTACAGGTGAACCTGGTAGGTGCCCGGCACCGCCTTGGCCCCGATGCCCGAGCCCGACCACATCACGTTGGTGCCTTCCACTTTGGTGGCATCGGCGTAGCGCATATCCCACACGAAAACGTTGGTTCCGGCTTGTGTGGGGAGCGTACCGGGGCGGGTGACGGTTTCGTCGGTGTAGAACTCTTTAGTGACCTTGATCGGCTCGCCTTTTTTGTCCTTGGTGCTAGAGTAGCTGCTCACCGTGTCGCCGCTGGCGGTCAGAAAGTGCATTTTCAATTCCTCTTTTGCGGCATCCTTCATGTAATAACGAACCACCGCGCCGTTGGCCGGATTCTTGCCCGCCGAGGGTATTTCCTGTTTCGCCTGGCCGCCGCTCATGCGGTAGGCGTGGGAGGGTTTGAAAAGGTGCGCCTCGGACTGGGCGATTTCCTTGTTCAGCGCGTGCAGCGGGCTAATGTCGTCCAGAATCCAGAACGAGCGGCCGTGCGTGGCGACGACGATGTCTTTCTCGCGCTTCTGGATGACCAGGTCGTGAATCGGCGTCGTCGGCAGGTTGAGTTGCAGCGACTGCCACGAGTCGCCCCCGTCGAACGAGGCCCAAACGCCCTGTTCGGTACCCGCGTACAGGAAATCTTTTTTGTTCGGGTCTTCGCGGATGACGCGCGTAAACTGGTCGGCGGGAATACCGTCGGTAATCATTTTCCAGGATTTGCCGTAATCGGTCGATTTGAGCAGATAGGGCCTGAAATCGTTCAGCTTGTAGCGCGTGGCGGCCAGATACACCGTCGCCTTGTCGTGCGGCGACACTTCCACGATGCTCATCAGTGAAAACTCGGGTAGGAGTGAGGATTTGGGCGTAATATCCTCCCAGTTTTTACCGCCGTCCTTACTAACGTGGACGAGGCCATCGTCCGAGGCGGCGTAGAAAACGCCTTTTTCCAGAGTTGATTCTTCAAAGGCAAAGATCGTCGCGTAGGTTTCTACGCCCGTGTTGTCCTTGCTGATCGGCCCGCCGCTGGCGCCCATTGTGCTGGCTTCGTGGCGCGTGAGGTCGGGACTGATCTTTTCCCAACTCTGGCCCCGGTCGGTGGACTTGTGCACATACTGTGAGGCCACATACATCGTATTGGGGTCGTGGGGCGAAAACATGATCGGGAAAGTCCACTGGAAGCGGTACTCGCGGGTGTCGGAGCCGTGGCCCATGTAGAATTCGGGATAGACGTTGATAAGCCGCCGCTCGCCCGTTTTGTGGTTGTCGACGCTCAGAAACCCGTCGTAACTGCCGCCGTACGTAATGTCGGGGTTCAGCGGATCTTCCACCACGTAGCCCGACTCGCCGCCCGCCACGGGCCACCAGTCGTCCGTGTCGATGGTGTAGCCGTTGGAGCGGCTGGCGATGCGCACGGTGCTGTTGTCCTGCTGCGCACCATAGACGTTGTAGGGAAACTGGTTGTCGGTGTGGACATGGTAAAACTGCGCCGTCGGAATATCCAGTTCGGTAAAATTGCCGCCGCCGTTGAAAGTCACCTCCCCGCCGCCGTCATCGGCGATGATGAAGTTTTCGGAGTTGTCGGGGTTGATCCACACATCGTGCGTGTCGCCGTGATGAACGTCGATTTCGGTAAAGCTCTTGCCGCCATCGAAAGACTTGTAAGCGTTGACATTCAGCACGATCAAACCGTTCTCGTTCTTCGGGTCGGCCGCCACGTTCATGTAGTACCAGGGCCGCTGCTTCAGGTTGGGGTCTTCATTGATGAGGCTCCAGGTGGCACCGGCATCCTCCGAACGATACAGCCCGCCTTTCTCCTTATTCTCGATCATGGCGTAAATCCGGTTGGAATTCGCGGGAGAAACCGACAGGCCGATTTTACCCAAAATACCCTTGGGCATTCCCGGATTCTTGGTGATCTCTTTCCAGGTGTCGCCGCCATCCACCGACTTGTACAGGCCGCTGCCCGCGCCACCGCTACTCATCGAAAAATGGTTGCGGTAAGCCTGCCACAAGGCGGCGTACAGGACGTTGGCGTTGTTCGGATCCATCTTCACGTCCACGGCTCCGGTGCTGTCGTTTTTGGCCAGCACCAGTTTCCAGGTATCGCCGCCATCCTTGGAGCGATAAACGCCGCGCTCGGGATTGGCTCCGAAAATATTGCCCATCGCCGAAACATAAAGGAGATCGGGATTGGTGGGGTGCACCTGGATGTTGGCAATCGCATTGCCCTTTTCCAGACCGATATGCCGCCAGGACTTACCCGCGTCGGTGGATTTGTACATGCCGTCGCCGTAGGAAATATTCCCCCGGATGTCGGTTTCACCCGTCCCGGCGTAAATGACGTTGGCGTTGGAAGGGGCCACGGCGATGGCTCCTACCGAACTGGCCTTGAACGTGGAGTCCGAAACCGGCATCCAGTCGTTGCCGCCGTTGGTGGTTTTCCAGACGCCGCCGCCGCTGGCCCCGAAGTAGTAAGTGTAAGGATCGCCGATGACGCCCGTCGCCGCCGTAGAGCGCCCGCCGCGAAAGGGGCCGATGTTGCGCCATTCCAGGCCTTTCAATAGGGCCTTGCTGTATGTTGGCTCGGATCTGCCCGCTGAGCTATTGTTACTTCTGGACTTTTTTTGGGAAAAAGAAGGCGATACGCTCGCGAAGAATAGAGCAAGGAGCAGCCCCGGAAAGACAGCGGGGTTGCGACGGAAGTACCATTTTTGCATACTGATCTAGTTTAGGTTGTTGGTTGAACAGATGCTAAAAATAAGGACAGATGCCTGGACAATCAAATAAGACCGATCATTTTTTCTGAATAAAGCGACGGTTGCGTGGCTTATTTTAGAGAAAAAATTCATATTTGCACACAAAACAGCCCGCAATGGAAACAAAAGAAGAACTTCTCCGCATAATAGACCTGCTCAACGACACCTACGAAAGCGAGGAGGCCTGGCACGGCGCGTCGGTGGTGGAAATCCTGCGAGACGTCACGCCCAAGCTAGCCGACCGCCGCCTGGCCCCCAGCACCCACACGATCGCCGAGTTGGTGTTCCACATCACGACCTGGCGAATTTTTGCGGTCAAGAAATTGCAGGGCGACAAGGCGTTCGACATCACGACCAAGGAGAAGAACTGGAAAGTATTTCCGACGGTGGACGCCCTGGAATGGGAGACGCTGCAAATGGAATTGAGCCTATCGCAGGAAGAGCTGGTGAGCGAATTGGAGAAAAAAGACAGCGACGAATTTCTGGAAACGATCGTGCCGGGACGCAATTATTCGTACTATACCTTGCTCCACGGTATCGTCAACCACGATTTGTACCACGCCGGACAAATCGCCCTCATCAGAAAAGGACTGGGCCAAACTGTTTTTGAGGAAGAAAGTTTGGAAGATATGGATGATAATGGTATTTTTGGTGCTGACTACGACGAATTTAACTGATAATTCAAGCTATGAGGTCACCCAAGGCACATAACACGCTCGGGTGAACCCAACGGCAAAGGTTCAGTCCGCATGGGCTGGGCTTTTAATGGTGTGGATATATGTCGGAAAGCCATTCGAAATCTCGAATGGCTTTTTTGTTTGCCCGTCAATCGCTTTTTTTACAAAAAAACAACGACCCGTCGCATGAAAATTCTGGTAGTGGAAGACGAGCAAAAGCTGGCCGGATTCATCAAGAAGGGCCTCGAAGAGCAGTCCTGGGAAGTGGAGGTGGCTTTCGACGGGCGGATGGGCAAGAACATAGCCCTGGGCAGTGGCTTCGATCTCATTGTCATGGATGTCAACCTGCCGGGCGTCAATGGCTTCGATTTGGCGCAGCAACTCCGGCAGGAGGGTATCAAAGCACCGATTCTGATGCTGACCGCGCTCGGAACGGTCGATGACAAGTTACAGGGGTTTGATTCCGGCGCGGACGATTACCTGGTCAAACCCTTTGAATTCAGAGAATTGATTGCCCGCATCAAGGTGCTTTCCAAGCGGCAATACAGCGCCGAGGGTAGCCAGCACGCGCTCAAAATAGCTGATTTGGAGCTGAATTTCGATGAGAAAGTCGCCCGCCGGGCCGGACAACGTATAGACCTCACCGCCAAGGAATTTTTATTGCTGGAATATTTGATGCGCAACCGGGGGAGGGTCGTCTCGCGGGTGGATATTGCCGAGAAAGTTTGGGATGTACGCTTTGACACGGGCACCAACGTCATCGACGTTTACATCAATTTCTTGCGCAAGAAGGTCGATAAGGACCATCCTACCAAACTGATACACACCGTGGTCGGTATGGGCTACATTTTTAAAGAAGGATGACTATCAAAGCCCGCCTCACGCTGCTCTTTACGCTGTTGGTGGCTTCCATCCTGCTGCTTTTCTGCTTTTCGATTTACTATTTCTACGACCAGTACCGCGAGCAGCAATTCAGTACGTATTTGCAGGAGCGGGTCGTCACGGTCACGCAGCTTCTGGAAGATGTGGACGGCATCACCAACGCCGAAATCAAGCGCATCGAGGAAGCCAATAATACGATTTTATTCAATGAAGAAATCACCGTGTACGACGAGCAGGATTCGGTGGTCTACGACAGCGGCAAGATGAAGTTCCCCGTCTCGGCCCAAGAGCTGGCGGTGGTGAGGAGCGGCAGCGAAGTGGAAGAGCGCCAAGGCGACCGCCAGATCATCATGCGCCGTCATTTTCACGAAAGCGGCCATTGGGTCATCGTGGCCGAAGCCGTCGATCGTATCGGCCTGAGCAAACTCGACCGATTGCGGGATATTTTGGCCATGGGATGGCTGCTGAGCCTGGTGCTGGTCGCCGTGGCGGGCTGGATTTTTGCCCGCGACGCCATCAAGCCCGTCGCCGAGATCAACCACCAGGTCAACAATATCTCGGCGGGTAATCTGCACGACCGCCTGAGCGTGGGCCGCGAAAAGGATGAATTGGCTAAGCTCGCGCAGACTTTCAACCTCATGCTCGACCGCCTGGAATTGGCCTTTAAAGCCCAAAAAAGTTTCGTCTCCCACGCCTCGCATGAGTTGCGCACCCCCCTTGCGGTAATGATGGCCGACGTCGAGGTGACGCTCATGAAGGAGCGCAGCCCGGAAGAATACCGGGAAGGCATGAAAAGTGTGCTGGATGAAGTGAGGAGTATGAACCAGATGGTCAACCAACTGCTGGAACTGGCCCGAACCGAGGAAGGCGTCCTGCTGAAGTCTTACCAAAAAGTCAGACTCGATGAAGTGCTGTGGCAGGCACAGGAGGCCGTGATGCAAAAAAATCCCGGCTACGAGGTGGGGTTCGGGTACGATAAGGCACCGGAAGACGAAGACGAAATCATGATTTTGGGGGAAGAAACCCTCTTGCGCACGGCCTTCGCCAACTTAATGGAAAATGGCTGCAAGTACTCCGAGAATCGGAAAATGATGGTGTATCTGAACTCCGACGCGGAGGGGATTACGCTGCATTTTCGGGATGAGGGCGTGGGCATTGCGCCCGCGGAACTTCCTTTTCTGTTCGATACCTTCTACCGCAGTGAAGGAACGAAAAACCGGCAGGGGTATGGCATTGGCCTGGCCCTCACCAAGCGCATTATCGACATCCACAAAGGCAGCGTAACAGTAGAATCGTCGCTCGGTGTCGGGAGCGACTTCACCGTGCAGTTTCCCAGAACTCCTTTCCTGGAAATTTAATCCTTTTTTAATCCGTCCTTAACCTCACTTTAACACGCTACCGTGAGTTTTGTGGCAGAGCATTGGAAGAGAAGAAATAGTTTATTGATATGATTTAGTTGAGTTGTGTTAATAGTATTTAAAGGGGCCTGGCATCTGCCGAGCCCTTTTTTTCGTGCCTGACAGGCAGTGAAGGCAGCGCTTGCGGGTATTCGTCCCTGATGAAGGCGATCATATTCTCGCGAATGTAGCAGCGCAAGTCAAACGCGTCCGGCGCATCTCGGGCCGACATGGTCGCCCGCAACACGATGTATTGATCTTTGGTATCGGTCAATTGCAAGGCCGCCGTATCCTTATCCCACAACGGCGAAGCCGCCAACAATTCCAGAAAGTGTTCGCGCAGCTTATCGACGGGCGTGTGGTAGTCGAGGTAAAACAGGGCCGTTCCCACTACCCGCGAATCGTTGCGGGTCCAGTTCTGGAAAGGTTTCTCCACGAAGTAGGTAATGGGCAAAATCATCCGCCGCAAGTCCCAGATTCTCACGACTACGTAGGTCAGATTAATTTCCTCGATCGTGCCCCATTCGCCCTCTACGATCACGACGTCTTCAATTTTTAGGGGTTGCGTGAAGGCAATCTGGATTCCGGCCAGGAGGTTGGCAATGGTTTTTTGGGCCGCAAAGCCCACGATGACCGACACGATTCCCGCCGAAGTCAACAAGCCCAATCCAAACTCCCGACCGCGCTGAAAACTCAGGAGCAACAGTGCCACGGCAATAATGAGAATCGCGATCACGATCAGCCGCTTGATGAACTTGACCTTGGTAAAAAGCTTGCGCTCCTGTAGATTGTTGGTCTTGTTTAAGTCCAGTTGATTGAGAATCAGCCTTTCTGATAATAAAATCAGCCGGATGGCCAGCCAGGCGCTCACCGCGATCAGGGCGACTTTGCTGGCACTATAAATCAGGTAGCTCTCCTCCTTAGTTACGTAGCGATTGTTGGCAACCAGATTGACGAATAGCACCAGGAAGAAAAAATACAGCACACTCGTAATGCTCCGGTGCACCGTCTGCCAGGTTTTGGTGTCCTGCTTGCGGGAAATGAATTTCAGAATTCTGATGGCCAGCCAACCGGCCATCAGACCTGCAACGGCGGCCAAGGCCAGGATTTGCCAGTATTTGATGGGCATGGGGAGGATGGTGAAGCGTTGGGGAGAGAGAGGATAAAAGGAGGAAAGGAGGAAAGGAGGAAAGGAGGAAAGGAGGAAAGGAGGAAAGGAGGAAAGGAGGGCTTGCGCCAACTTCCTTCATTCCCTTCTTCCTTTCCTCCCTCCTCCCTTTCTCCTTATTTTAAGCGAAGTACAATGATCCCGCTGTGTCGCTTAACGGAGTTTAGATAATCGCTCAGCGGCTCGGGGCTGACGATGACTTTCTTGGCGGTAGTGGAGGCGTGGACGAGGTGGGCGCGGCCTTTCTGCATTTTGATGATGCCTTGGTGATTGCAGTCGAGGCCAGCGATGGTGGAGGTAATGCCGATGATGTCGCCATCTTGCAAGTTCGCCTCGATTTTCTGAACACTTGCCTTTGGTAGGTGGAAGTACTTTTCTGCGTTGATTTGTCGCTCGTTGGCTTTGATCATTTTCAAAACTTCCCCGGAATCAATTCCCTTGTACAAATCCGCGTGGGCGGACATGAAGGTGATTTCTTTTTGGTAGGGAATTCCGCCCATCGCTTTTGTGACATCTTCCAACAAATCGGTTTCGATTCCCTGGTTTCGCCACGAAAGGAAATAATGCTGCCTCGACGGGTAGCCGTCGATCGTTCCTCCGGCGTAGCGGAGTTGGGTCATTTTGGCCAGGAATTGTCGGTAGTTCAATCCCTCTTTCTTGGCCAGGGCCAAGGCCACCGATACGTCCACCAAAGTTGTGCAGTCCAAAGCATCGAAGCGGCAGACTAATTGCTCCGTCGCGTTACCTTCCAGGGTGTGCGCCACGTAAGGCACACCCAGAAACGTCTCGGCCATGCACAAAGTCAGTTCGGGCGTAGTTCCCGGAGCGACCTTACTCATTTTTTCTAGAAATACCTGCTCAGGGTTCTCCGAGTTTGGGGTAAAACCAAAAAGCAGAATACCGAAAGTCAGAGCAGCAAGATTACGCCCTTTCAGGGCTTCTAAACGGTTGAACATCGTTGGAACCGCAGGGCTACCCCCTGCGCTAATGGATTACGCCCTTTCAGGGCTTGATATGGTACTTTGCACTTCCTGTCCTTCACTCTGCGCTGACGGATGCCGCCCATTCAGGGCTGTGACTTATAAAGTTAGGGCTTTCGCTTCGGCTGAGAAAAATGTGCCGTTAGGCACAGGATGTGGGTAGAAAAAGCCGATTCGTTAGTAAGCCATGTCCCGTACGGGACATAATAATCGACTGGGAAAGCACTTTTCTACCCACATCTGATCCCTATTGGGATCGCATTCAAGACGACAAGCGAAAGTCCTAAAAGTAACTAGACTCATGAACTTTAAACCGGGCGGCGCACCGCTCATAGACTTACTCCTTAAACGTATTCAACAACTCCATCACCGCGTACTGATTCTTGATGTGTTTCTTGGCCATCGAGAGCGCGTCGCCTACTTTGACGGTGTAGGCCGAGTCGGGCAGGGCCTCGAACATGTCCTCATCCGTCGTGTCGTCGCCCATCGCCAGGATAAAATCGTAATCGCCCTCCTCGACAAAGGCTTTGGCCGAAGTACCTTTGTTGAAGGCGGTCTTTTTTACTTCGATCACCATGTTGCCCTCGATGATTTGCAGGTTCTGCTCCGGCTGGATGAAGCTTTTAAGCTGCCAGGCTAATTCCTGCGCCCGGCGCAAGGCGTACTCGTGGTCATCGGCGGTGCGGTAGTGCCAGGCCAGGGAGGTTTCCTTTTCCTCCACGAATGCACCGGGACAGCGCTTCACGTACAGTTCAAGTATGGGGCGGATATCGTCTTTCCAGTTTTCTTCGTAAGCGGGATTCATCACGAATTCTTTCTCCCCTTTCTTACGAATCAAAGCCCCGTGTTCAGCCACAATGTGTACGGGCAAATCGCCCACGACATTCAGCAGGAACTTGCGGTCGCGCCCGCTGATGACAATCACGGTATCGCGCCTGGCGAGTTCGGCCACGATCTCCTTGGTTTCCTTGGAAATAATGGCGTCTTCGGGTTCGCGCACGATGGGGACGAGCGTGCCATCGTAGTCGAAGAAGAAAATGCGATTTTTGGCTTTGGCATAAGCGTCGGCCATTTTGACGCTGTCGTCGTCGGTCAAGTAGTCTAGTTTCAATCGGCTGTGTTCCTGATCGATCATAATCATTTGGGTAAAAAAGTCGTTTGTCCACGCAAAAACATCGTATTCACGCAAGCGCTGCTGCATGGCTACCATGCGCTTCCGTTGGTTTTCGGGATCCATTTCAAGAGCCTTGTATATCGCGTTGGCAATGTCCTGGCTGTCGGTCGGATTAATAATCAGTGCCTCCCCCAGCTCGGCGGCAGCACCTGCCATCTCGCTCAGAATCAGGACGCCCTGCTCGTCCTTGCGGCTGGCGACGTACTCTTTGCACACCAGATTCATGCCGTCCCGGACGGGCGTAATCAAGGCCACATCACTGGCGGTGTACAATCCCACCAATTCCTCGAAAGGCATGGAGCGGTACTGATAAATGATGGGCTGCCAGTTGATTCGGCCGTATTGTGCCCCGATGCGCCCGACGGTCTGGTCAATTTCGGACTTCATCTGCTGGTACTGGTCGATCTGGTCGCGGGAAGGCACCACCATCATCACGAACGACACCCGGCCGTGCCACTCCTCGTACTGCTCGAGGAAGCGCTCGTAGCCTTTCAATCGGTTCAGCAGCCCCTTGGAATAATCCAGCCGGTCTACCGAGAAGATCACTTTTTCCTGTAAAGGCGCGCGGGCGTCCTGCCGGGCCCTGACCACCTTCGGATCGTCGAAGGCGTCGTTGAATTTCTTGTAGTCGATGCTGATCGGGAAGGCATCCACCTTCACCATCCGATTGTTGAGATTGACGTAATGCATCCGGTTTCCCTGCCCGATCACCATCCGTACGGCTTTCAGAAAGTACTCCACGTAGTCGTTGGTGTGGAAACCCACCACATCGGCCCCCATGATGCCGTCGATGATGACGTTGCGCCACATAGAAGGCAGCAGCCTAAATATCTCGAAAGAAGGAAAAGGAATGTGGAAAAAGAAGCCGATTTTATTGTTGGGAAATTTCTGCCGAATCAGGTCGGGTAACATCATGAGCTGGTAGTCATGAATCCAGATCACATCGTCGGGCTGGATGACATCCTTCATGGCCTCATAAAACAGCAGGTTGGCCTCCTGATACGCCTCGAAAAACTTGGTCTCGAACTTGGCCAGCGTGGGAAAGTAGTGGAAAAGCGGCCAAATCAGGTCGTTGCAGAAGCCTTCGTAGTAGTTGTCGTTCAGTTCCTGCGAAATAAAAACGGGATGCGCCTTGAAGTTGTCATTTTCCAGCGTCACCCCTTTCAGCTCCTCGGCGGTATTATCCGTGTAGCCGATCCACTGGATTTTGTCCTCGAACTCAAAACTCGTGTTGCTGTCGCTACCCTGCGCCAGCGAAAGTACGGCAGACACCAGCCCGCCGGAATTCTGAAAGAGGGAAGTGCCGCTTTCGTTTTTTATTATTTTGAAAGGAAGCCGGTAGGCAACGATAATCAGTCGGCCTTTTTTGCGTATTGGAAGGCTTTTCATAGGTTAGTTGGTTAAATTTTCATGCCGGGCCGCCTCGTCTTTGACTTGCAGGCAAAGTAGGCCAGCCAGAATCATCGACCCGCCGCCCAGCACCAGGGCATAAATCGGTTCTCCATTAAACAACGATTTTACCAAAAATCCCAACAATGCCGCCGCGACTATCTGCGGAATGACAATGAAAAAGTTGAACACTCCCATGTAATAGCCCATCTTGGCCGCAGGCAGCGACCCCGCCAGCATGGCGTAGGGCACCGACAGAATAGATGCCCAGGCAACGCCGATGCCCACCATCGACAGCATCAGATAGTCGGGATCGCCCATAAAATAAATGGAAAGCAGCGCCAGCCCTCCCGCGCACAGGCACAGCAAATGCGTGACGCGTCGACTCGTCCACCGCGCCACCACCGGAATGCCGAAGGCTACCAAAGCCGCAATCCCGTTGTACACGCCCATGCACAGCCCGACCCAGTCGGCCCCGTCATTGTATAATTTGGATGTGGTGTCGGTGGTGCCGTAGAGGTGGCTCGTTACGGCGGGCGTCATGTAAATCCACATCGCAAAGAGGGCGAACCAAGAGAAAAACTGCACCACCGCCAGTTGCTTCATCGTAGCGGGCATCGTCTCGAAGTCGTTCATGATCGTCACGAAGCCGTTGGCGTACGAGCCGCTTCGTTGCATCAGGCCCGACAGCATGAAAAGCACCCCGACCAGGAAAGTGCCGACTGAAAAAACGTACAATTCTTTGTTCAAATTTTGGGAATAAAGCCACCCTGACAAAATCAGGCCGACGATGGCGATGACGACGCCCTTGGTGACTTGGGATTGGCCGTTATTTTCCGAGATTTTGGCAGCCAGCACCCCCTCGCCCCGTAACGGCTTTTCGCCGACGGGCTCAGAGAAGGACGCCAGTTCTTCGGGCGAATATTCCTTAGAGCGAAAAACGGTCCACAATACCGCCGCAAAAAACACCGCCCCACCCAGATAAAACGACCACTTCACCGAATCGGGAATGATACCCTCGGCGGCTTGGTTGGGAACGCCGAACCAGTTGGTCAGGACGTAAGGCAGCGAGGAGGCGACAATGGCTCCGGTGCCGATGAAAAAACTCTGCATCGCGAAGCCCGAGGTGGTCTGGTCGCCGGGCAGGTTGTCGCCCACGAAGGCCCGGAAAGGCTCCATCGAAATGTTGATGGACGCATCCATAATCCACAGCATCCCGGCGGCAAACCACAGCGTAGGCGAGTTGGGCATCACAAACAACGCCAGCGAAGCCAGCACGGCCCCCGTAAGGAAATAGGGCCGCCGCCGTCCCAACCGCGTCCAGGTGCGGTCACTGAAGTACCCGACCACCGGCTGGATCAGCAGTCCGGTCAGCGGCGCGGCTACCCACAGGATGGGAATGTCATCCACGCTGGCTCCCAGCGTCTCGAAAATGCGGCTAACGTTGGCGTTTTGCAGCGCAAAGCCGAATTGGATGCCCAAAAAACCGAAACTCATGTTCCAGATGTCCCAGAAGCTCAGTCGGGGCTTGGGCCGCACGGTGGGGATGTTGGGGGAGGGGAGGGGGATGTCCAAGGGGAGTTTATGAGTTTAAAGTTTATGAGTTTAAAATTTATGAGTTCATCTCAGGGACGTCTAAGAATTTGATTCAGGTGAATGCGCAAGCGGCTAATCGTTGCCATACCGAGTTTACTGCAAAAAACTCCTTTACAGCGCGGGCTACCCCGTTTCAACTCATGAACTCATCGGCTCATAAACTCATTTCAATGATTTTTACCGATGAGGGCGGCAGCGTGATGGGAATGCCGTGAGCTGCTATTTCCTGGGATGAAATTTCTGTCTTAAATTCTTTACCCGGAAAAATTTCGCTCAAATCAATTTTCGCTGAGTTTCCCATCCCCACCGTATCCGCCAGCACGCCCGGCGGAATTTTTACTTTCGTATGGATGGTCTTCATTTTATCAAAATTATAGACGCACAATAACCGCTGTTTTTCAGTGTAGCGCAGGTAGGCATAAGTGCGGGTCTTGTCGTAGTCGGGACTTTGGCCGTCGATGTTGACGTACTGCAAATCGTAGAACTCACCCGTGCGGATGGCCTCGTTTTCTACCGCGAAATGGTTGAGGCCGTGGTAGAACTGGCGGAGTTTTTTCTGGTTTTCATCCAGCCCACCGCCGTCGAACTTGCCGCCGTTGACCCAGCCCTGGAATTCGGGAACACCCCAGTAATCGAAGATCGTCGTACGGCCATCGTCGCCCTGAAAACCTTCGGGCTCCGTGGGGTTCACCCCGACCTCCTGCCCGAAGTAGAGCATCATCGGTCCGGTGTGCAGCGTGGCGCTGAGTGTCATGGCCGGGACGCCCACCCAAGGGTCGTTGGCAAAGTAGCGAGAGGCAATACGCTGCTCGTCATGGTTTTCCAGGAAGCGCAGCATGTGGTTGGCGATGTCGCCCGACTCGTTCTGCCACAGCCGCGTGATGTTCTCGACCGTGCCTTCGTCCTCCATAATGGGCCGGAGGTAGTTGTACAGCCCGACTTTATCGTAGAGGTAGTCGAACTTTCCTTTCTTGATATAATTGTGGTACTCGCCGGGATTGTAAATCTCGGCGATAAAAATGATGTCGGGATTCACCGCCTGAATCTCGGGAATTACCCAGCCCCAAAACTCCACGGGAACCATCTCGGCCATGTCGCAGCGAAAGCCGTCGACGCCCTTTTTCGTCCAATATACCAAAATGTCCCGCATTTGCAGCCAGGTAGCGGGCATGGGGTCGAAGTGCGTACGACGACCGTCGAGGTAGTCCACGCCGTAATTCAGCTTAATGGTCTCGTACCAGTCGTCGATGCTGGGATGCGGATTGAACACGTCGTTGCCCGTGGCTTTGGCGGGGTTTTCCACGTAAGGGTTTTCCACCCGAACGGGCGACTTGATGTCCTCCGGCGAACGGAAGGGCTCATTGGGCAAGTAGTAAAAGTTGTTCTTTGGGTCAAAAACCAGGTCTGTACGGTCGCCCTCGCCAAAGTCGCGGACTCCGGCGGGCTTGGCGTCGGAGGCGTATTGCCGGGCCACATGGTTAGGAACAAAGTCGATGAGAAACTTCAAATCAGCCTCGTGCGTCCGGGTCAGCAGCGCCTCAAACTCGGCCATGCGGTTGTTCACGTCCACCGCCAGGTCGGGGTCCACGTCGTAGTAATCCTTGATGGCGTAGGGCGAACCCGCCCGGCCCTTTACAATCATCGGATTATCGGGCTTTATGCCAAATTCCGAATAGTCGGTCATCGTGGCGTGTTCGATTGCCCCCGTGTACCATACATGGGATACGCCGAAGTCTTTCAGGGCTTTGAGCGCTACGGGTGTGATGTCGTTGAATTTCCCAACGCCGTTGGTGTCCAGTGAGCCGTAGAAATGGTTCGTAAGGTTTTGGTTGCCAAAAAGGCGAGTGAATATCTGGTAGATGACTAATTTATCGTGCTTCGGGTAGTTGGCTTGCATGGGTTGGTCGGCGGTTTTTCTCGTACAAGCCGACAAAAAAGCAATAATTATCGGAAGAAACGCAATCAGAGTTTTTCTCGGCATTGGGCGGGAGGTTGCGGTTTCAAATGTAAAAAGGATTTTTTTAGGAAGAAATAGAAGCAGGGCAGAACTGTGCTTAGGAACCATCCGCCCGCCGTTGAAGTTTTCCGGGCAACAAATCAACTTAATGAGATCATGGGTAAAAAACATACGGAAACAGCGACGAAGACCAAGTCGAAACCAATAACGAAGCGAACGGTATTGAAGCCAATCGAGATCGACAGCCCCTATCCTTCAAAGGAAAACCCGCATCCCCCGATGAAGCTGGGTGGAGGAAGGGATCTGGGTTATATTGCCGATACTCTTTTTGATGACGACCTCTACAATTGAAATATTACCTGCTTGATACCCACATTTTTTTAAGGGCTTACATGAAGCCTGAGAAACTCGGGAAGAATGTGAGCCGGGCACTGAAAGAAGGAAACTCCCTGTACTACATCAGCGCGATTACACTCATTGAGATTGCTCAACTTTATGAGAGCAAGCCGAAGGAGTTCAACCTCAAAATTCCCGTAGGAACCTTCATCGATCAGGCCCTGACCGAACTCAGGGTGCAAATTCTTCCGATCGCCGTCGAGCATTCGCAGCGCTACTACGAAATTCAGCCTGTCGATGATCACAAAGATCCTTTCGATAGGATCATCATAGCCCAGGCGGCACACACGGGCTTCACCGTCCTCTCCGACGACCGCCGCTTTCCGGATTACCCCATTGCCCTGATTGCGAACTGAAAAAGGGGCCATCGCTGAAAGTATTGCTGAAAAACGCTAATTTAGCCTTTCATCAAATGTCCTGTATGCCGCGCGTCACTACAAAACCCTTCGGAATCCTTTTCTTTTGTTTGGTCGGTCTCAGTACCCTGGCGCAACCGATCGCCATCGACCACCTCGCGCCGCTCAACTGGTGGGTGGGCATGAAAGACCCTCGTTTACAGATTATCGTTCACGGGCAGAACGTTGCCGCCGCCAACGTAGCCATCGACTACCCCGGCTTGAAGCTGGACAGGGTCAATAAGGTCGAGAATCCCAACTACCTTATTCTGGATTTGACCGTTTCGCCCGATTGTCGGGCGGGAACCTTCAACATCACCCTGAGCGGCAAAATCGAAGCAAGGAAAGGTCGCCGGGCCGTGACGAAAACTTTCCTCCAGTCGATCCCCTACGAACTCCGCGCCCGTACCGATTTTGTGAAAGCGCAGGGCGTGGATGCCTCCGACCTGATCTACCTGCTGCTGCCCGACCGCTTTGCCAACGGCGACCCGGCTAACGACAAATTTGCCGACATGGCCGATACGAAGGCTGATCGCAGCAACCCTTTTCTGCGTCACGGTGGCGATTTGCAGGGCATCATCGATCACCTCGACTACTTCAAGGAACTGGGTGTGACCGCCCTATGGCTCAATCCGGTCATCGAAAACGACCAGCCGCTCACTGACGAAGGCGGCGAAATGCGCAGCGCCTACCACGGTTATGGCTTTACCGATCATTATCAAGTGGACAAGCGACTGGGCGGCAATGCTGCCTATAAGAAACTGGTGGAAGCAGCCCACGCCAACGGCCTCAAAATAATTCAGGACGCCGTGTACAACCACGCCGGCGTCAATCATTGGATTTTGCGCGATATGCCCGACTCGACCTGGCTGCACCAATGGCCGACCTACACCAACACCTCCTATAAAGAACAGCCCATTCCCGACCCCTACGGCTCTGAGCGCGACCGGAAAGTCACCTCCGACGGCTGGTTCGTGCCTTTCCTGCCCGATTGGGATCAGGATAACCCCTTCGTTGCCAACTACCTCCTGCAACACGCCCTCTGGACGGTGGAGTACTTCGGCATCGACGCCTGGCGCGTGGATACCTACATGTACAACGACTTGAAATACATGAACCGCGTGAACGATGCGCTGCTGGCGGAGTACCCCGACCTCCACATTTTTGGCGAAAACTGGACCAAGAGTGTTCCGAATCAGGCGTACTTCCAGCAAAATAACCTTGAAGTCCCTTTCAAAAGCAACTTGCCCGGTGCCTGCGATTTCCAGACCTACTACGCCATCAACGACGCCCTCAACCAGAAGTTCGGCTGGGACGACGGCGTCAACCGCCTGCATCAAACCCTGGGACTCGACTACCTGTACCAAGACCCCATGAAGAATGTCGTCTTCCTCGACAACCACGACACCGACCGTTTTCTGTCGGTGGTGGGCGATAAAATGGACAACTACCGCATGGGCCTTATTTGGCTGCTGACTACGCGCGGTATTCCGCAACTTTACTACGGCACCGAAATCTTAATGAAAAATTTCAAGAATCCCTCCGATGCCGAGGTCAGGAAAGACTTTCCGGGTGGTTTTCAGGGAGATAGAGAAAATAAATTTCTGAAAAATGGCCGTACCGACGCCGAAAATGAAGCATTCGACTTCGTGAAGAAACTAGCCAACTACCGCAAAGCCACCCCCGCCCTGCACAGCGGAAAACTCATGCAATTTGTACCACAGGACGGCGTGTACGTTTACTTTCGGTACGATGGGAATAAGACGATTATGATCGTCATGAACTCCAATGAACAGCCTTTTTCGCTCGAAACCGGGCGTTTTCAGGAAAGGCTTGGTACCTTTGCCCGTGCCAAAGACGTGCTTACGGGTACATCCCGGAATCTGAACGAACCCCTGAACTTGGCCGCGCGAACGGCTTATGTGATGGAAATGGAGAAATGAGTCAACGGGTACTGAGTTCTGGGTACTTGGTTGGCGAACCAGATTTTTATCGTTTAATTTTCCCAGTACCCAGTACCCAGTACCGGTAGGCCGGCCCCGCCAGTACCCAGTACCCCAAATTAAAACCATGTCTGACCTAAAAGCTTGCCTTTTCGATCTCGACGGCGTAATCGTCGACACCGCCCGATTCCATTACATCGCGTGGCGTGAACTAGCTCAAAGCCAAGGCTTCGACCTGACTGAAACGCAAAACGAGCAATTGAAAGGCATCAGCCGGATGGAGTCGTTGGATATCATCCTTAAAATCGGCGATGTAACGCTGGACGACGAAACCAAAAATGCGCTGGCCGCTAAGAAAAACGATCGCTACCTGGAACTCTGCCGGGGCATGACCCCCGAAGATGCCCTGCCCGGCGTGCAGGTTTTTCTGGATTCCCTGATTCAGGAAAAAATAAAAATAGGCCTTGGCTCGGCCAGCAAGAATGCCCGGCTGATCCTGGATTATCTCGGTATGACGCACTATTTCGCTACCATCGTCGACGGCAACCGCATCACCAAAGGCAAGCCCGATCCCGAGACGTTTTTGCTAGGCGCAGAAGATTTAAACGTAAAGCCAACCAACGCGCTCGTCTTCGAAGACGCCGTTGCGGGCATCAAAGCCGCCAAAGCGGGTGGTATGATTGCCGTGGGCGTCGGCGGCTCCGCCGAACTGAAAGTCGCCGGTGCCGACATGGTCATCCCCGGCTTTCAGGATATCGACGTGAGTACGGTAAAGCATTTGTTTTGAAGTTGCAAAGGCACAAAGTGAGATCGGTGCACCGCGCGGACTCATGCCGCACAAATTATTTATTTTATCTGACAGCTGACAGCCGAAACTACCATTACATGAAAAACTACATCTCCCCCTCCCCCTGGTCAGTTGTTGAAGAAGGCTTTCACGCCGAGGAAAACGAAATTACCGAGAGCCTGATGAGCCTGGGCAACGGGCGCCTGGGGCAACGCGGGAATTTTGAAGAAAAATATTCTGGTAAAACGCTGCTCGGCAACTACGTAGCGGGCGTTTTCTTTCCTGACAAAACCCGTGTGGGTTGGTGGAAGAATGGTTATCCCGACTATTTCGCGAAGGTCATCAACGCCTGTAATTGGGTGGGCATCGACGTCGAAATCGGGGGCGAAACGCTTGATTTGCATACCTGTCAGGTTGAGGAGTTTCGCCGGGAATTGGACATGAAGCGCGGTGTATTGTCGCGGCAGTGTACCGTCGTGACGCCAGGCGGCAAGCGTGTCAGGATTGAGAGTGAACGCTTTTGCAACATGGTCGATGATGAGTCCGGAGCGATCAAATACGCAATCAGGGCGTTGAATTTCGACGCCCAGATTACTTTGACGCCCTATCTGGATGGAACGATTCGCAACCGTGATTCTAATTACGACGAGACTTTTTGGCACGAAATCAGTAAGGAAACTTCCTTCGCCGAGGGCATCTTGACGCTCGAGACCAAGCCGAATCCTTACGGCGTGGAGCAATTCGAGGTCACGACGGGGATGCGGTTTGATTTGATGAAGAACGGCAATAAGCTCGATTTTCAATCCCATCCCGTCAAGAATGAGATGTATGTGGCGGGTAAGGTGCCGCTGCAAGTCAGTGAAGGCGATGAAATCACACTCTACAAATACGCGGTCAATTTATCTTCGATGAATTACCAGCGGGAGGAACTGACGGAAAAAACGAAAGCGTATCTTGACAAAATAACGGGCAAAGGATACGACCGGCTTTTGCAGGAACACGAAGCGGCCTGGGCCGAAAAGTGGGAGCGCAACGACATCGAGATCGTCGGCGATATGGCCGCCCAACAGGGAATTCGTTTCAATATTTTTCACCTCCAACAAACCTACACGGGCGAAGACGAGCGGCTCAACATTGGCCCGAAAGGGTTTACGGGCGAGAAATATGGCGGCAGCACCTACTGGGACACCGCCGCCTACTGCGTCCCGTTCTACCTCTCGACTTCCGACCAAAAGGTAGCGCGCAACCTGCTCATCTACCGCTACAAGCACCTCGAAAAAGCCATCGAAAACGCCGCAAAGCTGGGCTTCACGGACGGGGCCGCCCTTTATCCGATGGTCACGATGAACGGCGAGGAGAGCCACAACGAATGGGAAATTACCTTCGAGGAAATCCACCGCAACGGCGCGATGGCCTACGCCATTTACGACTATATCAACTACACGGGCGACCAAAAGTACCTGACGGACTACGGCCTGGAAGTGCTTATCGCGATTGCGCGTTTCTGGAAACAGCGCGTCAACTGGTCGGCGGATAAGGGAAAATTCGTGATGCTGGGCGTTACGGGGCCGAACGAGTACGAGAACAACGTCAACAACAACTGGTACACCAACTACATCGCGGTCTGGTGCCTGAAGTACACGCTGGAAGCCATTGCCTACGCCGAGAGCGAGGGAAAGGCAGCGGAGATTTTTGCTAAAACTGGTTTTGACAAAGCCGCCGAAACGAATGACTGGCAGGAAATCATCGACAAGATGTACTTTCCCTACGATCCCGAGCGCGAAGTTTTCCTACAGCAGGATGGCTTTCTGGACAAAGAACTCAAAACCGTCGAGCAAATCGCCGACGAGCGACCCATCAACCAAAACTGGTCCTGGGACCGTATCCTGCGCTCCTGCTTCATCAAGCAGGCCGACATGCTGCAAGGGCTATACTTCTTCGAGGATGATTTTGAGCGGGAGACCATCCGTCGGAACTTCGATTTTTACGAACCCATGACCGTTCACGAATCGTCGCTGTCGCCCTGCGTGCATTCTATCCTGGCTTCGGGCCTCGGCAAGCACGAAAAGGCCTACGAAATGTACGTCCGCACGGCCCGTCTCGACCTGGACGACTATAACAACGACACCGAGGACGGACTGCACATCACCTCCATGGCCGGCACCTGGATGAGCGTCGTGAAGGGCTTCGCCGGGCAGCGCGTGCGTGACGGCGTGCTGGTTCTGAACCCCTATATACCCGAAAAGTGGGAATCCTATTCCTTCCGGATTGGCTTCCGCGGCGTTACGTTGCGGGTCGAGGTAACCCAGGATTCGGTTTCGATCGACAACCCCACTGCTACGCCCGTCGAGGTAGAGATTTTGGGGGAGAGACAAACCATTAGGGGTAAGCGTGAATACGAGTTAGAGGATGCGCCGTCGGAGTAGGAGCGGGTGTAAAAACTGACCGTTCAGTAAAGAATTGGCAATCCGCTATTGGGGTTGCCGTTGGAAAAGTGTCGGGTTTCCCTTAGCTTGACACTATTGTACGTCCCCGAAAAAAGAACAATGTGGTATTGAGGGAAAAGTGGATTTGTTGGGTTTGGATGGTGTTTCTGCTGGTTGCGAGCCAACGGGCGCAAGCTCAGGATTTTCGCGAATGCCAGGGCATGTTCGAGAAAATCCTGAAAGATTTCAACCAGTCTTTCGCCGAAAACAACCCGCAACTCATTCGCTCGACCGATTACCGCCGCGAACTCATCGCCCTTCAAAAGTCCTACCAGGCTTACCATAAGGCCCACTTCAACCCGGCGGACTCCACCCAAAAGTTCAACAACGAGGCGATGTTGCATACGCTGTCGGGCAATTATGGCAAAGCCCTCCGGCTGCTCAGCTCCATCGACTCGCTCGATGCGCAAACTAACTACTCCGTCGGCCTGCTTCATCTCCTGAACGGGCATTACGAGGAAGCGCTTTCGCTATTGGAAAAATCCGAAGCCAGTAAAGCGACTACGCTCAACACATTGGTAGTTTACTGCAAGCAAGGCCGGATACAGGACGGCTTGGCCTATGGCCAAACCGTAGCGCATGGCAATACGCACGGCAAATGGAATTACAATGTCGGACTACTTTACAAGCTGAACAATCAGTTGGAAGCGTCTGTCGCCGAGAGTAGCACTGCAATTCGCCAAAGCGACGAAATGGCCTACCGACTGCTGCGGGGCGACGCGCTGATGAAATTGAACCAACCGAAACGAGCCGTTTCCGACTTCGAAAAAATGGCACGAAAGCATCCCAAGGCGCAAATTCGTTACGCCAATGCCCTCGTCGATTTGCAGCGTTATCGGGAGGCAAGCTACGTCTTTCAGGAATATTTGGAAGAGGGTGACCGCACCTTTAGGAAAGATGCGTTCCTGGGCTTGGGCCACGTCTACTACGGGCTGAATCAAATGGACAATGCCCAAAAGTATTACCGACTGGCCGCCACGATGATCCGCGACAGCCCGGTGGCACTGTGCGGACAAGCCAACGTACTGGTCACCAAGCATGAGTACCAGGCGGCACAAAGTATTTACAACCGCATTCTTCAGAACGACAGCACCTACCTTTCAGCCAAACTGGGCCGGGGAATCACGCAGTACGGCTTAGGGAACTTCGCCGAGGCACTCGAAGACATGGAAGCTGCCGACCAGCTTTTCGATCCGGCTGATCGGGCCTTGGCGGATATTTTCGTGTGCCGGGGCTTCGCCAGGTACTATACGGGAAAAGCCGGAGCGGCCATGGCTGATTTTGAGTCGGCGCTGCGGCTGGATGGCGGGCGCTACGAGGCGCTGGCTGGGATGAGCAGTATTTACGTCGATCAGAAAAACTATTCGGAGGCGGGGCGCTACCTAGCCAAAGCGCTGAATTACGAGAAAAAAGACGACAAGATGTGGAGCAACTACGGAAATATGCTGCTGCACTTCGATATGCACAAAAAAGCCTACGATGTTTTTAGAAGCGCGATCGGTCTTAATCCCGAAAATATCAAGGCGCAAAATGGCTGGGGGGTGGTGCTGCTGGAAAACGATAAGCTGGATCAGTCTAAGGTACTGTTCGACAGTCTGATCAATGAGAATCCTGACGTGCCTTACCTGCTCAACAATCGGGGTATCGTGAATGCCTACCACGGCAACCGCCATGACCAACTCCGCCGACCCGAAGCGGCGGACAATCAGTACCACATGGCGTTCGATGATTTTAAGTCGGCATTGGAAGTGGCTCCCGGCAGAAAATTTTACAACGTTAACCAGGGAAACGTCTATCGCTACTGGGAGCAGTACGAGGAAGCCAAACTCAGCTACCGGGCGCACCAGGACAAAAGTGCTTTAAACAACACCGCCGTGCTCTATGCGGGCCTGGAAAACCAGAAAGATGCCAAGTACTACCTCGAAACCGCTATCCAAATCGACTCTTCACAGCGCGTGTTTCATTTTAACATGAACCTTTTGTTGAAGGGAAAGCAAAAAGAATTCGCCGAGACGCTGGCGCGAGCCGTGGCCTCCGACGACGATACCGACGGGCCTTTCTCCGACATCGGCATCAAGTACAGCCGCGACGGCTTTGTGACGATTTACTTGTACGACTACGAATACGATACGCTGCATTTTCCGGGACGCCATTACTTGCCTCTGCCCGTAGCCGAGTACGCCGAAGATTATTTTATCCCGGAATATGATTTCAAGCTACTACCTTATTCCAAGAAAAAGGAGCCAAAGGAAAAGCGGAAAAAACCGCGCTATAAATCTCAGAAAGTCAGGATGCGAGGAGGAAGAAAAGGCTCAGGGACAGATTGTCCGGTGTTTGATTGAAAACTATTCGTAATTCGGGAAGGCTTCGACGCTTGAATAGTTACCTGATTTATTCTGCCTGACAAGTAGCACCAAAGCTACGATAAGCAATACCACCGCCGCTGCGCCGGCAACAAATGCGATCGATTGATACACAGGTTCAGCGCCCTGTCGTTTGATGACGATTCCCGCAAAGGCCCATACCACGGCGAGGGCCAGATAGCCGTTGCGAAGACGAAGCGCGGCAAAAAGCACGATTAGTGCGCCTACGGCAATCATGATTACCGCCCAACTATCTTGCTCCAGCCCGCTGCCCGTCCACCGGACACCCGTCAGCCAGGCGGTTACGTTTGCGACGGTGGCGACGCAAATCCAACCCAGATAAACACCGAAGGGCGCTTTGGTCAGAAACTTCTCTTTCCTGGTCATCGCCTCGTTGATGTTGACGACGCCAAAATTTGTCAGCAGTAACGAAAGCAAGATGAATAACATCACTGCCACTGACACGGGCAAGAATTCATAGTGCCACACTACAATCCAGAGCGCGTTGGCTACCGATGATACGAAGTACCAAATTCCGACTTGGGCGACGATGGTATTAATTCGGCTAGGCTTACTGTTGAACAAAGTACTTGCCTGGTAAACGGTAAAGACAAGCAGCAATAAATAGATTACTCCCCAAATGCTGAAAGTCAATCCGGCGGGTACGAACAGATTGGGATATTTATCAGATAACTCACCCGTAGTAAGCCCGTTGAGCGGCAGGAAATTGGCGAGAAAGTTCAGTAAAAGCATCAAAAGAAATCCACATACATTGAGTATTTGGAGCGTTTTGATCCAGGAGTTGGACGGGGTAGCGGTCATATATCGAGGTACTTAGTGGGGGGCTTTTAAATTGATGAGAGACTCCCACTAAATCTGTACCAAATGGTTCATGATCGACGGTCTATCTCATTGGCCTCTCTGAATTCTTATGGGGAAAAGTTTCCAATCGCTCGAATATCCCGACCAATGGTACAGGAATTTTACCTACTTGCTATTTTGACTAAAGCGAATCAGTTATGAAGTTTTTTAAAAATACTATTTTCATCATTGCCCTGACCACGCTGACAACTGCTGGCTACGCTCAGAGCCGTAACTTCAAGTTCGGCATCAAGGCAGGAGCCAACCTTTCGCGTTTGAAAGGTGGCGACGTGGTATCATCCAACGACCCAAACGTAAGTATTGGCAACACCAATGCCACACTCACGGGCTTCGTGGGTGGGGTATTCATGCGCCTGGGCAGTAGCATTTATTTGCAGCCGGAGCTACTGCTTTCGCAGAAGGGCGGATCAGTGAATGTTTTTCGCTCCGTGAGCAGTTCACAGCCCAGCGACAAAGTCGATGTACGCTTCACCAATGTAGACGTTCCGTTGCTGGTTGGGTTCCGATTTGGAGATTTTTTTAGAATTAATGCGGGTCCCATTGCCTCGCTGCGCTTATCCGAAAATGGCGGTCTGCGTGATGCGCTGAATCAAGTGGGGGCCAATTCCGTAAAGGACAACTACAAAGCGGCCGCGTTAGGCTATCAAGCTGGCGTAGGCATAGACATCGGTAACCTTAGCCTCGACCTGCGCTACGAGGGCAATGCTTCCAATATCATCAATGCCGATACGGACGACGCCAATTTTAACTCACAACTCAAAAGAAAAGGCAGCCTCTGGCAAGCAACCGTGGGATTCGCCATTTTTTAGGGAAACACCCTTGCGACTTAAAAACAACAAAGCCCGGTCTTGCGACTGGGCTTCTTAGTATTTCCGTGGGTTGCTTTCGCCTGTGAGACACGGCATACCGTGTCCCTACACCGATCACCATCCCGTCAGCCGTTATCGGCGAACTCGGGATACAGCGTCATGCCGCCGTCGATGTACAGCGTTTCTCCGTTGACGTAATCCGACTCGTCGGACGCCAGCCAGGCCACGGCTTTGGCTACGTCCTCCGCAGTGCCGATCCGGCGGTAGGGGATGAGCGTCATCAACTCTTCCAGCGTTTCCTTCTTCTCCCAAACCGCTTTGTTGATGGCCGTCTTGATGGCACCGGGGCTAATCGAGTTGACCCGAATTTTGTAAGGAGCCAACTCCTGAGACACCGATTTCATCATCATGGCCACTCCGCCCTTGGAAGCCGCATAATTGACGTGTCCCGCCCAGGGAATGACATCGTGAACCGAACTCATCATCACGATTTTGCCAATAGCCGGGCCCGTATCAATCTTGGTATTCCTATTTTCCTTCGGCGACTGCTTGACAAACTGCTTTGCCGCCTCCCGGATGCAGATGAATTGCCCGGTCAGATTCACGTCGATTACCTTCTGCCACTGCTTGGTAGTCATTTCCAAGAAAGGCGCATCCACCTGCAGACCCGCATTACTGACCATGACATCCAGCCGACCGAATTTCTCGATCGTCTGTTCGAACATAGAGATCACATCTTCTTCCTTGCTTACATCGGCGCGAACGACGAGTCCGTCACCGCCGCCCTTTCTTATTTTTTCAAGGGTTTGGTTGGCCGCCTCCTCGTCGCTGTAGTAATTGACGATCACATTGGCACCGAGTCCACCAAAATAAATGGCGCAGGCTTGTCCGATCCCAGAGGAAGAACCCGTAACAATGATCGTCTGCCCCTTAAATTTTAATGATGAATCGATCATAGTCCCTCGCTATCGACCTTCTTCAAAGTCTTCCAGTTGCGGTTCACACTTTTCACCGCCCAGTTTTTAGCTTGCAAGATCGCGGTGCGAATGGCTTCGGTCGGAGTCAGCTGATTGGTATTGACTAACTCCTGTGCTAGCATGATGGCTCTTTCGCGCGTCGTGGGTGAAAGGTAGGCCAACTCGGGAGAACTGATGTGTTGATTCATGTATTGTTGTTTGTTGATTGCGCGATTTAGTTTTAAAAAAGGGTACCACAGATGCCACTCGCACAAAGGCCTGAATACTGTAAATTTTTATGCTCAACGACCGGATTTCTGGTATCAAAAATCCCCACTTCCGGCCGGAAGTGGGGAAATACGGTCTTCACTGCCAATTACTTGACCTCCTCAAAGTTAACGTCCGTGACGTCCTCTTCGGCGTTGCCGGTCTCTCCATCGGAAGCGGCACCGTTGGGGGCACCCGCCATGGGGTCACCCTCGGGGCCTGAGGCGTACATCTCCTGTGAGGCGGCCGCCCAAGCCGTGTTCAAGCCTTCCATCGCGGTGTCGATGGCAGTCGCGTCCTGGCTTTGGTGCGCGGTACGCAACTCAGCCAAGGCCCCTTCGATCGCCGTCTTGTTATCGGCCGAGAGCTTATCACCATATTCGGTGAGCTGCTTCTCAGTGCTGAAAATCAGCGTGTCGGCGGCGTTGATCTTGTCGATCTTCTCGCGTTCGGCTTTATCCGACTCCTCGTTTGCTTTCGCTTCCTGACGCATCCGCTCGATTTCGGCGTCGGTCAGGCCGCTCGATGCCTCGATGCGGATTTTCTGCTCCTTGCCCGTGCCCTTGTCGCGGGCCGACACATTCAGGATGCCGTTCGCATCCACGTCGAAGGTGACTTCTACCTGGGGTACGCCACGCGGTGCGGGGGGAATGCCATCGAGGTGGAAGCGTCCCAGCGTCCGGTTTTGGTTTGCCAATGGCCGCTCACCTTGCAGAACATGAATTTCTACGGAAGGCTGGTTATCCGCCGCTGTCGAGAACGTTTCTGTCTTTTTGGAAGGAATCGTGGTGTTCGACTCGATGAGTTTGGTGAATACGCTACCCAAGGTTTCGATACCCAAAGACAATGGAATCACGTCGAGCAGCAGTACATCTTTCACTTCGCCCGTCAATACGCCGCCTTGAATGGCTGCCCCTACGGCTACGGCCTCATCGGGATTGACGCTCTTGGAAGGCTTGCGGCCAAAGAACTTCTCCACTTCCTCCTGTACCTTCGGAATCCGGGTCGAACCACCGACCAGAATCACCTCGTCGATATCGCTTGTGCTAATGTTGGCATTCTTGATCGCCTTGCGGCAAGGCTCCATCATGCGCTTGAACAGGCCGTCGGCCAATTGCTCAAACTTCGCCCGCGTCAGCGTCCGTACCAAGTGCTTGGGAATGCCGTTGATCGGGAAGATGTAAGGAAGGTTGATTTCCGTCTGCGTCGAGCTGGAAAGCTCCACTTTGGCTTTCTCGGCGGCTTCCTTCAAGCGTTGCAGCGCCATGGGATCCTGCGTGAGGTCGATGGCTTCGTCTTTCTTGAATTCCTCGGCCAACCAGTTAATGATAACCTGGTCGAAGTCGTCGCCACCCAGGTGCGTATCGCCGTCGGTCGCTTTTACTTCAAATACGCCGTCGCCAAGTTCCAGGATGGAAATATCGAATGTACCACCGCCAAGATCGAATACGGCAATCTTCATGTCCTTGTGCTGCTTGTCCAGACCGTAGGCGAGGGCGGCGGCAGTAGGCTCGTTAATGATCCTTTTGACATCGAGACCAGCGATTTGTCCGGCCTCTTTGGTAGCCTGACGCTCGGCGTCGTTAAAGTAAGCGGGAACGGTCACCACCGCCTCAGTCACTTCCTGGCCCAGGTAATCCTCGGCGGTCTGCTTCATTTTTTGCAAAATCAGGGCTGAAATTTCCTGCGGCGTGTATTGCCGATCACCAATTTTGACGCGCGGTGTGTTGTTCGGACCCTTCTCTACTTCGTAGGCGATGGTCTTCATTTCGCTGGATACTTCCCCGAAGCGCTTGCCCATGAAGCGCTTGATAGAGCTAATGGTGTGCGTCGGGTTGGTAATGGCCTGGCGCTTGGCGGGAGCGCCCACTTTGCGTTCTCCATTGCCACCATCCATAAATGCCACAACGGAGGGGGTGGTTCTTGCGCCTTCGCTGTTCGGTATCACTACGGGTTCGTTACCCTCCATCACGGCCACGCAGGAATTCGTTGTTCCTAAATCTATACCAATTATCTTTCCCATTATATCAGTTGTTTTTGGTTTTCGTTGATTTCCGAAAGCTGTACCAAAAAGCTTATACCAAGAATAACAGGCGTAGGGGTTTGTGCCAAATTGGCAGAAGTCGAGGAGTAAGGGAGAGGGGAGGAAAGGAGGAAGGGCTAGTAATAGAAAAAGCGAAAAAAAGCAAGGCCGAATTCGGCCTTGCTTTAAAGAATTCTATATTTTCAACTGTCAACTGTCAACTGTCAACTGTCAACTGTCAACTGTCAACTGTCAACTGTCAACTGTCAACTGTCAACTGAACAACTATTTGCCAAAAAGGCCGCCCAGCATACCGCCGAGGTCCATGCCGCCGCCTTGCTGTTGGTTAGAATTTCCGCCACCCATCAGGCTGCCGCCTACCCGCATGAGGTCGTTCATGTCCAGCTTGCCATCGGCCAGGGCGTAACCGATTTGGTTGAAGTCGAATCCGCTGCCTCCGGCTTGCACGCCCGCCGTGCCGCCCTGCTGTCCGCCCATCAGACTGCCAAGGATACCGTTGAAATCGATGCTGCCGTCGTTCGAATTGCTGGTTCTGCTGATAAGACTACTAAGGACACCAGGCAGAACAGAAGCCACTATGCCGCTGGCGGCCGAGTTGGACATTCCAAACTTCTCCATGATACTGTGGATGGCTTTGCCAGCAATGCCCGCTACTATCGGGTTGCTCATCAGGCTGGAAGACTGGCTTGGGTTCACGGACTTGCCGGATAGGAGCCCCATCAGCCCGGCGGCGTTGCCGCCTTGTGCTTCCTGTTGCATCCCGCCCATGATCGAACCCATCAGGGTTTGCATCACGTCGTCATTGTGCTGGTTGGGTACTTCGGGATTTCTTACAACGGCTTCCTGGGAATTTTCCTGGATCATGCCCATCAATTGTTCTAACATTTCTTTACTGGTTAAAGGGTGAAAAGATGAAATGACGAATGGATTATACCACTCTCGTATATTCCTGACGCGCGGTGATCGAAAAGGTAACCATGTGAACAGGAGTTCAAACAAATAAAAAACCCCCACCTGTCAGGGTGAGGGTCTGGAAAAGGCTGTTTTTACTTTACTTTATCGACGATGGCCTTGAAGGCTTCGGGATGGTTCATGGCCAAATCGGCCAGAACCTTACGATTCAATTCGATACCGGTATTGCTGAGCTTCCCCATGAAAGCCGAGTAGGACATTCCGTGCTGGCGCGTGCCGGCGTTGATGCGCTGGATCCACAGGGCGCGGAAGTTTCTTTTCTTGTGCTTGCGACCGATGTAAGCGTAGCCCATCGCTTTCTCGACGGCGTTCTTGGCAACGGTCCAAACATTCTTGCGGCGACCGAAGTAGCCTTTGGCCATATTTAAAATCTTCTTGCGTCTGGCCCGCGACGCGACATGGTTCACTGAACGTGGCATAGTAAAATTGTTTTTTGACAGCCGGTGCTACAATAGAGACTTAGAAACCGACAATCGGGTGGAAACTTAAACCAATGGTATTAAAAAGTTTGCTGGCTGAATTACTTCAATCCCAGCATAAGCAGTACGCGGTGCTTCTCCGTCGAATCGACCAGATCCGATTTGACCAGGCGACGCTTGCGCTTGGTGGATTTCTTGGTCAGAATGTGGCTGTGGAAGGCGTGCTTGCGTTTGATTTTGCCCGTACCCGTCAGCTTGAATCGCTTCTTGGCACCAGACAATGTTTTCATTTTAGGCATGAATGTCGTCTTTAGGTAAATGTAAAATTTAAACAGCCCGCAAAAATACGAGATTCCCGCGCAAAAAAAAAGTCCTGCTGTAATTCAGGACTCATAGAAAACACCAAAATTTGCCAGTCAATATCACAACAACCGGGCTCTGCTGGCCAATACGGGCCGCGTATCCGCATCAAGCACCCGCATGAATTGCTCGGCAGAAGCTGCCTTGGTGCTGCTCATCCTTAAGTGCCCTTTCTCGTCGATGACCCAAATGTTCATCTTGTCTTCCTGATACCGCAGTTTACTTTTTAGATAAAGGCGATTGCTGGCTGAAAGAAGTACCGGAATCTGTACCACGGTGATTCTCTCATGCCTTAGGGTTTCAGTGTAGGGGGAAAGTGCCGCCAATTGTTCTTTGATTTGACGCTGTTGCCCCTCGGGGGCGTAAATCACGACTAGCTTTTCCTGCCAGGTTAGTTTTTCCTTTAAAAAGTCAGGTAAGTTTTGATTCTGACTGTAAGCGAACGGTAGTGTGCAGCAAATCAGTAAGGAGACAACGATCAGGCGAATCGAGGGTGCCAAAGTCTTCATAGCTATGTTATTTCAATATTATGCTAATGTTAAATAATTGTTAAGTTTAGTTGTTTCGCTACATAAAAACAAATTTTCGACCAACTATTCAACTATTGACAATGCCAAAATCATCAAGCTATCAACTTTAACAAACTGATTTTAGGGTATTTAATAAAAAATATTTCTCCTCTATACAAGAAAGTTTGGAAATCCAAATTACACCGAGAAAAAGCCCCGTCCAGCTAAATCAAGCTGATCGAGGCCCTACAAAAAAAGCGGCGTGGAAAGAATCCGCGCCGCTTTTGGCAATAAATATTGGGTGTTGGGAATTACATCATTCCACCCATTCCTCCGCCGCCATGGCCGTGGCCACCCATGGCACCGCCTTTGTCCTCTTCAGGCTCGTCAGCGATCACGCATTCGGTCGTGAGCAGCATACCCGCTACCGAAGCAGCGTTTTCCAGCGCCAGGCGCGTTACTTTCTTTGGGTCGATAATACCGGCCTCCAGCAAGTCCTCGTAAGTGTTGTCCTTAGCATTGTAGCCGTAGGCACCACTTCCTTCTTTCACTTTCTGGATCACCACGGAGCCCTCGCGGCCACAGTTGGCTACGATGGTGCGCAACGGCGACTCGACTGCCATACGGATGATGTTGATACCCGTTGTCTCGTCTTCGTTGTTGCCTTTCAGGTCATTCAACGCTTCGACTGCCCGGATGAGGGCCACGCCACCACCTGCCACGACGCCTTCTTCGACGGCGGCGCGGGTTGCGTGAAGGGCATCATCGACACGATCCTTCTTCTCTTTCATTTCGACCTCCGTCGCAGCACCGATGTACAGGATGGCCACGCCACCCGACAACTTCGCCAAACGCTCCTGCAATTTCTCGCGGTCGTAGTCGGAAGTCGTATTTTCGATCTGTGCCTTGATTTGGTTCACGCGGCCGTCGATGTCCTCCTTGGCACCTTCGCCGTTGATCAGGGTCGTGTTGTCTTTGTCGATAATCGCCTTGTCGCAGCTACCGAGGTACTCCAGCGTGGCGTTTTCCAATTTGAAACCGCGCTCCTCGCTGATAACCTGGCCGCCCGTCAGGATGGCGATGTCCTCAAGCATGGCTTTGCGGCGGTCGCCGAAGCCAGGGGCCTTCACAGCAGCTACTTTCAAAGCGCCACGAATTTTGTTCACTACCAGCGTAGCGAGTGCTTCACCGTCCACATCCTCGGCCAGGATGATCAGCGGGCGTCCCGTCTGGGCTACGGCCTCCAATACGGGCAACAATTCCTTCATGGAAGAAACTTTCTTCTCCGAAATCAGGATGAAGGGACGCTCCATTTCGACCTCCATCTTCTCCGTGTTGGTCACGAAGTAAGGGGAGAGATAGCCGCGGTCGAACTGCATACCTTCCACCGTTTTTACTTCGGTTTCGGTACCGCGTGCTTCTTCCACGGTGATGACGCCTTCCTTGCCTACTTTCTCCATCGCCTCGGCGATCATTTGACCAATTTCTTCGTCATGGTTGGCCGAAATCGTAGCCACCTGCGCGATTTCCTTGGAAGTAGAGATATTTTTCTTCTGTTCTTCCAGGTTTGTGGTAATGGCACTCACGGCCTTGTCGATACCACGCTTCAAATCCATTGGGTTGGCACCGGCAGCAACGTTTTTCACACCGATGGTGTAGATGGCCTGGGCCAGAACGGTGGCCGTCGTGGTTCCGTCACCCGCCGAATCGGCAGTTTTCGAGGCCACTTCCTTCACCAACTGCGCGCCCATGTTCTCCATGGCGTCTTTCAGTTCGATTTCCTTGGCTACGGTCACACCATCCTTCGTGATAGTGGGTGAACCAAATTTCTTGTCGATCACGACATTACGACCGCGGGGGCCGAGTGTTACTTTCACGGCGTCAGCCAGTGTATCTACCCCCCGCTTGATCTTGGCGCGGGCTTCTGAATCAAAAAATATTTGCTTAGACATAACTATTGTGCTTTTTGGGTACTGTTTGTGTTTTAATTTTGAATGAGTGAGTGAGTGATTTAGTGAATAAAAAAAAATCAGAAACGTTCTTCTGGAAAGAAAGAATAATTAAGCCTATTCTCTCATTCAATAAATCACTCATTCACAACTAGTTTATAACCGCGAAGATATCGGATTCGCGCATGATGAGGCAGTCCTTACCGTCGACGGTCAGCTCGGTGCCGGAGTATTTGCCGTAAAGGACGGTGTCGCCTACTTTCACGGTCATTGGCTCGTCGGTTTTACCAGGGCCGGCAGCCATTACGGTTCCGCGTTGTGGTTTCTCTTTGGCGGTATCGGGAATGATGATACCAAATGCAGTTTTCTCTTCGGCGGGGGCGGGTTCTACCAGCACCCGGTCAGCCAGGGGTTGTACGCTCACTTTTTCTTCGATTAAGGTTGACATTATAATTTACGGTTTTAAGGTGTCATAAAATATGCTTGACAATATCCATGCAGGCAGAATTTATGCCAGCCCGAATACCTGTCATATTTACAGTCGATGCCTGACACTGCTACATTCTTGTTTTTGTAAAATAAAAGGTAGAAAAAGATAGATAAAGAAGAATTTAATTTTGATTTCAATAGCGAATGGCTAAATTTTGAGCGTCAAACATCGTTTTTTAACTATGACAAAATTATCCACCGATTGGCTCACTGACGGAATTCTTGACTTTGAGTACAAAAAGTATGTCTTACTGGCATATTTGCAGCATGTACGGCGGGAGTTCAACGGACAAATCCTGTTCCCTCACCTGAAACAGGTAAGGGAACACTACGAGCGTAGTGTCACGCTGAAAGAATCGCAGCGTTCCCTGCGCAATCATTTTCCGAAAGAACTGACGGGAATCAGCCCTTCTCAGATGCGCTGGATTTACCAGAGTAACTTTCGGGAAAGCACCTATATGGAAGAAATTGGCGATATTCTTGAATTTGCCATTCCACAGTTTTCGCAACTTATGCAAGAAGGGCAGTCCCGATACGAAGAAGTAAAAACCAGCCTGACCATCACACCGATTGGCATCGTGCCATTGCGAACGGAGGAAGGCTACCTTTTTATTTACCAACAGGCGAGCCACGAAACGACAATCTTCCGCTATCAGATAACGATCTTCGACGCGCAGCGCGAACGCATCGTTCAGACCCAGCGCATCGACTCCGTGCAGAAAACGTTTAGTACGACCTTCGAAAATATGAAAGTAGAGCTCACCCGCCGCTATGCGCAACTGCCTAATCCCGCCGCTTACATGGTAGAGTCGTCACGCAAGTACCCGGTTGACGAAACACTTTTACCGGCGGCGAAGGAGTTGATAGCGAAATATTTGAGTGATGAATGATGAACGACAATTTATTGAAAAACGAAAAAGCCACAGGCCGCTTCCGAAAGGGAGCGGCCTGTGGCCTATTGATCGTAACAAAAATACCTTGACGGTTAGTTGGTGTCGCCGGGCGTAGTAGCAGGTGCGGGAGCAGGGAGAGGAGCGATGTTGCCACCGGGAACGGCGGAGTTCTGCGCCTTCTCGACGTTGATGCTATTGATCCCCTGGCTGGCGTCGGAGCCATTGCCGACCATAACGTAAGAGGCCAGGGAAATAATCATGATAGCCCCGGCCATGCCCCAGGTGACTTGCTCCAGCAGGTCGGTTGTTTTCTTGACGCCGAACATCTGGCCGCCCGCGCCGCCGCTGAATTCACTGGAAAGGCCACCGCCTTTGGAATTCTGAACCAGAACGATAAGAATGAGTAAAACGGCGATAATCGCCACGAGAATTACGAGTGCAAGGTACATTTCTTAGTAATGAATGATGAATGATGAGTTATGACTGATCGGACCCGCGTGCCAGATTTAATATCGTGTGAAACAGTCTATCAAAGACGGACGAGTACACAAATCGGGCCGATTTTATTCGTTGTTGCTTAAATCGCTGATTTTTTGCGCAAAGTAATCGCTTTTTTCCGGGTTTTTCAATTTTAATTTCTCATAAATGTCGATTGCCTGGTCGGTTTTGCCTTGCTTGATGAGGATTTTGGCGAAAGACTCGGTGACCAAGCCACCGAACGACGTACCTTGGGTGCGTTCAGACAAATCCGGTACCTCTGGTTCGGGGGTATTGGCGTTGAGGCGGATAGGGCCGATGCTGGGGTCTTTCTTGATAAATGCCTCAATGATTTCCTGCTGTCGCCGACGCTCGTCGGCGCGTGGGGTGGGCAATGGAAGCAGCTCGATAGTCGGAATAGGCGCAGGTTTGAGGCGCTTGTGCGTCAGGTCGGTTTCCAGCGACTTCTCGGTCAGGACCGTCTCATCTACGGGAGGCGTCGCGCTCCGTTTCTCCTCCTGTAATTCAGTTGGCTCGGGCGTTTTGGGGAAACGATCCTCGAAGCGAACGAGCGTAATCGGCCGGTCATTCCCGTAAGGAGTGGCCCGGTCGCGCGAACCGTTTCGGCTTTGCGGCAATTCGGTCAGGCGGTCGAGCAAATCGCCCGACCAGGCCGATTCGTTCTCAACGAGTCGACGCAATGCCCCGCGATTCAGGGTGTGGGCGGCGGCAAGCGGCACGAGTTCGGTCAGGCGCGAAGAGCCACTTTCAGCGGCGGCTTTGGCGAGCAAAGCGTAACTGATTTGACAGTAAGGGAATGCTTTTGTCGTTTCCTCCAGCCGCAGCAGGTTGCCAGAACCGATGTCCTGCGGGTGGGTTACCCAATAAGCGAAAGTTTCTTTATCGACCTTAATCATCGCGTGTGCGGGGCATTGGTGTCAGGAGAAAGACTCCAAACTTACGAAAAATGGTCGGGGCCTACCAGTCTGCCGCTGATTTGTTAAAGATATTTTGCACAATCTGATCCAGAATGGTGGGCAGCAGCCGCGATTCATTCTGGTTGAGGGTTTGCCCCTGCGGGAAATCAGCGTAGAAAGAGAAAGACTGGTCGAAGTCCTTGGTTTCATCCAGCGTGTTCGTAAAACGAATTTGCACCGTGACTGTCAGCCGGTTGAATCCCGCCTGGTCATTGGCTGTGGGAGCCACGGGGAGCACGTCGTAGCCCGTCAGGGTGCCTTCCAGTATCAAGTCGCCACCCGTCGGCAAGAGGGTCAGGTCAGTATTGCGCTGAAAATATTCTTTCAGTTTCTCATTGACCTGAATCGGCAAGTTGGCCGGGCCGCCCGCCACGCCCGTACTGAAATTCAGCACGGTGAAAGTCTTTATATCCGGCGACAGACTCGTTCCCGTGAAAGAATACACCCCACAGCTCGTGCTGGAAAAGCAAAGGCAAAAAATTGCAAGTGTAGAAAGGTAATTCCAACATCCTCTGCGAAATAGCAGCGTCGGCAAAATCTTATATCTGGTTCGCCGGCCCGGCCATAATTCATCACTCATAATTCATCATTCAAGACTATTCATCAATATCGTACTGCTTAATCTTTCGATACAGCGTCCGTTCCGAAATACCCAACGCCTGGGCGGCGTACTTCCGTTTGTTATTGTTGCGCCGGAGTGCCTTAATAATCAGGTCTTTCTCCTGATCTTCCAGCGAGAGGGATTCTTCCTCTTCGGCTACGTGCTCGACGTCTTCAATCTGACTGCGGGCCTCGGAATAGCGATCCAGATCGACCACCCGGTTGGAAGGCGCATACTCCCGGCCGGGGCTTTCGTTGCTTCGACTGCTCGAAAGCCGTTCCTCGTGCGCCGCCAGCAACCGCGAAGCTTCTGTGACCGGGCCGTCGCCAGGGTTCATGTCGTCGAACAGTTCCTGATGGTTTTTCAGGATTTCGTTGTTGGAGTGCTCGTCTTTCAGAACCTCCCGCACCAGCTTTTTCAGTTCCGTGACATCGCGGCGCATCTCGAAAAGCACTTTGTATAAAATCTCCCGTTCCGAAAAAGAGGTGGCGTCTTCGCCCAAGCTCAGCGGCACCAACGCCTGACTCATCGGGCGGCGCGAGGCCGGATTGACGGGGTTGAGGTACCGCCACAGCGTATCGGCGTCGATCGGTTCCTCCTTGTCGGTTTCCAGAATCGTGATCTGTTCGGCAATGTTCTTCAACTGCCGGATGTTGCCCGGAAAATCGAAAGTAAGCAAGGCCTGACGCGCCTCGGGCGACAGGCGCACGGGCCGGGTACGGTATCGCTCGGCAAAATCATTGGTGAACTTGCGGAAGAGCATTTGCACATCCTCGCCGCGCTCGCGCAGCGGCGGCACGTAAATCGGAACCGTGTTGAGGCGGTAGTAAAGATCCTCGCGGAATTTTCCCTTGTTTACCGCTTCCAGCAGGTTGACGTTGGTCGCGGCCACTACGCGGACATCGGTCTTCTGGGTTTTGGAGGCACCGACGCGGATATATTCGCCATTTTCCAGCACGCGCAGCAATCGGGCTTGGGTACCGAGCGGCATTTCGCCTATTTCATCCAGGAATATCGTTCCACCATTGGTAGTTTCAAAGTACCCTTTACGCGCATCCAAAGCGCCCGTAAAGGCCCCTTTCTCGTGCCCGAAAAGCTCGGAGTCGATGGTGCCCTCGGGAATGGCGCCGCAGTTGATGGCAATAAAGTTGCCGTGCTTGCGAACGCTCAGGCTGTGAATGATTTTGGAAAAAGACTCTTTACCGCTGCCGCTCTCGCCCGTAATCAGCACGGTGAGGTCGGTGGCTGCCACCTGCATGGCTACGTTGATGGCGTAGTTTAGCGCGGGCGCGGCTCCGATGATGCCGAAGCGGTTCTTGACGGATTGTATTTCTTTTAAATCCAAGTTTTCTTAGTGGACGGTTGACCGGTACGCCGGTGCGGGTGGACTACAGTTGATGGTGTAAGAGGGAGGGCCGACATCAGGCCAGAACCTCCTCCACCGCTTTTCCGATAAGGGTGGCAGCAGTGCATTCTGTTACTAGCACATAAGCGTAATCTCCTTTTTTGAAGTCTTTTCTTGGGAAAACGACCACCTTGTTCTGATCGTTACGACCTTGTAAATCCTCGTCGGAGCGTTTGGAGGTGCCTTCGACCAGCACTTTATGTACGCGACCCACCAGACGCTGATTACGCGCAAGGGAATGTTTCTGCTGCACAGCGATGATCTCATTGAGGCGACGCAGCTTCACATCGTAGGGGATATCATCCTCGAATTTCTTGGCCGCCGGAGTACCAGGGCGCTCGGAATAGGCGAACATATAGCCGTAATCGTAACGCACGTACTCCATCAGCGACAGCGTGTCCTGATGCTCAGCCTCGGTTTCGGTGCAAAAGCCAGTAATCATGTCGTGCGAAATCCCACAATCCTCGCCCAGAATGTCGCGGATGCGGTCGATTTTATGCAGGTACCATTCCCGGTCGTAGGTGCGGTTCATCAGGGCCAGCACCCGACTGTTGCCGCTTTGGGCCGGGAGGTGAATGTAGTTGCAAACGTTGTCATTGTCCCGCATGGCGTACAGCACCCGGTCGGTGATGTCTTTGGGGTGTGAGGTGCTGAACCGGACGCGCAAGTCGGGGTGTACCCGGGCGACCCTGCCGAGCAGTTCAGCGAAATCGCAGGGCTGTTCGCCGCTTTGGGCATCGACGTATTTGTACGAGTCGACGTTCTGACCCAGCAGCGTCACTTCGCGGTACCCTTGTTCAAATAACTGCTCGGCTTCGCGAACAATGCTGTGCGGATCACGGCTGCGCTCGCGGCCTCGCGTGAAGGGAACCACACAAAAGCTGCACATATTGTTGCAGCCGCGCATGATGGAAATGAAGGCCGTAACACCGTTGGAATTCAGTCGAATGGGCGAAATGTCGGCGTAAGTTTCCTCCCGGGAAAGCAGGACGTTCACCGCTTTCTGTCCCGTTTCGGCTTCCTCGATCAGGCGCGGCAGGTCGCGGTAGGCATCCGGGCCAGTGACGATGTCCACCATCTTCTCCTCTTCCAGCAACTTCGCTTTCAGTCGCTCGGCCATGCAGCCGAGTACGCCGATGAGCATACCGGGTTTCTTTTTCTTTGAGATGATTGAGCTGCTTTAACCGATTACGAACCTTCTGCTCGGCGTTGTCGCGGATGGCACAGGTATTCAGGAAAATCAGGTCGGCATCCTGTTCATTCGAGGTCGTGGCGAAGCCCGCCCCGCGCATGACGGAGGCAACGATCTCGCTATCCGAAAAATTCATCTGACAGCCGTAGCTTTCGATGAACAGCTTTTTCTTATCCAAGGAAATTTCCTCCTCGCTCACTTTGACCGTTTCGCAGGCTTCCTTGTCTTCGGAGGACAATATTTTTAAAGCAATACCCATCCTATTTGTTGAATCGTGTAATTGTTGAGTTGAGCTTGATTGGCCCGCAAAAATAGAGAATAAATACCAAAACGCTGACAAAGTGTCAGCGTTTTAACAAAAAATAAGGTTAGAGTGCGACTTCATCTCCAGTTAGCAATACATTTCACTCATCACTCAAAAAGGATAACCCACCCCCAGATTGAAATTAAGGTAATTAGGCTGCCTAGGGCTAAACGGTTTTTTCCACGAAAAATCATTCAGCACGAACTTTTGACGATTGGGATCATAGAGTTTCAGGCCAAAATCAAAACGAATAACGAAGTACTGCAAGTCATAACGAAGGCCGAAGCCCGTGCCGAGAGCGATTTGTTTGGTGAACTCGTTCCAGCGGAAGTCGCTCGCTGCGTATTCACCCGTTTTGACGCTACTGGTGGTGGGCAGCGTCCAGACGTTGCCCGCGTCGAGGAAAAGGGCGTAGTTGATATCGCCGAAAAAATGCACCAGATGGCCCCGGTATTCCAAGTTCCCTTCCAGCAAAAGTTCACCGGGAGCCTCCACGGTAAAGTTGGCCGTCGTGATGCGGGGGGGCGATGCGCCCGGTCCCAGGCGGCGCGGCAGCCAGGCCCGGACGCTGTTGGAGCCACCGGCAAAGAAATACTTTTCGTAGGGCGGCACCGAATTGACGCCGTAACTGAACACGCTGCCCGCATTGACTCGGGCCACGAACGAGGATCGCCTTGCCACGGGCCAATATTTGCGGTAATCCACATTCCAGCGCAGGTACTGGAAAAATTGCAGGTCGTTGCCAAACACCTTTTCGATGAACTGCTGCTGGCCGGGCAGGATGCCGATGCTCGTACCGCCCGATTCCAGGGCCACGCGCAGGTAGTCGGCGTTTTTCGGTGGTCCGATGAACAAGTTTGTATTGTGCACGAAAGTCAGATTGATGCCTGACACGAACGAGCGGCGAAAGCTATTGAACAGATTGTTGCCCTGCGACTGTAGCAAGTCCAACAGGCTCTGAAATTCCGGTGCCTTGCGGGTGGTGTTCAAAACGTTGAGGTCGATCAGCGAGAGATTGACGAATGTCGTGGCGGAAGGTTGCAGCGTGTAGGTCATGGCCACCTTGGCGTTGGAACGGGCGTATTCGGGTCGATTGACATAATTGAAGCCTAAGCCGACCTGTGTGCGGGGATTGTACCGCCCGAAGCGGTAGCCAAGACGGCCGGGGAAAACCAACTGAGGAAAGAGGAGCGAAGTATTCACGCTCAGTTCCTGGCTTCGGTAAAGGTTGCCGTCGTTAAAACCTGTGACAGCCTCCACGCCGCCCCGCAAGTTGACCTCGAAATTTTCCAGCCCGTTGAAAACGTTCCTGATCTTATACGATAAATTGGCAAACGGACCCGGGGCCTGTTGAAGTTGAATCACGTTCATGCCCACATCCGCCGTCACCTGGTATTTATCCAGAGGAATGGCGCGGAAATAGCCTTTCAGGCCTTGCGCCGTGGTGTCGAAGCCATAGTTGACAAAGCGAAATTGATCGGTGAGCGAGAGTTGACGCTGCGTTTCGCGTTCGTCCTCCTGGCTGTACAGCTTACCGGGACGAACCAGCATCTTGCCATTCAAGATTCGGGGTGAGAACTTTTTATCCGTAAAAACGTAGCGGATATTCTGAAAACGGGTGGTGTCTTTTTGAAATAATGAATCGGGTAAAGTACCGGGTGGCAATACCTCGAACTGCACCGACTCGATAGGATAGGCTTTGAAAGTCTCCTGCCCGCCGGGTGCTTCCAGACGGATAAAAACATCGACTTGCTTGAACAAGCTATCGGTGGTTGGTGCCGAAATCGTATCGTTCACGAGGTAGGTGATCGACTGGCGCGAGAAGCCGTAGTAGCCGTGGTCGCGCAGCAGCGTTTCCAGTCGGACGCGCTCTTCCTCGAAGGCATCTCCCTTATAACGTGTGTTGGTTTTTAGAAAAGAATCGTTCGCCTCTGACTTGACGAGGCTGTCCACGCGCGGGTCGTCGATGCTGTGCCGGACGTCACGAAGCCGGGTCGGGCGATTTTCCTGAATGAGGTAAGTCGTGCGGATGCGCCGGAAGGCGGTGTCGGCGGTGGCAGTGACCTTGTTCTCAAAAAAGCCATTATTGAAGAGGTAGCCGCGCACTTTTTCCGCATTTTTAGTGACAGCCGCCGTGTCGAAGTACACGGGTGGCTCGCCAAATATGCGCATGAGGTCATTGCCTTCGGTCAGCCGCCGCTTGGTGCGGGCGATTCTGCGAGCGTACTTGCGTTGTACTTTCTTTAATTGGCGGGGATTGTCCTGATAGAGTGAATCTTTTGTTTGGTATTCACGGTTCAAAGAATCTAACTTGCGCTGGTGATAAGCAGGATTGTAAGTCACGCTGGCGGCCTGGTAAAAAGCCAGATAAGGGTAAAGCGGCAAACCCAGAAATCGACGGTTGGGTTTCTGGGGAATCAAGGCTTCGAGTTCACTGTCCTTGATTGCCTGGTTGCCCTTGAAGGTGGTCGTGCCCAGCAGATAACGCTCCTCACCGGGCGTTTGCCGAACGCAGCCCGACAGCCCAATCGCCATCGAGACGAAAAAAAGGAAAATACTCCAGAAAAAACGCCCGCTGTTCAATGCTCTCAAAAAATCAGATCAAGTATATCAACTCGCTAAAAATCAAAAAGTACCGGCAGCAGTACGGTGCTTTTGTGGTCGAAGGTGCCAAGAGCGTCCTCGAACTGCTGGATTCGGGCTACGAGACGGAATTCGTACTCGCCACGCAGGATTTTCTGCAAAAATACGGAAGTAATCTGTCCTATCCCGCCACCGCCTGGATATCTGCGGCCCCCGCTGAAATGGATCGACTGGGAACTTTCAAAAGTAATGATGCCTGCCTGGCCGTAGCCAAAACGAAAGAAAACACTTTTTTGCGTGCAGAGGCTGGCGAATACGCCCTCATGCTCGATGATGTCCGTGACCCCGGCAACCTGGGTACCATTCTGCGCATTGCCGATTGGTACGGCATTACGAAAATCATTTGCTCGCCCAGCACCACCGATTTTTACAATCCCAAAGTCATTGCCGCCAGCAAAGGTTCCTTCACGCGGGTGCGGGGATATTATACTGATCTGCCGGAATTCATAAATAACAGCGAGGCCTCTGATCAAATATTAGTTGGTGCTTTCCTGGATGGAAAATCGCTGTACGATTTCTCTTTCCCTGAACAGGGCGGGTACATTGTCATGGGCAACGAGTCGCGCGGCATCGGGCCAAAGGTAGCGGAACGCATTCAGCATCGCGTCACGATTCCACGCTTCGGAGGAGCGGAGTCGCTGAATGTGGGGATTGCGACGGCGGTGCTATGTGATAATTGGCGGAGGGGGAGTTGAAAGTGAGCCAAAACGGATAACTGGAATTCGCTGTTTTGGGAATTAGAAAAATCAGCGGAGTGTAGCCTGTAGCCCTTACTATGTAAGGTTTTGTTTTAACGACTTGAAACAAAAAATGGGACAACTGCCGCTCTGAATAGATAGATACAGGATCTTTTCTGGGATGGGCAGGTACGTTCAATCGCCTTACAGTTCGGCGATCTGTTTCATGTCGACTTTTTCCAAAAACTTTTTCATTTCACGCACTTTTGCATCGGAAGCTTCTCGGACTGTTTTGTATTTGACAGGAGTCTGCTCTGTTTTAGGCTTCTTTTCCTTAGTTTTCATTTTTTTGAATTTATAGTTGAATAAGGTATGCTTCGTATTCAAGGTCGTTCTGAAATGCACTAAAATTTCCATCTACAAAACCAAATATACGAAAGCCAGGTTCTTGCATAGCGACCAACTTTCCGATCACAGCCCTGTATAAACGGTTTCGACTCGCTGTATTGCCCCTAAACGCCACCTTTGCTCCGGGATTTGTAACAAAAAAATCTACAAGGGTCTGATAAACAGTGGCCATAATTTTTGGCATATCTTTGTTGTCAGTCACGCTTATGTCGCTCACTCCACCTTTGTCGACATCGAGAAGGGCGAGATTGTACAGTGAAATATTCTTATCAATCAGTACGTATTCGACTATTTTCTTAACTACTTTCTCTTTACTGACGCTCTTGAACTCATACTGAACGATACTGAGATCAAATGAATGAGACTCGTAATCATATCCTTGTTCACTCATATTTTTACAATTGAAAAAAATAAAAAAGGAAGAGCCAGTAGCCCCGGCTCTCCCTTTTCAACTTCAATAAAAACAAAGCCTTACACCAGCATACTCATCGGCTCCTCCAGCAGTTTCTTCACCGTTTGCAGGAACTCCGAGCCCGTGACGCCGTCCACCACGCGGTGGTCGCAGGAAAGCGTGACCTTCATGACGTTAGTCGGATAAGCAGTGCCTTCTATATCAAAAGCGGCGGTCTGCTTGATGGATCCGATGGCCAGAATACAGGCATCGGGCGGGTTGATGATCGCCGTGAACTCGTCGATGCCGAACATGCCCAGGTTGGAGATCGAGAAGGTATTGCCTTCCCAATCCTTGGGTTGGAGTTTTTTGTCCTTGGCTCTGCCGGCAAAGTCCTTTACCTCGGCAGAAATCGCAGACAGCGTCTTCTTATCGGCGTCGCGCACCACGGGTACCAGCAATCCTTCGTCCACGGCCACGGCAATGCCGATGTTCACGTAATCGTACTTGCGAATTTTATCGCCCAGCCAGGCCGAATTTACTTTTGGGTGCTGTTTCAAGGCCAAGGCACAGGCTTTTACCACAAAATCGTTGAATGAAATCTTGGACGTCGCCACTTCGTTGAGCGTCGGGCGCAGGGCCATGGCCTTATCCATGTTGATTTCCATGGTCAGGTAGAAGTGCGGTGCGGTGAACATACTCTCACTCAGGCGGCGCGAAATTGTCTTGCGCATCTGCGTGACGGGGATGTCCTCGTAGTCGCCCATCGGGGCGGGGGCGGTGGCCGGAGCCGAAACGGCAGGTTCGACCTTGCCCACCTTGGCCGCATCAGCCGACTTGGCAGCGGGCTTGAACTCGTCCACGTCGCGCTTGATGATGCGGCCGTGGTCGCCCGATCCTTCGACATCACTCAGTTTGATGCCTTTTTCCTCGGCCAAACGGCGGGCGAGGGGAGAAGCTTTGATGCGGTCACCCGAATCAGCGGTTGAAACGCTGGAATCGGAATCGCCCGGTTTCGCGTCGGCGGAGGCAGAAGGCGTGGCCGTTTCTACCTTGTCGTCCTCAGCGGCTTCTTCCGCTTCCTCACCTCCCGACTCCTCGCGGTCGATCAGGGCCTGGAAATTGGCACCTTCCTCGCCGATGACGGCGATGATGGCATTCACGGGGACAGCGTCGCCTTCTTCAATACCCGCAAAAAGCAAAGTACCTTCCTCGTAAGCTTCCAGGTCCATCGTGGCTTTGTCGGTCTCGACCTCGGCCAAGATATCGCCGGAGGCCACAGTGTCACCCACTTTTTTCTGCCACGAAACCAATACGCCTTCTTCCATCGTATCGCTCATTTTGGGCATCCTGACCAGCGTGGCGTTGATTTTTTCGTTGGAGGCAGGTTTGGCGGCTTTGGGTGCCGACTTCTCGGACGAGGCTTTTTCTTCTTTAACGGCGGCCTTCTCGGCTCCGTTGGACGAGGCGGCAGGTTTCTCTTCCTTTTTCTCCTCAGCTTTGCCGTTGGAACTGCCTTCCAGCAACCCTTTATAATCCTCGCCTTTTTCGCCGATGACGGCCATCACGCCGTTGACGGGAACGGCATCGCCTTTCTCGACCCCGATATATAATAAGGTGCCTTCCTGGTAGGCTTCCATGTCCATCGTGGCTTTATCGGTTTCTACCTCGGCGAGGATATCGCCGGATTTCACCTCGTCGCCCACTTTTTTGTGCCATTCCGCGATGACACCTTCTTCCATGGTGTCGCTCATTTTGGGCATTCTTATTACTTCTGCCATATTTTCTGATATGTTAATAGATCAAGGGTATTTCAATACAGTTAGCCAAAAATAGAAAAATAATGATGAATCATGAACGAAGAATGATGAGTTATGACTCATGCTCATGCGCCAGCATCACTGCCGAACACCAAAAATATTATTTAAATAATTGACTGACAGTGTATTATCAAAATAATTGAAAACAGGAAAGGTCAATTTATCTTCAAAACCGCCATAAAGGCTTCCTGCGGGATTTCTACGTTACCGACTTGGCGCATCCGTTTCTTACCCTTTTTCTGCTTTTCGAGGAGTTTGCGTTTTCTGGAAATATCGCCGCCGTAGCACTTGGCCAGTACGTCTTTGCGCATGGCCTTGACGGTTTCGCGAGCGATGATCTTCTGACCGATGGCCGCCTGGATAGCGATTTCGAACATCTGCCGCGGGATCAGCTCCCGTAATTTTTCGCAGAGTTTCTTGCCCCACTCGTAAGCCTTAGTGCGGTGAACGATGGCCGAAAGGGCGTCCACGCGGTCGCCGTTGAGCATCACGTCGAGCTTCACCATGTCGGACGCTTCGTAGCCCGTGAGTTCGTAGTCGAGCGAAGCGTAGCCGCGCGAGATGGTCTTGAGGCGGTCGAAGAAGTCAAAAACTACCTCGGCCAGTGGCATGGAAAATTGCAGCTCCACGCGGTCGGAGGTGAGGTAAATCTGATTTTTGAGCATCCCGCGCTTGTCCATGCACAGGGTCATGATCGCCCCGACGTACTCCGATTTAGAGATAATCTGGGCATTGATGAAAGGTTCCTCGATCACGCTGATAAAATTAGGTTCCGGCATTTCGGAAGGTGCGCTGACTTTCAGGTTTTCACCGCGTGTGGTCGTGACCTTGAACTGCACCGAGGGTACGGTGGTAATCACCGTCATGTCGAACTCACGTTCCAGTCGTTCCTGGATAATTTCCATGTGCAACATGCCCAGGAAGCCGCAGCGGAAGCCAAAGCCCAGGGCCGCAGAAGTTTCCGGCTCCCACACCAGCGAGGCATCGTTGAGTTGCAGCTTTTCCATCGCCTCGCGCAGTTCCTCGTATTCGCTGGTATCGACCGGATAAATCCCCGCAAAAACCATCGGTTTCACCTCCTCAAAACCCCGAATCATGGCAGTTGAGGGACGGTCGGTATGGGTAAACGTGTCGCCGACTTTCACCTCTTTCGCTACTTTGATGCCCGAAATGAGGTAGCCGACATCGCCGCATTCCACCACGTCCTTGGGCTGTTGCTGCAAGCGCAGCGTGCCGATTTCGTCGGCGTGGTACTCGCGGCCCGTGGCCATGAATTTCACCTTATCTCCTTTGCGGACGCTGCCGTTTTTTATCCTAAAAATAACTTCGATGCCCCGGTAGGAATTGAAAACCGAGTCGAAAATCAGCGCTTGCAATGGCCCGTCAGGATCGCCTTTGGGAGCCGGAATGCGGTGGACGATGGCCTCTAAAATCTCGGGAACGCCAATACCCTCCTTGCCACTGGCGTGGATGATTTCATTACGGTCGCAGCCGATGAGGTCGACTATTTGGTCTTTCACTTCCTCAGGCATGGCCCCTGGCAGGTCGATCTTGTTCAACACCGGAATGATGATAAGGTCGTGGCCGATGGCCAGGTACAGGTTAGAGATCGTCTGGGCCTCGATGCCCTGCGAGGCGTCGATGAGCAGCAGCGCGCCTTCACAGGCGGCGATGGAGCGCGAAACTTCGTAAGAGAAATCGACGTGGCCGGGTGTGTCGATAAGGTTGAGCGTGTATTGTTCGCCATTAAGGAGGTAGTCCATCTGAATGGCGTGGCTCTTGATGGTAATGCCGCGCTCGCGTTCCAGATCCATGTTGTCGAGCAACTGGGCCTGCATTTCGCGGTTGGTGACGGTGTTGGTATGTTCCAAAAGCCGATCGGCCAGAGTACTCTTCCCATGGTCGATGTGGGCGATGATGCAAAAATTGCGGATGTTCTTCATTTAAGGCTATAGGCAATAAGCTCTGTAGGCTGTATGCTTTAAGGATGTTTGTTGGAGTGTAACGGGCACGTTTTCCAAAAGTTCGTCGCAGAAGCCCGAACCCGAAAATTTTTGCAAAGATACGGTTTTAAGGAGTGATGAGTGATGAATGAGGGGAGATGAAGCCGACTTTCTGATAATTTAAAAAAATTGAGCCTCCCTTACAGCCCTTCGTTGACCCACTGCATCATCAGGGCCGTGAGGTAGCCCGCGTAAGAGCCCAACGCGTAACCCATAATAGAGAGTAGCACGCCTACGGTGGCAAGCGAGGGATGAAAAGCCGCCGCCACGACCGGAGCCGAAGCCGAGCCACCCACATTGGCCTGGCTACCCACCGCCGCAAAGAAGAAAGGTACTTTCAACATCCGCGCCACGCCTATCACAAAAACGGCATGAATAATCATCCACACCAGCCCAATCGCAAACAGCCCCGGATTATCGGCCACGGCCCGCAGGTCCATTTGCATCCCGATGGTCGCGACCAGTATATACAGGAATACACTGCCCATCCGCGACGCGCCCACGAACTCCAATTTGCGGATGGGCGTGAGGGAAAATGCCAAGCCCATCATTGTCACCAGAGCGATGATCCAGAAGAATGAAGAAGTAAGGCTGTAACGGGCCAGACCAGGGTAGTTTTCGCCCAGATAAGGCGTAATCAAATCAGCGAGAAAGTGCGCCAGTCCGGTGGCCCCGAAACCAACGGCGGCCAGGTACAGCAAATCCCGCATGGCCGGAATGCGCTGGTTGGCGAGTTCGATGGTTTCCAGCCGCTGCTGTACGTCGGCGATGCGGCTGCTGTCGGCGCGGAGGCGGGCGTCGATGCGAGCGGCATAACCCGCACCGTAGATGAGGACGGCCATCCAGATTTCGGCAACCAGCACGTCCACGGCCACTACTTGCGAAAATAGGCGGTCGCTGGGCTGGAAGACCTCCTTCATGGCCGTTTGGTTGGCTCCGCCGCCGATCCAGCTACCGGCAATCGTCGCCAGGCCCCGCCAGACCGCCTCCGGGCCATCGCCTTGCACGGTGTCGGGGCTGAGGTGCCCGACGATCCAGAGCGCTACCGGGCCGCCGATCATGACTCCGGCCGTACCCACCAGCATCATAATGACCGCCTGGGGGCCAAGCTTGGCCAGCGACTTCCAATCCATGCCCAGCGTGAAAAGTACCAGGCAGGCGGGCAGGAGATAGCGCGAAACGACAGGATACAACTGCGACTCTGCGCCGTCGATCAGGCCAACGGAGTTGTAGATACCCGGAATGAAATAGCAGAGGAGGAGGGGTGGAACGACGCCATAGAATTTCGTCCAGCCTTTGTTTGGCAGAGAGGCAGTGTAGAAAATCAGGCCGAGCGTAAGCAGTAAGATGCCCAGCACGACGGCGTCGTTTTGAATCATTCGGGGCAGTCGGCTATCGGCGGGTGGCTTTCGGCTTTTTCATACTACACGTTCTGAAAGCAATTACGTTGGATGGATTGGGGGAGTGCATAAAAAAACACGCAGGTTTCAAGGTGAACCCGCGTGTCAAATTACACTTCATCAACAAACTAAAAACCAAATGAGAGTGGTCAATGATAGAATGTTAGAATGAGTGAATGATAGAATAGCATTATTTTTTCATTCACTCATTCCAACATTCCAAATTGAATTAAAAGCTGTAGGAGGGGGAGTCGAACCACCCACGGTGCGGTTAGCCTCGATACAAATACTTGGTGGTCAACCCCAGTCGACAAGTCGGCATTATATCGTGTTTATCCCGTGCTCACCACCCCCGAGACAGGAGGGCATGGCTGCCAGTTTCATCATCCTACAGTATGGAAAAAAACGTTGTCAGTATAGCCGGACGGCGAATCCGTTTCTTTATATTGACCTTGCAAAGGTAAGCGATGAAAATTTAGAATTAAAATATTTTTATAGAAAAGTCTTAAAATTTAGATGAATCGTAATTTATCATGCTCAACGTTGAATAAATTCTAATTTTATATCAGATAATGAATAAAAATTCAGAAATTGATAATACCGATCTACGGATTTTGTCGCTGTTAATGGAAAATGCGGGACTTGCTTATACCGAGATAGGTAAACGCATTCATGTCTCAGGCGGTACAGTTCACGTAAGAATGAAAAAAATGGAGCAGTTGGGCATCGTGAAAGGTTCGCAACTTATCATTGACCCCGCCAAACTAGGCTGGGACATCAGTGCTTTCCTGGGGGTGTATCTTGACAAAAGCTCGCTTTATGAGGACGTCGCGGCGGATTTGGAGAAAATACCCGAGGTCGTCAACATTCATTATACCACGGGGGTCTATAGTCTTTTTGCCAAAATCGTTTGCCGCGATACGGGGCACTTGCGAGAGGTTCTGCACGACAAGATTCAGAAAGTCAAGGGAATACAACGCACTGAAACCATCATTTCACTCGAAGAGAGAATCAACCGCTCCATTCCGCTGGAAGAAAATTGAAAATATTTTTTGTTAAAATTTCTTATATATAGAAAACTTATATATATTTGTCTGTCCTTATTTAAGGCACAAAGCGGCTCGTCGCTACGACACAAAGGCACAAAGTGTTGGGCTGGCGTTCCGACACTAGTATTTCAGACAGGCAAGTAAGTAGTAGCGACAACCATTTTTATCAATAAATCAACAAATAACCGCCATCGCCGCCCGCGAAGGCCAAACGCAACCAATGGAAAAAAGCACCAGCAACGAATACGTACGCGGAACTTTGAAGACTATCGTGTTAAACTTACTATCCGACACCGACCGCATGTACGGCTACGAAATCACGCAGCAAGTGACCGAACGCACCGCCGGAGAAATCAACCTGACCTTTGGCGCCCTATACCCGGTGCTGCACAAGTTAGAGCAGGACGGACTGCTCGTCACCGAATCGGAAGCCGTGGACGGGCGGATGCGCAAGTACTATTCCCTCACCACCCAGGGAACCGAAACCGCCCGCATCAAAACCCACGACCTCGAACGCTTCATGGAAGCCATGAAAATACTTCTGGCGCCACCAAGCGTGGTGCCAGAAAGAAGCTAATTACTTTTGGTTAAGGGTCAACAGTTATGGGGTAACTGATTCTCCGTAAGCGCCTGACCATTGACCGTTAACCTTTAACCGTTTTTCGTATGAAACGCCTCACCGATCACCGCCTTGTCGAACTGAACCGCTACCTGGATACCAGCGGGCTGAACAGTGCCTTAAAGCCTGAACTACTGGATCACCTGGCTTGCGAAGCCGAGGAAAGATTATGGGCGGGCGAGTCGGTAGAGGAGGTGATCGGATCGCTGTTGCGGGAGGTGGATGCCGATGTATTACTGGAATTAAGTCTTGAACATAAACATCTGTTAGCCATGAATGAGACACTGAATGACATCGTTTTTGAGAACCGAAATAAGCTTTACGGAGCTTACGCCCTGCGCCGTGATTACGGCGGCAACGTCCAGCGCGCCATGTTCATCGGCGTCGGCATTTTTTTGCTGATGTTCCTGCTGCCGGAGCTTTACGCTCGTCTGAAAACCACCAATGAAAAGGACATCGCCTTCATGGTGGAAGCGGAAACGATCAAGATTACTCCCGAGAAAATAACTCCTATCGCGCCGCCCGTGGTCGAGACGCCCCCGCCTACTGTGAAGACAGTCCGCTTCCGGCCTTACGAGGTGTTACCGGATGAGCAGGTCCCCGTCGAGATGCCTCCGCCCACGATAGAAGCGCTGGCCGATGCCCAGGCTGGACAGGAAAATGTGGAGGGCGATGCCTTGGCAGATATAATAGTCGTTCCGCCTACCGAGACGGTAAAGCCTGGGAAAGGAGCGGTCATTGGTGTAAAACCAAAGGAAGAGGAGACACTTCTCTTCGCCGAACAACAGCCGGAGTTTTTCGGCGGACAGGAAGCTTTCGCCAAGTTTTTGCAAAAAAACCTCAGGTACCCAAGCAATGCCGCCAGGGCTGGGGTACAGGGAAAAGTTTTTGTAGCGTTTACCGTAGGAACCGATGGAAAAATTGAGCAAGCCGAAACGATCAAAGGAATCGGCTTCGGCTGCGACGAGGAGGCCCTGCGTGTGGTCAACCTGATGCCCAACTGGATGCCCGGTAAACAGTCGGGCCGCCCGGTGCGCGTGAGGTTCACGCTACCGATTGCGTTTCAGCTTCAATAAAGGAGCAGGGGAAGAAAGGAGGAGGGAGGAAAGGATTTTTGGGAAATTCTCGTCATTTGGCGGGGATTTTCTAGTTTTGGGGTAGTATATGCGGAAGATTCAGCTCTTGGCAATTCATCATTCATCATTCATCACTCATCATTCTTTTTGTACTCCATCGTCGATATTGAAACTACCGGTGGCTCTGCCGGAAAGGCGCGCATCACGGAAATCGCCATTTTTAGGTTTGATGGTTTGCGGGTCGTCGATTCCTTCCAGTCGCTGGTCAACCCGCAGACGTTTATTCCGCCTTTCATCACCCGACTTACGGGAATTGATAATAAAATGGTGCAGGACGCGCCTACTTTCGAGGAAATCGCCGATTCCGTCCGCGCCCTCACCCGCGACGCGTGGTTTGTGGCGCACAATGTGAGCTTCGATTACAATTTCATCAAGAAGGAATTTTTGATGCTCGATGAGTACTTCGACCGGGATAAGCTGTGCACGGTGCGCCTGAGTCGAAAGATTTTTCCCGGCTACCGGTCTTATAGCTTAGGGAATCTTTGCCAAAGCCTCGACATCAACATTCAGAATCGCCACCGCGCAGCGGGGGACGCTGCGGCTACGGTAAAGCTTTTCGAGATGCTTATGCGGGCGGATACCAAGGCGCTGATTCCAGTGGATTGAGTTGGGAAGAATGTGGCGCTATCTGCTTCTAGCGTCGACGTATTGTTTCATTTTCACTCCCGTCTCGCTTTCCCGAACCTCCCGATCGAAAGCACTAAACAACGTGTAAAACTGAGCATTGCTGAGTTTTGGCGCCCGACGTTCCAGGCTTTCGAGATAATAATGGGAGTAGGGGTGCTGTTTTATCAAGTCGACAGCTTTATTAACGTTAGTAATCATCTTGAAACCAGCGGTATCCTCGTACATCACACGAGACTGAGGGCACGCCTGGATAGGTTGGTTTGCTTGGATAGTTTTGTACCAACCCGTGTCTTGCACTTTCACAGAACCATTCATTTCAACTCCGTTTTCCAGGTAAAAATCGCTCGTGGCTTCTATCCCGCCGACGCCAGCTATCGCTGTTACCCCGGTAGAAAAAATGATCGGTCTTTTGATGCCGACCGTGTCATAGTGACTGATCCCCACCAGAATAGGTTCAGGATACTGCGCTGCCGACAGGTTGAATTCAAATTTTCCATTTTTATTTTCGACTGAATCGATCGTATGCCAACCGTCTGGATTGAATGATCTCAAAACGACATAGCCGGAAGGTAGATTATTCAAGTCGCCTTTCACGGTGACACTATCCGACTTGTTCCCGCCGCACGAATGCAGGAGCGCAGCCAACAAGAAATAGAGAATCGGACGAGATGAAGCGGGTAATGAGCAAAATTTTCCCATGATTTCGGAGGATTTGCGTTAGATCCGCAACAAAGATAGGACGTGGAACGGAACGTTATCGAGGACGTTACCAAAATTTAAGGATGTTCAACAACTGGCGCACCGCATCGTTAACCCCATCGATGGCACAATTTTGATATAGCAGAAACGCATCAGTACTCACCCTTAACAGAACCGCAATGAAAGCCCTGGCCAATTTCACCAACTACCTGGTAATCTTTTTATTATCCGTTACCCTAATCAGCTGCGAGCTGGCGGGAGATATCTTCGCAGGCGGCGTTTGGACGGGCGTGATCCTCGTCGTGGTGGTGATCGGCGTTGTCCTCTACGGAATTTCCAGATTATTCGGTGGAGGTAAATAAAGATTAGCCGATTGCCTCGTTCCAGTCAGGCAATTGACCGAATCGACGTAATGTAGACACGTGGGAAAGCAAAGCCTCGTTGAAGGTTTCGTTTTCCAGATACACTAACCCAAACTCCTCAGCGGTCTGCTTCACGATAGGGGCGATAGAAGGATAATGTACGTGGCAGATGCGGGGAAACAAGTGGTGTTCTACTTGAAAATTGAGACCCCCCACGTACCAGGAAAGCCACTTGTTTTGGCGGGAAAAGTTAACCGTCGTCTGTAGTTGATGGATGGCCCAGTCGTTCTCGATAATTCCCTTCTCATTGGCCTGAGGATGATCGGTGCCCTCCACCGTGTGAGCCAGTTGAAATATGACCGTTAGGACGATTCCGGCGGTGAAATGCATCAGCAGGAAGCCAGCCAAAATCTCTCCAAACGGTATCCCAAATCCGTAAATCGGAATGAAGAAGAATACTGTAAAGTATATCGCCTTCATTACGATTAATTTAATGAGCGTGACAACATTCTCCTTTTTGGTCTGGGTGTTCACTCCCGATTTGGTAAAGGACGCAAGCTGCACAAAGTCCTTGGCTACCACCCAGTACAGCGTCAGTATCCCGTAAAAGAAGAAGGCGTAAATCCACTGAAAGCGATGCACGCCCTTCACCTCTGTATGGGGCGAAAGCCGCACGATGAGCCGGTCTTGAATGTCCTCGTCCATGGGTACCACATTGGTGTACATATGATGCAGGTTGTTGTGCTGTAGTTTCCAGTTCAGCACGCCGCCGCCCGCCAAGTTGATGGTATAGCCCATCCACTTATTGACCGACTCGCTGTCGGAATACGCCCCGTGATTCGCATCGTGCATGATGCTCATGCCTATGCCACCAATGCCCAGACCCATCACGAACCAGAGCATTAGGCTCAGCCAAATCGGGGGATTGAACAGGAGGATGAATACAAAAGGAAGAATATAAGCACTTAACAAAACTACTGTCTTGAGTACCATTGTACCGTTGGCATGCCGCGAGAGTTCATTTTCGGCAAAGTACTCGTCGACTCGTTTTTTTAACGTAGAAAAAAACTTGTTTTTATCCTTATTGACAAAGCGAATTCTGGGTTTTTGTTTCATAGGGGTTATTTTACCAAACGGCAAAGGCGCGGGATGCGGTCTGAATCGCGGGTATGGGTGACTAGGGGCATCAGGTATGCACCAAAAGTAACAGAAAGAATTGTAAAGCGGACTCGGAAGAAGAAGCTTAACGCTGAGATGTGGGGGAGTCCTGCGATAATAGTGTGGAAATTATGAAGGAAGTCTTGACTAGTAGGGGTACGTTTTGATAAACGGACATAGTCCGAATATGTTTCAAACGTAGTTTTGCAGCATCTCTACTGCTATTTTACAAAAAAAATGAAGTCGATGCTTGCGTAAATGGTTTCTGACCTGCATATTTGCACTCCCAATCGGAAGTACGGTTTGGGAATCCATAGCGGGGGATTAGCTCAGTTGGCTAGAGCGCTTGCATGGCATGCAAGAGGTCATCGGTTCGACTCCGATATTCTCCACGGAAAAGTCTCCAATAACTTGGAGACTTTTTTTTGTTTGAAAGACAGGGTGTCAGGGGCATCGCTCCTACCAAAAAGAAATCGGAAGCGGCATTGGCCACTTCCGATTTCTTGATGCAACCTTCAAAAATTGACTTACTCGAAGGTCAGTGTACGCTCTACCACAGTTTCCTGACTGGTGATTGTGAATTCTTTTTCCAACTTATCTCCCTGGCTTACTACCGAGATTTTGTAGGTACCGCTTTGCAGGCGGCTCAGGTTGAACTTCATATTGGCTTTCTTCCGGTTTTTGCCAATGCTTTGGCGAGTCAGAAGATTCCCGCTGGCATTGGTGATCAAAATAGCGGCGTAAACCGAGGCCTTTTTCTCGACGTTGACGTTTAGGCCCCCATCGATGTTCTTGTAGATGACCGCTCCGAAGGTCGCAGGCTTTTTAATGTAATCGCCTGGGCCGGCAAAGGCGACAGTGGTACCAAGCGCCAGGGCGCAAATCAGGGATTTGATGGACTTTTTCATGGCTTTGTATTTTTTTGATATGGCTAATAGCTGTCATTATTGACTCTACAAAGGTGAGGTATTGACAGGTACTATGTATAACAAAGTGCATGAACGGTTTTAAAATTGGGTCAATGGTCAAAGCAGGGCGCCGCAAGGCGGTAAATGGTTCAGGTTGTGTACTGAACTACTCAGGAACAGCTAGTAGTATCCGACCGTCGCAGGGAGATTACTGCTCTAATTTTGCTAAAAGGGAAACGACGTCTTGTTCCTGGCGGAGGTTGAGATCGTAGTGTCTGATGATTTTACGAGCGGCTTTAGCGTCGGGAAGTTTGGCGAGGAGGTTGCGCTCTCTGAGTTTTACGGCAATTACGTTGTCATCTGCTTCTTGCAGAAACAAGTCGTCGCTCTTGGCGTACTCGTAGTCGTAGGCTACATTTTCATTGTAGCCATTCCGCTCCACCTGGTCGAGGCGGGCATTGTAGCGGCGAAGTAGTTTTGTCTTCTTGCCTGCATAAAGTACTTCGAAATATTGGTTGTTGAGTCGCAGAAAAAATCGGTCGCCGATGTTAAAAGACTCAGGATAGATGATCCTCTCGCCCGAACCCAGACTGACGACCACATAATCTTCCATAATATTGTAGTTGAGCGGGAAGCGTAGCGCTTTTCCTCTTCGGGTCGGGAGGGTGGCCGACTGCCAATCCTTAAACAAAAAGGGCGAACCCTTGATGGCCACGGTGCGGTAAGAACTTTGCTGATTGTTGGTGCTGTAATCATAAAGTTGCCCCCGGAAGGCAAACCGGTGGATGTCGGTCGTGGAGTCGTAGGAGATTTCCTGCTGCGCCCAACTGACGTTTACTACAAAAAGCAGAATCACCGATATATAATTTGCTGGTTTCATGAGCGAGATTTTTCGGTTCAGGTCTGCTCAATATACAAAAAACGGAGAGAAAAGTTTCCCTCCGTTTTTTGCAAAATCACTGCTGGTTTATCACATGGCTCCGTCAGACACCAATTCTATCTTTGGCTTGGACTTCGATTTCTTGCGCATCACCACGTCGTAGAGGTCGGTGCGGCGGTCTTTCATGATTTGCACTGAGCCGTGTTCGTGCAGTTCCTTCAATTGGAGCAAGTCCACATCCACGATCAACATGATTTCGGTATTGGCGGTGGCTTCCGCCTTGATGGTGTTGGTCGGGAACTGGAAGTCGGAAGGCGTGAACACCGCCGACTGCGCGTAGTGGATGTCCATATTCTCGACGCGGGGCAGGTTGCCCACGCAGCCCGAAATGGCCACATAGCACTCGTTCTCGATGGCGCGGGCCATCGCGCAGTTCCTGACGCGCATATAGCCGTTCTGGGTGTCGGTCAGGAAAGGCACGAACAGAATTTCCATGCCTTGCCGGGCCAAAAGGCGGCTCAGTTCGGGGAACTCGATGTCGTAGCAAATCACGATGCCGATCTTGCCGCAGTCGGTGTCGAAGACGCGCACCTCGTCGCCGCCCACCATGCCGTAGTGGCGCACTTCGTTGGGCGTAATGTGGATTTTGCGGAATTCCTCGCTCGTACCGTCCCGGCGGTAGAGGTACGCGGCGTTGTACAGCTTGCCATCCTCGACCAGCGGCATGGAGCCGCCCACGATGTTTACATTATAGGAAATCGCGAACTCCTGCATCTTGTTCCTCACCACCTCCGTGTAATCAGCCAGCTTGCGAACCGCCTGCGGCTCGGGCATGTCGTTGAACTGCGCCAGCAGCGGCATGTTAAAGAACTCCGGGAACTGGATGAAATCAGCTTTGTAGGAGCTTACGGCATCCACAAAGAACTCCACCTGCTCGAAGAAGGCGTTGACATCCTTGAAAAGGCGCATCTGCCACTGCACCACCCCGATGCGGATGATAGAATCCGACGGATTCGTGCGCTGGTTGCCGGGCTGGTAATAGATGTTGTTCCATTCCAGCAGCGTGGCGTAGTCTTTCGACTCCGTATCGCCGGGCAAGTAGTTTTTGAGGACTTTTCGGACGTGGAAGTCGTTGGCCAGTTGGAAGGTCAGCGTGGGGTCGTACAGCTCGCGGCGCTTCACCTTATCGATGTACTGCTTGGGCGTCATCTCGCCAGCGTAGGTATTGTAGTTGGGGATGCGTCCCCCGGCTACGATGCTACGCAAGTTGAGCCGCTCGCAGAGCTCCTTGCGGGCGTCGTAAAGGCGGCGGCCCAGGCGCATGTCGCGATAGCCGGGGTGCACAAATACCTCGATACCGTACAGTACATCGCCCTTTGGGTTGTGGGTCTTGAAGGTGTAATCGCCCGTCACTTCGGGGTAGGTGTGTTCGTCGCCGAATTTGTCATAGTCGATGATGATGGAAAGCGCCACGGCGACGACTTTTCCGTCTACTTCGACGCAGATTTGACCTTCGGGGAATTTGCCCAGCAGCAGGTCGATTTTCGACTTCCGCCAGTATTCGCCACCGATACCCTGGTAGGCTTCGATCATGGCTTCTTTCAGGTCGGCGTAATCTTCTTCGACCAGTTCTCTGTTTATTATCTTCATATAAATATTTCGAGTGGCGGTAAAAAATAGTTCAACCGGGACGCGTGTCTGGTTGAACTATTCTAATTTTCCACAAAAATATAAAAACCGCCCCGTAAAGACAAATCCGGGGCGGTTTGATAAAGAAGCGATGAATCGCGACTTGCAGGCAATAACTTTTAATTAAAATTCGATCTGCCCGCGAATCTCGCCTGCCGGGTAGGTGGCGTTGTGGATATTGAAGTAGTACTTGCCATTCAATAGTTCGGCTTCCTTTATTTTATCCCCGTCGACCTTGACCGAGTTAGAGAACGCGCCCGAAGTGACTTTCGGAATCAGATCGGTGAAAGGATGCTGCACGGGCGAGTTGGCGCCGCGATCCGACGTACCATGAATGTGCGCTCCGTTAGGTACGCCAGCCAGACTGTTCCAAGTGATGTAGTAGCTGAGCAACTTCGTGTTTTTATTAAACAGCACGTCCGCAGTGCCTCGGGCCGGGGTGCTTAGGGCCGGAACTTCCTGCTGGGGAGTGAGGGCAAGGCCCTTTTTGACCACATTACGATCAAGGTCGTAGAACTCGATCTGGCCACGAATCTCGCCGCCGGGATAAGCAGCGGTGTGAATGTTAAAATAAAACAGGCCGTTCAGCAGGTCTTCCTCTTTGTCTGGTGCGACATCGTAAGACCCGGTGATGGTGCCGGACGTTGCCTGCGGAATACCCATAAAATGGTGAATTACTCCGGAATTGACACCCCGGGGGGATGAACCGTGAATGTGACCCATCGTTGGATTACCCGTCAGGCCGCTGTACGTAACGGTGTACGTGAGTTTCTTGGCGTCTCTATCGTAGCTGACATCGGCACTGCCCGTAGCGGGGCTGTTGTTAGGCGGTGCTTCCTGACCCGAACTCAGGGAGAGGGCTTTTTGCTGAACGATGTTGTTGCCCAGATCGTGGTCCTTACAGCCCGCCAGCAGAGTGACCAGGAAAAGGACGGAGAATAGTTTGTAAGCGATTCGCATGGTGGTGTTGGTTGAAGTAAATGGTTAAAAATGAGTTGGCAAAGGTACTCTGCCAAACACGATAAACAAAGAAGAGGACACCGAAGTACCCTCTAAAATTTTTATGAATCCATCCGGGGGACAGATACCCCTGCAGTATACTACTTGTCTTTCTCGTAGCCCTGCATCTTCACGAACTTGTTGTAGAGTCCCAGCATCAGAAACGAGGGGGCCCACTGACCTACGAACAGCGCGTCCTTTTCCCGATCCATGATTTTGAGCGTGGCCGAGATGGCCATCGACCCGAGCGAGGCCCACAGATAAACATCGGATGGAATACGGGCGGTATAATCCTCGATAGCCGCCGCTACGGGCCCTTCCTTGTGCTCGGGGTTGAAATTCTCAACCTTGTTTTTCACTTCTTTTGCTTTGTCTTTTACTTCTTCGGTAGCGTCCATGATGCTGCTTGGTTTGGTTAGTTGATAGAATTTTTGATAAAGGCTACGTTGAAGACGATTGTTTAGAACCGTTTGGTAAAATCGTCTTCTGGTTGCGGTTACCAGTTTCTCGTCAGACTAAAAAAACGTTCCATGTCGGCTTGGGGAATTTTTCCCCTAAGCTGCCGAGTTGCGCTGGGGAAAGTTGGGTGCGAATTCGACGGTTTGAGAACTGACCGCTTATCTTGTATAGATCATGAAATACTTTTTGCCGTTCCGGTCATCAATAATATTAACGTTTTCAAACTTGTCGAAAGAAATAGAATTGACTTGTTCAAAAGTCGAGGGCTTGGTGTTGATGTAGAAATCAGACTCCCTATAAGTTTGCGTTATAATCAGTTTATCGCCAGATTTCCCTATACCACTTACTTCCAAAATTCGATCCGCGGATTTACCCAGAAGGGACTCTTTCGAATATCCACGGCTGCCAGCATTGATTTTTTCGCTGCGTAGGTCCTCAATAAACTTATGTTCAAAGTAGTCGTTTTGGTTTTCCTCCGCTAAGGCCTGTGCCTTTTGGTAATCTTGATCGACTTTGTTTTCCAAGGGTTGTGGAGGCTTCCAGCCCACACCCAATCCCTTCCCGTTTTTGAGAATATAACCCCAGAACCCTTTAATTGGGGTGTAAATGTCTGTGCCGACCGGACCGCCCATACCGCTGTTACCTTCTTGTTTTACGGCGACCATGAGAGCTGTTAAAAAAAGCTGCTTCGGATCGTATCTGAGCGCATTGATGCTCAGCTGTCCACCATATTTGGCGACATCTTTCGCAATTAAATCGATGTCAGTCAGCGTCGCCGTTGCCGGAATCGACCAATGGAGCGTGTCGCCCTGCACTTGAACCCACTTGCTCTTTACTTTCTTGGCAACGTCGCTCTCCGTGACTTTTTCGGACTCTTCCTCCACAATCGTCACCTTTTCCGGCTCGGCGACCTTAACTTCTTCTTCGGGTTCTCCCACCGAAGGCACACTTTCCGGCACCAGCACACTCACCATGGGTTGCAGCGGCGCGGGCGTCATTTTCACAATTTGCTTTTGGTAGGGGGCCACAAAGGCGGCGGACACGTATAAGGTGGCAATCAGCAAGGCGTACTTACCCCAGGCCAGGCGGCGGGATGGTTTTCGGTTCATCATTTTGATTCGTTTTTTGAGTAAAGATTGGGCAAAGGAGTTAGTCAGCGGCGGCTCGTTGGTGCGCAACACCGCATGGAGCAAAGTGATTTGGTAAGATTTCTTGGCAAAACCATGCGTCAGCACGGCTTCATCGGCCAAATATTCCAGATTGCTCTGCACAAGCTGCTGGTGAATCCAGGCGAATGGATTGAACCACAAAGCGATGCGCTGAATTTCGGCCAGTAACAGGTCGAAGCTGTGGCCCTGCCGGGCGTGTTCGGTTTCGTGGGCCAGGATTTGCCGGGATTCGGGCAGCGCGTACTGCTTTGGGTTCAGGACGATCCAGCAGAAAAAGGAGTAGGGCGAGGCCGTGTTCTCGTCCAGCACCAGCACGAGGCCATTTTCGAGGGGCTGCGTGGGTCGTCGCCAAATGGAGCGCACCAAGCGGCCCAATCGGAAGAGAAAGCGGAAGGCCATGTAAGCGACGCCAATCCCGTACAGGAGCAGTAGCCATTCCGCCATGCCCCAGGCGTCGACCGCCTCAGCCGGAAGCAGGGTAGGGACGGGGCTTTGGGCCGGGACGCTGAGGGAAGCCGACGGAATGGCCTGCGCGATAGCAGGCAACGTTCGGTGAAACCGCTGTTGCACCTCAGTCGGGCCCCAAGTTGCCAGCGGAATCAGCGGCAGAGCCCAGGCCGCTGCGACGTTGAGCCAAAGCAGCACCCGGTTCACTTTGGAAAAGGTCTCGAACTGAATCAGCCAGCGGTAGGCGAGCGTCAGCACGGCTAGTAGTAGGCTTACTTTAAGTAGATAGGGTAGGAGAAACATAACATTGATAGTTGGTTCTGAAAAAGTTAATTTCATCACTCATCACTCCCTTCAATCATCCTGATAATTTCCCGCAGTTCGTCGGGGCTCACTTTTTCCTGCTTGGCAAAGTAGGCGACCAAATCCCGGTGGGAGTTGTTGAAATAATCCCCTACTACTTTGTTCAGCACAAAGTGATCCTGGTAGTCGTCCTTACTGACGGTTGGGTAGTACTCGTGCGTGTTGCCGTACTGCCGGTGCGCTACGTAGCCCTTCTCCTCCAAATTGCGAATCATAGTCGAGAGCGTGTTGTAGTGCCAGTTCGCCTCGGCGAATAGCGGCAGCATGTCTTTGACAAAAGCGCGTTGCAGGTTCCACAGCACCTGCATGACTTCTTCTTCCTTGTTGGTGAGTTTTGCTAAATCCATAGGACAAATATCGAAACTAGTTTTCTAGTATGCAAACTATTTTTCTAGGAATTTAAAATTCTCCATAAAAAATGCCGCGATTTTGGTCGCGGCATTTTTGTGTTTGGGCTGGTGGATGATGAGGCGTTGCATGCAACGTCTCTACGGGCGTATCAGGGAAGGTTGGTTCTGGGCCTCTTTTTTAAATTCCGTCCATTGGGTTTTGAAAAAGTCCTCTACCTGCGCCACGGCGTTATCGGCCATCATCTCGGCGTCTTTCACCATCACTTCGTCCTCGGCATTGGGCGAAAAAGGCTTGCTACCCGTCCAGGGCGTCCCGGCCACGGTATAAAAGGCATCGCGCCACACGGTGAGGGCCGTTTGCCGGAAGGGCCGCCCGTAGCCCTGCTTGCCGAGCGGCTTGGGTTCGATGAGTTCGCGCTTGGCCTTGATCGTGTCCTGCATGGCTTTCAGCTTCTTGCTCCATCCCTTCCAGGTTGTATCGTCTGAGGTTTTGACCTGCTCCATGAGCTGCTTCACGGTGTTGTCGGCCTCGTCGAGGCGGTCGGTAACGGCGGTCAGCTTTTCGGCGGTCGAGGTCAGGCGGTCGGCCATGGCGCGACGGGCCAGGATGGCCGGACGATTGTAAGGCAGGCGCGGGTCGGCCTTTACCTCCACCATCGTGGAATCTTTGAGGTCTTTGTAGTTAAAAACTACCTTGTACGTCCCTGGCAGCACGGGTAGTCCGGTGGGTTCGGGGGCGTTGGGCTTGGGTTTTTTGCTGCCGGGCTGGCGGATGCCGCGCTCCCGCAAGTCCCAGGCGGTGCGTTGGATGCCCGCCGTGTCGGGCTGGTCGGTGAAGCTGCGCACCAATTTGTTGCCGCTGTCGTACACCCGGATGCGCACGGTGTCCTTCGCGGCGGCTTTGGCCGAGTCGGGTTGCAGGGCGGTGAGCGTGTCGCCCTTCATGCCCGCCATCACCTGCGTTTCGGGATTGACCATGTTGCGCTTTTTGCGCCCATTTCTTCCCGGTTCCACGGGCGGCGGGGGAGGGGCGATAAGGGTACCCTTCGGGTTGAGGTAATACGTCAGCCGCGCCTGACGGCTGCGGTTGGGCGCTTCCCACAAGCCGTCACCGCCCGCGCCGTAGCCGGGAATATCTTTGGTTTCGGCCAGGTAGGCATCGGGAGCGGCGTAGGCCACCAGCCTTTGCTCAGGCATTTGTTTGGCCGACGCGATTTTCCGCAGAGGCCGAATATCGTCCAGCACGTAAAGCGAGCGGCCAAAGGTACCGATTACCAAATCACCCTCGCGCTCCTGAATGGCAAGATCCATCACGCTGGTACTGGGGATGCCGTGCGTCCACTGCGTCCACTGGTTGCCATCGTCGATGCTGACCCAGAGGCCGTGTTCCGTTCCGGCAAAAATCAGGTTGGGGACTTCGGTGTCGGGCATGACGCTCAGGGCGTAGCCTTTTACCCCTTTTCCTTCCACCACGTTATCCCAGGTTTTGCCGTAGTCGCGGGTGCGGAAAATGTAGGGCGCGAAATCGCCCATGCGGTACTGGTTGGCCACCACGTAGGCCTCGGCGGGATTCAGCTTCGACACTTTCACCTGCGGAATCCAGGCTTCCTTCGGCAGACCCTTGATACTCATTTTTGTCCAGGTCGCGCCGCCATCGCGGGTGAGCTGGACGTTGCCGTCGTCGGTTGTGGCCCAGATCACGCCTTTTTCCTTGTAGGAAGGCGAAATAGCCAGAATCGTCGTGTTGTTCTCCGCCGAGGTTACGTCCAGCGACAAGCCGCCGCTTTCGTCCTGCTTTTGTTTGATCGTGTCGTTGGTCGTGAGGTCGGGCGAGATGATCGTCCAGCTTTTGCCCTTGTCGGTGCTTTTATGCACAAACTGACTGCCGTAATAAATGGTATTGTTGTCGAACGGATCCTGGGCCAGCGCGGCGTTCCAGTTGAAGCGCAGCCGCGTTTTCAGGTCGGGGGCGGGCGGCTTGATGCCATAGCTTTGGCCGGTCTCGACGTCGAAGCGGCCCAGTCCGCCGCCCTGCGACATAGCGTAGCCATAGCGGGCATCGTCGGCGTCGGGCATTACCTCGAAGCCGTCGCCGCCCCATACGCTTTGCCAAAGGTAGTTGCGGATCCCTTCGCTCATCCAGGTGTAGGCCGGACCACGCCAGGAGCCGTTGTCCTGCAAACCGCCATAGACGTTATACGGAATCTCGTTGTCCACCGCCACGTGGTAGAACTGTCCGATCGGAATGCCCGTCGAGAAAATCCATTTCTTGCCGCCATCGCGCGAAATCGACACGCCGCCGTCGTTGCCGTTGATGAGCAGCTTGGGGTTTTTGGGATGAATCCAAAGCGCGTGGTGGTCGGCGTGGGCCTGGTTGAAATCGGCCACCGTCTTGAAGCTTTTGCCGCCGTCGATGCTCACGTTCACCGTCTGCCAGAGGGCGTAGAGCTTATTTTCGTTGATCGGGTCAGCGATGATGTCGTTGAAATAGAAGGGACGGTTGGTCACGATGTCGGGATCTTCCGTCACCAGCGTCCAGTGGTAACCGCCGTCGGTTGTGGTGTACAGGCCGTTCTTTTTGGCCTCGATCATGGCGTACATCCGGTCGGGATTGGCGGGCGAAATCGCCACGCCGCAGCGGCCGTAATCGCCGTCGGGCAATCCCTCGGCTTTGCCCAGCTTCTTCCAACTTTTACCCCCATCGAACGTCAGGTACAGCCCCGAACCCGGCCCGCCCGACTGGAAATCGTAGGGTGTGCGGCGGTGCTGCCACATGGCCACGAGCAGTTTCTGCGGGTTGGCAGGATCCATAATCATGTCGCCCACGCCCGACTTCTCATTCGTGAAAAGGACTTTCTCCCAGTTCAGTCCTCCGTCGGTCGTTTTGAACACGCCGCGCTCAGGATGCTCGGCGTAGGGATTGCCGATGACTCCGGCGTACACGACGTTAGGATTCATGGGGTCGATAAAAATGCGGTGAATGCCCCGCGTGTTTTCCAGCCCCATTCTTTTCCAGGTTTTTCCCGCGTCAAGCGATTTGAAAATCCCCTCCCCCAAATTGATCGAGTTGCGGGGATTGCCCTCGCCCGTCCCGACCCAGATCACGCTGGGATTGGATTGCTGAATGGCCAGCGAACCGACGTTGAGCGTGGGCTGGTCGTCGAATATCGGCGTCCAGGTGCCGCCGCCGTTCTCGGTTTTCCAAACGCCACCCGAGGCGGCTCCGGCGTAGATGATCTCAGGATTGCTTTGGACGGCCTCCACCGTGGTGATCCGCCCTGACATCACCGCCGGGCCGACGCTGCGGACTTTCATGGCTTTGAAGAGGTTGGCGGGGAGCGGTTGGGCCAGGGTAGTAGCTACCGTAAGTATTGCTAAAAATAAAGCATGGACAGTCTTTTGGAGAATTTTCTGCATTCGAGTTGCGATTAGGTTAAGATTTTGTTTGGCAAAAATAGCGATTTGACCCTAAATTAACCGCAAAGAACGCAAAGGTTTGCGCGGAGTTCGCAGAGAAATATGCGGATGGTGGTGGGGAAGAAGCCGTAGATTTGGGCGTGGAAAAGCTTTTCCAGCAAAAAGAAAAGAACCTATGCGCATCGTCCAACTTATAGATACCCAGCAGCAGCGCTCCCTTGCGCTGGTGGATGAACCCGATTTGATCCTCATTAATAAATTTGAGAGCGTCTATTCTCTGGCGGTAGCGGCTATCGACCAAGGAAAAATCCTACGGGAACTGATCCAAGAAAATTTATCAGAAAATCGCCTTCCCTACGAGGCGATCTATGAAGGGAAAACTGCCTGGCAAATTCTGCTTGCCGTAGACCATCCCGTCGATCCGCGTTTGTGCCTGGTCTCGGGGACGGGCCTCACGCACAAAGCCAGCGCCGAAAACCGCCAGAAAATGCACGATGCCCAAGCCGCCGCCCACCTGACCGACAGCATGAAAATGTACCAGTGGGGCGTGGAAGGTGGCAAGCCCGTAGCGGGAAGCATCGGTACCCAGCCCGAGTGGTTTTACAAAGGAAACGGCAGCGTCCTGAAGGCGCACGATGCCGTTTTGACCATCCCCAACTACGGCGACGAGGGCGGGGAAGAACCCGAACTGGCGGCGATTTATATTAACGACCGGAACGGTAACCCGCGCCGAATCGGCTTCGCCACGGCCAACGAATTCTCCGACCACGTGATGGAGAAGAAAAACTACCTCTACCTCGCGCCCTCCAAAATCAGAAACTGCGCCCTGGGCCCCGAACTGGTGCTTACCGAGGGCGTCGCCGACGTTAGCGGCAGGGTTTCGATCCGTCGCGAGGGGCAGACGATTTGGGAAAAAGCCATCAAAACGGGCGAAGACCACATGGCCCACAGTTTGGAAAACCTGGAATACCATCATTTCAAGTACGCCAACCACCGCATCCCGCTGGATTTGCACATCCATTTCCTGGGGGCCGATGCGTTCAGCTTCGGAGAAAACATCGCCCTGGCCGAAGGCGACGAAATGACCGTGCAGTGGGAAGGCATGGGCCGCGCCCTGCGGAACACGCTGGCAATTGACAAAAGCCAGGAAAAGATGTTTGAAATAAAGCAATTGTAGCCTATGAAAACTTCTCTCGTCTTTGTTTGTCTGCTGCTCAGCCTCGGCTGTTCGACCAGGCTCATCTAAGTAAAATAATGATAGAAAAAGCAACACACCCATACACCATCGGCATCGACTACGGTACGGATTCCGTCCGGGCGCTGGTGGTCGATACTCGTACCGGAGAAAGCGTCGGCACTGCTGTGCATCACTATACGCGCTGGAAAAGAGGCCTCTACTGCAACCCCGCCATTTCGCAGTTCCGGCAACATCCGCTGGACTACCTCGAAGGGTTGGAAAACGTGGTGAAGGAGGCGCTTGCCGCTGCTCCGCCAGAGGTTCGCCAGAATGTCGTCGGTATCTCGGTGGATACGACGGGTTCCACACCCGTGGCCGTGGATAGGGAAGGCACCCCGCTGGCCTTACTGCCTGAATTTGCCGAGAATCCCAGCGGCATGTTTATCCTCTGGAAAGACCATACCGCCAACGCCGAGGCGGAGGAAATCAACGAATTGGCGCATCACGGGGACGTGGACTTTACCAAGTACGTCGGCGGGGTCTATTCTTCCGAGTGGTACTGGGCCAAGATTCTGCGCACCCTGCGGGTCGACGAAAGCATCCGGGAAAAAGCCTTTTCCTGGGTCGAGCATTGCGACTGGGTTTCCGCCGTCCTGACGGGAAACACCAACCCGCTGACCATGAGGCGCTCGCGCTGCGCGGCGGGTCACAAAGCCATGTGGCACCAAGAATTCGACGGGCTTCCCTCCGAAGAATTCCTGACCAAACTCGACCCACTGCTGTCCGGTCTGCGTGATCGGCTCTACACCGTCACCCACACCTCCGACCAACCAATGGGCACGATTTCGCCCGAGTGGGCCGAAAAACTCGGGTTGCCCAAAAACGTTGTGATTGGGGTAGGGGCCTTCGACGCCCACATGGGGGCCGTCGGGGCTGAAATCGAGCCCTACGCCTTCGTCCGCGTGATGGGCACCTCCACCTGCGACATGCTCATGGCCCCCACCGATGAGATAGGCCATTTGCTTATCCGGGGCATATGCGGGCAGGTCGATGGTTCCATCATTCCCGGAATGCTGGGAACTGAGGCGGGGCAATCGGCTTATGGCGACTATTACGCCTGGTTTCAGAAAATAATAACGGAACCCGTGCGCGAGTTGCTGGGTGATGAAGCCGCCGACCAATTGAGTGAAAAGTTGATTCCTTTTTTTTCCGAAAAAGCCGCTCAACTACCCGTCACCGAACAAGACCCCGTGGCTACCGACTGGATCAACGGACGCCGCACCCCCGATGCCAACCACACCCTCAAAGCCACCCTGACGGGTCTGAACTTGGGAACCGATGCCGTGATGATTTTTAAATCGCTGGTGGAAGCCACGGCCTTCGGCTCCAAAGCCATCGTGGATCGCTACCGGGCGGAGGGCGTTCCCATCCGGCAAGTGATCGCCATTGGAGGGGTAGCCAAAAAATCACCCTTCGTCATGCAGACGCTTTCGGATGTACTGGATATGCCCATCCGGGTCGCCAGTTCCGATCAGGCTTGCGCCTTGGGCGCGGCCATGAATGCGTCCGTGGCGGCGGGCGTTCATGCCGACCTCGCCGCCGCCCAAAAGGCGATGGGATCGGGCTTCGACGAAAGCTACGCGCCTGACTCAGATAAGGTCAGGATTTATCAAAAACTATACGGCAAGTATCAGGCGCTGGGAAAATTTACGGAAGCCAATGGTTGATTTGAAGTCTTACGAAATTTGGTTTGTCACCGGCAGCCAGCACCTGTACGGGGAAGAAAAACTCCGGCAGGTGGACGAGCATTCCAGAATCATCGCCGGGGCTATCGGCACCGACCCGCGGATTCCGGTACAGGTAGTTTTCAAGCCGGTAGTCAAAACGCCGGAGGAAATTTTGGCCGTTTGTAAGGAGGCCAACTACACGCCGAACTGCGTAGGCATCATCACCTGGATGCACACTTTCTCGCCCGCCAAAATGTGGATCGGTGGCCTGAAAGCCCTGCAATTGCCGCTGTTGCACCTGCACACGCAGTTTAACCGTGACATCCCCTTCGCCGACATCGACATGGACTTCATGAACCTCAACCAGTCGGCCCACGGCGACCGGGAGTTTGGGTTCCTGGTGACGCGGATGAAGATCAGCCGCAAGGTGGTCGTCGGCCACTGGCAGAGTGACGCCGTGCGGGCGCAAATCGACGGCTGGGCGCGGGTGGCGGTGGCCCGCTACCGGATGCAGACCATGAAAGTCGTGCGCTTTGGCGACAATATGCGGCAGGTGGCGGTGACGGAGGGCGACAAAGTGGAAGCGCAAATCAAGTTCGGCTTTTCGGTCAACACCCACGGGGTAGGGGATTTGGTGAAAGTGATAAACCAAGTTGCCGATAGTGGAATAGAGTTGTTGATGCAGGAGTACGCCGATAGTTACCAACTGATGGATTCACTGGTAAAGGGAGGAGCCATGCGCGACTCGCTGGTTGAAGCCGCCCGCATCGAGCTAGGCTTACAGCATTTTCTGGAAGACGGCGGCTACTCGGCCTACACCAACACCTTCGAGGATTTGCACGGAATGCGGCAGTTGCCCGGCATCGGCTCGCAGCGCATGATGGCGGCGGGCTACGGCTACGGCGGCGAGGGAGACTGGAAAACCGCTGCCCTGGTGCACATGCTGAAAACGATGGCTACCGGACTGCCAGGCGGCAATTCCTTCATGGAGGATTACACCTACCACTTTGACCCCCAGAATCAGATGGTTCTCGGCTCGCATATGCTGGAAATCTGCCCCACCATCGCCACCGAACCCGTGCGCTGCGAGGTACACCCGCTGGGCATCGGCGGCAAGGAAGATCCCGTCCGGCTGGTGTTCGACGGGGCGGCGGGGCCAGCACTCAACGTGTCGCTGATCGACCTGGGCAACCGCTTCCGGCTGCTGGTCAACGAGGTAGAGGCGGTCGAAATCACGCAGGATTTCCCCAAACTCCCCACCGCGCGGGTGCTGTGGCAACCTCAGCCGAGCATGGAAGTGGGCCTGCAAGCCTGGATTCTGGCGGGCGGGGCGCATCACACGGTTTATAGCCAAAATCTGACGACGCAGCACATTGAAGATTTTGCGGAAATGCTGGGCGTGGAATTGGTGGTGATCGATAAGGACACGACTATACGTGGTCTTAAGAAGGATTTGCAGTTAGGGGAGATTTTTCACCAATAAAAGGAACGGCAAACCGAGTGCTAATTGAAAAAGCCGAAAGCCAATAGCCATGTACAAAACCATAAAAGAAGAGGCCTACGAAGCCAATATGCAATTGCCCAATCTCGGTTTGGTACTGTTCACTTTTGGCAACGTGAGTGCCGTAGATCGCAACCAAGCCGTATTCGCCATCAAGCCCAGCGGCGTTCCCTACGAGCGCCTGAAAGCCGAGGACATCGTTATTATGGATTACGACGCCAAAGTAGTGGAGGGAAAAATGCGGCCCTCGTCCGATACCAAAACCCACGCCTTGCTCTATAAAACCTGGGACGACATCGGTGGCATCACCCACACCCACAGCACCTACGCCGTGGCCTGGGCGCAGGCCGGGCGCGACATCCCGATTTTCGGCACCACCCACGCCGACCACACCCACCGCGACATCCCCTGCGCGCCCGTGCTAACCGACGAGATGATCCGGGGCGATTACGAACACGAAACCGGCCACCAGATCCTGAATTGCTTCGCGGAAAAAGGCTTATCGCACCAAGAAGTGGAGATGATCCTGCTGCAAAACCACGGCCCTTTCACCTGGGGGAAGGATGCGGACAAGTCGGTGTACAACGCGGCGGTGCTGGAAGAAATCGCCCGCATGGCGCACCTGACTTTGCAAATCAACGCCGATACGGCGGTGTTGAAAGACACGCTGCGCATGAAGCACTTCGAGCGGAAGCACGGGAAGGATGCGTACTATGGACAGGGCTGCTAGATTTAAAAGTGCAGCAACCGCTTCTTCAACTCTTCCAAATGCTCATCGGTAAAATCCAGGTGCGTGACCATCCGCACTTGGTGCTTGCCAAATGCAATCGCCCGGATGCGTAGCATTTCCAGCCGCCGCACGTAGTCGGAGGCCAAGATTGTTTCGGGTAGCTCAAAAATCACGATGTTGGTGTCGATCGGGTAAATGTCCACTACCTCGGCTTTCTGCCGAAGGATTTCGCCGATGGCCGTGGCGCGGGCGTGGTCATCGGCCAGTCTTGCCACGTGTTGGTCGAGGGCATAGATTCCCGCAGCGGCCAGAAAACCCGCCTGCCGCCTGCCGCCAGCCGCCGCCCATGACCTTGCGGAACCGACAGGCTTTTTTGATGAAATCCTTGGTTCCCAACAGCAAAGACCCCACCGGGCAGCCCAGCCCTTTGGACAAACACAAACTGACGGAATCAAAAAGTGCCCCGTGCTGAGCGGGCGTTTCGCCCGTAGCGACTAAGGCATTGTACAGCCGTGCTCCGTCGAGGTGCAGCGGTACGCTGTGTTCGTCGCAGACTTTCCGTATCGCCCGTATTTCGGCAAGATCATAGTAACAACCGCCCCCTTTGTTCATCGTATTTTCCAAAGACACCAACCGTGTGACGGTCGCGTGAATGTCGTCGGGGCTGATGGCCTCGGCGACTTGCCTGGCATCGAGGCGGCCCCGGTCGCCTTCCAAAAGCTTCACCGAAGAAAAAGAATTGAGCATGATGCCGCCGCCTTCGTAAAGGTAGATGTGTGAGTTCTTGTCACAAATCACATCACTACCCGGCTGCGTGTGGACGCGGATGGCGAGTTGGTTGGTCATGGTGCCGGAAGCGCAAAACAGCGCGGCTTCCATCCCGAAAAGTCGGGTGGCTTTTTCTTCCAGGGCTTGCACGGTCGGGTCGTCGCCCAGGACGTCGTCGCCGAGCGGGGCCGCGCGCATGGCGTCCCACATGGCGGGCGTGGGCTGGGTGATGGTGTCGGAGCGGAGGTCGATGGTCATGGAGTAAAAAAGAGGTTTTTTAATTGATATTTCTGATTTCCGGCTGATCCGGCACCGCAAATTTAAAAACATCCACCCGCGCATAATGCCCTACCACATCGAAATCAAGCTTGCTTTTGGCGAGAAGCGAGAAGTCCAAATCCGCCGTGAGCAAACCTTCTTCGTTCCACAGCGGGCCGGCCAGTACTTCGCCCATGGGTGAGTAAATAACGCTGCCGCCCGCCGACATCACCTCCGGCTCGGCCTGGATTTCGGCTTGATAGCGCTCGGGATAATCGTTTTTACGCACAAACTGATTGGCTGCCAACACGAAGCAGCGGCCTTCGAGTGCCACGTGCTGCATGGTGGACTGCCAGGAAGGCCGGGCGTCGGCGGTGGGGGCGAGGTAAATTTCGACGCCTTTCTCATAAAGGGCCATGCGGGCCAGCGGCATATAATTTTCCCAACAGATGAGCCCACCGACTTTGCCTAGCGGAGTATCGTAGGTGTGCAGCGAACGGCCATCGCCTTCGGCCCAAACGTAGCGTTCCAGTCCGGTGGGTTTGAGCTTGCGGTGGGAGCCGAGAAGGGATCCGTCGGGCGCAAAGTACAGTAAAGAGCAATACAGCGAACCACCCAGACTTTCGCGCTCCGTCACGCCCAGGGCCACGAAAACTCCTGACTTTTTGATTGCCTCCTGAATGGGGCGAAGCACGCCTAACTGCACGTCCACGCCGTTTTGCCAGTAGTCGAGCCAGGTGTCGCGACTAGCTTCGGTTCTTCGGCCAACGATGGCGTCGAAGCGCAGGCCGCGCGGGTAGCCGGGCAGGAACGACTCGGGGAAGAGCAGTAACTGGCAACCCGCCGCCTGGCCCTTTTCGATCCAGTCCACGACCTTAGCGATGCTTTTTTCGAGATCAAAAAACGCGGGTGTCGCCTGCACCACGCCTACTTTCACGGTGGGTAATTTCATTTGGCAAAAATACAGTTGCGATCGGGAACGCGGGAAGGAAAATTATGCTGCTCGAAGAGCGGACGCGAAGCATCGACCGCCAATGTGATTGAGTCGGTCTTCTGTATCCGGCCATGGATGAGTTGAAAGCCTAGTACTATGTCGTACTGATTCGTGGGAATGTACACGGTTTGGCCTGCTGAATTTTTAGTCAGTACCGAAAGGCACAGGTTTCGTGAGCCAATGCGGTGATTGCTCACGCCACTTATCTCGTCCACCAGATCGAGCGCACCGTTCTGAACGCGCGCGATTTTCAGGATGCCGCCGATATGCGGCGTCTGCACCCAGGCGATTTCGACCTTACCATCGTCGTCTAGGTCATTTATGGCGGCAATGTTGAGCCACCGGCTCGAAGTACCGATGAAGGGGCTGGCGGCGTAGGGTTGAAGTTTTTCATCCTTGATTTTATAAATCGCCACGCTTGCCCCCATCGTCAGGCTGGATTGAATGGTGATGAACTCTAACTCCCCGTCGTTGTCCACATCTGCCAGGCGCGGCTGCAAATCTTCGAATACGAAAGCATCGTCTAGCTTGTAGTAGTAGGTTTTTCCCTTGCGTACTACCAGCAGCCCACCCGCTTCGATCGGGTCGCCCAGAATGCCGTGGGCGTAGCGTTTGGTAGGGTCGGTGTAGCGGGCCGTGACTTGGGCGGCGCTGTCGGTCGCAATGAGGTTTTCGGGAAGAAAAGTATGGGTTTCCCCGGATGGCAACGGTGGAACACCGACGCCGGGGACGGGAGTGGCTTGGCCCGCATCATCTGCCGATTGGCAGCCGGGTAACGTGAAAATCAGGGAAAAAGCGAAAATAAGGAGGCGATACTTCATTTTACGGCGGCAAAGAAAGTGTGGAGTTAAAAAGGCTTTGTGTAAAAATATCAACAAAAATAGGCTATCTGTTTAAGAAATAAATTAGCGATTTTTTAGAAGAAAAATCAGATATATACCTGAATATCAAGGATTTATTATCTTTTCTTAGCCTTAACTTTATCAAGAAAGAGTGTTGATTGGTTTAATTCTTTAAGGTCAGAAATCAGAATCTAACTACGATTCTGATTTCTAAACGCTTAAACTTCATCAATCATGGATAATTCACAAAGTCAAGACCAAAGTAATACAAGCCAAAGCCAGCAACAAAGTGGCGGCGGCCGTTCACAATCCCAAAGCAGCAGTGGCGGCCAGCAATCACAGAGCCAAAGCGGAGACGGGAAGCAGTCCCAGAGCAGCAGCGGCAAAGGTGGACACCAGAAGCAGACCAACGAAAGTAAGGGCTGGGAAGAACGCGACAAAGAAACCGAGCGCACCCAAACCCAACACGTGAGCGACAACGAATAACATCCATTATCCACACCAGGAAGGGCGGCAAGATTCATTTCTTGCCGCCTTTTTTTATTTTCTGAGAACCACGAGTTTACGGCAAATGGGCATATTTTATAGAAAAAATCGGTCAGGTAAACATTAGCAAACAGTCGTCTTTTGCTTTGGGTATAGATTAATAACCCTACCAGTCCAGAATTCAAACGCTCCCCGATGCAAATTAAAGAAAACCTAAAAGCTGCCGACCTCCAACCAAAACTCGACCGCCTGTGGCAATTGTCCGGCGAAAAAATCAACCTCCTCAACAAGAATTACGACCCCGCCAAGGGGTCTCCCGTCTTCACCGTCAAAGGCAAGTACACCACGCGTGGCTGGACCGAATGGACCGAAGGCTTCCGCTACGGGGCCGAGGTGCTGCAATTCGACGCCACGGGCAATGAGTCTTTTCTGAAAGCCGCTAAGGAGCACACCGTCAAGCAGATGGCCTCGCACGTGGGTCACTTTGGGGTGCACGACCACGGCTTCAACAACGTGAGTACCTACGGCAATCTGCTGCGGCTGATGAATGAAGGCCGGATCGAGGAGAACGAGTGGGAGCGTAACTTTTACGAACTCGCCCTCAAACTATCCGGGGCCGTGCAGGCCAAGCGCTGGACGCCCATTAAAGGCGGGGGTGGTTTCATCCATTCATTCAACGGCCCGCACTCCTTGTTCGTCGACACCATCCGCTCGGTGCGGGCGGTGATGGCTTCTCATTTGTTGGGCCATAGTCTGATGGGCGAAAATGACTTGAAGACCAGCTTGCTTGAGCGTGGAATTCAGCACTCTTTGGCTACGGCTAAATACTCGCTTTATTATAATGAAGGCCGCGACATTTACGAAGAGTGGGGCCGCGCGGCGCACGAATCCATTTTCAACGTCAACGACGGCAACTACCGCTGTCCCAACACGCAGCAGGGTTATTCCGGCTTCACGACCTGGACGCGCGGCCTGGCCTGGGCGATGGTCGGTTTTCCCGAGCAACTTGAAACGCTGGCTTATTTCTCCGACGAGGAACTGGTTCCTTTGGGAGGGCGCGAATCGGTGGAGCAAATTTTTCTGAAAGCCGCCCGCGCCACCAACGACTTTTTCATCGACCATACTTCCGCCGACGGGATTACCTACTGGGACGCTGGTGCGCCGGAACTCTACAAGCTTGGAGACTACACCCAGAAAAAATCCGACCCCCATAACGACTACGAACCCATCGACAGCTCCGCCGCCGCCATCGGTGCGCAAGGGTTGCTCAGGTTGGGTAAATACTTAAAGGATAAAGGCCAAACCGAAGATGGCAACCGCTACTGGCAAGCCGGACTCACCACGCTGGACACGCTTTTCGACGAGCCGTACCTGTCCACCGACCCAAAACACGAGGGCCTGATTCTGCACTCGGTTTACCACCATCCCAACGGCTGGGACCACATCCCCGAAGGTCAAAAAGTACCCTGCGGCGAGTCCAGCATGTGGGGCGACTACCACGCCCGCGAAGCCGCGCTGTACTTGCAGCGTATCATTAAGGATGAGCCTTATTACGCTTATTTGGGAGCGGTGAAGTAGGTTTTTAGGTATTAGGTTATTAGGTCTTAGCGGGGCGCCCCGTGGCGTCATTAAGTTTTGTAAAATCTGAATAATGTCTTTTCCGAAATAGCTTTTGCTGACTGACTCCATAGTACTTCTCCCGAACTATTTTATCGAACGTCCATTTCTCCCTAACAACCTAACAACCTAACAACCTAACAACCTATTAATGAACCTCGACCGCTGCTGCATCCACACCATCACTACCAAACCCTGGTCGCTCAATGAGTCCGTGGAGCATTACGCGGCTGCTGGCGTGAAGGGCATCAGCGTATGGCAAAATGCGGTCGAAGGCATGACCCACGCCCAGGCGGGCGATTTAATTCGCAAAAATGGGCTGGACGTAGTGTCCTACGTTCGGGGCGGGTTTTTCCCCCATACCAGTGCGGAGGGACGCACCAAGGCCATCGAGGATAATAAAAGACTGGTCGAGGAAGCCGCCGCGCTGGGCGCACCGCTGATTGTTTTGGTGTGCGGTGCATCACCTGACCAAACGCTTGAAACTTCCCGGGCGCAAATCCAGGCCGGCATCGAAGCCCTACTTCCTCTGGCCGAGCAACTCAACGTCAAACTAGCCATTGAGCCTTTACATCCGATGTACGCTGCCGACCGCTCGGCGATCAATACGTTGGCGCAAGCCAACGATATGTCGGAAGCCATCGGCTCGCCCTTTGTAGGGGTGGCCGTGGACGTGTACCACCTTTGGTGGGAACCCAATCTGGAAGCCGAAATCAGGCGCTGCGGCAAGAACGACCATCTACTGGCCTACCACGTTTGCGACTGGAAGGTAAACACGGGCGATATGCTCAACGACCGCGGCCTGATGGGCGAAGGCTGCATCGACATCAAGAAAATCAGCAATTGGGTCGACGCCACGGGTTTCGACGGCTACGTAGAAGTCGAAATTTTCTCCAATATCTACTGGCAACAAGACCAGCAGGAGTTTCTGGGGAAAATCGTGGAGGCGTTCGGGGAGAAAGTGTGAGGGGGCTATTAGCGGTCGGCCATCGGCTTTCGGCTTGTTTTTAAGCAAAAAGCAGAGCCAGAGAAGAAATAAGCCCAGCCCTAAATCATCAAATAAATAATTGTAAAGCATTTAAATAATCACATAAACAAAAGGCCGAGAGCCGAGAGCGGTGCGCCGCCCGGCCGAAAGCCGATAGCCAAAATGAAAACACATACCATAGGAATAATCATGAACGGCGTCACGGGACGCATGGGTACCAACCAGCACCTCCTCCGCTCAATCAAGGCCATTCGCGAGCAGGGCGGGGTGAAACTCTCCGCCGACGAGGTCATCATGCCGGATCCTATTTTAGTCGGTCGGAATGAATCAAAATTAAAAGCTTTGTGCGAGCGCTCGGGCGTTGAGAAATACACTACTGACCTGGATTCGGTGATTAACGATCCGCACTACCAAATCTATTTCGACTCGCAGGTGACGGGTCGTCGCGCGGCGGCGGTGAAGAAGGCCATCGAAGCCGGGAAGAATATTTATTGCGAAAAACCCACGGGCACTTCGGTGGAAGAAGCGCTGGAATTGTACGAAATCTGCACCAAAGCCGGACTCAAAAACGGAGTCGTGCAGGACAAGCTTTGGCTACCCGGCATGTTGAAGTTAAAGCGCCTAATGGAAAATGATTTCTTCGGCGAGATTCTGTCGGTGCGCGGCGAATTTGGCTATTGGGTGTTCGAGGGCCACAGCGTTCCGGCGCAGCGGCCTTCCTGGAACTATCGCAAAGAGGACGACGGCGGGATCATCGTCGATATGCTCTGTCACTGGCGCTACGTGCTGGATCATCTGTTCGGCAAAGTAAAGGCCGTTTCCTGTCTGGGCGCTACCCACATCGAGGAACGCATCGACGAGCAGGGTAAGCCCTACAAGGCCACTGCTGATGACGCCTGCTACGCCACGTTTGAGCTGGAAGGCGGGGTCATCGCCCAGTTCAACTCCTCCTGGACAACGCGCGTACGCCGCGACGACCTGCTCACGCTACACGTGGACGGTACCAAGGGCTCGGCCGTGGCTGGACTCCGCGAGTGCGTCACGCAACACTACGGCAACACGCCCAAGCCCGTTTGGAACCCCGACATCAAGCAACCTATCGATTTCTTCGAGGGCTGGTCCGAAGTACCCGAACAAGAAATTTTCGACAACGCTTTCAAGGCACAATGGGAGCTTTTCTTGAAACATATCGTCAAAGACACGCCCTTCCCCTGGGATCTGAAAGAGGGTGCCAAGGGCGTACAACTCGCCGAAAAAGGGATCGAAAGCTGGGAGAAGCGGTGTTGGGTAGATATTGAGGAATTATGAAAACAGCCTTAATCACCGGCGGCAGCCGAGGAATTGGTCTGGGAATCGCGCAATGTTTAGCGCGGGAGGGCTACGACATTGCCATCAATGGGGTACGCCCGCAAGAACTGGTTGAAGATACCCTCAACGACCTTCGTGAGTTGGGTGTGAAGGCCGTCTACTGCCAGGGGAGCATCGCGTCGGCCGACGATCGGGCGCGAATTGTGGAGGAGGCCTACGAAAAACTGGGTGGGCTCAACGTGCTGGTCAACAACGCAGGCATTGCACCCAAACAGCGCCTCGACTTACTCAACACGACACCTGAAAGTTTTCGCGATTTGCTGGACACCAACCTGGAAGGCCCTTTTTTCTTAACTCAAGCCATTGCAAACCGAATGGCTAACGAAAAGGAATCCAATCCTGATTTTCAGGGCACGATCATCTTTGTAACGTCCATATCCGCAACGGTCGCCTCCATCAATCGGGCTGAGTATTGCGTTTCAAAAGCTGGACTCGCCATGACGGCGGCGCTTTTTGCCGTAAAAATGGCCGAAGTCGACATCCCGGTGTTTGAAGTACGTCCCGGTGTAATCGCCACCGACATGACTTCGAAAGTACAAGGCAAATACGACCAGCTTTTCGAAGGCGGCATGGCCCTGCAACCGCGTTGGGGTACACCCGACGACGTGGGTAAAGCCGTCGCCTCGCTCGTACGCGGCGATTTTCCTTATTCGACCGGACAAGTCATTCACGTGGATGGCGGCATGCTGATCGACCGCTTGTAAGGGAGTTCATGACGGCACCGCTCGTGCGGTTCAAAGTTTATGAGTTTAAAGTCCGGTAGTGAGAAATTTTTCTCGCTGCTAACACTTTGAGATTCAAACTTTGAACTTTGAACTTTAAACTCATAAACTCAAATACCATGACGCCCAACACCCCCCAAGCCTCCGTCATTTCCCAACTCCTCAAAATCCCGGTACTCGTCGCGGCCTTGGGATACATGGTGGATATGTACGACCTGTTTCTGTTCAGCGTCGTGCGGGTGCCGAGCCTACAGGAACTAGGTGTGTCGGGCGACCAGCTCTTGCCCGAAGGAATCACACTGCTCAACTGGCAGATGGCCGGGCTACTGATCGGTGGCGTTCTGTGGGGTGTCTTGGGCGATAAGCGGGGACGTCTGTCGGTGCTGTTCGGCTCGATCATTATGTACTCGCTGGCCAATATCGCCAATGGCTTCGTCAACAGTCTGGAAATGTACGCTGTGCTGCGCTTTATTGCGGGCGTCGGATTGGCGGGTGAGTTGGGCGCGGGTATTACGCTCGTGACCGAGGTATTGCCCAAGGAAATCCGTGGCTACGGTACCACACTGGTCGCCACTTTGGGCGTTCTGGGGGCGATTCTGGCTTACTTTGTCGCTGATTTGTTCCAGTGGAGGGTTTCCTACTTTGTCGGCGGAGGCATGGGACTTACGCTGCTGATTCTCCGCTTTAATGTATTTGAATCGGGCATGTTCCAGCACTTGAAGGATAAAGCCGTGAATCGGGGAGACATCCTTAGCATTTTTACCGACGGCACCCGTCTGCGAAAGTACATCATGGCCATCGTGGTCGGCTTGCCCATCTGGTTTGTGGTGGGTATTCTGATTACTTTTTCCCCTGAGTTTGGCGCGGCCAAAGGGATAGAGGGCGTCAACGCGGGCAAAGCCGTTATGTTTGCATTTACGGGTCAAGTCTTTGGGGACGTTTGTAGCGGATTATTGAGCCAATACCTCAAAAGCCGTAAGAAGGTCATTGGATTGTTTATTATCATGTCGGTCGTCATGATGGCGATGTACTTGATGCTACCCGTATCGGAAACCTTCTCTTTTTACATGTTATGCGCCTTCCTGGGCTTCTGCAACGGCTACTGGACGCTTTTCATCACCATTGCCGCCGAGCTTTTCGGCACCAACATTCGCGCCACGGTGGCTACTACCATCCCCAACTTCGTACGGGGCGCCACCATTCCTTTCGCCTCCCTGTTCGTTTGGTTAAAGGGTTCGATGGGCGTCATTAACGCTGGCCTGGTGCTGGGCGTGGTCGTTGCGGCCATCGCACTACTGGCGCTGGCGTTTATCGAGGAAACCTTTACGAAAGATTTGGATTATGTGGAACGGTAGAAGCTGACGATTTTGTCATGACCGACCCTTGATTCCCGCCAAAACCTGCTCCGCAAAAGCCCGCGCCGTGTTTTCCTCTGCCAGTAGCTTGGCGGCTTGTCGGTCAAAACTAATTTCTCCCCGCAACGCCTGCCGTAACGCACTACAAATCGCAGAAGGCGATTCCGAATCCAGCGTAATTCCCAGTTGCTGAGACTCCACCAAATTTCCCAGATAACCAAAATCCGAAGATATGACCGGCTTGCGGGACAGCGCCGCTCTAACGACGATCGAACTCATGCCGATGTGTCTCTGGTAGAGTGTCAAGACAAAATCTGAGAGCGTAAAGAGAGTCTGAATGGCGGCTCCTTTGAGCGTATCGAACTGGCAGATGATTTGTGCTTCAGTATTCATGCCAGCAATCTTGGTTTCGACCGTATGCCGAAAATCTTCCCCGATAGGACCAGCCAACAATAAAGTCACGTGTTTGCTTTCCTCCTGTGAGAGCATGGCAAGGGCATCCAGAACGGGCTCGATTCCCTTCCTGTCGTCCAAATAACCAAATAGTAGAAACACTTTGCGGGAATCCTCGATGCCCAGCCGCTGTTTCTGCGCTTCCGCCTGGTCGGACGTTATGACATAGTTCTTCACCGGGTCGCTGAGCGGTAGTACCTTGGTGCCGCTCGAAATGGTTTGAATGGTGGGAACCACGGATTTATCCAAACAAAAAAGTGTCGCAAATTCTGGATTGGACAAAGCCCGATTCAAGAAGAATTTTTTTCTGAGGATCAGCCCTCTTTCCTTCCAGTTTGCCGTGATTTTCTGGTGAAAATTAGGCCGAAAATAGATTCCTGAGATAGGACAAGGTGATTTTTTACCCAGCCACAATCCGAGCTGAAACACATCGAAGTACATAAGCAGCGCGTGGTCAGGCTGAATTTTATTGGCGTATTTCAAATAAAGATTCCAGCCCGCAAAGGAACGACCGATCATAGAGGCGTCCCTGATGTTGGCTATTTCCGACTCCGTCAATTCGGTGAATCTGATGCTAGAAGCAGGACTAATTTCGGAAGTGACCTGGGCGGCAAGCCCTCCGGGGGCAACGATGTGAAGTTCGCCTTCGATTTGCTGGTTGTGCCAGTACTCAATCAAATGAGTGAGGTAGTCAGTGTGGTGTCCGTCGAGGGAGGTGTCGAAAAGCAGTAATTTCATGCAGTAGCGGCCATCCGGCTTCCTGCCGGAAAAAATGCTAATTTCGGCATTCTATCCCGAAATCTATGAAACACAAAGAAATCGACCCCAAGCCGCAGTTTTTTGACCGCTATATCAATTTGGTGGATGACATTGATTTGCTCGATGCGTTGGAAGCTCACGCTCCCGAGGCAGTTTTTTCAAACGTGGAAATGTTGGAAGCACTGGGCGACCAAGTGTACGCACCCGGCAAGTGGACCATCAACGACATCGTTCAACATTGCATCGATACGGAACGGATCATGAGCTATCGCGCCCTGCGCTTCGCCCGAAATGACCAAACGGCTTTGCCGGGGTTTGCAGAAAACAGCTATGCCCAAAATACCCTGGCCGACCGGCGTAACCTGGAAGATTTGCTGGATGAATACGAAATAGTGCGGAAAGCGACCTTGGCGCTATTCAGCAACTTCGATAGGGAAATGTTGATGCGCTCCGGCATAGGGGGGCATTTGAGCAAGACACCGATCTCGGTCGCCGCCTTGGGGTTTATGGTCGTCGGCCACGCGATCCATCACCAAAATATTATCAGCGAGCGGTATTTGCCTCTCCTCTGAAAAAGCGTAAAAAAACCCGCGCTCAATCGGCACGGGCTTCCTTAAAAATTCAAATGTTGCCTAAGATCAGGCAGCCTCGGCTTTCTTGTTTATTTCTTCGATCGCCAAATCGTTGAGCGTTTCGTCGGCGTCTTTCTCTTCTTCCAAAGTTTTTGCCAACAGGTCAGCGACCTCTTTGTGTCCGAGTTGAGCGGCGTAGCGGTGCGCCGTCCCGTAGCCTGTAATCTCGTAGTGCTCTATGCGCTGGGCTTCGGCAATAAGTCCGGCATCCATGACGGCTTGCTCGGCTTTTTCGTCCATGAACGAGGCGGCTTCCTTGATGATGCCTTCCATCGCCTTGCACTTTTCGCCACCGGGTTTAATACCCATTTTGTTACAAATCTCTTCCAAACGAGCCTTCTGCTCCTCGGTTTCCTTCAAATGCGAGTTGAAGGCGTCCTTCAGCTTCTGATTGGTAGCTTTATTGACCATTTTTGGCAACGCCGCAATGATTTGCGATTCTGCGCTGTAAAGATCTTTTACTTGATGCTCTAACAGGTCCTGTAGGTTTTTCAGTTTATCAGCCATAATGTTTAGGGTATTTTAAGTTAAAATTTTCTTTCAGCATCCCTGTGACACTGATACCCTATCCGGCTAAATAATCAGTCCGGTGGCCGACATTAAGCCTGCTTGTCTTCAAGACGGAGCGGTAATATTTGTTTAACAAATTACTGTTGAACAAGTTATGATCCGCCCAAAGATTTCAGAAGAATGCGAATCGCTTGAGCGCAAAGTGGCGAACACTCCCCACTTTCAAGGAGAATTTGCCCAGTACCGCCCACAACCCTACTTTCGATCGCTGTGTCCAAGCGATTTTCCCGGCGAAATCACATCCCGAACGAGTTGCTTGATTTCCTTAGGCTCAGGAAAGCGCCCTTCGCGCTTCCGATCCCACAGGATTTCGTCGCCCAGCGTGATCGAGAATTGTCCGGCCACCTCGGCGGGTCGCAGCAACACGCCCAAACGTTCCTCCGAAAACGTGGTCAGCAACTCCTGCGCCAGCCAAGCCGCCCGCAACAGCCAGCCGCACTTAGGACAGTATTCGATGGTGATCATTGTTTGTAGCTCTTCATAATCCAGCCCCCGCCCACCACATCGTCGCCCTCGTAAAATACCGCCGCTTGGCCGGGAGCGATGCCGCTGACGCCGTCGTGGAAATTCACCTGGATGCGGTCGGACGACTCCTGGACGACCGTTGCCGGCGTACCTTCGTGCTTGTAGCGCACCTTGGTTACGGTTTCTAACGGCTGTTCGAGGGAGGCGTATTTCTGCAAATTGAGCTTGCCGACGATCATGCCGTCGCGATACAAGTCGGGTAGGTCGCCGAGCACCACCTCATTGGAATCTTTCCTGATTTCGGTCACGAAAACGGGGCGGCCCAAGGCGATGCCCAGGCCTTTTCTTTGTCCTACCGTATAAAAAGGGTAGCCCTCGTGCTGGCCCAGCACGGTACCGTCCTGGTGGACGAAATTTCCTCCCGCCACTTCGGCTTCCAGGCCAGGAATGCGCCTTTTCAGGAACCCTCGGTAGTCGTTATCCGGTACGAAGCATATTTCGTAGCTCTCGGATTTGTTGACCAAATCGATGAATCCGCGTTGTTTGGCCATCTCCCGTATTTCGCTCTTGTGCAGGTAGCCAAGCGGTAGTTTGGTGCGGCTCAGACTCTCCTGCGACACGCCCCAGAGGACATAACTTTGGTCTTTCCAGGCGTCGATGCCCTTGGAAAGCACGTAGCGGCCATCGGATTCGCCGCCTTCCTGCTGGCGGATGTTGGCGTAGTGTCCCGTGGCAATAGACGCGCAGTCGAGGCGGTCGGCACGGCGTAGCAGGGCGTCCCACTTGATGTGGGTATTACACAGCACGCAGGGGTTGGGCGTGCGGCCTTCGAGGTACTCCCCGGTGAAGTGATCGATGACGTAATCGCCGAATTCGGCCCGAATATCCAGGATGTAGTGGGGGAAGCCCAGTTGCACGGCGATGTTGCGGGCGTCGTTGATGGAGTCCAGCGAGCAGCAGCCCGTTTCTTTTTTGGAACCGCCGCTGCCGGCGTAGTCCCAGGTTTTCATCGTCATGCCGATGACTTCGTAGCCTTCTTCGTGCAGCATCACCGCCGCCAAAGAACTGTCGATCCCGCCGCTCATGGCGACGAGGATTCTTCCGTGTTTACTCATAGTCGTAATCTGCGAAGGGTGAATGCCTTCCGATTTTTAGTTCGTTGATGAACGTTCTTGTTAGCGTGCTTAGTTCCTGCAACTAACCGCAGAGACGATCCGTCGATACGGCGCAGAGTTTCTACGCGGAGTTCGCGGAGCCATTATGTTCTCTGCGCAAAAACTTTGCGTTCTTTGCGGTTAAAAAAAGCAGAATGTTAAAAACTACCGTCAAAATAAGCAACGTCACCAACCTCTCCGACGCCCGGTACTGCGCCGGGATGGGGGTCGATATGCTGGGTTTCTCCGTCGATGAATCCTCAGATAACTACACCGCATCAAGAAAATACGCCGAAATCCGCGCCTGGATTGCCGGGGTAAAGCTGGTCGTCGAATCGGCTGAGACCGATCCGACCAAACTGCTGGCTACGCTCGCCGACTACGAATTCGACGCCTTACAGGTGGAAGATCCTAACTTGCTACTTTATCTGAAGAGCGAATTGGAGAAACCGTTATTGCTGCGCGTCGACGTGGATCACTATGCAGCCGATGAGCTGGATGCACTCATGGGGCGCTATGCCGACGAGGTCGCGTTTTTCCTTTTGGAGAGCGAGCAGAATGCCCCACTCACGGATGAGTGGCAGAATCACCTGCAATCGCTATCCGGCGACTATCCCATTTTGTTGGGTTTTGGACTAGAAAACGAGGAAGTTGTAGCGGGAGTTGTCGCCTCTGCCACGACTAGGGGGATCGCCTTGCGCGGCAGCGAGGAAATCCGGCCGGGCTATAAGGATTTCGGTAGCCTGATGGATATTCTGGAATCTTTGGATCCCGATGCCTGAATGACCCGGTGGTCCCATCTTTTACGGACGCCACCAGAAATAATCACCACTCAACCCACCGAATTGCCGATTATAAATTTTCGGAGGTCAGTATCTTGTATAACCCACTACCTTTGATTGCAAATAAAGGAAAAACTCACTTTATTTGAAGCAACAAGCCTGGGGCGAAAGTTAAGAAAGCATCAGGCGGCGCATCACACAATTATTTCTAAAAAATCAAAAAGCCATGGAAAGGAAATTAACCCGCATCCCCAGCGAAGCCGTCGTAGGCGGCGTGTCTGCCGGAATGAGCGACTACTTCGGCATTGATCGCACCATCATCCGCGTGTTGTGGGTGGTGCTGCTACTGCTGCCCATCCCGCCGACCTTCTTCTGGACGGCCATCGTGTACATCGTTTTCTGGGTGGCCCTGCCCGAAGGACTGCCGGGAGCCAACCGTCCGACCAATCTGTACGACGGAACCACTGACCCTAATGCCGACCCCAATGCGCCTCAGAGCCGAACCTCCAGCTTCTTTGCCAACAGTTCCGATCCCGACCGTTCCATCAAGATCATCGGTGTGGTGCTTCTGGGCGTGGGAGCCATCCTGCTGCTCGATGAATTACCTTATTGGTACCGCATTCGTGAGTACGTTTGGCCTATTGCGCTCATCGCCGGCGGAGCCTTTCTTCTCCTGCGCCAGCGCGACAAGGAGCAGTTTTCCGGCATGAATGACGCCCCGCCTCCCGCCGACCCGTTCACGCCCAGCGACCCTGGGAGCGCCGAACCGTTCCCGCCCAAAGAGCCCGAGCCAGTTCCTTACCGCCCATTCGATAGCCCAACCAACCCGCCCAAGCCCCCCACCGATCCCGACGGAGAAACCGACGGCAGCGGTGAGCCGCCGATAATCCGGTAGCTTTTTGTTTAAGGGTTGAGTTGTGGAGAATTTCAGTCGTTTTTTGGATTAGATATTTCCCTGTCAGTATTTTCACTAAACACCTAAACACCTAAACACCTAAACACCCAAAGCCATGAATTTCAAAAACACTTTCTGGGGAATCATCCTCATCGTCGTCGGCATCCTGTTTCTGATCGAAGAGTTTTCTGACTTCGACTTCGGACGCTACTTTCTGCCCATCATCCTGATCGTTTCGGGTGGGCTCCTGCTGCTGCGCCACCAGTTGGGGGCCAGGCAATCCACCAACTCCAACCTTTAAACGAAATTTTAGCCATGAAAAAATCAAACGGAATATTTTGGGGCGGACTGCTCGTCATCGTAGGAGCCTTTTGGCTGCTACGAAACCTGGGCTTCCTCGATATCGACTGGTACGAAATCGCCCGCTTTTGGCCCGTGCTATTGATACTGGCTGGTGGAAGCCTGTTGGCCAGTGGCCGCGAACGAAACGGCTGGGGCGGAGGGGTGGCGGGTATTCTGATTGCCCTGGCTGTGTTGGGCGGCATCACGCACCGCACCGACCGCGCTTTTAACAACGACCGGGGAAACTGGAGTTTCGACTGGGACAACGATTGGAACGACGATAGCGACAACGATCGGAGCGGAGACTTCGGCTACCGAAACCGGAGCCGGAAGCGCGAACGACTACGGAAGGAAAATCAGGAACGCAGCCGCAAGTACGAGGAGGACTACAACCGGGATAAGGAAAATGGTGATGATGGGGACAATCTCGAAAAGCGCGACATCCGCAACCGTCACTACGAATACGAAATGGAAAGCGGACTGAAAGAGGCGACCTTGAATTTCGAGGGCGGTGCCGGGGAGTTCAGGCTAAAAGGGGGCACCGATAAGCTCTTTGAAGCCGAATCGCGTTCCTCGATCGGTGGGTTCCGATCCGACATCCGCAACAATCGCAATGCCAATACCGCCGTGATCGATTTCAAGATGGAAAGCGGGAAGATCAATCTGAAGAAGGGAAACAACCAAAACTCGGTAGTATTCAACCTCAACAGGAAGCCACTCTGGAACATCGACCTGGGGCTGGGGGCAGGCGAAGCGAAGTTTGATCTGAGCGATTTTCGAGTGAAATCACTGAAAGTAAGCACGGGTGTGGCGGATTTGGACGTAAAATTGGGCGATAAAGTAAGTCGTACCGACGTCAAGATCGAGTCCGGCGTGGCCTCGGTAACGCTCGAAATTCCCCGGTCGGTCGGCTGCGAGGTACGCATCGACGGCATGCTGAACGATAAGGACATGGGCGATTTGCAGAAAGTGCGCGAGGGCCTGTACCGCTCGCCGGGTTTCGACGAGTCCGCGCGCAAAATTATGATCGACTACGAAGCCGGGCTGTCGGAGGTCAATATCCGGCGGTATTAGGGTTCTGAAATAGACAGTCAGCGTTTTGTTTTGATTCACTGACCCGCTCTTTCTTTGGGAGAGCGGGTTTTTGCCGATTGATAACTACCGGCTACCGCTTACTCAATTCTGTGTCCATTTCTTTGGTAGGGTTGACGCAGGCTGTTACCTTTAAGAGAATAAGGTATTTACCAAACTGAAAGAAACACTATTGCTATGAAAAAAATACTCTCTTTATTACTGCTGATCGGCGGCTTTGCAGGCACTGCCCTCGCCCAGGAAACCGACAACTTCATCTCCGCCACCGTCGATGGCAAAGAATGGAAGGCCGAAGCCAAACGGCTGAAAATACCCTTTCGCAAAAAGAATTTCAACTACCTGGCTCTGGTGGGCTTCAAGGTCAATCCCGACGAGCAACTTTGGGTGCGGCTGTACTATTTTACGGACAGTCTGCAGCCGGGCACTTTCCCGATCGAGGATTTGGCCGAGATAGAAAAGAAAAATTACAAATTTAAAGCGAAAGAGGGGGTTTTTGCCTTGATCGACTACACCGAAGAAACCAAGAAAATGGGCCACGGCTTCCACGACGGCGAGTCGCTGAGCGGCTCGGTGACCATCACCGCCGCTACTCCCACCTCGGTGGAAGGCACGTTCGAGGCGACTTTGAACGGGGTTTACTACCAAAAAAGAGTATTGGCCACCATGACCGGTTCCGGCCTGCGGGCCAACTTGGGCAAGAAACTGTTGACCGGAGCCGGAGCGGGCGTGGTCGCCAGCACCGATCCGCACGATCATGACCGTTCTAAAAAAACCAAGGAGACCGATACGATCGAGGTAACGAACGGCAGATTCAAGGTAGACTGGACGAAGGACGACAAGGAATAAGGAAAAGCGGCGGCCTGCGTTTATAGCGAGATACACGCCAAAATCTGGCCAGATTTTTTATGTTTGTTTCTTGAATGGCACTTTTACAAGAATTTAAGGCTATATTGCCGTGATTTATGGAATACAGAAGCAGCCGTGATCGTCTGGTATGAGAAGAGTGATTGTTCTGTTGGGACTGTTGGCGGGAGTAAAAAGCGCATTGGCCCAAAATAATGTCAATACCACCCCGCTGGCCGCCATTGCGTATTGGGAAAACGAACCAAAATCAATGGTTCGTGATACGACGTTGATTAAGTTTTACGCCCGTGAGGCCTCCACGATAGCTAACCTCGACAGCTCCTTGTTTTGGTTGCAGAAGGGCTTCGATACGGCTTTCCGCTTGCGTTCAGATCGGTGGCTGGCTTTCATCCATAACCGTATTGGCGCGACCTATCTGGAAAAAGGCGTGACATTTAAAGCCATAGAATACCTTTTTCGCGGGGTGCAATACGCCGAATTGGCCCAGTCAACCGACGAGCAGGCTTACGCCTGGGATCGCATCGGCGACTCTTATACCAATCTCAAAACGTACCGCAAAGCCATTGCCGCCGAGAAGCGGGGTATCGAACTCTATAAGAAAAAGGCTGATTCGCTGGGTCAGGCCCGGGCGATGATCGACCTGGGCGCAGCTTACCGGGAAAACAATCAGCCGGAAGCAGCAATTTCTGTTCTCCAGAAAAGCCTGAAAATTAATTCGGCTCAGGAATACTCTGCCGAACGAGCCGATGCCTACTTCAACCTGGCGGCCACTTTCCTGAAAAAAGAAGATTTTGTTGCCGCCGAAAAATACGGACTGCTGGCACTTGGTGCAGAAAATGACAACAAAGGGCGTCCCAACGCCGAATTGCTCTCGCTGATAAGCCTCATTTACAGCCGTTCCGACAAACCCAGGGAGGCCCAGCGCTTTGCCGAGCGCGCCGAGTATTATCTTATTTATGAACAGCCACCCATGCGCGAACGGGTGGCTTTCAATTTATTTGAGGCCTACAAAGCTTTAAAAATGCCCGAAGATGCATTGCGGTGGCACGAGCGATTTGTGCGATTGCTGGAGAGTAATCGAGCCGAGGCGCAAAACAAACGGATAGAAGTGCTGCGCTATGAGTACGACGCTCAGCAGCGGGACGCGCAAATGCAAGAGATGGCCAATGACATGGCGCGCCAGACCTATCTCCGTTACGCGCTGATTCTCGGCATTCTCGTATTCCTCGGCCTGGCGGCCGCCCTGGGGCGCAGCAATCGCCTGCTTCAGAAACGCCGCCGCGAGCTGGACCGCAGCAACGCGCAATTGACGGAAGTAGGCAGAATGCTGAAAGAAACGAACGCTACGCTGGAGGAACGTGTGGCCGCCCGTACGGATGAGTTGGGGCAAGCCAACCTGATTCTCACGCGCAAAAATCACGAAATCCAGGAGGCACTCTTCCGGGGACAGAGCATCGAGCGCGAACGCGTGGCGTCGGAACTGCACAACAACTTGGGGAGTTTGCTTTCGGGCGTCAAATGGCGGCTGGAATCAGTCGAGATAGATAACTTTTCTCCGGCCGAAAGGATCCAGTATCAGAGCGTCGTCAGTCTGATTACGGACGCCTACAACCAGGTGCGGCATATTTCGCATAATCTGCTGCCTTCGATTTTGGAAAAAGAAGGCTTGGTACCCGCGCTGGAAAAATTGATTGCCGACTTGAACCGATCCGGTCGGGCTACGTTTGAATTGATTAGCCCGGATGGCGTCACAATTGCAGACAAGAAGATTTCCTTCGAGCTGTACAGTTGCGTTTTGGAACTCATCAATAACATTCTTAAGCACGCCGACGCGCGGCAAGTCCTGCTCGAATTCGTCCAAACCGACGGGCATTTTGTTTTGATGATCACGGACGACGGCGCGGGGATTGACCAACCGAAAATCGCCGTTTCCGGCGAAGGGTTGAAAAACATCCGACAGCGCATGGATTCGCTGAACGGCAGCTTTGCCATCCGTTCGCTCCGAAACAAGCGCGGCACCACCGTCACGTTGCGCGTACCCCGAAAACTGCAAGGGGCCGAGGCTTAAGTCAGTGCGCGATAGCGGTTTTGACCCGCTTGCCTTTGAGCTTGTCGTATTGCAAAAACTCCACCACGGCGATGGCTTTTTCGCGCTTGACGGCGGCAAAAGACGCGTCGTCCTTGATTTCGATCATGCCCACGTCATCCTTTTGCAGCCCGCCCTTCTTCATGAGCAGCCCGGCCACATCGCCCTTGCTGATTTTTTCTTTCTTGCCCGCCGAAAAATAGAGCGTATCCCACTCGGTTTCGGGCGGCAGGCGGTCGTACTTGGGGAGTTCGTATTCCTCAGGTTTGTCGTTCAGGTAGGGTGGCTTTTCGTATTCGTCCAGCATCAGGTACACGGTGCCAGTGGCGTGCATCCGGGCGGTGCGGCCATTGCGATGGATGAATGCCTCCTCGGTGAGCGGAAACTGGTAATGCACGATGGACTCGATCTCGGGAACGTCCAACCCGCGCGAAGCCAGGTCGGTTACGATCAGGATGCGGCTGGTACCGTTGCGGAATTTCATCAGGGCGCGTTCGCGGTCGGGTTGCTCCATGCCGCCGTGGAAGGTGGCGTGTACCAGGCCGTAGCCGCCCAGCAGTTCGCTGATGCGGTCCACGGCATCGCGGTGGTTGCAGAAAATCAGCGTTCGCGCCGCGCCGATGGCGCACACCAGCGAGAACAGCGTGTCGAGCCGGGAAACCGAAGTCGTGCGTACGACTTTCATGGTCAGGTCAGGCGCGGCTTCCCTATTACTCAAAAAATCCAGCGTAACGGGATGCTCAGCTTCCACGAACGCGGGCAGGCGGTCGATGGGCGTGGCGGAGGTGAAAATCCGGCGTTCCAGGCGCGTCATCGCCTCGATGATGTAGGACATGTCCTTCTGGAACCCCATTTCCAGCGACTTGTCAAATTCGTCCAGCACTAGGGTACGGATAGTTTCGGGAGCGAAATTCTGGCTATGGAGGTGATCGGCCACACGGCCCGGCGTGCCGACGAGCAGGGCGGGCGCTTCGAGCAACAGGTTTGCTTCCGTTTTTTTGGCGTGCCCGCCGTAGCAGCAGGTCACTTTAAAGCCTGTTCCCATGGCCTTGAACACGCTTTCGATTTGGAGTGCCAGTTCGCGCGAGGGAACCAGCACCATCGCTTGCACGCCCGAGGCGTTTTCATCCAGCCGTTCCAGTGTCGCCAGCAAAAAAGCCAGCGTTTTGCCCGAACCGGTAGGGGAGAGGACGATCGTGTCATTTTTACGCACAGTGCTTAGGGCCGCCTCCTGCATGTCGTTGAGGGCTTCAATTTCGAGTCTTTCGAGGATTTCTTCTTGCATAAGTCGTAGTTTGAAGCCCAAAGATACGGTTCTATTTTCTCGTAAAGCTGTAAGGTCGCAAAGGCTTTGCGCCCTGGCGGCTTTGCGAGACACCTTTTGGGGCTTATCTTGCGTCTTCAAAACCCGCTCCTATGAGAAAAATAGTACTGTTCGCCTTCATTTTCCTGCCGCTTTCCCTCCGCGCCCAGCTTACGGTCGAGAAAATCATGCAGGACCCCAAGACCTGGATCGGCACCTCGCCGGACGGCATCCACTGGGCTGAGGATTCCCAAACGATCTATTTCGACTGGAACCCCGACGCCAATCCGGGTGATTCGCTGTACCGATACGCGCTTGACGATAAGAAAATCAGCAAGGTGAGTCTGGCCGAGCGAAAAGAAATGGCCGGCCAGCGGGGAATCTACAACCGGTTGCGAACGCTGAAAGCCTACGCCAAGAACGGCGATATTTTCCTGCTGGATTGCAAAACCCAACAAATCAGGCAACTGACCAACACCATCGAGACGGAAGGGAGTCCGGCGTTCAGCGGCGACGAGCAGCGTGTTATTTTCGAGAAGGACGACAACCTGTTCAGCATTGCCCTGTCGTCGGGGTTGCTGACGCAGCACACCGATTTCAAAAGTGGCACCAAGAAAGCCGAGGCCAAAAAAACAGATGAGGAGAAGTGGTTGGAAGGCGACCAGTTGGCGCTATTCGATATTTTAAAGGAGCGGAAAGCCAAGAAAGACTCGGCCAAGAAAATAACCGAGGCAGAAAAGCCGGAGCGCCCCAAGGCCATTTATACGGGCGAGAAAAAAGTGTCGGCGCAGCAGCTCAGCCCCGATGGCCGCTTCGTGACCTACCGCCTCAGCAAGGCCGATAAGACCTCCAAGAAAACCATCGTCCCCAGTTTCGTCACGCAGTCCGGCTTTACCGAAGACCTGCCCGCCCGCACCAAAGTCGGCGACCCGGCCACGGAATACGAATTTTGGGTGTATGACATAAAAAAGGATACGATGCGGCAGGTCAGCACCAAAAAACTACCCGGCATTAGCGACAAGCCCGATTACCTGAAAGACTACCCCAAGCAGGATACGGCCTGGAAAAAAGACAAGGAGCGCCCCGTGATCGTCCACGGTCCCTCCTGGTCGGAAGACGGGCGCAACGCCGCGGTAGTGGTGCGCTCCATGGATAACAAAGACCGCTGGATCATGGCCCTCGACCCGGATTCGCTCAGCTTGAAGCCGCTGGATCGCCAGCGCGACGAGGCCTGGGTGGGCGGGCCGGGCGTGGGCGGCTACCCGCAGAGCGCCGGAGAGCTGGGCTGGATCGACAACGCGACGATCTACTTTGTCAGCGAAGCCGACGGCTACGCGCACCTTTATACGCTAGATGTAAAAAGCGGCAAAAAGACGCAGCTCACGAAGGGCAAATTTGAGGTCCAAAGCGTCCTGCTTTCCAAGGACAAACAGACGTTTTACCTCACCACCAACGAGGTACATCCCGGCGAGAAGCATTTTTACAAAATGGCCGTCGCGGGCGGAACACGCACCCGACTGACGCCCGAACCGGGTGCCTACGAAGTCGAACTCTCGCCCGATGAGACCAAACTGGCCATGCGCTACTCCAACAGCAACACGCCATGGGAATTACTCCTGATGGACAATCGAACCGACGCCAAACCCGAGCAGATCACGCACTCGACCACCGATGCTTTCCGGGCCTACCCCTGGCGGAAAGCCAAGCTTGTGACCTTTGAGGCGTCAGACGGCATGGACGTTCATGCCCGAATTTATGAACCCAAAAAGTCGAATGGGCGGGCGGTAGTGTTTGTCCACGGCGCGGGGTACTTGCAGAATGCGCACGCCTGGTGGAGCAACTACTTCCGGGAATACATGTTCCACAACCTCTTGACCGATAAGGGCTACACGGTACTGGATATGGACTACCGCGCCAGCGCGGGCTACGGGCGCGACTGGCGGACGGGCATCTACCGTTCCATGGGCGGCAAAGACCTGAGCGACAACGTGGACGGGGCCAATTGGCTGGTCAAGAATTACAAGGTGGACCCGAAGAAAATCGGGATTCACGGTGGCTCCTACGGTGGGTTTATTACGCTGATGGCGCTATTCACCGCGCCCGACGTATTCAAAGCCGGTGCCGCCCTGCGCCCCGTGACCGACTGGGCGGCCTACAATCATCCTTACACGGCCAATATCCTCAACGAACCGCAGGCGGACAGCCTGGCCTACCGCAAAAGCTCCCCGATTTACCACGCGGCGGGTCTGAAAAATCACTTGCTCATCTGCCACGGTATGGTCGATGTCAACGTGCATTTTCAGGATGTGGTGCGGTTGTCGCAAAGGCTGATCGAGTTGAAGAAAGATAACTGGGAACTAGCCGTTTATCCGCTGGAAGACCACGGTTTTGTGGAACCTTCTTCCTGGACAGACGAGTACAAACGCATCCTGAAACTATTCGAGGAAAACCTCCGATGAGTAGGGCAAAGGCAATTGTTTCTTCAGAAATAGAACCAATTATTCTAATGGTTGGTTGAAGCAACCGATGTAGGTACATCAATTTCTTTTTTCAACCCAAATCTAAATTAACATCATGAAAAAGACCATCCTCTCACTCGCATTCCTGGCTACGGCATCTTTCGCATTCGTGGCCTGTGACTCTAAGGAAAACTCAGAAACGACCGAAGAAACCGCCGGACTTCCCGACGGTACCCACGATGTAGATCTGGCTGCCAGCGAGGTCATGTGGGAAGGTAACATGGTCGGCATGTATTCGCACTCCGGTGATGTGAAACTGACGAACGGCAGTGTAATCGTTACTGACGGAAAAATCACGGGCGGCAACTTTACGGTCGATCTCACTACGATCAACCCCACCGACGAGAACTACGACGCCGAGAAAGATCAGACCCCCGCGAAGCTGGTTGGACACCTCTCTTCCGATGATTTCTTCGCGGTGGAAGCCAACCCCAATGCTACGTTCGAGATCACGGGTTCGGAGGGCAGCACCGTGATGGGCAACCTGACCGTTCGTGGCAAGACCAACCCCGAAGAAGTGAAGAACGTAGAGATCACCGAGGCCGACGGCATGGTGACCATGACGGGCGAACTGACCTTCGACCGCACCAAATACGACGTCTCTTTCAAGCACCCCGTGCAGGAAATGGTGCTTTCCAACGACGTGGAAATGAAAGTGAAACTAGTCGCTAACAAATAAGCAGACCAAATAACAAGCAGTGAAAAGCACCTTTGGCTAGTCCAAAGGTGCTTTTTTTATACGCTATCGTCGGCAATTACGTTTTTGGAATACTTCAATAGCCAATTCCACTAATTCACATTCTTCTGAATGTCCAACGATCTACAGCCCGTGTTGCAATACCTCGAAGTCCTCTCCGTAAAAATTGCTAAACTGGAAGCCGAGCAGATCGTGGCCCGCAACATGATAGGCAAGCTGGCGGCAAGGATTCACCAGGTTGAATTCGAAGAAATGGAAAAACTACAGACCCGAATGGAGCAGTCGGCCAAGCAGGCCCTGCTGCCCGCGCTGATGGAGGGTATGGCTGTGCTGTCAGAGGCCGAAGTTCGCCAGCATTTGGGGCTTAGTGCGTAGCTTTGTGCTTTCGCATCCTATCCAACCTACCACACCATGATCGTAAAATCAATTCCTACCGGCTGGGAAATCATTTACCAGCGGGCGCACGGCCTGCTGGCGGCCAAATTGGCCTTTCAATGGAAAATTGCCGAACGCCCGCCCCATTTTGTCGAAACCCTCCTGGCCATCGCCGAACACGACGACGGCATTCCCGAATCCCGAACGCCCGAAAATTTGACCGAAGCCGGAGCGCCCAAAGATTTCAAAATCCTCGGACACTCGGCGGAGCAGTACCGCAATGTAATGGAAATTGCTACCTCCAAAAGCCGTTGGAATGCCTTGATGACGTCGATGCATACGACTTTCCTCTACGAAGACAAGCAATACGAGGATGCTGATATTAAAGAATTTGTGGAAGAGCAACACAAACTCCAAAAGGAGCTACGCAAAGAATTCAAGATAAGCAGGAAGGAGGCTGAGACGCACTATCGCTTTGTGGAGTGGTGCGATGCGCTGTCTCTGTTGCTCTGCATGGGACAGATTCAGCCCGAGCAGCGGCGCATGGACGTCAGCGTCGGACCTGATGGGAAGATGTACCAGATTTGGCAGGATGAAAAGGAGAATATCCGCCTGGAACCCTGGCCTTTTGAAACCAGCTCGTTTGAAATATCAACGGAGTACCGCGAGCTGCAACAGTTGAAATTTAAGAATGCTGATGAACTGGACAGTTGTCTGAAAGCAGCGGAGATACATAGCAGGATTTGGAGTTTTCACCAGTAAAAACTTGGCACGCTATATCTCAACGCCAAGTCCGGCGCGAAGAAATCAATGAGAGAAGTCATTAGTTCGGGCCAAAAATTCTCTTTACCCAATATCACAAACAACCCCACCCAAAAATGATGAATCGCCGCCAGGCATTAGCCGGACTTGCCGCCACGACCGCTCTTTCTGCAACGCCACAGACTACTTCTGCTGCCGTCAAAAAGGATTCTTTCAAATACGCCCTGAACATGAGTACCCTGCGGGGCCATAAGCTGGGCTTTATGAAAGAAATAGAGGTGGCCTCTAAGGCAGGCTACCGCCACGTGGAAATTTGGATTAACAGTCTGCAGGACTACCTGAAAGGGGGCGGTACCACCGCCGATGCCAAAAAGCATCTGAGCGACTCGGGTATCGCCGTCGAGGATGCTATCGGCTTCGCTCAGTGGATTGTGGATGACAACGATACGCGTAGCAAAGCCATCGAGCAATTGAAGCAGGAAATGGGGATGCTGGCTGAAATAGGCTGCAAACGCATCGCTGCCCCGCCCATGGGCGCCACCAAAGACGTAACGCTTGACCTGAAAAACGTCGCTGAGCGCTACCATACCATCCTGAATTTGGGGGATCAAATGGGCGTAGTGCCGCAATTGGAACTCTGGGGTTTTTCCAAAAACCTCAGCCGCCTCAGCGAACTGATGTACGTCGCCATCGAAAGCCAGCACCCCTCGGCCAAGGTACTGATGGACGTTTACCACCTTTACCGGGGCGGCTCAGGAATAGAGCAACTCCCGTGGGTGGGAAAAAAATACATTGAGATCTTTCACGTGAACGACTATCCCGCCACCCCCGCTCAAAACGTCATCACCGACGCCGACCGAGTGTATCCCGGCGACGGCGTGGGGCCCATGAAGGAGCTATTCGCAACGCTGAAAGAATCCTGAGAAACCCGTAATTATTTCGCTGGAAGTCTTCAATCCCGCTTACTACGCGCAGGACGCGCTGCTGGTGGCCAAAACGGGATTGGCAAAGATGAAGGCGGCAACGGCAGGAATCTAATTTGGAATGTCGGAATAAGGGAATAAATTATTCCGACATTCCGACATTCCAAGTTAAACCGTGACCGGATTTCTGAAAATAGCTGAGATCACTTTTCCATCTTCGGGCATTTCCTCCGCCGTGCATTGGTAAACCTTGCCCTGCTGCATGATCGTCTTCACGGCGGCTTCGGTGAGCAGATCCTTGGTTTCGGGCGTGGCGGCGGGTTCAATTTCGAGTTCGTAAAGTTGCTCATTGAATACGCCCCAGATCGCGGCGTCCTCCTGCACGAAAAGCGTTTCCACTTGTCCGGTCAAGGCAGCTTTGATGACCTGGTGAGTATCAGACGAAGCCCAGTCGCCGTTGGCCAGCTCGGCATATTTGCCGAATCTTTCATCGCGTTCCTCGTCAAACCTTGCTCCCATAAACTCCCACGCTTTAGCATGCAGGACGGCGGCATCGGCTTCCGTGAAGCTCCCGTGAATCGTTTCGTCCACGTATTTGTGGTATTTGCTGGTTTGGCGGTATATCGGCAACAAGTACTCTACGCCGGCCAATACGGCGGGTAACGGATCGCAATCCAAAATGCTATCCACCTCGTTACTGAGTCGGTGAAAATACTGCTTGATTTCTTCTTTCTCCGAATCGTTGCCAGCGCCCTGCCCGTAATGCACGGCCCCGCCGCCACCTTTCACGCTCCTGACACCCGTTTGCTCCTGACGCTCGAGGAATTTTGTGTAATCGTCGATCTTGGTCGGCACGTCCCCGTTTAGCAGCACCTCCGAAATAGTGCCGGACGTAGCTTCGTACAGCCGAACATCTTCTAAATTAATATTGAGGATGTAAAAACGACCATCGGCGTTCAATAGAGGAATCAACGGGCGGAGCATGAAGCTTTTGCCTACGTAAGTCGATGGCTGCTCGATTTCCATTGGCAGCATCTTGATGTTGGTTCCTTTCGAACTCTGGAAATAAGCCAGGCCGTCGGAGCCATGCTGCCAGAACTCAGGGTCATCTAGCAGGTCGTGGCCGGGTTTCAGGTACGCTTTGGCTTCGGAGTCGCTCAGGCCGTACATTTTGCTCAGTTCCGATGCCGCCTCTTGCAATTGGTTTTTGAAATTAATCTTGTCTTTCTGGTAGTTATCGGTGGAGTCGCGGCTGGTGGGCGAGAAAATCGTGACGTGATGCAGGCCTTTGACATTCAAAAGCTCGTTCAATTGTTCAGTTTTGAAAATTTCCACAATGGTAGCGTTTGGGTAGAAGTTAATAGGTGAGGGCTCGGGCAAGCCATTTTTATCCAACTATTGACAAGATTATTCCATAGCTGCATAAAATCGCGTTTGCACAGCTATCCGCTTACCTATTTGAGGTTTGCACCTATGTTCAGTGAATCCAGCAAGATCGGCCGATGGGGAACATATACCCCTTTTGAGGAAAAAAATAGATAATGCATTCTCCCTGACAATCCAAAGAGATTGAGGACGTAAATCGATAAGCCATGAGAAAGACCGTTCGTTTTCAGAACATCAAACTTGACATCCAAGCGGATGATTTTTACCCAGGCCCTGATCTATTAATTGCCATTCGTACGGAACTCAAAAAGCTGATGCGGATTTACGGCAGTATTCTTAGTGCCGAGGTATATTTGAGTGAAGACGACTCGAGTCATACAATTCAAAAAACAGCGCGTATCATGGTCGGCGCGCCAGGCCGTAGCTATACGGCCGAAGCTTACTCCGACAAATGGGATGAAGCATTGTTCGAGGTATCGAATCAATTGCGAAATCAGCTACTTGACCGCAATAGACCGTTTGTGGCTTAAGCATATTAATGGTCTTTTTTAGGCAAAAGAGCGCGTCTAAACAGAGTGTTCGGACGCGCTCCCTCTCTTTTCCCCGCTAGAAAACCATTTGCCACATAGTCTAACTCACGCGACTTTATATGCCATATTGGCGGTTATATTGAAGCGATAGGTATTATTGTCAGTCATTCTAAAGACTATAGAATATGTCTATAAAATATATACAAGACTGATATTGAGTGTTTTATTAAGGAAGTCACACAAACAACCTGTCAGTCAGATAAATTACTGGTTAAACTGGTATATCCTTTTTATCTCTCATAGCTGTACCAGAACACTACAGCTCATGAAAAACAAACTAAATATCCCGCAAGAAATGCTGATGAGCATCGACTTCATGAATACCGCCAACGGCGGAATGAGTCAGCCCATCCTGAATATAGAGAACCTCGACAACGGTTACGAGGTAACGGTAAAAGCGCCGGGCATCGATCCCGATGAATTGCAGATAGAAATCTTAAAAGACAAATTGATGATCTATCACCTGCTGCCGATATTCGGCAGAACTGAAGGCGAGACCAGCGAAATGCGCTCGATCCGCTTTATTAGCAAAATGCAAATTCCCGCCGATGTAGACGTTGAAGGAATATCTGCTCGTTACGACGAGGATAGCCGTTATTTGAAACTAGAATTGCCCTCTGACGATACGCAGCAAGACTTTCACCGCAAGGTGAATATCGAACGCTGGTAGAGCAAGCCCGAAGCTTGTATAAACTTGAATCCCCCGATTCTTTCGAGTCGGGGGATTTTTTGTCGTCCAGATTTGAGATTTGACAACTCTCGAAGAGTTGTCAAATCTCACAAATCTCAAATCTAGCTTACCGTCCCGCCATTCCAGATTTCCTTGCCGGGTTGCAGGAATGACAAACTACCGTCGCGGTCTTCGGCCATCAGGATCATGCCCTGTGACTCAGTTCCCATCATTTTGCGCGGGGCGAGGTTGGCCAGGTAAAGCACTTGGCGTCCCGCGACTTCCTCGGGCGAGAAATGCTCGGCGATGCCGCTAAGTACGGTACGCTCCTCCAAACCAATGTCGAGCTTGATCTTCAAAAGTTTCTTACTCTTCGGCACCGCTTCCACGGCTAACACCGTAGCGACGCGGATGTCCATTTTCATGAAATCGTCAAATTGTATTTCGGCCCGTACTTCCGGGACATGCTTGCTTTCCAGTTCGTTCATGCGTTTGGCTTCGTGGAGTTTTTCGATTTGTTTTTGGATGGTTTCGTCTTCAATTTTTTCAAAAAGCAGGCTGGATTCGCCCAGCGTATGTCCGGCAGACAGCAGGTCGGCGCGCCCGGCGTCGGCCCAGGGCTTCTTTTCAAAACCCAGTTGCTCATTGATTTTGACGGCGGTAAAAGGCAGAAAAGGCTCGGCTACTATCGCCAGTGAAGCCGTGATTTGCAGCGCAATGTTCATGATTGTGTCCACGCGGCGGTCGGTGCTGCCATCGGTGTCGGTCTTGATGGCGTGCCAGGGCTGTGTTTCGGCCAGGTACTTGTTACCCAGTCGCGCCAAATCCATCACCAGCGTGAGCCCTTCGCGGAAGCGGTAGTTTTCCAGCGCCTCGGCGATGCGGTCGGGGAAGGCAGCCAGTTCCTCAAGCGTAGATTGGTCGATCTCCTGCAAGTCGCTTACCGCCGGGACTTTGCCCTCGCAGAATTTCTGCGTCAGGATCATGGCGCGGTTCACAAAATTGCCCAGAATACCCACCAGCTCGCTGTTGTTGCGGGTTTGAAAATCCTTCCAGGTAAACTCGCTGTCTTTCGTCTCGGGCGCATTGGCTGTAAGCACGTAGCGCAAAACATCCTGCTTGCCGGGGAACTCTGTCAGGTACTCGTGCAGCCACACCGCCCAGTTGCGGGAGGTCGAAATCTTGTCGCCTTCCAAGTTCATGAACTCGTTGGCGGGTACCTGATCGGGCAGGATATAACCCCCCTTTGCCATTAAAGTCGCCGGGAAAATCAGGCAGTGAAAAACAATATTGTCCTTACCGATAAAATGCACCAGCTTGGTGTCCTCTTCCTTCCACCAGGTTTCCCAGCCCGCGTCGCTGCCATTCTTGTGGGTGAGCCAGTCCTTCGTAGCGGATATGTAGCCAATCGGTGCCTCGAACCAGACGTACAGCACTTTACCACCGGTATCGGGCAGGGGCACGGCGATGCCCCAATCCAAATCACGAGTCATGGCGCGGGGCTTCAAGCCTTCCTTCAACCACGACTGACACTGGCCGATTACGTTACTCTTCCATTCGGGGTGGCTGTCGATGTAGTCCTGGATTTGAGGCTGCATCTTGTCTAGCGGCAAGAACCAGTTGGTTGTGGCCCGCAGTACGGGTGCGGTGTCCGAAAGCGTAGAGCGTGGCTCGATCAATTCCGTGGGGCTGAGCGTGGAGCCGCAGCGCTCGCATTGGTCGCCGTAGGCGTTGGGGTTGGCGCAAACCGGACAAGTACCCACGATATAGCGGTCGGCCAGGAATTGCTGGGCGGTTTCGTCGAAGTACTGCTCGGTGGTTTCTTCCACGAATACGTCCTTCTCGTACAAATCCCTGAAAATGGTCTGCGACGTCTCGTGGTGAACGGGCTTGCTGGTGCGGGAGTAGAAGTCGAACGAAATGCCCAATTCCTGAAAAGAAGCAGCGATTTGGTGGTAGTACTTGTCCACCACTTCTTGCGGCGTGACGCCCTCCTTCTTAGCGCGAATGGTAATCGGCACGCCGTGTTCGTCGGTGCCGCTGACGAAGGCGACTTCTGCGCCCTTCGATCGTAAATATCTTACGTAAACATCCGCCGGGATATAGCACCCCGCCAAATGGCCGATGTGGATGGGGCCGTTGGCGTAGATAAGGGCGGCAGTAACGGTGTAGCGTTGGGGTTTTTTCATTTGGGCACTCGGGCTTCGACTACGCTCAGCCTGACAAAATGATGAGCGCTTGAAATTGGGTTTTCTGCAAAACTAACAAAAAGAAGTTCCTGAGAAGTGCGGATCAGGTTTTACGTTGGAATAAAAGGAACCATCCACTATGGGTCGCGGTTGGAAAAGCGACCAACCTCGCCAACCCGTGAGCAAAAGACTTCGCCGCTTGTTTCCACCCTTCGTTCAGGACGCTTTGAAGCCACTGGTGCCGCAGGAGGTCAACGTGGTTCGGCGCGATGGCCGGACGATTTTTGGTCGCTTAGAGGTATTTGAGGACGATTCTTTGCTGGTTCGCGACTTGCGCAGCCACCCGCACAAAGTACAATTGGCCGACATAGCCGAGATCATCTACGACCAAAAATCTGAAATCTTTCCAAAAATAGACGAACCTTTGTGAATCTTCTGACCCCCGCATTGTGTTGGTGTATCCCTGCCCAATGTCAGAAAGCACCGTCTTATGCTCGTCAATCTTCTTATAAAAAATTACGCGCTGATCGAACACCTCGAATTAGCGCCTGACCATCAGCTCAATATCATCACCGGGGAAACCGGAGCCGGCAAATCCATCATGCTCGGGGCCATCGGCCTGCTGCTGGGCAACCGCGCCGACAGCAAGTCGCTCTATGATCCGGCCAAAAAGTGCATCATCGAGGGTACTTACGACGTGGAGGGCTATTCGCTGGAACACGTATTCGAGGAGGAGGAGCTGGATTTTGGTCTACAGTGCATCGTGCGCCGCGAAATCAGCCCAAGCGGCAAGTCGCGGGCCTTCGTCAACGACACGCCCGTCAACCTCGACACCCTGCGTCGTGTTACCAACGAGCTGATGGATATTCACTCGCAGCATGATTCCATCATGCTGGGCAACAATGAGTTCCAGTTGCAGGTCGTGGATGTGTACGCGCAAACCGATAAATATCTGAAAAAATACCGCAAAGATTTTCGGCTGTACCGTGAGGCCCGTGAGACGTACGATGCTATGAAAAAGTCGGCGGATCGTTTGCGGAAAGAATTTGACTACAATAACTTTTTATATCAGGAGCTGGTCGAGGCAGAGTTGCAGGCCGACGAGCAGGAAGAGCTGGAAAATGAGCTCAGTATTCTGGAAAACGCCGTCGAAATCAAGGAAAAGCTGCAATTGGCCAGCGAGTATCTCGACAACCCCGAGCAGTCGGTGCTGGATTTGCTCAAAGGCGCGGTCGGGTCACTCACGCAGGTCAGTCGGCTGGTCAATTACTACGGCACCTTGCGCGATCGCGCCCAAAGTGCCTTGATTGAACTGCGCGACCTGGCCGATGAGGTCAACAACGCGGGCAGCTTGGTCGAAGTGGACGACGACCGCAGCACCCTCGTGCGCGAGCGACTGGACTTGGTTTATCAACTCTTGAAAAAGCATTCCATCAAAGATGTATCGGAGCTCGTCGTTCTGCAAGCCGATCTGGAGAGCAAGGTAAGTCAGGTGCTGAATATGGACGATGATCTGGAAAAGGCCCTCCACAAAACCGAGAGCGCCCAGCAGCGCATGATGCAGAGCGCCACCAAACTCTCCAACGCCCGCAAGGCGGTCTGCAAAAGCATCGAGAAAAATATTTGTGAAGGACTCATCGAGTTGGGAATGCCCAACGCCTCGCTGTCCCTCAATATGTCGGAAGTTCCACCCACTGCCGATGGCATCGACTTCATCTCTTTCCTGTTCAGTGCCAACAAGGGCATCAAGCCGCAGGAACTGCGCAACGTGGCGTCGGGCGGTGAATTCTCGCGGCTTATGATGGTCATAAAATACATCCTGGCTGATAAACGGCGGCTACCGACCATTGTATTTGACGAAATCGACACGGGGGTTTCGGGCGAAATTGCCATAAAAATGGGCAATATGATGCGGCAAATGGCTAACAACCACCAGATTATTGCCATCACGCACCTACACCAAATTGCGGCGCAGGGGTCGGCGCATTATTTTGTGTATAAAGATCACTCGTCGGCCAAAACCGTCAGCCGCATCAAGAAGTTGGGTTTTGAGGAAAGGGTAGGGGAGATCGCCCAAATGATCGGCGGCAGCAAGCCCTCGGAAACGGTGGTCAACAATGCCCGCGAGATCTTGACCCACACTACGGAGCAGATGAATGAGAAGACGCAGACGAAGTTATTCTAGTTGAGACAGGGCCGCATGGCGGTTGAGAGTGAAATGATTTATGTACCCTCTAAAAATTGAAAAATGAGACTTGGAATTGGATTAGCGATACTGACTGTTTATGTCCTCACTGCCTGTAATCAAGACGGCGAGCGGGTGGAGGAAACCGAAGACGAGGTGATGGCCATTCATGATGAGGTGATGCCGAAAATGCAGGAAATCATGAATTTGAAAAAACAACTTTCGGCTAAGCTGCTCGAGTTGGATAGTTTACAACAAGAAGGGGTGAGCAGCACTACGCTGGCCGAGCAGAAAATGAAAGCCCTGGAACTCAGTGGCGAATTGACTACGGCCGACAGCCTGATGATGGAGTGGATGTACCAGTACCGGAGCGACTCCGCCAAAGCGCTTCCGGCGGGCGATGCACTGGTATATTTTCGGTTGGAAAAAGATAAGATTATCGACGTCCAGAAGCGAACGAATCAAAGCCTGGAAGCCGCGCGGGAGTTTTTGAAGTAGAGAGCGGTCACGCCTCGGAGAGGTCAAACCTCTGTAGGATCACAACAATATTTATAATTGATGCCCAAGGCCTCGGAGCGGCCGAACTTACCTAGTCCATGAATAAAGTCTTTTTGCTTAAAACCGTCATATTTGGGGCGCTGGCCGCCGGTATTCTGGCCTGTGACAGCACGCCGAAACGACTGCCGATCTTGGGTGAGCGTGACGCGGTGACGAAGGAAGTGGACGGCGAAATGGTCACCGACACCATCTACAACACTATTCCCGACTTTGCCTTCGTCAACCAAAAGGGCGATACCGTCACCCAGAAAGAAGTGGCGGGGAAAATTTACGTGACGGACTTTTTCTTTACGTCCTGCCCGACGATCTGCCCCGTAATGAAGCGGCAGATGATCAAGGTATATGACAAGTTCAAGGACAATGCCGATTTCATGATTCTCTCCCACAGCATCGACCCGGATCACGACACGCCCGAAGTCTTGAACAAATACGCCACGGATTTGGGCGTGGAAGGCACGAATTGGGAATTCCTGACGGGTGAAAAGGAAAAAATCTACGACATCGGCCAAAGCCACTATTTAGTAACGGCCAAGGAGGACGACACCGCCGAAGGCGGCTATATTCACAGCGGTGCCTTTGTGCTGGTCGATAAAGATCGCCGCGTGCGGGGCATGTACGACGGCACAACGGACGAAGGCGCGGAAAAGCTAATGCGGGATATTAAGGTTTTGCTGGCGGAGTATGAATGATTTGTTTAGCTGTTTAGGGTTTGGACGTTTAGAGTTTAGTGAATTGGCTTTCGCAGCAATTTGCTCATCGATAAATAAGTGTTTCGTGACTGCCGGGCGCCTTCGTTCGGCACTGTGCCCGGTTCGGCGTCCCGACTGTGCCCGGTTCGGCGTCCCGACTTTGTTCGGTTCGGCGTTCCGACTCTGTGCCTTTGTCCCTTTGTGCCTCTCCTCTTGCCAAAACGCTGAGGAATTGAAGCAGGAGCAGTATTATTCGGAAGGGTATCAGCTCTACATGGCCAATTGCGCCAATTGCCACCAGGCGGAGGGGACGGGTTTGGTCAATCTGTACCCGCCTATTCAAGGGTCTTCCTATTTGATGCGTAAGGCAGATCTGGTCTGCATTATTAAAAACGGTCTGGCGGGCGAAATTCAAGTAGCGGGCAAGACCTACAACCGCCCGATGCCCGCCAATCCAAAACTGGCCGACATCGAGATCGCGGAAATCGTCACCTACGTCAACAATACCTGGGGGACAGACTCTACTTACACACCCACGGACTCAGTAACAGCCATGCTCAATCGCTGCGAAGTAAAGCAGTAGTAGATTTAAAGAAAAGATTGGAATCAGGTCGCCAAGCGATCTAAAAAAAATTATTTCCCACTCTCCACTAAATCACTGCATTCCCGGATCGACGTCGAAAATTCCGTAAGGCTTGCGGATGGTCATGGCGGAGAAATCCTGGTTGGCGTCCATGCCTTTTCCGTTGGTGTAAGAACCCGTGACCAGGTTTTTGATGGCCACCACTTCCTCCGTGTAAACCTTTTGGGTCGTGGGGTTCCAGTAAAGCTCGGGGGTGGTGAGGCGGCGTTGCTCCACTTTGTTGATTACCACCACATTTCCCTTCACAATATAGATGTTACGGACATTGTCGAAGCGGCCCGAATCCGAGCGCAACGTCGTGACGACCTGCCCGCTATTGGGATCGTAGAACTTAATGTTGACGGTGTCGGGAAAAACCTTGTCCTCATTCTGATAGCGGTACTGAACCGGCGTCTCTACCTCCACCCGCTGCTGACCTTCCTCGCTGTACTTCAACTGCACATCGAATATTTCCTCCAAAGGGCCCGTGTATAATTCTACTTCGGGGTCTTCTTTTTCAGCGCAGCTACTCAGGAAGCACAAAGCCAGGACACAAACTAGTCCGACGATCCGGCCCAAAGCGGTTCGTCGCCAAAACATAGAAGCAAAATTTCTATATAATAAAGAAAACAAGGTGCTCAGAGCTAGGCAAGCAAATAACAACAGAAGACGATCTTCCTTAAACAACTAAACAACTAAACAACTCTCAGTCGATTCTTACTTTCGAGAACCACGAATTATCTACCAGCGTGATACCCAACACCACTTTTCCGTATCGCTCCTGAATGGCCAGGTCGCTGATAGCTCCCCGCTGCCCGGCGATGAAGGAAAGTGTGAACGAATTGGGCGAGTTGCCATTCTGCCCCACGGGGAAAGTGCCGCCGAACGATAAGCTGTTGTCTCTTAGCTGCGCTCCACCGGGGCTATAAGGCATGGCACCGCTGCTGAAACCGAGCCGGTATTCGACTTTCTTGAAATAACCCGCGCTGGCTGCCAGTTGGGGGATGTACTCCAACCCGAGGTGAATGCGTCCGGCATCGACCAGCCCGTCGTTATTGCCGCCGAAGCTGCGGTACTGCGACCAGCTTTGGCGCGAGTAGTCCACGGCCAGTGTTAGCTTATAAGGCCATTCCAGACTGGCCCCGATGCGGTACTGCGCGGGTAAGCGGATGCCGCCTTTGGCATTGTTTGAAAGCGTGTCAGGTACACCGACACCGAGCCCGCCCTGATTGCTCAGCTCGAAACTCGTCGTCTGCCGAGCCTTGAGATTCTTGCCAAAGCTGTACGTGCCGCCGAGGTTGAGGTTGAGCTTGTTATCTTTCTTGATGGGAATACGAACCGCCGTACCCGCCCGAAAGAAAAAATCCGCGTAGCTATTGCGCTCGGTACGGCTGACGAGGTAGTCGGCTCCATCACCGATTAGTAGTTGCGACTCGGAGGCCCGACGTACGTTGCCGAAGAGGTAGGATGATTCCAAGCCGAGACTGACGTATTTACCCACTTGAAAAGCGTTGTTGAACGACACCTGGTTGATCGCACCCTTTCCAGAGTAATAGTAATAAGTATCGTAGATGGTACCCGACACTTTTCCGTTGGTGCGGCTCTCGAAGTCGACAAAACTGTAAGGTTTCAGGCTCAGTCCCGTTGTCCAGCGTCTGCCCGCCGGGAGCGACAGGGCCAGGTAACCGATATTGGCCCCGAAATCGCGCTGCGAGGCCGACGGTGATTTTATTTCTTTGTACTGGCTGATCGCCCCAAACTCGAAAGTCGTGACGCGGCTGCGAACCCAGAGGGCCGGGTTGACATTGTTGATGTGAATACCGTTGCTGGTGCTCACCCCCGCGCCGCCCATGCCCTGGTTGGTGGAAAAAGCATCGTTGTACGATTCTCCGACCCCCAGAACGCTGTAGGGGGAATTCCCCAGCCCCTGCGCCTGAACTTTTGGGAGAGAAGTCATTGAAATTACGGTGCCCAGCAACAGGGCCGTAACAGTCTTATTGTTTTTGTAAATCGACATTATAATTTAATATACAGTTCAATCCAATCAGAACCAGCTCCGGGACCGACGAGACGGGCAGCTGAAACTTACTTTCAAAATAGGGAGCGTCGCCGCCGCAAAGCACTACCCGACATTCGGGCGACAGGGCGCGGTGCGCGGCCACCAGTCCATTCAATTCGGCCGCCATGCCGTTCATGACGCCGCTCAGCATCGACTGCCGGGTGCTTTTGCCCAGTAATGGCGCCTCGCTTTCCGGCTCAATGAGCGGAAGTCGCTGCGTAAACGAATGCATCGCTCCAAATCGCATACGCAGACCCGGTGAGATGGCTCCACCCCGAAAACGGCCCGCCCGATCCACCAGGTCGTATGTGATGCAGGTCCCCATATCGATCACCAGGCAGTCTTCCTTCGCAAAAATTTCCATCGCCCCCACCGCCGCCGCAAGCCGGTCGGTTCCCAGTGTATCCGGCGTGTCGTATTCTTTTACGATGGGAACGGGGGTTTGGCTGCTTAGAGCCAAAATCGGCACGCCGGGTTGGAACGCATGGCGAATTTTTTCTACTTCGTGGCTTACTGATGAAAATATGATGTGTTCGACGGGAGTCCGTTGCAGGACGTCGCGTAATTCCGGGAACGTCAATCGCGCTTCAAAGCGCCGCAACTCGTGCCCCTCGAACCAGCCGATTTTGGAAAAAGTATTGCCTGCGTCCACCACTAAGTTCATAATTCCGCAAAAGTCCCCTTTTATTTGCACATAAACTAACCAAGCCCAAATCGAACCCAGATCTGAATCGTAAACCGAAATTTTTTATCAGCAGGAATGTTGATAAGTAGTTGCAGTTTTGAACAAAAAGGGCGTGATTTGCATTTATTAAAAGGTCGGCGTATATTCGTGTTCGATCCCTTCCGCTGAAATTTCCCGTTTTCTATTCTAATTTATCGGAACAACTTGTTCCACTCTTGGCGTAATCCGTGCTTTGTAAAAAACTGTGATACGTTACTTCTGCCTCCTCATCTTGTTCACTCCCGAATGCCTCAACGTTTGAGTCGATGTGATTTCCTGCAAGCTTTGATCCAACCCATTATTCAGTCAAAATAATCAGTACCAATTACTTACCCGGTAGAGTCTCTCTCTCCCCTACATTCCTCTATGCTTACAATTGATGAATTGAATTTAAAACTCCTCTCGGAGTTGCGCAAGATTGCGGAAAAGTTCGACGTGAAAGATCACGGCAAACTGTCCAAGAAAGAGCTCGTTTACAAAATTCTCGGTCAACAGGCCGAAATGCCCGCTGCCGCGAGCGCCGCCGTCGAAACTGCCGTGGCCGAACCCAAGAAAAAGCGAACACGCCGCCCGGCGGCATCCAACGGTGAAAGCGCGCCCAGCGTCGAAGACCCGGTCAGCGAAGAATCTGACGATAGCAAAAAAACTAAAACTCCGGCTCGCCGGAAGGCGACGGCAAAAGTTTCGTCCCGTGGGGCCAAGCCCGTAGAAAAGAAAGAGGCCGTGGTTGCCGCGGTCGACCAGGAGAATGAAAACCCAGGCACTCAACAGGAGTTGAACTTGGCAGCATCATCAGCTACCGAAGACGCTGCTCAAAAAGCCGAGGCCGATGCGAAAGAAAAGGATAGTGCCGACGACGATACCAACGAATCCAACGAACCGCGAGGAAAGGGTAGGAATAGTAATGACAAAAACGCCCGCTCAAAAAATAACGACCGCCAAAGCAACAATGACCGCCAGAATAGCCAGTCGCGGGAAGACCAGACCAACAAGATCAAGCGCAACTACAACAACTACGTGCGCGAGTTCGATGGGCTGATCACCAACGAGGGCGTGTTGGAAATTATGCAGGATGGCGGCTACGGCTTCATGCGCTCGGCCGACTATAATTACCTCGCCAGTCCCGACGACATCTATGTCTCGCCTTCGCAGATCAAATTGTTTGGTTTGAAAACGGGCGATACCGTCAAGGGGGCGATTCGGCCTCCCAAGGAAGGCGAGAAGTATTTCGCGCTGCTGCGCGTGGAGCTGGTCAACGGCAAAACGACCGAAGAAATCCGCGACCGGGTGCCGTTCGAGTACCTTACGCCGCTATTTCCCGAAGAGCGGCTCAACCTCAGCAGCCGTCCCGACCAATATTCGACGCGGGTGGTGGATTTGTTCGCCCCCATCGGCAAAGGCCAACGGGGCATGATCGTGGCTCAGCCCAAAACGGGTAAGACGGTACTATTGAAAGAAATCGCCAACGCCATCACCCGCAATCACCCCGAGGTTTTCCTCATCATCCTGTTGATTGATGAACGCCCCGAGGAAGTGACCGACATGCAGCGCAGCGTGCGGGCCGAGGTGATCTCCTCGACCTTCGACGAGCAGGCCGACCGCCACGTGAAGGTGGCGAGTATTGTCCTTGAAAAAGCCAAACGTATGGTCGAGTGCGGTCACGACGTGGTGATTTTGCTGGATTCGATCACGCGCCTGGCGCGGGCTTACAATACGGTAGTGCCTTCGTCGGGTAAAATTTTATCCGGTGGTGTAGATGCCAATGCCCTGCACAAGCCTAAGCGCTTCTTTGGTGCAGCCCGTAACGTGGAGAAAGGAGGTTCGCTGACGATCATTGCCACGGCCCTGATCGATACCGGCTCCAAAATGGACGAGGTGATCTTCGAAGAATTCAAGGGAACGGGCAACATGGAACTCCAACTCGACCGCAAGCTCGCTAACAAGCGGGTGTACCCGGCCATCGACGTGGTAGCCTCCGGGACGCGTCGCGAGGATCTTTTGCTGGATAAAGAATCCATGCAGAAAGTCTGGATTTTGCGCAAGCACATGGCTGATATGAACCCCATGGAATCCATGGATTTCATTCTCGATAACATGAAGGGAACGCGTAACAATGAGGAGTTTTTGATCTCGATGAATCGCTAGATTCCAGAATTTTCTGTTTAAAGCCCGCTTTTTTTTACAAAGCGGGCTTCTTTTTGATTATATCAAATAAAAACAGTGCTTTGTACAATATATTCTGAATATCGGGGTGACCTCTTGCCGAACGATGCGTCAGAAAAACTACCCTAATCTCTTCCAAGCACTATGTCTAGCAATAATGCGCCCTGGTGGATTGCCCTATTCGTATGGATGGGCCTGGCCACTTATTGGCACACCTGCCAAATTAAAGAACTCTGTTTCGAGCCAACCCCAGCCCCGACGGAGGTAGTGGATGCGCCAGTAGTCGACCCGCTCCATATCACCGATGGCAGCGGCCTGGATCTTCGGGCCGATGGCAACTTCGGCTTTGCCAAGTCGGGCGCCGAGGCCGACATGAACCTCGTTCGGACCGAGATCGATTCGTTGGCGGCTTACCTGATGGCCAACCCAGGCAAGCGGTTAAATATTGTCGGCTACTACGCTTCCGCCGAGACCAACAGCACCACTCATCCCGACCTGGGCATCGCTCGCGCCGAAGGCATAAAGGAATATCTCGTGAGTCAGGGTGCCAACGCCAGTGACCTCACGACCAGCAGCCAACTCATGGACGACATCGTGTTCAGTCCTGACTCGATGCGCGGTGGCATCGTTTTCGACATCAAAGATCCCATTCCCGACTCAGAGGAGGGGCTTGCCAGTGCCGCGAAGTACGAAGGCGTGTTCAATCCGATGGATTTGTATTTCCCCACCGGAAGCGCCAGCTACATCAAGACCGACGCCAACCGTCAATTCATCGAAGAAGCCCAGAAGTACCTGGCCGCCAATCCGAATAAAAAACTCCTCCTGACCGGCCACACCGATAACGACGGCAACAGCGAAATGAACCTTACGTTGTCACGGGAACGGGCCGAAGGGGTGAAGAAGCAGCTCATTCGTACGGGTATCGCCGCCGATCAACTCACAACCGACGGGAAGGGCGAAACCCAGCCCAAGGAAACAAATGACACCCCGGCAGGCCGAAGGGCCAACCGCCGGGTGGATATTGTAGTGCAGTAACCATTCAACACCTCTCCCCATGTTTGACTTAAATCCCCTGAACAACCCTGATGCCTGGTGGCAGCATGCATTGATGCTGATCGTTGCGGGCGTTGTCGGCTACATCATCGGTTACCGCAGCCGACGCGTCCTGATCGTAGAACTGGAAGACGAACTTGCCGGGCTAGACACCCAGCTCGACGACTGTCGGCGTACCCCAACCGGCGCCGCTCCGGCAGCGTCGAGTTCAATGGCCGTCGTGGAGGCTGAGGAACCACCGACACTTGCTGTGGCGGAAATGCCTGTCGTTGTGGCTCCCGAGCCGATGGACGCCATCGTGGCACCGGTTGCCGAGACGCCCGTAGCCCCTTTGAAGCACGACAACCTTAAAATGGTAGAGGGAATAGGCCCTAAAATTGAGGAATTGCTCAATAAGGAAGGCATCGTCACCTTCCGGCATTTGAGTGAAGCCAGTAATGAGCGGCTTACCGACATTCTGCGAGCCGCCGGTACTCGTTTTCAGATGCATGACCCCGAGTCATGGCCGCAGCAGGCCGAAATGGCCGCCGATGGTAAATGGGACGCGCTTGAAGCTTGGCAAGACGAACTGAATAAAGGTCGATTATCCTAGTTGACAGTTGACGATGCTGTCTTAATAATCAGTTTGGCCTTTTGATTATCAAAAAAAATTTAACCACAAATGCTTTGCGCATGATACTCCTACAACTTGAACCCCTGAGCCAACCCACAGCTATCATCGAGATGCTTCTCCTGCTGGCGTTGGCGGCCTTTGTCGGCTGGCTGTTAGGGCGGCTGACCACATCGGGCCGTATAAGCGGTCTGCGCGAATCCATCGCCGAGCGCAGGGCCGAACTGGACGACTGCCACGCCAGCCTGGCCGTCACGGCACCCACAGGAGTCGCCGCCCCGGCAGTCAGTAGTTTTGCCCCACCCATTGTCGCTGCTTCACCGCCTTCTGCCGAAACTGTCAAGATCGCGACGGTGCCGCCCATTCAGTCGGCAGCCGATAACCTGAAACTAGTCGAAGGCATCGGCCCGAAGATTGAGGAGATCCTCAACGCCGATGGCATTCGCACCTTTGCCAAACTGGCCGCCACCGATCCGCAACACATCGGCGCGCTGCTCAATGCTGCCGGAGCGCGTTTCCAGATCCATGACCCTGGAACCTGGCCCGAGCAAGCCGCCTTAGCCCGCGATGGCAAATGGGACGAGTTGAAGGTATTGCAGGAGAAATTAATGGGAGGAAGAGATTGATTTAGTGGAGAGTGGAGAGTGGAGAGTGGAGAGTTATTTTTTCTACAAACCATTCATTTATACGAGAAAGGAGCGTCAAAATGATTGACGCTCCTTTCTTGTAAATAAGTGTCAGCCTGCCGTTGGGAGGTAACACTATCAGTTCTCAACTGTCCACTCTCAACTCCCTACAGACCCTCCACCGTCCGCTGCACGAACGTTGTCAGTGCCTTTCCGCTCAGCATGCCCTGCGCCAGCAGCGCCAGGTCGTAAGCTTGCTTGGCAAGTACCTTTTGCGCTTCCTCGTCCTCAGTTTCCAGGATTTTCTGCGTCAGCGGATGGTTGGCATTGACCGAAACGGTGTACATCATCGGCATCGCTCCAAACATCGAAGGTTGTCCCGATGTGGCCTGCATATCCGTCATGCGACGCATGAACTCGGGGAAGGTGATGACGACGGGCAGTTCGTCGGTCGGCATGGCTTCCACTTGAACGGTCGCCATCTTGGAAGCCATCAAACCTTCGTAAAGCATCTTGGCTTTTTCTTTCTGCTCATCGGAGAGAACGCTTTCCAGGGCCACATCTTTCTCGATTAGTTTATCCACCGGATCAGCGTCCACGCGCTTGATGTTGACCTTTTCGAGCTTTTGTTCCAACACGCCGATGAAGTGCGGGTCGATGACCTGATCCAGCACCAGCACGTCGTAGCTGCGCTTTTTGGCGGTGTCCACGAAAGCGTCCTGCTTTTCGGGGTCATTGGTGTAAAGCCACACCTGCGTATCGTTCTTATCGGTTTGGTTGTCCTTGACGGCCTCGCGGTACTCCTCGAAGGTGAAGTACTTGCTCTCGGTGTTTTTCAGGAGACAAAAGTCTTTGGCTTTATCGTAAAACTTGTCGTCGCTGATGACGCCGTACTTTACGAACAGCCCGATGTCATCGAATTTCTTCTCGAAGCCCTCGCGGTCGTTCTTAAAAATCTCGGACAGCTTGTCGGCCACCTTGCGGGTAATATAGCCGTTGATTTTCTTCACGTTGCCGTCGGCCTGCAGGTAGCTGCGCGACACGTTCAGCGGAATATCGGGCGAGTCGATGACGCCGTGCAGCAGTTGCAGGAAATCAGGAACGATGTCCTTCACCTCATCGGTGATGAACACCTGACGACTGTACAGCTTGATTTTTTCGCGCTGCATCTGGAAATCGTTCTTCAACTTCGGGAAATACAGTACGCCCGTCAGGTTAAAGGGATAATCCACGTTCAGGTGAATCCAGAACAGCGGGTCTTCGCTGTATGGGTAAAGCTCTTTGTAAAAAGCCAGGTAATCTTCATCCGTCAAATCCGCCGGATTCTTCGTCCAAATCGGATTCGGGTTGTTGATAATTTTATCCTCAAACTCAATTTCGACGGGCAGGAATTGACCGTATTTTTCCAGGATGCCGCGCAAGCGGTTTTCGTCCAAAAACTCTTCCGAATCGGGCGCGATGTGCAAAATGATGTCCGAACCGCGTTCCGTCCGCTCGGCGGGGCCGATCTCGAATTCCGTGGAACCGTCGCACTCCCAGCGTACCGCTTCGGCGTCCTCTTTGTAGGACAGCGTCACGATCTCTACTTTCGACGCCACCATGTAGGCCGAGTAGAAGCCCAGGCCAAAATGACCGATGATGTTCTCCTTGCCGCCTTCCTTGTCCTTGTATTTCTCGACAAATTCGGTAGCTCCGGAGAAGGCGATTTGGTTGATGTACTTCTTGATTTCGTCGGCCGTCATGCCGATTCCGCGATCACTGACGGTGATGGTTTTGGCTTCTTTATCGAGCTTGACACTCACTTTCAGGTCGCCCAATTCGCCGTTGAATTCACCGTAGGCACTCAACTGCTTTACTTTCTGGGTGGCATCCACGGCGTTAGAGACTAGCTCGCGCAGGAATATCTCGTGGTCGGAGTAAAGGAATTTCTTGATGATCGGGAAAATATTCTCGGTATGAATACTGAGGGTTCCCTTTTCGGGTGCTACTGCTTCCATATTATTTTTAAATGCTTGGTTTTAGATTAAGATTCTGGGTGATACTAGCCGCCCGAAAATTGCGTTCCATTACCAAAAAAACCGTCCCCGCTGCCAGATTGACAGCCCGTTTTTAGGTTGTTAGGAGTTAGGTTTTTAGGTATCAGGTTTACATGGAGTCGATTTTCACCGTTTGAATAATATTCTGAGTAATTACTTAGCGAAATAGTCAGGCTGAGTTGATTTACATCGTAAATTACTACACAAGTTATTGATATATAGTAGTATACGCGCTTAATACCTAACAACCTAATACCTAATACCCAATTCTTTACTCCATTTTGACTAATATTGCACTACAAAAATTTTCTCCCGAAAAAATGAAATTAGCCAAAACCCCCTTCTTAATTCTTTTATTGTCAGTATGTTTGGCCGCCTGTGCACCCAGCACGGTGCCTTTCACCAACTTCACCGTCTTTACCGAAGACCTGCGCGGGACGCTGGAAGGCGCGGGGATCGAGCTTTCCAAAGTTCAATTCTACAACGACAAGCCCATCACGATCAAGCGCCAGGGCACCAACGCCAACGACATCAGCGTAGACGCCGAGGGGCAAATCAGTATTCAGAATGGCAAGACGGTGCAAACCATCAACGTGCGTCCCTTTACGCCGGGCGTGGTGATGAGCAACACGGCGGGTTCGATCAACGTCTCCTTTGACGACACCCAAAAGGACAAGCAGGGCATGCACTTCATCCTGCAAGGCAACCAGTACTACATCGAGACGATGGACGGTAACAAGTTCAGTTACAACGGTAACACCTTCGACATTCCGGCAGGAACGGGTTCTCGGCTGTTCGTGAGCAAAGATCTGCTCAACCAAGTCAACCGCCAGAGTGAGACACAGAAGGGACGCCGGGTGGGAGGGCAGTAGTTATTTCCCTTTAAAGTACCTTACCATTTCCCCATAACCCAGGCCCATGGCGAGTCCTCGCACGGCCTGGGTTATTCTTTTGACCTTTGTCTCGGTGGTTTTCGCACTATCAATCCACTTAGAGAAGTAGTTCTGGTGGCCTTTGGGCAGGGAGTTGAAAAATTCCAGGGCTGTGGGTTCATCATTCAGGCAAGCCATCAGGTCTTCCGAAAGCGCGATTGGTGAGTCGTCCCGTTCAAATTCCAGCGTTACCGTAGCGCCCTCGCGCTTGCGGATGGCTCGTCGCATTTTCGCGTTGGTCGGAAGGATGAACGATCCTTCTCCCATCGGCAGCAGGGCGGTTTGCTTGATTTCGAGGTTGTCGATCTTTCCTTTTACCCGGAAGGTCGTCCTCACGCCGGGGTTGAGTGTTTCGGTCACGTCCACGGGAATTTCGAGAAATATCCAACCGGACTTCTCGCCTTTTTCTTCAAATTTTTGCAGGATAGCCGTGAACTTAATCATGCGGGTCGGTTGCCATTGTCTGGTGTTTCATTTAAAAAGATTGGTTCTCTGACAATTTTTGTGGAATCAACCGAGCCCGAATATCAGAAAATACGTTTACCTCATTTTAGTACGCAATGGTTGCGCCCCTCTGGGGCTTAAAATTACTGACAATTCGCTCATCCTACAAATGTTAGGCTTCTCCGAAGCCCCGGAGGGGCGCAAGATTTGTAGCATAAGAAACCCGCACCAACACCAGCCCCGGAGGGGCGCAACCAGATGGCCAATTACTCCACCACAAAAATTGTCAAAGAACCAAAAGATTACTGTTCCGGTAAAAGAAAGTGCCTTCGACCGCCTTTACTTACTCGTTGCAGGGACTTAGTATACTAAATTACGAGATGGTCAAAGAAGAATTCATCGGTAAAAGTATCCTGGGCTGGAGTTTACCCTTTACATTTCAATGCCGTTATTCGACAATTCAGTCGTATTGTTTCGTTGCTCACTGAAAAGTCGGTAATCTTTCTGAGATTTTAGGCGCAATTTTGAGAATATGAAGACTGACACCCGGCCATTTGTTCTTAAAGATCGTTGGTTTCGTATCATTGCGATTCCAGTGATCGGATTTCTTGTTCCGCTGCTGTTTTTTGGGGAAAAACTGAACGACGGAATCAATGTCTATTTGCCTTATTGGGCGATTTCTACGGTTTACACCTTTGTCTATTACCAGGGAAGTCGGTTCATTTTCGTAAAAATGCACCAGCGTTTTCCGCACATTTCTCAGACGGGAAAGCGAATTGCTTGGCTAACCGTTTTTATTCTTGGGTATATATTCTTCGTGTGTACTGTGCTGGATTCGGCGGTGCATTTGCTGACGAGCAATCCACACGATGCCTACAAAATATCTCCCCTGTCCAACTATATGGCGAGCATCGTTCCCACGGTTATATGTCTGGCTATTTATGAGGCCATCTACTACTTTGGGCAATACCGTGCTGCCTTGCTCGAGACACAGCAATTGAAGCAGGAGAACGTCCTCTCACAGTTGGAATCGCTTAAAAATCAGGTGAACCCGCATTTTTTGTTCAATAGCCTCAATACGCTGACGGCCATTATCCCCGAAAACCCCGACCTGGCCGTTCAGTTCGTTCACAAGCTGTCGAAAGTCTATCGTTACATTCTGGAAATTACGGATATGCCGACCGTGAGTTTGCGGGAGGAAATTGTGGCCCTGAAAGCTTATCTTTTTCTTTTACAAATACGATTTGGCAATAACCTGGCGGTCAGGATCGAACTCGCCGAAGCCCGACTAGAAGACCACGTCGTGCCACTGGCCTTGCAGATGCTGGTCGATAACGCGGTGAAGCACAACGTGATTTCGACCCAAAAGCCGCTTTGGATCGAGATTGCCCTGAAAGACGATACATTGACGGTGCGGAACAACCTGCAACCCAAAAACAGCTCCCAGGAATCGACGGGCGTCGGACTTCCCAATATTAGAAACCGCTACCAATTGCTCGTCGGTAAGCCGACCGACGTCATCGTGACGGCGCGGACTTTCACAGTAAGCTTGCCCGTTTTGCCGGCCCCGACTTTTGCGCGGGTGGGAGCTGTCGAAAACGGGCTGGAAGCGGCAGCAGCCGTCCGACCGTAACCACATTACGATTATGAACGTAGTAATTGTTGAAGACGAGCAGCCCGCGGCGAAGCAACTCAGCGCCATGCTGACCAGCTTACGGCCTGGCTGGAAAATCGTGGATGTGATCGACAGCGTGGAAGCAACCGTAAAGTGGCTGCAAACCTTTCCGCATCCCGACTTGCTGCTTCTGGACATTCAGTTGGCCGACGGGGTCAGTTTCGATATTTTCCGGCAGGTCACGGTCGAAGCACCCGTCATTTTTACCACAGCCTACGACAAATACACGCTGAAAGCCTTCAAGGTCAATAGCATCGACTACCTGCTCAAGCCCATCGAAAAGGGCGAACTTTCGGCGGCGCTGGATAAGTACGAATCGCTACGGGGCCAGACGAGGAAGGATTCGCTGGAAAAACTGCTCGAACAACTGGCTCCGTCCGCCTACAAGGAACGTCTTTTGGTCAAGACAGGACAGCAGCTATCGTATCTTTTGGTCGAATCGCTGGCGTACTTGTACTCCGAGGAAGGACTGACTTTCGCCGTCGATACCCACGGCAAGCGGTGGCTGCTGGAAAGTTCATTGGACGAGGCGGAATCGTTTCTGAACCCGAAGCACTTTTTCCGCACCAATCGCAAACTCCTCCTGCACTTGCAGGCGATCCGCCGCATTTCGGTGTATTTCAACAGCCGCCTGAAGCTGGAACTGCAACCCGTTCCGGCCTTCGAGGTGATCGTGAGTCGCGAGCGGGTGAACGACTTCAAAAAATGGCTGGACGCCTGAGTAGTAGGCCAAACGGTTCACCGGGAAAATTTCACAATTGAACCGCGCCGATCCACGCTTCACCATAATCCGGTAGCTTCGGGGACGAAGATCCTCAATATTTGTAGCGTCATCAACCAAAACCAACGCTACTATGAAGAAGTTACTCCTATTTCTTGCCCTGAGCTTGAGCTACGGAACCCTGTACGCTCAAACCGAAAATTCTGCCCGCAAATCCTACAACCAGACCGTCAGGGGCGTGATCCTCGATGCCGCCTCCCGCGCCCCGCTTCCCGGCGCGGCCGTGCTGGTCGTCGGTAGCAAGCCCACGCTCGGCGCTGTGACCGACGCCGACGGCCGCTTTCGCCTTACCAATGTTCCGCTGGGGCGACAGCAACTGAAAATTACCTCGCTGGGTTACGAAGAGGTGACGCTGGGCGAAGTGATCGTGAACGCGGGAAAGGAAGTGGTGCTGGACCTGGCGATGCGCGAAAGCATCACTAATCTGGACGAGGTAGCCGTGACCTACGACCGCTCCGAAGACCGCACGGTGGCCAACAACGAAATGGCGACCGTGAGCGCGCGGCCTTTCAACGCCGCCGAAACGCTCCGCTATGCGGGTAGCCTGGGCGATCCTTCACGCATGGCGGCCAACTTTGCGGGCGTCAGCGGGGCCAACGACGCCCGCAACGACATCGTCGTGCGCGGCAACTCGCCCGCTTCGCTGCTCTGGCGGCTCGAAGGTGTCAACATTCCCAACCCCAACCACTTCGGGGCGCTGGGTACATCGGGCGGCCCGGTGTCGATGCTGAACACCAACCTGCTGGCCAAGTCCGACTTCCTGACGGGTGCCTTCCCTGCGGAATACGCCAACGCGCTGGGTTCGGTCTTCGACCTGCGGCTGCGCAAGGGCAACGACGAAAAGCGCGAGTTCCTGGGGCAAATGGGCTTCAACGGCTTGGAAGTCGGAACCGAGGGGCCTTATTCCAAAAAATCGAAAGCCTCCTATCTCATCAATTACCGCTATTCGTTTTTCGGTCTGTTAAAAAACCTCGGCTTCGAGCTGGCCGGGACGCCCAATTACCAGGATTTTACTTTCAAAACGGACATTCCAATTGGTAAGCGCGGCAAGCTGAGTGCCTGGACTTTGAACGGGGCGAGTAACATCACGTTTTTGGGAAAAGATGTGGACACCGACCAGCCGGACGCTTACGGTGACGAGAATTTCAACACCAGGGTAAAGTACGCCACCCGCATCGGGGCGGTTTCCTACGAGCATCGTTTCTCTGACCGCACCTTCGGCAAACTTATCCTCTCGGGTTCTTTCACCAAACAGCATTTCAACGGCGACACGGTGATTTACAACAGCGACGAAGCGAAGGAAATCGTGGATGAAATCGCCACGGGCCAGTCGGTATTCGCCCAGCAAAAGTGGTCGGCCAATGCTTCGGTCACGCACAAGCTCAGCGCCAAAGACAAATTCTCGGCGGGTGTGATCACGGACTTGCTCAGCTACGACCTGCGCGACGACAACCTCTACCCTGTCAGCTTCGCGATCAGGGACGTGACGGGCCAAACGCTGCTGACGCAGCTCTACGCCCAGCACAAGCACCGCTTCAACGAACGCCTGACGCTGAACGCCGGACTGAGTTTCCTGCATCTCGCCCTGAACAACACCGCCGCCCTCGAACCCCGCGCGGGCCTCAGCTACCAGGTCGGGAAGTCGGGTTCGCTGAATGCCGCCTACGGACTGCATAGCACTATGCAGCCTATCCTGACGTACTTTTACCGCAGCCGTACGACCGACGGAGGCGATGGCCTCAACAACAAAAACCTCGGCTTCACCCGCAGCCACCACGCTGTGCTGGGCTACGACCGGATGTTGACCCCGACGCTGCGCCTGAAGCTGGAAACTTACCACCAATGGCTGTTCGATGCCCCGGTGGATCGCACGCCTAGCTACTTTTCCCTGCTCACCACGGGTACCGACTTCGGACCGACCGACCGGGGGGACCTGGTCAACGAAGGCACGGGCCGGAACTACGGCCTGGAATTGACTCTGGAAAAATATTTCTCGAACGACTACTATTTCCTGGTCACGGCTTCGCTGTTCGAATCCAAGTATAAGGGCAGCGACGGCATCGAGCGCAACACGCCTTTCAACAACCAATACGTACTAAATTTGCTGGCCGGACGGGAGTTTCGGCTGGGAAAGCGAGGCAATGTCTTAAGCATCAACTGGAAGCTGACCAACGCGGGCGGCCGGTACGTGACGCCCATCGACTTCGCCGCTTCCGCCGAGCGCAAGCAGCAAATGAACGACTACGCCAACGCCTTTTCGAGCCAGCAGACGCCCTACTTCCGAACCGACCTCAAAATCGGCTACAAGATCAACCGCCGCCACCTGACCCACGAAATTGCGTTGGACTTGCAGAACATCACCAACAGCCAGAATATCTTCCAGCAAGCCTACAACCCCCGCACCAATACGCTCGGAACCGCCTATCAGCAGGGCTTTTTGCCGCTGCCTTTTTATCGGCTGACGTTTTGAAAAAAATGTGACCTTTATGTTACTATTCCCCGGACAAATTTGCAATCCGATTGCAAATTTGTCCGGGGAATAGGCCTTTACTGGGTGATTTAGCGGTTATGCCCGGAAGCACTGATTTGAGTACACTTATAAGTAGGAAGATGTAAGTTGGAAGAAATAGATTTTTTGTTACCCGACCTCCTCCACCACCAACTGCTTCTCGTACAATTCCTTGTAAGCACCATCCTTCTCCATCAGCTCCGCGTGGGTGCCTTGCTCCACAATGTGGCCATCGTCCAGCATCACGATGCGGTCGGCGAGTTTGGCCGACGACACGCGGTGGGAGATAATCACCGAAGTGCGATCCTGCATGATCCGTTTGAGGTTGTTGAGGATAATATTCTCGGTGTTGGTGTCCACCGCCGAAAGGCAGTCGTCCAGGATCAGGATTTTCGGCTCGCGGGCGATGGCGCGGGCGATGGAAAGGCGCTGCTTTTGTCCGCCCGACAGCGTCACGCCGCGTTCACCCAAGCGGGTGTCGTAGCCCTGCGGGAACTCTTCGATATTGGCGGCCAGGTCAGCGTCGCGGACGGCTTGCTCGATTTTCTCTTGCGGCAGTCCATCGGTGCCGAACTGCACGTTATTGGCGATGGTGTCGGAAAACAGAAACACGTCCTGCGGCACGTAGCCCATTTGGCGACGGATGTACTGCACGTCGTAGTCTTGCAGCGGGCGACCGTCGAGGAAGATTTTGCCTTCGCTTGGGTCGTAGAGACGACAAATTAGGTTTGCCAGCGTGCTTTTGCCCGAACCCGTCGTGCCCAATATGGCGATGCTCTCGCCGGGTTTCACGTCCAGATTAAAGTGCTGCAATGCCCGGATGCCCGAGTCGGGATAAAGGAAACTTACATTGTCAAAGCGCAACGCGCCTTCGATTTCGGGTTTGAGTTTTTTCTCCGAAACAATGTGAGTCTTCACATCGAGGTACTCGTTGATCCGCGTCTGCGAAGCCGCTGCGCGCTGGATTTGGCTGGTCGTCCAGCCCAGCGCCATCACGGGCCAGGTGAGCATATTGACATAAATAATAAACTCCGTAATATTACCCGGTGTGAGGTTGCCGTTGATGATTTCCTGTCCGCCTACATAGATTACCAGCACGTTGCTCAGCCCTACAAGCAGCATGATAATAGGAAAGAACAGCGCATCGACCTTGGTCAGATTCAATGACTTGGTTTTAAAGTCTTCGGTTTCTTTCTGGAAATTGAGGAAAGAATATTTTTCCTGCACAAAAGCTTTGATAACCCGAATACCCGAAAACGCTTCCTGCACGTAGGTGGACATCGCCGACAACTGCCGCTGAATTTCCTCCGACCGCCGCATGATGATGCTGTTGACCACATAAATACTCACTGAAAGCAGCGGCAGCGGCAGCAGCACGTAAAAAGTGAGCTTGCCATTCACCGATACCATGTAAGAAATCACCAGCACAAACAGCACGATGAGGTTGATGCCGTACATCATCGCCGGGCCCACGTACATCCTGACCTTGCTTACATCTTCCGATACCCGCGCCATCAGGTCGCCCGTGTTGTGCTGGCGGTAGAAGCTCATCGGCAGCGACTGATAGTGTTCGTAAATATCGTTTTTGAGGTCGTATTCAATCAGCCGCGACATCACGATGATCGTTTGCCTCACCAGAAAAAGGAAAAATCCCTTCAGAAGCGCCATTGCCAGGATTAGCAATCCGTACAACAGAATGGTGTTCGTGAAAACCTCGTACATATCGGCCTGTATGGCCGAGCCATCAAAAAGGTAGTAAATATCGAGCGTCTCGCCCACCAAATCCAGGGCGTAGCGCACGAGTTGCGCCGGGATAATGCCAAAAAGATTGGAGATAATCGTAAACACCGTACCGCCGATAAGGTACCACTTGTACTTGATTAAATATTTGTTGAGGTAAGCGAGTGCTTTCACGTACGAAGGCGGGTGGGTAAGGTTTCAAATCGTGCTTGCCTGTTAACACCTCGCCCTGCCAAAACGTTGCAGTGTGGCACCACTCATTCCGTCTTCAGCCTCGGATTGTTATGGAAAAAGTCTAATTTTGCAGAAAATTCAGTACTGGGTACAGCGTACTGGGTACTAAGTTGAAAAAATTGTAGGCTGCGAATGATTTTCATCTAACCCAGTACCCTGTACTCAGTACGCTGTACCCAGTACGAGAAAAAAATGCTCAACCGAAGATTACTCCGCTCAAAAGCCGTACAGGCACTTTACGCCAGCCGCATATCGGCAGATGCGAACTTACAACTGGCTAAGGACGAGATTTCGGCGGCTTATTTGCCCGACCTGAATTCCATGCAGCCGCAGAATCTTGAAAAGCTCGAAGGTATGAAGCGGCTTGCGCTGCTGACCCTGGATGAATACGTCGAGAACGGTCAACCTGCCGATGACGACCAGGTGCCGCGCGAGGTGATTCAGACGGCTCATCGCGCTTTCCAGAATTATGTTCAGCAAAACAAAACCGATCGGCCACTAGTCGTGAAAAGGGTATTGCAGGAAACTGAGGGCATTTACGATGAGTTTTTGCGCGTCTTGACGCTGATGTTAGAATTAGCCCACCAAGCCGAACTCGATCGCGAACGTATCAACCGTAATCCCGATAACCCTTTCCCGATCGCTTCGGGGCTGAACGACAACGAGGTGGTAAAGCTAATGCGAGCCGATGCAGAGATGGAGGTAGAGGTGATCCGACGGGGAATTTCCTGGGCTAACGACCTGAGCGTGGTGCGCAAGACCTATCGCGAGGCACTCTGTAAGGACGAAGCGTACATCAGGTACTGCCAACAGCCCGCCCACACACCTGAGGAAGATCAGAAATTGGCCCAGCACGTGTTGCGGAATGTTATTCTCAAACATGAGATTACCACTGAACACTTCGAGCAAAACGACCTGTACTGGGAAGAGCATTTCGAGATTGTCCGCAGCATGGCGATCAAAACGTTGCGCACGGCTGATACCGGAAAAATGCAATTGGCGGAGCTGACGGAGGACTGGGACGAAGACCGCTTTTTTGTGGAGGAACTGTTCAAGAAGTCCATCGAAAACGACGTAGAGTATCAGGGGTACGTTCTCGAACAACTCAAAAATTGGGACGCCGAGCGGGTGGCTTTGCTGGATATGATTATTCTAAAAACGGCTTTGGCCGAGCTTATTCATTTCCCCGGCATCCCGGTCAAAGTGACCATCAATGAATTTATCGAGATTGCGAAGCGGTATAGTACCCTGAAAAGTGGTAGTTTTGTGAATGGGAATCTGGATAGGCTCGCTAAGAGGCTTACCGAAGCGGGGGTAATCCGAAAAAGTGGCCGGGGATTAATCGACAATAAGTAGGAGAGCGACGTATAGGCACGTTTTTTTACTGTAATTTGATGAAATAACCTCAATACACAACGCGATTAATTGAACGATAAATGAGCAAGTCAACCAGTAATCTATTTTTTTATATAACAGGCTGTGCCACGGGCATTTTCCTGGGTATTCTATACGCTCCGCAAAAAGGGGAGATTACCCGCGACCGCCTGACTTTCCGGCTCTCTAAGTATAAGGAACAAATCGAAAAACTTATTGCCGACCTGATGGAGGGAGGGGATTTGCCAGAAAGCATGGCCAAAGCAGAAGGGGAGCGCGTGGTGAGCGACGCCCGCGAAAAGGCCGAGCGGTTGCTGGAAGATGTAGACAAACTGATGGCACAAATCAGAAGCCAAACCAGCTAGTTACGGGCTTGTAAAACAACTTATTATGAAAAACAAATCAGTTCATATTTTTCTTTTTTTTCTAGGGGTTGTCGTTTTTCTTTCCGCCTGCAATGCTAAGAGCGGCGAGACGGAAAACGATACACTGAGCAGCAAGATTCCGGTCATTACGTTATTGAGCGACTCAACCTACCAATTTGGCGACATCAACGAGGGGGACATCGTCGAGCACGACTTTAAATTTAAGAACGACGGACAGTTTCCGTTGATAATCAATAACGTTACGGCATCCTGCGGCTGCACCATCCCGGAATGGCCGCGCGAACCCATTTCACCGGGGGCGGAGTCATCAATCAAGGTGCGTTTTAATAGTAAGGGAAAGCCCGGCCCACAAGTCAAGACAATCACCGTTTTTGCCAATACTGAGCCTGCCTACTCCGAACTCCGCATTCAGGGCATGGTAGCCGAAGCCACCGATTCGACTTCGAGTATTTGAGTACTTTCGGCATAAACACTCTTCGCACTCCACTTTTCAACTCTCCATTTAGTAAAAATGCTTAACACGATTTTTCTTCAGGCGCAATCCGGCGGTTCTCAGGCAATGATTTATCAAGTCGTCATGTGGGTAGGCATCATCGGGGTGTTTTACTTTTTCATGATTCGCCCCCAACAGAAAAAAGCCCGGGAACAAAAGGAACTCTTGGCGGGCATCCAAAAAGGCGATCAAGTAGTGACCATCGGTGGTATGCACGGAAAGGTCTTTCTGGTCGATGAAACGACGGTAACGCTGGATCTCGACAAAGGCGTGAAGCTGACCTTCGATAAGTCTGCCGTGAGCCGGACAGTCAAGTAAAATGAAGGTATTTCTGGTTTGCTTCCTGGCTGCCACCTTCCTTTGGTTGATGACTGCCCTGAACAAGGACAGCTACTCGCTGAAATTGGATTATCCCATCCATTTCGACTACGACGAATCGGAGTATATTCCTATCGAACCCTTACCTAAATCGGTGTCAGTCAATGTGTCCGGTAACGGGTGGAATCTGCTGCGTAAATCCTGGCTTAGGTTTGCGCAACGACCTCTGGAATACAGAGTGGGCAACCCGCTCAAAGCCAACTTCATCAATACCGCTTCGCTGAAGAGCAAACTCATAGAGCACTTTCCCGACGTACAGGTGAATTATGTGATCGCCGACACGCTTGAACTGTATTTTGAGCGGAAAATCACCCGCATCATCCCCATTCGGGTCGATAGTATGGGCATCGACATCCGATCAGGTTATGTTATATCCAGCCTGATTAACCTATCCCCTTCCCTAATTTCGGTGGAAGGGCCGACTTCCATGCTGAGGGCATATCCCGATACAATTGTAGTCCGAATCCCCATGCGGAAAATTCAAAACAACTTCGACGAGACCCTATCACTGGACATTCCAAAAGTGCGAACCATCGAGGTGAGTCACTCAGATGTATCAGTGAGTTTCGAGGTAGCCAGAATATTGCGGGGCGATACGGTCGTGCGGTAATGAAAAAGACTCCACTACAAATCGGCGTAACGGGTGGCATCGGTTCTGGCAAGAGCATCGTATGCCGGATTTTTGCTTGTCTGGGCGTACCCGTTTACGAAGCCGATGCGCGGGCCAGGTGGCTTGTGGATAATGACCCTGACATTAAAAGCGAAGTGATTGAATTGTTGGGTGAAGAAGCATTCGCTCAAGGGTACTATAACCGAAAATACGTCGCCTCGCGCGTTTTCTCTGATTCGGAACTTCTCCAGAAACTCAACCATATTATTCACCCGCGTGTGCGGGCGGACGGCAACCGGTGGCTCGAAGGCCACAGTTCACAGCGTTACGTCCTCCGCGAGGCGGCTCTGATGAAAAGGGCGGGGGAGGGGAACGAATTAGACAGGGTCGTCGTCGTCACAGCGCCTTTGGCTTTGAGGATCGATCGGGTGAAGTCACGTGATCCGCAACGTTCACAAGCGGACATCCTGGCGATCATTGAAAGTCAAATCTCGGAAGAAGCCAGGCTGCAACTGGCTGATTTCGTAATTGATAACGGTGACGGTTCAGCCCTGATTCCGCAAGTGCTGTCGCTCCACGCTCAGTTGTCGAATTCTTAAAAATCAGAACTCGATGTCCAATCCTAGTAGCTGCTGCAATTCCAGCAGGTGCGGATTTTTCTCCGCCATCACCGCGAACTTCTCCTTGTCAGTATACGCTACTTTCTTGTTCTCCTCCCGGTTGATCGGAAACTCGATCGAGAGGGAAGGCGCTTCCAACCTGGCGCGCAGAAATTGGATCAATTCGTTCCTGATCGCTGCCAGTGCTTCTTTTTGTAGTTCGTTGTCGAGTGCGATGCGAACAGTCTCACCTTCCAAGGTGAAGTCTTTGCCAAAAATCAGTTCTTCCGTAACGGAATCGCGCTCAATTTTTCTCTTTTCCGCAAATTCTCCCCAAAACTCATAGAGGTTGTCGAAGGTGAGCGGGAGCCTCTCGCGCTTTTCCGGTTCCTTCGGCTGAGCAGTTTCCGCTTCTAACGGGGCAGCAGTGGCGGTAGCCTCAACGCCCGTTGCGACGATGTGCGCTGTGCTTCGAAGCTTGCTCTGAGCCGATCGGGCAGAAGTGATGGGGGTGGATGCAGGAGCGGCCTCAGCCGCCACTTCCGTACGCTTTATAGTCGCCTTGGCTTGGTAGGCGGGTGGTGCCGATTCTGTCGTCAGCGTCAGGTCGGAAGGGTTTCCATCCTCAACTTTTTTTTTTACGGATGCCTCCGCTTCCCCATTCGGGGGCAGCGCTTGCAACGAAAGTAAATCCGACAATTTCGCCACCTTCATCAGGCACAGCTCCACGTGCAGCCGCTGATTTTTGGATGTCTTGTAATTGATGTCGCACTGACCGCCCACGCTCATGGCTGACAGCAGGAAACTCATTCCCGCCCGCTGCGACTGGTCGAGGTACTTGCCACGGGCCACTTCCGATACCTCCAGCAACGACACCGTCACTGGATCTTTGGTCACTAACAGATTACGCAGATGCTCCAATAATCCAATGATGAACAAATGTCCGTCGAATCCCTTGCGGATAATTTCATCGAACAGCAGCAACGTTTCGGCGATGCTGCCTTTCAATAATGCATCCGTTATTTTGAAGTAGTAATCGTAGTCGAGAATGTGCAGATTTTCCAGTACATCCGCGTACGAAAGCTCGTTGTTGGGCGAGAACGTCACGTTCAGGTCAAACATCGACAGCGCGTCGCGCAGACCACCGTCGGCTTTGCGTCCAATCAGCTCCAGCGCTTCCCGGTCGGCGGTGATACCTTCCTTTTGGGCGATGTGCGTCAGATGATCGGCAATGTCGGTCGTGCGGATGCGATTGAAGTCGAAAATCTGACAGCGCGACAGAATGGTTGGCAGAATTTTGTGCTTCTCGGTAGTGGCAAGGATAAAAATCGCGTAACTCGGTGGCTCTTCCAGCGTTTTCAAGAAGGCATTGAACGCTGCCGACGAGAGCATGTGCACTTCGTCGATGATGTAGATTTTGTACTTGCCCGTTTGCGGCGGGTAGCGCACCTGGTCGATCAGGTTACGAATATCCTCAACGGAGTTGTTAGAGGCCGCGTCCAGCTCGTGGATATTAAAAGAAGCGTTGTTTTGGAAGCTGACGCAGGATTCGCACGCGCCACAAGGCTCTACGGCATCGCTGAGGTTCTGGCAGTTGATGGTTTTTGCCAGGATGCGTGCGCAGGTCGTTTTGCCCACGCCGCGCGGCCCACAAAACAGGAACGCCTGCGCCAGGTGGTTGGTGCGGATGGCGTTCTTGAGCGTAGTGGTGATGTGCGACTGCCCCACCACCAAGTCAAAGGTGACGGGACGGTACTTGCGGGCCGATACGACGAAATGTTCCATGCCTGCAAGTTACGGCTAGGGGGAGGATTTTCAAAGGGGGCATGCGTCCTTCACGCACTGCAACACTACTGCTCGCTCAATGCGATCTTATGCTGGATTTTCTCGACAAATTTCGTGGAAACCCCAGCCAATTCGGCAATCTGCTCCGTGGGTAAAGCAAGCTTCGCCAGCAGATTACGAACAAAACGCTCTTTGGATTTTTCCTCGCCTCTCTTCTCGCCTCTGTCCACACCTATAAGATAAAAGGCGTCCTTCTCCATGCTCACGTAATTCTCTAAACTTTCCATAGCGGTATATTTTAACTCATCTCCCAAGTTTCGCAGTTGCGCTAAGATACGCAATTGCTGAAAATACCTTCTCAACGCAAAGTCGCCATCGGTGGTTTCCTTAAGTCGCCGGGCGATTTTCTTAATGGCAAACTCAGATCCTTCGTTTTTAAAATTAGCCAAAATACCCAGCACGATTTCCTCCGGCTTATCTGAATTTACAAAGATATGGTAATCCAATTTGGCGAAAGTGATGAGGGGAAAGTTGAAATTCATTCGCTCCCCAACGAACTCGATGGGCATTTTCGGCGCGTCTTTACCGATGAAAATGACGAACTGCCTAACCGCCAGACGATACTTGCGAGCTAACATGATGTAGTACTCAGCCATGCGGTACACCATCTCGGCCTCGTCGGCAAGTTGAAATTCGATTTGCAAAACAAAAGTGATGCCTGCCGAATCGGTGATTTTCTTAAGTACGTCGGGTTTTCGTTCTTTAGTATGCTGCAAGTCATCGGGCAATTCCTCAATATGCACTGCCTTGATACCCAGTACCTTCATTATCAAGCCGGGGATGACAGCCTCGATGTTTTCTTTGAAAATCTTGTCGTACTGGTTGCTTTGCTTTTTACTCATGTTGTGAAACTACCTGGATTAACAGCGGGCTGTCCGTGTTCGGATAAAAAGGCATAAAAAAAGCGGTACACGTCAATAAACGCGCACCGCAAAGATGATGCTCAAGTTGCTATGAATGGTATTATTACTTCTTCGGCGCAGTCGGTGCCAAGATAATCGTCATCCGCTTTCCTTCAAGTTTTGGTTCCATTTCCACCTTGCCGACTTCGGCCAGAGCCTCCGAAAAACGGTTGAGGATATTGAGTCCGCGCTCTTTGAAGACGATGGTACGCCCCACGAAGTGAACGTAAGCCTTCACTTTGGCTCCTTCCTTCAAAAATTCCATGCCGTGCTTCAACTTAAAGTCGAAGTCGTGGTCGTCGGTATTGGGGCCGAAGCGGATTTCCTTGATGACCACCCGCTGGGCCTTGGCTTTAATCTCCTTTTGTTTCTTCTTTTGCTCGTACTTGAATTTCGAATAGTCCACTACCTTACAAACGGGCGGCGTAGCGGTGGGAGCTATTTCCACCAAATCGAGGCCCTGCCCTTCGGCGATGGCCCGTGCCTGCTTGATGTCATAAACGCCCGTCTCGACGTTGTCGCCGACTACGCGTACTTCGCGAGCCTGGATGCGTTCGTTCACTTTGTAAGGTTCTTCGGGTACTCGGTATCTGCCGCGTGAGCGTGGGGATCTTAATGCCATAGAGTGTTTTTTGGGTTGTTAGGTTTTTGGGTATTGAGTTGAAAATCTTCTGCCAGTAACTTGTAAGGCGAAAAAATAGTGCCAGCGGATCATAATGATAAGGAAAAATCAAAAACCTGCCAAGGTTTCCTTAATTTCTTTTTGAAAAAGTTGCGAGAACTCCGACCATGACATAGCCCCTAAGTCACCTTCGCCCTTCTTACGGACCGAAACCATTTGATCATTCTGCTCCTTTTCCCCCACGATGAGCATATAGGGTACTTTCATGATCTCGGCGTCCCGAATCTTCCGTCCGATCTTCTCGTCGCGGTGATCCACGAAGCCCCGGATGTCATCTTCCTGCAAACCGAAGAACACTTCATCGGCGTAATCGGAGTACTTTTCCGAGATGGGTAGAATGGCGATTTGATCGGGCGAAAGCCAAAGCGGGAACTGTCCCGCCGTATTCTCGATCAGAATGGCAATAAAGCGCTCCATCGAGCCAAAGGGCGCCCGGTGAATCATGACCGGACGATGCTTCTGATTATCGGAGCCAATGTATTCGAGTTCAAAGCGTTCGGGCAACGTGTAGTCTACCTGAATGGTGCCCAGCTGCCACTTGCGGCCCAGGGCGTCGCGTACCATGAAATCCAGCTTGGGGCCGTAGAAAGCAGCTTCGCCTGGTTCGATTACAGTTTTCAGACTCCGTTCGGCGGTGGATTCAATGATGGCTGCCTCGGCCTTATCCCACAATTCGTCGCTGCCGATGTACTTGGCTTTGTTTTCAGGGTCACGCAGTGAGATCTGTGCGCTGAAATCCTCAAAGCCCAGGGTCTTGAAAACGTAAAGTACCAGGTCGATCACCTTGATAAATTCCGCTTTCACCTGATCGGGGCGACAGAAAATGTGGGCATCGTCCTGCGTGAATCCCCGCACGCGGGTCAAGCCGTGGAGTTCTCCGCTCTGCTCGTAACGGTACACCGTGCCAAACTCGGCCAGCCGGAGCGGCAGGTCGCGGTAGGAGCGGGGCTTGGTTTTATAAATCTCGCAGTGGTGCGGGCAGTTCATGGGCTTGAGCATGAACTCCTCGTCGGCGTCGGGCGTCTTGATGGGCTGGAAAGAATCTTTGCCGTATTTCTCCCAGTGGCCTGAGGTTTCGTAAAGGGCCTTACTGCCGATGTGGGGCGTCACCACGGGCAAGTACCCGGCGCGGAGTTGGGCTTTCTTCAAAAAGCTTTCCAGCCGCTCCCGCAGCATGGCGCCTTTGGGCAGCCACAATGGCAGACCCTGGCCCACTTTTTCCGAAAAGGCGAACAATTCCAGTTCTTTCCCCAGTTTCCGGTGGTCGCGTTTCTTGGCTTCCTCTACCTGAAAAATGTATTCGTCAAGCTCTTTTTGTTTGGGGAAAGTTATGCCGTAGATGCGGGTCAACTGCTTATTTTCAATATTATTCCGCCAATACGCTCCGGCAATGTTGGTGAGCTTGACCGCCTTGACCGCGCCCGTACTCGGAATGTGCGGCCCTTTACACAGATCAGTGAAGCCGCCCTGGGTGTAAAGCGTAATCTGGCCGTCTTCCAGGCCGTCGATCAATTCCAGTTTGTATTCGTCTCCCTTCTCGGTGAAATAGGCGACGGCGTCGGCCTTGGCGATGGGCTGGCGCACGAACTCGTTTTTCTGCCGGGCCAGCTCTTTAATTTTATTCTCGATGGCGGTGAAATCATCGCTTGAAAGCGTCTTTTCTCCCAAGTCCACATCGTAATAAAACCCCTTTTCAATCGCGGGGCCGGTTCCGAACTTCACGCCAGGATAGAGGGTCTCCAATGCCTCGGCCAAAAGGTGCGCCGAAGAGTGCCAGAACGTCGCCTGTCCCTCCTCGTCGTTCCAGGTCAGAAGCTTGACCGCTGAATCTTGCTCGATGGGGCGATTGGAATCCCAAACCTCACCGTTTACATTGGCAGAAAGTACGTTACGGGCCAAGCCTTCGCTGATACTGAGGGCAATATCGTGGGCCGAAATGCCGGAGGGATATTCCCTGATCGAACCGTCGGGAAGGGTAATTTTTATCATTTGCTTAATTGTGTAATCGTTGAATTGAGGTTAGTTTGTTTAGGTGTTTAGGTGTTTAGGTAGGGAACTTTGCCAGTGACGAGTCACTTCACTCTGGACCTCTGGACCTCTGGACCTCTACTTTATCTTAATCTGCATCGCCGAGTCCCTTCCCATGTCGATGGTGCTGCGGGGTTGGATGGCTTTAATCTTGACCTGTAAACTGTCGAGGGTACGCGGCACAACTGCGGGCGCGGGGGCGCGGGGTACTGCGGTTTCTTTTTTAGTGGCAAAAATACCCGCCGGGTCGTACTGCCTCTGCTTGCGGGATTGAATGCGGGCCAAGGCGGAGTTGGCAGCTTCGTCGTTGGGATTTAGGGCCGTTTCGGCGGTGTAGAATTCGACGGCTCGCTCGTCGTTGCCTAATTTTTCCAGACAATATCCCGCCAGGTAGTTTGCCTGCGGATAGCGTGGACGGAATTTCAGGGTCTTCTCGAAAGCCGCCAATGCTCCCGTGTACACTTTCCACTTTACATAAATCACGCCAATCCGGTAGTGCGCCTTAGCCAGCGACGTATCGACTTTCACTGCTTTCTGATACGCATAGACCGCGCTGTCCAATTTATTATGATTTCGATAAATGTCTCCCCGCTCCACGTAAAGTTCGGCCTTGCTGGGAAAGCGGTCGATCGCCATGCTGTTGTACCGGAGTGCCTCGCCTTTGTTGCCCGATGTACTGTAGATGGAACTGATCTGCTGGTACGCCCGTAGCATTCGCGGATTAAGCGAGAGGGCGTATTTGAGGTTTTCCAATCCGCTTCCGGCAAGCGTGTCCGACATCTTGCTTTGCAACATACCCTTCACGAAATAGGCATCACCTTCGTAAGGAGCCCTATTCAGCGCCGTGACGAGGTAGTTCTGCGCTTCGCGGTACTGCTTCTTTTCCTGATGGAGGTCGGCCAGCAGAATGTACAGCTCGGGGAGGTCTTGCTGCAAAACTTCCGCGCGCTGGGCATCTTCCAGGGCCTGGTCGGTTTTTTCCAGTTCGTGTCTGATCTTGGCGCGTAGCAGGTAGTACTCGCCCACATTGTCTTTCAAGTCGATGGCGGCGTCGATGTCGATTTCCGCCTCGGCGTATTTTTCCTGTTCAAAATAAATCCTCGCCCGCTTATACAGGTTATTGTCCGAGTCGATTTTCTTGACAATCAAGCCTTCCAACGCTTGCAGGGCGTCCTCCTGCCAGCCTTTTTTAGTGATACTGGCGGGCGTGGGAGGAATGCGCGTGGTGGTGCGGGCATCGCTTTGACAGGCCCATTCGCCCAACGATAGCAACGCCAGCAATACAACGACCGGAAATTTGTGATGTGAAAAAGACATCGGGAATATCGACCTCATGCGCTTCAAAACACAAAATTCGGCATTCTTTTGACAAAAGCCCATTATTCGCGCGCATAGTTGCCCGGCAGCGGCGATATTTCATACTTTAATATCCGAGAATCGAGCAAATACACCTAGTGGAAGTTTCTTTTTGAAAGAATCCTGCAGGAAGAGTTCGCCGGATTCATAGTTGGCCGTCTTGCCAAAATGACTGTCAATCAAGTTGTCGATAATCAAGGCCGAAAAACCCAGCGAATATAAATTGATGATGAAGAAGTGACTTTTATCCATCAGAAGCTCCGCGCAGAGGCCAATCAATTCATTGATCTGCTCTTCCAACAACCACTTTTCCCCGTTGGGCCCGCGACCGTAGGCGGGCGGATCGAGAATGATGCCGCTGTACTTTTTGCCCCGGCGCACCTCACGCTTCACAAACTTCATAGCGTCTTCAACCACCCAGCGGATGTTGTCCAAGCCACTCAGTTCCATGTTCTCGCGCGACCAGTTGATGACGGGCTTCACGGCATCGACGTGCGTCACATCGGCTCCGTGCGCCTTGGCAGCCAGCGAGGCCATGCCCGTGTAAGCGAAGAGGTTCAGGACGGTCGGTTTCTCAGCGGATAGGGCGTTCAGCCGCTCGGCGATGAAATCCCAGTTGACGGCCTGTTCGGGAAAAATACCGACGTGCTTGAAAGAAGAAAGCGTAAGCTTGGCCCGCAAATCGAGCAAAGGCGTGGCGTAAGCCATGTTCCAGCGCTCGGGAATGCGGCTTTTGAGTTTCCACTGCCCTTTTTCCTGCGCGTTTTTGTCGCGGGCAAAAATAGCATCGGCGCGGTCATTCCATTCGGCGTCGCTCAGCGATTTGTTCCAAACGGCCTGGGGTTCGGGACGGATGAGAGTGTAGGCACCGAAGCGTTCCAGTTTTTCAAAGCCGCCCGCGTCGATGAGTTCGTAGTCGGAATGTTGGGTGGGAGTGAGGAGAAGCAAATTCAGAAGGTGATTTTATTCAGGTAAAAGACATTGCGGCGCCCCCGGCTTTGCACGTCCCCGGCGGGGTTCACGATGCGCTGGATGCCCCAGGCGAGGTAATGGTTGCCGTACCAGAAATCCACGTCATCGGTCGAGGTCTTGCGGACTTTGTCGCCTTCCTGGCCCGTGGGTAGTTCTACACGCTTGCCGCTGTCCACGACTTGCCTGCCCTGGATGATTTTGCTGGTGATCGCGCCGTCCTTGCTGTAAACCAGCTGGGTACGGCCTTCATCCGAGACTTGCACATTGATCTTTTCCTTCAACTCCATGCTTTTCACGTTGTCGAAACTGATGCTGTTGTCCCATAGCAAACGTCCGTCTTTATCGAAATCAGCCACGATGGCGTGGGTATAAATAAAGCCGTCGAACACTTGGTTGCCGTAGCCACCGCGCGGGCCCGAGCCGAAAAAGGGATTCCAGAGGTAGGGGTTGTACAACCCTCGCCCGAACGGCGATCCGTACATGTAGGGATTCATAAAAGAATTCATCCCCATGATGTTGTTATTGTTGCTGCGGTATTCGGGATAAAAAACCTCCGAAACCATTACATATTGGTCGCCCTTGGGAATGACGTCGTGGACGAGCAGGCGATAGTTGAGTTTCAAGTCTTTGCCCGAATCTTTCTTTTTTCTGATGCGCCGCTCCATTTTTTCCTGCTGCCGTTCGTTCAGGAACGAGAAGAAATTGGCGAAATCCGTGAAGCTGTGGTAGCGGGTGTACTGCACCTGGCTGTACAGAATCTTGCTGATGAACATCCCCTGCGAGGCCGCGCTGTTGGAGTTTTGCATGTTGCGGTAGCCGTACGTGCCAATCATGAGCTGCACCGAATCGTTCAGTATTTGCAGTTTGCCGTTCAGGAAGGAGTAGTCGTCCTCCGGCTCTACCATCACCTGCGAGTACCGCTGCCCGGCGGCATCATAGGTGTGGGCGACGATTTTGATCTCCTTCCGATTCTTGACCGCAAAACTCACGTTGACCAACTGATGCGTGGTGTCGATCTCGATGGATTGGATGGCATTGGAACCCCGAATGGCGGAGGGCAAGACTTTGGTTTGCTGCGAGTGCAAATCCGTGTAAATCAGCACGGGTTCATTGCGCACCGTCCCGGCCATGAACAGCGCGTATCCCAACGATTTGAAGTCGGTGATCTCAAAACGATCCAGCGTGTTGATCGTGAACGTCTCGACAAAGCCCGGCCCGATGTTCACCTTGACGATTTGGTAAATCGAACTCCGGTAACGACTGAAAAGCAGGAAAACTGAGCCGCCATCGTAAGTGGAAGCGACGTAATCGAGATTGTTCTCGATGGTTCCGTCGATGGACCAGCGCCTTTCGAGATCGGTGTCGAAGAGCTGAACGTTGTAGGCATTCTTGCCCGATTGCGAAATGAGCAGCACGCCGCGTTCGCCAAGTGGAATGGTTTGGTAGGTTTCGCTTTTGTCGGGAATGGGAAGCTCGACCCGTGTGGTTTCCTGGGCCGAAGCGGAGTAAAATAGGAGGGCGCACCACACAAAAATAGCGGTGGTGCGTAAGCGTAAAAAGGTGTCAATCATGGGCTAATCCAACAATAATATCAAATTCTTCGGCGCGGATGGGCAAGACGGACAGCCTCGACTGGCGAACCAGCGAAAGATTCTGCAGCCGCTCGTCGGCCTTAATTTGCGCTAAGGTGACGGTTTTAGGAAAGCGCTCGACGGGTACCAGGTCTACCACTACCCAACGTTCGTCGTCGGTGGTCGGGTCGGGGTAATGTTCTTTTACTATCTTCGCCAGACCCACCACTTCTTTACCTTTATTACTGTGGTAAAAAAGTACAAGGTCGTCCAACTCCATGGCTTTTAGGTTGTTGCGAGCCTGATAGTTTCTCACGCCGTCCCACACGCCGCGCTTTTCCTGAACGAAGTCATCCCACGAATATTTGAAGGGTTCGGATTTGACGATCCAGTAGTTCATATTGTAAGGGGCAAAGGCACAAAGGCACAAAGTGAAATTATTCAACTTGATTTTTATTCAAAGAACACCTCCCAGGTATGGTCGGCGAGCATATTGACCTTGGCGATGAAAGCCTGAAACGGCTTCTTCTTACCCCACTCCTGAGGGCCGATGAGCGATAGCGCATCCCCACCATCCGCTTTCTCGTAGAGGTAATACGTGTTGCCAACCAGGGGTTCAAAACTCATCTGGGCCGAATAAATCCGTTCCGAAACCTCGACGCGCTGGCTGATATGCTTGGCTTGTTCGGCCAGGAGCTGCATCTGCTTGTACAGTTGGGCCATCTGGATATCCGTCTGCTGGCGCATGGCTATCAGGCTGCGGCTCTTGACCTTACCCATGTCGTCGGGCCGGATAATCGCACTACCCACCGTGTGGGCGTACTCCATCAATCCGGGTTTCTGGGCGACCTTTTCGTCGTCCGTATTTTCTTCTGCGTGTTTCATAACTCAGCTTAACGGCCAAAAATACGCATTGTTTCTGCGGCGTTAAAATCAATTCCCGAACTTTGGGTCTCAAATCGCCTTGCCATGAATCATTGGACAACCCATCGAGAGAGAATCTTGCAAGAACCAATTCCGACCGACCCGTACTTTCAGTCCGTGTACGATTTTGCAAAAGCCTGGTTGGATGGGCAGGAAACTTTTACGGTGACCACTTCCGGCTCGACGGGGACACCGAAGGAGATTACGCTGAGTCGCACCCAAATGGCGGTTTCGGCTCGCATGACAGGTCAGTTCCTGCAACTGACTGAGGGAACGCGCGCCCTGATCTGCCTCAATGTCAACTACATTGCCGGAATGATGATGCTGGTACGTGGATTGGATTTAGGGTGGCGAATGACTATTGTAAGTCCGAGCAGTAATCCCTTGCTCAAAGTACCGCAAGCGTCCATCTTCGACTTTGTGGCGCTGGTTCCGATGCAGTTGACCGCTATCTTGCAAAATGAGGAAACGGTGGGAAGGGTAGGGGATTTGGGGAAAATTCTGCTAGGCGGCGCGCCAGTTTCTGAAATACTTTTGCGGGAAATTCAAGACATCGAGCGTCCCGTGTACCAAAGCTACGGCATGACTGAAACCGTTTCGCACGTGGCACTCCGACGGCTGAACGACGATACCCAGCGGGAAGACTACCAGGTACTTCCAGGAATTGAGTTCGACGTAGACGCTCGCGCTTGCCTCAATCTTCGGGGAGCGGTGACCAATCACGAACCCGTCCAAACCAACGACCTGGTAGAAATTACTTCGCCAAATACTTTTCGTTGGTTGGGACGCGCTGATTCAGTTATCAACTCGGGAGGGGTCAAGATTTCTTTGGATAAAATAGATAAGGTAGTCGGGGAAGTTTTGCAGGAGATGGGCGTTGCCACCGAGTATTTTTGCTGGCATGAGCCGGACGAAAAGCTGGGTCAAAAACTGGTCGTTTTTTTGGAAGGCAAAAGCACCGTTTTGCGTCCAAAAGAGCTTGTTGAAAAAATCTCCGCCCGCGTGAAGCGGTACGAAAGCCCAAAAGCAGTTTACTTTGCAAAACAATTTATCAAAACGCCAACCGCTAAAATTGACAAAATAGCAACGGCCCAACAACACTTGAACGCCCCCCATGAATAAGTTGCCCGCCGACTGGAAGACGCTGACCATCAAATTCCAGACTTCCGAAAACATTCCGCCGCCATACGCTTACTTCTACACGCTGAACCTGACAAAATCGGACGGAGGTCTGCAAGCCGATTTTGACCACAAATACCTCGATCGTGACGAATTGGACGAAGAGGCAATCCTGGAAGAAGGTTTCGAGCTGAATAGTGATTACGCCTGGAAAGGTTCGCTACCCGCTATTTGGGAAAAGGAGCTGGAAAAAGTACTTGCCAAGAATTCTTATAAGGCCGAAAGTAAAATCAAGGAATCAGAGGACTACATCGAACTGGTTTTTCCAGATGATTCTCAGGCTGGCCAAGGCTACTTCCCTACCAAAATCGCAGATTTTGAGTATTTCCTGCAAGAAATTATGCAGGCCATCTACGAAGTTTCGGGCAAGGAGCAGCCCTTCAAACTGGAGTACCGGAATATCGACAGTCAGGGCGAGACCGTCACCGCTTGTCAGGCCGTATTTGCCGAACGCAACTTTACCGTGCAGCAGAATGGGAATCCACCCAAAAATATGGGTTGGAAGTGGACGCAAGAAGTGATGGGAACCGTCTTTATGGCCGATTTTATGATGGAAGACGCTACGCGCGAGGTTCCCAAGTTTAGTGGCAAGTACCTCAGCCTGGGTGACGGGCTGTGGTATGAATTTGGCGAAACGCTCGTGGAGCCTACGACGGATAGCGAGGTACTGCCGCGCATTGAAAAGTTGCTGAAACAGTTAGGCGAGGAAGCCGCCCGCTGAGGCGTCGCGGTTGAGTTCGTCGCGGAGGTTACCCAAGATTTTTTTGAGGTTATCGTGCGCAGGGTTGGGCGTGGGCATGGTTTGGCTGACAAAGGCTTTGACCTCCCACACTTCCAAAACATCGCCAATCCGAATTTCCAGATCGCTCCGCTTCTCATCGTCGGAGCGAAGGAGTAAGATTCCCTTATCTTTCACCTTGTTATACACTTTCCGGGTGATGATTCCGGTGTTTTTAACCAGCAACACATAGTGCATCCCATCCTTGATGTCGTACCAATTTCGTACAAAACTTCCTACCAGTAAGGCGCTCGGAAAAGGGAAATCTTCGTTCGCCTCGAAGGCGCGATAATGGCCCGAGGGTAGGTTAGGAAGTTGGAAAACGGGAAGCTGATTCAGGAAATTCGTACTCTGATAATTTCCCAAATACTCGTTTCCCTGCCCACGCTTTACCCACTGAATGGTCTGCTGCGGCGGTTTGGCCTGCTCCGGCGACGCTTGCTTTGAAGTACCATTCTCCTGATAGTGATTATTGAAAGTCAGCGGTGCATCGGCTGTACTTGTTGGCGTTTGTGCTGGATTTCGCTCAAACTTTTCGGGCCGCACGGGCTTAAACGCCACAGCTCGCGCTACCATGCGCAAGGTGGGTTTGGGCGGCTGAAACTTGGCTACAATCGTCGAAAGCGGCTGCGGAGCGGCGGGCGCTGGCTCGTCATCCTTAATCAGCGGAGCCATCGGCTTGAAGGCCGGATTAAACGGAATGCCCAAATCAGGCGTTTCGCGCAGCCGCCGCAGGTCGTTTTTGAGCATATGATCCACCGACACGCCAAAGGCGGCAGCCATATTTTTCAGGTTCGTAAGATTGGGGTTCGCGCGAGCTTCTTCATAAGCGCCAAGGAGCGAGCGCTTTATGCCGATTTTGCGGGAGAATTGTTCCTGGGTCAAGCCATTCAGCCGACGCAGATACTTGATGTTATTGCTGACGAGACTCATGCTGATTCTGAATCATTTACCGACTAATTGATAAAATTATTAGTAAAAGCAGAAAGTACGGGAAGTCTAACGAATCACACCTAAGGTTTGATTTAAAAAAAACGCCCTACGGATAAATTTCCTTACGCGCCGCCTTCAACGTATTAGTCAGCAAGCCGCAAATCGTCATCAAACCCACGCCGCCGGGCACGGGCGTGATGTGGCTGCACTTCGGTGCGACTTTATCAAACTTGACGTCCCCTTTCAAGGCAAAGCCACTCTTCTTAGAAGTATCGGCAACGCGGGTGATGCCCACGTCGATGACCACCGCGCCTTCTTTCACGTACTCGGCGGTCACGAATTCGGGACGTCCCAGCGCTACGACCAGGATATCGGCCGTCTTACAAATTTCTTTCAGGTTTTGTGTGCGACTGTGGCATATCGTCACGGTGCAGTTGCCGGGATACGTATTGCGCTGCATTAAAATCGCCATAGGTAGGCCCACAATTTGGCTACGGCCAATGACCACGCAGTGCTTGCCCGAAGTTTCAATTTTAGCGCGTTCCAGCATTTCGAGAATGCCAAAAGGCGTGGCGGACAAGTAGGCGGGCAGCCCTTTGCACATCCGCCCGACGTTGATCGGATGAAACCCGTCCACGTCCTTGGCCGGGTCAATGGCTTCCATGACCGTGTTTTCTGAAATGTGCTTGGGCAGCGGCAATTGCACGATAAAGCCGTCCACGTCAGCATCATCGTTCAATTTCCTGACCTCCGCAAGCAGATTCTCTTCACTCGTACTTTCTTCCAACCTTACAAAAGTTGAGGTGAATCCAACCTGCTCGCAACTCCTGATTTTAGAAGCCACATAGGTTTCGCTCGCGCCATCGGTACCTACCAAAATAGCCGCCAAATGCGGTTTCTTGCCACCCTGCGCCATCCAGACGTCTACTTCTTCCTTTATCTCAGCTTTAATTGTAGTGGAAAGTGCCTTCCCGTCGAGGAGTTGCATGGTTTCAATTTTGAATGAGTGAATGAGAGATTGAGAGAATAGTTATTCACTAATTCTCTCAATCTCTCATTCAAAATTAATAATCCCCCGGATCATTCGCCACCCGTGCGCCATCATCCAGCTTGTCGAGTTGATCCATTTCGGCGTCGGTAATTTCGAAATCCCAGACATCAAAATTGGCCTGGATGCGCGCTTGGTTGGTAGATTTGGGAATCGTGACGATGCCATGTTGCATGGCCCAGCGGATGAGTATCTGGTAGGTGGATCGGTTGTGGTTTTTGGCTACGGCCACCAAAGTCTGATTGTTCTCGTACTTCCCGCGCACCAGCGGCGCGTAACCTTCTGGTTGAATGCCTTTTTCCCGGCAGTAGGCCAAGAAATCGGGCAGGTAAAGAAAGGGGCTTTGCTCGAATTGATTGACGGCAGGAATGACCGAGGCGTAGCTAAATAGTTCTTTCAGGTGTTTTTGGTAATAGTTGGAGACACCAATGGCACGGACGCGCTTATCGGCGTAAAGTTTTTCCAGCGCCAGCCAAGTTTCTTTCCGCGTTTCTTTAACGGGCCAATGTACCAGATAGAGGTCGAGATAGTCCGTCTGCAACCGCTCCAGACTGCGGTCGAATGCACGCAAAGTACTATCGGAACCCTGCTCATCGTCCCAGACTTTGGACGTAATGAACAACTCTTCCCGCGCAATGCCGCTGTCCTTGATGCCCTGCCCGACTTCCTCTTCATTCTTGTACACACTAGCCGTATCGATCAAGCGGTAACCCGTTTCGATGGCCTGATTCACGGCCTGGCGCACCTCGTTCTTCTCACCGGGCGCATAAATTCCCAGTCCCAAAATTGGCATCTCGACGCCATTGTTTAATTTTACGGTTTCACCTGACTTTAAACTCATAAACTTTAAACTTTAAACTTTAAACTTTTTTCACTCATTCTCTCAATCTTTGCGTTTCGGCGGGCCGATTCACAATTAAATCGAAAAGCTTCGCCACCCCAACCGTCGCCTTCTCCTCGATAAATGTCATGTTTTTGCTCAAATTAATTTCCGGCTGCACGGGGTCGATCAAATAAATTGGGACGTCCTCCTTTACGTAATGCACCAGGCCCGCCGCCGGATACACGGCAAGCGAAGTACCGACAACTACAAAAATATCGGCCCCCTCGGTAATCTCCATGGCCACGGTCATCATCGGTACCTGTTCGCCGAACCACACGATGTGGGGACGCAATTGGCTGCCTTCGGCGCAAAAATCGCCCGCTTTGAGTTCCCAGCCCTCGATATCATAGATCAGATTTGGATTACTGCTGCTGCGCGACTTGAAAAGTTCGCCGTGTAAATGCACCACTTTGCTCGACCCTGCTTTCTCGTGCAGGGGGTCGATATTTTGGGTGATAATCGTGACATCGAAGTGGTCTTCCAGCTCGGCCAGGATGCGGTGTGCGCGGTTGGGATGCACGTCCAGGGCCTGTCTGCGCCGCTCGTTGTAGAACTTCTGAACCAGCTCAGGGTTGCGCTGCCAGGCCTCGGGCGTGGCGACGTCCTCCACCCGGTGCTCCTCCCACAGCCCGCCGCTGTCGCGGAACGTTTTGATTCCGCTCTCGGCGCTGATGCCTGCTCCCGATAAGACGACGAGTTTTTTCATTACGCTTTCTTCGCTTTTTTGGGTGCCGCCTTTTTCTTTGGGGCTGCCTTCCTCCGTCCCCTTGACGCGGGCTTGTCTTCCTGCCCTTCAGCTAAAGCCAGTACTTCGGCATAGGTCAAGTCGGCAGGTTCCATGTCTTTGGGAATCTTGATGTTGCGCTTGCCGAAAGTAATGTACGGGCCGTAGCGGCCGTTGACCACCTTGGCTTCGGGATTTTCGTCGAATTCCTTGATAAGACGATTGCTGTCCAACTTGCGCTTGGCTGCGATGATTTCTATGAGCCGGTCGGTGGTAACGGCCATCGGGTCGTCGGTTTTTTCCAAAGAGTAGAACTTTCCATCGTGCTTGACGTAAGGGCCATACTTGCCGATGTTGACGACCAGCATCAGGTCTTCAAAAAGACCCACTTCACGGGGAAGTTTGAATAGTTCCAGCGCATCTTCCAGCGTGACGGTTTCCATCAACTGCCCTTTCAGCAGACTGGCGAACTTTGGTTTTTCCTCATCTTCGGCGTCGCCGATTTGAACGTAGGGCCCGTACCGGCCGATCCGGGCACTGATGGGTTTGCCCGTCGTGGGGTCTTCGCCCAGCAAGCGGGTCGTGAGGCTACGGTCGATTTCCTCGCCCTCGGCGGTGGTGACTTTTTTGTGAAATTTCTTGTAAAAGCCGTCGATCATGTCCTGCCACTGCACCTTGCCGTCGGCGATGTTGTCGAAGTCCTTCTCGACGTGGGCCGTGAAGGAAAAATCCACGATGTCATCGAAGTTGGCGACCAGAAAATCGTTGACGATCATGCCCGCGCTGGTGGGAAACAGCTTGGCCTTTTCGTAACCGTAAGTCTCCGTATTTTCCTGCTTCTTGATCTTGTCATCCTTAAGCGTGATCTCTGTGTATTGACGCTCTTGCCCCTCGCGATCCTCTTTGACCACGTATTCGCGGCGAACGATGGTCGAAATCGTTGGTGCGTAAGTCGAAGGACGACCGATCCCCATTTCTTCCAGTTTCTTTACCAGACTGGCTTCCGTATAGCGGGGCGGATTTCTGGTAAAGCGCTCGGTGGCTTTCAGGATGTCCAAGTTCAGCTTTTGGTCGATATTGAGCGGTGGCAACATGCCTTTTTGCTCCTCGTCCTCGTCGTCGCTGGATTCCAGATATACTTTCAGGAAACCTTCGAACTTGATGACTTCGCCCTGAGCGACTAGTTGCTCGGAGGTAGTGGAAATCCCAATCGTGGCCGTCGTGCGCTCCAACTGCGCGTCGGCCATTTGGGAGGCAATAGCGCGTTTCCAAATCAGCTCATAAAGCCGCTGCTCGTTGCGGTCGCGGCTGCCAACTAACGTTGAAAAATCCGTGGGGCGGATAGCCTCGTGGGCCTCTTGTGCCGACTCTGACTTGGTTTTATAGACGCGCTCCTTGTGGTATTCTGCGCCGTATTCCTTGTTAATTTGATCCTGTGCTTTTTGCCTCGCCTCGCCTGACAGATTCACCGAGTCCGTCCGCATGTAGGAAATTTTCCCCGCTTCGTAGAGTTTCTGGGCGACGGTCATCGTCTGCGATACCGAAAAACTCAGCTTGCGCGAGGCTTCTTGTTGCAGGGTAGAGGTTGTAAAGGGCGCGGCTGGCGTCTTTTTAGCGGGCTTGGTTTCCAGGTTTTTTATCTGGAAAATTGCCCCGACACATTTCTTGACAAACTCCTCCGCAAGTTCCTGACTAGTAAAGTTTTTGGCTAGTTCGGCGTTGAGTTCTTTGCCATTGCCCAAGTCGAAAACCGCCGTGACTTTGTAGCTGCTCTTGGCCTCGAAAGCTTCAATTTCACGTTCTCGATCCACGATCACCCGCACGGCCACCGACTGCACCCGTCCGGCGGAAAGGTTGTTCTTACCAATGCGGATTTTTTTCCACAGTACTGGGGAAAGTTCGTATCCCACCAGGCGGTCGAGGATGCGACGGGCTTGTTGCGCATTGACCAGGTCGATGTCGATGGTGCGTGGCTTGCTGATGGCTGATTGCAAAGCCGTTTTGGTGATTTCCCGGAAAACGATGCGTTTGGTGGCGTCCGGCAGGCCGAGCGCCTCTTTCAGGTGCCAGGAGATAGCCTCGCCTTCGCGGTCGTCGTCCGTCGCCAGCCAGACTTCCGCCCCTTTGGCCATTTTCTTTAATTCATTGATAACCTTTATCTTATCGGTCGAGACTTCGTAAATGGGTTCGTACCTGTTCTCCGTGTCGACGCCCATGTCCTTAGCGGGCAGGTCGCGTACGTGGCCGTAGCTCGACATGACGGTGAAGTCTTTTCCTAAATATTTTTCAATGGTTTTGGCCTTCGCCGGTGACTCTACGATCACCAGATTTTTCGACATAGCAGGGTTAGTTGGGTTTGGAGGAATTGGAATTCAATTAGTGTCAAATATAGAAGAGATTCTCGCAAAAATACGAACGGGCAGGAAAATGGTAACACTCGATGCCCGGCCTTTTTCGCCGTTATTTTGCCTTCCTATCTAGCAAGAATAGCGGGGGAAAGGTTCATTCAAAGTCGCGAAAAAATACGTTTCAGATATTTAGAGGGCTTTTAAATTTGTCAACCTAAGCGATTCGGGCAAAATAAACGCCCGAAAATTCGTACTTTTATCTTTTCAAGAAAACTATCCATCAAAACAGAGCAAAACCAACCTTATGGCATTTGACTTAGACATGATTAAGGGCGTATATGCCCGCATGGAAGAACGCATCTCCGCCGCCCGCCAAGTCGTGGGCCGTCCCCTCACCCAAGCCGAAAAAATTCTTTATTCCCACCTTTGGGAAGGCACCGCCACGCAAGTGTATGAGCGCGGCAAAGCTTACGTGGACTTCGCGCCCGACCGCGTAGCCATGCAGGACGCCACCGCCCAAATGGCCCTGCTGCAATTCATGCAGGCCGGACGCCCGCAGGTAGCCGTTCCCTCTACCGTTCACTGTGACCACCTGATTCAGGCGGAAGTGGGGGCTGAGAAAGATTTGGAAGTCGCTAAGAACCGTAATAAAGAGGTATACGATTTCCTGTCGTCGGTATCCGATAAATACGGCCTGGGCTTTTGGAAGCCCGGCGCGGGGATTATCCACCAGGTAGTTCTGGAAAATTACGCCTTCCCCGGCGGCATGATGATCGGTACCGATTCGCACACGCCCAACGCGGGTGGCCTGGGCATGATCGCCATCGGCGTGGGCGGGGCCGACGCCAGCGATGTGATGTCGGGCCTGGCCTGGGAACTCAAAATGCCGCGCCTCATTGGTATTAAGCTGACCGGGCGGCTTTCGGGCTGGACTTCGGCCAAAGACGTGATTCTGTGGGTGGCCGGACAACTTACTGTGAAAGGCGGTACGGGCTACGTGGTCGAGTATTTCGGCTCCGGTGCGGAGAGCCTGTCTTGTACGGGTAAAGGCACTATCTGTAACATGGGGGCCGAAATTGGCGCGACGACCTCACTCTTTACGTACGATGAGAAAATGGCCGAGTACCTGCGCTCCACCGAGCGGGCCGACATCGCCGAGGCCGCTGACAATGTCCGTGAGCATCTGCGGGCCGACGAGGAGGTGTACGCCAATCCCGAAGAATACTACGATCAGGTGATCGAGCTTGACCTTTCGACTTTGGAGCCGCACATCAACGGTCCCTTTACGCCCGATTTGGCGTGGCCGCTGTCGAAATTTGCCAAGGCCGTTGTGGAAAACGAATGGCCTGAGCAATTGGAAGTCGGTCTGATCGGCTCCTGCACCAACTCTTCTTACGAGGACATGACCCGCGCCGCCTCAGTGGCCGGACAAGCTTCTAAGAAAAATATAAAAACGAAGGCTGAGTTCACGATCACGCCTGGTTCCGAAATGGTGCGTTTTACCGCCGAGCGCGACGGGATTCTGGATACGTTCGAGAAAATCGGCGGCGTGGTGCTGGCCAACGCCTGCGGGCCCTGCATCGGTCAATGGGCGCGGCACATGGACGACCCTTCGCGCAAGAACTCCATCATCACATCGTTCAACCGGAACTTCGCCAAGCGGAACGACGGTAACATTAGCACGCACGCCTTCGTGGCCTCGCCCGAAATCGTGACCGCCTTCGCCATCGCGGGTGACTTGACGTTCAACCCGATGACCGATAAGCTGAAAAATGAAGCCGGTGAAGAGGTCATGCTCGACGAGCCACGCGGCATCGAACTTCCCATCCAGGGCTTCGACGTGGAAGATGCCGGTTACCAGGAACCCGCCGAAGACGGCAGTCAGGTGCAGGTGATTGTGGATGAGGATTCGGATCGTCTGCAACTCCTCGAACCCTTCAAGGCCTGGGAGGGTACTGATTTGAAAGGCTTGAAGCTGTTGATTAAGGCCAAGGGAAAATGCACGACCGACCACATTTCGATGGCCGGGCCGTGGTTGAAGTACCGGGGGCATCTGGACAATATCTCCAACAACATGCTCATCGGCGCGATCAACTACTACAACGAAAAGTCGAACAAGGTCAAGAACCAGTTGACGGGCGAGTACGGCGAAGTACCCGCCACGCAGCGGATTTACAAGGCGGAAGGCATCGGTACGGTGGTCGTCGGCGACGAAAACTACGGCGAAGGATCCTCCCGCGAACACGCGGCCATGGAACCGCGCTTCCTGGGCGTGCGGGCGATCATTGTGAAATCCTTTGCCCGTATCCACGAAACGAACCTGAAAAAGCAGGGAATGCTGGGGCTGACGTTCGCCGAACCATCGGATTACGACAAGGTGCAGGAAGACGACACCATCGACATCCTCGGCCTGACCGAGTTTGCCCCCGGCAAGCAACTGACCATCAAACTGCACCACGCCGACGGCACGACCGATGAGTTCCCGGTGAACCACACCTACAACCAACAGCAAATCGAGTGGTTTAAGGCGGGTTCGGCGTTGAATATCATTCGGGCTTCGGTGGGGGCGTGAACTGAAATATGTATTTTGGCATTTCTTAAATTAAACTGTTATGACCAAACTCAGAGCCTTCACCGCATTGCAAGACCAGTTCGGCAAAGAACAGGCACAGACTTTGGCTGATTTTATAGAAAGCCAGGATGGGCCTGACCTGAGCCGACTTGCTACTAAGGACGACGTCTCATTATTGAAGGACGATATTCAAATCGTTCGTCAGGACATGAAGGATCTGGAAATTCGTCTTGTTAAAGACATGGCCAAAAACCGTGAGGACATGATTACACGGATGAACTGGAATATGATCATTCAAATTGTAGCTATCATTGGCGGTTTAGCGGCATTGGCGAAGATAATCTGAATAGACCGTCTTGGAACGCTGTTTTTATCTAGAAAGAACCCTGACGCGTAAATGTCAGGGTTCTTTGCTTATCCACCTACTTATGAAAATCCACTACTGTAAGGAAATCTTGATACTTTCCTCTCTAATTCCTTTCCTCCTTTCCCCCTTACAGACCTTTGCCCAAAAAACCGACTCCCTGGCCGCTACCCAGCTCCAAGAAATTATCGTCAACGCCTTCGAGTCGCGGCGTAACGTGCTGGAAACGACGGCTTCGGTGGGTGTAATTAGCCCGAGGACTTTGGAGCGCTACCCGACTACGACCTTTACCAGTGCCGTCAACTCGGTGCCGGGCGTTAGGATGGAGGAGCGGTCACCGGGGAGCTACCGCTTTTCGGTGCGGGGCAGTTTGCTGCGGTCGCCGTTCGGGGTCAGGAACGTGAAATTTTACTGGAACGGCATTCCGCTCACCGATGCCAATGGCAACACGCCGCTCAACTCATTGGATTACGCCTCGGTGGGCCGGATGGAAATCATCAAAGGGCCGGGTAGCAGTGTGTATGGAGCCGGAACGGGCGGCGTGGTGCTGCTTTCGACGGCGGAGCGCAATAATGAAAATAGGGTAGAGCAGGCCGTTGGCTTTGGGAGCTACGGCTTTCAAAGTCGCAATACGGAGGTGAGCATCGGTGATGTGTCGGTGCGCTATGGTCATCAGCAGCAAGACGGCTACCGCCAGCACAGCGCGATGTTTCGGGATGTTCTTCAGTTCAATTCTACCTCCCGGCTCAGTGAAAAAGCTACGCTTTCACTTCTCGGGATGTATTCCGACTTGCACTACCAGACGCCCGGTGGCATCAACCTCGATCAGTACCAGCAAGACCCTACCCTGGCCCGCCAACCCACCCGCACGCTACCGGGCAGCGAGACGCAGCGGGCGGGGATTTATACCAAATATTCTCTTTTCGGAGTGCAGCATAAACTAAATCTCTCGACGCACTGGGATCAGTCGATTTCGCTGTACGTGACGACAAATGACTTTGACAATCCCTTCATCTTCAACTACGAAAAACGTAGCGAACTGGGCTTTGGCGGCAGGAATGTCTGGACTTTTTCACGGGACTTCGCCAGCACCAGCTTACAGTGGACAAGCGGCTTCGAGTGGCAGTACGGCAAGTCGGCGCAGCGAACCTTCGACAACGAAAATGGAACGCCTACCGGCTTCCAGACCTCCGAGGACATTCGCAGCAATGCGCTGACCGCTTTCACCCAAGCCGAAGTCAGACTCTTTCGCTCCCTAACTTTGAACGCCGGGGCAAGTCTCAACGCCAATCGCTATGATTACGAACGATTTTTTCCAGCGCCTTACTCCGAAGAACGGCGCAAATTTGACAAGGTCATCAGTCCCCGCATTGCGGCCAACTATACCCTCAACAGGGTATGGTCGCTGACTGGCTCACTTAGTTCGGGCTATTCGCCGCCGACTCTGCAGGAAGTGCGGCCCTCGGCGGGTGGCTTCCGAACCGATTTACGGCCCGAACTCGGGCTGAATCGGGAGGTCTCGCTGCGCAGGGTAGGGGACAGGCTGCGGCTGGACGTGTCGGCCTACCAGTTTTCACTCAAAGAAACCATCGTGCGGCGTTCGGATGATGCCGGAGCGGAGTTTTTCACCAACGCCGGGCAAACCGACCAAAAAGGCATCGAGTGGCGCGTGGACTACGACCTATTGCGCAGCGCTGGTTTTGTGCAAGACATAAAAATCTGGAATACCGGAACGGCCACCAACTACCGCTTCCGGGACTATCAGCAAGGAAGCAACGATTTGGGCGGCAACCGCTTGCCGGGCATCCCGACTTTTACCCAGAACACAGGGCTGGACTTTCACTTGAAGGGCGGCATCGCTGCTTTTGCCACGTACCAGCACGCCGGAAAAGTTTTCCTGAACGACGCCAACTCGGTGGAAGCACCAGCCTACGATCAACTGCTCCTGCGCCTGACCTGGAAAAATAACTGGGGCAGCCATTTGTATTCAGAGCTGTCGGCCTCGGCGGACTTTGTTTCGACGGAGATTTATAGTTTGGGTTATGACCTGAATGCTTTCGGGACTCGGTACTACAACGCTGCGCCCAAGCGGACGCAGTGGGTAGGGATTAAGGCTGGTTGGCGCTGGTGATGTGTGGTACGGCCGGGCTGGCGCACCAGCAGCTTGCCCGTTTTGCAGAATATATTGAAGACGGCCGGCCCGGCCGTACCACATCAACTCAACGCCTTCCAAATACTATTTCCCCCTAGGAAGAGTGTCACCAAAAAAATCAGTACCAAAAAGATATTCTGCCCGGTAGAATTCACATACTTTTCCGGCAGCAGCCCCTTATCATTTACACACCGGAACAACTGCCAGGTCACGAATGGCAAGAGCAGACCGTTGGCAATTTGCGCCGCCAGGATTACAGGAATGGGCTTGAACTCGGCTATTCCAAAAATAATCCCGACGGCCAAAACGCCTTTCCAGACATAAGCCGTTTGTTTTTCATCAATGGAAAGCAACGACTTGGCGGCGATCGAAGCGGCGAAAGCCGCCGTAACCACGGAGGTGAAGCCCGCGCCGAATAAGCCAACGGCGTACAAAACCTCTCCGCTCTTTCCCAGTCTTTGCCCCAAAACCTCCGCCGCATTCCGATAGGAAAACGCCCCTTCGATGAGCGTTCCGGCCAGCAGGATCGACATCGAAATCAGGCCACCGATTATTACCGCCAGAATGATGCCCTGCCGCATTTCGGAAATGCGCTGTCCCTGGCCGATTCCCGAGCCGAGGAATAAATTGTACGGGACGATGGTAGTTCCTATGAGTCCGGTAATAATCAGTGCAGAGTTTGCCGGGAAGTTGGGAATGACGCTATCGGTCAAAACCTGCCCCGGATTCTGAAAAGCCTGAATGCCCACCAAAATGAAGGCGAATCCCAGCACGAACACGAGCAATCCCAGTATTCGGGTGAGCAGCGACACGCTGCGAATCGCCAGCAGCAGGTAAGCCGCGACGCCAATCACTAAGCTCATAATCCAGGTCGGTATATCGGCCAGGAGTCTCAGACCCGCCACCGCGCCCAGCAAGTTGCCCGCTTCGTAGGCAGCGCAACCCAAGATAACGCCTCCCGCCAACAAACGGCTGACCCAAATGCCACCCGCGCCGTGGCGTTGGAGCATGATTTCGCCCAAGCTCTTGCCCGAAGCCAGCGTGACCCGCGCGGCGGTTTCCTGCAATACGATGGTCGCCAGAGTAGAAAAAGTCAGCGCCCAAAGCAGCGAAGTGCCGAAACTCGCTCCCGCCAGCGAGCAGGTCGTGACGGTGCCGGGGCCGATGAATGCCGCCGAAATGACCGACCAGAAGAGCATCCGGGAAAATCCTTTGCCGAGAGAGAGCGATTTCAAATGGGGTTGATTTGTGTAATCGTTGGGTTGATGTTAGTTTGTTTAGGTGTTTAGGTGTTTAGGTGGGGAACTTAGTTTATGGCGAGTCACTTTTCGTTGACCGTTGACCCGGTTCGGCGTCCCGATTGACCGTTGCCGTAGCGACGGACCGCCGTAGCGACGGACCGCCGTAGCGACGGGCCGCCGTAGCGACGGGCCGCCGTAGCGACGGGCCGCCGTAGCGACGGACCGCCGTTGACCGATTATATTTTCGGCAAATACACGGTAAAACTGGTGCCTTCGTTGGGTCGGCTGGAGACTGAAATGGTGCCTCCGTGATTCAAAACTACTTTTTCGCAAATCGCTAGTCCAACGCCCGTGCCGGGGAATTCGCTTTTGCCATGCAGGCGTTGGAATACCTGAAAAATGCGGTCGGCGTATTTTTCCTCGAAGCCGATGCCTTGATCTGCCACCACGATCCGATGGTAATGGTCAGAAAGGCGGGTGGGTTTCACCTCGGGTGGTAAGTCTTGGACAGACAATTCTTCGGAGTGAACGGCTATGACCGGAGGCACCAGGTTCCCCTCACCATCTTTTCGACGGAACTTAAGCGCATTGGAAAGCAGATTTTGGAACAACTGGCCAACCTGGGAAGGGTCGCCTTGGATGCTGGGCAGCGTACCAACCTTGATGTTTGCTTGAGTTTCGGCCACCGTCAGGGAGAGGTTTTCAAGTACCTGATCCAGCATTTGGGAAAGGGGAATGGCACTTGCCGCCTGCTGGCGCGTAGAGATCCGGGAATAAGTGAGCAAGTCGTCGATAAGGATCGACATCCGGCTGGCGGCTGATTGCATCCTTTGCAAATAATCCAGTCCCTTGCCCAGCTCATCGGCGTGGTGCGATACGAGCAAATCTCCGAAAGCCTGGATTTTACGCAGAGGTTCCTGCAAATCGTGGCTGGCGACGTAGGCGAATTTTTCCAAATTCTGGTTTGAGCGGGTGAGGTCGCGGTTCATGTCGGCGAGTTCCAGGGTACGCTGCTTTACTCTTTCGTCCAATTCTTCCGAGAGTCGCCGGTACTCCGTTTCGCTGGCTTCGATGAGCCGACGCGCGATTACCTGCTGGGTGATTTCGTTGGCCACGACCATAATGCCGGTAATTTTATTTTCCGAATCATGGTAGGGCTCATAGACAAAATCAATGTAGGTCTGCTCCATTTCCCCGTTTCTGAACAACTTGACGGGCATTTCGCTGCTGTAAAACGGCTTTCCGGTTTCGAAGACTTCCGTCAATAATTCCTCGAAGCCCTGTCCGCTCGCTTCCGGGAGTGCCTCGAAGAGCGGCTTATGCATCACCTGCTCCCGGGTTCGGCCCCAGAATTCCAGCACCCGCTCATTAGCCAACTCGATGATGAAATTTGGACCATCGAACAGGGCGATGGCAACGGGTGCCTGTCGGATTAAGTGCTGGAAACGCTTTTCGCTAGCTGTTACGGCGGCGAACAAGCTGTGCTTTTGCTCCCGTTCGCGCTCCCGACTTTCCACTAAGGCTTGTTCTCGTTGCCGGGCTTCCATCTCCTGGGTCATTTCGTGAGCAATGCCCGCAAATCGGTAGGCTTTCCCATCTTTATCGAAATAGCTTCTGCCGATGAACCGCGTCCAGCGAAGCCTCCCGTCCCCGGCTCCAATTGTGCGATAGGTTTCATCGTACGCTCCGCCCGATTCGGGGTTCATGGCCCACTGCACGGCTTTGTCCACCCGCTCGACATCATCCGGGTGAATGTAGGCGATGGCTTCCTGGTACGGCAGCACATTGCCCTCGATTACCCCGAAGAGTTCGCGACAACGATCGTCCCACGTCACCAAATTGGTAACTGTATCCACCTCCCACACGCCAAGATGTGCGGCTTTCATCGCAAAATCGACGTCCAGGCGTTTGTTGAGGTTTTTGGCTTTGTCCATTCTTTCTAATTGTGATTGAGAGAATGAGTGAATGAGTGAATAAAGAAAAAACTATCGCAAGCAGCATTCTCACATTCCCTCACAGGCGGGCCTACCGCCACGGGTGCCCTGCCGTCACTCATTCACAACTGGTTTTCTCCCCAGCCCCCTCCGCCCGGCGTCTCGATGCGGAGGCGGTCGCCTTTGTGGACGGCCACGCTACACGTTCCGGGGAATTTTTCAATTTTTCCGTTGGCGCGAAGGATGGTTTCGTCGGCGGTTTGGCCGCTGCCGCCGCCCGCCATGCCGTAGGGCGCGAAGTAGCGGTGCTGGGTCAAGAGCGTGATGTCGAGGTCGTCGAGAAACTCGATTTCGCGAACGATGCCGTCGCCGCCGCGCCATTGGCCTTTGCCGCCCGAGTCGGGTCGGATGCCGAACTGCCGCACCCTGACGGGGTAGCGGCGCTCCAGTTCTTCGGCGTCGGTGATGCGGGTATTGGTCATGTGTTGATGGACGCCCGAGTGACCCGCGAAACCACTTCCCGCGCCCGTGCCGCCGCCGATGGTCTCGTAATAGCCTAGTTTGTCGTTGCCAAACAAAAAATTATTCATCGTTCCCTGGCTGCATGCGGCCAGTTCGAAAGCTTTCAGCAGGGTGTCGACCAGCCGCTGGCTTACTTCGGTGTTGCCGCCCACTACCGCCGGGCTTTTTCTGGGGTCGTCCTCAAAATGAGGGTGCAATAGGGAATTTTCTGGAAGAAGAATCTTGACCCGTTTCATCAGTCCGTCGTTGAGCGGGATTTCCTTATCGACCAGAAGCCGCAGTACGTAGAGAATTGCGCTGTGAATGATGCTCAGATTGGCGTTGAGGTTATGGGGGTGAACCTCGGAAGTACCTTTAAAATCAAAAACCAATTCTTCGTCCTTCACCTCCACGCTTACCGATAGGCGGTAGCCATCATCCAGAAATTCCGAAGCACTTATTTTTTTGCCAAGATAAGGTTTCAGCGCGATTTGTAATTGGGCCTGAGCGTTTGTTTTTAATTTGTTCATATAATAATGAACCTTATTCAAGCTGAATCTGGACACAAGTTTCAGCAAATCCTCTTGCCCCTTGCGTAACGAGGATAGCGCGGCAACGATATCGGCCTCGTTTTCGGCCCACATTCGGGTGGGGTAGGGGCCGTCGTTGAAAAGCTCCCGAATGGTATTCCATTGTGGCTCACCCTTTTTTACTAAGTACTGCGGAAGAATGGCAACGCCTTCCTCGTATAAAAACTTGGCATCGGGCGGCATGGAGCCAGGACGACTCCCGCCAATTTCGGCGTGGTGTGCCCGATTGATGACGTAGCCGACTAAGGTTCCTTCTTCGGTGAAGACTCCTGCCACCAGCGTAACGTCGGGCAAATGCGAGCCGCCGTACTTGGGATGGTTGGTGATTACGACATCGCCCGGTCTAATCTCGATCTTTTCCCGCACCAACCTGGCACACAGACCCAAACTGCCCAGGTGGACCGGAATGTGCGGCGCGTTGACCAGCAGTTCGGCGTCGGCGTCCAGCAGGGCGCAGGAAAAATCCAGCCGCTCCTTCACGTTGACCGAGAAAGCCGTGCGCTGCAACTGCGCCCCCATTTCCTCAGCGATGGCGTAAAAGCGGTTGGTGAAAAGCTCCAATTCGATTTCCTCCGGTTGCTCCTCGCGGGTTGCGTGGCCGATTTTATTTTTATTGTTTAAAATCAGATCCAAACTCGGCTGCATCGCGAATTCCCAGCCCAGCGGCACGAAGGTGGTCGAACTTTGGGCCGTGATAATGCAAGGCCCGGCGGCGGTACTGCCGACGGCCAGGTCGTCAGCGCGATAGACTTCGAAAGTTTTGCCAGGATCGAAGGGTACTTTGATCGTTTTGCTTGCTTCGGCGGGAATGGCGTCGAATTCTCTACGCTCGAAAAGCGGGATATTCCCTTTTTGCTGCACTTGCAGCCGGATGCTTTCCAACTCGATGCGGCGGTTTTCCGGCACGTAGCCGTATAGGTTTTGGTACTGTTGCAAGAAATTCTCAGTCGTCCCTTCGTTTTTGTAAGCTACTTCCAATGCGGTTTCCTGGCCGACATAGCGCAGGAACACCGAGCAGAACCCACGCTCCGTTTCCTCGATTTCCTCCTGGGAAAGCACCTGCCGCAATTCGGTTTCCATTTCGGCAATCCAACCCGAGAGGGGTAGTTGACTTTGCTCCCAATCGGCCAGTACCTGCCGGGTGGCAATGCGGCCGAGCTGGGCTTGCCCCATGCCCACCGCGCTGAAAATTCCCGCCTCGTGCGGGATGATGACTTTCTCGATATGAAGCAGTTCGGCCAGTTGGCAACCGTGCAGTCCGCCCGCGCCGCCAAAGGTCATCAGCGCATAGTCCGCCGGATCTACCCCTTTGCTGACCGAGATTTTACGGATTCCCTCAGCCATTTTTTCGTTGGCGATCCGTTCCAGGCCCGCCAGTACTTCTTGCCCGCTTAGCGTGTTGCTGGTTTTGAAAGCAATTTCGTCAATGAGCTTGTGCAGCGCTTCGATGGCATCCTCGGCGCTGATCGGAATCTCGAATTGGCTGGTATCCAGCTTGCCCAGCAGCAGATTGACGTCGGTTATCGTCAGCGGCCCGCCCGCGCCATAGCAAGCCGGACCGGGATCGGCCCCGGCGCTCTGCGGCCCGACGCGCAGCGTATAGCCATCGTACCAGCAGATGGAACCTCCCCCGGCGGCCACCGTTTCAATCGCAAAACTGGGGTTCAGCATCTCGGAACCCTCGATTTGGGTGAGGTAGCTAAGGATCGGGCGGCCGTCGATGCGGGCGGTGTCGGTGCTGGTACCCCCCATGTCGAAGGTCAGTATTTTGTCAAAACCCAGTTGCTGCGCCAGTCGTGTGGCGGCGATCATGCCGCCGGCGGGGCCGCTCAGCAGACTGTCCTTGGCGTGGTAGTTCTCACTCTTGACCAAACCGCCCGCGCTGGTCATCACCTGAATGTTTACTTTTTTCAGGCTTTTTTGGATGCGTTTCAAATAGCTGCCAATGATGGGCGCAAGGTAGGCGTCGATGGCGGCGGTTTGGGTGCGGCGCAGGTAGTGGATTTGCGGAAAAAGCGCTACCGCCGACGAAACGGGCAGTTCGGTATTGTGGCGGAGGAAGTCGGCGATCAGGTTTTCGTGGGTGGGATTGCGGTAGGCATTCAGCAGTGAAAGCGCGACTGAGGAGAATTCGCCGTTTTGCAAATAGTCCGATAGCCGCTCCAACTCATCGGGGCCCAAAGCCCCCAGTACTTTGCCCGCTGAATCCAGCCTTTCCTCCATTTCGAATACATCCGTATATAGGGGAATGGATTCAGGAATATTCAACTGAAAAAGATGCGGTCGTTGCTGAGTGCCAATTTTTAGTAAATCTTTAAAACCCTTCGTGACGACCAGCAGACTCTTCGCCCCATTTTTTTCAAGCAAAGCATTGGTTCCTTTCGTTGTGCCGATGCGTAGCTGTATTTTGGGAAAAGGCGAGCCCAGTTTTGTTTTGGTCACCAGCCTGATTGCCAGCACCGGGGCTTCCTCCTCGCTGGTCAGGTCGAAATCTATATTTGATAATGCCGGAATATTTTCTTCCAGCGTTAGAATACGGTTGCGGTAGTCGATTGCCAGCAATTTGGTATCGACATCCCGCGCAGGAATACGCAGCGTGTAGCCTTCCAACAAGGCACTGTCGTGCTGCCAGGGCGCCTCGAAGCTATAATTGTACGGGTCGATCTTACGGATGATCCGTCCGCGCAGACTGCCGCTACTAAGTACTTTAAGGCGATGGGCTTCGCCTTCGGGGTCGTGCGCAATGCAGTCGGTGAAGGTGCCGCCCGTGTCGATGTCGATATGCCAGGTACCTTGCTTTGTCACCAGTCGAGGGAGAAGTTGGTATTTACAACAAAGGAGTTTGTCGGCTTATTTACCCGCCGATATCAGGTTGGCGAAAAGCCGGTACGCGCCCGGCACCCCGGCGGGCAGTTCGCGGAAAAAGGAAATGCCGGTGTAAATGTAGGTTCCCTTGCCGTACTTGGTGTAGATCAACCCACCCTTCTGCTCCTCCTCGCCGGGATCCTTGCTCGATAGCAGCGGCGTGTAGTTTTTCTCGTAGTCGGAGGCGAAGTACAGGCCGCGCTCCTGAATCCAGCCCTCGAAATCTTTTTGCGTGATTTTGTTAGGCTTGTTCAGCAGCGGATCGTTGGGGTTCAAGAATGTGATGGCGGCGGTTTCGTCGGTCACGCGGTCGCGGCCGATATCGAAGGGGTAAGGGCCCATATTCTCCACTTTCAGGCCATTGCTGAGGAAACCGTTGCGGGCCGTAGCGTACTGCACGACCATCGTGCCGCCGTTCTTTACGTAATCCATCAATTTTTCCTGGTAAAACCCCAGCCGATCCTCCGTGTTGTAAGCCCGAACGCCCACCACGATGGCATCGTAAGCGTTCAGATCTTTGCCCAACTCCTTCTCGTCCAGCATCGTGACCTGCGCCCCAATCTGGCGCAAGGCGGCGGGGACTTCGTCGCCCGCTCCGGCGATATAGCCGATTTTCTTGGCTAAATTCTTGATATTCAGCTTCACCAATTCCGTCTCGGCGGGCGGGAAAAGCGTTTGGGTGGGGATGTGCCGGAACTCGACGCTACGCAGACTGTGCGATGAAGTGCCCCGGTCGGTCGTTACTTTGACCGCCATTTTGCCCTCGCTGTCGCCAGCGGGCGGTGTTACTTTTACCGTAAAGATTTTCTCTTCGTACTTGTCTTTGGTGGAAAAATCCACTTGCGCGGGTTCCACTTTCCAACCCTTGGGCAAATCAAAAGTAATTTTCCCTTTCATGTTCGGTTCGTTGGCTTTCAGCAGCAAGTCCACCGACTTGGGCTGTGCGTCGGCAAAGACGAAAACCTGCTCCGAGAGGTTGACCGTAACCGCCGGGCGCAGTTCGAACGGACGGTAGATTTCTCCCTCCGAAGGATCGACGGACTTATATTTCCAGGGCGAAGTAAAGGTGAAGGTGGTGCCTTCCACGAAGAAAGTGAAGGCCGTTTCCAGCGCCGGGGCGTTTCCGGGGCGTCCCACCAATTCGGGATCGTCGAACTGAAAAACCTTGCGATCCTTGATCGGCTTCCGCAGCCAGTAAGGTTGCGTGATGGGTAGGTTTTTGGGGATGGCCACCGTCTTCCTGAATTCCAGAGCCTCGAAGGAATTGAGCGAGGCATTCAGCGTGCTATCGAAGCTTGCGCCCATCATCTCGATACTTTTCAAAGTAACGGGCGTGGCCGAGCGGTTGACGACTTTCACCTCTACCGTCGCCTTGCCGCCGGGTGAGGCGGAGTAGTCCGTCGGATTCGTCTCGAACCACAGACCCAAGCTTTCCTGAATCAACTCCTGCACTTCCTCCTTTTTCTTTTTTACATAAAAATCCTTAGCATCCAGCTTTTCCAACTCCTTGTATATACCAACCAAAGCTGGTACCGAGGCTGAAGGCCTGGTCAGGTCAAAATCAGTGATGGCTTGCTGAATCATCTGGCTCACTTTGCCGCTGTTCTCCACCCGGTTCCAACTCAAATCTACATTGTCGAACAGATCGTCCTTAGCGGGTTCGCCATCGGTATGCAGCATGAAATCCTTGCGAAGATTGATATTAGGAGCCGAGCCGAAGCCCTGCGTCTTGTGCATCGAGCGACTGGAAGCGGCGATTTCGCTGTATGATTTGCCCAGAATGGGATTGTAGCCGCTCAAATCGACCTCCACGTAGCTTCCGCCATCAGTGGGGGGCGTGTTCTGAAAACCGCGCGAGTAAGTATTCCACACGATGCGCTTGGGCTGCCACACTTTCACCGACTTCAACTGCTCGGGGTACTTGGTCGGGTCACCGCTGATTTTGAACGCTTCGTGGGCCAGGTAGGCCGAGGAATTATGGTGCCCGTGGCCCGCCCGCTCGTCGGGCGGAAAGCGCGTCACCAGCACGTCGGGACGGTACTTGCGGATGAGGTACACCACATCCCCCAGGATTAAATCTTTGCCCCAAAAAGCCAGCGTCTCCTCGCGGGTTTTGGAGTAGCCGAAGTCGTAGGCGTGGGTGAAGAGTTGCTGCGCCCCGTCGGTGCGGCGGGCGGCGAGTAGTTCCTGGGTGCGGATGATGCCGATGTACTCGCCCTGCTCGGAGCCGATCAGGTTTTGACCGCCATCGCCTCGCGTGAGCGATAAATAGAAAGTATTGACGAGGCGCTCTTTGGCCAGGTAGCCGAGAAGCAGGCTATTCTCGTCGTCGGGGTGGGCGGCGATGTGCATCGCGCTGCCGAGGACGTTGAGCTTTTTAAGGTCAAGGAAAATTTCGCCGGAAGTGGGGTTGGGGGCTTGGGCTAATAGGGAACTATTCAAAGACGCCAGGCAAAGAAAGAGGGCAAATATTTTTTTCATTTTTGGGTTGTTAGGCTATTAGGTATTAGGTTGTTAGGTAGAGAATTGTGAATATTTAGCGTTTAAAGATTTTTAGTTGAGATTCTGTGCATCACACAAATAAAATGACCTAATACCTAACAACCTAACGCCTAACAACCTATTTTCAAAAGCAAACTACATTCAAAGATAGTGGGTTCAAACGGCTTGCGCCAAATTATCCTGCAATCGGGGCAAATAATACCACTCTTTTAAAATTGCTTGGGCAAGTGCGGGCCAAACCGCTATATTTGCCCGATTTTTCACTACAAAAACCAATTTCAAACCTAGAATGGACAGTATTATTTACCTGGTGCCCGCCTTCGGTGTGGTGGGACTGCTCTACACCGCGTGGCGATTCAGTTGGGTCTCCAAACAACCCGCCGGAAACGCCGAAATGCAACGGCTGTCGGGCTATATCGCCGACGGAGCCATAGCATTCCTAAAAGCCGAATGGAAAGTACTGGCGATGTTCGCCCTCCCCACGGCGGCCTTGTTGTTCTGGCTCGGCTCCGACGAAGGAACCCCTGCGCGTCCCATTCACTCTTCCCCCTCATTGCCGTTGCCTTCTTGATCGGCGCGATTTTCTCGGCCTCTGCGGGCTACATCGGCATGGTGATCGCCACCAAAGCCAACGTCCGTACCGCCGAGGCGGCGCGGTCTTCTTTATCAAAAGCCTTGCAGGTATCGTTTACGGGCGGTTCGGTGATGGGCATGGGCGTGGCGGGCCTCGCCGTGCTGGGTCTGGGCGGCTTGTTCATTATTTTCTACCAATATTTTGCGCCCGGTTTGCCCCTCAATTCGGAGGAGATGCGGAAGGCGATCGAAGTGTTGGCCGGTTTCTCCCTGGGAGCCGAGTCCATCGCGCTGTTTGCCCGCGTGGGCGGCGGTATCTACACCAAAGCCGCCGACGTCGGAGCCGATCTGGTCGGTAAAGTCGAGGCGGGTATTCCCGAAGACGACGTGCGCAACCCCGCCACCATCGCCGATAACGTGGGCGACAACGTGGGCGACGTGGCCGGTATGGGTGCCGACTTGTTTGGTTCTTACGTGGCGACGATTCTTGCCACCATGGTTCTGGGTCAGGAAATCGACGTAGCCGATACCGACGCTTACGGTGGGTACTCGCCCGTGCTGCTTCCGATGATGATTGCCGCCGTAGGTCTGCTGGCCTCGCTGGTTTCGACTTTCTTCGTGCGCATCAGCAAGGAGACTTCTTCCGTACAAAACGCCCTGAACCTGGGCAACTGGGCTTCGGTCATCATTACTTTCATCACCTCCTATTTTTTGGTGAAGGGCATTCTTCCCGAAAACTTGAACCTGCGCGGCTTTGAATTTACGGCCAACGGCGTGTTTTACGCCATCGTAACCGGTCTCGTCGTGGGCGCCTTGATGTCGATCATCACGGAATATTATACCGCCATGGGCAAGAAGCCGGTGGATTCCATCGTGCAGAAATCCGGCACGGGCCACGCGACGAACATTATTGGCGGCTTAGCCGTGGGGATGGAGTCAACGGTGTTGCCGATCATCGTTTTGGCGGCGGGTATCATCCTCTCTTACAAATTCGCCGGACTTTACGGCGTTTCCATCGCCGCTGCGGGTATGATGGCGACGACCGCCATGCAGTTGGCGATCGACGCCTTCGGCCCGATTGCCGACAACGCGGGTGGTATCGCCGAGATGTCGCAACTACCTCCCGAAGTACGTGAGCGCACGGATAACCTGGATGCCGTGGGTAACACCACTGCTGCTACAGGCAAAGGCTTCGCCATTGCTTCGGCTGCCCTTACTTCGCTGGCGCTCTTCGCCGCTTTCGTAGGCATCGCGGGCATCCGGGCCATTGACATTTACAAGGCCGACGTCCTGGCCGGACTGTTCGTGGGCGGAATGATTCCGTTTATTTTTAGTGCGCTTTGCATTTCGGCGGTGGGTAAGGCCGCCATGGAAATGGTAAACGAGGTACGTCGCCAGTTCCGCGAAATTCCCGGCATTATGGAGTACGAAGCCCAGCCCGAGTACGAAAAATGCGTGGCTATCTCTACCGAAGCTTCTTTAAAGCAAATGATTCTGCCCGGTGCCATTGCCCTGATTACCCCGGTACTCATCGGCTTCACGATGGGCCCCGAAGTATTGGGTGGCCTGTTGGCGGGCGTTACGGTATCGGGCGTGTTGATGGGTATCTTCCAGTCCAACGCGGGCGGTGCCTGGGACAACGCCAAGAAGTCGTTTGAGAAAGGTGTGCTGATCGACGGCGAGATGTATTATAAGGGATCGGAGCCGCACAAGGCTTCCGTGACGGGCGATACCGTCGGCGACCCCTTCAAGGACACTTCCGGGCCTTCTATGAATATATTGATTAAGCTGATGTCGATCGTTTCGCTGGTCATTGCGCCGTATATCGCGGTGATTTCCAACGACATCGACAACGTGATCGAAGAGCCCGCCGTGGAAGTCCTGCCCATCGACGGCAGCATGACGCCGACGGACGTATACGAACTGGAAAACGGCTTGAAGATGAACATCGCCCGCGAAGGCAATCCGGTCGAAAGAAACCTGGTCGATTTTATCCGTTCTGACAATAATGTGGACAAAGATACCTGGTTCGACTTCGACCGCCTGCTGTTCGAGACGGGCAAGGAAACTTTGAAGCCCGAGTCGCAGGAGCAGCTCGGCAACGTCGCCGAAATCCTGAAAGCGTACCCCAACGTGAGCATCAAGCTGGGCGGCTACACGGATAACACCGGCGGCCCCGAAATGAACCTCAAGCTTTCTGACGACCGCGCCAAGTCCGTGCGGCAGTCGCTGATCGACATGGGCGTTGAAGCTTCGCGGCTAGAGGCCGAAGGCTACGGTGAGCAGTATCCCGTGGCTTCCAACGAAACCGAAGCGGGGCGCGCGCAGAACCGCCGGACTTCGATCCGGGTGACGCGGAAGTAGATCCGCTGTATTGGTAGGTATGCCAGGCTTTTTGTTTTTCTAAGGCTTGAAAGGGCGCAATTCCCTGACTACGGGCGGGACGCTGGAACGCCAGCCCGGCCATACCACATTTTCAAAAGGCCCGCCGGAAGGATCCAGCGGGCCTTTTTTGCAGGCTTTAAAATTTATACAGGATAAGCAGACAGATGTGAATGGGCACGGACAGCCAAGTAGTCCAACACGAGCATAGATATAACATTCGCCTTGCGCTTATGCAACCAGGAAACAGTATTTGACCAAACTCACTAAATGAAGCTAACCGTCGCATATTTAAAGGAAACGCTGCAAGGTCGATTTGAACCAAGCCTGCTTGAAGAACTGGTTCAGGTAGGTGTACACAAGGTAGTGACCGAGGGGGCGTACCTGATTCGTCCCGGCGAATACATCAGCTCCGTTCCCATTATCATTAAAGGTTCAGTCAAGATCATGCGGGCGGACGAGGAAGGACGCGAGGCGCTGCTGTATTACCTCAGCGGACTGGAAACCTGCGCCATGTCGCTGACCTGCTCTATGGGGAGCCGGAAGAGTGAAATCACGGCCATTGTGGAGGAGGATACCGAGTTTATTTCGGTTCCTGTCCAGAAGGTCGACGATTGGCTGTGCCGCTACACGACCTGGAAGGAGTTTGTTTTCCAGACTTACCAGAAACGGTTCGACAATCTGCTCCACACCATCGACGAGATATTTTTCCATAAGCTGGACGAACGGCTGATGCTGTACCTGAAAAAGAAGACGGACAGTTGCCAGTGCGATGTGCTTTCCATCACGCACGATGAGATCGCCCGGGAATTGGTCACTTCCCGCGAGGTTGTTTCCCGGTTGCTGAAACAGATGGAGAAAAGCGGGCAAGTCAGGTTGATGCGGAATAAAATCGCCATTCTTTGATCTTTTCGTGGCTTCTGTAACAATTGTCACGGAAGTTCTACGGCGGGTGGCCTTACTTTGCTTAAAATTCAAGTAACGTATGACGCTCTTACAATTCGCCGGATTCTCGGCCTCCATCCTGATCGGGCTTAGCCTGGGTCTTACCGGCGGCGGGGGCAGCATCCTGACCCTGCCCGTGCTGGTGTATCTGCTGGGCGTGAACCCGGTGCTGTCCACCGCGTACTCGCTCTTTGTGGTGGGCACGACCTCGCTGGTGGGCGCGATCAACAACATGCGGCGGCGGCAGGTCGATTTTCGGGCGGCGGCCGTTTTTGCCGCTCCTTCGTTCCTGTCGGTTTTCCTGACCAGAAGGTATCTTCTCCCCGCCATTCCCGACCAGATCGTACTTGCCGATACCCTCACCCTTTCCAAAGATGCGGCGGTGATGGTATTCTTCGCCCTCATCATGCTGGCGGCTGCTTACAGTATGATTAGCGACAAGCGATCGGCATTGGATTCACCCGAAGACAAATCTGGTTTCAATTTTCCCCTCATTGCCGTTCAGGGGCTACTCGTGGGGGCGCTAACGGGCATCGTAGGCGCGGGCGGCGGCTTTTTGATTATCCCGGCGCTGGTGCTGCTGGCCCGTCTGCCCATGAAAAGGGCGGTGGGCACTTCCCTGCTCATCATCGCGGCCAACTCGCTCGTCGGTTTGCTGGGCGATCAGGCGACGATGAAGCTGGACTGGCAGTTTCTGCTCGCTTTCACGGCCTTGTCGGTACTCGGGATTTTCCTGGGCACTTACCTTGCCAGGTACATCTCCGGCGAGAAACTTAAAAAAGCATTTGGTTGGTTTGTTCTGGGGATGGGTGTATTCATTATTGGTTACGAATTTTTAAGATAGCGTGTCGAACCGATTTTCTACCGACGCGCACCGTTTATTTTTATCTATTTTCAAGCTAAAAACTTCAATTGTCTCATGTTTTTCAAACACATTTTCGATAAGACGCTGGCGCAATCCAGCTATTTGGTCGGCTGCCAAAAGACGGGCGAATCCGTGGTGATCGACCCCAAGCGCGACGTGGACACCTACCTTGACCTGGCCAGTCAGAACGGGCTCCGCATCACCCACATCGCCGAAACCCACATCCACGCCGATTTCCTGGCGGGCTCGCGGGAACTGGCGGCACTCACGGGGGCGACGATGTACCTCTCCGACGAAGGCGGACCCGACTGGCAGTACGCCTTTCCGCACCACGGGCTGACGCAGGGCGATAAAATCGAGGTGGGAAACCTGACGCTGGAAGTCATCCACACGCCGGGCCACACGCCGGAAAGCCTCAGTTTTCTGCTGACCGATAAGCCCGCCGCTTCGGTGCCCGTCATGGTATTCACCGGCGACTTCGTGTTCGTGGGCGACGTGGGCCGTCCCGATTTGCTCGAAAAAGCGGCCGGTATGGCGGGTACACAGGAGGGCGGGGCGCAGGAGATGTTCCAGTCGCTGCAAAAGTTCACGTCTCTGCCCGCTTACGTACAGCTGTGGCCGGGGCACGGGGCGGGGTCGGCCTGCGGCAAGTCGCTGGGCTCGGTACCCAGCTCGACGGTGGGCTACGAAAAAATCAGAAACTGGGCCTTCGACTACGAGGACGATCCCGAAGGCTTCGCGAAAGCGTTGCTGTCCGATCAGCCGGAACCGCCGAAGTACTTCGCCACGATGAAAAAATTGAATAAGGAAGTGCGCCCCTTGCTCACAGAGGTACCCGTTCAGAAAAAGCTCACGGCCAGGGAGGCGAAGGAAGCCCTCGCCCGGGGCGTGAAGCTGATCGACACCAGAGACAAATCAGCCTTTGCCAAAGGATTTATCCCCGGCAGCCTCAACATACAGGGCAATAACTCCTTTGCCACCTGGATGGGCTGGTTCGTGGACTACGATCAACCGTTTATGCTGGTAGCCGCCGAGGACAAAATCGAAGACCTAACCCGAAAACTGATGCGCATCGGGATGGACAATATCTATGGGTACATCGAGGATGTGAGTGTACTGGATACTGACCTACAGCAAGCCGACGTCATCGACCTGGACACCTTCGAGGACTACCGTCGGCGCGACGACGTACAGGTGGTGGATTTGCGGGGCGAATCCGAGTACAAGAGTGGACACGTCGAGGGAGCGGAAAACGTCTTCATCGGTACGTTGCCCGAGAACTTTGACAAAATCAACCGCGAGGAACCCGTGGTCGTTTATTGTCAGGGCGGCGACCGCGCCACCATCGGTTATTCGCTGCTGGTCCGTGAAGGCTTCCGAGATGTTAAAAACTACTCGGGCAGCATGAACGAGTGGACAAAAAAGGGCAACCCCGTGGCGACCGAAGCAGGTGCTTGACCCGGTATTTTCAACTATAAACTATAACCAAAAACCATGTCATTTTTAGATTTTATTCGTCAACCCTGGCCGTGGTACGTGGCCGGGCCAGTCGTTGGCCTCACCGTGCCGGCCCTGCTGCTGCTTGGCAACAAGTCGTTCGGTATCTCCTCGTCGTTGCGGCACATTTGCGCGGCCTGTGTACCGGCCCAAATTCCCTTTTTCAACTATGATTGGAAAAAGCAGGCCTGGAATCTCTTTTTCGTGGCGGGAATACTGATCGGGGGCTTTTTGGCCACTTATTTTCTGTCGAACCCTGATGCATTTGAAATCGCCCCCGCCACCGAGGCGGCCCTCCGCGGCTACGGGATCGAGGACTTTTCGGGCCTGATGCCCGGCGATATTTTTACGATCGCCAACCTCTTTACCCTCAAAGGCCTGTTTTTTTTCGTCATCGGCGGCTTTATGGTGGGCTTCGGCACCCGTTACGCGGGCGGCTGTACGTCGGGTCACGCCATCATGGGTATCTCTAACCTGCAATGGCCGTCACTGGTGGCCACCTGTTGTTTCATGGTCGGGGGCTTTGCCATGACGCACCTCATCCTGCCTTTCATTTTCAAACTTGTCATCTAAATCCACCCATACCATGCCACAATCAACTGCAAGCAGCCCGCGGGCTACCCGCGTTCTGAAAGAAGACCCCAGGGCACTCCCGAAAAAAGAAGAAGGAAGCGATGTATTCGGCAACTTCAAATACATGATCGTCGGAATCTTGTTCGGAGTCGTTTTTGTAAAAGCCGAAATCATCTCGTGGTTTCGGATTCAGGAAATGTTCCGACTCGATTCTTTCCACATGTACGGCGTCATCGGCAGTGCCATTCTAGTCGGTATGCTGTCGGTATTTCTCATCAAACGTCTCGGCGTCAAAACCTTCCAGGGACAGCCCATCGAGATTGCGCCCAAGACTTTCAACAAGGGCCAGATTTACGGCGGGTTGATTTTCGGACTGGGTTGGGCGCTTACGGGGGCGTGTCCGGGCCCGCTTTACGCCCAAATCGGCAGTGGCTTTGCCGTGGTCGGGGTGACGCTACTGAGTGCGATCGCCGGCACTTGGGTCTTTGGTTTGCTCCGGGAACGGCTGCTTTGATGCGCGACCGCTTGATTTTACTCACCACCGAGTCGAACCAGTTTGGAAAGGACTTGGCCTCAACACCTGCCGACGGCCGCCCGGCTGCAAATATTTTTTATGCATCGTCGTATTCACAGAACTGGTAAAATATATCGGACTTTCAGAATTTATCGAGAATCGTCTGTAATCGAATTATGAAAATAATGAGAAGTGAAAAGAGCCTCTGAGAATCGCTTACAGGGTCATTCCCCCATCCACAAAAATATTCTGCCCCGTTATGAACTTCCCGGCGTTGGAACAGAGCAACAGCGCCATCGCCGCGCAGTCGATGGGATCGCCAATGCCGCCCATGGGCGTCATCATACGTTGATTGATGCGCTCCTCCACATCGGGAACGGGTTCGTCCAGGCGGGGCGTACCGATGACGCCCGGTGCGAGGTTATTGACCGTCACGCCCTGGTCGGCGACCTGCATGGCCACATTTTTTACCATATTATCTACCGCCGACTTAGTAGCGGCATACACAATCATGGCTGGATGCGGCTTTTCCTGCTGCACGCTGCCGATCGTCAGAACCCGGCCCCAGCCACGCTCGAGCATTTTGGGAATGAATTCCTGAAATAAAAAGAGCGTGGATTTGAAGTTAGTGTCGACCTGGAAGTCGAAGTCTTTTTCCTTCATTTCTCGCCAATCTTTGGCTACCTGCACCGAGGCGTTCACGACCAGAATATCAGGCGAGAGGTTCTTGTCCGCGAGCTGTCTGTGTAGTTTAAGGGCAGCGTTGGCTTCCGAGAAATCCGAGGGGAAAATATGCGCCATGCCGCCTATCTCTTTCACTTCTTTGGCTACGCCTTCGGCCTGCTCTTTATCCTCGTGGTAAAGAATGATGACCTCCGCGCCGTACTCGGCCAGGCCCAGCGCAATGCCTTTTCCTATTCCCTGGCTGGCACCCGTCACCAGAGCCATTTTTCCTTTTAAGTCGAATTGTTCTTTCAGCATGTGAATTATGGTTTTGATTTTTGCAAATTCTTAAATGCTCAAAAACCACGTGCCTATACAACAAAAATGCCGACCAAAGGTCGGCACGTTTGCATCTATTAGCCATGAAAAATAAACTTATTCAGCAGCCGGGGTTTCGCCTCCTTCGGCGTTCTCACCAGCTTCGGTGTTTTCTTCGTCATCGGTTTCCTCCTCATCTTCCGGCAGATCACCACCGCGCAGGGCACGTGGTACGTCGACAGAAACGACTGGAACCGCTTTTTGGGAGAGGATGGTAAAACCTTCCTCGGTAATGGCCGCCACCTTCATGGATTTTCCCAATTCCAGAGTGCTGACATTCAACTCGATATAATCGGGAATGTCGCCAGCCATACCTGCGACGCGCAATTTACGCAATTTTTGGTTAAGTTTCCCACCATTGGTCACGCCTTTTGCGACACCGACCAACTTAATGGGTACATCCACCTTCACTTCTTTGCCGGGCAGAATCTCCAGAAAGTCGGCGTGAAGGATGGAGTCATTCACGGGATGAAACTGCGTTTCCTGCAATACCGCCTTGTATTCGTCGCCTTCGATGTTCAGCGTCACTTCGAAAACGTCACCCGAAGTCAGCAGTTCGCGGAACAGCATATTCGGGGCATAAAAATGGTGCTGGGCGTCGCCGCCATACAGCACACCCGGTACGTAGCCGTCGGCCCGCAGGTCCTGGGAGTGCTTTCTTCCGAGATTCGCTCGTCGATACCCTACAATCTCTAACTTTTTCATACTTGATTTTAAAAAATTGAATTAAAATTTACTGGTTATTTAAGAAAAGGGAGCTAACAGATTCGTGGTCGCGGATGCGCCCGATGGCCTTGGCAAACAAGGGCGCAACCGATATTACTTTAACTTTTTTACTTTCCCGACGCAGCGGCATGGTGTCGGTCACGATCAGCTCTTCGAGGGCTGAGTTTTCGATGTTCTCGTAGGCATTGCCCGACATCAGCGCGTGCGTGCACACCGCCCGAACCGATTTTGCGCCTTTTTCCAGAATGATCTCGGCGGCTTTGCAGAGCGTGCCGCCCGTGTCGATCATGTCGTCGAACAGCACCACATTAGCGCCCTCCACGTCGCCGATGACCTGCATGGAAGCCACTTCGTTGGCCCGCTTGCGGAACTTGTCGCAGATCACCATGTCGGCGTTGAGGAACTTCGCAAAGTTCCTGACCCGCGCCGCGCCGCCCACATCGGGGGAGGCGATCAGCAGGTTGTCCAGTTTCAGCGACTCCACATAGGGGACAAACACGGAATTGGCTTCCAGATTATCCACCGGAAAATCAAAGAAACCCTGAATTTGTCCGGCGTGCAGGTCGATCGTCATCAGACGGTCGGCCCCCGAAGCGGAAATGATGTTGGCAATCAACTTAGCCGCAATCGAAACGCGCGGCTTGTCTTTGCGATCTTGCCGGGCGTAGCCGAAATAGGGGAGAACCAGCGTCACATTGTGCGCCGAGGCCCGGATGGCGGCATCCGCCATGAGCAGCAGTTCCAGCAGATTATCACCGGGAGGCGGGGTGGATTGTATCAGAAACACATCGCAGCCCCGCACCGACTCGTCGTAAGCCGGAGAAATTTCTCCGTCGCTGAACTGCCGGCAGGTATACCCACCCAGCGGGCGGCCGTATTCCTTGGCGATCTGCTCAGCGAGATGCGTGGAATAAGTTCCGGAAAAAATCTTGACGGTGTTGATAGCAGCCATGGAATCAAAAAGTTGCGCAAAAGTAGGAAAAAAAGGTGGGCTTTCAGCTTTCGGCGGTCGGCTTTCGGTTTTTCCGGATTGTATTTATTTGTTTATGAGATAGTTGTTCAGAAGGAAAAATAGAAATCAAAGGGTGGTCGGTCGGTTTTCAAGATACTTTTCCAGAGACATATAAAGGCAAAACATCAGGAAGGCTGAAATTACACCGACCAAAGCACCGCCCAGAATATCCGAGGGATAATGAACACCGACGTGAATACGGCTGTAAGAATAAATGAAGGCCCAGAAAAAAAGCCACCTTACGGCCAATAGCCGCTTGGTAGGAAGCAGGTTGACCGTCGTCGCGATGCTGAAGCCCGTAGCCGCGTGGGAGGAAACGAAGCCATACTTGCCGCCGCACCCGGTGACTACATTCACCAGATGCCCGATCACGGGATCATGGCAGGGACGGGGGCGCATGAAATAGGGTTTGAAGAAAGAAGAAGCGATTTGGTCGGACAAAATAACTGCCGCCAGGATACAGGCGATATAGCCAATGGCGCGCATTCTGAACTCGGCGATAATCCCGTAGAGCAGCAGCAGGTACAGCGGTATCCAGGTGAATTTGTTGGTGATCGCCCGCATCACCTCGTCCCAAAAAGCGCTTTGCATTCCGTTCAACCACAGAAACAGCTCTTGGTCAACGTGGATAATATGTTCCAGCGTCTCGGTCACGCCCCGAAGCCGAGGGCTTGCCGCATCCGGCCGATGGTCTGTCGCGCCACGACGCGGGCTTTTTCTTCGCCCTCTTCCAGTTTGGTTTCCAGCGCCTTGTGGTTATTCATGTAGTAGTCGAAAATCTCACGCGGCTCTTTGAATTTTGCCAGGATTACCTCGTGCAAAGCTTTCTTGGCGTGACCATAGCCGTAGCCGCCGCGCTCGTAATTGGTTCGCATCTCGGCGGTTTGCTCGTCGGTGGCCACAAGCGAGTACAGCTGGAAGGTGATGTCGGTGTCGGGATTTTTCGGGTCTTCCAGCGCGGTAGAGTCGGAAAGAATCTTCTTGATCACCTTAAGCATGTCTTTTTCCCCCACAAAAATATCGATGTAGTTGCCGTAAGACTTGCTCATTTTCTGCCCGTCGATGCCCGGAATGACCATCAGTCGCTCGTCGATGCGCGGCTCGGGCAGGATCAGGATTTCACTGCCTACCTGCGCGTTGACCGCCGTGGCGATGTCCTTGGTCATTTCCAGGTGCTGCTTTTGGTCCTTCCCGACGGGGACGAGATTGGCGTCGTATAATAGGATATCGGCGGCTTGTAGTACCGGATAGGTGAATAGTCCGGCATTGACGTCCGATCGCCGATCCGCTTTGTCCTTAAAAGAGGTGGCGTTGGCCAGCATCGGGTAGGGCGTGAAGCAGTTGAGGTACCAGGCCATTTCGGTGTGTTCCGGCACCCGCGACTGTCGCCAGAAAGTATTGCGGTCGGTATCGAACCCGAAGGCCAGCCAGGTTGAGGCGATGGCGCGGACGTACTCATCACGCAACTTGCCGTCTTTCAGGGTGGTGAGTGAATGAAGGTCGGCAATAAAGAAAAACGACTCGTTGTCCGGGTTGCGGGAGAGTTCGATGGCGGGCTGGATCGCTCCGAGGATATTACCGAGGTGCGGCCGGCCGCTGCTTTGGATGCCGGTGAGGATGCGCATTTATTAATGATGAGTGATGAGTGATTGGCGAGTTGGTCGTCCAGGGGCCAAAACTAGGTCATTTTTGGTAAAATCGTCACTGATTTGGCTGAGCAGGCCAGGATATATCGTTCCATTTGACAAAATGAACAGGCGATCTGGTGTAAGCTAAGCACTCTGGCGGTCGAGTTCGTTACGGTAAGCCTTGGGTGAGTACCCGACGATGCGCTTGAACTGCCTATTGAAGTGGGTGAGCTGGTTGTAGCCCGACGCAAAGGCGATTTCGGCGATGTTCTGGTTGGTTTCCTGCAAAAGCTTACAGGCGTGTCCCACCCGCACCTCGTTCAGGAAACTGGTGAAGGTTTTGTGAAAATGTTTCTTGAAGTACCTACAGAAAGTGGCGGGAGCCATGCTCACGTGGGCGGCTATTTCGTCCAGCGTGATGCTGTGGTGGGCAAAGCGGGTGATGATGTACTCGTAGATTTTATTGACCGTCTGGTAGTCTTTCTCATTGCGTACGGGTGTGAATCCCCGGCTCGATAGGGTCGTGCGCCGCGGATTGAGGGCCATTTGCTGAAGCAGTTGAAAGAAGGCCATCAAGCGCTCGAAGCCCTGCAAAGTGGTTATTTTCAAGATTTTTTGGTGGAAGGCGGGTACCTCCGACGGGGCGAAGCACACCCCCCTTTGAGCCTCGTGCAACAGCTTGGCGATGTTCTCGTTTTCGGGCAGGTCGAAGAATTCCGGTCCGAACCCTTCCTTCAGAAAGTGCAGCGTGATTACGTCCTCCCGGTTGTGCTCGTTGAGCTGCACGCAATGCGGCACGTGCGGACCGATCAGAAACATATCCTGTTTGGTGAAGTTCTCGATCGTGTTGCCGATGAACCGCTTGCCGCTGCACCCCATCATCACGGTCACTTCGTATTCATCATGCAGCCGCATCAACACCTCCGAACTTTGGTCCAGGTTCTTATCGGCCATGTAGCGTTTGCTGGTAAACGAATGCTGGCGCGGCCGTGGCCACTTTTCTATCAATGTTTTCATAATTATCCGGGATTATTGTCGGTTCAAGATGGGAGCATTTATTCGGGAAAAATTTAGACAGTTTCTTGATTTTTATAATAAAGAAGACTATCGTAACCCTTTTACTCATTAAACTTCCATTTTTTGGTCAAGATAGTGCTATAAAGAAGTAAGATAGTCGAAGCATGTGAAATCACGATTCCTTTATTTTGGATCGTGATATTTTTATATAATACATGACCAAAGCTTCTACCGCTTTTCTCGGAGTTCTTCTTACCCTGCTGACCTCTCAGGTTCGGGAGCAGGTGTATCTCCACGTTTCTCCCCAGGGCAACGACAGCAACCAAGGCACCGAAGCGGCCCCCTTTCGCTCGATCGCCCGGGCCCAGCGGGCGGTTCGCACGCTACCGAGTCAAACGCGTCGGCAAAATGTGGTGGTGCAAATTCAATCCGGTGATTATTACTTGGATCGACCGCTGCGCTTTGGTCCGGCGGATGGGGGTACGGCCACGCATCGGGTGACCTACCGGGGAGTCGGCGGGGGCCAGGTACTGATCCACAGCGGGCGGGCGGTGACCGGGTGGCGGCCCACGGCAGAAAACCCCAAAATATACCAAGCTTCCGTGCCGAACGCCCGATTCCGGCAATTGTACGTCAACGGCGAAAGAGCCACCCGCGCGCGCTACCCTAACCACGACGCGTACCTGGAAAGCTCGGCCTGGGATTACGAAGACCAGGAGCTCATCGTGTCGGGTAAGCACCGGGTGCTGGAGGAAATGGATCGGGCCGACCGCTCGGGCTTGGAAATGCTGCTGCTGCAAAGCTGGGCCGAAGGGTACCTGCGGGTAAAAAACTTTGCATCGTACGGCCTTAGCTTCCAGAAATTTACCCGCGTGAGCTTCCAGGAAGAGGAGTCGAAGATTCTGTTCAACCGTCCGTACCCCATGCATGAGCCCGCTCATCGGCTCTACTTCGAAAATGCCCGCGCCCTGCTGGATACCGACGGGGAATGGTACCGCGACGAGGCCGACGGCATGCTCTACTACCAGCCGCCCGCGGGTACCGACATGAGTAAGGCGCAAATTATGTACCCCACGCTGGACACACTGCTCATCGTGCAGGGAACGACCGAGAAGCCGGTGACCAACCTCCGCTTCGAGAACCTTTCCTTCCAGTATTCCAACTGGACTTACGCCAGCGAACACGGCTATCTCAACGCCCAGGCCGGGCAGCACAACCACCGCGCCGAGACCAACAACGACCAATACGCGTATCGTCCCCCGGCGGCGGTGTACGTGGCGCGGGCCGAGGGCGTGGCCTTCGTGCGCAACGAGTTTCGCCACCTGGGCTCCACGGCCCTGGACTTGCATTACGGCACCCGCCACTGCGCCGTGGTGGGCAACGTGTTCCGCGACATCGCCGGGAGCGGCGTGGCGCTGGCGAAATTCATGCAAGACCCCGAAACGGAGTACCACCAGACCTATAATCCGAGTGACACTACCGAGATTTGCTACGCCGATACTATCGCTAACAACCTCATCGAGCGGGTGGCCAACTATTACTATGGCTGCCTGGGCGTAGTGGCGGGCTACCCCTCGCACGCCCAAATCATCCACAACACCATCCGCGATCTGCCTTACTCGGGGATCAGCGTCGGCTACGGCTGGACGGATCAGCCTAACCCCATGTCCAACAATTTCATCGCTTACAACGATGTGAGCCAGGTGGTCAAACTGCTCAACGACGGGGCCGCCATTTACACGCTTTCCTACCAGCCTGGCACCCGGCTCTACCGCAACCACCTGCACGATATGTCGGAACCCCTACCCGAATGGCAGCGCGTCAAGTACGCCATTTACTGCGACGAGAAGACGGGCGGGTCAGAAGAAAAGCCCTTTGTGATCGAGGAAAATGTCGTGGAAAACGTGCCGGGAAAGCTCCATCTGCACCAGACGGGAGTCCTGTCGCTCAAACACCCGATGTTCCTGCCCGCACAGCGCAATGGCAAACAGATCGTCGAAGCGGCCGGGCTGGAACCCGCGTACCGGGATATTTTGAAAAAGTAAATGAGATGATGCGAAATAATGGTTATTTGGCTGATAATCAATGATATTTTCCGCAATAAATCCCGTAGGGATGACCGATACAATAGCCCCGGAATTTATTCCGGGGAATCAAAAAAGCAAAAGCAACCCCAAAATCCCGTAGGGATGACCGATTAAAATGGGAGCCGCCTACAACTTATTGAATCCCTTAACTCGCTTAAATACAATATGCCCCAAAACACTACCCGCCCCACCTACCGCCACGACGGCCCGACGCCGCCCCTGGTACTCGGCACCGCCGGACTGGGCGGCGTGTGGGGCGACATCGACCGGCAGGAATCCGTGGATACCATCCTCTACGCGCTCGAAAATGGCGTGGAAAGACTAGATACCGCCCCCGCCTACCGCGACGCCGAGGCCATCGTGGGCGAGGCCCTGCGGCAATGGTCGGGACCGCGTCCGCTGGTGAGTACCAAAGTCGGCAAACTGCGCGCCGACACCGCCGACCAGCGCACCAACGACTATGGGGCAGAAAGTATGCGCGTGAGTATTGCCAACAGTCAAGAAGTACTCGGTGGCGGGCCACTCGACCTGCTTTTCCTGCACGAACCCGAGCAAGTACCCCCGTCCGCCGTGCCTGAGGTCATCGACTTCATGCAGGAAACCAAGCAAAGCGGCGCGGCGGCGGCGATCGGCCTGGGTGGCGTGGTGCCGGCGGCTTACCACGCGGCCATTCGGCGGGGTACTTTCGACGTGGTGATGAGCTACAACAATTTGAACGCCGCTTGTCTGGACGGATTGGCGGAGGACATTCCTTTTTTCCGCCGCCACGGCCTGACCACCTACCAGGGCAGCGCGCTGTACATGGGGCTGCTGGGCAATCGCTTCGGGAAATACCAGGAAAATCCGCTCGCCTGGATACCCGGAGCCGCCGTGACCCGCGCCCGCCGCGCCTACGAACTGGCCCGGCGGCTGGGCGGGACGCTCCCGGCGCTGGCGCACCGCTACCTCCTCTCGATGCAGGAAGTGGACTACCTGGTGCTGGGAGCCAAAAACCTGGCGCAACTCCGGGCTACCCTGACCGACTGCCAGGCGGGACGGCTGGAAGAGAAAACCTTTGAAGAATTAACCGACCTAATCCAATGACGACGAAAGTCCAAACCACCACCGCCGAAGCCCAGCCGCCGCTCAAGACGCCCATTTTCGGGGAGTCGTTCGACATCCGGGCGGTGGAGATGCGCTGCGTGGAGCCGGTGACGTTCGCGCGGCCTTTTCACGATGCCACCATGGGACCCTTCGTGGCCTACCGGGCTTGCTTCGTTCGGCTCACCGACCGCGAGGGCCACTGGGGCGAGGGCGAATTTCCGTTGTCGGCCCTGGATTTACTCGAAACCCTATTCGTGCCGGTGCTGCTCGAAACGGAGAAAACCACCTACGAAAACTTGTTTCGTGCGCTTTACTGGCGAATTCGCAACGAAGGATTCCGGGGCGGGGCGGCGATGGCGCTCGGCCACCTGGACCGCATCTTTCACGATCTGGCGGCCCGGCGGCGGGAGGTACCGCTGTTCCGCTATTTGGGGGGAGAAAGCGCCCGCGTGCGGGCCTACGCCAGCGGTGGCGGCATGAATCTCCGGGGCAACGCGCTGCTGGACGAATGCCTGGCTTGGGAAGATCAGGGCTACGCCACGATCAAGATGAAATTCGGCGGCCTGGAAACTACCATCGATGAAGATCTGACGCGTATTGCCGCCGTGCGAAAAGCCCTGCGCCCCGAAACGGCGTTGGCCGTGGACGCCAACCAATGCCTGAGCCTGAGCAAGGCGAAAACGTTGAGCCGCGAACTGGGCGACATGAACATCGCTTGGCTGGAAGAGCCCATCCACTCGGCGGCGCTGCACGAAATCGAATCCCTGTGCGACACCTCACCGGTTCCCGTTTCCTACGGCGAGTCGGAGCGCACGGCGCTGGTGTTTCCCTCGCTGGTGCGGGCCGGGGTGCGGCATTTGCAGCCCATCGCCGGACACATTCTGGGCCTGGGCGAGTGGCTGTCGATCGCGGAAATGGCCCGCGACCACGGGCTGATGTTCAGCGGTGGCGGTACGTCGCACCTCAACGCGGCCATCGTGGCCTCCGTGGGGGAAGAGGCGCAACTGGAATACCTCGAACCGGTGGTCGGGGCGCTGGCGACGCTGCTGCGGGTGAAGCCCGAGGTGCGGGACGGGTGCTTTATCGTACCGGAAGTGCCGGGTCTCGGAGCCGAGGTAGACTGGCCGCGCCTGGAAAAAGAAAAGCGCGTCGATGTCCGCCGCCTTTGGAAGTGAAATTTTTGGGTTGTTAGGTATTGGGTTGTTAGGTGTTAGGCTACTGTACCCGAAGAAAATTGGCATAAAAAACAAAAAGGCTGACCTTTGAAGCGACCAAGCATCAAAACCAGCCTTTGAGGATGACAGAAATCATCAACGCCCAAGTTATACAAATTTTCGATATCGTGCCCTTGGCGGCGAATTTAGCGCGAAAAAAATTCATCTCCGGCTTTCTGACTGGGCTTATAAATAGCAGAAAAGTACAATTCAAGGAGATCGCCCTGCATATGTCTTCTAAGGCAAAAGACGAATCCGTAGAGCGAAAGATACAGTCGTTTTTCAAGGATTTTGTATTTGATTATGACAAAGTCTGCTTGTTACTTTTGCTGTTTTTACCTAAGAGTAAACTTGATTTATGCATAGACAGGACGGAGTGGGATTTCGGCGTTTATCAGTGTAATATCTTGATGATAGTCGCAAAGTGTGGCTCGGTTGGAATTCCGCTGTATTGGAAGCTCCTCGATAATAAATCTGGCAACAGCAACTGGCTTGACCGATGTGACTTGTTGGATAAACTGGTGAACGTAATTGGGAAAGAACGGATAAATACGATTATCGGTGACCGAGAATTTATTGGACTTGAATGGATCAAATACCTAAAATCCAATAATATAGACTATTGTATGCGTGTTCCGAAGAGTCACTTGATAACTTTAAAAAATGGAGACGTTTTTTCAATAGGTGAGCTTTTGAGCAAACAAAGCGAAAGGTATTTCCAAGATTGCATGGTGGACGGTGTCTGGGGTAATTCTATGCTAAAAACACTAGTAAAGGGAGATTTTTTGTTTTTGATAGGGAATCTTCCAGCCAAAAACTTAGGTGAAACTTATAGGAAACGCTGGTCAATAGAAGTACTCTTTCAGAGTTTCAAAAAAAGAGGGTTTGACTTGGAAAGTACACATTTGAAAAGCAGTGATAAATTGAGTAAATTATTGGTCTTCGTTAGCATAGCGGTCGCAATATGTGTGAAAGTTGGTGAACTTCATCATGAAAAAGTACAAAATATAAAGATTAAGAAGCACGGCTATAAAGCGAACAGTTTTTTTAGGAAGGGACTTGACATTTTGCGGAGTGGACTTAAAAACCCAAAAGAGAGTTTTACTCAATTCTGGCAGGAGTGCATAAGTTCGTTCGTCAGGTGGATCATACTTCAAATAACTTATAATCAGAATTTTATAAAAATACTCGGGTAGAGTAGTGTTAGGCTCAGCCCATGCGTAAAAACCCATGATCGAAAACTATTTTAATAATAAATTTAAATGCCTGGATACCAACATATTAATAAACTAACAACCTAATAGCCTAACAACCTAATACCTAATAGCCCAATACCCAATGAACATTCACCAGCACTTGCATGCGCTTGACTTCGGCGTGGTAGTCCTCTACCTCCTGCTGCTGGTGGGCATAGGTGCGTTCATTAGCTTCCGGCAGCGGAAAAGCAGCGAGCGCGACTACTTCCTGGCGGGCGGGAAGCTGCGTTGGTACAGCATCGGCCTCACCATGTGGGGGACCAACGTGGGGCCTTCGATGCTGATTGCTTCCTGCGCCGTGGGCTACACCACGGGTATCGTGGCGGGCAATTTTTCGTGGTACGCCTTCCTTTTCATCGGACTGCTGGCCCTGGTTTTTGCCCCGCACTACAAAAACACCGGCGTGAGTACCCTGCCCGAATTCATGGGTCGGCGCTTCAACGCCACCACCCGCGAAATGCTGGCCTGGTACTCGCTGGTGACGATCCTGATTTCCTGGCTGGGGCTGACGCTCTACGCCGGGGGCCTTTTGGTGAGCCAGATCATGGCCTGGCCGCTGTGGGCGTCGGTGAGTGCACTGATGCTGCTGGCGACCTTCTTCGCCGTGGCGGGTGGGCTGGAAGCGATTGCGATCACCAACGTTTTTCAGATGATCTTGCTCATCGTAGCTTCCAGCGTGCTGGTGATCGCGGGGCTGCACAAGCTGGGCGGCATCGACCGCCTGCTGACCGAACTACCCGCCGACTACGGGCGGCTGTTCCTGCCCGCCGACAACCCCGATTATCCCTGGATCGCCATTATTCTGGGTTATCCCGTGCTGGGCATCTGGTTCTGGTGCACGGACCAAAGCATGGTGCAGTCGGTGCTGGGGGCCAGGAATCTGGAACAGGGGCAACTCGGTACCAACCTCACCGCCTGGCTCAAAATCATCGACGTGCCGCTGTTCATCCTGCCGGGCATGATCGCCTATTTGCTTTATCCCACCCTGGCCGACCCGAACGAGTCCTACATGACCCTGGTAACCGACCTGCTGCCCGTGGGCATGGTCGGCTTGATCATGGCGGTGCTCATCGCCGCCCTCGTCAGCACCATCGACTCGGCCCTCAACTCGCTGAGTACGGTATTTACGATGGACATCTACGCCCGCCGGTTCCGGCCCGACGCGCCGCCACAGCGCCTGGTGGTCGTCGGCCGCACGGCGGTGGTGATCGGCGCGGTGGGGGCGATTCTGATTGCCCTGGGCCTCGACCAGATCAAGGGCATGGACTTGTTCAGCCTGTTTCAAGCAATTCTGGGGTACCTGGCTCCGCCGATGGCGGCGGTGTTTCTGCTGGGCGTAACCTGGAAACGGATGACTACCCTAGCGGCGAACGTCGGCCTGGTGGTTGGTTCCATCGTGAGTCTGGCCGTTGGCGTTTGCCAGCTCCGTGCATTGCCGAATCCGACCTTCTGGCCGCACTTTCTGCTGGTGTCTTTTTTCCTCTTTGTTTTTATCCTAATCCTGATGATCGTCGTGTCGCTGGCGAAGCCGCCCGACCGAACAACGGATTTCCCTACCCTCACCCAGTCGTACGCGGCCCTCAACTACACGCCTTCGCGGCGGGTGCTTGGGCTGTGGGGAGGCCTGACGGCGGTGATGATTTCTCTGTATCTAATTTTCAACTAAATCAATAAACTTTTAACCAAACCTATCTACACAATGAAAAACCGACTGCTTAATCAATTATGGGGATTGGCCTTGCTGCTGAGCCTCACCCAGTGGGCCGCCGCGCCGCCCGCTCACGCCCAGGGCGTGGAAAAAACGATCACGGGGCAAATCACCGACGCCACCACCAACGAGGCCCTGCCGGGCGTCAATGTACTGGTGAAAGGCACGACCATCGGCACCACTACGGACGCCGAAGGAAGTTACCGAATCGCGGCCCCCGCCAACGCCGAAACCCTGGTACTTTCTTACGTGGGCTACGTAGCCCAGGAAGTCGCCATCGACAACCAGTCGGTCCTCAACGTCGGCCTGGATGCCGATGTCAAGTCGCTGTCCGAGGTGGTGGTGGTGGGTTACGGCACCCAGCAAAAGCGCGACCTGGTGAGTGCCATCTCGACCGTCGATGCCAAGCAAATCGAGAAAGTCCCCACGGCCAGCTTCACCCAGGCGCTGCAAGGGGCCGTGCCGGGTCTGCAGATGGTGTCGCCCAGCGGCGAACCCAACGCCCCCGCTCGCATTCTGATCCGGGGCGTCGGCTCCATCACGACCGGCACCGAACCACTGTTCATCGTGGACGGCCTGCCGGTGGCCAGCGGCGGTACCAGTCCGCTGACGTACCTCAACCCCAACGACATCGAAAGCGTGTCGGTGCTGAAAGACGCCTCGGCCACGGCTATTTATGGTTCGCGGGGGGCCAACGGCGTGGTGCTCATCACTACCAAAACGGGCAAGCAGGGCCGGGCCCAGTTCAATCTGAGCTACAACGTGGGCTACACCACGCCGATCAACGAGCTGGAACTAGCCGACGCCGACGAGTGGCGCACGCTGGTGGGCCAGGCCCGAAGCAACAGCGGCCTCACGGAGCCATTCCGCAAGGAGCAGGATTTGTTCGACCAGCGGCAAACGGGCCGCTTTGTGAGTGAGAACATCTACGGCGGCACCAACAACGACTGGGTGAGTAAAGTAAAACAGAACGGCCATTTCAGCCAGTACGGCTTTTCGGCCTCCAATGGTACCGAGAAAGCCAGCTACTTCATCTCAGGCCAGTACCGCGACCAGACGGGCAACTTCATCAATACCCGCTTCCAGCGCTACACGGGCCGGGTGAATCTGGATTTTCAGGCCACCAAGTTCATGAAACTGGGCGTGCGCTATACTTACAGCTTTGAAGACGAGCAGCCACGGGCCAGCTTGGCTTCGTCGTCGACACCCACCGACCGGAACATCAACTTCGGGGCCTGGCCGACCTTCGGCGGTCTGTACAACAACGCGCTGCCCATTTTGCCCGAGCGCTGGGCCAACGGCGATCCCTTCGATCCGCTCTCCGGCAGGAACATCACCTACTCGGCCGACCGCAACAACAGCCAGCGCGACGTGACGGAATCCAACCAACTTGCCAGTCTGTTTGCCGAAATTACGCCAATAAAAGGCCTCGTGCTTCGCGCCGAGGGAGGCGTCAATTACCGGGTGGGCAAAGACAACAACTGGATCAGCGGCGGCATTCGGTCGCAGGAGTTCCGGGAGGGCGACACCGGGCTGGACAATCGGTTCCAACTCGATTACATCTACGAAGACGGCGTACCGCGCTTCCTCTGGCGCGACAGCCGTTCCTGGACTTTCAACACCGTGGGAACGGCTTCCTACAAAGCCGAATTCGGGGCCGATCACCGTCTGAACGCCCTGGCGGGCATCGAGCTGATTCACAGCGATAGTGAGGGCTGGACAAACGACTGGGAAGACGCCGCCTCGGTGCGCGAACCCAGCGAAATCGGTGCCTTCGTGCGCAACCCGGATCAGTTGCTGGCCATCGACCACTTTCTGCACCCGCAGGTGCGCTTTTTCTCGCAGTTTGGCCGGGTCAACTACTCCTTCCGCAACCGGTACCTGCTGCAGGCCTCCATCCGCCGCGACGGCAGCTCCAAGTTTACGCCCGCCGACCGCTTCAGCTGGTTTCCCTCGGTTTCCGGCGGCTGGGTGATTTCCGATGAAGATTTTTTCAAGAAAGACGGCCCCCTGAGTTTCCTCAAATTGCGGGGCGGCTGGGGCATCACCGGCAACGCCAACATCGATCCCTTCCTGTATTTCAACCAGTACTTCAACTGGCCCAACTACCCCAACCGCTCGGGGGCCATCATTCTGGGAAGGCTGGGGTCGCAGACCATCCAGTGGGAGCGTTCCAACACCTACGACGCGGCCCTGCAGTTCGGCCTGTTCAACGACCGCATCAACGGCTCGATCGGCTACTACTACACCAAGACCACCAACCTGCTGCTTGACTTTCCGGTGGCGCCGTCCATCGGCGTGTACGGGACCAACACCATCAACACCACCGCCCTGGACAACGTGGGTTCGATGCAAAACCAGGGCATCGAGCTGGAGATCAACTCGGTCAACCTAACCAGCGGACGCTTCCGCTGGTCGAGTACCTTTAATTTCACCACCAATAAAAACAAGGTGCTGGAACTGTACGCCGGTTTCGACGGCGATCCGCTGCAGCTTTCGTTCAACGGTCTTACCACCGTGCAGGAAGGACAGCCGCTGGGCCTGTTTTTCCTGCCTGAGTTTGCGGGCTACGACGCCAGCGGCAACGTGCTGGTGCGGGAGATCGACCAGGAGGCGGCGGCCCGGCAGGAGTACGTCTTCACGGGCGACGATGTGCGGAACACCGGCAACTCGCAAAACGTCAACAGCGTGATTCAGTACGGTAAAACCGGCCTGCCGACGTTCTACGGGGGATTCAACAACACCTTTACCTACGGAGGCTTGTCGCTCAACGTGCTGTTTACTTTTCAGGGCGGCAATTACGTGTATGATAACATCGGCCTGCGGCGCGTGGGTAATGGTGACAACAACTTGCGGAAAGATTTGGCGGGCAACACCTGGACGCCCCAGAATACCGACGCCGCCTACCCCGCACTCACCTGGAACAACCGGGAAAGCCAACCGCTCGACCCCAGCCGACCCGCCCAATTCCTTTCCGACCGTAGCACGCAATGGTTGCAAAAGGGCGATTTCGTGCGGCTGCGGACGGTCAATCTGTCTTACGCGCTTCCCAACCGTATTTTCGAGAAAAACTTCCTGAAAGGAGTCAATGTGTTCGTCAATCTCAACAACGTCGCCACCTTCTCGAAATTCAACGTGGTGGATCCCGAAGTACTCAACAACGGCGGACCCACGGAGCGCAACATCGGTCAGGGCGTGGTCGGCGGAGTACCCTTCTGGCAAGTATTCACCGCCTCAGGCGGCGTCAACATCAGTCTTTAATTTTTAAACTTATTATATCATGAAAAACCTACTTTGTATCCTATGCTTGTGCCTGCTTGCGGGCTGCGACGGCGATAAGTTCCTGGAAGAAGCCAAGCCGGAAATCGGGTTGGCCCAGGATGAGTTTACGGCCAACAGCACGCTGGATGACCTGGTGCGCGGGGCTTACTTTAATATGAAATCGCCCGGCGACTACGGGCCGGTCGATCTGCTGCTCTACCAAACGATTGCCTCCGACCTGGTGGAAATGAAAGAGTATTCCAACGTGGTCAGTGGCAACGGTAATATGCTGCCGCTCTACCTGCGGCAGCCCGAGGTCAACGACATCCGAATCGTGGAATGGCCCTGGTCGGGGGCGCAATCGCTGCTTTTCAACGTCAACACGGTGCTGGATTTCTACGATAATAACGAGGCACCGAAGGACGGCCAGGAATCGTGGGTGCCACGCATCCAGGGCGAAAGCTACTTCTTGCGGGCCTTCGCTCACTACCTGCTCGCAACCACCTACGCGCCGCCTTACAGCTCGGCTCCCACGGCACCGAGCATCATCCTGCAAACCGCGCCGTCCAGGGCCCCAACGGATTTTAAGGGAAGAGCGACCAACCAGCAGGTGTACGACCAGATCGTCTCCGACCTGAAGATGGCGATCCAGCTTCTGCCCGTCGCGTACGACGCCAACCTCCACCCCGAAGACTACCAGGACCGGGCCATGCGGGACGCCGCGCGTTTTCTGCTGGCAAAAGTGTATTTCCTGATGGGCAACAAGTTCTGGACCGCCGGACAAGGCGGCGACGGGGGCGCTCTGGAGCAGATCAACGCCATCATCGATTCGGGGCGGTTTCCTTTGGTGCAGGGCAACGATCTGAAGCAAATTTTTCTTAAAAATGGCTTAGGAGAGAAGGCTTCCGAGACTGTTTGGTACGGAGCCTACTACTTCCGCAACGGCTGGCGCGCGCCGCGTTTCGAGCGGCATTACAGCAATTTCACCAGCAACAACCGCAACCGGGGCTTCGCGATGAGCAAGGCGGTGCTGAACCAAATCGGCTGGAACGACCCGGCGGTGGCCAAGCTGGACAAGCGCTACACCGAGTGGCACCGCCGCTACGAAAACGGTAAAGACCCCGCTTTCCGGGCCGAGGACGCCGACGAGTACAACGTGTGGTCGAGCAAGTTCACTAACCCCACCGCCAACTTCGTCTTTTTCCGCTCGCCCGAACTGTACCTGATGCGGGCGGCCATCCGGCAGGCGGGTGGCAACGCCGCCGATGCGGCCAAAGACCTGAACGTGACCCGCACCCGCGCCGGACTACCCACCCTGGCCACCGCCACCCAGGCCGACGTGTCGGCGGAGTGGATCAAGGAAATGGGTTTCGAGGGCCGTCGGTTGTTTTACCTACAGGCCATGCAGATGCCCATCCCTCCCGGCGACCGCGCCGGAGCCAGCGCGATTCCCTACGGCGATCCCTCGCTGGTGCGGATGCTGCCGCGCGCGGAGCTGACGCGGAATCCGGCTTTGAACTGAGGGAGATGATTCGAATTAAAGTGAAATGTTGGGGGCTGCCAAAAGTAGGTAGTCCCCGATTTTTAATTTTAATAAGAAATATTCGAAGGCCTTACAAGCTGTTGATAATCAGTTATAAATATTTTTTAGTAAGATTGAAAGGACATCAATTGCCGGGGGCTTTAGCCTCCGGAGCAGGGGCAGGATGCCTTTTCCTCGCTATCCGGGGGCTAAAGCCGCCCGGCAATTGATTAATGAGAATAACTATTCAAAGTTTTTTTGTATAATTCTAGTTTCTAATCAACAGTTGATGCCTATTCCAAAAACCATGAACTCAACCGAAAACAATAAAACGAGAAGGCATTTCCTGAAAAATATCGCCGTAGGATCGGCGGCGCTCACAGCCGCCCCGGCGGTACTGGCTGCTTCTCCCCACCGAAAGGTACTTCTTGAAAACAGAAACTACGATACCCGCTCCTACGCCGCCAACGACCAGATCAACATCGGCCTGATCGGCTGCGGGATTCGCGGCGTGCTGGACATGAAGTTTTCGCTGGAAGTACCGGGCGTGAAGCTGGTGGCCGTCTGTGACCTCTACGACGGCCGACTGGATCGCGCCCGGGAGCTTTGGGGAAACGACCTTTTTCTGACTAAAGACTACCGCGAACTGCTGGCCCGCCCCGACCTCGACGCCGTGTTCGTCGCCACGCCCGACCACTGGCACCGAACCATGTTCGTGGACGCCCTGAAAGCGGGCAAGCACGTGTACGGCGAGAAGCCGATGGTGCAGAAGTGGGAGGAGGGCCAGTCGATCATCTCCGCCCAGAAAGCCAGCGGCAAGTTGTGCCAGATCGGCAGCCAGGGGATGTCCTCGCTGGGCAACGAAAAGGCCAAGCAACTATACGAGGAAGGGGCCATCGGCGACATCGTGATGTTCGATTATTTCACTAACCGCTACACCGCCGAAGGCGCCTGGCAATACCCCATACCGCCCGACGCCAACCCGCAAACCGTGGACTTCGATAAGTTTTTGGGCAACGCCCCCAAAGTACCCTACGACAACACGCGTTTTTTCCGCTGGCGCAACTACCGCGACTACGGTACGGGCGTGGCGGGCGATATTTTCGTCCACGCCTTTTCCAGCCTCAACTACATTCTCAGCTCTCACGGCCCCAACCGCGCTCAGGCCACCGGGGGATTGCGCTATTGGAAGGACGGCCGCGACGTGCCGGACGTCAGCATCACGCTTTACGATTATCCCGAAACCGACACCCACGCGGCCTTCAACGCCGCTTTCCGCGTCAATTTCATTGCCGGGAGCGGCAGCGGCGGCGGTTTTCGGCTCATCGGCACCGAGGGCGATATGGAAGTGAGCCAAACGGGCGTCGTACTGAACCGCACCAAGCTGAGCCTGATGCCGACACCCTACGCGCTGGGGGCCTTTACCGAGGCCACCCAAGAGAAAATACTGAAAGAGTACGCCGCCAAAATAGAGAATCCGCGCGCCTCGACGCTGGCCACCGGGAACACCGTATGGGAAGCCCCCGACGGGTACCGGGGCGGCAACTACGACCACACCGCCAATTTTTTCCGGGCCATTCGCGGCGAGCGCAAGATCATCGAAGACCCGACCTTCGGACTACGCGCGGCCGGGGCGGCCCTGCTGGCCAACCACAGTTACTACCAGGAAAAACCCGTCCGCTGGGATCCCGAAAAAATGAAAATGGTTTGACTCTTGACAAAAACTACCTCCCTCCCATGAAAGCTGCTTCTCTCCTGTTCACTTGCGTTCTGAGCCTTTCTCTGTTGTTTTCCTGTAAAACCTCGGAGGAAGACCACCCGGCCGAGTACCCGAAATGGCAAACGGTGACGCTCGATTTCCAAGGCCCGGCCACGTCGGAAACCGCCGCCGATAATCCGTTTCTGAACTACCGGTTGCTGGTAGATTTCAAGCACGAAGGCGGCGGGTACACCGTGCGGGGCTTTTACGCCGCCGATGGCGACGCCGCCAACACCAGCGCCGACAGCGGAAACGTGTGGCGCGTCCACTTCACCCCCGACCGGGAAGGCGCGTGGGAATACGCCGCCCGCCTGGAACGCGGCGACCGCATTGCGCTGGCCGATCCTACTGAGGTCGGCGAGGCGGTAACGGTCGAGAACGCTACGGGTGGTTTCCGGGTAGTGGCCGCCGACAGCAGCAGGGACAACTACCTGGCCCAAGGTCGTCTGGTTGCCGCTAATGGGTACTTTCGGTTCGGAGAGTCCGGCGACTACTGGCTGAAAGGCGGGGCCAATAGCCCCGAAAACCTGCTGGCCTACCAGGATTTCGACGACACCTACCGCATGGCGGGGGTCAATAAGGAAAAAGACACCCCGGCCCCCACGGCCATCCATGCCTACGCTCCCCACCTGAACGACTGGCAAACGTCCGACCCCACCTGGAAGGGTGGTAAGGGCAAAGGACTGATCGGCGGCATAAACTACCTGGCCTCCAAGGGCATGAATTCGATGTACTTCCTGACGATGAACATCGGCGGCGACGGCAAAGACGTGTGGCCTTATCGCAATCCCGAAGACTTTACCCGTTTCGACGTCAGCAAGCTGGCGCAATGGGAAGTGGTTTTCCAACACATGCAGTCGCGGGGGATGTTCATGCAAATCGTTTTGCAAGAAACCGAAAACGAAACCCTGCTCGATGGCGGCGACCTCGGGCCGATGCGGCAGCTTTACCTGCGGGAAATGGTGGCGCGCTTCGCCCACCACCCCGCCCTCAATTGGAATCTGGGCGAAGAAAACGGCCCCGCCCACTTTTCGCCCGTGGGACAAAACGACGCTCAGCGTAAGGCCATGACGCGCTTCCTCAAAAAAATAGACCCCTACCGACACCCGGTGACAGTGCACACGCTTCCTACCGAAACCGCCAAAAAAGGTATTTTGGATTCGCTGCTTGGTTTTACGGAGCTTGACGGCATTGCCCTGCAGGTATCCGAACGCAAGGAAGCCGCCCAAAGCGTACTGACCTGGAAAGACCGCTCCCGCGAGGCGGGCCACGAGTGGCTGGTGACGATGGACGAGATCGGCAAGTGGGACGTCGGGGCCAAGTCCGACGCCGAAGACCCGAACCACGAAACCCTGCGCGGCGACGTGCTGTGGGGTACCCTGCTCTCGGGTGCTGCGGGCATCGAGTGGTACTTCGGGGCCTTCACCCAGGGCAACGACCTCACCGTGGAAGACTGGCGTTCGCGCAACCAGCTTTGGGAATTCACGGATCATGCCCTCAGTTTCTTCCGGGAAAACTTACCCTACTGGGAGATGCGGCCCAACCACCAACTGGCTATGGCGTCGGGAGCGTTTTGTCTGCGCAAAACTGGCCAGATATACGCCTGCTATTTTCCGAAAGGCACAAAGCCGAGAATCGACTTAAAGGAAGCCGACGGCGAATTCAGCCTTCGCTGGTACGACCCCCTGCGCGGGGGAGCGTTGCAGTCGGGTTCGGTGCCTACGGTGCGGGGCGGGGAGGTGACGGAACTGGGTCGTTCCCCCAGAGAAAATAACGGGCAGGACTGGGTGGTACTGCTTCAAAAACATGAATGAATGGACTATTTTCTTGTATTCTCTAGTACCAGGCAGTTAAATCAAATTTGATTCCTCGTGAAAATAAAAACAATAATTTTATTAGCAACGATAGCCGGAGCAGGACTGTTTTACGCCTTCCGAAGCCCGGAAAAACCACCTCCTAATGTCGTCATAATCTTCGTCGATGACATGGGTTATGGCGACCTGGGCAGCTACGGGGCCAAGGGCTACCACACGCCTAACCTCGACCACATGGCCGCCGAAGGCTTGCGGCTCACTAACTTTCTGGTACCTCAGGCCGTATGCAGTGCTTCGCGCTCTGCCCTGCTGACCAGCTGTTACCCCAACCGGATCGGCATCTGGGGAGCTTTTAGTCCAGCGGCCAAGGAGGGTCTCAATCCGGCGGAGCAAACGATCGCGGAATTGCTAAAAACCAAAAATTACGCCACGGCTATTTTTGGCAAATGGCACTTGGGACGTCCCAAAGAGCTGTTGCCCTTACAGCAAGGCTTCGACGAATACGTGGGCTTGCCTTATTCCAACGATATGTGGCCCGTTGAGTACGATGGAAAGCCCGCACGCCCCGGCAGCGGCAAGGCGCAATATCCGCCTCTGCCTCTGATCGAGGGAAATGAACCGCTCCGCTACCTCACCACCATCCAGGATCAGAACGAACTCACGACACTTTATACCGAGAGGGCAGTCGCTTTTATCGAAAAAAACAGCAAGAAAACAGGCCGCACCGCTGGATCGGCGGCTCGGCCTTTCTTTTTGTACGTACCCCACTCCATGCCGCACGTGCCGCTGGGGGTGTCGGACAAGTTTAGGGGCAAGAGCGAACAGGGAATGTACGGCGATGTGATTCAGGAAATAGATTGGTCGGTGGGCCAAATCCTCAAAGCGCTGAAAGACAACGGACTGGACGACAACACCCTCGTCGTTTTCACCAGCGACAACGGCCCGTGGCAAAACTTCGGCAATCACGCGGGGAGCGCCGGGGGGCTGCGCGAAGCCAAGATGTCGATTTTCGAGGGCGGAACCCGCGTACCCTGCATCGTGCGCTGGCCGGGCCGAATTCCGGCGGGCGTGGTGTCGGATCGGCTGGCCTCTACCATTGACCTGTTGCCCACCATCGCCAAAATTTGCGGGGTACCGGGCCCCGAAAAGCGCATCGACGGTCTGGACATCAGTGCCATCCTGGAAGGTGACCTGACGGCCTCACCCCGCCGGGAATTTTACTATTACTACAATAAAAATGCCTTGAAAGCCGTCCGGCGCGACAATTGGAAGCTGGTGCTGCCCCATGTCGGCGTTACTTACGAGGGTTACCCGCCAGGCAACGATGGCAACATCGGCAAAGTTGATTACAACCATCAGTTCGGGATGGCCCTGTACGACCTGCGGCGCGACCCCGGCGAACGCTATGATGTGCAGGAGACGTACCCCGGAAAAGTTCGGGAGCTACAGGCTTTGGTGGAAAAAGCCCGCGTCGATTTGGGGGATGAGCTGACGGGCCGGGAGGGAGCCAACCGAAGACCCGTCGGCGTAGCGGAGTGAGTTGGTTAGAGGTTTTTCAAATACGTAACGCTGTTTTTCAGCGTACCGGGATTGGATTCCATTTCGACAAAGACGAGTTGCAGGCCCGCTTTCTTGCCAGCGGCGAAGAACTCTTTCCAATCCGAAATGCCTTGTCCCAGCACGACTTCTTTGGTAGTATCCTGGCGGGAATAATCCTGCAAATGCGCCGAGATGAAGCGTCCGGGGTATTTTTTGAAATAATCGGCCGCCTTGTAGCCCGACCGGATGGCGGCCGTTTGGAATTGCATTTTTACCAAATCAGGATCCAGTTCGGCCAGGATCATGTCGTAAATGGGCGCACCGTCGATCTTGGTATCAAATTCAGAATTATGATTATGATAACCCGTGACTATGCCCGCCTGCTTGATCTTTTCGCCGATTCGGTTGACCGTCTCACAGCGGGATTTCAGCTCGTCCGGCTCGCCGGTGGAAAGTCCGCCCGAAAACACCATGTGCTTCAAGCCCATTTGCTGGGCGAAGTCGATGCGGTCTTCCAGGTTGCTTTTCATTTCTTCCATCGTAAAATGGCAACTGACGCAATCGAGGCCCGAGTCATTAATGATTTGCTTCAACTCCCGGCCAGAGTACTTGGCCAGCGGCTCGAAGCCATACTTGACGTAGCCCGACGGCGAGCACATTTCCACCTGCTCGTAACCATAGCCTTGCAGCCGCTTCAAAGTACCTTCCAGATCTTCGGCGATTTCTTTCTTGACCACAAAGGACTGAAAGCCAATAGGCATCCTAACGGCCTTAGCGGAAAGCGACTGGGGCAAGTGTGCCAGCAAACCTACCGAGGCCAGTCCCATGGCTCCCTTGTTCAAAAATTGCCTTCTTTTCATAACTTTATGATTCACAGTGTTTTTTAAAAATAGATGTACCAAACAAATATGGAGCGAGCGTTTTCGGAAATTCGATTTTCCAACCGAGACACGCCCACATAACAACAGCAAAAGTAATTTTCTTGTCCTATCTCCTGAATAAATGATCATGCACCGTCGAAAAGCCTTACAGTGGATTGGTCAGGGCAGCTTGCTGCCGTTTGTGAGCGAGCTGCCCCGGCCTCCCGTCCGCCCCGCTACCATCGACCTCGGTGAAGTCCGGCGGCGGGTGAACGAGCATTTTGTCCCGCTGCTTTCGCCGGAAAGGCCCTATGGCGCGTACGGCACCATGTCCCCGCGCGAAGTGGATCTTTACGCTTCCTGTGACGTAGCGATTGCCCGCCACCTCATGGGCGAAACCTTGACGGCCACGCTCACGGAGGTGCAAAAGCAGCAGTGGGTTGCTCATATCAATAGTTTTCAGCAACCCGAAGACGGCAGCTACGTCGAACGCTTCGGGCATTCCAAACTGCACGCTAATGGCATGGTCATCGGGGCGCTGGGCGTGTTGGGCGGCAGGCAGCGCCATCCGGTTCGTTTGTACGAAGCCTTCGATACGGTGGAGAAGGTGGTTCCCTGGCTGGAACAGATCGACTGGGCCAAACAATGGTCGGCCTCCCACCTGTTTTGGGGCGGCATTCACTGCTTCAGCCTGAGTGCCGCCTGCACCGAAGCCTGGCGAGAGGTAGTTTTCGCCTGGCTGAACGACAATCTGGACGAAAAAACGGGCTGGTGGCGCAAAGGGACGCAATACACCGACCGCCACCAGCCGCTGGGCGGCAGCGTGCACATCCTGCCCATGTACCAGCACCACGACCGCCCGTTCCCGTACCCCGAGCGCGTCATCGACAGCGTGTTGGCCCTGCAACTACCCAACGGCCGCTGGCTGGATCGCCCCGACCCGAATCTGAAACGGCAGCACGTGATGCATTACTTGGAACTGGACGCCCTCTACGCGCTGCATTACATGGGGACGCTAGTGCCCGGCTACCGAAAGCAGGCGGTCAGCCAGGCCGTACACCGCTACGCCGACCTGGTGGCGGACTACTGGCGTGACCCGCAAAATGAATGGCGCTACCAGCACCCGCACCGGATTCTGTCGATGGTCGGCACGTTCGGTTTGTTGCAAAAGCTGCTGCCGGATCGCTTTGTGGACGATACGGCCTGGACCGACATATTCAGCGACATCCGCCTGTACGACACCAGGGCGGTGGAGGTACTTTAAATAAAACTAACTTAAAATTGAAAAAAGCAGCTCGTATCGTCAAAATCATTACGCTTCTGGGCGGTTTGGCATCATCTGCGGTGGCGCAATCCGTCGGCGACGACTACCTGACGGTTGTCCGGTCGTTTGCCGACTCACTGCTCCAACACGGCATCGATCGCTTCGGGCCGCGTCGTACGGCCATGTGGGCCGCCGTGGTAGACGTCCGCACCGGCGAAGTACCGCAGAAAGGCGTGCCTTCCGTGGCGGGTACCCGCGCCAGCGACCGGGCCGTGGGCGGCAGCAACCTCTACCACGACGTAGCCACCCTCCGGGCGTTCCGCGTCATGAGCCAACTGAGTGGCGATCCGCGCTATGCCCAGGCCAGCGACGCCTATTTGGCCGATGCGCTGCGCTACACAACCAGCTCCGCCAATGGGCTGCTGGGTTGGGGCGAACACCTTTTCTACGATTTGTACCAGGATCGGGTTCGGGTGGACTCCGCCTACGGCACCAACAAGGATGGCCATATGTACCACGAGTTTCTGGTAGACACGGCCCCCTGGCCGCAACTTTGGGCGCAGGACTCGGTCCGTACAGCTGCTGCCATCCGGGGGTTGCGCCATCATTTCTTTGACCCCAAAACGCAGGACTTTCTCTTCAACCGCCACGCCTTTTGGGATAAGACCGACTATCAGCCGCCGGCCACCAGCCAGCCCTGGATCAAGCACTCGGGCCAGTATGCCTACGGCTACGCATTCCTCTATCGCCAAACCGGCGACCCCGAGCTCTTGCGGCGGACCGCCGGGGTGGGGTCACTCTACTGGAACCACCGCAATCCCGAAACGGGCCTGACGCTTTCCTGCATCAGCGACAAGCGCGTCAACGCCCGGCAGTTTAACCTGGCGGGCACCACCCAACTGGCCTACTACATGTTGAAAGCCAGCGACTGGGCGCCGGAGGCTGGACTCCGCGAATATGCTGTCGCCCTCCTGAATACCGCCCAGCACTACGCTTGGGATGAAAAACAGAAAACCTACCTGACTGGCATGATGCCCGACGGGGAGCCGCTGCCGGAGGGCAATGTGCCGCTGCGGGCCTGGGTGGCGGGCTACGGCACGTCCAACCTTTTCGAAGTGGGGAGGCTGGCCGCCTACTTTGCCCGTAATCTGAACGACCCGGTGTTTCTGATGATGGCCGAACGCTGCGCTCGGGCCGCGCAGCGGGAGACGATGCCAATCACGATAGTAGCCGATAACGTCGGTGACGCCATCCACCTCAACGCCGACCTCTACGACCTGACCGGAAAGGCGACCTACCACCAGGCGGCTAACGACTATGCGCAGTTGGCTCTGCGCCACCTGTGGCAAAACGGCTGGCTGGTGCGCCAAACGGGCGATCCCTTCTACGAAGCCAAACTGGGCGAAGGCAACGTAGCCCTGGGTCTATTGAGGTTGTATGGCTATACCTTGCCAGAAGCGCAGCGTGCTCGCCTTCAGACCTATGATTGGAGTAAATGATGGGGTGGGTGAAGCAACCTGTCACGTTTTATGATGAGCTATCTCTGGCCGTTCATGTGGTGCAATGGACAGCCTGTTTGCCAGCGTCCCCACCTGGCTGTGGGATTTGTAAAAACCGTCATCGGGCGGTTTTTATGAAAAATAAGTACCTTCAAATTTGAAGAAAGAATATCCATTTTTATAAAAACAGTACCCGAAATATCATGCGCTTTACGCTTCCCCATTTCCTTCTCACTGCATTACTCCTGATGCCATTTTTTGCCTTTTCTCAACCCAGCCAATCGTTCGAACTGCGCTATTTCTCCCCTGATAAAGCCGCCAACGGCGAAACGGACTTCAAGGGCAAAACCGCCGTGCTCTCCACCGAACAGCGGGTGGCGTTTTTGAAACAATACGCTGACCTGGCCCGCCAGCAGTTCGACGACCCGCAACTCGACACCGAGGTAGTGACTGGCGCCGAAGTGGCCGTAGCCCTGGACCTGATGAAAGCCGTGCCCCGGCCCCAAGTCCGGCAGCACGAGGTTCTCGATGACTGGAAGTACCTCGGCTACCGGGATGGACAGCACCTGGAAAAAAAGCGAGAGTTGGCCCGTTGGGATAATGTGAAAGAAGCCAATCGCACCAACGGCCATCTGCGACTCGACAGTCGCCCGGAGCCAACTGCCTGGCGTTTCGCCAGCCAGGCCTGGCGGTTTACGGTATCGTGGCGGGCCAAGGCTTCCGCGAAACAGGAAGTGCAGTTTCAGCTTTCCTACCGCGCGCGCGTCCCGGCAGCTACGGTTGGGTTTCGGGGCCGACGGACGGTTGTTTTACACCACCGCCCGCCACGAGCGCGTCGATACGCTCAGTTACGCGCCGGGCCGCTGGCACGACTTCCGGGTGGAGGTCGATCTGTCGGGTGGCGAAACGACGGTGGGGCGGTACAGCCTCTACGTGGACGACCGATTGGTGGCCGACTACGTGCCGCTCGAGCGGGCCAGCACCGAGCGCTTGGCCTACAACAAGGGGTTCAGTTCCGTCGGGCAGGTCAATACTTTTGCCGTGCAGTCGGCGGGGGCGGTCGAACTGGACGACCTGCTGGGCATCGGCTACGCGCTGACCGACCGCGACCACTACCCCTACGCCGCCGAAACGTTCCTGGACGAGACTTTTCAGGAAAAGCCCGACATCGCCAACTGGACCGACCCGGCGTACGACGACCGCCTGTGGCAGACGGGGGACAACTCCCGTTGGGCCACGGCTCGGAGCGCTTTGCTGAGGAAGACCTGTATCTTCGTAAAAAAGTGGAGGTCGGTCGCTTTGAAAAAGCTTTCCTAAATATCGAAACCCTTGATCCCGGCGGGGAGGTATGGGTCAACGGACAGCGCGTGGCGGTCATCACCGAACGCTATCCGCTGCGGCTCGATCTAAGTACTTTTTTAAAGCCAAACCAAACCAACCTAATTGCCGTCAAGGTCAACCACTTCATGCTGACCGAAGCGGTGGGCGAGCTGATGCCTCACTCGCTGCTCGACCTGAACATCGGCTGGCTGGCGGGCCGGATGTCGCTCGATTTGCTGGCGGCGGCCCACGTCGAGTCGGCCTACGCCCACACGCTGCCGCTGCCGGAGAAAGGGGGTGTCGCCCGGCTCCAAACCCAAGTCAATCTGAAACATCGCGGTCGGTTCCGGGGAAAGGCCGAGATCGCTCTTTTTCCCTGGTATCCCGTCGAATCGACCCAAGCGGTGGCCACGCTGAGCGTCCCCGTCGATTTTGCCGACAGCCTGACGCTGTCTCCCGTGCTGACGGTGAAAAATCCCAACCTCTGGACAGCCGAAAACCCCGTGCTTTACCGGGTACAGGTGACCCTGCGCGACAACAAGAGCAAGGCCATCGACGATTACGCCTTCACCACCGGGCTGCGCACCGTCGATCAGCGGGGCGGGCATTTCCGGCTCAACGGACAGGTGTCGATGCTCAACGGGGCGCAAATCATGGGCTTCCGCGGGCCGCTCGACCAAATGGCCGTCTGGCAGCGCTGTCCGCCCGTGGAGTGGATCGCGAAGGAACTGCTGATGGTCAAGAAAATGAACGGCAACCTGCTGCGCATCCACGTCCACGCCTGGGAGAATTCGACCTCCGAGGGCATCAACGACCCGCGCATCGCCGAACTGGCCGACCAGCTCGGCGTGATGCTCGTCTGGATCACGCCCTCCTGGATCAGGACGGGCACCGACTGGCGGCAGATCGACTTCGCCGGGATGCCGCGCTACATGCGGCAGGTGATGAACCACCCCAGCATCGTGGTTTGGGAGGCGTCCAACCACCCGCAGAGTTTCAAGGGCAAGCCGGTGTCGGAATCCGATGCCTTTGCAGAGAAAATCTACAACACGGTCTATCCCGTCGATTCGAGCCGCCTGATTTCGCTGAGTTCCTACCTCTTTCACCTCCACTATGGCAACGACGCGGGCACCATCGACTACCAGGGCAACCCCATCAAGGCGTCGTGGGCCTTCACCGCCCCGATGGTGACGCGCGGCAACCAGGACTCGCCCACGGGCTACAACAGCGATTGGGCGAAACTGAGGAATTGGCCGGACCAGTACCGCCAAACGATGCTCGACAGCCCCGAACGCGCTTACTTCAACTTCGAGCACGAGGAGTCGATGGCCCAGCCCAACTGGAAATTGCTGCGCGGCAAGCCCTACTATCGGGTGCATTCCTACGAGTGGAACTACGACGAAGGCACGATCGGGCGGCGGCTGACCCTGGACGAGTGGCTCGAAAGCCAGGGCTGGCAGGCATTTTCGGCCTGGGAGGCAATGAAGAAAATGCGCTTCCTCGACTACGACGGCTTCTCGTGGTGTACGCTGCACGGCGGGCCCAACTCGGGCACCTACATGAAACCGATCATCGACGTGGAGGGCCACGCCAAACTGGCCTACTGGGCCAACAAGATGGTTTTCCAGCCTACGGTGGCGGGCAGCGGGAATGTCGATGTGGTGTACGGCCCCGACGACACGCTCACGCCTGTGATCATGCACTACGGGCCGGGCCGTAGTGCGACGCTGAAGGTCACCATCCAGGACGAGGCAGGAAAGACCATCGAAGAGAGGAAGTTTGACAAGATCATGCTGGCCACTGGCCGCAATGCGGTATCGTTGCCTGCTTTCAAACCCGCCTGGGACAGGGAAGGCCATTATCGAATCTTGTATCAAATCGAGGAGTAGATCGCGCGAAACTTTTCGACACTACGCCCACCGAATTTATGCCGAAAATGGTTGCTTCCCTGGCGCAGGTCGGCGACGAGATCAGAACGCGACAAACCAAAAAAAACACAGTCACTATGAAATTACTGTCGGCATTGATTGCATTGACCTTGCTTCCATCGGGCCAAGTTTTGGATCAGAATCTCTCCAAACCCAACATCATTCTGATCGTCTCGGACGATCAGGGCTACCACGACCTGGGAAGCTACGGCAACGCCGACATCATCAGCCCGAACCTCGATAAACTAGCCGCCGAAGGCCTGCGCTTCACCGATTTTTACGTTACCAGTTCCATCTGCACGCCTTCGCGCAGCGGCTTGCTCACCGGCCGCTACCCCCAGCGCAACGGTACTTACGAGCTATTCCGCAACGACCGCGTGGACGACGACTACCTGTACACTGAAGCCGAGTACAGCATCTCGCCCGAGCGGATTCTGGGCATGGACTTGCGCGAGGTACTCGTCTCCGAAGTCCTGCAAGAGGCGGGCTACACCAACGGCATTTTTGGCAAATGGGATCTGGGTCAACTCAAAAGGTACCTGCCCCTGCAACGAGGCTTCGACCGCTTTTACGGCTTCGTCAATACCGGTATCGACTACTTTACGCACCAGCGCTACGGGCTGGGTTCGATGTTCAGCGACAACGCGCCGACTACCGCCGACAAGGGTACTTACTCGACGGATCTGTTCACCAGGGAGGCCCTGAAATTTTTGGATAAAAATAAGGAACGTCCCTTTTTCCTTTACCTGCCCTACAACGCCCCGCACTCGGCTTCGAGCCTCGACCCGGCTATCCGCAGCACGGTGCAGGCCCCGGAAGAAACCCTGAAACTTTACCCGGCGGGCCAAACCAAAAAAGAACAGCAGACGCGCGACTACAGCGCGGCCGTCACGCGGATGGATCAGAGCATCGGCGAAATCCTGCAACGCCTGGCGCAGTACGGTCTGGAAGAGAATACGCTGGTCGTGTTTCTGTCGGACAACGGGGGAGGAGTGGGTTCCAGCAACGCGCCGCTGCGCGGCCGCAAGGGGCAGTTCTGGGAAGGCGGCATCCGGGTGCCGTGCATTATTAAATGGCCGGGCAAGATTAAGGCAAATGCCGTAAACCGCGACTTCGTCACCTCGCTGGAATTGTTCCCCACCCTGCTGGCCGCCGCCGGGGTCGCGCCACCCGACACCCTGCCGCTCGACGGCTACAACCTGCTGCCCCGGTTGCTGGGCGGCGCCAAGACGGTCAGGGAGGAAATGTACTGGGAGTTACGGGGCGATCAGGCCGCCCGCGTCGGGAACTGGAAGTGGATTTCCTCGACCAAAGGCAGCGGCCTGTTCGATCTGGAAAAAGACATCGCCGAGCAGCACGACCTCACCGCCGAGCGCCCGGAAGTGGCCCGCATGATGCGGGAGAAATTCGCTGCCTGGCAGGCCGCTATGGAAAAAGCCGAGCCTCGCGGGCCGTTCCGGGATTTCTGATGAATGGATCTGTCCTGAAAGTACCTAACCCAAGGCCAGACTCACAAATTCTTCCGCTTCAACTCCTGCACCGCCCAATCCACCGCGCGGGCCGTAAAGGCCATGTAGGTCAGCGAAGGGTTTTGGGTGGAGGTGGAGGTCATGCTGGCCCCGTCGGTCACGAAGACGTTGGGTGCGGCGTGAAGTTGGTGGTACTGGTTGAGCATCGAGGTCTTGGGGTCTTTGCCCATCCGCACGCCGCCCATCTCGTGGATGTCCAGGCCGGGCGCTTGTCCGGTGTCGCTGGCGCGGATATTGGTAAAGCCCGCCTTGGTGTACATCTCGGTGATTTGTTCGAGGTAGTCCTTGACCATCTTCTCGTCGTTGTCGTCGTAGTCCACCGAGATTTTGAGCTGCGGAAGGCCGTGTGGATCCTTCTTACTGGGGTCGAGGGCCACGTAGTTGCTTTCCTTCGGGATCGTCTCGCCCATCATGTGTGAGCTGACGCGCCAGTTTCCGGGCTCCGGATTATGCAGACTGCGCTTCAGGGCTTCACCCTGACCGCTGTAATCGCTGCGCATAGTGGGGCTGCTGCCGAAGCCCGCCGCGTAGCCGCGCAGGAAGTCGGTTTCCTGCGCGACCACATTCCTGAACCGGGGAATGTAGCTGCCCGTGGGACGTCGGCCGTCGGTGGTCGAGTCCGGGAAGCCCTCGTACTCGGCCGTCACGCGGCCGCGGTAGTTGTGGAAGGCGACGTATTTTCCCAAGGTACCGCTGTCGTTGCCCAACCCGTCGGGGAAGCGCGACGAAGTGGAGTTGAGCAGCACGAGGTTGCTGTTCAGCGCGGCGGCATTCACAAAAATGATTTTGGCGTAAAACTCCATCGTCTCGCCCGTCGTGGTGTCGACTACCCGCACGCCGGTAGCCTTTTCTTTCCTGCTGTCGTAAATCACCGAATGCACCGCCGAATCCGGCCGTAGCGTCATCTTGCCCGTCTTCATGGCCCAGGGAATCGTGGACGCATTGCTGCTGAAATACCCGCCGAACGGGCAGCCCCGGTTGCACATCACGCGGTTCTGGCACTGGGCGCGGCCCTGGTCGTAGTGAATCTGTTTCGGCTCGCTGAGGTTGGCCGTTCGCGCGATGATGATGTGGCGATCCTGGTAGTTTTTGGCCACCTGCTCCTTGAAGTACTTCTCCACGCAAGTCATGTCGAAAGGCGGCAGGAACTCCCCGTCGGGCAGGGAAGCCAGTCCGTCCCGGTTGCCGCTGATGCCCGCAAATTTCTCCACGTGGCTGTACCAGGGCGCGATGTCGTCGTAGGCGATGGGCCACGGCACGGCAAAACCATCGCGGGCCGGGCCGTCGAAATCGTACTGGCTCCAGCGCTGCGTGTGCCGCGCCCACAGCAGCGACTTGCCACCTACCTGGTAGCCTCTGATCCAGTCAAACGGCTTTTCCTGCACGTAGGGTGCCTCCTTGTCCTTGGCGAAAAAGTGCGCCGTCGATTCTTTCCAGGCCCCGCACCGATCCAGGACGGGATTTTCCCTTCTGGCCTCCAGCGGCATCTGCTCGCGGTGCGGAAATTCCCAGGGCAGCATGTTGGTGGTGGGGTAGTCGATGTTGTGCTTCACATCGCGACCACGTTCGAGTACCAGAGTTTTCAGTCCCTTCTCGGTCAGTTCCTTAGCGGCCCAGCCGCCGCTGATGCCCGAGCCGATAACGATGGCGTCGTACGTTCTGGCTTTCTGGGTGTCGATGTTGAAATAAGGCATGGTTGGTTTTTTTGGAGAAATGGAGCGCTTGCGTGGTAAAGTAATATAAAGTCACCGATTATCCTCTTTGTAGTACCGAAGCACTTTGATAGAAATGGTGAAAGGAGGGAATAGTTTGACATCGGGGAATGGAGCTTGCTTGTGAAAAACCAGAGATTTATTGCTACTTTGAGGCGATAAAATTACTACACGATATGCTTGCCGCAAACACTTTAAAATTCCTGACCGATTTATCCAAAAATAACAACCGAGAGTGGTTTCAGGAAAACCGCAAGCGCTACGATGCCGCAAAAGCTGACTTTACAAAGCTCACCGAAAACGTCCTGAACGAGGTGGCCAAATTCGAAGAACTGGGGAACACCCAACCCAAAGACTGCGTCTTCCGCATCAACCGCAACCTGATGTTCTCTAAGGATAAACGACCCTACAAAAACAGCCTCAGCATGGCCATCGGGCCAGGCGGGCGGCATTCGGGACGCATCGACTACTACCTGCGCATCCAGCCCGGCGACCAGTCATTCCTCGGCGCGGGTATGTGGAGTCCAGCCCCCGAGCAACTGGCCAAATTTCGGCAGGAAGTGGACTACAATGCCGCCGAACTCAAAAAGATCATCGAGGATGAGGCATTCAGAAACTATTTCCCCGAAATCGACGGCGCCACGCTGAAAACGGCACCCAAGGGATTTTCAAAAGACCACCCCGAAATAGAACTCCTCCGCCGCAAAGAATTGTTCTTCCTCCATCGTTTTAAAGACAAAGAAGTTAAGTCCAAAGAATTCTCGACCCTAATCCTACAAGGCATTCACCTGATAAAACCCTACTGCGACTTCCTGAACTACATTTTCCACGACGAAAAGGAAACAGGGCAGTAAGGAGGCAGGCGAAAGCAATATTCACTCATTCACTCAATCTCTCATTCAAAATTAAATGCAGTTCTCCCACCTCCACTGCCACACCCAATTCTCGCTCCTCGACGGCGCGGCCAACATCCAGAAACTTTTTAAAAAAGCAAAAGAAGACAATATGCCCGCCGTGGCCATCACCGACCACGGCAATATGTTCGGCGTATTTGAATTCGTGGCCGAGGGCAAGAAACAGGGCGTCAAGCCAATTGTCGGCTGCGAATTTTATGTGGTCGAGGATCGCCGCAAGCAGCAGTTTACCAAAGAAAACAAGGACGTTCGCTACCACCAGCTTTTGCTGGCTAAGGATGAAATCGGCTATAAGAATTTGGTAAAACTCTGTTCGCTGGGTTATATCGAGGGAATGTACGGCAAGTACCCGCGCATCGATAAGGAGCTGGTCTTAAAGTACCATGAAGGTCTGATTGCTACGACTTGCTGTATCGGTGCCTCGGTGCCAAGGGCGATTCTGCGGAAAGGGGAGGAGCAGGGCGAGCGTGAGTTCAAGTGGTGGCTCGATGTATTTGGCGAGGATTATTACGTGGAACTACAACGCCACGAAATACGCGATCAGATCATCGTCAACGAGGTATTGGTGCGCTTTGCCCGCAAGCATAATGTCAAAATCATCGCCTCCAACGATTCGCACTACGTGGAGCAGGAGGATTGGAACGCGCACGATATCTTGCTTTGTATCAATACGGGAGATAAAAAAAGTACGCCTTCGGCCAAGGACTTCGACGAGGAGAATGGCATTCCCAAGGGATCGCGCTTTGCTTTTTTCAACGACCAGTTTTATTTCAAAAACACGGTCGAGATGACGAAGCTGTTTCACGACCTGCCCGAGTCGATCGACAACACCAACGAGATCGTCGGTAAGATCAAGACGCTGGAACTGCAAAAGGACATCATGCTCCCCAACTTCCCGATTCCTCAAGAATTCCAGACGCACACGCTGTCGGATTTCTCGGGCAAGAAGGAACTGACCGCCGACGTGCTGAATCAGTGGGACTACCTGAAACACATCACTTTTGAGGGAGCCAGGAAAAAGTACGGTACCATCACCGCCGAAATCGAGGAGCGGCTCAATTTCGAGTTGGAAACGATCCGCAGCATGGGCTTTCCCGGCTACTTCCTGATCGTGGCCGACTTCATCGACGCGGGCCGCAAGATGGGCGTCTTCATTGGGCCGGGCCGCGGCTCGGCGGCGGGTTCGGTGGTGGCCTACGCGACGGGCATCACCAACATCGACCCCATCAAGTACGACCTGCTGTTCGAGCGTTTCCTGAATCCCGACCGGATATCCCTGCCCGATATCGACACCGACTTCGACGACGAAGGTCGGCAGAAAGTAATCGATTACGTGGTGAAGAAGTACGGCTACAATCAAGTAGCCCAGATCGTTACCTATGGTACGATGGCGGCTAAATCGGCCATTAAGGATGTGGCGCGGGTGATGGACTTCCCGCTATCGGACGCCAACGCGCTGGTAAAGCTGGTTCCCGACAAGCCAGCTTACAACATGACGCTGAACCGGATTTTCAATTCGCCGCTGGAAGGCAACGATAGCCTGATGAAGCGCGAGGGCATCGGGTACGACGAGATGGAGAACGTCAAGAAAATGCGTCTCGCCGCCAAGGGCACCGACATGGCCGCGCAGGTGCTGGCCGAGGCACAGCGACTGGAAGGCACCGTCCGCAATGTGGGCATCCACGCAGCGGGCATCATCATCGCTCCCAGCGACTTGACCGAAATTATTCCCGTCTCGACCTCCAAAGAATCCGATTTCCTGATTACCCAATATCAGGGAAAAATCATCGAGGATGCGGGCGTTATCAAGATGGATTTTCTGGGCCTGAAAAACCTGACGATCATCAAGGAGGCGCTCCGGCTCATCAAGCTCAACCACGGCGTCGAGATCGAAATCGACGAGATTCCGCTGGACGACATGAAGGTCTACGAACTCTTTCAGCGCGGCGAAACCAACGCTATCTTCCAGTTCGAGTCCGACGGCATGAAAAAGTACATGCGCGAACTGGCCCCCGACCGCTTCGAGGACCTCATCGCCATGAACGCCCTCTACCGACCGGGTCCTTTGGCCTACATCCCCAACTTCATCCGCCGCAAGCACGGCCTGGAAGCCATCGAGTACGACCTGCCCGAATTGGAAGAGTATCTGGGTGATACCTACGGCATTACGGTGTACCAGGAGCAGGTGATGCTGCTTTCCCAAAAGCTGGCGGGCTTTACCAAGGGCCAGGCCGACACGCTGCGGAAAGCGATGGGCAAGAAGCAGATCGAGACGCTGAACAAAATGAAGACGTACTTCATGGAGGGCGGCAACGAACGCGGCCACGACAAGAAGAAACTTAACAAAATCTGGACGGACTGGGAGGCTTTTGCCGCTTACGCCTTCAACAAGTCACACTCGACCTGTTATGCCTTCGTGGCCTACCAAACGGCCTATCTCAAAACGCACTACAAGGCCGAGTACATGTCGGCGGTGATGACGAGCTCACTGGGCAACATCGAGAAAATAACCTTCTTCCTGGAAGAATGCCGCAGCATCGGTATTCCGGTATTGGGCCCGGACATCAACGAATCGGATCGCCAGTTTAACCCAAACAAAAAAGGCGAAATCCGCTTTGGTCTGGCGGGCATCAAAGGCACGGGCGACGCGGCGGTAGAATCCATTATTGCCGAGCGGACGGCTAACGGCCCTTTCACCGATATCTTCGACTTCACCACCCGCATCGACCTGCGGACGGTCAATAAGAAAACCATCGAGAGTCTGGCCTACGCCGGGGCGTTCGACTGCTTCACCGATTTGCACCGGGGGCAGTTTTTCGCGGCCATCGACGGCGAGAGCAGCAACCTGATCGAAAAACTCATCCGTTACGGCAATACCATCCAAGCCGAAAAAGAATCGGCTCAGGTATCGCTCTTCGGGGGTCTGGGCGGGAACAGCACCACCGAAATGAGTAAGTTTCAGCTTCCCGAAGTGGAGGAGTGGGGCGACCTCCAAAAACTCCGCCACGAACAGGAGGTAGTTGGTTTCTACATTTCCGGCCACCCACTCGACAGTTTCCGCCTGGAAATGGACAGCTTCTGTACTTGTACGGTGGACAAGGTACTGGATGTGCCGGAAGATATGACGCACCCAATTTACCTCGGCAAGGACATCAGCGTGGCGGGCATCGTCACCAGCGTGATGGAGCGCGTATCGAAGCGGGGAAGTCCGTTCGTAATTTTCAAAATCGAGGACTACCGGGGTTCGATGGAAATGCTGCTGGGCGGGGATGATATGGTGCGACTGAAAAATTACCTGCAAGTCGGTAGTTTCTTGTACATCAAGGGAAAAGTACAAAGCCGCTACTATAACGAGGATCAGTTCGAGTTCAAAATCGCCAACATTCAGCTCCTCACCGAGATCCGGGAACAGCTAGGCAAGGAAGTGCGCATGACCTGCCCGCTCGACGTCATAGATCAGGACTTCGTCACGCTACTAAACGATACGCTGAAATCACACCCTGGCAAGTTCGCCCTCAGTCTGGCCGTGACCGACCCGGAATCGAAGGCCAAGATACAGCTGTTGTCGCGCGCCTACCGCGTGGATGGTTCCAATGAGCTATTCGAGCGGCTGAAAGTGTTGGAAGGCGTGGAGTTCTCGCTCAACTGATCGGTCATCCCTACGGGATTTAATTGTTTCGACTCCGCTTTTCCCGCCGATTAAAATCGGCGGCTATAATTTCGGTCGTTCCTACGGAACTGTCTGATACGCAAGTTCGCTCCTGACTTGGATGATAAAAATAGGAACTTTTGACCCAGCCGATTCGGTTTACTACCCAAATCATTACAATATCAATCAAGAAATTAGAATCATGGCAAAAGCACTCGAAGTTACCGATAAGAGTTTTGAAGAATTAATCGCGGGAGACAAGCCTGTCCTCGTAGATTTTTGGGCCGAATGGTGCGGTCCCTGCAAGATGATCGGCCCGATGGTCGAAGAACTAGCTGGCGAATTTGAAGGCAAGGCCGTAGTCGGCAAAATGGACGTGGACGCCAACGCGCAGATCCCCGCCAAATTCGGCATCCGCAGCATCCCCACCCTGATGATCTTCAAAGGCGGTCAGTTGGTCGATAAAGTTGTCGGCGCGGTACCCAAGTCGGTGTTGGAGCAGAAATTGAACGAGCAGTTGGCGGTAGCGAGCTAAATTTTACTCCCCTCAAATAACACGATGGCCCTGATCTTTGATCGGGGCTTTTTTGCGTTCGATTCTTGATCGCGGGAGGAAACTCACCGCTCAAAAAGTCAATCTACGGACATCTTTTGCTTAACAGACTTAACGAAGTCCACCGAGACGCCTGCTATATCAGCTATTTGCTCGGGAGCCTTGTCCCCTTCCCGCAAAAGATAGGTAACAAACTGAGTTTGCACGTTTTCTTGGCCCCTCATGTATAGAGCATCCCGCTCTTCGCTAAGGTATTCATAGATACTATTCATAGCATTCACAAGTTTTATCTCCAAGTTACGGAGTTGCGCCAGCACGCGCAACTGGTTGAAATACTTTTTCAACGAAAAATCCCCGTCCGCTGTTTCCTCTATTCGATGAATAATCTGCTCTAAGGCATTTTCAGGCGCGTCGTCTTTGAAATCTGCCAGGATGCCAAGGATAATTTCCTCTGGCTTATCGGATTTTAGAAAAATGTGATAATCTAATGTTGAGAACGAAATGAGCGGAAAATTGAATTTCAGACGTTCGCGGTCAAGGAGTGTGGGCATCTTAGGCTCAGCCGATCCAAGAAAGATGACGAACTGCTTAATAGGTAAGTCGTATTTTCTTTCAAGCATGATGAAATACTCAGCCATCCGATAGACCATTTTTGGCTCGTCCGCGAGCTGAAACTCTATTTGCAGTATAAAGATATTGCCCCTGTCATCTGTGACTTTCTTTAAAATATCGGGCTTCCGTTCTTTGGTATGCTGAATGTCGTCAGGAAGCTCTTCCATCGAAACCGCAGTAATATCCAGCACATTTCGCACAATGCTCGCTATTACAGCTTCGATATTCTCCTTGAAGATCTTGTCGTACTGATTGGTCTGGCGCTTTGAATTTTCCGCTTTCATGAGGTGAAGTTATTGAAAACCAGTTTCTCTCCAAAACTTTGAAAGTTTTTATTCAAAGAGATAAAGACCTCACCCCAATTCCCCCAGCACAATCCCCACCGCCTCCCGAATCTCCTCTTCCGAAATCGTCAACGGCGGGGCAATGCGCATGGAATTGTCACAAAACAAAAACCAATCCGTAATCACCCCGGCCAAAATGCAGCGGTCGATGGCGGGTTTCAAGACCGCGAAGGATTCCATTTCGGCGGCGAACAATATTCTCTATCTGCGCACTTCTTTAAACTTACTGTCCGAGCAAATTCTCAAATTCCTCCAAAGTAATTTTCAAATCCTCACGAATGATTTTCCGCAGAAGCCCCTTAGGTAAATCTTCGTTTCGGTGAACAGGAATCGTGGTGACACGACCGTCGGGATGCTTCAAGCGATGATGAGAACCTTTGATTCGTATTACTATAAAACCAAGTCTTTCCAAAAGCTTGACAAAGTCTTTGCCTGAGATGGTAGGAAGCTTTCCCACTAGGCGACCTCTAGTTCAAGCTCTCGAAGGCCCACAAATTGGTTAGTAGGCTCTATTCCTTGCTCTTCCAGGCATATTTCAATCACTTCCCTAATATTAGCCATCGCCTCATCGATGGTCTTACCATAGGAGTGACATCCAGCGAAAGTAGGACAGGAGGCAATGAAGATGCTGTCTTCATCCTGCTCGATGACAATGGGGAAGTGTAGTTTCATGTGGTTGGGTAGAATATTCCTTCCAAATTTGAAAGTTTTTAGTCAATAAAGCAAAGACCTCACCCCAATTCCCCCAGCACAATCCCCACCGCCTCCCGAATCTCCGCTTCCGAAATCGTCAGCGGCGGGGCAATGCGCATGGAATTATCACAAAACAAAAACCAATCCGTAATCACCCCGGCCAAAATGCAACGGTCGATGGCGGGTTTCAAGACCGCGAAGGATTCCATTTCGGCGGCAAGCATCAGGCCCTGTCCGCGCACTTCCTTGATTTTGGGATGAACGAGCAGCAATTTTATCAAGGCTCCCTTGGCGTGGGCTTGCTCGGCTAGTCTTTGGGAGCGGATGACCCGCAAAGTCGCCAGCGAAGCCGCGCAGCTCACCGGATGTCCGCCGAAAGTGGTGATGTGACCCAGGATGGGATTATCTCTGAAAACGGCCATGAGTTGGGTGGAGGCCATGAACGCCCCGATCGGCATTCCGCCGCCCATGCCTTTGGCGCTGAGCAAAATATCGGGATAAACGTCTACGCCTTCGAAAGCCCAGAAATGTCCCGTGCGGCCGAATCCCGTTTGAATTTCGTCAAAAATGAGTAACGCGCCCACCTCCGTGCAGCGCTGGCGCAGGGCTTTGAAGTAGTCGGCGTCAGGGATTCGGACGCCTGATTCGCCGCCGATAATTTCGATAATGACCGCCGCCGTCCGGCAGGTGATTTGCTCTAAATCAGGCAAATAACCATGCTGGATTTGCCTGATACCGGGTAAAAGAGGCCGGTAGTTTCTTTTAAAAAACTCGGCCCCCGAAATGCTCAACGCGCCCTGCGTGGCCCCGTGGTAAGCGTTGATACAGGAAACAAACTCATGACGTCCGGTGTAGCGCTTGGCTAGTTTCATGGCGCCTTCCACGGCTTCGGTGCCAGAATTGGTAAAATAGACCGAGTCGATCAGTCCAAAAGGGGAGGGGGAAGCGGAGGTCAGGTTCAGCGTTTCAACCAAAGCCTCCGCTAGCCTCACCTGCGGGCTTTGCACGTACTCGCCGTACACCATCAGGTGCAGGTATTTGTCGAGTTGGTCGTGGATGGCCGTCAGTACTTCGGGGTGGCGATGACCTACGTTACTCACCGCAATGCCTGAAATCAAATCAAAGTACCGCTTGCCGTCAGAGCCGTAAAGAAAAACGCCCTCGGCGCGGTCGATTTCAAGCGCAAGCGGGAAGTCGGAAGTCTGCGCGAGGTGGTCAAAAAAAAGTTGCCGCTGATTGAGGTGCATCGGTATTAGATGTTATATTGATTCACCTTTCAAGTTCCCCTCTCCTGACAGGAGAGGGGGCCAGGGGGTGAGGTTAATTATCGTAGAAAGCCACGCTACCCCCGACCCAAGTGAAATCTTTGTTAAATCGAACGCCAATCATCTCGCCCCGGCTGAGCCTACTAAGACTAACCAGCAATTGCGGACGAGCCGCGTCGTCCGGCCAGATGTAGAGCATCCTGATTTCGCACTTCACCAGCCCATCAGGAGCCTGAACGACGGGTTCGTACCGGACTTTTTTCTGCAAAATATAATTTTCAGGATCGGCAATCCCGCCTAATTCTTCCTCTTTGATGTGTAGTTGCACACCTGTACCTGCAAAAGAGAACAGCGGCTTCAGCACGAATTCTTCCAAGTTATCAGGAAAAGTACCTTCGTAATCGCTTAGAAACTTAGTTTCGGGCACGTAAGGACTATCCAATAGCGGCAATGTAAACTTACTGATGCGGAAAAACCAATTGGGATGCCCCACCCAGGTCACGTCCACGTCGTCGGTGAAGACGTAGTTGCTTTTCAAGTCGGGAAAATTAGTCAGGTCGTCGAAAATCAGACGGTTGTAAATTCGCTTGACCTGTATTTTACGCCCGTCTTTCTCGTAAAAAAGTTGGCGACCTTCCTTGATGAGATCAGTATAGCAAACCGCCTTCACGCCCAGCATCCGCTCGGTGACGGCAAAGTCCACGCGGGTCTTTTGCTGTTTGGGATAAATTTCCAATAAAATAACATTCTCGGGATCTTCATCGCCAACGATCAAATCCCGCAGTGCTTCCATGTATTCCGCGTAGTTCTCCACGCCAAATGCGTAGTTGAACGAGTCAGGAACGGGGAAGTGAGATTTGAACAATTCCGATAAATAGGCCTGATACGCCATCAGCGATGGGAAGCCCTGCAACTCGATGAGTTGCGGTTCGAGTTCGCCGTTTTCGTCTTTACAAATCGCGAAGTCGATCGCCAGGAAAGAAGTGTGGTCATTCTCGTTCGGCACTTGCTGCCCGGCCGGAATGGCCCGTTCGGTTTTGGCTTTAAAATCGTCGGCCACGATTACATCGATGAAGCTTTCGCAGGCCTCAATCAGCTTGTTTTTTAATGCCAATGGTACGAAGAGCGGACTTTCAGCTACCCGAAAATCGAGCTCGCCAGGAAAGTCTTTTTCGATGGAAGTCAGGAAATTTTGGTACAGTTCGTCACTGAACGCCTCGTTGTAAGTTTTGCGGGCGGCTTGGTGCATGAGTCAGGAAGGTTAGAGTCGGGAAATCAGGCGGGCTGCAAATCCAACACACGGCTCGCGGCGAGTTTTAAGAAATTGGGCAGGATGGTGTTTTCCGTCAACAGGATTTTTCCGGGATCATTCAGGTGGGCAATCATCTGGTAATAGTGATCCTCACCGTAGTTTTTAATGATCGTCGCCTTTTTATCGGCCTTCTGGAAATGGCGGAGCATACCCTCGGCATCGGCTTCGGGGTGAAATTGCGTGCCGAAGGTATAATTGGAAAAGCGAATGGCCATAATGGCCCGCTCCAAAGGAACGTGCGGACGGATTTTTTCCAATCCGATAATCTTAGCCCCCATTTGCTCCAGCACGGAGTTGTCCGGCTCGATCACCTGGTAATCGCGTGAATCTACCGCCCAAAACGGATCCTGCAATCCCTCGAAAAAAGGCTCCCGCATGGCAACACGGGTTTTATGAATGGGGAATATTCCAAAAGAATTCGTCCGCCGCTTGCAAACGTGGCCAATTTTCCAATGCAGGCAAGCCAATTGGAAGGAGTGGCAGATCAGGAAAAGGTGCTTCTTGCTGCGATCGTGGTGGCCATGGTTGTATTTGTAGAGCGAGTCGAGAAAATTAAAGAATCGCTTTTCCCAAAGTTTACCTTCCGGCTTGGGACTGCCGGGGCCACCCGAAGAAATATAAATATCGAAGCTCAGGTCGGGTACGGCATTCTCCTGCCGAACGTCGAAAATCTGGCAGTCGATGTCCTGCGCTTCTTCCGTAGCAAAATCGTTGACTATTTTCTTTATGCAGCGCATACCCTCATTCTGGACGCCATTGTTCATGTCCAGAATAGCGATGCGAAGCTTTTTGTGTGGTGTTAAAATCATTTCAGCGGTGTCAAAAGTTTTGTGGTGATAGGGGAGGTGAGTTGGTAAAATACAATTTTCTAATATTGATTATTAGCTATTTAAGTGTTTTCAACTGCCAATTGTCCACTATCCACCTATTAACTACACAACCCCGATCTTAGTTTCCTGAACGATAAAATCCACCACCGCATTCATATCGCCGCCCGATTTCTCGAATACCGCCAACTGACGGTCGGCTCCGCTGCCATTTTCCAAAATCCAATGGACGTGTTCCACTTCCTTGCGGCTGCCGAGTTCGTCCACCACATCGTCGATGAATTCCAGCAACTCACCCATTAGCGTGCGAAACTCCACTTCCTCCTGAATGCCGAAGTCGATCAACTTGCTCTCGATGCCAAAGCGAGCGGCGCGCCATTTGTTTTCGTTGATGAGGTTGCGGCGGTAGGGGCGAAAGTTGAGATTAGCCCTTTGCAGTTTGTAAATTTTTACCACGAGCGCCTGACAAATTGCCGCCAGGCAAATCGTTTCCTCGACGCGCATCGGCACATCACAAATCCTGAACTCAACCGTATTGAAGAAGGGATGCACCCGAATATCCCACCAAATTTTCTTGGCGTTGTCGATGCACTTCGTCTTGATGAGCAGGTTGATGTACTCGTCGTACTCGCTGGCGCTGACGAAAAAATCGGGAATACCCGTGCGGGGAAATTTGTCGAATACCTTGGACCGGTACGACTTGAAACCCGTGTTGCGTCCGCACCAGAAGGGTGAGTTGGTCGACAAGGCATAAATGTGCGGCAAGAAATACCGCACCGCGTTCATGATGGAGATCCCCTCGTTGCGGTTGAGGATGCCCACGTGGACGTGCAAGCCAAAAATCAGGTTGCCGCGCGCCACGTCGCGCATTTCGTCGATCAGCTCATCGTAACGCGGATCGGCCGTGATGAGTTGATCCACCCAGTCGGCGAAGGGGTGCGTTCCGGCGGCAGCCACGTGCAAATCCTGATCGGCGGCCAGGTCATGGATCATCTTACGCAGGTAGGTCACCTCCTCGCGGGCCTCGTGGATGTCGTGGCAGATGTTGGTACCAACCTCCACCATCGCCTGGTGCATCTCGGCCTTTACCCGCTCTTTCAAGATAATTTTGCCGTCCTCGACCAGCTTCGACATGTGCGAGCGCAGGTTGCGGGTAACGGGGTCGATGGTCTGAAACTCTTCCTCGATGCCGAGGGTGAATACGCGTTTGGTCATGGGGGGGGCAATTTGGAATTGGTGAATTAGTGAATGTCGGAATATTTTTATTGAATAACCGCATGAGCGGCCGGATCGGGGTGCCCCGCCGTCCGACATTCACTAATTCCAAATTAATTTATTTCTTCGCAGCGGGGGCTTTCTTCGCGGCGGGTGCTTTTTTTGCAGGAGCCTCTTTCTTAGCAGCGACAGCCTTTTTCGGAGTGGCGGCTTTTTTCGCGGGAGCTTTCTTCGTAGCAGCTACCTCTTTTTTCGCGGATGTCTCCTTCATCATGTCGGCTACGGGAATCTGGTTGGCGGCGGATTTGATGAAAGTACCCCAGGTCAGGTTGTTCATGCCTTCCTTATGATTTTGGGCGCGTTCGATGGCCATGTTGGCGGCGGCTTCCACTACCCAGTCAAAATTTTTCTGACCTACGGAATGGATGTCGGCGTCGGGAGCAGGGTTGCAAAAGTCGATGGCGATGGGGATGCCGTCGCGTACCGCGAATTCTACCGTGTTGAAGTCGTAGCCGAGGGCTTTGTTCAGGCGCAGAACGTAATCGTGAATGACTTTCAAAAGCTTCTCGCCCGCTTCACCTTTGGTATTCATCTCCGGCGTGTAGCGCTCGTGGAAGGGGTTACGCGGCTCGTAGGGCATAATGAGAACGTCTTTCTGACCGATGCAATAGCAGCGGAAATAGTCGTCGAACTCGATTTCCTCCTGCAACATCATCACCAGTTGACCCGTCTCGCCGTGCTTCTGCCAAAGATCCTCGGGGTTCCATACCTTATATACGCTCTTCCACCCACCGCCCGAATGGGGTTTCATGTAGGCAGGAAAGCCGATGTACTCAAACATCTGTTCCCAGGCCAGCGGCGATTTTAGGTTGCGGAACGATACGTCTTGCGTATCGGTCGGACGCTCATGGGAGGGGAGAAGTACCGTCTTAGGAACGGGAACGCCAATTTTCTCGGCCAGGCAGTTGTTGAAAAACTTCTCGTCGGCACTCCACCAGAAGGGATTATTGATGACCGCCGTGCCGCAGAGCGCCGCATTTTTCAAGAAAGCCTTGTAAAAAGGAACATCCTGCGAGATGCGGTCAATAATCACCGCGTAGTCCGTAGGATCGGCCTGTTTTACCTGCTCGATGGAAACGCCTTCGGCCCGAATGCCTTCAATATTTTTTTCGTTGATACGATTCACAAAGGCCTGAGGAAAAGTATTCTCCATGCCATAAAGGATGCCAATTTTTTTCATTAGTTATTTTTTAGGTTGTTAGTGTAGTTGTTAGTTCCAAAGGCACAAAGGCACAAAGTAAAGGGGGCTGGCGCATTGGAAAATTCATCATTCATAACTCATCACTCCTCCTACATCATTTTCGACAAATATTCAGGAAACATCCGGTGCCAAAGCGGCCAGTCGTGTAGTTCCCAGCCTCTTATGTCGGACCAGTGATTAATGCCTTTGTTATTCAGGACGCGCGTCATGTTCAGGTTGGCGTTCAAGCAGATGTCCCATTCCGACGAACCCAGTACGATCTTCATGTGGTTGTAGCGCCAGCCTTCTTCGTTGGCGACAAAGTCGATGGGGTTGTTGAAATAGACATTGTCGTCATAATAACCGTCCATGAACGAGCGAATGTCGAAAGAGCCGCTCATGCTGATCAGGTAAGCGACCTGCTCAGGATGGCGAAACGCAAAGTTGAAAGCCTGATAGCCCCCAAAACTGGCCCCGGCTACGCCGATTTTGTCCACACTGCATTCGCGCTGAATGTATGGGACAAGTTCGTTCGTCAAAAACTTATCGTACTGAATATGGTTGAGAACTTTCTGGGGAGGCGTGAGGTGTCGGCCGTACCAAGAGTCCTTGTCGATGCCGTCGATGCAGTAAATCTTGTATTTACCTGATTCGACCAAACCCCGGACCGAGTCGATGAGTCCCATACCTTTTGCCTGGTGGTGATCCCCCAGCGTGGTGGGGAAAACCAAAATGGGATAGCCCCAATGCCCGTAAACCAGCATGTCGATCGAGCGGCCCAAATGATGGGAATAATAACTGATATGGTTTTCTTGCAAGATGTTTTGGTATTTCGTGAGGGCTTTTGCGGCTTTTCGCCAATAATGTTGCAAATCTAATCATTGTTTGTAAAATTAACCTTGCCGTTCTTTACAATACCTTTTGGACATCTGTTTGTGAATCCACCCTCTACCGATAAAGAGCCACTGCTTTTAGAACCCGTTCCGCGAGAAATCCGGCTCCATTCTTCCCATTTGAAGCGAATGGTAAAATTGACTTTCCTGCAATCACAGGATTCCACGGGTGACGTACCCATGTCGGTCTTGCTGGTTTTTGACGGACAGGATTTTCCCGCCCTGCGCATGGGGCGGACGCTAAATGAATTTGCCGGAAGCCACGCTTCACAGTCACTCCTGATCGTTGGGATTCATGCTAATAAGAACCGTATTTACGAATACGGCACTGCCTCGCAGCCCGATTACGCTTACCGGGGCAACAAGGCCGCTAACACGACGCAGTTCGTTATAAGTGAACTTGTTCCTTACCTTAAAACTAATTTCAAAATTTCGCAAGATCGCCTGGACTGGGCAATAACCGGCTTCTCGCTGAGTGGCCTGATGGCCCTCGACATCGCCTGGCACCACGCCGAGCAATTCTCGAAAGTTGGGGTGTTTAGTGGCTCCTTCTGGTGGCGTCAGCGGGCGCTCGATGACGATTACCGCGAAAGCGACCGCATCATGCACAACATCATACGATCGAATCCCGGCCAGCCGCCACTGAAATTCTGGTTCCAGACGGGCACCCGCGATGAGGAGTCTGACCGCGACAACGATGGCATTATCGACTCCATCGACGACACGCTGGATTTAATCGCGGAGCTGGAGCACAAAGGATACGGCTGGGGGAAAGAAGTCGTGTACGAAGAAGTACTTGATGGAGAGCATGATCCTGACACCTGGGGGAAGATATTTCCGAGCTTTTTACAATGGACAATGAAGTATTGATTTTTTACGCAAAAACTACCTGAACCATGAAGCCATTTTTCCTTTCTCTGCTCTTAGTTTGTTTAACGTTCTCGGCCTCCGCCCAAAGCGTTGGCCGCTTTGAAGTTGCCTTGCCGACTTTTGCCAAAAAGGCTCAGTTGGATGGTCGGTTGCTGTTGTTCCTTTCCACCAAAGAAGGTGCCGAACCCCGCTTCCAAATTAGTGACGAGGTGGACTCCCAACAGATGTTCGGCATGGACGTAGAAGGCGTTCGTCCCGGTCAGGGCGTGACGTTTGACATGAATTCCGGGGGGTATCCCACAGCTTCGGTTACTGACATTCCGGCCGGGGAGTACTACGTGCAGGTACTGCTGCACGAATACGAAACTTTCAAGCGCAGCGATGGCAAAACCGTCAAGCTACCGATGGATCGGGGCGAGGGGCAGAATTGGCGTACGGCACCGGGGAATTCTTACTCCAAACCTATCAAAATCCGCTTCGACCCCAAATCGAGCAAGGTCATAAAGCTCAAACTCGATCAGGTCAATCCCGCGCTGGGCGATCCGGCCAGGAAGCAGACGAAGTACATCAAGTACATCAAAATCAAGTCGGAGAAACTAAGCAAATTCTGGGGACGCGACATGCACCTGGCCGCCTGGGTGCTGCTGCCTGAGGGCTTCGACGAGCATCCCGAAGCCAAGTACCCGCTCTGCCTTTTTCACGGCCACTTCCCCGACGAGTTCGGCGGATTCAGCGAAACACCGCCCCCCGCCGACATGGACACGTCGGCCTACGCAGCACGCTTCGGAATTTATGGCTATAATAAGATCGTGGCGCAGGAAGCCTACGATATGTACAAGCAATGGACGAGTCCGAATTTCCCCCGCTACCTGGTCGTCCAGATCCAGCATGCCAATCCTTTCTATGATGATTCCTACGCCGTAAATTCAGCCAATATAGGCCCTTACGGCGATGCCATCATGTACGAACTGCTGCCCGAGATCGAGCGGCAATTCCGGGGCATCGGCCAAGGTTGGGCACGGTTTACCTACGGCGGCTCTACGGGCGGCTGGGAAGCCCTGGCCGCGCAGGTTTTTTACCCCGACGAGTTCAACGGCTGCTTCGCCGCCTGTCCCGACCCGATCACTTTCGAGGCCTACACGATGGTCAATCTATATAAGGACAAGAACGCCTACTACTGGGACGGGCCGTTTAAGCAGACGCCGCGCCCCGGCAAGCGCAACTACCTGGGCGAAATGCTCTGTACGTTAGAAGATATGAATAGGAGGGAGGCGGTTCTCGGCAGCAAGGGCCGCTCGGGCGATCAGTGGGACATTTGGCAGGCGGTCTATTCGCCCGTCGGCGCGGATGGCTACCCAAAACCCATCTGGGACAAGAAAACGGGGGTCATCGACCCGACCGTAGCGCAGTACTGGAAGGAGAACTACGACCTGATGCACATCCTAAAGCGCGATTGGAAAACCCTCGGCCCCAAGCTGACGGGTAAAATCCACATCTACTGCGGCGATATGGACAACTACTACCTCAACAACGCCGTGTACCTGATGGAGGACTACCTCAAAACCACCCGCGCTCCCCATTATTACGGCGAGGTGGACTACGGCGACCGCGCCGAACACTGCTGGAACGGCGACCACACGCTACCCAACTACATCTCGCGCCTCCGCTACAACACCATGTATCTCCCCAAAATCCTGAAACGCATCGAAACCTCCGCGCCGGTGGGGGCGGATCTGACGAGTTGGCGGTATTGAAGGTAGATTGTGTAATTGTTGAACTGTTGAATCGTGTAATCGATGTTTATTTGTTGAATCGTTGATTTGTATAAGTGATTTGCCTAGAATAAATTCGATCACACGATTACCGCCGGGGTGGCGTTCCACTTACACGATTACACAAAATTTACCCCTTTTCCAACCTCCCCACCATTTCCGCGCACATGCGGGCGTTGTGGTAGGGGGCCTTCCAGAAGTGAATTTTGTCGCCGGGTACGGGTTGGCCGTTTTCCAGGACGGTGGTGTGCCATTCACCGCGTTGAGTGTCCATGAATTTGGTTTGAACGTAGTCCCAACTGCGTTCCGCTAGTTCCAGGTACTTTGTGTCCTGGCTCAGTTGGTAGGCGTTGTAAAATCCTACGACCTGCTCGGCCAGCACCCACCAACTGCGATTGCTCTGGACGTGGTGGGTTTCGGGGAAGTACTCATAGTTCAGGGCACCGTCTTTCCCCAGCCCTGAGGTGGCGGTGGCGGCCATTTGCAGGCATTCCGCTCGTAGGCGCTCAATCGTGGCTTCCTCATTCAGCGTTTCGGCGGTTTCGTACAGGAGCCATGATGCCTCGATGTCGTGCCCGTAGGAAATCGTCCGGTCTTTGGGTTGCCAGTCTTTGGTGAAGAACAACTTCATCCGGTGCGTGTCATCCACAATGTGGTTCATGATGGCATCCAGCATTCCCGCCGTTTGTTTTTTCAGGAAGGTATCCGGCCACACCCGGTACAAATTGGCGTAGGCCTCGACCAGGTGCAAATGCGTGTTCATGCTTTTGCCATAAGGCGACTGGCTCAGCAGGTAGTTGTCGATGGGCTCCCCCTCGCGGCCTACCGCTTCCCAGTAGCCGCCCTGAGCCGAGTCGAAGGCCACTTTCTCAATGTAGGCGAAAAGCTCCTGCGCCAGTTTTAGAGCCGGTTCCGACTTCGAGACCCGGTAGTATTCGCTCAGTCCATACATCGCGAACGCCTGCCCGTACATCAGTTTTTTGGTTTCCAACGGCTCACCCTCCGCCGTGACTGACCAGTAAACGCCGCCGTTTTCCCGGTCAAAAAAATGTCGGGATAGGTAGTCGAACGCCCGGTCGGCCATCTGGCGGTAGGCGGGACCGGGGAAAAGGCGGTGGGCCATCGAAAACGTCCACAAAATGCGGCCATTCACCACTACCGAGCGTGGGGCGTCCGGGACTGGGACGTTATCGAGTGAAACCTTTCCGTGAAAGCCGCCGCGTTCGTTGTCGGGCGCGTACTTTTCCCAGTAGCTGAGGATGCGGAAAAGCTCGGATTTGAAAGCGGCGGGGGTGAGGCGGTCGGGCATTTTTAGGTGTCTTGTGTTTCACCATAGAAGCAGCGCCATTTAAAGAAATACTTAATTTTATCTGCCAATCCAGCCCTACCGATGTAGGGATCGCAAAAACTCCACCTGCCCTTTCAAAAGTTCAATCTGGGCTTCGTAAAGTTTCCGTTCCCTGGATGCATTTACTCCACCATCAGCCATTTCAGTTCTGAGGCTGTCAGTTAACTCCTGCACAGAGGCGAAGGGCTTATCGCAATCGAACGAGATCAATTGAGCGGGAGTAAGACTTAGGAGTTCGGCGATGTGGCAAATCCGCGACCATCTCAGATCCGTACTGTCGCCTTCAATATTGGCGTAGGCTGTTGTGCAAATACTCAGTTGGACACCCATATACTTCTGGGTATAATCGCGTAGCTCACGAACTTTGCGGATTTTCTTGCCGATCTTCATACAGAGAACTGTTTTTAGGAGGACGTTTCGCGCCCAAACTATGCGTATCGTTGCCAGCCAGATTCAAGACGGAGAGAAATCTTCCGCCTTCGAGGGCAAGTCAAGCTTCAAATCTTTACTGGCTCGGCAGAATGCTGTTACCGAGGCAGATGTCGATAAGATCGCTGAGACTCGAAAACTTGGCGAATTCTCCGACTTGCTGGTATTCAGAGGTAAGGGGGAGGATGTCAGCTTAGATCCGATTGTGGGAGATAAGCGCTATGCAGCACTCTTTAATGAGAAGAGCATCGTGATCGTTGGGGATAGCGCGTACCGTGTAGGATTCGCTGACCTTGCTGCAGTTGAAGTCGCTTCCCATCCGGAGCGTCTGAGAGAGTTCAAAGAGAACCCCGATATGGCTGAGGCGACTCACACAAAAATAATCAGGGAGCGCACGACTATGCCAAATGCCAGGACAAGCGGAATAATGAGCGGTGATGTTATCACCCCTAAGTACAAACATGGTGGCAAATGGTTTCGGTTCTTCGCACAATTCGATCGCAACTTGGCTGGGATTTACACGTCATTGGCGGTAAAAGTAAGACATCAGAGAAGGCATCTCTGGATATGGTCGCTGTATGGTACAAATAAGGTGGGATTTGTGAATGGAACAGGTATCTATTGGAAAGGATTACATATTAATCTTTTCAATTGGAGTGGTTCACAAGTTAATTATGGCGTTTCTGAAGCCAATATTTTTGTAGGTGAGAACTGGGATGGACCTTTTGACAGTATGGGCTGGAGTTGGGGTTCAGCAACGATGGATTGCACTGGTAGAAACAATAGTACCTACTCGAATACTTTCGCTCCATAAGGAGATCAGTGCATCAGTTTGGACAGAAAGGTAAACCTTTCCGCTACTCTACTCTCTTCAATGTGTAGTTTAGAACTAACAGGTTAGGTTACTTTTCTGCTTCCAATTTTTTCATATCAATACATCCAAAAGCTCAATCATGAGAAATGTAATATATTATCTATCAATATTATTCTTACTTGGCGCTTGCCAAAATAATCAGGACGCTTCTCCCGTTCCAAACAAAACAGCGCAGCTTCGAGTAGCGACGAGCGAGTTTACCATTGACGATGTCGTGATTAAGGAGGGGGTTTTAAAGTTTCAAGATAAGGTTCATCTCAGGAATGTTGCCCAAAAGATCAAAGATGCAGAGAGTTTCTCGGTTTTTGAAGGTAAATCTGGCTTCTATTCTTTGCTCGCCCGACAAAAATCTGTTACTGAAGTAGATGTAGAAAGAATCGCTAAAACCAAAGATATTGGTGAGTTCGCAGATCTGCTCGTGTTCAGAGGCGAAGATGATGATGTCAGTCTCGAGCCTATTGTCGGTGACAAGCGTTACGCGGCACTTTTCAACGAAAAGAGCATCGTAGTCGTAGGAGACACCGCATACCGAATAGGATTTGCGGATTTATCTGCGATAGAAATAGCCGCAAATCCTGAGCATCTTGGGGAATTTAAGAAAAACCCAAACATGGTTGGTACTACTCATACGAAAATAGTAAGAGAGCGGAAAAGCGTACCAAACGCTAGGTTAAATGGAATGGTTGTTACTCCAAAATATAAGCAGGGGGGTAAATGGTTCCGGTTTTGTGCCAAATATGATCGTAATTATGCAGTAATCTACACCTCGTTGTCCGTAAAGGTAACTCATGAAAGGAGAAGCTTTTGGATATGGTCTTTATATGGAACAACTAAAGTAGGATTCGTGAATGGTACAGGTACGTACTGGATGGGGTCTCAATCAAATTTGTATTCTTGGAGTGGATCTCAGGTAAACTATGGCGTTTCAGAAGCTAATGTTTTTGTAGGTGAATACTACACTAGTGATCCTTTCCAAACAATGGACTGGGCTTGGGGTTCTGCTATAATGGACTGCGTCGGCAGAAACAACGCTACTTACATTTATACTTTTTCACCTTAAAAAATATAGCACAAGCTAGGAACGACATAGTAGAGAATTCTACCATGTCGTTTTTTGGGAAATATATGAAAAGTAAAATATTGTACTTGTTAGTGGTTCTGTTATTACTTGGCTGTCAGGAGCGCGAGGTAGAAATTGAATTTCCTTACGAAGGGAGTAAGCTATTTATAGTCAGTCATCTACAAGCAGGTTCGCCGTGTAAATTATATTTGGAACGGACTTTCAAGCCCTTAGGGGTCGTGCCTAAGGAACTGACGGTATCGAACGCCGACGTTTTAATTATCAAGGATGAACGAGATACAACGAGACTTACCTCCTCCGGAGGAGGTAACTACATATCTGATCTGTTAATTGAAGCTGGAAGCAGCTACGTTGTCCGGGCTGCGGCTCCGGGTTTTGATGCTGCGCAGTCTAAGCCGATCATTGTTCCCGCTAATAGAGCTGAAGTCCAATATAAAGTCAAAAAGAATGTGCGTGGAGTCTATGACCCCCGAGAGGACTATGCGACAGTGACCCTTTTTTTCAAAAACATTCAGCCTGAGAAAGATTTTTTTGTGATTGGCCTCCAAAGCGTATTCGAAGATCGAAACCAAGCTAGCGTAATTCCCATAAACGACAACGTTGCGGCGACTGAAGAAAACTGCACCGCTTTTTATTCGGAAAAAGCTCAGGGTGAGTTTTTTCAACCCGAAGTTACCTTGTTCAGAGGCACCTGTATGCCTTCCGCAGGAAAACCCCTTAGCTTTTCTATCAGGATGGTCACTTCACGAGTTTTGAACTCTGCCACCGATTCAATGAGGATAGAAACCGAACAGGCCAGTAAAATACTAGTGAGAGTGGGGAAAGCCACCCAAGACTGGTTCAGATGGTCGCAGATTCAGAACAGTCAGCCCACCGACATAGAAAGCTGGCTACTCACCCCGCAGAAGACCTTTACTAACATTGAAAACGGCTACGGGTTAGTTTATGCCTCAAATGAAACCATAATCGAGATTGCATTATAGAATAAAAAAAATACGCCTTAGGATTTCGGTACTGGTGGTTTTCGTAGCCCTGCTGGTACTGCCAGGACTGCTTTCCGCCCAGCAAGTCACGCTCAGCGGTACTGTCCACGACGAGACCACGGGGGAACTGCTTGTTGGGGCCACCGTGAGCGATCCGACGGATCAGTACGGGGTTATCACCAATCAGTACGGCTTTTTCAGCCTAACGCTACCCCCGCAAATCGATACGCTGGAAGTTTCCTACGTGGGGTACGAGACGCTCGTGCTGACCAAGCTCGGCACCCAGCATTCGCCCCTCGACATCCGGCTGGCCCCGCAGCAGCGGTTGGATGAGTTGGTCGTCAAGGGCAAGATTCGGCGCGAGGTGGCGGGGCAGTTCGTGCTGCCCGTTTCGCGTATCAAGTCGATTCCCGCGCTACTGGGTGAGGTCGATGTGCTGAAAGCACTGAGCCTGACGCCCGGCGTGATGACGGGCGGTGAAGGCACGGCGGGGCTGTTCGTGCGGGGCGGGACGCCGGATCAAAACCTGATTTTGCTGGACGAGGCCCCGGTGTACAACGTGACGCACTTGGGCGGCTTCTTTTCGGTCTTCAATCCCAACTCGCTCAAATCGGTGAGTTTGTACAAAGGCCCCTTCCCGGCCCGCTTCGGCGGGCGGCTTTCCTCGGTGATCGATCTGACGATGAAGGACGGCAACAAAAAAAAACTGGCCGGACAAGTGGGCATCGGCCTGTTGAGCCAGAACCTGACCGTCGAAGGCCCCATCATCAAGAACAAGGCCTCTTTCATTGTGTCGGGGCGGATTTCGACGCTGGGGGTGTCCCGGCTGTTCCGGCCCCGCCAATCGAAGGCCGGCTACGGCGATTTTCCCAGCTACGGCTTTTACGATTTGAACGCCAAGTTCAACTACAAGCTGAGCGCAACAGATCAGTTTTACGTCAGTCTGTACAAGGGCGACGATAATTTTAAGGTCACCGAGTGGTCGAACACCAACGGCCAGCGCGAAGAGATCGGGACGGGCATCGCCTGGGGAAATACCACGGCCACCGCGCGGTACAGCAAAATTCTTTCGGATAAGCTGTTTGCGCGGGCGGTACTGATCTATTCCCGCTACAACAGTGGCTATAACACCAATTATAGTCAGTACAACCCGACGGAAGATCGGTTAGATGAGTTTTATAGCAACACCAATTCCCACGTGCGGGACTACGGCTTCAAGCTGCAATTCGACCATTTTCCCAATTCCTTCCTGAGTCTGAAGTATGGCACCGACGTCACGGTCCATACCTTCAGCCCTTTCCGGCTGCGTACAAACTACGAACTGGCGGGCGGCGTCCCCCCGGTGACGGACATCGTGGGGACGCAGGTGGATGGCTTCGTGGAAAGCAGCACGACTTTCCGGCGCTTCCGGGCTGATGTAGGACTGCGCGGTAGCCTGTACCGGGTGCAGGGCCGCACCTTCGCTTATCCCGAACCGCGCCTGGGCCTGAACTGGAAGGGGCCGAAACATTGGTCGGTCAAGGCCGGGTATTCGGTTATGAACCAGTACGTGCATCTGCTTTCTAACAACGGCTTAGGGTTGAATTTCGACGCCTGGGTGCCTTCCACCGCCAAAGTTCCGCCCGCCAACGCACAGCAGTGGTCGCTGGGACTTTACAAGGAATTCCCCAAGCCCGGCCTCGACCTGTCCGTCGAGCTTTACCGCAAAAGCCTCAAACGAATCATCGACTATCCCGATGGCATCGGGTTCAGCGGCCTGGCGGCGGATGGGTGGGACGATACGGTCGAGAAAGGCGGCATTGGGCGCATTCGTGGCCTGGAAGTGATGCTACGCCGGGAAACGGGCCGATTGAACGGCTGGATTTCCTACACGCTCTCGAAGAGCGAGCGGCAGTTCGCCAACATCGACGAGGCGCGCTGGTACCCCATGCGCTACGACCGCCGCCACAACCTGGCGGTGACGGGCAACCTTAAAATCGGGAAAAAGTGGTCGTTGTCCAGCACGTTCGTTTACCAGACGGGCCACGCCGTCACGTTGCCCGTGGGGGCCACTTCCGGTCGATTCGCTTCCGAGACGCAACTACTGTACGGCGACCGCAACAACGGCCGGATGCCCGCTTATCACCGCTTGGATTTGGGTGCCTCCAAAGAATTGGTCACGCGCCGGGGCCGAAAGGCGCAACTCAATTTTGGGTTGTACAATGCCTACAACCGGGCGAATCCCCTGTACTTCGACTTCAAGACGGTCGTGAATCCTGCCAATGGCGTTCCCCTAAGAATCGAGACCAAGCAGCGTTCGCTCATCCCCGTGTTACCCTACATCAGCTACACCCTTAACTTTTAAAGATAAACTTCAAACCAAAAACAAAACTGCCATGAAAGTCAACAAAACTATTTACCTCTTCCTTTTGGGTCTGATAACCAGCTTTCCGGTATTTTCCCAGGCTTTGGTTGACCCAATCTCTGTCCCGTTGGAAAAGGGGAGCCATTTTGTGGGCCTGAACGGTACAGGGAGTTATAGTGGTAGTCCTAGCACTAAATCAACGGGATTTCAGATAGCCGCCCAAGGGGGCATCTTCGTCGTTAAGAGATTGGTAACAGGCGTTCAGCTTAGTTACGACAAATTTTACGGGGAAATTGAAGACCCATCTGTCGTTGTAAGTTCTCCCGTCGAGATCGATGCCGAGCGAACCGTCAAAAACTTTTCCCCCGAGTTGTTCGCTCGCTACTATTTTTTCCAGACCAGGTTCCGTCCTCTTCTACAGGTATCAGCGGGCGGCAGCTTTCAAAACATTGGTCGGACAAGTTTCGCCGGACTGAATACCGAATCATCCATCGCCGAGTTCACCGCTGCGGCCCAGTTGGGCCTGGGGTGGTTCGTGGCCAAACGGGTGTCGGTGGAGTTGTTGTACGAATTAAGAACCAGGCCGGCTTCTTACGCGGGTGGGAGCCAACTGCGGCTGGGGGCATCGGTATTTTTGAAGTAAGGCGCAGGAATTTTTCGGGCTATAATTCAGCATCGGCCAAGGAATGCCATCGTATCCACCCCATCGGCAAAATCCGCTAATCCGGGCGATTGGGCTTGGCCGAAGCGAACAGCACCGGGAAAGCTATCGGGATCGGCGACAATACACTGAATCTTCTCACTTTGAGCAGCAAGTTCAGTGCTTAATAGCGACAGCGACTCGTAGTTTTCGTAGTACACCACGCTCAGCGGCGAGACCATCGCCTCATTTTCGGTGAACATCAGGAAACCGTTGTCGAAGTGCGGCGTTTGGTTGACAAGTAAGATAGAGCGGTTGTACTCGTAGTTATTGAAGTACTTATGGTGGTTCGCGTAGAAGTCACGTTGGGGTTCCAGCGCTTCGTACAACTTGGAAAAATCGTATCCTGGCGGCACGTAAAGTTTGGAGACGTTGCGGCAGCCCAGGCCGAAATAGCGCAGGATGTCTTCACCGAGCGCAATCAAATCCTCACCTGATTCCTGGCCATCCAGCACCGCCACGGCCGTACGGTTCCGGCGGATAATATTTGGTTTCCTGGCAAAATAATACTCGAAATACCTGGCGGTGTTATCACTGCCAGTGGCAATATAGGCGTCGGCTTCGTTGATGCGTTCGACTAGTTGGATTTGATCTTTGTAAGTCGGTTCCAGTCGCTTCAGAGTTTCCAGCAGGAAAAGCATAAGCGGCGTGTCGTCCTTACTGAGCTTAGCCAAAAGCTGGTGTCCGCTCAGTAGTACACACAATGCATCATGGAATCCCACGGCGGGTACGTTGCCCGCCATCACTACGCCTATTTTTTTTGGCGTATTTGTTTCTGCGTAGCGACTGACAAATTGGGTAAGTTTTGTTCTGTCAAGATAATTTTCCGCAATTTTCTGCAAGGAAAGTATCGTATTCTCCGGCACAAACCAACCATTTCTGGATCTAGCCATGCGGGCTACCTCCTGCAACTCTATCGAATTTGTAGGGTTTTGCAGATATTCACCTAATTGTGCAAACGCGTTAATTCGTGTTTTTCTGTCAATCATGCTAAATATTATCTGGAAAGTTCAAAGGGCGGAGAATATTAGCCGCATTCCACTAGGCGGGAAACTAAAAATAATTATATTTGTTGGTTCCAATAAGTGAAGGTCGAACAAATATAAACAATCCGACGAGCATGGCTATAATAATCACCGATGAATGCATCAACTGCGGTGCCTGCGAACCCGAATGCCCCAACACCGCTATTTATGAGGGTGGCGTGGAGTGGGCCTGGGGCGACGGCACGAGTCTCGACGAAGTGGATTTCGGCGATGGCACCGTGGTGAGTGGCAAAGAGAAGCAAATTCCCGTATCCGACGAATTCTACTATATAGTTTCCGATAAGTGTACCGAGTGCATGGGCTTCCACGAAGAGCCACAATGCGCGGCGGTATGTCCGGTCGATTGCTGCGTGCCCGATCCCGAACACGAAGAGGAAGAAGAAACGCTACTCGCCAAAAAGGCATGGATGCACGATGAATAGATAGAATCTACGTAAGACTTCAAGAAGGCCCACGCTATGTGGGCCTTTTTTGTGCCTTTGTGTAGCCATAGCTAGTCGTTATTAACTATAAAACTTTTGTGAATATAACTACGATAATATATAGTTGTACTATTATATATTATTTGGCATTAACCAGAAATCACCAAATCGGAGATAGAGTACTTGATTGGGCTATTTATATTATGATAGTAACGAAAGATTATATTTTATGGAGATATTTCCTCCAAATGATCGATTAAATGGCATATGGGTTTGTTTTTATTCTTAAATACTCAATATTTGCCAAACCAACGCAAACCAATCCTCAAATTAGTCAAACGAAAGGAAATTATGAAAAAAGTGTATTTGACAGTATTATCTGCAATGATCCCCTTTTTGGGTTTTGCCAAGAATGACGGCCCAGGAGACAATGATAAGAAAAAGCCGACGGTGGAGGAAGTCAAGAAAGCGGAAGACACCAAAAAGACTACCGAAGCGAAGGCTGATGATGACACTAAAAGCCCCTTCACTTTTTCCGGCTATCTTGACTCTTACTATATCGGTAATTTCAACCGTCCGGCGGATCGCTCCAACTCGGGCGTAGCCAACGCGCGCGCCTTCGACATCACTTCCGGCCAATTCCAGATTGGTTTGGTACAAACCAAAATGGTCTATGCCAACGACAAATCCGAAGCGGTAGTCGATCTGACTTTTGGCCCCAACGCCGACCTTGGTAACTATGGCAACCTGGTGAGCGTCCTCGACCCAAGCTACACGGGAATGGCCCTGGCGATCAAACAGGCGTATTTCACCTACAACTTTTCCGATAAATTCTCGATGACCGCCGGACAGTTCGGCACGCACATCGGGTACGAGGTGATCGACGCGCCCGTCAACTTCAACTACTCGCTTTCCAATCTTTTCAACAATGGTCCTTTCTACCACACGGGTATAAAAGGCACTTACGCGTTCTCCGATCGGGCTTCCTTAATGCTCGGCTTAGTCAACAACGTGGACGGCCTGGGCGACAACAACCGCCAGAAGGGCTTCATCAGCCAACTGTACTTCGCACCCGTTGCGGATTGGGGCGTTTACCTCAACTACATGGGCAGCAACGAAGCCAGTGTCGACGTTCCCGGCGTACCGCAGGAGGACGCTTTTTACAGTATATTCGACCTCACGACCAGCTACCAGATTACCGAGAAGTTCCTGCTGGGAGTCAATGCGGCCTACGGATCCCAAAAAGGCGATTTCCAGGGCGGCGGCGGCCCTTCCGAAGCACTAAGCTGGGGCGGTGTGGCACTTTACGCCAACACTGCGATCACGGATGCTTTTGGCATTGGCGCGCGTTACGAGCATTTCAATAATACCAACGGTCCCCGTGGACTGGTAAACAGCAATGGAGTAGGTACAAGTGTGAATTCATTCACCCTTACGGGTAACTTCACGCTGGCCGACGGCCATGTACTTCTGAAGCCTGAGCTTCGCATAGACAGTTACCCGAAGTTGAGCGGCGCGACCGAAACGCAGCAGTTCCAGGACGATGCGGGCAATTTTACTAACAACAGCCAAACCACCCTGGGAATGGCATTCATCTACGCCTTCTGATCTCGAATAGTTAATCAGCGAATTATTTTCGCCAAAGCCAGTCCCTGATTTCCGGGACTGGCTTTGGCGAAAACGATATATCAGCAAATTTCTTTTCCTCCTTCAAATAACTTTTAACCAAAAAACATTTGCGCCGCATGCAAAAACCAAACTACATTCCCTTACTGATTCTTCTGGCAATCAGCTTTTTAGCGGTATTTCTGCCCGCCGTTCCCGCAACTATTGTTACCGAAGGACTCGATTCGGGCGATATCGCCTGGATGCTCGTGGCCTCCGCGATGGTACTGCTCATGACGCCCGGCCTGGCTTATTTCTACGGCGGGATGGTCAACAACAAAAACGTGATATCCACTATGTTACAGAGTTTTATCGCGATGGGCGTGATTAGCATTCTCTGGGTGGTCGTCGGTTTCAGCCTTGCCTTCGGTGAGTCGCTGGGCGGTTTCGTCGGGAATCCCCTGACCTACTTCATGTTCGGCGGCGTTCTGGAAAGCGCTCCCTGGTCGTTGGCCCCCACGATACCGCTGGCACTGTTCGCGTTCTTTCAGTTGAAATTCGCCGTCATCGCCCCGGCGCTCGTGACGGGGTCGATGGCCGAACGGGTCAACTTTCGCTCCTACGTTTTGTTCATCGTGCTGTTTAGCCTATTCGTGTACGCTCCGCTGGCCCACTGGACCTGGCACCCTGACGGCCTGCTGTTCAACATGGGTGTGCTGGATTTTGCCGGAGGAACCGTCGTGCATATGTCGGCGGGCTGGGCGGCTCTGGCGGGGGCTCTGTACTTGAAGCGCCGCAAGTCGCATGTAGAGGCGAGCGTGTTGCCGCCCGCCAATATTCCATTTGTGCTTTTGGGCACGGGGCTGTTGTGGTTCGGATGGTTTGGCTTCAACGCCGGATCGGCGGTAGGGGCTTCGGCTTTGGCTGTTTCGGCTTTTGCCACCACCAACACGGCGGCGGGTGCCGCGGGTATTGCCTGGATACTATTCGATGTGGCGCGGGGTAAGAAGGTTTCGGCGCTGGGGTTTTGTATCGGTGCAGTCGTCGGGCTGGTCGCCATCACGCCGGCGGCTGGTTTTGTCACGATCCCTGTTTCGATTTTCGTGGGCGTCGTGTCGTCCATGACCAGTAATTACATTGCCCATCTTCGTACGAAATCGACGTTAGACGATACACTGGATGTTTTCCCCTGCCACGGTGTGGGTGGCATGGTCGGCATGATTATGACCGGAATCTTCGCCAACAGCGGCGTCAATAGCGGTGTGGTGGATCAGGGACTGGCTTACGGCGAGACCACGTTGTTCATCAATCACATGATCGCGCTGGTGCTTGTCTCCGCCTTTGCCTTCGGTATGTCGTTTGCCCTGATGAAAGTGGTCGATCTCATTCTGCCCTTGCGCGTATCGGAAGAAGATGAGCGCGTCGGCCTGGACATCAGCCAGCACGATGAGTTCTTGGTGGAAGCATAGCCCTTGTTTAATACGCGACAAAAAAAGCCACAGCGATCTGTGGCTTTTTTTGTTAAAAATATTGAAAACGGTTCGTCAATGGGCGAGCGCTACCCTCTCATCCACTTCGTTGACTTCCACCAAGCCATCTTCCCCTATGCCTGACAAATAAGCATTTTTTGTCTCGTTGATCAGAAGCGGATCGTAACGGGCCGAGACGCGGACGTAGTTTTCGGTGAAACCCCGCATCACTCCATCCTGCACATCGTCCTCAAAGAGTACTTCGTGCGTGGTGTACAATTGCGATTCGTAAAACGCTCGTTTTTTCTTTTCCGACAATATGTGCAGCATTCGCGATCGCTCCGAGCGTTCTTTTTTCGGAACTGCGGGCCGGATTTTGATTGCTTCGGTATTGGGTCTTTCCGAGTAGGTAAATACGTGGAGGTAGGAGATGTCCAACGCATTCAAAAATTCGTAAGTCGCCAAGAACTCCTCCGGCGTTTCGCCCGGATGGCCCACGATCACATCCACGCCGATACAGCAGTCGGGCATGAGCGACTTGATTTTCTCGACCCGCTCCTGGTACAATTCCCGACGGTAGCGGCGGCGCATCAGGCCCAGGATTTTGTTGGAGCCCGATTGCAAGGGAATATGAAAGTGCGGTACAAAGCGACGCGAACCAGCCACGAACGCGATGATTTCATCGGTCAGCAAATTCGGTTCGATCGAGGAAATTCGGAAGCGCTCGATGCCTTCGACTTCATCCAGCGCCTGGATCAATTCCAGGAAACTGCTTTGCCGAACGCCATTCTGAATTCCGAAATCCCCGATATTGACGCCAGTCAGGACGATTTCTTTCACGCCCCGGTCGGCAATCTCGCGGGCTGAGTCTATTATATTCCTGATACTATCGGAGCGGCTTTTCCCGCGCGCCAGCGGAATGGTGCAGTAGGTGCAGGGGTAATCGCACCCATCCTGGACTTTCAGGAAAGTGCGGGTACGATCATTGAGCGAAAAAGAAGCGTGGTAGTCGATGGCATCCTCGATCGGGGAGGCGAGCACCCGGGCTTTCTGCCCGGTGGGCACTTTATGAAAAGTATCCATCAGCTCCACCAGCCGAAACTTTTCGGCGGCTCCCAGCACAGCGTCCACGCCGGGGATTTCCGAAATCTCCCCGGGCTTCAGTTGCGCGTAGCAACCGATGATGGCCACAAAGCCGTCGGGGTTGATTTGCTGCGCCTCGCGGACGATTTTACGGCATTTCTTATTGGCATTCTCGGTCACCGAGCAGGTATTGATGATAAATATATCGGGCTCCTGATTGAACTCGACTTTCTGGTATCCCCGCTGCTCGAACATCCTTGAAATGGAGGACGTCTCCGAATAATTCAACTTACAGCCCAACGTATAAAATGCTACTCGCTTCATTGTCAATGTAATTCTAACCCATAATCCTGCAAAGTTACGGTTTAACCCTTCGTCGCAAAAAAGAGTTGCCCGCTGTATCTTACGTGATAGATTATCAGAATATTAATTATTGGAACCCTGCCTATACTTTTCCGAAATACATCGTATTTTTGGGCCATCTTTTTTTCAATAAAAAATCTGGTAAACAATTGGCTAAGAACATGAATCCCGGTTTCGATTCCGAAGAAATTGCTCAGTTGAAACGCGAATGCAAAACCGAAGGTACGAGCTTCATCTACGTAGAGGATGGCATCGAGGAAGACGAAGAGGAGAACAATGAACACGCCCACGTGCAGTTCATCGGCTACCACCTCGACCGAGAAGTAATCTACGATGCACTTATCTATACGCTTCGTCTACACCACGCTACCAAAGTGTATGATTTGGCTTTGGAGCGGGTACAAAAGCAAATTCCCGGCTACGTGTCACCCGACGAGCGTGGCATCGACGCCCCCGACGACGATGAAAAGGACGAAGAGGCGGAACTGCTGCTTACCGAATTCATCGAGGAGATCGAGGAGGACGAAGAGATAAAGGTTTCCGAACACGTTGAAGTCGACACTGATTTTGAGTACGGCATAGGTCTGGAGGTTGGATTGTACCGGGATGAGATCACGGAGAAGGTGATCGACGATTTCATCGCGCATTTCAACGCCGACCGCCTGAAATTGGATAAAAACATTTATTCCTTCCGGAGTAGTGAGGAAGAGGATGGGTATTGATTTAGTGGAGAGTGTACAAATCGATACTTCAACATTGAAAAAGCCTCTGGGAACTCCCAGAGGCTTTTTTGACTGTCAAGGTACTCAGCGGGGCGCCCCGTGGCGTACTCAGGTACTTACAAACTACACCTTCGCCGTCTTGACCGTTTTGATAATTCGAGCAGCGACTTTGTAGGGATCAGCGGCAGAATTAGGGCGACGGTCTTCGAGCCACCCTTTCCAGCCACCCTCTACGGTGGCAATAGGGATACGAATGGATGCCCCCCGATCGGAGATGCCGTAGCTGAACTGATCGATGGACTGCGTTTCGTGCAAGCCCGTCAAACGCTGGTCATTGTCGGCACCGTATACTTCGATGTGCTCCTTGATGAATGGCTCGAAAGATTGGCAAATCTTGTCGTATGTTTCTTTGTTGCCCGCCGTACGCAGGATCGAGTTGGAGAAGTTGGCGTGCATGCCCGAGCCGTTCCAGTCGGTAGCGCCTAACGGCTTGCAGTGCCAGTTGATGGCCACGTCGTAAGTTTCACCGATCCTTTCCAGCAGGTAGCGTGCCACCCAAATCTGATCACCGGCGTCAGCGGCACCTTTCGAGAAAATTTGGAACTCCCACTGACCAGCGGCCACCTCACCGTTGATCCCTTCGACATTAAGTCCCGCGTCCAGGCAGACGTCCAGGTGCTCTTCCACAATGTCGCGACCGTAGGCGTTTTTCGCCCCGACCGAGCAATAATAAGGGCCTTGGGGAGCCGGGTAGCCATTGGCCGGAAAGCCTAGTGGCAAATTCGTTTCGGGATCCCACAGGAAGTACTCCTGCTCGAAGCCAAACCAGAAATCGTTGTCGTCATCCTCGATCGTGGCCCGACCATTGGAAGGGTGGGGCGTGCCGTCAGCGTTCATCACCTCGCACATAATCAGGTAGCCTTCCTTGCGCTGCGGATCGGGGCAAATGTAAACAGGCTTCAGCAGACAGTCGGACGATCCACCTTCGGCTTGTTGCGTAGAGGAACCATCGAACGACCACATTGGGCAGTCCTCCAACTTGCCGCTGAAATCTGCTTGAATTTTGGTTTTACTGCGCAAACTTTGGGTTGGCTTGTATCCGTCCAACCAAATGTACTCGAGTTTCGCTTTTGACATAGTTCTGATAAAAAGGGATTGTAAGTTTACTAATTGACTATGCTACAATAATACGGGTTATAGTTAATTTTATAAAATATAATTAAACAATAAATCGATACAGCAGCGATAATATTGGGCCTATTGCAATATTTATAGTTTTATTTTTGATATTTTACTAGCATTAGAAATCATATCTTGCTTCCTAGTAATTTGAATTCTTGACAATGTCCAACGCTCTTTCTTCCACAAATACTTTTTACCAATCTGACGACGCAAAATACTTTCTGGAAGGAGAGGAGGCCCAGCATTGCCAGAAAGTAATGCGGATGCGTTCCGGCGATATTATCATTGTTACCAATGGCCGGGGCAGAAGGAATACCGTCCGGCTGACCGAGACCAGCCGAAAAGAATGCCATTACGAACCATTGACTTCCGAGGTCATCGAGCCCGGCGAAGTGCCGGATTGAGATGACCGTCTGCCCGACCCGCAAGGCAGAGCGCAACGAGTGGATGGTCGAGAAAATGACCGAACTTGGCGTCCAGCGGATTAACTTTTTGGTATCGGAGCACACCCACCGCGAGACCGTGAATCGGGTGGTAAATATGGAGCGGCTGCATCGAATTGCCTTATCGGCCATGAAGCAGTCGCAGCAGTATTACCTGCCCGAAATCAAACTATTTACCTCAATGAAAAACTTTTTTGAGCAAAACGCGGCGGAAGCGCGTTATATAGCCTACGTGGCCGACGGGCAGGTCAACGAACACCTGGCACAAAAAGTGATGGATGGTGAATCGGTGGCGGTACTGATTGGGCCGGAGGGCGATTTTAGCCCGGCAGAAATTCAGGAAGCCTTGGACCACGGCTTTCAACCCGTGTCTTTGGGGGACACCCGCCTGCGAACCGAAACTGCGGCCGTAATCGCCTGCCACAGCGTGCACCTGGCTAAGACTTTCTGGGGCTTAACGTGATTCGAGCGCCTGAACAAGAAATAATTCATTCCACAACACCATGAACACCCCTCACGACCAATTGTACTCATTCCCAAATATGAAGCGAACGATTTTTCTTTTAACTACTTTCTCTCTGCTATTGACAGTCGGCGCGGCAGTCGCTCAGTCTTCCTTCAAAATAGCCAAACTCAAATATGGCGGCGGCGGCGACTGGTACGCCAACAAGACGGCCTTGCCCAATTTGATTAAGTTTTGCAATGCTCAGATGAAAATGAACATCTACCCCGAAGAGGACGTCGTAGAAGTAGGCAGTTCCGATATTTTCCAGTATCCATTCGTCCACATGACGGGACACGGCAACGTTGTTTTTACCGATTCGGAGGCCAAAAATATGCGTAACTACCTCATATCCGGTGGATTTCTGCACATCGATGATAATTACGGACTGGATAAATTCATAAGAAGGGAGATGAAGAAGGTCTTTCCTGAGCTGACATTCATTGAGCTGCCGTTCAATCATCCCGTTTATCATCAAAAGTATAATTTCCCCAACGGGCTTCCTAAGGTTCACTTGCACGACGAGAAGCCCCCGCAGGGTTTTGGCTTAATCTACCAGGGACGTTTGATTGCCTTCTACTCTTACGAAAGCGACCTCGGCAATGGATGGGAAGACCAAAGCGTCTACAACGATCCCGAGGAGAAACGTCTAGAAGCCCTCCGCATGGGAGCCAACCTTCTCGATTACGCCCTGACCGTTTTCTAAGAATTTTTGCAAAAATCCAATTATGAGAAAAATCATAAAACAATTTCGCCCGTTTAAACGTAGTTTTGCCTGAATATCGAAATTCCCTTCCTGACTCAGCAGCTCATTCATAATCGCACGGGCGACCCCGTCATAATTCATCATTAGTTAATATGTACGCAGTCATCGCCGCTTTCGCGGGCCATTGGTATCTTTCCCTTTTTTGCCAGACCTTCTTTCTGCACCGTTATTCCGCCCATAAAATGTTCGTAATGAACAAGTCGTGGGAGCGTTTCTTTTATTTACTTACCTACTTGTCGCAGGGTTCTTCTTATTTGAGTCCACGGGCTTACGCCATCCTGCACCGGATGCATCACGCGTTCAGCGACACGGAGAAGGACCCGCATTCGCCGCACCACACCAAAAACATTTTCTCGATGATGTGGGAAACCAAGGACATCTATAACGCCGTTCTGAACCGCAAACGCGCCATCGAAACCCGCTTCGAGCGTAATTATCCCGAATGGAACTTCATCGAAAAACTGGGGGATTCCTGGGCGTCTCGCTTGGGTTGGATTGTCCTTTACACTGCTTTCTACATCCTGGCGTACGTGTATCTGGATATGCACTGGATTTTCTTTTTCCTGCTGCCTATTCACTTTTTAATGGGACCGATCCACGGGGCCATCGTCAACTGGAGCGGCCATAAGTACGGCTACCAGAATTTCGACAACCAGGATAAATCCAAGAACTCACTGATATTTGATGTGTTGATGATGGGTGAATTGTTCCAAAACAACCACCACAAGCGGCCTAATTCAATTAATTTCGGCTCCAAGTGGTTCGAGTTCGACCCCACTTATCCGGTCATCAAGTTGCTCGATAAGGCGAAGATCATTAAGATTAGGAAACGGGAATAGGTTGCTTCTCCACCTCATTCCAGCCCTCTTCTGATGGGAGAGGGGGTGTCGCGGGGAAGCTGGGTATGGCTAATACTTCCTGAATTAAGCAAACGGGGCGTTCGATTGAACGCCCCGTTTGCTTGGATAAAACTTTGGCAGGCGTGAATCACGTCTGCCAAGTTTGCTTATTAACACCACAAAAAATATAAAATCTATCGTCCCGAAGGAATCCGACTGGGTCGGTTGAGTATCGAATAGGGTTCAGGCTGTCAGCCTAGTCCTACAAAATACACAACCAATCCTTAGAATGGTGTTAATATAAAATTAGAATATACTTAGAAGTGGAAAAATTCCAGAATAAAGCGCGTACCCGTCGGTTCATTGGGTAGGATGGCGATGGTACCATTGTGTAGTTTGGTGATGCGCTCGACCAGAGAAAGACCAATTCCCGACCCTTTGACGTTGGCGGTATTCACGCCGCGGTAAAAGGGTTGAAAAACCAGACTCTGATCTTCAGCAGCGATGCCCTTGCCCGAGTCGGAAAACTCCACCCGGATGCTTTTCTGATCGGCCTCCAGCTGCACCAACACCGATTGATTCTCGGAAAACTTACAGGCATTTTCCATCAAATTGATAAAAGCCGTTCGAAGCAGCGTCGCGTTTCCATTGATTTCCAGCAGAGTATCATCCTCGGGCAGCTCCTCGATGGCGTAAAGGATCTTGTAGTTTTTGTTGGCCTGGGAGAGGTTTGTGCGGGTATCCCAGAGAATTTCATCCAGCCTAACGCGATCCGTCAACATCTCCCGCTGGTTCTCGCTGACTTTCGCCAATTCCATCAGCGAATTCGAGAGCTGCGACAATTCCTGAATGTCTTCCAACACCGAGCCAATGGTAGACTGGTACTCACCCGGACTGCGGGCGTTCAGCAAACTCACCTCCAACTGCGAGCGCATCTTAGTGAGCGGATTTTTCAATTCGTGCGAAACGTTGGCGATGAAGGTTTTCTGAATCATGAAGGCATACTCGATGCGATCCAGCAGTTTGTTGAAAGTCGTCGTCAGGCGACCGATTTCGTCCTGCTGGTTGGGGACGTCGAGGCGGGTATTGAGGTTCTGGGGCAGAATTCCCTCCACCTCATTCATGACGCGGGAAATGGGCAACAGCGCCCTTTGGGAAAAGATCAACCCCGCAAAAGCCACGATGGCCGTGACAAACAGGAAAATCACCGCCAGCATCGTCCTCAGGTTGTCGAGGTTGGCCTTACCGTACAAATCCTGCGCTCCCAGCACGACGACGGTTTTGCCAAAAGCATACTTGTTATAAATACCAACTACGTAGTAATCACCGTCTTTGTACCGTATTTGGTCGGCACGGCGGATTTCGTTCAGCCAGTAGTTGGAGACGTGGATGGAGAGCGAGTCGGTATTGGCATAGATGAGCTTATTGCGCTCGTTGAAAATGAGGACGTTCTCGTTGTAGATCAGGTTTCGGTTCGAACGGTCGAATAATTTGAGAAGCTGCGGGTCGATCTGCGGTTGGTCCAGCAGTTCGGCCGAAGACACTGCCTTGGAGCGCAGGCGGTCGTAAAAATCCTCGACCGTATTGAGGTAGGTGAAGTAGTAAATAGCCAAAAAAGACACCAGCATAATCCCGCCCACGAGCAGACCGAATTGAATCGTCAAGCGGGTGCGGATTTGCATGGGTTACTCCGTTTTCATTACATAACCCATCCCAAACTGCGTGTGGATAAGCTTCACTTCAAAGTCGCGGTCGATTTTTTTGCGTAGGTAATTCACGTACACTTCGATGATGTTCGTCCCCGAATCAAAGTCGATCTCCCAGACTTGCTCGGCGATTTCGGCTTTGGAAATGACCCGTCCCTGGTTGCGAATGAGGTACACAAGCAGATTGAACTCTCGGGCGGTCAGCTCGATCTTTTGCTCAGCCCGGTACACCGTCTTGGCGTCCATGTTCACTTCCAAATCGGCAAAACGCATGATCTGGGCGGTCTGACTGACCGCGCTGCCCCGCTTGGTCAATGCCCGAACTCTGGCCAATAACTCTTTGAATTCAAAGGGCTTGACCAAATAATCGTCCGCTCCGGCGTCGAAACCTACCACTTTGTCGTCGGTAGTGCCCAGGGCGGTGAGCATCAGGATAGGCGTTTCGTTGCCCGCTGCGCGCAGCTCCCGGCAAAGCTCCACGCCGTTGATTCCCGGAATGATGATGTCGCTGACAATCAGGTGGTAGCTGTTGCGCATCGCCAACTGTTTGCCTATCAAACCGTCGTAGGCCACGTCCACGGCGTAGCCGTTTTCCTCCAAACCCTGTTTGAGGGATTGCACGGTCTTCGGCTCGTCTTCGATCAGGAGTAAGTTCATTTTTTGGGTAAAAACATTTCCCGGATTTCCCGCCAATTGGCCACGCGCGGGTAAGCGGTTTCGTGCAGGTTGTGCGGAGCCGAGTACAGAATTCCCTTTCCGGTGAAGGAAAGCATATTCTTAAGGTGGTCGTCGATCAGGAAATCGGAGGCGATAACGCTTTTATCACCGCAGAAGACGACATTGGACCAGGGAATGTTGGGGAAATTGATTTGCAGCCAATCGTATTTTTCCCGAAAGGAATTGGGGAACTCCATGGCCGCCGTGGCGACGTATATTTCGTAGTACTGCGCTAGCTCTTCCACTACTTCCTGCGCGCCTTCCATCACCGGAATATCCTTGAAAAAGCCCGTTTGGTGGATGTAGGAATACATCTTCTTCATCTGCTTGGGATGCAGGATGTCTTTGAAGGCCGCCCGGCGGTAATCTTCGTACAAGTGACCGGGGCCAAATTCATTGAGGGCGTAATCGATGAGCTTGCCGTTGGTATCGGCCATCACATCGTCCATGTCGAGCGTTATTCTCAGCATTAAATAATGGGTCGTTTTGAATCGAAATTTTCTAAATTGTCCGAAACGCGTTTCAGGAACATACCGCCCAGCGATCCATCCACCACCCGGTGATCGTAAGAGTGAGAAATGAACATCTTCTGACGGATGCCCAACAGGTCGCCTTCCGGGGTTTCGATCACGGCGGGTTTCTTGACAATGGCCCCGAAGGCCATGATTGCCACTTGTGGCTGCACGATGATGGGCGTCCCCATGAGGTTGCCAAAGGTGCCGATGTTGGAAACGGTGTATGTGCCGCCCGTCAGGTCGTCGGCAGTTAGCTTGTTTTCACGCGCCTTTTTGGCCAGTTCATTGACCTTTTTCGCCAGACCGATCAGACTATATTGATCGGCCTGATGGATGACGGGTACGATCAAATTACCATTGGGCAGGGCAACGGCCATGCCGATGTTGATGTCTTTTTTGATTAAAAGCGAGTCGCCGTCTACCGAGACATTGATCAGCGGATAGTCCTTGATGGCCCTGATAACGGCCTCGATCAACAGCGGCGTGTAGGTAATCGACGTGGCGGTTTGTTGCCGAAAGGTGTCTTTGATCCGTTCCCGCCATTGGACGAGGGCCGTCATGTCGGTTTCGATGAACGACGTCACGTGCGCCGAAATATTCCTGGAGTCGGTCATCCGCTGCGCGATCATGCGCCGCATCCGATCCATTTCCTGAATCTCGACGTTGCTGCCGGACTTTTTGGTCGGGGAGGAGGTGAGCGGGTTTGTAGAGGCAGCGCGCTGAGGGCGATTTTCTAAAAAATGCAGAAGGTCTTTCTTCGTTACGCGGCTCTCGACCCCCGAACCGCTGATCGTCAGCAAATCTTCCATGCTCACGCCTTCTTCCGTGGCAATACTTAGCACCAAGGGCGAAAAAAAGCCGTTATTAGATTCATTCCCTGTGGCCTGACGGACGGGAAGTTTCGCCACATTACTAAGCGTAGGCAAGCCCAGCGACGCCATCCGGTCCTCCCAATCTTCGGCTACTTCCTCTGAGTCTTCCTTTTCATCCGTAACTTCTGCCTTATCGTGACCGTTTTGCTCGGTTGGCGCGGCAGGAACTTCCGCCGTCCCGCTCCCCGTTTTGGTGGATTCCGCCACCTGCAGCCGCGCCACGAGACTGCCAATCTTGACAACTTGACCTTCCTCTACCAGGATCTCCAGCAGCGTCCCGCCATAAGGCGAGGGCACTTCCGTATCGACCTTGTCGGTAGCGACTTCCAGGATAGAATCATCGGCCTCCACCGTATCGCCAACCTTAACCAGCCAACCCAATACGGTGCATTCCATGACACTTTCGCCCATCTGGGGCATAACCATTTCGACTATTTTCATTTTTCATCAGGGGCAAAGTGGGTCGCCAGGCATTGGGTTTGCGCCAGCCTAAACAACTAAACTCTAAACTCTAAACTATTCTTCAAAATACTTTTTCTCAGCAAATCTAAAACGTAGGTAGAGGTTAATTCAATGTTTACAGCCCGATGCTTGGTGAGGGTGAGTTGGCGGGCAGTAGTCCCCGCGGGGGAGGAGCAGGCGATCCAGATCGTACCGACGGGCTTTTCCGGACTGCCGCCGTCGGGTCCGGCAACCCCGCTGGTGGCGACGCTGTAGGTCGTGTGCATCAGTTTGCGGACGCCCTCGGCCATATCCTTCACCACCGGCTCGCTTACCGCGCCGTGTTCGAGCAAATCATTCATCGAAACCCCTAATGTATTCATCTTGACGTCGTTGTCGTAGGCTACTACCGAACCCGCAAAATAGCGCGATGATCCGGGGATGCTCGTGATTTTGTGCGCGACGAAGCCGCCCGTGCAGCTTTCGGCGGTGCTGAGCGTGGCATGTTGGGCCATCAGCAATTTGCCAATGGTAGTTTCCATCTCGTCCAGATCGTAGCCGTAGACCCATTTTTCGATCAGTGGCAGCACGCGTGCCGTTTCATGAGCCAGTTCGCTGGCCAACTGGTTTCCGTCGTCGCCCGTGGCGGTGAGGCGTAAGCGCACTTGCCCGAAATGCGGCAAATACGCCAGCTTGATATGAGGCGGCAAGCTGTCTTCCCAGGCTTCGATTGTTTCGGCCAGGGTCGATTCGCCAATGCCGATAGTACGGACGATCTTGTGTTTGATGAGGGGCGGTTTGAAGAAGGCCAGGAGGCGCGGCAGTACCCGCTGCGTCATCAGGTTTTTCATTTCAAAGGGTACGCCCGGTAACGACACCACTACTTTGCCGCCCTCCTCGAACCACATGCCCGGAGCGGTTCCCCAGTCATTTTGCAGGTAAACACAATTTTTGGGCAGAGCCGCCTGCTGACGGTTCAGTTCGGTCATCGGCCGCCCGCGTCGGGTGAAAAAATCGGTGATGAGTGCCAGTGCCGATTCGTTGATCTCTAGTTCGGTTCCGTAAAACTTGCAGAGCGTATGCTTGGTGATATCGTCTTTGGTAGGGCCGAGTCCGCCGGTGATAACCAGGACATCGACTCTGGCAAGGGCTTCGCTGAGGGCGGCCAGGATTTCCTCGGCGTTATCGCCCACGGAGGTTTTGCGAACCGGCCGTATCCCCATATTGGTCAGTTCGGTGCCAATCCACTGCGTGTTGGTGTCGGTGATTTGGCCGAAGAGAATCTCGTCGCCAATCGTCATTACTTCCGCCTTGATGGCTGCCCTCATTGGTATGGTTTGTGTAGTATAATCCTTGTTTCAGGCCAAAATTACGTAAAATTTATCGGGAACGATTACGTTTATGGCGTAGTTCTGAAACCACACAAAACCCACTATGATGACCAAAAAATGGATTTTAATACCGATCGTTCTGCTATTTGCCGGATGTTCGTCCCAAGCGCAGTTCGGCAAAAAGCTTGGTAAAATATTGGAGCAAGTTCAGGATCAGTCCGGTGCGCTCTCCGAGAATGAAATCGCCAACGGCCTGAAAGAAGCCCTGAAAGTGGGCATTGGCAACGGCTCGGCCGAGGCTTCGCGCACCGATGGCTACCTCAAAAACGAGTACATCAAAATTCTTTTCCCACCCGACGCCCAGAAGGTAGAGAGTACGCTGCGTCAAATCGGTCTGGGCGATGAGGTAGACCGCTTCGTGCTTTCGTTGAACCGCGCCGCCGAGGACGCCGCCAAGCGCTCGAAGCCCATTTTCGTTAAAGCCATCACTTCAATGACGATCAACGATGCCGTGGGTATCCTCAAAGGGCCCGACGACGCCGCGACGTCTTACTTGAAGCGCACGACGAACGAAGAATTGTATGGCACCTTCTTTCCGGTAGTGGATAGTACGCTGAACCTCAATCAGGCCACGCGCTACTACGCCGACCTGGTGAATACCTACAACAAAATCCCCTTCGTGCAGAAGGTGAATCCTGATTTGAAGCAGTACGCGACCCAAAAGGCGATGGACGGGCTTTATTTTCTGATCGCCAAGGAAGAGAAAAAAATTCGCGAAGACCCCGCCGCGCGTGTGACGGACATTTTGAAGCGGGTATTTGCGCGGGCCGGACAGTAAAACGTACTTTTGTGCAAACGGGTAGCGGGTTGTCAGGTAGTGGGCATTAGATTCTACTTCTAATTCACTGCGCTGACATTCTAAAAACCCGATAAACCAACACCCCATTTTTTAATGAAAAAATCAGAAATACATTTTACCGTCGATCTCGATAACCAGAACGTTCCCGACAAAATCCATTGGAGCGCGACCGACAATCCCAACGAGGGCATCGAAGACACCCGCGCCATCGCGGTGGCGGTTTGGGATCACTATCATCGCGGTACTTTGAAAATTGATTTGTGGACGAAAGAGATGGAAGTCTTCGACATGAAGCGCTTTTACATAGAGACCATGAGTGGCATCGCCGACACGCTCCTGACTGCCACTAACGACAAGAAAATGGCCGACAACATCGAGGCGCTCTGTCAGCAGTTGAGTAAGGATTTGGAGGCGGAAATCAAAGCAGCTCAATAGTTTAATGTTGAAAGTTTATGAGTTTAAAGTATAGTATTCGCAGGCATATCGCTCGTATTTTGGGGCTGTTATTTTCTCTAACGGCGTTAGTTTCTTGTCAGAAATCTGCTGACAGTCAACAAAGTACTGAAAACTCTGCTGATTATAGCTCTTTGACGCCAGTCACGGAGGAAGGCGTTATTTTTTACGCCAACAACGTGGATAAAGCCTTTGAAAAAGCCAAGGCCGAGGATAAACCTGTCTTCGTGGAGATCTATTCGGAGTCGTGCCACGTGTGCCAGAGTTTTATTCCTGTGTTTAAGGAAGAAAGAGTTAGTGATTTTTATAATAAGAACTTCCTCAACTACCGCATCGAGGTCAACACACCGGAGTTCCAGAGCTTCGTTTTGAACCAAAATATTTTCGTGCCTTCGCTTCCCTTACTGCTGTTTTTTGATCAAAATAAAAACCTGGTTCACCTGGCCACGATCGAGGCAAACGGGGAGAAACTCATAGAGCAGGGAAAATTGTCCCTCGATCCCAATCGACGATCGGCCTCAATGAAGAAGCGGTTTGAAGCGGGCGAAAAAGACAATCAACTGCTGATTGATTACGCTTTATTTAGCAAGGTAACGATGGATACGGTTGCCAATCGTAAGGCTATGGAAATGTACGCGAGCCAGCAACCGGAGAGCAGCTACGCTTCGGAGACGAACTATCTGGCGATCCAGAAATTGCTGATGGACGTGGAGAACCCAATGGGGAAGTACTTTGTGAACCACTTGCCCGCGTACCGGCAAGGCCGTGACCCGGCGGAAGTGAAGAACGTCGCCGAGAACCTGATTATGTCTTCGCTGTACAGCAGCTTTGGGGATCAGTACAGCAGCGATAAAATCAAGCAGATGCGCGACTACCTGATCAAAGCCGAGATCGACCCGCAGGTCGCGCGGAATCGCGTCCTGTTGCCGTTGATCAACGCTTATTTTAAGGAAAATACCCCTAAACGGGCAGTGGAATTAGTCAATACGCACATCACGCAGGTACCTTTGAAAGTGCCGGATTACGCCTACTTGTTGAAGCACTTTAACGAACATTCGCCCGATGCGGGTTATGTCCCCTCGGCGGAGACATGGGCGGCGAATGCGCTAAAAATGGCCGCGCCAGGTTCAGAAGAGGAAGTTAATATTCGGAAGGAGTTGGCAGTTGCGAAGGGAAGGAAGTAGATTTCTGAGAGAGAAAACTTTTTATTTACATTAGGTTCGTACCTAATTGTCGAAAGGGCTGTGAAGGAGTGGACATAACCAGCAGCGAACGAAATTTGTCGGAAAATCAAAAGAATTTATTAGCTACACTTTATAAATTTATTTCGACCATGGGCAAAAGGCATTTGGTTGTTTTAGCACTCCTATTTTCTTTATCCTGCAAGAAGGATGAGGACTTTATTAAGCAGGAAACCGGTAATGTTTGGCTTAGTGGTGGTTTAGCGTATTGCGCTGAACAAATACATCTTGATAGTGGTGACACAATAATTGTTAACGCAAAAGATTTAATTTCTTTCACGTCTGATGATAGGGTGAGCGTAAAGTATAGAGAAATTGGTATAAATGATTTTTGCTCTCCGGGCATAGACTGCGAAATAATCGAAATTAAAAAAATTAAATAACAAAACTGAGTGTCTCACAGGCGGCATATTCGACGAAGGTTTTGTTGGTGAAGAGCGGTACGCCGGGGTGGCGGCGAGGTCGCCAAGCTTTTTCTTAATGGCTTAGCGGCTTTTCGATAGATTTGTTGAAGGGCGATTGGCTAAGAATGACCCGAGAATCCTCGTCCCCTAACTCCGCTGCCCTGACAAAATCCCGTTCAGACTGCGTGAACTGCGCCAACCGCAGACGCGCCATGCCGCGCAGTCGCAGGGCATCGGCGCTTTCATTTCTGAAAAACCACACGGCTTTGTCAAACTCCCGAAAGGCTTCTTCAAATTCTTGCAGGGCGTAGTGCGCTTTTCCTTTGTCCAAATAACATTCGGACAGCGTATTATCGAAGCTCAATGCCTGGGCGAGGTCATAAATGGCAGAGTAGTAGTTCTCGTCCCGCAGGTTGCACTTTCCCCGACAGGCAAAGGCAATGGCTGATTTCGGGTTGGCCTTCACGCTCTGATCGAAGTAACGGAAAGCTTCCTCAAATCTGTTTTCGCTCATCAGCCATATTCCTTCCGCAAAACGCGCCAGGTCTTTTTCCGCCTTCGTCTCATGATCGGTCAGGTAGTACTTGACGAACAGGTAAGGAATAAAAAGCAGGACGACCAGAAAAATTTCCATAGGGTAGATGCCGGAAGTTGGTTCGGTACGCCGAAGCGATTGTGCTATGGCAGGAGGTTAGTTTTTTAGTTCAGCCCTGACTTTGGCTGGCAGGCTGGCGACCACTAAGTCGTACGAGTCTTTTACCCAGGATTTTAATACTTCATCGGCGACGCTGCCATCGGCCTTTACCGTATTCCAATGCTTCTTGTTCATGTGGTAGCCTGGTTGTACGAAGTCGTGCCGTTCCCGTAATTCCTGCGCTTTGACGGGATTACATTTGGCGTTGAACTGCACCTGAACCGTATCGAGGGGCATAAGCAGGAATACTTTATCTCTCACCTTGAACACCAGCGTTTGTTCCCCAAAAGGAAAACCCTCCGTGGTTCCCGGTAGCGAAAGACAGTAATCGCGCAGGCTTTCGGTGTTCATCGGGTGCAGGCTCGGAAAATCATGACCCCCACGCAGAAGAGGAACATCACGATGGATATCCGGTTGATGCCGTGCATCATTTTTAAATTAAAAGAAGCAGGGTCGTTCGGATCGGGCTTTCTGAAAACCCGGATGAAGTACTTGAATACGTCTCCTAACTGAAAGTATTTTTTGAAATCACTCATAATGGGGCCGTCGGTGGTCAGCTTTCAGCAATCGGCTTAACTTATAAAATAACAATGGGGTGCAACTTATTGTAAAATAGCAGTTTAAACTTTAAACCCTAAGCTGGTTCCACCCACCGGCCGTCTTCTTTAATAATCTCAATTAGTTCAGAAACTGCTTTGTCGGCGGTGACGGAGCGTTTTACAACTTGCTGGCCACGGTAAAGCGCAATTTTGTCCTTGCCCATGCCCACGTAGCCATAATCGGCATCGGCCATTTCGCCGGGGCCGTTGACGATGCAGCCCATGATGCCAATCTTCAAACCCTTCAAATGCTCAGTATGTTTGCGGATCATGGCGGTAGTTTCCTGCAAATCGAATAAAGTACGTCCGCAGGAGGGGCAGGAGATGTACTCGGTCTTCGACATCCTGGTGCGGGCCGCTTGCAGTACGCCGAAGGCGATGGAATTGAATTCGGCGGCGGTTTTTAGCTGACTTTCTTTTTCGGCATGAACTTCTAACGCTGGTTCCAGCCAAATTCCGTCGCCTAGTCCATCCACCAGCAGGCCCCCGATGTCGGTGGCAGCGTGGAGCGGTAGAGTTTCGAGGGCGTTGGCTGCATAGGCGCGCTTCACTACCACGGGTGTGGCTATTTTTTTGTCTAATAGTTTGAAAAACAATCGCCGCAACTCCGGCATGGCGTGGGCGTTGTCGGATGTTAGCACAAAAACTACGTTTCCGCTGTCGTTAAATTGGCCGAGGAAGTCGTCATTAAAGTCGTGGATGTTGCCTTTAATGAAATTTAATTGTGGGTGGAGTTGAGGGCTGCTTTTGTCCGCAGACGGGCGAGCCGCCCGTACCACACTGCTGCTGAATTCTTTTACCGACAGCAGTGGGAGTTTGTTCTTGCGGTCGTCGTGCGCCAACCAGGCCGGATAGTCTAAAATTTCCTTCAAGCCATTGGGCAACATGAAGGGAATCGGGCGGCTGCCGCTGTAAATGTAGTCCGCGCCTTGGTCGTTCATCGCCCACTTATCGGGAACAGGCAGGAAAAAATGACCGACGCTTCGCAGGTCTTCGTGCGACTCGATGGTAAGGTTGGAATAATCAGCAATCACGCGCGGCACGTTGAGGCCACCGAGATTATTGACTTCCTGCGTCGCGCGGCGGGTGTACTGGAACGGGTCGATGGGGATGTGCGCGACGGGTTCGATAGGGGCGTGGTCGGGACGCCCGGAATAGCGCTCGACCAGGGCCCGCGCCTCGGTTACTTCGTTTTCGGGGGCTTCGGTCAGCGATACGCGGACGGTGTCGCCGAGGCCGTCCTCAAGTAAAGTTCCGATTCCTACGGCAGACTTAATGCGTCCGTCTTCGGCTTCCCCGGCTTCCGTTACGCCCAAGTGGAGTGGGTAAGGCTTCAACCCTTCTTCGTCCAGCCGCTGCACCAGTAAGCGGTAGGCTTCCACCATCACCTGCGTATTGCTGGATTTCATGGAAAGGACGATTTGAAAATAATTCATCTCCTCGCAAATCCTCAAAAACTCCAAAGCCGATTCCACCATGCCGAGTGGCGTGTCGCCGTAGCGACTCAGGATGCGGTCGGAGAGGGAGCCGTGGTTGGTGCCGATGCGCATGGCGGTGCCGTATTCCTGGCAAATCTTCACCAGCGGCATGAACTTCTCCCGAATCCGCTCCAACTCGGCGGCGTAGGAGGCGTCGGTGTAGTCGATGAGTTCAAAACGCTTGCGGTCGGCGTAGTTGCCGGGATTGATGCGGACTTTCTCGACGATTCGCGCGGCCAGCTCGGCGGCATTGGGCGTGAAGTGAATATCGGCGATCAGCGGCACCCGAATGCCTTTGGCCAGCAGCCCTTTCTTGATATTTTCCAGGTTTTGCGCCTCTTTCACGCTCGGCGCGGTAATCCGCACGTACTCACAACCCGCCTCGACCATCCGAGTCACCTCGGCAATCGAGCCTTCGGTGTCCATCGTGTCCACGGTCGTCATCGACTGCACCCGAATCGGATAACCGGATCCCAGCGGCAAATCGCCGATATTGACGGTAATGGTTTGACGGCGGATGTATTCGGTAAGAGAAGGGCAATAAATCTTATTGCTTGTAATTTCAGAAGTTTCAAGAACAGCTTCCATGCATGGTGGTTTTTATCTCAAAACGAACAGGGTGCGAAAAAGTTCTTATAGTTCTCAGGGATGCAACACCGTAGAAAAAAAACCCTTTCACTCCCCACGCTAAAGCTTCGCCACCCAAAAAAACTACCACACCCGCTTCTTATGTCCCCAAACGGCAAAGTAGTAGATGAACAAATACAGTGGAATCATCAGCACGTAGGCATTCTGGGTACTTTCCATCGAGTCGGCCAGAGCCCCATACACCAGCGGCAGGATGGCCCCGCCCGAAATGCCCATGACGAGCAGGGCGGCCCCTGTCTTGATGAATTTACCCAAGCCGTCGATGGCCAACGGCCAGATGGCGGGCCACATGATGGCGTTGGAAAGTCCCAACAGCGCAATGCAAAGCACCGAGGTGAAACCCGTCGTGAATATGGCGACGATCGTCACGATAATGCCAAATAGGGCGGACAAACGCAGCCAAAGCTGCTGGGAGACGAAGCGCGGAATGAGAAAGATGCCCAGCAGGTAGCCGACGATCATGGCCATGAGCGTATAGGTGCCGAAGTCCTTGGCCTCAACCTCGGGAAAGCCGCTCGTTACGCCGTAGCTGATGATGGTGTCGCCCGCGATGACCTCCACGCCGACGTAGCAAAATATTGCGGCCACGCCCAAAATCAGGTTGGGGAATTGGAAAATGCTATCCTTCGCCACCACCTTGGTGCCGTCGGCGGGCAGGTCGTCCTCCGTGGTTTCTACCTCGGGCAGGGCCTTCACGACCTTGATCATCACCGCCATGCCGATCAGCACGCCGGTCAGGATAAGATAAGGTTGCTCCACCTTTTGAAGTTGCTCGGCCTGGGTGGCGGTCACGGCGGCACCCGCCAGCAGGATGCTGCCAAAAATCTTCTGACTGATAATGCCTGCGATTTTATTGGACATCCCCATAAAACTGATGCGGGCGGCAGCACTTTCTTTCGGCCCCAGAATGGCAACGTAAGGGTTAATGGCCGTTTGCAAAATCGTGAGTCCGATACCCGTCGTAAACAACCCCACCAAAAAGAGCGTGTAGGAGGCCGTTCCCGCCGCCGGAACGAAAATGAACGCTCCCAGGGCCATTACCAGCAAGCCGGCAATCATGCCGTTTTTGAACCCGATCTTGTTCAGCAAAGCCGCCGAAGGCAGGGCGGTGAGCGTGTAAGAAATGTAAAAGGCAAACGTGACCAGGTAGGAAGTGGTGTTGTCAAGGTTGAAGGCCTTCTGAAAGAAAGTAATCAGCGTTGCGTTCACCCAGGTCACGAAGCCCAGGATGAAGAAAAGAATGCCTACGATGATCAACGGGCCGAGGTAGTTGGGTTGTTTTTGGGACACGGAGGAAGAGGGTTTAAAGTTTAAAGTCTATGAGTATAAAGTGAAGTTATTTTGGAAGGAGAAGTAGGCGAACTGAAAAGCTGTTTTTTCGAAGAACTTTGAACTTTGAACTTTGAACTTTGAACTTTGAACTTTGAACCGCCAGGCGGCCCTGTTTGAACTTCGAACCGCCAGGCGGCCCTGTTTGAACTTTGAACTCCTTCAATATTCCCCATTCAGCCCAAAAATCCGCTTGTTGGTCTTCCATTTGCCGCGCGTGAAGTCGGGGATCTCTACGGGAGAGCTGCCTCGGGCGATAGAGAGTTCGGAAAGGGGGCTGATGGCGCTCCAGGCGGCGGCGTCATAGACGTCGATGGGCGGGGCGACTTTGTTTTTGATGGCCTCGATGAAACCGCGCAACACGAAATAGTCGATGCCGCCGTGGCCGGCCGTTTCGGCTTCTTTGGCGTTCTTTTGCCACACGGGGTGGTCGTATTTGTCAAGAATTGGTGCGGCGGGCTGCCAGGTGTGGGGCTTATCAGCCGAATCTTCCAGGTAAATCTGGCTGCCGTCGTCCATCCAGATGCCCTCGGTTCCCTGCGCCCGGAAGCCGAGCGAATAGGGGCGGGGCGAGTTGGTGTCGTGCATGATGACGATGTTTTCGCCGTTATGACATTCGATCACGGTCGTTACCACGTCGCCCAGCTTGAATTTGACCTTGGCATTCGGGTGGTTTTCGCCGCCTTCGTCTACGATGTATTTATGCAAACTTCGCGACTTGGTGGCCGTCGAAGTCAGGTAGTTGAATTTGTTGCCCCGGTTGATGTCGAGCCAGTGCGCTACCGGACCCAGGCCGTGGGTAGGGTAAATGTCGCCGTTGCGGTCGATGGAGTGCTGGGTGCGCCACTTGGCTTCGGAGTAGCCTTTTTCGCCGAATTCCACGCCACCACCGTAAGCTTTTTTGCCGTCGTTGAATTTTACCTCCCGTAAGTCATGCTGGTAGCCGCAGTGGGTGTAAGTCATTTCGCCAAACATGCCCTTGCGAACCATGTTCAGCACGGCCATCACGTCGCGACGGTAGCAGACATTCTCCAGAATCATGCAGTGCGAACCCGTCTGCTCGTGGGTGTCTACCAAGTCCCAGGATTCTTGCAAGGTGACCGTCGCCGAGACCTCCACTCCGGCGTATTTGCCGCCTTTCATCGCCGCCACGGCCATCGGCACGTGCCATTCCCAGGGCGTGGCGATGACGACGCCATCGAGGTCGTCGCGCTTCACCATTTTGAGAAAATCCTCCTCGCCCGCCGCGTACACTTCCGGCTTTTTCCGCCCGGCCTTGGCGATCATCGCCAGCGTGGTCTTGACAGACTCCGGGTCGATGTCGCAAATGGCGTTGATCTCGACATCAGGGCGGTACATCGCTTGAGCCACGTGGCTGCGACCCCGCATTCCAACACCGATGAAGCCAAGTCGAACTTTGTCCGCCGGGGCAGGGTTTTTAAAGCTTAGCGATGGAATAACGCCGGATGCAGTGGCCGCCAAAGTACTCTTTTGCAGGAAATTTCGTCGGTTCATCAAGATGGGAAGGGGCTGATTAGAGACCGCAAAATAAATGTTAATCCAGCCAATCGTAAATTTATTTAATAAATAGGTGTTAGATGGTTAGGTATTAGGTTGTTAGGTTTCGGCTCATAGAGGCTAAGCTAACCACACACCGGGAAACGAACTGCTTTTTATCACCTGAACAAAACGAACAGACGCTCCGTTATTCAAGCGCACTTCGAATTCAACGAGTCTGAGATAATTTCCACTCGGCGTTCTTGAATGTGTTGTACACAAACTTTGTAACGACATTTAAGCTTAGTTTTTACCTTAATTTTTCTCATGACATCCCCACGTGTATCGGTGTTCCGAAGGGAGCATTTTAACGCCGCGCATCGGCTCAACAATCCGAATTGGTCGGATGAGAAAAACGAGCGGGTGTACGGCAAGTGCAACAATTTCAACTACCACGGCCACAACTACGATCTGGAGGTACGACTCACGGGCGAGATCGACCCCGAGACGGGCTATGTGTACGACATGAAGAAATTGAGCGACTTGATCAAAGAGCAGGTTCTGGACCGCTTCGACCACAAGAACCTGAACCTCGACACGCAGGAATTCAGCGACCTGAACCCCTCGGCTGAGAACATCGCCATCGTGATTCATACTATTTTAAGAAAAGAAATCGACTCCAAGTTTGACCTCAAAATCCGCCTCTACGAAACAGAACGCAACTATGTTGAATACCCCACCGAATAACGGTACGTCCAAAAATGGCGAGGTCGATGACATCGGCCACGACCACATCATGACATCCTATGATACGCCGCTGCGCGTCGATGCCTTTGCCCTGGACGATGACATTAAAATTGAGCTCATCGAGAAACATTTCCGGCACATCATGGAAATTATGGGTCTCGACCTGACCGACGATAGCCTGAGCGGCACGCCGCACCGGGTGGCCAAGATGTTCATAAAAGAAAATTTCAGCGGATTGAATCCCGAAAACAAACCGGCCATTACGCTGTTTGAGAACAAGTACAAGTACGGCGAGATGCTGGTGGAGAAGGATATTACCGTCTTTTCCAACTGCGAGCACCATTTTGTCCCGATTTATGGCATGGCGCACGTAGCTTATATTTCCAGTGGTGAAGTCATCGGCCTCTCCAAGCTGAACCGCATCGTGCAGCACTACTCGAAGCGCCCGCAGGTGCAGGAACGGCTGACCGTGCAGGTAGCGCTGGAATTGAAGGAGGTACTGAAAACCGAAGATGTGGCTGTGGTGATCGATGCGCAACACATGTGCGTTCAGTCACGCGGCATTCAGGACACCGGTAGCTCTACGATCACTTCCTATTACGGCGGAAAATTTAAGGAAGAAGCCACCCGTAAGGAGTTTCTAACCTATCTGGACATGTAGTTTCAAAAAGCACTTTCCACCCCACAAATCTTAAAAAAATCTTTTGAAAGCAAGATTCGAGAATAAAAACGTCCTCATCATTGGGGCGAGTACTGGAATTGGAAACGAGATAGCCAGCCAGATTTTAGCCGAAGGCGGCAGCGTTTATGTCGCCGGGCAAAACAAACCGGATTTGGACGTAGATTTTTTTGAGTGGAACGCGCTGGCTCCCGACGAATCGGCTTTCAATGACCTGCCCGACACGCTGCATGGCATTATTTATTGCGCCGGGACAATCAACCTGAAACCTTTCGGCCGATTGAAGCTGGAAGACTTTTCCAACGATTTCCAGATGAATACCTTGGGTGCCGTAGCGGCGGTGCAGCCCAACATCAATCGCCTGAAAAAGGCCAAGGGGGCGGGTGTCGTCTTTTTTAGCAGCGTCGCCGCGAACACGGGCTTCACTTTCCACACCTCCATTTCGATGGCCAAAGGGGGCTTGCAGGGGCTGGCCATTGCCCTGGCGGCAGAGTTTGCGCCCTCAGGCATTCGCTTCAACGTGGTAGCGCCCTCACTGACCGACACGCCATTGGCCGAACACATCCTGTCTTCAGAAGACAAGCGCGAAGCTTCCGCCAAGCGGCATCCGTTGGGAAGGTTCGGTACGCCGCAAGATATGGCCAACGCCGCCACCTACCTGGCCAGCGATGAAGCAAGCTGGATTACTGGCCAGGTTTTAGGTGTCGACGGGGGTTTGGGAAAGTTGAAGTAGCCGGTTCAGGCCAGTTCTTTACCGACTACCTCAAGAATTTTCTTCGATTTGCGGATGCCCTCATACTCGTCGGTATTGCTGCCCTCGTACTCTATGCCCACGATGCCCCGGAAGCCGCTGTCTTTCACGATTTTCATCATGCGGAGGTAGTCCGTTTCGACAACATTGCCGCTTATATCGAAATCATAGGTTTTGGCGCTCGCGCCCTTAGCAAAAGGCATGAGTTCCGCTACGCCCAGGTAACGGTCGTATTCTTTGGCGCAATCACGGGATCCTGGCTTGCGCTCGATGCAAAAGTTGCCAAAATCTGGCAGCGTACCCACATTTTTCATGTCCACCGTTTTCATGACGCTCGCCAGCCACTGACCGTCGGATGAGTAGCCGCCGTGGTTTTCGACGATGACGTTGATGTCAGATTTGGCGGCAAACTCACCCAGTTTACTCAGGCCTTGCACCGAGGCGTCCGCGACTTCCTGCGCCGTCCCCGTGCCTTGCGCGTTTACGCGAATCGTTTTGCAGCCCAGGTACTTGGCGGCCTCCACCCATTTGTAGTGGTTTTCGACGGCTTTGTTTCGCTTGTTGGCGTCCAACTCGCCCAATCCGCCTTCGCCGTCGATCATGATGAGGTGATTCTTGACGTCGTTGTCTTTGCAGCGCGCCAGGAGTTCGTCCAGGTATTTTTTGTCTTCGGCCTTATCCTTAAAGAACTGGTTGACGTATTCCACGATCCCGATGTCGAATTCTTTGCGGGCAATGCCGGGAAAATCCAGGTTCGTGATTTTTTTGGCAAAAAGCGCTTTGTGTAAAGACCACTCCGCCAAGGAAATATCGAAGAACAAGTCTTTGCCCACACTTGCTTTACCGGCTGAGGCACAAGCAGCCAAGCCGGAGGCCAAAGTGCCATAAGAAAGCGACGCAACGCCCAATGATTTTATGAAATTTCTCCTGTTTTGAGACATAAGAGTCAATTTTAAATGAGTGAATGAGTGAATGGTAGAATAAGAGTGAATGGTAGAATAAAAAGTGACAGAGAATTAAGTCGTGAAGTAAAATAGAAAGCCAAGGTACTTGCCGTTAGCCCCCCTTAATCTTCGCCTCCGTGTACAATTTCTGATTTTTGGCCAAATTAACGACATCCCAGTCAATATCCTGCTGAAAGTCGTGACTTCTCACCGGGCAATCGGTTAATCGGCAGAAATAACAGCATTCGGGAAGGCAAGGATCGGCGTGGACAAAAATCTCGGTTTCACCGGGATGGTTTTCTTTAAGTACGTTCTCGAATTCCCGCACCGCGTCGTGCGATTGCTGTAGGCTCCAATAATAAGGTAGCGTCAGGTGCGTGTCGATGTGCAGATCGGCCCCGTACTGCTGCACCCGGAGGTTATGGACATCCACCCAATACGCTTTCTTGCGTTGTCTGATGGCCTCCACTACATTTTCGAGCAAGCCTTGATCGCTTTCGTCCATCAAGCCGGCCACTGATTGGCGAACGAGTTGGTAGCCATTGTAAGCGATCAAAGCCCCGAAAAGCAGTGATGCTGCGCTGTCGATCCACTCAAATCCGGTCACTAACACCAGCATAACGCTGATTAGCAGCAAAATACTACTTACGCTATCAGCCAACAGATGCCGCCCGTCGGCCGTCAATGTAATGGAGTTGAGCGTGTTCCCCTCCCGCACCAGCAGGTAGCCGATGGCACCATTTACGATAATGGTAATAAATATCAAACCCGAACCCAGCGAGAGATTTCCCAAAGGCGCGGGTTCCATGAGTCGCTGCACAGCTCCCACGCAAATCACGATCGAGGCAATGACGATCAGCGCGCCTTCGAATCCGGCGGAGAAAAACTCGATTTTGCCGTGGCCGTAGGGGTGGTTGGTGTCTTTAGGCAAAGCGGCCAGCCGAATGCTGTAAAAGGCAAAGCCGCTGGCAAATACGTTGATGATGGATTCGAGCGCGTCGCTGAGAATGGCGTTGGAATCGGTCAGGTAATAAGCCAGGAATTTTACCCCCGACAGGACGATGCTCATCACGAAAGAGAGCAAAATCAGGCGAATCTTGCGCTTATTTTGGTTTCTTTGCATTCTTAAATTCCGAATTCAACCTACCGCAAAGGTATCAAGAATAAAACTCCCATGAACCCCTACGACAACTGGAAAACGCTCACCGACGAGGTGGTATACGAGAACCCCTGGCTCAAACTCCATCACCGCGATGTGATCAATCCGGCCGGAAAACCGGGAATATATGGCTTGGTGAGTTTCCGAAACAAAGCCATCGGCATCATTCCGCTGGACGATGAAGGCAATATTTATCTTGTCGGGCAGTACCGGTATACTTTGGATGAGTATTCTTGGGAAATTCCCGAGGGCGGCGGGCCGCTGGACGAAGATCCAATGGAAGCCGCCAAGCGGGAATTAAAGGAGGAAACGGGATTGAAGGCTGATAAATGGATAAAGATCGCCCGCATTCATACCTCCAATTCAGCTACGGACGAAGAGGGATACCTCTACACCGCCGAAGGGCTCAGCCAACACGAGACGGAATTGGAAGATACCGAGGACATAACCGTCAAAAAGGTGACACTGGTGGAAGCCGTGGACATGGTCATGCGCTCCGAGATCACCGACTCGCTTTCGGTATGCGGCATCTTGATGGTTGCCAGAATAAAAGGCATCTGATATGCTGGCAGCAGGATTTTACGGATTAGTGACGGGCGTTTTGCTTTGTCTCACCTTTGGTACCGTCTTCTTTTCGCTGGTACAAAACAGCGTGGACAACGGCTACCAAAGCGGGATGAAAATTGCCTTTGGGGTCGTGGTCTGCGATGCTATCTTTGTCTTTTTTGCCATTTTTGGTACTGCTTTACTTCCCCACATTGAGGGTTTTGAAAAGTGGATGGCCGGGGCGGGGATTGTTTTTCTGCTTATTCTGGGACTCAATAATTTGTTCAGGAATCAGCCCCAAATTGCCTATCCAAAGTCAAAATTCGGCAATTTCATTTTTTATTTCTCTACCGGTTTCCTGCTAAATGGACTCAATCCTGTCAATTTTATCAGTTGGGTCACAATCGCCACCTACGTCCGCTCGACGCTGCACTACGATCTCAACCAACTGGGTGTATTTTTCACCATGAGCCTGTTGGCGATCTTCTTCGCCGAATCCGGCATTGCCCTCTCGGCCCACCGCCTAAAAAAAATCTTCACCCCCAGGACGGTGAAGATTTTCAATAAGGTAACGGGGATAGTTTTTATCGGCATTGCTTGCCAGATCGCGTATTCGGTGTTTTTTTGAGGTCCAAAGGTCCAAAGGCACAAAGTTTTGGTGCATATCCAACTGGCGTAAGCTCACTTTGAACCTTTGTGCCTTTGTGCGGCATGGGCCGTCCCACTTTGCCCCTTTTAAACATAGCCTTTCAACTTCAAAAACGTCTCCCAATCCCCGATCATGTTTTTTTTCAATACGCGCGGAAATTTGTGTTGGCCACCCATTTTGCCTTTGGTTTCCATCCAACCGTAAAAAGCTTCGTTGGGGAGCATGGTCACGAAAACATCCTTCAGGGCGTGTCGGCGCTCGACGGCGTAGTCGTCGTTTACTTCGCTGAGTTTGGCGTCGATTAAGCGTCTTATTTCATTTACATCTACTTTCTGGTCACTGCCGATGAACCAGTGGTGCGCGAAGAGCGAGCCGTGCGATACGCCCGCCACGGTGAATTCCTTCACAGAAATTCCCATCTCGCTTGAAATGAGGTCGATGGCTTTGTTCATATTGTCCACCGACAGGTGTTCTCCGCACAGGCTGAGGTAGTGCTTGGTGCGGCCCGTAATGACGATCTCAGCGTTGGCCTTGTCAACAAACTTGACCGTATCGCCTATGAGGTAGCGCCAGGCACCCGCACAAGTCGAGATGAGCAGGGCATATTCCTTGCCTTCTTCCACCTCATGTACCATCAGCGTTTCGGGATTTTCCTTGATTTCGCCTTCGGTGTTGAAATTCAGGTCGTTAAAAGGCACAAACTCAAAGAAAATTCCATTGTCCATTACCAATTGCATCCCCTTAGAGCTGGGTCGGGGCTGATAGGCCAAAAATCCTTCCGATGCCAGATAGGTGTCAATGTAGATCAAAGGCTTGCCCAAAAGCCGCTCGAACCCCTTTTTGTAGGGCTCAAAAGCAACGCCGCCGTGTCCGAAGACCAATAGGTTTGGCCAGATTTCGTGGATGTTGTTCAGCTCATAGCGTTCGATTATCCGCTCCATCAATAACTGAATCCATGCCGGAACGCCCACAACGAAGCCGATATCCCAATCCTTAGCTTGTTGGGTAATCTCTTCCAGTTTGAGTTCCCAATCTTTCTCCGCCGCGATCTTGGTACCCGGTTTGTAATAAGGTTTAAACCAAAAAGGGATTTGAGTGGCGTTGATGCCGCTCAGGTCACCTTCGTAGTGGTTGTCTTTCCGGCTCAAATCGGTGCTGCCGCCCAGCATGAGGAAGCCTTTTTCGTAGAGCTTATCGGGCAGGTTCTTGTACCGGCCCAAGCTCAGAATCTGCCGGATGCTCGATCGCTGCATGGCCCGCGACATGGCAGTCGTTACGGGAATGTGTTTCGTAGAAGCCTCGGAAGTACCGGAACTCAGGGCGAAGTACTTCACCTGACCAGGCCAGGTTACGTTTTTTTCTCCATCCAATAGACGGTGCCACCACTCCTTATAGATTCTGTTATAGTCGTAAACAGGAACGGTCTTTTTGTACTTTTCGTAGAAGTCAGCCGAGTCGTTGAAAAGCGAACTGTCGAGTATTTCTTTAAAATTGTATTTCGCTCCAAACTCCGTACCGCGGGCTTTGGTGAGCAATTTGGAGAGCGTTCTTTTTTGTTGCTTGAAGGGATTGATTTTGCGGCGAGCCGCTACCATGCTCCCTACTTGAATTCCCCTTTTTAACAGACTGCCTACTAATGCCATATCTTTGAATTATACTATTAAATTATTTTCCAGCGAGAAGTGATTTTCTTATTTAATGCTCAGCTTCAACGGATTTGAACGACCAGTTCTCCATACTTTTCAAGGCCTGGTAGGCGGTGAGATCATACTGACAGGGGACTACTGATACATAGTTTTGGGATAAAGCCCACACGTCCGTATCTTCTTTGTCCTGATCGAAATTAACGAAATCTCCCGCCATCCAAAGGTAACCGCGGCCGTATGGATCGGTGCGGTAGTCAAATTTTTCCTGCCATTTGGCGTTGGCCTGTCGGCACACTTTTATCCCTTGAATGGGCTGATCTGACTCCGCCGGGAAATTCACGTTGAGGGCCACGCCCTTAGAGATTCCGTTCTTCAAAGCCGCTCTCGTAATAGATAAAACATACTCCTTTACGTGATCGAAACTCGCATCTTCCCGATAATCACAGAGCGAAAAGCCAATGGCCGGAATGCCTTCGATGGCCGCCTCGATGGCCGCCGACATCGTGCCGGAATACAGCACACTAATGGAACTATTGCTCCCGTGATTGATGCCGCTCACTACCAAATCGGGTGTGCGGTCTTTCAGAACGTAGTGTTTGGCTAGTTTCACGCAGTCGGCGGGCGTTCCCGAGCATTCGTATTCGTCTACTTTGTCAAACAACTCGGTAGAATACAGCCTCAGCGGCTCCCCAATCGTGATTGCGTGGCCCATGCCCGACTGCGGACTGTTGGGCGCCACCACAACCACTTCGCCCAAAGATTGCATAAGTTCTACCAGTGTTCGGATGCCTAACGATGTTATTCCATCGTCATTCGTTACCAAAATCAGCGGTTTTTTTATTCCGTTAGAAGATTTGTTTTCAAGATTCATTCGTGGGTGTTTTGGTGCGTTTTCTCTCGTTTTCGAATACTTCTGAATCCTTGTTTCGGATTGTAGTGGTTGCTTTTAATGGCGTAGTTCCCCGTGCCATCGTAAGGTCGCTTAGCCGGATGGGCCTGACATGCGGGTGAGCAGGCCCCTTCCAATTCAGTGCCACAACTCGGACAAATCGGTACGTGCAAATTGCATTCGGGGTTGGCGCAGTTGACCATGCGGTCGCTGGCCGTCTCGCAGACGTGACAAGTCGAAATGATTTTGGGATTCACGCGGTTGACCTCTACCGCCACGCGATTGTCGAAGACATAACATTTGCCGTCGAAATCTTCGCCGCCCTCTTCCAAACCGTAACGGATGATGCCCCCGTGTAGCTGGTACACGTTCTCGAAGCCCCGCTCCAAAAGATAAGCGCTTGCCTTCTCGCATTTGATACCGCCCGTGCAGTAGGTGATGATTTTCCTATCCCGTAAATGTGCAATTTCGGAAATGTGATCCGGTAACTCCCGCAGGTTTTCCATATCGAAGGTGACGGCTCCTTTGAAGCGACCCACACTATGCTCGTAATTGGAGCGCATATCGACCAAAACCACTTCGGGATCCTCCAGCATTTGCTTGAACTCGGTCGGTTCCAAATGTTTGCCAGTACGGATATTGGGATTTACCCCCAAGTCGGAATTAACGATTTCGTCTTTTACCCGCACGTGTAATTTTTTGAATGCGTGGCCTTCATGTTCTTCCACCTTGAATTGTACTTTTCCAAAACGTGGGTCATTGCGTAAGAAATTCATGTAAGCTTCGCAATCGGGTACCCGCCCGGACACGGTTCCGTTGAGTCCCTCTGCCGAAACGATGACCCGCCCCAGCAGATTATTTTCCAAACAAAATAGATGGTGCTCGTCCCGATACCCCTCGGGATCGGCGATATCTACGTAAATGTAATACAGAATGACGCGGTAATCTTTCATTTTGCTAAAACCTGATTTCAAAGCACAAAGATACGAACCACAAGGAGTTTAGAAGTTCAAAGTTCAAAGTTCAAATGGAACCGCCCGAGCGGTTTGAAGTTTATGGGTTCTTGCTCAGTAGGTTAAGGTATGCTAACTCCTTTTAAATGAACTCTCAACTCTCAACTCTCAACTCTCAACTCTCAACTCTCAACTCTCAACTCTCAACTAATCAAGTGCATATAGCAATCACCGGAAACATCGGCGCGGGAAAAACCACGCTCACTCAAATGCTCGGCGACCATTACGGTTGGGGCGTTTTATATGAAGCCGTAGAGGGAAACCCCTACCTGGCTGATTTTTATAAAGATATGGAGCGCTGGGCGTTCAATCTGCAAATCTATTTTCTGAACAGCCGCTTCGCGCAGGTGCAGCAAATCCGTTCTTTGACCTACTCGACTGTGATTCAGGATCGGACGATTTACGAGGATGCGCACATTTTTGCCCGTAATCTCTACGAATCGAAAGTAATGACGGAGCGCGATTACGAGTGCTATATGCTGCTCTTCGACTCGATCATCAATTCGGTTCCCGCGCCTGACCTTATGATTTATCTGAAAGCCGGAATTCCTAAGTTAGTGCAGCAGATCAAAAAGCGGGGCCGGGACTTTGAGTCGGACATTTCGGTCGACTACTTAAAAAGCCTGAATGGCTACTACGAGAATTTCGCAAAAAACTACGACCACGGAAAACTATTGGTCATCGATGTCAACGAAATGGACTTTGCCAACAACCCGGATGACTTCCAGGCTATCCTGTCGGTGCTGGATGGAGAGTTGTTTTATTAATTTGGCGGCAAAGGGCCGGGCTGGCGCACTGGCGAAGCCCTGCTGAATTCAGATTGCTGTACCTCCTGTAACAAAAGAAAGCATCTCCAATTAGAGATGCTTCCTTATCTTTTTGCGTGGTGTCCGAGAGGGGAGTCGAACCCCTACACCTGTTAAGGCACTACCCCCTCAAAGTAGCGTGTCTACCAATTTCACCACCCGGACGGTAAGTGTAAAGTTGTGCTGAAAGTGTATTGCTCTACCAGCTGAGCAAATTATTGTTTTGTAATTACCGTGATCCCGCTGGGGCTCGAACGGCACCGGGCTGGCGTACCAGCGGCCGACCGTCCAGGACCCATACATTAAAAGTGTATTGCTCTACCAACTGAGCAAATTATTATTTTGTAATTACTGTGATCCCGCTGGGGCTCGAACCCAGGACCCATACATTAAAAGTGTATTGCTCTACCAGCTGAGCTACAGAATCGTATTAAAAGTGTATTGCTCTATCGAGCGTCGAACCGCAGCTGAGCTACAGAATCGTGTTAAAAATGTTGATCAAAAAGTGATCCCGCTGGGGCTCGAACGGCTGCGGCCGACCGTCCAGGACCCATACATTAAAAGTATATTGCCCTACCAACTGAGCAAATTATTATTTTGTAATTACCGTGATCCCGCTGGGGCTCGAACCCAGGACCCATACATTAAAAGTGTATTGCTCTACCAGCTGAGCTACAGAATCGTGTTAAAAGCGTATTGCTCTATCGAGCGTCGAACCGCAGCTGAGCTACAGAATCAGAATCTTGTAATTTGTTGGAGAGGAGCAGCCCTTTCCCGTAATTGCGATGCAAAATTAGAGTTCTTGCCTTTATAATGCAAATGCTACCTAAAAATCGCGCTGTTTTTCTAATCCTATGCTTGCTGATTTGTTTCAATGGGCGGGCGACCTATGCTTCAATTCCCTCTCTGCACACCGCTGATTCTCTGTTTTCTATCGGCCAATTTGAGAAGTCAAAACGCCTTTATCAAAGACATTATCAAGACGGTAAAAATTTTAATCCCAATTTGCTGTTGAGACTGTCTTTCCTGGCAGAAAGAGAAAACAATCCGGCGCGGAGCCTGTATTATTTGAGTGCTTTGGCGCAGCAACAGCCCAGCGTGCCGCTGTTGGAAAAAATGGATAAAATTGCCTCCCAGCAAAATCTGACGGGCTACGAATTTAATGATTTTAGCTATTTCCTGATCTTTTACAGAAAATACGGGGGCTATGTTCCTATCCTGTTGCTAACATTGGGAATCTATGTGGTTGTGGTGATGGTCATCAAGATCAGAAGGTACGAGCGAATTCAGAAACGGCACAAGTGGACGGCAATCGTGTATTTGCTTGCTCTGCTGGCACTGCTTAACATTCCGGGAAACTACGAGGCGGGGGTCGTGAAAGGCCAGTTGATACACATCAGGGCGTTTCCGTCGGCGGCGGCACCCGTGGTCGAAACGCTACGAGCAGGGCATCGACTGACGGTCATCGGCAGCCGTGACCGCTGGAAACGAGTGATTTGGAAGGGCAACATTGTTTTTATTCGCGATAGCGACATCTGGATAATTTAGATTCGGGTATTTTGTTTGAGGTTTTTCCCCTAAATTTGTGGTTATACAAGCCCACTCTGCTTTATTGCTTCGCTGAGTTGGCACGATTTTGACAGAATTTTTGAAATACGTTTCAGCCTTTTTTTAACCAATTCATTTTATGCAAAAGTCATTGAGAAATTTTACGATGTTGCTGCTGGCGGCTGTTTTGGCAACGGGGATGCAGTCTTGCGAAATAGAGGGGCCCGACCAAGATGATGTCGTCAAGTACGAGGCGAGGATCGACAACCGGTTCATTCAGCCGAAAACTACCTCCTCTGCCCAGGGAGCAGCGTCATTTGAATACAATAAGACCAACCGAACGCTCTCCTACAACATTACCTTTCAGGGATTGACGCCCACGGCGGTCACAATCAACCGGGCTGAACCATTTTACGAAAATGGACCCATCGTATTTGAATTGCCAAATTTTGCAACCTCACCCTTGACCGGCTCGAAAACGCTTACTAACGAGCAGGAGACCGACCTTCGTTTGGGTAGAATGTATGTGCTTGTGTTTACCAAAGACAACAGATTCGGTGAAATTCGCGGACAAATCAACCCCGTCCAGATCAACGAACCTTGATCTGAAAAACGATAGTATACCGGTACTGCCTGCAAAACAGCGGCTCGACACACCGAGCCGCTGTTTTATTTTATGACTGTTATCGTCCCTTTGTAAGAATTGGCCGAATACCTGATTTGATAAAAATAGGTGCCCGCCGGGGTTTCGGTGGGGCACCAGTTCTGGTTGCGGTCGCGGCTGAGGAAAACGCGGGTGCCCCAGCGGTTATAAATAGTCATTTCCTCGAAGCGTTGGATACAGTTGTCGGGCGGGAGGTCGCTGACCAGGAAGCAGTCATTCTTTCCGTCTTGATTGGGCGTAACGACATTGGGCAGATTCAGGGCCACGTCGGATATCACGTCTTTGATCAATAGAAACACCGTAGAGGTATCGCGCGCCGCCAGGCAGCTTTTGTCTTCGCTGATGAAGTCGATGGCAAAGAGCCTTTCGGATTTTCCGCCGAGCATGGAGCAGTCAGGGGTCCAGGCGAAGGGGCTAGTCAGTTCGCGCGAACCGATTTTGTCCAGAAAATCCATCCGAAACTCGCCTAGTGCGAAGCCGCGGCCTAAGCCAAAGAGTGAAAGCTGCGAAGTATCCAAGTCGCTTGCGATCACATCGAAGAGCACATTCAACGGGTTCACCGCATCCAGCAAGACCGTGACCGTGTCGCTTGCCGACGTAGTGCGGACGCGAGGCGGGTTATTGATTGGGTTTTGCACGATGAAGTACACCGTGACAATGTCCGTTTTGGCGTTGGCCTCGCAACGCAGGTCGGTCAACTTGAAATCAACTGCCAGCGTGTCGGACACGTCAAGGGTGCAGGGCGGCTTCCAGGAAAATTTCTGGGCAACAGCTCCCCGTCCCGCTTTGGATGGGAATACAAAGCCGTATTTCGCTAATTCGAACCCCTGGCCCGTCGCCGAGAGCAAGAGGCTGTCTGGGTCGATATCTTTGCCAAATACATCGAAGGACAATGGTCGGTCCGGGAGGGCATCGACGTAAACCGATGGCAGCGAGGTAGTGACCTCTGGCGGGCTGTTTGCCGACTTCTCCCGGTAAATGAAGATGTTGAGTGTGTCGGTGAGTGGTACCGGGCAGCTTTCGTCTTCTGCGATCAGCTCAATTTTGATCGGCCGGTTGTCCTCCGTCTCGAAGCATTCTTCCAGGCAGAATTGAAAGGTGAGGGTGTCGTTGCTCTTCTGCGTGCGGAACTCGGCGGGCAGCAGATAAAAGTCTTTTCGCTTGCTGTTGGCGGCCCGGCCTTTGATTCGAATCAACTGATTGAAGTTGGGATCCGTGACTTTTATGGTAAAACAGGCCGAGTCCGTCCTCGCCAACCGGACAATGCTGTTGTTACTCAGTGTCTCCCGGCGGGAATTTTCTAACGCCAGGATTTTTGGCGGTAAGGCCTCGAAGCAGTCGATGACCTTTACTTGAAAATCACGGGTCACCGAGCCGATCTTCTCGCCGTTTCGGTATTCGCTTACCGTGATCGAAAAAACGTACAACCCCAGTCTGTTAGCCGTAAAGGTCAGGCGTCCCGTCTGCGCATTGACACGTAGCGGTCGGGAGCCGGGAATGACGTTGGCCAGTGAGATTCCACTCACCCAATTCACAACCGGATAATTGCCCGACCCCAGCGCCTGAGGATTGGGTACCGCGCGGTTGCTGAAACCCGTCACGGGTGTCGTAAGGGCATATACCAGACTGTCGCCATCGGCATCAGTGGCGTCAAAGTCGAGGTAGAAGTCGGCGTTGAGGCAGGCGTAATCTCCCTGAATCTCGCTGAACTCGGGCGAGGAATCCACGAAACGCTTGCCGTCCTTCAGTAGGGGAGGGAAAAATATTTGAAACAAACTGCCCACGTCGCCGGGCGTTTGGATATTGTCGATCACACGGTTGCGGCAGCAGCGATCCCACACGATGTAATAGCCGCCGGGGTCGTCGAAATCACGCGGATCGAGCAGCACATCCACGGCGTAGGAGATGAAAAGCGTCTTCAATCCCGAGGTTCCGCACTGCGGATTGGCGTAGGTTATGTTTTTTCGCCCTACTTTTGGGACTTGAATCGACCCCACGCGCTGGTTGTCGGACTTGCGGAAGACGTACAGATTGACCGTCTGGTCTTCGGCCTGCGGAATGCCGTTGATCTCGTCGAAGTACAAATTCAACCCAACCCGGTGCGAAGCCGAGCCGCCCAGGGGCAGGCTCTTAAAAACCAGCTCTCCCCCAACAATGTGCGAGCAAAGGGCAGGCAAAGAAGAGACGAAAAACATCAATCCCAGTAGCTTTCTTCTCATATCAAATAGTTCATTTCTATTATACTCCCTCCATGCCAACGAACAAAAGGTACGAAAATATTACGATTACTGATTTTGCCGCCGAAGGAAAATGCATTTATAAGTCGGAAGACGGGGTGATATTCATCGACGGCCACGTGGCGCCGGGTGATGTGGTGGACATTGAGGTAGTGCGCCGGAAGAAAAAGCTGGCGCAGGCCGTCGTAACGAAGTTTCATTCTTACTCAGACCTGCGGGCAGAGCCTTTTTGCCAGCACTTTGGTGTGTGTGGCGGCTGTCGCTGGCAGCACATCGACTACGCCGAACAAGTCAAATTCAAGCAGAAACAGGTTAGGGATCATTTCGAGCGTATTGGCAAAATCAAAGAGGTGGCATATGAACCCATCGTGGCCGCCGAAACCCAGCGATTTTACCGCAACAAGCTGGAATACACGTTCTCAAATTACCGTTGGCTGACGGTCGATGACATGAATTCCGGCGAGGAATTTTCTCGCAACGGCCTGGGCTACCACGTTCCGAAGCGCTTCGACCGCATCTTCCAGGTAGAAAAATGCCACCTACAACCCGATCCTTCCAACGCGATCAGGAACGGGCTGTACCAGTTTGCCGAGGATAAGGGCTACGTTTTTTACAATGTAAAAACGAACGAGGGAATGATGCGCAACCTCATCATCCGCACCTCGAACACGGGCGATGTACTGGTCATCGTGCAGTTTGCCGAGCCGCAAGAAGAGGTGATCACGGAGGTTATGGCGTTCCTGAAAGCTGAATTCTCCGAAATCACTTCGTTGTACTACATCGTCAACCAAAAGGGCAACGACTCCTACCAGGATCAGGAGGCCGTTCACTACGACGGTGACCGCTACATCCGCGAGACGATGGAAGACCTTACCTTTATGGTCGGGCCCAAGTCTTTTTACCAAACCAACTCCGAACAGGCCTACGAGCTTTATAAAATAGCCCGCGATTACGCGCAGCTAACTGGTGAGGAAGTCGTCTATGACCTCTACACCGGCACCGGCACCATCGCCAACTTCGTAGCCAGAAATGCCAAAAAAGTGGTGGGTGTGGAGTACGTGGAGGAGGCCGTAGCGGACGCCAGAAAAAACTCGGAACTAAACGGAATTACCAACACGAAGTTTTTCGCCGGCGACATAAAGCGCGTCCTCGACGCCGATTTTGTCAAGAAATACGGCCAGCCCGACGTCATCATCACCGACCCGCCCCGCGCGGGCATGGATCCTGCCGTCATCGCCACGATCCTTGCCGCCGAACCCAAACGCATCGTATACGTAAGCTGCAACACCGCCACGCAAGCCCGCGACCTGGCGTTATTATCCGGCAAATATAAGGTAGTCAAAGCCCAACCCGTAGACATGTTCCCGCACACGCATCACGTGGAGAACGTGGCGTTGTTGGTGTTGAAAGGTTTAATTGTTTAGGGTTTATAGTTTAGGGGTTAGACTTTTTAGAGCCTTCGGCGTAGCGTTCCACACCAGTTCAGACTTGACCAGGCAGTGTGAAATAGGTTGCCGCGGGTTTGAGTATATAACTCACCCAAAGTTATTTTCACCTAAACCCTAAATGTAATAGTTTGCAAGATTGTTGGCATATCCCGTAGGGATAAAATGTTTATAGAAACCAATGGCGGTTGCTGTACGACCCCACGGGGTCGCATGATCGCCGAATACGCCTTCTTCTATAAATATGACATCCCTACGGGATAATGCTGGAAAATGATAACAACCTTCTCAACCACCAATACACCTAAACCCTAAACAACCTAAAACGGCGGCTCTTCGCTTGGGCCTTTGAATTCGAAGTTGGCGCGGTCGTTGGCTTTGCTGCTGAATACTGCCGGGCTGGCCGGATTGTTCTCGAAGGAAGCAATGGGGTTAGTAGAAGCTGGTGGGAGAGGCCGGTCGGCGGCGGTGGGCGTGTAGAAAGAGTCCACATCGGTGAATTTCGTGTATTTGCCGATGAAGCGTAGCTGCACGGTTTCCAGGGAACCACCCCGGTTTTTGGCTACGATTACTTCACCGATGCCCGCCACGGAGTTGCCTGTGTCGTCGGCGGTAATGCCGTAGTATTCCGGGCGGTAGAGGAAAAGCACCATATCGGCGTCTTGCTCGATGGAACCGGATTCACGAAGGTCGGAGAGTTGCGGGCGTTTTTCTCCACCGCGCGTTTCTACTGCCCGGCTTAGCTGCGAGAGCGCGATGACCGGGACGTCCAATTCCTTGGCCAGGTTCTTCAAGGATCGGGAAATAGAGGCGATTTCCTGTTCACGGTTGCCGCTCGCTTTTCCGCCCGTGTCGCCCGTCATGAGTTGCAGGTAGTCGATCACGATCATCTCGATGTCGTGCTGTGCCTTCAGGCGGCGGCATTTGGCCCGCAGTTCCAGAATGGAGAGGGCAGGGGTGTCGTCGATATAAATCGGGGCGTTCGTCAAGCCGCTGATGCGGTGGTGAATCTGCGCCCACTCGTGCGGGGCCAGGTTGCCCTTCCTAATTTTCTCGCTGTCGATCTCGGCCTCGGCGGAAATCAAGCGATTGACCAACTGCACAGAAGACATTTCCAATGAGAAAATGGCAACGGGTTTTTGGAACTCGACGGCGGCGTTGCGGAGGGCGGAGACGACGAACGCCGTGTTGTGCGTCACCGTCATGTCTTCCAGCAGGAACAGCCGATTGCCGTCGATCTCGAATCCGTAGTAATCATCCACCCGGTCGTATTCGACTTTAATCCCCGTGACTTTCCAGTCAGTTGGGCTGATCCGGGGACGCGCTTTCTTGCGCTCGATCCTGACAGGAATACAATCTATATTCCCGTAAATCCTGATGCGATACACCTCACTCTCGAAGCCAATCGAGCGGATAGATGCCTGCTTGGCGTTGAGTGAAGTTCTGAATCCCAGGGTGTCACAGAGGTATTTAATTTGTTGGGCAAAGTCGAGATGCTTCGAAGTAATCTCGTAGCCGTTGGATTGCTCCAGAAAATGTCCGTCGCTGTCGAGCAGACCCGCCAAAAGATGCAAGCGATTCTCGCGGGAATTGAGCAGGTAATTTTCTGGTATATGCTTATTTTGAATCAGATTCAGCGAACGCAATTTGTCTTGTAGCGAATAAAAGTTTTGTCCGCCCCGGAATCCCTGCGTGATGGCGTGATTGGGACATTTGCCGACCTGATCATATTTTTTCAAAGGCAAGTCCAGCGACTCGGCGTATCCACCCAGGTAAGACACAACCTCGGCGTCGGCCGTAGTGATGCGCGAGCTGTACGAGTGACCGTCCCCGAGCCAAAGTCCCAGGAAATAGGGTTCGACCGAGACTGATTTCTCCGAAAATTCGATGCCTACCTTATAGCCCTTACAGTTCGATTTGAATTTAGCGGACTTGTCCAGGTAGTCCTTTACCGTAATATTCAGCACGTCGCCCTGCGTGTGGTGCCACTCGTTACGGCTGCGTTTTAAGGAAAGTATGTGACTTTCGTTCACCCGGTAGTCGATGCCCTTGTTTTGTCGAATCCAGTACATCCGCTCCCGCCCTCGGGCGATGGATTGTACTCGCCGGGGCGTCGAGTCGTCGCCCATGAGCAAATCGCCCGTGACGATATCCTCCACCTTTTTCAAAGTACCATCGAACATCACGACCTTGGTGCCCTTGCCCAGGCATTTCCCCATGCCCGGCCTAGCCGCCAGAATCGTCAGTTCCGTCTTCTGCCAACCCGAAGTCAGGCGATCCAGGGCGGTGAAGCCGGAGGGGACGCCCGTCAGGCCGTCCTGATTATTTTTCTTTTGGTCGAGTTCTTCCAGCGCCTGCCGCATGAGGGCCCCCATGTCGGCGTAGTTTTTCTTGATGTTTGATTCCGAAATCTGGAATAGCGCTTGCTCGGTTTTGTCGAGAAGTTTGAAAACGTCGGTGGTGTCCTCGAAGGCTTCCTTCTGAATTTCGGAAGAAATGGCGATCAGCTCGCGCTTGATGGCGGCTTGGGAAATGATCCGGGCGTGGTACTCGATGTTGGCCGCCGAATTGACCCGCGAGGTAAGATCGGTGATAAACGCCGGGCCGCCCACCAAATCCAGCTCCCCCGTGCTCCGCAGCTTGGAGGTGACCGTGAGCAGGTCGATGGGTTCGGAATTGACGAACAGATTGATGATCGCGTTGTAAATCCGCTGGTGGTTTTCCTTATAGAAACTATCCGGTTTCAGGATGTCGGCCACCGTCGAAAGGGCGTCCTTCTCGATCATCAGCGCGCCCAGCACCGCTTCTTCAATATCAGTCGCCTGCGGAGGCAGTTTGCCCAGGCTCGCATTGCCCTGGTCACCGCCGAGCAGCCGGTTGGTGCGCCGTGAAGGAGTGGAGGCGGAATTGCCTTGATTTTTCAGGAAATTGAAGGGGCGGTCGTTGTCCATAGGCGAATACAATATTACGAATTGCGGAGCAGGATGAAAAGAAGGAATAGGAAGTATTTTTTGTATAGCCGTTACCCCCGCTTGATACTGAATGGGTTGAACCCAGGATATTTATTTAACGTTGGTAGATTTCAATATTTCTGGAAAATCGGGTGAACAACTTTCGGTGGTACGAGATTTTATTCCTAAATTTTCCCTTGTTTTCATTCACTTATTAAAATACACACCCATTTGGTAGAAAAAGTAATAACGCTTGACGATGTGTCGCTCGTCGATTTCCTAGGCGTCCACAACGCCAATATCCGCGAGGTGGCGGCCGCTTTTCCCCAGAGCAAAATCCTTTCGCGGGGCAACGAAATCCGGATTCAGGGCACGGCCCCCGAGATCGTGAAAATCACCGATGTCATGGATTCGCTGCTGGCGCATTATCAGAAGTACGGCCGCGTCACCAACGACAACGTGGTGCGCTATCTCAACGGCCACCTGAGCATCAGCACCAAACCCGCTAAGAGTGCCAAATTGCTGGATGATCCCGATGTGATCATTTACGGAAATAAAGGCGTAGTCGTCAAAGCCAAAACCCCCAACCAAAAGAAACTGGTGGAGGCAGCCAACAGCTACGACCTGGTATTCGCCGTGGGGCCAGCCGGTACCGGTAAGACTTACACCGCCGTGGCGATGGCCGTGCGCGCGCTGAAAAACCGGGAGGTCAAAAAGATCATCATCACCCGTCCGGCCGTGGAAGCGGGAGAGAACCTGGGCTTTCTGCCTGGTGACCTCACCGAAAAAATCGACCCCTACCTGCGGCCCATTTACGACGCGCTCGACGATATGATCGCGCCGGAAAAGCTGAAATTTTACCAGGAGAACCGCATTATCGAAATCGCGCCGCTTGCTTACATGCGCGGAAGAACTTTGAATAATGCTTTTATTCTGCTGGACGAGGCCCAAAACACCACGCCGATGCAAATGAAGATGTTTCTGACCCGCATGGGACCGAGTTCCAAGGCGATTATTACGGGCGATAAATCACAGGTGGATTTGCCCAGGAACCATAAGTCGGGCCTGATCGAGTCGCTGCGGGTGCTGGAAGGAATCAAAGGCATCTCTTTTGTGGAGTTGGACGGCACCGACGTCGTGCGCCACCGCTTGGTTAAAGATATTTTGGATGCTTACGAAAAACACGAACAGTAGGGCGGCACTCGTCGTCCTGCTTCTTTACTTTTTTACCTTAGCGGGCACCTCCGCCCAGGTGCCGGACGCCGAGTTGAAGCGCTGCGCCAGTGCGGAACGCGATCAGTTGAAGGCCCGCCTCAATCCCGGATGGTCGCAGAAGCGCAGCAAAATGGAGCGGTTGATCCAAGAGTATGTTCGGGAGCACAAAAATCTGCGTGCTACTGCCGATGAGGTCATCCGCATTCCGGTGGTGGTTCACGTGATTCACGATCAGGACGAAAATGCAATCGGTGGCCTGAATAACCCTAATATTTCGGACGAGCAAATTCGGTCTCAAATCGAGGTGTTGAACGAGGACTACAACCGACTGCCTGGTACGGCGGGCTTCAATACCAATCCGCTGAGTGCCCCGGCCATGATCCAATTTTATCTGGCGGATTTTGATCCCGACGGACGCTTCACTTCGGGCATCACGCGGCATCGCTACACGACCAAAACCAGTTTCAATCCCTTTTCAGACGACCTTCTGCTGGCCAATATCGCCTACTGGCCATCGGACAAGTACCTCAACATCTGGACGTGCCGCCTTACCAACAGTTATCTCGGTCTGGCCCAGTTTCCCGCCACCGATGAGGTAGAGGGGCTGGACACGGCCAACGAGGCCAACGAACTGACCGACGGCGTCATCATCGACTACCGTTATTTTGGCCGGAAAACCGGAGCGATTTCCAGCCGGATCTACAATTTGGGCCGCACCACAACCCACGAGGTGGCGCACTGGCTGGGTCTGATCCACACTTGGGGGGATTTTGACTGCGGTACCGACTACTGCGAAGATACGCCCAGAATCGAAGGCCCGAACCGCACAACGGTTTGCGTAGAAAAATTCTCAAACTGCGGCGGCGTCAGAACCCGGAACATGATCGAAAACTACCTCGATTATTCGCCCGACTCGTGCATGAATATCTTCACCAAAGACCAGGTAGGTCGAATGCGCGCCGTGCTGGCGCTAAGCCCGCGCCGCGCCCGAATGGTGGAGTTTGGCAAGGAAGGCCGCCTCGACCCGGCCAATAACCTGACGGTGGAGATTTTCCCCAGTCCGGCGGAAGCGGAAATGAACGTGAATGTGCGCTTTCTCGATTTTCAGAATTTTACTTATACCATTTTTGACCTGCACGGACGCGCATTAGCCACGGACAGTTTTCGCAATGTGTTCAGCCGGAGGTTACAGCTCAATGTGACTTTGCTACCTCCCGGTATGTACATTATGCGGGTGAAAACCGATATCGAATCGGTGACGAAAAGGTTTTTAGTCAAATAGCCCATGTTCGCCACCCAGCCGTTTTTGCGATTTGTCATTGCGCTGGTTGGGGGCATTCTGATGGTTGCTTTTTTGAGTGATGCATTGGGGCCTGATCTCCCGAGTTTATCGCTCTTTTTGGTAATCGGGTTGCTGGCAGCGGTGGTGATGGCAATTCTCACCAAGCAGTCGGCCAAAGCCAAACTGACTTGGTTGCTGTTGGCCCTTTTCATTCTGGGCGGCTACGTGACCGAGCGAAAACATACGGCGTTCAGGTCGGAAGTGACCTCGTTGGGTAGCCTGAACTACGATGGCTATTTATTGAGCATCAAATCCTTAGGTCAAAAGCGTAGAGCTTCCATTCGCTACGAAGCCGAACTGACCGCCGTAAACGCTCAACATTCCTGGCAGGAAAAATCGGTACAAATGCTGGTGTCGTTTCCTGACTCAGCGGAAGTTTTGCCCAAAGCAGGCGATAAAATATTGGTGAAGGGCCACCCGCCCAAGCGACCTGCCGTGCCGCTGAATCCCAACGAATTCGACTATCGCAAGTACCTCGAACGCAAGGGCATCGCCTGGACGGTTTTCTTACCGGAAAACGCTTACGCGCTCCTTCCATCGAGCGGGCAGGCTAAGCACACAGATTGGGCCACATTGGTCTCGCAAAAAGCCGATTCTGTCTTCAAAACCCAACTCAAAACTCCTTCTTCCTACGGCCTGTTGAAGGCGATGGTGTTGGGTCGGCGCGATGACTTGGGGGCCGATTTGCTCAACTCTTACGTCACCGCCGGAGCCGTACACGTGTTGGCAGTCTCCGGCTTGCACGTGGGCGTATTCTTCCTGTTGGTATCCTGGATATTGAAGCGTTTGAAGAAGCGAAAGTGGGGCAAATGGCTCTATTTGTTGTTGATTATCGCGCTGCTGTGCGCCTACGCCATCATCACCGGACTTTCGCCGTCGGTAGTGCGGGCGTCGCTGATGTGCGTGACCTTTGCCCTTTCGCAGACCTTCGCCCGGCAGCATCACGGTGTCAACACGCTGGCCATTTCTGCCTTCCTAATTCTGCTTTTTGATCCCTTGGCTCTATTTTCGGTCGGCTTCCAGTTGTCCTACGCGGCGGTTTTGGGGATAATTCTGTTTTATCCGCTTTTCAAAAATATTTACGAGACGGACATTTTGCTTTTCCGCTGGCTGTGGCAGATTACGCTGGTGAGTCTTTCGGCGCAGGTGTTCACCTTTCCGCTCAGCATCTATTATTTTCACCAGTTCCCTACCTATTTCTGGCTGGTCAATCCTTTTGTGATTGGACTTACGACTGTCTTGATATACAGCGCGGTAGCTCTACTGGTTGTCAGCGTGGCTCACTTTCAGCCGCTCACCGACCTGCTGGCCTACTGGACGGATGGCGTGGCGCAAACCATGAATGCCTTCGTCAAGATTCCCCAGCGATTGCCCAACTGCCTGCTGGAAAATCTAAATTTCGATGCGGTTGAAGTGATTCTGCTGTTGATTTTTATGCTACTGGCTTATAAGCTACTCAAAGTCAGAGGGATGTCCTGGCTTAAAGCGATAACCGTTTGCAGCTTCGTCTTTTTTAGCTACGCTATTGCACGATCTTTCGGTAGTTTTACTACGCCCCGGATGTACGTTCACAGCGTTCCGCGACACACAGTCTTGTCGACCACCCATGGACAGACGACATACATCCTTGCCGATCCTGAATTCAAATACGACAGTTTGAATTTTGATTTCCAACTTAAAAACTACTTTAACGGTCAGAGTATTAGAGAAATAAAGTACTTGGATTTGCCCGATAAATCGGAGAACACACCCTTCACGGTCAGGTGGGAAAATCAGGCCCTCGGTATCGACGCTCAGACCTTCTCGAAAGAGAGCGGTTTTTCACTTATTCGCGCCAGGCAATACCCCAAAGTCGAGCGACTGGTGACCTCCCCGGGAACAACCTTCATCCTTAGCCAAGAACTGGGCTTTAAAACCAAAAACGAGTGGAAGAGGCTGCTTGGCGAGTCCGGAAATCCAACGATCGACCTGGCCGACAGCGGGGCGATTGAATTCCATTAAAAAACTACGCTCATTTATTACGGATGCGGGAAACCTTTTACCCTACCAAAGGTTGTTAGTAGTATATGGAAAAAGTCGATAAAAGAGAAAAAATCCAAAAGGCGTACAAAGAGTACGTCCTGGAAAAAGGCACCCCACCTCCTTCGGTGTATATTTTTGCCAAAAAACTGAAAATGCCCGAGGCCGAGTTCTACGAATACTACAACAGCTTCGAGGCCATCGAGTCCGACACCTGGCTCGATACGCTGCGGCAGACGCTGACCACGCTCCACGCCGATGCGGCCTATGACCAATATTCAGTCCGCGAAAAGTTGCTGGCTTTCTATTATACCTGGATCGAGGTGCTGAAAAGCGACCGCAGTTACGTGGTCTACAGCTACCACAAGCTCCGGCAGCCTGTCTCTCGCAATACGGGATCGCTCAAACCGCTCAAAAACGGCTTTTACAATTTCGCCACCGAACTAATGATGGAGGGACGTGAAAGTCGCGAGGTCGTCACGCGGCCCGTCCTCTCCGACCGCTACGTGGATGGCCTGTGGATGCAACTACTTTTTATCCTCGATTTTTGGGTAAAAGACCTGAGCCGGGGTTTTGAAAGTACCGACACCGCCATCGAAAAATCAGTAAATACTTCCTTCGACCTCATGGGCAAGTCGGTGGTGGACTCGGTGCTGGATTATGCCAAATTTGTCTACCAAAACCGCCGATCGTGAAAGAGCAGCAATCCATCCCCACCTCCAAAGTGGCCCGTGCTTCAAAATTTGTGAAAACGGGCGTTAAGATTGGCGGCAATTACTTGAAGTACAATGTCAAGAAGCTGGTCGATTCCAGCACGACGAAGGAGGAACTCCACACCGACAACGCCACCGATATTTACGACTCCCTCAGTGAATTGAAGGGATCTGCCCTCAAAGTGGCGCAAATGCTGAGCATGGACCGCAACGTGCTGCCCCGCGCTTACGTGGACCGCTTCCAGATGTCGCAGTACTCCGCGCCGCCGCTTTCGGGGCCGCTGGTGGTCAAGACGTTCAAGAATTATTTTGGCAAAACGCCCGGCGAACTTTTCGACACCTTCGAGATGTCGGCGATGAACGCCGCCTCCATCGGCCAGGTGCATTTGGCGACCAAAGACGGTAAAAAGTTAGCGGTCAAGATTCAGTATCCCGGCGTTGCCAACAGCATCAGCTCCGACCTGAAAATGGTGAAGCCGATGGCCGTGCGGCTGTTCGGCCTGAACGAGAACGACATCGAGCGCTACATGGGCGAGGTCGAATCCAAGCTTTTGGAGGAAACCGACTACGACTTGGAATTGAAGCGTTCGGTTGAAATATCGGAAGCCTGCGCGCACATCCCCAACCTTATATTTCCTAAGTACTATCCCGAACTCTCGGCCAGCCGCATTCTGACGATGGATTGGCTCGATGGCCAGCACATGAAGGATTTTTTGTTGACGAACCCTTCACAAGAAACCAGGAACAAAATCGGGCAGTCGCTCTGGGATTTCTACGATTTCCAGGTACACCAGTTACGCCAGGTTCACGCCGATCCGCATCCCGGGAACTTCCTGATGCGCCCCGACGGCACGATGGGCGTCATCGACTTCGGTTGCGTGAAGGTGATCCCTGAGTTCTTTTACGACAACTACTTCGCCCTCATCAATCCCGACACAATCGAGGACGAGGCTCGGACGGAGGGAATTTTCTACGCCCTGGAATTTTTGGTGAAAGCCGACAATACCGCCGATAAAAAGCTATTCTCCGATCTCTTCAAAACCATGATCGGCCTGCTCGGCAAGCCCTTTGCCGTTGATGAATTCGACTTCGGTGATGAAACTTACTTTGATTCCGTCTATGCCTTCGCCGACGAACTGGCAAAGATCGAGGAACTGAAAAACTCCAAAGTGGCGCGGGGTTCGCAGCACGGGCTGTACATCAACCGGACGTACTTCGGGCTGTACTCCATGCTGAATGAGTTGAAAGCGAAGGTGGTCACGCACAAGCCTGAGTGGCTGAGGAGTAAGGCGGCGGTTATGTAAATTCCAGACTTTAGAACGATTTGCCGCGCTGACTTTATCGGTCAACAGTAGTTTTTGTCGCTGAAACAGAGGTACCAGCAGTTCGATTTTGGCGTCGAGAAGGTCAATTGGATCACTACTAAAACCAAAAAAGTCACCGTAGCCACGCCCCAGACCGACTGGCAGGTGAAGGACTGGAACAAAGACGTCGAAATCTTGGAAGGAATCACGCTCAATGTCGGCGCGTACCTGACCAGGAAAGGTTCGGCTTTTGCGTGAACACTCCCCTCAATCCACCTCATCGTCAAACTCCGATGGGCGGACGTCTTTGATTCTCAATTCAAGTAGCTTGGCGATAGTGGGATAGCTTTTAAAGGCTATCTCACCCTTCCCGTAAAGGCTATCTCACCCTTCCCGCATAGCCACCTGCAATAAGTGGGTTGCGAGATGCCAAGCTTGTCGGCTATCTCACATTGCGACAACTTGTTTGCTACCCGGTATTTTTCCAGCCTTTCCATCAGATCAATTTTCATGATAGTGATCATTTGAATGAAAAAAATGTACTTTCAGGAAGTGTGTGCAGCCAATTGTCAAAAATAAAGATTATTTTTCAATAATCTAACTATTATGTACCCTACGTATAGGGAATATCGTTTAGATAGGGGGGGGTATCTATTTGATAATCAATATGTTGAAACCGAAAAAATATTTTAAGAAAATTTACCTGACAGCCAAAATTCCATATTATCCATTCCTGCTGTCATCCTGAGCGAAACCGAAGGACTCCCCTCCTCCCTCTTCCTTCCAAAAAAATTATTCACCAATGAATAAAAATTATTCACGAATGAATAGGACTAATAAAAGCCCTTGCCGACTTTTGATGCATCAGTAATTCAAAAGGCCACGGCCCGCCACCCGATGAAAGGCAACGTCAACAAACCAACGGCACTCTTCCTGCCGGCTTCCATCCGCAGCCACGTGCTGCCCTCGCTCTACCTGGCGCGGCTGCTGGCCGGGGACTACGAAGTGGTGTACGCCGTGACCAGCGATATCCTGGCCGAGTTGGTGACGAAAAACGGATATTGGGCGGTAAGGAATTCCAAGTACCGCATATCAGGCCACCGGAGCGGTCAAAGAATTTACATTCTCCCTCTCTAAAAATTATTCACGGATGAATGAAAATTATTCATGAATGAATAAAACTTAAAAAAGACATTTAAGACCTTTGTCATATCAGTATTCAAAAATTGTATCGGGGATGAAAAATCTAACGCCTCAGCTACTACATACAGTTACGAAGCAATTGCTTAACGGCAGGGCGAATGTTACGTTGGGAGCTTGGAAAGAGTCCTTGCAGCGTCATCCGCAGCACCCGAGTATGCAGAGCCTGGCTGATACGTTACAACGCTGGGGTTTCGACAACGCTGCCCTTCGCCTGGTTCCTGAGCAATTGGCGGAGTTGCCTTATCCTTATATAGCGCACTTAAGTGACCAGGGCGGCAAGTTCATTGGCGTGCTTGATCGTAAGGAAGACCGACTCCATACCACTGACGGGATCAAGGAAGATTGGATTGAATTGGGTGTCTTTGAAAAAAGCTGGTCGGGTGTCGTACTTCTCGTGGAGCCAAAGGAGAAGAATGGCGACCCAGACTACTCTCACAAGCGTAAAGTTGAGGTACTCCAGTCGTTACGTTTGCCCACCCTAATTGGGGCTTTCACTGTACTCATACTCTCTGCACTTGTCCTGACCCCCTCGTTCAGTCTCTTGGCAGCTTTGTACGTAGTGTTAGCTATGGCAGGTCTAGGTCTAAGTATTGCGCTTGTGTCCTTAAACCTAGAAGGAAAAAATTCACCTGCCCAGAAACTTTGCCAAACCTCGGATAGTACCGATTGCCACAGCGTTCTGGACAGCCCCTCAGCCAAGCTTTTAGGCATTTTCTCATGGGCAGAACTGGGGATGCTATACTTTGGCTTTACATTGGTGTTCCTTCTGACCGGAATGATTAGCCAACAGGTAGCTTCAACTCTCAATTGTACTAGCCGGAATCAGTTGGCTGGCGGCACTTTACGTTCCCTATTCTCTTTATTATCAAGCCCGCGTGATCCGTCAGTGGTGCCGTTTCTGTTTGAGCGTTCAGGCAATCTTACTTTTGCAAGCAGTTGCTGGAATTGCTTTTGGCTCATTCTCATATCAAACTTTGTTGCTCTTTCCCTACATCCCCTTTTTGTGGGGATTGGCCATCCCGATGATAGTCTGGCTGGTGGTCAAGCCATCCTGGGTGGATTCTGTAAAAGGCAAGGAAGCCAGCCAAAATCTCCGCCGCTTCCAGTCTAATGAAAAGCTATTTGCCGAGATGCATGCCAGCCAAGTGGCAATGCCGCCAATTCCAGAGAATATGCCCGTATTTCGCTACGGCAGCCCTAATGCGGCTAATACGCTTACTGTTATAACTAATCCGTTTTGTGGCCCCTGTTCGCAGATGCACGAACGAATAGATGAAATACTGGCTGCAAACCCTTTTCTTAGGGTCGAAAATATCGTACTTACAGGCAATGAACCCAACGATAAGCGTACTCAAATAGCTGCTTGTTGGTTATCGCTGAATGAAAATGGGCAGAATGTTCAGGAAGCAATGGAGAAGTGGCATAAGTTAGGTGTCAAGGATGTTGGATCCTACACTCATGAAATGGCTTGTGCTATCGATCAGTCCCAAGTAGAAAGAGTTATGGCGTCATTCCAATGGGCCAATGATGCTGAGATAAATTCTACGCCCACAATGCTGTTGAACGGCAAGCGTATTCCCGAACCATTTCAGGTTGAAGACCTGGAATATTTGTTGGTGAGTGAATTAGTGCGTGAGGTAAATTGAATAAAGTATGAAAACTTCACTATTCATCATGTTACCCAGCCCAAGCCATTATCATGCCGCCTTCGGCTTGGCAAATGAAATCCGAAATTCAGGACAGAGGGTGATTTTTACGGGTACCTTGAAAGTTAAGGATACAATAGAGGATGAAGGTTTTGAATATTTGTATTTTGGCTATTTGACAGAATATTTTATCACCAATTTTAAAGTTTTTATTGGAATTTTAATTAAAAGCTTGATTGATAAGCAATATTTGAAAGAGCGTTATAGGGATTTCTTGCATGGACAGCAAAGAATTATTGAACTTATAAAACAGACAGACCCACATCATGTTTATATAGACGAACATTTGGCTGAGTACGCGATTTTCATAAATTCAAGAAAATCGACCACCATACTTTGCACAAAATTATCCAGCAGAAAGGCAAAGGGAGTGCCACCTATGAATTCGTATTTTGTCCCAGACAAAAGTGCTTATTCAAACTTAATCTGCGAAATCCTTTGGTGCAAGCGTTGGCTTCGGAAAATGTGGAGCAAATGGATCAGTAAGATAGCCTTTCGCGGAAATGATGAAACAATGTTTATTCAGAGATGGAAGAAAAGCGCGAATTATTCCGAGCGGGTAACTATCAATGAGTACAACTATCATTTCAAAGGAATTGTGGGCATACCCCGAATTATTCTGGGAACCAGCAGCTTGGAATTTGCGTGGCGGCCTAAGTTTGACGATGAAGAATATTTTTTCTCTCCCACCTGTCGCAGGGAAGATAAATATATGACGAAAAAATATGACGGATTGATTAAGCATATTCATGTAGAGCGTTTACTAGCTAAGAGGAAAGTGATATACTGTTCCTTCGGGACTGTAAGCTATAATGACACGAGGCGAATATCAATTTTCATTGAAAAGCTGTTGAGAGCTAAGTCAGAATTTGGTAAAGGAGCAATACTGGTGATTTCAAAAGGAAAATTACCTTTTGAATGGCCGGAAATGAAGGATACCTATTACTTTGACTATTTGCCACAATTGGATTTTTTGAATTTCTGCGACCTGATGGTTACTCACGGGGGCCATAATTCGATCAAAGAGTGTTATCAGAAAGGAGTGAGAATGCTGGTTTACCCACACATGGAGGACAACGACCAACCGGGGAATGCGGTTCGGGTAGAACTAAATAGATTTGGCCTAATGGGAAATATTAAAAAAGATGATTCGAGAACGATATGGAACAAAATTCTATATTGCCTTGATGGTATTGCTGAGGTAGGTATTCCTCAATTCTAAATGCATCATGTTCTTCTAAGCGACTTATCTAGTGTAAGTGTTCAATATATTTTTAACTAAAACAATTTCAGAATGAAAAAGATGTTAATGAATTTTACCAACTCTTTGCTTTCCCGCGAGCAAATGAAGAAAGTCAAGGGCGGATACGAAGGCGGCGATATTTCTTCGTATTGGGCAAGGTGCTTCGAAGGCAACGAACTGAAATGTAGGGTGTTGGTAGCTGATGGATGCTCGTTAGAGAATGCATCCTCAGCATGTTCTGCCTGTGAACTTGACTGGGACTGTGCAGATTGTGAGTAATCCATCCAAGAAATGTGTACGTCGTTAATCTTTTAAGGACTTACACATTTCTTGGTTTTTTTGTTTTATACTTATCTCTCTATTTATTGAAAAGGGTGTCATATTTGAAAATAAATTTTACTTAATTGATTCTTTTATTGCATATGTTTTGATTATACATATAAGATCTAACAATATGAATTACTTAAATATTTTATTGGTATACTTCCTGTCACCATACAACCTTTGGGGAGCCATCACTTCTGACTCTACTAATGTTTATATTACTTTAAAGTCAGATTTGCCAAATTATAAAATAGCTATTCATAATTTTGACCCATTATCTAAGAGCGAATTATTTTGGCTTGAATTTGCTACTGATAAATTAGGGTTTTTAAAAGCAAACTTTGATGTAGGAACTAGTCAAAAATTGTACTTTGGCAATACACCCTTATGGGTTTCTCCTGGTGATAGTATCGTTATTGAAACAGATGGTGTTAGTTTAACATCTATTCATGGAAATAGTGAAAAAAATAATCACTACTTGATGTCATTGTATGAATATAGAGCGCCTAGGCCTAAAATTCAGGAAAAGTATACTCACGACTGGACTTTGTACAAAAACGATTTTTTAAAATATGTTAATACTAAGAAATATTTGAATGATAGTTTAAAAAATTTATTTAACCCATCTAATGACTTAGTGGAATTTGTGAACCTTGAAACTATGTGTACATATTATACTGGACTACTTTCTCCTATCGGTAGGTACGTTACCAAGACACAGCTCCCTAAAAACTATATCTCCCTCGTTGATTCAATACAAATTCAGAGGCTCCTAGACCAAGACCTTCTCCCCATATCAGTACTCAATTCTAACATATGGAATAATTTCGTAAGTACCTACCTCAAATGGATTGAACAGGAGAATGTAAGTACTGCCGATAATCTTTTAAGAGGATTTAGCGCGGCAGAAAAATACTTCTATGGCTTTACTCTTGGCAGGGTTAAGTTTTTCTTATTAAGTAGATATTATTTTGAGACTTCAAATAACAAAAATAAGCTTCTTTTTGATAAGCTAAGCACTGAAACTCAGGGGTTGTTGCTAAACAATAACAAGATAATTAATAATTTAAATGCACTAAGGGAAAAAGTGTTTTCCGAAAAAAATGAATTAGAAATTGAAGTTAAAAATTCTATAATTATTGACATTAATGAAAAACATAAACTGCTCAGCGATATACTTCCTAGAGATAGTATCATCGTCATTGATATTTGGGCAAGCTGGTGTGGACCTTGTATTCAGGCACGGAAAGATGCAAAAGCTACGTATGAATTATTTCAAGAAAAAGGAATAAAATTGATAAATATCTCAATTGATGAAAATCCAGAAAACTGGAAACGTGCCGTTGATAAATATGGATTTAATGAAAATGAATATTTATTATTAGATTATAAGAAAAGTAAATTAACATCTTCTATCTTTCTTGAGTCAATTCCTAGAACACTTCTTATCGGAAAAAACAATTCCGTTGTTTCGTTTGATTCTCCTAGAATTCATGATAAGTTTAATTGGGAAAAAGTAATCGATTTGATTGATTAACAAATCTACCCAAATGTGAAACCTTTGCACTTCTACCGCCAACTTGACCACATGGACTGTGGCCCGACCTGTCTCCGCATGGTCGCCAAGCACTATGGGCGGCATTACTCGGCGCAAACCATGCGAGTGAAGGCACAGTTGGGTAAGGACGGGGTAAGTATGCTGGGCATTGCCGAAGCCGCCGAGGCGGTGGGCTTCAAAACGGTGGGCGTGCGCATTTCGTTGGAAAAGTTGGTAGAAGAAGTGCCGCTGCCCTGCATTCTTGCACTGGGGGCAAAACCATTTTGTGGTGCTTTACAAAGTGAGTTAGGGTTCCCTCGGCCGGAGCTTTCTGCAAGGTATCCGGGGCGGGCGCAAACCCACGGTGGATTTGGAAGGGGATACGGGCGGCTCGCCCGTCAGGGAACATACCGTTAGCACCGCCCCCACTTCCCCCACGACCACCACGGCGGTTTTCCACATCGCCGATCCGGCGGCGAGCCTGATCACCTACACGGCCGAGGAGTTCGAGCGACGCTGGCTGTCGAGCGAGCACGAGGGCGAAAGCAAGGGCCTGGCGCTGCTGCTGGAGCCGGGTACCCGCTTTTACGAGGAGGAGGGCGAGAAAGGTCGAGGGCCTCAAATTCTCGCAACTGCTGGGGTACCTGTTTCGCTACAAAAAGCTGGTGGTGCAACTCGGCCTGGGGATGCTGGCGGCGAGCGGCTTCTCGTTGCTGCTGCCGTTCCTGACCCAGGCCGTGGTCGACATCGGCATCGGCACCCAGAACGTCGGCTTCCTGTACGTGGTCCTGATCGGCGCAGACGGTGCTGATGCTGAGCAGTTCGGCGGTGGGCTTCCTGCAAAGCTGGATTCTGCTGCACATCAGCGTCCGGCTCAACCTCACGATCCTGTCGGAGTTCCTGGCCAAGCTGATGCGGCTGCCGCTGTCGTTTTTCGATGTCAAGCAGTTTGGCGACATCATGCAGCGCATCAAGGATCATCACCGCATCGAGCAGTTTCTGACGGGCCAAACGCTGAGCGTGGTCTTCTCAGTGTTCAACTTGGTCGTTTTTGGCTTCGTGCTGGCCTACTACAACACGACCATTTTTCTGGTGGCGGTGGGCGCGTCGGTAGCCTACGCGCTGTGGGTGATAGCGTTTCTGCGACAACGGCGGCGGCTGGATACCAAGCGCTTCGAGGTGTCGAGCCGCAACCAGAGCCAGATCGTGCAGCTCATCCAGGGGATGCAGGACATCAAGCTGGCCGGGGCCGAGACGGGCAAGCGCTGGGAGTGGGAGCGGACACAGGCGCGGCTCTTCAAGTGGAGCGTGCAGAGCCTGTCGCTGTCGCAGTGGCAGCAGGCCGGGGCGGTGGTCATCAACCAGGGCAAGAACATCTTCATCACCTTCCTGGCCGCCAAGGCCGTCATCGACGGGCAGATGACACTGGGCGCGTTGGTGTCGGTGCAGTACATTCTGGGCCAGTTCAACGCGCCCATCGAGCAGTTGATCGGTTTCCTGCAAGCCTGGCAGGACGCCCAGATCAGCCTGGAGCGGCTCAACGAGGTCCACGGCCTGCCCGACGAGGAACCCGCCGACACGCCGCTCCGCCACGAGTGGGACCCGCGGCAGGACCTCCGACTCCAGAAAACCTGAGCTACACCTACCCCGGCGCGGGCAACGAACCCGTGCTGCGCGACATCGAGTCTGACCATCCCGCACGGGAAGACGACGGCGATCGTGGGCACGAGCGGGAGCGGGAAGACGACGCTTCTGAAGTTGTTGTTGCGGTTTTATCCGGTGGGCGGGGGGCGGATTAGTTTGGTGGAGGGCTGACATGCGGCCCTCTCTCAAAAGAGCGGGGAGTTGCGGCAGAGGGGGATCGTCGGGTCGAACTTAAGCTACCTGCGGGTGTAATCCACATCGGGGGCCTGAGTCTCGATATGCTTTCGCACAGCGCGTGGCGGCAGCGGTGCGGGGTGGTGATGCAGGAGGGATTTTTGTTTTCGGACAGCATCGCCCGCAATATCGCGGTGTGTGAGGAGGTCATCGACCAGGAGCGGCTGTACCGCGCGGCCCGCACGGCCAATATCCACGGCTTCATCGAGTCGCTGCCGCTGGGCTACCACACAAAAATCGGGGCCGAGGGCAACGGCATCAGCCAGGGCCAAAAGCAGCGCATCCTCATCGCCCGCTCGGTCTACAAAGACCCGCAACTGCTGCTGTTCGACGAGGCCACCAACGCCCTCGACGCCAACAACGAGGCTGTGATCCTGCAAAATCTGGAAGAATTCTTCCACGGCCGCACCGTGGTGGTCGTCGCCCACCGTCTGAGTACCGTCAAGAACGCTCATCAGATCGTGGTGATGGAAAAAGGCGAGATCGTGGAGCGCGGGACGCATATGGAGTTGGTGGCGCGGCGGGGGAAGTATTTTGAGTTAGTGAGTAATCAACTTGAACTAGCATCCATAACCCAATGTCGACCTTCAAAGAACTCCACAGCGAAGAAGTCCACGAGATCATCAGTCGGCCACCGCCGGGGCTGGTGCGCTGGGGGATGACTTTGTTCTGTGGGTTGCTGTGCTTGCTGGGGCTGGGGAGTTGGCTGGTGCGCTACCCCGATATCGTTACGGCTGCAGTTTACGCTGACAGCCACCGACGCACCGCGTACCGTGGCGGTGCGGACGGAGGGCAAACTGGCGCGGCTGCTGGTGACGGACGGGCAGGGGTGGAGCGGCGGGACAGAGCGCTGGCCTACTCGGAAAGCACCGCCGACCCGACGCAGGTGCTGGCATTGGGCACGTCGCTGGCGGTTTGCGGCAGTCGGTGGACGCAAAGCGACTGGGCGGCAATGCAGCGGTACTCGATCCGGCCCTACAATCAGTTGGGCGAATTGCAGAATGACTTTTCGACTTTCTACCAGCAACTTACCCAACTGAAATCTTACCTCAGCGGCGGCTTTCTATTTGCAAAAAAGGACATTGCTCCTGCAAGATCAGACCGACCTGCGGGCGATGGAGCAGACGCTAACCGAGCAATTCGACCTGCAAAAACGCGATTACGGCTCTGGCGAAAAGCGAATTCGACATCCATGAAAAACTCTACCGCGACAAAGTCATCCCGACCCTCGACTACCAGCGCGAGAAAGTGAAACTGCTGGGCCGCGAGATGCCGCTTGAAGCAACTGGCCTCGTCGCTGATTCAGAACCGCACGTCCCAGACCGCCAAGCAAAAGGAAATGCTGGAACTCGACAACGCCATCGCCGAGCAGAAGGGTACTTTCCGGCAAGCCCTCCAGACCCTGCGCAGCGGCATGGAAGGGTGGGAGCAACGCTACATTCTCCGCGCCCCGGTGGCGGGAAAGGTGTCGTTTTCCTCGCCCTGGCAGGAGCAGCAGAGCATGAGCGCGGGCCAGGAACTGCTGACCGTCGAGCCGGGCGGGAGCAGTTTCCAGGGATTGGTGAAAATACCGCAGTCCAACCTGGGCAAGCTGCGCGAGGGGCAGGCGGTACTTATCAAGTTGCAGGGCTACCCGTTCCGCGAGTACGGCATGGTGGAGGGCGTTTTGTCGCAGTTGTCGCTCACGCCCGGCGCGGACAGCACCTACTGGGGCTACGTGGACTTACCGCGGGCCTGCAAACCCGCTACGGCAAGCGGCTGGCCTACCGCAACGGCCTGAACGGCACGGCGGAAATCATCACAGCCGATCGGCGGTTGGCGGAACGGCTGGTGGATGTTGTGAAAGACGGTGGGAAATAGAGACCCAATTTTTCGTTAAAAAATAAGTAAATTAGGGCTTCAATTTGAAATACGATGAAGTCGATTTACAAAGCAACTTTTCTCTTCCTGATTGTACTGTGCGTCTCCTGCGGCCCCAAACTGCCCGACGACGTTCAGGAAGCTTACAATCTGCTGCCCAACGACCTGGATTTCAACTACGACGTCAAGCCCATTCTCTCCGACAAATGCTTTGCCTGCCACGGGCCGGACGCCAAGAAGCGCAAGGCCGACCTGCGACTGGATCTGGCCGAAGAAGCCTACCGGGCGTTAGGCAAAGAAGAAAATTACCACGCCATCGTTCCCGGCAATGCCGACAAAAGCCACGCGGTCGCGCGCATTCTCTCGCATGATCCTGAGGTGGTTATGCCTACGCCCGAGTCGCACCTTTCGCTGACGATCAAAGAAAAAGCGACCCTCATCAAGTGGATCGAGGAAGGAGCCGAGTACCGGCCACACTGGTCGTTCATGAAGCCCGAGAAGAAGAAGGCCCCAAAGGTTAATAACGAAGATTGGGTGAAAAATCCGATCGACAACTACGCGCTGCAAAAGCTGGAAGCCAAGGGCATTGCCCCCGCCGAAAGCGCCACGAAGGAAACGCTGATTCGCCGCGCCAGCTTTGACCTCTGCGGCCTGCCGCCCACGCTGGCCGAAATCGACCGCTTCGTCGCCGATAAATCGCCCGATGCTTACGAAAAAATGATCGACCACTACCTGGCCTCGCCCGCTTACGGCGAGCGCATGGCCGTGGACTGGATGGACGTAGCCCGCTACACCGACAGCGACGGCTACCTCGACGACAAGCACCGCGATGTCAGCCCCTGGCGCGATTGGGTGATTCAGGCTTTTAACCAAAACATGAGCTACAAACAGTTCGCTACCTGGCAGTTGGCGGGCGATTTGGTCAAGAATAAAAACAAAGAGAGTGTGCTGGCAACGGCTTTTAATCGTCTGCACCGCAAAAATTCAGAGGCCGGCATTATTTATGAAGAGTTCCGGGTCGAGTATGTCGCTGACCGCGCCAATACCCTGGGCAAGGCATTCCTGGGTTTGTCGATCGAGTGCGCTCGCTGCCACGACCACAAGTACGACCCCATCAGCCATAAGGACTACTACCGGATGTTCGGGTTTTTCAACAGTACCAACGAAATCGGTACGGCGGTGTACGGCCACGACCAAACGCCCGGCCCTTCGCTGCTGCTGACGGATAACAAAAATGACAAAGTACTCGATTTTATCAAAACCAAAATTGAGGACTCCGAACAGGCACTGAACCGGATGCAGAAGGTAGTTCCGGTGGAAAAAGGCGCGGGCGAAATTCTGGCTGACTTGGAAAAAGGCCTCGCCCAAAGTACCGTCGCGCACTACTCTTTCGACAAGGTTACGCCCGTCAAAGAGAAAGTTTTCAAAACCGCCGAGGTGAAAAGCCGCAAGCCGCCGCTGGAAATCAAGGAACCGCTCATCAAGCCCGGACGTCACGGCAATGCGCTGTTCATCGGAGAATTCACCGCCGCCGCCCTGCCCGCCAAAATTGGCTGGTATGAACACACCCAACCTTTCTCGACCAGTCTGTCGGTTTTTCCCGATACGCTATATAAGGATGTCAGCATCTTCGTCCACGCCGAGGATGACCGTTTGGGCATGAAGGGGTACTCGCTGCTCTTGAAGGACAATAAGTTACATTTCGTCATCGCCCATTCCTATCCACAAAACGCCATCGAGGTTGCGGCCAAGCGGGCTTTGCCAATCAAGAAGTGGTCGGACGTGAGCATTACCTACGATGGCTCAGGTCGGGCTGATGGCGTTCAACTTTACGTCAACGGCTTACCGATTGCGGTCGAAGTGTTAGGGAAGGAGGTTTATAAATCTATCCTCTTCGAGCCGAATATTCACACTTACGGCTTCCACGGATTGCAACTGGGCGTCGTGGGCCGCATCATTACTTTTAAGAATGGTGGCATCGACGAGTTCAGGGTATTTAACAAGGAGCTTTCTCCCCTGGAAGTCATGCACTTGTACAGCCCGAAGGCCAGTATGATCGGTATTTCCAAAAATAAAAGCCTGGCTAATGACCATTACGCCCGGCAACGGAAGCTAAGCGATCCAAAGTACCAGGAGGTGAAGCGTTGGCGCGATAGCCTGACGCACGTCCTCGACGGCATCCCCGAAATCATGGTCATGGGCGACCTGCCCAAGCCGCGTAAAACCTATGTCCTTGACCGAGGCGTGTACGACAGCCCCACCGACGAGGTGCAGCCCTCCGCCTTCGAGTGGGTGCTGCCCTTCGGCGACAAGTACCCCCGAAACCGTCTGGGCCTCACCCAATGGCTATTCGACAAGGAAAATCCGTTGACCGCCCGCGTGATCGTGAACCGGATTTGGGCCATGCACTTTGGCCAGGGACTGGTCAAAACGCCCGACGATTTCGGGAATCAGGGGGCTTTACCGACCAATCCCGGACTGCTGGATTATCTGGCGGTATCGTTTGTGGAGTCAGGTTGGGACATGAAGCAACTGCATAAGGAAATCATGACATCGGCGACCTACCAGCAGTCGTCCGTGATCCGACCTGAACTCTACGAAAAAGACCCCGAAAACGACTGGCTGGCACGCGGGCCGAGTTTCCGACTTTCCGCCGAGATGATTCGCGACAATGCTTTGGCCGTGAGTGGACTGCTGGTCGACAAGCGCGGGGGCAAGAGCGTTTTTCCATACCAGCCCGAGGGCCTGTGGGACGAAATCTCGAACAAGCCCTGGCGCTACAAGTACCTGCAGGAACCGGGGGAGGGGCTCTACCGCCGCAGCTTGTACACGGTCTGGAAGCGCACCTCCCCGCCGCCCACGATGATGATTTTTGACGCCACGGATCGGACTTTCTGCACTGTCAAACGCCGCTCGACCAGCACGCCGCTGCAAGCGCTGGTACTACTGAACGACCCGCAAATGGTCGAGGCGGCGCGCGTTTTGGCGGAGAAAATCAAGGAGCAAGAGTCACAAACCGACACCCAACTCAAAGACGCCTTCCGTATCTTGCTAGGCCGTCAGCCCGATGCGAAGGAAAAGAAGATGATGGGTGATTTTTACAGAAATCAAAAAGAGAAATATGCCCAAAGAAAAGATGACGCCATCGCTTACCTGGATACCGGGGATTCGGAGAGGAATCCTGACCTCGATCCGGCTGAAACGGCGGCACTGGCTTTCGTGATCAATGGGTTGATGAATACCTCGGAGGGATATTCCAGGAATTAGGTAAAGTCGGTTAACGGTTAACGGTTAACGGTTAACGGCTAACGGTCAAACGGCGTTCTACGCTATCAATTTGATTTCGTCAAAATACAAATCCGCGTATCGTTAACCGTTGACCGTTGACCGTTAACCCTTTTTAGAGAAATGTTATGAATGAACTAGAACGCATCGCCCGTCGGGGATTCTTGAAAACGGCATCGTTGGGCTTTGGCTCGCTGGCGCTGGGGAGTCTGCTGAATTCTTCTTCTTTCGGAGGCGGGAACAAAAAAATCGTAGAAACGGCTGAGAGCGGAATGCTGGGAGCCTGTCACTTTCCGCCGCGCGCCAAGCGAGTCATTTATTTATTCCAGAGCGGCGGGCCTTCGCAGTTGGAATCCTACGACTACAAGCCCGAACTCGCCAAATGGCACGGGGAAGAGATTCCTGATTCTATTAAAAGCACGCAGCGTAATTCCGGCATGGTGGCGGGACAATCGAGCTTTCCGCTGGTGAAGTCGATTTACGATTTCCATCAGTACGGGCAGAACGGAACGTGGGTGTCGGAGCTATTTCCCTACACCGCCAAAATCGTGGATGACCTGTGCATCGTCAACTCGATGTACACCGACGCCATCAACCACGAACCCGCCGTGATGCTGGTGCAGACCGGCTCACAACAAACGGGGCGGCCCTCCATTGGCTCGTGGCTCAGCTACGGGCTGGGTTCCGACAACCAGAATTTGCCCGGCTTCGTGGTTATGATCTCCAAGGGCAAGGGCGGCGCGCAGCCGCTTACCTCCGCGTCGTGGGGCAACGGTTTCTTGCCCTCGCACCATCAGGGCGTGCAATTCCGGGCGGGCAGCGAACCCGTGCTGTATCTGCAAAATCCCTACGGCGTCCACGAAAACGACCGCCGCGAGCAACTGGATTTTATCAAAGGCATGAACGAACACCAGTTCGACATCTGGGGCGATCCTGAGATTCATTCCAAGATCAGCCAGTACGAAATGGCTTACAAGATGCAGGCCTCCGTACCAGAGGCCGTCTCGACCGCCGACGAACCCGACTATATCTACGAACTCTACGGCGAGGAAGCCCGCACGCCCGGCACTTATGCCGCCAACTGTCTACAGGCGCGAAAGTTAGCCGAAAAAGACGTTAAATTCATCCAGCTTTACCACATGGGCTGGGATCACCATGGCGGCCTGCCCAGCGGCATGAAAAGCCAGGCCATGGATACCGACCGCGCGAACGCGGCCTTGGTGCAAGACCTCAAACAGCGCGGACTGCTGGACGATACCCTGGTCGTGTGGGGCGGTGAGTTCGGCCGTACCAGCTTTTCGCAGGGGCGTCTGACGCCCACCAGCTACGGCCGCGATCACCATCCCGGCGCGTTCACGATGTGGATGGCGGGGGCGGGCGTCAAGGCAGGGATGGTGTATGGCAAGACGGACGATTTTAGCTACAACGTCGTAGAGGATGGCGTCCACGTGCATGATTTTCAGGCTACTTTGATGCACCTTCTTGGTATCGACCACGAGCAACTGACCTTCAAGCACCAGGGAAGGCGTTTTCGGTTGACGGATGTGCATGGGAAGGTGGTGAAGGACATTTTAAGTTAGGGTATTAGGTATTAGGTTTTCGTGAATGATTCATGAAAGAAAACACTCGAAGAGAATTTATAAAAAAGGGCAGTGGAGCTATAGCGGCGGCGGCTTTCTTGCCATTTTATATTTCAAAACCTGAACCCAGGCTGGCAGCGGAAGTGATTGGTCACGGCGATTTTCGGTACCGGGTTCACAAGGAGTGGGGCGTGCTGGACTCCGGCAAATACCCCGTCAATAACTGCCATGAAATGGTGCAGACGCGCAGCGGGCGGCTGTTTATGCTCACTGATGAACCTAAGAACAATGTGCTCATCTACGACCCATCGGGAAAGTTGTTGGATGCCTGGACACTGAATCTTGGCGGTGCCCATGGACTTACGTTGCACGATGAGGGGGGCGAGGAGTTTTTGTATATCACCGACATCGCCTCGGGCCGAGTCGTCAAAAGCACGCTGGCGGGGAAAGTCGTGATGGAATTGAAAAACCCGCGCAGCGAAAAAATCTACGACGAAGCCAGCAAATTCATTCCCACCGAAACGGCCATTGGCCCAAACGGCGATATCTACGTAGCTGACGGCTACGGATCGCAGTTTGTTTTGCGCTACGACGCCAAGGGAAACTTCATCTCGAAGTTTGGCGGTGACAGCTACTTGCAGGATGCCAAATTTAAGCAAGCCCACGGCGTGGCGGTCGACTACCGCGACAAGGCCAATCCTACCCTGATCTGCACCGCTCGCATGAAAAATGCCTTCAAACGCTTCACACTCGAAGGTGAGTATCTGGAAACCTATTACCTGCCGGGCGCCTACGTCAGCCGCCCCGTGCTGGACGATGAGAACCTCTACTCGGGCGTCTGCTTCGGGATGCTGCCCGGCGATTACAACCCCAAGCTGAACCGGGGCTTCGTGACGATTTTGGATAAAAACAATAAGGTCGTTTCTAATCCCGGCGGCAATGCACCCGTGTACAAAGACGGCAAACTAGACTTACTTCTGCAAGAGCAAGCCGTATTCAAGCACTGCCACGATGTGTGTGTCGATAAGGATAAAAACCTTTACGTCTGCCAGTGGAATGCGGGTGGGGTGTATCCGTATAAATTGGAGCGGGTGTAGGGAGGCGCGTGAGGAATTATTATGCTGAAAAATCAATTTCAAGACGAATTCAAGAAGAAGCCTATTTCGACGCCGAACCCGTGGCGTGGGCTTTAAGCTTGTCGTAGAGAAGTTGAACCGTTCGGTCGCGGTCTATGTCGTAGCAGCGCAACAGCTTGCCATTGGCGGCGTAAAAATCGTAGTCCATGTAGGTCGTGACCCTCGGGCAGCGGGTTTCCTCCCATTTCCCAATCGACGGATCGAGCAACACGGCAATGTCCCCCAGGTCGAAGTACCCCTTTTTGAGATCCGTGTATAGCGGTTTTTTCAGCCGGTAGTTGTACAGATATTCTCCCAGTTCGCCGTAAGGCTTGACGTGTTTAGCCGATTCAGCGAGCGGTCCGGCTATCAGGTGGGTACCGGTGTCGAATAGCACCAGCGGAACGGGCGAGTGAAACATCATCCTAGCCGCGTGCGTTTGGTTTGACCGCCGGTCAAAATTTCAGATTGCGCCAGCGTCGGGCCGGACGATTCAACGTTTCTGCGGCTGGTGCAGCATCAGTTGGTCGATAATTGCCGCCACCTGTTTTGGTGACGCCTTCTCGACCAGATAAGAATGCCCGGTTCCGGCCGCATCCCAGGTGTTGCTGCCGTCGTCCCTGACGATCATCCGTCCTTCCACCAGGGAATAAGAGGGTTCGGGGCCTTTGACTGCCACCAATACGGCGGTCTGGTCAAAACTCATGCGTCCGTTCGCGTCTTTCTCATTCAGGCGGAACGCGCGCGCGTACGCCTGTTGGCCGGGCGAGTGGGGAAAGGAGCTACTGGCCAGCGGCAAGCCCGTGAAAACCCGGGCACCGATTTCGTAACCACTCAGCAGGATCGATCCGGGCCAACGGTCGAAGACTTGTCGGGCGGCCCGTATGTCCATCCTTACGTTGAATTCGCTGGCGATGCCCATCTTGCTCCCAAAATGCCCCGCCATTGCCACCAGTTTTTTGACCTTTGCCTTCACCAGTTCCCGCCCGTTCAAAGGCGAGTGCCGATCGGCCTCCGATTCGAGCAGATTGGCGAGATTGGTCAGGAAGCCGACCGTCACGATGGTCACGCTGCCATCGGGCCGGGACGCCAGCACTCGCCGGTAAAGGGCCGTCGCTTCCTCGACCTCCTGATTGGTTCCAAGGTCATGGGGATAATGCGCTACCAGCAGAGAATCCCATTTCTGCTCGGCGGGCCTGTTCACCGCCGAGCCACCCACGACCCCGACGGGCAGGCCAGGCTGTCCAAAGTAAGTGTTCATCACGTCGATAACCGGAGCCGCAAAGGGCGATTGGTTAGAGCTGACGGTGGCCAAAATACTCACTTCTCCCGAATCGGCCAGGGCATGAAGTAGCGTGAGGGCCGCGACATCGTCGTAGTCCGGCCCCATGTCGGTATCGAAAATGATCGAAGCGGGCGAAGTTGCTGTTTTCAGTTGGCCACAAACAGATGGTAATCCCGCTAACAAACCAACCAACAAAAAGATCGCGCTTCGGGTGAGCATCATGCCTTCACTTCTGTCCATTCCACTTCCTTGGGCAAACGGTCCGACAAAGCGGCTTTCGCCGATACTTTTCCAGCGGCTTCGCCCATCGGCACAGCGTTGCCCGTGACGCGATAGCTGGCGTGGGCGTAGAAGTCGCCGCTGATGCAGCGGCCCGCCATCATGAGGTTGTCCACGTCCTTGGCGATCAACGAGCGCAGCGGAATTTGGTAAGGCTTCATCTTTACGCCACCCGCGCCGTAGCCTCCGCCTTCGCCTTTGACCAGCGAGTGAATGTCCACCACGAAAGTAACGTCGCAGACGCCGTCCTCGAATTGCGCCCCGCGCATCAGGTCTTCCTTGGTCAGCATGTAGAGGCCGTGGATGCGGCGTCCTTCCCGAATGCCGATTTGGGCCGCCGAATTGACGATTCGTACGTTAGCCCACATGCCGCCTGTTTTCCGCAGGGCGTTCACGATTGTGTTCACCTCGTTGCGGGCTTCGAGCGTGGCCTGGGTGATGGCATCCGCGTCCAGGGCCGATACGCCGTACTGGTGGTTGGTCATCAGGGCCACCATGTCGGAGCGAACCGTGAAAAAACTGGGCATGGTGTAGCTGGCGTCGACGCCCGCCGCGAGAATATCCTTGTGGAGTTTCCGCTTGCCGTCACCCGTAGGCGAGCCCTTTTTCCCCAATCCTTCGACGTAGCCTTCCCGGACAAGATCCGCTTCGTTTATTCCGCTCAGAATCACCATCAACGACATAGGCTGCACTCTTCCAGTGTCCGGCTCGCCTATACTGAACTCACAGCCCGCGCGGGCGGCCAGTTCGCCGTTGCCCGTCGTGTCGATGAACACCTTGGCTTTCCAGGCTTCCCGGCCCGAAAAACTCTCGGTGGTGATGCAGTCGATTTTCTTTTGCTTATCGAGGTAGGCCGCCGTGACCCGCGTGTGGAGGCGTACCTCCACGCCGGCTTCGCGGCACATCTCGTCGAGCGTCCATTTCATCAGCTCGGCGTCGTACTTCTTGGCATCGTATTGCCCGTCGGTGTCGTTCAGGCGGTCGATAAGTTCCTTCATGATGCCCGTTTTGGCCTCGTGATCGATGATGTTGCTCAGCAAGCTAGCCGTCCATACCCCACCCAGGCAGCCGTGCATTTCGATGAGGGTAGTTTTGGCCCCGCTACGGGCCGCACTCAACGCCGCGCCGATGCCCGCCGGGCCGCCACCGCACACGATCACATCCGTCTCTTTGACGATGGGAAGTTGCCGGTTGGGTTCCTGAAAGACCTTTGGGTCGAAACTTTGCGTGGCGAAAGCAGTGGCCCCCACGAAGGGTACCAAAGAAGTCAGGGTGCTTTTTTTAAGAAAATCTCGGCGTTTTATCATGGTTGCAAGCGTTTAGAATCATCTGGTTTCAAAAAGAGTCAACAGAAATTCGCCCCGTTTCCAAGACTTAGTCGCCAAGAGTTGCGTGGCAGAAGACCGCTTGTCGACAGATAGTTTGTCTATCCAGCTTTTCGCCAAATCTGAATCCAGCTTTTCGTCTGGCATGACATCGTGGTAGAGCATCGGGCCACTGTATTGTATTTTGAGGACGGGAACCGAACGCAGGCTTACATCTTCCGGGGCGTATAGGTCGTGAAAGAAACCTTTGGCCCCAAAGTACTGCACGGCTTCGAAATAGGGCGAATCGGCCTCGACGTCACTGACATAAATAATCTTGGCTCCTTTTTTTAAAAGCAACGATTGCAAGTCAGCTACCCGTACCAGCGCGACGGGTACTTTATTTTTTATACTCAGATGAGCGGCTAGTCCCGCCGCTTGCCCCAACGCCGACCAGGTGGGTTCGAGCCGGATGCCGCAAAACCCGACGTGGCTCGCCGAAACCGCTACTGGAACCAGCAGATTCTCGAATTTCTTGGGCAGCATCACACCGTAGGGAATCTGAAAGGGCTGCGGCGAGGCGTTGAAATCGCCCTCCGTCATGTCGGGATAGAGCGGGCCGGGCGGCGAGACGCCGTGGCAGTTGAGGGAATAGTCGCTAATGGCTACGGAATTGGCTTCCAGGAAGCTGCGCACCGAATCGGGGGCAATATTGGTGCTGTTCTCGGTAAAAACCACCTCGCCCATGATGCGGCGGGCTTCGCGGATGTACAAGCGATAGGGAAAGTTGCGGACGGCCGCCCCGCGGATGGCCGCCCCATCATTATCCGTGAATTCGTCTTTGGCCAACCCCCATTCCCATGCTTCCTGCCGGGCAGCCAACGGAATGCTCTCGTCATTTTGTAAAAAATAAATCATGCCCAGAATATGCTCCCGATGTTCGGCGATGATTTTTGCCCTCACTTCCGGGCTGCCGTCGGGGTAGGCGTAGTTCTCGCCCAGCGACGACATTCTGACCGGGGCATTCTTGATGTCGTTGATGTCGGCTTTGCGGTTCACCAGCGGCTGCACCCGAAAAATCCCCTCTTTACCTTGGGTGAAAATCTGTTTGACTTTTCCGCTGGCGAACACTTCGGCGATTGGCAAGAATTCCTCGCGACGGTAGTTGGCGGGCCGCTCGACCATCCGGCGATTGGCCGCCGAGTCGGTCATGATGAGCCGGAAATTGTAGGCTTGCACCCGCGTGTCGCCCTCGCCCGTGCTGCCGGTCACGATCTGGCCGTTTTTGGTGAAAATCTTGCCCGCGTGAATCTCGCAAAACTCCTCCCGCGACTCCCGCCCGATGCGGTACTCCGCCCCGGCGGCTACGGCTAAGTCGCCTTCGTAGGTAGCGTCGATGAAGATTTTGCCGTTGATCGTTACAGGTTTTCCGGTGGCCAAATCCGTGAAAGTAGCGGCGTTTATTTTCGACACGCCCGCCTTGTTTTTCGTCACACTGGCTTTGGCGAGTCGGTGTTCTGTCAAGACTTTTATAGAAGGCTGCTCGGCCAGCATTTGCTTGAAGATCAGCAGCGTTACTTTTGGCTCGGCGTTGACGCCAAAGTAGCTGTCGGCCACCTGTGGGGAGTTGGGACCGTATGTTTTTTTATAATAATCCAGCACCCGAAAGCGGTACTCGTTGAACGTGCCGCTCAGCGATTCCAACGACCGAAAATCGGTGAACGACAGTCCGCCCGTCATCAGCCCGCCGATGTGCGGGTACTCTTCCACCAACGCCACGCTGTGGCCCTCGCGCGCGGCGTTGAGGGCGGCGAAAATCCCGGCGGGCGTGGCCCCGTAGATGACGACGTCGGAAGGGCCGGGCGTTTGGGCAGAAAGAACCTGGCAGGAAAAAAATACCAGGAAGAAGCACAGCTTATTTTTCATTTTGTACATAGCTAAAAATCGTTCGGAAGTCTCCTTCCGAACGATTCCAACGGTAAATTTACGCTTATTTCTTCGCCCAAAAAACCTTGGTTCGCGGCTCGAACGCCGAGATGTTGTCGATATCTGTGGGCGTATTGGTATTGCGGGTCAGTTCAGAAACCGGGTAGGGAATGCGGTTTGGCCTGCCAGTCGGGTCGGTCACCGGAATGAGTTCGGTGCGGCGCAAGTCGTTGTACGCTTCGATGGGCTGGTATTGGTAGAAGTAAATGTACTTCTGCACGATGATGTCTCGCAAGTTGAGTTTGTCGGCTCCCGGCAGTACCTTGGGCATGGCCAGGTAGGCGTCGATCTGGGCGTCGGTCAACTTCATAGCCGGGTTGAAATCCCCCGCGTGTCTCAGGGCCAGCGTAACCGCCGTCCGGTACGCCTCGTACGCTTTGGGGCGGTTGTTGAGGCGCAAATTTGCCTCGGCTTCGATGAACTTCAATTCCACGAAAGTCAGCAGCGGCATGGGCGCTTTGAAATACTTGAGAATTTCGGGCTTTGAATAGAAGGCTCCATCGAGACGGGGAGCGCCGAAATCCGGGCGGGCGGTGCCGTTGGGGGCAGCGATGATTTTGCCCCCCACCTTGGTAAACCACAAGTTGGCCCTTGGGTCGTCTTCTACTTTGCCGTTGGCCCCAAATCCGGCCATGGCGTTAAAGATGCCGTTTCCCACCGCCGTGGCGGGCTGGCTAATCTGTGAATTGGAGAATGGGTTGGCGTTCGTGTTGGCGTCTTCGAATCGTGTATACGTAAAATTCTCCGCATCGGAAGCGAACGATTTGGCCAGTGCCGCCAGCGCATTGGTGGCCGACCCCGCCGGGTCGAGGTTGCTCAACCGATTGTGCAGCCGGGCTTTCAGTCCGTAGGCGGTTTTGACCCACAGGGCCCGGTTTCCTCCAAACACCAGATCGTCCCTCGAGGGGGCAAACGGGCCGGGGGCCTTTTCCAGGTTCACGATGGCCTCGTCGAGGATGCTCTGAATTTGGGGATAAATAGCCGATGAGGCGTCGAAGGAAGGACTGGCGACGTCGCTTCGGAGTGCTTCCGAGTAAGGAATATCCCCAAACAGATCGGTCAGAGCCGCCAGATTCAGCGCCCGGTACACATCGGCGATGCCCGCGTAGGTGGGGGCATTGGCCGCTAATGCCTTCTGCTTCATGATAGCCAGGTCGTTGAGCGCCAGGTAAGCTTGCGTCCAGAGCGGCTCACCCAGGCTTTGTGTAGTTTCGAGGATGTTCTCTCCTAGTACGTAGGTGTTCTGCTCACTCAGGTAGTAGGTACTGCGCGCCGTTCCGCCTCCCGCCACTTCGGTGACGTAGCTCACCTGCAGCTGCGGAAGCAAAGTACTGAGCGGGGCGTCGTTGACCTGGTTGGGATTGGTGTCGATGTCGTTCAGGATGTCGTCCGTGCAGGCACTGAGAGCAACAACCAGTAGCACAGAGTATATAGTTAGCTTTTTCATAGTCTTTTTTTGTTAAAATTTAAGTCTGATTCCAGCCCCGTAACTCCTCGTTTGAGGAATCTGGGATATCTCGATTCCTTGCGAATTGGCGTTGGAGAAAGATCCCTCGGACGTATTCACCTCGGGGTCGTAGTACGACTTGGTGATTAAAAAAAGATTGCGCCCCGTGAAGTAAACCGAAGCATTGCTGAGCTTCAACTTTGAGAACCAGGAAGCGGGCAAGGTATAATTAAGACTCAGCTCCCGAAGCCGGACAAAGGAGGCGTCTTGCAGGCCGACTTCGTTGAGTTGGAACAGCTTATTGTAATAATTGCGGTCCTTATTGATCGTGATGTCGTTATCGCCCGAAATTTCGAGTGCCCCGTTCACGAATGTGCCTTTCTTGCCCTCGGGGACGAATTGGGTCTCCCGGTCCCGGGTTTCTCCGGCCAGGCCCCGGCGCAGCGATTCGATGTACGATTGGGAATAAACAAATCCGCCACTCCGCCAGTCCAACTGGGCTGACAAAGTCAGGCCCTTGAACGAGAGACTGTTGATGAAGTTCATCTCAAAATCAGGCGTTGGCGTCCCCAGTACTTTCTGGGTATTGTCGATGAATGGCAAACCGTAGTCGGGTTTGCTTTGGTCGTTCTGATACACGATTTGGCCCGACTGCGGATCCCGTAGGTAGGAAGTACCGATGAAGGCCGGATAGACGTTGCCCACTTCGGCTACGAGGGTGATGACGTCCGATCCCGAAATAACCGCCCGCTGCGTGCCACCGAACAGTTCCAGCACTTCACTCCGGTATTTAGTAAAATTCGTGTTGAACATCCAGCGGAAATCGTTGGTCTGGACGGGAATCAGGGATAAAACCACCTCGTGCCCCGTATTGCGCATCTTGCCTCCATTCCTTATTTCGTTCGTGGCTCCGGTCGTGATCGGAACTGGAACATTGAAGATTTGACCGTCGGATCTGCTGTCGAAATACGTGTAGTCCACGCTGATGCGGTCGTTCAGGAACCGGAAGTCTCCGCCGATTTCAAAGGTTCGGGTGTTTTCGGGACGAAGGTCGGGATTGATGCGCGTGCCGCTCTGGCTGTAGCTGGCCAGACCCAGGTAAGGGAACAAGAACCCACCGGGGTTGTTGGCCACGAAGCCCCGGCTGTTGACGTACAGCGGCCCGGCTTGTCCGACTTCGGCCACCGTGGCCCGTAGTTTGGCAAACGAAAAGACGCGCCTTGTTTCGGGTACCAGTTCGGTCAGGATCGCGCTGGCTCCCAGCGAGGGGTAGAAAAAGGAACGGTTTTCGGCGGGCATATTGGACACGATGTCGTTGCGGCCGGAAGCACTCAGGAATATCTTGTCCTTCCAACCCACGTTGGCATTGGCGTAGAACCCGACGATCCGCTGCCGATTGGAGGTGTTGCTGCCGTTGATTAGGGTAGCGTTGGCCAGGTTGGGCCAGCCACCCACCACCAGGTTAGACCCCTGGCTGTTGACGTTCTCGGAGCGGTTATCGAATACCTCATTGCCCGCGATGAAGTCCAGCGACCAGTCGTTGCGAATTTGCTTCGTGTAGGTCAGGAAAAGGTTGGAGTTGAACTGATTGGCGAACCGATTGCCCAACTGGATACTTCCCCCGCTGGGTGGGTTGGTACGACCGACGGGCCCGTAGCCGAGTTCGCGGTAGTTGGTGGCGTTGGTCGTGTAGTGATCCACCCCGATCCGATAGTTGAGCGCCAGGTTGTCGCCCAGCTTGTAGTTCAGCAGGATATTGCCCAGCGTTCGTTTGGTGTTCTCGTCGCGGAAAGAATTGTTGATGACCCAGTAGGGGTTGTTCTGCGAAACCCGGTAGAATATTTGCTGGTACGGGTTTCCGGGTGAGGCGTAGGGTTTTCCGGCCAGGTTGTACGAAGGCGGCGTCTCGGTCAGGCCCCGGAAGATATTGGTGTTGCCAAATTCTTCGGGAAAATCATCGATTTTAAGGTCGGAATAGTTGAACGAGATGTTCGAGGTAAGATTCTTCAGCAACTTGAACTCGCCGTTGAACTTCACGTTGTTGCGCGACATTCCCGAGTTGGGCACGATACCCGTTTGGTCGTTGCGACCGAAGCCGATCATGAAATTGCCAAAGCTGCCCGAGTTGGCAAAAGTCAGGTTGGTGTTCATGGTATGGCCGTTCTGGAAAAACGCCTTGTCGTTGTCGTACACGCCCGGCTCCTCCTGCTCACCGAGCTGGTTCGTGTAGGTACTCATGGTGCTTATGCGTGGCCCCCAGGTAAAAATGGAATTGGGATTGAACTGACCGTTTTCTCCCTGGCCGAACTCCATTTGGGTGTCGGGCAGAAAGCCCACCTGATCGACGCTGTAATTGGAGTCGAAGGTGACGGTCGGTTTGCCCTGGGCACCCGAGCCGTTCTTGGTGGTGATGACAATCACGCCGTTGGAGGCTCGTAACCCGTACAAAGCCGAAGCCGCCGGGCCTTTCAGCACGTTCATGGACTCGATATCATTGGGGTTGATGTCGAGAATCCGGTCGCCTCCCGAGACGGGCAGACCGTCAATGACATAGAGCGGCGCGTTGTTGCCCGTCAGCGAGCGGCTGCCCCGAATACGGATGCCGGGCGATTTGCCGGGCATACCGCTGTTGAGGCTCACCGTCACGCCGGCTACTTTACCCTGCAAGCCGTTCAAGACGTTAGGGTTGCCTGCTGCCGAAATTTCTTTACCAGAAATCTGTTGTGTGGCGTAGGTCAGCGACTTCTGGTCTTTCTTGATGCCAAAGGCCGTGACGACCACTTCATTTAGAAGCTTGGTATCGACTTGCAGGCTGACATCGACCAGGCTGCGATTCTCTATCGTTACTTCTTGCAACAGATAGCCAACAAAAGAGAAAACCAGCGTGGTACTTTCGTCAGGTACCGAAAGGCTGTACGTGCCGTCGGCCCCGGTGGTCGTGCCGCGCGTAGCGACGCCCGGTTGCGTTCCTTTCACTAAAATGCTCACGCCCGGCAGCGACTCGCCCGTCTCGGCCGAGGTTACGCGGCCTGACACCGTCCGGTCGAGGGGGACGGGCAGGCTCGCCTCCTCCCGGACGTCCTCCTTTTCATTTTTAATGGCAACGTCCCGCCGCAGAATAATCTGCTTCCCGACTACGCTATACGTCAAAGTCTGGGGGCGGAGTAGCTTTTCCAGCACTACCGACAACCTTTCGTTTTTAGCCACCAGCGAAACCCGGCGCGAGGCCCGAATAAGGCTGGGGCTGTATGAGAATTTTACTCCCGCCGTTTTCTCGATCTCGTTCAGGACGGCCTGAAGGCGCAAGTCAGTCGCCTGCACCGACACCCGCTTGTCCAGCAACTCCTGGGCGGAGGCATCGTGGGCGAATGAGACGTTGGCAAAGACGATTGCCAAACACAGATTTACGAAGGACCACTGCATGATTTTCAGCCCCCAGCATTGGGCGGCGTACATTTTTTTCATAATTTTAGGCCGTTTTGTTAAATGAATAATTTTTGGCAAGGCAGTCCCGGCATCTGATTTTCAGATGAATACTAGCATTGGGATTTTACTGAGCCGACGGTGGTGACGCACCGTCGGCTTTTCGTGTAGAAGGGTCTAGGTAGTGTTTACAAACATGGGATAAGGGTTTAGGGTGAATGGGTAGGTTGTGGTCCACAGCCGTCGCCGCTTACGATGATCTGCGCATCGAGCATCTGGTACTTTGCCTCGATACTCAGGCACAGCACGTTCAGCTTCTGGAACAAAGACTCGTCGGTCAGGTCGCCGTTGAACAGGCAGTTGGCAAATATGTCAGCATCGAAAACGATGTCCACGCCGTAGGCTTTTTCGATGGCGGTAAAAACATCAACCACGCGGGTGTTCTCAAACTTAAAGGAATATGTCACGGTAGTGCGCGACTCGCCCGGCAGCGGCACCGGATCTTCAACCAACTCTTTCACCAGCCGCACGTCCTTGCGCGAAAGCGTGGCCTGTTGGTTGGGCAGGAGCAAAATACCTTCCCGTTCACGCTTGCTGACACCTTTTTTGGCACTCACTTCGTCGGCCACTGCCACGGACACCTTACCCGAGTTGACTTTGACCGTGACGTCCTCGTCATCTTCGTAAGCCCGCACATTAAAGCTCGTCCCCAGTACTTTGGTGACCAACTCGTTGGCATAGACGACAAAGGGGGTTTTAGGGTCTTTGACCACCTCGAAGTAAGCTTCTCCGCTCAGAAAAACCTCCCGCAGATTTTTGTCTTTGAACGACTCGGTGTAGCTGATTCGAGAGTTAGGCTTTAAGAAAACCAAACTACCATCGGCCAGCTTGACCAGCAGCGGCTTGTCGGTCTCGTTGACGCGCTCGACCAGTTGGGTAGTTGTCTGGCGGCGAAGTTGCTCGTAGCTAATTTCCTGGGTAGGTATGCGCTGGTAGAAGTACCCCAGGGCCAGCAAGGCCACGACCGACGCGGCGGCGGCAAACCGCCACCAAACGAGGCTTATTGTAGCAGGCTGCTGTCCCGTTTCCATTTCCCGACGGATTCTTGCCAGAACAGCACGTTCCGTTTCGGGATTCGGAAAGCGATTTTCCACGCCCTCCCCCAGTGTCTGGACGAATTTCCTGGCGGCACGGAACTCGGCCGCTTTTTCGGGATATTCTTGTGGGAATCGTCCCCAAAAACCTCCCGGATCGGTCGTCGGGTCAAGTACCCAATGCCGGAAGGCAGCATTTTCTATAAAATCTTCGACAGAGTAGTCGCGATATTGCATGGTTGGTCGCCGGGAATTGAATGTACCATTTCCCTATAATCATAGAGAAACGGTGGGGTAGTTTTTCAACCCCCCTAAAAGCAATTATTTTAGAAAAAATATTTTTTCTAAAATAAGGTACTGATAACCAGAATAATGGAAATTTTACGAAGAATTACCAGTGCTTTCTGAACCAGATTTCGAGCCGACTGCTCTTTGATACCGAGCAGATCGGCAACTTGGGCGTAGGGGAGGTCGTGGTAGTAGTGAAGTTCCAAAGCTTCCAATTGGCGGGGCGGAAGTTGGGATAGCCAGCGGTTCAGCTTTTGGGTTTGCAGAATACCCTCCTCCTTTTCAGAAAACAGGAGCTCGGGGGACTCGTGGTTGGAAAGATGCGACTCAGGGACGCTTTGTAGTTCGTGGCTATTGAGGCGGAAGGGTTTCTGAATCCGGTGGATACGGCGGCGCAGCGAACCCAGCAGGTAGAACTTCACGGAACGGGCCGGGCTGAGTACCTGCCGCCTTCGCCAGATTTCCAGAAAAAGATCTTGAATGGCGTCGTTAACCGACTCCTCCTCGGCCAGCAGGCTCAGGCCGTAAGCGAAGAGGTCGTTAAAGTACCGATGGTACAGCAGCTCGAAAGCCGTTTCGCTTCCAGCCAGCACCCCATCCCAAAGGGCGTTGTCGTCGCTATTTTTCAAGTAGTCCGGCACTTTTCGTTCTCTCTATTGGTGAATAATAAAGAGAAGAAAAGTGCAAAACTACTTTTTGTCATAAAGACCTTACAACGGCCGCGTCCGGCCGGCCCGGACGCGGCCCGGCTCATATCAGATTTCGTTTCTCGGCTCTATCCTTCAATTCCCGATTCATCGCTTCAAAGCCATTTCTTGTATTGACCTCGATCATCTTGCTAAACAGCGGAACCAAAATTCCGCTGAATTGCTCGCTTTGCACAAATGTCGTACTGCCGTCACCATTGTCGATGAGTTTGAAACGGTGTTCGCCATCAAAAAGCCCTTTGAAAACCAGCTTTCCCAACCAGCGGAACTCCTTATTTTCTTCAAAAACCAATACGATCGGTGTGAAAGTCATGCCGTTGCCACCGGGTGGTTCAAGGCGTACCTTGATGGTGTGGCCGACGGCTACTTCGCCAGTAAAAGATTTTATGAAAGGATTCCAGTCGGGGTACTTTTCGAAGTCGGTCAGAACGGCCCACACCTGAGCGGGCGAAGCGTCGATGCGGATCTGGGTTTCGAGTACTTTGGCCATGATTTTGCTGTCAGGAATTTTGTATAGATTAGGACTTTCGCTCGGCAGGGAAAAATGTGCCGCTAGGCACAGGATGTGGGTAGAAAAAGCCGATTCATTAGCGGGTCATGTCCCGTACGGGACATAGTAATCGACCAGGGAAGCGCTTTTCTACCCACATTTGATCCCTAACGGGATCGCATTCAAGACGACAAGCGAAAGTCCTATAGATAATTGAACACCACAAAACTCCGACATCCGGCCCCAAGTACTCTTGACAAAAATCAAGAAATCAGGAACTGGCTTTTTTCCTGATCCGGCTGAACGTCTCGGGCGTCATGCCGAGCAGCGAGGCAATGTACTGCAAGGGTACTTGATTAAAAAGTTCTTTGTTGTTTTCGAAAAAAGACCAATACCGCTCCTCGGCACTCATGGAAAGATGGGCGAAAATACGGTCTTCCATGACCGTAAAGCAACGCGCGAGGAAGCGCACTTCCAGCGCGTTCCACTCCGGCACGAGCTGGCCGATGGACTGGTAGTTCTCGCGGCTGATCGTAAAAAGTTCGGCGTCGGTCAGGGCCTGAATCGTCCGGCGGGCGGGCATTCCGAAAACCAAGCTGGACAAATCCGTGACAAAGTACCCCGGCGTCGAAATCCACTGCGTGACCTCGTTGCCGTCTTCGGTGGCGAGGTAGATGCGCAGCAAACCGGAGCGAATGAAGCTGAGTCCGTCGCAGCTTTGTCCGGTTTTAGCCAAGAAGTCGCCTTTGGCCAGTTCCTGGGACTGAAAAAGCGCGGCGATGCGCTCGAAGGCTCTCGGGTGGCACGCCAAAGTAAGAGGCGATGTATTGGTTGAGTTCGGTCAAGACATATTGCATTTTGCACGGATCACTTTTCTGTGCCGTTTTGTGCCGCCATCGGGTTTGGACTTGGCATATTCGCCCCAACTTCCAGCCGCCATCTTTGCAAAATCGTGTGCAGTTGTTGCGTTTTCCCTGGATTCTTCTCAGCCAGATTATTCTGTTCGCCGATGTCGGCTTTCAGATTGTAAAGTTCCAGACTACGCCCTGGCTCAAACCACTCGATCAGCTTCCAGTCGCCGTAGCGCACCGCCGAGCCGGGCGAGCCGCCCTGGTTGCCGTAGTGCGGGTAATGCCAGAATATAGGGCCCCGCTTTTGCTTTTTTCCTCTCAGCGTAGGCACCAGGCTCACGCCATCGACGTGTTGCTGCGGCAGGGCGGGCAGCCCGGCCATGTCGAGCAGGGTGGGGTAGAAGTCGGTGCTGATCATCACCTGATCGGTAACCGACCCGGCTTTTGCCATGCCCGGCCAATGGATGACCATCGGCTCGCGGATGCCACCTTCGTAGAGCCAGCCTTTCCCGGCCCGTAGCGGCAGGTTGGAAGTGGGGTGACCTTCGGAAGTCGAAAGCCCGCCATTGTCCGACATAAAAACAACGATGGTGTTTTTATCCAAACCGTTTTTCTGCAAAGAAGCCATCACTCTGCCCACCGCCTGATCCATTGTCTCGACCAGCGCGGCGTACACGGGCAGCGATTGGTTGAGCCGGACTTTGCTTTCGCCTTCCTTGCCCCACTGGTCGTCCAAACCCAGTTTTTTCCTCTTCTCGGTGTACTTATCGACCAATTCCTGCGGTGCTCCCAGCGGGTTATGAACGGCGTAGAAGGATAAATACGCCAGGAAGGGTTCGGTTTTGTGTTGCTCGATGTAGGAAACCGTCTCGTCGGCCAGCCGGAGCGTCAGGTTTTCGCCCTCCGGGCCGTTGTCGAGGCGCGGGTTATCGTAAGGCGTGAAGTAGTGGTTGCCACGCGGCGAACCCGCCCAATAACCGCCTTTGTTGACATCGAAGCCCTGTTTTTCGGGCCAAAATTCTTCTGACTCTCCCAAGTGCCATTTTCCGGCAAAAAAAGTACCGTAGCCGTTAGCCTTGAAAGCTTCGGCCAGGGTTATCTCTTCCAGAGGCAGGTGTTCTACATATTCGGCGGGTAGCAGGGGTTTGTTTCTGGTGTGATGCTTGCTCGCCGTCGAAGGCTGCGGCGCGCCGAACCAGTCGGTGGTGTTCATGCGGGCGGGGTACTTACCGCTCATGATGCTGGCGCGGGTAGGCGAGCAGACCGGACAGGCGGCGTAGGCGTTGGTGAACTTCATGCCCCTCGCCGTGAGAGCGTCGATGTGGGGCGTTTCGTAAAAGCTCGGTTCGTCGCTACGACTGCTGAAAGCGCCGATGTCGGTCCAGCCCAGGTCATCGACGAGGAAGAAGACGATGTTGGGTGGGCCGTCGGTGCGGCTTGGCGTAGCAGAATCGGTGGTGCTGGTAGTTTTGGCGGGCTTGGCGCAGCCGCCCAGCAGCAGCACGGCAGCAATCACTAAACTGGCGAAAAACCTTAGGCTGGCAGTGGTTTTTTTGATCATTTTGCAGGTTATTTTAAAGACAAATTTAAGGTTGCTATCCTCTACTGCGCCCGATTTTCCAAAGCGGGCAGCGACTTGCGCCAGGCCAGGAGCTGACGACTCATTTCCCGGGTGGTTTCGGGATTTTGCGCGGCGACGTTTTGCGTTTCGGGAGCGTCTTTTTTCATATTGTACAGTTGCGCCCCGGAGCCGTCGTCTTTCAGCAGCAGCTTCCAGGCACCACGCCGCATCGCCAGGTTCGGGCTGACGTCCCTGGCGTCGGGCGGATAGACGAAGCTCTCGTGGTTGCGGCCGTATTCCCAGAAAATTGGTTGCTGCCGCGCGAATTTCTTGCCGAACCAGGCGGCTGAAACGTCTACACCGTCCAGCTTTTCGGTGCTGGGAACCGGGGAATTCGTGATCTTGCAAAAAGTGGGCAGCAAGTCCATTGCCACCGTCACGTCGGTTTCGTTGACGCGCCCGGCGGGAACTTTACCCGGATAGCGCACAATGAAGGGCATTCGGATGCCGCCTTCGTAGAGCGAGAGCTTTGTACCGCGCAGCCCCACCGTGCGGCGGTTGCCGAAGGCAGGCAGGGGACCGTTGTCGCTGGTGAAAATGACCAGTGTGTTCTCGTCCAGACCGAGGGCCTTGATGCCCGCCATCAGGCGACCAACCTGGTTGTCCAGCTCCACCAACACTTGTTTTAAGCCGGGCAACTTTTGGGAGCCACGCGGTTCCGCCGCCATTGTTTCGGCGTCGGGTATCCAGGGCGTGTGGACATCGTCGGGCCAGAGGTTGATGTAGGACGAGCCCTCCCGGTTTTTAGCTAAAAAGGCTAGTGTCTTGTCCACAAAATAGGCCGTGCGGTTCCAACGCTCGATGCTGTCCTCTTTGGACCAAATCCAGTTGGTGGCCGTCAGCAGCGGGTCGGGGTCGGGGCTTTCGTAGGTGCTGGCGTACTCATCGAAGCCGTACTGCGGGATGCCGGGGGCGTCGGTCACGTCGCGCCCCCCGCCCATATGCCACTTGCCGAAGTGGGCGGTGCGGTAGCCGTTTTGTCGCAAGACCCGCGCCACCGACGGCGCCGCCGGGTCGAGAAAATCAGCCATCTCGCAGGCGCGGTTGTGCTTTTTGCTGCTCAGGTACGAGGTGATGTTCCAGCGGGCGGGCGTCATCCCGGTCGTGAGTGCCACCCGCGAGGGGGAGCAAATCGGCGAGCCGCTGTAATACTGCGTAAAGCGCGTACCCTCCGCCGCCAAGCGGTCGATGTGGGGCGTTGGAGCCACCGCATCGGCAAATTGCCTGTCGCCGTAGCACCCCACATCGCCCACTCCCATGTCATCCACTAAAATGAGGATGATGTTGGGCGGGCGCGCAGTGTTTTTTTGGGAAAATGTCGGCGTGGTCAGGCAAAGCATCAATGGCCAAACTACCCAGGTAAAGATTCCGTGTTTCATAAATTTCATTGGTCAAAGCTGACACTGATACGCACGCCGCATAAAAGCAAAAGCCAGATGATTTTAACTCGGTGGTATTTGCCAGATGGTCTAATTTCAAGGGGTTTGACAGTGTTTTTTGTCATTCAGTAGAAATCAACAGTGGTTCAAAAATATCACCTTTGCGGTCATACTTTTAAGCATAAATAGTCTCTTTGCTACTCCTGTAGCAACACAAAGCACCCGTGGAAGAAGAAAAATTATTTTCTGGATGGGTGGTATATCACCTGCCCTCCGGGGGCGTGCAGTTTAAAATCCACTTCCCACTCTTCGGGCCAGGCCGGCAGGATGAATACCCGCCCATCGACTGCCTGCATCGCCATGTCCTGCAAGCCGATCATGCCCGAGCCACCCCAGTTGTGGTCGGGGACGTAGTCGTGGCCCGGCCCCCAGAAGGCGGGGAAGCGGCGGCCCGAGTTTTTGAGTTTAAGAATCGTGATGCGTTTTGCTTCTTCGGTGAGGCCCATGCGGGCGCAGAAAATTCCGTCCTGGTGCCAACTGACGTGGTTTTTGGGGAAAGTACCCAGGTTCCAGGTGTCGATAGCAATCTGTAAATCTGTGTCGGTCTTGCCGATGCCGTACTGCTCGTAGGGGAAAACGGGGTAGAGTTCGGGAATCTCGACGTTAAAAGCTTTGGGCGGGTCGTAGGCGGGGATCAGGATTCGTTTGCCGTCTTTCGTTGCGTAGGAAAGGTCGGGAATACGGGCGAGCCGCCCGTACCACATTTTCTTTTCGGTACTATCGATCAGGTCGTCGGGCAAATCGATTAGTGCGTTGATCGACGCCATGAGGCCGGAGCAAATGTCGGTCGGGTTGCGGACGTTCTTATAGCTTTCAGCGGCGGTGGAGGGAAAAATGACCAGCTTGCCGTTTTCGTCGTAGGGCTTTCCGGTCGCTTTGCGTTGCCGGTATTCGTAGTGCTCGAAGAAAAAATTCAGCGCACTTTTCACAAAGGGCAAGTATTCCCGAATATCCCGCCCGGAATACTGGTGGTACTTCAAGATCATAAAGGCGAAGTCGATTTGCGACGAGAAGTGGTGCTTCACAAACGGGTTGGATTGCTCCCCGAAGGGTGTCGCCGGGTCGCGGGTGCGCGGGCCTTTGTCGAAACCCCATCCCCCGGCGAACGGCAGTCCGAAGGTTTCGGGATGTTCGGTGAAGCTTGCTCCGCCATGTCCCCAGTAGACCTGGGTGCGTAGCTCAACATTTTCTAAACTTCTTTTGTAAAAATCAAACTGGCTGGGCATCATGTCGAAATCGCCGGATTTGAGCATCGGCCAGTACACCAGCCGCTGGTTCTGAGCGGTAAAACTCCCCCCGCCCCATTTCCGAAAATCGGGCGTGGCGTCGGGCAAGGGTGGGGTCATCGGTACGAAGGCCGGAGCAAAGGTGAAGAGACCGCCGTTGAACTTTGTGGGATATTTCCCGTAGGCATTGCAGGCCAGCATATAGCGAAAAAGCTGGTAGTTGCGTCCCACCTGCCAGCCCAAATCCGCCGTATCTTTTTTAGCAGTATTGATAAAAATATGGCTGCGCTCCCAGAACTCGCGCCACCAGGTCAGGTTTTTCTGCTTTTGCCGCGTGAGGTCCCGGTCTGTTACAGAATCCATCAAGGTGCTTTCCCAGTCGGCCAGCGTTTCGGCTTGCCCGATGTTCGTGCGGATAAAAATTTGGTGATTTTTCCGCGCATTCTTCGACTTGATCGCCCACCAGGTATAGGGCGTCCGGTCGTAAACGCCTCGTCCGGTTCCGGCGGATGCCATCCCGACTCCCTGCATCATTCCGCCAAACGTCAGGTTTTTCTGGGGGTTGGTCAGTTGATTCTTTATGGCATCCAGCCCTTGGAGCGTCACGCTGAAATCAAATAACAGCTTGTCGGGACGGTTGCGGTGGTGCCAAAGTACCCGATTTTCCCGGAAGCGGATGCTGTCGCGGTAGGTGGTTACCTCGCCCAGATAGCCGCTGTAGCTAAAACAGGAATGCCGCTCATCGATGGGTTTGTAGCGGTCTTCCGTGCGCCAGTTCTCGTAAAAAGCCGTGGCGATTGTCTCCTGGGTGCTTCTGACGTCGATATGTACTTCGGGATTGAAGACATCCACCCAAAGCTGAATATTGACCGAGTCTCTTCCACTTTTTCCCGTGATGTAAAGAGCGCCCGTCTTCAAATCCAGTTCTTGTCGGAATTGGTGGTTGGATTCTTGAAAAATGTTTGGCTGCAAACGGACGCGAACCCGACCCAGCTTCAGAAACTCATTGTTCTCGTCGAAAGTACCACTGCGGGAGAGGTAGAAAAGTAGGTCGCCATCCTCGACCCACACGTTTAGGCCCGTATCGCCCCCGCCCAACGGCATGGATTCGCCGCTGTTTTTGCTTTGGCTGTGCCAGGTGACGTTGTAGGTATCGAGAATGGGGAAGATGTCTTTTTGCTGGGCGTGGGCTAGGATAGTAAGGAGTAAAAGCGCCGCTAATAGAGTAATTGTTTTCATTTACTTTGAATGGTATAACTCCTCCCCGCCACCGTCTCGAAATCAACCGTTGAACCAGGCATCTTTATCAATCCAGGTTGTCTGCTCGCATCGACTATCAACGGCTGCCCGGGTTGAATATAATTAAACAGCGGGTTGGGGTTCTCCCCACTGGCCGGTTTGGTATTCGCGCCGACGACCTGAGTGGCTTCATTAGTTCTGAGCCGGCAATTGCCGCCAAGCGCCGAATGCACGACGGCTTTGGTTAATTTCCCGTCTTCCCATTCCATATCGACTTCAAAACCGCCCCGGGCTTTCAGTCCGCTCACCTTGCCGCTGGGCCATGCTTTGGGTAGGGCGGGAAGCAGGTGGATTTCGCCCGCGTGGCTTTGGACGAGCATCTCGGCGATGCCCGCCGTGCCGCCAAAGTTGCCATCGATTTGGAAGGGCGGACAGGCGTCGAGCATATTGGGATAGCTGCCGCCGCCTTTGTACCGTGGGTCGTTTTCCCGTACCAACTTCAAGAGATTGGTCAGCATCAGGTGCGCCTTTTCGCCGTCCAGCAGCCGGGCGTTAATATTGATTTTCCAACCCATCGCCCAGCCGACGCCGCCATCGCCGCGCCGTTCCATGGTGCGCCTGACCGCCGCCGTGAGTTCGGGACTGGATTTGGCATTGATCTGGTTGCCGGGGTGAAAGCCGTAGAGGTGCGAGAGGTGACGGTGCTCCTTGTCGCCGTCCTCGAAGTCGAACTGCCATTCCTGCAACTGCCCGTACCGACCAACCTGATAGGGGAGTAGTTTGGCTAATTTTTCCTTGATTTCGGGTATCAGCGGATCTTCGATATTCAGCACTTGCGCTGCTTCCAGGTACCGCTCGAACGACTCGCGGATGAGTGCCATGTCCATGGTCGGCCCCGGACTGAGGGAGGCCGATTGGCCGTCGCCGTACTTGAAACTATGCTCAGGCGAGTGGCCGACGGGCGTCACCAAATACCCCGTATCGTTGGGACGGAGCCAATCTTTATAAAACAGAACGGCACCTTTTAGCAGGGGAAGCACCTCATTTTTCAAGAATGCCTCATCGCCATGAAACAGGTACCGTTCCCAGTAGTGGCTGACGAACCACCCGGCGCCCATCGGCCAAAACGAGCAAATGCAGGCGTCGATGGGTTCGGTGTGCCGCCAGATGTCGGTATTGTGGTGAACTACCCAACCCCGATTCCCGTACATTTTTCGAGCCGTCTCTTCGCCGTTGACCGCTAATTCTTTTACCATTTTCAGGAGCGGCTCGTGACATTCGGAGAGGTTGGTCAGCTCGGCGGGCCAATAATTCATCTCGACGTTGATGTTGGTCGTGTAAGCACCGTTCCAGGGCGGGATGATCTGGTCGTTCCAGATGCCTTGCAGGTTGAGCGGCTGCCCGCCGGGCCGTGACCCGGCGATCATCAGGTAACGGCCAAATTGAAAATACAGGCCCGCCAGTGAGGGGTCCCGGCCATTGGAAAATTGCTCGAGGCGCTGGTCGGTGGGGATTTTGGCTTGCCCGGTCGGCTCGGCTAATTGTATCTTGACCCGATTGAACAGGCTTTGGTAGTCGGCCACGTGATTTTTTCGCAAACCGTGGTATCCTATTCTTTCAGCTCGGGAAATGAATTCTGCCGCCAATGCCGAGGCATCGACGCCTTCGGTCGCCGGACTCTTGTCGAAGCCATTGAAACTCGTGGCGCAGGCCAGCACCAGCACCACTTCGCTGGCGTCTTCGATCATTATTTTGTCGGACAGGATGGTCAGCGTTCCGCCCTGGTGGGAGGCCCGCACGCGGGCGTCGAACGCCATACCCAGGCCCCCGGCGGCGTCGCCGTACATGATGCGGTCGGTGTTGGGGAGTTGGGTGCCATCCTTGGCGTAGAGCTCGGGGTACTTGTGTTGGTCGCGGTTGTTTTTCACTTCGTCGAACCTTCGGCGCAGCACGAAGCCGGGTGCCCTGGCGGTCAGGACGAGTTGATTGTCCTGGGTGAAATACCTCGCCAGCGGCTCGTGCAGCGTCGAGAAGTGTACGCTGCCGTTGATTTTTCCTTCGCCTTCGGCGGTCAATTTGATAACGAGCACCCGGTCGGGGTGATTGGCGAAGTACTCGCGGGTGTAGGTGGTGCCCTCCACCCGGTAGCTGACCCGCGCCACGGCTTCGTCCAAATCGAGCGACCTGCGGTAGTCGGTTGGCTGGCCTTCGTGTTGAAAATCCAGCCAGAGGTCGCCCAACGGCTGGTAGCACTGGTGGTTACGGCCCAGCCAGTTTTCCGAAACCAGGGCCTGCGCTTCGGCGTACTTCCCGGATTGCATAAGGGCGTCGATCTGCTGGTACTTTTTCCGCAGGTCGATGTTGGTGTAGGTGCCTTTCGGATCGCCGGAGTAGAGCGTCACTTCGTTGAGCTGCAGACGCTCGCGTGCTACGCCGCCGAAAACCATCGCGCCCAGGTGGCCGTTGCCCAGGGGCAGGGCTTCGGTCCAGATAGCGGCGGGGCGGTCGTACCAGAGCGTAAGGTCTTGCCGGTCGATGCGGATGCCGCTTTGATTTTGGGCAGATGCCCCCAGACACATTGACAGGAAGGTGCTTAGTAGAGCCGACTTCAAACTATTCATAAGGGTTTTCGGTGTTTGCCTACATATTGATCAACCCGTCCAGCGTTTCGCTGAGCTGACTGACCATCTCCGGTCGGGAGCTTGCCAGGTTGTATTTTTCGTAGGGGTCTTTTGCCAAATCGTACAGTTGGTAGCTCCACGAGCCGTCTTTCGGGGATCGGGAAGGGATGAATTTCCAGTGGTTGTCTCTCAAAGCGTACCGTCCGGAGAAAGTATGATGCACCATTCGGGTGCGGTCTGATTTTGCTTTGGAATTTTTAAGTAGAGGCAAAAAGCTGATTCCGTCTTCCTGAGGAGCAGAAAGGTTCAAAATATCAGAAAATGTGGCGAATAAATCCATGATAGACACCAGCCCGTGGCAAGTACTTCCTGCTTTCACAACTTCGGGCCATTTGATAATAAACGGCACCCGGTGTCCGCCCTCGGTCAGTGAGGTTTTGAATCCGTTCAGCAGTCCACAGCTTTTGTGACCGTAGTCTTCCCCGTTGTCGCTGGTTCGGGTGGCTCCGTTATCACTCGAAACGATCAATATCGTGTTTTCAGCGATGCCTAGGGCTTCGAGCTTGTCCATGATCTGGCCGACCGTCCAGTCGAACTCCGCCACCATATCGCCTCTGTAACCGGCTTGGCTTCTTCCCCTGACAAAGTCGGGTGGGGTACACGGAATATGGGGAGCTACGGTGGGCAAATAAAGAAAAAAGGGTTGCTCTTTCTCAGCACTGAGTTGTATGAAGCTGAGTGCCTTCTCAGTAAGTGTCGGGCCGATTTCGGTATCCTTCCAGCCGGGAACCATCCACCCTTCGTGTACCTGCGTGGGGATACCCGGTACTGTGCTTTGGTTCTTTTCCCGCCAGATATCAGGCAGGCCCAGCGTGTACCGATTTTCGATAAAGGCGTGGGGTTCCATATTATGTCCCGCCCCCGAACCGAAGAAGTAGTCAAAGCCAAGGTCATTTGGCCCGCCGTAGGTCGGTTTCATGAAACTCACCTCGCGGGTGCCTTTCAACCCTTTCTCGTGCCAGTCTTTGGGTTTCACAAAGCCAACTCCCCGGGGCTTCTGGAAGTTGATCCCCAGATGCCACTTTCCGACGACAGCAGTGGCGTAGCCCTCTGCTTGAAGGGCATCAGCGACGGTAACCTCATTCTTATCGATCAGTGGATCGTCGTAACCCGACCACAGGACTTCACTTTTCAAACGCGATCGCCAGGCGTACTTCCCCGTGATGAAACTGTACCGGGAGGGGGTGCACACCGACGAAGCGGCGTGGGCGTCGGTGAAGCGCATGCCTTCTTGCGCCAACTTGTCCATATTCGGAGTGGGGATTTTAGATTCCGGGTTGTAGCAGCGCGGATCGCCGTACCCCATGTCATCGGCGAAGATGAAAACGATGTTGGGTCTTTCTTTTTTTAAAAACGCTTCTTTCGCATCCTGGGTGGTAAATGCGAAGACTACCGCTGCAACAACCAGGGTTGTGACGGCGAGCAGTGCTTCGGCCCAAATCTTGTTTTTCGCGCTCATCAATCAATGAAAAGTAAGGGCGGGCCGATTAATACCCGGGGTTCTGTTCCAATTTAGCCTCCGTGTTGGTTTCGATCTCGCGGGCGGGAATGGGCCAGAGGTTCTGGTGATCGGCGATAAGATCTTTGGTCACGGGATTATACTCCCTGACCCGCTCCACGAGCTTGCCCACGCGCATGAGCGTCAACAACCGCAGCTCCTCCCAGCAAAGCTCCCGCGCCCGCTCGTCGAGGATGTAGTCGAGCGTTACGCCCCCCGCCGCGACGGGCTTGGCTTTGGCGCGGCTCCGCACGACGTTGATGTCGGCGGCGGCCATGGCCTGGTTGCCCTTACCCAGGTGAGCTTCGGCGCGGAGCAGATAGGTTTCGGCCAGACGGAATATGTAGTTATCCGTGTTGATGTTATTCGCCGAATTGTTGGTCAGCCCCGTAGCGGGATCGAGGATGAATTCCTCGGGAAAGTCATTCACTGCGCCCACTTTGGCGAAGATGACATTCCACCAGCGTTCCAGGGTGTTGGGAAACTTGTCGATCGCGCCGCTTTTCACGATGAATTGACCGAAGTAAGGGGAAGCGGGATTGTTGGCCTTGATGTCACGGATAATGGCGTAGGGCGCGTTCCTGATATCGTTCTCGAAGTCGCTCTGCCAAACCGTTTGCTGCATATACGGGGTCGGGGCGTACCAACCGATGCCCCGGCCGCCGTAGTTGGTATTGGGTCCGGTGAACAGGTTGACATTGTTCTCGTCTTTGAGCTGCCAGTAAAGCGGTACCAGAAAACGGGGCCAAACCTGACCGTTGCCGCCACCCGTGACCAAGTATTCGTATTGGTTCACCCACAGCCCTTCGCGGTTGCCCGAGGAGCGGTTCTGGTTGTTGCGCTTGAACAGATCGCTGTACGGATCGCCCACCTGATCTTTTCTGACGCCAAATCGCTCGGTCATCAGCCTGAAATTCGGGTTGTCGATGACCCGGGTGGCGGCGTCGATGGCACCATCCCAATTTTTTTGGTTGAGATATATCTCCGACAGCAAATGATAGGCAACAGCCTTGGAAATGCGTCCTTCGGCGGCCACATTCGTGATTTCCGGCAGGTTTTGGGTGGCGAACGTCAGGTCTTCGACGCATTGCGCCCAAACCTGCTCCCGGCTCGCCCGCACGAAATCCCGCTTGGGCGAGCTGATTTCTTCCAGTACGATAGGTACCCCGCCAAACGCGGTCCCCAGCACCCGGTAGGCAAAGGCGCGAAAAAATCTGGCCTCTGCCTTGAGGGCGCTCCTCTTTTCGGCGGAAGAAATCGTCACTTTCTCGTCGTCGATTCGCTCGATGATTACATTCGCATCGAAGATGATCCGGTACATGGCCGACCACAAATCCTGTACTTCGCCCGTATTGGGAAAGAGCTTATCCTTATAGGAATTCAGGGCGTGCGCCACGTCGATGGCATCCACGGCGATGTCGGTCGGATAGTATAGAGCCCGTGAGTGCTGGTTATTTATTGTATAAAGCTCGTCACCGACATTCTCGTACAGCCGGGAAATGGCCGAAGTGAAGTCCGCTTCGGTGATGAAGGAGTTTTCGGGCGAGTAAAAGTCGAGCGGGGTTTCGTCGAGCCATTCGTCCTCGTTGCAGGAAGCCGAAAAGACGAGCAGAAACAGGAGGAAAAAATATTTTGTCGTTTTCATATCGGTTGGGGTTTAAAATTCCACATTGAGTCCTACGGTGTAGCTGCGTTGTACGGGAAGGCCAGCCGTCAGGCCCACGCCCGTTTCGGGGTCCCAGCCTTCCCACTTGGTGAGCGTCAGCAGGTTCTTGGCGCTGATATTTATTTTCAGATTGCGCATTTTCAGCTTTTCCAACACGTTGGTTTTGAAGTTATAGGCCAACGAGATGTCCTGCAAGCGCACAAAGCTCCGTTGGTCGTAAGGGTTGGTGTCGAATTGCGAGGGCAGGTCCAGGCGACGGTATTTGGCGTTGGGGTTTTCGGGCATCCAGTAGTCCCAGGGGAAAGCGTTGGAATACGATAACTGGTCGCGCTTGTACAGGGCACCGGAGGCAGTAGGGGAGCCATCGGCCAGGTAAAAGTTCTTGCCCCCCTGAATCGAATTGATAAAAACGTAGAGTGAAAAACTCTTGTAGTTGAAAGTATTGGCAATGCTAAAACGGTAGGAAGGGTCGCGGTAACCCAGAATCTTGCGGTCGTCGGGCGAATACTTGCCGTCGCCGTTGGCGTCGGCTATCTTGTAGGTACCGGGAAAGAAGCCCGACGGCAAAGTGCCTGCCTCCTTGTCGGCCAGTTGCCACATGCCGATGATCTCGTAGTCGAAAACGACATTCTGTGGCTCGCCGATGAAAAGCTGGTTGGTGATGATGTCGTCCTCTTTACCATCGCCATCGTTGTCCGCGCCGAGAATCGACTCGATCCGATTGCGGTTGCGGGCGAAATTACCCGTCACAGACCAGCTAAAATCGTTGCGGCGAATGACATTCCCCGTCAATGAAAACTCCAGGCCATGATTGCGGACCTCGCCGATATTGGTAGCAATGGTCGAAAAGCCCGTAATCTGCGGAATCTGAATGTTGTACAGAATATCGCGGGTGTTGTTGGTGTAGTACTCCACGTTTCCGCGGAGCCGGGATCTGAACAATTCAAAATCGGCACCGATATTCAGCCCCGTGGTGGTTTCCCAACCCAGGTTGTCGTTGGCCAGTTTATCGATCGACTGACCAATGATGGCGCTGCCGCCATCGCCAAACACCCGGCTCGGCCCGGAGCTGATCGTGGCCAGCGTTTCGTATCGTCCGACGGCCCGGCGGGCCGTGGTGCCGTAGGAGGCGCGTAGTTTGAGGTAGTCAACCAAGTTATTTTTGAAAAAAGTCTCGTCGCTCACGACCCAACCGAGGGCGAGGGAAGGAAACACCCCCAGTTTTTTCCTGGAACCGAAACCAGAAAAGCCGTCTCGCCGCACGGTGGCGGTGATCATGTACTTGTCTTTGAGGCTATAAAAAAAACGACCCATCGTGTAGAGGCTGGTTTCCTGCTCGGCCCCGGTATTCACCTGATTTAGAGCCGGGTCTCCGGCTTCAAGCTTGTTGAAACCTAGTACGGGATTTGTGAAGCCTTGGGCCGAAACTTCGGTGCGGGAAAAATTTCGCTTCTCGACGCCGTATAGCAGCGTCACATCAAGCCGGTGATCGGTCCCCAGGCTTTTCTTGTAGCTAAAAATATTGTCGAATGCCCGGTCGTAAAAAATGTAAGCGTTTTTGAAGCCCGATCCTGTAAAGTTCGCCCCCCACTGATCAAAACGATCCTGGTTGGTTGTGCGGTAGTTGTGCGAGAAATTGACCCTGTAGTTGAAGCCCGGCAGGAAGGGCAGTTTAATATCGGTATGAAAATTGCCGAACAGGTTCAACCGCTTGTCGGAGTCCTTGATCTGCTCTTGTAAAAAGGGGTTGATCTGCGAGCCGTCAGGCTGCAAATCGAACGCCCCGTTCTTGTCATAAATAGGGGAGAAGGGCTGCATGTGAAACAGGATACCCACGCTGGGCGAAAAGCCGGAATAGTCGCTGTTGGTCACGAACGACTCGAAGCCAAAATCCAGCCAGCTGGTAATTTTGGTGTTAAAGTTAGCCCGCGTGCTGTACCGGCGGTAGGTGTCGTTTTGTATAAAACCTTTTTGGTCCGTGACGCCCGTCGTAACGAAATAGCTCGTGTTTTCGGTGCCGCCCCGGATGCTCAGGTCGTGCGATGTGATGTGGCCGTTGCCCGTGAGCATGTCCCACCAGGCAATGTCGCGGCCATTCTCGTAGCCCTCGCTAATGTCAAGCGTTTTTAGGAAAGGAACAACCGAAAAATTGGCGTTGGGCTGGAGATAGTCAGGAGCCACGCGACTCTGCTCCCAGAAAACGTCATCCAGAAAACCCCTGGCCCCGGCGGCATCGAAGGGACGGATGTTTTTGGTAGGAGTCTGTAGGGAAAACTGGCCTGAATAGCCGATGACGGGCTTACCCAAGTCTCGACCCTTCTTCGTAGTGACCAGGATCACGCCGTTGGCGGCCTGCGAGCCGTAAATGGCCGCTGAACTGGCATCTTTTAGTACCTCGATCGACTCGATGTTGGAAGGATTGAGGTCGATGATACTTCCCCGATAGATGATGCCATCCACCACGACCAGGGGCGCGTTGTCTCCCGCACTGCTCGACAACGTGTTTTGCCCCCTAATCGAAATGACCGGATCGCTGCCCGCCGTGGTGACGTTTCCCACATTCAGGCCCGGCGCTGCCCCCTGCAAGGACTGCAGTATGCTGACGTTGGACATTTCGCTCATCTGCTCGACGTTCACCTTAGCCACCGCGCCCGTCAGGTCACGCTTGTTCATCGAGCCATAACCGACTACCACTACTTCGCTCAAAGCCTTGGTGTCGGTTTGCAGGCTCACATCGATTTTGGTGCGGTTCCCGACCCGCATTTCCTGCGCCAGGTACCCCACAAAACTGTACACCAGAACGGCGTCTTCGTCCGGTACTTGCAGCGTGTAGCCACCGGTCTGATCCGTGGTGGTACCCGTTTGGGTGCCTCTGATCAAGATGTTCACGCCCGGCAGCGGCTCATTGCTTTCCGCGCCGGTCACTGTCCCTGAAACGGTGATTTCAGCGATTTCGGGCGTTGTCACCTGCGGGGCGGAGATTGACGGCAAGCGGGAAATCCGGCTGGGTGAAACAGCGCTATCCGTCGAAGGCAGCGCCTCAACGACAGCGGAGGACTTGGCGGGTTTCGATTCCCGGCCTGTTCGCTTTTTCTCGGTAATCACATAGCCACCCCTGCCGCTTTTCCGGTAGCGAAGGTTCAAGGGAGGAAGTATGCGACTGAGATTTTCTTCCAGCGTGAGCGAAGCACTTATGCTGTGGGCGGCTACCTCGTATTTTTCAATGTCTTTGCCGAAAAACAAGATGTCGACCTTGTGCTGCTTTTTCAGGAGCGTTAGTGCTTCGGTCAATTTGAGCGTTCTGACTTGCCCGGCCTGGGAAACCACGGCGGGGGTGGCCTCAGCCTTGGCCAGCAGCTGCGCCCAGGCAGGGGGCTGCGCCAGTCCACAGACCAGCAGCAGCGCGGCGATGCTTCGTAGTACTTTTTTCATGATTTGGTTTGGGTTTAGGAATAATCAATGCGTATTGGGCAGGATATAGATGGTGTCGTTTTTCTGTTCGTAGCGCAGGTTGGCCGTGGCGGACAATTCACGCAAGAATTGCTCGGCCGACTCAGCCCGGAAAGAACCGTAGAGGGTCGTTGCCTTCAGCTCCTGATCACCGATCTCGATATTCAAACCGAAGTTGTCGTGAAACATGTGGGTTAATTCTTCCAGAGAAGTACCTTCAAACACAAAGCGGTGCGCGGCCCAGGCTTTTTGGGGTTGCGAGTTGGCGGTTTTACTAAGCTTGGCGCGGCCTTCCCGGTCGAACGTCACCAGTTCGCCCGGCGCCATCGTGACTTCCTCCCGGGCGTTCTGGCTGCCGAAGTGCAGCTTCACCTTTCCTTTGTCCAAAACCACCTTCGCGCCCCGCGGCCGGGTGAAGACGGTAAACTCAGTGCCCAGCACCACGACTTCCAAATCGTTGTCGGCCTGCACGATGAACTTCTGGTCGTCGGGCGTGTGGGTGACCGAGAAATTAGCTTCGCCTTCCAGCCTTACTTTGCGGCTTCGGAAGCCAAAGCCCAGGCGGGGCACCCGCAGCGAAGAGTTGGCGTTCATCACCACCCTGGTGCCGTCGCTCAGCCGCAGTGTTTCGGTTTCGTTGTAGCCCGTGACATGGGTTTGGTAAAACAGCTCATCTTGGTTCAACCAACCGAGCAGCCCGACAATCAGTAGCACGGTAGCCGCCGTGAGCCAGCGCAACCAGTGCCGCCGGGTAGCGGGGGTAGGTGGCAAGTCCGTCAGGCCTGCGTCGGACACCTCGCTGGCCGAACGGTTTTCCAAGTATGCGATGTAAGTTCCGACCCTACTTTCCAGGCTCGGCAGATACTGCGGCGACTGGTGCTCCCATTCGACGAGCCAACGGTAGTAGGCTTCCCGGTTGGGGGGGGAGCGCAACCAATCCTCGATCAACCGCTTTTGCATGGGGGTACTTTTCCCGGCAAAATGATCGAAGATCAGGTGTTTATTTATTTTGGGTTCCATGAACAGGTTTGATCTCGGTAGGTAAAAAATGTCGTCGCTTCAATCGCAGTGCGCTCAACCCCAAAGGAGCAGGAGCAAAGCAAGGATCCACTGGTCTTTGAGTCCCGATCTCAGCGCAAGAATAGCCTTGTAAATGTGAGTTTCGACGGTTCGGGGGGAGAGTTTCAGCGCCTTGGCAATCTCCCGACTTTTCTGCCCCTCGAAGCGGCTCATCAGGAACACCTTTTGGCACTGGGTGGGCAGCGCCTCGATCAGCCCGTTGATCGTTTGGTGGAGTTCATCCAATTGCATGATTTCCTCAGGAGAGTCGGAGGGCAGCGTCCGCTGTGGCGGAGCTTCGGTAAGGGGATTGGATTTGCGGAGGTCGTTGGCCAGGTAGTTGTAGGCACGGTTGCGCACCGAACGGAAGAGGTAAGCGCGGTAGGATGTTTCTACCGACAGGTACGTTTTCTTGCTCCAAAACTGGCAGAAAATTTCGCTGACGAGATCTTCGGCTACCTCCTTGGAATACACAAAGCGCACCGCGTGGGTACACATCGCCTGGTAGTAGAGCCGAAAAAGCAGTTCGCAGCCTTTCTTTGGGTTTTCTGCAAAATTTTTACGAATGAACAGTTCGGAATCTTCCGAGGAAAGCTGAGAAAAAGGAGGGTCGGCCTCCTGCTTGGAGGAAGCCTTCTTTATGGGGCCAGGATTTTGATGATTGGCAGATCCGTCGGACGGTAGTTTTTGGATCATGGGAAGTCGCTTTAAACTACTTTTTCCTGAAATTATTCAAGAGTTCGTTTAAATACAGACAACCAAGTCGCAAGGACTACGTAGTGAGAACTAAGTTTTTTTTAAATCACTCACTCACCCGCCCCAACGGCCTGACGTTCTTAGCCGGTCGGCCCGTCAAATCATCACCCAAATCTGCTCGGGCTTCCTCGGCGATTTTCATCAACTCGGCTTTGACTTTGGGATAGTCGAACATGAGGTCATAACGCTCGCCCGGATCACGACGCAGGTCGTAGAGGCCACCAGGATGGTTGAAGCTTTCATTGCCACGGCCCGGCTTGCCATCGTGTCCGGGCTCGAAGCCCACATTGGTGCGGCCCGGATGCGGGAACACCAGTTTCCAGGAGCCACTACGCACGGCTTCCAGGTTGTTTTTTCGGTAGTAAAAATAAAAAGACTCGCGCGGCTGTACGTCCAGATTGCCTTTCAGATTGGCTAGCAGACTCACGCCGTCGATGCGCTTCTTGGGAAGCTTCGCCCCCGTCGCCTCCACAATGGTAGGCAGCACGTCGATGCCCGCCGACAGATTGTTGGATACCAGGCCCGCCGGAATCACGCCCGGCCACTCAGCCAGAAACGGCACCCGGTGGCCCCCCTCGAAGGTCGTGCCCTTGCCCTCACGAAAGCCCCCCGCGCTACCCGCGTGGTTGCCGTAGGTGAGCCAGGGACCGTTGTCGGAAGTCACGATCAGCAGCGTGTTCTCGGCCAGGCCTTCGTCTCGTAAAGTCTTGCGCAGTTGGCCGATGCTCCAGTCCAGCTCCATGATCACGTCGCCGTACAGTCCCTGCTTCGATTTTCCCTTAAACTTATCGGACACGAACAGCGGCACGTGCGGCATGGGATGGGCGAGGTAGGCAAAGAAAGGCTTGTCCTTGTTTTTCTTGATAAAATTGATCGTACGCTCCGTAAACACCGTCGTGAACTGGCTTTGGTCGGGGTTGGTGGCAATCGTCTCGTTGCCCTCGATGAGCGGCAGCGGTGGGTAGTAGTTTTTATTGACCGGGTGGTTGGGCCACATGTCGTTGGAGTAGGGGATGCCCAGGTACTCATCGAAGCCGTGTTGGAGCGGCAGGAATTTCTGCTGAAAACCCAGGTGCCATTTGCCAAAGGCGGCGGTGGCGTAGCCTTTGGCTTTGAGGAGTTCGGGGATGATCTCCTCGTCGGGGTTGATGCCCGTTTTGGCCGTATGGTCGGTCGCCCCGCTGAACCCCAGGCGATTGGGATAACAGCCGGATAACAAACCCGCCCGAGAGGCGGTGCACACAGCCTGCGGCGTGTAGTAATTCGATAGGAACATGCCTTTGCTTGCCATGTCGTCGAAGTTGGGCGTATCGTAGTCCACAGCCCCCGTGCGGCCAATGTCGCCGAAGCCCATATCGTCGATGTAGACCAGGACTATATTTGGGGGCGTCTCGGCGATCCGGCGGCCGCCGGGACGCCGGTCGGCCTTAGGTTCTGTATCGAAATTGAAAGCCAATAGGGAAATGATGCCCGCCGACAGGAGGGAGAGGGTGATTGATTTGCGATTCATATTTACATCTGCTTGGCCCCCCTCTCCCTCTAAGGAGAGGGACGGGGGGTGAGGTGAAATTGTTTACCAGTTCTGGTCGATGATTTGTTTGATTGTTTCGTTGGATTCCACGTCGCCGAGCTCGGCTTTCATGGCTTTTAGCCGCGCCTTCATCGCTTTTATCGTCACCTGATAGGCCGGGTCAGCGATGGCGTTGTGGTTTTCATCGGGGTCTTTTTGTAAATCGTAAAACTCCCAGCCGGGCGGATAGTCCATTTTGTCCCGCTGGGTTTTGGTGCGGGACTGGCCGTAGAAAAACGCCAGCTTGTAGCGTCCGTTCCTGATGCCGAAATGGGCAGGGCGGCGGGGTTCGTTGGCCCAATAGCGGTAGTACATGTCCCTGCGCCATCCCTTTGGCGTATTTCCCGCCAGGCTGGCCCGAAAACTGCGCCCCTGCATGGCACCCGGCTGTTCTATGCCCGCAAAGTCCAGAAACAGCGACGGAAAGTCGATGTTCAGGATAATATCGTCGATGCGCCCGCCGCTTTTGAATTCTTTGGGGTACGAAATGACGAAAGGCATCCGCATCGAAGGCTCGTAGATGAACCGCTTATCGAAAAAGCCGTGTTCACCCATAAAATACCCCTGATCGGCGGTGTAAATGATGACCGTGTTGTCGAGCTGACCACTTTCGCGGAGGTAAGCGATGAGCTTGCCGATGTTGTCATCGATGGCCGCGCCGGAGCGAAGGAAGTCTTTGACGAACTTCTGGTAGGTCTTCTTTCGGGCGGCCAATGAGTCCAGACCGTTCAACGAAAAAGTGGTGCCGGGATAAGACGTTCCGGTTTTTTCCTCATAGCGCTCGCCCAGCAAATCCAGCGGCCAGCCGTCGTGCGTCCGTCCGGTAGTCGCGGCTCCCCAATCCTCAAAATTGGCCGGATAAGGTAGCTCCACCTCCGCCAAAAAATCTTTGTAGCGAGCCGGATAGTCGTACGGCTCGTGGGTGGCTTTAAAGTGCGTCGAGAGGTAGAAGGGCTTGTCGGAATTCCGGCTTTTGAGCCAGGCAATGGACTGGTCGGCAATGACGTCCGCCGAGAAGCCCTGGTATTCTGTGCCGCCCGCGTTGCCGTCCTGCCAGTTGTTTTTGGTTTTCAGGATGGGGTTCTGGTAACGTCCCTGGCCGGGCAGTACCATATAATAATCGAAGCCGGTAGGCTCTTTCTTTAAGTGCCACTTGCCCACGATGGCCGTCTGGTAGCCATTGGCTTGCAGCAGTTTGGCGTAGTTCGCGCTGTCGGGTTCGTACACATCTTCAAGGTCGTACACGCCGTTGCGGTGGCTGTACTGCCCGCTCAATATCGCCGCCCGGCTGGGCACGCAGATGGAATTGGTGCAAAAGGCATTTTCAAGTACTACGCCATGGTTGGCCAGGTACCGGATGTTATCGTTCTTGACGTAATCTTGCAAGATTCCTCCGTACACGCCCCAGGCCTGAGCGGTGTGGTCGTCGGATAGGATGAAAAAGATGTTGGGGGGAGGCGACCCCAGTTGCTCCGGTACACGGCGCTGTTCTCCTATCTTGAGGCAGCCTGATAAGAAGCATCCGAGAAAAATGAAAAGCGCTGGCTTATAGAGGAGATTGTGCATGATAATCAAAAGCACGGATCGGCAAAACTTACCCTATCCAATCGCTCCGGGACCTTATCCAGTACAAATCACAGCCCAAACGTCACGTACCCGCCCCGATACCCATTGGCCGGACTGGGATTGACCCCGACCGTCACGTACTGCTTGCCATCCACGGCGTAGGTGGCCGGAATCCCGCCGCCCCGCCCCGGTAATGGTGTTTCCCACAATACCCTGCCGTCTTTCTGGGCGAAGGCCCGGAACTTGTTGTCGCCCGTGGCCCCGATGAAGAGCAGCCCGCCCGCCGTGGCGATGCCGCCACGGCGGCTGAACGAACCCATGCCCTCGATGCCACGCTTGGCCAGCTCGGGATTTTCGCCGAGCGGCACCTGCCACAGGATTTTGCCCTTGTCGAGGTCGATGACGTTCATAGTACCGTAAGGCGGCTTGATGGCGGGGAAGCCGTTTTGATCAACGTAAAACCGTAACCCGAAAAGCCGTAGGGCTCCTGACTGGGCGACATTGGCTTCATTGATGTGTTTTAAGGAAGAAAATTTGCTGTTGGCGGCGTCGTAGCCGAAGGCGGGCCAGTCGTCGGGATGGGGCGGAGCGTCGGGGAGTAGGGCGTTCGTCAACAGGAGCATAGCGGTGAATGCGCCCACTTCCAAGACTGCCAATGCCCGTAGTTTAAATCTTTTTTTTCATGGATCCTTGAATCCGGCTTTTCTCAAAAAGGCTCCTGGGAGTATATTCTATCCACAAAAATCTTTTGCATTTTTGCCAATCACCTTCGACTCCACCGATGCTCAGGCTTTCCCAACTCTATATTTACCCCGTCAAGTCACTAGGCGGATTTTCCATCGACAGTGCCGTTGTGACCGACCGCGGCCTGCAGCACGACCGCCGCTGGATGCTGGTCGATGCCAAGAACAAGTTCATCACCATGCGCGAGAATCCCGAAATGGCCCTGCTGCATACGTCCCTGACCGACCATTCTTTAATCATTAAGGACTCCCGCCGCCCCGGCGACCAAATCGAAGTGCCGTTCGTGCTGCCCGAAACCGAACTGGAAGACGTCACGATCTGGAACGCCACGGTAGCCGCCCAAAGCGTCGGCCCGGAAGCGGCGGCCTGGTTCAGCAAAGCGATGGGGCGAGACTGCAAGCTGGTTTTCATGCCCGAGGAAAGTATGCGGCCCGTGGATACGACTTCGGGCTATCATCCGCCCGGAAAGTTTACCTCTTTTTCCGATGCCTATCCTTTTCTGCTCATCGGGGAATCCTCGTTGGAAGATTTGCAGAGCAGGACGGACCTGTCCGTCTCGATGCTGCGCTTCCGGCCCAACCTCGTTTTTTCGGGCGGCACGCCCTACCAGGAAGACGAAATGGAGGATTTCGCGATCAACGGAATTTCCTTTACCGGACTAGAGAACTGCGCCCGCTGCAACGTGCCGAACGTCGACCCCGAAACCGCCGAGGTCAACCCCAACCGTCAGCCGCTGAAAACGCTGGCGAAATACCGGACGGTGAACCGGCAAATTATTTTCGGACGTGACCTCGTGCATTCCGGGACGGGGGTAGTGACCGTGGGCGATGAGTTGGTATTGGCTTAGGGGTTTTAAATCTACTTTTTAAAAACTGCACCACTACGTATTTCCAGAAACGGCGCAATCAAAACACAGTTACACAATTCAACGATTACACAATTCAACAAAATATCATGAGTAAGCAAAAAGTAGTACATCCCCAACGCGACCCCAACTTCACCACCGGAGCCTATTCCGACGGCGTCATTGTGGACGGACTGTTGTTCGTCAGCGGACAAGCCTCCGTCGATTTCAAGACTTCCAAATTTGCCCTGGGCACTATTGAGGAAGAAACGACACGAACGCTCGATAATCTAAAAGCGATTATCGAAGCAGCGGGCGGCACGATGACCGACGTCGTCAAATGCACCGTTCACCTGGCCGACATCGCCGAGTTCGATCGCTATAATAAGGTTTATGCCAGCTATTTTGAAGGCGTGAAGCCCGCCCGCACCACGGTGCAGTCGGTGCTGGCCGAGAATCTGAAAGTGGAGATCGACGCGATCGTGAAGCTGCCGGATGCTTGAGCGACGGCATCGGTCCGGGGGCAGTTCGTCGGCTACCTTGCAGCCGCTGGTACAGGGGCATACCCCCCCCGGCTTTCGCTTGGGCAGTTCGGCCTCCTACACTCATTGCCTGCCCAAGGGGCACTTTTTTACAACGGAAGTCCGGGCGGGGTAAAAGGGAAGGAAATTTGCTCAAAAGCAGCTCTTGCGTTATTTTGCAAGCATGAAAATTCTTTTTGTACTCTTCCTTATCCTGATAACTGGCCCGGTAGGCCAGGCTCAATCCAACTGCAACTGCGAAAGTGAACTGACGTTCATGGTCGATTACCTGGAAGCGAACCTGCCGGGTTTCAAGGACAACGTCGATTCGACCAATGCCGACGATTATCGCCTTTTTAAAGAAAAACTGCTCGAAAACGCCAGTGCAGCCAAAAACCAGACCGAGTGCTTCAAAACGCTTACCTACTACGTCGAGTTCTTTAAGGACAATCACACTGTGGTTTATTCCACGTCTGAGGATGTCGATACGGAAGACGTAGCAGCCGTCGATAAGTTTTTAAAATCGGAAACCTTTCGCTCGACGGAAGTGTACCCGTTGCGGCCAAAGCAAATCAAACAGCATCCGCTTGATGATATTCGTGGTATCTACCAGTCGGAGGATTCGACCTACACGGTTGCCATTGTTCCCGACAAGGGGACTTACCGCGATTACGTGGGCGTAATTACCGAATCGAAGAGCAGGCTATGGCAGAAAAACCAAGTCAGGTTCGAGCTAAAACGGCGGGACGACGGCTCCTTCGAGGTCTTCGATAAGGACGACGACCACTCCATGAACTACGCCAGAAAATTCACGCTCGTGAACGGAATTCTGGCCGACCGCTGGTACAAGACTTCCTTGCCCAGGAGAGAAAATCCCGTCACTGACGCGAGCGAGCAGGCCGACTTCCAAATCATCGGCGACAGCGTAGCCTATCTGCGGATACCGTGGTTCTACGTTGACAAAACCACCAAGATAGACTCGATTGTGGAAGTGGCAGATCGAAGAATAAAGAAACTACCCTATCTAATCATTGATGTCAGGAACAACGGCGGTGGCAGCACTGGCAACGCGGTTAAGGTTCTCGATTACTTTTACACCAAACCCATTCGTATGGTTTGGTCGGAACTCTACGCTACCGAAGGCAACATCAAGAAGTACGAGCGGTTGTACGGCATCGTCAGCCAGGATGAGAAAAACTCCGGCGAGGGGTACCTGGCCTTTTTGCGGGACGAGATTGCCAAAATGAAGGCTGCACCGCCGAACACCTTCATCCTGCGTTCTTCGGAGGAACAGTACATTACCCGCGATGCGGTACTCGACCGACCCAGGAAGGTGGCGGTACTCTACAACAAGTACTGCGGTAGTTCGTGCGAATCGTTTCTTTTCTGGGCGAAGGAGAGTGAGAAGGCGGTGCTGGTCGGGGAGAATTCTGGCGGCTACGTAGGCTACGGCGAGGCGTTCCGCTGGGATACACCCTGCTACGGTTTCGGTTTTCGTTCCACAATGACCCGTTACGAAGAGAAACGTCGCCGCTACGAAGCCGACGGCATTCCGCCCGACCACCGACTAAACTACACCGACGACTGGATCGAGCAAACCGTAAAAATTTTGAAAAAATAGTCATGAGTGAACAGAATGACTCCTCCCCGACAGAAAGCAAAAGGAAATGGTATTTGGATCGCTCGGCTGTATCTACCATCGCCGTGGTAATCATCAGCCTTTGCGCCCTGATTGTCTCGATCTTCCAGACGCGGGTGCTTACTCTACAGCAGGAAATCATGCTGGAAAACGCCAAGGCCGGACAGTGGCCCAACTTGGAACTTGGCATGGAGAGAGGCTACGATAGGAAACAAATCAATTTCCTCAATTTCAATATTGCCAACACGGGTACCGGCCCAGCGATCATCGATAATGTAACGATCGAGTATAACGGTAAATACGCTTGTTCATGGATGGATATGCTATTGTATGCAAACCTGCCTGATTCTGTTTCCCGAACACTCACTTATTCGCGGATCAACGGCCGTGTCATGCAGCCTGGTGAGAAGTACATTTTCCTGTCGGTGACGGACAATCAGCCTCTAATGGAATTTCTGGTTGCTGAAATAGATAGATAGTGGCCTAGGCCCGAAAATGACCGTTTGCTACCGCTCAGTTTTCAAAGACTATTGGCAATTGACCCACGACTACGGAAAAGTTGATTTTATCAAACCCGTTGTCGTGACGAACTGCGTGGTGGTCGACAGCTTGACTTTCAATAACTAAAAGAACAGCGCCTAAAATACCGTGTTTGAAGCTGCCCGTTCACAAATTCAAACTCGATCTGGGAAGAGAATCCATGTTTCGTGGGTAATGTTGGTAGACTGCCTACTTTATTCTTTAAATCAAGAACTTTGATTTTCCAATAGCAATTCATGACTCCCACTAAAGACTCCCGCCGCCAATTCATCAAGAAAACCTCCGGCCTGGCTCTGGCCGCAACCCTGCCCTCCCTCTACGCCAGCGCCTACGACAAAATGAACGAGCCGTTCCCCTTCGGCGTCGAGCGGGGCAAGCCGCTCGACGCCTGCGCCACGGGCGAGTGGTGGAACTGGAAAGGGGACGCGCAGATGAGCCGCTTCATGCAGGAGCGCCCCCGCGACCAGGTGATTGCCTACGCGGTCTATACCCACGATCGCGGCGTGCTGAAAATGACCGCCCAGCTCTTTCCGCTTTTCCCCAACGAACCCGACACCGTAACGCTGGAGTTAAAGCAAAAAGGCAAGTGGAAGCAGGTGAAGAAAGAAAAAATCGTCTATCCTGGCTGGAGCGCTCACTTCCGAGTCGAGAAATGGGACGACGCGGCCGAGGTACCCTACCGGGTGCGGCTGGGCAAGCAATCTACCTTTGAAGGCACGATCCGCCCTGACCCCATCGACCGGGACGAGATCAAAATCGCGACCATGTCCTGCAATTCGCCGCGCGACGAAACTGTCGAAGCGCGGAGCGAATACATCGAAAATTTGAAATTTCAGGACCCTGATATTCTGTTCTTTGCGGGCGATCAATCCTACGTGCACCAGTACCATACCTACGGTATTTTGCTGTTCGGCGTTCAGTTTGCCGAGATCATGAAAGACCGCCCCACGATCATGATTCCCGACGACCATGATGTGGGGCAGGGCAATTTCTGGGGCGCGGGCGGCGGCGTGGCCGACTCCCCGGCCGGCGACACGGGCGGCTACTACTACCCCGCGGAGTACGTCAAGATGGTGGAACGCTGCCAGACCTGGCACTTGCCCGACGCCTACGACCCGACGCCCATCAAGCAGGGCATCGGCGTCTATTACACCAATCTCAGAATCGGCGGCGTGGACTTTGCCATCATCGAAGACCGCAAGTTCAAGACGGGCCCCAACGGCACCATCCCGAAAATGGGGCCGCGTCCCGACCATATCGTGGACCCGGCCTACGACCGCAAGGCCGTAGACCTGCCCGGCCTGGATCTGCTGGGCGAGCGGCAAATCAAGTTCCTGCATGAATGGGGGCAAAACTGGGAAGGCACCCAAATGAAAGTGGTTTTGTCCCAAACCGCCTTCTGCGGGGCCGTTCACCTGCACGGCACGATGGACAACCGCCTGCTGGCCGACCTCGACTGCAACGGCTGGCCCCAAACGGGCCGCAACGCGGCCCTGCGCGAGCTGCGCCGCTGCGGGGCCACGCACCTCTGCGGCGACCAACACCTGAGCGTCATCGTGAAACACGGCATCGACGCCCACCGCGACGGGCCGATGTCGTTCACCAATCCGGCCCTGGTCAACACGGTCTACGGCCGCTGGTGGTGGCCGCTGGACGAGAAGGCGGGTGGCGGCGAACCCATCGACAACGCCCTGCCCTGGACGGGCGACTACGAAGATGGCCTGGGTAACAAAATCACGATGTATGCCTACGCCAATCCCAAGCCAAAGAATAACAAGGAACTAGCCGCCAACCGCGACGCCCGCGCCGATGGCTACGGTCTGGTGCGCTTCAATAAAAAGACCAGAGATATCACCCTCGAATGCTGGCCCCGCTTCTCGGCCGCTTCCCTGGGCAACGGCGAGCAATTCCCCGGCTGGCCTAGAACATTTGCGATGGCCGACAACGATGGCCGGAAGGTGGCGGGCTATCTGCCGACCTTGAAATTCAGTACCGAAAACCCAGTAGTGCAGGTAGTCGACGATGCTTCAGGAGAAATTCTTTACACCGAAAGAATCCAGGGCAAAGCGTACCGTCCCCGCGTGTTCGGTGGGGGTAGTTTCACCGTGAAAGCGGGGAGGGACAAGCCGGAGAAAACCGTGCAGGAGAAAGTGAAAGCGGGAGAGGGGATGGTTGAGGTGAAGGCGTAAGTTTCAAAAAGGCGACTATTAAAATGGCATCAGAAATACTTTCTGCGGCTTTGTTCATTCGGTCTACGGACATCCTCTCAGATTCTTAAGAAATACAGATTTCTGATTGCTTTGAAGAAAAGTATCAGAAAAGCCTATAAAAGTAGTAGAAAGCTTATTTAAGAGAAAGTAGTTTTGCTTTCTCTCTTTTGTTTTAAACCTTACAAACACGATGTTATGAAGAAGAAAATACTACTGCGCCTTTTTCATGTGAGGAGTCTTTTGTTGATGATAGTATTATTTTGCGCGGGCTTTTCTGTCTCTTACGCGCAGCGTACTATCACCGGAAAAGTCGTCGATGAAAACAACCAAGCGCTGCCCGGCACCAACGTGCAGCTCAAAGGCACCACTACCGGCACCAGCACCGACGTATCGGGAACGTATTCCCTGAGTGCTTCTGACGACGCCAGGTCGATTGTCTTTTCCTCCATTGGCTACGAGAGCCAGGAAATCCTGATCGATAACCGCTCAGTGATCGATGTGACGTTAAAGCCCGATGTGGCTGTGCTGAAAGAGGTGGTCGTAGTCGGTTACGGCTCGCAGTCGCGGGAGACGCTGACGACGGCAGTTTCCAAACTAGACGATCGGGTATTAGAGAACATTCCCTTTACCAACGGGGCGGCGGCTTTGCAAGGCACCTTATCAGGTGTGCGGGTACAGACTAATTCGGGACAACCCGGTGCTGCTCCCAATATTGTCATTCGGGGCGGTACTTCCATCAACAGCCCCAACAGCTCGGCACCGTTGTTCATTATCGACGGCGTGTACCGCGATAACATGAACGACATCAACACGACGGACATCAAGTCGATTCAGGTCTTGAAAGATGCCGCCGCCACCGCTATCTATGGGGCCCAAGGTTCCAACGGCGTAGTTATTGTCGTTACCAACTCGGGGAGTGCTGGAAAAATTCGGGTCAACTATAGGTATGACCACACCATATCGACGGTAGGCAAAACCTACGACTTGCTCCGGGGAAAGGACGAGGCGTATTTTGCCCGTACGGGATTGGGGGCTACTTCCTCCCTGAATTCTGCCTACCTGCCGTTCCTGACCGGAAACGTGTACCTCGGCGGTATCGGCAACGACCTGACCAACCGGACGAGCAATTCCTTACAGCCCTTGACGCCCGACAACGAATACAAGCTAAACGAGGGTTGGGAGAGCATTCCCGATCCGTTGAATCCGTCACAGACGCTTATTTTCTCGAACGTCAACTGGCAAGACCTTTTGTTCAGGACAGCCAACTCCAATAGCCACTCCGTTACCCTGTCGGGAGGTACTGAGAAAGCAAGGGTGTACCTGGGATTAGGCTACCAGAGCAACGAAGGGATCGCGATCCAGACCAATTACAAGAGGCTGTCGCTGAACCTCAACGGCGAGCTACAGGTCTCCGATAAGATTGACGTGTTTGCTCGGGTGATGTATGCCAACACCAGTGACCAGCAAGTTTCCAGCATAGGGAATATTTTCAAGAGCGCACTCATCGCCCCATCGACTAATAAGTTGTTCTTCGAGGATGGCAGCCTGGCGACGGGAAGGAATTTCGGGTATGCAAGTCCGTTCTACCAATTATCCACCTACAATCCTAACAACAAAGCCTCCGACCTCACCTTGATTGTAGGAGGAAATGCCGAAATACTACCCGGCCTTGCCTTTTCTCCGCAGTTGTCTTTTCGGCAAAGGGGCAGGTACGAGCGAAATTTCCAACGTGGCTACTATAATGGCCCAAATAGCTTCGTCACCTCACGCAACGCCTCGGGATCCTTCAACGACTACACAAGTCCCCAAGCGCAGGGGGTGCTGTCCTACGTGAAGTCGTTCGATAACGTTCACAACTTCGATATTAAAGTCGGGGTGTCGTATTTCGAACAAAACGTAAGAGGAATAAGCGCCCGGGGCAGCAATGCCGCCACGGACATTATCCCCACGTTGAACGCTTCCGCCACGCCCGTGAACGTATCGGGCATCGAAACGCAGCAAAAACTGATCGGCTACTTTTCTAGGGTTTCCTACGATTACCAAAACAAGTACCTGCTTAACGCCAGCCTGCGCTACGACGGGGCTTCCAATCTCGGTCAGCAAAATAAATGGGGGATATTCCCTGGTGTTTCGGTGGGCTGGAATTTACACCAGGAAGAGTTTTGGAACTCTTTGTCCGATAAGGTGTCCCGGCTGAAACTTCGCGCCAGCTACGGTGTCACGGGCAACATCAGCGGGCTGGGTCTCTACCAAGCCCAAGGCGAATACAGCGCAGCCTCGCTTTACGGTGGGAATGGAGGCATCCAGATAACCCAATTGCCGAACCAAAACCTTCGATGGGAACAATCCAAAACCCTAGACTTCGGCATGGACATTGGCCTATTTAACAACCGGGTCGGCATCCTGTTCGATTATTACCGCCGCGTAACCGACAACCTGTTGACTACACTGAGCCTACCGCCGTCCAGTGGGTTCGAGAGTATCCTGACAAATTTCGGCTCCCTCGAAAATCGAGGGTACGAGGTAGAGATAAACACCCAGATATTGCCCTCTACCTCTCCGCTGAAATGGAATCTGGCTTTCAATATGGCGGATGTCCAGTCCAAGATATTACAACTGCCCGAAAACGGCGTCGAGAACAACCGGGTGGGTGGTGAGTACGTGTATGATCCGGCGCGTGGCGATTACGCTTACCTGGGTGGCTTGCAGGAGGGCGGACGAATCGGCGATCTGTACGGCTACAAACAGGTAAGCATTTATGCTACCGACGAAGAAGCCGCCAAGGGGCCAGTAGACCAGCTCGTACCGAGAACAAACAAGACCAAGTACGGCGGTGACGTAAACTGGCTCGATGTGGACGGCAACGGGATCATTGATTCGAGGGACCGGGTGTACATGGGCAATAGCCTGCCGCGTTTTACAGGCGGATTTATCAATACCCTGGCCTACAAAAATCTGAGTCTGTTAACCCGTATGGACTACACTACCGGGGCTACAATCTACTACGAAACCGGGGCGAGGCTGGCCGGAAACTTTTCGGGTGCCAACGCCATCGGAGGTGAAATTGCCCGGTCGTGGCAGAAGCAGGGCGACATCACCGACATCCCCCGTTACTACTGGGCCGACCAAAACGGCATGTGGAACGTAGCCAACGGCCGCCAGAACTCGCGCTATTTTCAAAAGACCGATTTTCTGTGCCTGCGGGAGGTCACGCTATCCTATGCACTACCCCAAAGTCTCCTCAACCGCATTAAACTGGCTGATGTGCGGCTCCACGTGACGGGCAACAATCTGAAATATTTCACCGATTACGATGGACTAAGCCCCGAGCAAACGGATGGCGATACGGCTTACCCCAATCCCCGCTCGTTCATTTTTGGTGCGTCCATCACATTTTGACCTTCAAACTCGCGAAACCATGAAATACATCAAGTCGCTTACACTCATTTTGTCGACACTTCTCCTGAATCTGGCTTGCACCGAGCAGTTGGATCTGAATCCAATCAGTAACATTTCCGGTACTTCCTTCTGGCAAACCCCGGACGACGCCACGGGGGCCGTCAACGGGATGTACGCCCGAATGCGGAACGTGACCGCGCGGAATTTGTACATCTGGGGAGAATCGCGGAGTCAGATTCTCCGGCAGTCGGTTGGCAATGACCAGTCGAACCTTCGAAATTTCAACAACACCCTTGACCCCACGGCGGCGGGTCCCGATTGGAGTAGTCTGTACAAGGTCGTAGCCGACGCTAACCTCATACTGAAGAACGTACCGGGCATCGGGGGCTTCGCTGCCGAGGGCAACAGAAACAGGTTACTGGCCGAAGCTTACACGATGCGGGCATACTGTTACTTTGTGATGGCCCGGACGTGGGGCGCAGTGCCCCTGGTCACCGCGCCCACCGATGGCTACGACCCATCCGTCATTTACAAAACAAGATCGACGCTGACCGAGGTCTTTGCCCAGATAAAGAAAGACCTCGACCAAGCCATCTCCCTTTTTCCGAACAATGATTTCCTGTCGGGCCGGAGCCGCTGGACAAAACCCGGCGCGAACACGCTAAAAGGCGACGTGTACCTGTGGACGGGTAAGCGCCTGGGAGGAGGAGCAGCCGATTTCACCACCGCGCTAAATGCTTTGAAGGAAGTGGAAAACGCCGATGTTGCCCTGCTGTCTGATTTTTCCAGAATTTTCGATTACGACAATAAAGGCAACAAGGAGATCATCATGGCTAGCAATTTTACGCGCTTCGAGACCAACGGAACCTTTATGTCCTTCATGTATGCGGATTCCTATCCTGCCGGCATCGACCCAAAGGCCAGGGAAAGGATCGGGGCCATCGGAGGAGCCAACTATTGGACGCTCACCGATGAAACCCGAAATAAGTTCACTGAGACCGACCAGCGGAAAGACGCCACATTCGTGACCGTGTATACCGCTGATGCGGCCACCGGAAAGTACACCAAATTTTACGCAGACATTCAGAAGAAATTCGATGGCTTGGTCGAAGCCGGAACGCGACTCTTTCTCGATGACGTGGTCATATATCGCTACGCGGATGTCTTGTTGTTAAAAGCCGAAGCACAAAACGCTCTGGGTCAGGATCCCAGCGAAGCCATGAACCAGATCAGGAAACGTGCTTACGGGGCCGACTTCAAGAACCATACGTTCGTCAACGGTTCAAAAGCGCAGAACGACGATTTGATCCTCCGGGAGAGGCTGCTGGAATTTCTTTACGAGGGAAAATACTGGTGGGATGTGCTGCGGTTCGACAAGGCCACCGAACTGGTGCCCTACTTCCGAACCAATCCCGGGGACAAGTATAAGTATTTGTGGCCACTTTCTCTGAGCATTCTCAGCCTGGAGCCGGAAACTGTGCAGAATCCGGGATATTGAAGGTGGGATTTACGATGCGTTGGAGGTTCTGATATTACCATAGAATTATAAAATCAAATAGTTTCACATGAGATCAGCAAAAAAAACACTGACCGTTTTCCTCTGTTTTGCTTTCTGTATTTTTTCGGAAATTCATGCTCAGAACAACAAGATTATCGGGCTAAAAAACCACCGGGAGCTATTTGTTGACAACTATTTGATTGACAAGCTGAGCAATGCCTCTCTGCGCCTGCACAAACCCCGCAATGAAGGCTCCGTCATGAAGTTCGACAAACCCTGGGAGGGTGGTTTCTCGGGTTACTGCACAATCATCAAGGATGGCGATTTGTACCGAGCCTACTACCGGGGACGGCCGCTGGCGGGGGCGGATGGCAGCGAAATCGAGTCCACCTGTTACGCCGAATCTAAGGATGGGATTCACTGGACGAAGCCTGATTTGGGTATAAACAAGATAGCGGGGACAAGCAGTAACAATACTATTTTGGTCAATGAAGTACCCATGACGCACAATTTCAGCCCGTTTCTGGACAAAAATCCGGAACGCGAAGCCTGACCAGAAGTATAAGGCAATCGGTGGATTGGGAAAAACGGGCCTGTTTGCTTATTCATCTCCCGACGGCATTCATTGGAAGAAAATGCAAGTGCCTGCGGTGTTCACCCAAGGGAAGTTCGACTCCCAAAATGTTGCTTTTTGGTCAGAAAACGAAGGCCATTACGTTTGTTATTTCCGCATTACGTCCACTAAACCCACCCCCGGCTTTCGTTCGGTGGGTAGGTCCACTTCGCCGGATTTCACTCACTGGTCCGACCCCGTAGAGATGACTTACGGCGACACACCCAACGAACATCTTTACACCCAGCAGACCAGTCCCTACTTCCGGGCGTCACATATTTACGTAGCGATTGGTGCGCGCTTCATGCCTGACCGCCAGGTGGTTTCCGATGAGCAAGCGAAGCAGATGAGCGTCAACCCCGATTACTACAAAGACTGCTCCGATGCGATCCTCATGTCCACCCGTGGGGGAAGCACCTACGACCGGACATTCATGGAGTCGTTCATTCGGCCGGGCATCGGGCTGGAAAACTGGGTTTCGCGCTCGAACTACCCGGCTTTGAATGTAGTGCAAACCAGCCCAACGGAAATGTCGGTGTACCTGAACGAAGATTACGCGCAAAACTCGGCGCATCTCAACCGCTACTCGCTGCGGCTCGACGGCTTCGTTTCAATAAATGCTCCGTATGAGGGTGGGGAGGTCCTGACAAAGCCTTTTACGTTTACGGGACAAGAATTGGAAATCAACTACGCTACCTCGGCAGCGGGTGAGATTAGGGTTGAAATCCAGGACGCGAACGGTAAAGCACTACCCGGCTACTCACTGGACGATGCGCAAATAATTATCGGCAACGAGATCAAACGAATCGTATCCTGGAAAGGTGGCAAGAGCGTGGAAGCGTTGGCAGGTCGGCCCATCCGTTTGCGTATTGATCTGAAAGACGCCGACCTGTATTCTTTGAAATTCAATTAGTACCAAAGCGCCCTTCTAGAGTTTCCACACCTTGCCACACTATTTTCACATATTTTTTTCGCTGGTACTTCTGGTACTTCTTCCAGACGAACAGAAGTATCCTGGAAACACGGATGAAAACTTCACTGACCTGACGGGTTCGTGGCAATTGCTAGTCGATGACTATGTAATAGAGGAAAAAAACAATGTCGTCCGTACCTACCACCCTTTCGAAAAGTACCCGGACAACCCTGTCCTAGTAGCGGACAAACCTTGGGAAGGACGAACCAGCTACGTGTACGGTAGCGTGTTGCCCACCGAAGAAGGCACAGCCTACCGCATGTGGTACCAGGCCTGGACGGGCGATTACGTGAATTTGTACGCCACCAGCAAAGATGGCCTTACGTGGGAAAAGCCCGATTTGGGCATCGTAGATTACCAGGGTACGAAAGCCAACAATCTGTTTCTTCACCGGACGCGGGAGGATCATACGCCTCAGGTACTTTACACCCCTTGGGAAGAAAACCCCGCCCGCCGCTACAAATTACTCAATTTCGACTACGGACGCACGGCACCTGACCACCTGATCAGCGGCTTTTGGGGTGCCTACTCCGCCGACGGCATCCACTGGCAGGACGCAGCCCGGAATCCGGTGCTGAAAGACCCCGGCGACGTGAGCAATTTTATCTGGGATTCTCATAAGGAACGTTACACCGGCTATCCGAAAGTCTTCGCCCCGGTCCGAGGATTCAACCGACGTTGTGTAGGGTTTTCTGCCACCCGTGATTTTGAACACTGGCCGTCGGCGCAGCTCATTTTGGTACCCGATAAAATCGACGACAGCTGGGCAGCGGGGCAAGATCAACGCACGGAGTTTTACGGGTTGAGCGCCTTTCCCTACGAGTCGAGCTACATTGGTTTTCTCTGGATTTTTCAGATTACCGACGGCAATAACGACGGTCCCATTTTCTGTGAACTGGTCAGTAGCCGTGACGGCATCAACTGGGTGCGACAAGAGGCAACGAACGGCAAGCGGCTGCCCATTTTGCCGATCGGCCCAGCTGGTAGCTGGGATCAGGGAATGGTATTCACCACCAACCATCCGCTCGTGGAAGGAGACCGGATAAAATTGTGGTATGGCGGTTCCTCGGCCACCCACAGCGCCCGCGTCGACACCTCCCGGTCGAGCATTGGGTTTGCGACGCTGCGGAAGGATGGCTTCGCTTCACTCGATGCTTTTGACAGGCTGGGAGTCATCACTACCAAAACAGTGAATAATGCCAGTGGGACGGTGCGGGTAAACGTAAATGCGGCAAAGGGTAGTTTCAAAGCCGAGGTACTCGATGCCGCTGGACAGGTGCTGCCGGGCTACGGCCGCGACGACTGCATACCGCTCACTGCCGATGCCGTTGACGCGCGGGTGACTTGGCGAAACCACGCCAAACTACCGGAAATGCAAGGCGGCCTTCGTCTGAGGTTTATTTTGCAAAATGCTTCCCTTTACTCTTTCCATGCGGGTGAAAGCGTAGAGATAGTAGATTCCGAAGGCATGATTGGGCTGTTGGACAATGTACACCTTGGTCCCGAGTTTACATTAGCGGCGCGAGTCAAAACTACCCAAAAAGGACTTTTTCGCGTATTCAGTAACTACCGGGGGAGCGGTGAGTTCGTTACGGGCGAACTCATTTTCGATGCAGATCCCAGTGGTAAGGAAACGCCCGGTCTGCGATTCACGGTCAATGGCCAAAGCGTGGTGTCGAAACCCTTGAAATTTGACGATGGAAAGTACCATGACTTCGCGGCCACTTTTGATCGTGGGCAGGTAGTTCTGTACCTCGATGGGCAGGAAGTCGGGCGCGGGTCCACGCAGTTGGGTGGAGCGCGGCTCAGTAGCAAGCAGAACGTGTTCAGGTACTTTGAACGGCCTAACGCCTTGCCCGAAGTGGGCATCCACCTGAGCAGCGAACTGTTGGTAGGCTCTGACCAGAGCGAACGATTTGTCAATTACAAACATACGGACGATCCATCCGCCCGCGCGAACTTACAGGGTTCGGCAGAGGATACGTCGATCGAACGCCGGGTACTTTCAGGTGCCGAAATAGAGGAGATGTATAGAGAAAGCAAAACCAATAAATGAAGATCTGAAATATGGCCTGATTTATGGAAAACTTAAAAAAAATAAAAGCAGACTTCGACCGGGATGGCTACGTATTCATCCCTGGCTTTCTGTCGGCGGAAGAAGTGGTCGGTCTCAACCAGAAACTCGAACTTTTCATTCGGGAAGGAGTACCTGCTATGCCTTCCGGGGAGGTATTTTACGAGAACAAGGAGGATGCCAGTACATTGAAACAGTTAATCAATATCCATAATAACGACCCGTATTTCGAGCAAATTCTGGTAGGGAGTCTTTTCGAAGACCTGGCCGCTGGAATCTTGGGAGAAAGCGTGGTACCGAAAACGTTGGAGTACTTCAATAAACCACCCAAAATCGGTAAACCTACTCCACCGCATCAGGATGCTTACTACTTTATGATTACGCCGCAGCAGGCCACTACGATGTGGTTGGCCCTGGAAGACGTGGACGAAGAAAACGGCTGTGTACGCTACGTACGGGGCTCACATCGGCACGGAATGCGGCCCCACGGCAGAACGCAGGTCGCCGGATTTTCGCAAAGCATTACGGATTTTGGCTTGGTGGAAGACCAAGAAAACGAAGTACCCTTTCCTGCCAAGGCGGGAGACCTGCTCGTCCACCATGCCATGACGATCCACCGCGCCGAAGGCAACACCAGTCCGTCGCGTTCGCGCCGGGCCATGGGCTTTATCTATTTTGGCGAGTCGGCGCGGGAGGATGTGGAGGCAAAGAGGATGTACCAATTAAAGTTGCAGGAGGAGCGCACGGCAGCACTGTAAGCCACCTCATGTTATTGAAGCAAAGGACGAAATCTACCAAGTGCAAACCACGACCATAGCTCCCCCCGAAAAACCAAAAGTCGACCGCTACGCTTGGCTTGTGGTTGCGCTGCTGTGCGTAGTCGGTTGCCTCAACTACCTCGACCGCATGATGATCACCACCATGCGCGGCTCCATCGTGTCGGCCATGCCCATGACCGACGCGCAGTTTGGGCTGCTTACGTCGGTATTCCTGTGGGTGTACGGGCTGCTGAGTCCCTTTGCGGGCTTTCTGGCCGATCGGTTCAACCGCAGTCGCGTTATCATTGGGAGTTTGTTCGTGTGGTCGGCGGTGACCTGGCTGACTTCTTACGCCACTACCTTCGAGCAGCTTTTGGCCACCCGAGCCCTGATGGGCATCAGCGAGGCCTGCTACATTCCGGCGGCGTTGGCCCTGATCGTCGATTACCACCGGGGATCGACGCGCTCTCTGGCGACGGGCATTCACATCGCCGGTATTATGGTGGGGCAAAGCCTGGGTTTTCTGGGGGGGATGCTGGCCGAGAACCACGATTGGAGTTACCCATTCCACATCCTGGGCATTATTGGTATTGGCTATTCTTTAGTGCTGCTGTTTACCCTAAAAGACTCCCCCCATGCGGCCAACAAGAGTACCACGGCCCAAGCCGCTCCGAAGGTTGGATTTGCCGATGGTATTCGGAACTTGTTCAGCCGCCGCTCATTCATTTTGGCGCTAACTTGCTGGGGACTGCTGGGAGTCGTGAGTTGGATCATTGCGGGTTGGCTACCGACCTACTACCAGGAACACTTCAATTTGTCCCAAACCGACGCCGGAATCTACGCCACCGGGTACTTTCACACGTCAGCTTTGTTCGGTGTGTTGGCGGGCGGGGCTTTGGCCGACTGGTGGAGCCGTACCAATCCCCGCGCCCGTATTTTGTTACCCGCCTTGGGTCTGCTGATTGCCACCCCCGCTGTTTTTCTGGCCAGTTCTACGGCGGTCCTGTCTCTGGCGGTCGTGGGCTTCATGGTGTTCGCTTTTACTCGGGTTTTTGTCGATACCAACATGATGCCCATTCTGTGTTTGGTGGCCGATCCGCGCTACCGAGCTACGGGTTACGGCGTGCTGAATCTGTTCAGCTGCATCATCGGCGGCTTGGGGCTATACGCCGGAGGGGTACTTCGAGATGCGCAGGTAGATCTATCACAGATGTTCCAGGTGGGAGCGCTCATTATGCTGCTGTGCGCCTTTATCCTTTACCGAATCAAGCATAAGGAAGGAGAGTTTTGAAATTGATTTTTATAAAATATATTCTCCTGAAAAGCCGGTATCTGGGCTTGATAACCCCTCAAACAGAGGGTGGTAAGAAGGGGGGGCTATTTTTATTCGGCCTGTTGATTACGATGATGATTTCGACCGAACCTAGTTACGGAAAACCTAATTTGCCCGATTCGCTGAGTTCAGCGGCCCGGCAAGAGTTGCGCGAGGTGCTGCAACACCAGCCGGAATGGGTGAAAGTACACGCGGCGGAATACCTACTTTGGACGGGTACCACCCAAGGAATAGAAGAAATATTCCTGAATGAAAATGAACGACACGGTGCGCAATCGCCCTATCGCATCGGAATTTGGCGGGTACTTGCGCAGGTCGCCACCGGCCACGGCGAACGGGACATGTGGATCGACCGCATTCAGCGTGCTTTTCAGGATACGGCCGGAACGGATCGCGTACATGCTGCCGAAACGCTGGCCAAACTTCACGTTCCTCCTGCATCGTACGTGCCGGGACTGACGCGGCGAGCCATTGAAAGCAACAATCAAGCACTGGCACTTTACGCACGTTGGGCAGCAACCTACTACGCCCCGGACTCGATAGCCAGTACCCAAAAACACCTGTTAGACGGATTTAAAAACACTTCGGATGCGCTCACGAAGCAAATCAGTGCTTACATCCTGCGGCAGCTCGGCCCACTGTCCGTTGACCAATGGCAGCAACTGGCTCGGGCTTCGCTGAACGAGCCCGCTGCCTCACCAGCGCGAGTCTACCTGCTGAGCGCGGCTTTTGTAAAAGTACCTCGGGAAGTGGCCGATTCCGATCTTTTTGTAGAGGTGCATAAGCGATTGCTGAAAGCAGGTAGTTCGCTCCGAAAGGGCGATCGCACAGAAATGTCGATGGCATTGGCCGAGCGTGGAACGCCGAACGATCTGCCGATTTTGATTTCTTTATTGAAGAACAAAAATCAACTGATCGGCGGAACGGAAAACGAGGCGCAGACAGACGCTGACAATGCCGATGTGCGAGCCGCGGCTGCCTACGCCGTTATCAAGATTCAACAAAGGCACTGATGAATTTACCCTTTTAATACATTCATATGAAAATGCAGCCCAGCCAAATGTGGCCTAGCCGAATGCGGCCCAGCCGAGTACTTGAAAAGTTGAGAGCAGGCCAAACGGCCAGTTGTTTTAAGATCAACCTCTGCGACCCCCGTTCAGTGGAAATAGCCGCTTTGGCGGGCTTCGACTGCGTGTGGGTGGATCAAGAACACGTTGGGCAAGACTGGAACCTGCTGGCGGCCAACATTTGGGCGGCCAAAGCGCAGGATACCGATGCTATGGTTCGGGTGGCACGGGGCTCGTATAGTGACTACGTCAAGCCGCTGGAACTGGACGCTACGGGGATTATGGTGCCGCATATCATGGGTTTTGAAGACGCCCGACAAATAGTAAAGATGACGCGCTTTCATCCCGTAGGCCGTCGTCCTATGGACGGCGGCAACGCCGACGGGGCTTACACCTTTTTGGATTTTGACGCCTACTTAAAGCAGGCCAACGAACAGCGATTCGTGGCTTTGCAAATCGAAGACAAAGAACCGCTGGCGGAGCTGGACGCCATCGCCGCCCTGGATGGCTACGATATGCTATTCTTTGGGCCGGGGGATTTTAGCCAAAGTATCGGCGCACCCGGCGAGTGGAACCATCCGGAGCTTCTCGCCGCCCGCAAGCGCGTCGCCGAAGTCGCCCGCAAGCATGGCAAGTTTGCCGCCACGGTGGGGAGTCCCGCCAACCTGGACGAATTGCTGGCGATGGGCTACCAGTTCGTCAGCGTCGGGGCTGACGTTGTGGGGCTCAAAAACTATTGTCTGGATTTGGTGGGTGCTTTTTCCAAGAATGAAAAGCAGGCCGAAAAGAATTCATATTTGGAGAATTGATCCGCAGTATTCTACCTGATTTTTCGACGAGTATTTGCACAATGTACCGCCGGACTACCAAACGCTAAAAAATTCCAATGCTAAAAAGAAAGCTGGGTAAAACCGGAATAATGGTATCAGAAATCGCTTTCGGTGGCGTGGAGATCGGCCTGCCTTACGGCATAGGGATAGAAAGCGCCGCCGATATGCTCAGCGAGTCGGAGGCGGTCGAGTTGCTGCATTCTGCTCTAGACGCGGGCGTCAACTTCTTCGACACCGCCCGAATGTACGGCACTAGCGAGCAGCTCATGGGCAAAGCCTTCATGGGGCGGCGGCAGGAGGTAGTTCTGTGTACAAAATGTGGCCATTTACGAGATCAAAAGGGTAAATTACCTCCCGAAAACCAACTGCGGGCGTTCATTCAAAAATCACTACAAGAAAGCCTGTCTGCTCTACAAACTGATTTTGTGGATGTGTTCATGCTGCACCAAGTCGATCGGGAAATTCTGGCAAATGAAGCCATCGCGGCCGTTTTTTCGGAGTACAAAAAAGCGGGCCGTATCCGAGCGACGGGTGTTTCGACTTATACCGTTGAAGATTCGAAAATGGCGCTGGATGCCGGGATCTGGGACGTGATGCAGATTCCTTTTAATCTCTTGGACCAGCGCCAATCGACGCTGTTTGAGCGGGCCGATGCGCTGGGCGTCGGGCTGGTTGTGCGTTCGGTGTTGTTGAAAGGGTTGTTGAGCGACCGGGGGAAAAACCTGCACCCGGCCCTCAGCGCGGTGGAATCCCACATAAGCACTTTCGACAATTTGCTCACCGACGGTTTTCCCGACCTGCCCTCATTGGCCACTAAGTTCGCCTTGTCTCAGAGTGAGGTCGCTGCGGTGCTGGTGGGCATTGACCGGCCCGAGTACCTCCGACAAGCGTTGGAGACTGCCAACGGAAAGTACCTGAATGACCAGCAGCTAGAAACCGCAAAACGATACGCCTACCCGGAACCCGAATTTCTGAATTTACCCCGCTGGGACCGGATGGGGTGGCTGCGATAATTTTTTATAAAAAGACACAAAATGATAAACATCGGCATCGTGGGCATGAGCCCCGGCAACGCCCATCCTTATTCCTGGTCGGCCATTGTGAATGGGCATTTTGACGGAGAAGAAATTAGCCGGGTCGGCTACCCGGCGGTAGCGGCTTATCTCGAAGCCAACCAGGATACACTTGGCTTGTCCAATGCGCGGGTCACGCACGTTTGGGCGCAGGAAGCGCAGATCGCGGCCAGCATTGCCCGCGCCACCCGCATCGACCATACGGTCGAGCGACTGGAAGACCTGGTCGGCCGGGTGGATGCCGTCATCCTGGCCCGCGATGACCCTGAGAATCACATCGCGATGGCGAAACCCTTCCTTGATGCCAACGTGCCCCTGTTTATCGATAAGCCTCTGGCCGCTACGGCGGCTGATTTGACATACTTTACGGAACAGCACGCCAACGGAAAATTTCTGATGTCGTGCTCATCCATGCGCTACGCAAATGAGTGTCGGATTGTCAAACAAGGTCTGAAATCGTTAGGGAAAATCGAGCTGGTCACCGCTGTGGGAAAGAAGGACTGGATCAAATATGGCGTACATATGCTGGAAGCCGTTTTCGCTTTGCTGGATGACCCAACCCCACTGTCCGTTAGAAACATCGGTCGTGTGGATCGAGACATCGTTCACGTAGAATTCGCCGGAGGTACTCAGGCAACGATTCACTTGTATAGGGACATCGCTCCTACGTTCCAGCTTTCCGTCTTTGGCCAGCAGGATTGGCGTTTGATCGACATCAAGAATTTCTACTCCATGTTCCGGGACAACATCATCGAGTTCGTGCGCTCGGTGGAGGAAGGCAGCCCCCGGCTGTCTTTTGACAAAACAACCGCCATCATCAAAACTCTGATTGCTGCCATCGAAAGTCGGGAGAATGATGGAACGATCATCAATATTCAAACTTAGAAGCTCCGCGCGGCGGGCGGCCCCGAAGATATTTTACACACCAACGCGGGGTGAAGCCTCGCAATTATGAAACGCAAAATGAACGTAAAAGAACTACTCAGTCTAAAAGGAAAAGTCCTCGTCGTGACGGGCGGTTCGGGTCAATACGGACGCTGCATCGTCGAAGGACTGGCCGAAGCCGACGGTACTGTGATCACGACGTCCCGCGACTTGGCGAAAGCACAGGAGACAGCAGCAGAATTTCAACGGGCCGGACTGGACGTACACGGTATGCAGGTCGATCAGGCTGATGCGGAGTCTGTGAGGGCTTTCAAAGTCCAAATTCAAGAAACCTTTGGACGGCTGGATGGCTTCGTCAACAACGCCGTGTCCCGCCCCATGAAGGGCTACGATGCACCCATCGAAAGGTTCGACGAATCCATGCGCGACAACGCTACGGGCATGATGAATTTGCTGCGCGAAATGACCGACATGATCGCACAAAGTGGCGGGGGTAGCGTGATCAACATTGCCTCCATGATGGGTATGTTCGGGCCAGACTTATCCAATTACGAAGGCACAGACATAGGAAACCCACCGCCCGACTACTTTTTTCACAATGCCGGACTCATCAATCTCAACCGTTATATGGCGCGAATTATGGAGGGTCGGAATGTACGGTTCAATTGCATCAGTCCGGGCGGACTATTCAACCACCAGCCCGATGCCTTCCTGAAAAACTATACAAAGAAAGTACCCCTAAAACGCATGGCGAACAACGACGACATCAAAGGTCTGGTGGTGCTGTTGGCTTCGGAGGCGGGTGCTTATATTAATGGAGAAAATATTTTGATGGATGGAGGGTTAAATGCTTAACTACAGAATCAATGCCGGAAGATATACTGGGCCTTGAAGGTCGGGAAATATGGATCATAGGTGGAGCAGGGTACCTGGGACAGGCTACGGTACGCCTTCTGGCCACGGCGGGATCCAACCTGTTGTGTGCCGACCTGGGTACGCGGGCCGCTGAGTTTGTGCAGAACGCCGGACTTTCTGACCAGGTTGAGGCAGCGACGCTCGACATCCGCGATGAAGCGGCTATTGCGGAGTTTGTGGCGGACTCGGTGCGGCGGCGGCGTGTGCCAGACGGGTTGGTTAACCTGACCTACACCGCGACCGCCCAAAAAATGGAAGATCTCACCGGTTCGGAGTTCGACGAAGCCAACCACGGCGGGCTGACGGGTACTTTCCTACTCGCCCGAGCAGTAGGGACAGAGATGGCCAAACTCGGACGGGGTAGCATCGTATTGTTTTCGAGTATGTACGGTAGTGTGTCTCCTGATCCAGGTCTTTACGAAGCGCCGATGAACAAAAACCCCATTGAGTACGGGGTATGCAAGGCGGGTATTATCCAAATGACCCGGTATTTGGCCGTGCATTGGGGAAAACAAAACGTCCGCTGCAACTGCGTTTCACCCGGTCCTTTTCCTAGTCCGGCGGTGGTGAAGAAACAGCCCGCATTTGTCGAAAAATTGTCCGCTGAAGTACCCTTGGGCCGAATCGGCCGATCGCCGGAAGTTGCCGGGCCAGTCGCGTTTTTGCTCTCGGAAACCTCTTCCTACATCACCGGACACAACCTGGCCGTGGATGGTGGCTGGACAAGTTGGTGATGAGGAGCAGGACGATGTTTACGTAAAGGCGACCGAGACGGGCGGTAGTATTTTGTTAATAATCGACAGAGCTTCGTTTTGAAAGCCATTTAATTGCAAAAATATGGAAGAACCAAATCCCGCTGATATTGACGTAGGCGTAGTGGGCTTGGGATTGATGGGCAGCAGCATCGTAGTTTCGCTGCTGATGGCCGGACACCGGGTAATGGCCATCGCGCCCATGAACCAAGACCAACATCTGGGGCCGAAGCGCATCCGCGACTACCTGACGCTCTGCCACCAGTCGGAGTTGCTGGACGGAGCCCCCGAGCACTACTTGGCGCAACTCACCGTCACGCCAGATTACGCGCGGCTGGCAGAATGCCAATTGGTTCAGGAATGTGTGGTAGAAAAAATGGAAATCAAGCGAGATGTATTTTCGCGCATCGCCGCTCATGTATCGCCGCGCGCGGTTATCGCCAGCAATACGTCCGCTATTCCCATTAGTACGTTACAGACGTACGTGCCGTATCCCGAACGTTTCCTGGGAATTCACTGGGCTGAGCCTGCTTACATGACCCGCTTCCTGGAGGTGACCTGCGGTAAACGAACCAATACCGCGCACGCGGCCTGGATAATGAAATTGGCCACGCTTTGGGGTAAGGAACCCACTTTGTTGCGCCGCGATCTGCGGGGTTTTATCACTAATCGCTTGATGTACGCTGTATACCGCGAGATGTTTCATCTCATCGAAATGGAACAAGCAACTGTGGACGATGTCGACAAAGCATTCCGCTATGATGCAGGCTCGTGGATGACGCTGATGGGTATTTTCCGGCGCATGGATTTGCTAGGGATAGCCGAATACGCAGAAATGCTCAAGAGAACGCTACCGTTGCTCAGCAACTCCGATGATGTGCCCGCCATCATGCAAAAAATAGCGGATACCCAGGCAAGGGGCATTCACGACGGGCGTGGACTCTACGAATACGACCCGGAAGAATCCCAACGCTGGGAGGAGGCGTTTGCGCGATTCAATAAAGACATCTATCAACTATCCATGCAGTACCCTGCTCCCCGAACAAAGACTTTAGCTACCATTCTAGACCCGTGAATTTGGAAGGGTATCCAAACTTAAAACACATGAATGACAAAAGTGCAGTGCTGGTAACCGGAGGAAGTCCCCTTGCGTGCAGCGTAAGCGTTTGTCTGGTTCAGGCCGGATACACAGTTACGCTACTTACTGAGAACAAGATTGATGCGCAGCACCGTTGTACCACCCACTTCGGCGACCTCCGTCGCTACACGGAGTCGACCCCGGAGGCGACGTTGCTTGAAATCGTAGAATCCGAGCCAGAGGGTCACACGTTTTCAATGGGGATAGCGCTTGCCGAAGAGAATCTGGTAGCGAAGAAAGCGGCGATCTCGCGTCTGGAGTCTCTGCTTCCAGCCGATGCTCCTATCTTAATCTCTACTGAGACATTCGACTTATTGCTACTTCAAAAAGAAGTACTTGATCCGGCTCGCCTCGTTGGGGTCAACTGGGTCGAACCGGCTCACACGACTTACTTCCTTGAACTTATTAGTAACGAAATAACCGACGAGAAAATCGTGTCGGAACTATTTGATTTGGCCCAAAGTACTTGGCAAAAAGACCCGTACCGAGTCAGAAAGAGCACGGGAATTCGCCAAAAGCTGATGGCAGCACTCATTCGGGAAGCGCTGTTTTTGGTGGAGAATGGCTATGCATCCGTGGAGGACATCGACCGGGCATGCCGCAACGACCCTGGGTACTACCTCCCCTTTGCGGGCAACTGCCGCTACATGGATTTGATGGGAACCTACTCCTACGGCATGGTGATGAAGGATTTGAACCCAGAACTAGCCAAGGATAAAAGTCTCGCTCCCTTTTTTGCTGAAATTTTGAAACAGAGAGAGAGAGGCGTAAACAGTGACGCGGGCTTCTACGCTTCCCAGCCGACCGAAGCCGCCGATTGGGGAAAGAAAACCCGGCGATTTAGCTATCAGATTCAACAACTTATTGAAAAGTATCCATTTAATCAGCCAAAAGATGCGGACAAATCAGTTCAGGATTTTATTCCCTCAAATACGTGAAAGGATTCGTTTTCCCCAAACCATATACCTATGAATCAATCTCTTCTACGAGCGGGAGCGGCTGAAGTTGACATCACGCCTCCTCTCGGTACGATCATCAACGGCGACTTTGTTGCCCATTACGCCACGACACTTCACGATCCGCTCTTTGCCAAAGCGTTGGTACTGGCCAACCGCGATACGAGCCTCGTTATTGTGGTTGTAGATATTTGCGTGATGCCGCGTGACTTTCTGGATCAGGTAAAAGAAGCAATCTCTCGGCAAGTCGATATTCCTAACGCTAACATTCTTATTTCCAGCACCCACACCCACGCCGCCGGATCAGTTGCGGAGGTACATTTGGTGGGGGCCGATTTGGGCTACCGTCGGCGGTTGCCAGGCATGGTCACCGAAGCCATCAGGCAAGCGTATGCCAATCTACGGCCTGCCGAGGTGGCTTTTGGTAGTGTCGAAGTTCCCGAACATGTCTTGTGCCGCCGCTATCTAATGGATGAAAACTATCAGCCCCGCAATCCCGTAACGGGGGGCATAGACCAGGTGAAAATGAATCCTTTTGGCGTCGAGGATCATATTCTTAGCCGGGTGGCCACCCCTGATCCAGAACTTAGCTTTCTGGGAGTGAAGGCAGTGAATGGCGGCTGGATAAGCCTGTTGGCAAACTATTCCTTGCACTACGTTGGGGACTGGGAGAATGGCACCCTGACGGCCGACTATTTCGGCGAGTTTTCTCGACAAATCCAGCAAAAATTAGGAGCAGATGAGAGATTTGTGGGTATGATGAGCAACGGGACGAGCGGTGATATGAGCATTTGGGATTTCATGGACTGGGATCGCTATCCAACCGGGCATTTTGAGAAAAGCCGACTCATCGGCGAAGACTTGGCCGAAAAAGTGTTTCGAAAGACCGAGAATCTACATTGGAACAATGAACCGTTATTAGCTGCACTTTCTGCGGAGCTGGCACTCACTACGAATACGCCCACCGCGTCAGAGCTTGCCAAGGCTCAAACGATTGTGGCGGAGAGTGATTACGAGAATATCGTTCCCAACGAAGATGGTTTGCGGAGAATATACGCCCGGGAGCAATTGCTTCTCAATGAGTTTCCGAAACTGACAACGAATCTCGTTCAGGTATTCAGAATCGGGGATACGGTAATCGGGGCGCTACCGGGCGAGTTTTTTGCCGAAACAGGCTTGCGGCTCAAATCCCGATTTGCTAACTACTTTACGATCAGCATGGCCAATGGCTATATCGGATACGTCCCACCCGCCGCAGAAATAAAGCGCGGCGGCTACGAAACCTGGCGTTGTCGCATCAGTTGCCTGGAAAGTGGGGCCGAAGAAAAGTTCAGGGAAACCTTGGGTGAATTAGTAGAAAAAATAATCAGCAAGGATTGAGCTGTCGGCCACTGCGCTCAGGGTACCAAAAGCGTACGACGATAGCAGGTAGGTGTCATGTTTTTTAGTTTTTTAAACTGGCGGTTGAAATTTGCCAGGTTGTTGAAGCCACACTCGAAAGCGATTTCCGCGACATTGAGATCGTTGTCGCCCAGCAGCTTGCAAGCATGACCGATTCTGACGGTGTTGAGGTATTCGACAAAAGTAGCGCGAAACTGTTCTTTGAAAAAGTTGCAAAATGAGGTGATTCCCATGTTAGCCACGGAAGCAATCTCGGTCAGGCTTATGTCGCGGTCGAAATTATTCAAAATGTATTCGGTGATCCGGCGGAAGCGATCCGAGGTATCGTATTGGAAATTCTGGACGAACGTCGGACTTGCCAGCAGGTCGTATTCGGTTGTGCGAGCCATGAGGTCGAAAATCGAAAAAAGCGTAGAAAGTCTCTGCATCCCGTTCTTGGTCGGCATCGTTTTCAACAAACCGTTGATTTCTCTGCGGACTTTGTCTTTAAAAACCATGCCTCGTTCTGCCAGTCGGAGTACCTTTCGGAAATCCTGCATCTCGGGAATGGATAGAAAATCTTCTCCCAAGAATTCTTCCACGAAATGCACCACGATCGCATCGGCCAGGTGATCGGCCCGACCATCAGTGTACAGAGGGTCGTTCACCCATACATGGGGCAGCATCGATCCCATGAATACCAAGTCATCCTCCTCGAAATACCCAATGTGATCGCCTACCATGCGGCGGCCCGTACTTTTAGTAATAAGCACGAGTTCGTATTCTGGATGAAAGTGCCACGGGCAGGGGAAGTACGTCCCAGTCTCCTGGAAGACAACAAAGGATTTATCGAAATCCTTGGGGAATCGTATTTCAACTGCGTCCATAATTCAGCGTCCTAGTGTTGCTTAAAACAAATATCGAGAAAATGATCTAGAGTCCGATAGCCAATCTCAAAACTGACTTCCCAAGACTTCGTTTTAAAATATTATAGAGACAATAAAGTATACGAAAAAAGTTGAGAAGACATTTCACTGCACAAGCCGCCGTTATTGTTCAAAATTATTCAAAAAGTATTTCCATGAACCTACCCGAACTCCAAGAAAAACTCTACGTCGCTGTCATCTCCGATGTCCTCGACCAAATGGGCTACCGCCAACAAGCCACCCGCAGCCCGTTTTTTGCCTACACCGGCACCGAAAAACTGCTGGGGCGCTGCAAAACCACCTTGTGGGCCGACGTCTTCAACGTCGATGAAAATCCTTACGAACTGGAACTGCAAGCCGTCGATTCCTGCCAGCCCGACGACGTGCTGATTTGCGCGGCGGGCGGCTCCAATCGCTCGGGTATTTGGGGCGAGCTCCTTTCCACGGCGGCCCGCAACCGCGGCTGCGTGGGCGTGATCGTCCACGGCGCGGTGCGTGATGTGGCTAAGATGCGCGAAATGGGTTTTCCCGTTTTTGCCACGGCCAAAAACGTATACGACAGCCAGAACCGCCAAAAAGTCATCGGCCTGGATGTCGCCGTCGAGATCGACGGGGTGGTTTTCAATCCGGGCGACCTGGTCATGGCCGACGAAGACGGCATCGTGGTCATTCCGAGCAAGCTGGAAGAGCAGGTAATCGAAGCGGCGCTGCAAAAAGTGGGGGCCGAAAACATCACCCGCGACGCCATAAAAAACGGCATGAAAGCCACCGAAGCCTACCAAAAATACGGAGTACTATAAACAAGGGGAAAGCAGCAAGCGGGAGCGGCATCCCGAAAAGTGGTTGGCCTTTTCCGGCGGGAGGTATTTCTATCGCCTCCGCCCCCCCGAGTAAGTCATTGCCTCGCCCTTGCCAAAACCATAGCTGAAACCCAGCGTCACGAACCGTCCGCGCCGCCCGTAGTCGTAGAGGTAAAATTCCGGCCGCTCGATGACGCTCTCCTGAATGCGGGAAGCGAACACATCGCGTACGCCCAGATTGACAACCGCCTTACCACCCTTCAATTTCTTGCGCAGTCCGAAATCCATGAATGCGAAGCCCGTAACGTCGCTTTGCACCGTGCGGTAGCCCGACTGGTAGTTGCCGACGAGTTCCAGGTCGAAGTTGGCCGGCAGGGCGAACTTGGAGGTGACGCGCGAAGACCACTGGTCGCCGCTGAAGTCGAACGATTGCTGCTGGAACTGCCCTTCGCGAACGAAGTAGTTGAGGTTAAAGTCGGCGGTCAGTTTCAGCCACTTGCCGGGGCTGTAGTCGCCATTCACTTCCAGACCCGTGGTGCGGTTGGTGCCGATGTTCAGCGGCATGGTCGTGTTCACGTTGTTCTCGAAGGTCGAAACCCGCTCGATGACGGCATCGGTGTTGCGCTGATACACGCTGAGGTTGAGAGAGGCTTTCTTGAAATTAAAGATACTCACCACCTCGTAAGAGTCCGTAAACTCGGGCAGCAGATTCGGGTTGCCGACGCGGATGTTGAAATTGTTCCTGATGTTGAAAAATGGGTTCAAGTCCCACAACCGGGGACGGTAGACGCGCCGGGAGTAGCCCGCCTGCATCGAAACGACATCGGAGAGTTTGTAGGAAGAGTGAACCGTGGGGAAAAAGTTGGTGAAGTTGCGGTCGTTGGCTTGCTCGGTGTCTACCAGCAGCGTGCTCAGATCCGTGTTTTCTACTCTCAGGCCCAGTTTCAAGCCCCACTTTTTGCCTTCGTGAGCCCCGGTGACGTAGGCACCCAGTACTTTTTGGTTAAACTCGAAGTTGTTGGTCAGGCGATCGATGGTTACCAGCGTACCGTCGATTCGTTCTTGGGTCGAGAAATCGTTGCCGACATCATTGATCAGGTACTGAGCCCCCGTTTCTAACGTAAATTTATCCGTAATGGGGTCGGTGTAGTCCAGCTTTAAGGTATAGTCGGCCTGCTGAAAGGTGGTTTGTGTCCGTTGGTCGTTGTTGAAGTTGTCGCCCGAGAGCTGCGTATTGATGAATTCGGAGGACTGGTCTTTCCCGAAAAAACTACCGATGGTGCTGAAAAGAAGCACATGCTTTTCATCGTCCTCGAATTTCTTCTCGTATTGTAGCTCATACTGGTATTTAGGGTTGGTCGCCTCGGTAGTTTCGCGGCGGTTCCACTCCGAGGCGATGGCCCCGGTGCTGTCGGTGAGGGTGAAATCGAATCGCGAGGGCTGCTTTTCGATCTCATAGGCAAAGTTGCCCGATAGCGTAACGACATTGAGCGCGTTGATGTGGTAGTCGGTGCCGAGAATGACGTTGTAAAAATTCTCGTTGCGGTACTCTGCCCCCTGGCTACGTACTGTGGTGTTATTGATCTTGTCGCGGTTGATCGTGTTGGCGTATTCCGGAAGCGAGCGGTAGCCCACTCCTAATTGGGTAAAGAGGTTAAATTTTTCGGTGCGTCGGTTAATACTCAACCCTATACTATGGTTATCGGGAATGCCCGTATTGATGGAGAGGGAACCGTTCATGCCCTTCTTTTCTTCTTTCTTCAAAATGATATTCAGGATGCCGGAAGTGCCTTCGGCGTCGTACTTGGCCGAAGGGTTCGTGATAACCTCCACGCTCTCGATCATGTCGGCGGTAATGGTGCCCAGGGCGTTACCCTGCTGGTCGGCCATGATCGAAGGCTTGCCATCGATCAGGATTTGCACCCCCGCGCTGCCGCGCAGGGTAATCTGCCCCTCGATGGTGACGTTCACCGAAGGCACATTGTTTAGCACTTCCAGCGCGCTGGCGCCGGTGCTGGCTAAGTCTTGCCCAACATTGAATACTCGCTTGTCGAGCTTAAATTCCGTGCGCGACCTCTCGCCCCTGACCACCACCTCTTTCAAGGATCGGCTGTCTTCGGTCAACTGAAAGACCCCCGCATCGACTTGACCATCCTTGATGCTTATATCCCGCTTGGCTAAGGACTCATAGCCGATGAAGGTGACCTCTACAAAAAAGTCCGTCGCGCTGGTACTGATGCTGAACGTACCATCTTCTACTGTCGTGGTGCCGGTGATGGCTTCCCCCGTGTCCTTATTGCCGATCATGACCGTGGCAAACTGGATGGGCTGCTGGCTGGCTTTATCTTTGACGCTGCCCGTGACGGTGACACCCGAATTTTGGGCGATGGCACCCGTGGCCGTAAAAATTAAACTCAGTAGGATTACAAAATTTTTCATGTTCATGACTACATTACCGGATTGAAGGCGGCATTGTTTGCCACCTTTACAAAGAACGGGTAACGAGCGCGCACGAAAAAACGGAATCGACGGACTGGGGGATTTCATCTACCAAACCTTGGGTAAACTCGATAGCTTTCTGATCCGCGTTCTGGCTCTGGTTTGCGTGCTGGTTCTGGTTTGCGTCTGTGACGCGAACCGCCGGAGTGCGCGTTTGTAACGCGCAAAGCACATTCAAATCAACTCCACTTTCACCAAACCTTTTCGCCCGGAGTAATCAAGAGCGCTACTGTGCAGGTAATCTTCCGCATTTTCCACAATGCCCTGCCGCACCGGATTTTCGTGCAGGTAATGCAGCCTTTGTTCAAGAATTCGGGAACTGTCCATCAAAACGGGATGATTGCCATCCTGCCAAAGCTTGAATTGCTCGGCCCGCTGCGTCCGGTTAGCCTCGAAGTGAAACTTGTCGAGCAGCCATTCACGGCGGCTTTCGTGGGTAGCCTTGATTTCGCTTACCAGCGACTTCGATGTAAATTTTTTGAAGTCGCGTAAAAAACTGGTCATGGTGTGTGGTTCTTCGGTTCTGGAAATTAAGTGTAAGTGATTGGTCATCAGCACCCAGCCGTGCACGATCAACCCTTTTTTTGCGACGCAATGATTCAAAGAATCCACGATAATTTGCTTGTATTCCATTCGCGTAAACAAATCGACCCAGTACACTACGGTCATCGTCAGGAAGTAAGCGTCAAATTTGTCCGAAATGGCGTAACGGTCTCTCATTTTTTTGGTGGCGTTTCGTTTTCTTTATACACTCCGCGCGCGTTACAAACGCGCATTCCGAGGGTTCGCGTTACAAACGCAAACCAGAGTGTGCAAACGCAAACCAGAATGTCGGTCTCAGTGTTTCGCATACTTCACAATCTCTTGCAGTTGCTGAGTCATCGCATATTCAAAGCCCTTGATTTTAGAAAAACACCCTGATTCCCGCGCCAAACTCTTCATCTCTATCTCTTCGAAGGGAATTTCCAGTGCTTCGGCAAATGCCTTCAAGGCTTTGAGCTCTTCCCGATTTTCAGGACAAAATACGAGCGTTTCCATTTATCGAGTGTTTTTTTGCTTGTAAGGTAAATGACTTTTGCGCAACCGGTCTCGCTTTCTGCGCTATTCATACATCAGCCAAGCCGTCGCCGCGCAATCCCTGTCCGCCGCAAACCGAATCCAGCGCGCTTCAAAAGCCGCCGGAAAATCGTACGCAAAAGTTTCGCCCGGCTTTACCGTTACTGCCCGGTACTTCATCCACGGCCCGTGGCCGACAGGGTTGACTTCAATTTGAAAAGTCACGGGCTGTGAAAATTGGTGCGAGAGTTTCAGGCTTTTCTTGTCATAAAAACCGATCAGATAAGGGTCGGAAGGCGTACCGGCTTTGACCTGCGCGTCTTTCCACGGGCCGCCGTGACCGACGGGCTTGCCGAGTTTCCAGAGGTCGTCGATGGTGCCCGCCCAGACTTTGGCCTTACCGTCGTCGGAAGTAATAATGTGTTCGCCCGCCGTGGCGTTATGGTCCAAGCCCGTCATTACCAGCAGTCCGCGATAGGAGGCGTAATCATGAATGCCCAGCGAATGCGAGGCCACGGGGCGGATTTTGGCAAAGCCGTCGGCGTTCTCGGCGGGGAGTTCGTAGAACGTGCCGTGGGCGTCGAGCAGGTCGCGCTCGGTAGCCACCTCGCGGGCGATGCGCAGGTGGCCGTCTTTGATTTTTTGGGTGAATTGCTCGTCGCCCAGCGGCAGCCGCCAGCGGCGCTGGCTGTCGTCCACAATCAGCACGGAGGATTCATCGACGGTAATGACGTTTTTGGGTACCGCAAACTTATCGCGGATGAATTTCGCGGCTTTGGCGTCGTCCTTCTTGACGAGGTTCATTTGGGCGTCCAGTTCGTAGTAGCCGCCTTCGGCGTACTTGCCGTCGGCAAAACTTCCCGCCAGCAGCCCCAACGCCCGGCGGTTGTCGCCCAGGCCGTACATCAACCCGCCCGTGTAGTTGGTGCTACCGATGCCGCTCAGTCCGGCAAATATTTTATCCTGGGTTTTCGGATAACGAGAAGCGTCGTGGTAGTTGAACGTGACGGTGGCAATCGTGGCAACGTTGCTCTTGACCCGCACCCACTCGCCCTTTTCATTGGCGGAAAACTCCACGGCCACGGCCTGGCCTGGCTCGACTTTCACGGCCTGCTGCATCTGCCAGTTGCCTTTGCCGTCCTTATCTATTTCAAAGGAAATCATAGCGGTCTGCACGCCGTGGTTCATCACCCAAGCCATGCGCTCGTCCCAACCCGCGAACAGAAACGGCTCGGAAGCTTCGTTTGGCTTGACATTTTCTGAAAGCCAAACGGCTCCCTGCGCGGTATTCGGGCCGAGTTCGTCGGGCTTACTGAACGAGGTAAACCACAGGTTGGAATTCGACTGACCCGGCCCGCCGATGTCGCCTTTGATATTTCTTTTATTCAAAAACTCCTTCTGCGCCGAGTCGTCGCAGCCAAACACCAGGCGGCCGTTCCAGCGGGTATAGTCGCCGATGACTTTGAGGTAAGCCGAGCGCGGACGGATGCCCGCCGTGTTTTGGGCAGTGAAAGTGGGTGGGAATTTCCAGAACATTCCGTGCATCGTCATGAGATAGTCGGGCTGGGCAGAAGTACCTATGTCGCGGATGCGGGGCCACTCGGTGTTCCAACCGTGGGCGCCGTCGTAGCTGTGGCTGGCCTTGGGCAGACGGTAAAAACTCCAACCTTCCTTCGCATCCCGCACCCCTAAAAGTACCGATTTATGATCCCAGCCCGTGGCCCAGATTGGGTCGGTGGCGGGGTTGGCGTTGCCGTAAATGCCGCCCAGCCCGGTGACTTCCACAAACTGGTTGCGCCGCACGACCTTCCAGTCCTTGCCGTCCCACTCGGCCAGCGCCCCCGACTCGATGTCGAACTGCTTCAAGGCTTCTTTGGACGCCTCACCGTTGTTGGAGTACACCGCCACGCCCTGGCCGGAACAGTAGCCCTTCCCGTGTGCGCCGGGCAGGGTAGAGCCTTTTTGGTTGGCCGTTATATCGTCCCCTTTCTTCTGCCGAACGTTCGCGTCCTCATAAAGCATTTTGGATTTCAGAGTGTGTACGTCCACATCGTAAAAACCTTCCTCCATCGTTGCCAACAGAATCCTGTTTTCGGGGTCGGACAGGTGGCGGGCCAGTCCGGTGTAGCGTCCGGGTGCGTCTTTGTACGAGATCGTCCTGACGTTCCGCTGCGCGTCGATCACGTGCGGACCGATGAAAAGCTGGTTGCTTTCCTTATGAATCATCCGATTGGCGGGCGTGCCGCCAATGCTTTCGGGACGGACGATCTGTTGCAAATCATCCGTGATTTCATACAGCTTGTCCGAGGAGCCGAAGGGGTAATGCGGCGCGTAGGTAACTACCCACAGCCTTCCCGCCCAGGGAACTACCGCCCCCGTGCCGCACTCGCCTTCGTTGTTGTAATAGGCCAGGTGTGGGTAAATGCCGCTGATCTGGCGGGGCTTGGTTTGGGCGTGAACCGAATTTTTAATTAAAAACGAAGCAAGTACAAGCGCCAAAAATTGCGTTTTTTTCATTTTGAAAATAAGGAGACTTTCTATTTTTGAACACAGAGTTTATAGATGTGGTGATTTGCTAATGGAAATCGTGCTAGTAAAGATAGGAATGTTTATGGAAATAGAGAATAGGTCAGGGCGCATCTAAGCTCACGGCGGCACATTCGTTACTTCGGAGCATAAATACGTCGGGCTTCCCGCAGCACCTGCGCCTTGTCCAGGGTCATTTTCTTGGTCTTCTTGGCCACGAACAACTCCATCTGGTCGGCGTAATGCGGACTGTCGGGGCGGTTGGACGCACCGTAGCTGATCACTGATTCGATGATCGGCAGGCCGCCTTTGGGGTAGCGCACCAGTTCGATGTACGACTCGCCGTTGGTGGCTTTAAGCATGCCGTTTTTGTAGGGAGCCGCCGCGATGGCGGTGATTACGTCGGGCATTCCCCAGATCGGCAGTTCCTTCTTACCCCGCACCAGTTTCTGCAAGTCGCCCAGCGCCAAGTCGGTGCGGCCAAAATTAGTCATAAGATAGCCTTTCACTGACCGCAGCCCCTCGACGCATTCGGCGGGCGTGAGCGTGTAGTCGAAGCCTTTATCGACCAGCTTGGCGTAGGCATAGCGGTAGAAGAGCAGGAACACCGCCGCGCCCTGGCTGTCGGCGTCCGTCTTGCGGTCCCAGCTTTGCAGGGCTTCGATGAGCGGCGCAACGTCCTCGTGGTCGCCGGCCCGCAACCGGAACAGCGCATCGACATCCGTCTGGAACGACAGCTTGGCGGGTAACTGGTTGTCATACTTGATGCGCTTGAAATCTTCGTAGCTCAGCTTGTCGTATTGCCCGAATAGCTCCTGCATCCTGACGCTGCGGTTGTTGTCCAGGGTTTCGTAGCCCATCGTAGGGTCGAAGTCCCTGGCTTTGAGGTTGTCGGCTTTCCCGCTGGCGTTGAAGGGTGTGTTGTTGGTGTTGAACAGGTAGCCGCTCCTGGGGTTGAGGTACTGAGGCAGATCCCGCAGCGGGTGAAACGCCGTCCATAGCGTGGCGGACACGTTGCCCGGCAGCGTGCTTTGCCAGGCGTAGCCCGGCTTGCGGAGCGGAATCTTGCCATTACTGACGTAAAAGATCGTGTCGTGGCGGTCGGCGTAGACGGTGTTGAAGCCGGGAATGGCGGTCATTTCCATGGCTTTGTAAAACTCCGAGAAGTTGCGCGCCTTGTTCATGCGGTACCACTGCTCCACGGCCCGGATGTCCTGGTTGGCGCCGAAGCGCAGCGAAAAAGTACCCTTGTCGTTGCGCAGCGTGGCCCCGTACTTGCTCCACAGCACCTCCCTTTTGACCGGAATCCTCAACGGCCCGATCTTTACTTTGAGTTTTACTTTTTTAGCTTCCAGGGTTTCCCATTGGCCGTCGAAACGGTACTGGTACTTGTTTTCGGGATTGATCTCCAATTGATAGACGTCGATTTTATCCTGAAAATTGACGGTATGCGCCCAGCCGAGGTTTTCGTTGGTTCCCAGGAACACCACCGGGCCGCCGGGAAAAAGACCGCCGAGCATATTCCAGCCCTGCTCGCTGCACACGTGGGCCTCGTACCAGGCCACCGGGCCTTCGAGCGGCTGGTGGGAGTTGATGGCCAGGTACGCCTGCCCGTCGGTGGTGCGCGACGGGTGGACGGCGAAGGCGTTGGAGCCGCCCGACGCGAAAGTTTTGAGCGTCGGCACTTTGCCACTAAAAATCGAAGCCAGCGCCTTGTCGGCCCCGGTGATAATCGAAGTCGAAAACACCATCGACGTGAGTTGATCCAGCACCGTGGTCGGAAACGAGCCGCGCACCAGCACCTCGCGCGGATGTCGGGCGGCGTAGGCGTTGAGCCCCTGCACGTAGCCATCGAGCAGGGCTACGAAATCGGGCGAGAGCGTCCCAAATTTTGCTTCCACCACCTCGCGGCAGCGCAGCAAATGCACGATGTAATCGACGGTGGCCCCTTCTTTGCCCCGTAGCCGGGCGAGCTTGCGCTGTCCGGCCAGCAGTGTGAACTGCATCGTGGCGAAATCGTCCTCGGCGTTGGCCCAGGCCAGTCCGTAGGCCACTTCGGGATCGGTTTTTGCAAAAATGTGGGGGACGCCGTAAGTGTCGCGGGCAATCTTGATGGAATCAGGAACGATGGTTTGCGCCGCCAGGGGAGAGGTCAGCAGTAGGAAAAACAGGATGCGCGGGTGCATGGAAAACGGTTGGGTGAAATGGATCGCCCCAAGTTAGCCCGAACCCGCCATTTTCTTACACAAAATAAAACCCCGCGCTCAGCCTACATTTGCCATCAACCTTTTTTCCACTGCGCGGCGCGCTTGTTCTCGGCGGCTTGGGCGGCGGTTTCTGCAATGCGCTTTTGGCGGGTTTCGGGACGCTTGGCGTTAAGTATCCACTCCAATATCCCGCGCTTGGTGGATTTGGGGAAGGCGTCGAAGTACTCGGCGGCTTTGGGGTATCGGTCGAAAGCTTTTTGCAAATCTTCGGGAATGATCCCGTTTTCCACATCGTTGAGCGCATCCCAGGTACCCGAATTCTTGGCGATTTCTACCATTTCCAATCCGGCGGGGGCCATGCGATTTTCCTTCAAGAGCTTCTTGATTTTTCTTTTGTTGACGCCACTCCAATTGCTTTTTGGATTGCGTTTGGAGAAAAGCTGAAAGTAGCTTTTCGCGTCGCGCTTGTTGCCTTTGTTGTCGATCTAGCCGAAGCACAAATACGGTCATCGTTGGTCTAAGATTTCGTTTTTGGTCTTTAAATCTGTATCGCCACGTTTTCGTGGGGGCGAATCCATGTGTTCGCCTGATGTCGATGACAAAATAGACCTGCTGCACCGCCAGAACAAAACCTTGGAAGCCTTGGCCGAGGCGCTTTTCCGGAAGTGGTTCATGGAGAAGGTGGAGGAGGGTTGGGAAGGTGCTAAAATATCGGATGCCGCAGAAATCAACGGAAAAACGGTCTCAAAAGAGAACCCTTACCCAACAATTCGGTATCTTGACACCTGATCAATTACCGAGGACAATATCTCAGGATTTCGGGAATTTGGCATTGAGGGTAAGCCAAGCAGGGCGCAACGTATAGTACAACACGACAATATGGTCTATTCCTTTGTAAGGCCAATCCAGCGGCATTACGGTTTGTTATCTAACCTTGAAGCAAACGCGATTGCATCGATGGGGTTTTGTGTAATCTCAACCACTATCCAGTACCGCTATCTTCTGTGCGTGTTGCTCAAGATGAATGAAACAGCCAACTATCTGGACGCGGTAGCCGAAGGTTCGACGAGTGCGTATCCATTTTTGAGGCCCAGCGATATAGCAAATGATCATTGGAACAAAACAAAAACCAATCAAACCCAAATCCGCACTCTGACGCGGCCGCGCGATACTTTATTGCCGAAGCTGATGAGTGGGGAGGTGCGGGTGAAGATGTGAAAGAAACATACCATTCATCAATAAAATGAAAGCATATTTTATTCTCGGAATCCTGTCATTACTGTTTTGCTTAGATTGTTTATCACAGCAAATTCAAAGAATTGACGGCGCTAATATTTCAACACAAGAAGTTGATCGCCGGTTGGAATTTTTAGTGAATAAAGCTAATGTTCATGGACTCTCGATATCTGTAATAACGGATAGCAGCTATGTTTACGAGCGAACTTTCGGTTATAGGAATATGGAGAAAGGAGAAGCTTTAAGCAAGACTCATAACTTCTACGGAGCTTCACTCAGCAAACCTATTTTTGCCTTTATGGTGATGCGGCTGGTCGATGAAAAAATTATTAATCTGGATACTCCACTGATCGAATATCTGGATAAACCAATTAAAGAATATGTTTTCGATGAAGTGTACGAGGGGTTTGATGATATCGAGGGAGACAGTAGACATAAGTTAATTACTGCGAGAATGTGCTTGGCCCACACGTCAGGTTTGCCCAATTGGAGGTACATCACCAAGCGGGGAATAAGGATGAACAATCCTCTAAAAATAGAGTTCGAGCCCGGCTCATTTTACAATTATTCGGGGGAGGGTATTCAATTGCTTCAACTGGTAGTCGAGCAAATAACCGGTGAAAATTTAGAATCACTGGCAAGAGAGTATGTTCTCGATCCCCTCGATATGAATATGACTAGCTTTACGTGGCAAGAGAGATTTAATAGCAACTATGCGGTGGGCCACATAAAAAAGAGAAAAACGCTGGAAAGAAGAAAGCGCACCGAGTTGTATGCGTCCGGAAGTATGGACACTACTCCGGAAGATTATGTGAAGTTTGTTCAAGCAATGTTGAAGAAATCATATCTCGACAGTTCATCATTTAACGAAATGATTTCTCCTCAAATCGAAATAACATCTAAACAACAGTTTGGCCCGAATAGATTTGGTTCTCTGACAATTTTTGTGGAATCAACCGAGCCCGAATATCAGAAAATACGTTTACCTCATTTTAGTACGCAATGGTTGCGCCCCTCCGGGGCTTAAAATTACTGACAATTCGCTCATCCTACAAATGTTAGGCTTCTCCGAAGCCCCGGAGGGGCGCAAGATTTGTAGCATAAGAAACCCGCACCAACACCAGCCCCGGAGGGGCGCAACCAGATGGCCAATTACTCCACCACAAAAATTGTCAAAGAACCATAGATTTCAAAAAACAACTGATAATCAAGATATTAAATTGAGCTACGGTTTAGGATGGGGTTTGTATTCTACGCCACATGGTAAAGTAGTGAGTGTTTAAAGAAGGACATATCCAAGGCTGGGAACACTACGTATCGTGGATACCAGAGAAAAAGATTGGCGTAATTATAATGTCGAATAGCTCAAATGGTGAAAGTATATTTAAGGAGGTCTTGGAACTGACCATCGGCGACACTTGGATGCCATGGTATTGGGAGAATTATATACCCTATAATAATTAGAAGAAAATCAACCCAATGCCAGAAGCCGACCACGAAACCTACGCCCTTGAAGAACTCCAAGCCCTCGGCTACGCTTACCAATACGGCTAGCGGCTCAGTCCCGACGGGGCCGCGCCGGAGCGGGAGGATTTCGCAACGGTAGTAGCGGTGGGGGCGTTGGTTTGAATCGTTTGTTATAAGAGGTCATTTGTGTGAAACTTGTAGTCAAGAACCGCTTCACTTTCCAATTCATGCGCCACCAGCCAACGCAGGAAACGGTCGATGCGGCCTTTTTCCATGGTTCCCCACGTAGCTTCATCGCCGTAGTATGACGAAACGAATTCCTGGCTCTTGCCCACATTGATCATCTTGACATCCCGCTCGGGAAGATGGCTGGTTAGAATACCGACGGCCTGCTTCGGGTTCTTGATTGCTTGCTGAAAACCATTTTTAGTGGCTTGCAGAAATGCCTTGAATAGCGCCTCATTGTCCGCTAACTTTTTCTTCGTGGTCAGGATTACTGGCGAATAGGCGTAAGGAATATCATAATCCGCCAACCTGAAAGGCGTCAATTTCAAACCATTGGTCTCCGCCTCGACGCCTTCCCAGTTGTCGAATATCCAGGTCGAATCGGCCTTGTTTTTGAGCAGCGTTTCCCAGATGCCCAACTTTTCGGGGTACATGATGTTAAGGGTGCCCTTACCGCCGTCGTTTATAACCATCTGCTTCACAATGGCGTCCTCGTAGCGTGCCTTGTAGGAGGCGTAACTACGGCCATCCAGTTCCCTGGGCCGGTTGATAGCACTGCTTGCCAGGGTGACGATCGAGCTGATGTCCTCTTGCAGCAACGCCGCAATAGCCACGGCATTTACTTTGTTAGCCTTGGTATTCAGGCTAATGACGCTTTCAAAGGGCGCGATAGCAAAATCGCATTCACCCATTTCCAGCTTTTTGGCGGGCGTGGTGGCGTAGGCATCCTCGGCGGGCGAAATGATCTCGACCTCCAGTCCAGCCTCCTGATAGTAGCCAAGTTCCTGGGCCACGAAAAATCCGGTGTGGTTGGTGTTGGGCGTCCAATCGAGGGCAATTTTTAGTTTGTTCATAGGTTTTTACAAATTTCTTCGGTTAAAAATTAGATGCTGATCTGCCGAATACAGTCCGTGTTTCTGTGATTCAGCGTGATGCTGTCGGATAATTTTGGCAAAAAGTCGTTCCATTTGTTAAGCACTCCTCGGTCGAAATTCCGGTCTGACAATCAGTTCCATCACCCCGCGCATATTTTCTATGAAAAAAACCGGAATTGCTTTTTCTCCTTTTCCTATCCTCCTTTTCTCCCTATCTTGAACCCAAAAAACAAAACTATGCAAAAACGATACTACCTCCTATTGGCTGTGCTTCTTACGGGCCTCGGCCTCCGGGCCCAGACGCCCACCATCGAAAAAGCCACCGAAGGCATGACGAAGCAAGACGGTTACCTGCCGTTTTACTACGATGCCAATAAAGGCAAAATCTGGCTGGAAATCAGCCGGTTGGATACTGAACTACTCTATTACCCAACCTTGGCGCAGGGCGTGGGTTCCAACGACATCGGCCTGGATCGCGGCAGACTGGGCAGTGAACACATCGTCAAATTCCAGCGCAGCGGCCCCAAGATTCTGATGGTCGAACCCAACTACGCCTACCGCGCCCTGTCCGACGACCCGCTCGAGCGGCAGGCCGTGGCCGAGTCCTTTGCGCAGTCGGTGCTGTGGGGCTTCGAGGTCGGGGCCGAAACGGGAAACCGCGTGCTGGTGGACCTGACGCCTTTCCTGATGCAGGACGCGGTCAATGCCGCGCAGGCCATCAGCCGCAGCAAGCAGGGTAGCTACAAAATGGATGCCTCGCGTTCGTCCCTGTTCATGGATCGCACCAAGAATTTTCCCAAAAACACGGAATTCGAAACGCTCATTACCCTCACGGGCGACAATCCCGGGGGTTATCTGCGGTCGGTAGTGCCTTCGGCCAACGCCGTGACCATGCACCAGCATCATTCGTTTGTCGAGCTTCCCGACAATGGCTACCAAACCCGTGCCTTCGACCCCCGGGCGGGTGTGAACGGCATCGAGTTTTTCGACTACGCCTCGCCCGTGGGCGACCCCATTATTAAGCGCTACATTTCGCGGCATCGTTTGCAAAAGAAAAACCCGTCGGCGGCTATGAGTGAGGCCGTGAAGCCGATCATCTACTACATGGATCCCGGTGCGCCCGAACCCATCCGGTCGGCGCTGATGGAAGGTGCGGCCTGGTGGAATCAGGCGTTCGAGGTGGCGGGCTACAAGGATGCTTTTCAGGTCAAACTCCTGCCACCGGACGCCGATCCGATGGATATTCGCTACAACCTGATTCAGTGGGTGCACCGCTCCACGCGCGGCTGGTCGTACGGCGGCAGCATTTCGGACCCGCGCACGGGCGAAATTTTGAAGGGCAAAGTGACGCTCGGCTCGCTGCGGGTGCGGCAGGATTTCCTGATCGCCCAAGGGCTGGTGGCCAAGTACGAAGAAGGCCAAAAGGTGTCAGACGAAATGATGGCCCTCTCGCTGGCGCGGCTGCGGCAGTTGGCGGCGCACGAAGTGGGCCACACGCTGGGCCTGCCGCACAACTACATCGCCAGCACCAACGACCGCGGCTCGGTGATGGACTATCCGCACCCGCAGGTGGACATCAAGCGCGACGGCACCCTGGATTTGTCGAATTCGTACGCCAAGAACATCGGCTCGTGGGACAAAATCGCGATCAACTACGCCTACCGCGAGTTTCCGAAGGGCAGCAACGAAAAGGATTCTCTAAATAAAATCATCACCAACTACCTGAAAACCGGCGAAGGCTTCCTGACGGATCAGGATGCGCGTCCGGCGGGTAGTTCGCACTCCAAAACCCACCTGTGGGACGGCGGCCGCAACGCCGTGGATGAGTTGGAGCGGGTAATGAAAGTGCGGCAGATTGCATTGGATAATTTCTCAGAGAAGAAAATCCCCGTCGGGATGCCGCTGGCGACTTTGCAGGAAGTGCTGGTGCCGATGTACCTGTTTCACCGCTATCAGGTGGAGGCGGCGGCCAAGGTGATTGCCGGTGTCGACTACACCTACGCTCTGCGCGGTGACGGGCAAGTGGCCCAAAAAGCCGTGGACGGCCGCGAACAACGTCGCGCCCTCGACGCCGTGCTGGCCTCGATGCAACCCGAGGTACTGGCTTTGCCTCGCCCGGTTTTGGCGCTGCTACCGCCGCGACCTTTCGGCTACGACGGTAATCCGCGCGAGCTTTTCTCGGGCCGCACGGGCTTGACCTTCGATCCGCTGGCTCCCGCCGAAGCGGCTACGGCTCTGACTTTGAGCTTCGTGCTGCACCCGCAGCGAGCCTCGCGGCTGGAAGCGCAGAAGGCGCTGGATCCTTCCTTGCCTGGCCTAAGCGAGGTCGTGGATGCCTTGGTGAATCAGACTTGGAAAAGCAGCGATCGGAGGTTAGCAGCTTACGAATCGGCCATTCTTCGGCAGACGGAAAGCATGGTCGTGCAGGAGTTGATGAACCTGGCTTCGTCGGAGTCGGCCTCGTCGGCGGCGCGGTCGGTGGCATACTTTAAGCTCGACCAGTTGAAGGATACGATCTACCGCAAGCAGACTTTCCCCTCGGAAGAAAACCATGCGCACTACGTTTATGCCTTACAAAAAATTGATTCATTTCAGAAGGGAGAGCAGTCTGTCCTCCCCGCGTTGCAAGCCAACGACGCGCCCGACGGCTCGCCTATCGATCCCGGACAGGAGTGGCTGGAGCCGGTCTGTGGGTGGAAGTGAGGTTTTCAGAAGCCGCTTACCACCATTGCCATTCCGGGCGATGCTTTTTGAGGTAGGCCACCGCCGCCGGAGCGCCGTAGTACCGGATTTCGCCGGAATCGTACCGAATCACGCACACCAGCCGTCCGTTCTTAGCGGCGTCGATGTAGTGTGAGTAATGATAATCTCTGGCGATATACAAGTTGCGAAACTCATTCAGATGCTCTCGCCATTCCTCGATATCACCGTGTGCATCGGCGTCCGCCACGATGGGTAGCTGGCCGATCCAGCGCTCTTTGTAGGGAAAGTGCCGCATCCAGTCGGAGTTGCCGAAGTGCGCTCCCGGAATGGCGTTGTAGCCTGCTTGACCATCAAGCCCGGCGTCGTACACCTGGTAGGCATTAGTCATGGTGTAATCGAGTTCAGGGTAGAAAAGCGTGTTTAGGTTAAGCATCGGCTGAACGACTTGCTGCTGGAAAGCCGTCCAGGGCAGGCCAAGCTTTCCTGCTTCGTACGCCGCTTTGTAAGTCGATAATTTTGAGGGCGACAGATCTGGTGGAATGAGAAGATTGGAGACATGGTCGGCGCGTTGTCCGCTCGGCCATTGCAAGCGGTGGCTGTAGTTTTCGGGAAAGTCCACGATTTCCAGCGGGTAATTTTTCCTTTTGGCGTAGGCGCGGGCCTGCTTCACCATCCGGCTCATTCCCTCGGCCGGGTCGATTTGTTTTTCCGTAGTCTTGACCGCCAACAGGTTAAAGCCCATCGCAGCCGCCGCATCCACCATGCCACTATCGCCCTGAGGACTCTTGTGGGCCGCCTGGAAGATGCGGTACTTTCCTTCCGGGATGAGTGGCTGGTTCTCTTGGGTCAATTGCTTTTGGGTGATTCCCCGACGGGCGCTTCCTGCCAGTAATTGCGCGGAATGCAACGCGTAGTAGGTGCTGTAAAGTCGCGAGGGCCAACCGGGACGATCCCCGAAACCTCCGTCTGGGTTTTGCAACGAATTGAGCCAAGCCAAACAGGCGGTGGGGTTGGCAGGTTCGGAACCCAGCGCCCGCAATGCCCGAATGGCCGCCCAGGTGTACCATACGTCCGGCTGATTGCTGTAAGAAGAAGCCGACGGACTCCACCGAAAACCGCCCGTCGGAGTTTGGCAGGAGCGCAGCCACGCAATGCATTTCCTTGTGTTTGGTACCGGAATACCTAGTTCGGTCAATATCATCACCGCCTCGTAAGTCGCTACCAGGTGGGCCTTTTCGTTGGTTGGTTTTGTAAGAGAGTCCAGTCCTTCGACGAAGCCGCCACTGGGTGCTTGCCTTTGCGTAACAAAGGCCCCGGCTATTTTGGGGTTGGCGATAGGAGAGCCCAGCGTTTGGGCTGAAAGTACCAGTTGACTTAGCGAAGCCAGGTCGAAAAATTCACCTACGGGGTACCTGCGCAGTTCGCGGTAACTGGTTCGGGGTTTGTAATTAAGCGTCCAGGGCAACCCTACCGCCACGTCCGGTTCATCAAAGCCGGGCTGATTGTATAAGCGGTACAGATCCACTTTTTGAAAGAAAGACCAGTACCAGGGGCCGTTTTTCCAGGCCGCTTTTTCGATCCACGATTGCCGCCCATTTTTGAAGCAGGAGTCGGCGCGGGGAACGGGAACATCCAGCAGTTTCAAAGCGTATACCGCCGGATACGTCCAGGCTAGGTCCGTATATGCCATGTCCGAGGGCCCGAAAGCACCATTGGGTTTTTGGCAAGACAAAACATAACGTGCGGCCGCATCGGCGTCCACCGTCACGGTTTGAGCCATCGAACTTTGGCCTATTCCCGTCATCAGGCACACGATCAAAATCCAGTGGCTTATCTTCATGATACAGGGCTTGTTCATAAAAAATCTTTCTTATCAAAACCTTGGGCAATGTCAGTCTGAGCGGAACGGCCCGCCGCAGCGGTCGAAGACCGTCCATACGGGAGGTCTTCGACTCCGCTCAGACTGACATTGTGGTCAAAACGTCAAAATTATATTCAAAAATGAGGTCTGTTGATGTTTATGAACAAGCCCTGCTTCATGATATTTTTTATAGACTCAATGCCCGAATTCAGAGAAACTTCCGTACAAACCCCGGCTTAGGGCGATTGGACGTAGAAGTTCGGCGAGACTGAATTGGTTCCTGGCTATATTTACCCAAAATACTTTAGACCTCCAACCCCAAATTCCCTATGCTGAAACACCTATATACTTTCTTCTTTCTGCTAATTTCCCTTTGTACTTACGCCCAGTACGAAACCCGCTTTGAAAAAAGTAAGGGCACCCAAACGCCCACCTACGAAGAGGGCATCGCCTTCTACCAGCAGTTGGCCAAAGACTTTCCCCAGATCCAGATGCAGGCCAAAGGCCCCACCGACAGCGGCAAACCGTTGCACCTGGTGCTGTATTCCCGAAATCGCCAATTCGACATCGTCAAGCTCAAAGCCCAGGGAAAAGGCATCGTGCTGATTAACAACGCCATCCACCCCGGTGAACCCGATGGGGTGGATGCTTCCATGATGCTGCTGCGTGATATCGCCCTGTATCCCGAACGCTTCCCCCAGCTCGATAGCGTGGTACTGGCGATTATCCCTTTTTACAATATCGGCGGGGCTTTGAACCGCAACCGCACCACCCGCGTCAACCAAGAGGGGCCGGAAGAGTATGGCTTTCGGGGCAACGCCCGCAACTACGACCTGAACCGCGACTTCATCAAGGCCGATACCCGCAACGCCCGCAGCTTCGCCGCCATTTTTCACGAACTCGACCCCGATCTTTTTGTCGACACCCACGTCAGCAACGGGGCCGACTACCAGTACGTGATGACGCTGGACTACACGCAGGAAAACAAACTGGGTGGCCCGTTGGGAGAGTTCCAGCGCAATACTTTCCTGCCTTATCTCTACGACCACATGAAAACCGCAGGCTACGAGGCCACGCCTTACGTCAACGCCTGGGGCCAAGCGCCCGACAAGGGCTTCGTGCAGTTTGCCGACTGGCCCCGCTACTCCACGGGCTACGCGGCGCTGTTTCACACCATCGGCGTAATGACCGAAACCCACATGTTGAAACCCTTCGACCAGCGCGTGAAAGCTACCTACGCTTACCTGGAGGGCACGACCAAAGTTTTGGCGCAGTACCGGGACCAAATTCTGGCGATGCGGAAAGAGACCAAGGAAGCCGTAAAAACGCAGAAGTTTTTTCCGCTGACCTGGGAGGTCAATCGCGACAAGCCGACCCAAATCGAATTCAAGGGCTACGAACCTGAGTACCCGACGAGCGAAGTGAGTGGGCAGAAAAGGCTGTTTTACAATCGTGAAAAGCCTTTTACAAAAACCATCCCATTCTATAATTTGTACGAACCCGTCGAGATGGTGAAAAAGCCGGACGCCTATGTAATTCCCCAGGGCTGGCACAATGTTATCGACTTGCTAAAACTGAACGGGGCGCAGATGCGGCCTTTGTCTCGCGACACGCTGATGCGGGTAGAGGTTTACCAAATTACGGACGTGAAAACCTCCTCCCAACCTTACGAGGGCCATTATTGGCATACGAATGTCGAACTGAACATGAAGATGGGCGAAGAGCCATTCAAAAAGGGCGATTGGTACATTCCGGTGAATCAGAGCGCAAACCGCTACATCGTCGAAACGCTGGAGCCGAAGGGCGTGGATTCATTTTTTAAATGGAATTTCTTTGACACGATTCTGCAAGCCAAGGAAGGGTTTTCAGCTTATGTCTTCGAGGATTTAGCGGCAAAAATCCTGCGCCAATCGCCCGATTTGCAAAAAGCCCTGCAAGAGAAAGTTGCCACGGATGCCGCCTTCGCCAAAAACGCCGACGCGCAACTGGATTACATCTACGAACACTCGAAGTACCGGGAGAAGGAGCATTTACGCTATCCGGTTTTTCGGGTTCCGGCGTTTTGATTTCCTGCATAAAATGAAACTTTAAAAACAGAAATTATGAATGTATTCACCAAAATATTTCCCCTGCTTCTCCTAACCATTATCTCCTGCAAAAGCCAGGAAACGACCAACCAGAACTACCTGGCCTTCACCGGCGCCACCCTCATCGACGGCAGCGGCGGCGAGCCGATTCAGGATGGCGTGTTACTTATCCAAAACGGGCGGATAGTGGCTGTGGGCGCAAGAGCTGAGGTCGAAATCCCCGAAAGAGCCGCAGTCAGAGACGTAACTGGCAAGTACATCATGCCCGGCCTCATCAACACCCACGGCCATGTCGGCGACGTGCAGGGTATCGAGGGGGGACATTATTCTACCCAAAACATCATCGACAACCTGGCGATCTACGCCCGCTACGGCGTGACCACCGTCGTGAGCCTGGGCGGCGACCAGGCCGAAGCCGCACCGCTGCGGGCGGTCAACGACACGGCGGCCACGCAGCGGGCGCGGCTTTTCATCGCGGGCGAGGTCATCACCGGAGACACGCCCGCCGAGGCGGAGGCAGTTATTGAAAAAAACGCTAAAATGGGAGTCGATCTCATGAAAATCAGGGTGGACGACAATCTGGGTACTTCGCCCAAAATGACGGAGGAGGTGTACCGCGCGGTCATCAAAAAATCCCACGAGCTGGGCTACAAAATAGCGACTCATATGTACTACCTCGCCGACGCTAAAAAGCTGCTCGATGCGGGTAGTGATATGCTGGCCCACAGCGTCCGCGACTTGCCTGTCGACAAGGAATTTATCCAACTCATCAAGGCAAAAAATATCGGCTACTGTCCGACTTTGACCCGCGAGCTTTCGACTTTCGTCTACGGCGACACGGCGGCTTTCTTTTCCGACCCGTATTTCTTGCAGGAATACGACCGCGCCACTATCGCCCCGCTGCTCGACCCTGCCAGTCAGGAAAAAGTGCGCAACAACCGGACGGCTCAGATTTATAAGCAGCAACTCCCCACTGCCATGGCGAACCTAAAAACGCTGCAAGACCGGGGCGTTCCCATCGTCTTCGGCACCGACAGCGGCATCCCGAAGCGGTTCATGGGGTACTTCGAGCAACTGGAACTGGAAATGATGGCCGAAGCGGGCCTCACGCCGATGCAGATCATCGTCTCGGCCAGCAAAAACGCCGCTGAGTACATGGGACTGAAAGACCTCGGGACTTTATCCCCCGGCCACTGGGCCGACTTCCTAATTTTGGAAGCCGACCCGCTGGCGGATATTCAGAATGTGCGGACGATTTCCGGGGTGTGGATTGGGGGCGAGGAGGTAGAGCGGAAATAATTCCGAAAATTACCGTCTTGTAAGATCACTCCTCACCAGCTTGAACCTAGGAATTTCTAAAAATTTCTTGCGGTAGGCGTCGTAATCTGGTTCTGTCTTCAAATCAACCTGATACTTATACTTGTACCCCGTTTTGGGTTGAGCATTTGGATAAACCCGGCCAACAAAAATTTGATATAGATCGCTGGATTTATAGCTATTTAAGTCTGTATTTTCTATCTTCTTGCCGTTGACCCAGACTCCGTACAGATTAGGATTCTTGTACTTTTCAAAATCTTCTTTTGAAAGGAGATTTTTTGGGGCGGGCTCCGCATAATAAATTTTGAATTTCAAAGTATCGGCTTGGCTCCTGCTCATCGCTTCACGTAATTTAATCATTCTCTCTCCATCCGTAACCTGAGGATATTCTAGCCATACATATCCCTTTTTTTGTTTAGTGATATATTTGCTAATGAGTGTGTTGTACTCTATCACCAAGTCTGGGGAAAGTCTCGACAAACTCATTTCAACGGGTGGTGGCGGTGCAATCTGTGCCAGCGACAGATCGCTGAACGCGAAAAAGACAATGACCAGCAACGGCAGGACTGAACCCTGGGCCAGGACGGCCCGCGCGGGGGAGGTTTGTTTGTGCATCATGACGAATCGTTTTTTGATGAATGAATAATTGAACTTACTGATGAAGGGCAGATGCGCCAAGCTGGCGGATTTTTGCAGCAGCAGCCGCTGGTAGTATGAGATGTCTTGCATATCCTTAGTGACTGACGCATCGGCCAGGAACTCGTGGTTCATCGCGATGGCGTTCCGGTAAAAGTGTAGCACGGGGTTGAACCAGAAAATGACTTTCAGAAACTCAATGAACACGATGTCGAGGCTATGCAGTTGCTGCGCGTGAGCGCGCTCGTGAGCCAGGATTTCTCGTTCGAGCGTCTCGTTGGTATAATCGGCTTTATCTATAAAGACGTAATCCAGAAAGCTGTGCGGGACGGTAGGGGCGTCGAGCAAAACGAGTTTCAGTTCCCCGTGCTTTTCAATGGCGTGGTTACGGATTCGACTGATTAGCATCGATAGGTTTTTGCCAAAACGCACCAACAGCCATGCGCCCACTGCCAGGTAAACTATACCCAAAAAGCTGATCCACGAGAATTCACCTGATCCATCCATTGGCGGAAGCAACTGCACGGTGTAGGCGTGCATTCCCGCCGTTCCGGACGCGGCGAAGGCCTCGGGAGGATGCGGAAAAACAGGCGTTGGCAGCAGTATTTCCAGCGGCACTAGTGGCAGCACCAGCGAAAGTACCAAGCTGCCCAGCAAATAGAGCCGATTGAAGCGCAACATCTTTTCCCTTTCCAGAACAATCCGGTAAAAGAGCAGCAGCACCGCCGAGCAGAGCGACATTTTCAGCAGATAGAGTATCATGATTTCCGGTCTTTGAGTTGCTGTTCGATGATGGACTTCAATTCTTCCAGTTCGGCGGTCGTCAGGTCGGTGGCGGTGGTGAAAAAGGAGGCGAACTGCGCGGCGGAACTATCGAAATGGTTGGTGATCAGGCCATCCAGATGCTTCGAAAAATAATCTTCCTTGCTCACTAGCGGGTAGTACTCCCGCGAGTTACCGTAGGTTCGGTAGGCCACGAAGTCCTTATCGATCATGCGCCGCAGCAGCGTGGCCACCGTCGTGGGGGCGGGCTTGGGTTCGGGGAAGGCGTCGAGCAGGTCTTTCATGAAGGCTTTGCCCATTTGCCAGAGGTAGCCCATCAAATTTTCTTCGGCTTCAGTGAGTTTCATTTCTACGGTTTGAGACTTGTTTCTACAAATGTAGAGATAAAAATTTTAATTTCAAATTTTTATCAATAAAAAGCCGTCCCGCCAAGCAAACTGCTTGACGGGACGGCGAATCCTTCTACGAATCTTACATAAATGTCAATCCTATTTTTCGATTCAGACCTTGCTCAAAAATTCTAATCAGCGTAGATAGTTGGATATTTGCTCTTGCATTTTCCAATTTCGAGATATAGCTTTTTTTTGTTCCCGCTTTCTCGGCCAGTTCCTCCTGCGTCAGGTTTGCTTCCTTGCGAGCCGCTTTAAGCATCTCGCTTATAATGAACATCTGGGCTTTCTCTTCGTACTGATTCCGGCTCTCAGTGCCCAGTCCCCCGTGTTCATGCTCGATCAGTTCATCGAATGTATTTATGTTTTCGTAATTAGTCATGGTGCTTTTCTCTTTTGTTCAAAATATTCATGCATCAGGCTGATTGCTTTTTTCAGTTCAGCTTTTGGTGTTTTCTGAGTCTTTTTATGGAAAGCATTGAAGATGACAACCAGCTCACCTTGGTCGAACGTACAAAAGATACGATAAATATTGGACTGGTACTCAATCCTGATTTCGTAAAGCCCATCCGTTCCCGAAAGATGCTTTAGGAACTTTTCAGGTACACGCTCGACTTGCTTTACCAGTTCAAACACGTATTGAATTTTGCTTTTGACCTTGGCGTCCTGCCCTCTATAAAATTCAATGAAGTGGTTTTTATGGAAAATAATTTTGCGGGCCATGGTACAAAGTTATCCTAAAAGATAACATTTAGCAAAGCGGGCGACTGAAAAAATGCCTTTTCTCCAAGCAGCGACACTTGAAGAAAAGGCAGCAATGAAATCGGAGTCATCAGTTTTGCTCCGAATCAGCCATCATCGCCTCCATTTCGTCGGCACTAGCGCCGTAAGGGCCGGGAATGGGAATGTCGAGCAGCCGCAGATACACGCCCAACTGCGCGCGGTGGTGGGCGTTTTGTCCGAAGGAATGGCGCACGGCTTCCGCCTTGGACATTTCCATGATCACGTGGTCGCCCGCGCGTAGTACCCAATTGTTGGGCAAAATATCGTCGGTCACGCGGCTGAGTACCTCCTCCGACTCCTGAACACTTTGGTCGAAGGTCGTTAGCAGCGCCACGGCATCGGCGTGGTGCTTGGTTTCTTCCTGGGATACGTCCCAGTCATCTTTGTCGAGTACGCCGCCGATCCAGGAGGCGATGTCGGCCAGGTGGGTGGCCAGGTCGTGCATGGTCATGCTCTTGGGGTGGGGGCGCCAGTCCATTTTGTCGGCGGGGACAAGGGCCAGCATTTTACGGGTGGCGGGTGCCTCGTGGGCGAGTTCTTGCTGGAAAGCTTCGATGAATGTCATCATAGTCGGTGGTTTGTTTGGTTGATGAAACAAATATCGACCCGCCGCCTGACAGCCCTATGTCAGCAGGGTTCAGGAATGTTAGATAAAAGCCGCTGCTGCGTCCGTTCCAGCTTTTTCAACACCATTTCCCGCAGCGCCTCCGGCTCCACGATGTCGGCCACTTCACCGAATATCAGCACCCAATGCGCCAGCGCGGGCAGGGAGTCCGTCAGGAAAGTCATCTCGACCTGATCACCCGCGTCGGTCTGACTCACGAAGCCGCAGTAGTAGTGCTGGTCGCCGAGGTATCGCATGCCCTTGCGATCCATGCGGATGACGGCCTTGTGAAGCGTACGCTCCTTGCGGGTATGTTCGATGAAGCTTTGCAGGGCCGGGTGTTGGGTCGAGAAACGCTCAGACTGCACATCCAGCGATTGCACGCGATCGGTTCGGAAGTTGCGGTAGCCTTCTCGCAGGCGGCAGTAGGCGATCAAGTACCAGAACGGCCCGCCCGAATAGATACCAACGGGCTCGACGTCGCGCTCCGTCGCGCCGGGGCTGGTCGCGGATTGGTACACGAGCCGGACGACCCGCTTTTCGGCGATGCAGTGCAGGATGGTTTCGATGGGGAGGTTCTGGGGGCGGTCTTTGGGCAAATACGGACTGGATACCACCGCGATGCGGCTGCTCAGGTCGTCGAGCATTTCCTTGTCGGGGGTGCGCAGGACGGCTTTTATTTTGTAAAGAGCATCTTGATAAGAGGCGCGCGTCGTGGCGTCGGTCCACTGGTCGACCAGCTTTTCGGCGGTGAGGAAGGCCATCGCCTCCTCGCGCGTGAACTGCACGGGCGGCAGTCGGTAACCCTGCACGATGGAGTAGCCCACGCCCGCCTCGCCGATGATCGGCACGCCCGCCAGTTCCAGCGTTCGCATATCGCGGTACACCGTCCGCAGGCTGATATTGAATCGCTCGGCCACTTCCTGCGAGCGGAGGATGCGCTTGGATTGCAGTTGGATCAGCAGGGAGGTCAGGCGGTCGAGTCGGTTCATTGGTTAGACTAAAATTTTATGTTTGGCAATAAAAGCCGGGTCGATTTCCACCCCGCTACCGACGCCTTTCGGCAAGTGCAAAATGCCGTTTTCTGGTACCAGCGAGGAAGTTTCGCATTCGTAAGGTACCTCGTTGCTCAGTCCTTTGTACTCATGAAAAGGGCCGGCGTTGGGTAACGCCGAGACAAATTGCATCATATAGATATAGCCCAGCCCCGTCCCCGAAATGTGGGGCGTACAAACGTAGCCCTTGGTTGCCGCCATGCGGGCTACCTTCATGCAGCGGATCATGCCGCCGAAGTAGAATAAATCCTGCTGCACCATTTGGGCCGCTTCCTGCGCGATGAGCCAGCGAAAATTGCGGATGCTTACCTCGCCGCCGCCCGTGCCGATGGGAATGGTAAGTGCGTCGGCGGTGCGCTTCCAGTCTTCGTAATAGTCGGTCGGGCAAGGCTGCTCGAAGAGGTCGATGCGGTTTTCCTCGCAGATTTTACCCATGCGAATGGCTTCTTCGGCTTCGTAGCTGCCGTTGCAGTCGGCATAAATCGTGATGTCGTCACCGAAAGATTTGCGCATGAGGGGAATGAGTCGTTCGCTACGACCCACAGGATACTCGGGGCTTCCCTCGCGGCCTCCGACCTTGAATTTCACTGCTTTGGCGTTGGTTTTTTGCCGTAGGGCTTCGATGTTCTCCACGCTCACCTCGGCCGTTTTGCCCCGGTTGTCATTGGCTTGATAAATGGCGATTTCGGTGTTGTGGATGTCGCCAATCAACTCGCCCATGCTCTTGCCCGCGAGGCGGCCCAGCATATCCAAAACCGCCATTTCCACCGTCGCAATGGGAATCCAGATCGTGTAGCCCTGGTACTTGTAGTTATTTTTATAGACCATCACGCCCTCGATCAGTTGATCCAGATCACGCGCGTCCTTACCGATAAAGTAGGGGTTGACGAGCGTCGTCTGGATCGGGACGAGGTGCGGCATCCTGAGGTTGTGGCCCACGCAATAGCCCTCGGCGCCATCGGCGGAGCGGACACGGACCATGTAGTTGCCATTATATTCCAGCAGATCACAGCTTTTAATGACGACCGGATCTTTGAATAATTCCCTTTTCAGCACGGGCCGCGCCAGGGCGGCGTCCAGTTTGGTGTAGTCGGGGTAGTCGGAGGCTGGGCCAGAATCTTTGAGAAAATTAGCGCCCACGCCCGCCAGCAGGCCGGACTTCATGAAGTTTCTGCGGTTGTTTCTCATTTTGTTTACTACAAAGTTCTTTTTCACATTAAAAGCATCTACTATGATTCGCCTATTGCTCATCGCTGCCTTTTTTTCAATTTCTCTGCCTTCCAACGTTCCGAAAACACTGGTGCTGGACGGAGAAAATCTTAATAGGAATGCTCAGGCCATCGCCGAAAAAAGTGATCCGTCCAAAACAAAGGCACTCGATGAATTGACCGAAAAGGCCGGTAAAATTCTCGAAGCGGGCAAGTTGTATTCGGTGATGCAGAAAACCCAAGTCCCGCCCAGCGGCGACAAGCACGATTACATCAGCCAGGGTCCTTACTGGTGGCCTGACCCCAAAAAGCCGGATGGCAAACCCTACATCCGAAAAGATGGTCAGGTCAACCCTGAATACTACGGTTTTACCGATCACAACCAACTAGGAGATCTTATCGGCGACACCGAACTGCTGGCCTTGGCGTACTATTTCACCGGAGATGAAAAATACGCGCAATTCGCTACCCGATTGTTGCAAACCTGGTTTTTGGACAAAGAAACCAAAATGAATCCGCACCTCAACTACGGGCAGGGGATTCCCGGCAAAACCGAGGGGCGCGGCATTGGCATCATCGACACGCGCGCCATGTACCGGCTCATCGACGCGGCCATTATTTTGCAGGAATCCAAAAGCTGGACCGAGCGGGATCATCAGGCTCTGAAGAGCTGGTTCTCCGATTACCTGACCTGGCTGACCGAAAGCCCGATTGGTCTCGACGAAGCCGACGAACATAATAACCACGGCACTTACTACGATGTGCAGGTGATCGCCAGTGCGCTGTTTGTCGGGCGAAATGATTTGGCGAGAAAGCAGGTCGAGGTCGTCAAGTCTCGCCTGGCCAGTCAGCTCGAAGCCGACGGTAGCCAGCCCCATGAGCTATCCCGCACGCTTTCCTGGAACTACACCAACATGAACCTGCTCGGTTTTGTGGTGTTGGCACGATTGGCCGAACACGTGAATGTGGATCTCTGGAAATACGAAAACGCGGACGGCAAAGGAATTCGCAAAGCCATCGACTGGCTGGTTCCTTACGCTACCGACGAAAAAGCGTGGACGCACAAGCAGATTAAGGAACGGGATTATGGTACGACGCGGGATATTTTGGATCAGGCGGCCCGAAAGTACTCTGGCGGTGGATACGGGGCAGTAGCCGGGAAACTGAAATCGGATTATCTCGGTCTGTTGACCAACTGAAAAGCGCTTAGTACCGGTGCTTCCTTCCCTCGAAATCAAACAGTTCAATACGCTGCCCCGTACTGCCTTTGATCAGAATAATCTTGTCGGTCTGCGTCGTGTCCATGCGCTGCCAGTACTCGGCGTCCCTGGGAAGGTACAGGTTCGTCAACTGCGCATCCTGAATGGAGTAGGGAGAGTACGTCCGCTCGATCTCGTCGCGCGGATTGAGCTTGATGGACGGGTACAAAATCGTGTCGCCGGGCGCGTAGCTGTCGATGATTTTTTGGGCGGTACGGGCGTAGGGATTCGCCTCGCGGGGATTGACGAAATAGGTGTACTTTGGGTCGCGATCCTGGTAAATGCGCACCAAAAGCTCGCCGATCAGGTAAGCTTGGATAGCCAAAACCACCCCCAGGACGATCCTGGCCTGATTGGGCAATTGCCAAAACTGCCGCAGCATCATTGCCACGAAGATGATGGAGTAGGGGAAGGAAAAGCCGGAATACCGCTGCGTGAGGCCATAAGTATGATTGTTTTTGATCGACATCACGACCAAAAAAAGCGTGGGAACCACGGCCAGAATCCCCATGAACCAAAGCAGGGAAGACTTTTGGTTGGTTTGGCGGAGATAGAGTATCAGCAAATAAATAAAGGCAGGAAAAGCCGCCAGCACTATGTACTGCAAGCGCGGCACGGTGTAGAGCGGCGTAGCGACTACCAGCAAAAGGCCAAAGGTAGCGACCATCCATAGCGGCCTTGCGGGACTGCGGAGGTATTTATGGAGTAGCAAAACGGCCGCAATACCGGTGACCAGCGCAATCGCCATATTCCTGATTCCCAGCGCCTCCACTTGCCCCAAACCATTAGAGAACATCAACAAATCCGCCCACATAGGAGCCGACTTAACGGCTATGTTGGGCAGAGTAGCAGGGAGGATAATGGCGAAGGGATTGTCGTAGGGGTTGGTTTGGGCGAGTTCGCCGTAGAGCTTAGCCTGGTAGGCCAAGGTCTGGAAGGTGTATTTTCCCCCACCAAAAATAAACCACAGCGAAACCGCCCCGATCCCCAGCGCAGCCGTGAGTACGAACGGCACCCAACGCTTGACCGGACGCACGAAAAACAGGGCATAAATCCCGTGACAAAGAAAGACGGTGATCGTGAGGTAGTGCGAGAGCAAGCTCGTCACGAACACCAGGCCGTACATCATGTACAGCGACCAGGAGGCTTTTGCGGCGAGTTGCCTGTTCTGGTAGCGCTCCATAATGAGCAAAAAAAGGTGGGTGCCCAGCAGGGTCAGGAAAAAACTCATCGAGTAGTTGCGCGCCTGATGGCTATACGCCACAAAAAACGGCTCGATGCCCGCAATGAAAGCGCTCAGCAGGGCGAGCGATTCTGACTGGAAGTGCCTCAGCACGAAGAGATAGAGGAGCAGCACAATGAGCGTGCTGAATAGGACCGACAGAAAGCGCACCGAAAAGTCGCTCAGGCCGAATATTTTCGTCCACACCCAGAACACGCCGTAGTAAGCCGGGCTGTTCCCGATGTCGCCCCGGATATTTGCCTCGATGAAGTCGCCAAATGTTTTTTCTTTCCAGAACTCCTTGGGCGTGAAGTACTTCTTGCCGGGCGTGAAGAATACGTCCTTCTGGTTGGCCCCTTCCATCACAATTCCCTGGGAGAGCACCAGCGTGTACTTTTCATCCAGAAATATCCCGTAACTGTCGGACTTGTAGACCCGCAACCCAAAGGCTAGTATCAGAACAAAGATCAGAAAGTACTTCGGAGGGAATTTCATTGGGCTAAACCGCCGGGGATTGCATTAGGGTTATTGCGGTTCGGAACTCACTTTTTAACGTGAACGGGAATTTTGTTGAGCGAGCAGGCAATGATAAATTGCGCGGAAAACACATGTTTGACGACGGGTACTTTTTCCAGGAAAGGCTGCATGGCGTAGATGATTTTGGCTGGCCCCGTGGGAAAGAAGAAAGGCACGAAACCCACGTACGACCAGTGATCGACCTGCCCGCCCGCGTGGCGAATCCACTTTTTCAGCTGCCACTGGAAGAAAGACTGCTCCTCGTGCTCGATGTGGTACTTGGAGGTTTTCTCGATCAGCTTCAAAATAGGATTGTTGCCGTTGGGCTCCATAATAATGATGTTGTCAGCCAACCGGAAAGCATTGCGCAGCGCCAGTTGCTGGTCGGCCAAGTGGTGAAGCACCCCGCGAATCACCCCGACGTCGTACTTTTTCTCGGGGACGGGTAGGTTCGGGTCCAGGAGATTGATGGTGTCGAATTTGACGTCGGGGTAGTTTTTGGAGGCGATTTCGACGGCCTTCTCCGCCGGGTCGAAGCCCGTCACTTCCAGGTGCGGGAAGTTTTGCTTGATATTGTTGGTGTACACGCCATCCCCGCAGCCGATGTCGATCAGCGTTTCGTACTCAGGTTTGATGAACTTGAAGATTTCGTCGGAGATGCGTTTGTTGGCGACGTGCGACGAAAACTGGGCATTGGTCGTGTACAAAAAACCTTCGTTCTCCGCAACATTCTGGTTGAAGGCCTTGACGTTTTCTTTGAGTGACGTATTCATGGTTGAAGTGTGATTTTTTCTGCTGACAAACTTAGGCGGTTTATCCGAACGAACCGCCCAAACGGCTTCAATTAGTGATCGTATATTGAAAAAATACCTTTCCAGGGGCGGAAAGTCTAATAAGTTCGGTCAGCAGCCGGGCTGCCGCTGGTTTTTACCGGCACGCTGTTAGGGTCCGATGTAAGCCGTTGCCGCCGCGTCATTCACCATTTTCCTGGCGTGTTCTTTCCCCAAATACCGGTCGATGAAATGGTGCGCCACGTACAGGAGCGGCGTGGTCAGGACGGCCACGGCGGCTTTGTAAATGTAATTGACCGAACCCACCGCCAGCACCTGCGCAATGCTCCAGTTCCCGAAGATGTAAAAGGCGACGCCGATCACGACGAAACTGTCCACCAACTGCGAAAAGAGCGTCGACCCTGTAGCTCTTCAGCCAAATGTGCTTCGGTCCCGTGCGGCGACGCAGCCATGAAAAGACCGATATATCGAGCAGTTGCCCCAATAAAAAAGCCACGATCGAGCCAATCATGATACCCAGTCCCTGCCGGAAGATCAGCGAAAAGGCCTCGTTGATGTTGAGGGCATTGCCCGCCGCATCGGTGCGGTTGAGGTCGAGCCAAAACTGGGCCGGGGGAAGCAGGGTGGTGGCGTAGATCGTGCCGAACATATAGACGATGAAGCCCGCCGTAAGAAACGAGATGCGCCGTACGCCACGCCGCCCGAAGTACTCGTTGATCAGGTCGGAAGTGATGAAAACGACGGGCCAGTTGAGCACGCCCGCCGACATATTGAAGTCCAGCAACTGCCCGCCCAGGGCAATTCGGGCGGGCGGCACTGCCAAAACGGTCTCGACGGAGAAAATCTTGGTCCCGATGATTTCGGCGATCAGGGCGTTGGTCAGGAAAAGACCGCACAAAAAAAGGAACAGGCGCTGGCCTTTTTGCTCGGCGGTAGGGGCAGTCGAGCTCATGCTAACTCATAACTTCTTCCACGGTACGGGGAATAGGTACTTGATGGGCTTCCAGAAAATGAGCGATTCGATCTACCGCTTCGTTCAGCTCGTCCATCGTAGGCAGGAAAACGATCCGAAAATGATCATTATGAACGTAGTTGAAACCCGTCCCCGATACGACCAGCACCTTTTGTTCGCTCAACAAGCGAAACACAAAATCCTCATCGTCCCGAAGATCAAACTGTTTCAAATCAATTTTCGGGAACAGGTAAAGCGCACCCTTTGGCTTGACGCAGCTCACGCCCGGAATCTGGACGAGACGGTCATACACGGCGTTCATCTGCTTATGAAGCCGGCCCGTGGGGAGTACTAAGTCATGAATACTCTGGTAGCCGCCCAAGGCCGTTTGGATGGCGTACTGCGTGGGGACATTGGCGCACAGCCGCATACTGGCCAGCAGCAAAATGCCTTCCAAGTAAGATTTAGCCTGTTTTTTCGCGCCGCTCAAAATCATCCAGCCGCCCCGGAAGCCGGCCGCGCGGTAGTTCTTGGACAAGCCGCCGAAGGTCACACAAAGTGTGTCCTCGACCATCGTGGCGATGGGGTAATGCACGGCGGAGTCGTACACGATTCGGTCGTAAATCTCGTCCGAAAAGATAATTAGCCCGTGTTCCTCGGCGATACGGGCGATGCGCTCCACGACGGCTTTGTCATACACCGCCCCGGTCGGATTGTTGGGATTAATTAGCACGATGCCCTTGGTGCGGGGGGTGATTTTGCTTTCCAGGTCGTCCAAATCGGGGTTCCAGTCGTTGGCTTCGTCGCAAAGGTAATGGACGGGTTTGCCGCCGCTCAGGGCGATGGAAGTCGTCCAGAGCGGGTAGTCGGGCGAGGGGACGAGGATTTCGTCGCCCGTATTGAGCAGCGCCTGCATCGATAGCAGAATCAGTTCGCTGACACCGTTGCCAATAAAAATATCGTTGATCTCGACACCCGGAATGCCCTGCGTTTGCGTGTAGTGCATCACCGCTTTCCGGGCCGCGAATAGTCCGCGTGAGTCGGTATAGCCCTGTGCATTGCGGATGTTCATGATGATGTCATGCACGATCTCGTCCGGCGCGTCGAAGCCGAAGGGAGCAGGGTTGCCTATATTCAGGTTAATGATCTTATAACCCTGACCTTCGAGCTCTAGGGCTTTTTCGTACACAGGGCCGCGAATGTCGTATTTTAGATTGTCTAGGCGGTGGCTTTTTTGGAATTCCATGGAGGAAGGCTAACTGAGGGGTGGAAAATGGCAACTGACTTAGTGGCGTGAACCACCAAATCGTCGATTAGGGTTCCTTGGAAAGGCAAATATACGAAAGCCGCTATTAGGCCCGGCTTTCGATGACTTCCGTAACATAGTCCATGGAGACCTTGAGCGCTGCCGCAATCTTGTTCGGTTCCAGACCAATTTCGTGCATCCCAATAATGGCCTCGGCCTTGCCTTCTGCGATTCCCTCGGCCTTGCCTTCTGCGATTCCCTCGGCCTTGCCCACTGCGATTCCCTCGGCCTTGCCCACTGCGATTCCCTCGGCCTTGCCCACTGCGATTCCCTCGGCCTTGCCCACTGCGATTCCCTCGGCCTTGCCCACTGCGATTCCCTCGGCCCTTTCTTCCGCCATTTTTTTTAAATAAATTTTTTCATCTATCATCTTGGTGTAGTTGTCGCTGGCCACGTCGTGTAGGTACCTTAAGTAGCGTTTGTATTCGCGCGCCTCCTGGTCGTTTAGGTACATTTCGACTAACCGCTCGCTTGCTTCTTTAAGTCCCTTGGCGGAAAAATCCTTTTTTATTTCTGAATTTTTGAAAAAGTATATCCACTCATCCAATCTGTCCTTCACCCGGTCATCGAATTGATCCACTTTGATAACCCAGTATTCCGGAAAAATCTCGTGAACGACCGCCCGGTTATAAAGCTCTATTTGTTGGTCGGCCAGTGCCAGCACGTCGTCTTTGTGAATGCCGCGGAACACATTAGTGCCGTGATAGACGTAGTCCTCGCCTTGTCCCAGATCGAAGTAAGCGATGGTGATCGAGATGACTTTCCGAACGTCGGCGTACGGATCACCCTGGCTCATGTATTCGGCGATGACCTTTGAAGTACCGTACAGGATCCTATGGAAGTAGTCGTACTGCTTGCTGTTTTGCACCTCGATGATAACCAAATCTCCCTTCTCGTCCTGCACCAGGATGTCCACGCGATTGTGTTTATCGTTCTCAGTCTCCTGATTGCTTTCGCTTTCCAGAATTTGCACGATTTTTATTTCCTGGCTCAGCAGTTCAGTCAGGAAGCCCTCCAAAATATCGAAATTGGTCTTTCGGCGAAGTAGTTTCTTCATCGCCCAATCGAAACGCACTAAGTCTCTAGCCATGATTCCAGTAGTTTTTTGCCCATAAAAGTACGGCTTTTTGCCAACCAATCATCTTTGCCGAATCCTCAGCCTAGCCCCTCCCCGCACCAAGGGTACTTCTGCAAGAACTTTACCATTGACTGGCTCCGTAGAAAAGGACTCCCAGATGCTTTCAACCGGCCGAATTACGCCGCCCCAAAAGCCAATCAAACCAGCCAGCTTAATTTATCGAAACGTTGGATTTTACAGGTTTGTCGGGGTTGATTTTAAATGCAGAACCACCTCTGATATCGGCAATAACTTAAACGTACGCCGAGGGCGCTCCCACATCAGATAGATTACTACCAACTGGATATGAGGTTCATGATTCTAAATTTGGAAAGATATCCTGAACGATCGGGGCACTATAACCGTTAAAAATAAGTAAAATACCTAATTCCCTTTCTTTATTTGGGTCAAAGGGAAAATGCCCTTAAAAATTTATGAAAAATCGAATTCTTCTTGCTCTGGCAATTTTAGGAATGCTGACCGTCGTGGTCGTCTCCTGCTTCCAGAAAAACACCCCTGCTGACAAAGAAGTCGTCCCCGACGTCGTCAGCTATAATTTCCACATCCGGCCCATGCTGTCGGACAAGTGTTTTGCCTGCCATGGTCCCGATGCCAAGAAGCGTGAGGCCGGACTGCGGCTGGACATCGCCGAGGCGGCTTTTGCTCCTTTGCGCGAGACCAAGGGGGCGTTCGCCTTCGTGGCGGGCAATCCCGAGCAGTCGGAAGTTTATCGCCGCATCACCTCCGAAGACCCCAGCTACCAGATGCCAACGCCCGAGTCGCACCTGGGTGCGCTGAGCGATCACGAGGTGAAGCTGATGAAAAAGTGGATCGAGCAGGGCGCGAAGTACGAGAAGCACTGGGCGTTTGTCTCACCCATAAAAGCGGCGATACCTGAGGTGGACAATGAAGACTGGCCTCGCAGCGAACTGGATCGCTTCGTGCTGGCCAAGATGGAGGCCAAAGGACTTTCGCCCAATGAGGCCGCCGACAAAGAGTACCTGCTCAAACGCGTCTCACTCGACCTGACGGGCCTGGTGCCTTCGCTGGAATTGCAGAATAAATTCCTGGCCGATAACAGCGATAAAGCCTTTGACAAAATCGTGGACGAGGTATTGAAACAACCCGCTTACGGTGAAAAAATGGCCCTGCATTGGCTGGATATATCGCGTTATGCCGATTCTTATGGCTATCAGGACGACAACATCCGCACCCAGTGGCCCTGGCGCGACTGGCTGATTCACGCTTTCAATAAAAATCTTTCTTACGACAAGTTCGTGACCTGGACGCTGGCGGGCGACATGATGCCCAACACGAATAAAGAAAAAGTGCTGGCAACCGGATTTTACCGGAATCATAAATACACCGAGGAAGGCGGCGTGATTCCTGAGGAATACCGCATCGAGTACATTCTTGACAAGACCAAAACCTACACCAAGGGAGTGCTGGCGATGACCGCCGAGTGCGCCCAATGCCACGACCACAAGTACGACCCCATTTCGCAAAAGGACTACTATTCCATGTTCGCCTTCTTCAATAACACACCCGAGGTGGGCTACGAGGGCGCAGTCAACGAATCCAAACCCGCCAAAAAGCCTGTCATGCAAATCTCGGACGAGGAAGCCCGTACGTTGCTGCCCTTCATCAACAAGCAGGACACTATGTCGCTGATGGTCTCGGTTTTGGAAGAGCGCGACACGCTGCGCCCGACTTTCGTTCTCAATCGCGGCGTATACGATGCGCCAACCACCCGAGTGTACGCGCAACCGTTGCCCTCCGTGATGAACTTCGATACCACAAAGTACCCCCGCAATCGTTTGGGCCTGGCTAAATGGACGGTCAATAGAAAGAACCCGCTCACCGCGCGGGTGTTCGTCAACCACATGTGGCAGCAGTTCTTCGGTCGCGGCATCGTCAAAACCACGGGCGACTTCGGCATGCAGGGCGACCTGCCCACCCACCCCGAGCTCCTCGACTGGCTGGCGGTGGATTTCATGGAACACGGTTGGGACGTTAAACGGCTCGTGAAGCAAATCGTCACTTCGGCTACCTACCGCCAATCGGCCAAAGTCGATCCGAAAAAAATGGCCATCGATCCCGACAATATATATATGTCGAGAGGGGCGCGTTACCGGATTCCGGCGGAGTTTGTGCGCGACGTGGTGCTGTCCAGTAGCGGACTTTTGGTTGAGAAAATCGGTGGGCCGAGCGTGAAGCCTTACCAGCCCGAGGGACTATGGGAAATGGCGACATCGGGTAGAGGAGAGCTTAAAGAGTACTTCCAGGACAAAGGCGACGCCTTGTACCGTCGCGGAATGTACACCTTCATCAAGCTCACCGTGCCACCACCCTCGATGGGCATCTTCGACGCCAGCAACCGCGACCAGTGCGAGGTGGTTCGCTCCAAGACCAATACCCCGCTGCAAGCGCTGGTGATGATGAACGACCCCACCGTACTGGAAGCGTCCCGCGTGCTTTCCCAAAAACTGATGCAGCAAAAAGGCGATACCGATGCCAAGATCACCGAAGCCTTCCGCCGCATCGTCTGCCGCAAGCCCAGCGAAAAGGAATTAGCCATCCTGAAAGGCTACTACACCGAACAAGCCAGCCTTTACAAGCAAAAGAAACTAAACGCCGCCAAAACCCTCGACGTAGGCGAATACCCGACCGCCAAAATCAGCGACCGGGCCTCCTGGGCCGCCCTGATGCAAGTCGTGAGCACGATCTATAATATGGAAGAGGCGATCACTAAGACCTAGAAGGAGCGTTGGGCTTTGTGTTTAGTTGTGGAGGTGTTTAGTTGGTTAGCTGGGAATTTAGGAATCTGTTTTCCACGTAATTATCAAACACCTCAACAACTAACCGTCTAAACACCTAAACAACAATGGAAAAGAACATATTCGAATTCGGCCTGAATCAGAACCGCCGGCATTTCCTCTCCAAGCTTAGTCTGGGCTTGGGAAGTGTGGCGCTGGGCTCTTTGTTGGTGCCCGATCTTTTCAAGGGAGACCCGGATGCGGAAGCCGATGCGGCTCTGGCGGGTTTAGCGCACTTTGCGCCCAAGGCCAAGCGCATCATTTATTTGTTCCAGAACGGCGCGCCCTCGCAGTTGGACTTGTTCGACTACAAGCCCATGCTCAACAAAATGCAGGGGGAGGAACTGCCTGCCTCTATCCGGGGTGAACAGCGGCTCACGGGCATGACCGCCGGGCAGACGTCTTTTCCGCTGGCGGGCAGTTATTTCAACTTCAAGCAGCACGGGCAATCGGGGATGTGGGTCAGTGAACTGCTGCCCAACATCGCCAATGTCGCCGACGACATTTGTTTTATCCGAACCATCCACACCGAGGCCATCAACCACGACCCGGCCCTGACATTTTTTCAAACGGGCGCGCAGGTCGGCAATCGCCCCAGCATGGGTTCCTGGCTGAGTTACGGTTTGGGGAGTGAAAATAAGAATCTACCTGCCTTTTGTGTGCTGCTTTCACGAGGCAAGGGCAACGGGCAGGGGGTGTATTCCAAGCTATGGACTAACGGCTTCCTCGATTCGGTGCACCAGGGTGTGCAATTCAGCAGCGGTGAAAATCCGGTTCTGTATTTGCAGAATCCCGATGGCATGGACATGGCCGAGCGCCGCAAGATGCTTGACAAACTGGCCGAACTGAACCAGGGTACGTACGACGAATTCGGCGATCCCGAAATCAATACCAAGATTCAACAGTACGAGATGGCGTACCGGATGCAGACCGCCATGCCGGAAATCACCGACCTGAGCCGCGAGCCTGAAAGTACCGTCAAACTATACGGTCCCGAGTGCCTGGTGCCGGGTACGTATGCCGCCAACGTGCTTTTAGCCAGAAAACTATCGGAAAAAGGCGTGCGCTTCGTACAGCTTTACCATCAGGGCTGGGACGCCCACGGTAACCTGCCCCGGGAAATCCAGCACCAGGCGAAGGATGTCGATCAGTCGTCGGCGGCTTTGATTACTGACCTGAAACAAAGAGGTTTATTGGACGAAACGCTGGTGATCTGGGGCGGGGAATTTGGCCGCACCAACTACTGCCAGGGCAAACTCGCTCCCGACAACTACGGTCGCGACCACCACCCGCGGGCCTTCACGGTCTGGATGGCGGGCGGCGGCGTTAAGCCGGGCGTATACGGCGAAACGGACGAATTCGGCTACAACATCGTGAAGGATCCCGTCCACGTCAACGACTTCCATGCCACCATCCTCCACCAAATGGGCCTCGATCACGAGAAGCTCACCTTCAAGCACCTCGGCCGCCGCTACCGGCTGACCGATGTGGCGGGTAAGGTGGTGAAGGGGGTTATAAGCTAATTGTGAATGAGTGATTGATAGAATGATAGAATGTTGCTTTCGCCCGCTAATACCTATTCACTCATTCACTCATTCTCTCAATCAAAATTAACCAAATGCCCCGCCTCACTTCCCTCGTCTACAACGTCACCTTTTTCCTGGTCTGCCTGCTGGCTTTTTTATTGGTCTTCGAGAGTCAGTTGGTCATACCCCAGTGGTTGCAGGTAGCCGGGCGAATGCACCCGCTGTTGCTGCACTTTCCCATCACGGTACTGATGCTGTACGGCATTTGGGTCATCGCTGCGCCCCGGCCCGAAATCGGCTCTAAGTACGAATACTGGGCGGATAACATGCTCCTGCTGGGCGCTTTTACCGCTGCCGCCACGGCTACGATGGGCTTTCTGCTTTCGATTGAAGCCGGATACGACTCTGACGCGCTCTTCTGGCACAAGTGGACGGGCGTTGCTACGGCCTTTGTGAGTTTCGCTTGGTACGCCTTCCGCCGCCAGTTGCCCAAGTACGAGGTATCTACCAAAATACTGTCCGGCGTCACGATTGTCGTGCTGCTGGTCGCCGGGCACTTAGGAGCTCTTGTCACCCACGGTGAGGAGTTTTTGCTGGCGCCGCTCATGTCTGAGGAGCAAGTGCCGTTAGTAGCAATGGACGATGCGCTGGTGTACGCCCATGTGGTGCAGCCCATTTTGGAACAGAAATGCGTGAGTTGCCACAACCCGCAGAAAGCCAAAAATGAACTGATAATGACCAGTGCCGAACTACTCGCCAAAGGGGGTAAGAATGGCACGCCCTGGGACACAACGAGGGCCGATTTGGGCATGATTATGAGAATGGCCCATCTTCCGCTTGACGACAAGCTTCATATGCCCCCGCGCGGCAAAGTGCAACTCACCGACGACGAGCTACTGGTGCTGGAAAGCTGGATCCGGCGCGGGTCGAGTTTTACGGCGAAGGTCGTCGAGTTTCCTGCCGATGATCCTCTGTTTCGCTTCGCTGCCAATCGACTAACGGTTGCCGAGGATGACCGCTACGAGTTTGCGGCGGCGGATGAGCAGAAAATTCAGGAGCTGAACAACGATTACCGGATCATTACGCCCCTGTCGGCAGAGTCGCCCGCGCTATCGGTGAGCTTTTTCAGCGAATCGGCTTTTCAAAGCTCCGACCTGAGTGACTTGACGCCCATCAAAGATCAGATCGTAGAATTAGACGCCAGCAAGATGCCCGTAAAAGACGAGGATTTGAAGCTGATCGCGCAGTTTGGTAATCTTCGTAAGCTACTGCTGAACTTCACCGACATCACGGGAAGTACCCTGGGCGAACTGGCCAAACTACCCCATCTACGAGAACTTTCGCTGACGGGAACGCCCATCAAAGCTTCCCAACTTTTAGCTTTGAAAAATGCGAAAGAGCTGCGTGATCTCTACGTCTGGAACACGAGTATAAAACCGGAAGAATTCAAGCAGCTAAGCAAAGAATTGCGGGGCGTGACGCTGGAATCGGGCTTCCGCAGCGATACGGTGGTGATGAAACTGAACCTTCCCACCGTGGTCAACAAAGAGCAGGTCTTGCAGGGTGAAGCCACGCTCACTTTAGAACACCCCATCAAAGGCGCGGTTATCCGATACACGCTGGACGACACCGTACCCGACAGCGCCAACTCGCCTATTTATAAAGATGGCATTAAAATCAGTAGTACCACCACCCTCAAAGCCCGCGCCTTCAAGCAGCCGGGCTGGCTGGGCAGTGACGTAATGACGCGCACCTTTTACCGCACCACCTATCCGCCCGATAGTATGAAACTACTCACTACGCCGGACGGACGCTACAAGGGGATCGGCGACCGGGTGCTGATCGACGGCGTAAAAAGCAGTCGCGACCAGAACAGCAAAAAATGGATTGGAATCCAGCAGGAGCCATTGGTGGCGCTTCTGTGGTACAACAGCCCCATCACGGCCAGTAAGGTTTCGGTAAGTACCATGCAGAACGTCGGCTCTTCTATATTTCCTCCTACCAAGCTCGAAGTTTGGGGTGGTATGGAAGCCGATCAATTTAAATTACTGGGAACTAAAAAGCCACCTATGCCGGGTGAAAAAGATCCCGGCGGTGCGGATAATCTTTACGACTTCGAGTTTGAACCCACCAAGTTAAAGTATCTGAAAGTAGTAGCCGTGCCGCTGGCCAAAATCCCGAGTTGGCACGGAAACAAGGGAAATAAAGGCTGGGTATTTATGGATGAAGTTCTGGTTAATTAGTTGACAGTTGACAGTTGACAGTTGACAGTTGACAGTTGACAGTGTTTTTACTACACAAAAATGCCCCATGAAACCGATCATGGGGCATTTTTACTTTTAGCCGAAAGCCGAAAGCCGAAAGCCGAAAGCCGAAAGCCGATTACTTCGCCTGGTACTTTTCCACCTTCCGCTTATCTATTTGCAGCAAATCACTCACTTCCTCGTAGTTGTTGTAATCCACGGCTTTCATCCTTCCATTCTGGGCAAAATCGGCCGGAATAACCACGACCCGGAAAGTCTGGTTGGTCGTCCATTTAGCTTCCAGCGTCGTGCGGTCGACCTGGGTGTCGATAAACATACTGGCATCCAGGAAGGTGTGGTCGAAACTGTATTGCATTAAGCCTGCGGGTAGGAATACCGTTTGGGGGAGCGGACGGTATACCGGAATGTCACCGTTGGGATCGGCGATTTTCTCCCACAAACGGTACACCATCACCACATCGGTATCGAAGACCTCGATCTTGTCCTGAGGAAATTCAAAGTAAATGCGGAAATCGTTGGCGGTCGTAAAAGTACCATTGACATCAAAGACGGCACCCAGGGTTTCGGTACCGGGAGGGCCTTGCGGCCCCTGCGGGCCAGGTGCGCCGTCGAAGCCGGGAGGACCGACGGGGCCTTTGCAACTTAAAATAAATACGGTCGCCAATAGCGAGAGGGAAAAGAGCGTCTTTTTCATGGCTTATAATGGATTTAAGAAGGATTGAATAAAGGATAGATGACTTGTGTAGATAAACTGTACAACTTTTAAACTACCGCTGCGACAATTTATTGCTGGTACGACCCCTACGCAGCTTGTGCGTTTAAATTTTTATGCCATAAAAGCCCAATTCATCCGAAAGGGCGTAGTTTTGTGAACATTTGTCCTTCATTTGTAATCCCGTCGCCGCTTGTTGAGTTTTTTCCGTGTCAATGCCACTTACCTGAATCTCAGCCTCGTGCTGTTTTTCCTGTTACTGCGCTTGCCGCTCCTGTGGAGCGAGGTGCCGCTGCTCATCCCTGAGCTGAGCTGGATGCTGGTGGGCGAGCAAATGAATCGCGGCTTCATGCTCTATCGGGATGTTTGGGACAACGTCAGCCCACTTTCCGGAATGGTTTATTGGGCCATTGACCGCCTTTTTGGCCGCTCACAGGTCGCCTACCAAATAGTGGCTGCAGCGGTTTCTATCTTTCAAATCCTGTATTTCAACTACATCCTTCGCGCCAGGGAGGTGCTGCCGGAGCGCAGCCACGTGCCGGGCGCGATTTACGCCCTCCTGCTGAATATCTCGTTCGATTTCGTCACGCTGTCGCCCATGCTTATGGCCACCACCTTTCTGCTATTGGCACTGGGTGTAGCGATTAAGATGCTCGAGCGTCGGCAAGTCACCAACGAAATATTCGAATTGGGGGTGTACATCGGGCTGGCGTCGCTGTTTTATCTTCCGGCCGCGCTCTTCATGGGCTGGGCCTTTGTATCGCTGCTTTTTTACACAGGAGCCACCATGCGGCAGCACTTACTCGGCTTTTTCGGGGCGGTCTTTCCTCTGGCTATGGTTACGCTTTACTTTTATCTGAACGATAGCGTCGCCAACCTGAACCGCAATCTGCTGACCTCGGTCTTTTCCGTAAAGCAGTATGCGCTCAACGACTTCTCTTCCCTCATTGTATCGTTGATTATTCCGCTGGCCATCGCTACCCTGGGCTTCATGCGCCTGCTGACCAGCACGCGACTCGTCAATTACCAGTCGCGTATCCAACAAATGATGGCCATGTGGTTGATCGCGGCCGCCCTGATGGTACCGCTCATGGAATATTTGGCGCCCATGCAATTTGTGGTGTTTTTGCCCGCAATCGCCTATTTTGCGGCTTATTATTTCCAGAGCTTTCGTAGACTGTGGATCGCCGAGGTCTTGTTTTTGCTCACTGTCGGTAGCATTGCTTTTAGTCAATACCAGGGACTAATGAACCTGGTGCCAGGGTTGCCGGTGGGCCGCCTCGATAACCTTCGGGCCAAAGCTGCGCTTTTACCCGAGGTTATCCATCAGAAGAAAATACTGGTGATCGGAGACGATGAGGGGGAGTACCTCGATAACTACACCGCCACACCCTACCTCAATTGGGATTTGTCGCGCTACGATCTCGAAAACCTGGACAACTTCGATAGCGTGATTCACATTTACGACAATTTCCGGCAAGACCCGCCCGACTACGTCATTGACAAGCATAACGTGATGCCCAAGCTCTTCGACCGCGTCCCGGCGCTCCAAAAGCGGTATAAGCCCAGTCCTTGGAAAGGGATTTATGAAAAAAGCGAGGGAAAAGTGATGAGTGATGAATTATGAGTTAAATTCACTCATCACTCATCACTCATCACTCATCACTCATCACTTAACACGGTATTTTCCCTATGCGCCGCTGATGCCTTCCGCCTTCAAAGTCAGTGCTAAGAAATTTCTGAACGCTGATTAGCGCTTCCTCTAACTCAATGAAGCGCGCAGGCAAACAAATAATGTTGGCATCGTTGTGCCGACGAGAAAGTTCGGCGATTTCCTTCTCCCAGACCAGGGCGGCCCGGATACCCGCGTGCTTGTTGGCGGTCATGCATACCCCTTCCCCGCTACCGCATATCAGAATTCCGCGCTCATATTCTCCGCGCTCCACCGCGCTGGCTACGGGATGAGCGAAGTCGGCGTAATCCACCGACTCGAAACTATCGGTGCCATAGTCGACCGGCTCGTAGCCGTTGGCTTCCAGCCATTCTTTAATGGGCTGCTTGTAGGGAAATCCGGCGTGATCTGCGCCGATGGCAATTTTTTTCATGGTAATTCTGTTAAATACCTCCACCTTAGCAAAACAAACAAATAAATATGAGTTATGAGTTATGAATGATGAGTTTTTACCTTGTCGTACAAGATAACGGGTCTCTGTTATTCACTAATTCACTCATTCCATCATTCAAAATTGATCGTGAAAGAAGCACTTAAAGAAAACCCTATCACCACCGAACAGATCGACGTATCCCTTATGAACCCGGCCGTGCCCGAAGACGAGGCGCGGATACAGGAAGCGTTTCAGGATCGCGATTGGAACGAAATCAAAAGCGCCGACTCCTGGGTCATCTTTAAAGTGATGGCCGAGTTTGTGGAAGGTTTCGACAAATTAGCCAAAATTGGCCCCTGCGTCTCGATCTTCGGATCAGCGCGCACCACGCCCGACAATCCTTACTATGGCATCGCCGAGGAAATCGCGGCCAAATTGGTGCAGAAAGGCTATGGCGTTATCACCGGCGGTGGACCGGGCATCATGGAGGCCGCCAACAAGGGAGCCTTCGAACAAAATGGCAAGTCGGTCGGTCTGAATATCCAACTACCTTTCGAGCAGCATAGCAACCCTTTCATCGATCCCGACAAGAATATGGACTACGACTTCTTTTTTGTCAGGAAGGTCATGTTCGTCAAGTACTCGCAGGGCTTCATCGTGCTGCCCGGCGGCTTCGGTACCCTCGATGAACTCTTCGAGGCGCTTACGCTTATCCAGACAAAAAAAATTGGCCGCTTTCCCATCATTATGGTAGGCCGCGAGTACTGGTCCGGACTCATCGAATGGATTGAGAACACCATGCTGGAGGCGCAAAACAACATCAGCCCCGGCGACCTTAAACTTTTCAGCATCGTAGAAACCCCCGATGAGGCTGTCCACGTAATTGAAGAGTTTTACTCCAAGTATTTGCTGAAACCTAACTTTTAAGGGAGGCACAAATAAGGGAGGCACAAAGTTCCAAAGGCACAAAGTGGTTGGCGCAAGATTTCAATCGTTCATCAGCCAATGGGTGTTCAGGAAGATACGACTTATTGAAAGAGTAAATCCAGCATACAGGCTGATTTTACTTTGTGCCTTTGTGTCGGAACGCCGCATCGCTTTGTGCTTTTGTGTCGGAACGCCGCATCGCTTTGTGCCTTCAAAAAACCAAATAAGGTTCCCATTTTCGTAGCGTCGCATCGTCGAGAATCCGTACTGCTTTCATGGATTCGGCGGAAGCGTAGGGGCCGTGCTGTTCGCGGTAGCGGACGATGACTTCGTTGAGCTTCCGATTGCGGAAGTAGGGATGGCGGTTAAGTTCTTCAATGCTGACGGTGTTGATGTTCAGCTTTTTGGGGACTGACTGGACACGACCGTATTTTCTCAGCTCTGATAGGGCTAACGAATCCAGGCCGAAAATTTCGGCGTATTGTTCCGTCGAATGAAAGCCGCCCAGCGCGTCGCGGAATTTGACGATGCGGGCGGAAAGTTTGCTCCCAATCCCTCTCAGCGCGATTAGTTGTGTTGTATCGGCGGTGTTGATGTCGAAGGCTGCTATCGCCGGGCGGGCGTATGGTTTGTTTTCACGGGCCGGAGCTGCCGGAAATTCCCGCGCCTGGTTTTCCTCAAAGTTTGATTTTGCAACTCCCTCATTCTGGCCTTCTCCGGGCAGGACGATGTACGGGTCTAGTTTGGCAAAAAGGGTGGGAGGGAAGTCGTAGATTTTCTGCAAATCCTCTCTGCGGCGGAACTTCCCTCCTTTCTGGCGGTACTTCTCAATCCGTAACGCCAGGAACTTCGGAATACCCAGCTCTTGCAATTCATCGGGCGTAGCAGTGTTAGGATCGAAGGCAAAAAGCCGGGCAGGACGGGAGGGATCATCGCTGCTCGCGCCATAAGATTTTCTTGAAAAGCTTCCATCCCCGCCAAACGGTGAAGCTTGATCAGGGAGTAAGGCGGCAGTACTATCCAGGTATTCGATTGTAAAGGGCACCGTATCGTCTTGAAATATCGGCAGCACCCACCACTTGAAGATCGTCGGTGCCCAGATCAACCCGAAACTCAGCACAATCAACACCAACGCCCCGCGCGACTCGGCGGGCGAAATCCCGAAGAAGTCCTGAATGCGGAGGAGGAGGTTGCGGAGCATTTTTTCGGAGGGAGGAAAATTCAGGCTGACCAGATTTTTAGGTTTGTGTGCGCCGCAATCTGATCGAAATCACGGTCATTATGACAAAGCTCGACATTGAAGCGCATAGCGAAGGCAGCTATCAGGCAATCGTTAGGCTTGCGAGTGGTGATGCCTTTTTGCCGTAACTGACGGTAAAGTTGGGCGGCTGAAATGGCGGCTTCCGTGGCGTCCCATTTCAGCACTACTAAGTCTTCAAAACTTTTCTTGACGTTTTGAAAATCCCGGTCTAACCTGATACCCTGTAATATTTCCTGAATGATAACAGGACGAATATAAACTTGGTTGGCAATCAGGTCATTCTTAAGTAGATCGGTACGTCTGGAAACAATACCCTTTCTGAATTCAATCCATACGGAAGAATCATGTAAGCGGTACATCGTAAGTACGCATTTCGTCCAGGTCGCCATCCCAACCAGTTCCGAATGAATCTATTAGCCGCTGTCGGCTCATGGCTTTCAGAAATTCGTCCAAAGCGCGGTCTATGATTTCTTGTTCGGTTTCAAGATCAGCATTCATTTCGCGAATACGCTCTATCTTTTTGCTATCGACTTCTACCGTTGTCTTCATAAGCCTCTGTCTCTTTTAATTTCTCCCAAAAATACGAAAATACTCGCCGCCTCAAAGGTTAACGCCAAAATGTCTAATTTTGCGCCCGCTAAGTCTGATGTGCAGCAAAGTGCTTATGAATCAGAGTACTTCCTATGCCAGAACATTCTCAATTCTCAATTCTCCACTCTCCACTAACTAAATGAGTCAGGAATCAACCTCCCAAACCTCCCTCCAAGACATCATCGGCCACGCCAAGGAATACGGCTTCGTGTTTCCTTCTTCCGAAATATACGACGGCCTGCAAGCGGTGTACGACTACGGTCAGAATGGCGTAGAGCTGAAAAATAACCTCAAAGCGGCCTGGTGGAAAGCCATGACGCAGCTCCACGAAAACATCGTGGGCATCGACGCGGCCATTTTCATGCACCCGCTCACCTGGAAGGCATCGGGCCATGTGGATGGCTTCAGCGACCCGATGATCGACAACAAGGATTCCAAGAAACGCTACCGCGCCGACCAGCTCCTGGAAGGCAAGGCCGAGGAATACGCCGCCGCCGGGCAGGCCGACAAAGGCCAGGCCCTACTGACCGAAATGGGAATGTTGCTGTCGGCGGAAGACCTGGACGGAGTGCGCGAGCTCATCGTCGACGAGAACATCAAATGCGGCGTGTCGGGCACCACAAACTGGACCGAGGTACGGCAGTTCAACCTTATGTTCAGCACCCAAATTGGTTCGGTAGCCGAGGATTCCAGTATGATTTACCTTCGCCCCGAAACGGCTCAGGGTATTTTTGTCAATTTCCTGAACGTCCAGAAAAGCGGACGGATGAAGGTGCCCTTCGGCATTGCGCAGATTGGTAAGGCCTTCCGCAACGAGATTGTGGCGCGGCAGTTCATATTCAGGATGCGGGAGTTCGAGCAGATGGAAATGCAATTTTTCGTGCGGCCCGGCACCGAGATGGAGTGGTACGAGCAGTGGAAGGCCACGCGCCTGAAATTTCACCAGGCTATCGGCCTGCCCGCCGACAAGCTCAAATACCACGACCACGACAAGCTGGCCCACTACGCCAATGCCGCCGTGGACATCGAGTACGAGTTTCCCTTCGGCTTTCGCGAGATCGAGGGCATCCACTCCCGCACCGACTTCGACCTGCGCAACCACCAGGAGCTCTCCAAAAAGAAACAGCAGTACTTCGACGCCGACCTGGCCGAAAACGGTAAGCCTTACGGCAACTACATCCCCTACGTGGTAGAGACCTCCGTCGGTGCTGACCGCCTGTTCCTGGCTGCGTTCTGCAACGCCTTCACCCGCGAGATGGTGGGCGAAGGCGACAAACAAAAGGAACGGGTGTTTCTAAAACTGCACCCGGCTTTGGCTCCCATCAAAGCCGCCGTGCTGCCTTTGGTCAAGAAAGACGGCCTGGCCGAGAAAGCGCAGGGCATCGCGGATTCGCTGAAATCGTCGTTCCGCACGGTCTATGACGACAACGCCGCCATTGGCAAGCGCTACACCCGGCAGGATCTGATCGGGACGCCCTACTGCATTGCGGTGGACTACCAGACGATGGAGGACGACACCGTTACGATTCGCCATCGCGACAGCACCGAGCAGGAGCGGGTACTTATTAGTGAATTAAAAGAAAAAATCGGGCAAGCTGTCGCCATCGAACGTATTTTGGAAGAGATTTAGCAAAAACCACCTGCTGTAAGCCGGGTTTCGCTGGGGTACGATGTATCCCTACGAAGCCTGGCTTTTTTTTATTGATCTCAGATTTCCAGAAAAGAAAAGGCAACGTTTCGACCGCGTATAGGGGCTTTCGATCCAAAACTGCGAATAGTACATTTTAACTATAAGTTTGGTCAATTGGTAGTTTGTAAAAATTAAGTTTGTGCTTGTTTATGAATAATAGAGAAAGTTATTGCATAATTCGCACTATTACAAATTATATTTGGTCAATACTTAAAATTGTATTTTGTTTATGATTCCAAAAGATCATTTAACCAAACTTTCATTACCCTCATGAAAAAAGTAGAAGCGATCATTCGCAAAACTAAATTCACCGATATGCAGGAGGCGTTGCACGATGCGGGCATCGACTTCATGACCTACTGGGAGGTCAGGGGCGTCGGTAAGGCCATCGAAGCACGCTCATATCGGGGCATCCAGTACGACACCAGCACCATCGAGCGCATCATGGTGATGTTCTACTGCCAGGATAAAAACGTGGAGCCCGCCATCGCCGCCATCATGGCTTCCGCCAAAACCGGCGAGATCGGCGACGGCAAAATCTTCGTATCCGACGTAGAGCGAGGCATCAAAATCCGCAACGCCGACGAAGGCGTGGACGCTTTAAATTAATTGTGAATTATTGAATGAGTGACTGAGTGAATAAGCTATTTGTCGATGCAGCTCAACCTACTCTTTCTGTAATTTTCAATTTACTCCCCCGTTGTCCCGGCGATTTGCTAACAAAAATTGCGTCGTCCAATATTCACTCATTCACTAAATCACTCATTCAAAATTAAATATGGAAGAGCTTTCTACAACCGTATCCGACTTGTCAATGTCAATTGACAACGTTTGGGTACTTATTGCTACTTGTTTGGTTATGTTCATGCAGGCGGGCTTTGCCCTCGTCGAAGTCGGTTTTACCCGCGCCAAAAATGCCGCTAACATCCTGATGAAGAACATGATGGACTTTTCCATCGGTTCTTTGGTTTTCTGGATGATTGGCTACAGCATTATGTTCGGCGAGGACATCGGCGGCTTTATCGGGCAGGTCGACCTGTTTTACGGCCCCGATGAGGTCGACGGATTGCCGGAGATTACCAAACTGATGTTCCAAACTGTGTTTGCCGCCACTGCCGCCACCATCGTATCGGGAGCCATGGCTGAGCGTACCCGTTTTGGGGCCTATCTGATCTATAGTATAGTCATTACCGTTCTTATCTACCCTATCTCCGGGCATTGGATCTGGGGCGGCGGCTGGCTGTCGGAAATGGGCTTCGTTGATTTTGCGGGCTCCACCGTCGTGCACTCCGTGGGCGGCTGGGCGGCGCTGATGGGCGCAGCCCTGCTTGGGCCAAGGCGCGGCAAGTATGTCAACGGCCAGGCGCGCGCCATCCCCGGCCATAACCTGGTGCTGGGCGCTTTGGGCGTATTCATTCTCTGGCTGGGCTGGTTCGGCTTCAATCCCGGCTCACAACTGGCGGCTTCGGGTAAAGACAACGCCGTGGCTATTTCGCACATCTTCGCCACCACTAACCTGGCTGCGGCCGGAGGGGCGGTTGCCGCCATGCTTATTTCCTGGATGCGCTACAAGCGTCCTTCGCTGAGTGTCACGCTTAATGGTGCCCTGGCCGGGCTAGTCGCTATCACGGCCGGTTGTGCTGCCGTGTCACTGGCAAGTGCGGCCCTCATTGGCCTGATAGCCGGCGTGGTACTGGTCTTTTCTTTGGAATTCATCGAGCGCACGCTCAAAATCGACGATCCCGTCGGTGCTATTTCGGTACACGGCGTTTGCGGTGCCCTGGGCACCTTGCTCGTAGGTGTTTTTGCCACGGAAGGCGGCCTACTCAATGGTGGCGGCGCGGCCCTGTTGGGTGTACAAGCCATCGGCGTGTTCACCGTCATGGGCTGGGTCGTGGGCACCTCGTTCATCCTGTTCTACATCATCAAGGCTACCGTCGGTCTGCGTGAGTCGCAGCGCGTCGAAGAAGAAGGCCTTGATATTTACGAGCACGGCGAAACCGTTTATAATATGGTGTAAGTCGTTGGCTATCGGAGAACGGCTTATAGCCATCGACTCGTATTTCTATCACTTACCAGAGGGCCTCTCATTAATTTGAGAGGCCTTTTTTATAGAACAAATAGTATATAAAATAAAAATATAGATTATTTGTTCTATATTTGTTGAATGCAAATATACCAGGTAATGACGGGCGATATACGGGCTTCGGCGGAGATGTCGATTGCGCAACGGGAATCGTTACGCCAGGCTTTCGGCCAACTGGCTGATCTATCTAAGGGAAAATATGAGTATTTCATTCGAGGCGATGGCTTTCAAATTCTATTGCAAGAAAATGCACTCTTCGAATGTTTTCGTCTCAAAGCTTACTTATACAGTGAGTTGAGAGTTCGAATGCGGGTATCGATCGGCATCGGCGAAGTTTCTATGCTAAGGGAGCGTATTTCGGATTCAGACGGGGAAGCCTTCTGGTACTCTGGACGCACTTTGGAAGAAATGAAGGCCAAAGACCAATGGACCCGCATCACAACGACCGATAAGTGCATCAATGAAGAGTGGAAGGTTCATACCGCTACGCTCGACTACCTTGAAAACGGCTGCACTGAAAGCCAGTCAGAAGCGCTATACTGGCTTCTACGTAATGAAACCCAGCAGGAAATCGCCAAGCGATTAGGCATCTCGCAGCCCTCGGTGCATAGTCGTCTCAGAGGTGCGGGTTGGCCGTTGATCGAAAAAATACTCCAACGTTACGAACAGATGCAAGCGTTACTGTCAGATCCTTCTCAATATGCCACTGCTGTTTAACGCCGGTCAGGCTATAGTCCTGTTACAGCTCCTGACGGCGCATCTGCTTACTGATTTCTTTCTACAACCCACGCGCTGGGTTCGTGACAAGGAGGCCCGGAAAGGGAAGTCGCCCTATTTGTACGCCCACGTGCTGCTAACCGGGGCCGTGGCAGGCCTATTTACTCAAAGTATCGGAACCGCCATTTTTATCGCCCTTACTCATTTAGGAATTGATCTCTGGAAACTAAGCAGGCCCGAAGGCAAATTTCAGTACTTTTTGTTAGATCAGCTGTTCCACATAATCGTACTGATCGTAGCATGGTTGTATTTGATCGAGGGTTTCGGATACTTCGTAAAAGTTATCTCTTCATACGTAGGCAGCTTTCAATTTTGGGCAGTAATCGCCGCCTATCTGGCTTGCACCTATCCGATGGGCATCATTGTAGGAATGGCGACGAGTCGATGGCGGGCGCAGTTGACCGAGACGGGGGCCTCGCTGGAAGAGGCAGGGAAGTGGATCGGGATTTTGGAACGGCTGCTCATTCTGACCTTTTTGCTAAATAATCAGTTTGAAGCCATTGGCCTGCTCATTGCCGCGAAAGCCTTACTGCGTTTTCGGGACGACGACCTCAAACTGACCGAATATGTCCTAATAGGAACCCTGCTCAGTTTTACGATGACGATCTTTGTCGGGTTGGCCCTGAAAGCAGTGCCGTAAACCACTTTTTTGTAAAAAAACAGGAGCAAGCTATGAAACAGGAAGTCTGGCTACGCGGCCCCTTGCCCGAAATTCCATCCCTCCTGCAGCCTGTCGCCCACGCTTTGCTACAGGCCCGCGAGGAGGTGATAGAAATTACAAGCAGTTTTGATGAAGAAAAACTCTGGATGAAGCCCGCTGGCCTGGCGTCGGCGGGCTTTCACCTACAGCACCTGACGGGCGTGCTGGACCGTTTGTTCGCCTACGCGCGGGGCAAGTCACTGACCGAAGGTCAACTGCAAAGTCTTGAAGCCGAAGGGAAAGGGGAGGAGGGAATCCTGACGCAGGCTCTGGTGCAACGCTTTAGCCAGCAAGTCGAGCGATCCCTGGAACAACTCAGAAGTACCGACGAAGCCACCCTTACCGAGGTAAGGGGAGTGGGGCGAAACAAAACTCCCTCAACCGTCATCGGCCTATACGTCCACGCCGCCGAACACACCATGCGCCATGTCGGACAGTTGCTTGTAACCGTGAAGTGGCTGGAAAGCGTTTAGGGTTAAGGGTTTAAATGTTTAAAGTTAAAGCGCAGAGTTCGGTATTTACCCAAGAGACGGTCAGCCAAACATTTAAACTTTAAACACCTCAACATTTAAACCAAGAACTACACGTGCGCGAACTCCGGCGTGAGCATCGACACCGCCTTAGCCGCCAGCAGCGACTCTCCCATCAGGAATTCGTCCACGGCACGGGCCGTTTCCCGACCCTCACTGATGGCCCAGACTACCAGCGATTGACCACGGCGGCAGTCACCGGCCGCAAAGACTTTTTCGTTGATGGTCGATTGGTGCTTGTTGGTTTTGACATTACCCCGCTCGTCGTATTCAAGGCCCAGGTCATCCAGCAAGCGCTCCTGCTGAGGATGCAAAAATCCGGCGGCCAGTAACGCCAGTTCGCAGGGGATTTCTTCTTCGGTACCAGGCACCTCCTGCATACTCAAACGGCCCGTTTCAGGATTCATCTGCCAATCGAGCTTTACGATTTTGAGGGCTCTGAGATTGCCTTCCTCATCACCGAGGAATGCCTTGGTATTGATCGACCACTGACGCGAGTCGCCGGGCTTTTCCATTTCCTCGTGCGAGGTCGAGGTGCGCAGCATCATGGGCCAGTGGGGCCAGGGCGTCGTATTGTCGCGATCCTGCGGGGGCATGGGCAGGAGTTCGATTTGCGTTACCGTCTTGGCTCCGTGCCGGTTGGAAGTACCCACGCAGTCGGAGCCCGTGTCGCCGCCGCCAATGACGACCACGTTTTTGTCGGTTGCTAACAAATCACCGTTCTGGTAGTCAAAACCCTGGTGGTCTTTCTCGACGGCGATGTCAGCCACCCGCTTATTCTGCTGGCTGAGGAATTCCATGGCAAAATGCACGCCTTTTAAATTCCGCCCCTCAATCTTCAGGTCACGCGGTACCGTAGAACCGGTCGCCAGCACCACGGCGTCATAATCACGCAGTAGTTCGTCGGCCTTGATGTTCTTGCCAATTTCCACATTCGTGCGAAACTCGATGCCTTCCTGCTCCATGATCTCGAGACGGCGATCGACAATACGCTTTTCCAACTTAAAGTCAGGAATACCGTAGCGCAGCAGTCCGCCGATGCGGTCGGCGCGCTCGAAGAGCGTGACGTTATGCCCCGCCTGGTTTAATTGCGAAGCCGCCGCCATTCCCGCCGGGCCGGAACCCACCACGGCCACGGTTTTGTCCGTCCGCTTCTTGGGAATTCGAGGCTTCACCAAACCCATTTCAAAAGCCTTCTCGGCGATGGATTTTTCTATAAATTCAATGGCGACGGGCGGCTTATTGATGCCCAGCACGCAGGAAGCCTCGCAAGGCGCGGGACAAATACGGCCCGTGAACTCCGGATAGTTGTTGGTAGAAGCCAGAATGTCGTAGGCCAGGGCCCAATTCTGGTCGTACACTGCGTCGTTGAAGTCGGGAATGATGTTCCCGAGCGGACAGCCGTTATGACAAAACGGAATGCCGCAATCCATACAACGCGCCGCCTGCGTCCGCGAATCTTCCTCGCTGTGCGCGCTTTCTATTTCCTTATAATCGTGCACCCGCTCTTCAACGGATCGCTTCTTAGGCAATTCACGATCAAACTCTAAAAATCCGGTTGGTTTTCCCATTATGCTTTTAATGAAGAATATGGGGAAGAAAGGAGGATGGAGGAAAGGAAAAAAGGAACTGGTGCCAGCCTCCTTTACTCCTTCCTCCTTTCCTCCTTTCCTCCTTCAAAAAAATTAATTTACTACCGCCACCTCCCCATACACCACGCTCTTATCGGCTACTTGCTGGGCGAGGGTGACGCCTCGGCTGGCGAGGGCGTCTTTGAAGTCGTTGGGCAGGACTTTGACGAATTGCTTGATGATTTTATCCCAGTTTTGGGTGATTTGGAAGGCAACGTTGCTGGTGGTGTGCTGGAAATGCTTGTCGACGTACTGGCGGAGAATGCCGCTGTCTTCTTCATTCAGGGCGCTGACCGACACCATCTCGTAGTTGACTTTCTCCTTGAAGTCTTCTTCCTTATCCCAAACATAAGCCACGCCGCCCGACATACCGGCGGCGAAATTGCGGCCCGTTTCGCCGAGAATAATGGCTACGCCGCCCGTCATGTACTCGCAGCCGTGGTCGCCGATTCCTTCGACGACTACCTTGGCTCCCGAGTTGCGGACGCAGAAGCGTTCTCCGGCGGTACCTCTGATGTAGGCTTCGCCGGAGGTGGCGCCGTAGAAAGCCACGTTGCCGATGATGATGTTTTCTTCGGGGGCGAATTTGGCGTCGCGGTCGGGATAAACGACCAGCTCGGCACCACAGAGACCCTTTCCGAAGTAGTCGTTCGCGTCGCCTTCCAGTTCCAGGCGGATACCCGACGTGTTGAACGCGCCGAAGCTTTGGCCCGCCGTACCCCGAAACTTGAAGTGAATCGTCCCGGTAGGCAGACCCACGCCGCCGTACAATTTGGAAATTTCGTTGGAAAGCATCGTTCCCAACGAGCGATTGAGGTTGATGATCGGAAATTCGGCGTACACCTCCTCGGCCCGTTCCAGGGCAGGTTGGGCGGTTTGGATGAGTTGACGATCCAGCACATGTTCGATGCCGTGATCCTGCTCCTCCTGCTTGTACTGCGCCACTTCCAGTCCACCTTCTTCTTTATAAAGAATGGCGTCGAACTTCAAATTCTTGTATTTCCAATGCTTCAAGTCGGGGCGCTTTTCCAGGAATTGCACCTGTCCGATCATGTCGTTAACGGTGCGGAATCCCAGTTGCGCCATGATCTCACGCATCTCGGTCGCCATGAAGTAAAACATGTTCACCACATGCTCCGGCTTACCAGTAAATAGCGCGCGCAATTCCTTGCGCTGCGTGGCCACACCCACGGGGCAAGTGTTGAGGTGGCACTTCCGCATCATAATGCAGCCCGCAGCCACCAGGGCAGCGGTCGCTACACCCCATTCTTCGGCGCCCAACAAGGCGGCAATCGCCATGTCGCGGCCCGTGCGGATCTGTCCGTCGGATTGAATCGTCACGCGACCACGCAGCTTATTTTTTACCAGTGTTTGGTGGGTTTCGGCTAAGCCGAGTTCCCAGGGCAGGCCAGCGTGGCGGATGCTGCTAAGCGGCGAGGCACCCGTGCCGCCGTCGTAGCCAGCGATCAGGATGTGATCCGCGTGGGCCTTGGCGACGCCCGTGGCCACGGTACCGACGCCCGCTTCCGACACCAGCTTGACGCTGATGCGCGCCTGACGGTTGGCATTCTTCAAATCGAAAATCAACTGCGCCAGATCCTCGATGGAATAAATATCGTGGTGCGGTGGCGGCGAAATCAAACCCACGCCCGGCGTGGAGTGGCGGGTGCGGCCGATCCAGTCGTCCACTTTGTGGCCGGGGAGTTGTCCGCCCTCACCGGGTTTGGCACCCTGCGCCATTTTAATTTGCAGTTCCTGAGCGTTGGTCAGGTAGTAGCTCGTCACTCCAAAGCGGCCGGAAGCCACTTGCTTAATGGCCGAGTTCATCGTGTCGCCATCGGGTAGGGGGGCAAAGCGTCGCTCGTCTTCACCCCCTTCGCCGGAGTTGGACTTGCCACCGATGCGGTTCATCGCAATCGCCAGCGTGGTGTGCGCCTCCCAGGAAATAGAGCCGAACGACATGGCTCCCGTTGCGAAGCGCTTGAAGATGCTTTCCACGGGTTCGACCTCCTCGATCGGGATAGACTCACCCTTCTTGAATTGCATTAAACCTCTTAACGTCATGGCCTTTTGACTCTGATCGTCAATGAGTTTGGAGTATTTCTTGAATAAGCTGTAATCGTTCTTCTTGGTGCTCTGTTGCAGCAGATGCACCGTTTGCGGATTAAACAGGTGCGACTCGCCGCGCTGCTTCCACTGATAGAATCCGCCCACTTCAAGGTGCGGATTCAGGCCGGAACTTTCGGGGTAAGCCACTTTATGGCGCACCAGTACCTCGCGGGCGATGTCGTCCAGTCCCATGCCGCCGATGCGGGAAATGGTACCGGTGAAGTACTTGTCGATCACTTCCTTGTTCAGGCCCAGGCACTCGAAAATCTGCGCGCCCTGGTACGATTGCAGGGTGGAGATGCCCATCTTGGAAAAAATCTTGAGCAATTCCTTGTTTACCGCTTTGATGTAATTGGCAAACAGTACCTCGTCGGTGAAATCGCCGTCGATCCGCTTGTTGCGATTCATGAACGCCAGTGACTCGAAGGCCATGTACGGGCAAATACCCGCCGCGCCGTAACCCAGCAGGGTGGCGAAATGATGGCTCTCCCAAATATCCCCGGCTTCGACCAGAATACCCACCGCGCCCCGCAGCCCTTTGCGGATCAGGTGATGGTGCACGGCGGCTGTCACCAGGAGCGACGGCACGGGCGCGTGGTCGGAGTCGATGGCGCGGTCGGAGAGGATGATGATCTCGAAGCCGTCCTCGATGGCGTCCTCGGCGTATTGGCAGATGCGCTCCAAAGCCCGCGCCATGCCCGCCCCGCCGTTGTCGACAAAGAAGTAGGTATTGATGGTCTTGGCCTGGAAGTGGTTTTTGTCCACAAACCGCAGTTTGTCGAATTCCGGCACGGTGAGTACCGGGTGCGGCAGCTCGATTTGGCGGCAGTGGTCGGGCGTTTCGGTCAGAATATTTTCATTGGCCCCCACGAAGCCGATCAAAGACATGATCGAGCGCTCCCGAATCGAGTCGATGGGTGGGTTGGTAACTTGCGCGAAAAGCTGCTTGAAGTAGTTGGACAAATGCTGGCTCTGCTCCGAGAGGACGGCCAACGGCACGTCGGTACCCATCGAACCAATGGCTTCCTTACCCAGTTGCGCCATCGGGGCCAGGATCATCCGCAAGTCCTCGGACGAAAACCCGAAAGCCATTTGCCGCTTCGTGAGCGCCACGTCGTCGTACTGACGGTACATCCTGATCGGGTGATCCAGGTCGTCGACGTGTAGTTTGTATTCATCGAGCCATTCCTGGTAAGGCTGGCGGGCGCAGATTTCAGATTTGAGCTCCTCATCGGGAATAATGCGGCCTTCCTCCATATCCACGACGAACATGCGGCCCGGCTGCAGACGGCCTTTCTTGACCACCTTGGCCTGATCCACTTCCAGTACTCCGGCTTCGGAGGCCATGATGACCGTGTCGTCGTCCAGCACCCAGTAGCGCGAGGGGCGCAAACCGTTGCGGTCGAGCGTGGCACCGACGATCTTGCCGTCGGTGAATGAGATAGACGCCGGGCCGTCCCAAGGCTCCATGATGGCGGCGTGGTATTCGTAAAACGCCTTCCGGACGGGATCCATCTGCTCGTTGTCGGCCCAGGCTTCCGGGATGAGCATCATCATCACGTGCGGCAGCGAGCGGCCCGTGAGGTAGAGAAGTTCGATGGCATTGTCCAGGTTGGCCGAGTCCGACTGCTTGATGTCGCAAATCGGCAGGATCATTTCCATTTCCTCCTTTGTGAAGTACTCCGACTCCATCGACTTCTCCCCGGCCCGAATCCAGTTCACGTTGCCCTTCACGGTGTTGATCTCGCCGTTGTGGGCGATGTAACGGAAGGGTTGCGCCAGCTTCCAGGAAGGAAAGGTATTGGTGGAAAAACGCGAGTGCACCACCGCAAAAGCCGACACCACCGACTCGTTGTGCAGGTCGGGGAAGTAGTATTTGAGCTGATTGGTGGTGAGTTGCCCTTTGTACGAAATCGTGCGGCTGGAAAGGGACGAGAAGTAAAATTGATCCTTGGCCTTTCTGATCGAAACGATCAGCTTGTTGACCACTTGCCGCAGAATGAACAGCTTCCGCTCAAATGCCATGTTGTCCTCGATCATGTCGGGACATTTCACGAATAGCTGCTCTACGTGGGGCTCTACGGAAAGCGAGCCGTCGCCCAGCGTGTCGTTGAGCGTGGGTACTTTGCGGTAGCAAATCAGACTCATGCCCAATTTCTTGATGCGGCGGTTGATGATGTCGCGGCATTCCTCGCGCAGCTCCTTATCCTGCGGGAAGAAAATCATCCCGACGCCGTACTCGCCGCTGGCGGGCAGTTGGTGGCCCATATCCAGGCATTCTTCTACAAAAAACTCGTGGGGGATTTGTAGCAAAAGCCCGGCCCCGTCACCCGTATTGGGGTCGCAGCCGCAGGCACCGCGGTGGTCCATACGTTCGAGCATATGGATAGCGTCGGCTACGATCTGGTGCGAGCGACGCCCTTTCATGTGCGCCCGAAAGCCGATACCACAGGCATCGTGCTCAAATTCAGAACGGTACAGTCCAGGCTCGTCTATTGTTTCTTCGGAGAGGTAGGTCATTTATTAAGAAGAGGATTGGTATTGTAAAAATGGCAAAATCTCGACGACAAAGCCGTTGAAACAAAATGGAGGCGGGTAGCTGACAATTAATTTTTGCCACAAACTCACGCAAGATAACGATAAAAAATATTCGGTAGAAGCCCACAAAAACAAAATATCCTGGGCGTAGTAGTTTGTTACTAGTTAATCTACACTACGTCCTAAAACGGGCGGTGACTCGCAGTACAAGAGGCGATTTATTGCGAATCTGATATTCTGGACGCACTAATTATAACCGAATCTTGAGCAAAAAAGTTGGCGAATTCTAAACCTGGTAGGTTTTCCCCTCTTCGGCCATATACGTTTCCGTAAAAATTGCCCGCGCCTCATCCAGCGAAGGCCCGATCTCGGCGTACCGGGAGGAAAAATGCCCGATCAGCAAGCGGCCTGCCCCGGCGTCTCTCGCTATCGTTGCCGCCTGACCGGCCGTCGAGTGGTGCGTCTTGGCGGCTCGGGCAAGCTCCTGCTCCCGGAAGGTCGCCTCGTGGTACAGGCAGTCGACGCTCTGCAAATAAGGAACCAACTCCGGCCGGAAGATGGTATCGGAGCAGTAGGCGTAGGCTCGGGCTGGGGGAGGAGGGGTCGTGAAATCCTCGAAAGCGTAAAGTATTTCTCCCTTTTCATCCCTAACGTCCTGACCCGCTTTCAGCATTCGCAGGGCTTCGTGGCTTATTTCCGGCGAGAGTTTTCCTTTGATCAAATTTCTGTCACCCACTTTTTCGCGAAACAAAAACCCCGTGCAGGGAATGCGATGTCGCAGCGGCAGGGTACTGACGCTGAACGAAGGTGTGTCATAAATCAGACCGGGATGGTCGGCGTCTATTTCCTGAAAATTCAGATAATAGGATAGCCGCGTGTCTGACTGCCGGAAAATTTCGGTCAATATTTCGCTGAGCCCTTTGGGGCCAAAAAGCAGCAGGTCTTCCCTGCGGCTACCCAGGCTCAGGCTGGTCAATAGCCCGAAGAGGCCGAAGTAGTGGTCGCCGTGCAGGTGGGTTATGAATATGCCTTTCAGGCGTCCGGGACGAATCTTCTGTTCCAGCAGGCGGTACTGGGTGCCTTCCCCGCAATCGATCAAATAGTAGTCAGGGCCTAGCTGCACAACCTGCGACGAGGCGTGCGTGGCCAGGGTGGGTGTGGCGGAGCCCGCCCCAAGAATAGTTACGGCAAAAGTCAAAGAGGCAATGGTTTTTGGGTAAACAAACCGATCAAGCGGGCGATTGTTTCAAGTCCTCCGGTGTGACCAGCTTAGTCAATACTCCCGTCTTGCCGGAAATTTCGGCCCAGGCCTGATCCTCAAAAACGATCGTCGCCAGGCTACACTTCTGCATCGAACCAATGTCGGCGCCAGTCAGATACTCCGCAAAATAGCTGATATCTGGATTGTGGCCGCAAAGCAAGAGCGTCTGGACGTTAGCGGGTGTAGCATTGATCGCCGCCAGATACGCCTGCGGACCGCCGCTGTACAGTTTGTCCACCGTTTCGATGTCTTCCACCTCGAACTTTAGCTGCTCGGCGACTACCTTGGCCGTCTGGTACGTACGGGCTGCCGCGCTGGCCTTGATGCCTTCGATGGCCGTGCCCTGCTGTTTGAGATAATGCCCCATGCGGGCGGCGTCCATGATGCCCCGGCTGGTAAGTTCGCGGTCGAAGTCCTTAAACATCCGGGATTGGTCTTCGGCTTTGGCGTGGCGCAGGAGAAGTAGTGTTTTTGTCATTAAAGGGGCGTATCGTTTTGTGCAAAAATAGAACAAATCGCCCACGGTTGAGGTATTTCTCTGAAATTATAAATGCCTATTTGACCGCTCGTCGGAGGATAAGCGCCACTAACCGAAAATAGACGCCAGACCGGGGAGTTAATTTTATTAGTTTTGTTACGGTTAATAGTACAAACAATCATTTACACCAAGTCAAAAAACATATGCTGCAGTTTTTGAAATTTGTTCTGGCTACACTCGTCGGACTATTTTTATTTTTTATTCTTTCCTTTTTTATCCTGGCGGGCATCGGCGCGGCGTTTTCCAGCGAAGACAAGTCCGTCATCAACGACAATTCCGTCCTGCGGCTCGACCTGGACAAACCCATTAAGGAGGTAGGCGTGGAAAACCCCTTCGCGGAACTGGGCGCTTTTGGCGGCGGAGACGAGGTCATTGGCCTCAAAGACATCCGCGAGGCGATCACCTATGCCGCCCAGGACGACCACATCAAGGGCATCTATATTAAAGCCGAAAATCCCGGCGCGGGCTGGGCGACGCTGGAAGAAATTCGCGACGAACTCACGGAATTCAAGAAATCGAAGAAATTCCTGTACGCCTACGGCGAAAATTATTCCGAGAAAGGCTATTACCTGGCGTCGCTTGCCGACAAGATTTACCTCAATCCCGCCGGGATGCTGGAATGGAACGGTCTTTCCAGCGACTACGAGTTTTACAAAGGCACCTTCGACAAGCTGGACGTGAAGCCACTTATTTTTAAAGTGGGCGAGTTCAAAAGCGCGGTCGAGACTTTCTCGCGCACCGACATGAGCGAGCCCAGCAAGCAACAGTCGATCGAGCTGCTGAATGCACTGTACGGCAACTACCTCTACAATGTATCGAAGTCCCGCAAAATTGCGATCAGCGAACTACGCGGCTTAGCCGATTCGCTGGCGATCACGAACGCCGAATCGGCGGCCCGCTACAAGCTCGTCACGCATGTCGGCTATTCCGACGAGGTGACCACGGCCCTCAAGAAAGAATTGAAGCTGGACGACAAGAAAGACATCGAGTTCGTGAGCCTGGCCAAATACCTGAAAGCCGACCACCCCTCCGACGACGGCGACTTCAACAAGCGGGTGGCGGTGGTCATCGCCGAAGGCACCATTATTTCGGGCGAGGGCGACGAGGACAACATCGGCTCCGACACCTTCGTGAAGGAACTGCGCAAAATCCGTGAAAACGACAAGATCAAGGCCGTGGTACTGCGCATCAACTCGCCGGGCGGCAGCGCCCTGGCTTCGGACATTATGTGGCGCGAAATCGAGCTGACCCGCAAGAAGAAGCCCGTCATCGCTTCCATGTCGGACGTGGCGGCCTCGGGCGGCTACTACATGGCGATGGGCTGCGACAAGATTGTGGCCCAGCCCAACACCATCACGGGGTCTATCGGCATCTTCGGGATTCTGTTCAATCTGGAAAACTTCTTCGACAATAAACTCGGCGTCACCTTCGACGGCGTCAAGACCAACCCCCACGCCGACTGGCCCACGTTGACCCGCGAGATGACCGACTTCGAGAAGGCAAAAATCCAGCGCAGCGTGGAGGAAGGCTACGCAACATTCACCCGCAAGGCCGCCGAGGGCCGCAAAATGGACGTCGAAAAACTGCGCAGCCTGGCCTCGGGCCGGGTGTGGTCGGGCGTGGAAGCCAAGAACAACGGCCTGGTGGACGTGCTGGGTGGTCTGGACGAAGCCATCAAAATCGCCGCGAAAGCCGCCAAACTGGACGACGGCGACTACCGGGTGCGGTACTATCCCGAAAAAGTCAATCAAATCGAGCAATTTATTGAGAAGTTGTCGGGAAAATCAGAAGAGCGCATCCTGAACGAAAAGCTCGGCCAACTGGCCCCGCAGTTCAAGATTTATCAGAAGCTTACGGAAATGAAGGGCTTGCAGGCCCGGATGCCCTTTGAGTTGAATATTCACTAGAAATCAAATCGCCGTCATTGGCCTGAGGGAAGAGCCGGAGCTTTTGGTTTCGGCTCTTTTTTGGATTCTACACCCGTTTATTTCTGATTTGCCATCGCTGCCGAAGATTTTTTGCGCCGATCCATTGATTTAGCCTTACCTTTCAGGAAAAAAGCAAATTTTATACCATGAACCGTATTTTTTCATTCACGTTAACCGGCCTAGCGCTGCTGTTTTCAGCTTCCCTCACTTTCGGACAAGCCAAAGAATTTCCCGTAATCAAGCAAGCGGGTGGTGTGTTCCCGGTGCCGGAAGCCACGCCCGTGGCCGACAAGAAAATGGCTTACAAGATTGTAGGGGACCTGATGGTTGGGCCAGAGAAGCCCGAAGAATTGAATCCGGGCCTTGACCGCGTGGCGCGTTTGTTCAATGCTTACGCCGAAGCGGGCATCGAGCCCGAGAATATCGACATGGTGGTGGTGGTTCACTTCAAGGGAACACCATTGATTATGAACGACGCGGCTTATGAAAAAGCCTTTGGCGTGGTTAATCCCAACACAGCGCTCATCGACGAACTCGCTGGCAAAGGTGTAAAGTTCTTCGTTTGCGGGCAGTCGTTGCGGATGCGTGGCTACACCGACACGCCACGAAATTCCAATATCAAAGTGACGGAAGCCGCCCTGGTCGCCACGACGACTTTTCAGTTGAAGGGCTACGCAATGCTGAGCATGCCGTAGGGCGTACTGAGCCAGAATTTGTCTAGAAGTCAGTGCAAGAAAAAGGCCTGATAATCTCACGATTATCAGGCCTTTAACTGTTGGCGGTCCGGACGGGACTCGAACCCGCGACCCCCTGCGTGACAGGCAGGTATTCTAACCAACTGAACTACCGAACCACTACCGTTTCGCTGACGTATCAGGTAAAACGTGGTGCAAAAGTATATGCCCACCCTATACCACGCAAGCGTCTGTTCTTATTTATTTTAATTAATATTTTAGAAAGCTGATTATCAGTTGGCTTTAAATGAAAATATTTTTGACTTGGCGCAAATGCCCGGAAATCGGCTCACCGAAATAGTCATAAACCAAAGTACCTGATGACTCAATTCAACCCCGCTCTCCATCACCGCCGCTCCATTCGGCTCAAAGGCTTCGATTATGGCCAGGCTGGGCTGTACTTCATCACACTCTGCTGCCAGGATCGGCTGCCGCTTTTTGGCAGCATCAACGATGGCGTTATGGGGCTGAGTCCGTGGGGGGAAATTGTGCAAGAGGAATGGCTGCGTACCCCAGAACTACGTCCAAATGTGGCGCTGCACGAGTACGTCATCATGCCTAACCACTTCCATGCAATTCTTGAAATCAAGTATCGGGTGGAGAGTCAGGGGGATGGTAAGGGCAAGTACCGACACCGTGCTGAGGCAGGTAAGCTACTAGCCACAGAATTGAACTGACAATAATTTTTTGAATAAATGGGAGGACAGTAACATAGACGAAGTCAGCGGCGAAATTGGAAACTCTGCTGTATAAAAGCATTGACTAATAATTATTAGTCAATATAAATATTGATTAGCTTCCTATTTAGGAGACTTTTCCGAGGTATATAAGTAGGGCATCAACTTTCTTTTGAATACGATTCCTCCAGGGGTTTGATATGGGTGGAAAGCGCTTTCGTAAATAATTGTTGTTTTCCATATGGGTCAGGATTAATTTAAAACTTGGCTTTACCCGCCCATATCTTGTGCTTAGCAGCACGTTTATTCTTAGCCGAAGGAGCTGATTAATAAAGAGAACGGAAACAAACAGAAACATATATTTCTCTATATTTGCAAATAAAAACTAGTAATGTCTTATAACAAATAAATATTTGTATGTCCGCTTTCAATAAACGTTTTGAGCAACTTTTGGAAGAACTAGGTTTGAACGCCAACCAAATGGCCGAGGAAATGGGGACGCAGAACGTAAAAATCTACAAAATGCTGAAAGGGGAGTCTGATCCCAGCTATAAAACGATCATGGAGATCCTGGATCGCTTCCCAAAGGTGAGGGCTGAATTCCTGCTGAGGGGGCATCCGCCGATAATGCATACGCCGGGCGCAGAACGAAGCGGAGCCGTACCGCTGAGCGATACAATTACGGTGCCATTGTTGCAGCCAACCTTATCCTACCGGGGAAAAACGGAAGATGTGCCATTGCCCATTGGCTTGGAGAACAAAGGGGGGGATGCCGTAGTTATCCGAGTGACGGACGACGCCATGTCGCCAACCTGCATTAAAGGCATTCGGCTGCTGGCGTACCCGGTCGAGGAAGCCGATTGGAACTACCTGAATTCGGCCTTGGTGCTGGTTCACTTTCGCAATTTTCTTTTGCTGCGGCGCATCATAGATAACAAGTTGGCAAGTAAGGGCTACCTGACACTACACGCAGACAACGACAAAGCCGGGTCGGCCCGCGTGATGCGGGCCGACCTTCGGTCAATCTGGTACATAGAGAAGGTGATTTGAGGGGAAGACCTTTGAAAGGAGTCCTTACAGAGTTCACTCCTCGTCCGTCGAGCTGAGAATCTTGGCCAAATAAGGTTTGACTTTTTGGCTGGCGTACCAGCCCAGCATCTCGACAAAATAACTGTGGGGTGGCTCGCCGGCATCGTCGATGTCGAGCTTCACCGCCACGTGATAGGTTTTTTTCTTGTAATCGACTTTCAAGCAGTTATCTGAGCAGTCATCGCCGTCACAGGGCGGCATAATTTCGAATAGATACGCCGGGTAGGTGCCTTTTAGCACAAAGGCGGACTTGCCCTTGACGTTAGGAACGGCGGCGATCATCCAACGGGGTAACTTGTTACTAGGACTCTTAAGTACAGAAGAGGTGATGTTCATGGTGGTTTTTAGGGAGGGTATTAATTAACGGTCATAAATATACGTAAAATATCCACTTTTAAGAGACGGCGGATGGTATTGGCTTACTTAAGCACAAAAAAAATCAAAATATTTTATACACCGCCGTAATCCCTCCAGTTTTTTTTTATAAAATTATCTATCAATGCCCAAACTCAAAGAACTGACAGATAGTCTGGAAGCCCTGGCGCCACCTGCGTATCAGGAGGAGTACGACAATTCGGGCCTAATTCTAGGCGACCCGAGTACAGAAATTACGGGTGCTCTGCTTTCGCTGGATTGTACCGAATACGTCATCGAAGAGGCCATTCAGAAGGGTTGTAACTTGGTAGTGGCGCATCATCCCATCGTTTTTAAGGGTCTAAAAAAACTGAATGGTAAAACTCACGTAGAGCGCACCATTATAAAAGCCATTCAAAATAATGTGTCTATTTACGCCATTCACACTAATTTGGATCATGTCCGTGAAGGGGTTAACAGCATTATTGCCGACCGTCTGGGTCTCCAAGACGTAAGAATTCTGGCCCCTAAGCGGCAAACTTTGTTAAAACTGACCTTCTTCGTGCCATCGAAAGCTGCCTCCAAAGTTCTGGAAGCCGTATATGCAGCAGGGGCCGGTAAAATTGGCAATTACGCCGAGTGCAGCTTCCAAACCAGCGGGGAGGGCACCTTTCGCCCGCTGGATGGTGCCGAACCCTACGCTGGAAAAGTCGGCGAACTACAACGTGAAGCCGAACAGCGCGTCGAACTCATGTTCCCGGCGCACCTGGAAGGCAAAGTGATGCAGGCCCTGCGGCAAGCCCATCCCTACGAGGAAGTGGCCTACTATTTGCAATCCCTGGAAAATGGAAACCAGGAGGTGGGGGCGGGGGCCGTGGGCGAACTGCCCGACGCCATGTCGCTCCCCGATTTTTTGGCGCATCTCAAGAAAAAGATGGCGGTGTCGGTCATTAAGCACACCGCCTCGGCTAAGTCTGCCATCCAACGTGTAGCCGTCTGCGGGGGAGCAGGTAGCTTCCTACTCCCCCGAGCGCTCGCTGCTCAGGCCGATGCTTTCGTGACCGCCGATTTTAAGTATCACGAATTCTTCGACGCCGAAAACCGAATCGTAATCTGCGACATCGGCCATTATGAAAGCGAAGTCCACACGAAACAGCTCCTGTTCGACTACTTATCAAATAAATTCGGTAATTTTGCGCTTCATTTATCAGAAACAAACACCAACCCGGTAGCGTACTACTATTAATGTAGGAATTATGGAATGTGGAATGTTGGAATATCGCTTTCGCCAGCATAAAAGTATTCCGACATTCCACATTCCGACATTCACAAATTGACCTCATGGAAAATACGATTTCGCAGAAGTTAGATGCTCTCCTTAAATTGCAGGAGATTGATTCACAGTTGGATAATATTCTCAAGATTCGGGGCGATTTGCCCGAAGAGGTCAGCGACCTGGAAGATGAAATCGCTGGATTTGAAACCCGCACTGGCAAGTTCAAGAGCGAAATAGACAACTTGAACGGGACGGTCGATTCGCTGAAAAACGGCCAGAAGGACTCCGAAAAGCTGATTGTCAAGTACAAGGATCAGCAGATGAATGTCCGTAACAACCGCGAGTTTGACGCCATCACTAAGGAAATCGAGCTGCAGGAATTAGAAATGCAGCTGGCCGATAAGCGCATCACCGAAGCCAAGGGCCGCACACGCCTTGTGGAGGATGAACTCAGCAACACGCAGGGCATCCTCGATGGCAGGAAGGAGGATTTGAAAACCAAAAAATCGGAACTGGACGTCATCACCGGCGAAAGCCAGGAAGAGGAGAAAGGTCTCCTGAAAAACCGTGAAAAACAAGCTGACAAGATTGAAGCGCGTCTGCTGAAATCGTACCAAAAAATTAGAAACAACTCACTGAACGGCCTGGCGGTGGTGATGGTGCAGCGCGGTGCTTGCGGTGGTTGCTTCAACGTAGTGCCCCCCCAGCGGCAGGCTGACATTCGCGAGCACAAGAAAATCATCGTCTGCGAGCACTGCGGCCGAATCTTTGGCGGCGTCGAGATGCCGGAGGTGGTCGAGGGAAAAAAGAAATAGACTGGGTCAAATGTCAACGGTATTAAGAGTGGCTGCCTCAGGGTAGCCACTTTTTTTATGGTTATTGTGTTGCATTCGCGATGCAGAATGTATCGTTTTCATCCGGCGGGGCTAAGGTCGCGTAGGTAATTTTAAGTCACGAAATTTTGAGGATGAATATTTTAGAAAAAGCCAGGGGGCCGTATTTAGCAGTGTCACTGTTGGCCCTTACCATGACTGCCAAAGCAGCGAGCCCGGCCGCTCGGCTGGATTTTAGTCCGAGGGTGCAACTCGCTTATTTCGAGACGCAAAAGCTCCGTCTCGATAAAGCCAAGGCCCTGATCGCGCAGGAGCGGCAGGAGAATCCCGAAAACGCCGCGCTGATTTACGTGGAGAACTACGCCGACATGTACTACCTGCTCATTTCGGAAGATCGGGCGGCCTACAATAAACTATCCAAGGAAGAAGACGAGCGGTTAGACGCGCTGGCCAAGCTGCCCGATAACTCGCCCTACCAACGGCTGTTGCGGGCGGAGGTGCGTTTGCACTGGGCGTTTGCAAAGTTAAAATTCGGCAACGAAGTCAGCGGCTGCTGGGACATCATCAAAGCTTACAAACTGCTGGAAGAGAACCAAAAGAAATTTCCCACCTTCTTGCCCACGCTTAAATCGCTCGGCTTACTACACGTGCTGATCGGCTCGGTGCCGGAGCAATATACCTGGGTCACGCGGACGTTGGGCCTGTCGGGCGACATTCCGGGCGGTTTGCGTGAGCTGCAGAAAGTGGAAGCTGCCGAGACGCTCTTCAGCCAGGAAGCGCAACTGATCGATCTGCTGCTCCATGCCTTCACGTTGCAACTCAGCGAGGCGCAATTCCGCGAATTGAAAAGAATGCCTGCCCGGCAACCGGATAATTTGCTGCTTCATTTTTTCGCTACGTCGGTATTCATGAAAGAGGGGAGGAGCGAAGAGGCGTTGGGAATTCTAAACAAAGCGCCCCGTACTTCGGCCTACATCCCTTTTCCGTTTCTGGATTACATGCGAGCCGAAATCTTGCTGCAGAAAGGCCAGTACGATACCGCTTACGGGTACTACGAAAAATTTCAGCGAAACTTCAAAGGCTTCAATTTCTTAAAAGACAGCCAATTCAAGCAGTTCCTCTGCCGCTGGCTCACGGATCGTGACGATGAAGCCAAGCCGCTCGTCGCGCGAGTGCCCAACGTGGGAAAGACCATCACCGAGTCGGATGGCTACGCCGAAAAATTTGCCGAAAACTACCGCGACGGCAAAGTAAAGGACGAGCAGAAAGTACTATTCGAAGCCCGCTACGCCAGCGACGGCGGCTATTTGCGAGAGGCTTTGAGTAAGCTGAATGGCTACACCGAAGAATCATTTTCCGAGGTTGCCAATAAAGCAGAATACAACTATCGAAGCGGCCGTATCTTGCAGAAAATGGGCAAGAGCAGCGAAGCTATCACCTACTTCAACCGCGCCATCGACCTTGCGCAAGGCAGCGGACTGTACTTCGCCCCTTCGTCCGCCTTACAGATGGGGTACATCTATAAAGAATCAAAAAACAAGCCCCAAGCCATCGCCTACTTCAAAAAAGCAATGTCTTACAAGAAACACGAATACAAAAATAGCATCGATAACAAGGCGCGGGCGGCGTTGAATTCAATTGGGAATTAGTGAATGTCGGAATTAGTGAATAATTTACATTCCGACATTCCGACATTCCGACATTCCGACATTCACCAATTCTCCTATTCTCCTATTCAAAATTGGACTACAACCCCCGAAAAATACTGAGCTGGGCGAAAGAAGACCGTCCCCGCGAGAAGCTCATGCAGCGCGGTAAGGCTGCACTGACCGATGCCGAACTAATGGGTATCCTCATTGGCATGGGAACGGTAGATTACTCGGCGGTGGATGTAGGCAAGATGGTGCTGGACATTGCCAAAGGCAACCTCAACGAACTGGCCAAGCTGAGTTTGAAGGACTTTATGAAAGTCAAAGGCATCGGCGAGGCCAAAGCAATCACCATCATGGCGGCGCTGGAATTGGGCCGCCGCCGCAAGGAATCGGAAGTACTTCATAACCGACGCATTAGCAGCGCTAAGGATGCCTACGACGAAATACGCCCGTACCTGCTCGACAAGCCACACGAAGAATTCTGGATTTTGCTCCTCAACCGCGCCAACGAGGTACTGCGACCGGTACAAATAAGCTCGGGTGGGGTGGCGGGTACCGTCGCCGACCCCAAGCTTATCTTCAAGCACGCCCTGGAACACCTGGCCAGCTCCATCATTCTTTTTCACAACCACCCCTCCGGCAACCTCACCCCCAGCCAAGCCGACAAAGACCTCACCCGCAAACTAAAAGAGGCAGGCCGAATGCTCGACCTGCCCGTTCTCGACCACCTCATTTTTACCGATGGCGGCTATTTTAGCTTCGCGGATGAAGGAGTTTTATAGTGATGAATTAAATTCACTCATCACTCATAAACTCATCAACTCCTTGAATCGGATCGCCTGACGGCGGGAGATTTCGATGCGGGTGCCGCCTTCGAGCGTCACGAGCAAGCCGCCGCTGAACCAGGGTTCGATTTTGTCGACCCATTGCAGATTGATGATATGCTTGCGATTGGCGCGGAAGTAATTTTCCGGGTCGAGGCGGTCTTCCAGGCTGTTCAATGATTTCAGAACAAGGGGTTTTTGGTCGTCGAAATGCAGCCGCACGTAGTTGCCCATCGACTCGAACAGCCGGATTTTACCCAGCTTCACGAACCAGCACTTTTCACCGTCTTTAATAAAAACCTTATCGTTTTCACCCAGTACCCGGCTGGCGCGTTCTGGCTTTTCGTCGGTGGATTCTTCATGGACGTCCCGATCCTCCTCGATGCGCTGAATGGCATCTTTTAGGCGCTCACCGTCAATGGGTTTTAGCAAATAATCCAGAGCGTTGAACTCGAACGCCTTGATGGCGTAGTCGTCGTAGGCCGTGGTAAAGATCACGTCCGGGGCCTTGCCTTCGATGGAGGTCAAGAGTTCAAAGCCGTTTTTGCCGGGCATCTGAATGTCCAGGAAAAGCAATTCCGGTTCCATCTCCTTGATCAGGTTCAGGGCTTCTTCGGCGTTGGCGGCCTCACCCACGATTTCAATTTTGTGGTAAGGTTCCAGCAGGCGCTTCAATTCGTTGCGGGCGAGCCGCTCATCGTCGATAATTAATGTTTTCATGGCTGTCTTGGCTTTAGGCCGTAAGCTGTAGGCTACAGGCTCTTGTTATAAAATAGTTAATCACGATTTTTATTCAAGCAAAATTCTTAATCTCAAGGCAACAGCAGCCTACAGCCTGTAGCTTAAAGCCTACAGCCATTTCACGCCTGACTTTGCTCCGGCACTTGGCCGCTGTAACGCATTAGGCCATCGGAGAGCATGGGGATTATTATTTCGGCACAGACGACGCTTTCTTTTTCTTGATAAATCCGGAACGAGGCCTCTTTGCCGTAAAGAATCGACAGGCGCTCAGCGGTGTTCAACAGGCCGACGCCGCCCGAATCGGTAGGGCCGAGGATGCCCGTATTTTTGATGCAGATCATCAGCTCGTCGTTCTCCAGCGAGGATTCTACCGTGAGCTTTCCGCCTTTGGGAAGTTTCGAGACGCCGTGCTTGATACCGTTCTCAACCAGCGTTTGCAACATCATGGGCGGTACCTGCCAGTAAAGCGTTTGCGAATCGGCTTTGATTTTGTAAGCCAGTCGTTCTTCATAGCGGACTTTTTCCAATTCGAGGTAGTCTTCAACCGTCTTTAATTCTTCGCGGAGTTCCACCGTTTTTCGGCGGTCGGCGAGGAGGGAATTTCTCAGCAAGTTAGATAACTGCGTGATGCTTTGCTGCGCTTTGGTCGGGTCTTCCGATACCAGGGCGCGGATGCTGTTGAGGGCGTTGAAGGTAAAGTGCGGGTTCAGTTGCGAGCGCAGCACCTTGGCCTCGGCCTCGCGCATGGAGGTTTTCAGCATGATTTTTTCCAGCTCTGTCAAGCGGGTTTGCTCCACGTAGTGGTACACCGTGTAGGCCAGCACCCAAGTGAGCATGTTCTTGCACCAGGCCGAAATATAGCCCCAAAAAGCAAACGGCTGGTTGGCAAGGTTGTATGCGATCGTATCATGATCGAGCCGAATATTAACGGCTGACATGATCGTGCCCAGTATGATGACCGAGACGATCACTCGAAATGCCAGCCGGGGTAGCGGTAGCGTGGACCAATTCCACCGACGAACGATCAGGCGATAGACGTGGGTCAATCCTACGGCCAGAAAAATATTGGCTATGCTCAAAAGGAAATACTCCACATCGAAGCCGTACTCCGCCGTGTAGATGACGAATTCGTACATCATCAGGGCCGTCCAACCGACGACTTGAAGCGTCCAGTAAATCCTGGTTTTGGACATTTTGGGCGTTAAATTGTTAGGTATTAGGTTGTTAGGCGTTAGCGGGGCGCCCCGCTAACAACCTAAAACCTAACCGCAAGCTAAGCAAAGCAGCGCAGGAAAGAGAGGGTCAACTACACCAAAGGGAAAGAACCTTTACAGGCGGTTGAAATCACATTTGCGAGACGGGTACGTCGAGCGAAAGTAGATGCGTGATGTCGTTGCCGGAGACGAAGCTGAATTTTTGTTCGTCGTACGAGTAGTTGATGCGGTAAAGGCAGAGGTTGCTGTGTTCGTACTTGTCCATGGCCGTAAGGGATTCATCGAAGAGCAGCGTGAGCAGAATTCGCATCGCGCGGCCGTGCATGGCAATCAGAATAGTACGTTCCTTGGGACGGGATAGGATCAAGTCTATGACGGGCTTTTGCCGGGCGCGCACTTGAACGGGGCTTTCGCCTTCCTCGCAAGGCAACTCGATGTCCCCACTCTGCCAGGCCTGCACCAGGTCGCGGTAATAACCTTGATCTTTGTCGTTAGGCATCAGTCCCTCGCGGCAACCCCAGCTAATTTCGTTCAGGCCGGCGTGGCTTTCCCAGGGAACACCCGAGTCGATAAACTCTTGCACCGACTGGACGGTGCGCTGCAATTTGGAGGTATAGATTTTATCGAACGGAACGTGCTGGTAGGCGTCGTAGAAGGCTTCGGCTTGCGCTCTGCCCCAGTCGTTGAGGATGGTGTCGACGCCGCTGCCCTGGACGATGCCGTTGCGGTTGTGGTCAGTTTCGCCGTGGCGGATGAGGTAAATCGTTTTACTTTTCAATAGAATTTGTATTTTTTTGATAAATACTTTGCCAAAAAGCCGTTTTCTAGCGTAATTTGCCCATACAAATTTAGACAAAAAAAAGAATGTTTAACAAATCATTTGACATTGACTTCCTGCGTAACCTAAACCCCAAAACCATTGACAAGCAACTCGGTATCGAGTTCACCGAGATTGGGGAGGACTTCGTCACCGCAAAAATGCCCGTCGATCACCGCACCCACCAACCCTTCGGCATCCTGCACGGTGGGGCCTCGGTGGTGCTGGCCGAGACACTGGGCAGCGTGGCCTCCATGCTGAGTCTGCCCGACCCTCAGAAGCAACGGGCGGTGGGGCTGGAAATCAGCGCCAACCACATCCGGGCGGTGCGCGAAGGCTGGGTGTACGGTCGCGTGACGGCCCTGCACGTGGGACGCAAAACGCACGTCTGGGACATCAAGATTACCAACGAAGAAGGAAAATTGGTTTGTGTGAGTCGCCTGACCGTGGCAATAATCGAGGCAGAATGATGCTTTTCGAGAAACATTTTAGCGTAGTTGTCGTGTTATTTGCCCAATGATCGAAACCCGGAATCCCACCAGAATTTTTCAGGCCGAGTCGCTGTTCAAGGCAGCCTGGCAGCTCGGCTACCCGTCCGCCGTTTGGCGGTTGCCCAATCGACCCGAAATCAAGCTTTTAATATCCTTGCAGGAAGGCATTCGGAAAAAGGCACCCGATTTGGAGGATCTGCCCGCTTGTTTCCTGGTTCATCCCTTTGAGCCGTTGGAAAACGGCGAGGCGCTTGTCCTGGAAGGCGATTTGATTTTTACCTTTTCGGAAGATTGGGCTTGTCAGGAAGTAGCAGGAAAGCTGGGGCAGGAACACCCGTTCATGCAACGTTTGCTGGAAGTGGCGGAGGAAATAGCCGACGAAAACACAGTAGACGCGTTCGAGTGGACGGGTTTCTCCACTCATCTTGAAACCGATCCCGGAAAAGAAAGCCATTTCAGAAACGCCGTGACCGAAGCCGTTGCAGCCATCAACCGGGGCGAACTGTCCAAGGTCGTGCTTTCCCGCACCAAAACGCTCGCTTACGCTTCCGACTTTCAACCTTTCCAGGCTTTTCAAAAACTTTGCGCGGTTTATCCGTCGGCCTTCGTGTCGTTGGTGAATCTGGCCTACCGCGACGAAATGTGGCTGGGCGCGACGCCCGAAACGCTGGTGGCGTTGGACGAGGCCGGTACATTCCGTACCGCCGCCCTGGCCGGAACGCAAACGGCTTTGCAGAATGAAGAAATTATTCCGGCTCACGACATCCGTTGGGGGCAAAAGGAAATTCAGGAGCAAGCCCTGGTTAGCCGCTATATCATTGAATGTTTTAAGAAAATCAGGTTGCGCGAGTACCTCGAAAGCGGCCCGCGTACCGTGCGGGCGGGCAACTTGTACCACCTGCGTACCGATTTTGCCGTGAATACCCAAGCCGTCAATTTTCCTGAACTCGGCACGGTGATGCTGAAACTACTGCATCCCACCTCCGCTGTTTGCGGGATGCCTAAGGAACCCGCCATGCAATTCATTCAGGCCGTGGAAGGCTACGACCGCTCTTTTTACAGCGGCTACCTCGGTCCGGTAAATGTGGATCGGGAAAGCGCGCTTTTTGTCAATCTTCGTACTCTGCGTCTAACCAACGGCGAGGCTACCTTCTTCGCCGGGGCGGGCATCACCGAAGACTCCGACCCGCAACGCGAGTGGGACGAAACCGAAATGAAGTGCGATACGCTGCTTTCAGTACTCCGCTGAACTCTTAAAAAGCCTATCTTTGCGATTCTTTACGAATCCATCGCTATGCTTTTTATCGGAAAATACAACGACCTGACCATCACCCGCGACTCTGATCAGGGGCTTTACCTCGAAAACCCACAGGGTGAGGAAGTGCTGCTGCCCAACCGCTACGTCACGGAGGAAATGCGCCCCGACGACCGCATCCGGGTCTTCGTCTATACCGATTCCGAAGACCGTCCCGTCGCGACCACCGAAAAGCCGCTGGCCATGCGCGATGAGTTTGCGTACCTGGAAGCGGTCGATGTCAACAACAGCGGCGCGTTTATGGATTGGGGGTTGAGCAAAGACATCCTGGTGCCACACAGCGAACAACTTACGCCTATGGAAAGGGGCAAAAAGTACCTTGTATTTGTCCACCTCGACCGCCTGACCAACCGGATGATCGCTTCCCCCCGGCTTAACCGCTTCGTGGACAACGAACGCCTCACCATCGCCGAGGGCGACGAAGTCGATCTTATCATATGGGAGCGCACCGACCTGGGCTATAACGTGATCGTCAACGAGTTTCACAAAGGCCTGATCTTTGAAAGCGATATTTTCAAAACCCTCCACATTGGCGACCGCATGAAGGGCTACGTCAAGAAAATTCGGGAGGAAAACAAGTTGGACATCACCCTGGAAAAAATCGGCGTCGAACGCTTCGAGCCACTCATCCAACGCATCATAGACGCCCTCAACAAAAACAACGGCTTCTTGCCCCTCCACGACGACAGCCCGCCCGAAGAAATCTCCAAAACACTGGGCATGAGTAAGCGCAATTTCAAAAAGTCCATCGGGAATTTATGGAAGAATAAGGTGATAACGTTTGAGGAAAACGGCATAAGGTTGAAGTGAAGCGACAAAGGCACAAAGGCACAAAGTGGGCGTGCGCCAGCTTACTTTGTGCCTTTGCCACTTTGCCACTCGCTCTCTTTCACTCCTGCCCATACTTCTCCTTATACTTCTCATAAAGCCGCTGTTGCTTGTTATCCAAATTCACCTTGGCCCCTTTGATAAAAGCGTGTTCGACCACGTTGCCGCGCATATCCATCATATTGCCGTTGGTGACGATCAGCGTGGCTTGCTTGCCTTTCTCCAAAGTCCCTACCTGCCCATCGATGCCCATGATTTGGGCGGGATTTTGGGTCAAAAACATTAGGGCTTCTTCCTTGGACACATCTCCAAAAGCCGCTGCCGTACCCGCCTGATAGGGCAGGTTCCGTACGCGCCACCATTCGTCGTCGTAGCTTAGGGCCACTTTTATCCCCGCCTTGTGGAGTTTGGCGGGTAGTTCGTACACGGCGTACACGTCGTCATCAGGACGGCTGGGTAAGCTGTGTAAGGCTCCCAGAACTACGGGAACGTTATTCTCTTTGAGAAAGGGCGCGACTTTGTCAGCTTGCTGCCCTCCCACAATCACAACTTTCTCCACGCCCATCCGCTTGGCGAACTTCACCGCGTCGATGATGTCCTTGGCGTAGTTGGCCCGGACGTATAGATTTTGTTCTCCCGTAAAAAGACTCCTCATCGCATCGAGGCGAATATTCGTCATCTCGGGTTTGGCAATTTCGCCGTAGGCTTTGGCATCGGCGAAAGTCGTTTCCAACAAGTTGATCGTCTCGGCGCGTTTCTCGTTTTTCTTGGTCGTGTAGGAGAAATCCTCGAAGCTGAAACTCCGCGACAAATAGGGGGGCCAGGTCAACCAAATACCGTCGTCTTTTCGGATAACGGCGTCCTCCCAGTTCCAGCCATCGGTATTGAACACCGAAGACGACCCTGACACCAGCCCGCCCTGCGGTACCGACTGCGCTAGCAGCACGCCGCTCGCTCGCAGCGTCGGAATTACTTCCGAGTCGGTGCTGTACGCCACCAGCGACCGCACATGCGGGTTGATTTCGCCGATCTCCTCAAAATCCAGTGACGCCCGAACGGACGCGATCTCTACTAGACCAATGGTCGAACCCATCGCGATCACTCCCGGAAAAATATGTTTCCCCGTTAGGTCGATGACTTCTGCGCCCGTCCGGTTCATGGCGGTGGAAGCAGGGCCGACAGCGGTAATCATGCCGTTCTCAAAGGCAATCAGGCCATTCTCGAACACAACCCCGTTGCCCAGGTGGATGGTCGCGCCCGTAAGCACTATCATTTGGATTTGCGGCTTCGCCGGAGCCATATTCTGCGCCTGTATGCCGAAGGGCAGCAGGGCGATGAAGGCAAGGAGTAATTTTTTCATTTTTAAAAAAGGATAAAAGAATAATGGAGCGAGGCGCCCTGAGGCGAAAGAATTTTTTTAGCCGATAGCCGATAGCCGATAGCCGATAGCCGATAGCTACTTCTCCTCCTCGGCGTGAACACCGATGATATCGTCACATTGCAGCAACTTAAAAGTTTTAGCTTCCGGTTTTTTAGTGTCAGCTCCCTTGCTCTTTGCCAGCAGCGCCTTCTGCACGATGCGCGCTTTCTCTTTCGCAATCCGCGCCTGCTTTTCCTGATCGGCCTTGTAGTCGAAGTAGATCGTACCCTCGATCATCGTGTAGTCAGGGCGCGCGTAAATTGAAAGCGGATGGTCGTTCCAAAGCACAAGGTCGGCATCTTTGCCGGTCTTGATGCTGCCCATCCGCTCATCGAGGTGAAGCAGTTTGGCCGGATTGAGCGTTACCATTTTCCAGGCTTCCTGCTCGCTCATGCCGCCGAAGGTCATTGTCTTGGCGGCTTCCTGGTTGAGGCGGCGGGCCATTTCGGCGTCGTCGGAGTTGATGGCGACTACGACGCCTTCTTTTGCCATCAAGGCGGCATTGTAGGGAATCGCTTCTTTCACCTCCATCTTGTAGGCCCACCAATCGGAGAACGTCGAGCCGCCCGCGCCGTGCTTGGCCATCTTGTCGGCGACTTTGTAGCCTTCCAGGATGTGCGTAAAGGTGTTAACTTTGAAATCCAGCGAATCGGCCACGCTTAGCAACATATTGATTTCCGACTGCACATAGGAGTGGCAGGTGATAAAGCGCTCGTCGTTCAGTATTTCGGCCAGTGCTTCCAGTTCAAGATCGCGGCGGGGGGGCGTGACGTTGTTCTTATTGCGAGAATTGTTGTACGCCTTCATGCCCTTGTCGTATTCCTTCGCCCGGATGAAGTGGTCGTAGAAAACCTGCTCCACACCCATACGGGTTTGGGGAAAGCGCGAGCGGGCGGCATCGCCCCAGTTGGACTGCTTCACGTTTTCGCCCAGCGCAAACTTGATGTACTTGGCCTCGGGAATCCAGAGGTCGGCGGGAGCCGCGCCCCATTTTAGCTTGATGACCGCGCTTTGTCCGCCAATGGAGTTGGCCGAACCGTGCAGCAGTTGCGAGGTCGTGACGCCGCCCGCCAGTTGGCGGTAGATGTTGATGTCTTCCGAGTTGATGACATCGCTCTGCCGCACCTCCGCCGAACTTGTCTGTCCGCCTTCGTTGACCGAAAACAGCGCAATGTGCGAGTGCTCGTCGATGATGCCGCTGGTCAGGTGCTTGCCCGTGCCGTCGATTTCGCGCGCCCCGGAAGCCGAAAGGTTCTTGCCGATTTTGGCGATTTTGCCTTTTTGTACCAACACGTCGGTATTCGTCACCACGCCGTCGGCCTCGTTGGTCCAGACGGTGGCGTTTTTAATCAAAATCGTTTCGGACTTGGGCATTTCCTCATTGCCAAAGCCGACGAACGGATAAAGCAGCTTGCCCATATCCCCGAAAGTCGGCTGCTTGGGTGTTGGTTTGCCCGTCTTCACCGTGTCGGAATTCGAGGTAGTTTGGGTAGTGTCCAGCGTCGCCGACCATTCGATGGGCGCGCCATCGGGCAGCGTACCTTGTCCCTGGATGTCGCGGCCATTGATATAGCCCGTCAGCCGCACGGTGCCGGGCTTTTTCTTATCGGGTTGGTAGTTGACCGTCACTTGCTCACCGTTTACGGTCACTTTCGGGCCCAGTTTCAGCGTATCTTGCGAAATTTGGTAATCCGGCTTATCGGCCCGGCCCGACACCCGCATCCGCAGGGCTTCGTTGCCGCCGACGGTCAGCTTGTACTCGCCGCGCAGGTCGGCGGCGTTCAGGTCGTTGATGATGAATTTCTTGCCCTGAATCCAGTTTTCGTGGATGAGGTTGTCTTCGCTGAAAAGCTCGTCGGAGGTAATCAGAAAGCTGGCGAGTTTGCCTTTTTTCAAACTTCCCAGCATCTCATCGGCTTTTACCAAACGAGCCGGGGCCAACGTGATGGCTTCCAGTGCCTTTTCTTTGGAAAGGCCGAATTCAATGGCTTTACGGAGATTGGTCCAGAAATCACCCTTATTTTTCAGGCCGTCGGCCGTAAGGGCAAACGGAATACCCGCCTTCACGAGGGCGGCGGGATTGGATGGAGCCATCTCCCAGGCCTTCAACTCAGCCAGCGAAACGATGTCGGCATCCCAGGGGTCTTCCACGTCGGGGGCGGCAGGAAAAGTCAGCGGCACGAGCAGGGCGGCGTTGGTGGCCTTTACCTCCGCGATGCGCTGGTACTCGTCGCCCCCGCTCTTGATAATGTATTGAATGCCAAACTCGTCGCCAATATTATCGGCGCGCAGAATGCCTAACTTATCGGAGTTATCGAAAAAAGAAGGCAGATTTTTGATTTGGTTAAAAGACGTCAGCGAGAGGTTCGACTCCTCTTTATTGCCTCCCTTTCCAAACCAATCGGCGTCATAGTAAGTCTGCCGCAACAATGCCACACTACCCATGATCGAGCCGGGATAGCTCTGCGACGAACTACCCTTGTCCAGCGAAAAGTGCGCCGACGCCTGATCGCGCAGCAGGGCTTTATTTTCCGACTCGTCATCCAACGTCACCAGTGCGCCTGTGCCGCGCACGATGCCGTCGTGAGAGTTCACCAGCAGAGTCCCCCAGCCATACTTGCGGAGGTCAGTCGCCTTTTTGGCATCGACTGCAAATAATTCCGCCGCCCGCACTTCGGGTTGTACGGCCTGATTCCAGCCGTAGGCCCCTTTTTTGTTGGATTCCAACTGTTGACCGCCGCGCCGCCCGCCCGTGGCGCGCTTCACTTCGGGCATTCCGTAGTCCGAGTCGAGTTCAATGAGGGAGGGATAGATGTACTTGCCCGTCAGGTCGGTGACGACAGTGCCTTTGGGGATTTTGACGTTCGGGCCTACCTCCACGATCTTGCCGTTTTCTATCAACAAAGTACCCTTAGCGATGGTAGTCTGCGGATCGGCGACGATGGTGGCGTTGGTGAAAGCGTAGCGTCCGGGGCGTTCGTCGTAGGCACCGTTGCGGGGGAACGTTTGCTGGGCCACACTGACCGTCGAAACAGCCAGCAGGCATAGCCACGTCCAAACCAATTTTCTCATGGAGTAGTACAGATTTTATTATAGAAAATAATTTACGAGTCGATAATTGTGGCTAAAATACAAACAAAAATGGGGGTTTTGCCAAAGAAGTTGAAAGTGGGTTTTGGATTTTGGACACTGGATTTTAGATAATTGATTTACTATCAAAAACTTGTGTTGAAAATAAAAAAAGCTTAGCATCGTGCAAAGCCCTGCTTTACTACACATCCATTCAAGGGTGCTATCAATAAGCGACTATTCTGTTCCTTCCAAATACCACCATTCCTGCTTCGCTTTCAAAAAGGTTCACAATGATTGACAGGTTCAGATCAAACAGGTCGATCAAATCATTGTTTTTGATATTGCCTATGGTCAACAACAGTATTTCAGGTGGGGTGCCCTTATTCCAAAAATAATCGGCAAAATCGTCGTCTTTGGTAATGACGATACGGCCTTCTTCACTTGCAATACCTCGTATCTGGGCATCTGACAGCTTGTTTGCTTTTGGAAAATCAGTAGTATGAAGCGCGTCAAATCCCTTTCTTCTCAGAAACGTGGCAAGTACGGGAGGGAGTTGCGTATCAACTATAAACCTGACCATGAGCGAGACTAGGCGGCCTTTTCCAAGACAGAAACGATCATTTTGGCATTGGCGATTTGAGCCGCATACTGAAGACAAGCTTTTATGTCTTCTGCTTCCAGGTAGGGGTAGTCACCCAAAATCTCCGCTTCGGTCATTCCGGCAGCTAACAATTCCAGCAATTGCGCCACTGTAAAACGCATGTCCCTTATGGTAGGTTTGCCATTACAGACCTCAGGATTTAAAGTGATACGCTCATTAATTTGATTCATAGCTTTTCTGTGATTTTTTTAAATTTACGAAAGATTCCCGACCCAACGGGTAAAACTCCTCTCGCTACACCGGATACTCATGCGGCAGCGCCTCGTTCACCCGCTCCTGCCAAGGCAACCCATGCTCATTCAGTTTCTCCATAAAAGGATCAGGGTTTAGCTGCTCGGTATTCCAAACGCCCGGTTTCATCCACTCCTCATTCGTGAGCATCAGCATCGCCCCAATCATCGCCGGAACGCCCGTGGTATAGCTGACGGCTTGTCCTTTGACTTCCTTGTAGGTCTCGGCGTGGTCGCAGTTGTTCCAGACGTAGTACGTTTTTTCTTTCCCGTCTTCAATACCTTTGATTTGGACGCCGATGGAGGTTTGACCCGAATAGTTTTCGCCCAAACTTTCGGGCGCGGGCAGCACGGCTTTCAGGAATTCCAGCGGCACGATGTCGATGCCCTTGAAATTGATGGGCTGGATGCTGGTCATGCCCACGTTTTCCAGCACGTTGAGGTGCGTGATGTAGGCTTGGCCGAAGGTCATCCAAAAACGAGCGCGTTTCAGTGTCGGGAAATGCTTCACCAGCGATTCCAGTTCCTCGTGGTACAGCACGTAGCTTTCCTTGGGCCCGATGCCGGGGTAGTCGATGGGCTTGTGAATGCTCATGGCCTCGATTTCGACCCACTCGCCGTTTTCCCAGTAGCGGCCCGGCTGGGTGATTTCGCGGATGTTGATTTCGGGGTTGAAGTTGGTGGCGAACGCCTTGCCGTGGTCGCCCGCGTTGCAATCTATTATATCCAAATAGTGCATCTCGTCGAAATGGTGCTTGTTGGCGTAGGCCGTGAACACCTGCGTCACGCCGGGGTCGAAGCCGCAGCCTAGTAGCGCCATTAGTCCGGCTTCCTGGAAGCGTTGTTGGTAGGCCCACTGCCAGCTATACTCGAACTTAGCCACGTCTTTTGGTTCGTAGTTCGCGGTGTCGAGGTAGTGGATGCCCGTCGCCAGGCACGCCTCCATTAAGGTCAGATCCTGGTAGGGCAGGGCCACGTTGATGAGCATTTTGGGCTGGAACTGCTTGATCAAGATCACCGTTTCAGCCACGATGTCGGCATCGACCTGAGCGGTTTTGATGTCCACGCCGTGCATTTCCTTAATTTCGGCGGCAATTTTGTCACATTTGGCTTTGGTGCGGCTGGCGAGCATGATTTCGCCGAAAACGTCGCTATTCATGGCGCATTTGTGGGCCACGACGCTACCGACGCCGCCCGCGCCGATGATGAGTACTTTGTTCACTTTTTGAGTTTAAAGTTTATGAGTTTAAAGTTTAAAGTCGTGCCGTTAACTGAACAAGGCATTTCTCAAACTAACTATTTACTCTGTTAATAATATATTTCAGATTCTGCAAAGATAGGCAGCTTACCCTGTTTAACACATTAAAACCAAACCAACCGCATTCGTATGGAAGTCATTTTGCTTGTTCTGGGGATAATTTGCTTGCTCGTTGGGCTGGCGGGGGCGGTGCTGCCGTTGCCGGGGCCAGGGCTTAGTTTTGGCGGGCTGCTGCTGATTCATTTCAGCCGCTTCGCCGATTTTGGCCAAACGGCACTGATTACTTTTGGTGTCCTGACGGTCGCGATGGTTTTTCTGGACTATTACATACCCATTCTGGGCGTCAAGCGGTTTGGCGGGACGCGCTACGGCAGCATCGGGGCCATTGTGGGCGGACTGGCGGGGCTGTTTTTTATTCCGGGTGTTGGGATTTTCATCGGTACTTTTCTGGGTGCCCTGGCGGGTGAGTTGATTGGTAAGGCCACCTTCCAAGCGGCGTTGCGGGCGGCTTTTGGTTCGTTTTTGGGCTTTCTTTCCGGGGTTTTTGTGCAGATTCTGCTTTGCCTGGCGATGATCGTTTACGCGGGCTACGGACTTTACGCACATACGTAGGCTGCGATAAATTCTCTCATTCGTGCGTACTGTCCCTAGTAGTCGTCTTGTTTACGATGCGAAGTTTACTGCTGTTAAAGATTCAATCACGTTATTTTAAATATAAAACCTTGATTTTGATAGGATTGGCCCCGAAAAATGTGCGCCCGCAGTATGGTGGATAAAAAAGATTTCCCAAAATGTGGGAATGCGCCGAGGGGTATTCAAATTGCTGTCGTACCACTACCCATATCACAATCTAAAAAACACCATGAATCGAATGAGTGTCTATTTTTTTGTTGGGCTGCTTTCTCTGTTCTTCTGCTGTGCGAACGATAAAGCAGACACCAACGTAGCCCCGGTAATGAGCGATGCGGAGGTGCCGGCCGTCTATAAAAAAATCTACGGTGCCACCAGCATCACTTCCGATGGTACCTACGTCACGATAAAATCGAACGGAATGCCGGATCACAGGAGCATTTATTACGCCACCTCGAATGCGCTTTACGAGGATTTTAGTGGTAAAACATTCGGTGACTTTACCTTCCGTAAAAACCCAAATTCAATTGTTTCGCAATCGCTGACTTTCAAAATCCCCCTGAATCCGAAAGAAGCGACAAACCATGCCGCCACGCCGCTGGGGGCCATCGGCGTGGCCCTGAATGGCATTCCACTCTTTAACCAGTACGCCGGGCCGAATCAGCCGCTTACCAACGAAATCATGAGTTTCGACCAGTATTGGGGGCACCCGCAAATGACCGGGCAGTACCACTACCATCTCGAACCCATCTACCTCACGACGGTCAAGGCTACCAAATCTTCTCTGATGGGCTTCCTGCTCGATGGATTCCCCGTTTACGGGCCGGAGGAAGACGGCAAAAAAGTAACGAACGCCATGCTGGACGCCTACCACGGTCATTCGCACGCGACGGCAGATTATCCCAATGGAATTTACCACTATCACATCACGGATGCAGACCCTTACATCAACGGCAGCGGGTACTTCGGCACGGCGGGGACAGTTTCGCGCTAGTCTGTTGTTACCGCTAGCGTTCGCCTTGACCATTTTTGGCTGCTCCGAAGGTACCAGCAGTCGGAAAGTAGCCTGGAAACTGCTCACGGACGAGAATCTAAGCCTGGTCAATGGCTTGATGCACTATGAAGACCAGCCTTATACCGGGGCTGTTTTCGGATTTTACCCGTCTACCAATGATACTTCGGAAGTAGCCCATTACCTGGCAGGAAAGGAAGACAGACTCTGGCGGAAGTATTATGAGAATGGTAAAGTTATGGAAGAAAGACTGTACGACCGGGGCAGAAAAACGGGCAATTACCTTGCCTGGTGGCCGAATGGAAATAAAAAATTGCACTACCAATTTGTGAACGACGAATACGAAGGCACCTGCCGGGAATGGAACGATGACGGAAGGCTGGTGCAGGAAATGAATTACCGGAACGGTCACGAGGAAGGTTCACAAAAGATGTATTACGATAATGGAAAAATCCGCTCAAACTACACCATCATCGCGGGGAGACGGTACGGGTTATTGGGAACCAAGAACTGTGTCAATGTGGCGGACAGCGTTTTTGTCGATTAGTGTATTCGCGCTCATCGTTATGCTGGGAGCTTGTACCAAAAAATCGGCGGAAGTGGCGCATCTTCCTTACTACAATACGCCGGATTTTACGCCCTTGTTTCTTGACTCATCGTCCGAAGTCGACGAAGTAATTCCTCATACGATCAGCTCATTTTCTATGACCGATCAGGACGGGGAGGTAGTTACGGATAAGGATATTGAAGGAAAAATCCACGTGGCTAACTTTATCTTCACCAGTTGCGGAAGTATTTGTCCGACCATGACGCGGCATCTGAAACTGGTGCAGGATGAATTCAGAAACGATGAGAACGTAGTCTTGCTTTCATACAGCGTAACGCCCTGGATCGACACCGTGAAAAAACTTCGGGAGTTCGCCAATAAAAATAAGATTGATTCCCCCAATTGGCATTTGTTGACGGGTAACAAAGGCGAAATCTACACCCTCGCGCGGCAATCCTATTTTGCCGAGGAGGATTTGGGATTTACCAGGGACAGTACCGAGTTTTTGCACACCGAACACGTCCTGTTGATTGACAAAAACAAACGGATTCGGGGAATATATAACGGAACCCTGCAATTGGGAGCGGAGCAATTGATAAAGGATATTGAACTGTTAGCCAAAGAATAATGCAGCCAAAGACGAGATTTAAGAAATTTTTTAGGATCGTTTTCCTTGATAATCTAACGGTTGAGTGCTTTTGATGGGTGTTTGCCCATTCAGAGGCCGCTATCAAAGTGTTGAAGATTAAACGATTACCGCTGATTTGCGGGAAACAGATGGTTCCAAATCACATCGTAAATATCTACCGCTCCCAGCGTGGCTTTCTCTGGCTTTTGATCCGTAATTAAAATCGGATAATACGGCTCAGGCACCTGACTACTCCCGTGCGAACCCTTCACCAGCGTAGCGTCCAGCGGAATGACATCCATCAGGTACCGCATTCCCAGTAGCTTGCGCCCCAACTTATAGCCCGCCCGTAACTTGATGAGCGGATTTTTAGGATCCATGAACATCTCCACCGGATCGTAGCCCGGCTTGCGGTGGATGTCCACCAGTTTGGCATAATCGGGAGCTTTGGCGTCGTCGGTCCAGTAGTAATAGGTGAACCAGCTATCGGGTTCGGCCACGGCTACCAGATCGCCCGCGCGGGGATGGTCGAGGTGATGGGCTTTCTTTCCCGCTTCGTCCAGTACCAGGGCGATTCCCGGCGTGGCTTCCAGACGCTGCTTTACCTGGGCCAATTTGGTTTTATCTTTTACGTACACGTGCGCGATTTGGTGGTCAGCGGTGGCGAAAGCCTGCGACGCCCCGGCGTCCAGCAACTCGTACCAGCGCTCTTGCCTTACGGCGATTAGCCCCTCTTTCCGCAGAATCCGGTTGATGTGGACGGGCTGCGACACGGGGTTGATGCCGTATTCCGAAAGCAGAATAACCTTGGCGCTTTTTTCCTCGTAATACGCGACCAGCGACTCGACCAGCGCGTCGATTTCGCCCAACTCGGTCGATATTTTAGAAAAATCCGGCCCAAACTTTTGCAAACAGTAATCCAGGTGCGGCAGATAAATCAGCGTCAGCGTCGGGTCGTGCCACTCATCCACCAGCATAGAAGCGTCGGCGATCCATTGGGAGGATTTGATGTTGGCATTCGGTCCCCAAAAATTGAACAGCGGGAACTGGCCTAGCTCAGCCTGCAAGCGGTCGCGGAGCTCGGGCGGATGGGTGTAGCAATCGGGCGCTTTGACCCCGTCGGCGTGGTATTGCGGGCGTGGCGTGGCGGAGTAGTCGGCAGACGAGTACATATTGTACCACCAAAACATCTTGGAACAAGTAAACGAAGGATCGCGCCGCTTGGCGGCATCCCAGATTTTTTCGCCCTGCACCAGGTGATTCGACTGCTTCCAGAACTTTACCTCGGCATCTTCGCGATCATACCAGCCGTTGCCCACAATGCCGTTTTCGGCGGGCCATTTGCCGGTCACGTAGCAGCTTTGCGCCGTGGTGGTCACGGCGGGCAGCACGGGTTTTATGGGCGTCAAGCTTCGTCCTTCCAGGTATTTTTTCAGGAAAGGCGTGTACTTGCCGATAAGATTGGCGCTCAAGGCTACGATGTCGATGACTACGGTTTTGTGCATAGTGCTAGTTCAGTTTCTCCAGAACCCACCGCAACTCGCGCACAATGGATTGGCCGATGGGCTTCTGAATTTCGTTGGGCAGTACGCCCCAGGTGTAGGTTTCCACTTCCAGGTGTTGGGTGAAAGCGTTTTCTTTCAAAAAATCCAGCGTTTTGATGATTTCGGCCTGGGTAGAATCCAGCTTCCCGTAGGAATCCACAAACAGCGGCACGTGAAAATGGATGCGCCATTCGTCGGCATCGGCGGACTTAGCGCTGGCAAAAGCCTCGGACAAATCGGGGTACTTTTGAAAACTGCCGTCGGATTTTCGGGCTACGACCTGATGCAGGTACACGGGTTCCTCGAAGGCCCGCAGCGATTCGATTTTCTCCGCTTTGTTTTCCCGCAAATCCATTTTCAGGGCCGAACTGATTTGAACTTTGCCCACTTTGATGCCGACGTTATCCAGGCGGTCAAGTACTTCGCGCGGCTCTTCGTAGGCAACGGCTACGTGGCAGACATCGAAGCACAGCCGGATATGATTCAATAGAGCTTCCCTGGCCTGGGATTCAGTAATGCCGTACTTTTCCTGCAAATAAGGAATACCCGTCGGCAGCAGGTAATCGCGGTACCAGGCCACGAATTCCGTGGAGTTTTCCAGTAGACCGTCGGGTTCCGGCTCGATGTCGAGGTGCAGGAGCTGGCCCGTTTCGCGCTTGATCTCGATGAGGTAATCGGCGATTTGCAGGATATTTTGGGTGGCGGTCTGGAAAGCATTCGACGTGGCTTTCTCGTTTTTCCACCAAAAACGGTAGGAGAGGGGCGAGGTGGACACGCCGCCGTCCATTCCCTCGGGAAGGAGTTGGGCAAGAATCGAAAACAGCCGCCGTGTGTAGTCGGTGCGCTCGGTGGTGGTCCAGTCGGGGGCGTGTACCTGATCCTTGACTACCGTAGCGTGAAAGCCGCCGTAGGGAAAGCCGTTCATCGTGAACACGTACAGGTCGTTTTCGGTTAGCCAGTTTCTGAATTCTTCCAGCCGGCCAGGTTCGCAGAGTTCCAAGGAGGCGTCGTTGGCCAGGCGCAGGCCCAGCGCAAAGGGCCGACCGTCGGCCAATTCTTTTCTTACGTATGGCAGATTTTCCCGCAGTTCCTTGAAGTGCGTGTCCCAGCTTTCGCCGGGGTGGATGTTGCTGCAATAGGTGAGGTGACCGTAGGGTGTTTTCATATGGGGCTATCGGTAGTCGGCTTTCGGCTGACTGCTTTGTTAATTTCAGAGATTTAAATAAGTGCTTTTTAAATAATCCACCGAGTCAGCGATGAGGGCGTCGTCCATTTCGTGGACTTCCACGCCCTCCCCGATGGCAGCCAGCAGCATGATGGTAAGCCGTCCGCCGAGGTGTTCGCGGAATTCGGCTAGCCCCGTGCGTAGATTGATTTTGTCGTTTTCGGCGAGCTTATCATTGAAGAGCTTGAAGCCTAGTTTCTTGAAAAGAGTAAGGATTTTCGCTAGGTCGTCCTCATTTATCCTTCCTGATTTCCAGGAGTAAACGCTGTCGAGCGCGATGCCTATGGCCACCGCCTCGCCGTGACGAATCTCGAAATCAGTCAAATATTCTAGCTTGTGGGCGGCCCAGTGGCCGAAGTCCAGCGGCCGCGATGAGCCGAACTCGAACGGGTCGCCGCTGCGGATGTGCTCGGTGTGCATCTCGGCGCAGCGGTGGATGAGCTTTTCCATCGTGGGCAAATCGCGCCCGGCCAATGCCGACGCGTTTTGCTCTATCCAGGCGAAAAAAGCCGCGTCCTTGATGAGTGCTACCTTGATGGCTTCTGAAATACCGCCCCGCCAGTCGCGGTCTTCGAGGGTAGTGAGGAAGGTGCTGTCGTTGAACACCGCCACCGGGGGAGCAAAGGTGCCGAGGAAGTTTTTCTTGCCCCGGTAGTTGATGCCGTTCTTGACGCCCACACCCGAGTCATTTTGCGAAAGCACCGTCGTCGGAATCCTGATGTGGCGGATGCCCCGGTGCGCCACCGCCGCCGCGTAGCCCACCAAATCCAGCACCGCCCCACCACCCACGGCAATTACCAAAGAGTGGCGGTCAATGCCCTGCTCGTCGATGACCTCCACGATTTTGTCAAAAAGAGCGGGGTCGTTTTTGGCCGCTTCGCCACCGGCAACGACCAGCATCGGGCCACTGATCTGGATCGAAGTCTCCCGATTCGTAAAATAATACTTTATGCTTTCTGATAGCTGCGGATGGTGTTTTACTAAGCCCTCGTCCAGCACAAATAACGCCTTACGCTGAAAACCACCCGCTCCGAAAGCTTTACAAAAATCGGCGAGCACCGGATTGTCTTGTGAAAATATATTCTGGGTAAAAAAAACCGAATACGCGTAAGAAACCGCAAACTGTTGGTGAATCGTGTGCATGGTGTTCGTGACTCAGGTCACGGCAAAAATTTTGGCGAGATAAATTGAAAAAGGCAGCAGCAAAAGGACGACCAAAGCCAACGGCCATTGCCCGAAAGCCACGCACCAGGCGGCATCCATCACGATGAGCGACAGCACCCCCGCCTTCACTGCCTTCCCGATCAGCGGGCCGACGGGATTTTGGATGGCCGTCAATAAAGGCCGGGCCACCAGAAAAATATGCAGGCCCACCAGCGGTAAGGCTAGCAGGATGTTGCCCTCGCTGTAGGCTACAAAAAGTTGTACCAGATGCACGATGGCGTAGAGCAGCCCCGCAAGGTACAACGTTCGCCGCTTTCCGCCGTGCACCTCGTCCTGGCTAATCATGGTGATGGCCCCGATATAAATAATTGGAATGACACCAAGCCAGAAATATTGTGACAAAGCAGCGGGTAATACGCTGATGCCCAGCAGCAGGTTGCCTCCCCGGCACATGCCCATCACAATCGGTCCCCAAAGCTTGCTGTGCTTGGCATTGCGGTCGTACAAAATCACCAGGGCCGCTATCCCCAGTGCGATGAGTCCGCTGGTGAGCGAGAAAAGGCGGGCGCTCAGAATGCCTAATGCCAGCAAAGTTCCGCCAAAAATAGTCGCGGTGCGCCGGGGTACCTTCCCGCTGGGAATGGGCCGCTCGGGTCGCTCGACGGCATCCAGTTCGGCGTCGAAAACGTCGTTCAGAACCACCCCGCCGCCGTACAGACCAAGGGTGGCAAGCAGAAGATAAAAGTAAGGCTCACCGGAAAAGGGAAAACCGGCGATGGCCATCCCCGCCAGAATATCGGCCAGGGCGGTCAGCAAATTAGCCGGACGAGTGAGTTGCAAATAGGGTTTGAGGGTAGCCATCTAGTTGATTAACAGCGAATCCTTGGCAATGCGCGGCTGCTGTCCGCCGCGCAGAATGGTGTTGCCGTTCATCTTTTGGCTTTGGTCTATTTCCAAGCCATTGGCAAAGACTGACTCGTCGATCTGGCCGCTTTGGCCGAAGGCGTCGATGGCATTTTGGTAAGTGACTTTCCTGATAACATCGTCGGGTATTCCGCGCATTTTCATCAGAGCGGCGGTTTTGGGCAGCGCCAGCGGATCGGAAATGCCCCAATCGGCGGCGGAGTTGATCATAATGCGCTCGGGGCCGTAGCGTTCCACGACCTTCACCATGCGTTCGTTGCCCATTTTAGTAAAGGGATAAATCGTGAAAGCCGCGTAAAACCCCTGATTCAAGACGCTCTCGACGGTTTCCTCGTTGTTGTGGTCGATAATGACCCAGGCCGGGTCCAGCCCGTGTTCCAGGGCGATGGCCATGCTGCGTTCGGTACCGTTCTTCTTGTCGCGGTGCGGCGTGTGCACCTGCACGGGTAGATTGGCTTGTTTGGCCAGTTCGAGTTGGGCGCGGTAGTACTTTTCTTCGGCGGCGGTCTGATCGTCGAAGCCGATCTCGCCCACGCCCACCACGCCTTCTTTGTACAAAAACAGCGGCAGGATTTCCATCACCTGCTCGGCCAAAGGTTCGTTGTTGGCCTCGCGGGAATTGAGGCCAATGGTGCAGTAGTGCTTGATGCCAAATTGCGACGAGCGGAACCGCTCCCAGTTGACCAGGCTGCTGTAATAGTCCTTGAACGAGGCCAGTCCCGTGCGCGGCTGACCCAGCCAGAAGGCCGGTTCGATCAGCGCCACGATGCCCGCGTCGAACATCGCCTGGTAGTCGTCGGTGGTGCGGGAAGTCATGTGGATGTGCGGGTCGAAGAAGCGCATGCCGCTGATGGCCTCGCGGTATTCTTCCCAGTTGAGGTCGCGGTGGGTAGGCGCATCCTTGGCCGCCAGTCCGTCGCCTTCCTCGAAATGAGAGGGGTTGCGGGCGTCCGAGTTATTGTTTGGTGTCATAGGTGTTCAGGTTATTAAATTCCAAATCGGCCCAGCTTAGCTGCTTGCGCTCGATTTGCTGCTTCAAATTTTTGTGTTCGTCCAGCAAGGCTTGGGCCGAGGTGTTTTTTGAATAAAAACAAGCCAAAGCCGCCGCCTTTTGGTCGTCGGGATTGGGGGAGGCAAACAAATGCTGCATATCCGCCAATAACCCTTCATCCATAAATTCCGGGGTAAGCCGCCACGTTTCGGGGGCGACGCTACGGCCCGCCGCCCAGCGTTCGTGGGCGAAGTCGGAGAGCATCCGCGCCAAATTAGCATTGCTTCTTTCTGCCAGACCCACGATGCGGTGAATGGGTTTATCGCCAAAGATGGTTTTGAGCACCAACTGATTCCAGGCGGCTTCGTCGAAGTACCCGGCGGGGTAGGGGTTGTTCATCACCAAGGCGTCGAATACGTCGCCCACGTTGGAGCGCACCGCCTCGGTAGCCCGAAAAAGCCACTTTTGGGAATAGGCCAGCAGCGGCAGGGCCGAATAGAGGGCTGCCAACTCGTTCATCTCGGCGGTGTCAAAGAGCGTTTCGATGTGGCGGGTGTAGGCCTGCTCGTCGCTGGCGTCCAGGCAAGTCAGTAGCCAGACCCGGCTAAGCCGCACCGTCGTCCAATTTAGGATCGAGAAACCCGGAAGTATATCCGTCAGTTCCTGGGCTTGCGCCGGAGTGGGCTGGGTCATTTCTCGGGCGATGATGCGCGGTACGGCCACGAAGCCCGTCATCAATTCAAAAGGTGAGGCGGTGGTTTTCTCTTTCAGCCACTTCCATTCCGTTTGCGTAAGCTGCTTTTGGAGGATAGAAGCGAGAATTAGATCTATATTTTCTGTCAATACCATAAAAAAGCAACACGGGAAGGTAGTATAAGATTCGGTCTTATGGGAGCCAGGGATATGATTCTCGTCAAAAATCCAGCTCAATGATATCCGATTCGTTCATCAGGCGTCGGGTGAGCTTCTCGTGCTCTTTCTCCGAGCCTTCCAGCACCCAGTTGCCCGAAATGCGCTCGCCCGACAGGTTTTGCTTGCCGCGCCTGACGGTCAGGCCGTGTTCTTCAAAGAGCTTTTCGTATTGTTTCAGCATTTTGTGCTTGTAAGGAGCCACGATCCGGTAGCTGCGCGCCTGGTTTTTGTAGTGGATAAATCTTTTTTCAAAAATATTCAACACCATCAGCGCAAAAAGCAATAACAGAAACGCCACCACCATCAGGTCGTAAAGTCCCGACCCGATGCTGACGCCCAGAGCCGCCACCGCCCAGACCGTGGCAGCGGTGGTGATGCCGTGCACCCGGTTGGTCTCCCGAAAAATAATGCCGCCTCCCAAAAAGCCGATTCCCGTGACGACATTCGCCGCCATGCGAGAGGGATCGGCCCCGATTCTGGCCGAAACCATCGTGAAAAGCGTCGAACCGAGTGAGATTAAGATCATCGTGCGCAGTCCAGCCGCCTTGCTGCGGTATTCGCGCTCGAAACCGACGATCGCCCCGACCGCAAAGGCCACCAACAGCTTTATGACTTCCTCCCAATGCAATTCCATCGTTTCATTGATTCATGAGGTTCTCGATTTCCTCTGCCTCGATGGGAATAGTACCCATCAAATCATGGTTTCCCCCGGCGGTGATCAGAATGTCGTTTTCCAGCCGAATGCCCAGCCCCTCCTCGGGAATATAGATTCCCGGCTCACAGGTGAAGACCATGCCCGCCTCGAAGCGGCGATATTTGTTACCCACATCGTGCACGTCCAGGCCCAGGAAGTGCGACGTACCGTGCGGGAAGTACTTCTTATAGGCGGGCCAGTCGGGGTCCTGATTCTTTACATCCTCGGTTGAAATCAGATCTAGATCCACTAGTTCTTTTTCCATAAATGTGCCCACTTCGACGTGGTACTCGTCCCAAACATTGCCCACGATTAGGCGGCTTTTGGCGTACTTGAAAACGCGCAACACGGCATCGTACACCTGCCGTTGGCGCTTGGTAAACCGTCCATTCACCGGAATGGACCGCGACAGGTCGGCCCCGTAGTTGGCGTATTCGGCCCCAATATCCATCAGTATCACCTCGCCATCCTTACATTGCTGATTGTTCCGAACGTAGTGCAGCACGCAAGCGCTGGCCCCCGAACCCACAATGGGCTGGTAGGCAAAACCGCGCGAACGGTTGCGCACAAACTCATGCAGCAGTTCGGCCTCGATTTCGTATTCCATCACGCCCGGCTTGACGAATTTCAGCAGCCGCTCGAAGCCTTTTTTGGTAATGTCGCAAGCTTCTTGCAACAGCGCAATTTCCTGGGGTTGCTTGATGGCCCGGATGTTATGCATGAGCGGAGCCAGACGGTCGAGGGTATGGAGCGGGTATTTCTCGCGAAACTCCCGGATAAAGCGTGCGTCGCGGGTTTGAACCAGCGATTCATTACGGGTGTGCTCGTTGGTGTTGAGGTACACGCGCTCGGCCTCAAAGACGATTTGCCGCATCGTGGCCTCGTATTGGTGTGTCCAGTAGATGGTTTGGATGCCCGACACCTCACGGGCCTGTTCCTTGGTAAGTTTCTCGCCTTCCCACACGGCAATGTGTTCGTTGGTTTCGCGCACGAAGAGCACTTCGCGGTACTTCTCGTCGGGATGCTCGGGGAAAATCAGCAGAACCGTTTCCTCCTGATCCACGCCGGATAGGTAAAAGAGGTCGGAGCTTTGCCGGAAGCCCATCGTGCCGTCGGCGTTGGTGGGCATGAGGTCGTTGGCTTGCAGAATGGCCAGCGATTTTGGGGCCATGAGGGCAGCCAGGCGACGGCGGTTTTCAATAAAAAGCTTAGGATCAATAGGGGAGTAGCGCATAGAAAATGTGGTACGGGCTGCCAGCCCGTCTTATGGAAAGTAGTGGCCTGAGTCGCAAACGGCGGGCTGGCAGCCCGCACCACATCACATTTTGTAAAATTACGTTTAACTTGCGAAAACTGAAATCTTAGCCAAAAATCCAACCCGATGCGTGTCGCCAAACTGCTGTTGCCCCTCCTGATTTTTTCCTCGACTCTCTCCGCTCAACCCAAGTACTGGATTTATTTAAAGGACAAGGACGCGACCGCTCGGCCCGCCATTTCAGAAACTACGAAGGAAAACCGCCGCTTGGTAGGTCTACCGCTTTGGGAGGGGACGGATTTGCCCGTAAGAGCCAGCTACCTGGTGCATCTCCGACAAAATAAAATTCAGACCATTTACGCCTCGCGCTGGCTCAACGCCGTGTCGGCAACCCTGACCCAAGAGCAGGTAAAGGAAGTGAAAGCGATGGATTTTGTAAAGGAGGTGATAAAAATGGACGCCGACTTCGTTATTGCCCGCACCCAACCCACCAAGAAGTCCGAACTCGCCCCGGTCATGGAGCAGGTGCAGTCGGAAGCATTCACCAAAGCCAACCTCACCGCCAAGGGCATCACGGTCGGCATCATCGATGCGGGTTTCTACGGCGCGGACTCGTCGCACTCGCTGCGGCAGGTCTTCGGCAATAACCGCATCCTTGGTATCCGGGATTACGTCAAGCCACACCAACCCGGCGAGTGGCTCTTCACTACCGCCGAGTCTTACTCCGACATGCACGGCACCGAAGTCATGGCCGCCATCGCGGGCATCGACACCGACGACCAAACCCAGTACGGCATGGCGCTCGACGCCAAGTTTTACCTGGCCCGCACCGACTACTCCCTGCGCGAGTGGCGCGGCGAGGAAGACAACTGGATCGCGGCCATGGAGTGGATGGACAGCCTGGGGGTCAGGCTCATCAATACCTCGCTCGGCTACGCCCGAGGCTTCACCGACCCCCTGGAAAATTATACCCCCGAGCAAATGGATGGCAAAACGAGCGCCATCAGCAAAGCCGCCCAAATCGCCGTGGACAAAAAAGGCATATTGCTCGTGGTGTCGGCGGGCAACGAGGGCGAGGACAAGAAGTGGCGCATCGTCTCGACGCCCGCCGACGCCCAGGGCGTGCTGGCCGTGGGTGCGACCAACAAAAAACTCTGGAACCGCATCGGGTACAGCAGCATCGGACCGGAATTCCTGCCCTATCTCAAACCCAACGTCTCCTGCTTTTCGCTGTACGGTACTTCGCTCTCCGCCCCTGTTATCACGGGCTTCGCGGCTTGTCTGATGGAGGCCAACCCTGAATTGTCGAACAAAGAACTCATGGCGCTGATCGAGAAATCGGCGCACCTCTATCCTCACGGCAATAACTACGTGGGCTACGGCGTACCGTCGGCGGCGCGCGCCTTGACCCTGGCCAAAGCGCCCTATCTGCCCGCCAAAAGTACGGTCATCAAGACTAAAGGAAAAAAACTGAACGTGCTGGTGTCCACCGAGGAATCGCTGCTGGTGGTTTATCACAAGAAAAACAAGAAGGACGTCATCTCGCAGGGCATTGTGCGGGTGCAGGATGGCGAAGTGTCGTTGAAGAGAGAAAACGGCGAAACCCATACCACCATAGATTTAAAGGATAGTGCGATCGAGGTAGTATGGGAGAAGGGGTAGTTTTTAAATTTATTCGTATATTTTTTTATCAAAAAATAAGAAAACCCATGGATGAAATTCAGGATGCCCGCCGATACATCGAAAATGCCCGGGAGATTCTGCGGGAAAAAGCGCTCAAAAAAGACGGCTATTACCAAGACCGTAAGTACGTGAAAATGGCTGGAAATACGGCTTACAACGGAATATTGGTGGCGCTCGATAGTGTGCTGGATGATAAAACCAAAGGCAGGAAGGATGTCAAATGGTACAAAGAGCGTTTGGCGAAAATGGACAAGAAAATTTTGAATCTTTTCGTCTCTGCCTACGACTTATTGCACTTGGCAATGGGATATGATGGTGCCATCAACGCCAAGGTGAGTATGGCAGGCCTGAGTGATGCCGATAAGATCATCGACTGGGTCGAGCGGCGGCTGGTGGCAGCTTGATTTTTTGCTGTACTTTCCAACCTTTTTTGTTGTTTTTGAATCCAGAGGAAAAAACTGAAAATTAGAAAGCATGAAAAAGCGAACGTTTCTATTTATTTGCGCGGCTTTGGTCGCCACTTTCTTGTCTTGCAATAAAGTGGGGGAATCGACCGGGCCAGAAGGCTTTATCGCCTCATCCACTGACCCCGCCAAAGGACTGGCTATTTATATAGCCGATCCGGGAAGGGATGTCAACGAAGGGGTGAGTTGCCAAATTGACTTATCAAAAATCCGTCCGGTCGGTAAGCCGCTGACCGAAGCCGACATAGATTATTACGATCCAAATACAGGCCGCTTTAAGTTGAAAGTCATGCAGTATGATTGGCTGATGGGAAATCTAAAAACTATTCTTGGCCTGCGGCGATACTCTGCGGCAGTCATTACAGTTGACGGAAAACCTGCGTTTGGGGGATACACATTTACCTCGGTCGATTCGTACATGTGTCAGTCAGATGAAACGTTTTTTCATTTTGGCACCGGACACCTGGCTCCGAATCCCAAGCGGCCGGACGCAAATCGGGAGGAGAACTATTGGATAAAAGTAGAGAAAGTTGTTTTTCCCAATACCCCGAAAACAGAGATTGTACCCAAACTGAACGCAAGCGTTTTGCAGCGTCTTGAAAAAATCGACAAATTGAAAAAGTGAGGTTGAATTGTACCTTTGCGGCATGAAAACAAACTTTGCCGTAATCTTCGACATGGATGGCGTCATTTGCCATACCAACCCTTATCATTCCCGCGCCTTCCACAGCTTCTTCGCCAAGCGCGATTTGCACCCCACCGATGAGGAGTTTGCCCAGCACATGTTTGGCAAGAGCAACAGCTATATCCTCAAGCATTTTCTGAAAAGGGAAATCGTCGGCGAGGAATTCGTAAAGATGGAGGATGAAAAGGAGAGTTTATTTCGTGAACTTTACGAACCTTACGTTGAGCCGATTGCCAGTTTTCCTGTATTCCTACAAGATTTGAAAAAGCACGGCGTGAGAACGGCGGTAGCTACCTCCGCGCCCCGCGCTAATTTGGATCTGATTTCGGGAAGGCTGGGTTTGCCCGCTTCAATGGAATCATTCATGGCCAGCGAGGACGTCACGAAGCACAAGCCCGATCCACAGGTGTACCTTACTTCCGCCGAGCGATTGGGTGCCGAACCCGAGAACTGCGTGGTTTTTGAAGATTCCTTTTCGGGTGTTTCGGCGGCTATCAATGCGGGGATGAAGGTCGTGGGGGTGCTGAGTTCGCACACGAAGGAGGAACTGCCGCCTTGCGACGATTATATCGAGGATTATCTGGAAATGACTTACGAGCGGGTGGCGGGACTGTTTTAAACTTGTTGCCGTCACGTGGGAGTCGTGCCAGACTGTCACCATCAGGCCAAGTTTCCGTATTCCAGCCTGTTCAGGCTGTTTTTGACCTCCTGAATCCCCGCCAATGAATCGAAGAGGCTCTCCGGCGTAGCCCCTCTCAGGGAGATATTGGGTTTCTTGAGCCACCGTTGAAATTTATCCTCCTCCCCATTGAAGACCTCCTTCCCGAAGTCCAGCAACTCGGCCAGCACCAGAATCAGCTCGCTGTTCCGTCCGTTCAACAGATCCTCATCCATCTTTGTTTTATTGTAAATTGTTTGAGACACGTACAAAGTTTTTGTTGTGAAGGTACCTCAAATTTGTTTGATTCGTAATGGTATGAATGGACTTGGCCAGGAAGACCATTGTCAGGTTCGAGCAACGGAATGCAGTTCAGTTCACGAACGAAATCACTCCTTCTGCTGCGCCAAAAACGCTACCAGCGACGCAAATTCCTCATACGATAGCGCGTTCGCCAGTCCGGCGGGCATCATCGAGTTTTCCACTTCTTCTCGCTTTACAACGTCGGAAGCCTTAATGCGGGTCACTTGTCCGGCGATGTCGCGCAGGGTGAGTTCATTGGCCGATTCTCCCGTCACGAAGCCCAGGTAAGTCTTGTTTTCCTTGGCGGTGATCATCACCGTAGAAAAGCCCTGCGAAATGGAGGCGTTAGGTTTCAGGATAGATTCGGCGATTTGCTCGCGGTTCATGATCGAGCCGATTTGCCCCATGAAGGGGCCCTTCATGGTTTCACTTTTGTCGATGCTGTGGCAGGCCACGCAGCCCTGTTTTATAAAGAGTTTTTTGCCCAGTGCCGCGTCGCCCCGGACTTTGTCCATCGCCAGCATCACGTCCTCGATGGAGGCCTCACCGATTTGACCCTTCTTGTTTTTTATTTTGTCAAAATCTATTTTCACTTCCTCCTTCACCGCAGCTACTTCGTTGGTGCCAAACTCGCTGATTCCCAACCGAAGTTTGTCGTTGAGGTCAGTAAACAACTGCTTATCGGAAGATTTCTGCCATTCCTGCATTAAAAAGCCCTTGATTGTGGACGACGATCTCCAGGTCGTGGTCTTGTAGTAGGGCCCGTGGGTGTCGGGCCGGGTACTCCACCACCACGAGCCATCATAAGGAGCCTCTTGCTGGTAGAGTCTCGCTAAGGTGTTCAGAATCTGACTTTTCTTTTTTGCATCACTTGATTTTTGATAGGCTGCGATCAATCCATCGACGGCTTTCGTATCGTGCATATAGCGCAAAGCCCATAGTGCCAGCGTGGCGTTTTCGGAGTCGATCGCTTTCACAGTGGCATCCACCGCATCGAGACTCACCAGAGCCCTGACGGCTAGGTGCGGCAGGATAATGGCCGAATTCGGTGTGGCGTGCGGGCCTTCGGCACCCGCCGCCGGGGCGACAAACGAGGTGGGTACTTTCACGGTCAACAAACTAGCAGCAGCTTCCTTGCGCCCTAGTCGGCCAACACCAATAATAGCGGCGGCCTGAATACGGGGCGAGGGATCGCTTACAGACTTGGTGAAAGGTTCCAGGGGCACTTTTTCGATGAAAGGTTTGCGGTCGGCCAGAGCGCGGAGGGCGTACTCGCGCATGGCGGGTTCATTTGTAAGCTCAACCAGATTGTCAATCCCACCGGCTCCGGCGGCCTGGGCGTAGGTATACATGGCGGCTACGCGCACGTAATCGGGAAGGCTCTTATCCGCCGCTATCTTCCAGGCGGCGGAGGCAGTTTCTTTGGCCGGGCGCGTGAGCATCTCTTGCTGAACCGCTAACCGCGCCACGCCACTTTCTGACTTCAATAGCTTCGCCAGTTCGTTGACCGACAGTTCTTCCACCTTAGGGAAAGCTTTGTACTTCCAGTCTTTGGGAACGGCCCGCACGACGAAGCCTTTGTCAGGGTTGCCCTTGTAGCTGGCCCGATCCCAGGCGGCGAGGTACATGCGTCCCGAGGCGTCCAAGTCCAAATCGGAAATCTGCGATAGCTTGATGAATTCTTCCTCCTGCTGCGTGTAAGAGGGCCCGTCGGGTGTCACGCGGTGGATATAAAGTTGACTGCGGCCCCAGTCAGACATCATGGGTACGCGGTTATACTTTGCGGGCCAATTGGGGTCGTCGATAAACAGCGACCCCGTTCCCGAGCCGCCACCGACGTCTACCAAGGCGGGCAGAATCTCTTCGGTAAAGTGCTTGAAAAGAACCGGGTAGCCGTATTCGCCCGATTGGATTTGGTGAATGAAGCGGATGTTCCAGCCGCCGCCGTCGTTGGTGTTGCCGCGCGTGAAAATATTCATGTAGGGGTCGATGGCCACGTCGTAGATATTCCGCAGTCCGTGCGTATAAACCTCCATCTCGGTACCATCGGGGCGCACGCGCAGGATGCCACCGCCCAGTTGCGTGAGCTTTTTGCCCGAGCGATCCTCGGCGTTCACGAAGCCAAAATCACCCACGGCGATATAGATCCAGCCGTCGATGCCCATGCGGATACCGTTGGTGGCGTGGTCGGTACCGCGACTTTGCAAAAATTTGGGGGAGCTAATATGCTGAATCAGAGGATGCGACGGGCCATCGGCCACGCCGTCCCGGTTTTTATCCTCAAAAACGACCAGATCCATGCCTTCTGCGATGCCGCTTTCTTGCCCAAAAACGGTGTGCAGCACAAATACCTCATCGCCCCGCGCAATGATCCCGCGCGGATTATCGACTTTGGCGAAAATACTATGGCGATCCATTTGCCCATCGTTATCAGCATCCACCAGCTTGACAATGCTCCCCTTGCCGGGCTCTTTGCCCAACGAACCCATCATGTCCACACCCACGTACACCTCGCCCGTGGCGGCTACGGCCAGACAAGCCGGGCTGGGCGTGAGGTCGGAGCCGGAGAAGTGTGTGACGTTCAGCTCAGCGGGCCATTTTTCGGCGTTGGGGAGGGAGTCGGGTTGACTGAGGTTTGCTTTCGGTTTGTAAGGAATTGTCGGTTTGGGGTTATTCCTAAAAAGAAACGGAAAGGCGACAAGCAGGGCGAGAATGATTCTTAGCATGGGACTGGATTTTTTGTCAAAAAAGATTTATTCACTTCAAATTCTACTTATTAGTAGCGCAGCCTTCGCGACCTCCGCGAAAACTTAGCGTTCTCTGCGTTGAAATGCTTGAACCGCAGAGGGCGCGGAGGTTTTCGCGGAGGTCGCAAAGAAATAACCGAAAGCAAGGGAATCACTTGAACTGGTCGAACCGCAAATGCTGCACACGCACCGCGTTCAAAATCGCCAGCGACGCCACGCCTACGTCGGCAAAAACCGCCTCCCACATCGTCGCCACACCGCCCGCGCCCAGCACCAGCACGATGGCTTTCACGCCCATCGCCAGCGCGATGTTCTGCCAAACTACCCTTCGCGTGGCGCGGCCAATGGCAATAGCCGTGACAATTTTACCGGGCTCGTCGTTTTGGATAATCACGTCGGCGGTTTCGATGGTGGCGTCGGAACCCAGGCCGCCCATGGCCATGCCCACGTCGGCCAGGGCCACCACCGGGGCGTCGTTGACACCATCGCCAACGAAGGCCAGTTTGGCTTTGGGGTTGTCGGCCATTGCCTTTTGCAGCCGCTCGACTTGCGCCACCTTGTCCTCGGGCAGCAGGTCGCCGTGCCACTCGTCCACGCCTACTTGCCGGGCCACCTCCTCAACTACCGCCGCTTTGTCGCCCGATAGCATGACGGTGCGGATGCCTTGGGCTTTCAAATTTCTGATTACCTCCGCCGCATCGGTTTTGATTTCGTCGGCGATGGTAAAGCGCCCCGAGAACTGGCCGTCGAGCGCGGTCATGACGAGGGTGTAGGGGATTTTGGTCAAAGCTTCGTCGAACGAAACACCGAATTTGCGGAGTAGCTTGGCGTTGCCGACCAGCATTTCGCGGCCTTCCACGTTACCTTTTAGTCCGTGGCCGGGGATTTCTTCGACATTCTCTACCGAGAATGATTCGTAAGCTTTCTCTTGCTTTTCTTCCCAAACTTCTTCGCCTCGGCCCGCGTATTCAATAATAGCCGCCGCAATCGGGTGGGTCGATTTGCTTTCCAAAGCGGCGGTCAATTGCGCGAGTTGGTCGCGCTCGATGCCAAAAGCTTCGACCTCCTGCACCGCAAAAGTACCCTTCGTCAAAGTACCCGTTTTGTCCATGACGACGGTTTTTAGCTGGGTCAATAAATCCAAAAAAACGGAACCCTTCACCAGAATGCCGTGCCGCGACGCCGCGCCGATGCCGCCAAAGTACCCCAGCGGAATCGAAATCACCAGGGCACACGGACAGCCGATGACCAGGAAAACGAGTCCCCGGTAGAGCCAGTCCCGAAACACGTAATCATCCACAAAAAAGTAGGGGAGGAGGGTAATAAGAACGGCCAGAGCGCAGATGATGGGCGTGTAAACTTTGGCGAAGCGGGCGATAAATTCCTGCGTTTGGGCCTTGCGACCAGAGGCTTCCTGCACCAGCTTGAGGATGCGCGATAGCTTGGAATCCTGAAAGGGCGTGGTCACTTCCATCTCCACCAGCGACTGCCGATTAATCATCCCGGCCAGCACCGCCTCGCCGCGCTTGATGGTGCGCGGCACGCTCTCGCCCGTCAGCGCCGCCGTGTCGAACGAGCCGCTGTCGTAGCGCATGGTGCCGTCCAGTCCAACCTTTTCGCCCGGCTTGACCTGCACAGTTTCGCCGACTTTCACGGTGGCGGCTTTTACTGCTTGGTACTTGCCATTCCGCACGACGGTCACTTCATCGGGCCGGACGTCGAGCAGGGCCTTGATGGAGCGCCGCGCCCGCAGTACGGCGGATTCCTGGAATAACTCGCCGATGGTGTAGAACAGCATGACCGCCACGCCCTCGGGATACTCGCGGATGGCGAAGGCCCCCAGCGTCGCGACACCCATTAGGAAAAATTCGGTAAAAATATCTTTATGTAAAATCCGGCTCCACGCCCGCCGCAACACGGGCCAGCCCACGGGCAGGTAAGCGGTAACGTATAGCATAAACCGCCACGGATCGACGAACCAGGCTGCGCCGAAAAGATCCAGCGCAAGTCCTGTCAGAAGCAGCACTATGCTTCCAATGACCGGCAAGTGCTCTTGCCAAAGTTTCGAGTCTCGCTGTCGGTGAGCCGAGGCGGTGGCAGCCGGTGCGTCAGCTTGGCCCGTTAGTTCTTCGGCGCTGGGGAAGTGGTCGTGACTTTTAGCCATGAGAAACCTTTATTTCAATAGCTCCATCACCGCTTCGTCACCCACCACCGCTCGCGAGGGACGAGGATGGGCGGCGGTGAAGACCAGGAGTTCGGGGCAGGGAATAGCTTTCACCAGCGTTTCGTCGATGGCCCCCGAGGCATCGGTGATTTGGCCGATATCCAATTTCAGGTACCGAGCCATAAACGGGTACATGGCTTTCCGCTTGGAGGGGCCATAGTTGTGCTCTTCGTCGGCGAAGTGAGCGTTTTCAACTCGGTTTTTTCGATCGTAGAGCTCATAAATCTTTTGCAGGTGTGGGAATTCCACCGCCGGTACGTTAGACGTCCAGTCGCCGCCGTCGGAAATCAACAGCATCGGGCGCGGTGCGGCCAGGGCGGCGATTTCGACGTTATTGGTCTGGAAATCGCCTTTTTTGTGAACGGGCATCCCGCTCTCGCAGGTGCAGCCGCCAAAGAAATGCGCCGACACCATCACGCAGGGCACTGCCACCTTCACCCGCTCGTCGAGGGCCGTCATCATGAAGGTCTGCGTGCCGCCACCAGACTCGCCTGTCATGCCCACCCGCGCCGGGTCCACGCCGGGCAAAGACAGCAAGTAATCGAGAACTCGAATGCTGTTTATCGTTTGCAGCTTGAGGGCTTTCGGGATTCTATGTTTGCTCTGCTGGGAATCTGCGTAGCCAATCATATCGTAGGCGAAAACAATGGCCCCCATCCGCGCCAGCATGGCGGAGCGGATTTGGGTCGCCTCGCCCAGGCGCATATCGACGCCGTGCCCGTGCGGACAAAGTACCGCCGCGTAGGAAGTCTGTTTTTTTGTGGGTCGATAGAGGTTGCCCGTTACGAAAATTCCCGGTATACTTTCAAGCGCGATGTTCTCGACCGTGTAGCCATTCATTTCCCGGCGGCTGTGGACGATGGGTTTCGAGGTTGGTTTGGGAGGCAGCGGGAGCAAGTCCATGCCTTCCAGCAAATTGGCCTTGATCTTGGCCGCTCGTTTTTCCCATTCGGCGCGGGAGTTTGGCACGCGCTCTTGCAAAAAGGCCGCTCCCTCGGCTTCCGTGAAGTAAGCGCCCTTACAAAGTTCAGGCTGGGAGAAAGTGGGAAGATTGTTAAAGAAAACAGCAAGGGCTGTCAAGGTGAGGATGCGCTTCATAATCTGGAAGGTCGGGCGTGATTGGAACCTATGGACTCCGCAAAAATATTCGTAAGCATAAGGTGATTTGGCTGCCAGGATACTCACATTGAATCGTTTTCGAGCATTAGTCACCGCTTCAAGCCGGGCTGGAAACCAGGAATACTTCCGTCCCAAGCTTCTTGCAGCGACTCTTTGAACAGATCATTGAGCAAACCAGTGGCTGGCGGCTGGCGGCGGGGAAGCTTTCGGACGTGTTCGTTGAAACGGGCTATTTTTTCTTCCAAAAAATCGTTGAGTATCTTGATTTTCGGCTCTTCGCTCAACTCTTCGCCCGCTATTTTCCGGGCTAACAAGTTTTCGATTTCATCTTTCACCGCCGGGTCATGCACCTGGCGGTCCAGCAGTGTTCGGAACTCCATCGGAGCCATCGTGTCGGTTTCCTTGATCCAGTCGCAAGCCAGCAGGGGGCGCAAGACGTAAAAGTACTTTTTTACTTTGACCCGCTCGCCTAGCAAGTAGGCGCGGTAGTTGCGCTCGGCCATGTGCAGATAGTGGTGCAGACAAGACTTGGGATTAAAGTACTGCTTCATCAATTCCCGCATCCGCCCGGCGGTCGCGTAGTTCTCCGAATACACGGTCGGCGAGTGCAGCCATTCCAGCAGCGGCGGGTTCGACTTGCGGAACAGGCGCAGCGCCTTCTTCAACTCCCAGCCCGCCAGGTCGAGGTCGTTGGGCAGCATGTCTTCCCGGCTGTCCTTCTTGTCGTCGATCATCAGGTACCAGTCGAGGCTATGCACGTAGAGGTAGCGCACGTCCCAGTCGCTGTCGGTGGAGGCAAATCCCCAGGCCCGGCTGCCGCTCTCGACGGCGTAGAGGATTTTGATGTCGTGCTGCCGTTCGAGGCGGGCGAGTTCGCGGGTGATTTGGTCGGTCAAATGCTATTCGTTAACAATTTTTAGAATATCGTGATACAATTTTGGATTAACCCAGAAACCTATTTCCAAAATAAGCTTGTCTAGCAGAGGTTTGATTCTTGAAAGGTGCCCTTTTAACTTGGCCTCAATCAATATGCCTAATAAACCCGAAACCAAGAGGCCGTGCTGCTTGGCGATCTGTCTTCCTTTGCGTTCATCAATAAGCAATAAATCTGCTTCCAACTCTAAGCCTAGCGCGATAGCTTCTGATTCTCCAGCATCGAGTTGTTGTCTTAATTGATCGTATAATGCTTGATTGGCGCCAGAATTTATGGAAATCCAAGAGATTTTCTCGACTATTTTTGCTTGTTCCCCCACCTTAGCGAGTTCATCCAATACCATTTTTGGAATCACAATCTCACCGTAAAGTTTTTTCAGAAGCGACAACTGACCCAACTGAATAAGATTTGTTAAAATGGAAGTGTCGCAGATAACAACCATCAGGAGGCTTTCCTTCTGTTTAACTCTTCAAGATTCTTTAAGTCCGTCCGAAGATCCTCCGCATCATACTTTATATACACATTTCGGCGGGCCAACTCTTTCTGAAAAGCAAGTTGGTTCAAACTTGCCAAATTTCTGGCCTGGCCCATCGAAAGACGTTCTGTATCATATAGATGGACGGCTATCTCGATCACCAATTCCTCAGCAGTCATTTCTGCTTTTTTTAAAATCTCTTCTTTTATCAGCAAGTCCATACACCGTAAGTTTTGATTGTGGTTAAAAACCTTCTGCTCAAAAATAGTCAATTCCCCGCCCTCCCCCGCCCCAGCCCCTCATACACCGCATCCATGATCGACGTCCTGATATTCAGCGTGTAAAGCTTGGTATTCAATCGCGTGGGATACACGCGATTAGAGAGGAAGACGAAATCCAGGTTGTAAGCCGGATCCATCCAGACCATGATGCCCGTGTAGCCCGTATGGCCGAAACTGGCCGGGCTGGCGTAGCGCGGGGCGTTGCCGGTGTACTGGAAACTGGGCTTGTCGAAGGCGATGCCGCGGCGGCTGCCCAGTTCGGGATATTGGTAGCGCGTGAACTCGAACAGGGCGTCCTTACTAATGTACTGCGTGCCGCCGTAGTAGCCGTTTTGGAGGTACATCTGCATGATCTTCATCAGGTCGTTGGCGTTGCCGAAGAGTCCGGCGTGTCCGCTGAGTCCACCCAGCATGGCTGCGCCTTCGTCGTGAACCTGACCGTGTAGTTGCGTCATGCGAAAAAACGTGTCGCGCTCGCTCGGGACGATTTGATCCAAATTGTAGAAGCGCTTAGGATTGAAAGTGAGGGAGTTAGCCCCGATGGGTTCATAGTAATTGATTTTAAGATAATCTTCAAAATCCACGCCCGTGATATTTTTAACCACGGTAGGGTACATAATGAATGACAAGTCGCTGTACACGTAACCCTCCTCGGGATTGAGCGGCGAGTCCTTGATGGACTTCTCGATCACGGCGCGGAAATTCTTGCGGATGAACAGACTGTCGCCCACGACGGAAGTCGGGTAGTTGGCCGATTTTATGGTACTGAACGTATTCTTTTTCCAGGAACCATCCTCCTTTTTGGCCTCGCGCCAAAACTCAATCCAGGATTTCAGCCGGGCGCTGTGGGTGAGGACTTTGCGCCAGGGGAGGTCGGCTTTGTTAGATTTTGCCAGGAAAGGCAGGTAGTCCTTCATCGTGGCGTCGAGATCAAATTTCTTCTGGTCGTACAGGCTCAGCAAGGCCAGCGTGGAGGCTGTTACTTTGGTGACGGAGGCGAAGTCGTAGAGATCGTTCAGTTCGACTTTCTTGGCCCCTTCATAGGTGTGCTTCCCGTAGGCTTTCCGGAAAAACACCTTACCGTCCTTGGCGAGTTGCACCACGCAGCCGGGCGTGGCCTGCTGGGCAATGGCGTAGTTGGCGATGGAGTCGATCTTGTGGGCAATCCACTTGCCGTCCAGGCCCACTTCCTCGGGAATGGTGTATTTCATCCGCTTCAGGTCGGGCGTGCTCAATCCCGCGCCGTAGGGAAACTGCGCGTTGACCGTCACGGGCAACCGCCCCTCGGCGGGAATGGCTCCAAAAATCAACTGCGCCGACAGATCTTCGGTGTAAGGCGTGAGCTGGTAAGCCATCACGATGGCTTTGGCCCGCTCGGGGCGGTCGATTTTGTTCAGCACGTAGGGATTCCCGAAGAGCGTTACGGCGGCTTTGCCCGTGGCGAGGAGTTTGTCCAGCGCGGCCGTCATCTCACCCGTCATGCCAAAATTGGAACGGGGCGAAATGCTGTACTGGTGCATACCGACCAGCAGCAGGTCGTAGTTCTTCATCTTGGCTTCCAGGGCGGAAAGTTGCTCGGCGCTGAGATTCCGGGGCAAGCTGTACGAGTCGACGGTCGTGTAGAGGTTCAGCGTTTGCTGGAAGGTAGTGACGGAATCGGCCCCCAGCGAAATAGCGGCGATTTTCAGACTATCCAGACGGCGGAGGGGCAGGAGATTGCCGTCGTTTTTTAGGATCGTCAGGGCTTTTTCGGTGAGCAGACGGTTGGTCAGGTCGGCGGCGGCGGGATTGAGGTCTTCGTAGAGATTTTCCTGCTTGATAGGCTTAAAATTATTCAGCCCCACCCAGGCTTTGGCTTGCAGCACCTTGTAGCAGCGCGCGTTGACGTCGGCCTGCGTAAGCGTTCCGGCGGCGATGGCTTTTTTGATTTCGGCGATGGCCTTGGGGACATCCTCGGTGAATTCCAGCAGATCCATGCCCGCTTCCAGACCCATGGCATCGGCTTTGCCGTCGGAGAAGTACTTGGTCATGCCCCGCATATTCATAGCGTCGGAAAAGATCAGACCTTTGAAACCCAGATCATCCTGCAGTAACTTGGTGACGATCGGCTTAGAAAGCGTCGAGGGCAAATTGGGCGTGTCGTCCAGCGCCGGAATGCTCAGGTGGGCGATCATGGTACCCGCCAGTCCGTTGTCGATCAATTGCCGGAATGGGTACAGTTCCAGAGAGTCCAGTTGGGCGCGGGTTTTGGGAATCAGCGGCAGGTCGTAGTGCGAGTCGGTACCCGTGTCGCCATGGCCAGGGAAGTGCTTGGCGCTGGTCAGCAGGCCGTTGTATTGCATGCCCTTCATGTAGGCCAAGGCCTTTTCGGCCACGCGGTACTTGTTCTCACCGAACGACCGGAAGTTGATGACCGGGTTATTGGGATTGTTGTTGACATCGGCCACCGGAGCAAAATTGACGTGGACCCCCAGCCGCCGCATCTGCCGGGCCAGTTGCGCACCCATATCGAAAATCAACTCGTCGTGGCCCTGAATCGCCCCAAGCGTCATCTGGTAAGGGTAGCGCACCGTGCTGTCGATGCGCATGGCCAGGCCCCACTCGGCGTCCATCGCCACCAGCAGCGGCGTTTTCGAGAGGGCCTGGAACTCGTTGGTCAGCCGCGCCTGCGGCACGGGTCCGCCCTGGAAGAAAACCACCCCGCCCACTTTATTCTCGCGAATTAGTTTTTTGACATAATCCGGGTTGCTGCGCTCGGTGCCAATGAGCGACCGCTCGACGTCGGAAGTCGCCGCCACCATGATGAGCTGCGCGATGCGCTCATCGGGCGTGAGGCTCTTGAAAACCGAATCGACCCAGGCCTGCTGCGTGGTGTTCAGGCGCAGGAACTCGGGTTCGGTTTGGGCTTGGGTGGTTTGGGATTGGAGAAAGAGGAGGGAAACGAGCAGAAGCAGGGCTTTTTTCATGTCAAGAATTGGGTACGAACGGTTGTTTGGGTCAAAGTTGGCAAATTAACTAAGGATTGGCAAAAGTTGCGAATTCAGTTAGATGCCTTTTGTTTCACGAAGACCATTAAATAAATAGCTCAGCCCGTTCCCTTTAATTTGCATATATTGGGGTTATCACAAAGCTCAAAACCCTCATGCTAAAACTCTTCAAGATCACTTTATCCTTGTCTTTGCTCGCGCTCTCATTAGCAGCATCAGCGCAAAACACAGTACTCACTTCCTCGTCGGCCTTGCCAGGTGGGGGCAGCGGGATTTATAACGTTGTGACGGGACCAGGCAATACCTATCCGAACGCTAGTAGTGCCATCGGCAACGTTTTCATCGGCTATGATGCGGGCAAGTCTATCACCACCGGAGACAACAATTCGTTTGTGGGCCAACTAGCCGGAACCAGCACCACCACCGGATACAGAAACGTCTTCACAGGCAACGGAGCGGGTATTAACAACACTACCGGATTCAGGAACGTCTTCTCGGGCAGCGAGGCCGGGCTTAACAACACTACTGGAATCAGTAACACCTTTTCAGGTAACGAAGCAGGATACTATAATACCACTGGGCGGTTTAATGTCTTCACAGGCAACCAGGCTGGGTATAAGAATACCAGCGGGTGGGGTAATGTCTTCACAGGCAACCAGGCTGGGTATAAGAATACCAGCGGGCGGTATAATGTCTTCACGGGCTACGAGGCTGGGTATCAGAATACCAGCGGAGATTACAATGTCTTCACGGGCGAAGAGGCTGGATACAGCAATACGACTGGTGAATATAATGTTTTTTCGGGTGCTCTTGCCGGCCTAGAAAACACTAGCGGAGAAGAAAACGTCTTCACAGGCTACGAGGCAGGATATTACAACACCACCGGAGACGCTAACGTGTTCACAGGCAGTGAGGCCGGAGCCTATAACACTACCGGAAACAGCAATGTATTTGTTGGCTACGAAGCCGGCAACGAGAATATTACTGGAAATTTCAATTCATTTTTTGGCACTTCCGCCGATGCTACTGGACCTGATATCGAAAATCTCCAACGTGCCACCGCATTGGGGTACAACGCCAAGGTTGCCGTCAATGATGGTTTAGTACTTGGCGACGCCAATGTCAAGGTAGGCATTGGTACTTCGTATCCCGACCAAAAGCTCACAATAAAGGGCAACATGAACTTCGTGGCCTACGAAAACTCCTTGCGGCTTAAAAATCAGCCCTTCTTACACTTCAATGAACACGAAAGCCTGGCCCTGGGACTGGGAGCGGAAATTCCGGATGGCGCGGAGCAGACCCTGGTGCTGGGTAGCCAAAGTACCTCAGTAAAAGTACCCGGCCAGGCTGACGTTTACGCCCTTACGTTAAGCGAATTCGCCGATACAAAAACTGCCGGGCAGGTACTTACGGTCAACGAAAGCGGCAAAGTACTTCTGACCCAGCCCCGCATCCAGGTGCAAAGTACCGCCGAGTGGGCCGATAAAGTTTTCGAAGAAAATTACCCGCTGCGGCCTTTGGGCGAAGTGGAGGATTTTATCAAGAAAAACAAACACCTGCCGGGAGTACTTTCGGCGGAAGAAATGGTGAAAGTGGGCGTGGAAACTGCGGCTTTCAGCGCCAAGCTATTGGAGAAGATCGAGGAGCTGACGCTGTACTCGGTGGCGTTGGAAAAAATAAACAAATCTCAGCAGCAGCAAATCGACGAACTGCGCACGCTGGTGCTGGCTGTGCAGAAAGCGCAGGAAAAGCAGTAGCCGAAGAGGGGTTTCCCGGTCTGAGATACCGCTTACTCATAAGTAGGTACCGCTCGCTCAAAAGTCCTGGCGAGGCAAATGGGGAAGGGCTATTTTAGGGGATGCGTTTATCAGGCGCAGGCTTTTCACAAACCTAGAACCTATTCCACTATGAAGCACATCTCTCAATTACTCGCCCCCGCCGTCATGCTCCTGGCACTGGCTACTTGTCCCGTTTTTGCCCAGAACATCGTGCTCACTACCTCCACCTCTACCTTGCCGGGCGGCGGCGCAGGCAATGGCAATGTGCTTATTGGGCCGGGAAACACTTACTCTTCTTTCAACTATGGATACGGTAACGTGTTCATAGGTGACGCATCGGGATTCAAAAACAGCACAGGACACTATAACACGGCCACGGGCAACTACGCTGGATTCAGCAACACGACCGGTAAAAGCAATACTTTTACAGGCAGCGGTGCCGGATACCTGAATACTTCTGGAAGCTACAACATCTTTACGGGCTACCAGGCTGGTGTCAACAATACAGAGGGTAACTATAACGCCTTCATGGGCCATGAAGCCGGACGTAAAAACACGATCGGCAGCTACAATTCATTCGTAGGCAACCAGGCCGGATACGAAAACCTCACTGGAATAGAGAACTCCTTCCTGGGCGATCATGCCGGACATAAAAATACCACCGGAAGTAATAACACATTCATGGGAGTTCAGGCCGGGTACTACAACACGGAGGGTATAAAAAACACTTTTCTGGGAAACAAGGCTGGACAAAGTAACAAGACTGGAAGCAACAATGCCTTTGTGGGGCATTTCTCGGGGGGATCCAACCAAACGGGAGCTTACAACACCTTTATGGGTTATTTCTCGGGTCATTACAATACTTCGGGAAGTTCTAACACCTATCTGGGCCACTTCGCCAACGCCACCTTCGAGAATCAAAATCCACAACGCGCTACCGCTATTGGATACAGCGCCAATGTCGGGGTCGATGATGGCTTAGTGCTCGGTTCTGACGACGTTAAAGTCGGCATCGGCACTTCTTACCCCGACCAGCGCCTCACCATTCGGGGGAACATCAACTATGTGGCCTACGACAATTCGATGATGCTCAAAGGCCGTCCCTTCCTGCAATTTAACGAACACGAGAGCCTGGCGCTGGGCCTGGGAGCGGGAATTCCCGATGGTGCTGAAAACACCCTGGTGCTGGGTAGTTCAAAAACGGAAGTCCAACTACCCGGCGTGGCCTCAAACTACCTCGCCAATAGCGGGCAGGTACTTACCGTCAACGAAAGCGGCAAGGTACTCCTGACCCAGCCGCGCATCCGGGTGCAAAGTACCGCCGAGTGGGCCGATAAAGTTTTTGAAGAAAACTACCCCCTGCGGCCTTTGGCTGAAGTGGAGGCTTTTGTCAAGAAGAATAAACATCTGCCGGGGGTACCTTCGGCCGAAGCGATGGTGGCAGTAGGCATGAACAGTGCGGCATTCAACGCCAAACTGTTGGAGAAAATCGAGGAGCTAACGCTTTATGTATTGGCCCTAGAGAAACGATTAAAGGAAGTAGAGAAAAAATGAGCCGCCAGCTAGTCAAGCCTAAGACCTAGCTGCCTAAACTCTTAACAACTAAACAAACAACCTTCTTCACCCCAAAAATATCCCCAGAACCAACCCGCCCAAAATCAAAACATAAGGTGGAACCTTAGTCAAAAAAAGCAAAGCCAAGGTGCCTAGCACCGTCGCCAGCGGCAACCAGCTTGTGGCCATGGGTACGAAGAGCGAAGCTGCCGCCGCCAGCGTGAGGCCCACGCTTGTGGCGTGAACACCTTGCAGCGACGCCCGCACACCCCGGTACTTTTTGAGCTGATCCCAGAAGCGGTACACAAAAAAGATCAGGAAAGTCCCCGGCAGGAAAATGCCGACCGTCGCGACCAGCGCCCCGACAATCTGCCCGCTGACACCCTGATGCTGCATCGACATCGCCCCCACGTAGGTAGAGATCGAGAATACCGGGCCCGGAACAACTTGGGTCAGTGCCATGCCCGTAAGGAATTCTTCCTGCGTGAGGTAGTGCTTGAATTCCACGAACTCATTGTAAAGCATCGGAATCAGCACTTGCCCGCCACCGAACACCAGACTGCCATTGCGGTAGAAGTTCTCGAACAGCCGCACGGGTAATGACTGCGTCACAGCACCCAGCACCGCCGCGCCCACCAGTACACTGAGCCACAGGATAAAATTCGACCAATTGATTTGCAGCCGGGATTTTTCCATCTGGGGCTGTTGGCGGTAGTTCAGCGAGGCCACCACGCCGCCCAAGATAATAACGGCGGGGGTAGTAAAGGGCGAGGGGAAGAGGTACGCAACCACCGCTGAGGCAATTAGCAGCAGCCAGCCCTGCTGGCCGTGAATCACGCGCCGGGCAATGCGGTAGCCGCCGTGCATCAGCAACGCCACCGCCATCGGCCCCACGAAGCGGGCGAATTCCAGCGAAACGTTGCTTTTTTCCAGAAAATAAATAGCCAGCGCCGCCAGTGTCATCAGGGTCATGGCAGGCAGCGACCACACCAGCACCGTAACGTAGGCCAGCCCCGGCCCGCCGATCTTGAAACCCAGGGCGGTGATGGTTTGGGTAGAAGTGGGACCGGGTAAAATCTGACAGAGGGCCTGTAATTCCAAAAGCTCCTCCTCGGTCAGGTAGCGCCGCTTGATTACCAGCAAATCCAGCATCATCACCAAATGCACCTGCGGGCCACCAAAAGCGGTAAAAGCCAGCACCAGCACATCTTTCAGGAAAATCAAATACCGAATGCGACGCATAGACCGGAGGGTTGTCGCGTCAAGGTAGCAAGTACGGGGCAACTACACAATCCTCAATGGGTGTCAGGTTGTTAGGTATTAGGTTATTAGGTCAGTCTGCTGAGTGAGTTGTCTTTTCAGTTGCTTGATTTTCAATAGTTTAAACCCTAAACTATTTTTTTAGCCCCAATTCCCGCAGCCTTTCATCTAAAAATTCTCCTGCCGTCATGTCCACGTACATTTTAGGGTGCTCAGCATCCACGCAATTGCCCAGGCAGGTTAAATCCATGTCGCCACGCGGGTGCATGAAAAAGGGAATGGAGTAGCGCGACGAACCCATTTTCTCGCGTGGCGGGTTGACCACGCGGTGGATGGTGGATTTTAGTTTATGGTTGGTCAGGCGGTCGAGCATGTCGCCGACGTTGACCACGATTTGGTCGGGCAGGGCCGTGATGGGAATCCACACGCCGTCGCGGCGCAATACTTCTAACCCTTCGGCGCTGGCACCCATGAGCAGTGTGATGAGATTGATGTCGCCGTGGGCCGCCGCCCGCACTGCGTCCTTGGGTAGGGCGTTGGGGTCGAGAATAGGGAAATAGTGCAAAGCCCGCAGGATGCTATCGCCCTTTTCGACTTTATCATCGAAATAAAACTCGGGTAGGTCGAGGTAAAGCGCCAGGGCTTGCAACAGCGTGCGTCCGGTATTTTCAAAAGTCCGGTACACCAGCGTGGTGTACGCCTCGAACTCGGGCATGTCTTCGGGGAACACATTGGCCGCCATGCCCTCAGCGGGTTCGGGCTGCCCGATGTGGTAGAACTCCTTCAGGTCCGCTACCTTGAATCCCTTGGCGGTTTCTTTGCCTTTGCCGATGTAGCCGCGCTGGCCGAAGAGTTCTTCGTGTTCATATCGTTTCTTATCCGCCTCGGGCATAGAGAAAAACCGTTTCACGGCTTCGTACAATTTCTCCCGCATCTCGTCGGTAAGGCCGTGATTTTTGATGGCCACAAAGCCGATGGTGTTGAAGGCCGCGCCGAGGTCGGCCACGAATTGGGCTTTCATGTCGGGATCGCCCGAAGTGAAGTCGTGCAGATCCAGGGAGGGGACTTGGTCTAAATTATCGTTTTTCATAACCTTTTGGTTTAAAGAGATTTGATGATTTTATGCGGGCTAAAAATCATTTCATCTAAACTTATGCCCGATCGTCCGGTTCTAGTATCAACCACCAGCTTAGTGCTGTGGCAAAGTAAACACACCAACCCATTTTAACATACCATTCATGAAAAAAATAGCCTTATTCGGTGCCACAGGACAGACGGGTCTGCCTTTTCTACAAAAAGCGCTCGACGCGGGTTACCTCGTAAAAGCGCTGGTGCGCAGTCCCGAGAAACTCACGCCGCAGTCCGACCGCCTGGAAATCATCCAGGGCGATGTCCTGAATCCCGCCGACGTCGATAAGACTATCGCCGAAAGTGATATAGTCGTCAGCCTAATCGGCCATGTGGACGGCTCTCCCGAGTGGCTACAGACGGACGCCACGCGCAACATGGCAGCTTCCATGAAAAAGCACAACGTCAGGCGAATCATATCTCTATCGGGCGGAGGGGTGCCATTTCCCGAAAAAGACCAACCCAAATTTCCCGATAAAGCCTTTCGATTTATCATGGGTATTTTTTTCAAAAAAGTCCTGAACGACGCCGTCAAACACGCCGAGGTACTGAAAGAAAGCGGCCTCGATTGGGTCGTCGTGCGCGGCCCTCGCCTGACCAATGATCCCGCTACGGGCGAGTACCGCGTGGGCTGGGTGGGTGTCAACTCGGGCATGAAGCTGACGCGGGCCGACCTGTCGGATTTTTTGGTGAAGCAGCTGGAGGACGAAACCTTCAACCATCAGATGCCAATGGTGAGCGAGGCCTAAGACCAATTACCGCAGTACTTTTTCCGTCAGCCAATCGCCCATTATTTTCAGAACTTCGGGCGAGAAGGTCTCCGTCAATACCTCATATTCAGCCACCGTGCATTTTTCGCAATGTTGGAAAAGATGGTTGAGACCGGGCATTGCTCTGGTGGTGACGTCCGCATTGCCATTATTTTTTGTTGTTTCCCAGCCCGCCAGGTTCGGCTCGGCTATCACCTGAATGTCTTTCTCGCCATTGATAGCCAATACCGGGCATTTTATCTTCGATAAATTTTGCGTCGGGTCATAGCTGATAAAGTAATTCATCCAGGGATCGCGCAACGTTCTCATGATCGTACCGACAAACTGACGCTCCGTCGCGTCATCGCTAATGCCCGTCAATGAGGCAACCACCCCCGGCATGACGCCGCTTCGCCATTTAGCCAGGGCTTCTTTAATCTTGCGGTCGAGGGCGGCAGAGTCTTTTTCGGTAGTGGCCGCCGCCATCATGCTGCGCATCATGGTGCCGTAGCCCTCGGCGACTGAATCGTGAACTTTCATACTTTTGAGGCTGGCGGTGTTCTGCTGGGCCATTAGGTCGAGAATCGGCTCGCCCGGTCCCGCCAGCGATACGATGAAGGCCAAATCCTTAGGCCGCGCAGTGTTCAAAATCTGGGCGATCATGCCGCCTTCGCTGTGGCCGATAATCCCAATTCGTTTCGGGTCGATGTCTTTTCTTTTTTGTAAAAAATCCAGACTCATCATGGCGTCCTGGGCATAGTCGGCTGAGGTGGCTTTGGCTGGCCCCGTGGATTTTCCCATGTTCCGGTCGTCCACGCGCAGCACGGCGATGCCGCGCCGCGTGAGGTAGTCGGCTATGACCAGAAATGGCTTGTGGCCCATGATCGTCTCGTCGCGGTCCTGCAAGCTGCTGCCAGTAACGAGGAGTGCGGCCGGAAACGGGCCATCGCCTGTCGGCGTGGTTAGCGTACCCGCCAGGTGAACCCTGCCATCGGGGCTGTCGTACGCTACATCCTCACTGCGGTAGGGAAAAGGTGCCGCAGGCGTTTGGGGACGATCCGGGATCACGACAGCACCGCTGCGTTTCAAATCGAGTTCCACATTCATTCGGCCTTGCCTTAGTCTTCCGGTAGCCATTGAGCGTGGGGCATCGAACTTTCCCGCGTAGCGGCCCCCGATCACTTTTATAAAAATAAAAAGGCTATCGCCCTCGACTTTCACTTCATCGACGGGAACCCCCTTCGCTCCCTGGGCAGGCACATCCATAGTAGCCGAAAAATTACCCGCCCCAGCGTCTGAAATATTGAAAGCGATAAGCAGCTTGGCTCCGTTGACCTCTGCTTCACCTTCCCAGCGCCCCGCCACCTGCGCGGTAGCCGCATCTACCAATGTCAGGAAAATGAACACAAGAAAAAGTCTTTTCATAATAGTAGTAATTGGTTGATAGATAGAGTTCTATCTATTTTATTCTTTTTCCTTTCTTCCTTTGACTAAACAAACATACTCAACGCCAAAACTCCCAACAATCCTACGACGGACACGATACTTTCCATCACCGACCAGGTCAGCAGCGTCTCCTTGATGCTCAGATTGAAGTACTCTTTGTAAAGCCAAAAGCCACCATCGTTAAGGTGCGAGAACATCAAACTTCCCGCCCCGATGGCCAGCACGATCAGTTCCGGGGCGACGGTGCTCGACATAAGAAGCGGGGATAGAATTCCCACGGTCGTCAGCCCGGCGACGGTAGCCGAACCGACGCAAACCCGGATGATGGCCGCGATGCCCCAACTAAGCACGATGGGTGAAATCGCTACCCCCTTCAAGCCCTCGGCGATGTACTGGCTCACGCCGCTTTCGGTCATGATTTGCTTGAAAACGCCCGCTCCGGCGATAATTAACAGAATCATCGCCACACCCTTAAAAGCTTCCTCCATCGACTTGGTAATGCTCTTCATGTCCATACCGCGCCGAATGCCCAGTGCGTACGCGGCGAAAAGTACCGACACCAGCATGCTAAAGCTCGGGTCGGCTAGTAGTTCGATGACGGCGTTGCCCGGGAAAAGCTTGTCGATTCCCGACATACCGGTGAGTAGAAATACGGGAAGGAGGGCCGCCAGGGCGCTAATGCCTAGGCCGGGTAATTCGCTGGCCGGACGGGGTTTGACGTCGAATAACAACGGGTCAGGCTTGGGATTGAAGCGTTTGAGCGTGCGACCAAACAGCGGCCCGGCCACCGCGATGGCTGGAATGGCAACAATCAGCCCGTAAAAAAGCGTTTTGCCCAGGTCGGCGTTGAGCTGGGTAGCGATGGCCGACGGGGAAGGGTGGGGAGGAAGGTAGCCGTGGGCCACCGATAGGGCCGACAGCATTGGAATACCCACGTATAGCAAGGGGAGTTTGGCCGAGGAGGAGATCATGAAAATCAGCGGCACCACGATTACGAATCCGGCATTATAAAACAACGGAATGCCAATCACGAAGCCCGCCAAAGCCAGACCCCATTGAATGTTTTTAGTGCCAAACAAACCAATGAGCGCATCCGTGATGCGTTGCGCCGCGCCGCTGTCCGCTACCAGCTTCCCCAGCATGGCCCCAAAACCCACGATCAATACCAGCTCTCCCAGCGTGCCGCCGACGCCCTTCTGCACCGCCGCCGCGATTTGGCTGACTTCGAGGCCGCTCGCCAGACCCAGTCCGATGGACACCAAAAGAAAGGAAATAAAGGTATCCAGTTTGAGCCAGGCGATCAGCAAGACGAGGCACAAAATCGCCGCAAAAGTCAGTAGGAGGGGCATTCGGGAGGGTTTTTAAGGTGATTTCGGGATATAAGGCGATCAGAAGGTAAATATAACGGTGTCGCGTCGAGCAAATATTTGGGCAAAAGCCGAAAAATGACGAAATTTGACTCTTTGAATGATATGCTGAGGTAGATCTTTTTAAACCAGCGCATATTTTATTACTCCCAAAACTAAATTCGTTGAATCGGTACTCCCTTTATGGCAGAAAACAGCACTAGTAATATCATCCCCATCAATATAGAGGATGAAATGCGTGGGGCATACATTGACTACTCGATGTCGGTCATTATTTCCCGCGCTCTCCCCGATGTCCGCGACGGGCTGAAACCCGTCCACCGCCGTGTACTCTACGGCATGTCGGATCTCGGGGTCAATTACAACAAATCTTATAAAAAATCGGCGCGGATCGTTGGCGAGGTACTCGGTAAGTATCACCCACACGGTGATTCGTCGGTGTACGACACCATGGTGCGCATGGCCCAGCCCTGGTCACTGCGTTATATGCTCGTGGATGGACAGGGCAATTTCGGCTCGGTGGATGGCGACTCACCCGCCGCCATGCGTTACACCGAGGCCCGTCTCAAGCGCATCGCCGACGAACTGTTAAACGACATCAATAAAGAGACTGTCGATTTTCAGCCCAACTTTGACGACTCGCTACAAGAGCCGTCGGTACTGCCTGCGAAGTTCCCTAATCTTTTAGTTAACGGTTCTTCAGGAATTGCCGTGGGCATGGCCACCAACATGGCTCCGCACAATCTGGGCGAGGTCATCGACGGGGTAGTTGCCTATATCGATAACAACGAGATCACCATTCCCGAACTGATGGAGTACGTGAAAGCCCCTGACTTCCCGACGGGCGGCACGATTTACGGCTACCAGGGCGTTCGCTCGGCTTTCGAGACAGGGAGGGGACGGGTCATCATCCGGGCCAAGACCAATATGGAGGTCAGCAAGACGGGCCGGGAGCGGATTATCGTGACCGAGATTCCGTACATGACCAACAAGGCCAACATGATCGAGCGCATCGCGGGCCTGATCAACGACAAGAAGCTGGACGGAATCTCCGATCTGCGCGACGAGTCGGATCGCGACGGAATGCGGATTGTCTTTGATCTGAAAAAAGACGCCATTCCCAACATCGTTCTCAACCACCTTTACAAGTACACGCCGCTCCAGACTTCTTTCGGAGTCAACAACGTGGCACTCGTCAAGGGCCGCCCGATGATCCTGAACCTGAAGGATCTTATCCGGCACTACGTCGATCACCGCGTGGTGGTCGTGACACGCCGCACGGAATACGAACTGCGCGAAGCCGAAAAGCGGGCGCACATTCTGGAAGGTCTGCTGATTGCGCTGGATAATCTGGACGCGGTCATTAGCCTGATTCGCAAAGCCAAGGATCCCGAGGAGGCAAGGACGGGCTTGATCGAGCAGTTCGAGCTTTCTGAAATTCAGGCCAAGGCTATTCTCGATCTTCGTCTCCAGCGCCTGACCGGCCTCGAGCGCGACAAGATCATCAAAGAATACGAAGAGATCATGGCCCTTATTACCGATCTACGGGATATTCTGGCGAATAACTTCCGTAAATTCGACATCATTAAAGCTGAACTCGCCGAGGTGAGGGAACGCTACGGTGACGACCGACGAACCGAGATCGAGTATGCCGCTGAGGAGTTCAGCGACGAGGACATGATCGCCGACGAGGAAATGCTCATCACTATTTCCAACGAGGGCTACATCAAGCGCACACCTCTGCAAGAGTACCGCACCCAAACGCGCGGTGGGGTAGGGGCGAGGGGCGTGAAGACTAAGGATGAGGACTTTACCGCTCACCTTTTTTCAGCCACGATGCTTAATTATCTCATGATTTTCACCGAATACGGTAAACTGTTCTGGTTGAAAGTCTATGAGGTTCCAGAGGGACAAAAGACCTCTAAAGGACGACCCATCCAAAATTTGATTAGCATCGAATCGGGCGATACGATCCGGGCGGTCATTAATGTCAAGACGCTCAGCGACGACGACTATATCAACAACAATCACATCATCATGTGCACCCAGCAGGGCATCATCAAGAAGACCTTGCTCGAAGCCTACTCGCGTCCCCGTCAGAATGGGATTATCGCTATCTCAGTCAAAGACGGCGACCGTCTGTTGGACGTGGCGCTGACTAACGGCGACAACGACATCGTCATCGCCCAAAGTGCCGGTCGGGCAGTACGATTCAACGAAGGTGGCGTGCGACCCATGGGCCGCACCGCCGCCGGGGTACGGGGTATCAATTTGAAAGACAGCCCCGACCTGAAAGCCATCGGTATGGTTTGCATTAATCGCGAAGACGCGCAGTTACTGGTGGTGTCGGAAAATGGCTTCGGCAAACGCTCACCGGTTGAGGACTATCGCGTTACGAAGCGTGGGGGTAAGGGCGTAACGACCTTGAAGACGACCGAAAAAGTAGGTAAATTGGTGGCCATTCGTGAGGTGACCGAGGAGGATGACTTGATGATCATCACTCGGAATGGCATTGCCATCCGCATGAGTGTAACCGATATCCGCGAAGCGGGGCGTAACACGCAAGGGGTTAAGCTCATTCGCCTAAACAACTCGGACGAAATTGCTTCTGTCACTCGTATTCTAAAAGAAGAGGAGGAAGAGGGGGAGGAGGTAACCGAAATCACGGACACGGCTTCTTTGAACGGTCAGAATTCTGTGTCTCAGGATGAGGTTTTAAACTCTGAGGAAGCTGACGACTCAGAGGAATGATTTTTTAGCAGAATTTTTAACCTAAATCAATTGACAATAACCAATCAATCAAATCAGTATATGAAAAAGATAATTTTTGTTTTGGGACTCAGCCTGTTTGGCGGTTTCGCAATAGCTCAGAATGCCGCCGTGGATGAGGCGATGTTGAAGGAGGTTCAAAAAAGCAAGGAGAAAAGCGATAGTGATATCCAGAATGAGAAGGACGCTGGCAAAGCAGCTACCTGGATGGATCGTGCCGAGACTTACCAGAATATCGCGCTGAATTATAGTTCGGTGGATTCTAGTGCGGTCATGACTGCCTATGAGGCTTATAAAAAAGTGGTTGAGCTGGACTTGACCAGAAAAGGCGACCCGGGTCGCCTGTCTAAGCAGGCCAGCGATATCCTGGCTGGCACCGAAGGTAACTTGTACAATGCTTTTGTAAAGCAAGGTGCCGAGCAGTATCAGGGACAGAATATGATCAAGGCACTCGAACTGTTCAAGATGGCCCAGGAAATTAATAAAAAGGACACGCTCGCCACCTTGTACGGAGGTATAGCCGCGCAACAAGCTGACAAGAAGGATATCGCGATCGAAGAGTTCAAGAAGTATATGGCCAACGGCGGAAAAGATCCCAGCGTATACTATGGATTGGCTCAACTCTACCGCGCTGACGAAAAATTCGACCTGGCAATCCAGACACTGGAAAAGGGTTTGGAGCAAAGCCCTGACAACAAGGATTTGAAGTCGGAGATCGTCAATATTCACTTGGCTTCCGGTAATGAGGATATGGCTATCAAGCAGCTGCAGGACTTGACTGCCAAGGATCCATCCAACGTGACGAACCTGGTGAATCTGGGTATTCTCTACGACAACATTAATATCAAGCGCCAGAAGGAAATGCGTGAATTGCAGGACAAGATTGGCGGATCAGCCGATGAGATGGAGAATATGACCAAGCAAGTCGAGAGTGAGAAAGACAAGCTCGGCATTTATGAAGGAGAGATCAAGCGCATTACGGGATTGCTTAAGAAGCAGCCTAGGAGTGCCGACCTCAAACGTCAACTCGATGAGGTCACTGCTTCTCGTGACGAGGCCAAGGCGAATGTAGCAAAGTATGAGGCCGATGCGAAGGAAATGGCTGGCAAAGCAAGTAGCCCCGAGAAAGCAAAGGCTGAAAAAGAATTGGCTGACCTGCAATCAAAATATGACGCGACAAAGAAAGATATTCTTGGTAGCTACAACAAGGCATTGGCAGCCGAGCCGGAAAACTACGATGCGCTGTATAACCTGGGCGTAATCTACTTTAACGAAGCTGTCGGAATGAAAAGTGAAGTCGATAACATGGACATGCAGCAGTACCAGAAGACTGGTAAGGAAGTCGAAGGCCGCGTGTGCGGTATGTTCAAGAAGGCAAAACCTTATTTCGAGAAAGCAGTGAAGGCCAATCCCGATATGGAGGAAGCTAAAACAAACCTAGAAACAGTTGACACTGTTCTCTCCCAATTTGAAAGTAAGAAGGTAGAGTGTATCGAAGCACAATAATTGATTAGTAATAAAGCACTTATATACAAGTGCTTTATTATTTGAATATCTATTTAACATAATATAAATTATAGAACATTTATATTATCGATTCACTGAGACCCTGGAACAATAGTTGCTTAGCTGGAATCACAATGAATTCCACTGGTTTATCATTGACTAATTGTATTTTTCGCTAACTTATGCCAGCTTAATAAATCGAATTGTGAAAATGGAGTAGCGAATAGATCGATGAATAAAAATTTACTATTTGTCTTGGGTGTAATTCTTGTGCTAAGTGGCCTTGACGTTTACGGTCGACATATCGTAGGCGGTGAAATCCGCATGGAAGCCACTGGAACCGCCAATAGATTTACCCTGACACTCATTCAATTTTGGGACGAGAATACACTGACCAATGGCAATACTGACCAGAACACCGAGCTGCTGTTCTATCGAAAGCGTGACAACCGGTTAGTGTTCAAGAGCCGCCTTCCCTTTCAATCAAGTCGGAATGTGAGCTACCAAAACCAAGCCTGCGCGGCATTCCGGTCTCTCAAAACCGTGGAGGGAACTTACCGTTCTACTGTCAATCTAATTCCTTCCGACTTTGACGATGCGCAGGGCTATTACATCGTGTGGGAAAGATGTTGCCGCAACGACGATATCAACAACATACTCGCCCCCGGATCCAACGGGATGGTTTTCTATCTTGAATTTCCGCCGCTGACCACCGCTAATTCATCCCCGGTTTTTTCCTTCCCCAACGGCGACTACATCTGCAAGGATCAAACCTTCTCAATGAATATGTCGGCCAAAGATGCCGATGGTGACGAGCTTCGGTATTCGCTCGTTACGCCGATGCGTGGCAATACCGGGCGCACCAATCCCATTGGTAATGATTCTCCCAAATCCGATTATCCCCTGGTGAGTTGGTCACCGGGAATCTCTGATCAGAATATGATTCCGGGAATTCCAAGTTTAAAAATTAGCCCGCGCGGTGGAAACCTAAGCGTGGTAGCGAGCCAATTGGGATTATATGTTTTTACCATTCAGGTCGAGGAATATCGCAATGGCACCAAAATCGGATTAGTGCGTCGCGATTTTCAACTGCTGGTAATTGAGTGTAGCAAAAACGCTCCGCCTGAACCCTTCGTCTATTATGAAAAGTTGAAAGCTGACGTGATCGAATTTTGTCAAGAGCGCCCGATTATTCTCGATACCGAGGCTTCACCCAACTGGTCGTACCAGTGGCAGTTAAATGGCCAAAACATTCCGGGCGAAACCAACCCGGCCATTACGGCAAAAGATACAGGCAGTTATTCGGTGGTTAAAAGCTTCAAAGACCAGTGCTCTAAAGATACGGCTTCCCAATTGGTCAAATTGGTACAGGGGTCTCCCCCACCCGCAGTAATCAGTCGCACCAACGATACGATTTGTGATGGGACAGAACTGGATCTGATGGCTAACCAAGGGAATGACTATTCCTACGAGTGGAAGAAGAACAATGAGAGATTGTCTGAAAGCAGCGAACGCTTGAAAGTTTCCGATCGGGACTGGTACCACTTGCTGGTACGCGACGAAAAAAACGGCTGCACGGCCAGGGACAGCGTTAGAATCGAAGTTGAGGAGATATCGGCCAAACTCCCCGCTCGCGCCAGCATGCTCCGGGGAACCACATTGATACTTACTCCCGAAGTGAAAACTAATGGCGAACCGATCCGATACGACTGGTCGCCACCTGAGGGTTTGAGTAGCACAGTTGACTCGCTGCCGATCGCATCGCCAAATGATGATACACAGTATATTCTACGAGTGACCTCCCCCATTGGCTGTACCGCTGGCGATACCATCAATATCTCTGTGATCGACCGACTGTTTATCCCGGATGCGTTCAGTCCCAATGGCGACGGCATTAACGATCTTTTCATCATCAGAAATGGCGACGACCAAATAGAAGACATAAAAATTTTCAACCGCTGGGGAAGCGTTGTCTTTCAGAGTGAGCACTACGAGAGCCCATGGAACGGCCGCTACCGCGATTCGTATGTTCCCATTGGTACGTACATATACAGAATTCGAACCCCATTTAAAACTTATGAGGGAACGATCACTGTATTGTATTGATACCATTACTTGAAATTGTATTATTTTAAGTTAAAAACTTATATATGAAAGATTATTGAATAGCATATTGTTTCATTTAATCAACTTCTAAATAATAGATTATTATAATCCACGTGGAACAAATTAATATAAACAATTGATAATTAGAAATTTATAGAAAAAATATTTTATAATTTTGTAACTTTTAACAATTATATTATCTGTCTTGTCTCCCTGCCTAGGCTATATGCCAATAGACTAAAATTGTATAATAATACGAATCACAGGTTTATTTACTAATAGTTGAGTATGCTCCAGACCAACTGTTCAATAATAATAATGTACAATAAGTAAGGTTAATAAGGCACGTGTTGCTTAAAAGTGCCGTCACTATAGAATATTAGGACCATCGCAATCTCCTTTCCTGACTTTCCGGGCATAACAGGCCCATTTTCGTCTGGGACGAGATTCGTTTGTACGGTGTTAGTAGCAGGCTCCTCTCGTATATGCGATTCTAAGGTGCTTGAAACATGCTTTTTATTTAAACCCTTCTGAAGATTAGTTTCACTTTCTGCACTCTGATCCACTTTGATATCAGGCAGGGCTGCTCCATCCAAAATCCATTCCATCCCCAAGTCGGGATACCTTCTGATTATTTTCTGCACTATATCAAGGCTAGGCTTGTTTCGGCCTACCAAAATATGAGACACACTGGATCGCGGTACACCGATTTCATCTGCGAAATGAGAAGATGTTATATTTTTGTCAGCCAGTATCTGTTTAATCTTTTCGTTTAAATCCATGATAAGATGTTCAAATGCAACATTTACAAATGTAAATATAATATTGTGAATTATTGATACCTAATATTCTCTACGGATTCACATTTGTAACATAATGATTTCTCAACAAATGTAAATACATTGTTTGGTAGATGAGCATGATCAAAACGAAAAAGCTCTATCGAACGTGGTTAGAGTTCAATAGAGCCATTAAGATGGTAGCGAAAATACTGATTTTTAGTAAGCTAAGAAAAGGCTGGGATTTCCAATACTACACTACTACTTGGTTATCCCTCAAGGCTTCATTCAAGGAGGTCTTCAAATCAGTACTGGCTTTGCGCTTGCCAATAATCAGCGCGCAAGGAACCTGATAGGTTCCAGCAATGAACTGTTTAGAAAGCGTCCCTGGAATTACGACCGAGTTGGGAGGCACGAATCCCTTGTACTCAACAGGGGTGCCGCCAGTGACGTCTATAATTTTTGAACTTCCGGTGATCGTCACACCTGCACCCAGCACCGCCCCCGCTGAAATGTGTGCTCCTTCTACAACGATGCATCGCGAACCAATAAAGGCACCATCTTCAACAATCACGGGTGAGGCCTGCACGGGTTCAAGTACCCCTCCTATCCCTACGCCTCCGCTCAGATGTACGTTCTTTCCGATTTGTGCACAGCTCCCAACAGTGGCCCAGGTATCGACCATTGTCCCTTCATCCACGTAGGCTCCTATATTTACGTAGGATGGCATCAAAATAACTCCTTTGGCCAGGAAAGATCCGTAACGTGCAACGGCTGGTGGGACCACCCTTACCCCTAGCCTACCGTACCCCGTTTTGAGGCGCATCTTATCGTGGTACTCAAATATGCCAACCTCACTCACCGACATATCCTGTATTGGAAAATACAGGATAATCGCCTTCTTCACCCAGCTATTTACCTGCCAAGTGCCATCAGGGAGCATTTCTGCTGCCCTCAGATGTCCCTTGTCTACCTTCTCAACGATAGCAGCAATAGCTTTTCTGGATTCGGGATTATCGAGCATGTTTCTGTTCTCCCAGCATTCTTCGATAACTTTCTGATAATTCATGTTAGAGTTTTTGTTTAATGTGCTTGTTTTAACACCCTTGTCTTATAGGTACTTACGAATATAAATAAGATGGCTTGTTTATATATACAACCAAATAATAAAGTGTCATATGACTATTGCACAACGTCCATTTTACCTCTTCTGGCTGTAAATATAACAACACCAAATCAATGATCGCATATTTGGGGTGTCAGCGCTGATAGTACTTAGATAACCGCATATATAAAAGTTGTATTATAGGGCTTAAAGATAGTAAGTGAGCCGATTTGTAATTCAAATCTGAGGAAATATATTGAGCTAAACACCTAGCAGCGGCACCAAAAAATGATGGCTTGAGAGGGCTTTTTCGCGTAATAAGATATAGCAAGTTATAAAGAAGTGCCTAACAGGACCCAGGGTCTTAGAGCTATTATGATAAGTATGCGAATTAACGCAACACAGCAGATTAAGTAAAAACATTATACTATTAAAATTAGTAAATTACACGCTGGAATTAGTAAAAAACTAAATATTTTGGTCACATGATTACTAAATATAGTAGTATAATGATCTTAGTTGCTTTAACTTCATATTTAACTGTCAATCTACCAATAATAGATATTTGACTAAACAGACAAGGATTTTTATTAATATTGTCCTTATTAACCAATCCAATAATAAGTAATGTCAGACGTAAAAGTTGCAATCAATGGTTTTGGCCGTATTGGCCGCTTGGTATATCGCCAGATATACGATATGGAAGGAATAGACGTAGTGGCCATCAACGATCTCACCAGTCCGGGAGACTTAGCCCATTTACTCAAATACGATACGGCACAAGGCCGTTTTGACGCAGATGTAAAATCTACCGACAGCTCTATTGTCGTCAACGGTGAAGATGTGGTCATCTATTCCCAGAAGGATCCTTCACAAATACCCTGGTCGAAGCATGAGGTCGATGTAGTACTGGAGTGCACCGGTTTCTTTACAAGTGAGGAAAAATCTTCTGCGCACCTTAAGGCAGGTGCTAAAAAGGTGGTTATCTCCGCCCCTGCTACCGGTGACGTGAAAACAATCGTATTTAATGTGAACCACAACATCCTTGACGGATCTGAAAAGATAATCAGTTGTGCCTCATGTACGACTAACTGCCTAGCCCCTATGGCCCAGGTACTGGACGAAAAGTATGATCTCATCAATGGGTTGATGACCACGATTCATGCCTATACCAATGACCAAAATTCACAGGATTCTCCGCACGCTAAGGGAGACCTGCGACGTGCACGCGCGGCGGCTCAAAACATTGTTCCGAACACAACTGGCGCTGCTAAAGCCATCGGCCTGGTACTGCCAAACTTAAAAGGAAAATTGGATGGCTCCGCTCAGCGAGTCCCCGTGCTTACTGGATCACTTACTGAGCTAACTTGTATTGTGGGCAAAGAGGTCACTGTGGAGGAAGTGAATGCGGCGATGAAAGAGGCATCTAACGAAAGTTACGGCTATAACGAGGATCCTATCGTAAGCAGCGACATCATTGGCATTACTTTCGGATCCCTTTTCGACGCTACCCAGACGAAAGTACAAAAGGTTGGTGACACCCAGATAGTACGCACGGTTAGCTGGTACGATAACGAAATGTCGTATGTATCGCAACTTGTCCGCACAGTGGATTACTTCGCCAAACTTATGTAAGCGGAGCGATTATCACTTAATATCAACAAAAAGGGGGCGTCAGTTTGACGTCCCCTTTTTGTTGATAGCTCGTATATAATTGATACTAAACCCTTTGGATCGGAAAGCTCTTTCGTAATGTGTGGTGATATCGTGATGAAATTCCAAAAAATCTGAATGATACAGATCGGAAGTATGGTCTATCAATTTCAGGTTCGACTCAGTAAAGGTTTGTAGCGAATACTCATACAGAGGATAGCTATCTGTTTTCAAGTGGAAAAAACCATCCGCTTTCAGATATTTAAGGTAACTATTTAAAAAGAAAGTATTAGTTAAGCGTTTTTTCTCATCCCGATCACGGAGTTGCGGATCGGGATGGACCAACCAGATCTCATCGACTTCATCCTCCTCAAAAAACTCATCAATGTATTGAATGGATGTGCGTAGAAATGCAACGTTGGGAAGATTGAGTTCAGTGGCGATTTTACTTCCCCGCGCAAGGCGGTCGCCCTTTATATCCACCCCGATAAAATTACGTTCGGGAAATTTTTGCGCTAGACCAATCGTATATTCACCTTTTCCACAGGCTAGTTCCAGCGTGATCGGATGGTTATTTTTAAAGTAGAGCTCGTTCCACCGTCCCCGCACCGTAGTATAAAGCGGCTTGCCCCTTTCAATTACGTTTTCTGCGTCCCTGCTAAACTGATACTTATCTAATTTCTTCCTACTCAATGCTTTAAATCATAGTTGGTTCAGGTCAGCTACCACAAATGTACTGCCTCCTACATAAATGCCGTCTTGGATTGAAGCATTTGAGACTGCTTTCCTCAACGCATCATTAACATCTTGACACCTCTCCCCTACTATTCCCACATGCTGGGCAACGGCGACCAATTCATCCACTCCCAAAGCACGTTGAACAGAGGGCTGACAAAAATAATAACTGGCGCCTAAGGGGAATAGGGACAAAATACTACGGACATCCTTGTCCGCGACAAAGCCCAATACAAAATGTAAACGGTGAAGTGACAAAGCCTCGAATTGTTCTACTGTTCGCCTTAAACCATCTACGTTGTGTGCCGTATCGCAAATTACCAAAGGATCACACTGCAAAGTTTGCCAACGTCCTTTCAGACCCGTAGTGGATATGACAGAAGACAGCCCCAATTCAATAGACTGTGAGTGTATAGGTATACCTTGCTGATTAAGTACTCTGATAGTGGACAATACCCCTTTAAGGTTATCTATTTGATATTTACCCGCTAGGTCTAATTCAAAATCCTGGTCGATTGCGTCGTGGTGGTCGATCAATTTTATTGTCTGTCCAGTCTTCGAAATACGCTGCTGAACAAACGTGTATTGGTCTGCGGCAATGGTAAGGGCAGAGGATGTCTGACGTGCCTTCGCTTCAAAGACTTCTCTAATGTCTGGAGGAACCGATTCACTAATTACAACCGGAATACCGGGTTTGATAATACCCGCTTTTTCGGTGGCAATCAGGGGTAGCGTATTCCCTAAATGCTGCATGTGGTCCCAACCGATATTAGTCACAATGGCAACTTCGGGCGTGATTATGTTAGTAGAATCCAGTCGTCCACCCATGCCTACTTCCACAACAGCGATGTCGATCTTTTGCTTTACAAAACACTCGAACCCCATCGCAACAGTGACCTCAAAAAAAGAGGGTTTATGTTTCTCGATAAAGGCTCGATTGGTAGTAACGAACTCAGCAACAAACTCTTGGCTGACTTCCTGGCCATCGACTCTAATCCGCTCAGTAAAAGATTTCAGATGGGGAGACGTGTACAATCCCACCCTATACCCGGCAGACTGCAATACTGAGGCCAACATGTGGGAAGTGCTGCCCTTGCCGTTGGTACCTCCTACATGGATGGATTTAAACTTTTTGTGGGGATCACCCAGATGTTTGCAAAAGTTTTCAATGCCATCAAGACCCGGCTTGTAGGCGCGGGTTCCCTGATCTTGAAACATTGGCAAACGACTATACAAATAGTCGATGGCTTCCGGAAAATTCATGGTTAGCGAGCGCTAATCTTGAACGTGATGGTGCCCGTCGATTCGTCCGGGACATTGGCCGCTTTTTGCACGAAAGTTAGCGCCCGAACGGCATCTTTATATTTGTTGATAACCGCGTAATCCGTCACTGTGGATCGGAGTTGAATGACGTTTTTCACCCGACCATTGCTGCCGACAATTATCCTAAAAGTTATTTCCCCCGTAGCGTCGGAATTATCGTTGACAGAGGGAGGGCGTGACCAGGCCCATCCATTAAGATTGAGGCCAACGGCAGTACCCCCGCCGCCACCGCCCCCTTTGTAGGTTTTAGCGTAAAGGCTACCGCTTTTGGCCCCCTTGTCCCCTACTCCATCGGCATCGTCACCGTTATTGTTCCCACCTACGCCCGAGGCAGTTCCGTTGGTTCCGTTACTCCCCGAGCTAGAACCAGACGATTTTTTGAAGAGAGCATCGTTGTTGATGGTTCTGGTCGGCGTTGGCGTGGTGGCACTAGAAGTACTCGGGGCGCTGCTACTTACTTTTTTGGATTCGTTGCGTTGCGGCTCTTCTACCGGACTTTCAGCCTTGGAGGTTATGACCGGCTTTTGGACTACTTTGGTTGTAGGCTTTACGGGTTCGGGGCGGGGTGAAGGCGGCGTAGGGCGCGGCGCTTCGGCTTTCTTCTGAATCTTTTCATCGCCCGCTTTCATGTTTTCGGCGATCTTAGAGTCGCTGGGCTTGTTATAAGTCTGTATTTTTCCACTGCCCACATCGCTGGTACCGTAATTCACTTCCACGAATAACTCCATAGGGGCTGACACCTTTTGCGACTGACTGAGTCTGATGAAGAAAAAGGCCGTGAGTATAAGGAGCGTAGTGCCGATTGATATGGCCCACGAGGCGGCGATTCTTTGGCGGTCTTCGGCGTTGGCTAGTAGCATGAATTGCTTTTTAGACGATATAACGTAAAGTTAGAAGTAATTCGTCTTTATACAAAAAAAGGCCCCAAAGGGCCTAAGTATTCGACGTAGAATAGTAATAAGTATCAGCGGTGATAAACCCAAGATTCGGCGTGCATAAGGCGGTCAACTTTTGCGCGATCCTTATCCGCAGCACTATGGGTTTCGTAAGATCCGGCAGAAACCTTGATCCATTTTCCGGGGGTATCAGCCAGCACACTAGCTCCTTTGAATCCTTGACGAATTAGCTGGGATTTTAGTTTACGCGCATTTTTCTGACTAACAAAACTACCGGCTACCAAGTGATAGTATTCTGCTTCCTGAGCTATAATTGGCTGCTCGTCCACGGACGATACGACCTCGATCATGGTTGGGTCTTCCTCGAATTCGTTTGCAGTCTCTCCAAGCAGTTGAATCGACTCTGGCTTGAATTCCTGAAAGTAAGCCACATTGGATTGCGGCAGTGACGTGGACTCTTCGTAAGTAATAGAAACCATCTCATCCGAAGGATGGTATAAGCCCCCCACTAGTGAAATTGGATTCAACGAACTCAACAAACTGTTGTCGGTTGGTTCGTACAAATAACTGGCCGCACTTACCGCACACAAGAGAACAGCCGCCGCTGCCCAACCCCATCTCAGATTATTCTTATCGGCAACAAGTATTGTGGCGTCATCATGATCTACCAAAGCCTCAGTTTCTTGAACCGCAACGTTTTCCTGACGCAGCCAATTGGGCTGCCATTCCGACCGCTCGGCCTTCACTTCATTCAAGCCGTACCAATTCTGGTCATAATTTTGAGAATAATCGGGTTCAAAAATTAGTTTCCCCTCGGAATTTGTAGAAAAGTTGCCGATTCTGTCGATGGTAGTGAGGCGCTGGTTTTCCAGGTCGGCACGCAGTGAAGCGACGTACTGCCGGGTTATGTCCGTGGCCTGATCACGCGAAATTTTTTCCCCCGCAGCCAAGTAATAGGCCAGAAGACCATCGTCGATCTTTAAAATTTCGTTGAAAGCCACCCGCTTGCCGGCAGGCTTGAAGATCTTTGTCGATTCATCGTATTGGACTCCGACGTGATGCGTGAGCAGTCCCCCAAAATCGGGAATGATGACACAATCAAACTCGAACAGCAATTTACGGATGTACTTGTCAACGGGTGTCATCTTTGAATTGGGTTTAGCTAAACTTTAACTAAACGAAATTAGAAAGAAAATGACAGACCGCCAACAAAGTTCAATCCCATCTGTGGGTAGTAGAGGTAGCGAGAATATTGTTTTCCCAAGATGTTGTTGATGGAGACAAACGTAGAGAAGTTCTTGGTTAACAGATAGTCCATCTTCAAATTGAGGTCAATAATCGTCGGCAATTTTATAATTTTTTCACTTTGAAAATTATTTCCTTTAAGTCCGCCAATCACGTAAAAATCGCTGCTCACGAAAAGTTTTTTATTCAGTGAAAGCGCGTTAAACCAGTTTAACGAGAAAGTCGGGCGGTGCCAGGCTTCGGTCAGCACGTCGAGCTTGTAGTTGTAAAAGCTGGACTTTAACGAGGTACGCAGGATGTCATTATGGGTGTAGCCTATCTGACCTGATACAGTCAGAATGTTTGTTTTGTCCCCGTCGTACAGGATAGAAAATTTAGAAGTATCGGCGAGTGAATTGTTGAAAGCGTAAAAATTACCGTAGCTGGCGTAGGAGCCTTTTAGTTCGAAGTTAATGCCCTGAGCGCTCTCCCCTTTTACGCCGGCGTAAATATCCGACCGCTTGTCAGTGTTCAAAATCAATACGTCGGGGGCCAACCATTGGTTCTCGGCGAGCATCGAGCGCAGCGTATTGCGAACCAGGTCGCCGTCCCAACCCCCGTAGATGTGCAGACCCGGAATAGGAACGACATCAAGATTCAAGACGGGGTAAAGCCGCGTATTGTTAATGTTCAGGGTGTTGTCGGTTTGGTTGACAACATTTACGCCTGCCGTTACCGAGAAAAAATCGGAAACGTACTTGAAGTGTGGCTTGATCCGAAAGACATTCCGGTTGTAGGTTTCGGAATCTACGCGCTGCGATATAAATGCACCGGCTTCAAAAAGGGCCACTAGATTTTCCATGACCGGGCTCGAAGCCTTAACGGTGGTTCCCCAATCGGTTTCGGAGGCATTGTACCGATCTCTAAGATTGTAAAAGTTAGTACGCACCGAATAGTCGACCAGCGACTTAGCTTCGGTATTCTCGAAACCCAGTTGCACCCCAAATAGATTGGTCGTCTGCCGGATACTGTCACGGTCGATCACCACGGCTTCCGGCTGTGGCTGGTATCCGTAGAAAAAATAATTCCTGCGATCGAAGTCGACTTGACCGTCAATTTTAAAAGCGTTGCGAATGTACTTTCCCGCAAACCGTAAGTCGGTGGCGGCATTGGCTGAATTCTTATCGTACACTGGCCCGGTCGCCGCCGATAGTTGCTTAAGATGCGCCGAGAAGACTAAGTCATCCGAAGGTCGGGTGCTCACAAAACCTTCGCCCAGAAAACGCCCGTAATTGCCTCCGCCAAGCTTAATGTAGTTATTGAGACCATCCGGCATATTTTGCCGCGAACTCTCATCCGAAGGAATCGACACAGAGGGTGTCAACTTTGGGGAGGCTAGATTGATCTTAGGATCGATGAATTCGTAGGTGACTTTTTTGTCATCCGTTTTGGCCTCGACTGGTTGTACTTTATCGAAAAGACGGTTGGCCACCGGAAACTCGATACTTTTTTCCTTGACAATCTCGTAGGTCTGGCTCTCGATCTCGCCGCGTTGGGCCATCGCGGAAAAGGCTGCAAGCAGCGTGACAGCCATTACTGTGCCTAACCTATTTGTTACGTTATTCATAAATTGTATGTGCTGGAAGGGAGATTATTTCTTTTCGATTTCGGCTAACTTCAATTTTGCCAGGCTCACCGCCTCGGCATCCTCCGAGTTTTCGATAATTGACTGCAGGGTAGCTTTTGCTTGTGGCTTCTCGTTCATACCCATATACACATCGGCCAATAGGATGAACGAACGAACGCGCCAGAAGTCAATTCCTTCAAACTCCTTGCTAAGGTCGAATACCGTTTTCTCGGCTTCGACGTACTTTTTTTCCTTGAACTGAATCATCGCGATCCAGTATTTGGCCTCAGCGCCGTACTCGTCTTTGCTGGTGGCCGCCAGTTTGCTGAACTCTTCGGTTGCTTTGACATAATCAGCACGGTCGTAAGGTACTTTCCCAAGGTATAGCTGCGCTTTACCCAAACCGCCCGGCACGATGTTGCCCACGTTTATGACCTGATTGGCGTAGTACAAGGTAGAATCGTAACTTTTTAAGGCGTAGTAGGTATCCATCAGGCCAATCCAGGCAATGGTTTGCTCTTTCTTGTTCTCGGCGTTCCTGAGTAATACTTTGAAGTTGCTGACTGCACTGGCAAAATTCCCTCGCGATATTTCCAGCTCCGCCGATTTCTGGGCGGCCGCGGCCACGTAGTTGGAACGATTTTCTTGAACTACCTGCGCGTAATACTGCAAAGCCCGCTGCGTCTGATCAGACTTTTCGTAGGAAGCTCCCAAAAAATAACGGGCATCGTACTGGTTCTTGCTTTGTGGGTAAGCCTGCAAGTACTCCTGCAACGACTGGATAGCTTGTGGGTATTTTTCGGCGTAAAAAAGATTTCGGGCGTTATCGAATTCTACCTCGTCCAGCTTGGTATTGCCGGGATTGTTTTTCCTGACGATGGCCAGTACTTGAGAAAACTCCTCCGGGCGACCAACTGCATTATAGGCTTCCTGCACACCTTCCAGCGCACTTCCAGCCGATGGGGAAGCGGGAAACTCTTGCAAAAGCCGCTTAAAATCATTGATCGCCTCTTCGTAAACCTGGAGATTGTAGTAAGACTGCGCCCGACGCAACAAAGCCGCTGGAATCAAAACGCTCTTGGGCTTCTCATTAATCATTTTGGTAAACAAGCGAACGGCCTGGGAGAAGTTGTCCTTCTGGAATTCCAAGTCAGAGATTTGGAACATGGCGTCATCCACGTACCGGGAGGCAGGATACTGGCTGATGAGCAGCTCAAACTGCCGACGTGCTTCCATCTCGCGGTTCATGTACACGAACGCGCGGCCTTTTTGGAATAAGGAATAGTCGTTATCTACTTTCCCATTGCGTGAAACCTGTTCGTAGGTGTTTACCGCCTCGGTGTACTTTTTCAAGGCCAGGTAGCTATCACCCAGACGCACGTAGCTATCCTCGATCATCTGCGCCGACATCCCCTCGGTGTTAGCCGTGAACTCCTTGAAGTAAGGCAGCGCCTCGGCGTATTTTTTCTGGTTGTAATAAGCGTAACCCAATGCGTACTGACTCTTGCGTCGGTAGATGCCCGCGTCGGGATTTTTAGTTAGCTGAGCGTAGATAGGCTTTGCCTCGTCGTACTTCTGCTGGGCTGAGTAAGACTCCGCCTTGTAATAAGTAGCCGCCACAAAAATATCCCCGTCTATGGGGTATTTCAATGATTTGTTAAAATCGGCGATAGCGGCCGGATATTGTTCCGTATTGAACTCGGTGACGCCCTGATTGAAAGTAAGCCGCTGGTAAGTGGCGTTTATTTTGGGAGTCCGGTTCCGTAGCCCCTCGATGTAGGTGATGGCACCCGCGCTATTGTTTGAGCCAGAGTACGCCTCGGCAATAAGTTGGGCTACTTCATCCTGGTTTTTGTTGTTGGGATAATTTTTTAAATAATCACCAAACTCTTTAATCGACTCACTGTAATTACCCAACTCCAATTGAACCTTGGCATGATTGTAGGATGCCTCCTCCTGGACCAATGGGTTGAATGTCAAACGAGATGCATTATCGAAGGCCGTCAATGCAAAATTCGGGTTACTGGTCTGCAAATAGCTTATACCCACCAGGTACGAGGCATACTGCGCGACCGAATCCTTGCCAGGAGCGATGTTCTTCATCGTTTCGATGGCCCCCGTAAAGTTATTGCTTCTGAACTGTGAGTGACCGTAGTGAAGGGCAACGGTCGCCGGTAGTCCGCCGCGGATCATTTTCTTGTATCGATCGTAAGCTTTTACGGCCTCTTCGTAATTTCCTCTTTCATACTGCACCTCGGCGACGTATAGCGCAACGTCGTCCAGATTGTTGTTGCTCCTTTGTTGCGTGAGCAAACGCTCACCGTAGGTCAGTAATTTATCGAAGTCTTTGAGTTGGTAAAGTGAGGAGACGATCCAGTTGGGAGCCTCGTTTTTGTAATAAGGATGGTTCTCGATGCGCAGAAAGTCTTCGTACGCCTCGCGGTAGCGATTATTCTTGTATTTGATCACCCCGGCAAAGAATGACGCATCACCTGCATTCTCGAAATCGGTCTCCATTTTCACCTGGTCGAAATAGGTGAGCGCCTGGTCGAGCTTTTGGGTCTTGTAGTACGACATCCCCAGCCGATACATGGTTTCGACGCGTTTGCTACCTCCCCCGGCTACTTGCATGGCTTTTTCCAGATAGCCAATCGCTTGATCAAAGTCACCTCCCTCGTAGTAGTATTTCCCCATATCGGCATAAATCAGTTGTGCCTTGGGGTGCTCGGCGTGGTTGCGAACGAAGCGGTCTACCTGCACTTCGGCCTCGGGGTATTTGAGGTAGAGCCCCGTAACGGCTACGTAATACTCGGCAGTCACGGCATTGTAATCGCTCGTCGTGAGGAGCTTGTCCTGTGAAGAAAGAAACTCATTGAATTCTTGCCGGGCAGCCACAAAGTTCGACTTCTCGAAATATTCCAGACCGTTGCGGAAATGAACCTCAGGCTGAGTGTAGCCCATGGAGTTTTGACCGAAAACCACCGATTGCCCCAAGAAGGCTAACAAAATCAGGGTTTTCAGACTACGCTTCAATAACATAGAGATGGGTGGGTGAGTGGTAGAATCGCCAAAATTAGGCTTTGTCAGGCGGTAATCAAACTTTGCCCCCTTTGTAAAGAGGAAATTCTTACCGTAATAAACGCCTGCGGACAAATTTACGTATTCAGAGAGGCTATCTTTGGCGCACCCGTTCGTCGATGAGCCCTCAACCGATCAAAATAACAAATCATGTCGCTTCATGCTTTCCCGCGTATCGTCGTGCATTTGTTTGAAGCGCTCAGAAATGGTTTTGACAAATTGCTCATCCAGAATAGCCTCCAACTCCTCCGTCGTTTCAAACTCCGTCTCGTCGATTTTGTAAGTTTGCTCGTACATTCCGCCCGCCTCAAACTTTACGATGTACTTGCCGTTCCACTGGTAGAGGCCGACTTTATAATGTTTGTTGGGGATGTCTTTGAGGTAACGCATGGTTCGATATTTTCTTTAAAAGTCGTAAACTAGATGAATTTTCTAAAAATTTTTGCGCTCATTCTTTTATTTACTGGTTGTCAATCGGTTGATAAAGAGGATGCGGCTAATTTCTTTTTAAAGGGTAATGTTCAATTCAATCAGAAAAATTATGAGCAAGCCTTGCATTACTATGAGGAGGCCGTGGGAAAGTATACCGAATTCTCTGATGCTCACTTGAACAAGGGCTTGGTGCTATTGGAGTTACAACGACCAACAGAAGCTTTACAATCATTTTCAAACGCCATAGAGATTGACGGGCAACTTCATCCGGCCTACCTGGCCCGCGCAGAAGTGTCGGCACGATTGGGACAATGGGATGAGGCTTTGAATGATTTAACAAACATCCGTAAATTCTATGCCGATTCCTCGCAGTACTATCTTATCCATGGGAATGTGATGATAGGAAAAAATGATCAGTCTGCCGCACTGGCTGACTTCGACCGCGCCTTACAACTCGATGCCAAAAATATTGAGGCCCTGGTCAATCGCGGTGCAACCTACTTCGATCAAAAACAATTCTCAGCCGCCAAGACTGACTTTGAGGGCGCTTTACGTATCGATGCAAAGCAGCCACAGGCACTAAACAATATGGGGCTACTGAATGCCCGAAATGAAAACTGGTCAGCGGCACTCCGGTTTTTTGACCAGGCACTTTCGGTAAATCCCGTCGATCCGCTTGCACTCAACAATAAGGGGTTTGTGCTATTGAACACCGGGGCGCTCGATGAAAGTCTTAAACTAATAAATCGCTCGTTGCAAAATATGCCGGATAATGGCTACGCCTTTCGAAATCTTGGCTTATACTATTTCAAAAAAAATGATATAAGCAACTCAATAGTCTATTACAACAAGGCTCTGGACTTGGCGCAGCCCGTAGAATACTTACATGGGTACGCAGGAGAGGCGCTATTGAAGAGCGGCGATAAAAACAAAGCTTGCGAAATTTGGAAAACAGGAATCGTCTTAAAAGACAGTTTAGCACAAGCATTATACAGTTCCGAATGCCGATAATAATTGATTATTGTTTTAGATATTTTTTTAAATTTCGGAAAATTTCTGCATTCATTTCTGGTAGTGTCTGAATTTCCAATAGTGCTGTACTTTTTGATTCCGCAAATTTTTTCCACATTGATTTCAAAGTCTCAAAACTTTCATCATCGGTGTGTCTGACCTGATAGTAGGTAATTTTGGAATCGGCTGCCGTATGCATCCCATTGTAATTATGCTGTGTCTCAAAATACTTTGGTAATTCTGGCAGCTTAGAGGGGCCATCTATCAACCTGAATATGGTTCCCCCCGCATTGTTTAATAGTATTATTTTTAGATTAGTCGGCAAGTGCTCGATCATTAAGCCGTTTCTATCGTAGAAAAACGCCACATCTCCTACAATGAGGTAAACTGGCTTGTCTGTAATGAGTGCTGCGCCGATAGCAGTGCTCACGCAACCGTCTATCCCACTGGTGCCGCGATTACAAAACACTGCAATACTCTCTTTGTCAATACCCAATAGATTCACATATCGAATAGTCATACTATTGGCTAGATGCAGTTGTGATTCATTGGAAAGATGTTTAAGTACAAAATTTATTGCCGTTATATCATTTAACAGCGTTAAATTTGCCAAAAACGACTTTAAATGCTGCTTAGATAATATTTCTTGCCTCAACCAATGCGCTAAATAGGAATTGTCTTTTTCTAATTCGATATTTTTGCCCCCAAAATCCTCAGTGGATATACTTTTAATTTTAGAAAAGAAGTAAGAAGGTGGAACGTTCAATTGCCAGGTAAGCGATTGAAAGGTATCGTATACGTGTAAATCTTCTGAAATATGCCAATGACTTTTAGGTGTATTTTCTCTAAAAAATCGTTTCAAAATTTTTGAAATAAATGATTTTCCTATCGTTATCAATAGATCAGGTCGTAAATCATTTGAGGAGTCGTCTGTTAAAATCGAGTCATGTTTTGAAATAAAATTTTCGCCTTTGCCAAGATTACTTATCGTATCGCCAATAACTGGAATATTGAACTCTTTCGAAAAACTTTTCAAGATTTCACACAGCGTCTCATTTCGAGGCTGCTGACCTACTGCGATCAAAATTCTTTCGCTCCTCCCCCACTCTACTCTTATTTTTTTCCAGATCTCATCATCTATAATTACTTGAGTATTGGCTCGGTAAATGACTCTGATAGGATCGGAAGGGATAAAATTCTCGTCGGCACTTGGATAAAAGGGTTCTCGAATAGGAACGTTGATGTGAACAGGCCCATAGGGTAATTTCTGAGCTGAAAGCAATGCTTCGTTCACGCTACGGTTGATGTACCAGCGGGCATCAGGATGGGCGTAATCGGCAGGAAGTTCCCAAAAACCCTTGGTGTGCTTGCCGTAAATTTCACTTTGGTAGATCGTTTGCCCGTCATTCTGGTGAATCCATTCTTTGGGTCGATCAGCCGAGAGTATGAGTAAAGGAATCTGTTGAAAATAGGCCTCCGCCACCGCCGGAGCGTAGTTGTAAGCCGCCGAACCCGAGGTACATATCAGCACTACGGGCTTTTCGAGCTGCTGAGCCATTCCCAAAGCGATGAAACCGGCTGCCCGCTCGTCCATTACGACCTGGCATTCGATGTTGGGGTTGCGGGCAAAAGCCAAGGTCAAAGCGGCGGAGCGGGAACCGGGAGAAATGACCGCGTGGGTGACACCATGCAGGTGGCAAAGTTGTGCAAGGTCGATGAGAGGTTGTAAAACGGCCATTTTGAGTTTACGATTAACGTATGAAAGCAAAAATACTACTTCCCTCCGTACGCTCCGCTCAATTGCCGGTATCCCTCCGCGTTTGGATGTAGTCCGTCCGTAAACAAAGATTCGTCGATCGTTCCATCGATTTTCAGAAGTACCTGGCCCGCATCCAGATAGTGAACCCCCATTTTCTGGGTAAGGGCGTCCAGTCGCAGATTAAGTTCACGCACCCGATTTTCTTGCTTACGGCGAGGGTACACGCCCACCATGGTTAGTTTGGCGGCAGGTTGACGTAGTTTGATAGCGTCGATGAGTAGCTCCCAACCCGATACAATTTCCTCATCGGTATTGATATGAAAGTTGTTGGTACCAATCATTACGTAGATCTGCTTAGCATTGAAGCCGTCCAGTTCACCGTGATAGACGCGCCAAAGTACATTTTCAACGCGGTCCCAGCCATATCCAAGGTTTCGGGTGTTTTGGGCATCGAAAGTTTTTTCCCACGAATCGATACCGCGCGCCACAGGGCCTTTTGGTATACCTCCCCAGAAATGCGTGATCGAGTTGCCGATCATCAATACATCCGCCGGACTTTCCTTATTCTTCCGCAAAATCTCGCGATGGCGGGCGTCCCAATCGTAATTGGGTATCTCACGCATCTGAATCACCGGGCGGGCCGTACTCACCGCTCCCTGGGGCTCACGCAAAATTGCACGCAGGTGTTTTTCGTAGCCCTCGGCGTAACGCATCATGCCCAGATCGTTGGGGTGAGTGCCGTCCACCATCGTCTCGATATCCTGCTCAAAATCAGCTTTTGGCACCAAAAAAATTTTTCGTACCCCTTCATTTTGAAGCTGCGTATAGGCGCGACGAATTACCTCGTTGGGTTCGGAAAAGCGCTTTCGGCTCGTGGGATTGATCGCCTCGTCGGTGTAGCCTGCGTGTTCGGCCAGCACGATCGGTGTGTCTGGGTGTCTCAAACGTAACGTTCTCACGGACTGCAAGATACGATTCTCGATGGTGTCGAGCGGGAAGTCTTCTAGGTTTACCAGATTAGGAAGGCAATCCAGGATGAAAACTTTGGCGTCGAGTTCGGCGACCATCGATAGCACTTCGGACTCCAAGCGCCCATTGCCGGAAAACCCCAGATTTACCAGCGGACGATCCATTTTCCGCGCCAATATTGTCGGCCAGGCCATGCCCGGACGACTGGCACAAGCCCCCTGGGCGATGGACGTCCCATACACGACGATGGGCAAATCAGGCCGGACGGGCAGTGGCGTAAACACTGTACTGTCGGGAATCCCTATCTCGAGCCACTCCACCGAATTGTACAGCGGCAGGTACAAACGATACTCTCGCCCCATCTTATGGTAGGCATCGTTGGGCTCGATATTCTTGTAATGGTATTCGATCGTATCGCCGAAAGCGGGCTTAGTGGCGCACCAGCGCCAATCACCATCGCTAGATATGGCGTATAGATCCAGACCACTGGCCCCGGTAGCGGGCATGTGCTGCATGGCGCGGTCACTGCCAACTACGTAGCGAATTTTGATCTGATCGGAATTTGCCCTGAATCTCAGCATTAACCCTGCCGATTGCTGAGAGAGGTACCAAACTGATTTCCGCACCTCCTTCTCTGCCCGCGCGGGCAGTCGATCATAGAGCGTTTTCGATTCTTTAGGCCAGGCATTTCCTTCTAAAACGGGAAAGCTTGCCTCAGTGGGGTTCCACCAAATCCATTTTGTCGGCATACTTTGCCCCCAGGCTGGAGACGACATCAGCATTACCGTCCCCCACAGGCAAAGCAAGGCAGCTCGAAAGCCGATAGGGTCAGGGCAAGCCCACCAAGAGATAGTTATTGAGTTATTTGATTTCAAGATCTTAATTTATAGGTCCAAGCTTCTGGCAAATTCAGGCGAGCTTACTCGGGCTTCTGCCAGGAGACCTGGCCACCGCGCTGGATGTGCAGCATTAGTTCGTCATTCAATTTTTTGAAAATAATTGGTTGCTCATTGGCCAAATCCTTCGTTTCCAGGGGGTCGTTTTTCAAGTTGAACAACTCAAACGGTTGGAAAGGCTTGTTTTTTACGAGTTTCCACTCGCCCATTCTTAGAGCGTAACTACATTGTCCGGCATAATCCTGGCCACCTTCCCGGCGCGTGAAGTACAATGGACGCTCTAACTCCGCGGCGGGTGTTTCCCCCATCAAAGTACCCAAGAAGCTGCGACCCTCTAATTGGCGATCGCTATCCACACCCGCCACTTCCAGAAGTGTAGGAAACAAGTCCATCGACAAATTGACCTGATCGGATACCGTGCCCGGCTTGATTTTTCCCGGCCAACTAATTGCCGTCGGAACCCGCAAGCCACCTTCGTACATGCTCTGTTTGCCATCGCGGGTGGGGCCATTGTTGGCCATGCTCGGTAGGTGGCCACCGTTGTCGCTGGTGAAGATGATGAGCGTATTGTCGTATTGACCGCTTTCTTTCAGAGCCTGAATCACTTCGCCAATACCGTCGTCGAGATGTTCGATAAAGGCGACGAGTTGCGCGCGCCTGGGCGATAGACCAGGTTCGCGCTCCTGGACTTTTTTGAGCCACTCAGCGGGTGGCTGCACGGGGAAATGAGGAGCGTTGTAAGCGAGATAGAGAAAAAATGGTTTGTCATGCTTGGCCCGCTCCTTGATGTATTCCGCCGACCATTTGGTGAACAGATCGGTAGCGTGTCCTGCGGGGTCGATGGTCTGCTGATCGAGGCGCATATAGTTGATGTCGTGCCGACGCTTTAACACGTAGTCGTCCATCATGTCGCCGAGCCAGCCATGGAAGAAGTCGAAGCCACGCTCATTGGGGGTGTTGGGGGACTCCAGTCCAAGGTGCCATTTGCCGATGATAGCCGTGTGGTAGCCCGCACCTTTTAGCGCGGTAGGCAATGTTATGGCCTTGGTATCGAAGTGGCCCCAACTGTTCTGGGGGTGGGTGCGAATCACGCCCGGCACTCCCACAAAATCCTGATAGCGCCCCGTCAGCAAAGCCGCCCGCGTGGGTGAGCAGACGGGGCAATTGGCGTAGAAATTGTCAAATCGCATTCCGTCCTTGGCAATTTGATCCATATTTGGCGTCCGAATATCTTTCGTACCGTAGTAGGACACGTCGTGGTAGCCTTGATCGTCGGTCAGTATCAATATAATGTTGGGTAGCGCATTCCCTATGCCGGTATTCTTGCCAATGGTATTTACCTCACCGGCATTTTGTCGGGGCTGATTTCTGCACGAAAAGAAAAAGACGGCCGTCACGCAAATAAATACCCGGAAGCTCATGGCTTTGTATAGCGTCATTATCGAACTATTATTTTTTTCCTGTTAAAGTGAATTTCCTCGCTCAACTACTTTAACCAAGTAATTTTCCTCCCGTGGGCTTAGATTTCACTACCTCCTGTCTTTGTCTGATAAAAATCCTCAATTCTTACTTTATGCGTAAGCCTTTCTATTTAGTATTGATTTTTGTAATTGGCTCATTGGTGGTCAGTTGCTCCAACTCTGGAACCGCCGATTCTGACTCCGTGAACACCAAACCGAACATCCTCATCGTCTACCTCGACGACCTGGGTTACGGAGATGTGAGTGTCTATGGCCAGAATACCTTACCGACACCTAATATAGATGCCCTGGCGAAAGGAGGCGTACGATTTACGAATGGCTATGCCACCTCCGCCACTTGCACGCCAAGTCGCTACGGTCTGCTTACGGGCATTTATCCCTGGCGCAACGAGAATGCCAAAATACTTCCCGGCGACGCCCCGCTGCTCATCGACACGAGCATCATCACACTGCCAAAAATGTTGAAAAATGCGGGATATCGGACTGGAGTCGTGGGCAAATGGCACCTGGGAATTGGGAATGGTAGCGTGGACTGGAATGAGGAACTACAAGGCAATCCCAATGATGTGGGCTTCGACTACTCCTACATCATGGCAGCCACTACCGACCGCGTCCCCACAGTCTATATAGAAAACCGGAAAGTCGTGGGTCTATCCAGCGACGATCCCATTCAGGTAAGCTACAAGGAGAATTTTCCCGGTGAGCCCACTGCCCTCTCCAATCCGGAGTTGATGACCTCGCAAACCTGGAGTCACGGACACAACCAGTCGGTGCATAACGGTATCCCGCGAATCGGGTACCAAAAAGGAGGCAAATCGGCCCTTTGGCACGACGAGGACATGGCGGACGTGTTTTTGAATAAAGCCAAGGCATTCATCGATGACCACAATAGCGCGAAAACCGGACAACCGTTTTTTCTTTACTATGCCCTGCAACAGCCGCACGTACCCAGGGTGCCGCACCCGCGCTTCGTGGGCAAATCGGGCATGGGGCCACGCGGTGACGCCATCGTGGAGGCTGACTGGTGCCTTGGCGAAATCATGAAAAAGCTGGAAGACGATGGCCTGGCCGAGAATACGCTGGTCATTTTCAGTAGTGATAATGGCCCCGTGCTGGATGACGGATACAACGATGAGGCCGTAACCAAAATCGGCAATCATGTCGCGGCGGGTCCACTTCGCGGCGGCAAATACAGTCTTTTCGAGGCGGGTACCAAAGTACCATTCATCACCTATTGGAAAGGTGAAATAAAGCCACAGGTATCCAACGCCCTGGTATGCCAATTGGATTTTGTGGGTTCGATCGCCGAGCTTCTCGGCATCGACAATCCATCGGGTGACAGCCAGAACACCCTGGCGGCATTGATGGGAGAATCCGAGCAGGGCAGAAACCAGTTGGTGTTGGAAGCTACCGTACGCTTGGCTTTTCGCCAGGATAATTACATCCTTATTCCGGCCTACAAGGGAAATGCACTTAACAAAAGCGTCAATATAGAAACAGGCATCGCTGCTGAACCTCAGCTCTACGATATTGAGAAAGATCCGGGACAACGCGAGAACCTTGCCCAAACGCAACCCGAAAGATTGACTGCCATGAAGTCCGCCATGCAGGAAGCGGTGGGGGATAACTTTACGGTAAATACTGCGGAATTGGAGTTAAAATAGTACTTTCTCCTTCAATCCTCGATTGGACCATACTCGTAGTCGCTATCGTTTACCCAGCCCGTTGGGATTTTTTCGCCCTTCATGTAACGCTCATAAAAACCATTGACGTCCTGGCTGAACGGATACTGCTCATAGATATGCCCAAACCCCATCATCCGCAGGTCGCCCTGCGCGAGTAATTTGGCTTCCATGTCTTTCTCCATCGTCTTCTTGATAGCAAGGCACTTTGGCGTAGCCGCCAGGTTCACTACGCAATCGGGATCTTTTTTCAAATCATAAAGTTCCTCCGTCGGACGTTTGCCAAAGGAAAGATCCCAGAACGTTTTGTCAACGCCCTGGCGACGGTTGTTGAGGATGAGGGTTTTAGTCGGGCTACCGTCGGTATTCAAATAGCCGGTTTCAGGATTACAGGCCGGCCAGCGGTCGTTCTGGTAATTCTTGATGTAAAGCATCCCGTTTTTGTGCATTCCCCGGATCGGGTAACCCACATCATTCGGTCGACCGTAATCGTGACGCTCTTGCCCGATGAGTTGAAATTTTCGCCCCTCTTCGATCCAGCCGCTTTTGGTGCTATTGAACAAACTCCGCAGGCTTTTTCCGGCCATGGGATGCATTCCTGACTGCTGCTTCGTAATTCCCGCTGCATCCAGGAATGTTGGTGCCAGGTCGGTCATATTGACGTAGTCATCTATTTTGCGACCCGGATTCTTGATGCCATTTTTCCACATGGTTGCGAAGGGCACGTGATTTGAATTTTCGTAAGCACTGCCCTTCACGCGCGGGAAAGGCATCCCGTGGTCGGAGGTATAAACGATCAGCGTGTTTTCCAACTGCCCGTTTTCTTCCAGCGTTTTGAGTACCCGGGCCACATGACTGTCAAGATATTCGATCTCGTAACCGTAGTCGAGCATGTCCGTGCGGACGGTGAGCGAATCGGGAAAATAGGCCGGCACACGGTCGATCATATCGGGGTTTTTACCCCCTTTTTTGATTCCTGCGCCGTATTCGTAAGCCCGGTGCGGCTCGATAAAACCAATCCAAAACGCCCAGGGCTTGCCATCGGCTTGCTTCACAAAATCAGCGAAGTTGGCGGCGTAATCGTTGGACGAGATGCCCGTTGTGGGGGGCTTGGTCGTGAATTTATTGAAGCTTTTCACCAGTACGTGCCGCTCTGAGCCATCCTCGTGCAACGCCTTGCCGGGTCCCCAGCCCTTGCCCGTGTAGCCCACGAAATATCCGTGGTCGGCCAGGGCTTCGGGGTAGGTTTTGAAATAATTAGGGAAGAAATTGACGTGGTTCATGCCCGCGTCCAACTGCCACGGATTGCGTCCCGTGAGCATCACGGCCCGCGACGGGGCGCATTTGGCGTTGGGTGTGTAGCCATTGTTGAACAGAATGCCTTCCCGCGCGATGCGGTCGAAGGCGGGGGTATTGACCCATTTCGTGCCGTAGGCGCTCATATCGCGCCCGGCGTCGTCGGCCACCATGTAGAGTATGTTAGGTTTTGCGACATTCTGGCGGTCTGAGGCCAATTTCTGAGCTGCCGGTTTGGGCATGATGAAGGCCAGAAGACAAAAAGCCAGCATTCCGAAGGATAAAAAAGAGACGAATTTTCTCATTACAAGTAGTTGATTTTTATAAAATAAGACCTGCCATCAAGCCGGTGTTAGCTATTCTTCCATAAGGAGGACCTACAGGTCGTGATTTACCCAGTGGCAGGAATACTTTAGTGGAAAAATACTAATGCGCGAATTTATTGTTCATTTTTAACTGTCTATTTAACAATTACCTTTGTGGCCATGTATCCCACGCATCAAAGGCCATGACAAAGAAGGAGTTAAATAAGATAATCCTATTACTGGGCGTCCTTTCTGCCCTGGGTCCTTTCAGCATCGATATGTACTTGCCGGGCTTCCCGGCCATCGCCGACGATCTGGACACGACCATTCCCGAGGTGGGTTACTCGCTCACCAGCTATTTTATCGGCATCAGCGTGGGGCAATTGCTCTATGGTCCAATCGTGGATCGTTTCGGTAGGCGCAAGCCGCTTATTTTCGGCCTATCACTCTACATTGTCGCAGCAATTTGCTGCGCCCTCTCCCCCACGATCCATTGGCTAGTTGGTCTGCGTGGTCTGTTGGCCATTGGTGGCTGCGCGGGTATGGTGGCAGGCCGGGCGGTGGTGCGCGACTTGTTTCCACCCGCCGACATTGCCAAAGTTCTCGCCACGCTTATGCTCATTATGGGTGTGGCCCCGATGATCGCCCCCAGCATCGGCGGTTGGATGGTGACCGCCCTGGGCTGGCGTGCCATATTTTTCACGTTGGCCGCCATATGTGCCGCCATGCTCACGGGCGTGCTGGTGATGTTACCCGAGAGCCGAGCCGCCGACAAATCCGTGCGGCTCGACCCGGCGTCAGTACTGAATAAATATTACGGCGTTCTGAAACAGCCTGCCTTCATCGTCTTCGGGATTGCGGGGGCTTTCACGCTGGGTAGCTTATTCGCTTACATAAGCGGCTCGCCTTTTATTTACATGGAAAAATTCAAATTCACCCAAACGGAATACGGATTGCTTTTCAGCCTGAACTCTTTCGGCTACATTGGTGGTAGCCAGGTCAATCGGATTCTGTTGAAGAAAATGGACAGTCTTCGCGTGGCTGAAATCGCCTCGATGGTCGTAGCCGCACTAGGGTTTCTGATGGTGGCGAGTGCCGTTACGCCGGGCGTGTCGGGCTACGTAATGTTGGGCTTTCTATTTCTGTTTCTGTTTTTTAGCGGGCTATTGGGCCCAAATACCACCGCACTGGCGCTAGAGCCTTTTGCCGAAAATGCGGGCAGCGCCTCGGCGCTGATTGGGTTTACCCAAATGTTGTTTGGGGCCATCGGCTCGGCCTTGGTGAGTGCGTTGCATAACCACACTTCGTTGCCCATGACCGGTGTCATGGCGGCTTGTGCCTTGGCGAGTGCCGGGTTGATTTTGGGACAGAGGATACTTTCAAAACGTCGCACGATGGCTTTGTAACGGTAAGCTCGAGCGATAACACGCTAACCGCACACCCGCAAATAATCACCGACACCGTTAGCAAGAAATTGGTAGTTTTGCCCCTCGAAGAACTCGAAGATTTGGAAGATGTCCTGCTCTACGATGAAGCGAAGCAGGAAGACGACGGGCAAATTAAAGTATTTCACTGGATGATTATATGAAGCAGAGAGAAGCCAGGAAAAATGGCTAAATACGAAGTTCGCTTAACCAAAAAAGCCCGGAAGCAACTAGACAAGCTTCCAGATTTGGTCGCTGAACCTATCCTGAAAGTAATTTTCAACCTGAAATTTGACCCTCGTCCCCCGGTTTTAAAAAACTGATGGGACGGAGCAGTTATTGAGTTCGCAGCGGAAATTACCGGGTCATTTACGAAGTGTTGGACACTCAACTCGTAGTAAAGGTCATCGCGCTTGGACACAGAAAAGATATCTACGGATAACCCGACCTCATACCAACTCTCCCACCTCCACCGCCCCTTCAGAGCCGGCCTTCTTCATTCCTTATTTTCATGGAAATCCTTGGTCAGGGACAGCTATGTCTCCATGACCGCCGAAGCGCTATGACCGCTCACTCAAAAGACCTACCGCTCACTAAAGTCCGCTTTACTTCAGGCATCTCATCCTTTATATTTGGTCTGTACATTTTCATAGCTTGGCAAGGTACCGTGCCGCATTGCAGAGGATGTACGCATTTTCAAAATTATTCCTAAACCCTTTAATAAAATCATGAAATGGCAAAATCAGATGAATTGAAACAGATTCAGGAAGCAATCGCCAGCGCGGGCCACGACTGGAACGCCGGAGGTACTTTCCTGACCGAACTGCCCGAGAAGGAGCGCGAGAAGTACTTGGGCTACAACCCTGGCCCCGAGGAGCCCTCGCTCGAAGAGCAGGAGCAAATCGCCGCCGCCAATTTCAGCGCCTTTCAGTCGGACAAGTCGGCCTTTGGTGCCTTCTCGGCACCGGCGGCGGTTGACTGGCGCAACAAGAACGGCCAGAACTTCGTGACGCCCGTCAAAAACCAGGGCGGTTGCGGCTCGTGCGTGGCCTTCGGCACCGTGGCGGCCGTGGAGAGCAAGGTTAAAATCAGCCGGGGGGCGGCCTATGCCGTCGACCTCTCTGAGGCGCACCTCTTCTATTGCATTGCCCGCTCGCAGGGCCGTACCTGTAATGACAAGATTACCGGCGGCTGGTGGCCTGCCCCGGCCATGCAGGCATTCCAGGATACCGGCGTGACCGAGGAGGCCTGTTACCCCTATACTGCAGGCGACCAGAACTGCACGGGCCGCAGCAGCGACTGGGCCAGCCGCGTCATCAAGACGACTGGCTACACTAAGATCAACGGCATAGCCGCTATCAAGGAGTGGATTGCCACCAACGGGCCGGTGGAGGCGTGCTTTACCGTGTACAGCGATTTTTTCGCCTACCGCTCGGGGGTTTATCGTAAAACATCGAACGAAAACAAAGGTGGGCACTGCGTATGCGTGGTGGGCTACGATGATGCGGCCGGATGCTGGATATGCAAGAATAGCTGGGGCACGGGCTTTGGCGAAAGCGGGTATTTCCGCATCGCCTACGGGCAGTGCGGCATCGACTCGGAAATGATGGGCCCCAACGGCATTCTGGACACCCGCTGGGTCAGCGGCAAGAAAGTGCAGGGCTTATGGGCCAGACACGAGGAAAGAAACGCCTGGGTATTCCTGTCGGACGAAGGCTGGAAGAAAATCTCCAACCAGAACGACGATGGCTTCCTGACGATTCTCGACCAGTTGGCCACGGCCAAAATAGCCAACGCCAACGTGAACGTGTACATCGACAACGGCTTGATCACCACGGCCTACACCTTTTGATCAGGCCAGACAAACCATTTAATCTTAAACTCAAATGAAAAAGAAAATGACAGCTCCCAAAAAGACACCCCCCGCTTCGGCGGCGGCATCAGCCGGATCGGCCGACAAGCCCACCATTCAGGTGGACGACTTGGCCGCCGCTTCCAGCACCGACCACGGAGACGCCGCCCCCACCCTCACGCCGCCCGCGCAGGAAGGCCAGGACGATGCCTTTGGCGCGGCCGTGTGGAACCAGGACAAGCGCGTGAACGGACTCTACGCCACCTCCGGCGGACGCAACTCGTGGATGAGCATTGCCGGCACGGGCTGGGTCAGGCTGGCCAATGCCAACGACTCGGCTTGTGAGGCCATGACGATTCTGGCCGGGGCCGCCCGCGCCAAAAACACCCGGATCGACTACGCCATCGACGGCGGGCTGACGACCGAGGTGTACGTTTGGTGAGGCTTTTCAAGTAGCTTCGCCAATTAAGCAAGTGAGTCGGTTCGGGCAAAGAATGGTACCATTCTTTGTCCGAACCTTTGTATTTTGCGGAAGAATTTTTAACAGGAACCGACCATGAAAAATATTGAAATAGACGATAGCTTCACTCAGAAAACCATTCAAGTGGAGGCGGGAGACACCATCACGCTTCGGCTCGAAGAATCACCCACGACTGGCTACGCCTGGGAAGCCGCTGAAATAAATGTAAATGAAATAGAATTGACGGGCCATAGCTATCAGCTGCACGAGGGCGCCGGGATGGGCGGAGGCGGAATCAAGACTTTCAAACTGAAAGTGCTGGCAAAGGCGGCGGGAAAGCTGACCTTCGAAAACCGCCAACGCTGGGAGGGCGACGTGTACCAGTCTTTTACACTGAACTATGAGTGAACGCCCGGCCCTTTCCTCTACCCCCGAGCCGCCCTACTACGCCGTTATCTTTACCAGCCTACGCACCGAAGGCGAGTCTGGCTACGGAGCGATGTCCGAACGAATGATCGAACTTGCCACGCAGCAACCAGGTTACCTTGGCCATGAAAGTGCGCGTGATGGATTGGGAATTACCGTATCATACTGGGAAAATCTCGGAGCGATTCGGGATTGGAAAGCCCAGACGGACCATTTGTTCGCTCAACAAGCCGGGAGAAACCGCTGGTACTCGGCTTATCAGGTTAGGATTTGCCTGGTGGAACGGTCATATGGATTTGAATCATAAATTATTTCAAGCATGACTACCCCACTGTCTCAGGACTTCAAACGACAGTCCCTGCACTACCTGCACATTAACACGCCACGCATCGAAAAGTGTCTCGAACTGCTGAGCGAAATTGACGTTTGGCAGCGCCCAAATGCCGCCTCCAATAGCGTGGGCAATTTGATCCTGCACCTTTGCGGCAATATCCGCCAGTACATCATATCGGGTTTGGGAAAACAGCCCGACACCCGCCAGCGCGATGCAGAGTTTGCGGCCGTTGGGGGATTTAACAAGCAGCAACTTCTACTAAAACTAAAGCAAACGGTCACCGAAGCGGCGACTATCATTGGAGCGGCTGACGAAGAAAACCTGCTGACTGAGCGAAAAGTGCAGGGATTCGTGCTCACGGGAACTGCCCTCATCGTTCACATGGTGGAACATTATTCGTATCATACGGGGCAAATCGCCTTTTGGACTAAACTCTTAAAGGACAAGAATCTAGCCTTTTACGGCGATAGCGATTTGAATATCAAGAATGAAATTTGATAATAACGCGCGCTACCCAAAATTTACCTCGTGAGAACTATCCTCGACTATTTATCCAGCCACCTGTGGCCCGTATTGGTGTGGACGGCCATCATCTTGCTGGCTTGCAGTTGGCCCGGTAAAGATTTACCCGAATCGCCCATTGTGGGCTTCGACAAAATTGTCCACATCGGAATGTTCGTTGGCTGGACTGTTCTGTGGTTGCTGCCATTTCCCAGAAAGGTAGGGCTGATCGTACCGTTGGGAGTCGCCTTCGGCGTTTTTCTGGAATTCTACCAGCAATGGCTGCCCTTCGACCGCACCTTCGACTGGTGGGACGCGGCGGCAGACGGATTGGGGGTACTGATTGGCTGGGTTGGCTGGATCGTTGTGCTACGGATTTTCTTTCGCCCCAAGTCAGCCTCGACTACTGATTGAGTCGAATCTCGCCACTGTTTTTGACTTCCACTTTGCCACCGTCCAGCGACACCTCGTAGGCCAGGGCGGTGAAGCCATCCACCGACACGTTATGCCCTGCCTTGATCGTCACCTTGTCGTTTTGTGTGGGGACGCAGGCGCACGACCAGGTGGCGGCGTTGTTCCAGGCACCCGAGGCGACGCTCTCGATGAGGGGCGGGGTATAGGCGATGCGGCCCAGTTCGGTGTTTCTTTTCAGGTAGTACAGGTTGCCGTCCGGCCCGGTGGTCAGGCTGACGAAGCCGAATCCGAAATTAGCGGCAAACAGGGTCGAGCTTGTGGTGGGGGTGTTGGCCGGGTCGATGTACCTGATCCAGCCGTTGCAATAATCCATGAAGAAGTACTTGCCCAGGTACCGTGACGGGTAGTTGGTGGCAGTGGACGTGAAAAATTCCCCGCCCAGCACCGAGCAGCCCGTCGAGTCTGAAAAGCCCCCGAGGTTGTTGTTTTGGTAATAATAGGCCGGGCCGTCGAACCCCGGCTGCGGCGGCCCTTCCTGAGCGGACCAGCCGAAATTTTGGCCTGCCGCCGTGGCATCGTTCACTTCTTCGTACTGCCCGCCCCCGACGTCGTTGACAAATATTTTGCCTGTGGCAAAATCAATGTCGAAGCTGTAAGGATTGCGGAGGCCAATGGCCCAGGTGCGTCGACTGGCAGCCGTGGGTGCGCTACCGCCGGGCGTGGAATTGAAAAAAGGATTGTCGGCCGGTGCCGAACCGTCTTTGTTGATTCTTAGAAAATTACCGTGGTAAGTGTGGTAGTTCTGCGAATTGGGGGACGAGGCATTATCCCCCACCGCAACGTACAGCTTTCCATCGGTGCCGAACTGGATGAAGCCGCCGTTGTGGTTGGTGGCGGTGCTCAGTGGATCCAGGTCAAGCACCAGGGTTTCGCTGCCCGCCAGCATCACGTCCGGGTTAGCCGGGTCGCGCGTCAACCGGGCCACCCGGTTGCGCCGGGGGGAGGTCGTTTTGGTGTAATAGATATAGAGGTAGCCGTTGCTGGCAAAATCAGGGTCGAAATCAATCCCCAGCAGCCCTCTCTCCCCATTGCTGTCCACCGTCAACTGAGCAAAGGGGGTCGCCAGCATGGCCCCATTCTTGAAAATTTTGATTCGCCCGGCTTGCTCGCAAATAAACAGCCGACCATCCGGTGCAAAAGCCATGACAGTAGGCCGACTCAGGTTGTTGTCGAGGACCTGCCGACTGAATCCCGACGGCAGATTTTGGGCAAAAGTGCTCAACGAAACGACGAGCAGGAGCAGAAAAGATTGGTAAAATGAGCGCATGGTCATTCTGTTTTTGAATAAATGGGAAAATTCGGACGCTGATCCGCAGAATGAGGGGAGAGTAGCTTTGCTGTTCGCAAAATAGATCTTTATGCGCTGGCGGGCAAGTTTTGAATAAAAAACTTGCATCAGTTACTATTGGGAAAGCATCAGACTGCCGCCGCTGAGGAAGCGCAGGTAGCCATTTTGGTAGGATACGTTCCGGGCCTGGGCGGCGGTGTTCAGGATAACGGTGTGTCCGGCGTTGAGCTGCACATCGGTGGCGGCAGTGGGTAGGCAGCTGCACGACCAAGTGGCGGGGTCGTTCCAGTTGCCGGATGCCACGCTTTCGACGGTAGAAGTCACCTGAACATTGATTGAACTCTGTGCCTGACAGCCGTAGGCGTTGGTGGCGGCGACTGTGTAGGTGCCCGCCTGAGCAGGCCCGACGTTAGTCAACACAAAGTTTTGTTGGAAAGAAGTAAATCCATTCGGGCCATTCCAGGAAAATTTGCAAGCATTGGAAGACGAGGCCAGCGCAGTTAGGTTACTGCCCTGACTTACAATTCCGGGCCCGGAGGCAGACACGTTAGTAGAAGTTGAAACGGGTACGTTCAGTTTGGGAGACAGTACTACGTTCTGAAAATTATCGATCACCTTTAATCGGTATTTCCCGGTCGAGGTGGCCCAGGTTTGGTTGGTATTGAGTGTTTGATTGCAGTCGTTTTCGGGAAGCCAGCGGTAAGCACCCCAACCGCCGGGTGCCTGAAAAGTGAGCTGATTGCCACCGGGGCCGCATTGGGTAGTTACTGCGGGCGGCGGCGTGGGGGGATATGGATTCGAGTTAGCGAAAAAGGCACTGCCCAAACTAGCGTCCCAGGCCTGAGCCAGCACGATCAAGCCGTTGCCCGTAAAGTGGATATTGTCCGAAGTCCGTAGCGCCGGGCCTTCCAACGGGTCGGTTTCGGGGCCGGGAAACACTTTGGGTAGGACGAGATTGGGGTCGTTGCCATTTATACCGATCACGTCATTTTGGGCGTCGATAACGGACTGCCAAATGCGGGAGATGCCGTCCTTGGTCATCCGTGAAGTCCGCGCCACAACCCAGGCCAGATTCGGCTTGCCCGAAAGCGAGCGACTGGCGTTGATGATCGACCTAAGCCCATTCCGGTAGTTGGTGCGGTTGTTTTCGGTAAAATTATCGTTTTCACCCTGTTGCCACAACACGGCACGATAGCCTTGCTGAGCGATGTAATTATTCAAGGCAAGACGCAGGTGACCAAAGGGAAGCCCGGTTGGGTACATGTTGCCAAAAATCCCAAAAGTGGTGCCGTTCGGATCGATGGTTTCCACCCAGTTGTACATCGAGGTTCCCGACCAACCCGCATTGAATATCAGCACCGGAACGTTGAGCCGCTGGGCAATGAGGTCGCCGAATTTGCCCCAACACCAGGCGTAATTACCGAAGGGGGCGGTCTTCACAAAATCATCGAGATGCACAAACTCCGGACAGGGCAACTGTACATTGGAATAAGGCGGCACGGTGTTGTTGTTGGGGTTCAGATTCTGAAAATTGACGCTGCTCACCCGGTCGTCCTGGGCGCTTGGGCCATTGGGAAGTCCATCACCGCCCGTCACGTTGGATTGCCCGGCGATTAAAAACACCTCGCCGACCCCTACCCGATCCACTGTGCTCAGGGCCACCTGACTGCCGTTTCTGAGTCCGCGCACTTCCAGTTGGTACCAGCCCCCCGTTACTGGCATGGAGCCGTAAAACTGACCGCCCAAAGGGTTGTTCTGAATCACCGACCAGGCCGTAACGGTTCCCTGTCCCGCCGCCCGAGGCACGACCCGCGCTTCAACCTGATCCAAACACCCTTCAAAATACCCACCAACATAAAGCGTAGCTTGGTTGGAATTATCCCGCTGAAATACCGCCCGCGAAGTGGGAAAAGTCACCACCAACTGCGCCCAGGCCGATATGTTCAAACCAAACAGTAACAGCAGGCAAAACTGAGTTTTAACCACAGAACTCATACACTTTAAACTCATACACTTTAAACTTTTACCGCCATTTCTTATATTGGTTGATCAAAGCATCCGTACTACTATCGTGGGCATCGATTGGCCAATCGTTTTGCAGTTCGGGGTAGATCTTCTTGGCCAACTGCTTGCCTAATTCCACGCCCCACTGATCGAAGCTGAATATATTCCAGATTACGCCCTGCACGAAAATCTTGTGTTCGTACATTGCAATCAAACTGCCCAGCACCCGCGGCGTGAGTTTTTTGACCAAAATCGAGTTGGTGGGACGGTTGCCCTCGAAGACTTTGAACGGTGTTAGAAAATCTACCTCCTCTTTACTTTTGCCCGCTTCTTCCAGTTCAGCCCGGGCTTCGTCGGCGGTCTTACCGTTCATAAGCGCCTCAGTTTGAGCGAAAAAGTTTGACAGAAGCATTTTGTGGTGATCGCCGATTGGGTTCTGGCTGATAGCCGGGGCGATGAAATCACAGGGAACCAACTTAGTGCCCTGGTGGATGAGCTGGTAGAAGGCGTGCTGCCCGTTGGTACCCGGCTCGCCCCAGATAATGGGCCCCGTTTCGTAGTCGACGGGCTGACCGTCGCGGCTGGTGGACTTGCCATTGCTCTCCATGTCGCCCTGCTGGAAGTAGGCGGCGAAGCGGTGCAGGTACTGATCGTAGGGCAGGATGGCTTCGGTTTGAGCACCAAAGAAATTGTTGTACCAAATTCCCAACAAACCCAGCATCACGGGCATATTTCGCTCGAACTTGGTATGGCGGAAGTGGTTGTCCATATCGTGCGCCCCCGCCAGCAGTTGCTCGAAGTTCTGAAAGCCGATGTAACAGGCAATCGACAGCCCAATGGCGGACCACAATGAATAACGCCCGCCAACCCAATCCCAAAAGACAAACATATTGGCCGGGTCGATGCCAAATTCTTTCACTTGCTCCTCGTTGGTCGAGAGGGCGACAAAATGCTTTTTGACGTGTTCGACGTCCTCGGCCTCATCCAGCAGCCATTGACGGGCCGTGTGGGCGTTGGCCATCGTTTCCTGGGTGGTGAAGGTCTTGGACGCAATCATGAATAGCGTCGTGGCAGGATTCAGGTTTTTGAGCGTTTCGACGATATGGGTACCGTCCACGTTCGAGACAAAATGCACGTTCAACCCTTTCTTGCCGTAAGATTTCAGGGCTTCGGTGACCATGACTGGGCCGAGGTCGCTGCCACCGATGCCGATGTTGACAATATCGGTAATTCTTTTTCCTGTGTAGCCCTTCCATTCGCCCGACCGGACTTTTGTCGAGAACTCCTTTATTTTATCCAGAACCTCGTTGATCTCGGGCATCACGTCTTGCCCGTCCACCATCACAGGTTCGTTGGATCGGTTGCGTAGGGCGGTGTGCAACACGGCGCGGTCTTCGGTGGCGTTGATTTTTTGGCCCGTGAACATCTGCTCGATGGCCTCGCTCAGTTGGCATTCCTCGGCTAATCGGCTCAGATAGATGCGGGTGCGACCATTGATGCGGTTTTTGGAATAATCTAAAAGAATATCACCCAATCGAATTGAAAACTTATTGAACCGCTTGGGATCTTCGGCAAACAGTTCACGCAGGTGCTTCTTGGAGATGGTCTTGTAGTGGGACTTAAGTTTCTTGTAAGCAGCGGTTTGGTCGAATGGAATGGATGGCAGCATGGAGCGATAATTTGGGTTTCAGGATAATTCTGAGCCAAAATAACAAAAAGTTGCTCGCAAAGCCGCAAAGGCATGAATCGAATAGGTCGATTGTTTGCATTTTCGTGACTTTGCGAGCTATACCAGCCTTCTGGAAACTATACCTCCAAGGCTTTCACTTTCTGCTTCTTGGGCTCCGGTACGAGCTCCACCCGCACGTCCAGTCCACCGAGCGTACTTTTTCCTTGTGCGTCGGTCTGGATGATTTCCATCTCGAATGACTGCCCGACTTTAGCTTTGGGCGGCCGTTCCAATAATAGAAAAACCGTATGGTAGCTGCCAGGCTTCATAGTGATGTTATTGATCGAAATGTCCTTTTCGGTCGTTTCTGCGCAATACATGGTGTTGGCTTTCATCGCCAACCGAACAGCCTGCTCCCGTTGCTCGGTCCACTCCCGGTCGTAGCCATGCTCATCCTTCCAGCCACGTTTTATGTCACTCAGATGGTTTTCCGCCCATTTGTGGAAACTGTCGCTCTTCTCGCTTCTCTCCCACCCTTGCACCTGTCTTTTTAAATCGCCCTCGATCTTCAAGGGCGGAACCATCAGACAAACTTTCCCACGATAACCCTTCAAACGGAAAATCAGATTAGTCAGCAGCATCTCTTTCAAATACATATTATGGATGCGGACGGGCACGGTGAGAGCTGATGGCGTGGGAGCACTTCCCGTGAACTGCACGACCGTCAGATTTTTGTGAGCTGTCTTGCGGTCGTCAACGCTCAATTGCCTCACGTCGGTCTGACTGGTAGTGAACTGGTCGGTGGGATGATGCAGCAGCGCCAGTACGCACTGGTGCTGATTGCCCGCCAGGCTGGCAGGCGGCGGCAACATGGTGGACGGCAAGTTGAAAGTTGCCACCTTGGGAAAACCAGGCCGAACGTCGTCTACCATAGCGAAGCCCACTGTCCGCCAATTCATGTTATTGATTGGCATCCCGGTTCTAACGTTGACTTCGTACCCATTAGGCAGCGCAGGCAGCCCCGCCGAAGCATTGGCCAGCAAAAGCATCACCCGGACGTTATCGGCAGGGACGACACCCCGGTTGTGAACCTGGACGTAAACCCGTGTGCGGATGTTATCCGTAGCGTGGGTGGCCACGTTTTGGAAATCATCCGATAGTTCATCGACAAATTGCAAAAAGTCGATCTCGCCTGTCAGCGGAAATTGGTATTCACCATTAACGTTTGGCGTGTCGAGCTTTATGTCTGGCCCGCGCCATATTTTCACGAGTTGGCCCTGGGCCGTCGGATCGGGCAGGTTATTAATTGCGGGAGAGCGCCCCATATCGAGCTGGGTGTTACGAACGTATAGTTCCACGCCCTGCTTTGGCGTGTCGGGCAAGGTGCGCTCGAACACCGAGCGGCCGTGGGTAGCAGCCCGCAACAGGCGTCGGGGGTTATGCAGCACCAGGTCGACGACCGCCGCGTCGGGTAGCCCGTTCGAGTAGGTGTCCCAGTTGATCCCGCTGTCGGTCGAGCGCCATATCCCGATGTCAGCCCCCACGTAAAGGTGAGCAGGATTGGCGGGATCGACCACGATGACATTGGCCTGGATGTCCAGCAGGCTGTTTGCCCCGCCAGCCGTCGCTCCGCTGCGTTGCTCCCACTGCGTACCGTTGAAGAACCAAACGTGGCGGTAATCGCCATTGCCGCCGAGCGTGACGTACACGCGGCTGGAATTACCAGGATCGACAGCTATGCTGGTCACCGACCCGACTAGCGGCAAGTTGTTGGCACCGCCGAGTGTGTCGATCCGCATCGGCGTCCAGTTAGCCCCGGAGCGGTCGAAACGATAAACACCCCCAGCTTCGGTACCGGCGTAAAGTCGGTTCGGCGAGGCAAAGACAAGGCTGCGGATAAGTCCATTCAGGCTGTCCTGGGCAAGATTGCCGCTAGGAATGGACTGCCAACCAATACCTATATTGGTGCTAATCCAAGGGCGTATGGAGCCAAATGCCACCAGCGTGGAATCCAAAGCCGCCGTAGCACTACCCAAATTGGGCGGCGTTCCCACTAGCGGGGCGTAGAAGCGCACGCCTTCGGTGAGCACCCCGTTCGCATCAGTTTCCAGGGGTACATTCACGTCAGTGAAAGTATTAGGATTGCCACCGTCGAGGGAAAGTCGAATCCTGCCGCGTATGTAAGTACTCAATATCTGGTAAGGATTATTCCAGTTGACCACGGCGTAGCCAGCATCTCCACCGGAGGAGAACAGCCACGCCTCCTCGCCTGTGTAACGCTGACCACCGTTATCCTGCGAACCCGCAAATAGCACTGCATCCTCGGTTGGGTGCTGTCCCAAGTGGTTCATCATCAGGGTTTGCAAACCCGTGTTTCGAGCGGTAAAAATATTCCCTGTACGCAATGGTCTGGTCGAGTAGAACACACCTCCATCGCAGCCAACCCACAATTTGCTAGCCTCACCGGGTGCAAAAACCAGGGCGTGGACATCGGGGTGGACGGACTCGCCGATGTGAGTCGGCACCATAGTAACAGTATTGACATTCACTGTGATCTGCCCACGATATAAAGCTGCCCCAGAAGAAAATGCCCCACCACCGAGATAAATACGGTTGACATCGTTTGGGGCTACAGCAATCGACAGGTTGTACCACCCCCGGCTGTCACCTGAAGAGCCAGTAACAAAATCTACCGCCGCTGGCACACCATTCACGAGCCTCCATTCACCATCCGACACATCGAGCCGATATACACTACCATCGCTCCTGAGCGCGTAAACCACATCGGGATTATCGGGTTGAACCGCCAAAGAAATTCGATCTCCACCATTTGGAAACCCAGTCCCCACCGAAGTCCAGGCGTTGCCGTCGGTAGAGCTGAATACCGGACCATAATAAGGTGCTGCATAGAACGTAGTAACGCCTCCACTATGGGCACTTACTACGCTGGTAATCCTCTGGTAAAAGCCGTCCATGGACTTGTGCTCCCAATGAAACCCGCCCGCTCCGTCCGGTTCACGTCGAAAGATGCCCGTGCTGGTGGCCCCTACCACGCGATCCGTGTCGGCGGGATCGACTGCCAATGCGTAGAACCCCTGCCCCGCCAGTGAAGGGCTGCTACCGGGGGCTACAGGTTCGGTTGCCCAGGTGGGGCTATCGTCCATCGCGTTGTCGGTCACAATTGGCCCCACGCCGAAATAGCCAGCGCCATGGCCCTCGCCCGAACCCACGTAGAGTCGGTTAGGGTTTGTTGGGTCGAGGGCGATTGCCCCAATCGCCAGCGAGTCGGAAGTCGCATTGGTCGGGTTTAGATCGAAGCCCTCCATCAGTGATTTCCAGGTTCTACCAATATCCTCCGACCGCCAGACGCCCCCGTTGCCCGCGCCGATAAAGACAGTGGTGCCGCCCGGTACCACCGCGATGGCGGGCGTGCGACCGCTCATCCCAGACTGTAACGAATTATGCCCTCGCCGAACTACGGAAGGGCCAATCGACACCCAGTTGTTCGCCGGAGGAGGCAGTGGGGCGGAGCGTTGCACAGGCCCAGACCCTTCTATAGAGATCGAGGAAGGCCTATTGGCTCGCTGACGTTGACGGTATTCCTGCATCAGCTTCTGCCGGAAATTCTCAGGCAGAGCAGAGTCATCGGGGGACTTATCCAGTAACTTAGGATGATCCGACGAATCTAGTTTATCCGTCTTCGTATCCTTATGGGGTGTTCTTTTGAGGATTAGAGGCCGCATTCGCTCTACGAAAAACTGGCTGGCGCGTTTGCGAGGGCCACCTTCGGAATCGGGTACAATACCGGGATTATTCTGGTCGGTTTGGGGCTGGGAAGAATCTTTGCTTTGCTTAGGCATTTTTGAGGTGTTTAGGATAGAAGAATACAAAGTGAATTGTCGTGGTGACGGGTCAGTCTCGGGCAAAAAACTGCCGACGGACAAACTGGTAGACAGCATCGATCAGGAACCAGGTGAGCAAGAAGGCGCCGCACTCTAACACGAAACTGTGGAACTTGTAAAAGCTTTCGGCGCAGAACATGGCCATCAGCAAAACGGGAAGTTGTTCGGTCAGGATTCTCGACCACGACAATGAACGAATCAAAGTATACATACGCTTTTTGATTAGGGGTTTAGGATGAAAATAAAAAAAGAAAGTGTTCGGTTATGTTGAATCTTCTCAGTTAACTACTCACTGATTACAAGTGCGTTATTGATCTTATAACCGAATTGCAAATTTAAGGGACATACGAGCAATTCTAACTACCATTCACTCATTGCTCATTACCGTTCAGTAACTAGGTTTTTGCCAACCAATCAGTATTTCATGAAATCAAGCCCTACTTTTGCAAGAAAAACCAATGCACTCTAAAGCAGCCATCAGCCACGGAAATGGCAACTTCACCATCGAAACCATTGAAGTATTCCCGCCGCAGGGCGACGAAGTGCTGGTGGAAATCAAAGCCGCCGGAATCTGCCACACCGACTACGATTCACTTTCCTGGGGCAAACCCATCGTGATGGGTCACGAGGGCGCGGGCATTGTGAAAGAAGTCGGGCCGCTGGTCAAGAAAGTAAAACCCGGCGACGCGGTTATCCTCAACTGGGCCATTCCCTGTGGCGAATGTTTCCAATGCGAAGAAGGCAATGAGCACCTATGCGAAGTAAACTCCCCCGTCACGGCGGGCAACAAGGCTAGCGGCGGCCACGCCGGGTTAGAACGTACCCAGTGGCGAGGCAAACCCATCGAGCGTTCGTTCAGCCTGGGAACAATGGCCGAGCTGACCGTGGTACGCGAGGCGGCCGTCGTGCAAATGGACGCGGGAATTCCCTTTCCCTCAGCGGCTATCGTGGGCTGCGGCGTGATGACGGGCTACGGCTCGGTGGTCAATGCGGCCAAGGTGAAGGCGGGAAGTTCCGTGGTAGTGCTTGGCGCGGGCGGCGTAGGACTCAATGTGGTTCAGGGGGCAAGAATCGCCGGGGCCGCTATGATCGTCGCCATCGACCTCAATCCCACGAGGTTGGAAATGGCCAAAGAATACGGCGCAACGCATACGATCCAGGCAGATAAGGCAGACAATGGCTTGCTGGGAGCCGCCCAGGCAGTAAAGGTCCTCACCGACGGGCGCGGTGCCGACTACGCTTTCGAATGCACCGCCATCCCCGAACTCGGCGCTGCTCCGCTGGCGATGGTGCGCAACGCGGGTGTGGCCTGTCAGGTCAGCGGTATTGAACGAGAAATCAAGATCGACATGACGCTCTTTGAGTGGGACAAACAGTACATTAACCCGCTCTACGGACAATGCAAGCCAGCGCGCGATTTTCCCGAAATCCTGTCCTTATACAAAGAAGGAAAACTCAAACTGGACGAACTGGTCACCCGCGCCTACCCGCTGGAAGACCTCTCGCAAGCTTTTGAGGATATGCATCAGGGGCGGAATGCCAAAGGGGTGATACAATTCGGAGTTAGTGGCTTGTGAATATTGATGACCATGTCTCCTCATTACTTACATTTTTCATTTCGATTCTCGCATCATTATTTCGTGACCTATTTATTCCTTCTGTAAGTCATCTCAGCTTTCTACAGTGTAATCTTTAAAACATGGTTTACTATCAATGTACTATTGACCAGATTGTTAGCTCAAATTAAACATATGTTTAAATAAAAAGTTCGATAATTAAACATTCGTTTAGTAAGTAAAGCAAAAACTCGATCGGATTTTACCTATTCTACTTTCTAAATTTCATATATACAGAGTATAAAGCACGACTTACACTGTACACACGCCGCTAAAAAGCTTGGTCGACATGGGTGCAAACAACATAGCCGTGCTGCTTCGCTCCGACCGACCGTAGCAATAATATTTTTGATTTCGTCCAATTGGATTTTCCAATGCAAGAGTGCCAGGAGTTCCGCTTGTCGTCTTGAATGCGATCCCGTCAGGGATCAAATGCGCCTAGCGGTACATTTTTCTCAGCCGAAGCTAGAGTCCCAAATACTTGAGAATGTATTGATTTTTTTTCCTGCCCTATTGGTAACCTAATTCTGATTCGATATTTTTGTAGGCATTTTTCATCAATTCAAAACTCATTTAATATGAAAAACTTACTTACTGCTCTGGTATTTGGCTTGGCGCTAACAACAATACCCGCTAAGGCTCAGGTGACTTTCTCACAGGACTCTACTCAGCTTTTTACCAGTAATGAAAATCTTTACGTAAGAGGACAGATTGACGCTGAGCGCAATTACATAAAATACAAGCCTGCCGGAACCGGCACTTTGATTTCAAGTTTGGTGTCACCATTGATCGGGCTGGTACCAGCGATCATCTGTTCGGCGAATGCCCCGCAAACTCAAAACCTTGGCTATCCAGATGAAAATCTCATTAAACAGCAGGAGTATTACCTCGGATACACGCAAAAAGCAAAAAAAGTGAAACAGAGGAAAGTATGGACCAATTGGGGAATCGGCTTTGGGGCAAATTTGGTCGCTGTGCTAATCATTGCGTCTGGGAATTAGATTGTTACCTTTGAAATAATCTAAAAAGGCAAGCCACATGGCTTGCCTTTTGTATTTACTATTAAAGGGAAATCTTTACTTCACGACCGGCTCAAAAACCAAATTGGCTGATTGATTCACTCCATTTACCGGAACCTGATTGCTGAGCGTCATCTTGGATCGACTCAATTCTTTCACCCCGAATTGTCCTTTGAAGGCGTTAATTTCAATATCCAGAATCTGACCATTGTCCTTCAAATACCAAGTTCCTCCATTGACTACCTGCTTGGAATTTTGGTCGATCGCCTTGGCTACATTGTTATCAAAGAACTGTATGTCCAACAAATAGATAAGTTGGGTTTCAATCCCCAGTTGATTTTTTGGGATGGATTTTCCCGAAGCATCGGTAACATTCACCAATCGCCACGGGTTGGTGATGAGTACATTATCTTTCGTGGTGTCTTGCGGATCGGTAGTATTCTTCTCGCATGAACCCATAAACAGTATTACGAAGGCAGCGAGGAGAAGAGATTTAACGTTTTTCATGGAATGGTTTTGCGGTTAGGGATTACGGCTTTTGGTGCTGTTATTTGCAAAAGTAACGAATAAGGGATTACGAACGATGCCCAGCTTCATGCGTTTTTTCATAAAAAATAAATTCTTGCTAGTCGGTACCCTCTTGGTTATCAGTGCCAAGGCGGCAATGTCTCAATCCTGTGCTCCCGACTTTGTCCTGAATCCGGTGGCAGAAAACAACCGCATCGACTGGAAGAAATTTCCCGAATTTTCGCTCCCCTTTACCGTTATTTACAACGGCCCGCGCTTCGGCGACACGGAGTCGCTGCCGCTGCGGCACGGCTTCAGCCACCTGGCGCATTTCAGCGGTCCCGAGGCGGGTAATTTGCCCGTGGGAAAGCGGGCCTTGCTGTGGAACAGCGTCGCCAGCATCGACGGCTCCAACCAGCCCTGGTCGGTGCTGGGGCTGGAAAGCCCCTGGGGAAACGACACGGCCACCTACCGTCGGCACTGGGATCGGTACATTGGTGATATGGCCAACCTGTTCGACGACTCGCGCGGCAGTGGCGTCCCACGCGCCGACATCATTTGTCTGGACGTGGAGCGGGTTCAGGAACTCGACCGCGATATTCTGGCCCTCAAACGCGACGGGCGCATTCCGCAGGGCTACCGCGACCTGAGGGACGAGCGGTTCCTCTCCACCTATAAGAAAGACATCCGCTGGTGGTACACCGAGGGTGCCAAATATCTCAGAAGTAAAGGCATTGCTGGTTCCACAAAGGTGAGCAGCTACAGCGATGTCCCGGTGCGGGGCACCTGGCTCAACATACCGACCAACAGTTGGCTCGATTGGACGACCAACCGCCAGCGCACTCACTTTCTCATGCAGGATGAGTCGGGCAAAATCGGCGGTTCTTTTTACGACCAAATGAATATTTTGACCCCTTCGGCTTACTATTTTTATCCCTACGAAAATCCGCTGGGCAAGGATTATTTGTCTTATTTGCTATTTCAGATTGAGGTCAACCGGGCGTGGAGTGACAAGCCAATCATTCCTTTCGTCTGGCTACGCTACCACGATAGCTTCGTTCCCGGCTCTCCACTCATCCCCAAGTTCATGGCGGAAGCTACGGCGATCTTCCCCTTTTTCTCGGGTGCCAAGGGATTGTGGTTGTGGGAAAATCCGTATTATGAGGGACAGCGCCAGCAGAACTACGCCACTTACGAGCATTTTATCAACGCGCTCTATCGCCTGTCCCGCTTCGGCGACATGTTCCGGGGGAATCATGAATTGGTCAGTCCGATGTCGGCCCGCGACCACATGGAACGTCGCAACCCGATCTGGCGCGGCGTGGTCAAAGACGGCCGCATCCTCATCGCGGCCCAGAACACTTACGCCAGCGAGAACCAGCAAACCGAGCTCCAAGTGACCTATAAGCAGTGGACCAAGACCATCACGCTGCAAGGCCGGGAAGTTTTCCTGTGCCAGTTTGACCTGGCCGACGTGGTGTCGGCGCTGGATTCCTCCTTGGCCGTCGCCACCATTTATCCCAATCCTGCCGGTCAGGCCGTTTTTGTCAACCTGAGCAGTGCCAGCACGCAAAGCGAGGTGAAGTTTGAACTTTTTGATCTCAAAGGTGCCCTGCTGAAAACCCAGAACTCAATGACCCAAAAAGGCGATCACCGCTACCAATTCGACCTTCCCAAGGTTCCTCGCGGCACGTATTTGGTGAGGGTGAGTTCTAAGAATAGCTCGATCAGTGAGAAAATATTAATCGGGAATTAGTGAATGTCGCGGTGTATTGAACAGGTTTCTGATTTCAGAATTCATAGTTCCGGCATTCATTAATTCGCTCATTCCAAATTAAAATATGAACCGTCTTGCGAACGAAACCAGCCCGTACCTGCTGCAACACGCCCACAACCCCGTGGACTGGTTTCCCTGGGGCGAAGATGCTTTAAACAAAGCCCGCACCGAAAACAAACCCGTTCTGGTCAGTATCGGCTACTCAGCCTGCCATTGGTGCCACGTAATGGAGCGCGAAAGTTTCGAGCAGGAAAGTGTGGCGGCGGTGATGAACGAGAACCTGGTTTGTATAAAGGTGGACCGTGAGGAGCGGCCCGACATCGACGCCATATATATGGATGCCGTCCATTTGATGGGCGTGCGCGGCGGCTGGCCACTCAACGTGTTTCTCATGCCCGATGCCAAACCCTTTTACGGGGTCACCTACCTGCCTCCCCAAAATTGGGTGCAATTGGTGGGCAGTATCCGTAATGCTTTCAATGAGCATCATAGTGAGTTGATGCAGTCGGCGGAAAGCTTTGCTCAGAGTCTGCAAGTGAGCGAGATGGAGAAATACGGCTTGAATGCCGCCGATTCCACTCATACCGTGGAAGCTTTGGATGGAATGTTCGAGCGGCTCAAGGCGCAGTTCGACACGCGGGATGGCGGTATGGATCGCGTGCCTAAGTTTCCGATGCCCTCAATTTATAAGTTCTTGCTTCGCTACTATGACCTCACCCAAAATTCCGAGGCGCTGGCGCAAATCGAGCTAACGTTAAATCGTATTGCCCTCGGTGGTATATACGACCACGTGGTGGGCGGCTGGGCGCGCTATTCGGTGGATGGCGAGTGGTTTATTCCGCATTTCGAGAAAATGCTCTACGACAACGCCCAACTGCTGAGCATTTACGCCGAGGCCTATTCCCTCACCCAAAATCCGCTTTACGCCGATCGCCTCAACCGTACTTTCACCTGGCTCGTTACAGAAATGCGGAGCGAGGAGGGCGGCTATTACTCGGCCCTCGACGCCGATAGCGAAGGCGTAGAGGGTAAATTTTACGTTTGGCAGGCGGAAGAATTACTGGAAATGCTGGGCGATGACTTCGAGTGGTTCGCGCAGTTGTATGACATTACCGAAGCGGGCAACTGGGAACACGGCCATAATCATCTGCACCTCACGCAGGATGCGGCGGTAGTGGCAAAAGCCAAAGGATTTTATTCGGAAGATTTCGAGGAAAAGTATTTCGACGCGCTGAAAAAATTAGAAATTCGTCGCCAAGCGCGGGTTCGGCCCGGCTTGGATGATAAAATTCTGGCTTCGTGGAATGGTCTTCTTCTGAAAGGATTAGTCGATACTTACCGCGCCTTGGGCCATGAACCTATTCGCGATCAAGCCATTGCTCTCGCCTGCTTCCTGCGTGATAACATGTCGAAAGACGGCAAGCTGTCCCATAGTTATAAGGACGGTAGGGCGACCATCCCCGGTTTTTTGGAAGATTACGCGGCGGTCGCCGAGGGGCTCGTGGCGTTGTATCAGGTAACGTTCAACGAGGAGTGGCTGCGACTGGCGGAGAAGCTGCTGGACAAGACTGTTGCCCACTTTTACGACGGAGTCGATGGCTTTTTCTTCTTCACCGACGCCCAAGCCGAGAAATTGATTGCCCGCAAGAAGGAGCTGTTAGACAATGTCATCCCGAGCTCTAATTCTATTTTAGCCCACGCACTTTACCAAACGGGCATTTTACTGGATCGATCCGATTTTGTGGAAAAAGCCGATGCGATGCTCGACAAAATGTCGCGCCTGTTGGGCACGGACATTCAAGTGGCCACCAACTGGGCCGCCCTCTACGCCCAGCGCACATCCCCCACTGCCGAAATCGTGATCGTCGGTCCCGATTATGAGAATTTAAGAAAAGATCTTGACCGATTTTTCGTCCCCAACAAGGTAATGGCTGGCGCAGCGTCGTCGTCTGGTTTACCGCTGTTAGAAGGTCGAACGGCCATTAACGGGAAGACAGCCATCTACGTTTGCTTTGATAAGACTTGCCAACTACCCGTACTCGATGTCGAGGCAGCGTTGAAACTTTTGGAATAAAAAGCGCCGATGATTCATTTCACCCGCTTCGGATTTTCACTCACGAAAGCCCCCCAGCCGCCTTTCTTATTTTTGGAAGAACTGGATTTACTAGCTGACGCCGGGGAATTGGCGTGGTAGTGGTGGCAAATGGCAATGGCGATGCCGTCGGTTGCGTCCATGAACTCTCGGCTCAGTTCTACCTTTAAGATATTTTCAAGCATGTAGGCCACCTGCTCTTTGCTGGCATTGCCGTTGCCGGTCACCGATTGTTTGATTTTCTTAGGCGAATACTCAACGATGGGAATATCTCGAGACAGCGCGGCGGCCATCGCCACGCCCTGTGCGCGCCCCAGTTTGAGCATCGACTGGGCATTTTTACCGTAGAATGGATCCTCGACGGCCATTTCGTCGGGTAGATACTCGTCAATGACCTGAATCATGCGCTCGAAGATTTTCTTCAACTTAAGCTCATGGGTCGTATATTTGCTCAACTTGATCACCCCGTACTGCACCAGCTTGATCTGCTGGCCCGTGACCTCAATCACTCCGTAGCCCATCACCTGAGTCCCGGGATCGACGCCCAAAATAATTTTATCGCCTCCTGGCTTTACAGTAATCATCTTGCAAGATAGCCAACTCCTGCCGCCCAAAGAAAAATCGCCCACCACTCGCTGGTGGCGTTTGGCAAAATGGATCGTTACCTTGCTGATCGTCAGCTACGTTTTCAAAACATTTCGAAATCCAGAAAGTAGTCTGACAGAGGTTTTTGCCCTGCTACGTTCCCTATTCACGAACAACAGCTTAGCTGCCCTAACTATACTTTTTCTGCTCGTCCCCCTTAATTGGGCCTTGGAAAGCGCCAAATGGCAACTCTTGGCCCGAAAGGCGGTTCCGCTGTCTTTTTCCGAAGCCTTCCGCAGCACACTCACGGGGTTGGCGGTGGGCGTAGCCGTCCCAGCCCAATTGGGCGATACCATCGGGCGCATCACCTCTCTCCGCTCCAAAATCCGGCTCCGCACTTTGGGTGCGGCACTGATTTCCAACGGCATCCAGTTCTACGTGTCTGTCCTGGGTGGAGCAGTTTGCTGGTTTTGGCGCGGCGAATCGCTCGGTCTACCTTGGGAAATATCATGGGCGATCAATGGAATATTACTGGTTATTCTAGCGGGTGGATTGGCCGTTGGAGTATTCAGAAGGGATTTGTTACATTGGCAAAGTAGCCGGTTATGGGCCAAGAAATTGAAAAAAAATCTGTTGGTTATCCGGGACTACACCTCACAAGAACTAATTACCGCGTTTACCATCGGCCTGGCGCGCTACCTGGTTTTTATGGCGCAATATGCCCTAGCGCTCACGCTATTCGGTTTACGGATTTCTCTACTTGATATTCTTATTGGCGTAGGTTTGGTTTATTTGGTGAAAACTGTTTTGCCCGCCATCAATGCAATTGGCGATTTAGGCATTCGTCAGTTTACCGCGCTCTACGTTTTCGCCCCCTACCATGTAGCGGAGGAAAAAATCATGGCGGCGACCTTTTTCATTTGGTTAATCAATATTCTGATACCCTTGTCAGTAGGCGTCTTTTTTATATGGAAATTTAAATGGAGCGCTAAATATGCCTAATCCTTTGCTCCTATTGATGATTTTGCCGTTTTTTCTGATTTGCACTTACGCGCTGTTCACGCTGGCATTCTGGGTTTTATGGCTAAGAATCCCCCGCCCTACTCCTCCTTCCTATTCGCCAACGACCCACATCACCGTAGTTATCCCGGTCAGAAACGAAGCGCTGCGTATCGGTGCCTTATTAAAGGATTTGGCCCAACAAAATTACGATCATTCACTGTTTGATGTAGTCGTCGCCAATGATGGCTCCATCGATAATACGGCCTATGTGTTAGACGCTTTCCGTAGAAATACCCATATTTCGCTGACGATCATTGATCTGGATCAAAAAATAAAATCCGCCTCACCCAAAAAGCGAGCCATTCAAGCCGCATTGCACGTTGCAAAAGGCGACCTGATCGTAACAACCGACGGAGATTGCCGCGTGGGCACCGATTGGCTTAGCAGTATTGCCGATGCCTACGAGATTAGCAGGGCGAAACTTATCAGCGGCCCCGTCACTTTCACCGCTGAAAGTACTTTGACCGATCATCTGCAAACTGTCGAGTTTTCGAGCCTGATTGGCAGTGGGGCCGCCTCCATTGCTGCCGGATCGCCCTCGATGTGCAACGGTGCCAACCTGGCGTACGAAAGAAAAGCATTTGACGAAGTTGGGGGTTTCGCTGGTAACGAACACCTTGCCTCGGGCGACGATGAGTTTTTGATGCATAAAATTGCGAAACGCTATCCGGGGAAGATCCAATTTTTAAAAGACCGGCGCGCCATTGTTCGCACCACGGCTCACACAAAATGGGAAGATTTTTTTCAGCAACGCAAGCGCTGGGCCAGTAAGTGGAAACATTACAATAATCCGCTCAGTGTAGCACTGGCAGTGTATGTATTTTGCTGTAATGCTTCCCTGATCGTTGCTTTGGTTTTACATTTCTACGGTTGGCTGCATTGGAGACTTATTGCCGTAATGTTCGTTCTGAAATGGGTTCCTGAGTGGCTATTTATTGGAAGTGTTCTTTCTTTTTTAGGTAAATCTCGTTCAGTTATATATATAGTATTGGTTCAAATCCTTTACCCCTTTTATGTTACACTTGTTGGTTTGTCAGCCCAAAGTCCAAGTTATATCTGGAAAGGCAGAGAATTAAGGTAAAATCTCAAAAGGTGTTAAGCGTATTCAAATTTGATATAGATCCTTGCTAAACTTATTTTTACATAAATCTCCTTTTTTTTTAAAGGCTTTCTATCCAAATTATCTTTGGCGAATGCCCAAGGATAAAAAGGTTCTTTATCTCACTTTTGATGATGGCCCCATCCCGGAAGTGACTGAATTTGTATTGGATAGCTTAGAGAAATACAAAGCCAAAGCCACTTTCTTTTGCATTGGAGATAATATAGGCAAGCATCCTCTAATCTTTAAAAAGGTAGTTGATGGGGGTCATTCAATTGGGAACCACACTTTTAACCATCTGAATGGCTGGAAAACCAGTACTGACGATTATTTGGAAAACATCAAAAGGTGTGACCAACAGCTCCCCTTACAAACCGACCTTTTTCGCCCACCTTACGGGCGTATCACCAAATCTCAGGCAAAGGCATTATTGCCTGCCAGAAAGATTGTCATGTGGGATGTACTGAGCGGCGATTTCTCCCTCAATATTTCTCCCGTAAAGTGTCTGTCCAAAACGATTCAGTACAGTAGACCTGGCTCAATTCTGTTATTCCACGACAGTATCAAAGCCAAAAAAAATATGGAGTATACGCTACCAAGAGTGTTGGATCATTTCGGGAATATGGGTTACGAATTTCGCAAATTGTAAAGCAGTATTTAGCTCGTCCGGCCGAGTCTTAATTAGATGAATGTACCCCCCAGCCATAAGAAAGTCAGCATCCTTTTAGCCGCCCGCAACGAGGAGCTAAACATTCTACGGTGCCTTCAATCTTTGCATAACCTGGATTTTCCGAAAACAGATTACGAAGTTTTAGTAGGAAACGACAAATCTTCTGACCAAACCGAAGCTGTTATCTTAAATTTTATTCAGAAAAAATCTACCTTTCAATATTTCTTAATTGAATCTCAATTCGCAGGGTTACGCGGCAAAGCCAATGTTCTGGCGCAACTTTCCCACCACGCCACAGGTGACTATCTGTTCTACTGCGACGCCGATATTGCTGTCGCGCCCACTTGGATCTCGCAAATGTTGGGCTTATTTAAAGACAATACCGGAGCAGTCGTTGGCGTAACGCGAATGACTCCGACAGGAATATTCGCCGCCATGCAATCGCTCGAATGGCTGTTTTCGCTGGCGGCGATGCGATTTTTTTCACGATTTGAGATACCGTTTACGGGTATGGGCAACAACATGGCCGTACGGCGGGAAGCTTATGAAGCCGTGGGCGGCTACGAACGCATTGGATTCTCGATTGTGGAGGATTTCGCGCTGTTTATGGCTATTATCGACAAAGGATACGGGTTTGTTCAAGGTTTTCGGCCGGGGATAATCTCAGTCTCCGAGCCCACCCGCAGCCTTCCCGAACTCCTGGTGCAGCGCAAGCGTTGGGTGAAAGGGGCAATGCAGGCTCCCTGGCCGATTAAATTAAGCTTTTTTGCCTCTGCCCTATTCTTTCCGTTCTTGCTTATTTTGCTTTTCGTCGCCCCGCTATGGTCGGTTGGCTTGGCCGTTTTACATTACGCATTGGTCTCAGCGATAGCACTTACTGGGCTCATTATATTAAAACAGAAAGACCTCATCAAATACACACCCCTGTTTTGGTTATATTTTAACTTCAACAATACACTCATGCTCATCAATTACCTCCGTCCCACCTCTACCGTGTGGAAGGGAAGAGTTTATAATTGAACAAACTTAGCGCAAACAGCACTGTCAGCTTAGGCGAAACTAACGTCAGTTGATCCGCAGCCGCTGTCAGTCTGAGCGAAGCCGCTGTCAGTCTGAGCGAAGCCGAAGACCCACATGATCGAAACTCACGCCCATATTTATGATGAAAAATTCGCCGACGATCGCGACAAAATGTTACAACGCGCCTGGGAATCAGGCATTCAGGAGATATGGATGCCCAACTGCGACCAGACTACTATTCCGGGCATGTTGGAGCTGGCAGAATCTCATCCCGAACGTTGCTTTCCCATGATGGGGTTGCATCCATGCTATGTGAAAGAAGGGTTTGAGATGGAGCTGCAAATCGTGGAAGATTGGCTCAATAAACGCTCGTTTTTTGCTATTGGAGAAATCGGGATGGATCTTTATTGGGACAAATCCTTTCGTGACCAACAGGAGGAAGCGTTTATATTTCAGTGCCAATTGGCGCTGAAACACAATCTCTGGATCGACATTCATAGTCGCGAAGCTTTTTGGGAGACGGCCGCCCTGATCGAAAAATTGGCCGACCCAAAGCTGAAAGGTATCTTTCATTGCTTCGTGGGGGGAACTGACGAAGCCAATAAAGCGATTGAACTGGGATTCAAACTGGGCATTGGCGGGGTGGCGACTTTCAAAAACGGTGGCCTCGACAAAGTGCTCCCGCACATTGCGCTGGAACATCTGGTACTGGAAACCGATAGCCCTTACCTCGCCCCTACGCCTTATCGGGGCAAGCGCAACGAACCCGCTTATCTGGAACTGGTGGCGCAACGCGTTGGCGATATCATGCAGGTCCCAAAGCAGGACGTCATCTCCCAAACCACCCTGAATGCCAATTCAATGCGACAGCACACCCTAAACTGAGTGGCAAGTCAACGTATGGTCTACAACACTTTCCGCCTTGATCCCCAAAGCGACACACCTTCAAAGATCTCCGTACTGGTAATTTACACGGGCGGCACGCTGGGCATGGTGTACGATGCCAAGGAAGGCCAGTTGGTACCCTTTGAATTTGAACAGGTTTTAGAGAGGGTGCCAGAAGTCCGGCGCCTGAGTTTCGGCATTGGTTTTTTGCCCTTCGATCCCCCCATCGACTCGGCTAATATGACGCCTGAACATTGGCAGGAATTAGCCCGTATCATTTTCGACAACTACGAAACCTACGACAGCTTCGTCGTATTGCATGGTACCGATACGATGGCTTACACCGCTTCGGCGCTTAGCTTCATGCTGGAGGGTCTCGACAAGGCAGTCATTCTTACCGGTGCCCAACTGCCCATCGGCATAGCCCGATCCGATGCGAGGGAGAATTTTCTCACCGCGCTGGAAATCGCGGCGGCCAGAGGTCGGGATGGTAAACCGATTGTCTCCGAGGTTTGCATTTATTTCAACTCCGTTCTCCTGCGCGGCAATCGGGCTAAAAAGAAGGAGAGCTCTGATTTCAACGCATTCCACTCCGAAAACTACCCGACCCTCGCTGAGGCTGGGGTCAGCATAAACTATAACTTACCATATATCAAATCGTATTCCGGCAATGATAATTTGGTGTTACGAGAAAGGCTGAGTTCCGAGGTTACCTTTCTAAAAATGTTTCCGGGAATAAGTCAGGCCGTGGTGCAAAGCGTATTAAATATAAAAGGACTAAAAGGGGTGGTATTAGAAACCTTCGGTGCGGGGAACGCCCCCACCGCTAATTGGTTTCTGGCGGAGATCAGGGCGGCACTCGACCGTAACCTGTTGATCTTTAACGTATCGCAATGCGATGGCGGTCATGTGGTGCAGGGGCAGTACCAGAGCAGTTTTTTCATGCGGGAGCTGGGTGTACTCAGCGGAGCGGACTGCACCGCCGAAGCAGCCATCACAAAAATGATGTTTGTTCTGGGTCAAACCGACGACCACTCCCAGCAGTCAGCGATGCTGCTAAGGTCGTTGCGTGGAGAAATGAGTATTTGATTGCAAATGATTTTCAGCTATATTTGCGACCCCAATGCAGATATAGAGAGGTGTCCGAGTGGTTGAAGGAGCACGCCTGGAAAGCGTGTAAGTCGGAAACGGCTTCGAGAGTTCGAATCTCTTCCTCTCTGCAAAATGCCGTTCCTGGTTTCAGGAGCGGCATTTTTAACTTATTGTTAACCAAGTTGTTATCCGCCGGATTGTCTTTTGTCAGTAACCGATACGTAGATTGCTGCCAGTTTTTCCATGTATTGCGGCAGCTCGTAGTTTTCGGCGATGGTTCTTTTTGCGGCCTCACTCATCGACGCCAGTCTGGTTCTCTCTTCCATAATGTGCCTGAGGACATCAACCAGGGCATCAAGATCGCCTTTGCCGACTACGAAACCATTCTCTTTGTGCCGGACCACCGTGGTAATGGAGGCATCGTCGGACACCACAGGCACGCAGCCGCATTGCATGGCTTCCAACATCGCGACCGGCAGGCCCTCTCCGTAAAGAGAAGGTAATAAAAACACCTCTGAATTACCCAGAACGGCCCATTTTTCTTCGCCTCTGACTACACCCCCGTATTCGTAATTCAGGCCTGGGATCTTTTTAAGGCGTTCGAGCAAATTATGGAGTTCCGGACCAGCGCCGCAAAATGTGAAAGTCAAGTCAGCGTAATGCTCACTCAGTCGCTTCAAGGCGTCCGTGATGAGGAATATCCCTTTGGATTCGACCAATCTCCCCAAAAATATGAGCCTGATTTTCCCGGCGAAGTGTTTCTCGCTCCGTGCCCCTTCCAACCGGGCTACGGCATTGGGCAAACTACGGGGTTGCAACCCATAATTGTTTCGCAACTGTTTTTCCTCGATTTCACTTAGCACCACAACTTCATCAGCCATAGCAAGCATTTTTGTGATTACGAATCCGAAGAATGTCTTCTGTCCGGGTGGGTGCATCAGAAGATGTCCCCCGTGAACATGCAGCAAAACGGGTAGCCCGGTGGTGAATTTGGTGCAAACAAGCACCAGATAATCCCTGAGCAGTGACGCTCGGGTAAAATCCGTGTTCAGGTGAACCAGATTTATATCATGCCTCTTTGTGAACCGGAGCAGACGCGGCAACAGGGTGACTTGGGTGAAAAACCAGCCCACTCTTTTTGCCTCTCCATCCTTACTTCCAATCTGGAAATGAAAATAACGGTGGGTCGCTTCGGGATACGTGACTACGGACCGCACGACCGAAGAAACACCGCTGACATTCTCGTGTTCGTTCAGGGAAGGGGCAGTTATCAATACATTCATTGGCGATATGCTTGGTTAGTTGACCCTTCGACATCGGCAAACATTGTGTTGTACTTTCTGACCATCACCTCCGTGGAAAAATTGGCGTGGGTAAAGTCAGCGAGCTTTTCCTTCAATCGGACATAGTCTGATTCGGTCGCCTTGACGCACTCTTCCAATACCCTTTCCATGTCGCCGACCCGATGCAACTCAAATCGGTAACCGGTAACGCCCTCCTCGGTGAACTCACTGAATCCCTCAGCGTCACTCACCAACACCGGGACATTGTAATGATAGGCAATCATCAGAGGCCCGCTTTGGGTTGTATCACGGTACGGGAGCACCAGGTAATCGGCGGCCGAGAAGAATTCCGGGATTTCGGCATTTTCGATAAATCGGATGTGGGCCACAATCTGGGGGCAGTCTTTAACCAGGGCGGCGTACTGTTCTTCCCAATCCTGGCATCTGCCCGCTATGGTCAGCTGAGCATTGTCGTGGCGGGCCGCCACGCGTCTGAACGCCGAAATTAATAGGTCAAGCCCTTTATAGGACAGGATGAAACCGAAAAATAAAAAATTAACGCAATCGCTCGGCTCATCTGCCTCGTTCGGTGGTAACGCGCCAAAGCCTAACAATGGTAGCGGAATGTTGTATACGACCTTTTCGGGCGCTCTATCGAGAAGTATTTTCTGTTGGAGAGTTGAGTAGGTATGGAAATACCGGAACCTGGCGATGAGAATGCGCTTGCTCAGAGAGGCAAGAAAAGCGAAAGCCGTCCCGCTGTGGCTTTCTACATCATGCATGCCAATAATTGTTTTTGCAGGATTCAACCCGAGTAGCAAAGCATTCAAGTACAACTGATCGAAATTCGCGAAATAAACCAAATCGGGGTTGGCTTTCCTGATCGCCCCCACGATGGATGAATAAACGGAAATCAACCTGGGGTCCCTGAATCGGTATTTGAGCTCGAAAGGGGCAAATCTGATCCCTTGGGTCAAACAAAAGTCGCTCAGTTCCTGTCTGGTGAAATTGGAATTGGTGTAGGGAATAATGACCGCGTACGTGATTTCATGATCCTTGCTTAGGAACTTCAGGGTATTCATCTGGTTGTCGGAAAACGCAGAGGAGGAAAGATAGTATATTTTCATGGGGATGATGGAAACCACGGAACACCCGGCGACGGGCTGGCGCGAGTTGCGCTAACGGCAAGAGCGATATTCAGATATAATTATTCAGGAGTCGCCAGGAAACCCGTCGGAAATGGTAAAAAGCGTTGCTGAACAGGAACACGGCAAACTGCAACGGATGGCGGGTGGCGATTTTCGAGTAGTTGTACATGAACTTGACGTTGCTGGACGAACGGAAATCGGTCAGGATTTTGTAAGCTTCCTTCAAGTTGATCTTTTGCTTCACATCCAGTCCGTACGTCAGCTGGGGCAACTCGTAGACGACGGCATCGTAAGAAACCAGCAGTCGAAAACCGTGTCGTTTGGCCCGCAGCGGCAAATCCATGTCGCCCCGGTGTTTGAAGCTTTTTTGGTCGAACAGGCCGACCTCCCGAAACACTTCGAGCGGCAGGTACAACCCCCGGCCATACAAATCAAAAGAGGGTTCAACGTGACCCGGAGCGAACTGCGCGCGTGCCGCCCGGTGGTTGATCTTCCTTTCCCTGGCAAACCAACGGTTGATCTGGCGGCCCCCGTATTCGATCAAATGACTCGCTTCCCAGGTGGAAGTGGCACAACCGATGAGTGATCGGGGGTGATCCTCCACCGTCTGCAACAATTTTTGCAGCCAGTCCTCATCCACCCTGACGTCGTCGTTCTGGAGTACGATACCCCGAAGATCGGGCATCGTGTCGAGACAGTGCTTTATGCCGACATTGACCGCCCCCGTCCACCACAGGCTACCATCACCGACGAGCAGGTGATACTTCGGGTGATTGGCCGCAATCCATTCGGAACTGCCGTCGGTAGACCCATCGTCGACGATTACCACCTCGATTTTATATTTGGCAGTGCTGGAAGCTTCGTAATACCTCACCGCCCGATCGATATGCCCAACCCCCTGCCTGGTGGTGGCAAGCCGGTTGTGGATGGGAATGATTAGAGAGATTGTTGCTGTCATGCCATTTACCTAAAACTTTTCGTACAAAACACGCGCTACCTAAACGTCATAAAGAAGCCCGTTCTATCACTCTTTATGAAATCAAGACAAGTACGTTCTCATTTCATTTTCAGAAAGATTCCTGAGTCTGCCCGAATAGCATAAAGCCACGGCCAACCATACCAAAAGATAATGAAGGTTGAAAGTGGTAACGTTGGCAGGATACATAAAAACTACCCACAAGCCTATCCACACCGCACACCCTTTCGCCAGAAAGTTTTTAGATTTGAACAACCCCATGTACATAGCAGGTAAAACGATCAACAGCAATAAGGTAAGGCTCACTACTCCCCCTTTCAGGATCACATTCAGATAATCTGTTTCGATCATTTGTCGGTAGATAGCGTCGGGCGCATCGACGGCCGGGCAAAAATACTTACCGGCGAAACCCTTACCAATTATCCAGTCAGTTGGACTCATGTCGTTATAAAAGCAGTATTCCACCGGTGATCTTGAATCATCTTCCATTCGATTGGTAATAGATCGAAAAATGCCTAACTGGGTATCGTATAGATTGTATAATACGAATACACCCACTCCAAACAATATATAAACAAATAGCAGTATGCTGTTCAGGTTTTTGATATTTTTATAGAGATACAACGCATAAGCCAACGCCAGGATGATAACCACCATAAAAGTCAGACCACGCCTGGCCTTCAAAATAGCGAATAGCAGCGAGACGAGAAGAACACAGATAGCAAAAAAAATCTTTTTATTATTGTGATAAGGAAAAGTCAAGACTAGAAAACCACAAGGTATTCCCAGCGTTTTGGCAAACATTTCAACAATTCCAAGACCCGAAAGGTTTTCGACGCCTGTATTGACAATGTAATTAATAAAATAGGCACTGAGAATAATGTAAATTATGCCTGTCACTATAATTACATCAAACGCTTTTTTAATGTGAATTTCGTCAATATTAAAAAATACAAATATAGGTGCTAAGTACAAGAATAAACCTAAATATGGATCGAATAATAATACCTTTATTACTTCGTAATCTGCACTGAAACCTCTATAAATAACGAATGTTGTCCAACCTAAATAAGCAAAAGTCAACGACGACAAATATCTATTCTTTTTCCCAGATACATCGTATAGTCTGGAAGAAGCAAACCAGAACAAAATCAAACCGATTACCTGAAAGATATTGCATAACACGAAATTTGGATTTGGGGTGCAGGAAATGGCATAAGCCACCGAATAGGAAACAAAACCAATCCAAAATAAATTTAGATGATTGACCCGGATTCTTTCATAATTCATTCTAGGCTTATCATTAGTCTGCAACATATCTAGGAAGTTTTCACCCTCTTCATTCGCTTAAAAATGTTCATAGACAACTCTCGTAAGTACTGATGGTTTTATTTACAGTTTTGTCCCATGAAAAATTCTGCAAACGTACCCTGCCTTCCTTAATCATCTCACGGGCTATCTCAGGATTGGAGAGCACTTTCTCGATGGAAGACAAAATGGCGTCCTTATCTTCGGGGTCAAAGTAACAGCCGGCATTGCCGGCAATTTCCGGAAAACAACTGGCATCACTCAAACAAACTGGACAATCATTGGCGAATGCTTCGAGGATGGGTAGCCCAAAACCCTCGTACAGCGATGGGTACACAAACACTTGTGCGTGAAAATACAAGTCGGATAAGGTTGCGTTATCCACATGCATAGCAACCACTTGATCGAAGATTCCCAACGAAATCAAAATACTGCTTTCCTCCTTAGTCAGGGCGGGTCCAACGCAAATCACTTTCATCGTTTTGTTTCTGGCGAGCAACGGCTGAACAGCTTCTATAAAATAAGTGAAGTTTTTGTAGTAGTTCCTTTCTCCCACATAAAGTATGTATTCTCCCCACCTGTTATCTCCCCGGACACTGGTCTCGGATTGATTGAACCCATGGTGTATGACATCTATTTTATCTGGTTGAATATTAATAATTTGACAGATGTCATTTTTTGTGTGTTCACTAATCGATATAATCCGGGTTGCCTTTTTGATGATCTTTTCCATTTGATCCCTTACTGAATGATCCTTAAAATAGCTGTGCTGAAATTTAAAGTGAATCAAGTCGTGAACGGTGATCACAAACGGTTTTTTCAAGCTTTTGAGAAAATAATCATCGTAATAAGTAGGATGAAATAGGTCGTACTCGTTATATTTTATACAATACTTTGAATATATTTCATTAATGCCGTATATTCTATTTTTTAAAAAGTTTTTACCTTTAAAGTCTTGGCTGGGTAAAAGGTTGGGTTTGTTGAATGTCGAACCAGCTTGCTTTAAATAATAGTTATCAGAAGACAGCACTGAAAGTTCAAATTCGTGGTTCTGCGGAATTCTTTCCATCAGCTCACAAAAATATTTAGTGATCCCCCCGTACTTTTGCATAGAAAATTTTTGATGGTCAAATAGAATCTTCATGTTTCGTAAAATTTATTTGACCCAAATTCCCTTCTTGTTGTTATAAACTATCTGATAATATTGAATTGGTGCCAAAATCAATCCATTGAAGTTTGAAACTATCGCAGCGACAAAAATTGCGTATACCCCCATTTCCAGGTACTTTATGAAGTAGATAGTCAGGACGATGTACAGAACAGGGCTAAGGAAGCATGCATAAAATTGTAGCCTAAGGGCGCTAATACCGTTTAGAAAGCTCAGATATTTGGCCGAAAAAATCGTTACGCAGAAAAATAGGAGGCCCCACAAAGAAAGTGAAAAAGGGATATTCACTTTACCCTCACCGAGCCACAGATCATATATATCGTTCGAAAATATCAGCATGATGATTCCGACCAATAATAAGCCGATCGTCAGCAGCGAATACTTTTTCATTCCATTTTTGATCCACGCGATGTCATTCGAGATATACGCCTCCGTGGAGGCCGACCAGAAAGGAACCAAAAATATGGAAAACATCATGTTGAGTACCCCGAAATACTTGAAAACTATGTTGTAATCGGTAACGTCCGTCGGCCCAAAATACCGGCTGATTATCAGATTGGCCGACTCATACTGTACGATTCCGGCAATCTGAATGGTAAAAAACATGAATCCCAAATTAAAAAGCCCTTTCGATAAGGAAAAGTCCACTTTCGACAGCGATGGTCGGTAGGCCCGGTAGGAACCCGAGAAGAGGAAAAGATTGGCACCAACTAAAACAACGATTGGGGAAACGCAGAGCGCCAGACCAAGATTGACGAGCGACCCCTGCGTGCTTTTCGTTAATACCAGTATCACGACGAGACACACGAACTGACCCAATCCGTCCACGAGTGAGGAGGAGGCAGGCTTTTGGTCGGCGGTCAGAATGGTCGTAATCACTCTGAACACGAACTGCAGGCAGAAATAGGTAACGACGATTAGAGCCAAAGTGGTTATCTCGGCGTTCATGGCCGCCGACACGTTCAGAATCTTCGACCAATCGAGGTAGCGGTTGGCAATCGCAAATACCCCCCATAGCGCCGAAAACACAATGCCTAGCGTGGCGAAGGTCGTACTCACGTACACCCGCGCTTTTTCGTTGTCGCCCTGGGCCTTTGCTTCGGAGAACTTATTTCTCAAACCGGACGTGAGACCAATGTCGAAAAAGCTAAACCAGGCCACAATCGAACTCAGCGTCAGCCAGATGCCGTATCTCGACGGGTTGACGTAGTCGATCGTCATCGGAATAAGGAGCAGGCTGATCACAATATTGCCGGCCTTGATGACCAGGGAAGCCAATATGTTTTTCTTCGCCCTGACACTCCTCGCTTGACCTTGACCGACAAACGCCTTGGCGCGATCGACAGCCTCCTCCACCCTACTTTTTATCGAAACCAGCACTTCGTTTGCGTTTTTTTACAATTCCCTTCGCGTCGCGCGCACGTCCGCTTGCCTTCAAGGGTCAGTAGGTATAGTTGTACGAATATCCGTACCCATAGTCGTTCTTGGTAAAGCCCCGGCTGCGCACCCCGTTGAAGACAATCGCCATATTTTTGAGTTCATTGATTTTATTGATCTGCTCAAGGCGTCCCAACATTTTCTTGGGCGTGTGGTGGTGCCTGACCACGTAAAGGGTGGCGTCGCAGTGGGTGGAGAGCACATAGCCGTCCGATAGCAAACCCACTGGAGCAGAATCCACCAACACGTAATCGAAACGATCTCCCAGATAGTTCAGGAGCTCGGCGGTGCTGTCCCGCAGAATCAGCTCGGATGGGTTGGAGGGCAGGGTGCCCGCTTGCATGAGGAAGAGGTTTTCCTGGCCCTCCACCGGAAGAATCACCTCATCGGGTTCGACCTTTTTGGCCAGGCAGTCAGCCACCCCCCGCCCAATTGGAACCCCGATCTTCCGGCCCAGGGAGGGATTGCTTAGGTCAAACTCAACCAAAATCACCCTTTTACCCCCCACGGCGATGCTCGTCGCCAGATTGGCGGCGACGAAACTTTTCCCTTCGCCGGGTATGGTCGAGGTGATCAGGATTTTTTTATCTTTTTCCCCAATGCCCAGATACGGCAGGGAAGTTCTTAAAAGTCTGAATTCTTCCGCAATCAAACTGGTTTTGTTATCCTTAAACACCAAAAATGGCTTCGATTTCTCTTCGACTATCTCACCGATAACCGGAAAGGAAGTCTGGGTTTCGATTTCGTGGCGGAAGAGAACGGTGCGGTTCAACGACTCCCGCCCGACAATGAGGACGATTCCCAGGCCGATGGCCAGAAAAGCGGCAATGGGATAGAGCAAAATACCCAGCCCTACGGGATCCAGGGAGGATTCGGCCCTGTCGACTATTCTCAGGTCGGAAGTAGCCGAGGAGTTCGAAAGGGCGGTCTCCTCTCTTTTTCTGTAGGAGGAAACTGTAAATGCTGCTCTTTATATTTTGCTCCCGGCTTATTTCGACCAAGTCCCTTTCTTGTTGGGGAAGAGCCTGCAGTGAGGCGGCGTAATTCTTATTGGTGGAGTTCAGATTGTTTTTGCTCTGCTCAAGGTTTTTCTGCTGGCTGCGTACATTTTCCAATATATCGGGCTTGATCCGTTGAATTTGATTCGCCAGGGCTTCCATGTCGGGGTTTTTCACGCCGGTCGTACGCTTCATCTTTTCGTACTTGCCCTCCAAATCGTTGAGGTTGCTGAGCATACCGTTCAGCAGCGGATCGTCGACCCCAACGGTGGAGGGTACCAGCCCGCCGCTTCTATCCTTCGACAACATGTACTGCTCGACTTGTTTCAGAACGGCAAGTTTCATGTTCACATCGCTTAACTTTTGGTCGTTGTCGCTGGCATTTTGCAGAAACATTTTAGCCTGGGAGCTTAGGTCGATGGCCCCCTTGCGAGCGCGATACTGCTGCATCTTCTGCTCGATGGTCTCTAGATCGCCCGAAACCGCCGCGAGTCGCTCGTCCAGGAAAGCCAGCGTATTGGCCGCCAGCTTGTTTTTGCTGGCGAGGTCCGAGTCGTTGTACGTCTCTATGAGGGCGTTGAGGATGTCCTCCGCGCGTTCCGGCACCGCATCCCGGATGCTCAGGTTGACGATGCTGGACAGTTTGTCGGCCGGCTCCGCCTTAACCGCCTTGACCAGACCCAAGGCAACCCTTTTCGGGTTGACCAGGGTGAAGCAATATGAATCAGCGGTTGCGTGGTTTTCATTGTTCAGAGAAAATTTGAGCTTACCCCACTCCGTCCGAATCCACTGATCGAGCGGATGGATTTTTCCGCCGAACTGCACCGTTTTTTCACCGGGATCGTACGCGAAATCAATCGGGTCAGGGGTTTCTATTAAATTCTCAGGGTTTTGTACGCTTATGCTGACCGGAGAGGTCGAGTAGGCCGGATAATTTTTCCATTGGCCCTTTTTATACACGGTAGCGTACAGAGCCAATTCGTCGATCACCCGCTGCATCAATGTTCTGGATTTAATCACTTCCACCTCATTCTCAATGATTTTTGAGGCAGCCAGCGGATTCAGGCTTTCGGTGATTTGGGATTCCTGCACTCCCTTTTTCTCGTCGCTGATCAAAATAGTGGCCGAAGACTCGTACACGGGCGTTTTGAACTGCGAATAAACCCAGGTTCCCAACAGGGCTAGGACCACCAATAACAGGAACATGGGCCAAAAGGGGGAAAATTTGGCCCACAACTGGCTGACTGCGTTGTCTTCGGTAGGTCTGGGATATTGCTGAAATCTTTCCATATTAAAATACCATAAATGATTTTATCGGAAAATACGATCGATCACAATGATCCCCAGTGATAAGCTGCCCAGTACCACCGGAACCCACTGTTGGGCCCGGCTGGCGCCGGCCACCCTGGCCTTGTTGGGGCTTACATACACCACATCGTTGGATTGAAGGTAATAGTAAGGAGAAGACAGCAATTCAGCGGAGTTCAAATCAATTCTTTTGGTGATTTTTTCGCCGTCTATTTCTCTGATTAACAAAACATTGTTACGTTCCCCAAAGATGGTAATGTCGCCGGCCAAACCCAGGGCTTCCAAGAGGGATACCTTTTCGGTGGGAATAGAAAATTTTGCCGGGTTTTTCACCTCCCCCAGTACAGTCACATGAAAACTTAGAATCCGTACCGCCACCACCGGGTCTTTCAGCAACTCCCTCTCTAGCAGCGCTTCGGTAATGCGATCAGCCAGTTCGTCTTTGCTTAGGTTCACCGCCTCAATTTTACCAAGGATGGGAAACTTTATAAACCCGTCGAGATTCACCAAATAGCCCGAAAACTTCTCATCGAGTTGCAACTGGTTGGTGGGAGAGTTGGCCGTGTTGAATATTTGGGTCGACTCGGGGTTCAGGCTGCTAACCGAAATGCTCAAAAGATCGTTCTTCTGAATCTGGGTCCGGGGAACCGGCGTCCTGGCCAGAACGGTCGTATCCGCCACCCCATTGAAGTAAGTGGCTTTTCGCGTGCTGACACACGAAAAATTGACCATTATCAGACACAGTATAGCTGATAAGTAGGTACTAGTGCAATTTACGTATTGACGCATCTAACTAAGGGGTCGGTAACAGGCGGAACGGAATTATTCATATCATGCCGCAATTTGCTTGACTTGATGAAGTCTTTTCATTTTTTCAACGGCAGAAACCACCGTCGGTAATTCAATGCTCTCGACCGCCTGCGGGATGTAGGTTGTTTTATAGAATGCTTCCTCCAAACGGGGGGCTACTATTTTTTCCATTCTGCCGTAGCCGTGTATTTCGGCCGCACTCGTGCAGGTAAACAGAGCGACGACCGGCATCCCCAAAGCCAGGGCAATGTGCATCCCCAACGTATCTCCGCCCACAAACATGCTCACTTTGGCAATATCATTCATATAGTCGGCAATGGTGGGACGTTCTTCAAAAAAAACCACTTCGTCGCCATTCTCTGCCACAGCATCCGCCAATGCCTCGTATCGGTTCCACACTTTGGTGGGCCAACGTGCCCCCGCCCGCCTTTCGATCCCGATAGCCCCGTTGGCATCGGGTACTTTGGCTGCGGGGATATGGTACTCCTCGCCTGTGAAACGATACCCCAACATCCTGAACAGGATATCCTGGTAGGAGAAGCGGTTCTCCCATTTCAGCTCGTCGGCTTTATCCTTGCCCAGCCGGGAACTCAACCCCATATCGAACCATTCGTTCGCATCGGTGGTGTAAGCGACCTTACCCTCGCTGAAATAGGCACCGAACAACCGTTTCGTTTTTAAGCTGGACGCCAACCGGGCGCACCGTAGATCGTCATCCAGGGAAATGACCAGGTCAAATTTTTCCTGGATAGGTTGGCTTGCGGCCGTATCTTCGATTGCGACCACTTTCCGCAGATTGCTGCGATGCAAAGGTAGCACAGCAATATTTACACGGGCCGTGATCCAGACGATTTCGTCTTGACTGAACAAACGCAGCAAGGTGCTCGTGCGGACAACGTCGCCCGTGGCACCCACCTTGATGATGGCGATTTTCATTAAATATGGTAGTGTGTGTGTGTTTGACTTTGAAATTAACCAAAGCCATATTCTTTTCCGGCACGAGCGGAACTTGATTTAATTCTGTGATTGGCCCGCCCGCTCAGGCTGTTTGCAATTCCTGGACATTCTCGAGAATCCAACGATACGTTTTTTCCAAACCCTCGCGGAGCGGTCTGGCGGGTGCCCAGTTGAGCTTTTCGCGGATCAGGCGATTGTCCGAATTGCGCCCCTGCACTCCCAATGGGCCGGGTATGTGATCAATGGTGATCGTCTTACCAGCTATATCGGACACCATTTCAACCAACTCATTGATCGAAAGCATTTCCTCCGAACCAATATTGACTGGCCCGGTGAAGTTACTCATCATCAACCTGCGTACCGCCTCCACGCATTCAGTCACGTACAGAAAAGAACGGGTTTGCTTGCCGTTGCCCCAAATTTCGATTCCCCCCCCGTCTTCGGCTTCGGCCACTTTGCGGCATACGGCGGCGGGCACCTTCTCCTTACCCCCGTTCCAGGTTCCCTGCGGCCCGAAAATGTTGTGAAAACGGCCGATGCGCACGTTCATGTCGTAATTCTTGTGGTAGGTGAGGTACAGCCTTTCGCTGAACAGTTTCTCCCAGCCGTATTCACTGTCGGGATCTGCCGGATAGACCGAATCTTCGGCACAGTGCGGATTGTTGGGATCCATTTGATTGCGTTCGGGGTAAACGCAGGCCGAGGACGAATAAAAGACGTTTTTCGTGCCTTTGATTCGGCAGGTCTCCAGCATGTTTAAGTTGATCAAACCGGAATTGTGCATTACCGCCGCGTCGTTTTCACCGGTGAAGAGATAGCCTGCTCCGCCCATGTCGGCGGCAAGCTGATAAACCTCATCGATCGGACGATCAAACAGGGCCTCACAGACGTCGATGTCCCGCAGGTCGCCCACCACAAAATCGTCGGCCCGGTCGTTGCCGTACTCGTGCTCTTTGATATCCACGCCCCGAACCCAGTAGCCCTCATCTTTGAGTCGGCTTACCAAATGACCGCCGATAAATCCTCCGGCACCGCATACAATAGCTGTTTTAATGTCTTTCATAAAAATTTAGTGTGTGTTTAGTGTGTATTATGTGTTTATTGATCCTATAAAATTGACTCTCCGCTTATTGCTCAACCGTTTCCCTAACGATTCGTGCCCGAGACGTTTGGGTCACCTCGTATTTCTTCAACCGGGATTGTTGCAGAAAAAAATGGCCTAGAAACACGCCGTTCATGATAAGGTAGCGCCGCCAAAGTCTTTTGAAATCCTTGCCAAGCAAACGGTATAGCCATTCGAAGCCCGATTTTCTGATGAAATCCGGGGCCATTTTGATTCTTCCGCCGAAGAAATCGAAAGTAGCTCCCGAGGCAATGAGCACCGATCCCCTGATCTTGTCCAAATGGGTATCGATCCAGTAGTCTTGTTTTGGGGTTCCCAAACCAACGCAGACAATGTCGGGCTTCAGGGCGTTGATTTCTGTCACGATTTGGTCGTCCTCCTCCTCCGTAAGCTCCCGGAAGGGCGGGGAATAGTGGCCGATGATTCGAATATGGGGGAATTTCTCCTCCAAGAATTCCTTCATCTTGACACACATCTCAGGCGAACCGCCGTAAAGGTAAAAGGTATAGTTCTTCACCTTGGCGTGTTCAGCCAGTTGCAGGATGGTATCCGGCGCGGCAATCCGGTCGCAGGGTACACCGGCGATCTGACGTATCCACCTTACAAATGGCATCCCGTCGGCCCCTGTGATGTCAGCCGAGTTATAAATGCGGTACAGTTCTGGATTAGATAACGACAGGGCGACGTTGTAGGCATTGACGCAGGCAATGTGGTGCGAGCGCCCTTCTTTGTCTGAAATCCACTCATCTATTTGTTTGAAAAGTCCTTCGTAAGTGATTGGATTGAGACCAACCCCGAGCATGTTAACGTGTTTTGTCATGGGTAGACATCCTTTTAGTGTGTGTTAAAGTCAACTGTATATTTTGGCAGATTCAAATTTGTTTCTACCAATCAATAATTTGATTACCAAGCGTTTGGATCCCCCAAGACCATAGATTTGATTGTCCACCAACAGATCAGGCAGTCGTATTTCAATGACTGCCTGTTGATATACATGAGATCGTATTTGAGGCGGTGTTCCATTTTTCTGAGGTCGTTGGCAATGCCCCTGGAACCTCTAACCTGGGCCAGCCCCGTGATACCGGGCACCACCAGATAGCGCTTGGAGTAATCGGACAGGGTGAACCAAAACTGCGCATCGTGGGGAACGGCATGGGGGCGTGGCCCCACGACACTCATCTGTCCCAGAAGAACGTTTATGAACTGTGGCATTTCATCCAAATTGGTCTTGCGCAGCCAGTACCCAATTCGGGTGACTCGTGGGTCGTCGATAGCTGTTTGTTGGAAGGGAACCTCCTGGGGACTGAACGCCATCGTTCTGAATTTCAGACAAACGAAGGTGTGGCCGTACAGACCCGTTCGCCGTTGCGAGAAGAAAACGGGGCCGGGGGAAGTAAGAATGATGAGTAAGCCGACGGTTGGAATCAACCAGCTCAGCACAAAAAGGGTGACCAGAGAGGCCACGATAAGATCAAACAATCTCTTCCAAAATGAGGCTTTTTGGAATTTAAGCAGGATAGAAATATCCTGTTGCTCCAGCTGGAAGCCAGGAGCCTTCTGTAAGGTGTACATAAAGTGTGTGTGTGTGTGTGTATTGCCTGGTTGTACGTAGCGAGCAGTTCGTACTGGTTCAGCTCGCTACAATACTGTCTTTTTCAATCTGCATAATTCAATCAGGAACAGGGGATAAGGGTTAATAATACTTGCAAACAACGGTATACTCTACGACAAAATCCATAAAATGGATTCTAAAAGAATCAGATTCTTTAAAATTTACAAAAGATTGTCAATAATTTTAATGAAATCTCAAAAATACGTTTCGCCTTTTAACTTCCGCGTGGTGATTTGACCATTGATTTTGAATCGCGGGTACTTTTCTGTGCGACAAGATCGTACCAAAATAACATGACGTACAATCAATTACTATTGTCTGAGTCTTCGCAATTACGATGAAATGAAATCAGGTTTCATAAATAGAATTGCATGACTATATGAGCGTTACGCCCGCTAAGTTGAACATTTTTTCAGCTAACACAAAAAATAAGCCTTATTATTTTTATGAAGAAAATAATAATTAGCTATAATTTAAAGAGATTCACGATAAGCAAGCGATCCACCTGCCCCTGTTTGCATTTCACACACAAAATCAAGGACACATTACGTAAAAGTAACTTGGCAATCGTCCCCTTTTTATCACAGATTTGACTCGAGGAAGTAGAACCAGGTTGCGTTCGACGGTGGTCGGACGAGATCTTTTTGTTACTCTCGCTCCGTATCGTTTGATTTTTTGCTACCTTGGTCTCTGGAAATTTTTTACAAAAAAAACATGACCATGATTCGCAAACTACTGCTAGTATTTATGATGGGAAGCCTGCCTTTCCTCTACTCTTGTGACAAATTGAAAGGAGACGTTGGTCCCGATGGTGCGCAAGGAGAACAGGGCCTGGCGGGAGAGAAAGGTGAACCGGGTGATCCGGCCTCGGCAATTCAGGTGGTATTCGACACGGCGTCGACCGATGCCAGCGGAAACTATATCAATGGAGTTGGATTCGAGACAGCCAACCCAAAGATTATTGAGAATGGGGTGGTATTGATGTACGCAAAATCCGGCAATGCTTGGTTTGCGTTGCCAGGTCCGGTTTTCTTTGAGAATGATGCTTCTAACTACACTTTTTTGTATGTATTAGATGGATCAGACTTGATCTTTCAACTGTTGCAACTCGATGCCACGCCTAAGAAGCGAAAATTTCAAGCTTTGCGGTTGGTCATCATTCCTGCTAGGATTGCTCGATTAAGTGCCGAATTGGATCTCAAAGATTATGAAGCAGTGCGCCGGGCATTCGACCTGCCGGAGTAACTGGTAATTTTTATTTACTATGGGGAAGCCCAACAAAAAAGGCCGGAAGTTTTTCCGGCCTTTTTCCTGCCCTCTCACAAAATTGATAGCTTTTCAACCAAACTTTGTCATTTACCTTAAACTCAAATAGTGGCAATCAATCCCGTCAATATCAAGCTGGTCCTCGGCCTCAAAATCAAACAACTACGTTTGGATAAGGCTTTGTCGCTTAGCGATTTGTCAAGAATTTCGGGACTTTCAATATCGTATATCAATGAAATAGAGAAAGGTAAAAAATATCCGAAAGCCGATAAAATCATCGCCTTAGCCCAGGCCCTGGGAACCGACTACGACGCTTTGGTGTCGTTGAAACTCAGCAAGCGGCTGGAACCGATTTCGGAACTGCTCAGCTCCAACATCCTGACGGAGCTCCCGCTCGATCTCTTCGGGATCGACCAGTCCAATCTTCTGGAAATGCTGTCCGACGCCCCGACCAAAGTCAGCGCTTTCATCGGGACGCTCATCGAGATTTCGCGCAACTACAACATGTCGGTCGAGCAATTTTACTTCTCGGCGCTGCGCACTTACCAAGAGATGCACGACAACTACTTCGAGGATATCGAAAACGCCGCCGAGCGATTTTTGAATGAAAGGAACGTGGGAAATCACCTGGTTTTGAATGAAGATTACCTTGCCAGGGTGCTTGGTGAGGACTATGACTACGAAATCGAGCTAATTGACAAAGGTGCTCACCCCGAGCTGAAATCGGTGCGATCGCTCACAATTCCTTTACGAGAAGGCCAAAAGCTGTTGATCAACGGCCGTCTGTCGTCGGTTCAAAAATCCTTTATTTATGGTCGGGAGATTGGGTATCAATATCTTGACCTTAACAATCGCCTTTACACGACTGCCGTGCTGGAAGCCGATTCCTTCGAACATCTACTGAACAATTTCAAAGCTTCCTACTTTGCCAGCGCCATCATCGTCCGGCAGTCGATTTTAGCGCAAAAACTGAGAGAATTCTTCGCGTTGAAAACCTGGCAGCCAGAGCGTTTGCTGGCCATGATCGACTATTTCAACACTACGCCGGAATCATTTTGCTACCGCATCAGCAACATCCTACCCAAGCACTTCGGAATCAATCAATTGTTCTTTCTGCGCTTCAATAATTTTGCCGGGCAGAATCAGTTTGACCTTACGAAGGAAATGCACATCGCCCGGAAGCATATTCCGCACACGGTCAAGAACGAATACTACTGCCGCCGTTGGCTTTCGCTCACTATTTTACAGGACTTGGCCGAAAACACAAAAGAAGGGAGAAACTTCGTCGACACAATATGCAAGGCTCAGATTTCCAAGTACGTTGACAGCGGAGAGGAATATCTTATGATTAGTTTCGCGAAGTCGGAGTCCGGTTCTCAATCCCAAAATGTGAGCGTGTCGATGGGGATTTTTCTCAACGAAGAATCCCGGAAAATTATTAATTTCCTGAATGATCCGAATTTGCAAATGAGGCTCGTCAATGAGACTTGCGAGCGCTGTTCCCTCTTCGACTGCAAGGAACGAATGGCCGCGCCAACGGTTTTGCAGCGCCGCCACAAGCACGAATCCCTGAAAAAAAGCATCGCGTCATTGCTTCACGGTAAAGCGAAGCTTGTCAGCCCTTGAAAGCGGGAATACCCGTAATTTCGGCTCCCAGAATCAGCAGATGAATGTCGTGCGTCCCCTCATAAGTCACAACCGATTCGAGATTCATCAGGTGCCGCATGATCGGATATTCGCCCGTAATGCCATTGCCCCCCAGAATCTGCCGCGCCTCACGAGCCACCTGCAACGCCATCGCCACGTTGTTTCTTTTGGCCAATGAAATCTGCGCCGAAGTCGCTTGCCCTTCATTTTTCAAAACTCCCAATCGCCAGGCCACGAGTTGAGCCTTCGTAATTTCGGTAAGCATTTCGGCCAACTTCTTTTGCGTGAGCTGAAAAGCCGCAATGGGTTTGTCGAATTGAATGCGTTCAGCGGCGTACTGCACCGCCGTTTCGTAACAGTCGATGGCCGCGCCGATGGCCCCCCAGGCAATCCCGTAGCGGGCATTGTCGAGGCACCGCAGGGCGGCCCCAACCCCCAGCGCTTCCGGCAAAAGATTGTCTTCACCGACCTTTACGTTGTCAAAAACCAGTTCACCCGTGGCACTGGTGCGAAGCGACCACTTATTTTCAATCTCAGGGGTGGAAAAGCCTTCCATGCCGCGTTCAAGAATCATTCCCTGTACCCGCCCCGTGGTATTTCGCGCCCACACGACGGCCACATCGGCCAGTGGAGCGTTGGAGATCCAAGTTTTGGAACCGTTCAAGACATTTCCCCCATCGACTTCAGTCAAACGCGACTGCATGCCCGCCGGATTGGAACCGTGATCGGGTTCAGTCAGGCCAAAACAGCCCAAAAGCTCTCCCGAAGCCAATTTGGGCAGATATTTTCGCTTCTGCGCATCGGTGCCGAATTGATAAATAGGCCAAATGACCAAAGAGTTTTGCACCGATAATGCCGACCGCATCCCCGAATCGCCGCGCTCGATTTCTTGACACACCAGCCCGTAGCTGATATAATCCGCCCCGGTGCCGCCGTATTCCTCAGGAAGCGTAACGCCAAGAATCCCCAACTCGCCAAAACGTTTTATCAGATAAGCCGGGAAAGCCGCCCGCTGGGCGTAGGAGTCGATAATGGGTTTTATCTCAGTATTCGTAAATTCGGCCACCGATTGCCGGATCAGTCGATTCTCCGGGGTGAGTAGTTCTTCGATCTTAAAGAAGTCTGTCATTTTTTTTACAACACAATGAAAAATGAGCACTTGAATTCAAGAGATTAAAGTAGCTCGATTTATTATCATGTCCAAAACAAAGGCGGTAACCCAAAACCTATGGCTGTATATTTGATGGGTGGGCTTTATTTACTGGCAGGAGTGAATCATTTCGTCAGCCCGAAGTTCTATCTGAAAATTATGCCGACCTACCTGCCCTATCACGAATTTTTGGTAGCAGCATCGGGGTTGGCAGAGATTATTCTGGGCATCATGCTGTTAATTCCAGCCACCCGAATTTGGGCCGCTTGGGGAATTATTCTGCTGCTGATTGCTGTTTTTCCAGCCAATCTGTACATGGCGTATGGTGCCCAGTTCCAGGAGATTTCTCCCTGGTTTCGGTGGGGCCGGCTGCCCATCCAATTTGTCCTTGTTTGGTGGGCCTATCAATACACCAAATAGTCAGGCGCTTCTCACAACTCATCTTTGAAAACTTGCCCCGCACCAAACAATACATCCTGCCGCCCGAAGTTGCCATGGAAGAAGCCAACTTCCGGGAATACGTCCTGGACGATTTAAGAATTAATAAACTTGAAAACGTCATCCTCCGCAAAACCCGGCAGTCCATAGACGCCCGGGGCCGGCAGGTAAAGGTCAATGTGCAGGTGGATGTTTTTGTCGATGAAATACCTAACGATTTTATTGACTATCGAAAACCCGCGACCGACGTAAGCCAGCGGCCTGCGGTGGTCATTGTCGGCTGTGGCCCCGCTGGAACTTTCGCCGCTTTACGATTGGTCGAGCTTGGTTTCAAGCCCATCATTTTGGAACGGGGTAAAGACGTCCGGTCACGGCGCAGAGATTTAGCGGCCATCAACAAACACCACATCGTTAATCCCGACTCTAACTATTGCTTCGGCGAAGGCGGCGCCGGGACCTATTCCGATGGTAAGCTGTACACCCGTTCCAACAAACGTGGCAATATCCGCCGCATTCTTGAAATTTTTGTGGCCCACGGTGCGAGTGAGGATATTTTGGTGGAAGCACACCCCCACATCGGCACCAACAAACTGCCGAAAATCGTCGCTGAAATGCGAGAAACTATTTTACAGGCAGGGGGCGAAATTCACTTTGACTGTCGGGTTGAAGACATTTTGTTGAAAAATGGCGAGATAAAGGGCGTTGCTACGGCTGATGGTAGAGAGTACTTGGGCGAGAGCGTCATCCTGGCAACCGGTCATTCGGCCCGGGACATTTTTGAACTATTACAAAGACGCGACGTCCTGATCGAGGAAAAGCCTTTTGCCATGGGCGTCCGCATCGAACATCCGCAGCGGGTGATCGACCGAATCCAGTACCGCTGCGGCTCTGAGCGGGGGCCGTATCTCCCGGCGGCATCGTACAACTTGGTGACGCAAACTCATCTCAATAATATCCAGCGCGGGGTGTTCTCATTTTGCATGTGTCCGGGCGGATTTATCGTTCCGGCGGCCACGGCTCCGGGCGAGTTGGTGGTCAACGGGATGTCGCCCTCGCGACGCGATTCCCGCTACGCCAATTCGGGTATCGTGGTCGCCGTGCAGCCTGAGGACACCAGGAAGTACGCCGAATACGGACCGCTGGCGGGCTTGGCGTTACAGCGGGAAGTCGAGCAGGTCGCTTGCCGAATGGCGGGCAGCGGGCAGGCCGCTCCCGGACAGTTGGTCAGCGATTTCGTATCGGGAAAGCGCTCCAAGGAATTGCGGGACACCTCGTACCAGCCAGGGTTGGTGTCGATGGATATGCGGGAAGTTCTTCCCGAGCACATTGCTTCGCCACTACGCGAAGGGTTGCAGCAGTTTGGCAAGAAAATGCGGGGCTACCTGACGCCCGAGGCGCAACTGATCGGGATAGAAAGCCGAACCTCATCGCCCGTCAGGATACCGCGTGATGCCAAGACCTGCGAGCATCCCGAAGTGAAACGGCTTTTTCCCTGCGGCGAGGGCGCGGGCTACGCGGGCGGCATTATGTCGGCCGCGATGGACGGCGAACGCTGCGCCGAGCAATTGGTGTTGCGCTATGGCAAGAGCTAATTCAGACCATTTATGTCCACCCATTTTTTTAAAGAATTCACAACCAATTTATCAGCTAGACTTGAGCGACCGCTGCCTGGTCAACTGGCCCACGCCCGAATGCTGACCAATGCTGAGTCGCGCCTAAATTCCGCCCCAAACAGCCGAACCCGAAAGAGCGCCGTACTGGTTTTGTTCTATCCCTACGAAGGAGTAGTTTACTTACCCCTCATCCTGCGTCCGACCTACGACGGCGTGCATTCGGGCCAAGTCGCATTTCCCGGAGGTCGCTATGAACGCAGTGACGAAACCCTAATCCGTACGGCCATGCGTGAAGCGCAGGAGGAAATCGGTCTGCGACTCACCGATGTCAAAGTAGAGGGCGTGTTGACCGAACTTTTCATTCCGCCCAGCAATTTCCTGGTGCTGCCCGTAGTAGCCCACATCCCCTACCGGCCCGATATGTTCCCCGACCCGCGCGAAGTTGAGAAGGTGCTGGAAGTTCCTTTGCGCCAATTAGCGGACAGAACGATTGTCGGAAGCAGCGAAATCAAGGTAGCGGACAGAATTATCGATGCTCCGCACTATTTGATTCAAAACCACAAAGTTTGGGGTGCCACCGCGATGATGATCAGTGAACTGTTGGAGGTACTTTCGGGGCCGACCGTCGGTTCTTAGCCCGGTTTTTCGTATTTTTACCCCCCACCATAATCCACGACCCCTTTCTCCCCTGCATGGAAGAAAATACCGACAACCTCGACAATATCCCCAAAGAAGACGGCGAACTCCTGGACAAGACCCCAATCTCGGGTTTATACGAAAACTGGTTTCTCGAATACGCCTCCTACGTAATCCTTGAGCGGGCCGTTCCCGCTACCGAAGATGGTTTGAAACCCGTGCAGCGGCGCATCATGCACGCGCTCAACGAGATGGACGACGGCCGCTTCAACAAAGTGGCCAACGTCATAGGCTCCACGATGCAGTATCACCCGCACGGCGACGCCTCCATCAACGACGCCATCGTCAACCTCGGCCAGAAAGAACTGCTTTTCGACACGCAGGGCAACTGGGGCGATGTCCGTACGGGCGATAGTGCCGCCGCACCGCGTTATATCGAGGTGCGGCTTTCGAAATTCGCAAAAGAGGTCGTTTTTAACGGGGACACTACCGACTGGCAATTGTCTTACGATGGCCGCAAGCGGGAGCCCATCACGCTGCCCGTGAAGTTTCCGCTGCTGCTGGCGCAAGGCGTTGAAGGTATCGCGGTGGGCCTTTCGACTAAGATCATGCCGCACAATTTCTGCGAGCTGATCGAGGGTTCGATCAATATCCTTCGGGATAAAAAGGTCGAGTTATTTCCCGATTTCCAAACGGGCGGCTACGTGGACGTCTCGAACTACAACGATGGCGAGCGGGGCGGCAAAATCAGAGTACGCGCCAAGATCGAGGAAGAGGACAAGAAAATGCTGGTGGTGAAAGAGATCCCCTACGGCACGACCACGACCTCCATCATCGACTCTATAATCAAGGCCAACGACAGCGGCAAAATCAAGATCAAGAAGGTGGTGGATAATACCGCCGCCCTGGTTGAGATTCAGGTTCATCTGGCACCGGGCGTTTCGCCGGACATCACCATGGACGCCCTCTACGCTTTCACCGATTGTGAAGTGTCGATCTCGCCGAACGCCTGTGTGATTGTGGCAGACAAGCCACATTTTATCGGAGTAGGTGAAATCCTGCGCTACAACACTGACAAGACGGTGGATTTGTTGCGGCAGGAACTGGAAATCAAAAAAGCCAACCTGCTGGAAAAAATCCTGTACGGCTCGCTGGAAAAATTATTTATAGAAAACCGCATATACCGGGATATCGAGGAAGCTGAGACTTTTGAGGAGGTCATCAAGCGAATCGATAAAGGATTGCAACCATTCAAGGATCAGTTTTACCGGGAAATCACTAAGGACGACATCGTCAACTTAACAGAAATACGCATCAAGCGCATTTCAAAATATGACGGTTTCAAGGCCGATGAACTAATGCGCCGCTGGCAGGACGAACTGGCGGAAACGGATGACAACCTTGCTAACCTTACCCGGTTCGCCATTGACTATTTTAAGGATTTGCTAAAAAGATTTGGCAAGGGCCGGGAGCGCAAAACCACCATCCGATCTTTCATGCAGATTTCGGCCAGCGTGGTGGCGGCAAACAATCAAAAGTTGTACGTCAACCGCGCCGATGGTTTCATTGGCTACGGCCTCAAAAAGGACGAGTATGTGATGGACTGCTCCGACATAGACGACATCATCGTTTTCCGTAAAGACGGCGTTTGCACCGTAACCAAGATTCAGGACAAAGTCTTTGTGGGAAAGGATATTATCTACGTCTCGGTCTTCGTCAAAGGCGACGAGCGGAAGGTGTATAACATGGTATACCTGGACGGTAAGTCCGGGGTCTCCTACATCAAGCGCTTTCAGGTGACGGCCGTCACGCGCGACCGCGAGTACGACCTGACGCAGGGAACGCCCCGCTCCAAGGTGACTTATTTCACCGCCAACGACAACGGTGAAGCCGAGATCATCACGATCAACCTGACGGCGCAATGCAAGGCTAAAGTCAAGCAGTTTGATTTCAACTATGCGGATTTGTTGATCAAAAATCGCAACGCAAATGGCAACATCCTGACCAAATACCCGGTCAGAAAAATCACCCTTAAACAAGCGGGTGGCTCCACACTGGGTGGCGTCGATATATGGTATGATCCAAATATTGGCCGCCTCAACCGCGACGAGCGCGGCCTGTTCCTGGGAAATTTTGATTCTGACGATTCTGTGCTGGTTATCTATAAAGAAGGTTCCTACGAATTGACCAACTTCGATCTCACCAACCACTACGAGCCTCGCGAGGTTCTGCTTGTGGCTCAATTTGACCCTTCTCGTATAGTAACAGCCGTGTACTATGATGCCGGAAGCAAGACACACTTCATCAAGCGTTTCCAGATCGAGACAAGCACAATCGACAAGAAATTCGGTTTCATCAGCGATGCTAAGGGCAGTAAGCTTTTACTCACAACCCTGGCAAATCACCCCAGGCTTGAAATATCGACCCAGGAATCAGCAAGAAAACCCGTCGAAACCGAAGAAATTCTTGTGGAGGAAGCCGTCGACGTGCGAGGTTGGAAAGCTATAGGAAATAAATTGACTGGTGATAGAATTAAAGATATTCACTGGCTCGATCCACTACCGGAAGATGACGAAATTGAAGACTTGGACTCGGATGACGGATCAGCGAACAATGACGAAAAGACCAGCATCCCAAACATTCGCCAGATCGGTGCGTCTGCCAACGGGAAGAGTCAACTGGGTATGTTCGAGTAAGGCCAACCGTACAGAGTTATGAAGGTTAAACGAACGATCAAGATACTGATCTCCACCGCATTCGGGGGTATCGTATTCATATTGCTCTGCAATGTGTGGGTCGTCGTCAGCACCCGTTCCAATAGCTATTTTTTAGTGGACAGCCTCCCTTCCAATGGGGTGGGCCTGGTATTGGGAACCAGCAAGACCATCTCCAACGGCGAAGAAAACCTGTATTTCAAGTACCGCATGGAAGCCGCCGCCAGACTGTTCAACGAGGGAAAAGTTAAAACACTGATTCTTAGTGGAAATAATGATTCAAAATACTACAATGAGCCTCGCGATATGCAGCGGGCGATGTTGGAATTAGGTATTCCAAAATCGGCCATTCAACTCGACTACGCCGGCTATCGTACCTTCGATTCGGTAGTACGTTGTAAGGACATTTTCAAACAAGACAAAATCACGATCGTTTCGCAGGATTTTCACAATGCGCGCGCCTTGTACATCGCGCAGAAAGAAGGGATCGAGGCCATTTCATTCGCGGCTCAGGATGTTCCGGTGGCTTACTCGTATCGAACGCTTATGCGAGAGTACCTGGCGCGTCCAAAAGCAGTTATAGACGTTCACCTTTATCGGCCGGAGACCGAGACTTTGAATGAAATGCGCTGATTGTTCAAATTTTTCTAATATGCTTCTTCGCACAGGTTAGGAAGACCTCCTCGCCAATTTCCCGATCCCGTTTGCTACGGTAAAAAACCAGCGATATCCCCTCTTTGGTTTGGCCATAGTACTCGTAGTGGGTACCCTTGAAGTTGATTTTCGTGACCTTCCCGCGCCACCGGGCATTAATTTCAGCGCTTACGACCCTGATGAAATTGGGCCGAATCATAAACCACTCGTTCATGCCATCCAAAGGAATGAAGTTAGCTTTCCCAGTCAATTCAGCCACGTATTTATTTTTCGGGTTCTGGTATACTTTCTCCGGTACCCCCTCCTGAATAACCCTCCCTTCCCGCAAAATCACGATCCGGTCGGCCCAGGCCATTGCCTCGGCGGCGTCGTGCGTAACGAACAGGCAGGTCAATTGATGTGATTTCTTCAAATCCTCGATCGCATCGGCGAGTGTTTGTTTATTTTTATGATCCAGATGGGCGAAGGGTTCGTCCAAAAGCAGCAGTTCGGGCACTTCGGCCAGGGCCCGCGCCAGGGCGGTGCGCTGCTTTTCGCCACCGGACAGCAATTTGGCTTTGCGGTCCTGCACCTCAGTCAGTCGCGTGAGGGCGAGCAACTCTTCCACTTTTGCTTGCCGATACTCGGGTTCGTAGAAGCGCAGGGCGTATGCGATGTTTTCCCGCACGGTTTGGTTGGGAAAAAGTTCGTACTCCTGGTGAACCAGTTTGATTCCCTCGTATCCTTTAAGGAGCTGCGTTTTGACCCGGGGGAGTTTTTTTTTATTCAAAAACACTTCCCCTTCGTCGGCATCGATAAACCGGCCGACGACATTGAGCAAGGTGCTTTTGCCCGAGCCGCTTTCACCGATGATGCCTACCCACTCGCCTGATTTTATTTTCAGCTCAATGGAAGAAAGGACGCTTTTTCCGTCAAATTTTTTTCCAATTGATTGGATTAGTAGCAAAGGCATGCAATGAATGATAGTTGATTCAATAAAAAAATCCCCGAGCATTTCGCTCGGGGATTCGTCCCGGTACCCGGAGCCGGAGTCGAACCGGCACGGGTGTAACCCCATTGGTGTTTGAGACCAACGCGTCTACCAATTCCGCCATCCGGGCCAATTGCTTGCGCTTTGGGAGGGCAAAAATAGGCAGAAACCCACGTTTCCCAAGCAACGCGAGGAAAAATATTCGATTATTCGTAGCGCAGCGCCTCGATGGGGTCTAACCGCGAGGCTTTTATTGCGGGATAAATTCCTGAAATAACGCCCACGATGATGCACACCACAATGCCCATAATCATCCAAAACCACGGTACGATGAACTCGCTATCTGTACTAATGGAGTTAGAAATAATATTGCCAATCGCAATACCCAGAACCAACCCGGCCAGGCCGCCTAAAATACAAATTACGATAGCCTCCATCAGGAACTGAAAACGGATTACCTTCGGTGTGGCACCCAGAGATTTACGAATGCCGATCTCACGGGTACGTTCGGTGACGGACACCATCATGATATTCATCAGGGCAATAGAAGCCCCAAGCAAAGTGATAATACCGATACCGAAGCCACCTATTCTTAGGTAGCCCGTTATGTCTTCGAAGTTCTTGGCCATTGCATCGGCCCGCTCAATCTCGAACGAGTCGGGTTTGCCCAGCTCATCCCCCCGAATACGACGCATGAGCCCTCTGGCTTCCTCGATGATATAATCACTGTCCTCCACATCAGGAGCTGAGGCGGTGATTTGAAAAGTCAGGGCGCGGTTTGCGGCCAGGGCCCGGCCCGTTTCCAAGGGCACAAGGATAATTCGATCGGATCCGGTTCCTCCTCCCAAAGAGCCTTTCTTTTCCAAAACGCCAATAATTTTGAACTGACCACCCATGAAACTAATAATTTTATTAATAGGATCTTCCCTGGGAAACAAAGTTCTGACAATTTCTTGCCCCACAACGGCCACATTCAGGGAGTTTTCCAAGTCACTTTTCGAGAAGTTTCGCCCTCTGTCGATTTTATAGCCCTTGATTGCCAAAAAATCCTCGTCAGCTCCCGTAATGTTGACGTTGGGATTGGTCTTCTCCGACAAATATTTCACTTGGATGGCTCCACCGATCCCGGAGGAGAGGGACACCATGCCGCCGAACTCGTTTTTAAATTTATCGGAGAACATAGTGGCTTCTCGATAATCAATGTCTTCGTACTGCTTTCTTTTTCGACCGCCTGATCGTCGATTGTCGCTGGAATAATTGCTGACGTCGAATGTATTAGCTCCCAGATCGGCAAAGCTGCTGTCAACCGAACTTTGAATACCGTCGATGGCCGTGAGGATCCCAACCAGGGATGTTATTCCGATAGCGATGATGAGCGCCGTAAGCACTGTTCTCAGCATATTGGATTGGATGGAACGAAGTCCTTCCAGGAAGTTTTCTACTATATTCATTTGCCACGGGCTATATTTTGCACAATTATTGCACTATATTCGTTATGAAGAATAGTTTTAAATTCAGAAAGGTAAATCTGCACAGGATGCGTCATACAATCAAGCCGGTGATACGGCTGTTAGTTCCGCTTATCATTTTTTTAGCCTTATCCAGCCACGCGACGGCCAATCGGCTGCTGATCCCGATGGATGACTCTCAGAAAAATCACCTGAAAGCTTACGGAGTGGCCTTCTGGGTGTTGAAAGCCTACAACACTGAACTTGATTGGCTACTCAACTATCGGGGTGGAAGTTTCATGGTGACGTTCACGCAAAAATTTGCCACCGAAATGACGATCCGGGGCGTGAGTTTCGAGGTGATTTCCGAGGGAGATGCGGCCCAAATTTTGAATGAAATCGCTTCCCCCGATGCCAACATGGACGCAGTAAAACTGCAAAAACCGCCCAAAATCGCGGTCTATTCTCCTAAGTCGAAACAGCCTTGGGACGATGCCGTTACCATGGTGCTGACCTATGCCGAGATCCCCTACGACGTAGTGTTTGACGAGGAGGTATTGAACGGCAAGCTACCCGAGTACGACTGGTTGCACCTGCACCATGAGGATTTTACGGGTCAATACGGCAAGTTTTATTCCTTTAAAGACTACCCATGGTACCGCGAGCAAAAGCGGGAAGCGGAGCAAATCGCGGATAAGTTTAGCTTTTCGAAAGTTTCTTCCATGAAACTAGCCGTAGTCTCGAAAATACAAGAGTTCGTATCGGGTGGTGGCTTTATGTTTGCCATGTGCAACGCCACCGACACTTACGATTTGGCAATCGCCGCCGCAGGGGTGGATATCGTGGAGTCGCCATACGATGGTGATCCGGCTGACCCTCAGGCCAATGCAAAACTCAAATATGAAGATACTTTCGCCTTTAAGGATTTCAAGGTTTATACCGATCCCTACATGATCGAGTTTTCAACCATCGACAACCAACCCCAAGAGCGCGGCATGAACGAGGACAACGACTACTTTACGCTTTTCCAGTTCTCGGCCAAGTGGGATCCCATACCCACCATGTTGACGCAAAATCATAAAACACTGATCAAGGGGTTTTTGGGCCAAACTACTGCGTATAAGAACCAGTACATCAAACCTGAGGTCGTCATTATGGCCGAAACGAAGCAAGCCCACGAGGCTCGCTACATTCATGGCACCTACGGGAAAGGATTTTTCACTTTTTACGGTGGCCATGATCCCGAAGACTACCAGCATCGCATAGGTGAAGAACCCACTGATCTCAACTTACATCCCAACTCAGCGGGATATAGGCTGATTTTGAACAATATTTTGTTTCCGGCTGCCAAGAAGAAAAAGCTTAAAACGTAGAAGGGTGTAATGTAATCGTTTGATCGAATTTATTACGGACTAACGTAACGACTCATACAATTCAACATCCTTCACAACCGATACCACTCCCCAGCCAGGCTCTTCGCCTCGACCTTACTTTCAATGTAATCAGGCAGTTGGGGGAAGAAATCCACGCCCGTCAGACGTTCCACCTGGTCAATGGGCACTACGAATTTTTTTAAGGGGGCGTCTGAAGGCGCGTTGTTCATCAGAAAGGCAATGCCTTTAACGTAGGGTGGGTTAACGTATAGCAATACTTTATAGAATTGTCTTGGTACAGCTACCTTATTGGTTCGGCCTATCGTTGGCAAACCGGGTTCGAGCACTGGTCCCGTCACCACGTAGATTTTCTTGTATTTGTAGGCCCAGATCCTAACCATTTTTTCCAATTCAAGCCATATGCCCCGATTGAATTGCGGCTGTTGCGGGCAAATGTTGCTCATGTAGAAAGTTTCTTTCATCACCTGGTAGGAATTCTTAAAATCGGCGGCGGGGGCCATGTGGCCGCGGTCGTAGCCGCTGCGGGTGTAGTCCGAGGTAACGGCAGTACCACTCCGTACCGCCGGATCGGGCATGAATTGATTGTCGCGTGCTTCGTCGCCATTGATTTGATCTTGCTGTAGTACATAAGCCACCCAGGCGGGTAATTCGTATTTCTCCGCATATTTCAAAGTGTAGCCCACTCGACGCACCAACTGGTCGTTGGAACCGATGGCGGGAAGAAAAAAGTCGCGCTTATCAGCGATGCGCATTAATTCAGCATTCGACACCTCCTTTGCTTGACTATTAATTTCCTCTTTGGAATTGGTAGAAGAGTTTTGAGTACGGCTTGAACCAGCCCCTTCACCAGGTGGTTGAGCATCCACGGCCAGGGTGTCGTAGTCGGTGGGTTCGGGCGATCGGTAAGGGTTGTCGCGGGGGGAAGCATCATCGGTAAAAATAGATTTAATATTTTCCCAAAAGGCCACGACTGGTTGACTTTTCCCGCGATAATGCAGGAAAAGCCCGATCGTAAAAAATATAACAAGCAGTAAGAGCGTGTTATTGGGCATTCTGAATCCCCGCCGCTTATAATTGGTCATAGTGGTGTGTTTTTGCAAAGATATTAAAAGGTACTAAGGGAATTGAATACTTAATCGCACGGTTCTTTATGTTTGACACCCAAGCGATCGGACAGAAATTTCACGACCGCGCGGGCGAACATTTAAGGGCTCCCGCCGTCAACAAATCAACAATTCAATAGCCTTGCGCATTATTATTATCGGTGGCGGTGCCGCCGGCTTCATGGCCGCGATAACAGTGGCTGAAAACAGTCCGGATTCAGAAGTTATTATCCTGGAAAAAAATCGAACGGTGTTAAATAAAGTTCGGATTTCAGGGGGAGGTCGATGCAACGTAACGCACGCTTGTTTCGATAACAGGTTGTTGGTCAAGAACTACCCAAGGGGTGAGCGGTTTCTCAAACGGCTCCTACCCCACTTCGATGCGCAGTCCACGGTAGACTGGTTTGCCGCCCGTGGGGTCGAGCTAAAAACGGAGGAAGATGGCCGGATGTTTCCTGTCAGCAACGCATCGGAGACCATTGTCGACTGCTTTTTGCGTGAGGCAAAAAAAAACAGGGTGCAAATCAGGACCAGTACCTCGGTCAAGTCTTTTCATTACGCTACGGGTGGTGGAGGTTTCATTATAAATTTGTCCGATGGCGAATCGCTCAGCGCGGATTGTCTCCTCATTGCGTCGGGAGGACACCCCAAACGCGAAGGTTTCGACTGGCTGACCGAGAACCACAACCACGAAGTAGAGAATCCGGTACCTTCGTTGTTTACTTTCAACGCGCCTGGCAACTATCTCCTGCCTCTATCGGGTGTTTCGGTACAGGATGTACGGGTCAAGATTTTGGGTACCAAGCTGGAATGGCGCGGACCACTGCTCATCACGCACTGGGGTTTCAGCGGACCGGCGGTGTTGAAATTATCTGCCTGGGGAGCAAAACTATTGGCCACAAACAATTATCAATTCTCTTGTCGCATCGACTGGGTACCTGAATACTCCGAAGGGCAGGTTCGAGACTTGTTATTGCAAGAAAAAAATACCAATCCCAAGCAAATGCTAGCCACTCATGCTCGTTTTGCCTTGCCGCTGCGTCTTTGGCGGTCTTTTCTGGAAAATTCCGAAATTGGGTCGACGGTTCGTTGGCTGGATCTATCGAACAAATCGCTCAATAGACTGGTCAACCACCTAACCAACAGTCAATTTGAGATCAGAGGCAAAACTACCTACAAAGAGGAGTTTGTTACGGCGGGAGGGATAGCACTATCGGAAATAAATCAGGCTACTTTGGAAAGTATCCGGGTTCCGGGATTGTTTTTTGCCGGTGAGGTATTGGACGTGGACGGCATAACGGGTGGCTTCAATTTTCAAAATGCCTGGACAACTGGCTATATTGCGGGAAAAAACATTCTTGATACCCTATGACCTATAAGAAAATACAGGAGACCGCCGAATTTTTACAAAAGCTTACCGGAGGCTTTGCTCCCGAAATCGGGATCATACTGGGTACCGGGCTTGGTTCGCTGGTAAATGACATTGTGGTAGAACACGAGGTTCCCTACGCCGACATACCAAATTTTCCGGTATCGACCGTTGAGTTTCACTCCGGAAAATTATTTTTTGGTACATTATCTGGTAAAGAAGTGGTGTGTATGCAGGGCCGCTTTCACTACTACGAGGGATACAGTATGCAGCAAGTTGCCTTTCCGGTGCGTGTAATGAAACTTTTGGGTGTTCAGACCCTGATGGTATCCAACGCTGCGGGCGGGATGAACGACCTTTACAAGTTGAGTGATTTGATGATTATTAAGGATCACATCAGCCTTTTTCTTCCCGATAACCCCCTGACTGGGCCAAACCTCGATGAACTCGGCGACCGCTTCCCGGACATGTGCGATCCATACGATCCCTCACTGGTGTCGATGGCCCTGGGCATCGCGCGGGAAAAGGAACTGAGCGTCCACGCCGGCGTTTATGTCAGCGTCCCGGGTCCGCACCTGGAAACCAGGGCCGAGTACCGCATGCTGCGTATGCTTGGGGCCGACGCGGTGGGAATGAGTACGGTGCCCGAGATTTTGGCAGCCCGACAAATGAATATGCGCTGTTTTGGCTTGTCGGTCATCACGGATATGGGTATTCCTGAAAAGCTGGAAAAAGCGGATATTCAAAAAATAATTGCCGCAGCCAAAATGGCCGAGCCAAATATGACCCTGATTATAAAGGATATGATTGGACAGCTATAATTCAAAAGAAAGAATACTATGAAATTACGGAAACAATATCTTCATCTCGTTATTGTAGCCATTTTAGCCTTAGGTTGCCAAAAGACACAAGATTCAAATCCCCCAGTGGAGGCACCCGAAGGGATGGTATATGTCCCTGCGGGAAAAACTGAGGAAGGAGAAGAGATAACCGCGTTCTTCATCGACAAGACGCCCGTCACCGTGGCCGAATTCGATGCGTTTGTTCAAGCCACTAACTTTGTCACTCAGGCTGATAAATTTGGTGATGCCGGGGTTTTCGACGAGAAAACGGGAACTTGGTCATTGGTCAAAGGGGCGAATTATTTGCATCCTTACGGCCTGGATGGCCCTGAAGCTCAGATGGATCACCCGGTAACCCAAGTGTCGTGGAACGACGCTACGGAATATTGCAAATGGGCGGGCAAGCGTATCCCCAGTCCAGAAGAATGGTTTTTGGCGGCGCGCTACGGTCTGGAGGAAGATGAGATATATTCTTGGGGGGGTGAGAACTGGATTCAAGAGGGTGAGTATAAAGCCAATTTTTGGCAAGGCAGTTTTCCGACTTTTAACACCGTAGCGGATGGCTTCGCCCAAACCTCGCCCGTGGGCAAATTTGGCGTCAATAAACTGGGCATGGCCGACATGGGTGGCAACGTGTGGCAATGGACGACCAAATGGAAAGACGCTTCGGTAACGGATGAGACGGGCGAAAAAATACAGGTAGGAGGTTCCTACCTGTGTGATCCGGCCGTTTGCCACGGCTTCAAAATCGGGAATACGGCTTCTTCAACCACCGAAACAAGTTTGTGCCACGTGGGATTCCGCTGTGTAAGAGATGTCAACTAATCTTCACTACCTCGGCGGGAATATTGTTTTGGCTAATCACATCGCGCGTGTATCGCACATGACCGCGTGGGGCCATCAAGTACAGTTTACCGCCTTTCATGCTTGCGAGTTCGCTCAATAGCTTCCATTTAGAGATATCCCGCATCATCTTATCATTTTTAAGGGAAACTTCCAGGTAATGCTTATTGAACATGTTTACACCCGTTACATCGGGGGTAAAAACCTGATTGTCCTGTGTACGTTCGTACGCTTTCGGCGTATCGAAACCTTCAATGTTGGCTTTTATTTCTTTAAAACCGTGGGATTGTGCCCATTTGACTACGCTTTCGATGAATCCGTCTTTTTCCATGTAGACATAAAATTATGCGCTCTCCTGGCTAATTGAGAAAGCGATGTGAATAGATAAATCTGTAAATGTGAGGCTTCTTTTGAAGAAAACTACTGAAGCAAATTCAGTAATTACGCAAGATAGCCATAAAACCCTGTAAATGCAATTACAACGACCATTTGTATACGAATGCCGTATCGTTTGAGCCACTTACTTCCCCACAACCCGCTTCTCAATCAGCACAGCGTGCTCTGAGGGTTGAATGTGTGTACCATCTGAATTGGCGTATACTTTGGTGAATTCAGCACCAAAGTACAGAATAATTGAGGAGTAGTACACCCAAGTCAACAGAATAATGATGGATGCCGAAGCTCCATAAGTCGCGCCGAGATCTGACTGCCCAATGTAGAAGCTGATTCCGAACTTTCCAATTCCAAATAAGAGGGCAGTAAAAGCGGCTCCGACGAAACACTCTTTCCAGCGAATCTTTCCATCAGGTAGAACTTTGAAAATAACGGCAAAAAGGGTGGTGATTACCAGCAATGTGATGGCAAGGTTGACTACGTAGAATATGACAACCGATGCCTCTGAAAAGTACTTCTCCAGTTCGGTACTCAGCAGATCAACCAGGGCATTGACTCCCAGAGACACAATGAGCAAAAAACCCAGTGTCAGAATAATTGAAAAGGATAAAATTCTAGTTTTCAAATATTTCAGCCACCCTTTATCGGGTCGCGCCTCGATGGACCAAATGTAATTTATGGAACTCTGAATTTCGGCAAACACCCCGGTAGCACCGACCAACAACGTACCGATGCCGATGGCTGCCGCCACTCCTGATTTGTCGGAGAGACTGGCGTTTTTGAGGATTTCCTGTAATTGAGTGGCGGCTTCCGCGCCAACCAAACCATTGATTTGACTAAAAACCTGTCCCTCGATTGCCTCTTTGCCCAAAAAGATGCTTAGCACCGAAATCATCACCAGCAACATGGGAGCCAGCGAAAATATGGTATAATAGGAGAGCGCAGCGCTCAATTTCAAGCCCTGGTCATCCATGAACTCGCCACCCGCTTGCTTGATGATATTAAAATACTTCTTAATTGGTTCCGGTATAGTCATATTGTATGGAAAATGTTTGTTAGTGATTGCTTACCAGTCCGATCGATCATCCTGGAAGCTGCGGTAGGCACGGGTTAATTCTATTTCTGCTTTGTTGTTACGCTGTTCCTGAGCAAGCTGTATGCCTTGACTATAAATGTTTTCTGCCCTTTCAACTTCCTCCAAATTCCCAAAAAACTGTGCCGCGTGGTAGTAGGTGGGCAAATATTTGGGGTGATTCGCTAGTAACTCATCATACATACTAGACGCTTTATCCATATCGAACTTTTGGTACTCTAGGGCTAGCGCGTAAAGATTGAATGGGTCATTAGGATCCTCCTCGTAAAAATCTAACAACTTTTTGAGGAACATTGTATTCATATAAAAGTGTTATGCTTGCATACTAATATTTAATTTCCGTATATTCGCATCCGTATCGCTTTTGATTGAAAAAGTGCTTTAAATCTTTCCCTAGAGAATCATGAAAATACTCGTTTGTATCACCTCCGTGCCGGACACAACGGCGAAGATAAGCTTTACGGAGGATAACACGCAATTTAATAAATCGGGCGTCCAGTTTATCATTGGCCCCTACGATGATTACGCCTTAGCCCGCGCTGTGGAACTCAAGGAACAGCACAGCGCTAGCTTGACCGTCCTGAATGTAGGCGGGAGCGACAGTGATACCCAAATCCGCAAAGCGTTGGCCATTGGGGCCGATGACGCCATCCGCATCGATACTGAACCGTCCGATTCTTATTTTGTTGCCGCTCAAATCGCTCACGTGGCCGAACAGAATTCGTACGACCTCATCATGATGGGACGCGAATCAATTGACTTTAACAGTGGCGTAGTTCACGGACTCGTCGGAGAGATGCTGGGCATTCCCTCCTATTCACCTGTCATGAAACTCGAAATTGCCGAAGGCAAAGCTGAGTTCGCCCGGGAAATCGATGGGGGTAAGGAGTACCTCGAAGCGCCTCTACCGCTGGTTCTGGGCTGTCAAGAGCCAATCGCCGAGTGGAAGATTCCGAACATGCGAGGTATCATGACCGCTCGCTCCAAGCCACTGAATGTCGTGGAAGCCACCCCGCTCGATGATATGACGATTCTGAAAAAATACACCCTGCCCGCTCCCAAGGGGGAATGCAAAATGATCCCAGCCGAAGACGCCGAACAACTCATAGCGCTGCTGCGGACGGAGGCGAAGGTTTTATAATGATGAATGATGAGTGACGAGTGATGAATGTTTTCTCTCGCTCCACTCATCATTCATAATTCATCACTCATTACTTAAAAAAATGTCTGTCTTAATATTTGTAGAACTCGATAACGGCACCATCAAAAAATCTTCGTTGGAAGCCATTTATTACGGGGCAAAAGTTGCCGAAAGCACCCAAACCTCCGCCACAGTGCTGGCGATAGGCCCCGCCAATGCGGATGCTTTGCAGCTTGCCGGGAGATATGGCGCGAAGAAAGTCCTTCACGCCGCCGACGAAAAGCTTACCCATGAAAATAGCCTGGCTTACGCCGACGTGCTGACCCAGGCTGTCGAACGGGAGGGCAGCAAAATCGTCATCATGGCCAAGACTGGACTAGGCGATGCCGTGGCGGCCCGTGCCGCCGCCAAGCTCAAAGCCGCCATCGTATCGGGCGTGACCGAGTTGCCTGATACAAGTTCGGGTTTTACCGTTACCAGGGCAATTTATACGGGCAAAGCCTTCGCTACCGTGGAACTGAATTCTGATATTAAAATGCTGGTGGTTCGTAAAAACGCGGTGGAGGCAGCAGAAGCTGACGGCGTAGCCAGCGTGGAGGCGTTCTCCCCACCCTGCGCGATGCCGATTTTGTGGCCACTGTCAAGAATGTGGAGAAGGCCAGCTCGGAACTGTCGCTTACCGACGCTGACGTCATCGTATCGGGCGGACGCGGGATGAAAGGGCCCGACCATTGGGATCCACTGCTGGATCTAGCAAAAACTTTAGGTGCAGCCACGGGATGTTCCAAACCGGTGTCCGACCTCGATTGGCGCCCTCATCACGAACACATCGGGCAGACGGGCATCAAGGTCGCCCCGAACCTCTACATTGCCTGCGGTATTTCGGGAGCGATCCAGCATTTGGCTGGGGTCAATGGATCAAAATGCATTGTGGTCATTAACAAAGATCCCGAAGCACCGTTTTTCAAAGCCGCCGACTATGGCATCGTTGGCGATGTGTTCGACGTTCTGCCGCGCCTGACCAAGGCCGTGGAAGCCGCCAAATAAGCGCACAAACTTAAATTCGACCCGCCCGGCATTTTTTAATGCAGGGCGGGTTTTCTATTTTTGCGTTTTTTATTTCTTAGGCGGAAAACTTACATCCACGCTCGTTTTTCTACCCTACCTCAATTTTGACAAGTGAAAAAAATTAAATTAGAAATATTGGGCCTTTCGCCCAGCCAATCACAGACCGGTTCTTTCGCCTTGGTGCTTGGTGAAGAATTGGGCAATCGGCGGCTTCCAATCATCATCGGCGTGTTCGAGGCGCAGGCCATCGCGGTTCAAATCGAGAACATTGTCCCCAACCGTCCCATGACGCACGATCTTTTCAAGTCATTTGCCGAAGGACTCAATTACACTTTGAAGGAAATTGTCATTTCTGACCTCAGTGAAGGGATTTTCTACGCTAAAATTGTGTGCGGCGATGAGCTACGGGAAGTTGAAATAGATTCTCGCCCCTCCGATGCCATCGCCATCGGGCTTCGGTTCGACGTGCCCATCTTCACCTTCGAGTCCATACTATCGGAGGCGGGTATCGTGGCCAGTTCTTTGAGCGAAGAAGACGAGGCAGACGAGAACGAACTGGTCCGGGAGACCTTACGCACCAAAGGATCGTTCAACGAGCAAATCCGGGATATGTCAAACGATGTGCTGCAAAAAATGCTCGATGAAGCGTTGGCGAAGGAAGAATACGAAAAAGCCGCCAAAATTCGTGACGAGCTGGAGAAGCGAAATTGATTCGTTAAAAATCGTTAAGCCTTACCCACTTCGAGAGGACGCTGAGTTTAAAACCCTAATTTTGCAACCACTCGCCCACCGGTAATTGCCCCAATGGCCAAGAAAAAGAAAATCGGGAGTTATCCCAATACCATGATCGTCATCAGCCTGACGGCCGCATTATTCCTGATTGGGTTTTGCGCCATGCTGGTAATTCAATCCAAAAAGCTGGTCTCGATCATCCGAGAGAACATCGACGTGAGCGTGTTTGTGGACAAAAACACTTCGGAGGCTGGCCGCGATTCGCTCCTGATGGAAGTGAGTCGAAAGCCCTACGTGCAGATGCTGGGCGACAGTGCCGACATCTCCTTCGTGTCGAAAGAAAAGGCCGCAGAGGAATTCATGGAAGGTACCAAAGAAGATTTTACGGCATTTCTGGGCGAAAATCCTTTACGTGACAGTTACCGGGTGAAAGTGCAAGAGGACTACTTTGAAGAGAGCAAACTAAAAAGCATTCAGCAGGATCTTGAGAAGATAAACGGGGTCTACGAAGTAGTCTACCAGGAAGACTTGGCTGACGCCATAAATAAAAACATCACTAAATTATATATAGTCCTGGCTTCTTTTGCCCTGGTCATGCTAGTGATTATCGTTTTGCTAATAAACAATACGATAAAGCTAGCCATTTACTCTCAACGCTTTCTGATAAGAAGCATGCAGTTGGTAGGTGCCACGAATGGCTTCATCCAACGCCCTTTCCTGATGCGCGGTGCGACGCAAGGGATCGTGAGCGCGCTGATCGCGTCTTTTTTCTTAGTCATCCTGGAACAAGTTGCGGTTCGCAACGTAGAAGGAATGGCCCAATTGCAGGAGTACAATAAGCTAGCCTTCGTTTTAGTCATGCTCGTTGCACTTGGCATCCTCATCGGCGTTGTCAGCACAACGCAATCCTTGCATCGGTACCTCAAAATGTCACTTGACGAATTGTATTGAACGGCTGTCGGCTGTAGGCTGTAGGATAAAAAAAAATTCATCATTCATCATTAATAAATGTCTCCCAACAAAGATCACCTCCCCTTTCGCGCGTCCAATTATCGCTTTATGCTCATCGGCTTGGGCGTTATTCTGCTGGGTTTTGTCGTGATGAGTCTCGATACGGAAGAGTTTGGCTTCGGCGTGCTTGGCCTTACCGTTGGGCCGATTATCACCGTGGCGGGTTTCATCTTCGAGTTCTGGGCTATTCTGCGTAAACCAGTCAATCAATGACCATCTGGCAGGCTATTATCTTAGCCATTATCGAAGGCATCACCGAATTTCTGCCCATTTCCTCCACGGGACACATGATCATCGCCTCTTCGGTGATGGGCATAAGTCATTCGGAATTTGTCAAGATGTTCACGGTGAATATTCAATTCGGGGCCATTCTTTCGGTCATCGTGCTGTACACCCGACGGTTCCTGCAAACCGCCGACTTCTATTACAAGCTTTTCGTCGCTTTCCTGCCCGCAGCCGTCTTCGGACTATTGCTCAACGATTACATCGACGCGCTGCTCGAGAATGTGGTCGTGGTGGCGGTAATGCTTTTGGTGGGTGGGATCGTACTGGTGTTCATTGACAAAATCGCTCAAGATCACCCCAAAGACCGCGAGATCACTTATCCCGAGGCGCTGAAAATCGGTTTTTATCAATGCATCGCCATGATCCCCGGCGTTTCGCGCTCAGCGGCCACGATCATCGGCGGCATGTTCCAGGGACTTACCCGGAAGCAGTCAGCCGAATTTTCTTTTTTTCTGGCCGTACCTACGATGGCTGCGGCGGCGGGCTATAAGTTCTTGAAAACCTACGAAATCATCCAGACGGAAGATATCTGGATTCTTTTGCTGGGCAATGCAGTGGCCTTTGTCGTGGCGATGGCCGCCATTAAGTTTTTTATCAATTTCCTGACCAAATACGGCTTCAAAGTGTTTGGCTACTACCGCATCGTTTTGGGGATTATCTTACTGGTTCTGATTGCGATGGGCTATGACCTGGACATCGTTTGAGCATGGCTGAAACCAAAAAAAACTCTGACCTACCTGACCCGGGTGAAATGATTCTCATCGACAAGCCGCTCACCTGGACTTCGTTCGATGTGGTAAAAAAGTTGAAATGGGGGTGTAAATTCAAGAAAATCGGCCACGCAGGCACCCTTGATCCACTCGCGACCGGGTTATTGATTCTCTGCACGGGTCGCATGACCAAGCAAATCGATACGTATCAAGCTCAGGAAAAAGAATACGAAGGCACGCTGGTTCTGGGAAAAACGACCCCCTCGGTTGATCTGGAAACCGACTTCGACCAAGAATTTCCCACTGGACATCTCACGGAGGCTGATCTGGCAGACGCCGCCCGGCAGCTCACCGGAATCTTGCAACAGTTGCCGCCTATTTATTCAGCGGTTCGCGTGGACGGTGAACGCCTTTACAAAAAGGCGCGCCGGGGTGAGACGGTAGAAATTAGGCCCAGAGAGGTTACGGTATCATTGTTTGAAATCGATCCCAAGAATTTTCCAGAAGTTCATTTTCGCATTATTTGCACCAAAGGCACCTACGTGCGCAGTTTGGTGCGGGATTTTGGCCGATTGCTGAACAGTGGCGCTTATCTTTCCGCGCTACGTCGCACCAGAATCGGCGAGTACCTGGTATCTGACGCCTACCAGCTAGAAGATTTTATCCAGAAAAAAAGAGCTGAACTCGATTTAGATTAAACCGCATGAGGGTTTACCACAGCCTGGAATCATTTGAAACACTTTCCAATGCCGTCGTCACCAGCGGTACCTTTGACGGTGTTCACCAGGGCCACCGTAAAATCCTGAGCCGCCTTACGGAGGTAGCGGCGCAGCAGCATGGAGAAACGGTTGTGCTCACGTTTTGGCCGCACCCGCGCATGGTCGTTTCCGAGGATAGTCACGGACTGCAGCTACTTTCGACAATTGAGGAAAAGACTGAGCTTTTTCGTGAGCTGGGAATCGACCATCTTATCATCTCCCCCTTTACCCGCGCCTTCTCGGAACTCAGCCCTACGGACTTCATCCAACAGGTTTTGGTGGATAGAATCGGTACCAAACGCTTTGTCATCGGGTACGATCATCGGTTCGGTCGCAACCGGGAAGGTAGTTTTGATTTTTTGCAAAAGGTGGCCCCCGACTTTGGGTTCGAGGTGGAGGAAATTCTCCGGCAGGACATTGACGAACTGGCCATCAGTTCCACCCGCATCCGCAAAGCCCTGTCGGTGGGCGATATAGCGGAAGCGAACGATCTGCTGGGGCGTAGCTACCAGTTCGCGGGCGTCGTTGTGAAAGGAAAACAATTAGGGCGAACTCTTGGGTACCCGACGGCCAACATCGACGTAAAAGAAAATTACAAACTGATTCCGGCCAATGGAGTCTATGCAGTAAAGGTAAGGCACCGGGAGGCCAACTTGAATGGAATGCTCAATATTGGCATAAGGCCCACCGTCGATGGTAATAGCAGGACGATTGAAGTCAACATCTTTAATTTCAGTAAGGATATTTACGGCGAAAGGCTTCGGGTCGAATTGCTGGACTACCTCCGCCCTGAGATGAAGTTCGAAAACCTGGAACAGCTTATCGGCCAAATCGAGAAGGACAAGGTGAAAGCGTTAAAGGTCAAGAATACGTAATCACAAGCTTAGTAAGTCAGATCATAGTGATCAATTTTTTTGGTTAGCCTTCTCAGCCACCGAACGGCTCGTTTGCGTAAGTTCCTTTTCCAGTTTACGGGAGAAGGTTTGCCAAAGGGCGGACTCGTGGAATCATTCGGAAAATCATACTTCCTGAGCGAGTTTCGGTAGGATTGCCGCAATTGAGTCCATAACTTATGATTTTTGACTAAATATGCGTAGTCAGACCACAAGGGGTGATGGCTTTCAAGCCCGGCGTATTCCACCGAAATCAGCGTGGCGCCGTCTACAAAGTAGGAGCCATCAGCCTGGGTGAGTTCGGAGCCCGCCACCGAGGTGATACTGTAATGCCAACCTTGACTTCTGATGGTTACTGCCCGATCCTGGTATATTGGCAGGTAGTTCAGCCACAATTGATCCAGGCACATGCCTTGACACAAATCTAGAAATCCCCGGTTCTTCATTCGCTCACACCACCAATCCAGCAGGTCAGTTTCCTGACCGTCCGGGTGCATAATCCAGCTTCCTGACTGGTACATTCCCGTATTGAGGATCCGCTTATCATCGAGCGAAGCTATTATCCGACTTTGCGGTTCGTCGATTGGCCGAAGCCGTTGCGGACTCAGTTGGATGAAGGCGCTGGCATCTGCCACAAGATCGAGCGACGCAAGGAGCTGCGTAGTGGGTGACAGAAAAATCAGTTGTTTACAAACAGGGAAAGCATCCAACAGTTTTCTGGCAAAGAAAGGTTTGCAGGCAGCAACCAGTTCAAAATCGTAGTAATCCCGCTCCATGGCTGTCCAATCCACTATCTCCAACGTTTCCACGGGAATTACGCTCACCCAATCAGGCAGATCAGGAACGGGCATTCGATCGACCCATCCCAGGAAAAATTTCCTATCGGGGCTATGCCTCTTTACCGAATCCGCCAGCACCAGGGCGTGAGAAAGCTGGTGTCGGTTGCAAATTGTGAAGGCAATTTTCATAAATTATCGGGGGCTGGCAAGGGACGAGTGAGCCCCGTAATGGCAAAGGGACTTTCCGATGCCTTGGCGAAGTCAGCGGGTTGGATGCCGTATTGCGCGAAACGATTGCGGCTCAGCGAAGTGGGCGTATTCAAATCGGGCCACAGGCGATTGGCGAAGAGTTCCCAGAAAATGGCGTCGTTTTCGATGGGCTCCGTCGAGCTGAGAAACCGACTGACACTTCTTTTTTTACTTTTAATTAGTTTCTGAAAAGCCTCGATATTTCGCAGGGAAATTCCGCACTCCTGGGCAAAATGGCTAAGATTTTCTTTATTGTCTCGGATGAAATTCTGGGTTTTGAAACGTTTATGTACATTGATAGCGGCTGATTGATTGGCCATAAAATCAGGCCACGGCTGGATAAAGTCGTACCCTTGCCGACACCAATAGGCGAGTTCGTTGCGGGTAATGACGGTATTCATTTCACAGACCAATAGATAGCGGCTCCAACCGAAATTGTAGTATAGCTCATCTCCCAGCAAAAGTTTGGCATACCCCGTTCGGCTGGAAAAATAGCGGTCGTCGAAGGAAACGAAGTCTGCCTTCGGGCAAAAATCAGTCAGCTCTTGGGTTTCAGTGAAACTCTCTCCTTTAATAAACGTAATCGGAAAATCGCTCAGATGGGTATGCACCGAAGCCAACGAGTTCATTGCCACCGCCGTTAGTGTTTTTTCGAACACTGGAATAAGGATTGTGACGGGCTCTTTCATGGATCGGTGTCCAGAACGGCAACCAGCCGCCGCAGCGGAGCAGTGAGGGCTTTCCTTACGCGAGCGTATTTATATGTTTTTTCTGGTTTGATGTATCGGCAGGGAAATTGGCGGTAGTATTCGTTGCCGTTTTGCAGGAGCTGATCGTGGTAAAAACCAAACAATTCCACCAAATCAGGTCGCTCTTCGAAGGTGAAGCGATCCTGGTACTTGGAAATCAGGTCGGGCCTGCGGGGGTCGTACCCGCTGTAATGAAAAAAGATGAGCGGCTCGCTGTCGTTGATCGTGTACGCGTCATCTGCCTTGGAAAAGTACCGCTCGTGCAAATTCCAGTAAGCTGCATTGTGTCCCCGATGCTTTTCGATATAGGTGTCTTCTACGAACAGGGGAAGAAAATTCATCCAGTTTTGATCGACAAACAAGCCGTCGCATAGCGCAATCAAGCATTCGTAGCGAAGTTTCTCCTCCCACCACTTTACGTAAGTTAAAATTGCTTCGCTGCGGCGAAAGGCGCAAAATCCCAGGTTATAGACGCCCGTGTTGAGGTGATGGAGTTCGTTTGGAGTTTTGCGATCATCAATAGGCGTACAGAGGTGGGGGGTCAACACTGCTTCGTGCCGATCCAGGTGATCCAACAACCGGGCAAGCGGTTGAAAAATGATAATGTCGGGATCGAAGTAAATGACCTTGTTGGCCTCGGCGTATTTTTTGAAAAAATAACTGAAAAAAAACGGCTTGACCGCAGTGTTTAATTCAGTGATGTTATACCGGTCACACATTTCTGCAAAGTCCGAGATGCCGATTTTGTGCACTTCGACCAATGGGTAATCAGGTTCGTAGCCCGGCTCGAACGCTACGCCTTCCAGCCGGTCTACCAGGCCGATGTAGTATTGAAGCCCGGGATTTGTTCGGCGCAGGGAATCGCCTAATGTGCGCGCTTGCGCCAGGTAGTTCACCGAGCAAATCGTGAAGGCGATCGTCATGCGGCGGGGCTGTTTTCGGTGGCTTCGACCGCTGGATTGGAGGCGGTACTGCCAGATGCGTCGGCAATGATGTCGATCACCTTTTGAACGCTCAAAGCGGTATCGTGCCGTTCCAACACTTTTTCGTATGCTCTTCTGCCTTTTTTTATTCTCAATTCGCGGTCCTCGACGAGCGAAATAACAGCCTTCGCGGCAGCCTGCACGTCCAGGTATGCGACTACTTCGCCCGCATCATCCTCGACAAGTTCAGGGGCCCCGCCGGACTGGTCGAAACAAACTACGGGCTTCTGGAGCAAAGCCGCCTCGAGAACCACGAGCGGGTAAGGATCCTCCCGCGAACTGAGCAGGAAGATATCGAACCGCGTCATGATGTCGAGCGCCCTCGGCGTGGGGGGAATCAACCGGATTTTTTCCTCCAACCCGAAGCGCTCGATATCGAACTTAATCAGTTCATAAAATGGCTGCGCCTCACCCGCACCCACCCACACGAAATAAACGGACTTCCGGGGCGATTGCCCGATGACTTCCCGCGCTATCAAATTAAAAATATCGTTGCCCTTCCGCCACTCGGCGTTGCCGCAGCCACCCACCACGATAGCCTCAGCGGGCAAATCCAGCGTTTGACGGAGCAGTTGGCCATCGACGGCCGCGATCCGCTGCCGGATATCGTCGGTGTTGATGAGTGTGAATGTGCTGACAAGTTCTGCGGGAAACTGGTATTCTCTGACGTAAAAATCAGCCACTGCCGCCGACACAGCGATAAGGCGACTACATCGGGCAAGCAAAAATTTCAGGGATTCGGGTTGCGTGTAGGTAGCCACCGACATTTGCAGTTCGTGGGCGAACAGCACAACGGGCAGCTCTTGGAGGTACTCCAGATGCTTGTGGTAAAACTCAGCGTTGGCTACGGAGTTGACGAAAACCAGTCCAAATTCTTGGGCCAACAATTCGTGTTTGACCCGAACAAAATCGGGATTCTCCTGCTTGGAAGAACGTTTGGATTTTGATAAGACGCCACCAAACCTTTGCAAAAGAGACCGTTGCGGAATGGGTTTAACCAGAGTAACCGTACTCGCTCTTTGAAACTCGGAAACCAACTCGCCACCTTCGCAAAGCAGTATGTGGGTGGGGATTCCCCTTTTCTCCAATAGACCAACGAGTTGCAGCAGCAACAATTGGCTACCCGCCCGATTGGCGTCATGGGAGATGAACAGAACTTTTTGCAAACTTGCTACGGGTTGGTGGGGCTATATGCAAAGTTAAACAGCTTTAATAAGCTTCAAAACTTTTCTTTCCCGGCACCTTTTTGGCAGGATTACCGACGTAGATGCTCCATTCATCGGTGTTTTTCATGATAGCGGCCGCCATTCCCACCAAAGTACCCTGCGCGATGTGCGAATAGTCGCGGATCGTGGCATTCACGCCGAAAAAGGCGTATGACTCGATGGTACAGTGACCGGACATGACTACGTGAGAGGTAAAGAAGACGTGGTCGTGAATCTTGCCGTGGTGGCCGATGTGGTTACCGCTCCACATGACCACATTATTACCGATGGTAGTAAATGGTTGTATGGTATTGTCTTCCAGAATAAAGCAGTTTTCGCCCACAACGCTGCGGTCAAGGATGGTGGCGTGCGAACTGATGTACGAAATGAAGGAGTACCCTTTGGCTTTTGCTTCCAGATAAATTTTCTCCCGGTTTCGATTCATGTTACGGGCCGTCAGTGGCGCAAAAAAGGTGTAATCCTGGGGCGGAAACAGTTTTGCTACGTCTTCGAAAGCCACGAGCGGCAAGCCCCGGAAAGAGTCTTCCTTTAAGTACTCGCGATTGACTGTAAAGGCCACCACCTCGTGCTCCGAATCGTTTTCCAGGTAGTAGTGGGCGAGTTCTGCCGTGTCGAGAATTCCGAAAATGATAACTTTGGCCATTGAAATGTTGATGGGTTGAAAATTTTTAGCGTTTATCTTTTCAAATCAGCTCAAACTCCCGCAGCAATTCCTGCGTTTCAGCGACGGTATTGAACATAATTGCGTCGATGATGGACAGCCAGGGTACAAAATCATTTTTGAACTGCTTGTAAGACTGTGCTCTACTTTTGATGAAATTTAACTTAATCCCTGCTTCATCAAAGAACTTCCTATCGTATAATTCCTGACCATTGATGGGATTGATGTAGTGATCGGCGTTTTCCAGCTTACAGATGTCGATGATTCTTTCCTGGCCTTTGAGCGCCGGGTTTCCGTATTGTCGCGAGGTAGGCACAATTTCGGAGCTGATCTCTAAGTAGTTCGCCGTTTTAACCAAACTTTGGTGGCAATAATCAGCGATGTTTTCCGAAGCATCATTGATGATGTCCTCCAAAAGTGGATAGACGACCCCGAAGTGAGGAGCCTTCCGGTAGGATTGGGAGATGGTTTTCAGCAGTTTTTTGCGCCATGTCGTATCGGAAGATAAGTTCACTTCGTGAATGAGCTTGTTTTGACTGGCATTTTTCAGGGGAACCGTGAACAAGTGTCCCTTCCCTCCTACCAGAATCTGATTGCGGTTTATCCAACCTCGATTGATGAAGTTCACATCATCGTAAAGTACAAATTTATCGACGGCATTTAGCAGCGCATAGTAGCCCAGGTACGGCAAAAAATAAGGCTGCATGATGGCGAGATTCATATTTTTAGTTTAGTGTGGAGAGTCTAGCGATGAAAAAACTAAAATCCAAAATTCAGCATCCGGCTGGATCAGCGAACCGGACCAGCCTCCAAGCTAATTCATTTCAATTTCCGCAAATAGTAATCTTCCCCTTTAACGATTAGGTCGGTCATCGTGGTGTCGGTACCCAATCGAAGGTCGCTGGTGCGCGGCGGAATTACGCTTTTGTCAAAAAATAGAAAGTCTGCTTCGGGCGGAATCGGTTGCACCCCTTGCTCGAAGGGATTGATGGATATGAGCCTTCTGGACAAGTCCTTACCGTACAACGGATATTCAAAATCATCGTTGATTGTTCCCAGCGCTACCGTAGCGTTGGGTGGAACGAGGGAATCAAAAGCCAAATAGGCTGGATAGGTATCGGGGCGGGCAAAAGTTTGGTACTTGATTCGCTCGGTGGTGAATGCCGACTCGTAGCCGTAGGCTGGCAATGGTAAAGCACGAATATTGAGATAAACCGACATTACCGCCGAAACGCAAGCCATCATCACGATCAAGCCCACGTACGATTTCCAGGCCCACCTCCGTGGTTTCAGGATAGAAAGCCGGTGGTTTGAAAAAAGCATCAGCAAAAACAGCGAACCGAACAGGCCCGTTTCAATAAAATACCTTCCCTTGAACGGGTCATAAGGTGCTGAATACGAAATAGCCATAAAATGCAATACCACCGCGACAGCCAGATACCAATGCGGTCGCGACCGAAACACTCTTAGAAAAGTAAGCAGAATGAGTGGTAGCAGTAGCGCAAAGCCAAACACCCCCCAGTAGGGATTGGCGTTGTAGAATTCGAACCGGCGCTGGAAACTGAATGGCACGATTGAAAAATCAGTCTCCTCATCCAGCCTCATACCTAGCTTATCTTCCAGCAGTACGATCGGCTTGCGGATCTGCGTGTTCAAGTCGTACCCCCACTGCGCGTTTCGGATGCCGTCCAGGTTAAAAAAGTCATAACTGTATCGGACTAAGTTTCGGCTGCCCTGTTCGGCCAGGTTACGCAAACTTCCGGCTCGCTCGACCGACTGATGCTGCAAAGCTGTGGGCGGACCGATGGGATGTCCGAAGACCTGAATGTTTTTGACGTAGCCCGTCGGCAGGGCGTAGATGACTACCGCCACGCCAATCGCCAATCCGAGTTTGATAGTTCTTTGGAAAAAAATATTGACGGCTGGCGCCAGGAATACGGTATAAATCATTACGATGAATACCGAAGGCAGCAGAAGTATGAAAGTCACTTTGTGGCCCAACGTAATGCCAAATACCAAACCTGCCAGATAAAGGTACTTATCGTGCCGGGTAGCGTGGTAGCTATACAAAAAATACAACAAGCAACCCAGGTAGGCCGTCAGCACGATGTCGGTTTCGGTAGTGATGGCCTGCATCAGGAAATCCAGAAAAAGGCTGTACGCCAGCGCACAAAAGGAACTAGCCGAGAGATTGCGGCCTATGCGCTGAGCCGTGCCGAAAACCGCCACCAAGGCAATCCAGTAAGCCGTATGATGGATCAGTTTAAATGCATTCTCTATTTTACCTGATATCAGGTAGGTGTAAATCTGGATGGCGGTCACGCTCTTGGGATAGGTGTCCATGTTCCAGTTGGTTCCGCCGAAGTGTTCCATCGTGCCGCGTTGAATGTAGCGCACGGCCCGGTTGAGGTGCCCCGTCATACTGTCCCACTCATTGGGAACCGTGAAAAGCACCAGCAGTAGGTTGGTGACCCCAATGACGAGCAACGTCCCGAGCATCAGCGAAAATAGCAGTTTCAGGTAGGGTGACAGTTCACGAAACCAAGCGATGAACGTAGCAGTTCGGTTGTGGATTATGCTCCTTACAGAATAGGGTTGCGACCTTCCAGCCACTCGCGGCCACAGCACATAGTAAAACGCCAATACCAAAAAATTACCGACGATCCAGGCGATGGTGTTCGCCGTCAAATCCAGGGCGGAAAGCACATATCCCGTAGGAATGACGCAGGCCACGAAGAGTACGAAGGAACACAGCAACCACTCGGCCAGCGAGGGTTCACTCAGACGCTTGGCTACGAAACCGACCGCACCGACGAACATAAAGAAGAATATCCAGTAGATCGGCTGCACGTCTAGGGGTCAAAGATTTTGATTGATTACGCGGCTGATCGTTTCGATCTGGTCGGCGGGCTGCCCCACGTACAACGGAAGGCTCAGCACCCGAGACGAAATATCCTCCGAAACCGGACAAGCGTAGTATTTAGGCAGGAAAGAGAGCGTGTTCAGAGAAGGATAAAAATAGCGACGCGGCGCAATTTCTTCTTTCAAGAGGGCCGCCTGCACCTTACGCATGACGTCGTGCGTCTCGAACACCACAGGATAGTAGGCGTAGTTGTACGCAATGTCAGGGTGAATTGCCGGTTTTGACAGCCTGTCCCAATTCAGTTGCGCATCGTATTGCACAAAAACTTCCCGGCGGGCGGCAATAATACTTGGCACGTGCGGGAGGTTGCAAAGGCCCATCGCGGCGTGAAATTCTGAATTCTTACCGTTAATACCCGCGAAAAAGTACTCTTCATCGCCCCGGTGGCCAAAAGCACGCAGCAGATGAATTTTTTCGTCAAGTTCAGGGTGGTTGGATATGAGCGCTCCGCCTTCTACTGTGTGAAAGACTTTCGTGGCGTGGAAACTGCACGTGCTCAAATCTCCGTAAGCAAGCAACGACTTCCCGTGGTACTCCACGCCAAAGGCGTGGGCGGCGTCATAAATGACTTTCAACGAGTGCCGTTCTGCGATTTCCTGAATTTTTTCCACCGCACAGGGATTTCCGTACACGTGGGTGGCCATGATCGCCTCCGTAGCGGGCGTGATAGCGGCTTCAATCAGTTCGGGATCAATATTGAAAGTATTCCGGTCGATATCTACAAAAACGGGCGTACAGTTCTCCCACAAAATGGAATTAGTCGTAGCGACGTAGGAGAAGGGCGTGGTAATTACTTCTTTGGTGATTTCCAGCACTTTTAGGGCAATTTGCAGCACGATGGTACCATTGCCACAGAAATAGAGCTTATCGACTCCCAGATATGATTTCAATTCACCTTCGAGCTGTTGCAGCAGCGGCCCGTTGTTGGTAAGCTGCACCCGATCCCAGATTTGGTGGATGTACTTGATGTACTCCTCGCGATCCGGCAGGAAGGATTTGGTGACGTTAATCATTCACGACGGATTCAACCTGGTTCAAAGAAAAATTCAACTGTGGACGGATGTAGCCCGGCCATTTTCCGTACCATGTGACGCCCTCGCGGTAATCCTCCACGTCGAAAGTCAGCGCCTCCTCCATATTGTATATCACGCTGCTGGTGTCTTTGACCACCATAATCGAAATCATGTAGGAACCATCGTTGAGGAAGTGGCCCGGAATTTCCAGGGTTCCGGTCATCAGCCCACGCGAGAAAGACTGCGATGCCGTCCCGACGTTGAAAATACACTCGCCCGTGTAAGAATACAGGTGGAGACTCAGGTTCAGCTTCGCATCTTCAATCATGTTCCAGAATTCGAAGTGCAGCTCCATCGGAGTTCTGACATCAATATGCCTGAGCTCATCCTGATAATCGGGCAATAATTTGAAGCTCTTGACCCGGATTTCATCGTTGCCCGGGGCAGTATCAATGTCGTCCCAGACGCGTTCCAACTGCTTCTGCGACACCCGGCTGAGATAGGTCGTAACGATGTGGGAGGTTTCGCCCTGATCGAGCAAAAGGCCTTTCTCAAAGTAAAAAGACTTATTACACAGTGCCTGGATGGCGGTCAGGTTATGGCTCACGAAAAGCAGCGTGCGCCCGCTCTCGGAGACATCGCGCATCTTGCCCAGGCACTTCTTCTGAAACTCGGCATCGCCTACGGCCAGAACCTCGTCGATGATCATGATCTCAGGCTCGAGATGGGCGGCGATGGCGAAGCCTAATCTCACGTACATGCCAGACGAGTAGCGCTTTACGGGGGTGTCAAGAAACTTTTCGACCCCCGCAAAATCCACAATGGCATCGAACGATCTCTTGATTTCGCTCTTATTCATGCCCAAAATGGCCCCATTGAGAAAAATATTCTCGCGGCCCGTCAATTCAGGATGAAAACCCGTTCCCACTTCCAACAAGCTGGCCACTCGACCGTCAATGGCAACCTGCCCGGTGGTGGGATCGGTGATGCGACTCAGAATTTTGAGCAGCGTCGATTTACCCGCGCCGTTGTGCCCCACGATACCGATACGATCGCCCTGATCGATGGTGAAGTTAACGTCCTTTAACGCCCAAAATTCCTCCTTTCGGTCGGCGGAGGCGTCTCTTTTCTTTTTATTAAAGAGTTGGTCGAAGTTCTCGGACACCACATCGCGCAGGCTGGAAGGCTTGCGGGTACCCTGATGATCGATAATGTATTTTTTGCTGATATTTTCAGCCGTAATGACGTGCATAGACGGTTGCTGCGGATCAAATATAATCTACAAAGGTATTCTCCTTCTTGCGAAAGTACATAACGGAGAGAAACAATGCTATTAACGATACGATTAATGTAGCATACAGGCTGTTGGGGTCGAAATACGAATTATCGCCCAACAGGCACCACTTAAAACCATCGATAATTCCGACAGCCGGGTTCATGATGTAGTACTTGTAGTAGTGAGGTATTGATTCCTTGACATACCGCGTACTGTAGGCGATTGGACAGGCGTACATGCCTACCTGCACAATGAAAGGGATCAGTTGGCCGATGTCTCTAAAACGGACATTGATTACCGAAAAGAATAGCCCGAATCCCAGCGCCGATATAAAGGTCAGGATCAGAAAAAGCGGCAGAAACACAATATTGGCGCTCGGCAAATATTCGTAATAAAAGCTCAACCCGATGAATAATACCAACGAAATAAGAAAGTCGATGAATCCAACCGCCACCGCGCTCAACGGCATGAGAAGACGGGGAAAATAGACCTTGGACACCAGGTTGGAGTTCAGCACAATGCTATTGCTTACCTGACTAAAAGCGCCCGAGAAGAACGTCCAGATGGTCAGTCCGCCCAAAATCATTAGCGGATAGGGGATATTCGGGTCAGGGGGCAGCTTAGCCACTTGACTGAAAACAACCACCATCACCAGCATGGTCATCAATGGACGGACCACGCTCCAGGCTATCCCCAGCAAGGTTTGCTTATAACGCACCGAAATATCGCGTTTGGAAAGTATCCAAAGCAATTGTCGGTTGCGCCAGAGGTCGAGCCAGTAGTCGGTGCCTGAGCCTCCCGCTTTTATGATAGTGCGATACGCCATAGTTGATTACACTCTTTCGTCGGCCATGATGGAAGCATAAACCCCCTTGAAATACACAATAACAAAAGCCAGCACCAAGCCGAGCAACAGACCGATCTGCGCCCGTTTACCCTGGTCGGCCTTCATGTCGAGGGGTTGCTTCACGGGTTCAATTATGGTGAACAGGGGTGCTTCCTGAACCAACGACACCTTCATGGCCTCCACGTTGCGACTCGCCTCGGCGTAGAGCTGGGTGATAAATTGCGAGTTACGCTGCAATTTGGTCACCCGTGCCTGCCCTTCCGGTACCACGATGTTGGTACTGTAATTCATCTGGCGAGCCAGGTTGCTTTCCGTACTGTTCAGGATGCGCTCCAAAGAATCCGCACGACTCTGTAGTAATTTAAGCGTTTTGCGGGTTTTGGAAGTTTGGTTTTCGGTATAGACCTCCTCTACCGTTTCCAGCATAATGTTAGCCCAACGCTCCGCCAGCAACTCATTGTTAAAGTGGACGGTCAGCATCATGAAGGAAGATTTGCGGTCGGGCTCATACACGGTGGTGGCCACTTTCACTACGTCCACCACACTATTTAGTGCTTTGTGTTCGAAGACCGAGAAGCTATCTGGATCATTGCTCTTGAAATGAAAGTTTTCCAGCTTGGGCACATCCAACCACTCATCATTTCTGATTTCACTGGAATCGATGACGAAATTGGCCAAGAGCATCTTTTTCTTGCCTATTTCAACTTCTTTCATCAAAGCGCGTTCTAATACAGGGCGTGAATCGACGAAATACAGGAAGTTTTCGCCGGTGTAAATATTGGCATCCGGGGCACCGCCGAGACCGAACATCCCCGCCATTTGACCAAGGCCTCCGGCTGACCCTCCCCCGGCCCCCAAATTAAAAAGAATACTGGCCTCGTATTGAACAGGCTTTTTGAGGTAAATGTCGAGGGCGTATCCAATGCCGTAACCTAGTAGGCACAGCAACAGGATCAGCTTCCAGTTCCTGACCAGAGCGTCTTTTGCCGAGACCATCTTCATCACCACTTTTTTGGGAGAGATTTGGTCTTCGGGGAGCCTTTCGGGATATTTTTCTACGATGATTTCTTGGGCCATTTGAGCTTTTACTTTTTAAGGGCGGATTGTGCGGAAAAGAAGGATGGAGGTAATGAGCTGGAACAGCGTACCGGTGATGGCCGTACCCTGCTGAATAATTTGTAACGTAGAAAGCGCAGTTTTTTCTTTGGTCGGCACATAAATCTCTGACCCCGGCTGCACCTTGGGGTACACGTTGAAAACCAAGAAGCGGCGGGTCCGATCCACCGATCCGTTAGGGTATTTGACATAGGCTGAACTCCGTAAAGAGTTCTTGGTAAAACCACCAGACTGGGAGACATAGTCCAGGAAATTCATGTCGTCGTTGTACTTCACCGTATTGGGATACAAGAGCGCTCCCTGCACCCGCACCGTCTCCAGCCTTTTGGGTATCCTAAGAATATCTCCTTCCTGGATGATAATGTTCTCGTCGGAATCAGGAGTTTGGAGAATTCTTTCAAGTTGGATTCCCACGAACTCCTGGCGAATTTCGGGTTCCGCTTCCAAGTCGAAGCGCCCCTTCGGCACTTCGGTAGCAATTTGCCCCAGGGCATTGGCCGTTTGCTCCGCCTCGAATTCCGATATCTCCCGGCTCCGAATCAGCGTAGCCCCTTTCACGTAAGCCAGGTCGGTAAGGCCCCCTGCCCTTCTCACCAGGTCAGAAACTTTATCATTTTTGTTGATGATCGCGTACTGACCAGGGTTCAGCACCTCGCCTTCTAGCGTGACGTACTGCTGCTCCTGGTAGTTGGGCGATTTCCTGACGATGACCTCGTCGAAAGGATAAAGGGGAAAATTAGTGTCGTCCCCATCGAGGCTCAAATCGCGATTTACATCGAATCGAAAATGTTCCGAAATATTGGCGTCGGCGGCCCTGGCGTCGGAGTTGCGCACCCGACGGATTACCTCCACCTGCGAAGCCATAGCGGACTCTTTGAAGCCACCCGCCTGCAATATCAAGTCTTCGAGCGTCATATTGGACGTGTACGCGATGCGACCTTCGTCGCCAATATAAGGGGCGTTAACTTCCCCTATGATTTGGACGTAGGATGGCTCCACCATATCGAACTGAGAGGGGATAATCACCCTGTCCAGCCGGATGAGCAGCAAATCTTCGGCTTCCCCATTCATAATGTCGCGTAGGTTCAGGGGGATGTTTTGCACCGATTGATCGACACGGGTACGCATGACGTTGATGCGACCCATGAATGCGTCTTCTCGTACTCCCTGGGCATTTTCAAGCAATTTTTTCAGCGTAGGATTGCTGTCGATCGAGTACTCACCGGGACGCATTACCGCACCTTCCAGCGTAATCAAGTTCTCAAAACGATCCAGAACGGCTTCCACGTCGATGACATCACCGCTTACAAGTTCAAAAGTATCGAAGTCAGCACTCTCCGGTTGCAATATGATACGTTCCCCCTTATCAGAGATTCTCTTGACCCTTACCCTGGCGCGGTAGGCAATATCGGTAAAGCCACCTGCAAAGCGAATGATGTCCCCCAGCTTCTCGTCGCCTTTGGCCTCATATAATTTGGGCCGCCTCACATTGCCGCTTATTTCAATCCTTTTTTTGACAAAACCCACATTAATCCGGTCGTTATCCTGCACCCGGATGGCCCCCTCATCGGTTCCGTTCATCAGTATATCGTAGATATCGAAAGTGGAGACCACTTTGCCCCCACGAATAACGCGCACTTCCCGAAATGTACCAATCTCGTTGGGCCCCCCCGCAAAATACAAAGCATCAAAGGCTGATGACAACGAAGTAAGCGAATAGCTACCCGGCCGGACGACCTCGCCCGTCACGAACAAGCTCACCTGCCGAATCTTGCCCAGGGTAAGCAGCAGCTTCGTACGGGATTCGTTCCCGCCGGTCCCGAGCATGCCCGGAACAAAACGGGCAAAACGGCCCATCAAGATTTTTTGCGCTTCCTGGATCGTTTTTCCAGCCAAATTCACCACCCCCACTTTGGGAAGATTGACATCTCCGTCCCGGTTCACCACCAGCTCTTCATCGGGATATTGCGCGTAGCCATATATGGACAGCGTTAGATTATCGCCCGGCCCGATCGTGTAATCGCTTGGCGTGGCTATGCTTTGCTCAGGCACGGGGGAGATGGAGCTATCGGCAAAAAGCTCGTACCCATAGATGCTCTCCCGAAGCTCCTGCTTCAAAAATTCGGCTTGCGTTCTGGCGGCTCTTTTCTGCTCGTTCGCCCGCTCCTCTGCCGTTTTCAAATCATTCGCCGTATTGGATTTCGAGTCGAGGGGCAACAGGTCACCTTGTGCGTTGGTGGTGGTTTGGATCGGCTGCCCATTGGGGCCGACCACATTGCCCTGAGCGTTGACCGGCACCTGCCTGGGCTGACCATTGGGGCCTACCACCGTTTGGGTGGCGCCCTGCTGGCCCTGCGCGGGAGCGCTGGGCCGATTACCCGACTGGGCGGGCGACGAGGTGGGAGTCCCGGCGCGGCGGGCCGGCGGGTGCAGGGGCCGTCACCTGCGCGAGGGCCGCGTTAGCGGTAAAAAATAACGCAAATGTCATATTCAGAAAATTTTTCTGATACATTGCGAGCGTGTTCAAGTTCATGTTGGAAAATTCGTGATAAACGGACAGACGGTGAAGTAGTATAGGCGGGATTCCGGCGACCGAAGAAAAAAGCTAGTCTTTTAAAAGTGCAAAACAAGTTCGCGAATTTGAAAGGGCAAAGTAAAGGAGATTTTCCCTATTTATAAAGATTTTCCAATTTTTGGAAATTATCAGGCGCATTCCTTTTGTTAACGTAGCGATATTCGGTATCATTATCCATTCTCAGTTTATTAATATAAAAGGCTAAGCCTTCCATGGCAGAAAATCAAGTAACGTACGACGAAAGCAGCATCCGGTCACTCGACTGGAAGGAACACATCCGGCTCCGTCCCGGCATGTACATCGGTAAATTAGGCGACGGGGCCTCGGTCGACGACGGCATCTATGTCCTGGTCAAGGAGATCATGGACAACTCCATCGATGAACACATGATGGGCAATGGTAAAACCATCGACATCAAGATTTCCGAACACCGCGTGGAGGTCCGCGACTACGGTCGCGGCATCCCGCTTGGCGCGGTCATCGACTGTGTATCAAAAATAAATACTGGAGGTAAGTACGATTCGGGCGCTTTTCAAAAATCGGTGGGTCTGAACGGCGTCGGTACCAAGGCCGTCAACGCGCTATCGAACTATTTTAAGGTACAGTCGTACCGCGATGGCAAAACAAAATGGGCGGAATTCGAGGAAGGCAATTTGCGGAACGAGTCCAAAGAGGAAACCTCTTCGAAGCGTAATGGCACTTTCATCGCTTTCGAGCCGGATGGGCAGGTGTTCAAGAACTTCAAGTACATCCCGCAGTACCTGGATAGCATGATCCGTAACTATTGCTATTTGAATTCGGGTCTGACGATTTCTTTCAACGGCCAAAAGTATTTTTCCGAGAACGGCCTGCTGGATCTGTTGCGGGACAAACACGAGGAGGACTCGCTGCGCTATCCGATCATTCACCTGAAAGGCGAAGATATCGAACTGGCGATGACCCACAACAACCAGTACGGTGAGGAGTATTACTCGTTTGTGAATGGCCAATATACCACGCAAGGCGGCACGCACCTCAATGCCTTTAAAGAATCCATTGTGAAGGTAGTTCGGGAGCACTTTGGTAAGGATTATGCGACGGAGGACGTGCGTAGCTCCATCGTGGCGGCTATTGCGATCCGGGTGCAGGAACCCATCTTCGAGTCGCAGACCAAGACCAAACTCGGTTCCAATACGCTTTCACCCAATCCCGACAGCCAGTCGGTGCGGTCTTTTGTCAATGATTTCATCAAGGAGCGCATCGACAACTACCTGCACATGAATCCCGAAACGCGCGACGCCATCAAGAAGCGGATCGAGCAGTCGGAGAAGGAGCGCAAGGAACTGGCGGGGATCAAGAAACTTGCCAACGAGCGGGCCAAGAAAGCCAACCTGCACAACAAAAAACTCCGCGACTGTCGCCAGCACCTCACCGACGCCAAGCTGGAAGAACAGCGGTTCAACACCACGCTTTTCGTCACCGAGGGCGACTCGGCCAGCGGTTCCATCACCAAATCGCGCGATGTGCAGACCCAGGCCGTTTTCAGTCTGCGCGGCAAGCCGCTCAACTGCTTCGGCCTGACGAAGAAGGTGGTGTATGAAAACGAGGAATTCAATTTGCTGCAACATGCCCTCGATATCGAGAATGGCATCGAGAACCTGCGTTTCAACCGCATCGTGATTGCCACCGATGCCGATGTGGACGGGATGCACATCCGGCTGTTGATTATGACATTTTTCCTGCAATTCTTTCCCGATCTGGTCAGAAACGGTCACCTTTACATTTTGGAAACGCCTCTTTTCCGGGTCAGGAATAAGAAGGAGACGATTTACTGCTACTCGGAGGAGGAAAAGCAAGCGGCGATATTCAAGCTAGGCGGCAAGCCCGAAATCACCCGTTTCAAGGGATTGGGTGAAATCTCACCCGAAGAATTTGGAAACTTTATCGGCGAGGACATGATGCTGGAACCCATCATCCTGCAAAAAGACACCTCGATCCAAAAACTCCTGACCTACTTCATGGGTAAAAACTCTCCTGACCGCCAACGCTTCATCATCGACAACCTGAGGGTGGAAAAGAACATGGATGAAATGGCCGCTTAATCAATTTTGAATTTTGAATGAGTGAATGAGTGAATAGATCTTTGACTTATTTTTAATTCTCTCATTCACTCAATCTCTCATTCACTCATTGGACTTAACTGACCTAAGAAAACGCATCGACGCCCTGGACAACGAACTGCTGAAGCTCCTCAACGAGCGGATGGGGTACGTGAAAACGGTGGGCGAATTGAAACGTTCCCAGCAGACGGTAATCTATCGACCCGAGCGGGAGAAGCAGATTGTGGATCGGCTTGATAAGCTGAACGACGGGCTACTGTCGAGATCGGCAATCGAGGCAATTTTTTTGGAAATATTTGCCGTTGCCCGCAATCTCGAATTGCCCGAGCGCATCGCCTACCTGGGGCCGGAAGGCAGTTTCACGCATCAGGCGGCCGAAAGCCGCTTCGGCGGCATGGGCGAATATTTGGTGCTACCCACAATTCATTCCATCTTCGATGCCGTCGAGACAGGGCGCGCCCGCTTCGGCGTGGTACCGCTGGAAAACAACCAGGAAGGCATGGTGGGCGAGACGGTGGACTTATTACGCGAGAAAGAGCTGCACATTGCCGCCGAGGTCTTGCTATCCATTCATTTCGGATTTGCGTCGCAATCTGATTCGCTGACCAAGATTCGTAAGATTTACTCCAAGGACATCGCTTTCCGGCAGTGCAGTACTTTTTTGCGCGAATACTTCGAGAATAACCGCGTCGAACTTATCCCGGTGGAATCTACCTCAAAAGCGGCTAAGCTAGCCTTCGCCGAACCAGAGTCCGCTGCCATTTGCTCTCATATTGCCGCCAGTCTCTACGGTGTTCCGGTATTATTCGACAACATTGGCGACAGCGACCAGAACCGCACCCGGTTCCTGATTATTTCTAAGGATTTCCAGAACCAAAAGAGCCAGTCTGACAAGACCACCCTCATTGCGAACCTGCCCAACACCAACAAACCAGGGGTTTTGTTTGACTTTTTGAAGGATTTTTATGACCGTGGCATCAACCTCACCAAGATAGAGAGTCGGCCGCTCAGGCAGGGTTCTTCATTCTGCTACTGGTTTTTCGTAGAGTTCGAGGGGCATCACGAAGACGAACCCGTTCAGGAAATCTTGAAAAAGTACGGGAACCTGATGAAGATGCTGGGTAGCTACGTGCGAATTAGTTGACACCGCGAACCGGACCGGGGAATCTTGCCCAAAATATCTTACCTTTGCTGCCGTTTTTTGATAGAGCTAGCGCGAATACTTTTCACTGTGGCTGGCTTTCGGTATAACTGAGGAAATAAATGAGTGCGGGTTACCTTTGGAAGACGTTCAACTACTTACGCTACGCGGCAGGTATCGCCCTTATGGTCAATGGTTGGCCGCTAGTGTTCTTCATTCGCGACACCCTGCGCATTGGCCCGGCCAGTAACGTTTTCACGGCGTTTTTCTTCGGCTTCTGCCTGGTATTGATGTTCCCGACGCACCTTTTCGTCCGGCTGTATAAGGTTAATTTCGTTCTTCTCAGGTACGGAATCCTGTTTTTACTGCTGGCACTTTATCACTTCCTGCTTTTTAATAACTCGGGGGTAGATTGGTTCGTGGAAATGGGCAACTATGTACTGATTTTTGCTTTTTTGATCCTCATCATTCACGTGCCCAATGATGTAAAAGATACACTTCTGCCCATCATTTTCCTTTTGACATTTTTCTGTAATCTTACCCTGGTGTATTCACTACTTACGGATCCCAACTGGCATTTGGGAATGCGGGCGGCCGTGACTTTTGGCAACGAGAATGCCCAGGAAGGCGGCAACCCGCACGTCACAGCCCGAAACGGTTTGGTTTGCATGATCTCAGGAATAATCCTGGTAGGCAGATATAAAAACCCATTGATCAGGATATTCCTATTTGCCTCCGCAATATTCAGTTTAGCCCTTATCGTGCTGTCTCAATCTCGCTCAGCACTCATAGCCCTTGTTCTTATGGGAGGTATGTTCTTCTTTTTCAATGCAAAAGCTGAAAACGTATCCAAGATTATGAAAGGAATTTTTTCAGTCAAATCTTTGATCGTCGTCGTTCTATTGTTCGTGGGATTGAGAATATTCCTGTCCCAATTTGCTGAACTTGAAGGGCTTTTGTATGGCTACTGGTATACGTTCTATGACAAAATGATCAATATTGCCTACACGGCGTTTGGCGTAAAGCTCACCGATACGGCAACCATCGACCATTCAGCGATGGGGCGCGTGACAAGCTTCTCCTATTTTAACAACGCCCTTGACGCGCCAGCGCTACTGTTGATCGGGGGTGGTTATAAAAGCAGCTACATGGATGTTCCGGTAATGGAGTCACTAGTCAATCATGGTATTTTTGGCCTTATATTTTTTGGGGGTTTGAATGTGTACTTGTTCATCAATATGCTCAAAGAGGCGCGTAAACCTGCGAATAACCTAACGCTGTTTCTGGCGTATTTCTATGTTTATATATTCGTGATGGTCTTCACCAATGGACGACCTTACGATTTATACTATTGGTTTCCTTTTGTTTTGTTTATTCGGTTCTTGGGGATCAGGTACCTTGATTCTGAATCTCAACCCACCCTACAGTACAGCACCTAAGCAGCCTACTACCAAGTGTTTGTTAACTATTTATGCTCAGAATTATTCTGTGGATACTTCTCTTGACCCTTATAGCGCTCACCGCGGCTGAACTTATCCTGCGCTACCAATTCGGCTTCCTCAGCACTCCGCTCTATGTTTCTGACCCTGACTACGAATACATCTACGCTCCTAACCAGGATGTCTGGCGCTTTGGTAACCACATCAAAACCAACGACTTATCCCTGCGCAGCGAACCAATTCTTCCCACCGACACGACGGTCATCCTGCTCACGGGCGACTCGGTAGTATTGGGCGGCAGTCTTTCGGACAACGATAGCCTCGCCTCTACCCTGCTCGAAAAGCGATTGAGCAAAACGCTGGGACGACGAATAAGGGTACTGAATGTGGCCGCAGGTTCCTGGGGACCGGACAATGTGGCGGCCTACTTGAAAAAAAACGGTCTATTCAACGCCAACCTGCTTTGTTTGGTGGCGAGCAGCCACGATTACCATGACCACATGGACTTTCAGGATGTGGTAGGCAATGACGTCAATTACCCCAGCCAGCAGTATAATTTTGCTTTGGAAGAGCTGTGGGATCGCTACCTATACCCCCGTTACGTGAAAGACTTCATTCGTCCCAAGCCCGCCGACAGTTCCCAGGACAGCGTCGCAACGGCCACATTGGTGGAGCCATCGATCATCCAAAAATCGGGCGTTGGCCTCAATCCCGGTTTTGCGCGCTTGAAGGAAATTGCCAGGAATGCGGACATTCCTTTTTTCATTCTGTTACACCCCGAAATCTCGGAAGTAGCGCAGGGGCGTTATGACGAAGAAGGCGAGGCCATCCTGCAATACGCTGAGGCCGACACCGTCCGGCTGGTTCGGGAACTGGATTTGGGCGTTAGTTTGAAGCATTACCGCGACAACGATGTTGTGCATTACACCGCCGAAGGGCAACGTTTTTTGGCTGATCAGCTTTATCCTATTTTCTTGGAATACCTCAAATCCTCGCAATAATGCGCGTCCTCATCATCCATAATCAGGCCTGGGCGCATTACAAGTCCGTTTTGTTCCAAGAAATCGACCGGGAATTCAAGGCGAACTATTCAAATGGCGAGTTGCTAGTGGCTCACATTGCCCGGCACGAACGAAGCCGGGCGGTTATGGCGAGCGATGAGAAGGTTGTTTACACTTACCCGCAAGTGGTATTATTTGAGCGGAGCCTAGACTCCGTTTCTTTCTCGGAGCGATTGCGGGCGTTATTCAGGATTTTCCGAAAATTCAAACCCGATGTGCTTAACATTAGCGGCTGGTACGATCCGGCGCAGGTGGTGTTGGCCCTTTATGCCAAGAAACTTGGGGTGAAGTTGGTGATTTCTTCGGAGTCCTCTGCGCTCGACAAGCCCAGGAAAAATTTAAAAGAATCGCTGAAGACCCGTTTTCTACGGCGGGCTGACGCTTTTTTTTGTTTTGGTGAAACCTCTGTGAATTATCTGGAATCGTTGGGAATTGAGCAGTCAATGATTCCCGTCAAGCGGGCGGCGGTTGTGGATAACGACCTAATCCAACGGGTTCATGCAGAAGCAAAGAATTCTCCCGCAGTAGCTAAAAAGCACAACCGAAATTTTATATATGTGGGTCGGCTGGCGGAGGAAAAAAATCTTTCCCTGCTTCTAGAAGCCTTTCATAATTGCCAAATTTCTCTACCAACCCCAGACTGGGGTTTGATCGTTGTCGGCGATGGCCCCTTAAAAGATCAATTGACCGGGGAGGCGGCCGACATCAGTTTGTCCAACATTTACTTCACGGGCGGAATGCCCTGGCACGAGGTACCCGCTTTTTTGGCCCAGGCGGATGTCTTGGTGCTGCCGAGCCTATCGGAACCCTGGGGGCTGGTTGTCAATGAGGCGATGGTTTGCGAAATGCCCGTCATCGTTTCCTCGCACTGCGGTTGCGCGATTGACTTGGTACAAAACGGAGAGAACGGCTTTATTTTCCATCCCTCCAACGTTGAAGAACTTGCCGTGGCGATGCAGTACTATATGAATAGGCCCGAGGACATCGAGCGGCACGGTGCCAAATCCCGCGAATTGATCGCGCCTTTTTCTCCGGCCGCGGTCGGCAAAGAAATGGCGGCGGCTTACCATCGACTTGTTTCTTAATTTCCACCCATGCGAATTTTAAATATTTGTGCTTACACCTGGGAAATTGGCGGTCCGGCCCGGATCATCTATGACCACACCACCGAAGCACTAAAAATGGGGCACCAGGTCGACATACTTAGCCCTATGTCGCCGGGGGATGAAGTTTATGACGTTCCGGCGGGGGCGACCGTCATCCCTTGTCGCCGAACCATGCCCGTCAGTCGTTTTTATCGGGAGTTTTCCCTGGATTTGTATCGGTATTTGAAAAAACACATTCATGCGTACGACATTGTGCACATTCACGGGATCTGGCATTTTGGGAGCCTGGCACCTTTTCTCATCAAAAATAAAGTCGCCAAGGTAATTACCATCCACGGGCTGTTGGACAGGTGGGCGGTCAACCACCACAAGTGGAAAAAAGATTTGGTCAGTTTTCTTTACCAGAAAAAGATCCTGTCCAAAGCCGACTTGATTCAGATCAACAACGAGGATGAAGAGGAGAACGTGACCGAGTACCTGGGCTATCGCCCCAAAAATATCGTAACGATCCCCAACGGTATCCGGCTGGAAGAGTACCAGACTTTGCCCTCGGAAGGTACCTTCCGGGTACAGTTTGACATTCCCGAAGACAGGAAGATGGTGCTCTTCATGGGGCGCATCAACATCAAAAAAGGCCTGGATTTGCTGCTACCCGCCTTTGCCAACTACCTTAAAGTCCACGATGATGCGCTCTTGATTCTGGCCGGGCCGGAAGACGGCTACCTGACCGAAACCAGAAAATTCATTGCCGACCACCAATTGAGCGACCGCATCCGCTATGTGGGCATGCTAACCGACACCATCAAACTGGCGGCCCTGGCCGACGCCGACCTTTTCGTACTTCCCTCCTATTCCGAAGGTTTCTCTATCGCGGTGCTGGAAGCACTGGCAGCGAGCACTCCCGCGCTGATCTCCGACCGCATTGGCTTCGGGGAGTACGTTCGCCGGCACGATGCCGCGTATCTCAGCCCGCTCACGGTGGAAGGAGTCGAGGAAGGGCTGCTCGCGATGCTTGAGAGCGAAACAACCCGCAAGCGATACGCTGTCAATGGAAGAAAAATGGTGGAAGAACATTTCGACATCAGCCAGGTGGCCCGGAAGATGCTCGCTGCTTACGAGCAGGCAATAGCCACTAAGGCGTAGCTTTTCTTACCTTTGCCACATCATCAGGAACTGCCTCATGGCCGATCTCTCGGTAATCATCCTCACCCACAATGAGTCACGGCATATTCGCCGCTGCCTCGAAAGTTTGCGGCCCGTCACGGACAAGTTTTTCATCGTCGATTCTTCCTCGACGGACGATACCGTGGCCATTGCCGAGCGCCTGGGGGCGGTGGTGGTACAGAATCCGTGGGTTTCCTACGCCTTTCAGTTCAATTTTGGCATAGAAAACAACCCTTTCAAAACTACCTGGCTCATGCGGATGGACGCCGATGAGTACCTGACGCCCGAATTGGCCGCTGAAATAAACGCCAAGTTGCCCTCGGCAGAGCCGGGCACGGCGGGACTGTACGTAAAAAGGCGGGTATTCTTCATGGACAAATGGATTAAAAACGGCGGCTACTACCCCATTTGGCTTTTACGGCTGTGGCGGCGGGAGCAGGGTCGCTGTGAGGAACTTTGGATGGATGAACACATCAAGGTCGAAGGCGGCATTACCCAGAACCTGGTTCACGACATCGTCGATCATAACCTTAATAACCTCACCTGGTGGACGCAAAAGCACAATAACTACGCCATCCGGGAAGTCATCGATCTGCTGAACATCAAGTATAATTTTGAAGAAAAAGCCACCGTCACTCCGGCTTTTTTTGGCACGCAGGAGCAACGGACGCGGTATTTGAAAATAAAGTACGCCGGACTACCGCTTTTCACGCGTCCGTTTTTGTACTTTTTCTATCGCTACTTCCTAAAACTCGGCTTTCTTGACGGAACGAAGGGGCTGATCTGGCACGTGTTGCAGGGTTTTTGGTACCGCTTTCTGGTGGATGCCAAGGTTTACGAAGTGTACCGTTCGGCGGGCCGGGAAAAGTCCGACCTCATCAATCATTTTTTGGTAGAATATGGAAAAGACCTCGCAGCCCCAAACCGATCTGTCAAAGTATGACAACAGCTGGTACCAGCCCGGTAGCTGGCTGCGTCGCTTCACCTGGCACCTGGCGGGAAGGGTATTTATCAATACCTATTTTCCTTTTCCAGTAGCGCTCAAAGTTTCAATTTTAAGATTTTTTGGCGCGAAAATTGCTGTAAATGTGATGATTAAACCCAAGGTAAACATCAAGTATCCCTGGTTCTTGACCATAGCCGAAAACGCCTGGATTGGGGAGAAAGTATGGATAGACAACCTGACCGACGTGACCATCGGTGCGAACTGCTGTCTGTCGCAGGGGGCCATGTTGCTGACCGGGAACCACGATTATAAAAATCCTGGCTTTGAACTCCGCCTGTCGCCCATCGTGCTGGAAGCGGGCGTTTGGATCGGGGCCAAAGCGGTGGTTTGCCCCGGCGTATCCTGCGCCTCCCACGCCATGTTGGCGGTGAGTTCGGTGGCGACCAAAAATTTGGCTACGTACGGGATATACAGCGGTAATCCGGCTCAGTTTATCAGAAACCGGGAGATGGCCGATGAAAATTAGCGTAATCACGGTCGTGTTCAACGGCGAAAATACAATCAGGGCGACGATCGAGTCCGTACTGGCGCAAGATTACGCGCAAGTCGAGTACATCGTCATAGATGGTAATTCCACGGACGGGACGACGGATGTTGTAAAGTCGTTCGGTGACCGGATCGCGAAATTCGTGTCTGAAAACGACCGGGGAATCTACGATGCCATGAATAAGGGCATAAAATTAGCCACGGGTGAGGTAGTGGGCCTACTGAACGCCGACGACCTTTTCGCCAGCACGGATGTTTTGTCGCAGGTAGCCCTGGCATTCCAGCACTCGGGAACCGACGCAGTGTACGGCGACTTGCAGTACTTCGATGGCGAAACCGACCGCACAACCCGCCATTGGCGCACAGGAATTTACCGACCAGGGCTTTTTCTTTGGGGCTGGATGCCACCGCACCCGACGTTTTTCATTCGGCGGAATTGGTACCGGCGATACAACGGCTTCCGGCTCGACATGGGAACTGCCGCCGACTACGAACTGATGCTACGCATGATACACAAACACGGAGCCAAACTAGCTTATATCCAAAAAGTGCTGGTTCGGATGCGAACTGGGGGAGTGAGTAACCTCTCCCTCAAAAACCGGCTTTCCGCTAACAAAAACGACCGTCGGGCCTGGAAAATAAATGGGCTGAAGCCCTATCCAGTGACCATATTGTTGAAGCCATTTCGCAAAATTTTACAATTTATTCGCTAGTTTTGTTTTTTATTACACACACTTTCCAACCATTTAATAAGTTATTGGGTCATTTGGCTGGTTTAGTTTGTGGTTTTATTCTAATTATTGCCACCTTTACCACACCCGAAATTCTGAAACCTAAGGTTGCCCCGTGCGCTTAGCGATTATCAATCAGATTTCTAGCCATGGAACAAACCTTACTCAACGACCTTTTCGCAGGCACCTATTTCGATCAACTGGGCGATCGGGAAGTTTACCAGTGTTTTCTTTCTTTTCTCATCGCCTGCTTCCTCTCCATCGTGTCGATTCCGATCGTCATCAATATGTCCAACCTGCTGAATCTGACGGCCAAGCCTGGTTTCAGAAGTTCACACGATACGAACACGCCTACGCTCGGGGGAATCGCCCTTTTCGCTTCCACCCTCATTGCTTATTTTTTGTGGCCCCATTCCGAGGAAATTGTAGACTCCAACCTGACCAACCTTTCGATGGTCGGCTTGACGATGCTGTTCTTCTTGGGTTTGAAGGATGATATTCTTGCGCTGGACTCTACCAAAAAACTATTAGTGCAAGTGCTCGCGACGCTCACTTTGGTAGTTATGGGCGGCTTCAAAGTAGATTACCTTTACGGCATCTTTGGCTGGTACTATATACCGGACCTGGTGAGCATTCCGCTTACAATCTTTATTTTTATTTCGCTCATCAACGCCATCAACCTCATCGACGGGGTCGATGGACTGGCGGGAGGAATCAGCCTGATCGCCGGGCTTTGGTTTGGGGTGTGGTTTATGCTCAACGGTCATTTTAGCTTCGCCAGTTTGGCATTTGCGCTCTCGGGTTCGCTGTTGGGCTTTTTGCGCTTCAACTTTTCCAAGACCAGCAAAATCTTTATGGGTGACACGGGGTCGCTCATCGTCGGCTTCTTGCTTTCATTCTTTACTATTGAATTTCTTCGGCTGAATGTTAGCTACCGCAACGACCCCAACGCGTTTTTCAACGCGCCTATCGTCGTTATGGTGGTACTCATCGTTCCGATATTCGATACCCTTCGTGTATTTTTGGTAAGGCTGCTCAACGGAAATTCCCCCTTCACCGCCGACCGCAACCACATGCACCATATTTTGCTCGACAACGGCCTTTCGCACCTTGGCGTTTCGCTCATTCTTTGGTCGGTGACGATTATCAATACCTCCTTATTCTTCGGCTTTCACGGTAACATCACCAATACGCTCTCGATTTGCATTTACATTGCCATGTTCTTCCTGTACATGGTTGCCGCCTATTTGTTGAAAAAACGGGCAAATTTGGTGAAAAGCCGCAAAAAGATGCAAACCAGTCCTTCCTATTCCGAACGTCAGCAATCTTTGACCAAAAGATTCCTGAAAGACCTCTGATTTCTTTCGTTCAGGTTGATTCTGTTTTCTTCTCAAAAACCTACTTCTTCTACTACCTTTCTGGTTTGTTCGTACCTTAGTGGTGAAACATCACCCTACATTCCTATGAACCAAAAGATTAGAAAAGAAGACGCCCTCGATTACCACGCCAAGGGTCGTCCAGGAAAAATTCAGGTCATTCCGACCAAAGAGTACAATACCCAGCGGGATCTCTCACTAGCCTACTCTCCGGGTGTCGCCGACCCCTGCCTCGAAATCGCCGCGAATCCAGACGACGTTTTCAAATACACGGCAAAAGGCAATTTGGTGGCCGTCATCAGCAACGGCACCGCCGTCTTGGGCCTGGGCGATATAGGCCCCGAAGCCTCCAAACCCGTTATGGAAGGAAAAGGGCTTCTTTTCAAAATATACGCAGACATCGATGTCTTCGATATCGAGCTGAATACCAAGGATGTCGATGAGTTTGTCCGAACGGTGCAGATCATGGAGCCTACCTTCGGCGGCGTCAACTTGGAAGACATCAAATCGCCCGAGTGCTTCGAGATCGAGACGCGCTTGAAACGTGATTTGAAGATCCCGGTGATGCACGACGACCAGCATGGCACGGCCATCATCAGCGGCGCGGCTTTGCTCAATGCCCTGGAAATCGTCGGCAAAAAAATTGAGGAAGTCAAGATTGTCGTCTCCGGGGCGGGGGCTTCGGCTATATCCTGCACCAAGCTTTACCTCTCACTGGGGGCGGTTCCCGCGAATATCGCCATGTTCGACCGCAACGGCCATATCAATACACTTCGCGACGACCTGGACGAGATGAAGGAAATTTTTGCCACCGAGAAGACATACGATACGATGCCCGAAGCGATGGTGAACGCCGACGTTTTTCTCGGCCTATCGGTAGCCAATATCGTCACCCAGGATATGGTCAAGTCGATGGCAAAGGATCCTATTGTATTTGCTATGGCCAATCCGGACCCCGAGATTTCGTACCCCGAGGCAACTGCGGCCCGGGAGGACATAATCATGGCCACAGGGCGATCCGATTATCCCAACCAGGTGAATAATGTACTGGGCTTTCCCTATATTTTCCGTGGGGCTTTAGATGTGCGCTCTACCGAAATAAACGAAGCAATGAAGCTGGCCGCCGTCCGTGCGCTGGCTGATTTGGCCAAAAAGTCAGTTCCTGACATAGTGAATATGGCTTACAACCAGGAGGCGCTTTCCTTTGGCCGTAACTATATCATTCCCAAACCCGTAGATCCTCGTTTGCTGACCACCGTTGCCCCTGCCGTTGCCAAAGCCGCCATGGATACGGGCGTTGCCCAGCATCCTATCGCCGATTGGGAAGCCTACGAACAACAACTCGCTACGCGATTGGGCCGCTACGAGCGCCTGTCACGCGTGATTCTGAACAAGGCCAAGACCAGTCCCAAGCGCGTCGTATTCGCCGACGCCGAGAACGTGCAAGTGCTCAAGGCCGCGCAACAGGTACGGGATGAAGGCATCGCTGCTCCCATCCTGCTGGGCAATCTGGAATCTATCCACGCGCTGATTGAAGAACATGATTTGGATCTGAACGAAGTGAAAATCATCGACCCGCGAGCGACAGAAAGTGAGGCAAGCATCGACCACTACGCTCAGTTGTACTATAAAAAACGTCAACGCAAAGGCATGACTCCCTCCGAGTCGCGGCGCACGATGTTCTATCGCAACTATTTTGGGGCGATGATGGTCGAAAATGGGGAAGCCGATGCTTTTATCTCTGGTCTGACGCGTAACTACCCCGATACGATTCGTCCGGCTTTGCAGGTAATCGGCAAGGAGGATGGCGTGGATCGCGTGGCGGGGATGTACATTTTGCTCACGCCGCGTGGGCCGCTGTTTTTTTCCGATACTACCGTCAACCTGGATCCAACCGTGGACGAGTTGGTGGAAATCACCGAATTGACCGCCAAAGCGATCGACCGTTTCAACATCAAGCCCCGCATCGCGATGGTAACCTACTCGAATTTCGGTAGCGCCCAAGGCAAGGACGCCGAGAAAATGAGTGAGGCCGTGGCTATTCTGAAAGCCAAGCATCCTGATATGGTCGTCGATGGCGAGGTGCAGGCGCACCTGGCTTTTGACACTGAGCTTTTAAAACAGAACCATCCGTTCAGCGAACTCATCGACGGGGGAGCCAATACCCTTATATTCCCGAACTTATCAGCCAGTAACGTCGCCTACAACTTATTGAAGGAAGCGGCGCAACTGGAAACCATCGGGCCGATCTTGCTGGGGCTGAAAAAGCCTGTTCACGTGCTACAATTAGGTAGTTCGGTGCGGGAAATTGTCAATATGGTGGCCATTGCCGTAGTCGAAGCGCAGATCAAGTAGTTGCCAATACTGGATAAACGAAAACGGGCTGGAATCCCAATGGGAGACTTGCCCGTTTTATCAAGATTCAGAAAGGTACTTTCTTAACGACCAATAGCCAGATTGACCGTCATATTCCCGTTTCGGTTGCGATTGGTGTTGAGAACCAGTTGCTTAATCATGCTCAAATGGGAAAACGTAAGCATATGGCCCGCCTTCGGAATAGTGATGTACTGCGATTTCAGGCTGGGAATATTTTGCTTGGCGAACTCGATATTGATCGGGTCACCGATCCAATCGTTTCCGCCTTGAATAACCACCACGGGCATGGTCAGCTTTTTCCAAATGGGCAACATCTTGCGTAGCTCATCGGAATGCACGTATTTTTCGCTGGTAGCGGTGTTGAACTCTTTTGGCAGGAAGAGTTGTACCAAGCGGTTTCGTCCGTATTTCGAAAACCAGTAGAATTTTTCGTTGTCCGGGTCAATCACCGGGGAAACCATGATGAGTTGCTTCACTTTTTCGGGAGCCAGCGAAGCCATAGTGGCCGCGATCGGTGCACCATAAGAGCGGCCCAAAATGATAGCGGGCTCCTTAGATTTATTCAACGCCAACACGCTAAGCAAGCACTTTGCCTGCATCTCGATGGAACTCACAGGCTTGCGTTTTTTTAACCAGGAATTTCCGTAACCCAGACGATCCACCGATACGATATGGAACTGTTTTTGCAGGGTGGTGTCGTCGAGCATGTTCATGTAGCCCCACCAGGCACCCGGAGCACCGTGAATTAAAAGCAACAAAGGAAGCGTGTCGGCTCCAGTACTCGCTACCTGAATGCAAAGCGAATCGTTCCTGATGCATTCCAGCTTTGGTTTTTGCAGGTTGGCGTAATGCTTGCGAACGTCGCGCGGCGTAGTTCGGTACTTCGCAAAGCAGCCGGAAAGAAGAATCGAACAAATAAAGGCGTAAAGGAAGTGTTTCGGATTCATGTATTTTTAGAATGCGCCAGACTGGTATTATTAAAACCCTACTTTACATACGCAGATTTTAGCGAAAGGGTTTCGGGGGAAAATTACAAGAATTGTTCCATTTATTTTGCATAAAAGTATTTTTCCCAAAAATGTTTTCGCGAAATAGTTTGTTGGGCAACGATAGCCCTAATTTTTTGCTAAATCCAATCAAACAGAATCAATGCCCCAGTCTCAACCACAAGCCTTTTTTGACCGTATTGCTGAACAAAACGCCCTGTACCGCTACCGACTGCCGTCCAAAGAGGATGCCGGACGTTTCTTACACCGGCTGCTGGACTTCATGTTCCCGATCACCCAAGATTGCCGCGAATTTGAAAACGAACGGGATTCAGTCGATATATATGGGGAAATTAAGCAACAATTAGATTGTCTGCTCCGTCCGCTGGGAGGCAAGTTGGGAAAAGAGCCTGCCGAAATAACAGACGCGTTTTTTGGTCGGCTACCCGAAGTGTTTGAATTGCTCTTGCGCGACGCCCGCGAAATCACAGAAAACGACCCGGCCTCGGTGGGTATTGAGGAGGTCATAGCCGTTTATCCCGGCTTCATGGCTATTTCCACGTACCGCATCGCGCACCTGTTGGAAGAATGCCGGGTGCCGCTCCTACCCCGGATGCTGACCGAATACGCCCACGGTCTGACCGGCATAGACATTCATCCGAAGGCCGTTATCGGCCACTCCTTTTTCATCGACCACGGCACGGGAGTAGTCATCGGCGAAACGACTGAGATCGGGAATCACGTAATGATTTACCAGGGCGTCACCCTGGGGGCTACCCATGTGGCCAAATCGCTGGCCGACCAAAAACGTCACCCAACCATTGAGGATCGCGTGGTTATTTACGCCAATGCCACTATTCTGGGAGGCCAGACGGTCATAGGCCATGGGACAATAATAGGAGGCAATGCCTGGATTACCCAAAGCGTACCGCCTTATTCTCAGGTCTATAACCAGAGCGAGGTGGAGATCAAAACCCAGCCTGCTTAGACTCGGCGCATGCGGTCAGGATGATCAATTTTTGACAAAAAATTTGGCGGCTTACATTATGCTGCGAATAAATCTTCGGACGCCCTCGGTGTAGAGGGATTCCATCTTAGCAATGGTGTGCCGGGGCTGCGTGGTCATAGTGATGGAGATAAAGCCATAGGTGAGGCACCACCATTCGTAATACGTCATGCTGACTTTCTCACCGGCCTTGGGCCGCAACCGGGCGATCATTTCCCAGACCGGATTGTCTGTCATGTCCAGCTCCTGCTGATAAGCCCGTTTAGATTGCACGAATGCGCCGTCCTGATTGAACATCACCTGAAAAACTTCCGGCTGCTCGACGGAGAAATTCCAGATCGACTGGGCTACTTCCACCAACTGCTTCTCCGGATCGCGATAGACCTCCTTAATGCGGTCGAACTCCCCTCTGAGTTCATCGAACCCATTGATTCGTATAGTTTCTAGTAACTTATCTTTGCTGTCGAAGTATTCGTAGATAATTGGGGGACTATATTCGATAATGTCGGCGATTTTTCTGATGGAGACTCCCTGCCAACCGTCTTCCCGGGCAATGTCGCAGGCTGTTTTTAGGATGTCGCTACGAACCTGCCTTTTGAGCCGTTCGCGACGTTCTACAATTCCCATGCGTGTTGATATTTTTGATTTTATGAATGGATTAGAGCGATGCTTTCAAATATAAGGGATGTTTAAGATTTTCCAAACGGTGTTAAAAAAAAAGCCAGAAGTATTTGCCTGTTGGCAAACACTCCTGGCTAGTTAATTTGGCAAAAATGGCTTTCCTAGGAAATTGGCCTATAAGTCTTTCAAGACATTTTTCACTTTGTCGAAATTGGGCAATTTACCGGCATCTTCGAGTACTTCGGCGTATTGAACGGTACCTTCCTTATCCACCACGAAAGCAGCCCGCTTGGAGACTCCCTTCAGCCCCAATACGAATTCGTCGTAAAATGCACCATACTCTGGAGAAGCTTCTTTGTTGAAATCCGATAGCAGATCAAAGTTGTATTTTTGCTCCTCTTTGAACTTAGCCAGCGTAAAGGGCGAGTCCACCGATATGCCCAGAACTTCTGCTCCCATATTTGTGTAACTCGAAAGATCATCGCGCAACGTGCAGAGTTGTTCGGTGCAGGTGCCGGTGAAGGCCATGGGAAAGAAGTGAATCACTACGTTCTTCCCTTTAAGCCCGCTGAGTGAAACCTCTTTCTTTTCTGAATTGTACAGAGTAAAATCGGGGGCTTTGTTTCCTTTTTCGATCGTCATAATTTTGATTTGGTTTACGGTTATTTAAGCTTAAAAAGGCTACTATAATCGTTCCTGGCTGAATAAAATTGTGTTTTTTTGAAACAATCAATAAAATTTCATGAGCAAGTATTGGGGTATCGACTTAGGAGGCACCAAAATCGAGGGTGTGATTCTCTCAGAACCTTCACCGGATTCGGTCGTTTTTCGCCACCGAATCGACACTCAAGCTGAGCGTGGCTACAGTCATATTGTAGCAAGAATTGTGGAGCTAGTTAGTAAAATGCAAGGCGAGACAGGACTGAAAGCCCGGCAAAATAGGCATCGGCACGCCCGGCACCGTCGATCCTGCGACGCAGACGATGAAGAATTGCAACACGACCTGCCTGAACGGTCAGCCCCTGCTCGATGATTTGCAAAATGCCCTTGATCTGCCCGTATTGATTGCCAATGACGCCAATTGCTTTGCCCTGGCCGAAGCACAAATGGGCATTGTGCAAGATGTCGTTCCCAACTACCGGGTTGTTTTCGGCATAATCATGGGGACGGGCGTGGGTGGTGGCATCGTCATCCGGGGCAACGACGGGAAAGCGTTCGTCCTCAACGGCTTGCAGGGAGTCGGTGGCGAGTGGGGACACAACGTTATGGAAGAAAACGGCTACCCTTGCTACTGCGGTAAAAGCGGCTGCGTGGAGCAAGTACTGTCCGGCCCGGCGCTGCAGCGCTTTTACCAGGACTTGAGCGGCGTGGCTATGAAACTCCCTAAGATTCTGGAAGCCCATCGAGCCGGAACCGACCCCCACGCTACGGCAACCGTCGAGCGACTTCTGGAAAAGTTCGGGCAGGGCATAACGACGATCACCAACGTACTCGATCCTGACGCGATCGTCGTTGGCGGCGGTGTGGGGAACATCGATCTCCTCTACTCCGAAGGGCCCAAACGGGCTGAAAAGTATGTTTTCAACCCAACTTTCACCACCCCCATCCTGCGTCCTAAACTTGGCGACTCGGCGGGCGTTTTCGGGGCAGCCATGTTGACGATGTAATTAGCTGTCGGCTGTCGGCTGTCGGCTGTCGGCTGTCGGCAAAGTAATCGCTTCCCCCTTTGAATCTATCATTGATCGAACAACTTTGGCGTCCGATGCTCGATTCGCTCTGTTAAGCGGTAGTTCGCTTCCTGCGCTCTTACTTTCTGGCTGTCGTTGGCGACGGGATGATTGTTTTGATAGGTGTCGAGCCTGACTAATTTCTGATTGTCTGTTTGGTAGTTTTGCAAGACTTGCAGGAGTTGCGATCGCAGATAATCGTCCAAAACTGGGAAACCCACGTCGATGCGGTGGTAGAGATTCCGGTAGGTCCAATCTCCCGAGGATAGAAATATCTCTTGCTTACCCCGGTTGTAAAAATAAAATATTCGGGAATTTTCAACGTAACGATCCACCAGCCGCGTAACGGTGATGTTGTCGCTGATCGTGGGCAGATCGGGGATCAGACAGCATGAATCGCTGACGATAATCTGAATTTCCACCCCCGCCTGTCCGGCCTGGTACAGCTTGGCGATCATCGACTGATCCTGCAACTGATTGATCTTCACAGTGACGGCCGCTTTAAGTCCCGACCGGCTATTTTTGACCTCGCGGTCAATGAGGTCGATGATTTTCTTGTTCATATTGAACTGCGAAACCATCAGGTAGTTGAAGGGCAGGTATTTGAATTTTTTGGGCTCATCGCGCGTGACCAGATAGCCGAACAACAATTCGAGTTCATTCGTAATTTCGCGGTGACTGGTCAGCAGGGCGTGATCGACGATTTCCCGTGAGGTCATGCGATAGAAACCTCCGGTTCCCAAATAGGCGTACCGATCCCAGCCTTTCTTGACTTTACGTTTGATGAGGGCAATTTTGGCGTGAACCTTCAGCCCGGGCAGACTAAAAACGATTTTGACGCCCGCGTCCCGCATTTTGCGGGCCCAAAGTATATTTTCCTGAATATCGAACTTAGGATTTAGCTCCGCGAAGGCAACGACGCGCTTGCCATTTCGTGCGGCACTGATAAGGGAATTGACCAAAAAAGAGTGCGCGTGAATTTTGTAGAGTGATACGTAAATCTCGCGCACGAAGGGGTCGACCGCCGCCTCATTGAAGAAGCGCACGACCGGGTCGATGGAATGGTAGGGCAAATGCAGCAACTGGTCGCTGCGATTGAGCGCATCAAAAATTGATTCACCGACCCTTAGTTCCGTATGAAGAACCGCTTTCTGGGGAGCGTACTCCAGTTTTTTTTCCGACGTGGGAAAGGTCTTGAAATCCTGATAAAATAAGTACCGACCTCTTTCATAAAATGCGGTAGTCTGAATGCCCAACCGATCCGACAGGTAATCTTTCATGTCGGTAGGCATGCCCGTTTCACAAAAGTATTGCTGGGACTGGGTAAAATTTTTCTTCTCTAATTGCCGGGTGATCCGCTGCGCCAGGGAAGCTGGAAATTCATCGTCGATGGCAAGTTCGGAGTCACGCTCGACGCGCAGCGCGAAGCAGTCCTGCACCTCATAGCCGGGAAACAGCATTTTCAGGTTGGCCAGGACGATGTCGTCTAAAAAAGCCACGAACCTCTGCCCATCGAGCTTGGGAAGTTTTATGAACCGGCCTACTTCCTCAACGGGAATATTCACGTAGGCAAACCATGGTTCCGCAGGCTCTCCACGCCGCTGCAAGCGCAGCACGAAGTAAAGCGAGTCAGGTTCAAAAAAAGTGATTTTCGCGCTCCTGCGACCTTCTAAAAATACGGGTTGCACATGTCGGAACACTTTTTCGATAAAAAAACTGCTTACAAACTCTTGGTGTTCCAGCCCGAATGGCTCCTTGAAATACAGGTGGAGCTTGTCGTTCCGCAAGGCGGGAATCACGCCGCTGGCAAGAATTTCGTCGAATTTGGTGAGCTGGTTCTCGGCCGTTTCCAGGACGTGCTCAAGCAGCGTGTCGGGATAGAGGTTGAGCTTGTCGAGAATGTCTTTACTGACTTCGCGCAAAGCAGTCAATAACGGAATTCGGACGCGAAAAAATTCGTCGATTTGATAGGAGTAGTTGGCCAGATGCCGCAGCCGCTCAATGGGCGGCACCGACTCATCCCCGGCTTCTAAAAGCAGGCGGTAATTATGGGAAAGCCAACTGAGATTGGTGTCAAAATAAGGGTGCGAAACGTCTATCATCTAACGCCCCCATGTTTCCGGCGACTTCCGCCATTCGCTTAATGCCTCTACTTCATCTTGCCGGATATGCCCCTCGGCCAGAGCCACTTCGATCAAATGGGTGTAATCGCTCAGTACCGCCAGCTCGACTCTTTTCTCTTGGAAATTCTGGACGGCCGTTTCAAAACCATAGGTAAAAATTGCCACCATGCCCACGACCTCCACTTCGGCTTGCCGCAGGGCTTCTGCCACTTTGAGCGAACTTCCCCCCGTTGAAATCAGGTCTTCCACCAACACGACTTTCTGCCCTTTTTCCAGGCGTCCTTCAATTTGATTGCCCATCCCGTGTTTTTTGGGCTCAGGGCGCACGTAAGCAAGGGGTAACTCCAGCAGATCGGCCACCAAGGCACCTTGGGCGATGCCCGCCGTTGCTACGCCCGCGATGGCTTCCGCGGTAGGGTAACGGTTTTTGACCAATGCAGCGAGTTGTTCTTTGATGTAAGTGCGCGCCGCGGGATACGATAGGGCCACGCGGTTGTCGCAGTAGATGGGCGACAACCAACCCGAACTCCACTGAAAGGGTTTCTGTGGACTGAGTTTGATCGCTTTGGCTTCCAGTAATAAGGCAGCCACGCGTCGGGCAATCTTGGTGTCGATAGGGTTCATTTATTCCTCTGTTTCTAAAAGCTCGTTTATTGTTACCAGAATTTTGTCGATGCGGCTTTTGTCCATGTCGATAATCTCGAAGTCGAACTGCTTCCAGCGGAACTTCTCCCCCGTCTCGGGAATGTCCTCCAACACATGCAGCGCAAAGCCGCCTAAGGTATTGAAGCCGATCAGCTCCTTCCGCTCGTTATCGTTGACCGTCAACTCGAAGAACTGCATGAAATCGTCGAAGGGGAGTTGGGCGTCGATGAGGAAAGAGCCGTCTTCTCGCTCGGTGATTTCGGCCTCGAACTCGTCGATCTCCGAAATGTCCCCGACCAGTGCGTCCATGATGTCGTGCATCGTGACCACGCCCATCAGTCCACCATACTCGTCCACAATGAGGCCGAAGAAAACACGCTGTTCTTTGAATTTCTCCAAAGCCTGATACGCCCGGTTGCTTTCCGGCAGGTAAAGCGGTTCCCGCTTCAAGGTTTGCAGACTGGCCAGCCGCTCGTCCACATCCGCCCCGATCAGGTCTTTAATGTAAATGAGACCTAACACGTTATCTACTGTCCCTTTGCATAAAGGATAAACGGCGTGCTTGGTATCGAATATTTTTTCCTTGTTATCCTGAACGCTGTCTTCCAGGTTCAGCCACACGATCTCCTGGCGGTTGGTCATCAGGGAAGTCACCCGACGGTCGCCCAGTTGGAAAACGTTGTGAACAATTTCCTGCTCGATTTCCTCGAACACGCCGCCAGAAGTTCCTTCCTGAATCAGACTCTTGATCTCTTCCTCCGTGACGGCGCTTTCATTTTGTTTGATGTTGAGCACTCTTATCAACAAATCGCTGGCCAGGCTAAGCAGAGCGATGAACGGCGCCGTGATTTTGGACAAAATATTCATCGGTGCCGCCACCATTTTGGCAATGCCTTCGGGATTGGAAAGTCCAATGCGCTTGGGCACCAACTCCCCTAAAACCAGTGACAGGAAAGTGATCAAAAGCACGACCAAACCCACAGCCAGACTGTGTTTGTAGGGAGCGATCAGGTCGATTTGTCCCAGAAACACCTCCAAGTCGGAGGTGATATTGTCGCCGCTGTACACACCGAGGAGGATGCCGATGAGCGTGATGCCTATTTGAACGGTAGATAGGAAGCGGTTGGGCGAGTTGGCCAGGGCAAGGGCTGCCTTGGCTTTTGTGTCGCCGTTGCGGGCGAACGCCTCCAGGCGCGACTTGCGGGATGAAACCAAGGCGATTTCGGACATCGAGAAAACGCCGTTGAGAAGCACAAGCAGTAGAATAATCAGAAGTTCCAATGAAGATCGAATTGGTTTAGGCACAAATTTATCAATAATACCTGCCGACTAAGGAAAGTCTTTACTTAATTTTGGCAAATTCATTGATTCTTTCCCGCATGATCCTATTTCTGAACGACCGCCCCGTCACCATTATCCACCCGAGCGAACACGACGAAGCTGAAACTCCGCAATATGATCACGTGGTAGATTTGAGGTTGGTCAAGTTCAAGGCTACCGCTTTTACGGGCCACGTTCTGCTGCTGAACATCACACCGGCCTTGGCCATGCAAGTGGTCGTTAGCCTGGAACGGCATCCTAAGGATTTGCTTTCAATCACGATGGTGGGCAAGAACAAGGAGGAAATCGAGGAAACAATCAAAGACCAATTCAAAATCCTGAAAGCCGCCGGGGGCGTCGTTTTGAAAAACAACCAATGGCTGGTGATGTTTCGGCGCAAAAAGTGGGATCTGCCGAAGGGAAAACTCGATCGCGGCGAGAGTTCGCGCACTGCCGCCGTACGAGAAATTGAGGAAGAGACAGGCGTGAAAGCAAAAATCAAGGGGAAAATCTGCACCACCTGGCACACGTATACGTTACAGAGTAGCCGTATTTTGAAGCGTACCAAATGGTATGTCCTCGAATGCCAAAGCGATGCGGCCATGAGTCCTCAGGCCGAGGAGGACATCGAACGCCTGGAATGGCTGGCCTATCCCGATGTTCAGAAAGTATTAGCCAACTCGTTCTGTTCTATCCGATACGTGGCGGATCGTTTGCACCGGATGCAGGGGAATTAGCAAGGCACTGATTTTTAGAGACACGAAGGCACGTAGTTTCCAAGGCACAAAGCGCGGAACCGCTGCGGCTGGTGCGGTACCGAACCCGAGGCGTGCGGCGTTTCGTCACATAGTGGCTCGACGTTTCGACATAAGGAATAAAATCAACAACGGGGTACCATACTCCTGGAAATTAAACTTTTGACTTACTATGGCCAATTTCAAAGAACTCATACAATCGGAACAACCCGTTCTGGTGGATTTTTTTGCCGAGTGGTGCGGCCCTTGCAAGATGATGAAGCCTGTCCTGGAGGAGGTAGCCAAGAAGCTCGACGGTAAAGCCCGTATCCTCAAAGTGGACATCGACAAAAATAAGAAGGCTGCCGCTCAGTACAGAATCCAGGGCGTTCCGACGTTAATTCTGTTTCAGGGAGGTAAAATCAAGTGGCGCCAATCCGGCTTCATGGATGCCAGGAAATTGAACAGTGTCCTCGCGAAATACGTGGCGTAACCTACCTGGATAAATCATTTTTAACGCTCAACTCTCCGCCATTAATGGGTAAGCTATATAGCATCGCCACCAACACCTGTCCCAAATGCAACGTTGGGGATTTCTTCAAAACCAGCAATCCCTACGATTTGAAGAATTTTGACAAAACGAACGCTAATTGTAAATACTGCGAAGAGTCTTTTCTGCGTGAGCCGGGATTCTATATTGGAGCCATGTATGTCAGCTACGCCCTCACCGTCGCTATGACCGTAACGGCGTTCGTGGGCTTCGTTTTGATTTTTGATTTTGAAATTGAGTACGTATTGGCCGGACTAATCCTGGCCATTATCCTGCTCCTGCCGGTTCTCTTCCGTACCGCCCGCATAATCTGGATCAATATTTTCGTAAAATACAGTCCAGAGAAAGGGAAGCAGGCACGCGAGAAGCAGAAAGAAGAGAAAGTAACCTAATCCGTTACGTTCTCCTTCAAATCATAGGGCAGAAAGTCATCGACATTCTGCCCGTAACGGTGCAGGTCCCGGATTATGCTGGAACTGATCGGGGCCAGGTGCGGCGTCGTGATGAGAAATACCGTTTCTATTTCCTCATAAACAAACCGATTGACCTGCGAAATACCGTTTTCGTACTCGAAGTCAGTCGTGTTGCGCAGGCCGCGTAACAGGAACCTTGCCCCCAATTCCCGGGCAGTGCGGGCCGTGAGGTCGTCATAGGCGATTACTTTTACCCTTTCTTGTTCCGAAAAGCACGCCTCGATGTGAAACTGCATCGTTTCCAAAGGGAAATAGCGCTGTTTGTTGACATTATTGCCAATCCCGATGATCACCTGATCGAAGAGTGCCAGGGCGCGCAACACAATGTCTTCGTGGCCTTTGGTGAATGGATCGAAGGAGCCAGGAAAGAGGGCGATTCTCATAGATTGGAGAATGAAGGTGGTGGGGTTACGCTTAAGTTGTAGGCCGCACTGAGGAGCGTGTTGGGTGTTAGTACCATCTTTTTTAAGGTTTGGGTTGTACAGTGGACTGCTACGACTGAACCAAATAAGTATTGAGCAGCGCAAAGTAGCGGTGCTCGGGGATGTCCTCGAAGCCTTCGGTGTAGGAGAGCGTAGTCGGCTTTCTGCCAAACCGCAGTGAGGGTAAAAATTTAGCCAGTTCTACGTAGACATCCGAATAGGGTGTGATTTCACCGTACAGTTTAACCTTGACCTCATCGGGCAAGACTTCCAACTGATTCATGCTGAAAAGTACCAGATAAGTTAGCTCCAACGGATTTTGAAAAGGAAAGCGATTGCAAAATTTGAGTTGCTTATCGTCGGAATAAACCAGTGTGAAGTGATTTTCCTCCATATGCACGGTCAACAACTTGCTTTCCCCGTACTCGCTGTGGCTCACGATGGTACCCATCACGAGCGGACTCGTCAAATGATAAAAATCGATGGTTTGCAGCGGGTAGAGCCCCAGTAGCCAGTCCGACCAGCCATTGGGAATGGTGAAGACGGTCTGGGCGTTTACGTAAGGCATCAGGTGAGAAAGCACGCGGTCATCCGACAGCGACTCGTGTCCCGTGGCCATTTGGAGATAGTTCCCCGCGTATTCCCGCCGGAACAGCGTTACCGGAATCATGGTAAAATCCCTGGTGTTGACCGCCACCCTCACATCCTTCCACTGGTCTGAGAGCAGATGCGGGTGCTGCTGGGCAATCGTCCTTAGTTTTTCGAGGTATTCCCCTTCGTTCAGAAAAGTGTCGAAGGCGTAGTCTTCCAGCCAAAGGCACTGCATCGAATCGGCCCGGACAAAACAAAAACGAAACCTCGATTCGTCGATTTCTATGCACAAAGTGCAGTTAGAAATGCTTTTCGCATCAAATTCAGGATCAGCCACTTTGACCGTGGGGGTCAAAATATTGTCGGCGATATCGAGCATCGGCAAATCAGTACTCATGTGGTAGCCTTTGTGCGTGTCAGTCAATTGAACAGATAACCTTTCAGGGCAAAAACATCCGCCAAACTATGGCAATATTGAAAAGATCGGTGGACTTCGTCGGGCGGGTAAGATTTTATCTCCTCAAAGCTCATCAGCGCTACTTCCGAAATGATCTGATTGCCCTCCGCCATCTCGGGGTCATAACCCAGCTTGATCTGACCGCCGACGATCTCTACCCGAAAAAACAATTCCATAGCGTGGAGCGGTGGCTGCATAAACTCGTTGACGAACATCAGATCGCCCGGCTCGACGGCCAGCCCGGTTTCTTCTAAAAACTCTCGGACGACCGCTTGATGCGCCGTTTCGGCGAATTGAATCCCGCCCCCCGGTGGACACCAGAAGGTATCCGTCACGCCTATTCCCCGGTGTTTGACCATTAGCAACTTACCTTCAACAATACAAACCCCGCAGACCCGTGTCCGCAATCGGTTTCCGTATAATCGCTGTACTTCTTCCCTGGCCTGATCCACTTTATTACCGGTAGTTGGGCCGCAAAGATAGGCAAGTCAATTGCAAACGCGTAGTGTGCTCAATAAGGGTTGCCTGTAATATAGCTCTCCAGCGAGCGAATGTGGGAGCGTTGCTCCCGGATGATCATGGTCACGATGTCGTTGATAGAAATTATTCCCACCAGTTTGCCATCCTGCGTGACGGGGAGGTGACGAATGTGCTTGTCGGACATGATTTCCATGCACTCTTTGAGCTTTTGGTCGGTTTCGACGGTAATCAACTTGCTGGTCATCACGTCTTTGATGAGCGTATCTTTGGAAGCTCTGCCCTTTAATATTCCTCGGCGGGCGTAGTCGCGTTCCGAGAAAATGCCCACCAATTCGTCGTTTTCCATCACCAATACGGCACCGATGTTCTTTTCGGCGAGGATTTCGAGCGCGTCGTAAACGGTCTGCTCCGGCCCAACCGACCAAATGGTGTCGATCGTTTTGCCCGCCAGAATTTCTTGTACTTGCATAGTTTGTACTATTTAGGGTTGGGTGAGATATTTCTGAAACCAATATAAGGTTAAGAAAACACTAAGGCCAATTTTCCCGGATTATACCGTTAATTTAGCCGCAATTTCATTTTTCCCTATGTCCTGATTGCCCATGTCCGCTACCGACGAACTACTTCCCTCCGACATCCTTACCAAGCGTTTTCCGTTCAAGCCCACGGTAAGTCAGGCGCGTTTTTTCGATAAAATGAACGATTTCCTTGTCGAGGAAGAAGGTTTGGAGCGCTATCGCGATGCATTTGTCCTGAAAGGTTATGCAGGAACGGGCAAGACTACGCTTATCAGCACGATTATCAAATCGGCGCGTAGCTTTGGCATGAAAGCCGTACTTCTGGCTCCCACCGGGCGAGCGGCGAAGGTGATGTCGAGCTATTCGAAGCGAAAGGCACTCACGATCCATAAGAAAATTTACCGCCAGGCTTCCGACGCCTACTCGGGCGCGTTCGTCTTCGAGAAGCAGGACAACTACCACGAGGAAACGCTGTTCATTGTGGACGAAGCATCCATGATCAGCGACGACGCGGATTTCGGCAACAGCAGTTTGCTGGCCGATCTGGTCGATTACATTTATTCCAACCCCGGCAACAAGCTCATGCTGGTGGGCGACATCGCGCAGTTGCCGCCCGTACGCAAGGAGATCAGCCCCGCGCTGGACAAAAAGTACCTGGAAAGCAACTACTACCTGTCGGTGTCGGAGGAAGAGCTGACCGAGGTCATGCGGCAGGGCGAGGAGTCGGGTATTCTCTCGAATGCCACCGAACTACGCAACCAGTTGGCGGCGACCTCCCCCGCAATCCAAATCTCGACTTCCAAATTTACCGACATCTACCGGATGACGGGTCAGAAGTTGGAGGACGGCCTGCGCTACGCCTACGACAAGTACGGCGTCGAGAACACCATTATCATCACGCGGTCTAACAAAGCGGCGGTCAACTACAATGAGTACATCCGCCGCACGATCAATTTCAGCGAGGATGAACTCGATGCGGGCGACCGCCTGATGGTCGTGCGCAATAACTACACTGTGCTGGACGAAGACTCGCCGGTGGGATTTATCGCCAATGGCGATTTTGTGGAATTGCTCAAACTCAAACGCACCGAAGAGATCCACGGGCTGCGCTTTGCCGATGCCGTGCTGCGCCTGACCGACTACGACGACCAACCGGAATTTGAAGCGAAGATTATGCTCGACACCCTGCACTCCTCCTCCCCCGCCCTCAGCCAGGAGGAAAATAAAATGCTGTATGAAAGCGTGTTGAAGGATTATTTTTATATAGATTCTAAGAGAGAACGCACCGAAGCGCTACGCAAAGATCCGTATCTGAACGCGCTCCAAATCAAATTCGCCTACGCGCTCACCTGCCACAAATCTCAGGGAGGGCAATGGAGCGCGGTTTTCGTGGATCAGGGTTTCCTGCCTCAGGATCAGATCAATAATGAATTTATTCGCTGGCTCTATACCGCCATTACCCGCGCTACGGACGAGCTTTTTTTAATGAACTTTCACGCCAATTTCTTCGCCTGATTTTTTGGCTTCCCGCCTCGTCTTTTTGTCAAAAAGCCGCACAAAATCAGGGCTTTCGGTTCGCATCAGTTTATCCCAGAAGGTGAAGTACAATCCGTAGTTGTACCGAAATTGCGAGTGGTGCAGGCTGTGGTGCGTGGCCCCAATCCACCAGCGGCCGAACCAGTGACGATGAAAATCGCGCGGGTATAGTTCGGTGTTAAGATGGTTGATCGCGCTGGTTACCGTCATGATCGTCAGCACGATACCGATGGCGTAGATGTGTAAGGGAACCAGGAATACCATTATTGGTATAAAGATTGCCTGGAAGGTGCTCTCGATGGGATGAAAGGAGAATGAAGTCCAGGCTGAGGTCGTTATGCTGTCGTGGTGTACTTTGTGGACGTACTTGTAGATTTTGGGTCGGTGCATCCAACGGTGAAGCCAGTAGTAATAAGTTTCGTGCAGGAACAGCACCAGCGCGATACTGACCGGAAACCAGGCCATCGGATAAGTTTCCCAATCGAAGTATACCCGCGTTAGTCCCTTCTGCCAAGCCACGAGCATGAGTGTTCCCGCCAACGCGAAAAGCACCGAAGTCACCAGCGACCACCCTACTTCAATCCAATCCTGCCGTGAGCGGCGTGGCCGCGTTTGCACCTCGCGGTGAGCCAACTTTTCTTTGAATGCATCCTTTACCAATAGGTTGAACAACAAAGCGGTACCAACGTAGCGGCCAAATACCCCTAAAAAAATGAATAGCGTCGTAACAAGGAAAGTCGGGAGGTAAGTATAGTCAATCTCAGGATTCATGGCTGGTTCATTCGTCAGCTTTGATTGTCATGTACTGATTCGTTGCTCCCCTCAATCGTGTGGAAAGTACCCTCACCAGTACTTCGTCGACATTCTGTTTTTTCTCAAAAGGTATTTTGAATCGGTAACGTTCACCTTTGCCCGAATTTGTAGCAAAATTTAGCGATACTGTGTCTTTTCCAATCTGAGTACCTGATGAGAAGAACGTTAATTCCAAAGATGGACTTCCCTGATATTTGCACCCATTTTTAGTAGGTTTTTGAACTTCTATGGACAGTTCAAGGATGTTTTCGTTTAATATGATGTCCCCCTTTTTCAATTGGATCAGGTTGGGAGAGGTCATCCCGCCCAATCGCGTCACGCTCTCGATGCTGTGCCCTCTTCCTTCCACTTTTATTCCATTCAGCCAATTATTGACAAACACCACGTCCCGATTGCATACCAGGCTGTCCAACCGCCAGATACTGTATTGATTGGCCCGACCATTGAGGTTCAAAGCCGGTATGTAGTAATCGAGATCCGTGTAAAAATTGAGCAATGAGGTAGTCTTGTAGTCATTAGCTAAAATTAAATCGCCCCCGGCGATCTCCTGTACCTTCTGACCGAGATTCCGGCTTCCGTGAAAATCCCAGACGCGATCTTTCTTCACATCGACCAACGGGTGGATTAAATGAATTTTGAGCAAAAGGAGAATCCCGGCAAATACCCACGCTAACTTGCGGTAGGTGGAAAACCAAGAGGCGGCTTCCACACCCCGATAGCCAAGATAAAGCAGCGGGAACAGGCAAAAAATCGTCCAGTTGGGTTCAATATGCTGGCCTTTAAAAGTAATCAGAAAGAAAAAGACGAGTGTTCCGTACAGATTCCATTGCAAGGCTTTTTCCCAAAGGCTGGTGGCACGGTACCGAAAAGAAGCTACCAGCAGAGCCACCGAAACCAATCCACCATGGTAGGGAATGTTTCCAAACATATACTCCAGCGTTTGACCAATCTTGTAGGAGGAACCGCGGTCGACCAGATGGTACTGCAACGACGGAAAATCATGACTCACTTGCCACCAGATGTGGGGTGCGAAAAGTAATCCCCCCATCAATCCCGCCAAGTAAACACGGTAATCGGTCAGGAGTTTAGGATTGCTGATCAGCACGAAAAGAACGACCAATACACCGTGGTACTTACAGTACAGCATCAGCGCCGCGGTGAGACTGAGCAATGCCAGGGATAGCCAATCATCGTGTTTCAAAAACGCGCGATAGGCCAGCATGAAAAGTATCGCGAATAAAAAAAACGGCGTGTCGGGAAGGGCGACAAAGCCCGACAAGTGGAAAGTTAAAAAGGAGAAAAGTGTCAGGCAAAAGGTAAGGGTATTTTTGGGCCTCACTACGTGGTAAATGATCGTCAGGGCCGCAGTCATTAGCAGGATATTGACCAACCTTACCGCCAGCTCGGTCTTTCCCAAAAAACCTCCCAACCAAATCATCACTGCCACGCCCGGTGGGTGGTCGAAGTACCCCCAATCTGGAAACTGGGCGTACATCCAGTAATAAGCTTCATCAAAATACAGCTCGGTGTGCATTGCCGTAAATACACTTTGCAAAAACCAGAAAGCTATAAACCCCCAAAACGTTAATTGACTGGATCGAATTGATCGAGCTGTTCTGTAATTCATAATTCAAGAGGCCGCTGCCCTACGAAGCCGGTCGTTGATCGCCCTTCCTAAATCTATTTCGGGCAGAAGCTCCGCCCAAATCTCACGAACAGGACTGGCGTCTAATTGTCGCAGATGCCCGAAGAGTCGCTGCGCCGCCTGTTCAAAATCGCCTTTGTCAGATAAATGCAGGCAGTTTTTTTCTCGATTTGACACCGCACTTTTTTTGTAAAAAATATACCCAATATCCGGCCGAATAGTATTATCCTGAATTTCGCCGGCGACGAACAAATGAAGTGGTTTGCGGGGAGCGTAGTGGCTTTTCAACATCCCCGGCGCCAGCGGATCGGAACTGGAATGCAGAGCACTTTCTACCTTGCCGACAACCGCCTCGATGGCTTCCAAGCTCAAACCTCCCAGACGCAACACTTTCGGCACTTTTGAGTTGAAAGATACGATGGTCGACTCTATCCCAACCTTGCATTCACCACCGTCGAGAATGTAAGGAATTTTTTCTCCCAGTTGCTGCGCAACGTGCCGGGCTGTTGTCGGGCTAATGTAGCCGAATGGATTGGCACTCGGCGCAGCCAGGGGAAATTCCAGATTCTGCAATAGTTCCAGCGTCAGCGGGTGACTCGGTACGCGGACAGCCACCGTTGGCAGACCAGACGTCACCAAATCGGGGATAATCGGTTTCTTGGGTAAAAGCAGCGTCAGCGGACCGGGCCAGAATGCCTCGGCCAAAAGTCTTGCCTCACGCGGTATATCCGTAACGTACGTCTCGGCTGCCGCAAGGGCTGGCACGTGAACTATGAGCGGATCGAAGGTAGGACGATTCTTGGCGGCGAAAATAGAGGCGACCGCCTGAACGTCGAGGGCATTGGCGGCAAGTCCGTACACCGTTTCGGTTGGAATTGCTACCAATTCGCCCTTTCGCAGTAACAGACTGGCTTTTTCAACGTTTGAACCTATAATGGACACTGTTTTTAATTTTTCGTAAAGATAAAGGGTCAATCAGTAGTAAATAGCCCCTCTATCCTTATATTTATTGGTCTGAATCAAAACCTACACAAATTTATCGCTTATGAGTTTTCAAATAAAAGAACCACCCACCGAGTTCGACGTCGTTATCGTCGGTTCAGGCGCGGGTGGTGGCATGGCGGCCTACCAATTGGCAAAAGCCGGGGCAAAAGTCGCTTTACTCGAGGCGGGCGGCTATTACGACCCCGCCGACCCCAAATATATCACGCAGTTAAAATGGCCTTACGAATCACCCCGCCGGGGTGCCAGTACACCCTTCCGCAATTTTGGCGACTTCGACGCCGCCTGGGGTGGCTGGGAGATAGCCGGTGAGCCGTATACCCGGAAGAAGGGCACCGAGTTCGATTGGTTCCGCTCTCGGATGATGGGAGGCCGCACGAACCACTGGGGCCGTATTTCATTGCGATTCGGGCCGGATGATTTTCGCCGCAAGAGCATCGATGGTCTAGGGGAAGACTGGCCGATCGACTATAAGACGATTGCCCCTTATTACGACCAGGTGGATAAGCTCATCGGCGTTTTCGGCGAGGCCAATGGCTTGCCCAATGATCCCGACAGCATCTTCCTGCCCGCTCCCAAGCCGCGTCTGCACGAACTGATGCTGATGGAGTCGGCCAAGAAATCCAAGGTGCCCATTTACCCCAACCGACTTTCCATCCTGACTAAGCCGATTAACAATGAGCGCGGTTCTTGTTTTTATTGCCACCAATGCAACCGGGGTTGTCAGGCTTACGCCGATTTCTCGGCGTCGTCCGTATTGGTAATACCGGCGGTAAAAACTGGAAATGTCACCTTGACTACCAACGCTATGGTGCGCGAGGTACTCACCGACCAAAGCACGGGTAAAGCGACGGGTGTGTCCTACGTCGATCGGCAAACGCTGGCCGAACACGTCATAAAGGGTAAAGTCGTCGTACTGGCAGCCAGTGCTTGTGAATCGGCGCGACTATTGTTGAACTCAAAGTCTCCCCGCCATCCGAATGGTCTGGCAAATTCCAGCGATGTCGTTGGCAAGTACCTTCATGACTCCACGGGTGCCTCACGGGGCGCTTTCATTCCTTCGCTGATGGATCGCAAGCGTTACAACGAGGACGGCGTGGGTGGAGCGCATATTTATTCGCCTTGGTGGCTCGACAACAAGAAATTAGACTTCCCGCGTGGCTACCACATTGAGTACGGGGGCGGCATGGGCATGCCGGGCTATGGCTTCGGATGGGGGATGGAAAACACCAACGGAAAATATCCCGGCGCTGATGGGAAAATGAAGGAAGCGGGCGGATATGGCGTCTCCCTTAAAGACGACTACCGTCGGTTCTACGGTGCCCACATTGGCATGTCGGGCCGTGGCGAAGCCGTTGCTTCGGCCGATAACTACTGTGAAATCGACCCCAACACGGTGGATAAATTCGGTATTCCGGTGCTAAGGTTCAGCTATAAATGGTCGGATCACGAGATCAAGCAAGCCAGACACATGCAGGATACCTTCGAGCAGATTATCGACTCGATGGGCGGCGTCGCTTCCGGTACCAAACCAGGTGCCGACAGCAACTACGGACTGGCCGCGCCGGGACGCATCATACACGAGGTAGGTACTTCGCGCATGGGCAACGACCCCAAAACTTCGGCCCTGAATGAGAACAATCAGGCCCATGATGCAAAGAATGTATTCGTAGTGGATGGCGGAGCTTTTGTGTCCCAGGCCGACAAAAATCCCACCTGGACCATTCTGGCCCTCTCGTGGCGCGCATCGGATTATATCATCGATCAAGTCAAGAAGAAAAATATATGAACGGCTGTCGGCTGTCGGCTGTCGGCTGTCGGCTGTCGGCATTTACTAGTTTTCTAATTGGTAATTTCGTTCCTGCTCTGGATACCGATTCTGTATTTAAATTCTCAAACAAAGATTCTAATAATCACTATTCAAAGCCATTAGCCGAAAGCCGATGGCCGAAAGCCAAAACATTATGAAACGCAGAGATTCATTAAAAGCCCTCACCCTGAGTTCGCTCGGGGTTGCGGCCATCAATCCTCAGGAAATTCTGGCGGAACGCCGTGAGCTTGACAAGGTCATGAAAACCCCGCCCGCCGAGGTAGGCTTTGGCCGAACTGAGGAGGAAGCCATTCATGACGCCAAACTGATGGCTGAGAAATACTTCACCGACAAGGAATTGGCAACACTGGCGATATTGTCAGACATCATTATCCCGAAAGACAGCAAATCGGGCAGCGCTTCGGAATCGGGCGTGCCGCAATTCATCGAGTTCATGGTCAAAGACCAGCCCTACTGGCAGACCCCCTTCCGGGGTGGACTGCAATGGCTGGATCGAGAATCGGCTAAGCGATTTTCTGGTAAGATTTTCACCGGCCTCAGCAAAGAGCAGCGGCTTCAAATTGTGGACGACATTGCCTATCCCGAAAAAGCCAAGCCCGAGATGAGCCAGGGGGTGTCTTTTTTCAACACCATGCGAAACTTCACGGCAACCGGTTTCTTTTCAAGCAAAATCGGGATCGAGGATATTGGCTACATGGGCAACCGACCCAATGTTTGGGAGGGTGTACCTGCCGATGTGCTGGCGAAATACAACGTGAGTTACGAATCAAAGTAACACGTTGTTTTTCAATTACTTTGAAGCGGGGATGTAAAATTCCCCGCTTTTTTTGTTTACTTTGGTTGAATATCCAAATTGAGTGTGGGGATGACGCGACCTGGGGTGAATGCGAAAATGGTAAGTTGGTTGGTGCTTGTATGGGCAACTTTGCTTTGTGGGTTTGCCAGAGCCCAATGCCCTAACTCTATCCCTGACCTTAACTCCTACGGAACGGGATTTTTTCAGGTAAAGAAAATCAGCAGCACCTGTTTGCCCTTAACGGTCGACGTAGGGGTGGCGAAGTTTGGAGCCACCAACGTGAAAACTGTCTTCGATTATCGGGGCGGTCCCATACGGGCTGACAGCCTCAAAACCGATTCGATCCGAACTTACGCCAGGCCGGGCACTTACACCATCGTCCAGTTTTCCGAGAAGAATGGGGTAAAACTAATCAGTTGCCCAAAGGTGTACGTCTACGATACTGTGGCTCCGAAAGTCAGGTTAGTTAGTTGCGGCAGTTCTACGGTCAAGGTAGTTTTCGAGGAAAATCAACCCGCCGCTTATGATTCGCACTGGATAGCCTGGGGTGATGGCAACATTCAGCAGTTGTTCCCTCGCATAAAGGCAGTTAGCCATGATTATGCCACCTCAGCACCACGCAAGATTGTAGTTTGGGGAACCATCAACCCAAACCTTTGCAAAAGCAATGAGATTACGCTAAACTATACTCCGGGCGCGAACAAGATCACTAAACCAGCCATTTCTGAATTTAAAATGCTGACGATGGAGAGTGGCGAGATTCTCCTCAGAAATCCTTCCAACATTGAGCTCTTGCTTTATAGAAAGTCGGGCGCAAGCGATTGGGAAAGTACCGGCCGAACCGTATCCAAGGACAATCAGCAGCTTAAAGTATTTATCGATTCACTAGCCACGACTTGCTTCCGGCTCGAATCCACCGACACCTGCCTGGTCGAGGATTCGCGTTCTGAACCTGTTTGTTCGGGGAGACTACAGTTGGTCAATCAAGAGAAATTCAATGAGTTGCTATGGAACACCGCCCAAACGCCTCCCGGTGTCAGGGTATCGGTAAATAAGGACAACGACCCTTGGCGAGAAATTACAGCCCAGGGGGCGAGCGGGATGTTGAAAGACGAAGAACTGACCTGTGGCCGGGAGCATTGCTACCAGCTCGTCATCTCTAACCAAGGCAGTCGATTTACGTCCTTATCCGTTTGTCGCCGTACGCCGGCCTCATTCTGTGGGGCGGAAACACCACTTTTCGTCCCCGATGCGTTTTCACCCAATGGCGATGGAATCAACGATTTGTTTGAGATCAAAGGCGAAGTTGCCGCTGAGTACGAGATTACCATTTTCAGCGCCTGGGGAACGGCGGTTTTTCATAGCCAGAGCATTACCCAAAGTTGGGATGGCAAACTAGACGGAACGCCCCTCCCACCCGGTGTTTATGCCTACAAAATCAGGGTTGGCGCAGAGGGCGACAATTTTGTCAAAACGGGCTCGGTACTACTGGTAGAATAAAAAATGCCCGCTGGAAAGACTATCCAGCGGGCATTTTTGTTTCAAGCGGCTCACTGCCTTTCACAGCATCGCTAACATCTTATTAGTCGCATCCATTCCGTCCTTGATTGTCCTGACCGAGGGCGTCCCGTGATAGTAACCCGCCAAATGCAGGGTGTCATAGGCCTCGTTCAGGTATGAGAGCAGGGTTTTGTTGTATTTCCGCACCCGGTTGCGATACTCTTCGATGCTCTTGGGTTTGGTGTACTTTGCACCCTCTTTTTCTTCAGGTACTCATCGACAATCATTAATGTGGCGTTGTAAGCCGTACCGGAGGCCATCTGAACATATTTGATGTCACGATATTCTCTACCCTCCTTCTGCGCTTTGTCGCTCAGTATTTGACGGGCATTTTGCAAATAGCGTTCGATTTCAGGGTGTTCACTCATGGTGGTGCAAGTACTTTTTTGAAAAAATCAATGATTGCAACCTACGCCAAGACGCCTTCATATAGGACTTCACGCTGCGCTTTCACGCTGCTATCTTTGATAAACTCGTCATAAGTCATTAGCTTGTCGATCATGCCTTTAGGCCCAATCTCGATCACCCGATTTGCGACGGTTTGGATAAACTGGTGATCGTGGGAATAGAACAGCAGGTTGCCGGGAAACTCCATCAATCCATTGTTCAATGCCGTGATGGATTCCAAATCGAGGTGATTAGTGGGGTCATCCATCACCAACACGTTGGAACCGGACAACATCATCCGCGACAACATACAACGTACTTTTTCGCCCCCGGAGAGCACTTCCGCCTTTTTCAAAGATTCTTCGCCGCTGAATAGCATCCGTCCCAGGAAGCCCCGAATAAAACTCTCGTCCTTCTCGTCGGAATATTGGCGCAACCAATCGACCAAGTTGAGATCCACATCAAAAAATTCGTTGGGGTCCTTAGGAAAGTAGCTTTTCGTAATCGTCACGCCCCAGGTGAACGTACCAGAATCGGCTTTTTCCAACCCCATCAACACATCGAACAAGGTGCTGATCGACTGCATATTACGGCCCACGAAGGCGATTTTATCGTCTTTGTTGACCGCAAAACTCACATTCTCGAACAAATAGCTACCATCTTCCGCCCGTTTGGTCAGGCCTTCCACACGCAGCATTTGGTCGCCCACTTCGCGCTCGGGTTTGAAGGCAACGTAGGGATACTTACGGGAGGACGGCTTAATGTCGTCCACATTGATTTTTTCCAAAAGTTTCTGTCGCGAAGTTGCCTGCTTGGATTTAGAGGCATTGGCACTGAATCGACGGATGAACTCCTCCAACTCCTTGCGCTTGTCCTCCGCTTTCTTGTTGGCGTCCTGCTTTTGCTTCATCGCCAATTGGCTCGACTCGTACCAGAAAGAGTAATTGCCGGTATATAGCTGAACCTTACTGAAATCAATATCCACAACGTGCGTAGTGACCTGATCGAGGAAGTGGCGGTCGTGCGAAACCACGATGACGGTGTTCTTAAAATCAGCCAGGAAATTTTCCAGCCACATGACCGTGTCCACGTCCAGGTTATTGGTCGGCTCGTCGAGCAGCAGCACGTCGGGATTGCCAAATAGCGCCTGCGCCAGCAGCACGCGCACCTTATCGCTGCCGTTGAGGTCACGCATCATGGTCTGGTGCATCTCCTCGGGAATCGAGAGGCCACTCAAAAGTTGAGCCGCCTCTGTCTCGGCCTCCCAGCCGTTCAAGTCGGCAAACTCCGCTTCGAGATCGCCCGCTTTTACCCCGTCCTCGTCGGTAAAGTCTTCTTTGGCATAAATCGCGTCGCGCTCCTTCATGACTTCATATAGCCGCTTATGACCAAGAATTACGGCATCCATGACCGTATAATCATCATAAGCGAACTGATCCTGCGTCAGCACGGCCAGGCGTTCGCCGGGGTTCATGCTCACGCTACCCGTCTGCGACTCGATCTCACCCGACAGAATTTTAAGAAACGTAGATTTCCCCGCGCCGTTGGCTCCGATCACGCCGTAGCAGTTGCCGGGGGCAAATTTTATATTTACTTCGTCAAAGAGAATCCGTTTTCCGTACCGTAGCGATACGTTTTGAACTGTAAGCATTTATGAATTGAATTTTTTTGTGATTTTTGAACGCAAATTTACTAAAAAACTACCTAAGAAGTAAACAGCCGCGAACGATTCTGGTTCCTTAAAACCAATGACATCACCCAAATAAAAAGCCAGGCCGTTGAGATCGGCCTGGCTTCACAAAAAATATTATTTAGCACTAAATCAAGGAATCACCCGGATCGTGTGGCAACCGCGCTCGACACTAATGCGGGCATTCTGCTTAGCCAGCGCGGGCGTAGCGCCTTTGGTCACCGACCAGAACTCGATACCGCCCGTGCGGCTTCCGTAGTCGAGGTACTCGTACACGGCTACGGCAATGTTTGATCCATCCTTGTCGAAAACGACGCTCTGCGGCAAAATTCCCGGGAAGGGGTAGTCGGCCACTTTCGTAAGCGCGCCTTCGGCCAAGCTGTACAGGATCAGAGAACTCGAAGCACCCGCACCGTCCTCGGTCCAGGGCATGGCACTTTTGCCGGAGTTGGCTACTACGACCATCGAGCCATCGGGGCTGATCGCAAATGCACCGGGGTTGGTACCCACGGGCGTAGAGCCATTGACCTTGTGCTCACCACCGGTCAGGGAGAATTCCACCACGTGAAGTGCACCGGCACCCGTCGCTTTGCCCATTGCGCCTTTGTTGTCCATGACGTAGTAGTACTTGCCGTCTTCGGAGAATCTACCCACTGTGGGGTTATCGCCCACTTTCAGGGGAGCGCCCAATTTTTCGATGTTCTTAAGATTACCGCCTTCACGAAGAACTTTGTAAAGCGCAACCTCTTTCGAGCCCTTCGAGCGTGATCGCCAGGTAGTCACCCGATGGATGCCAGCTCAGGTCGATAATGTTATTTTCTCCTTCCAACTCGGCTGGCAAGGCCAAGAAACGCGTGGGCTTGCCAGAATCATCCGTTTCCAAAAAAACAAGCTCTTTGCCGGCCTCACGAGTGGAGACCATCAGTTGATTATTCTTATAGATGTCGACAGCCGTAGGGTTCTTGCCTACTGCAAACCCAAAATTAACCTTGGGTTTGGCAAAATTGACGATGTCGACCACATACAGCTTCTGGCCGTCAGGAAAACCAGCCATCGCATCCGGGTAGTCGTTTACCGTTTCGCCGGGAGCTCCGCGAGATTCCAGCACGTAAGCTAAACCACCCGTTTTGGGTACGGCCATGCTTTTGGAATAAGTCAGTGTGGAGTTGGGAACGACGATTTCGCCGATTGAGGCACCACCGCGCTCGAGCGGCAATTTGATGGAGGTGAGTTTATCCTTGACCGTGTTGTCACGCAGTAGTTTTCCGTCGGCGAGGGCGGAGGCTGACATGTCGGCGTCGGAAATGGCAACCATGCCCCGGGCATTAAATGATATGGAGGGAGATTGGGCCATTGCGGGGAAAGCCCCCAGTGCAGCCAGCCCGGCACACATTATTAGTTTTTTCATACTTGGATAGGTCATTTTGTGATAAATGGTATTAAATAAAGGTTTTTTTGGTTGTGATTCTTCCAAAAGAAACCTTGTGACCGAAAAACGACCACAAGGTTTAGAATCTTATCCGCAATATAGGGCAAATTAAAGAATTAGCCAAAGTTAATCCAACTTCATATCCCAACGTTCTTTTTCCAAAACAGTCCTCCCCTCACCCATCCAGGAGGGCATCGGCGCGGCTTTCAGATAGTGATCGAAGAACTGGTACATTCTGGTGCTCAGATCCTTCATGTTAGGCCGTTTGGTCAGGTTATGGTCTTCATCGTTGTACACAAGCATCCAAACGGGTTTGTCCAAGCGACGCAGGGCGGTAAAGAACTCGATGCCCTGATACCAAGGGACAGAACCATCGGCATCGTTGTGCATCATGAGCAGGGGCGTTTCAACCCGGTCGGCATAGAAAAGCGGCGAGTTCTCGATGTAGTACAGAGGCTTTTCCCAAAGTGTGCCGCCGATGCGACTTTGGGTCTTCTCGTACTGAAACATCCGGCTCATGCCCGTACCCCAGCGGATGCCGCCGTAGGCACTCGTCATGTTGGCCACGATGGCCCCGGCCATTGCGGCTTTAAAGAGATTGGTCTGCGTGATGAGGTAAGCAGTTTGGTACCCGCCCCAGCTTTGCCCCTGAATACCGATGTTTTCACGATCCACGAAGCCCTTGTCCACCAAGTCCAACACGCCCGAAACGATACAGTCGTAGGCGTTTTTGCCCGGTGTGCCGTTACCGTACACGATGTCCGGCACGAAAACAAGATAATCGTTCGATACGCAGTAGGGAATATTGATGGTCGAGCGACTCGGAGCCGGGGTGCGGAAAACGTGCAGCGACGTGGCGTTCCGCTCGTAATAATAGACCAGCATCGGGTACTTGCGGCTGGGATCGAAGTTTTCGGGCTTGAACAGCAGCCCTTCCAGCTTTACGCCCTGACTCGAAATCCAGGATACCTGTTCCGCGCTTCCCCACTTGATACCGTCGGTTTGGGCAAAGAGGTTGGTCAGTTGCTGCGGCGTTTTCCATTCCCGGACATAGTACAGTTCGTTGGGGTGCGTGAAATTGCCTTTTTCGTACACGTACACTTCGGCGCTCTCAGCCTTTTTGAAAGAGTTTGGGAGAAAATGATAGGGCTCCTTTACCTTGATCGCCGGAGCGTTTCCTGCTTTCCAGTCCAAGAGTCCGGTTTGCTTGTCGTCTTCCCATTGGCCCCACAGCAGGTTTTCCCTGGATAGGTCGATGAACGGTTCTTCGTCCTTCTCCCGCGTTTCCAAATATTTCAGCCGGACGTTTTCCCTACGACCGTAACCATTGGTCAGATTGACGGGCTTTTCTTTCAAGGTGGGATCGAAGCGCCAAATATCGTAGCGGTCATAAATCAAGACGTACTTGTCGTCTTTCGTCCAGCCCGCCGCGCCGTAAGAATTCGGCGTATCGGGCGTGTCGTGTTCCTCATCGTGAAAGGCCACCTTCATGTCCATGGTCAGGTTACGGACGGTGGCCGCCTGATGGTCGTACACCTTCCAAAGCGTGTCGCGCTCGTCGAACCAAATCGCGTATTTTCCCGCCGGGGACATCTCGGACTGCCCCAGCACGTCGCGGGCGATGAGCGTATTCTTGCCCGTGGCGGCGTCGATCCAGTACAGGTCGGAATGCCCTAACTCCCAGGAACTCATTTTCTGATAGGGCTCGAAGGATTTGCCAAGAAAATGGGGCTGATTTTCCTTATAATTGATGGTGACGTAAGCCATTGTTTCGTTGCCCAGCGGCACGACTTTCCGGCTATTCACATCGTAATAGGTCCAGTAATTCCTTTCCAGCATATCCTTGCGCTGCTTGTCCTGCATGGGCTGCAGTTTGGCATCTTTCCAGCCCCACACATCGACCCGTGAGAGTTCCTCATCGAGCAGCGTCGTGTCTTTCAGTGAGGGCTTCCCCACCGGAGCGGCACCGAAGTACAGCCGTTTGCCATCGTCCGAGAATTTGGGTTTCTGGAATTCGGAAGGTGCCCAGTAACTCGGTAGGCCTTTGGTGACCGTATCGGCGACTAATACATTGGATTTCCTGCCAAAATCACGGTAGAAAAGCGCAAAACGTTTTACGTCGGCCTTCGCCGAGTCCGGCGAACTCATCCAAACGGCCTGGGCGCCCTTTTTATCCAAAACCAAATTCTTGTACACCTCGACCGCGGAACTGGTGTCCAGCGTCTGAGACTTTCTGTTGGCAAAAGCATATTCATAGACTCCCCGGTAGAGGGTGGTGTCTTTTACAACCTCCCGCGTGAAAATTACCCGGCTCCCTTCATCAGCCAAAGCGTAGTCGTTCACATTTTCAAACGAGACGGAGTCGCTGCCCGCGATATTTAACAGCGTCAGCAGATCCCCCGCTGCCTTTTTGGGCTTCTTCTCCTTTGCTTTCTTATCGGCGGCATCTTTCTTATCGGTTGTGTCCTTTTTTGCTTCGGGCATTTTGGTGGTCATCGCCAGCCATAGTCCCGCGTCTTCGGGCAGGGCAAAGGAAACCAAATCGGCGTAAGCTTTTCTCCCGCCATCGGCCAGCGTGACCACAACCAGGCTATCCTTCGGCATCTTGTCTTTTTTCATTTTGGCCTTTTTGGCCAGACGCACCGTTTCTCGCTCGGGCTTTACTTTTACCACCAGGTACCTGGCGTCGGCCGAAAACTTAGCGTCGTAGCCGCGCGGAATCATGATCTTCCGAGACGCAGCCGGATTCTCCACGAAAAGCTGGCCGTCGCCCTCCTGCGGGTTAATTTCGTACGCCACCCACTGCCCGTCTTTCGATAAAGTGGTTTCCTTTACACTCTTCCAGGAATCATAGTCATCGGCGTCGAGCGGCCGCTTAGTGGTCTGCGACCAGGCGATCGAGTGAATTATGCCTAAAATGCAAAAAGCTAAATAGATTATCCTCATGGGCTAACGTTAGGTTTGATGAAGCCTAAAAATAAAAAATCCCCGGCAGCTTTCGCCAACGGGGCATTAAAAATATCCGGCGTAAAAAATCAGGCAGCCGACAAAGACTTCACAAACTTAGCGAGTTTCGACTTCTGGTTGTTAGCCTTGTTCTTATGAATGACGTTCTTCTTGGCCAGCCGATCCAGCATGGACGATACCGTTTTGTAAACCTCGCGGGCCGCCTCGGGATCGGTGGTATCGCGCAATTTGCGGATGTAGGTACGGGTGGTTTTGTGCTGATAGCGATTTCTCAAACGCTTGGTTTCGTTGGCGCGAATTCTTTTTAATGCCGATTTATGATTTGCCATTTGGTATTGGTGTTGTTACTTTTCTAAAAACGTCTGCAAAAGTAAATAGAAAAGTGCTTACAGGCAACTGTTTCTTGCTTTGAGTAGTAATAGCCTGTTTGTCATAAGATGATAGTACCCTGATGGACAACAAGATACCTTTTAAATATCATGAATTTACAGTCTAAAATATACGTAAGTAGTTGGCAGTAAATAGATTTATGCGCTGACAATCGTCCTTCATTTCCTAATCATGGGATGCTGAAACCGTATGGCTTTCTGAATTCAGGTATTCGGCCAGGCGAGTTTCGAGCCCTTCACCAGGAACATTAGATAAAAGTTTACCTTCCAAAGCCAATGAAATTTTCCCGGTTTGTTCGGATATGACGATTACTGCGGCGTCGGTCGTTTCACTCATCCCCAACGCGGCGCGGTGCCGGAAGCCGATTGAACTGGGCACGTCGTTCCCATCGGCTACGGGCAAAATGCAGCGGGCAGCCGCAATTCGTCCTTCGGCGACGATAGTTGCCCCTTCGTGAAGGGCACTGTATTGGTTAAAGATCGAGCGGAGCAAATTTCGCGAAATGGCAGAGTCGACTACTTCGCCCGTCTGAATGAACTTTTCCAGACCATCCTTTTTCTTAATCACTACGATGGCCCCGTTGAAGTCAGCGGCGATGTTCCGGCAAGCACTGGCTATTTTCTTCAGGTGTTCTGCCTGCGTATTGATTTGCGGAGCACCCAGGAAGGCGTTGATAAAGCGATTGTTGGTGAATGCCGCAGATTTGCCGATCATTAATAGAAAGCGTCGGACTTCTTGCTGGAAGATTACAATGAGCGCGATGGCCCCCACCCCCATGAAGTACTGCAAGATGGCGGTGAGTAGCTCCAGCTTCAAACCTTTGACTACTAAGTAAAAGACATACACGAAGATACAGCCCAAAAACACCCGGCTGGCTATACTTCCCTTCACCAAATAATAAATTTGGTAGAGCAGAAATGCCACAAGGGTAATGTCAAGTAAGTCGGTCCATTCGACCGTCAGGAAGCCAATGCGCATATAATTATGAATGCATTTTTTGGGACAAAGCTAGCTAATTTTCATTCACGTGACGAGGTGAGCTCCCAAAGTTTTACCGCCTCGACGGCCTCCTTCACATCGTGAACGCGCAGGATATCCGCGCCTTTTCTGGAGAGCGAGTGTGTTTAATACCGTAGTCCCATTGAGTGCTTCGTCAGGCGTAACACCCAGAGAACGCCATATCGTTGATTTGCGCGATAGGCCAACCAACAAAGGGGCGTCCATTTCCTGGAAATATTCCAACTCACGCAGCAACTCGAAGTTTTGCGGTACGTTTTTGGCAAAGCCGAAACCCGGATCAATGATCACATCTGCCAGACCGAGCGCACGAAGACGGCTGAGTTTTTCTGCCAATTCTTTCAGTACGTCCCGAACCAGGTGTTTGTAGTTGTTCTCCTTTACCATTGTTTGGGGAGTTCCTCGCATGTGCATCAAAATGTAAGGAACGCCCAACTGAGCAACTGTATCAAGCATATTGCTATCGAGACTGCCGCCCGAAACGTCGTTGACTATAGCTGCGCCCGCCCGCACCGCTTCACGGGCCACATTGGCACGAAAAGTGTCGATGGAAACAATAGCATCGGGGAAGCGCTTGACGAGTTGTTGGATTACCGGAAGAATTCGGTCGCTCTCCTCGTTTTCGGAGATATCTGCCGCTCCCGGCCTGGTGGAATAGCCGCCAACATCCAGGATGTCCGCCCCATTGTCCAACATTTTGCCCGCTACTTGAATGTATTGGTCTGAATGAGAGGCAAAACGGCTGCCTTCGTAAAATGAATCAGGGGTAATATTTAGTATTCCCATCACGACTGGCGTACGGAGGTCGAGCAACCGACCCGCCACGTTGAGGGTTTTCTTGTTAAATTGCGTCCTTTCTACGGTGGTCGGCAATTGGCTGCTGGCGATCGACATTTTAATATTTTCTTGAATTTCCCTGACTCAACCTACTCCTATTGAAATCAACTGAAACTGAATACGAAGAGATTATAGCCCATTGCCGCGACTTATTTACCAATAAAAACAAAGATTACGGCAGCTCTTGGCGCATCTTGCGGCTTCCTTCAATCACTGACCAAATATTCATTAAGGCCCAGCGTATTCGTACGATTCAAGATAAAGGTAGCCAAAAAGTTGAGGACGGAATCACCGAAGAGTTCGTTGGCATCATCAATTATTGTGTGATGGCTTTGATCCAGATCGCTTCCGAAGGTGAAAAATCGGAACTACCCCTGGAAAAACTCACCAGCCTCTATGCCGCCCAGACCGGGGAAGTCAAACAACTGCTTTTTGCCAAGAATCACGACTACGGCGAAGCTTGGCGCGACATGCGAATCAGTTCGATGACCGATATCATTCTGATGAAACTTCTGAGAATCAAACAGATTGAGGACAATGAAGGCGTCACAATCGTATCGGAGGGCGTGAAATCGGGTTACCAGGATATGATTAATTACGCCGTATTTTGTCTGATCAAATCAAACGGATTGGAAACTAACTGAATTAGAACGATTGGGCGGACACATAAGTCCGCCCCTACAAATAACAAATGAAAATCGCTGCTCAAATTGCCAAAGTCATCGTTGGCATACTGTTTATTTTTTCGGGATTGATCAAATTGAACGATCCGGTGGGTACAGAAATCAAGCTGGAAGAATACTTTGAGGTGTTCGCCCAGGATCTGCCCGCGCTACACGACCTTTTCATTGGTCTTGTTCCCTTTGCGCTCTATTTCTCGGTCATCCTTTGTGTGGCTGAGGTGGTGCTGGGCGTGGCATTGCTAGTGAGCTACAAGCCTAAGGCCACTTCTTGGCTCCTGCTGATCACGATCGTCTTTTTCACCTTTCTTACTTTCTACTCCGCTTACTTCAATCGAGTCACGGACTGTGGCTGCTTCGGCGATGCCATTAAACTGGAACCCTGGACGTCATTCAGCAAGGATGTCTTTCTATTGGTGTTGATTGTCTTCATACTGTACAACAGAAACAAATTCAGATCCATGCCGACCGGTATGATCGTGGCTATTGCGACGGTAGCTTCGGTGGGCGTGGCGTTTTATGCCATTCGGCACTTGCCTATCTTCGATTTGCTTCCCTACCGCGTTGGCGCTAGTATTCCTGAGCAGATGAAGCCGTCCGAGGAAATGCGATACAAGTATGTGTTCGAGAAGGATGGAAAGGAAGTGGAGTTTGAGAAATTTCCAACCGATACTACTTTGGAATTTAAAGAAATGGTGCTGCTGAACGAAAACGCCAAGCCAAAGATCACCGACTACCGCGCCTGGAATGACGACGGCGATTTTACGCAAGAAACCTTTAGAGGAAACAAGCTATTTATCATCGTTAAAAATTTGAACGACATTAATATTGCCGCATTTCCAGAAATACGGAAATTGGTCAACAACCTGAAAGGCAAGAGCGTAGACCCAATTATCTTAACCTCAGCCAGCAGCGGCGAAATGGACGCCTTTTTGCGCGCTCAGGAATTACCCCTCCCCTATTACTACGCCGATGCCACGGTTTTGAAAACGATTTCCCGCTCCAATCCGGGTGTATGGTTGCTGCAAGATGGCGTAGTGCGCGGGAAGTGGCACTACAACGACACGCCTGACGCCGAAATCATCATGCGTAAGCTATGAAAAATATTTTCCTGATAGGTATGCCGTCGTCGGGGAAGTCGACAATGGGGCGAAGATTGGCTCGTGCGTTAAACTATCAATTTGTCGACCTCGATCAGTCGATCGTGAAAGATCAGAATCGCACCATACCGGAGATTTTTGCAGAGAAAGGTGAAAAGTATTTTAGGAAGATCGAGCAGAAATTGCTGAATAAAGTTCAGCCCAACCAGCGGCTGATAGTGGCCACGGGCGGAGGCACGCCCTGCTTTTTCGATAACATGAAGTCAATCCAAAGCAGGGGGATGAGTCTGTTTCTCAATGTCAGCCCCTGCGAACTCGCCACGCGCATTCTCAACCACAATCAGGATGACCGTCCTTTGCTCTCAGGGATAGGTGATCTGGAAGCAGAACTTACCTCACGACTAGCCGATCGACTTCCCTATTATTCTCAGGCCGATCTCATCATTTCGGGCAAAACCAACGATCGACAAATCTTGGAGATGCTCCTACCGCTATTATGAAAAAATGTCTGTTCAGAAACTGAGTTTCTGAACAGACATTTTCTCTATTCGCGCAGCGTTCTAAAAAAAGGTACCCAGCGAAATAAGTACGTTGATCGACTGACTGTTTATTTCTGCAGAGGCGTAATCACCATCGTTATTCAGCACATAGGGTGTGTAAGCTGACTTGGCATTGTTATAGGTTCCTGTCACATCGGCAAAGAAACGATCATTTCTGAAACCTATACCGCCCGAAAAAAGAAGTTTGCTTCGGTCGAGATTATCTAACTTGACCCGGTAAGGATCACCCAGGTAAGCAACCCCAGCGCGGGCGCGAAAGGTACCAGCCCGGTACTCACCACCCGCTCTTACATTGATTCCACTAGCGTAGGTATCTTCGATTTCCCGACGGTTATCCTGTCGGAAATTTGAGTTTCCAGATGCATCTAGCATGGACGTGCTGACCCGCATCCCCCGGTAACCCACATACTCGACAGTGCCAGTCAGGAAACCGTTCTTGCCAAAGAAATAGGTTGCCCCTCCTGACGCCCGCAACGGGGTTTGAATGGTGTATTCGAAATCATTAGGCTGCAATCCGATCCCATTTACGTCAGGGACAAAGAATATTGGATTTCCGTTAGCGTCTTGTTGGGGGATGCCGATTATATCAGCCTGCACGAATTCATTGAAAGTTTCTTTGACATTCATGAAAGTCGGGGATGAAATGGAAGCACCAATCTGCAACTCAGGAGATGCTTTATAAATAATCCCGATGGTGGCATTAACACCATTACCCGAAATATTCAGATCTTCGGTATGCGTCGAACTGCGGATCGCAGTAGGATTCACGTAGTCGTCCGTCAAAGTTGAATTGTAGTTGTATCTGATCCGGTTGAAGCCAATGGAAGCGCCTACATAAATCTTGTCGTTGTAATTTCCTGCATAGGCGAATGTCCACTGGGAATGCGCTCCGGTTGATTCAAAACTACCCGCCTGATCTGTGGGATTGTTCCGATCATAGCGTACGTATGGTGGGCCAACGGCGGTACTTGGATTAATCATGTACAACTGGTAGTAAGCCCCCGGTAGGGTAAAGGCTTGATTGGAATTACCATCAAATTCTCCATCCAGCGCATCAGCGGATACGTTTCGACGGTTGGCTTCCTCCACTGCCGCGTCTACGAAAGCCGACCGTTCGTTCCGACCCGAATAAGAAAATGAATTTTGAAACGATTGCTGTCGGGTGTACGAGATTCCAATCGAACTGCGCTTCCAGTTGCTATTGTAACGGTTCGGACTCCCCGCAATAATCAGGGAAGCTTGGGTAAGGTTAGGATTGGTTTTTCCGTCCGATTGTACGCGTCCCAAGTAATTGGTTTCGTTGCTAAAATTTCGGAAAGCCGGGCTTATGCTCAATTCCGAACGATTGTAGAAACCCAGACCGGCGGGGTTGCCGCTGATTGTACTGGCATCGCCGCCCAATGCAGCATGGTTGCCGCCTACTCCCTGAAAACGCGCGGTACCTGTCTGGTTGATCTCTGAGAAGCGGAAAGCATCCGCCGCGTATTGGCCCTGGCTGGGCAAAGCCAGCAGCATCGAAGCCGCGACCAGTAAACTTACATTTAATTTTTTCATGTTGTGGGTGGGCTAATAGTAAAACCTTAAATATTCATTTAACGAAAGACCCTACAAAAACAATTATTTGCAGGGTCTTAATAAATTTCAAATCATCGTCAGTTTATCAGCGGGGCCCACGTGAACGTGAAGCTCCTGATGAACTGCTGGACGAGGAGCTGGGTGAACTCACACTCCCACGACTGCTCGATCCACTATTGTAGGAAGGCGTGCTGGTCGAACGACTCGGCGACTGATACGACGGCCGCGATTGGGACTGGTAGGTCGAACTGCTTCTACTTCCACGGCTGGAATTGTAGCTAGGGCTGCTCTGGTAGGTACGAGAAGAGCGACTACTGTTTCCAGAACTGTAAGAGCTATTCGATCTCGAACGGGGTGAGGAATAGTAAGGCGTCTGGCTAGAAGTTCTAGCGCTACTCCTAGCGTTGCGGCTTGAAGTACTTTGGGTACTCGTCCGGCCCGCCGAAGAACCATCACCGTTATAGTAAGTGCCGCTGCTGTTTGCTCTTGGACGGGCATAATAACTATCCGACGAAGACGAAGTACCACGTGATGGAGCGTTGTAAGTCGAGTTGTAAGACTCACGACCACCGTTGTTACGAGAGGTACGGGCAGTGTTGGAGAAGTCACGATTGTAGTTTTCGTTGCTGCGGGCATTTGAACGTGGGCCGTAACTACGCGATACACGATTGTTGTTATCGTTGTTCACTACGAACACCCGGTTGCCGAAACCACCATAGTAGGGGTTGTAGCCGTTGAAGCCACCAAATCCGCCACCAAATCCAAATGGATTGCCGAAGCCACCGTAACCGAACTGGTTAAATCCACCGCCGAAGCCATAAGCCATATTTCCATAGCCGAACGGGCTAAAAAATGGGTCGTAACCGAAGGAGTTGAACCCGTTGTTCCAAGGGTTGCCCCAACCACCCATACCCATCATCATGGGGTTGCCCCAGGAATTGAAGCCTCCCATCCCGAAACGGTTGAAAGGACTATATCCGAAGCGCATTGAATTGCCCAACCCCATCTGGAAGCCCATTCCAAATGCGGAACCGGCCATTGGCCACATAGAGCCGTAGTTAAACATATTGTTCATTCCAAAGCGGTTGTTGTTGCCAAAACCGTCGTTCCGTCCGGCGAAGTAGCCTTCCCGAAATCCTGAATCATAGCCCGCGCCATCCGAAACACGACGCTGTGCGTTGCGAGAGGACAGGTAAGACTCATCGTAATAATCGGCATTGCCGTTTTGATTTCTGGAATCGTAATTCCCGGCCTGATAGTCGGGATTGATGTTGCGATCCTCGCGGGTGTTGGTGTTGGTCCGAGCCGCTACGGCTACGTCCGAAGAGCTACCGTACAAATCGTCGTACGAAGCACTGGAACGCGAAGCGAGCTGGCTGGATGAGCAACCCCACATCCCAAGTAGGGCCACTACCGAAAGGTAGGTAAGTTTGTTAATGGTTGTCATGGCTGAAAAGGTTTATGATATTGATACTTTAAATATTACAATTTTTGTTCCCAACGCTTTTTAAACGTTGTGTTGTCTGCGTCGAGTACAAATATAGCATAAAAAACTATCTTTGCAACCTCAGAAACAACTATTATACTGACAAGACGTCACACAAAAAGTTTAATCGAAGCGCAATAATGAGTAAAGGATTACCCACCCGTAGCGAAAACTACTCCGAATGGTACAATGAGTTAGTTAAAAGAGCCGACCTGGCCGAGAATTCACCCGTCCGGGGCTGTATGGTCATCAAGCCATACGGCTTTTCTATCTGGGAGAAGATGCAACGGGCCATGGACGATATGTTTAAGGAAACGGGGCACAGCAATGCCTATTTCCCGCTTTTTATCCCCAAATCTTTCCTGAGCAGAGAAGCCGACCACGTGGAGGGCTTTGCCAAGGAATGTGCCGTGGTAACCCATTACCGATTGATGAATGACCCCAACGGCGGCGGAGTGGTCGTCGATCCCGATGCCAAGCTCGAAGAAGAGCTGATTGTGAGGCCTACCTCCGAGACCGTCATTTGGAGTACTTACAAAAACTGGATTCAATCTTACCGTGATCTGCCGCTGCTCATCAACCAATGGGCCAATGTGGTGCGCTGGGAAATGCGCACCCGAATTTTTCTGCGCACCACGGAATTCTTATGGCAGGAAGGACACACCGCTCACGCCACCCAGACCGAAGCCATTGCCGAAACAGAGCAAATGCTGGATGTTTACGCTACTTTTGCCGAAGAATGGATGGCATTGCCCGTACTGCGTGGCGTAAAAACGGCCAATGAACGCTTCGCCGGTGCTGTGGAAACCTACTGCATCGAGGCGCTTATGCAGGACAACAAGGCCCTGCAAGCGGGAACCTCCCACTTTTTGGGTCAGAATTTTGCCAAAGCTTTCGACGTAAAGTTTCAAGATAAAGAAGGCGGGCTGGAATACGTGTGGGGAACTTCCTGGGGTACAAGCACCCGACTCATGGGAGCCCTCATCATGGCGCACTCCGACGATAGCGGTCTGGTTTTGCCCCCAAAGCTGGCTCCCATTCAGGTGGTCATCGTACCCATTTATCGGGAGGAAGAGCAATTGGTCAAAATCTCCGAACGCGTGACCGGACTGGTCAAAGAATTGAAAAAGAAAGGTATAAGTGTCAAATTTGACGACAGTGACGCCTACAAGCCCGGCTATAAATTTGCCGAGTACGAGTTACGCGGCGTACCTATCCGTTTGGCGATGGGAATGCGGGACTATGACAATGGTACGGTGGAAATAGCCCGTCGCGACACCAAGACCAAGGAAACCATAGCCTTCGACGGCATCGTGGAGCACATCGCGACTTTGCTCGATGAGATTCAGCAAAATATCTATGACAAAGCCCTCGCCTACCGGGAAGCCCACACGTTCAAGGCCGATACGTATGAGGAATTCAAGGAAATCCTTGACGAAAAAGGCGGCTTCATTTACGCCCACTGGGACGGCACTTCGGAAACCGAAGAGAAAATCAAGGAGGAAACCAAGGCGACCATTCGCTGTATTCCGCTACATGCCCCGGAGGAGGAAGGCGTGGATATGGTTACCGGTAAGCCTTCGCACCGCCGCGTGGTGTTCGCCCGTGCTTATTGAAAGCTCGATGAACGATTTGGGGGAGGGGCGTTGTTCCCCTTTCTGATTTTATTTTCCAAAAAACATTTTAAGATGAGTAAGGCAAAATCGGGAGACACCGTACAAGTACATTATAAGGGCACACTGAACGACGGCCAACTGTTCGACTCCTCCGCCGGACGTGATCCGCTTTCGTTTGAACTCGGAACGGGTCAGGTTATCAAAGGCTTCGATGATGGCGTAACGGGTATGCAGGTGGGCGAAAAGAAAACCATCAATATTCCCAGCGCGGAGGCCTATGGCCCAGTCAACGAGGAAATGGTCATTAACTTTGACCGCAGCCAAATTCCATCGGACATTCCCCTCGAACCCGGCACTACGCTAAACATGCACCAGGAGGGCAACGGTCAGGTGGTGCCAGTGGTTATCAAAGAAGTCGCAGAAGACCACGTCGTTCTCGACGCCAACCATCCATTAGCTGGCAAGGACTTAACTTTTGAGTTAGAGCTGGTTGCAGTTAATTAGGAATGTAGGAATGGAAGTTGTTGTAGGTAGTTTTGAGTTCCAAGTCCCTGCACTTTATCGCCGGGCGAACCCGTCCAAATTCACTAATTCCGACATTAATTCGCCAACTTCAAACTGTACAACGCTCCCTTCCCGCTTCCTCGTTTTAAGATTATCCCTTTGTCGGTTAGGTCGTGAAGTAGACGCGTAGCGCGTTTTACCGAGACGTTGATGAGGTTGGAGAAGTCTTTCTCGTTGATGCTGTCGTTGTTCCTAAGGTGGTTTACGAGATTTTTGACGGGCCGGGAGGCGAGCAGCTTATCAGTGGCCGCATCGCCTTCGCCGGGCAACATCAGTCGGTTGGTGGGTACTGATTTATCCTTAGCGCGGACATAAATGATACGGTCGCCCTTTTCATTGATGGCGTAGTGCGGCTTATCCTGGCTCTCCTCTATTTCAACGCGCAGAATTTTGCTTATTCCCAGCGTTACGGTCTTGCAACGGACAAACAGCTCTTTTTCAATCAGCTCGCTGGAAGCGCGATCCAGCTTCTCTAATTCCCTAAGCTCAGATTTGATGCCGACCGTGGACCGGTTGTCGGCGATGCCGACCAGCAGGACGCCGCCAGAGGTATTGGCAAATGAAGCAAGTGTTTTGGCGATTTTGAAGGGACTATCCACCGTACGCTTGAATTCTACGGTAAGCCCCTCCCCCATTTCTATCAATTCCAACGTGGTTCTCTTGAAGTCGATCATAAGATTAGATCAGCGCGTACTTCTTGCCAGGCATCGACCTAACCATACCCTGGAATTCCAGATTTAACAAGAGCGTCGCTAACTTCCCCAAATGAATACCGCTCTGCCAGCTCATTTCGTCGATTTGCATGTCGCCGCCTTTTTTCAAAAGTGCCAGCACTTGCCCTTCGTCCTGAGTAAAGCCTTCAAAGACTAGTTCAGCTTCGGGCTTATCGTATTTGGACGGTGCCTTCTGTTCAGGTTTACCCAAAACCCACTGCAAGTCTTCCGCCAATTCCTCTACGGACGAGAATAGACTGGCTTTATTCTTTTTAATCAATTGATTGCATCCTTCAGAATAGGGACTTCCCAAATTTCCCGGCACCGCATACACCTCACGGTGGTAGTTTTGGGCATATTCGGTCGTAATCAAACTGCCACCTTTCTTGGCCGACTCCACAACGATCGTCACATCGCTTAGTCCGGCGATGATGCGGTTACGGGCGGGAAAACGCATAAAATCGGGCTTGGTACCCAAGGGGTTCTCGGTTACGATTCCGCCGTTGGCTTGCATTTCCTCAGCGGTGCGCTTGTGAACGGCGGGATAAATTACATCCAATCCGCTCGCCATAACGCCAACCGTGGGAATGCCACTTTTCAGGCAAGCCCGGTGGGCCGCGATGTCCACGCCATAAGCCAAACCACTGACCAGTAGCGGTTGGTAAGGCGTAAGATCTTTGATAATGGTTTCCGTGATGGCCTTCCCGTATTCAGTAATTTTGCGGGTACCCACGATACCCACCGTCCGCACGGCATTGTAGTCGATGACGCCTTGGGAATAAAGCATTACGGGCGAATCATAGAGGGGCTTGAGTCTTTTGGGGTAGGTCGGATCCGTGTAGAAAGTCAGGTTCGCACCAATTTTTTCGCATAGTTCAAATTCTTTCTCGGCTTCGGCCCAGCCGTACTTTGCGATGATACTGCGGGCAACTTTATCGCCGATTCCAGGAATTTTAATGAGCTTCCGGTAATCCGACCGGTGTACTTTCTCCGCCCCGCCGCAGTAACTGATCAATTGACGAACGGTGACGGAACCCACTCCGGGGGTGCGTACCAGGGCCAGAATCGCAACTTTGTCCTCCGTCATGCCGCTCTTCTACCTTTTAGTCGATCGTCCTGAATAACCGATTCCAGCGAATTTTGTTGGCAGCGCTCGTCGGATTAGGGTCGATGGACATCCACACGAACACAGCCTTACCCACAATGTGATCCATGGGCACAAAACCCCAATACCGCGAGTCGGCGGAATTATGGCGGTTGTCGCCCATCATGAAGTAGTAGTCTTGCTTGAAAGTATAGCCGTCGATCGTCTTTCCGTCGATCGTGACCTTGTTTTCCGCCAATTCCACGTTCTCATTTCCTTCGTAGTACTTGATCACCGGACCGTAGAAAGCCACGTTCTCGGGGGTCATCGCCACAGTCACCCCTTCCTTCGGCACCGTAATCGGACCATAATTATCGCGGTTCCACTTCATGAGGGAAGAAGAAGGGTAAAGCGAAGGTTCGCTTATGTCCTCAGGAGCAACGACGGGCCTGATATCGCGTACGAAATCATAGCTTTTCAGTTTCCCTACAATGTCAGCCGTGGTATAAACAATATAACCCGATTCGTCATTAGAAGGGATCGTGTCATTGTACGTTTCGGTGTAGCTGGTAAATTCCGATACGCCATTTTCTCGAAAAACCTTATCCTCATTCACCGCTGTGGTCGTGGATACGAAGTATTCGCTCTCCATGCGGGCGGGGTTGATCATGACTTTACCGTTCAGATACACCTGCGCGTTTCTTACCTCCAGCCTGTCGCCCGGCGTGCCTATGCAGCGCTTGATGTAGTTGGTTTTCAGATCGGTTGGATGTTGCAACTCGGGAGGATAGTTGAATACCACCACATCGCCGGATTTCACATCCGAAAAACCCGGCAGACGGTACTGCGGCAGTTGAATCCAGTCCAGATACGAAGGGATGTCGGTTCCCCAAATCGTCTGGTGCGTCAGAGGTACTTGAAGCGGGGTTTTGGGCGTGCGCGTACCGTAGTGCAACTTACTGACAAAAAGAAAGTCACCGACCAGAAGGCTGTTTTCCATCGAAGGGGTAGGAATCGTAAATGCTTCCATAAACAGCCACCGAATAAGCGTTGCGGCTACCACGGCAAACACGATGGAATCCACCCACTCGCGAAATGCCGATTTTTCTTTCTTCTTATAACGGGAGGAAGGCGGGTTGTAAACTTCTTTTAAAGCCATTTATTTAGTTGACGGTTGACAGTTGACGGTAGACAGTGTTTTACTGTGGCTGGCAAAGATACGGACTAGGTTCGATAGTGGGAGTCATTTTAAGTTTTCCAGCATATCATCCATGCCGAAGATGCCTTTTCTGCCTTGCAGCCACTCGGCAGAAATGACGGCACCGAGGGCGAACCCCTTGCGGCTGTGTGCGACGTGAGAAATGTGAATCGTATCGACTTCAGAGTCGTAATTTACTACGTGGGTGCCGGGGACTTCGTCCTCACGTTTTGACGTGATAGGTATGCGGCCTTCTTCCGCTTTCGGCCCTTGGCTCCTCCACCCTTCCAAATCCTCCCGTTGCGTCACGATTCCATCGGCTAAGGTGATGGCCGTACCGCTTGGCGCGTCCAGCTTGTGGACGTGGTGGATTTCGGTGATGGACAAGTCGTAGCCCTGCCCCTTCATCAATCGAGCCAGGGTTTTATTTAATTGAAAAAAAAGATTGACACCGATGCTATAATTGGATGCGTAGAAAAACGAACCGCCCTTTTCGGCGGTGAGCGTCTCTATTTCTGTCTTGTATTCCAGCCAGCCCGTCGTGCCGCTGACCACCGGCCAGCCTTTTTCCAAACACATTTTGAGGTTGGCGTAAGCGGCTTCGGGCGCGCTAAATTCGATCGCGACGTCGACGGCTTCTGCGGGCAGAACTTCCATTTCGCCCCGATTGTTGACATCTATTTTTCCGGCGATGGCATGACCGCGTTCGAGGGCAATCTGCTCGATCGCTTTGCCCATTTTACCGTAACCGATTAGGAGGAGATTCAATTTTGAATGAGTGACGGGGTCGCCCGTGCGATGAGTGAATGAGTGAGTGAATAATCTGAAAGTCTGATATTCACTTCAAATTAGTCTAAAATGCCAAAACCAGCTTTACACCGGGAGCAGATTGTGCCAGGAAAGTTCTTTCGTTGGAAGGTTCCAGTTTCAGGGTAAGATCCTCGTTCATGTTGGCGTTGAAGTTTTTTAGGTGGGCGGCTACGTTGGCTTCTACGGCAGTGAGGGCATACACAAGGCCCAGAATAACGAAACCATATTCTCGATAGCGTCGGTAGAAGGTTTTACCACGTTTCAGTTGATCGACCGTAGCTTGGGCAATTCTATCATCCTTGCGTATATATACATCAAATTGTGTTTTTACCACCTGATTACCCGTCGTTGGGTCTTCAATGGTAACCGGGTCGCCAGTCTCCGGATTGACCGAAGACAGATAGGGCTTCAAGTAGTCATTGTAGCGGAGCGTATTCCAGTGAATGGTGTAAACTGCTGCGCCCAAACCGCCGTAAACCAGCGGTAGTTTCCAATAGTCACGGTTGTAGATTTGGCCCAGACTGGGCAAGATCAGCGAATATATGGCCGCTTTTCTTGGAACAGGAAGTCCTGGATCGGTGAGGATGGTGACGGGAATACTATCCCCGGCGTTTTCAAGTTTCGCCAATTCGTCGGGCCGTACCACCTCTTTCAAAATCGGCCGCAGAGTGTCTTTTGCAGCCTTCATTACTTCCGCTTCAGGCAAACTATCTGGTCGGGTCACTTGGGCGTGAGTCCCGAATGACAGCAGCAACATTCCAATGATTATTCTCAGTTTCAAGCCTTTTTCTCTAAATCCAAACTACCCAGTATCCGATCCAATTCCTCCTGCGATGTAAAGGGAATCTTGATTTCCCCCTTGTGGTTGTCGTCGCTCTTGATGCTCACCTTAGAACCGAAGTAGGAAGAAAGTCGAAATTGCAACGACCTGATTTCCTGTTTGATTGTCTGGATGCGGCGATTGTTTTCGTCCGTAGGCGGAGCAAGGGACAATTTACGCACTTCCTCTTCGACTTTCCGCACCGACCAGCCGTCCTCGACCGTTTTTTTAAATATTTTTAACTGATTTCCCAAGTCGTCGATTGTGATCAGGGCGCGGGCGTGGCCCATACTGATCTGGGTGTCGCGCAGGGCAGCCTGAATGGTCGGTGGTAGTTTCAGCAATCGAATGTAGTTGTTTACCGTAGTGCGGTTCTTGCCCACCCGGTCACCGAGTTCCTCCTGCTTCAGGTTGCACTCGTGAATGAGTCGCTGGTAGCTGAGGGCAATTTCGATGGCATTCAGGTTCTCACGCTGAATGTTCTCGATCAATGCCATTTCCAGCATCTGCTGGTCATCGGCTGTGCGGATGTAAGATGGAATCCGCTGCATCCCAATCAACTTAGAAGCCTGCAAGCGCCTTTCTCCCGAAATGAGCTGGTACTTGTCGCGCCCCAACTGCCGCACCGTGATCGGCTGGATGATCCCCTGGACTTTGATCGAATCGGCCAATTCCTGCAAGGCTTCCTGGTCGAAGTTAGAGCGCGGCTGGTAGGGATTTGCCTCGATAAAGTCCACGTCGATTTCGTTCATCGAACTCATCGTTTCGTAGGGCGCTTTCCGGTTCAGGGTTTTATTTGAGTTGACGGAGTCGGAATCCTGCAAAAGGGCCCCTAGTCCGCGCCCCAGGCCCGTCATTCTTTTATTTTTATTGGTATTTTCCATGAAAAAATTAGGTTAAACGGCTAACGATTAAAAGGTTAAATGAATTTCTTTTTTTAAAGAACTCTTCTTTAAAAATTAGGCGGGCTATACCCTTGACCGTTTAACCATTTGACCATTAACCCAAAAACGGCTTCCCTTGCTAGACTCCCACGGGTTGTTCCTGAGACAAGTACCCATTCTTCGTTAAAATCTCTCTCGCCAGGTTTAAGTAGCTGATCGCCCCTTTGCTGTCGGCATCCTGCGCCAGAACGGGAACGCCGTAGCTGGGCGACTCGCTCAGTCGTACATTGCGCGGAATGATGGTATCGAAAACCATCGTCTGGAAATGCGTCGTTACTTCGTTTACCACTTGATTGGATAGCCGAAGCCGTAAATCGTACATTGTCAGCAGAATTCCCTCGATGGCGAGATTGGTATTGAGGCGCGATTGAATAATGGTGACTGTATTGAGTAGTTTTCCCAGCCCTTCCAAGGCAAAGTACTCGCATTGCACCGGGATGATGACCGAATCGGCGGCCGTCAGGCAATTGATGGTAATCAAACCCAACGAGGGCGAGCAGTCGATAATTAGAAAATCGTAATCGTCGCGGATGCCTTCGAGCGCGTCCTTCATCCGGTCTTCACGGTTCTTGATGTTGATCATCTCGATCTCCGCCCCCACCAGGTCGATGTGGGATGGCAGCAAATCGAGGTTCGGGAAGTCGGTCTGAATCAGGATGTCGCGGGTACGGATTCCCTCGACCATGCATTCATAGATGCTGTATTCAATTTCCTTTGGATTGAACCCCAGCCCGGAGGTTGAGTTGGCCTGCGGGTCGGCATCCACGATAAGTGTCCTGAACTCGAGCGCCGCCAGGCTAGCCGCGAGGTTGATGGCTGTGGTGGTTTTGCCGACACCCCCTTTCTGATTGGCAATTGCAATTACTTTACCCATTGTCTGTATTTGTTACCTGCCCCAAATTTCCGCTATTCAAGGCAATTCCCCAAGGAATGTTCCACGGAGTTTTTTACCAAAAACTTTAACCGTTGGCTGTTAAGGGCTTATCGGATGGATTATTTTGGTATTCAACCTATAAATTCATAAAGACCCAAAAATGTTTCACGCCCACACTTTGGTACCTTCGGTACAGTTCTTACACATCTCGATTTCTGACCGCGAGCGGATGAGCGTTTGGCGGAATTCGCGGTAGGGTTCACCGCGCCAGAGCTCACGGAAACTCTGGCGTTTCATATCGCCCAGGCGGTGGTGGGCGTCCTTGTCAAAACAACAGGGAACCACCAGGCCATCCCAAGTGATGACGCAGGAGTGCCACATCTTCCAGCAATGGTTCACGAACTCATTTTTGATCGAATAGCGCTCACCCGTTTTTTCGTAGCGCGAATACTTGTCGATGGTGGGCATAAGGTCGGAGCCGTGCTCGTAGTCGTATATTTGCGCCGTTTTCAGGCCCACCTCGTCCACGCCCATCTCATCCGCCAGTTGCTGCACCTCTGCGATTTGGTGCTCGTTGGGTCGGACCACCAGAAACTGGAAGATGACGTGCGGCGTACTTGATCCGAGCGCTTTTTTCCACTTGACAATATTCCGCGTACCTTCCAGCACTTTCTCCAACTTTCCGCCGACGCGGTACTGCTGATAAACCTCTTGGGAAGTACCGTCGATGGAAATAATGAGCCGGTCCAGGCCGGACTCTACGGTCTGGCGGGCTTTTTCGTCATTCAGGAAGTGAGCATTTGTGGAAGTGGCCGTGTAAATTCCCTTGTCGTGGGCGTATTTTACCAACTCAATGAAGGATGGGTGCAAATAGGGTTCGCCCTGGAAATAAAAAATCAGATAGAGCAGCGTATCCGCCAGTTCGTCAATGGTCTTCTTATATAAATCGTTCTCCATCAAGCCCGTAGGACGCGTGAAAGACCGCAAACCGCTGGGACATTCGGGACAACGGAGATTGCAGGAAGTAGTCGGCTCGAAACTGATGGCGATCGGCATTCCGTGGTGGGTGGCTTTCCCCGAGACCTTGGAGTAAAAGTAGCTGCCCAATATCTGGACGGCATTCCAGGCCTTCTTCGGCGTTACTTTGGCAAGGAGATTGAGACCATCTTTGTAATTTTTGTTCATTGGTGTTTTTTAATCGCACAGCGCAGAGATCGCAGCGCTTGATTGGCGCAAAGGTCGCAAAGAGTATTGGCTTTCGTTGAACAATTGAAAGATGATTTGAATTCTATGGGCAGAAAAATATTCAATACAGAAAGAGTATCATGAAGTACCCGGTCGTGATTGTCGGGGGAGGATTGGCGGGCCTGGTCAGTGGCATCGAACTGGCACGAGCCGGGATCGACGTTCTGCTCATCGAGCGTAAAGATTATCCTCATCATAAGGTTTGCGGGGAGTATGTTTCCAACGAAGTCCGCCCGTATCTGGAAAGTTTGGGATTGGATTTGGATGGGCTGGGAAGTAGAGCGATCAACCGTTTCCGGTTTACTTCCCCAAAAGGCACCTCCTTAGAAACGCCATTGGACATGGGTGCTTTTGGGATTAGCCGCTATTCGCTCGACCTCGCACTTTACGAATTAGCCAGGAAGTCGGGCGTTGATTTTCGGTTAAACACTATTGTCCAGGAAATAAGGTGGGCGGATGGTGCTTTTGAAATAGAAACCTCGACCACCAGTCAAATCGAAGCAAATATCGTGATTGGAGCCTACGGGAAGCGCACCCGGCTCGACAAGCATCTCGACCGTGCCTTCATGAAAAAAGAATCGCCCTACGTTGGCATCAAGTACCATATCAGGGGAAATTTTGAGGAAGATTTAATTTCACTGCATAATTTCAAAAATGGCTACTGCGGAATGTCAGCGATCGAAGACAATAAGTATTGCCTTTGCTACCTTACAGAAAGATCGAACCTGAGAGCGTCGGGCAGCATTCCTGAAATGGAACAGAACATTTTGAGCCGTAATCCGCATTTGAAGGCTATTTTCAGCGACGCCGAATTTCTTTATGACAAGCCTGAGGTCATCAATGAGATTTCTTTCGCGTCCAAGGATGCCGTCGAAGGACACATTTTAATGGCGGGCGACAGCGCAGGACTTATAACGCCACTTTGTGGCAATGGCATGGCGATGGCGATTCGGGCGGGAAATATGGTGGGGCGTCAAGTAATTCAATATTTTTCCGGTCACCGTTCTCGCGACATTCTCGAAAAATCGTACGCCTCGGCCTGGCAGGAAGAGTTTGCGTTTCGTTTAAGAGTCGGACGTAACGTGCAGCGGCTCTTTGGCCGGGAGGTGCTCTCTGAGCTGGCCCTGGGCTTCTTCAAAGTCACGCCCCCCATACTGAGGATGATTATCAAAGGAACCCATGGAAAAATATTGAAAATTTAATTTTTGCCTCTGTCCAATTTTTCAGGACAATTTTCGCCAGCGAACACCCGCAAGCCTTACCTTTGCCAAGACAATCAACGATCTTGTTGTCGGGGGATAGCCCCTCATCATTCATCACTCATCATTTATCCCTAAAAAATGGTTATCGGCGTACCTAGTGAAATCAAGAATAACGAAAACCGCGTGGCAGTCACTCCGGCAGGCGTCACCGAATTTCGCCGTCACGGACATACTATATATGTTCAAAAGGACGCGGGCAAAGGCAGCGGATTTTCTAATGAAGAATACCTGGAAGCTGGCGCTGAATTACTCGATACGATCGAGGAGGTGTACGCCATCGCCGATATGATCGTGAAAGTGAAGGAACCCATTGCGCGCGAATACCCGCTCATCAAGGAGGACCAACTGCTATTCACTTATTTCCACTTCGCTTCTTCCAAGGAACTTACCCATGCCATGATCGAGCGCAAGGCGGTTTGCCTGGCTTACGAAACGGTAGAGCGTCCTGACCGTAGTCTGCCCCTGTTGATACCGATGAGCGAGGTGGCCGGACGCATGGCCATTCAGGAAGGCGCCAAGTACCTGGAAAAACCCATGGGGGGCCGCGGCATTCTGCTGGGTGGCGTAGCGGGCGTAAAGCCCGCCGACGTGCTGGTGCTGGGCGGCGGGATCGTGGGTACGGAAGCGGCTAAAATGGCCGCCGGACTCGGGGCGCACGTGACAATTATGGACGTCAGCCTGCCACGTATGCGCTATCTGGAAGACATTATGCCCGCCAATGTGGACACTGTCATGTCCAACGAGTACAACATCCGCCGCCACATTCAGCACTCCGACATAATCATCGGCGGCGTGTTGATTCCCGGCGCCAAAGCGCCGTCACTTATCAGAAAAGACATGCTGAAGCTGATGCGTCCCGGCACCGTAATGGTGGACGTGGCCATTGATCAGGGTGGCTGCTTCGAGACTTCTCACGCCACTACGCACGAGGATCCTACTTATGTCGTGGACGAGGTGGTTCACTACTGCGTGGCAAATATGCCAGGCGCGGTTCCCTACACGTCGACTTTGGCGTTGACAAATTCCACCCTCCCCTACGCGCTGCAATTGGCGAATATTGGCTGGCAATTGGCTTGCACAAAAAGCGAGGAATTGAGGAAAGGCCTGAATATCGTCAATGGTCAGGTGGTGTACCGAGGCGTGTCCGATGCCTTTGATTTGCCTTACGTCGACGTTCATGAAGTATTGGATTCGTACAGTTCTGCCGAATAGGAAGTGATTAAAAACTTAGGTCAGGCGGCTCCCAACGTAGATTTGGGGGCCGTCTTTTTTTATGTCTTCTAAAAAAATTGCAATTATTTTTGGAAGAAAAGTTTTTTATTAGAAAAGTTTGTTTACTTTTGCGTCATAATTGAACGAACATCCGTTCACTTCTCTGCTTCAGTCCGGGTCAGGCACCAGAATTTGCCGCTAACCAGTAAGTATAAGGTTAGTTCTTCCGATAAAGTCTCGCAGAGCCACACGGATGTATTGTGTGGGCTTTGCGCAAAATCCCTTTTGTCAAATAATGTAGTACGCTCCCATTGCTGTGGATGCGATTATCTGTCTATGTGTTGATTTGAAAATTTTCAGTCGCACCTTATCTGATAACGCTTTTCCGCACTAATCGGACTTTTGAATCGGTGTGCCCTTGTACCGAAAAGCCATATTATGCTTTTTAAAATTAGGGATTTATAATTGATTTCGTTGTTGAAGCTGGGGTTGCTCAGCCGATCGACAGATCTAACGAATGAATAAATCAACAATAATAATGGAATTGATAGAAAATGAAGAAGCACTGGTAGTCGACGCTAAAAGCTCGGACGACCAGATAGTGGCCGAAAAGAAACCTAAGGCCAAAAAGAAAGTAGCCAAGGTTGCCGAAACCGAAGCGGTAATTGTTGCCGAAACGGAAACTGTAGCGGAGATAAAGAAACCCAAAGCCAAGACGAAGAAAGCTGTTTTGGCCAAGATTGAAGCCGAAGCGGCTGAAGTACCCGCCGAGGAAGTAATCGTAGCTGAAGCTGGGGTGAAGAAACCGAAAGCAAATAAGAAAGTCGTAGCTGATGTCGAGAAAACGAAAGCCTTGAAGGCTGCTTCGGCTGAGGTTGAAACAGTGGATATGTCGGATGCGGAAGAAATTATTGCTCCGGTCAAAGCATCCAAGGCCAAGAAAAAGGTGGCGGCTGCGGTCGAGGAATCAGAAGATGAAACGTCCCATTCTGAAAAGGATTTCGAGGATGCTGACGATGAGGAAGTGATGGAAGAGGCACCCCAATCAGGCTTCGCCTTGCTGGGACTCTCCGACGACATCATGCGGGCTGTGGAGGAAATGGGCTTTACCACCCCCTCCCCCATTCAGGCCGAGGCGATTCCGCCCGTAATGGAAGGGTACGACGTGATCGGACAAGCCCAAACGGGCACGGGTAAGACGGCGGCCTTCGGCATTCCGGCGCTCGAAATGATCGATGCCCGCAGCAACTCGGTGCAGGTGCTGGTTCTTTGCCCCACCCGCGAGTTGGCGGTACAGGTTTCGCAGGAAATTGGCCGTTTGGCTAAGTACAAGCGTGGCGTTCGGATCGAGGCCATTTATGGCGGTGATTCTATCGAGCGTCAAATTCGCTCTTTGAAAAAAGGCGTTCAAATCGTGGTCGGTACGCCGGGCCGCGTGATGGATCACATGCAACGCCGCACGCTGGATTTCAGCGAGGTGCGCATGATGGTACTGGATGAGGCCGATGAAATGCTGGACATGGGATTCCGCGAGGACATCGAAAGCATTCTGGTCGATATGCCGGAAGATAAGCAGACGATTCTGTTTTCGGCCACGATGTCAAAGCCGATTCTGAGCATTACCAAGCGTTTCCTCGATGATCCCGTTATGATCAAAGTGGTGCGAAACGAGTTGACCAACGACAACATTCAGCAGCTTTGCTACGAGGTGAAGCCTCAGGCTAAGCTGGAAGTAATGACGCGGCTGATCGACATGTACAACATCCAGTCGCTATTGGTGTTTTGCAACACGAAGCGCAAAGTCGATCAGACCGTCGAGGAATTGCAAGCTCGGGGCTACGCCGCCGAGGGCATCCACGGCGACCTCCGTCAGCAGCAGCGTACCAACGTGATGAATAAGTTTAAGGCTGGCGTCAACACGATTCTGGTAGGTACTGACGTAGCGGCTCGGGGCATCGACGTGAGCGGACTCGACGCCGTAATCAACTACGACATTCCGCTGGACGAAGAATATTACGTCCACCGCATCGGCCGGACGGGTCGTGCAGGACTTGCCGGCAAGGCATTCTCGCTGGTGGCCCGCGACGAGCGGAATCGTATCCGTCAGATCGAGAATTTCACGAAAGTGAAAATAGAAAAGGGCGTGATTCCTTCCTACGAGGACATCGTGGGGGTACGCAAGGCGCGTTTCGTGGAGACAATGGCGGAGGCCATCCGTCAGAACGAGAAGAACAGCGATGCGCAGTTCGACGACGTGCTGGAGCAGCTGCACCACAGCGGCTTCTCGACCGAGCAAATCGTGGCCGCGATGACCCAACAGCTGTTGGGCGTCGAGAAAAACGAATACACCGATACCAACCTGGCCTGGGAGGAGCGCCGCTCGGATCGGGGCGATCGCAACGACCGTGGCGGACGCGACCGGGATCGTGGTGACCGAGGCGGACGCTTCGGACGCGACCGGGGAGACCGTGGCTCGCGCTTCGAAAGCCGCAGTGATCGCGGTGGACGTTTTGGACGCGACCGTGACCGGGGAGACCGCGGCTCACGCTTCGGTGGAGGCGATGACCGCGCCCCACGCCGCGAAAAAGGTGCACCGGGTCCGGTCGAAGAAGGAATGTCACGTTTGTACTTCAACGTTGGTCATCAGGATCGCATCGCTCCCCGTGACTTCGTGGGTGCCATTGCCGGTGAATCCGGTATCGCGGGTCGCGACATCGGAGCCATCGAAATCTATGACAACTACACCTACGTGGACGTCCCCGAGCGCGAATCGCGCGTAGTGATCCGCGCCATGGATGGCAACACCATTAAGGGCAACCGTGTGCAAGTCGACGTTGCAAAATGAGTTGACGGTCGTCGGCTTTCGGCGATCGGCTTTTCTACTCTTACTGATAAGATTGCACCAAATTTAAATTCGCATCTGAAAAGGGCTTCCGAAATTCGGAAGCCCTTTTTTCTTAGACCCTTGATTATGTTGTGGCTGAAATCAACAGCCGACAGCCGAATGCCGACAGCCTATTCGTAAAAGTACCCAAAAATGATCCCCATCTCATCCTCACTCAGCAGGCCAAAGCGGATGGTTTTGTCCGTGGTATTGTTGTAGTAGATTTCAGAGGTGAGGCCTTCGCCGGCTTTCAGTTGGATAGGGGTTGGGAAGTTTTTGATGAGCGGGTGTTCCCAATCGGTGCTTTCGTACACCACCTCGCCATCCCGGGTGCCTCCTTTTATTTTGATGACGAATTTTTCACCCAGTTTGTGGGTGTGGGAGGTCAGCATCAGCACCGTGGTCGGCTTCTTGAACGTAAACGATTTTGTGGCCACCGTTTTCTTACCAGGGGGAAGCGTGAATCCTTCGTTCGCCAGATTTAGGGCTTCTACTACGTGCTTTACCTTATTTTTGGGTAGCGTGTGAATGTTCACGTGTACTTCTCCCGTGGTGGGCTGGGCCGTTTTGTTCACGTAGTGCGAATTCATGTCGAACGACGCTCCGGCGGGAAGCAGCAGCGCGGTACCTTCGGGTAGCGAGTAGTCATGAACCTGAGTCTGGGTACCCGCCCAAAAGACGTGATTTGACATCGAGAGCAGCGTCAGAAAGTTGGTGGTTCCGTCGGGATTGCGGATGTCGCGGACGACATTCAGGGGCGGCAAAAGGTTCTTGTTATTAAAATCGTACAGGATAAAATGGTGGCTGCCGGGCCGCATCAGTACCTGCACCCGATTGACGTATTGCTCCTCGGTATTGCCGACCATTTGCCGCGAGAACATTTCACGCTCGAAGTTGGGGCTCACCGTAAATGGCCCCAGCTTCATCTGAAAGCCTTGCCCTGAAGCGGGTGGCTTCAAGCCGTCAAATATGGCGACGTAGCTAGGTGTCTTGTCATTCAGTAAAGTGGTGTCCACCAAGCTGCCCTTTTCGGGGGATCCGGCTTCAATCCAGCGCCGCACAAATTCGATTTGCCCCACACTCAGCGGCGTGCCGCCCAAAGGCATCGGCAGACCGAACTGCTTGCCGCTGTGGTGACTGGCGTCCCAATTCAACTTGTGGTAGAGTAAGCTTTCGTTGGAATTGAAGGGCTTTACCCGCTTCATGCCTTCGGACTTAGCCTCAGGCTGGCGCGAGAGAATATTAATGAGGTTGGCGTACGATTTGCCTTTGGCCAGTACCAGCCCGTGTTGCTTGAAATCGTTGTCCTGCTCCGAGGAGTGACAGCCCGCCGTGGCGCAAGAAGGCGTAAAAATACGATCTTGAATCAAGTCATAAGACGAGAGTTCGGCGGTAGCTACGACTGCTTTTTCCTGCTCTTTGCAGCCGGTTAAAAACAGGAAACCGCTGATCAAAACGAACGTACTATTTTTCCAGAGCTTCATATCCAAGCAAGTTTTTGACTTTCAATAAATTGAAAACGTAAATTCATTGATAAAATTAGCTAAAAGCGCAGTACAAAGTCTTCTTTAACCTGTTCTTTCCTGAAAAACACCAATCCAACCCAAAACAAATCGACCGTTACCGTTACTTCGGGATGGGCTTTGATTTCTTCCCAGGCAGCCGTCATTTCCTTGGACCAATAGATATCGTCGAAAATAAAAACAGAATTTTCGTCCGCGTAAGGCAGAGCGTCCTTGAAATAGCGCACCGTGGGCTCATAGCGGTGGTTGGCATCGAAGAAAGCCAGGCCGATTTTGTGCTTTCTAGTTTTGAGCAGATCGGGCAAAGTGTGGTCGATATTGCCCACAACGACTGCGATGTTTTTCAATCCTAACGCTTGGAAATTTTTTTCCGCAATGAGTGCCGTTTCCGGGCAACCCTCCATGGTTGTTATCGCCGATTCAGGTAAAGCCTTGGCAAAGTAAGCGGTGGTGACGCCCAGGGAAGTACCTAGTTCGAGGACCGATCGGGGTTGCAAGTGCTGGCTCAGACGATAAAAAAAACGCCCAAACTTCGCGGGCTTTTCGGCATTCCTGGCAATCTCGCCCACCTTGCGACGATTCGACTTGTTAAGCCGTGACCCCGCGCCCAAATCCATGATTTCAATTTCATCCTTCCTGCGCAAAAGTACTTTGCGTAGCAATTCAATCTCCTGAAAATCAGCATATTCCCTACACTTGGCTTTTATAACCTGGGTATAGAGCTCATACACAAAGGGCGAGTGAATCGAATGTGCATTACCCGCGCGGAGATGGTGTTTGAGGTATTGTTTTATCAAAGGATAGGTCGGTAGGGGCGAACCTTAGTGTTCGCCCGGTGGCTGGCGTAAGCACGCCTCGCATTTAGGTTCGCCCGATGGCTGACGCAAGCTGGGCGAACACATGGGTTCGCCCCTACAATTCAACCCCCTAATTCAGCAAATAAGGCACGATCATCGTGAATTCGGGAATCGTGACTTGAAAGCGGCGGCCGTCGAAAATGCGCTCCATGAGGTAAGTACCGCCCATTTTGCCAAGGTTGGTTCGTAGATTACAACCTGATACGTACTCGTGAATTTCGCCGGGTTCCAGTACAGGCTGCTGCCCGATGACCCCCTCACCCTCCACTTCGCGGACGATGCCGTTGGAATCATGGATCAACCAACGGCGGCGCAAAAGCTGCACCGTGTGGTCGCTGTGGTTTTCGATAATGATCTTGTAAGTGAAAACAAAATGCGCCTGTCGCGGATTAGAATATCCCGGTTGGTACTCGGTAAGAACCGATACTTTTACGCCTTCTGTTACTTCTGAAAACATGGCCCGGCAGGATTGTTTGATAAAACGAAAATAGCAGATTTTTACCTACAAATACAAACCTACCCCTTTTTTAATTCCTAAAACTACATAACTATGGACGTTGCCATCGAAGAATCCTGGAAAGAGAAATTGAAAGATGAATTCGAGAAACCTTATTTTGAGGAGCTTATCGATTTTGTAAAAAGCGAGTACAAAACCCAGACTGTTTATCCGCCCGGCGGGTTGATTTTTAACGCCTTCGACTCTTGTCCGTTCGATGCTTGCAAAGTGGTGATTTTGGGCCAGGATCCCTACCACGGGCCGGGTCAGGCCAACGGGCTTTGCTTCTCGGTGAACGACGGCGTTCCCAAGCCGCCTTCTCTCCTCAATATTTTCAAGGAGGTAAACGAGGATGTGGGCGTTCCCATGCCTGCCTCTGGTAACCTGCAAAGGTGGGCCGATCAGGGCATCCTGCTGCTCAATTCCACCCTCACGGTGCGGGCGCGCGAGGCGGGTTCACACCAGAAAAAGGGTTGGGAAACCTTCACCGACGCCGTGATTCAGTGCATCAACGATGAGAAGGAAAACGTTGTGTTTCTGCTTTGGGGCAAGTACGCGCAGGACAAAGGCAGCATCATCGACGAAACGAAGCACCATGTTCTAAAAGCCAAACACCCCTCCCCCATGGCAGCCAAGTGGGGTGGCTGGTTTGACAGCAAACATTTCAGTCAGACGAATGCGTATTTAGAGAAAGTAGGGAAAGACAAGATCGCTTGGTGAATGGCTGTCGGCTGTCGGCTGTCGGCTGTCGGCTGTCGGCTGTCGGCTGTCGGCAAAAACAAGAGCAAACCGTTTTCTAGTTCGCCCCCATTAACCTAGTTCAATAAAATGTTCAGCAACATAACTTCCTGTAAGATACCACTAAGACCTCGTGCCTTTGTGTCGGAACGCCGCACGTCTCGGGGCACTTCGCACTTTGTGCCTTTGTGCCTTTGTGCCTTTGCACCTTTAAAATACCTACTTCTCGATATCCGAATTGACTTCCAGCACCTTGTCCCAGTAAGGACTATTATTTTCGATGAATTTCTGGTGGTTGGGGTGCTGGTCGTAGGTTTCGATACCCGCCTCGTTGCGAAAGGTCAAGTAGTGAACTACGTCAAAATCTTGAGCGGCACTTTCATTTCCAAGCACTTTGCCTCCCGTGTAGCCCACGATGGCGGGAATCTGGCGGCGGAGGTTTGCGAATTCCTTCATATGCTTATCTATTTCGGCGGTTGGCGTGTTTGCTTTGAATTTTACACAAACGATGCGCTGTATTCCGGCTTGTTGGTGCGGGGTGTAAGCTCCGTATATGATGAGCATAAATAAGCCCAGAATAAAGACGGGCAGTAGATAGCCCAGGATTTTATTTTTAGGTCTCATGACTAATTGTAAAATTTCTAGTTTGTGAAGATGATTCTATAACGCCACGAATTTACAATTAGTTTGTTATTTTTGTATTATTTTAATAAAAATTATTGATAATATAGGCAAAATAGCGAGATCGAAAAATATTAATCAACATCATTCTATTTGCACCAAATAATATATGGCATAAATAACATCACAGATAACAATTAAATTAATTCACCTCACTGCACTATTCATATAAATGGCAAAAATCGTAGCGATCATAGCGTCATTACTACTTACTATCGGAGGGTCGATGGGGTTAGTTAAAGATATGCAGCCTGAATGGGGTTTTTGGGCGCATAAGAGAATCAACCGTCTGGCAATATTTCGTCTACCCCCTGAGATGCAGTTTTTTTACAAAAAAAACATCGACTTCCTCACCGAAAACGCGGTCAATCCCGACCGCCGTCGCTACGCCGTGGTGGGCGAAGCCGAGCGCCATTACATCGACCTGGATGTGTACGGCGATAGCGCTTTGACGTCCCTCCCACTCTACTGGAATCAGGCCAAAGAAAAAATGGGCGAAGACAGTCTGCGGAAGCATGGCATTGTGCCTTGGTACGTACAGACGGCCGTTTTCCAGCTCACCGAAGCGCTGCGCGAAAAGAACGCGGGCAAAATCCTGCGCATCTCGGCCGACTTGGGCCACTATGTCGCTGACGCCAATGTGCCGCTGCATACGACGCGCAACTACAACGGCCAACTTACGGGGCAAGAAGGCATCCACGCCTTCTGGGAATCACGAATTCCTGAAAAATACGCCGACGACTACGAACTTTGGATTGGTACCGCCAACTACATCGACAGCCCGGCCAAGGCCATTTGGGGAGCCGTGGCACAAGCCCACGCTGCCTGCGATTCGGTGTTGAAGTTCGAGAAAGAGCTCAGCACGGATTTCAAAGCCGACCGCAAATTCACCTACATCGAAAGGAACAAAGTGCTGGTTCGCACCTACTCCGACGAATTCACGGCCAAGTACAACCAAGCCCTCGATGGCCAAATAGAGCGCCAAATGAAAAATTCTGTCCAAATGGTCGGCGACCTGTGGTACACCTGCTGGGTCAACGCCGGACAGCCCGACCTGCGCCCGCTGGCCAGTTTCAAATTCAGCGAAGCCGAAAAAACCAAAGAAGCCGCTGACCAGCAGACGTGGTTGCAGCGGCTATTGAGGGTACGCCCGGAAGCAGATGGGGGGAATTAATGTCGGAATGAGGGAATGTCGGACGGGGTCGCCCGGCGATTAGTGAATATTGCTTTCGCTAAACAGGAGCACTAAAAATATTCCGACATTCCGACATTCACTAATTCCCTTACTAAAAATTATTTCTCATGTATTCCGCATCGTGCGCCATACTTGCCATCACCGATTCGGGATATTCTTCTTGCTCGACGATGAAGTGCTTGATGCCCGTCTCTTGGGCTACTTCTAAGGCTTTGGGGTAGTCGACTACGCCCTTACCGAGGTCGGTCTGCTTGAATTCGGGTTCGCGGACGAAGTCTTTGATGTGGCAAAGATCGTAGCGTCCTGCGTACTTGGTAAGGTGCGCTTCGATGTCTTTGTTGGCGGCGGCGATCCAGCACATATCGAGTTCGTACATCACCTCCGAGGGATCGGTGTTGTCGAGCAAGATCTCCTGGGGGATCTGACCATCGAGCTCTTCGAAGGAATAGGAGTGATTATGGTAACCAAACCTCACCCCTGCCTTATTGCAAATTTCACCGCGTTGGTTGAATTCCTCGGCGCGCTTTTTCCACTCGTCGATGGTCTTTTGGGGACCGATGTAAGGTTGCAAGATGTAAGTGAGTCCCGCTTCGGCGCAGTCGTCGGCGAGTTTTTCCAGGTTTTTCGTCGTGTCGGCGTGGGTGCTGACGATCTTCATGCCCAATCCGTCCACGAAGTCCTTGAATTCTTTGGGCGACATTCCCCAAAACACGCCTTGATCGCCTTGGTAACCCTCTATTTCTTTATAGCCCAGATCGGCGATTTGACTGATAACGCCCTTGGGGTCGGCCCCTATGAGGGCACGAACGCTGTATAGCTGGATGCCGAAATTGTCGATCTTGACACCGGGGCTTGTTCCCGACAGCGCGGTGCTGTCGCTATCGGAGGCATTGTCTCCTCCGCTTTTACAGGAAACCAATGGGTAAGCCACCGCCCCCAAAGAGGCAAATCCGGCGGCTTTCAAGAACAAACGGCGATTGTAATCCATGTTTAAGTATAAATTAGGGTTAAAAAATGCGTAAAATTGTGACAATGATACGAAATTGAAATCCGATAAATACCATTTAATCAAATAATCAGACTGCATTTTGCCAAACGTTAGCCCCCTCCTCCCCATAAAACTCTACCTGCAAAAAGGCCGCGAACAAGCCATAGAGCGTCGCCACCCCTGGGTCTTCTCCGGGGCCATCTCCCGTCAGGACGGCGATCCACAGGATGGCGACTTGGTGGACGTCATGAACCGCAACATGGAGTTTCTGGCGCGGGGCCACTACCACGACGGCAGCATCATGGTGAGGATCCTAACCTACGAGCCGGAGGAAATCGACGTCAATTTTTGGAAAACGCGGCTGGGCAATGCTTACGCGATGCGGCAGGATTTGCACCTGACGCACACCGACAGCTACCGCCTGGTTCACGGCGAAGGCGATGGACTGCCCGGCCTCATCGTGGACGTGTACAACGGCGTGGCGGTCGTGCAGGCGCACACCATCGGGATGCACCGCTGCCTGGGCGATATTGCGCAGGCGTTGCAGGAGGTGATGGGCGATGAATTGACAGCGGTCTATAACAAGAGCCGCCAAACGCTGCCCGGCAAGTACGCCTCGGACTTCGCCGACGGCTATCTCTTCGGCGAAGCCGAAACTCCGCACCGAATCACCGAAAACGGCAACGCCTTTCTGGTGGATTGGGTGAAGGGCCAAAAAACGGGCTTCTACCTCGACCAGCGCGAAAACCGCAAACTGCTGGCGCACTACGCCCCCGGCAAAACGGTACTCAACGCGTTCAGCTACTCCGGCGGCTTCTCGGTGTACGCCCTCGACGCCGACGCCGAATCGGTCGTTTCGCTCGACGCCTCGGGCCGCGCCATCGCGCTCTGCGACGAAAACGTAGCCCTAAACGAGCATTCCGAGCGCCACCATTCCGTGGCCGAAGACACAATGTCGTGGTTCAAATTACAGGACACAAGCTACGACATCGTAGTCCTCGATCCGCCCGCTTTTGCCAAGAGCATGTCGGCGCGGCACCGGGCCGTGCAGGGCTACAAGCGGCTGAATATCGAGGGAATCAAAAAAGTGAAGCCCGGCGGGCTGCTGTTCACCTTTTCCTGCTCGCAGGTCGTGGACCGGGAGTTGTTTTACAATACCGTGGTGGCCGCCTGTATGGAAGTGGGCCGTAAGGCGCGGGTCATCCACCAACTTTCGCAGGGGCCGGACCATCCGGTCAATGCGTTTCATCCCGAGGGGAGTTATTTGAAGGGATTGGTTTTGCGGATTGATGGGTAGTTGAAAACTTGTCTGAGTTAAACCATCAAATATTTACTTAAAATCATCAATTAGCAACTATATATAATGAGATTTACAAATCAAGTTTATGGTGTGTCAAATGATTTGATAGACACTTACATCGAGAGACCATCAGTAGATGAAATATTTACCAAAGGGCTCCAAAAAAATAAACATATTATTGTTTACGGTGCTTCCAAGCAAGGTAAGACATCTTTAATAAACAAACATCTGACTGAAGAACACTATGTGAAAGTCAACTGCTCACCAACATCAAGGGCATTGGACATTTATAATTCAATTGCAAGACAGTTGGACGTGGAAATATTAGACTCCAGGGAAGAGAAAACTATGGTTGGTGGTGAAGCTAAGGTTGGATTGAAAGCAAAAATTCGTATTCCTTTCTTTGGTGGTAGTGATGCTGAAACAGAGGCTTCCATTTCAGCAGATAAAGAAAAAGGCAAATCGTTTAAGGTTATTGATTATAATTTAGCACTAGCTCAAGACCTTTCAGAATTGCTCAGGAGTATTGGTTTCAACAAAAGAATAATATTAGAAAATTTCCATTATTTGAACGAAGAGGTTCAAAAGCAGTTATCAATAGATTTAAGAATATTTGAAGATTACAACATACTTTTCATCATCTTGGGAATTTGGAGAGAGAGAAATCGTTTGGCTCAATTTAATGGCGACTTGCTTGATCGTGTAATAGAGGTACCTGTAGAACCCTGGGAAAGATCCGACTTGAAAAAGATTGTAGCAGAAGGTCAACCTATACTAAACACGAGTCTTGATAATGTTATAGATTATATCATAGATAGTTGCTTTGATAGTGTCGGTGTGTTTCAAGAAATTTGCAAAGAATCTTGCTACGCTGCTGGGGTGAGCCAAACACAACAGAATATTGTGGTAGTAACTCAAAGCAATGTCGATTCAGCAATTCAGAAGAAGCTTGAAGACTATTCAAGTAGGCACACAAGATGCATAGAAAGTTTTATTGAGCAAAAGGCACGTACCTCACAGGAAACACCTTTGTACATCCCTTACTATTTTATTAAGGTTTTATTCGGCGAAAGTATTGTATCTATTATTCAGGGTATTAAAAGAAAGCCATTGCAAGAAAAAATCAAAGAAATTCATCACCGCCCCGATGATGTAAGACCATCTGATATGGGATATTTCATTAGAAATCTTGTTTCCAGTCAAATCTCAAAGGGAATTTCACCACCAATATTTGACTATGATAATAGCACTACCTCTATTAAAATTATTGACTCAACCTTTTACTTTTTTATAAAAAATTGTAACAGAGATGAGGTTATAGAAGAGCTTGCAACACCAGAAGGGCTTAACGGATAATGGTTTATAAATTGATATCATTTCCTCACCTGGTCTGTTTCCCCCAGCATCTACCACAAGCCTTTTCCATAAAACTTAGAACTACTCCAATCCCACTTTACAAATCCTCAAAACCATCCCAATGGGTAAATTCTACAACTTAATACAAACCGCACACAAAGAATTCATCGAAGCCCAGCATATCTTTTTCGTAGCAACGGCTCCCCTCAGCGGTGACGGGAGAGTCAATCTATCGCCCAAAGGTTTGGATTGTTTTCGGGTACTGGATGATAAGCGGGTGGCTTATATGGACTTAATCAGCAGTGGCAATGAAACCTCAGCGCATACGCTCGAAAATGGGCGGATCACTTTCATGTTTTGCTCTTTTGCCGCCAAGCCGAATATTCTGAGGTTGTACGGCAAGGGATTCACCGTATTGCCTGACTCCGACGAATGGGACTTGTACGCCAAGGACTTCACCATTTATCCAAGCACCCGGCAGATTATTGTGGCGGAGATTGATCTGGTGCAAACTTCCTGTGGCTTTGGGGTGCCGATGTTCGATTATGTCGAGGAACGCGACGTCCATTTTAAATGGGCCGAAAAGAAGGGGGCCGAAGGGCTAATCGACTACATGAAAGCGAAGAATTTGAAAAGCCTCGATGCCTTACCGACTGATCTGGGTTTGTAGTTTTCATAAATTCTATGTCTATATACGGTTCACATTCAAATGTATTCACGAATAAGAATTTCAGTTGATTAATAGATAACTCAGTAAAATGAAAAAATCAGATAACTATTTCTTACTTGCTGTTTTATGCCTAGTAGCTTATCTTATCGTAGAATTCACCGATATATATGGGGATTCGGCATGGTTCAATTTTTTTTTACTACTGATGTTTATGACTTTCTTACTAAGTGGGATTTCGCTCAATAGTAAAAAACAATATGGTTCTTTGACAATTTTTGTGGTGGAGTAATTGGCCATCTGGTTGCGCCCCTCCGGGGCTGGTGTTGGTGCGGGTTTCTTATGCTACAAATCTTGCGCCCCTCCGGGGCTTCGGAGAAGCCTAACATTTGTAGGATGAGCGAATTGTCAGTAATTTTAAGCCCCGGAGGGGCGCAACCATTGCGTACTAAAATGAGGTAAACGTATTTTCTGATATTCGGGCTCGGTTGATTCCACAAAAATTGTCAGAGAACCAATAATATTTGGTCTAATAATCAAGTTATCTCCAACTATATGAATAAAAGAGATTTTTTAAAAAATGCGGCAACAATATCTTCGCTGGCTCTGTTACCAACCAAAACCTGGGCATTTTCCGCGGATAAACGTTTGAGAACCGCCCATATAGGTCTGGGAGGTATGGGCCAGTCAGACTTAGCTTCCATCACCTCTCATACTAGTGTGGAGGTAGTTGGCCTTTGCGATGTCGATTCCGACGTATTAGAGAAGGTCGCAGCCCGCTTCCCCAATGCCAAGTCGTACAAGGACTATCGGGTGATGCTCAAAGAACTGGGCGCTGAAATCGATGCCGTTGTCGTATCGACGCCGGATCATACCCACGCGCCTGCCTCCATTATGGCGATGGAAATGAACAAGCCCGTGTATTGTCAGAAACCGCTTACGCATTACGTGGAAGAAGCCCGGGCGATGGATAAAATGGCCAAGGGTAAAGGGTTAGTAACCCAAATGGGTATTCAGGTTCATTCATTTTATGATTACAAACTGGCTACCCTGTTGATACAGGACGGGATCATTGGAAAAGTACATACCGTAAGGGCGTGGTCGCCCAAAAACTGGGGCTACAACGGCCCTGCTCCCACGACTGGCGATCCGGTACCTGACAATCTGGATTGGGATTTATGGCTGGGAACTTCCGCCAAGCGACCTTACAAAGAGGGTTTCTACCACCCCGGCAACTGGCGAAAGCTCGTCGACTACGGGTGCGCTACCCTGGGCGACATGGGGGTGCATATTTTCGATACGCCCTACAATGCCTTGCAATTGGACGTGCCACGCACCATTACCACGAATTGTAGGAAACCAAATGGATTCGGTTATCCCGAAAAAAACATGGTCACCTACGAATTTCCCGGCACAAAATACACTGCCGATACGCTGAAATGGGTTTGGTACGATGGTGCCGGAGCGGACAAGCAACGGGAGGATTTGATGCTGCCGGAAGGAGCGGACTTACATGACCAGGGAGCCATGTTCATCGGTGAGAAAGGCAGATTATACTTACCCCATTTTCGGGTAATGCCCAAATTAATTGTGGACGGTAGCTATAAAGATATCGATATAACGCGCTTTAAGTCAAGTTTATCAGCCAATGAGAATGTTCCAGAAGGCCAAAGACATTACCATGAGTTTGTAGACGCATGTCTGGGAAAGGGCCAAACCAGTGCTCCATTTTCTTACGCCTCCCGGCTGACCGAAACCATTTTGCTGGGCGTCATTGCCGGACGTTTTCCCAATCAGACGTTGCACTGGGATGCAAAAAAGGCGCAGTTTAAGGAGGAAGAAGCGAACCAGTATTTGAGCGGCGTGTACCGGGAATTTTAGGTTTACACTATTCATTTTCAGAAACCCTGTGCGACTTTGATTTCGTTTCAAGAGTACCTCGTCCAAAAAAACATTGCCGAAGAGAGATTTCGCGCAGGGGAACCAGCACTTTTTCTTGAATGGGAATCTCTATTCTCAGAACTTCATCCCGACAGCTTCACGGCCCAGAAGAAGTTTTTAATCAATGACATCCGGCGGCGGTTTTTCTTGAACGATTACAGCCCACTAGCTCCCGAGAGCTAAACCATTTCTTTGGTTCATCAATCCTTCCTCAGGTATTTTCTTAGGGCGCGTATGACTAAGTACAGAATATAAAGCCCAAATCCGATTACAAGCAGAACAACGAGAAACATGACTGTAATGTGAAACCACGTTAAGTTCATAGATTCAAGAGTTTTATTGATGTAAGCAAAGCGCGAATAGAACTATACACCCTTCAACTCAGCGGGCGCAAATCCCCTTGAAATCACAGTACTCGCAAATCTTCACGTCAGCCGTTTGCACGAAGGGTGAGTCGGGGCTTAGCAACTCACCGATGATATCGCTTAGAAGTGCTTCGGATTCGGCGATAAAAGTCTGAGGGTCGTCGGTTTCGGTGATTTCAAGCTGGTTTTCATAAATCTTTGTCGGTTCGCGGAAAGAATAGAAACCCGATTGGACGCGGGTATCGGCGGCGTGGTAAGTTTGTTCCCCAAGGATTAGACCTTCGGGGTCTGCCAGATTTTTATAGACCAGATATTTGTAAAACCAGAGCTGCCGCGCGTAGCCTGCTTTCAGGTCGGCGGAAGTACGTAGTTTTTCCTTTCTCTGTGGAATGGTGCTGCGGCTTTCGGCGTTCATTTCCACGCTGCCCGTCTTGTAATCCATCACAAACAACTTATTTTGGTCGTCGCGCTCCACGCGGTCGATCTTGCCGCCTAGCTGCACCTTCACTGCCTGTCCACGGATTTCCAGGGTGAGCTCAGTGGTTAGTTTCTGTTCGGCGGCGACGATGCTGCGGCGCTCTTCGCCTTGCATTTGGTGGGCCAAAAAGGCTAGAATCTGCTGCTCGCCCACTTGGTAGTAAATTCGGTTTAGGCCCATATCGGTGATGAAACCCTGGAATAACTCCTGGAACTTATCGGAGAGTACCTTTTTTATTTCTTCCTCGGTTGGGTCTATATTTTCAAGAAAATACCGCTGATCCAGCTCTTCGAGGGAAGCGTGCAGCCAGGTACCGATTTTGTCCATCCCCAGTTCTTCCTCGATTTCTTCCTTGTCCTGCACCCCTACGATGCGGCCCAGGTAGAACCTCATCGAGCAACGAATCAGGTCGTTGACATGGGTGGGATACAAGCCTTTCTCCCCCAAATAAGTACGGATGCTTTCCAGCACCGCCTCGTCTTTGGGTACTTGTTGAGTCAATGTTTGAGAGGGAAGGTCTTCAAACTCCACCATTTTGTTTTCCAACCTGATGCGCGGGTTGTACTCCGCCAGCTCGTACTCGATTTGCTGGATAAATCGGCTCTTTTCGCCGCCGCCCAGCGCGTCGTTGGTGCTGACATACAGCAAATGCACTTCTTTGGCGCGTTGCAAAAGACGATAGAAATGATACGACATCACCGCTTCCTGATGCAGGTGCGTGGGCAAACCTACCTCACGGGCAATGTCGAAGGGGATGAGCGAATTTTGTCGTTTGGCCTGCGGTAAAGTCCCTTCGTTCATCGACAGAATGATGACCCGCTCGAAGTCCAGCGCCCTGGTTTCCAGCATACCCAGGATCTGCAAGTCGCTCACGGGTTCGCCGCTGAAAGGGATGCGGGTATTGCGGATCAAGTCATACAGGAAAGAACGTAACGTGTACAGACCCAGCGGCTCGGGGCGGTCGGCGATGGTTTGCTCGAACTGCTTGAGCAGGGTGTAAAATAAGTACAGGTACTCCGTTTCAAGCGCATTCTTGTAGTCTTTATAGACTTCACGGAGCAAGTCGATCAGGTCGTAAAACGACTGGATTATTTGGGTCGAGTCGTCCTTTTTCCAGTGGGTGAAAAGGGTTTTGAATAAATCGTGGCCGTCGCTAATTTCCAATAACTCGTTGGTACTCAGAAAAACACGGTTATTCACGTTAATTTCACGCAACGTTTTTTGAATGATCGTCAGCTCATATTTGTCGGAAATTCCTTCCAACGGGGGCCGAAGTACGATCTGCTCATAGTTCCGGATGAATGGATGGTTGAGTACCTTGCTAATCGACTTGTGGTTGAACTTGGGCACTTTCGACGACTTCGTCTTGAACTCCGCCACGTTCATATGCAGCTCGAAAATGCTGTCGATCAACGTATAAAGCATCGATCCCCGCAAAGAAAGCCCCATCGTGATGTTAAAATCCTTTACCCCCTCATCCAGGGAGTAGAGCATCGGCAGCAGCAGGTTTTCGTCCGCCAGTACGATGGCGGTCGGCACAGGCTGCTCGGGATGGTCATTTTTAAGCATCTCCTCGTACAACGATCCGGCAACTTTGGTCTGCAGCGTCCCGTTGGGGACGCCATAGACTGTGACGTTTTTCTCAGCGTCCAGCAGGTGATCGTGCGTCCAGTTCCATGGGCCGAATTCCAGATTCCGCTTATAATCCCGCAGACTCGTTCCTGCCTCCACGTCCGGGTTCACCGACATGTAATATTTATCCGCGTCCCAAAGCACCTCAGCTTTATTGGATTTGCGGAGCTTCTTGATAATTATTTTCTCAGATTCCGTGAAAGCGTTGAAACCTACGAAGTACACCTTTTTGAACGGGGTCCGGTTCAGCAGTAGTTCGTCGACATTTTCGGCCACATGGCGGTAGGCCATGCCTCGGTAAGCTTTGCCTTTGGCGATCAGACGCTCCCTAAAAGAACTGTATACCAGCTTGATATTCTCGAAAAGCGCAAAATAATTCTTCGTCCCCGCCGAGTCAGCCAGACTGCGTCCCGGTGGCAGTTCGGCTTCCCAGCGCTCGACGGCCTTGGCCTCGGTGAGGTAGTCGAATAGGTAGTCCGTCCTGATCAGATACTGGTCGATGCGATCCAAATCGCCCAACAACACCGTCGCCCAGCCCATGAAGCGGTCGAATTGAATGTTTGGGTCGATTTCCTTGAAGGTCTCGAATAACTCGAACAGCAAACTAACCGAATCCGCCACTTCGAGCGTACTGACACTCTCCACAAAGTCCTCGATTGCGTGGGTTTCGGGGCTAATGATGGGACGCTCGGTGGCATTGGCCAGCTCCCGCTTGACAAAAAAGGCCGCCCGCCGCGTCGGAACGACAATGGCAATTTTTTCCAAATCGCCATCGTGCGCTTTCAGAATGTGTTCGGCTACTTCGCGGAGGAATGTTTTCATATTTTAAAGAGGAGGAAAGGAGGAAAGGGAGGACGGAGGAAAGGAAGGCACAAAGGCACAAAGGCACAAAGGCACAAAGGCACAAAGGGAAGCGATTCATTAAAAGCGTAGTTCCACAATTGCACAAACCAACATCGATTACACGATTCAACAAATCAACACCCTTCAATCAAACAACGGCCAAAACACCCCGAAGCTGAAGGTTCGTTGCAATCCTAGGTACCTCGGTGTGGTATAATAGCCTTCGACGCCCAGACCTTCATTGATGTGGGACATTTTCAATATTAGTCTTACCCGATTGATGCGCAACGTGGCGAAGGCGTCAGCTACGGCATAGCGGTCCACCAGAAAATTATTTTGCAGGTGAAATTGCTGAGTAAGCGGCATGTAGGCATCGGCCAGGTAGGAAGAGCGGTAGTGCGCCGAAACGCCCACCTGCACGTAAAGTACCTTGGCGTAGATGAAATCGTAGGTCAATTCCGCCGAGGCGAACATGGCCGGAATGCGGATAATATCCGTGTTGGAATTGATGGTATAGTAGCCTTCCCCCCGGAAATTGAGTTTATTTTTTTGCCAGGAGACCTTGGCTCCGATTCTTAACAAACTGAACGAACCCGAAAACTGCTGCGCTACGGCGGCGGTGTCGTAATAAACGTAGTTGCTCACCAAATGATACTGCAATTGCGGCTCAAAGTTCAGGGTTTTGGTTTTGATCGGCAACGAACCGTAAACCGTGTTGGCCCCCGTCAGGTTGAAGCCATTGTCCCAACTCAGATGATTGCTCTCGTAGCGTTGCATCAGCAGATCCGGCGTCCAGAAGGCGGTTTGGTAGCCCGCCTCGAACCAGCGGGTCGAGAGTTCACCGCGCAGCAGAAAATCACGGCCCAGCAAATGTTGCCCTTCGGCGATGAGGTGCTGGGTGGAATCTTTCAGGTAATAGCTCAGCCACAGACCGACGATATTCTCGAACCGCGTGTTTTTATAGCTGGCCGAAGTCGAATCGGTGGTATTGTACGTCCCACGAACGCGGTACACCCTCGGGCGGTAATAGGCGCGGTAGTTGAAGCCCGAGAAATTACCTTTGATTCCTAGCTTGGTGTCGACTAGACGATAATCGACAGCCTGATGAGTTTCCGCCGAGTCGCGCAGGTAGTTTCGGTACAAGCCATTATTCAGGCCCGTCTGGATGTCTGGATCATCGTAGCGATTCTTTATTCCGGTGAATTCTCCCTGTTGAAAGAGCTGGAAGCCGTTGGCCAGTCGATACTGCTGATAGACGTGGAAAACGTGCCGTCGCTCCCATGAACGGGCGTTATCGCTCAGCCGGGCCGGGCCGTCGTACACGAAGAGTTTTTCGTTGGCATCGGTAGCGAGCGTATCGAATGCATTCTGCAAGCCGCCCTGCTCTCTGGTATTGTGGTTGAGGTGGCGGTAGTGCGCCAATATTGCGTACTTTTTATTTTCCGAAAAGTAGCTGGTTTGGGCCAGGAAGTTCCAGTTCTGAGCCAGGATCGCCTCCGAATTTTGGGTGCTGAACACGCCATACTGCTTGTTGGAAGTAAACCGCTGCACCCGAAAACCCACGTTCAGGCGAGAATTGATGTTTTGATTCAGCCCAAAACGCAGGATATTCCGTCCCCGACCGCCCGAAACGAAGGTCATCTCCGTAAGCGGCGAGCGCGTGTCGTAGTATTTGACTTCACCATCCTGTACGGCGTAGGGATCGTAGGCCCGAAAGCCCAATTGCGCGCCTACACTCTGGTGGGGTTTGTAAAAAGTGTTGCGCGTAGCGGTGCCGTAATTGCCCAAATCCACCAATTGATTCCAGCTTTGATCGACGAAGGTCCAGCGGTGAATGGCCGTCAGGGAAGTGTCGAGCTGATAACGCGCCGAGTCGCGGTTATTGACGATATCTTCCTCGAAGAAGTGGAGCGCGGTGCTGGGACCGTAGATGTTTTGGGTGCTGTCGTCGAGCACGGGGCCGCCTTGGCCACCGCCCCCTTCTCCCCCGCCCTGCGTTGGGATTCCCTGGGGAAGATTTATGCCGCCAGGACGGATTTGGGCCCTAATTTCTTGGTTGACGAACAGGCCGATCAAGAGGAAAAGGGCGGCAGCTCCTGATTTGTGTCTGGATCGGTATGAGGGACGTCTGCACGTCGCAAACCACAGGGTAGTCCACAGGGTAAAAACTCGGTTTGTTAATTTTTCAAAAATCATTAGCTTGCCTGGTGTGCTTGCAGCGGCTCCGCCACATTAGCGCGCAGCCATTCGTGAAACGCTGGCGTTTCTTCCTCAAAATCAACTTCGATCGGCACATAGCAAAATCGGGAAGTCGCGCCCAGTTCCTCCGCCAAAGGTCGCAATTTAACCATGTCTTTCTCGGTCGTTAGGATCATTTGGTCGATTTTTAGATTTTTTAACACTTCCGTCACTTCTGCTTTGGTGTAATCGTGGTGGTCGGGAAAGGAGATCGAACGGGGGAGAGTAAAATTTTCTTTCAAGTATTTCTGCAAAGGCTGCGGCTGGGCGATTCCCGTCAGGAGGACGAAGGATTGCGCCGAAACCAAGGCATCGGTAAAGCTGCGAACTGCTCCGTAGCGAACGCTGGCGAAGAAGCAGGGCGTTCCCGAGGCAGCGTATTTGGCTATGTTTTTTCTGATCTCCTCCTTCTTTTCCGGGCTAATATCGGGTGGGCACTTCGTCGTAATAATGATGTCGGCCCGTTTAGCGCCGCGACGGGTCTCTCGCAGTCGCCCTCCGGGAAATGGGTCATCTTCATAAAAAGGACGATTGAAATCGTTCAGTATTATCGCTACGTCCGGCTTCAAAGCGCGGTGTTGGTAGGCGTCGTCGAGGAGCAGAAGATCGTGGGCCGGAAAGTGCTCGTACAGCTTCCGGGCGCCCTCCACCCTATTTTCACAAACCGCAACGGGTACTTTTTGCCCAAATTTTTCATAGTATTGCATCGGCTCATCCCCGATTTCTGCCGCTGTGCTATCGGGCGACGCCAGCACAAACCCCCGGCTGCGCCGACCGTAGCCCCTACTCAACGTTACGATCTTGTTCTCCCGCCCCAGATTTCGAATCAGGTATTCGATCATGGGCGTTTTTCCGGTGCCTCCCACGGTCAGGTTGCCTATGACCACCGAAAACTGTGGTGCCCTAGTCGACTGAAATATCCTTTTGTGGTATAGGAGGTTGCGGCTCGTGGTGATTAGCCCATACAGCGCAGAAACGGGTGCAAGCAGTAACCTGCCTAGCGTCCGTTTGCTAATTAGTTGGCCGCTCCACCCGTTTTTTTTCATATACTTGTCCACTTTTTTAACATCTGACGCCCGCTTTTCATGTCCTTGCTCATTCAGTACCAGCCTTACGTCCTAAAATTTAAGTTTGATGCCGGTACGTCTCGGGGTGTTTTAAAAGAGAAAACTTCCTGGCTGGTCAAAATCACGGATCAGGAGCAACCGGGAATAGCGGGCCTCGGCGAGTGTGGGCCGCTGCCTGGTTTAAGCCTGGATGATGGGCCTGATTTTGAAACAAAGTTAGCGGAGATTTGCGGGCTTTTTAACAGCCTGGATTTGGAAGTCTTCCCCTTCAATCTTCCCATCATTCTCGAACAGCTCATTCCCGCCGAACTTCCCTCCATTTGTTTTGGCGTCGAAACCGCCCTACATGATTTCATGAACGGCGGGGAGAGAGTTCTTTTCAAAAATGATTTTTCCTTAAAAAAATCGGGCATCGACATCAACGGCCTGGTGTGGATGGGATCCGAAGAATTCATGCAGGAGCAAGTCGGGGAGAAACTGGCTCAGGGTTTCACCACCATCAAAATAAAAGTGGGCGCCATCGACTTCGCGCAAGAATGCCGGGTGCTGGAAAGCATTCGCGAGCGCTTCACGCCCGGGGAAATCACGCTGCGCGTCGACGCCAATGGGGCTTTCGCCCCCGAAGAGGTGGAAGAAAAACTCCATTGCCTGGCGCACCACGGAATACATTCGATCGAACAGCCCGTAGCCGCCGCGCAGCCGCAGTTGATGGCCAGGTTGGCCGCCGCCTCGCCCGTTCCGGTGGCTCTGGACGAAGAATTGATCGGTAAAAAGGATTACATGGAAAAATTTTCTTTATTAAAAAGCATTCATCCCCAGTACATTGTCCTCAAACCCACGCTTCTGGGTGGCTTCCAGCAGTGCCGCGAGTGGATCGAAATCGCCCAGCGACTTTCCATCGGCTGGTGGATTACCTCGGCGCTGGAATCGAATATCGGCCTGAACGCCATCGCGCAATTCACGGCGCAGTTCGACACCACCCTGCCGCAGGGCCTGGGTACCGGACAGATTTACGAGAACAACTTCGCCTCTCCCCTGACCATCAGGCAAGGCAAACTTTACGCCGACGGACGGCACGAATGGGGTTTGTCTACTTTAGACTCAGGTTGGCTGACGGTATAGGCTACACCCAGTCAACGCCTTTTTTCAGTAAGGCCAGGGTTTCAGCCTCGGGTGAGTCAGGCTCAGGTTTAAAATCGTACTCCCACTGAGCCTGCGGGGGCAGGCTCATCAGAATCGATTCGGTGCGGCCGTTGGTTTCCAGGCCAAATTTCGTACCCCGGTCCCAGACCAAATTGAACTCCACGTAGCGTCCGCGCCGTAGATACTGCCATTTTCTTTCTTGTTCCGTAAAGGGTTCGTCGCGATGCCGACGTATAAAGTGCGTGTAGAGCGGCGCGAAACTCTCCCCTACTCCTTTCACGAATTCAAATAGCTGTTGTTTGGAAAGATTTTGGCCCTTACCCGGTGCGTCGGGCTTCAGATAATCGAAGAAAATGCCGCCGACGCCGCGCGTTTCGTCGCGGTGCGGAATAAAAAAGTAGTCGTCCGCCCAGCGTTTGAACTCAGGGTAAAAGGCCGGGTGGTGACGGTCGCAAACGTCTTTCAGCGTCCGGTGAAAAAGTTGGGCGTCTGTTTCGACCACATAATGCGGCGTGAGGTCGATGCCACCGCCGAACCAGCAGGTGCCGTTACTCAGCTCGAAGTACCTGACGTTCATATGGATGATCGGCACTTTGGGCGAGTGCGGGTGCATGACGATGGAAACGCCCGTCGCCGTAAAATGGTATTCGTCTTCCAGTCCAAGCTCCATTTGGGCTTTCAGTCGCGGGTGCACCTCGCCGCGCACGCTGGAAAAATTGACGCCGCCCTTCTCGATGACGTTGCCGTGCTGAATCAGCCGGGTGCGTCCACCGCCGCCGGAATGATGTTCCCAGGGGTCTTCCTGAAATCTGGCCTTGCCATCCTCGGCTTCGAGGGCCTGGCAAATATTGTCCTGTAAATTCTTAAAAAAATCTTCGATTGCCTCGACTTGCATTTTGCCTTTTTTGGTTCTGGGCAAAATTAGGAGAAAAATAAAAACAACCTCAACGGCTTTGCCGCTCACGGGAGGCCGCTGCCGAAGCTGCAACTCGAGTTCGCCGATTCCGGCCGATTGGGTCCTGGCGGATCCAGTCAATCCAATGGGCAAATTCCGCGCATCCTTGTCTTCTTACGTATAAACTCTTTGCAACAGTGTTGCAAAAATAGAAGCTTCCCTTATCTTTGCAACATTGTTGCATCGATGGTGTCCCATAAAAGTCTGTCGTCTGATGGAAAGTGTTGCCATAAATTTAATGTATAAACCCCTATGTTCCCCCCCGCCCCTTTCCCGAAATCCGATTGGATCGGTATTGCCAGCGCGTCGCTATGCGTCGTGCATTGCCTGCTCACGCCCATGCTCGTCGCCCTGGCCGCCACGTACGGGTGGTGGCCGGGGCTACCGTACTTGTTCCTGATGATCAGTGGCTACGCCGCCATCGAGACCAGCCGTCATAGCAACGGTTCCCCCTGGCTGTGGCTGATCTGGACGAGCCTACTAGTACTTACCGCCGCAATAATTTTTGAAGAAGAAGCCGAATGGCTCGAATGGACCAGCTACTTGGCGAGTGTCGGGTTGGTAGTGGGCCACGTCCTCAATATGGCGTATTGCCGAAAATGTCGTTCGCAACAGCAGCGATCAAGTTAACCCGACCTATTATTTCATCAGAAACCTCAATCAAATATGCTTCAAGCTACCAATCTCACCAAATCGTACGGCGCCAACACGGCGCTCGACCAACTCAACCTCCTCATTCAACCCGGCGAGATATTCGCCCTGCTCGGCCAGAACGGGGCGGGCAAAACTACAACCATCAACCTGTTCCTGGGTTTCATCGAACCCACGGCGGGCGAGGCCCAAATAAACGGGATTTCGGTGACCGAAAATGCCCAGGAAACCAAGAAACACGTGGCCTACATCCCCGAGACGGTGATGCTGTACCCGAACCTGACGGGCGTCGAGAATCTGGAATTCTTCTCTTCCCTGGCCGGATTTAAGTACGCCCCGGACGAACTGAGCGGCTTCCTGAGCCGGGCGGGGCTGCAAGCGACCGCCCACGGCGAGCGGCTGTCGGGCTACTCGAAGGGGATGCGCCAGAAAGTGGGCATCGCCATTGCCCTGGCCAAGCAGGCCAAAGCCCTGCTGCTCGACGAACCCACCAGCGGCCTCGACCCCAAGGCGGCCAACGAGTTTTCGGACATCCTACGCGAACTGTCCAAAAACGGCACGGCCATCCTGATGGCTACCCACGACATTTTCCGGGCGCGGGAGGTGGCCACCCGCATCGGCATCATGCGGGAGGGCCACCTGGTGTCGGTCGTGGACGCGGCTAATATCTCGGCCAGCGAACTGGAAGAGTTGTACTTGCAGACTGTGTAGGAAGTGATATTTGATTAGTAGCAGTCCCGCAAAGGGCTGTACATGTTTCGGCTTAGTTACGTAGGTAATACCACCTAAAACTGGTAACCCTGATTTCCTATCCATGAGAAGCATATTCCAAAAAGAACTCATCAGTATCGCCCGCGACCGACGCCTCGCCGTGCTTGCCGGCATTACGCTGACGTTGATCGCCGTTGCGCTTTACACGGGATATACCAGGTTTGAAGTACTGTTTCACGAGCGGAATCAACTCAATGAAACGATGCGAAGCGATTGGGAGGGGCAGGATGAGAAGAATACGCACGATGCCGCGCACTATGGCACTTACCTCTTTTCTCCGCAACCCGCCCTGAGTTTTCTCGATTTCGGGATACAGAACTACGTGGGTAGTTCCATCAGAATCGAGGCGCATTTGCAGCGGGATGCCCAATTCTCCGCGGCCAACGAGAGCAGCGGCAGCATTCGGTTTGGTGATATGAGTGTGGCCATGCTTTTGCAGGTACTTGTCCCCCTCCTGCTGATCTTCGTTAGTTATAGCGCGTTGAGCAACGAAAAGGAACGGGACACGCTGAAACTCCTGATCGTTCAGGGCGGAAACAAGCACCGGATACTTTGGCAGAAATTGGCGGCCTACTACGTTATCGCCCTGGGTATCTTGCTGGTTACCCTGGCCCTGTCCGCGTCCTTTCTTGCCGCCAATACGCTATTCGCCGGCCCGGACATCTGGGTTCAATTCGGGCTGTTTTTTCTTATTTACGCCTTGCTTTATTTCATCATTCTGGCGGTCGGGGTGAGTGTGTCGGCCACTGCCCACAATAGCCGAAACGCCCTGTTCATTCTGCTTGCCCTGTGGCTCGGCCTGGTGATTGTGGCTCCCAAGTACACCGCCAACCTGGGGGATCATTTGTACCCCCTTCCTTCCAAAAAAGAATTCAAAACGCAAATCGAACGGGATGTAAAAACGGGAGTCGATGGGCATAATCCCGCCAATGAGCGGACGAAGCGCTTCATTGCCTCGGTTTTGAAGGCCAACAACGTCGATTCGGTGTCGCAACTCAACCTCAATATAGACGGGCTGCTGATGCAGGAGGATGAAGATTTCCGGGCGAAGGTGACCAAAAAGTATTTTGGGGATCTCTACCGACAAATCGAAAGACAAAACCGGGTTTCGCACCTGGCGTCCCTGCTGAATCCATTCATGGCGGTGCGGGATCTGAGCATGGGGATTTCCCGAACCGATTACGTGAGTCAGGTGGACTTCGAGCAAAACGCCCAGGACTACCGGCTCTACATGATGCGCTATCTGAACAACTACCTGGCTAACAACACCAAGACAGGCGATTGGACCTCCACGGCCCCAAAAGAAGTTTTTGCCGAATTGGATAGGTTCGACTACGTTCCCAGGCCGCTCGTTTCGACTTTGTTCCAGTCCTACGGCATCCTCGGGTTGAGCCTGGTTATCTGGCTCGGGATAAGTGTGATTCTCGTGCAGAGAGCCGGTAATAAACTGAAAGTAGTATGAGGCACATTCTGAAAACCATCGTCAGGTTTGAGTGGATAACACTCTGGCAAAGCAACTTTTTTGGCTGGGCGGTGGGCGCTTTGGCCTTCTTCGCCGCGTACGCGCTCTACTACGGCCACACCAAAGTTGAGCGGCAAATGCGCGTAATCGACCTGATGAACCAGGCAAACGATTCCACGAAAGCCGTCGTTTACGATGCCTTCAAGAACCCGGCTATGACTGATTCAGTCCGGCTTGGTTCGTCGGGCCGGAATAGCGTCCGGGACGCATTTTCAACGGAAATTTTTCTGGCGGACAACGTCGCCGTCAACCAACCCAATCGGCTTTCCCATCTGTCGATAGGTCAGCGCGATATTTACCCCATCTACCGGAAGGTGTCCGCCCGAAGCCTCTACAACGACGATGGCAACGGGGTATCGCTGGATGACAAGTACGTGGACACCAGCAATCCGCACACGCTTCTGGTGGGAAACTTCGATCTGAGTTTTGTCTTCATTTTCCTGTTCCCGCTGTTTATTATTGCCCTTACCTTCAATATCGTTTCCCACGAAGTTGAAAATGGCACCTATCCGCTCATCAGAATCCTGCCCGTTTCGCCCAAGCTGATCTTTGCCACGAAATTCCTTTTCCGGTTGGCCTTGCTCTGGGGGCTTTCCTTGGTTTTTTCATCGATCGGCTTTTTGATTTCTCCCCTGGAAGCACCGCTCGATCTTTCCTACTACCTGCATTGGCTCGCGGTCATTTCTGCATACATTCTCTTCTGGTTTGCCCTGGCTTGGGTGGTAGTTTCCTTCCGGCAAAGCTCCCAATCGAACGCCCTGGTGCTGGTGGGGTGTTGGCTGTTGTTTTTGATCGTCATACCCGCCCTGGTCAACAGCTACGTGGCGTCCAATTTCAAAATTGATTCGAGAACGGTACTTATTGACGAAATCAATGACCTGTCCAGCAAAATTTGGGATATGCCCGAAAGCGAGACGGTCGAAACCTACTACAAAGAATACCCGCAATACAGAAAAAACCCGCCCCAACTGTTATGGTCTACCACCGAAGACAACTACGACGATCTGGACAAGGATAAAGAACTGGTTCAGCGGTACAATAAAAAAATACTTGTCTGGCATTACTACCTCAATAAGATGATTGCCAAAGAAGTGGAATCGTATAATCGTCAGGTAGTAGCCAAGCAGCGGGCTTCGGAACGATTCTCATTTATCAATCCCGCCGGGGTAGCCTACGAAACACTCTCTGAACTGGCTGCCTCGGGCTTCCGTCACCAAGACCGATTCCGCTCCGCCACTGCTGAATACCGCGATGCCATTTTTGAACGATCCAACAAGCTGTTGTTCGAAGAGCAGAAAATGACATTGGAAGATTACAAGGCTTATCCTGAGTTTTCTATCGACCAGTTCAGCCCACATCCCTCCCTGTCCTTCGGTGTCGCACTTTTCCTGACGCTTGTCGCCCTGGTAGGGAGTGTCGTGGGACTGGTGGTAAGCAGGTATTGAAACGAGTCATAGAACTGTGAGAATGTATTTACAAACTGTTTGAAACTTCAATCCCGTCAAACCATGAAAATCCTACGCAACCACCAAAACTACCTAACCCGCTCGGACGGGCGCACCCGCATCGCGGTACTCATCACCTGGTGCCTGTTTGGGGTCGGGCTGCTCAACGGCTGGCTTTATTACCAGCACCACCACGCCGCCCGCGCCGAGGCCCAGCGGGCCACCTACGCGCAATGGCTGGGCCAGCCCCAGAAGAATCCCCACTCGGCGGCCCACTACGGATTTTACGCCTACAAGCCCTTGTGGGTCATGGCCGTTGGCGATAAGGGGATGGAGGACTACCTGGGGGCGGCGGTGTGGCTGGAAGCCCACCATCAGAACGAGGTGAAAGTCAAGGCCATTCAGGATGCTACGTTCCTGGCGCGGTTCGGCGACTTGACGGTGGCTTTCGTCTGGCAGTATTTGTTTCCGCTGCTGATTATTCTTTTGACCTTCAACACCCTTACCTCCGAACGCGAGCAGGGTACGTTGCGGATGCTGCTAGTGGCCGGGGCGTCGAAGTACGACATCGTCAAGGCCAAGTTCCTGGCCTCGTACCGGACGGTGCTGTGGCTGTTCCTGCCCACCTTCCTCGTGCTGAACCTGGCCATGCTGATCCTGAACCCAGCCGACTACGCCGCCCACCTGCCGCACTTGCTGATGCTGCTGGTCGCGTTGGGGCTTTACTTCGCTTTTTTCACGCTGGCCGGGGTGTTGGTTTCGGCCCTAACCCTCGATTCCGGCAATGCACTTTTCCGGCTGCTGGCGGTGTGGGTGCTGGTGTGTACGGTGCTGCCGCGCCTCAGCGCTTCGGTGGGGCGGCACTGGCAGCCGCTTCCTACGGCTTTTCATTTTTGGAAAGACATGAAAGACGAAATGGCCGTGGGGGCAGCCGAACGGGCCGACTCCCTCGAACGCGTCTATTTGGCAAAATACGAGGTAAGTAGTATTGAAGAACTACCCATCAACTATGCGGGTGTGCGACTGCAAGCCAGTGAGGAACACGCCGACCTCATCCACGACCAATTCTACGGGGAACTTGCCCGGAGCGAGCAGCGGCAAAATCGGCTCATTGGTTTGGGGGCGGTACTGTCGCCCGTGATGGCCTTGCGCAACGTATCGAGTGCGCTGGCGGGTACCGATGGCGGTACCCAGGAACATTTCGCCCGGCAGGCTGAAACCCACCGCCGCCTGATTCAGAAAACGATGAACGGGGCCATCGTGGAAGCGCCCAAAGATGCTGGGGGGAGCATTCCGGTGTTGGAAACATCGCTCTGGGAGCGGGTGCCGCAATTTGCCTACCAGCCTGTGACCTTTGGAGAATTACTCTCTCGTCAGTGGTTCAATCTGCTCGTCCTGCTCGCCTGGACGGCCTTTGTGGCCCTATCTGTCAAAACTGTCAGTAAACGCATGAAAATATGACCGCCCCAACCATGACTACCCGCGACGAAATCCGCTCGATCCTTGGGCACGACCTCCTCGTGCTTCGCCGAAACCGGCTCTTGCTGGCGGCGGCGGCCACTCTGCTGCTGCTGGCCGGGCTGGCGACCTGGAACGGCCTGGCACGATTGCAGCAAAGGCAGGCCCTCGCGGCTGAAATAGGCCAATTGGAGCAGGAAAGCGATCAATCCATAAAAACAGTACTGGCCGAAATAGACCAGAACGGAGGCGTTTTCAGCGGCAGTTCGTTCAACGACCCCCGCGCGCCTTCCAACGCGGTGGGCAAGGGGGTGGAGCGCTTCGCCGTTCTGCCCGTCCCGGCCTTTTCGGTGCTGGCCGTGGGCCAGTCCGACCTGCTGCCCTACTACTACCGTCTGACCGCCAGAGAACGGCAGTCCCTGGTCCACGACGCCGAAATCGAGAACGCTCAGGTACTTTATCTGGGTTGGTTCGATTGGGCGTTTTTGCTGGTTTTCGTCGTGCCGCTGCTCGCCATCGCTCTCAGCTACAATCTGGTTTCTTCCGAACGCGAGGGCGGGACGCTGGCCCTGCTCCGGTCGAGCGGACTTTCTTTTCCCCGGATCACGCTGTATCGACTGGGCTTCCGCTTTCTTTTGCTGAGCCTTGCCGTCACCGCTTTGTTGGCCCTGACGCTGCTGCTGGCCGACGCCCCGATTTTTTCGAGCAACTTCGCCCTGCTGGCGGTGCTGGTGTGGGCTTACACAGCCCTGTGGTTCGGGCTGGCTTTTTACGTCAACAGCCTGGGCCGCTCGTCGGGCTACAACGCCACGCTGCTGGTGGGTACGTGGCTGGTGCTGCTGGTGGTGCTGCCCGCCCTGCTGAATGTCGTCGTGGAGCGGGCCCATCCCATGCCTTCGCGCATCGAGCTGATTACGCTGAATCGCGAGCTCGGCGACCAGATTCGCGAAGAGGGCAGCAAGCTCCTGAGCGTGTACTACGAGGATCATCCTGAGTTGGTCCCCGCCGGAAAGCAGGTCAACCTGGAAGACTTCGCGACAAAATCTTATGCCGTCAACGAAAAACTGAACCAGGAACTGGCCCCGGTGCAAGCCCGCTACGCCACCACGCTGGCCGACCAGCAACGGCTGGTGACCAACTACCGCTTCGCTTCCCCGGCGGTGCTGATGCAGGAAAGCCTGAACGAACTGGCCGGGGTGGGCTACACGCACTACACCGATTTCGAGCGGCAGGTGACCGACTACCACGCGGCCCTGGTGGGTTTTGTCAAGGTTCGGGTATTCAGCCAGTCCGAGATGGACGTCGTGGCCTACGGAGAGTTGCCGACTTTCAAGTACCAACCTGAAACTCACGGAGGTCGGGATGGGGGGCAATGGCTGAACGTGGCCTTTTTGCTGACGCTTGCCGTAGTTTTGCTCCTGCTGGGAATGCGGAGGATGAACTTTTGAAAATATGCAAAAACATTTGGCGGCGGTTTTTTTCAAATGAAATCAACCTGTTTTATGCGTTTTATTTTATTGCTCTTCTTGTTTGTTGCCTATCGGGCCAGCGCCCAGGACACCGCCCAGAATTTCGACCCGCCGGCCCAGCCCGTGCAGGTGCGGGCGGTCGAGACCTTTGAACCCATTGCGGTGGACGGGCGGCTGGACGAAGCGGCGTGGAACCAGGCTCCCGTGATTGAAGATTTTTTTCGGATGGAACCCCGGCAGGGAGGAGACTACCGCTTTCCCACGAAAGTCAGGATACTTTTTGATCGGAAAAACCTGTACTTCGGGGTCTTCTGCCAGGATTCGCTGGGCCGCAAGGGCGTTCGGGTGCAGGACTTGCGTCGAGACTTTCAGTACGGCGACAACGATATTTTTTACCTACAACTCGACCCCCAGAACCTGAAACGATACTGCGTGTCGTTCCAAACCACGCCCTACGGCAACCAGCGCGACCTACAGGTATTCGACGACAGTTTCATAGACAACGACTGGGATGCGCTCTGGAGAGTGCGCACCATGCGCACCGACTCGGGGTACTTCGCCGAGTTTGCCATTCCCTTCAAGTCGCTGCGCTACGACCGCCCCGAATCCCCCGCCGACACGGTGTCCTGGGGACTGACCTTGGCGCGGCTGGCGCGGCGTGACTACGAACTCACCTCGTTCCCGGCGGTACCTCAGGCTTTCACTGCCTACCGCATGAGCTACGCCGCCCAACTTACCGGACTGAAAACCCCGCCGCCTTCCCTCAACCTGCGGGTGCAGCCCTACGTGCTGGTGCAGTCCGACCGCGCCAAAGCAGGAAACAACGACTGGCAGAACGGAAAACCCACCGTCCGGACGGGCGGGGAGGTGAAGTGGGCGGTCAATACCCACGCGGTGGCCGACTTTACGTTCAATACCGACTTCGCCCAAGCCGACGTGGATCGGGCCGTGAACAACCTCACGCGCTTCAACGTGTTCTTTCCCGAGCGGCGACAATTTTTTCTGGAAAACCGGGGCGTGTACGCCGGGGCCAGCACCGACGGAATCAATCCTTTCTTTAGCCGGACCATCGGCCTGGCCGACGCCCAGTTCAACGCCGACCCCGTGCCCATCGACGCGGGCGTTCGCTATACCGACCGCACCACCCAGCGGACTTTGGCGGGGCTGCTGCTACGGCAGCGGGCCACGGACTTTCAGGGCGCGGGAAACTTCGGCGTGCTGCGCTACCTCAAGAACTACGGCGAGCAGAACAACATCGGCGCCATGCTGACGCACCGCTACGACGAAGCCAAGGCCGAGACGGGGTACCTCCAAAACCACAACACCACCCTGACATTCGACGGATTCGCCCGCACCAAAGACAACAGTTGGTCGATCCAGTACCTGGCTTCGGCCTCGCGCGACACGCCTGCCGCGCCATCGGACACGCTCGCCGCGCAATCGGCTACGGGCTATTCGTTCTATGTGTTTGCCGGACGCTCCCTGCCCAAATGGTACTACGGATGGGTTACCAAATACGTGGACGGGAACTACAAACCGGGCATGGGCTTTGTGTTTGGCAATGACGTGATCCACCACAGCCCCGGTGCCTACCGCATCTTCCGGCCCAAGGGCAAACTGGGAAAGATCATCCGTCGTTGGGATCCGGGTGTTTTTGCCAACTACTACCAGAATGCCCGCGATGGCCGCTTCCAAAGCGGGGACATCTACCTATTTCCCATCTACTTTATATTCCAATCAGGGGCGCGGCTGACCGGAAATATCTACCCCACCTGGGAGAACTTCTTTTTCCGCCCCCTGGGCATCGAGATTGAGCCCGACCAGTACTACTTCACCCGCTACGGGTACTCGTACAGCACTGACCAGTCCAAGATGCTGGCCGCTTCCGTCAATCACACTTTCGGCAAGTACTACGATGGAAAACTCAACGACCTGAGCGCGAGCCTTCGCTTTGCCCCCATCCCGCACGTGGCCTTTACGGCGAATTACAATTACAACGGAATCAGGCAATTGGGCATCGAGCGCACGAACCAGGACATCCACCTGTACAGCGCCGGGCTGCGGCTGGCGGTGAATCCGCGCATCCAGCTCACTTCCTTTTACCAGTACAATTCCTTCGACAACCGCACGCGTGTCAACCTGCGGGGAAGCTGGGAGTTCGTGCCGCTGAGTTTTCTGTATTTGGTGTACAACTCCAATCAGAATTCGCTAAGTAGAATCACCCAGCGGGCCGACCAGGCCATTGCTAAGCTGACGTATTTGAAGCAGTTCTGAAGACAGCTCAGGGCGGTCTATGACGTCAAATTGATTTTTGTCCTTTATTCAGGAATAGATTCTAGCCGGACGTAGCCATCACGGAACTCGGCAAATTCCTTGGGAGTCAATAGGTTTATCTGAAAATAATGCTTGCCGTAATTGATGGCGTTCCTTTCCAACTTGCTGATGGAAAAGTAATCGAAGTCCGAGGGCTTGTACTTCTTCAATTCGGCGTTGCCGATTCTTTTCTCGTTTAGCCAAACGCCATATTTTTTTGAGTCAAGCCAGGAAGTCAGTTGTTCCTGCGTGGGGGATTTCTTGGTAGGTACCGGAACTCTGAACGGTATGTAATGCGGTTTAAGTGCTGCGGCTTTCTGAGCGTCGCTCATGTGACGATAGATCACATCCAGCTTTTTTCGCTGAACATCGGTTCCCCAATTGTACATTGGATATTTTGTACCATCTTTACCCGTTCTGAACGTAGCCAGGCTTTTAGCAATAGCTTGGTACTCATCGAAATGCTTCTGCGACACGCCCTCCCCTGGGCTGGCGGCGGTCTTCTTGGTTTGGGTGGCGGGAGACGTTGGTTGCTGCGCTTGCACGCGGTCGATGAAGAGGAAGCCCAGTACCACCATCAGCGGAATCAGGGCAAGTTTTTTTGCCATCGCCATATGTTTGGATGTGTTGGTCGTCATCATGATGAATCGTTTTTTGGTGATAGAATAATTGAAACTGCTGGTGAGGTAATGTTGCCGCTCTTGACCGACGCAGTGAAGCAGCAAATTTTGGTAGGAAACCAGATCATTTTCAGGAAGCAAAATCAATTTACAGGATTGATAGTCGATTTTTATCCCCTTAAATTTTCTACGCCAAATTGCATGGAGATTGCTACTGAACCGCAGGAAAAGCACTAGCGTAATCAGGCAGTAGGCCGTGGTGAATGGATTCGGGAAGGTTTCCGTGTCAGATTCGTATTCAGTGACCAGTTCCTGGGTGCTGGGTAGTTTTTCCATCGAAACCACAGCTTCGGTGGCATCTGGCAAAATGTCGGTGGCAAATTCGATGGTCATCGAAGGGACCACCAGGGCAAAAGCCAAACTCGCCAGCAGGAAGAACCGATTGAACCGATGCAGTTTTTCGCCCTGCAGCAGCAGCGCATAAGTCAGCAGCAGGATGCCTGAGCAAAAGACAAATTTCAGAAGGTAGCTAATCATTTTTCTGTCGTTCTATTTCTTTCTCGATGATGCTTTTCAAATCTTCCAACTCTTTGGTCGTCAGGTTGGCATCGCGAGCAAAGAAGGTGCCGAACTGCGTGACTGAGTCATTGAAGAAGGTCTTTATCAGGCCATTCACATGGGTGGAAAAATACTCGCCCTTCGGCACCAGCGGATAGTATTCCCGTGAATTCCCATAAAGCGTATAGCCGACGAATCCTTTATCCTGCATTCTTTTAAGCATGGTGGAGACGGTGGTGACGGCTGGCTTGGGGTCGGGCAAATCTTCGATCAAATCTTTGAGGAATACTTTTTTGAGCTTCCACAGGTGCTTCATCAATCGTTCTTCGGCTTTTGACAACTTCATATCTATGTTTTTAGAATTAATACTACAAATGTAGAATAAACTTTTGAAACCATCAAAACTCAGTATCAAATTTTCAAATCAAACCCATAAAACAACTTTATATGGCCTCAGAAGAACATAAACAATACCTAATGCGTTAAGAGGGTTGTGTCCAAATGTCTATCTTCGCCGTCAGAACCACTCCCCCTTTTATGAATTCCCGATCGATCCAGGCCATCTGCCAGCAGCTTGCCTCGGTATTTGAATTGAAAAATATTCCGCAGCGTGAAGTGTATGATTCGCTGCACCTTACTGAATACAGTCAAAAAGACTTGCCCCTTTTCCTGGGCGAACTGATTTCCAAGGCCCGCGAATACAACCTGACCCTGGTCAGTAGTCACATCGCGCCACCGCAACTCGACACGCTGGTGCGGGAAGCGGACTATCCCATCATCTTTTTTGAAAAGGAAGGGGATCAGGCCATTCCCTACATGGGAGGCAAAACGATCGAAGGTCAGGTGATCAGTTTGCGCTTCACCCCCGATGGAATGACCGAAGCGGCGCTCATTGCGCCGAAAAACCCCTATCTGTGGGATAGCACGTCCGACCGATCGAAAAACGGCCAGGCGCTTTATCTTACGGCCTTTCCCATGGAGTCGCTGGTCAGTGAGGATGAGCCCACGACGGCCACGCCGCTGACGCCGGTGCAACGGTTCTTTCGGCTGCTGGGCAATGAGCGTAAGGACATAGGCTACATCTACCTGTACGCCATAGTGATCGGTCTCATCACGCTATCGTTGCCCCTCGGCGTGCAGGCGATCATCAATTTGATATCGGGCGGCATGGTGTTCAGCTCGGTGTATTTGCTGTTGTTCATCGTAATCGGGGGCGTGCTCATCTCCGGCGTGATGCAAATCATCCAGTTCACCCTGGTGGAGACCTTGCAGCAGCGGATTTTTGCCAAAGCTGCCTTCGAGTTCACCTACCGGGTTCCTCGCATCAAGTCCGAATCGTTGCTGGGCTACTATCCGCCCGAGCTGATGAACCGGTTTTTTGATATTCTGACGGTGCAAAAGGCACTACCGAAAATCCTGATCGACATCACCGGGGCGATTTTGCAGATTCTGCTGGGCATTATGCTGCTGTCGTTTTACCACCCGTTTTTTATCGCCTTCGGTTTCCTGACCATCCTGATCATTTCCCTCATCATTTATTTCAACGGTCCCAAGGGTTTGCAGACCAGCCTGGTGGAGTCGAAGTATAAATACAAGGTGGCGCAGTGGCTGGAAGACATCGCCCGCTCGCTCTATACTTTCAAACTATCGGGAACGGGCAACCTGCCCATGGAAAAGATGGACGGGCTGGTGAATAGCTACCTCCTGTACCGTAAGAAGCACTTCAAAATTCTCAAGATTTTCTTTTGGAATGCCGTTTGGTTCAAGACCCTGGTGATCGGCGGCCTGCTGGTCTTGGGTACTTTCCTGGTGGTGGATCGGCAGATTTCGTTGGGTGCCTTCGTGGCCACCGAGATCATCATAGTGCTGCTTACCAGTTCGGTGGAGAAACTGATTCAAAGCATCGACACCATTTTCGACGCGCTGACCGCGGTCGAGAAGCTGGGCTTTGTCACCGACATGCCGCTGGAACGGGAGGAGGGCTTTCGTTTTACGCCCCATAACAACGGCAATGCTTTGACCCTGGATGTGAAGGACCTTTCATTTAAGTTCGAAGGCAGAACCTCGCCCGCCCTGAACGGTATCTCCTTTTCACTTAAACCTCAGGAGTCAGTCTGTGTGACGGGTTCCAACGGTTCGGGCAAGAATACGCTGCTGAAGGTACTCTCCGGCTTGCTGAACGACTACCAGGGGGGGATCACTTTCAATGGCATTTCGCTGCGCGATTTGAACGTAGCGAGTTTGCGTTCTTACGTCGAACAGAATATCGCCGTAGATGACATTTTCGAAGGTTCAATTTTGGAAAATATCACCATGGGTCGGGGTCAGGTCAGTTTGGCCGATCTGGAATGGGCGCTCAAACTGCTTAACCTCACCGAGGGCATCAGCAAACTACCCGACGGCCTCGGCAGCATGATGCTCCCGGGCGGACGGCGCTACTCCGAGAGTTTCATCGCCAAGGTGACTCTGGCGCGGTGCATTGTCACCCGTCCCAAAATATTGATGATCAATGACGTGTTGCATAGTTCCACGGACTCCGAAAGACGCCACCTTATCCGGGAATTGACGGGTGAAAATACACCATGGTCGCTACTCATTTTGTCCAACGATCCCATGGTGATGAAGGCCTGCGACCGCGTGCTGGTTCTCGACGACGGCAAGGCCGTTGCCGATGCCGCTTACGATGTCGTGAAAACCCATCCGGCATTTATGGCTGAATTTGAAGGAGTGGAAAACGGTTGACAAAAACGGCTCTTCACAAGAAATGTTTTCCCGTCGACACATCAATAATTAAACCCAAAACACTTCAACCTTCAAACACATTAACCCTTAAACATTTCAACCAAAAAGTGCTGAATATTTCTCGAAAACGAGTGAACGACACAATGCTCGACAAGTACAGCTTGCACGCGCTGAGCACGCTGTCTACGTCGAAGACCGGACGGCGGTTTGCCCGCTGGATGCAGGGCATCATGTTGTTACTGTTTATAATCATGTTTCTGCCCTGGCAGCAAAACATTTCCGGCACGGGGATAGTGACCGCCTTGTCGCCGGGGGACCGCCCGCAGACGGTGCAGAACATCGTCGGTGGGCGAATCGAAGAATGGTACGTGCAGGAGGGCGATTTCGTGCAGGAGGGCGACACCCTGGCTGTTCTGTCGGAGGCTAAGGACGAGTACATCGACCCGGAAATTATCACGCGCCTGCAGGAGCAGATTCAGGCTAAGCGCGACGGTATCACGGGTTACCAGGCCAAAATCGACGCCCTGTCCAATCAACTTTCCGCCCTGCGCGAGGCGCTGGCTTTCAGTTTGGAAAAAGGGCGCAACAAAGTTCGGCAAGGCCAACTGAAGGTCATTAGCGACAGCACCGATCTCGTTGCTCTTCGTACCAATTATGAAATCACAAAAAATCGCGTAGCTCGGTACGAAGAGGGCTTTAAATCCGGCCTGTTCTCCCTCACCGACCTGGAATCCAGGCGCTTGAAGGTACAGGAAGAGTCAGCCAAGGTAGTGTCGCAGGAAAACAAGCTGAATATTGCCCGGCAAGAGTTGATCAACGCCCGCATCGAACTGAATTCCCTACAGGCCGAATACCAGGAGAAAATCGCCAAAGCCAATTCCGATCGGAGCTCGGCGCTGTCGAGCCTGGCCGAAGGCGAATCAGAGCTCTCCAAATTGCGGAATAAGTTTGCCAGCGTCGAGATACGCCAGGGGAACTATATCGTGCGGGCGCCGCAATCGGGATACGTGGTTCGGGCGATGAAGGCCGGAATCGGCGAGAACATCAAGGACGGCGAAACGATTGCGACCCTGCAGCCCCAGAATCCGAGCATCGCCGTGGAGCTTTATGTCAACCCGATGGACGTGCCGCTGATCTCGCGGGGCCGCGAGGTTCGACTGGAGTTCGACGGCTGGCCCGCGCTGCAGTTTGCAGGATGGCCGGGCGTGTCGGTGGGAACTTTCGGGGGCGAGGTGGCTGTAATTGACCGCGTAGGCAGCGCCAACGGGAAATTCCGGCTGCTGGTGCAACCCCACTCCAACGACGAGTGGCCCGCCGCCATTCGGCAGGGTTCGGGGGTGTACGGCTGGGTAATGCTGTCGGACGTGCCGGTGTGGTACGAAATTTGGCGGCAGCTCAACGGCTTCCCGCCCGACCTGGAAAAAGGCGAGATCGATAAGATCACCAGCAAATCGTCGGACGATAAAAAGAAGTAGATCAACGCATGAAGTCATTGAAGAAAGTCATTTTTCTATTGTTCGTCTGTATCCAGAGTTCGTATGGTCAGGATTCCCTGGTCTACACCTACCGCGAATATTACGAGCAGATTCTGGAACATCATCCGGTGATCCGGCTCAGCGGGCTAATCACCGAATCGGCCCAGCGCGAATTACTGATCGCCCGGGGCGGCCTCGATCCGACGATCCAGGGTACTTTCGACCGCAAGGTGTACAAAGGGGTAAATTATTTTGACCGGGGCGACGTATTTCTGAAAGTACCCGTGTGGGTGGGTGGGGCCGACCTCAAGGTGGGCTATGACCGCAACGTGGGGGAAACCCTGAGTAACGATATACGTACCGGACCGGAAGGCATATCCTACATTGGTCTGACGGTTCCCATCGGACGGGGCTTTGTCGTGGACAACCGCCGCGCCACCTTACAGCAGGTGCGGGTGTTCCAGGATTTGGCCGATGCCGACCGGGTCAAAATGATCAATAAAATCATCCTGACCGCCGCCAAGGATTATTGGAACTGGTATTTTTCGTACCGTCAATACCAGTTGTCGGTAGACTTTTACGATCTGGCCAAGGTGCGTTACAGCGCCACCCGGCAGCGCGCCGAACTGGGCGAGGCCGCCGCCATCGACACGGTGGAAGCCCTCGTTACCCTGCAAGACCGTCGGGTAAACCTCGACCAGGCGATACTAGAATTTCGCAACGCCAAACTTTTGCTATCCAACCACCTATGGAACCAGGATCAGATTCCGCTGGAACTGCCCGACGAGGCGGTTCCGCAGCTTTCCACCGGGCGCGTCCTGGAAGAGGATGAACTGGACCGGCTTGTGCAACTGGCCCGGCAGCGCCATCCCGAAATCATCAAGTTTAACTTCAAGCGCCAGCAGCTACAAGTCGACGAGCGGCTGGGGCGGGAAATGCTCAAGCCCTTGCTGAATGTTAGCGCCTCGACCCTGTTCATGGGTGGATTTGCCCTTAACGACCTCAAAGAAGTCACCGGGTTCCCGAACACTGCGAACAACTATAAGTTTGAGGTCGATTTGTATTTCCCCCTGTTTCTGAGAAAAGAACGGGGAAAATTGCAGCAAATCCGCATCAAGCAGTTGCAGAACGACCTCGACCAGAAACAGGTGCAGCGCGAGATAATCAACGAGGTCAACACTGCCTTTAACGACGTCAAGACACTGGAAGCGCAGATTCGCACCCAGGAAGCCGCGGCGCTCAATCAGGCTCTGTTACTTGAAGCCGAAGTCGTGAAATTCGGTCTGGGGGAAAGCTCGCTTTTCCTTGTCAACTCCCGCGAGTCCAAGCTGAATGAGTTTCGGGTGAAAGTGGCCTCGCTCAGGTCAAAATACGAGAAGGCGCTGGCGGTGCTGCTGTTTGCCTCGGGGGTGAGTACCTGGGACAATTTGTAAATCTACTTCTTCGGATTATCCCTCGGGAGGGTTAGCTTTGTGTTAAACTACACCTGATCCATGCTGCGCGTATCTCTCCTGATTTTATTCACAACAGTTTTTTGCCAAGCCCAAACGCTTACTTCTACCCTACGCGGAAACGTCAAGGATTTTGACACCAACCAGCCGTTGGCCGGAGCGGCTGTCCAACTTGCCGGCCCCGAAGAAGGAACTGTAACTGATGCGTCGGGAGCTTTCCGATTCGATCTTTTACCCACCGGGCGGTACAACCTTTCGGTTTCTTTTCTTGGTTACGAAACGGTGGCTATTCCCGAAATTCTGCTGGAATCAGGCAAAGAGAAAATCGTGGAGGTACGCCTGAAACAAGCGGGCAAGCAACTGAACGTCGCTATCGTGCGCAGCAGTCGACCCATCGCCTATAATAGTATCCAAACCATCACGCAGGAGCAAACGCTTCGCTACGCTGCCACCTACCTCGACCCGGCCCGGCTGGCCGTATCGTTTCCGGGGGTAGCGGCGGCGAACGACCAAGCCAACGGGCTGGTCATTCGCGGCAACAACCCCAACGGTATGCAGTGGCGACTGGAAGGGGTCGAAATCGTGAACCCCAACCACACGTCGAACGCCGGAACGTTCAGCGACCGCGCTACGCAGACCGGTGGTGGGGTGAATATACTAAGTACCCAACTCATGGGCGACTCGTATTTCTTGACGGGCGCCTTCCCCGCCGAGTACGGCAATGCGATTTCGGGCGTGATGGATATGCGGCTGCGCAAAGGCAACGACGAGAAGCGGGAATTCACGGCTCAGGCCGGACTTATCGGCTTCGATGTGGCGGCGGAAGGACCATTGGCGAAAAACGCGAAGGCGTCTTATCTCGTCAACTACCGCTATTCGTTTACCGGGCTGCTGGGGGCATTGGGGGTGACGTTTGGGGGGGAGGATATTCGTTACCAGGACTTGTCCTTCAATCTGTCTTTTCCTACCGAGAAAGCGGGCGAGTTCACGGTCTTCGGCATGGGCGGCGCGAGCAGTAACATCTTCAAAGCCAGTTTGGATACCAGCGAATGGGTTTTCCAGAAGGATGGCTACGATATTGATTTCAGGAGTAAAATGGGCGCTTTGGGCGTGACGCATACCATGCAACTTGGGGCAAAGACGGGGCTAAAGACGGTAGTTGTCGCCTCAGCACTGGAAAACTCCCGGAACGGTTATATCCACTCCATGTCCAATACCGCCAACCGTTTCCTTACCGAGCAGGACGCCAACCGCAAGACCCGTATTTCTTTCACCACCGCACTGAGTCACCGGTTGAGCAACAGCAGCTTACTGAAAATGGGAGGGTTCATCAACTACCAGGCCGACAGCGTAAATTCTATCACGCCCGACCAAACAGCGGAAGGGCGTTTGGAGGGCGTTATCATCCAGCCCTATGCTTCCTGGCAATGGCAACCCACGCCCCGCATCACCACTGACCTGGGACTGCATTATCTGCACTACACTTACAACAACACGCGTTCGGTAGAACCTCGGGCCTCCGTCCGTTACCAGGTCAATCGGCAGAACTCATTCAGTCTTTCCTATGGGCTGCATAGCCAGCTTCAGCAGCCGCAGGTTTATCTGTCCGTTGTGGAATCGGGACAATCCAACGAAACTCTACCCAATCGGCTCCTCGAACCTACCCGCGCCCACCATTTCGTGACGGGCTACCAGCGCAACTTTGGTACTTACGGCAATTTGAAAGTCGAAGCTTATTTGCAAAACCTGTTCAACGTCCCAGTTGCCACGGGCGATCCTACGCTCAGTCAACGTCCCCTTCCCACCTTCTCGACCCTCAATCAAGTGGAGGGCTTTGTCGACCAGCCGCTCGACAATGTGGGGACAGGCCGTAACTACGGCCTCGAGGTGAGTTATAACAAATACCTCACCGAGGATTTTTACCTACTGCTCTCGGGCTCGATTTACAACGCTACTTACGTGGCCGCCGACGGCGTCCGCCGCAATACGCGCTACAATGGGAATCATACATTCAGCCTGACCAGCGGACGGGAGTTCAAGACGCAAAAGAACGGAATTTGGGGCATAAACGCCCGCGTGATCTGGCTGGGGGGATTCCGTGACACGCCCATCAATGTCGACGCCTCCCGGGCCGAAGGACGCACCGTCTATGCGCTCAAAGACGCTTTTACCGTGAAAATGAAAGACTACTTCCGGCCCGACCTAAGGATTTACTGGAAGAAAAACCACCGGCGCTACAGCCGCACCCTCGCCCTCGACATTCAAAACGTGAGCGGGACGCAAAATCAGGCGTACAGCTACTACGACATCCTGCAACGGCAACTGGTGCAGAAGTTTCAATTGGGGCTGATTCCGATACTGAGCTATCGGTGGGAATTTTGAAAGAGGATCAGCCTTATGGAGGTTCAGCCAAATAAGCACTTTGCCGGATAAACCTTATCTTGGCTAAAAATACGACTGTCGCTATGATGCATACACTGACTTTTGAAACAAAAGACTTGGAAGCCATCGAGCTTTTGAAAGGAATTGCTCAGAAAATGGGAATTGAAGCCAGGGAGGATTCCCACCCAATCCCGCAACTTCACTTCGTTGAGCCCAAGAATGAGGCAGCACGAGCCTTTTTGGAACTAAAAAAGAAATATCCTCCGATAAGGGTACCCGACGACATTGACATCAACGGTATTATCGACGAGGTCAACAATGATGGATATATGTTTGAGGATGTTACTGACAATAGTCAGCTACGTACCTATCTGATTAATCTTAATACCAAAGTCTGTGATTTAATTCGATAGCGACGTTGTGTTCAATGCCATAATTTTACAGGATTATCGTAAATACGTTGAATCAAATGAACTCATTTTTGAAGCTATAAATGATGAGAAGATCGCTCTGTCCTCCTTACTGATTCAGGAGTTGGGCTATACCATGGGAAATAAAGGGATGGCCGAAGCTGTTATTGAAGAACACTTGGCTAAAATCATGAAAAATTTCCTTCAAAGCGTCAGCCACCAGCACATGGTAAGGGCAATTATTGTGGCCACCAAAATCGGCTTCAAAAACATCAATGACTGCATCCACACGGCCGTAGCCGAAAGCCTCGGTTGCGAAAAAACTTTATAACTACAATAAGTCGGATTTCAAGCGTATCACAAGGTATACCGATTTGAACATCGTGATCCTGTAAACTGCAATTCATCCGTCTTTCTATGCTTGTGCACAAAAAAGACCTGCTTCAACAATTGAAGCAGGTCTAAGCACTACCGTCCCCTCTAAGTTATTACTAATATTGTCGGCGCACCATTTTGGCTTGCCAACAACGATATGTACGAGGCAGACAGCAAAAAGGATGTATGGGAACGAAAATTATTTGCTGTTTGCCGGAATCGCGCACTCCAATCCTCCTCCTGGTCTTGATTTCCATGCCCTGATTGTCGGCCGGAAATTTCCCTTCGGTTACGACAAGATCGCCGTCCACCTCCCGGGCGGCCGTGTACAGGAGTAGCTCCCGTGCGAAATTTTTCAATGGTCGAGGGGACTTAAATAAGTCAGCCTGATCAGGAAAACCGGTTCGGGATTTACCCTCGTGGATGAAACTCAGTAATCACCTGCCGCAAGTAGTCGCGGTCAAGGTGGGTATAGATCTCGGTGGTGATTATGGATTCGTGCCCCAGCATTTCCTGCACCGCCCGCAAGCTTGCTCCGCCCTCGATGAGGTGCGTGGCGAACGAATGCCGGAAAGTGTGCGGGCTGACGTTCTTGGCAATACCTGCTTTCTCGGCGGCGGCTTTGACGACCAGGAAAATCATCACGCGCGTCAGTTGACTTCCCCGGCGGTTCAGAAACACGATATCTTCGCTTTCCTTTTTGACATCGAGCTGATTGCGCACCGTTTCGAGGTAGATTTCGGTGTATTTGATGGCATCGCGGCCAATCGGCACCAACCGCACCTTATCGCCCTTACCGACCACACGGATAAAGCCGATATCGAAATAGCAGTTGGTAAGTTGCAGACTCGTCAGTTCCGACACGCGCAGCCCACAACTGTAAAGCACCTCCAGAATGGCGCGGTTGCGGGTGCCCTCGGGCGTGGAATGGTCGATGGCCGCCAGCATTTCCTCTATCTCAGGATAAGAAAGTACATCGGGCAGTTTGCGCGGCAACGTGGGGGACTCTATTTGTTCGGAAGGATCCTCCTTAATGACATTTTCCAGTAACAAGTACTTAAAAAAAGCTTTGATTCCCGAGAGGAAACGCGCCTGGGTATGGGCGGCCAAACCGAGTTCGGTGAGATATTTCAGGTAGCCCAGCAACTGGGCTTCGGTAATGTCGGTGGGCATGGGGGCAGGGTCTTGCAACTCGGCGTACTCGCGCAGTTTTTCGGCGTCGTGGACGTAGGCTTCTATGGAATTGCCCGAAAGGGAGCGTTCCAGGCGGAGGTAATCTTTAAAATGTTTGATGTAGCTTTGCCACATACCAGTTGACAGTTGACAGTTGACGGGGTACAGTTCTCACGATTGAGCATTATTACGCCGTCAATTAATGTAGCAAGATGAAAAAGATTTTAATTCTAAACGGCCCAAACTTAAACTTACTGGGGAAGCGGGAGCCCGGAATTTATGGTAATCAGTCTTTTGAGGATTATTTTGAATTTTTAAAAAAGTCTTTTGAAGACGTAGCATTGCATTATTTTCAGTCGAACCATGAGGGCGCGTTGCTGGATAAAATTCACGAAACGGGATTCACTTTCGATGGGCTGGTGATCAATGCGGGGGCTTTGACACATACTTCGGTGGCTTTGGCCGATGCCCTTTCGGCGGTGCCGATGGCTGCCGTGGAGGTGCACATATCCAACATCCACAAGCGCGAGGAATTCCGCCAGCATAGTTTCTTGACCAGCCGTTGCCACGGCATGATCTGCGGGCTGGGTTTGCAAGGCTACGAATTGGCGATTCGCTATCTGCTTGATTTAAATGAGCGGCCCATCGCGATTTCCTAATATCGGCAACTTTCATTTCCAGGCATAATTTGCGTGTCTCGACCGTTCCCACTTTTGAAGAAGGCCCATGCTCCGAATCAACCCCTTCGTTTTTGCCCTTATCCCACTTTGGGTGCTCGGACAAAGCAATGAAAGTACCCAAGTAGTCGCAGGGCGGGTTATCTCCCAGTTTGACCAGGCGCGTGTGGCGGGTGTTTCGGTGCAGGTACTTAATTCCAACTCGGGCACCATCTCCGACAGCGACGGTGCTTTCGCGCTAACCTTGGAAAAAGGCACTGCCTACAAAATTCAGTTTTCCAGCGTCGGTTTTTCTTCCAAAACCCTGACGATCGTGGCCGATGACCGCACTGTTCCACTGGAAATTTCACTCCGGCCCGCCCTCATCCAGTTGAACGATCAGGTCGTTGTGTCGGCTCAGCGTTACGAGACGCAGGTATTCGACCGACCGGAAGCGCTGACCGTCCTAACAAGGCGGGATCTCGCCCAAAACGCACTTCGCTCCACGCCCGAGGCGCTTTTGGGGCAATCGGGCGTGTTTTTGCAAAAAACCAATCACGGTGGTGGATCGCCCTTCGTGCGCGGGCTGACCGGGCAACAAACGCTGCTGCTCGTCGATGGCATTCGACTCAATAACGCCACGTTTCGGTCGGGCCCGAACCAATACCTCAACACCATCGACCCTTTTCTGCTCGACCGCATCGAGCTTGTGCGCGGCGGTGGGGCGGTGCAGTACGGCAGCGATGCGCTGGGCGGTACCATCAACGCGCTGACGGCTTCGCCCGATTTTACAGATAAAATCAAATTTCACGGCGCAGCAATAGCCAAGCGCACGAGCGGCGGCATGGAAAGCAGCGGACGGCTTTCCCTTAGGGTCAGCGGCCCGAAAGCCACCGTACAGGGTGGCTTTTCCTACCGAAGTTTCGGTGATTTAGTGGGCGGAAAAGGAATCGGCAAGCAAGTTCCAACGGGCTACGACCAACATTCCTTCGATGTCAAATCGCGCTTTCAACTCCGGCCCAATCTCCGGCTGACGGTTGCATTGCAGCACCTTCGACAAGAGGACGTCCCCGTTTTTCACAAAGTGCAGTTGGAGAATTTCATCCTCAACCGCTTCGATCCGCAGGTTCGTTCGATGGCTTACGCCCGCCTGGAAGGCGATTGGGGTGGTCGATGGCTGAAATCCTGGCAGATAATCCCCCTGGTCAGCCGCACCGAAGAGGGCCGTCAAAGCCGGAAAAGCGGGGTATCCCGGACTTTGGTGGAGGAAGACAAAGTGCAAACCCTTGGTCTGCTGGCTTCCGTCATTTCGCAGCCTGGCAAATACTGGACGATCCAAACTGGCGCAGAATGGTACTACGACCGCGTGAATAGCAAGAAGCAGGAATTAGAACCGATATGGAGTTCCGCCAAGCCTCAGCCAGTTCGGCGCGGCCTGTATCCTGATAATGCCACGATGAGTAATTTGGCTTTCTACACCTTGCATAGCTTTGAAATCAAGAAACTGACCCTGACGGCGGGCGTTCGCTACAACATCTTCGTCGTCAGGATTCCCGACGAAAATCTGGGCATCTCCACCTTGGCGCCCGACGCTCTTGTTCCTAACGCGGGTATTTCCTACGCCCTGCTGCCCACGGTGCGACTGGTCGCCAACTTCAGCCGCACCTTTCGCGCCCCGAACATCGACGATCTTGGCACGCTGGGCATTGTGGATTTCCGCTACGAAGTCCCAAACCAATCGCTGCGTGCCGAGCGGGGATTGAGCAAAGAGATCGGGGTAAAATTGAAAACCAACGCGGTTGCCGCTTCCGTTTTTGCCTACCACAACCAGCTTACCGACCTGATCGGACGTATAAAGACGGACGAGATAAGGCAGGACTATCCGGTTTATTTGAAGGAGAATATTTCTCGTGCCTATATCCAGGGACTGGAAGCGGACGCCGAATGGCAAATGGCTCGCCAACTCTTATTGGGAGGCTTTATCAACTACACGTACGGCCAAAACCAATCCAAAAACGAGCCCTACCGTCGTATTCCGCCGCTAAATGGCAAATTGATTTTGCGCTACCAACCCACATCGAGAACCTGGGCCAGGCTGGAAGGGTACGCCGCCGCCAAACAGAACCGCCTGGCGGGCGGCGATATCGACGACAACCGCATCCCCGATGACGGAACGCCGGGCTGGCAGATCGTCAATGCCGCAGTGGGTCACCGCTGGGGCAAACTCCATCTGAGCACTGAGATCCAAAATATTTTTAATCAGGCCTACCGAATGCACGGCTCCGGGGTGTCGGGCGTGGGCCGAAGCGCGTGGATAATGGCAAGGTATGCCTGGTAGTCCACGATTCAACAAAAAAATGAAGCACTTATTTACCAATTACCACAGTCACAGCCACTATTGTGATGGAATCGGATCGCCAAGGGCGCAGGTAGAAGGCGCGCTTCGGCAAGGGGTAGGTATTTTTGGGTTCTCCTCGCACTGCCCGGTTGATTTTCATAATCCCTGGAGCATGAAAGCGGGCAGGTTGGTCGATTATTTGTCGGAAACGAAAGCGCTACAAGCCGAATACGCCGGTCAAATTGAGCTTTACGTTGGGCTGGAAGTGGATTATTTGCCGGGTTCATCTGGGCCGTCGACTTACGCCAATGAACTGGACTATACCATCGGCTCGGTGCATTACCTGGATCAAAACGAGTTGGGTAAGCCCTGGGAAATCGACGATACTACGGAGAAATTCATGCGGGGGTTGGTGGAAGTTCACGGAGGCGATACCCGGAAAGTAATCAGGCTGTATTATGAGCGAGTTCGGCAGATGCTCGCTCTGGATACGCCCGATATTTTGGGTCATATGGACAAGATAAAAATCCACAACCTGCGCGGAAGTCTTTACGACGAAAACGACGACTGGTACCAAAAAGAAATCGACCTAACGCTGGATTTGCTGGCCGAGACCAACTGTGTTTTGGAAATAAATACCAGGGGCATGTATAAGAAAAACCTGAGCCCCTACCCTTCCCTTTCTACCATGCAAAAGGCCTTGGCAAAAAAAATCCCGGTGATGATAAATTCCGATAGCCACTCGCCCGCTGAAATTACCGCCGAAATGGCCGATACGGCGTTAAAACTAAAAGAGTTGGGCTTTAAAACGCTGCGAGTGCTCAGTAGCGGTACTTGGCAGGATGTCGCCTTCGATGAGGAAGGTTTATATTTGTGAATGAACCTGACGACTTTTTACCCCGGCCCTTCGCAACTCTATCCGCAGGTCGAAGGCTACCTACTCGACGCTTACCGCGCTGGAATTCTGAGCATGAATCACCGCTCACCCGCCTTCATGGATATGTTGGCGCAGACGGTTGCCGCCATGCACGATAAGCTGAGCATCCCGGCCGATTACGAGATCTACTTCACCTCCTCGGCTACTGAGTGCTGGGAAATTATTTCACAATCCCTGGTCCAGAAGGGTAGCCTCCATGCTTACAACGGGGCTTTTGGGCAAAAATGGTTTGAATATGCCAGTCGGCTTCATTCTACTACCAGTCATTCGTTTGGCTTGGAAGAAGAACTGAACGTTGAAGAGAATATGCATTTTGCCACCGCCGAAATTCTTTGCCTGACCCACAACGAAACTTCCAACGGTACCGCCCTGAACGCCCCAACGCTAAAACAAATAAGGGGAGACTTCAAAGGCATCATAGCCATCGACGCTACTTCTTCGATGGCGGGCGTGGCGTTACCCTGGGAGTCGGGCGATGTGTGGTTTGCCTCGGTACAGAAGTGCTTCGGGCTGCCGCCGGGACTGGGCGTGCTCGTGGTATCACCCGCTGCTATCGAACGCGCCGAGGCAATCGGGGAGCGAGAACATTACAACAGCCTGCTGTTTATGCGGGATAATTTCATAAAGCACCAGACTCCTTATACGCCAAACACGCTCGGTATTCATCTGCTCAGACGCGTTATGGCGCAGGTACCCACCATTGAGGTGGTTGACCAGTTCATTTCCCAAAGGGCAGCAGATTTCTACGCATTCTTGGATAAAAACTCATTTCGAACGCTCGTTCAGAACCCTGAGGTGCGTTCCTCGACAGTAATTACTATACAAGCAGAAGAAGCCCACCTTAAAAATATAAAAGCGCAAGCCACAGAAGCCACAATTCTGTTAGGGAACGGCTACGGAGCGTGGAAACCGACGACTTTCCGAATCGCTAACTTCCCCGCGCTCACCGCCAGTGATTTTGGGCGACTTCGAGATTTATTGCAAAAAAATCGTCCGTAAGTTCTTTTGAGTAAATAATGACTTGGTCCAGGCTTTTGGGAGCAAACCACATTCAAACTGCCCCTCTCCGTGACCGACACCATGCTAGAACAGTACCAGGATCAAACCAAGTGCCTGGTTGCCCTCGACTCCATTATTTTTGGCTTCGATGGCGAAGAACTCAAACTCCTACTGGTCAAGCGCGGGGTGGAAAAACAGGGTGACACCTGGTCGTTGATGGGTGGATGGTTGCGTCCAACCGAAGATACGGAGGATGCCGCATCCCGGATTTTGTTTCAACTCACCGGTATTAGTGACGTCTACCTGGAACAACTTCAGGTTTTTGGTAACCCCTACCGAGATCCCGTCGAACGTACGGTCTCGATCGCTTACTTTGCCCTAATCAACGTGGCCGACTACGCCAGCGTTATCTCTCAAACGTTCGAGGCTCAGTGGTTTTCCATTCAAGAGTTACCCATCTTACTATTCGATCACGGGTGCATGGTGCAGCTAGCCATCGAGCGACTCCGTTACAAAGCCACCCAGCACCCAATCGGATTTGAATTACTGCCCGCAAAATTTACAATCCCTCAACTTCAAAATTTGTACGAAGCCATTTTTGATACTGAATTCGACAAGCGAAATTTCAGCCGCAAAATCCTATCGACCAAACTGTTGATTAAGCTCGATGAAAAGCAAAGGGGCTATTCCAAAAAAGGGGCGTACTTGTACAGGGTCGATCAGGAGGAGTACCGCAAAGTGTTTGACACCTTTCTGAATTTCGTCCCCAATGGATTTATGGCTTGACTGGTAATTCCTGCGTATCTCCACGTTTCGTTTGGGTAGCACCGGTCTTCTGCCGACCTTTGCGCCGGATCGCCGGATCGCCGGGCCGTCAGGCCACCGGGGCGACCTATTTCAAAATCAGCCGTACGAAATGTTTAATTTAAAGGAAATTGCCTCCGTCACGCTTATACTGTTCGCGGTAATCGACATCGTGGGTGCCGTGCCGGTCGTGGTGGATTTACGCAAGAAAGTCGGACACATCGAGTCTGAAAAGGCCACCATCGTGGCGGGTATCATCATGATAGTCTTCCTTTTTGTGGGAGAAAATATTCTGAAACTTTTCGGCGTGGACATTGCCTCCTTCGCTGCCGCAGGGGCCATCGTCATTTTTCTCATTGGGCTCGAAATGATCCTCGGGCGCAATATCTTCAAGCATGGCGACGTGGACACTTCGTCGGCGTCGATTGTTCCCATCGCGTTTCCGATTATCGCCGGAGCCGGTACCATGACCACCCTGATCTCGCTTCGTGCCACTTATGAGCTTGCCAATGTGCTGGTGGGCGTGTTCGTCAATTTATTTCTAGTCTACCTGGTACTAAAGTCATCCGCTTGGATCGAGCGCAAACTGGGCCGGGCCGGGGAAGACATCCTCCGGCGGGTCTTTGGCATCATTCTGTTAGCCATAGCGGTGAAGTTGTTCAGGGTGAATTTTCTGTTAGAGTAACAGAGTTTTAAAGGCACAGAGTGGGACGGCCCATGCCGCACAAAATGAAGCGCTTCATCGCAAGAGCAGTTTCAACTAACACATACACAGTAAAACCATCATACCGTGAAACAGAAGAACCCCAAACCATTAGCTTTTTCGCCTTCCGGCGACCAACAGCCGATGCAGCAACTCGACAGCCTGAACCAAGTGGCTGAATTCCACCAGACTTTCAAACATCCGGTGCTGGAAGTGCCGATGATTCCTTCGGAAGACCGCAGCCGTTTGCGGGTGGCACTTTTGGCCGAAGAATTAAAGGAATTGGAAGTGGCAATTTTACAAAACGACATCGTAGAAGTCGCTGACGCGCTTTGCGATTTACAGTATGTACTTTCAGGCGCAGTGCTGGAATTCGGTTTGGGGGAAAAATTCGTGGACTTGTTCAACGAGGTTCAGCGCTCCAACATGTCCAAAGCCTGCAATTCAATGGAAGAGGCCGAAGCTACGATGCAGCACTATAAAGACAAAGGCGTCAATTGCCATTTCAAAGAAGACAGTGGCAAATACTTGGTGTACAGAACTTCGGACAACAAAACCCTGAAAAATATACATTACTCTCCGGCAGATTTAGTGAGTATTCTCAGTGCGGACAGTAACATCAAGCCGAAGAGTTAAATTTTGTCGATAAGTTGACTACTCCATTAGTAAAATCCGGCAGACGGCTCACAATCAAGGTCTTTACGCGACACGCTTAACTCCATCGACAATCAAACACTTCAACCTGCTTCCCCGCTTCCTCCGTTACGTCAAAATCGACACGCAATCGGACCCTCATTCGGAGACCTTTCCGAGTACCGAGAAGCAGCGTGACCTGAGTAAATTGCTTCTGGTGGAGTTGCAGGAGATGGGGATCAAAGACGCACACCTGGATGAGCACGGTTACGTGTACGCCACCATTCCGGCAACCAGTACCAAGCGCAATGTCCCGGTCATCTGCTTTTGCTCGCACGTGGATACTTCACCCGATGTGACGGGCTTCAACGTCAAGCCCATCGTGCACGAAAGCTGGCAGGGCGACGATATCGTATTGCCAGACGATCCGCGGCAAATCATCAGGATAACGGAGCATCCCGATTTGGCCCAGCAAATTGGCAATGACATCGTCACTGCCAGCGGCACGACACTCCTGGGTGCGGACAATAAGGCAGGCGTGGCTGAGATTATGGCCGCTGCCGAATATTTGATGCAAAATGCAGCCATCAAGCATGGCCCGATTCGTATCCTCTTCACGCCCGACGAGGAAGTAGGACGCGGCACGCAACATGTGGACATGCAAAAACTAGGGGCTGATTTTGGCTACACGGTAGATGGTGAAACGCTGGGCACGCTCGAAAATGAAACCTTTTCGGCGGATGGCGCGCAAATCCGAATCCAAGGCGTAAGCACGCATCCGGGATTTGCCAAAGGAAAGCTGGAAAATGCGCTAAAGATTGCTTCGGATGTCATCGCGGCCTTACCCAAGAACAGTCTTTCACCTGAAACTACCGAGGGCAAAGAGGGCTTTATTCATCCGGTGGGCATGCAGGGCGGTCAGGATGAAGCTAAGGTTGACCTTATCCTGCGCGATTTCAATATGGTGGGTCTAAAACAGAAGGCTGATCTGCTCCGCCAAATCACGCAGGAAGTTCTGCAGCAATACCCCAATTCAAAAGCCGACATTAGAATCACCGAACAATACCGCAACATGAAGGAGGTGCTCGACAAGTACCCACAGGTGGTGGATAACGCCATCCAGGCCATGCTTCGTGTCGGACTGGCCGCTGAGACACGCAGCATCCGGGGCGGCACCGACGGCTCACGACTATCCTTCATGGGCCTCCCCTGCCCTAACATCTTTGCGGGCGAACACGCCTTCCACTCCCGCCAGGAATGGGTTTCGGTGCAGGATATGGAAAAAGCAGTGGAGGTGATTGTGGAGATTGTAAAAGTTTGGGAGGAAAAGGGTTAATGTTTAGATGAATCGCAAGGTACTAGGTACTGGCGAGGCCGGCCTTCCGGTACTGGGTACTGGCGGGGCCGGCCTTCCGGTACTGGGTACTGGGTACTGGGTACTGGGTACTGGGAAATCAGCCTTCCGCCCAAATCTACTTTGTGCCTTTGGACCTTTGCGCCTTTGGAACTTTACCCCTTTACCCCTTAAAAAAATGGCTAAAAAAAAGCAGAAATACTACGTGGTCTGGCAAGGGCGGCAGTCGGGGGTTTTTACCGATTGGAAGGAGTGTGAGGCCCAGATCAAAGGATTTCAGGATGCGAGGTTCAAGTCTTTCGATAGCTTGAAGGAAGCCGAAGCCGCCATCGATCGCAACTATTGGGAATTTGTCACAAAAAAGGGTGAAGCCAAACCACTGAATATTCCCATTCCCCCGCACATCGGTCAGCCCATCAAAGACAGCATCGCCGTGGATGCCGCCTGGAACACCGACACGGGCGATATGGAATACCAGGGAATCTATCTGGGAACCAACGAGCGCATCTTCCTGCAAGGACCCTATTTCGATGGCACCAACAACATTGGCGAATTCCTGGCCATTGTCCACGGTCTGGCTTATCTCAAAAATAACGGCAGTACGATCCCGATCTACACCGACTCCCGAACCGCGATGGCCTGGATTAGAAAAAAACACGCTAACACCAAACTAGCCCTTACGCCCCTCAATAAAGAACTCTTCGAACTGCTCCAACGCGCCGAACGCTGGCTGGCAGCAAATAAATACCCGAACAAAATCCTGAAATGGGAAACCAAGTACTGGGGTGAAAACCCCGCCGACTTTGGCAGAAAGTAGTTAAAACCTAACAATTCCATTCAGTCTCCCTCTCCTCTCAGGAGAGGGCCGGGGTGAGGTGAGGTAAAACATGGCACGAAATTCGTTCTTCCAATTCAAACAGTTCCGCATCCAGCAAGACCGCTGCGCCATGAAGGTCTGCACGGACGCCTGCGCATTCGGTGCCTGGGCCAATATTTCAAACGCGAAATCCATCCTGGACATCGGAACCGGCACGGGACTGCTGTCTTTAATGGCCGCCCAAAGAAACCCGGAAGCATTGATCGACGCCGTAGAAATCGACGAAGTTGCCGCCCGGCAAGCCACAGAAAACATTGCAAACAGTCCATTCTCAACCAAAATCGATGTTTTTCAAACGGCCATTCAGGATTATGAACCAGGCTATAAGTACGATGCTATCTTAGTCAATCCACCGTTTTACCAAAATGATCTGCGCTCGCCCGACCCTAAGGTCAACCAGGCGCACCACGCGGCGACCTTGACATTTGAAGAGTTGCTCAAATCATTAGTCAGGCTTTTGAAAGAGGAAGAAAGTTGGCATATTCTATTACCGATTCAAGAAAGTAAACACCTCACAGCAAGTGCACTTGACCAGGACTGGGTGAAGCACCGCGAACTTGTACTGTATCATTCATCAAAGCACGAACCGTTCCGCTCGCTGACTACTTTTTCGCGGCTACCGGCAAGCGATGCACCCAATATTTCCGAAAAGCTGGCCATCTACGAACCCGACAGTTCGATCCACACGCTTGCTTTTCGCCAACTTTTACGGGAATTTTACCTGAATTTTTGACAATCTATGCCCGACACCTCCCCGCAAATATCGGTTCTCATTCCCTTATACAACGAGGAAGAATCGCTGCCCGAACTCCACGATTGGATCGTCCGTGTTATGGAGTCAAACGGATTGAGCTACGAAATCCTTTTCATGGACGATGGTAGTCGTGACGGTTCCTGGGAAGTCATCCGGCAGCTTTCCCGCAAAAATCCGCGCGTGCGCGGAATGCGCTTTACGCGCAACTACGGAAAGACCGCCGCCCTTCAAACGGGCTTTCAGGCCGTGCGGGGTGAGGTCGTCATCACCATGGACGCCGATCTGCAGGACAGTCCCGAAGAGATCCCCGAACTCTACCGCATGGTCACCGAGGACAACTACGACCTGGTCTCCGGTTGGAAGCAAAAGCGCTACGACCCAATCACCAAGACCCTCCCCACGAAACTTTTCAACGCCGCCACGCGCTCCATTTCGGACGTAAAGCTCCACGACTTCAATTGCGGCCTGAAAGCCTACCGCAGCGACGTCGTCAAGAACATCACCATTTATGGCGAAATGCACCGCTACATTCCCGTCATCGCCAAATGGAACGGGTTCAGCCGCATTGGCGAGAAGGTGGTTCAGCACCAGGCCCGGAAGTACGGCACGACCAAGTTTGGCCTCGAACGCTTCATGTACGGCTTCTTGGATTTACTTTCGATTGCTTTCGTGAACAAGTTCGGTCGACGACCGATGCACTTTTTTGGTAGTCTGGGTACTTTGATGTTTTTCTTTGGCTCTATGCTGGCGCTATGGCTCATCGGGCTGAAAGTGTACAATATTTATACACATCAACCATTCCGCAACGTCACCGAAAATCCGCTCTTCTTCATTGCTCTCACCGTAATTATTGTGGGTTCGCAACTTTTTTTAGGGGGCTTTCTTGGAGAATTACTGGTCAAGCAGTCTATCAATCAGACGGGCGATTATTTGATTGCCGATGAAGTGGGAAAGGTCAAGCCGTTGCTAAATTAAACGCAAAGGACGCTAAGTAAAAGCAGGGGCCGCAAAGGCTTTTGTCCTAAATTCTCTGCGCACTCTGCGGAAATCTGAGCGGCATGCGCTCTGCGTTCTCCGCGTTAAAAATACTCGCATGAAAAAATTCCTGGCACTCTTCCTTCTTTCTCTCCCCCTCGCCGCCCAAACCAAACTCACTACCGACATCCCCCACCAAAACCTGGTGGTCGCCAAAAACCCCGAGGCCGTGGGGCTGTCCCCCGAGCGCGTACAGCGGCTCGATCGCGTGATGAAGGGCTTCGTCGAGCAGGGCAAACTCCCCGGCCTCGTGGCGATCCTGATTCGCAACGGCCAAATCGTGTACCATCAGGCGTACGGCCTGGCCGACGTGGCTTCGCAACGTCCCATGCAGAAGGACGATATTTTTCGCATTGCCTCCATGACCAAGGCCATCACGGCCACGGCGGTGATGATGCTCTACGAAGAAGGCAAATTCAGTTTGGATGATCCTATTTCGAAGTACATTCCCGAATTTAGGAACCCAACGGTGCTCAAATCCTTCCGCTTCAGCGATAGCACCTACACGACCGAACCCGCCAACTCCGAGATCACCATCCGGCAGTTGATGAGCCACACTTCGGGCCTGGGCTACGGCATGATCGACGGCGATGAGCGCTTCAAAGCCCTATACCAGAAGGGCGGTGTCACGGATTTGTTCACGACTGACTCCATCAGCATCGGCGAGAGCGTCAGGAGACTGGCCAAACTACCCCTGCATTTTCATCCGGGCGAAAAGTACTCCTATTCCGAGGGGCTGGACGTCATGGGGTACTTTGTCGAAATCATGTCCGGCATGACCTTCGCCGACTACCTGCAGACGCATATTTTTGAGCCGCTGGGAATGAGCGATACCTACTTTTATTTGCCGGAAAGCAAAAGCAATCGCTTGGTTACCATTCACCGACCCGAGGGCGGGAGCTGGAACGCGTTCCCCACGACTTTTTACGATCCCGACTACCCGCGCCGGGGCGCTAAGCGCTTCTACTCCGGCGGCGCGGGACTATCTTCCACAGCCAGGGACTACGCCACTTTCCTGCAAATGCTCGTCAACGGCGGGGCCTACAACGGCAAGCGCTTCCTCAGCCGCGTGAACACTAAACTGCTCACGGTATCCAACCAAACGGGTACTTTATACGGCGGCGAAGGCGGACCCGAGCATTTCAGCCTGGGATTCAGCGTCGTCAACCCCATCGGCCACGACCGCGGCTTGGGAAGCGTGGGGAAATTCAGATGGGGCGGGTATTTCAACACCAACTACTTCGCCGACCCGCAGGAGAAAATCGTGGCCGTGCTGATGAAGCAAACGCAGAATGTGGGCGGTGATGCGAGTGAGGCCGCTTTTGTTCGGATGATCTATCAGGCGTTGGATGATTGAAGCCTTTTATAGTGGTACCGCCCGGAGGGCTAGCGATAGTCGTCACTCGGCAGAGCCGAGCGACTGCGGCGGCTACAGGATAGTCATCATCGGGTGGCCGGTCCGCCGGTGCGGCTCCACTCGGCGGGAGCTCTACCGTGTGGCGCCTGTTGATTTTTCGTACATTGGAAAGTTTTCAACCCTGTTACTCGACAACGTTGAGTCAAACCAGAAAAAGAACATGAATTTAAATACCGTTTCCAAACCAAATAAGGTAGTATTTTTCGCGCTTGCGCTTGTCTCGACAATTAGCTTAGGGTTATTAATTTACACCCTAGTGTATGCCAGTCCCGAAAGTATTTATAAGGAATATGATTTAATGGTCGGAATATGGTTCATTGTGGTGGTCAGGTTTACTATATCTTTTTATAAGAAAATTATTGCACATGAGTAAGGTTAGGAACCAGATAAATTCAATCACGATTGCCCTCTTCTTCTTTTTTCTGTTGGGTTGCGAGCCAAATCAGGATAAAGAGAAGGTGAAGCTGAAAGAGGGTCTGGAAGTCGGGCATAAGAGCCTCTACGGAGATGAAAAGGGTTTTGCCCATTATGTTTTTTTCGTTAAAAACAACAATCAAACCACCATAAAGTCCGCCAGACTCAGCTTGTTTGTTCTTGGATGGAAATCCGGGATGCATCCCAATGAAGTAAGCTTTGAAAACTTAGTCCCAGGAGACTCCGTAAAATTGTCAATCAATTTGCTGGCTGACTATTCTGAAAAACAAGAGTATTCTTTATCCTATAAGGTTAAAGAGATTACTTACTGATGGCAGGAAATAGTATTTCTTATAAAAGACAAACGGCCTATGAAAAAAATAATTCTGCCTATTGTTCTCGTATTTTCATTTTTCTCTTTTGTCAGAGAGGATGAAGATTTATTGAAACAACTTGTTGCTAAATTAGAAGAATACAACCAAACCTATCCACAGGAGAAAGTTTATTTACACACCGATAAACCCTACTACGCGGCGGGCGAGAAAATCTGGTTTAAAACCTATTTGGTCGAAGGCATGACTAACCGCCCCAATACGGCTAGTATTCCACTTTACGTCGATTTGATTGACAATTCCGCAGGAAAGCTTATTGACAGACGTATTATTAAATTGGAAGATGGTTTCGGTCATGGTGACTTTACTTTGCCAGACTCGCTTTTGTCTGGTGTTTATCGCCTGCGCGCGTACACCAATTGGATGCGAAATTTTGATGAATCGCAATTCTTCATCAGAGATTTTCGGGTTTATTCGCTTGATCAAGAAAGCATCGCTGACACAATCAATGCCGAGGCAATTGGTTTTCAGTTTTTTCCCGAAGGAGGAAATCTTATTGCGGGTCTTGACACCCGTATCGCATTCAAAGCAACGGATGAAACCGGTAAGGGTTTAGCGATTTCGGGTGAAATCATTGCCTCGACGGGCGATACTGTTCAAAGTTTTAAAAGTGAGCACAATGGTATGGGATTTTGTTATTTCAAACCTGAGAGCGGACTTAGCTATCATGCAATAGTCAAATACCGTGATACTTATGCCAAAACTTTCGATTTGCCGCAGGTACAAGTACGGGGAGTTTCGATGATGTTGGACAATTTTTTAGACAAAAACAACATCAGGCTCATCCTCAATAGCACCCTTTACGATTCTGAGATGCTAATCATCGGTCAGTCAAAAGGGGTAGTTTTTTATGCAGGGAAAGTAGCTGCTGGAAAAACGAACGTCATCACATTGGTTCCCAAAGATATGTTTCCGCCTGGGGTGGCTCAATTCACGGTTTTCGACAACCAATTCCGCCCCCACGCCGAGCGACTTGTGTTTATTCAACCCAACCAAGAACTGACTTTTGCTATTAAGTCTGATAAAATTTCGTATAAAATTCGTGAAAAAACTACCCTCGAAATCGAAGTAAAAGACATTGAGAAAAAGCCCGTCGAAGGGAATTTCTCGTTGGTGGTAACGGACGAAAACCAAATATGTGGCTTGGAAGCACAAGAAACAATTTTGACAAATCTACTGCTGAGTTCCGATGTGCGAGGGAATATCGAAAAACCAGGCTATTATTTTGATAAAAACAATCGTAGCCGGCAGTATCATTTGGATATTTTGCTCATGACCCAAGGCTGGCGGAGGTTCAAGTGGCAGGAGGTGCTAAGTGCCGAATTGCCGCCAACCCGGCATTTCGTAGAAAATGGACTAACGATAGCTGGCGAAGTTACCAGACTAAACGGTAAGCCTTTTAACAAGGCAGTGAGCCTGACGATGGTTTTGGGGAGGGATTCGACACAGCAGTTTTTGATGGGCGAAACAGAAAAAAACGGAAGTTTTACCTTTCATGGTTTAGACTTCAAAGACAGTTGTGAAGTAGTGCTACGCGCTAAGATTGATGACGATAATCCCGTATCGAAGCAGACGGTGACACAGCAACTATCGCCATTAATTCAAAAAAATAATTATAAAAACTGGTTTTTACAAGAAAATAAGACCAGTCCTAGCTTGGCTGACTATCTTAAATACACAAAAGAGGCACTAGAATTTCAGGAAAAATTACGCTTAGATAAAGCGATTATGCTAAATGAGGTGATAGTGAAGGCAAAAAAAAATGTTCCCTTCGTAAAAGACCCAAGAGTTCTGTACAGCAGACCTGATTTCGTAATGACAGAATTCAGGCCTAATGCGATCAACATTTTTGATATAGTTAATGGACAGGTTCCGGGCTTATTCGTCTCGAGTGATCCCAGGAATCCATCAATTACCATTCGTGGTGGCTCACCCCTATATTTAGTTGATGGTAGTCCAAGCGTTCCTGAAATAGTTTTTTACATGGATGTGACTACTGTGGAAAAAATTGAGGTAATAAGAGGCTCAAAAGCTGCAATATTTTATGGAGATGAGGCAAAGTTTGGCGTAGTATCCATACTAACCAAGGTGGGTAACCTAAACTATGATTATTCAAAAGAACCCACCGATGGCATTAAAGTTTTGAAAGTACTGGGCTATTATACAGCCAAGGAGTTTTTTGTGCCTAAGTATGACCAAAATCTTCCTGAGAATATCCGCCCGGATTATCGTTCTATGGTTTTTTGGTCGCCAATAATCAAGACTGATAAAATGGGTAAAGCGAAAGTCTCATTTTTCAACACCGATGCCGAAACAACCATGTGTGTCAGCATAGAAGGGCTGGCATACAACGGATTGATGGGTAGTGGCAAAACGAAGTATGTGGTCAAAAAGTAGTGTTCAGTTCGTTTTAATATGCCTACGCGTGGTTAAAGGAAGCTAAAACCACCGAAGCGGCCTGAGATCGCGTGAAAGTCACCGCATAAATCTCATCTGACTCAATCGAAGGGCTACCTAAAACCTTTCAGGGCTGTATCCTTTTGTATTAAAAATCATCAGTGAGTTTGAACAATAACCATGCAGTTGAATTTATAACCGTATGCGAACGATAACAATTTTTACACTCCTAATCACTTCTTGTATGTCTACTCAAAACAAAAATGCTGATAAGAATGATACGAAATCTGACTCTTCTGGACTGATACTGTACAGCTTTCCTGAGCAGGGCAAAGGCAAATGGCGCGTGCAGGATGACGTCGTCATGGGTGGCCGCTCCGACAGCCAGCTCAAAATGACCGGTGATAATCACGCGCATTTCTCTGGTCGCGTTTCATTGGAAAATAATGGCGGATTTTGTTCGATCCATCAGACTGTGGAAAAGAACCCTTACGTAATCGCGGAAAAATCGGAGGCCTTCGTATTGCGGTTGAAAGGGGATGGCAAAGCGTATAACTTCCGGGTTAGAACCCCGAAGGGGCGTCATTCTTACGGATTTACCTTCCCTACTAAAAGTGGCGACCAATGGGAAACTGTTTCTATTCCGTTCGATAAGATGGAGGCTACGTACCGCGGTGAACCAGTGGAAGTACCTAACTACGCGGGAGAAAATGTCGTTGAAATGCAATTGTTGATCGGCAACAAAAAGGAAGAAACCTTTGAGATATTTATAGAATCCATAGGGAGTATCTAAACTTCCCCTAGTTGTTCGGAGCGTGCTTTAATCGCGTTGTGCCTACAGCAGTCGCTCGGCTCCCGCCGAGTGACTGCTATCCCATAGCCCTCTGGGCGGTATTCCTTGCGGTTGCCCCGCCCCCCGTTATTTAGAGTGTTTTTCGACAGAGAAGAACAGAACACAAAAGATCACCTAAGTCGCTCCTACCCAAATATTTCTCTATAATAACACACACCCTCCCCCATGCTATACAAAATTGGAATCATCGGCTCCGGCAACATCGGCGGCTCGCTCGGCAAGCATTTCGCCAAGGCCGGGCATTCGGTTATGTTTAGTTCCCGGAATCCCGAGCAACTGCGATCGCTGGCCGAGGCGGCCGGAGACAACGCCCAGGTCGGCACCGTAGAAGAAGCGGCGGAGTTTGGCGAGGTACTTCTGCTGGCTTATCCGTTTGGGAAGACGCCCGAAGTAGCTAAAAAAGTAAAAAATCCGGCAAACAAAATCATCATCGACGCCAATAATTACTATCCGGGCCGCGACGGAGCGCAGCCCGGCCAAGAGATGCAGGCGAGGGGGCTGCTCGAAAGCGAGTGGACGGCCAGTTATTTTCCCGGTGCGCAAGTGGTGATGGCCTTCAATACCATTTATGCCAAAACGCTGGAAAATAGAGCATTTGACAAAGAGACTCCCCTGGCGATACCGTTTGCAGCTTCCGGTCAAAAGGGAAAAGAGGTGATCGAATCGATTTTGCAGAGCATCGGTTTCGTCGGTGTGTACGTGGGTGATTTATCGAAAACGAAGATCATGCAGCCCGATGAGAAACTCTATACCCTGCAAATCTCGGAGGCAGAAATGCGGAAGCTGCTTTGATGGGCCAGCACGGTCGATGTCAGGAGAATTTGTGATTCCTGTTGCACCATCCGTGTCCGCTTTTAATTTCTCGAATTTTACGCCTAACCACTATCACTTTCGCCCAAACAGTCAGATGCTTGACCTACTTCTTGCAAGGTGCTCGGCATGGAGAAGGAATTGCCGGACAAGATCTGCCATCTGCCTGTAGAATGTCCTTTTGGCAAACATTCGCTATTTTACGAGCTGTGTTTGGAACAACGCCGTTTAAAATAAAGAATTTAACGTCCCACCTTTGCCGAGCCGGTCTCCTCTGGCTGGGGATTGGAATGGGTGCTTTCAGCTACGCGCAGGACGGGATCTGTAGGTTGGGAAATGGAAGTTTTTCCATTAACGACCTAGCCGGAAACGATCCCTACACAGGCTGCGCCCCGGTTTCTATCCTACTTGAAAGCACGGTAGAAGGTGCCGAGGATATCCGCTTTACTTACGATTACAAGGGCGAGGCTATGCCGCCGCTCACAAAAAATAACAAAGTCACTTTTGAGAAACCGGGCCGGTACATCATCGGACAAGTCGGCAGCAATGGTGCGGGGAAGATTGGTTTTTGTCGGGAGGTGTACGTCAAAGGCATTGAGCCGCCCCAAGCACGCGCCCTTTTTTGCCCCGGCGAGGGCGTCGTCAAGCTATCGTTCACGGACGACAGTATTTCGCGTCAATACGATCAGATTCAAGTGCAGTGGAACGACGGCTCACCGCTCGACTATGCGTATACCGATGGTAGTCTGGAATTTGAGCATGCTTACCTTGGCGGTGGAACGCGCACAATTCTTTACCGTGGTGCCTACATCGAGAATACTGACGCCTGTCCCGGCAGCGAATTTGTTTCAGTTGAGGTAAACCTAGACGGTGTAAACAACAACGAAAGATCCATTATTACCCGAGTTGAACGGCAGAAAGATGAATCCGTCGTGTTGGAAATCGACGGCGCGTTGGGCATTGAGTCGGAAGTGTTGACCAAAACGGGTTCTGGAGCTTACCAGGCAACCGGTGTCAAGACCTCGGCGAGCGGTAGAGTAATGCTTACTTTACAATCCCTGAACCCTCAACAGGTGCACTGTTTCAAACTCCAGGCAGTAGATGGTTGTGGGGTCTATCGTGAATCCAGAAATCAGCTATGCACCACCAACCTGGTCGGGCGAGCGGAGAAAGAGCAAAACACCCTATCTTGGAGCGCGTATCCACACCCTCAGGATTCCGTTCGTTTCGAACTACTCCGTGATGGCAAGCTGATTGAATCATCCAACGATCGATCAAAACTTTCTTATTCGGATTACGATCTGTCTTGCGGAGTTTCTTACAGCTACCAAGTGGCAACCGTGGTTTGGGAAAGCGCGCGTTCGTTGTCGGCCCCTGTGGAAATGATCGCCCTGGCGAATTGCCAGGACGCTTCGCTGTTTTTACCCGACGCCTTCTCGCCCAACGGCGACGGCATCAATGAGCGTTTCAGATCTGCTGGTTCTTTTACTGGTGATTTTGAAATGATTGTTTTCAATCGTTGGGGTCAGTCGGTCTTTAAAACCAACAACGCGGCCGAAGGTTGGGATGGGATGGTCGACGGTAAGCGCGCGCCGCAAGGGCAGTATGTATTCAAAGTGATAATTCGCGATAACGCAATAGAAAAATACGTCAAGACTGGTACCATGAGAATGATACGGTGAGGTCTTAGTCGAACCTGGCATTAGATTCAGCCGAATCCCAACCTAAGCAGGAACGATTGTTTTGTGATGAGTGCGTAGACCAAATAGGTGAATGGCTCGCCAGAAAGTATTCTTTAACGAGTCAATCTCCAATGATTCAGCTATTTTGTGCTAAATTATTTTTCATATAAACCTCCAAAACATAACATTATGGTAATTAAGGTAATAGAAATCATGGCTAGTTCACCCGACGGATGGGATGCCGCCGCTCAGGTAGCACTTGACGAAGCATCTAAGAGTGTGCGTGGCATAAAGTCGATCTATGTAAATGAGATGAGCGCGACGGTAGACAACAATAAGATCACAAACTACCGCGTCAATGCGAAGGTCAGCTTCGAAGTACACTGATCTAGCCAATACAGTATCAATTTGAAATGAGCGGTAGCTAAAACTACCGCTCATTTTTTTGTATAACTACCTAAGTCCGCGTCAGCCATAAATTGTATATTTCCGTGGGTCATTAGCTTTGGAAAAGCTACCTTTGCATCATTATTTGAATAAACCAAGATGTAAACATGCACCCCAACGTCCACAAAGCCCACCCTTGGCACGGTATCCCGATTGGTGAGAATTCGCCTGAAATCGTGACGGCCTTCATAGAAATCGTCCCGACTGACACAGTCAAATACGAGATCGACAAGCATACCGGCTACCTCAAGATCGACCGACCACAGAAGTACTCCAACATTGTCCCCGCCCTCTACGGTTTTATTCCCAAAACGTATTGCGGGGAAAAAATTGCCCTTTTGGCGCAAGAGCGCTCAGGCCGGGAAGTGATGGAGGGCGACGGCGACCCGCTGGATGTCTGTGTGCTTTGCGAAAAAATCATTTCCCACGGCGACATCATTTGTGAGGCCCGTCCTATCGGTGGCATCCGCCTGATCGACAAGGGCGAGGCCGACGACAAAATTATCGCCGTGCTGAAAGGCGATGAGGTCTACGGTGCCTACCAGGATTTAAGCGAAGTACCCGCCAACGTAGTCGAGCGTTTGAAGCACTATTTCCTGACTTACAAAAACTTACCCGGTGAAACTGCGCTCATTGAAATCGCCAATGTGTACGGCCGCGATGAGGCACATGAGGTAATCCGTACTTCGGTGGAGGACTACAAGCAGTCGTTTTATTGATTCCCTATGGCAAAACCTACAATTTATCTCGACACGTCGGTCATCAATTTTCTCTACGCCGATGATGCGCCGGAGAAGAAGGAGATCACCGTGGCATTTTTTGATGATTTTATCTCTAAGTCTCTGTATGAAACATTTATTACAGAGTACGTGCTTGATGAAATAAACCAAACCTACAATGAGCAAGACAGGAATCGTTTGCTGGAAGCGGTTCAAAACCATCCAATCACTATCTTGCCGCTTAAAAATTCAAAAGAAGTAGTTTCACTAGCCAAAATATATCTCGCAAGTGGCATTTTGCCTCCTAAGAAAATCTTCGACGCTCTGCACGTTGCATGTTGCACTGTCTCCAAAATCGACTATCTGGTCAGCTGGAACTATAAGCATTTGGCAAACATTAATAGAGAGCGGCGCATTCTTGCCAAAAATTACGAACTTGGTTTTATGCATTCGCTGAAGATCATAACGCCATTTGAACTTATTGGATATGGAACCTAGAATATCAAAAGCACAGCTAGAAGTTTGGGAGTGGAAGGAGCGCGCTTATGAAAGCATTAAGCATTTGCCGCTGGAAGAAGCAATTCGTGTGATTCACGAGCGGACGAAGGATACTGTTGCCGAAATTGAAAGGAATCGGGCCATGAAAAAAGTAGCAGAGACGCAAGTCTTGCTCCGCGACTTAGAACAATAACTTTGAGCTACCAAAACGAAATTAAGAAACGCCGCACCTTCGCCATCATCAGTCACCCCGATGCGGGCAAGACGACGCTGACGGAGAAACTCTTGCTCTTCGGCGGAGCCATACAGACCGCCGGGGCGGTTAAGTCCAACAAGATTAAGAAAACTGCCACCTCCGATTTCATGGAAATCGAGAAGCAGCGCGGTATTTCGGTGGCTACGTCGGTCATGACCTTCGAGTACAAGGATTTGTTAATCAACATCCTGGATACGCCGGGCCACAAGGATTTTGCGGAGGATACCTACCGTACCCTTACAGCGGTGGACAGCGTAATTCTGGTCATCGACTGCGTGAAGGGCGTCGAGGAGCAGACCGAGCGCTTGATGGAAGTCTGTCGAATGCGCCAAACGCCCGTAATCATTTTCATCAATAAACTCGACCGCGAGGGACAAAGTCCGTTCGATTTGTTGGACGAACTGGAAGACAAGTTGCAAATCCGGGTGCGCCCGTTGACTTGGCCCATCAGCATGGGGGCGACTTTCAAGGGTGTATACAATTTATACGACAAAACGCTGAACTTTTTCCGGGTAAATAAAACCAAGATTGAGGAAGACGTTGTCGAAATTGGCTTGGACGATGAGAAACTACCCGAACTGCTCGGCAAACGCGATGCCGAAACCCTGCGCGAGGAAGTGGAATTGATCGAGGGTGTTTATGATCCGTTTTCGGAAGAAGCTTACGATGCCGGAGAACTGGCTCCGGTCTTCTTCGGCAGTGCGATCAATAATTTTGGCGTGAAGGAATTGCTGGACACCTTCTGCAAGATCTCCCCTACCCCACAGCCGCGTCCCACCGACGTGCGACCCGTGGATCCACTGGAAGACAAGCTCAGTGGTTTCGTTTTCAAGATACACGCCAACCTCGACCCGCGCCACCGCGACCGCATCGCGTTTTTCCGGGTGTGTTCGGGTAAGTTCGAGCGGCGTAAGTTTTACCATCATGTGCGGCTTCAAAAAGACATCCGCTTTGCGAGTCCGTTCACATTTATGGCTTCCGACAAGAGTATTCTGGAAGAAGGCTTTCCCGGCGACGTAGTGGGGCTTTACGATACCGGAAACTTCAAGATTGGCGATACACTGACCGAAGGTGAAGACCTGCAATTTTCGGGCATTCCCAGCTTTTCACCCGAAATATTCAAAGAGTTGGTCAACCTCGATCCCATGAAATCCAAGCAATTGGACAAGGGCGTGCAACAATTGACCGACGAGGGCGTGGCCCAGCTTTTCACGCTCGAACTCGGCAACCGCCGCATCGTCGGCACCGTGGGTGAACTTCAATTCGATGTAATCCAGCACCGCCTGGAACACGAATACGGCGCCAAATGCCGCTGGGTGCCGATGAACATCGACCGCGCTTGCTGGATCACTTCGGACGACAAGCATAAACTGGATGAGTTCATCCGCCTGAAAGGCAACCAAATCGCTTACGATAAGGACAATCGCCCCGTTTTTCTAGCCGAATCCGAGTGGATGATCCGCATGAACCGCGACAACAACCCCGAGATTCAGTTTCACTTTACTTCGGAGTTTAAGACGAAAGCAATTTTGAATGAGTGAATGAGTGAATGAGTGAATGAGCGAATAAATTTGAGTCCAGTATTCTATCATTCACTCATTCACAGACTCTATCATTGAAAATTAATTTATCTCGGTCCCCGCGACTTCTTGCGCTTCGTTTGGGTGGAGTCTTTTCGCATGTCCCCTCCCCGGCGTCCTTCGCGCATTTCGGCCTGCATGGCCTCGTAATTCACTTTTTGATCCGGCGTAAGAATGGTTCCCATGTTCTTCTGAAATTCATCATTGGCTGATTTCATCTGGTCACGAGCCTCCCTGCTTTCGTCCCGTGCTTCGCGCATTTCCTGCATCTTTTGAGTACGCGCCAGTTGCAGGGCGTAAATCTGCTTTTGCTGGTCGGCGCTGAGGTCGAGTTTCTCGGCCATCATTTTCGTTTGGCGTTCGGCCCTTTTTTCGGGAGTAACGCCACCGCCACCGCGTTGGGCGTAGCTTGTTGTGCCTAGCAGCAGCAAGCCCATCATCATCACATTTTTCATTGCTTTCATAATTTTGTTGTTTAAAATTTGGTACGCTTGCTTTGAAGTGAAACGTTGCAGCTGGTTTAACTTTACCCTCCATAAATCGACAGTTGCCAGTAAATGATATACGGACGGGGCCATTGAGTCGATTGTTCGTCTATAAGGGTAATTATCTTTATCTTCGGTATCACTTAAAAAATTATCCCCGATTCTATGCGCCTTTACCGTGCCGTCGTTATTTCATGTTTTTGCTCACTGTTTTTGCCAAAATACGCCTGGGCCCAAGGCAATAACGATCGGCGGGATGCCGTACCACCCAACATAATTTTCATCCTTACCGACGACCAGCGCTGGAGCGCCCTTGGTTATGCGGGCAACGACCTCGTTCACACTCCCCAGATGGACGCGCTGGCACGGCAGGGTACTTATTTTAAAAACGCCACCGTCACGACGCCCATTTGCGCGGCAAGCCGGGCCACGCTGCTGAGCGGCATGTACGAACGGAGCCATCGGTACAGTTTCACGACGGGAAACATCAGAGAAGAATACATGGAGACTGCCTACCCCAAAGTACTTCGGGAAGCGGGGTACTACACGGGTTTTTACGGAAAGTTTGGCGTGAAATATGACGGTAAAGACAAGTTATTCGATGTCTATGACGAATACGACCGCGGCCCCTACCCCGACCGACGGGGGTACTTTTACAAAACGATCAATAAAGACACCGTCCACCTCACGCGCTATACCGGCCAGCAGGCGCTGGATTTCCTGGAAGCCGCGCCCCGCAACAAACCGTTCTGTCTGTCGCTCAGTTTCAGTGCTCCCCACGCGCAAGACTCGGCTGAGGATCAGTATTTCTGGCAGAAAGAAACGGATCATCTTCTCGCCGACACCACAGTGCCTAAGGCTGACATCAGCGACGACAAGTACTTTAACATCTTGCCCAAGATGGTGCGCGACGGTTTCAACCGCCTTCGCTGGTACTGGCGCTACGACACGCCCGAAAAGTACCAGCACAGCGTAAAAGGCTATTACCGCATGATCGCGGGTATCGACTTGGAAATTGCCAAGATTCGGGAAAAGCTCGAGGCGATGGGGCAGGCTGAGAATACCATCATCATCCTGATGGGGGACAATGGCTACTTTCAGGGCGAAAGGCAATTGGCCGGCAAATGGCTGATGTACGACAACTCCGTCCGAGTGCCACTTATCGTGTACGATCCACGTCTTAAAAAGCATCAGGATCTGGAAGATTTGGCCCAGAATGTGGATGTTCCGGCGACGATCCTGGACATGGCAGGTGTGAAGGCCCCGGCCAAATGGCAGGGAAAGAGCCTTTATCCGTTGGTACGTGGCACCTCGAACAGTTTGCAGCGCGATACGATTTTGACCGAGCACCTTTGGGAGTTTGCCAACATTCCACCCAGTGAAGGTGTGCGGACGAAAGATTGGAAGTATATGCGCTACGTGAATGACCAATCCCTGGAAGAGCTGTACTTTTTGAAAGACGACCCTAAGGAAATCAATAATCTGGCAACAGATCCGAAATACAGGAACCAGTTGCTAGCCCTGCGTAAAAAAAACGACGAATTGGCTCAGCGGTTCAGCGACGGAAACTCCGCCGCGCCCTCGGGGATGATGGTGGACTACATTCGCGAACCCGGCAACACGCGCATTCACAAGAGCCATCCTGGATACAGTTGGGTGGTGCCGGACTACGCCAGGGTACAGTCGGCTTATCAAATTTTAGTATCTGCTTCGCCCGAGAAAATGAGGCAGAATATTGGGGATGTTTGGGACAGTGGGCAAGTGCGCGTGGACAAATCATCCTCCATCGAGCAGCAGGGCACGGCGTTGCGTCCGAGTACTACCTACTATTGGAAAGTCAGGATCTGGGACGAGGTCAACCGCGTATCGGAGTATTCGCCCGCCCAAACGTTCCGCACCGGAGCAACGCTGGATCAGAGTGCTTCGCCGAATGTTTTTCAGATCGACCGCATTTCCCCGGAGTCTGTGACTTCTACGGGCAAGGGCAGCTATTTTGTTGATTTCGGCAGAGACGCCTTTGGCACCTTGGAATTGGACTACAACGCACCCAAAGCGGGAACGCTGACATTGCGCCTGGGCGAAAAATTAAAAGACGGCCGTATCGACCGCCAGCCGGGCGGTACCATTCGTTATCAGGAGGTAAAGCTCGATGTAAAGCCCGGCCCTAAAAAATACACCCTGGCCCTTACGCCCGACAAGCGAAACTCCTCTGGCGCGGCGGTGCTGTTGCCCGACAGCTTCGACGTCATTACGCCTTTCCGCTACGTGGAAATTGAAAACGCCCAGTCGGAAATAAAGGCCAGTGAGCTGCGGCAGAAGGTATTTCAGTATTATTTCGATGACATCCAAAGCAGCTTCACCTCCTCCGATACGGTACTGAATCAAGTGTGGGATTTGTGTAAATACAGCATTAAAGAAACCACTTTCGCCGGGCTGTACGTGGATGGTGACCGTGAGCGCATTCCTTATGAAGCCGATGCGTATATCAATCAGTTGGGCCACTATGCCGTGGATCGCGAGTACCCGATTGGCAAGCGCACGATCGAGTACTTTATGGAACACCCTACCTGGCCTACCGAGTGGCTGCTGCACACGGCGTTGATGGTGAATCAGGATTATCTCTACACGGGCGATTCTTCGCTAATTATCAAGTACTACGACAAGATCCGGCACAAAACGCTGGTCGAGTTGGCGCGGGAAGACGGCCTGATCAGTTCAGTGACCGGTCTGGTCGATGATGCTTACATGGCGCGGATTGGCTTCAAGGATTCTACCAACCGCCTGAAAGACATTGTAGACTGGCCACCCGCACAAAAAGATACGGGTTGGAAACTCTCCACGCCCGAAGGCGAACGCGATGGCCACGAGATGAGGCCCATCAATACAGTTGTCAATAGCTTTTTTTACGAAAATATGCGCCTCATGGCCGAATTTGCGAAGATTGCGGGTAAGGCTGACGACCAGATATACTTCGAAATCATGGCTTTAAAAGTAAAAAAGGCCATGAATACCAAATTATTCGACCAGCAAAAGGGTATTTATCTGGACGGCGAAGGCGCGACCCACTCCTCCTTGCACGCCAATATGCTGCCCTTGGCATTTGGCATCGTGCGTCCCGAGAACCAGAAATCCGTGGTCGAATTCATCAAATCGCGCGGTATGGCGAGCAGCGTGTACGGAGCGCAATTTCTGCTCGATGGCCTGTATCGCGCCGGGGCCGCCGACTACGCCCTCGACCTGATGCGTGCCACCGGCGACCGCAGTTGGTACAACATGATTCGCATTGGCTCCACGGTCACGATGGAAGCCTGGGACATGAAGTACAAGCCCAACGCCGACTGGAACCACGCCTGGGGTGCCGTTCCCGCCAACATGATACCAAGAGGCTTGTGGGGGATAAAACCAAAAACGCCGGGTTTCGGCATAGTTTCCATCAAGCCCCAGTTAGGCGATTTGAAGCATAGCGGTATCTCCGTCCCGACCATGAAAGGATCGATTAGAGCTACCTATCATCGTCAAAACGCCCGAAATCAGAGATATACCATTGAACTACCAGCCAACGTCGTCGGCGAGTTGCAGCTGATAACAGCTCCCGAAGATGAAGTTACTATAAATGGTAAAAAATCCAGCCGAGCGTTTGATACGTTACGATTGGAACCCGGAACGAGTGAAATCGAAATCAGGGTCAACTCTTTTTGATAAAACAACAAAAGACGCCAGCCGGATTATCAATCCCCCTAGCGTCTTTTGTTATTTGCATCGGTTACTGTTCGACCTTTTTCCCTTCCTCGTCGAACTGCATCGTGGCGGTTTCCTCACCTTTTTTGGCTTCTATTTCATAGATATCGGGCTTGTTTGCCTCCGTTATCTTAAAAGCTTTCTCAATGGCCCAACCTTGGTAATCTTCGCCCATCAGCGTGTTCTTCACTGCATCCGGCAGGTTTTCGGGTTGGATTGCGGTTTTTTCCTGCGGTGCCTGCTGCTCGACAGCGGGCGTCTCGACGGCTTGAGCCCGGACACTTGCGGGCCAAGCCATAGCAAGGGCCGCTGCACATACTAAACTCATCACTACCTTTCTCATCGTTTCATCTGTTTAGATGTATCAAATAACAATGACCGCCTTGGTCATCTTACTTACTAACGGGCCACTTGGATTAGCGTGATATAAGAATACATATATTGAGTGAACGGTAAAAAGTAGCAACAAAAAAAGCGACAACCACGTGGGTTGCCGCTTAAAGTCAAGAAGTTTGTTATGACCTTACTTCTTAGGGTATGGGGGCGTTCCGGTGGCAGTTTTTCCAGCCACCGTTTTGTCACCCGCAATTTGCTCCACGTCGACCTCAGTCTTACGGACCGTCTCACGGATGGTCTCATCGTGAGATTCGACTTCTTTTCCTACTGAAACTTCCTCGACCACATTGGCTTCCTTGGCTACTACCGCCTTTTCAGCATGCTCAGTCAGTACTACTTCACCTTCCTTGAAACTATCGAGATCGGCGCCAGAAGCCGGACGATTCACGGGATTGCGTCGCACATAAACGCGCTCTTCACGAAGCCTGATATGCTCTTCCACTGGCTTGGTCACGATCCGGCTTTTCAAGCGCACGCCTCCGGTCTGGACGGTCTCTTTACCAACGCGCACATTCTCCTCGATAATCTTGATGTTCTCACCACCTTTCACATTGTCGGTCTTGGCAGTGGTGGCACCATAACCATATTGGGCAGCACGATCATGTACATTGAGCGCACCATTTTCATCCAGGATATCGGCGGCTTTCTCAGCGTGAGCCTCTGATGTGGCGTGAACGGTCACAATTGAGCCGCGGCTTCCTACCGCTGAATAACGCTTGTGGTCATCTCCATCGTCTCCAAAAAGATTTTTGAAGAACTCCACGACACCCGAGTCCTCATAATCGTCCTCATACGTCTCGGCTTTTGACTGATGGGCCGACATATCTATTGTATTCCGGGCGATTCCGGCGGCTACTAGTTTATCTACTGCTTGCTTTGCTTCGGTGGCGTCGTCAAATACGCCTACTACTGTGAGATTCATATTGGTTTGGTTTGGGTTGAAAAATTAATCTATATAACGGGGGCATCTTTCAGCCCGGACGTTCGCTGTTTATTGTTTCGTGCTCAACATTGATTTTCTCGGTTCGTAAACTGATGGTCTCTTCGTTGGTGGTAGTTCGCTGGCGCTTCGTAACGTGGATCTCCTCCACAAGCATCAGCTTCTTCTCGACCACCAGCACTTCTTTGACAACCGAATAAATGGTCGTATCACCTTCGCTTCTTACGGTAGGTACTTCATTTACATAGGTACCAATGGCTTTGCGCTCCACGGAAATTCCCTCTTCGGTCAACGGTACGCTTATTGTTTCTTCGTGTTCCTCGACCGTTTTAAGCAATCGAACCCGACCCGTTTCAACAACTTCCTTCCCCACGACTGCTTTCTCCTCGATAATGGGGATGACCTGCTGGTCTTTGATTTGGACAGGAACATCCTCCAATTTGTCTAGCTCGTAAAGTCGGCTTGGATTCTGCGGGTTGTCTGTGGACATATATTCCGTATGGTAACTTATGTTTTTTTCCGGTATTATGGTAGCGGGACGATCTAACAATTTTTCATCGCACTCCAAAATCAAGTTGAAATTTAAAAAAAGCGTTCTAGCTGAAACTATTTTAATCCGTTAATCTGATAATCAATTGCTTAGATAAATTATAATACAAAGCTATTTGGGTATTCCGTAGAATAGGCTCTACATTTCAGGGAACTATCGCCTGAAATGCGATTCGGGCACTATGAAATCCGTCTAGGCAAGGGAAACTTTGGTTGTAGACAAACGCAGAATTTATAACTAGTTCAGACCCATATTTTGTCGCAGCCCACACTGAAATTTCAAGACAGATTTCCAATTACCAACGCCTTCCACTCTTCCTTTAAGGTAGTCTCGGGCATCTTCGATCCAGCCCGACGGTACCAATATTCGGCATTCCAGGTGTCTCCCTCGACACGATGCAGGTAAGCGTGGAGGTGATCGTAAACCCTGACCCCTTCCTTAGATTGCGCCACCTGATGCGCAGCTTCCCAATCACCTTTGGCATCGTGCCATAACCCAATTAAAATTTCGCTCAGCTCCGCAGGAGGCTGATTGGTATTCAGCGACTCAATAAATTCTTGATAGGTCATTTTATTTATGGTTTGTTCCTTGAAAAATTATTTTCAGGGGGATAGGATCGAAACGTTTGGATAACATACACGTTTACATCAGGGCGTATCCTTAATAATTTGACTATTTATTTTAATATTTGTTCATTATATTTACGCATATTGATTCTACACTCATTCTATATCCATGAATTTTAATCAAAATCTGGCATATCTTCGGTCTCAGCATAAATTTAAGCTTTCGCAACAAAAGTTAGCCGATGCGCTGGGCTTCAAAAAGTCAACCTTGGCTGCCTGGGAATCAGGACGGGCCAACCCATCTTTTGAAGACATGCTGAAAATTGCAAAGTACTTCAACATATCCGCAGATGACCTTTTAACCCTCAATCTAAGCGATTCGCAGGAAAAACCGTGGTTGAGGGAGGACAACCTCCGCGTACTGGTCACCTCGGTCAATTCCCAGAATCAGGAGAACATTGAATATGTTCCCGTAAAGGCAATGGGCGGATATGCACTTGGTTACGGCGATGTCGACTACATTGGTGAGCTGCCGGCTTTCCAAGTTCCTTTTCTCTCGCAGGAGAAGAAATACCGTGCCTTTCCTTACGAGGGCGACTCAATGCCGCCCCTGCGCGAAGGCTGTACCGTCATGGGCGAGTTTGTAGAGAAATGGCACGAAATAAAAAGCGGCATGATCTGCCTGGTCGTAACCCAAAACGAAGGGGTCGTTTTGAAAAAGATATTCAACTACCTGGAAGAGAAAGGTATTCTTGTACTGAAATCGACGAATGAACGGTATTCCCCTTATCCCGTGATGCTGAGTGACATTCAAGAAATTTGGGCCTTTGCAGGGTACTTCGATACGGAATTTCCGAGGTGAAAGGGAGGCACAAAGGGGCAAAGTTCCAGAGGCACAGAGGCACAGAGGCACAGAGGCACAGAGGCAAGAAGTAAAAACGCTCTGCTTTAACTGGCTTGCGTTAGCCCACTTTGTGCCTTTGGAACTTCGTGCCTTTGGAACTTCAGAACTAAGTCATCCCACTACTTCCCCCACCCATGCCAAACCGCAAAATAATCCATATAGACATGGACGCATTCTTCGCCTCCGTCGAGCAGCGCGACCATCCCGAACTGCGCGGCAAGCCCGTGGCGGTGGGTGGCGGCGGCGATAGGGGCGTAGTGGCAGCAGCGAGCTATGAGGCTCGAAAGTACGGCGTGCGTTCGGCGATGGCCTCTCGTACGGCCAAACACAAATGCCCCCATCTGATTTTTGTCAAGGCCCGTTTCGACGTATACAAACAAGTTTCGGCGCAAATTCGAGCGATTTTTGCCGAGTACACGCCGCTCATCGAGCCGCTGTCGCTGGACGAGGCGTATCTGGACGTAACCGAAAATTTGAAGGGTATGAAATCAGCCACGATGATTGCCAACGAGATCCGGCAGCGCATTCGCCAAACGACCCGACTGACGGCTTCGGCGGGGGTCTCCTACAACAAGTTTTTGGCTAAAATCGCCTCCGACCACCGTAAGCCCGATGGCATTTTTGTTATCCTTCCACAGGAAGGCGAGGCATTTGTGACCCAACTCCCCATCGAGCGCTTCCACGGCATTGGCCGCGTGACGGCACAAAAAATGCATAGCCTGGGGGTCATGACCGGGGCCGACCTCAAATCAAAAAGTGAGGAGTTCCTGCGGCAGCAATTCGGCAAGTCGGGTGGGTACTACTTCCGCATCGCCCGCGCCCAGGACGAGCGGCCCGTGGAGCCAGATCGCGTCCGTAAATCGGTAGGTTCGGAAAATACTTTTCAGAACGACCTCGATACATTGGCAGAAATGCAGGCGGGTTTGATCCCACTTATGGAGGACGTATGGCAGTGGGTCGAACGCACCCGCATATTTGGCCGCACCGTAACGGTGAAGATCAAGCTCAACGATTTCCAGACCCTGACCCGCAGTCGCTCATCCTTCCTGCCCATTCGGGAGCGGAAGTTTTTTGAAAACCTGGCTTTTGAATTGCTGGAAGAAAACTTCCCCCTCCCCCTACCCGTTCGCTTGCTCGGCGTCTCCCTCTCCAACCTAGAAGATTCACAGCCTTTTGAGGGCAAGCAGTTGACGTTAGCATTCTGAAAAAGGTAGGAAAGCTGGCCCAAGCACTCTGTGCAGCATAGTCCATTCCGCTTTGTGCCTTTGTGCCTTCCTAATGCACCGATTTATCCGGCGCGGGGGCAGAAGCGTGGAAGTCATTTTTGATCATTGTGGCGTAGCTTTCCAGCAGGGCCAGCACACGCTCACGGTTGTCAGACTTCACCACACAGCCCACATGGAATTCCTGGTTCATCCGCCAAACTACCTCATTATCTTGAAAAACAGCGTGGTCGGGCCATTCCTGCCGGGCCAGTGAAATGACGATGCCGGAATAATTGCGCTGCGGACGCGGCAGTTTGTAGTCTTCGCCTCGCGCCACGGCCGTTTCCATCCGCGCCCATTCCTTCCAAAGATTGATGCCCGAGGCGGCCTCAACCATGTCGGACAAATGCGCGCCGCCCACGCGGGAGGAAGTTTCCAGAAAATAATATTGCCCGTCGTCGTGGCAGCGAATTATTTCGGTGTGGGAAGCGCTGTGCTTCATGCCGAATGCTTTGAGAACATCCACCGTCAGCGTTTCGAGCGCGTGCCACTCGGCGGAGTCGAAGGGAACCGTGACGGAGCGAAAAATACCACCGCCGTGCGCCACATCGAAGGGCGGGGCAATGTACTGACTGCTCCACGAAAAAATCGCCCGACCGTTGAAGCTCAGGGAATCAATATGAAAGACATCGCCCGGCTTGTATTGCTCCACCAGGTACTCGTGTCGGTTTTCGCCCAGCGAGTTGACGGCCTCCCAGAGTTCGCTATCCGTGTGAAGTTTTTTGATACCCGTCGCCGAAGCCTCCGAACGGGGCTTGATCATCCAGGGGCCGGGATGCGTTCGGATGAATTCAGAGACGGCAGCATCGTTGAAGAGAGCCGAAAAACCCGGCACCCGAATGCCCGACTCCTGGGCTTTGGCGCGCATGGCCAGCTTATCGCGGAAGTAGCGGGCGGTCGTTTGGCCCATGCCCGGAATCCGGAAAGACTCCCGCAACATGGCGGCTTTCTCCACGTCGAAATCGTCCAGCGCCACGATACGGTCAATGGGCTGACTGCGCATTACGTGGGCCAGTCCGGCCACAACATCGTGCATGTCGTAGTCTCCGTGCTCGTTTTCTTCCACAAAAAAGAACTCATCGATCGAGTCGCGCACCCAATCGCGATTTTCGAGCTTTTTGGCGGTTAATAAATAGACGGTATTACCCGCTTCCTTGCAGGCTTGCAAGAAATCGTTACCCTTAAAGAAGGTAGATACGCAGAGGAAAGTGAGGCTCATATGTTTTTAACGTTTTCCCAAATATAAAAAAAGGTGAACGGTTAACGGCTAAGGGTCAGCGGTACCCGGCAACACCCAAAAGCGTAGTACGCCGTTTGACCGTTGACCGTTAACCGTTTAACCCAACCCAGAAATGTTAAAAATTTTCTATAAACGCTACTAGCAGCCGCACGCCAAACGCGGTTCCGGCACGGTTTGGCGTGAAGTCCAGATCGCCAAAGGCGGTACCGGCGATGTCGAGGTGGGCCCAGGCGGGGTGGTTTTCGGTAAAGGTTTCGAGGAACTTGGCGGCCACTATCGCTCCCGCGATGGGCTTGCCGTGGTAGTTGCGGACGTCGGCTTAACCCAACCCAGAAATGTTAAAAATTTTCTATAAACGCTACTAGCAGCCGCACGCCAAACGCGGTTCCGGCACGGTTTGGCGTGAAGTCCAGATCGCCAAAGGCGGTACCGGCGATGTCGAGGTGGGCCCAGGCGGGGTGGTTTTCGGTAAAGGTTTCGAGGAACTTGGCGGCCACTATCGCTCCCGCGATGGGCTTGCCGTGGTAGTTGCGGACGTCGGCGATGTCGGATTTTATCTCGTCTTTGTACTCGTCCCAAATCGGCAGTCGCCACAGTCGCTCCCCCGTGTGGTCGGCGGCGGCCGTGAGCTGTTGGGCCAGATCGTCGTTGGCGGTGAAGAGTCCGGCGGCGGCATAACCCAGGGTCTGAACCACGCTGCCCGTCAAGGTCGCGAGGTCGAGCAGCACATCGGGCTGGTAGTTTCTGAGGGCGTAAGTGATGCCATCGGCCAGGATGAGGCGGCCTTCGGCGTCGGTATCGATGACTTCGATGGTCTTACCCGATAGCGAGTCGATGACGTCGCCGGGCTTGGTGCTGGAGCCGTCCACGCAGTTTTCGGTGGAGGGGATTATGCCGATCACGCGCACGGGCATTTCAAGACGTGCCACCAGTTCTACCGCACCCAGCACGGCAGCGGCTCCGCCCATGTCGCTTTTCATCAGGTGCATGTTGGCCGAACCCTTGATCGACACGCCGCCCGTGTCGAAGGTTACGCCTTTGCCTACCAGCACGATCGTTTTATCGTATTTCGCCGGACTGTGTTCCGAGACGATCATCACCGGCGGCTCGTCGCTGCCCTTGCTTACAGAGAGCAAGGCATGAACGCCCAAGGCTTCGAGAGCGTCTTTTTCCAGTACTGTCACCTTATAGTTATGCGCTCGCCCCGAGTCCAACGCCCATTCGGCCAGCACGCGCGGGGGCTTCTTGTTGGCGGGCGCGTTCATCAAATCCATCACGCGCATTTGTACGGCAGCGGTGGCTTTGCCCTTTAAAATGGCCCGCTCGTTTTCGGCGGTTTTATCATCTACCCAAACCGCCAAAGTCCCCCCTCTACCGAAAAACTTGCTATACGGTTTTTCTTCAGTCTTGTAGAGGTTGAGCTGTAGCCGCCCAGCATCATACCGTTCACGGCAGCTTCGATCCACTCGGCAGACAGGCCACGGGCATCGAGCGTGATGCCGTCTGGCCAACGGTCTTTGCGCTTGTGAAACAGCGCGCGCAGTGCTTTCAGCACCGTAGTGGCGGTCGGTTTTTTACCCAACCCCAGCCAAATTTTATCTTCCGAGGGCCACCATACCTCATTTTTTTCCGCTTTGAACACACCGGGCTGAAGCGATTCGTGGTCTTGGATGTACAGGCTTACCGTCAGGTCAGTTTCCTGCGGCGTGGTAATCAGGGATATTTTCATTTTTATAAAATTGAAATCGTAGGTCAGACCCAAAGTTAAGCAGACCTTCTTAGAAAGGAAGAAAAGGTTTGTACCATTTCGTACCGAGCTTACTACCTTTGCTATGTCACGACTCTTTATACTTTGTGCGGCATGGACCGTCCCACTTTGTGTCGGAACGACGCATCGCTTTGTGCCTTTGTGCCTTTGTGCCTTGAAAATATGAAAATACTTTCTTACAACGTCAACGGCATCCGCGCCGCCCTCCGCAACGGATTGGTCGAATGGCTGGCTGGCAAATCTTACGATATTTTGTGTTTTCAGGAAATCAAAGCCCAGCCCGAGCAGGTCGATTTGACGGGTTTCCAGGTACTTGGGTACGAGGTAGTCGGTTGGCACGCGGCGGAGAAAAAGGGCTACAGCGGGGTGGCAATTTTGTCAAAAATAACGCCCGACCGCATCGTGGATGGTTGCGGATTATCCGTTTACGATTGTGAGGGCCGCATTCTGCGGGCTGATTTCGGAGAGATTACGCTGTTGAATTGCTACTTCCCTTCGGGAACTAGCGGAGAAACCAGGCAAGGTGTGAAGATGCAGTTTTTGCAGGATTTCCAGGCGTATGTCAAAGATCTGAAAAAGGAACGCCCCAATCTGGTTATCTGCGGCGACTACAACATTGCCCACACCGAAAACGATATTCATGACCCCATACGCAATAAAAACAGCACGGGCTTCCTGCCCGAAGAGCGCGCCTGGTTGACCGGCTGGTTCGGCAGCGGCTTCACCGACGCCTTCCGGTACCTTAACCCCGAGCTGACCGAGTACAGTTGGTGGAGCTACCGCGCCGGGGCGCGTGGCAATAATAAGGGCTGGCGCATCGACTACCACTCGGTTTCGGACACGCTACGGGATAGGCTGATTCATTGCCGACACACGACCGAGGCCGTACACTCCGATCATTGTGGGGTGGAGTTAATTTTGAGTGAGTGATCGGACTGGCGTGCCAGTGAGTGAATGTAGCGACGAAGGAAACTTGCGTTCGCTTAAACACCTAAACAGACACACAAATCAACGCATCAACAAAAAAATACTACGCCATCTACAAACCCTTCGGTATGCTCTCGCAGTTTAGCCGCGAGGGCGACCATGCGACGCTGGCGGATCTGGACTTTGACTTTCCCAAGGACGTCTACCCCGTCGGTCGGCTCGATGCCGACAGCGAAGGGCTGTTATTACTGACAAATGATAATTTCTTCAAAACTCGCCTACTTGATCCTAAGCAGCGACATTTCCGCACGTACTATGTGCAGGTAGAGGGAGAAATCACCGAAGAAGCTTGCGCCGAACTGGCAGCTGGCGTAACGATTTCCATAAATAAAAAAAAGCACCGCACCCTACCCGCCCTAGCCGAACGAATCGACGAGCCAAAGCTCCCCGAGCGCAACCCACCGATTCGAGTCAGAAAAAGCATCCCAACCTCCTGGCTTGCCCTTTCATTGCACGAAGGCAAAAACCGCCAGGTTCGCCGCATGACCGCTGCGGTGGGTTTCCCAACGCTGCGGCTGGTAAGGTGGAAAATTGGGGAGCACGAGCTGGGGGAAATGCAGCCGGGGGAAGTAAGGGAGGAGAAAAGGATAAATGGAAATGGGAGGAAAGGATAAAAGCAGACACCGCATGGGATTGTGCGCCAGATTCCTTTCCTCCTTTCTCCATCCTCCCTTTCCTCCTTTAATTCTCCAAAACAACAAACTCCACCCTACGATTTTGCGCTTTGTTTTCCTCCGTATCGTTGGAGGCGACGGGCTTGGTCTCGCCATATCCCTTCCAGACGAGGCGTGATTCGGGAATTCCCTTGTTGGTAAGGTAGCTGGAAATCACCTTGGTGCGGTTTTCCGACAGATACTGATTTAGCCGCGCGTCGCCGACGTTATCGGTGTGGCCCGCGATTTCGATTTTTAGCTTAGGATTCACTTTGAGCGTCTTGACCAGTTTGTCCAGTTGCGGATAGGATTCGGGGCGCAGTATATAGCTGCTTTGGTCGAAATAAACGTTGTCGAGCCGCATGGTTTCCCCTACTTTCAAGTTCTCGAATACGGCTTCATCCGCTCCTGTGACAGACTCGGGAGCAGTAGTTGGGGTAGGCTCGGGCTTTGTGGAAACGGGGGCAGCGGGTGCGGCTTTTACGGGTGAAAGCAGAATAGACTTTTGCAATACAGTGGGGCTGGTAGGTACTTCAAAGCTCAGGCTGCGGTCGAAGCGTTCGTATCCTGCCTTATCTACCCTGATATCGTAATTTTTACCTGGCGACAGCATGACTTTAACTGCGTTGCCCTCCGCCTGCTCTTTAAGATCCTGTTTTGCCTCGCGAATGGTGAATGAGTAGTTCGGAATTGGCTTCAGAGTTTTGGCATCCAATACCACAAAGGTCACCGCGTAAGCAAGTGGGTTGAGCAAAACTACCCTGGGTTTGACGGGTTCGGCTTCCAGCGCATGGAGTTCAATCGTTTGGGTATAATCTTGGTACCCGTTCGATTGCACTTCCAACCGGTACGACTGCTCCAATTTCAGCTCGGTGCCAAACTCGGGATTCTCCGCCGTGGTGATGGTGGCCGAATTATTGGTCTGGGCACTGTTGAACCGGAAGCGGGCGGCGATTGGTTTTTTGGTGAAAGCATCCTTGGCAATGAAAGCGATCGTCTGGCTCTGGGGCGGCCCTTGACGCCGTAGCATGCCAATCTCAATTGTTTTATTTTTTAAGGACCCGGTTTTGGATCTCTGAACGGGGCCACTCGCCGGGTAGTATTCCTTGGCGGTGGCCTGGTAAGCGTAATCTTGGTCGTCAGGTAACAACACGGTGGAGCGTCCCTTCTCCATGACGATCGGCTCCATTTTTTTGTCTGTACCCGCTATCCACACCATGGCATCGGGTATCACCGACCGCTGAACTTTATCGATCACGATGAACAGGTACTTCGATTGATCTTTCGGCTCCTCCGCTGGCTTTTGCCGCAGAGCTACGTTTAACTCCTGCCCGGAAACTACCTTAGCGATGTACTTGCGGTAAGGCGTATAGTTTGGGGCGTCGATCGCCACTGTATAACGGTGTGCAGTGTCCACTACGGCCCGCGCGATCATCGTTTTTGGGTCGTAGTCAAGCGTCCGGCTTTGTCCGGTAGTTTCGTCCTGCAACACAATTTTCAAGCCCGCTACGTCTCGTGTAATGCCTGCGTCCTGTACGTTTACGGTCAACAGGCTCTCCCCCGTTTTCGCTTGATCTGACGACGCGAAGGGTGCTTGACCAGTCTGTGCCGTTACCTGAAAACAAGCCAGACCGAGTACCCACACAAAAAATGAGAATATCCTTTTCATTCCTCAAAACTAACAAATCTATGTTTCTTTAAGGGAGAGAAGCAAAGTACCTCGGTTGAGGTTTCAGAAAGCTTCCCCTATCGTCAGGTACAAATTTCCTTTGTCGTAAGGCGAAAAGCCATAATCGACCCGAATATTTAAGTGGTTCTTCTTTTGGGCTGTAATGCGGAGTCCACCGCCATAGGTGTATTTGGGCTTGTTAAAACGGATACCGTCGTCCTCATCCCCTAAGAACCCCATTGATCCGAACGCCGTTGCACCGATGAACTTCCAGATTTCCCAGCGCAATTCTGCCTGGCCCAGCAGGGCGTTTTTATCCCGGAAAAAACCTTCGTAAATCCCCCGCATCTTCTTAGGGCCACCCAAAAACGACAATTGGCTGAACGGTACGCGATCGCCGAAAATGGCGCTGGCGGTGTAGTTGGTCGCCAGCACGACACGGTCGTGCAGCGAGAAGTAGTTGGCCACGTCGAGGTATATACGCGTGAAACCCCGGTCGGCCCCGAATATTTTGGACGTGGGCAGCACGTACAGTTCGCCGAACATTCCCTGGCGAGGATAGAAAACCTGGTCGCGGCTATCGCGCAGAATCGACGGCCCCAGGCTGGACGTGCGGCTGAAATCGCTGCCCGCGATGCGGCCCGTGGCCAGCTCACCGTCCTCGACGGTACCCGTCACGTTGTAGCTTTCGTACTGGTAACGCAGGCCGAGATAGGTTTTGGGGGCGATCAGCTTGGAGGCCAGTATTCGAATGCGGGGAAAAGTGACGTCGAATATCTCTTCCGGCACGCGATCTTCCCCGATGCCATAATAATTGAAATTGTACTTGAACCAGCCGTTATCCCCATTGAAATAATAGCGGTTGTTGTCGTAGAAGATATTGAAAGGTACAAAAAACAGAACCTGCTTTTTCTGGGTGTAAGTGGCCCCGAACGAGATCTGAGAAGGCTTGGTGCGAATGCTGTCGCGGGCGAAGGAGAAGGTCGTCGTACCCACTACGCCCCCGCCCCAGCCCGTCTCGGGTAGCCGGAACGCGACGGGCAAAACGATGAATTTGGTATCGGTCAGGAACTTGGTTGTATCGGCATTCTTACTGGAGTCGGCCGGAAAGGAGTTGGAAAAAGCGGAGGATGAAATACAAAAAAGAACGAGCAGTAGTAGAACGCGCATAGAACGGGGGTTTGAGAAAAGGTACGAAAGAACCTAAAAAAGGGTTGCTAATCAGGCAGAATCAGCCCTTATCGCCAAACTTTCCCCACTAATAATACCAAAACTGCCCACTCTGCATTAATTTTACGATTGCCGGAAGGCGACAAATTTTATTCACTCATTCACCAATTCAAAATTCACAATTGGACTACCGTATAGAAAAGGACACCATGGGCGAGGTACAAGTACCCGCCGACGTGTATTGGGGCGCGCAGACGCAACGCTCGATCCAGAATTTCCCTATCGCGCAGGACATCAACAAGATGCCGAAGGAAATTATCAAGGCTTTCGCCTACCTCAAAAAAGCCGCCGCGCTCACCAATGCCGAGGCGGGGGTTTTATACAAGGAAAAAGCAGATTTGATCGGGCAAGCGTGCGACGAAATCCTGGCAGACAAGCTTGACGACCAGTTTCCGCTCGTGGTGTGGCAGACGGGTTCCGGCACGCAGTCGAACATGAACACCAACGAGGTCATCGCCTACCGCGGCCATGTACTCAACGGCGGCGAACTCTCGGACAAGCAGAAGTTCCTGCATCCCAACGACGATGTCAACAAGTCGCAGTCGTCCAACGATACCTTCCCGACGGCCATGCACATTGCGGCCTACAAAATACTGATGGAGCTGACGATTCCCGGCATCACCCAACTGCGCGACACGCTGCAAGCCAAGGCCGTCGAGTTTAAGGATGTAGTCAAGATCGGCCGTACCCACTTCATGGATGCCACGCCGCTTACGTTGGGACAGGAATTTTCGGGCTACGCCTCGCAACTTTCGCATGGCCTCAAAGCCATCGACCATACCCTGGCGCACCTGTCGGAACTGGCTTTGGGCGGCACGGCCGTCGGCACAGGTATCAACACGCCGGAGGGCTATTCCGAAAACGTGGCCGCGCACATCGCCGACTTAACGGGCCTGCCCTTCGTGACCGCCGAGAACAAATTCGAAGCCCTGGCCGCCCACGATGCCATTGTGGAAGCCCACGGAGCCTTGAAAACGGTAGCCGTGAGCCTGATGAAAATTGGCAACGACATCCGAATGCTGTCGTCGGGCCCGCGCGCGGGCATCGGCGAAATCCAGATTCCCGACAACGAGCCGGGCAGTTCGATCATGCCCGGCAAGGTGAACCCCACGCAGTGCGAAGCCATGACCATGGTCGCCGCGCAGGTGCTGGGCAATGACGTGGCCATCAGCGTCGGTGGGGCCAACGGCCACTTCGAGCTGAACGTTTTCAAACCCATGATGGCCTACAACTTCCTGCACTCGGCGCGGTTGATCGGCGACGTGTGCGTCTCGTTCAACGACAACTGCGCGGCGGGTATCGAACCCATCCGCGAGAATATCCAGAAGCACGTCGACAATTCGCTGATGCTGGTCACGGCGCTCAACCCCAAAATCGGCTACTACAAAGCCGCCGAAATCGCGCAAACGGCGCACAAGAACGGCAGCACTTTAAAGGAAACCGCCGTGGAGTTGGGGTACCTTACTCCTGAGGAGTTCGATGAGTGGGTGAAGCCGGAGGGGATGGTGGGGAAGGTTGATTTGTAGAATTATTTCTAACGTCAATATTTCATAAAATCCCCGCCTATTGGCGGGGATTCTGTCTTTTCCAGAGGTGAGCACTACTGTTGCTTTTCAGAGCTGAAAGTTTTAGAAACAATCGCCCCCACCACCATCGCAATCAAAAATGAAGGAGCCAGCACATCCAGCTTCACCAGATACGGCCCGATGGTGTCCATTTCCTGGAAAACAAACTTGAACAAGGGCACACACAGGAAGCCCGCGATCATGCTGGCGATGGCCCCGCGCTCGGTGTAGCCGGGCCAAAAAAGCGTGAGGATAACGACCGGACAAAACGTGGCCGCAATGCCCGACCAGCCAAAGATGATCGTCCAAAATATCTGGCGGTCGGGCGAGAGAATGGCCGTCAGCATCGCCAGTCCCAGCGCGATGAGTGCCATGCCCAGCGTTACCCAGCGGGATAGCTTGGTCAGGTCTTCGTCGCGGAGGTCGGGGCGGAATATTTTTTGGTAAAAATCGCGGGTGATGGCGCTGGAAGCTAGTACCAGCAGCGAGTCGATGGTGCTCATGATGGCCGATAGCACGATGGCGACGTAGACGGCGACCAGAAAATTGGGCAAGAAATTTTCGGTCATTACTTTCAACACGTCGGTTGCGCCGATGCCGAAAATAGTTTCGGGATCTTGGCCCGCTTCGGTGAAAATAATCCGGGCCAAAATACCGATCGTGACCGCCGCCGCATCGGTGAGGAGGGTGAAAAGGACGGCAACCCACTTGCCGTTGTCGATTTCCGACTCGCTCTTGATCGACATGAAGCGCACGTACACTTGCGGGGAGCCCAGAAATCCCAGCCCGATCATGGCGAAACCCAGCATGGTGAAAACGTTCATCCAGACATCGTCGCTTCCACCCCACAGGTGGGTGAGCGCGGGATCGATGCGGTCGAGTCCGGCGATGACGCCCTGCCCGCGATCCATCGAAAACCATACGACAATGGGTAGCAGTACCAGTCCAAAGAACATCAGCAGCCCCTGAAAGAAGTCGGACCAAACCACCGCCACGAAGCCGCCGATGAAGATATATACCAGCACGATGGTGAAGCCCAGCAGCGCTCCGGCGTAATAGTTCATGCCCAGCAGCGACTCGAAGGCAATGCCCGTCGCGTCAATCTGGGAACTCACATAAATGATGACAAACACCGAAAGCACCGAAGCCGCGATGATGCGCAGCGTGTGGGTGGTACTTTGGAAGTGGCTTTGCAGGTAATCGGGAATGGTGATGGACTGGTAAGCGTCCGACCGGCGCTTGAAGCGCTTAGCCATAAACCACCACGAGATCACGACGCCCAGCACCTCGCCCACCACGACCCAATAGGCCGAAAGCCCCGCCAAGGCACCCATTCCCGTTAGCCCAATGAGCAACCAACCCGACTCGCCCGTGGCGCGGGCCGAAAAGGCTACGGCCCAGAATCCTAGATTTTTGCCCCCGACATAAAAATCGCTCATGCTCTTAATGCGCCGCGAAGCCACGATGCCAATCAGAAATAAGACGGCGACGTATAAGGCGAGGACGATGATTTTGGTGAGCATGGGTCGAGGGTTGGGGTCTAACGGCAATAAGAATGAGCGAAGTACCGCATCTTTTGTCTGCTATGCAATTCCGGTTACCCATCGAAAAACCGGACGGGAGTCGTAATTATGCAGTAAGTTTGGTACCTGGCTACGGGTTGAATAGCTATTATTGACAGAAATCAGATAGACGATACAATGTCTGAAACGTACGATGCCATCGTGGTAGGTGCTGGCCCTAACGGCCTTTCGGCGGGCCTAGTGCTGGCCCAGGCCGGACTTTCGGTGCTGCTTGTCGAGCGGGCAGGAGTTATTGGCGGCAGCACCCGCTCCGAGGAACTGACGCTACCCGGCTTCATCCACGATGTCGGGGCGGCGGTGGTTCCGCTGGCCGCCAGTTCGCCCTTCTTGCAAAGTCTTCCGCTTTCCCAGCATGGTCTGGAATATATTTATCCTCCCGTGGCGCTGGCGCACCCGCTGGACGGCGGCGCGGCGGCGGTACTGGCTGGATCCGTGCGGGATACCGCTTCCAAACTCCGTACCGACGGCAAAACCTACGAGAACTTATTGACTTCAATCGTGGCGAATTGGCCGGGGCTTTCACGAGATTTGTTGAGTCCGTTCCGATGGCCAGAGCAACCGTTCGATTTTGTCAAGTTTGGCTTGAAAGGTCTACTGCCCGCCTCCACGCTCGCTAGTCGTTTCAGAACTCCCGAAGCAAAGGCCTTAGTAGCGGGGATGGCGGCTCATTCCTTTCAGCCCCTCACGGCTGTTACTACCTCCGCTATTGCGCTTATGCTCATGGCGGCCGGCCACGATAAGGGCTGGCCCGCAGCCAAGGGGGGAACCCAGAGCATCGCCAACGCGCTGGGTTCCTATTTCGAGTCGTTGGGCGGCGAGGTTGCGCTGAACCATCAGGTCGATAATTTGAGCCAGTTGCCGCAAGCCAAGGCGATTCTATTCGATCTAACTCCTCGCCAAATTGTAGCCATAGCTGGCCAGCGGCTCTCCAGTACCTACCGAAACAGACTCACAAACTACCGCTACGGCTCCGGGGTTTTCAAGATCGACTGGGCGCTGCGCGAACCCATCCCTTTTCTGAATGCCGACTGCCGGAGAGCTGGAACAGTGCACCTCGGGGGTACGCTGGCAGAAATTCAACGCGCCGAGCAAATGGTTGTCGACGGCCAATTGCCCGACCAACCCTTCGTCTTGCTGGCCCAACCGAGTCTCTTTGATCCTAGTCGCAGTCCGGCGGGACAACACACCGCCTGGGCCTACTGCCACGTGCCCAACGGCGCCACGACGGACATGACCGAGCGCATCGAGCGGCAAGTCGAGCGGTTCGCACCGGGTTTCCGGGAAGTGATTTTGGCAAGACACACGATGAATACCGTCCAGTTCGAAGCTTGGAACCCGAACTGCATCGGCGGCGACATCAATGGGGGAAATATGGATTGGAAGCAATTTTTGACGCGGCCCGTTGTTGGCCTGAACCCCTACCAAACCTCTGATCCTGATTTGTACATCTGTTCGTCGTCCACCCCACCGGGCGGGGGCGTTCACGGGATGTGTGGCTTCAACGCAGCGCAGGCGGCGTTGCGCGGGAGCTTTGGAAGAAAGTAATCACTTTATCGGATTATTCTTTGCCCCCATAACGACCAGCCACAAACAAGTGCCAATTTCTCCCAGAGCAGCAGGAATACCGGCCCAATTAGCTATAATCGTCTTTGAATAATCCAGCATCAAAATCTGTCCCGTGAAGTTGATCAGGTATCCTCCGCATCCAGCCATCAGTAGTGCGCCCAGTGCTTTTGGCAGAAATCCAGACTTATACACCAAGTATCCAAACGGAAACAGCCACAAACCCCAAAATATTTGAATGACCCTAATTCCGTTATTGTACTGATGAAGCTTAAAAAGTACCTGGTCTGCCAGTTGATTTGTGCCGCCGCCAATCTCGACCAGATTTAATATACCCAACTTATTTTGCCAATTCAGTACCGCCATTGGTACGCTCACCACGGCAAGCACAACCATGATTTTGGCATACTCTTCGTTAACTTGCCTTAAAAGCTTGTACAAGGCAAGTGGCAAGAATAGATAGAAAACATAGGAAATCACACCGACAAAAATACTCAGCCGAAACAGGAACTCATGTTCTACGATGCTTTGCAGGGTAGCGGCAGCATTATCATAGAGTTCGAGTTTGGACGGAACGTAAGCGAGACTGAAAAGGCCAGTCAGGACTACTGCCAGGTAGATTAGCCCCGCCCTTCTTGCCAGAAGCTTGTTCGATTTGTAGGTCATTTGGCTGGTTTCTGCTGATAAAAATTCGATCAATAGTATTTTCCGTTGAAACTAGCGGTTCGCTATTTGCTCCTTAGGCCAGTGCCAGGCGTACCATACGATCGTCATAGTAATGGCTGCTTCCGCAAAGGCATAGAACACGTAGAAACTCCACCAGGGCGAAATCGACATAACTCCAATCAGCAGCATCATGGCGGTGTATAGGCTCCCAAAAATCAGATTAAGAAAGCGATTGAGCCTGGGTTTCAAGATGAGCGACAAGAAAATCATCGAGGCAGGAATCGCCATAACCACCGAAGCAATGAGCAATTTTACGGGAGAGTCGAGAATGACGTCGCCGCTGAGAAATTCCTGGAAGTATTGGGGGGTATAAAAAGAGAAGTAGTCGCCGTACACGTAGAAAAACATCACTGCTGTCCAAAGCGCCGACAGTTTCAGTTTGATAGGTACTGATTGATTTTCCAGGCCAGCCGAGTATTGTCCAGGTGCTTCCATGCTATTGCGGTAGGGTTGGTTTTCTTCAAAGGTGAAAAATAACCCAACCCGACACGGTACTTACTATACGAACGGGCTACTCAAGGCACAAAAGGCTGAAATGGCCTTTATAAATTTTATTGAATTGGAAAATTACCTTAAAAAGTACGTTCGCTAATCCGCTGTCAAACAGCATTCCAACTCAATTTCGTCCACTACTTACTCCAATTCATATTGCCCCTTCATTCGCAAACTGACCAGAATATCTTTGTCGGTTCTGTTCTTGAAATACCAGCCGTGCCTGCCTTCGTAGGGGGCCAGAAAAGTTCCGATCAGGTTATTGGAATAAGCGATGGTATAGCTAAGGAAAAATTCTTCTTTGGGCTTGATCGCCTCTTTTACTTCCCCGTGAAAGTCGGAGTAGAGAACTCCCTGATCTGTCCTCCACTCGTATCTCAACGACCCGTATTTCAGTACCTTCACTTTGTACTCGATCCCCTTACCTGCCGCTACCAGTACCGTTACGCTATCTTGCCGCTCGATGTATTGGTTCGCAGGAGGCGGGTTCCGGGACTCCTTGGGCATGGGAACTTCCGGGTCAGAACCCAGGTCTTCTTTTCTCAGGAGAGGATAAGCCTTCGGATTACCAGCATCGATCATCGCAACCTCCGTGGGAGCCTCTGCCTGGTAGAGCTGACTGAACCCCAATAATTTCCCCGTTCCAAGTGGATCCGAGCCATATTCGGCGGGCAAAACAGCAGCCATAAAAATGACGGCACCTACGAATAGCGCGACGAACGTAGCGGTGAATATTTGTTTTTTGTTCAGAAGTTGTGGAGTTACGTTTTCCATAATAGTTAAAATTTTATTGAGCAAAATAACCGCTGAGTTGGTAAGCGATCAGGACAAAACCGGCGGTCATCAGAAGCGTGTTGGTCACGGTAGCAAATTGTTTGAAGCTATCAAACCGCCGCCAGACACCAATCGCAATCAGCACAAACGCCAAGGCCAGGAACTGCCCGACCTCGACGCCAACATTGAAACCGATCAGATTAGTCAATAACCCGTCCTGCCCGAGTTCGAACTCCTGGAGCTTGCTGGCCAACCCAAAACCGTGGAAGAGGCCAAAAATCAATACGGCGGTCTTCGTGTTGGGTTCGAAGCCAAACACTTTTTTGAAGCCACCCAAATTATCGAAGCCTTTGTAAACAACAGAAAAGCCGATAATGGCATCGATCAGGTACGCGTCGATTGAGATATGGCTCAGCACGCCAAGCAGTAGCGTCAGACTGTGCCCGATTGTGAAGAAGCTGACGTAGAGCAAAATGTCCCGGAGCCGATAGAGGAAGAAAATCACCCCAATCAGAAATAACAGGTGGTCGTAGCCCGTAATCATATGCTTGGCCCCGATATAAAGGAAGGGGAAGAAAGCCGCGCCTTCGTTGCCCAGTAAAAAAGCTTTGGTTTGGTCGTCCACCCCGTGGGCAAAGGCGGCGCTACTCGCCAGGATTGATCCAATTAGTAAAAAGAGAGTGAGTCTTTTTTTCATAAGCTTAAAACAGGGACGGGCAGGATCGGGAGTTTCGAACCACCAACTATTTTGAGGACGGAATCAGTTTTTTTGATAACTTAAAGAGTTGACAGAAGAGGGCGAATTTACCGCAAACTTTCAATCGTCATCAACAAAAAGGGTAAAGCTTTGGCGTAGTCTAACTCATTATACTCCAAACCTAGCCGTCTGATATTTTTGTAATACGCTTTACGGTGAACGTAATAGTTTCTTTCCAATTCCACCGAAACAGCATTCTGCCCCAGCTTTTCGAGCAAAAACCACTTTTCCAGCAACCGGGCCGTTCTGCCATTTCCGTCTTGAAAAGGGTGAATTTTTACGAACACCAGATGGATTTGAGCGGCGTAGTAGAAGGCTTCCAAATCTGATAGGTCAGTATCGATTAGTTCTTGAATCTGATCAAATAGCGCATCCAGCTCCTCTTCCACTGCTCCGGCTGCACAGGCTACGTACTCTATTCTGTCCGCTTCGTTGATGACGAACATTGGGTTAGCCCTGATTTTGCCACGCTGGCTTTTGGGTAGAAAATGCTTGCTGAGTAATAGGTGAGCAGCTAAGGTATTTTCTGCATTTAGCCTGTGGTTTTGGATAAATTCGTACGCTCCAAACAAGTCCTCCGCTCTTTTGGTGTAATCTGGATTGTAGGGTACTTTCAAGAATTTGTGCTTGAAAAAACTGTCGAAATCAATCTCTTCGCCTTCTATTTTGGAGGAATAAACGCTGGAAACGGAGTTGTAAAACTGGAAGTAATCAACGGGCAACTGTTCTCTCTCCTTCGTCGCGATTCTTTCGAGCGGATCGAAGTCGATGGCTTTCAGGAAGTCGGGTTTTAAATTGTCGCTTACCATGCTCCTTCTAGTTCATCCAGCGGCTCATCGAAATCATCTGCGATGTAGGTAATCAAGCCCTTCCCTGCCCCAAATTTGTTAGGCAATCGAGGATGTGATTTTCGCATATCCTCCTGTTCCTTAGCTTTTTTATCAGCTAATGATTGAATAAAATCCAGCACTTCGGCTTGGAGTTCCGGCGGTAGCTGGCTGGCTTTCGAACTGATTTGTCCTGTTACTGACATGGTGGTTTTGCTGAAGTTGGACTATCAAGCCTAATACTTTCCTAATTTTCCGGGTATTAGCGTTTCAAACGCGAGAAGATGAAACGCCAGCGGGCGACCATCCTAACTGAAAATCAGGGTTAGCGGGGGTTAGTCAAACTTAGGATTATCGCCTATCATATGTCTCTCAATCTCCTCAGACTTTCAATTTGCTTTTGCTCTTGACTAATCTGCATTTCGAAATCATCAGGCCACTCCTCTTGAGCCTTCGCTCTTATAGTGTTGAAATCTTCAATACTAATATCGATAGGGTTATGCTTCTTCAACTTTTCAATAGCAGCATACTGTCGCTGGATATAATTGAGTTGCATATCAAAATCATCTGGCCACTCTTTATTACTATTTTCTTTTATAATATCTTTAACGTTTTCTCGATTAGAAAATTTTTGGACTTTCCTTATCTCGTGATCAGAAGAAACTGAGTCAATTTCTAATTTTTTCTCATTTGAATCCAAAATTATCTTTATTTCTTTGAGTAACTTATTTCTTCTTCTTTCCCAAACATTTGAAACTATACTATCAATATTAAATAATTCTTCAACCCTATCTTTTAACGAGTTAAGCTTCTCCTTTTCATTAATTTTCATCCCATGTGTCGTAGGAATAACTCCTTCTATATCACCATATTCAAATGGAGGCACTAAAATAGGTATATGGTGATTTGTTTTTACCCATGTAGCTCCCATTTCGCATAGACAGATTATACTAGTGTAAAAATTTTCCGATAATATAAATAGAACCAATACATCATCATTTAACTCATCCCTTATAGTAGAAAGAAAGTCCGAACCCAATTTGACGCCGTAACCTTCAAATGAAGAGCAAAATATTTTGTTACTTGGAACTCCGATCGCTTCCAAAATATCAATTACTTTTTCTACAATTGGCTTATCAATACTTGAATGACTAATAAATATTCTATCCACTGATGGGTGTTCTACTGCTGAATTATTAAAATCAATTTCTTTAACATCAACCTTCTTAATATCAGTTGTTGGTAATCCCAAGTCCTCTGCTATTTTAGATAGTGTATCATTGGACTCAAATTTTACTGTTTGAGTAATGTACTCTTGTATATCTAACATAGATATAACATGATTATTATCTTCAACCTTAATTCCATATTCACTTATAAATATATTTATCTCAACTCCGCTATATTGCTCATCAAGTCTGGCTGCAATCTGCTTAATTAAATCAATTCTCTGCTTTGGGTTCATTTTGTTTGCTATTAAATAAAAAATTTGAAAAATTGAAAAATTGGAGTTTTTGAGTCTTTTTGCTTTGAATTTCATATTGCAGCCAATCCCAAGTTATAATCAGGGTTGTAGCTCCTCGCTTTCTCCACGAGAACTGAGAATTGCTTTTTCTCTCTTAAATGTCTAGACAATTGCTTGTATCTCAACAACTAGACTTCAAGCCACCACCCGCCGCCGCTCTACCCAATCAACAATCTTCACCGCTTCCTCCAATCCTGCCAGCGCCGACCCAGCTACCGGATTCCCGTCATAACTCATTGACAGATGCAGCGTATCATATACGCCAACAAAAGAATGAAGCAGCTTTTTGTCCAGCTTGGCTAATTGCTGCTTGTACCATTCCACATCTTTATCTTTCCGGCCTTTGGCTTTCTTGCCCAGCAGTTCATCTAGTGCTACCAAAACACCCGCATAGGCGGTGTGGCCCGCCATCTTGACGTATTTGGTATCTTCTTGATAAAGGCCGTCTTCTTTTTGGCCTTTCTCGCTCAAAATTTCACGAGCATTAGACAAGTACCGTTTGGCTTCTTCGATTTGGTTCATGATGACAAATTTTTACGAAAAAATCTAATCATCAAGCAATAGCCATGCGCTGCTCTACCCAGTCGATGATTTTTTCAGCATCTTTCAATCCCGCCTTAGCTACGTCAGCATTGAGGTTGCCGTCATAACCCAGAGCCAGGTGAAGCGTATCATAAGCCGAAACAAACGAACTCAGCACCTTCTTGTCCATTTTCGCCAAACCTTCTTGATACCAGGACACATCCTTACGGCCCTTTGATTTTTTACCAAGGATGCCGTCCAAGGCTACCAACACCCCATTATAGGCTGTATTTCCTGCTATCCTCACATATTTACGGTCCTGGTAGTATCCATCCCGTTTTTGCGCCTTCTCGCTCAAAATTTCGCGGGCATTCTCGATGTACCGCTTGGCTTCTTCGATTTGATCCATGTTGATAAGAAAAATAGCTTTGTAAAAAGTGCTTCTTGAACAGAATCCTAAATGTAGTCACAAATAGCCAACCAAAGCACTTGGCTGCCAGTTACTGCCCCGCCAACGTCTTCCCACGCCTAACTCCCGTATGCTTCCGTTCCTCCACAACTACCTCCCCATTCACCATCACATATTCAAACCCTTTTGAATAAACGTGCGGATTGGCAAACTCCGCCGCATCGCCCACGGTGGCTTCGTTGAAAACGACAATGTCTGCCGCCATGCCGGGCAGGAGTAGGCCGCGGTCGCGAAGCCCAAATTTCTGGGCGGGCAGCGAGGTCATGCGGCGGATGGCTTCTTCGAGGCGGATGGTTTTCTGGTCGCGGACGTAGCGGCCCAGCACGCGGGCGTTGGTGCCGTAGGCGCGGGGGTGCGGCATTCCCGAGCCGAACTGGGCGATGCCCGCGTCGGAGGCGATCATCGCGAAGGGGTACTGCATGATGCGCGTCAGATCTTTTTCTTCCATGCTGAAAAACACCATTTGGGTGCGGTTGACGGACTCGACCATTTCAAGAATCGTCTCGGCTTCTTCCAATCGGATTGCCTTTGCGGCCTTTGAGTTGGTTTATTTCGCTGATGTTCCTGCCGTTATAGCTGGTATCAGGGGCGTAGCGGGCCACCTGCGCATATTCGTAACTATCGAGCTGCTTGCTTTTGAGCTTATCCGCCATTTCCTGCTTGATTTTCTGGCGGATCACCGGGTCGTTGAGCCGGGCTTTCAGGGAATCGCGTCCCCCGCCGAATGCCCAAGTGGGTACGGTGGCATCCAGGGTAGTGCTGCTGGCGACGTAGGGATATTGATCCACCGTCACGTCGATGCCTTCCCGGCGGGCATCGTCCACCAGGGCGATGGTTTCGACGGAACGGCCCCAGTTGGGTTTGTAGGTCACTTTGAAGTGCGAAATCTGGACGGGCATATCGGCGGCGCGGCCGATGGCGATGGCTTCGCTCACGGCCTCGGTGACGTTGTCGCCCTCGTCGCGGATGTGCGAGGCATAGACGCCGCCGTGCTTGGCGGCGGCTTTGGCCAGGGCTACTACCTCGGGCGTTTTGGAGTAGGTACCCGGCACGTATATCAGACCCGTGGATAGGCCGACCGCGCCTTCCCGTATGGCTTTTTCTACCAGGGCTTCCATTTGGGCCAGTTCGGCGGCGGTGGGGTCGCGCTGCGCGTCACCCATGACGGTCCGGCGGACGGTGTTGTGGCCCACAAGGGACGCTACATTGATGGCCAGTTTTGACCGAATCCAGGCGGGCGAAGTACGCCGCCATGTCCCGGCTGGAACCACCGCAGTTGCCCGTTACGACGGAAGTGACGCCATCAAAGATGAAATTATCCGCCGTGGGCGTCACCATTTCGTCGCCCTCGATGTGGGTGTGGACGTCGATGAAGCCAGGCGCAACGACTAGCCCTCTGGCGTCGATGGTCTTGGTGGCTTTTGCCTTGTCGCAGTTGCCCGATGGCGGCGATTTTACCGTCTTGCACGGCGACATCGCCGTAGTACCAGGAGTTTCCGGTTCCGTCGATAATGCGACCATTCTTGATGAGAATGTCGTAGGTTTGGGAAAAGGCCGGGCCGCAAAGCAGGACGAAAGTACAAGAAGCGGATGGTAAAGCGAGCGCATCAATGGTAGGTTAGGTTTCAACTGCCAAGCTACCGAATAGTAAGGAATTGAGAATTAGATTTCTTCCGACAGATTAGAAAATCGAGCGTCGCACCTTTGTAAACTTTAACATCACATTTTTAAACCAAACTACCCAAAACTATGAACATCAAACCCTTCATTCTGCTGGCTTCGCTCGGCCTAATGGCTTCCTGCGACACGAAAACCGACGAGGGCGACGGCATGGACTCAACTGCCGTTGCCGAGGTGTCGCTGGAACAAATCTGGGCCACTGACACCACGCTCATGACGCCCGAATCGGTGCTGCTCGACAATGGCACTTCTATACGTTTCGCTTATCGACGGACAAGGCGGCGAAAAAGATGGCAAGGGCGGCGTCGCCAAAGTTGGCACCGACGGACAGATCATCGACGCCAATTGGGTCACGGGCCTGAGTGCGCCCAAAGGCATGGGCATCATGGACGGCAACCTCTACGTGACCGACCTTACGGAGTTAGTCCAGATCGAGCTGGCGACCGGAAAAATCCTGCAAAAAATGCCTGTCGATGGGGCGAAGTCGCTGAACGATATTTCGGTCGGAGAAGATGGAGTACTTTATTTCTCCGATAAAGGCGACGGAAAACTTTACACCCTCAAAGGCGGGCAAATAGCGATGTATCACGAAGGCATCGACAACCCGAACGGGGTACTTTCCGTGAGCGACGGCCTGCTGTACACCGAAAGTGGCAAGCTAATGAAAATCGACGCCGCCAAGAACGTAACTACCCTGGCCGAAGGCATGGATAAAAGCACCGACGGTATCGAGGAGGTGAGTCCCGGCGAGTACATCGTTTCGTGCTGGGCGGGTGAGGTGTACCACGTGAAGGATGGCACGGCCACCAAACTACTGGATACCAAGGACATCGATAGCAACACCGCCGACATCGGTTACGACGCAGCGAAGAAGATCGTGTACGTGCCGACGTTTTTCAAGAATAGCGTGGTGGCGTACCAGTTAAGGTAGCTTCGCTGCTGTTGGGCATTAGGCTATAAGCTGTAGGCAATAGGCTATGGGGTCAGCCCATCAAGCCAAATCCAGCCGCCTACAGCCTATAGCCTACAGCTTAAAACGTTTCAACTCCTTCACCGCGTGGTTGGCGGCTCGGGCGGTGAGGGCCATGTAGGTCAGTGAGGGGTTGACGCAGGAGGCCGAAGTCATGCAGGCGCCGTCGGTCATGAAGACGTTCGGCACGGCGTGAACCTGGTTGTGGGCGTTCAGGACGGAGGTCTTGGGGTCGCGGCCCATGCGGGCGGTACCCATTTCGTGGATCGCCATGCCGGGGTACGAACCCGTGTCGTAGGACTGCACGTCTTTCAAACCCGAAGATTCGAGCATTTCGGCGGCATCGTTGGCCATATCGACCCGCATTTTCTTTTCATTCTCCTTGAATTCCGCATCGAAAACAGGTAGCGGCATTCCCCACTTGTCCTTGTCGGTGGGGTGGAGGTACATCCGGTTTTCGTAGTAAGGGAGCGTCTCGCCGAAGGCAATCAGGCCCATCGTCCACGGCCCGGGCTTGGTGGCGGCGTCCTTATAAGTAGCGCCGAAACTCAGCTCGGCGACGTTGTGCTTCCAGTCGCCGCGGCGGCCTCCACCTTGATAGCCAAAGCCGCGCACGTAGTCGCGCTTGTCTTTGCCGATGTTGCGGTAGCGCGGAATGTAGATGCCATTGGCGCGGCGTCCGTAGTAGTATTTATCCAAATCACCCTCCCATTTTCCGCCCGCTCCCACGTGAAAGTGATGATCCATGAGGTTGTGGCCTAGTTGCTCCGAGTCGTTGCCCAGACCATTGGGAAAGCGATTCGATTTTGAATTCAGCAGAATAGCCGCCGAAGCCATCGCCGAACCGCAGACGAAAACAATTTTGGCGTTGTACTCGCGCTCGTCCATCGTTTCCGTGTCGATCACCTTCACGCCTGTGGCGCGCTGTTTGTTCTCATCGTACATAATCTCGCTCACGATGGAATCGGGCCGAAGCGTCAGCCGTCCCGTGGCGGCGGCGGGTGGCAGCGTGCAGGACTGCGTGCTGAAATACGCGCCGTACGGACAACCCAACCGACATTTGTTGCGGTACTGGCATGGCGCGCGGCCCACGCCAAGCTGTTCCTTGCGGGCTTCGGAAAGGTTAGCCACGCGACCAATCGTCATGTTTCGTCCGGGAAAATTTTTCTCGATGCGTTTACGCACTTCCTTCTCCACACAAAACATCTCCATCGGCGGCAGAAACTCACTGTCGGGCAGTTGCGGAAGGCCTAGCTTTTCACCCGAAATACCCACGTGCTTTTCGACGTAAGAGTACCAGGGCGCAATATCTTTGTAGCGAATGGGCCAGTCCACCGCGATGCCCTCCTTGGCGTTGGCCTCAAAATCGATGTCTGACCAGCGGTACGACTGCCTTCCCCACAGAATCGACTTGCCGCCCACGATGTTGGGCCGAAACCAGTCGAAGCGCTTGTCTTCGTGGTAGAGCGCGTCGATGTCCTTCATCCAGTAGCCGTCGGTGGTGGCGTCGTAGAAGCCATCGCGGGTCAGCTTAGGGTGATCTTCCTTTTGCTGCATCGTCATCATGCCCGCGTGTTCTAATTCCCAGGGGGCTTTGGTGGCGTTCTCGTAGTCGGTGACGTGGTCGAGTTTGCGCCCCCGTTCGAGCATCAGGACAGTCAAGCCCTTTTCGGTCAGTTCCTTCGCGGCCCAGCCGCCCGTGACGCCCGAGCCGATGACAATGGCGTCGTAAGTGTTTTCCTCGGTTGCTTTGATATTTAGGTTTGCCATTTTTTTGGATTAAAATAAAACCGCAGAGAGCGCAAAGTTTTTACGCAGAGGACGCAAAAACTCAGCGTCCTCCGCGCAAACCTCAGCGCTCTCTGCGGTTAAGGATTCGATTATCCCAACGCCCAGGCCTTTTGCCCTGGCTTCAAGGGAATACAAGCTTCCAAACGACCAGGGGCTTCGATGTACTCCAAAGCCTTCGTGGCCCCGATTTCGGAGGTAAAGTACCCCACGGCGGTGTAGTTTTTCATTTGCTTGAAAAAAGCCCGGTCGGAATCGATCAGTTTTTTCACCATCTCGATTTTCTGATCTTTACCCAACGACACGAAGTTCTTGCCAAAAGCAGCCTTGCTGTCGGCGTCGAATTTATCCAGCGAAGCGTAAAACGCTTTCTGCTCCTCTATGGGATGGCAGTCACGGATCACGCGGATAATAAATTGCTCGGCCCCGGCGGCTTTGGCACCCGGTGTGTCGGTAGTCGGGATGATGACATCGGCCAGTTCAGCCAAAAGTTTTTCCTGATCCGGGGTGATATAGACGCTATCGCCAAGATTCGTTTTCTCGCCCAAAATGCCGGACACAACTGGTCCGGACAAGGCTACGCCGCCCATCAGCATACTAATCCGCTGCACGGCTTCTCTACGGTTCATTTTCATGGTACTTTATTTTGATACTAGATTTTAGATATTGGATTCTGGATTGCCGAGGGCCGAAAGCCGACCGCCGAAAGCCCATTAAATATTCTTCTTCTTCAACTCACTCACCGCGAAATCGGCGGCGCGGGCGGTCAGGGCCATGTAGGTCAGCGAGGGATTGACGCAGGAGGCCGAGGTCATGCAGGCCCCGTCGGTCACAAAGACATTGGGTACGCCATGTACCTGGTTGTTGGCGTTCAAGACCGAAGTCTTGGGGTCGCGGCCCATGCGGGCGGTACCCATCTCGTGGATCGCCATACCCAGGAACGACTCGCCCTTGTTGATGCGGACGTTCTTCACCCCCGCCGCTTCGAGCATTTCGGCGGCGTCGTTTTGCATGTCCTCGCGCATCTTGAACTCGTTTTCGTGGTACTCGCCGTCAAAAACCACCAGCGGCATTCCCCACTTATCCTTGTCGTTTTTGTCGAGATACATTTTGTTGTCGTAGTAGGGCAAAGTTTCTCCGAAACCACCCAGGCCCATGCTCCACGGTCCTGGTTGGGTGGCCTCCTCCTTGTAGTCGGCCCCGAAGCTGAGTTCGGCCACGTTGTGCATCCAGTTGCCGCGCCGTCCGCCGCCCTGGTAACCGAAGCCGCGCAGGTAGTCGCGCTTATCGTTGCCGATGTTGCGGTAGCGCGGAATATAAATACCGTTGTTGCGACGTCCGTAATAATATTTGTCCAAATCGCCTTCCCACTGCCCGCCCGCTCCGGTGCGGAAGTGGTGGTCCATGAGGTTGTGGCCCAATTGCTCGGAGTCGTTGCCCAGTCCATTGGGAAAGCGGTTGGAGGTGGAATTGAGCAAAATAGCCGTGGACGCCATCGCCGAAGCGCACACAAAAACGATTTTGGCATGATACACCCGCACGTCCATCGAGACAGAATCCACCACCCGCACGCCCGTGGCGCGCTTCGTGTTTTCGTCATAAATCAGGTTGGTCACCACCGAATCGGGCCGCAGCGTGAGCAGCCCGGTTTTGGCAGCAGGCGGCAGGGTGCACGATTGCGTACTGAAATACGCGCCGTACGGACACCCCAAATTGCACTTGGCGCGGTACTGGCAGGGCGCACGGCCCACGCCGAGTTGCTCCTTGCGCGCTTCGGAAAGGTTGGCCACGCGACCGATCGTCATGTTGCGGCCGGGAAAGTTCTTTTCGATGCGCTTGCGCACCTCTTTCTCCACGCAAAACATATCCATCGGCGGCAGAAAATCGCTGTCGGGCAGTTGGGGAAGGCCCAGCTTTTCACCCGAAATACCCACGTGCTTTTCCACGTAAGAATACCAGGGCGCGATGTCCTTATAGCGGATCGGCCAGTCCACGGCGATGCCTTCTTTGACGTTGGCCTCGAAGTCGATGTCCGACCAGCGGTACGACTGCCGCCCCCAAAGAATCGACTTGCCGCCCACGATGTTGGGGCGGTACCAGTCGAAGCGCCTTACCTCCTTATACATCGAGTCGGCGTCGTCCATCCAGTAGCTTTCCGTCATCTCGTTGTAAGGATAATCGCGCGAAAGCTTGGGATGTGAGGCGACCTGCTCGGTGGTCAGCTTGCCGTTGTAGCGAAATTCCCAGGGCGGCTTAGTGGCGTTCTCATAGTCGGTGACGTGGTCGAGTTTACGCCCACGCTCGAGCATGATCACTTTCAGGCCCTTTTCGGTAAGTTCCTTAGCGGCCCAACCGCCCGTTACTCCCGAGCCAATCACGATGGCATCGTAGGTGTTTTCCTTGGTGGCTTTTGTGTTTAGGTAGGACATTTTTTGTTGATTTGTGTAATCGTGTAATCGTTGAACTGATGTTAATGTGTCAAATAGCCAACTCTGAACTCTGAACCGCCCGGCGGCCCGGTCTGAACTAAAATAGACGATAGTTAACGACTGGACCCCTGATTTCTGATTTTTTCCAACCGCGTTTCGAGTTCCTTTGCTTTAGCGGGGTACTTTTTGGATAAATCTTTCGCCTCGCCGGGGTCGGTTTTCAGGTTATAGAGCTGTCCGGTGGCCTGGCCCGGTTGCGGCTCTACCCGCTTGGGTGGTGTAAAACCGCCCGAACCGAGGGCCTCGATATACTTCCAGTCACCTTCCCGCAGGGCCAGCATCCCGTCGCCCGACTGGTGGATAATGGATTCTCGCACGGGCTGCGTACTTTTCCCAGACCAGACGGGCCAGAAGTTAAAACTATCCTCGGCGGTACTTTTGTTCAAAGATGCGTCCACGATATCTGCCACCGATGCGAAAACATCCGTCAGACACAGCGCTTGGTCGGTCTGCGAGCCGGGCTTGATATGGCCCGGCCACTTGACGAAGAATGGCTCGCGGTGTCCGCCTTCGTAGATGTCGGCCTTCATGCCGCGCCAGTTGGCGTTGGAGCGGTGGTTGAACTGGTCGATTTCGGGCTGCCGCCAGTAGGCTCCGTTGTCGGAGGTGAACACGATGAGGGTACTTTCGGATAAATTCAGGCGATCCAGTAGCGCCACGATGCGGCCCACGGCGGCATCGGTCTGGGCCACAAAATCGCCGTACAGGCCCACGTCGGAACTACCTTTGAAAGGAGCTACGGGTACCCAGGGCGTGTGAGGCGAGTTGAGCGGAAAGTACAGGAAGAAAGGTTTGTCTTTGTTTTCCTGAATAAAACCTTCGGCCTCGTTCACGAAGGTCGGCAGCGTATTTTCGATGGTGAAATCCTGCGCGATGACCCCACCGCGGTGGAAGCGGTTGATGTGGCGGCCTTCGGTGAGTTCCGGCTCGCCCTCATAGGGCTGCATGGGAAGACCAAGTACCTTACCATTCTTGACAAAACAATACGGCTCCATGTCCAGCGAAGCCGGAATGATAAAAGAGTAATCGAAGCCCGCCAGTTTGGGGCCGGGGGCATTTTTGTTAAAATCCACGTTGCTGCCGTCGGGATAGACACCGCCCTTGTCGGCCTTCTCACCCGTTTTACTAGTCTGCCAGTCGAGGCCCAGGTGCCACTTGCCGACGCAGGCGGTTTGGTAACCCTGCTTTTTTAGCATGGAAGCGATGGTTTCGCGACCCTCTTCAAGCAATGGCTCTGAATAGCCGTGAAGTACCCCTTGCTTCATGCGCGACCGCCACGAGTAACGGCCCGTGAGCAGGGCATAGCGCGTGGGTGTGCAGACCGCCGAGGGTGAATGCGCGTTGGTAAAGCTCATACCCGACCGCGCCAGGGCGTCGATGTTCGGAGTTTTGGTCTTGGCCTCGGGATTCAGGTAGCCGACATCTCCGTACCCCAGGTCATCAGCCAGAATGACGATGACGTTGGGCTGCTGTTTTTGGGCGAAAACGTAGGGCGAGACGAAGAGAAGAAGAACGAGTAACAGGAATCTCATAAAAGGAAAAGTCGACTGAAAACGGTTTGACGCTCAATTTAGCTATTTTTGCTACTTCAATAAACACAAACTATCCCAAAACTACTTGCTTTGAACGCTACCCCTAACACCGATCTCTGGTACAAAATCCGAAACCCAGAGAAGGTACTTTCGCCAGGATTACTGATTTATAAAGACCGGGTGGCCGACAATATCAGGGCTATGGTCGAAATCGCGGGCGATCCGAAGCGACTGGTGCCGCACGTCAAGACGCACAAAATGGCGGAGGTCGTGCAGATGCAGCTGGACGCGGGAATTACAAAATTCAAGTGCGCCACCATCGCCGAGGCCGAGCTATTGGCCGACACCGGAGCCAAGTGGATTTTGATTGCCTACCAGTTGGTGGGGCCAAACGTGCAGCGGCTGTTTGCCTTGCGGGCAAAGTACCCCGCCGTGCATTTTGCTTCGCTGGTAGATTCGCTAGAATCGGCGCAGATGTTGAACGAACGGGCCAAGAAGAAAGTGGCGTCCGTTTTTATCGACGTCAACAACGGCATGAACCGCTCGGGGCACCCGGTGAACGACGACCTGCTCTTTCTATATAAAGAAATCAAAAAGCTACCTCAGCTCGACCTGCAAGGGCTGCACGTGTACGACGGGCATATCCACGACCGGGGTTTCGCCGAAAGAAAAAAGCACAGCGATGCGGATTTTGCTCCCGTGGAGATACTTCGGGACAAGTTGGTACACGAAGGCTTCGCCGCGCCGATGGTTATCGCCGGAGGTACGCCGACTTTCAACGTTCACGCGCTGCGCGAGGGTATCTTTCTGAGTCCCGGTACCTGCCCGCTTTGGGATTGGGGCTACGGCGATGCCTATAAAGACCAGCCTTTTCAGCCCGCTGCCCTGCTTGCCACCCGAGTCATTTCCAAGCCCACCAAGGGCGTCGTTACGGTGGATCTCGGCCATAAAGCCGTTTCCGCCGAAAACCCAATCGACCGCCGCTTCAAGGTTTTGAACCTGGAAAACTACGAGGTACTTAGCCAAAGCGAGGAACATGGCGTGATTAAGGTGAAAGATTGGGAAGCCGTACAGATCGGAGATTTCCTCTACGCCCTCCCCTACCACATCTGCCCCACAGTGGCGTTGCACGAGACGGCGGCGGTGGTTGAAAACGAGCGCGTGACGGACGAATGGAACGTAAGGGCGCGACGGCGGCGGATTACATTGTGAGTTAATGACGCCATGAATCTTGATTTTTCTATCTTACCGATAAAGTCTACCTAAATCTCTTTTATCATGAGTTCAATGCATGTCCTGGCCCATTTTTATGATGAGCATAACGCCGAAAATTTAAAGAACACGCTGATCCATGTGATAAGGGAAGTCAAGAAGCTTTCCTTGAAGGAAGAGTTCGTGCGTGAATACAGCAAGGAAGGGTTCAAGCGGCTACTGGTTTTTATTAAAGAACTCGAAGCCGATGCCGAAACGGCGCGGAGGATTAACAAGTACGACGACGAAACGGAGGTCATTCCCGATGCGTTGATAGCGAAATACCGCTTGATCATCAAACGGGCCCACGAATTTTATGCCTGGGATCATTCCCTATGGCATTACAAATCACTCATCTACTACACCCACGCCTGGACCATCACGCCCAACTTTCAGCGCGCCGAACCCACAGCTCGCTACAAAGCGATGCGAGACATTAGTAACCTGGCAAATTTTTTGTCTTCTTTTCAGGAGGGTGTACTTGCTGAAACCATCAACTTCAGGGACTGGCTGTTGGTGTCGCAAAACTAACTGACTGCCAACCGTCGAGCTGTTTACCTCCGTCCCCGCACCAAAGCTTCCAGAGCATCCAGGTGTTCGGTAAATGCTTTCTTGCCCTGCCGGGTGGCCAGGTAGGTCGTCAGCGGCTTGCGCCCGACAAACTGCTTCTCGACTTCCAGAAATCCCAGTTCTTCCAGGGCACGCAGGTGCGAGGCCAAGTTGCCATCGGTGAGTTGAAGTAGTTCCTTCAATTCATTGAAACTCACCGCCTCATTTACCACCAACACCGACATCAAGCCCAGCCTGACTTTGCTCTCGAAGACCTTATTGAATTTCTCTAGCCAAGTAATCATCAATTTGGAATTAGTGAATGTCGGAATGTCGGACGCCCCGCCATCCCACATTCCAAATTATTTTTCGTTCCGAAAATGCATTAAGGCCCCATAAAATATGTGCAGGAAGCCAAAGCCTATAATCCAGATGAGGAACAGCCACGCGTAGCTGTTGACGAACATGGCGACGCAGCCCAGGACTATTTCGGTGATGCCCAGGTAGGTGACTTCTTTCCAGGTGTGCTTGCCGGCGTTGATGAGGGCCAGGCCGTAAAAAATCAGCGTGCTCGGAAACACGAGCATGATCGCTCCCCGGACCAGCAGCGCCACGCAGAAAATGCCGCCCGCCGCCAAGGGCGCAGCCATGCTGACGAGCAACCTCTGGGAGGCCGCGTTCCAGACGCTCACGCCCCGGCGGTAGGCTTTGCGAGCCGTGAGGACGATGACCAGCGTCAGCGACCCCACCAACACGCACAGGCTGTCCAGAAAAAGAAACAAGGCCATCTCTTGCCGATGACCGGGCCGCAGGTTCCCGTAGGCCGAGCCATCCTGGAGCATCCAGGCGGTTTGGTACTGATAGTACGCCGCTCCTGCGCCCAACAAGGCAATCACCCCAATCGCGATACCCGACAACCCGCTCAGCGACAAAAACTTCGTGGAACGCTCCATGAGGCTCCTGATCTCCCGCAACTCGTGTAGTGGCTCCATTATTAATTTGGAATTAGTGAATGTCGGAATGTCGGAATGTCGGAATGTCGGAATAAGATAAATTGATAATTTGGATGCTTGGAAATCAAGAGTTTAATATTCCAAATTCACTCATTCCAACATTCCAAATTAGTTGGTTCACTCATTAATTTCATACCGCCTAAGTTCATAGTAAGCATAAAACGCTACGTACACCAGCAGCAACGTAAAGGTAAACGCGACCGTAAGCTGCCGTGCGAGCGGATTGTGCGCACTGACCCATATCCCCCAACCGAGGGCCATGGGATTAGTCAGGATGTCCCAACTGTTCCAGCGGCCGTAACGGCCCAGGTAAATCCCGAAGGCTACCAGGCCCGACGAGGCCAGCACACCCAGCCACGCCAGCAGTGAGCCGTGCCTGCCTTTCACTAATTTATGAATGATGTACCACGAATAAATTCCCGATAACAGGCCCGTCATGGCGAAGCTAAAAAACATCAACGAGTCGTACCAGATGGTGGACGGGTCGGCCTGCTTGATGTGCATGAGGTCGGTGATCATATAGTAGGAGTTCGGGACCAGGAGCAGCCACAGCGCCAGTCCGGCGAGGCGGGGCAGCAACGGCAGACGCCTCAGTCCGTCGAGTTCGTAGATAGCCTTGGCGACCAGCAGCGGCAGCAGGGCCAGGAACAAGTTCCAGATCATGAAGGAGTAACTGCCATTGTGGGTGGCGATGACCCGAAATACCCACAGACTCACGCTCATCCCGGATACGATGCCCAGCAGCAGTAGTTTTGGATTCCGGTAGATGTAACGGAGGAGACAAGGTACGGTGATTTCCATAGCAGCTTTGTTTGATTGAAAGTACTTTGTGATGCAAAGTAGGAAAGAAAAAATTTAGTGCGCAAGGGTTGCGCACTGAATTTTTCAAGATGATTTCGCTAACTGCCTATGGGCTATCACTTATGATTAAGGATCATAACGTGGTCTTTGATTCAGAACTCTCTTGCCGTCAATGAAAAAAACACCTAGCAGTTTACTGCTAAGTGCTTAACTTAAACGAGTCTCCAGTCGGGATCGAACCGGCCGACGCTCGGGGGCTCGGGCCGTCCCGCAGGAGTGCCTGTCCAAAACGACCTGCTGATTACTACCGGGACGGCGTTCCGCTCAGTTGCCCTATCAGCGCAAAAAAAAAGCCCAAACTTTTCAGTCTGGGCTTTCAAAGAGCCTCCAGTCGGGATCGAACCAACGACCTACTGATTACAAGTCAGTTGCTCTACCAGCTGAGCTATGGAGGCGTTTCTTGGTATTTACAGATCAGTTGCTCTATCGTAGCGACGAACCGCAGCTGAGCTATGGAGGCTTATTATTTCAAATCAGTAGCTCTATCGGGCGGGGCGGGCCATCCCGCGCCGAACCGCAGCTGAGCTATGGAGGCGATTAATTGTGGGGCAAAAGTAGTACTTGAAAATAAGCAGCGCAACTAAATTGATAAAATATTTTACTGCGCTGCGCAATTAATCAGATTGCTTCTTGAATCACAGTCAGTTGATGCTTGAGCGTCTCCAATTCTTCGTTGGCTTTCTTGATTTTCTCTTCAAACTGCGCCTTCACTTTATCGGCCGACTTCGATTTGGCAAAAAACTCGATGTTGTTTTCCCATAAAGAGATGTCATTTTCCAGTTGCGACACTTTGCGGCGGATGTCGCTTTCCTTGCGGTCGAGGCTGCGGCTGCTTTCGCCCTTTTTCACCATCGCGACCTCGCTTTCCAGGATGACCTGCTCCTTCTGCTGGCTGGAAAGCTTCCCGACCGACCCCACGTAGGCGTTGATCGCGTCGATATAGCGGCTTTGGATGGTCTTCATCGCTTTGCGCGGCACAAAGCCGATTTTGGCCCACTCAGCCTTGAAGTCGTTGAGGTTGGCGAGCGTGGAGTCTCCGGGATCGGCAGCGGCCTTCTCTATGCGATCGCAAAGCGCTTCTTTCTGAGCGAGATTTTCTTCAAACTCCTTGTCCTGCTCCTTGTTCTTGCTGCGTTTGTTGTTGAAGTACGTGTCGCAGGCTTGCTTGAACCGCTTATAGATCGAATTCTTGAATTTTTCGGGCACTTGTCCGATCCCCTTCCACTGCTTCTGTAACTCGATGATGCGCTGGGTATTAGCCGAATTATCCTCGCCCGATTCCAGAATCGCCTCCACTTCGGAGCAAAGCTCCTGCTTGGCTTTGAGGTTCACCTCGCGCTTGGCTTCCAATTGCTTGAAGAACTCGCTCTTGTTATTAAAGAAAGTCTTGAGCGCAGCCCAGAATTTCTTGCTCAGGTCTTTGCCTTCGCCCCGCGGCATGGGGCCTTTGATCCCCTGCCACGCTTCCTGCTGGGCGATAATTTCGCGGGTTTTAGCGTTCCATTCATTGATGCTGCCCGAGTCGAAAGTCGTAAAGGGAACGATGCTCTCGTAGATTTTTGATTTTTTCTCGTAAATCTCGACCATCGACTTCTTCTGCTCCTCATATTGCGCGCGTCGGGCGTCATAAAGGGCGTCGAGCGATTCCTTGAAGCGCCCCCAAAGTAACTCCTGTTCCTCACGCGGCGCGGGACCGACGTGCTTGTATTCCTCAAAAATCTGGTTGCCCTCGTTCAGGATTTCGCGGCTCATCGGGCGATCAGCCAGCGTTTTGACCAGTGCCTCGATTTTTTCGCAAAGTTCCAATTTCAGGTCAGAGTTCTTCTTCCGATCGAGTTCTTTCAGCTCGAAGTAGATGTTCCGGTTGGAGAAATACCGATCGACCAGCGCGTTGTAGGTAGCCCACAAAGTGCCGTTGTGCGCCGACGAAACGTTGCCCGCCTCCCTCCATTCTTCCTGAATTTTCTTAAAGTCCTCCCAACTATTCTTGATGTCCGCCGCGCCGACTTCCTGGCTGTCGTCGGTGTCCACGAGTTCGCGGAGACGCTGGAGCAATTCGGTTTTCTGGTTGAAGTTCTGGTCGCGGCTCTTGTCGAGTTCCTGGAAGAAAGCTTTCCGCTTGGCCCTGATTTCTTTCAGCAGTTCTTCCACCCGGCGCGTCGGCGCGTCGTAGGTATACTCGAAGCCCTCTTCCGAACCCGTGTCGGCGACGTACTTTTCTTTCGCGGCGTCCCACTCGGCGCGCTTCATCTGGGTAAGGGCCGGACGAATCTCTTTGACGACGCCGTCGATTCGCTTGATTTGCTTCATCCCCACGCCCGCTGCCGAAATCACAGCCAACTCTTTTTCCAATGATGCCGCGAGTTCTTCCTTGCTGGCCGTGGCGTAGTCGAGTTCCTCGGTGTTGCCGTCGTCGGAATCGTCTTCGTCATCATCATCGTCCGAATCCTCGGCAGGCTGTTCCTCTTCGTCATCCTCATCTTCTGTTTCCTTCTTTGCATCTTTCGGCTGAGCAGGAGCGTCCGTTGCGGCAGTTTCTGCAACGGGCACAGCCGCTTCCTCCGAATTGTCCTTTTTCGAGTCCACGGAAGGAGTGGTTTGCTCAGGTTCAGCCTTCTCAGGATCATCTCCCGACTTATCTTCGGACACGTCCTGGTTGGCGGAATCCTCCGCCAGATCGTATGCTTTGGTCAGTAGCTCGGGATTTTCGTGGGGCACGTCGGAGATAGCGACGGCTGCCTCGTTTTTATTTCCGGTGCCAGCCTCGCCACTTGCCAGGGATTGGGTAGCATCGTGGTCGGCGGCGGCCTCGGCCATTTCGTAAGCTTTGCCCAGCAGCACAGGATCCTCATCCACGGTACCGGAAATGGCCACGGGCGTTTCCTCGGTCATTTCTTTCAGCGTTTCCGTAGCCTCCATGTCGTCATCAGAAGAACTCTTGATTGGTGGCACCAATTTATCGGTCTCGATTTGATCTGTTCCGTCGTCATTGGCCAGGTGCAGGTCGGGCGTTTGAGCCGCTGCTTCATCTGGTGTGTCGGCCGATAATTCACTCGATTTTTTGGGAGTCGAAGAACTTTCTTCGGTCGATTCAGAAACGTCGGACTGATTTTGATTTAGGGTTTCTTCCTTTTTTTCTTCTGGTGCGTCGTGCTGAGGCTGAGTCATCGTGTTCGGTTTTTCGTAAGTCGTTCAAGGACAAATTTAACAATCTTTATTTGAAAAGGTTAAATTTGCTCAGGTAAGCCAAAATCTAAAACTACCGCATGAACGATAATCTCGCCAACCTCAGGAAAGAATATACCAAGAATGGCCTGAGTGAGAGTGAAGCAGCCGAAGAGCCGCTAAAACAATTCAGAAGCTGGTTCGAGGCCGCAATCGATGCCGGCCTCCCCGAACCCAACGCCATGCACCTGAGCACGGTGGGCGAGGGCAGCCGCCCCAGCAGCCGCATCGTGCTGATAAAAGAATTGGACGATAAGGGCTTCGTGTTTTACACCAATTATCACAGCAGAAAAGGTCACGACCTGGCGGCCAATCCCTTTGCCAGTCTTACTTTCTTCTGGGTCGATTTGGAGCGTCAGGTCAGGATCGAGGGTAAAGTAGCCAAAGTGAGTGCGCAGGAATCGGACGAATACTTCGCCGTGCGCCCTCGCGGAAGTCAGATCGGGGCTTGGGTGTCGCACCAAAGTGAAATAATTCCTTCACGTGAGGTTTTGGAACAAAGACAGAAAGCGTACGAGCAACAATTCGCCGGTAAAGAAGTGCCTCGCCCGCCGCATTGGGGCGGCTACCGCCTGGTACCAGACCGCGTGGAGTTCTGGCAGGGACGGCCGAGCCGTTTGCACGACCGGCTTGTCTATGAGGTTCGGGACGATAAATGGGTGGTCAGCCGATTGGCACCATGAGGGTGAGGTCATGGAGATGTTTGGGCGTATATTTGAGCAGGGGATCCAAGGCGGTCAAACGCCTAAACCGTTTAACAAAAAACAGACAAGTCTCCCACCCCCAACTGTCGCTTTGAAGTAAATCCTTCGCCGTATTTCACGCCGATGGCGTGGCCCATTTCCTCGGCCCGCGCCCTGATGAATTCGACAAATTCGGGACTGGAAATGTAGCTCTGCGGTTCCGAATCGTCCGTCCGGTTTTCTTTCGGGACAAAAAACTGGCTTTCAAAAGCCATCATCGCCGCTACTTTCTTGTCCCAGTAGGGCGTAACATCCACTACAAAATCGGGCTTGATGTAGCGATCCTGGATCATGTGGAAGACATTATTGGGTCGCCATGCTTCCTGCGTATTTCCGGCATCGTCCTGGCTTTCGATCATCCGCAATCCCGAATAAAAACAACTTTCGGCGATGAGTTGCCCACCGCGCCCGTGGTCGGGGTGGCGGTCGTCCATGGCGTTGGCTATCACGATGTCGGGCTGGTACTTGCGGAGGTAAGGAATAATGGCGCGTTGGTGAGCCTCGTCATTCTTGAAAAAACCATCGGCCAGGCCCGCGTTGTCGCGTATTTTAATTCCCAGAATTTTGGCAGCGTTATTTGCTTCCCGAATACGACCTTCGGGCGTCCCGCGCGTACCAAGCTCACCGCGTGTCAGGTCAAGTATCCCCACCGTTTTGCCTAAGGCCATTTGCGCCATCAGTGTACCCGAGCAACCCAGTTCGACATCGTCGGGATGAGCGGCGATGGCCAGAATATCTAGTTTCATGTTTAGCTTTTGGCGGTCGGCTCTCGGCTTTCGGCCTTTTTTAAATAATAATCAAATAAATGCCTTATCAAGGACATCAGGTGAAAAGTCAAGTAGCTCCGCATTAATTTAAGCCGACTGCCGACTGCCAAGAGCCCCCAGCCTCACTTCACCCGCAGTTTCTGACCGATGCGCAGGGTGGAGCGGGTGGAGATGCGGTTGAGTTTTGCCAAGGATGACACACTGATCCCATACCGCCCCGCAATGGAAGTGAGCGTTTCGCCCGAGCGAACGCGGTGCAGCATCGTACGAACGTAAGCGGGTTTCTCCCCGGATTCGTATTCACTCTTTGCCGTTGTCTTCCCGCCGCGCAGGTAGTCATATACGCTGGCGGTGAGCGTGAAGTGATCAGAACGCACCTGCTGTTTGGGCCAATCGAAAATGTTGTTGGAGTCGAAGGAATTGCCCTCGAAGCGGTTTTCGTAGTGCAGGTGCGAGCCGGAGCTGCGGCCAGTGCTGCCCCCCAAACCGAGGATGTCCCCCGCTTTGACAATTTGCCCGGATTCCACCAGCTGCTTCGACATATGGCCGTAAAGCGTTTCCAAACCATTGTAGTGCCGAACCATCACGTAACGCCCGTAGCCGTTGCCGTCCCAGCCCACGATGCGTACGATGCCGTCGTAGGTGCTGTACACGGGATCGCCCGTTTCAAGGTCGATGTCAGTGCCAAGGTGCCAGCGGCCCCAGCGGAAGCCGAAGTTGGAAGTTACCTTTGGCACTTCCACCGGGGTGTTCCAAAAGCGATTCTCGGCCGGGTCAAAGAGTTTCAGGTCGATGGTCTCGTCGAATTCCAGCGGGTTCATGCTGTACGGGTCGATGGTGCGCTCGTCCCAGATCACGTAGTACTCGGCAATCTTGACCCAATCATCACCGATTTGCATCGAATCGACTTCCAGTAGTACTTCTGGTTCGCCTTCGTCAATGGTTGTCGTGTCCTCGCTCACTACGGGATTGAGCGGCTTGGCGGGTTCGAACTGGCTTTGAAATTGAATGTTGGATGCTTCGACCTTGAAGTCTGCTTCCGGCTCCCGCTGCGGCTCTGTGGCAGGAAAATTGGGATTGGCCGTCGTGCTGTTGCCCTGGTTGATCTTAGGATTCTTGCGAAATTTTCCGCGCTCCTGGGCCTGGGCGTTTAGCAACAATGCCCCCATTGCCCATAGCAGGCAAAAGAAAATTTTGAATTTCATATATAGAAAAGTCGCCACCCACCGCGGTCGGTGGCTTTGAAATAGCTATAAATAAATAGCCCGCGCCGGGTTCAGGTGCAGAACTACCGTGATTTCTTTAAAAGCAAAAAGGCAGCAGGATTTTATCCTACTGCCTTCGTCTTTACATCGCCACCTCCATTGGCTCGGCCATCATCTCGTGTTCGGCCAGGTAGCGCTCGGCGTCGAGGGCCGCCATGCAGCCCGTTCCCGCCGCCGTTACCGCCTGGCGGTAAATAACGTCCTGGGCATCGCCGCAGGCAAAAACCCCCTCCACGTTGGTGAAGGTACTTCCTTTGACGGTTTTGATGTAGCCCGCCGCGTCCCTATCGATCTGTCCCGCAAAAATATCGGTGTTGGGCTTGTGTCCGATCGCGACGAAGAAGCCCGTGACGTCGAGGACGCTTTCCTGGCCCGTTTGATTATTCACGATTTTTACGCCTTCCACTTCTTCCTTACCGAGGATCTCGACGGTTTCGGTATGCCACATGATCTCGACGTTGGTCAGCGACATCAGGCGCTTTTGCATGATGTTGGAGGCCCGCATTTCGTCGCGACGCACGAGTACGGTCACCTTGCGGCAAAGCTTGGCCAGGTAGCTGGCTTCCTCGGCGGCAGTATCACCCGCGCCAACCACGACCACATCCTGGCCCCGGAAAAAGAATCCGTCACATACTGCGCAGGCCGATACGCCTTTGCCGTTCAGCCGCTCCTCGCCGGGCAAGCCCAGCCATTTGGCCGAGGCACCCGTGGAAATAATGACGGATTCGGCTTCGATGTCATGCTTCTCGTCGATGGTTACTATACGCTTGTCGCCGGAAAAATCGACGGCGGTGGCCATGCCGTAGCGCACGTCGGTACCAAAACGTTTGGCCTGTTTCTCGAAATCCATCATCATTTCCGGGCCGGTGACGCCGTCGGGGTAGCCGGGGTAGTTTTCTACATCGGTCGTGATGGTGAGTTGGCCGCCCGGCTGGGGGCCCGTGTAGAGAACGGGCTTTAGACCGGCCCTTGCTGCGTAAATGGCTGCCGTATAACCGGCGGGTCCCGATCCGATGATCAGGCAATCAATTTTTTCTTGTGACATCCTTTTTTTAGTTCAAAGTTCAAAGTTCAAACAGGGCCGCCTGGCGGTTCAAAGTTGCTTTGGAGTTAGCAAAATCGGAATCAATAAGTCTCTAAACCAATATTTTACAATATAAAAAGCAGCGTAGTTTTCCAAAATTTCCCTTCTAAAGCATTACTGTAAAAGCGAATTCTGTGATGCTTTTATGAACAAAATTCAGGCCGCAAAAGTGCAAAGGATCTTGCGAAAAGCCAAGTTAGGTTCACTTGATGCGCCATTCGATGCGGCGGTTCAAGCGGCGGTTTTCCTCAGTGGTATTGGGTAGCTTGGGCTTGGTTTCGCCGTAACCTGTGGCGCTAAAACGGGTTGCGGGCACTTTGGATTGAGCCAGATACCGGGCCACACTCTGCGCCCGCTGCTTCGACAGTTCGAGGTTTTCCGTATCGCCGCCCACGTCGTCGGTGTGGCCCGCGATTTCGATGGACAAGGTAGGGTTATTTTTCAGGAAAGCGACCAGCTTTTGCAGCTCGATTTTGGATTTATCGTCCAGATCGTAGGCGCCGGTGGCAAAAAATATGTTATTCAGCACCTCGACGCGGTCTTTCTCGGCGCGTTCCAGCGGAATATCCAGCCGCACGGCAGGGGCAGAACGGCTGGGAACGAAGGTCAGACTCTTGAACAGATAGCCATCCTTGACCACGTAGAGGGCGTGTTCGCTATTTTGGTTCAGCACGGCCAGGTACTCTCCCGTGCCGGGCTGCGACGAGAAGGTCGCCACTTTCTTTTGACTCCCCAAATCGTACAATTCCAGGCTGGCTTCCAGCGGGGCGTTGGTACGCTGGTCGAAGACCCTTCCCTTGATGTAGTTCGTCGGCACGAACATCTTCTGCAACGTATCGGGAATATCGAACTCGTAGAGCGTCGCTCTGCGGCCCTCTGCTCCTACACGGTCGTCAGTGTAGTAGGCCGTTTTGCCATCCGAGGAGATGTACATTCCCACCTGGTCGGCGACGGTATTGATGGGATACCCCAGGTTGACGGGCTGATTCCAGAGTGTGTCGGTGCGCTGCGAGATAAACAGGTCGAAGCCGCCCATGCCCGGAATTCCGTTGGAGGCGTAAAAGAGCGTGTGGCCGTTGGCGTGGATGAAGGGGGCATTCTCATCGTCGGATGTATTCACGGTACTGCCCAAGTTACGGGGGGCTTGCCAATGCCCAACGCTATCAAGGGTAGTTTGCCAAATGTCCGATTTACCAATTCCGCCGGGACGGTCGCTGGTGAAGTACAGCACACTGCCATCGGCAGATAGCGAGGGCTGAGACTCCCAGTGATTGCTGTTGACGACATCGCCCATGTTCTGCGGCACCAGCCAATCCTTTCCTTCTTTTTTGGTAAAAAACAGATCGCAGCCTCCGTAGGTATCCGGGCGATTGCAGGCGGTGAAGACCAGGGTTCGCCCATCCGCCGAGATGGTGCAGGTCCCTTCGTTGTTGATCGTGTTGATATTTTTGGAAAGTTCTTCCGGCTCCTCCCAGCCGCTTTTGGTGCGGTGGGTGATGTACATATTCTCGTCGCGCTCGGGGGTAAGGCCGGTAAAAATCAGGGTTTCGTTATCGGCGGTCAGCACCGGAAAAAACTGCGCCGTTAAAAAATTGACCGTGTCGCCCAGCGAGCGTTTATTGATATTTAGGGGGTGTTGAACGGCCTCTTCGGCAAATCGGGCCGAGGCCAGCCACTTGCGCGTCACCAAGGCCAGGTTCGAACGCTCGGGATAGTAGGGAAGCGCTTTATTCAAATATACCTGCGCCGAATCGTAATGCTCCCGCTGAAAGGTGTCGCGCCCCAACCACTGAAAAGCCGCCGCCGATTCGGGCGACGCGGAATCGAGCGCCACCGCCCGCTGGTAGTGAAAGCGGGTGCGTTCCGGTTGTCGCTGGAACCCGTAAATCTGACCCAGGTGAAGGTGCGCCTCGGCGATATCCGGCTGTTTTTGGAGGAGTTGCTCGTAAAGATTTTGGGCGACATCCAGCTTGCGCTCTTTCCAGGCCGTTTGGGCCGATTCGTAAAGTTGTCGGTCGCGGCGGGATAGGGTATTGTCCTGCGCACAAGCCACATTGACTAGCAACAAAAGGCAGAAAATGACTGGGTGGCGGCGCATCAGGGAATGTTCATAAACTTGTGCGTCTGTAACGATATTTGCCAGCGCGGATTGTCTTTAATGTATTCGATGATCAGCGGCAGCATTGTCTCGTGGCGGCTCCACTCGGGTTGCAGCAGAAGTTTGCAATGCGGCCCCACCTGCGCGGCGTGGGCTTCGGCAAAAGCAAAATCACTCTTGTTAAACACGATTGCCTTCAACTCATCCGCCGCCGGATAAATGGACGCGTGTGGCGCTTTGAATTTCTTGGGCGAAAAACAAATCCAGTCCCAGTTTCCGCTTACTGGATAAGCCCCCGAAGTTTCGATATTGGTCTGAAACCCCGCTGCTTGCAGGGCCGAGGTAAGTTCCGTCATGTCGTACATCAAAGGCTCTCCGCCCGTGACCACGGCCAGGCGTCCCGGATAGGCCAATGCGCCCCGCACGATGTCGGCGATGGCGGTCTTGGGGTGTTGGTCGGCGTCCCAGGATTCTTTCACATCACACCAAACACAACCGACCTCGCAGCCGCCCAGGCGGATGAAGTACGCCGCCTTACCCGAGTGTGCCCCCTCCCCTTGCAGGGTGTAAAATGCTTCCATGATAGGAAGCGGGGTGGTTGTGGTTGGTGCTATCTCTTGTATTTCTAACGCTGCGGTCATTTCTATTTTATTGCCTGATTTTTCTTGCCAACAATCGGTCGTGCCTGACGGTATTTAGAAAAACCAATCTCCACCAATGGTAGTTCTATAAATGGAATTGTTTCAAAGTGAGTTCTGGCATTTTAAAAAGTCACTCACTCATTCACTCATTCACTCATTCAAAATTGACTTCGCGCAAAGATACAATTACCGGACGATCCTTCTCCACCGACTTCCTGGAACCCTACCGCCACCTGGGTGACCCCGCCGCCGATCGGGTGATTGACGAGGTAGCGGATCAGGGTGGCCACGCGTCCGTTGGGCCGCTCATACGCTTCCTGACTGACTACGAGGATTTTGATTTAGAAAATCAGTCTACCGCGGTTCGTGATTTTGTCAACAACCAATTAAGTTTCCCTGAAAGCATTGACAAACAGCAATTCAAGGAAGGGCTGGATTTTTTCTGGAAGCACTATCAGTTGGTCGCGTTATTGTTAGGAACCTACTCACTTCCTTACTGCTACGCCGGCGCGAACGGGGCGCAGGTTCTGTGGATCTCGGAGCGTATCAAGAACAACACCTTCCAGCGGCTGGAAGAAACGGGAGCCTTCGTTTTCGGGATCATGCAGGAGCGTGACTGGAAAAATGGCGTCAACTTCCAGCGCATTGCCAAGATCCGCCTGCTCCACGCCGCCGTGCGTTGGTATACGCTGCATAGCGGAAAGTGGCAGGATTCGTGGGGACACCCGGTCTGTCAGGAAGATATGGCAGCCACCAACCTTTCTTTTTCGTTTATCGCTATTAAAGGATTTAGGAAGCTGAATATTCCAGTTTCCAAGCGCGAGGAGGAGGCCTATCTCTACTTGTGGAACTTCGTAGGGGAGCTTTTGGGAGTCGACCCCGAACTTTTACCCCGGAACATGCTGGAAGCTTACCGACTGGTTAAAGGAATCGAAAATCGGCAGTTCGAGCCGTCGGAAGCGGGGCGGGGGCTGACCAGGGCGCTGCTCAAGACCATCGAAAAACAGATTCCCTTCCCCACGCTGCAAAACCTCCCGGCGGCGCAGATGCGCTTTTTCTTGGGGGAAGAGGTAGCCGATATTTTGGCAGTGCCGGAAGTGGCCTGGGAGGAAGGATTCGTGAAACTGGCTTTGCAAACGCCCATTTTTCCAAAACTGATGTCTCTGCAAAAACCCGCTTCGCCCGTGTTGGAAAAGTATTGGCGGTAATGTGGTACGGACTGCCAGTCCGTCTGGTTCTTTACCTCGAAAAGACGGACTGGCAGTCAGTACCACATTTCACTCGGCAAAGGCCCCAAAAGTCTTTTCCTGCAAGCGAATCAACGGAGGTCGTAAAAAACGCCTTTTCACCGTCAAGACAAATAAGTTATCGTAGTCGCTATCAGGAATCGTTTTCTTCTGGTGCGTCACGGGAAATTGATCCAATAGCGGCAGCAACGTATTGCTGTGGCCGACGACCAAGGCGTTCCCACCGCGTAATTTTCTGAGATGTTTCGCTACTTCTGAAACTGTATCCGTAGCGTAGGGCCTGATGATTAGCCCTAATTTTTCGGCCAGCGGCTCGCCGGTGGTGCGGGTACGCGTGGTGTTGGTGGAATAAATATATTTGATATTTTTATCCAGTAAGCTATCCCGCAGAACCTCCGCGCGCACTTTCCCCTCCGCCGTCAGAGGCGGGTCGTTTGCTGGAATTGCCGCCTTTTCAGCGTGGCGAACCAGATAGAGCGTGTGACTCGAACAACTGGCCAGCAGCCCGGCGGCCCATACAATAGTCAGTAAAGTTCTTAGCTTCATTTGGGAGCGTTATCTTTGTAAAAATAAATCGGACAGAAGAGCAGACCCACTACTCCGATTGTCCATCATTCCCCAAATATAGGCAAAGATAAATGTCCTCCCCTACTACAAACGCTGAGCTTATCGACCAATACGAACCCATTTGCGCCCTGGCAACCGCCTCGGGCATAGGGGCCATTGCGGTGGTTCGCGTGTCGGGCAAGGACTGTATTGCGTTGGTCGGTCAGTGCTTTAAGGGCGGCGACCTAACCCAAGCCCAAAGCCACACGGTACATTTCGGCACGATTCGTCACGAGGATGCGATCATTGACGAAGTGTTGGTAACGGTTTTCCGCTCCCCAAAGTCATTCACCAAAGAAGACTCCGTCGAAATTTCCTGTCACGGCTCCGACTACATTGTCCGCCAAATCCTGAAACTACTGGTGCAGGGCGGTGCCAGAATCGCCCGTCCGGGAGAATTCACGCAACGCGCCTTTCTGAACGCTCAGTTCGACCTGGTGCAGGCGGAAGCCGTCGCCGACCTCATCGCCGCCGACTCCGCCGCCAGCCACCGCACGGCCCTCACGCAGTTGCGAGGCGGTTTTTCCAAGAAACTGCAAGCCCTGCGGGAAGAATTGATCCACTTCGCCTCGCTGGTGGAACTGGAACTCGATTTTGGCGAGGAGGACGTGGAATTCGCCCAGCGCGACGACCTGAGGGATCTGATCCAAAAGTTGCAAGCTACCATCCACCCACTCATCGAGTCGTTCGACTACGGCAATGCCCTGAAAGACGGCATTCCGGTGGCCATTATCGGCTCGCCCAACGTGGGTAAATCGACCCTACTCAATGCCCTGCTCAACGAAGAGCGGGCCATCGTCACGGAAATCGCCGGCACGACCCGCGACGTAATCGAGGACACCATCGTGCTGGAAGGCGTAAAATTCCGCTTCATCGATACGGCGGGCATCCGCGAAACGCAGGATGTGGTCGAGTCGCTGGGCATCGAGCGCTCGCGCCGGGCCATGGAACAGGCTGATGTGGTACTGATGCTGTTCGATAGTGAGGAAACGAGGGAGGAGGTGGAGGTTTTGGCAAAAGGATTGCCCGAGGAGAAGCGGGTGGTCTGGGTTAGGAATAAGGTGGATTTATCGTCAATCAGTGCTGATTTTGGGAAGGGGTCAATTGCTATCTCCGCCAAAACCCAATCGAACCTCGATCAGTTAAAATCCACCCTCCTCTCCCAAGTCAAAACCCACACCCCCCAGGACACCGTCGTGACCAACCAACGCCACTACGAACACCTCCTCAAAACCTCCCAGGCGCTGGACGAGGTACTTCAAGGCTTAGATTCCGGCGTTACGGGAGACTTTCTGGCGCAGGATATCCGCCTCTCCCTCTACCATTTGGGAGAAATCACCGGAACCATCGTCTCCGATGACTTGCTGGCTAATATTTTTTCCAAATTCTGCATCGGGAAATGAGTTCTGCTTTTTTTCACGAACTGCAAGAATACCTGCTCAGCTTGGACCTACATCCGCCTGTGGTCCCCGGTCGTGATAGGGAAGAATATTGTTATGAGATCCAGCAAGCCAAGGGCCGCTCGCTGACCATTTTTCCAAAAGCAATTTTTGACCCACCAAAAAGCCAGGACAACGACCTGCCCGGAGTATTCAAGAGGGAGGGAGACATAATTTTATGGGAAGACCAGTGGCAGTCGAAGCCGAAGATCGTCAAGTCCCGCATAGAAGCCCTACTCGGAATCTCAATCCGCATCCCGGCGCGGCTGACCGAAGTGCGCAGCCTCGACCGCCCGACGACTTTACAATTTTTACAAAAAAATCACTTACAGGATGCTGTGCTTTCCAAACATAAGTACGGCCTCTATTTACCAAGAAAACATTTCAGGGTACTGGCCGACCCGCCCGAAGTCGATGAATTATTAGTAGCCGTCGCGACCTTTGCGCGTCCCCGAATATTTGAGCGGGAAGGCGAGCCGCACCGCTCCTACGAACTGGTACGCTTCGCGAATCGCCTGAACACCACGGTCGTCGGTGGACTGGACAAGTTGCTGAGTCACTTCGTGAGAGAACACCAACCCGATGATCTCATGACCTATGCCGACCTGGAATGGTCGAGCGGACGCAGCTACCGGAAACTCGGCTTTGCGCCGCAGGGCGACACGCCGCCGCAGGAATTCTGGGTAGATCCAGCGGCGATGGAGCGCTATTATCCGCACCGCTTACCCAACGGTATCACGTCCGATAACGCGCCAAAACTCGGATTTGTAAAAATTGCAAACGCCGGAAGTCGTAAGTTTGTGAAAAATTTTAATCCATAAAGTACCTCTCAAATTGATTGTAATCCTCGGCCCCACGGCCTCCGGCAAAACCCACTTGGCCGCCCAGCTCGCCCACCGCATCGGCGGCGAAATCATCAGTGCCGATTCGCGGCAAGTCTACCGCGGCATGAACATCGGCTCGGGCAAAGACCTCGACGAGTACATAGTGGACGGCGAACCCGTCCCTTACCACCTCATCGACATCGTGGACGCGGGCGAGAAGTACAACGTTCATCAGTTTCAGTTGGATGCACAGCGGGTGCTGACCGAGATCGAAGCGCGGGGAAATCGACCTATTCTTTGCGGCGGGAGCGGCTTATATCTCAACGCCCTCTTGCAAGGCCACGGCTACACGGGCGTCCCCACCAACCCGAAGTTGCGCGAGATGCTGGAAGCCTACCCACAGGACGTACTTTTGAAGGAATTTGGCAAGAAAACTACCGCCTACTCACCGCTGGCCGATACTTCCACCAAGAAGCGCACCATCCGGGCCATCGAAATCAATAACTTCTTGGTCGCCAATCCCGAATTCCCCATCCCCGAAACCGAGCTGCCCGACTTCCAGGTATACGGTCTCGATCCTTCCACCCGGCTTCGCCGCGACCGCATTAGTCGGCGACTGAAAGAGCGTTTCGATAATGGGCTGATCGACGAAGTCAGGGATTTGATGGATCAGGGCATTCCGGCCCAGACGCTCATTTACTATGGTCTGGAATACAAATTAATTACCCAATACCTGACCGGAGAAATGATTCTGCTGGAAATGAAGCAGCGACTCGAAACCGAGATCCATCGCTTCGCCAAGCGCCAAATGACCTTTTTCCGTAAAATGGAAAAAGAAGGCGTGGATATCCGCTGGCTTCGCCAGGATCAGACGACCGAGGACTGGGTGGAAACCATTGCCGCCAATCTGAACGACTAATTTTTGAAGAATGAATAAAAATCTCACCACTACCCTACTGCTGGTAATCCTGGGCATCACCGACGCTTACCTCCTCTCCCACCCCAACCTCATTGGCCGCATCGGAATCCTGGTGTACCGCCACGATTATCTCAAAACTTTTCCTCGTGCATTGGCGACGGTGTTTTTGGTACTGGGGATCTGTCTATTTATCTGCGAGGTCATCCGACGCATCAAACTACCCCGGGCAGCCATTGCCTGGTATCTGATGTTCATGGTGCTGGGGTTGGCCCTTTTCTCCTACGTTTACGTCAGTTTTTCTTCCCTGACGTATAGCATGACGGGAAAAGCCTTTATCTACGGGGCCCATTTACTCCCCATCCTGATGATCGGGATTTTTGGCCGCTACCTTATTTCCGCCCTGTTTAAAGCCCGCAACCAAACCGGAATATGAAGAAATCGTGCGTCTTCTTGCTATTTTCAGTCTGCCTTTTATCCATAACCTGCCGAGCCCAGTCGGACTACCTCCTTCGACCCGACCGGGTTTTTGACGGCCGGGAAATGCACGAAAACTGGGTGGTCTGGACGAAGGGGAACAAGATTATGGCGGCTGGAAAATCAGAGGACATGCCTGCCGAATCACGTCAGGCCACCGTGATCGACCTGGCTGGCACGACGCTGCTGCCCGGCCTTATTGAAGGCCATTCCCACCTTTTCCTGCATCCCTACGACGAGACTTCCTGGAACGACCAGGTGCTGAAAGAGCCGCGTTCTTTCCGCACCGCGCGGGCCGTCAAGAGCGCGGAGCAAACCCTGCTGGCAGGCTTCACCACCGTGCGCGACTTGGGAACCGAAGGAGCCGAGTACGACGATGTGGGCTTAAAAAAAGCCATAGACGAGGGCATTATTCCCGGCCCGCGCATGCTGGTTGCCACCCGTGCCCTCATCGCTACCGGAAGCTACGGGCCGGGTGGTTTCAGCCCCGACTTCAAGGTGCCGCAGGGGGCGGAAGAAGCCGATGGCCACGACGATCTCATCAAAGCCGTTCGCACCCAAATCGGTAAAGGGGCAGACGTGATAAAGATTTACGCCGACTACCGTTGGGGCCCAAATGGTGAATCTCGGCCTACTTTTAGCGAGGACGAAATCCGCCTGATTGTGGAGACCGCCCACAGCAGCGGGCGCCCCGTGGTGGCCCACGCCTCCACGGCCGAGGGAATGCGCCGCGCCATCGCGGGCGGCGTCGAGACCATTGAGCACGGCGACGGCGGCACACCCGAAACCTGGAAGCTGATGAATGAACACAACGTCGCCCTCTGCCCCACCCTCGCGGCGGGCGACGCTATCAGCCAGTATCGCGGCTGGCGAAAAGGCATAGACCCTGAACCGGAAAGGCTGGTTGAAAAAAGAAAAAATTTCAAGCTCGCCCTCGACGCGGGCGTAACGATGGTGATGGGCGGCGACGTGGGAGTGTATACCCACGGTACCAACGCCCGCGAGATGGAATTAATGGTCGACTACGGAATGAAGCCGCTCGATGTGTTGCGCGCCGCAACTTCGGAAAACGCCCGGATCTTCCATCAGGAAACGCGAATCGGCTCGATTCAAAAAGGACTGCTGGCAGATTTAGTCGCGGTAAGCGGTAACCCTGTCACCGATATTTCGGTTGTCCATAAGGTACAATTGGTCATGAAAGACGGCAAAATCTACAAAAAGCCCTGATTATGGCTCTGATCCATCAGTAATCTGCAAGTGAAAGCCTGTATGTGAGATCCTGCGTAGAAAATCCAGATTTTTTTTAGGATATTGCAAGCCTTCTGCATTTGGCCTTGTAATCCGGCCAATGCGTATAAAATGACCCTAGACCCCTTTGTATGATAAGCTGGTTGATGCGTTGGTTCATAAGTCCTGCCTTCATCCCGCTGTCAATTTTTTAAAACTCCCTAAACATTCCGACGAATCTATATGTCACAAACCGCACAGATGACCATTGACGGTCAAGAATACGAATTCCCCGTTGTCGAAGGCACCGAGCAAGAAAAGGCCATCGACATCAGCAAACTCCGGGGAAAATCGGGCTACATCACCATTGATCCCGGTTTCAAAAATACCGGCTCTACCACCAGCGCCATTACTTTTTTGGACGGCGAAGAGGGCATCCTCCGCTATCGCGGCTATTCCATCGAGGACTTGGCCGAGAAAGCCTCTTTCCTGGAAGTGGCTTACCTGTTAATCTACGGCGACCTGCCTACGGCGGAGCAATACCAGGAATTCGAACACGAAGTACGAACGCACACGCTGGTCAATGAGGATATGCGGAAAATCTTTGAGGGATTTCCCGTCAACGCGCACCCGATGGGCGTGCTTTCGTCGCTGGTGAGCGCGATGAGTGCCTTTTACCCCGATTCTTACGACTCGAATGTTCCGGCTGACACGGAGATGCACATCATCCGGCTATTGGCCAAGCTGCCGACGATTGTCACCTGGTCCTATAAAAAATCGCAGGGCCATCCCGTCAACTACCCCAACAATGAACTCGATTACTGTTCAAACTTCCTGAGCATGATGTTCGCGCTGCCCGTCGAGAAGTACGAGGTCGATCCCGTGGTAGCCAAGGCGTTGAATAAACTATTAATTCTGCACGCCGATCACGAGCAAAACTGCTCCACCTCGACGGTAAGGCTGGTGGGTTCTTCGCAAGCCAATATCTATACCTCCATTTCGGCGGGCGTTGGTGCCTTATGGGGACCGCTGCACGGTGGTGCCAACCAGGAAGTGATTGAAATGCTGGAAGCCATCAAGGCCGATGGCGGCGACTCTCAAAAGTACATCGACAAGGCTAAGGACAAAAACGACGATTTCCGCTTGTTCGGCTTCGGACACCGGGTGTACAAGAACTTCGATCCCCGCGCCCGGATCATTAAAAAAGCCGCCGATGAGGTTTTGGAGAAACTAGGTGTCAATGACCCGATTTTGAGCATCGCTAAAACGCTGGAAAAAGCGGCCCTGGAAGACGAGTACTTCGTGTCGCGTAAGCTGTATCCCAATGTGGACTTCTACTCCGGCATCATCTACCGCGCCCTGGGCATCCCGACCAACATGTTTACCGTCATGTTCGCCATTGGCCGTCTTCCCGGCTGGATTGCGCAGTGGAAGGAAATGCGCGAAAATGGCGAGCCGATTGGCCGTCCGCGTCAAATTTATACCGGCCCCACGCAGCGCGATTTCGTTGTGATGGACAAGCGCTGAATCTAAATTTAAGTTAATTCAAGCACCGCCCGACTTTTCGGCGCGGTGCTTTTTTCTAATAGGTTATGACTAATCCCGATTCTTCCTCTCCCAAGTTGATTCTGAGAGACTGGCTGGCCATCGAGCGTACCAAACTCGCCAACGAACGTACGTTTCTAGCCTATTTTCGCACGGCCCTTACCCTCCTTGCGGGCGGGGTGACGATCCTGAAACTCGACGCTTTTCAGGAAATAATTTGGTTAGGAATCGTATTTCTGGTTTTGGCACCGCTGGTATTTGCCGTAGGCATCTGGCGATTCCTCGCGGTGAGGCGCCGGATCGAAGGGAGGCATTACGTACTCGAGGACTAATCAGGCAAGGAAAATAAAACAGGAAGTAGCAGGTGGCTGTTCTACACAAAAAAACATTTAAAATTACTAATCCGACACATGAGCGACTTAAAAAAAGCCTACATCGCGGGTGGATGCTTCTGGGGAATGGAAGATCTGTTCAGAGTCCGTCCCGGCGTAAAAGACACCGAAGTAGGGTACATCGGCGGAGAGAACGAGAATCCTACCTACCGAAACCACCCCGGCCACGCGGAGGGCATAGAAATAACTTATGATCCCGCCGCAACTTCATTTAGAAATATCCTGGATTACTTTTTTCAAATTCACGACCCGACTACCGTCAACCGACAAGGCAACGACATGGGTACGAGCTACCGATCGACTATTTTTTTTCAGAATGAGGAGGAGAAAAAAGACTCGGAAGAAGTAATCGGGCTGGTAAATGATTCCAAGAAATGGAAGGCTCCCGTGGCCACTACCCTGGAACCTTACACTACCTTTTGGCCCGCCGAGCCGGAGCACCAGGACTATTTAGTTAGAAATCCTGGTGGATACACTTGTCACTACGAGCGGAAGATTGGAAGTTTTCTTTGAATCAGATTTCAAGGAGCCAGAGTAATTTGTTTCGGCAACAGTAACAAAAACTCCTGCAAAATATTGATTTGCAGGAGTTTTCTCGTTTAACTTGTGATCGCACTAGGATTCGAACCTAGGACCGCCTGCTTAGAAGGCAGGTGCTCTATCCAGCTGAGCTATGCGACCGTGTACTCATTAAAAGGAAAGAGGCAGCTCATATGAAGCTGCCTCTTTTATAGTCGGGGAGACAGGATTCGAACGGCTGCGGCCGACCGTCTGCGACCCTCTGGTCCCAAACCAGATGTCTCTCTCAAATATTTTAAAAATGTCGGGGAGACAGGATTCGAACCTGCGACCCTCTGGTCCCAAACCAGATGCGCTACCGGGCTGCGCCACTCCCCGAAAAATATTTACTTACTCTAACCTTGACTTCAAAACTGTTCCCGATCGTCGGGGAGACAGGATTCGAATCGTCCGACGAACCGCTGCGACCCTCTGGTCCCAAACCAGATGCGCTACCGGGCTGCGCCACTCCCCGAAAAATATTTACTTACTCTAATCTTTACTTCAAAACTGTTTCCGATCGTCGGGGAGACAGGATTCGAATCGTCCGACGAACCGCTGCGACCCTCTGGTCCCAAACCAGATGCGCTACCGGGCTGCGCCACTCCCCGAGTCTTACTATATGCTAAAACAAATGCGGAGAGAGCGGGATTCGAACCCGCGGTACCCTTTAGAGGTACGGCAGTTTAGCAAACTACTGGTTTCAGCCACTCACCCATCTCTCCGGCTATCGAGCCACAAAGATAGCTGGTTCGATTTGACTAAAACAAACAATCGTAGAAAAATCTTTATCAGAAGGCCGGATTGTCTAATTTTGGCCGCTGAACTGCGCCTGTCACAGCCTTGCCATGAACTGGAATTACCCCTTCGGACCGACTGAAATAATTTTTGCGATCATTTTCGTGGTGGCTTACGCGGCTTTTTTTGTCCGTACGATTCGGGTAGCGAGGCGGCTCAATACCACCTCCCGCTCCCTGATTATCAAGTTTTTTCTTCGCTCCATTGCTTTTGTGCTGCTCATTATTTCCCTGTTGGGGCCTTCCTTTGGTGAGTCGGAGCGGGAGTTGGAGGCGCGGGGGAAGGATATTTATCTGCTGGTGGACCTTTCCAAATCCATGGACGCGGCCGACGTATCCCCTACCCGGCTGGAAAAAGTAAAGTTCGAGATCAACCGCCTTTTGGACGCCTTGCCCGCAAGCCGGATGGGGCTGATCGTTTTCTCTAATGAAGCATTTACCCAATCGCCGCTCACCTACGACCACGCTGCGCTCAACCTTTATGTGCAGTCCTTACAGACCGACCTATTGCCAGGCAGTGGCAGCAATCCCTGCGCCGGGCTTGAACTGGCCTACGCTAAGTTGTCGCAGGACGCCGCCGCCTCGGACAAGGCAAAGGTGATGCTACTCTTCACCGACGGCGAAAGGCGGGCCGACTGCGACGCCTCGCTCTTCAATAATATCCGCCGCTTTGGTTTCCGACTGTTGGTGGTCGCAGTGGGCACAACGACGGGGAGTGCCATCGTGACGAACAACGAAATAATGCAGGATGAAGACGGGGAAACCGTCATCACCAGGGTCGATGAAAGTTCCGTGCTTGATTTGGCCGAAGCGACCAACGGCATCTCTTACCGCGTCACGAACGAAACCAACCAGCTTCCGCAGGCCCTCGAAGACATGAATGCCATCGAAGGACAACTGGTCGATAGCCGACAGGTGGCGGTCGTATCTAATAAATACTATTATTTCTTGGCGGTCGCGTTGGGGCTTTTGCTGCTGGACGTGCTGATTACGGTTCGCACTTTCCGACTTTAAGGTATAATTCGTATTATTGCCACCTGCCAAAAAGAAGGCCGTAAATGACATCGCTCTTGCTATATCTGCTGTTATGGGTTTGGGACAATCGTTCATTCAACACGATCGACCAGGCTAACCGGGACAAGAGCGAAGCAGAAAGCGCCTACCAGGAAAAGGACTACGCAAAGGCCTTGAAACTATACCACGAAATCACGTACGGCTCCATCTTTTCCGAATCTGCCAGCCGTTTATATCTCGCTCACGCTTATTATCAGTTGGATAGCACCGAGCAAGCCCGGTATCAGTACTCTCTGTTGGAACGCGTGGCCGATCCCTCCATCGCCTCCGTGGCCAATACCCAGCTTGCCAATCTCCTTAGTCGCGATGGCGACACCACCAGGGCACTGGAGCACCTCAAAACGGCCCTCCAACTTGATCCGCTCAATGAAACGGCCCGGTATGATTATCAGATACTAAAAACGGTTTTTTCGGGCAAAGTGCCCCAGAAAACAACCACCCCACCCCCGCCGGAGCAAGCACCTCCCCCACCTGCCCCTACCACTACCGAGCAGCAAGCCGTAGAATTGGCCGAGCAGCGGGAAGAGCTGCTCGAGCGGCTGCGGCGGCTCAACATGACGGAAGAGCAGGCGCGATCCATTCTCGACGCTATGAAATCCAACGAAGCCCAGTACATTTACCAGCTTCGGCGACGGCAGTACTACGAGCAGTCGGGACGTAGTAAGGTGGTGGAGTGGTAGCTTTTTTGTTTAATTGTTTAGAGTTTAGTTGTTTAGTTGTTTAGTTGTTTAGTTGTTTAATTGAAGGTATGAGCGCAATTCAAGAAACTAGTTTTCAATTTGTTGGGCAGGAGAGTTTTTATCGGGGGAAGGTGCGGGATGTGTATGCTTTTGAAAATAAGCTGGTGATGGTCGCGACGGATCGGATCTCGGCCTTCGATGTGGTTTTGCCGCGTGCGATTCCCTTTAAGGGACAGGTTTTGAACCAGATTGCGGCGCATTTTTTGAAAGCCACGACCGATGTAGTACCCAATTGGCTGCTGGAAGTACCTGATCCTAATGTGAGTATCGGTTTACGCTGCGAACCTTATGCCGTGGAAATGGTGGTGCGGGGCTACCTGGCGGGCCACGCCTGGCGCGAGTACCGCGCGGGAAGGCGAACGGTTTGCGGGGTGACGCTACCTGATGGTTTACGGGAAAATGACCGCTTGCCGCAGCCGATCATCACGCCTACCACCAAGGCCCACGAGGGCCACGATGAGGATATTTCTCGGGAAGAAATCCTCAATCAAGGTATCGTGGGCGCCGCTGAGTACGAGCAATTGGAAGTATACGCCCTGGCGCTTTTTGGCAGAGGCACCGAAATGGCCGCCGCGCAGGGGCTCATCTTGGTGGATACCAAGTATGAATTCGGCAAGCTAGACGGTAGGATCTATCTAATCGACGAAATTCACACGCCCGATTCATCGCGCTATTTTTATCAGGAAGATTACGAGCAGAACCAAGCACGCGGCCTGCCACAGAAGCAGCTGTCGAAAGAATTTGTGCGGGAATGGTTGATCGAGAACGGCTTTCAGGGAAAGGAAGGCCAACGGGTGCCGGACATGAGCGACGCCTGGGTCGAGCAGATCAGCGACCGCTACGTTGAACTTTATGAGAAAGTGACTGGAATGGTTTTTGAGAAAAACCCGCCAGTCGATGGACTGAGTCGGATCGAGAATAACATTCTCCGTTCATTGAAGGCTTAATCCTTCGACCAGCTGAGGATTAGCCTTGCTAAGCCTTCCCCATATATATTTCCCAACTACCACAAAAAGAGATGGATCACAAGATAGACCGGAAAGAAAAATACGCGGTAATTACGCTGAAAGAAGCTCAGTTCGATGAAGAAGTGGCGACGGAATTTGAAGAGGTGGCCCGTGGGCTACTCCGTGAGGACTTTAGCAACCTGATTGTGGTGATGGATAAAACACAGGGCATAGACCAAAGCGGCGTGATGACCCTGCGGAAGATGGTGTACCTATGTACCACCAAGCTGGGGATTCTGGTAGCCGCTACCGAAAACGACGACTTCACCGAACTGCTCGAAGACTCCAATATCGCCGATCTCTTGGTACTGCCGACGCTCGAAGAAGCGGTCGATGCCGTATTCATGCATGACCTCGAGAATGAGTTTGGCGCGGGCGACGATGATGACGATTACGACGCCGACGACTACCAGGGTATCAGCGAACTGAAAGAACCGTAATTCCTAGTTTTACATGGCAGAGCCCAATAAAAATCGCCGAATCTTTGTCGTCGTTTCCATCGTTTTTACCCTCATCGTGGCCATCCTGGCCCTCGACATGGCCAGCCGCACCACCGGCCCCTGGAACCGCCCCAAGCAGCTTAACCGCGTGTTACCGCTCAATGACTCCCTGACTGCCGATTCACTGCGGCTCGATACCACGCAACTAGGCAACTGAACCCGGTTTGCCTTATTGTATTAGCCCATAGCCAACCTCGGCTATGGGCTTTTCTGTTTTTGGTAGTTGAAAATTTGGCACGGTAGTTGGAAAAGTTATCCCGGAGAGCAGCGCGTATAGCCTGACTCGCTCTCCGCTAACTTTTTCAAAACATCAACCAAAATGCAACTATTAGGTATAGGATCACGGGTGCAACATCCTGACTTCGGCGTGGGCGTGGTACTCAATCAAAAAACCAATGGCCACCTCATCACCTACGTCAACTACGGCGTGGACGAAACGCCCTACGATACGGAGCTCGAAGTACTGGAAGCCATCGAACCGGATGGGGTCGATGTGAGTATGCGGGACGTGGAGATTGCCCTGACTTCCATCCTGGAAAAATGGGCCGACGTCTCCGAGATCGTACCCTTGGGCGATAAGTGGCTGAATGGAAATCTCATTCTACGGCCCGGCGTGAAGGGCTTGCAGGAAAAAGAGTGGCCGATCAACTCTTTCTTTCACAAAATCGTGATGCTCCGCGACCGGCTGCGGGTACTGGAACAGCGCGTGAACGCCAGCAGCATGGAAGACGAGGAGAAGGTAAACATCCAGCAGTACATCACCCGCTGCTACGGTTCGCTGACTTCGTTCAACCTGCTTTTTAAGCAAAAAGCGCATTATTTCTCGGGCGGCGGCAACAATTCCGCCGAGGGCTGAACTTTTTCGGGCTGAGGTTTGTAAAAACAGCTCGGAAGCAGCGATTTTAGAGAGCCGCTGCTTTTCGTCTCAAATGACCTGGGGGCGACTGGTATTGACAGCGGGTTGAAGGTCTGTGTAAGCATGTCGGGAGTTGGGGGTATCTTCCGTAACAAATGCCTTCCAAACAATACACGGCGAGTCTAACTACGCCATGGCTGCCTAATCTAGGATTACGCAAATGCCATCATCCCTCCTCCCCACGTGCTGCCGGGAGGATCCAGGGGTGTCGAAACGCAGCGCTGGTTGGAATAGTGATACGGAAAACCAACGAGACACCAGTATCTAAGGTCGCGGTGAAGGTCTGATTTGAACCTTGCCCGGCACGAAAACCGAATCAAATATAAACATGTAGAAGGCACAGGGTTTCCTTGTTCTGGACGAGAGTTCGAATCTCTCCGTCTCCACTTGAAAGGCCACTAGAAATAGTGGTCTTTCTTTTTTAGAAGGCACAGAGTTTCCCTGTTCTGGACGAGACGGTCGGCCGCTGGTGCGCCAGCCCGGTGCCATTCGAATCTCTCCGTCTCCACTTTATCTTCCCGAAAGCTTTTAGCTTTTGGGAAGTTTTGTTTTGTAGGGTACCTCTTTTTCAGAAACATGTGCCCCTAGGCGTACAAATGCACACTAGCCAGTTTATTACCCAATTGATGAATTGCAATTTCGATTTTTTGCGCCTGGGTGTAGGAAGGATTCTTCTTGCCGCTAACGTACTGCCGAAGAAGACTACCGTTGAGTCCGGCCAGCTCAGCAATTTTCGTAATTTTCAAATAATTGAATTCCTGGAAGAACGCCGTTAAGTCATATTCGACAGTGAACTCTACCCGGGCAGGATCAAGGTCGTGGAAATCGCGCAGGAGAGTTCTCAGGGACGCTTCGAGTCCTTCCTGCGTTTCGCTGCTTTCGACCAGCAGGTTGTCGTCATATTCGGTTCGCCCCCATAAAACGCCATCAGCGCGCTCAATGGTCAACGTCAGTTTTTTTTTGTTTGCGGATTTCATACGCGTTATTTATCAGTTCAGTGATTGGTATATTCGGAACCTGCCTCTATTTCAAGCCTGCTTGTTTTAAGATGGCTCGCAGCGTACCGATTGGGATATCGCCCCTATGAATGGGTACCGTTACTTTTCCGGGCTTCGTAGGGTGTACCAATTGTAGATGACTGCCCCTCTGGGCTTTTTCCTGCCAACCGTCCTGCATTAAGACTTTTACAAGTTTTTTGGAGGTCATCAGGTTCAATTTTGCGTGTCTGGATAAACAAAAGTAACAATAATGTTACCCTACCTCCAAGTTAAGGGAGCGAATCCTTTATCAAACTCATCAAACAGAACCCGCTAAATTATTATGGAGCGCCTTTACTGCTCTGGAGGGTAGTCGTAGATTGCCGATTATTTTAGTGCGCAGTTATCTGGCTCGTCCCGATTTGCAATCGGGGTTAGCTGGGGGGCAGGGTTAAAAAGGGCATGATTTCTAGACTAATTCTGGAAACGAATAAAAAGTGTCGTATTTTTGCAAGCCAAAATGGTTGATGCACAATGAGAAAGAAAGAAAAATTAGAAACTAGAATTCTCATCAGGATCAGTAAGCTGAAGACTCCAATCCTGCTCCGGGATGATTTCTCCGATTTGGGGGGATACGATCAGGTGGGCAGGGCATTGAAGAGAATTGCGGAAAAGGGACAAATTATCAGAATAGGGTACGGGTTGTACGCCAAAGCCAAACAATCCGCCTTGACTGGCGAAACAGTCCCTATTGTCCCGCTGCCAACGCTGGGCAGAGAAGCCCTGAGGCGGCTCCGTGTCCGAACCGTGCCTTCAAAAGCCGAATTGGATTACAAGGAAGGACGCTCCACCCAGGTGCCGACGGGACGCATGATCGGTGTGAAAGACAGAATCAGTCGGAGAATCGGATTTAAGGATGCCCAAATCAGCTTTGAGTACAATTCCTGACAAGACGCTGATCGAGGAGGTCGCGCTCGTAAGGGGGATAAACGAGGCATTCATTGAAAAGGACTGGTATGCCACGCAGGTCATCAAACTGGTGGCCGAAAAGAAACAGGAAGACCTAATTCTAGTGTTCACAGGGGGTACCGCGCTCTCAAAAGCCCACAAGCTCTGGCTCGTCCCGATTTGCAATCGGGATGCTATCTCCTCGCGCTTGCAGCGCGAAGATCCTCATGTGCAGATCGCGTTGAAAACGCGAAGCAGATGCAACCCCGATTGCAAATCGGGGTTAGCTGGATTAGAGGTAATTATAGGCGTTAACAGTCAAGGCAGCACTTAAAACCTATTTGTATTAACAAAGATTCTTCATACTCCAATTCTGGATTATGTAATGATCTATAATAGCTTTTTAATAAAAGTTTTGCTTTCTCAACCACTTGGGAATCATACCTTTCTAAATGATTTCTTAGCTGGATGTCAGTCAATCCAGTTTGATTGTCATTAATTTCAAAATAACTCGAATGTAAGTAGGACCTTTTCCCATAAATTTTGATTGCACTTTGTCTTTGAGTATCACTATCAAAATAATATAGTCTAGACAATTTTATAACCTCATCAATACTTTTTATTAAAGATTTTCTTTTACTCAAATAATTGTAATTATTTTTAGGTGAACCGATAAAATCTGTCAACCCTCCACAGAAAGAATTCCATAAATTGTGCGGATCTACTTCAAATCTTTTTCTTATTAAAGCAATGTCCTTTACATCTCTTATTCTATTTGAAATAACTTTATTTATATTTTCCCTTTGATAAATTTCACATTCTTGATTGAAGTGATACAATAGTTTATTAGATACTTCTACCCAGTTTACATATGATTTTCCAGTTTTTTTTGACTTGATCACTATTTTTTTGTGATCTTTCAATTGAAGAACATATTTAATTTTAAGTAGCTTATTTATTTCATATTCACTTAAAAAATAAATTGGAGTCAAATATAATTTCTCCTCCAAGTAACTATCAGCGAAATCTAGTTCAAGAATTTTCGAAAAACTATATTGAGAGATATACATCATATAAATTAATTATTCATTTAAGAAATCTTACATATGGTGATTTATTCATAATCAATAGTTTCCTTAGCATTAGTCCGTGAATTACAGGAATCAAAACTTAAAAAGAAAAACTACCAGTCCAAATTATCAGTAACAATAATCTCTGGCACGTCCCGATTTGCAATCGGGATGCTATCTCCCCACGCTTACAGCGCGAATACCCTCATGTGCAGATCGCGTTGAAAACGCGAAGCAGATGCAACCCCGATTGCAAATCGGGGTTAGCTGGGGGGCAGGGTTCAGAAAGGTATGGCTTGTTGGGCCTATCTATTTCTGCTAGAAGCTAGACATCTTGACTTCCTATATGATATTTCTCAACTATTATAATTTAGTCCTCAGTTAATTCAAGAGTTATTGACAGTGCTTTCGAATAGCTTCATAAGCGTTTGAACTACCTAGTTCACCTGATCTGCTTAATGCTTTGCATCCATCTTCCGTTTTCCCACTTTTAATCAGGGTAATTCCTTTATTGTAAAAAAATGAATCATCATCAGAGTCTAATTTAATCGCATCATTGAAATATCGAAGTGCATTCTGATAGTCTTTTAATTTATAATAAATCTTACCAATTGAATTATAATCTAATGATAATTTTCGAATACTAATTTTTTTCAAGTGGTATTTAATAGCCCCGTCATAATCTTCAATATTTTCTTTACATATAGCTATTCTATTATAAATATGAAGTCTATCATTATTATGCTGTTGGTTATCCAATTGTGTTTCTAATTTTAGCCAGTCGTCAATAGCTCCTCTGTAATCACCTAAAAACTCTTTTAATGGAGCTCTATCATAATATGGAGCCCATGGATTAATATTCTGCTCAATTGCTATCTTATATATTTTCATAGCCTCCGGATATTCTTTTCTATAAGAATAATGCCCTGCTTTCCTCATTGCTATTTCATATTTTTCCTCCCGTGTTCCCACTAATAGCTTTCTTTCATCACTCTCATTACGTAGCCTTGCAGATTCAAGTATAGGATCTATTTTTTGAGAAAATACTTTGGTAGAATTGAGATTGGAAGCAATAATTAACACGCAAAGTATAGTTAAAATTTTCATAGCTTAGTATGTTTAATACAACGCACACTTTTATATACGTCCCTTTATTCCTAATAAAATCGTGAGATTTGTGAGAGTCTAGACCAAGGTGAATATTAAGTACCATGTGCAATCTATGCCTCCGATTCGATCCAATTCCAAAATTGAGATTCGTAATACTCATCCATCATATATATAGTATCTTCACGCATCTTTAATGCTTCGGCTAGATTATTCTCATAATGAATATTCGCTGAGTCTAGCTCAGGATGTATCTTCGATTTGTCGTTCGGAGTACTAAATTCCTTATGATTGGAGGTAACAAAAATCAAGTCTGAGAAAATCTCAGTTGTTTCTTTGACATGCTCAATTGCTCCATAGTATAACAGTGCGTCAGCCATATTATTTTTGCTATTGTGGAATGGTGCTTGTTTTGTTAAGGCCCGATCTGCCATCTCAATTTTAAGTTCGTTTTTTATAATAAATCTTTCCGAACCTTTGACCAATTTTTCCACCCTATTGAAGAATATTTCTGCGAGCCTCTCCTGCTCAGCTTGAACAGTTGTGTACTTTTCAATAATGCTTTTAAGGGTACGCTTATCGTTTTCATCCAATAGCTCAGCCATTTTCAGAGCGCTTTTTGCATGGCTCCTAATACTATGGATGACTTCTTCAAGTATCCGAGGCTTATTTTTTTCCCATTCTTGAACAATGATATCACAAGTCAATAGTATAGTGATGCCATCTTCAACTTGCTTTTCAAGTTCAACCAATGCAGCTTCAATTCTCGGTTTAGCCAAATCCAACCATGTGCTTGTATCTAAAATAAGCTTTGCCATGATTAAATTTTTTTCGACGTTAAAATCAAAAGAATGAAAACTGCCATTTTTTTATTTCTTAAATCCAAGATATGGTATTTATTTACCAGTCCAAATTATCAGTAACAATAATCTCCTGCTTTTTCAAATGGTGCGTGGTCTTCATGGGGATTGTCTTGTAAGGCAAATTGAACCTATCGGCCAATCCCCTTACTCCTTACGTATCGTCGTAAGTCAGCATGAACTGCGGTATTCTTCCAAGTAGTTGAAATCGTCATCCATGCGAATCGTTGTTTCGCAGTTTCAGCCTGCACCTTGAAAACCTATTGACCAAAGATACGGATCAAAAGCTTTTCTAAGAAAACATCCGCTTATAAAAAGCCAGCCCCTCGCTCGCCAACTCATCGGCGCTATTCGCCAGCGGCCGCCAAATGCAGGTAGCCCGCGCCAACGCCTCCGAGGGCTGCCCAAAAGTCTCGATCACCATTGCCCCGTCGTAGCCGATTTCTTGCAGGGCGTCGCGGATGCCTTCCCATTCGAGGTGGGCGGTGCCGGGCGTTCCGCGGTCGCTTTCGTTGCCCTGTACGTGGCAGAGGAGGTTTTTGCCAAGCTTGCGGATGGCGTCGGGGATGTCTTTTTCTTCGATATTGGCGTGGAAAGTATCCAGTACGATTTGCAAATTGGGGTGAGCCACTTCTTGCACCAGGGCCATCGCCTGATCCATCGTGTTGATCATGTCCGTTTCAAAACGGTTCAAAGGTTCCAAACCCAGTATAATGCCGTGGTCGGCGGCCACCTGACTCACTTCCGCCAGTATCTCCACGCACCAGGTGCGTTCCTGCTTCTTCTGCTCGGGGGAAACGATGCGCGTTTTGCCCACGGCGGAGTAAAGTGGCCCGCTGAACAACGGACTGCCCACGTCGGCGGCTATTTTGATTCCTTCTATAATGTAGTCCTTGCCGATTTGTCGGTAACGCGGCTCGGTGCTGGAAATGTCACGCTCTTCGCCGAAAGCCCCGCAGATAAGAATATCTAAATCCAAATCATGCGCGACGGACTTGATTTTGGGCCAGTCGATAATCGAAGCGTCTTCTACGGCGATCTCGATGAGGTCGTACCCCATGTTTTTGACCTTGGTCAAAAGGTCAATATTTTCTGTCGAGAAAGGAGAAGCCCAGACGAAGGTAGAAACACCGAATTTCATTTATTACTAAGGTTAATTCGTTGAGGAAATCAGAATTATAAGGTTGCTGGACATTGATTCAAGCAATCTACCAACTCCAAAATCCCTTAGGGATGAAACATATTATAGCCGCCGACTTTAGTCGGCGGATGGAAGGCAAAAGTATGGTATGAGTGAGTCCCATCGGGACGGCTCATAATCTCGGACAGTCAGAGCGGACAAATCGGCCGTTCCTACGGAACTGTTTGGTTTTTAATATATTCTGTTCCGCCGACTGAAGTCGGCGGCTACATGATCGGTCAAGCCTACGGCTTTTTTTAGGACATAGATTTTTTAATAAAATAGCCACGGGTGGTCTCCGTAGCTATTTGACTTTATAACGTAGCCATTCTTTCAAATGGCAAGATATTCAAAAATGCACTATTCGAAACTCGGCACGTCAATTCGTTCCCCGTTTTTCATCGCCGACTCATGGGCACAAATGCCCGCGCAAGTGTAATTAGCGGCAAGTGCAGCATCCACCGCTGAGTCCCGGCCCTCTACCATCGCCGCGACGAACTCCTGCACCAGGTGGGGGTGCGAACCGCCGTGGCCCGCGCCTTGCAGGAACGAGACGTGGTTTGGGTCGTCGATGGTTTGACGCTTGGTAAAGTGCTTGATGGGTTCGATGAGCCGGTCGTCGGTATCAGGGACGTCGATGCGCTCGGCGTCTTCGCCGCCCGTGAAGATCACGTGGCTCTCGTCCTCCAACTGCTCCCACTCGAACGACATCTTGGTACCATACACATCATAGCTTTCGCGGTACTGCCGCACCACGTCGAAAAGCGAGCGCGTGGCCTCGGCGATGACGTCGGAATCTTTGAGGGTGAAGGTAGCCGTCTCGACGGCAAAGGGCGAGTTGTAACGGCTCGCCAAATCGTCCGACAAGCGGCCCGAGCCGTGGCAGACGACGGTTTCGGCGATGGTGTCGTTGATGCGCAGCAGCGGCGAAATGGCGTGGGTGCCGTTCAGCATCGGCGGGTATCCCTTCCAGTACTCGTCCCAGCCGGGCATACTCATGTCCTGAATGTGGGAGCCACGCACGAACTGAATGCGACCCAGTTCGCCCGCTTCGGCTTTCTTCAAACCATACAAAAATTCGCGGGTGTACAGGGCCGTTTCCATCATCATATAGACCTTGCCCGACTTGCGCTTGGCTTCTACGATGGCGGCGCAGTCTTCCTTGGTCATCGCCATCGGAATGGTGCAGGCCGTGTGCTTGTTGGCGTTCAGCGAGGCCAGCGTCATGCGCGCGTGGTCGGGAACGGGCGTCACGACGTGGATGGCGTCCACATCGTCGCGTTTTGGGATGTCTTCAAAATGCTCGAAGACGAGATTGGGGTCGAGGCCAAATTTCTCGGTCAGCTCATCGCGGACGTGCTTCCGGCGGGTACAAATGCCCACGGCTTTGATATTGGGATGGGCCTGATAAATAGGAATGAATTCTTTTCCGAATCCCATTCCTACGATGACGACGGTAAGTTGCTTGTTCATGGGGGGTGGCTTTTACTTGTTAAAAAAAGGGTTAACGGTCAACGGTTAACGGTCAAACGGCGTTCTACGATTTCCTTTTGATTGCGAATTCTTAAATCCGCGAACCGTTAACCGTTAACCGTTGACCGTTTAACCTTTAACCTAATTCCTCCCCGCTGCCCACTGCACCGAGTTCCGCAGGATGGTTTGGTAGGGGGCGATGGTGTGGGAGGCGGCGTCGTGGCCGAGGGCGATGCCGACGACGCGGCCTTTGGGGTAGTTGACGGTGAAAACGCTGGGGAAGACCTCGGGGCCGGTGGTGGCTTTGGCGGTGGCTAGTACTTCGATGGGCGTTCCCGAGGGGTCGGGTTTGTAGTAGTAGAGTTCGTCGTCGAGGGAGAAGGTGGCGGGGACGCCCTTCATGATGGGGCTGTTTTCGTTGGTCACCGTTACGTCGAAGGGGCCGTATTTGTTGTGCCCCCTGGAGCCGCCTCCGACGAGTTTTTGGTTGTACTCCGGCCAGTCTTTCCAGTTGTACCAGAGGGCGGGGTGCGCCAAGACTAGGCCTTTGCCCGCGTCCACGAAGGCAAAAACGGCCTGGCGCGTGGCGTCGTCCTCGATGGGCTGGTTGTTGGCGAGGTACAGCACGTCGGTATTTGGCAGTTGGGACAGGATGGTCGTCGGATCGTCGGTGTACTCCACCGAGGCCAAATCATCGCGTTCCAGGGTTTGGCTGTCTTCCTGCTTATACCAGCGGTCGAAGTCGTGGGACGAGCCGCCGCCTACCATGAGGACTCTGATGGGTTTCTTGCCTGAGGAGGCGTTGTTCCTGGAGCAAGCCAGACCGATGAGCAGCAGGAGAGCAAAAACCGAATAAGTTTTGAAGCGCATTTTTAGCATAATTGATAATTGAATGGTAGTTGGTTATCTGTTTTTGTCCACTACCGGAAATTCGGCGATGCGCAGGGTCGTGCAGCCGTAAGGCACCAGCGTCAGGTCTTCCAGCGGGGTATCGAGGGGATAATGCGGATAGGTGGGATACGGGATTTTGGCCGTGGAATTCCGGTACGCTTCCCAATGCGGAATGCGCCTGCCCTTAGCGGTGATCGTGATCGGCGCGTTTTGCAGGTTCCAGGGATAGTCGGCGACGGTGGGGTTTACCTTCACCTGCATAGAGTCGGCTTTGGCGTATTTTATGGAGAGACCGTAGTTCCAGGGCGTAGTGGGAGTCACTTCGTAGAAACTGTCCGGGTAGCGTTCGGTCTGGACTTCACGCCACTTCTCCCCTATTTTAAGAGCATACACCAGCGGGCCGCGTTCGACGCCCAGCGAACGCTCGTACCACTGCGAAAGCCGGATTTCCATCGGCAGTTGCAGTTCCACCGCATCATCAGGCGCCCAAAGGCGGTCGAGTACCACGATTTTCTCACCGCTGTATTTTACTTCTTTCCCGTTCACCCTGATTACTGGCTTCTCGCACCAGCCGGGAATGCGAAGGTGCAGCGGGAATTTCACCTCACTAGTCGATTGGTACTTGAAGCGAATCCTGTCCTCAAAGGGGTATTTCGTTTCCTCGATGAAAGAAACCTCCTGACCATCTGCTACTTTGGCCTTGACCTCAGAAGCTCCGTACAGCAGCGCGGCCAACCCGTTGTCTGCCGAGGCATACCACATATTTTGGGCAAACTTAGGATAGCCCTGATGCATATTGGCCAGGCAACAGGGGTAGCCCGTCGTGGTGCCGAACACCTGCCGCGCCGTGTGGTCGTCGGCAAAATTCCGGGATTCGTCGGTGACTTCTATTTGGTTGACCTGCTGGAAATACTGCCGGCGCAGGTAGGCGTCGTCGTGCTGGGTGGGTAGCACGTTGAAGGCGATTTTTTCCAGATAATCGGCGTAGTACACGTCTCCCGTGATCGGCAGGATGCTCTCGAATGAATACATCAACTCAACTACCGTGCATAGTTCCGTTCCCTGGGTGGGATCGTTGCCGTGCATGGCCTCGTCGGCCCCGTACATGCCCGTCACGAAACCGTGGACATCGCGCAGGGCCGATAGTCCCTCCTTGACAGCGTCCGAATATTTAGTCTCGGGATGGTGTTGGTAGTAGATGAGCGGTTCTTTGATGCCCTGCGCTACGTTGACGCAGTGCAGATTGGGGTAAGGATTGGCTTTACGCAAAGTGTTGTCCGTGAAAACCGTGGTCCAGTCGTAAGTTTGTTTGTGGATCAGCTCGGCTAGATCCAGCAGGTACTTTTCTTTGGTTATATTATAAAGCCAATACACGACCTGCAAGTTATCGCCTCCGCGCTGCTCGGCCCAGAATGTCCACTTGCCCAAAGGATTGGTGGGGAGTTGTTTCAATTGATAGCGGAAGTATTTGTCCATCAGCGTCAGGACGCGCTCGTCTTGCGTGGCGGTGTAGTACTGTTGCATGGCTTTGAGCATCACCATCTTGGGCCACCAGTCTTCGCTGTACTCCTGCTGGGTGCCGGGTATCGGCTTCATGGTCTTGGCATCGTAAGGGTAAGGGCCAAAGTAGCCATCGGGCCGCTGGTTCTTGATGCTCCACTCCATCCAGGCCTGCGCTTTGGCTTTCAGTTTTTCGTCATTCAGCAAATAGGCCAGCGGCACTAAGCCATCGACCCAGTAAGGGCCGCGCTCCCAGGTATCGCCCGTGCCGCCCAGCCAGGCGTTATTTGGCCCGGCCACCACGGCGTAGATGCTGTCGAGGTGGCCTGTGAGGCCATCGCGCTGGGTTTCCAACATGGTGCGGAGCCAGCCCTTTGGCTGAATGGCCCCAAGTGGCAAAGCGGTGTACGGCTGCGCCAACAATGGGGTTTGGTTCGTTACGTAATGCGCGTTACGAGGTTGTGCTGAAAGCGCTGCGGAGGTGACCCACAGTATACTCATAGCTATCGTCAACTGCTTCATGAAGCATTTATTTACCATGTATGCCTCTACAGACCACATATTTGGATTCAAAATTTCAGTTGTCCATTCTTTAGAATCATTTCCGCTATTTACTAACCCGCAAAACCCCGTTCATCCCCCGCCAGTGACCGGGAAAGGTACAAACGAACGGGTAGTCGCCGGGCTGGTCAGGCACGGTAAATTCCAGCGTCACCGCCCCGCCCGGATCGACCAGCTTAGTAGCGTGCAGCACTTCCGGTAGCTTGGGGACGTACTGCATTTCGGCGGCTTCGGGATCGGAGAGCAGCGCGTCGGCGGCTTTACCTACTTTTTCTAGACTACCTGGCTGAATGACCAGCAAATTGTGCTGCATGCCGTCGGGATTTTCCAGCACGATGGCTACCCGCTCACCCGCTTTGGCAGTGATGAGTTTCTTGTCATATTGCAACATATCGGGTACCACGCTCAGGTCAATCGTGCGCGCGTTGGCGCTGGGTGCGGTCGAGGGAGTCGTCTCGCCGCCCTGGCTCTTGCCGGGCCGGTTCAGCTCCAGCGACAAATCCCGGATATTCCCCACGAAGCCGAATTTGCCTTCGTACGAGCCGATCTTGTCATCCCCTTCCATGTCTTCGCCGAAGCGCACCGTGTTGGTAAGCGGCTTCATGAAGAGCATGGGTGCTTTGGCGCTAGCGGCAGGTTTTCCGTCTATTTCAATAAAAAACCTACCGGATTGGGCCAGTCCGGCTTCTAAGTCGAACTCCTCGGGCAGCGGCTGATTGGTCATGGCCTTTGCCACGGTACCGTGCTGCCTAACTTCCATTACTACCTTTCCGTCCTGGATGTAGAGCGCGTATCCTTCGCGGCTGTCGCCCTGTCCGGCAATGAAACCTTGCAGCGGCTCGTCCTTTTTCTGGATTTTCGCTTGCAGGGTTATTTCTTTGCCCGCCGCGTCGGGGGCAAATTGCATATAGCCGAACCGACGCAGCGGGTACACCTCTTTATTCAGTGCCTCCGCGATGCGATCGCTCAGCTTGGAGCGCAGGGAAGCCTTCTCGGCGGCGGCCCGGTATCCTTTCTCGTGTACCGTCGCTGCCGCCATAATGGCTTTTGAGAGCCACTTGTCTTCGATGTTCTGCTCGTCCAGCGTGGCTCGGTACACGGCCGCGCCAATCTTCTCGGAGGATGGAATATCCAGCAAACCGACAATCGCCGCGAGGCGCGTGTTCAGGTTGGGGTCTTCAAGTGTTTTTTCGAGCGCACCAAAACCTTGTTCCGAGCGGGGAAGTACCTGGGCAGCGGCTTTGCGCACGCCGGCAGCCGGGTGCGTGAGTGCTTTTTGGGCAGATTGCAGGGCTTCGGCGTTGTTTCCGTCCAGCAAGCCCAGCCCGTGTAGTGTCCACAACGCGTGTACCGCCGGGTTATTCAGCCCTACCGCGTCTACGCTCTGATTATCGATCATCCGGTACAAAGCCGGAGCCACCGATCTGTCCTGCATCTCCACCAGCAACCGCTGGGCGGTCATGCGCCAGAACATATTGTCGTTTTCAAGGGCGGCCAGCAAGCCGGGAGTGTCCTGCTTCGACAGCTTCATGGCGGGCTTGTTGGCGGCGTTCTTGTAAACTACCCGATAGACGCGCCCGTGGTTGGTGTCACGCAAAGGACTAACGAAAGCGTTGCCCTGTCCGCGTGGCTGCTCGGTAAAAGGCAGCACAAACTCCGAAGGTGCCTGGCGCGGCACAAAGACGTTGTGCTGGATGATAAAGTTGTACCAGTCGGCAATCCAGACTGCCCCATCGGGGCCGACCTGCGCCTGCACCGGGCCGTACCACTCGTCTGAACTGGCCGTCAGGTTCCAGCCGTCGCTCTCCTTGAAACCTGCGCCGTCCGGTTCGATGACGGCGCGGTGCACCAGCCGCATCGTCGGTTCGCTGACGAAAGCCACGCGGTTCCAGTATTCTTTGGGGTAGTCGCGGGCGGTGTAAAAATGATGTCCGGCGGCGGCGGTATACCCCCCCACTACATCGACCTGCCGGATGTTGGGCGTCATGGTGTGGGCGTCGTAGTGGCCGTCGATTTTCTGCACCGGATCTACCTGCGACTGCTCACCGGGCAGAATCCGTTCGGCGTATTTGCCGGGCATGGAGTAGTAGGCGCTGTGCGTGTTATTAGCCGTGGAGATAAAGATATTGTTGTCCTCCGTCACGCCCAGGCCCCAGGTATTGTTGCTGGTTTTGCCCAGATAGGCGAAGTCCGAGCCGTCGGGCCGGAAGTGGTAAACCCCCATCGGAAAACGGATGCGCTCCCCGTTCATGGTGCCATCGAAGCCGGAGTAGCCCACCGTTCCCCATATCTTGTTATCGAAACCATAGATCAGGTTAGAGGGCCCGGAATGGGTATCGCCCTTGCCCCAGCCGTGGCTGAGCACCTTCGTGACATCGACTTTATCGTCGCCGTCGGTGTCTTTCATGAAAAGGATGTCGGGGGCCATCGTGACGATCACGCCGTCGTTGGCAAAGCTGAGGCCCGTCGGGATGTTGAGGCCATCGGCGAAGACCGTGAACTTGTCGGCGCGGCCGTCGCCGTCGGTGTCCTCACAAATCTTGATGCGGTCGTTGGCCTCGCCATCGGTCTCTTTGAAGGTGTTCGGATAGTCCACCGACTCCACCACCCACAGCCGCCCGCGCTCATCCCAGGCCATCGCGATGGGGTTGATGATGTCGGGGTCGGCGGCGAATAGCTCCACTTTGAAGTCAGGAAGCACCTGCGTCAGTTTCTGGGATTCCGCCGGAGAAAGCGCCTCTTGCATTTTGGGGACAATGTGCCGTTTAGTGTAGGCGGCGATCGTGTCGGCATTATAAATATCCACGTCGGGAATATTCAGGGCGGCGATTTGGCTTTGCACCTGCTCACCCAAGGCCCACAGTACCCCGTTCCTGACCAAATCCAGGAAGCCGATATTTGACCAGGTGCGGTCTTCGTGGCCGTAAGCGGTGTAGAACACCCGGCCCTTGCCCTCGTTGCGCACCCAGGTGTAGGGGATGCGCTGGCCGTCCTCCACGCGCTCGGTCAGGATGGTCATATCAGGGTTGATATTTTTTAGCACGTAGGTCTCGTCCCAGGTCGTGAAAGGCCCTATTCCCTGCATCACCGGATGGTCGGGCTTAACGATCACGTTGGCAAACTCACCCGTCTTGTGCGAGGCGAACTGCCCACCGATGGTTTTAATGTACCATTCGGAATTCAGGAAGCAGCCCGACGCCGAGTGCAGGGGCACCAGCCCCTTTCCGCTTTGCACAAAATCTTTTAGAGCACTTTCCTGCGCGGGAGAAATCACGTCGTGGTTGGCGTAGATAATCAGGGCGTCATACTTGGCGAGGTTTTCGGGATTCAGGTCATTTAAGTCTACGGTATAAGACGTGTTGATGCCGCTCTCAAAGAGCTTGATGGAAAGCCAGGGCGCGTATTTGCCCGAGTCGTGGTGCTTGCTGGTGTTGCCCAGGAAAAGCACCTCGGCGCGACGGGGGGCATCTGCCTTCGTAATTTTCATAGACGGGTTATTTCCCAAGGAACTCGTATTGGTTTTCGCGCAGCTCAGGATTAGCGTCAGGGCCAGGAAGGCGGCGAGGTATTTCCTTATTATTGTTATTCTATACATGCAATCAGAAATTTCTTCACTAAAAATATCCTGACTGGTAAAGCAGAAAAAATGGGAAAGCTACTTGGAGCGTTGGCGCTTTTTGGAAGCAGGACGGGCCAGGCTTACTGCCATAAAACAGAAAAACCGGAGCGTCAGCCGTTGGGCTGGCTCTCCGGTTTACTGGCAAGGATAACTAAGTCGATCGAAGCACTAATCACTAATCGTCCCGACGCTTGAAATCGCCACCATCCCGGGCGGGGCGGTCGCGGTCAAACCGCCGCTCGCCACCGCCATCACGACGCTGGTAGTTTCCGCCACCGCCAGAACGTCCACCGCCTCCCCCGGGCCGGAACCCGTCGGTGCGCTTGGTGTTCTGCGATTCGTTCACGATCAGCTCGCGCCCCATGATCTCTTGGCCGTGCAGTTTTTCGATGGCTTCTTTGGCTTCGGCTTCGTTGGGCATTTCCACGAATCCAAAACCCTTGCTTTGGCGCGTCATTTTGTCCATGATGACTTTGGCTGAAGTCACTTCGCCAAATTCCTCGAACGTCTCGCGCAAATCTTCTTCCTTCATTTTGAAAGGAAGGCTTCCTACATAAATATCCATTCTGTTATGATTTTTAATTTTTGTTAAAAGTACACTTTCTGGTGAATTCAAAATACTTTTCCTCGGTGAATCAGAAATATTTTTAAATAACATCAGGAAATTGCTCCCCGCAGCCCCAATTCCACTACTTCCATGTCCCTGACTTTTCCGCTGTCGAGCGAAAATCGCAGCAACGTCCGCATTTTGTGAAAGCCTTCCCGGCCCGCCGCGCCGGGGTTGAGGTAGAGCATATTGGACAAAGCCGGGTCGCGCATGACGCGCAGAATGTGGGAGTGGCCGCAGACGAATATGTCGGGCGGCTCGCTTCGTAACTGCGGCTTTACCATTTTATTATAGCGCGGCGGGTAGCCACCGATGTGCGTGATCCAAACCCGCAAACCTTCTATTTCGAATCGCTGGTCTTCGGGCGCAAGGCTGCGGACGGACTGCCCGTCGATATTGCCTGAGACGGCGCGAAGTGGCTTAAATTCTTGCAGCTTGTCGATGATTGTCGCGCTACCCACGTCCCCGGCGTGCCAGATTTCATCGCAATTTCTGTAATGCTCAAAAACGGCTTCATCCAGGAAGCCATGAGTATCTGAAATGAGTCCGATTCTTTTCATAAATATTTAAGCATTCGGCAATCGGCTGTCAGCAATCGGCTTTTTTACTTTGTCCTTCATCACTGTTTTAACCAAAAATAACTTTGACACTTTGTGCCTTTGTGCCTTTGGAACTTTTAAACACTACACCTACAACCTCAATGAAACTAAACACAAAGATAGCCGGAATCGGCCACTACGTACCTGAAAAGGTAGTCACCAATGACGACCTCGCCCAAATGATGGACACCAACGATGCCTGGATTCAGGAACGAACGGGCATCAGGGAACGCCGTTACGCCAAAAAACACGAAGAAACCACCACCACAATGGCCGCTCGTGCCGCTGAAATTGCCATCGGGCGGGCGGGCATTTCTAAGGAAGATGTCGATTTCATCGTATTCGCTACGCTCAGTCCCGACTACTACTTTCCCGGCTGCGGGGTGCTGCTGCAACGCGAACTGGGCATTACCAAAACTGAAATCGGAGCCCTAGACATCCGCAACCAGTGTTCGGGATTCATTTATGGCCTGTCGGTGGCCGACCAGTTTGTCAAGACGGGTATGTACAAGAATGTGCTGCTCGTCGGTTCCGAAATGCACTCGATGGGTCTGGAATTCGACACGCGGGGCCGAAACGTGACCGTCATCTTTGGGGACGGCGCCGGGGCGGTGATCCTGCAACCGACTGAGGAAGATGGGCAGGGCGTACTGACCACGCACCTGCATTCCGACGGTACCCACGCCGAGCAACTGGCGATGCTCAATCCGGGCAGCCACGGCGGCTATCATTTGGGCAAGGAAAACTTCGGCTATCCCGACGAGGAATACGGCGAGATTTTTATTTATCCCGAGTTGCTCGAGCGCAAAAATGTCTACCCCAACATGGAGGGGCAACTAGTTTTCAAGAACGCCGTAGTAAAATTCCCCGAAGTAATTAAGGAAGCTTTGGACAAAACGGGGCTTCAGGCCAGCGATATCGACATGCTCATTCCGCACCAGGCCAATCTGCGCATCAGCCAATTCGTGCAGCAAAAGCTAGGATTGCGTGACGACCAGGTTTGGAACAACATTCAAAAATACGGCAACACCACCGCCGCCTCCATCCCTATTGCGCTCTGCGAAGCCTGGGAAGCCAAGAAAATTAAGAAGGGCGATCTGGTTTGCTTGGCGGCATTTGGCAGTGGTTTCACCTGGGGGTCGGCCCTGATCAGGTGGTGATCAGACCCGAATCTGATTAATAAAAGGATGAACGCTCGGCAGGAGATTTCATCCTTTTATTTTTTCAGAACTTTATATATAAAAAAATTATATAATAAAATTATTCCTATTTTTGGAAATCTGTAGGCTTTGCTTTGGTAAAACTAATCCAATAGTTTACTTTTATGAAATTTTAACGTTCGCGCTTGCAACCTTTTAACCAATTTGCAGACCTTATAGAATAATCTCCACCCAATCCACTCAGCCACCTATTTCTAAATCTACTTAGCCCCTTGAAAAAACTCCTGCTTCCGCTCGTTTTGACCGTGCTTTCTGTGGCCGCCCAGGCCCAGTCCGGTCGTTTTACCATTAAGGGTACCGTCGTGGACACGGCTGGTGCTGCGCTACCCGGCGCGACCGTCATGCTGCTGGCCCCAAAAGATTCGGCGCTTGTCAGCTACAACCGCTCCGATGAGGACGGAAGGCTTGAGTTCAAAAACGTCAAGCGCTCCTCGTACATCCTAAAAATTTCGTACGTGGGCTATATTCCCGAGGACATCGCCATCGAGCCGACGGATAATGAGGTGCAGGACGTGGGGAACATCAAATTGAAGGTCCTTAATCAGGACCTTTACGAGGTGGTGATTAAAACCGCCCGCGCTCCGCTCAGCATCCGGGGCGATACGGTGGAATATAACGCTTCCTCGTTCAAGGTGCCACCCGGTTCTACGGTCGAGGATTTGCTGCGCAAGCTGCCCGGTATGCAGGTCGAGCGCGACGGTACCATTCGGGCGCAGGGCCAGGAGGTGCAGCGCGTGACGGTGGACGGCAAACGATTTTTTGGCGGCGATGTGAAAATGGCAACCAAAAACCTGCCCGCCGAGGCCATATCGAAGGTACAGGTCTTCGACGGCAAGTCGGAGCAGTCGCGGTTGACAGGGGTGGACGACGGAAAAAAAGAGAAAAATCTCAACCTCGAACTGAAAGACAGCCATAAGAAGGGCGGCTTTGGCAAAGCCACTGTGGGGGCAGGTACGGAAGAGCGGGTCGAAGCCAAAGTCAGCTATAACCGCTTCAATGACAAAAACCAGTTTGCGCTCGTGGGCATGGGCAACAATACCAACCAAACCGGCTTATCGTGGGACGACTACCAGGACTTCCGGGGCAGCCAGTCGTTCAACTGGGGCGACGACGGCGATTTCGGCTTCAACAATGGTGACCGCTACATCGTCTTCGGCGACGACGAGGGGCTGACTGTTTCGCCGGGCGGCGGCGGGCGCGGCAACCTGGGCTTTACCGAAAACTGGGTCGGCGGGGCCAATTACAATTTTGACAATAAGAAAACGCAGTTCAGCTCCAACTACTACTTCAACCAAACGGACCGTATACAGGACGCCTTCAACCAAAGGGAAAGTATACTTAGCAACAACTCTTTCCGAAACGAGAACACAAACTTCAACGGCAACCTCAACGCCAACCACCGCGGGGGCGTCCGTCTGGAGCAGAAACTCGATTCGCTGAATACGCTGGTAATCATTAGCAATGCGCGGATTGGCAACGGAAGTTCGCGCTATTTGAGCGATCAGCAATTTTTCAGACTCGACCCGCAGAGCGGGTCGACGGACAGGGAAAGGCTCGCCACCCAGGCCGAAATCGACAACACCAGCCGCTTCAACTCTTTTGCGATGGGTAATACGGCACTGTTTCGCCATAAGTTCAAAAAGAAAGGCCGGAACTTCTCGGCCAGCTTGGGCTACAACATCAACAACTCCGACGGCGAGACAAACCAGGACTCCCGCAATGAGTTTTTTATCAATAATTCGGACTCTTCGCGCGTCCTGAATATAAACCAAACCAACGAGACCAATAGTGTCCGAAACCAGTTCAAAGGTAGTTTACTTTACCTCGAACCCATCGGCAAGAAGTTCACTTGGGAAACCTTCTACAATTTCAGCCTGCGGCAGGACGAGGTCAACCGTGACGTGTTCGACGTGGGTGCCGACAACGGTGCGTTCATCAGGAACAATAATCTGAGTCGCTACTATACCAACGACTTTACGTACCACCGGGTGGGTACCAGTCTTCGCTATGCTTACAAAGGCCTCAATATCATGATGGGCGGGGCCATGCTGGACTTTGATTTGGCCGGGCAGTTCGGGCAAGGCACCATCGACGCGCCCCGCACGCCCGTAAATCGGCACTTCACGCGCTTCACGCCCAATGCCAGCTTGCGCTACGACCTTAAGAACAACCGGTACCTCTACGGCGGCTACAGCATGAATGTCAACGAGCCCCCCATCAGCGATTTGCAGCCCATCGTGGACAACAGCAACCCGCTCTATATTCGGGAGGGAAACCCCAACCTGCTGCCTCAACAGAGCCAAAGCATCAACGGGGGCTATAGCTATTTTAACCCCGGTAGTTTCACCCGCTTTTTCGCCAACCTTTATTATACCTACTACTCCAACCAGATCGTTTACAACCAGGTGATCGACGAAAATCTCGTCACGCGGTCACGGCCCGAAAACATTTCGGGCGGCTCTAATTTGAGCTCTTACATCAATTATGGGTTCCCGATCGTGAAAACGAAGAGTGCCATATCGTTCAATACGTCCGTGAATTTTGGAAAGAATCTAATTTTCATCAATGAGGTCTTGAACGAAACCAACAGCGACCGCTACAACTTTGGCACCGACTTCAACCTGACGCCCAGCGACAACTTTACTTTTTACCTCAATGCCGACTGGAGCGTCAGCAACACGCGCTACTCGGTAAACGAAACGCTGGATCAGCGATTTGTGAACAGCAGCTACAGCGCCGAGGTGAATACGAAATTTCCGGGGGAAGTTTACTTTTCCACTCGTTTCAACCTGAACACTTACAAAAACTCCCGGCTGGACTTTAACCCGATCCAACCCATCCTGAATCTGTCGGTGTATAAGATCATGCTGAAAAGCAAAAAGGGCGAAATCCGGCTCTCGGCTTACGACCTTTTCAACCAAAATCAGGGCATCAGTCAATCAGCTTTCCAAAATTTCGTCACGACCTCGCGGGTCACCACCCTGGCCCGCTATTTCATGCTTAGTTTCACTTACAACATGCGCGGCGTGACCGGCACCGTGCGCAAACAGAGATATTAAAAAAGAATGAAAATGAAACAGAAACTCACCATCCTTCTCCTGTTCCTGCTTACCACCCCCGCCATGGCGCAGGATCTGTCGGGCGTCGTTTCTTACGAACAGGTCTACCACTGGACGAAAATTTACTCCCGCCTCGATTACATGAGCCAGGAAGAGAAAGACCGCATGAAGCTGACTTGGGGAAACGACGACGAGAGCAAAACCAAAATGACGCTCTTCTTTACCCCAGACAAAAGCAAATACACGTACGACGAAAATCAAGAGGACGAAGATCGGCGGTACAGCTCGCGGCAAAGGGAATACTCGATTTATCGAAACTTCGAGGAGGAAACCAAGACCGAAATCATCGAGATGTTGGGCAAAACCTACGTCATTGAGGACTCGCTAAAGGTACCCAAGTGGAAAGTAATGAACAAGATAAAAGAAGTGGCGGGGCAGCTCTGCATGTTGGCCGTGACGGAGGACACCATCAAAAAACAAAAAATCGAGGCATGGTTTGCCCACGACTTGCCCGTCCCGATGGGGCCCGGTCAGTACTATGGTTTGCCGGGACTAATCATGGAGTTGGATGTCAACGAGGGAGATTTGGTTATCACGGCCAAAAAGGTTGAGATGAAATCCATCGATGAGGAAGTAAAGCTCCCCAAGAAGCTCAAAGGCAAGAACCTGAACAGCAAGGAGTACGACAATCTAATCTACACTCACATTCGCGACAGCATGACGGCCCGCCGGAATCCATACTGGTCGATGCCGTATTGATTTCGGTCAACGGTCAATCGGGACGCCGAACCGGGTCAACGGTCAAAGAACGCAAAAATGGATTCACTATGAATCTACTTTGTGCCTTTGGAACTTTGGAACTTTACTCATTTATGTCTCCCAACTTAATCCTCAAAACAAAATTTTCGAGTATTTTAGAAATTTATTCTGCTTTTTGGTTAAAGAAACACTAATTTCGCGGCTTGAACAAATAGCCAAATTCAATTAAGGCGTTGTCATAGAGTGCCGTAACCTAGTATTTTCGTAAACCTCAAACCAATTTCTATAAAACTCACTAGTACCATGCAAAAGACCATCGTTGCCATTGCCATCATTTTCTCGCTCGGCTCCTGTGTCGCCAAGAAAAAAATGTTGGCCGTCCAGACTGAAAGGGATCAGATTCAACTCCAACTCGACAAAGTAAGAACCGACCTCAGCGATTGCGACGGCAAAGTCGCCAAGTTAAACGGTGACCTCCGCTCCGCGCAAACCGATCTCGACGGTAAAAATAATAAAGTGAAGGAGTTGCAAGATCAGTTGGACTTCATGAAGAAGAACAACAATGCGCTGCTCGACCGCATGTCCGACCTGTCGGTGATCAGCAAGGAAGGTGCCGAGAGTATCAAAAAGTCCATGGATGTGATGAACAATCAGGGCAACTACATTCGCGACCTGAACAGCAGCATTCAGCGCAAAGACTCTTTGAACATGGCGCTCGTGATGAACTTGAAGCGTTCTTTGGGCGACATCAGCGATGAGGACGTACAGATCGAAGTCAAGAAAGGCGTCGTGTATGTTTCGCTTTCCGACAAAATGCTCTTCAACTTCGGTAGCTTCGACCTGACGCCTCAGGCCGAAAACGTGTTGGGTAAAGTTGCCAAGATTTTGAACGATTATAAGCAAATCGACATCCTGGTGGAGGGGCACACGGACAACGTGCCTTACCGCAGCGGCAACTTGCAGGACAACTGGGATCTGAGCGTGAAGCGTTCGACTTCCGTCGTTCGTACGTTGCAACAGAAGTACGGGGTAGACGGCAGCCGCATGATTGCCGGTGGCCGGGGCGAGTACCTGCCCAAGGTTGACAATGGCTCTAAGGAGAGCCGCAACCTGAACCGCCGCACTGAGATCATCATTACGCCGAAGCTGGATCAGTTCTTCAACCTGTACACGCCACAGGCGGGAAAATAAATTGTGAGCTGATAACCAAGTTCTTACTTTACAAAAAAGCGCCATCCGAAACGATCCGGATGGCGCTTTTTTGATAGTCTCAGCTTGCCCGAACCTTCAAGGCGAATGCCAGCGCAGGATTCTGGACGAGTAACCGGTCGAAATCAGGTTCTGTGAACCCCTTTTTCCGCAACAGTGGCCATACGTGAACAAAAATATTTGTGTAGCCGGCAAAATCGGCCATCGGATCACTTTCGCCGGGGCGGTACCAGCCCGCGTCGTGGGAGACGAGCACCTTCGATAGCAGGTTGTGCTTTTTCAGGAAGACGAGCGAATCAGCGTATTCCTCGAACTTTCCCCAGCCCATGCCGTCCAGGCTTACCCAAGCTCCCTGTTCGGCGGCTTCAATGTATGTACTTTTATCGGTCTCTGCTTGCGCATGTACCCACACAAAGGCACTCGGGTGAACCCCCATTTCTTTCAACAGCTCGATCTCCTCGAAGGCGGGCAGGGCGGGACCCGTGTGGGAGCAGATGGTTAGCCCAGTGGCAAGGTGCGTCAAGGCAGCAGCGCGCACCAATTTCTGATGCAGCGCCGAGAGGCTGCCGCTGTCCACACCTATTTTTATGAAGCCGGGCCGTATTTCGGTGCCATATATCCCGTCGTTGAATTCGCGAATCCAACGGGTGGCCAGTTGTTTGTCTGTTTCGGTGAGGGCCCAGGGAGGCAGGTACTTGTTGTTGACGGCACCGTAGTAGCCCGTGTTCGTTAAAATATTCAGGCCGGATTCCAGGGAGATATCCCGTAGTAACCTTACGTCGCGGCCCAAGAAATTCGGTGTACAATCCAATAGGGTTTCAACTCCGTTTTCTCTGGCAGCCCTCAGGTAAGGAATTACTTTTCTCTTGACTACTTCCCTGTCCCAGCGGTCGGCCGAAATTTTATCTGCCCCCACAAAGTCGACCATGATGTGTTCGTGAACCAGTGTTTTGCCCATCTCACTGGCCAGTATCCGACCTCGTACGGTTACGACCCGTGGTTCCGGTGACCGCCGCCCTGTCAGGAGGGGCAGCGGTAAAGTGGTTTTTAAAAAGGTCCGTCGTTTCATAGTTGCGCTTTAAAAGTCAAATTGGCACCGCTTGGATTTGGGGCAGCGGGCGTTTTGCCAGTGTAGTCTGGTGCTTTCTATCCCATCAAAACCCCTTTCATCTCCCCCCGAATCTTTTTCTTATCCAGTTTGCCGACGCTGGTCTTAGGGATTTCCGGGACGAAAACAATGCGGTCGGGGACGTACCACTTTTTGATATTTCCGGCTTCGACTTCGGCTTCCAGGTGGCTTTTGATACTTTCGGCGCTGAGTTGGTCGGCGAATTCTGGCTTAGCTACGACCAGGGCGTACGGGCGTTCGCCCCAGCGGTCATCGGGTAAGCCGACCACGGCCACCTCGGCAACGCCTTCGATTTGGGAGAAAATGTTCTCGATGTCCAGCGACGACACCCACTCGCCGCCCGTCTTGATGACGTCCTTGATGCGGTCGGTGATGGTCACGTAATATTCCGGGTCAATCGTGGCCATGTCGCCCGTGTGCAGCCAGCCGCCCTTCCACAACGTCTCGGAGTTTTCGGGGTCTTTGAAATATCCCTGCGTCATCCAAGGACCGCGGGCCACGAGCTCGCCGACGGTCTTGCCGTCGTGCGGCAGAAACGCTCCCGCCTCGTCCATCAGACGTATCTCGACAAAGGGAAAAATGCGTCCGGCTTTGGTTCGCAAATCCAACTGCTTTTCCTGACTCCAGCCCTGCTGCTCTTCGTTCAGGTGGCCGATCGCCAACGCCGGGGCAGTTTCAGACATGCCGTAACCCTGCGACACGTTGATTCCCAAATCCAGGGCAGCCTTTGCCAGTCCGCGCGTGAGGGCCGAGCCGCCGATCACTACCTTCCATTTGGACAAATCCACTTGCTGCGCCACGGGACTGTTGACCAACATGGCCAAAATGGTCGGGACGCAGTGCGAGAAGGTGACTTTCTCTTTCACCAATAATTTCAGAAGCATTTCCGGCTCATAGCGTCCAGGGTACACCTGTTTGTTATTGAGCATGGTGGCATACAAGGGAAAACCCCAGGCGTGCACGTGAAAGAGCGGGGTGATGGGCATATAGACGTCGCGGTGGGAATACGGAGTGGCCTCGAAGCCGCTGAAATCGGCCAATAAGCCCATTGTGTGCAGGAAAAGCTGCCGATGCGAAAAGTAAACGCCCTTGGGATTTCCGGTGGTGCCGGTCGTGTAGAAAACGGTGGCCCAGGTATTTTCGTCGAAATCCGGAAAATCAAAGAAGTCGTCGGCCCGACCCGACAAATCTTCGTACTCGCCGAGCGTGTCGAAGAAGGGTTTGGTCAGTTCCGGTTCTTCTTCATTGTATACCTTGTCGCTCAGCACGATAAACTTGTCGGTCGTTGTGATTTTGTCCTTTATGGCTTCAATGATGGGCAGAAAATCCTCGTGTACCAGGATCAGGCTGTCCTCAGCGTGTTCGATGGTATACAGGATTTGCTCGGGTGACAGCCGCACGTTGACCGTGTGCAGAATCGCGCCCAGCATCGGCACGGCGAAGAAGCATTCGAGGTAGCGGTGGCTGTCCCAGTCCATGACGGCTACCGTATCGCCGGGCCGGATGCCCGCATCGGTCAGGGCATTGGCCAGGCGGTTGACCCGCTTGTTGAATCCGAAGTAATTCATGCGGAACAAATCACGGTAAACGATTTCGCGGGTCGGATTGTAGCGGAGGCTCTGGGCCAGCAGGGTTTTAATCAGAAGCGGCTGGTCGTGCGCGGAGGGGGTTCGAGGGATGAGTTTGGTTTGTACCATTTGCGGGTGTTAGGTTATTAGGTATTGGGTTGTTAGGTTTGGATTTCTGTAAATATAAGGAGGCTGGCCTAGCCAAGGCTATTTTTTCTTGAAACAAACCTACTAACAACCCTATACCCAATAACGTAAAAATGATAGATGACCCGCTCTACCCTACCCAAACGATAATTGAAGCTTCACACGAAAGAATTCGTCCTTATATTCATCGAACACCGATTTTGACCTGCCAGACGCTGAATGATATTTCGGGGGCCGAGCTTTATTTCAAATGCGAGAACTTCCAGAAAATCGGGGCCTTCAAGGCGCGGGGTGGGCTGAATGCCGTGCTGAGCCTGTCGGCCGGGGAACAGGCGCGGGGCATCGCCACGCACTCTTCCGGTAACCACGCTCAGGCCATCGCCTACGCGGCCTCGGTTGTGGGTGCGAAGGCCTGCATTGTCATGCCTGATAACTCGCCGGAAGTGAAAGTAAACGCCGTACGTGGCTACGGGGCGGAGGTAACTTTTTGCAAGAATACGCCCGAGGAACGGCAGCGAACCGTGGAAGAGGTTATTGCAAAAACCGGAGCGGTGTTCGTGCATCCCTTCAACGACTACGCCGTCATTGCCGGCCAAGCTACCGCCGCCAGGGAATTGATCGAAGACAGCAGCGTGGCGTTTGACACGATCATGGCCCCCGTGGGCGGAGGTGGACTGCTGAGTGGCACGGGGCTGGCGGCGCACTACTATTCATCCAAAACCAAAGTGATCGCCGGGGAACCCGAAGGCGCAGCGGACGCCGTTTTGTCCTTTAAAACCGGAAAAATTGAAAAAGCGCCTTACGTGAAGACCATCGCGGACGGCCTACTTACTTATCTAGGCGACAAGACTTTGGAGATCATATTAAAACACGTGGAAGAAATCCTAACGGTGTCAGACGAGGAGATTATTGACGCCATGCGGCTGATCTGGGAACGGATGAAGATCATCGTGGAGCCTTCCTGCGCGGTGCCGCTGGCGGCTTTGCTCAAAAACAAGGATCGCTTTGCCGGGCAAAAAGTGGGGATCATCCTGACGGGCGGCAATGTGGATTTGGGGAAACTGCCTTTCCAGGGGCCCTGAACAATAACATTTGACTTCTTAGACGAAAAAACGTAATTTAAGTATATGTAAATTTCAACAACCAAACTATGCTCCCGTATGAAACTCATAGCAAACCTCGCGTTCGCCTCCTTCTTTTGTTTAGTAGGGTTGTCTAATGTTCATGGGCAAAGTAGGTTCGCGCTATCGGCCAACCTCGCTCCTATCTATGCGCAGTCAAATGCTAGTGCAAGCATTCCGATATTTGATCCGGTCAACCCAGATTTCGGTACTTTGAAATCTAATTCTTACAGATTAGTGTATTCTTTGGGGATCATGGCCAGATACTCTTTCTCGCCCAAGTGGTCGGTTTCGACGGGAATCTGGGCTTCTCACCCTTTCGCCGGGAGGGATCGAATCACCCAAAACACTATCACTACCACGATTCCTTACGAGTACAAACGGCCTTTTCATAACCAGTACAAAGCGCCTTTGTTGGTTAACTTCCGATTTTCTGACAATAGGGTGTCTCCTTATATTTCGGCGGGTACGACTTTCGATTTTCGTAGTAAAACTTACGTTGTGATCGACGGAATGGGGACGGAAGTTGGGGCAAAGTTTGGAAAAGCCGTCGTGGTCACTCCACTTTTGGGTCTAGGCGCAATTATAGATTTGAAGGAGCATCTTTCGGCGATCGTTCAACCGACGGTTCAATACGATGTGCAGCCACTCAATGGACTCATGCACCGCAATGCCTTTCAACTTAGTTTACAAACTCAATTGATGTACCGATTCTAAATTCGTGTTTTTGAATCACGGCTATAACTTTCCGAAAAATAGAAGACACCAAAACTTCACTCCGCTTCCTTGGGCAGATACACGCTAAAAGTCGCCCCTTTGCCGTATACGCTGCTGGCGGTGATTGCCCCACCGTGGTTTTCCACGACGCGCTGGCAAATCGCCAGCCCGACGCCCGTACCGGGGAACTCGTCTTTGCCGTGCAATCGCTGGAAAACCTGGAATATGCGGTCCAGATAGCGCGTATCGAAGCCCACTCCCTTATCGCTGAAATCAATTTGATAGAACTGACTGGCCGGACTGTTGGGAATAACTCCGGCGGGCAATTCGGCACGCTGCCGTTGGTGGCAGGAGATAGTCACGAAGGGCTTTTGTCCGGGCGGCGTGAATTTCAGCGCGTTGGAAAGCAGGTTTTGAAAAAGTTGGCTGAGTTGGGTTTTGTCGCCGTTGACTACGGGCAGCTTTGGCAGCTCGATCTTTGCCTGCCGCTCCTGAATCTGCCATTCCAGCGTATTCAGTACCTCGGCTATGATAGCGTCGAGCGCAACCGGGCTGTAAGCTTGCTGGCGGGTCGAAATCTGAGAATAGGTAAGCAGGTCTTTGATCAGCGTGGACATCCGACTACCCGCCGAATTCATCCGCTCCAGGTAGTACAGGCCATTCTCGCCCAGTTCATTCCTGTACTTGTTCCGCAGGAGTGAGCTGAACGACTGAATTTTGCGCAGAGGCTCTTGCAAATCGTGCGAGGCAATGTAAGCAAACTGCTGCAGGTTTTTATTGGAGCGAACCAGGTCGCGGTTGGCGGTCAGAAGTTCCTGAGTCCTCTCATCGACCCTGCCTTCCAGCTCTTCGGACAAGCTTCGGTAAATCTTTTCGCTCGTTTCGATTTTTTTCTGATTCAGTATTTGCTGGGTCACATCCACGGCCATGTTCATGATGGCAAACACCTCCCCAGCGGAATTACGCAGCGGCTTGTACGTAAAATCGAAGTAGTAGGTCCCCGGCACGCCATCCACTACCAAGTCAGCCGCCACACCCGTTGCCTCATAAGCCACCCCGGTGGTGAACACTTCGTCCAGAATCCCCAGAAAGGGTTGCCCTTCCAACTCAGGCAAGGCTTCGGCCAGGGGCATACCCAACACCGAAGCCCCCTTCCCCCAAAAGTCGAGCATGGGCTGATTGGCAATGTCGATCATCAGCTCCCGACCCACGAAAACACAGGTCGCTACGGGCGCATCGGCGATCAGGCTTTTGAACAAAGCTTCGCTTTCGGCCAGGGCCGTGCGGGTTTGCTCCCGCTCTTCGGCTTCCAGTTGTGCCTGCTTCTCGCTGGCGGTCAATAGGTTGTTGGCCTTACGAAGATCAAGTAGGCTGACCACCTGCCGGGACAAAAGGTTCAGGGCCGACAATTGTTCTTCCGTAAGCTGCCTGGCCCGATGATCGATTACGCACAAAGACCCCAGGGCAAAGCCCTGCGAATCGACCAGCGGCACCCCCGCGTAGAACACCATGCGCGGGTCGCCCGTTACGAGGGGGTTATCGGCAAAGCGCCGATCCAGACGAGTATCCTCAATGATCAGGGGCCCGGAAGGGTCGAGAATGTTGTGGGCGCAGAAAGCGATTTCCCGCCCGGTTTCGACGTAATCCGTGCCATAGTGCGACTTGAACCACTGCCGCTCTTGATCCACGAAAGTAATGAGCGCGACCGGGGTCTGGCAGATGTGGGCGGCGAGCCTGGTAAGGGCGTCGTAGTCCGCCTCCGGTAAAGAATCAAGAATATTGTACGCTTCGAGGGCCCCTAGTCTTTCGTCCTCATTAGGTGGGGAGGAGGGTTTTTCCATGCTAATTTCAAGAGGACATTGCCAGCGGGATCGTCGTTCCGAGGGTTTGTTGAACAGGTCGACAATATACGACCTATTCGTAAAAGCAGAAATTATTGAACCGGGGTACCATTGAAACCGCTAACCCAAAACCACCTCCCCTACCGCTTTTTTCACCGCCGGGGCCACCTCACTCCCCAACAACTCGATAGCGTGCATCACCTGCTTGTGCGGCAAAGTCCCCACACTGATGTGCAGCAGGAAACGGGTGTTGCCAAAGAGCTCGTGTTCCCACAAAATCTTGTCGACCACCTCCTGCGGACTGCCCACCAGCAGCGAGCCGCCGGGTCCGCGCATCATTTCGTAGTGTTCACGGTTCATAGCGGGCCAACCGCGCTCGCGCCCGATGCGACTCATCACGTGGGCGTAGGGGCCGTAAAACTCGTCCGCCGCCCGCTGCGAATCGTCGGCCAGGTAGCCGTGGGAGTTGATGGCCAGTTGCAGGTCGGCGAAATCGTGGCCGGCATTTTGGTAGGTCTTCTTGTAAAGGTCGGTGAAAGCGACGAAGCGCTCCGGCCCGCCCCCGATAATCGCCAGTGCCATGGGCAAGCCGTAGTTCGCGGCGCGTACGACCGACTCCGGCGTGCCGCCCACGGCCACCCATATCGGCAGCTCGCTCTGGAACGGTCGGGGATATACGCCCCGGTTGTCGATGGAAGGCCGCAGCTTGCCGCGCCAGGATACTTTCTCGCTTTGGTTGAGCTGGACAAGCAGTTCGAGTTTTTCGGAAAAGAGCGCGTTGTAATCGCTCATGTCGTTGCCGAAGAGCGGAAACGACTCGATGAACGAGCCGCGCCCCGCCATGATCTCGGCCCGGCCGCCGGAGAGGAGATCCACATGGGCAAAATCCTGAAATACCCGCACCGGATCGTCGGAGCTGAGTACCGTGACGGCGCTGGAAAGGCGAATGTTTTTGGTCTTGACTGCCGCCGCCGCCAGTACCACTGCCGGGGACGACACCACAAAATCGGGGCGGTGGTGTTCGCCGATGGCGAAAACGTCCAGACCGAGCTGGTCGGCCAGTTCGATTTCTTCCATGAGGTTCATCATCCGCTGGTGGGGGCTGATGAGCTGCCCGGTGGTCGGATCGGGCGTGTTTTCGACGAATGTGCTGATTCCTATTTCCATAATTGATGTAGGTACATTGATTTTTGGTACAACATCGGAACGGAGGCAAATCGTTGCAGGGCAACCGATTTTATGCTTTTTCCTTTATATTTGAAAAAAACACCTAGCTACTATGGAAACGACTAAAACAATTCCTAAAAGTCTGATTTACGAAGAGTTCGATGGCCATCCGATTTACCGGAAGGGCTACAAAGACTTTATTCTGGGCTTAAAAAAAATTGAGGAAATCAATATGGGAACCAGTCAACTGCAGTATTTAATCACCTGGAGCATCGTCAAATTTTTAGCTAAGGAACTGCCCGATGGGTATGCGGCAGGAAGTTCAGAATTGGGTCTTCACCTCACGAAAGGCACCAATTTTGCCGCTGACATTGCCATTTTTCGAGAGGGCGTATTAAACGTAGGTTTTCATTCCGTCAACTATTCCGATGTCCCTCCGAATGTGGTGATCGAAGTGGATATTAAAATTGACGAATCGGGCTTTTTCCAGACCGAAGAAGAATACAGCAACAGAAAAACGGAACGGCTATTAGCATGGGGCGTCGAGCGCGTGATCTGGGTTTTTCCAGCTTCCCGCCGGGTGTTAGTGGCCGACAATGCGCAAAAGTGGGAACTTGTCAGTTGGGATTTGCCCATTGAGGTCATCGACGGCCACGAAATCAATGTATGGGAACTGATGCTGAAAAACGGTTTTCAGGTTGAACCCGAAGCCTAAATTCGTACCTCATGCTCCGGAAATTTACCAAGGCCATTACGCTACTGGCCCTTTTATGCCTCATGCATTGCGTTGATCCCTACCGAAGGACGTTCGAATACGACGATAATCTGCTGACGGTGGAAGGCTTCATTACCGACGATCGTCCGGTTAGGGTGACGCTCCAAAACACGCGCAGTACCCAAAGTACCAGTTTTTTACAAGCCATCCGTGGTGCCAAAATGGAGGTACGGTCAAAAAGGGGCCCGGTACTTTCTCTGAGAGAGACATCGCCGGGAGTGTATGAGTCGTCACCCGATTTTAGGGGCGTAGCCAACGAGACGTACAGCCTACATTTTGAACTTTTGAATGGCAGTAAGTACGAATCCACTGGGGAAACGCTGATTCCCTTGAAGTCGCCAGCCACCTACACTACCACCTTCAATCCGCTCATTCTGGTGACTTTTCAAAACTTCAACCAGCGGAGATTATCTTCGATCGACGTGTCGGCTAATTTCAACGATCCCGGTGATGAGAAAAACAACTACCTCTGGCAAACGCGCCTTTTTGAGCAGCAACCCATTTGTCTCACCTGTACCGATGTCGAATATAACGAACGCATCCAGGACTGTAACACCCGAAACGGTGCCGGATCGCAACCCCCTGTTTTGAATGACTACCAGTGCGACGGCGACTGCTGGGAAATACTGGGCGACGAACGCATTAATATATTTTCTGACGCGCTGATCAACGGAAAAGAGGTCAGCGGGCTTCTGGTGAGGCCGGTACCTTTTTACAATACGCGGGGTGCCTTGCTGGAAATCACGCAATACAATCTTTCAGTGGGTGCGTACCGCTATTTTGAGCGACTCAAACAGCAGGTAGAAACCTCGGGGACCTTCGTGGATACACCGCCCGCCCCACCCATCGGGAATATTCGTAACGTGGATGATCCCGGACAAGTGGTAACGGGCTTCTTTGGGGCGGGGGGCACCAATATCCAACGCATCTGGCTCGATAGGCGCAACTATCCAACCCCACTGGTTGTCCCACTACTCGGGCGGGACGTTTTGCCGGCTCCTCGTTTTGAGTTTGTCAGAGTTCCTTGCAAGGAGTCCGGTACGCGTACGCCCACCAAACCCATCGGCTGGCAATGAAAAGAACTCTGCTCTTTATCCTTCTTGCAGGCTTGGTAAGCACCTCCGTTGTGGGCCAAAAAACTACCTCTACCAAGAGTTATCAGGTACGTTTAATATTGTCGGATTCGCTCACGGGCGAGCCCATCGTCAACGGCATTGTCCAGTTCAACTACAACCGCTCGGGACTGTATACCGATCAGGACGGCATTTTCGAAATTTTTCATCCCGAAGGTGAAATAGTACTCACAATCCGAAACCTGGGCTACCGGACGTTCTTCTCCAAGTTTAACCTCAATAGAGACACCACCCTGACCTTGAAATTGTTAGCAGTCGCCAATGAGCTGGATGTGGTGACGATTACGACCCAAAACGTCGATCAGCGCATCCGCAAGCCGCTGCTCGGCGTGACTCGCCTTAATATCAAGACCATAAAAAACCTTCCGGCTGTCATGGGTGAGGTGGATATTATCCGCAGTCTTCAGCTACTGCCGGGCGTCACGTCGGTGGGCGAGGCATCTAATGGCGTCAATATCCGTGGGGGTACGGTAGATCAAAACTTAATGCTGTTCGACGACGCACCCATCTTTAATCCTACCCACCTTTTCGGCATGTTTTCGGTGTTTCCGCCCGAGGCCGTCTCTTCCATAGAATTGTTCAAGGGCAACACCCCCGCCCGCTACGGGGGCCGGGCGGCGGCGGTACTCGATGTGGCGATGGCCAATCCCAGCCTCGATGCGTTCAAGATGCAGGCGGGCATCGGGCTCATATCCAATCGGCTCACCATAGAAACGCCGCTGGTCAAGAATAAAATAGGACTGCTGGTGTCGGGACGGGGATCGTTCAATGACTTTTTGTTCAAACTTGGCCCACCAAGGATACAAGGCATTCGGGCCAATTTTGGCGACGCTGCGGCTAAGCTATTTTGGATCGTCAATCCCAAAAATACTTTGTCTGTTTCCAGCTACTTCAACACGGATTTTTTCCAGACCGAACTGCTGGGCGGGGTGGATAATATCCAGTCGGAGTTTACCCAATTCAAATTCAAAACCCTGAATTTCTCGGCGAAGTGGTTTCACGCCTTTACACCCAAGCTCGATCTGCAGGTGGTCGCGACCCAAAGCCATTATACGCCCAGTATCCTCTTGCCCGAAACCGATAGCGACAATGTCATCGAAATCCTGTCGAGTGTGAAGCAGCGACAGTTGAAAGCCAACCTCGACTATACGCCCAACGAGGCCCATAAAATCGAAGTTGGAGCGAGTCTGGTCAACTACCTCCTCAACCCGCCCGGTAGGCTGAATCCCGGTACCAGCCAGTCGGCCAATGCCGTAGAACTGCCCCGGGAACAGGGGCTTGAATTTGCCGGTCACGTGGAAGACGAGTACAAAGCAACGCGCTGGCTGACGGTCATGGCCGGGCTTCGCTACTCGTATTTTATGAATCTGGGTCCCGGCAGCGTACAAACCTACCTCCCCGGCACGATCCGGGAAGAATCGTCGGTAACGGGGGTGACGCAATACGCGCGTGGGGAACCGACAGCCACGTATGGCGGACTCGAGCCACGCCTCGGGCTGAGCGTGAAGCTTTCTGAACGGGCTTCGATCAAAGGCGGGTACTCGCTTATGCGGCAGTACATGCAGGTGATTTCAAATAGCACCACGCCCCTGCCCACCTCTCGCTGGAAAACCAGTGATGCCTACATCAAGCCACAGGTGAGCCGCCTTTCTACGCTGGGCTATTTTCAAACTTCCAAGAGTACGATATTTGACTATTCGCTGGAAGCTTACTGGCGCGAAACGGATAACATCGTGGAGTACAAGCCGGGCGCTGATTTCCTGTTGCGTGAGAATATTGAAACGCAGCTCTTGCAGGGCCAAAGCCGGGCCTATGGCATCGAGGCGATGGCCACCAAGAAAAAGGGAACGACGACGGGCTGGATCAGCTATACTTACGCCCGCGTCCTCAACCGCGTGGACGAGGGGCCCTCGCCCCTGGAGCGCATCAACCGGGGCGATTGGTTTCCGGCCAACTTCGATCGCCCTCATTCGTTCAACTTCTCTCTCACGACGATTCCCAATAAAATCACTACCTTCTCGGCTACGTTTACCTATTCCTCCGGGCGTCCTTTTTCCGCTCCCACGGGGGTTCTGCGCTACCAAAACCGTAGCATTCCGTACTTTACCCTCCGCAACCAGGAACGCATCCGCGATTATCATCGGCTCGATTTCTCGCTCCAGCTCAATAACCTGACCGAAAGAGACCGCCGCTGGCAAGGCAGTTGGGTATTTACGCTCTACAACGTGTACGGCATCGACAACCAATATTCCGTTTTTTTTAAGCAAACAGGTACGGGTTTTCGGCCCTACCAACTCACGGTGTTCAACGCGCCCATTTTTTCAGTAACATTCAACATCAAGAATTTCCGGTAAACTATTCCCGCCCATGAGCTTCTCTGAAAACAAACAAAACGCGATTGCCTTCTACCAGATGGCCTTCGAAGGGAATCCGCGCCGCGCCGTTGAGATGCACGTAGGCAACGAATACATCCAGCACAATCCCCTCGTCGCCGATGGCCCTGAGGGCTTTATCGCTTATTTTGAAAAAATGACGGCAGAGTATCCCGACAAATCCATCACGTTTTTGAGAGCCGTGGCCGAGGGAGACTTGGTAGCTTTGCACACCCATCAGAGGTGGCCCGATGACGACCAGTACATTACCATGGATTTTTTCAGGTTCGATGATAAAGGGAAGATAGTTGAGCACTGGGACGCCATCCAGCACGTTCCTGCCGGAAGTGTGAGTGGCAACACCATGTTTTGATTTGAAGTGAATAAATATGTATTTGTACGATGATAAACTTGAGACGGAACGCCTTCGTACCCGTTTTCTCACCCCCGATGACATTGCACCGTGGGCGGAATTTTTCACCGATGAAGCAGCCATCGCTTTTTTTCCGATGGCTGTGTACAGCTCACACGAGGAGAGCGCCCGCCATTGGATCGAGCGACAATTGACCCGCTACGAGCAACAACGCTACGGAATGCAGGCCTTGATCGACAAACAGACCCGTGCCTTCGTGGGAATGTGTGGCTTAATGACCCAAAGGATAGATGGCACCATCGAGCTGGAAGTCGGCTATCACGTCCTCAAAAAATACTGGGGGAAAGGCTATGCGCCCGAAGCCGCCCGACTTTTTATCAACTATGCCTTTGAGAAAGGTTTGTCTGATTCGATCGTTTCGATCGTCGACGTTGGAAATGTCAACTCCCAGCGCGTGGCAGAGAAAATCGGCCTGGTGTGCGAAAGGAAGACCAAGTACGATAACCTGGATGTCAATATTTATCGAATTTCGAGGGAGTACTGATTATCGAATGAATCTTGGTTTTGCCACGTTGCCTCCCAAACTTGCAAAAAAATGCTTTCCTCCTGAGTGTACTCGCCGACAAGGACTTCGCGAGGTTCACACCCGGCTTGTGGTGAAGTATGCACAAATCCTGCGAATTCGCCTCTTCAAAATCAATCTGTTCATGCATCTGTGCCAGAAGCAAAATAATTTTGGCACGATAATATTTTAGACAAGGATCAACCTTAAGACAAAAATTATATGCATTAACCAAGAATCAATGAATTAAAGTTGGTTCCCCGCAAAATTATAAGTCAATATATTTTACAATAAATAATCGGTCTGTCGTACCTGTTAAGTTTTGTTAGCCACGCACATTTCTTCATTACAATATGTGGCCAAAAGTCTCCTGGTTTGCAACCTTCCCACTTTATGCGAATCAGTAATTTGTTTGTTATTTCCCCATATCCAACAGCAACTGATTCTTCAATCGGAGGATAACAGCGTAATCGAGCTAGTCACATAGCCGTTTTCGCCGTAGGAGAAATTTAGTTGGCTCGTATATTGCATACCCATTAACAAAAGTAACTCAAAAAGTCATTTTGTTAATTTAATAGCTGAAGGTATGATAACCAAACTTTTACTTTCCTGTCTTTCTGTTTCCTTGCTTTCTGTGGGTGTTAATTTGGCACAGGCCCCGACCTTAGGAACAGCAGCCACCTTTGCATTATTCACGGCCAATGGTGCCTTTAGTAATACTGGCGCGAGTTCAATCACGGGGGATATAGGTACGGATGCGGGGGCGTTGACTGGATTTCCACCGGGTGTAGTTAGCGGTCAGATCCGATTGCCAGGCAGCATCGAGGCCGACCAAGCAGCTGCCGACGTTGTAGCAGCGTATAGTATGCTCAGTCAGATCACCTGTACAACCACCATAACGGCTGAGCTGGGTGGGCAGACGCTTGCCCCAGGCGTCTACTGTCAACCCGCTCCTGATGCTACATCGCTGAACGGAACGCTAACACTGAGTGGAGCGGGTGTATTTATCATCAAATTGAATAGTGCGCTCACCACGGCAACGAATTCGACCATTTCACTAATAAATGGCGCGTCGGCCTGTGATGTATACTTTCAGGTTAACGGGGCTGTCGACCTAGGAACGGGTTCGGCCTTCAGAGGAACTATACTGGCTGCGGGGGCAATTTCTCTGGGCACTAATGCTTCGTTAGAAGGGAGAGGCTTGTCAACGGCAGGTGCCATTTCGCTGAATAACAACGCAGTTGCCGTAACAAATTCAATCTTGTCGATCAACGTTATGGCCGGTGCCTGCTCACCCGCTACCAATCTGTATTCGATTTCGGGAACCATTTCATCGACGAATGCTCCGGCGTCGACCGTCACGGTTACCGATGGCGTAGCATCGACGAGTGTTGCAATCGCTGCGGGCGAGACGTCGACTCCGTATAGCTTGACCGGACTGATTTCAGGCACAGGTAGTCATACAGTTAAGGTGAGCTGCGCCGGGAATATTGATAGCGTGACCTACGTGGCACCGGCTTCCTGTACCACGGCTACCGCCAGTTTGGGGGGGATGGTTTATTCTGATAACAATGGTAATGGGGTGTCAGATGGGGGCGATACAGCTATTGTAGGCGCGACGGCCACTCTGCTTAACAGTACGGGTGAACCCATTACATCTACAACAACTGGTGGGACGGGCCAGTATAGCTTCCCTGATTTGACACCAGGCGTAGCTTATTCGGTAAGTTTTACGACACCACCCGGCTTTTCGGCTACAACGCCTACTGTGTCCGGGCCAGTAACGCTGTCTGCCGGCGAAAATAATACAAGTCTGTCCGCAGGTTTTCGGCCGGTTTCACCTACGATAGTAAGTGTTACCGTTAGCCCGGGACTCACCGATTCGATCACAAATCAATACACGCTCACCGGGGTCATAACACTGACCGACGCGCCCAGTGGCTCGCTTACTGTTACCGACGGGGATGTTTCAACCACTATACCCATTGCCGCCGGCCAGACGTCAGCTGCTTTCAGCCTGCCGGGGCTGCCTTCAAATACTGGATCGCGTACGGTAGTGGTGAGTGGCTCGGGTTATACCCCATTCTCCGCTTCTTATGTGGCACCTGCTTCCATTGTTCCTGCCAATCCCTCACTGTCTTTGAAAAAGTATGTCAGCGCCTCGAAGGCTGTAGTGGGCGATGTGCTGATGTACACTATAATCGTGACTAACTCTGGGACAACGGCCATGAATACTATCGTCAGAGACTCGATCAGTGCTGGTGGAACTTACGTACTCAATTCGGCTACTATTCCACAGGGTACTTCATTTACCACCGGGGAACCCATCAGTTTGTGGACTATCCCATCCATTGCCGCCGGAGACAGCCTGACGCTGACATTTATGGTCACCGTAAATTCTGTCGGTGTGCTGTACAACGTAGCTACGGTACCGGGCGATACGGCCATAACCTGCACTTCGATCCCCGTTAAACTGTGCGCCGGTGATGGATATGAGCTGACAGCTCCGGCTGGCCGGGCCAGCTATCGTTGGTATAGAAATAACATACTTCTTACGGATCAAACCTCGAATATGCTGCTAGTGAGTCAGGCTGGTAGCTACACTCTAGGCGTTGACGATGCGAACGGGTTATGTCCCAATTTTTCGTGCTGCCCCTTCATCGTTGAAGAAGACACGCTGCCTGCTTACCAAGTGGCTGCTATCGGTGCCACCTGCTCAGGCAGTAGCGCACAAAATGATGGACAATTGGTACTGAGCAGTTTCGCGCCAGGCTACACCTATCAGTATTCGCTAGGAGTATCGTTCGATACAACTGCTTCTTTATCGGGTTCACCCCAGACTATTCCCATCAATGGTGTCATCTCGACTATTTTGCCCAATTCAGTGGCAAGTCAGTCGTATACGGTACGAGTCTATAATTTGGCGGGTTGCTTTGTAGACCAGACCGTAACAATAGCGCCGACAGTCTGTGCCTGTCCAGCTGATATTTGTGTACCTTTCACGCTTTCGAAGACAAGGCAACTACCTCTCAAATAAGTGAATTTTGGGCGTCAATCAAATAAGGGCAGCGGCTACGTGTCATCCCTTCCAACTATACCCTTTTTATACCTTAAAATGAATTTACTGTAACGTATGAATCTAGGAAGAAACGAGACCATTTCTTTAACTTTGGAATTCTTACCTCTGAAAGTGAGGTTGCTGACAAAGTGAAAATCATGTTTTGATCTACACAAAATGCGTAAATCTTTCCTCTTCCTGATACTGGGCTCTTTGGCCGCCCAAGCCCAGCCAACCGCTCAGTGGTACAAAGGCAATACCCACACCCACACGCTGTGGAGTGACGGCGACGACTACCCTGAGTTGGTGCTGGATTGGTACAAGAGCCACAACTATGATTTTCTCGCCATTTCGGATCACAACATCTTGGCCGACAAAGAATACTGGAAGGAAGTGCCTAAGCACCCCTTCCGCCAGCAACGCTTCCGGGAGTACCTGGAAAAATACGGCGAGGATTGGGTGGAATATAAGACCGACTCCGCCGGAAAAATCAGTGTGAAATTGAAAACACTCGAAGAATTCCGTCCGCTGTTTGAAGAAAAAGAGGAGTTTCTGATTATCCAGGCCGAAGAGGTTTCGGATAAGTTCGAGGGCAAACCCATTCATATGAATGCCATCAACTTGAAGGAACTACTTCAACCGCAAGGCGGCAACAGCGTGGCGGAGGTGATGCAAAATAATTTGGACGCCCTGAACGAACAGCGGCAGCGCACCGGCCAGCCGATGATCCGTCACATCAACCACCCCAATTTTGTGTGGGCCATCAAGGCCGACGACATGCGCGGCCTGCGCGGCGAACACTTCTTTGAGGTGTACAACGGTCACCCGCTGGTGCACAACTACGGCGACAGTACTACGTTCGGGATGGATGAACTCTGGGATGATTTGCTCATCAGCTATCTGCAGGATGGGAAGTCGCCTTTATACGGCCTGGCCACCGATGATTCACACAACTACCTGGAATACAAAGTTGGGCTGAGCAATCCGGGGCGCGGCTGGATCATGGTACGGGCGGAGGAACTGACTCCCAACGCCTTGATCGCGGCAATGGAAGCGGGCGATTTTTACGCGACGACGGGAGTACTTTTCAAAACGCTGCAGGCAGAAAAAAGCACTTTAACGGTAGAGATAGATGCCAAAGCAGACACCCAATATACCATTCAGTTTTGGGGCGCCCGGCTCAGGGGAGCAAAGAAGACTTCAACCAAGAAGCGGGAACGAATACTTTTGAAAGAAGTCAAAGCCACCCAAGCCAGCTACAAATTAACGGACAAAGACCTCTACGTGCGGGCAAAGATCATTTCGGACACGCCCCAGAAAAACCCCTACCAGGAAGGCGACGTAGAAAAAGCGTGGACGCAGCCACTGATCGACAAGTAGTTTCACCTCTTTTTCATGAAAAAATTGCTTAGAATCGCCGGAATTATCTTCGCTGTCCTGTTGCTGATCGGCCTCGGCGCTTATCTTATTTACAACAAACCGCTTCCCGAAGGAACATCCGGCCCCGAAGCCGACCGTCTGGCCAACAAAATGTTGACCGCCGTGGGGGCCGAAAATATGGACAAATCTAATATCTTGACCTGGACCTTCGCCGGTTCACACCACTATGTGTGGGACAGAGAAAGAAATCTGGTAGAAGTAAAATGGGGGGACAACCAAGTACTTCTCAACCTGGACGAGTGGGAAAAAGGCAAAGCTTTTGAGGACGGTAAAGCGGTCACTGGCGACGCCCTGGACAAGAAGCGGGGCAAAGCCTGGGAAATATTCTGCAACGATTCGTTCTGGTTTATTGCCCCCACCAAGGTGTTCGACGAGGGAGTAAAGCGCTCGGTCGTGAAGGATGAGGAGGGAAATGATGCCCTGCTCGTGACCTACACCAGCGGCGGCGTCACGCCCGGCGATTCCTATTTGTGGATTTTGGACGATTCGGGTTTGCCCAAGGCGTTCCGACTATGGGTGTCGATCATTCCCATTGGCGGCGTAAAAGCCACTTGGGAGGATTGGAAGACACTCGACACCGGACTGAAAGTAGCCACTAAGCACAAACTTGGCCCCGTACCGCTGCCCATAACCAATACAGCGGCAGGTACCCTGGCAGAATTAAATATTACCCAAGATCCCTTTGCGGCGATTTTATAGAAAAATCAGAATGTTACGCGCAGCGTCTTGTTCTCTTCTTTGCGCCGGATTTCTACCTCGATACTCTGCCCAACTTCGTGCTCGCCCAGCGACTTCATATAGTCGTAAATATCCTTGATGGGCAGGTCGCCCATTTTGGTGATAATGTCGCCCATTTCCACGCCCGCCGCAGCAGCCGGGCGGTTCTTGGTCACGGCGTCCACGCGCAGGCCACGCCCGTTGAAGGAATAGTCGGGAATGATACCCAGCGTCACCCTAAAATCAGATTGAACGCCCTGCGAATGCGGACTCCCCGCTTCGGTGAAGGTCAATGCTTTCTGGCTACTACCCAGTTCATTCACCAAATCCACAATGACCTGTAAGATTTTCTGTTCCCCGGCGGCGTTTATTTTCTCGCTGTCGTCGGTTGGCTTGTGGTAGTCCGAGTGAACACCCGTGAAGAAGAACAGGACGGGTTTTTCTTTTAAATAAAATGACGTGTGATCCGATGGCCCGACACCGGACGAATCCACGGCAAATTTCAAATTATTTTTCTTGAACAAAGCGGGCAACGTCCGCCCCCATTCGGGCGTGGTTCCCCAGCCGCCCACAGTCACGCCCTTGTCCTCGTCGAGCCGCCCGACCATGTCCATGTTCACCATCATCGCTACCGACTCCATGGGAATGGTCGGATGATCGACAAAAAACTTGGAGCCCAGTAGACCTAACTCTTCACCAGAAAAAGCGATGAACAGGAAATTATATTTTTCCTTCGTCCTGTTCCCCGCAAAATGCCGTGCCAGCTCGATGACCCCCGCTACGCCGGAAGCGTTGTCGTCGGCCCCGTTGTGAATGACGTTCTGGCTTTCTGGTTTCAAAGAACCAGATTGGTAGCCTTTGCCCAGGTGGTCGTAGTGCGCCCCGATCACGATGGTCTGCTCGGCCTGGTTATCCAGAAAACCCACCACGTTGCGGGCCGTCACTTGATGCGGCACTCCCTCGTAATGAATCACCACCCCAAACGGCTCGAAAAAACTACCGTTGCCGCCTTTGGCTTCCAACCCGGCTCGCTTGAACCAATCGGCGATGTAGTTTGCCGCCTTGATCTCCCCCAAAGTACCCGTGCCGCGCCCTTCCAGCGAATCCGCCGCCAGCACGGCAATATGGCTAGTAATGTCCCTGGGATCAAGGTTTTGGGCGAAAACACTGCCCGTAAAAAGCAGCAAAAGCAAAGGGGAGGCTATTCTATTAAGCATTATCTTATAAACCAAATGAGTGAAAGTTTTGCAACAAATCTGACTACCTGTAGGTCTCATCAGTGCATTGAAAAAGCCAATGGCCGACCGCCATTAGCCCTCGCCCAAAGCTCCTTTGATTTCTTCCAAAAAAGAACGCACTCGCTTCAACCGATTAATAAGGTTGTGGGCCGTCTCGCGGTGATTGAGCTGATGCCGCGCTCCCTCGACGGTGCGCTGCTGGTCGCGCCGCTGGTGCATGATCTTCTTGACGACCTCGATGTCCTCCTGCGTGTAGCGGCGACGGTTGCGCGAGTCTCGCTTGGGTTGCAGGTGGGGGAATTTTTTTTCCCAAAACCGCAACGCCGAAGCCTGACACCCGACCATCGCTGCCACCTCATTGGTGTCGTAATAGCGTTTTTCTCTTTCTTCCATTTTTTTAAAAATCTTACCCCAAAAATACAACTCATTTACCACGCATTCCAAACATAGGGCATTATCGTTAACTTTGCAGTACGGAGTTTATGAGTTTATGAGTTCATGAGTTTATGAGTTCATATAAGCTATCGAGTAAGTGAGGCTTCCTGTTTCGATAAATGCAAAACCGCAGCGCGCTCATAAACTCATAAACTTTAAACTCATAAACTCCCAAATGACTTCCCAGCAAATACGCCAATCGTTCCTTGATTTCTTCAAGAGTAAGCAACACCTGATCGTTCCTTCCGCGCCCTTGGTGGCTAAGAGCGACCCGACGCTTATGTTCAACAACTCGGGCATGGCGCAGTTTAAGGATTACTTCCTCGGCAACGGTACGCCGCCCTCCCGACGCATTGCCGATACCCAGAAGTGCCTGCGTGTCAGCGGCAAGCACAACGACCTGGAAGACGTCGGTTTCGATACCTACCACCACACCATGTTCGAGATGCTCGGCAATTGGTCGTTCGGGGATTATTTCAAAGAAGAAGCCATTCACTGGGCCTGGGAGTTGCTGACCGAGGTATATAAGCTACCCAAAGATCGCTTGTACGTCTCTGTTTTCGAAGGTGATACGCAGGACGGCGTATCCTTCGACCAGGAAGCCTGGGACTTGTGGAAACCCATCGTGGGCGAGGAGCGCATTATTTTGGGAAATAAAAAAGATAATTTTTGGGAAATGGGCGACACCGGTCCTTGCGGGCCCTGTTCCGAAATCCACATCGACCTGCGCACGGCCGAGGAAGTGGCGGCGACTCCTGGCAAGTCGCTCGTAAACGCGGATCATCCGCAGGTAGTCGAAATTTGGAACCTGGTTTTCATGCAGTACGAGCGCAAAGCGGATGGCTCCCTCCTCCCCTTGCCCGCCACGCACGTAGACACGGGCATGGGCTTCGAGCGGCTTTGCATGGCCATCCAGCAGAAAACCTCCAACTACGACACCGACGTTTTTCAGCCGACCATTCAATTTTTGGAAAAATTATCGGGTAAAAAGTACGGCAGCGGAATTGAATCGGAGCGTATGGCCGACATCGCCATGCGCGTGATCGCCGACCACCTGCGGGCGGTGGCCTTCGCCATTGCCGACGGGCAACTGCCCTCCAACGTGCGGGCGGGCTACGTCATTCGCCGCATTTTGCGCCGCGCCATCCGCTACGGCTACTCTTGTTTGAATTTGACCGAGCCGTTTATCAATAAGTTGGTAGCTGGTTTGGCAGATCAATTCGCCGAGGTATTCCCCGAACTAAAATCACAGGAGGACTTTGTCACGAAGGTGATTTTGGAAGAAGAAAAGAGTTTCTTAAGAACCCTGGAATCAGGCTTGAAGCGGCTGGATTCAATTACGAGTCAATTGCAAGAATCTGGCAAAACCCTGATTTCCGGCGAAGCGGTTTTTGAACTCAGCGATACATTCGGTTTCCCAATGGACCTCACCGCCCTGATTGCCCGCGAAAAAGGCTTACAAATCGACGAGGCAGGCTTTCAGGCGGCCTTAGCCGAGCAGAAAAAACGCTCCCGCTCCGACGCCGCTAAGGAAGCCACCGACTGGGTGGAGGTGCAGGACAACGACGGTCAGCCCGTGGAGTTTTTAGGCTATGATTTCCACGAAACCCACAGCCATATCGTCAAATTCCGCAAAGTCAAGACCAAGGGCGGCGAGCAGTACCATATCGTGCTGGATCGCACGCCCTTCTACGCCGAGATGGGCGGGCAGGTCGGCGACACGGGTTCGCTGGAACTACGCGTGGAGGGCAAGCCCTTCATCGTTACGATTGCCGACACCAAAAAGGAGAATGATCTTTTCGTGCATATCTCGACCGACAAAAACCTGGATGAAGTGCTGCAAAATACCGATACCGTGACGGCCCGGATCGACACCGACCGACGCCACAAAATTATGGCCAACCACACCGCCACGCACCTGATGCTGTCGGCCATGCGGCGGGTACTGGGCGAACACGTAAGCCAAAAAGGCTCGTTCCTGGACGATAACTTCCTTCGCTTCGACTTCGCCCACTTCTCCAAAGTTTCCGATGAGGAACTGCACCAAATCGAGGAAATGGTGAACGAGAAGATTCGTGAAAACATCGCTCTCGACGTCCAGACCAACGTGCCGATTCAGGAGGCGCTGGCACTGGGCGTCACGGCGACTTTCGGCGAAAAATACGGCGACTTCGTGCGCGTCGTGGCCTTCGACCCGGCCTACTCGCTGGAACTTTGCGGTGGCACCCACCTTCCCGCTACGGGCGAAATCGGCCTGTTCAAGTTTACCTCCGAAGGCTCGGTTTCGGCGGGCGTTCGCCGCGTGGAAGCCATCACGGGCCAGGCGGCTCTGGCTATGATGCGCGAGCAGGAAGCGACGCTCGACCAAATCCGGGATTTGTTGAAAGGGCCGAAAGATTTGGTCAAAGCCGTAGAGAGTTTGTTGGAAGAGCGGGGTAGTTTGCTAAAAAAGGTAGAGACCCTGGAAAACGAAAAGGTGCAGCAGTTAAAATCCAGCCTATTGGATCGGATAAAAGCTGTCGATGGCACGAACTTGTTGATCGAGCGCGTGGAAGTACCCACCGCCGATGCCCTGAAACAACTGGCCTACGAATTGCGCGATCAAGTAGAAAACTTGATCGCAGTTTTAGCTACGGAACTCAATGGCAGGCCGCAGCTGGCGGTGTTCATCGCCGAAAATCTGGTCAAAGAAAAAGATCTGAACGCAGGAAAAATCGTGAAAGACCTTGCCAAGGAAATTCGCGGCGGTGGTGGTGGGCAGCCGCACTTTGCCACGGCGGGCGGTTCGGATGTCAGTGGTTTGGAGAAGGCGTTGGCGAAGGCGGGTGAGCTGTTTTGAGAATGGAAGAGTTCCTGACCATCAAGAAATACAGCCACGAGGCCCCCTTCCGCGAGTTGCTGCATCTGCTGGAGGAACACGCTGTTCCCTACCAAACCGAACTGCACCGCGCGCGGATCGAACCCATCGGCATGACCACCCTGCCGCCCGAATTCATCGTCCGGGTGCAGCCCGCTAGTTTTTCCAGAGTTAATGAACTGCTGCATGATACGGCGGCCAGCGAGGTGCTTTCGGCTGAAGGCGACCACTATCTTTTTGCTTTCAAAGACGAAGAATTGTTCGATATCCTGGCGAGTCCCGACGAATGGTCGGCCTACGACTACCAATTGGCGCGGCGCATTTTACGGGAGCGGGATATCGACGTAGATACGAAATTGCTCGAACTACTGAAAAAATCGAGGATGCAGGAACTGGCGCAACCGGAGGAAAAACAAACGGCCAATGTGCAACTCGGCTACCTTTTTGCGCTTCTGGGTGGCGTGGTGGGGCTCTTCATTGGCTGGAACATGACGACGGCCCGCAAAACCCTGCCCAACGGTGAGCGGCTGTTTGTTTTTCAGGAAAGTGACCGTCGCCACGGGAAGTGGATCACCGGGCTTTCTGTGATAAGCCTGATTTTCTGGCTATTATTTGTTCGGATGCAATCAGGCTTGCTCTGAAAACTCAGTGCGAAGGAATCAAACTGACTACTTTATCTCCAAAATCGTCCCCGCAATATGACGGGGGCCACCCGCAATATTGAAATAATATGCGACCAACACCCGGTTTTCGTCAAGTTGAACGGCCCAGGGATAGCCAATATCCGTACTGCCGCCATCGGCGCGCAGAATGATTTCGGGAGCCGTGGCGAAGTCGGTGCATTCGGCGTTCAGGATGCGGGCGCGGATGCCCAGTGGTTGGTGGCGGTAGCCGTAAGTGACCAAAACCCGCCCATCGGGCAGTGGTAATGCGTGCAACGGATGCCCCTGAAATCCCATTTTTCGCCAGGGGGAAAAGGACTTCCCACCATCGGTCGAGCGAGCAATACAAGCTTGGTCGTCGAGGTTGGCCGTGCGCAGAAAAGCCACCAGATCGCCCTTGGGTGTTTCGTAGATGGATGTCTCGTTAAAAGTGATTGTATCATCCTGCGCCACAGGAGCCGAATATTCCCAGCTAATGCCCTTGTCCTCCGAAACGAGCAAATGCGCGGAAGTTCTGCGGGGCTGCTCGGCGTCGTTGGCCGCCACTACCCAGAAAATCCGACCGTCTTTCCCCTCGTGCATCGCGCCCCGGTTGTAGGCCGGGATCGGTTGGCCGTAGGGGTCGAAATTTTTCTCGGGGTCGATGTGGGGTGGATAGCTGGGATCGCTCCAGGTTTTGCCATCATCATCGGATCGAATCAAAAAGCCGCCCAAAAACACCGACCCCGCCGCATTTTTAAAAACGGGCGGTTGAAGATTGGCTAGTCCGTCGGGACGTAAAAATGCCCAGGCGTAGCTGGCACAAAGCAAAGTACCGTCGCGCAGCCGCAGCAGACAAGGATCCTGCGATCCGCCGAAGGCATGGGCATACATGAGCCGAGGCTCAGGCGTCCAGGTTTCTCCGTCGCGGGAGCGCACCGCCACCAGGTAGCTGTTGGGATCAACGTGGTGGGTGCTTTTCTCCCCCAACATTCTCCTTTCCGGCGCCCTACGGAAAGCAAGCAGCAGATCACCGTCGGGTAGTTTGACGACCGAAGGAAAGGCCGCATGAAAACGGTCGTCCTGGTAAATGACAATATCCTTTACTTTTCTGACGCCGGGCAAACTATCGACCGGAAGCGCTGCGCTTGCCAAAAAAGTTGAGTTTCCTAGAAATAGTATCAATGCAAAGGCAATCGAAAATTTGCTCATTTTTGGTGGTTTATTTTCAAAGGCCGCTTGTTTTCATTTTTAACCTAAGGAAAGTTGAAAAGAATAACTTAGCAGTCCCGAACCCGTAGGGCCGGGCCGCCGGTTCGATCAAATGTTTATAGAAGAGCTTGCTCTTGTTGACATTGTACGACCCCCACGGGGTCGCACAGCAGCATATGGACACGAAATAGCTATAAACATGAAATCCCTACGGGATTGACAATTCGACCACGTTATTTTTTAGACATCACTAAATCAAATTCAGGCACAGTTTTTTCTAAAACCTAGTGTCAACTCACAACTTTCAACTCTCCCCTAAACAATGTCAATACTCGGAAATTTTATCAAGAAAGCCGTCGATCTCGGCGAAGCCCTCACTCATTACGACTCTCCCGTTGAGGAGCAAGAGAAAGTCCTCCGCGAACTCCTCGAGACCGCCAAGGACACTGCTTTCGGCAAAAAATATGGCTTCGAAAAAATCCTGAAGAGCAAAACACTTTTCAAAACTTTCGCCGAGCACGTTCCTTCCCATGACTACGATAAAATCAACGATGAGTGGTGGCACCGCACTCTGGCGGGCGAGGCCGACGTCACCTGGCCCGGCCAGCCCGACTATTTTGCCGTGAGTTCAGGGACAACCAGCGCCAGCAAGCACATTCCCGTTACGGACGACATGATCGCGGCCATCCGCCGGGCGGGCATCGGGCAGGTGTTGGCACTGTCGGAGTACGACATGCCGCCCGATTTTTTTGAAAAGGAGATTCTCATGCTCGGTTCTAGTACCGACCTGAAAGCGGTGGACGGTCACCTGGAGGGCGAAATCAGTGGCATCAGCGCCAGCAATATCCCTAGCTGGTTTGAATTTTATTATAAGCCGGGTCGTGAAATATCCTCCATCAAGGATTGGGACGCTCGCGTGGAGCGCATTGCGCAAGAAGCGCCCAATTGGGATATCGGCAGCCTATCGGGCATCCCGTCATGGATCGAGCTGATGCTCAAGAGGGTGATCGAATACCACGGCCTGAACAACATTCACGAAATATGGCCCAACTTGATGGTATACACCTCGGGCGGCGTGGCGATCGAGCCTTACGTCGAGAGCCTGAACAAGCTCATGGCACGGCCCCTGACTTACATCGACACCTACCTGGCGTCCGAGGGTTTCCTGGCGTTTCAGGCCCGACCCGAGACCAAGGCGATGAAACTGGTGCTCAATAATGGCATCTACTTCGAGTTCGTCCCGTTCCAGGATCGTTTCATGGCGGAGGATGGCACCGTGCGGCCGGACGCGCCCGTACTCAACAGCCTGGAGGTGACCGAGGGCGTGGACTACGTATTGCTCATTTCCACGGTTTCGGGAGCTTGGCGGTATATGATTGGGGATACGGTGCAATTCACGGACGTGGAGCGCGGCGAGATTATCATTAGCGGCCGAACGAAGTTCTATCTCAACGTAGTAGGCGAGCAGCTTCCCGTCAACAAAATGTCCGACGCCGTGCAGAAGCTGAGCGAACAGAAAGGCATTTCTATCAAAGAGTTCACCGTGGCGGCGGTCCGCCGTGATGATGGCGAGTACATTAACCGCTGGTACCTGGGAGCTGATGAAGCTGTTGCTCAATCGGATGACGTCGCCCAACTGCTGGACGCCTCTCTGCGTGAGTCGAACAAAAACTACGATGTAGCCCGCACCAAGGCACTGAAAGGCGTGGAGGCTAAAATCATTCTGACAGAGATGTTCACCAAATGGAACGAGCGCACCAAGAAAAAGGGCGGGCAAGTAAAAATAGCGAAAGTGATGAAGGAGGAAGATTTCCGGGAGTTTGAAGCCTTTGTGGAAGGGCAGTAGGCTTTAGGCTGTAGGCTATAGGCAGTCGACTCTTTAAACTAAGCGGAAAAGCCGATAGCCGATAGCCGATAGCCGATAGCCGATAGCCGATAGCCGATAGCCCAAGATCACATCTTCGCCTTATACTCCTCAATCAACAACACCGTTTCTTCCGGCGACACGTACAGTCGCCGGATTTTTTCTTTGTAGCGTTCCGGTAGGTGGGCGTGATCGAGAATGAAGTTTTTGGTGGCCACGATTTTGTCCCCTAATCCGTGGCTGATGGCGAAGAGGTCGGCCGTTCGCTCGGCTTGCATCAGGTAACGTCTTGAAAGCAAATAGCCCAGACCGTACTCCGCCATTTCCCAGACCGACCGATTCAGGTAGTCCATCACGTGTCCCAACTCGTGGCCGATCCAGCCGATCAGTACGTCTTGCGGGATCTGCTCGATGGGGAGCGGGGCGTTAAGGTCTTTGAAATAACGGCTGATTTTGATGACGTAGCCCCGCTCGGCTCTGGACTTGAAAATGGTATTCGCCAGTGGCTGGGCCAGCATCACTGACTTTTTGATCTGCGGACTCAGGATGCGAAATTCGATGCGGGTGTCGAGCAACTCGGGGTAGTACGAAAGGGAGAGCAGGATTTCTTCTTTCAGCAAATCGGGAATCACCTTATTCTTTCCGAACCGTTCCAGGGTCGATCCCGGATGTTGCGCGTCTTTTTTCATGGTTGGGTTAACGTCTTTTCAGCGCGAAAGGTTTGTGAGGTCAGAGTAGTTGCGGGGGTGATTTTCCTTGTATAGAAAATTGCCCACTCCCCGCTCAGCCTTCTCGAAACTGCTATGCAAAGGTACCGCTCCTTTTTCGTCACCCTATTCTTTACCCTCATTTTCCATTCCCTGACCGCCCAAGAAATATCGGGCGAACAAAAAAAATGGCACAAGGTCACTTTTGATTTTGCCGGGCCACTGACCTCCGAAACGGCACTGCCCAACCCATTCACCTACTATCGCCTGAACGTCACGTTCACCCACGAGAGCGGCTCCCCCGTGCTGGTAGTGCCGGGCTTCTTTGCGGCCGACGGGCAGTCCGCCCAAAGTTCGGCGGCGGGGGGCAATGTGTGGCGGGTGTATTTCGCGCCGCCCGAAACCGGGAAGTGGAATTACGACGTTTCTTTCAAAGGCGGCGAGAATGCCGCCGTGGGCGGAACGGGCGAGCCAGCGGGCTACATGCATGGTCAGAAGGGTAGTTTTGACGTAAGCCCTACTGACAAGTCCGCGCCAGATAACCGCGCCAAAGGACGCCTCCAATACAACGGTACCCGCTACCTGCAATACGCCGAGACGGGCGAGGACTTTATCAAAGTCGGGGCCGACTCGCCGGAGAATATGCTGCACTACGCCGACTTCGACGGCACACCCGACGGCTACGGGAAATTAGGAAGGGAATACCTTCGACTCATGAAAACCTGGGAGCCGCATGCGCAGGATGCCGACGGATCGGAGAAAGACTATACCTGGAAAAACGGCAAAGGCAAAAACATCATGGGGGCGATCAACTACCTGGCCAAGAAGGGGCAAAACGCCTTTTCGTTCCTGACTTTCTCGGTCGATGGCGACGATGGCTGCGTTTTTCCGCACACCGTCAAGGATGATTCTCTTTTTCTGAAATCCTCGCAAGAATCGAAATCCTGGCAGCAGGCCCTCCACCACGACCGCTTCGACTGCTCCAAACTCGATCAATGGGAGCGGATGTTCGACTACGCCGAAACCAAGGGAATGTACCTGCACTTCAAGACTTTTGAAAATGAAAATATCGCCCTGATGGGGCAAGATGGACTCACCGACGAGCGCAAGCTTTACTACCGCGAACTCATCGCCCGCTTCGGCCATCACCTGGCCCTCAACTGGAACCTGAGCGAGGAAACCAAACTGGATGTCGCCCTCGTGCGTGAAACGGCAGCCTACGTTCGCCACCTGGACCCCTACAAAAACCCCGTGGTGCAGCACACTTTTTCCTATGGCCACGGCAACGACGACATTATCAAGAAACCGAATTACAACTATTATTGGATGAACCTCGTCGGCTTTCAGTCGGAGCTGACAGGGGCCTCGCTGCAACTCCAAAAACACGCGGTTCATAGCCAGGTAAAACGCTGGGTGGAAATCTCCGAAGAAAGCGGCAAGCCCTGGGTAATCTGCAACGACGAACAGGGTGACGCCGCCACGGGCGTCACGGTGGACGCCGACAGTCCACTTTTCAAGAACAAACTACCCGACAACCTGGATGAAATTCGCCACGAAGTACTATGGGCCACGCTCATGGCGGGCGGCGCGGGCGTCGAGTACTACTACGGCTACCAGGCCGAAACCAACGACCTCAATGCCGAAGACCACCGGACTCGGGCGCACAAGTACGAGCAGGCCAAAATCGCCCACGACTTCTTTGTAAAGTATCTTCCTTTCGCCGAAATGGGGTCGATGGATGAAGTGACGGCTCAGCCCGACGACTACGTATTTGGTAAAGAAGGCGTAGTGTACGCCGTGTACCTTCCCACGGGCGGGGACGTGGCGATGCAATTACCCGCCGGGAAATGGTCCCTTCAATGGTACAATCCCCGCGAAGGTGGTGGTTTGTCGGCCAAGAAAGCTTTTTCTAAAAACGCCGGTGCACCCGATGGGAAAGACTGGGTAGCGCTGATTACCAAAAACTGACGCACCCCGTGAGCAAGACTCTTGCAATAATACTTTTGGCCCTGGTCGCGCACAGTTGCGCGACCAAAGTACCCACCGAAGCCAACGGACAACTGGAAGTGGAGGCAGAAAACTTTACCGCCCAAACCAAAGACGAGGTGCGCAAGTGGGTCACCGTCAAAGACCAGCACGCTGCCGCTGCCTCCGGCAAAGCCTACGTCGAATGCCTGCCCGATACCCGCGTCACGCACGACGACAAACTGATAAGAAGCGAGAATTTTTCTAACGTAGCGGGCGAAATGGCAGTGCTAACTTACGCGGTAAATATCAAAACCAAAGGTCGCTACTACGTGTGGGTGCGGGCCTACTCCACCGGATCGGAAGACAACGGCATTCACGTAGGACTCGATGGGCGGTGGCCGGAATCGGGCCAGCGGATGCAGTGGTGCGAGGGCAAAAACGCCTGGACTTGGGAAAGCAAGCAACGCACCGAAAAAGTACATTGCGGTGAGCCGTACCTGATTTACCTGGACATCGATAAACCCGGACAGCATATCGTTCAATTCTCGATGCGAGAGGACGGATTTGAATTCGATAAATTCCTGCTGACGTTGGACAAAGATTTTTTTCCTAATTAAATCCTGACCTATTTATTCCACCCATGAGAACCAAACTACTTTGTACCGTCCTGATTCTCACACTTTTTGTAGGCTGCAAAAAAGTGGAGGAAACCGCTGAGGCCAGCCTAGCCACCACCACTCCCCAGAAAAACGACACTTACTTCCAGTACTCCATTTGGTGGGCGTTTACTAACAAAGTATTCGACGCCGACCTCTCCGTGCAAGACCTCAAAACCAAGGGCGACGTCGGCCTCGGCTCGTTCAATAGGCTGGATGGCGAGATGGTGATGGTGGACGGCACGCCCTACCGCATTCGTGAGGACGGCACGGTGTCGGAAGGCGCGAACGAGGACAAACTGGTGTACGCCAATGCCGTGCATTTTGAAACGGACGAAGAGTTCGAGATTACCCAAACGTCCGTTAGCTTCGACACGCTCCAAAACCGCGTGATGCGGCAACTGCCCTCCCCCAACTACTTCTACGCCTTCGTCATCAAGGGCAAATTCGCTCGCCTGAAATGCGGCGGACTTAAGAAGCAAGAGCGGCCCTTCGTGGACGGGCTGGATGTGCTGATTCCCAACCGACCGATTTTCGAGGCCACCGACGTCGAGGGAACGATGGTCGGGTTCTACTGCCCCGATTTTATCGGAAATATCAACACCAAAGGCTTTCACTTTCACTTCATCTCCGACGACCGGAAGTTTGGCGGCCACGTGATGGAAATGGAAACCGCCGGGCCGTTGGTGATAAAAATGGATCAGAAATCCGACTACAATTTTCAACTACCTGATAACGATGATTTCGGGAATGTGAGTTTTGAGAAAGAGTTTCAGTATAAGAAAGATTGATGAGAAGCATGAAAAATAGCCAAGTCCTGATTTTAATCTTCGCCGCCCAGTTGGCCGCCGCCCAATCCCGACAGATTTGCGTCACGGTGGACGACCTGCCCACGGTGGCCTACGGAGCCGATAACCACGCCGAAATCACCAGCAAACTCATCGCGCATTTTAACAAGTACAAAATCCCCGCCATTGGCTTCGTGAACGAGAGCAAGCTTTACCCCGGCGGAGAATTGCGCACGAAGGAGGTAGCCCTGCTGAAAGAATGGTTGGACAATGGCTACGAACTGGGAAACCATACGTTTAGGCACAGCAGCTACCACCGGACACTGTTCAGCGATTATACCGCCGATGTGTTGAAAGGAGCGGTAGTCACGCCGCCGCTTAGTAAGAAAGCCGGACTACCGTGGCGGTACTTTCGGCACCCCTACCTGCACATCGGTACCCGGGCATCGGCTTATGATTCGCTGAGCATCTTCCTTACCGAACAGGGCTACACCGAAGCACCCGTGACGGTCGATAACAACGACTTTTTGTTTGCAAAATCTTACGCCATCGCGCACCGCAAAGGGAATACCGCGCTCACCCAACGCATCGGCTCCGACTACGTCAAGTACATGGAAGCCAAGGTGATTTTCTACCAAGAAGCCAGCCAAAAGCTTTTCGAGCGCGAAATTCCGCAGGTGCTGCTCATTCACGCCAGCTTGCTCAACGCCGACTACCTCGACGACCTGGCCGAGATGTACCAGCGCAACGGATACGTTTTCATCGACCTGCCCACGGCGCTCAAGGATGACGCCTACCGCGAAAAGATCACCAAATTCGGCAACTACGGCATTTCCTGGATCGACCGCTGGGCGATTAGTAGGGGTATGCCTAAGGAATTCTTTGCCAACGACCCGCCTACGCCGGAGTATATCAATGAAGTGATGAGATAAGCTATGGAGATATGTATAGAAGGATGAAGGCCCGACTACCCGTCAGACTTACTCAGAATGCAGCCCGAAAGCCTTGTTAGCTAATATTTCCTCCCCAGTACCAGTCCTTGAATTCACCATTTGTAAGATGGCGGCCGATCAGCCAGCGCTCAGACAGGTCAAGGTCATCAGCACGGTAGTTGAGCACTTTCAGGTCCGGGAGAGAGGGCGTTTCTTTTACTTCGATTGCGATCTTTTTGTTCAAGATAAAATCGACCTCCTGTCCCGTTTTCTTTTGATAATAGGTCACTTCCCCCATTTGTAATAATTGCAGGGCAACCGAGTTCTCAAAAGCCTGACCGCTGCTGACCTGCGCCAGTACTTGCAGAATGCCGTTGTCGGCCAAATAGATTTTACGACGGGTGGAGATTTCCTTGTCTTTGTTTTTGGTAAAAGTCGGGATTCGGTGAATAAAATAGGTGTACTCAAATAAATCAAGGTATTCGTTTAATTTCACCCGGCTGATGCCCGTAATACTACTCAGTTTGCTGGCGTCGATGCGGCTGCCAATGTGCGAAGCCAGCAATTGGCACAGACGGTACAGGTCACTACTTATCTGAAAATCAGACAACAGTTTGATATCCAGCTCTATGTAGGCGTTGATGATGTCTTTTAAAAATTCATTCCTATCTTCATCGGTTTCAGCTAAAACCACCTCGGGGAAGCCGCCAAAACGTAGGAAAGTTTCGTATTCCGGCTTGAAAAGGCGGTAGAAGAACTCCGAAAACGGTTGCCGGGAAAAAGGCTCGAACCGTGATTTCTCAAAACCCCGAAAAGCCAGAAACTCATAGAACGAGAGAGGATAGAGTTCGAAGATTCTCTTTCGGCCCGCCAGGCTTTCTGTAAAGTGGTTTTTGAGGTAATAGGAGCTAGATCCCGTAAGGATGAATTTTACGGCGTAGGTATCGTGCAGGTATTTGACGACGCTCGGCGAGTGTGGCACCAACTGAATTTCATCCAAGGCCAGCACGGCAGGTTGGCTCAAATCCAGACCCAGTGCTTTCAGCCCGGCTTCGACAGCATTATAGCTATTTTCGTCGAACAGCAACCGATTCTCCACCTTTTCAAAGTCCAGATAAAGCTTGTTGTCGTGTTCGACGTTTTCCAGCAGAAAGCGCAGGGCGGTCGTTTTACCTACCCGTCGCATTCCCGTTATGACGGTAGCCTGAGGCTTACTCAGGTGAGCCAGCAGCTTAGGGAAAATCAGTCTTTCGATCATGAAGTGTTACTTTTTGTACAAATTTATTACAAAAAGTAATACTTCGTGTAAATACCTTACTTCCGAAGGCTGGTTAGATCATAACCGGCGATCAGTTTGGGTGCGACAAACGTACCATTAACGCCTGCGAAGAAGCCGCTGCCAAAAAGTCTCCCCGTCGGGCAGGAAGCAAGCGTTGGGTGACCGGGGCGGGCGACGAAAAAGCCCCGCCGAAAGTCCGGCGTAGAGATTGAAAGTCTTGGGTTTTCCAACATTCAAAAGGCCCAGCAAATGGTCGGTACCGAACCACAAAGGCCCCACGCGCCCGGCCAGACCCACGCCGAACGACCCGTAGCGATTCATGACCGACACCGGAACCGATACCTCGTACCAACGGTGTTCGTAGCGCGGCGTCACGGCCAGCACGGATTCGTTCTTCATGCCAAATGCCCCGGCCGATACGAGGTTCTGCACCCATAGGGCATTGACGTAGACGTTAGGCTGCACTTGATAGTCGACGCTGGTCTGCAGCGCGGTAGGCAGCACAGAGCGATAGGAGGTCGTCGGCGTACTGGTGTCCGTACCCAACGATGAGCTGACGGCCTCGAAAAAACCCGCCGTGCCGTCCAGTTTCTGAAAATTCTCGAAGCGAAAAGTCCGGTTTGCCGCCGTGGCTTGAAACTGACTGACGTAGTCAGGATTCTTGAAGCGGACGCCGCCCACATCCGTCAGCGCTACCGACACGCGGTAGAGGTATTTGTTGACGCTGCCATCGTATTTACGGACGCCCCGGTCGGTGAAGGAATGGCGGTGGGCATTGGGCCGATACTCGTACACCATCCCCACATCGAACCCCCAGCCGCTCCCGGCCGGAGCATTCCCCGCCAGCCAGGCGGGCGTGGGCTTGAAATCCTGAAAAGCAGCGTCACTGGTGTAGCCGTATTGGGTGTCGATTGTCGGCAGACCGATCAGTTCTTTTTTGTTTTGGTAATTTTCGTCGGGATAAATGCCGAATGCACCGTCGTTGACAATGATATGGGCGTTGTACAGCCCCACGAGCCGCTTGGCCGTGACACCGACCTTGAAGAAATCCGTTTCGTTGTTCAGCAGCACGCCGCCCAGCGTCAGGGCCACTTCGCCCACGCCGTTCAGGTGGAGTTGCCCCGATTGATCTTCGAACAACTGCTTCTGGATATCCTCCCCCTTACCGCGACCGCGCAGCGCTTGCGCCAGCGATTCGGTAACTTGGGTCATGTTGCCGAGTACCCGAACCCGGGAGGTGGCCGCAACGCCAAACCGCCCGTCGAGCAGCGAAACCATCACCGACGGTAGCCGACCCTCCACGCCCAGATTCATGTGTTTGGGGCGTCCGTTGAGCTTTTGCTCCAAATCCGCGCGTGGCAGGATGATCGCCCCGCGCTCATTGCGGTATTTGTCAGGAACCGAGCCCGTCATGAGCGACAGAAAGGAATAGGGGACATTGTACCTGATGTGGTTGTTGGCCAGGTACATTTGTGCCCCGACGAAATTGACGTGAACGCTGTACCGCGAGTCGGCCACGAAGGCCGGATTATGGTACAGGGCCTGGGTACCGGCATAATTACCCATCGCTGCACCCGGCATGTGCTGGGCCACCAGCCGGTGGAAAAATGCGATCGTAAACAACAGGAGGAGGAAGGAAAACCGACGGATCATGGTAGGCTGTAAACGTGGGCGCGGGACAATTAGCGCGGAAACGGGCTTAAATATCGCAATAAAAGCCTAAAATTTTTAATAATTTGGTAAAACCAATCGCCCGCCATAAATTGTTCGGCAGTAAGCACCAACCCAACAAAAGACGATCCATAACCTATGAATTTTTCCTTTGACAATTATAATTCCGAAGCCTTTTATGACGAAATGTTCCGGCCCGAGGGCCAAATACGGCCTGGTTACGAGCACCTGAAAACCAAATTCGAGACGCTTACCAGCCAGGATCTCCTCAACCGACAGCAAACCGCCGAGCGCTCGATGCTCTCGATGGGCATTACCTTCAACGTATATTCCGAGGGCGAGGGCACCGAACGCACCATGCCCATCGACATTATTCCGCGCGTGATCACGGGCCAGGAGTGGGAAGAAATGGAACGCGGCCTCAAGCAGCGCATCAAGGCCCTGAATATGTTCATCCACGATGTCTACAACGACCAGAACATCCTGAACGACGGCGTCGTACCGCGCGACCTGATCGAGTCCAGCAAGTGCTATCTGGAGGCTTGTAAAGGCATTACGCCGCCCAAAGGAATCTGGTGCCACATCACCGGCACCGACCTCATCCGGGGCGACGACGGCACTTTCATGGTGCTGGAAGACAACCTCCGCTGCCCGTCGGGCGTGTCGTACATGCTGGAAAACCGTGAGCTGTCCAAGCAGTTATTTCCCGACGTGCTGGCCCGCACGGGCGTGCGGCCCGTGTCGGACTACGCCACCCGACTCCACCACATGCTGCAGCACCTCAGCGACCGTCCCAATCCTAATGTGGTGGTGCTTACGCCCGGCATCTACAACTCAGCCTACTTCGAGCATTCGTATCTCGCCCAGCAAATGGGCGTCGAACTGGTAGACGCCCGCGACCTGGTCGTCTCGGACGGCTTCGTCAAGATGCGCACGACCAAGGGCTTCGAGATCGTGGACGTCATTTACCGCCGCCTCGACGATACCTTCCTCGACCCCAAAGTCTTCAATCCCGATTCCATGCTAGGCGTGCCGGGTATCTTCGAAGTATTCAAGCAGGGGCACGTTGCCCTGGCCAACGCCCCCGGCACGGGCGTGGCCGACGACAAGGTGATCTACGCTTACGTGCCCCGCATCATCAAGTACTACCTGGATGAGGAGGCGATTATTCCCAACGTGAAAACCTACATCTGTCGGGAGAAGGAGGACTTCGACTATGTGATGGAAAACATCGAACAACTCGTCGTGAAGGAAGCCAACGAAGCAGGCGGCTACGGGATGCTCATTGGCCCCAAGGCTACTGCTGAAGAACACGAAGAATTCCGCCAGAAAATCCGCGACAATCCCCGCAACTACATCGCCCAACCCACCATCTCGCTCTCGCGCGTCCCCTGCATGATGATGGATCACGCCGAAGGGCGGCACGTGGATCTGCGTCCGTATATCCTCTACGGTGAGGACATCCACGTCATGCCCGGCGGGCTGACGCGCGTTGCTTTGCGGAAGGGGTCGCTGGTGGTTAATTCTTCGCAGGGTGGGGGCGGGAAGGATACGTGGGTACTTTATTGAGAATTAATGATGTCATCCACATCTCGGATCTCCACGTACTTGGTGATAAAGTCTAAATAAATCACTAATGCGCTGGGTTCATCTCAGATTTCTCCTAATCTTGTCCCTGTTGCTGGGTTCTCGCGCTACTGCCGTCAGTCAGGACAGCGACTCGCTGTATGCCGATGCCGCAATGGAACGGCGATTATCGCTCGCAGAAACGTATCTGATCGCCTACAAGAACGACAGCACCCTTTTTGTTATCGATGAATTGCTGAAATCTCTGAAAAGACGTGGCCTGTACAATACGCCTTTCGGGGTTCGGGCTCAACTTGCCGAAGCCCTGGCCTTTGAACAGGAACAGTACGGCAAGTTAGCCATGAAGAAGCTGCTACGGGTAGCCCAACTAAGTGAGCAGAAGGAACTATGGGCGTACCACGTCAAAGCCTGCCTGGCCCTGGCCTTACTCTACGAAAAGCTTGGTAGGAAGGAAAGCAGCCGACAACAACTCGAGCGTGTAAAAACCATAATCGAACGCCGTGAGTTAGATTCGCTGTACCCCTATTTCGCAATCCGCCTGGCTTCCTGGGAGCGCCTGTTCGGTGATCAAAAGGAGGCACTGTACTATGCCGCCGAAGCCCTGCGCACCGCCCCGAAATACGGTTTATTGCTCGAAGAAGCAATCAGCCATATGCTACTGAATCGGGTGCTGCCGCCATCTTACACCGACAACCGCATGAAGCACTGCCTGGCGGCCGTCAAGATCTACCGACAACTGGGTGATCATACCGGACTCAGCTCTATGTTGAACGCTATCTCCCAAATTCAACTTCAAAAGAAGGACTTTCCCCGCGCGCTGGCTTACAGTGATTCGGCCATTTCGGCGGCCAATCGAGCCATTGCCGAAGGCTACGAACGGTACGAAGCGATGGGTATGCTGTACCAGTCTCGTGGCAATATATATCAGCAAATGGGAATGCTCGATTCGGCCATAGTGAACATGCAAAAAGGCCACGCGATGGAGTCGACCTTACTCAAAAATGAACATAGTGACGAGGTAATTGAAATAGATGCTCGCTACCAGAATAAATACAAACAGCAGCAAATCGAAGAACAACAACTGGCCCTGCGCCTGAAAAACATCCAGTTGGGACTTTCTGCCGCAGTCGTCGTTTTAGTTTTGATCCTGACATATAATCTGTTCGTGGGGTATCGAAAGCAGCGACAGGCGAAGCAGAAATTACTCGAGCAAAACAGGCTTATCCAAAATCAGGCCACCCAATTGGCCAATCTCGATGCGGCCAAATCTCGCTTCTTCGCTAATGTGAGCCACGAACTCCGCACCCCGCTTTCGCTCATTATCGGCCCTATCTCCTCATTGCTGAAGGAGAGTCAGCGAACCGAGCGGGAGACCATGTTGCTCAAAACGGCCAGCCACAGCGCCCGGCAGTTGGAATTGCTGGTTAATGACATCCTCGATTTGCAGGAACTCGAAGTGGGCGAAATGCGCCTCGACCCGGAACCCACGGCACTGGAATCGTTCTTTGGTTTGCACCTCAATCAGTTCGAGTCGCTGGCCCAGTGGCGGCAAATTCACTATCAGCATGAGATAAAAATCGCGCCCGGTGTGGTGGCCGAACTCGATCGGGAAAAGTGTCGTCAGATTCTTTATAACCTGCTCTCCAATGCTTTCAAGTTTACGCCTCCTGACGGAACCGTCAAGGTTGCGGTGTGCGTACAGGCCGATCGACTCGCTTTTGACGTGAGCGATACTGGGGCCGGTATCTCTGACCAAGACCTGCCGATGGTGTTCGATCGTTTCTTTCAGGCCAGCTCCGCTTCCGGGGGGACAGGAATTGGCCTGTCCATTTGTCATGACTACACCCAATTGATGGGTGGCGACATCCGGGTGGAGAGCAAGCCAGGCGAGGGAAGTGTTTTTTATGTCTCGTGGCCAATCACGTTCTCCGAAAAACGAAGCGACCTGGCGCCAGTGGCTAGTTGGGAGGTGGACGAACCAAGCGAAAATGCCGTGCCGCTACTGGATTTTGGGGCCGGGTTGCCTGGATACACCGCCATCACCGCCACGACGGCTACTGTCGCTGAGGCTGACCCGCGGCCAGCGCTGTTGGTGGTGGAGGACAACCCCGGACTGCTGGGGTATCTTACCATGATCCTGTCTGAGAAATACCGCATTGTTCCCGCTGAAAACGGTCAGGTGGCCCTGCAAAAACTAGCCGTCGAAGGATCGGTGGATTTGATCCTGAGCGACCTGATGATGCCCGTCATGGACGGATACCACCTGCTGGAAGCGTTAAAATCCGGCGGTGCAACCCGGCACATTCCCGTCATTATGCTCACGGCCCGAACCCGACAGGCCGATCGGCTCAAGGCGTTGCGCATCGGGGTGGACGATTACCTTACCAAACCCTTCGACGAGGAAGAACTGCTGGTGCGAATTACCAACCTGCTGAAAAACCAGTCGATAAGAAGGCAGGAGAGTCACGAAGAAAGCCACGAAACCGACACCCATCCCCAACTCTCCCAAGCCGATCAAGCCTGGCTTGAAAACTTCGAGAAGTACGTGCGGGACAACTTGGCAAGCGAAGTACTGGATATCCCCTCCCTGAGCGAAAATTTCGCAATGAGCGACTCTACCCTGCTTCGCCAGTTGAAGCGCCTCACGGGTCTCAGTCCTTCGCAGTATTTGCAGGAAATCCGCCTCAACGAGGCGCGGGAGTTGCTGGAAAGCGGCGTTTCCGTTTCAATTGCTAGTCTGGCTTCCCGAGTAGGCTATAAAAATGCCCGCACTTTTTCCCGCAACTTCAGCAATCGCTTCGGTAAGTTGCCCAGCGAATTTGTCTAAGCCACTATCGCCCCTCTTTCTACGGTGACGGATTTTGGCACCTCTTTGACGGATTAAAGCCGTCCCCCGCCCCACATTGACGGATTTAGCGACAAGATTGACGGATAACGCTCCTTCGATTGCCCCACCTTTGTGCCGTTCCCAAAGCGCTGGCTGTCAATAATAGGCATCAGCTATTGGGCATCAGCCGAGGCGGGGCAAATAAGATCACGATACACCATGAGGGCGATACGACTGCTGCTGTGTGCACTGTTTCCAATTCTATTTTTCAGTGCGTCCCAGGCCGTGCCTTGTGTCTGTGTAAGTGACGATACCCTCAGCTATGTCGTCAGCGGCAAGCATCTGGATGAAGTCTTCGAACCCGAGGCCAACTTAAGAATTGGACAAGCTAAGGCAGTGGCGGACGACCCCCGAAAATTCCGCCTCCTCGCGTATTCGGTCGATGGAAACCGGACGAAGGAAGGCAGCAACTATTACATCGGTTTTGACAAGAACGACATGTACAACGCCTACGCCTACAACGTAAAGATCGTCACGCCGCAGGATAAAGACATGACCATTCTGGAATTCGAAAGGGTGGAGGCCGACAAAGAACAGGGCACCATCGGGCTCAAAGTAGCCAACGCACCCGCCGCCGACCTGTACCTACTGGTAGCGGACGATAAAAGAATAATTATGGCCCCGGGACGGCCTGTGTACAATCGGGGCAATTTCTATGTGCGCAAACCAGAGGAACCAGCGGCAGAAAACCTGGGCTTCGTTTCTTTTGAAACCGTTGATTTTCTTAAAGGCATCGGGCATTTTTTACGGCATGAAAAGAGAGGCTTGAAAGTAACCGAAGCCACTGCCACTAATCGTAAGAACAAAGTTTATCGCCAGGACGCTTCCTGGATTTTTGAGCCAGTAAAGTAAGCAGGGGCCACTGTGTCCCGAACATAGGTCATTGACCACAAAGGCCGGTACGTCGCTATTGCCTTATAATTCACATTCATATTCAACTCAAATTTAAAATAGATATGAATAAGCTAAACACCTCTGTTTTTCTCTACCTGCTGGCCCGGCTGTGGTCAGTTGACCTAAAAGACCAAAATCCCCTGCTCATTATGAAAAAAGTCCAAAAATGCGTCTTGTTTGGTGTGATTTGGGTTGTGTATTCTTTCCACAACCCGGTCTTTACATACGGCCAAACGACTATCTGGTTGCCGAAAGTAGATAGAACAGAAAGTGAACTCACTTACACTTACAGTGTTCAGGCTCCAGATTATTTAGCCGACTGGATTCTTAACACTCCGGCTGCCGGGAGTGGGCAGTTTCTCCAGAAAACAGTTGACGGCAAGAACTATACAATAATAAAGCGGTTCACCACTTGGGATTTAGGTGGTTCGTGTCCAGAAAAAACAGGGCAAATTCGCTTTGATACCAAAATGGGCGATATGGATGGTGCCTGGAAATCCGAACCAAAACTTAAGGACGAGTCACAAGTAATCCAGGCATTGAATTCGGCCGTTCCACCAACGGACGGGCCCTGGAAGTCGGCCATCGTACTCGCCCTGAAATGGGAAGGCACTACCCCTCCCTCCCTAAAGTTCACCGAAGAGATTTCTCAACTTGATCAGGCAAAGGCCAGAATGGTCAACATAGCTAAAAATACGAAAGCCGGTAAGTTCTATCCAGAAGTAAAAGTGCCTGTCGATGTAGCGGGCTACCGTGCGGCTATGCTTGAAATTGTCAACCTGGCCAGAAAAGACCCTGACTATCGCTCGAAAAATAAATTCGCTACTAACCTTCGGGATGACATAGCGCAGACTACACCCAGTCAGCGGCAAAAGATCTATCATAATAATCTTACTTCTCCTCTTTTTAATGACGTGCAACTTGATGACAAGTTGAATAACCTGGCACAGATACAGGCGGAATGGGCTGCAAAGAATAATTACATGGGACATGACGGCCCCCGTAATTATAATGGCGTTACAATGGTAGATTTCGGTCAGCGTGCTGATCACTTTACTCCCGGATATATATCAGCAGGGGAGGCTGGTGGCTGGGCAACTTCGCCCGAAGGCTGGATGCAAAGTGAAACACATTTTCGCCCCTGGTTTAGTATCGGTCATGACGTTGACTTCGTTGGTTTTGGGGTGGCGATTGGGGGTGATGGTAAATTGCGTGCCTTTGGTGTAGCCACCTCGACTCGTCCACATACTGTTGCCGCAGAATCCAAGAGCTACACGTTCAACCTGCCGCTCGCTTCTGGTGCGGTGATGGAACGTGAAAAGAAATACATTTCAGATGACGGGCGCACCTATATGATGTGGCCTAAAGACGGAAACCTGGGTGTTTTCTTGGATCGAAGCAAGGAGCCGGTGAAGGAAAATGACATCATGCTATGGAGCATAGCAACAAGTAATCTGAAAATTAGTCCGTGGCAGGCTGCATCCGTGCGTATGTCTGCCGCTGCTAATCTGGAAGTAATCGACAAAGACGGGAAAGTATTATGGACGTCTTCAGGTCAAAAACCGAAGCTCGACCAAAACGGCCTTTCTCAAGAGCCAATAGTTTTTGTTGGCAGCAGACCCAAAGATCAACCCACTGCCGCTGCCAACGGTAGCGATAAAGCGCCCGGTTCTTCGCCAAAAGCCGATCCCTTCGCGGCCAACCCAGCCCCCGCCAGCGCGGCAACGCTCAAGTACCAGACCCGTATGACGCCCGGCGACAAACTCATGGAAGGCGAAAAGATGGTCTCGGCCAACGGCAACTTCCAGCTCCGGGGAACGCCCGCCGGGGATTTTGTGATCGAAGACGTCCGAAACAACCGGGTTGTCTACACCTTCCCGCTGAGTCGTCCCATCAGTCCGCCCCCGGTGAGTTTTCTGAGCTACAATACCGACGGTAACATCTGCATCGACAGCCGCCAAAGCAAATCGTACTGCGCCACCAACGGGCGCGACGGTGTGGCTCCCATCATTCTCAACAAGACTGACCATGCCGAACTGACCAATGACGGGCGGCTGGTACTCATCGACAAGCAGGGCAACGCCATCTGGGACAACGTCAACGGCACTGTAACCCCGGCTGTGGCTACTCCCGCCCCGGTCCGGTCAGGAAACAACGCCGGTACGGGCAATCCCAACGCCGGGGGCAGCAACGCGGGCAACTTAGCCATGGGAAAGTCGGCCCGGCAGTCCTCCGACATCGACGCGATTGGCGTCGCGGGAAAAGCCGTGGACGGGAATACCGACGGCGTTTTAAAGTTCGATAACACTAACTCGGTGTCCCATACCAATCCAGGGATAGGGTATCACTGGTGGGAGGTGGATTTGGGAGCAGTCCAGGACATAAATCGCATCGTTATTTGGAACAGGGAGGGTGATGGTGCGGAGTTACTTCGGAACTTCGTTGTGACCGTGTCCAAATCACCCATAATTTGGAGAGGTGCTGTTGGAGGAGGAGAATTTACGCCCATGAGTTCTGATTTTAACGAGAAGCCGAGTAATACAAATAGTGGTCCACTAAATCCTGCCTGGACAACAACCTCAAGCAGTTACACCATGAGTAACCTCAACAGAAAAGGGCGCTATGTGCGCATCTCGTTGCTCGACAACACCTCTACGTCACTCACCCTGGCAGAAGTGCAGGTGTTTGGCAAGTAAGGTACCGCCGTTTCTGCCCAATTTGAACGGGTTCTGCTCTGAAGCTGGCGAAAACCGCTGTGCCAACCGAGTTTCCTTTGCAGCATGATCAATAAACGTAGGCCGCCGAAAATACGGATTAGAGTAGGCAACATACAAAACCCGATCAATCAACATGAAAAAAGCACGACTACTTTTACTCGCCATGATCTGCACCCTGTATGTGGGTAAATCAAATGCGCAAAATGGAATTGTTGTCCCGCCCTGGCAGATGTACGAGGGTGATAAGATTCCCGTGAAGGGAAAGGTTACGTTTAAAGAGCATGGCGACGCTGCTGCCTTCAGTGTCATACAGGTTCCTGCGCCGAACGCACCGGGCTGGAAACCGGCTGAGTACGGTAAGGATGGCGAGGTGACTTTCGACCGGAAGTCAGATTTGCCCTGCGACTTTTCGGTGATCAAGCCCACGTTTTTCCAGACGACGGTCATGATTCCCAAAGGCATGAAGGTCAACTCGTTCAAAGTGTACTATATCAAAGCAGATGACGGTGCCCGCATCTACGTGAATGGCCAGTTTAAGCCGGAGGCTGACCTGACGTTCAACAAACAGCAGACAAGAGCAAACGCCATTGACCTGAGTAGTTTTGCCAAAGAAGGCGAAAACCGGGTGGTTATCGCGCAGTACGACGACTGTGGCGGAGGTAACTCCCTGCACGGAATCGACATTGAAGTGAATGGCAAAGAGGTAACGCCCAAGATGGTAGCGCCAACGCTACCCACCCGGTTCCGGCTCCACGCCTATTCGATCAGTGGCAAGCGGGTTGAGAAAGGCAGTGACTACTGGATGGGATTCGACGAGAAGGCCCAGAAGGTAAATGCCGCCAACAATAACGCGAAGTATTACGACGGGAAAATTGTCAGTCCAAAAAACGCTACCATCATGGAGTTCGAGCGGGTGGACATCGACAAGGAGAAGGGAATCATCATGCTCAAACTGGCGAACAATCCCGATCCCAAGGTCGACCTTTATCTTCAGGTAGGCGACGACAAGAACGTAACATTGTACCCCGGCACAGCTAAGAGTGGCAGAGGGTACTTTTACGTGCGGGTTCCCGAGGAGAAAGAGGCCGGAGACCTCAATTTCGTTTCGCTCGAAACTGCGGGCTATCCAAGCAACGGCGGCTGGTTTCTCCGGCATGAGGGTTATGGGTTGAAGGTGACTCCGGGCGATGTCAACACCCGCAAAAACGTGGTGTATCGGCAGGACGCCACCTGGCTCTTCGAACCAGTGAAGTAAGTTTTTAAGAACATGAAACGGGGTTCGGCTGGCGACGGGTATATACACCCACTGCCAGCCGAACCCCGTTTCATGTTCTTTGGGTCAGATATCGGGCTATTCAATTTTGAAAGTAAATCACGACGGTAGATTTTCATCGTAGCCACTTTTGTATTCTTGAAAAAGAATCACTCCATTATTCTGAAAGAAATGCAACGATTACTGTTCTGCTTTTTCGTGCTTATGTGCGGCAATTGCGTGGCTCAGAAAAAGCCCGCTGCCCCCCCGCCCAACATAATATACATCATCGGCGACGACATCTCGGCCGAGGACATCGGATGCTACGGCAACGCCAAAATCCGCACGCCGAACATTGACCGCATGGCGCGGGAGGGTATGAAATTTACCAATTTTTACCTCACAGCCAGCTCCTGCAGCCCCAGCCGGACGAGCATCCTCTCGGGCCGCTACCCGCACAACACCGGGTCGGCGGAGCTGCATACCGCCCTGCCCGCGCATCTGGAATATTTCCCGGAGCTGATGAAAAGAAGCGGCTACTATACCGCACATTCCGGTAAGTTTCACGAGGGGCCGAACACCCGCCGCGCCTACGACCTGATGGTGAACGATCGTAAAGAAGTAGGTGAAGGCGGCGAGGAAGCGTGGTTGGGAATCTTGAAAAATCGCCCGAAAGAAAAACCCTTCTTTTTCTGGTTCGCCTCATTCGATGCTCACCGCCCCTGGTCTTCGGCAGAAAATCTGAGCGAAGTCGAAGACCCACAGTTGCATGACCCGGCCAAGGACGTCAAGATTCCCCCGCAGCTTTTGGACACGCCAGATACGCGCACCGACCTGGCCTCATACTACAACGAGATCAGCCGTCTTGACCACTACCTCGGCGAGCTGCAAAAAGAACTCGAACGGCAGGGCATCGCCGACAATACCATCATTGTTTTTATGGCCGATAACGGTCGTCCGTTCTCGGGCAGTAAGACGCGCGTGTACGACACCGGGATGCGGACCCCCTTCGTGGTCAAGTGGCCCAAAGGAATCAGCAAACCGGGAACCGTCAGCGAAAGTATGGTCAGCGCCATCGACATCGCCCCCACGCTCTTACAGGCCGCGCAGGCCGGGCCGTCCAAGACAACGCAGGGCGTGAGTTTTTTAGATTTGTTTAAAAACCCGAAGAAACCATTCAGAAATTACGTATTCTCGGAACACAACTGGCACGACTTCGAGGCCCACGAACGGGCGGTGCGAACCAAAAACTATCTTTATATCCGCAATGAACGGCCCGATTTGGCCAATCAAGGCCCTCTCGATGCCATCAAAAGTCCCTCGGCGCACGATTTGATCCTGGCCAGAAAGAAGGGGAATCTGACGCCGATTCAGGAAGACATCTTTCGCGCCCCGCGACCGAGCGAGGAATTCTTCGACGTTCGGAAGGATTTTATTCAGGAAAAAAACCTGACCGACGATCCTGCCTACGCCACCGAAGTAGAAAAGCTGCGGAAGGTGCTTAAGCAATGGCAGGCCGAAACGGGCGATACCGTTCCCGACCGCCTGACGCCCGACTGGTATCACCGCGAAACGGGCAAACCGCTGGCCGCCCAAAAACAAAGCTTGCGGGGCGAGATGCCCGGCGCGGCGGAGGATGCAACGCGGATCGAAGCGAAAGGACCTTTTTGAATGATGAGTGATGAATCAGTAGTGTAAGAAGGATTTGTAATAAAATGAAAAAATTATATGGCAAGCCTCGGAGAGGCGCAAGCTTTGTAGAAAAAAGCGTTCAAAAATTAATTCCAGCCTCGGAGAGGCGCAACCTTATCTCCGTAGTTGCGCCCCTCCGGGGCTGGAATCCTCGTTTACCTGTTCTCTACGAAGGTTTAGCCTCTCCGAGGCCACTTTTGAGTACTAAAAAAAATTTCGTACGCTATTGGTAATGAATTATGAGATGCTTTTGAGTCGGCGAGCAGTTTTTGCCGTCGCTTTCTTTTTTTGCAGTTTTTACTTTGCAAAAGCGCAAACTACCGAACGTCCCAACATCCTTTGGATTGTCAGTGAAGACAATAGCCCTTTTATCGGGGCGTACGGAGATAAGTTCGCCACGACGCCCAACATCGACCGGCTGGCGACGCAGGGCGTGCTTTATACCAATGCTTTTGCCACCGCGCCCGTGTGCGCGCCTTCGCGCTCGACGCTGATCACGGGCATGTACCCGCCCAGCATCGGGACGGAGAATATGCGGAGTACCTACCCTATCCCTGACTTTGTCAAGTTTTATCCCAAGTACCTGCGGGAGAAGGGCTACTATACGACCAACAACGTCAAGAAGGACTACAACGTGGAGGAAGACCAGGAGGAGGCCTGGGACGAGTCGAGCAATGATGCCACCTACAAGAACCGCAAGAAGGGGCAGCCGTTTTTTGCTATTTTCAACACCACCATCTCCCACGAAAGCTGCATTCATAAATCCATCCCTACGGCCGAGCTTCGCCACAAACCCACCGACGTAACGCTACCACCCTACCACCCCGACACGCCCGAAATGCGGCACGACTGGGCGCAGTACTATGATAAGGTCGAGGACATGGATACGTTTGTCGGCAAAGTGCTGGTCGATTTGGAAAAATCCGGCGAGGCTGAAAACACCATCGTCTTTTATTACAGCGACCACGGCGGCGTGCTGGGCCGCAGCAAGCGCTTTATGTACGAGTCGGGGCTGCACATTCCGCTGGTGATTCGCTTTCCCAAGAAGTGGGCGCACCTCGCGCCCGGCAAGGCGGGTACCAAGACGGACCGCATCGTGACGTTCCTGGACTTCGCCCCTACCCTGCTGAGTCTGGCGGGCGTCGAAATCCCCGACTACATGCAGGGCAAAGCCTTTTTGGGCAAGCAGCAGGCCGCCCCGCGCGACTACGCCCACAACTTCCGGGGCCGCATGGACGAGCGCATGGACCTGGTGCGGAGCGTACGCGACAAGAAGTACCGCTACATCCGCAATTACATGCCGCACAAGATTTACGGCCAGTACATCGAGTACCTGTGGCGCGCCCCTTCGATGAAGTCCTGGGAAGCGGCCTACAAGGCCGGGACGCTGAACGAGACGCAAAAGAAATTCTGGCAGACCAAGCCCGCGGAAGAACTCTTCGACATCGAGGCTGACCCGCACAACGTCAAAAACCTGGCGGGCGATCCGAAGTACAAGTCCGTGCTGGAAAAGATGCGCAAAGCCAACCATGACCACGCCATCGAAATTAAAGACGTGGGTTTCTTGCCCGAAGCGATGATGGAAGATATTTCCAACATCGTTCCCCTGTACGACTACGCCCGCAGCGGCCACTACGATGCAAAGAAAGTGGTGGAAGCTGCCGAACTGGCTTCCGAAGGCGATGCGAAGAACATCTCTAAACTCATGAAAATGCTGGAAGACAAAGATCCGGTCGTGCGCTATTGGGCCGCCACGGGCTGCACCATCCTGGATCACCACGCTACGCCCGCCAAGTACGACCTCATCGCCTTATTGAAGGACAAAGAAGTAAGTGTCCGCATCGCGGCCGCCGAAGCACTGACGCATTTGGGCGAAAAAGATAAGGCGGTGAAAGTGCTAGCCGAAGCCCTTGGTAGTGACCTTCAGATGGCTCGGGTGCAAGCGCTCAATATTTTGGAGCAACTCGGCGACGATGCCCTTCCGGCTTATCCGATGGTCGAGAAGCTGGTGAAAGACAAAAAGAAAAACGCCGACTACGACCTGCGGGCGGCGGAGAAACTACTGACTTCTTTGAAAAAATAAGCCTCCGCAGGAGGTTTCCCCGCTTTTTTCAAACCTTTCCAACGTTCTATTACCCCGGCGAAAGTATCTTTTTGGGGTGGTTTCGGGGTATAAAGCCTGGCCAAATAACTTTACCACACGTAAGCCGTTAATTCAATCAAGTACGTCTGTAAAGTTAAACTATTCAAAAAACACCAAAGCATGTCTAAACCCGTCAGAAAAGGCATAAATGGCCTTTTAGGCATTTTTGCCCTGTCACTTGTTCTTTTCACCGCCTTCCGTTTCATCGAAGAAGACACCCTTCCCATCGAGCAGGGCGAGCACATCATGATGGTGGGTGGCAACCTGGGTTCGCGGATGCTCAACTTTGCCTCCTTCGAAACCGAAATGCAGGTGCGCTATCCCGACCAGCAGCTCTTTATCCGCAACATGTGCGACCCCGGCGACACGCCCGGTTTCCGCCCCCGCTCGGCCCGCGACTCCCCCTGGGCGTTTCCCGGTGCGGAGAAGTTCCAGACCGAATACGCCAATCCTTCCGACAGCCGCGGCAACTTCCCCTCCGACGACGAGTGGCTGCTGCGCCTGGGAGCCGATGTGGTCGTCGGTTTCTTTGGCTACAGCGAATCCTTTCAGGGCGAGGCGGGCTTGGCCAATTTCAAGGCCGAACTCGACGCCTTCCTGAAACATAGCCTGAAACAACGCTATAACGGCATCACACCACCCAAAATGGCGATCGTGTCGCCCATCGCGTTCGAGGATTTGTCTTCGATGAAAGACCTGCCGGATGGCAAGGACATCAATAAAAATCTGGCCCTTTACACGCAGGGCATGAAGGAGGTCTGTGAACAGAACGAAGTACTTTTCGTGGATGCTTACACACCCTCCAAAAGCTGGTACGCCACCCACACCGAGCCGCTGACCATCGACGGTTCGCAGTTGACCGAGGAGGGTTATGAGCTATTCGGCAAATTTCTGGCCGATCAGGTTTTCGGAAAGACGGCCCCCAAGTCGAAGGTCGATCGCAAAGCCGTTCATGCGGCGGTGAAGGAGAAAAACTGGTTCTGGCACAACGACTACAAGATTCCCAACGGCGTTCACGCCTGGGGCCGACGCTTCAACCCGTTCGGGCCGGACAACTACCCCTTCGAGATCGAGAAAATCCGGCAGATGACCGCCATCCGCGACATGGCGATTTGGTCGGCGGCCTGCGATTGCGAGGACTACCAGGTGGACATCGCCGCCGCCGACAAGCGTACGGTGAAGCTGCCGCCCGTCAAGACCAACTTCAACCCCGACGCCAACGGCAGTCTCGAGTACCTCTACGGTAAGGAAGCGCTGGACAAGTTGAAAGTGCCTTCCGGCTATAAGATCGAGCTTTTCGCTTCGGAGAAGGAATTCCCCGACCTGGCGAATCCGGTGCAGATGACCTTTGACAACAAAGGCCGCCTGTGGGTGGTGACCATGCCTACGTATCCGCACTACAAGCCCGGCGACAGCAAACCGAACGACAAAATCATCATCTTTGAAGACACCGACAACGACGGCAAGGCCGACAAGCAGACGATCTTCAAGGACGGGCTGCACGTTCCCGTTGGTTTCGAGATCACGCCCGAGGGCGTGTACGTCTCGCAGGGAACCAACCTGATGCGCTACACCGATACCGACGGCGACGACAAAGCCGACAAGGAAACGATTATCCTCAGCGGCTTTGACGACCACGACACGCACCACGAAATCAGCGCCTGGGTGTCCGACCCGTCGGGGGCTTTTTACATGGGCGAAGGCGTATTTTTGCACACCAACGTCGAGACTTCCTACGGCACGGTGCGGGCCACCAACGGCGGCTTTTACCGCTACGCGCCGCAACGCCACAAGTTGGAGCGCACCGCCCAACTCCCCATCCCCAATCCCTGGGGCATTGCTTTTGACGAGTGGGGACAGCATATTTTTGCCGAAACCTCCGGTCCCGACGTGCGCTGGATGCTGCCCGGTTCGGTGAAGCCTATGTACGGCGAGTCGATGGATAAGTCTTCCAATCTGATTGAAGACAAACACCGGGTGAGGCCCACTTCGGGGCTGGAATTCGTGTCGAGTCGCCACTTCCCCGACGAGGTGCAGGGCAATTTCCTGATTAATAACACCATCGGTTTTCTGGGCATGAAGATGCACACCATGAAGGACGACGGTACGGGTTATAAAAGCAACTGGGTGATGGACCTGGTGAACGGCGAAGACCGCAACTTCCGCCCCGTCGATATGGAATTTGCGCCCGACGGCTCACTGTACTTCATCGACTGGCACAATATCCTGATCGGCCATATGCAGCACAACGCCCGCGACCCGCTGCGCGACCACGTCCACGGGCGCATCTACCGCATCACCTACCCCTCGCGGCCGCTGGTGAAACCCGCCAAAGTGGCCGGGGCCAGCGTAGAGCAGCTTTTGGACAACCTCAAACTACCCGAGTACCGCACCCGCTACCGCACCCACCGCGAGTTACGGGGCCGCGATGCCGCCGAAGTACTTCCAAAAATCACGAAGTGGGTGGCGAAGCTGAACAAGAAAGACCCGCGCTACGAACACCACGTCCTGGAAGCCTTATGGGCCAGTTGGGGCTTGGATCGGGTGGATCAAACCCTGCTCCGCCAAATGTTGAACGCCAAAGACTACCACGCCCGCGCCGCCGCCGTGCGGGTGCTGCATTACACGGGCCATCAGGTGAAAGATCAGGCCGAACTCCTGAAAAAAGCCGCCCGCGACGAACACGGACGCGTGCGGCTGGAAGCGGTCATTGCCGGTTCCTGGATCGATAAGGCCGATGGGCTGGCGATTCTGGCCGAGGCCCGCAAGATGCCTGTCGATGCCTGGATGGAGAAGGCTTACGAAACCGCCGACGCGCACCTCAACGGACAACTGGTACGCCAAAAGGAAGCGAAGGTCGCCCAAACCAACCTCAAAGGACGCGAACTGGAACTGTACACCAAGGGCAAGGAGATTTACAGCCGCGACGGCTACTGTGCCACCTGCCACCAACCCGATGGGCTGGGGCTATCCGCTTCTGGCTTCCCGCCGCTGGCGGGCACCAACTGGGTCAACGGCAACGAAGACCGCCTCATCAAGATCGTGCTGAAAGGCATGATGGGGCCCATCGTGGTCAATGGCAAGGAGTTCGGCGGGCAAGTGCCGATGACGCCCTTTGGCGCGATGCTTAACGACGAGGAGATGGCCTCGGTGCTGACCTACGTCAGGAAGTCGTTCGGCAACAAGTCGGCGGCTATTCTGCCCGACAAGGTGAAGGCGGTTCGGGCCGCTACGGAGAAGGACCCAATGTTTTACAAGCCGGAGCAGCTATTGAAACAGTATCCGATGGAAAACTAGCGCTTCGACTACGCTCAGCGTGACAAGGTTTTTGTGCCGCGTTTCGGATTTTTCCGGGACGCGGTTTTTTGTTGAAGAACTGATAGCAGTATCCCGACACACCAAATTGCATCAGACAGACGTTGTTGTTTCAAATGCTTATTGTGCGATTACTTTCCCGAAATTTCCAATAAAAAAACCGAGCGACACGATGAAAAAGTCCATACTATTTCTCAGCTTAATGGGAGTCACGCTTATTTCTTGTAAATATGAAAAAATCAATGCCGACCCCGCCAGCTTTTTAGCGGGTGAGTACATTTCAGATTATTATGGGAGAAAAGAAGACTATCCGATCCCCTATCCTATAAATGGTCAGAGTGTCACGATGACAATCACCAAAGTGTCCAACGATACCGTCAGTATAGATATCCAATCGGCTCCCAACGACAAATACTCGCCTGGTGGTAATTTGGCTTTTCCAAAAGCATACATTGAATCTCGCTCTGCCGGAAATGGCAAATACTCTTACAATGTGTTTTTTTATTCCCGCAAGACTAATAGCCTGGTCGACGCACTCCAATTTTACGAAAGCGATAACAGCTTTGCGGATTATTATTACATTCCTGCGGGTGGAAACCCCTCCTTCACGCGAATACTTCGTTTCAAACGTAAGTAAGTAGTCGAAGGCACAATACTGTCTCAGTTGCCGGTTTGCGCCGTGTTTCCGGTTTTTCCGGGGCGCGGCTTTTTTTTATTCGTAGATTTTTTTTCGATAGTTTCCAACCTTAGTAACGTGCCGTGGGCCTTGAAATAAGAAACCTTAACACTATGAAACGAGCCTTGAATTTTCTTTTTCTATTGGGTGCATTAGTAGATTGCAAAGAGCGGGAGTACATAAGCCCCGAGGTGCAACCTGCCGAATTTCGGAAGGACAGCCTACTTGTTTCAGCAAGCGGATATTACCTTACGTCCCCGCTTCTGGAAATGATTCAGATTTCTTCTTTGCCCGTTGAACTGACGAATATCGAATTGGCAAAGTAGCTTACTTTTTGCTTATTCGCCGGATTGATGAAAGGTAAAAAACTCAAAATCATCTAAGCCATGAAAATAACCATTTTCCTCCTCCTGTCGATAGTGCCTTTCATCTCCTGTAAGGAAAACGAAATCGACGAAAGCAAGCCGCTGATTAAATCCATTTCCTTTGCCGGGATTCCGACCGGGGACGTGAAGCTCGACCAGAAGCTTCGCCGGATTACGATCAAAATCCCCGCTCTGTTGCCAAAGGAGGGTTTGGTTCCAACGGTGGATCTGACTCAAAATTCCACGATCTCGCAGGGACTCACGCCCGATGGAAAATTGAACCTCACTGCTTTCTGTGCGTGCGGTGCCTCACGCAATACGCGTAGAGACCAGCTGATCGTCTCTAAAAAACCTGTATCGAATGTCGCGACCGTGTACCAGGTCGTGCTGGAATCTCCGTCCGATTGCTACGAACCCAACGGTGAAAACTCCCTCGCCTATTCCCGGGTGCTAACGCCCCACAACGGAGGCCAGGAGTTTCTTTTTTTTGATTTGTCTGTCAAGAATTTATACAATGGCGTTCGGGTTCGGGCAGTAAATTTGAGAAATGTCACTACGGATAAAACCTACACCAGTTTATTCGCGGAAGTGCAATGTATCAATGCTTGCGACAACGATTCGCCCAATCAACTTCGACTGCCGTTCGATACGAAAGTCTTCCAACTCCCGACCGGAGTCTACGAGTTTTCCATCAGCACGACTTGCAGTCCAGATCCGATTGTATTTTCAACGCGGGTTACTTTCAGTAGATAACTATGAAAGCAGTCGCCAAACTCCTCACCCTGAGCCTACTGACGCTCCTCATTTCCTGCGAAAAACCAAAAGAAATGGACGATGGCAGGCCGCGCATTAAATCCGTTTCCATCGCGGGACTTCCGGCGGAGAACGTCCGCCTCGATCCCGGACGGTACACGATTACGATACAGCTCCCCGCCCTCGTCCCGGAGGGCGGCTTAGTCCCCAATTTTGAACTGACCGAAAACACGGAGATTCTGGAAGGGCTGACAAAAGAGGGTAAGCTGGACTTTACGGCGACCTGCCACTGCGACTTAAAAGGGAAAACCAGCGATGGGGCTATCCTGATTGCCAATGACCGGAAAACGGCGACCTACCGCAACACTACCAACTACCGGGTTATTTTTTTGCCGCCGCAAGGGTCGGTCGAACCAAATCCCGATCAACCGATCTCCTATCAATACGGTAAGCTCCAAGAGAAGGTCAATAAAAGCTTTGTCTACCTCTCCCTACCCGTCAGGAATTTGTATCAAAACCCAGAGGTACTTTCGGTGAGCCTAAAAAATCGGGCTACGGGCGAGGTCATCACCGGAAGCACTAGCTTTTACTTTAATTACCGTTGCATCAATGGCTGTTCCCCCGACTCGCCCAATCGAATGGCCGTAACGTTCCTGCCCGTGCAAGGCTACCTTACGCCCGGCCCCACCCCTGGGCAGGGTGCTTTTGAAGTTTCCCTAAGAATGGTGCAGAAAGCCGATACCATCACCCTCGCTTTCCCCCAACTGCTTGAATTGAAGGATTAATTTTGAAACAGATCATGAAAACCACCTCAATTATCTTCTTGAGCCTGATTGCGTTCCTGTTTTCTTGTAACGAGAACGAAGACCCGAGCAAGGAGCGTCCTAAAATCGAGTCCGTTTCTTTCGCGGGTATTCCTGACAAAAACGTGGAACTGGATCACCGCCTGAGTAGAATCATCGTGCAGTCGCCAATGGAACTACCACCGGAGGGGCTCAAACCCACTTTCAAATTGAGCAGAAATACCGAAATTCTGCAAGGAATTACTTCCGATGGCTTGCTGATTGCGTCAGTACCTTGTGGCTGTCGTAGCGTCGATGAAAATTATAATAAACATGGTGCTGGTGCGGTGAAAGTTGCCAATGATAATAGGGTCGGTCCCTATCGGAGTACCAGGACTTACAGCATTCTCGTTTTGCCGAACAAAGGTTGCCCCAAACCGATCGACAATTTACCGATCAACTATGTACAAGATGAGCAGAACGGCAGAGGTCTAGTCTGGATTTATCTTCCTGTCAGCAACTTGTACACCAACCCGTGCGTCAACCACATCATTCTGAAAAACCTGGAAACCGGCGAGCGCCAGGGCAACTCCTCCATTCCTTACCTTTTGTATTATCTGAATGGCTGCGACTACCGATTTACAAACTACATGAAAATACGGTACGAAATCGATCAGCGGACAAAATTGGTCCCGGGTTCTTACGAGGTTGCGGTTGAAGTGGGTTGCGATAGCGAGAAAAGCACGCTGGTCTTTTCTCAGCCACTGGTGTACAAAGAATAAGAAGGGAAATAAATTAACCATCAAGCCCATGAAAGCATCCGTCCTACTTCTAACTATCTGCCTGGCCCTGCTCTGCGCTTCCTGCGAAAAGTCCCACGACCCGGACGCCGGATTGCCTGAGATCACCTTTGTTTCCTTCGAGGGCATCCCGGCCAACCACGTCGAACTCGATCAATTGCATAAAACCATCACCATCAAGGTGTCGGACTTGTTGCCCGAGCAGGGGTTGGTTCCGAAGCTTAAAACCTCGCCCGGCGCGGTGATCACGCAGGGGCTGACACCGGGAGGAAAGCTGGATCTGAAACCGTTCTGTACATGTTTTGGCTATAACACTAACCCGCACCCGGGAGCGGTTGAGAGCCAACTCGTTCTTATCTACGAAAATAAAGTCACGGGCGACGAACTGACAACCACCTATCGCGTAATTTTATCGTCACCAAAAGGGCGACTTGAGCCAATTGAAAACATACCTATAACTTATGCCAAAATTCCGGGCGGTGAGTATAATTTCATTCAGATCGACCTTCCGGTCAGAAACCTCTACCAAAATCTCTACGTCACCGGTATTCGCCTGACAAATGCCGAAACGGGTGTCGAACACGGTTATATAATAGTAGGACCCAACTGCGCCAATTCTTGTGAAGCCCAATCAGCCAACCGGATGACGTTGGTTTACAACACGGATTTGAGAAATAAACTAACATCCGGTACTTACGAAATCGCCATTCGCACTACGGGCAATACCGACTTTGTTGTTTTCCCTCAACCCTTTGTTTTTAGTCGATGAACAATATGAAAAGAGCATTTCTTCTAATAGTCCTCACCTGCCTGAATCTAACATTTGGCTTTGGGCAAAAGACCGAATTTTACGGCTCGCTCAACTCAGGGCTATTTTCTTTTCGGGGAGTTTCGGCCAGCGAGGTATCGGCAATGACGGTGCCTCAAATTGGCTCTCCCGCTACGAGCAAGCCTTATGGGGCGAAAAGTGGTTTGGCTTACGGCGTCTCGCTGAGACGACAGCGCGTTTCAAGGCGGAATGTCATCGCCGGGATCGAACTGGGTTACGATAATCTGAGAAGCAAGGTTTCCATTGTGCAGGTCTATACCGACGTGATTCTTGCTCAATCAGATCGGGATTTGGGTCAAACCTTTCTTTCCAATCATTTCATTGAAGCATCACCCTACCTGGGGTACCGACTAGGTTCAAAGTTTGTATCAATCGATATCACTGTGGGTCTGGAAGTTGGCTATCTTTTATCCTCCTGGGAGAAGGGGAAAGCGGCGGGCAACCAAATTACTTACCGCAGTTCCCGAGATAGAACTCCCGAGACAAGAGTTGACATTCGTCCCAGGTTGCAGTTGAGCGCGACCTACAAAAAAATAGGTTTGTATGCGGGTTACGCGTATGGCTTACCCAACTACTTATCGGGTTATGATGGCGGAAACCCGGAGGCCCGCTCGCGACTGATTCGTTCCGGAGTACTTTACAAGATAAAGGGCTGAATCTGCTTGAACTCTGGCCTTATAACACTCGCTTTCTGGCTCTTATCCCAGTTAGTATCCGCCCCACCCTTTGTTGGTTTGTTCCAAAGAACGAATTTTTAACTTTGGTGAAAGTTCATTCTTCCCTTCCTAAATCAACACGGCATGGCGATTTATAAAGAAACCCAAAAAATAAATCAGTGGTGGATGCAAGTTTTGTTACTGGGGATAGCCGCCCTCCCGATCTGGACATTTTTTAAACTGCATGGTTCAGGTCAGCCCTATGAGGAGGTGCTGCTGAGTTCAGGGTTTTTAACTGCGTGTATCCTGCCGGCACTAGTTATTTTACTTTTTTTACTCCTCACGCTCACGACCGAAGTCACCGCCGAGGGCATCAGGGTCAAGTATTTTCCGCTCTGGGGAACTCGCATCGCCTGGGATGAGGTACGAAGTGCGGAGATCATTCAGTATGGTTTCGTGGGCTACGGCATCCGGCTTTCGTTTGAGTATGGAGTCGTGTACAATGCCAAAGGGAACAAGGGACTACAAATCTTGAAGAAAAGCGGGGATAAAGTGCTGATCGGCACCCAGCACCCGGATGACTTAAATTCAGCGGTTCAGAAATTCCTACTGAACAATGAGGAGCAGCTTAACTCATAATCCTTTCCCGACCCCGGCCTTCGCCGCCCCCACAATCCGCAAATCGTCCGCTTTCTGCACGTAGGCAATCACCGACAAATCATCCGCCCGACCCGCGCGGTCGTTGAAAAGTACCTCGCCGCTGGCTTTGGCCGGCACGGTGATGAACTGCCGCACGACGTTGTCGCTGCTGAGGGTGCGGCCGCCGTTTTCGCCGCGCTGGATGGCGGTGGTTTCCTGGCGGGAAACCAGGGCGAAATTCACCCGCGCGTTTTGGTAGTCACCCGTTAATTTGTACATCACTTTCAGCACCTTCCCCTTCTCAGGCTCGACGCGGAGCGCCTCGAAGCCCGCAGTGGGCGACTGCCGTCCCGCCTGCCCGAGCGCATTTTTCAAAGCCGCTTCGTTGGACCCCACGAACTGCGCGGTGCCATTGACGACCATCTGCGGGGTATAGACCGAGCGGGAATTGAACTGCTTGGCGTAGGCGTACTGCCGCTTGGTGTAGGCTTTGTCACTGAACGGATCGGCCCAACCGAGGTGATTCCAGTAATCGACGTGGAAGGAGAGCGCCAGCACTTCCGGCCCTTTTCCGTTGGCCGCTTTCAGAGTTTTAGTCAGGAGTCGGTCGGCGGCGGGGCAACTCGAGCAGCCCTGCGACGTGAAGAGTTCGATGACAGCGACGGGTTCGGGTGCTTCGGCCTTTTTGGTGTCCGCCCCCCAAAGGCTACCGAGGAAAGCGGTCGCGAGGAAAATCAGGTAATTCATAGGCGTCTTTTTGGTTTAAGAACGCACGAAACCACTTTTTCTGGTTCGTTGGTACGCATTTGTTAGCGGTAGCCTTCTAGATCACTCCCCTATCCCGCCGTCCCCATGAAAGAACTTCCCCTGACCGTCCGCCGCTCCATCGAACTGGTGGGCCTGTTTGTGCTGGGCTGGGTGCTCGCGCTGGGCAACGATACGCTGGCCCCCTTACTGATGGCCTTTTTCATCAGCCTAGTTCTGCTGCCGATGCACCGTGCTTTTGTCAAATGGCGGATCCCGAATAGCCTGGCCATTGCGCTTTGCGTTTTGGTTCTTTTCCTGATCGTGGGGTTGGTCGTTACGTTCTTCTACGACCAGGTGGGAGACTTGGTGGCCGATCTCCCGACTATTAGGAAGAACGTCACCAACCACCTGACCAGCCTGAGCGCCTGGCTCACCGTCCGCACCGATTACTCGACGGCTCAGCAACTGAATTTTATCAATGAACAAAGCGACAAACTGCTGACCTACACCGGACTGGTCCTCAACGGAACCATCGGGTCGGTCACTTCGATGGTGGTATTCATCACGCTTATTCCGCTTTACATTTTTCTGCTGATGCTATACCGGGGGATGTTGCGGCGCTTCGTTTTCATGTGGTTTCGCGCCGAGAACCACGACCGGGTGCAGAATGCCCTGACCGAGATTCAACACGTGGTCAAGGATTACATCGTGGGGTTGGCGATTCAGATTACCTACATGACCGTTTTGGTGGGAGGCGGCCTGATGCTTTTCGGTATCAAACACGCCCTGCTCATCGGCTTGCTCTTCGCCTTTCTAAATCTGATCCCTTACGTGGGGGCGTTGCTGGGCAATGTGCTTGGGGTGCTAATTACCCTGGCCTCTTCGCCCGACCTCGGCCCGATTCTGACTGTCCTCCTGGTCATAGGCGGGGCGCAGTTGCTGGACAACAACATTCTGATGCCACGCATTGTGGGTTCCCAGGTCAGTGTCAACCCGCTGGCCACCATCATTGGCGTAATTGTGGGCGGACTCATCGCGGGCATTACGGGTATGTTTCTGGCGCTGCCTATTATGGCAGTGCTGAGGATCGTCTTTGAGCACAGCGACCACTTGAAGCCCTGGGGTGTACTGCTGGATGAGGTAGATTCTTGATTTTTCGACATCAGCGCCGAACTCAAACCACTATCAACCCATGCCTCCGCAACTCACGCCAAGCATAGGAAGCTAAAAACTTATCAAAACTACCCAGCCCAGCCACTCCGTAATGAGCCTTCAATTCAGCCAAGGAAAGTGCCTCGTGCTGCTCGGTCGCTGGTATCAGTAATGTTTCTACTAGCCAAGTGCCCATTGGCAAACTGGTGGTAAGCGCCCAGGTGTCTTTTTTTGCGTAGAATTCGAGTTCAGCCATTTCTACAATTGCCCCCTCTTCTTTTTCTTCAAAAACCGTCATTTCAGCAACGCCCCCCAGCCACACGACCAGCGCATTAGGCCGCGCCTCGGGAAGGGATACCTCTCCGATGCTGCGCTCGATATAATTGGGTGGGATGGAACTCGGCGGAACCCGGAAGTCGAACCACTTTTTGAGCGGCAGTTCAAAACCCACGCCGTGCATGTAGTTGAAGAGCGACTTGCGCAGCCCTTCGGCGAAACGGTCGTGGTCGGCTCCGGTGGGGTCGTCGTGGTAAAGGTCGTTGTCGGCGAAGCCGCCGAAGTCGGGGCCGATGCGCTGCACGTCGAAGCCGGCCGGGTGCAGCCCCACGGGGCTGTGGGCCGTCATGGCGAAGCGGTGCCAAAAGCCCGACTGTACCACGCCCGCCGCGAACAACTGCCGCACCATTTCGAGGGAGTCGATGGTTTCCTGGGCGGTTTGGGTCGGGAAGCCGTACATGAGGTAGGCGTGTACCATAATGCCCGCCTGCGTGAAGGCATCGGCCACGCGGGCCACCTGCGCCACGGTGACGCCCTTCTTCATGCGTTCCAGCAGACGATCAGAAGCTACTTCCAGCCCACCCGACACGGCGATGCAGCCGGAAGCTTTGAGCAGTAGGCAGAGGTCGGGCGTAAAACTTTTTTCAAACCTGATATTCGTCCACCAGGTCACGGTGAGTTGGCGGCGGATGATTTCCAAAGCCAGGTCGCGCATGAGGGCGGGCGGGGCGGCTTCGTCGACGAAGTGAAAGCCGTTTTGGCCCGTTTGGGCGACGATCTGCTCGATGCGGTCGCAGAGCAAGGAGGCTGTGACAGGCTCGTAGCGCTTGATGTAGTCGAGCGAGATGTCGCAGAACGAGCATTTGCCCCAGTAGCAGCCGTGGGCCAGCGTCAGCTTGTTCCAGCGGCCATCGCTCCACAGGCGGTGCATGGGGTTGATGATTTCGATCACCGACAGGTAATCGTGCAGCGGCAGGTCAGCGTAATCGGGCGTCCCGACGTCGCGCTGGGCGATGTCTTTTTCCTTGCCATCGTTGTAGTAAACCACCTTCCCGTCGGTGCGGGCGAAGACGCGTTTGAGTTGGCTGCGGTCGCGCTTGCCACCGAGATATTCCAGCAGGTTCAGCAGCGGCGCTTCGCCGTCATCCAGGCTCACGTAGTCCACGTAATCGAACAGCCGCGGCTCCCGCAGCGAGCGCAGTTCGGTGTTGCAGTAGCCACCGCCCATGACGATGGCGATGTCGGGATGGTGCTTTTTGAGGTACTGCCCGCACTTCAATGCCCCGAACAAATTACCGGGAAAAGGCACCGTCAGGCAAACTACCTCCGGCGGCCAGTGCTGGATTTTCTCCGCCAAAATTTCCAATAAAAATCTAGTAATCAGCGTGTCTGGCGCAAGCAAACTCTCATACAGCGGGTCGAAGTGCGTGGCGGTACTTCCCAGCCGCTCGGCGTAGCGACTGAACCCGAAGTGCGGATCGACGGCTTCCTGAATCAAATCACCGAGGTCTTCGAGGTAGAGCGTAGCGAGGTGCCGCGCCTTGTCCTGAATCCCCATCGTGCCGAAGGCCCAGTCCAATTCGTCCAGTTCGGCAAAGCGGCCCGCCTCGGGCAGGTAGCTGCGGTCGCAAATGCTATGAGCGAGCGTCGGATTTTTGTTTTGTAAAAAACCAATGACCGGGTCAATGCTGCGGAGGTATTCTTTCCGCAAAGCATAAATCCGGTAGCTATTGTCGGAAAGCGCCACGTCCGACGCTTCCAACTCCGCAAACATTTTCCCCAAACCCGCCGCCGAAAACAGCCGCAGAATTACCTCGATCCCCAGATCCGCTTGGTGCGACTCCATCCCCAGCGTGTTCAGGAAACCTTTCAGGTAGGCCGTCGCCGGGTAGGGCGTGTTGAGTTGCGTGAAGGGAGGCGTGAGGAGGAGGACGTTCAAAAGGGTTGTTGAATCGTGTAATCGTGTAATCGTGTAATCGTGTAATCGTGTAATCGTGTAATCGAAGTTGAGTTGTTTTTTCCTACAAAGATAAAACAAAACGCCCGCCCCCGTACTGAACGGAAGCGGGCGGCTGTTGTGTGAGAATTATAACGAGAATTTATTCACCCCTCGGGCGGCCCCGTCATTCACTCATTCACTCATTCAAAATCAAATCAAAGCGGATTTTGCACCGCAGCTTTGTTGGCATTGAGCTCACGGCGGGGAATCAGGAACTCCCATTTTACATCGCCGGCAGGAACGTCGAAGATAACGGCAACGGCGGGGTTATGGTTGGCTCCGTTGCGGTTGAGCGGCATATTCAGGCGCTTCAAATCCAGGAAGCGGTGGCCTTCACCCCACAGCTCGATGCGGCGCTGGAAGTAGATTTCATCCAATAATTCCGCTCCTGTTTTGGTGGAAAGTACATACGCTGGATTGCGTTTGCTGGCCAGCTCGAAAAGTACCTTGGCAGCATCGGCGTCTTTGCCTTGTTTGGCAAGTGCTTCGGCTTCAATGAGGTACATTTCAGCAGCTCGCATGTACGGGATATCTCCCTGCGCACTGGTAGAAGGCGTGCCGGGAAGACGGAACTTCTGAACGTGGTAAGGTACCCGCACACCACCGGGAGGGGTGACGGTATTGGTCGCCGTTGGGGCTTTCACCCACATTTTAGACCGCACGTCAGTCTCCGGTATCCTGTTGTAAAGGAGGCTGTTGATAGCCTTGGGAGTCTGCCGGATGTTTGACGAGTTATAGTTAGATGAAATATACGAGTGGAAGGCACCGAAAAATTCTGACTGATCTTCGAGGTGATCGAAGCCCCACATCCACTCTCCATTCGTCACGTCAGAGAAACCATCCTGATACTGCGCTATCGACATTAACGGAAAGCCCTTTCGTGCTTCGGCCGCAAAAGTGGCGGCATCGACCCAACGCTGTTGTACCAACGCTACGCGAGCTTGCAGTCCTTTGGTCACTTCCTTGTTGATATGCGACTTGGCTACCCGCGCGGTGGGCAGCAGAGCCGCCGCCGCTGTCAGGTCGGCATTGATCTGAGTATACACTTCCTCGACTGTGTTTCGGGCCAAACCTTCGGTAGTAGGCGTCAGAACCAGGGGCACTCCCAATTGGGAATTTGGCTTGGCGTTGGCATCGTAGCGCTTGCCATAAAGCTGAACCAGACCAAAATAAGAAAAAGCCCGCAAACTGAGTGCCTCTCCCTTCAAGCGGTCGCGATCTTCCTGTGGGCCGATGGCTGCGTCAATATTCTGGATGGCCAAATTGGCGTTGCCAATGATGCGATAATACATATCGTAAGGCATCTCGTTGTTGTTAAACGTCTCGTTGCGGTGAGTCACCCAACGGCCTTCGTTGAAGTGCCAGCCATTGGATGAGTTGCCGAATACCAGGTCTTCTCCCAAAATATCCTGATAAAGCATTAGGGCCGGGTAGCCAAAGGATCCCTGTGAGCTTTGATAGCGCACAACCATGGCCCGGTAAATGCCATTGATCGCTGCCGTAGCGTTTTTAGTCGTAGCAAATGCAGCCCCTGCATCCACACTAGCCGTGGGGATCGTATCGAGGTAGTCGTCGCTGCACGATATGGCTGTCATGCTCATAATAGCAATGGTCAGCGCAAAAAATTTCTTTTTCATGAGAGTCATTTGTGAATTATTTTAAAGCGTGAATGAAATGCCGGTTACGATGCTCTTGGCCGGGCTGTACGAGTTGTTCGTGATGCCATTGAAATTACGCTGCACGTTCATGCCTGAGCGCTTCGATAGCAAAATGAAGTTCTCGGCACTCACGTAAATCTGGAGATTCTTCGCAAACACTTTGGAGGCGAGCGTCTTGGGGAAATTGTAAGACAGTGTCACGCTACGCACATTCAGGTAGCTGCCATCGATCAGCCAGCGGTCGGAAGTGGCGTTAAAATCCGCGCCACGTCCTTCGTCCATACGGGGAACGTTAGTAATATCACCAGGATTCATCCAGCGATTCAGTATATCGACGTGCTTCGCGCTGCCGTAGCCGCTAGAACCCATCAGATCCTGGTAGGCCCCATCGTAAATTTTACCACCCACTTGATACACAATCAGTGTCGAAAAGGTAAAGCCCTTGTAGCTGATATTATTATTGATACCACCCATCAACTTGGGAATAGAGCTACCGTTATAGTGGAAGCGCGCATTGTTGATACTCGTAGTCAGCGTGTCGCCAGTCTCCGTTACGCGTGAGTTGGAAGCGTTGAATTCTGCCGCCCGGTACTCGGCTTCGCCCGTGGCGGGGTTTACGCCCACGTACTCGCGAAGCCAGTAATCGTAGATCGAACTTCCGACGCTGTACTTCTTGGTGCCCGTGATAATTTCGGGTGTCTCTTCGGGCAGTTTGGTGATTTGGTTTTTGAAAGTAGTGGCATTGAACCCAATCGACCAGGTGAAGTCCTTCGTACGCACGGGAACCAAGTTCAGTTCTAGCTCCAGTCCCCGGTTGAACAGTGTACCGATGTTGCGAGTCTCGGTTTTGATACCAGCCGAGAGCGGCAGGGGTACTTGGAAAATCAGGTTGGAAGAGCGGCGGTCGAAGTACTCGACCGTACCCGACACGCGGCTGTTCAGCAGTCCGAACTCCACGGCTACGTCGAAAGAGTTGCTCGATTCCCATTCGAGGTTGCGGTTGCCCAGGCTGTTTTGTAGGATTCCTGCTTCCGTTGCGTTGTTCCAGTTGAGGTTGTATAGCGGTTGCCAAGCGTAATAGCTAATGGTATTCGTATTGGCGAAACTTTGCGTGTTACCGCCACCATCATTACCCGTCTGGCCGTAAGAAGCTCTTAGTTTCAACTGATTGATGACCGGGATGGACTTGATAAATTCCTCCTGATCCAAGCGCCACGCTCCGCTGACCGAATAGAAAGTACCCCAGCGGTTGTCCTGAAAGAACTTACTGGATCCGTCGCGGCGAACCGAGGCCGAAACGAAGTACTTCTCGTTATAGTCGTAATTGACGCGAGACAAGTACCCCTCTACCCGACGAATGTTATACTGTGAAGTCAGGTTGGTGGTAGTCGTAAAATTGATCAACTCGACGTTACCATCCAGAATCTGCTGCGACCGTGACCCCCGCAGGTTGTTGTCAGTCACCTGGAAGTTCTCGTGTCCCACCAACACGCCGATAGTGTGGTTTCCAAAAGAGCGGTCGTAGTTCAGCAGTTGGTTGAGGTTGTAGCCACCGATGTTCTGAAAATCGTGCGTTGAACGTCCGGCGGGTGCACCGTCACCAATCTCTGGGTTTCCAAAAGTCACCTCGTTGGTATTGGTAAGATCGACGCCTACGCTGCTGGTAAAGCGGAAGTTTTTCAAGAAAGTGACCTCCGCGTATCCACGCGCTCCGATTACATTGCGACGGAAGAAGTTTTGGTTCATCTCCGTTTCGGCAATGACGTGGCGACCTCCGTATTGCGGACGGTTAGGCAATCCCAAAGCATTCAGGTTACCGTAGTCGTAGCGGCGGGTACCGTCGGGCAGAGTGAGGAATTGACCGGGATTGGCCGGATCGAAGGCGTATACCGGATAAATGGGTCCCATGCCGCGAGAAAACAGAAATGGGTTGACGAATGCACCATTATTGTCCGGATCCGCAGCTTCCGACTGATTCGACTTGATAATGGTGGCCGAAAGGTTGGCTCCTATTTTGAACCAGGACTTCATTTGGCTATTGACGTTCATACGGCCAGTGAACCGGTCATAGTCTGAACGGATAATAAAACCTTTGTCCCGCAGATAAGAAAGCGATACGAAGTAATCCGTTTTATTCTGCGCACCCGAGAAATTGAGGTTGACCTCGTCGCGCTGCCCCTGCCGCATGAGCGGTTCCTGCCAGTCGAGCGACTCCGCATCGTAAAGCAGACGGGCATTGGGATTCATGACGCCTTGCTCATTTACCAGTTGGTTATTGGGTACGTCATATATATTGTACCCCACCAATCTAACTAAATCGTTGGTGGCGTTAGTGCTGGCCGTGCCCAAGGCAACAGGGTTATTCGAGCGATAGGCTAAGCTGTTCCGGTTGGCTTCCCACATAAGTGGATAGTACTGTCCGGGACCCACGCGGTCGTACTCGGGCAGGGCGCGGGAGTTGAATCCCTTCGTGAATTTCACGTTGATGTTATTCGACCCGGCGGTGCCTTTTTTGGTAGTTACCATTACCACACCGTTGGCCGCCCGAGAACCGTAGAGGGCCGTTGAGGCGGCATCTTTCAGAATCGTGATTTTCTCGATGTCGTCAGGGTTCAGGTTGGCGATGTTTGCTGTGTAAGGAACGCCGTCTACTACATACAGAGGATCATTGCCCGAGTTGATGGAACCGAATCCCCGGATACGAATATCAGGAGCCGTACCCGGCTGTCCGCTACCAGCATCCGACATAACCCCGGCGGTGGTACCTGCTATGGCCTGAGCGACGTTCGTAATCGGGCGAACCTTCAAGGCTTCCGCATTGATCGTACCCGCCGAACCCGTAAAGGATTCCTTCTTAGCAGTTCCGAAAGCGGTAACGATTACCTCTTCCAGATTGGCTATGTCGGGAGTTAGCGACGTATTGATCGTAGATTGATTTCCTACGGTCACCTCTTTACCCAGAAATCCTACAAAGCTGTACGCCAACACGGTATTTTGTGAAGCGGCAATGCTGTACTTGCCATTGACATCGGTAGTCGTGCCGCGGTTGGTGCCTTTCACCACGACGCTTACGCCGGGCAGACTACCGCCACTTTCGTCAGTCACGGTTCCCGTGACGGTCTTGTCCTGGGCGAAAGCTGACACACTAGTCAACATGGCTCCCAGCAACAGAATCAGTAGAGAAATTTTTCTCATTTTACTTTTTGGGTTGGTTGTTAGTAAAAAATTGAATTGTGTTAAAGAAAAAGCGGCTTAGAACTGAACCATTGATGCAATCAGTTGCCTGTGCAACTATTGGACAGACAAAATTTCGCGCAAATATAAGTGTGGAAATTTATTTATAATCAAGGAAGGTCTTTTCTTTTTTGAAAAATTTCTTTTTTATAGAACCTAAAATTGTAAAATACTAATTTACAAATAGTTGTGAAATCAAAATTTTAAGAATTCCAAGAAAATCCTAGTGGTGAGGGGCAGGCAAGAACAAGACAATTCCGGCATTCGACCAAAGTGTCGAAAGGGGATATACGTCGAGTTCAGGCAAATACGTAGAAAGGAAGGAGAAGGATTTTGTGGAGTCGCTCTATTTTTTGCGAGGGCTGTTTTTCTTACCGGAATTCGAGCCAGGTCGGCGGGCAGCGTCCGTTTTTCTGCTGGCTGGCTTGCCGTAACGATCGGACGGAGCTACTTTTTTGGGAGGAAGCGCAGGTTTCGTCGCACGGGGATTTTCATCCCGACCTTCGCTGCGCTGGAATTTGGTCTCATTCACCACCAGCGGCACACCGTCGATCTCGCGGCCGTTGAGTGAGGCGATGGCGTCGACGCCCTGCAGGCGGTCGGGCATCTTGACGAAGCCGTAGCCTTTGCTCTGCTTGGTATCGTAGTCGATCACGACGGTGGCCGACGAGACTTTGCCGTATTTTTCGAATATTTCCTGCAAATGCCACTTTCTGAGGCTGAGGGGCAGACCGCCGACGAAGATTTCCATGTAAAATAGGTATTAGGTTGTTAGGTTTTAGGTATTTGATTCATCGTATTGTCAAGTCCTCACCGCAGTTCGAGTGCCTTGAACCGCCGCGTCAGGTCGGTCAGCGACTGCTCCACGCCCATGCGCTCCAGCGACGACGCGCCCACGAAGCCGTGCATATCCGTTTTGTCAAGAATGACGCGTACGTCCTCCGGTGTGTTGATGGGTCCTCCGTGGGCCAGGAAGAAAATGTCGGGGTTGACGGCCTTCCCGGCGTCCATGATGGCCTGACTGCGCTCGATGGCTTCCTCCATCCCGACGGTAGCCTCCACCACGCCGATGGAACCACCGACGGTCGTTCCTACATGAGCGATGATGGCGTCCGCGCCAGCTTCAGCCATTTGGGCGGCCTCCTCCGGCTTGGCGACGTAAACGATCGAGAACAGATCCATCTTCGACGCCAGCCGCACCATCTCGACTTCTTTGTCGAAGCCCATGCCCGTTTCTTCAAGCACCTGCCTGAAGTGGCCGTCTACGATGGATTGGGTGGGAAAATTATTGATGCCCGAAAAGCCCATATCCCGTACTTTCAGCAGGTGGTGCCACATCCGGCGGCGCGGGTCGGAGCCATAGACGCCACAGATGACAGGAACCTCCTCCACGACGGGCAGGACTTCGTACTCGCCAATCGCCATGGCCTCGGCGTTGGCGTCGCCGTAGGCCATCATGCCCGCCGTGGAGCCGTGGCCCGCCATGCGGAAGCGGCCGGAGTTGTAGATGATTATGAGGTCCGCACCGCCTTTCTCGATGAATTTGGCACTGATTCCCGTGCCGGCGCCGGCGGCGATGATGGCTTTTCGTTGATCGATGGTTGCCTGTAGGCGATCACGTACTTCTTGTCTTGTGTAAGGGTTTCCCTTACCGGTCCATGGGTTGGGCATTTTTTAATTTTGAATGAGTGAATGAGTGAATGAGTGAATGAGTGAATGAGGTAAAAAAAGGGGTTTGAAGTCGTTCTACTTACTGATTATCAATAATTTTACCACTTTTCGACCTTATCATCTTTTGCTATTTTTTCCAGTAACTTTTCCACTATTAGCTCGGAAAACGCGAAATCATTTACGTGCGCGTTCACCTCCTGAATTTCCAACTCTGCCCCAGCATTTTCCTTGACAGATTCGAACAAAACCTTGTTCACCTCCGGATTATGGAAAACTTCGCCCTCGGCGTCGATTTGAGAAATACCTTCCAAGGGCAGCACCATAGTGGCATTTGCGCCTTTTAGCTTCTCGGCAATTTCTTTGCCTAACGCCTGGTTTTCGGCTTGGTTGGTGCGCATCAGCGTTACATTGGGTGCCCAACTGTACAGTTGGCGGTCGCGGTATTGATCTGGCACGGTGTCGGGTTCCCAAAAATTGACCATGTCGAGGCAACCGGGAACCACCACCTGCGGCACGCCCATTTCGGCGGCGGCGGTCAGGCGGGTCGAACCCGCGCTGCACACGCCCCGACAGAGTTCGTCGGCGAGTTCGGTGGTCGTCACGTCGAGGACGCCCGCGAATACTCCCTCGCGGATGAGGGCTTCCATCGTGGCCCCTCCTACCCCGTTGGCGTGAAAAGCCATCGTCTCATAGCCTGCTTTTTCCAGCAACTCAGTGCATTGATCGACGCAGGCCGTCGTGTTGCCGAACATGCTAATGGCGATGCTGCCTTTGCGGGCTTTATTTGAAGACGACGCAACGTTCGCCATTGCACAAATGGCCGCTGCCGCTTGCGCGATGATGGGCCGGATGATGCTGTTCAGCCCCGCGACGTCCACCACCGAAGGCATGAGCGTAATGTCTTTGTGTCCCATCGGTCGCGACAAATCCTTAGCTGCCAGCGTAGTGAGGCAGAGTTTGGGAATGCCGAGCGGAATGGACTGCATGGCCGAGAGGGCAATGTAGGTGCCGCCACCGCCGCCCATACTGATCGCGGCTTTCAGGTTACCCTCCTGCGCAAGGCGGGCGATGATTTTGGCCGCCCCCTCCCCCATTTTGGCCACGGCCTGGCCGCGGTCGTTTTGTTGTCGGATGGCTCCCAGGGTGGTTCCGGCGGCCTGAGCCACTGCGTCGGCTTCGATGTCCACGGGGAAAGCGTCGGTGCTTCCCATCGTCCCGGTGTTCATGGTCACGGCCCGCTCGCCGCGTTCCGTAATCTGCCGACGCAAGTAGTCAAATACTTCGCCTTTGGTGTCGAAGCAGCCAAGAATCAGTATAAACGGGCTATCCAATGGTTGTTTTAGGGAAGTGTGAACGTACAGACAAATACTTTTTTCGACAAATTTTACTCATGGATGGCAAAGATCGATACCAATGCTTTACGAGACGCGGTGATGACCATCCATCCGCTCAACGAGGAAGAAATGAGCGATTTTCTGGCGGTTTGGCAGCCGATAACGGCCAAAAGAAAGCAAATACTGACAATGGCGGGAGAGACCGAAAAGTACCTGTACTTTATCCAGAAAGGCTTACAGAGAATCTATTATCTGGATCAAGCGGGTCGGGAGGCCACCTTGATGTTCTCTTACGCGCCCTCTTTCGGCGGGGTGATCGATTCATACTTCACCCGGCAGCCTTCGCGCTATTATTACGAAACGCTCACGCCATCGGTCATGCTCAGGATGTCGGCGGAGGACAATGAACGCTTACTGCAGAAACATCCGGCCATCGGAAAACTTAGAGCGCGTAGGCATCAGCGGTGCCCTGTCGGGTGTGATGGAGCGGTTGGTGGAAGTGCAGGCTTTTTCGTCGGAGGAAAGATTTCGCTCGCTGCTGAGGCGCAGTCCGCACATCCTGCAACTGGTGCCGCACAAGTACCTGGCCAATTATTTGGGGATAGATGCCACCAATTTCAGCAAGCTCCTGAATCGGGTGAAGATTTGAAATCATGGCAAATACCAAGATTTATTTGCGAACAAGGCCTGACCTTTGGCACTTCAACCAATTCAAAACCTTTCTATGGGAAACCTAACCCGCAAAGAATGGGCCGAGCCGCTGGCACGAATCATCGAATCGCACCTTGAAAAAGCGACCGACACCTACCAAAACCTGTCCGAAGAGGCACTCAATGCCACACCCGCCAAGGGAGGTTGGTCGGCGGCGGGCTGCATCGCCCACCTCAATACGTATAGCGACTTTTACCTTCCCAAGGCACAAGAAGCCCTCAGCCGGGTCGTGGCAGAACGGGACGGGGGTACTTTCCGAAGCGGTGTTTTGGGCAAACTGTTGACGAATACGGTCCAACCCGAAAACAAACTCAAACTCAAAGCCTTCAAGGCGCATCGACCACCCGAAGCCCTGGACGGTGCGGCGGTGATAGCGCAGTTCATCGGATACCAGGAACAATGGCTCCGTTTGCTTCACGAGATCGAGGGAGTCAACCAACTCGACGCGCGCGTTCAGTCATCGATCACGCCGCTCGTCCGCTTCAAGCTGGGCGACGTTTTCCTATTTATGAAAGCCCACGACGCGCGGCACTTGAAGCAAGCCGACCGGGTTCTGTCCCATCTGCCCGAGCGGGTTTGAGGAACCCCTATTTTTTCTTGATCATCTCCTGCAGTTGTTTCATGTCGGCCATGTCGCCCTCCACGACGTAATCCAGATCACTGTTGTTCAGCATTTCATTATCGGAGGCCAGTTGGCATTTGAAGTTGAGCTTAAAAGGCAGGTCGTCACCCTGAAAAAGCAATTGGCCACCGGTTTTCAACAACTCGCCCATATCGACCGAGAAAGGCACTTCAAACGTTTGGTTGCTGTTTTTGCCGACTTTGGTCACGCCAGGATTGCTGCCCCGAATGACCCCGCCCTGCTTGCCGAGGTCAAGCGAGTAAGTCGGGTTTTTGAATTCCAGCGCGATGGGGTTGTCGTTGGACACCTGCAAGCGAAGCAGCACCTCCGACTCGCCCAACCGGAATTTTTCCAGGTTGAAGCCGACGACCTTGATTTCCGGCAAGTGATAGACAAACGCCCGCCGGTCCATCGCCAGCCGCAGGGTGTCCTGTCCCAGAAATGACTTTCGCAGGTGGAACACGCCTTCGAAGTGGTAATCGGCACTGTCGTTGCCCAGCCGCTTCTGTTCATCAACTTCGGCGATAAGGGCTTTTAGGTTCAGTTGCGTGGCCACGCTCAGCGAACTACTGTCGCTGGCCTTGACCACAAACGGCTTGGCGTATTCGTCCTCGACAATGACCGTTTCGTTCATCTTAACGGTGTAGGCCATGTCGGCCACGTCCAGTCCGATGGGCAGCGGATTGTGCAGCAGCAGATTGAGCGTAAAATCCAGAGAATTATCGGTAATGCCATCGATGCGGACGGCGGCCATTTCGAGCCGGGGTTTCAGGCCCGAGACGGGGTTGGCGTTCTCTTGCTTGTAAAAATACCAGCCTGCGGCACCGAGCAGAATAACAGCAAGAAGGATCAGTAGTGTTTTGGCGGTTTTGCTGAGGTTCATTGGTTTTTCTGAATCAAGTATCAGGATTCGGCCCACGAAAAGTGGCAGGCCAAACCGAAGCTAACCGAACAGCAAAAATTATTTATTCGTTTATTTGCCTACGCTGGCTCGTACCCTCCATCACCCAAAATTTTAATCCCTTATCCATGAAACAAATTACTGTAAGCGTACCCGATAAGCACTCAGCCTTCTTTTTACAATTGATGAGAGAACTCAGCTTTGTGCAGATTGTCGACCAGGAAAATTCGGAGAACTCACTGTCCGACGAGCAAAAATCTGCCTGGCGGGATGTGAAGGAGGGAGCCGAGGAACACGAACTGGACGAGGAGAACAAGTCCGAAACCCGGCCTATCGAGTCGCTGCTGAATGGGTTGGATTGAAAGATGCCAAATCATAGGTTCAGGCTTTTCCGTAGTAAACTTCCCGGTAAGCTCACCGTAGTGGTGCTATCGGCGCGCAGGGTCAGTTGCCCAACGACGTCTTTCTCGATTCTCAGTTCGCTGGAATCCCGTAACACGATAGTGGTGCTTCCCAACCGATTTTTGCGGTTGATCGCTACGTAGCTTTCCTGGGCTGCATCGATTACGACTTCATAAAAACGATTGTTGTCGAGCAAGATAGCTTTACCGGTTTGCTTGACGAAAAGTTTTCCGCTTGGCCAATGACTCACTCTGCTCGTAATTCCTGCCGAACTCAGGCTCGGTAAAGTTGGAGCGAAAATGTACATGTGGGGCTTGCGGAACACGTAACCATCCGGCTCGTAAGTAATCTGTTGGGATCCAGCCTCCATTCGCTGACTGACAATAAGCGTATCGCCGCTTTGCTGCCATTCCAAAATCATGGTTTGGCCCATCTGATCCACTTCTTCTTTTCTTAGCTCAAAAGTTTCTCCCGGCTGAATCTGGATCGATCCGTAAGGTTCGCCGGTTAATTTTATGTGCTTGAAAGGTTTAAGTTGATGACGTGAATACCCACTGAATCGATCGTTCAGGTCGATTTTGTCCAGTTTGGCTTTGATCGAAATGTTGACGCCTATCATGGCAAGGAACACAAACGAAATCAGGCTAATCAGAAGTACGTTGCTGGTTTTCATGGCTGTTATGGAGTATTGGATGGATATTCAGCCGCTACGAATTTGTCGTAACGCGTTTGTAAGTCTTCCAGACCGATGTCTAACAAGTACATGGTCTTGAAAAGATCGGGCAGCTCAGTTTCCAGAAACCGCTCCCGGCGGTCGGCCCGGATGCGCTCGACGGCGTTCTCAGCGGTCGAGTACCCGATGCCGCGCTGACTGTAGATGATATCTTGGCCCTGCAAATACTCGAAGCTCCTGACGACCGTATTGGGGTTCACTTCCAGCGATGCCGCCAAATCGCGAACGGACGGAATGCGCTCGCCCGGCGGCCATTGCCCCAGCAGAATCTGTTCACCAATGTAGTCGGCGATTTGCAGGTATATCGATTGTTTGTCTTTGAATTCCATTATTATTTTTCAGGCTTATACTTCTTTTTCCACCAGCCTCACGTAGGCGATGTACCACAGGGCCACCAGGATGAACACTGGTAGCAGGTAGATGAGGTTTTGGACGGTTTCGGGCGGCTTTATTCGGTGATAAACTGACATATCGTTATTGCTTAGCACCCATTCCGAGAAGGGAACAGCCGACAGAAAATAGGTTCCTGACACCATGCTACCAGCAATAAACTTATTGGCAAAAATACCGATCACGAACAGCACTAGTAGTATAGCGGCAGTTTTGATATACGCAGCTTTGGTAAAATAAATTGAACTGAGGAAAGCAAAGCCCTGCACGACTAAAACAAATAGAAGCACGAAACCCAACGGTAAGCGTCGAATGTCGGAATGGTATTTCTCCTCACCAGGTAGCAGCCGGTCGTTGGCATAATCTACACCCCAATAATGAAGTCTCCAGAAAAGCAAAATAAAAGGGATGATGAATAATAGATTCAACAGCAAAGTACTGAGGAATTTTTCCACTCGAGAAGCGGGGACCATCAGGGAAGCCATGGATGAATGCGGTGAATTGTGTTGATCGAATACTTGATTGGTGTAAAGGCTAGCCCCAAGAAAAACCAACATAAATAGGGCAATTGTATGGAGGTTGAGAAAGAACTGGACATTCTCCCGAGTGAATAAAATGGGTAGCATCATGAGCAATAGCACCCCAACGAGTACGGCCGCCATCAATAGCTGATTTCTCCCTTTTTCGGCAACTTCCAGCCTTAGCACCAATAAGAAGCGTTGAAGATCAAATGTTTGATTCATGGTTATTTAGTGGTTTAGGGTTTAAGGCTAAATACAGGACAAAAAAAATAGGATAGCCTGAAAATGGTAGATTTGAGTTGCGAAACCAACTCTACCCAGACTATCCCGATGCAAAGTAAAGAGAAAGAGGTATTCAATGCCATCAAATGTCACTTTACCTGCGACATACGTCGCGTAAAATTTATCAGTTGTTTGATCGTGAGTCTGTTAAAGCTTAACGACTGCTCGCTCAGCGAGTGGAGCAAGGGCGTCTGCCTGGACATTCTGCTGTCCTCGAAGTACAAGCGCCTGCAACGGCTGCTGTGTGGCTTCCGCTTCGGCCAGCGAGCGTACTTCAAGCTGGTCTGGTCGGCCTACGGACAGGCCGACCAGGTGGTGCTGACACTGGATCGCACGGATTACATCCAGCGCGGGCAGACGGTGCAGATACTGATGCTGGGCATCGCCCACAAGGGTGTGAGCATCCCGTTGCTGTGGCACACGGCCAACCGCGAGGGCAACAGCAGCAAGCAGACGCGGCTGGCCCTTTTGAAGGCCCTTGAACGTTGGGCGGTCGTCAAGCCAGGGCAAAAGGTTTACCTGACGGGCGACCGCGAGTTCATCGGTAAGGAGATGTGGACGGGCTGGTTCACACCCGTCATCCGGGTGCGGGCCAACGCCGCAGTGGTCAATGGCGGCAAGTCCTGCCGGGCCGACAAGGTCTTCGGCGAGAGGAGGTTGAAGGTGCTTCGCAAACCCAGGGTCGTTTACGGGCAGCGAGCCTACCTGACCGGTATGAAGCTGGAGGGCGAGGACTTCCTGATCCTGATGAGCCGTGAGCGCGTGCGAGGCATGGCCGGGATTTACGCCCAGCGGTGGCAGGTCGAGACACTGTTTGGCGCCTTCAAATCCCGTGGCTTCAACCTCGAGAAGTGCCGCGTCAACGATCACCGCCGGATCAGGACGCTGTTGTTTTTGCTGGCCATCGCGCTGGTTTGGGCCATCAGGGCGGGCGAGTGGCTGGTGGCCAACGGCAGAAAAATTCCGATCAAGAAACTCAGGACGGGAAGCCAGCCGCTGAACTCCTTGTTCAGGCACGGTCTCAACCACTTGCAAAACATTGCGCTTAACCATGCTCATTTTCAGAAACTTGATAAACTTTTGTACTGTACTTAGCGGTTTAAGGTTTAATCGTTTAGGCTGACGCAAGATTACCGCCGGGCGACCCCGTTTGTCGCCTTGTTCCTTCACAAGCCAAACATCTCCCGAATACGCTCCGGATTCTTCATAACCGCGTTGAACAACTGTTCCAAATCGACCCGGCTTTCCCCGTGCTCCAGATTCTCCGTCACTGCGTTGTAGCCGCGTAAGGATGGTTCGGCGTAGAGTACCTGCGTGTCGTTTTCCACCGAGGGCCGCGAGTCGAAGTAAAGCCGCTCGGCCACGGCGTCGAGGCTGTGCTGCATCACGATGCGGCTTTCGTCCATAATGATGATGTGGTCGATCAGGTTGTCGAGGTCGCGTACTTGATGGGTAGAGATGAGCATCAGGCGGTCGGGCCGCAGGGCGGTGGAAACGATCTTGCGGAACTGGCTCTTCGATGGAATATCCAGCCCGTTGGTCGGTTCGTCCATGATGAGGACTTTGGTGTTGGTCGCCAGTGCAAAGGCGATTAGTACTTTCTTCTTTTGACCAAAGGACATACCCGTCAGCTTGTTGCCCTCGGGAATATCGAACTCAGTGAGATAGCGCAGGAATTCCGACTCGTCGAAGCGGGGATAAAAGGGCGCGAGCGTCGCGGCGTAGCGATCTACTGTAACGGGGGGCAGGTAGATTTCCTCGGGAACGAAGAAGGTGTCCTGCAAAAAAGCGGGTTGCCTATTTTTGGGTTCAAAGCCGTTGACTTCGACGCTTCCGTCCAGTGGAAAGAGCAATCCTGCCATCAACCGCAGCAAGCTAGACTTTCCCGCGCCGTTTTTACCTAACAAGCCGTAGATGTGGCCAGGCTGTAAGCCGAGATTGAGGTTCTCGAAGAGCAATTTTCGCTTGCTGTACCCGAAGGAAACGCTATCCAGGTTAATCATAGCTTTCGTTGTAATAGTGTTCTAGTATAATAGTACACTACAAAAGTACGTGGTCATTTTGGATTTGCAATAGCACGAAGCAAAAAATTTTATGGGGAATGAGATATTCGCATCAAAGCTGGTAGATTAGCTCGCTTCAAAGGCGAAAAAGAATCCCAAGCGCGCAAACCTGAAACATGAATTCCGAACAATTGATCGACCTAGCCGGATGGACGGGCGTGGCCGCCTACGTGGCCTCCTATTTGTTACTGAGCATCAATGTCCTGAAATCCACTCAGTATTTGTTTCATTTGCTCAATATGGTAGGGGCGATTGGCCTGATCGCGGATGCGGCTTTTCACCGGGACCCGCCCAATCTGGCAGTCAACGTAATCTGGCTTTCCATCGGGGTGTTTGCGGTTACGAAAAAGGCCGTCAGTTCGCGGCGGGTTCGAGGTTGACCGTGGGCACCAAATCCAGCATCGCCGTCGCCTGCTCCTTGTAGCGCTGTCTTTTGCGCTCGTATTCCTGCTTGTCGCTCACCAGGCTGAGGTAAAAATATGCGCCGTCCACCAAGATAAATATGCTCTCAGCGACCAGCGCCGGATTTTTCACGCGGGAAAAGCCATCCTCTACACACTGCTCGATGTAGGCACAAAGGCTGGCTTCCAGCGAATCCCGCAGTTGCTTGTACATCTCCCGGCACTGCTCGTCGCGGAAGGTAAGGGCATAGCAACTGTAAAACAGGCTGTCGTCGAACAGGCTGTTCCATTTCTTCGAGAATATATTATCGAGGATTTTGAGCAAGGTTTCCCGAGAATCCAGCGCGTTGGCTTTTCCTGTGTGGTAGATCAACTGGTACTTGTCCAGAATGTAGTCGATCAGTCCGTAGGTCAAATCCTCCCTGGTGTCGAAGTAGTGGATGATCAGGCTGGGGTTGACGCCCATTTCCTTGGCAATCTTGGCGATGGAGGTGTTTTCGAGTCCCTCCTTTTTCGCCAGATTATAAAACACTTCGATGATTTCCTTCTGTCGGACGTCCTTTAAGCTTTTTCTTCCCATTGTTTTTTGCGTGGGCTTTTGAGTCACGTTCCTTACTTCTGCACCACCTCTTCCCCAAACCGGGCTGAGTTTGGAGCACCTACTCTCTGCGGTTGGATTCACCCGGCGAAACGGACCTTGGTGGGTAAAGATCAAAGATCAGCTTTTTAATTAACCATTCAAATCTTTTACGATAGCGATTGGAATAAATTCTAATAACCAGAATATTACAAAAAATACTTTGAATGAACGTTCAATTAATATACCTTCACAATTTCTTAACGCTGAGGTAACACAACTCCCCCGGTAATTGGCCACTTTTGCCACCAAAAGATCGCTTAGTCCATTCTGTTTACCTAACCACCAAGCTTTGATGAAACAATTATTCAATCGCGGACAGTCGTCTGGATCGGCTCTGGCCCTGCTACTGCTCTTCGTCATTGGCCAAAATCCAACCCTGGCCCAAACAACCAACGTCAGCGGCACGGTGAGCGACAGCCAGGAAGTTCTGGCCGGGGTCAATGTACTGGTAAAAGGCACCCAGACGGGTACTTCTACCGACAGTCAGGGACGCTTTGTGCTGCCCAACGTGGCCGGAAACGCGACGCTGGTTTTTTCTTTCATCGGCTACAAGAGCCAGGAGGAAAAAGTGGACGGAAGAAAGGAAATCGACGTCAACCTGATTGCCGACACGGAAAACCTGCTAGAATTGGTGGTCGTGGGCTATGGCACCCAGAAGAAGGGGAACATTACCGGGGCGGTGGATCAGATCGCGGGCAAGACGCTGGAATCCCGGCCCGTCGCCAACGTCATGCAGGGGCTACAGGGCGTGAGCCCGGGCCTGAACATCACCTACGGCGGCGGTGCGCCGGGCTCCACGCCCAACTTCAACATTCGGGGCTTCACATCGATCAACGGCGGCGAGCCGCTGTTCGTCATCGATGGCATTGCAGCCGCCAGCAGTGCGGATTTGCTGCGCCTGAACCCCTCGGATATTGCCAGCTTCTCGGTACTGCGCGATGCGGCTTCGGCGGCCATCTACGGAGCCAGGGCGGCCTTTGGGGTGGTGCTGATCACGACCAAGCAGGGCGGCGGCAAGCCCACGATTTCGTACAACAATTTCGTGGCCTTCGGTCGCCCTACGGTGCTTCCCAATCCCGTGACCGACCCGTACATTTTTTCGCGGGTGTTGGAAACGGCCACCGACAACACCCCTTGGGATTACGTCAACTACTCCAACGAACATTACCAGTGGGCTAAGCAGCGCTCGGAAGACCCAAGCCTGCCCAATACGCGCCTGGATCCCAACGACCCCACACGCTGGGCCTACATGGGCGGCAACGATTGGTACGACTACTTCTTCCACAAGCAAAGCATTTCTCAGAACCACAGCCTGTCGTTTTCGGGCGGCGCCAATGCCGGCACACCCCAGGCGATCAACTACTACATCTCGGCGGATTACAACAAGGAAAACGGTCTGAATAAAATTGCCGGTGATTACTGGAACCGCTACTCTTCGCGGGCCCGCCTCGATTTCTCACCATTGAAATGGCTGAAGCTGGACAACAACCTCAATATCTACAAAACCGAACGCGCCCGGCCCCAGGCGGGCATCACCAGCCTGTACAACCTGCGGCCCACCGACGTGGCCGTCAACCCCGACGGCACCTGGGGCAACAACGGCGCGGGCCGACTCGCCGCCCGGCTGACCGACGGCGGCAGAAATCAGGAAGATATGTTCGGCTTCCAGAACATCTTCAAGGGCATCGCGACCCTGTTCGACGGCGATTTACAGATCACGGGTTCGGCCAGTTTCAAGCGGGAAAATTGGAAAACGCACTTCGACAGCCGAAAGTACCAGATTGGCTTCGGACCGGACGACGTGCGCACCGAGGGAGGCAACGGCTACGTGACAGAACGCAACGGGACGCTCAACAACGACATCCTGGATATTTTTACCAGCTACATCAAGGATTTCGGCTACCACCGCATCAACCTGATCGGCGGCTACAACCAGGAGAGCTACGAATACGGCACGGTGGAGGCAACGAAGAACAACCTGATCTCTTCTTCGCTGCCCTACCAGGCCCTCACCAGCGGCGATGCCTTTATTGAGAACACGTACGCCTCCTATGCCACCCGGAGTTTCTTCGGTCGCGTCAACTACACCCTCCACAACCGCTACATTTTCGAGGCCAACGGCCGCTACGACGGCTCCTCGCGCTTTCCCGCCAGCAATCGCTGGGGCTTCTTCCCGTCCGTTTCGGGGGCCTGGATCGCCAGCGCCGAGCCTTTTATGAAGTCCATCACCCAGTACGTGCCCACCCTGAAACTACGCGCTTCGTACGGTGACTTGGGCAACCAGATCGTGGGTAACTTTGACTATTTGCAAACCCTCCCCACCGGGCTCTCGGACTACCTCATCGGGGGCAATCGGCAAACGGTCATCGAAAGTTCGCCCTCGCTGACCATCGACCCCGCCAACTACACCTGGGAGCGGGTATCGACGGCCAACTTCGGGGCCGATGTCGGGCTGCTGCGCGATCGGCTGATGCTCTCGATGGACTACTTCATCCGGGACACCAAGGACATGCTCACCGCTGGGCAAGAACTGCCGGGCGTGCTGGGGACGCGGGTACCGAGCCAGAATGCCGCCGACTTGCAGACCAAAGGCTGGGAATTCACGGTGGGTTATAACGATAGCTATACCCTAGGGACAAAGCCTTTGTCGGTCAATGCCAAGTTCATCCTCTCCGACTCGCGGTCGTACATTACGAAGTTTAAGAACGAGCAGGAATTGTTTTCTTCTTTCCGCGTGGGTCAGGAGATCGGGGAAATATGGGGCCTGACCAGCGATGGCCTTTTTGAAAATACCGATCAGATCGACCAGTTGGATCAAACCGACATCATCCCCTGGGGTGCCCTATCGATCGTGCCGGGCTGGCCCCGCTACATCGACCAGGACGGCGATGCCAAAATCACGCGCGGTCTTTCGGCGCGTGACCCCAAGGACCTCTCCATTATTGGCAACGCTACGCAACGCCTACGGATGGGCATCAACCTGGGGGCCGACTGGAATGGTTTCGACTTCAGTTTGCTCATGCAGGGTGTGGGCAGAGCCGACTACTACCCGAGTCGTTACTTGTTCTGGGGGCCTTACCAGCAGCCTTACGCCAACGTTTATCCCTGGAACCTGGACTTCTACCGGCCTGTCACTGAAACCGGGGTAGACCGGGAACGACACTCGGCGTCTTACCTCGCCGCCGGACTGGCCGACGCCAACACCGGCAACCCGGCCTATCCCGTGCTGCAATCATGGCTAGCCGACGCCAACTACGGCACGGGCCTGGATATTCCCCAAACGCGCTACTTGCTCAGTGCCGCTTACCTGCGGATCAAGAATGTGTCGCTGGGCTATTCACTCCCGGCGGCCGTTTTGCATAAGATCAAGCTTAGCCGCGTGCGCTTTTACGTCTCGGGCGAGAATCTCTTTGAGTTCTCAGCCATCAAGAAATACGTGGATCCCGAAGCCATCAACGCCAACGACGACAGCGTGGCTTACCCCTTCCAGCGTCGATTGTCTTTTGGCATGAACTTGCAGTTTTGATTTTTTAGGAAATACCACCAGAGCACTCGCTTAAAAACTCATAATTCATCCGCATCGGCGGACCTATTTAACCTAATCATGAAAAAATACATCTCCCTATTCGCCGTCCTGCTGAGCCTGAGCGCCTGCAAGGATGATTTCCTGGAACGCCTGCCCCAGACCTCCATCGCGCCCGAGGCTTTCTTCAACACCGGGGAAGATCTGGAACTTTACGTAAACGGCCTGCTCAGTCTCCCCGGAAAAGGCGTGTACCTCAGCGACCAAAGCTCCGACAACGCCACCACCACGGGGGCCGTCGAGATGAAAACCATCATGACCGGGTCGCCCAGCTCGCAAACCATCAACGACGGTTGGAATTGGGGTCGGCTGCGGGACATCAATTACTTTCTCGACAACTACCGGCGCGCCGACGCCACGCCAGCCGCGAAGGCGCATTTCGCCGGCATCGCCCGCTATTACCGGGCGATTTTTTACCTCGACAAAGTGGCTCGCTACTCGGACGTCCCCTGGTACGGCCGAACGCTGGAACCAGGCGACGAGGCTCTGTATAAAACCCAGGATAGCCGTGCGACGGTCATGGACAGCGTCATGGCTGACCTCGCCTACGCCGCCGCTAATGTCCGGGCCAACGTACCCAGCGGCACACCCGGCAAGTGGGCGGTCATGACCCAGTACGCCCGTACGGCCCTCTACGAAGGCACTTTCCGTAAGTACCACCCGGAATTGAACTTGCAGAGTACGGCCAACCGCTTTCTGGAAACCGCCGCCACTGTTTCCAATGAGATCATCGACTCGGGTAAGTTTTCGATTTATTCGACCGGGAAGCCGAATGAGGACTACGCCCAACTGTTCAAGAGCCAGGACTTGACGAATAACCCCGAAGTGATTCTGGTCAATGCCTACGATGTGGACAAGGGCCGGAGAGCCCAGGTGAACAACACCGTTTTTGGAGATTACGAGCAAGCGCCCGCTCGGGACTTGATCCAGTCTTACCTGATGAAGGACGGCACCCGTTTCACCGACCAGGCAGGTTACGAGAAGTTTGGTTTTGTCAAGGAATTCGCGAACCGCGATCCGCGCCTGTCGCAAACGATGGTCTATCCTGGCTGGATACAGGCCCCGAACGATGTACCGTACATTCAGCGGCTGAACAAAAACTTCACGGGCTACCACCAGTTGAAAGGCTACATGAACACCACCGACCAGAACCTGTTGGAAGGCTCGGATGTCCCGGTCTATCGCTACGCGGAAGTACTCCTTATTTATGCCGAGGCGAAAGCCGAACTGGGCACGATCACCCAGGCGGATTTGGATAAATCAGTCAATAAACTTCGCAAGCGGGTGGGAATGCCGGACCTGGTGCTTGCCACCGCCAACGCCAATCCTGATCCGTTTTTAACCAAAAAATATCCCAACATCTCGGGGGCCAATCAGGGAGTACTGCTGGAAATCAGAAGGGAGAGGCGGGTGGAATTGGCCTTCGAAGACAAGCGCTTCGACGACCTCATGCGCTGGGCCGCGGGGCAGTTGCTCACCAGTATTCCCAAAGGGATGTACTTTGGCGGCCTGGGTACCTACGACATGACGGGCGACGGCGTGGCGGACATCAAGCTAATCGCCAGCAGCGAGTCGATCCCGGCCGAAGCCAGTAAGGAGAAAAACAGCCTGGGTACGACACTCATCTATTACAAAGTCGGGAATATCGGCGACGATGCCACGGTGTATTTAGAAAACGGCACTTCTGGCGGCACAATGGTCACCGAAACCACCCCCAGAAAGTTCGAAAACCCTAAGTATTACTACCGCCCGATTCCGCAAACCCAAATGCTACTCAACCCGAAATTGAAGCAGGTGTTCGGCTGGCAGTAGCCGCCCAGGGTTGAATCGATACCGGATCAAAAAAATCTTATGCGTAAATTTTTGCTTGTTCGGCTGCTGTTTATTGGTGGGTTTTTACCATTGGCTACCCTACTTTCCCAAGCCCAAACGCGGCAGAAAAAAGCCATTTTCGTAATCGTGGACGGCATTTCCAGCGATGTCATCGAAAAAATAGCGACGCCCAATCTTGACAAAATCGCCGCCGTCGGGGGCTACGCGCGTGCCTACGTGGGCGGCGAGAAAGGGGGCTATTCCGAAACACCCACCATCTCGGCGGTCGGCTACAACAGCCTGCTGACGGGTACCTGGGCGAACAAGCACAATGTGCGGGGCAACGGTATTAAAGCTCCCAACTATCACTACTGGACGATATTCCGGTTTTTGAAAGAACAGTATCCCGCCAGGCAAACGGCGGTGTTCTCCACCTGGCTCGACAATCGCACCAAGCTCATCGGCGACGGCTTGCCCCAAACCGATTATCTCCGTATCGACTACCCCTTCGATGGCTTCGAACTCGACACGATCAACTACCCGCACGATGCCGAGCGGCAGTATATCCGCCAGATCGACGAACTGGTCACTGACGAGGCGGCCAGCTACATCCAAGAAAATGCCCCTGATTTAAGTTGGGTTTATCTGGAATTCACCGACGACATGGGTCACCGCTACGGCGGCAGCGACCAATTTCACGATGCCGTCCGGCTCATGGACGATCAGATGGGGCGGTTGTGGAAAGCCATCCAATACAGGGAGAAAAACCACCGGGAGGACTGGCTGATTTTTATCACGACCGACCACGGACGCGATGCCAAAACCGGTAAAAATCACGGCGGACAATCGGATCGGGAGCGCGCCACTTGGATGGTGACCAATGCCAAAGACCTGAACCCCGTTTTCAAAACTACCCCCGGCATCGTGGACATTATGCCAACGCTGGCCCGACATCTCGATATTTCAATTCCTAAAGAGCAGACCTTCGAGCTAGACGGCACCTCCATGATTGGTCCCGTTTCGATCACTGCGCCATCCGTCCAGAAAAATGGCAATACCCTGAATATCACCTGGAATGCGATTGAAAAAGCGGGAAAAGTAAAGATTTGGCTCGCTACGGCCAATCAATTCAAAGAAGGAAAGCGCGATAGCTACCTGTTGATGGATGAAGTGTCTGTTTCCGCCGAGAAAGCGCAACTGGAAGTTTCCAGAGCACCTTCCGACTACTACAAAATTGTGCTGGAAGCCAGGCATAACACCCTAAATCGCTGGATTGTAAAGGAGTCAGCCAAATGAATCGGGGCCAACTCAAAATCGAGTATTAACCCGATCCTAAGGCTCATAGGTAGAAATTGCGATCAGGAAACGGGCTGTTTTGTAGGAGCTTCCCGCAAAATAATAGCCCGAATCCGGCCCCTCGGCGGACTGATACGCGAACCGAACCTATCCCCGTGCCCCAAAAACTCGCCCTGCACGGCGGGCCGAAGACTGTACAATCAACTTTTCCCCGGCCGATTTTCAACGAATCCGAAGTGGAGGCCGTCGCCCAAATCGTTCGGAGCGGCCAGTGGGGAGAATCCCGTTTGTGGAAATTCTGGCCGCTGAGGGAGTACCCTGCTTTAAGGGTTACCCTTACCCACTTTACAGGCAGCCACTTTTTCAAGAAAAAATTTCATGAACTACGCCCTGCCCGAATCGGTGAGCTACAAAGAAGCGGCCTGCCCCGTCGCGGAGCGCGCTTGCGGCGAAGAGGGCGTCTGGATTTTGCAACACGCCATGCCAGGGTCAGCGGAAGACATGGCGACTTTCGCGGCGGCCATTCGGAAGATTCAGACATTGGTATAGAACCGAGCTTGAATTACTGCCTCCGTTGCGAACCAACCGGAAGTGGGTCGAGTTGTATTTGCAACAACATTGCAAATACAACCCTTCTCTCTTTCATGAAAACAGAAAACAACTATGACGCCCTGATCGTGGGCGGAAGCGTCGCCGGGCTCAGCGCGGCCCTGATCCTGGGCCGCTCGCTGCGAAGCGTGCTGGTGATCGACGGCGGCGAACCTTGCAATCGACAGACGCCCCATTCCCACAGTTTCATGACCCGGGACGGGGCCAGTCCAAGTCAGTTATCCAATATTGCCCGCGAGCAGGCGTTGGCCTATCCGACGGTCGAGATTATGAACGGAGAGGTGGTTTCCATCATCCGGAAGGACGATGGTTTCGGTGTCTCCACCAGCCAGGGGTTAGTCTACCGAGCGCGCAAAATCCTGCTGGCCACGGGCGTGAAGGATCTCATGCCCGACATCGAAGGCTTCGCCGAATGCTGGGGGCGTTCGGTGCTGCACTGTCCCTACTGCCACGGCTACGAGGTGAAAAACGAACCGATGGGCGTAATGATCGACGGAGAACACGCCGCCGAATACGCCGGACTCATCCGGCATTGGAGCAAGAATCTCACGCTATTCACCAACGGCCCCTCGACTTTGAGCGACGTCCAAAGAGGAACCATCAGCCGGCTTAACATTCCAATGGTGGAAAACCCGGTCGTGCGACTCAATCATAAGGAAGGCATGATAACTTCCTTGGAATGGCAGAACGGCAGCCGCGTTGAACTCAATGCCTTGTTCGCCCCTGTTCCCACCCGATTACATTCTGACTTAACCCTAAGTCTGGGCTGCGAACTAACCCCGACCGGCCTTATCGCCGTCAGTCAGTTTGGCGAAACCAATGTACCTGGTGTATTCGCAGCGGGCGACAACAGCTCGCCCCTGCGGCAAGTGGTGATGGCAAGTGCGGCGGGCAACATCGCTGGTGCCTTCATGAACAAAGAAATGGTTGGTGAAGAAGTGTCCTCATTTACAACATGATACCCTTAGAAAGCAAAAAACATGGCCTCAGACGAGGCCACGTTTTTATGTAATACCCAGAAAATTAGATCCTTCTTTACTTGTACCGCTGGATGCTGTACGTGTTGCCAGTCAACTTGGAAGGGTCACCCATCGCCGCCCCGATTTCGCCAATGCGGGCGTTCAGCGTGAAGACCTGGCCGTCGACGTACGTACTCGTCGTGGCCTGCATGTAGCCATCCGTTTGAGAATCGACCACGCTGGCGGTGGCGAAATTATTGTCACTGCGTACCAGCGCAACTTTGTTTCCGCCCGTGACTACGTAAATATCATTGTTGCCGACCAGCGTCAAGCCATCCCCAGGCAGGCTGCCGATTCCAGTGACCTCGGTGATGGCGTTGCCGTTTTTCAAATCTATCTTGTATAGTTTTCCTCGGCCGGTGTTTGCAACGATCAGGTAGCCGTTGGGGTGATAGACAATACCGTTGAGTCCAAACGTCGGGCTGGAGAACAGCACATCGTCCCGAACCAGAACGCTGGCCGTTCCGTCGGCGGTCACCTTGTAGATGACGGGAAAAAACGAGTCGGTGACGTACACCGTACCGTCGGGATTTAGTGCCAAATCGTTGGCGAAGTGCCGGGCGCCGGGCAACAAATCGTCGAGATCGACGCGGCGTTCAAGGCTACGCGTATCTGTATTAAACACCAGAAGTTCCGCCGTTTTTGCGGCCGTGGCCGGGCTGCTTTTACTCGAAACGCCGTTGTCGCTATTGCAGACAAAGATACGGTTGTCGGCTACCTTTACCCCCACGCCACTGATAAGGGCGGGGTCTGAGACTAAATCTTCGTAATTTCCATCGGTGCTCACGGTACCGATTTTACCCTGAGTGAGGGAGGTGATGACGAAGCGGTCGAGTTGCTGAGAATAAGCGATGCCTTCGGGGTACTGCCGCTCGGCGAAGAACTCGATGCGCTCCGGGAAACCGGCATTGGGACTAAGGCGGTGGTCTTCGCAGGAAGAGAAGGCAGCGGCGGCGGCCAGGAGCAGGGCGGTAGAGATTGACTTGGTTTTCATAGTGTTTTCAGGATGGGATGAAAAAAGTTGACGAGCCGAGACCTTAAAAGAATCGAACCAGGATTAGTTCATTGAAATCTGACAAAATTCCGTAGAGTGTACTGAGAATGGTATCGCCGATTGTTACCCTAAATTTATCTGATAATTCGTGCTCCGACCGCCCCCACTAGGAATCAAAATCTGCTTTTCAACCAAATCCTGCAAATCCCGCGTGGCCGTGGCCTTGGAAGTTTTGGCAATGGCCAGGTACTTGCGAGCGTTCATGCCTCCCGTAAATTCATTTTCTCCTTCGGCCAGCATTCGGCTCACAACCCGCTGCTGCCGATCGTTCAGGCGAGACTTGTTCGCTGCGAAGAAGTGCGTTTTTTTGATTGAAAATGAGACAGTCTGCACAAAATTCCGCTGCGCTTGCAAAATCGTTTCTCCGAAGTATGTGATCCAATCGTCGATTTCGAGCGATCGACTCGCTTTTTGCAAAGCTGCGTAATACTTCTTTTTATCGGCTTCAATGACCGATGACAGGCTGAGCAAAACGGGCCGTCCCCCGCTTTGGGAAAGTACTTTTTCGGCAATGAACCTTCCAATTCTTCCATTACCATCCTCGAACGGATGGATACTTTCAAAATACAGATGGGCTATCGCCGCGCGAATAATCGGGTTTGCTAGGGAGAGATCACCTTTGAGGCTGGTAGCGTTGAACCACGCGATAAACCTTCCCATTTCGGTAGGGATCCGTTCGGACGGCGGGGCCTCAAAGTGAACGATTTCCCTTCCCATCGCACCCGAAACGATTTGCATGGGTTCGGAATGGGTTCGCCAATCACCCACCCCCAAGCCACGACTGCCTCGCATCAAGAGAATATGCCAGTTGAAGAGCATTGCTTCGCTCAGTTCTGTGGAGAAACTCTGTCTGGACTGTACCATCAGCTCGGCGATTCCTTCGGCCCGCTTGTCTTTTACTGAACCCATCGGTGAAACGAAACCCAGGTTTTTCCTGATGGAAGAAATCAAGTCGATCCGGCTGAGCATTTCACCTTCTATGGCCGAGGTCTTCAACGACTCGACCACGAGTAAGCTGACCAAAGACTCCTCCCGCACCCGCTCGGAGAGGCCCAGCAAAACGCCCGTACTCTGTCCACTGATTTCTCTGAATTGCGAAGCCATTGCTTCAAAGCGACTGGCATCATACTTGAAGTCGGGCCAGTTCCTATGCTGCCAATTGTACATGATGAGCCGATTGTTTTCTTTATTCGGCTCAAATTTAGCCAATTTTTGAGCCGAATAGCTTCTTTTCGGGCGAAAATCAACCCCTCTCTACCGAATACCGCATCCGGTATTCTATATTTGACTCTTCGCTCCCCTGCCCGCACTGCCGCTAAAAAATATGCAAACCCTCGACCTCATCGTTTTCCTGGCTTACATGGGCGGCATTACCCTGTTTGGCGCATCCTTTTATTCCAAGGATAAGACCTCCTCCACCTTCACGCTCGGCAACAGCAACTTCCCGACCTGGGTGGTGACGATGTCGATATTTGCGACCTTCGTCAGCAGCATTAGTTTCCTGGGACTGCCGGGCAATGCCTACCTGTCCAACTGGAACGCCTTCGTTTTCAGCCTCTCCATTCCGGTAGCTTCGTTGATGGCGGTGCAGTTTTTTGTGCCTCTCTATCGAAAATTGAATAGCCCGTCGGCCTACGTTTTCCTGGAAACCAAGTTCGGGTTGTGGGCGCGGGTGTACGTTTCGGCTTGTTATCTGCTCACGCAATTGATGCGGATCGGCACCATTCTGTATCTGCTGGCACTGCCCGTCAACGCGCTGTTCGGTTGGGACATCATGATGATTATCGGCATCACGGGACTGGTCGTGATGGGCTATTCGCTGCTGGGCGGCATTCAGGCCGTGATGTGGACGGACGCCATCCAAGGCGTCGTTTTGATCGGTGGAGCGCTGGTCTGTTTGCTCTTTATCGTCTTTTCAATGCCCGAGGGACCGGGGCAAATCATGACAATTGCCTTGGAGAACGACAAATTCAGCCTTGGTAGCTTTGGCAGTAGTTTGAGCGATTCTACCTTTTGGGTCGTGCTGATCTATGGAATTTTCATCAATCTCCAAAACTACGGCATCGACCAGAACTACGTGCAGCGCTACATGGCCTCCCGCTCCGAAGCCGAGGCCAAACGTTCGGCTCTGTGGGGCGGGCTGCTGTACATCCCCGTTTCGGCGCTCTTTTTCCTGATCGGCACCGCGCTGTTTGCCTACTACACGGCATTGCCCGATGCCCTGCCCGCCGAGCTGCGGGACATGAGCAAAAGCGACCGCGTCTTTCCATTTTTCATCGTAGACGTGCTGCCGTCTGGTCTGACGGGCCTCTTGATCGCGTCAATTTTCGCGGCGGGGATGAGTACCATCTCTACGGGCATCAACAGTTCCTCCACGGTCATTCTGGTGGATTACTTCCAGCGATTTTCAAGAGTTGAACTCACCGAGAAGAAGTCGATGCGGGTCTTGTACGCTACCACCTTCGTTATCAGCGTGCTGGGAATTGGTATCGCTTTCGCGATGATTAATGTCAAAAGTGCGCTGGATGCCTGGTGGAAGTTGGCCTCGGTGTTCAGCGGCGGCATGCTGGGGTTGTTTTTGCTGGGGGCTTTTGTGGAAAGGATCAACCGCCGAGGGGCAATCATCGGGGTGGTGCTGGGCGTACTCTTGATTCTCTGGATGAGTCTGACCCCGATTTTTTGGACGAGTGGCGACAGGCAGCAGTACGCCAGCCCGTTTCATGCGTATCTTGCCATCGTATTTGGGACGATGGTGCTGTTTGTTACCGGATTTCTGGCGAGTGTACTGGTGCCTTCGAGTAAGTCCTGACCCCTACGCGGGCGATATGTTCGATCAACTCTTGGCTGTCGATCGTGTTGTGGTTCACCAAGTCGATTTTGAACAAAAAGCCGGGTTTGCCGAGCCTTACCAACAACTCCATAAATTGGTTAAAACCAAAATTCTCGCCTTTAACGGCAAGATCCAGATCAGAACCCGGATGGTAATTCCCTTTTGCTCTGGATCCGAATACAATCACTTCTTCGATGGCGGCAAACTCATCAAAAATCGCCGTAATTTCTCTCAGATCGTCAGAGTGAAGTCCAATATTCATTCATCAAAAAATTTAAGCTGAGAATTACCTTTTTCCTCTTCCAGGCTCGACCTTCGACTACCTCAGCTAGTTTAGCGAGAGCCTTTTTGAAATTGGCGAAACGTTGTTGCCAGCGAATATCTTTACTTTGCATCGGTGAATAAGCCTAACGCTACTTATGACATTATAGGTAGCTGTGAAGGCAAAGTGCCAATTTTAAAAGATGTGTCAGCACTGACGCCCAAATCAATGCGCCCCTACCCTTGAATCAGCCCCATCTATGATTAGAACTTTCTTAATAAGGCTAGGCTTACTCCTGCTCGAAGTCCTCACTTTCGCGCTCATTGTTTTGGTTATAATCATTGCCTTCGGCGGAATATTTCACGTCTTTGGAATCGATAAGGCGGCAGTCGTAGGTGTCGGCCGATCTTCGAACCCCTACTGGGAAACCCTGATCGAATACGTCCCGCAGAACGTCGCTTTCCTAACCGCCTTTTTCGCTTTGCGGAAGTTCATTTTCAAGCGTTCCTATTCGGAGATGGGCTTAACTTGGAAAAACCTGGTTCCTGATTTAGGCAAAGGGTTCGGGATGAGTGTGGTACTCATCGCCAGTGGATTTTTGGTCCTGCTGATTTTACAAAAAATAAACTACACCGGGACGCAATTCAACGCCCAACAGTTCAGCGGCTTACTGGTACTCTTCTTCTTTCAAAGCTGGTCGGAAGAAATCATGAGCCGGGGGTTCTTGCTGGCTACCATTGCGCACTACTTTGGCGATATAGCGGGGCTAGTCGTCAGTTCCTTGTTGTTTTCCCTCCTGCACCTGGCCAATCCCGACTTTGCCTGGATTGGGGCGGCCAACATTTTTCTGGCGGGCATCGCGCTGGGCTTGCTCTACCTCAAATACCGGAATATTTGGGTCTGCACGGGCCTTCACTGGGGCTGGAACTTCGTGCAGGCGGGCTTCTTCGACTTCAACGTGAGCGGCTTCGATGTGTACAGCTTCATTCGCTTCAAGCCACTGGCTCCAGCCTGGCTGTCGGGAGGTACTTTCGGCTTCGAGGGGTCGATCCTTGCGGTCGTATTCCTGCTGGCTTTCAGTGCGTATTACTGGCAGCAGACTGATTTTTCCACAAAAAAACTTCCCGAAAGCTCAGCGGCTGGCGCGGAGGAGCTTTCGGGAAGTCAGCTTTGACAGGCCAAGGTTACCGCCCGGTCGTCAGGACTACCTGCGTGCTGGGACTCATCGTGTCTTCGCTGTTTTCGGCGGTGATGAAAACGCGTTTGGGCTTCTCAGCCTCGGTCACCGACAACTCGCCCGTCAGCGCTTTGGAGAACATCCCCGAACCGACCTTGATTTGCCCAAGCTTCTTAGTGGTGTTTCGGTCAGAATCCATCCAGACGAGGTACACGTCACGAGACGGAGTTAGCTTTTTAGGCTCAGCCAGGTTGGCGACACTGACGGTAATGTCGTAGTTGCTATTCTTATCTTTCTTGACCTTCACCTCGCCCGAAGCAGCCGGAACTACCGAGGAGTCCTGAAAAGTCATCGTGTTGGAGCAGCCACCCAGCGTCAGCGCCAGGAAAAGTACTATCGCAATCGAATTGATCGTCTTCATTTTTTTGGGGATTTTAATTGTTGGGAAGATTTACTTTGACTAGAACCACCTGGTACAAAATTCGTTCCTGATAAACCATTCAGTTATTCAGTCCCACGGACTCCCACCAATGGGTCGTCGGCTGACGCGTCCCGACGGGGTAGCGGGTGCCAATGGTGGGCGTGGCGATGAACGCTCCCGTCGTATTGGCGCGGTTGAGTCGTTCGACGCTTTCCGTCCAGGGATGCACCGCCAGGTTGAACGCACCCCAGTGAATCGGCACCAGCACTTCCCCCTCCAAGTCCAGAAAAGCCTGCATGGTTTGCTCGGGCATGAGGTGGATATCCTTCCACTTCACGTTGTACTGTCCGCACTCGATCATCGCCAGGTCGAACGGCCCAAAACGCTGGCCAACTTGTTTGAAATGCGGCCCGTAGCCGCCGTCGCCGCTGAAATATATCTTCTGGTTTTCTCCTGCAACCACCCACGATGCCCACAGCGTGCCGTTTCGGTCGGTCAGTCCGCGGCCCGAAAAATGGCGTTGCGGCGTGGCCGTAAAGATCAGGCCACCCGCCGTGGCGGATTCCCACCAGTCGAGTTCAGTGATTTTAGCGGGATCGACGCCCCAGCGTTCGAGGTGCGCCCCCACACCCAGCGGCACGTAAAAATGGCCGACATTGGGGTTTAATTCTTGAATCGAGCCGTAATCCAGGTGATCGTAATGGTCGTGCGAAATGACGACTGCGTCTATACCCCTAAATTGCGCCATGTCGATCGGCGCTCGGTAAGTGAAGCGTTTGGCAAAAAATGGCACGGGCGAAGCCGCCGGGCCTAACATCGGGTCGAGCAGGATGCGCTTGCCTTCGATTTCGAGCAGCACCGCCGAGTGCCCAAACCAGGTAACGTACAGGGCCGTGTCCGATGGTACCTTTCCGTCCGCAGAATTGACGGGTAGCGGCCCGTCGGGACGGGTGTTTTTGGCAGAAAGAAACTCTTTCAAAGTACTGAGCATCGAGTCGGCACTCATGTCCATCGAAGTGTGGATGGCATTCATGAAGGTACCGTCGCGATACTGTGGCGAGGCTTCGACCCGCGCCAAGCGCGCGCCTTCAGCTTTTGCGCCGAACTGCGGAGAAGTATGTACGAAAATGAAAATTGCGGCGGCGATCAGGAGGATGATCGAGACAAGCCATACTATTGCTTTCTTTAAGAATTTCAAAACGCAGGGTTTATTTCTTGCAATATACGGCGGTTGCTTTACCCCACCATCTCCGTCGCGATCTTGGCCGATAGCAGACAGAGCGGTACACCGCCCCCCGGATGCACGCTGCCGCCCACAAAGTACAGATTATTGAACTGCCGCGAAAAGTTGGCGTGGCGCAGAAAAGCCGCGAAGCGGTTGTTGGAGCTATTGCCATAAAGTGCCCCCTGCGAGCTCGACGTGCGGCTTTCGATCAGGCGCGGGTCGAGGGTGTCTTCGGCTTCGATCAAGGCTTCGATATTGTCACCCAGTTGGCGGCTGAGTTTGGTTAAGATATTCTGGCGGGTTTCGGCGATGAGCGCGTCCCAATCCTGCCCGTCGTTGGCGGGGGCGTTCACCATCACAAACCAGTTTTCGCCCTCGGCGGGCGCGTCGTCAGGTTCGTATTTTGACGTAATATTGACGTAAACCGTCGGATCGCCGCCGATGGTTTTTTGTTGAAAAATGTGGTTGAATTCGGTGGGGTAATCTTCGCTGAAAAAGATATTGTGCAGGCCCAGCTCCGGAAATCGCTTTTTGATTCCCCAATAAAAAATAAGCGCCGAACTGGACTTCGGCTGCCGCAGCACCCGCTCGGGCTGCCGGGCTTCGGGCAGGAGTTTGCGGAAGGTGTTGACCACATCCATGTTGCTGATGACAAGGTCGTATTTTAAAGCGTTGCTCTTCACCCGGACGCCCGAAATTCTTTTCCCGTCGGTGAGCAGTTTTTCAATCGGTGTGCGATAATGAAAAGTCACGCCCAACTCCTCGGCCAGTCTCACCAGGCTGTTGGTAATGGAAACCATGCCGCCCCGCGGAAAAAACGCGCCGACGTTGTATTCCAGGTGCGGGATGATGTTCATCGTGGCGGGCGTCTGGTAGGGGTCGGAGCCGTTGTAGGTGGCGTAGCGGTTGAATAACTGCACCACGCGCGGGTCGGTGAAGCGGCTGGCGTTGGCCGTACTCATGCTGCGGAAGGCATCCAGTCTGTGCAGGTTCCGGTAGCCTTTCAGGGCGTCGCGGTTGAAGTAAGTACCTAATTTATGCAGCGAGCGATGCAGGAAAAGCTTTTCGGTCAATTCGTATTTCACCGCGCTATCCCGCAGGTGCGCCAGCACGTTTTCGGCGGGTTCACCGAGGTGCTTTTCAATGGTGCGGGCCAAAGCCTCCGGCTCGGAGTCGGCGACGAAGCGGGTGCCGTCTTCGTAGAAGTAGCGACAGGTTTCGGGAAGTTTTTGGTACTGAAAATAGTCCGCCGGATTCTTGCCTGCCAGCACAAACAAATCATCCACCAACTGCGGCAACGTAAAAAGCGACGGCCCGGCGTCGAAGCGGTACCCGTTGATTTTCAGCGAGGTGAGCTTGCCGCCGGGATAAGCGTTCCCTTCGTATACATCAACCGCGTAGCCCTTTACCGCGAGGCGAATGGCCGAAGCAATACCCGCAACGCCCGCGCCAACGATAGCCGCTGTTTTTGTTGAATTGTTTAACTGTGTAATCGTGTAATTGCTGTTGAGTTGTTTTGACCTGGCTCCGCAGGCTGAAGCCGGCGGCAATTGATTATTTAGGCACTTTGTGCCTTCTACAAACTCACTTCCCACCCCGAAGTTTCAAAATCAACGCCGTTTTTGTATCGAAAAGCTTTTTCTCCAGGCCGACGGGGTACGTGTGCGGGTTCACGAAGCGCTTGGTTCCTTCGTGTAGCAGGGAGAGCTGCTGCTGTACCCTTCGCTTCGTCTTCTCGATTGAAGGGAGTTCGTATACTGGTTTTCCCCTTTCAAAAATGGGTTGTAACAAATCCTCGTATGCATACTTTTGGTCGAAAGTTCGCTGCCGCGTAAAATCATAGGGATCGATCATCGTTGATTCCTCCGCGTTACATTCATCCCGTACATCGAAAATCATGTCGGCCACAAAGCCCCATCTATTGCGGAAGCGCCGCACTTGCTGTATGCCAGGTGTGGAGGTTTTGATGGTCTGTTCGGAGAGCTTGACTTTGTCTTCCCATTCGCCCGATTCATTCTTCAGCGCGGCTAACTTATACACTCCGCCCAGCGCCGGTTGATCGTAAGCAGTGACGAGCTTAGTACCCACGCCCCAGACGTCGATTTTGGCCCCCTGGTTTTTCAGGCTGCCCATGATGTATTCGTCGAGGTCATTGCTGGCTACAATAGACGTTTTCTCGAATCCAGCCGCATCCAGCAACTTACGGGCCGCGATGCTTAGGTAGGCCAAATCGCCCGAGTCCAACCGAATGCCGCCCAAATCATGGCCGCGCTGCCGCAGTTGCCGACCCACGGATATGGCATTTTTAACGCCCTGAATTGTGTCGTAAGTATCGACCAAGAGCGTGACATTGTTCGGCAAAAACTTGGCATACGTCTCGAAAGACTCCAGTTCGGAGGCAAAGGACATCACCCAACTATGGGCGTGGGTGCCTTTGACCGGGATGCCGTACAGCTTGCCCGCCAGCACGTTGGAAGTCGCATCGAAGCCGCCAATGTAAGCGGCGCGGCTGGCGGTCATGCCGCCGTCGGGGCCCTGGGCGCGGCGCAGCCCGAATTCCAGCAGGGCGTCATCGGGAGCCACGAGCCGCATCCGGGCGGCTTTCGTAGCCACGAGGGTCTGGAAATTGATGAGGTTCAGCAGCGGTGTTTCCAGCAACTGGCATTGCAGGATCGGTCCCGTGATGCGCAGCAGCGGCTCGTTGGGAAACACGACCGTACCCTCCGGCACCGCGGCCACGTCGCACTTGAATTCCAGATTTTTAAGGTATTCCAGGAAAGCCTCCTCAAAAAGCGGTTGGTCGTCGCTGCCCTTCAGGGTGCGGAGGTACTCAATATCTTTCTTGGAAAGCCCGTACTCATTGAGGTAACTGATCGCGCTGCTTAGTCCGCAGGCGACCGTGAAGCCACCGCCGAAAGGGTGTTTCCTGAAATAAAGGTTAAAAACCGCTTCCTGCTCAGCCTTGCCTGATTTCCAATAGCCATAGGCCATCGTGAGTTGGTAGAGGTCGGTGAGCAGGCTCAGCGAGGTGTCGTAGAGGCGGTTGATCACGGGCCGGGGGCTTTGGGCTAGGAAACCTGCTTGGCAAACAGCGCTTTAAAAGTCGGCAGTTCGACGTCTTTTTCCGAAACGATCGGGTTCTTTACGCCCCACTCGATGTTCAGCGTGGCGTCGTTCCAGATAATGCCCGACTCGCAGGCTTTGTTATAGAGATTAGTGCACTTATAGCTAAATACGGAATCCTCCACCGCCGCAAAACCGTGCGCAAAGCCCTCGGGAATGTAGGCCATATTGTTGCGCTTGGCGTCCAGCTCGAAAAGCTCGTACTGGCCAAAGGTCGGGGACTCGGGGCGGATGTCCACCGCCACGTCGATGACGCGCCCGCTAATGACCCGCACCAGTTTTCCCTGGGCGAAGGGCTCATTTTGGAAGTGCAGTCCACGCAGTACGCCTTTGACCGAGAACGATTGATTATCCTGCACGAAATGGGCCGGAATGCCCGCTTTCTCGAACGCCTCGCGGTTGTAGGATTCAAAAAACGCTCCCCGCTCGTCTTCAAAAATTCGGGGAAAAATCTCGACCAATCCCGCAATGGACGTTTCTCGAATCAGCATATTTATTTGGCTATTGTTGGTTTGAAAGAGCACCTCAGGTTGACCTGGCAGGGGGCAAATTTATGAATCTATCGGCAGAGGTCGTAATTTCGCCGCATTATTTCCCCGATATATGACTTACGACGCCCTTTATTCACAAATAAAAGAGAAGAAATCCTACCTCTGCGTGGGCCTCGATACCGATGTACGCAAACTCCCCCCCCATCTGTTGCGGGAGGACGACCCAGTTTTTGAATTTAATCGCGCCATCATCGACGCCACCGTGGATTTTTGCGTGGCCTATAAGCCCAACATCGCCTTTTACGAGGCGCAGGGGCCGCAAGGTTGGGAGAGCTTGCGCAAGACGCTGACCTATATTCCCAAAACCCACCTCACCATCGCCGATGCCAAGCGCGGCGACATCGGCAACACCTCCGGCCTGTACGCCCGCACCTTTTTCGACAAAACGGCGGCGGGTCTGGACTTCGACGCCGTGACCGTCGCCCCCTACATGGGCCATGATTCGGTGGGGCCGTTTTTGGAATACACAGACAAGTGGGTGATCCTGCTGGCCCTGACCTCCAACCCCGGCGGCGACGATTTCCAGCGATTGGAAATCAATGGCAAGCCCCTCTACGAACACGTCCTGACCACCTCCCAAACCTGGCCCGACGCCGACCGCCTGATGTACGTGGTAGGCGCCACCCAAGCCGACGCCCTGGCCCACATCCGCATATTAGCGCCCCACCACTTCCTGCTGGTACCCGGCGTGGGCGCCCAGGGCGGCAGCCTGGAAGAAGTCTCCCGCCACGGCATGAATGACCAATGCGGCCTGCTCGTCAACGCCTCCCGCAGCATCCTCTACGCCAGCAACGGTAAGGATTTTGCCCAAAAAGCCCAGGATGAAGCGCGGGGCATTCAGCAGGAAATGGAACGGTATCTTTTTGAGTTTAAAGTGGCAGAGGTACAAAGCAACAAAGGCACAAAGCGACAAAGGCACAAAGGCACAAAGTAACAAAGGCACAAAGTAACAAAGGCACAGAGGCACAGAGGCACAGAGGCACAAAGTAACAAAGGCACAGAGGCACAGAGGCACAGAGGCACAAAGTAACAAACGGGATCGCTCGGCGGTAAGCTTGCGACAGCCTAAACTCTAAACACCTCAACACCTCAACACCTAAACACCTAAACACCTCAACAACTCAACAACTCAACAAAAAATGTCTCCCTCCTCCCTCCTCCCTCTCACCCAACAATACGGCACCCCACTTTACGTGTACGACGGTGGCATCATTCGTCGGCAGGTGAAAAATTTGCAGGACGCTTTTTCCGAAGTCGATATGCGCATCAAGTATGCTTGCAAGGCCAATACCAATCTGGCCATTCTACGGTTGATGCGCAGCTTAGGCGTGGAAATCGACGTGGTGTCGGTGGGGGAAATGCGCATGGCATTGCTGGCGGGTTACGCGCCGGAGCAAATTACGTTTACGCCCAGCGGGGTGCCCTTTGACGAAGTGCGGGAGGCGGCGGAAGCCGGAGCCAAAATCAACGTGGACAGTCTGCCGCTGCTCGAATGGTTCGGGCAAACCTACGGTAGCACGCGCCCTTGCCTGATACGCCTGAAGCCCAATGTGGCGGCGGGGGGCAATGCCAAAATCATGACGGGCCACAGCGACTCGAAATTCGGCATCTCGGTGCTGTTGTTGGACGAAATCCTGGAAGTGGTAGCGCGGTATGACCTTAAAATCATCGGCCTGCACCAGCACACCGGTTCCGACATCAAGGAAGCCGAGGCTTTTCTGCAGGCTTCGGAAGTGATCTTCAAAGCCGCCATGCGCTTTCCTGACCTGCGAATCATCGACCTGGGCGGCGGCTTTAAGGTTTCCTACAAACCTGGCGACGTAACGACCGACATCCAGCAATTGGGCGCGAACATCACGCGGGGTTTTCAAGAATTTTGTAAAAATTACGGCCGCAAGCTGCAACTGTGGTTCGAACCGGGCAAGTTCCTGGTGAGCGAGTGCGGACAATTGCTGGTGCAAGCCACGGTCATCAAAGAGGATCCCGCCCGCGACTTCGTTCACGTGGATTCGGGCCTCAACCACCTCATCCGGCCCATGATGTACGGCGCTTATCATCATATCTTAAACCTCTCCAATCCCGATGGGCCTACCAAAAGCTACGACGTAGTAGGCTACATCTGCGAGACCGACACCTTCGCTACTGACCGCGAACTACCCGAAGTGCGGCCCGGCGACGTGCTGTCTTTCCTCAACGCGGGGGCTTATTGCTTTTCCATGAGTTCGCACTACAACGCCCGCTACCGCCCCGCCGAGGTGCTCGTCGACGAAGGCGAGGCCAAGTTGGTGCGGCGGCGCGATACGCTGGATGATTTGCTGCGGACGCAAGTGGAATTGGGCGAATAAGTTTTATTGGCCTTCTGCTGACATGATAGTCAGTCTGGGACAAATCTGATGCATCACTCTGCTTGCTGGCAAGTAAATTCAGTGACAATCAACGAGTGATGGGGCTTGAGAATTTGCCCTTTTCCACGGTCACAAAATCGGTAGAGTCTGAACTATTGACACATCTCATGCCGAATTCTGCTTCCATATAGCCTTTGACGGTATCGAGTTTAGTGATTTTTAGGCGGGGTGAGTAGCAGAACACGCTGGACGACTTGCTGCGAACACATATGGATTTAGATGAAAGGAGTTCTACCGATGCATTCTACAACCCCTCCTTACATTATTGTATTTCAAGTACTTTTTATTAATAAATACTATACATGTCTGGATTTGGTAATCCAACCGCAACCAGATGGCGTATATCGGTGAACTACCATCAATCAAATCAGTTCACTAACTAAGTTATTATGAAAAAAGCCTTCCAAAAATGGGCGTTGTCCCTACCGCTTGCCCTGTTGTTTACAGCCCTCGTATTCCAATCTTGTGAAGACCACCGTCTTCCCCCCACTGCACCCACGTTGCCGGATCAGATCTTCTACGCCCTCACCAGCGACAATCAACTGTACGAGTTGAACGTGCGGAACACTTCCGCGCCGCTGCGAACCATTTCAATCACCGGACTTCAGCCCGGTGAGAGGATCCTGGGCATAGATTTCCGCCCTGCCACGGGACAACTTTACAGCGTGGGTTCCACGAGCCGGCTGTACCATATAAATCTGCAATCCGGAGCAGCGACTGCGCTGGGAAGCACTCCCTTCACGCCCGCCATCGAGGGCACTTCGGTTGGGTTCGATTTCAACCCCACCGTGGACCGCATCAGGCTGGTGACGAACACGACGCAGGATTTGCGGCTGCATCCCGAAACCGGCGTGGTGGTATCGATTGACGGCAACCTCAACGGCTATCCCAATCCGATGGTGGCAGCAGTGGCATACAGCAATAGTTTTGCCGGTACCACTACCACGAAGCTGTACGACATAGACGCGAATACCGACCGTCTGTATCTTCAGGATCCTCCCAACGACGGAGTACTTAAGGACATCGGCCCGCTGGGCATCGATATCAGCGCGGTGGGTGGCTTCGATCTTTCATCGGATGAAAACTACGGCATTGCGTCGGTGATGTACAATGGCAAATGGGAGCTCGATTACGTTGACTTGATGACCGGAAAGCTTCAAAAATTGGGTGACCTGCCCGCCGGTACGATCACCGGAATTGCCATCCCTACCCGTCCGGTAGCTTACGCCATCGACCTGAACAACACTCTGTATATCTTCAATCCTACGAAGTTCCCGCTTACGAGCCTTACCCGCAGCATTACGGGACTTCCGGCAGGGGTTTCAATAGAAGGCATAGATTTCAGGCCTGTCAACGGGCAACTTCACGCGTTGGGCAATAATGGAAATCTTTACACGATCAACCTGTCCAACGGAACCGCCAGCTTCTTGTCCGCCGTGAGTCAGCCACTGAATGGAACCAGTTTTGGGGTGGATTTCAATCCGGTCGCCGACCGTTTGCGGATCGTGAGCAACAACCGCCAAAACCTGCGGGTGAACGTAACCACGGGAGCTACCATAAACGACGGGACGCTGACGCCCGTTTCAGGCTCGGCCACGCCTTTCGTCAACGGCGCCGCCTATACGAACAGTTTCGCCGGCACTACCACGACGGTGCTGTACGACATCGACAGTCAGTCGAACAAGTTATTCAAGCAAAATCCGCCGAACGATGGCGGTCTGGAAGAAATCGGAAGCCTCGGCGTAGTGGTCGATGCCGCCAATGGCTTCGACATCGGAGGAACGACCGGCGATGCTTACGCCCTGCTGACAGTGGGCGGCGTATCGGGATTCTACAAAATTAACCTCACCAACGGTTCAGCCTTCCGAATCGCTGATTTCCCGGCTGGTGTCAAGGGCCTGGCGCTCGGTTTTGGTCTGTAATTCATTGGGTTACCCAGGTAAAAAGGCGTTAGAAACATTCTAACGCCTTTTTAATTTTTTACCCATTCTACTCTACCCATATTATTTTTTACCGCCCGACAGCCGGATAGTCCCACTGCTTTCCCGTACCTTTGAATCCCGTAATCAAAGAAAAAAAAGCTACGTCTTATGGCTGCTACCGCACCCAAGACCGCTAAGTACATTTTCGTTACGGGCGGCGTCACATCTTCATTAGGCAAAGGAATCATTGCCTCTTCATTGGCCAAACTCCTGCAATCGCGGGGCTTGTCGGTCACCATCCAGAAATTCGATCCCTACATCAATGTCGATCCCGGCACGCTCAATCCGTACGAGCACGGCGAGTGCTACGTGACCGACGATGGGGCCGAAACCGACCTCGACCTGGGTCATTACGAGCGTTTTCTGAACGTCCGTACTTCCCAGGCCAACAACGTCACCACGGGCCGGATCTACTACAACGTCATCATGCGCGAGCGGCGCGGCGACTTCCTGGGCCGCACCGTGCAGGTGGTGCCGCACATCACCGACGAGATCAAGAAAAACATGATGCTGCTGGGCGAAAGCGGCGATTACGACATCGTAATCACCGAAATCGGCGGCTGCGTGGGCGACATCGAGTCGCTGCCCTTCATAGAAGCCGTGCGGCAAATCAAATTCGAACTGGGCGAGAAAGACACCCTCATCATTCACCTCACGCTGATTCCCTACCTCAGCTCCGCCGGGGAATTGAAAACCAAGCCCACGCAGCACTCGGTCAGGATGTTGCAGGAAGCGGGTATTCAGCCGGATATTCTGGTCTGCCGCACCGAACACCCGCTCCCGGACGATTTGCGCAAGAAGATCGCCCTGTTCTGCAACGTCCAAATCAACTCGGTCATCGAGGCGATGGACGCCGAGACGATCTACGACGTGCCGCTGCTCATGCGCAAGGAGCGGCTCGATCAGCGCGCCCTTTATATGCTCGACATTTACAACGATCAGGATGCCGACCTCGATTCCTGGAAAAACTTCCTCTCGAAACTCAAAAACCCCGGCGACTCGGTGCGCATTGGGCTGGTGGGCAAGTACGTGGAACTGCACGATGCCTACAAGTCCATCGTGGAGTCGTTTATCCACGCCGGGGCCGTAAACGAGTGCAAGGTCAACATTGAGTGGATTCACTCCGAAACGCTGACTCCGGGAAACGCGGTGGAAAAACTGCAAAATCTCGACGGGGTGCTCGTTGCGCCCGGATTCGGAGAGCGCGGCATCGACGGTAAGATCGAAGCCATTCGCTATGTGCGGGAGCAGGGCATCCCCTTTTTCGGTATATGCCTGGGAATGCAAATGGCCGTGATCGAATACGCCCGGAATGTACTGGGGATGGAGGAGGCGCACTCCTTTGAAATGGATGATGAATCTCCGCACGCCGTCATCAACCTGATGGCCGATCAGAAGGACGTGGAAGATAAGGGCGGCACCATGCGCCTGGGGGCCTACGATTGCAAAATCAAAAAGGACACCCTGGCCCACCGAATCTACGGCAAAACCAATATAAAAGAGCGTCACCGGCACCGCTACGAATTCAACAACGAATATCTTAAAGCCTTCGAGGAAGGCGGAATGCGGGCGACGGGCATCAATCCCGAAAACAACTTGGTGGAAATGGTCGAACTGCCCGAGCACCCGTTTTTTATCGGTGTCCAGTTCCACCCCGAGCTACGGAGTACCGTCATGAATCCGCACCCGCTATTCGTTCATTTCGTGAAAGCTGCCATGGTATATTCTGCCAGAAAACGCACTAGCAATCAGTAATCTGCCAGCCTGTGCCGACGAACCTCCTCATACTCTGAAAATCTTCCGTACCTTTGCGGACTTAAATCTGTTAGGCAAGGCAAGCTATTGCTTGATGTACTTTTCAACTTGTTCTTAATCAATCAAAAATAATTGATCAGGTGCTTCATTCTTGTGATGAATGAAGCTGATTGCGGTACGATGTCAGGCTGATTGCCAAAAGCCGATTGCCGAAAGCCCCTTCTCAAAATGGAAAAAAATCAAGTCATTGGTTTAGTACTGATTCTCCTCATGCTCATTGGGTACCAGGTGCTGGTGCCCCGCGAAGATCCCCAACCCGTGGCTCAGGAGCAGGTGCAGCAGGTGGCCCCTACCCCACCCGTGGCCGACACCCTTGCCGCTGCCCCGGACACGACCCAAATCAAAGCCGCTTACGGTGATTTTGCCGCTGCCGCCCAGGGACAGGCGCAGGATCTGACGATCGAGACAAAGGATGTCAAAGTCGTTTTTGCCAACAAGGGAGGCGTGTTGAAGGATTTGATGCTGAAAAATTACCGTACGCACGATGACAAGCCGCTCTACTTGATCTCCGACCAGCACACGCGCTTTCAATTGAGTTTGCCGACGGCAAGCGGGAACGTCGACCTGGCGAATCTTTATTTCAGCACCACCGCCAGCAGCCAAACCCTGGCCGAAAACGACTCGGCGGTCATCACCTACCGCCTGGCGCTCTCCGACAATCGATTCGTGGAACAGACCTACGTCGTGCGTGGCTCGGGCTTTTTGATCGACTACGGCATTCAGACCAAGGGCGTCGGACAGGCCGCAGCCGCTGCAATTTGGCTGGCAGAACGAGATGTTGCAGTTGGAAAACGACATGGAGGAGAACCGCAAGGCGGTCACGATCAACTACTACACCGACGAGTTGGAAAGTCTCAGCCCGGCCACCGACAGCAACGTGGAGGCCGTCGCGGAGGAACCCGTGCGCTGGTTCACGATGAAATCCAAGTATTTCCTGGCGGGACTGGTCGCCGAAGCCTATCCTTTGCAGGACGTGAAGGTGGAGGCCAAAGTAAACCCCGCCGATACCATCATTGTGAAATCGCTGGACGTACAGGCGACATTTCCCAGCGCAGCCTTGCAGGACGGCACTGCGCGCTTCCAGTACTACCTTGGACCAAACGATTATCAGATTCTCGACAAGCTTCCCATCGTCGATTTTGACGAAAACGTTTATTTGGGGTACGCCTTCCTGAAGCCAATCAACGAATACATTCTGGTTCCGCTGTTCAATTTGTTGGAAAAGGTCTTTTCCAACTATGGTCTCCTGATCATCTGTTTGGTGCTGATCGTCAAGACAATCCTGACGCCACTGACCTACAAGTCGTACGTCAGTATGGCCAAGATGCGGGTGCTTGCTCCCGAGTTGGCCGAGTTGAAGGAGAAAAATGGCGACGACATGGCCAAGCAGCAGCAGGATCAGATGAAGCTCTACCAGCAGGTGGGCGTCAGTCCGTTGAGTGGTTGCGTTCCGGTGGTGGCCACCATGCCCATCCTGTTCTCGCTTTTCTTTCTTTTCCCCAACCTCATCGAGCTGCGGGGACAATCGTTCTTGTGGGCCAACGACCTTTCTACCTATGACTCGTTCATCAAGCTGCCCTTCACCCTGCCTTTTTACGGCGATCACGTGAGCCTGTTTACGCTGCTTATGACCGTGTCCAGCGTTGCTTACGCCTACTACAACAACCAGATCACGCCCACGCAGCCCGGCCCGGTCAACATGAAGTTTCTCGGCTACGTGATGCCGGTGATGTTCATGTTTGTTTTGAACAATTTTCCGGCTGGTCTGACCTTTTATTACTTCGTTTCCAACGTAGTCACCATCGCGCAGCAGTTGATTATCCGCCGCTTTGTGGACGAGGACAAGATCAAGCGCATTTTGGACGAGAACCGCATCAAGAATGCCAACGGCGAGAAGAAACAAACCAAGTTCCAGAAGTACCTGGAGAAAACCCTGCAAGCCGGCGAGGAGGCCAAACGCAAGCAGGCCGAATTGGAGAAATCTAAAAAGCCGACCCGTCGGTCTAAAAAATGATCGCGTAGAAACAAGAAACGGGGTAACGTGTTCTGTGTGGTGCGTTACCCTTTTTTTATCCAAAAAAATTAGATTGTATTTTGGTGTGTCAAACCTTAACCCAAGAAATGCAGCGAACAGGTTCCTTAGTTAAAATCTTGATTTTTGGGCTTCTTCTCCTTTCGCAAGGCGTACAGGCCCAACTTTTCGATCGTCCCGAGCAGAAATTTCAGGAGGGCATCAACTTCTACAAGCAAGGCCGTTACGACGACGCCATCCAAAAATTCGGCGACATTACCTCCAACAGCGCCAACGACGAATACGCCCCTCTGGCGCATTTTTACTACGCGCTGTCGGCCAATAAATTGAAGAAATACAATGAGGGCAACCTCATGCTCCGGCAGTTATTCACCCGCTACCCCAACTGGGTGCAGCGCGACGAAGCCCGGTACCTCATGGCTATGAACTACTTCGAGCTGTCGGACTACCGGCGGGCCTTCGATGCGCTCAACCGCATCGGCGACGCCCGCATGGGTAAGGATATTCAGGGCCTCAAACAGCACTACCTGAAAAATGTCGGGGACGTGGCTACCCTCAAATCGCTGAATTCGGAGTATCCCAACGACCGGGTGGTGGCCGTGGCCCTGGTCGATTTGATCCAGAGCAAATCCAGTAACAAAGCTGACTTGGAGCTTTCGGACCGGCTGACGAACCAGTACAACATCGACGTCAACCGTCCCAAAGAGGTGGTTGTGGTTGAGGAGAAGGAGACCAAAAACCCGCCCTACGAGAAAAAATGGACGAAAGGGTATTATAATCTGGCGGTGCTGTTTCCGTATCGTTTGGCCGAAATAAAATCGACGAAACGCGGACTCCCCAACCAGTACGCCTACGATTATTTTGCGGGATTGCAGATCGCCCGTCAGAAGCTAAAATCCGAAGGGATCAACATCAACGTACAGGCCTACGACCTGGGTAACGAAGAGGACAAGTCGCTGGAAATGCTTAATAACACGCATTTTCGCCAAACCGATCTCATCATTGGACCACTCTACGCCCGGCCCTTCGAGTTGGTCTCGGACTTTGCCAACGTGAACAACATCACGATGATCAATCCGCTGGCAACCGACGGTAGTTTGCTTGAAAACGGAAAACTGGTTTATCTGGCCCACCCCTCGATTCTGACCCAAACGCGCGAAGTACTCAGGCTGGCCAAAAGCAGAACCTCGATTCCGGTGGCGGCCATTTATTTTGGCAATAATCCCAAGGACTCGGCTATGGCCTTTACGTACCAGGATGAACTCGAAAAATCTGGTGGCAAAGTACTTGAAATCAAGGAATTGAGTGGCGGTGTTCCGCAAATGAACGAGCAAATCTCGCAATTTGCCTCTCAGAAACCCAACCACGTCGTATTGTTCTGCACCGATCCTAAGGCAGGTTCGGCCTTGATGAACATTCTCTCGGGCCGGGGAGTCAGCGGGATACCCGTGATTGCCACCGCCCATAGCTTCGATTTCAATCGTGCCAGACCCACGGGTTACGGCTCTAACCTGTATTTAATCGCGCCCGACTTCATAGATGTCACAAACGACAACGTTAAAGTTTTTCAAAAGGACTACTTCGACAAAACCAATACGCTGCCTTCCGTGTATTCATACCAGGGCTACGACCAAATGCTATTTTTCGGGCGAATGCTCGCCAAGTACCAGGAGCGAATGCGCGATGGTCTTACCCTGAGAACCTACGAGGACGATTACCTGCTGTCGGGTTTCGACTACACCCAATCGCGCGAAAATACCGTTTCCAGCATCCTGACCTACGAAGGCAGGCGTTGGTTGCCCTGGAACCCGACGCGCTGAAATTATAAAAATTTCTGGTTTTGACTATTTTGTAAGATCTGCCAAAACTGTCAACTATCCACTAGCCACTGTCGATTAAATGATTACTTCCACAAGCCGAGAACTCTTTACCAAAGCCAACAAATTCATCCCCGGCGGGGTCAATTCCCCCGTTCGCGCCTTTCGGGCCGTGGGCGGAACGCCGCTCTTCATCAAATCAGCGAAGGGGCCTTACATCTACGATGAGGATGGCAACCGCTTCATCGAACTCATCAATTCATGGGGTCCGATGATTCTGGGCCACGCCAACGAATTAATCGAGAAGGCGGTATCCGACGTGATTCAGCACTCGTTTTCGTTTGGGGCACCCACGCGGAAAGAAGTGGAGATGGCCGAGCGCATCGTGGGCATGGTGCCTTCGGTCGAGAAAGTCCGCATGGTCAATTCCGGGACCGAAGCCACGATGTCGGCCGTTCGGGTGGCGAGGGGCTTCACGGGCCGCGATAAAATGATCAAGTTTGCGGGCTGCTACCACGGTCACGGCGACAGCTTTCTGATTGCGGCGGGCTCAGGGGCCGTGACCCACGGCACACCCGATAGCCCCGGCGTGCCGGAGGGCGTGGCCAAAGACACGCTCACCGCGCCTTTCAACGACTTGGCGGCGGTACAAACCCTCGTGGATGCCAATCCTGGTCAAATCGCCACGATCATCATCGAGCCCGTTGTGGGCAATATGGGCTGTGTACTGCCGGAGCCGGGCTTCCTGGAAGGTCTGCGCAGCATCTGCGACAAAGAAGACATCATCCTGATTTTTGACGAGGTCATGACGGGTTTTCGCCTTTCCAAGGGCGGGGCGCAGGAACGTCTGGGCGTAAGACCCGACCTGACCACCCTGGGCAAAATCATCGGCGGCGGGATGCCCGTCGGGGCCTACGGGGGCCGGGAAGACATCATGAACTACGTTTCACCCGCCGGCCCGGTCTATCAGGCCGGCACGCTTTCGGGCAATCCCATCGCGATGGCGGCGGGCCTGGCCATGCTCGATTACCTGAACGACCATCAGGAAGTGTACTTAAATCTCGACCAGGCGGGCGTGAAACTTGCCCAGGGTTTTCGGGCGAGTATGGAAAAACTGGGATTGGATTACACGGTTAACCAAATCGGCTCGATGTACACGCTTTTCTTCACCGATCAGCCCGTGCGGGATTTCCCATCGGCCCGTGCCTGCGACATGGCGCTCTATGGCAAGTACTTCCACGCCATGCTCAATCGTGGCGTGTACTTGGGTGCTTCGCAGTACGAAACAATGTTTCTATCTAACGCCCTGGAAGAGAGCCACCTGGATCAGGTTATTCAGGCCAACGAAGAATCTTTGCGGGAAATCATGGCGGATGCGTAAGTACTCCATCGTCGTTCCGGTCTATAACCGACCCGACGAGCTCGATGAACTACTCGCGAGTTTGACGCAGCAGACATACCAGGACTTTGAGGTAATCATTGTGGAAGACGGGTCGAAAGTTCCGGCATCTGGAATAGTGGATGAGTACGCCGATCGGCTGGACGCCAGGTACTTTGTCATCGACAACGTAGGGCAGGGTTTCGCGCGCAACTACGGTTTTACGCAAGCCCAGGGCGACTACCTGATCGTTTTCGACTCAGATACCATCATCCCGCCGCAATACCTGCAAACCGTGGACGAGGAGTTGAGTCGCCGGTTCTTGGACGCATACGGGGGCCCGGACCGGGCAGCCGATAATTTCTCTGACTTACAGAAAGCCATCAGCTACGCCATGACCTCCTTTTTCACGACAGGGGGTATTCGGGGCAAGAACAAAAACGCGGGCGGAGCTTTTCAACCACGCAGCTTCAATATGGGGATGTCGCGGCGGGTATTCGACGAAACGGGCGGCTTCGCCAAGCGTGATATGGGAGAAGACATCGAGTTCGGCATCCGGCTGCAAGCCAAAAACTACCGCACCGCCCTCATTCCCGACGCCTACGTCTTTCACAAGCGTCGCGGGAATCTGCGCGACTTTTGGCGGCAGGTTCACTCCTTCGGCCGAACCAGGTTTCTGCTGGATGAGCTGCACCCGAAGCAGGGACTCATCAAGCCCGTTCATGCCTTTCCGGCTTTGTTCACTGTTTTCTGCGCGCTGCTTCTCCCGGCTTACTTTTTCTTTACCATCAGACCATTCTTTGTAGTAGGTATCCTTGCGCTGCAACTTTTTATCGCGGCGATATTTCTGGACGCCTCTCTCAAGAATAATAGTCTGAAAATTGGGGCATTGAGCGTCGTGGCGGCTTTCGTACAGCTCTGGGGCTACGGGACGGGGTTTATCCGGGAAGGGGTGCGGCGGATGCTGAAAAGATAACAGATTTGGTTTAAATGTTGAATATAGGACTTTCGCTTCGGCTGAGAAAAATGTGCCGCTAGGCACAGGATGTGGGTAGAAAAAGCCGATTCGTTAGTGGGTAATGTCCCGTACGGGACATAATAATCGACTAGAAAAGCACTTTTCTACCCACATTTGATCCCTAACGGGATCGCATTCAAGACGACAAGCGAAAGTCCTAGAATAGTTGAAAGGTTTATTTTTTTTGGTTAGAACGCTAAGGGATAGAACGCTTTAAAGTTAAACCCTTAAACTCTAATCACCTAAATACAGGACAAAAAAAATAGGATAGCCTGAAAATGGTAGATTTGAGTTGCGAAACCAACTCTACCCAGACTATCCCGATGCAAAGTAAAGAGAAAGAGGTATTCAATGCCATCAAATGTCACTTTACCTGCGACATACGTCGCGTAAAATTTATCAGTTGTTTGATCGTGAGTCTGTTAAAGCTTAACGACTGCTCGCTCAGCGAGTGGAGCAAGGGCGTCTGCCTGGACATTCTGCTGTCCTCGAAGTACAAGCGCCTGCAACGGCTGCTGTGTGGCTTCCGCTTCGGCCAGCGAGCGTACTTCAAGCTGGTCTGGTCGGCCTACGGACAGGCCGACCAGGTGGTGCTGACACTGGATCGCACGGATTACATCCAGCGCGGGCAGACGGTGCAGATACTGATGCTGGGCATCGCCCACAAGGGTGTGAGCATCCCGTTGCTGTGGCACACGGCCAACCGCGAGGGCAACAGCAGCAAGCAGACGCGGCTGGCCCTTTTGAAGGCCCTTGAACGTTGGGCGGTCGTCAAGCCAGGGCAGAAGGTTTACCTGACGGGCGACCGCGAGTTCATCGGTAAGGAGATGTGGACGGGCTGGTTCACACCCGTCATCCGGGTGCGGGCCAACGCCGCAGTGGTCAATGGCGGCAAGTCCTGCCGGGCCGACAAGGTCTTCGGCGAGAGGAGGTTGAAGGTGCTTCGCAAACCCAGGGTCGTTTACGGGCAGCGAGCCTACCTGACCGGTATGAAGCTGGAGGGCGAGGACTTCCTGATCCTGATGAGCCGTGAGCGCGTGCGAGGCATGGCCGGGATTTACGCCCAGCGGTGGCAGGTCGAGACACTGTTTGGCGCCTTCAAATCCCGTGGCTTCAACCTCGAGAAGTGCCGCGTCAACGATCACCGCCGGATCAGGACGCTGTTGTTTTTGCTGGCCATCGCGCTGGTTTGGGCCATCAGGGCGGGCGAGTGGCTGGTGGCCAACGGCAGAAAAATTCCGATCAAGAAACTCAGGACGGGAAGCCAGCCGCTGAACTCCTTGTTCAGGCACGGTCTCAACCACTTGCAAAACATTGCGCTTAACCATGCTCATTTTCAGAAACTTGATAAACTTTTGTACTGTACTTAGCTCTAATCACTTAAACCCATTCCTCCATTACTTCGTGCAAAAATAGACCAACTCCCCCGCCGGAAGCGCAAACCGCTTGACCTCCTCCTTCGTCAACTCTTCCATCACAAAGCGGTCCTCCTTCACCACAAAGCCCCCCTTTTCCAGCTCCTGCGCGTAGTCGCGGCCAAAAAGCCGCAGGTGATCGCTTTGCCAGAAGTGCCTCTCCCGCTCGCGGGGGTCGGTGATGCTGGAGTCCTCGTAGGTGGTGGCTTTGGTGAAGTCCTGCGGGGACTGGATGATGGCCCAGCCGCCCGGTTTCAGGACGCGGTGCAGTTCGCTGGTGGCTTTTACGTAATCGTCGACGTGTTCCATCACGTGATTGCAAAAGGCTACGTCGAAACTGTTTTCGGGAAAAGGAATATCGTGAATATCCATCTTCACTTTTGCCAGTGGCGACTCGATGTCCGCCGTTACATAGTCCAGGTTCTGCATGCGCTCGAAGCGGTCGATGAAGCAGTATTCCGGGGCCACGTGCAGTAGTTTCAGGTCTTCGGTGAAGAAATTGGTTTTTCTTTTAAGATACAAATACATCAGCCGATGGCGTTCTAAAGCCAGGCAATTGGGGCAAAGCGCGTTGTCACGCCCCTTCCGTCCGTAGGGAAGAAACTCCGCGTAACGGTGGTCACAAACCGGACATTCGACTTGATCGCCTTTGTGGAACAATCCCAGAAAACGCGCCGCAAAATGCCCCACCCGCTGCAAGGCCGTACGCGGCACGTAACGAAGTACCAGGCTAATGACTGATTTCATTTGTTCAATGAAAAATTAATAGTTAATAATGAAAAATTATTATTTTTGAACGAATCTAAAAACTAAGTTAAAGTTTTAGTCATTTTTCATCTTTCATTCTCAATCATTCACTCAACAATGTTGCCAAACGAAGCCAATACCGGGTCGCCAGGCCAAAAACTCTTGTCAAGACTTTCAGCCCGTACAAAATGGCTGATTCTGGCACCACTGGGACTTATTTTGATCGGTTACGGCCTGTGCGTGTTCAGCGAGGCCGGTAATCTGAAACACACGGGCAGTCCCACGGAGGAGTGGGTATTGCTGGGTACTTATAGCCTGATCCTTATCAACGCCGGAATTTCTATTGTCGGACAGGCCGTTTATTTTCGGGTAATGATGGATGTGCGCAAGGAAACCCGCCGCAGCATCCGCAAGCTCGAATCAAAACTCGCCAGCCGGGCGCAAACCAAGCGCGCGCGTGACCGCAAAAGAAAAAGCCCCACCAAATCCAATTGACAGAGCTTTTTATGACTTTTGACAAGCGTAGCCTTATTATTTCTTGGCTTCCTCTTTGGTCTCCTCGGATGCTTTTGGCTTTGCTTCAGCTTTGGGTTCCTCAGTTGTCTTGGCTTCGGCCTTCGTTTCCTCTTTGGCTTTTGGCTCCGCATTTTTAGGCTCAGGCGCTTCGGCCTTCTTGCTTTCTACGGGCTTAACTGTTTTCTTTTCGTCCGCTTCGCGCTGTTTCTTCATTTCTGCAAACTCAGCCTTGATGGCGTCCACGTCCACGTTCCGCACCTCGGGCTTCCGCATGAGGTCTTTGATTTTGTTCAGTCGATTGACTGACCTGGTTTGGTTGCGCAGTGCTTTGCGTCTAAGTATGGTAACTGCCATTGTTTGCTGGTTTTGAGTTAAAAGAGGTGCAAAAGTAGCGTTTAATAATTAAAAAAGTGAGATTTAAGCCGGAAAAATTGCCCGTGCTGCCTAACTTTGCACAAAAACCAGATCAACCGCTCAGAGCCTACAGCTTATAGCCTACGGCCTACAGCCCCCAGCCATGTCAAAACCCAGCCTAGCCCGTGGTACCCGCGATTTTGGCCCCGAACAGATGGTCAAGCGGACGTTCATCCTCGACACCATCCGGCAGACTTTCCAGCGTTACGGATTTCAGCCTCTGGAAACGCCCGCTATCGAGAACCTCTCGGTACTTATGGGGAAGTATGGCGAAGAGGGAGATCAACTTCTTTTTAAAATTCTGAACTCCGGTGATTTCTCGGGAAAATTGACGGAGGGCGATTGGCAAGCCGATAGCAAAGAGCTCACCACCAAAATTTCGGAGAAGGGCCTGCGCTATGATCTCACTGTGCCCTTTGCCCGATACGTAGTCATGAACCGGGGTACTTTGCCTTTCCCTTTCAAGCGTTATCAGATACAACCCGTTTGGCGCGCCGATCGCCCCCAGAAAGGCCGCTACCGCGAATTTTACCAGTGTGACGCCGATGTAGTCGGTACGGACTCGCTGCTCTGCGAGGCCGAAATTGTTTTGATGTTGCACGAGAGTCTGCGCAACCTAGGTATTCAGAATATCACCGTAAAGATCAATAACCGCAAAATCCTGACCGGAATTTCGGAAGTCATCGGCGCACCCGGCCTGGAAGGGCCATTCGCCGTCGCCATTGACAAGCTGGACAAGATTGGGCAGGAAAAAGTCATTCAGGAACTGCTGAATCGCGGCTTCTCAGAAGAAAGTGTGGTCAAGCTGGAGCCGATCTTTACGCTTTCGGAACAACCGGAGCCTTTTGCCGCTTTGAAGAAGTGGCTAAGCACTTCCGAAACGGGTTTGAAGGGCATCGAAGAGTTGCAGGAAGTCTGGTCATTGGTCGAGGGGTTTGGGCTGGAAGATCCGCGATTGGAATTCGACGTGACCCTGGCGCGGGGCCTCTCCTACTACACCGGGGCCATTTTTGAAGTAAAAGCGAATGACCACGACAACGTCCCGGTCAGCATCGGGAGCATCAGCGGAGGCGGTCGCTACGACAACCTGACGGGTACTTTTGGCGTGGACGGCTTGTCGGGGGTAGGCATTTCGCTGGGCGTGGATCGGATTTACGATGTGATGGAAGAATTAGAACTCTTCCCCGCCGACCAAACCATCACGACGCGCGTCATGCTCACGAACTTCGACGAAAAAGCCGCCCGCTATGGCTTGAAAGTCTTGAAAAAGCTACGCGACACGGGCCACAACGCCGAAATGTACCCCGACTCGGTGAAGCTCAAAAAACAACTCGACTACGCCGACCGCAAGCAAATTCCCTACGTCGTCTTGATCGGTTCGCAAGAAATGGAATCAGGAAATTTGACCCTAAAGAACATGAAAACCGGCGAACAGAACACTGCCTCACTGGAAGAAATTTTATCAAAATTGAAGTAAAAAAGCCTAAAGCCTACTGCTTAAAGCTTATAGCCCCCAATAATGACCGAAATCCTACGCATTGCCGTACAAAAATCCGGGCGTCTGAGCGACGACTCCCTCAAACTAATTAAAGAATGCGGCATCCGCTTCGACAACGGAGCCGGCAAGCTTCGCGCCCCGGCGGCTAATTTCCCCGCCGAAATCCTTTTCTTGCGCGACGATGACATACCCGGATACGTAGAAGACGGCGTGGCCCATCTGGGCATCGTGGGGGAAAACGTAGCCGTAGAGACGGGCCGTGAAGTGGACACCGTGCATCGGCTGGGTTTCTCGAAATGCCGCCTCTCGATTGGTATACCGCGGGGAGAAAATTACGACTCGATCAAGGATTTGGACGGTAAAAGCATCGCCACCTCCTACCCGCGTATTCTGGGAAAGTACTTGCAGGGAAACGGCGTCGAAGCCCAAATTCACGAGATTAGCGGCTCGGTCGAGATTGCCCCCAGCATTGGCTTGGCCGAGGCGGTTTGTGACATTGTCAGCTCGGGAAGTACGCTGCTGAGCAACGGCTTGCAGGAAGTTGAAACTATTTTCAAATCTGAGGCGGTGATGATCGCCAGCCGGAACTTGAACGAGGCGCAACAGGGGCTGCTCGATCAATTGCTGTTCAGGATCAAATCCGTGCAAGCGGCCAAAAACCACAAGTACATTCTGCTCAACTGCCCCACTGAGGCCGTCGAAGAAGTGAGCCGTTACTTACCCGGAATGCGCTCTCCGACGGTGATGCCGCTGGCTACCGAAGGCTGGTGCTCGGTGCACTCGGTACTCAATGAAAATGATTTTTGGGAAAATATCGAGAAAATCCGGCAAGCCGGGGCGGAGGGAATTCTGGTGATTCCGATTGAGAAAATGATTTTATAATGAAAATTATACCTTTCCCCGCCCGGTCTGAATGGCCTGCCCTACTGGTTCGGCCCACGCAGGATTTTACCGAAATCGAGAAGACGGTCGCGCCCATCCTGCAAAAGGTGCAGGATGAAGGTGACGCGGCTTTGCGCGATTTTGCGCGGCAATTCGATAAAATCGAGTTGGACGAAGTCGCTTTCAGTCCCGAAACCTTACAGGAAGCTGAAAGCAAGCTGGACGAAAGCTTGAAAGTCGCCATCCGCCAGGCTTACCGGAATATTCGCACTTTTCACGAAGCCCAGCGGCAACCCGTCGATAAAATCGAGACTATGCCGGGCGTCACTTGCTGGCGCAAAAGCGTGGGCATCGACAAAGTCGGTATCTACATTCCCGGCGGCACGGCCCCGCTGTTCAGCACCGTGCTGATGCTGGGGATTCCAGCGCAGTTGGCGGGTTGCCGCGAGATTATCCTCTGCACGCCCAGCGATCATCCGGCCATCTTGTACGCCGCCCAACTGGTGGGCGTCACCAAGGCGTTCCGCGTCGGTGGCGCGCAGGCCATTGCGGCCCTGGCCTACGGTACCGAAAGCATCCCGAAGGTTTACAAAATCTTCGGGCCGGGCAATCAGTACGTCACGGCGGCCAAGATGCTGGTGAGCAAAGAGGGGGTTGCCATCGACATGCCGGCCGGGCCATCGGAGGTGGCCGTTTACGCCGACGACACCGCCATTCCCGCCTTCGTTGCCGCCGACCTGCTGTCTCAGGCTGAACATGGGGCCGACAGTCAGGTTTTATTGGTTTCTACCAGTCGTAAGCTTCTGAACAGCGTTAATATTACTCTTTCCACGCAGTTGGAGTCCCTTCCGCGCCGGGATCTCGCCCGTCAGGCCATCGCCAACAGCAAGGCTATTCTGGTCGATTCTCCCGAAGAGGCCATAGAATTACTGAACGATTACGCCGCCGAACACCTCATCTTGAGCGTGGCCGACGCCGAAAAAGTATCGGAGCAAATCACTAACGCGGGTTCGATCTTCCTGGGAAACTACACCCCTGAATCCTGCGGCGACTATGCCTCTGGCACCAACCACACGTTGCCCACCAATGGCTTCGCAAGGGCATACAGCGGCGTGTCGCTGGATAGCTTCGTGAAGAAAATAACCGTGCAACAGATCACGGAAGCAGGTATCAGGAATATTGGCCCCACCGTAGAGGCGATGGCCGAAGCCGAGTCGTTGCTGGCGCACAAGAAGGCGGTGCGTATCCGATTGAGTTCTTTGAACTAAGAAATCTATGTTCGATTTAAAAAGCATAATCCGTCCGCACATCCTGAATCTGACGCCCTACTCCTCCGCCCGTGACGAGTACACGGGAGAAGTCGGGGTGTTCCTGGATGCCAACGAGAACCCACTGGGGTCGGTGTTGCCGGAAAACTACAACCGCTACCCCGACCCGCACCAAAGGGCGATCAAGGAAAAGCTAGCTCCCATCAAGGGCGTGAATCCCGAGCAGATTTTCCTGGGCAACGGCAGCGACGAAGCCATCGACCTGCTGATTCGGGCGACCTGCGTACCAAGTCACGATTCCATCGTCATTCTGCCACCCACCTACGGCATGTACGAGGTAAGCGCGTCGATCAATGACATTGCGCTCGTAAAAGTACCGCTGACCACAGATTATCAGATTGATACGAATGCTGTTCTCGCTCATATCCAGCCTGCAACAAAAATCATTTGGGTGTGTTCTCCCAATAACCCTTCGGGCAATCTGGTGCAGGATGAAGCGATTGAGACGCTGCTAAGAAACTTCAACGGCCTGGTGGTGGTGGATGAAGCGTACATCGACTTTGCCGGCATCGTTTCCTGGACGCAGCGGCTGGCGGAATTTCCGAATTTGGTAGTTTTACAAACCTTCTCCAAAGCTTGGGGCTTGGCCTCGCTGCGCCTGGGAATGGGATTCGCTTCGCCGGAGTTGATTGCTGTTTTAAATAAAATAAAACCGCCTTACAACCTGGGTGGCCCGACGCAAGCGCTTCTTTATGAGGCGCTGAATAACGAAAAGACCAAAAATGACATGGTTCAACAGATTCTGACCGAAAGAGAGCGTCTGAACCGCCAGTTAACGGAGCTTACCTCGGTAGTCAAGATTCATCCCTCAGATGCCAACTTCCTCCTGGTGCAATTCCAGGACGCCCCGGCGGTGATGAAGTACTTGATAGAAGGCGAGATTATCGTGCGGGATCGCAGTAAGGTGACTCTGTGCGACAACTGCCTGCGAATTACGATCGGTACGGCGGAGGAAAATGCGGTTTTGGTAAGTGCTTTACGTAAATTTGCGCAAAATCCAGTCTCAGCGTAGTGGTTTGCTTCGGCCCGCTTGTCTTGAAACGGACTAATCCATTAAGTATCCATGAAAAAAATATCGCTTACCCTGATCTGTCTTTTGACGGTGACCCTTGTCCAAGCCCAATACGATAACTGGGCGGTCGGCTTCAAGCTCGGCGAACCTACGGGCGTCAACATTCGCAAGTACTTCAACAACGTCAATGCCATCGACGTCACGATCGGCTCGTATGGCGGGATCATATCCAACCTTCGGGAATACCGCCGGGGTCAGTACAAAACGGTTGGCGTTTCTTTTCAGGCGCACTACCTGTGGCATAACCCACTTTTCAACTCGGAGCTAGCCCACATCTATTACGGCTTCGGCCCGCAAGTCAACAGCCGCCGTTATTATCCCGATAATCAACGAAACCAGCCGATTGATTATGCTCGCAACATCTCGCTCGGCGGCTCCGGCCTCGGCGGTTTCGAGTACTTTTTGCCCGATGGCCGCCTCTCGATTTTCCTGGAAGGCGGCGTGTACGTCGAACTCCTTCCTGGCCCCTTTTTCATCAGCCCAAATGTATCGGGAGGGATAAGGCTGAATTTGTGATTTTTTGGGTTAACGGTCAACGGTTAATGGTTATCGCGGGACGGTTCGTGCCGTTAAAGGGCGTTCTATACTATCCTTTCGATCAGGAAGCAAAAGAATCCGTTAACCGTTGACCGTTGACCGTTAACCGTTAACCGTTAACCCCGAAAACGTTGTTCAAAGTCTACTCCTCCTCCGCCGGTTCCGGCAAAACCTACACACTCACCAAAGAGTATCTGAAACTGGCACTCAGTGCTGAGTCGGATACGTACTTCCGCTCCATCCTGGCCGTGACATTTACGAATGCCGCTGCCAACGAAATGAAGGAGCGCATTATCTTGATGCTGCGTACCTTCTCGTCGGCCGAGGGTAAGAGCCACTTCATGCTGCGCGACATCGTGACCGAGATGTATCCCGGCATTGAGGAAAACCCCACGCTTTTTGCTGATACCATCGAACTTTACGCGTTGAGGGCCAAGAAGATTTTTCGGAAAATCCTGCACCGCTACTCTGATTTTTCGGTGATGACCATCGACAAATTCACGCAGCGGCTCGTGAGCAGCTTTACCGACGAACTGGGCATTCCTTTTGCTTTTGAAACAATCCTGGATAGCGACCAGCTTTCCAACGCCGTGGACCGAATGCTGGCCCGCATCGGGCAGGAAGGCGAGGCGCTGCTGACCGATGTGGTCGAGACCTACTACCGCGAAAGTGCCGAGGGCGGCCAGAGCTGGGGCAGTCTGCCGCACCGCATCCGGGAAGCGGCCTACGACTTGCTGAATGAAAACAGCTACCTCGCCATGAAGAAGGTCGACGCGCTGAACGTGCAGGACTGGGTCGGGATCAGTCGGCAAATCAAAGCCTTCGTGCGCGAGACCGAAAATAGCATCCAGACCCAGGCCCAAACTGCTTTCGAGGCGATTCAGAGCAAGCATTTGGTTGCCAAAGACTTTTACCAATCGACGCGGGGGATTTATTCTTATTTTGAGAAACGCGCGGCGGGTATCGACCTGTGGGCGGAGGAAAACAATTATGTCAAAGCCACCATCAACGAGGCTAAGTGGCATGCCGGTAAGATTTCGCCCTTTATTCAACAGGAGATAGACAATGTCGCTGATATTCTTACGGGTTGTCAGCGTGAAATGGCGGCAACGCTGGAAACAGCCGGACAGCGGGGTAGTCTGCTGCGCCTGATCGACAAGCACCTGTACAACCTGTCGCTGCTGGGCGAAATCCGCAAGGAATTCGACGCCCTCCTCAAGCAGGGTAATCAGGTGCACATCTCCGACTTCAACCGCAAGGTACTCGACATCGTGGCGCGCGAACCCGTGCCGTTTATTTTTGAAAGACTGGGCGAGAAGTACAACCACATTCTGGTGGACGAGTTTCAGGATACCTCCAAGCTGCAATTCGCCAACCTGCTGCCCCTGATCGACAATGCGCTGGGCTTCGGTCATTTCAATCTTATTGTGGGCGACGCCAAGCAGTCGATCTACCGCTTCCGGGGCGGTGATATGGACTTGATTCTGCATTTGTCCAAAAACCAGTTCGGCGAACTCGCCGGCGTGATCGGTGACAACGAATTTACCGAGGAGCGCTTGATTAGTCTGGAACGCGAGCTGGATGTGGCCCACCTCCAGACCAACCGCCGCAGCCACCGCGAGGTAACGGATTTTAACAATAATTTCTTTGTCACCGTCGCCGAAAGCGCGGCGGCAGAGGATTCAGCGTTGCTGGCCTCGGTTTTCGACGAGCATTTCCAGCAGGAAATTTTGCCGAAAGCCAAAACGGGCGGTCACGTTCAGATCGAATTCCTGACGGAACCTACGGAGGACGAAATCGCCGAACAGGATGACGACGCGCCCGCCGTGACAGTCGGCCGCACCCTCGAACTCGTGGACGAGCTACGCGCCCAGGGCTACCACTGGCGCGATATTGCCATCCTGTGCCGGGGCAAAAAGGAAGCCCGCGCCATCGCCGCGGTACTGAAAGAGCGCGGCGATCCGCTTATCTCCGACGACTCGCTGCTGCTGACTTACTCGCAGACGGTCAACCTGCTGGTATCGTTCATGCAGGTACTGCAAACGCCCGATGACGCCCTGGCCCGCTACGAAGCCGCCTACCATTTCCACCGCATTATTCTTGAAAAAATACCCGACGCCGCGCAGCACGCCGCGATTCGGGACATGTGCGGTCGGCGCAGTACGGGTTCTTTCCTGCGGTATTTCGAGGCCTACGGGATGGAGTTCAGCGCCTTCCGGTTGCGGCAGTTGGGCGTGTACGAGCTGTGCGAAAAGCTCATCAATACTTTCCAGCTTTTCGACGGACTCACCGAGGGACCGTACCTGTTCCGCTTTTTGGACGCCATTCTGGAATTCGGTACCCGACAGAGCAACCACCTGGCTGATTTCCTGAATTACTGGCAGAGCGCCAAACACAAAATTTCGATCACCGTCCCGGCCAACGCCGACGCGCTGCGCATCACTACGATCCACAAATCTAAGGGACTGGAATATCCCGTAGTCATCGTGCCCAACTGCGACTGGCGCTTCACGCCCAGCGGGAGCCGCGACCGCATTTGGGTGGATCTGGAGGGCGTGGACGACGACGAGCTGGTTATCGAAAGCTTGGACGAGGCCCAGCAAACCATTACCAAGCGATTGAACAGTTCGGTGGTTTCGATGGTGAAGGAACTGGACGGAACCGTGCTAAGCGCCGAATACCAGGAAGAGAGGAACCGCACTTTGCTGGAAAATCTGAACCTGCTCTACGTGGCTTTCACCCGCCCGGTGCAGCGGCTTTACGTTTTGGCCCGGAGCCCCAGGGACTGGGAAAAATGCCAGGATTCGGTGCACCGCTGGCTGTATGATTTCCTGCACAGCGACAAGTCGCCCGTTCCCTGGGATGACGGACGGAACCTCTACGTCCTTTCAGAAGGCCGGGGCGATTGCCGCCACAAGGAAGCCGACGGCGAGCTAACCCCCTACCCACTGCGCAACGTCATCAGCACCGACCGCACCGAGCGGCTACGTCTGCGCCGCATGGCCGACCGGATTTTCGACGTGGAGACTTTTGAAAAGAAAAAAGACCGCTTGCAAAAAATGCGTTACGCCCTTTCGCTGATCGCCACGCGGGCGGATATTCCCAAAATCCTTCGTCAGCTCATCGCCGAGGGAATCGTAGAAGGCCAGGAAGCGCAACACCTGAGTGTCTCCATCGACCGCCTGCTAAACAACGAGCCGCTGGCTTCGCTGTTCGCCGAAGGAGCCACCGTGCGTTTGAAGAAGGAATTTTTGTTGCCCAAAGGTAAAATGCTGCTGGCCGACCGCCTGGTCACCCGGCCTGACGGCACGGAGGTAATGGTCAACGTCGTCGCTGGTTTGGGCACTGACGCCGCCCGCAAGCAGTTGGGCCGTACGCTGCAAGCTTATCAATCCATGAACAAGCCGCTCTGCCGGGGGCTACTGGTGACTTTGGCGGATTCGGGGATGGAGTGGGTCGACTGATGATTCGGAACCAAAGGGCAATTACCATTTAACTCACTTTTGAAGACTCAATTTTGTAATTTCAAAGGGAAGTGCTTCCACGTTGAGCAATATACTACGATCGGCAGGCGTGAGTAGATTACCGCTGAATTTGATCTTCAACCCCTCTTCCATAACTTCTAAAGGTAAATTACACGGCCCTATGGGTGTATCTGAATTTTTCAACACTTCAGGAGAATTTATGTAATAGACAATCGTATCTTCCCTCACTCTTAGGTACTTGATAACCGTACCCGAAATATTCTCAAAAGATTCCAATGTTACGTATCCGTTATTGGTGCAAGGTGCAATCGCAATCTGCTCTTCAAGTACCTCCTCATTACCGCATTGACTTAAGCTAGTGCAGACAACCAGAATCAAGGACATAATTAAGGTCGATTTGATGGTTTTCATGATTTGTAAGTTAATTAAAAAGGTTTTGACTTTTCCTGAATCCTATCTCTAAGAACCTATATCGTAAGAAAGGGTTGGAACGCTTGGAAAATAAATTTAAAATATTTTTATGAACTACCCCCACATCGCCCAACAAACCAGCATTACCGAACGCCAAGTCCGCGCGACCATCCAACTTTTCGAGGAAGGCGCGACGCTGCCTTTCATCGCCCGGTACCGCAAGGAAGCCACGGGCGGGCTGGACGAGGTACAGATCGGCGACATCAAAGACGCCTGGCAAAAGCAGCAGGAAGTCGAGAAACGGCGGGAAGCCATTTTGAAAGCCATCGACGAGCAGGATAAGTTGACGCCCGAACTACGCCATAAAATCGAAGGCGTGTTCAGTCTGACCGAATTGGAGGATTTGTATTTGCCCTATAAACAAAAGCGAAAAACCCGCGCCGTGCTGGCGGTGGAGCGTGGCCTGGAACCGCTGGCGCAGGCGGTCTTCAAGGGGCGGGAGGCCGCTCCCGAAAAGCGGGCGGCGGAATTTCTGAACCAGGAAGTACCCACCGTAGAGGATGCCTTACAGGGCGCACGCGACATCATCGCCGAGTGGGTCAGCGAGGACGCCGAGGCCCGCAGCCGGACGCGCGGCTGGTTCGCACGCAGCGGCGTCATTTCAGCTAAAGTCAAGAAAAACAAGCAAGCGGAAGGAGCTAAGTACCGCGACTACTTCGAGTTCTCCGAAGAACTGTCCAAAATCCCTTCCCACCGCCTGCTGGCTTTGCGCCGAGGCGAGGAGGAGGGCATTCTGAGCGTCAGCATTTCGCCCGACGAAGAGCGGGCGCTGGGTACTTTGAATCGCCTGTTCGTGATCGGCCCGGCGGCAGGACAGGCGCAGCTTGAACTTGCCGTAAAGGACAGCTATAAGCGGCTACTCAAACCTTCCATCGAAACGGAATTCGCTAAAAGTTCCAAAGAAAAAGCCGACGCCGAAGCCATCCGGGTGTTTGCCGAGAACCTGCGGCAATTGCTGCTGGCCGCACCTTTGGGCCAAAAAAGAGTGCTGGCGATCGACCCCGGCTACCGGACGGGCTGCAAAGTGGTCGTGCTGGATGAGCGCGGCAACCTGAAAGAGGACTTCGTGATTTATCCCTTCGACAAACCCGCCGAAGCGCAGCGGCGATTGCAGCCCATTTTGGAAAAACACAAAATCGAAGCCGTCGCCATTGGAAACGGCACAGCGGGGCGCGAGACGGAAGATTTTGTCAGAAAGCTTTTGGGTGAAATCGGACAAGAGCAAGACATCGAGGTAGTACTGGTCAGCGAGCAGGGCGCGTCTATTTATTCGGCTTCGGAGGCCGCACGGGAAGAATTTCCCGATCAGGATTTGACGGTGCGCGGCTCGGTTTCTATCGGGCGGCGGCTCATGGATCCGCTGGCCGAGTTGGTCAAGATCGACCCAAAATCCATCGGTGTGGGGCAGTACCAGCACGATGTCGATCAATCGGCGTTGAAAAATTCATTGGATGGGGTGGTGGAAAGCTGCGTGAATTCCGTGGGTGTCAATCTCAATACCGCCAGCCAGCACTTGTTGCGTTATGTGTCGGGGTTAGGGCCGGCTTTGGCTAAGAATATCTTGGACTACCGCGCCGAAATTGGCGGCTTCCAGTCCCGCGCCCAATTAATGAAAGTACCGCGCCTGGGGGCCAAAGCCTTCGAGCAGGCCGCCGGATTCCTGCGCATCGAAGGCGGCAAGAATCCGCTGGACAACAGCGCCGTGCATCCCGAGCGCTACGCCCTGGTGCAGCAAATGGCCAAAGACGCCAACGCCTCAGTGGCCGACCTGATGCTAAAACCCGAACTCCGCCGCCAAATACAACCCGCCCGGTATGTTGGCCCCGACATTGGTTTGCCGACTCTACAAGACATCCTGAAAGAGCTGGAAAAACCCGCCCGCGACCCGCGCGCCGAGCGCGAAACCTTTGCCTTCGACGAACACGTGCGGACGGTGGAGGACTTGCGCGAAGGCATGACGCTGCCTGGAATCGTGACCAATATCACCGCCTTCGGCGCTTTCGTGGACATCGGCGTGAAGCAGGACGGCCTGCTTCACGTCTCGCAAATGGCCGACCGCTTTGTCAAAGACCCTAACGAGGTTGTGAAACTGCAACAAGCAGTGCAGGTGAAAGTGACATCGATCGATTTGGCGCGGAAGCGGATTGGTTTGAGTATGAAGGTTTGAAAAGGTGGAAGGGAGGAAGGTAATTGAACTCCTTTTTCAATTCGCTAATTATCAGGTTTTTACCTTCAATCTTCAAAAAGCTACGCAGTGCGTAGCTTTTTGAAATAGCAGGGAACGTTTAATTAGCCTGCTGCCGGGCTTGGGCGATGATTCTCCTTATGCTTGGCCTGTCAGACTGAGCGGAGCCGAAGTCACCTGCGCTTTTTTGACCTCTTCCGATTCTCGAAGTCTTCCACTTCCTGCATCAGCCCTTTCATATCGAAGGTAATGTTGTCCTGCGTCAGGCCGATGGTTTGCTCATAGTCCTCTTTGGGGATTTCCAAGACATTAATTTTATAACCCAAAAACTCCTCAATGGCGTCGAGCAGCGGCTGTTCCTCGGGACTGCTGAACGACACCGCCCGGCCTTTGTGCGTGCCGCGCCCGGTGCGGCCCACGCGGTGAACGTACTTTTCGGTTTCCTCGGGCAGGTCGTAATTGATGACGAAGTCCACCTGGGGAATGTCGATGCCCCGCGCGCTGACGTCGGTGGCGATCATCACCAGGGTGCGGCCCTTTTTGAAATCCTGCATCGTTTTCAGGCGGGCCGTTTGCTCCTTGTCACCGTGGATGGTCTGGCTGTCGATCTCCATGCGGGCCAGGGCGGCAGCCACGCGTTCGGCCCGGACTTTGGTGCGAACGAAGACCAGGATTTTCTTCTCGGGATTTTGCTTGATGATGCGTTCGAGAAAAAACCGCTTGTCGTCCATCGCGATGTGGGCCACCGAGTGGGTGATGTTTTTGGACACCCGGTCCTTGGGGGCAATCTCGATGCGGATGGGCGTGTGGACGATGGAGTAGGCCAGTTTCTTGATCGCGTCGTCGATGGTGGCCGAGAAAAACAGCGTCTGTCGGCTGCGCCGGAATTTCTTGATAACGTCTTCGATGTCTTTGTAGAAACCCAGTGCGAGCATCTGATCGGCCTCGTCCAGAATCAGAATCTCCACACGACTGAGGTCGATGTGGCCCTGGCTGGTGAGGTCGAACATGCGGCCCGGCGTGGCGATCAGGATGTCCACGCCGTCGCTGAGCCGCTCGATCTGCGGTTCCTGCTCCACGCCACCGACCAGGCAGACGGTCTTGACGCGGGTGTGGTGGGCGATTTGGTCGAAAACCTCGGTGATTTGCAGCGCCAGTTCCCGCGTGGGAACCATCACTACGCAGCGGACGGGGGAAGTGCGGCTACGCTGTTTGATGTCGTGGATCATGCTCACCACCGGAATCGCGAAGGCCGCCGTTTTGCCCGTCCCCGTCTGGGCGATGGCCAGAACGTCCTCGCCCTTCAAGATAGAGGGAATGGCCCGAAACTGGATGTCGGTGGGGCGTTTGAAACCCATTTTGGAGAGGTTTCTTTTTATTTCAAAGGCAATGGAGTAGTCGTCGAATTTCATGGGTTAGCGCTTGTTTTTTTGCAGCCGTAAAAGAAAACTATTCTTCTTCAATCACCGGTGTGATATTCGTTGCATCCAGTTTAGTTTCCTCAAACCAATACGTAATATTCAAATTAATTATCTGATTGTTAGGGATTACCAGGATGTCGCCTTTTATATCATAATAGCCATTCAATTCCCCTTCGACCGAAGCTTGGTCGTTTTTTGAATTACTCGACTTCCTCTTCGAACCCTTCATTTGGATGCTTTTCAAACCACCGTCATTTTCCAACTCGTAATCGAACATAATTCCCGTATAAAGCATATTCCCGTCTTCTACTTTCACAAGAACATCCACCGTAACAAAATCGATTGAAGAGGCATCTAGTGAAGTAGTCGATGTGGAGTCTTCGGAAAATTCCAGCACCTCACCTGACAGCAGATAGAACCATTTATTATCGAACCGTAGCCAAGTGAATTTTCGATCCCAACCGAGGTTCCTTACCAAACGACGGCTCTGCCAACCGATCACTGCACCCATTGTGACCATATACAAATGGTAGAAAACAAGTCTGGGAAGCGAGTCCTGAATTATTGTGAAGCTTTGTTTGATTGTATCGTCATCCTTGGCTCCGGCCAGAAGCACCCCCAAAATGTCCAGGCGGACTGAACTTTCAGAAAATAAGGTGTCAATGAGAATTACAGCAATGGCCTGAATGGTAATGCCTGGCACGATCGACCGAAATATTTGATCAGTAATGGTCAGACGACTGTACCTGATTGAGAAACGGTCGGAGTAGTAAGCTCTGAAAAAAGCAAGTCCCGGTGCCACAATCAGTAGCACCAGGACCGAAGTAAACAGGAAATTCACCGGTTCGCTAGGAAGTTATTTTTTTGTTTGAATGCTGCCCGCCGCTCTGAAAACTTTTGGTTTACCGTCAATAGTCAGCGTCAACCTGCCGTCGGAGGAATTTCGGGCGGTAATCATTTTACTAACCAGTTCGCTCGCGGACTGCTCATTACGCAAAGTCCTGGCGATTTGCTTTGACAAGGGAGCTCTCATAAGAGTGGAGATTCGTTCATTTTTGCGAAATATACTATTTATTAACGGCAAACGGAGCAGTCATCTTGCAATTTTTCCTGCAACGGCCTTAATGATAGCGCGACTCGGCAACAAAAACAGGTAGAGCCGACACACCTTTTACTTCTTCTGAAATACGCAAATCCTATTCTTATCATGCGAAATTTCCTCCTCCTATTTTTGCTCGTATCCTCAGCAAAACTGCTTGCCCAAGCCCCCACCGAAGACTACCCCGTCGACCCCGCTTCCGTCGAGCAGCCGGGTGTTCCGAAGGGCGAAGTCCTGAAATTCACCTCTGATCAGTCAAAAATATTTCCCGGTACCTGGCGGGAAGTGTGGGTGTATGTCCCGACGCAGTACGACTCGGCCCAACCAGCCTGCGTGTACGTCAATCAGGACGGTATTCAGTGGAAAGCCCCCACGGTTTTCGACAACCTCATTCACCAGAAAGAAATGCCAGTGACCGTCGGCGTATTCGTCACGCCGGGGCGGGTCATCGCGCAGAATCCCGACGAGGCCCTCGACCGCTACAACCGCAGCTACGAATACGACGGGCTGGGCGACAACTACGCGCGGTTCATTTTGGAGGAAATTTTGCCCGAAGTGGAAAAAATGAAAACGGGCGACGGCCGTGCCATTCGCCTTTCTAAAAACGGCGGGGATTCAGGTGCTTGACCAAACCGGACGGGTGAATGTAATTTTGCCCGTTCCCAACGATAGTGCCACGGATGTGGCTTTTGGGGGTAAGGATTTTAAGGAACTCTATATCAACAGTAAGAACAAGGTGTATCGCCGCCATCTGAATGTGCGGGGGGCGAATGATTTTGAGAAGGCGGTGAAGCCGACCAAACCAAAATTGTGAACTCTAATTCTGCTTTAGCCAAGAAAGGGGGCTTCGATCGAAGCCCCCTTTCTTGGCATTACGACGTTCTGTTCTATCGATCCGTAATTCTACCCGTCTTGGCATTGTATTTCGCCAGCGGAAAACTGACCCCGACGTTGACGCCGAAATTGTGATTGTGAATTTTACGGATGTCAGGCTGATCGTCGGCAAGTAATCCCAACAATCCCAAGCCGTAGCGAACATCGGTGTTCAGCCAAATTTTATTGGCAAGGCGAACATTGAGCCCAACCCCAGCCGTAAGCCCGGCGTCAATGGATTCGAAGGCATTGCTACGGCCAGGCCTACCCTGTACTTGGTTGATATCCACCCCCTGTTCGTTTTTAGCGCTCAACAAGAAATTAATATGAGGGCCTAGAAACAGTTTAGGTCTAACCCTTTGCCCGTATTTGCCCAAAAAGTAGGTTGCTAGAATTGGGATCTGAATGTAATTCAGATTGATTTCTCGGGAATTGTCGTTGTCTTTTCCACCCAATTGAGTGTAAAGAACTTGCCCGCTCACTCCGAATCCACTGTTGGCACTATAATTTAAAAAGCCTCCTAATGTAAGGCCTGTTGTCCAGCTAGTGCCTGTATTTTCACCCCGAAGATTAGCAATCGACACGCCCGCAATGGGGCCAATGGAGATGTTTTCCTGGGCCTGTACTGCCTGTGATAGTAGCAGTACGACGATGATAAATCGAATGGTTCTTTTCATAGAAATAGGAAGGAGGGCAAATTAGTGAAAAATCAAACCCTTAAAAATCTTATGCCACCGAGTCTATCAGCGAGGAAATCAAGCGTTCAATTTCGATGAGCAAGGCCGGAGTTTCGGGTTCGCCGTCTTGGGCGATTTTCCCCTTCGCTCCCTGAATCAGCAATTTAGAATCTTCCGCCACCCTAGCTTCCAGGGTGGCCAGGATCAATTCAAGTTCTGCAAAGGCTTTTTCACCCGAAGCGGCGGCTACTATAAAAGCGGCGGGCTTGTTTGACAAAACGGTGGTAGAAACCAGCCACTCGATGGCATTCTTCAAACTGCCCGGCAGGCTGAACACGTATTCCGGCGTGCTGAAAAGCACTGCATCAGCCGTCTCAATTCTATTTCTAAAACTAATTACGGACTGAGGCAAATTCTCGTCACTAAGTCCGGGGATGAAATGCGGAAGGGTATCGACGCCTTCGAACAACTCTATTGAAATTGTTTCTTGGTAACGATTGGCTATGAATTTGATGAGCCGCTCGTTCGTGGCGTTTCTGCTGCCCGCTATGGCGAAGATATTCTTTCTACTTTTTGGCATAAAAGGTTCGTAGGAAAATTGACAAAATACCGGTTGGATAACCGTTCACTAAATTCAGGCTACCGCCCAATCAGTTTTGAACCCTTCAATTTGGAAACAAGTAATCGAGGACGGTAAGTTTGAAAGAAACAAACTCAGTAATTTCAATAATCAATAACTACAATTATGAAAACGATCCTCAAATCACTCGTTCCGCTGGCTATCGCCTTACTCGTAGGGTGCAGCAAAAAAGACACGGCTCCCAGTCCCATGAACTGCGCCAACAACACCACTAGGTTCACCGAAACCTTAACAGCCTACGCCGCCAATCCAACCGAAGCGAATTGCAAAGCCTACAAGAAGGCAATCACCGATTACGTAAAAAGCTGCGGAGGTCTGTTCACCGCAGAAGACAAGAAGGAGTGGGATGAGTTCTTAGCCGAACCCTGCTCTTAGTGACGGAAATCGGAGGAAGCAGGGCGCCTCCCTGCTCCTTTCCTTCTTTCCTCCCCCTTAAAAATCAATGCGCTTCCAGCCAGTCGTTCCCCACGCCGATGCCCGTCTCCATTTTGACTTCCATCGGTAAGGCGTTCTGCATGAGGTCTTCGACGTTGGTTTTCAGGAAATCAAGCTCGTCGCGATGGGCGTCGAAGACCAGTTCGTCGTGGACTTGCAGAATCATGCGGGAGCGGAGTTTTTCTTTTTGGATAAAATCCTGAATGTTAATCATCGCCAGCTTGATCATGTCGGCGGCCGAACCCTGAATGGGAGCGTTGATGGCATTGCGCTCGGCGAAGCCCCGGTTGTTCTGGTTGCGTGAGTTGATGTCGGCCAGATAGCGGCGGCGGCCCAGGATGGTCTCGACGTACTCTTTTTCTTTGGCTTCCTTGATCACGCGATCCATGTAGGCTTTCACGGCTGGAAACTCCTCGAAGTAAGCTTTGATGATATCACCCGCGTCACTGCGCGAAATGCTCAGGTTTTTTGCCAGTCCGAAGGCAGAAATTCCGTAGATGATTCCGAAGTTAACTGATTTGGCCTGGCGTCGCATATCGGCCGTGACCTCTTCCAGTGGAATCTTGAAAACCTTGCTGGCGGTAGTGGCATGAATGTCGCGGCCCAAGTTGAAGGCTTCAATCATGCTGGGGTCGCCGCTGAAGGCCGCCATGATGCGCAGCTCGATTTGCGAATAATCCGCCGATAGAATCTGAAACTCTTCCGAGCGCGGCACGAAGGCTTTGCGGATCTCGCGACCTCGCGCGGTGCGGATGGGAATGTTTTGCAGGTTTGGGTTAGTTGAGCTCAGGCGTCCGGTAGCCGTCACGGCCTGGTTGTAAGACGTATGGATGCGGCCTGTATCGGGATTGACCAGGAGCGGCAGGGCATCTACGTAGGTGGATTTTAGCTTCTGTAATTCCCGGTAGTCCAGGATTTTGCGGGCTATCTCGTGTTCGCTTTCCAGCGCCGACAGAATATCCTCACCCGTAGCGTACTGTCCGGTTCGGGTTTTCTTCGGGTTCTTGACCAAATTCATTTTATCGAAAAGCACTTCCCCCAACTGCTTGGGTGAGTTGAGGTTAAACTCCGTTTCGGCGGTAGCGAAAATATCGGTTTCCAGCAGTTTGATGTCGGTGTCGAGTTCCTGCGACATTTTGGACAGCGCGTCCATGTCCACCCGCACGCCTTCGCTTTCCATGGCCGTGAGTACCCGAACGAGCGGCATTTCTACGCCTTCAAAAAGCTTTTCAGCGGCTTTTTCCTTCAATTCGGGTATCAGTAGCTGGTGCAGTTGCAGCGTGATGTCGGCGTCTTCCCCGGCGTATTCGGTTACCTCCGCTATCTCCACGTCGCGCATTGTGCCCTGATTCTTGCCCTTCTTGCCAATCAGCGCCTCGATGGCGACGGGCTCGTAGTTCAGGTAATTCATCGCCAGACGATCCATGCCGTGGCGCTGCTCGGGTTCGAGCAGGTAGTGCGCCAGCATGGTGTCGGCCAGCGGACCGCGTATCTCCAGGTCGTAGTTTTTCAAGACCAGCATGTCGTATTTCAGGTTCTGCCCGATCTTGGTAATTTTTTCGTTTTCAAAAACGGGCCGAAAAATCTCGATAATCGCCTGAGCCTTTTCGCGCTCCGACGGGACGGGGACGTAAAACGCCTCGCCCGCTCGGTAGGCAAAGGCAATGCCCACCAACTCGGCTTGCAGCGCATCCAGCGCGGTGGTTTCGGTATCGAAGCAAAATTCCTCCTGTAGGTTAAGGTAGTCGACCAGACTCGCCATCAGTTCCGGTGAATCGACGGTCTGGTAGTCGTGGGTCGCCGAGGCGATGGTGCGGTACACGACGGGCACAGGCTCGTTCTGATTATTGGAAGTTGAATTCTCAAAAGCCGAAACGGCCGAATTTTGGCCCGCGCCAAAGAGGTCGAGTTGGCCAGGCTTGCCCTGGGCGGGGCCAGGCTTGCCATCGAAAGGATCATCGCCCAGCACCCGGCGGCGCAGGGTGCGGAATTCCAGTTCGTCGAAGAGCGCGTTCACCTTGTCGGCGTCGGGTTCTTCGTGAATGAGGTCTTTGGCGCTGAACGGAATCGGGACGTTCACATCAATAGTGGCTAATTGCTTGGATAGGATCGCCTGGTCGGCGTTATCGCGCACGCGCTCGCCAAGTTTACCTTTAATTTCCCCGGCTTGGGCCAGGATGTTTTCCAAGTTGCCGTACTGGGCGATGAGCTTCTGGGCCGTCTTCTCCCCTACCCCCGGAATGCCGGGAATGTTGTCCGAGGCATCGCCCATCAGCCCCAGCATATCGATCACCTGATCGACCCGCTCGATTTTCCATTTGTCGAGAATTTCGGCAATGCCCATTTTCTCGGCTCCCTTCCCCATGAAAGCGGGCTTGTACATGTACACGTGCTCCTGCACCAACTGACCGTAGTCCTTATCGGGCGTCATCATAAAGACTTCGAACCCCTCTTGCGAGGCACAGCGGGCCAAAGTGCCGATGACATCGTCAGCCTCGAAGCCATCGACCAGCAGAATGGGAATGTTCATCGCTTCCAAAAGCCGCTTCACATAAGGAATTGCGATGGTGATGTCCTCAGGCTGCGCGTCGCGCTGCGCTTTGTACTCTTTAAACTGCTCGTGACGGAATGTTTTCTTGGGCGTGTCAAAAGCCACCCCGATGTGGGTGGGCGCTTCTTTTTTCAGGACTTCCAGCAGCGTATTGGTAAAGCCGAACACCGCGCTGGTATTCATGCCCGTCGAGGTCACACGTGGGGCTTTGATAAAAGCAAAATGGGCGCGGTAGATTAGCGCGAAGGCGTCGAGGAGGAAAAGCTTTTGGGTGGGCTGAGGCATAAATCTGGGTGAAAGTGTACTGGTTTGAGTCGCGCTTTTTTTGAAATTATTTATTTCCTCAAAGATAAGACCTCTGATGGAAAAATCGGAAGCCATCCCGCGATAAGACAATTGCCGCTTGGGTCAATTTTGGTACAGTTCTTGCTAATGTCTGTTCAAATCGAGACATTTGGCCAAAAACTAAGCGATGAACCTCCTGCATAAAATGAGAAAAGTTAAAAAAACGCTAACCTGGAGCATGCTGATTGTCGCCACGTTATGGCTGAGTGCCTGTGGTGGGAATGAGGGCCCAGTTGGCCCCGCTGGACCTGCCGGACCTCAGGGACTTACCGGTACAGCCGGATCACAGGGCCCTGCCGGATCAGCCAATGTCCTTTACTCAAACTGGGCCAAAGCAGGTACCTGGACCAAAACCAATCAATTCGGTACCGACCGTTTTTACTTTGATATCAATAACGTAAATCGCCTGACGCAAGCCGTTCTGGATCAGGGTGTAGTGCTGATCTACGCCAAGCTTGAAACGGAAAATAATCAGGTGCGGCAGTTGCCGGTACGGGTATTTTCGCAGTTTACGGAGGATAACATCGACTTCACGATGACCGTCAACCGAATTAGGGTTTGGTCGATTCCGATTCGTGGCCCTCAACCCCCAATCATACCATCCACCAACCACGAGTTCCGCTATATCGTTATTCCGGGTGGGCAAGCCGGGCGTGTCGGCTACGAGAAGATGACTTACGCGGAAGCCCGGAAGATGTTCGATCTGCCCGACTGAGCGTAATCGTCCTGACTACCAAAAGCGAATGCCCGCCCGCAGTCCTGCTGTGCGGAAATTGGATTCGGTCTTGCCGCGCGAGCCGGAGAAGGTAACGTAGTTTGAGTTGTAGATCCCGGAAAAGTTATAACCAAAAACCGCCTCCACGAAGAAGCCGAATTTCTTTCGCTCCAACTCTACCCCAATTCCCCCTAAAGCACCCAGCGACTGTTTCTTTAAATTTCTTCGGTCGTTGGTCGCTTCGTTATCCGGGTGGTTACTCAGGGAATAACCGAAGGGCAGCAGTAGTTCTACGCCGCCCTTCAGGTAGGGCCGCAATCTATCGGGATCGGTATTGGTTTTGTGGAGTTTCAAGGCTACCGATACATCCGCGCCCTCGATTTCAAAATCCCCCGCCGATATCGTCTGTCCTTGTTTTACCCCTTGGGCGGAATATTTGGTTCGAAAATATTCCGCCCCGATGACCACATCCAGCGGATTGAGATAAGACAGGAAAGTAAGCTGCAAGCCCGTCGAGACGAAGTAGCCGTAGTTGGTTTCCTTCAACAGACCGTCGTCGAAATACAGCGGATTATTGACCCCCACCCGACCCGTCAATTCCAGGGCGGTCGATATATTTCCCCTGCGGCAGCTATCGGGGTAGGCGTCGCATTTCATATCGGCCATAATTTTCTTGATACGACCCTTTTGGCTCTCTTCGGCGCAGCCGTAGGCCTGCTGGTAATAATCGTACGAATTTTTCCACTCGCGGTTTTCGGCGCTTTCGAACGCTTTATCGCGGGCCGTGGTGAAGCAATTGGCTCGCTCGCATGCGCTGATACGTTCCTGGCTCCCGAGTAATGCTTGGTCGCGCGGGCCAATGTCGCACAAATCCAGCTCCGAGATTTGCTCGAAGAAACGTTTTGCCTCTCCGCATTGCCGATTGCTCAGAGCCAGCTCGGCTCGAGGTTTTAGCACTTGAAACAGGCTGTCGGCTGCGTGAAAGCGATAGACCATGTCCTGCATGTTGCGGTAAGCGTTGAAGAAACCGGGATCGCTTGATCCACAACCCGCCAGGTTGGCGCGGGCGGGTTGCCAAAGCCGCCAGGCTTCCTCTATCCGGCAGTTCGATAGTTCTTTTCTGATTTCGGTAGCAACCAGGGCAAAGGCCTGCTGCTTGCCTTCGCAATCCAGCTTGGCAGCTATCCGACTTTGCATTTCGGCCAATTGGGCGTCATACTGCGGCAATTCCAGCGCCCGGGCGTTCACCAGGTACTCCATCGCTTCGCGGTACTTTCCTTTCTCGCCGGTTTCATCGCCCAGCGTCTCGGCGGCGCGGGCTGCCTCTGTCAGATTCCCAAAATAATTCTTTCTGGCGCAAAGGCTCACTGACATCCCCACCTGCGGAATGCGGGAGGCCGTTTTCAGCAAGCTTTCGTAGGCACTCTCCAAAAAAGGACGGTTGTCGGGATCATTTTTAAGTTTTGTTACGTCGCTTTCTACCCGACGGTACTCGGCAATACGATTAGCGAGTGTGTCGGCATCGGGAATAAGCTTGCGGTTATTCTTGACAAAAAAATACAAGTCCTCCATGCGACATTCCTGGGCGTAGTTCTGCATCCTGTCGGCCAGGGCCGTTGCCGAGGAGGCGGCCAATTTGGCTTTTTCGCCTTCCTCCACGCTTTTAATTTCGTATTCGAGTTCGCTAATAATATACTTGGAAGCTGAGCGATACGCACGCAGATTTTCCAGGGAATGGGTGCCGTCATTCCTGGCAGACCGCTGGTAGGCTTGGCCCCAGGCTCCCAAAGATTTTACGGATTGAAGTCCCTGCTGGTACTGTTCCCGCAGGGTGGTGTTCAAGCCGCCGCCCAGTTGTTTGGCTTTGGTGAAGCTTCGCTTTGCGGCTACCGTATCCAGCACCGAGAGTTGCTGCTCGCCTTTGTAGGCCCACTCGAAACCCGCCACTACGCGGGTGGTGGCGTCTAGCTTAGCGGCCATTTTCTTGTCCAGTTCCTGCAAGCAGCTCAGAATTCGACCATCGAGGATCGCTACTTGCAGCGTGGGGTCGATGGTACGGTAGCGGCTGTATGCTTCCAGGGCCTCGGGATAGCGTCGCGCCCGGTAAAATCGCTCACCGCTCTGAAATATTGCCTGAACTTTGCGCGTGGTGCTAAGTCTCTTGCTAAACTCAGGCACGGCGGGGGCTACTTCATAAAGCCGGATGGCATCCTCGAAACGGCCCGCGTCCAGGTGTTCGCCCGCCGTAATCCAGATATCGTACAGATTACGGTTGGCAAATTTTTGGCCCAGTCCGTCAGTTAGCGTTGCCAGGACGAGCGCGCACAGCAGCAGTAGTCTTATTGGCATATTTCAGGGGTCGACCGGCGGGAAAGTACCGCCGCGTACTTAAAATATTGGTTGGGAATAAAATATAAATTGGTGCTACCCGCTGCCCGGTACCGATCGCACTCCCGCCGCGCCCGTTCCCGGTAGCGGCCCGCCAGACTGTCCAGCCGGGCATCCGTTTCGTCGTCCTCCGGGGCAGCGGCGGCGGCTTCAAAGTGTTCGAGAGCCGATTCGTAGGAACCTTTCTTCGCTTCGGCTATGCCCCGATCGAGCGAAATCTGGAAGGAAGTCAGGCTGGCAGAAGGCTTGGGCGGTATGGCCTGATACACGACCAGAATCAAAATGATTCCCAAACCAATCGTCAACAACGACCATTTGGTACTGGTCGGATTGACAGGCGCTTCGTCAGTCTCTTGCGTAGGGGCCGGCAGTGGGTCAGTCAGGTCTTCGGGCGACTGGTGCAAATTGCGCTTCCATCTTTCCCGGACTTTTTGCTTTTGCTTGAAAGTAGTTATCTCCCCTTCGTATTTATGGTAAAAAATCAAAAATTCGCCCGTTTCCGTCCACCATACTTCGGGCAGATCGTCGGGCGAAATGGTCTCGTGCGCCGCCACGGGCAGCGCGTCGATCTGTTCGTCGAGCCTTTGCTTTTCCCTTTCGTTCAACTTTGCCGCTTTTACCGGCAGCAGCGACTGGGCCCTGTCGAGTTCCCAAACGACGTAGCAGTAGCTATTCTCGGCCGATTGACCAATTTTACGCAGTCCTTCCACTTTGCCATACCAATACAGTTGCGGATCGTAATCACGGGGCAGGGTGTCGATCAGTACTTCCACTCGCCGGTAGGCTGTGACGTCATCAGCCCGCCAGCGAGTGCTGTGCGCTCCGTCTCCTTCCCGTACCCTTTCTTCCAATTGGTATACCCCCTCAAAAATATCGCCAACACTCAAAGACATGCACACGTAAGCCTAAGAATTCAATAAAACTGCTTAAAGGTAAAGAGAAAAATTTTCCTTGAATCTACCGATAGCACAATACCTAAAAAAAGGTGAACCGGTACCAATGGGAAGTGAAAAGCGCGATCCGGCAACTGCCGAACCGCGCTCACATTAATCTAGGCACGTTTTACCTTCTCGCTCAGACTTTGAGTTCCTTTAAATCTTTGGCTTGTACGGAGCCACCCGGATAGGTAAAACTAAGCCGCTTGCCGCTGCTGTCCTGCGACTGCTGCACGCCAGTGAGGGGATAACCCGTGGTGTCGTAGCTGGTGTTTTTGCCATCGTCATAAATAACGAGTCGATTCTCCTCGGCAAAATAAGTGTAGTGGGTATCGTTCTGACTGCCTTTGAATGTCGCGTGGCTGCGGCCCGGTACCGCGTGAACTTCATCCGCGACCTCGCGGGGAAGCTTGCGCGACAGCGCCGAAATGGCTGCGCATAGCTGCTCGACCTTGGCTTTGAGTGAGTTATTAAACATATCGCCGACCATCGTCATGCCCGGCTGCCATTGGCCCATGCCGCCCAGCTCGCCGATGTTAAACTGTACCTGGTTGCCGCCCGTGGCCTGCAAGCCGTGCAGCAGCGTGGCCACCGTACCGACCGTCACGCCGTGTTCGGCGGCGATTTCGCGTATTACGTCTTCTCTTGATTTTTCCATGATGGTTTTTGCTTGATATCTGCTTAGTACACTGTGTCTTGCATATTTTTTACGCAAATATCGTCAAAACAACCGGGCCAACAGAAATCTCGGTATGAAATGGGACTGCTGCTTGAAGCCTTACTGACGGTACCCGTAGTAAAACAAGGGATTCTGGCCCGTCGTATCCTGGTGGGTAATCTGGATCAGGGGAGCGGCGACATCGCGAGGGGCTTTACCGCTAAAATCCCGCCAAGTTCCCATCTGCAGGCTGCCAATTTTTTTGCTCCCGCTGAATAGCAAAAGCGTATCTAACTTCGCTTGCACCGTCACCCCATCCAACTTGCTCGTTCGCTTAGAGGGCAAAAAGTCAGTCCGAGCCAGCGAGTAATATCCGTCTGCGGTCTGGGTAATTTTTAGGACGGGCATCTGGGCCGGATCGGAGATGGCAACACAACTAAAATCGAGTAAGCCGTTGGTTCTGTACGTTCCAACGGGTGTTGTGATGTCAGTGGACACCGGAGCAGGCGAATCGCTGGTGCAGCTCGAGGCAAAAATTAAGGAAGCTAAGGCCAGGAATCGGGCGGAGGAGGAAAGCTTTTTCATGTTCGTTCGAGTTTTAGGTTTGTTTGAACAGGAGAGCCGGATAGGGGAAGAAAGGTTGGAATGGCGTTTGTATTTATGCAGGGTAATCAATGAAATACTCTACTGCCCCGGCTCCTCAAACAGCCCCTTCTCTTTTAACTTTTTCAAAAACTCGATCTCCGAAAATACCCTGGGAGAACCTGGCTCGCCGCTGATCTTGCCATCACTAAAAGTGTAATTTTCCATCCGGGTGGGTACCAAAAGCCCCTGCACGTTCTTCCAGTCGAGGTATTTTTTCGCCGACAGCTTCTGGCTATCCTGGTCAAAAAAGGTCACGGTGTACAGCAGCCACGCCATGCGGTGAGTCGTAGGGTCGATCAGGAGTTTATAGACATCCTTGGGAGCAGCGCCCACGTTAGCTTTGTAGCGCACTTCCAGCACATCGAAGGATTTACCTTCGGCTTCCATTTGTCCAACGTGGGTCAGGACAATCCCCGGATCGGCAATGACGAAAGGCATGGCGAAAAAATAGAAATCAAGGTTGTGGTAAAAATCGGGATTGCCCGTCGGCACATTTTTCTCATCCCCCACCACCCACGTTTTCTTACCGTCGAAGCCCATCTCGTAACTGACCGCCTTATGGTGCGTCCGGCGGTCGCGCAATTGAATCGTCTGCACCGAGGTTTTGCCCGAAGCATCCAACTTGTACCGTAACGCCTCGTAGCTATTCCACTTCTCGATCCCGCCGTGCGCTTCCAGGCATCGGTCGAGGAGGGCTTGGTCGTCGTTCTGGATTTGGGCGAAGGAGTTGCTCAGAAGGCACAAAGTGGCAAAGGCACAAAGGGACAAAGTTTTTTTGAAAAAGATATAGGGCATAAGGGGAGTGATTATTTTGAAGTGGCAAAGGGGCAAAGTCGGTACGGCGAACCGGACAAAGCTTTCAGAATTGACAAGTAGATAGCTAGGATAAACCCTCTTCCCCGCGAATCAACAGATCAACAGAAATTGTTCAATTACACAATTCAACGATTACACGACCGCGCGGGAGGGCCCGTCAACAATCTTACAGCTCCCCGATCTGCCCGTACATCTCCTTTAACTTGGGGTCGCGCTCGTTGTTGCGGATGTCCTTACGGATGGCGGAAACGCCCTGGATGTCGGTGAGGAGGCCCAGTACCTGATAAGCCCCGAAGCGCACGAAGTAAGCGGAATTATTCCTTGCCATGCTTTCCAGGATTGGGATGCTGCGGCGCTGCACATCGGAGGGAGACTTAATGAGGTATTTGCCAAAAACTTGCAGAAAATTATAGCGGTCTGAAGGGTTCATGTCTTCCATTTTTTTCAAGAACCAATCGTAACGCTCCGGGGTGGCGAGTCCGGCGTAGTAGTTGCCGACCGAGGCCACGATGGCGTCGTTGCGGGAATCTTCGAATCGTCGGGCAATGTCGGCGGCATCCTCTGGCTTACGCATCAGGAAGGCGTCGAGGGCCACCGATACGACCAGGTAAGAGGTGTCGCTGAGGGCCTCGCGGTAGAGCGGCATGTTGGCGTCGTCGCCGAAGGAAGCCAAAGTCAGGATGGCCTCGGTGCGTACCAGTGAGTTAGGGTCGGTGCGGGCGTGACTTTGGATGAGTCGCTCAGCTTCGGCAAATTCCGGTCCATCGTAAGCTGAAAAGTTGGCTACCGCCATTTGCCGGATTTTCCAAAACGGATCAGACATAGCAACCAGCATCAGCTTCCTGATTTCGGCATCATTGAGCTGGCCTTCGAGGTGCGTCAGGGCATCGTAACGGGCAAGAAACTTATCGGCGTGGTAAAACTCGTAAATCCACTCGTTGCGGCTGCGCTCCATGTCGATGGTACCGAGCAGTTGCGTTTCGCCGTCGAGGATAACGAGTTCGGGCTTGTACTTGGCAGGAAATTCCAGCGTTTGCCTGGCCTTGTCGATCACTACGTTGTAGCGCGTTTTGACGCTATCGAGCCATACGTCCACTTTCAGGGGCAGGCGATAGACCGTCGAAGCGAGTGTGTCCTGCAACTGCGTCACTTTCAGGCTCACAGTTTTGTTAACTCCCGAATAATCCTGTTCCACTTTCAGCACCGGGTGACCGGGCGTAAGGAACCACTGATCGAAAAACCAGTTCAAATCCTGTCCGGTCACCTGCTCGAAGGCCGTGCGCAGGTCGGAGATTTCGGCCGTACCGAATTGGTGTTTTTCCAAGTACACCCGCAAAGATGCGAAGAAGGCCTCGTCCCCCACCAGCTTGCGCAGCATGTGCAACACCCGCCCGCCCTTGGCATAGGAGTGGCTGTCGAACATGTCCTCTTTGTCTTTGTAAAAGTACCGCACGATGGGGACTTTCTTCTGGTCGGCCTCGCCGAGGTAGTTCTTCAACTCCTGCAAATTCTTCCAATCGGCGGCGGCGGCCCCAGTATAGTACTCCGCCCACAGATACTCGGCATAATTAGCAAAGGACTCGTTCAGGGCCAGTTGGCCCCATTCCTCGCTGGTGACCAGGTCACCAAACCAGTGGTGGGCCAGTTCGTGGGCGATCACGTCGTCGGAATTGCCGTCCGCCAGGGCGCGGGTATCGGCCTGAATGCTTTGCTGATGTACGGTGGCGGTGGTGTTTTCCATGGCACCGGCCACGAAATCACGCACGGCGATTTGGGCGTATTTCTCCCAGGGAAATTGCATCCCGAAAATGTTGGAGAAAAAGGCGATCATCTCGGGCGTTCGGCCAAAAATGGCTTTGGCGTCGTTGGCGTACTTGGGCTCCACGTAATAACTCACTTCCAAGCCGTTGGCCATCATTTCTTTGGTGACGGCGTATTTCCCTACTGCAATCATGGCTAGATAGGGTGCATGTGGCAAGGATTGCCGCCAATGGTCGGTGCGGGTGCCGTCACCGTTGCTGAAGTCGCTCACCAACTTTCCGTTAGACAGGGTCTGATAGGTCGTATCGACGGTCAGGTAGAAATCCTGCAACATCTTCTCGTTGGGGCTGTCCACCGTCGGAAACCAAGCCGAATTGTACTGCGTCTCGCCCTGCGTCCAGATTTGGCGCGGCTTCCCCTCATCCAGGCCGTCGGCGTTGATGAAGTACATCCCCTTCTCCTCAGGATGGTCGCCCAGAATGTCGCGGGAGAGCTCGTTGGGCTTGGCCACATAGTCGATCTGCACGTACACCTTTTCGTTGCGGGTGTAGGCGCGCGGTAGCCGAATGGTAAGCTGCTTGCGGTCGTAGGCATACTCCAGCCGACTGCGCTTCGATTTCTGCACGACTTTATTGCTCAAGGTGTCCTGTCGGGTAAGGCTGTCAAGCAGATAAATACCCTGAATCTCGAAGCCTTTGGCATCCAAAACCAGTAGCTCCTGAGGGTAAAAATAGGGCTTGAAGGTAATGAGCGCAGTGCCAATGGCCTGCTGCCGCATCCAGTCGAACCGCAGGTCCAGTCGGGTGTGAATGATGTCATTCAGCAAAGTGCGCGTTGGGCGATAGGGCCCGGCGCTGGTCACCACGCCCGGTGCGCGGCGAGAGGTGTCGGTGAGGCTGAGGGTTGGTGATGGGGTGCGTCCGTACGGCATGGCCCCCGGTAGCAAGTAAGGAATCGCGTAAACTTCCGTAACAGCCACTAATGTAAGTACAAACAGGCTGAATGCTTTTATTTTGACCGTATTTTTCAAAAACTTCATAGAGATCATTTTTCCAAGAGAATTCAGCAAACAATGCTCTTCCCTACCCTTATAATACCACACAAACCTGCTTCACCCTAGTCGCGACGTATCGACTCCCTGCGACGCTCTTCTGGCTGGAATATACGATACGGCAACAGTAATCAAAACGATTATCAAGGCAGTTAACGCCACATCGCCCCAAATAAGTTTTATGGGATAGGCATCCACGATGGAACTGACCATGCCCATCGAAATCAGCGCATACTTCTGCTGCAACCAACAGATCGCAACCCCCAAAATCAGCCCAAGCGTTGCGCCCGAAAGCGCCACAATACCGCCAACCGCCAGAAAAATCCGGCGAACCATGGCGGTGGTGGCACCAAGGGCAAAAAGCATCCTGACGTCTTCTTTCTTCTCGATGGCCAGCATACTGAGCGAAAAGAATATGTTGATGGCGGCCACCATAATAATAAAAGCAAGCGTAACGGTAACGAACAATTTCTCGACCCGAATCGCCCGCAGCAAGTCGGCGTTTTGCTCGTCGCGGTTCTTGATGTCGAAAGAATTTCCCACAATGCTCCCCAACGCTGCCTGAACTTCTTGGGAGTCGGCATTGGGCATAAGTTGGATTTCGAGAGCGGTGCGTTGCTTGCCGTATTGTAAAAGCGAGGCCACGGTAGCCAGCGGCGCTATGACGAAATCGTCGTAGCGGCTTTCGATAAAAAAGGTGCCGCCGGGGCGCACGGTCACCTGGTTGAAGGCATCGGGCGAGGTAAGGCTGATCGTGCGGCGATCGTTGCGCGGGTACCAGAGTTCGAGGGCAGAAAGCGGATCGTTCATCGAAATGAGCAAAGAACTGCGCACGCCATCGGCCACTACGGCGAAGGGCGTACCGCTCCGGCCCTGCAAGCGCAGAATGCCTTCGGTCATGGCGGTATCCAGTTGGCCACGCTGCTCGTAAGTGCTGTCCACGCCTTTGAGCCGCACCACCATTTGGTTATCACGGTAGCGCGCCAGGGCGTTGTCTTCGATCACTTGGGTGACAAAGGCCACGCCGTCGGTCGATCTCATTTTTTGCAAAACTCCATCCGGCAGCACGAAACGCCTTCCTTCGCGGGGCATCACTTTCATGTCGGCGTCGAAGGTTTGGAAGATCTGGCGATTCAGGTCTTCCATGCCGTTGAAAACGGACAACACCACGACCATCGCCATCGTCCCCACCCCCACGCCGGTCATCGCGATGAAGGCGATGATGCTGATGAAGCTGCGCTTGTTGCGCGAGAAGAAGTATCGCTTGGCAATCCGAAGAGGTAAATTCATGCGCCTTTGGCGGGTGGGTTAGTCGCTGCTTTCTGCTTCGTCCTCGGCGGGCGGAATGACGATGTCGGCAAATAGCGCGTCCATTTTGGCGGCGTATTCGGCGGTATCGTCCATATAAAATTCCAACTCGGGCACGACACGGAGCTGATGCCGCACGCGCTCACCCAGTTTCTGGCGGATGAATTTGGTGTTTTCCTGAATTCCCTCGAAGACTACCGTCTTGTTTTTTTCGGGCAAGAAACTCAGGTACGCGCGGGCAATGCCCAGGTCGGGTGTCATGCGTACCCCGCTGACGGTGACCAACGAACCATTGACGAGGTGCTGGGCTTCTTTCTGAAATATATCGCCGAGATCCTTCTGGATTTGTCGGCCTACCTTTTGTTGTCTTTTCGATTCCATTTAATTGGTGGAGAGTTGAAAATGATTTGTCTTTCGCTACGTTCAAACGGAGCCGAACCCCAAATTACTCCGCTCGTGGGAACGTCTAGCCCGTTCGCATTGATCCGATCACGGATGATATCTATTTGAGTTTGTCCCCAAGCGTTCTGGGTCGACAAAGTACAGAAAAACACCAGTACGTTTTTCATGGGACGAATGACTGAGCTGGCGCAACGTGTCAGTTCGAACCACCAGAAACTTTGGCTGCTCCAGATGATTCAGTTCCGCTTGCTTTCACACCCGGCGGGCAGTTTTCCCTCAAAAACTTAGTGAACAAGGTGGCCAAATGGCGGCTGGTACCTTCTCCTTCATAAATACCGTGCGAACGGTTGGGGTAAGGCATGAACTGAAATTGACGATTATGTTTGATGAGTTCGTTCACCAGCATTTCGGCGTTCTGATAGTGAACGTTGTCGTCGCCCGTACCGTGGATGTAGAGCAGGTTGCCCACCAAGTTTTTGGCGTGGGTGATGGGTGAGCCTTTTACAAAATCCTTCATATTCTCTTGTGGCAGACCCATGTAGCGCTCCTGGTAAATATTATCGTAAGTCAATTGATTACCCACTGCGGCCACGGAAATACCCGTCTGGAACATTTTTGGGTACTGGAACAACAGGTTCAAGGTTGAAGACCCGCCGCCGCTCCAACCGTGCACGGCCACGCGGTCGGTGTCGATGAAGGGAAACTTCTCGAACATTGCCTTGGCTCCCATGGCCATGTCGCGGATATTGACGGTACCGATGCTTCGGTAAATCGCTTTGCGCCATTCCCGGCCCTTGGGCATGGGCGTTCCCCGGTTATCGACGGCGGCATAGATGTAGCCGTCGTTGGCCATATTGCCCATGTACAAACGATTACGGCCCGTACCAAAGCGGTCAATTACTTGACTCCCGGCGGGTTCGCCATAAACCGTGAAAACGATCGGGTACTTTTTCTGGGGGTCAAAGTTGGCGGGTTTCACCATCCAGGCATCGGCCTCGACGCCATCCTCGGTTTTGACTTTAAAAAATTCGATGTCCAGTACGCCCCCGCGTTGCGCGGCCTTCATTCCTTTCTCGACACTCACGTTAGGGTCTAGCGATACCTGATCCTTCATCGTAATCCACTCCATGATGGGATAAATGCGGGCGCTGGAGAAGCTGTGCTTGGCGAAGGTGCCATTCGGGGCCATTTCGTAGCGGTGCGTTCCGGCCTGGTTCGCCGGGCTCACCCGCTCGGCCTTACCCGTTCCGTCGAGGTTGGTTTTGTACAAATACGACTGCGTGGCGTTTTCGGGCGAAGCCATGAAGTAGTAGGCGTTGTTTTTCTCGTCGATCAGCACGGGGCTGATCATGTCGTAGTCGCCTTTCGTAATGAGCGTCTCCTTCTTGCCGTCGCGGCTTATGCGGTAGGCGTGTCGCCAGCCGTCTTTTTCGCTCACCCACAGAAACTCCTTGCCGCCGTTGAGCCAGTCCCAGCCTTCGGGGCTATCCGCCCAGCGGCTCTTGATGTCGATCCAGGCTTTGTCGGTTTCGGAGAAAAACGGGGAGGCTTTACCCGATTTGGTATCGAGGTACATCAGCTTGCTTTCGTTCTGCTTGCGGTTGAGTTGCTGAATGACCAACTCCCCCGCACTGCCGGCGTATTCCATGCGCGGCACGTAGGTGTTCTGGGGATCGCCGGGAATGTCCATCCACTTTGTTTTGGCCGAGGCCACATCGACTACCCCGATGCGGTAGGGCGAGGGCGTCTCACCGACTTTGGGATACTCCACCGGCACATTAAATGCGTAGATGGAATCCGTGTTGTTCATCATCAAAAAGTTGCGGATTTTACGGGCGTCGAGCTGCCAGTAAGCCACCGCCTTGCTGTCGGGACTCCACCGGAAGCCGTCGCGGCAGTCGAATTCTTCTTCGTAGGCCCAGTCGAAGGTGCCATTGATGATGCGGTCGGTGCCGTCGGTCGTCAGGGCTTTGGTTTGGCCCGTTTTCAGGTCGTCCACGTAGATGTTGTGTTCGCTCACGTAGGCCACTTTTTGCCCGTCGGGCGAAATCTTGGCAAACATCAGCGACGACTCGGGGCGGTCCTTGCCGATTTGGGTCAGCGCGTTGTTCGACAGATCCAGCAACCAGTAATCGCCCTTGGTGTCGTAGCGCCATACTCGCTTGGAGTTGGTGTAAACCAGCACCTTTTTGCCATCGTCCGACATCGTGTAGCTCCTAACTTTCAGGGCTTCACTGGTGCCCTTGGGCGTAAGCTGCTCCTTGGAAACCAAGACTTGGCTCGTCCGGGCGGGTAGCGTCACCTGCTCGATGGTGCCGCTCTCGGTGACGTCACGATAACCGCTGCCATCGGACAGCCATTGAAAGGTGTCAGGAACCTGCGCGAAGGTGGCGGTGAAACTGAAAAGTGTAAGGAAGAGGAAATGTTTCATGGTCGGCTATCGGCAGTCGGCTTACGGCTGTCGGCTTTTTTGCTTGATAAAAGAAAAGATTGTTTTCTGAAAAAACTTGAATTTGTTCTAGTTAACGCATTTTCAATGAAAGCATTTTAAATGACTCAAAACATAGAATCAGAAGCCGACAGCCAATGGCCGAAAGCCCACAGCTACTCCACCACCTCATACACCAGCACGGGTTTGGCTTTGTTTTTCAATTCCACCGAACCGACTTCGGCGCAAATAAACGACTCTTTTACCTGTTGGTAAGCCCCTTCGCTGATAATTATCTGGCTCGGGTTGGCGATGGACTGGAAACGCTGCGCGATGTTCACCGTGTCGCCGATAACGGTATAATCCAGGCGGCGCAGCTTGGCCGAGCCGATGTTGCCGCTAATCATTTCGCCCGAATTAATGCCGATGGCGACTTCCGGCATATAGGTAAGCTCGTCGGTAAGCTCTTCTTCGATTTCGGCGATTTTGGCCCGCACAGCCAGCGAAGCTTCGATGGCGCGGTCGAGGTGGAACTCGTCGCGGAAGACCGCCATGATGGCGTCGCCCATGAACTTGTCCACGTAGCCTTCCTGGTTGATAATCTCGCCCACCATTACGTCGAAGTACTTGTTGATCAGCCGCACCACCAGGTCGGGGGCCACTTTCTCGGAAATGGCCGTGAAGCCGCAGATGTCGATGAAGACAACAGTAGCCTCCACCATTTCGTTGGCCGTGATGACGTTCTCGTACTCGGTGCCGCTCATGAAGTCGAGGACGTTGCGGTCGACGTACATTTTCAAAATATTGTTTTCCTTGATGGCTTGCAGCGTCTTTTTCAGGTGCTGAATGTGCTCGATGGTCTTTTCGATCGTCAATCCTAAATCATTGAAATCCACTGGTTTGGTCACAAAATCGAATGCGCCCCGGTTCATGGCCGTGCGGATTTTGTCCATATCACCGTAGGCCGACACGATCACCGCCTTGATCATCGGACTGAGGTCGTGGAGCTTGACAAGCAGCGTCAATCCATCCATACGAGGCATATTGATGTCGCTCAGCACCAAGTCGATTTCCGGCTGTTCTTTTAGCTTCTTCGAGCGCATCCTCGCCGTCGAAAGCGAAGGAGAACTCGTACTTCTGGGCGCGGATCTCTTTCCTGAACTTTTGCTTGATCAGCGACTGCAAGTCCGTTTCGTCGTCCACGACCAATATTTTGGTGGTCATAGGCTTTGCAGTTTTTCTTTGAGTGATGAGAAATCAATGGGTTTTGTCAAAAAATCGTTCGCTCCGTTAGAAATCGCTTGTCGATAATAATCGTCATCGTTGTAGGCTGTTACCATCATGACTTTGGGGTGGGGCGAAGGATGCTCCACCCGGATGCGCTTGAGTAATTCGATGCCGCTCATACCGGGCATATTGATATCCGATAGGATCAGCACCACCTCCGAAGCATGCCCCTCCATATAATTGAGTGCCTCCTCACCCGAAAAGGCAAACGAAAACGAAAGTTCACCCTTCCGAATCTCGCGCCGGAACTTCATTTCAAATAAAGATTTGATATCTCGCTCGTCGTCCACAACCAGTATCTTAGCTTGCTCTTCACTACTGTTTTTCATTCTGTTTTGAGTATTTTAAAATTTCCACTCTCCACTAACCAACCGGTACCCTCACTATAAACTCGGTAAAGGCGTCCTTTTCGCTTTCCACTTCCATAGTGCCGCCGTGGCCGTTATGAATGATGTCGTAACTAAGCGAAAGCCCGAGGCCCGTTCCCTGTCCGGTGGGTTTGGTTGTAAAAAAAGGCTCGAAAATTTTGGCTCTCGCCGAATCCGGGATACCCGTGCCGTTGTCTTTGATTTTTATTTCGACCATGCCATTTTCCTGCCTCGAACTCAGCCAAACCGTGGGCCGGTAGTCTTCCCCCTCCTGCTTGGTCCGCTGCGAAATAGCGTAAAAGGCGTTGTTGAAAATATTCAGAAGTACGCGTCCGAAATCCTGCGGCATTACCTTGGCTTTCAGTTCCTCGGTCTGAAAATCCTTTTCCAAGGTAGCGTTGAACGATTTGTCTTTGGCACGCAGCCCGTGGTAAGCCAGGCGCATGTACTCGTCGGCCAGGGCATTGACGTCGACGCTTTCCTTCTGACCGCTGCCCGTACGCGAGTGCATCAGCATCCCCTTCACGATGGAGTCGGCGCGCTTGCCGTGGTAGACCATTTTCTCCATGTTGTCGGCCAGGTCGCGCAGGATTTCCTCCACCAGTTCGTGGTCGGGTGCTTCCTTGTCCTGTTCCTCTCTCAACTCCTCGATCAGTTCCGTATTCACTTCGGCGAAGTTGTTGACGAAATTGAGCGGGTTTTGAATCTCGTGGGCGATGCCCGCCGTCAGTTCGCCCAGCGAGGCCATTTTTTCCGACTGCACCAGTTGACCTTGGGTAGTCTTGAGGTGAGAGAGGGTAGTCACAAGCTCTTCTTTCTGGCGCGTGATCTCCTCCGTCCGCTCGGCCACGAGGATTTCCAATTCGGCCTTGCGAGCCTGCATGAGCTGGTTCTGCTTCTCTTCCTCGATGCGTTGCTGGCGTTCGACGGCCAGTTGCCTCTGCTGCCGTCGGTTCTGGTACCACATCGCCACCACCCAGATGATGGCGAAGACCTTGAACATATCAAAGTAGTCGTCGTATTTTCCGTAAAAATCTCTTGAAACGAGGGAGGTGAGGTCACCCGCCACGCCAATAACGATTAGCGGAATCACGGACATCATCAGCGAACGAACCGACTTAAACTCGTCACGGGTGTAAATGACGCCCACAAAGGCCAGCACAAATACGTGCCACAGCCAGCCGAACACCCGCTCGTGGTTTAGTACCCAGGGAGCGCACAGCAAAAAAATAGCCGCAAACCGCGAATAAACCAGAATCTTGTCCCAGCGGGGCATGGATTCCTTCGTCCCCAGCGTCTTGCGGATGTACTGAACGAAGAAGAGGACGATAAGGAGGTAGGAAACTTCCATAGGAAAGCAAATTTACGCTAATAATTGGCTTTCCGCTCAGTAGCTAATCGTTGTCTGCCGCTCGTTGCTCTCGAAGGCCAGGTCGATCACGCGCGTGGTGCGCAGGATTTCGGCGGGTTTCACCGCCAGTTCCCTGCCCTCGACGATGGCGTCGTACACCGAGTCGTAAAAGGCCATGTAGTCGCCCGCTTCGCTGGGGACGATGCCCGTGAAGGGGTCGCTGTGCAGCGTTCCCCAGCGATCCTCCGGCTCGGCGCCCCAGTTGTCGGCGTCGGGCAGCACGTCCTGGCGGAGCGTTTCCTCCTGGGCGTCGAGACCGCGCTTGATGAACGTTCCCTTGGTGCCGTGAATGGCGTAACGCAGACTATTCTCATACACCATCAGGCTGGATTTGACGATGACGAATTTATCGTCGTAGCCTAGCCGGATGTCGAAATAATCATCCACATCGCCGCCTTCCCGCACGCTGCGGATGGTGGCAGTTACGGTTTGCGGGTCACCGAACAGCACGAATGCCTGGTCGAGCAGGTGTGGACCCAGGTTATAGACATTGCCGCTGCCCTCAGCCTGCTTTTCCTTCCAGGTATTGCTCAGCACTTCGGGCCGGAAGCGATCGTAGCGGCTTTCGTACTCCACTATTTTTCCTAACTTGTCTTCCCGAATCAATTTCTGAATGGTCAGGAAATCCGAATCCCAGCGGCGGTTCTGGTAAGCCGTGGCCACCAAACCGTCGCGCTCGGCGGTTTCAAATAGCTTTTGCGCTTCGGCTTCGGTATTGGCGAAAGGCTTTTCGATAACCACGTGCTTGCCGTTTTCGAGCGCGTCCATCGCATACTCAAAATGCGTGTCGTTGGGCGTGCAAACGAACACCAGGTCGATTTCGGGATCGGCCAGAAGCTCCTCGACGGAACGCGCGTTTTCGATGGTCGGGTCAAAATCCTGGGCCTCGTTTTTGGAGCGCTCGACCACGGTTTTTAGATTAAACCGAGGGTTCACTGAAAGAAAGGGGGCGTGAAAATAGCGGCCCGATAGGCCGAATCCGATTAAGCCAACGTTTAGGGTTTTCATTGGTGGAATTTAAATGAGTGAATAAGTTATCAGCCTACTGCCGTGTCGATAGGTAAATGAGTGCTTACTGTATCCTTTAATAGACAGATTTGTAGAAAATACCTAAAACCTACTTTATATATGAAAACGGACAAGAACGTAAAAAGACGGGACTTTTTGAAGGCCGGAGCGGTGCTTTCTACTTTTATGATCGTGCCGCGCCGGGTACTGGGCGGGCCGGGGTTCATCGCACCAAGCGATAAAATCAACCTTGGGTTCATCGGCTGCGGCAAGCAGTCCGGAATCCTGCGGAGGTCCTTTTTGGGCGAAGATGCGCAGATTGTCGCCGCTTCTGACGTGTATGAGGCCAAGTTGGAAAAGTTCAAGGATGAAGTCGAGAAGTGGTACGCGCTTCGGCTCCAAAAGTCTAAATTCGACGGGATCACGGGCTACGAAGATTTCCGCGAAATATTGGCCCGCAAAGACGTGGATGCCGTAGTGATCGCCCTGCCCGACCACTGGCACGCTGCCGCTGCGGTAAGGGCCGCCGAGGCCGGCAAGGACATTTATTGTGAAAAGCCGCTCGCGCTGACCGTAAAGGAAGGCCGGGCGATGGTGGACGCAACCCGCAAGCACAAGCGCGTTTTTCAGACCGGCAACATGCAGCGTTCCTGGCCCGAGTTCCGGCAAGCGGTGCAACTGGTGCAGTCCGGTGCCATCGGTGAAGTGAAGCAGGTGTTCGTCAGTGTGGGGGGGCCACCTAAACCCTTCGACTTAAAAGAAGAGCCAATCCCGGCCGGACTCAGTTGGGAGGGTTGGCTGGGCCCCAACGTAGTCGAGCGCCCTTACAACAACGAGCTGGCCCCTACCCTGGAATACGACTTTTACCCCCGTTGGCGCAACTACGCTGATTTTGGTGGTGGCATGATGACCGACTGGGGCGCACACATGTTCGACATCGGACAATGGGGACTGGGCATGGACGGCTCTGGCCCTACGGAAATCACGGTGCCTGGCCCGGACGCGGAAGATGGGCTGGTTTACAAATATGCCAACGGTGCCCAAATGACCCACCGACGCACAGGCGACAATCACTGCCACTTTATCGGCAGCGAGGGCGAGGTGTGGGTAGCCAGAAAAAAGCTCGTGACTACCCCCAAAAACCTGGAGAATAAGTCGTTCTCGAAAGAAGACTATAAGGTTTACGTCAGTGAAAACCACTACAAAGACTTCCTGGACGCCATCAGATCACGCGAAAAGCCCATATGCGACGTAGCGGTCGGCCACAGTACGGCTACGGTCTGCAACATCGGCAACATTGCCTACCGCCTGGGTCGAAACCTCAGATGGGATCCAAAGAAAGAGACGTTCGAGGGCGACAAAGAAGCCAACGACCTGCTCAAAAGGCCGATGAAGAAGGAGTGGAAGGTTTAGGTGGAGAGTTGAGAGTGAGTAGTTGACGATAGTGCAGTGATTTGCCTTTAGAGCTTTGTGGCTTTGTGCCTTAAAACTTACCTTTGCGGCATGAAAGCTCAGAGCACCCGACTGACCTACGCCGATTTATCTGAGCTTGATCGGGTGGCCGACCAGTTAATCGAGCTGGGCGGCGGAGTTCCTGTTTGGCTCTTTTTCGGCCAGATGGGCGCGGGCAAGACGACTTTGATTAAGAAAATTTGCGAGAAGTTGGGCGTGAATGGCATTGTGCAAAGTCCCACTTTCTCGATTGTCAACGAGTACACCACCCAGGCCAGGAAGACGATCTATCATTTTGATTTATACCGCCTAAAAAATGAGACTGAAGCTTACGACATCGGTGTAGAAGAGTACTTGTACTCTGGAAACTATTGTTTCTTCGAGTGGCCCGAAAAAATCGAATCTCTTTGGCCAGATGAGTACCTTGAAATACAAATAGTGCAAATTGCAGGCGGTAATAGAACAATACAGGCAAGGCTTTTCGAATGAATGAGAAAAATTATTCACTCATTCACTCATTATATCATTCAAAATTGATGTCGCAGGTAACCGGATTTGAGCAACTCGCCAAGCAGTCGGCTCTTTACCCACAAGAGTCACTCGTCGAGGTGAAGAAGGACGGCAATTCGTTGCTGATCGGCCTGCCGTGCGAGGTGGCTTTGCAGGAAAACCGCATAGCGCTCACGCCCGACGGGGTGGCGATTCTGGTACGCAACGGTCACGAGGTTTGGGTGGAAAAGGACGCGGGTAAGGAAGCCAAGTACACCGACATCGAGTACAGCGAAGCCGGGGCCAAAATCGTTTACTCGGCCCGGGAAGTTTTCCAGGCCGATTTGATCCTGAAAATCGAACCCTTGGTGGACAAGGAGTTCGAAATGATCAAGGCGGGGTCGACGTTGATTTCAACCCTCAATTTGCCCTCGCTCGATAAGCCCTATTTCGACAAGCTCAACCAAAAGAAGATCACCGCGATTGGCTACGAATTCATTGAGGATCAGAGCGGTGGGCTGCCCATCGTGCGGGCCATGAGCGAGATCGCGGGTAGCACCGTACTGCTCATCGCCGCCGAATATCTGAGCAATTCCAATAATGGCAAAGGGATTATTCTGGGTGGAATCACGGGCGTACCTCCCACGAAGGTCGTGATTCTGGGCGCGGGAACCGTGGCCGAATACGCCTGCCGCGCCGCGATGGGTGTGGGGGCGGATATTAAAGTATTCGACAATCACATTTATCGCCTGCAGCGCCTGAAATACTCGGTAGGCCAGAACCTTTATACTTCCATCATCGACTCCGACACGCTGACCGAGGCCATCGCCCGCGCCGACGTGGTCATTGGGGCCATGCGAGCGGAGGACGGCCTCAGCCCCTGCGTCGTGACCGAGGAAATGGTGGGCCGGATGAAACCCAACTCGGTGATCGTGGACGTAAGCATCGATCAGGGTGGCTGTTTCGAGACCTCCCGCATGACAACCCATAAGGATCCGATTTACAAATACAGCGACGTGCTGCATTACTGCGTCCCGAACATTCCTTCGCGGGTAGCGCATACGGCCAGCACGGCGCTCAGTAACATTTTCCTGCCCTTTCTCCTGAAAACGGGTACGATCGGCGGCATTGAAGAAATGATTTATGCCAACCGCTGGTTTATGAAGGGCGTCTACAGTCATAACGGCACCCTTACCAACACGTACATCGCCCGCAGGTTCGGGATGCGTTACAAGGATCTGACGTTGTTGCTGGCAGCGAGAATGTGAAAGGGAGGCATAAAGGGGCAAAGCTCCAAAGGCACAAAGTGTTCGAGTTTGATTGTTTGCAAACCATTGTTTTCTCACTTTTCTGTGCGCCAACTTCGGCAATTTTTCATATAAGGTTTTTAATTTATCGCGCGTCAGCCCCACTTTGTGCCTTTGCCGCTTTGTGCCTTTGTGCTTTTGTGCCTAAAAAACGAACAGCCACCATACCCCACCCATGATAAACCATAGCAACGAGAACGTCCTGATGGACGACGCCAATTCGCCGGAAGTCAACAGGAAACTGTTGGGCATGATTTCACAGGATTTTGTGAAGGTTGCCGACCAATTGAAAGAAGCCTCCTACCAGATCAAAAAACGCGGCTTTTCCGAGCATCCGGTGTTTGTCGTTTCGAAGGAACCCGCCGACATCGGCCTCATGCTCTTTGAGCGCGAAGCGATGGGCAACCGGTGGAACTACCAGGCTTCTTTCTTGCAGGAGTTCGTGGATCGCAACCTGGTAGGCCAGGAGTCTGTCGAACTTTTTATTGAAAATTATAAAAATTCCGAAGAATATTGCTGCCTGTTTGTCATTCAGAGTGATTTTGCGGGATTCGTTTTCGTACCCTATCCCGAGGACTAAGCCGAACAGTGACTCAAATCGGCTCCCATAATCTCTGACTTCGCCAAATCCCTCAGATTCACCTCCCCTCTCCTCTCATGAAGTCCGCTGTGAAGCTATCCGTATGGGTGCTTATCCTGATACCTGTTGTCTTACTCCTCATTATCGTACACCGCACTTCGGCAACTTTATTTTTCGCCGACGACTTTCACCTGCTGAAAACGATCGTCTGGGCGCAAGAGACCGACTCATTCATAGAAAAATTCCGATTGCTGGCCCAGCAGCATAACGAACACCGGATCATCATTCCCCGGTTGCTCACCTGGCTGAATTACAAATTAGTAGGGCACATCGACTGGCCCGCACTGATGCTATTCGGCAACCTACTTTGGTGCGGCGTTCTTTACTTTTTGTGGGATGCTTTCCGTACCCTGAAACTCAATCTCTGGTACTTCCTCCCCATTCCCTGGTTGCTTCTCCAACCGACCTATTACGACAATTACAATTGGACCATTAGTGTTCTGCAGCAGTCTGTCATCGTCTTTTTATTGGCCTGGATGGTACACGCCTTCACCAACCGCCGCTTTTTGCTCGCTGTTTTCATTTTCCTCATCGGCACATTTACCCACGGTAACGGGATATTCGGCATCGTCGTGGGGGTCGCTTTTCTCCTCTTGTATCGGGACTGGAAATGGTTGTGGATCTGGTTGAGCGTGTGCCTGGCCACGGCGGCAATTTACTTTTACGGCTTTGAAAAAGGCCAGAACGCCGACTTTCTGCAAAGTCTGACCCATCCGGTCCAACTGATCGGGTACTTTTTTGCCTTCTTTGGTGCCAGCGCCGAGCTGTTTTCTCTGGGTTTTGTCCCCACAGTGCTTTGGGGGATCATTGTATTTGGCGGGGTAATGGCTTTTGGAATCCCCAAAATCTACACCCACTTCCGCACCGAACAACCGCTGGGCTACTTCGAGAAAATGTTATTGGGTAATTTGATCTTTCTGACCATCACGGCCCTGCTGGTGGCGGTTTCCCGTAGTTGGTCGTCGCCCGATTTAGATATTCCTCCCCGGAACGCCCACTATTCACCCTATCTCACCGCCTGGTTCTATTTGGTAGGATTGGCCGTGCTTTCGCGTGTTGCTGCCAAGAGCTGGGCGGTACTCTTTGGGGTGGGGGCCGTATTGTTCAATGTTGTCTCCCACCTGAATTATATCGGTGAGTTAGAGTACCGTCGTGACTGGTTGCGGGCCGATTATGCCAACTGGATCAACTACAAAACCTTCTTGCAATACGCGCCCTCTTTCAATGACAATATCCGGGAAGTATACGCCACCGCCCTCGAACGGGGTATTTGTCGTCCAGTGATTGAACTCCCGGCTTTGACTACCAGCAACACCGATACCGACAACAGCGACTTGCTCACCTTCGAGAAAATGGCGACCAAGTCAGCCGATGCCAGTGGCGAACATCTGGAGAACGAAGTGTTTTTGACCAGGCGGGATTTTACCAAAGCCACTCCTTTCATAGTACTATTGCCCGACAATGGTTCCCCACTTTGGGTGCCGATGCACCGGGGCCGGAACGCGTACCGACAGTTGCTGTCCGGGGGAAATCTCAAAAAGCCGGAAGTTTGGACCCGACTATTTTCTGATAACCTGCCCGTTGGGTCATTTACGATCGGCTACCAATTTGACAATTCCCTTACCCTGACGGAGCATCGCCTGGAAGTAGATGCCGACCATACCGTCAACTTTCGCTAGACGGACGTTTCCTCTTGTTTCAGAAGGCTTTCGCCGACAAACCCGACCTCGATCCCATCTTTGTTTTTTTAATGGATTCAGGCTAGGCTAAACGAGGAAAAAATGGTATCTTTACCCGTTCAAAAAACCGCTCCGGCGGGCACTAATTACAGTAGAGTTAAACAATATTCATGGCTAACGAAGCAACACTGGCATTAAATAATTATTCAGCCGAAAACATTCAGGTTCTCGAAGGACTCGAGGCCGTGCGGAAGCGCCCGGCGATGTACATCGGCGACACGGGTTTCAAAGGACTTCACCACTTGATTTGGGAAGTAGTGGACAACTCCATCGACGAAGCGATGGCGGGTTACTGCGACACGATTCACGTGTTTATAGAAGAAGACGAGTCGATCACCGTGCGGGACAACGGCCGCGGCATCCCGACGGGCATTCACGCCAAAGAGAAGCGCTCGGCCCTGGAAGTAGTCATGACCGTGCTACACGCCGGGGGTAAGTTTGACAAAGACACCTATAAGGTTTCGGGCGGACTGCACGGCGTGGGCGTATCCTGCGTCAACGCGCTGTCCACGGATCTGCGGGCCGAAGTACACCGCGAGGGTCAGATTTTTGAGCAGGAATACCAGAAGGGTATTCCGCAGTATCCGGTGCGCGCCATCGGTGAGGCCGAAGACACGGGTACTTTCATCCACTTCAAGCCCGACGATACGATATTCACCGTCACGGAGTTCAAGTATGAAACCGTCGCCAACCGCCTGCGGGAGCTTTCATTCCTGAACAAAGGTCTGAAGCTGACGCTCACCGACAATCGTGATCTGGACGAAGACGGCAAGCCTGCTTACGTCGAATTTTTCTCGGAAGGTGGGCTGGTCGAATTCGTTACCTACCTCGACAGCACCCGTCAACCGCTCATTCCCGAGCCGATTCACATGGATAGCGATAAGGGACTCATGCCCGTGGAGGTGTCGATGATGTACAATACTTCGTACAGCGAGAACGTCATTTCGTACGTCAATAACATCAATACCATCGAGGGCGGAACGCACGTCTCGGGTTTCCGGGCCGCCCTGACGCGGACGTTGAAAAGCTACGCCGACAAGTCGGGCATCCTGTCGAAGGAGAAAGTGGAAGTGAGCGGGGATGACTTCCGCGAGGGACTTACCGCCGTTATTTCGGTAAAGGTGCAGGAGCCTCAGTTCGAGGGGCAGACCAAGACCAAGCTCGGTAACTCCGACGTGGCCGGCGCGGTGAGTCAGGTGGTGTCCGAGATGCTCGATAATTACCTCAACGAGCACCCCAAGGAAGCCCGCACCATCGTGGACAAAGTGGTGCTGGCCGCTAAGGCCCGCATCGCCGCCCGCAAGGCCCGCGAAATGGTGCAGCGCAAGAACATCCTGACCGGTACCGGACTGCCCGGCAAACTCGCCGACTGCTCCGAGACCGACCCCACTCAGTGCGAGCTGTATCTGGTAGAGGGTGACTCGGCAGGCGGCACCGCCAAGCAGGGTCGGAACCGCGCTTTCCAGGCGATTTTGCCCCTACGCGGTAAGATCCTGAACGTCGAGAAAGCGCAGGAATACCGCATTTACGAAAATGAAGAGATCAAGAATATGTTCACCGCGATGGGCGTACAGATCGGGATGGTGGACGACGAGCGGGCGCTAAATATCGAAAAACTGCGCTACCATAAGATCATTATCATGACCGACGCCGATATCGACGGCAGTCACATCCGCACGCTAATCCTGACGTTCTTCTTCCGCTACATGAAAGTGCTGATCGAGAACGGCTATATTTACATCGCGCAGCCGCCCCTTTATTTAATCAAGAAAGGCAAGGAGGAGCGCTATTGCTGGGACGAAGCCCAACGCGAAGCTGCTGTGCAGGAGCTGGGCAACGGCCGCGAGGAATCGGTCAACACGCAGCGCTACAAGGGTTTGGGAGAAATGAACGCCGAACAACTCTGGCAGACCACCATGAACCCCGAAAACCGCACCCTGAAGCAGGTGAACATCGAGTCTGCCGCCGAAGCCGATCATCTGTTCTCGATGCTGATGGGCGACGAAGTGCCCCCTCGCCGCGAGTTTATCGAAAAGAACGCCAAGTACGCACGGGTGGACGTTTAAATTTCTGAGGAGGAAAGAAGAATTAAGGTCAACGGTCAACGGTCAACGGTTAACGATTCGCGAATTACTAGTTTTGTAATTATTAGCGAATAGTAGAACGCCGTTTTACCGTTGACCGTTAACCTTTAACCCTTTTTGTAAAAGCACTAAGTACGAAATAAGCCATGCCAAAAGAATCTAGTAAAGACGATAAAAAAGGGCCTTTGTCCAATATATTTTCATTTTTTGACGATAAAAAGGAAACGCTGGATGAAGGGAAATTCATGCGGGCCGGGGACAAGGTCAACGAACTGATTGAGCAGAGCGATTTCATCAGTCGTGACCTGAGTTGGCTAAAGTTCAACGAGCGCGTGTTAGACCAGGCTTGCGATCCAAAGCGTACGGTTTTTGACCGTTTAAAGTTTCTGGCCATTACCGCCTCCAATCTCGATGAGTTTTTCTCCATCCGGGTAGGAAGCCTGTACAATTACCTGGACTATGGCAAAGAGCGCGTAGATTATTCAGGGCTGCGGGAGGTACCTTTTCGCAAAACCTTGTTGCGCTCGTTGCAGCAGTTCGTCTCCGACCAGAATCGGTGCTATAGAGAGGATTTGCTTCCCCTGCTCCACGAACACAACTGCTCGCTGGCCCAAATGTCCGACCTGCGCGATCTGGAAACGGAGAAAGTGTCGGAGTACTTCGACCGGACGATTTACCCGATGCTTACGCCGATGCTCTACGACTACACCCACGTATTTCCGGTGCTGCTGGCTAAGGTGCTGATTCTGGGCGTAATAACTCAGGTGTCTGGTACCACGAGCGAGGAGGATCGCAAGCTTTCCTTCGTGCAGTTGCCGGCCAACCTTCCCCGCTTCTACATCATCGAGCGTGAGGATGAAATTCTTTTCCTACCCCTGGAAAACATCGTCAAGTCCTACATCAAGAAGCTGTATCGCAATGTGGACATCGTCTCCACCAATCTCATCAGGATTATCCGCAACGGCGATTTCTCTCTGGAGGAAAACGATGATATGGAGGCCGATTTTATCGATGAAATCAAGCAAAAAATCAAAAACCGTCGCTTGGGGCGCGTCGTCAAGGTGGAGGTGGAACACGACGTCGATGAGGACTTGCTCAGCTTGTTGAAAAAACGCTGGGAGATCGACGACTTCAATGTCTTCCGGGCGGGCGGGCTGCTGGATTACACCTGCTTCTGGCAACTGATCGGCCACGGGGAATTCAAGGATCAAATCCCGCCGATGCACGCCCCCGTATTACCCCTGACCATGGGCCGCGAGCGGAGTACCGACATATTCGAATTGATGCGGGAGCGCGACATTCTTCTGCACCATCCCTACAACAACTTCGAGCCCGTGCTACAACTACTCGAGCAAGCGGCCGAGGACCCCAACGTCCTGTCGATCAAGCTGACCATTTACCGCCTGGCCAAAAATTCGCGCGTGACGGAAGCCTTGCTGACCGCCGCCGAAAATGGTAAAAATGTGGCCGTGCTGTTCGAGGTGAAAGCCCGCTTCGACGAGGAAAACAACATTCGGGAGGCGCAACGGCTCCAAAAAGCGGGTTGCTTTGTAATCTATGGTATCGGTCTGCTCAAAACGCATACGAAACTACTCCTGATCGTCCGAAAAGAGGGCGAGAAAGTGGTCCGTTACGCCCACCTTTCCACGGGCAATTACAATGAGGATACCGCCCGACTCTACACCGACATTGGATTGCTGACAACCAATGAAGAATACACGCACGACATCTCGGAATTCTTCAATGTCATCACGGGCCATTCGCTGCCCAGCGATTACCGCAACCTCATCACGGCCCCGCGCCAAATGCGCGACCGAATCATCGAAATGATCCAGCAGGAGGCTGAAAATGCGCAAAAAGGCTTGCCGAGCGGTATTTGTATAAAAATCAACTCGCTGGAAGACCGTGCCGTAATCGAAGAGTTATACAAGGCTTCCCAGGCGGGCGTGCAAATAGACCTGATCGTGCGGGGCATCTGCTGTATTCGTCCGGGCCGCGAGGGACTGAGCGAAAACATCCGGGTACGATCCATCGTGGGCGATCTGCTGGAACACTCCCGGATTTACTACTTCCAGAATAGCAACGAACCGCTCGTGTACGGGGGCAGTGCCGACGTGATGGTTCGGAGCTTCGACCGCCGCATCGAGTCGCTCTTCCTGCTCGTGAGCGAGCGGGTTCGGCAAGAAGCTATCCTGATGCTGCAATACAACTTGCGCGATAATGTGAATTCTTACGAACTACGCGAAGACGGCACTTACGATAGATGCCACGTGGCCGAAGGATCGGAGCCGTTCAATATCCACGAGGCATTTTTCGAGATGAAGCCCGAGGAAGTAGCGGAGGCGAAATTATTTGACACCAAAAAGGAAATCGACCCGCAACAAGGAGGTGTAGTAGACAACGCAGGGGAGGCTGTGAAGTAGCACCCCAAACCGCACAAAAAGGCCCCGTCGGATAGTAATCTGGCGGGGCCTTTCCGATGCTTGATGATAGATCATTTTACCAGTCGCAGAGAAACCGGGTAACGGTATACTCGCCCATCGTTCGCCCGAATGGTACCGATAATCATCAGGACGAGTGCGCCGATTCCGATAATGGCAAAGGCGACGACCATCAGGATACTCGATCCGATCAAGCCCACGACACCCGCCCCGGCGGCGGCATCGCTATCGAATTGACCGCCCAGAATTGCGGACATGATCGACCCGCCAAAAGTGATTACCAAAATTACCATCATCGCCACAAAAACGATGGTCAGCGTGATCTGAAAATTGACAGATTCTTTGCCGTTTTCGCGCACAAACTCTCCCTTATCTTTTTGAGTGGAGTAAACGATGTAGGTAGCGATCAGCGACAGAAAGGGGATTGGGAAAATAAAACTGGCGAATGTGGCCAACAGGGGCGTCAAGTGCATCCACATGCCCAGCGAACGTTGCTCGGTGGGGACGCCGGCGGGTGAAACGAGGTTAGGATCTTCCATATATTTTGAAGTTTAGGGTGATTGTTTCTTGAAAAAGCAGCAAAGCGCGCGCTCGTACTCACTGGTACGGCTAATTTTAGCTACTTTCGCGGTTTCGTACAAAAAATATACACCCGCCCTCCTTCATGGAAAGATTTACCGGACTAATTGGCGTCGCCCTTATTCTGGGCGTAGCCTATGCCCTCTCCAACAACCGCAAAGCCATCAATTACCGTACGGTCGGCGTCGGCCTTGGGCTGCAATTCGGGCTAGCCGTTTTCATTCTGCGCACCGATACCGGACGCATCGTTTTTCAGTGGCTGGGCGATAAAGTGCAAAAACTACTTTCTTTCTCCGACCAGGGCGCGGACTTCGTTTTCGGTACCCTGGTGCGTAGTGACTTGATGCAGAAAGCGTTCGGTCCGGGCAACGATTTCGTCTTTTTCTTTAAGGTCATCCCCACCATCATTTTCGTAGCCGTCCTGGTCAACATGCTCTACCATCTTGGCATCATGCAGCGCGTGGTGGCCGTCATAGCGCGGGGCGTTTATTGGCTCATGGGGGTCAGCGGAGCGGAGGCACTCTCCAACGTGGCCAGTACATTCGTGGGGCAGGTGGAGGCGCAAATCATGATCAAGCCTTACCTGAAAAGCATGACCAACTCGGAACTCATGGCTTCCATGACGGGCAGCTTCGCCTGCATCGCGGGTGGCGTCATGGCCGTCTATATTTCGCTGGGCGTTCCCGCGCCTTACCTGATCGCGGCCAGCCTGATGGCCGCACCCGGCGCGCTGGTTATTTCCAAGATCGTCTATCCCGAAACCGAAAAATCAGAGACCAAGGGGGCCATTAAACTGGACATCAAGAAAACCCACGCCAATCTCCTGGACGCCATCGCCGCCGGGGCCAGCGAAGGCCTGAAAGTGGGTTTCAACGTAATAGCGATGCTGATCGGTTTTATTGCTTTGGTGGCTTTATTCGATTTTTTATTGGGGAAAGTTGGTGGGATTTTCAATTTTCCCGAATTGAGCTTCAACTACTTATTGGGCAACCTGTTTGCCGTTTTCGCTTGGGCCATGGGCGTTCCTTCGCAAGATGTGCAGTCGGCCGGGGCCTTGATGGGTACCAAGATGGTAATCAACGAATTCGTGGCGTATCTCGACTTGGTAAAAATAAAAGAAACCCTCGATCCCAAAACCCTGGTCATTACCAGTTTCGCCCTGTGTGGGTTCGCAAATTTCAGCTCCATCGCCATTCAAGTGGGCGGCATCGGTGAGTTGGCCCCCACGCGGCGCTCGGATTTGGCACGGCTGGGATTCCGGGCCTTGATTTGCGGCACGCTGGCCTCGTATATGTCGGCCACGTTTGCGGGTCTGTTAATGTAAATTTAGCGTAGAGAACGACAATGAATATTTCCCATATTATCAATGAGCTGGGCGAAGACCGCCAGCAGTATTTCAACGCGATTGCTCCACCCATTTTTCAGACCAGCAACTTTGCCATTGAAAGCTTTGCCGACATGCGTGCGGCCTTCGCCGACGAGCGGACTGCGTTCATTTACACCCGAACCGGAAACCCCACCGTCGATATTCTCAGGAAAAAACTCGCTGCCCTCGATGGAGCAGAGGACGCACTGGTGTTCAATAGCGGTGCTTCGGCAATTTATGCGGCGGTGATGGCCAACGTCAAGACCGGCGATCACATCGTGTCGGTTGAGGGCCCCTACAACTCGGCCTGGCGGCTGTTTGAGCATGTTTTGCCCCGTTTTGGCGTGACGACAACCTACGTAGATGGCACTGAAATCGAGAACTTCGCGGCGGCCATTCGGCCCGAAACACGCTTGATATTTGTGGAATCGCCCAACACGCTGACGTACGAACTACAAGACCTGGCAGCGGTTGCTGAATTAGCCAGGAAGCACGGTATCGTCACGGTCATCGACAACAGTTACTGCACGCCGCTTTACCAGCGACCCCACGATTTTGGGATCGACCTCAGTTTGCAGTCGGCCACTAAGTACATCGGTGGCCATAGCGATACCGTGGCGGGCGTCCTGACTGGTTCCAAAAAGTTAATGAACAAGATTTTCGTGGATCAGATTATCGTGGCGGGGACTCAGGCCACGCCTTTCGATGCCTGGCTGCTGCTGCGCGGCTTGCGCACGCTGCCCATGCGCCTGGAACGCATCAGCCGCACCACCAGGGAAGTAGTGAAGTACCTGAAAGCGCATCCGAGAATCGAGCGGCTTATTTTTCCGCTGGATGACAGTTTCCCACAGATTGAATTGGCAAAAAAGCAAATGTCTGGAGCCTGCGGCTTACTGACCGTCGTGCTGAAGACCGATAGCCACGCAAAAATCGAACAGTTTACCGCTGCGTTGAAGCACTTCCTGATGGCGGTTTCGTGGGGCGGTCACGAATCGTTGATTTTGCCGCAAGCGGCTTGGCTGAAACCCGATGAGTTTGACGTGAATATCGAACGCCACCGGATGGCCAGAATTTATGTGGGCCTAGAGGATGCTGATTTTCTGATCGAGGATTTGGCACAAGCGTTGGAACTGCTGTAGGCTGGTTTAGCGCCCAAACCGTTAGAGTTTGGTTTCGTCCAGCCGAAAATTCGCTACGATTTTCTTGCTATATCCCTTCCAGCCGCCCCGAAAATCTCGTCCGGCTACAGCCATGTAGTCGGCCATTGCTTTGGAATTGAGTTGGGTCAGCAGTCTTTCGTAATCACCCTCGTATTTGATAAAATAACCGGAATACAGGGTAGCTTCCTCGCTTGTGTGAAGAATGAATTTCGGTGCTTTGTTCATCGGTGAAAAGATAATTTTTTTACCAAAAGAAGTGTCCAGCGCTTGGGCCCGACCAAAAGCGTACCAGGATACGGCATTGGTTTTGCCATTGTCTCGCTTATCCAGATTTGGCCTTTGTTTCAGTAAATAGGCGTGGGCCAGCGGGTATTCTTTTCTCAAAGTATTTTCAGGAATGATCTCATGTTTTCCCACTTCATTCTTACGGTAAGGAAAGAGAATATATTCCGAAATAAGCTCATCACTATTTTTTAAGCGCGAGCCTTTTACAATCGGTTTCAATAGGCTTCGTTCGATCTTAATTTCTTCTCCTGCTTTCGAGATAGCCTTTACAGTTTCGCCAGAAAAATCTTCTTTAATTTTAAAAAGGTAAACCTTGTCACTCAACGTCGTGATGCCCACCGATATTTGGCAAATATCGCCTAGTCTAACCCCTGAATTCGAAGCAGGAGATTCCGTGGAAAGCTGCCAAAGGTCGTTCATCGCCAACTCCTCAAACGAGATCATTCGGCTGGGAACCACCAAATCCTCACCTTCCAGCTCGTACTTGAAACTTTCCTGCGACTTCTTGCCGAAAATTGTAATGGCAGAATACGTCCCCGTTTTATCGAAGATCCTTATTGATCCGTAGTTGGTGATAAGTTTCAGATTTTTCGACTCCTGGAAATACTGCCGGAGTGGGCGTGCGGTTTCGGAAAAAAAATATGAATTGGGCGTAATGAAGCCACACACCCCGGTACTGGTCATCAACTTGTCGGCCAACTCAAAAAAAGCCACGTAGGTGTCGGTGGAGCCGGAAGCACAAAAAGCATAATTTTTTTGCAAAAAGACCCGCTGGGTTTCGGGCAAATGTTGAATCCGAATGTAAGGCGGATTTCCGACAATAAATTCAAATTTCTGCCCGGATTCCAATTCTTGAAGGGCATCTTTTCTTTGAAGATTCCAGGCTACCGAAACGCCCGTCGATTCGATTGCTTCGTTCAGGAAGCTTCTGCAAAGATCGAGCGCTTCCTGATCGATATCCCAACCGTGGACTTGCTTTAAATTATTCTCCAAATCTGATTCGGGAGAGAACTCGACAATTCGCCGGACTACCTCCACCAGGAATCGCCCATCACCGCATGCGGGATCCAGGATGGATTTACCCAAAAATTCAGACGAGTCAATACCCGACTCATCCAAAATCTTTTGGACGACGAAAGAAGGCGTATATACCTGCCCCAAAAGTTTTTTCCGGTCGTAAGTTCGGGAGAGTGAGGCCATTTATTTCCTGATGATGTAGGCTGGTTTCAAAACACACTTTTTGAAACCGGGTAGTTTTCCAATTCGCTCGGAAATAAGGGGTGAACTGATGTCTTGAAATAAGATTTCGTAGGTATCCTGGTAAAAAGTGAAACTGGATTGGTCGGAACGGATTCTTTTGGTTCCCGCCTTGTAAAGAACCCCCAACTCGCCTCTTTCGACGGCCTGCTTATCGACAAAACCCAGCAGCGAGGCTACGGCACCTTGCCCTTCGGATTGGTGAAAAGAAAGGCAAAAATAGTGCGTGGTGCGGGAGCCAGGCTTGTGTAATTGCGAGGCGGGAATATTTAGTACGTAGTCTGCGCTCAGCGCCCCCGTCTGCCGTTTCATGGCTTTGATATCCAGCGAAAAGAAGCCCTCGGCGGTTTTTAAAACAAAATCTTGTCCCCAATCCTGCCCGTCGGTAGCGCCAAACGAGCGATGCGGGCGAGGCAACTGGTACAGGTCGGCAAAGACGATTTCGCCCAAACTACCCGTGTAGCGTAACATCCGGGTGTGGCTGCTTTTGTCGTCGGACTTATCCCATATATTAGCCACGCGGTGATGCGTTAGCGAATGTTCCACGAGCCGACGAGCGTAGCTTTTTTGCTCGTCGGTTACGGCGATCTGAAGGTAAAATTCATTCTTCAAAGTACGTGCGCATTTTTTTGAAAGCCAATAGATATTCCTCCGTAAAAGTACCGGCATTGGGAAACCTCTCTACTTTTTTAACCGACTTCTTCAATTCCTCGTACGCCCGGAAGGCATCCCGGCGGTCGTAGAAATACCGCTGCCATCGCTTCGCGGAAGGAGTTCCCTTGCTCAGCCCCAGTCCGTGGGCATAGAAGACGAAGGGCGAACTCACCAATCCGGTCTCAAAATAGGTCTGCTTGTTCTCTTTGACACACTCAAAGTACTTGATGAGGTAGTCGAGGTGCGCAAAGGCCCTTTGCCGGATCTCGGCATCGGTTTGTCGCTTCTCTGGTCTGAGCCGCCACTCGTTTTGTTCAGGGGCCAGCAGATCTACCTCGCCATAAATGTATTGTTTGCTTCTCTGGCAAACCAGAGTCAGTTCGCCCACCCTTGGGTCGACATCGGCAAGCGTCAGAGTCACGTTAGAATCGTTTAACTCAATTACATCGAAAGTGAACTGCGCCTTTTTGCCGATTTGCAGCGTGAGGCGATCGCCATTCAGCAACCAGGTGCCTTGACGATACGAGGTTTCGGTAGAGAAAAAAGCGGAGCGTTCACCTTCGTAAAGCGCAAAGGTGGAGTTTTGAAACCCAGAACGCATGGCCTGAAACTGCTGCCCCCGTTCGTAGTCTTCGGGCGTCGCCAGCGGGCTCGGCTGGTAGCTGATCCTGGCGATTTTCCAAGTGGCGACGAGCGGGTGGTCAGTCTGACACTGACATATGAATAACATTAAAAACAAGCAGCCGAGGCTTAACATTGCCTTTATCCGCACCTTTTTCAATGGTATTACTTATCTACGAACTGATGGAATATCTTTATTCACTCATTCACTCATTCACTCATTCAAAATTAATCAAGGCAGCCCCAGCAGAAACCCAATCGTAAAGTTCGCGTCCCAATCGAAGACGAATTGATCGGTTCCGGTGGCGTCGGCAATGGCTTTGTAAATATTGACACCGGCCTTTGACTTGGCGTTTTCCAGTTTGTAAGCGGCTGGCGCGCTCAGCACCGTATAGCGCTCTTTTCCTTTCCGAACTTCTTTGGCCATCTCGAAAGGCACCCCACCGATAATGAAGCAGGTTTTGCGGCGGTCAGTCGGGATCTGCTTCGCTTTGACCATTACTTCATTATACACCTTGTCGTCTGCTACGTTATCCTGGAAGTACTTGGCTCCGTAGGACTCGATGGCCCGTACACTCCCGTTTTCCATCCAGGAAATTTTGGTATTGCCCGACCCGATGTCGGTCACGAACGCGCGTTGGTCGTAGAGTTCAGGAAGCACGGATTTCAGGGCCAAGGTACCTTCCTGCTGTGGGGTCACCTGATTGACCGTGTAGCCCAGCGATTTGAGGGCGGTCGTGATTTTGCCCGTCACCTCGGCTTTGGCTGCGCCCGAACTCACCACAAAGTGAATGTTCTTGCCACTTACCCCGTAATCGAGCATGCCACCGATGTAGCGTTTCAGCCCCATCCGCACGTCGGCGTCGGTAGCCATGTTCTCGGTCACCAGGCTATTGCCAAATTCCGCCTTTTCCAGCTTCCAGCGTTTCTGCGGATCGGCGGTGATGATAAAAGAGTTGAAGCCACTCGCTCCCAGCTCGACCACGCCTTTTAGCGTCCCGTTGACGGGTTCGGGCGCATCGTAATCAAAGGTCGAGCCCGCCACGTCGGAAGCGTAGTTGTCGGGATTCTCAGAAGAAGTAGGTTCAGGCGTTTTATATTCCGAGCCGCCCTCCGCCGATTCGACTCGGGCCGTGTCAGCCATTGATTCGAGGGCTTTTTGGCCACCAAAATATTTGAAACCAAAGTAAAGCGCAGCAAGAATAAGGGCGGTGATGATTAAGCGCCCGGCAAGGGTGAGTCGTTTCATGTTTCTAATTGTGAATTTTGAATGAGTGAATGAGAGAATGATGTAAGATTATTTTTAATCACTAATTCACAATTCTCTCATTCAAAATTAATCTAAAAGTCCCCGGTACTTGGAATCTTTCGGGGGATTGAGTTCGATGGTGGTGGGGACGGGTTCGGGGGCGTTGAGGTCCACGAGGGAAAATTCGCCCTGGTTGTAAGCTTCGAGCATCTTCTGGCCTTTGTCGGAGAGAATGCCGTTCTGGACGTCGACGCCATTGATGAAATCCATTGACAAATCCATCGCGCGCTTCATTTCGCCGAGCTTGCGGCTCATGTCGTCCTGGATGTACTCCATCGACTCGTCGAAATAAAATTTCTTATCAGGGTTGCCCTTGAAAATGCTGATGGCCGTACGCAGGGCGTTTGAACTTTCCTTCACGATCTTGTACTCCGTTTCCTTCAATTTTACTTTAATCTCGGTCTCTTTGATGAAGTAGTCGGCGCTGGTGTTTACTTTTTCCATGAATTGCAGGATAGTTTTCATGTTGCGTTGCAGCGGGAAAAGCTTTTCGTTCATATCCTGCAAACCCGCGCCTTCGATGGTGGCAAGTTGGGCTGTTTCGCGCATCCCGGGCTTGTGCGAAAGCTCGCTGGCTTTGTTGGCCTCGGCAAATTTCTGCTTGATCTGGTCGTTGTTCTCGTTGATTTTCTTGTTCAGTTTCACGAGCTGTCCGGCCAGGGTGTCGATCTGCCCCTGCATCTTGCGCCGCTTGTCTTTCAGGTCGCTGATGTAAATCTTCATGATTGCGATGGGATCCAGCTTGATGACCAGCCCGGTGATTTTGCGCATCAGCGTTTTGAACAAAAAGGAAACTGCCGTGCGCACATCGCTGCTCGTGAAGAGAAACACCAGTCCCGCCAGCGCTGCGAGCAAAATGCTGAGATAAAGCGTATTCTGAGTGACCTCGATTAAGAAGAGGGCGATGCTGTTCCAATAATAAAGCGCCGCGGCCCCCGCTGCGCCCAAAAACAGCATTGAGGTGATGCCTTCGGGCTTGGACCAATACGACTTTTTATGGTCGTCTTCGGTACCGCCAATTTTTGAAAAGTCTGTCATTATTAAAGGGTTTAAAGTTTAAAGTACAGGAGTTTAAAGTAATGAGTTTTTTGAGTTTGGTGCAGGCACTTTAAACTTCAGACTCATAAACTTTGAACTCTATTTCAAATACCGCCCAATCTTCTCCACATCCGCGTTAATCTGATCGACCATGCTTTGGTAGGTTAGGTCGAAGCTATCGCGGCTGGCGTTAATTTTGTCGGTCTGCTCCTCGATTTCATCGTTGATTTTTTCCAGACGCTCGCTGCTGGCATCGATCTTTTTTTGAAGATCTTCAATCTGCTGCGCGTAGGTCTTGTTATTGTCCAGCAGCTTTTTGGCTTCTTCTTTCAGGCTCCCGATTCGGTCGTCTGTGGCCTTTTCGACATCTTTCAGAAAACTCTCCCGGTCTTTGTTCAGGACATTGCCATAATGATTGGCAGAGGTCGTAAGTACCGAGGTATCGGTAATGCCCGACGCCATTGCCTTGAAGCTTGCCCAAGACGCCTGGAACTGTTTTTCTTCGTCCAATCCCAGTCCTTCCATGCCTCGTAAGGCTTGTTTGAACTCGAAGTAGTCGGGGCCAGGCAAGTTTGCCTTTTCCAGCAACTCGGCGAAATGGTCGACAAATTTCTGGTCGATCTCGCCTAAGCTGACGGAAGGCGCCACAATCGGGGCATTGACCGCCTGCGGGCGAGCCGTCTCCGGTAGCGGCGGCTTCGGTTTTGCGGACGCCGGGACGGGCACCGGCTGCTTCGCCTCTGGTTCTTTGATAAAAAAACCCAGCAGCTTGCGACCCAGGCTCTGCTCAGTTTCGGCCATTGTATGCGGTTTTAAGGAGATTCGTGCTTGAATTTGCTGTCAATATTACGAAACCTGCGCCGTTTTTTCAATACCAGATTTGGATAAACGGCGCTCAGCATGGATGACCCCTCATAATATTTGGTCGACATTTTAACGCAAATTCTGTTATGATTGCCTTTTCTTTCTTAGCTTAACGATTCATAAAATTCTATTTCCGATCAACCCAGTACAACCGTATCCCGAAAATTCAATATCCCCATGCTAAAACTAGGCTTCAACAGCGCCATTCTTGCCGACTTTAATTTCGACCACACTGTGAGCTTTGCGGCGCAGCATGGATTCGGTTGCGTGGAGGTAATGTGCTGGCCCCGCGACAATGACGACGCCCGCCGCTACGCGGGGGTGTCGCACATTGACATCGCGAATCTGGATGAGCGAAAAATAAGTGATATAAATTACACCCTTCGCTCAGCCAACGTGAATATTTCGGCCCTGGGCTACTATCCCAATCCACTCGACCCTGATAAAGGGAAGTCTGGCCCTGGGATCGAACATATCAAAGAGCTGATTCGGGCGGCGGCCAAACTTAACATCCCCGTCGTGACGACGTTCATCGGCCGCGATCCGGCCAAGAACATCGCCGACAACCTCAAAACTTTCGCCGAGGTGTGGCCCGCCATCGTCAAAGTGGCCGAAGAGAACAATATAAAGATCGCCATCGAAAACTGCCCCATGTTTTTTACCGACGACGAGTGGCCCGGAGGGAAAAATCTGGCGATCAGCCCGGCAGTTTGGACGAAGATGTTCGAAGTAATTCCCAGCCCCTGCTTTGGCCTCAACTACGACCCCTCACATATGGTGTGGCAAATGATGGATGAGGTAAAACCCATTTATCAGTTCAAAGACCGCCTGCACCATATTCACCTCAAAGACGTCAGGGTGTATAAGGACAAGCTCGATCAGGTAGGCATCCTGGCCAATCCGCTGGAATACCATTCCCCGAAACTACCCGGCCTGGGCGATGTGGACTGGCGTGGCTTCTTTGCCGCCCTCACCGATGTGCGCTACCGCGGCCCGGTCGTGATCGAGGTTGAAGACAAAGCCTACGAGGCCAACATCACCGACGTAAAATCGGCCATCCTGACGAGTCGGAATTACGTGAATCAGTTTTTGGGATAAAATAAACGCCCGGCGTATGGGCCGGGCGTTTATCAATCAGGTACGTGTCGTTGGATTACTCCGCCAAAGCGTTTTCTTTCTTCTTGTCGGTAGAACCAGTGGTTTTTGCCACCCGGCTGCGGCTGACCAACATACGATCTACTTCCACATCGTGCAACTTGTAGTGATGCGGCGATTGGAGTGGATTCAGATTGAATTCTTTTCCTGACTGCGTTGCACCCAAGATGATGGTAGCGGGACGGGCCGCGTATTTTGGCGTGTGGTTAAAGCGGTTACCAATTCGAGACTCCACCGTCACTTCGACATTTGGATTGTTCAGCTTGCTATCCATTTTCTTAGCCAGCTTTGCTTTGTGCGGCTGCTTGTAGTTGTGTACCGAGAATCCCGGATCGACATTATTGACACTTTGGGCAGAGGCATTGACGGACAACAGCATAGCGGCTGATCCAAACAGTATATTTGCAATTAACTTTTTCATAATAATTACGTATTTGAGGTGATCGTTATTTTTATCGTTTTATACTGTAATAACGGGAAAAGAATAGAATAGGTTTATCTGTCAAGCTTTTGATTGGCAGCAAGTTATCGGTATTAAACCTGACTTGAATCAGATAATTTTGCCAAAAATCAATTTCATGATATTTTCATTTGATAAATCGTCCATTCTTAGAATGTACATTTGGTTACTTACAGCGATATCGCAATGATTTTTTTTGAATAAAACTTATTTATGGATACAATAAATCAGCGGTTCAGGCAGCGTTTATTTTACTTGTTTTTTATTGTGGGCGCGATAGTTACGGTTCTTTCCTGTGCCCATTCCTCCACAGGCACCTATAATTACTCAGGTGAGAAGATAAAAGGAGTGGCCTTCGTGGCACCGCGCGATTCGTTGGCGGACACCACGTATCTGCCCGTCAAGAAAATCAATGCAGAGTGGGTGGCGCTGATGCCGTACGGCTACACGCGGGAAGGTTCGGCGAATTTTGTGTACGCCCAGGACAACGACTGGAAATGGTGGGGCGAGTCGCCGCGTGGCGTGGCGCACTGCGTAGCGATGGCCCACGCGCAAGGGTTGAAAGTGATGCTCAAACCCCATATGTGGGCGGGACGCGGCACCTTCACAGGCGATTTCAACCTGGCGACCGAGGCGGAGTGGCGAATTTTCGAGGAGGGCTACGGCGCGTATTTGCTGGAATTTGCCCGCGTGGCCGAAAGCACCGACGTGGAGCTATACTGCATCGCCACCGAAATGGAGACCTCCGTGAGAGAGCGCCCACAGTTCTGGTCCCGGATCATCCGTGAGATCAAGGAAATATACAAGGGCAAACTCACCTACGCCGAAAACTGGGATGCATACCAGGATGTGCCATTCTGGAACCAGATGGATTTTATCGGCATCGATGCTTACTTTCCGCTTTCCGACGAACAGTCACCCGATCTTGAAGAACTGAAAAAGGGTTGGACGCCGCATTTGAAAGCTTTGGGAAAGTACTCGGCCAAAGTCCAGAAACCCATTCTGTTTACTGAGTTTGGCTATATGAGCAGCGACTTTGCCGCCCGTCGCCCCTGGGAAACTGATCGTGACCGACCGGAAAACGAAGCATTACAAGCCCGAACGTACGAGGCTTTTTTTGAAAAAGTATGGCAAAAAGATTGGATGGCTGGCGGGTTCGTGTGGAAGTGGTTCCCGAATTTGCGAAAACCCGATCGGGCACGTGATCCCTACTCCCCGCAGCATAAGGAGGCGGAGGCGGTGCTGGGGCGGCACTACGCTAATCAGTGAATGTCGGAATTTATGACCCTTTTTCTAATTTCAATTCGTCCAACCTACTGAATATTTCCTTCAAACATAACGCCGTCAACTGCGCGTCTTCCAGGGCGTTGTGGGTATCATCTTCGCGCTCGAAGCCGAAGAAGCCAGAAACAGCCCCCAAGCTGAGCGAGCGAGGGACTTTTCTGCCGTTTTTCTCCATAATCATAAAGTAGAGGTAGGAGACGGTGTGAAGATCCAGCATCTTGTTGGAAAATGGCCACTTCAGTTTTTCGTTGGTGTAGGCATAGCGAAGGAAATTGATGTCGTATATGACGCTCTGCCCGCAGATGATCGTGTAGTGCAGTGGCGCACCGTGAGTTTTGGACTTGATCCACTTCTCAAACTCCGGGATGACATCGTAAATCATCGGCGCGTCCTCCAGTACATCCAGCGAAAGGCCGTGAACTTCCTCCGCGCTGGCCGTGAAGGCTTCCACATTCTCAGGATATACATTGGTCAGGTAAGTGCCAAGGGCGTTCCAGTCGTCATCGAACAGTTCGGCTCCGAGTTGAATAATTTCGTTCCACGCCGGATCGGGGCCGGACATTTCGATATCCATGACTAGGTAAGGCATAGTTTATAGTAATGAATGATGAATGAATTTATTTTATTGCCGGTATACGCGCAAATCAAATCCGTACCTTTGGGGCAAAAATAGCAGGTCTCTACTCAAAGACTAGTCCAAGAAAAAATTTGGGCGATAAACTCTCCACATTCATCACTCATCATCAAAGATTGGTAGACTACAACCACATCCCCTCTCCCTGCTACGTGTTGGAAGAGAAATTGCTTCGAGACAATCTTGCCCTTATCGATCAGGTGCAGCAAGCGGCGGGCTGCAAGATTATACTGGCCCTGAAAGCTTTTTCCATGTATAGCGTATTCCCCATCGTGGGCGAGTACCTCGGTGGAGCCACGGCCAGTTCCCTGAATGAGGTAAAGCTCATCAACGATTATCTGGGCGTGAAAGCGCACACTTACATCCCGGCTTATCTGGACGCCGAGTTTGGGGAGGTGTTGGCGCGCAGCAGCCACTTGACTTTCAATACCCTGAGCCAGTTCGAGCGATTCAAGGAGCGGGTTTGGGATTTCAATTTGAAAAATCCTGACCGGAAAATCTCCGTCGGTATTCGGGTCAATCCACAGTACTCGGAGGTGGAGGCCGATATGTACAACCCCTGCATCCCCGGTTCACGACTTGGCGAAACACGCGACAAGTTAGGCAGCGCGTTACCGGAAGGCATTGAGGGAATTCACTTCCACACTCTTTGCGAAAACGGCTCCGACACGCTCGAAAGGACGCTGGACGCGCTGGAGAAAAAGTTCGGCGACCTGCTCCACCAAGCCAAGTGGCTCAACATGGGCGGCGGTCATCTCATGACCCGCGAGGGCTACGACACAGAGCGACTGGTTCGGCTGATTAAAGCCATTCGTAAAAAGTATGATTTAGAGGTAATCTTGGAACCCGGCTCGGCCATCGCGTGGCGTACCGGCACGCTATATTCAACGGTGCTCGATATTATGGACAGCCAGGGTATTCAAGTTGCGATCCTCGATGTTTCATTTGCTGCCCATATGCCCGATACGCTCGAAATGCCCTACAAGCCACACATCGTTGGCGCGCATCACGAGCCCGTCGAGGGTCTACCCACTTACCGCCTTGGCGGAATGACCTGCCTGGCAGGCGATTTTATGGGCGACTACTCCTTTGACAGGCCTCTTCAGGTGGGCGATAGGCTCATTTTTGCGGACATGATTCACTATACGATGGTAAAAACATCCACTTTCAATGGTGTAAATTTGCCTTCAATCGGTATTTGGCAGCAGAATGACACCTTCCGGCTGGTGCGTAGTTTTGGATACGAGAGTTTTAAGGAACATCTGTCGTAGGTACCGTCTTGCCGCTACGTTTGGCGGGCTTTCGGCTTGGAGGCCAAAGTAGTTTCGCTGCTGTGACTTGATTTTAGACTTTGGTAGTACTCGGTTTGAGATTTCCCCTTCAATCGTGTCCGGTTCAATAAAGCCCAGCTCATGATTTCCATAAACAATCAGCAACCAGGCTCAGATGAGCCAATTAGCCCGGAAGAACTGATTGTTTTGAGCGATTATCATCCGCGATCGAAAACCGCATACCAAGTCAGTATGAGATCTATTAATGATAGCTATCAAGAATTTTGATCTTAAATCAGTTTCGTTTGACCAATATTAACCCTTTTGGAATAGTTATTACATCACTATTCCGTTGGGTCTGTCAGTCGACAGCAATGCTCTCCCTTCTAAATATTAAGCGTAAGCGGGATAAAATATGCACCACTATACAAGCAATCTTCCCTTCGGTTGCAGATTATTGTCCCCACCGTTATGAAAAATGTGTTAAAATTTTGGACTGCCATCATCGGTGGACTAGTCCTGTTATGGAGTTTATTGCATCTTTACGATAAGGTTTTTGCCAATGGCGACGGTCTGCTCGCGAGCATAGACCTCGACCGACTGCTTGCCTACCTGATTGGACTGGTGGTCACTCTGGGAATAGTCTCTTTCGGTACCAAGTCGCGCTTTCATTGGATTACCAATCTCTCGGCTGCGGCCTTTGGATTACTGTCTTTTTGGATTGTAGCAGAATTCTTGTGCTTCGTTTTGATTAGTCTGGACATCACCAAAGCGCCCCGTCCGTTCCATTCCCGGTTACGGCTCAACGAGCAATGGAACGCCTCGAATACAAACTTCTGGGGCGATCTCAGCCCAAAATTTGGTCGGTGGCGTTTGCCAAACAGTTCTATCGAAATTCCCATTTGCAACGGAGATACCGTCATATTAACTAGTAACTCCTTCGGTATGAGGGATAAGGAAAGACAGCTTACCAAACCAAGCAATAAAAAACGAGCGGTGCTTCTTGGGGATTCGTTTATGGAGGGGTACCTGGTCGATGAGCCGCAGCGCTACTCCAACCTCCTGGAAGCCCAAACGGGCCGCGAACACTTGAATTTCGGAATCAACGGCACCAGCCCGATCAATTATTATCTTACGTATGATAACCTAGCCAGCCGCTTTGAGCACGACGTGGTGATAATCACCCTGTTGCCTGCCAATGATTTTGAGGATTACGAGAAGTCACAGGAACTGGGGCTTCTGCGTTACCCGATCTACCGCCCCTATTGGCAGGGTGATTTTCCGGATGTGAACCTTTCCTACTCTCTGGCCGATATTCGGCAATCTATCGCGGCACCCAACAATTACCAGCGACCAAAACAAGTGCAGCAAACAGTGGATTCGCTCTACCATAATTTGGGTTTTGGAAAGAAAGTGATTGCAGAAATTCAGTTGAACTCCTATTTGTATAGCTGTGCCCTCCATTGGGCGGGTCTGGGCCAAGCATCATCCGGTGCAGCGAGAAGTGGCGATGCAACCGAAGACATGGTCGTTATGGCTAACAGCTACGCTAAGAAGTCCTTTGAGAGCCGCTGGGCTGTAATGGAATACTCATTGACCAAACTTCTAAAATCGGCCCAGGGCAAGAAAGTTATTCTGTTGGGCGTGCCCATTCTTTCTGACATTGAGGCCTATGACCAGCAGCCAATCGACGACTTATCGCCCCGGCTCCTGGCCATTTGCCGACAAACCGGTGCCACTTACTTAAACCTACTACCGGTATTTCACAAACTTGGAGCCGAGCAATGGAAGAAACTATATGTCCCTTGCGATGGTCACTTCTCATCCAAAGGTGAGCGATTGGTGGCCAAAACGCTCATGGAACTACCCGAGTATCGTAATGCCATGGGTTTGGAGAAAGGTCAGAGCATCACCCAGTTGGCAGTTAAATGAGTACTTACGCTTTTGGGATGAATGACGGCAGGGAAAGCAGCGGGATCGGGATACTGACGCCCGCCCGACCCCACTTTTAATCCTCCTATCCTTTTGAAGGATTCAAGATGTTTTCAATCCTGACAATGGCATCCTGAACGTGGTAGCGCGTGAGGTCGTCCTTGTAGCGGTTTTGGGCGGACTTCAACTGTTGTTGTAGCTTCACCAATTCGCCTCGGGCGATTGAGAGGATGTCCGATTGGCTAATGCTGTGGGGCGTTACGGTACGGCGGCTGGTGGGTTTTTCGTTCAGCAGGTAGTTCATGCGATCCAGATAGGCCTTTTGCAGATTCCGACGGTAGATATCGATTGCAGCTCCTCGGTACGTCTCGTTCCAGATACCACGCTGCAATTGGCTTAGCATGTCGAGCGCGTTGTACTTCACCTGGCTGACTTCGTTTTCCATGAGCCGCGCCATGCGGTCGGGTGAGAGCAGGCTGTTCAGGTGCCGTACCTGCAGCGAGCGCACCTCGTCCACATAATTGGCGTGGTGGATATTGCGCGAAATCTTGGTTTCGTGCAGCCATTCCGGTGACGAGAAGGCGTTGTCCAACAGCCAATTCATCGAGGTCTTCTGTGTTTTGGCATCCACCGGCGTGTAAATAAACCCTTCCTGATTGGGTTTCAAGCGGTTTTCTTCCACGCCCCCCACATTGGTTGCAACGTGGCCGATGTATCGGCTCCATACGCTTAGCAGCTCACCGTAAAGCTCTTCCAGATCGTCATAGTCGTTGGTCTTCCCGGCCGTCCACTCGTAGAGTTTTGGGGCCACGAGTTTCAGATTTTTCAGTCCATACGTACTGGCCTTTATTAAATCAGCCCCAATATTTTCCGTTTGGCTCTCGGGATCGTAGCCACCGCTGCCGCTGCCAAATCGGTACATCGGGTCGGCTGACTTTTCCTCGATCCACTTCGAGAGCGTCGGCACTTCGGCTTCGGCGCTCTTGGCGTCGGGCAGGTAGCGATACCCCCAGTTGATGGCGTAATGGTCGTAAGGTCCCAGTTGACGCACAAAGCGAACATTCTCGTCGCCGGGCTGCGCCACGTAATTGAAGCGGGCATAGTCCATAATCGTGGCCGCGATGCCGTACTTTTGGGTAAAGGCCCCCGAGCGTAGCGAATCGGTGGGATAGGCCGCACTGGCTTTCATGTTGTGCGGGAGGCCGAGGGCATGGCCGACTTCGTGGGTGATCACCTCCTTCATCATCTCGCCCAGGTCAGCTATGGGTGTGTCGAGGGTGCGGGCGGTAGGGTTGGCCGCACCCGTTTCGAGCAGGTAGCGGTTGCGGTAAGAGCGCAGGTGGTTGTGGTACCAGATAATGTCGCTTTCGATGATCTCGCCCGAGCGCGGATCCGACACGCTCGGCCCCACGGCGTTGCGGGTGGTGCTGGCCACGTACCGTATAACCGAGTAGCGCACATCTTCGGGGCTGAAATCGGGATCTTCTGCCGCCGTCGGTGGATCTTTGGCGATGATGGCATTCTTGAATCCCGCCGTCTCGAAGGCCTCCTGCCATTGCTCGACGCCCGCCTTGATGTAGGGCCGCAGCTTATCGGGCGTGGCCGGATCCAGGTAATAGACGATGGGCTTCACGGGTTCAACCAATTCGCCACGCCGGTAAGCCGCAATGTCCTTTGGCACGAGTTGCCAGCGGCGGATGTAGGCTTTTTCATCGGCTTTGAGGGCCTCGGAGCCGTAGTCCACTTGCTTGAAATTGAAGTAGCCCACCCGGTAGTCGTCGATGCGGGGCTGCATGGGTACTTTGGGTAGCAATACCATTGACTGGTTCATTAGCAGACTGATCGCGCCCGTTTCGGAATTGGAAGGCGGCTCGGCGGCGTCGAATGTGAAGTCCTGTTTTACTTCGATATTCAGGGGGAAACTCTTGGCACTTTGAATAAAGCTGCGACTGTCGTCCAACTTGATGACTTTGTAGGTCTTGCGCATGTCGGCGTTCAGGCCACTAAACAACTTTACATCGCTGGACAAAAACTTCGTCACGTCGATCACGTATGCGGAAGAGTCGGTGGAAAGCGCGGCGATGTCGAAGGCATAAATCGTCGGCTGGTAGTTGTTGGCCTGCACGGAAAGATTGATCGGCAGCGAATCGGCGGCAATGGAGCGGTATGACTTGGTTTTCAGCACGATTTTATCGCCAAACTTTTGCCACTCGACCATCTGCTCGTTCACCGACGACCCCGCATTGACGTAGCCGCCGCCTAATCCCGAGGGCAGGTTTACGAATCGGCTGACCCACAGAAAATCACGCAGCAGCAGAGAATCGGGGATTTCGTAAAAGTACTTCTCCCCTACTTTATGGATGGTAAATATGCCCGAATCTGACACGGCTTCTTTGGTTATCACGGCCTTGTAGGGCTTCGTGACCGCCTTGGCTTTGGCTTTGTCGACGCTGTCGGTCTTGGCGGTGGCAGCGGTTGAGCCGCCGGTCGCGGTTCGTGGTACTTTAGTGGTGGAACAGGAGATTTGGACGAAAGCAATAAAGCAGACCAAACCTACGGCCCGGTAAAATATTGACATGAGTTTTTTGGGTTATTTGAAGAAAAAGCCGGTACTTGATTACGATGCGCTAAATATAGGTCCCCTTTCTTGAAAAAAGCCCATGAATCCCCGCTTTCTATTCAATGCCCGGTATTTCCTCCTTTCCGTCTTTATGATTTTGACGCTTTCTGGCAACGCCCAACCTATCCCGATCCCGTCGGATGTGTATCAATGGCAGGCACCTCCCGAATCAAAAACCGACCGCGCTAAGCAACGGGGTATACTCGAAGGCACCACGCCCGCCTTTTCGTTTTTTAAAGTCAACGCCGTTACCCTACTGCCGGGTCAAACCCCGCACGCTGGCCATGCCCACGGCGACGAGGAACTGATCATTGTCAAAGAAGGAAAACTCACCGTGACTATTGCCAGGAATGAAGAGCCCCTCGAAGCCGGCAGTGTTGCTTTGATCAGACCCGGCGACCACCACAGTTTCGCCAACCAAAGCGACCAACCCACAACCTACTTTGTAATGCGTTATTTGGTGCAGGGTGCTGACACCGGAAGCCGGGAAATTGTCGGAAAGTCATTCGTGAAGCATTGGAAAGACCTGGAATATAAGCCAAACGATAAAGGCGGGCGACGCAATGTTTTTGACCAAAAAACCACCCAGGCCGATCGTTTCGAGATGCACATCACGACCCTGAATGCAGGATTGATGAGTCACCCGCCGCACACCCATCCAGCCGCCGAAATCCTGCTGTTGATCGAGGGCCAGGCCGAAGAAAGCATCGACGGAAAGTGGATTCCCGCCCAAGTTGGGGACATTATTTTTCTGCAATCGCAGGTTCCCCACGCCATCCGAAACACCGGAAAGGAAGCCTGCACCTATTTTGCCTTTCAGTTTGAGTAAAATAGTCTTTTGTGCAGTTTTCCTTGTAAAGCCCACACCCATTTCAGCCAATAGTTTGATGATTAACTTTCCCTCATTTCTGGAAATATGAAAATCTTTGTTTCACTTCTTCTTATGTCAATTTCAATTCCCCCTCTCTTCGCCCAAAAGCCCGTTCGCCTGGCCGTGGCGGGTCTCAGTCACGGCCACGTGGGCTGGGTCTTCAACCGAAAAGACAAAACGGACACCGAACTGGTGGGTATCTACGAGAAAGACCAGGCGCTGGTGGAGAAGTTCACCAAACGCTACAATCTCGACCCCAAGCTGTTCTACGACGACTTGGACAAAATGCTGGCCGAAACCAGGCCGGAGGCCGTGTCCGCCTTTGGGCCAATCGACGAGCATATTACCGTGGCCCGTGCCGCCGCGCCGCACAAGATTCACGTGATGGTCGAGAAACCGCTGGCTACGACTTATAAAGACGCGCAAGAAATGGCGGCTTTGGCCAGAAGGCATAGCGTAAAGATTCTGACCAACTACGAGACCTCCTGGTACGCCAGCAACCAGCACGTGCAGCAGTTGTACGCCGACGGTAAGCTGGGCGAAATCCGTAAGGTAATGGTCAACGACGGGCACCAGGGGCCACGCGAAATCGGCGTGAGCGATGAGTTCTTCGCCTTCCTGACCGACCCGGTGCAGAATGGCGCGGGCGCGCTCACCGATTTTGGTTGCTACGGTGCCAACCTGATGACCTGGCTGATGAAGGGTGAGAAACCGCTGTCGGTTATGGCCGTCACCCAAACTAATAAGCCTGAGATCTACTCCAAAGTGGACGATGAGGCCACCATCATCCTGCAATATCCGAAAGCACAGTGCGTGATTCAAGCCTCATGGAACTGGACTTTTGCCCGCAAAGACATGGAAGTGTACGGCACGAAAGGCTACGCTGTGGCCGTGAACCGCACCACCGTTCGGCAAAGGCTGGCCGAGAAAAGCCCGGAGGAAACGCTGAAACTCGATCCCCGCCCCGCTCCTTACGAAGACCCGTTCTCGGTATTGGCCCAGGTCGTGCGCGGACAATTGACCTTGGATCAAAACGATTTGTACGAGTTGCCTATCAATGTGACGGTCGTGCAGATCCTGGAAGCAGCCAAGAAATCAGCGGATAGCGGGAAGCGGGTGGCTTTGGAGTAGGGTTTAGCTCAAAATGCTCAGATGTTTAATTTCTAATCATTTTTCAAAAAAGAAATCAACTTTCAATTGTCTGACTTTCAGTGATGAAACTAATTGCCGATGGCCAATAGCCGACTGCCGAAAGCTTTTTTTCAAAATAAATTTGGAATTCCAAAAACTATTCCTCTCCTTTGTGGTCTAATTTTTATCTTATAATAACAATACAATGCAAGAAGGAACAGTTAAGTTTTTCAATGACACCAAAGGATTTGGTTTCATTTCCCCATCCGATGGAGGTCAGGACATTTTCGTACACGTTTCCGGCCTAGCCGACGACATCCGCGAGAATGACCGCGTATCCTACGAAGTTGAACAAGGCAAAAAAGGTCTAAATGCGGTTAACGTAAAAGTTATCTAATATTTGTCCAGAGTAATTTGAAGGGGCTTGCCGATTGGCGAGCCCCTTTTTTGTGCCTCCTTTAACCGCAGAGATGCAGAGAAAATCGCAGAGGTCGCAAAGTTTCTCTGCGTTCTCTGCGCCAGGCCGCCGGAGCGGTTAAGAAAGCCTACCGTAAGTCTTCCCGGAAGGTATCTTGAGCAAGCCGCACTTGCAGCCGCAAGTTAACTGTGCGATCATTGGGGTTGTTGCGCCCTCCGCCAGTGCCGAGGCTAACGCCCCCACCGCCGAAACCGCCGCCGCCAAATCCACCACTCCCCATTCCGATGCTGACGCCCGGGGCAATGCCGCCCAGTCCGTTGCCACTGCCCTCAGTCTTGATACCAACTTCAATCATGCGGGCATCGCGTGCGTCTACCCCCAACTGCGCAAAGGGAATAGTGAATTGCTGGGTAAGTTCTTGATTTTCGTCCAACGAGATGCGGGCGCGGATACCTGCCTGATTTTCAATCAAATTGATGAATCGCTCGCCCTGTTTGTCTTTCCAGAGCGCTTCTTTATTAAAGGCTTCCATCATCCGGCTCAAACTCAAACTATTGGGCAAATCGATCTGCATTTTGCTCAAAGCCCGCTTGTCTTCCCGGGTGACTACGGGAAATACGATGGAGCGGTCTTCCCGGCTATTCTCAGGACTAAACGTGAGCCGAACCCCATTGGTTAGCATCTGTTTCACCGTGAGCGGGTCGCGGGTTTTCAGCGTGACGTACATATACTGCGCATCGTTGATCACACCAAACCGCAGCCGCGTCTGCTGGTCGAGGCCGTCGAGTGAACCTTGATCCACGTAAGTGAAAGGTGCGTTCCACTTGGCATTGTATGGAATTTTTTTAGCCGTGTTACAGCTCGAAAGAAGCTGTGAGATCGCCACAAAAATGAGGGCGGAGATTATGGTATTTTTCATGAAAGCGTGGGTTAAATAATAGGTGTAGACCTAACGTATTTTACTGCTGAACATTACAAACGCTTTAAAAATCCTGTCAAAAAGGACGCAATATTCGGTCATTCTAAGGGAAATAGGCTATTTTTGGGCAAAGCCATTTTTAAGGTGGTCAAGTACATTACCCCCGAATTAATGAAGATAATTTACCCACTTTTTTTTTGGATTTTTATAATCTGCCTCATTCCGATGCCTTCCGATGCGCAGAAAAAATATCCTACCCCTTCCTTCCAAATGTCGGCCACATCGGCAAAATACACCATCGACGGTGAACTCAACGAATCCGAGTGGATTCAGCACCGGGTCATCGACCAATTCTGGCAGTTTTTTCCCGTAGATACCATCCCGGCCAAGCACGCGACGGAGATTTTCATGACTTACGACGAAAACTTCCTCTACGTGGCGGCCAAGTGCCATACCGAAAGCGACAAATTCATCATTCCCTCCTACCGCCGCGACTTCCGGGCGGGTGGCAATGACAACATCAGCTTTCTGTTCGATACCTTTCAGGACAAAACCAACGCCTTTCTCTTTGGGATGAATCCTTACGGCGTGATGCGCGAGGCGCTGATTTCCAACGGCGGTTCCGATACACAGTTTTTCAATACCTTCTGGGACAACAAGTGGGAAGGCGAGTCCAAAATTTTCGACAATTACTGGACCTGCGAATTGAAGATACCGTTCAAGACGCTACGCTACCTCGATGGCGGCTCGGCGTGGAATTTTATGAGCTACCGCTTCGATACGCAAAATAACGAGCAATCTACCTGGGTGAGGATTCCGCAGAATCAGATTATCTTCAACTTGGCGTTTTCAGGGCCCATGGAGTTCGCCGAGCCGCTCCGCAAGCCAGGTATGAACCTGGCCTTGATCCCCTACGTGCGGGCCGGGCAGTCGCGGGATTTTTTAAAAGAACCCACCGCCAAAACGCCCCTCAACTCCATCGGGGCCGACCTGAAAGTGGGCATCACGCCCGGTCTGATTCTGGACGCCACGATCAATCCCGACTTCTCGACCGTGGAGGCCGACCGCCAGGTGCAGAACCTCACGCGCTTTGATATTTCACTTGCCTTCCCCGAACAGCGGCAGTTTTTCCTGGAAAACTCCGATCTGTTCGGCACTTTCGGTAGCCAGGAGGCCTTCAACTCCACGATGGGCAATCAGAATTTCACACCTTTTTATTCCCGACGAGTCGGTCTGGAATTAGACACTACCACGGGTACCTACACGCCCATCCGCATCCTTTCGGGCGTTAGACTCAACGGCAAGGTGAGTAAAAATCTGCGCGTCGGGCTGCTCAACGTACAGACCGCCCGCGACGAGGAGCGCGGAATTTCCAGCGCCAACACCACCGTGGCTGTCTTACAGCAAAAGGTTTTCAGCCGCTCTAATATTACCGGCCTTTTTATCAATAAAGAAATTTTCAACGCCGCCCCGGGCCGCGATCGCTTCAACCGCGTGGCGGGACTGGAATACAACCACGCCTCGGCCGACAACCAGTGGTTGGGGAAATTCTACTACCACCAGGCCTTCACGCCCACCGACGGGGATAATCAGTTTGCGACCGGGGCCTCAGTGACTTTGAACAAATATCGTTACCAAATCACGGGCAATTATTACTACATCGGCGAGGACTTTCGGGCCGAAGTCGGGGTAGTGCCACGCCGAAATGTGTACCGGATCAACCCCATCGCTCAGTTGAATTTTTACCCCAACGGCAAGCAGATCAACCGCCATAGCCTGGGCGTCAGCTACGAGGAATACCGCAAGCCGGGCCTGGGTCGCACCGATCAGGCCATCGGGTTGGTGGGCGATGTGACGTTTCAGAACTACGCCACGCTACAATGGCAGGTGGCCAATACCTATACGTACCTCTTTACCGATTTCGACCCGACCCGCAGCGGCAACGAACCCCTGCGGCGCGGCACAGATTACCGCTACACCAACGCGCAGTTCAACTACCGCTCCGACCGCCGTAAAAAACTCAACGCCGAGTTACGGGGAACGTTTGGCCAAAATTTCAACGGCACCATCGCCAGCCTGACGGGCCTGCTTTTGTACCGCTTCCAGCCCTACGGCGACCTGACGATGAATTTCAGTTATAGTCGCATTACCACTTCCGAGGGCCGGGGGACGTTGTTTTTGATCGGCCCGCGAACTGACATCACTTTTTCCAAGAAACTCTTCTGGACAACTTTCTTCCAGTATAATAACTTAAGTAATAACGTCAACATCAACAGCCGCCTGCAATGGCGCTTCCGTCCGGTATCGGATTTCTTTCTGGTGTATTCCGACAACTATTTTGCCGACTCGTTCTCGGCCAAAAACCGGGCGATCATCGCGAAGCTGACGTATTGGTTCAATTTATAGTTCTGAATGATAAAATTCCGAGTCCAGTATTCTATCATTCACTCATTAACTCATTCAAAATCACTCATTTACTCATTCAGAATTACCCGTGAGTACTTTCCAGCTTTTTATTACCTTCTCAGTCCTGATCGCCGCTTTGGTCGGCTGGGCGATTTGGTCGAGATTGAGGAAAAAGTACCGTGGCTTTTCCAAAAACTGGCGGGTTATCCTCAACGATAAGGTCTCGTACTATGAAGAATTATCGGAAGATGAAAAGCGGCGTTTCGAGCGGGAAATCCTGAGTTTCCTGAATGACGTGACCGTCACAGGCGTCGAAATGGAAATTGACGACACCGACCGTCTGCTGGTGGCGGCGAGTGCCGTGATTCCATTGTTCGGTTTTCCACAGTTGCGCTACCGGAACATTAGCGAAGTACTTCTCTATAAGGGCACTTTTAATGCCAAGTACCAAACTGAAGGCGAGGCTCGTAATATTCTGGGCCAAGTTGGCTCGGGAAACATGAACCGACTGATGATCTTGTCACTGCCCGCCCTGCACGCGGGTTTCGAGAACGAGAAGAGCAAAAGCAACGTCGGCATTCACGAGTTCGTCCACCTGATCGACAAGGCTGATGGGGGTACCGATGGCGTACCGGAAAGTCTGATGCGGAAGCAATACGTGCTGCCGTGGCTGCAGCTCGTCCACCGCGAAACCGAAAAAATCAAACAAGACGAATCAGATATCAACCCCTACGCCGCCACCAGCGAGGCGGAGTTCCTGAGCGTGGTGAGCGAGTATTTCTTTACGCAGCCGGAGCTATTTGAAGAGAGGCATCCGGCGCTTTACAACTTGATGACAAAGATGTATCGGCAAGAGCCTTAAGTCGCTAATTCTTAAAGTTTTTCGATTTGTTCTTTCGTTAAGCCCGTGAATTTAATGATCCTGTCAATAGACTCATTTTCAACCTTCATTAATCGGGCAATATCAATTTTTGCGTTGTCAATTCCTTCAGTCCTCCCCACCTGTCGGCCTATCTCCCGGCCTATCTCCCGGCCGACCTCTAGACCTTCCACCCGGCCTTTCTCCCGGCCTACTTCTAATCCAGCCTCTATGCCTGCTTCTCGCCCCTCTTCAAAGGCCGTCTGCTTTGCATAATCGAACACTGCTTTGTTGTCACGAAAGACTTTCAAGCTATTTTCGTAGCTATCCATCTCCCTTTGATTGAAGTTAGCCAGCTCGGCTTTCTCAAATGCCTGGACGAAAATATCATCTTCGAAGATGGTAGGGATCGATTGAAAATCTTCCAGATTCTTGATAAAATACAGCCACCTGTCAAGTCTGCTACCTAGTTCATTCTCTGCGAGTTTAAAGTTGGGCATTTCCAAATAAATGTAGGTCAGCTTGTCGTAAAAGACTTTTCCGTGCTGATTTTTCAACTTTATGGTGTGGAGAACCTCGCTTTTTTCGGGTTCGGTCTCGTAGTCATCAAATGTAAAATCCAGGATACCCACACAAAAGACCGCTTTCAAATTATAAGACCAGGCGCCTTTTTCTGCCTGTTCCCGAATTGGAAAGGTCGAGTAGTAGATGGTTCGCTCAATTAAATAATTCTGCTTTGCTTTTTGTAGCTCGACGATGAACTTTTCGCCCCGCTCGTTCTCACAGTATATGTCGTATATGGCCTTTCGGTCGGCATCGCGCAGGCCAAGTTGCTCTGTATTCTTGAAGGACAGATCGGTTATTTTGCTTTGCAGTGGAAGCAAAGCATTCAAAAAATCGATCAAAAGCGGTTTGCTGGCTTCTTCTCCAAAAATTTTCTTGAATCCAAAATCTGTAAAGGGATTGACATATTTTGCTCTCATGGCCGGAAGCGGTTGATTTTCAACAAAGATACCGATAGTTGTGAGACACAACTAGATTCTCGCCCGACATACTAAATCACGCAACAAAGAAGCCCCCTCGCCGACGAAGCGAGGGGGCCAAATGAATTTTAAAAACAACAATTCACTTCAACAACATTCTACTTCGCAAACCACATCTTCAACCGCATCGTGTTCTGCCCTCCCTGCCGCTTCAGCGCCTCCGTGAAATTGGTAAAGTTCAGCGACTCCTCCGAGCCGGGATACGCCAGGAGCGTAGGAATCACGTCATTGTTGGCGTTAGAAGCCGGGGCTTTCAGGGCCGGAATGCCCGTGCGGCGGTATTCCGTCCAGGCTTCCAGGCCCTGCCCGTGGAGCGCGATCCACTTTTGCTCCATGATCTGAGTGTGTGCATCGGCTCCGCTTTTCAAGGCATTGGCGGTCAGGAACTTGGACTACGGTGTCAGGTTGTACTGCTTGAAGGTGTCCGTGATGGCGTCGCGGTAGTTAGCCGCCACATCGCCCGCCGAGGCGATGCCTTTAATGGGTCAGTTCGGCTTTGATGGATAGCAGTTCGGCGTAGGTCCTCACGACGCCCGGCGCGGTGGCGGCGGTGTAGTAGCTACCTACCTTAGAGGTTATCGACAAGCCCAGGGCGTCGGCGTTGGTGCTGGTGCCCCGGTTGGTTCCTTCGACCAGCATACTGGCGCCGGGCAACCCGGCCCCGTCGGCTTTGGAGGCGATGCGGCCCGAGAGCGAGTAGTCCTGGGCCTGCGCGTGGGAGGTCGCCGTGAGCAGGACGCCCGCCAGCAGCCAAATGAAAGCAAACGTTTTTTTCATAAATTGTTGGTTGGGATAGAATTGTACAATTAAAGGATTATTTAAAATGAAAAAATTTGAGGAGGTGGGCTTTAATAATTAAAATTAGCTATGGAGGTTCAAGGTTCGGCCAACAGTATAATTTGCCCTTATCGTTCATTCACCCAATTTTATTTCAATGTTAGGCAATTGTTAAATACAAATGCATAGCAAATCTTGATTTTTAAAAAATGTTTTCTTGAAAGTGTTAGATTTGTTTTTCGGCAAATATTAAATATGATTTTATCAAGATATGGGCAGAAATTGTAGCAATTCTCTGAAAAATATTTTTCGGGAAAATGATTGTGAAAGGAGCGGTCGGAAAAAATTCGATCGATTACAAGTCCGTGGACAGCTTGTTCTTGCCTGGTGGCATAGGCAATCGGCATAGCTAATACTTACTACGAATTGCAAGCTCGGTTTTCGCCGCAAAAATGAAATCCCTATCTTGGAGAAATCTGAGATATTCTATCAAACTTTAACCTTCCCCCCATGCCCCGACCGGAAAAGCCCGATTTCTCGCATCTCAATGCCCTTTACATCAACTGCACCCTCAAAAAATCCCCACAGCAAAGCCACACCGCCGGATTGATGGAAGTCTCCCGCCACATCATGGAAGCCGAAGGCGTGACCACGGAACTGCTCCGCCTCGTGGACTACGACATCGCTCCCGGTGTGCAACCCGACATGACCGAGGTGAAGGACTCAGGCATCGAGTCCGACGACTGGCCGAAGATTTATGAAAAAGTGAAAGCCGCCGACATTCTAGTGATCGGCACGCCGATTTGGCTGGGCGAACGCTCCTCCGTAGCCACGCAACTCGTGGAGCGACTCTACGCGATGAGTGCCAAACAAAACGAGAAAGGGCAGTACGTGTATTACGGAAAGGTGGGCGGCTGCGTGATCACGGGCAACGAAGACGGCATCAAGCATTGCGCAATGGGCCTGCTCTACGCCATGCAGCACATCGGGTACAGCATTCCGCCGCAGGCCGACTGCGGTTGGATCGGCGAAGTGGGGCCGGGGCCAAGCTACCTCGATGAGAAGGCGGATGCGCTGGGCAACAACTTCACCAACCGCAACACGACCTTCATGACCTACAATTTGTTACACCTTGCCAAACTCTTGAAAGACAGCGGCGGATACCCCACTTACGGTAATTCGGTGAAAGAATGGGAAGACGGCGAACGCTGGGAATTCAGGCAGGTGAACAAGTAAGGGGCATGGTTTTTTCGTAGTTGGTTTCTGTAAAATCGTTATCTCGAAAACTTTAAACTAAAACCCTAACCGCCATGATTTACGACCAAAACCCCGTACCCGGTGTCCCGACGCCGGGCGTAGCGACGCCCGGCGGCATTCCCGCTCCCGACATTACGCCGCCCGTCGGGCCGCCCGAGACTCCGATCACCCCTGACCTGCCCGAGACGCCGCAGCCCGTCGTGCCGGACGAGAATCCCATCACCAATCCGCCGTCGGAAACACCCGACTTCGATCCCGCTCCCGAGCGCGATCCGGTGGCTCCAGGCACTCCCGAATTGAATCCCGGTTCGATTCCGGGGATTGATTCGGTGGTTCCGATGAAATGAAAAACGGCCAATGGAAAAGTCCATTGGCCGTTTTTTGTTGTCTGTTCTCAGACAACAGTTAGAAATCTTTTCACCCAAAGGTGCTGGCTTTTGACAAGAGGTTACTAGCCCTTCACTTCACACCAGGATACTTGAAATCCAGTTTTTTTAGCCCTTCCTGCACTTCGGGGCAACTCATGAATAACCGCCACAGCAAGCCCGTGCGGTAGTTTTCGATCATGACGATAATTGGTCCCTGGTCGATGGCGAGGTGCGATTTGGCGTACCAATTCTCAGATTCATTAAAAGCGTCCACGAAGCCGTACTCACTCCAAATCTTATCGCCTAGGTCGTCGTAATAATGGCGCAGGGCGCGCATGGATTTGTCGGGCGTGTAGGGAAACGCCGACAGGGCCGCCGTCGGGGTGATGGTGCCGTTGTCGTTGGTGGGCGAATGCCCCCGGTAGCCATTGGGCGTGTCGCTGGAGGTAAGTCCCCAGGTATCTTCGCCGTAACCCTCGAATTCCTTAGGGTTGTCGAGGCAATACTGGTAGTTGATAAGCGTGTGGCTGGTGTTCTGCTCCTGGTAGTTGGCGTAGCGGTCCTGCAAGCCCATTGGGTTCAGGCCCAGAAAGGAGTAATGCGTAAAGAACAGCGGCCCACCGAAATCGAAACCCAGCGGCAGCGTGATGTCGTAGAATTTTTTGCCATTTTTGATCCGTCCGCCCACGGCCCACCCCCGGTGATAAACGATGGGATCGACGGGGTAGCGCGGGGCCGCCGCCGCCAGCACGTAGGTGATGAGGGCCTCGTTGTACCCGCGAAGTTCAAAATCCATGGCCCAGCCGTTGTTGGGACTCCAGTGCCAGTACAGCACTTCGCGGCCAACTTGGGTGTAAAAATCCCACTCCACTTCGCGCCAGAGGCTGTTGATCCGGTTGCGAAGCTCGCCCTCGGCCCGGTCGTTGCGGTCGAAGTACTGCCGGGCGGCCAGCAGTCCCTGCATCAGGAAAGAGGTTTCGACCAGGTCGCCGCCGTCGTCCTTGCGACTGAAGGGAATCACCTTACCCGTACTGCCGTTCAGCCAGTGCGGGAACACGCCGTGGTAGGCATCCGCCTTGGCCAGGAAGCGAACCATTTTCAGCAGACGCGCCACCACCGAATCACGCGGTTGCCAGCCCCGCTCGGCCGCCACGACCATCGCCATGACCCCGAAACCGGTTCCGCCGGTGGTCACCACCTCGCCGCCGTAATTGAACGACTCGTTGCTTCGCTCCCGCGCCAGGCCACTCACAGGGTGGCCCAGATCCCAGAAGTACCGGAAGGTTTGCTTTTGGGTTAGTTCCAGCAGGGCCGTATCGGACAGGTTTCTGGGGCGCTCGGCGGGATTGAAGGCGGCAGGAGTAGGCGATGTAGGATTCTTTTTCTTCTGGGCAACAGCAGGATGCAATACCAAAGCCAGCAGACACACGCAAGAGAGGAAGGTCGGGAGTCGCGTTCTCATTTTCAAAATCAGGTTTTAAAATAAAGGGGACGAATGCCAAAAAAACGGGGAAGAAAAATTTCTTCCCCGTCAGGCACCTTACATTTTCTTGGCGTACAACTCCTTGACTTCGGCTTCGGTGATCGCCTTGGTGTAAACTCTGAACTGATCCAGAGCGCCCAGGTAGTGTTTCATCCAGTCGGCCGGATCGCCGTTGATGCCGGCTTGCTGCTGAAAGCCGCCGATGATAAACATCGAAACGTTAGTGAATTTCAACGGCCCCAGCGGCGCATTGTCTCTGGTACGTTTGGCGACCGAGGCATCCAGCGGCAGCTTATTGCCGTCCAGGTAGGCAGCAAACGTAGAGGTACCCCCATCGTAAGTAAATGCCACGTGCTTCCACTTGCCGTAGGCATCTGGCCAGCGATTCAGGCCATTTGCCTTGCTGCCGTTGCCGTCGAATACGATCCAGTTGCCCGCAAAGTTAAACTTTACCAGCATGGAGTCGTTCCTGGCCGCGCCATCCACCATCATAAATGTATTGCCCCAAAAATCATCGGTTCGCGGCAGCATAAACACCGACTGCGCTCCGCCGTCCCGTTCGTCGAGTTTCATCCAGAAGGCAAAAGTGAAGCTATCCATCGTGGCCAGCTTGCCCGCTGTATTGTATACAATCTGCCCGGTTTTGGAACCTTTGTAGGCTTTGCCCTGCACCCCGGCGATGTAAGAGACCCCGGTGGCGGTACCGCGCACCCCCAGGATGCTGTCCACGGGCGATCCCTCAAAAGCAAAAAGTCGCTGCAAAGGCCCGTTAAGGCTCGGGTCGTCGTCTTGGACATAATCAAAATCAGGCCGCACCATGTTTTGGCACGAAAAGGTCGTCACTACCGCAAAGAGGACGAGGAGTTTTGCAATTATCTTGTAAGTTTTCATTTGAATAAAAGGGTTAACGGTCAACGGCTAAACGGCGTTCTACGATCTTAATTTGGCCGCGCTACGACTTATTCCGCGAACCGTTGACCGTTAACCGTTAACCCTTGACCAAAAAATTAATACTCAGGATTCTGCACCAACACGCCTTTCGACTTGTCGATTTCGCCCTGCGGAATGGGCAGGTAGCGATTGCGGGACTGGTAGCCAAGCTGGCGCAGTACTTCGTCGGCCTTACCCCAGCGGACGAGGTCGAAGAAGCGCTCGTTCTCCATGCCAAACTCTACGCGACGCTCGTGATGAATGATGTCGCGCAGGGCGGCCTTGTCCGTTGTCTTGATTTCGGGCAAAATGGCATTGTTTCCTGCACGGGCCCGGGCGCGAACCATTTCCAGCCATTTCAGGGCATCGGCGGTTTCGCCCAGTTCGTTGGCCGCTTCGGCGGCCCATAGCAACACATCGGCGTAGCGGATCACCCGCAGGTTCATCCAGCGCCCGGCGCGGTTGGCCTTGGCCGCCCGGTCGTTGGGGTCGGTGTAGACTTTCTTGTTCCAGTAAGGCCGGGGAATGCTGGACGTGGCGGGCGGCACCCGCTCGTTGAATGGCGCATTGACCTGGCCGGAATACAGCAACGTGCCATCCTTGCGGGGGTCGCCCTTCTCGAAGGCCATGGCCAGGTCTTCGGTGGGCGTGTTGAATCCCCAACCCAGGTTCCACTCACCCGATCCCCGGACGCCCTGCACCTGGGCGTACTGAATGCCCAGGTTGGTTTGGGAAATGTCGTAATAAGCCTGAATCTCAAATATGGACTCGGCGTTATTCTCCCCTTCATTGCGGAAAATGCTGCTGTAATCCTTGACCAGGCTATAATTTCCCGAATTGATGACCTGCTTAGCCATTGCCAAAGCCCCAGCCCAGTCTTTACGCCACATCATTGACTTAGTGTGCAGCGCCCTGGCCGCTCCCCGCGTCAGACGGCCCGCGTAGGCGGCCCCCCAGGTAGCGGGAAGAACGGCAGCCGCCGCCTGCAGATCACTATCGATCAAAGCAAAAATCACGTTGGTCGGCGACTTGGGGATGTTGGCTTGCGCGGCGTTGGTGATTTTGAAGTCGATCTTGGGCACCTCCCCGTACGTGCGCACCAGGTTAAAATAAGCGTAAGCCCGCATGAATTTGGCTTCGCCCAAATTGACCTGCGTGGCCGGATCCGTAGCGCCCACGGAGTCGATGTCGGAGATCACGGCGTTGGCCGCGTTGATGAGCGCGTAATGATCGTTCCAGTAACCGTTGATGAGCCACTGATCCTTGACGTACTGAAATTTGTCAAAAATATTCTCGGTGTCGACGCCGTCCGTGACGGAACTGCCCTTGCCCGCATCATCGGAGCGGATGTTGTGGATGGCAATGTACGGCAGGGCCGACACGCCAAAGGCCCGCATCCGGGCGTACACGCCAAAGACCTGGCTGTCGAAAGAACCCGCCGGAATGTCTTTCTCGGTGTACCGTCCCAGCGGCTCACGATCCAAATAATCGTTACAGCCCGCCAGCAGCATCGCCCCCCCGAGGGCAACGACGGCAAGCGACTTAGTTAATTTTATTGAGTTCATAAGTTTGGTATACTGTACCCGAAGAAAATTGGCATAAAAAACAAAAAGGCTGACCTTTGAAGCGACCAAGCATCAAAACCAGCCTTTGAGGATGACAGAAATCATCAACGCCCAAGTTATACAAATTTTCGATATCGTGCCCTTGGCGGCGAATTTAGCGCGAAAAAAATTCATCTCCGGCTTTCTGACTGGGCTTATAAATAGCAGAAAAGTACAATTCAAGGAGATCGCCCTGCATATGTCTTCTAAGGCAAAAGACGAATCCGTAGAGCGAAAGATACAGTCGTTTTTCAAGGATTTTGTATTTGATTATGACAAAGTCTGCTTGTTACTTTTGCTGTTTTTACCTAAGAGTAAACTTGATTTATGCATAGACAGGACGGAGTGGGATTTCGGCGTTTATCAGTGTAATATCTTGATGATAGTCGCAAAGTGTGGCTCGGTTGGAATTCCGCTGTATTGGAAGCTCCTCGATAATAAATCTGGCAACAGCAACTGGCTTGACCGATGTGACTTGTTGGATAAACTGGTGAACGTAATTGGGAAAGAACGGATAAATACGATTATCGGTGACCGAGAATTTATTGGACTTGAATGGATCAAATACCTAAAATCCAATAATATAGACTATTGTATGCGTGTTCCGAAGAGTCACTTGATAACTTTAAAAAATGGAGACGTTTTTTCAATAGGTGAGCTTTTGAGCAAACAAAGCGAAAGGTATTTCCAAGATTGCATGGTGGACGGTGTCTGGGGTAATTCTATGCTAAAAACACTAGTAAAGGGAGATTTTTTGTTTTTGATAGGGAATCTTCCAGCCAAAAACTTAGGTGAAACTTATAGGAAACGCTGGTCAATAGAAGTACTCTTTCAGAGTTTCAAAAAAAGAGGGTTTGACTTGGAAAGTACACATTTGAAAAGCAGTGATAAATTGAGTAAATTATTGGTCTTCGTTAGCATAGCGGTCGCAATATGTGTGAAAGTTGGTGAACTTCATCATGAAAAAGTACAAAATATAAAGATTAAGAAGCACGGCTATAAAGCGAACAGTTTTTTTAGGAAGGGACTTGACATTTTGCGGAGTGGACTTAAAAACCCAAAAGAGAGTTTTACTCAATTCTGGCAGGAGTGCATAAGTTCGTTCGTCAGGTGGATCATACTTCAAATAACTTATAATCAGAATTTTATAAAAATACTCGGGTAGAGTAAGTTTGGTATTTATAAGTTCTTCGTAATAAGTTTTTGTACAACGTACTTTGTTGATTATATGCCGGCAGATGCCATTCCACTTTGTGCCTTTGTGCCTTTGTGCCTTTGGTACTTTAAAAATTAAGATTCAAACCAAAAGTATAAATCGCGGGCAGGGGATACGTCCCATCGTCCACACCGAAGGCAATCGTGCTGCCACCGATTTCCGGCGTGAAGCCCGTGCTGTTGGTAAAGGTGATCAGGTTCTGCGCGTTGACGAACACCCGCAGTGACTTCAACTTGACCCGGTTGAGCATTTCCTTTTTGAAATTATAGCCCAACTGCAAATTTCGAATGCGGAAATAGCTGCCGTCCTCGATCCAGTAGGAAGAAGGAACGTAGTTGGTCGAGTGTCCCGTGTGCAGGATCGGCTCCCAGTTGGAAGTCCCCTCGCCGTTCCAGCGGTCGAGCCGCCCCCTCTGGAAGTTGAATTGCGCAAAAGTACCTCGGTTCCAGTCACGGAATATTTCGTTTCCGTACACACCGTTGCCTTCCACGCTCAGATCGAAGCCCCGGTAATTCAGCGTCAGGTTGAGACCGTAGGTAAAGTCGGGCGTGGGGTTGCCGATCATCGTCCGGTCGTCTTCCGTGATCGAGCCGTCCCCGTTGGTGTCAGCATATTTCAGGTCGCCCGGCCCCACCTGGCCGATGGAACTGGCGGGCGACCGGACCACGTCGACTTCGTTTTGGTACACGCCCGCCACTTCATAACCATAAAAATACCCAATCGGAAAGCCCTCCGTGGTGCGGGAGGCTCCCCGGATAATGGCAAAGCCGGTGGTGGCCAGCGACTCCACTGTGTTGTTGAGGGTCGTAAAGTTGCCGCCAATCCGGTAGGAGAAATCCTTGGTCACGTCCTGGTTCCAGGAGGCCGTCAGTTCGATACCGTGGTTGGAAATCTCCCCCGCGTTGGTCAGGCCGGGCGTCGTACCTGCTGCACCGGGAATCAAGGCCAGAATATCGTTCGTCAGCTTATTGTAGTAGTTGGCTTCGAGAAACAAACGATTTTTCAGGGTGTATAGCTCAAAACCCGCCTCGAAAGCCCGAATATTTTCCCAGTGCAAGTTGGGATCGTAGAGGTATTCGTTCTGCAAAGCCGCCACGATGTTTTCGCCAAACACGCCGGAGTTGGCGGCGGTAAGCGTCGGGTAGGCGGGGTAGCGGTAGCGGCTGTCGATGTTCTGACTACCCAGAATTCCCCACGAACCTTTCACTTTCAGGTAGTCGATCACGCTTTGGCTCTTGAAGAAATCCTCTTCGCTCACCAGCCAGCCCGCGCCCACGGAACCGAAGTTCTGCCAGCGGCCATTGCCCGTAAAGGCCGAGCTGCCGTCGCGGCGGAAGGAAGCGTTGAGCAGGTACCTGCCATTGAAGTTGTAAAGCACCCGACCCAGGTACGAAAGCGTAGCCGATTCCCAGGCCGAGCCATCGCCGCGCTTGGTGGAAGCATCGCCTACGTTGTCCACGTACCAAAACTGGGGATTGTTAGGAATCTCGAAGCTATTGCCTTGCTGGACACTGGCCGAGGTGCCTTCATAGTTGCGGTAATAGGTGGTTATTCCGCCCAATACGGTCAGATCGTGTCCACCGAATTTCTTGGCGTAGGTCAGCAGGTAGTCTTGCTGTAATTTTGAGAAAAGATTCTGGCTCTGGTTGACAGAAGTTTGCTGAACCAGTTCATCACGCTTGTTCTCACCCACAATTTCGGGGTTGAACACCGTAACCAAGGGCCGATAGGAGCGGTTGGTATTGAAACCGTAATCGGCGTAAAGCGTCGCCTTAAAGTTGAAATCATTCAGGAAAAACACTTGGCCGTAAATGCTGCCCACGCCCCGGTACTGGGTTCCGATGGAGGTTTGACGTTGCGATACGACGTCTACCAACGGATTATACACCTGCGCCCGTTGAAAATCGGGTAAGGTATGGTAGAGTCCGGTCGCCTCGTCACGGATCGGAGCAATGGGTACCGCTCGGATAGCCGACCCCACGCCCTTGTTATCGGGCAGATTGGCTTTGTAAGCATTGAAAGTGACGCCGAATTTCAAAGACTTGGTCACGCTCAGCTCATCGTTGAGGTTGACCGTGATTTTTTGGTACTGCTCGTGTTTGATGATCCCCTCTTCCTTTACGTAGCCGACGCCCATGTAGAACTTGTTCTTCTCCGAGGCACCCGACACGCTGAGGTTGTTGTAGTTCAGCGCGCCGCGCTGGAAGATCTGATCCTGCCAGTCGGTGTTGCCCGTCCAGATGGAGTAGTCGTAGGGGGCGCTGCCCTGGTTGGCGAGTTGCTCGTTGAATAACTCCTTGAACTCGTCGGCGTCGGTTAGGTCCATCCGCTTCTGTACCTGCTTGAAGCCCAGCGTCGTGTTGAAGTTGAAGTTCAATTGCCCGGCTTTGGCTTTTTTGGTCGTGATGGCGATGGCTCCGTTGGCACCCCTCACGCCAAAAATAGCCAATGAAGAAGGGTCTTTAAGCACTTCCACCGACTCGATATCAGCCGGGTTGAGAAAGTCGATGTTGTCGTTCAGAATACCGTCCACGATGTACACCGGACTAGCTCCGTTAATCGAGTTCGTTCCCCGGATGCGCACGTCGGGACTGGCCCCGGGGCGGCCGGAGTTGACGATAGAAAGTCCGGCCACGCGCCCTTGCAGGGCGCTTACGGGATTCACTACAGGCTTGTCGGCTATTTCTTCGCCTTTTATCGTCACGATGGAACCCGTGAGGTCACGTTTGCTCGCAGTACCGTAACCGATGACCACCACCTCGCTCAGGGCGCGGACATCGTCTTCCAGGTTCACACTTATGTTGGTCTGGTTACCGACTGTCACCTCCTTAGGCGTCATGCCGATCATGGAAAAAACGAGCGTAGAATTCTTCGAGGGGACTGTGATCGTGTAATTTCCCTCCACATCGGTAGGTACCCCCGAGGTGGTGCCTTTCACTAATACGTTCACGCCCGGCAGGCCTCCCCCGTCGGCCCCGGTCACCTTGCCCGACACACTGATATCCTGCGCCTGAGCGAGTCCGCCCAGCGCCAGTACTATCGTCAGGCAGACTGATTGTAGGAATAATTTCATGGTCTTTTTAGTTTGATGGTGGATTGAAATAGTATCCTAAATATGATGGGCAAAGGTAAATCATTATCTCCAAATCTTGCAAAGATCATTGAACAATTACATTACAATTTAAGACAAAACTTGTAAACCCTAAACATACTTTATGCGCGCATTATTATTCCTCGCAGTATCATCCATCCTTGGAAAGGGTTATTTTCTCGCTTTCCCAGGGCTTGAAGATTCGGGCGTCCTCACTACCACCGAAACTACGCTCGTCATCAGGCAGAATGAAAAAGCAGAAACCATAGAAATCTTCCGGCAGGGCGAAACCAAGCCCATCGTCACCCAAGTCGCCCAGGCCGGTTTCCGGCCCTACCTCCACCCCATCGTCGCGCCCGATGGCAAAGGCCTGCTCACCGAGTACAGCCCCGGCCACCACAAGCACCAAACCGGCTTGTACTGGGGCTTCACCCGCGTGAATGGCCGCGATTATTTCCATCACCCCACCGATGGCTACTGGCGACGCGTGTCGGCCAAAGTGCTGGAAGCTAAGGGTGAGGAAGTAAAATGGCAAACGGTGTACGATCTGCTGGATGAAAACGGAAAAACTACCCTCACCGAAACCCAAACCTGGACCATGCGCGAAGAGGATGGCAAGTACTTCCTGGATCTGACCTGGAACGGCGAGGCCCAAACCGACGTGACCATCGGCAAATACGACTACGGCGGACTGTTCCTGCGGATGCCGTGGAAGGAAGGCATCAAAGGCGAGGTGGTCAACGCCGCCCGGCAGCGCAACGAAAAGGCCGAGGGCCAACGCGCCATGTGGGTCGACGCCGGGATGCAGGTGGCGGGCCGCGACGACCTGGCCCACTTCGCTATCTTCGACCATCCGACCAACAAGGGCTACCCGCAGCCCTGGCGCGTGGACAGTCAGCTCGGTATTGGCCCAGCCCGTGCCCGCAGCGGCGACTGGACCATCAAAAAAGGTGAAACCGAGACCATCCGACACGGCATCGTGGTGTATACCGGCGAACTCAACGACGTGGAGTTGACCCGACATTGGGAAAAATTCACGGGCAAAGCGGGGATGTACTCCACCGCCGATCTCTGGAATCTGGCCCGGCAGGAGGGCCGTGACGCCAAGTTGCTCAGTCCCGAAGAGGCCGTGGCGGCCATAACGATTAAAGACGGGTTTGCCGTCAACGCCTGGGCCGCCGAGCCAATGGTGACGCAGCCGATGGCCTTCTGCTGGGATGACCGCGGCCGCCTGTGGGTGGCCGAAAACCGCGACTACGAGTCGCGGGCCCAAGGATTCTCCAACGATGGCAACAGCCGCATCGTGATTCTGGAAGACACCGACCGCGATGGCGTGGCCGACAGCCGAAAGGTGTTCATGGAAGGCATCGCCTTCCCGGCGGCCCTGGCCGTGGGCTTCGATGGTGTGTTCGTGGGCGCACCGCCCAATCTGCTCTTCGTCCCTGACAAAAACCACGATGACCGGGCCGACACGGACGACATCGAGGTGCGGCTGACGGGCTGGGGCATCCGTGACCGCCACGAAACGCTGAACAGCTTTCACTGGGGACCCGACGGCTGGCTGTATGGCTTGCAGGGTTTCGCTACGCCCTCCAAAATCCGCAAGCCTGGCGGCAAAGGACGCATTTATCGCCACAACGACCCATTTCCTGAGAATCTCTTAACCGGAGAAGGTACTGACATCAACGGCGGCGTGTGGCGGTACCACCCTACGAAGGAGAAATTTGAGGTCGTGGCCCATGGGTTCAGCAATCCCTGGGGCATCGACTTCGACGCCAAGGGGCAGATGTTCATCACGGCCTGCGTGATTCCGCATTTATGGTTCGTCATCCCGGGCGGAATCTACCATCGGCAGGGCGGACAGCATTTCAACCCTTACGTCTATGACGACATCAAGACCATCGCCGACCACCGCCACCGCTCGGCCCACGGCGGGGCCAGAATCTACCAGTCGGATGCTTTTCCGGCGGGGGAGCGGGGCAAGATTTTCATGGCCAATATCCACGAACACGCGGTACTTTCCGACGTACTGGAACCCAAAGGCTCGGGCTTCGTCGGCCACCACGGCGACGATTTCATGCTGGCCAACAATGCCCAGTGGGTCGGGTTCAGCCTGGAAGTGGGGCCCGAGGGCGGGCTGTACGCGCTGGACTGGCACGATGCCGACATCTGCGGCTCGGATGTGCTGAATAAAGAAACGGGCCGCATTTTTCGGATTATGCCCAAAACCTCGCAAGCGAAAGATTGGCCGGATCGCTACGCGGATTTGGGCAAGATGACCGACGCGCAGCTCGTGGCCCTGCAAACCAGCCCCAGCGAGTGGCACGCCCGTCGGGCGCGGGTGATTTTGCAAGGTCGGGCGGCGAAGGGAAAACTGGCTGCTTCGACACAGCCTGAACTGCGGAAGCTTTTTCAGAATTACGACCAGCCTGACTTCCGGCTGCGGGCTATGTGGGCGCTGCACGTGACGGACGGTTTTTCCAAAAACGATTTGTTCCAGGCTTTGGCCGACCCGGACGCCCACGTAAGGGCCTGGGCCATCCAGCTTTTGTGCCAAGATCAGCCGCCGACTTCGGAGGTCGTGTTGCAGTTAGTCAAAATGGCCCAAAACGACCCCTCGCCCGTCGTGCGGCTATACCTGGCCTCGGCCATGCAGCGGCTGGATAAACCTTCGCGCTGGCGCATCGCCGAGCAACTCGTGCGCCACGACGAGGATGCCGACGACCACAATTTGCCCAAGATGATCTGGTTCGGGCTGGAACCGATGGTGGCCCAAAACGTCACCCGCGCCCTGAACCTGGCCATTAAAAGCCGCATTCCGATGGTCACCGAGTTCATCGCGCGCCGGATGGTGGACGCCGATGCGACGGAAAAGGTAGTCTCGACACTCGAAAATTTTCCCGAAAATAATACCCTGTTGGCGGGAATGCGGAATGCCCTCGAAGGCCGCTACGACGTAGTAGCGCCCAAAAACTGGCCGAAGGTGTACGCCAAACTGATGAAGGGCGACGACGCCACGGCCATCGTCGCCCGCGACATCGCCCAGCACTTCGGCGACACCGAAGCCGCCAAAAACCAACTAGCTGCCCTGAAAAATCCCAAGGCTCCAACCGCCGACCGCCTCGCCGCCCTGCAAGCCCTCAGCCTGCGCCAACGCCCCGAACTCGTGGCCCAACTCCCCGCGCTGCTCGACCAACCTGCCCTGCGGCAGGCAACCATCCGCGCCGTGGCCAGCTACGACGCCGAGCCCCTGGGTAAACTCCTCCTGGAGCGCTATCTATCTTTAAATCCGGCGGAAAAAGCCGAAGCCATCCAAACCCTGGCTTCCCGCCCGAAGTACGGCTGGCTATTGACGCAGGCCATCGCCAAACAGGACATCCTCAAAAAGGACGTCCCGGCCTACATTGCCCGGCAGTTGCGGCGCGTGGTGGGCAGCGGTTTTGTGGAAGTCTGGGGTCCCATAGACCACGTGGCCTTTGACGAGAAGGTCTACACCAAGTACCGCAACCTACTGACCGACAAAGCCCTTGCCACCGCCGATCTTGGAAAGGGAAAACTCATTTTCAAAAACTCCTGCGGCCCCTGCCACAAATTGTACGGCGAAGGCGGCAACATCGGCCCCGACCTGACGGGCTCCAACCGCACGAACGTGGACTACCTACTGGGCAACATCCTCGACCCCAGCGGCGAAATCCAGGACGACTATAAAATGGTGGTCGTTACCACCCGCGACGGGCGCACCTTCGTAGGCAACGTTGCCATAGAAACCAACCGCCAAATCACCCTCCGCGTCGTGGGGCAGGATGCCGTGGTCCTCAACAAATCGGACGTGCAGTCGCGCGAGGTGACGCCCGTGTCGATGATGCCGACGGGGCTGCTGGAGCCGCTGTCGGAGCGGGAAGTTTTGGATTTGGTGGGGTATTTGCGAACGAGGGAGAAGGGGAAGTAGTGGAGTTGCAGGTTCAAAGCTTGCGCTATTTTTGACAACCATCTGCAAGTTGGCGGTAGCGGAGGCTAACAGGTATCAGAAATACGTTCACCTAAAGATATCATCAATCATGCCGACTGAAATAAAAAAGCAAAAAGAGAGAAAGAATTTGACAGCGTCAAGACTTTTAGGGTTATCATTGATGGGTGAATTAATAGGTAAATAAACTCGATTTCACGCCGGAGGCGTCGACGGTTAATAGAAATAGCTGAAATGGTCGAACCTGGCACCCCGGAGGGGTCGACCCCTCCGGGGTGCTTTCTTTACAACCTTATTCATCTGTCAATAAAGACAAAATCTCGAAACACATAGCCAATATGAGTTTTGAACAACTACAAGCTCGTCTGTAAAACAGAAAAGTGCGATTAGATGATTAATAAAAATTCTATTAGTTTGCCGACAAGGTGCTGTATAATTGATGAACTGGCGAAATCAGAGTAGATATTAATCATTCATCTGATTTATTGCTTTTCAAGAACTGTTATGAAAAAGTGCCTATTATTTGTCCTGCTTATTTGCGCAGCCTCACGCCTCTCCGCCCAGGAAATCTTAATGGTCGCCGACGAATTTCCAGCCATGGAAGTATTGGCCAAAGGACTCAAAACCCAAGAAGGACTTACTTCCAAAATCATTGCCCAGACCGACATGCCCAGTGACTTGTCGGGCTTCCAGGCGGTGGTGGTGTACATCCACAAAGACCTGAACGCGGGATCGGAAGAAGCCTTCATTCAGTACGCTAAAAATGGCGGCAAGCTGATTGTCCTGCACCATTCTATAAGTTCGGGCAAGCGCAAAAACAAGGACTGGTTTTCGTTTCTGGGTCTGGAACTACCCAAAGCGGAGGAAGCCGCCCCGGCCTACGAATACATCGACGACATGAACATGGACATCGTGAACCTGGCTCCCGGCCACTTCATTACCACGCACAAAGTAATTTATCCCGAAAAGATCGAATATCAGCCGGAAGGTGTTTCAAAACCCAAGAATCTTCCCGGATTTAATTTCCCTAAAACCGAAGTGTATCTCAACCATCATCTAATTATTCCGCGCACGATTCTGCTCGGTTTCAAATTTACCGACCCGGAAGGAAAAGAATGGATGCAGGATCGGTCGGCCTGGTGGATGAAGGCCGGAAAAGGCTCGGTGTTTTATAGCCAGGCGGGGCATTATGCTGAGGATTTTGCCGAGCCAACTTACGCGCGGATTCTTGCCAACGCGGTGATTTATAGCCCCGATTAAGAAGTGCAACTGATGCGATTTTATAAGCACTTGGCGATTTTGTTTATTGCCCTATTGCAATTTTCGTGTTCCACTACCAAACCCCTGCTTCGGGTGGGTTTGGTGGCAGATCCGCAGTACGCCGACCAACCCACGGTGGGCAAACGTTACTACCGGGAGTCGGTCTGGAAATTGCAGCAAGCCGTAGATACTTTCAATAACCAAAAAATAGATTTCGTCCAGACCCTTGGTGATGTAATAGACAAAGAATGGGCGAGTTACGATTCCATCCTACCCGTTTATCAGCATCTCAACCCAAGTATCGAGAGCTACCAATCACTAGGGAATCATGATTTTTCCATTGACTCGGTCCATATGCCCCGTTTGCTGGGCCGTTTGGGAATGTCCAGCTATTACTACTCCTACGTCAGGAAAGGCTTTCGTTTCGTCGTATTGGACGCCACCGACTACGCCTATTACTCCAATCCGCTGCACCAACGACCTGTTGACGCTCTGAACGAACACTACAAACGCACCGAAGGACAGCCCAATCATTACGAATGGAACAGCGGTATAGGAGAAGAGCAACAGGCCTGGCTGAGGCAGGAGATCGCGCAAGCCAGCTCAGCAGGCCAGAAAGTAATCTTATTCTCCCACATGCCGATACGGCCCGAAGGCGGTGCCCATAATTTGTGGAATGCTACTGAGATATTGACGATTATCGAAGGGAATCCCAACGTAGTAGCCTTTGTCAATGGCCACAACCACGCCGGGGGGTATGTTTTCAAAAACGGCATTCACTATATCACTATTTTCGGTATGGTGGATACCGAAATCAGTTCCTACGCCATACTGAATATTTACCGAGATCGACTGGTTTTGAATGGATACGGTAACCAGAAAAGTTTAGAATTAAAAATGAAATGAAGCGCTATTTTGCCTGCCTTTCGAGCGCCGGAATCAGGTCATCGACATAGTTGACTACTTTCACGATCTTCCCTTCTTTATTTACCAGTAAGTGCGTGGGGTACATTCCAATTTCCAGTTTATTCGCCATGAAACTCCCCTGGTCCGGCACCACGGCGTATCGGAAGGGTTTCTTCTTAATGAAAGCTTCCAACTTCGGTTTTGTATCGCTCGCCAGGCTGACAAATTGAATGTCGGGATCTGCGGTATATTTCTCTACTAAATGGTTCAATTCAGGAAACTCCTCAACGCAGGCCGTGCAACTAATGAACCAGCATTTCAGCACCAGTATTTTCCCTTTGGTCGAAGCCTTGTCGTAAGTTTTCCCGTTCAAGTCCGTAAAGCTGAACTCCGGCACCTCTTTCCCTTCCCAGCTCAGGTTTTTTAATTCGTAGGAAACTAGATTTTTGATGGTTCGCCGTCTGTCTTGGTTGGCTTGGCCGGATTGATACAAAGCGTAAGTAGGTATTCCCTCTCTCAGTTTCGTTTTGAGTGCGATATAATCTCCGGTGGCCAGTTTTGTTAAAAAAGCCAACTTGGTTAATTGGGTCAAATCCGTATCGACTCCAACAAAGTCCTGAGCCAGGTGAATGGTACGGTAGTGATAGCCGTACCAAGTCCTGTAATCGTTCAATAGGGCGTCCGCATCTACTTCAAAATCTTGATCTGGCAAGGTTTGGGTATTTCCGGCTTCGGCGGTTTGCTGTTGCTCAGCGCTTTCGGTGCGATCATTCTTTTGGCAGGACCAAAAAATTGGCAGGACAACCAGGGTACATAGCACGGGTGATCGTTTCATAAGCAGGAAAATTAAGTTAGTTATCAAATAGCTTCGCCGTGTAATCGAGCAATTCCTGCCCGCCTACTCTACCGTGTCCCGGTATCACAAGAACGGTTTCGGGATATTTGGCCTTGACGGCTCGGGCTGTTTCGGGCCAGGCGGCCACGTTGGCGTCTTCCAGATTGCCTTTTGCTCCTCCCACCTCTTTGACCAGACAGCCGCCGAACATGGCTTTATCGGCGGGGAAATAGCCGATCACATTGTCTTTGGTGTGGCCTTCGCCGATGAACTGCGCGTACACTTTATGGTCCCCTACGGCAAGTGCAAGTGATTTGTCAAAGCCATTTTGGGGTTGCCTGGAATCTTTGTCCTGCAAAAAGGCAATCGTGCGATTCTCGGCGTAGGAAGGAACATTCTTTTTGTGGAATGCTTCCAGTCCGCCCACACAATCGGCGTGGAAATGGGTGGCAATCACGCCTTTGATTTTCACACGGAGTTTTCCGGTAAGGTAATCGATCAACTCCTGGGCGCTTTCGTTGGTACCAGGGGTGTCGAAAACGACGGCCTCCTTTCCATTGACTACAATCATCCCGTTGCAGGCCACTTTACCAAAATCGTTGGTTTGTAGGTAGGAAATGTGTTGAAAGACGTGGTCGGAGAGTTTGTTGACGACCAGGTTTTCGGAATCGTACAACGATGAATCGCTGATGGCTGTTTTGCGGATAACGGAGTGGGCGGAGGTGTCGGACTGGCTTTGTTTGCTATTGGTGGTTTGGCAGGAAAGCAGGATGTGGGCTAAAAACAAAGAAAGGGTCAGAGTTCGCATCAGCAGGAACGTTGAAAAGGTTGGGAAGCCCAAAACTATGAATTTAAGCTGCTCTTTTTTACTGCCCTTTCGGAAAATGGTAGAAAATGCAAAAATGGGATCGTGGCACAACTGCAACCTGTCCATTCCCGACGGACTTTTTGAAAGCGAAATCTTCATCGACTGCGGCCGCTCCATGCTCCGGCGCTTTCAACTGGAAGGGCAGACTTTGGAGAATGAAGTGGTGGCGGATCGGTTGTTATTGAGTTATTGATACTTTGTCATTATTCGAATTACAAACGCTGGGGAGTCAACGCCAGCGGGCGACCATCCTGATTTGAAATCAGGGTTAGCGGGGGCAGTATTGATTCACTTGAAATTGCTTTTGAACTGCCCCTTGCGCTCCAACTCTTTGATTACGTCTTCTTCAATTTTAGTATGCTTAATGGGTACGTTCTTTTTCCAAAATTCAGAATCATAGGATACTTCTTCATATATTTTTAGGTCATCCAGGAAAAGACCGCCATACTTTTTCCCTTCTCCTAGATTTGGGATTTCGTCGTTAAAATAAAGCCAGGCGTTTTCAACATTTTTTTGCCGCGTCCAGCGATTGGTATATATCTGCCTGAGGTAGATATTGTCAAATATCATCTGCTTATCTCCATTCAACGAAAATTTAGCATCGATTTGAGTTTCAGTAGCCGATACTCTTGAAATTGGGGAATAATATGTCCCCATGACTGCTGCCAGGGTATCGTGTTTTGTGTAAACATATATATCACCTTCAAACTGAAATATATGCTTGTCCCTTTTTTTAGGTTTACAGTGAATTTTCACTAGCTCATCCTTGCTATCAATGCCAGAATAGCCTTGGATTCTAAAATCATAAAGCAAAGTGATGTCTTTGGAATTCAAAGGATAAACTGTGTACGGTTTGTAGATGCTTGTGTTTTTAAACGTGAGATACAAAAAATTTTTATGGGTGTACCTCTAAGTACAGTACAAAAGTTTATCAAGTTTCTGAAAATGAGCATGGTTAAGCGCAATGTTTTGCAAGTGGTTGAGACCGTGCCTGAACAAGGAGTTCAGCGGCTGGCTTCCCGTCCTGAGTTTCTTGATCGGAATTTTTCTGCCGTTGGCCACCAGCCACTCGCCCGCCCTGATGGCCCAAACCAGCGCGATGGCCAGCAAAAACAACAGCGTCCTGATCCGGCGGTGATCGTTGACGCGGCACTTCTCGAGGTTGAAGCCACGGGATTTGAAGGCGCCAAACAGTGTCTCGACCTGCCACCGCTGGGCGTAAATCCCGGCCATGCCTCGCACGCGCTCACGGCTCATCAGGATCAGGAAGTCCTCGCCCTCCAGCTTCATACCGGTCAGGTAGGCTCGCTGCCCGTAAACGACCCTGGGTTTGCGAAGCACCTTCAACCTCCTCTCGCCGAAGACCTTGTCGGCCCGGCAGGACTTGCCGCCATTGACCACTGCGGCGTTGGCCCGCACCCGGATGACGGGTGTGAACCAGCCCGTCCACATCTCCTTACCGATGAACTCGCGGTCGCCCGTCAGGTAAACCTTCTGCCCTGGCTTGACGACCGCCCAACGTTCAAGGGCCTTCAAAAGGGCCAGCCGCGTCTGCTTGCTGCTGTTGCCCTCGCGGTTGGCCGTGTGCCACAGCAACGGGATGCTCACACCCTTGTGGGCGATGCCCAGCATCAGTATCTGCACCGTCTGCCCGCGCTGGATGTAATCCGTGCGATCCAGTGTCAGCACCACCTGGTCGGCCTGTCCGTAGGCCGACCAGACCAGCTTGAAGTACGCTCGCTGGCCGAAGCGGAAGCCACACAGCAGCCGTTGCAGGCGCTTGTACTTCGAGGACAGCAGAATGTCCAGGCAGACGCCCTTGCTCCACTCGCTGAGCGAGCAGTCGTTAAGCTTTAACAGACTCACGATCAAACAACTGATAAATTTTACGCGACGTATGTCGCAGGTAAAGTGACATTTGATGGCATTGAATACCTCTTTCTCTTTACTTTGCATCGGGATAGTCTGGGTAGAGTTGGTTTCGCAACTCAAATCTACCATTTTCAGGCTATCCTATTTTTTTTGTCCTGTATTTAGGGGTGTACCTTTGATCCTCAAGTTCTGCAACTCTGACATTCAGAGGCTTCCACTCTACTACTCCCGTTGTGCTCCAAGCCACGTTCATGAAGCTCTCGTGAATTTTGGTGTAGTTGCCTCGATACTGGGAAGTCTTTTGGTAGAAAGCTTTCCTGTAAAAAGTTGCGGTACTGTCCGCTTGAGCTTTCCAAACTACTGCGTTGATTATCGCGATCGCTGGATTCCCAACCTGAGCCTCTGCGAGTTCTATTATAGCAAGGGGCAGCGAAATCTTCTGATAGGACTTATCGACTACCTCCTTCTGCATTTTCTTGTAGCTCACATGACTAAAAATGAGTGTTACAGGAAATTTTTGAACGATTAGTTCAAACTCTCCTTCCTCGTTCGATAGCGTACCTCTCCCGCCATCTGAATTTATGATACCTGCTCCCCTGATTGGTGCTTTCGTTATCTCGTCAACAAGCATACCGCGTACTGCAACCTGGGCAGATGCATAGGATGAAAAGAGTAAGACTACCAAGCATTTGCAAAAGCGGGCGATAGGGTTTCTCATAAATGCGCGACCATTGTATTTTTAAAGTTCGCCATATAGAGATCCGTTGGCTCAGAAAGGTTGGAAAGGGCAGGCTTTTAAGAGTTAGGAAGTAGTGAGTTAGTCATCATCGAGCTATCGCAAGTCTCCTCAGTCCGGGAACCCGCTCCGATCCAGCCCCGGAATAATTTTCAAAGCATTCTTGTAATACAACTTCTTCAACACCTCATCCGAAAGCCCCAGCCCGTACATCCGCCAGAAGGCGTGGTATTTTTTGTGGTACGGGAAGTACTCGTCCTCGGTTTCCAATACGCGGAAGTAGGTCACGTACTCGGCGGGTACCCAGCTATCCTTGCCGAAGAGGACGCGATCCTGGTATTTTTCAAAAAACTTTTTGGCGGCGCGGGGTTGGCGTCCTAGTTCGGCGATAACGGCCCCGATTTCCACGTAAGTATTCGGGAATTCGATCATCAGGCTATCCAGCTTGCGGAGGTTGTTGGCGTACCAACCCATGTGCGCGTTGATGAAAGTCGTATTGGGGTGCTTGCGGAAGATGTCGTGCTGCTCGCCGATGAGTTCTTCGAAAGAAACCTTGTCCTTGATGCGGTTGCGGCGTGGGTGGGTTTTGAGTTCCAGCCAGCGCTCGTTGTAGCGGTCGAGTGGATCCCAGAAGGAGGGCACGTCGGCGGTGTGGATCAGCACCGGGATACCCAGCTTGCCGCATTGGGCCCACACGGGGTCGAGTCGTAGGTCGTTGACGGCCACACGTTCGCCTTTTTCGTCCACGATACCGCTGAATCCGAGACTTTTGTAGATCTTCAAACCCTTTGCTCCCATTTTTACGTCGGTGGCGAGTTGGGCCACGGCTTTGTCGGTCCAGTCGGGTTGGCCGAAGCCGCTGAATTGCAGATTAGTGAAGACCGCCAGGCGCTTCGGCTCGTTTTTCATCACGTTGGTCAGCGCGCCTTTCAAGTGGGCGGTACCCTCGTCCCACTCCTGGTACCAGCCGCGGCCGCTGAGATTGACCATGATTTGCATATTCATCGTGTCCATGACCGAGACTAAATCGTGCAAATCCTGATCCGGCATCTGGTATTGGTGGTTGTGGACATCAATGAAGGGAAATTTAGCGCGGGTCGGGATGTGTTCTTCCACTTTCAGCGTCGAGATGGGGTCGTATTCCTCGAAGCCAATCGGAGCCTCAACGACTTGGCTGTGGGCGCTGGGAAGGATGCAGAACAAAATAAAGACGAGTGAGAAGTACTTCATTGGAAGGAGAGATTTGGGCGTAAATCTGATTTTTGGAGAATGCCAGGAGGTTTTCCAAACAAAAGTAGGTCATTTACCGGGTCTTCGGGAAAATGAGCTGCGAAATCTTCAACCCTCGACGGTCAAAGGTGCTCGCCCCCACACGAAATTTCTAGCTGAGTAAAGTCATCTTAGAACTTGACTTAGCGCATATCGGGGGAGACAGTCAGGAAGTAATTTTGAGACGTGCCCCAAGCAGGTGCACCTCAACTAAAACAACCAACTCATGAAAACGATTATCGTTCCTACCGACCTCAGCGCCGAAACCGACATCGCCCTGTCGGTGGCGGTTGACATTGCCGAAGCGCAAAGCGCCAACGTCCTGCTGCTGCACATGATCGTGCAGCCCATTCGCTCGTTTGTCTATACCGGTACTACCTCCACCGCCCCCGACGACATTGTACGCCGCTACCACGATGCCAGAAAAGCGGCAGAATCAGCCGTTTCGAAGCTAGTCGGTCAGAAAAAATACCAGGACAAAAACATCGATTACCTGTTGATTGACGACAGTCAGGGTCTTATTCACGAATTGACCCAGCGTAAAGCTGACTTAATTGTGATGCACACCAAGGGTACCTCCGGCTGGGAAGAGTACCTGCTAGGGTCAAACGCCGAGGCCATCGTCCGAAATGCCACCTGCCCGGTACTGGTGGTGCGGGAGCGGGTAGAAAATTTCAACCCCAAAAAAGTGGTGCGAGCGCTCGACCTGGACGATCGCATGAAGTCTCGAGATGAATATCCCTTCCCATTGGCCGACCAGGAAGTCCCGCATTTCCTGTATATCATGACACCCGAGAACAGCCGCGTACCCAAGGGCATTCGTAGTTGGGTACATGATTTTGCCACCGACCGCAAGATCGGCGAATACGAATTCACAATTCATGAAGCAAAGACCATACCCGAGGGCATCATCGAGCACGCCGAAGATACCGACGCCGACCTGATTGTGCTGTTTACCCACGGCCATAAGGGATTGCGGCGGCTGTTTTCCGGTAGCGTGGCCGAAGATGTGCTGAATCACGCCAAGGTTCCGGTGCTGGTGATGCGGTTGTGACATTATCGGACGAGCGTAGCTCGCTCCTACCTTGCTTTCGGTTGATAAATCAACGCCACGCAATGCGCCGCGATGCCTTCCTGCCTTCCCACAAAACCGATGTGTTCGGAGGTGGTGGCCTTGATTGAAATAGCGTCTTCATCGATCTGCATCACCCCGGCCAGGCATTCTTTCATGGCCGGAATGTGCGGGTTCAATTTAGGTTCCTGTAGCACGATGGTCACGTCCACGTTACCCACTTCGTAGCCTTTTTCGCGGATCATTTCCAGAACTTTCGCCAGTAGCACCTTACTATCCACCCCCTTCCACTGCGGGTCTTTATCCGAAAAATGGTAGCCGATGTTGCGTAAGTTGGCCGCGCCGAGCAGGGCATCGCATAGCACGTGACAAACGATGTCGGCGTCGGAATGCCCCTTGGCCCCGTGGCTGTGCGGAATCAGGATGCCGCCCAGCCAAAACGGTCGACCTGCTTCCAGTTGATGAACGTCGTAACCCTGGCCAATACGAAAAGGAAAGGCGTTGTTCATCACTTGGCCTCAATGGCGTTGTAGTACAATGTCGAGCAATTCTCGGGCCGTAACACCTGCCGCGCCACACGCTGGATGTCGTCGGGCTGCACGGCGCGAATTTTTTCCTCGTCCTCGTTGACCCAAGCCGGGTTGCCCGCGTTGGCGGCGAAGGCCAGGTTCATGGCGCGGTTCAGCAGCTCGACCTGCGAGAAGGCCAATGATGCCTCAGCCTGGTTCTTCACCTTCTCCAATTCTTCGACGGTGGTGCCATTTTTTACAAAATCCTGCAATAAATTTTCGATGGCTTCGTCGGCGGCTTGCATGCTCACGCCGGGGTTCAGGTTACCCTTGACGATGAGCAGACCGGGGTCGAGCGAGGGGATGACGCTGGCCGTCACGCTGTTGAACAGCGGAATGTTTTTCAGCAGCGCCTGATACAAGCGTGAGGACTTGCCACGCCCCAGAATGTCGCTGATGAGGTCGGCCTCGTAGTAGTCGGCGTCGTAGCGGGCGGGAATATGGTAGGTTTTTACGATAGAGTTCAGCGGTACGGCGGCGGACACTTCCAGCTTTCGAGCGAAGGTTTGTTGGGGTTCCTGCGGCACGTTTCGCACGTAGGGTTCACCGGCCGGAATGGGCGCGAACCATTTGTCGGCCAGTGCCCGTACCTGCGCCAGCGTCACGGCTCCGGCCACGACCAGCACGGCGTTGTTGGGGCGGTAGTATTTAAAGAAAAATTCCTTCACGTCGTCGAGCGTAGCGCGTTCTATGTGCTCGATATCTTTGCCGATGGTCGCCCAGCGGTAGGGATGCGTCGTGTACACCAGCGGACGCAGTTTCAGCCACAAATCGCCGTAGGGCTGGTTGAGGTAGCGCTGCTTGAACTCCTCGATGACGACTTTCCGCTGCACTTCCAGTACGTTCGGATCGAACGACAGGCTCAGCATCCGGTCGGATTCCAGCCAAAAGGCCGTCTCGACATTGTCGGCCGGGAGCGTGAGGTAATAATTGGTAATATCGGGTGAGGTAAAGGCGTTGTTCTCGCCACCGACCGACTGCACGGGTTCGTCGTACACGGGAATATGCTGCGAGCCGCCGAACATCAGGTGTTCAAACAAGTGGGCAAAGCCGGTGCGCTGCTCGTCTTCGTCGCGCGAACCTACATTGTATAAAATATTGACGGCGGCCATCGGTGTGGAAAAATCCTCGTGGACGAGTACCTTTAAGCCGTTGTCGAGGGTGAATTGTTCGTAGTGAATCATTTTTGGCTGTAGGCTATAAGCCGTTGGCAGTAGGCTACTTTCTTTTTTTAGGTAAAATTTGTGGGTATGTTGTCAACAAAGCTACGGCGACGACGCCATACAAGCAAACTGTTCTCTCGAAGCCGTTTCCGCATGATTTTTCGATTTCTGGTTTTTTACTGCATAATATCCGCTCTATTTGCCACTGCTCCGGCAGAAGCCCAGATTTTGGAAGATAAGCCGACGATGGAGGTAGTTCAGCGGGGCATCGACCATATTTATAATTACGAGTTTGCGGAGGCCGATGCGGTGCGGCGAAACGTCCAAAGCCGCTATCCCGGCCATCCGGTGACGCACTTTATGGCGGCTTTTCAGATGTACTGGCAGTATTTGCCGATAAAAGACAACAAGGCGAAGGTTGGCGAGTACATCCGCCACCTTGATAACTGCCTGGAGGCGGTGGAAAAGCAGTATGGCAAGAACAGCGAACACCCTGAGGCCGTCTTTTTTCGGCTGGCGGCGCGGGGCTATCTGGCGCTGCTGTACAACTTCCAGAATGAACTTTTACGAGCCGCCGGGGAAGGACAGAAGGCGTACAGTAATCTGACCGAGGCGATGAAAATGATCGATCAAAATCCAGAATTTCTCATCGTAGCCGGTACCTACAATTATTACGTAGAGGCCTATCCCGAAGACCACGCCATCGTGCGGCCGCTGATGATTTTTTTTAAGGATGGCAACAAAAGCCTCGGCCTCAAACAGTTGGATTTGGCTACCAGAAAAGCGGTCATTACCAAAGTAGAAGCCGCTTACCTCCTCGCCCAAACCTACCTCGACCACGAATCGCGCCCCGACTTAGCCGCCAAGTATACTGGGCCATTGGTTTCGGCTTACCCAAAAAATCCTATTTTCCGAATGATTCATGTGCAATCGCTACTCCTGGCCGGGCGCTACGCCGAAGCAGAGCGCGAACTACCCGACCTCAAAAGACAAGGCGGCGGATTCTTTCAGAGTTCCTGGCATTTCTTCGACGGCTATTTACAAGAAAAGAAATACCGCAATGATGCCACCGCACAAAACCACTATACTAACGCCCTGAAAACCACCTACGACGCCCAATACACCAGAGAATACCACGCGATGGCCTACGCCGGACTCGCCCGCATCGCCGACCGCAGCGGAAACAAGCAGCAGGCAAAAGAATACTATAAAAAGTGCCTGGATTTGGCAGTGTATAAAAGCGTGATCAGGGAAGCGAAGGGGTATTTGTGAAGAGTTGTGGAGTTGTGGAGTTGTGGAGTTGTGGAGTTGTGGAGTTGTGGAAAACTGGGTTTCATTCTACCTCTACTCGATGATTATAAGAAACTTTGCCCCTGTGCCACTTTGTGCCTTTGGAACTTTGTGCCTTTGGAACTTTGGAACTTTGTGCCTCTCTAAAAATGACCAAACAAGAAAAAATCATAGCCGCCCGCATGAGACTTCGGGAACGCTTTGAGGAAAAGATGCGGAACACACCTTCGGTGGCCGATGACCAGCCGCAGGGAACGGGACCAGAGAATCGCCACGGAATGCCTAAATTGCCCGTCGGGCAGTTCGAGACGGACAAGTGGCCTGTGCTGGATTTGGGCTACAAGCCCGATATTTCTTTGGCACGCTGGCGACTGTACGTCGGCGGTGAGGTGGAAAATCCGGTGACGCTGAAATGGGATGAGTTCATGGCACTTCCCCAAACCGAGGACATCAGCGATTTTCACTGCGTCACGACCTGGTCGCGGCTGGATGTGCCTTGGGTGGGCGTCAGGCTGCTCGACCTGGCCGCGCTGGTGCAGCCGAAGGATACGGCTACTCATGTGATGTTTTATGGCTACGACACCTACGCGACCAATCTGTCGCTGGAAGAAGCGCTGAAACCGGATGTGCTAGTCGTTCATACCGCCGACGGACAGCTACTCACTCGCGACCACGGCGGCCCGGCGCGGGTCATTACGCCGCAGCTTTACGCCTGGAAAGGTGCGAAATGGATCAAGCGCATTCATTTTATGAGTGAAGATAAAAAGGGTTTCTGGGAAGGTCGCGGGTATTCCAACACGGCGTATCCGTGGCGGAATGATCGGTACGAGGATTAATTTAGAATTTTGAATGTGGGAATTAGTGAATATTTCTTACGCGAATTAGCTTATGAACGTACGCATATTACTCAATGAGCTAGAAGAAAAACAACTACTCCAACATGACCAACGGGTGGTGATCGAAGCTTATGAAAAAGACAAACCCGTTTCGCTTTTTGTGTTTTTGCGGACGCTGCTTTACGTTTCGATTTCTGCCTTTGTCGGTGGCGTGGGTGTTTTGATTTACCAGAACATCGATACCGTGGGTCACGCAGTGCTGATCGGCTTGCTGGCGGTCGTTACGGCGGCTTGTTTTGTGTATGTTTTCAAGAAAGGCGGTACGTATAGCCCCGCGAAAGTCGAGCAGTCCGCGCCTTATTTCGACATCGTGTTGTTGCTGGGCAGTTTGCTATTTTTGGCCTTGGAAGGCTACGTGCAGTACCAATACGAAATCTTCGGCACCCGCTACGGACTGGCCGCTTTCATTCCCGCCGTTATCTTTTTCTTCCTTGCCTACCGCTACGATCATCAGGGCGTACTTTCACTGGCCATCACGGCTCTGGCTTCGTGGGTCGGACTCTCGGCCACGCCCAGCAAATTATTGATCGAAAATGACTTTTCCGACCCCGCCGTGATCCGCAATGCCATCATATTTGGGGCGGTGATGCTGGTGGGCTCGTGGTTTCTCAAAAGGCAGCACATCAAACCGCATTTCACCTACACCTACATTTTATTGGCTGGGACGCTCTACTTATCGGCCTGTCTGGGCGGGATGTTCAACCAGGATCGCTGGCAATTTGTCTTTGGATTACTGTTGGTGCCCGGCTGCTGGTATCTGTACAAGAATGCGCTCGAAGAAAAGTCGCTGCTATTCCTCTTATTGAGTACAATCTTTGCCTACGTCGGCTTTACCTACCTGCTTTTCAACAACCTGTTCGATGGCCTGTTGGAGTTTTTGGCGTCCTTTTATATGCTGGCCAGCGCGGCGGGTGTCGTGTGGTTCTTCCTCACTTACAAGAAAATTTTGGGTAAAAAGTAGATTCTTGGATTGGGCGAACACATGGGTTCGCCCCTACCTTTCCTCCTTTCCTCCTTTCCTCCTTTCCTCCTCTAAGAAGAATGAAAGCCTACAACGAAATACTCCTGAAAAACGAGTGGGTACAACAAATGGCCCGTGACTGGGCGCAGAAGGAGCTGATCGGGGAAGAGCAAAAAAAGCGCATCGACCAGGCTTATTCGCCCCTGCCCTACCGTCCCAACTGGTTCATTTGGATTGGGCTATTTGTTTTTACAAATCTCGGTCTATCCGCCTCTTTGATAATCTTTCTTCCGTTTGTGGACACTCCTTTCGCCGAGATTTTTTTAGGGCCACTCTACGGTTTGGGCGTGTTCTTCTTCGTGAATTTCCTGATCAAAGACCGCCGACTGCACTTTTCCGGCATCGACAACGCCATGCTCTACGCCATCGTGGCGTCCTTCGCTCCGGTGGCTTTGCAAATCACCGAAACAGCCTATACCACCCCCTGGCTGGTCGGTTTGGCGTACCTGCCGCTGCTGCTCTTTCTGACGTATAGCTACGGGGAGCCGGCTGATCGCCGTGGGTACTTTCCTGACCGGACTCTACGTGATTGCCACCATGGCGATGGAATTCGCCTGGGGAAAACTATTGCTGCCCTTCATCGCGATGGCTTACGCCGGAATCGTCTGGTATTTTGTCCGTCGGTTTATGAAAAAGGACGACAGCTTTTATTGGCAAACCGCCCTCGAATGGGTTCACATTGCCGCCCTGGTCGTTTTTTACGCCGCCGGGAATTATTACGTGGTGCGGGAGGGCAACGCCGCCCTCAACGACCTCGACCCTTCGCCGGAAGTGGCGCTGGCCGGACTTTTCTGGCTTCTGACCTTTTCCGTCCCCATTCTTTATCTCTACGCCGCCATCCGCTGGACGAGCCTGACGTTTGTTATCCTGAGTAGCGTCGCGCTGGTAGCTTCGCTCGTTACGCTGCACCATTACTTTCCCTTCATTCCCGGCGATTGGGCCACGGCTTTGCTGGGCCTAGCGGGCATTCTCGCGGCGGTGGGACTCATGCGCTATTTGAAGGAAGTGAAAAAAGGCTTCGTTTACGCACCGGAAAAAGAATCGGAATTGGCTATCTTGGCGGGAAATATCGTGGCCACCGAAGTCGGCAGTGCTGCCACCGACAGTCCGCAGGGGCCGAAGTTCGGCGGCGGAGATTTTGGCGGCGGAGGAAGCGGGGAAGGGTACTGAGGTGCTTTTAGGAGCAGAATGGTAGCCCTTTTGTTGAGTTGTTTAGGTGTTTAGTCGTTTAGACGGGTTTGCCCAAACAACTCCACACCTAAACATCTAAACAACCTATTTCATGAAACACTTTACATGGATTGCATTAGCTCTCATTGCCAGCTTCGCGCTGGGTTCCTTTGTTACGACCAAATCGCCCGAAATTACCACCGACATGGTGCAGCAGGCGTCGCAGATTTTCGGGCTGGACTTCACCGAGGCCGAGCGTGATTCCATGCTGAGCAATTTGGAAAGGGCGCGGGAAGGCTACGAGAAAGTGCGGTCCATTCCGCTCAGCAACGATGTGGCTCCCGCGCTGTACTTCAACCCGCTGCCCGTCGGTTTTGTGCTGGATTCGGTGCAGAAGCCCTTCAAATACAGCACCTTGATGAAGGCTGCTTTGCCTAAAAATAAAGATGATCTGGCCTTTTACTCGATTTCTGAACTAGCTTCGTTAGTACGCTCGCGGCAGATTACTTCGGTCGAGCTGACGGAGTTCTTTTTGGCAAGATTGAAAAAGTACGACGCCCGACTGCACTGCGTCATTTCCTTCACCGACGAACTGGCCATGACGCAGGCCCGCAAAGCCGACGAAGAAATCAAAGCCGGGAAGTACCGGGGCTTGCTGCACGGCATTCCTTACGGAGCCAAGGACTTACTGGCCCGCAAGGGCTACAAAACCACCTGGGGCGCGGGACCGTATAAAGACCAAACCCTCGACCTGGACGCGACCGTAATCCAGAAACTGGAAGCCGCCGGGGCGGTGCTTTGCGCCAAGCTGACGATGGGTGCCCTGGCGATGGGCGACGTGTGGTACGGCGAGAAAACCCGCAACCCCTGGGACGTGGAAAGCGGCTCCAGTGGCTCGTCGGCGGGTTCGGCGGCGTCGGTTTCGGCGGGACTGCTGCCCTTCGCCATCGGCACCGAAACGCTAGGCAGCATCGTGTCGCCCTCGACGGTTTGCGGCACCACCGGGCTGCGTCCCACCTACGGCCGCGTGAGCCGCCACGGGGCGATGGCCCTGAGTTGGAGCATGGATAAAATCGGCCCGATCTGCCGCTCGGTCGAAGACTGCGCGCTGGTTTTCAATGCCATCTACGGCCCCGATGGCCAGGATCTGACCCTCATCGACGCGCCCTTCAACTACGCTCCGATGAAGTCGCTGAAAGGAATGCGGATTGGGTATTTGAAGAAAGCCTTCGAGTCGGACTACAACAACAAAACCAACGACTCGCTGACGCTGGTCGAACTCAAAAAACTTGGGGCCGAACTGGTGCCGATGGAACTGCCCGACCAATACCCGCTCAGCGCCATGACGTCCATCATTTCGGTGGAGGGCGCGACGGGTTTTGATGATATGACCCGCTCCAACCGCGACGACCTGCTGGTGCGCCAGACCAAAAACGCCTGGCCCAATTCCTTCCGCTCGGCCCGCTTCGTCCCGGCGGTGGAGTACCTGCAAGTCAACCGCCTGCGTACCAAGCTTATTCAGGAGGTGTACGATATTTTGAAAAAAGCCAAGGTCGAAGTCTACGTTTCGCCTTCGTATGGCGGCGGCAACTTATCTACCACCAACCTCACAGGGCATCCCTGCGTGGTGCTGCCCAACGGGTTTAGCAAGAAGGGTACGCCCACGAGCATCACCTTCATGGGGCAACTTTTCCAGGAAGGCAAAGTGCTGGGCGTAGCCAAGGCTTACCAGGATGCCACGGATTTCCACCGTCAGCATCCCGATTTGCAGTAGATTGGGGGAGAAGACGTTCTTTTTTTGCAAAAAACCAAACCCTTCCTTCGGTGAAAAAGCGAACTTTCCTCAAACTATCTTCCGCCCTCATGACCGCTCCGCTCCTATCGCCTCTGTCCAGTTGCAGCACCGAAAGCAAAGCCGAAACCTTGAAAAACTGGGCGGGCAATCTCACGTATAATACGGGCCAACTCGACCAGGCGAAATCCTTGACCGAGGCGCAGGAGGCAATCAGGAAATACGATAAGGTGAAGCAGTTGGGTACCCGGCATTGCTTCAACAAAATTGCCGATACCGACGACCGCTTCGTGTCGTTGGTGGGGGCACCAGGAGACATAGTCATCGCCCCGGACGGGAAGTCGGTCACGGTCAATTCCGGCATCAAGTACGGCGAACTGAGTCCGCATTTGCACGAAAAGGGCTTTGCGCTGCATAACCTGGCCTCGCTGCCGCACATTTCGGTGGCGGGAGCCATCGCTACGGCCACGCACGGCTCGGGTGAAAAGAACGGTAACCTGGCTTCGGCGGTTTCGGGACTGGAGATGATTACGGCCGATGGCGAAATCGTGAACCTGACCCGCGAAAAAGACGGCGAGAAATTTAACGCGGCTGTAGTGAATCTGGGCGCGTTGGGTTTGCTGACCAAAGTCACGCTCGACTTGCAACCGACCTTTTTGATGACGCAGTACGTCTACGAAAATATGCCCCTCGTCCAACTGCAAGACCATTTTGACGAAATCCAGGCCAGCGGGTACAGCGTGAGCCTGTTCACCAACTGGCAAAGCCAGGATATCGCTGAGGTGTGGGTGAAGCAACGCGCCGACGCACCCCAGATGAACCAGCCAGAATGGCTGGGCGCAACCTTGGCGACCAAAGACCTGCACCCGATCCCCGAAATCTCCGCCGAAAACTGCACCGCGCAAATGGGCGTCCCCGGCCCCTGGTACGAGCGAATGCCGCACTTCAAGATGGGCTTTACCCCCAGCAGCGGCGACGAATTACAGTCCGAGTACTTCGTGCCGCGCCAAAACGCCGTGGATGCCATTATGGCCATCGCCCGCCTCGGCGACCAGGTGGGGCCGTACCTGCTTACCTCCGAAGTACGGGCCATCGCGGCCGACGAGCTGTGGATGAGTCCGTGCTACCAGCAGGACTGCATCACCATCCACTTCACCTGGAAGCCCGACTGGCCCGGCGTCAGCAAACTCCTGCCCGTCGTGGAGCGAGAGCTTGCCCCTTACAACGCCCGTCCGCACTGGGGGAAACTGTTCACGATGGCCCCGGCGGAATTGGCGAAGCGCTATCCCAAGATGGCCGCCTTCCGGGAAGTGGCGCAGGAGTACGACCCGCAGGGAAAGTTTCGGAACGCGTTCCTGGAAAAAAATGTGTTCGGAGCGGTCTGAAATACGAAACGGCGACTCATTCCTGTATTTAGCCGGTTCATGCCGCGTTTCCCGGTGTTCATCGGGATTGGTGAAGAAAAAGGAAGAGAACGTGTTAGGTTTGACTTATCAATCAAGTCATTCACGAAACAAACTACCCCTACATCATGGAAAACGCACGCGATGAACACCTATGGAGAAAAGCCCAAAGCCGGGTCGCCTTCAAGAGACACGCCATTACTTACCTGCTGGTCAACACCGTATTTTGGGTCATGTACTTCTACGCGCGCGCTCAACCTTGGGGGGCAAGAATTCATCCGTGGCCGATTTGGCCCATGATTGGTTGGGGGATTGGCCTTGCTTCCCACTACTTCGGAGCCTATGGGAGCAGCAACGAACAACGTAAAGTGGAAGCTGAGTACAAAAAGTTGCTGGACGGGAAGTGAGGTATCCTATTAAGAAACTAAACCGCCACCGGTGCTTTGATGGCGGGCCAGGGATCATAATTTTCCAGCGTAAAGTCCTCGTACTTAAAGTCGAGGACTTTTTTTACATCCGGGTTCAGGCGCATAGTTGGCAATGGAAGAATCGCCCGGCCCAACTGCTGCTCGACCTGCTGCAAGTGATTGACATAAAGGTGGGTATCACCACCCGTCCACACGAAGTCTCCAAGTCCTAATCCGCATTCTTGCGCCACCATCATGGTGAGCAAGGCGTAGCTGGCAATATTGAAAGGCACACCTAAGAACACGTCGGCGCTGCGCTGGTAAAGCTGGCAGGAAAGCCTGCCGTCGGCCACATAGAATTGAAACAAGGCATGGCAGGGCTGCAAGGCCATCTGTGGCAAATCCGCCGGATTCCAGGCCGACACAATGATGCGCCGCGAGTCGGGATTGCTTTTCAACTGATCCAAAACCTGCTGAAATTGGTCGATTTTGCTACCATCGGGCGCAGTCCAACTCCGCCACTGCTGACCGTACACCGGACCGAGGTCGCCGTTTTCGTCCGCCCACTCATCCCAAATCCTGACCTTATTTTCTTTCAAATAGCTGATGTTGGTATCGCCTTTCAGAAACCACAGCAGTTCGTGGATGATGGATTTGGTGTGAACCTTTTTGGTTGTCACCAGCGGAAATCCCGCCGCCAGGTCGAACCGCATTTGGTAGCCGAACACACTAATGGTACCCGTACCCGTGCGGTCAGATTTGCGGGTTCCGTGGTCGAGAATGTGTTGGAGAAGGTCGTGGTATTGTTGCATGTTATAATGGGGTACAGGGTACTGGGTACAGTAGGGTACAGGGTACAGGGTTTACGAAAGCTTTGTACTGAGTACTCAGTACTCAGTACCTAGTGCCTTTTCTACCGATACGCTGTGCGTGATTGTCGCCGTGCCTTCGAACTGGGCGGTGGCAGAGCAGTATTTTTCCATCGAGAGCTGGATGGCACGATCTACTTTGTCGGCGTCGAGGGCTTTGCCTTTCAGGATAAAGTGCAGGTTGATGGTTCGATACGGTGAGCGTTGCGTCCCTTCTTCTTTCTCGCGGTCGCCGTCGGCCACAATGCGAAAGTCTGTGACTTCTTGCCGCTGCTTCTTCAAAATCAGGATAATGTCGATAGCGCTGCAGCTGGCTAGCCCCATCAGCAGAAGTTCCATGGGCCGGACGCCCGCGTTATTACCCCCGATTTCTGTGGAACCATCCACGTGAACCGTCACGTCCGATGAACCGCTGCCCGCAAAATGAAACGCGTCGTCGACGCGCACCAACTCAATTTTCATAGCTTGAAGTTTTAGCTTACCTTGTGAGTTGCAAAGGAACGAAGAATGGGGCAGAGGGGCAAAGGTAATAAAGTACCTGAGTACCTGAGTACGCCTCCGGGTGCCCGGCTGAGTTTTTTTGACTAAAAAAAACAATAAACGTTAACTCTCATAATTTACTGAGGTACTCAGGTACTCAGGTACTCAGGTACTCAGGCACTTTACCAATCCAACAATATCTTGCAAACTACCCTTCCCGATCTAAGACTGGCGGTACTAATCGACGCCGACAATGTTCCCTCGGCCAAAATAAAAGCCATGCTCGAGGAAATAGCCAAGTACGGCACCCCTACCTTCAAGCGCATTTATGGCGACTGGACCAACCCGCGTGTCACAAGCTGGAAGGCCGTGCTCCTCGACAATGCCATTACGCCAATCCAGCAATACAGCTATACGCAGGGCAAAAATGCCACTGATTCGGCCATGATTATCGACGCCATGGACATCCTATATACCGGACGCGTGGACGGATACTGCCTGGTTTCCAGCGACAGTGACTTTACGCGATTGGCCATCAGGCTGCGTGAGGCGGGTATGAAGGTCTTTGGAATGGGAGAACAAAAAACGCCCTCGGCCTTCACCTCGGCCTGTGATCGTTTTATTTACATTGAAATTTTAAACAAAAAGGAAGAGAAAAAACCCGCAAGCAGAACACCCAGGACGCCCGATAAGAAAATCCCGGATGATAAAATCGACCCCAAACTCCTGGCGCTGCTGACTGACAGCGTGGACGACCTGGCCGATGAAGACGGCTGGACGTTCCTGGGAGAATTGGGGAATTTATTAATCAAAAAACAGCCCAGTTTCGATTCCCGGAACTACGGATTTGACAAATTACTGCCCCTTATTAAGAGTTTCCGTCAGTTCGAAGTGGACGAGCGGCCTACCGGAAACGGAAAAATCAGGCATGTGTTTGTCAGAAATAAATAGTCTGAAACTCAGAATATGCGTATTGAGATACACAAACCTCAATCTATCATCATGACTTTATTACGTTTCGTTTGTCTGCTCTGTTTGGTTGCTATTGCTTCCGCGCCCGGTTTTGCCCAATCAGTTTCGTCGGTTCCGAAGGTTAGTCTGATTTCGGAAACATATGTTTTCGAAAATCCGCCTTTTGCATCTTGTCATGCTTCCACGATTGTGGAAGTAACGGCAGGGCATTTCATGGCGGCTTGGTTTGGGGGAACGGACGAAGGAAACAAAGACGTGGGCATCTGGCTTTCGGAGAAACGGAACGGCCAATGGAGTCCGCCGACTTTAATGGCGGAGGGAATCATAGACGCCAATACGCGTTGGCCCTGCTGGAATCCTGTTTTGTTCAAAGCGCGGGAAGGGAAGCTGTTTTTATTCTATAAAGTCGGCCCATCGCCGCGCGAGTGGTGGGGTATGGTGCGCACCTCGGCCGACAACGGCAAGACGTGGAGCGAATCGGAGCGCTTGCCCGACGGCATTCTCGGGCCGATCAAAAATAAGCCCGTCCAACTGGCCGATGGCACAATCCTCTCCCCTTCCAGTACTGAAACCGAAACGAGTTGGAAGGCGCACATCGAACGTTCGCGCGACTCGGGTAATACCTGGGAAAAACTGCCCGTCGATCCACAGACCAACCTGGATGTCATTCAAGGAAGCATCCTGACTTATCCCAACCAAAAGATGCAGATGCTCTGCCGCAGTAAGCAAGATCGGATTGCTGAGGTATGGTCGGAAGATGGTGGTAGAACCTGGGGTAAACTCGCGCCGACTGATTTGCTCAACCCCAATTCCGGTACCGACGCCGTTACGCTCAGCAACGGCTGGCAAATGCTGGTTCATAACCCGCTCACGCGGGGCAAGAACTGGAACAATGGCCGTCAGAAACTGGTAGTTTCGGTATCCGAAGATGGTAAAGATTGGAGCGAGGTGCATGTGTTGGAGGATCAGCCCAGAGGCGAATTCAGCTACCCCGCCATCGTGCAAGCCGCCGACGGCAAGGCGCACATCACCTATACCTGGAATCGAAAAAACATCCGGCACGTAGTGCTGAAGGTGGGGAATTAAAGAAAGTTCTTCATTCTTTAAATAAAAAAATAGCCCAGCTCACCTACTCATAAACTTTAAACTCCCTTCCCATGTGGACCGAAAAAGACAACAAACTCTGCCGTAGCTTCAAATTCAAGGATTTTAGAAGTGCCTTCGTATTCATGACGCAGGTGGCCGAAGTAGCCGAAACCCAGAACCACCACCCCTGGTGGTCCAATATGTACGACGAAGTCGACTTCAAGCTCTCGACCCACGACGCGGGTGACACCGTGACTGAAAAAGATCGGCAGCTCGCCGCCGCCATCGACCTGCTTTACGACAACAAGGCCGACTAGATGAAGCTTTACCTCGTTCCGACGCCCATCGGGAATCTGGAAGACATCACCTTACGGGCTATTAATATCTTGAAAAGCGTGGACGTGGTGTTGGCGGAAGACACCCGCACCTCGGGGCATTTGCTGAAGCACCTCGGCATCGGAAAGCCCATGCAGAGCTACCATATTCACAACGAGCACCAGACCATCGCCCGCCTTACCGAGCGCCTGCTGAAAGGCGAAACGATGGCCTTGATTTCGGACGCCGGGACGCCCGCCATTTCTGATCCCGGCTTTTTGCTGGTACGGGAATGTGTAAAGCTGGGGGTCACGGTCGAATGTCTGCCCGGCCCGACGGCTTTTGTCCCGGCGCTGGTCAATTCGGGCCTTCCCGCTGACCGCTTCACTTTTGAGGGATTCCTGCCGCACAAAAAAGGCCGACAAACCCGCTTGAAAGAGCTGGCCGGGGAAACCCGCACCATGATTTTCTACGAATCGCCGCATCGGCTGCTCAAAAGTCTGGGACAGTTTGCCGAGTATTTTGGCGATGACCGCCCGGCCAGCGTATCGCGCGAGCTGACCAAAATTTACGAGGAGAATGTCCGGGGCACTTTGCAAGAAATTATCGCTTACTTTGCCGAAAAAACCGTCAAAGGGGAGATTGTGATCGTGGTAGGCGGGTGTAAATAGTGATGAATGATGAATGATGAGTTGTTTCACTTAGATTCGGATGCCTCTAAGTACCTCCGAACAGGCAGATTTTGTCTGCTGCTTTCCCTTCTTTTTCTTGCTTCGTTAACTTTAAAAGCGCAGTCACAGCTCAGTCCGCAGGCTAAGGTGAGCTTGGTTACGGTGGGGCCGGGCGATGAGCTATACTCAGGTTTTGGCCATAGTGCGCTATGGGTTTATGATCCGGTGTATCAAATCGATCGTGCATATAGCTACGGGACGTTCAGTTTCCAGGAAGGCAATTTTTACGTAAAATTCCTTCGCGGAACACTTCCCTACACCATTTCCGTCAATGCGCTGATGCCACAGTTTTATTACTGGCAACAAGAAAACCGCTCGGTGAAGGAACAGGAGCTGAATCTTTCTGCTGAGCATAAACAGCGGTTGTACGAGTATCTGGAAACCAACCTTTTGCCCCAGAACCGCGAGTACCAATACAAATTCTTCTACGACAACTGCTCAACCCGCCTGGCCGACGCCCTCAAAGCCGCCACAGGCGAGCGCCTGAGTTTTCCTGGTTATACCAAGGAGACATTGAGCTTCCGGCAATGGATCGACCGCTACGCCTACGTACAAAAGCCTTGGGCCGATTTCGGCATGGACTTGGCTATCGGTTCGCCATCGGACGAGGTCGCCACGCCCGAGCAAGCTACTTTTCTACCCGACAATCTCAGCGTGGCCTTCGCCGATGCCCGCATCAAAACGGACAGTACCGAAGTACCGCTAGTTGCCGAAACGCGCGACCTGTACGTCGCCACACCCGAACCCGGTGCTGGTTGGCTGACACCCAAAGTACTTTTCTGGGCGCTGGCTATTCTGACGGCGGCGTTCACGATCTGGCAAATCAAAACCGAGCGACTTAACTTTCTTTTTGACAAAATTCTTTTCACCATCGTAGGCCTGACGGGTTGGCTAATTGTGGCCCTTTGGTTCGGCACCAATCACGGCGTGACGACTTGGAACTGGGATATATTGTGGGCTTTCCCGTTATGGGTTCCCGTCGTGTTTATGTTTTCAAAAAATAAAAAGCCCGCCTGGTTTTCGTGGTATTTGGTCGTCTACGGCGTCTTTCTGTTAGCGGCCACGGCCAATCTTCAAAAGCACAATCTGGTTTTAATTCCCATTTTAGTTATTCTGATTTTAAGGGTTTATTATCTGAATAATTCATTGGGCAATATTAGAAACACCTAAACACCTAAATACCTAAACACCTAAACACCTAAACACCTAAACACCTAAACAAAAAGACATATCGACTTAAACTACCCAGCCTAAATTAGAAACTTTGGTACTAAGGTACTCAGGCACCCAGGTACTCCAAAAAAACATGAACCTCGAAAAACTCACTCACCAAACCATTGAAGTCGTCAAGCAAGCCTCCGCTTTCATTCAGCGGGAGGCCGCTAACTTCCGGCAGGAAAAGGTCGAATACAAGGATGTCAATAATCTGGTATCGTACGTAGACAAGGAAGCGGAGAAGATGATTGTCGCGGGTCTTCGCGCGATTTTGCCCGAGGCTAGTTTTATCACCGAGGAGGGCACGACTGGGCTGGCACCCGACCTCGACGCCCTCAACTGGATTATCGACCCGTTGGATGGCACGGCCAACTTTGTCCACGGCCTGCCCGTATATTGCGTTAGTGTGGGCTTGGCGCGGGGCAAGGATCCCATACTTGGCGTCATTCACGAACCCAACCGCGACGAGCTTTTTTACGGCTGGCAAGGGGGCGGGGCCTGGTGCAACGGCGAGCGGATGCAGGTTTCTCCGGCTAGTAAGTTGGGAGAAAGCCTGCTGGCTACCGGTTTTCCGTACTATGTGTTCGATAAGCACGACCGCTACATGAAAATCCTGGAAACGCTTATGCGCCAAACCCACGGATTGAGACGCTTGGGCGCGGCGGCAGTGGATTTGGCCTACGTGGCCGCCGGACGATTCGAGGGATTCTACGAATATAACCTCCAGTCCTGGGATATGGCGGCGGGGGTACTGTTGGTAAGGGAGGCGGGCGGTATTGTCACCGATTTTTCGGGAGGAGATAATTATCTCTTTGGTGGCGATGTGGTAGCCGCCGGGCCGGTTCACGCCGAGCTACTGGCGGTAATTGAAGAATTATTTTGAGCAAAATCTAGCTTTAATCCGTACTTTAGAAGCGTGAAGTAGGTTTGTGTCCCCCGATAATTTGATAAATTTGTAAGAAACTATACACAGTATTCATGCCCAATTTGCTTAAACTAAGCACTTTTCATTCCGATTCGGGGAATTTGACAGTGTTTGAAAAATTGATGCCCGGCACCATTAAGCGGGTATTTTACATCTACGGGGCCAGCCACATACCGCGTGGCGGCCACCGACACCATAAGACCTGGAACGCGCTCATATGTTTGCACGGTAAATGCCGCGTCTATGTAAACGATGGTGAGCAGGAGAGTCACTTCGAACTCGAAAAGCCCAACACTTGCCTTATTTTGGAACCCAGGGACTGGCACACGATGGAAGATTTTTCGGAAGACGCCATTTTACTCGTGCTGTCCAATGAGTACTATGCGGTAGAAGACTACATCGACGAGCCTTACGGCGAAGTGCATTTCGCGGAGTCCACCACTGATTAAATTGCTGGGCAAGCATTCGATCCTCTTCTCGGCCTCCGCCGTTTTGGTACATCCTCCTATGATTACTTTCCTCGACTTGCGGCAGATCAACGCGCCTCACCAGGCCGCTATCGAAGCCGCCGTGCAGCGGGTAATTCGCTCGGGTTGGTACGTATTGGGCGAAGAAGTGCGGACTTTTGAGCAGCGCTTTGCCAACTACTGCGAAGCCGACCATTGCGTGGGCGTCGCCAATGGGCTCGATGCTTTACAACTCATCCTGCAAGCTTACGATTTTCCCCAGGGCAGCGAAGTCATCGTGCCGACCAATACCTACATCGCCTCCGTGTTATCGGTGAGTTTTTTGGGATTGACGCCAATCTGGGTCGAGCCCGATGCCAGCACGATGTTGCTCGACCCGACCTTGATCGAGGAAAAAATCACTGGCAAGACCGTAGCAATCATGCCCGTTCACTTGTACGGACGGAGCTGCGATATGACGGCCATTCTGAAAGTGGCGCAAAGGCATGGTTTGAAAGTCATCACCGACGCAGCCCAGGCGCACGGGGCCAGCCACCAAGGCAGCCGCTCGGCCATCCTGGGGGACGCCTCGGCTTTCAGTTTTTATCCCACCAAAAATTTAGGGGCGTTGGGAGACGCAGGAGCGGTGGTTACTTCCGATGAAGCACTCGCCGACAAAATCCGTCACTTGCGCAACTACGGCTCCCGCAAAAAATACGTCAACGAATACCAGGGAGTCAATAGCCGCCTCGACGAAATACAAGCCGCCGTACTGAACGTGAAGCTACCGACGCTTGACGCCGAAAACCAACGTCGCCGCCAAATTGCAAAACGGTACCTGGCAGAAATCAAGCTAGCCAACCTGGCATTGCCTCCCGCAGATCAACCGAACGAAGACGTCTGGCACCTGTTTGTCGTCAGACACCCAAAGCGGGAGGAATTTATTAAATATCTGGAAGACAATGGGATTCAAACCAATATTCACTATCCACTCCCAATTCATCACCAGAACGCTTATCGAGAATATCGTCATCTGTCGCTGCCGATCACGGAGCAGATTCACCGGGAGGTGGTTAGCTTGCCGCTAAACACGGTACTTACAGATGCGGAGGTAGGTCGTATTATTTCGACCATCAATCAGTTTCACTAAATCTTGACGCTGCCCGAATCGGTATTAACTTGGTTGTCTTATTCAGAAATTAGATCATTCATTCAGTTGAGGTTGGCCATTCGGCGTTTGCTGCCAAACTGTTTTCCAAAAAATATTTATGAAAAAGGATATTTTGATTCCTGTGATTCTAGATGTAGCACTGACGATGTTGCCGCAAACAGCAAAGTCACAATCAACCTACCTCGATCCGTTCGCCAACTACCAGAGATTGGAACTTTACCAGCGGCGCGAGATGCTGAAAAGTGCCGATAAGATTGCGGCGAAACCTGAATCCGCGCCCAAATCAAAGTCGGAACAAATTGAACTCAGCAAGCATAAGATCAGACCCGGAATGACGAAGGATGAGTTCTTAGCCGCACATGCCGCTGGAAGAAGGTATGTCGACGAAGGGAATCTTGAAAAAGCGCACGTCATCTTGGCAGGTTTGGCCGAAATTGACACAGGTGATGTAGATGCGAACGCATCGGTTCAGGAAAGTCTCGGATTAGTATTTTATCTTGAAGGAACTGATGAAAAGGCCCTATCGCATTTTAACGCAGGGCTTGACAGGAACAATCGCATGGTACAAGCTATGCTATTCCGGGCTAAAATATATTTAAAGCAGAAAAAATATTATAACGCTTCATCTGATCTGGAATTTTTACTTGAAGTAACTTTACCGGAAAATGAAGCCGATAAACCCGGGAGCACCCAAGAACTGGCCGCAGAAGTCCGTAAGATATTGGATGAAGCTAACAAAAATATTTATAAATAACTTTTGCCGTAATACACAGTCTCAGGGTTGCCCCATCAGGGTAAAAAACGCATTTTCAGATGAATATTGGATTTACCCCTACTCTCTTCAAAAGCAATATATGTAATATGATGTGCCAAGATAGTTATCGCTTTTCGGATCCATTATCTCTATTGTACATAGAGCCTTAAAGCTATGGAGCTCTCCGTAATCATCCCGGTGTACAACAGCGAAAACAGCATCGAGCCACTGCTGAATCGCTTGTCGGCAGCGCTGCCGGGAGCAGCTTACGAGGTCGTGCTGGTGAACGACGGCAGCCGAGACAATTCGGAGGCGGTATGCACCCGGTTGGCTACTGAACGCCCCGAGGTGAAGTTTCTGTCGCTACGGCGGAATTTTGGCGAGTTCAACGCCGTGATGTGCGGACTTAACCACGCCGGGGGCAAGTACTGCGTCATGATCGACGACGATTTTCAGAACCCGCCCGAGGAAATCCTGAAACTGATTGAAACCGCCGATATGGGTCGTTACGGTGTCGTATACACCTTTTACGACAAAAAAGAACACACGGCTTACCGCAATTTGGGCAGCCGTTTTGTCAACTGGATCACCAACTTTCTGCTGGACAAACCCAAAGACCTGTACCTTTCAAGCTTCAAATTAATTAGGAAAGAAGTTGTGGAAGAAATCATTAAATACACGGGTCCATATCCTTACATCGACGGGTTGATTTTTCGCGTCACGCGTAACATTGGAACCGTGCTTGTGACGCACAACAAGCGTGAAGAGGGCCGTTCCAACTACACGCCCCGTAAGCTTATCTCGCTGTTCCTCAATATTCTTTTTTGTTATTCGGCGCTACCCATTCGACTATTTATGCCGATCGGCCTGGGACTGACCGGGCTGGGCACAGTGCTGCTATTTTTTCTTTTGGGACAATGGGTCGTCGGACCCGACCCCAAAGGCTGGCAGGTCGTGACCGCCACGTTAATTTTTATCGGGGGTATTCAGTGTACCTTGTTAAGTGTGCTGGGTGAGTATATCGGCAAGAGTTTCATGGCCCAAAGCGGCCAACCGCAGTATGTGGTCAAACAAAAAATAGGATGGTAAACAACCGGGCGGAGTACGAGCGGATGCACGACTTGGAGCGTAACCTTTGGTGGTACCGCTCCCTGCACGACAAAATTTTACACCAAATCAGTCACCATTTCGGCTCCCGCCGCGACCTGGCCATCCTGGATGCGGGCTGCGGGACGGGCGGTATGCTGTCGGTACTGCGGGAAAATGGCTACAACCACCTGGTTGGCTTTGACTTCTCCCACGACGCCATTGAATTGTCGGTGGAACGTCGGCTCGATGTCTCGTTCGGCGACCTGCGGGAGGTCGAGAAATTTCGACCCGAAGGCCGTTACGACGTCGTTATGTGCAACGATGCCCTTTACATTCTCGACGACGAGGAGATGGTGCGCGCCCTGGCAGCTTTCAAGCACAGGTTGAAACCCGGGGGAATTGTCCTGGTCAACGTCCATGCCTTCGATGCCTTCGCCGGGACGCACGACGTGGTCATGCACAGCCCGAGACGCTATAGAAGGGCAATGTTTGAACAGTATGCCCGACATGCGGGCCTGAAACTCAGCTATGCCACTTACTGGCCTTTCTTTCTTGCCTTGCCCATTTGGATGGTTCGTAGCTGGCAGCGGCATCAGTTGAAACAAGGAAAGATCGACCTCGAAACCCTGGAATCGGACGTGCAACATCCCGGAAATTTAGTCAACGGCATTCTGCGATTTTTAACCAATACGGAACACAAAATTATGCGCCGTGCCCCCGTAGGCAGCTCTCTGTTCATGCGGATGACATCGACTTGATCGCTCGACCAGGCGGGCTTCCGGGATTGTTTGCTTAAATTTGCTTCCTTTCATTCCTCCCCCCACAATCCCACAGCATGGAACTCGAAGCCCTACAATACCCAATCGGCCGATTCATACCTTCGGACAGCTACCCGCCCGAAGAGGTCAGAACCAATATCCAGATCATTAGCGCCTTGCCTTCAAAATTCATCAACCTGCTGGGTGGCTGGACCGAGGAGCAGTACGACACCCCCTACCGACCCGATGGCTGGACGGTGCGCCAACTTATTCACCACGTGGCCGATAGCCATATCAACGCTTACGTGCGCTTTCGACTGGCCCTGACCGAGGATAACCCGACGATCAAGCCCTACAAGGAAGAACGTTGGGCGGAACTACCCGATGCCAAGACGGCTTCCGTGGATATATCGCTGCAATTGATGAAAAACGTCCACCTCCGCTGGGTGCTCCTGATGAACTCGATGGACGCCGCCGATTTGGCCCGCACCTACGCGCATCCCGAGACCGGACGTTCGATACGTCTCGACGAAGTCATGGCGCTCTACGCCTGGCATAGCGAACACCATTACCAGCATGCGTTTACGCTGGCAGATCGGGAAGGGTGGCGGTGAATATGGGGTATTCGTGTAAGTGGAACGCCACCCCGGCGTGTAATCGTGTAATCGTGTAATCGTGTAATCGTGTAATCGTGTAATCGAGATTATTCACTACCGATACATAAAATACAATTCAACGGTTTAACAATTCAACAGTTAAACAAAAATCATGCAGCAACTTCTTGTAACACTTATTTTCCTCTCAGCGGTTGGCTACTTGGGCTGGCGGGTCTGGGTGTCGTTGCGTCGTCCGGCGCAGGGCGGCTGCGGGAAAGGTTGTGGCTGCGAAGAACCGAAAGGGTCGGTGTCGGTGGAGAAGCAGTCGAAAAACCGACTTACAAAAGATTATTTCGGCTGATTTTGCCTTTCAGGCTAGAATTACCAAGTACGCCTTCTTCGTATTACCCAACGAAACAAAGCGATTCGATTAATCGTACGATATCGGCAGCCGAATACTGAACAGAGACCCCTTTCCCGCAACAGATTCCACAGCCAGGCTGGCTGACATAAGCTCGCACAAGTGCTTGACGATATGCAGTCCAAGTCCCTCGCCACCAGTTTGACCGGGCCCGCCGACCGGGTTTTCGGGTTGCGAGACGGGCGGCTGTTGCGTTCCCGCGCTCGGGTCGGGCTCTAGCACTGCGGTGGGCTCGGGATGGGGCTCTAGCTGGGCGGAAATAACCGACGCCAGGTTCATGGGCAACCCTGGCCCCGAATCCTGGATACCGATGTACCACCTGATGCCGTCCTCGGAAGACCAGGATACTGACACGACGCCGGTCGAGGTATAGCCGATCGCATTGATCAGCAAATTATGAATGATTCTTTTCAGCTTGACCACATCCCCCTGTACTTCCAACTTTTCGGGTCCGTCGGCCATCAGCATCAGGCCCTTACCTTCTGCCAAAGGTCGCGCAGCAGACACTATTTCATCGATGATGCGCGAGGCGTCGAATTTTGAAAGCTGAATCTCTTCCTGTCCGGCCTCCAGCCGAGCCAGGTCGGTGAGCTGAACCAGAATATCTTGCAAATGAGTCAGATTTCGGCTCAGCATCTGCACCAGTTCGGTGCGTTCGTTCTCGGAACGGTCTTCTTTTTTCAATAAGGAGGTCACCGCCTGAATGACGCCGAAATTGCTTTTCAGATCATGAGAGGACTTACGCAGGATATCACCCCGGTCGCGCCCCAACTGATTGAGATCGTCCAGGGCCCGCTGAAGACCCGCACTACGGCTGGTGGCGGCAATCTGTTGTTGCAAAGCGTACTCCATTACGCTCCCCCGGATGGTTTCTTCCTTTAATCTGGCTATCTGCAGGGCGGCAGTCAGTACATCCTCGCTAGCGGTCTGCGGATTATGATTTTTGAAGATCCCCACCTCATCGATAAGAATATCATAGAGGTAGTCCAACTCATTGATGATGTCCCCCAGCATTCTGCCTTTCCGCCAGCGGTGCAATCCGTGGAAGGTAGCCAGGCGAACCGGATTGGCATCCTCGGGCTCGTTGCGCAACCGTTGCCCAAGAATATTAAGAATCATGGGCAGGTGATCGTTGAACTCTACGCGATCCAACACCACTACGTGCGCAAGCGCCTCATCCTCTTCGCATTTCATGCGCCACCGTTGTAGGATAGCGTCGCGGCGGTTGAACAAATAATCGGCAATTTTCAGGGGAGGATCGGTTTGATCAAGTGGCATACAGTGGTAAAATTGGGGAAGTGGGTAGATTTCCCCCCGTGAGTCGATCGAATCCCTTTCCAAAGTGGACTGCATCAAATGTAGAGAATATTTTGTCTAATTCTGCTTAAACGCTATATTTGCTAGACTACTTGACACTTGTCATCGCCCGAACCCTACATTCCGATGAACTATTCTACGTCCCCAGTTGACGCTTCATTCAAGACAGACTTCAGCAAGACCACTCTCCTCATCATTGAAGACAATCCCGATCATTTGTATCTCATCAAATCAACCCTGGAAGAATGCATGCCGGGGGTGGATGCCGTCGGCGTTGACAATGGGGATGACGCCCTTGACTTCCTGACTGCACAGGACAAATGCCTGTGGCACAAGTTTCCAAAACTTATCCTGTCCGATCTATACCTTCCCACCCGTGAGGAAGGTTTAAAATCTTTGCAATCCGTCAAGGAATTCATCAAGTCCATGAATCTCCCGCCCGTCCCGGTAGTGATGTTTAGCTACTCCAATTCTGACGGCGATGTAAGCGATTGCTACGCATGTGGCGCCAATGCCTATATGGTAAAGTCGCCCGACTACCAGGATTGGGCCGACTATTTTACCAACCTTCGGGAATTTTGGCTGGAAACGGTGAGCCTGCCGAGGCGGGGGTAGTTTGAAGCCCGCTACGTTTTAGCTACTCCAGCTGCAGCTGCCTTTCAATCTATTCTCGCGAGTTAAGTAGACCCACCGGAACGGTCAGAGCGCCGCTGTGCGGGTCGATCAAACCATTGCGTTCCTCCTCAATGTCGGTGGCCTGCGTATAAACATCCCCCGCAATGCCGTCGCGGCGAAGTTCTTGCTTAAAGAGCCTGATCCGCTCAGTCCGCCCTTCGGGCTCCTCGGGGCCGCCGTAGTTCTCGAAGCCGAAGCCACCCCATTCGCTAATGACCAGAGGCACTTGGCGTTGATAAAAGAAGGGGTCGCCAATCACGAGTGGGAAAGCCGATACGCCTTCCAGATCGCCCTTGTCTAATTTACCGAGTAGTTCGCGCCAGCGGTCGAGGTCGGGCGTGTAAATGTGGGCGGTGAGCAAATCGGATTTTAGCCTTCCCTCCCACGAAACGTGCCGCCAGCCGTCGTTGTCCACCACCAGATACTGCGGGTGTTCGATATGCATGTAATGGTACATGTCCACGATGTACCGTCGGGTGTCAGGATTGGTGGCGATGTCCTCGGCGCCCCAGTCCTCGTTGTAAAGACTCCAGATTACTACCGAAGGGTGGGTGCTGATCAACGCCAGCATCCGTAGCAATTCGGCCTGATGATTTTTGCGGCTTGTAGGCGTAGAGCTATGCGGGCTGGGTACTTCCACCCAAAGGAGCAGGCCGAGCCTATCGGCCAGGTTGTAAATACGCGGATCGATGCCGGCAATGTGAACCCGCACCAGGTTACACCCCAATTCTTTCATGGCTCGCATGTGTGCCTGCATCTCCTCGTAGGTAGCCGTGCCGGGCTGGTAAAGGATGCCATCGAGGTACACGGATTTGTTATTGAGGTAGATGTAACGTCCCCGCGCCTCGATTTTGCGCAGCCCGAAACGCGTTTCTATTTCAGCGATGTAGCCTTCTGAGTCGATCAACTGGGCCACCAGCCGGTACCGCTTTGGCGACTCAGGCGACCAAAGTTCTGCCTGTTCTATGTTCATTACCACCCGCTGCTGTTTCTGCCCCGCCTCCAACCGTAGCGGGTATTCTGTGGTGACCAGAGGTTCTTCCGCACCCAATTCGAAAGCGCTCAGCCGCAACACGTAGTCGCCGGGATCATGGATACGGGTCGTGACGGTAAAGCGCACCAGCTGATCTTCCACGATGCTCACTACACCCACACGGGTGCGCAGGCGGTTGCGCTCCACCGTTTCGAGCCAGGCGCTGCGCACGGCCCCGGTGTAGGTCTGATACCAGATACCGCCCCGCTTGTAAACGTGCGATTCTTGTTTGCCACGCGGAATTTCGGCGTCCATCGTGTCGGCTATCCTGACCGTCAGCCGGTTTTCTGGTTGCAAATATTCCTCGGGTAGTTCATAAGAGAATGAAGTGTACTCGCCAAGATGCGCCTCCTCGTCCTCGATAGTGCGCAAAGGATGGCCGTTGAGCCATACACGGGTTTCGTAGCCACAGGCACCAAAGGTGAGTTGAATCAGGCAAGGAACATCAGTTTGGCTGCAATCGGGCGCTTTGAACGCTCGTTCGTACCAGGCAACCACCTCGTCGCGCCATCCGCCCTCGTGCTGGTGGGCCTGAGCGATGTGCTCTTCGATGGAGCCGGGCCAATGCGCACTTTCCTGGTAATCGTGGCTAACGTACCAGCGTTCACGCATTCCCCGGTCGTCGGTGTCGAGGGCAAATTTCCATTCGCCGTCCAGCAGCAAATAATTATTAGGCCGCAGCACGGCACGGGGCAATTCATTGACGGGTTCGGCGGTCGGAAGCTTTTCTGGGCGGCTGGCCGAAAAGCTGGTATTGGGGTGTCGGGGTGTCATGTGTAGGATAAATACAGGTTTGGGGAGGTTGGTTAAAAAATTATTCCCGGCCCCGTCATTCGGAACAAACTTCTCATCATAGCCTGGAAACCCGCAAGTGGACATGAGCAAGCCGGGCATCCTGAATCACGACCAGTTGGTCGCTACGCTGGAAAACGCCGTTCGTGACAACCCCGGTACCACCTTCATCGCCTGCCACCTGGCCAATTGCAATTCCGACCTGGGCAAGCTGGGGCGCTTGTTCGATGCCTACCCCAACCTCTATGCCGATATCGCGGGCCGTTTCAGTGAGTTTGCGCCAATTCCCCGCTTTACGAAAGCCTTCATAGAGAAGTACGCCAACCGCATCGTATACGGTACCGACATGGGCAGTGCTTTGGCCATGTACCGGCTGACGTTCCGCATTCTGGAATCGGCCGATGAGCATTTCTACGATCACGATTATTTCTCCTACCACTGGCCCTTACAGGGGCTCGATCTAAATAAAGCCACGCTGAAAAAGATCTATCTGGACAACGCCCGGCGAATTATGAAGTGAGAAAAAGCGATAGGGGCATCATGCCAGCTATTGGGTGAAGAACAGAAACAGCCACCACGTTGCGGTGTCATCACAACGCCCCGTCCTTGATCTCCTCAACTACCGCCGGATCCAGCAACGTGGACGTATCGCCCAGATTCGACGTATCGCCCTCGGCCACCTTCCGTAAAATACGCCGCATGATTTTTCCTGATCTTGTTTTAGGCAGGCCCGTCACGAACTGCACCTTATCGGGCCGGGCAATGGGGCCGATGACGCGGGTGACAGTCGCGCCGATATCCTTGCGCATCATTTCGGGTTCGTCGGGCTGGTTTTCGGTGATGACGTAGGCATAGATGCCTTGTCCCTTGATGTCGTGCGGATAACCGACCACCGCCGACTCCACCACGCCCAGGTGCATGTTGATGGCGTTCTCGACTTCCGCCGTGCCGATGCGGTGGCCCGAAACGTTGATGACATCATCCACGCGGCCCGTGATCCGGTAGTCGCCGTCCTCGTCGCGCAGACAGCCGTCGCCGGTGAAGTACATGCCGGGGTAGGTCGAGAAGTAAGTCTTGCGGCAGCGCTCATGGTCGCCCCAGGTGGTGCGCAGCATTCCCGGCCAGGGAAATTTGATGCAAAGGTTACCGCTTACGCTATTTCCCTCGATTGTCTTTCCGTTCTCGTCCACCAACACGGGTTGAATGCCCGGCAGCGGCAGGGTGGCAAAAGTGGGCTTTTCGGGGGTCACGCCCGCGATGGAGGTAATCATCATGCCGCCCGTTTCGGTCTGCCACCAGGTATCGACCAGTGGGGTCTTGTCGTGGCCGATGTTGTGCTTGTACCATTGCCAGGCTTCCTCGTTGATGGGTTCGCCCACCGAGCCGAGTTTGGTAAGGGAGGAAAGGTCGTGGTCTTTCACGTACTGCAGCCCAAAACTCATCAAGGCCCGAATCGCCGTAGGGGCGGTGTAGAGAATATTGACCTTGTGCTTTTCGGTAATTTCCCAGAAACGCCCGGCGTCGGGGTAGGTCGGTACGCCCTCAAACATCAACGAAGTGGCTCCGTAGCAAAGCGGACCGTAGACGATGTAGCTGTGACCCGTGATCCAGCCAATGTCGGCGGTGCAGAAATGCACCTCGCCCGGCTGGTACTGGAACACGTTGGCAAAGGTGTAAGTGGCGTACACCATGTAGCCGCCGCAGGTATGCACGACGCCCTTGGGCTTACCCGTGGAGCCGGAGGTGTAGAGAATAAATAGCGGATCTTCGGCGTCCATTTCCTCGGCGGGGCAGTCGGCGTCCACGTACTTTACCTCCTCTTCCCACCAGTGATCGCGTCCTTTGAGCATCGAGATGGGCGTGCGGGTGCGGGTCATTACCAAGACGTCCTTCACCGTCGTGCATTTTTCCAGTGCATCGTCCACGGTTTCTTTCATCGGAATCGTCTTCTGCCCCCGGAAGGCCCCGTCGGAGGTGATGACCATCGTGCAGGCGGCGTCGTTGATGCGGTCGGCAATGGCGCGGGCCGAAAAGCCACCAAACACCACCGAGTGAATGGCCCCGATGCGGGCGCAGGCCAGCACCGCAATGGCCAGCTCCGGTACCATCGGCAGGTATACACACACGCGATCGCCTTTCTTGACGCCGTATTTTTTCAGCACGTTGGCAAAGCGGCAAACGCGGCGGTGCAATTGGCTGTACGTAATGGTGACTGCCTGCTCATCGGGTTCGTTGGGTTCCCAAATCAGCGCCGCCTGCTCGCCACGCTCGGCCAGGTGGCGATCCAGCGCGTTTTCGGTGATATTTAGTTTGGCACCCTTGAACCACTCGATCTTCGGCTCGTCGAAGTTCCAGTCCAGGACTTTATCCCAAGGCTTCCGCCACTGGAAATTGCCGGCTATTTTGCCCCAGAATCCTTCGGGATCGTTGATACTTTGGTCGTAGGCGGCTTGGTATTCTTGGAGGGTGGTCGTTTTCATGTGGGATGCAGGATTTGGGGGTAAGGCCGGAAGCTATATCGGCCCTGGTTCTGGGTTTATATCTCAAAAATTGGGAAAATATACGAAAAGATTGCCCGATTCAAGCCATTGGCTCCGAAACCAGGCGCAGCCTTATGCCGTTATCTAGTTGATTTTGAATGAATGACGGGGTATCTTTGGGAGAAAAAACGGAAATTATGGAAACGATAGAGAAACAAAAGGTACAGGAAACGGAGACAGTGAGCAAAGGAATACTCTTTTGCCGGAAACTGATGGCCTCGAAGATACAGATGCAGAAGGAAGCCGAACAGGATATGCAGGATCCCAGAATTCAGGCTATTATCCAGAAACAGATAGAGCATCTAAAAAATGAAGCAAAGGGAACCGTATAGATTTGACTTCGTCGGCGGAAAAGATAACACTTATACCTTTCTATAACGCAACGAAGGACAACTGGAGTAGCGAATGGTTCTCACTTCTTCAAAAGTTCATCTGCTTGATTCGGGAATTTCTGAATCAGCCAATTCAGCACGTCAAGCTGATCTTTTGCAGGCGCTCTCCTCACCTGCGCAATGAGTTTAATTGCTTCGGGCCGATTAAGTGTGAGGTTTGATGCACCTTCATTACAAACCGAACAAATCGCCCTCAAATTGTTCGGTTCATCCGTTCCACCCATCGACTTGTCGATGACATGGCCGATGTGAAGCCGGGTTTTCCTACCGCTATCGTAAGGATGAATCTCTCCGGCGGCAGCGCCACACATTTGGCAAGTGAAGCCATTTCTGTCAAGAACAAAGGCCCTCGTCTCCTTTGAGACGCCTCGTTCAAAAGCTGGAAGTGGCTTTAAATCTACGAGTAGATATTGACCTGGCTTTAGTTCGCTGCGATCGTTGTGGGTGAGAATATTGAAACCCTCCTCGTTCCTGAGTTCCCGCACTCGCCTGGCCCATTCGCTCGTTCCAGCCACCTCTCGCAGTGTATCCGAATCGAGTATTACACCGACATTCTCAGAAAAGAAATCTCTGAGCTTTGCCCTCGACCCTTTGCCTTTTGGAGCTTTACTTGCCACGATTCAATGCTTTTATGATTGATTTCCCGACTGCCTCGGCGACTGGCGGCGGAAACGCATTGCCCACTTGACGGTAGGCAGGCGTCTTTTTTCCGACGAATTCCCATTCTTCGGGAAAGCCCTGCACTAGTGCGGTCATATTCAAAGTGAGTCTCGGATTTCCCCGAAAGCCGTTCACGGGCGGCTGATTGGCAAGTCCTTTACCATCTACTCCTAATTCGGCCCAGGCTTTTTTAGCCCTCGTTGGGCCAAGGTCGGCCCCGCCGTGCTTTTTGGATCCCCCGACCAAAGTCGGGGCGATTCTGTCGGCTCGCTGTTTCCATTCATCCACGCTTTCCCATCCCAGCGAAGCCATTTCTTTGTAAAGCAATTCCCCGATGGACTTTGGTTGGGTAGTATTTCTCTTAGGCCACTTGAAGTGAGGGGCAAATTCCTTTTTTAATCCGACCAGGATAGCTCTGGGGCGGAGCTGAGATACGCCGTAATCCGAAGAATTGAGCAGTTGCCAGTAGCATTCGTAGCCTAATTCACCCAAGCTGCGCAAGATGTGCGCCCGGTAGCTCTTGAATTTGGGATCTAATATTCCACGTACATTTTCGAGGAGTACAGCGTTGGGATTACACTCTTTGGCTATTCGCAGAGCCTGCGGGAACAAGTCCCGGTCATCTGATTCTCCCAATTGCTTACCAGCGATCGAGAAGGGTGGGCAAGGAACCCCACCCGCCAGCAAATCGACCTGACCCTTGAAATTTATGGCGCTAAATTCTTTGACGTCATTTTCAACTACATTCCACTCTGGCCTATTTTGACGCAAAGTCTCGCAGGCCAAGTGTTCAATCTCGACTAAAGCAATGTGTTCAAAGCCAGCCCTTTCTAACCCAAGTGCTTGCCCACCGGCTCCGGCACAAATTTCTAGCGATGTAAAGCTCTGCTCGATTACGGCTTTTTTCACAACTGATGCGTTTCGTAAAACTTTCAAGCTTAAATCTACAAATGTTTGGGCAATTATTGGAAATCCTCTTTTGCTAGACATTGGTAAAACGATGGCAACGGATCGCTTTCTGAACCAAATCAAACCTCCACTTCCCCCCGCTGCGGCCAAATCTGCTCGATGACCCAGGCGAAACCAATCACCAACGCGCAGCCGATCAAATTCAACCACAGAAAGGCCGTCAGATCCTGCCAGTAGCTTAATACTACAAAAAACTCCCCGATTACCGCGCCCCAGAACACGGCCCGGCTGCCGATGGATTTGAAGTAAAAGGCTACTAGAAAAACGCCCAGGATCACCCCGTAGAAAAGCGACCCCAGCACGTTTACGGCCTCGATCATACTCCCCAGCCGACTGGCGTACTGGGCCACAATGATGCAAAATACTCCCCAGCCAAAAGTCGCCCAGCGGGATGCGTTCACGTAATATCTATCGGAGCCGTCTTTACTGACCTGGCGCTTAAATATATCCACAATCGTAGTGGAAGCCAGTGAATTGAAAGCTGAGGCTACCGAACCCATCGAAGCGAGCAGAATGACGGCAATCAACAGACCGACTAAGCCCGCCGGGAGGTAGTCGATGACGAAGCGCAAGAAGATGTAGTTGACGTCATTGGTTTCTTCGCCGTTGGCTTTTGAAATCAAATCCTGCGCTTCCTGGCGCACGGCCTGCACCTTTTCCTCAGTGGCTCCCAGATAAGTACGCTCGCGTTCCACGGCGGCTTCGTCGTCGTTATCCAGCGCTTCGGTCAGGGCCAGCACGTGGGGGCGCTTCTCACTTTGCAGGGCGGCGTGGCGGTCTTCCAATTTTTGGTATTCCGGCGCGTATTCAGTCGCCATTACCTGCTCGACCTTCACCTGATTGAAGAACATCGGCGGGGTAGTGAACTGGTAAAAGGCGAATACAAGTGCTCCCACCATCAGGATGAGAAACTGCATGGGTATTTTCAGTAGACCATTCATCGCCAACCCCAGGCGGCTTTGCCCTACCGAACTACCCGTGAGGTAGCGGCCCACCTGCGACTGGTCGGTGCCGAAGTAGGATAACTGCAAAAAGAAGCCGCCGATGATGCCTGACCAGACATTATAACGGTTGTTGAGGTCGAAGGTGAAGTCGATGACGTTGGTCTTGCCCATCTTACCCGCCACGTGCAGGGCGTCGGTGAAAGAGACATCGTCGGGCAGCAGCTTCACGACCGTAAAGCCCGCGATGACCATGCCCAGCGTAACGATGCCCATCTGCTGCAAGTGCGAGTGTGATACAGCCTTGGCTCCTCCCGTGACGGTGTAAAGCATCACCAAGCCGCCCGAAATAATATTGGTCCACATGATGTCCCAGCCCAAAATGGCCGACAGAATGATGGAAGGCGCGTAGATGGAAAGCCCGGTCGAAAGCCCGCGTTGTAATAAGAAAAGGCCCGCCGTCAGGCTCCGGGTGCGGAGGTCGAAGCGGCCTTCCAGGTATTCGTAGGCGGTAAAAACGTTGAGCTTGTGGAACTTCGGCACGAACGTAATGCACAACACGATCATGGCAAAGGGCAGTCCGAAATAGAACTGCACGAAGCGCATTCCGTCGGTGTAGGCCTGTCCCGGTGCCGACAAAAACGTGATCGCGCTCGCTTGCGTGGCCATCAGCGACAACGTCACATGGTACCACGGCAGCGAGCGGTCGGCCAGCAGGTAGTCGTTGATATTTTTGTTCTCGCGGCTTTTGTAGATGCCGTAACCCACGATAAACGTAAGCGACAACGCCAGCACGATCCAGTCGAGATAACTCATTGGAAATGAATCATGAAGGCGTAAAAAAGAACAATCAGCAGCAGCAGAACGCCAGTGATAATGGCGTACATCTGCCGCCAGGTCTTGACAAATGGCGGCAGTCCTTCGTTCTTGTCGGGTAAGGGCATGAGGTAGGGTTGTGTTGGCTAAGAACGAATGTAACGCTGTGACGTTGCTTCGACTATGAGCAAAAATAGAACCCTTTTTGGAATGTAGGGGAAATTTCTTGGAATTAGTGGACTGCTGGTGGTTATCCCACTACTTCGCTCGACTTAAAGGACAGAAACCGAATGCGCTTGCCGCTGATCCCTACCGAATAATAAAAAGTTTGCGTCAATATCCAGTTTCATCCAACCAGAACCACATGAGACCCAACAAATTGCCCTATATTGACTAGCGACCTACCTCTGCCCTCCCACTCATAAGGAAAGCCAAGTCTGATCAATGAAAAATCTCACCGACTTCTTCCTGCTACCTTTCAGAATCAGGCTTCTACCTATTATCTCCATAAGCTGCTTACTATTCGGCCTTACCGGAATCCTGCAGGCGCAGAAAAACCGCATTGTATTTGAAAATTTCCCTTTGGAAGCCGGTTTTCCCAATACGGTCACTGATATTGTCCAGGACCATCAGGGCTACATCTGGCTTGCCACGGAGGATGGTCTGGTACGCTATGACGGCTATAATTCCGTAACCTACGTCAATATTCCGGGCGACTCCACTTCCTTATCCCAAAATCGGGTTGAAAAACTATACGTAGATTCCACCGGCGATTTGTGGGTTGGTTCCAGGTCGGATCTGGACCGCTATAACCCGGCCTGCAATTGCTTTGCGAGGTACTCGGTCAAGAACTCCCCCACTGGTTATCAACAAGCAGGGCAAGTCAATAGCTTCGCCGAGGATAAGGATAACAACCTCTGGATTGGCACGCAGGAAGGGGGTTTGTTTCGCTACAATCGTATACTAAACCGATTCGTCCGCTTCTTGAATGACCCGGCCCGGCCCGGATACGTTGGGGATGACGAGATACGGGAAATCCTGATAGATCGGAGCAATCGCCTTTGGATTGGCACCGGGGAGCCTTTTGGTGTGTCTGTCTCCAAGGGCAAAGGCGGGCTAGTACGGCTGGATTTAAACACGGGCAAAACAAAACGTTTCTTACACGACCCGGCGAATCCCAACAGTCTGCTGGACAATCGGGTGAGTGCCCTCCACGACGATGATACCGGAAAGCTATGGATTGGCACCTGCCAAAGCGGGCTGCACTACTTTGATCCCCGGAAGGAGGAGATTATACGCATGACGCCCGGTCAGGACAAATTGTACGCACCCCAGGGAAATATGGGCCAATGGGCTTCCTGTCCACACGTCAAATTTATTCATCAGAGTGCAGACGGTGGCTTTTGGGTAGGCACCTACAACGGGGGGCTAAACTACCTCGACCCTGATGCGCTTAAACTCGATCACTACACCCACGATCCCAACGACCCTCATACTTTGGGTTCCGATCAGGTCTGGTCTTTTTTGGAAGATCGGCAGGACAGGGTGTGGATAGGTAGTCTGCCGGGCAAGCTCAAATGGATAGAACCATCCCTGCACAAGTTTAACAAATACGTTTATGATCAGAAGAACCCCAACGGTATATCCACTGGGTACGTCATGGGGGTATATGAGGCCCCCACTGAGCCAGGCATCATGTGGCTGGCAACACGGGGCGGAGGTCTCAATCGGCTGGATGCAGAAACGGGTCGTTTTACTCACTTTCGCCACAACCCTAAGGAGAAAAACAGCATCGGCAGTGATATTGTCTCGACTTCCTACGAAGATAGGAACGGGACATTCTGGGTAGGGACAGAAGCTGGGGTGGACACCATGGATCGGAAGACTGGTAAATTCACGCCCTTTCTTTTGACAAAAAATAACGTCGCTACCCCCGTGCCGTTTCCGGTCATGCGTATCCACGAAGACCAGCAGGGTTCGCTCTGGTTAGGTACATGGAGTGGCGGCATGATCCGTTTGAGTAAGGATAAAAAATCGGCAAAGCGGTATAATTTCTCGAATGAAAACCAGCAGTCGTTTTACAATAGTGTCTTTGCCATTCATGAGGCCAAAAACGGAGCGATCTGGGCGGGTACTTTCCAGGGAGGGTTGTTTCAATACGATGCTCAAAAAGATCGTTTTGTGAGCCGCCTCGACGGGTACGGTATAACTGATATTGTAGAGGACAGCACGGGAATCTTCTGGGTGGGTACAGTCAACGGATTGGTTAGATTCAATCCTGAAAATGGGTTATTTCGACCATATTCCACCAAAGACGGAATGCCCGCAGGCGGTGTGAATGGCGTTATCGCCGGGGAAGGCGGTGTACTCTGGCTCTCTACTTCAAAAAGCATAGTCCGGTTTGAACCGCTATCCGGCCAGACTAACTTATACGACAGTTCCGATGGCCTGACCGTTGCCGGATTTAGTCAAACCCGTGGCTTCAAGAGTGCCAGTGGACAAGTGTATTTTGGGGCGGAAGACGGCCTGGTTTCCTTTGATCCCAAGCATTTAAGCGGCAACCCCTATTCGCCGGATGTGCTTATAAGCAGTCTGCAAATAGCCGGAAAGCCCTTCGGTCTTCTGAGTTATAAAACCAATGGCACTATCCAGATTCCGCTATCCCACCAGCAGAACGACCTGACCTTCGAGTACATCGGGCTGCATTTCACCAATCCTGCCAAGAATACTTACAAATACCGACTGTACCCCTACGAAACCGACTGGGTGGACGTCGGCACGCAGCGGACAGCCCGCTATACCAATCTTGATCCGGGAGAATATACTTTCCAGGTACTTGCCGGCAGCAGCGACGGAGTCTGGAACGAAGAAGGAGCATCCATGCTCTTGTACATAGCCCCTCCCTGGTGGACCAGATGGTGGGCATACACCCTGCTGGCAGGCTTGCTTTTGGGCATGGGCTATTGGTTTTATCGCTTTCAGCTCTCCCGCAAACTCGCTTTCGCCGAAAGCAGGCGCTTGAAAGAAATCGACCTCCTGAAAAACAGCCTGTACACCAACATTACCCACGAATTCCGCACTCCGCTGACGGTCATTCTTGGCATGGCCGACACCCTGCACACCGAGGCAGCGAAGCAACAGTGGAATTATGCAGAACAGCCGTTGGAAATGATTCAGCGAAACGGGGAGAACCTCTTGCAACTGGTCAATCAGATGCTCGACCTTTCCAAATTGGAAAGTGGGTACCTGGAATTGGAACTACTCCAATCGGACGTGGTGCCCTACATAAAGTACCTCGGTGAAAGCTTTCACTCGCTGGCCGGGGAAAAGGGCATCGACCTTACCATTCGCGCCGAAATTGACGCACTTTCGATGGATTATGACGCTACCAAATTAGCTACCGTTATTTCCAATCTGTTGTCGAATGCCATCAAGTTTACGCCGGAAGGAGGCAAAGTACTCGTGCCGCTCAATCAGGTAGTCCGGTCAGGAAAGAAGTACCTTCAAATCAAGGTAAACGATACGGGAAAGGGGATTGCTAAGGCCGATATTCCGCACGTATTCGACCGCTTTTATCAGGCCGACAGTTCCTCGATCAGGATGCAGGAAGGCACTGGTATCGGCCTGGCCCTGACCAAAGAACTGGTGGAACTCATGCATGGAACAATAACGGTAACGAGCCAGGAAGGGAACGGAAGTAAATTCGTAGTCGAAATTCCGGTCACGACTAAGGCACCCGAAGGCCAGGACGTACTGGCCTCACTGCCTGACACTTTTGTGGCTGGCCCTGCCACCGCCCTATCGCAAAATGGTAAAGAATCGGAACTGCCCGTAGTGCTGATCATCGAGGACAACAGGGACGTGGTGAACTACTTGATGCTCACTCTAAACAAAAAGTACCATTGCCTCCACGCAGTAAACGGGCAGACTGGATTGGAAATGGCCTTTGAAGAAATTCCGGACATTCTTATTTGTGATGTAATGATGCCTGGCATGGATGGTTATGAGGTTTGCGAAACGCTGAAAACAGATGAGCGCAGCAATCACATTCCTATTATCATGTTGACAGCTCGCGCAGGAGCAGAAGATCGGCTGACCGGGCTGTCCAAAGGGGCGGATGCTTATCTGGCCAAACCTTTTGAAAAAGCGGAGTTATTCATCCGGCTGGAAAAGTTGCTGGAAACACGACAGTTGCTTCAGCAGAAGTACAGCGGCGGTCTCGTCGGCAGTACGCCCGTGAACGGGATCGAAAAATTCCTGGCAAAAGTGGAGGGCATCATCCTTAAAAATTTGGAAGACGAGAACTTCGCGGCCGAACAACTGGCGCAGACCATCTACCTCAGCCGCTCGCAGGTGCATCGTAAAATCAAAGCCCTCACCGGGAAATCCACCTCTATTTACATCCGCCTGATTCGCCTTCAAAAAGCAAAAGAACTTCTCGCTTCCGGGAACGACCTCACCATTTCGGAAGTAGCCTATCGGGTAGGCTTCAAATCTCCGGTCTATTTTTCCCAAATCTTCAAGAAAACCTTCGGCGAAAGCCCAACCGAAAGCCGCAATTAGATCATTTTCTTCCTTTTGCAACAATAACGTAAGGATTTGCAACAATAGCGAAAGCATGGCGATGCTGCACAGGATAGCTTTGTGATATGCTGCTATAGTCCAAAAATCAAACCTTCTATTCCGTGGTCTGAGTCCTCTCAGACCGTCCGCGTCGCAAGGTCTGAGTGAACCAGCGCGATCTTGTGTTTTTGTATTATTCATGGGTTCGCCTACCGTATAATAAAAAGTTTGAATATTTATAGGATGAAGAGGCCGTTCTTTGTACTTAGACTCAAATCGTTGGTCTGTTAAATATAAAAATCATGGATTTATTCGATTTCCAAAAATCCCGTCCTGACCTCTTTCCGCAGTTTACGCTGAAAGACACCTTGTTTTTATACTACAATTGCCCGCAGCGAGACGAAATCCTGCAATTGTACTCCAAGCACATCCAAATCTGCTTCACCATTAGTGGGAACCATATTTTTCATCATGGACAAAATACCTGGGTCTCAGATTCTAAAAAAGGTTTGTTTCTCAGGAAATGTACCTTTTTGAAAGAGTTACCCCCTGATTATGATAATTGGGAGGTGCTGGCATTTTATTTAAAGGATGACTATTTGCGTTTCATTTTTGATGAATTTCGCCCTCATCTGAATTTGGTTGACCTTCCCGAACCAAACGAAGAAATGATGGAAGAGTTTGTGATGGATGAACATATCAAGCTTTGTTTTCAAAGCTTAATCCCCTATTTCGGAGCCAAAAAGAAGCTGCCGGAAAGTATTTTAGAAAGCAAATTCAAGGAGCTCCTGTATAACGTTTTTGCTCATCCTGGCAATAAGCATATCCTGGCTTATATTTCGCGAATCGTCGATCGTTTCCAAACGCCCATTTGGAAAGTGATGGAAGAGAATTTTATGTATGATTTAAAGGTCAAAGAATTTGCGAATATTTCCAATAGAAGTCTGGAAACCTTCAAGCGTGACTTCAAAGACTACTACGGGACAACACCCGGAAAATGGCTAACGGAGCGGAGATTAAACTTGGCCATGTCCACATTACAGGCAACAGACAAGACCGTTAGGGAAATCGCTTTTGATTCGGGATTTAACAACGCCTCTCATTTCAGTAGGGTATTCAAAGCGCATTTTGGCAAGTCGCCCACCGACTTCCTGACTCCCCCTGCGAAAAAGTAAAGACATTGGACTTTTTAGAACATATCTTGCGAAAAGAAGCTACTAGCTTTGTGCTATTGCAAAACTTGGAAACTATGATAGCCCCCAAGCAAGCAATAGCACAAGTTGTAGCTTTTTTTTAAACGTAATATTGAAATGATGAAAGGTAAAAACTACTCTATGAAAACCTCAAAATCGATTCTGTTACTTCTGCTTTTCATGGGTTTTGCGGCCTGCAAAGTCCAAAACACCACCGTAAAACAGCAGATTACAAGCGTGGCTGTTGACTCGCTTAAATCGGTCGATATCCGTGGTGAAAAGTTGCACTATGTAGAACGGGGCGAAGGCGAAACGCTGATTTTCGTACATGGTGTCCTCAGCGATTACCGTTCGTTCTTACCCCGAGTAGAGCCGTATTCGAAAGACTATCATGCAGTGACGTATAGCCGTCGCTACGCCTGGCCGAACAGACAGGAGTTCGATGAGTCCGTCGATTATACCGTACGCATCCATGCCGCTGACCTGTACGCCTTCATTCAAAAACTCAATCTGGGCAAGGTACATCTCGTAGGTCATTCCTACGGGGCTTTTACGGCCTTGAAGATGGCCCTGGATCATCCCGAGGTCGTAAAATAGTTGGTCTTGGGTGAACCCGGGGGGGGCTCCCTGGCCCAAAATACTGAAAAGGGCCGGGCGAGTTTGGAGGCATTTTTGGAGAATGAACTCAGACCAGCGAAACAAGCATTTTTGGCGGGAAAGGATGAAGAAGCTTTGGAACACTTTCTCAAGGGAGTATTTGGCGATGACTTTCAATTGGCCCGAGTGCGACCGGTGGTAAAACAAGGCTGGATGGATAACCTATTGGAAATTCGGGGGGCTTCCGAGAGCGATTATTCACTGACATTGGATTCTCTGGCCATTCAAACTTTGGACGTACCCGTCTTGCTTTTAGTGGGCGATCGCTCGCCCACATTCCTGCGTGAAATTTCCAACGAATTGCACCGACTGTTGCCCCGAAGTGAAATGGTCGGTATCGAAAATTCCTCCCACGGACTCTATTTTGAGCAACCTGAAGCCGTGGATCGGGCGGTGAGGGAGTTTTTGAAGCGTAATTAATTTTTGAGCCAAAGTAAATAAACCCTTCACCCTGGTCAGAGAGGACTCAGGCCGGGGTGAACCCTTAAAATCATGGATATATTCGAGTTGCAAAAATCTCTTCCTGATATCTTTCCACAGTTTTCGCTGAAAGACACCTTGTTTTTACACTACAATTGCCCCCAGCGAGAAAGAATCCTTCGATTATACTCCAAGCACACTGGAGTCACTTTCACCATTAGTGGGAAACATATTTTTCATCATGGCCAGCATACCTGGATTATAGATTCTGGAAAAGGTTTGCTGATTAAAAAATGTGCGTTTTGTCAAGAGTTACCACCGGATTATGAAGGTTGGGAGGTGCTGGCATTCTATTTGAAGGATGACTACTTGCGTTCCATTTTTGATGAATTCCGTCCTCATTTGAATTTGGTCGATCTTCCCGAACCCAATGAGGAGGTAATGGAAACTTTTACAATCGATGAAGATATTCAGGCATGTTATCAAAGCTTGATTCCCTATTTCGGCACCAAGAAGAAATTGCCAGAAAGTATTTTAGAAAACAAATTCAAGGAATTGCTGTATAATGTTTTTTCTCATCCTGACAACAAACATGTTCTGGCCTATGTTCTGCGAATAATTGATCGTTTCCAAATGCCCATATGGGAAGTGATGGAAGAAAATTTCATGTATGATTTGAAGGTTAAAGATTTTGCGAACATTTCCAATCGGAGTTTACAGACTTTCAAGCGTGACTTCAAAGAATACTACGGAACAACGCCCGGGAAGTGGCTAACTGAGCGGAGATTAAACAAGGCAATGTCTATTTTGGGTGAGACGGACAAGACGGTCAGGGAAATCGCTTTTGATTCGGGATTTAACAATGCGTCTCATTTTAGTAGGGTATTCAAAAAGCATTTTGGTAAGTCCCCTACCGACTTTCTAGTACCCCCGACGAAAAAGTAAAGACGTTGAGCTTTTAAGAACATTCTTTGCGAATTGAAGCTACTAACTTTGTGCTATTGCAAAACTTGGAAACCACCAGGCGAGCTTTACTTCGAATTGTAGCTTTTTTTCATACCTAAACCTTAAGACCCATGAATTATTCAGAATTAGCCTCCAAAATCAGCGGTGAAGTTATTTTGCCCGATAGCCAAAACTACGACGACGCCAGGTCGATCTACAATAGTATGATCGACAAAAAACCCGCTGCCTTTGCCAAGTGCCGGAATGCCGATGATGTGATCGCGGCGGTCAATTTTGGCCGGAACAATGGTCTCGAAACATCGATACTCAGCGGCGGTCACAATGGTGCGGGTCTGGCATTAGTCAATGATGGACTCGTCATCGATTTATCCGAAATGAACGGAATCGAAGTTGATCCTGCTACAAAAACGGCCCGAATACAACCAGCTTGCCTACTAAAAGATGTGGATGCCGCCACCCACGAGCATGGATTGGCCTTACCCAGCGGAATCATCGGAACTACCGGAATTGCCGGACTGACCCTTGGCGGTGGAATAGGGTACTTAAGCCGTAAAGGCGGCCTGACCATCGATAATTTGTTAGAGTGTGAAGTAGCACTGGCTTCCGGTGAAAAGGTTATTGCCAGCAAAAGCTCACATCCAGATTTATTCTGGGCTTTACGCGGTGGTGGTGGAAATTTCGGGGTAGTTACTTCCTTCAAATTCAACCTTTTAGATATTAAGAATATCTATGGTGGCCCCATGTTTTGGCCCATAGAAAAAGCCAAAGAGACGATGCAGTTCTACGATAAGATAACCAAGAATGCCTCGAACGATCTCTACGGATTTTTCGCCTTCCTAACGGTACCACCTGCCGCTCCTTTCCCAGAACATTTATGGAATCAAAAAGTATGTGGCGTGGTATGGAATTACACCGGGCCAATAGAAGACGCTGAAAAGGTATTTAAGCCCATACGCGAATTCGGCCCGCCCATATTGGATTTTGTGAGTGAAATACCAATGCCTGCTCTCAATGGTATGTTCGACGGACTTTACCCGCCCGGAATGCAGTGGTACTGGAGAGCGCATTATTTCAAAGAGCTGACCGATGAAGCGATCGATGTCAATATCGAATTCGGCAAGAAAATTTCGAACTTTCACACCACCACGCATCTGTATCCAATAGACGGTGCTGTGCATGAAGTTGCCAACCACGAAACGGCCTGGGCCAATAGAGATGCGCGTTGGGCACAAGTGATTGTGGGAATAGATCCAGATCCTGCCAACGCACAGCAAATAACCGACTGGTGCAAAGATTTCTATAACGCGCTCACGCCTCACGCCATGGGAGGTGCCTACGTGAACTTCATGATGGAGGAAGGTCAGGAGAGAATAAAGGCATCGTACAAGAATAATTATGACCGATTGGTTTCGATAAAATCCAAGTACGATCCCGACAACTTCTTCCATGTCAACCAGAACATAAAACCAGTTTCCTAACACTGCTTCTTTTTCTAGAAAAGCTGGGTTTTTCAGAGGTCAGGCGTGTAAGCCTAGCTACGTATATACAGTTCCGTTAGGATACTGACTGGGAAGATATTGCGTCTAGCACTGTCGTTCTGTTGCATGCGCGATGCGGACGGTCTGAGGGGACTCAGACCAGGGTGAAGTAAGCATAACAAGATTTTTTAATGCCAATAATTTCAATTCATCTCAAAACAATAGTAATCATGAAAACAATGAATGATCACAACCCAAAATTCGATTCCCGGAGAAGCTTTATCGGAAAATTAGCGGCCACGGCCGGGGTGGCCAGTCTGGCGAGTCCTTTGTTGGCAGCGAACGCTCCAACTCCGCAGCCACAGTTTTCCGGCGAAGCCGATGCGTGGTTCAAAAATGTGAAAGGGGAGCACCGGGTGGTATATGATGCCCCCGAACCCCATAACGGCTTTCCCATCATCTGGTCCTGGGCTTTTTACTTGACCAACAATCAGACCGGAACGGCCGATAAGGACATGACGGCTATGGTCGTGCTTCGGCACAACGCCATTCCTTTTGCCATGGAAGACAAGTTGTGGGCAAAATACAAGTTTGGCGAGGTCTTCAACATCACCGACAACACCACCGGAGCCCCGGCCTTGCGGAATCCAGTCTATACCCCCAAGGATGGAGACTTCCCCTTACCCGGAATTGACGGGATCAAAAGGATGGCAGAGAGAGGGGCCATGTTCTGCGTGTGCAACCTGGCCATCAGTGTATTCAGCGGGGCGGTGGCTCAAAAAATGGGCAAAGATCCGAAAGAAGTACAAAAAGAGTGGATGGCGGGCATCTTGCCTAACATCGAGGTGGTGCCCTCCGGGGTTTGGGCGTTGGGACGCGCTCAGGAAAAGAATTGCGCCTACATCTACGCAGGCGGATAAAATTGGCAGGACTTTCCGGGTGATACCCGGAAAGTCTTTACCAAAAACTCATTTCACATTTTCACAACATTTAATCCAAAAGCTATGAAACGGTATTCATTAATATTCGCCGCTTTTCTTTTTACTGCCACGGCCTGGGGCCAGACCAAGCCCATAAAAGTTGTCTTCGATGTCACGAGCAAGGAACCAGCAACCCATCAGTCGGCCATCCGCCACGTACAGATGATGACGAAAGCCTATCCCGATTCGCAGTTCGAGGTAGTCGTGTACAGCGGGGCGCTGGACATGGTACTCAAAGATGAATCCACGGTCACCGAGGCTATGCTGGCGTTGAAGGACAACAAAAACGTGTCTTTCAAAGTATGCGAAGCTTCCATGAAAAGAAGAAAAGTGAGCGCTCCGGATTTGATTGCCGGCGTCACATCGGTGCCGGATGGCATTCTGGAGATAGTCACCAAACAAGGGGAAGGCTGGGCCTATATCAAAGAAGCCCATTAACAAAGGCAAGTAGACGCTGGATTTTGGACCGGGGCCGCCCGCGCGGCTAGATATTGAATTTCTTTAAATACCTAAAATTCAACAAGTTATCCACCGTTATTAGGGGATGGGTAATGCAACGGCAGCGGCCGACCGCTAATTCTGCGTGAGTACTTACCGATAAGTACCTGACAATCAAACGACAAAAATCGACTATGACAGACGAGCGGAATATCATTCGGAACATCCTGAAACTGATGCGGCTGGTGTGGGGACTGGTCATTTTTGTAGCAGCCGTGGCCTTGCTGGTTGTAGGCAATGTGCTGGGGTATTTCGGCCAGCCTTCTGGGCAGGGGGCCGCGCCGGAGCCGAGCCAATTGTCAGAGAATACGATTCCTCCCACGCTACCTGATGCCCTATGGCGGGCTCCGGACAGTACATCCATCCCGGCGGGTTTGGAAGGCGAAAAAATCCGGTATGGAAAAGAGCTGATCGCCCACACCGCCAAGTACCTGGGGCCGAATGGAACAGTACTGGCCATGAGCAACGGCATGAACTGCCAGAACTGCCACCTGAGAGCAGGTACTGTACCTTTCGGCAACAATTTCGGGAGAGTGGCATCGGCCTATCCCAAAGTACGCAAGCGCTCGGGCAAGATGGTTGACTTTGAAGAACGCGTCAACGATTGTTTCGAGCGAAGTTTAAATGGACAAAAGCTGGCGGAAGATAGCCACGAAATGCAGGCCATGGTGGCCTATATCAAATGGGTGGGAGGCGGCGTGAGCAAAGAAGAAAACCCGCCGGGCTTTGGCAGGTTTGAGCTAGAACCGCTCGACCGACCAGCCGATCCCGAACGGGGGAAGCAGGTATTCAGTCAGTACTGCGCCCGCTGTCATGGGAGCAACGGGGAGGGGCAGCTAGCCGTCAACGGACGGGAATGGGCCTTTCCTCCTTTATACGGGAAGGCTAGTTTCAATATCGGCGCTGGCTTATACCGGGTGTCGGGGTTTGCCTCTTTCGTCAAGGCCAATATGCCTTACGGGGTGACTTTCGAAAACCCATTTCTTACCGATGAAGAAGCCTGGGATGTGGCCGCTTACGTGAACTCCATGCCCAGACCCAAGAAAGATTTGTCAGCAGATTGGCCGGATATTTCCCAAAAACCCGTGGATCATCCTTTCGGACCCTACGCCGATTCTTTTACCGAACAGCAGCATAAGTTTGGGCCGTTTGAACCAATTAAAATGGCGAATCAATAAATTCATGGAAATACTTGGCTACATAGCTTTGTTTCTGGTCGGCCTGGTCCTGGGTAGTATGGGAGGAGGCGGATCTATCCTTTCGGTACCCATTCTGGTGTACCTGTTCAGGATGGATGCGGTTTCAGCTACAGCCCATTCCCTCTTTATCGTGGGTTCGGCCAGCCTGGTCGGATCATTTTTGAAGCACAAAACAAACATGGTCAACCTCCCTACCGCTCTGATGTTTGGCGGACCGTCGCTTGTGGCTACTTTTTGTATGCGCATGTGGATCATCCCGGCCCTGCCGGACATAATCCTGCAAACCGATGGCTTCCAGCTTACCAAAAGGGCTTTAATTCTAGGCTCCTTTGCCACAGTAATGATTCTGGCTTCGATGGTAATGCTTATCCGAAGAAGTACCCCTTCACCAGAAGGAAAGCAATTTTCCGGTTTAAAGTTGGCATTGTTGGGGCTCTCGACTGGTTCTCTGTGTGGTTTTGTCGGAGCGGGCGGCGGCTTTCTCATCATCCCGGTACTCGTATATGGCACCCGTCTCAATTTCAAAACCGCCGCTGGCACCACCCTGCTGATCATTACCGCCAACTCACTATTCGGATTTTTGGGTGATAGCATGAACTACGCAATAGATTGGGGCTTCCTGCTTTCTATTTCCCTCCTGGCCATCGGGGGGATTGTAGTCGGTGCAAGGGCTGCCCTGCGACTGCCCACCCTTGTATTACAAAAAACATTCGGCGGACTGATCCTGACCCTTGGTGTCTGGATACTCATGAGTGAAACGGCGTATTTTTTGCTGTGATACAATAGTCTATCTGTTCCAGGGGCTGAGTATTCCACCCCCCTATTATGGGATGTTATGGGCTTCTCATACAATTCCACGGTCGGTTATCCTACCACATCGCTCGACCTAACGGGCAGATGACGGATGCGCTTGCCGCTTGCCCGGTAAATGGCATTGGTAAGGGCGGCGGCGGTGGGGGCCTGCGCGGCCTCGCCCGCCCCGAGCGGTTCGAGTTCAGGGTGGTCGATGACGGCGACCTCCACGTTGGGAACGTCGGTGAATCGCGTGATCGGGTATGATGTCCAGTCGCGGGTGCTGATTTGTTGCTGATCGAAGCCCACCTCTTCCTTCAAAGTCCAACTGGTCGCCTGAATCAGGCAACCTTCGGTTTGGTTGATGATGCCGTCCAAGTTAATGACCTGCCCGGCGTCGAGAACCGCCCACAGTTGGCGGACTTTCACTTCTCCCGAAACTTTATTCACCGCTACCTTCGCCGCCACGGCGCAGTAGGAGGCCAAGTTTTTGTAGCGCGAAAAGGCTAGCCCAATGCCCTCCCCGGAAACTGTCTTTTCGCCTTCTATCATTTGGTCCAGCTTTCGCATGACGGCAATCGCGCGTTCATCGGTGGAGTGCGCCAGGCGGAAAGCCAGCGGGTCTTGCCCGGCTTTTTCGGCCAGTTCGTCCATCAGCGACTCGATGGCAAAAATATTGGCGTAGGCCCCCAGACTACGCAGCGACGACACCCGCAGCGGCCCCTCGAAGGCGTGGGCGTCGATGCGGAGGTTGGGAATATCGTAGTAAGGCTCCGAATTTCGGTAGCCGCCGCCAAAGTACCCCATCGAGGGTTTCGGAAAGGGCTTGGCCAAGTACCAGGCCGCCAGCAGATTGCTGGGATTGCCGCCGGGGCGGTTGCTGTGGCCGTCGGACCAGACATTGTAACGCCAGTGCGAGATTTTGCCCTGCTCATCCAGCCGGGCTTCGGCGTCCATGCCCATCGCGCTGCCGTAGGGTTCCCAGGCGTGTTCGTCCTCGCGCATCCATTGCAGCCGGATGGGCGTGCCGGGCATGGCCATCGCGACCAAGGCGGCGTCGGTGGCGGCATCGTCGGCCCCGTTGTGGCCGTAGCAGCCCGAGCCGGGTGTCCCGATCAGGTGAACATTTTCCGGATCCAGACCCACCATTTTTGCCAGCGCGTCCCGAAACGGGTAAATCCCCTGGCTGTGCGTCCAAACGTGCAGGGTTTCTTCGTCGTACAAAGCCACGCCGCATGACGGGCCGATGGCGCCGTGCATCTGATAGGGCTTGAAAAAGCTGGCTTTCACCGTTTTTCCATCCGTCAAATCCAGCGCCTCGACCGAACCCGACTCTTTGACTTTCTGACTCTTCGCCGGAAGTTGCCTAAGGTGCGTTGCCAAATCCTGACCGCCAAGCAGCGGCGCAGGATCCGACCAGCGGGCGTGATCCAAAGCCGACTTCCGGGCCAGGATCGCCTGGTATTCGTCGGTAGCCACGACGGCGAGAAAACTGCCGTTTATGACGGTTTTCAAAAGGTCAGGTATTTTCCCGGCGAAGGTCCGCTCGTCGAAGGACAGGAGCTTCGCCCCGTAAGACGGCGGGCGCACCACGCGGGCGTGAACCATGCCCGGCATCCGCAGATCCTGCACATACCCTGCCTGCGCCCGTACCATTTGCGCGATGTCGGTGCGGGGAATGGCCTTGCCCACGTAGCGGTAAGTTTCGGGCGATTTCAGCGTGACGGGCAGTTTCACCTCGCCCCGTAGTTGGTTTCCGTCGAGAAGTTGGGCAAAGGTCAGCGCCTGCTTGCTTTTTTTATGGCTAACGATGCCGTTCGCCATCGAGAGCTGCTCCGGTTGGACCCGCCAGCGTTGGGCGGCTATTGCCAGAAGTTGCTGGCGAGCGAAGGCCGCCGCGTACCGCACCGACATCGCGCTGTTTTCCATCGAGTTACTCCCGGCCGTGTAGCCTTCGTTGGGGGTGCGTCCGGTTTCGGCCAGGTGCACTTCCACTTGTTCGAGATTCAAATCCAATTCTTCAGCGGCGACCTGCGCGATGGCCGTGCGAACGCCCTGCCCCAGTTCCATCTTGCCGATCAGCACCCGCACCCGGCCGTCGCCCAGCACTTCCAGCCAGGCATCGATTCGCGGCTGGCGGCGCAGGCTGCCGGGGAGTTCTTCTTTCAACAGCGATGGTCCGGCCTCGGCCCAGAAGTTTCCCGACAGGGAAAAACTGATGGTCAGGCAGCCCAGACTATTGATGAATTTCCGGCGCGAGAACTGCGGATTATACGGTAGTTCCTTCATTATTTTTGAGAATTTTCAAGATTCAGGACTCATTGGCCACCCTTTGCACGGCCTTGATGATTCGTGTATGGGTGCCGCAGCGGCAAAGGTTGCGGTCCAAACCGGCCTTAATTTCGGTTTCGTTGGGCTTCTTGTTGTCTTTAAGCAAGGCAACCGACGCCATTACCATACCGTTGAGACAATACCCGCACTGCGCTGCCTGCTCTTTCACAAAAGCATTTTGTACCGGATGCAGTTTTCCATCGGAAGTCGTCAACCCTTCCAGGGTTACGATCTCCCGCCCGCTCATTTCTTTCACGGGAACGCGACAACTCGGCACCGCTTGTCCGTCCGAAAGCACCATGCAGGAGCCACAGATTTCGATACCACAGCCGTACTTCGGCCCGTTCAGTTCCAGTTGGTTGCGTAGGACGTAAAGCAACGGCGTGGCGGGATCGATGCGAACCGTTTGTGCTTTCCCGTTCACTTGCAGGGTGATTTCTTTTTCCATGGTTTTATTTCAAAAAACTTGATTGCCAACGGATTCACAACGCACTTCCAGATGTATTGTTGGCCTCTTTGGTATAGCTTCCACTTACTGAAAGGCTCGCACACCCGATATCTTGCCTCTCTCACCTTTTTCTTTTCAAATCTTGATTTCAGAAAGATATCTGACTCTTGGATTTCACCTAAATTGACTTTTCAATTAGACAGTTTTAGGCTATTTTTGACTTTCTGATTCGACAAAATATGGAAATCCTTTTTGAATTTCAAGATAATCTGCTGCGTTCCGTCACCAACGGCTTCCGCCGTTACCTGCACTGGGAAATCAACTGGCAGCAGCGCATGATCGGGATAAAGGGGCCACGGGGTACGGGAAAAACCACGGTGATGCTGCAACACCTGAAATTCGACTTGAATGGCGCTGCCGATGCGCTTTACGTTACCGCCGACCACCCTTGGTTCTACAACCATACTTTTTGTTAGAAACCGCCACCGACTGGTATAAGCAGGGCGGTCGGCTACTCTGCATCGACGAGGTGCATAAATATCCGCGCTGGTCGAGCGAGTTGAAAAACATTTACGACGGTTTTCCTGAACTGCGCGTGGTCTTCTCGGCGTCGTCGGTTCTGGATATTTACCGGGGCGAGGCCGACCTTAGCCGCAGGGTTTTCTCCTACTCGCTGGCCGGCTTGTCTTTTCGGGAATATCTTTCGTTCACGGCGGGGGAGTCGTTCGATCCTATTTCGCTGACAGACCTAACCACGCAGCATCGGGCCTTCGCTCAGGGAGTTCTCGAACGGTTGCAGCCTTTGCCTCACTTTAAGAAATACCTGGTGAACGGGTATCTCCCGATCATTGCGGAAGGCGAGGCGGAATACCTTCCCCGGCTGGCCCGGATCATCAACGCCATCGTCGAGACCGATCTGGCCTATACCGCCAACTACAACGCCGGAACGGCCACCAAGGTGAAGAAGCTACTGGGCGTCATCGCCGAATCGGTGCCTTTCAAACCCAACGTGTCGGCACTTTCCCGCAAACTGGATCTAAGCCGCGACAGCGTGTATCAATACATCTATCAACTACGCGACGCGCGGCTCCTCAACACGCTGTCAGCCGAAGGAAAAGGCGCAGCGACGCTCCAAAAACCAGACAAAATCTACCTCGAAAACGCCAACCTCGCCTACGCGCTCCGGTCTGGACCCAACGTGGGCAATTTACGGGAAACGTTTCTGCTGGGGCAGCTTTTCAATAAGGACTTTGAAGTCAAAGCGCCCAAAGCGGGCGATTTTCTGGTCGATGAGTTGATGATTGAAGTAGGGGGAAAGAGTAAAACCTCGGCCCAGATCCGGGATGTCGCCAATCATTTGGTTGCTGCCGATGATCTGGAAGTTGGCTTCGGCAAAAAAGTGCCGCTATGGGTATTTGGCTTTTTGTATTGATTGCAGGACGACCGTAGTTTTGGCAAATATCCTCTAAACACTCACCACCTTCACGCTTTCCTTCACCAGCTCGACTTTCGCCCGCAGGCCCTCCAAATTCTCGTCCATGATCGTCGCGTGGCCCATTTTGCGGTGGGGTTTGGTGACGGCTTTGCCGTAAAGAAAGGGAAACACTTGCTCCGTCGCCAGCAACGCGTCCATACCTTTGTAGTGGGCCGGCCCTACGTGGCCCTCCTCCCCCAGCAGGTTGACCATCGCTGCCGGGCCGAACTGCACGGTACTACCCAGCGGCAGGCCCAGAATGGCCCGCCAATGCTGCTCGTACTGCGAGGTGGCGTTGGCCCGGATCGTGTGGTGGCCGCTATTATGCGGGCGCGGGGCCACTTCGTTGATGAGGATTTCGCCCGCTTTGGTCACGAACATCTCTACCGCCAGTACCCCCACAATACCGAAGGCTTCGGCGGTGCGGGTGGCGATGTCTTCGGCCTTATGGCGAACCTCGGCGCTGATTTCGGCCGGGGCAAAAAGGTAATCGACCAGGTTGTGTTCGGGATGAAAAACCATTTCCACGACCGGGAATGTTTTGATTATGCCCGCCGGATTGCGGGCCACAATCACCGCAATTTCCTTTTCAAAGTCCACGGCTTTTTCCAACAGTCCCGGCGCGTCGAAGGCTTTGTCCAAATCCGCGATCGAGTCGATGCGCTGGACGCCACGGCCGTCGTAACCGTCTTTGCCGAGCTTATGAAAAGCCGGAAGGAAGTCGGCGTGTTTGGCCACGTCGGCGCGGGTTTTGGTCAGGCGAAATTCGGCGGTGGGCAAGTCGTTTTCCTTGTAGAATTGCTTCTGGATGCGTTTATCCTGGATTTTGCGAATGACAGAGGGTTGCGGATACACCTGCTTGCCTTCGTCTCTCAACGCTGCCAGCGCGTCCACGTTGACCTTCTCGATCTCAATGGTGATGATGTCGAGGTCTTTGCCCCAATTATAGACCGTATCGTAATCCTGTAAAGAACCCTGCTTGAAGTGCGGCGCGATGCGGCGGCAAGGTGCTTCGGGATCGGGGTCGAGGATGTGGATGTCGAGCTGCCAGTCGATGGCGGCCTGTAGCAGCATCAGGCCGAGTTGGCCGCCGCCGAGGATACCTATTTTTGGGAAAAGCATTCTTGAATTATGAATTATGAATTATGAATTATGAGATTCATAACTTGAATGTGCAGTAGTTCTGCGCAAAGTTGCGGGAAAAAGGGTAGACTTGAAACCTCAGAGCCCCATTTCTACTAGTTTCTTCGCTTCGTTATAGCCAATCGATAGCCGAAAGCTGACCGCCGACAGCCCCAACTCACAGCCCCATTTCCGCCGGATCATAGCCAAACCTCCGCGCTGAGTCCTTCATGATTTCCAGCATTTCGGTGTAGCTGAACAGGCGCCCCGCCAAGTAGTCCAGTTCCTCTGGCTCTGCGTATACTTTCTTTCCTTGCAGGTCGCGGATGTTTTCGTGGAGCGTAATAAGGAGATCCTGAAAAAATTCCTGGGGATAGGTTTCTTGCATGGTTGTGTTCTGGTTGAATGACATTACTTAAAAGCCTGACCTAAGATTTTGGTTTCGCCTTTTTTTGAAAAAGTCCGTACTTTGACAAAATAGCCAAACCCAATTCAGTACATGAAAACACTCGCCCCGCTTTTCCTTGCTTTCCTCATATTTCCCGCCTCCGCCCAAAAGTGGGTCGCCAACGCTCCTGCCGGAACCTCCTATTTGAAAATAGACGGGAATGGTACCACCACCATTCCCAACGGCCGCTTCATCACGCCTTTAGGCCGGCAGATCACCACCGCCCCGCACCCTTACGGCCTGGTGCTTAGCCCCGACGGCAGCGTGGCGGTCACAGCCAACTCCGGCATCAACCCGATTTCAATCAGCATCATCCGAAACGTGTTGCAGGAAAACGCCAGCGTCCAGCAAGTACCCGACCAGGCCAAGACCGATAAAGGGGTACTGGAAGCCTGCTTCATGGGCCTCGCCATTACGCCCGACAACCAAACCGTGTACGTAGCGGGCGGCGAGACCAACAAGATTTTCCTCTTCGACCTGACGACGGGCCGGCCGAAAGGCACCATCAAATGCGCGACCGAAGCCAATGGCATCAATTATTACCACGGCTACATCGGCGATATGGTGCTTTCCAAAGACGGCAGCACCCTTTACGCCGTGGACCAAATCGGCTTCCGGCTGCTGGTCATCGATACTGAATCCCAGAAAATCCGGCACAACATCCCGACGGGCCGCTACCCGTTCGGTGTGTGCCTCTCGCCCGATGAGAAGCGGGTGTACGTCGCCAACGTGGGCGTGTTCGAGTACAAGCCCTTTACGGATTTGGACAAAGACGACCTGAAAAGTACCGCCCACAAATGGCCCGCCACCCGGTACAACTCTAAAGAAATGAAGGAGGGCATCCCCGCCGAGGGCGTACCGCCGCTGGGCGACCCGAACGACCCCGAGGCGTTTTCGGTGTGGAGCTACGAGATTCAAAACGGCAAGCCCGCCGTTCAAGCCAAAATCAAAACCGGGATTCTGGTCGGGCAGATGGTGGAGGATTTTCCCGCCGTGGGCGGCAGCAGTCCTAACTCGGTGGTCGCCACCGACCAGTACGTGTTCGTGACCAACGGCAACAACGATTGCGTGTCGGTCATCGACATGAAGCAGGATACCGTCGTCAACACGCTGTACCTCAATCCTGAACCCCGTCTGGGTAATTTGCGCGGCCTGATTCCATTTGGCGTGGCCGTCTCGCCCGACCAGCGGCGGCTCTACGTCGCCGAGGCGGGGATTAACGCCGTGGCCGTAGTGGATGTACCGACACTCAAAGTACTGGGCCACATTCCCACGGGCTGGTTTCCGTCCAAACTGAAAGTCAGTCCTGATGGTAAAAAACTAATTGTGACCAACGCCAAGGGCTACGGTAGCGGCCCGAACGGCGGAAGTACCTTCACCCTCGGGCCGGAGGGTAGTTATATCGGTAGTTTGATGAAGGGCACGGTGTCAGTCATCGACATTCCGACGGACGCTGAATTACCCGCCCTCACCCAGAAAGTACTCGACAACAACTACCGCTTCACGCAAGTAGCCGTCAACAATGACAATCCGATTCCGCCCTACCCCGGTGCCTACGAATCTCCCATCAAACACATCGTGTTTATCGCCAAGGAGAACCGCACCTACGACGAAGTGTTCGGACAGTTCCCCGGCGGCAACGGTGAGGCGGCTTTGGCCCGCTACGGCCTAAGCCAGGATTTCACGAGCCGCGATAAGAAACGTTCCGTCACGAGTGGCGACGTCATGCCCAACCACCATTCCTTATCCCGCCAGTTCGCCATGTCGGACAACTACTACTGCGACTCCGATGTGTCGGCCGATGGCCACCGCTGGCTCGTGAACACCTACCCCAACGAGTGGGTCGAGACGGGCACCGCCGCCGCGTACGGTGGGCAGCGCAGTATGCGTGACAGCTCGCAGGCTCCCGGCAACCTGGCCTTTTATGGCTCGGCGGGCAGCATTTATCCCGAAGACTACAACGAAGCCGGGTCGCTCTGGGAGCATCTGGAACGCAACGGCAAGGACTTCTACAACTGGGGCTTCGGCGTAGAAATGGCCGCCGCCTACTCCGACAGCACCATGAAGTACATCGGTGAGCTGTACACGGTCAACTACCCGCTGCCCGCGCCGCTGTTCGACAAGTCTTCGCAGAAATTCCCAACCTACAACATGGCGATTCCCGACCAGTTCAGGACCGATGTTTTCATGAAGGAATTCAACGAAAAATGGGCGGGTGACGACAAGGTACTTCCGCCGTTCCTGACGCTAATGCTGCCCAACGACCACGGCACCCGCGAGCGTCCGGCGGCGGGCTATCCCTATGTGGAGAGCTACATGGCCGACAATGACCTGGCCCTGGGCCGCACCATCGAGTTCCTGTCGCGCACGCCTTATTGGAAAAATATGATGATCGTCGTGACCGAAGACGACCCGCAGGGCGGCGTGGACCACGTGGATGCGCACCGCAGTTTGCTGATGGTGATTTCGCCCTACGCCAAACGCAACTACGTCGGCCACCAGCATTACAGCTTCGGCAGCATTTTCAAGACCATCTGGCACGTGCTGGGCATCCCCTACCTCAACCAGTACGACGCTACGGCCACCGATATGCGCGACCTCTTCACCAACACGCCCGACTTCGCGCCCTACAACGCCACGCCCGCCGACCCGCGCATCTTCGACCCCCAAAAAGCCCTCGACCCCTTCGACGAAAAGTTCGACTGGAAAGCCTTCGCCGAATCCGAAGAACTCGACCGCACAGAAACCATGCAAAAACGCCGCGCCGAGGACGATGAGGATTTTCGGGAGAAGAAGGACGGGAAGAAAAGGAAAGTGCGGAAAAAGAAAAGGGTGAAGGTGTCGCCGAGGGAGTTTTGAGGGAGAAAGTACCAACTTTGATTTGTACGGCCTGCATCGTTATATTTGTGCGTATACAAACAAGATACTGACATGAACGCAAAACTGACCATAAAACTCGACAAGGATGTGATCGAGAAAGCGAAAGAGTACGCCGCCGCTCAGGAGAGAAGCCTGTCGAACTTGGTTGAATCTTATCTCAAAGCTCTGGTTAATAGGGAGAAGTCGGATAATTTCGAGGAAATTGAGATAACCCCGTTTGTGAGAAGCATGACTATGGGTAACGACCTCCCGCCGGATTTCGATTATAAGAATGCCGTGAGAGAGCATTTAGTCGAAAAGTACAAATGAGGAAAGATCGTTTGTTCCTAGATACCAACGTGATCATAGATTTGCTCGACGAGCGTCCTCCCTTCTTTGAGGCGATTGTCAAAATCGCCTCACTAGCCGACTCAAAAAAAGTAGTATTGGTAGCTTCTTCCTTATCCTATCCTACTATTGATTACGTGCTTTCCAAGATAAAAGGCCCGGAAAGGGTAAAAGAAAAGCTCCGCCGATTTAAGGCCATCTCCGAGATAAGCGATCTGAACAAATCTGTTATTGGGAAAGGGCTTAACTCAAAATTTGCGGACTTTGAAGACTCGCTCCAATATTATTGTGCACTACAAGCGAACTGTGCAACAATTATCACACGAGATGTCAAAGATTTCAAAGAATCGGCCTTACCTGTTATGACGCCAGACGAATACTTGCGTAGTCGGGACAAATAATTTTTGATATGGAAATCAAACCTTTGGAAAGCGAGGGAAATTATGGCTTTATTCGATCCAGCCCATCCGGGCGAACTGATCCGTGAAACGCTCACGGGTATTTTTAAAGAAACGGGAGAAAAACTGACGGTGTCCGAAGTAGCTACGGGCCTTGGCACCACTCGTAAAGCCCTATCTGCCATTATCAACGGCAAGCAAAGTGTCACGCCTGAAATGGCGATCAGGCTTGGTACTGCTTTTACCAATACCAAGCCGGGATTTTGGCTGACCGTGCAGGAAAACTACGATCTAGCCAAGGCCAGAGAGAAAGTCGATCCGAGTAGCATCCGCACTTTTTGGCAGCCTGATGGCTTTTTGAATGCTTGATAGATTTCAAAATAGAGTTTTAAAGCCCGGATCGCGTCATAAACGCGAGGTGGATGACCGCGCCCGATTACAAAACGGGGCGAGCGAGGGGCAAAAAAAATTAAAAAATTTCGATGAAACTGATTAGTGAAATAATAAATGATCTTGTAGATACGGAGAAAACAATTTCATCTCCTCTGCTTAAAACAAAAGTTTTAGCAAGTAGATTAAAAAACATTGATCTATTAAAGTGGATAGATGGTGAACTGAATGGCTATGACCCTAGTGGGGATATACCAAATTACAGAATTTGTGTTGCAAATATTTCTGGTACATATATGAATGGTTATACTCAGGTGAATGATCAACCACTTCCACTTTCCGGGTTGCCGGAGGAGCTTCAAGACTCAATCAGACAAATGAAGTTTTTTCATAGTATAGCCACTTTGGAATCTATGAAGAATGAAAGAAATATCGGTATATTAGAAACCATTCTTCCTGCTGAGTTAACTTTGGTTATAGAACGAAATATAAAGAAAAAAGGCAATCCTTATTTTCAATTATTTAAAGCAAGAAAATATACTTCAATTAGTATATTAACAGACATACTTTCAATCGTGAGATCCAAACTACTTGATTTTATGCTAAAAATAGATGAGGAATTTGGTAATCTTACTGAAATAGAGGAACTTAGAAAGAAAAATGATGTTATTTCAGCTATTGTAAATCAAACAATTGTTACTGCCGGAGATGGAAGTATCATCAATACAGGAGATAACTCTAAGATAAAAGCAAAAATATCTATTGAGAAAGGTAATAAGGAATTGTTAAAACAAAGATTAGTTGAAAACGGCGTTTCCCAATATGATAGTGACGAGCTTCTTAAAATTGTTGATTTGGAGAGTCCAGATGCATCAAATGGAAAGTTTGGGAGCCAAGTAAATGATTGGATAAAGAAAATGGTTGGAAAATCATTAGAAAGAAGTTGGGAAATTAGTATCGGCATCGCAGGTAGTTTACTCGCTGATTTAATTCAATCCTATTACGGGCTTTGATAATGGATCTTTTGACGGGATTTTATACTCGACCTGATTTACAATCGGGGCGCACTTCACCTACCGCTTTCAACGCGACCAACAGAACGCCCCATTTCCCAACCCTAACATAAAATCAAAACTAACCCTAACCCCAGCTCGCCCTGATTTGTAATCGGGACGCAACTCCACATAGCGTTTTTAACGCGTCCAGCAGAACATTCCATTCGCCAACCCTACCATGAAATCAAATCTAACCCTAACACTCGACAAGGACGCAATCAAGAAAGCAAAAGAGTACGCTGCCGCTCAGGAAAGGATCCTGTCGAACTTAGTTGAGTCCTACCTAAAAGCATTCGTGAATCGTGAGGAATTAATAAATTTGGAGAAATTTCCAATATCCCCTCTAATGAAGAGCATGACCTCGGGCAACCACCTTCCGACGGATTTCGATTACAAGACCGCTATTGGCACGACCCAAAAGCACTATCCGCTATCATCAACGGCAAGCAAGAGGAATAGAAACAGGTATTTACATTTTCTCCTATGTTGTAAGTTCAGGCTGGTGCGGTGCCAGACTACGGGCGATGATATAATCAAGCCAACGGTCTGGCAAGAATCTTATCAGTCTCGAAAGCACGAGCGCATCATTCCCAATAGTGTATCGTGCTTTGGGTCGTTTGATGGTTAGGATGTCCGCAATCACTCGTCCCGCTTTTTTTGCTGGTACTGCTTTGTTTGTGTACGATTCTGCTTGTGCTACCATAGCGTGCATTAGCCCACCGTATCGACCACGCTGTTTGGGGGTCATTTCACTCGTAATTTTTTCAGCATTGGGGCGGACCCTAGCGCTCATTGCGGAAGTAACGGCTCCTGGCTCCACCACAACCACCTTGACGCCTAAGTGTTTGAGCTCCCTGCGCAAAGCATCGCTCATTCCTTCCAGAGCAAATTTGGTGCTGGCATAAGGCCCATAACAACCCATGGCAACTTTACCGCCTATGGAACTGATGTTGACGATAGTGCCCTTGCTATTGAGCAGCACTGGCAGAAGTGCCTGAATCATTGCGACCTGACCGAACAAGTTCACCTCGAACTGTCTGCGCCATTCTGACAGTGGCAGCACTTCCACAGGCGTGTTGATTTCAATGGCAGCATTGTTTATCAATGCTCGTAGTTGGCGTTTTTCAGGATCTTGCTCGATGCGCTGCACCAAATCAGCTATATGCTCTTCCATCGTAATGTCGAGTACAACAGGCTCGATATTTTTGGCGCGGATGGCATCTGCATCGGTATTGTTACGCACACCCGCAAGGACATGAAAACCTCGATTGGCAAGTTCTCTGGCAGTAGCATTACCGATGCCTGTAGACGATCCGGTGATGATTACAATCTCACTTGGAGTGTTTGAAGCTGTCATATTTCTTTAAAAAATTGCGTTGGGTTGCAAAGCTATACTGTATTTTTGCAACCCACAAGTATAGAGTATGCTCTATACTTTATAAATTTTCAGAAAAATTAAGCATCGTTATGTTAATAAGTGAATTGTCAAAGCGCACCGATGTGTCAGTGCATACTTTGAGGTACTACGAAAACTGCGGCTTAATTAAGGGCCAACAGGTTGCATCCGTCAAGTCCAACAATTACAAGCAGTACGACGAAATTGCTGTCGAGAAAGTGGTTTGGATCATCGAATCCAAAAAAGCAGGCTTCACACTCGCCGAGATAAGACAGTCGATGCACGATTGGTTCGACAATAAATTGTCAGTCGAAAGAAAGGTTGAGATCGGACGGAAGAAAATTGAAGAGATTGAAAGTAAAATTAAGGAGCTGCAAAAGGTAAGAAAGTTCTTAATTGGTGCGGTCAAGGACGTTGAAAAGGGTGATTGTTAGACATTCTAGATTTTCAGTTTTGATTTTTCTAAAATACATCTCATTATTGATGGGTGAATTGATCTGTAAAGAACTTGAATGTCAGGCTGAGCGGAGTCGAAACCGGTCCTCATAGGTGGGTTTCGACTCCGCTCAGCCTGACATCTGCCAAAAGACAAACCTGACTTTACAAGCATATTTAAGCGTCATTAAATCAATCCAAAATCAAAGTGTTTATTCAATACATAACCATCAGCTAATCAAATTTTTTAAACTGTCAACGAAATAATCCAATTGCCTCTCTAAAATAAATACGGGTGTAGAAACACCAATGCAGTTAACACCTTTATAATCGACATAAAGATTTTTATAATTCTCGATAGCTTGTACAGAAATATTATATTTCTTATAGAGTCTTTCTTTCAACTCTGAGGCGCTATTGTTTTTAACTTTAAAATACAAAATACCGCAAGAATGATCGGGATCCAAATTCGTTACAATTTCAATATCCTTCAAGTCTTTCAACTTGTCGGCCAAATAGTTTTTCAAGAACTGAATCCTGTTTCTTTTTTCATCAAGCCCAAGATTTGTCCAATAATCAAGGCTTTTTACACAACTATCGAAAATGGGCGTAGAAGATCCAAAGTTTTCAAATTTTTCAATCTTAGGAGAATCGGCACTGTATTCATAACTCGCAAACAATGGAAAAGTACTAGCAATGTTATCTCGTTTTATGTAAAGAAAGCCGGTTCCGAGAGGAGCGGCACACCACTTGTGAAGTGACGCCCCAAGATAGTCACAATCGATTTTTGATACATCTACTTCGATATGCGAAAAGCTTTGCGCTGCATCAATAACGGTGATGATATTTTTTTTTCGGGCCCATTCACAAATTTCTTGGATGGGGTAAATTTGGCCACTAATCCAGACTATATGAGAAATCAAAATAATTTTAGTCCTGATCGTCACACTTCTTTTGAAGCATTCCAGTATTTGTTCTTTCGAAGTAGGTTGATAAGGCACTTCAACATTCGTTACTACAATCCCTTCTCTTTTTTGCCGCTGAACCAATGTCGCTATCATACTATCATACTCATGAACAGATGCCAATACCTCGTCCCCTGCTTTCAGTTTTATGCCCATCAAAGCGTTATTGAGCGCCTCGGTCGTACTACGCATAATTGCCACCTCTTCAAATGAGCAATTTAAATTTTCTGAAATTTTCCTTCTCAGTAAGCTGTCACCTTCTTTGACTATTCCATGATTACGAGTTGATGGAAAAGCTTGAATGCTTCTATACTCATGAATAAAGTTTTCAAGTGTTGTTTTGGGAATTGAACTTGATGCGAATGCTCTTAAATCAACGAAATTTTCATCCAAAAAAAACTGATCTTGTACGTTTTTCCAATTTATCTCATCTTTAACTGATTCCTGACCTTTTTTAGGGTTTTCTATGTTGTACACACTCATTCTATTCGCGATTTCAGGCACAAAAATAATACTCGGGAATGTTGAAATAAAATCTTTTCTATTCATGGCTTATAATTAAATACAGAAATTCACTATGATTTACTTTCCTTAATTCACTTAATAAATGCAACGGCCGAAAAGAAATTCTCCCTGCCGTAAAAAGTTCATACTTTTGGGTTACCAAACTATAAAAACACATGAAGCACTTGACGTTATAACAAAGGTACCACATTTCCGCGTTGGTGAAAGCACACCACTTCCAGGGCCAGATCGCCGAGCGGGTCGGCTGCGACAAATCCATCCACGCTCGTCCCAATTTAATAGGAGCGCACCTCACCTGGCGTTTTCATCGCGACCGGCAGAATACACCACTTCCCAACCTTTCATGAAATTTAAACTAACCCTAACCCTTAACAAGGACGTAATCGAAAAAGCAAAAAATAAGTACGCTACCGCTCAGGAAAGGAGCCTGTCGAATTTAGTTGAATCTTATATTAAATGGTTAGTAAGCCGTGAGAAATCTCCTTTTATTTAAATTTGTACAGTACGAATCCAATGAGCAATATTGCTATTCCAACAGCATCAATTTTCATTACTTTGCTTAATTCAGAATTTGTCTCACCTTCTGAGAGAAAGTAGAAAATTACAAATGAAACCATGCTGATCATTCCTACAAATGTTGCCATGTCATAATTTCTTTTCTGAATTGCGGAATAAATCATTAATCCCCCGACGATTCCAAATAATATAGCTCGGTGGCGAAGCAGAATTTCGTGGTTGGAATCTGGAACTTCGACTCCATAAGACTTGCTTATTTTATTAGGTACAAAAGCTAAAATTGAGGGGGTTAAGTTTATTATCCCGGCAATAAATAAGCAAATTCTAAATATTAATTCCATACTCTTTGCTTTGTTATGGTTCAGATCAACTAAACGATGATTAATATCTGTAAACTCTTCTAAATTACGGTAATTGTTTCTGTCGCTCGGGTCTAATATAATTACCCATGCAATCATTGCGTATATTCATTCTTCCAGCGCCTGTTGGGTTGCGTGTATCACGTCTCGCCACTTCGGCCGTCGCTCGGGCAACGTGGAGGGGGACGCCCGGAGCGCCGGATCGACACAGTGACGACTATCCCATCGCATTCTGGCCGATAAAGTAAGTCAAAAAATCACCCAAACTACCCGGATAGGTCGCGATTAAGGTTGACTTCTAAAGAAAGACTGCTTACTTTGGACTAACACAAAAGTCGCCGCTGTCGCCCGGCTCCCACCGGGCGTTTCGCCCGGAACGCCGGATCGACCTGGCAACGACTATCTAATAGCCCTCCCCGGGCGATCCAACAAGTTGAAAAAATCAACTATACTACCTTATGCCAACTACCAAACCCAACACCACAGCCAGTTGGAGTCCCGGTACGAGTACCACCTCCCCCTCCACCCGCTTCGCTTCCGAAGAACTCGAACTAAAACAATACGGCGTAGATCCTGCCAGCGTTCAGCCCCCTCCCGGGGGAATGAGCTTCTTTGAGCGTTTTAGTTTCAACCCCGACAAGCTATCCATCAGTGAAACCCTAACTACCGACCGCGAATGGTCGGTGGGTCGCGCATCCATTTTGATCGTGAAGGGAATTGTGGATCTTGAACCTATTCAGGAGGCACTGCGGGAGGAAGGTCTTCATCCGGTACTTTGTCGGGTCAAAGGTGAGGACAAGCTCAAAGCGCTGGCGTCTATCTGGATCAACGAACTCCATGACTCGGTCTGTGGGGCTTACCACGAGTACGTCATTTCCTTCGATGTCCACAAGACCCGGCAGGAGGTAGTTGCCTTTTCGCCTGGCTTGTCGCCAGCAGCATACGCTTGTTGGTACAATAACTTCGGCGACGATGTTTGCGAAGCGCAGTTTCTGCATTCGCTCTATATCAACTCGCCGCTGTCCATTGCGTGGGGGCGCGAGATGCAGGCTTTCCCCAAACACCCCGAACCCGTCCAATCGGTCATCGACCTCGACGGCACGAAGAAAGTACAATCGTGCGAAATGAAATGGGACAGCGAAACCATTCTGCGGATTGCCACCGAAAGACGATTCGGTATGGGTGGATTTGTCAAAGAAGGGGCTGGGTTGATAACTCAGTTGGGGCCGGTCAAAGTCACCAGGTTCTTGGGAAATCCGGTTTTTGGCAGTCACATCATCATGCCCCGCAAGACCGCCGCGCAAAACGACCGTCCCATCGACTACACGGCTCATATCTGGAAAGGGTTGCACCCGATGGCAGTCAAGCTGTGGCCCTGGAACCCGGAGACGGATTCTATCACCCTCGGCGGCATCACGAAAGAGTCGGGCTGCGAGGACAACAATGGCATCGCGCTCTTGAAGAAGGCAAGCTTCCAGCCGCTCTCCGTCTGCTCGATCGACGAACTGAGCGCGGTGGTCGCGCTGAGGGAGAGTACAAAATAAAAAAACGCCGACTCAAACCTTCCTCTCCTAACGTGGACTTGCACCCGTTGGGCGTAGTCTTCCGAAGGGAGACTGCGTACCGAAAATAAATTGGCAGTCTGTGTCTGTGACTGCCGGGCGGAGAAAGGTTTACACATATCACTGTCTCTCCAATAGGCACGGATCACTGCCGGTCTCGGTCTGAACATTCAAATACCGTTGGCGTTATGACCTGACACGAGTGGCTTTGGGTTGATTCAGAACCGCCGTCAAAAATCCTATGACCACTTTTTCACTTCTTTTTCTTATGTTCTCCACCCTCTTACAAGGCATCTTCGCCGACAAAAAAGCCTCCACCAACCGCACCGACTCTACCATGATTGGCACTCAAAATCTGCACGATTTCAAAATAAAGGAACTGATTGGCGACCAGACGATCGACCTCAGCCAGTACAAAGGAAAGAAAGTCGTGCTGCTCAATGTTGCCTCCAAATGCGGCTTCACACCGCAGTACGCCGACTGGGAAGCCTTCCACGACCAATACGGTAAAAACATTGTGGTGCTGGGCTTCCCGGCCAATAACTTCGGCGGACAGGAGCCCGGTTCCGGGGAGGAAATAGCCACTTTCTGCCAGAAAAATTATGGGGTTAGCTTTCAGCTGTTCGACAAAATCGATGTAGTAGGCAAGATGCAGCATCCGCTTTACAAGTGGCTATCGACCAAATCACTGAACGGCTGGAACGACCAAGCGCCTACCTGGAATTTTTGCAAATACGTGGTGGACGAAAAGGGAGAACTTACCCATTTTTTCGCCTCGGCCGTGAAGCCCACCGACCCTGAATTTAAAAAGGCCGTTGACCTATAAACAATAAGTCCCAATTCCTCTCCTCCATGAAATTTTTGACTTATCTCTTCTTGCTCACTGGATTAGCCTCGCTCCGTCCTGCGAAAAAAATACCACCCAAGTCGCCGAATATTCTGCTCATCATGACCGACGACCAGGGTTACGGGGATTTGGGACTAACAGGTAACCCCTACGTCAAAACGCCGAATCTGGATCAACTGGCCAAGGAAAGCACGCGCTTCACCAACTTCTACGTCTCGCCCGTTTGTGCTCCCACGCGATCTAGCTTAATGACGGGGAAGTTTTCGCTCCGCACGGGAATCTACGACACCTACAACGGTGGGGCGATGATGGCGACCGAGGAAGTGACGGTGGCCGAACTACTGGGCGGTCAGGGCTACCAAACGGCCGTTTTTGGCAAGTGGCACCTAGGCGATGCCTATCCGTTCCGGCCCAACGATCAGGGCTTCGCCGAGTCGTTGATCCACCACAGCGGTGGCATCGGGCAGGTGGGCGATCCCGAAAATTATTACCGGAAAGACAGCTCGTACTTCGACCCGGTACTGTATCGCAACGGCCAGAAGGTCAAGACCAGCGGATATTGCTCCGATGTTTTTACGGATGCAGCGCTTGAATTCATTCAGAAAGACCACGATGCGCCCTTCATGGCTTATCTGGCCTTCAACGCGCCGCACACACCGCTACAGGTACCCGAGGAGTGGTACGATCAATATAGTAAGCTGACATTCAGCGAGGAAGAAGCCAGTAAACTGGGCGTAAAACTACCCGCGATGAACGAGCGGGAGAAAGAAAATGCGCGCCGCGTCTACGCGATGGTCGCTAACATCGACTACAACATCGGTCGGTTGAAGGCCGCGTTGCAAAAGAAGGGGATTCTGGACAACACGGTGATTATGTTCCTGTCGGACAACGGTCCGCAGCACTACCGCTACAATGCCGGCCTCCGCGAGCTGAAAAGCGATACTTATGAAGGAGGGGTGAAATCGCCCTTTATGGTTCGCTACCCGGCGCGCTTTGAACCCGGCGCAGAAATCGCGACCGTCGCCGCGCACATCGACGTGCTGCCCACACTGGCCGAGTTGGCGGGCGTGAAAGTACCCACCAGCCTCGATATCGACGGTATGAGCATGGTGCCGCTGGCCGAGGGCAAAAACGAAGCCGCCTTCATGAACCGCAATATCTACGAACAGTGGGCGCGGATGTACCCGGAGCGCTACCGGAACATTTCGGTCAGGAAGGGATATTACAAACTACTGGCCGCCGATGCTGATTACGACGCATCCCTTTCGGATTTTGAATTGTACGATACCGGGAAAGACCCCTCGGAGAAAAACAATATCGCCGCCCAAAAGCCCGAACTCGTCAAGCAAATGAAGGCCGAACTGGATGCTTGGTTTGAGAGGGAAGTAGTCGAGAAGGGCAACCCGCACGGGCAGTACATGATCCTCGATCCGGCGCACGAAGAAATGCTGGTACTCACCCGCAACGACGCGAAGGGCCCACCCGCTATTTGGGGAGACGACAAACTGTACGCTTACTGGGACGTGGACATAGCCAAGGCCGGACGCTACGACGTGACGATGCGTTTTCAGGAAACGGCCGGAAAAGCCGGCCGGGTGTTTGTCAAACACGCTCCGATGCAGTACTCGCTTGATAATAATAACACCGATGCCAAATCGCTGACCTTGAAGAATGTTTACCTGAAAGCCGGGAAAGCTCCGTTCGAGGTGTTTTATCAGACGGGAGGCAGCGAAGTGGTTTTGCCCTTTGTGGTAGAGGTCGGGGCGGCGGTGAAGTAATACTTACTGCTTCAACAATTTTCGCGTGACCGACCCATCGTCTGATTTTAAGCGGATCAGGTACAGTCCGGCAGGTAATGATCTCACATTCAACGAAAAGCTTTTCTGACCTTGCAACGGGTACCCTTGTAATACCTGCCCCGTACTGCCAATCAGCTCCAGGGTTTCGTAGTCGGCCGTCCCTTCCACTTTTACGCTATCCGTCGCTGGATTGGGACTTATCACCACCATCCCTCCGGCAGCATGCGTCTCCGTACCCGTTACATGATAATGCAATTCTTCTATCTTGACCGAACTGAGAGAAAATCGGGAAGCATCGGTTCCGAGATCAAAAGTAAGCCGGGCCACCGGGTCGGACGGGGCAGTCATTTTGAATAGATAGGAAAATTCGCGTTCTGCTATCCCCGCATTGAGGCTTTGATAGGCTGAATAAGCGTCGTAGGACGCCGACGCCTTGCCCAGGGAAGTACTGAATGAGCGAGCCGCACCGGCTTTCGCTCGAAAACTGACGCGGTAGAGCTTACCCTTGATTAGCGGTATCCCACTCTTGATTAGCTGCACGTGCCAGGCCTCCGTCCCGGGCTTTGCTATGTCGATGGTCAGGCCGCCATCTTGCCGATTCATTTCAGCCGTAGCTCCTGCATTGGCGTTCAGTTTCCAGCCGGAGGCATCACTGACAAAGTCGCTGGTGTAAAGCGGCAGATTCACGACCGGGGTGGGTTCGGGCATGGGATCACGCAGCAGGGCGTCCACCAGGGGTTGCACGTACTGGTTGGTCTTGGGATCAAAAATCCCGAAGCTCGCGCTGAATTCCCAGTAAGCCCAGCTAAATCCCTGCTGCTCAAACCACCGCGCCAAAAAAGTGGTCCAACGCTTCCGACTGGCGAGGTCGGCCCGACTGTACGCGCCAAACTCGCCAACGTGAATGGGTACTTTGTGTTTTTGTGAAAAAGCCAGCACGGGCGCAAATTCCTGCTCGACCACCTGCCGCTCAAAGTCGAAGCCCAACCACTCCGTACCCAGCCACTCCTTGGAGCTTTCGCCCACCCAACCCGCGCCCTGATGCGTAAACCGGAACGGATTGTAGTAATGGGGCGATACGATGAGGTACGGGTCGTCCGGCAATTTCAGCAGTGGCACCCCGGCCACGCCACCGTACAGGGGCGCGTCCATCAGCACGGCGCGGGTCGGATTGGTTTTTCTGATTTCGGCCAATGCTTCGGCAAAGTACGCATTCCACAGATCGGGCGTCAAGGCGCCGTGCGGCTCGTTCAGAACCTCGAACAGCAGTTTATCGTCATAGCCCTTGAAGTAGCGGGCGATTTGCTGCCACTGCGCCAGAAAACGCGGCTTCACGGCGGCGGGGTCGGTGAAAATCTCCTCGTGGTGGTGCATGTTGATGATCGCGTACAACCCCTGCCGATGCGCGGCATCGACTACCTCCTTGATTCTTGCCAGAAAAGCCAGGTCGATCGTGTAGGGCGCGGTAAGCTGTACCCGATCAGGGGTATCCCAGCGGATGGGAATACGAACGTGCTGAAAACCCAGAGCAGCGATGCGCTGGAAGTAGTCGGCGCGGTAAGGGTTGCCCCATTCGTTCTCCGAGGGGGCCTCGAACATATTGCCCATATTCACCCCACGTCCCAGCTTCTTGTTCAGCTCGAAGATTGCGTCTCTTTCCTGCGCGTCTGCTCCACCCGATAGTCCGAGCAGAAGGAGCATTATCCAATTTTTCAATTTCATTTCATGTAAGAATTTTGTCGTTTCACATTCCCAAACCCACGGTTCATCTGATGTCAATCTGTATAATATGAACATTTATCTACCTTTGCCATTGCTATTTACCTAACACTACTTCCCTCGACTTCTACCCATGAATCTGATCCAGAGACTCCGCCAACGTAGCCCGGTCCTGTTCTACGTCGGGGCAGCTCATCTGCTCGGAGCGGTGGTGATTCTTTTGTTCATGGCGCTCGACGATGTCCAGATACTGGGCATAAATCGCTGGATCAAGCCTTTCAAGTTTTTCCTTTCGTCAGCCATTTATCTCCTGACTTTCGCCTGGTTGTGCGGCGACTTGCCACCGGGCCGTTTCGTCCGTCGTTTCGCGATCAATATTTCGCTCGCGATCGTCATCGAAAACATCGCCATCACAGTTCAGGCCGCGCGGGGAACGGTGTCACATTTTAACAGGGAGTCCGTGAGCGGGGGGATTCTGTTTGCCATCATGGGGTTTTTCATCCTGTACAACACTGTGTGGGTCATCCTTTTTGCGATAAGGTACTTCAGAGCAAATCTTTCCAAACTACCCCGCCCCTATGTGCTGGGCGTGCGGCTCGGACTGCTGCTGTTTTTGCTCGGCAGTGCGCTGGGCGGGTATATGTCGGCGCAACGGGGCCACACTGTGGGAGCACCCGATGGCGGGCCGGGCCTGCCGCTGCTCAATTGGAGCACGGGCTTCGGCGATTTGCGGGTGGCGCATTTCTTCGGCTTGCACGGCTTACAAATCCTCATGCTTTTGGGATTGTTTCTGGCGGCTCGCTCCATGAATAACCCTGCCAAAACGACGGTAGTCTGGCTGGTTTTTGCGGGAATCCTGGGTTTTGTCCTATCCACGTATTGGCAGGCGTTGCTGGGCATACCGTTGGTTGGCGTATGATTCCTTAAAGCATGTCACGCCAATGGAAAAGTGGTTATAAATATAGGTTGACGTGTGACGATAGGTAATTCTATTAGGAATGTTGCTTTGTGATATATTCAATAGGCATTACTTCATATCCAAAAAAATATTTCATGAAAAATAGGATTCGCTTTACCGCTATGCGACTTTTCAACCCTTACGCATTCAGTTTATTGGCTCTTTTCTCCATCGGCATATTGGCCGAAGGCTGTTCGTCCAGTAATACTTCCAGCACCAGATCGGCCGAGGGCGACAAAAGGCCGCTGGTCGTCTTCGTGGCGGGCGATCACGAGTACAGCGGCGAGGGGACGTTGCCCATTGTGGCGGCGGAGCTGGAAAAAAACTACGGAATGCGGACGAAAGTCATCTACTCGACTCCCGATCAGAACAGCGAAGAGAATATTCCCGGTCTTGACATCCTGCGTGAGGCCGACCTGGCGGTTTTCTTCCTGCGCTGGCGTCGGCTGCCTAAGGATCAGTTGGCCTACATGGACGAGTACCTGAAATCCGGCAAGCCCGTGATGGGTTTTCGCACCAGTTCGCACGCCTTCAACTACCCCAAGGGCCACGAGCTGGAGGCCTGGAATGCCTTCGGCGAGCGCGCTTTCGGATCGCCTCCCGGCTGGGGCGGCGTGGCAAAGCACTCACACTACGGCCACGAAAGCACCACCGATGTCAGCATCATTCCGGCGGCAGCCAAGCACCCCATCCTGACGGGCGTCGATCCCGAATTCCACGTGGCATCCTGGCTGTACAAAGTGCTGCCCGACTATCCCACAAAAGGGGCCGAGTGGCTGCTGATGGGGAAGTCGGTCAATCCCAATTCCACGCCCGCCATCGACCAGCCCGTTGCCTGGACGTACACCAATCCCGAGGGTGCAAGGACGTTTTTCACTACCATCGGTCACCCGGAAGATTTTCGGGTCGAAGCGTTTCAACGGCTGGTCGTGAACGCCATCCACTGGGAGCTGGGCAAGCCCGTTCCCAGGACGTGGAAGGGCAAGATGGACATCCAGGTACCGTACCGGGGGATCGTGAACTGAATACTTTGGATGCATTTGCCAAGACGGCGCAGTTTCACGTTATGACACCGCTGGCCACCAGCCTTTTTCATCCGCTCATCCTGCTCTTTATGCATAAAAGCTGGCAGGATCATAACACATCGCTGCGGGCGGGGTGGCGGAACTCCTTCCTGGTGAGTTGGCTGGCCCCGGTATCGTACACCACCGCTCTGCTACTCACGCTGGTCAGTGTGCGACTCAGTTACGTACCGTTTGGTCATCGTTCCCCTTTGCTACATGGTCAGGAGTGGGGTGGTTGCCCTACCACCACCCTTTGGCGAAAGAAGATTGGCGACCGATGAAGAAATTGAACTATTCCAATAAAATGCTGAAACCATTTCAATTTTTCCTTCAAAACCCTTTTGTCTTTTGGCTTCATTCGCTAATTTAGTCGATAGATGAAAGGGTTGGCAGACGGGTATGATTATTTTATAGGTCTCCCGTGATCCTCTCCCGCCTGACTGAACTCAAGCTTCTGCTTCTTATTTCTTTGAAGACAGCCCTTTTAAAGAGCCACAGGTCTTTCCACAAATTGTTTCCCTGTATGAAATCGATATTGAATTATTTCCTGATTGCTGCGCTGGTAGCGGGTTGCACCGCCGAGAGCAAAGAAGACTCCGCTAAACGAGCCAACCGTAGCACTGTGCAAGAGCTGCCCGTATTACAATTGAAGCAGCAAACCACCGACCTCCAGCGCGAATACGTGGGGCAGATCAATGCCAACCGCAATGTGGAGATTTATGCCCGTGTGAAAGGCTACCTGGAACAGATATACGTGGATGAAGGTGAAGGAGTCAGAAAGGGCCAAACGCTGTTTCGTATCAATGATGAAGAATATAAAGTAGAAAGCGCCAAGGCCAAAGCATTGATGCAAAGCGCCATCGCCGAAGCCAAAGCGGCCGAGCTGGAAGTGAGCCGCCTGAAGCTTTTAGTGGATAAAAAGATTATCTCCAACATCGAGTGGGAAGTAGCGGAGGCCAACCTGCTCGCGGCTCGTGCCAACATCGAGCAAGCCAGCGCGGCGCAGACCAACGCAGACATCCACCTGGCCCGCACCCGGATTCGGGCACCTTTCGGCGGAGCAATTAACCGAATACCCTACAAATCGGGAAGTTTGATCGACGAGGGCACACAACTCACCACGCTCTCGGATACCCGAAATGTGTATGTGTACTTCAAGGTTTCCGAGAACGAGTACCTTGAATTCATCAAGGCCCAGCGCGATAACATTGGTGGCAATGGCGGCGTGGTTCGCCTCGAGCTGGCCGATGGTTCGCTCTTCCCCGAAAAAGGTCAGATTCAAACGATGGAAGGTGAGTTCGACGCCAGTACGGGCTCGATTGCCTTCCGGGCGCAGTTTCCCAATCCCAAAGGTCTGCTCAAGCACGGCTCTTCGGGCAACATTCTGCTGACCAACACCGTCAGCGATGCTATCCTGGTGCCACAGAAGGCGGTTTTCGAGATTCAAGACAAAAGCTATGTTTATGTCGTGGACAGCGCCAATCAGGTGAGCATGAGAAGCTTTGTCCCAAAATCCCGCTTCGATCAATATTACGTGGTTCGTTCGGGACTGGTACCCGGCAACCGCATTGTGTACGAAGGCATTCAGTCGTTGAAAGACGGCATGAAGATTAAGCCCAAGCCCGCAACGTTATGAGGTGTTAGGTTATTGGGTTGTTGGGCATTAGCTTCTTTTGCGTGTCTAACAATTTACACCCAATAACGCCCCAGGATACCCCGGTAACACCTAACAAATCAATACCTAACAATCCTTATGTTCGACATTTTTATTAAGCGACCCGTTCTGTCGCTGGTTATTTCCCTGGTATTTCTATTGTTGGGAGGTCTGGCGCTGATCGGCCTTCCCATCACCCAATTTCCCGAAATTGTTCCGCCGTCGGTGACGGTAACGACCAACTACGTCGGTGCCAACGCCGAGGTGTGTACCAAGGCAGTGGCCACACCGCTCGAGCGGGCCATCAATGGCGTGCCGGGCATGACTTACATGACCTCAGTGTCCACCAACAGCGGCATGACGCTCATCACCGTTTTCTTCCAAGTGGGCACCGATCCCGACCTGGCGGCAGTGAACGTGCAGAACCGCGTGCAGGCGGTGATCGACGAGCTCCCCGAGGAAGTCATCAAAGCGGGCGTGATCACCGAAAAGGAGGTAAACTCCATGCTCCTCTACCTCGATATATACAGTACCGACTCCACGGTAGGCGAAAAATTCGTCTATAACTTCGCCGACATCAACGTGCTGGCCGAGCTCAAACGCATCGACGGCGTGGGTTTTGCCGAAATCATGGGCCACCGCGATTACTCCATGCGGGTCTGGTTAAAGCCCGAGCGCATGGTAAGCTATAAGGTTTCGACCGATGAGGTGATCGGGGCCATCCGCGCTCAGAACGTCGAGGCTGCGCCGGGAAAGTCAGGTGTGGGTTCGGGCAAGATTGCGCCGCCCCTGCAGTATGTGCTGCGCTATACCGGCAAAATGTTCGAGCCGGAACAATACGAAAACATTGTGATTCGCTCCGAGGAAAACGGCTCCATTTTGAAACTCAAGGATGTGGCGGAGGTCGAGTTCGGTTCGCTGGATTACGACATGGCCTCAAAATCCGATGGTCGGCCGTCAGCCTCCATCATGCTCAAGCAGCGGCCCGGTTCCAATGCTCGCGAGGTGATCGCCAATGTCAAGAAGCGCGTCGCCGAGTTGGAGGAAGAGACTTTCCCGCCCGGCATGACCTATACCGTTTCGTATGATGTTTCGCGCTTCCTGGATGCGTCCATCAGTGAGGTGGTCAGGACCCTTTTCGAGGCATTTCTGCTGGTCTTTCTGATCGTCTATCTGTTTTTGCAGGATTTCCGCTCCACGCTCATCCCGGCCTTAGCCGTTCCGGTGGCGCTGATCGGTACGTTTGCCTTCATGCAGTTGCTGGGTTTTTCCATCAATCTCTTGACGCTCTTCGCCCTGGTACTCGCCATCGGTATCGTGGTGGACAACGCCATCGTGGTCGTTGAGGCTGTCCACGCCAAGATGGCCGAAAAACACATGGGGCCGCGCGAGGCGACTTTTGCCGCCATGAAGGAAATCAGCGGGGCGATTATCGCTATCACGTTGGTAATGTCGGCGGTGTTCGTGCCCGTGGCTTTTATGTCGGGGCCGGTGGGCGTATTCTATCGACAGTTTTCGCTCACACTGGCCATTTCCATCGTGATTTCAGGCATCAACGCCCTGACGCTGACGCCCGCCCTTTGTGCCCTTTTGCTCAAAGACACCCACGGTGAGAAGTCAAAAAAGAGTTGGCTGGACAAATTCTTTGCGGGCTTTAACCGAGGTTACGACGCAGTCTCCAACCGCTACAAGGGTCTGATCGGAGCCATCGCAGGACGACGGGTCGTCACGATCGGACTGCTTTTGGCCTTTATCGCGGCAACCATCGGGCTTAGCACCATCCTGCCTTCGGGTTTTATTCCTACCGAGGATCAGGGCGTGCTTTATGTCAATGTGACCACGCCCGCCGGGGCCACCATCGAGCGCACCGAGGCCGTGCTGGACGCCGTGCAAGTGGCCGCCGCCAACATCGAGGAGGTCGAATCGGTTTCCACCCTGTCGGGCTACAGCCTGCTGACCGAATCCGACGGGGCGTCATACGGCATGGGCATGATCAATCTCAAGCCCTGGGACGAGCGCAGTCTGTCGGTGGACGGACTCATCGAGCGGATGCAGCAGGAAACGAAAAATATCTACGACGCCAACATCGAGTTTTTCCCACCACCCGCCGTGCCGGGTTTTGGTAATTCGAGCGGCTTCGAATTACGGCTCCTCGACAAAACGGGCAGTGGCAATTTCCAGCAAACCGCCGAAGTCGCCAACGAATTCATCGCTAACCTGCGGGAAGCACCGGCTATCAATGGCGCTTTCACCAACTTCGACGCCAATTTTCCGCAGTACCTGATCCACGTGGATCAGGACGTGGCCGCCAAGAAAGGGGTAACCGTCGAGGACGCCATGAGCACGCTGCAAACGCTTGTCGGTAGCTACTACACGTCTAATTTCATCCGCTTCGGGCAGATGTATAAGGTCATGGTGCAGGCTCACCCGCGCTACCGTACTGATCCTGAGGATATCCTGAATATGTTCGTCAAGAACGATCAGGGCGAGATGGTGTCCTACTCTACCTTCATCCGCCTTGAACGAGTGTACGGCCCCGAGCAACTGACGCGCTACAATATGTTCACCTCCGCCTTGATTAGCGGTGAACCCACCGCAGGATTCAGTAGCGGCGATGCCATCCGGGCGGTGGAAGAAATCGCCAACAAGACTCTGCCAAAAGGGTTTTCTTACGAATGGTCGGGGATGACGCGGGAAGAAATTGCCTCGGGCGATCAGGCGATCTATATCTTCATCGTCTGTCTGATCTTTGTTTATTTGCTACTGGCAGCTCAGTACGAAAGTTTCCTGCTGCCGCTCCCCGTACTTCTTTCGCTGCCTACCGGTATTTTTGGCGCGTTCCTGGCCCTGAAACTACTGGGCTTGGAAAACAATATCTACGCCCAGGTGTCGCTCGTGATGCTCATCGGTCTTTTGGGCAAAAACGCGATCCTGATCGTAGAGTATGCCATCTTGCGCCAGAAGGAAGGCCTCTCGGTGCTGGAAGCGGTGAAGGAAGGGGCCACCGAGCGACTCCGTCCCATCCTGATGACCTCGTTTGCTTTCATTGCGGGACTGATTCCGCTTACGATCGCTACCGGAGCGGGCGCGCTCGGCAACCGCTCCATTGGTACGGCGGCGGCGGGCGGCATGTTCATTGGGACGCTGTTCGGCGTGATTCTGATTCCCGGTTTGTACTTTTTGTTTGCCAGTATTGGTGAGAAGAAGGAAAAGAAGGACGAACCGATCACCGAGAAGGCAAGACCAGAGATTGAGGAGAGTTTTAGTTAAAATTGACCGCTGAAAATGCCATCGACCCATAAGATTTTATACAAAAAAATACCCTTTGTCATCCTTTTGCTGGGCCTCTATGGCTGCAAACTGATGACTCCCTTACCCAGGCAAACGCCGCTCCAAACGCCCCGCACCTTCCTGGAAAGAATGGACAGTGCGAGCATCGGGGGCATGAAGGTGAGTGAGTTTTTTTCTGACCCCAACCTGGTAGCCCTGATCGACACGGCGTTGGCACGCAACCAGGACATCGCAATGGCTTTTCAGCGCATAGAGCTGGCGCGGGCCGACCTTTGGGAACGCGAGGCGGCACTGTTGCCCAGCGTAAGTGCCGAGGCATCGGGTGGCGTACGCCGCTACGGTGAGTACACCCAGGAAGGGGTGGGTAACTTTGATACCAATTTCTCGGACAACATCAATCCCGATCAGCGCATGGGCAATCCGCTGCCTGACTATTTCGTGGGGGTTCGGAGTAGTTGGGAAGCTGACATATGGGGAAAGCTCCGCACCCGTCGCCGGGCGACGGTACTGCGCTTTATGGCGTCGGAAAAGGCTCGTCAGCTCGTCGTGACCAATATCGTGGCGGAAGTCGCTCGGCTTTATTACGATATGCTGACGTATGACAATGAACTGGAAATAATCGAGCGCAACCGACTTTTGCAAAAGGAGGCACTCGAAACCATCGTGATCCAGAAAGAGGCGGGGCGCGCCAATGAACTGGCTGTACGACAATTTACCGCACAACTGCTCAATACACAGACGCGGGCGATCCGAATTCAGCAGCAGTCAATGGAAGCCGAGAACCGCATCAATCTTCTACTGGGCCGCTACACCCAGCCCATCGCCCGGGGTGCCCCCATTCTGGATCAGGAACTGCCCGCCCGGATTGGGGTAGGGATTCCGGCGCAGATGCTCCGACGCCGTCCCGATATTCAGCAGGCCGAACTGGAACTTCGCGCTTATGAATCTGAATTGCAGGCAGCCAGGCTGGCGTTTCTCCCTTCGCTGAACATTACCCCCTACCTGGGGTTCAACGCGTTCCGCAGTTCGGTTTTGTTCAATCCTGCATCCATCGCATTCGGGCTGATCGGCGGATTGACCGCCCCGCTCATCAACCGAAAGCCGCTCAGGGCCGGACAAAGAAGGGCGCAGGCGCAGGCCACGGAGGCGCTTTTCAATTATAATAAAACGGTCTTGACTGCTTACCAGGAAACGGCGCTCAACCTGCGAACCCTGGACAACATGCAGAAGATCGCGCTGCTGAAAGAAATCGAAACCACCGCGCTCCAGCAAGGCGTTTCCATTTCCAACGATCTATTTTTGGCGGGTTACGCCACCTACCTGGAAGTGATTACTGCCCAACGCTCGGTGCTGGAAGCAGAACTCGAAAGAACCACGATACAGCAGCGGCGTTTCCAAACTTTGGTGAGTTTGTACCGGTCGCTGGGTGGAGGTTGGGAGTAGTTGTTTAGTTGAGAGTTGAAAATTTAGATTTTTCGTCTCAACTCAGGCTCCGCATCACCTGTTCTACTACATCATGAAGTTGCTGAGCGGTGGGGCGGGTTTTCGCCATGATGCGCAGGCCGTTGATGTTGCACTGCACGAAATCGGCCAGAGCATCCGCCGAAGTTTCCCATCGGGATTTGGCTCTGTACGCCCGCTGCCACCGTCCTAGGCTCCCACAATCTCCACTCGATTTCCATCGGGATCGAGGACAACACTTTCATAATAGCCGTCACCCGTGGTGCGGGGCTCTCCAACTATCGTGTATCCATCAGCTCTCAGTATTTCGGTGAGTCGGTCGACTTCCTCCCGATTTTCCACCGACAGGGCGAAATGCGTCAAACCCAGATACTCGGCTCCTTCGGGATTGGCCTTACCGTCTATGTTGGTTTTCTGCATAATTTCCAGACGCGCCTCGCCCGCAAAGCTTAAAAAATACGATTCAAAACCTTTTCGCTGGTTGAGGTACTTCTCGTTGGCGGTCGCACCAAAGTACTTTTCATAGAATTCGCGAAGCGGTTCCAGTCGAAGGGTATAAAGGGCCAAGTGTTCGAGTCGAGCCAAAATAGTAATGATTAGTGGTCAAATTAATTTTTATCAGCGGCTTTTTCCATTATCGACGGGTGAGCGGAGATTGCGCCCCGCCCCGGCAGCCCGGTTTCAGGGCTGTGGGTGCAGGGAGTCTCCCCTCTTCGCAGGGCTTCACCCCGCGCTGACAGATGACGCCCTTCCACACGAGTGATTGTATTTTTTGTCAAAAACTACGCACAGCCGCCATTTATAAAAAGTTTTTGTTTAAAATTTTTAGGAAAAAACTTGGTAATACTTCCACAAAACTGTACTATTGGGAAATAATTCAGGAAGAAGCCAAGAAATTTACTGGTTAAATAAATTTATTTAAAAAATGTGTGACAATATCCTGTGAGTTCAGTCTTAACTAAACACACACTAAAAATTCACACACTAAGAAATTTCAGCGCGCTATACACACACTCTGTCATTAGCGTCTGAAATACGGAAAGCACCTTACTCGCAAGAGTGGGTGCATTTTAGTTTATGGTTCTTCATTGGAGTAGAGTTTTGAGCCGCTTACCTTTGCACTCCAAATCCAACCCACCCCCGTGCGCCGCTTTTTTTTACTCCACTTGATCATGCTGGCTTTATCAGGCTCCCTCCTCGCCCAAAAGCCCAACCAGAATTATCAGTACCATATTCATTCCACCGACTCGGAAATAAATGTCAATGGCGTGGCCGACGAGGGTGTCTGGCAAGCGGCGCAGGTGGCCACCGACTTCTTCATGATCCAGCCCATCGACACGAGCTTTGCCCGGACGCGCACCGAAGTGCGGATGACCTACGATCAGAAAAACCTTTACATCCTGGCCACTTGCTACAAGCCCGTACCGGGTTCACTGGTTGTGGAGTCGATGCGGCGCGACTGGAGCTTCAACAACAACGACAACTTCCTGCTCTTCATGGACACCTTCGACGACCGCACCAACGGTTTTACGTTCGGCTCCAATGCGGTGGGGGCACCTTGGGACGGTCAGCAGTTCGATGGCGGATCAGTGAACCTGAGCTGGGACAACCGCTGGTTCACCGCCGTCCAGAACGACGACGAGAAATGGGTGTGGGAGGCAGCCATACCCTTCAAGAGTATTCGCTACAAGCCGGGCATCAAAACCTGGGGCGTCAATTTCAGTCGTCTGGATTTGACCGTTGCCGAGAAGTCGGCCTGGGCACCGGTCCCCCGGCAGTTTCCGTCGGCTACCCTGGCTTACACCGGCGTGCTGGTCTGGGATCAGCCGCCCCCCGATCCGGGACTCAACGTTTCGGTGATTCCTTACGTGGCGGCCCGCACGAATCGCGACTTCCGGTCGGAGAAAGATTTCAGCCGAAATTATCAGGTTGGCGGCGATGTCAAGATCGGCATCACGCCCTCGCTCAACCTGGATTTGACGGTCAACCCCGATTTCTCGCAGGTGGATGTGGATGTACAGCAAACCAACCTCGACCGCTTCGAGCTTTTCTTTCCCGAACGGCGGCAGTTTTTTCTGGAAAACGCGGATCTGTTCGCCAATTTTGGTTATTCCAGCATTCGCCCCTTTTTCTCGCGACGCATCGGGCTTGGCGTACCCATTCAATACGGTGCCCGGCTCAGTGGAAAAATCAACCAAAACTGGCGGGTTGGGGTGCTCAACGTGCAGACCGCCTCGCAAGATAGTCTGCCAAGCAACAATTTCTCGGTAGTGGCCGTGCAGCGGCAGGTACTGGCCCGCTCCAACGTGCGGTTGATGATGGTCAATAAAGATGCCCTCCGCTACAGCCCGGAAGTGAACGGTGCTTACAACGCCTACAACCGAAACATCGGCGGCGAATTCAATCTTCTGTCGGTCAATAACAAGTGGTCGGGGAAGGCAATGATTCTCAAATCGTTCAGTCCCGACCGCAAGGGCGACGACTTCACGCAGGCCGCCGATATCGGATACGACAACACCAACCTGTCGCTACAATGGCAGCACGAGTACGTCGGCAGCAACTACAACGCCGAGGTGGGCTACGTCCCCAATGCCATCCGCAACGGTTATTTCAAGATCAATCCGGGAGCGCGCTATCTGTTTTTCGTCAAATCGAATTCCCTCATCAGCCACGGTCCCCGATTGCAAACCACGCTTTTTTGGAATAAGCAATTGGAACTGACTGACAACGAAACATTCTTTGCCTATAATTTCAATTTCAAAAGCCGCGCTACGGCGATGGTGTGGACGGCGACCAACTACGTGAAGTTGTTGCGCCCCTTCGATCCGACCAACTCGGGCCGGGAGCGGCTGGCCATCGGCACGGAACACCGCTGGAAATCGACCGGGTTCAACTTCGATTCCAGCCCGAAGCGCAATTTCACCTACTCGGTCTCGGGGCGGTTCGGCGGGTACTACGAAAATGGCGAGCGCACCAATTTTTCGACCAGCTTAGGCTACCGCTTCCAGCCCTACGTAGCCCTGACGCTGAGCAGCAACTACAACAACATCCTACTCTCCGCACCCTGGAATCGGGTGGAGTTTTGGCTCGTCGGCCCGCGCGTGGACGTGACTTTCCGCAATAACTTGTTCCTCACCACTTTTCTGCAATACAACAACCAGGCGAATAACCTGAACCTGAACACCCGACTGCAGTGGCGCTACAAGCCCGCTTCGGACTTATTCCTCGTCTACACAGACAATTACCTCCCCGAAAACTTTCAAGTCAAGACGCGGGCACTGGTCATCAAGTTTACGTATTGGTGGAATGTCTAGCTCGGTCCTTCGTTCCCTTGCCTCATTTTTCGCCAATCCCCTGGCGCGGGCCGTGGGGCTGGTTTTCGCCGCTGATAGTTTCCTTTTCGGTAGTTGGGTGGCAAGAATCCCCTACGTAAAATACGGCCTGGGCATCAACGACGCCGAGCTGGGTCTGGCGCTGTTCCTGTTGCCCATCGGTTCCATCGTGATGAATCCCTTCACGGGAAAAATTATTCAGCGCATCGGCTCGGCGCGGGGCTGCCTCATCGGCGGGCTGGGCTTTTTTTCCAGCGTGATAATTCCTATTCTGGCTACCAACCTGTTCACTCTGAGCGTGGGGCTGTTCTTGATGGGATTTTTCACCGCCCTGGTAAACGTTTCGATGAACACCTGCGCGGCCAATCTTGAAAAGGAGCAAAACCTGACGATCATGTCCACCTGTCACGGAATGTGGAGCCTGGGCGGCATGGTGGGCAGTGCCCTGGCAGGGGCGTTGATTTGGGCAGACATACCCGCGTCATGGCACATGCTGGGCGTAGCGGTTCTGCTGATTACCTTCATCGTATTGGTTCTGCCTGCTTTAAAGAAAATTCACGAGGAAAAATTGCCCAATAGCACTTCCCTTGCCCGCCCCAACGGGGCATTGCTGCTGATGATTTTCATTGGCATTGCGGTCTCGATGGGTGAGGGCGTAGCCTTCGACTGGAGCGCGATTTACCTGCGTGAGATCGCCGGGACGTCCGCCTCTTTTTCCGCCCTGGGCTTTGCCTTTTTTGCCCTCGCCATGACCATCGGCCGCTTCATCGGCGACACCATTATCCCCCGCTTCGGACAAAAGAGGCTCCTGATTTTCGGAGGCCTAACGGCCGCCCTCGGGCTGCTCATTGTTATTCTTTTCCCCTATCCTTACCTGGTGCTGATGGGCTTTCTGGTGCTGGGCTTTGGGTCGTCACTGGGGGCTCCCATCCTATACGCGGCCTCTATGCGCCTGCCCGACACTCCGCCCGCCGCCGGACTGGCCACTTTCGCCACCTTGAGTTATGTCGGCTTCATGGCCGGGCCACCCATTGTGGGCTTCATCGCCGAAGGCTTCGGGCTGCCTGTGGGTTTTGCCTTCGTGTTGATTTTGCTGGCCGCTAGTGGAGTCGCCAGTCGCTGGGCGAAGATTTAGGGAAGGGTCAAAGGGTCAAAGGGTCAAAGGGTCAAAGGGTCAAAGGCGAAAATCGCCTTTCGGTCTGACCTACCCATAGACTCACGGTATCATGGATTTTAAGCTCCTCACTGGCATTATTCTTTTCCATCAATTTCTAGAAAAATAATTAATAAGAAAAGGCGTAAAGAATTTTATGAAATACAAACTAAACACCCTTGCTGCCACCGTCTTGGCGGCCTCAGCACTATTCACTGGCTGTAAGTCACAGGAACAGCAGGAAGCGGCCAACCAAGATCCTGACTCGGTGCAAACCCAGGTCGCATCATTGGTTCTCCCCCCACCCTACGCCACCGAATCGGTGCGGAACGAAGGCAAGGCCATCGGCTGGGAAAATGGACGAATGCCGACTGCGCCCGCCGGATTCAAGGTGGAAAAATTTGCTGCCGAGCTGGAACATCCGCGCTGGATTTATCAGGCTCCCAACGGCGATGTGTTTGTGGCGGAGTCCAATACCAAGAAGTCCGCCGACCGCATTACGCTTTTTCGGGCAGGAAATTCTGCGGCCAAAACTGTATTCCTGGAAGGCCTCAACCAGCCCTTCGGAATGCTGGTGATGGGCAATCATTTTTACGTCGCAAATACCGACGGTCTGATGCGTTTCCCCTACCAGGAAGGCCAGGCTAAAATGACCGTCAAAGGCGAAAAAATCCTCGATCTGCCCGCCGGAGGTTATAACAACCACTGGACGCGCAACCTGCTGGCCAGTCCCGATGGCAAAAAGATTTTCATCTCCGTCGGCTCGGCCAGCAACGTCGCCGAACACGGTATGGATGAGGAAAAGCGTCGCGCCAATATCTTGATAATCAACCCGGATGGTTCGGGCGAAGAAATATACGCCAGTGGCTTGCGTAATCCCGTAGGCATGGCTTGGGTGCCGGGCACCAACACGCTTTGGACGGCGGTGAACGAGCGCGATAAGTTGGGCGACGAGCTGGTTCCTGATTATATGACGAGTGTCAAGAAAGGCGGTTTTTACGGCTGGCCCTATTCTTATTATGGTCAAAATGTCGATCCGCGTCGTGAGGGCGAGGCACCTGAGTTGGTGAAGCAGGCCATTGTGCCCGATGTGCCGTTGGGTGCGCACACGGCTTCCTTGGGTTTGGCTTTTTATGACAAAGACAAGTTTCCGGCCAAGTACCGCAGCGGCGCGTTCGTCGGACAGCATGGCTCCTGGAATCGCTCGCAGCTTTCGGGCTATAAGGTGGTGTTCGTGCCTTTTGAAAACGGTAAACCCAGCGGCCCGATGGAGGATTTTCTGACGGGATTCATCGCCAATGCCGAGGACAGCGAAGTGTACGGTCGTCCGGTGGGCGTGACCATGTTGGCCGATGGCTCGATGCTGGTGGCTGACGATGACAGTGGGACGATTTGGCGGGTTAGCGCCGAGTAATTCTTTCCTGGGTTTTCCCGGTTAACAATTTGGTCATATTGATTCCCGGCCGATTTTCTTAAATTGGCCGGGAATCATTTTATTCTACGTACCTATGAAAAAAATCCTTGTCCCCATCGACCTGTCGGAGCATTCCGACCGTACGCTGGCCGCTGCCAAGCTACTCGCTGATAAAGCCAATACCGAACTGCTGCTTCTACACGCTTACCAGCCTTACGCGCCCGATATGCCGGATATGACGGTACCGGGCGCGACGGGTATGATCCCGCTGTCGCCCGAGATTGAGAAAAGCTTTAAAAAACGCCTCAACGATCAGGTGACCGCCCTGGAAGGTGAAGGATTTCGGGCAAGCGGTTTGTGGTCGGTCGGCGGGATCGAAGCGGCCGTCAAAGTAGCCATTGGCGAGCAGCGCCCCGACCTGGTGGTGATGGGCCGCAGCGGCGATGGTGGCTTCCTGGATGCCCTGATTGGTAGTTCGGCTACCGACATCGGACTGGAAGCGGGTTGCCCCGTACTGATCGTGCCGCCAATGGCTTCGCCGACCAGTTTTAAGCAAATTGTGTACGCCACGCAGTTGGAATACGAAGAAAACCACGTGTTGCGCCGCGCCCTGCCCGTTTTCGGGCGGATGGCCGGGCGGGTGACTTTCCTGAAAATAAATTCACCTGCCCAGCCCGATGTGCAACCCGACGGTCAGTTCATCGATCAGATTGTCAGCGAGTTTGGCATTTCCCGCCAAGGTTTCGTGGTCAGGGAATCCGGCGCAGTCTTGCAGGGCATCGAGGACTTTTGCGATGAGGTCGGCGCCGATTTGCTGGTGATGTCCACCCGCAAGCGGGGTTTTATCGAAGCACTTATCACCAATCCCAGCCTTACCAAAAAAATGATCCTGAACACCCACATTCCGCTGCTGGTGTACCATATCGAGGAATAGCGAATAGGTTTGGGAAGCTAGATTTTGGATATTGGACTAATTTAGCGCTGAGTTTGCCAGCGACTCATTGGTCCAGCTTCCGAAATCCATCGTCCAAAATCCAGACATGCCTACCCGAACCCGCCCCCACCGCAAGCAGCGCAAAAACCTCCTCACTTCCCCCGGCACGCTTACCTACGAGGGCAAGGCGGTCGATATCGGGACCCAAATCAAGCGAATCGAGTACAATGCCTCATTTTATCACGAAGAGGTCGATTCCAGTCTTGAAGTTTGTATTCCCAAAGCAGCACCGACCGACCAACCCTACATTACCTGGCTCAACGTGACGGGCATTCATGAGCCGGAGGTGATTGGGCAGATCGGCGAAATGTACCAGCTACACCCGTTGTTGCTGGAAGACGTCATGAATACCGACCAAAAACCCAAGGTCGAGACCTACGACGACGGCCACCTGTTCGTGACCCTGAAAATGCTTCATTTTCACGAAAGCTCGCCCAACGAACTGTGGGCGGAACATATATCATTCGTCCTGGGAAAAAACTACCTGCTGTCTTTCCAGGAAGAGCAGTCGGGCGACGTGCTGACGCCCATCATCGACCGCCTGAAGGCGTCCGTTGGCAAGACCCGCCGCAGCGGGCCCGACTATCTGCTCTATGCACTGATCGACACCATTGTGGATAATTATTTTCTGGTGCTGGAAAACTTCGGCGAGCAACTCGACAAGCTGGAAGATCAGGTCATTGCGGGGTACCAATCGCAATCTCTCTCTGAACTATACTCCACCAAGCGCGAGATCACTTTTGCCCGAAGGCTCATCTGGCCACTCCGCGACATGGTGGCCCAACTCGTCCGGCCCGACGACCCGCTGGTTTCCAAGCGCGTGCATCCCTACCTGCGTGATGTGAACGACCACGTGATGCAGATTATCGAAAGCCTCGATGCCTACCGGGAACTGCTGGCGAGCCTGGTCGATGTGCACCTCTCCACGATCAGCAACCGCATGAATGAAGTCATGAAAACGCTGACGATTTTCTCGGCGATCTTTATGCCGATCACCTTCATTGCCGGGGTTTACGGCATGAATTTCGACAACATCCCCGAACTCCACGCCCGGGATGGCTACTACGCCACATGGGCGGCTATGATAGCGGTAACGATGGGGATGCTGGTCTACTTTCGCTGGAAAAAGTGGCTTTAAGGATCACAATCCCCAGTTTAACATTATCCGAATCACTTCAAAATGTCCCTGCAAGAAGTCCAGCCTGCCGAAATTATCACCCACGCCCAGTACCTGCTCACCGACAGCCGACAACTGAGTTTTGCCGCCCGAAGCATTTTCTTCGCGCTCCCCGGTGAACACCACGACGGCCACCGTTTTGTGAGTGACGTATATCAGCGAGGGGTGCGGGAATTTGTGGTGGAAAAATCCGCCCTGACCCCGGCGCTGAAATCAAAGCTGGAAGCCTGGGCAGACGCCACCGTATGGGTAGTAGCGGACAGCTTGAAAGCGTTGCAGAATATCGTAGCCCGGCACCGGGCGCAATTTGACATGCCGGTCGTGGGCATCACGGGTAGCAATGGCAAAACTATCGTCAAAGAATGGCTGACGCAGTTGCTTGCGCCCTCCGAGCGCGTGGTGGCTAGTCCAAAGAGCTATAACTCGCAGATCGGCGTCCCGCTGTCGGTATGGAACATGACGGACTCCCACACTATGGCGCTATTCGAGGCCGGGCTGTCACGACCACACGAAATGGAGCGCCTGGAACCGATCATTCTTCCCACCGTCGGTATTTTTACCAATATTGGCTCGGCCCATGACGAAGGCTTTCGCAGCCGCAAGCAAAAAATCACCGAAAAGCTACGACTTTTCACCCGCGCCGGGAAGCTCATCTATTGCCTGGATTATTCCGAAATTGACGAAGAGGTACGGCTCATCCTGGGGCGCGTCAATCCGGCTTTGCAAACCCTGGCCTGGGGCCAGAATACATCCGCCGAGGTGGAGGTAGCGTATGATTTCCAGGAAAATAAAACCTTCGTGAATTTTGCGGGAAGGCTGGGAAACCATCGGTTTGAAACCCACTTCCGCAACGAGGCCTCCTTGGAAAACCTTACCCACTGTCTGGTTTTTCTGCTGGATTACGGTCTGAGTCCCGAGCTGATTCAGGAGCGTATCCGCGGTCTGCGGCCCGTGTCGATGCGGCTGCAACTCAAAGAGGGTATCCATCATTCCTACGTCATCGACGACACCTACAACAATGATTTTCAGGGGTTGACCATGGCGCTCAACTTTCTGGGCCAGCAGGAAGGCAGGCGTCGCCGCGCGGTCATCCTCTCCGATGTGTTACAGAGCGGCCAGCCCGCCGACGAGCTGTACGGCACGATCAACCAACTGTTTCTGGAAAAAAAAATCGACCTGCTGGTGGGCATCGGGCAAGAGATTGCGCAGCAAGCGAAACTGTTTGAGACGCCCGAAAAGCGCTTCTATCAAAGCACCGAAGCGTTTCTGAAGCATTTTCCCCTCGATCGGGTAGCCGGCAGCGTGGTTCTGGTCAAAGGAGCGCGGCCTTTTCAGTTCGAAAAAATCGTCAACAGGCTCCAGCAGAAAGTCCACGGAACGGTGCTGGAAATTAACCTGGATGCCCTGACCCACAACCTCAACTATTACCGGAACAAAGTAGGCGCGGGTACCAAGATCATGGTGATGGTCAAGGCTTTCGCCTACGGCAGCGGGAGCGCGGAAGTAGCCAACCTGCTGCAGTTCCACCGCGTGGACTACCTGGCCGTTGCCTACGCCGATGAGGGCGTGGCGTTGCGCCAAAGCGGCATTACGCTGCCCATCATGGTCATGAACCCCGACCGCAGTACGTTCGATAATCTCCTCGAACATGGCCTGGAACCGGAACTGTACAGCAGGAGAATTCTGGATGAGTGGGTTGAATTTACTACGCAAAGTAAAAGTGCGGTCACGCTCCCCGGCGTGCACATCAAGCTGGATACCGGCATGCACCGACTGGGTTTTGAGGAAAAAGACTACGATTGGCTGGTCGGGAAATTAATCCAGAATCCTGCGCTGAAAGTTCGCAGCGTGTTCAGCCACCTGGTCGGGGCCGACGACGGAAGTTTGAATCCATTTTCGCGTGCGCAATTTGGGAAGTTTATGGTTGGGGTCACCCGGCTGGAGACCGCGTTGGGGTACCCCTTTACCAAACATATTCTTAATTCGGCCGGCATCGTTCGCTTCCCCGATTACAGGCTGGATATGGTGCGGCTGGGCATTGGACTGTACGGTCTGGAGTCCACGGGCACAGAACAGCGGTTCCTGCAAACGGTAGGTACCTTAAAGACTACCATCTCCCAAATCAAGCACCTGAAAGCCGGAGAAACGGTCGGCTATGGCCGCCGGGGAAAACTAACCGACGACACAACCATCGGCACCATCGCGCTGGGCTACGCCGACGGCTACGATCGCGGACTCGGCAACGGCACGGGTCAGGTTAGCGTCAACGGCACGCTGTGTCCGACCGTCGGGAACATCTGCATGGACATGACCATGATCGATCTCACCGAAGCCGCCGCCGAGGAAGGCGACGAGGTACTTGTTTTCGGGCGAGAGATCCCCATCACCGATTTGGCGCAGCGGGCAGGCACGATTCCCTACGAGATTTTAACGGGCGTGAGCGAACGGGTGAAGCGGGTGTTTTTTAAAGAGTAGCTGTATCGGTTTTAAAGGTATCAGCGACGTCCCGCAGAGATAATATGCTCATAGAAATGGCCCTTAATAGGTCAATGTCGGCCAATATTTTATCGGAAATCCGCCTGGGCTGCTTCTGAGATAATTCCCTCCCGCGCTGAGTGGGCGATCGCTTCGCGGCTGTGCTCGAAGTAGCAGACACTTACCCCGAGGCTAACGATGTTGTCAAGCACTGCCTTTACTTTTGGTTTCTGCGCCTGGGTGGTTTGCCGGATGTAAATCGCCCGGATGTTCCTGGGATAAATCTTGACGATATTCTCGTAAATAAACGGGTCTCGTTGGGAGTCGTCGCCCAGTAATATGAAAGTGTTCCGGGGGTAAAAGGTGACGATATGCTCGATTTTAATTTGCTTGTGTTGGTGCGAGCCTCCGCCCGTTCCCAGGAAGTCGAGCAGGCTGGTTTTGATTTTCTTTAATTTCAAAACCGCTTTCGGCAAGTCGTGCCGGACGATGAAGCGGTCGATGTAATCATACAGATTCCACTCACTGCTCGAGACGTAGAAGAACGTATTTTTCGCCTCACTGTTCCCTTTTCTTCCCGCCAAACTCAGGAGCTGGTAGTGCTTCACCACATCTTCGAAAGGCTTGCGAGCCTCCACGTTACGGGTTAGCATGACGAATAGTTTTTTTAGTACTTTACCACTGTACGAAACCAGAAATGTATCGTCGATATCCGAGATAATCGTGTAGCCGCCCTGACTGGGCACGAGCAAATCATCGCTCTTGGTCAGATCGACCGCCTCGCCATCTATTTGGTCGACAAGCCGCACCGAAAAACGGTGCCACCCGCTTTCCAGGCTTTGTTCTAGGGGAAGGGCAAAGCGAAAATAGCCGTCGAACAACGTCCTGGTCTCGATTTCCACCCCATTGAAGCAGAATACCACCTTGGCGTTGGCCACCGTCTTGACGGTAAATAGTTGTAGCACCGACTTGATATAACGAAATCCCTGACGGTCGTACAAATTCTTGGAAGAAGGGTATTTCCGAAAAACGTGGCCCTGCACCACCACCTCGCGGTCGTTGGCGTAGCCCCGGTATAATTTTAGTTCGTGGGACTTCATTGATTACCTTGAAAGAGCTTTTTTTATAAATCGTCCCCTAACCTAGAAAAAGGCTATGCCAATCCCAAAAAAAGTCCTGCTGGTCGTCAACCCCATTGCCGGAGACCAGGAAAAAGACGACTTGATCGATAAAATAACCGGAAAATCAAAGGCTCGGGGTTTTGAACTGATAGTGTACAAAACCGACGGCAAGAGCGACCGAAAGTCAATCGAGGGTTTCATGCGGGATTTTGCCCCGGACCGCGTGCTGGTGGCGGGCGGCGACGGCACGATCAACCAAGTGGCGGACATGCTGCGCGAGCACGAGGTCGTGCTGGGGTTGCTTCCGCTCGGTTCGTCCAACGGCCTGGCCAGGAATCTGGGAATTTCCGACGATCTCGATGAGGCCATCGAAATCGCGCTGGGCAGCCACACTGCCCGCCTGGATGGCCTGTCGCTCAACGGCCACCTCGGCCTGCACCTCAGCGATTTGGGCCTGAATGCCCGCCTTATCAAGAATTACGAAGCCAGCGAAGTGCGAGGCAAATGGGGTTACGCCAAAGAAGTAATCCACACGCTAACCGAACACGAATTATTTCGGGCCAAGATCACGACCGACACCGAAACCTACGAAACCGAGGCCACGATGGTCATTATCGGCAATGCTACGATGTACGGGACGGGGGTGGTCGTCAACCCGCACGGCGATATGGGCGATGGGAAGTTTGAGATCATTACCGCCACCCATTTTGATATAATTGAATTAGGCAAGCTAATTGCCGGCAGCACCGAGCTCGATCCCGAAGTGGTGAAAATCAGTTCGGCCACCCACGCCGAAGTCGAATGTCTCGATAAAAAGGTTCTCTTTCAAGTGGATGGCGAGTTTCTGGGTGCGGTCGATCGCGTGAAAGCACAGGTACTGCCTGGCATGTTGGTGGTGGCTGTCCCGGCAACCGAAGCCGCAAGCGAATGACAATTTTGTTTGGTAGTTTTGTCTTGACACCATTTGGCCCACAATGAACAAACAGGAAATCACCGCGTACCTCGATCAGCACGATGTACATAGGATAAAATTCGCTTTTGCCGACATCGACGGGATTCTCCGGGGTAAAGTCATTCACCGCCGCAAGTTCCTGGAAGGTTTGGAGAGCGGCTACGGCTTCTGTGACGTGGTGTTCGGCTGGGACAGCACCGACCAACTTTACGATAACGTCGAAGTCACGGGCTGGCACTCGGGCTACCCCGACTCCACCGCCCGCATCGACCTGAGCACTTTCCGGCAAATTCCCTGGGAAAACGACTTACCTTTTTTCCTGGCTGATTTCAGCCATCCCGCTGGCAAAGACTTTGCCGCTTGTCCGCGTGCGCTGCTCAAGCGCGTAAGTCGGCAGTGCGTCGACCTGGGCTATCACGCCGAGTACGCGCAGGAATTCGAGTGGTTCAATTTTCGGGAGTCCCCGCAAAGTTTGGCGGAAAAGGGTTTCAGGAATATGCAGCCGCTCACGCCGGGGATGTTTGGCTATTCCATCCTGCGGCCTTCGCAGGAGAGCGAATTCAACGAAGCACTCTTCGACTGGCTCGGCGAATTCGACGTGACACTGGAAGGGCTGCACACCGAAACCGGGCCGGGGGTGTACGAAGCGGCCATCATCCACGACGAGATCCTGAAAGCCGCCGACAAGGCCACGCTTTTCAAGACGGCAGTAAAGGAAATTGCCCGCCGCTTCGGAATCACGGCAACTTTCATGGCCAAATGGAACGCCGAACTACCCGGCTGCAGCGGCCACATTCACCAAAGCCTTTGGTCGCCCGACCAAAGCCAAAATCTCTTTCACGACGCGGCGGATGCCAACAAAATGAGTCCGCTGATGAAGCAGTTCATCGCGGGGCAATTGCACTGCCTGCCGCACATTCTGCCGATGTTCGCCCCCACCGTGAACAGCTACAAGCGCCTGGTGGAAGGAGCTTGGGCACCCACTACCGTTACCTGGGCCATCGAAAACCGGACGACCGCCCTGCGCATAATCAACGACACCGTAGGCCACACCCGCGTCGAGCACCGGGTGGCCGGCGCCGACGCCAACCCCTATCTGGCGATGGCCGCCGCCCTGGCTTCTGGATTATACGGAATCGAAAACGAGCTTTCCCTGGACGTGGCCGCCACGCAAGGCAACGGCTACCTAAACAAAGAAAATGGTATCTTACCCGCGAACCTCAAGGAAGCCACGCAGGACATGAAGCAGAATCCGCTCGCCACCGAACTTTTCGGCCAGCCCTTCGTCGACCACTTCACCGCTACCCGCGACTGGGAATGGCGACAATACGCCCGACAGGTCAGCGATTGGGAGTTGCGGCGGTATTTTGAAATAATTTAGAAGAGGAGGAAAGGAGGAGGGAAAAAAGGAAAAAGGGACGGGGCAGCCCCTGCTGGCTGGCGCAAGCTTTCCTTTCCTCCTTTCCTCCTTTCCTCCATTCTCCTCCTTAAAGAAACAATGCGCTTAATAAACTACCCCCAAATAATTAGAGAGGCTTGGCAGGGGTTCGATCCTTCCAAGAAGATTGTCAGCATCACGGATATTAGCGCGATGGTCTCGACCAATCACGTGTTCCGGGTGTGGCTGGATACGGAGGAAATGGTCATCGCCAAGCTGTCCTATTTTGGAAAATTTGCGCATTTTAAGGAGGATCACCGCATCATTCATGCGCTGTCGACCAACTTGCTTTATCCCTTTGAAAACGTGCTGGCCAAGTCCCTGGTCAAGAACAATCAGGTCTATACCCATCGTTTCAAGGACGCGATGGTCGATGCCTGGCTGGTTTTTTACAATCCAATTCGTACCAAGGATCGGTTGCCCCGGCGGCTGGACGAGAACCAAATTCGCAGGCTGGCGCGGGAGATTGCCAAATTTCATAAATCCTGCTTTCGGGTGAGCAAAGTTCTGCCCAAGGCCTCTAAAAAATTACGGACGGATATTCAGCATTTACTGGATATTCTGGCTACCGAAACCGGGGAGTTCGAGCACCGGAATCACGTAGATTTCCTGCGGGATCAGTGCAGTTTGTTTCTAAAAAATATCCAAAAACTGAACGTAATCGATTTCGACTTACTGCCCGTATTCGTGGACTGGAACATCGGCAACTTTTCTGTCGAAGAGGATCTTACGCTCTTTTCCCGCTGGGATTACGATTGGTTTCGCGTGTCGTCGCGCGTTATGGATTTCTATTTCCTGAGTCGTGTCGTCTCCGACGTGGGCGACCGCACCGTTTTTAGTTATTACATCGGCCCGCTTATGGAAGAGCGCTTTATGATTTTTTTGGAAGAATACCACAAAATATACCCCCTCACGCGCAACGAGATCTATTTTATAAAAGAAGCTTACCGCTTTTTTATCCTGAATTATGTCATCAAGGATGGTCGCTACTTTTTCCACCGCACCTACGCAGTCAAACTAATGCAGGAAGCTTACGAGATCTATTTTCCCAGCATCGAGACGGAATTCGACGCCGAGAAGATTTTGAATCGTTTGAAAATTTGATTTCATTTAGTCTTTGGATAAATATCCCAAGCGAAAAGCCCTCAACCCCTAACCCTCTGTAAGGTAAATGCGTCTGTCCTCCTTCGAATCCGTTGTTGCAAAATATGATGTCGTTTTTTTCGATGCCTTTGGGGTGCTGAAAACCCATAACGCCCTGATTCCCGGAATCGAAAAGACATTCAAGTATTTGCGAGAACAGAAAAAGGATTTTTATGTCTTGACCAACGACGCCTCACGCAGCCCCATCGAGCTGGCAGAGTCGTACCACCGGCTGGGACTTTACGACATCGTCCCCAACAGCATCATCTCCTCCGGCATGTTGGCGCGCGACTACCTGGAACTCAAAGTGGATGGGGGCACGGTGGCCTACCTCGGCACCGAGAAATCGGCGCATTACCTGGAAACCCTGGGCTTGAAAACGCTGCCCATCGGGGAGTTGAACCTCGACTTCGCCCACGAAGTGAATGCCCTGGTGCTGCTCGACGACGAAGGTTTCGACTGGAACCGCGACCTCAATAAGACCGTCAACTTGTTGCGTCGCCGCAACATTCCGGTCATCGTGGCCAACACGGATCGTTTTTATCCCATGTCGTCGGAGCACGTCGCTATCGCCATTGGGGCCGTGGCCAACATGATCGAGGATATTGTCGGCAAGCACTTCATCCGCTTTGGCAAGCCCGACGCCCAGATGTTTATTTTCGCTTATGAACACATTAAAAACCACCCGGATCTTGGCAAAAAAAATATTCTGATGGTGGGCGACACCCTTCACACCGATATTATTGGGGGCAATAAATTCGGACTGGACACGGCGTTGGTTCTTACCGGAAACACGCAGGCGCAAGAGGCTGAGGTGAAGATTCACACGACGGGGATCATACCCACCTATATCTGTGAGTCGGCGGTCGTTTGAAACCGGGTCGGCTACAATCCTAAAAATCGCGCAATATTTCCCGCACGCAGCAAGTCTTTCGTCTTGGTATCTGCTTCGTTTTCCCGCAACGCCTCGATGCGCAACAAACCTGTGAAATCGTCGAGGAGCGGGGCATGGGTTCCAAAAGCGAATTTTTCCCTACCGAAGCGGGCAATCAGTCGCCCCAGATCAGCAATGTTTCGGCCCGAGGTGTCCATCAGTACAGCACTCTGGTCGAAAGTTGCCTGAGACCCGGAATCCAAAGCCGTGCTTCCGGCTACGTTCAAAATCAAAAACTTTGCGTCCGGCACCGCCTTGAGAATGGGCACGATGTCTTCCAGCGCCCACTCTTCCTCAACGTCCAGCCAGGAGCTGGTGCGGGCGTCCACGAGGCGGAGCGAAAGCGCCACGGGAAGGTTGAAGTCGCGGGCCATTTTTACCAGCTCGATGCAGGAGGGATGGTCGAGCCCATAGCGGTGGTGCACAGGGTGCAGTCGAATACCCTTCATGCCCAGTTCATTTCGGCAGATCTCGAAATCGTTCTTCCATCCGCTGTAAGCCGGGTTGATGACAGCGAAAGGGATAATTCGTTTGGCAAATCGCCTGTCGGATCTTATCTCGTCGTATAGTTCCCGGTTGGCGTGTTGGGTGTTTTTGTAAAAGACACCGTTCAGGTTGCTCACGACGGCCTTACTCACGCCTTGCTTTTCCATCCTTTCCAGCAATTCCCGGCAGGTATTGTTCTGCAACTGCCGGAAAGGCCAGTGTCCCACGTACGCGTTACAGTCAATCAACATGGTTGCCCGATTTTTTCAAGATGGCCTGGTAGTTTTCAAAAAACAGTTTCTTCCGCTGCGTCTCCGTCAGAGTAGCGGCCATCACGCCGCCTACGCCCTGATAAAAGGAATAGTCGCAGCCAAACAACAGCCGATCTTCGCCCAGGTACTTCAAGGCAAAGTCGATCATGCCGCCTTCGTTGTTACTGCCCGAAACATCGACGTAAACGTTTGGAGCGTTTTGGAGGGCTTTGCAGGCATCCTCCCAGTCGATGCCGCCCCCGATGTGGGCAAACTGGAACAGGGCGTCGGGGTACCTTTCGGCAATCTCCACGAAGTCCTCCGGCAGCGATACGTTCGGCGGCTCGCGCTTGTCAAGCACCACCCTCGACTTGCCGATGGGCGAATGCATGAGGATAATCATTTTTAAATCAATGAACTTCTCGATCACCGGGTAAAAAAGCGGGTCATTTATTTTGACGTGGTTGTACAGCTTCATACCTGCCATGCCCAGACCCGTACAGCGTTTTATTTCCTCGAAGCTCTCTCTGGGATAGGTCGGGTTGAGGGTCAGCATCCCGGTGAATCGCTTCGGATATTCTTTCATCGCCCGGAAAACCTCGTCGTTGCAGGCGATAAATTCCTCGGGGGTGCCTGCACTGCCAGGCTTCATCGGCTTCGAAATCATCAAAGTACCGATACCCAGCCTGTCGGCGATGTCGATGATTTCTGTGGGCGTCAGCGAATTCAGGCCGACGTGGGCGTGGGCGTCGATTTTTTTGTAGCGAAGCACCTCCTCCATCAAATCATCCCCTTTGACCGGTACCGGAATGGGTTCGCCTCCAAAATCCGGGCTTGCAAACTGCGCGGCGCCAATGATCCCGGCAGAACGGGTGATAAATTTGCGGCGATTGAGCGATAATTCCATGATAGGCCAGGCTTTTATCCTTTTAACAATGCTTGATTTTGCTTTAAAAAACCAACCACAAACGCATCGTCGATCAGGTCGGGATACGCTTGAATAACGCGGTCGATTTCGCTCGCCTGACCCGGCGAGAGTTGCTCGTTGGGGTTGAGGCACCAGGTACCCGCCAAAATTCCCTGTCTTTTCAATACCTCGTGAATCCCCGCGATGCATCCGTGAAAGGAATTTGCGGAGTCAAATATTGCGGCGTTCATGTCGGTGATCGAAACGCCCTTGGCCAGCAGGGCTTCGGCGCCGGCGTAGTCGTGGTCGACACACTGCTTCACCTCGGCCAATTGCTCGACCGCTTTGGCTGTCCAGACGGCCCAATGGCCCAGCAGGCCACCCACAAAGCGTTTTTCAATTACTTTTCCGTTGGCCAAAAAGCGGTAGGGCGTCAGCAAATCCGCCACAATGTTATCGTCGTTTCCGGTATAAAGTGCGATCTCGTCGCAGCGGTCGGAATCACAGATGCCCCGTACCGCATCCAGCGTTTGGTAGCGGTTGAAGGCGGCAATTTTGACGCCCACCACGTTGGAGATATCGGCCATTCTTCGCCAGAAATCATAACTCAGAAGCCGTCCGCCCACGGCAGGTTGCAGGTAAAAACCAAAGACGGGGATAATCTCCGAAACTAGCCGGAGGTGGGTGATCAACTGATCGTCCGAGTAGTCATTCAGTCCTCCCAAACTCACCAGGCCGATGTGGTAGCCGTGCTTTCGGGCCAGTTCGGCCTCACGCAGTGCCTGGTCAGTGGGGCCGCACACCCCGGCTACTTTCAGGAAAGGGCGAGAGAGGTTGGCCGCCGCTATTTCGAAAGCGGCAAGTTCCAGTACCCTTTCCAGCAAGTCGATTTTCGGCTTCCTTATCTCGAACTGCGTGGTGTGGACGCCCACCGCCACACCGCCTGCGCCGCTGGCAAGGTAGTATCGGGTAAGTAGTCGCTGCCGCTTTTCATCCAGTTCCCGCGCCTCGTTCAGCGCCAGGGGATGCGCCGGAATCACGGTACCTTCGTGCAAAAACTGCCGGAGTTCATCGGTTAATGTCTGGGTCATGGCTTGCTAAAATTTTCCGCTCCTTTCTTGAAAATGAGTTTCCTTGTCGATCGTCTTGCCCCCTTGGCTAACCCAGTCATGGATCAGGCGAATCATTTGATTAGGGCCTGTTCTGGGGTAGCCGAACAGATTCGTGCACGCAGCGGCGTTGCTCAGGAGCGCGGTGGACTGCGCTTCGTGCACGAAGACGGGTTCCTTCCCCGCCAGCTTGCCAAATTGTTCCGCAATCCAGCGTACCGAAAGTTGTTCGGGCCCGGTAACGTTCAGTATTTTAGCCGGGGTGGCAGTGTGCAACAGACTGCGCAGGGCTATTTCGTTAGCATCGCCCTGCCAAATCACATTCACCATGCCCATGCGAAGGTCGATGGGCTTTCCGGCGATCACGCTTTTGCACAACTCCAGCAACACGCCGTAGGTGACGTCGTTGGCGTAATTGAGCCGATAGATTAAGACAGGCGTGCCGTGATTCTTGCTAAAAAATTGAAAAATGCGCTCGCGCCCCAAGCACGACTGGGCGTACTCTCCCAGCGGCTCGGGTGCCGTACCCTCCGTAGCTCCGCCCGTCGCGAGGGACGTGAGGGGATAAACGTTCCCCGTCGAGAACGCCACAATGTTGGCATCGCGGAACTTGTCGGCCACCCGACCCGGCAGGTAACTGTTCATGGCCCAGGTGAGCGATTCGTTGCCCGTGGTACCGAACTTGGTTCCGGCCAGGTAAAGTACATTCTTAACCTCCGGCAGGGCTTGCAGCTCTGCTTCCAGCAGCAAGTCAGCGGCAATCGTTTCTATGCCCACGGCTTCCAGTTCGTTGGCTAATCCTTTTTCGGAGAAGCGCGAAACCGCGATGATTCTTTTGTCGACGCCCGCTTTCTCAACGGCGGCCCGAGCCAGTTTGGCTAACGCCGGACCCATTTTCCCTCCGGCCCCCAGAATCATGATGTCCCCTTCGATTTTGGAAATATCGGCAATGAGTTCGGGAGAGGGCTGCAATAGTTGTTCGTAACGTTGTTGAAGATCGTTCATCTTATAAAGAGATTTCTAACTAAAAAATAAAGTTTTGACATTCACCAGCGCCAGCCCGATAATTAAAGCCAACCCCATACTGCCCAGTATTTTGGCACTGACCGTGTTGACAAGGCCACCCATCAGTTTTCGGTCATTGGCGATTAAAAACATACTGATTCCGATGATGGGAACCACAAAAATGGTAACGCTTTGGGCGAAGACAATGAGTTGCAGGGGTAGGGTGCCAAAAATAAGGGCGATCACTGCGCCAAAAACCATCACCAAAGCGATGAAGTACTTGACGGGCCGGGTGCTGAGCTGACTCCCAAATCCCAGGGCGTCGCCCAGCAAAGTACCGCCGACGGTAGCGTTGCCAATGATGGATGAAAATCCAGCGCCAAACAGGCCGGTCAGAAATAAGTAGGAGGCGTACTTTCCGAAGAGAGGTTCCAGCACCCGGGACATATCGGTAGCGCTGGTCAGCTTGATGTTCTGCGGGTTGAGTACGGTGGCGGCGCAGATTAGCAAGATGGCGCTCATGGTACCCAGAATCACGATCCCGGTTATGCTGTCGTTACCGCGCTGCTCGGAAAGACTCTTGACTTTCTTGCGTTCCTGTACCAGGTACGCCTGATAAAAGGCCCCCACGATGGACACGCTGGAAGCCATAAACGCGATGACGAGACCCGTAGAACCCACGGGCAGCGAGGGGTTCAAACCGGACGTGATATTGGTGGGTTCAGGCTTGACCAGCAGTAACGTCGTGACAAAGGAAAGCAGCATCAGGATGATCAGCGCAATCATGGCCTTTTCCAGTACTTTATAGAAACTTCGGAAAAATAAGAGGCTGATGCCCGCCAACGTGAAGAGGATAATCCAGGGATTGGCAGCAGTTTGCGTCATCTCGCCAATGGCGATCCCAACGCCCACGGCATTGCCGGCCTGGAAGGATATGCACACCAGAAAAACGCCAATCCCCACCACCGTGGCCGCTGCGTTGCCAAACCGCGCTTTGATCGAAGTCAGCAGCGACTGCTCGGTGGCCAGCCCGATGCGGCCCGCCATCGTGGTGAATACGATCATGAAAAGTACGGCGATGGGAACAATCCAGAGCAAGCTAAAACCGTACTCGGCTCCGAGTTTGGAGGTGATGGTCAGTTTACTCGGGCCAAACACCAGGGCGGCCGTGATCAGGCCCGGCCCCAGGGTCGATAGCCAGCGGACAACAGGAGTAGTTTTTGTCAAATCATTCGGCGGTTAGGAGGATGTAATTTAGCAGGAAAATAATTCGTAAAACTTTCGTCCTCATACGACGGGTGCCCAATAGGTGCAGTATCCTTCGGGCGAAACGGGGCCCGCAAACAACAGGCAACCGCCGCATTCCGCGCCTTCTTTTTGGGGGATGAAGAGCTGGCAGTTGTTGCATTGTTTGTCGGGAATGGGCGACAGGCTGGTGTAGCCCAGGGATTTTCTCTTCTCCGCGTCCACCACCGGGACACCCGTTAGGTCCTCGCAGGGATTAGTTTGTGGTTTATTACCGGCCGCCCTGCCCTTCTTAGCACCACCGCAGCCCGCCAGCCACAGTCCGGCAAGCGGCACGACGGCGGTCATGTGCCAGCATTTTTGCAAGAATTCTCTGCGTTTGTTTTTCTGCTCCATGCGCAAGTTTTGTCTAAATATCTCTGACCGAATAGCCTTTGTTTTCTCTTTAAATCGCCATAACCTGACGCATACCGCCAATGGCTTTTTTCAGAGCTTCTGAGCCGCTCTTTTCCAGCTTTTGCAGCGCTTTCACCACAGATTTATCGGGTTCGCTTTTGTTCCGGGAGCGCTTGATGCCATTGGCCAAGCCGTTCAGGGCTGCGATCTGCCAGGCCTCCTCCATAGCAGAGACTGCATCTACCAAATCCTCAATCTCCTTTTTCCCGTTACGCGATCCGGCGACGTAAGCGTAATCCTCGATCCATTTCAGCTTACCCGGCGAGGTAGCTTGGAAGAAAGTACCGCCGTCGGTCAGTGCTTTCAGCATCTCGGGTGAAGCGCCTGGTTCAGAACTCAGCACCGCCAGGCGGTAAAAGTGGTTTTCCGCATTTTTCTCCGCAATGCGGGCTAGCACGGGAAGTACCTCCTTATCCGAAAACTGCCCCAAACTCAGGCTCGCCTGGTAGGCTACCTGCGGCGAAGGATCGTCGGTCAGTTTAATGAGGTTCGGTAAAAATTGGGGAAACTTTTCGGCCAGTACCAGGGCATGTTCCCGGACGCCGGGTTCGGAATCCGTCAGGACTTTCTCGACCTGTCTGGCATCCAAAGCACCGAGTCCTTCCAGGAGATAGAGGGCGTGCAGCCGCGCGTTGGCGTCGGTACTTTCGTTAAAAGTCTTGGTCAGCAGCGGCAGGGTACTTTTGTCCTGCTTTTCGAGCAGCAGCCGGTGGGCCGTGAGCCGCCACCACTGGTTGGGGTGCGACAGCAGCGCAGCCAGTTCTTCCGATTTTTTAGCCGAAAGATCAGGAAGAACTACCTCGCGCTTTGGTCCGTCTTTCGGAAAAAGCCGCCAGATTCGACCGAACTGCCGTCCCGCGGCGAAATCCATGTCTTCTTTCAAATCTTCCGGGATCGAAACCGGCGTCTCGATGTGCTGGCGGTACATATCCACCACATACAGGTAGCCATCGGGGCCAGTGTAAAAATTGGCCGGCCGAAACCAGGTGTCGGTCGAGGCGAGAAACTCTTTGTCTTTTTCTTCCGTCGCCCGCGAAGCCACAAAGGCAGGTTGGCCCTTGACCGGAGAAATCACATCGCGGTGAATGAGGTTGCCCATGACATCGCCGGTAAAAATATTTCCGTAAAATTCTTTTGGGAAACCATCGCCGCCGTAAAAAGTACCGCCGGAAGCCCCCGAGAAATGGGCGCGGGCGTACTCCTTGCGATCCAGCCCCAGGGAGTCGTACTTGGCCTGGCGGCGGTCGCTGCGTTCCTGCCGCCAGTAGGGCGTTTTTGATTTTTGAAACATTTCAAGCTCGTGGTCCGAAATATTCACTTCCGAATTGTAAGAAGGCAAATAGGGATGCCGGTGGGCGTAGCGCCAGGCAATGGGGGCCTGCCGGATATGGAGCGTGTTTTGGGAATAAAAACGGTGTCCCCAATCGTCCACGGCCAGGCCGAATTGTCCGGTTCCTGACTCCGCCTCGAACAGGTCACGATCCAACCGAAAGCGAAAATCGCTGCCCGAAACGTCGACGGCCGGAGCGTTGGGCTTGCGCTTGGAAGTGACCAGGCCGCGCTGACCGTGGTTATTGGCGTAAATCCAGTTGTCGGGGCCGAAACGCAGATTGGTGATCTGGGCTTCCGAATTTTTATCAAAAAAACCCGTGAAAAGCACCTCCCGGCTATCGGCTTTGCTATCGGCGTCGGTGTCTTTCAAATACAAGATATCCGGGGCCGCCGTCACGATGACGCCGCCCTGCCAGGGCAGAATACTGGTGGCGCTGGGCAGGTCTTCGGCGAAGACAAACGACTTATCGACCTGGCCATCGCCATCCGTGTCGCGGAGCAGCCGGATGCGGCCCTGATAGTTGCCGGGTTGGGCGTCGTAAGGGTAGTCGCCCATCTCGACCACGTACACGTTGCCCCGCGCGTCGAAAGCCATTGCCACGGGCGACAGCACATCGGGTTCGGTGAGGAACGTTTCGATATCGAATCGGTCGTCGAGCTGGAAGGTTTTCCGCGACTCGGCGGGCGGGCGGGCCGCCTCGTAGCGCTGGGCGTGGGCCGCCACAGTCAGCAGACAAACGACGGCAAAAGCCAGTGAATTCAGATGTGGTTTGGCAGGTAGTTTCATATTAATGGACAAAGTTTTAAGGCAGTAGTTTCGGATTGGTTGGGAGAAGCCCTCATTCTGATTTAACCGGATGCTCTCCGTAAATGTTGTCGAAAACGTCCGTTCGTTCTTCGGCCAGAACGGCGGTTTTGGCGCCGCTGTGCTGCGTGATCCAATTGTTGCGAATGACGCACTTTTCCTCCGGTTCGCCCCTGATTCCCACCGCCCTTTCGGTACTGCGGAAGGTGTTATTATAGATCTCAATTAAAGTACCCGCAATGGTCGTGCCGTCCTTGCGGTCGCGGCCACCGTGCATGTCGAAGCAGTGACTCAGCGAAGTGCCCAGCTCCACATTGTGCCGGGCCACGTACCCACAACCCGGACTGCCCGTTCCCGCTAACGAATGGCGGTTGCTATCGAAGAGGTTGTATTCAAAAAGCGCCGAAGCCACGGCCAGCGAGGTGCCATAGCCCAGCCCTTTGTATTGGCAATGGTGAATATAGTTATGATGAATATGGTGGTCGTCGCCTTTGAAAAGGGCGATGGCCCGTACGAAAGCGGACAGCTCGCAGTTGTCCACTTCCAGTCGGGGAAACTCAGTCGTTATACACATAGAGGTCGGGAACTTGTAATAGTACTCCCTTCCCAGACCTTCTTCGCCAAACGACCGCGTATGGTGATCCACGTAGCGTTTCGGGTTGGGTCCCTGAATTCTTAGTCCGGTGATGCGCACCTCCGGCCCACCAATCTTGAAAATAAAGGGGGTTTTCAGCGCGTCGCTGGTCAGCAGTGCGCCCTTCGATCCGTTGCGACCCCGCTCGCCCGCGATGGTGACGCCTTCGGGCACGATTAGCTCGAGCTCTTCGATGTAGATGCGCGTCGTCAGGTCGATCTGGGTTTCGGCGGGAATGAAAATGACCTGACCGGCCCGTGCTTTCGCCAGGGCCTCGATCAACCCATCCAGATTTTCGACCAGGTAATCGCCACCGCCGAAGGTATCGTTGTAGCCCGCTCCGCCCCCGATCGGCCCTCTTTCGTCGGGTTTGGCCCCGTAGATTTTGCCGTTCAGTTCCCGCCAGGTTGGGCCATTTGAAGCTTTGACAAGCGGGCCTGGCAGTTCGGTCGCCGATCCGGTCAGAGCGGGCGCGGTACCCAGCCCGACCAGGCCGGATAAGCCGTTGATGAAAGATCTTCTATTGATGTCCATACGGGTTTATTGAAGTTTGCGCCATGTTTCGCTCAATCTCGGTAACCGGAATTTTAACCAAATCCTGAATCTCAGCTCCTTCGTGCACGAAGCGGGCCAGGGTGTACACGCTGCCGTCGTCGCCCACCGTGATCGAGTTCACGTAGCTGGGTCGCGCGCTGTCGGGGTAGAAGATGGGACCGTGGTCGCGGTACGTTTTTGTGGGGAGGTGGTAGGTAATCAAATGCAGATTTTCCAAACCTTTGGAACCACCCTTCGCGATGTCTTCCGCGCCCTTCACCCGCCGACCGTTTTCGTAAATCGGCCCACCCGTGAGGTAATAAATCGTGTTGCCGTCGGGGCCAGGCTGAAAGCCGAGATAGCCGTAACTAAACTGGTCGAACATGCCGCTTTTCTTTGAAGGTTCAGAGGTAATGCGATCCACGATTTCGATTTTCATCCGGTCGGCGTCAAAGCGGAACAAATAGCCCGAGTTACCATGCACCCCGTAAGCTACTTGCTCGGGGGCGTACCAGAATATCTTGCGCCAGTTATAGCCCATATTGCCGGGGCGGGTGGGATCATATTGTCCGAAGTAGTCGAGTCGCATGTTCACATCGGCTACCTTCTTTAGGCTCGATATGCCCGGCCGGTAGGTGAAAATATCCCCCTCGGCCGTCGACAAGTACACGCTGCCCTCGCGCGGATCGACCAGCATGGAGCGGCAAATGACGCGGTAGTCTTCGCCAACGGTTCCGGCCTCGCCCCTGCCGCAAGTCAAGCCCAAGTTTTTCAACTCGCCCGATTTTAGGTCGTAGTCGAGAAACTTACCCAGCGGCCAGGTGAGGGCGTAAAGATGCTCGCGTTTCCGGTCGATGGTCATGGTAAGGATGCCTTCGCCATCCGGGGCAATGCCCAAATCCTCGAATCGTCCAGTGGCCAGGTCGTAGGAAAGAAAATGTCCGCCGGGATACAGGCCGTAGCCCTCGGGTGCTTTCTCGGGCAGGCACTCCATGCCGTCGATCATTTCGTAGTAGCCGATGTGCGTAGCGAAGTACAGCTTCCCATCGTGTTCGTAGAACCGGACGTGGCTCTTGCCCTGGACGATCGTTTCCTGATTTTTCTCGCCACAGATAGCGGTGAGGTCAGCCAAAAGCTTCGTTCGATTCGTTTCGGGATCGTAGCGGTACACCCGACCGCCGACCGCGTGTGATTCCGAACAAAGGACGTAATACACCCTTCCGTCGCTGGCGGCGGTGATGGCGTTGTAAGTATCGTGCACCAGCGAAAACCCTGAGTAATAGGGTTCGGCTTGTAGCTGCGGCGTTTTTTCGATAATGGGATTTGGCTTGGGCAAAATTGGTACTTAGGGAAAGAATGGCAGATCAATTTTTTGTTTAGGATCAGTGAGTTACAGCCGAAATAGTCGCTTCGCGTTTTCGTAAAGCAGTTTTCGCTCGATCGTTTTCGTCGGCGCGAGGCGGCGGATGGCCGCAATGGTCCGGGCACCCTGACATTCGGGGCCGCGACCGACGCTGTCCACGCAGTCGCTGCCGTAAAGGAGCTTGCCCTGGTGGCGTTCCAGAAATCCCCTGGCGTGGGCTTCATCCCGCAATAAAGCGTTGAGGCCCGAACCCGCCGACATATCACCGTACATATTTGGGTAGTTGGTCAGCAGTTGGTCGGTCAGCCCTCCGGGTGTCACTCTGGTTTTGGGATAAAGGACATTTTGATCGCTGTGGTTTTTGTCGATGTTGGCCCACCAGGTTTGGGCGTGGCCGATGAAATTGACGTCGGGGTACTTTTCCAACATGGTGTGGAAGCGGTAGAAAGCGTAGTTGTACATCGTGTACTGCCAGTGCATAAGTACGGGCACCTTGTACTTCCGGGCCAGTTGATAGATCGCCTGCATCTCCGGCGCATCGCACTCCAAGCCAAACTTTGACTCGCCAATGATGGGCGCGCCGAGTTTGAGGTACTTCTCGATTTCTGCAATCGCGCCCGGCAGGTCGGGCACCTCATTGGCCCCGAATTTGAAGGCTTCTGGGTACTTTTCAGCCAAAGCGAAACAGGCTTCGTTGCCGCTGGACTGGGCTTGCAACCCGTTGGATACGCCCTTGTGCGTGGAAAAACCAAAGGCTGGCGTTCCGGCGGGCAGCAAAATGGTGGTAGTGACTCCCATTCTTTTTTGGTGGGCTACCAGTTCGTTATTCGTCCGACCCATGTAGTCGGTGTGCTGGTGGATGTCGATGATGGGCTCATCCGCGGCCAGACCTTCGGCGCGGTCGAGCGCCAGCACACTCCCGGCCAGCAGCAAACCCGTGCTGGTCAGGAATCCTCGGCGGGACATGACGGGAAGGTGTTTTTTGCCGCTCATTTTTCTTCGACGCTTTTAGTATTTTCCGAAAGTCCGGCTCGCTGGGCGACCTGCTGCACGCCGGAGAGGATGGTCGTTTCGATGGACGAATGCCAGGGCGCGGGCTGGCCGTACACCATCTGGGAAGTTTCCCCTTCGTAACCGCCTTCCCGCAGCACCGTGGCCGAAGGAATGTAGCCCATCACAAAATTGGAGTAGCCAAATACGAAGGTTTGCTCGCCGTACATTCGCTTGATTTTGATCGCGTATTCGATGAGCAGCTCGCCGCCCAAAGCCACAATGGGCTGTTCGCCCAACTGCCACACCTGGATGGGGTAGGGAGATGATTTCGCAAACGGCTCGCCTCCTTCCTTTTTCGCCAACATTCGGCTGGCCCAGCGCTGGTAATAAGGCACGGAGGAATTCGCCATCTCAGCCAATTTTTCGTCGGTTGGCCCATCCGCCAGGGCCAGGTCGATTTCCCGATAGGCTACTGAAAGTTTGGCATTCAAAGGTTTCATCTCTTCTTCCATCACGCGCTGCACGGCGGCAGATAATTCCCGGCCGTATTGCCGGGCCAGCGGAATGGTTCGGCGGGGCAAAGGGTTTTGATCGGCTCCGGCCCCCTGAAAGAACAGGGCGGTAGCGTCGGGATAAGTTTTTTCCAATTCCTCCTGGGCGAAGCTCACGTAATCTCCCGACCACTCATTGCCGCTGAGTACCGTGGGGTGGCAAGCGTAGGCAAAGACAATCGATTTTATACGCTTTTTACCATCAAGCACCTTGATTACCGGTACCGCATAATCGTTGGGGCCTTTCAACTCAGTCAATCGCGTCAGCAGGCTGGCGTCATTGTTGCGGCGGTTGACCTGGAAGCGCGTCACCCCGTTGGCGGACGACAGACTAGCCGTTTCGAGGTTGTCGATGGCTTTTCCTACCAACTCCACCGTCCGGGCTTCGAGCCAGCGCGAGTACTTTGTGATTTTGGCCCGCTGCGCATCGTCGAGCGGATAGATATCGATCAGCGCATCTTCCAGTACCGGCCCCGAGTGGGTGTGGGAAGAATTGAGCAGCACCTGGGCTTTGGTCAGGCCGAATTTTTCCTGCAATGCTCTTTTGACATGATCCGAAATTGCCTTCGGTAGCCCGACCAGATCGGTCGAAACCAGCACGGCTCGCTGTCCGGCGGCATCTTCCAGAACGAGCGCTTTCGCCCATAGCTCGTTCAATTTCCCATCCGACGGTCGATCGCGCGCGGCGAATCCCGCCATCCACATGGACTCCCGGGGTGTGATGCTCGTCCGGGCGACGCCCGCCTTCCAGGTGGTTGGTGCGGTCTGCGCGAAGCACACGGTTGCGTGGCCGCCAATAAATAGCAGCATGCCTATTCCCCAAACCATTAAACTACCTTTCATTCTCATCAGCTTTTAGCTTTAATCTGCTCGGCATTCTGATGAACTTTCCTGATCGCCGTGGCGATGGTATCCATGTCGGAGCGGCTGCCCAGCAGCAGGTTTTGGGTAAACCAAACCGCCTCGTTGCACAGTTTCTCGTTTTCGGGACAGTGGTTGCGCTCGTTGTATTTCTCGATGTCCAGCAGTTTGGCGGGATAGACCTTCCGGTAGCCGGGCGACTGGAAAGTGTCGGCCAGAAAAGGCTGCGTGTTCAGCGCGGTGTAGCCACTGGAACAGGGAATGCCTTCCATTCGCAACGCCTGAATAAACCCTTCGCGCGGCAGGCCTTTGAAACCTTCGGGATCGTAACGGAAGGGAAACAGGTGGTAAGCCGCCCGGTTTACTTTTTCGTAAAGGCGGTAGGGCATGATGCCGGGAATATTTTCAACCTGCGACTTTAAGTAAGCCGCGTTTTCGTTGCGGGTGGTCGTTTGGGCGTCGAGCCGTTTCAATTGGGCCAAACCAATCGCGGCCTGGTACTCGCTGAACCGCAGTTTAGTTCCCTGCATGATGCTACCGACCCCCACCGCGCCCACGGCGGTACCGTAGGGATTCCCCAAATTATGGTACGAATAGCAGCGATCCATAAATTCTTCGTCGTCACTGGTAATCGCCCCGCCCTCGCCGATGGGCATATTTTTAGAGTTCTGAAAACTAAAACAACCCGCCTGTCCGATACTCCCCACCTTTTTGCCGTCATACTCGGCCAAGTGCGCCTGACAGGCATCCTCGATGACCAGCAGATTGTGTTTTTCGGCAATAGCCATGATCGGATCCATGTCGCAGGGCAAGCCCATGATGTGCACCGGGACGATCGCCCTGGTGCGTGGGGTGATCTGGGCCTCGATTTTGGCAGGGTCCATTTGAAATGTTTCCCGATCTACATCCACGAAAACGGGTAAAGCTCCATTCGTCAACACCGCGCTGACGGTGGCGATGAACGTGTAAGGCGGCACGATTACCTCGTCGCCCGCCCCAATGTTCATTTGAGCTAGGGCGATCACCAGCGCGTTGGTACCATTCACCACCGCCAGCGCGCGCTTGGTGCCGGTAGCCTTGGCCCATTCTTGCTCGAATTCCAGGACAGTACTCGCCCGCGACCACACGCCGCTCCGCATGACTTCGAGCAGTCGTTTCTCGTCGGTTTCGGGATTCCACTGCGGCCACTCGGGCCATCGTACCTTACTCCAGGCAGCGGGGCCACCCAGAATTGCGGGCCTGTCCGCCAGAGCGCTACCAATTACCGGAACCGAAGCCGCAGATGCTACTGCGGTAGCCAGCCCGGCTAAGGCGTTCTGCTTCATAAACTCCCGGCGGGAAACATTGCCTTTCAGAGGGTTGTCCATGCTTGACAAGAATTAAAAATTCCATTCATTTTGCTTTCCCCAGGACGCTCTCCAAACTCACAGCCTTGCCGCCCCGCCGCTTGCTTTCGTCGGCGGCCTCCATGAAGGCGAACATCTCGATGGTCTCCTCGGGTGGCACGGGTACTTGGCCCGTCTCAAAATACGCGATGATTTCTACCAGCAGTGGTTCATCAGCCGGCGTAAGGGCCAAGATTGACCTCACCGTCCTCCATGAAAACCGTACCGCCGTAATTGTGCTTGCCCGTGCGGGTGCCCCGAATCGTGCCGACGCGGCCGTCGTTCCAGGTGCCCACCACGATGTCGGTGCCCGGCGTATTGACGCGAACGACCTCCCGGCAGCCGGTTCCCATCGCGGCGAATAGCGGCTCCACGGCGTGAATGCCGTACCAAAAAAGGTCGGGATGGGTCTTTTCCAGACTGGCCGGACTGTACGTATCTGCGCCTACCACTTTGGACTTGTCGATGTCGGCCATGCCGTTGGTATAGCGCAGCGACGAGGCGGAGAAAAGCGGAATTTTGTATTCTTTGGAGGCATCGAAGATAGCCAGCACATCTTCCAGCGAAGCGGCAATCGGCTTGTCGATGAAGACCCTCTTTCCGGCTTTCAGCACCTGAATCGCCTGCTCGCGGTGCAGTCTTCCGTCGTTCGTTTCTAGCAGGACGACGTCCACCTTGCCCAGCAGTTCGTCGATGGAACCGACAACTTCTACCCCATGCTTTTTCACTTCCTCGATATAGCCGGGTATGCGCGAAACGCTGCTTTCAATGTCGCGGCTGCCATAAGGATAGGCCGCCACTACCTTATACCCCTTGTATTGCGGTTTATGGCTGTCGGCGTTCAGTACTTTGGTAAAAGCCGTGCTGTGGGAGGTGTCGAGGCCGATAATGCCCACCCTTTTGCCTTCAGCGATGCGTAGGCCGTCCGGTTCGCCCCTACCACTGGTAGACAGCCCCAAACCGACACCTCCCAGGGTGGCGGCGGCAAGGAATGATCGTCGGGAATGTGTGTGCGTTTTCATAATAATTTTCAGGTAGGTTTATGCTCGGTGATTCGGGATAAGTACCCCTAAATATGATGAGTCACTGTCGAAAGCTAATCACTACTTCCTAACAAAATCGAATACCAGGGACATTCTACTGCAAGCGTCGAGATAGACGTAACTGTTTCGGCGATGATCTTAGGCCAGTAGCGTAAATACCCGGTACGATTCACCTCGATTTTTAAACCCTATTGCTATGCCCAAAATATTCAAGAATCGATTGAACGGTTTTGCCACTATTTGACGATCACTTTCAGTTTTCCCCAAAGCTCATTATCAAAGTCACTTAGCGGGGCATCGCTGGTTTTTTCTCCCATTCTGACAATTACTAAATTCTGGGAAGGCACCACGTAAATTTTCTGGTCATTTTTGCCAAAAGCCTGATACATATCCGTTGGCGCGTTGGGGACCATGGGGCCAGGAAATAGCCGTTGCGTTTGGGGGAGCATATAGCTGCTTTTTCCGTTGAGCCAAGTAAGGTAGCCGTAGCTCAAATTTAGTTTTTGGGAAGTGTTAGTCTGGGCGTCAAGATAGGCTTCGTCTTTCAGAATAAGCGTGTTTTCCCACTTTCCCTTGCTCAGCATCAGCAATCCGAACCGGGCCATACTGCGGGCATCGCTAAAAAAAACGTTGTTGGCGTCCGGGTCTTTTCTCCAAAAGCCCTTCATCCCAATCTTGTTCGCGATCTTTTGCTGAAAATACTCGTTGTACGTCAAGCCGCTGGCTTTTTGCACCACCTGGTCCAGCAGCGTGTAGGGCGCGTTGTAGTAAGCCCAGCGCGTACCCGCATCGGCTTTGTGTTGCAGACAAGCGGGAAGCGTGCAATCGACATCGCCCGTGCTATCGTCCAGTCCCGTGGTCATGGTCAACTGGTGCCCGATGGTAATCAGGTTTTCCTTTTCGGGCGGGAGCGACGTCCAGCCCTTGCCCAGGTACTTAGAGGTTTGATCCTCGATTTTTAGAATGCCATCAGCTTGGGCGATGCCCACTAGAAACCCGGTCAGCGTCTTTCCGGCGGAAGCCCAGTACCACCAACTGTCTTGCTTAAAGATGCCGAAATACTTTTCCGAGACGATTTTTCCGTCTTTCAAAATCAGAAAAGCCTTAGTGTCTTTGCTTTCCAGAAAGGGATATAGGTTGTTGAGCGCCAAGGTATCCCAGTCCATCGCCTTGGCACTTACTTCCTCCCATTCTCCGCTTCCAACTGGCGGGAAATACAGTTTTTTTGCTTGCGGATCGGGCTTGGTGCAGGAGTTGGTGATGGATGCTCCCCAGAGCATCAGCAGAAAAACGAGTGATCTGTTCATTTGAAGTCTATTTTTGAATTTGGCTTCCGTTCGGCTGTCCAGACTCAAATAGAGACGTTTGGGTCTAATGGATTCAGGGTGACGTTGGGTAGTCTGCCTGATTTATCGCTCAACTGCTTCGGGAGGAAACAAACCAAAGAGAAAACAAACCAAAGTTGGCATTAAGCCACCTGAACTATTTCCGGCCTGGGTGCGACAAGCAAGTAAGCGCGTTCAATATCGAGGCCGAAAAGATTGACGTTCTTTATTTCAGTTATTCCCTCTTTGGCGGCTGGAATTCCTCGGAGATCGGCGAGACCGGGGTTGTTTTCGTCGATAATAACGATCCCTGAGATTTGTAGATAATCGTTTGTTTCAAAAAAATCCCGGATCTTCTCTGAAATATATTTCAAAGCTTTGCCTTTATCCTCTGATATCCAATCGGCAGAGACCAAAATATCCCATTTATTAGGGGAATTCTCTCGTAGAAAAAGGGCAAATAGTTTGTAATCGCCTCTTTCCAAGGCTGTTTCTCTTGCAACTGAAATGAGTTTTTTAATTAGCTCGTTCATAGTATCTCAATAATTACTTTGGCACTTTCGATCATTCGAATAGCCTCCGGTACTTCAATCAAATCCGCAGTATTATATCTTGCTTCGGGGTTCCAAATTTTCATAGCCGACCACTCCGACAAGTTGTTCTTTTTCACCAGGCTTTCTATTCCCGTAAAACTCAAAAGTACATCCAAGTCGTGGGTTTTAAGGCTTTTGTATTTTTCAAACTCCCGGTTAGAGGAAGGGAAACCATCCCAATTCAAGGTCTGGCATATCTTATGTTTCAGGGCTATTTCTACCGCATATCCACACAGATAGACCGCACCATTATAACGGTTGTCTTTTAAAAGAGTTTCTGCGTCAGCAAGTCGCTCTCTCACAATACTCTGCAAATCTGCTGTGCTTATCAAATCTTGTTCGATTATCGGTTAAAACCCTTTCCATATCGACAGATCGCTGGTACGCCAGCCCGGCCCATTTCCCTCCTCCTTTTAGCTACACCTTCGGCAGCACCCAGGGCTTCCGGTACTTCGGCGTAATCAGCGCGTTGGCCGCCGCGTTGTCGCCAAAGTTTTTCTGGGCTTCGTTCCAAACGAGTTGCGACTTGGTCAAGAGCGCAATGTTGCCCGCGTGGGCGTAGGCGGCCACCAAGCGCCCGTTTTCGATGGGACAGTTGGGTTCGGCGCGGGACCTGATGCAGTCGATCCAGTTTTGGGTGTGTTCCTGATGGTAGCTCTTACCGGGCTGCGACGGGATGGCGGGTACTTTGTAGGAAAGCCGGTCGCCGCTGAGTTCGGGGATCACCTCCCAGCCCTCGCGGTTGATGACCAGCGTAGCGTCGTCACACACGTAGGCCAAGCCGTATTTCTTACCGTAAGGGCCACTTTCCACGCCCGCAATGTTTTCCCAGTTGATGACGTAGTCTTTCATTTGGAAGCTGACATTCAGGGTGTCGAAGGTTTGGTGGGCGTGGTCGGGGTAGGCAAAATTGCCGCCCGAAGCCGTGATCGACAGCGGCATATCTTTGACATCCTTGGCCCAGAGCGCCATATCGAGCAGGTGAACGCCCCAGTCGGTCATCAGTCCGCCGCCGTAGTCCCAGAACATGCGCCAATTGCCGTGGAAGCGGGTCGGGTTGAAGGTGCGCTCCGGGGCCGGGCCGAGCCACATATCATAATCCACCCCTGGCGGTACGGGCGCGTCCGGCGCTTTGGGGGCACCAATGCCATACATGAAATTGGCCCAGACATTCACCTTGCGCAATTGTCCGAGTTCGCCTTTCCTGACCATGTCGAGGGCTTTCATCCAGTGGGTGCCGCTGCGCTGCTGCTGCCCCACCTGCACCACGCGCTTGTACTTGCGGGTGGCGGCCACCATCAGGTCGCACTCGGCGATGCTGTTGGCCAGGGGTTTTTCTACGTAAATGTCCTTGCCTGCCTCGCAAGCCGCCACGAACGGCAGACAGTGCCAGTGATCGGGCGTGCCGATGATGACCGCATCGATGGCTTTGTCGTCCATCAACTTGCGGTAGTCTTTATATATTTTTGGGGCTTTTCCCTGCTTTTTCAGCACGTCCGCACTGCGGTCAGCCAGAATTTTGTCGTCGATGTCGCAAAGGGCGGCGCACTCCACATCGGGAATATTCAAGGCGTTGATAAGCGCCCCGAAGCCCCGGTTTTTGGCCCCAATCAGGGCGACGACGATTTTGTCATTGGCCCCCTTGCTTCGGCGGGCTTGCAGCGGTGTGTAAGTCAGGCCGCTCAGTCCGGCGGCGGCAATTTTGGTGGAATTGTTTAGGAACTGGCGACGAGTGGTAGGCATGGTGGATGGTGGTTGGGAAGATAGGTTATTTTCAATAAAAAGTGATTTCGTTGCTAGATTCTACCCAGTCCGGCGGGTAAATACATGGGCGATAAGTACTTATTTATTTGAAATTCTTTTCCTAAAACCCTAATCAACAAAAACTATGTGTAAAAATCACGGAGTGGCCTATATCAAGCCCGGCGAAGTGGCCGTGCAGGAAATCGCGTATCCCGAACTCGCCATCGGCAGTCGAAAATGCCACCACGGTGTCATTCTTAAAATCGTGTCCACCAACATTTGCGGCAGCGACCAGCACATGGTGCGCGGCCGCACCACCGCCGAGGCAGGACTGGTACTGGGCCACGAAATCACGGGCATTGTCATCGAGGCGGGCCGCGACGTCGAGTTCATCGAGGAAGGCGACCTGGTGTCGGTACCCTTCAATATCGCTTGCGGCCGTTGCCGCAACTGCAAGGAAGGTAAAACGGGCATCTGCCTGAACGTCAACCCCGCCCGTCCGGGTGCCGCTTACGGCTACGTGGACATGGGCGGCTGGGTCGGCGGGCAAGCCGAGTACGTGATGGTGCCCTACGCCGATTTTAATCTCCTGAAATTCCCCGACAAAGACCAGGGCATGGAGTACATCAAGGATCTCACGCTGCTGTCCGACATTTTCCCGACGGGCTACCACGGCGCGGTTACGGCGGGCGTCGGGCCGGGTTCTATCGTGTACGTGGCGGGGGCGGGACCGGTGGGTTTGGCCTGCGCGGCTTCCTGCCACCTGCTGGGCGCGGCGGTCGTTATCGTGGACGACATGATTCCCGAACGGTTGGAGCAAGCCCGAAGTTTCGGCTGCGAAACGATCGACCTGACCAAAGACACCCCGCTGGAGCAGGCCATTGAAGAAATCATCGGCGAACCGGAAGTGGACTGCTTCGTGGACTGCGTGGGTTTTGAAGCCCGTGGCCACGGTTCGCACGCTTCGGAAGAGCTACCCGCCACGGTACTGAACACCGCCATGGCCGTCACCCGCGCGGGCGGCGCCATCGGCATTCCCGGCCTGTACGTCACGGGCGATCCCGGCGCTACGACCGACGCCGCCAAGGAAGGCCGCCTGAACATCCGCATCGGGTTGGGATGGGCCAAGTCCCACGCCTTCTATACCGGGCAATGCCCCGTGATGAAGTACCACCGGGGTTTGATGAACGCGATTCTGTACGATAAAATCAAGATCGCCAAGGCGGTCAACGTGGAGGTAATCACGCTACAGGATGCGCCGAGGGGCTACGCTGATTTTGACAAGGGCGCGGCTAAGAAGTTCGTTATCGATCCGCACGGGTTGATTGCAGCGTAAGAGGATTGCCTTGTATTCTATGTAAAAACTGCCCGTGGCCAAAAATAGGCGACGGGCGGTTTTTTATTTGAGATTAAGCGGAAGACCAGAACTATACACCACAATCGCAGGTTTTGAAATCTCATCAATGAACGGATCGCCCTTTTCAAAATATTGACTTGGATAGGTTTTCGTTTCGATGTTTATGTATTCCTTCCTGATGTTCATTTTAGAAAAGGACTTTCGATCCTCATAGCCAAAACCAGAAAACTGTTCTGAGACCAAAATTACATCTATGTCTGAATCAGATCGTTGCTTCTCCTCCGCGTAAGAGCCAAAGAGGATAACCTTATCTAAGGCTACCCCGCTGGCGAGTATTTCATCAGCAAAGGCTCTCACGTTTTTGATCACATCTTCTCTTGTAAGCATGCTTTCAGGACGCCGGATTTCTGGCTCAATTTGCGAAAAATTTATGAGTTGGATATTGCCCGAAACGAAGTCGGGGATAAATTAGCCCACATTCCTAAGCGTAAAATGGTAGGCAGTCAGGCGCTATGACTCATTGATAGAGGGCATAAAAAAGGAGCCTCTCAAACGAGAAGCCCCTAAAAAATTTAGCGGTACGCCGCCCGGCCGAAAGCCGAAAGCTGACTGCCAAAACTATCAACCCAAATAAGTCTTCAAAGCCTTACTCCGCGAAACGTGGCGCAGACGGCGAATCGCTTTTTCCTTGATCTGCCGTACGCGCTCGCGGGTGAGGTTGAATTTTTCGCCGATTTCTTCCAGTGTCATAGCGTGTTCGCCATTCAACCCGAAGTAGAGGGCGATCACATCGGCCTCGCGTTGGGTGAGCGTGCAGAGGGCGCGCTGCACTTCCTTGCGGAGCGACTCGTTCACCAGGCCCGAATCGGGCTTGTCTTCCAGATCGTTTTCGAGGACATCCAGCAGGCTGTTTTCTTCACCTTGCACAAAGGGCGCGTCCATCGAAACGTGCCGACCCGAGATTTTCATCGTATCCACTACTTCCGAAGAGGATATTTCCAGTACCTCAGCCAGTTCCTCGGGTGAAGGCTCGCGCTCAAAGCGCTGCTCCAGCTCGGAGAAGGTCTTGGAAATTTTGTTCAAAGAACCCACGCGGTTCAGTGGAAGGCGCACAATCCGGGATTGCTCGGCCAGGGCCTGCAAAATGGACTGGCGAATCCACCAAACGGCGTAAGAAATGAATTTGAAACCACGCGTTTCGTCAAATCGCTGAGCAGCTTTTATCAATCCCAAATTCCCCTCATTAATCAAGTCTCCCAGCGACAACCCCTGATTCTGGTACTGCTTGGCCACCGACACCACAAACCGCAGGTTTGCTTTTGTCAGCCGCTCGAGCGCCAATTGGTCGCCCTCGCGGATTTTTTGGGCCAGCGTCACCTCTTCGTCAGGGGTTAACAAATCCACCTTGCCAATCTCCTGTAAGTACTTGTCAAGGGACTGGCTTTCCCGGTTGGTAATCTGTTTGCTGATTTTTAGCTGTCTCATCTATGTAATTTTAGTGTCTTAGTGTCTATAACGCATTACTTCCCCAAATCATTACCGATTGGAAAAATAATATTTTAAATATATCTTAATTATGGTTTAGGCAACAGGGCTTTCCGCGACAAACGGTACTTCCCGGTCTTCTTATCGACGTCCACGAGCTTCACCTGCACTTCCTCCCCTACTTCCAGGACACCGTCCATGTTTTCAAGACGCTCCCAGGTAATCTCAGAAATGTGCAATAATCCATCTTTTCCCGGAACGAATTCCACGAAGGCACCGAAGGGCATGATGTTCTTGACCTTACCCGTGTAGGTCTCCCCTACTTCGGGAACCATCACGATGGCCCGGATGCGACCGAGCGCTTTATCCATCGCCTCCTTGTTGGCCGAAAACACGCTCACGAAGCCCGCGCCGTCCTTCTCCTCGATGTTGACCGTGGCACCAGACTCCTTTTGAATATCCTGCACCACTTTACCACCGGGTCCGATCACGGCACCGATCATTTCACGTTCGATCTTGATGACCGTGGCCCGTGGCGTATGCGGCTTCAAGTCTTCGCGTGAGGTGGCAAGCGCCTTGCTCATTTCGTTCAAAATGTGCATCCGTCCTTCCTTGGCTTGCATAAGGGCTTCGGTCAGCACTTCGTAGGGAAGTCCATCGACCTTGATGTCCATCTGGCAGGCCGTGATGCCCTTGGCGGTACCCGTTACCTTGAAATCCATGTCGCCGAGGTGATCCTCATCGCCCAGGATATCGGACAGAACCGCGTATTTTCCCGTTTCGGGATCCGAAATCAAGCCCATCGCGATTCCCGAGACGGGCGCTTTGATCGACAGACCGGAGTCCATCAAAGCCAGCGAACCGGCGCAGACCGTCGCCATGGACGACGAGCCGTTCGATTCCAGAATGTCCGACACGATGCGGATGGTGTAAGGATTGTCCTCGCCCTGGGGCAGCACCTTCCTTATAGCGCGGTGCGCCAGGTTACCGTGGCCGATCTCGCGGCGTCCAGGGCCGCGGTTGGGTTTTACCTCACCCGTGGAAAAGCCGGGGAAGTTGTAGTGTAGCATGAACTTGCTGTAGCCGTAGTACATGGCGGAGTCCACGATTTGCTCATCCAGCTTGGTACCGAGCGTTACCGTAGTCAGCGACTGGGTTTCGCCGCGCGTGAACAGGGCCGAGCCGTGCGCACCGGGCAGGAAGTCCACCTCGCAAGCAATGGGACGTATTTCGTCCAGCTTGCGACCGTCGATGCGGATGCGCTCATCGAGCACCAGGCGGCGGGTGGCTTCGGATTCCAGATCATGGAAATAGCGCTTCACCAGCGACTCGTCCACTTCCTCGTCCTCGCCAATGGTGGCCATGAACTCCTCACGGATTGCCTTGGCTCTTTCTTTACGAACCTGCTTGTCGTTGGAAGTTTGGGCGATGGAGGCGGTGAGTTTGTCGTAGCAAAATGCCCGTACGCGGGCTTTCAGCTCGGCGTCCTCGGGGTCGCCTTCGTAATCGCGCTTTTCGGTTTTGCCGACCGCCGCTTCCAGTTCTTTCAAAACCCGGCATTGCGCTTTGATTACTTCGTGGGCGGCTTTGAGGGCTTCGATGATTTCGTCCTCCTGGGCTTCGTCCAACTCGCCTTCCACCATCGTAATGTCCTTTTCGGTGGCACCCACGATGAGTTCCAGCGTAGCGCGCTCCAAATCCGAAGTCTTGGGGTTGACGATATACTGGCCGTCGATCTTAGCGACGCGAACTTCCGAGGCAGGGCCTTGGTAAGGAATATCAGAAACGATCAAGGCCGCCGAAGCCGCCAGGCAAGCCAGCGCATCGGGCAGTACTTCCGGGTCGGCGGAAGCGAGCATGATATTTACCTGGGTGTCGGCGTGATAGTCGCTCGGGAAAAGCGGACGCAGGGCGCGGTCCACGATGCGGCAGATCAATACCTCATGGTCCGACAGGCGGCCCTCGCGGCGCTGGAAGCTACCGGGAATGCGACCCGCCGAAGCGAATTTCTCTTGGTAATCGACGGAAAGGGGTAGGAAATCGACTCCGGGTTTGATGTCGGTTTTGGCTACTACGGTAGCCAACAGCATGGTATCGCCCATGCGGACGACCACCGCTCCGTCGGCCTGCCGCGCCAATTTTCCGGTTTCGATGGTAATGGTACGATTGTCGGGCAGGGTGATCGTCTTGGATACGACGTTAAATTGCATAAAAGTAAGTTTGGATAGATTGTTGAATGACCGCTTGAATAGTGACCGCTATAACGAATATTGACTAGCAAAGACGTTGCCAGTCACTTTATATCCGCTTTTCGTCAAGAAATGTTCGATAAATTATCGAACGGGGCAAAAAGGGGCAGCAAGGCGGGAAATAATAATACAAATCGGGGAATCCGCCTTTGGCCAGATTCCCCGATTCCTTTGTTTCTTCCGTTACTTTCTCAACCCTAGTTCGGCGATGATGGCGCGGTAACGCGTGATGTCCTCCCGGTAAAGGTAGTCCAGCAGGCTACGGCGCTTGCCGACGAGTTTGAGTAGGCTCAGGCGCGTATCGTGATCCTTCTTGTGCGTTTTGAGGTGCGCCGTCAGGTGATTGATGCGAAAGGTGAAGAGTGAGATTTGTGATTCGGGCGACCCGGTGTCGGTGGCCGATTTGTTGAATCCCTGGGTTTCGAAGATTTCTTTCTTCTTGTCCGTGGTTAAATACATGATTGTAACGACAGATTAAAATGTAAATGTTTGAATTAAGGGGCAAAAGTAAGGCTTTTTTGTTTAGAGTTTAAAGTTTAAAGTTTAAAGTTTTCTATCTAACTGTTTGACAATGACTTACAAACAAAAAACTTTACTTTCCAAGTAGCTCTTGGGGCGTCATCGTTCATACTGCCACCTCCCTACCCTGTACGGGGCGCGGTCTTAGGTACTTCTCGCGGAATTTTTTCCAGTACATCTGGTACACGTCTTTCTCGAAGAGGCGAGAATCGTTGCGGGCTTTTTCTACGAAGTAAACTCCCGCGAGGAGCAAAACCGTATTAGCCAGCCAGGCACCGATCGTTACGTCCAGCAGTCCTTCTTTCACGAATTTGTCGCCTTGAATGGTGAGGACATATAATAGGATAAAGAAGATGATGGACACGAGTACCGGGACACCGAAGCCGCCTTTTTTGATAATAGCGCCTAATGGCGCACCGATGAGGAACATGACGAAGCAGGAAAACGCCTGGGTGTATTTATGGAGTTTTTCCAGCTCGTACTCATTGCCCGATTTGCGCTTGGTTTCGAGGTACTCTGCGTTTGTGGAGGCAAAGCTTTGCACGCTGGTGACCCGAACTTTTGGCGTTAGCCAAGATGACGCTCTTCACGCTGTCAGTCATTGCCACGTTTAACAGTGAATCTACCCACTTGCCGTTTTTGGGCTTGGTGCCGTAGTTGTTCTCGATCTGGAATTTATAGGAGAAGTATTGCTTGCTGTTCGGCACCAGATTTTCCTGCGCCCGCTTGTAGTCGCTCCTGAGGGAGTCGGTCGTCTTATTGAGGGTGTTTATGTTCTGCATGAACTGATGGTATTTGAACATATCCTCGTCCGTCTTTTTCATACCAAAGGACTCCATGCTCACCGTCATCTCATAGCGGTCGAAGCGGCTTTCCATGAAACTCGCATTCTTAATGGTGTTATCATTTGACGCACTTAGATAAGCCATCGAGCGATCTTGGTTGGCATTGTCCATCTCCTGATAGTTGTTGCCGCTAAAAAGCTCGATTTTCAGATAACCGTTGTTGTTGATGGGATACATCCGACCCGAATCGGCTAAAATCACCTGCGCATTTCCCCTTGAACTATTGTCGTGCTTGTAGATAATCATCCCCAACATCGTGTTGGAGTCGGGTACCTTCTTGTTTACCTTGATGCTGTAGCCCGGCAGATCGTTGTAGAATATTCCCTCCTTGATGTTCAGGGTCGCCTTCGTGGTTTTTATGTCGTACAGCAGACTATACCCTTTCAAATTAGCCCACGGAACGACGCGGTCGTTATAAAAGAAGGAGAAAATACTGACGAAAAGCGCCACGAAGAAGAGCGGCATCATCACCCTGACCACCGAAATCCCGGCGCTCTTCAGCGCCGTCAGCTCGAAGAACTCACCCAAATTGCCGAAGGCCATCAACGAAGAGAGCAGCATCGCCAGCGGCAGGGCGATGGGAACCGTGCTCATGGCAAAGTAGGAGAACAACCGCGTATACTCCGACAAGCCCACATCCTTGGACACGAACTCATCGATATAAAAGATCACGATTCGCATCAAAAAGATGAAAACTACGACCGATAAAGTAATGACAAAGGGGCCCCAAAAAGCTTTCAGAACCAGTTTATCCATTTTTTTCATGAGCTACCCACAATTTCTTTCAGACTGTCTATCAGGCCGCCCCAAACGGCGGAAAGTTCGTCTTCGTCCATATTTTGTGAATAATCAACGACCCGCAGAAAAGTAGATTGCGTCAGGTCGCTCACTTCGAGCTTCATTTCTACGTAATTTTTTTCGACCGAATCATCGTTACTCTCCCCGTTCTCGCCATTCTCCGTAAACTCAAAACGCACCGACCTGTTGAGGCGGTGCGAAGTGCGCTCGGCGGGGTGACTCTCGCCATCCCACTGAAAATCGAAGCGTCCATCGGGCAAAATGGTCACTTTTTCGGCGAACCACTGCTCTAGCCCGGAAGCTGTGCTCATGTACGGATACAGTACCTTATGAGAAGAACGTATCTCGAATTCGGTAGTGAACATATGCTTTTCCATAATTTCAGAAGGGGTTGATTGCTGTAAAGACTCCGCGGAAGGTTTATTATTATGACGTTAGTGCCAAAAGAAGTTTTGTAATGTAAGATTACCGGTTGAAATAAACAAAATTGTTTGCGGCAAACTTTTTTTCACCTTAGCTTTGCACCTCGATTCGGCGGGGTAGCTCAGATGGTTAGAGCGCAGGATTCATAACCCTGAGGTCGGCAGTTCGATTCTGCTCCCCGCTACGAGTATTTTACAGCGAACCAGCAACGGTTCGCTTTTTTTTGCTTAGGGTTTAGAGCTAAATACAGGACAAAAAAAATAGGATAGCCTGAAAATGGTAGATTTGAGTTGCGAAACCAACTCTACCCAGACTATCCCGATGCAAAGTAAAGAGAAAGAGGTATTCAATGCCATCAAATGTCACTTTACCTGCGACATACGTCGCGTAAAATTTATCAGTTGTTTGATCGTGAGTCTGTTAAAGCTTAACGACTGCTCGCTCAGCGAGTGGAGCAAGGGCGTCTGCCTGGACATTCTGCTGTCCTCGAAGTACAAGCGCCTGCAACGGCTGCTGTGTGGCTTCCGCTTCGGCCAGCGAGCGTACTTCAAGCTGGTCTGGTCGGCCTACGGACAGGCCGACCAGGTGGTGCTGACACTGGATCGCACGGATTACATCCAGCGCGGGCAGACGGTGCAGATACTGATGCTGGGCATCGCCCACAAGGGTGTGAGCATCCCGTTGCTGTGGCACACGGCCAACCGCGAGGGCAACAGCAGCAAGCAGACGCGGCTGGCCCTTTTGAAGGCCCTTGAACGTTGGGCGGTCGTCAAGCCAGGGCAGAAGGTTTACCTGACGGGCGACCGCGAGTTCATCGGTAAGGAGATGTGGACGGGCTGGTTCACACCCGTCATCCGGGTGCGGGCCAACGCCGCAGTGGTCAATGGCGGCAAGTCCTGCCGGGCCGACAAGGTCTTCGGCGAGAGGAGGTTGAAGGTGCTTCGCAAACCCAGGGTCGTTTACGGGCAGCGAGCCTACCTGACCGGTATGAAGCTGGAGGGCGAGGACTTCCTGATCCTGATGAGCCGTGAGCGCGTGCGAGGCATGGCCGGGATTTACGCCCAGCGGTGGCAGGTCGAGACACTGTTTGGCGCCTTCAAATCCCGTGGCTTCAACCTCGAGAAGTGCCGCGTCAACGATCACCGCCGGATCAGGACGCTGTTGTTTTTGCTGGCCATCGCGCTGGTTTGGGCCATCAGGGCGGGCGAGTGGCTGGTGGCCAACGGCAGAAAAATTCCGATCAAGAAACTCAGGACGGGAAGCCAGCCGCTGAACTCCTTGTTCAGGCACGGTCTCAACCACTTGCAAAACATTGCGCTTAACCATGCTCATTTTCAGAAACTTGATAAACTTTTGTACTGTACTTAGAGGTTTAGAGTTTAAAGTTTAGTCATTGAGCTGTTTAACCTTCTCTTGATCGAGACATAAGCGCAACTAAACCCTAAACCCTAAACAACTAAACGCCTTTCAATGAATTATCTCAAACACCAACTGCTTCAATAGCTCCCCGTCGTCGATGCTGCCGGCGTCTACTCCTTTCATTTGGGCGTCGGTGCGGCGGAGGTAGTGGATGATGTTGGCGACTTTGCCGATGGGGTAGTTGCGGGCGGCTTGGGTGTAGTCTTTTACGAAAAAGGGATTGACGCCCAACAGTGAGGCCAGGCCGCCGTCGGAGCGGTCGGGGGCGGCGTGAGTGAGGAGGATTTTGGTAAAAAACGAATACAGGATAATCAGGACGGGGGCCAGCGGATTGTCTTTGGGATTGGCCGCAAAGTGTGTGGCGATGCGGTTGGCTTTGAAAACGTCCCGCATGCCCAGCGCCTTTTGAAACTCAAATACATTGTATTCTTTACTAATCCCCACGAAGCGCTCGATGGCGTCGGCGTCGATGCCCTCGCTCACCTTCATGTTAATCAACACCTTCTGAATCTCGCTCACGATGCGTTTCAGGTCATTGCCGATGTTGGTCACCAGCATCTGCTCGGCTTTGGGGCTGATTTTCACCCCCTGCGCGTGGCAGTAGTTTCTGACCCAGTCGGGCAATTTATTGTCGTAGAGCCGCTTGGAATGCACCACCGCGCCATTTTTGGCGCAGGCCTTTACGAACGACTTGCGCTCGTCGGCTTTGTCGTGGTAGCATAATACCAGCACCGTGCTGCTCAGTGGGTTCACAGCGTACTCTTCCAGCCGCTGGAGCTGATCTTTGTCCTTTATTCCCCCGAGCTGATGCGCGTCCTTGACCCACACCAGTTGCCGCTCCGCCATGAACGGGTACCGCTTCGCGTAGCCCAGTGCACTGGCAAGATCGTTGTCCTTACCGTATATAACGAATTGATTAAAGCCTTTTTCCGCTTCGGGAACTACGCGTTTTTCTAGCTCCTCGGCGATCAGGTCGATGTAATAGGGTTCATCGCCGTACAGGAAATAGACGGGCTTATACTGTTTGGCGCGAATTTCTTTGAGAACAGCTTCGGGGGCTTGGGCCACGTTGTTTTGTTTAGGGTTTAGGGTTTGATTGTTTAGAGTTTAGTCGTTTAGTCGTTTAGTCGTTTAGTCGTTTAGTCGTTTAGTCGTTTAGTCGTTTAGAAGGAAATCTTCGCAGGCGGCTTTTAGTTTGGGATAAAATTCCAGGAAGGCCGCTTCGTATGTTTCTTGATTCCGTTTGAGTTCGATTTCGGCTCCTTTGATCTTCTCCATAAAAGCGAAGCGGCGGGACAGGCCGTCGAACGATCTTTTGATGCCGGGAATTTCTTGGTAATGGTAGAGCCAATCGTGGCGGATCATGGCCTCAGCCATCGGGAGCATCGCGGCGGGAACCAAATCTTTGTTTTCGGTGATGACGGCGTAGGCTCGGTTGATAAACGGCGAAAGGTCTGTTTCGTAGAACGCTGAGAAATGATTGGCCAAGAAATAATCGAAGTAGATGTCCAGCGCCACGCCCGCCACTTTGGGATGCGTTTTTGCCAAAAATCTTTTGGCTTTCAAAACGCCCGCATCCGTGTCGGTGAAGTGGTCGATGTAGCGGTGCAGCCTGACGCCTAGCAGAAAATCCGCCGACCACGATTTCGTACGCAGCGGCGTGAGCTGACCTTTTATAAAATCCCCGACGTAGTTGCCCATCAGCACATCCTTCCCTTCTCCCGATAATGCCACGTGTGCCAGAAAATTCATTTGTGAAGGGCTGGTGTGCTTAAATTCCTGTAAATTTGTTTTTGGCAAATGCGCGATAAAAGTAATTTGCGCACCACTAACCACCATTTTTTCAAAACTACCAAATGAATATCGAAAAAAATAAAGTCGTCAGTCTTAGCTATAACCTCAGCCTGCCCGACGCTGACGATCAGATGTCGGTCGTCGAGATCGTCAACGCCGACGATCCGCTGCTTTTCATCTTCGGAATGAGCGGCTTACCCGAAAAATTTGAAGCCCAACTCGACGGCAAGACCGAAGGCGATGCGTTCGATTTCACGATTGACCCCGAAGAAGGTTACGGCGATTACGACGACGATGCCGTGGTGGAACTGGCCAAATCGCTCTTCGAAGCCGAAGGTGTGGATTTGGAGGAAATGCTACAGCCCGGCCACATCATCCCCATGACCAACGAAGAAGGCGACACCCTCCAGGGCATGGTCATCGACGTGGACGAGCAAAATGTAAAAATGGACTTCAACCACCCGCTAGCCGGAAAATCCATGCGCTTCGAAGGCAAAGTCCTCAACATCCGCGAAGCCACCGAAACCGAGCTGGAACACGGGCAAGTAGCTGAGGAGGATTGATAATTTTGTTTAGTTGTTTAGTTGTTTAGTTGTTTAGTCGTTGAGATGTTTAGCTGCATTTCTACAACATTAATACAGAAGCACATAAAGATTCCTCGTCTAAACACCTACACACCTAAACTCCCTTACAGCACCGCTCCCCCCGTCCCCCCACCGTACTGGACTACTTCCACGCCGAAGGTTTTCAAAAACTCGGCTCCTTCTTCCACGCCGATTCCTTTGTAGGCGGCGTATGAGTGCATGAAGATCACTTTGCTGATTTTCATGGTATAGATCACGCGGGCGCAGGAAATGCAGGGAGCAAGGGTGACGTAGAGCGTGGCACCCTCGATTTTCGAGCCGTTTTTTACGGCGTAGAGGATGGCATTTTGTTCGGCGTGAAGGGCCAGCGAACAGCTTCCCTTGGAGTCGCGCGGACAGCCCGTGAGCGGAAATTCCTCGTCGCAGTTGTGCGTTTCGGCGGGTGGGCCGTTGTAGCCAATGGAGATGATCCGGGTGTCCCGCGCCAGCACGGCCCCGACCTGCGCCTTGATGCAATGCGACCTTTTCGCTAAATTTATGGCCAATTCCATGTAGATGTCATCAAAATTTGGCTTGGGATTCGTTATAGGCATAGTCGTTTTTCGCTCGTGTATGTTCATGCAATTTATAGAAAGGATCCTCAACCGCCCAAACATCCTAGTTTTTAGAGGGGCTTCCTGGTTAGCCTCCCCCCCACCCTGCTTATATTTTTTCTGTTGGTCTGTTTACACGGAGCACAGGGACAGAATGTTGAATTCAAAAAAGAGAAGATTTCCCTTAAATACGGAAAATCGTACTATCTGCTGGATGTGTTGGACAAGCGCCCGAACAAGCCCAATCAGTTGGGGAATGTTTTTCTATTCGGGAAATCCGTCCCCCTTACTTCCGGCCAGTCGCTCGACAAAGCACTTTTCGAGCATTGGAACTATTCCCTAAAATCAAAAGATGAGGATAGCCTGCCGCTGGAAATTCAGTTGGACGAGGTTTCGGTAAGCGAACGGAAAGTCGGCCCCAACAAGATCGCGGGCGAGATGAAAGTTCGTCTCACTTTTCGCTGGACGCGCAATAAAGTGCCGCTTTTTCTCACCAGTTTTTCCTCCGGCAGCACCTACACCCGGCCCGAAACTGCCTACGACCATGCTTCCCTGTTGCAGCGTTTACTGGATGGCGGTATCCGGCAGTTCGACCAATGGTATGGTCTGAACGACAAGAAGAATGCGCTCCTCGCGCGAGGTTTTAGATTGGTGCTAAAAGACGTCGTTCCCGCCGACCAAAGCGACACCGTCTTTTACAAGCCAGAAAAAAAACTAACCTGGTACGATTTCCAGGGCAAATCCAACCGCCCCGGCAGCAAGTACGCGGCAGCCGTGTACTCGAGCATGTCCTACGAAGGGGGCTCTCAGATGGTCGATAACTATATTCAGGCAAACATTTCGTTAAAAGTTTTCATGGTCAGGAGCATGTCCTGGGGCCGCGACGAAGCCCGCAACAACTACACCCTGGCCCACGAGCAAACTCACTTCAACATCACCCGCATCATCGCCGAGCGCTTCAAGGAGCGCATGAAAAAGCTGGATCTGACCATCGAAGACTACGACAGTCAGATCCAGTACGAATTCCTGGAAGCCTTTCGTGAGATGAACCGAGAGCAGGAAAAATACGACGGCGAAACACGCCACGGCCTCAACACCGAAGCACAGGCGGAGTGGAACAAGAAGGTGCAGGCGGAGATTGCGCGGATTTATCAGGGAAGTTAGTCTAATCCCGCAGGCGGAATAGGTTGGTTTCGTACCGCCACCGACTTCTCCACGCTCATCAACCACAGCAGTCCCACGACACCCGAAAGCACCGTTCCAACCATGATGGCCAGCTTCGCACTGCTTTGCTGTGCGGGATCCGAAAAGGAAAGGCTGGCGATGAAGATCGACATGGTGAAGCCGATGCCAGCCGTGAAGCCCAGGCCTAAAATATGCCGCCACTTCAACCCTGCCGGAAGCTGAGCGCCGCCTGCTTTGACCACAACCCAGGAAAACAGGACAACGCCCAGAGGTTTTCCCAGAAATAAACCCGCCACGATACCCAGACTCAGCGGCAGCGTCAGCAGCGCCGACACGTCCCCAGCCAGCACAATGCCCGTGTTGGCCAACGCGAAAATGGGCATAATGAGGAAGTTGACGTACTTGTACATCGCGTGCTCCAGATCGTCCACCTGATCGAGCGGGATGGTCATGGCGAGCAAGACTCCGGCGATGGTCGCGTGGACGCCTGACTTGAGAACGAAAAACCACAGCAACAGGCCGGGAATCAAATAAAAGATAAAACGAAGCACTTTGAAGTAGTTGAGCGCAAAAAGTACCACCAGGATGGCTGCCGCGCCGAGTAACATATTGGTGTCTATTTCGTGGGTGTAGAACAGCGCGATCACCAGCACCGCGATCAGGTCGTCGATGACGGCGATGGCGGTCAGCATCACCTTCAAAGCAAAGGGTACCCGCTTGCCCAACAAGGAGAGCATGCCCAAAGAAAACGCGATGTCCGTCGCGGTGGGAATGGCCCAGCCGTCGGCGGCGATGGTGTCGGCGTTGAAAGCCAGATAAATTGTTGCCGGAACCACGGCGCCACCCACCGCTGCCACGGCGGGCAGCACGGCTTGCCGCCAGTCCGAGAGTTCACCGGCCAGGATTTCACGCTTGATTTCCAGTCCTACGAAAAAGAAAAAGACAGCCATCAGACCGTCGTTTACCCAGTGACTTATTGTTTTGTCGAGCGGCGCAACACCAATTTTACGTTCCCAAAAAGCCAGGAATTCGTCACCATGCGACGAGTTGGCCCACACCAGCGCAATGGCCGTTGCGGCCAGCAGCAGCACCCCCGACAACCGCCCACTATCGGCTAAGTCCCGGATAGGATTGATCACTGGCTCGACGACGGGTTTTACGACTTGTTTTATCTTGACTATTCTTCTTCTGGTCTTCATGTATTCAGCTTGGACGAGTTCTCGGTCTGTACGGACATCCTATGAACTCAATGCTGCGTCTTATAGTTGCCAGGATTCGTCAATGGGTTCAGTTTTGTAGGCGTTGGGTTTGAGTTCCTGAAAATGGACCATCCCGAACGTCGCTTGTACTTAGGGGTGCTGGGTTGTGCGCTGCCACGGGGAGCAATAATGGAACGCGGTACGATGCCCACGCGAGATGGAAAGCGGCGGCGATTCTGGATTTTCAGAACGCTATCGGCCCTTCTGGCTTTATGCGGGTGCTTGTAGTTGTGCACCGACACGCCAGGATCGACTTTTATCTTTTGCTCCTCCTGAGCAAGTGCCTCGAAGCTACCTATCAGCATTGCGCCGATCATCACAAGGAAAGAATGAATCGTTCTCATTGTTGTTTATATTCAAAATAGATTTTAGATAAGGCAAGTAATTTCATTTTAAAGTCAAGCTTTCGGCGGTTTCAAACCGACAGACGACTTCTTAGCCATGAACGATGAACGCCTCTTTTGGCGAATCAAGGTTAGTTTTATTTTCTTGCCTTAATCTCACAATGGTCACCGCCAAGGAAGCAAAAGCTGAATCCTGTCGACTATATGAAATGAGGAAAAAGGCAGGAAATCCATTACCAAATATAGCAGTACTTTTTAGTTAAAAAATTGTGCTTATTCTATAAAACGTATTTTTTAATGAAACCTAATGAAAAAACTCACTCGTTTCCTAAAAGGTTTTTTTATGGGTGTAAATTTACAACTGTAAAAATTAAGTCCCAAATTTCATGACCTATATCAGTACGGAGCCTCGCATCACGGACGAATGGAAAGACATCAATTATCCGATTGAGTCCCTGTGGCTGACCGACTTGCTCCCCGACTACGACATTATTGCCACCGACCGTCAGCAACTCATCGTGGGGCAGATCCCGGGCGGACGCAAACTGCTCTTCGGCATCCAGAGCGCGGACTATACCATAGTACCCAATGCCGCCATTCAGGAGGTGATCGACGAGCTGATCCCGGAATACCAGCTGGTCATAAAGCATACCGTCACCGGGGAGTTTAGCATCTGTATCGTGCTGCCCACCACGGTACAAATTGGTGGAGAGCGTATGCATCGCAGCCTCACCTTTACCAATAGTTATAACGGCAAGACCCCGTTCAGCATTCAGGGGCAGTCACTGACCGCCCTCCTCGACCCCACCACCCGGCTGGGCAGCAGCCTTTACCGCAACCTGTGCCAAAACGGACTGATGGGATGGGCTGACCCATTTGCCAACCTGAAGGCGTACGAATCCTGGCTGGGAAAGTGGAATGGCGGACGCAAGAGAAAGCATCCGCCCAAAAACACCGCCGCCCCGGCACGGGCGCAGCAGACACGCTCCGAAATCCGCAAAATTCATCACAGCGCCCTCACCATCGAGCTATTCCAGGAACACCTGCGCGACCTGATCGCCGAACACCTGCCCACCGAACACACCCTCACGACCCAAGTGTACGACCATTTTCAAAAGGCCGTCCCTGCCAAGGCGGAGGTTACTTTACTGAAAGAGCTGCCCATCCCGGTGCAATTGGCCAAGCAGGCCCGCGAGCGGCTACGGCTCGAGGAGCAGATGCTGGAAGCGAAACTCTCGTACTGGCTGCTGTACAATGCCGTCAACTACGCACTTTTCACCGCACGCAGTAGCCTGACTTTCAACGACCGCTACCGACTCGACGAGCGCGTATTTCACCAACTGGCCGCCCATTCGTTCGCCTGAAAATTCACCTCAAAGTGACTAATACTAATTCAAGATGTGCGCGTCGTATTCAATGTTGGGCTTCTCCGAAGCCTAGTACATCTGGCTATCAGGCTTCTACAAAGGTTAAGCCTCTCCGAGGCAGGCGTTCGATATACAACATTTAGATTCTGAATTAGTATAAGTTAGGACTTTCGCTTCGGCTGAGAAAAATGTGCCGTTAGGCACAGGATGTGGGTAGAAAAAGCCGATTCGTTAACGGGTCATGTGTCCCGTACGGGACATAATAATCGACTGGGAAAGCACTTTTCTACCCACATTTGATCCCTATTGGGATCGCATTCAAGACGACAAGCGAAAGTCCTATAAGTAAAAGAAGTCCACGAAATGAAACCTATTTTTCTATTCCTATCTATCTTGATTTTCGGTTGTGCACAAGTATAGAAGCCTACAGATGTGCCTGCGGATATTCGCGAGGAGAAGGGGTCGGGCCGAGCAGCAAGCATCGTGAAAGATGCTTCGCTGGTTCCGGGAAAAACCTACTTGTCGGTTTATTCCGAGATGAACATTTTTTTCCAAAAGCAAAAATACCGCTTGACTGGGATGATCGGCGTGAGGAACCTGAGTGAGGCAGATACCATTTACCTATTGAGGGCCCCGATTATTACGGTACGGTCGGCAGAAAGATCAGGACGCACGTCATTTCCCGGCGTACCTGAGGCCGATTGAGGCGGTATATTTTTAAAAATAGTGGTACCTTACCTCACAAAACGACATTTAAACAAACCATGAAGACTTCATTCCACGACCGTCGTGGCTTCTTAAAGAAGAGCGTTCTTACCTCGCTGACCGCCGCGCTCGGCACCAAAGTGGCCTTTGCCGACAAAATGCCCGCCCATTACACGCCGCTGGCGTTGGGGGATGTCGAGCTGCCCGCAGGATTGCATAAGGACCTGATCGTGCTGAACAACCGTCCCTGGAACATCGAGACGCCGCCGCACCTGCTGGACGAGGCCGTGACGCCCGCCGACAAGATGTTTGTCCGCAACAACGGCAACCCACCAGCCGAAATCGACTTAAAGACCTGGAAGCTCACCATCGACGGCGAGTCCGCCAAGAACACGAAGTCCTACACGATGCAGGATTTGAAGTCCAAATTCAAGCACTACACCTATCAGCTCACGCTGGAATGCGGCGGCAACGGTCGGAGTGGTTACACGCCAGCCGCCTCGGGCGGACAGTGGGCCGAGGGCGCAGTAAGCTGCGCCGAGTGGACGGGCGTCCGATTGAAAGACGTGCTAGCCGATGTCGGCGTAAAATCTGACGCGGTCTACATCGGCTACTATGGCAACGATGTTCACCTCAGTGGCGACCCCAAGAAAGACACGATTTCGCGTGGTGTGCCGATGTCCAAGGCCCTGGAGGACGAAACCATGTTGGCCTGGGCCATGAATGGCAAGGACATTCCCATCATGCACGGTCCGCCGCTACGGCTGGTTGCGGGCGGCTGGCCTGCATCCGCCTCGGGCAAGTGGCTCAAGCGCATTTCGATTAGAAACATCGTGCACGATGGCGAAAAGATGGGCGGCGACAGCTACCGCGTCCCGGCTTATCCCGTGCAACCGGGTACCGAGGTGCCGGACAAAGACATGAAAATTATCGAGTCGATGCCCGTGAAGTCGGTCATTACTTACCCAAAAACGGGTGCCACGCTGGAAAAAGGGCAAAGCCTAGCCGTACGCGGCCACGCCTGGGCGGGCGACCTGGAAGTGAAAGACATGATGGTGTCGCTGGACTACGGCAGCACCTGGCAGAAGTGCGACCTTAAATCCCCTAAGAATCGCCTGGCCTGGCAGCACTGGTCAGCCGACGTAAAGTTCCCCGGCCCCGGCTACTACGAGGTTTGGGCCAAAGCCACCGACAGCAAGGGTCAATCCCAACCGATGGTTATTCCCGCCTGGAATCCGAAGGGCTATATCAACAATGCTTGTCACCGGATAGCGGTGAAAGTGGTTTAGTTGTTTAACCGTGGAGTTGTTGAGACGTTGATACGTAATCAGCTATTTGTTTAAACGACTAACCAACTGAACACCTAAACAAAATTTTGCCTCTATAAACCATGATAATTCCCAAAATCCTCCTCCCCACCCTGCTCTTCGTTGGCTTTGCGTCGATGACCGCGCTGCGGCCCGAAGTCGTTTCTGTCGGAGAAACAGGGGTGGAAGTGCGCCTGGATACGACCAGAAGGCAACTCGATCCTGCCACGGGCTTTGTTATCGCCGATGGCCTCGACATGGTGCGGGCGCATTGCACGGGTTGCCATTCCAGCAAGCTCGTTACGCAGTACGGCGCTTCCCGCGAGGGCTGGCTGGAAAAAATTCGCTGGATGCAGCGCACTCAGAATCTCTGGGATTTGGGCGAGGCCGAACCTGTAATACTGGACTATTTGGCCAGGCACTATCCCACTGCCGGGAAATTTGACCGTCGTGAGCCACTAAAAGACGTTCGGTGGTACCGGCTGGGTGAGGGCAAGTAACATCTCACCGCGCTTATTACCTACACATAGAACTAAGGAAAATGAAAGCTATTTACCTGGTGGTTGCCTTTGGAATTGCCGCGCTACTTACTTCGTGGCTGGGGATTTTTGAAAAACGGGTAGATTACAACGCCGACGTCAAACCCATCCTGAATAAGAACTGCATGGCCTGCCACGGCGGGGTCAAGAAGGCCGGGAACGTCAGTTTTTTATTCGAAGAAGAAATGCTCAAGCCGGGCAAATCGGGGGCCATCCCCGTAGTGCGCGGCGACGCCGACGCCAGCGAGATGATCCGCCGCATCCTCAGCGACGATCCCGACGAGCGGATGCCGAAAAAGGGGCCGGGCCTCACCGACGAAGAGGTCAATACGCTCAAAACATGGATCGATCAGGGTGCGAAATGGGGAAATCACTGGGCTTACGAGCGCGTCGAGCGGCCCGAAGTACCTCAGGCGGGCGGTATGTGGGCGGCGCTTGGCGTGGGAGACACCGACTGGCCCCGCAACGAGATCGACCAATTCGTTTTTAAAAAATTAAAATTTAAAGACCTCACCCCATCCCCCGAGGCCGACCGCGCCACGCTTATCCGTCGCGTAAGTCTGGATCTGACGGGCTTACCGCCTACCGCCAAGGAAGCTCAGGACTTCATGAAGGACAAATCGCCTGGTGCTTATGAGAAAGTAGTTGATCGCCTATTGGCTTCCCCGGCCTATGGCGAACGCTGGGCGGCCATGTGGATGGATTTGGCGCGCTACGCCGACACCAAAGGATACGAAGCCGACCAGCCACGCACGATTTGGCGCTACCGGGATTATGTGATTAATGCCTTCAACGGTGACAAGCCGTTCAGTCAGTTCACGGTGGAGCAGTTGGCAGGGGATCTATTGCAGGATAAAGCCACCGGAATGCCCTCCGACGAGCAACTGCTGGCCACGGGCTTTCACCGCAACACCATGACCAACGACGAGGGCGGTACTGTCAACGAGGAGTTCCGCGTTGCGGCCCAAATAGATCGGGTGAACACTACCTGGGAAGTGTGGCAAGGAACGACTTTCGGCTGCGTCCAGTGCCACAGTCACCCTTACGACCCCATTCCGCACGACGATTATTATAAGTACATGGCGTACTTCAACAATACCCGCGACGAGGACATCGCCACGGAAACCCCCACGCTACGGATTTTTGAAGGTAAAGAAGCGGAACGCGTAACGCGGTTGAAGGCCTGGGTCAAAGAGCGAGACCCGGAAGCGGCGAAGGAGGTGGCGCAATTCCTCCGAATCAGTGAACCTAAAATTAACTCACCGAGCTTCGACCACCTGGTCAACTCACTCTTTATCATTTATCAATTTTTCGGAACGCATCACGACGGATCGGCCCGGGTAGGAAAAATCGCCTTGGCCGATAAGGAACAACTGGTGATCAAAATTAACGCGCCCATCGAAGGAGCGACCATGAGCATAAGGCTCGACTCGCTGGAAGGGAAGGTCCTCAATAAGGTAAAAATCCCTATCAGCAAGCAGGATACCATCCTTTTCATACCATTGCCCAAAGTGCAGGGTACGCACGATGTGTATGCCCATTTTACTTTTCCCAAAACCCCCGACGCCTTTGTGGCCGTCCGTTGGGTGGCTTTCCAAAAAGCTTTTCCCGGACAGGGAACCGAGCGCCAGGCCATGCTGGGTGAATATGCCTCGCTCCTGAAAAAAGGAAACGATGGTACCCCCGTCTTGTGGGAAGGAACCGAGTATCTGGCCCGAAAACAGCACGTCTTCGAGCGTGGCAACTGGCTGGTTCCGGGCAAGGAAGTACGGCCCGCCGTACCCGCCGCTCTTAACAAAATGCCCAATGGCAAGCAACCCGCCGACCGTCTGGAATTGGCGCGCTGGCTCGTCAGCCGCGACAACCCGCTGACCGCCCGCGTGCTGGTCAATCGTTTTTGGGAGCAGCTTTTCGGGTTGGGACTGGTCGAGACGGTCGAGGATTTCGGCTCACAGGGCAACGAACCCACGCACCGTGCACTGCTGGACTGGCTGGCGGTGGCTTTCATGGAGGACTGCGGTTGGAGCACCAAGCGGCTTCTGAAACAGATCGTCATGTCGGCGACCTATCGCCAAAACTCGGAAACCAACCAGGAAAAACAACAAAAGGACCCCTACAACTACTGGCTGGCCCGTGGCCCCCGAGTGCGGCTGAGCGCCGAGCAAGTGCGCGACCAGGCACTGGCAATCTCGGGACTATTGGCCCGGAAAATGGGTGGCCCGAGCGTCATGCCCGCCCAGCCGGAGGGAATATGGCTGTCGCCCTACAACGGCAACGCCTGGAAGCTCAGCGAGGGAGAGGACCGCTACCGCCGTGGCCTGTACACCTATTGGAAGCGCACGGCTCCCTACCCTTCCATGACTACCTTCGATGCGCCGAGCCGGGAGTTCTGCCAATCGCGGCGCATCCGTACCAACACGCCCTTACAAGCTTTGGTGACGCTCAACGATCCTGTTTATCTTGAATCAGCGCAGCGCCTGGCCGAGTTTATGGCCAGGAAAGCCAACACGCCCGCGAAGCAATTGCAAATCGGCTATCAGAAACTGACCTACAAGCCTATCGAAGAAAAACGACTGGGTGTATTGCTGAGCGTCTATAAAAATGCCCTGCGCGAATACCGAAAAAAGCCGGGCGAAATCGACAGCCTGCTCACTTTCAATGTAACAAGAAAATCCCCGGAACTGGCAGCGCTTACCGTTTCGGCTAACGTGCTATTGAATCTGGATGAGGTGGTGACGAAGGAGTAAGTACGATCATCGAGTGGCTTTTCGACTACCATAATCTTGTACCCAATCATGCACCCCGTTTTGCTCTCAAACCTCTTCCAGAAGCGCAGAGTCACCTACCGGATCTTCGAACTTGCCGCCCTGCTCTTGCTGGCTCCAACTACCCGTGCCGATTCCTTGCACTGTGATTTGTCGCAGTACAAACCTCAAATTGGCCTAACCGCCCAGGTGACATCCCAAACGCTGACCCTTAACTGGCGGGGCGATGGCAACCATGAGCTACGCCTTCGGTTTGTCATCGAAGCGGGAATTCCCACAATCAAAGAACTGGCAATCAGGCGGCAGCCTGGTTCGTGGCGCATTATTGCCAATAATATGAGTCCAGAATTTCGTGTGGTGTCGGGGGTGCGCCGCGTTACGCAGCAGCAGACCGAGCCGCTGAAAGCGTTGGGCGTGCCAATCACGGCCGAGAAACTGGACGAAATCAAGTGGGATGCCTTTTGGGACGCGCCGCTGTTCGTGGAGAACGAGCCGCCTCGCTCGCACGGCGGCTCCATTCCCGCCCAAGCGACTTTTGCCAATCATCCCGGAATGCCACGGCAACCCAGCGAGATTGTACGAGCCAAAGCCAGCTTTAAAACAACTTCATGCGCCGTGCGTACCAACGGGGCCCGACTGGAAGTCACGTTCCCGGGCGTGGAGGCGGGCATCTTTTCCGGTTATTTACAATACGATTTTTTCAGAGACTCCAACCTCATCCGGCAAATGCTGGTGGCCCGAACGAGCGAAAAGTCCGCCGCCTTCAAGTACGACGCCGGGTTGACAGGATTACCCATACGACCTGCTTCCGGGGTACTTTGGCGCGACCTTACCAACCGCTGGCAGCAGGATCGTTTGGGCGGCCCCGTCAGCCTGGGACCTGCCACCGTCATGGGCAGCAATCGCCTCATTGCCGCCGGGCTGGCGGGTGGCGCGGTGGCGCTGTTTCCGCCGCCGCACAGCTTCTATTGGGCGCGCGAAACTGAGCAGGTACTAGGTTACGGCTGGTATCGTAAGGACGACGCGCAAACCTTTTCGCTCGGCATTCAGCAATCAGAAAAGGAGATCGACCCTGAATTTTTGCAAAACTATGCCCTCTACAACGCCCGGCCCGGTACCTGGCAGCGGATGCCCGTGTTTCTGTACGTCGGCTCCGGTACGGGTGAGCAGGCCATCGACGCGGCGCTGGCGTTTACTCACCGTGATTTCTTCAAACCGCTGGACGGCTACAAAGTCATGGGAAGCCACTACCACGTGGGCCTGGTCGAGCGGCTGCGTGAGTTGGGGGGGCCGGATAGTCGCCTCAACGATGTGGAAACGATGAAGGGGATTGGGGTGAATATTTTTGGGGTGATCGACGGCGTACGCGGCGCAGCCCGGCGCGATACGGGCGAGGCGTTCCTCGCCTCCCAGGCTGAGTACTACGACGCGGCCCGGCGGCAGTCGGATCGTGACTTCCTGCTGATGCCCAACGACGAGAATAGCACCAGCGGGCGCGGCTACGAATTGGGCGGTCACCATGACCTGCTTCTCTCCAGGCCCACGTTCTGGCGCAACGCCCGTCGGCCCGACCAGCCGCTTGTCGAAACGCATCCGAAATACGGCAAAGTATACAATCTGGGGACACCGGCTGATCTTATGGAGATGACCCGGCGCGAGAACGCGCTGATTTCCATGCCCCATCCTCGGGCCAAGGGCTCGACGGGCTACCCCGATGCGATCAAAGACTCACCGCAATTTTTGCACGAAAACTACTTTGGACTTGGCTATCGCTGGGGCATGGGCATCGACGGCTCGGCTATTCGGCTAGGACAATACCGCTTCCTGCCACTGTGGGACGAGGCCAGCAACTGGATGGCTGCGCGCGACCTTCCGCCCAAGTACGCCCTGGCTATTTCGGAAATTCGCTCCGATTACGGCGACCGGGGCAAGCCGCCCTACGACGACGCCTACGGGATGTCGCCCGTCAGCTACCTCAAGCTGGACAGCGTACCGACCGTGGACGACATGAGTACCGTCATCGACGCTTTGAAAACGGGCGCGTACTTTGTCACGACCGGGGAGGTGCTATTGCCTTCATTTTCGGTGCAGGGTTCGGGAGATAGACGCACGCTGGTAGCCGAATTGGAATGGACTTTTCCGCTGGAATTTGTGGAGGTAGTCTGGGGCGATGGAAGAACGACCGATCGGCAAATCATCTCCACTACCGACCTGCCCCCTTTTGGGCGAAAGCGCTTTGAAATCCCCTTCGACGCGAGGGGCAAGAAGTGGGTACGGTTCGCCGCCTGGGACGTGGCGACGAATGGGGCGCTCGGCCAGCCCGTGCGCCTTCCTTAGCAACCACAAAAAAACTTTGCATGAAGCCTAAGTTTATCGCCATCAGCGAGAGCATCATTGAGAAGATAAAGTCAGGGGAACTACAACCGGGCGATCAGGTGCCGTCCGAAAATGAGCTGATTAAAAATTTCCGGGTCAGCAATACGACGGCCCGAAAGAGCTTGCTGGATATCGAGTCCAAGGGCTGGGCCAAAAGAATCAAGGGCAAAGGTACCTTCGTGCTGAACCGCACACCCGACCACCACCTGATGCGGACGCTGGGGTCGATCTACGCCACCCGGCGCGGGTTCAACGAAGGGCTAATCGCCGAGGGCATGCGCCCCCGCAACCTGGTGCTGGAAAAGACGATTTTGCCCGGCGGCATTTCTTCCGAAATCGGCGGAAAACATTTTATTATCGAAGGGGCTGTGCTGAAAATTCACCTGCTGCGCTACGCCGACGATGAGATTGTCAAGGACGAGCTTCGGTACATTTCCCTCACGCTTTGCCCCAACATCCATAAGGTACCCACCGAATCTACCTATTTCAAGCTTTACGAAAGTAGGTACGACCTCAAAATCGAGGAAGTAAGCCAGACTTTCAGCGCTGAGATCATGCGGCCCGACGCCGACGAAAATAATTTTGAACTGAAGGAATCCACCGCCATGTTCGTCATGGACAGTGCGGTGGTTTGTGTCAAACAGAAGGTCGTTGAAATCGAACGCTCCTACTACCGGGGCGACAAGTACAAATTTGCCGTTATCGCCCATCCCGAATACAATGACGGCGGCTCGGGCAAAAACCGATAGAAAGTAAATTCTCCTCCCTTAAAGCAGCTACTTCACGGGCTGTACAACCTGAATCTCGACCGGCCCCATCAGTCCCGAAGGCAGCAGCGGCGTTTCTGACCAGAGCAGTCCCCGCGAGCCTTTCACTTTCAGGTTGGTTTTGGTGTAATTTTCGCCTTCGTTGACATCGCCGATAATCCTGTTCGCCCAGGTGTTGACTACCTCGATTGTTATCGAGTTTTCTCCCGATTTTACGACATCCGTTACATCATACCGATAAGGCGGTGTCCACCGAATTCCCAGCGACTGACCATTCAACCGCAGCTCGGCGACTTTCCCCACTTGTCCCAGATCGAGATATACCTTTGCTGTCCTGTCCGTAGGCTTTTGGTAATCGAATGTTTTGGTATAAGTACCCGTTCCCGAATAGTGCCTGATATTTTTGTCCGGTGATTCTGTCCAGGAAACCAACTCCGGGAAAGTCACCTTTTCGGGCGCACCCCAATTTTTGGTGAACTGCACGTCCCACGGCCCCTCGATGCGCTTGCTACGCATCACATTTTCGATATTTTTCGTTTTCGCGCCCCCTTTCAATTCGTAGCTTCCATTTTCTAAAAACTGCAATCCGGCGGAAGTGTACTTGAAAAGCGGAGGGTGGGTAGCGCTGGAAGCGACACTCTGGTACACCGGTGCCCGCTTTCCCGGCCCGAATACCACGAAGAACGAATCGTGCGGCCCGAACGTCAGGGGCACTTCTATGTGATCCTGCTTTTGATTGAAGACAGAAACCGGGACAATCTCGCCCGTCACGGCGTTCCACAGCTCGGGTACTTTGCCCCTTTGCCGGAAAGAACAGAGCCGGGCCACGGTTTCTTCGCTGGTGTTGCGGACGAAATAGAAGTCTTGGTTGCCTTTTTGGTGGTGAATAAAATCCAGCAGCGGCTGGCTGTCTTTCATGTAGTCGAGGCGGGCCGAGCCTTTGCCGGGGTAGTCGAAGTCGGGGCGGAGGTTGTTATTTTGCAAGATTTCCAAGACGGGCGTTGTCGGATAGGGCTTTCTTCCGGTGATAATGGCCCCGGCTTTGGCCAGCTCGTCTAGTTTACGCAGGATGTCCGGAGCCTCGCCGACAATCTCGTCCAAGACCAGCACCTTGAACTTCGCCCCGTAGGGCAGCGTCAGCATACCATTCTCGACGCGCAGCTCCATGAGCTTTTCGGTATTGATGAGCTCGTAGTCGTAGCCCGACCCGACGGCGAAACGGCTGTTTTTGGGAGTGCCGAAGTTGGGTACTTTGTTGCCGTAGTAATAAAGCACATCAGCGACGAAGTCGGTTTTCTGCAAGACGTGCGATACCCGCGACAGGTACTCGACAAACGGCTTTGCCTTTGAGAACCAGGTGTTCTTGACGTTAAAATGCGTACCCGCCGCGTACACATTACCCGGAAAGTCGTCACGCGTCGGATTATGCGTGAAGCCGTGGATCACGACCCGGCTCATGCCCTCGCAAAATGCCCGGTCGCCGACGGGACGCATATCACCCGGCCCGACTTGCCAGTTCAGGAAGCTGGTGAAGGCCTCCATTTCCGTGATTCCGCGCTGGTACAGATGTGAGGCCGCGGCTACTTCTTTAACTAACATCAGCAGATCGACGCTGTCCCTGGTCTTGTCCAATACCTCGTGGTCGATCCAGAATTCGCCACGCGGGACACTTAAAGCTCCCAGTGCTTTGATCGCCTCCACCGGAACGTTATGTAGCGGCGGCCCCGGCCCGCCCGATTCCGAGATCAGGTTCAACCCGTAGCGGTTGGCAATTTCCCTGCCCTTACGGTAGTGATTGTTGATCATCAATTCCGATAGGGTGAGATTAAAATCTTGCTTAAAACGCGCCGTGGTAGCCGGGTCGAAGGCATTTTTGTCAAAAATATAGGGCAGGTACTTGTCGATTTCGTAGCCGTTCAGGGCCTTGAACTTGGCCGCCAGCGTGGGTGTCCAGACCGAGTTTTTAGCCTCGAAACTGGCGAGGTAGAGGTTTTTGAGTGCTGTTTTTCGAAAATCGCCCAGTCGAGGTTTCAATTTATCGATAAAGTACATGAAATGCATTTCGGTAGCCGTAGAATCGAAATGGTCGATAATCGGCCCGATAGAATTGGGGCTGGGCAGCAGCAACGGATCACCCGAATTGGAACAGACGTAGCGGTGTATTTCCCACTCCTCCGGCGAGGCGTCGCTCGGCGGTACTTTCCATTCGAGTTCATCAGTTTCTGGGTTAAAGTACTGCGAAACATCCACGATTCGGCTCGCATCCAGGTATTTGGCATCTGCCTTCAACGGGATCGCCAGCAAAGCGACCTCCTGGCGAAAAACGGGTCTGCCGTCCGAAGCAAACTCAATCAACAGCTCCCTGCCCTTGCCGTCAACTTTGGGCACATCGGGAAAAGGCACCTTGATAGACTGCTGTCCCGATCTACTCACCAAAATTTTTGAAACGTACAGCGACTTGGCAGCGTGCTGCGGCGTGACCCAGCTTCCGCCCGCGTTCCAGCTACTCGCCAGATTCAGCCCGACTTCCAGCCCCAGCTCGGTCGCTTCCTCGATGGCCGTCACGATGGTATTCAGCGACTCATCGCCCATGAATGCGGGGCCGGCGGGTACTTGGCCGTAGGGCCGAAAACCGATCTCGAAAATATCGGCCCCACCCAGCCCGGCGGCTTTGATGCTCCGCAGTTCTTCTTTCAAAAGGGTTGCGTCCGTATGGCCATTGAGCCACCACCAGTACACCTTGGGGCGGGCAGTGCCGGACGGATTTTTGAAGCCCTCGCGTAGACCGTCGGGGCTTTGGGCAAAAGCCGGGCTGGCACCCGCTGCCAAGAGGGCCAGCGTCAAAAGCAGGGTTTTGGCGATGTACTTTTTCATAAGAAATTAGAGTTTGGCCGAGTGGGGTCAGGGACTTCAAAGCGTTAGCGCTTCGTCATTGTTTTTTTTCATCCAATCCCGAAGATTAGCCTTCAGTCGGGTTTTGATCGGTTGATAATAAGACTCATTGGCAAGATTATGAGTTTCGCCGGGGTCTTCCCACAGATCAAACAACTGTTCGTTGTTCTTGCCCGAATTATAGACGTTGTACTTAAACCGCTGATCGCGCACCAGGCGGGCATGGCGAGTCGAATCGAGCTTATCGTCCTCCAACTGCACCACCAGGTAGTCGCGGTGGGAGGCGTCGGAGTTGTCGATGGCCTCTTTCAGGCTTTTTCCGGTGAAATCTCCTCCGCCAATTCCTGCGTAAGCGCAAAGGGTGGGCGTCAGGTCAATCCCCGAAACGAGCTGCTGCCGCTCAATTCGTCCGGCGGGAATCTTTCCGGGCCAACTGATGCCGAAGGGTACGGTGACCACCTCCTCGTATAGACTCAGCTTGGCCGCCCACTGGTGCGAAGCGGCTCCGTCGCCGTGGTCACTGGTGAAAGCGACAATGGTGTTTTCGTCCAGCCCCTTGGCCCGCAGGGCTTTCCATATTTTTCCGATTTCGGCGTCCACCATTTCGGCAAATCGGTAGTAATGATGCAGGTACGCCTGCCAATCGGCGTCGGAATAGTCTTTCGTTTTGAGTAATTCGTCGCCGTAGTGATCCATCAACCGCTTTTCCTGCAAAAACTCCGGCTCGTTCATTTTGGGATTGAAATTGGCGGGCAAAGGCGGCAGCGGCGCGTCGATCTCCGAGTACTTGGCGTAGGCGTCCGGCTCACGCGGCACGTAACAAATGTCGTGCGGATTGTGCAGCGAAACGGTCAGCAAAAATGGCTTGTCATCCTGATATTCAGCGAGGTACTTCACGGCAGCATCGGCGATGGGGCCGTCCGTGGCCGCTCCTTTGTCCCAAGAGTTGTCCAAAGACTGGAACGGAAGCACTTTGAATCCGGCGATGGAGTCGTGGTTTTTCTGAGCCGGATAACCCTCGGGCAAATGCCACTTTCCGGCGTAGGCAGTGTTGTAGCCCGCGTCCGCAAAAAGCAGCCCGATGGTCGGCACTGCCGGGTCGATGAACGTGGAGTTCCAAACAACCCCAGTCTCGTGGGGCATTCGGCCCGTGAGCAAGCTACTGCGCGACGGCCCGCACACGGGCGAGGTACAGTACGATTCCGTAAAGTACACACCGCGCCGCGCCAGGGAATCCATGTACGGAGTATTCAGATTCGGATTTCCCAGCAAACTCAGGCAGTCGTTGGTCTGCTGGTCGGTGAGGATGATGAGGACGTTGGGTCGTTTCCCTTCGTCAGGAGACGATTTTGTCTGGCAGTCTGTAAGCACCGAAGCACTTATTGCTAGTAAAATTATAGTCAGCGGTGGAAGTTTCATTCTGTAAAGCATAATATTCATTCATTCATTCGCAATTCAATAGACCAAAAATTACGCTCCGCCCACCACCACCGATTCAATATTCAAGTAGTTCGCGACCTTCCGAATCGTATCGGCATGGTGTCCAATGCCGAGCGCGAAGTGATGCGTCGGCCCTTCCATCATCCAGCGTTTCAAGAACGTCCTGACATCCGGCCTGAAAAAGCCGCGCGTATTGGTGTTGCCCGTGGGCGGAATCGGCCCTTTTAAGGACTCGCCCTCGGCGATCACGAACTTGAACTTGCCCTCATAGGTCGAGCTGATGCTCAGCATGGTGATCGGCCCCTCTTTTATTTGAAACTCGACCCCTGCCCCGAAGCCGGGCTTGCCATGGTACTTTTTCAAACTCCGCAGCACCGGACGTCCTTCGGCGATGGTGACGTTGTGCGGGCCGTCGTGCCCCACCAGCACAAAGCCTTCCTTGAAATCGACGGGATGAAACTCGGCGAAACTCCCCCCGATGCCCAACCGTTCCATGATGAGCATGGCGATGCAGGTTTTCAAGTCCGACTCGCCGCACATCGGGAAGCCCGCCCCCGTCAGCAGCGAGTTGCCAACGATCAGGTTGGACATCACCACCCGCTCGTCGCTGCCTTCGGCGCCGTCGTAGTAGTAAGCTAACCCGTCAAGCTTTTTCTCTTCGACAAATTTTTCCAGGGCCACCATCGCCTGGGCGGCTACGCGCAAATCTTCGTCCCGTAGTTTTTCAGAAATGGGATCGGAAACCGGGTCGGGGGTATCGAAAAAGTCGAGAATGCGCGCTTCGCCCGCCCGTATTTCCTCCTCGGGGGCCGTGCGATAGTGGGCCACGATTTCGTTCGCTTCGCACTGCACGATGTGCGGGCCAAAATGAGCCGTGAGCATGGTGGCGTCGGAGTGCATATCCAACATGGATTCGATCGGGTGACCGATGTGACCGATCCGAGCCGTTTTCAGGTCGTGCAGTACGGCGGCAATCCGGCAGTACTCCGCGATTTCGGCCTCGGCGGCGGGATCATCATGCAGGGTGCCGATGATTATTTCCGGTACTTTCTTGCCCATCCTGACCGCCACCCCGGTGAACTCAGGCAGCGAGCAGATGTCGTCGTTGTAAAGCTGCAAGTAGGTGGACGCCCGCTCATAATTCAGTGCCTGATCCGGCTGTAAAGCGACCAGCACGATAGGAACGTCGATACTTTTTATGATGATACCGAACGTACTGGATGTCGCATAGGTCAGCATATCGCAGAAAATCAGGTCGAGGTTGGCGGCTTTCAGCTTTGGCACTAAGGCGTAGGCTTTGGCAGCATCGTCCACAAGTCCGAAATCGACCAGCTCCACATCGTTCGCGTCCTGTACTCTTTGGATAAATATCTTCTGCTTAGCCAGCAAATCGTCGAGCAGACCGTCGAACTGCGCCCAATACTTAAAGTACCCCACGCCGAATACCCCAATGCGAGGGCGACTGCGCGGTCGATGTTTTACGGAGACCGCGTCGTTTTGGGTTGCTGTTTTTTGATCGAAAATCATGTTCTGGTCGTGTAAGTTTATTTAGTAGGACTTTCGCTTGTCTTCTTGAATTCGATCCCATTAGGGATCAAATGTGGGTAGAAAAGTGCTTTTCCAGTCGATTATTATGTCCCGTACGGGACATGACCAGCCAACGAATCGGCTTTCTCTACCCACATCCTGTGCCTAGCGGCACATTTTTCCCAGCCGAAGCGAAAGTCCTATTTAGCTAACGCACTAAGGAAAACTTTTGAAAAAATTACTCCGCCCTGGCGGGTGTCATGCGTTGGCTGTTAAAATTAGCCAGAGCCCCAATGTTTGGAATAAAAACTATCAGGATTACGAAAGCGAGCGGATAGAGTACTCCCGAGGCAATCCAGAGCGGACGATAAGAGAAATTCTGGATAATCAAACCCATCAAAGGATTCAAAAGTAAGCCCGCCACTGCCCCGGCGGTACCACTGAGCCCCACGACGGAAGAGGTGGCACGTTCACCGAAAATATCGGAAATAGCCGTGATGTAATTGGTAATCCAAAAGCCGTGGGCGAACATGAAAACGGACATAAGCGCGATGGCCACTTCTACACTCGATACCCACTCGATCATCGGGGCGACCAGCGTTAGCGCGGCGGCTAACCCCATGATTGTTTTGCGGGCTTTATTGATTGAAAAGTTGTTTTTAATGAGCTTATCGGAGAGCCAACCGCCAATGATATTGGCGACGCCCAATGCCAGAAACGGAATCCAGAACAAACTACCGATGCGCTCGAATGACACGCCCCGCACCTCGCTCAGGTACTTTGGAATCCAGAACATCAGAAAGTAAAAAACCGGGTCGAGCAGGAACCGGATGATAATAAATGTCCATACTGTTTTGTTTTTCAATAAAATGCCAAAGGGAATGGCGTTTTGTGTGGGCGGCATGGATACTGTTTCTGCGGGCTTTTCTTTCGGGCTTTTTTTCCAGGGAATGAACAACCACGCCACCACCCAAATCAACCCTACGGCTCCCGGCACGATGAAGCCGCCACGCCAACCGTACAGGTCGGCCAGCCAAATCGTCATTGGGGGCGCAATGACTGCCCCGATGGCTGCGCCACCGATGGCGATGCCGTTGGCAAAGGCCCGCTCCTTGCTGTCGAACCATTCGTACACCGCCTTGGCGGCTCCCGGAAAACAGGCCCCCTCGCCTACCCCCAACAGAAACCGGAAGGCAATGAGTTGAGTGATGTTGGCGACGACACCGTGCAAGCAATTGGCGATCGACCATACGCCCACCGAAAGGGCCAAACCCGTTTTGGCCCCCACCCGGTCGATCAGCCAGCCGCCCAGCGTGAACATGATGGCGTAGCTAATCAGAAAGCTGGTGTTGACCATCCCGTACTGCACATCGGTAATCGAAAGCTCTTCCTGGATCTTGATGATGGCAATCGAAAGTACCTGCCGGTCCAGAAAACTAAGTCCGGTCGCTACGAATAGTAACGCAACGATTAGCCAGCGGGTAGTGGATGCCTTCATTTTACTTAACGCACTAAGTTTACTTTTCGCAAATCTATAATTAGCCTCGCCGAAAACCAATTCGATTTGAACTTTTATGCAAACAATTATGAAATTCCTGCGTTAGCTTAGAGCCGACTGACGAGTTCCGGTAGCCCCCTTTCAAAGCCCTTTGTTCCGGCATCGAACATCCATCGAAATGCCTTCGACTGTCTTTCGTTCAGGTTTGCTCCGTAGCGCGCAAAGAACTTTCCCTTCCCGACCAGAAAGGAAACCAATTCAAGGGTGTAATCCTGAGCAGCCAGCACCATTTTGCCGAAATATACCAGCCATTCCGTTATCTCCAGACTCCGCTGACTGCCGTCCTGGAATGCCGCGTAATAAGCATTACGATTTTGCTCGATACTGCTGGCTTGTATGGAGGATCCCTCCTTCGATAACCCCCGATTTATGGAGAAAATCGTGTTCGCACCCTTGCAGTCGGCTGGCATCAAAGATGAAGTCAGGCCAGTTTTTCAGTTTCCAGTTCCAGTCCATGAGTTATAGAAAAGAATCCTATAACTCAAGCTGCCACTTTATCCCAGCCCAGTTTCCTGATTTCCTTATTCAAAAACAAAACCAGCGCGAGAGCGAAAGGTACCATCACTAGAATCACATAGGAGGTTTGACTCAGCGCCCAGTGCCCCCAACCGATAATGCCCACGAAAATAGACAACGCCAAAACCCGCACAAATTTGCCGCTGCCCGATTTGGTGAATTCCCGGCTGAACGGCAGCACGTTGCGCGAAGCCAGGATTTCGATCTGCTGAAAAACCAGCACGACCAAAGCCCCGAAAACAACATCGTCCAGACTATCCAGCCCCCAAATGAAAGTGACAGCCAAGGCAATGATCAGATACACGGGTAGCAGGAACTTCGCCACGACCGACCACATCATGCCGCTCAGGAATTCGCCGGGGCGGGCCATCGGGGCCACGTAATAAATCCAGGCCGCTTTGAATTGCTCCGAAAAGGGCAGGTTCTGGTTGACCGAAACAAGACTGAGCGCCGTCAGATAAATCAGGATGATGCGCATATACTGCATCTCAGCCGTGGCGTCCATCATTTGAGCCAGGGTTTCGCCGGGCCGATTGAAGAACATCAGCGGGCCGATCATCAGGAAATACGCCAGGCTGGGATACACCCGCAGCTTGAACTTCCGATCGCGGGATCCGATTTTCCACACCAACTCGAAGGCACCGCGCTCGGCAGAAGTACGCGTAAAAAATCCGGCTAGTAATTCGGGAAGGCTGCGCTTGGGGGTGCGTCCGACCTCCTCCGGCTTTTTCTCGGCTACCGTATCCAGGTTACCGACCCGGTCGCCGAAGCCCTTTACGAGTCCGCTGTTCATGGCCCGAACCGCCAGAACGGGAATGACCACCAACAGCCCCACAAAGGCAGCGGTGGCCGCACCGAACTTGCCCACGATGGTCGCCTGCATGATATGGCCCACCCACATGGGCGGCGCCAGGTAGTGCCACCAGGCCACGGGCAGAGCTTGCGCATTCTCGAAGTCGTCGATATCGACCAGTCGGCCAATGAACTGGTAGCTGACCATGGCCACGACCGCTACCACAATCTGCAAAGTATTGATGATGTTTTGCATCCGCTCAACGGACGAAAAACGCATAATCACCAAATACAGCACGGCGGTGAAAAGCACCGAAAGGATGGCGATCAGCAAGGAGGCCAGCAGGAAAACAACGGCCGATCCAGGGCCAAATTTGAGCCATGTCGCTATAAAACTCGGCAATGCCACCGCCAGGGCCAGTTGCAGCAGGTACACCGCCGCGTGAACGATACGAGAGATAAAGAGCGTCTTACTGGTCACGGGCCGGGTCAGGATAATGACGTTATCGGAGCTATCGAGGATAACCTGCGAAAAGTCGGTAATCAGGATCATGGTAACGATCACCATTCCGTAGGCCGTTACCACGGCGTAAGCCGGTACGTGGGAGGGCCAGAAATAAACCAAGAGGGCAATGAAGCTGGACACCGCGAAAGTGATAACCAGCGTCCAGACGAAGCCCCATTGGCTGTCTTTGGTCTCCAGCCCGTTGAAGCCCGTCCTGGCGCGGCGGTTGTCCATCGTGAGCTTGACGTCCATGATGGCGCGGAGCTGGGCATAATCTACGTTCGCTTTCCGAAAAAGTGGGGCGAAGAGGTCGAGGAGAAAGAGAATAGCGCGGTTCACTTTTTTTTGGTTCAGGGTTCAGGGTTCAGGGTTCAGGATACGAAAATCTAAGTGTCTGATTTCTAGTTTACAAAGGTCGTAGGTAAAAAATTGCCCGTAGTGCAAAAAACAACTATGAACCCTGAACTATATCGACAAACTCGTCCGCCAGAGCCAGATGCTCGTTGTTACCCGTAAGTTGATTGAAGAGCTGCTCCAGCGAGCCCGAATGCTGTTGGTTCTGTAATTCCTGAAAAGTGCCGTGGGCGATTACCGCGCCTTCTTTGAGCAACACGATGCGGTCGCAGATTTTCTCGACCACCTCCATGATGTGCGAGCTGTAGAAAAGCGTCTTCCCGGCCTGGCTGAGGCGTTGCAGGATTTCTTTCAGCAGGATCACCGAGTTGGCATCCAGGCCGGAGAGCGGTTCGTCGAAGAAGATGATATCGGGATTATGAATCATCCCCGAGATGAGCAACACCTTTTGCTTCATGCCCTTGGAGAAGGACGTCATGCGGTTGTTGCGGTTTTCGTACAGGCCAAAAATCCGCATCAGCTCGCCGCCCTTTTGCTCGATCGCTTTTCGGTCTACCCCGTACAGGCTGCCCAGGAACCGGAAGTACTCGACCGGACTAAGGGTATCGTACAGCACGGCATTTTCCGGCACGTAGCCGATCATACGCTTTATTTCCAGGGAGTTGTCGCTTACCTCCATGCCATTTACCTTTACCGAACCACCGTACTTGGTGAGTAGCCCCGTCAGGATCTTGATGGTCGTGGACTTGCCCGCGCCGTTTGGGCCGATGTAGCCAACGATCTGTGCAGGCTGAACTTCCAGGTCGATTCCTTTCAGTACCAGGTTGTTGCCATAGGACTTAGTGAGTTTCTGAATTTGGATAATGGGGGTTTCCACAAATAGCTTTTTTTGCCAAATGTAAATAAAATTCGCAGACGTTTGAACGCTGAATCTGCTTGGTTTTCACGCTCCGTGGATTCTTTACAGAGATTTTACGCAGTGTATTGAGTAAGTTTACGCAGTGCATTGAGTAAAATGTTTGAATTCACTTAAACAACTGATGGGCAAATGTTTGAAAAGCCAGAATTGAAGCGACTAAATGACCGATTGCAAGAAACCCGGCGATTTATCCAGGTAGTGAGCGGACCACGGCAAGTGGGAAAAACCACGATGATGGGACAATTGTTGGAGAAATATCCCCTGCCCTTCCATTTCGCCAGCGCCGACGCAGTCCCCTCGGCCAATGCAGTCTGGATCAGTCAGCAGTGGGAGGCGGCCCGTTTCAAGCGCCTTAGCGAACAGGCCGACGAAGTGCTGTTGGTCATCGACGAAATTCAAAAGGTTGAGAACTGGGCGGAGTACGTTAAAGCCGAATGGGATCGGGATACGTTTGAGGGCGTGAACGTCAAGGTCGTCCTGCTGGGTTCTTCCCGGCTATTGTTGCAACGCGGCCTGAGCGAGTCGCTGGCCGGGCGGTTTGAAATCATCATGGTCACGCACTGGACTTTTGCCGAGATGAGGGAAGCCTTCGGCTACACCTTACCCCAATACATCTGGTTTGGCGGGTATCCCGGAGCCGCTTCCCTAATCGAAGACGAGACGCGCTGGCGCAACTACATCGTCAATAGTCTGGTCGAATCGACGCTATCGAAGGATATTTTGATGATTACCCGCGTGGACAAACCCGCCTTACTGCGCCGCTTGTTTGGGCTGGGCTGTCATTATTCCGGGCAAATGCTCTCGCTGACCAAGCTGATGGGCCAATTGCAAGAGGCAGGGAACACGACCACTTTGGCCAATTATCTGGATTTGCTCGATTCGGCAGGTTTACTCAGCGGACTACAAAAATACACCCAGGACGTAGCCCGGCAACGGGCCTCGATCCCAAAATGGCAAGTGCACAATATGGCGCTAATGTCAGCTTTATCACAGCGGCAGATGGCCGAGGCGGAAGCCAATCCCGAAATCTGGGGGCGGTTTGTTGAATCGGCGGTGGGTGTGCATTTGGTGCGGGCCGCCACACTGGGTCAGATCGAGCTGTTCTACTGGCATGAGGGTGGGAAGGAAGTGGATTTTGTAATAAGAAAAGGAGTGAAGATCATCGGTATAGAAGTAAAAGGCGGCAAGTCCCAGAAAGCGCAAGGCATGGCCACCTTTCAGGAGAAAATACAGCCCGACAAAGTGCTATTGGTCGGCCACAGCGGTATCCCCCTGGTGGATTTTCTGGCTACGGAGGTTCCTCTACTATTCTGAGAATAGGTGGCCAAAGGCAAGAACAAAATGCTGGTAGTCGAGCGGGGAGTTTGGCATTCTGACTCATTTTATGGACAGGTTTTAGTATGTTTGCTGGCATAATAGCAAAGTCTGTGGAGACACGGATCATGGCATAGAATAAGGAAGGCCACCTTTAAAACTTATAAAATGAACCTGCAATATATTTCCGATCATAAGGGTGAAGTTACGGGGGTATTTATCCCTATCAACGAGTGGGAACCGCTTCGCAAGAAACTGGATTTGCCAACGGCTGATCAGAAATCACTTTCTAAGCGGCAGCACCGGGAGGAATTGCTTGAGGCTTTTGAGCAAATAAGGGAAATCAGAGCCGGAAAAGCCGAAAAACCTAGTTTGAGCGACTTTTTGCATGAAATCGAAAGACTTTGAGGTAGTCCCCATCCTGCCTTTCCAGCGATAAGCTAAAAAGCTGGTAAAGAAGTTTCCTTCGCTCAAAAAGGAACTTCCTGCTCTAATTGAAAGCCTCGGAACAGAGCCTACACGAGGGACACCATTGGGAGGCGATTGTTACAAGATTCGGCTATCCATCGCCAACAAGAATAAGGGAAAGTCAGGTGGAGCAAGAGTGATTACCTGCGTGATCTTAGCTGATGAAGAAGTTCACCTACTCTCGATCTACGATAAGTCGGATCGGTCGAGTCTGAATGATAAGGAAATTCGCGATTTGCTGGAATGGATTCAAAAGAACGAGTGATGAGCGTTGGCGTAAACTTGGCGGCGGGGCCGTTGAACGGGGCCGGCCTTCCGGCGGCCCATCATGTTTAGTTGGTAAGGAATCTCTGCAACCCGTACTGTAATCCCCTCAATCTCATCCAGTGCATAAGGAGTCGCGACATCTTTACCGTGGGACTGTGTTCCCAAAGCCCTTCTTCATCGCGTGGAGTAGGTTTTAGTCTTATATACGGATCGCGTTACAAACGCGAGGTGATGCAACCGCGCGGCGAACCGTACCGATTTGAAATCGGTGTTAGCGACGTTGCAAATCGGGGTTAGCGAGGTGCTCGCAGTACTGCCCGCTGTGGCGGGCCAGTTGCAGGAAGTTGATCCGGGAGCGGACGCTGAGGAAGAGCATGAGCATATGGCAGATAAATTGGCGGCGACGCTTTGTTAAGTCGGGTGCGCTGGCTACTATTGCAGCCAGCAGGGCTTGTCCTTGCATGGGCGTTGTTAGTACTGGGAGGTCAGAGACCCAAAGCTAACACGCCTTTTTAATACCTTGAAAATTGACGAACCATTGCTAAATAAAGGTACTGAGTAATGTCTGGAAAATAACTTGGCACTCTTCTTTTCACCCCGGAGGGGTCGCCCGTTAATAGAAGGATATACCCTACCCGCGCACCTACGCCCCGGCCAATAAAATAGAAAGCCCCTAAATTAGGAAACCCGGCATACAGTAAAGTTTGTATGCCGGGTTTCCCTAGATATGTATTGACGTGACACTATATTGCTAGTAATTGCGTGTCATCACATATAATCCACGGGTTATCTGGCCGCTACAATTTGGACCACCTGTAGTAGCGGTAAGATGGATGTACCCCGGTGTTGAATTCCATTGAACAGTAGCAGATCCAGTGTATTGATTGACGAATGTGCCATCTGCGGGGCCATAGGTCCAAGTGTTCCAAACGGTATTATCCATGTTTCTCCCTACAAGACTGTACCCTTCTACAGAATTGACATAAGGACTTGCGTTCCCTGACACGGTGAACACTGGGAATCCGAGCGATGGAATATTTATTAGTGTAGCAGTGGGCTGATCATATTTAAGTCCACCCGAACAACTTGTAGAGACTCGGATGTAGACTGGATTATTGCCTGCTATTTCAGAGTCAGTGAAAGTTGTTGAAGTGCCACCTACCGCATGAACTGCCAGTTCGTTAGCAACGCTTAGGTTTGAGCTTTTATATAGCTTGAACTCGAATCCACCCGCACCATTACCATATCCAGCCACCTCAAATGTCAATCCATTAGACGGACTGTAACACACGTCTGGCGTACCTACGAATAGAGGAGATCGACAAGGTTCAGAACTATCGCAGTTGCACTTAACAAGCGAGATAGCGAGGCCTACAACCCCTCCAATTACCCCGCCGCTTGCCCCGCCATCACCTGCTGCTGTGAATTTGTAACCATATCCGGCATACTGTGCTATGTATCCAAACGTGCACACAATCACATAACTTATACAACTTGCGTTAGTTGCAGTCAAGCGAGATCGTGAATCGCCCTCCGGTATCATGAATCCTTCATAAACTGCTTTCATGGTATATCGCAAAATGGTCAGATGTTGGACTGCCACATTTCTGTCTTCGGCATCTAAGTTCTTCGCTTCCTCTATTTTGTTTAAGTACCACTCATCCACATCTGAGCCTTCATATCCATTTGAAATGTTGGCTCTCATGGTAACGTCAGCAGACTTCAGAAATTCGCCAACCGGCTGCGATATCATTCCTTCTTGGAACGCTTCGTCCCAATATTGGCCGATCTCGATATTGCTTAGCGAGCCGACCCTATCAAATTCAGCTTTCAAAGCTGCTCTGCTTTCTTTTGGTATGAGTTCATAAGGGTCGGTCGAAGCCAAATGTTTCTTTATATGGTCGTACGCGAAGCGACCGTTGTCCTCATAGCCGGCATAGATCAGTGAATCTATGTTGGAGCTATTTACGTCCTTCACCCTCACCGCAGAGTTTAATACATCGTTAGAGCTTTTTACAGTCTCACTGACAAAGACTTCGTCATTACAAGAAAAGATCATCATCACAATGAAGATCATGGATAGAACTGAGTGGATTTGAGTTTTCATAGTCTGAATTGTTTAGAGTTAGATATGCTTTCGTATGCATTGTTTTGACGTATTGCAAAGGAAGGGAATATCCAACAACAGGATAGTTGACAAAAATCAAAAATGGATGGGTGTAAAAGTCAAAAACAGAATTGACAAAAGTCAATTCTGTTTAAATAATATTTTACTAATCAACACATTACCTATAAATAATCCATTTCGACTTATTTTATTTCATATGAGCTACACTAGTTCTTAGATTTAACTTTTCTTTTTTGCAGCCGACTCATGGTCTCCTTAGCCATACCCAAAAATGAAGCTAGCATGTTATAGGGTACACGTCCGTACAAATCAGGATGACGATCTAAAAACCAAAGATACAATTCTTCGTTAGTTAGCTCACGCATTACGCGCAGACGCTCATCATTAATTATTGAATAATGTCTGTGAAGCAGAAACCCTAATTTCACGGTTTGAGGATACATACCATAAAACCTATCCACATATTCATGTTTCAACGAAATCAATGTGGACTTTTCTAGTATTTCAACAGCTTCTTCGCTTAGATCAGAGTTAAGAAAGTTATATGGCGAGAAAACAAAATCAAATTCTTTGTAAAATCCCGAGCTGATGTCATTACCATTTTTATCAATATAGTAAGTGCGAGTTAGTCCAGAATGCACAAAGTAGATTCGGTCACTGACTTGGGCAAAATGCTGTATAATCGCACGTTTTGGAAATCTCTCTACCAAAACATGGTCACGAATATAAGTCTTTGCACCATAGTCCATTGCGACATAGGATGTTATACATTCAATTAATGATTCTACTGGATCTACAGAGATTGAGTTCTTATCCATAGGTAGTTTTATTCAAGTTTTCCATTAGTTACAGAAGCATTCAACCTTGAAACTATACTCTAACATTTTACAAAGAGGTACAAAATACCTTCCTTACCTCTTTAAAATGCTCTATTTGTGATTTGATTCCCTAAGAAGCCGTTTTAAAATAGTCTAAGGACAAAAAGCATCCGAAAAAAGTTGAGAAGGTATCTAACCACCTAAATCAACAAGAATCGGATGCGAAACAAAGATAAGCGAAAAAAGAAGTACCCAGGCGAGCTGAGCAACAAGTCATGGAGGCGTTTGGGCGGGCTGCTGCCCAAGCCAAAGAAAAAGCCAGGCGGGGCGGGGCGCGCCCCGGCCGACCTGCGGGAGGTGATCAACGCAATCCTGTACGTACTGCGCGGGGGCATAAGTTGACGGATGCTTCCCAACGACTATCCCGCCTGGCAGACCGTTTACGGCTACTTCAACCCTAATCCGAGGTCTGAGTCTCCTCAGACCTTATCATACGATGCAAAGGGATTATGATTAATCTACTCACGCCACCTCAAAAAGCTCGTTCTGAAACTGAATGACATTCTCAAAATCCTCGCTGTACTGGTCTTTGAAATCGAACGATAAATATTGTCTCAGTTCCTTTTTATTGTCATAGAACTTCACTGTATTGATCAGAACCCTTTCCTCAACCGTCAACACTTCAAAGAGAAGATCGACCATCGTGTCTATTTTTCGGTACTCGTCCCAGTTCACCATCGAAGGGGCACTTACGCCGAGGGTATAGGAATTCTTGACCAGCCCCCTGAACGCAGGTGCCACGCCAATGGCGTCTATGACTAAGCCTTCTGCCTTTTTTTCCTGAAAGGCTTTTTCCAGTTTTTCTACGATTGACCTGATATACAAGAACTTACGAGTTTTACTGCTTTCAAAAATTCTTTCGCCAATTCTTTCAATTTTGAACCCGTAGCCAAATCGAGATACCGTTAGTTGCACATCGCCCAACGTTAACAAATCTAGGCATTCATCCGCTGGGATTCATTTACCCGAGGTTGGCCTGGGCGTTGAAGCAGTCGCGGGTTTCTACCGAAAGGCGGGGCAATCTACGATGATAACGCCGCAAAATAACCAGAAAAAGGTATTTACCAAGCTGACCGTCATACCATCTCATCACGCACGGCAGAAGGTGCTGAACAGATGGTTTTGACTTCACCGTGGGCTGTGTCCCTACAGCCCCTCTCCATCGCTGGGGCTGTGGCAAAGCCCACGGAGTAGCGTCATTTCCGTTTGTAAACCTTCTTTCGATCTGCTACTTCGACTACCAGAACTGTCAGTTCGCTGTCGCTAATCTCATAAATGATGCGATAATTGCCTACTCTGACGCGGTATGCCCATCCCCACGCATGTAGGGATAACCTTTCAATGGAAGTTGATTTCAAAAGAATCGTCGGTTCAACCTGCGGGCGGCAAAGGTATTCCCCATACCCGTGGGGATGAATCGGCGGACATCGGAAAGCTCATTGCATTGCGTTTGCACCTGCTTCTAAGTTTGGTCACCCAAAAGCTGGTGCGCCAATGCCCTTTTTGAAATTTACATAGGCGTATTACCCTACTAAACCAATAGTGATACTCGATTGGCAATATTTTGACCGAACACCAAAAAAACTTCGTGTTCTACCTTCTATTATCGCAAAACCGTATGTAAGCATACTAACTTGTCAATCAGGTAGTAATGCGCATTTCCTGACCTCATTCTTCTATTTTCTAAAACTTTTAGGGGATCGAAATAGTATTATCTGTACTATATTCTACAAAATCTCTAATATTTACTACCTTTGCCGTTCTAATACTCAACTGTCCTGATTCTATCGAATCAGGCTTGAAGAGTTTAGGCTAAAAGTTGTTTTTCAATCAATTACCAAAACCTAATTTTAACCAAATCTATATGATGAACCTATGCTCTCGATTGGCTGGCAATCGACAGGACGACGATTCCAGCTCCTTACCTGCCAGAAAGCGGTCATTTCGCTTGGCAAAGAATGCGCTCTTTTTTCAATTCACCCTTCTTTTCCTGGCCGCTACGGCCTTTGCCCAGGACAACACCGTGACGGGCCGAGTCATCGACAATACGGGCGGCGGATTGCCCGGCGTGACGGTACAAGTCAAAGGAACCACGCAGGGTACCAACACTGACATGGAGGGCAACTTCACCGTAAACGCCGCTCCCACGGCCACGCTGGTGTTCAGCTATATCGGATTTTCGCCCCAGGAAATCGTGGTCGGCAACCAGTCCACGATCAACGTGACGATGTCCGACGACGTGAAGGCACTCGAAGAAGTAGTCGTGGTAGGCTACGGTACCGCCAAGCGCAAGGACGTTACAGGTTCCGTGCAATCCGTGACCGCCAAGGATTTCAACTCCGGCATCAACCCCAATCCTCTGCAAGCCATACAAGGGAAGGTAGCGGGCTTAACGATCACTCAGCCCAATGGCGATCCCAACACGAATCCGACCGTGCGTCTGCGCGGCTACACTTCTCTCGCGGGCGGTAGCGACCCGCTTTATGTGGTAGATGGCATCATCGGTGTTCCTATCAACACGATCTCTCCAAGTGATATCGAGACCATGGACGTGCTCAAAGATGCTTCGGCGGCCGCTATTTACGGTTCGCGGGCTGCCAACGGCGTTATCATCATTACTACCAAGCGTGGTAAGTCAGGACGGGCCACCGTCACTTTCAACAATTTCGTCGGAGCCGACGTGATTTCCAATCGGCTCGATCTGCTGGATGGCCCCGGTTATGTAGCGGAAGTTTCACGCATCAAGGGTGACGCTTCGCTCGACGATGGCGCACGCTTCCCCAGAACTGCCAACGGAGGCTACTACGACACCGATTGGTGGGATGAAATTTCGCGCGTAGGCTACACCAACAGCCACGATCTGGCTGTTTCGGGCGGTGGCCCCACTTTTTCCTACCGTGGCTCGATCAACTACGTCGACCGCCAGGGAATTGTAAACAACACGGGCTTCGACCGCTTGACGGGACGAATCAACATCGATCAGAAGGCGATAGACAACCGTTTGAATATTCAGTACAGCCTGTCGTATACGCGCCTCAACTCCGATCTTACGGATGGTGGTATTCTTCGTAATGCCACTACTTTCCTGCCTACGCTTCCCGTAAGAGGTGACGACGGCGACTTTTACGAAGTACCCGGTGCTTTTGACCTGTTCAACCCCGTTGCCATGCAACAGAATCAAATCTTCGAGCGGGAGAAAAACACCTTAGTAGGAGGAGTAAACCTAAAATACGAGCTTTTCAGCGGCTTTTCGCTGGGCGTCAACGCGGCCATAAAGAATGACCAGGAAGTAGAAAGCCGGGCGCGCAATGGTGCGGTAAAGGCCTTCCAAATAAATAACGGAGAAGCTTCGCGAAACTTAAGGCAAGTAAGTGACCAACTACTGGAACTCACTGCCAACTACATCAAAGGCTTTGGCGAGCGGGGCAGCAATTTCTCGGCATTGGCCGGATACTCTTATCAGAACATTGTAAACGACGGCTTCGGTGCCTTGAACTCGCAGTTTGTGGCTTCTGACCTTGGATTCAATAACCTTGGACTTGGTGCTGGCTCTCTAATTCTGCCCAGCAGCCGCTACACTAGCTCTTACCGCAATCAAACGACGCTCGCCTCTTTCTTTGGCCGGGGTACGTTGAATTTGAACGACCGTTATAACTTTACCGGTACACTGCGTTACGATGGTAGCTCCAAGTTCGGTGCCAACGAGAAGTGGGGACTGTTCCCGTCTTTGGCGGCAGGCTGGATTATTTCCAACGAAGATTTCTTCCCGCAGTCAGATGGCCTCAACTATTTAAAACTCCGCGTAAGCTGGGGGCAAACGGGTAACTCCGAAGGGGTAGGGCCTTACCAGTCGCTCCAACTGTATGGCCAAAGCGGCACTTACTACGACGGCAGCATCAATAACTTCCTGCCCGGCTACGCCATCACCCAGAACTTCAACCCCAACTTGAAATGGGAAGTGGTGGGCCAAACCAACCTGGGCCTGGATTTTCAGTTGGCTAACGGACGATTCTCCGGCTCGCTCGACCTGTTCGACAAGCGTACCAAGGACATGCTTTACCGCTACTCGGTGCCTGCCGACGGCGTGCGTTATTTTGCTGACTTCATTTACGCTAACGTAGGTGAGATGAGCAACAAAGGAATAGAGTTGTCTTTCGGCGGAGATCTTATTTCTAACGATGATTTCAACTGGAACAGCCGCCTGGTGGGTTCTTACATTCGCAACGAGATTGTGAACTTGAAGAGCGACGAATTCGACGCAGGCATCATTCGTTTTAATGCTTTCGGTGGACGTGGACTATCCGATGTTTTTGCCTCCAACCTGGTTCCGGGCCAATCCTTGGGTACCTTCAATAACGTAGGGAAATTCGCCGGATTCGATGATCAGGGGCAAATGACGCTACAAGGCGTACCAGGTATTTCCGAAGCTACTGGCGATACAATCAATGGACAACCAGTAACCAACCCTGCCAATGCGGTGTTAGGCTTCGACGATAACCCTCAGCCTTTCTTGACGGGTGCTTGGGTAAATACCTTCACTTATAAGAATTTCGACCTCAACTTCCAGTTGCGGGGCGTATTTGGCAACAGCATACTCAACAACCTGCGCTCCAACCTGTCGATTCCGGGTTCTATATTAGAAACGAACATGCTGCGGAGCGTTAGCGAGCTACCTGCCGGATTCAGCACCAACGCGCTATCGAGCTATTGGCTAGAGAGCGGCACCTACCTGCGGCTTGACAATTGGCAGGTAGGCTACAACCTTTCATTTGACAACAAGTACATCAGCAACGCTCGTGTCTACCTGGGTGGTAACAATCTTTTCGTGCTGACGAAGTACCGGGGCATTGATCCCGAGCTTGAAGTGAAAGGCGACCTGGGTGACAACTCTCAGCGGCCCAACAGCCTGGGATTGGATGCCACCGGAATCTATCCGAAAACGCGCACGGTGCAATTAGGCGTAAATTTGACGTTTTAAACCAAAGACGTTTGACAGACGTTAATACAAAAAAATAAATCACATGAAAATCAATCTCAAACAAATACTATTCGTGGCGGGCGGACTACTGGTCTCCCAGTCATGTACTAATCTCGAAGAAACGCCCTACGACGTTATTCCAACCGAGCAGTTCGGCTCGACGGCTGAGCAGCAAGCAGCCCTCCTTGGCCCACTATACGGTTCACTGGGCCAGTACTTCGACCGCTATGCCGGTCTGAACACGGTAACCGATGAGCAGGTGGTACCTACCCGGGGTGGCGACTGGAAAGACGGCGACGCCTGGAAGCGTTTACAGCAACACAGTTGGTCGCCTACTGTCGACAACGGCACATTTAACGGTTTGTGGACCTGGATTTATAATAGCATCACGTCTATTAATCAACAGTTAGGAACGCTAACCGATCCGGCTACTGTGGCCGAATTACGGACGCTTCGGGCTTTCTACCACTATTTGGCGCTGGATAATTTCCGCAATGTGATCATAGCCAATCAGACGGGTGGCACGGCGGCTGTCCAGAGCACACCGGCGGAGACTTTTGCCTTTATTGAGAAGGAGATCAAGGAGTCGTACCCCGATCTAAGTGATAACGTGGGTGGAATCAACTACGGGCGCATTAATAAGATTGTGGCTAATATGATCCTGGCAAAACTTTATATCAATGCTCAGGTGTACACCGGAACTCCCAAGTGGACGGAAGCTAAGGCAGAATGCGATATGATTATCAATTCCGGCAAATATTCGCTGGAATCCAATATGTTCAGCAACTTTACGACGACCAATACGGGGTCTTCGGAGAACATTTTTGTGGTACCTTACGATGCTTCCAAGCGCGGCGGGTTCAACATGAGCATGAGAACGCTCCACTACTTGAGCCAACTGACTTACAATCTGCCGCAGTCGCCCTGGAATGGTTACTGTACCATCACTGAGTTTTACAATTCTTTTGACACGCAGGACTCACGCAAGACCATGTGGTTGGTGGGTCAGCAGTTCTCATCGGGTGGAGTACCCCTCGCCGATGATGGCGTGCCGATGGTATTCACTCCCGAGATTCCGGCTTTCGAAATGCCCGCTGGCCCCAGAGGACGTTTGGCCGGTGCCAGAAGTGCCAAGTACGAGATTCAGCGCAATGGCGCCAACAACGATCAGGACAACGATTTCGTAATTTTCCGCTTAGCGGATGCTTATCTGATGCGGGCCGAAGCCAACCTGCGCCTGGGTGCAGTCGCCCCTGCTATCGAAGATGTCAATTTGATCAGAGCCCGTTCCAGCGCCCCCCCCATCACTGCCCTGTCTCTGGATCGTATGCTCGCCGAACGTGGTTGGGAGATGGCCTGGGAATACACCCGCCGTCAGGACTTAATTCGTTTTGGGCAATTTAATAAGGCCTGGCAGTTCAAGGAAGCCTCTCCCGCTTTCCGCAATATCTTCCCGATTCCTCAGGGGCAACTGGATTTGAATCCTAACCTCAAGCAAAACCCTGGGTACTAAATTAATTTTGAATGAGTGAATGAGCGAATAGCTCTTTCACCCTAATTCAGACTCATTCTCATGTTGAAGGGAGTAGGCTTTTCGGAAGTCTGCTCCCTTTCTTTTTTAGTTGCGTACGAATTAATGGTCGAATCCGTTTTCAATAGCGAGCGCACTCAGTGGAACTCTGAGTTAACTTTCTGATACTCTGTGACCAAAAAAATAAAAGGTAAGTCGTTAGCTTGGGCTTGGATGCCTATCTTGTTAGTCATGCTGGGTTGCTCCGACAAACCAGAGGACGCCCCTACCCTCTTCGAAGCCATGCCCACTACGCACACGGGCATCGACTTCCAGAACACGCTTACCAACAGCGAGGAATTCAATATTTTCAACTACCGCAATTTCTACAACGGTGGGGGCGTAGCCATTGGCGACGTCAACAACGACGACCTGCCCGACCTATACATCATCGCCAATCAAGGGCCAAACAAGCTGTACCTGAACAAAGGCGGTTTCAAGTTTGAGGATGTCACGGAAAAAGCGGGCGTAGCGGGAACGAAGTCGTGGAGTACCGGAGCCACCTTCGCTGACGTGAATGGCGACGGGCGGCTCGACCTCTACGTATGTAACGCCGGGCGGTCGGCGGAGCGCGCCAACGAATTTTTCATCAATCAGGGCAACGGTAGCGCGGGCATCCCCACTTTCGTGGAAAGTGCGAAACAGTACGGCCTGGCCGAAGAGGGCTATTCGATCCACGCCGCCTTCTTCGACTACGACCGGGATGGCGACCTGGACATGTTCCTGCTCAACAACAGCTTCACGCCCGTAGCCCAACTGGCTTATGCTAACTTGCGTGCCCAGCGCGATAAGGACGGCGGCCATAAGCTACTGCGCAACGACGGGGATGAATTTACCGACGTGAGCGAGGCAACAGGCATTTATGGCAGCATCATTGGCTTCGGGCTGGGCATCACCATCGGCGATGTCAATGACGACAATTGGCTCGACATCTACATTTCCAACGATTTTTACGAACACGACTATCTATATATCAACGATAAAAAGGGCGGATTCACCGAATCGCTGCAATCAGCGATGGCCCACACCAGCCTGTCGTCTATGGGGGCCGACATTGCCGACCTTAACAACGACGGCAAACTGGACATCTACGTTACGGATATGCTCCCGGCTACTGACCGCCGCCTGAAATCGACCTCCACTTTTGAGGGGCACGATTTGCTCAAACTCAAAGAAGCGCGGGATTTTCATTTCCAATACATGCAGAACTCGTTACAGCTCAATCAGTCGGGCAGCCCGCGATCGGGCGGATTGGAGGGCAAAACCTGGTTCAGCGAAATTGCCCGCTTCTCGGGCACCGCCGCTACCGATTGGAGTTGGGGGGCGTTGATTTTCGATATGGACGCCGACGGTGAGAAGGATATTTTCGTCGCCAACGCCATCAACAAAGACCTCACTAACCAGGACTTCATGGCTTTCCTGGCCGATCCGGCCCAAGTCGCCGAAGCGCAGCGCACCCAGAAATTCGACTACCGGAAGTTTATAGATAAGATGCCCTCGGAAGCGCTGGCCAATTACGCTTTCAAGAACAACGGCGACCTGAGCTTTGAAAACAAAGCCGAGGAATGGGGACTTGCCGCGCCTTCCTTTTCCAATGGCTCGGCCTACGGCGACCTGGACAACGACGGCGACCTCGACCTGATCGTGAACAACGTCAACAGTCAGCTATCGGTTTTTCGCAACCGCGCCGACGAGCGACCTGATTTTCATTTTGTAAAATTCGAGCTGGTCGGGCAAGACAAAAATCTCAGTGCCATCGGAGCCAAGGTCTATCTCTACCAACCCGGCCGGATGCAACTCTTGCAGCAGATGCCGAACCGGGGCTTTGAGTCGTCGGTGGATTTGCGGCTGGTATTCGGGTTGGGTGACGATCCCGAAATAGATTCCGTTAAGGTGGTATGGCCCGACGACCGCCAGCAGGTATTGCGCGGGCTGCGGGCTGATTCGACCTACACGCTGCGTCAAGCGGATGCTAAGGATACCTGGTCGCCTGAGCAAAGTAATTTAAATACAACATTTCAAGATATCACCGCTACCAGCGGCCTTGACTTCACCCATCGCGAGGCTGATTTCGTTGATTACAACCAAAGTCCGCTCCTGAAGCAAATGTACTCTCGCCTTGGCCCAGCACTAGCCGTCGGTGACCTGAATGGCGACGGACTGGACGATGTCTATGCGGGCGGAGCCGTTGGACAAAGCGGGAAAGTATTCTTTCAGGATAAAAACGGCAGTTTTACTGACCGCACGCCCGCTATTCTTAAAGAAGACACCAACGTAGAGGCGACCGACGCCGCCATCTTCGACGCCGACAATGATGGCGACAATGACCTGCTGGTGGTCTCGGGAAGCAACGAATTCAAGGACAACGACCCCACGCTACTGCCGCGCCTGTACCTGAACGACGGTCAGGGAAATTTCACCCGCAGCAAGACTTTCCCTAACCTGACCATCAACGCCTCCTGCCTGGCGGTGGCTGACTACGACAAGGACGGCGACCCCGACGTATTTATCGGTTCACGGCTCAAAGCCGGTCAGTATGGCCTCGACCCGCCCAGCTATCTTTTCACCAGCGACGGCACCGGGACTTTCAAGAATTATTCCCGCCGCTACGTGCCGCAAATCGGCGAATTGGGCATGATTACCGATGCTACTTGGGCCGACCTGGATGGCGATGGCTACCCTGAGCTCGTCGTGGTCGGCGACTGGATGCCGGTCACGGTTTTCAAAAACAAGCGTAAGTCGCTGGAAATGCAACCCGCCGATTTTATCAAAAACGAAAAAGGCGAACCCATGCGCACCGGCGGTTGGTGGAATACCGTGGAAGCCGTGGACACCGATGGCGACGGCGACCTCGACCTCGTGGCCGGGAACCTCGGCCTGAATACCAGCCTACGCGCCAGTCAGCAAACACCCGCCGAGCTGTACGTGAAGGACTTTGACAACAACGGACAAGTGAAACAGATTATCACCTGTCCCGACGAGAGCGGCGTCCCCTACCCGATGGTCATGAAGCCGGATCTGCTGCGCGCCATGCCGGGCATGAAGAAGCGTTTCGTCATGAACGACCAGTACGCAGGCAAGAAGCTCGACGAGATATTCACCCCCGAGGAGCTGGCCGGGGCAGTAGTGAAGCAGGCTTGTGTCGGCGAGTCGGCGTTGCTGCGGAATGATCAACGCGGCACGGTGCTAACTTTCCTGCCTTTGCCTCGGCTGGCGCAACTAGCGCCGATTTACGCTATTTTGCCTTATGATTACGATGGTGACGGTCGCGTCGATTTGCTGATGGCGGGTAATAATTACGACGTTCTGCCAGAATTAGGCCGCTACGACGCGTTGCGGGGACTGGTGTTGCGTAACGTCGGTAAGGGTGGGTTTGAAGCGAAGTCTCCCGGCGAAACGGGATTTTGGGCGGAGGGGCAGGTGCGGGCGATGCGGAAGCTGGGGCAGGGGCAGGGGCAAATCTTATTGGGCTCTAATAATGCGAAGGTGCAAGTCTACAAGCCTGTCAGATGATTTTTTAGAATTGAAAATCAGGTTTTAAAACCCTAAATTTGATAAAAAAAAATAAAAGATGAACAGTCTCACCCCCTTATAAGTCGAACTGGTCAAAACCTTTGCCCACCCCCTAAGTGAGAAACAGGTTCTGGAGATTCGTCAGCTATTGGCCGACTATTTTGCTCGTCAGCTAGATGAATCAGTAGATCAGCTATTTAAAGTGCAGGGCTAGGACGCTGAGATAGCATACCAATGGTTGAGGCAGCATCTGAGGACTCCGCGCCATTCTGTGACCCAAAAGATTTGTATTCAGAATTCAGACGTGTACGAGAGAATTCTACTATAAGGAAATAATTCCCTTGAAGAGCCTCGGAGAGTCGGACGGATGCCGCTGAACATTTTTAGAGAAAGGATTGAAGGACGACATTCCAGCCCCGGCGGGGCGCAACCCTAGCGTTAATGTTGCGCCCCGCCGGGGCTTTGATGCCGTTTGGTTACTGTTTTTCTACAAAGCTTAGGCCTCTCCGAGGCCAATTTTTAACCCCTGATGATTCTTTCGCACACCCTTATTCATAATTGATGAATTTTTTAAAACTCATATTTTTCCTTCTGGCCATCCTCGGTTTCCAATCCTGCAAAACCGATAAAAAAAATAGCCCCGATAACGCCCTATTCACCGTCCTGGACTCCGCCGCTACCGGCGTGGGCTTCACTAACCACGTAGTGGGCAATGAGAAAGTCAACCTACTCGATTATCTGTATTTTTACAACGGCGGCGGCGTGGCGGCGGGCGATATCGACAACGATGGCCTGACGGACGTCTATTTCGTTTCCAATCAGGGCAAGAATAAGCTGTACCGCAACAAAGGCAGTCGCAACGGCGAACCGTTCCAGTTCGAGGACATCACCGAGAGCGCGGACGTGGCGGGCTATTCCGACTGGCAGACGGGCGTCACGATGGCCGACATCAACGGCGACGGGCTGCTGGATATTTACGTGTCGGCGGTGGGCAACTTCCGGGGGATGGAAGGGGCCAATGAGCTATACATCAATAACGGCGACCTGACTTTTACGGAAAAAGGGGCCGAGTACGGGCTGGATTTCACCGGCTTTTCTACCCAGGCCGTATTCTTCGACTACGACAAAGACGGCGATCTCGACTGCTACCTACTCAACCATGCCATCCACACCTCCCGCAGCTACGACCGCGTGACGACCCGCCATCTGCGCGACAATATGGCCGGCGACCGCCTTTTCCAAAATCAAATCACCGAGACGAATGCCGCCCCCGACTCACCTCTCAAATTCAAGGACGTAAGTGAAAAAGCCGGGATTTTTGGGGCGGCGATGGGCTACGGCCTGGGCGTGGCCGTGGGCGACTTGAACAACGACGGCTGGGACGATATCTACGTCTCCAACGACTTTCATGAGGACGATTACTGCTACATCAACAACCGGGATGGTACTTTTGCCAATAAAAACCGCGAACTGCTGCGCTACACCAGCCGCTACTCGATGGGCAACGACATGGCCGATGTCAACAACGACGGCTATCCCGACCTGATGACCCTGGACATGTACCCCGAGGACGAAGCCGTGGAGAAGTCGTCCGTTGGCGAAGATTCTTACGACATTTTTCTGTACAAGATGTCGTACGGCTATATGCCACAATTGAGCCGCAACTGCCTGCAGATTAACCAGTCGGGCCAAGGATTTATGGAAATTGGTGCGATGGCGGGCGTGGCGGCCACCGATTGGAGCTGGTCGCCGCTGCTGGCCGACTATGACAACGACGGCTTCAAGGACATCTTCATCAGCAACGGCATTGCGCACCGTCCCAACAACCTCGATTATGCCAAATACGCCGCCGACGACTCGCTGCGTTATGCCCCCGAAACCTCCATCGAGCTCGACAAGCGGGCGATGGCGATGATGCCCGAGGGCAAAGTCCATAACTATTTGTTCAAAGGGGGCCGCGACCTGGTTTTCCAAAACAAATCTGCCGCGTGGGGTTTCAATGCGCCTACCATTTCCAACGGCGCGGCCTATGCTGATTTCGACAATGACGGCGACCTCGATCTGGTGACCAACAACCTGAACGCGCGATCGGTTTTTTACCAAAACCAAAGCAGAAAAGACTCGGCGTCCGGCGGCTTTTTGCGGGTGAAGCTGGCGGGTTATCCCGGCAACACCTTCGCACTCGGGGCCAAGGTGATCGTGAAGTACGACACGACGCTGCAAATGCAGCAGCTCATGACCACGCGCGGCTTCGAGTCGAGCAGTGAACCCGTGGCGCATTTTGGTTTGGGAGGAGTGTCGAGGCTGGATAGCGTCATCGTGGTGTGGCCCAATCAGAAAGTGCAGGTGTTCACCAACATCGCGCCAAATCGGTTGCTGGTCGTCAAATACTCCGATCGCGCGCCTACGCCCGATAACCTGGCTTCGCTAATCGTGGAGCAGCCCTCTCCCCAGTTTTTTACCAATGTGACGGACTCGTACAAGATCCCCTACACGCATCAGGAAAATACCTACTACGACTTTTACCGCGAGAGCCTCATGCCGTTCTTGGTATCGACCGAAGGACCAAAAATCGCGGTGGCCGATGTAAACGGCGATGGACTGGAAGACATGTACGTCGGCGGGGCCAAATGGCAAATTGGCGCGCTCTTTTTGCAAAAAGCCAATGGTAGTTTTGAGCAAAGATTTCAAACCGATTTCCGCACTGACTCAACTTTCGAGGACACCGACGCCGTCTTTTTCGACGCCAACGGCGACGGTCATCCCGACCTCTACGTGGTGTCGGGCGGCAATGAGTTTTACGATCAAATGCCCGAGCAGTTCGATCGCCTGTACCTCAACGACGGCCAGGGCAATTTCCGGCGCGACGCAAAGGCACTGCCGCCGATGTACGTCAACAAGTCCTGCGTCCGGCCCTTTGACCTGGACAATGACGGGGACCTGGACCTGTTCGTCGGTGGGCGGGTGGTCGCTTATGCCTACGGGAAAATTCCTGACTCCTACCTGCTCGTCAACGACGGCCGGGGGCACTTTACCGACAAAACCGACCAACTCGCGCCAGCGCTTCGCAAAATTGGTTTGGTCACCGACGCGGTTTGGGCCGACCTCGACGGCGACAAAACCAAGGATTTGACCGTGGTCGGCGACTGGATGCCCGTGACGGTTTTTTTGAACAAAAAGGGCAAACTTGCTCCCGCCGGAGCCGAAAAATACGCCGCTTCCGCCGGACTCTGGCAGTGCGTGGCGGCCGCTGACTTCGACGGTGACGGCGACATCGACCTGGTAGCCGGGAACTTAGGCACCAACAACAAGTTTCAAAAACGACCTGACTCCAAGCTAAAAATGTGGGTCAAGGACTTCGACGGCAACCAAGGCATGGAGCAGATCCTGGCCTACAGTACCGGGGAGCGTTGGTACCCGGTCTCTTCCAAGGATGAACTGGGCAAACGACTCCCGGCGATATTCAATAAGCGCTTTACTGACTACCAGTCCTTCGCCGGGAAAACCGTTGACCAGCTATTTCAGCCCGAGGAGTTGGGCGACGCCAAAGAACTGACGGTGCACAAATTCGAGTCGGTTTATCTGGAAAACCGCGACGGGGGCTTCGTCGTCCACGATTTGCCCTGGCAGGCGCAGGTATCCAAATTATTCGCCTTGGCAGTTACCGATGTAAACGGCGATGGCCGTCCCGATCTGCTGGGCGGAGGTAACTACGCGGGCGTCAGTCCGTATCAGGGCCGCTACGATTCCAGCTACGGGCTGGTGCTGCTGAATAAAGGGAAAGGCATTTTCAAATCGCTTTCTCCCATCGAGGCGGGCTTCCGGCTGGACGGCGAAATCCGGGATTTGAAGAAGGTAGTGATTAGTGGACGGCCCGTTTGGGTTGTGGCCAAAAACAAAGGGGCTCTCAGTTTCATTGAACCTGTCTCCAATAAGAATCCCATCTTGTTGTCAGCATATTAAGTAAATGCCGGGAAAGTCGGGCTTTGTCTTTTTTTAAACCTGACCTTCCCGCTTATGCCCAACCGCCGCGATCTCCTCAAACACCTTTCCTCCCTGCCGCTCATTGGCGGATTCATGGGAGGGAGTCCGGTAAGCCCCGCTGCTGCTGCCACGCTTCCGGCCCGCAACTTAGCCAAAGAACTGGGCATCCGCACGTTCATCAACGCGGCGGGGACGTACACCGCCATGACGGGCTCGCTCATGCCCGACGAGGTCATGGACACCATCCGCGAATCGTCCCACAGCTTCATGATGCTGGACGAGGTGCAGGACAAGGTCGGCGAGAAAATCGCGGCCATCACCCACGCCGAGGCGGCCGTGGTGAGCGCGGGCTGCTTTTCGGCCATGACGCTGGGCCTAGCGGGCGTGTTGACGGGCATGGACAATGACAAAGTGAAAGCCCTGCCCCACCTGGAAGGTACCGGGATGAAGTCGGTCGTCATTATCCAGAAAGGCCACGATGTCGGCTATTCCCACGCGCTCCTCAACACGGGCTGCACCATCGTGAACATCGAGACGCTGGATGAACTCGAAAAGGCCATCGACGACAAAACGGCCCTGCTCTGGTTCCTGCACATCCAGTCGGACCGGGGCCAGATCAACCACGAGCAGTGGGTGGAAGTCGCCAAGCGGCGCGGCATCCCGAGCATGATCGACATCGCCGCCGACGTGCCGCCCGTCGAGAACCTGTGGCGGTTCAACGACATGGGCTTCGACCTGGTTTGCGTGTCGGGCGGCAAAGCCCTGCGCGGCCCGCAGAGCGCCGGGATTTTGATGGGCAAGAAAAAGTACGTTGAGGCTGCCCGGCTGAGTATGCCGCCGCGCGGCAGTACCATCGGTCGCGGCATGAAGATCAACAAAGAGGAGATCTTGGGGATGTACGCCGCTCTGGAAAAATTTGTCAATACCGATCAGGACAAGCTCTGGAAGATGTGGGAAGACCGCGCCGCTCTGATTGGTAACGCCGCCATGAGTGTGCCGGGCGTCAGCGTCGAAACCACGGTTCCCGAACTTGGCAACCACACGCCGACGCTGAAAGTCAGTTGGGACGAAGCAAAAATCAACCTCGACACCAAGGGTTTACAGGAAAAACTCCGTAACGGCGATCCCTCCATCGAAGTAGTGTCGGGCGGTGAGAACGCCATCGGCATGACCGCCTGGATGCTGCAACCCGGCGAGGACAAAATCGTCGCCAGGCGGTTGAAGGAGGAGTTGATGAAGGCCGCCGTTTAATGAAAGACAATCACCCGATAGCCGATAGCCGATAGCCGATAGCCGATAGCCGATAGCCATTATGAAAACCCCACTTCTCTCCTGCTTACTCCTTCTTTCTTGCCTTGCCCAGGCCCAGACTTACTCCATCGTCATCAAGGGCGGGCAGGTCATCGACCCGAAGAACAACCTTAATGAGCCGATGGACGTGGGCATTCAGAATGGAAAAATCGCCAGAATCGCTAAGAACATCGACCCCAAGGAAGGTCGCCAGGTCGTGGACGCCAAGGGCATGTACGTCACGCCGGGCCTGATCGACATCCACGGCCATGTTTTTTACGGTACTTCCGACGACAGCTATCTGAGCGACGGACTATCGGCCCTCCCGCCCGACGGCTTCACCTTCCGCGTAGGCGTGACGACCATCTGCGACGCGGGCGGTGCGGGGGCGGAATCCTTCGGTTTATTCAAGAAAAACGTGATCGACCGCTCGAAAACGCGGGTGCTTTCCTTCCTCAATATCGTAGGCGTAGGCATGAAGGGCGGCCAGGCCGAGCAGGACACCAGCGACATGGATGCTGGTAAAGCGGCCTCCATTGCCTTACAGCACAAAGACGACGTAGTCGGTTTTAAAGTCGCGCATTTTTCCGGTCCCGACTGGAAGCCCGTGGATCGCGCCGTGGCGGCCGGAAAACTGGCTAAGATGCCCGTGATGGTCGATTTTGGCGGTAGCAACCCGCCCCTGCCCTTGAAAGAATTATTTCTGGAACACCTGCGTCCCGGCGATATTTATACGCATACCTACACTTTACTGGATGGCAATGTCCGGGAAACCATCGTGGACGAGCAAGCCGGGAAAGTCAAGCCGCACGTGCTGGAAGCCCGAAAGCGGGGCATTGTGTTCGACGTGGGCTACGGCGGGGCAAGTTTCAACTACACCCAGGCGATTCCGGCCATGAAAGCGGGCTTTGCGCCCACTACCATCAGTACCGACCTGCACACGGGCAGCATGAACGGCTCGATGAAGGACATGCTGTCGGTGATGACGAAGTTTTACAACATGGGAATGGGCCTGCCGAAAGTCATCGAGGCAAGTACCTGGATGCCCGCCAAAGTAATCAATCGCGAGAATTTGGGCCATATTTCCGAAGGGGCCATCGCCGACGTTGCCGTGTTTTCCATGCGTAAGGGGAACTTCGGTTTCTACGACAAAACCGGTTATAAAGTGACGGGCAAGGAAAAGCTGGAATGCGAAATGACGATTAAGGACGGCCGGATCGTGTACGACCTGAACGGTATTGCTGATCCGGTGTATGCGAGGTAGGCTTTCGGCTTTCGGCTTTCGGCTTTCGGCTTTCGGCTTTCGGCTTTCGGCTTTCGGCTTTCGGCTTTCGAGAAAAAAGTTTTTATGAAGAAACGATTCCCAAAAATTACGGCCTTTTTTCTGCTACTGTTGGTGGTTGCATTCGTGCAGCCGCAGAATCAGGAAGCTGAAAACGGCGGACTATTTCTGCCCGATGGCTTTGAGGCCATTGTGGTCGTGGACAGTCTGGAAGGCCGGGCACGCCACTTGGCGGTCAACGACAATGGCGACATTTACGTGAAAAACCGCCGGGCCGACGTGGGTACCTCCGTCACCGCGCTGCGTGATACTGACGGCGACGGGCGGGCGGACATCATCGAGACTTTCGGTGGCAACGCGCGCGAGCGGAACTACGGCACGGCGGCGCGGATTCACAACGGCTACCTGTATTTTAGTTCGGAGCTGATTGTGTACCGCTACAAACTCACGCCCGGCCAACTCGTACCGGAAGGCGAGGCTGAAATTATCCTGACCGACGATCATTCGCACGGCGTCAGCGAACACATCGCCAAGCCCATCGCGTTCGACGGCAAAGGAAATATGTACGTTCCTTTTGGGGCGCATTCCAATGGATGCCAAGTCGATAATCGTACGCCCGGCTCGCCCGGAATGGACCCTTGCCCGATGCTGGAAGACCACGGCGGCATCTGGCGGTTCGACGCCAACAAGGTGGGCCAAACCCAGAAGGATGGCTACCGCTTTGCCACGGGCTTGCGAAGCATCGTCGGCATGGAGTGGAATAGGGCCGACAACAATCTCTACGCCGTACACCACGGGCGCGACGACCTGCTCCGCCTTTGGCCGCAACTCTTTTCGCCCTGGCAAAGCGCCTTGCTGCCATCGGAAGAGTTTTTCTTGATCAAAGACGGTACCGACGGCGGCTGGCCCTACTGCTATTACGACCAAATGCAAGGCAAAAAAGTCCTGAATCCCGAGTACGGCGGTGATGGCAATAAAGTGGGCCGCTGCGATGACTGCGCCAAGCCGCTCATTGGATTTCCCGGCCACTGGGCCCCCAACGACCTGCACTTTTACCGGGGCAATCAGTTTCCTGCCCGCTATCGAAACGGCGCGTTCATCGCTTTTCACGGCTCCACCAACCGCGGGCCTTACCCGCAGTCGAGCTACTTCATTGGCTTCGTGCCTTTCAAAAACGGCAAGCCCTCGGGCGACTACGAGATATTTGCCGACGGCTTTGCGGGCAAGGAAATCATCCCCAGCCCCAACGACGCCGATTACCGCCCGATGGGCATCGCGATGGGGCCGGACGGCTCTATGTATTTCGCCGACACCGAAAAAGGTAAGATTTGGAAAGTCACCTACACCGGAAAAAAGCGCAAGTTTCCCAAGTCGGCCTTAGCCAAAATGGAGCAGCGCAAGTCGATGGCGCACATTCGTACGCCCGACGTAGAAAAAGACAACCTCGACCGGGGCAAGCCCGTAGCCGCCGCAAAAGTTTACCAAACCTACTGCGCAAGCTGCCACCAGCGCGACGGCCGGGGCGACTCGCAACGCTTCCCGCCGCTCAACGGCTCGGAATGGGTTACGGGCGATAAAACAAAACTCATCGGCCTGATCCTGAATGGCCTGGAAGGCCCCATCGAAGTAAAAGGCCAAACCTACAACGGCGTCATGCCACAGCATAGCTTCCTGGAAGACGAGCAGGTAGCCGAGGTACTCACCTTTGTTCGCAGTAGTTTTGGCAACAAAGCCAGTCCGGTTGCGGCGAGTGAGGTGGGGGCGGTCAGGAAAGGGGAAGGACGGTGAGGGTTTTGTAAACCCGCCTAAACATCTCCACACCTAAACATCAAAACATCAATTACACGCCGGGCGGGCGATCCCGTTCAATAATTCAACAATAATTATGAAACAGCGCAGATCGACCCTCAAAAAATTATTTGCTTCCGTAGCCGGTGCTGTCGGACTCGGCACCTCGGCCAAAGCGGCTGTCCCCGCTCCCCAGAAAGAGGTGGGCGAAGTCTTGATGAACGATGAAAAACCCCTTTTCTCGGAATTTACCAAATTCAACAACATGGTGTTCGTGGCGGGCAAGGGCGCGCACTTCGAAGGGGACATTACGGCCCACACCAACCACGTGTTGGATGAGTTGGAAAAAGCCTTGAAAAAAGCGGGCTCGTCGATGGACAAGGTACTCAAAGTGAGCGTTTTTCTCCATGACCTGAACGACTACAAAGCCATGAACGAGGCTTACCGAGGACGATTCGGCGACAAGCCCCCTTGCCGAACCACCGTGGCGGTGTATGGCGGAGTACCGGGTGCTTCCCTGGTGGAGATTGATTGTATTGCGTACATCTAGGTACTCGTGGCGATGAGTGGCCAGGTACGGATCACTCAGATTGTTTTTTATTCGATTATCAGTAAGAAAACATCAAGGGGTTGAGATTCTAAAAAGGTACTTCGTATCAAATTCTGAAAGCATGAAACAGCGCAGATCGACCATCAAGAAATTATTCGCCTCCGTAGCCGGAGCCATCGGCTTAGGCGCGACAGCCAAGGCGGCAAGTCCGAGTCCTCAGAAAGAAGTCGGCGAAATCGTCATGGACGAAGACAAGCCGCTTTACTCGGTGTACACCAAGCACAACAACATGATATTCATGTCGGGCAAGGGCGCGCATTTCGAGGGCGATATTGTCTCCCACACCAAGCACGTACTGGACGAGTTGGAGAGGGACCTGATCAAAGCCGGATCCTCTATGGATAAAGTACTAAAAGTAAGCGTGTTTCTGCATGACCTCGCTGATTATAAAGCCATGAACGAAGTCTATCGCGGCCGATTCGGCAATACGCCTCCCTGTCGCACCACCGTGGCCGTCTATGGTGGCGTACCCGGCGATTCCTGGGTCGAGATCGACTGTATCGCGTATATCTAGTAAGGTATCCTGCCCATTTGTTTTGACAAAAAGCCGTGCGATTTCGCACGGCTTTTTTGCGTCTAATGGAAAATTTCGGAGAAAGTGAGCCGTCCTCCCAATCCTCTCCTCCCTTCTCCCTTCTCCCTTCTCCTCCTTTCTATATGAATACCCCTAGAAGCTTCTATCTGTTTTCCCTAGAGAAAATGTAGGTTTTCCTGGATTGACCGGAGAGGGCGGATGCCGGAACTTTGTGGGACAGATTTCAAAAATCCTTTTCACCCAACCTAAAAGCTCACGACCCATGCACACCTCTCCGCGCTTTACCTCCCCTCAGTCCCGCCCGCACTTCGCGGCGGCAGCTCCGCGCTGCGCCCGTTTGGCTTCTCTGGCCGCCTGGCTCTGGCTGCTCTGCCTTTCGCTGGCAGCGCACGCCCAAGCACCCGATATTGTCTGGCAGAATGCCCTGGGCGGGAGCTCACGTGACCTTGCCTACGCCATCACACCTAGCGGCGACGGCGGCTTCGTGGTAGCTGGAAGTACCTCCTCCAATAATGGGGATGTGTCGGGTAATCAAGGTAATGAAGATTTGTGGGTAGTCAAACTGGATGGCTCGGGCAATCTAGTCTGGCAGAAATCCTTAGGAGGAAGTGGCTTTGACCATGCCAACGCCATCACGCCCAGCGACGACGGCGGTTTCGTGGTGGCCGGAATCACCGACATCGACGGGGGGCCGTCGGGAAATTCTGCGGTGGATGCTCGGATCGTCAAACTCGACGCTTCGGGAAATCTGGCCTGGCAAAAGACCCTGATAGGAAGCGGCTTTGACGGGGCTGCCGGCATCACGTCCAGTGGTGACGGCGGCTTCGTGGTAGCTGGTTCAACCTACTCCAACGACGGGGATGCGTCGGCAAGCACCGACGTGGACGGAGCGGGCCATCATGGAGGCGGAGACTTCTGGGTAGTAAAGCTCGGCGCGACTACCCCGTCCGCCACGCCACCCACGGTGAGCGGCCTTTCGGCCAGCCCCAACCCCGTCTGCGCCGGGCACCTACACCGTCACGGTCACCAGCGCCGACGGCTGCAACGCCACGGCCCAGACAGAAGTCGAGCAGGAAGGGGGCGAGCCTGATTTCAGTTGCGGGCCCGGCGGCAAAAACAGGCTGATCTGCTACTACGGCGTGACGCAGTGCGTCTCGGAGAAGATCGCCAAGCGGTACCTCAGGCTGGGGGCCACGATGGGGGCCTGCGGCAGCGGCGGCGTGGCGCGCATCGGTTACGAGACGCCGGGCAGCGAGGGACTGGGCTTGTCAGTGGCGGCCTTCCCCAACCCGGCCATCGACGCCCTGACGCTGCGGGTGCTGGCCCCGCAGGCGGGCGCGGCGCGTGTGGAAGTGCTTGACCTGTCGGGCCGGGCCGTGCAGCGGCGGGCCGAGGAGCTGGCCGCGGGCGACAACGAGGTGAAGCTGCGGCTGGGCGGACTGCCCGGCGGGCTGTACCTGATCCACGTGCAGGACGGCCAGGGCCGCCACGCCGCCGTGCGCGTCAGCAAGCAGTAGTCGGTCTCTCAAGTGACGAGACGCCGGTCTTGAGCAAGCCGGGACCAGCGTTCTCGCAAATCCAAACTAAGCACCCGTCCAAAGCCCTGGGAACAGCCAATGGGAGCGGTTGAAAAGAAAGGAGCCTTGTCAGGTTTAGCAACTGCCAATCATTTCAAGCCAAAAACACAACGGAAAATTTGCAGCGCAGCAGAGAAATAGCCTGCTGGTTTCAACCGATTCCTCACCCGACTACGGCTCCCCTATGAACACGCCCGGCAGACATGATAGCCCCGCCCGCAGGAGACTGTGGCTTACCCTCACTCAAATACTCATGGCAACTTCACTCATGGTACCTCAGCAAAATCAGGCCGCAGCCCAGAATTCAGCCGACACGGAAAAAGTAGCGCTGGCTCGGAGAAACGAACTCCTCCGAATCGAGAACGTGGAGCTGGAGCAGAAAATCAAGCAGCAGTCGGAAGCGGTCCAAAAGGCAAAGGAAGCGGAGAGGAGGACCGAAGAGGTGCAGGCGCACAATGCCAGGATAGCTGAGTTCAAGGCTCAGAAAGACCTTCTTGGCGATGCCAAACCCACGCCGCTTTCGGGCAGCGTGACCATCAGCAACGGCGAGACGGCCCTGGCCGAAACCCGCGCCCTGACCTATGGCGGCCTGGAGGTACTTCTGAAACGATTTATGGGTACCCAAGACGGGGAGGGTATCGCGAAGAAAGTAGGCTGCTGCGCTACCGTCGTGCTCTACGACCCCGCCTACCATCAGGCTGTCCCGGATTATCACGCCCTGCTGGCTGAGTTGAACCGACTCACGGAGCAGTACGAGGATACGGAGAAGGCACTCAGCAGAAAACCGGAACACGAGGAAGGCTCTGAAATGAAAATAAATGAGTTTGCAGGACCCAGCGCCGTTGTCGGTGCCATCGCCGTCGGTTCGAAGGTACTGAATGTACTGGCCAGTACCGCCATGCTCCTCCGCACCGAAACCGAATATCAGATAAGCCGCGAGGAGGTTGGGGAAGATGTGCTGATGTCGCTCATTCGCAAGAATGACCGCGGCTCCGGGCGCAAGTACTTTTTTCCGGCCTTGTACGTGCCCACGGGCGACGGCGGCAGCGTGCTGATGGAGCGACTGGCCGCCCTCGACTTGGCCCGCAATACCCTGAACGAGGCCATCCTGGACGGGAACCCCGGCGAAAAAAGCCCCGTGGTAAAAACCCAGCAGGCACTCGACGAGGTGTATGCGGCCCTCAACGAATCCCTCGCCCAGCCCGTGGGCAAAGAGTCCAGCACCTCGGTGCTGCGCCAGTTTTTACGCGTCGAGAAACTCCTGGAAAAGTTGAAGGACGACAACACCTACACCCTGCGTCTGGTCGCGAAGGCCAGCGGCACCAACCGCATCACGAAATTTTTGTGGTGGACTTTCCTCAAGCACTCGGCGGGGGTGGAGGCCCAGTACCAGCTTTTCGACCGCGACGCCAATCTGGTGAGTGCGGACGCCGCTTTCGAGTACACCGAATACAGAAAAAGCCGACAGATCAGCCAGGGGTTCAGGTAGCACGAGTCAGGTTTTCCCGGATGGCCGGGCGCATCTCAGGGCGGGAACTTTGCAAATCCTATTTCAAGACACTACATCATTATGAACAAAACACTTAAAACCCTCACCGCCGCCCTGCTGCTGGCCGCCGCCTTTTCCTGCTCCAAAGACACGCCCGACCCCGCGCCCCTCCCCCCCACGCCGCCGCCCGTGGCACAAAAGGACATCGCGGTGATCGACGGGCTGGTGTCGATTTTTATGGAAAAATACGATTTTCCCGGCGCGTCGCTGGCCATTTCCAAAGGTGGCAAGCTCGTGTACCGGAAGGGCTACGGACTGGCCGACCGGATCATGCAGAATCCCGTGGCGATCGGTTCCCGTTTTCGGCTGACGAACCTTTCCGAATCCTACACCGTAGTCGCCACCCTGAAACTGGCGGAGGAGGGCAAGCTGAAGCTCGACGATAAGGTATTCGGCGACGGGGCGCTGCTGGGGACGGCCTACGGCACCAAGCCGTACTCCGACGCCTACCGCAAGATCACCGTGCGCCATTTGCTCGAGCACAGGTCGGGTGCTTTCAGGAGCAAATCCGGCAAATCTGTCCTGGACACTCTCCCCGCCCTGAAAGAGAAAGAGTTCTTCGACTGGATGCTGGATAACACCGTGTCCCGCGCCGAGCCGGGCAAAGCATATGATTACTATTCCGCAAACGACTTTGTTATGGGAAAAATCATCGAGAAAGTCACCGGGAAGACCTACCTCCGCCACTTGCAGGAGGATTTGCTGAAACCCATCGGAGGCGCTTCGGTGGATCTGGACCGCCAGAACAAAAGCCCGAAGCTCCCCGAAGAGATGACCTACTACGGGCAGGGTTCGGTAAGGGGAGAAGAATATGGCCTCAGAGTGGATCGGTACGGGCCGAGCCTCAGGCTGGTCGCCACGGCCACCGACGCGCTCAAGTTCATGAACGCCATCGATGGCCTGGACACCCGCCCCGATATCCTGAGCAAAGCTTCGATCGACCTGATGATTGCGCCCATAGCCGGGGCCGGCGGCTACGGCATGGGTTTCGCCCAGGTTAAAAGTCAAAAGATTTGGTTCAACGCCGGGGCAATACCTGGTGCCTCGGCGGGGGCGATGCGGCACGACAACGGCATGACGGTGGTGTTGCTGTTCAACGGGTCCGTCGATTACCGAGACCCGTCGCAATTTGGTCCTTTCAGCACCAGCTTTCGCAGTTTGCTTCTGGACATTGTGGAGAACCCCCAGCGCGATTATGAGGACATCGATCAGTTCAAGTGAGGTCTTCCCTCTTTTCTATATGAATACCCCTAGAAAAAAATACAGGTTTTCCCCAGCCGAAATGTAGGTTTTCCCCCATTGAGTGGCCTTGCCGTTTTCCTGACCTTTGTCATGTTCAATTATTATTCATTTCAAAGCAAAAAGACAATGGACTATTTAGTAGCAGAATACGGTGTCTCGGCCGCTTTTCTCCTGGCGGGAGTGCTATTGATGTACTGGGGTTGGCGCTATTACAGCCGCCTCTCGAAGTGGCTGACCGAGTCGAAGAAGACTACCGCCGAAGTGATCGGCATAGAGGTAACCTACAACGACGAAAGCGCTGGCGAACTTAACATACCGACCTTCCGCTACCAGACGACGGGCGAAATCCTGGTCACTAAGTCGAAGCAGCTTTTCGACAAAGGGCTGCTCAAGGTAGGTGGCTTCCACACGATCCGCTACAATTCACGGACGCCCGGCAAGGTACAGTCCGATATGGCCGACGACAACGAATTGATGACCGCTTTCCTCCTCTTCGGTACGGGCGGCCTTTCGTGCTTCATCGCGCTCGTGGGCTTGCTATTAAAACTAGGATGAGCGCTCAGGAGACCATTATGCCTTCCAGCCTCGAGTCAAAATATCCAGATCAAATGGCTAAACGAAGCCAAAGCAGCAAGGGCCAAGAGGCACAAAGGCACAAAGGCACAAAGTAGTCTGCACCCGCCTAAACAACTAAACCCTAAACAACTAAACAAACCAACCCCATGACCCCCATCAAAACCTTTGTCATCCGCCACCTGAGTGGCGCGAAAGCCAACCAAATCGAAGAGTTCGATTTCGAGAAGTATAATGAACTGACCCTGGGCCGCTCGACGACCAGCGATATCCAGTTCGACCTCGACCTCGACACCGTCGTGGGTCGCGAACACGCCAAAATCGTGAAAGAGAGCAACCGTAAGTTCACGCTGGTGGACAACGACAGCCGCAACGGAATTTACGTCAACAAAACCCGCGTGAAAGACCAGACCGACCTCCGTCCCGGCGACGAGGTGCAGGTCGGCACCAGCGGTCCGGTGTTCGTCTTCGACGTGGATCCGCGTCCTCAGGAGTTGATGGCCGCCACCCGCGTGGTGGATGTGCCCGGGTCCAGGCCCACCGAGGAAATCGTGCCGGAAGGCATGGCTGCCGCCGCGCCCGAAAAAACGGGCATCGGCAAGCAGACTTTCGAGCGGGTGATCACCTACGAGCGCAAGAAGTCGCAGCGCACCCTGATTGTCAGCCTAATCGCGGCTTTAGTGGTATTATCCGCCATCGCTTTTGCCTTCCGGGACAAGTTTGGTACCAGTGTCACGAATATCGTAAAAAGCGATACCACGACTGTCGTGCAGCAGGTCAATCAGGAGTACTTCAACCCCGAAGCCATCGCCAAGAGCAATGCCGACAAGGTGGTTTTCATCGAGTTTGGCTACAAGCTGACCTACACCCCCACGGGCGATGACGTCTATCACCAATACTACCGCGAAACGAACTCCAAGACGGGGGTGGTCACGGAAACACCCATGTACATCGAGGTGGAGTCGGGCAAAATCGAGCCGCTGCTGGGCCTGAAAAGAGACACGCCCTACGGTCGGCCCATCGCCATTGCGGGGGCCAGCGGCTCAGGTTTCGTCGTGGACGAAAGCGGTTTTATCCTCACCAACCGCCACGTGGCGGCGGGCTGGAACTCGCTTTACCCCTTCCCGGCCGACGCTTACCCCGGCGTGCTGCTGCAGTACACGGGCGGTGATTGGAAAGTAACGGGCACAGTGGACAGCCCCATCGCCTGGGTGCCTTCGGAAACCAGTTTCTTTGGCCGCAAGCCCATGTCGGGCAAAATCATCGAGGGCAAGAACACTTACATGGACGTGACTTTTGCCAAAAACGACCAGCGGACGCCCGGCACAGTGGTGCGCATCTCGAACAAGCACGACGTGGCGATGGTCAAGATCGACCTGCCCACCAAAATGGAACCCGTGAAGATGAGGGACGCCGACAGCGACGCAGCTGCCGGACAGAAAGTACTGGTGATGGGCTATCCCGGAATTTCACCCACGACGGTGGTGGCCAATGTGGGCAACGACTTCGCCAACCGCAACACGCAGATCATCAGCGTTCCCGATCCCACGGTTACCGACGGAAGTATCGGGAAAATCATCCGGGGAACTACCAGAACGCCGGAGGAAGGAGGCGTGACCGGGTACTACAGCACCCTCGGCGACTACTACCAACTGACCATCAGCGCGACCGGGGCGGGCAACAGCGGCGGGCCGGTCTTCGACAAGGAGGGCAATGTCATCGGCATTTTCACCGCCAGCCACACCGATCAGGAAGGCACCAGAATCACCTTCGCCGTACCCATCCACTACGGCATGGAACTCATGGGCCGCCGCAGTGTGATTCAGTAGGCGGGGAGTTTATGAGTTTAAAGTTCAGGAGTTTATGAGTTCTTGAAAATAAAAAAACACAAACTCTTGAATCGCTCGGGAAACCCCGTCAAAAACTTTAAACCGCACGAACGGCCCCGGCATGAACTCATAAACTTTAAACTCCTGAACTCATTAACTCATTAACTCACCTCATGCACGGAACGCTCACAAACCGCACCATTGGTAGCTACACCCTCACGAAGTGGTTGGGGGCGGGCGGAATGGGGGAGGTCTATAAAGCCATCCACATTTCGACCCGGCGACTGGCGGCGGTGAAAGTGCTCTCGCAGTCGGCGCAGGCAGCCCGCTTCCAGAACGAGGCGTACATCCAGGCATCGGTGCGGCATCTGCACATCGCGGCGCTGTACGACTACGTATCGGGCCAAAAGTACCCCTGCATCGTGATGGAATACGTGGAAGGCCCCACGCTGGAGCAGCTCATCGCCCGGCACCGCCGCCTGCCCGAAGCCTTCGCCCTGCAACTGCTGGAACAGCTCACCTCCGCCGTGGCGCACCTGCACCAGGAGGGCATCATCCACCGCGACCTCAAGACCTGCAACGTGAAAGTCACCGCCGACGGCACGGCCAAGCTGCTGGACTTCGGCATCGCCAAAGCCGCCTACACGCCGCGTCTGACGCGCGAAGGCTACGTGATCGGCACGACCTACGCGATGGCCCCCGAGCAGTTCCAGAACCAGGTAAGTACCCCCGCCGACTGCTGGGCGCTGGGCGTGCTGTTCTACGAAATGGTGACAGGCCACCGTCCCTTCGAAGGCCGCACCGAAACCGAAATCAGGGTCAAAATCGAGCGCGGCGCGTACATGGCCCCCGACCTGCTGATTCCCGATCTATCCAGAAATTCTAAGAAAATAATCAAGAAACTCCTCATCCCCCAACCCCACCAACGCCTCACCGCTGCCCAACTGCTGCAGCGCCTGCGAAAGCCGAAGGGCAGCGTTTTGGCGCGAGTGGCGGAATGGGGCTTAGAGTTTATGAGTTTAAAGTTTATGAGTTTATGAGTTTTGCTTTCGCACTCTCTGAAAAAACTCACTGACTCATAAACTCATCGACTCATTAACTCAAAAAAATATGTTTTGGAAAAAATGGCTGTCAAGTGAAACGCGGGAAATGACCCCGCCCGGCCCCAGCGAGCTGCGGGCGGTGGCGCTGTCGGACGTGGGCAGCGTGCGCACCAACAACGAGGACGCCACGCGCTTCATCAGGCCGGCCACGCAAGCCGTGCAGGCGAGTAAAGGCTACCTGGCCGTGGTGGCCGATGGCATGGGCGGTCACGCCGCCGGAGAAGTAGCTTCGCAAATGGCCACGGAGGTAGTTTCCAAAACCTACTACCAGCGCGAGGAAAGCCCCGAGGAGAGCCTGTACTTCGCTTTGGCCAAAGCCAACCGCCAGATTTGGCAGGCCGCCGGACGCAACGCGCAGCAGAAGGGCATGGGCACCACCTGCACCGCCGTGGCCGTGTGCGGCAGCCGCATTTACGTGGGCCACGTGGGCGACAGCCGGGCCTATCTCTGTAAGAATGGGCATTTTACCCAACTCACTACCGACCACACCTACGTGCAAAAACTGGTGGACGACGGTCTGCTCCAACCCGCCGACGCCGACACCCACCCCGAACGCAACGTACTGACCCGCGCGATGGGAACCAACAGCAAGGTAGAAATAGACGTGGACATGCCCGCCCTACGCTTCGAGGAAAACGACCGCCTGTTGCTGTGCAGCGACGGACTCTACGACTACCTCTCCAACGAAGAAATGGCCAACTGGCTCAACCTGCCCAGCATCAGCGAAGCCGCCCAACTAATGATAGACCAAGCCAAAGCCCGAGGTGGCCACGACAACATTACCGTGATGGTAGTAGAGCGCATCGCCCCAAACAAACAACCCGAAGCCAGACCGACGGAGGTGATTCTGTGAAGGAGAGGGACAAAGGCACAAAGGCACAGAGGCACAAAGGCACAAAGTGGCAATGTCAGTCTGAGCGGAGTCGAAGACAGGCCATACGGGAGGTCTTCGACCGCTGCGGCGGGCCGTTCCGCTCAGACCGACATACTCCTAAACAACTCCACAACTCCACAACTCCACAACTAAACAACAATTACACGATTCAACGATTACACGATTCAACAAAAAAAAATGATCGGACGCCTCATACATAACTACCGCGTAGAAGAACTGCTGGGTGAAGGCGGCATGGGGACGGTCTATCGGGCCGCCGACACGCTACTACAGCGGCCCGTGGCGTTGAAGGCGCTGCATCCGCACCTGATGCGCGACACGACTTTCTTCGAGCGTTTCCGCAACGAGGCCGTGGTGTCGGCCCGGCTGAACCATCCGAACGTAGCCACGCTCTACAATTTTATCAAAGACGGTGACGACAATTTCATGGTCATGGAATTCGTGGATGGCGCGAACCTGGAGCAACTCCTGCGCACGCAGGAACGGTTCTCGGTCGAGAACGCCGTGCGCCTCATCACGCAGGCTTTGCCGGGGCTGCACCACGCCCACCGCAAGGAAATTCTGCACCGCGACATCAAGCCCGCCAACCTCATGCTGACGCGCGAGGGTAACGTGAAGCTGATGGATTTCGGCATCGCCCGGCTGGTAGGCAGCGAACGCCTTACCCGCCTGAATCGCGTGATGGGCACGCTGGAATACATCGCCCCCGAAATCCTGGACGGCGGCGAGCCTTCGGTGCAGTCGGATTTGTACGCCGTGGGAATTCTGCTCTACGAACTGCTTTCCGGCAAAATGCCCTTCACGGCCATGACGGACTCCACGCTGATCCACCAAATCCTGAACCAAAAACCCGTCTCGATTCGCGAACACGTGGCCGATATGCCAATTGCTTTGGCAAATATTTTAGAAAAGCTGCTCCAAAAAAAACCAGAGAAGAGATACGATAACGCCAACGACCTGCGCCTGGCACTAGCCGCCGTCGTGCCGCCCGGCCCATTGGACTGGGTTCATTTTCAGTCGCCTGTCCGCGCGGCGGTCAAGCCGCCAAAGCCCTCAGCCGCCACGGCCGACAAGCCCGTGGTAGCGCCAAGCCGCCTGGTAGGCGGGGCTGCATCCGGCGAGCGGCGTTGGCCCACGCTTGCCTTCGGGGGTGTTCTTTTGGAAAAAATAAAGCATTTGAATTTTGAAAAAAATACAATCGACTGGGCAGGTCTCAGGACAAAGATCCTCACGCTGGAAGGGCTGATTCTGCTCGGAGCGTTGCTGCTTTCGCTGGGAATTGTGGGCGCGGGCGTCTGGATGAAGGGTGAGGTTCCGAGCGAGGCGGTGGCTCTGCAGGGAGGCGGGTCGGCAGCCAGCGCAAACGTTTTGCCGCTGGAAAGTGCCGAAGCAAAAAGTACGGAAGACGAGCATTCCGAAGTACCCGAGAACCGCACAAATCCGGTTGTTTACGAGACAGGAACCCCGAACTACCCCGTCACCAAATTTCCCCCCAAAGAGGCTCGCCCGGCGGAGCGGGAGAAAAGTACTGAGCCGAAAAAATCGTCTCCCAAAGATCGCGAACCAACTTCCCGCGAACCCAAGGAAGCACCCGCCGAACCCAAACAGGAAGCTCCAAAAAAGGAAGCGCCCATCGCGGCAAAGGGAGACGAAACCCCGGCGCGGTTCGAGGAGGTAAAACTACCCGCTCCTGAAAAAACCACCCCCGCCCGCACCCGCTCGGTGGAGTTGCGGGGCGAGAGCTTCCCGGTGGCTTTCAACGAAACCGTCACCTCCGATGAGGTGAACCGCAGCGGCGGCACGGTCTGGCTGCGCACGTTGGCCCCCGTGGTGGTGGACGGCACGACGGTCATCGAGGCCGGGGCGCGGGTGCGAGGCCGCGTGGCCGACGTGCGAAGCTCGGCCAGCGGCAGCCGCGCCTATTTGGCCGTGCAGTTCGAGGCCGTGGAAGCCGTTAACGGCCAATGGGTGTCCATCCGCTTTCCCGAGTACAGCAACAAGGCCAACGACCGCGTCACCTTCGAGCGCAACCGCCGCGTCAATGATATTCGCGTGTATCGTACTAGTTTGGTTTTCAAGCAGTAGAGAAGTAATAAAGGCACAAAGTTCCAAAGTTCCAAAGTTCCAAAGTTCCAAAGGCACAGAGGCACAGAGGCACAGAGGCACAAAGTAACCTTGCGCCAGCCTAAACAACTAAACGCTAAACATCTAAACGCTTAACCCTAAACAAAATAAAAATGAAACGCTCCATTATTCTCTTTCTCCTGATTGCCGCCAGTACGCAGCTTTACGCCCAGGACGTAGTCTCCAACACCCAGGGATTTACCATCGGTGCCTCGCTGAACTACTGCCGTTGGTCGTCCAGCTATTTCAATCCGCTCGACGAGAGGGAGCCCAACGGCCTCGGCGCGGGGCTACGCGTTGGCTATGGCTTCAGCCAGCGATTTGAGATTTACGCGCGCCTGGATGGTCAAACTTTTGCCATCAATCTGCCCGAAGAGTGGGACACCTACAGCATGGCCGCGCTGGAAGGAGGGCTGCGGCTCAATTTGGGCGGAACTTTGCAAAGGGTGCGCCCTTTCTTCGAGCTGGGGGTCAGTCAGCAGTACTTCTTGATCGATCCCGTTTTTTATAACAATGACTCTCGGCCCTACCGCGTGCAACTGAGCGGGCCGGCGGTGGTCGGCTCCGGGGGCCTCAACGTTTTCCTGACCCCCGGCCTGGCGCTCAATCTCTCTTTGGGCGGGAGCATCGGCAAAGCCAACACCTACTCACGCGACGAAGAGGTTTTTGACGACCGCCCCGACATCCGCACCCTGAAGGCCAACGTCGGCCTGACTTTCTTCATCCATTGATTTTTTTCTATATTTCCATCTTTATATTCGGGAAAAGTTCATAGGACTTTCGCTTGTCGACTTGAATGCGATCCCGTTAGGGATCAAATGTGGGTAGAAAAGTGCTTTCATAGTCGATTATTATGTCCCATACGGGACATGACCCACTGACGAATCGGCTTTTTCTACCCACATCCTGTGCCTAACGGCACATTTTTCTCAGCCGAAGCGAAAGTCCTAGTTCATTGTCAGGGTTTTAAAAATGAAAGTCATTCGGGCCGAGGCACTTTGGGGATTGATGTGGGTACTTTTGCTGGTACCAGCCACCGCCCACGCCCAAAACCCAGCGCTCGACAGCCTCATCACCCGGCAGGAAGTCCTACGCCGCCAGCCGGTCTCCCGCCACCGCGACACGCTGATGGTCGAGAACCTGAGTCTGCTCACCGAGCGGCTCTGCAACGTGAGCGACGCCCGCGTCCCGGCATACCTGGACAGTCTGCGGGAGTTGACCCAAAAAGTAAAGTGGAAAACGGGCGACGGACTGTATCAGCAAGCCATCGGCAAAAGCTACGACGTGAAGGGGAAATACCCCGCCGCCCTGGGAGCCTACAGCCGCGCCATCGAACTCATGGAAGCAGGGGGACGCAATCCCTACCACTTGTCTTACGCCTATGTGCTGGCGGCCTTCGTCCTGCGCAACAGCGGGATGCACGACCGCTGCATGGAATATTTGGAAAAGGCCCGTCCACTGGCCGAAAAATTAAAAAACACCAACAATCTGGGCTGGATTCTCGACTATTACGGGGACCATTACTATTATCATAAAGAATACCGAAAAGCCCTGACCTATTACCAGCAAGTAGATAATCTTCTGCCCCGCGCCACTAGTCCTTTCCTGAGGGCCAGCAGTCCTCAGGACCTGGCCAATTGCTACCAGAAACTGGGTAAGGAGGAATTAGCTGACCAATATCGTCAAAAGGCATTGAGAATGGCTAAAAAGGATAATAACAACGTGATAATTTTTGAAATTTATGAGGATTTGGCCCAAAGCTACGAGGAAGAGATTCGGTACGGCGAAGCCATCAAGTATTACTTGTTGAGCCTGGATTACGCCAAAGAATCCGGTTGGCTGAAATTCAGGTCCGTGGCAGAATACAACATGTACCATATTTATAAAAAAACCGGAGATTACCGCAAGGCTCTGGCCTTCCTGGAAGCCTATAAAATGCAGGAGGACAGTCTCAACCGCTTCGAGGTAGAGCAGAAGTACGACGAACTGCAAGCCAGCTACGACGCCGAAAAGCGCGAGACTCAGATTAAGGATTTGGAAAATGAAGGGCTGATGCAAGCCCGCAATTTCCTGGTTATTCTGCTTTTGGGTGGGCTTGGCATCGTTGCCTACGGCTTCTGGACCAATCGGCTGCTGCGCCGCTCCAACGCGCAACTGCTCACCAAAAACCGCGAAATTGAAGAAGCCCTGGCGCGGGGCCAGAACATGGAGCGCAAACGCATGGCCTCCGAACTGCACGACAACCTCAACACCAAAATAGCGGCCGTGCGCTGGCGGCTCGAAGCCCTCGACCGCCAAGGCTGGACGGACTCGAACCGCAAGATCATGGACGGGGCGGTGGAAATGATCAACGACGCCTACCTCGATATCCGCCTGATTTCGCACAACCTGCTGCCCGAAGAACTGGAAACCAAGGGTCTGAAGGTGGCTTTGCAAAAACTGCTGGGAAAGCTCAACGACAACGACCGGATCGAATTCAATTTCGTGTTCGACGGCGAAGAATACCGGCTGAGTGCCGCCGTGGAGTACCAGTTGTATACGATCGTGCTGGAGCTGGTCAACAACATCGTCAAGCACGCCCAGGCCGACCACGCCTGGATCAGCCTCACCTACCAGCCCGCCCGCCTCCTGCTCACGGTGAGCGACGACGGCGTGGGTTTTCCCAAACCCTCGACCAAGACCACCGAAACCGCCATCGCCGAAGCCAGCGGGGTGGGGCTGCGCAACATCCAGAACCGCGTGGAGCAGCTCAAAGGTACCTGGCGGGTGGAGAGCATGCCGCAGCACACGCGCATCAGTATCGAAATTCCGGTCAGTGAAGCGCAGGTCACAGCAGCTTATACTTGATGGCGTACTTGATGATGCCAATGGCGTTTTTAGCCCCCAGTTTTTTCATCACATTGTGGCGGTGCGTTTCCACGGTTCCCGTACTGATGAAGAGTTGATCGGCGATTTCGGCCGTGGAAAGCTCCTGGGCCACGAGTCGCACGATTTGCAGCTCGCGCTTGGTGAGTTCCACCAGTTCGTCGGTGTGGTCGAGGCTTTCCTCTGGCTTGCCGCCGCCCGCCATCAGCTCGCGCATCACGGCCTCGCTGAAATACTTCTGGCCCGTCGCCACCGACCGCAGGGCATTTTCCAACTCGGCGCGGTTGGCCTTTTTCATCACATAACCGGAAATCCCCGCCCGGTACGCATCCTGAATAGCGTCGAGTTCGTCCTTGACGGTCAGCATCAGGATTTTCATCTCGGGAAATTCCTTCCGCACCTGCATCGTGAGCTGGATGCCGTCGAGGTGGGGCATATTCAGGTCCGTCACCAGCACGTCCACCGCGTGGTCTTGCAAGAAATCCAGCACTTTGCGGCTATCATTGAGCGTACCGACAATTTCGATGTCCTCCATCGTCCCAAACAGCAGCGAAAGACTGTCACAAATGATCTGGTGATCGTCCACAAGCAGGACTCGGATGGGTGCTTTCATTAGTTTTCCATTTTCGAAAAGCCGCAAGTTAATAGTCGGCTGGCTGTAAAGCTAGTTGCTACAAGTTAATCATGCAGCGGCTGCGTAGGTCATACGCGCGTATTTCCGATGAGTGTGACAATCTCACTTGTGGTCAGCCAATTCGGTCTCGCTGTCTTTCAGCTTTTGCTGAATATAGAATTTCAATTCCTCGAACGACATATTCTGAGTTTCTTCGTTGATTTTATCCCGAATATCCCGCATCATTTTCACAGCATCGAACGATTTTTCCTTCTTGATTTTCTCCATAATTCAATTTATTAATTCTTTCGGACTCCTTATTTCAAGTAGTGCATAGCCTAATCGCAGATTGACAGAATTATACCCTCAACCCTTTCTCTTATGTAGGCATCAGCCAGATCAACGGCCTCCTTAGTTAGTTCTATTCCTTCGAATTAGGACTTTCGCTTCGGCTGAGAAAAATGTGCCGCTAGGCACAGGATGTGGGTAGAAAAAGCCGATTCGTTAGCGGGTCATGTCCCGTACGGGACATAATAATCGACTATGAAAGCATTTCTCTACCCACATTTGATCCCTAACGGGATTGCGTTCAAGACGACAAGCGAAAATCCTGCGAATTTATCGACAGAATATCCAAGCAAATGGTTTTTGACGTGTACAGGAGCATTAATCAGTTCAAGGTCAAGCAAATCTGAAACCACAAAAACAACTTCGCCCCTATCGAGTCGGTTAAAAAACAATATGGTATCTTCTCGAAATTCATCGTCGTAATAGCCACCAACCACCGAAGTGACTATATAAATTTTTTGCTTCATCCCCCAAATTGATTATTCCTACCAATATAACCCAATGGTGATGCACTATAACGTACCGGGCGTATCCTGGGTCGATATCGACTGCACCGCGTAACTCTGGTGGAGTAAATTACCCGTTCGTTTTGACACCAGCCGTGCGATTTCGCACGGCTTTTTTTGTTATTATTTTTCGTAAAAACCTCATTGACACATACTTGACAAATGGCACAATGTTAGGATTGAGTAAGAAGAATTAGCCAAGAAAATCCCCCCCCCCCCGAATCAATGGATCGCGAAGTACCAGTCGAACAACTCAACAAAACCAGAATCCGGAAATGGGTTTTCGGCGTCCTGGCGGTGCTGGTATTGGCTGCTCTCGTTTACTTTTTCAAAAAATCGATCAGCAGTTCTATCGAGGCTTCGCGCATCCGAACGGGAACAGTGGAATTGGGCGATGTCGAGAACACCCTGGACGCCACGGGCGAGGTCATTCCGGCCTACGAGCAGATCATCACCAGCCCCATTCGGGCCACGATAAAAAGACTGCTCCTGACGCCCGGCACGCGTATCGAACCGGGACAGGCGATTGTCGAATTGGACAAGTCGTTGACCCAAATCGAATTTGAACGGCAGGAAGATCAACTGGCTCTGAAAAACAACAGCATCGAGCAACTGCGGATGCGGCTGGATAAGAATCTGTACGACGCCGAGATCAGCGATAAAATCAAACTACTGAACATCAACAAACTAAAAGCCGACCTCGACGACGCCAAGCGGCTCGTCAAGGTCGGCGGCGGCACCAACGAGGACGTCACCCGCGCCGAAAACGCCCTAAAGATCGCCCAACTCGAAAAGCAGCAACTCGAAAATGACCTGGCCTATAACCGAAAGTCGATGGGGGCCAGTCTGCGTGAAACTGAGCTGGGCGCACAAATCGAGCGCAAAAACCTGAAAGAACTCAGCCACAAGCTCCGCATGGCCGACATCGTCGCCGACCGCCGGGGCGTGCTGACCTGGGTCAACGAAAACATCGGCTCGTCGGTCAATGAGGGCGAAATGCTGGCCAAAGTCGCCGACCTGGGTAGCTTCCGCGTCGAAGGCGCCTGCTCCGACGTGTACGCCGACCAGGTGAAGGCCGGGCTTCCGGTGATCGTAAAGGTCAACGACTCGACGCTGCGCGGCGTCATCACCCAAGTGAAGCCCGCCGTGAAGGACGGCGTCGTCGGTTTCGTGGTGCAGCTCGACAATGCGCGTTCGGAGTCGCTGCGGCCTAATATGAAAGTAGAACTGTACGTGGTGACCAGTCGAAGTGCCAACGCATTGCGCGTTGGCAATGGCCCCGCCTTTACCGGGAAACGGAAGCAATATGTTTACGTGGTAGAAGGTGAAACCGCCCGCCGCCGGGAAGTGGAAATCGGGTTATCGAATTTTGATTTTGTGGAGATAAAGAGTGGGCTGGCGGCGGGTGACAAAGTCATTTTGACGGATATGAATGCGTACGAGCATTTGGAGGAAATCGAGATAAAGAATTGAGTTTAGGTAGTTAGGTATTGGGTTATTAGGCCATTGGGTTCTATGCTGGTTTTCAGACACACATTCGCGGTTTTATTGATACTCACAAATTTGAGTGTGGTAACAGGGCAACCCCAACGCTACACCCTTGCCCAAGTCGTCACCCTCGCCCGCGAACAATCTCTGGCCAGCAAGCAAGCCGCTACCCAAAAGAAAACAAATGAGTGGCAGTACCGCTCGTTCGTGGCCAACTACAAACCGCAACTAAGCCTGAATGGTACCTTGCCCGGCTTCACCCGTTCCTTCGTGGAAGTCGTGCAGCCGGACGGTACGGTCGCTTTTCAGTCGGTAGCCAACAATAATTCATCTTTAAATTTGGCCCTTAGCCAGAACATCGCCCTCACGGGCGGCACCATTTTCGCGCAGCAGCAACTGCAACGCTTCGATGATTTTGCCCGCGACCAGACGCGTTACAACGGCATTCCCTTCGCGGTGGGTATCTCGCAGCCGCTCTTCCGGTTCAACGCCATGAAGTGGGAGCGGAAGATCGAACCGCTGAAATTTCAGGAGGGCAATCAGCAGTACCTGGCCGATCTGGAAGGCGTTGCACTCGATGCTACAAGCTTTTACTTCGACCTTTTAATCGCGCAGGTCAACCTGCAAATTGCCGAGAAGAACCGCAGCAACAATGACACACTCTTCAAGATCGCTCAACACAAACTAGACCTGGGCAAGATTTCCCAGAACGATCTACTACAATTACAAATCGGTGTCCTGACCGCCCAGAAAGACCTCGCAGCGGCTGAGCAGGCGGCAGCGGTGGCGTCCTTACGGCTCAAAATGTTCCTCAGTTCCCGCGATGAGCGGGACTTGGCCCTTGAAATTCCGCAAGAGGCCAAGCCTTTTGAAATCGACCCGCAACGCGCTTTGGACGAAGCTTTTGCCAACCGCGCCGACGCCATTGGCTACCGCCGCAGATTGCTGGAAGCAGCGCGCGAATCGCAACGTGCTCAGAGGGAAAACGGCTTGAACGCTTCGCTGGAAGCTACTTTCGGTCTTTCTAACCAGGGAGCCAGGCCGGGCGATGTCTACGTCGACCCGCAGAATCGGCAGTTCGTGCAATTACAGTTCACGTTGCCCATCCTGACCTGGGGCCGCAACAAAGCCCGCACCGAGATCGCCAAAGCCAATCAAGAATTCGCTCAGCAGTCGGTAGAGCAGGACCAGCTAAGCTTCGAGCAGGAGATTTTCACGCAAGTCACGCTGCTACAAATGCTACAAAAGCAAGTCACCCTAACCAAAACGACCGACGGCATCGCCGCCAACCGCTACCAAATCGCCCAGGACCGCTTTATCCTCGGCAACCTCAGCGTCACCGACCTCGGCATTGCCACCCAGGAAAAAGACCGCGCGCGGCGGGATTACATTTTGGCGCTGCGGGATTATTGGCAGGCGTATTATAGTTTGCGGTTGTTGACATTGTTTGACTTTGAGCGAAGGGAGAAGTTGGGGGGTCTTCGACTCCGCTCAGACTGACAAGGCACATAGGCACATAGGCACATAGGCACATAGGCACAAAGGCACAAAGTAAAATTTCAGAGTTCAGCAGGATTTATTTATAAACATTAAACTTTTAAACATTAAACCCTCAATGATTTCTCTCCAAAATATCGAAAAAGTGTATCGGACAAGTTCCATCGAAACATTGGCTTTGAACAACATTAATCTAAATGTCAAAAAAGGCGAATTTATTTCCGTGATGGGGCCTTCGGGCTGCGGGAAAAGTACGCTGCTCAACATCATGGGTTTGCTGGACGAACCTTCGGGCGGAAAAATCGAACTCGACGGCCAGCCCGTAGTGAATTATCGCGACAAAGAACTGGCGCATTTGCGAAACGAGAAACTGGGCTTTATTTTCCAGAGTTTCCACCTCATCAATGATTTGTCGGTGTTGGACAACGTGGAGATTCCGCTGCTGTACCGCAAGACTTCCGCCAAAACGCGCCGCGAACTGGCGAAGGAAGCCCTGGAAAAAGTGGGCCTGAGCAATCGCATGAAGCACTTTCCGAAACAACTTTCCGGAGGACAAAAACAGCGCGTCGCCATCGCCCGCGCCATCGTGGGGCGGCCTGACATCATCCTGGCCGATGAGCCGACGGGCAACCTCGACAGCGTGATGGGCAATGAAATCCTGGACATCCTGCAAAAACTCAACGACGACGGGGCCACCATCGTGATGGTCACCCACGACGATGCGATGGCCCAACGCACCCACCGCTTGGTAAGACTTTTCGACGGAACGCAGGTGATGTAAAGAAGTCCAGAGTCAAAAGTCCAAAGTCCAAAGTCCAGAATCCAAAATCATGATAATCAATTCCATAAAAATCGCCTGGAAAGTATTGCTGCGGCATCCTTTCTATACTTTCATTACGCTGTTTGGCATTACACTGACGCTGACCGTGCTGATGGTACTTACGTCTTTTGTCGATCATCTTTTTGGGAGCCATTATCCCGAGAACAAACGAGAGCGGTCGCTGTATATTACCCAAGCCAAGCAACTCGACCCTGCCAAGCAAGGGAAGAGATCGGGACCGATGTCTTTTGACTTTTTGACCAAATATGCTAAGTCGCTCAAAACTGCGAAGAAAGTATCGATTATGTCCAGCTTTGGCTTTGCCAATACCTATGCCAATGGCAAGCGCATCGACCTAAACATCAAGTACACCGATGCAGATTTTTGGCAGGTAACTAATTTCAATTTTAAGGAAGGAAAGCCATATAATGCCCGAAATGTAAGCGACGGGGATCGCGTGGTAGTGATTACCGACGCTTTGCAGGAATCGTATTTTGAAAATAACGGCAAACCGGTGGTCGGCAAGACCGTTGACATCGAAAATATTTCTTACAAAGTGATCGGCGTTGTCAAAGGAAGTCCCGTGACCCGTCCTTACACCTATGCTGATGTGTATTTCCCCTATACCGCCCCCAAAAGCAACTATCAAAACAAAGGAGTTAGGGGTAGTTTTATGGGGATAATATTGGCAGGAGAGAAAACAGATTTACCAGCCATTCAATCGGAATTTGACCAAACGATCAGCCAAATCCCCAAATCGTCCATCGCAGAATCTGATCGTTTTCCCATGTTAATAGTTAAAGCTAATAACTACATGGATGATTTTGTGAACACACTCTTCAGTGACGATTCGGGAAAAGCACGATACGTTTTCTATACGGTGGTCGGGCTGCTCATTCTTATGTTCATGGGTTTGCCTGCTATCAACCTGGTCAACGTCAATGTCAGCCGAATCATGGAGCGTGCTTCCGAAATCGGGGTCAGAAAAGCCTTCGGGGCACCCGCCAAAACGCTGCTCTGGCAGTTCATTGTCGAAAATGTTTTCATCACTTTGATTGGTGGATTTTTCGCATTGATTCTGTCTTTACTTATTATTCTTTTCATCAATTCCAGCGGCTGGATCGCCTACGCCGACCTTACAATCAACTTCACCGTTTTTGCGGTAAGCTTTTTAGTTTCCCTGATTTTCGGTCTGTTGTCGGGCGTGCTGCCTGCTTACCGTATGTCTAAACTAAAAATTGTGGACGCTCTTAAATCCTGAAATATCATGCTAAGTCATCTATTAAAAATAATATGGAATAAAAAGGGCAGCCACTCCCTGATGATTGTTGAAATCTGGGCCTCTTTTATGGTTCTTTTCGGCCTACTTTCCCTCGTGGCGTTCAATGCCAAAAACTATCTGGAACCCATAGGCTTCAACTACGAAAATGTGTGGTCGATTGATTTGACGACAAACCAGGACACCACCGCGCTCCCCGAAAAACTCGATCGAGTCATGCAACGTATTCGGTCTTACCCTGAGGTGGAATCAGTCAGCAGATCCAGTCCAAACTACCCATTTTCTTCCAGCATGCGCAATAACGCCATCGAGTACAACAAGACTATCACCGTGGCTGACTACTACTCTACTGATCCCCAATACGCCACCACCCTGGACATGCCCGTGCTCACGGGCCGTTGGTTTGCTGCCGAGGATCGCGTGTCCAAGTACCCGCCCGTAGTGATCAATGAAAAACTACGGGAAGCATTTTTTACCCACGAAAATCCTCTGGGGAAGGTTATAAAAGATGGGGAAGGTTCTTACAAAATAGTCGGGACGGTAGGTCGGTTCAAATCCAAAGGGGAGTTTATGGCTGATAAGCCAGCGGTATTTTTCATGGCAGATCGAGGCCATAATGACAAGCTCGTATTAGTAAAAACCAAACCCGATACGGACGCCCGCTTCGAGGCAGAAATGATCAAGGAGTTAGCCGCCATGGTACCCGGATGGGGCATGGAGGTCACCTACCTCAGCGAATCCCGTAAAAACCGACAGAATCTCACCCTTGTCCCCGTCATCATCTTCCTCATCATCAGCGGATTCCTACTCATCAACGTCGCTCTGGGATTATTCGGCATCCTGAACCTCAGCATCGCCCGCCGCCGCAGCGAAATCGGCCTGCGCCGCGCGATGGGGGCGACCGAAGGCAGCGTTACTTTTCAGTTTCTGGGTGAAATGTGGGTATTGGCGGCATTCAGCGTTATTTTGGGGCTACTTTTTGCGCTTCAATTTCCTATTATGAATGTGTTCGACATCGCCAGCGGCGTGTATTTAACGGCCATCGCCGCCGCCATCGTCGTCATTTTCATCATCGTTACCCTTTGTGCCTGGTACCCCAGCCGACAAGCCGCGCGGGTGCAGCCAGCGGTGGCTTTGCATGAAGAGTGAGGAGGAAAAGACCGGGCTGGCATGCCAGGAAGGGAGAATGAAGCGGGGCGCCCCGTGGCAAAAGGAAAATTACAAAAGAAAACCCTTCCTTAGCCTCGGAGAGGCGCAAGCTTTGTAGAAAATAAGAAACGAGATAACAATGAGCCTCGGAGAGGCGCAACGGTGTCGTAAAGGCGCTTTGAAATCATGATTCTAATTATCGATGACGATATTGCTATAAGAACCTCCCTGACTCTGCTTTTGAAAACGGAAGGCTTTTGGGTAAAAAGTGCGTCTTCGTCGGTAGAGGCGATGACGATTTTGACCGAAGAAACGCCCGAATTAATTCTGCTGGATTTGAATTTTTCCATCGAGACTTCGGGTGTGGAAGGGATGCGGCTACTGCGGGACATCAGGGAACTGCATCCGCAGGTTCCCGTCATTATCATCACGGGTTGGGGAACGATCGACCTGGCCGTGCAAGGCATGAGGTCGGGAGCCAGCGACTTCATCACCAAGCCCTGGCAGAACGACCACCTGCTGCAATCGGTGGAGACGGCGCTGGAATTGCACAAGCAAAAGATCGCCTCGCGGGCTGAAAACCCGGCGCCTGGGACTTCGCCGCGCAAATCATTGCAGGAATTCAACTTCGATAACATCGTCGGGAAGGACGCCCAACTGCTGGGCATCCTTAGAACCGTGGGTCGGGTGGCCGCGACGAACGCCCCGGTGCTGGTGACGGGCGAAAGCGGTACGGGAAAGGAACTCATTGCCGAGGCCATTCACCTGAACAGCAAGCGTAAAAAGCAGCCTTTCGTGAAGGTGAATCTGGGCGGCATTTCTTCCACGCTGTTTGAGAGCGAACTCTTCGGCCATGTGCGTGGGGCCTTCACCGACGCAAAGGCCGACCGCGTGGGCCGCTTCGAGATGGCGGATCGCGGGACGATTTTCCTGGACGAAATCGGCGAGTTGGATTTGGCCAGTCAGGTGAAGTTGCTGCGGGTGCTGCAGGAACGCACCTTCGAGCCGCTGGGCAGCAGCAAAAGCCGTACGGTGGATGTGCGGGTGATTTGCGCGACCAACCGCAACCTGGAACAGATGGTGGCGGAGGGTGCTTTCCGGGAAGATTTATTCTACCGCATCAACCTCATTACCATTCAACTACCCGCCCTGCGCGAAAGGCCCGGCGACATTCCACTGCTGGCGGAGTTTTTTGTCAACAATCTGAAAGAAATCTACGAAAGACCTGACTTGCGGTTGAGTAAAGCGGCTGGTAAATGGATGAAAACGTTGACGGTACCGGGCAACATCCGGCAGTTGAAAAATATTGTCGAACGCACCGTTTTGCTTTCTACTCACGACGTGCTTGAAGCAGAAGATTTTCAAAAAAATATCCGCCCGGCCCCGCGCCCTTCGTTGTCTGACAACCTCCCCGAAGTAGGCAGCACCACCCTGGAAGAAATGGAGGAGCAGATGATCCGCCGGGCGATGGACTTCCACCAAAATCGCGTGTCGAAAGTCGCCCGTTCCCTGGGCATCACACGCTTCGCCTTGTACCGTCGGCTCGAAAAATACGGCATAAGCTACGACTCCGACGACGCATGAAGCTCTCGACCCGCACTCAGTATATTATTTACATTTCAGTGCTGCATACGGTACTGATTTTTTTGGTATACCTGCTGTTGTTCGAGGATAAACTGCTTTTTATCGCTTCGGAAATATTTCTGCTGCTTTCGGTCTTCGTTTCCATCCATCTATATCGTAGTTTTTTACGGCCAAACGAATTTGTCAAGTCCGGCATCGAAGCCATTAAGGAGAAGGATTTCACCATCAAGTTCGTCCCCACGGGCAAGGGAGAAGTCGACGGGTTGATCGAAGTCTACAACCTGATGATCGACCAGTTGCGCGAGGAGCGGACTAAGCAACAGGCGCAGCATTTTTTCCTGGTAAAACTTATTGCCGCCTCCCCTACTGCCATTGTCATTCTGGATTTTGACGATTGTATCGCTTCGCTCAATGCCCGAGCCACAACCCTTTTTGGTTTTGATTTTGAGAAAATAAAAGGCCTGAAACTCCTGGAAACGGAATCGCCTTTTTTGACACAACTGGCCGAAATGCAAAACGGCGAATCGAAAATTGTGAAGGCCGATGGCGTCCAGAAGTTCAAAGTCCAGCGGTCGCATTTTATGGATCAGGGCTTCCGGCGGTCGTTTCTGCTGATCGAAGAACTCACCAGCGAACTGCTGGAACAGGAGAAAAACGCCTACGGAAAAGTGATTCGCATGATGGCGCACGAAGTGAACAACACGCTCGGGGCCACGGATTCAATTCTGCAAACTGCCCACAAGTGCCTTCCCATAGCGGAGTTTGCCGACTTGCGGCAGGCCCTGCAAGTCGCTTCCGAACGCAACCGCCGCCTGACCGTATTCATGCGGAATTTTGCTGAGGTAGTGCGACTTCCTACGCCGAATTTGAAGACTACCGATTTGCACGAATTGATCGGTGACGTCGTAGTTTTCATGCAGCCGCTAGCGGAGCAAAAAGGCGTCGGATTAAAAATAGCCGAAGCCACTACTACGACAATCGAGGTCGATTCCGGGCAATTTGAGCAGATTTTAGTGAATATAGTCAAGAATGGCCTTGAAGCCTGTACATCAGGCAACTGCGTAGAATTACGACTAACGAATGACCGTTTAGTCGTCAAAAACAACGGCAAACCCATCAGTTTGCAGGAAGCCACCCAACTCTTCAATCCCTTTTACAGCAGCAAGCCCGATGGCCAGGGCATCGGCCTCACGCTCAGCCGGGAGATTCTGCTGAACCACGGTTTTCCCTTTTCCCTAAAAACAAATGCCGACGGTTGGACGGAATTTGTGATTAACTTTAAGCCATGACCTACCTCATCCTCGACACCGAAACCAACGGCCTGCCGCAGTCGTACCACCTGCCCGTCACCGACCTCACGAATTGGCCCCGGCTCATCTCGGTGGCCTGGGGATTGTACGACGAGTCGGGCAAGCAACTCAGCCAAAAGCTGGCGATGGTAAAACCCGACGGCTACCGCTGGAACCGCGTGGCGCAGGGCATCCACGGCATCACGCCCGAACGAGCCGAGCGCGAAGGCCAGCCGCTCATCGAGGTATTGAACCAACTGCGCCCCGACATTGCGTTCGCCGACGCCTGGGTGGGCCATAACATCGACCTGGATTACGGCGTGCTTGGGGCGGAGTATATCCGCACCGAAAAATCCCAGCCCGGCAGCGTGGGAAGCATTGCTGTGCCTCGGCTCCTCTGTACGATGGAGGCCAGCCGCAAGGTGACGCCCAACGGCGAAGATTTGCGGCTGGATGATTTGTACAAATTGCTAATGGGCCGCCCCATGCAGGGAATTCACGACGCCACCGCCGATATGCTGGCAACGGCGGCGTGTTTTTTTGCGTTGAAAGAGCGGGGATGCTTCAATTGACGCTGACCGCGTTTCGCATCCTGCCCTAAACAAACAAACCCCTCAAATCCATTCTCATGCAAAAACATAAAGCAATTTCAACCCATCTATCGCTGGCTATTCTGTTCGCCAGCCTGGCCTTGCCGAGTTACCGAAACCCCGCAACATCCCAGGCCCTTACCGATAGCCTGGCGATCGAACCAGACTTTACTCTCCTGGAATACAACAATCCCGGCCTGACGGTGGACTTGGGCGTGGGTCTGTGGGCGTGGCCGCTGCCCATGGACTACGACGGCGACGGGGATCTGGACCTGGTGGTTTCTTGTCCCGACGTGCCTTTCAACGGCACCTACTTCTTTGAAAACACTTCGGGCGGGTCCGAAAAGATGCCGGTCTTCGAGCCTCCCAGGAAAATCGGCGAAAGCAGGAAGAACTTGCAGGTCTTCCACGGAAAGGAAGGTGCCCGGGTGCTGGGTCGCGGGGTGGAGTACCTCGATTTCAAGTCCAGCTTGTACGCCAATCCGAAGGTGTTATTTCCCAAGGATGTTGTTGAAAAGGGCCACGAAAAGATTCGATTCAGTCAGTGGAAATACGTCGATTACGAAAATGACGGCGACCTCGACCTGATCGTGGGCATCGACGATTGGGGCGACTACGGCTGGGACAATGCCTTCGACGGGGAGGGCAACTGGACCAACGGCCCCCTGCACGGCTACGTCTATCTTCTGGAAAATCAGAACGGTAAATACGCCGAGCGCGGCAAGCTCACGGCCGCCGGAAAGCCGATAGATTTGTACGGCGCGCCCTCGCCCAACATGGAGGATTTTGACGGCGACGGCGATCTGGATTTGATTTGCGGCGAGTTTCTGGATCGGCTCACCTGGTTTGAGAACACTGGAACGCGCGAAAAACCCGTCTTCGCCGGGGGTCGTTTTCTGACCAATGCTTCGGGCGTTATCAAAATGGATTTGGAAATGATCATCCCCTCGGCCGTCGATTGGGACAAGGATGGCGATGTCGATCTGGTGGTGGGCGACGAAGACGGCAGGGTGGCTTTTATCGAAAATTCCGGCACCACCGAAGCTGGAATGCCCGTGTTCGAGTCGCCCGTTTACTTTCGACAAAAGGCGGCGCACGTGAAATTCGGGGCGTTAGCCACGCCTTACAGCACCGACTGGGACGACGATGGCGACGAGGACCTGATTGCGGGAAACTCGGCGGGCTATATTAGTTTTATCGAAAACCTGAACGGCGGCGATCCGGTGAAGTGGGCGGAACCCAAACGCCTGCTGGCCGACGACGAGGAAATACGCTACCTGGCGGGAGACAACGGCTCCATCCAAGGCCCGGCGGAAAAAAAGTGGGGCTACACCACGCTCAGCGTCAGCGACTGGGACGGTGACGGACTGAAAGACATCATCGTGAACTCGATATGGGGGAAAGTCGAGTGGCACAAGAACATCGGCACCAAGGGAAAACCAAAATTGGCGGCCGCCCGTCCGGTCGTCGTGGACTGGCAGGACGGCGCGGTGCTTAAACCCGCCTGGAACTGGTGGAATCCGGCCAAGACCGAGCTGGCCACCCAATGGCGCACCACGCCGTACACCATCGACTGGAATAAGGACGGGCTTATGGATCTGATTATGCTCGACCACGAAGGCTACCTGGCGTACTACGAGCGATTCAAGGATGCCGATGGGCTGAAACTAAGGCCCGGAAAACGAATATTTCAGGGCGCAGGCGGCGGTGAATTCGACAGCAAGAACAAGCTGAAAAATAGCGTCGATAGTCCCCTGCGACTCAACTCGGGTTTGTACGGTGGAAGCGGCCGAAGAAAGCTAGCCTTCGTCGATTGGGATCAGGACGGAGATCTGGATTTGATCGTCAATAGCACGAACGCCGCCCTTTTTGAAAATGTAGGTACAAAAAATGGTCTCGTAAACCTCAAATTTAGGGGTGACCTTTCCGAACAAAAATTGGCCGGGCATACGACTTCGCCAACCATCGTGGATTGGGACAAGAACGGAATTCCCGACCTATTGCTGGGAGCCGAAAACGGGTTCTTCTACTACCTAAAAAACAACGTGAAATGATGTGATCTTCCCGCAGGATTGCGGTCGACCGCACTGCCCGAACCCAGGAGTCTCAATAATAATCGGTGAGGGATGTGGCGTGACGATACGCTGGAACTTATGGTTTGCGGACAGTTCAGTCCTTACTCCTCCACAATCGGCTTTCCTTCGTAGTTCATCTTGATGTAAGGAACCGTCTCCGTTTCGTCGATCACGTAACCCCACTTTTTGACGTACTCCAAGCCGGGCAGAAATTTGTCTTCACGCTCACGCAGTACTTTGTCGAGCCTATTATCCAGACTAGCTTGTAAATCTTTATGCTGAGAATTTCCCACCAGATTGTTCAACTGGTAAGGATCTTTTTCGTTATCGAACAACTGCCACGGGCCTTTCAGATCGTGGGTATAGGTGTAGCGTTGCGTAACGATACCCCGGTACTCCTTGCCCCCACGGCTGCGCGGCCATTGGCCGAAGGGCTGTACGCAGGAAATGAGCGTTTCCGTCACACCGCTATTTTGCTTTCCTTTAAGCACTTCGGAATAATTGATTCCCTCCACTGATCTAGGCGCGGTCAAACCGCTCAATCCGAGCAAAGTAGGCATTATGTCAGGCGTGTTCAGCAAGATATCGGAGGTAGTTCCCTTCTTGCCCAGACCATCTGGGTAGTGCAGCAAGAATGGCACTCGGATGCTTTCTTCGTACGGCTGCTGCTTGTTCCACCAGCCATGTGAACCCAACAAGTCGCCGTGGTCGGCAGAAAAAACGAAAATGGTGTTCTCCTCAATTTTCGTGTCTTGGAGAGTTTTCCAAATCTCCCCAACGTTGTCGTCGATGGCCGCCATGTGGGCGTAATAACCGCGCAGGGTTTCGATGGCTTTTTCACGGTTTTCGGCGGGGACGTTGTCACGCAGGATGATTTTCTTGTTCTCAAACATCTTTCGGTACTTCTCGGGAGCCGTTTGGTAGGGATCGTGCGGCGCTCCCATCGAAACGAAGAGTACGAAGGGTTTGTCCTGGTAGGCATGTTTCCGTATGTAAGTAATGGCATCCGACGACTGCTCGGTCACGTCATACCCATCCCACACCTGCTTTTCCGGCGAATCGCCGATGTAGTACTCCGAGTGGTTGTAGTTATGGGTACATTCCAGGGCTTTCCAATACTGGAAGCCCTGATGCCGTGTTTCCGGGATGTAGCTGCGCCGCCCGTGACCGTCGATGTGCCACTTGCCGATAAAGCCCGTATCGTAACCACCCAGTCCAAATACTTTACCCAGTGTCAAAGCAGTCGAGTCGAGCAGCACATCGTTCATAAATACGCCATGCGTGAGCGGGTACTGCCCCGTCATCAGCGATGCCCGGTGCGGCGAACAAACGGGCATTCCCGAAACGGCATTTCTGACATTCAAACTCTGCGCCGCCAGCCGGTCAAGGTTGGGCGTATAAGCATTGGGGTCACCCGCGTAACCACCCGCCTGCGCCCGCCACTGGTCCACCAAAACATACACGATGTTGGGTTTCTTGTCAACCTTTTTTGCCGGATGCGAAGTGAAATCGCACAAGAAAAATATCGCGCAAACCAGCAGAGTATTTTTGCAAAATTTCATGGGAATGGAATTCATTATTTAATTCACTCATTCAAAATTAGCCTAATACCCCGGATTCTGCTGCAACTTGTTCACCAACACTTCATTAGCCGGGATAGGCGCCAGCAGTTTGTTGGGCGTTATATTGTAAGCGCCATCGAACAGGAAAGGCTTTTGTGCGACCTCCCGCTTACCGTGGGCCGACATGACCTCAATGGCCTTTCCCGTACGCTTCAAATCGTACCAGCGGTGATTCTCGAAACACAATTCCACTTGCCGCTCTTTGGCGATGAGGTTCTGTAAAGCCACTTTGCCCGTGGCAGCAATAGGCGTGGTCAGTTTGGCGCGGTTGCGGACTTGCTGCACAAAAGGAATGGCTTCGCCCGTTTTACCCTGTTCGTTCAGGACTTCGGCCATCATCAGCAGCACGTCGGAGTAGCGCAGGATGGGAAAATTATCGCCCGCGCGGTTGTCGGGGGCGGCAATGGGTGCTTTGTACTTGTTGGGGTAGGGTATGGGCCGCACGATGTTGTCCCAGTCCAGGCCCGTCCAGTAGCCGATCGAAACAGGTTTGCGGGCGTCGCCCGGCTCGAAGGCGGCGATGAGGTCGTCGGTCGGTTGGTTCCAACCCGCGTTCACGATATTGATGTTGGGCCGCAGCGTCACTGCTCCGCCCGAGGTGTGTGGGGCAAACAAAAAGATAAACTGATTGGCTACCTCACCACTCGCCTCGGAGTACTGCATGGCGAAGATCGTTTCTTCATAATCCTTCTGGGCGGGATTGAAAACGTCGGCGTAGTTGGCCAGCAACTGATACTTGCCCGAGGTGATGACCGCCGATAGAGCCGCCTGGGCCTCTGGGTATTTTTTCAACGTGAGCTGGACTTTCCCCAGCATCCCTTGCGCCGCCCACTCGTTGGCGCGTCCGGTTTCGGCCACGTCGCGCGCCTTGGCAAAACGGGCAATGGACTCCGTCAGGTCTTTGACGATTTGGGCGTACACCTGCTCCTCGGTGGAACGCTTGATCCCCACGGCTTCCTGGGAGGTCACGGGCGTGGTCACTAAGGGGACGCCGCCAAATTGCCGCACCAGATTGAAGTAGTACAGCGCGCGCAGGAACAGCGCTTCCCCGGCACTACGGTCGCGAAAGGATTCCTCGGAAAAAACGACGCCCTCTCGATCTAACTCGCTCAGCAGCTTGTTGCAGCGCGTGATGCCGTTGTAGGATTGATCCCAAAAGTCTTCGTAGGCCGCATTGTCCGACCCCAGAATGAATTGGTCGATCACGCCCCGCGATGCCTCGCCGGTACGGATGTTGTTCTGCTTGCTGCCATTGTCCGAAATCAACTCAGCCAGCACCCAGTGCTGGTTTTTTTCGTAGTTGCGCATTGGCACGTAACAGCCATTGGCCAGCAGAATAAACTCGGTTTCAGTTTTGTAAAAATTGCCCTCGTTCAGCGAATCCTCAGGAAATATCTCGAGGAATTTATCCGAGCAGGAGGAGAGAAAGGCGACGAGGAGAATGAGTGGTAGCTTTTTCATATATCTGGTCTTTTTTTAGCAATAGGTTAATGCTGTAGGCTGTAAGCTTTGGGCAATAGGCTTGGGCTTGTTTTAAGAAGCTTATAGCATAAAGCCTGTAGCCTACAGCTTCTTCAAAAAGTCACACTCACCCCCACCGAAGACGTCCTCGATAGCGGATATGACGAAATATCGAAGCCCGGCGAGAGCGTGTTGTTGATGTTGCGCGACTGCGCCTCGGGATTGGCGCCTTCGTATTTGGTGAAAATCGCCAGGTTTTGGATGGTGGCGTAGATGCGGGCCGCGCGGATGAAGCCCGTTTTGCGCATCAGTTCCTCGGGTAGGGAGTAGCCGATGTTGACGTTGGCGATGCGCAGGAACGACGCGTCCTCCACCCAAATAGAATTGACTCGGTGGCCCCAGCTCGGTGCCAATTTGGGAACGCCGGAAAGAATACCGTTGCCGGGGCTCTCGGTGCTTCTCCACCGATCGACCCACACCTCCCGCACATTGAAGAAGCCCTGCAGGTTGTCGATCGACTGCCGTAGGCCGTTCATGACCTGTCCGCCCTGCTGACCGTTGATGATGACGCCCAGCGTGAATCTTTTGTAGGCAAAATTATTGGAAAGCCCGAAGGTGAAATTGGGCTGCGGATTGCCGATGATGGCGTAGTCCAGCAGATCGCTGACGATGCCATCGCCGTTGGTGTCGCGGTATTTGGGGTTGCCCTCGTACACCTGCGGGGTTTTGATGAGGTCAGGATTTTCGATGTCGGCTTTGCTGTACACGCCGTCGTTGATAAAGCCATAAAATTGCCCGATCGGCTTGCCGACGACGCTGATATGCGTGGGGTTGCCATCGTTATTGCCCGACAGGATGCGATCGCTGTTATCGTTGAGCGAGAGGACTACATTACGGTTGAAAGCGATGTTGGCGTTCACATCCCAGCGGAAGGAACCCGAGATCGGACTGCCGCCCAGCGAAATCTCCAAGCCCTGATTACGCACGTTTCCTTTGTTCACGATTTGGGAGTTGAAGCCTGTAATAGCCGGGATAACATCGTTGAGCAGCATATTGCGGCTTTTGCGGTTGTAGTAATCAACCGTCAGCAAGAGGTTGCTTTTGAATAGTTCCACGTCTACGCCCACATCCACCTGACTGGATTCCTCCCAGGTCAGGAACGGGTTGGCGAGGCCGACGAAAGAGGCCGTTACGAGGTTATTGGCAAACACATAGGAACCCGCGTTGATCGCCGCCAGGTGTGAGTAGTTGCCAATGTTGTTGTTGCCGCTGGTGCCGAAGCTAGCCCGCAGTTTCAGGGAGCTGACCGTTTTGTTATTTTTCAAAAAATCCTCCTCCGACACCCGCCACGCGGCCGCGATGGAGGGAAAAGTAGCGTAGCGGTTGTTGGCTCCGAAACGCGACGAGCCGTCGGAGCGGATCGTGGCGGTAAGCAGGTACTTGTCCCGGAAGCCATAGTTGAGGCGGCCCAGGTAAGATATGATGCTCCACGCGTTGATGTCCTGATCCCAATCACTGATCGTCTGGGCGGCGTTGATGGTCTGAATCAGGTCGTTGGCGTATGGACTGGCCTGAATATCGAGGCTATTGGAGGTACTTTTCTGAGTCGTGTAGCCCGCCAGCGCGTTGATGCGGTGCGGGCCGAAGGATTTATTGTAAGTCAGCGTATTTTCAACCAGCCAATTGAAGGTTTCGCCCCGGTTGTCGGTCGCCTGTCCCGTTCCCGCCACGGGCGGACGGTTGGAGGCACCGATGGTGCTGGGGATGAATTGGGAGAATTTGGAGGTAGACCATATCGTGTTGAGCGAGGTGCGGGCGATCAGGTCGGGCAGGATGCGCCACTCCACGTAGGCCGAACCCAGGTTCTGAAACTGTACCTGATTTTGGGTCGTTTCGCGCAGTACAAACAGCGGGTTGGCGAAGCTCCAGGCCGAATGGTATTTGCTCTGCGGCGAGCGCACGTACGGCAGCAGGTTGCCGTTCTCGTCGTAGGGAGAGACCAATGGGTTGGCCCAGTTGGCCACGCCGATCACGTCCTCGCGGTTGGCGTTGGTATTGGTGCGGTTCTGCTTGATGAACGTTGGTTGGATCGTCGCGCCGACGGTGAAGGCTTTGCCGATGCCGGTTTCCATGCTCAGTTTACTGCTGTATCGCTCCACGCCCGTGTATTGCAGCACGCCATCCTGTTTGAAATAGCCCAGGCTGAAATCCAGCCGCGAATCCTCCGAACCCTTTTGCACGCTCACGTTGTAATCGTGGATGGCGGCATCGCGCAGCAGCAGGTCGTACCAGTCGGTACCTTTTCCTTGTAATTTATCAAGGTCGCGGTATTCCACCGGATAGTCGTCGAGCGTGGCCGCTCTCTTCTCGGCCCGGAACACGGCGATGTCGATCTTGTTGCGCTGGTACTCGGCGAAGTCGCGTTGTCCCATTAGGTTGGGTCGACCTTTCTGCGGCACGGTCTGCACGCCCGTCATGGCCGACATCGTCACCCGCGTTTGGTTATAGCTGCCTTTTTTGGTAGTAATAATGACCACCCCGTTCGCGCCCCGCGAACCGTAAATAGCGGTCGAAGAAGCATCTTTCAAGATGTTGATAGATTCAATGTCGTTGGGATTGATGAGCAGTAGGGGGTTCAGGTTTTGGTTCAGCCCCGCCGAATAGGGCATGCCGTCCACGACGTAGAGCGGCTCGTTGCCCGCGCCCAGGGAGCCGCTGCCGCGTATGCGTACCGAAGTACCGCCGCCCGGCGATCCCGAGGGCTGCGTGATCTGCACCCCCGCCACTTGCCCGATCATCTTCTGATCCAGCGTGGCCACGGGTAGGTCTCTCACCACGTCTTGGTTGATGGTAGCCACCGAGCCCGTCACATCCTTTGCTTTCTGGGTCCCGTAACCGACGACGACCACTTCATTCAGCGCCTTGTTCTCGGGCTGCAGCGTGATTTTCAGGTCGGTTCGGGTACCCACCGCAATCTCTTGACTGGCGTAACCCACAAAACTGAAAACCAGCGTGGTCGGACCGTCGGGGGTTTCGAGTTCAAATTTCCCATCGGTATTGGTCGTCGTGCCGCGTGTGGTGCCTTTGATGACTACGCTCACGCCGGGCAATCCGCCGCCCGTTTCGTCGCGCACCGTACCACGCACCAACTGCTTCGGCGCAACCACCGGAAGGCTAAACAAGGACGAGGACGCTTTTTCAAGCTTCGTCGGTTTAGCTGAAAGAATGATCTTGCGGCCCACCAATTCAAAATTTATTTGAAGTGGCCCCAACAAATTTTCCAGCACCTCGCCCAGCGTGGCGTCCGTTTTCTGAATAGAAACGCGCTGGGAAGAACTGATCACCTGCGAACTATACACGAACCGAACTTCGGTCGATTTCTCGATCTCGCTCAGTACTTGCTTAATTTCCTTATTGTCGGCTCGTAAAGTCAGGCGGCGATCGAGATACTCCTGCGCGTCGGAAGTGTGCGCGTACGAGACGCCCATCAACAAAAACAGCAGCATACTTTGCGCAAAGGAAAATTTCATCAATCTGACCCAGTGCTGTCGGGTAGTTAGTTTTCTCATAAACGAGTAAGGGCTAAAAGGTTCAGGAATCTTATTTCTACGGTTAAAAATCAGCAGGCTACCCACAAAGCATTCATCACTGGTGCGCCAGCCCGGTCATCATTCATCATTTACATCCCCTCCCACTCACCACGATCTGCCCGTCCACGATTTCGTAAGTGGCCGCTCCCGTTTTACACAGGATGTCCAGTTGCTCATAGAGTGATTCGGAGGTAAATGTGGCGGTGATGCGGCAGTTCCGCAGGCTAGGCTCGTCGAATTGAATGGCGATGCCGTAACGTCGTTCCAGCTCTGCCAGAATGGTCGGCAGTGGCGTTTCGTCGTAGCGAATATCTGGGCTAAGGTTGGCGGTTTTCCGGTTCACCACGATGGGATTGGCCACCAGTGTTTTGGACAAATGACGAAGGTCTTTCTCAAAAATAGCCGCCTGATTGGCCGTCAGAATCAAGCCGTTCACTTCGCGACTTCCGGAGGCACGATTGGGTTCGGCGCGCGAAACAGCGACCTTACCCGAAATGACCTGCACCGAAAACTTCTGCTCGGCCGCAAAGGCCCGGACGACGAACTGCGTCCCCAGTACTTTGGTGACCATTTCACCCGTAACCACTACAAAGGGCCGATCCTGCCGCTCGACCGAAAAACTGGCCTCGCCCATCAGGTACACGGTGCGCGCCGAGTCGGCGAATTGGGCGGGATAACTCAGGCGGCTGTTGGGGCTGAGCACTACCACCGACTCGTCGCCCAACCGCAGGCGCAGCGGCTCCGAAGTAGGGTTACTGGTTTCGACCAGGGAGCTGACAGGGTGCTTTGGCGTCGTGATTATATTTTGAAGAATGGGCGAGTCTTTGGCAATGAACGGAAGTACGCCCAACGCGATAAGTAACACCGCAGCGGCGGCATATTTGACGATCGACCAGTGCTTTGATGTGGTCTTTGAGTCACTGTGAGTTTGCGGAGAGTTCTTTCGGCTGTCGTCACTTGCTTTGCCCAGAAATTTTTGCACTTCCTGGCGGATTTCCTTTTCAGATATGTCTTCCATCGACGGGCGAGCCGCCCGTACCACAAGTTCGGCTTGCTGCATCTCCTCCTTCTTATCGGGGTGTTCTTGCAGGAAGGCAGGCCAAAAGGTCTCTTCCTGGCTACGGCCTTGCACCCAGTCGCGGAAACTCTCGTCCCGGATAAAGTCTTCGGCGGTATAGCGTTGATAATCTTTCATTCTTTTCTCCTAGGTTCGTCGGCTGGATGATACGGCATCGGCTAAAACATACCCTGTCCACTTACCAACAACATTATCACTGCCACCCAATGCCGTCGCAAACTACCCAGTGATTTTTGCAGAAGATTGTAGACTGACTGACGCCCGAGCTGCATTACCTCGGCGATCTGCTCGAAACTGAGATTTTGATGAAAGCGCAGATAAATAAGCTCTTTCTGGCGCGGCGGGAGTTGGTTCATCACCTGTTCCAGCTTGCGAAGTTGATACACCTCGTGTTCCTCCTCGATCAGCCGCAGATCCGCCGAAAACTCCACCGATACGGTGTAATCCTCAGTCAGTGAATCGCAAAGTTTGTTTTCTTTCTTTGAGAGTTCGCGTAGAACGCGGCTTTTCAGAACCACAAGCAGGTAGGAGCGCACATTTTCAACCGGCGCGATCGTCTCCTGCACTTTCCAAAGGCTGAGGAATATTTCCTGGATGCAGTCCTTGACGAACTCCCGCTCGCTGTGCAGCCGCATTCCCCAATTGAAGAGATCGGGGTAGTATTGTTCCATGATCGTAGCCAGGGCGTCGATGTCGCCCGCCCGGTATTCACGCCAGAGTCGCTTTGCCTCTTCCGATGGTAACCTTCCGCTCATATATCGTTGGTTTTGAAAGTATGAGCGGGTTTGAAGGAAAAGTTAACCTAAACTTTAAAATTATTTTTAAAAAAAATAGCAGTAAAATATGAAATATGATACTCTACCCGATGAAAATTTTTAAAAAAAGTTGCAAAGACCGCACATGGAGAAGAACACTTGATGGAAATAGCTTTTAAGACTGAAAAAGAGCTGTTTTGTTAAAGTTGAAAATTATTAGGACTTTCGCTTGTCGTCTTGAATGCGATCCCGTTAGGGATCAAATGTGGGTAGAAAAGTGCTTTCCTAGTCGGTTATTATGTCCCGTACGGGACATGACCCACTAACGAATCGGCTTTTTCTACCCACATCCTGTGCCTAACGGCACATTTTTCTCAGCCGAAGCGAAAGTCCTGATAATTTAATCTCAATAAATATTTTTATAATTTTCTCATTATCAAACACTTGAAAAAAATCATCGGGTAGAGTAGAAATATGATTAGGGGCAGACACATTTTCAGTTCTTTGTTCCACTAGTGCTTTTGATCTATACTTGCTCCGCTGAGCGTAAGTAATTGCTCGTTACGCTATATTCGCAAAATCATTTCCTGTCAACAATCTATTTATGAAACTACGCCTAATTGCTATCCTGCTGATTACCACCGTTACCGCCGCCCTGGCGCATGAATTCTGGATCTATCCCGAAAATTTCTTCCCCAAATTAGGCGAGAAACTGACCTGGAAAATTCAGGTGGGCGAAGATTACGAGGGCGAACGCTGGGGCGGGGGAAGCCGCCGCGTCGAGCGTTTGCGGCTATTTACCAAGAAAGGACAGAAAGATTTGACCGCTACCATTCAGCAAAGCGATGCGCAGGTGGCACCGCCCGCCTTCACCATTGAACAGCCCGGCACCCAGATGCTGGTACTTGAAACCAACAACTCCTTCATCGAGCTGGAAGGCAAAAAGTTTGAGGCGTACCTCAAAGAAGACGGCTTGAATGTGGCGATCGACTATCGCCGGAAAAATGCCGAGCAGCAAAAAATGGGCCGCGAGTTCTACCGCCGTTGCGCCAAAACGATCATGCAAGTCGGCGAGGCCACCAACGATTTGCCCACCAAGCCCATGGGCATCGACCTGGACATTATCCCGCTGCAAAACCCTTACGCCATGAAGCCCGGTTCGGCGCTTTCCTGCCGGATTTTGTACAACAAAAAGCCGCTCGCCAACGCGATGGTGCGCTGCTGGCGGCGCGTGAATGGCAAAACGGAAGTGGAATTCCAGCAAACCAACGCGCAGGGCGAGGCTACCTTTGAACTCACCAAAAAAGGCAAAGCCGCTTACATGCTCAGTAGCGTCCACATGGTGCGCCACACGGCCGACGACAAGGCCGATTGGCAGAGCTTGTGGGGAAGCGTGACGTTTGGGATGTGAGACCGCCCGGAGGGCTACGGGATAGTCGTCACTCGGCGGAGCCGAGCGACGGCCTGAGGCCGACGACAAGGCCGATTGGCAGAGCTTGTGGGGAAGCGTGACGTTCGGGATGCGGTAACCCACTTCCCTCACTCCACCAGGGGCGCGGTCTGCGCCGCCGACGTCACGCCCGGCGGTAGTTCCAGAATCCTGATGTTGCGGAAGTGGATCTCGGCACCCTCGGCTTCCAGGCAGAGGTAGCCCTTCTTGCGCTCCGAGGCCCGCAGGCCGTTCACGAACTTGCCGTTGACCGATAGCTTCACCGTGCCGTCCACGCACACCACCACGTACTTGTTCCATTCGCCCTTGCCCCGGCAGCGCTTCTCGATGGATTTGCTGCGGATGCCGCGCGGGTTGTCGGGGATGGCCGTCATGCCCATCGTCGGGAACAGTTCGCCGTGGACGTAGTCGTCGGTGCGGTCGTGGATCGTGGCCCATTCCAGCTCCAGCATCTGCACCTCGATGGCCTTGGTGAGCGGGTTATCGCCGAACTGCGTCCCCTCGCTCCACACGAATACGCCCGAGTTGCCCCCGGCTTCCATATGTTTCCACTCGATTTCCAGGATGAAATTCTCGTACTGCCGGTCGGTGCGCATCACGCCGATGGGCTTCCCGGTGCTGATGAGTATGCCCTTCTTTACTCTCCAGGTATCTTCGGCGGTGTTCACGTTCACCCACCCATCGAGATTCTTGCCGTTAAAGAGCGGACGAAAGGCCAGGGCGTCGAATTCCGACTGGGCACATAGGGGCAAAATGCCTAATGTACAACAGAACAGCAGAAGACAGCTCAGCCAAGAGAAGCGGTTTTGGGACATATTTAACTTTTTCAGATAAGAGCAGTTGCTACAATTGGTAGTCAATGGTCAATAAAGGAAATTATTTTAGGAATAGAGTATAAAGATCCCGGTTCGCCCTTTGCTTGGAAAGTCAAGCACCTGAAATGAAGACGATTAACGGTTACTCAACACGAATCAGGATTCTCATTCCACTTGCCTATGGACGTACCTGTACGCTTACCTTCAAAAGTGTCCGCAACGGGTGATCTCACCGAAGCAAGGTTCGATTCTCCGAAAGAGGACAGGGCCCATTGGTGCGGACTTCTCGCCGGTGATGTCGCAGCCTTCGAGCGGCTGATGCTCTCGCAGTACCGGGGACTGTTTCACTACGGACTCAAGTTCACCGCCGACCAGGAATTCGTCAAAGATACCATTCAGGACCTGTTCCTGCACGTATGGGAGCGGCGCGCGAATCTGAACGCCGACATCCCCCCCAAGCCGTACCTGATGGCCTCGCTGCGGCGGATGATGAACCGCAGTCCGCTCAAAAGTCCGCTCATTCCCGAATCGCTGCCCGGCGACTTTCCCGTCCTTCCCCGCATCGAGTTTTCCGTAGAAAAAGAGCATATCCGCCAGGAATCCGCCCGTGTTCTTAGCGAGCAACTCAAAACCATTCTCGACGCCCTTCCCCTCCGCCAAAAAGAAGTCATCTACCTGAAATTTTACCAGGAACTCAGCCGCTGCCAAATCGCCATGGTCATGGACATCGAGCCACAGACCGTCTCCAATCTGCTGCAAATGGCGCTAAGAAGGCTTAGGAAGTGCTGGGAAGCAAAGTTTGCTTAATGGGCTGTTAGGCGTTAGGTTATTAGGTAAATTAGATTCTATAAAAATCGAATAATTGGCTTACCAAGAGCCTAATAGCTAATAACCAAACGCCTAATACTTACCCCTAAATCCAATACTTTCAAAAAAAAGTTTTAAAAGTAATGGTATCGCGCTGTGGTTCTCGTCTATATAAGAGCAGAACCAATGAATCTGCATGAATCATTACAGTCACTTCCGCGCCGAGGACTTCGTTTGGGACGAAGCATTCCGGCAGTGGATACTGGCTCCGACCCGCGAAAACTACCGCATGTGGAGCAACTGGCTGGAAGATAATCCTGAAATGGCTTACCCCGTAAAACTGGCGCGCGAAGTCGTGCTGGCTTTGCACTGCCGGGGACCGACGCTGACCGACCGCCAAATTAAGCGGTACGTCAGCGAAACCCTGGAACGAATCTCCTGAGCAACCTCACTAAAACATCTATCCACCCAAAAAATCCAAACTTATGTAGCAAATAAAAAATATAACCGATGTCTTTGTTTTGGCAGCAAGCCCGGTTTTAGCTTTTTCCACAGCCTATAACCTTTAACACAATAATCATGAGTATGAAAAGACAAGTACATTATCAAAACGTACTGCAAAAGCTCCTCCGCACGACGGCCCTGCCGCTCGTGCTGGCGCTGTTTGTAGTGGGCGCTACGCTGCCAACGCAGGCCGTGGCCCAAGACCGCATCGTGCGCGGAACCGTCAACGACACCGAGGGCCAAGTGCTGCCGGGAGTAAGTGTAGTGGTGAAGGGCACGGCGCGCGGAACAACCACCGACGGCGAAGGAAAGTACCAGGTTAACGTTCCGAACAACAATACCACCCTGGTATATAGCTTCGTGGGTTACGGCACCATCGAAGAATTAGTGGGCAGCCGCAGCACCATCAGTCCTAGCCTGACTATTCAAGACGAGGTACTGAACGAAGTCGTAGTAGTAGGTTACGGTACGCAGCAGAAGGTCAATCTGACCGGAGCCGTGGGTGTAGCTACCGCCGAACGACTTGAAAACCGGCCCATCGCCAATGCCGGTGAAGGTTTGCAGGGCGTTATTCCCAACCTGAACGTTAATGTAAGAAATGGTGACCCTTCTCGGGAGACCACTTTTAATATTCGCGGTTACGAGTCGATCAATGGTGGTGCGCCGCTGATTCTGGTGGACAACGTGCCGATGGACATCAACCGCATCAACCCCAACGATATCGAGAGCATTTCGGTCTTGAAGGATGCTTCTGCCGCCGCTGTATACGGAGCGCGGGCTGCCTTCGGGGTAGTACTTATTACGACTAAAAGAGGAAAAGCAGGTAAAGTGAGCGTGAATTTCAGCTCCCAGCTCTCGATGGCCAAGCCGATCTTTAACATGGATCCAATCACCGACCCGTACGAATTCGTACAGGCCCGCAATATGGCCAGCATTCGTACAAACGGCGCCCCTTCTTATGATCCTGACTTTGTAGCGGCTACCAAAAGGTATTCCGAGAATCCTACTTTTGAAAATTCATGGGGAGTGGTAGAAGGCCAACTGCAGTTTTACGGCTACAACAATTACCAGAACAGACTAATGACCGACTTCGCACCTACTGACCAGCAGGATTTATCTATTTCTGGCGGCAGCGAGAAAGCGCGTTTCCTGGTTTCGCTGGGGCGTTTCAGCAAAGATGGCTATTTGCGCACAAACAATGAAAAATTCAAGCGTTACAACTTGATGGCCAAGGCAGATTTTCAAGTCAACAGATGGCTGAACCTTGATTCAAAGGTAGTTTTCAACTCGCAAAACTCGGACAAGCCCTACTTTTATAACTGGGATGTGAACATCAACTCATTCGCCAGGGTAAATCCGCTTAACCCGATTCAGTTTCCTGATCTTCCCTTCTACCAGACTCCCGGCGACCGTGAGCAATACGAGCAGTACATTGGCATGTACAACGATCAGGTTAACTTTTTGCCCTATCTGGAGCAAGGAGGAAGATCGACTTTTACCAAAAATGACGTATGGCTGACGCAGGGAGCTACCATAACGCCTTTCAAAGGACTGACGATCAAGGGAAACTTCTCCTACAACATCTACAATCAGATGGACAAGGATGTACGAAGCAAGATCGAAGTACTAGATGACTTTGACTTGAACAACCCGAGCCCCATCACCAACGGATTTAGCGGGGATGATTGGATCGAGAATGACAACCGTTACAATCAAGGCTACGTAATCAATGCCTACGCCCAGTATGATCTGCCTACTTTTGGCAAAAACAATATCTCGGCGATGGTGGGCTACAACCAAGAGCTGGTACAAAATCGCAGGGTTGCTGCGCTGGCCAGACAATTGATTACGCCGCTGATTCAGGACATTAGTGCCACCACGGGCGTGCAACAAACCAGAGGATGGTCGTCGCATAATGCGGTGCGTGGGGTCTTTTATCGCTTGAATTACAATTATGACGATCGCTACCTACTCGAGGCCTCTGGTCGTTACGATGGTACTTCTCGCTTTCCCCAAGAGAGTCGTTTCGGTTTCTTCCCCTCCTTTTCGGCGGGTTGGAGAATCAGCAACGAAAACTTCATGGCGGGCACCAACAGTTGGCTGGACAATCTGAAACTGCGAGTTTCCTACGGTACTTTGGGTAACCAGACCATTCAAAACAACGATGCTAATCGCAATCAAGGTCGCACTCAGAACTACTATCCTTATATTTCCACGATGGGTACAGGGACATCGCCTTATATGTTCAATGATGGCCTGATTCCTTTCGTATCCGCCGCCGGACTTGTAAGTCCTGCGCTCACTTGGGAGTCGGTTACCTCTCAGAATCTGGGAATCGACATTACCCTATTGAGAAGCCGCCTGGATATGTCGTTCGATATGTACCACCGCGACACTAAGGATATGTTGATGAATGTTTCCTATCCGGTATTGCTGGGAACTGGCGCACCACAGCAAAATGCGGCAGATCTGCGCACCAGTGGCTGGGAGCTTGCACTCACCTGGCGTGACAAGATCAAGAGCGATTGGAGTTACGATGTGACCCTGGCCCTAGCCGACGCGCAAGCCACCATCACTAAGTTTGAAAATCCGACCAATGCGTTGCCAAACAATAATCGTTTTTATGTAGGTCAAAAGCTCGGCGAGATTTGGGGCTACGAAACGGAAGGTATCTTTCAGACGGACGACGAAGTAGCTGCCCACGCTGATCAAGATCGCCTGGGTAATGGCTGGCAGGCAGGCGATATCAAGTATAAGGATTTGAACGGCGACGGAGATATTAGCCCCGGTAACGGTACGCTGGACAATCCGGGTGATCGCCGCATCATCGGTAACGAGACACCCCGTCTCAGCTTCGGTATCAACACTCGGATAGCCTGGAAGGGACTCTCGCTGACGGCTTTCTTTCAGGGAATCGGCAAAGTCGACTATCTCCCTGGCAACGGTAACTGGAATTGGTTCTACCCCTTCAATGCGGGACACGTAGAAAAGTATTTCCTTACCGATACTTGGACACCAGAGAATCCAAATGCCTATTTCCCGGCGGCCCACATCTCGACCAACGACAAGAAGAACTTGCATGAACAGTCACGCTATGTACAGAACGCCGCCTACCTGCGGGCTAAGAATATAACATTGGCCTATGACCTGCCGAGCAAACTGCTTGGCCGCATCGGCATGAGTCGGGCGCAGGTATTCGTAGCCGGAATGAACCTGTTCGAGTTCACGAAAATCCGCCACCCGCTCGATCCCGAGACTATTCGAGATACGCGTATCGAGTACCCCATGCAGCGGATCGGTACGTTGGGGATCAATGTGTCATTTTAAATAACGCTATAGGCTTTAGGCTGTAGGCTATAAGCTTACTGCCTATAGCCTACAGCCTAAAGCTAAAAACAAATAACATGAAAAACATACTTTTAAAACTAGGACTCGGCTGCGTGATGGTGCTGGCAGTCAGTGCCTGTAACGACGACTTCCTGGAAAGGTATCCGTTGGATCAAATAACAAACGATACTTTCTGGAACACCGAAAATGACCTTGCGGTGTACAATAATAGCTTGTACAACCTCATCCGGGACGATATCGACGTGCCTATTTTGCAGGGCCACCACGACGGTTTCGGTAGTCACTACGCCAGTCTCTGGACTCAGGATTCGTTTTCGGACAATATGGGTCCGCGGGTGGCGCGCCACAACCGCTTCCAGCAGGTACGAGCCGGCAAGCATAACACGACTGGCGGCGACCAGTGGTTCGGCTACGATGGCTGGAACTTTGTTCGGGCTATCAACGTGGGCATGGGCAACTACGACCGTGCCAAAATTCCGCAAGCTACCAAGGATAAGTACATTGGCGAGGCCCGCCTGATGCGTGGCTGGTTCTACGCCGAGAAGGTCAGCAAGTTTGGCGATGTGCCCTACGTGGATCGCGAGTTGAACATTGACTCCGAGGAGCTTTTCGCCGCTCGGACACCCCGCGCCGAGGTGATGAAGAAAGTGCTGGAAGACTTAAATTTTGCTAGTACCAAACTCCCTAACGATTGGGGCGATGGCAATTCGCCGGGACGCATCAACCGCTGGGCTGCATTGTTGGTAAAGGCACGCGTGTGCCTGTTCGAGGGTACTTTTAACAAATACCACGGTATTGGCGATTCGAAGATGTGGCTGGAAGAAGCCGCGAAGGCTTCCAAAGAACTGATCGAGAAAGGGCCCTACAGCTTGTACAAAACGGGCGATCCGCAAAACGACTATAACGCTACCCACCGGATGCTCGATCTGACGGGCAATCCTGAGGTAATCCAGTGGAGAAAATACAAGGTCGGTGTATTTACCAACCACGTGCTGTCTTATTTCCGTAGCTACTCGGGAGGACTTACAAAAAGCATTGTAGATGACTACCTCTGTACTGACGGTCTGCCTATTTCTCTTTCGCCGCTGTACAAAGGGGACGAAACGGTTGAAAATGTTTTCGTAAACCGTGACCCCCGGCTGAGTCAGACGGCCCTGCGACCCTCTGAAACGGAGAAATACCGTTACGACCGGGACGATGGCCGCGAATATCCTCGCCTGGAAGGAACTCCCGGCGGTGGCGTCAAGAGCACGACGGGTTACCATATCATCAAGAACTATAACGTTAATGACCTGATCGGAAAATCTTACAACCAAGGAGAAATGCCAGCCGTGATTCTGCGGCTTGGTGAGGCGTTGCTAATCTACGCCGAAGCGATGGCTGAGCTGGGAACCATTACCCAAGCTGACCTGGACATGTCGATCAACAAGTTGCGCGACCGTGTGGGGATGCCCCATTTGAAAATGGGTGCCGTTCCGGTCGATCCTAACTATGCCATTCACGGAGTTTCACCGATCATCGCCGAAATCCGCCGCGAACGTCGCATCGAGCTGGCTGTCGAAGGCCATCGCTATAACGACATCAAGCGCTGGAAGATGGGCAAGCTGTTGACTCGTAAGGACTACGGGATGCGCTGGAGCGCGGCTAACAAGGCCAAGTACAGCCCTACCAGCATGCAGACTTCAATCGACCCTGTGTCGGGCAAGGAGTACATCGATGTCTATAAAGGCACCGACTTTGAGAATCCCGTCTTCGACGAGGGCAAGCACTATTTCTGGCCCATTCCACTTGATGATTTAGCTGCAAATCCGGCGCTGGGACAGAATCCTGGATGGGAGTAAGATGCCAATTTTGAATGATAGAATGATAGCGGACGCCGCGCGGAATAAAATTCTGAGTCCAGTATTCACTCATTCTATCATTCACTCATTCTATCATTAAAAAAGAGCCGCCCCGAAAGCATGATGCTTTCGGGGCGGCTCTTTTTTATGGTTTCCGCAAGAGTGCTGTCGATAATTATTTTACAGTTTTGTTTTTCTCTATAAAATACTGGAATTCAAATGCTTGCGAAAAAATAAATTATTTCAAGAAAAAATTTTCTTCTCCAGATAAAAAATTTGATTTGACATATTGGAAAGAAACATACATTTGCAGGATTTTTTTGCGAAGCAGTCAAATTACTTTTCTAACAATCAAAGAGTTAGACGGCATTCTGAAATTCTCAAAAAAATATTTCTAGAAACCTCAGGGTAACGGTCAGGAATTAGCGTCAAAGGTCATTATGTCCCGAAAAACCAGGAGCATTCTGAATCCACCACACGCTAGAAAATTACAGTCACTGATAAAGCTTCATCGCCTATGTAAAATACCCTGAAAAAGTGGCAGTAGCCAGGCTTCCGCCAGAGCGACGCGCAAAGCGTCCACTCGCCAAAGTAACGTTTCCAGTAATGCAAGTTTCTTAAATCCAACAACTCACCTTTTTTTCAATTCTATGAAAAGAATTTTTATCAAGCCATTGAGCAGTGCCCTCACCCGGCATTGCCTTGCGTTGTTTGCGGCTTTCTTCCTGCTGGGAGCGCTGCCGCAAGATGCACTCGCCCAGGAACGCTCGCTATCGGGCGTCGTGAAAGACGACAGCGGCCTCGAACTACCGGGCGTGAGCGTAGTCGTGAAAGGCACCACCCGCGGCACGACCACCGACGGAGACGGCAAGTACAAACTCACCATACCGGGCCCCAACACCACGCTGGTATTCAGCTTCGTAGGATACAGTTCGCGGGAGGAACTGGTGGGCAACCGCGCCACCATCGACCTGAGCCTTGCCGGCGAGGACAAGATTTTGAACGAGGTGGTCGTAGTGGGCTACGGCACCCAGGAGAAAGTCAACCTGACGGGTGCGGTCGGCGTAGCCACCGCCGAACGGCTCGAAAACCGCCCCATCGCCAGCGCGGGCGAAGGCTTGCAGGGCGTGATCCCCAACCTGAACATCACGGTGCGCAACGGCGACCCTTCGCAGTCGCCTCAGTTCAACATCCGGGGCTACGAATCCATCAACGGCGGCTCGCCGCTGATTCTGGTCGACAACGTGCCGATGGACATCAACCGCATCAACCCCAACGACATCGAGAGCATCAGCGTGTTGAAAGACGCCTCTGCGGCCGCCGTTTACGGAGCGCGGGCGGCCTTTGGGGTCGTTTTAGTGACTACAAAAAGCGGCAAAGCGGGCAAAATCCAGGTGAACTTCGGCTCGCAGTTTTCGCTGGCCAAGCCCATTTTCAACATGGACGTCGTGACGGATCCCTACGAGTTTGTGCAGGCCCGCAACGCCGCCAACATCCGTACAAACGGTAACCCGAATTACGATCCCGCCTTCGTGGAAGCGACCAAGAAATGGTCCGAAAACCCCATTCCTGCCAATGAGTGGGGTGTGGTCAACGGCCGCTTGCAGTACTACGGCTTCAACCGTTATCAGGAACAAATCATGACCGACTTCGCCCCGACCAACCAGCAGGACCTATCGGTAGCGGGAGGCAGCGACAAGGCGAAGTTCTTTGTTTCGCTGGGACGTTTCAGCAAAGACGGCTACCTGCGGATGAACAACGAAACCTTCAAACGCTACAATCTCTTGGTAAAGGGCGATTTTCAGGTGAACAAATGGCTGAGCCTGGACAACAAGGTGGTTTTCAACTCCCAGAACAGCGACAAGCCCCACTTCTACAACTGGGACGTGAACATCAACTCCATGGCGCGGGTCAACCCCATCCAGCCCATTCAGTTTCCCGATCTGGAGTACTACATCACCCCCGGCGACCGCGACAAATACGCCCAGTACATCGGTAAGTATTTCAGTGGCACCAACTTCCTCCCTTACTTACAGGACGGAGGCCGCGAGACTTTCACGCGCAATGACATTTGGCTCACCCAGGGCGCGACGCTCACGCCACTTCCCGGTTTGAAAGTCGTGGGAAATTTCTCCTATAACATTTTCAACGAGATGTACCAGGATGTGCAGAGCCGGGTAGAAGTGATGGATACCGACTTGCTGGCTAAAAGTCCCGTCAGCTTTGGTTTTAGCGGCGACGACTGGATCGAGAACCGTACCCGATACAACCAGTATTACGTAATCAATGCTTTTGCCCAGTACACGCTGCAAAACACCGGCAAGCACAACCTGACGACCATGGTCGGCTACAACGAGGAGGCCGGGCGCAACAGCACGGTGTACGCCCAGGCCCGCCAGCTCATCACCCCGCTGGTCACCGACCTGAATGCCACCACCGGGGTACAGGTGACGAGAGGGGGCAAATCGCACGTGGCCCTGCGCGGCGTCTTTTACCGCATGACCTACAACTACGACGACCGCTACCTGCTGGAAGCCAACGGCCGCTACGACGGTACTTCACGCTTTCCGAGCGATAGCCGTTTCGGTTTCTTCCCTTCCTTCTCGGCGGGCTGGCGGATCAGCAACGAAAAGTTCATGGCGGGCACCAACGGCTGGCTGGACAACCTGAAGATACGCGCCTCCTACGGTACTTTGGGCAACCAGACGATCCGAAACCGCAGTAATGGCAACGAGTTGTTCTATCCCTACATCTCAGCCATGGGTACCGGACAGGCGCCTTTCATCTTCAATAACTCTACCCAGCCTTTCGTCTCGCCGGCCGGACTGGTCAGTCCGTCGCTCACCTGGGAATCCGTCACCTCCCAAAACATCGGCTTGGATTTCACGGCGTTGCGGAGCCGCCTGGACCTGTCGTTCGACCTGTACGCCCGCGACACAAAGAACATGCTCATGAACGTCGATTATCCCGATATTCTGGGCGTCAACGCTCCCCAGGAAAACGCCGCCGACCTGCGCACCCAGGGCTGGGAATTGTCGCTTACCTGGCGCGATAGAATCAAGACCGACTGGAGCTACGACGTAACACTAGCCCTGGCTGACGCCCAGGCCACCATCACCCGTTTCCAGAACCCCAGCGGCGCGCTGCCCAACCCCGGACAGGGTATCTTTTACGTCGGGCAGAAACTCGGCGAAATCTGGGGCTACGAAACCGTGGGAATCTTCCAGACCGATGAGGCCGTCAAGGCCGCACCGGAACAGACGCGACTCGGTAACAACTGGCGGGCGGGCGACATTCAGTACGCCGACCTGAACGGCGACGGCATCATCAGCCCCGGCAAAAACACGCTCGAAGATCCGGGCGACCGCCGCATCATCGGCAACACCTCGCCCCGGTACAGCTTCGGTATCAACACCAGCATCGCCTGGAAGGGCCTGAGCCTGACGGCCTTCTTCCAGGGCATCGGCCAGACCGACTACCTGCCCGGTAACAACAACTGGACCTGGTTCTACCCCTTCAACGCGGGCCACGTCGAGCGCTACTACATCACCGATAGCTGGACGCCGGAAAATCCAAACGCCTACTTCCCCGCCGCCCACATCTCGACCAGCGACAAGAAGAACATTCAGGGACAAACGCGCTTTTTGCAGAACGCCGCTTACCTGCGGGCCAAGAACATCCAGCTCAGCTACACGCTGCCCGTGGCCCTTAGCAGCAAAATCGGCATGAGCCGCGCGCAGGTGTACGTCTCGGGCATGAACCTTTTCGAGATCACCAGGATGCGCAAGCCGCTCGATCCCGAAACGATCGCCACCCAGACCATCGAGTACCCGATGCAACGGATTGGGACAATGGGGATTAATGTGTCATTTTAAACAAAAGCTTTAGGCTTTATGCTGTAGGCTATAAGCTTATTGCCTACAGCATAAAAACAAACGAATATGAAAAAGAACCTTTTTAAATACTGCTTCAGCTTGTTGGTGGCATTCTCTCTGAGCGGCTGCAACGACGATTTGCTCGAAAAGTACCCGCTGGATCAGATCACCAACGATACTTTTTGGAACACGGAAAACGACCTCGCGGTCTATAATACCACCCTGTACAACCAGGTGCGGATCGACGAGCAAATTCCCGTTATGATGGGACACCGGGATGGCTTCAACAGTCACTTTGCCAGCATATGGCAGCAGGACGAACTGTCGGACAACATGGCTCCGCGCGAGCCGCGCCACGTGTTTTTTCAGCAACTACGGGCGGGCAAGCACAACGTCCCCTCCAACCCCGATTGGTTCGGGTACCAGGGCTGGAACTTCGTGCGTGCCATCAACGTGGGCATGGCCAACTACAACAAGGCGGCGATTCCGCAGGCTACCAAAGACAGGTACATCGGCGAGGCCCGGCTTTTCCGGGGCTGGTTCTACGCCGAGAAAGTGGCGAAGTACGGCGATGTACCCTACGTGGAGCGTGAGTTGAGCGTCGATTCGGAAGAATTGTACGCCGCCCGCACGCCCCGAAAGGAAGCCATGCAAAAAGTACTGGCCGACTTGAATTTTGCCTGTGAAAAACTACCCAACGACTGGGGCGACGGCAACGCACCGGGCCGCATCAACCGCTGGGGTGCTTTGCTGGTGAAGGCGCGGGTATGCCTTTACGAAGGTACTTTCAACAAGTACCACGGGGCGGGTGAGTCCGCGATGTGGCTCGAAGAAGCCGCCAAAGCCGCCAAGGAGTTGATGGATAGAGGTCCCTACCGCCTGTATAATACCGGCAACCCTCAAAATGACTACAACGCCTACCACCGGGTGTTGGACCTGACCGGAAACCCCGAGGTGATCTCCTGGCGGAAGTACAAAACGGGCATAATCAACAACAACGTGCAGGGGTACTTCAACTACACGGGCGGTGCAACCAAGAGCGTGGTCGAGGACTACCTCTGCTCCGACGGGTTGCCCATTTCGCTCTCGCCGCTCTATAAGGGCGACGAGAAGTTCGAGGACGTGTTCGAGAACCGCGACCCGCGTCTCCGCCAGACGGTGCTGCATCCGGCCGACACCAAGAAGTACAACTACCACCTCGGCGACGGACGCACCTACCCGCGCCTGCTGGGCGTACCGGGCGGTGGTTTCCAGACGACCACGGGCTATCACATCATCAAGCACTACAACGCCGATGACATGATTGGCAAAGCCTTCAACACGGGCGAGTCGCCCGCCATCACGCTGCGCCTGGCCGAGGCGCTGCTCACCTACGCCGAGGCCAAGGCCGAACTCGGAACGCTCACCCAGGCCGACCTGGATGTTTCGATCAACAGACTGCGCGACCGCGTGAAGATGCCGCACCTGACGCTGGGCAGCATTCCGGTCGATCCGCGCTATACCAAAGACGGAGTTTCGCCGCTCATCGTCGAGATCCGCCGCGAGCGCCGTATCGAGTTGTTCATGGAAGGCCACCGCTACACCGACCTCAAGCGCTGGAAGCAGGGCAAGAAGTTGGAGATCCCGACGATGGGCATCCGCTGGAGCGCCGATGCGCAAGCCCGTTTTAAGGGTACCATCATGCGGACCTCCATCGACCCCGTGTCGGGCAAGGAGTATATCGACGTGTACAAGGGAACGGACTGGGCCAACCCCGTCTTCGACGAAGCCAAGCACTATCTCTGGCCAATTCCTTTGAATTCACTGGCCCAGAATCCGGCGATCAAGCAGAATCCGGGGTGGGAGTAGTTTTTTAATTTTGAATGATAGAATGAGTGAATGAGTGAATAAAAGTCTGAGTCCAGTATTCTATCACTCTATCATTCACTCATTCTATCATAAAGTAAGCCAGCCGAACAGCATTAGAAAAGCTATTCGGATGGCTTTTTTTATTTAAACGCATTTCTGACCCTATGAAATTTAAGAACAACGTTAACTTATCGTCATCCGTCTTGAGTCTGGTATTCCCAGCTGCTCTTATTTTCTCAGCAAGCTTTTCCTGCGCGCAAACGATCCCCGATCCGCCCGCGCAGCATCCGCGCATTCTGATGATGGCGGGGGAGGAAGCGCAGATTCAGGAGGCTATCGACGCCGATCCGCTTTGGCGGAAAGTACACCGGGCCATTCTGGACGAAGCCGATAAGCTGGTTCCCTTGGCCCCCGTGGAGCGCGTCATGGAGGGCCGCCGCTTGCTGAAGGTATCGCGCGAAGCTTTGCAGCGGATTTTTAATCTGGCCTATGCCTACCGCCTGACCGACGACCAAAAATACGCCCGCCGGGCCGAAAAGGAAATGCTCGCCATCGCCGCGTTCAGCGATTGGAATCCTTCGCACTACCTGGATGTGGGCGAGATGACGATGGCCGTGGCGATTGGCTACGACTGGCTGCACGACCAACTCCCTCCCGAATCCCGACAGGCGATCAGCCAGGCCATTGTAGAGAAAGGCTTGCGGACTTCGCAGGACAAGCGGTACAATTCGTGGCTGGGCAAATCCAACAACTGGAATCAGGTCTGCAACGCGGGCATCACCTACGGGGCATTGGCGGTGTACGAAGACGAACCCGATCTGGCCAAGAAACTCATCAAGCGCGCCGTCAACTCCATCAAACTGCCCATGGAGGACTACGCCCCCAACGGGGCCTATCCCGAAGGCTACGGCTACTGGAACTACGGCACGACCTTCAACGTGCTGTTCCTGACGGCGATGGAAAAGGCTTTTGGCGACGACTACGGCCTGTCGCGACGCCCCGGCTTTTTGGAAACCGCCACCTATTACCAAAATATGATCGGTACCTCGGGCTACTCTTATAATTACAGCGACTCGGGTTCGGGGCGCGGGAAGCTGAGTCCGGCGATGTTTTATTTTGCCAAGAAAGCCAACGACCCGTCGGTGCTCTGGATCGAGAGAGAGTACCTGCAGCAGGCCGATCTGTCCCACTCCGCCGACAACCGCGTGTTTCCGCTGCTGATGCTGCTCGGGGCCGGAATCAAGCTCAGCGACATCAATGCACCCCGGAAGAAACTTTGGGTCGGACAGGGCAAGACTCCCGTCGCCCTCATGCGCAGTTCGTGGGAGGATCCCGACGCGATTTTTGTCGGCTTCAAAGCCGGAACCCCTACCATGAACCACGGCCACATGGACATCGGCTCTTTCGTGATGGATGCCGATGGTGTCCGTTGGGCGGGAGATTTGGGTTCGGAAAACTACAACGCGCTGGAATCACGCGGCCTGAACATTTGGGGGGCCGAGCAGAACGCCCAACGCTGGACCATCAATCGATACAATAATTTTACGCACAACACGCTCACCGTCGGCGGTCAGCTCCAACGCGTCGATGGCAAGGCCAAAATCGACGCCTCGGGCGAAAGTGACGGACTGAAATTCGCCGTCTCCGATATTTCGGAGGTCTACAAAGGTCAACTCGCCGCCGCCCGCCGGGGCGTCGCCATCGTGGATGATGCTTACGTGGTGGTTCGCGACGAGGTGAAGGCTTCCGGTAAGAAAGCGACGGTACGCTGGGTAATGCTGGCCCCGGAGGATGTAAAAATCAATGGTGATGCGGCGGTACTTTCCCAAGAGGGCAAGTCCCTGACCCTCCGCGTAGATCACCCCGCCAACGTCAGGCTACAGACATGGAGTTCCGCGCCATCGAACGACTACGAGCGGTCGAACGAAGGAACGACGCTGGTCGGATTTGAATATGAAGTACCCGCTGGCAAGTCGGAGGTGCTGCAGGTGAGTTTGTTGCCCCAAAAAGTAGTTGAGGGTGATAAGAGTTTCGATAAATCTTTGTTCGCGTGGGGGAACAAATAATGATGATGAAAAAAGTAATTCTGTCCTTGCTTCTTTTGGCCTGCTCTTCTGTTGCCAAAGCCCAAACCACGCCCCGTAATATCCTGGCAAAAAAGTACTCCTTGGCCGAGGTCCAGAAAAACCTTATCTCCCAAAAAACCTACCACCCGTACCCAACCACTTCCGCCGAATGGCAAGCCGCCGTGCCGGACTCCATGCTGCGGAAAATCATTGCCACCGCCGAGGCGAATCTCGACTACGAATTCCCGCCCGTGTCGGCCACCGTGTCGCTAGACTATGTTCGCTCGGGTGACCGCGAGCGGCACCGGGGCGTGGCCTACCCCAAGCGCGACGCGCTGTTTGCGCTGGTGCTGGCCGAAAGCATTGAGGACGAAGGGCGTTTTACGGAGGCCATTTTCAACGGCGTTTGGTCGATTTGTGAAGAAAGCTACTGGGGCGCCCCGGCGCACATCCGGCCCACGGGGCTGCCCGACGTGCAGCATCCGGTCGTGGATTTGGTGAGTGCCGAAACCGCCGCCCTGATGGGGTTGACGGATTATTTTGTGGGCAAAAAGTTGGACGAGATCAATCCGCTGATTCGCAAGCGAATTTACTACGAAACCAATCAGCGCATCCTAATCCCCATGCTCCACTACACCGACGAGTACAGTTGGATGAGCAAAACCCGCGCGGTCAACAACTGGAATCCGTGGATCATCTCGAACTGGATTTCGATGACGCTGATGCTGGAAAAAGACGAAACCCGCCGCGCAGAAATGATCCACCAGGCCATGCTGGGCCTGGACTTGTACCTCAACAGTCTGGGCGATGATGGCGGCTGCGACGAGGGGCCGGGCTACTGGTTTGCCGCCGGAGGCAGCGTGTACGATTGCCTGGAACTACTCGGCGGCGCGACCAACGGCAAGGTGCAAATCTTCGACCACCCGCTCATTCAGAAAATGGGTGCCTACATCTATAAAGTCCACATCGACGGCGACTACTTCGTCAACTTCGCCGACGCCGACCCCACCCGCATTCCCGAAGGCTTGTTTCTAAATCGTTTTGGCGAAGCCCTGAACGATGACAAAATGGTGGCGATGGGACGCTGGGCCTTCGGAAAATACCCCCACGAAGAACTCGACTTGGCCGGACACCGCCGCCCGCGCCGTCTGGAAAATATGCTGACGCTGAAAAAAATCGGCGAACCCATCGACAGTTACGAGAAAGTGCGCGACGCCTGGTTCGAGGACATCCAAGTGATGACCGCCCGCGACGATTCGGGACTTTTCCTGGCCACCCATGGCGGCCATAACGCCGAGAGCCATAACCACAACGACGTCGGCGACTTCCTGCTGTATTCCCACGGCGAACCCGTCCTCATCGACGCCGGGCGCGGCAACTACACCGCCCGCACTTTCTCGGATCAGCGTTATGAACTGTGGTTCACGCAGTCGAACTACCATAGCCTGCCCATTATCAATGGTTTGGGGCAAAACGCGGGCCGCTCGTACGGAGCGTTGGACGTCGAAAGCACCATCGACGACAAAGCGGCCCGGCTCTCGATGGAAATTGCCGCCGCCTATCCCGTCGATGAAACCGGGCTTGTTGGCTGGAAGCGTACGGTGGCCCTCGACCGGATGAAGCACCGCGTGGTAATCAGCGACGATTACGCGCTGAAAGCCAAGCCAGAATCTTTGCAACAGGCTTTCATCACGGTCGCGGACATAGATTTGGAGACGCCCGGAATGATCAAAATAACTACCCCCAAAAACCAGAAATTCGCGTTGCGCTACAACCCAAAACAATGGTCGGCGGCTTCGGATTTCCCCTCCAACGAGGGCATGGAATACAGCAGTTTCAAGACCAAGTGGGACGGGCGGCGCGTGCAGCGGGTTTTGCTGACCAGTAAAGATTTGAAAGCGAAGGGTAGTTTTCAGTATGTGATCGAGCGACGGTAGTTTTTTTTATCACAGAGTTTCACAAAGATTTTACAATCATGAAAAAACTTCTTCTAATTTTCTTGGCAGTTGGATACTCCATTCAAATTTTCGCGCAAATAATGCCGCGCAATATCCTGGCCCAAAAGTACCCCTTGGCCGAAATAAAACAGTCCCTTATTTCTCAGGCCAACTACCAGCCCTACCCAAAAACTCCCGCCGCGTGGAAAGCCGCCGTGCCGGATTCCATCTTGCAGGACATCGTCAAAACCGCCGAGGGAAACCTCGACTACGAATTCAAACCCATTTCGGCCACTGTTTCCATGAATTACGTTCGCTCGGGCGACCGCGAGGAGCATTCCGATATTTCGTTCGATAAGCGCAGCAAGCTGTTGGAGTTGGCCGTGGCCGAAAGCATTGAAGGCAAGGGCCGCTTCACCGAAGCTATCCTGAACGGTGTGTGGTCGATTTGTGAAGAAAGCTACTGGGGCGTTCCGGCGCACATCCGCGAAACCGGCCTGCCCGACGTAGAAAACCCGGTGGTCGATCTTTTCACCGCCGAAACGGCCACCGCGTTGGCATTGGCCGATTATTTTGTGGGAGATAAATTAGACGAAATCAATCCGCTGGTCAGGAAAAGAATATACCACGAATCCAACGTACGTTTCCTGTTCCCGATGCTGGACCACGGCAACGATTACCGCTGGAACAATCCCAAAAATAAGGTTAACAACTGGAACCCCTGGATCATGTCCAACTGGATTTCGACGACGTTACACCTAGAAAAAGACGAGAATCGCCGCGCCGAAATGATCCACAAAGCCATGCTGGGCCTGGATATTTACCTCAACGGCCTGGGCGACGATGGCGGCTGCGACGAAGGGCCAAGCTATTGGACCGCCGCCGGGGCCAGCGTGTACGACTGCCTGGAAATGCTGGACGAGGCCACCAAGGGCAAGGTAAACATCTACGATAATCAGCTCATCAAAAACATGGGGGCCTACTTTTACAAAGTCCACATCGACGGCTACTACTTCGTCAACTTCGCCGACGCCGATCCCAAATTGTATCCCGATGGACTCCTGCTTTACCGTTTCGGCAAAGCGCTCGACGACGATCGCATGGTGAACATGGGCCGCTGGGCCTTCGGACAATTTCCTGGATCCTCGGCCAAACTCACGGGCTTCCACCGTTTTCGGATGATCGAGAACATGCTCACGGCCAAAGCAGTGGATATTGTCCAAGGCTACGACAAAGTGGGCGATGCCTTCATGGCAGACATTCAGGTGATGACCGCACGCGATAAGGATTCAGGCTTTACGCTCGCGACGCACGGCGGTCACAACGCCGAGAGCCACAACCACAACGATGTGGGCGATTTCCTGCTGTATCTCAACGGCGAGCCCGTCATCATCGACGCCGGGCGCGGCAACTACACGGCCCGCACCTTTTCGGCGCAGCGTTATGAGTTGTGGTTCACGCAATCGAACTACCACAATTTACCCATTGTCAATGGTTTGGGTCAGGAGAATGGCCGCGAGTTTGAAGCGGCGCAGGTCAGCAGTACGATCACCGACGATGCCGCTTCCCTGACCATGAACATCGCCCCGGCCTATCCGCCCAAGACAGGAATCACCTCATGGAACCGGAAGGTTTCGCTCAACCGTGCCAAAAACCAGGTTGAAATCATGGACGACTACGCGTTGAAGGAGCGCCCGACTTCCCTCCAACAGGTGTTCATGACGGTGTGCGACATAAACCTACAGGCCGATGGCCGCATCAGACTCACTACCCCGGGTGGGCAGGCGGTCACGCTGCGCTACGACCCTAAGCGGTGGACGGCCAGCAAGGACCTGCCCTCCACCGAAGGGATGGAGTATCGCAGTTTCAAGACCAAATGGGACAATCGTCCCGTACAGCGCATCTTGTTGGCCAGTAAAGACTTGAAAGCCAAAGACAAGGTGCAATTTTTCATTTCGAAGTAAGCGGGGCATAAGAATACTCTGCCAGAACAGTAAGGTTTCAAGAATCGACCTTTTTATAGCAGTTCGATAATCCCACATTCAAACGACCTCCAAATATTGGCAACCAACCAAGAGAACGTCCCGCAAGTCCTGCCCGTCGGCACGACGCTCGACCGCTACATCATGCACCGCCAATACGCCTTCGCCTTCGCGACGGGCGAGCTGTCGCAGCTCCTGCGCGACATTGCCCTGGCGGGCAAGATTGTCCACCGCGAGGTCAACCGCGCCGGGCTCATCGACCTGGGCGGTGAGGCGGGTCAGCAGAACGTACAGGGCGAAAACCAGCAAAAGCTGGATGTCATCGCCGACGTGCGCTTCCGCCGCGCGCTGACCAACGGCGGCGAAGTCTGCGCCCTGATTTCGGAGGAAGAGGAGGGGATTGTTTTTACCGGAAACAACAAGGGTAAGTACGTCATCGCCATCGACCCGCTGGACGGCTCTTCCAACATTGACGTCAATGTATCCATCGGCACCATTTTCTCGATTTACCACCGCATTACGCCCGTGGGCACCGAGCCGTCGATCGAGGATTTCATGCAAGGCGGGCAAGAGCAGGTTGCGGCGGGCTACATCCTGTTCGGTTCCTCCACAATGCTGGTGTATACGACGGGCCATAGCGTCAACGGCTTCACGTACGACGCCTCGCTGGGCGAGTTCATCCTTTCGCACCCTAATATCAAGAGTCCCAAAAACGGCAGTATTTATTCTTATAACGACGGCTATCTGGACGATTTTAGCGAACCCATTAAAAGGTATCTCTCAACTTGTCGGGAAAGGCGTCACTCAGCCCGCTACATCGGTTCGCTGGTGGCGGATTTTCACCGCAACCTGCTGAAAGGCGGCATCTACCTCTACCCCCCTACCCCCACAAACCCCGATGGCAAGCTCCGACTGCTTTACGAATGCTACCCGCTGGCCTTCATCGCGGGCGTCACCGGTTGCCTGGCCGTCAACGACTCTGAAAGCATTCTGAACATAAAACCAACCTCCATGCACCAGCGAACCCCCTTTTACATCGGTGCACCGGAAATGGTGGAGGAGTTGATGGAATGTTTGAAGAAGGAGGGCTAACGGTCAACGGTCAACGGAAAATAATATTCACTCATTCTCTCATTCACTCATTCAAAATTAATTAAATGAAAAGTACTACTCGTTACCAATTAATGGCCATGATGTTCATGCAGTTCTTCGTGTGGGGCGCGTGGTACGGACAGATGAGCAAGTACCTCTTTACGCAGCTCGACGCCACGGGCGACCAGGTGGGTAATGCCTACACGGCTTTTTCGCTGGCGATGCTGGTGGCACCCTTCTTCGTGGGCATGATCGCCGACCGGTACTTTGCCGCCCAAAAGGTGTTGGGCGTCCTGAATCTGCTGGGGGCGGCCATTCTTTTCTACGTCACCCAAATCCAGGACGCCGGGACGTTCTTCTGGGTGATGCTGGGCTACTGTTTGTCGTTTGCGCCCTGCATTTCGCTGACGAGCTCCATCGCGATGCGGCAGATGAAAAACCCGGAGGAAGACTTTCCGGCCATTCGCGTGATGGGTACCGTGGCCTGGATCGTGGTCACCAACATCGTCGGCTTCATGAACGTCGGCGACAACGTGATGATTTTTCAGATCGCGATGGTTTCGGCGATCGTGCTGGGGCTGTTTTCCTTCACCCTGCCCGACACGCCGCCCACGGCCACCGGCAAGGCCACCTTCGCCCAAATTCTGGGGGCCGATTCGTTCGTACTTTTCAAGAGCCGTTCGTTCGTCATTTTCTTCCTGGCTTCCATCGCCATTTGCATTCCCCTATCCTTTTATTACGCTATGGCCAACCCGTCGCTGACCGATTCGGGCATGACCTACGTAGAAAGCAAAATGTCGCTGGGGCAGGCTTCTGAATTCGTCTTCATGCTGCTGATTCCACTGGCTTTCCGCAAGCTTGGCGTCAAGTGGATGCTGGCCGCCGGGCTGATCGCCTGGATTGTCCGATTCATCCTCTTTGGTTACGGCGACGGCGGTTCGGGCGAGTGGATGCTTTATATCGCCATTCTGCTCCACGGCATTTGCTTCGACTTCTTTTTCGTAACTGGCCAAATCTACACCGACATGAAGGCCGGGGAAAATATCAAAGGGCAAGCGCAGGGCCTCATTACGCTGGCTACCTACGGCATCGGCATGGGGATTGGCTCCAAACTCTCGGGCATTGTCACGGATCGTTTCACGGTCGAGGGCATCAAGGACTGGACGTCGATCTGGATGGTACCCGCCATGATTGCCGCCGTGGTGCTGGTGCTTTTCCTGATTTTGTTCAACGATAAAAAGGCGGAGAAGGCGGCCTTGGCGGGGGAGGTGGTGGTTTAGTTGAGAGTTGACAAAATCATCTGACCAGCTTCTAATATTCAATTGCCGGGCGGCTTTAGCCCCCGGAAGGTGTAGAAAATACTTTCTTCCTAGCGATCCGGGGGCTGAAGCCGCCCGGCAATTGATGATTCTTTTTTTCAGGCTAAACGCCTGCTAATTTGCTTCTTTGAAAAAAAATCCATGCGAATTCTAATTCTCCTGCTTCTTCTCCCAACTTTCCTCCAAGCCCAAACTCGAAAACCCAACGTCGTTATTCTTCTCAGCGATGACCAGGGTTGGGGCGATTTAAGCGTGAGTGGGAATACGAATATTCATACGCCAAACATCGACGCGATTGCCAAAAATGGGGCTGTCTTTGACCGCTTCTATGTGCAGCCCGTTTGCTCCCCTACTCGCGCCGAGCTGCTGACCGGTCGGTACCACACCCGCATGGGCGTGCGCAGTACTTCCGAAGGCGGTGAGCGGTTCAACCTGGATGAAACGACCCTTGCCGACGCCTTTAAGGCAGCGGGCTACGCCACGGCGGCTTACGGCAAGTGGCATAGCGGAATGCAGTATCCCTACCACCCCAACGCGCGCGGCTTCGATGACTACTACGGCTTTTGCTCGGGTCACTGGGGCGACTATTTCAGCCCGATGCTGGAACACAATGGAGCCATTACGCAAGGAGAAGGTTTTTTGGTCGATGACCTGACCGACCACGCGATGGCTTTTATGGAAAAGAACAGGGATCAGCCTTTCCTGGTGTACGTACCCTACAACACGCCCCACGCGCCCATGCAGGTACCTGACCGCTGGTGGGATGATTTTAAAAACAAGCCACTGGCCATGCGCGCCGAAGCGGGCCTGGAAGAAGACCTCGATTTCACCCGCGCCGCCCTCGCCATGTGCGAGAATATCGACTGGAATGTTGGGCGGATCACGAAGAAATTGAAGGAGTTGAATCTGGAAGACGACACCATCGTTCTCTATTTCAGCGATAATGGTCCGAATGGTAACCGCTGGAACGGCGGGATGAAGGGTAAAAAGGGTCATACCGACGAGGGAGGCGTCCGCTCGCCGCTGGTGATGCAGTACCCCAAAATGATTAAGGCAGGAACAAATATTCCGGAAATCACGAGCGTCATCGACCTGCTGCCCACGCTGGTCGATATGGCTGATATCAAATTTCAGCCGACGAAACCGCTGGACGGCGTGAGCCTGAAACCTTTATTAACCAAAAAAGGAAATTTTGACAAAAACCGCCTGCTCTACAACTATTGGGGCGGCAACACCAGCGTCCGCAGCCAGCAGTACCGCCTGGACAAGAACGGTAAGCTCTACGACATGGTCGCCGACCCTGGTCAAACCGCTGACATTTCGGCTAAAAAACCGGACGTGGCCGCCCGTCTGAAAGCCGCCGCCACAAAGTGGAACGCCGAGGTACTGCCGGGCATAAAAGGCGAAGACAAACGCACGTTCCCCGTCGGCCATCCCGACTTTAAGTGGACGCAGCTCCCCGCCCGCGACGCCAAACCCATTGGCGGCATCGAGCGCTCCAACCGCTGGCCCAACTGCTCGTTCATGACCCATTGGACCAAGCTCGACGATGCTATCGTATGGGACGTAGAGGTACTGGCCGACGGCGATTTCGAAGCGGTAATTTACTACACCTGCGCTCCCGAAGATGTCGGATCAACCTTCCGGCTGACTTTCGGCAAAACCGATGTACTGGCCAAAATCACCGAAGCCTTCGACCCACCGCTGCGCGGCATGGAAAACGACCGTCACCCCCGACCGGAATCTTACGTAAAAGATTGGAAGACGCTGAACATTGGTAAAGTACATTTGGAGAAAGGCAAAGGCAAGATGACTATTCAAGCCGAAAAGATTGCCGGGGAGCAGGTGATGGATTTCCGGCTGATGATGCTGGAAAGGGTTAAATAGGTACTAAGTACTGGGTTTTTTCATCCGCCGTACCGACGAGCCTCGCACTATCAACTGTGCTTGCAAAACTTCCGTTTTGGGTAATAGCGATTCCTCTTCCCCCCGCATCATTCCCAAAACCATCGCCGCCGCCGCTTCCCCCATTTGCGCGGTCGGCTGCTTCACGGTGGTCAGGCCGTTGCCGATGTGCAGGGCGATGGGGTCGTCGCTGAAGCCGACCACGCCCAAATCTTGCGGAACGCGGAGTCCTCTGGCCTTGGCCAGCGTAAGGATTTCGATGGCGGTCGGGTCGTTCACCGCAAAAATAGCGTCGGGCGGTTGTGGCATATCCAGTAAATGCCGGGCGTAAATGACCGCCTTTTGGGCGGTAAAATCGCCGTGGATAACCAACTCGGGTAGTGTTGGGAGATCGTGCTTCTGTAAAGCATCCCGGTAGCCACGCAGCCTTTCCTGACTAATCAACAGATTCGGCGGACCGCCGAGGTGGGCGATGCGGCGGTAGCCGTTCTGAATTAGATGCTCGACGGCCAGCATGGCTCCCTGATAATCGTTGGCAACTACCTTGTGCGTACCCAACTCCTCGACCACGCGGTTGAAATACACCACGGGCACATCCCTTTTTTCAAAAGTGCGGAGATGGTCGTAGTTGTTGGTTTCGTGGCTCATCGACACCAGCAGCCCGTCCACCCGATTGGCGAGGAGCGCTTTCGTATTCGCCACTTCAATGTCGTACGACTCCCCCGACTGCATAATCATCAAATGATAGCCCGCTTTTCGCAGCACTTGCTGTGCACCTACGATAATATTAGGAAAAAACTGGGTCAGGAACTCCGGGACGATGATGCCCACGGTATTGGTACGGCTTTTCACCAAGCTGTGGGCCAGTTGATTGGGCTGGTAGTCCAGTTCCTGGGCTTTGTCCAGAATAGCCTTCTTGGTGTCGGAATTAATGTCAGGATGGTCGTGCAGGGCCCGCGATACAGTGGAGTTGGACACGCCCAGTTCGTTGGCGATGTCGATGATGGTGGTTTGGTGCCGCCTGCGGCGGGGGTTTTTCTTTTCGGCGTTGGGCAGAGTGAAGTAGTACTCGCAGTCTTTACAAAAAAACCGCTGTTTGCCGCGTACGAAACCCGCCTTCAATATTGCTCCCTTCTTCCCGCATTTCACACATGATGCCATTTTGTATTATTCTAATTTTATTCCTGCAAATGGTAGCTGTCAGCAAAGCCATCAGCACAAATTTCGTTTCTCCGCAAAATGATGCAAAAGTAAAATAAAATTATGTATCGGTAACGTTTGCGAACACGTTCCCGATAGTTTTTGCAGGAACCCCAGATAAAATAGTGGTTTGGGTGGCTTGTCAAATGGCTGTTTGTCCTTATATTCATTAAAAGTGGCCAGTAAAGCTAGATTTTCGATCTGGAAGCGAAACAAAACCTTGAGGCCAAAATGACGAATGAAAACGAACAAATTGTATTTATCAAAGCCTAAACCTATTTCTAAACCCTAAATACACGACCCATGCACAGAAAACTACCCGTATTTATTCGAGGAATTTTATTCGCAGCGCTGCTCCTGCCCGCGCTGCTGCAAGCGCAGGACTTGTCGGTCAACGGCCGGGTCATCGGCACCGACGGCCAGGGTATTCCCGGTGTGAGCATCACGGTGCAAGGCACCCAGCGGGGCACGATCACCAAGGCCGACGGTACTTACAACCTCATGACCACGCCAACTTCCACGCTGGTATTTTCTTTTGTAGGCTACATCAATCAGGTGGTTCCGATCAACAACCGCAGCACCATCGACATCACGCTGGCCGAAGACACCAAAGCCCTCGAAGAGGTGGTGGTGGTGGGCTACGGCACCCAGAAGAAAGTCAACCTGACGGGATCGGTCGAGACGATCGAGGGCGCGCAGATTGCCCGCCAGCCCGTTGTGCAGACTTCGCAGGCGCTCACGGGTCTGGCTCCCGGCCTGACGGTCATCCAAAACAGCGGGCAACCCGGCCAGGACGACGGGGCGCTACGCATTCGGGGACTCGGGTCGTTGGGTGCTTCCAACGAGGTACTCGTGCTGGTCGATGGCGTGCAGGCCGACATCAATCGGCTCGACGCGGGCGACATCGAGTCCATTTCGGTTTTGAAAGACGCCTCGGCGGCTTCGATTTACGGATCGCGGGCTTCCAACGGCGTGATCCTGGTAACTACCAAAAAAGGAGCAAGCGGCAAGGTGACGCTGAACTACCGCAACAATCTGGCAATCCAGCGGCCTACGGGCCTGCCGAAGTACCTGGGGGCGCTCGATTACCTGAAATACGCGGGTGAAAACCAGGACTTCACCAATGATTTTATCCAAAATTTCGGCACCAACCCTGACCTTTATCCCGATACCGACTGGGTGAAAGAGCTCTTTACCGAAAACGGCTTTCAACAAACGCATAACCTGAGCGTAAGCGGCGGCACGGACAAGATGAAATCGCTGGCCTCCGTGTCATACACCGGACAAAACGGCAACATCAAGAACTTCAATTTTAAGCGTTATAACGGTTTATTCAACACTGAACTGAAACTGAACGATAAGTTCGATATCAGCTTCAATCTGAATTTCAGCAAGTCGATTCAGTCCAACCCCAATGAGAATTTGAACCAGATCGTCGGGCAGGCCTACCGGATTCCCCCTATCTATTTCGCCCGGCATTCCGACGGGCAGTGGGGTGACGGCTGGGCGGGACAAAACCCAGTTGCCATCGTGAACGAAGACGGGAGCCGGGTCAATAACTCCAATTACTTCCGGGGCATCCTGCGAGTCAACTATTCACCGATCAAGGACTTGAAACTGACCCTGATGTACTCGCCCGAGTACGGCGATGATTTTATCAAATCTTTCAACCGTACCTACTTCACCGTAATCGACTGGGAGACGCAGGCCCAGCGGATTCGCAATAATCCCAACTCCCTCGACCAGACCAACATTCGGTCGTTCACCGAAAACACAAACTTCCTGGCCAACTACACCAAGTCGTTCGGTCAGCACAGTTTTTCGCTTTTGGGTGGTTCTGAGCTGATCAAATACACCACGGAGCGTTTCGGGGCATCCCGCCAGGACTTCGTGTTGCAAGAATTCCCGTATCTCAACGCGGGTTCGGAAGCGGCGGCCCGCAACAGTGGCTTGGCCACCCAATACGGGCTGGTTTCGTTTTTCGGGCGTTTCAACTATGCCTTCAAAGACCGCTACCTCTTCGAGGCCAACGTGCGCCGCGATGCTTCTTCCCGCTTTGCTAAGGAAAACCGCGTGGCGATATTTCCCTCGGTTTCGGCGGGCTGGCGTCTGTCGGACGAGCCGTTCATGCAAAATATACGAGGAGTTTCAAACCTGAAACTTCGCGCATCCTGGGGCCAACTGGGCAACCAGCAATTGGGTACGGAGCAAAACCCCAATGACTTTCCTTACGTGGCGAACATCGCGCTGGGCCGAAATAATTTTGTGTTCAATGATGTCATCGTGACGGGGGCCACCCAGACGGACCTGTCTAACAACCGCATTCAATGGGAAACTACCGAAATCACTAATATTGCCATCGATGCCGGTTTCCTCAACAACCGTCTGGCACTCACGGCGGAGTATTACGTCAGGAAAACCAAAGACCTGTTGCTCACGCTGCCCGTGCCGCTGAATCTGGGCTTCGACCCTTCCGTTCAGAACGCGGGCGATCTGCAAAACACGGGTTTTGACTTCTCGCTGGACTGGCGGGAGAAAAAAGGTGACTTCACCTACGGCGCGCGGGCCATTTTTTCCAGCGTGAAGAACGAAGTGACCAACCTGGCGGGCGTGGGGCCGATCATCGACAATCAGACCACTACCCAAGTAGGTAGTCCCATCGGGTTGATCTTCGGCTACGAGACCGAAGGTATTTTTCAAAGCCAGGACGAGATAAACAACAGCCCCGCGCAGTTCGGCAAGCTCATTGTCGGCAACCTCAAATACAAAGACCAGTTGACCGTGGACACCAACGGCGACGGCATACCCGACCAGGCCGACGGCGTCATCAACCCCGACGACCGCGTGGCGCTGGGCAATCCTTTTCCGTCGATCTCCTACGGCCTCGACCTGACGGCCGCCTACAAGCGGTTCGATGTTGCCGTCAATTTTCAGGGCGTGGGCAGAAGGGATGTCCGGCTGGGCGGCGACATGGTGTGGGGCCTGTTCAACGCGGGTAAAATTCAGGAGTGGCAAGTAGAAGAGTTCTGGTCGCCTGAGAATCCCAATGCTTCGTATCCGATCTTGTCCGCCACGAGTGTGGGTAGCAACGACATCCAAACCAGCAGCACCTGGGTTTTCAACGCGGCCTATCTACGCCTGCGAAATGTTTCTATCGGCTATAATTTTCCTAATTCCGTTGTGGACAAACTGGGCATGACCGGACTGAGAGTCTACGCCGCCGGGCAAAACCTGTTAACGATCGACAAACTCCCCCCGGGCATCGACCCGCTCGTACCCAACGGGGCCAACGGAAATATCTACCCCATCGCGGCTCTATTCAGCCTGGGCATCGACGTCAAGTTTTAATTTTATAGGTGTTAGGTATTAAGTTCTAAAAAACTGAATATCAAAACTTAATCGCTGCGGCGATCCGACCTAACATCCTATCACCTAACAACCTAATACCTGAGAAACAATGAAAAAACTAACCACCCTGCTCACCCTGACCCTCGCGCTGTGCTTCACGGCTTGCGAAGAAAAGTACCTCGATCTTCAATCGCCCACCGAACCGACGACGGGCGGATTTTTCAGTAATGAAGCGGAGTTGAACCTCGCCCTTGTCGGTGTTTATAATAGTCTGATATTTCGCGGCGGGTACAATCTGCCCATCCAAACCAACATGGACAATTCCGCCACCGACATCGGCCTGACCCGAGGAACCAACGGCGGTGCTTACGAAGAGTTTGGCGCGGGTATCCATAGCCCCAGTTCCTCCGGTTTTGCTGATAGCTATTCCCAACATTACACGGGCATCGCCCGCGCCAATTCGCTGCTCACCTACATGGAGCGAGCCAAGGACGTGGTGCCTCAGGACAAATTCGAGGATATCCGCAACCAGGCGCTGGTCATCAGGGCTTACCACTATATGTACCTCACCGAGATTTTCGGGGATGTACCCTACATCGAGACGGTATTCCAAAATCCGGCCGATGCCCTCCTGCCCCGGACCCCCAAAGCGACGATCGCCGAAAAAATCATGGCTGATTTGAAGACGGCGGCGGCGGCGTTACCCCAGAAGCGAGCCGCATCCGAGCGGGGAAGAATTACGAAGCCCATTGCCCTGGGATTGCACGCCAGGGTTGCGCTCTATAACAAGAAATACGCCGAGGCGGCAGTGTCCGCCAAGGAAATCATGGACAGTGAAGCTGCCAACGGCTTGCAACTCCATCCCAAATACGAAGAACTGTTTACTCCCGCAGGACAAAATTCCAGCGAGATCATGCTCATCATGCCTTACAAGCAGGGTTTTTCACCAAATGGCAATGATTCAGACGCCAGCCTGTTTCCGAGGGCGCAGGGGTCTCGCAATCGCGGCTCCTACACGACCGTCACGCCTACACAGGCGATGATCGATTCTTACGAGGCCACCGATGGCAAGCCCATCGACCAGTCAGCGGTATATGATCCATCCAACCCCTTCGCCAACCGCGACCCGCGCCTTGCCGCGTCGATCGTTACGCCGCAGACCGTCTGGGCGGGCCTGATCTTCGAGAGCCACAAAGACAGCCTGATCTACCGCGATCCGCAGGGCAAGAGCCTCGGTGCCAACCGCGACTGCCGTACGGTGTCCTGGCCCGCTGCTTTCTGCGGATATATGTGGAAAAAATATACGGACGAAGCGCAGCAAGTCGATCTACAGATACTTAGTTTCATGAATTTCAGTATTATGCGTTACGCCGAAATCCTGCTTATCTACGCGGAGGCCAAAATCGAAACGGGCCAGATCGACGCTAGTGCGCTCGATGCCATCAACCGGATCAGGGCGCGGGCTTACGGGGTAGGTGTGAATGATGTGGCCAAGTACCCCGCCATCACGACGACCAACCAGGCTGCGCTTAGAACGATCATCAAGCGGGAGCGCAAGGTGGAACTCGCCAACGAGGGTTTCCGCCTGTTCGATATCCGGCGGTGGCGGATTGCCGAGAAGGTGATGGGCGTACCGCTCTACGGTCGCATCCTGAATACCAAAACGGCCACGAAAGTACCCAAGATCGACGCCGACGGCTTCGTGTCGTACGAAGGCGTCGAGTCGCAGTACGATCTGAACGATGACACCCGTTTTACTAACGCTTTTCGTACCTTCAACCCGGTGCGCGATTACCTATGCCCAATTCCGCAGCAGGAAATTGACACCTACGCGGGGAATGGAGCTACTTTGAAACAGAATCCGGGGTATTGATTTGGTCAACGGTTAAGGGTCAAAAGGTTAACGGTTCGCGGATGGTCGTACCACCGTCCACGGGTAAACCGAAGTGGGCGGATGACTTTTTACAAGATATTGCCTTAGCAAGCCATTGACCGTTACCAAATCGAAAGACAAACCGACAAACAACTGTAATTATGAAACGCCTACTATTACTTCTCCTCGTTTTGGGCCAAGGTACTTTTGCCCAAAAATCCAACACCGTCTTCATCGAAGCCGAAAGCTTCCAAAACAAGGGCGGCTGGTCGGTGGATCAACAGTTCATGGATGTCATGGGATCCTCCTTCCTGATGGCCCACGGCATGGGCCGCCTGGTGGAGGACGCCAGTACCACCGTAATTTTCCCCGAAACGGGCACCTACAAAGTGTACGTCCGTACCCGCAACTGGACGGCACAATGGTCGGACAAGGAGGCCGCCGGTCAGTTTCAGGTACTGGTCAACGACAAGCCGCTCTCAAAAACCTTTGGCAAGGATAATAAGGAGTGGAGTTGGTCGGACGGCGGTACGGTAAAGATCACGCAGCGGGAAAACAAGATCGCTCTCAAAGACCTCACGGGCTTCAACGGCCGCTGCGACGCCATCATTTTTACTTCCGATCCCAACTTCCAGCCTATCGAAGACAGGGAGAAGCTCGCCGACTACCGCAACGATTACTTTGGCTTTGACAAGAACCCCAGGAACGCCGGACAGTTCGATTTCGTAGTCGTGGGCGGTGGCATGGCGGGTACCTGCTCGGCCATTTCGGCGGCCCGCAAGGGCGTGAAGGTGGCTCTGATCCAAAACCGCCCCGTGCTGGGCGGCAACAACAGCTCGGAGGTGCGGGTCCACCTCGGCGGTCGCATCAACCTGGAACCTTATCCCGCGCTGGGCAACCTGGTCAACGAAATAGGACCCGAGGAAGGCGGCAACGCCCAACCCAAAGAGTATTACGAGGACGACAAGAAAATGCAAGCCGTGCTGGCCGAACCCAACATCACGCTCTACCTGAATCACCACGCCAACCGGGTGGAAACGAAAGACGGCAAAATCGAAAAGGTGTACGCCACCAACATCGAAACGGGCGAAAGGGTGTACTTCGCAGCCCCCCTGTTCGCCGACTGCACGGGCGATGGCACCATCGGGTACTTGGCCGGGGCCGAGTACATGACCGGCCGCGAAAGCCGCGATGTGTACGGCGAAGAGACCGCCCCGGAAGTAGCCGACGACCTCACGATGGGGGCCTCGGTGCAGTGGTTTTCCGAGAAAAAAGACCAGCCCGTGGCTTTTCCCGACATTCAATGGGGCCTGCCCTGGAACGAAGCCAAAGCCGAGGAGATTACCAAAGGCGACTGGGAATGGGAGACGGGCATGGGCCTGGATATGACGCTGGATTTCGAGCAAATTCGGGATTACGGAATGCTGGCGGTGTATTCCAACTGGTCGTACTTGAAAAATCGCGCTTCCAACAAGCAGAAATTTGCCAACGAAGCGCTGAAATGGGTGGCCTACGTAGCCGGAAAGCGCGAGTCGCGCCGCCTGAAAGGCGATTACGTGCTGATCGAGCAGGACCTTATGCAGCAGCGCGTGTACCCCGACGGCACGGCCCCCACTTCCTGGACGATCGACCTGCACTATCCCGATCCCGAAAACTCCAAACTGTTTCCCGGCGCGGCTTTCAAATCCATCGCCAAGCACATCAAGATTTACCCCTACCCGATTCCGTTCCGCTGTTTGTACTCCAAGAACATCGATAACCTGATGATGGCCGGGCGCGACATCAGCGTGTCGCACGTGGCCCTGGGGACTACCCGGCTGATGCGTACCACGGGGATGATGGGCGAGGTGCTGGGCATGGCGGCGGCCGTTTGTAAGGAAGAAAACACCACGCCCCGGGGCGTGTACCAAAACCACTTCCCGAAGCTGGAAGCCATGATGATCGAGGGCGTGGGTGACCCGAATCTGCCCAAAATTCAGGATTATAATCTGGGCCGGACATTGATGGAGGATATAAAATGAAGCTGGCCGTTTTTATTTTGATGGGCTTGGTGGGCCTCGCCTCCTTCGTGGCGGGTTGGGACCGCCCTGCCTTCGAGATAAAACTGAAAAACGGCGGCGCGTTCGGAGTGCAGGAAGTCCGCTGGGGTGACAGGCTGGAAAAGTACACGGCCAGCATCACCGCTCCGGTATGCGAGGAGGGCATCTGCTACAACGTGAATGTAGTGTTCAACTGGAACCTGATCGGCGAGTTCACCGACTACCAAATCCAGCCCCACGACCCGCTGACCAAGCTCGACCACGAACCCTTTACGCTGGCCGATTACGCCAAGCTACAAAGCATCCTGAAAAATCACGACCTGATTTTTACCGGAATGAAGGCAGAGGAACTGGTCGTAGAAACCGCCGAAGCGGATGTCGATGGCTACTCGGGCGCGACCGTCGAGGCCATCAAGGACGAGGTAGTGGACGGGGCGCTCTTCACCTGCCACACGCTCTGGCACGTAGCCAACGGGGCCGTGGTGGATTCGATCCGCCAGCACACGAAGGTACTTTTGGATCAACCCCTGATCGACCGCATTTTTGGCCTGCAATCTTCCAAAGCCAACTACTACCTGATCGACAATCTGTCGGACACGCAGTTCGAGCAGAATATCGCCAGACTGCTCGCTCTGGTGAAGAACGCGCAGGGGTACTTTCCCAAGAATACCATCGAGAAGATTCCGCCTAAGTTATTTGCCAAAAACGAAGTGCAGGATTTTCTGGTGCAAAATTACGACTCGCTTTCGTACTACACGCAGGTGGCGGCGTTGAACAAGCTACAAAAGGTACCCCTGCAAGAAAGGTTGGCAAAAAAACTGTTGACTGAAATCAGCGACCGCAACAGTGCGCAGAACCAGAAAATCATCACGTTAATTGTCAAAAACAACGACCCGGTTTTTATCCAAAAACTGATGGATTTATTGATTGAAAGAAAGGTGAAAATTTCGGAAGCCAACTACCAATTACTCCAAGGTTTGAGCGTGGATAGAATAGGCTTGATTGAAAAAATATAGACGATAATGAACAAAAGCTTTTATTCGGTACTTCTTCTGGGTCTGATGCTGGTTATTGCGCTCATTGTCTTCGGCTTCCGGGCCTTGAAAGACCCGGCAATTGATGCCGAAGTCGGTGCTACTTTTGCGCCCAAAACCAACATTATCCTGATCATGGCCGACGACATGGGCTACTCGGATTTGAGTTGTATGGGATCCGAAATCCCGACGCCGAATCTGGATCGGCTGGCGGGTGAGGGAATTCTGATGACGCAGTTTTACAACGCCGGACGCTGCTGCCCCACCCGCGCCAGTTTGCTGACGGGCTTGTACCAGCATCAGGCCGGAATAGGCGACATGGACAGCGACTACGGTATCCCTGCCTACCAGGGCCAGTTAAAAAGCAACACCATCACGCTGGCCGAAATGCTGAAAACGGCGGGCTACGTTACCGGAATTTCGGGCAAGTGGCACGTGGGCAACGCCCCGGAAGTGCAGCCGCTGCAACGCGGCTTCGACGAGCAGTTGCTCATCAACGGCGGCGGCGGCATCTATTTCTACCCCGCCCGCATCGACCGCACGTTGATGCTTGAAAACAAAACCTACGTTCCCGACACGACGACTTTTTATTCTACGGACGCCATCAACGACTACGCCGTGGATTTTTTGGAAAAGCATAAGAGCGAGCCGTACTTCCTGTACGTGCCGCACGTCGCGCCGCATTTCCCGTTGCAGGCCAAGGCGGACGACATCGCCCAATTCCGGGGCAGGTACCGCGCGGGCTACGCCGAAATCCAGCGGCAGCGTTTGACGCGGATGAAGCGGCTGGGCTTGGTTGCGCTCGAGGTAGTTTTGCCCAAAAATAATTTACAGGAAGCCTGGGACAAGCTATCGGAAGCCGAAAAAGATACCGCCGACTGGACAATGGCAACCTACGCCGCCCAAATCAAGTGCCTGGATGACGGTATTGGCCGCATCATTGAGAAGTTGGAAACCACCGGACAGTTGGAGCGAACGCTGATTCTTTTCTTGTCGGATAACGGCGGCGAAGCGTCCTTTACCGGCCCCCGCAAGGGAATGAAGGAAGCGAACACCATTCCCGGCGACCGCCACAACTGGACTTCCTACGGCAAGCAATGGGCCACGGTAAGCAACACGCCCTACCGCAAGTACAAAATGTACGTCCACGAAGGCGGAACCCGGACGCCGCTCATCGTGCATTGGCCCAAGATGTTATCCGAGTCCCGCTTAGAAAACCAACCCGGCTGCGTCCAGCCCGGACACATCACGGATATATTTCCTACGCTCATGGAAGTTGCCGGAGCCAGGTACCCGGCAAAATCCGCCACGGGCGAGCCGACCATTCCGCTGGAAGGGGCGAGTCTGCTACCGATTTGGCAAGGTAAAAAGCGAACGGAACCCTTTGAAAAAGGCTGGGAACACGAAGGCAACCGGGCTTATCGGCAGGGCGATTGGAAACTGGTTTCAGCCTACGAGGACAAGAAATGGGAATTGTACAATTTGCAAAAAGACCCCAATGAACTTCAAGATTTGAGCGCAAAAAACCAGGGCAAAACCGAAGAAATGAAGCGGCTGTACCAGCAATGGGCCGACCGCGTGGGTGTGGTGGAGCGGGATAAGGTACTTGAAGCAAAAAGAAACTAGATTGTTATGAAAGGATGGATTCTGATGTTGGTAGCTATCGGCGGTTTTGCGCTGCAAACGACTACGGACGAGCCATATAAAGCGCGAAACTTGACAGCGGTACGACCCGCCGCTCAGCCCAATATCCTGGTACTCATCGCCGACGATGCGGGATGGCAGGACTTCGGCTGCTACGGCCACCCGACGATCCGCACGCCGAATATCGACCAATTAGCCGAAAACGGCCTGCTTTGCCGGAATGCTTTCCTGACTACCTCCTCGTGCAGTCCGTCTCGAACGAGCATTTTGTCGGGCCAGTACGCGCACACCATCGGCACCGAAGATATGCACGTGCCGCTGCCGGAAGGGGTGCGTTTGCTTCCGTCGTACCTTAAAGAGCAAGGGTACTTTTCGGGTGATATGTTCAAGCGGCACTACGGCCCCAATGGCGAGGAACAATTTGACTGGTACAGCAAAAAACTCGCTGACTTTGAAAATTTCCTGAACAAAGCCGCTGACAAGCCCTTTTTCTGCTGGGTGGGATTCAATGACCCGCACCGCCCTTACAACACTAGCGAATACGCCAATCCCTTCCCGCCCGAAAAAGTAGTCGTGCCGCCGACAATGGTCGATGACCCGGCGACCCGGCAGGACTTAGCCGATTATTACAGCGAAATCAAGCGCATGGATGGCGAAATCGGCGAAATGATCGCTATGCTGAAAGCGCAAGGCAAATTTGAACACACCCTCATCATTTTCCTGAGCGACAACGGTGCGCCCTTTCCACGGGCCAAGGGAACCGTGTACGATGCGGGCATCGGTACGCCGCTGATTTTTTCCTGGCCGAACGGTATTCCGAAAGGCAAAGAATACGAAACCCTGGTAAGTACCATCGACCTCGCGCCCACCATTCTGCAACTGGCGGGCATCCAGAAACCCGCCGCCATGCCGGGCGTGGGGCTGCAAACGATATTTACCAATCAAAAAAAGACAGTTCGCGACTACGCTTTCAGCGAGCGGAACTGGCACGGCATCGATGAACACATCCGCGGCGTCCGAACGGATCGCTACAAACTGATCCTGAACGGAGCCTACGAAAAACTACCCTTCGGCTCTCCCTCCGACATCGCCGAAAGTCCGGCCTGGGTGAGTTTGTACGAACAGCAGCAAAAAGGCAAATTGACGGAGGCACAAAAGGTACTTTTCAGCCATCCAAGACCACGCGTAGAATTGTATGATTTGGAAAAAGACCCCTACGAACTGAACAACATTGCGAAACTACCCGCTCAGCAAGCAAGAGTAAAAGGGTTGTCGGCGGTACTTGATAAGTGGAGGGCCGACACGAAAGACGTGCACCCCGCTGACCATATTATCACCGATAAAACGGATCGGTTTACGGGGCAGCCACTAACCAAAAAAACACCAAAACCATGAAACTCACCCAAAACCAAGCAATGGATTTTCAACGCGATGGCTACGTCATTTGCCGGAAATTTTTCAACGCCAAAGAAATCGAGAAGCTGTACGCCGTAGCCGTGGGCGACGACACGCTCAACGACCACGCCTACGGGGTGGTGGACAAGTCGGGCCGACAGTCGAAAATGGCACTGTGGTTTACGCCCGGCGACGATTTGTACGGCTTGTTGGCCCGCTCGGAGCGGATGGTGTCGGGCGTGGCCGCGCTGCTGGGCGATGCGGCTCCGGTTTGCCATTTTCACTCCAAGCTGATGATGAAGGAGCCCAAGGTGGGCGGCGCGTGGGAGTGGCATCAGGACTACGGATATTGGTACAAAAACCAGTTTTTGTACCCCGAGCAGATGCTGTCGGTCATGGTGGCCTTGAACCCCGCGACGGTCGAGAACGGCTGTTTGCAGGTCATCAAAGGCTCCCACAAAATGGGCCGGGTGAACCACGGCTTCGCGGGCGAGCAGGTCGGGGCCGACCAGGTGATGGTCGATAACTGCCTGCAGGCCGGGCTGGAACTGGTACACGTGGAGTTGGGCGCGGGCGACACGCTGTTTTTCCATTCCAACATTCTGCACCGCTCCGACGCCAACGATTCCGATAAGCCGCGCTGGTCGTTTATCTCGGCCTACAACCTGCAATCGAACAAGCCTTTCAACGAAAAATCGACCGCCTGCATCACGCCCGTCGATGTAGTACCCAACTCGGCCCTGCTCGAAGCCGAGGCCACGGGCAAGGCGGCCTCGGTCGATTTCCTGTCAAAGGAAACGGACGTAACGCTCAAATAATCAACCTTCTGTGCTCACAAAAATCCTCTTCCTGCTGAGTGTCGTGGGCCTATGCCTGGCGCTGGTTCCGAACGAAAGCCCGCTCGTTCGGCAAGAGGAGGTACTTGTGGTGTATCTCGAAGACTCAGTTCAGGTCAGTGTGGATTTAGTTTTTGCCGAAAACAACCAGCCTGACTATTACCAAAGCCACGTCGAAACGACCGTCTGCAAGGACAGTCTGTGCTATTTGGTCGAGATCGATTTGTTCTGGGATTTGTTGGGAAATTTCAAAAACTACCAACTGCCTCCTGAGGCCCCGCTCACGAAGTTCGATCATGAGGAATTTGACGCCGCCGATCATAAAAAATTGAAGAAAATTCTGGCTAATAAAACCTCGTTACTCCGCGATTATGACATGAAAAGTCTGGTAGACAACAGCGTCAAGCGTACTTCCACCGTGGTCGATGCCACGACGGGCGCCACGAGTGCCAGTATCAAAGATGAAGTAGTGGGCGGGGCCTTGTACACTACGCATCGGCTGTGGCACATCGTGAATGGGGAAATTGCCAGGAAAATCTTGCAACACACCGAAGCCAGTTTCAACGACACATTGCTGTTACAAATGCTCCGCTCCGACGACTACCATTATCAGTATTACGCTTTAAATAAAATCCCCACCGAAGCCACCGAAAAGTACCTACCCGAACTCATGCGACTGGTCGCAAGTGGCGATGAGTACGTGCCTTTTTTTGCGGTGGAAAAACTACCTGCTTATGTTTGGAAAGATTCGGATTACCAACAAAAATTAATTGGGATGCTGGGTAGTTTAAATTTTGAAATGCAAAATGAAATCATCAATCGTTTTAAAGGCGTTTCATTAAGTACCGAAGCAGCACGACAATTGACAGAATTTTTACCAAAATTAACGGGGCAACAGAAGGCGAAAGTACTTTTGCTTTTGAAGGCCAATCAGTAAAAAGCTGTTAGCTACCAGCGATTAGTAATGCTGGTTTGCGTCTGCGACGCGAACCTACGGAAGGCGCGTTTGCAACGCGCGATACACCAATTCCTTAAAACAACCCCCTAAAACCATGGAAGCCAAAAGAAGAGATTTCCTGAAAACCGTCGGCCTCACCTCCGGCGCATTTTTAACCAGCCCCGTCACGCTATTCGGCAAGAGCCCGGTGGAGCAAGCCCGCGCCGCCGACAAGTCCGTCTATCAGGTCAAGAAGTACGATACTGAATTCCTGGTCGCCGGAGGAGGGATGGCGGGCGTGTGCGCCGCCATCGCCGCGGCCCGCAACGGGGCGAAAGTCATCCTCATCCAAGATCGCTCGCGGCTGGGCGGCAACGCCAGCAGCGAAATCAGGATGCACGTGTGCGGGGCCACGGCCCTGAAAGGCCAGCCCTGGCGCGAAACGGGGATCATGGAGGAGCTTTTCCTGACCGAAGCCGCCGAGAATCCGCAGCGCAGCTTTGAGATTTGGGATTTCATTATGTACGATAAGGTCTATTCCGAACCCAACATCACTTTGCTGCTCGACACGGTACTCTACGAAACCGAGGTGAGCGGCGGCGAGATCAAAAAGATCCGGGCCATTTGCTCCCAGACGGAAGAGATTTACGAAATAAAGGCCAAGTACTACGCCGACTGCACGGGCGACGCCACGATGGCGGCCCAGGCCGGAGCCGATTTCATGCGGGGCCGAGAAGCCAAGTCGCGCTGGAACGAGTCATTGGCCATTGACGTAGCCGATAACAAGTCGATGGGCAACAGCCTGCTGTTCATGTCCAGCAAGTATGACAAGCCAATGCCCTATACACCGCCCGTTTGGGCCAAGAAATACACCAAAAAAGACTTTATTCACCGCAAGATCAGGGAAATAGAGTATGGCTATTGGTGGCTTGAGTTGGGTGGCTTAGTGGATATTATCCAGGACGGCCAGGCCCTGCGACACGATTTGCTGACGATCCTGTTCGGCGTGTGGGACTACGTAAAAAACTCCGGTAACCATCCCGAGGCCGAAAACATGGCGTTGTCGTGGGTCGGCATGATTCCCGGCAAGCGCGAAAGCCGCCGCGTGATCGGCGATTACATCATGAAGCAGGACGACATCCAAAACGCCAAACTCTTTCCCGACCGCGTATCCTATGGCGGCTGGCCCCTCGACGACCATCCGCCCGAAGGGATGAGCAGCACGGACATGGTACCTTACATTTCCATTCCGCTGAAAGGCCCCTATTCGATTCCATTCCGGTCGCTGTACAGCAAGAGCATCAAAAACTTGCTCATGGCCGGGCGCAATGTCAGCGTGTCGCACGTGGCGCTGTCGTCCACGCGGGTGATGGCCACTTGCGCCATGATGGGGCAAGCCGTGGGAACGGGCGTGGCTTACTGTGTCAACAACGGCATCTTGCCTACCATACTAGGGAATGATTCGAGTCACATGAGCCGCTTTCAACAGCAGTTGCTACGTCAGGATCAGGGGATGTTGGGGGTGAAGAATGAGGACGAGATGGATTTGGCAAGAAAAGCCTCAGTAAGAGCCTCCGCCGAAACCAAACAGGGCGCTGCCGCCAACGTCCTAGACGGCATCAACCGTGACATTCAGGATGGCACCTCCCATCAATGGCAGGCCGAAATGGGAAGTGGAGAACCTTGGCTGGAAATCTCCTGGGACAAGCCCGCCAAGATTAGCAACGTACAAATTACCTTCGACTCCGGCTCGCACCGTCGATTGATGCTATCGGGAAGCGACTCGGTGTACTACGCCCAGGAACGCGGTCCGCAACCCGAAACGGTGGCCGACTACGTGATCGAAGGCAAGACGAAGAGCGGCACTCAGGTTCTGGCGAAAATGGAGAACAACTTTCTGCGCCTGGTGGAGCATACTTTCGAGCCTACGGAAGTGGAAAGTATTCGCATCAAAGTACAGCGAACGAATGGCGATGCCCTCGCCCGGATTTTTGAAGTGCGGTGCTACTTGGAAGAGGTGCAGGGCGTTTAAAGCCGGGAGAGCTTGGGAGCGGCGGGTTAGTCCTGCTGCTTCTGGGCGGCTCGTGCCCTGGTGTTTAACTCTGGCAGGTTCTTTCCTTTGAGCGCTTCGTTGGCTAGGGCAATCTTATGAGCAAAAGCCTCTTTCGAGGATTCCTCTATCTTTTTCCAGTCAATGTCGGCTACCTGGATAGCAATTTCATTTTTAGTTTTCATGAGCCTCTCTTTTTATCAAAAGATGAAATCATTTAGAAAATTAGCCCTTCTGTTTCTGGGCGGCTCTTACTTCCGCAATCAATTCGGCGAGTCCTTCTACTTGAACGGCTTCCTTGGCGCGGGCCATTTTTTCTTCATAACCTGGCCCCTTTACGTTAATCTTGCTCCAATCAAGTTTGGATTCCTGAACAGATGACTCTTTTTTAGTTTTCATGATTTTCAAGTTTTTGGTAAATGTATAAGTTAATTTCTGATCGGTTAAGTATAGTGAATAAAATTCTCCTACTGTTCTGTTGCATCCTGTATTCTACAACCGCTTCCGCCCAAAGTACCACCCAAACCCTTTCCAACGAAAAAATAAAAATCACCTGGACCCAAACAAACGAAGGCTGGAAAATAAGTGAAGTCGCAGTGCGAAAAGGAAAGACCTGGGATACTTCTTTGCAGCCTTCCGGCGAGTACACGCTGCTCTTTTCTGAAACCAAGCCTTCCGACGAGCCCGCCGAGACTTTTGAGACGGTTACGGGCGGGGCATTTCCCGAGGATAGCTACCATTACATCCGAAAAGACTGGGATGAAAGCGTTACCGCCGTGGCGTTGAACACCGCCGGAACGGCCTACCATTTTTATCCCGGCAAAGTTCAATCATTAGCCAAAAACCACCTCCGCTTTACCGCCGAGACGGACGTGGCCCGCGTTGTTTCGGACTGGCGTTTCGACGAGAAGTATCCCTCTGACATTTTGATTACCCAAACACTTACGCCCAAAGCAAAAGGCTTCTTCTCGCTGGCTAGTCCGGGTGTTGCCACGGTGGCGCGAGAAAATATGGCCTGGGCCACAGTGCCGGGGTACTTTCAGGGCAATTTCTTTCAGGAAGATTTCGTCAAAGCGCACGCCTACACCGAGGGCGTCCCGGTGCGCCCGGTGGTGTACCGGGAGCGGTCGGCCAGTACGCTTTGCCCGCTGGTCAGCACCAAAAGCGGGCTGACCGTCGCCGTGATTCCCGAACCCGGCCTGGCGCGCGACCCCTGGGCCAGCGACACCAACACCCACCGGGCCTGGCACCTGGGGCTGTCGCACCTGAACCGAAAGGCGGAACTGACGCCCACCTTGTACTACCCGGTGCTGGGCGAGGCGCATTCGGAGCGCGAGGTGGGGCAGAGTGTAAGCTACACTTACCGAACCAGCCTGACGGAAGGTGATTGGTTCGCGGCTTTGAAGCACGCTATCTACGATGTTTATAAGTTTAAGGAAGGCCTGGCCCTGCGACAAAGCACCCAGCCGCTGACCAGCCGCATCGAGCAGATGCACCACTACCTCACCGATCCCAAAACGTCGTACTGGAACATCGAACAATACCGGGGCCGCAAGCTGGGGGCACAGTCGTATCTGGGCGGAATCCACGAGTCGGACAATGACGCGATGAAGAACGCCGACTACGGCGCGATGTGGATGCTGGCGAAGGCCACCAAAGATGCTGACCTGGTCGAAAACGTTTTGCCCTACGCCCTGAATTTCAAACTAGCCCAACAGATCACCGAGGGCGATTTTTTCAAAGGGGCCATCGAAGGCCAGTACTATTTGGCCAAAAAAAAGAAGTTCGTGGAGGAATGGGGCGAGGTGGTGGAACCGATTGCCATTACCTACTACGTTATGCTTGACCTGGGCAATATGCTCCTCTTCGAGCCGGATAACGCTGACTTAAAAGAACGTTTACGGCTGGGAGCGGAGAACTTGCTCCGCTGGCAGAAGGGCGACGGTAGTTGGGCCGTGGCTTATGATAAAAAAACCGAAGAAGAAATTTTTAAAGATGTGCAGGATTTCCGCCCCACGTTCTACGGTCTACTGGTAGCCTACCGAATCCTGAAAGACCCGAAGTACTTGGAAGCCGCCCAAAGAGGGGCCGATTGGTATATCGCAAATGGTATAGAGCAGGGTAGTTTCCTGGGGGTGTGCGGCGATGCCCGCTACGCGCCCGACTTCGCCACCGGACAAACGGCCCAGGCCCTGTTGGACTTGTACGAAATCACCCGCGATGATGCCTATAAACAGGCCGCCGTCGACGCGGCCAAAATCTATACCGCTTCCGTTTACACCCACCCCGTTCCCAGCCGCGCCATAAAGTCCGTGGCCGGGCGGCCGCGACAGGACTGGGAAATCTCCCAGGCCGGACTCAGCTTCGAGCACGGCGGCGTTTATGGGTCGGCCAATAGCTGGGGCCCTATCCAACTGGCCAGCCACGCGGGCATATTTGTCCGCATGACTGGCCTCACGGGCGAACCGATTTTTGCCGACATGGCGCGCGCCGCCGCCCTCGGTCGCGACGCCTTCGTGGACAGCACCACCAGCGTGGCGTCGTACTACTGGCGCGTGATGAACAAGGGGGCCGGCCCTTTCCCGCACCATGCCTGGTGGCAGATTGGCTGGCTCACCGACTACCTCATGGCCGAGGCCGAAATGCGTTCCGCCGGACAGGTTAAATTTCCGCGCGGCTTCATAGCACCCAAGGTCGGCCCGCACCAGACCTACGGCTTCGCACCCGGAAAAATCTACGGAAAAGAAGCAAGCCTCGTCATCCGCGAGGGCGTCGCCACCACCGATCAGCCCGTTGTCGATTATCTTTTGTTCAAAGGGAGAGATGAGAACCAGGCCTTCATCGTCCTGCTCAACAACCGCGCCCAAACGACCGATTTCACCTTGAAGCTCGATCCAAAAAATTGGGCTTTGGGAAAAACGATCAGGAGTAGCCGAAGTATTACTTCAAAAAGTAAAAACGGTAATGTTGACAATCTTAAATTCAGACTACCCGGCTTCGGCATCGAAGTGGTGGAGGTGAATTTTCAGTAAAATAAAAAGCCGAAAGCCGACGGCCCAAAATGGAAAAGCTCGACTTCATCGTCATGGCCGCCTTCGCGGTGTTCCAGCTGGTCCTCGGACTGGCCTTCTCCCGCACGGGTACCGACGCCAAGTCGTTCTTTGCCGCCGGGGAGTCCGCGCCCTGGTGGGTGAGCGGCTTGTCGCTGTTCATGAGCTTTCTATCGTCGGCGACCTTCGTCGTGTGGGGTTCGATCGCCTACGACCTGGGCTTCGTCGCCATCACGATTCAATTTACGATGTGCATCGGTGGGTTGGTGACAGCCCTGTTCATCGCGGGTCGCTGGAAACGCACCCGAACGCTAACCGCCGCCGAGTACATCGGGCGTCGGCTGGGTGTGCAGGTACAGCAATTGTTTACCTACCTGCTCACGCTATTCACGCTCTTCACGATCGGTGGGGTATTGTATGCGGTCGGCAAGCTGGTGTATGTCGCCACGCCCTTTTCGCTCAATACCTGCGTGATCGCGCTGGGGCTGATGGTAATCCTCTACACCGCGATGGGCGGATTGTGGGCCGTGCTGGTGACCGACGTGCTGCAATTCGTGATCCTACTGGCGGCAGTGCTGATTCTGGTTCCTTTGGCCCTCGAACATACCGACGGCTTCGGCGCGTTCATCCAGAAAGTACCTGCCGATTTTTTCAAAGTGTTCAACGGGGAGTTCACGCTTGGATTTACCCTGGCCTTCACCCTGTTCCACATTGTGTTCATCGGGGGCAATTGGGCCTACGTACAACGTTACACTAGCGTTCCGACGCCGCGCGAGGCCCGCAAAGTGGCGTTTCTGTTTGCGGGGCTGTACTCCGTTAGTCCATTTCTTTGGATGTTGCCACCTATGATCTACCGCTCCCTCAATCCCGATTTGCAGGGACTCGAATCGGAAGGTGCCTATATGCTCATGGCGCAACTGGTACTTCCGGCGGGACTCGTCGGCCTGATCCTGGCCGCAATGGTGTCGGCCACAGCCAGCACGGCCAATACGTTGCTCAATTTGTTGGCGGCGGTTTTTACCAATGATGTGTATAAAAAATTAATCAACCCCACCGCCAGCGAAACAATACAAGTACGCGTGGGCCGCGGCATGACGGTCGCTTTTGGCCTGATTACGATTGCCATTGCCCTGGCGGTGCCGCACATCGGAGGACTGGTGAACCTGATCCTGAGCGTCGGGGCCATTTCGGGTGGCTCGCTGTTGCTGCCCGTAGTCTGGACGCTGTTCTCGAAGCGGCAAAACGCACAGTCGATCCTGACGGTCGCGTTGGTGAGTCTGGCGGTGGGGATATTTTTCAAATTTATTTCACCTCCCATCTTCGATTTTTCGTTGAGCCGGGCGGCAGAAATGTCGCTGGGCATCGGATTGCCGATGGTTCTTTTGGCGGTTTTCGAGTGGGTCGTTTTCAGGAACAAAACCGAGGACGGGCAGTTTACCCGCTACCAGGAATGGTACCTGGCAAGAAGTCAGCCCGAAGTAGCGCAGCCAGCGGAAGCGTCGGCGGCGGCTTTATCCCAAAACACTTTTGCCCTGCGGGCCATCGCCATCAGCTTCACAATAACGGGCCTGAGCATTGCGGGGTTGGGGATCAATGGCGGAAAAGATGTGGAGTTGATTGTGGGGATTGGGTTGCTGATTGTGGCCGTAGGGGGCTGGGTGGCGTGGACGACGCGGCCACGAAACGCTGTCAGCGTTGGCGAGGAGGATTAGATGGCCGCAAATGCTCGTTTTTCCAGCCCTCAATTGTCTGTTCATCCCATTTTTTTTCTTCCCAAAGCTGGTTCATTTCCGCGTCGATTTTGTTGGAAAAGTATTGAGCGAGCAGTTTTTTTATATCCCGCACCTCGCTGTCTGAGACATTGTAGGGATACAGTTTGAGCAACTCCAATTGGAGGTTGCTGAGTCGGTTGGGTGAGTGCGATACGGGCATAATAAATTGCGTTTTGAGCAAAAAAAAGGATTTATTAATGGATATCTTCAAGATTGGCTTGTTACTATTCTTCGCCCTAATGACGGGAGCGGCTTCCGCCCAACCCGCCACCGACGCAGTCAGCATCAGCACATTCAACGGCGATTGGAACTTCCGCACCGACCCCAACGATGTAGGCGAGGCCGAAGGCTGGTACAAAAAAGATTTCTCCCCCAACCAATGGGACACAATGAACGTCCCCGGCAACTGGGACTTGCGCAACGAATACGCGCACTACGTCGGCAAAGCCTGGTACCACAAAAGGTTCATCGCCTCATCGGCCTGGAAAGACAAGGTAGTTCGCATCGTTTTCGAGGCAGTCTATAACGACGCCAAAGTCTGGTTGAACGGGCGGCTTTTGGGAGAAAATCATATTGGCTTCTTTCCCTTCGAGTTTGAGATTTCAAAGTACCTCGTTTATGACAAACCCAACGTCCTCGTCGTCAGTGCCGACAACACTTTCCGGCGCGGGGCGATTTGGAATTGGGGCGGCATTCGTCGCCCGGTGACGCTGGAAGTGACCGACCCACTGCGACTAGTGCGCCAGCACGTTACGGCGGTGCCTGATTTGGAAAAAGGCACGGCCCAAGTTGCCGTCAGGATTTTTTATGAAAATCACGGCGACCAATCCGCCGAAGTGGCGGGTACTTTGCAGCTTTCCTCCCAGGGCGAAGCGGTGGGTGCGCCGCTGGAATTTCGTTTCAAAGTACCTGCCGGAAGCCTGGAATCGACGGTAGTATCTACGGTTTTGCCCAAAGAGCAAGTGTATCTCTGGCATTTCGATGACCCGTTTATGTACGAATCCAGCATCGTCACGAAGGGCGAGGGTAGTTTAGTAAAAAAGGCAAAAGCCACGCGTTTCGGCATTCGCAAAATCGAGGTGGATAACGAAAAGTACCAGCTCAAACTCAACGGCGAGTCCGTGCGGCTGATGGGCTACAACCTCGTACCCGACGACCGCATCAACGGCAATACTTTTCCCGAGTGGCGCTACAAAGAGGACATCGACCTGATGAAGCAAGCCGGGGCCAACTTCTGCCGCGTTAGCCACCTCCCGCTGCCCGAAGAGGTACTAGATTATCTAGATGAACGCGGTCTGATGACTTTCGAGGAGGTTTCGCTCTGGGGTTACGACGCAATGGCCGATCCCGAAGCTCCGCTCCCCAAAGAATGGCTGAATCGGCTGATAACCAAGGAGCACAATCACCCGGCTATCGTTGGCTGGTCGATTGGTAATGAGATTGGTCATAACCCGACAGCGTCGAAATACGTAGAAAATGCCATCGCCGACGCGCATCGGCAGGACAGCACCCGGCTGGCTATCGCGGTGAGCCACACCGCCACGCAGCCCAACGACCTCATCCAGTTTTCGGACTTGGGAACCATCAATAAGTACAGCCAAAACCTCGGCCCCGTCACCCGTCGGCAGCACGAGCTATATCCCGGCAAAACCCTTTTTTACACCGAATTCGGCGCGGGCCAACTCAGCGAAAACCTCGACGCTGACCTCGAAGCCAGCGCGTTGGTGGATTCGCTACGCTACTACCCTTACCTGGTGGGCGGCTCACTTTGGACGTTCAACGATTACCGCTCGGCGTTTTTTGGGACAAAAGAACTAAGCGAAAATCGGCCCTGGGGCATCGTGGATGTTTATCGGCAGAAAAAACGCGCCTACGCGTCGATGCGGAAGGAGTTCGCGCCAATCAGGAATCTGGCTGTCGAAGACCTGACAAGTACCTCGGCGCAGGTAGTTATCACGCCGCGCGGCCAACTGGATTTGCCCGCTTTCACGCTGCGCAACTACCATCTGGTGTGGCAGATACTCGGTGACGACGGGCAAGTATTGCAAGCGGATTTCACCAAAGTACCCCTGCTCGACCCCGGCGACCCCGACCAGAATTTTGCGATAAAGTGGGATGCGGAAACCAAAGCCGCCGCGCTCAAAATCGAACTTGTATCGCCCACGAATTACGCCGTTTACGACACCACTATTTTCTTCAAAAAACCCTCCGAACCAACTATCAAAAACACTTTGACTTTCCGAACGGTGATAAACTCAGTTCCCGCGAATTCGGGAGCCGTGCGGGTGTATTTTGATAAAATCCCTTCGGCTACGGAGTATAAACTGAAATACGGAATTGGGGATTTGAGTAAAGAAACGTCTGCTACGATTAACAACTACGTACAGGTCGAAGGCCTGGTAATTGGCGAAAACTACCAAATCGCGCTGGTCGCTATCAATCCAAAAGGCGAAACGAGTTCCACAACTCAAACGATAAAAATCATCAGCCAACTCGCCCCGCCCATTATTCAGTACGACGAAGCCAAGGACGGCGGTTTTTCGGTGGGTTACGGCGTACTGAACGACGATTACTTTTACCGCATTCAGGTCACCGAAAAAGTGGGTGACTACACCAATGCCAAAACTGTACAGACCACCAATCCTGGTGCAATGCACGTGACCGGACTGCAAAACGGCAAGACGTACCACTACCGCCTCCAAAGTATGCGCGACAACTACGCCCTGAGCGAATGGTCGCCCGAGCGAAGCATCACGCCCGACGGCAGTCAGCCGTTGCCTTCGACCAAAATCAAGGCCACCGCGCCGAAAGATGGCGAATTGTTGGTTATTTACGAACCCGTCGAGAAGGCAACGGGCTATGCTTTTGAGTACCGAAAAATCAACAAGACGCCGCAGGACTGGCAGACGGTAAAAGTACCTTCGGCCCGCACGGAACATTTATTTATCAAAAATCTCGACCCGAAGGCAAAGTATGAAGTCAGGATAAAGAATTAATGTTAATGCTGGTTCGCGTTTGCAACGCGAACCGACCGGAAAGCGCGTTTGCAACGCGCGAAATATATCTCAAAAGAAAAGAGCAATGATAACATCAACTCCCACAACCAAAAGAAACCCAAAAAAAGCCGAACTCGCCGCCGACCTCGTCGTCGTGGGCGGCGGCCTGTCGGGCGTGTGCTGCGCCATCACCGCCGCCCGCGCGGGCATCGAAGTCATCCTGGTGCAAGATCGGCCCGTACTGGGCGGCAACGCCTCGTCCGAAGTGCGGCTGTGGATTCTGGGCGCAACCTCGCACATGGGCAACAACAACCGCTGGGCGCGCGAAGGCGGCGTGATCGACGAGTTGCTGGTCGAGAATATGTACCGCAATCCCGAAGGCAACGCGCTGATTTTCGATACGATTACTTTGGAAAAAGTGATGAGCGAGCCGAACATCACGCTGCTGCTCAACACCGCCGTCTATGAATTGGAAAAAGACCCCGACGACGCCGACAAAATCACCAAAGTCATCGCCTTCTGCTCCCAGAACTCCACAAAGTACGAACTGTCCGCGCCGCTATTTTGCGATGCTTCGGGCGATGGCATCGTGGGCTTTCTGGCGGGCGCGGCCTTCCGCATGGGGGCCGAGTCGAGCGAGGAGTTCGGCGAGAAGTTCGCCCCCACGGCGGAGTACGGCGAGTTGCTGGGGCATTCGATGTACTTTTATTCCAAGGACGTGGGCAAGCCTGTGAGGTACGTAGCACCGAGTTTCGCCATCGACGTCACGAAAGAAGTACCCAAGTTCCGGCGCTTCAACACCACGGAATTCGGCTGTTGGCTGTGGTGGCTCGAGTACGGCGGGCGGCTCGACACCATCCACGAAACCGAGACCATCAAGTGGGAACTCTGGAAGGTCATTTACGGCGTGTGGGACTACATCAAGAACTCCGGTAACTTCCCTGAGGCCGAAAACCTCACGCTCGAATGGGTCGGCACGATCCCCGGTAAGCGCGAGAGCCGCCGCTTCGAGGGCGACTATATGCTTCACCAACAGGATATTGTCGAGCAACGTCCGCACTACGACGACGTGGCATTCGGTGGTTGGAGCATCGACCTGCACCCGGCCGACGGCGTGTTCAGCGAGAAACCCGGCTGCAACCAATGGCACAGCAAGGGCATTTACGGCATTCCCTACCGCTGTTTTTATTCAATAAACGTCAGCAACCTCTTCATCGCCGGACGCATCATCTCGGCTTCGCACGTCGCCTTTGGCTCCTCGCGCGTCATGGCCACGAGTGCGCACGGCGGGCAGGCGGTGGGTATGGCGGCGAAAATTTGTAAAGAAAAAGGCTGGCTCCCCGCCGATCTTGCCAAAAAGGAAAACATCAAAATCCTGCAAAAAGAATTGCTAAAAAACGGGCAGCACATCCCGAATCTGCGGCTGCACGACGAAGAAGACTTGGTACAGAAAGCCAGAATCAGTGCGTCGAGTACCCTGCGCCTGACCGAACTAACCGAGGAGGTCGAAGCGGTACCGATGAAGTTTGGCACCGCCCAGATGATTCCGGTGGCGGCGGGCAAAGTACCCCAAATCACGATTCATCCCTACGCTTCGGAAGTTACGGAACTGGAAGTGGAACTGCGGATGTGTAGTCGCAAAGACAGTCATTCGCCGGATGTAGTTTTGGAGAAAAAAAGTACCTCACTGCAAAAGGGAAGAAACTGCGTTTCGCTCGATTTTGGGACAAGTTTTGAAGAAAGTACCTACGCTTTTCTGGTCATACTGAATAACGAAAACGTTTCTTTGAAGCATTCTTCTCAGCGCATCACGGGTCTGGTGTCGGTCTTCAACGCCACCAACCCTGCCGTGTCGAACTACGGCAAGCAGGAACCGACCGAAGACATCGGCGTGGAGGCCTTCGAGTTCTGGGTGCCGCTGCGGCGACCGGGCGGGAAGAATCTGGCGTTCAAAGTGGAGGAGGGAATTGAATGTTTTCCAGCAGAAAACATCCGAAACGGCTTGCAGCGCCCGACCAACCAGTCCAACGCCTGGGTGGCGGATTTTGGCGACGCCCAACCGACGCTCACGCTGACTTGGCCGGAAAAGCAGACGTTGAAGCGCGTGGAGCTATTCTTCGACACCGACTACGACCATCCCGCCGAGAATGTACTTATTCCGCATCCTGAAAACGTGATGCCGTTTTGTGTGCGAGACTACGCTTTGCTGGATGATGATGGGAAGGTAGTTTATGAGAAAAAGGACAACCACCAGACCAGGAATGTGGTAGTTTTTGATTCGCCCGTGACCACTTCTAGCTTGAAAATAAGGCTGGCGCATCCTTCGGCTGATTCTCCGGCGGCTTTGTTTGAAGTGCGGTGCTATGAAAGGTAATCCTATAATCTGTTAAACTGGAAATGGTCTGTCATTCCCACTGGTTTATCCTTTACAAAACGCAAAATTACTCTTCAATCATTTACCAGGAGTTCCATGCTGGATAATTCGAAATCCCGAGCCTCTCTGTTCAGCATTTCTTCGCCTGGAAAGGTCAAAAGATGCCCGCTGAACCTCACTTTCAAGCCATCCTGCCTTGCGGCTTGTGGCATATTGCAAGGAATAAATGGCAAGTGTATCGTTTTTTCATAGGCTGCTGGAGCATCAATGTAGTAAAAGACATCCGGGGTGAAGGTCATTTTTCGTTCAACGACAGTTCCCTCGACACTGTCGAAGAAATGCGTAGGTGAGAATTCTTTTATTGTATTTCGACAGGGTTCGACACTTACTTTGAGGCCTTGTACCTCCTCACTCCCGCAGCGGCTAAGGCTGACAGTTGAGATCAAAATTAGGCAGACGGACAAGAGTTTGACAACGGTTTTCATAATATTTGTTGGTTTGGTGAGAGAATGGAATTTTAGATGGTCTTTGAGGTCGCAGCTAGCGATCTTATCCTTTGTTTGAAGTATGATATTACGAAAATTGGTGTACCGTTTATCCTATGAGGGTGGGGGCAACTCGCCGTTTTCTTGTCTAGATTGACTAGTACAAAAATTAAGCGGCATCGAACGTCTGATGCCGCTTAGTTTCGAGTAAACATTAGTGCAGCACAATGTGCATCGTCTCCACCTTCTTACTGGTTTCGGTCTCCACTTCCTTTTCCTTAGTTACGCGCAGGATGTAACGACCCCTGGCCAAGTCGCTCACGTCGAAAGTGAATTTCTTGGTGGCCCGAAGTTGCTGCTTGCTTGCCTCGTCCCGAACTTCCAGTTTGCGCACCGGAGACATCGTTCCGTAGGTGGTTTCCAGAAACAACTCAAAGGACTCGGGGAAATTCTTCTCTTGCGGGCTGTTCTCGAACTCGATGTTAAGCTTGTCGGTAGCCGGGTTGGGAGAAACCGTGTAGCTGAAATAGCCGCAGGTATTGGCCGAGAAAGGATAGAAACGCTCGACGGTGCCGCAAGAATTCGAGAGAGTGAGTTTGACCGTAAAATTGCCGGAATTGTAGCCAGTCGATAGCTGTGCACCATTGTTGGATGTGTTGCTAAGTGATGCTCCGCTGCTGTTATTGACAATCTGCCAGGAGGCACTGCCGCCGCCCGAAATCGTGGCGTAGAGGTTGTGCGAGCTATACGTGCAGACATTCGTGAGGGAATACTGGCTGATGGTACTGCCATCGAGCTGCATTTGCAGCGGCTCGGGTGGCCCGGCGTGGAAGTACTTTCGGGTTGTCACAGGGCATCCGGCATTGAAAGTGGCTTCCACCCAGCCAGGGCCAACAGCGTAGGTAACTGTCGTGCTGCTGCCCGTCGTGTTACTCAGGTTGGTTCCAGAGCTGGAAGTCCAGGTAATTGTTTGATTGGCTGGTTGGGGTACTGAGTAGGTGGCAGTAGAACAGAACAGCTCAGGACCTGTTATGACCATGTTACCGTAATCTTGCAAACATGACCCATTACTTGCCAAATTGTTATTTATCTGGTTGCGAGAATTCTGCGAGAACGTCACGTTGGGTATGTTTGCCCCTTGGCACATGACTGTCCTGCCAGCCCCCCCGCAGTTTGCCGTTTCGTGGCCTGCTCCTAAGTTGTGGCCTATTTCATGAGCGACTGTATAAAACGAGTCGTTGCCATTTACAGTAAGACCATACGATTGCCCTGGACTAGTACATACTGAATTAATCCAAGCAACTCCAAAATCACCTGGAAAGGCCCTACCAGTAAATAAATGGGCAAGATCGCGCTGTACATTTTGGAAGTTTGCATTCCAATGATTCGTGAACTCATTTATTAAACCACCGGCTCCAATATTACCTGCTGCGTAAGGATCGGCAACCGTGTTCCAGAAATGCTGAAAAACTACAACTATTCGGATGTTCAAGTCAGTCTGATACACGCCATCAACGACATTGATAATCCCCAATATGTTCGCATTGGGGTTTCCGCCAAAAGTCTGGGTGTATTCAAAGTCCGCCTCGGTGGCCAATTCTATGATTCGGCAGGTGGTCGAGACGGCTGTCCGGGCGGAGGAGGAGCTCTTTCCGCCTGATTTCCCAATCGCACTTTTCAGCGCATCCGCGGCACAAGTGCCAGCGGACTTTTTCACGTCGTTGAGGTTGTAGAGGACGTATTGGTTGGCCTTTCCCGACGTGGTGAAGGCAGACAGCGGTTCCACAGACAGATAGCCAAACTGCTTCGTAAATATTACCCCCTGGATGGTCTCGCCCGTGACGAGCAGTCGGACGAAGCTCGAATCCACGCCGTTGACCGTCCCCCGGTACGTGGGGCATTCGGAAAGCGGCATATCGACCTGCCCGCTCTGGGACGTTTGCACGCTCCTGTAATTCACTCCCCTTATTTCGTACTCTTCCAGCACGATATTAAGAGGCGTCCCGTCCACCGAAGGAAAAACCAGTTGGGCGTTTTTACGATTCTGCCGGAGGTGCGTTTTGAGGTCGCCTGCTGTGACCTCAACCAACGTGTAGTGCGTCAGCTTTTCTGACACAGCCTGTTGCTCGGCTACGCCGAGGGCGGCTTTGCTGACCCGCACCTCAAACTGGGCATGGCCCAGGAGCGGCAGGAACAAGAACCAAGAGATGTAGTAGAGCCTTTTCATAGAAAGAGATGTTTAAGGTAGAATTTATTTTCAGTCGGTAATCAGGAGTTCCATGCTGGACAATTCAAAGTCGTAGGATCCTCTATTAAGAAGCTCTTCGCCCGGAAAGGTCAGAAGATGCCCGCTGATCTTCACCCTCAGACCATCTTGTTTTGCGGCTTCCGGCATATTGCAGGGAAAGAGTGGCAAATTTACTGTCTTTTCGTAGGTCGCAGGCGCCTGTATAAGGTATAAAACGGGCGAGTTAGGTCTTCTTTTTGTTTCAACGACAGTACCCTCGATACTATCGAAGAAATGCGTAGGTGAGAATTCTTTTATTGTGTTTCGACAGGGTTCGACACTTACTTTGAGGCCTTGTACCTCCTCACTCCCGCAGCGGCTAAGGCTGACAGTTGAGATCAAAATTAGGCAGAGAGACAGGAGTTTGACAACGGTTTTCATAATATTTTTTGGTTTAGTGAGAACAATGAAGTTTTAGGTTAGACCACGATTAGGAAAAATCAGGTTTTCAGCAAATCGCTTTCCGCTATGACTCACCAAGCAGCCAAACGGTTGGAATGACCTCAAAAAAAATTGACTGCGATTTGATATATCCGCGTAAGAAGTTCATGCCCACGCGGAGCGTAGCGGGTCTGATGCCTAGCCTATTGGATGGGAAATGTCCAATTTTCCGCCTTTCAAGCCAAGGCGGGAAAATTGGATATTTTCAGAGGAGAATGACGAAGCAAAATATAAATTGCTTTCCTGAAACTGTAAAAAATCGGGACGGATTCAAGAGGGAATGAAAGTGCAAAATTGGTTTCTTTCTAAAAGAGAAGTGAATCGCAAGGTTTTTGTAAGCATTTGTCCCCGATTTTTTTAAACCCAAGTCGTAGTGAATTTTCCACAAATTTACCCAAGCAGTAGAAATTACTGCAAATTTTTCCCGAAGAACCTTGTCTATGGCTTGATTTTACTGGGTTTTACCTGATTATTTATCTCAACTCTCCCATCAAAACTCCGATGACCACAGCAGGCGCAACGCCCTCATACAAAATCCGAAAAACCGCATCCGTAATGGGCATAGACACCTGGTACTTTTCATTCATGGCGTGGATGCTTTTGGTAGCGTAGTACCCCTCGGCGATCATCTTCATTTCGAGTTGGGCGGCCTTCACGCTGTAACCGCGCCCAATCATGTTGCCAAACAGTCGGTTGCGGCTGAACTGCGAGTAAGCTGTCACGAGCAAGTCGCCGAGGTAGGCCGACGCGCTCATTTCGCGCTCGCGCGGATCGACGGCGGTCACGAAGCGGCGGATTTCCAGCATGGCGTTGGAGACCATCACGGCCTGGAAATTATCGCCGTAGCCCAGCCCGTGGGTGATGCCGCAGGCCAGGGCCACGATGTTTTTCATTACGGCGGCGTACTCCACGCCGTAGAGGTCGGCCAGGGGGTGGGCCGTAACGTAGCGGCAGGTGATGATTTTGGCAAAATCGGCGGCGCAGTCGGGGTTAGTAGAGGCGATGGTCAGGTACGACTGCTTTTCCAGCGCGACTTCCTCGGCGTGGCAGGGACCGGCGATGACGCAGATGTCATCCAGCGAAACGCCAAATTGAGTCTCCATCCAGTCGGTGACAAGGGCGTTTTCGTCGGGAATCATTCCTTTAATGGCCGAGACGATGCGCTTGCCCGAAAAGTCGGCGGGTTTAAGCGCTTGCAGGGGTTCTTGCACAAAAGCCGCCGGCACGGCCAGTACCACATAATCGGCGTCGCGGATGGCGTCTTTTAGCTTGGCGTAGACCTTCACTTTCTTGGGTGAGTGAAAGACATCGCTAAGGTAGCGGGGGTTGTGATGATAGGTGCGGATGTGGTCGATATCAGCCTGACTCCGCAGCCACCAGCGCACTTGATTGCCCGGTCGCTCGCTTAGTACCTTGACAAGTGCCGTAGCCCAGCTACCGCCTCCGATGACCGTTATTTTGCTTGAAGAGGCTTTTTTCATATTTTCTTTCCGTTTGATAACTTATTGAGTGGCTTTTTACAAAAATGGTCGTCCAACCTTTGAAAACCAGAAAATATTCTTTTCATTGGTAAATTAGTTCAATCATTTTTTATAAACCCTAAACAAACCCCATTTATGAGCAAGTTTGACGACCTGATGGCCACCTACACGGAGGAAGCCAAGAAAATCGGTGTTTCGGTGGATGCCGATCTGCTGACAAAAGTAACGAAAGGCCTGGGCCCTTCTATTTACAACGCCGACTCGGCCAAAGTCTCCTGCGGCGATAAAGCCGAACTCGACCGCGTCAAGGCAAGTTTTCTGGTCAAGAAAATGGGTATGGCCGACTCCGCCGACCTGGACACCGCTATCCAGAAGGTTTGTGAGACGTTCGGCAGCTCCAACCGCAACAAGTACCGCGCCCTATTCTATTACATGCTCGTAAAAAACCTGGGGAAAGAAGCGCAGTATGCCTGACCAAGTAGGCATTTGGGCTGAAAAAGTCTAAATACGGGTGAACAAAAAAATCCTTGCGGCAGCACCGCAAGGATTTCCATTTTTTAACCTAAACTAAATCGAATAAACACTTTTACGGAACGCCTCATTCGGGCTTTTCTTTTGAATCCGAACCGTCTTTTTTGCCCTCGGCGGTTTTCTTGACAATCTTATCACCTTCCTTTAACTGCTTCGAGATTACGATAAATGGTCCCGATACGATCTTTTCACCCGGTTTCAGTCCAGACAATATCTCGATGTTCTCGAAGTCGCTGATACCGGTCTTCACCTCCCGGACTTTAGCCACGCCCGCGCTATCCACAAATACCACTTCTTTGATGGGTTCCACCTCCGTGAGTGGTTTGCCTTCGCCTTCCTGAGCATTCTTGCTATCGGGATCGGTCGGTTTGGCCGCGCCTTTTTCCGCCTTGTTATCGCGCGTGGTCACGGCCGCAATGGGCACCGAAAGCACGTTGGACTTGCGGTCGGTGATGATATCCACCGAGGCCGTCATGCCGGGCTTGAAGGGATAGGAACGCTTGCCGCGCGTGGCCATTAAATCCGCGAAGGACTCATTCAGAATCTTGACCTTCACCTCGAATTCCGTCACGGCATCGGCCGATATGGAGGCAGCGCCCGCCCCCGTAAGTCCGCTGGCGGTATTAGCGATTTCAGTCACGATACCCCGGAACTTGCGGCCCGTACCGCTGTATGCGTCTACGTCGATGTCGGCGGTGTCGCCCACCGATACGCGCACAATGTCGTTTTCATTGACGTTCACCTGCACCTCCATGTTGTTGAGGTTGGCGATGCGCATCAGCTCGGTGCCCGCCATCTGGCTCGTACCCACCACGCGCTCGCCCACTTCCACGTTAAGCAGCGAGATGATACCGCTCACGGGGGCAAAAATCGTCGTCTTGCGCAGGTTTTCTCCCGCGTCGCGCAGTCCGGCTTCGGAGCTTTTGACGTTGAACTGGGCGGCTTGGATATTAGCCTTGGCGGACTCGATGTCCTGCTGCGCCACTTGGTAGTTGGCGCGAATTTGCTCGAAATCAGCCGTTGAAATCACCTTATCTTCAAGCAACTTTTTGTTACGGTCAAAGTCGGCCTTGGCCCGGATGGCCCTTGCCTCGGCTTGTGCCAGGGCAGCACGAGACTGCTCGGTTTGGGCCTTGCTGGAATTGACCGTGGCCTGCGCCCGCGCAAAGAGCGACTCGTAGTTGTCGGGGCGGATTTTAAGCAACAACTGCCCCTGCTTCACCGAGTCGCCTTCTTCTACGTAAAGGGCCGTGATTTCACCCGAAACGTCAGGGCTGAGTTTCACTTCTACTTCGGGCTGTACCCGGCCAGAGGCGCTCACCCGCTCGATAATATCGGTCGTTTTCGCTTCGGTGAATTCCACTTCGGTGGGCTTTTCCTGACCGATCCATCCCGCCGCTTTCGCGACAAACAGTCCACCCACCAGCAGCACCACGATGCCACCCAATATCCACCAAGTACGATTTGAAGATTTTCTAGCCATAATATTCAATGAGTGAATGAGTGATTGAGTGAATGAGTGAATATTGCTTTCGCCGACCTTTGCCTATTCTTTCATTCACTCATTCTATCATTCAAAATTAATTAATCGGTTTGTTCATGTAAAAGTCAAGAATCTTGGTGCGGAAGGTGTAGTCGTATTTGGTCTGGATCAGGTTGGCGCGGGCGCGGTCGAGGTTGGCTTTGGCGATGTTGTACTCGGCCGAGTTGATAGCCCCGGCCCCAAAGCGACTTTCGGCGACGCGGAAGGCTTCCTGCAAGGCCTGCACCTGGTTGGAAGTGGCGCTGTAGCGCTTGCCCGCATTGCTCATATCGATGTAGGCCTGCTCCACATTCTGCCGGATTTGCTGCGAGGCGATGTTGGCCTGCTGTTCCAGGTTCTGCTGCTGGATGCGGGCGTTGGCGACGTTGTACTTGGTTTGGTAGTTAGAGAAAATAGGCACGCGCAGGCTCAGTTGGAGCGAGGAGTTGCGGTTAAAATTCAGTTGATCGAGATAGTTGAAAGATTGGACAGAACCACCCGGCACCGGCACGATTTCGGTAATGGGCAGTGTTTCATCGCCCACCACCACAAACCGGGTTTCGGAAACCTGCTCTTTGAGCGAGCCCTGAGTGCCGTCCCCCACGAAGCGTTCCTTGGGAGCTGCGCTGGAAAATTGGGTGTTCACCCCGCCGCTCATTGTCAGGCTTGGGAGCCCCTGCGCTTTGGCAATTTCGATGGCTGCTCCCGCCGACTGTACGCGTAGTTTGGCGGCTTCCATCTGCGGCAGGTTTTGCAGGGCGGTGTCGAATACTTCGTTGACCGTGTTCTCGTAGGCACGGAGGGCTGGATCGGGCGCTTCCAGGGCCTGCACGTCGATATTTTCACTGCCGGGCAGGTTCATGAGTTGCTTCAATTGCAGCTTGGCCGATTCCAGATTGTTCTCGGCGTTGACCAGCGACAGTTCGTCGTTGGCCAGTTGCGCCCGCAGGTCGAAAAGCTGGCTTTCGGCGACGCTGCCCGCATCCACCAGCCGCTGGGTGCGATCAAGTTGCAGCTGCGTGGCCGTGCCCTGCTGCCGCGACACCTCGATCAATTCGCGGTTGCTGAGGACGTTCAGATAAGCCAGGGCCACATTCAACATAATATCGTTGCGGGTAGCGGCTAAATCCTTCTCGCTGGCTTGCAGCGTCAGATCATTTTGCTTGATGTTGTTCTTGAGTTGCCCGCCATTGAACAGCGTCACGCCCGCATTGAGGCCGAAGTTGTTGAAACTGATGTTTCGCTGCACAAATTGGTTGGTGAAAGGGTCGATGTTACGACCGAAGCTGAACCCCTGCGAGGCATTGAAGCCCAGGTTGGGCCACCGCTGCCACTTCGACTGAATCAGGTTGTTTTCGTTGGCGGATACCTGCAGACCAGCCTGCTTGATCTGCGGATTGTTCTGCAAAGCGATCTGCACGCATTCTTCCAGCGTCAGCTTCATCTTGTCGGTGGAGTTGGTGGCTACCGAATTTTGCGTAGTCACTTGCGCCTGGACTACGCCAACGCTGCCCAGAAGCATAAAAAAGAGTAAGTGTTTCATCATGGCTGTCAAAAAAAATCTCATTTTTTCAGTCATCCTGACCGGAGACGTAAGGAGCACAAAACTAAGCCTTCCTGCAAAAATACCCCATCCTTTTAGGACGGGCGGTTGTCAGGATTGGTAAAGCGGGTTATGAGATGGATTAATCGCTCCCAAAAAATAGAAATAATGCGTATATTCGGACACCCTTTTTCAACAACCCTACACTCTCCGCCCGTGCCGCGACGAATCGTCCCCTATCTACTTTCTACAAAGTACCTGATTTTTATTTTATTCGTCACCCTCGGCTGCAAAAAAGTGCATGAGGAATCTGAAAATGATGCCCCTGTCCAACTCAGCCAACTAGTGGCGGGCACCGACAGTCTGGTCGGCCGCGCCGAGTACCTGGACACGCCTTTCGTCACGGCAGGCGACCGGGTATACATGATCGGGGCGCAGAACGGGCAGTTCCCGGACTTAGGTTGGCACGTGCAGGGCGAAATGGGCGGTATCTGGGATCATCCGATCAAGCTGCTGGATGGATTTACGGCTTCTATAAAATTAGGAAACCGGTCATTCTGCCTGGATCAGGCTGAGACTTTTATCAACTATCCTTTCGCTAACAAACATCTTTTCTCCCTCCCCGAATCCGAATTGCGCGTCGAGCGCTTCCAGTATATCCCCGACGGTCAGGAAGCCGTACTGGTGGAATACACCCTATACAATGACGGTACCGAAACCAGAAAGCTGGATTTTGAATGGACGGCCTACACCGACCTGCGCCCGACCTGGCTCGGCGACAGTACGGGCATGGTGGACGCCGTGGACTTCGCCCGCTGGGAAGCCGATCGCCGCGCCTGGGTAGCCAAAGACAGCCTGAATAGCTGGTACGTGATGGCGGGCTCCACCACCGAGCCCGCCTCGCACGGTTTGCCCTCCGCCGCTTGCAACTATAAGCCCCTCGGCAGAGGCACCCGTGCCGCTACTTTGTACGCCCTGGAAGTGCCGCCCCACGGCTCGGTGGTGCTGCCGATCACGATCGCGGGCTCCTACAAGTCGCTCGACGATGTGCGCGAGACCTATAACCTCGCCCGACGCGATGCCGCCAAAAATCTCACTGCCAAGCAGGAGCGCTACGCTACGCTTGCCGCTAAGACCAAACTGACTATTCCCGACAAAAAGTTGGAAACGGCCTTCCGCTGGGTGAAGTACAACACCGACTGGCTGGTGCGTGATGTGCCAGCGGTGGGCCGGGGCCTGTCGGCGGGCCTGCCCGACTACCCCTGGTGGTTTGGGGTGGATAACGAGTACGCCCTGCAAGGGGCCGTGGCTACCGGACGCGCGGATCTGGCCCGGAATACGGTGCATTTGCTCAGTAATTTATCCAATAAACGTAACGGCAACGGTCGCATCGTCCACGAGGTTTCGACCAACGGTTATGTTTTTAATCCCGGCAATGTCAACGAAACGCCGCAGTTTGTAACGATGGTGTGGCAGATTTACCGCTGGACGGGCGACCGCAAATTTCTGGCAACCTACTACCCTGTCGTGAAGCAGGGCTTGAAGTGGCTCATGGAGCAAAACGACCAGGATGGGAACCTGCTACCGGACGGCTTCGGGATGATGGAAATTCACGGGCTGAACAGCGAGATGGTGGACGTGGCCGCCTACACCCAGAAAGCCTTCGCCGATGCGGCCGACATGGCGGCCGAACTGGGCGAAACGGAAGTTTCCAAGAGCTACTCCGCCACCGCTCAGCAACTGAAAGCCCGCATCAACGGCGAATTTTGGGTAGCCGAACACGATTCCTACGCCGACTTCATCGGTACGCCGACGCAGGCTTTATCACTCATCAAAGATGCCATCGTTCGGGCCGATTCTTTGAAAAAACCCTGGGCGGTGGCCGAGCTGAAAGCCGCTCAAAAGCGTTACCAGCAGTTCCCGCCCGAGCGCAAGCAAGGCTTCGTGCTGCACCACAACTGGGTCGTGAACACCCCCATGCAAACCGGCGTGGCCGATACCGCCAAAGCCCTGATCGCCCTGCGTACCGGAAGGCAGTTCGTCAACCCCTACGGAATGTTCGTCACGGGTATCGACAGGGATGAGTCCAATGGAAAGGACACGGCTTCATTTGGAAAAAACCGCAAGGTGTTCAGCTATACCGGAGCCGTGATGACCCTGCCCACGGGCGTGCAGGCGATCGCCGAAAACAACTACGGCCGCCCCGACCAGGCGCTGGACTATCTCAAACGCATCAGCCGATCTTTCAGCTACGCCCTACCGGGTTCCATCTATGAGGTGTCGCCCGACTACGGCATGATGACCCAGGCGTGGAACCTCTACGCCCTGGCCGTCCCCATCGTGGAGCAATTTTTCGGCATCCTGCCCCGCGCCTTTCAGAAGCGCGTTCGCATTCAACCCCTAATGCCCACCGCCTGGAACAAGGCCGAAATCGAAAATGTCGAGATTGGCACGAATCGCCTTACCATCCACTTTACCCGTGACGCCAAAGCCCAACAACTGGTGCTGGAGCAAGCCCTTCCCGATTGGAAGCTGACCGTAGCCTACCCGGCGGGACGGTTTTCAAAATGGGAGGTGAACGGCAAGGCGGTAAAAGTTGCGCGTGTGGGGGCGTTCGATCAGGTGGAAGTGGAAGGCGTTAAGGTGGTGGTCAGGGTCGAGTAAAAGCGTAGATGTGCCACTACTTATGCTTGACAAAGTACGCCACGTAGCCACGTCCGGCGCTGCCTTCATTGGCGAGAATGATGTCTAATTTTTCAAAGTCGGAGTACACCAGATCCTTATTGGTTTTGGTTTCGCCCACGAAAGTGTAACGTTCAGAAAAGTAGGTTATCGCTTCGTCGTAGTCTTTCTTTGCCACCAGAATCCAGGCGGCGATATCGAGTTTGTCGTTGTCGTAGGAGTAAAACAGCGACCGCAACTTGGTATTTCCGCTTTCGGGCTTGTAGAAATATTGCTTCCCCAAATCCAGACTGGTCAATACGGAGAGAAACTCGCGGGTTTCCTTGCTTTCAATCGTCGCGCGGCTGGCACCGAACTCCAGTACGGGTAGCTTTGCCAAATTGCTGTAGGGACTGATGGTCACTTGGCTGGATACTTTGGACTGGCCATCGGACGAGGTGCCCGTCACGGTAGTCTCACCGATCCGTTTGCCCACGAACTTTCCGTCCGAGCCCACCGTCCCGACTTTTATATCGCTGGATGTCCAGGTGAAGTCGGCTGCCGATACTGTTTTCTTGCCTTGCTTGACGACGAACTGATGTTCCGAATCGTATTTCAATTCCAGTTGAGGGTTTTCGAGGGTCAAGGGGCCAGTGTCATCTTCTTTGCAAGCTAAAAATGAGGTACCAAAGAGGAAGATCAATGCAAATTTTTTCATGAGATTTAATTGAGTGTTGGTTACGGAGTTGGTGATTTTGGTCGGCGGCATTATACAGAAAGTAATCTTTTACGTAAAACCGTTTACTAATTCGTTGCTTAAAGCTTATCGTGCGTAAACAGGTAGGGGAATGCGCCCAGGAAAACCGTAACTTCACGGGTGATTGCGACTTTTTCACCCAAAGTCACTACACAAAATGCCTGCTCGAAGGTCAGGCGTTTGAGACCTCCGGGCAGGCATACTTACAAAACATCAAAGTGCAGGAAGCAATCTACGGATCCAGCGCAAGCGGCAATTTGGTTTTGCTGAAAAGAACTGATCAATTGTCTTTATAAAAACGCAGAACCGTAAACGTTTCACTAAGAACGTTCATACCGCGACTTATTCGATCGGTTGCGCTTGGCTTTCTCGGGTGAAGGCCGCTGGCGATTGGGCCGCGGGCCGCGCTGCTGTTGCTTCGGCGGCTCGGGATTATGGTCTACTAATGGGAACGGATGATCGCTGATGACGGGAATCCTTTGGCCGATCAGCTTCTCGATGTCTTTCAGGTACGCCTTCTCGATGGCATCGCAGAATGAATAAGCCGTGCCGTCGGCCCCGGCGCGGCCCGTCCGGCCGATGCGGTGGACGTAGGTTTCAGCGATGTTCGGAATTTCGAAGTTGATGACGTATTCCAGCTCGTCCACATCGATGCCCCGGGCGGCGATGTCGGTCGCTACCAGTACACGGGTGGTCTGGGCCTTAAAGTTGGACAGGGCGCGCTGCCGGGCGTTCTGGGCTTTGTTGCCGTGAATGGCCTCGGCCTTGATACCGGTACGGTTCAGCACTTTCACCACCTTATCGGCCCCGTGCTTGGTGCGGGTGAATACCAGGGCGGTTTTGATTTTCTGGTTGCTCAGTACATGCAGCAGCAAGGCGTTCTTGTTGCCCTTGTCCACAAAGTAGATGTACTGCTGCACCGTCTCGGCCGTGGTAGACTCGGGCGTCACCGATACCTTGGACGGATTGTACAGGATGCTGTCCGATAGTTTGATGATCTCGGGCGGCATGGTCGCCGAGAAAAAAAGCGACTGCCGTTTCTTGGGCAAGGCGGCCAGCAACTTCTTGACATCGTGGATAAAACCCATGTCCAGCATTCGGTCGGCTTCGTCGAGGACGAAGATTTCGATGTCTTTCAGGGAAATGAAGCCCTGATTCATCAGGTCGAGCAGGCGGCCCGGCGTGGCGACGAGGATGTCCACGCCACGTTGCAGGGTTTTAGTCTGTGGATTCTGGTTGACGCCGCCGAAAATCACGGTACAGGCCAGATTGGTATGCCGGCCGTAGGCCGTAAAGCTTTCCTCGATTTGGATAGCCAGCTCGCGGGTCGGCGTCACGATCAGGCTACGGATTTTGCGTCGGCCACCCTGCGGCTTTTCTTTATTTAATAATTGTAAAATAGGAATGGCGAAGGCGGCCGTTTTGCCGGTACCCGTTTGCGCGCAGCCCAGCAGGTCTTTTCCCTGCAGCACCAGCGGAATGGATTGGGCTTGAATCGGGGTGGGTTCGGTGTAGCCCGCTTCTTTGACTGCTTTCAGGAAAGGCGTATCTAGATTTAATGCTTCAAAAGTCATCGATGAAATTCAGTTTCTGTACATAAAAAAAGGCCCATCCAGGCGGAAATGCCCTGGGGCCCGGTCATAAAAAGCTGCAAGGTACGGTTTTATTAGGGGATAATGACGTTTGGTCAGGGCGAACCCATGGGTTCGCCCAAACAATTGGATAAACCAATCCCGCGCCTTCCACGTTAGTTAAGCCGAATCGTTTTTATAAAAAATCTACCTAAAATCAATGAAGACCATCAGAATCATAACTCTTTTTAGCGCTCTCTTTGGCGTATTCTCTTGTTCGCAAGCCCAGAAAAATTCGACAGACATCAGCGACGCCAGCAGCGACGCCAAGCCCCGGCAAGTGGATCGCAGCGACACCGAATGGCGGCAGCAACTCACCGCTCAGCAGTATTACGTGCTGCGCGAAAAAGGCACCGAACGCCCCTTTTCCAGTGCTTTGAATAACAACAAGAAGAAGGGAACTTACGTATGCGCCGCTTGCAATACACCACTGTTTAGCTCCGATGCCAAGTTCGATTCCGGTACGGGTTGGCCGAGCTTTTACCAACCCATCGACGCCAAGAACGTCGAGGAAGAAACCGACCGCTCGATGGGCATGGCTCGCACGGAAGTACTGTGCGAGGTGTGTGGCGGTCATTTGGGACACGTCTTTGACGATGGCCCCAAGCCGACCGGACTGCGCTATTGCATGAACGGCGACGCCTTGAAATTCGAGCCAAAGAAATAAGCGCTGCGGTCTTATACGAATCAAGCCGGACGTACCGCCATTCGTCCGGCTTTCGTTATCTTTGGCGCAATCTGACGGGCAAAGCCCGGTCAGAACTCCTCTTAAGCACTGGTGGTACATGGAAGCTATTCTAGCTTTTTTCAATACGATAAAAAATACCCTGTTACGCGCCAACGACTGGCTGGCGGCTAAGTTGGACGCCGCCTTCTATGCCTTGGGCGTCAAAATTTTTGGCTGGGAGCGTCTCGATCCGTTTTTAGATAGTCTGCGCGCCCGCTCCCAATCCGCGCGGTCTTATTGGGCCGAGACGGTCGACACGCATTCTGCTTACTACAAGCCCATTGCCAGACTTTGGAAGTTCGCGGGCTGGGGAATTTTTCTGGCGGTCTTCTACATCTTCTGCATCCAAACCAACTTCCTGTGGCTGATGGGCAGTATGCCCAGCGTGGAGGATTTGCAAGATCCCAAGGTCAACCAATCGTCGGAAATCTATACCTCAGACGGGATCATGATCGGTAAATTTTACACCGAAAACCGGACACCCATTGGTTATGAGCAAATCTCTCCGAACGTGATCGAAGCCCTGATAGCCACCGAAGACGAACGCTTCTACGACCACTCCGGCATCGACTTGCGGGCCATGGGCCGGGTGGCGGCCGGTCTGCTCACGGGCAGCACCGATCAGGGCGGCGGCAGCACCGTGACGCAGCAATTGGCCAAGAAACTATTCAAGACCCGTCGTCGTGACGCGCGTGGACTGCTGGGCGGCATACCGTTGCTGGGCACCCTGGTTTTCAAAACCAAGGAGTGGATTACGGCCATCAAATTGGAGCGGAACTTCACGAAGGAGGAAATCATCACGATGTACCTCAACACCGTCGACTACGGCAATAACGCCTACGGCATCAATACCGCCGCCCGCTCGTATTTCAGCAAATCGCCCGACAGCCTTAGCGTGCAGGAAGCCGCCGTGCTGGTGGGCTTGCAAAAGGCCACGACCACGTATAACCCCATTCGCAATCCCGACCGCTCGCTCGAGCGCCGCAACGTGGTGCTGGGCCGCATGGCCAACTTCAACTACCTCACCCGCGCCGAGGCCGACTCGATCAGTCAACTGCCCATCGAGCTGAAAGTGAAGTTCGAGACGCCCTACGATGGCAACGCCAACTACTTCAAGAACGCCGTGGTGGATTACGTCAAGAAATGGGGCGAAGAAAACGGGTACGACCTGTACACCGACGGGTTGAAAATTTACACGACCATCGACTCCCGAATGCAGGAGCACGCCGAAAAGGCGCTGGAAACCAAGATGCGGGATTTGCAGAAAACTTTTGAAGAACACTGGGGCCGACAGAACCCCTGGCGCGACGAAAGAGGTCAGGAAATTCCGAACTTCCTGGAAGATGTCATCAAGCGTACCGCCGGGTATAAAGCCCTGGCGGCGAAGTTTCCCAATCAGCCCGATTCGGTCAGCTTTTATCTCAATAAAAAAGACACCATGACTGTCTACGACTGGAAAACGAGCGGGTCGATGGTACGGGTGTGGAGTTCGATGGACTCGCTGGAGTACTATAAGCGGATCATGCGGGCGGGCATGATGGCCATGGAGCCGCAGACGGGGCACATCAAGGCTTGGGTCGGCGGTTTGGACTATAATTTCTTCAAGTACGACCACGTGAAGCAGGGCAAGCGGCAGCCGGGCTCTACTTTCAAACCCTTCGTGTACACCACGGCCATCGACGACACCACCTACAACATTACCCCCTGCGACCGCATTCAGGACAGGCCCTACGTCCGCGAGATGATGATCAATGGCAAGAAACAGCGCTGGGCACCTCGTAATTCCAATGGCTACTTCACCTATTCCAACATGACGCTCCGCCGGGCTTTGGCGCAGTCGGTGAATTCCGTCACGGTGCAACTCACCGAAAAAGTGGGGCCAAAGGACGTGGTGCAATACGCCGAGAAAATGGGTATCAGTACTCCTCTACGGGCCGAAATGGGCATTGGTCTGGGAATTTTCGACGTGTCGCTCTACGACATGGTGGCGGCCTACTCGATATTTGTAAACTCTGGTACTTACACCTCGCCCGTCTTGGTAACGCGCATAGAAGATCAGCGCGGCGCCATCATCGAGGAGTTTGTCCCCGAGCGCCGTCAAGCCATCCGGCCCGAGTCGGCTTTCCTGATGCGGCACATGCTCAAGGGAGGCGTCGAGGAGCCGGGCGGCACCTCGCGCGCGCTCTACAACTTCACGGGCGTGGTCACAAACAAGGGCGAAATCGGGGGTAAGACGGGAACCACTTCCAACAACTCCGACGGCTGGTACATGTGCATCACGCCCGACCTCGTGATGGGGGCCTGGGTAGGCGGCGACGACCGCTCGATTCACTTCCGCAGCACTAGCCTCGGTCAGGGGTCAAGAATGGCACTACCCATCGTGGGAAGTTTTCTGGAAGACGTATATAAAGACAAGACCCTGGATGTGAAGCCGCGCGCTTTTTCGCCACCGATGGTCAAGATCGAGAAAGAGTACAAATGCGCCTATCCGGTGTACGAACCCGACACGCTGGAATTCGAGCCGGACGAGGAGCCGTTTATGCCCGATGAGATCAGTCCTTCGGCGGGACCACCTATTGGCCCCCCCCCACCGACCTTGCCCGTGCCTTCGGCGGATTCAGTGCGGAAGCGGATTCGGTAGGGTAATTCTATAAATTTCCCGAAAGCTGAACACCCATCTTTTTCAATTGCCTTACTCTCAGGGTAATAATATTGACATCCAAGTTTACGGGAGAAAGTGGCGCATCCGCTCCGTTACGGGTCACGCTGGCAATCTTCTCTACCACGTCCATCCCTTTTATTACTTTTCCATATACGGTGTAGTTTCCATCTAGCCTGGATTCCCCTTCCTTGTTTTGAACGATATAAAATTGACAACGGGCCGAATACTTTCCTGGATTGTTATCCCGGCCCGCTGCAAATGCACCGTACGTATGCTTCAAAGAGGGCACAAACTCCGGCTGCAATAAATAGGTAGAATCGGTAAATCCTGCTTCGGTATCAGGGCACCCGCCTTGGATGACAAAACCTGGGACCACTCGGTTGAAAGTGAGAGAGTCCCAGTAACTTTCGTTTGCCAACTGGATAAAACTCGCTTTGTGGTTAGGTGTTTCATCATAGAGCCAAATCAAAATTTCACCGTAGGGAGTCTTTATTTGCCCTATTTCAGCCTTTTTTTGCGCGTTGGCTGTTGTTGAACACAGCAGAAGAAGCAAAAGAATACCGTATACAGATTTGAGCATGGTTGTTGGATTTTGAAAATGAATGTAAGGGTTGAGGTGGGCTAATATATGGTAGATTCAAGTTATAACTGCTACACGCTCTTCATTTTTGAGTTTGGGGGCAACTTTGCGGGCACAGACTTACAGCTCGCTTTATTTTATTTACTTTTGCTTCAACGCATCCAAAAACTCCCCCCCACATGCGACTTTTTCCATACCGCAGACTCTCGAAATATCTGGCTACAATCCTGTTGGGCGTAGCCTTGCCGTACAGCGTTTTTGCCCAAGACGACGATGACTTTGACCCTGACGCCTTTGAAATGGCCGATGAAACGCCCATCAAGCGTTTTAGCACCAACAAAATCAACAACCTCAGTCCTACCCGTCTGGTAGGTATCAGCTTCGATTACCTGGGAGGTTACACCATGTCTTCGGAAGCCGCTGCCGGCTTGAGCGCTACGGATGCGGCCGGGTATTCGCCCTACGATGCGCCGGTCAATCGAAACAGCGGCTTGCGGCTGGATGCCAATATTCCGCTCGTTTCCAAAAGCAATATTATCGCTAACCTGACCGCCTCCTATTGGGAGAGTCGCTACGACATCGACGAGACCAGGGTGAACCCCGCCCATCAAATCGCCCTCAATCACGCACGTCATCCACTCCGCACCACCACCCTTGGGGCGCTGATTTTCAAGCCCCTGGACGAAAAACACTTCCTGGTTTTTCAGGCCGAAGCTGCCCTGAACGGCAACTATGACTTCGGTGATATCAAACCGGACTTCGGGCTGACGAAATACAGCGCAACCGCTATTTACGGCTGGAAGTTTGACGACAACCGTAACCTGGGCGTCGGCATAACGCGCACGTACCGGGGAGGCAGGGTACTGCACATCCCCGTGCTGCTGTGGAACCGAACCTTCAATGACCGGTGGGGAATGGAACTTCTGCTGCCTGCGCGTGGCCACGCCCGGTACAACTTCTCGACTAAATCGGTGCTGATGCTGGGCTATGAACTGGAAGGACAAAGCTACCATGTACAGTCGGCGCCGGGAGCCAACACCACCTATGGATTTTCGCAAATGGAACTCAGAAAGTCCGAGATTCGGGCGCGGGTATCGTGGGACAAGAGTCTGACTGATTTTATTTGGTTCAACGTTCAGGCGGGGGTGCGTCCCATGTATCGCTATGAGCTGGCCCAACGAGAAAATGCCGATGCCTTTATATCCAACCGGATGGGCATGCCGTTGTACTTTCGCGTAGGGTTCAATCTGGTGAGTCCGTAATCATTACTAGCGAACCGTTTTTCTCATAACACCCAAAATCAACCACAACCATGAACATTCCCAAAATCCTGATGGCCGCTTTGGCCGTGCTACTAGTGACACTTAGCCTTGCGGCGGCGCAAAGCCTCGACAATCCTGCCGACATTATTGTGGGCAACTGGCAGCCGAGCAACGGGCAATCCGTCATCCAGATTTACAAAGGAAGGGAAGCCGCCGGCGAGGATCCCAAAAAAATCTACGGACGCACCATTTGGCTCAAAGAGCCCAACGACCCCGAAACCAATCAGCCGAATCTGGACAAGAACAACCCGGATGAATCCAAACGCAAAACCCCTCGCAAAGGGCTGGTTATCATGAAGGATGTGACATTTACTGGTTCCAAAGATAAACTCACTTGGGGAGAAGGCTCCATCTATGATCCAAACAACGGCTCCACCTACTCTTTTGAAGCAACGATATCACCCCAAAACCTGAACGTAATGGAAGGGCGTGGCTACATCGGCGTTTCGCTTTTTGGCCGCACAGATACCTGGAAGCGCTTGGTCAAAAAATGAGAGGCGTCACACGCTCGCTAGCCGGTTCAGCTTACTATGATCTGTAATTGGGACGCTCGATCCCGGCTGAGAACCGCGTTTCGGTTGTGCCCTTAGCTTGGCTTTCTCTCTCAGGCAACTGGCGCATGATCTCAGCTAACTGATTTATGGTAAACGATATAGTCATCTTTATCGCATTTTCCATAGGCATGATCATCTGTTGGTACAGATGCGGTGAACGCGAAGCCTTGCTTGATAAATCGCGTTGCAAACGCGAGAAGTTGCAACGCCAGTGAGCGACTCGACTGTCGCTGCGGCGGACGGGGCTACGTGGCCTACTTTGTGAAGCACAAGTAAGGGTTACTCGTCGTTGTTACTTATTCAGTTGCCCCAGTTCTTCAATTTTTCTGAGCCAATTTTGTCGGTAAGTCTCTTTTGAGAGCCGAATGGGGCCAATCGTCGTTACGCGCACGGGATTTATTCCACTGAATTGTAAAGTCAATTTCTTCATCGCGTTGTTGCTTGGTTGTCTGTTTATCAACCAATAGTACCACGCGGGCTGGTCGAGCGTCGAGATGATTCTGGCCGATTTTCCGGTGAGTAGTTTGTCCCACCATACGGAGTTTTTTCTTTTCTGAAAGGCAAAACCGGGCAGAAAAACCCGGTCGATGAATCCTTTTAAAATAGCGGGCAGCGATCCCCACCATACTGGATAGATCCATACCAGATGGTCGGCCCACTTTATCTTTTCCTGGGCGTCGATCAAATCGGATTCGAGTTCCGTTCGTTTGCGGTAGCCAAATTGCAGATTTGGGTCGAATTGCAAATCCCGAACGATGATTTCTTTGATTTCGGCTCCCGACGAAGCGGCTCCGTTTTTGTAAGCAACAGCCAGGGCAAAGCAGAAGCTCTCTTTATCGGGGTGGCCGTTTATTAGCAAGATTTTCTTGATTGACATTAGGTTGAGGAAAAATCTCAGGGGTCAGTATGGGCATTAAGAGCCAGAAGCCGGGCCGATTTACTGGTTCGTTGCCGAAGCAGCCAAGATGCGCGCGTTCTGAGCGCAGAATTACGAATTGATTTCTAACTTGTAAATCTAACGAGTTCGTCCCTATTTCAATCCACTCACTTTACTTAACCATGAATCGCGTACCCCCCTATCCGTTACTTGTTTTCCTGCTCCTTCTGACCACATTCGTCACCGCCCAGCCTGTGAAACTGATTTTTGACACCGACATGGAGTCGGACGTGGATGACGTGGGCGCGCTGGCCATGCTGCACGGCCTGGCCGACAAGGGCGAGGTCGAAATCCTGGGCACGATGGTGTGCAGCCTCAACCCCTGGGCCGTGCCGACCGTGGACGTGCTCAACACCTACTTCAAGCGGCCCGGCATTCCCATCGGTGCGGTCAAGACGTTGGGCGTGTACCGCAACTCGAAGTACGCCCAAATCCTGGCCGAGGAGTTTCCGCAGGATATTGGAATTGGTGAGAAAGCACCCGACGCCGTGGCGCAGTACCGCAAAATCCTGAGTACCCAGCCCGACCACAGCGTCGTCATCGTCACGGTGGGCTACCTCACCAACCTCTCCTACCTGCTCGATAGCCGCCCCGACGCCAGCAGCCCGCTCGACGGCCTGGAACTGGTACGCCGGAAAGTGAAGCACCTCGTGTGTATGGGCGGGCGCTACCCCTACGAAAACGACCCCGGCAGGTACGGCAACTTCAAGCCCGACCCCGCCGCCGCGCAGCACGTGGCGCAGCATTGGCCCACGACGATCATCTTCACGGGCGGCGGCGAATTTGCCAATCTTTTCCGCGCGGGCAGCCCGGCGTTCGACTTTCCGCCCAAGTCCAACCCCGTTTCGCGGGCCTACGAGGTTTTCCTCAAAAGCTGGAACCGCACCTGGCACCACAGCGCCGACCTCATCGCGGTGTACGTAGCCGTGCGGGGCTGGGAAGAGTACTTTGTATTACACAAGCAGGGCTACAACCACATATTCGAAGACGGTACTTTGCTATGGCGGCTCCAACCCGACGACCCGCGCCACCAGTACGTCAACGACTTGAAAGAGGGAGTGACGCCCGAGCAGGTGGCGAAAGTGTTCGACGAGTTGATGATGTTCTCGGTTCGGGGGAAGTGATGGGTATCGAGTTCAGCCTACTCAAATATTCGCCTTGATTTCAGAACCCCGCTTTTCTTCAATTCAAAAAGTTGCTCGACGTAATTTCCCCAAACTACGGTAACCTTATCAGATTCAATTTTGTAGTACGGGGTCGGATACCATTTTGGAATGTACTCTCTGTTTCTCTCCTCAATTGGGTAGGAGATTTCTTTCTCGAACGGAATCAGTTCGGGTTTGATGGGGGTAGTTTTATTGAAAGAATGTTCATAATCGCTGCTTTATATCCACTGGCCCATCGGCCATTCTCGGTTCGGTACACATCGGCGTACTGATACTTTTCGTGGTACAGCTTTCCCTCGTATTTTGAGACGTATAGTAATGCGTGTTCGTATTTCGAAAAAGCGGGTGTGCCATAGTGGTCGTAGGCTATAAACTCAATCGTGTCGTATGGATAATGGCCGTACACTTGCTGTACAATACGATACTTTGCCCGGAAAGCCGCATTCCCGATAAGCTGATTGGGGTTTTTTGCCAGAAAAAATTTATTGACTTCAATTTTTTCGCCCACGAAAACGTACAAGCTGTCCTTGGCCGTTTGGGCTTGGGCGGTTTGTGACGCATACAGCCACGCGATGGCGAGAAAAGGCAAAAGTTTCATGTCAGATAGAAAATTTTTGGCTGATTTTTAACACGTGAGTCGGCGTTCTTTACTGGCAATCACTTCATCAATTGCCTCAAAGAAATCGACCGCTTCTTCATCGCGGTTTTGGTTCACCAGCAGCAGGTCGGCAAAATCCTCCCCCCATTCCTGCATTTTTTCATCTTTTAAATCTATGAGCATGGCCGTGGTGCGGCCTTCTGCATCGACTACGTAGCTGATGTGTTCTTTGAGGGTTTTGGCTGAGACTTTTTTTTTGGTTTCCATGACAAGAATGTTATTTGATGCAAAGTTTATAAAGGTAGCATCTATGAGTTAGATCGCGTTGCAAACGCGAGGTGACGCATCGCCCGATTGTAAATTGGGGTTAGCGGGCGTCATACCTATTCGCGTTTGCAACGCGATCCGAGCCTCAGCTACTTCTTGCGGCTTAGCCTGACGGTCATGACGATGATACAAACTACGAATTGGAAAATTATTTCAGGTAACAAGGAGTGAAGTGATTCCCTGTGAAATCGCCCAAAATTAAGATTTAAAGGAACGTGCCATATCTTCAATGCCTTGCTCGTACGAAGTGACTTCAAAATCCGGAAATTGTGCCCTGAACTTGCTACTATCCATGACGTAATCTGTCTCGAATTGATACATCATTTCCTCCACTTCCTTCAAGGTTGGGACAAAGAGCGACAGTATTTTACGCATGAACTTCGGCAGATAGGATACCTCATAATCCGTTCCCAACGCTTTATTGAATAAGGCACCGATGGTTGCGATATCCACCGCTTCGGCTGTCGGCAGATGCCAAACATGTCCGTAGGCTTCCTCATCCAGCGCCAAGGCAACCAGCGCCCTGCCATTGTCGCTCACGTTGGCGTAGGTATGCTTGGTGCCTTTTCTGCCCAGTGTTTGCGGAGCTTTACCTTTAAGCATGTTTTCTAGGAATTGTGTGTAGAAAGGGCTGTTGAGCGCATTTTCACCATAAAAATCGGCCGATCGGCCGATTGCCGCTTTTACTCTGCTCTCGCTTACTGCCTCGATTAGCAAATCTGCCGTTTGCTTTCTCGCATTGCCCTTTTTGGACACAGGGTTTTGCGGGTGGGCTTCGTCGAAAGGCGATTGCAGGTTGCCGTACAGGTAAACATTGTCCAGAAAAATGAGTCTCGCATCGGCCTTCTCGCAAGCCATAATTACGTTTTTCATCAGTTTGGGCCAGTCTTTTGCCCACAGGTCGGCATTGTAGGGCAACCCCACGCAGAGATAAACATAATCCGAATGTCGGATGGCATCCACGGCTTCTTGCTCATTGAGCAGATCAGCTTTAATAGTTTCCGTATTTTCTAACTTTTTGGTCCGTTCGACGGCGTTGAAGGTAAGGTTTCTGCGTTGCAGCTCTTTGATAACGGCTCGCCCCGTCGCCCCTGACCCGCCCAAAACGGTGTGCAGTCGGTTTTTCATCGATTGATTTTTTAAAATGATAAAATAAGGTTACCCCCCAACTGCCCCGTTTTGAACTGAACGCTTTCCGAAATCCCGTTGACCGTACCGTTTCGGTTGGCGTTTTCGTATTGCAGCTCAATGCTCAGGGCGGTTTTTGTGAAGGGAAGGGTGTAGCCGATACCTCCCATCAGCGAGGTGCCAATGGCGTACTGATGCTGGTATTGGCTTGTTGTTTCGTTGAGCCTTTTGGCCGTAAACTGCCCAAATCCCAGGCTGCCGTTGACGTAGAGTCCTTTGTTGAATGCTTTGGATAGCAAAAAGTACTTGGCGGCAATGCCCAGGTTGTAATAGTTGAAGACGTACTGACTACCATTCTCGCCGTCTGCCGGACTGCCAAATGTGCCGTGTATGCGGGAGCCGACGCCCAATCCTTTCCACTTTTCGGGTGCCACGTAGAAAGCCATCGTCAGGTTATTGCCGATTTGCGGTTCAAACCCTCCCCCCAGGGCGTTTCTTAAGGCGGCTTGGGCTTTCATATTGATGATTGCCTGACCCGCCCCCAAGCCTATTTCGCCATAGATTCTTGCTTTCCGGGACTGGGCAAAAGCGGTCTGATTTATTAAAAATGCGGCAAAAACGATTAGGATATGTTTCATTTTTTTGGTTGTTAAAGTTTAAAAAACCACGCCCACATTCAGGCTCACGTGATGCGTCGTGAACTTAGTCACATCCCGGTTGCCGGTGATGCGGGCGTTTTTGTTTGAGTATTCGTAGTCGAGGTCAATATTCAGGGCCGATTTGCTGTTATTGAACGGAATGGCGTACCCAAACCCTCCCAGGTAGGCGAACCCGTGAGCGTTTTGAAACTGGTAGGTATTTGTAGCCCCAAATTTCGTCCGCTCGTTGGCGGGTCCGTACCCAACGCTTGCTTTGAAAGCGAAACCTTGGTTGAACTGCCTGGTAATGAAATAGTCCTTGATCCCGATACCGACCTGATAGTAGTTGTATGAGTAGGTTTCATGGTTACCGCCCGTATTGGGCCGGGCGATTAGTCCCCTGATGCCTGTGCCAACACCCAAGCCCAGGAAGGCCTCGGGTGCCCAGTAATAATAGGTGGAGAAGGTGTACCCATCGTTACGACCGAAGCCCCGGTTGTCGTTGAAGGTCTCTTTGTCGCCGAGTGCTCCTCTAAAAAAAGTATTACCGTAGCCGACACTGACGGCACCGAACACCGGTAGTTTTTTCTTGTCGATTTCTGCACTTTGGGCAGCGGTGTCCTCTGTCAGAAAGCAGAGAATTAGTAGAGCAAGACCTAGCGTTATATTTTTCATTATTGCGGAAATTGGGTTGCGTTACAGAAATTTTATTTGCCACCAAAGGTGTACCCTACGGCAATGTTAAATAACAGGGGCGTGTTGCCGAAGCCGATGTTGGCGGCTTTGAGGGTTTCCCGTTTGCCAGTGGTCTTGTTGTCGTAGGAAAACGCATCGTTTTTCAAGGTCGAACCCACGTTCTGCCACCACCGCAGGCTGGTACTCGTCGTGATTCCTTGCAAGACCTTGTTTCCGTTATTCCTGAATGGAAAATAGCGGTAGTAGATTCCGGTGCCCAACGTGAAGGTTTTGTACTCCTTGATTTTATTTTGTGCGGTTTGAGAATCGGCTTTATTGTACACTTCCCAGCTGTGAAGTTTTGGTTCAAAACGAACATCGAGGAATGAGTTGATACGGTACCCGATGCCAAAGCCTGACGAAATCGGCAGGTGAAGTACGATATTCTGTGCTTCTAAATCACCGCTTGCGGGTGGGTTCAGATTGAATCCGTGGGAGTACTCGAATATCATGCGCCTGGTTGTGTAATTCACCTCGAAATTCCCGCCATTCAGCACCACCGGCTGGATTAGTCCGGCCAAGACGGTGAATCTATTGGAATAAAGCAGGGGATCTTTCGTATCGGAACTTTGGGCGTTAGAAAATTGAGTTGAAAGACATATAATGCCAAGGGTGAGTACTATGATCAGGGCTTTCTTATAAAAAATGGGCAAGGCTTAGTTAGCCTATCTTTGTGGTTAACTAGACTACAAAAACATGACCACTTCGCCAAGCCCGGCTAAAACTACGACTTTTTTCGAACTACTTCGGCAAACACCCTGCCTGGATGGGCGTGACAACCGGGGATTAAAACACGATATGGCATTCGTTCTCACAGGCTTAATCCTGGCTATGTTCAGCGGCAGAGATGGCAAGCTCTCCGGTCTGCATCGGCACATGGTCAACCATTTTGAGGCACTCTGTGTGGCGGTTCAGTTCAGGCCCGAAAAGGCGATTTCCCGCGCTCAACTGCCGCTGCTGCTTGCCCAGGTCGATGGCGCGACATTCGCGCGGCTGCTTTTCGATTGGTCCGGGTTGGTTCTGAGTCAGGAGGCCAAGCGCTGGTTCACTTTCGATGGCAAAGAGTTGCGGGGCAGCATTTTGCCAGGCCACAAACGGGGCGAGGCGTGCGTCTCGGCCCAAGCCCACGACTCGGGGCAAGTCGTGGCCCAGACCTACTACAACGGCATAAAGGAAAGCGAGCGGCCGGCCGTTCTGCAACTGCTGAATGAGAGCGGGTTGTGCAGTCAAAAGGTCACTCTGGATGCCCTCCACCTAACCCCCAGGGCGACCGGGGCCATCCACAAGGCCCAGGGGGTCTACCTGATCGGCCTCAAGTCCAACCAGAAGCACCTGTACAGATACTGCCTTTGCAACAGCCTGACCAGCAAGGCGTCCTACGAACGGGCCGACGAGCCGGAACGTGGCCACGGCCGGGTCGACCAGCGAAGCTACGCATGCTACGATTTGCAGCCCGACGCGCTGGCTTCCCGCTGGCGCAAGGTCGGCATGGGGTCTTGTATCGAAGTTAGCCGCACCCGCAGCAGCCTGGATGGCAGCCAGGTGAGCCAGGAAACGTGCCGTTACGTCACCAACGCCCGTCCCGCCAACCAGGCTGAGGCCGATGAGCTTTTTGACGCCATCCGTCGGCATTGGCTTCTCGAAGTAACGCACCACTACCGGGACGTCACACTGGCCGAGGATGGGCTGAGAACGAAGAGCCAGCCTGTTAGCCAAATGATGAGTAGCCTCAGGACGCTGGTAGTCAACTTGTTGAAGCGAACGAAGCCTAAGAATATGGCTGCTCAAATTGATGAGTTTGCCGACAATTTCAATATCTTGGTTCGGTTTCTGACTCAACAAATGGTTTTATAAGAAAGCCCTGGTACTATGATTGAATTTTTCATGTTGAATTAAAGTTAAAGTTTGAATTAAAAATTAAGACCGACCATGAGTTTACCCTGGATGAACGTATCGCTTTGTCCACCACGCGGACCTATGTTGGTCGAGAGGCCCTGCAAGACACCAAACTGCGGCAGAATGTACAAATTGGTGCTTCTTTTTGAAGGAATACCGAATTTATAGCCCGCGTTGATCTCGCCGAGTAGCGCGAAGTTCGAGTAGTCTTTTCCGTCGATTTTGTTTTCGGTTCCCCAGGCGTACCCGCCGTCGAGTTGACCTTCGAGATGCAACCCTTTGAAGAAGTAGTGCCGGTAGCCGACCGTGACCAGGTACTCGTTAATTTTCTCCACGATGTCATGGTTCACATTGGGGCGGATGTACATGCCCAGCAGCAAATCGCCGTGGGCCGACTTGGTCCTGCTCTGGTAAATCGTACGGGTGGCTTTAAACGTGATAATGCCGACCTCGGGCAGGAATGGGGCCACCAGTTCGGTTTCAATACCCCATTTGTACGGGTTGGTCTTTTGGGTTTGGGCGTTCACTGACTGCCAGGAGAGGCAGCACACGCTCAGGGCGAGAGAGAGAATCAACTTTTCCATTGTTTTGTAGCGCTTTAAAATTGTGGTTAACTAATTTTACGCTACAAAGGTATGGGGCTGAAAGTGGGTGGACGTTCACCCAGGTTAAGAAAGGAAAATAGGGAAAGAATATTTTCAAAGGCAGCTAGTCGCGCTTCGCAATGCGCTTTCTGATACGGCTCAGGGAAGGTGGTTTGATGCCCAGATAGGAGGCAATATAGTGCTGCGGGATCCGCTCAAAAACTTTGGGTCGGTCTTTCATTATAGACAGGTAGCGTTCCTCGGCGGTCAGGTTTTCAAGCATCTCACTCCGTTGCTTTATCCCCAAAAAAGCGTTTTCCGCCATAAGTCTGCCAAATCGCTCAAATTTTGGAATATCGGTGTAAAGCTCCTGTAAGTCTTTGGCCGAAAGCAAAAGAAGTTCTGACTTTTCGAGGGTTTCAATATTTTGATTGCTGGGATTTCCAGAAAGAAAACTTTCGTAATCGGCATACCAGCCATTTTCGAAGAAAAATTGCGCTGTATTCTCCTGTCCGTCCACATTGTAGAAATAACGAAGGCACCCGGTATTGATAAAATACGCATATTTGCAGATCTGACCTTCCTGCAAAACCAGTTCCTTTTTATGGCATTGTTTTACTTTCAGTTTGCTAACGAAATGATCCTGCTCATCTTTGTCAAGCGGGATGAAGTAAGACAGGCGCTCTATTATTTGGTTGTACATGGCAACACCTATTTCGTTTTGATTCTTACCAGTATCATATTCGCCGAGAATTTAGCTGCTCCAAGGTTTTTGCGGGAATGATCAGGTCTTCCATGATGGGTTCTCATTTAATGCAGACCAAATTTAACCAAATTTGGTTAGTTGGCGTATCATGGGAGAATTTCAGTCTTGGAAAAAGAAGGGGGATTTCTATCGTTGGCGTAAACTTAGCAGCGAGGCCGTTCAACGAGGCCAACCGTCAGGCCAGTACATTCATCCACAATGAATTTCATGCAGAAATTCCAAGGGTGTGAAAAAGTTGCTATCCAAAACATCGTTTACAAACAGCAAACAGGCCTGGATATCCTTTTCATCAATATAATTATACTCTTCAATAATTGATTGCGGCGTCTCTCCGTGGGCAAGCAGCCCCACGATGAATTGAACAGACAATCGAGTCCCTTTTATGATCGGTTTTCCGGCAAGTATTTCTGGATTTAGCTCAATCCGGTTTCGTATTTCTTCCATTGGTTTGGCTTCTTTGGTGAAAAACCATGTTGATAAATAGGGCTGTTTGGCTGTGAGGACACAGATTACGGTATTTTTTTCTATTGTCGTGGATCGCGTAACAAACGCAAGGTGATGCAACGCCTGCGGGCGACCGTCCCGATCACAGATCTGGGTTAGCGGGAGGTTGTAGTGTATTACTATTCCCCTACGCTTCTTAAAATCCGGTCATAAAGGTTGCGACTAATTCTGAAACCGATGTCCTTAATGAGAATATCCAGCAAAAGTTTGAGACTTAGAATATGTCCAGCCTTCTTAGCCCTTGTCAGAATCCCCAGAAGCCCAACTATTCTCAAACCACGTTCTTCTGCTACTTTTCTTCCTTTTCGTTCGTCAATAATCAGAAAGTCCGCTTTCAATTCTTGCGCCAGAATGATAGCTTCGGCTTCTCCCGGATTCAATATTTCCCTTAATTCTGCTACCGCTTTATGATCCAGGACGGTTTTGACCAAAATCCAATCGCAAGAGTCGAGCTGATCCTTCTGATTCTCGTAATCTGAAAGTTCCTCATAAACTTTCTGCGGGATGAGAACTTTGCCAAAAAGTTTTTCAAGTAGATCGAGTTTGCCGATCTGAATCAGATTGGTCACGGTAGAGCTATCACTGATTACCAGCATACTAATCCAAAAAACTAAGATTATTTAGATCAGTCTCGAAATCTTCGATGTCGTATTTGATGCAAACATCTCGCTTAGCCAACTCTCTCTGGAAAACGATCTGCGTGAGGCCCGCCAGTTTTTTAGCCTGTCCCATTGAAAGCTTTTCTCTATCGTACAGGTGTACGGCAATCTCGATCAGCAATTCGGAGGGCGTGGTTTTTAGCTGCTGCAAGGTTTTTGCGGGGATGATCAAGTCTTCCATGAGTGTCCAAATTTATGTCTTGCTTCCGCCAACATTCTACCAAATTCTTTCTAAACCGCTACCCTTAAAATAGGGATCAAACATTTCGTCGCTGCTCAGTAGGCTCATTCCTCCCGTAATAGCTTGGGAAAATATCAGCCTATCGAACGGGTCTTTGTGATGAAAAGGTAGGGTTCTCAATAGGAATGTATGCTCCACCCTGACAGGCAAAATTTCAATCTCATTGATCCTTGCCAGTTTTTGCAAATCTTCCATAGATAAGTCCATTTCAATTTTGCCAATGCTGATCTTGATTGCTATCTCCCAGAAACTTGCAGCACTAACAAATAAGGCATTATCTGGATTTTCAATTTCCTGTTTTGCCCGTTTGCTCAGTTTGTCGCTCCCATCGAAAAGCCAAATGAGGGTGTGAGTATCCAATAGCCTGTTCATTCAGGCATGTACTCATCAAAATGATCGATGGGGGCATCGAAATCATCCGCCATGCGGAATTTTCCTTTGGCACAGCCGAAAATCTGCGTTCTCTTCGACTTATCTTGCTCTTTGGCCATTTCATTTTTCAGCAAGAAATCAAGGTAATCGGTTAGTTGCTGTTTGAGTTGGCTTTCCTTCTCCAAATCAAGTGTGTCCGGTATTTGAAGGGTTAAGGTTTTCATAACACTGCTGTATTGTATTGAACTACCTACAACCTATTCTGCTGGTTTTCAGTTTCGATGGGGAGTATGGGTACGTCGCTTGTGCTTGGGTTCGCGTTACAAACGCGAGGTGATGCAACGTCCGATTGCAAATCGGGGTCGGGGTTAGCGGGTGCAAATCGGGGTTAGCTGGGGAATTAAAATGACTTCGTAGTATAAGAAGGTTTCGGATTGATACCTTTCTCAAAGTAGTTAGAAATTATATCCATAACTTCTTCTTTCGCTTGTTTTGATAATTTTAGTACGTTCAGCTGATCCGTCATATCATCATAGTGCATATGACTAGCTATCTCGTCAAGCTTATAATTATTCATTATTTTTTTTATGACTTTAAGGGCAAGGTCTGTGTTAGAATACGTAATTTCTTTTTCATTATTTAAGTAAGCATTTAGAGCTCGACTCCTAAGATTTGAAATTGATGTATTATTAACATTACTTTCTTCTAAGCTTCTAACCCGCTTATCGAAGCTTCTAACAGATTTCAAAATCTCATCCAGTTTTTCACCTTCTTCCCTCTTGATTATCGGGCCATCTTCGGATACATCTGTCAAAATATTACGGTATTCCCCTTCGAATTGGGGCCAGTATGTCCCAAATACAGCCTCAAATACTTCTCGGTCTAAGGGTATTGCAAGCAGTATGTTTATCCTCCATAATAGACTTTTCATCCCCTCTTCGGTTGGGTAGGTAGCCTGAAACAATCCCAATGGGGGTTTTAAGTTGCTCACATCCAGCCCGTCTAACAGTAGGGTCAAAACTCTCGATTCGTCGAATTTGCTGGAAATTGCACCGGCTTCGAAAAGTATCCACGGTTTCTCATGATTTCGGGGAGTAAGGCATATGATGCCAATCTTAGCCTCGTTGAGCGTTTCAAAAAGCTGAGTCATAGCCACGCGGCCCTGTTCAATATCGTGGGTAGAAACCCAAGGCGAACTGTTCTGTAAAACATATTTTACCCACTTTTTGAGCAAAATTGCCACTGCTTGACTCTTTGGACCTGACCAACTGATAAAAACTTTCATGTGATACGAATTGAAGGGTTCAATCGATTGAAGTCACAAGATACATATTGTGACTTCAATTTCTATTCTTCTTTACCGTAGCCTGCGTCTCCACGGGCCCTGCGACACCTGAGGGTCTGAGAGGACTCAGACCACGGGATAGGTGGCATAACTTATAGGTTTCGAAGTACTGGGAGAATACTTCAAAATACTTAGCCTTTTATATTTAGTACGGAGTCTCCCTGTCGGAAGACATACGTACAACGGCGTGGCGATGGAAGACAAGAAGTGCTGGACTGTATAAATTTTATTGCACCATTTTATCTTTTCAATAGCGTATGAAATTTTTTCCAATGGTTTCCTACCTGCTTCTTTATTTTATTACCTTTAATCGTACGAGCAGCAAGATTTGCGTAAGTAATAAAATTGCCCCAATCGTATTTATTTGTTACTTTAAATATGTTTGATTTAATATTATCCCTCTTATATATTCGTCTACGCTGCGCACCAACAAAAGTAAATCTCTTATATAGTCTAGACTTGAAAATCTTACCTTTTGTTGAGGTTTTGTTGTGCAAAGAGAAAAAGAATCCTCTTGCAATAGTCTTTTTCATTTTTCGATAGTATCTGGCCAAACTTGAACTCTTTAAATATACGCTTTGACCATCGAATTGAAATCCTAAGTATTCAAAATTTGTATTTGTTTGTTTCTTGTTAGTATTTGTATTGTGTTCATAACAAAAATATCTATTCTTTTTATCATCAAAATTAAATTCAAAAATTTGTGTTTTTGACGTTTGAAGTTCCAATTTACAATTATTTATTTCCTCATGAAACTTATCAAAGATATCTTGTTTAAATTCAGGTTTACATATAATTATCATATCGTCGGAATATCTTCTATAAAGACCGTTCTTCGAATTAATAAAATTGAAAATTGATTTATCAAACTCAATCATATATACATTCGCAAGAACGGAGCTAATTGATGCTCCCTGAGGAATCCCTATATTTCTTAATCCTAATTTTTTCTTACTTGTAATGTCATATTCGTATTTATTAGATTTTATAAGACCTTTTTTTCTAATCACGAAAAGCTCGTCAGCATAACAAAACGCAATTGCTCTCTGTCCCTTTAAATATTTTTTCTTATCAATTGATTTCTCTTTAATAATCGAAGGTTGTCTACTCACTAAAATTTTATTTTTATAAGTATTAAATAACTCGTTTTCCTCGACATATGAGAACTTTGTTATATTTCTAAAAATAGCATAGTGGTCGTCTGGAAGATCTGAGTTGGACTGTATAACATTTTTCCATTGCTTCTTCAAGTAAGTATGATTCAAAGTATCAAAAAACTTTTTGATGTCAAATGACATGACAATCAATTTTGCCTCGTTTGATTCTCTAATAAATTCAAAAGCTTCATTGGCAAAATCAATATTGCATTTATGTCTAGATTTTTGAGATAATGGATTTAATTTTATTCTCCTATATGCAGTAACACAATTACTTAAACCATATTCGTCAAGTTTAGTCGAGTAGAATTTTGATATTATATTAGAATAATATCCATAAATGTTTGAATCTATGTGATTAGAATAATATAAATCTCTTGGTTTCTTGGAGGGTATCCTTAGATATGAACGAGTTCCGTCATGGCAAATTCCACGCCTGAATCTTCTTGTCTCGTATTTGCGATGTATGAAAGGTGAGAAGGAGTGTTGTTTTACCTTATCCTTATTTCTGACATAAGCTGTTAACCAAGGTCTATCCTTATATTCAAGCGGAAGCCCAATGTGAGGATATCTTTTAATACGAAACCAATCTTTATTCTTTGGCATAAACACATAAATGGAATGAGAGGAGGTGCAGCTACGGGGCATGTCTAACTTAATGAGACAGTACATGCATCCCACAATACTCTATTGAGTATCGCCCCTTCAAGCTGGGAATAATAATATTCTTAACTTTATCCAGAATAATAAATATAATGGAATTCATCAGAATACTGCAACAATACAAACATATACTTTCTTACGATTGTACTTGTTTAATGGTAATGCTGCGCCTCAGCGACGTATGTCTCGCTAAGCGGTGATTGTAAAAAACGTACTGTCCGACTCACCTACCTACTCATTCCAAATCTTTAATTTTTTAAAACTGATTTTCAGTAAAATTCAGTTTGCAAATCCTAGCTGCAAAATAATGATTTTTTGATTAACTCGATGCAAAACGGTATCAAAACCTACAAATTCTCCACCAAAAACCGCGTCATCATCCGGTACAAATGATACCGCGTGTTGCCGCCGCGCAGGGCGTGGGCGCGGTTAGGGTAGTAGAAGGTTTCAAACTCCCGGTTAGCCTCCACCAGCGCGTCCACGAAGGCGACGGAGTTTTGGAAATGCACGTTGTCGTCGCCGGTGCCGTGGATGAGGAGGAACTTGCCTTTGAGCTTCGCGGCGTGGGTGAGGGGTGAGTTATCGTCGTAGCCGTCGGGGTTGTCCTGTGGGCGTTTGAGGTAGCGTTCGGTGTAGATGCTGTCGTAGAAGCGCCAGGTCGTGACGGGGGCCACGGCGATGCCCGCCTTGAAGTAGTCGGCCCCGACGGTCATGCAGAGCGAGGTCATGTAGCCGCCGTAGCTCCAACCCCAGATGCCGATGCGGTCCTTGTCCACGTAGGGCAGCGTGCCGAGGTACTTTGCGCCCTCGATTTGATCCTGGGTTTCGAGTTTGCCGAGTTGGGCGTAGGTGGCCGTGCGGAACGCCTTGCCCCGCGCTCCCGTGCCCCGGTTGTCGATCGAGACGACGATGTAGCCCTTGTCGGCCAGGGTTTGGTGCCAGAGGAAATCGCGGCTTTCCCAACTGTCCACGACCGTCTGCGAACCCGGCCCGCCATAGACGAACATCAGCACGGGGTACTTTTGGGTTGGGTCGAGGTCGGCAGGCTTAATCATCCAGCCGTTCAGCGTCACGCTTTCGGAAGTCGTGAACTGGAAGAATTCCGGCTTCACGGTGCGGTACTCAGCGAGTTTCTGGAAGAGTTCCCGGTTGGTTTCCAGCGTCCTGACGACCGCCGCCGTGGGGGCCTGGCGCAGCGTCACGGTCGGCACGGCCTCCGCCGAACTGTTGTATTCCAGATAATACTGAAAATCGGGACTCAGCAGAATGCGGTTGATACCGCGCTTGTCGGACATCCGCACCGGGGGCGGAGCCTGGTAGCGTCGGCGGCGGCGCTTGGGCGCGGCGATGTCCTGGCGGTAGAGGTGGCGTTCGAGCGGCGAGACGTCGGTGGAGGTGTAGTAAATCAGGTTATTGGGCTCGTCTAGGCCCAGAAACTCGGCTACCTCCCAGCCGCCGGAGGTGAGTTGGCGGTCGAGGGTGCCGTCAATGTCATAGAGGTACAGGTGCTTGTAGCCGCTGCGTTCGCTGGAAAAGATGAACTGTTCGCCGTTGTCGAGGTAAGTGAGGTCGTCGGTGAAAATCAGGTCCACGTAGGTGTCGCTCTCCTCGGTCAGGATGGTGCGGACTTGTCCGGTGGTGGCGTCGGCGTGGAGCAGGTCGAGGCGGTTTTGCAGCCGATTCATGCGCCGGATCGAGAGCAAGTTGGGATTTTTGGTCCACGCGATGCGGGGAATGTACTGGTCGGCTTCGGGGCCGATGTCCATCTTGGTGGTTTTCTGGGTGGCCAGTTCGTACGTCAGAATCTGCACGGTGGCGTTCGACTCGCCCGCTTTGGGGTACTTGAACTTATAATCCGTGGGATAAAGCGGCCCCCACTTTTGCATATTGTACTCCGTCACCGCACTTTCGTCAAAGCGGTGGAAGGCGATCCGACGCCCGTCGGGCGACCAGGCGAAGGCTTGCGACAATGAGAATTCCTCCTCGTAGACCCAGTCGCCTCCGCCGTTGATGATTTCGTTGAATTTGCCGTCGGTGGTAATGGCGGTTTCGGTGGCTAGGTCGGTCACGAATAGGTTGTTCTCCCGCACAAAAGCGACTTTAGTGCCGTCGGGTGAGAAACTGGCGTACTGCTGCTTGCCGTTTTTGGAAAGCTTGACGAGCGATTTTGTCCCCAAATCATAGACGTAGTACTCGGCTTTTTTGCTGCGGCGGTAGATGGGTTCCTCCTCCGTCGTGAGGAGGAGTTTGGTCTCGTCGGGGCTGAGTTGGTAGCCTTCGATGGCAATTTTGTCCGACGTTCCGGTGACGGTGGCGGTATTTTGGTCGAAGAGCGTTTCGACGGCTTCGCCCGTGGCGATGCTGTACTTGACGACCTGGCCCGGTTGCAAGGAGGTGTAGAAACCGCCCTGTTTCATCCAATTGACATCCGTGACAGTTTTAGCGGTGAAAGTACCTGACTTGGTACCGTATATTTCGTCGAGTGTGATGGCGCGTTGCTGGGCGTGGAGGGTTTGGGTGGTCAAGAGAAAGAGGAAGATTAGTTTTTTCATTTTGTGGTTTTTTGGGCAAAATACGGGATTCTTCGGCTTCTCAACCGCAGAGTGCACAGAGATTTCACGCAGAGGCCGCTGAGAAAATAAAAAGGCCCGACGTTTCTGCCGGGCTGAACTCATAAACTTTGAACCGCCAGACGGCCCTATTTTAACTCTTTTCCTCAATCAAGCCTTTCTGCCTCAAAATCCGATCGAACAACTTCATGTCGTGGTCGGAATTGAAGATGGTGTAGGGCAGATAGATAAACTGGCCGCGCGACATGACGAGGACGTAGGCTTCTTTGTCTTTGTAGCCGCTTTTGATCATGTCCCACTTCATCACGCCGCCTTCCTTGGCGTTAATTTTCATCAGGATTTGCCGCTGGTCGATTTCGTAAATGTACTTGTCGAACATCGGCTTATACTGTTCTAGCTGCGTGATGCCGGTGAACTGGATAAGCCAAAAAAGAATGTACAGAATCACGCCCACGATGATGACGACGTAAATCCAGATGTTGGGATAAACGCCCGTCAGGTTGACGATAGCGTTGACCATAATCAGGAAAAAGGGCACCAGCAGCCACACCATCTGGGCCTTGAAAAACTGCTTCATCGCCAGCCAGATGTATTTTTTAGAGTCGAGGGCGTAGCGCTTGGTACGGATCGCCGCCGGATTGGCCGACATCTGAGGATTGGACTGGTACTTTTGGGAAGGCATTTTAGGCATAACTAGACGTTTGATTTTGGATTTTGGACGCTGGAACGGTTCGTCGGCGCGATTGGATTTTGGAAGAAACGACCAACAGGTGACTGTCTTCCATACCCCTTGAACGCCCGCAAAGTTAAGAAAAAGCCCCTTACCTGGCAGAAAGCCAAAGGAAATAAAACGGGATGCTGTATTTTGGCGTTATTTGTGTTCCAAATCAATCTTGAATGAAAGTTAGAGTAAAGTGGCGAAAGCAATATTCTATCATTCACTCATTCACTCATTCAAAATTAACTTTCCTTGAGTTTCCTCTTCCCTTCCTTCCTCTGGGGCCTGTTGGCTGTTTCGGTTCCCATTGCCATACATTTCTTTAATTTCCGGCGCACCAAGCGGGTTTTCTTCACGAACGTGGCTTTTTTGAAGGCCGTCGAGACGCAGACGAGTTCGTTTCGGAAGATCAAGCACTGGCTTATTCTGGCGGCGCGGGTATTTGCCGTGACTTGCCTGGTGCTGGCTTTTGCGCAGCCGTTTTTGCCGAGCAAGAGCGAGCTGGGCATCAGTCGGCAGGGCGTGACGAGCCTGTACCTCGACAACTCGTACAGCATGCAAAACGAGGAAAACGGCAAGCGCTACCTCGACATCGCGACCGGGCGGCTGGGCGATCTGATGCGGGTGTTCCGCAACGCCACCACGTTACAACTGATGACCAACGATTTCTCGGCCCCCGAACAAACGCTGGCCACCGCCGACAAGATCCGCGACCGCCTGACGACCGTCGGCCTGTCGCATACGCCGCGCACGTTGACCGAAGTATACCGCCGCCAGCAGAATCTGATGTCGCGCCACGCCACGGCGGGGAACAATCAGTTATTCTGGTTTTCGGATTTTCAGAAAAGTACGGTGGGCGATTTGTCCAAAGTCAACGTCGATTCCACCAATCGGCTGTTCGTCGTGCCGGTACAGGCGACGCCGGAGAAGAACATTTTTGTGGATTCGGTCTGGTTGAATACACCCTTTATCCGGGAGTTGCAGAATAACATTTTGTACGTCAAAGTGAGCAACTCGGGTACGGAAATGGCCGAGAATACCGTCGTCAAGCTGTATCTGGACGATGCGCAAGTTTCGACCGCCTCGGTGGATGTGCAGCCTAACGGCTCGGCCAACGCGCAGTTCAATTTCAGCGTCAAAGGACGAGGCTTCAAGAAGGGACGCATCACGTTCGATGATTTTCCCGTGACGTTCGACAACGACTACTACTTCGTGCTGAATGCTTCCCCCGAAATTAAAATCGTGCACCTTTACGGCCAGACCAACGGGGGGCGATATATCGAGAATGTCTTCGACAACGACAGCCTGTTCGCCACCCAAAGTTTCAGCGTGCAGAACGTGGACGTAGGCCAGTTGCGCACGGCCGACCTGGTGGTGCTGGAAGGCGTCGAGCAGCCTACGGGTTCGCTGCGGACAGCGCTGGAGGATTTTGTGAAGAAAGGCGGCAGCCTGGCCATTATTCCCCCTACCAATCCCGACGCCGGGACCTACGGCTCATTTCTGACCAGTCTGCGGGTCAATGGCTTACAGGCACGGACGGGTACACCACAGCCGGTACCGATGAACGTCCCGGATCGTAACACGCCGTTTTTTAGCGACGTCTTCGAGGAATCCATCCGGCAGGAAACCAACCTGAGCCTGCCGTCGGCCTCGCCGACCTGGCAGTGGGGCAACAGCGGCAACAACCTACTCACCCTCAGAAACGGGCAAACCTACCTGGCCCAGGCTTCGGTCGGGCAAGGAAAACTTTACCTTTTCGCCGCGCCCCTGGCCTCGGCCTACGGCAATATGGCGCAACACGCGCTGTTCGTACCCGTCATGTACAAACTGGCCGCCCTGAGCGTCCGGGCGCAGCGCACGGCTTACTCCTTTGACGAGAACAGCCTGGCCGTTTCCGTCAGCGACCCGAACCCGAATGCCGTGTACAAACTCCGCCGTGACAAGACCGAACTCATTCCCGTGCAGCGGCTGAACGGCAACCAACTGGTACTCGAACTGCCCAAGAGCAACCAACTCAGCGAAGACCAGTCGGTGGATGCGGGCTATTACGAACTGGTGAACGACGACAAAACCGAGCAACTCCTGGCCCTCAACCACGACAATAGCGAGTCGAAGCTGGAATACTACACCCCCGACGAACTGCGGGCGGCTTTCTCGGGCCAGAAAAACGTGGAAGTGTTCGACAAAATCGACGATGCGGCCTTTGCCCGCGAGTTCGAGGAGCAGAATCTGGGTACCAGCCTTTGGAAGTATTTTCTGATCGCGGCGCTGGCGTTTCTTTTGATTGAGATTTTATTGATTAGATTTTTGAAATGAGCCAGCCGATGAAACTCTACCACCAAAATAGGGCATGCATTCTCGCCAGTATTGTGTTCTTTCAACTGTTGGCAGCGCCCCTTTCTTTTTCTCAAAGTAAGAGCTTCTTTTACGGCGATGCGTTCGACGGGAATGGAGTTGCTGTATGAAAGAGGGAAGTAGCTTTAATCTCAACGATTTGATTCTAATGTAACGCTAAACCATAAACCATTGGAATACAGAATCGGCTTCTCCAATTCATTTTCGCTCATCAGTCCAAACATCCTCCTCATTCCCTCCCCCAACTCACGCATCAGTTTGTTTTCTCTGAGTATTCGAGCAATGTGAGGGTTGCGCGATTCGTGCGCTCCTTCTAATTCGTAAAGATTATTGATCGTCAAGGTTGATAATAACGCCCCCGGACTTTTGATCTCCATTCTATCATTAAATATAAAGATCTCGATCCCATTCTGTATGGAATAGTCGCGGTGAGCAATGGCGTTGAGGATAGCCTCCTTACAAGCATCCTCGGGATACGTGTATTTCTGTTCAAACTTGGTATTAGAACCGAATTCAGTTTTGTAGGCCAGGTAGGGCCTAAGGCTTTCCCAAGCCCGAAACGAGAGTTCAAATATATTTCCCTCCACGATTTCGTCACTTACTACGTTGTATTTCTCCCCGGATTCAAGGGCATTTCCCTGAACTTTGATGTACCTGATCTGAGACCTGGGATGCCAGCGGTTAATCTCACTGGACTTGGCGAACAGCAGCACAGCGGCCCTTTTGAGTCTTAGACCGTTTACGGCGTAAACGGCTAGCTCGGTTTGCTGAAGGTAGAGTTCTACACCAAGTCCTTTGATGTAGGTATCGGCGATGTTTTGCAGTAAGCCCAGATCTAAATCCGTCACCAAAGCTCCATCTACAAATTGACTATCGTATTCACGAGGCCTTATTTCCTGTTTTTCAAACTGAATTTGATCGACCGAAGCCGGGAGCGTTTCTCGATCTTTCCGCCTTACGCAGCGCCCATCCGGAAGCTGGTATATTTGAGTAGTACCTTTATTGACTGAAAAGTAAAGTACTCTCAACCCATTCAAGATAAGTTGGGTCGAGGCAATTAAAGGAAGCTGTTGGCCTTGATAAATATGCGAGTGGGGCGCGGCAAGCATAGCATTTATATCCTGCTCATCGTGAGGCACCCCTGTGATTGTTCCATCATCCTCCACTCCTATCAGGACTTCGCCCCCATCAGCGTTGGCAAATGACACGAGTGCCTCACCGATGTCCCCACAAATCTTTTTTATAAATCTCGGTTTTTTGCGATCAGGTTTGCCTTCCAAGGCCGTTTTATACTCGCGAAAATGGCTTTCTCCGAGTGCAATGGTATTTTTGACTCTTTCCTGAAGCAATAAAATGTCTTCCATATGGCAAAGGTATTCAGCTTTCCGCGTCAACTAGGATTCAAGACTCTCCCAGTATTACTTCCCAATCTTCGGCATCTCGTTCCCCGTCATCACCTCCGGTGCTACCATCACCCGGCTATGCGGGTCGGCGTTTTCGAGGTTTAGCACGCCGCGCGGGCAGACCGCCGAACAGATGCCGCAGCCCACGCAGGAGGCCCGCACGATGTCCTGCCCTTTTTGGGCGTAAGCGCGGACGTCGATCCCCATTTCGCAGTAAGTGGAGCAATTGCCGCAGGAAATGCACTGCCCGCCGTTGGTCGTGATGCGGAAGCGTGACTTGAAGCGCTGTACGATGCCCAAATACGCCGCCAGCGGGCAGCCGAAGCGGCACCACACGCGGTTGCCCATGAACGGGTAAAAACCCACGCCCACCACGCCCGAAAACAACGCCCCGATCCAGAATCCATAGGCCGAGCGCACCGAATGGCTGCTGATCGGACCGATGTTGGACTGGCCCGTGAAGTAGGTGTAGAGCACGAAGGCCGTCATGACAATGGCAAAAACCAGCACGCCGTGAACGGTGTATCGTTCGATCTTCCAGGCTTTCATCGACTTGTCGGAAAGTTGACGATGCGGATCGCCCAAAGTTTCGGCCAGGCCACCGCAGCCGCACACCCATGAGCAGTACCAGCGCTTGCCGTAGAGGTAAGTAAAAATAGGTACCGCCAGCACGAAGAGGGCGATGCCCCAAGCGAGCATGAAGATACCCAGCGTACCATTGCTGGTGAGTTCGTTGAGGTTGAAATCGAAGAAAAAGTCGTAATCCAGCGGCCACATGTTCTTGAAGTCGAAGTAAGGCTGGTTGAGCCGCACCAGGATTTCGGGAATGATGAAGGCAAAGGACGTCTGGAAAAACATCACCGACACGGAGCGAATCTGCTCGTAGGGCGAGTGGCGGTACTTGATGATCATCCTGATGCCCATAATCAGGATACAGAGCGTATAGAGAAACCCGTACAAAAACCATTGAGAAGCCGGGCCGCCGTTGAGTACCTCACTGATCGGATCGACCAGTAACACCCAGTTGACGATGTACTGGGGATAAAAGTAGAGGACTACGTAGAAAGCAATCAGAAAGGTACCGAGCAAAATCCCAATCCAGCCGCGCGAGGTGGCCGGATGGTGGTAAATGTGGTCGTTTTTGATGCCGGGTAGCAGGCGGTTTTTGGGAAAGATGTACATCAATGCCCCCACGATAGCCAGGCCGAAACTTAGCCAAAACCACAAAGCCGTATGTTCCGTAATCGGCCCTTCGGAAGCGGCCTTGGTTACCAGAAAAGCATAGTCGTCATAGATTACTTCACCCTCTTTTTTCTGGTCTTTCAAACCCTGATTGACCTCATCCTGAATTTTACTGAAATCATTACTGAGTTCGAAAGCAGTCGAATATGTCTTGCCATACAGGGGCTCGGCTTTGTCCTTCAGCAGCTCATAATGTTCTTTTTTAACGACAGTCGTGTCTTGAAGAATCTCGCTGGTCAGGGTGTATTTTCCAAGGCTCAATGTAGCCACCCAAATGGCGAATCCGATGACGAAAAGCGTGAGGCCGATTTTTTGAATAGTAGTCATGAGATTGTTTAGTTGTTTAGTCGTGGAGTTGTTTAGCAGGCCGCCCCTTGATGGTTTGGGTTAGCGTAAAACTGCTTTGTGCCTTTGTGTCGTAGCGACGAACCGCTTTGTGCCTTTGTGCCTCAAATTACACACCCTTCACCCCCAAACCCGCTCCCAAAACGGAGCTTTTCCGCCTAGTCTCACATTGTGTCTGGGGCTGTGTTTGTTGAAGGCAGCGACGATGGCTTTTTCGTGGCGCTCAAAAAACTCCGGGTCGAAGTGGGCGTCGCGGAAGTGCGAGAGAACGTAGCCGATGCTTTTTCTTCCCTTGATCCACTTTTCGCAGACTTCATGACGGAGCCTCATCCCGAAGTTATTGATGCCGACTATGGAATTATTATCCTCGCGGTAGTTCAGCCGCAACGAAATTTTGCCGCTGGGGTGTTCCCAATAAAAGCTGTTCTGTCCCTCGGGCGTTTCGGCGGGTACCTGGCCGTAGGTTTGGTACTCGATGTCCATGAACTTGGCGGAGTTGAAGAATACGCCGGGTTGGTAAGGCGTCTTTTCCTGGCAAATGCTGCGGGCGACGGTTTCGCCCATGATGCGGCCCGTGTACCAGATCTGCTCCACGGGCTTGCGGTCGTCGGGCGGTTCGCGGTGCTGCACGCAGTCGCCGATGGCGTACACGTCGGGGATGTTGGTTTCCAGGAATTCATTGACCAGGATGCCTTTGTCCGTTTCCAGATCGGTGTTTTCGAACTGCTTGACGTTGGGATGAACGCCCACGGCCAGGCCCACGAACTGACAATCTATTTTCTCGCCGTCCTTGGTCGTGATGCTCGTCACGCGCAGGGATGATTCGCGGTCGTTGTCGTCAAGAATAGCCTCCAGTTCAGTCTTGAGGCGTAAATCCACGCCGTGTTCGCGGATATGGCGGCCGATCATTTCGGCTTCCTGCTTGGGCAGCACGCCGTTCCAGTAAGCATCCTCCCGGACCAGCATCGTCACGGGAATGTCGCGGGTGAGCAACATTTCGGCCATTTCGATACCGATCAACCCACCGCCGACGATGACCGCCCGCTCGATGCCTTCGGTATTGGCCTCCATCGACTCCAAATCCTGGTAACTGTACAATCCCTGAACGCCTTCCAAATCCTGACCCGGCCAGTCGAAGGTATTGCTCTCGGAGCCTACGCCCAGAATCAAGATATCATAGGTCAGTTCGGTCGGGACGTCGGTGCCGTGGTCGAGGGTGAGGGTTTTATTATCAAAATCGAAATGACTTACCCACGCCTGCCGGAGTTCAATGCGGTTTTCTTCCCAAAACCAATCCTCGTAGGGCTTGGTATGCTCGTACTTCATGTGACCCATATAAATGTACATGAGGGCCGTACGCGAGAAAAAATGCTCAGTTTCGGTGGAGATGACCGTGATGCGGTCGTCGGAATGCTTGCGGATATGGCGGGCAGCGGTGATGCCGCTAATCCCGTTGCCCAGGACTACTATGTGCTTCATTCAGTGAAAAACGAACTTTCGATAATTTCTGAAAAGTAAGGAATCGCCGTGTAGTAAACAACTCCCCTGACTCAGCTACGTAAGTTCGAGCGCTCAGGATGCGTCGTCGCCCATGAGTTCTACCAGGGGCAGGGTGTGGGGCGAGTATTTGAAAGCAACGCGAAGCATACCAGCCAAGGGCAGCGCAATGATCGCCCCGCCTATTCCCCAAATACCCCCGAGTATGATAATGGACACAATGCTGAACAGCGGGTTCAAACCTACCGCATTACCTACTAAAAAGGGCGAAAGCGCGTAGTTCTCGACCAATTGGGCCACCGTCATGACGCCCACCACAATAAGAAAGGCCGATGGATCGCCCGAAAGTACCGCCAGAATTGCCGCCAGCCCGCCACCGATAATATTTCCTACGTAAGGCAGGAAAGAAAACAATGCCGCAATGACCGCCAGAAGAATGGGGTACTTTATTCCGCCGATCAGAAAACCTATGGCGTATACGAAAGCCAGGGCGGTGATGTCTTTCAACATTCCCCATACGTACTGGCTGGCCGTGTCACGCGCCTGATAGATCAGATCATGCGCGAGCTCCTTCCGTCCCGGCTGGACACAGCGGATGATGAACACCTCGATTTCGCGCCGGTGCGAGAGCAGCAGCACGAAATAAACGAACATGAGCAGGAAGTTTGCCAGCGTACTGGTGAAAGAGCCGAAGAAAGCAGTGAGGTAAGAGCCCAGCTGGCCGACTACCTGGCTGGCTTTTTCAGTCTGCTCGCTGGGCGCAACGCCAAATTTTTGGTCGATGTACTGTTGTCCCTGGTTAAAAATATCGGCCGCTTTCTGCTCCATTTGGGGCAAATCCTGCGCCAGCAGACTCATTTGATAATACAGCAGACCGCCCAGCCCCACAAAGAATAGCAGCAGCAGCAAAGTACATGCTGCCACCGCCCAACTGCGCCCCAGACCTTTTTCGATCAGCCAGTCTTTGACCGGACTAAATACCATCGCCACAACGACGGCGACAAAAAAAGTGACCAGAAATGATTTGCCAAGAAACATGGCGGCCGGAATGCCGACCAATACGATTACCCAGCGCGAAACCGAAGCTATATTACTCTTCATTAAATTGGATTGAGTCTCCGGCTGAGGTAATTAAAACCGTGCCCCAGATAACATTTCGACCTAGCGCCGTCTGTTCTCATTTTTTTTATTCAGCGCGATGGTCAATCCACCGTATACGTCGACCCCCTGCGCCTTAAAGCGGCCATCACGACTGAACACGCCCAGCAAATTGTCCGAACCCAGCACGAACGGCCCCGCCCGCAGTCCGGCCCCCACCGCCCAGCCGCCGTTCTGGCGGATGATGGGAAAAGCCAGCCCGACCTGCTCCGACTCGAAGCGAGGCGTCACGGCGATCAGCCCCGTCTGCCGGAACTGGGGCGTTGCAGTACGATCGATGGCCTGAATAACGGTCGCGTTGACGAATATCTTCTCCAAGAGTTTGAGGTCGGCACTCAGGTTGATAGCGGCGGGGGTAGCGATGCTAAACTGCCCGGTGTTGTCCTCCTCCGTCAAGCCGAATTCGTTTTCCAGTACCCTTCCAAACGCATTGAGGCTGTTCTCGCCCTCACGGGGTGAACTGTAATCGCGCCATTCGTCTTCGGTGATCTGCCGATTTTGGGCGTCGATCTGGTAGTTTTTCACTTTCTCTCCCTGGTACTTGATGAGTCCGATGTCGGTCACGGAGGCGCTCAGCCGCACACGCGGTATTTCGCCCTCCTCATCCAGCAGTTCTACAACCAGCCCTGCGTCCCATCCCCAACCCTTGCCGCTGGAATTTTGGCCAAAAAGCCAGCCCGGCGAGAGAAAAGACTCCCTGGAAGCATCGGTGTAGCCCATCGTCGCCGCAAAGCGATCGACCTGCATGAGGGCGCCGTTTACCGTGGCGGGATCGGGCAACACCCGGTAGTTGAGCTCCTGGTTCTGCACATAACCACCCGCGTAGCCGAAGTATCGTTTTACGGTGACACCACCTTTGATACGGAGGACATCGTTTTCGGTGAGTACCTGCCCCAGCGATGCCGCCCACTCGGAGTAGGCCTGGCTGGTGAGGTTGAATTTGTTCTCAGATTGCGAGGCAAACAGCGCCAATATGCCCAGATCCTGCAAGTTCTGAGCGTTGGCCAATCCCAGGCGGGCAATGGCCATGAGTCGTTCGGAGGCGTCGGTCACCTGAATGCCGCTCCGCACGCGCGTCATCACCGCCAGGTTGGTCTTATCCCCCAACCGGAACGATACCGCCGGGCCGCGCAGTTCGCCGGACAGCGTTCCGTTTTTAGGCTTGCCGTTACGGATTTCCACCAAATCATTCGGGTCGAGCGGGCGGTCGTTTTTCTGCCGCAATAGGTCGAACATCGAGAAAGGTGCGGCGTAGCGAACGTAATTGTTGTCGAGGTGCAAGCCGCCGGAAAGCAAGTGCAACTGCGTCGCGTGGCGGTTGTCGGCCAAAAAGGCCGGATTCTGGTAGGCCGCGTAAAACCCACCATTGTACTGCGACGCCAACCCGAGGAATTTTTGGGATTTGGCTTCCTCGAATAATAAAGCGGCGGAAGCCAGGAGAATCAAACGGAACTTTTGCATATCAATGAATAAAGGGGATAAATATTATGGGATTGTAAAATCACCGTCGCGACTTGCCGACCAGACGTAGCGTGCTACGTCTCTACGCAGGGTGGCTAATTCTCCAATACGACGAACTCCACGCGCCGGTTCAGCGCCTTGTTTTCTTCGGTGTCATTGGGAGCCACGGGTTTGGTTTGGCCGTAACCCCGGTGGCGCAGTCGGCTGGCTGCAATGTCTTTACGGAGCAGGAAGGAGTAAATCACCTTGGCGCGGTTCTCGGACAGATATTGGTTGAGCCGAGCATCGCCAACGTTGTCGGTATGCCCGGCAATTTCGATCTTTAGTTTCGGATTGTCGCGTAGCGTGCGGTAGAGTTTTTGGAGTTCATCCTGGGATTCGGCGCGCAGGTCGTATTTGCTTTGCTCGAAATAAATCTTGTCCAGCTTGATGACATCGTTGACTTTCAGGTTGGTAAATACCGAATCCTCTCGCTTTTCCATTAAGGCCGTGTATTGATAGAATCCGCAGGTATCACAGGAAACAAGCAGCACTTCCTCAATCGTGAAGTAGTTTTCCGCCGCCGTTTCCACCGTCACGGTGTCGGAGCGGTACATTTTCACATTGAAATCAGTTTGACCTTTTCGATTGGCTCCCTGGTAGCGCTCATTGGCAGTGTGCAAAAAAATCTTAAAATCGGCCGGGACTTCGCGGCCTGTTTTGTCATCTACGGCCCTGATGGTGAACAAAGTGACAGGCTTTTGGGAAGAGACGACCTGCGCAAGAGATGCCTTAACTGAAAGCAAACTGAATAGTACAAGGCAAATCGAGGGGTGGAGCATAGAAGCATCTTGATTACATGATTCAAACAACTAACGACTTTTCGGAGCAAAAAATGATAAAAAACCCTTGAAGTTGAATCTGATACGGGGAATATAGACCCCATATATGGTTCAGGTACCTATCATGGCGTTGAGCATATGCTATTTTTGAACCCCGGAATTTAAAGAAAAAGCGTGGTACAAGCTTTTTATCACAAAGCACCGTTCCCCATTCTCAACCAAATCCCCTTATGTTATGCTCAAATGGTCAATCATTCTTATTATCGTAGCGATTATCGCAGGAGTTTTCGGTTTTGGCGGAATTGCGGAAGGTGCCGCTGACATTGCCAAGATTCTCTTTTACATATTCATAGTGCTATTCGTGTTAAGCCTAATCTTCGGGCGATCGAAATTGTAACGATAACTCGGATCTCGTAACAAAAACCGGGAAAACGATTCAGTTCGTTTTCCCGGTTTTTGTCAAGTACTTAAGTCCAAAATACGCCACCAGGCGCCCGGCTAAGTACCATAGTTTTCTTCTGACTTAAAGTAAGCTGCATGGTATGGCTTCTTTCAAAGGCACTTAGGTACTTAGGTACTTAGGCACTCAAAGTACTCAGGTACCTCTCCCCTACTCCCACTCAATCGTCGCGGGCGGCTTGGATGAAATATCGTACACCACGCGGTTCACGCCTTTTACGCGGTTGATGATGTCGTTGGAAATCTCGGCTAGAAAATCATAGGGTAAATGTGCCCAGTCGGCCGTCATTCCGTCCACGGAGGTAACGGCCCGCAGGGCCACCACGCGCTCGTAGGTTCGTTCGTCGCCCATGACCCCCACGCTTTGGATGGGCAGCAGCATCGTACCCGCCTGCCAGACCTCATCGTAGAGGCCGCGCCTCTTCAATCCCTCGATAAAAATCGAATCGACTTCCTGCAAGATGGCGACCCGCTCTGCCGTCACATCGCCCAAAATCCTGATCGCCAGTCCGGGACCGGGAAAAGGATGCCGGCCAAGAATAGAACCGGGCAAGCCCAGCGTTTTTCCCACCTCCCGCACTTCATCCTTGAATAAAGTATTGAGCGGCTCGACTACTTTCAGGTTCATGAAATCGGGCAGACCACCCACATTGTGGTGCGACTTGATGGTCGCCGACGGGCCTTTTACCGAAACGGACTCAATGACATCGGGATAAATCGTCCCTTGTCCCAACCACTTCACATCCTGAATCAAGTGTGCTTCCTGGTCGAACACCTCGATGAAGGTGCGGCCAATGGCCTTGCGTTTGTCTTCGGGATCTTCCAGCCCTTGCAGGGCGGTATAAAACTGCTGAACGGCATCGACGCCTTTGATATTCAGCCCCATATCCTGGTAGGAATGAAGCACTTCTTCGAATTCATTCTTGCGCAGCAGGCCGTTATCCACAAAAATGCAGTACAACTGCTCACCAATGGCGCGGTGTACCAGCGTGGCGGCCACGGTAGAATCCACCCCGCCCGACAACGCCATCACCACTTTATCTTCCCCGATTCTGGTCTTGCAGCGCCTGCACCGTCGATTCTACGAACGACTCAGTCGTCCAATCCTGATGGCAGCCGCAGATGCCGATCACGAAGTTGTGCAGTAATAGCTTGCCTTCGGTCGAGTGCGTCACTTCGGGATGAAACTGGATGCCGTAGCTTAGCTCGTTGGCTATTTTGAAAGCCGCCACCTCCACCGAAGGCGTGGAGGCGATCACGTGAAAGTTGTCGGGAATGCGCTTTATGGTGTCGGCGTGCGACATCCACACTTGTGATGTTTCGGAAAAGCCAGCCAGCAGCGACGAGTCCTCATCCACGATTTCAAGGCGGGCGCGGCCGTATTCGCGGTTTTCGGAAGGCATCACATCGCCGCCCATCATTTGGGCCATGAGCTGTGCCCCGTAACACACGCCCAGGATCGGTACTTTATGGCGGAACTGATCCAGGTCGATGCGCGGCGCATCGAGGTCACGTACCGAGCAGGGACTGCCCGAAAGGATGACCCCCTTCACGCCGGGTGTAAGCTCAGGAATATGGTTGTAAGGATGGATTTCGCAGTACACATCCAGCTCGCGGACGCGCCGGGCGATGAGTTGGGTGTATTGCGATCCAAAGTCAAGAATGAGGATGCGTTCGGTCATGGTCAGTTTTTGTTGAACGCAAAGCTAGTTAGAAGGCACAAAGTTCCAAAGGCACAAAGGCACAAAGTGAGGCGTCCTGTGGAGCAATGAAGAATGGAGCGGGCAGCTCATTCATCACTCCTCATTCATCATTCATCACTCCCTCCTCCCGCACCTGCGTGATGGCTTGCACAAATACCTCGGCGGGTTGAGCGCCAGAGATGCCGTATTGATTGTTGATGACGAAGAAAGGCACGCCGCTCACGCCCATTTGCTGGTAGTGCGCGATCTCCTGCCGCACGGCGTAGCCGATGTCATCGTCGGCAATGATTTGCTTGATTTTTGCTTCGTCCCAACCATAGGAAGCGAACAAATCAGCCAGTACTTTCGTGTCCTTCAGGTTTTTGGTGTCGGTGAAGTAGGCTTTCAAGAGCATTTCTTTCGCCTCGGACTTGAAACCCTCCTCCCCCGCCACATGGAGCAACTTGTGCAGCGGCAAGGTGTTGATGGTGTCGGGAATATCATCGAGCTGGAAGTCGATGCCATCGGCTGCCCCTACCTGCTTGAGATGATCGAACATCTGCCGGATTTTGGCCTCGTCACCAAATTTTTTGATAAAATACTTTTTACGATCGAGCCCTTCGTCAGGAATGGTGGGATCGAGCTGGAAGGGATGCCAGGTGATCTCGACATCCGCTGGATTGCCCAGTTGGTCGAGGGCGGCTTCGAGACGCCGCTTGCCCACATAGCACCACGGACAGACGACGTCCGAAACAATATCAACCGTTATTTTATTATTCAATGAGGTATCCATCAGTATAAAATTGAATTTTCGTATTTATTATCTCAGAGAAACAGGGGGTGATCGCAATTGATTCATCCGGCCGGAGTTGGAAATGATCTAGAGCCGGATCAATCTGCTGGAACCATTCTCATGAACTTTACCGATTTTTATTTGACAAAAAATCGTCCGGCATAGCAGCATTTGCATTTATCGAATGTAATTTTACATTTTCCATTGTTAACCCTATACAATTACCATTATGATGAATAGACGTGAGGCGCTGTCGCGCGTGGCGCTCGTGATGGGCGGCGCTTTGACAGCCCCGACCATGATTGCCTTCCTGGACGGCTGCAAAACTGAAAGATGCCGCCACCGGGGCCGAGTTTGCCTTTGACCCGGAGCAACTTAATCTCGTATCGGAAGTAGCCGAGGTCATTATTCCCAAGACCGACACGCCCGGCGCCAAAGACGCCAAAGTGGGCGAGTTTGTGCAGAAGATGCTGAAAGACTGCTACTACGAGAAAGATCAAAAGAGCTTTATGGCGGGTCTTTCCAAGCTGGAAGACAAGGACTTCATGAAAGCTTCTGCCGACGAGCGCATCACGCTGCTGACCGCCGCCGAGCAGGAGTCGATGGACGAATTGAAGCGCATCGGCGACGAGCGTAGCAAAGCCACGGAAGCGGGCCAAGAGTTCAACGAACCGGGCGTACCGTTCTTCCGGCTGATGAAAGAACTGACCTTGCTGGGCTATTTCACCTCCGAACCGGGGGCCACTCAGGCGCTGGAATATGTGGCCGTTCCCGGCCGCTACGATGGCTGCGTCGACTTGGAGCCGGGGCAGAAGGCCTGGGCAATGTAAACGGTTAACAGCCAGAGTCGTTGTCTTCATTTTTCTACCAAAAAGAATAAAATCCAAATGAACATAAATTTGAGAGCCAAGCAGCAAGCTACGTATGACGCCATTGTGGTGGGGTCGGGAATTAGTGGTGGCTGGGCGGCCAAAGAGTTGACCGAGAAGGGGCTCAAAGTCCTGATGCTCGAGCGGGGCCGCGACATCAAGCACGTGACTGATTACAAAACCGCCACGACTCCGCCCTGGGACTTCGACCACCGGGGTCGCCCAACCACGATGGCCACGGAACAGTATTGGGCGGTCATGCGCACGGGCTACGCGCACAATGAGGAATCGCGCTATCTGTTTGAGAACGATACCGAAAACCCTTACAAAGAAACCCGGCGTTTCGACTGGGTCAGGGGTTACCACGTCGGTGGGCGCTCACTGATGTGGGGACGCCAAAGCTACCGCTGGAACGAGGAGGATTTCGAGGCCAATGCCAAGGAAGGTCTCGGCACCGACTGGCCCATCCGCTACAAGGATGTGGCACCCTGGTACGATTACGTGGAGAGATTCGCGGGAATCAGCGGTTCTCGCGAAGGGCTGGACGTACTGCCCGATGGCAAATTTTTGCCCCCCATGCAGCTCAACTGCGTAGAAACCAAGATCAAGGGTGACGTAGAGTCGAAGTTTCCGGGACGGAAGCTCATCATTGGCCGCGTCGCACACCTCACCCAGCCGCAGGATTTTCACAGCGAGTTGGGACGAGCCGCTTGCCAGTTCCGAAATATGTGTAGTCGCGGTTGCCCCTATGGCGCTTACTTCAGCACGCAGTCGGCCACGTTGCCCGCTGCTACCAAGACGGGCAACCTGACTTTGCTACCCGATTCCATCGTTTCGGAAGTGATTTTTGATGACGAAGCGGGCAAGGCCACGGGCGTGCGCGTCATCAACCAGAATGATCCCGGCGACATCAAGGAATATTTTGCCAAAATAATCTTCCTGAACGCCTCGGCTATTCCCTCGACCACGATTCTGATGAAGTCCAAGTCGGACCGCCACCCCAACGGACTGGGCAATGAGAGCGATCAACTCGGCCGCAATATCATGGATCACCACCTGGCCGTGGGGGCTCGGGGCGACGTGGAAGGCTTCGACGATAAATATTATTTCGGACGACGGGCCAACGGTCTATACGTTCCCCGTTACCGCAACTGGGGCAACGACAAGCGCGATTACGTGCGTGGCTTCGGCTACCAGGGCGGCGGAGGTCGCGCCAACTGGGGCCGTGGCGGCGGCATGCCGGGTTTCGGAGCAGAATTCAAAGAAGAAATGACCAAGCCCGGACCGTGGAGCATCAACATGGGCGGCTTCGGCGAAATGATTCCGAACGCCGACAACCGCTTCACCCTCAGCACCGAGAAGGATAAGTGGGATATGCCCATCGTCGTTTTCGATGCTGCCTACGGCGAGAACGAAAGGAAAATGCGCCTCGATATGATGAACGACGCCGCCGAAATGCTCGAAGCTTCCGGCGTGAAGAACGTTACTTCCTACAATGATGAGTCGAAAGCACCCGGTATCGGTATTCACGAAATGGGAACTGCCCGCATGGGTACCGACCCGAAGAATTCGGTACTCAACAAGCACAATCAGGTATGGGGTGCCGAGAATGTGTACGTAACCGATGGTGCCTGCATGACCTCGGCCTCCTGCGTGAACCCCTCGCTGACGTACATGGCCCTCACCGCCCGCGCCGCCGATCACGCCGTGAGCGAGTTGAAGAAGATGAACGCTTGATTGGTTGACGGTTGACGGTTGACGGTCAAGAACGTCATTTGCAAGAATAGAAATTACTTTGGGATGCCTTTGCCTTTGTTATGGGGCAGAGGCATCTTTTTATAGCGATACCTGCCGTACAATAACTCATGAAAACTACCACTCTTAGCCAACTCTTGCTGGCGCTGATTTTTTCGGTTACGGTAGCGTATGGACAGACCTTTGAGTCCTCCAACTTACCCATCCTGGTGATCGACACAAAGGGCGAGGCGATTCCTGATGAGCCGAAGATCGTAGCAACAATTAAAATTATCGACAACGGACAAGGCAAAAGGAATAAGCTCACCGACTCCCCCGTCTACGCCGGGAAAATTGGGATCGAGCAGCGTGGCGCGACATCACGAACTTTTTTCCCTAAAAAACCTTACGGATTTGAATTGCGCGACAGCTCGGGTCTGAAAGATGTAAACGCGTCTATTCTGGGACTACCCGAGGAGGAAGACTGGGTCCTGAACGCCACCTACAACGACAAGACGCTAATTCGGGAAGTGCTGACGTATGACCTATATCGCAGTTTCAGTGCTTACTACGCCCCCCGTCAAAAATTCTGCGAGGTTACGATCAATGGGCAATATGAGGGCATTTACATTCTATTCGAGAAAATAAAGCGGGACAAAAACCGGGTCGATATTTCAAAACTGGAACCCAAAGACAATGCGGGCGACGACCTGACGGGAGGCTATATCCTGAAAATTGACAAAACCGAAGGAAACCCATCAAGAAAGTGGACCTCTCCCTACCCTTCGCCCGTTTCCCCTCAGTTTGCCATTCCCATCCAGGTCGAGTATCCCAAGCTCGACGACCTGACGGAGGCGCAATTTGGGTACATCAAAAAGTACGTAACGGACTTCGAGAACGCCCTGAAAAGTGACAAATTTGGCGATCCGCAGGAGGGCTACGCCAAGTACATCGACGTGGACTCGTGGGTAGACTACCTGATCATCAACGAAGTGAGCCACAATGTCGACGCCTACCGACTCAGCACCTTTTTTTATAAAAATAAAGACAGCAAAGGCGGCAAACTCACGATGGGGCCGATTTGGGATTACAACCTCACGTACGGTAATGCCAACTACTGCCAGGGCGAAAGTTTTCGCGGTTGGACTTTCGACTTCAACCGCGTGTGTCCGGACGACAAATTCCAAATGCCTTTCTGGTGGGATCGCCTGTTGTCTGATGTCAAGTTCGCTGATAAAGTACGCACCCGTTACCGGAGTCTGCGCAGCAGTCAACTGAAGACCGAAATCCTCCACCGATACATCGACTCCACAGCGGCAGTGCTCACGGAAGCCCGCGTCCGTAACTTCACCCGCTGGCCTGTCATTGGGCAACGACTCTGGCCGCAGTTTTACGTGGGAGCCACCTACGAAGACGAAGTGGCTTACCTGAAAACCTACATCACCCGCCGCCTGGAATGGATGGATCAGGAAATGGCCACGATCGGCGTCCCGGTTACGGCTACCGAACCTGCGCTTTCAGCCCTTGAATTCAAAGTTTTTCCTAATCCCGCCCCGGAAGAAGTTCAGATTTCCTTTAATTTGGCGACTGCTTCGGTGGTTAAGATTCATACCCTTGATTTGTGGGGGCGGGTGTTGCAGGAAACTGCCTTGGGTCGGCTTGCGCCGGGAGTGCATCAGGTAAGGGAAGCGCTGTCCGGATCGCGCAAAGGAATTGAGTTTCTCAGCCTAGAGATCGACGGTAAGCGCGCGGCGGTGCGGCGGGTTTTACGGGAATAAAATCTAAATTTAATTTTCTTGAAATGGTTCAACCCTAATTCAACTCAAACTCATGCCCAAAATAACCCCCTTCCACGTCGCCGTACCCGTTCACGACATTGAGGCCGCTCGAAAGTTTTACCGCGAAGTATTGGGTTGCGGCGAAGGCCGTAGCGATACCTACTGGACAGATTTCGATCTTTACGGTCACCAATTTGTGATCCATTATAAACCCAAACCCGCCGAAACCGAATCGCTCCACTCTAACCCGGTGGATGGCCACGACGTACCCGTGCCGCACTACGGCGTGGTTCTGGAATGGGACGATTGGCACACGCTGGAAGCTCGTCTGAAAAGTCACGGCGTCCAATTCATCATTGAACCTTACATCCGTTTCAAGGGTCAGCCGGGCGAGCAGGCTACGATGTTCTTTCTCGATCCTTCGGGAAATGCGCTCGAATTCAAATCTTTTCAGGATATCAGTCAGCTCTTCGCTACTTAATCGATTTTGAATGCTAGATTGTTCGAATGATAGAATACCCCTCGACCGCTCAGGCGGCTCCGTCTCAACTCTCACCCCCTCAACTCTCAACTAAATCAACCCTCCCCTAAATAAACGTGTATCGTCGGTAGATGCCTACCGGGGCCTGGTCATGTTATTGATGATGGCCGAGGTGCTGCAATTCAGCCGCGTGGCCGAGGCTTTGCCCGAAAGCTCATTCTGGGCGTTCCTGGATTACCACCAAAGTCATGTGCCTTGGGTAGGCTGCTCGCTGCACGACCTGATCCAGCCCTCGTTCACGTTCCTGGTGGGGGTAGCCCTCCCCTATTCCATCGCCAGCCGGGCCACGCTTGGCCAAAGCCAAAGCGCGCTTTGGCTGCGTACTTTACGCCGGGCGCTGGTGCTGATTTTGCTGGGCATATTCTTGCGTTCGATGTCCCGAAGTCAAACGAATTTCACCTTTGAAGACACGCTGACGCAGATCGGTCTGGGTTATCCTCTCTTGTACGCCCTGGGTTTTCGCGCCGAACGAACCGCTTGGATTGCCTTGGGAATAATTCTGACTGCCTATTGGGCCCTGTTTGCGTTTCATCCACTTCCAGGAGCAGATTTCGACTGGTCGCAAACGGGCACCACCGCTGATTGGGAGCACCGGCTCGAAGGTTTTGCGGCGCATTGGAACCTGAACACCAATGCCGCCTGGGCTTTCGATCAATGGTTTTTAAATTTATTTCCCCGAGAAAAACCTTTTGTCTTCAACGGCGGCGGCTACGCTACGCTGAGTTTCATCCCCACGCTGGGTACCATGATTCTAGGCCTGATTGCCGGGCGCTGGCTCAAAAGCAGCCCATCCGCTTCCTGGCTTCTGCGCCGCCTGGTTATTGCGGCGATGGGCCTGTTCGCGCTGGCCCTGCTGCTACACTTCACCGGAATTAATCCCATCGTGAAGCGTATATGGACGCCCGCCTGGACTTTGTTCAGTGGTGGCTGGTGTTTCGTGCTGCTGGCCGCTTTTTATTACGTGGTGGATGTTCGCCAAACACAGCGCGCCTTTTTCCCGTTGATAGTCGTAGGCATGAACTCGATCGCAGCCTACGTATTGGCCCACACGGTAGTCGACTTCATCGACGAATCGTTCCGCACCAATATCGGCCAGCGTTACGATCTGTTATTTGATGCCCCCTACCAAACCCTCATCAGCGGTTTCGTCATCCTGGCCGTCCAATGGCTGATTTTACACTGGATGTATAGAAAAAAGCTGTTCGTCAAGATATAAGTAGGTGGTAGTGATCTGAATGCCAGAATTTTGCAAGTAAATTAAGCCAGACTAATTCAGCTTGATTACTTAAGTAGCTGTTAATGATTAGATCGGCATATCAAATTCTAGGCCTATTCTATCATTCTCTCATTCTCTCATTCAAAATTAAACATGTGAATCTCAACCTAAAAGCCAAGCAGCAAAATACGTACGATGCCATCGTCATCGGGTCGGGAATCAGCGGGGGCTGGGCGGCCAAGGAACTATGCGAAAAGGGAATGAAAACGCTGGTGCTGGAGCGGGGCCGCATGGTGAAGCATGTGACCGATTACCCCACGGCTATGCTCAATCCCTGGGATTTTCCGCACCACCTGCGTGATCCGCTGGCTCAGAAGGCCGAGAATCCAATCGTCAACCGCTGCTACGCCTTCGATGAAGCCACTGAACAGTTTTTTGTGAAAGATGGTGAGCATCCCTATGTCCAGGAAAAACCCTTTGACTGGATTCGTGGCTACCAGGTGGGCGGCAAATCGCTGATTTGGGCACGACAAACCCAGCGATGGAGTAACTTTGAGTTCGACGGTCCGGCCCGCGACGGCTTCGCGGTCGACTGGCCCATACGCTACAAGGACATCGCGCCCTGGTACAGCCACGTGGAGAAGTTCGTGGGCATCAGTGGCAACCTTGATGGCATCGACAGCCTGCCCGATGGCGAATTCCTGCCCGCCTGGGAGCTTAACTGCGTAGAGAAAAGTATGCGGGATAAAATAAAGGCCCGCTACGCCGACCGTCCCGTCATTATCGGGCGATGCGCGCATTTGACCCAACCCAAAGAGGTACATCTGGCGCAGGGTCGCGGGCAGTGCCAGGCGCGGCACCTCTGCTATCGGGGTTGCCCGTACGGCGGGTACTTCAGTTCAAACTCATCCACCCTACCCTGGGCCGAGAAAACCGGCAATCTTACCATTCGACCCGATTCGGTGGTTTCATCCATTATCTATGATGAGGGTGCGGGCAAAGCGTCGGGTGTAAAAGTGATCGATGCGCACACGAAGGAGGAAACGGAGTACTTCGCCAAAATTATTTTCGTGAATGCGGCGGCGCTCAATTCCAACCTGATATTGCTCAATTCCAAGTCCAATCGCTTCCCGAACGGACTGGGCAACGACAACAGTCTATTGGGCAAATACGTAGCTTTCCATAACTACCGGGGAAATATCGTGGCCTCGATGGATGGTTTCGAGGACGGTTATTACTACGGTCGCCGTCCGACGTCGGTCTTTATGCCCTCTTTCCGCAACCTTCGCGAGTCGCAGAACCTGGGTTTTCAACGCGGGTACATGGTCGCGTTCAGCGCGGCCCGCAGTGGCTGGGAGCAAGGAATGGGGCGGCAGGGCTTCGGGGCGGAATTCAAGGACAATTTGAGCAATCCCGGCGGTTGGCGCGTGTTCATGCAGATGCAAGGCGAAACCATTCCAAAAGAAAGTAACCACGTGCGGCTGAGTACTGACCTGAAAGACGATTGGGGCGTACCGCAGCTCGTCACTTCTGTCGAATACGACGAAAACGATTACCAGATGCGGGATGATTTTCTGGCCCAGGGTTCGGAGATGCTGGAGACGGCGGGTTGTAAGGATATCAACGCTTATGACACCAAACAGGCACCCGGATTGGACATCCACGAAATGGGCGGCGTACGTATGGGACGCGATCCCAAAACCTCGCTGTTGAATGAATGGAACCAATTACATGCGGTCAAGAACGTATTCGTGACCGACGGCGCCTGCATGACCTCGGTGGGGAACCAGAACCCCTCCATTACTTTCATGGCCTTGACCGCTCGGGCGGTGGATAGGGCGGTAGGAGAATTGAAAAAAGGAGATTTATAAGTATTTTTGGCCTGGATCAAACCAAATAACATGAAGCGAAACGGGTTTTGGGTAGAAAGGAAATGGGATTTTGTCTTGATAATTTTTTGCCTCACCGTTTTCTCGAGTTGTGAAAAGCTGGGGATTGAGACCAACGGCTCTCATCTGGATAGTCCTATCAAAGGCTATAACGAGAAGATGGACGTCGAATTCGGTACGGTTAAGAACCTAACGCTCGATTTGCATTTGCCCGTAACGGTGGACAGCACTCCCGCTGAGGTGGTCATCCTGCTACACGGCGGAGGCTGGGTGAGTGGCGACAAATCATTCCTGAAACCTACGGTCGACATTCTCAAGGAGCAGCGGAAAAATCTTGCTATCGTCAATATCAATTACCGGGTCAGCAGTGGCAAAAACAACCTGCTTTCTCTGCAATTGACCGACTTGGGGGATGCAATTAAATTTTTGACAGATAATGCCGAGCGATACAACATACGGAGAGACCACTACCGGCTTACTGGATTCAGCGCGGGTGGTCACATAGCCCTTACCTACGCTTATAAATCCACCGAGAATACCATCAGTACCCTAATCGCGGTCTCTGCGCCCACGGAACTTTCGCTGCGGGCGTGGCTCGACAAGACCCTTTGGACGAAAGTGGAGCTGCTGACGGGTAACGCGTACGGCGGACCAATCGACATTTTTAAAAACGATAGCCCCTTTTACCTGGTTACCCCTCGCTCCCCTCGCACTATATTGGTCTACGGGCAGAACGATGACCTGGTTTCTCCCCGGCAGGGCCAATTGCTGGCAGACAAATTGCGGCTTCTGAAGGTTCCCTATTCCTTTTACCTCGTACCGGGAGAAACGCATGAGTTATCGGCCAAAAGAGCGGCCGAGTATATCATGGAAGCTTACCAATAGCACGAAGCTACTGATCCTTTTTGGGTACTTCCACATCGGTGTTGTCTTCACTGATGGTGACCACTTTCGAAAGATCGTCTTCCAAAGCAACCTCATCCGTAATGGGTTCGGGCACTTCGTCGAAGGCATGGTCTGATTGCGTGCTGTGGTTTTTGGTACCTGTCTCGAAGGTACTTTCACCCGGACGGGCATCCACTAATCCTAAATTCGTGTGGGTCTGCACCACCCGTTCTTCATCGATTAGCTGACTTTCTTCTTCGTTCTGAACGTATTTCTTCTCCGGCTTTGCTGCTTTCTTGTCTGCCATGATTGCTCTGGTTTTGGTTGAATAATATGCTTCCTGATGGTGATTAACTTTTTTCGGCCGAGGTCTTCTGACTCTTCTCGAAACTTTCCTTTAAGTTTTCAGCTTCCTTCATCGGATCGTCCGGGCGACTGTCCATATCTTCATCGGCCAGATGCAGCGATGCCGCTTCTTTGCCCTGAGCCGGATTGGTGCTGTACCCCTCATCGGGTTCTTTCTCTTCCAGTGGCTTTTCGGGTTCGTAGGGCTGTTCGCTGGTGGCCGTCGGCAGGTAGCGATCAGGATCGTAGGTTTTAGGCTTTTTTTCCTTCCCCTCATTGACTACGTGAGCCAGCGAATTGTCCTGAGTGTCCTCAACTTTTTTTTCGTTTTCCATTTTTGATTGATTGATGTGATTCCCTGAGGTTGGTCAGATAAAAACTGTGCCTTTCCCGGAATTGTTTTTCCAAAAATCCGGCTTCTCCCCCAACTTACACAGCCGCTCACAAAAAAAAGCAGGCTTCAGAGCCTGCTTTCTTATTCAGAATGGAAACGAAACTTGGGAGCTGTGCCCAAAAGTAATCGTCAACTGTCCTTAAGCGTCCGCTTGACCTCACGAAGCTCGAAGCTTTCGATGATGTCGCCTTCTTCGATATCATTGAAGTTCTTGATATTCAAGCCGCACTCGTAACCCGAACGCACTTCGGAGACATCGTCCTTAAAGCGTTTCAGCGAGTCGATTTCGCCCGTGTGGATTACGATACCATCGCGGATGATTCGAATCTTATTGTTGCGTTTGACGAAACCATCCGTGACGTAACAACCGGCAATCGTGCCGATTCGGCTGATCTTGAACACCTCGCGGATTTCGATGTTGCCCGTTACGGTTTCTTCCACCGTTGGAGCCAACATGCCCGTCATGGCATCCTTGATCTCGTCGATGGCCTGGTAAATGACCGAGTAATGACGGATTTCGATCTGCTCTTGCTCAGCCATGCGCTTCGCGCTCGGCGAAGGCCGCACCTGGAAGCCGACGATGATGGCATCGGAGGCAATAGCCAGGTTGACGTCTGATTCCGAAATTTGACCTACCGCCTTGTGGATGGTGTTGATCTGAATTTCGGACGTTGAAAGTTGCAGCAGCGAATCCGAAAGGGCTTCCACCGATCCATCCACGTCGCCTTTCACGATCAGGTTGAGCTCTTTGAAAGAGCCGATGGCCTTGCGTCGGCCGATTTCCTCGAGCGTGATGTGCTTGCGGGAGCGGATCGTCTGCTCGCGCAGGATCTGTTCGCGCTTGGTAGCGAGTTCGCGGGCGTCGCGTTCCTGATCCATCACGTTGAACTTATCGCCCGATTGCGGTGCGCCGTTCAGTCCCAGTACCTGCACCGGATCGGAAGGCCCGGCTAATTTGAGCTTCTTGCCCAAATAATCGGTCATGGCCTTCACGCGACCGTGGTGCGCCCCCGCCAGGATAATATCGCCGACTTTCAGCGTACCGGCCTGCACCAGAATGGTAGTCACGTAGCCGCGTCCTTTGTCGAGCGAGGCTTCCACTACCGTACCCACGGCGCGGCGGTCGGGGTTGGCCTGCAGTTCCAGCAGTTCGGCTTCGAGCAGCACTTTCTCCAACAAATCGTCGATTCCTAACCCGGACTTTGACGAAATTTCCTGCGACTGGTACTTGCCCCCCCAGTCTTCGACCAAGTAGTTCATTTGGGAAAGTTCTTCGCGAATTTTCTCGGTATTGGCCCCGTCCTTATCGACTTTGCTGAACGCAAAAACAATGGGAACACCCGCTACCTGCGCGTGGTTGATCGCCTCGCGCGTCTGTGGCATCACGCTGTCGTCGGCCGCAATGACGACGATGACCACGTCGGTAACTTTGGCACCCCTCGCCCGCATGGCCGTAAAGGCTTCGTGACCGGGCGTGTCCAGGAAAGTGACTTGCTTGCCAGACTTGGTCTTGACGCTGTAAGCACCAATGTGTTGGGTAATACCGCCCGCCTCGCCGCTGGCGACGTTTTCGGAGCGGATGTAGTCAAGCAACGAGGTCTTACCGTGGTCGACGTGTCCCATGATCGTAACGATGGGGGCACGCTCCTCCATATCGGCAGGATCATCCACGATGTCCACCACCTCATTTTGGATCTCTTCTTCGGCGGAGATGAACTCCACTTCAAAGCCAAATTCATCGGCGATAAAGGTGATGGCCTCGGCGTCGATACGCTGGTTGATGGATACGAACATGCCCATGCTCAGGCATACCGAAATAACTTCCTGCACACTGACATCCATGAGCGAAGCCAGTTCGTTGGCCGAGATATACTCGGTCACGCGCAGGATCTTGGTTTCAGCCTGATCGAAGCTGCTGTCGTCCTGATCGGCCCGATCGCGGCGGCGGCTACGGGCGGCCCGGCCGCGCTGTTGCGTGACGGTACCGCTCCCCATACGGGCCATCGTGGCCTTGATGTTGTCGGCGACTTCCTTATCGGAAACCTCCTCGCGGCGGCCCCCTCGACGGCTGGATTTCCCACGCGGGGTACTGCCTGTCGAACTGGTGCTTTTGGCGGTGGTGCTGGTGCGGGGAACGGGGGTTCCCGTAGCGGCGCCCGCCACCGGGGTTGCCTCACTGCGGTTGTCGCGAATGCGCTTGCGCTTGCGGCGGCGCTTCTTGTCCCCGTCACCTGTCGAGCCGTCTTTCTTTCTTCTTTCGGAAGGCAGTTCGATCTTACCGACCACCTTAAGACCACGCAGTTGCTTTCCTTTGGCCTCGATGACCTCAGCGCTCTCTTCTTCGTCCGATTCTTCGGGAGCGGCCTCCGTCTCAGAAGCCTTAGCCTGCACTTCCTTCGTGGTAGCCGACTTGGGTGCTACCGCTTTCGGCTTCTCGGCAGCGGTTTCAGGCGTTTTATCTTCCGTTGTTGTCTCAGCAGTCGTATCCTTGGCAACGGGTGTTTCAGCAGCGGGAGCTTCCGTGACTGGCTTTTCCACCGCTTTCGCGGCAGGTTCTGCGGGCGTTACCGCTTCGACGCTTGGTTCTTTGGGTGCCTCGGGCGCTGGTACAGCCTTTTCCTCTTTCGCTTCGGGGACCTTGGCAACTGGGGCAGGTTCTGGCGTAGCCGGTGGGGCAGCCGCAGGTTCTGGCGTAGCCGGTGGGGCAGCCGCAGGTTCTTCCTTAGCTACCGGAGCAGGCTTGGGTGCAGCTACGGGCTTTCGCCCGTCGAGGTCGATTTTGCCGACCACTTTGATGCCTGGCAGTTTGGCCTCGATGGGCATATTCTCCTCCGCCGGTTTTTCGACGGGGGCAGACTTCTCCTCTTTTTTCTCCGCCACGGGTGCAGGCGGGGTACGAAAATACAGTACTTCCCCTTCCGTGCTCTCAGCTTCCTTATTTTCCAGCTCGATTTCGGCGGTTGCGGCGGGCTTTTGCCGACCACCCGAATTTTTCAGCTTATCCGAACCGTACTCCTTTGCTAAAGAGTCGATTTGGGCTGCATCCAGCTTGGTATTGGGATTGGACTCAACCTTAAAGCCTTCGGCGGATAAGTGATCCACGATCGTAGAAGTACCTACGTTCAGGATCCTTGCCACTTGGCTCAGGCGCATCATTTTTTCTTCTGCCATATTCAGCAATTAACAAAAAAATCTTCTATCGGTAATAAATGTATTCAATCAATGTCTGAATGCGGGCGGGCAGAAAAACGACTGCCTAACTCTTATTCAAACTCCTTACGCAATACATCGAGGATTTCCTCGATGGTGTTTTCCTCCAAATCAGTCCGGCGAACGAGCTCTTCCTTACTCAATGCCAGTACGCTGCGGGCAGTGTCGAGGCCGATCTTGCGGAACTCCCCGATCATCCACTCTTCGATTTCATCGTCGAATTCCGACAGATCCACGTCTTCTTCGGCCAGCTCCTCCACATCGCGGAAAACGTCGATCTCCATGCCGACGAGCTTGCCGGCCAGTTTGATATTCTGTCCCCCTTTGCCGATGGCCAGCGATACCTGATCCGGCTTAAGATAAACCGATACCCGCTTGGTGTCGTGGTCGATGTGCATCGACGTGACCTTGGCCGGACTCAGCGAACGGCTGATGAGCAGTTCGAGATTTTCGGTGTAGTTGATGACGTCGATGTTCTCATTGTTCAACTCCCGCACGATGCTGTGGATTCGGGAGCCTTTCATACCCACGCAAGCCCCCACGGGATCGATGCGGTCGTCGTACGATTCCACGGCTACTTTGGCGCGATCACCCGGTTCACGTACGATGCGCCGGACGGAGATCAGACCATCGTAGATTTCGGGAATTTCGGTTTCAAACAACCTTTCCAGGAACATCGGCGAGGTGCGCGACAGCGTGACGCGTGGCGTGCCGTTGTTCATTTCCACTTTATGGATGATGGCCTTGACGCTCTCTCCCTTACGGAAGCGATCCTTGGGAATCTGCTCGTTGCGGGGCATCGAGAGTTCATTCCCTTCGTTATCCAGCACGATTATTTCGTGACGCAGCGTTTGGTAAACTTCCCCGGTAATCAGCTCCCCGGCCTGATCCTTGTATTTCTCGTAAAGCAGCTCCTTTTCCAAATCCTTGATCTTTTGGATCAAAGTCTGCCGGGCGGTCTGCACGAGTCGGCGGCCAAACTCTTCGAGCTTGACCTCCTCGGCCACTTCCTCACCCACCTCGAAGTCTTCCTCGATTTTCTGCGCTTCCGAAAGCGGGATTTTGTCGTGATCCCAGATATCCTCCGAGTCGTCGTCGACGATTTCGCGGGTACGCCACATTTCAAGATCCCCGTTCTCAGGGTTGATGATGACATCGAAGTTATCGTCCGTACCGTACTTCTTGCGAATCATGGTGCGGAAAACTTCTTCGAGAATGCTGATCATCGTGGGACGATCGATGGCTTTCGTGCTGGCAAAATCAGCGAACGAATCTATTAATATTGAGCTATCCATCTTAGTGGAAAGTTTAATGTTTAAGGTTTAATGTGTAAAAACCCACGTCAATCGAATTTTTATTGCTATCCCGCCAAGGAACATGACGCTTCCAGTCGAGGTGTTATTTGAACGATACCTGCACCACTGCTTTGGCTATGTCTTCCAGGGCGATTTCGGGTTGCAAGTTAGGTTCCGCTTCGGCCGCCTTCTTTTTCTTCTTCGGGGGCGGCAGTTGCAGGACAATGCTGTTTTCCCTGGCCTCCAGCAGCTTTCCCGTTAGGGTTTCGCTGCTGTTTAGCGTCACTTTCAGGTCGCGGCCCACGTTCTTACGGAATTGACGCGGCAATCGCAAGGGTTGATCCAGGCCGGGCGACGACACTTCCAAAGTATAGGCCGTATCCACGACTTCGGCCGCTTCCAGGTCGTTGCCCAACTGGCGACTGATATCGGCGCATTCCTGAATGGTAATGCCCTCATCGCTGTCCAACAGAATCAGTACTTTCTGGCTTCCCCGTACGGGCTTGAACTGTATGTCGACGACAAAGTATTTCCCGCCTTCCAACAGCGGTTCCAGAAATGCCTCGATCTGCTCTTTGAGTGCCATATTAAAACAAAAAGGGGATTAAAAAATCCCCTCAAACCTAGTATTGAACCGAAATTGTGCCGCAAAGATAATACTATTTTAGTTTCATAGCAAACACGCGCCAAACACGGTTTTATCCACAGGTTGTCTTACTTTTGCGGTCTGATCCCTCCTTATGCGTTTGCTCCACGGCTTTCTTTGGTTCTTTTACAAAATTGCGGTTTTCTATACACTGCTCGTGTACGCACTTGCCTACTGGATACCCAGTCACCACTGGCTGGCTGGCTTTGCCATGATGTCGCTGCCCGTGATGCTGGTATTTCATTTGGTCTTTTTAGTGATATGGGCTTTCTGGGGGCCGAAACGGTTGATCACCACGTTGGTTGTGCTGGCACTGGGCTACCCATTCCTGGACAGGACGCTCCAATTCTCCCCCCCTTCCGTCCAGTCCTCCCTCCCCCCCGGACATGAAGCGTCGGCCATCCTGACCGTGCTGAACTATAATGTGTACAGCTTCAACCTTTTCAAATACCAATACGCCGAGGAAAAGGAAACGACCAGGCAGTTCGGCGCGTGGATCGATCAGCAGCAGGCCGATGTACTGTGTTTTCAAGAGTATATCAGCCGACCCGACATGAATGACTTCGACTTTACGGCTCGGCTCAACAGTCGGGGGTACCGTTACCGTGCGTTTCTGCAAGAGAGTAAAAATTTAGCCGATTCTCAGAATGGCGTGGCGCTTTTCTCCAAACATCCCATTCTTGCGATCCGTGACACCCTTTTCGGGGGTTCCAATGGGCTTATTCAAGCGGATATCCTTTGGAATAACGATACGGTGCGCATTATCGACGCCCACCTGTATTCCATGACGCTGCAACTTTCCGGGATCATCAACCGGGAGGACTACGAGGAATCGAAGCACATCGCGAAGTACAACCTCAGCCAACTGGGGAAAGGTTTTAAGCAACGGGGCTTGCAGGTTGAGTTGTTGGAAAATTGGGTGGCCGACTCGCCGCATCCGGTGATCGTGTGCGGAGATTTCAACGAGACGCCTTATAGCTACGTGTACGGCCGACTGCGCCGCAGACTTGATAACGCCTTCGAGGAAAGGGGCAGCGGCTTCGGCTTCACTTATAACCGCGCGCCCTACTTTATCCGCATCGACCACCAGTTTTACGATAAAAGCAGGCTGGAACTCGTGACGTTTGAAACCTTGAACCAAGTCCCCTACTCCGATCATTATCCGCTGGTCGGGCGATACGTATTGCGGTAGATTTTTAAAGGGGATAACGAAAAGGCCCCGCGTGCTAGGCGAGTTCCTGGGTTATTTCAGTAGGCCGGTACTTTTTCCGAAATGCCCCGTAAGAAAAGACGGTCAGCAGAATGTAGGCCGCGCTCAAGCCGTAGCAGCCGTAGACGAAAAATTCCTGAAAACTCAGGTTCGACTGCCCGAAATTTTTATAAAGCAGTACCGCTACGCTGCCCAGGTACCCGTACCAGTCGGCCAGCGTGACGATGAAACCCACCGTACTGACGTAGCGGAAGGTCGCAACCAACCGCTCGAAATACAGGCCGTTGCAGGGAACATAAGCCATGTACATCCCCAGGCCCGTGAGCATGAACCACGCACTCGCCGATACCGTCCCGAGTTGGTACAGCCAGGTACTGAACCCGACTAGCACCGCGCCCGCGATCATCAGGATATTGATCAAGGTGAAAGCCCGAAAGTGGTCATCCACCCAGCGCAGCCCGGCCATCATGCCCAGAATAAGCAGGGCAATGAGGGTTTCGGTTTGGGCGAAAATGGTCGGGTTGCCGCTGACGGTGCCCTTTAAAATCTCGGGGGCGAAGTTGTCGCGGAAGTCGCGGAAGGCGGAGAGCAGCACGTAGGAGACGATCAATAGCGTGAGGCCCGTCGGGAAGGTGCGGAGAAAATTGCGCCGGTCGGCGCGGTTCATGGGTAGTCGCTCGGTGCGGAGCTTTTTGTCCTCCGCACTAGGCTCGGGCAGACGACTCAACCCCCAAACCGATACGAACAGCGGCACGACGAACACCAACCCCGTGAGAAACGGTGCCCAGATTTCGCTCACGCCGCCCTGCTGCATCAGGAGCAAGGCGATGGTCTTGACCAAACCCGACGCAAAAATAAAGGAAGCCGTGAGGGCCGCGACCAGGATTTCGGTCTGTCGGCGGCCCTCCAGAATTCCCAACATAGTACCATACACCATGCCCAGGGGCAATCCGTTCAAAAACAAAAATACAATATTGAATGGCGCGGGAACCAGTCCAAAGCCCAGCAGCGCCAGTTCGGCGGCCAGAATCAGCCCCAGGATGTACCAGGGCCGTTTGGATGGCTGCATCTCCGACACGACTTTGACGCCGATACCTTTGGAAACGGCGTAGCCCAACACCTGCGCCGTGATGAGCCAGATTTTGTAGTCGACCCCACCGAACTCGATCCCCTCGAACTGGGTCGCCGATATGCCCTTGCGGAAGCAGAACGCGCAGGTGTAGGTACAGAAGGCGGCCACGGCCCCGAGAACGGTTGTCCGGATTTCGGATTTATTTTTCAAATGAGCGGGGAGTTTGAAAAGCGAAATTTACCCCCAAATGTAAAGCATATCCCGTAATTCAACCTTCCGCGAAAATGGTAGGGTAGGCTGGGGGTCTCCTCAAAATTGCCGATGAATCTGGCCTAGGCCGATCGATAGTCGGTCAGCGCCCACACTAAGAGCACCGCCCCGCCAAAGCCCAGATAAAAGTTGCGGGCCAGGTCGCCTTCCATACTACCCAAATAGAAAGCCGCGCCCACAAGCGCAACGGAAACGATCAGCTCGATCCAGCCGTGCACAGGAAAAGGAATGGCTTTTATGAGCCCCATGCTGCTGTTGGTCAGCAAAGTAAGCGCCAGGTGAATGCCACCCAGCGCAAAAGTGAACAAGGTCGCCACGGGAGGCAGATCAAATAAAATGGGCGCGGCGAGCAGAAAAAGAACCACCAGATAGTCGATAATACCGTGGAGTTTGGCGTCGATAACTTTCATAAATAGGAAGGAGGGTTTGAATGACAAGATGACGGGACGTCATGTACTTACGCGCCGGACTGCCCGGGCGGATCGTTTCGGGAAGGATGCATTCATCAGACGTTTACCGAATCAGGCCAACTCCTGCTGCGCCATTTTCAGCACGACGGTTCGCAGCAGACGGCCCGTAACGGGTTGCGGCGAAATCGACTGCAACTGGATAAGCAGATGGTGCAATTCTTCCAACACAGTGCGATCTTCTTTGCCATAGTCCCAGATGGGCAGCACGGTTTTGTGGAAAATATCTTCAAAAGTCAACTCTTTGACCATGATCCTAACCCGCTCGTCCTCGTCACGTACTACGTTATTGGGGAAATGGGTCAGACGATAGGCAAACAGCTGGGCCATCGCCCGCAGGCTGATCACCGCCGTGCCGGGGTCATTGATGCCGGGGCTGAGTGCTTTCATGGCTACTTCGGACAATTGCCGCAAGCCGTAGGCGTAATTCTCCTCGATTGATTCCGAATCGTTGATTCGCAGCCCCCGCGCGGCCTTGTCGTGGGCAGCTTCCGAAATCGGTTTGCTGATCTGTAGCAGCGGCTGTGCTTGCAACACAAACGTCCCCGGTGTGTGGAGGGTATAAAAGACACAATCGGCGTCCTCGGCCAGACTGACCAAAGTCTCCTCATCGAAACCCTCGTAGATGCCCGAGGAATTGGCGGTGACGTAAAAATCTCCTGCCAAGTCAATCAGTTTCGAGGCCGGGCGCGGCAGCAGGCAGTTTTTCTCTAACTTCCTGCGGGTTTCGTTGTACACGCGTTGAATGATGACCTCGTATTTGATCGACTGAGTAACGTAGTGCAGAAAGTAGATGAAAAGAAAAATATCCAGAATCGTGAGAAGAATGAGCAGATAGGTGCTCAGGGCCGGAATATAGATACCGGAGTCGATGTCGCGGATGGTGCTCAGCAAAAACAGAGAATAAACGATGGTGCCGATGTAAATCCCTAACACGATTTGTTGGAAGCGGTTGCCGATCAAGCGGTTCAGCACCCGATTGCTCATGTTGGAGGCTGCCTGACTTAGAATGATCATCACCATCGAGAAGCTGAAAACGGTCAGCGAGATAATCCCCGACGTGATCGCCGAAATGATGCTCCGGGCCGTGGAGGCGTCTTTCAGCGCCGTGTAGGGAGGTAAGCTGGCTTTAATTGCTTTTCCCGCTTCAGAATAATCGAAAGAGATGGTCAGGTACGAAATGAGCAAGAAGGATAACCCGATGAAAGCCGGGTAGAAGGCGATGCTGTTCAGGAGTTTGTAGTAGCGTCCAGCCAGCCAGACGCGGGTATTGTTGAGCATGAATGTTGCTGCCGGTTGTTAGTTCGTTCCGACGGATTTCCGCAAGGTAGTCTTTAATTTTTCGGGAGTCGTTTTGCAAAAATCCCATCTCCACCCAACTTTCATACCACTGGCTTTTTTTGGAATATAAAGTAGATGATTCCGATCAAGCACAACCACGCGACCGCGTCACTGGTGTGGGGGTAGTAGGCACCAAGCTTACTGACCGGAATGTCCACTATCATGGTGTGCGGTTTTTTTGCAAAAAAATCTGCCTTAGCGTGTATCCTCCGGCGGCCGTCCACGGCTATGGAAAGTCCTTTATTGGTTTGCCGAACCAGTGAGAAGCCGTTCTCTATGGCACGAAACACGGCCATTTCGGTGTGATAAGGGTCGATTTCGCGCCAGTCCGAAGCGGGCGACAGCACCATTGCCACCTCCTGACGGCCGTACTCTTGCGCCCATTGCGGGAAATCCAGGTCGAAGCAGATCGCCAACCCGGCCTTTCCACTTTCTAAATTCAGCGTTTGGTGCGATTTCCCTTTCCTGATATTAGCATCGCCGGGTACGATGAAAGACTTGTAATACTCCGGGATTTCCTTCCCCTGCTTGTCGAAAGCAAGAATCTTGTTCTCTGACAAAGCTTCACCCTTGGCGTAGACTACCACGCCATGCACCGAAACGACCTCGTTTTCCCGTGAGAAGCGGGCCAACCGCTCCTTCGTTTTCGCTTCATACTCCTTCTCCACGGGCAAGTTGGCTTCCGACGACATCACAATTTGGGTGGTGCCGTCCACCAACGATTCTGCCAGAGCGAAGTAGGCGTCCTGATAACGGTTGAGCAACTCCGCCGCCGCTGGAACCAGCGGCTCGTCGCGGGTCAAATCCACCCCCAGCTCTCCGAAGCTATCCCACAGTTCCTGCAAAGGGGCGGTAAAGGAGACTACCCTCACTCGGTTCGACTCGTCATCGAGGCCGAAGCGCAAGAAACCATACGCCATCACCAAAGCATAGATCAGCCCCGAAGCGACCAGGTGGCGACGCACCGTCCGCAGATTTGCGCGATTTACGAAAATGTAGTAAAGGATGGATCCAAACCAATACAGCAGAAAGCTGATGCCCCAAATCCCTGTCAGGGCCATGATTTGGAGGAATTGGGGGAAATCGTACTGCGAGTAGGCCAGATTGCCGTTCGTACCGTAGGGTGACAGCGTCGCGTTAAGAAAATCACAGGTTACGGCCGCCATCGGCAGGATGAGCGTCTGCTTGAATCCCCTGATTTTGGGACGCAACCAGCGGTCCAGCCCAAAAGGAAGCACGTAGCAGACCGTGATCCCGAGCAGGACGAGGTAGTAGCCCGCGCCGGGAATCGGGATCATTCCTTGCCAGGCGACAATCTGCACCAGGTAATTTACGACGTAGAGCAGCAGAATTCCCCGCCACAGCTTGTTCTGGTGCAGAAAAAGCAAAATAAGGAACGGGAATACCCACGCCAGGGCATCGACGCGCCACCTGCCGTTGGCAAAAATCCAGACAAGGTTGCCCACCAACAGGACGCCGAGGGTTTTCCACTTCGCGCTTGTCATTCCGAACGAGTTAGGTGTCTCAGGCCCTCTGAAACAGATTTTTTCAAGGTAGAAAAAATATCTCAAAATGACCTACCCGGCTAATTGTTTCTCAACATGTACCGGACTTCCATCCACATCATAATGCGTGAAAATTACCATCGGCAAGCCGCTTCCACGCTTCACTTCCACGCCCAGAAACCCACCTTTCAGTCGCAGAAACCGATGTTCGGGCCGCACATCATCTTCCCCCCAGCCCTGCGCGTGGGCGTCGCTGACGGGGCCGGAGCCGAACTCCATCAAACCCGTTTCGTCATCGACCGACACGTACTGCCAGTGGCGGTCGCCGTTGACGACGTACATGTTACGCTGCGCGGCCAGGTACTTCCGCAGCCACTCGCCTTCGGCGCGGAAGGCATCATTGGCGTGATTGTCGGTTTTCTTTTCGCGGTCGGGACCAACGATGGGCGTGGGGGAAAAGAGAATCTTAAAGGTAGCGTCTGATGCCTCCACGGTTTCTTGAAACCACTTTTTCTGCGCTTCGCCCCAGATCGTTTTACCCGGATTGTCCGCCGACTTATTGGGAGAACGAAACTCCCGGCCTTCGGCCAGCCAGATTTGCAAGTCTTTGCCCCAGCGGAACGTGCGGTAGGGTTTGTCGGCCAGCGGCACGTTTTCGCGCCATACTTTCAGGCCGTCGGCGAAAGTCAGTTGACCGTAGGCCGGGGAAGTCGGCCCGCTATCGTCGTCAAGCAGGTCGTGGTCGTCTTTGAGGAGATAGACGGGTGTTTTTCGGTAAAAGTCCCGCAGCGAGAGCCAGGAATCCATGGCGTGCCACTTGTGGCGGGCTTTCTCGAGGGTCTTGGCCAGCGGGCCGGGTTTGTCGTAATAAACGTAATCGCCCGTTTGCAGGAAAAAGTCGGGGTTCATACGCGCCATGCTGTCGTAGGTTTTGAAGCCGCGCTCGTCGTCGTCGTGACTCCAAAAGTACTGACAAGTGGAGGTGACGAGTTGGATGGATCGCTCGACCTGCTTGGTGGGCGCGGTGGTGAAAGTCCCCGACTGTTTGGAGATTCCCCCTCTCTTGCCAGTCCTGGCCTCCCAGAGAATCTGGTATTCGGTTGCTGGTTTCAGGTTGTTGAAGGGGATTTTTACCGTAAAATCTTCTGACGCGGCAGCCTTATGCCAATCCGAACGGATGGTGTCCGGGCCACTGGAAAGCGTCGCTCTGACCAGACCTCCCTTGCCCGCTACCGCGCCGTCCATCTGGGCGACGGGCGCATTTTCGTCAAAGTCGACGGGATGGCGAAAGACTTTTTCTGAGCGTCGATGTGTGACCGGATTAGGTTTTTCCTGTCCACAAAGACGCGTCCACAAGATGGCAGAGGTGGCCGTGACCTCGGCGGTTTTGCAACCTGTGGTGAAAAATAGCTGATTGTCTTTTTCTGTTTTGGCAAAAATCGCGGGAATGTCCCGAAAAGAGAAGGCGGCGATACCGACTCCGGCTTTTTTAATGAAAAATCGGCGGCTATCGGGTCGCATCGTCATGATATTTTTTTGTATAAAAAGAAGATTTTCTCAGAAAGGCCATAAAGTTTGATTCGATCGAGCCAAATGAGCAAACCCTCGAGCCTAAATTTGCGTATCCTATTCAAAGTTGCCACCTGTCTGATTTTACTACCCTCCATAAACTGCATGAAAAAAGCATTACTCACGGTGTTATTCGCCGTAATTCAACTCCACCTTTACGCCCAAACCCTGACCGGGCAGGTCAAGGATAAGGGTACCCAAGCCCCCATCAGCGGCGTCTCGGTATTGGTCAAAAGTACTCTAACGGGAACGCTGACGGGGGCCGAAGGAAAATTCACCCTCAATTATATCAGCAAAAACGACGTGTTGGTCTTCTCGTATATAGGTTTCCGCACGCAGGAAATTACTTACACGGGCCAGCAGGATCTAACTGTTTCGCTGGAAGAAGGCCTTTCTTTAAACGAGGTCGTGGTTACGGCCCTGGGTTTGGAGCGCAATTCCAAGAACCTCGGCTATGCCATTCAGAAAGTCGAAGGTCGGGAAATTAACGAGGTAAAAGCCCCCAACTTTCTTGACAACCTGACGGGGAAAGTGGCGGGCGTCACCATCAATGCCGGTTCGACGGGCGTAGGATCTTCCTCCAAAATCACCATTCGCGGCGAGTCGTCCTTTACCAATAACAACCCGCTGTTCGTGGTAGACGGCATCCCGATCAACAACCGCACCATCGTCAACCGCGTGGACGACGACGCCAACGGATTCATGGAAGTGGACTTCGGCAACGGCGGCATGGAAATCAACCCCGACGACATCGCGTCGGTGTCGGTGCTGAAAGGCCCGAGCGCGGCGGCGCTCTACGGCACCCGCGCTTCCAATGGCGTAATCCTGGTCACGACCAAGGACGGCAGCGGCTTGAAAAAGAAGGGCATCGGCGTGAGTTTCAACAGCAGTTTTTTCGCCGAGCGGCCTTTTCAACTGCCCCAGTTTCAGAACAGTTACGGCCAGGGAAATAGTGGCAAGTTCAAGTACGTCGATGGCCTGAGCAAGGGAATCAACGACAATATTTCGTACAGTTACGGCCCCAAACTCGACGCGGGCGAACTCATTCAGCAATACGACAGCCCCGTAACCCTACCCGACGGTCGCACAGTGCGCGGCGGCGATGTGGCCGTCCATGGCGGCGCGGCCATCACGCCGACGCCCTTTGTTTCGCATCCCGACAACATCAGGAATTTTTACCAAACGGGCTATACCGCCATCAACAACCTGGCGATTGCGGGCGGCTACGACAAGGGCAACTACCGCCTTTCGTACACCGATCTGAATAGCCAGTCCACCATTCCGGGTGTGGACTTAAAGCGCAAAACACTGGCGGCGCGGCTGGCGTTTCAGCCCGTGAAGCGGTTGAAGATACACTCGTCGCTGAACTACATCAATTCCAACAGCGACAACCGTCCGGCCACTAAATACGGCTCGGAGAACATCAACTATGCCCTCAGCGCGTGGTTAGGCCGCCAAACAGACACCGAGCCGATGAAGCAATACTGGCAGCCGGGGCTGGAAGGCGTGCAGCAATACTCCTACAACTATACATACTTCGATAATCCCTATTTCACGCTCTACGAAAACCGCAATTCGTTCAACCGCGACCGCCTGATCGGCAACCTGGCCGTGACGGCCGACCTCACCAACGACCTCTCACTGATGGTGCGCAGCGGCATGGATTATTCCAGCGAGAAGCGGCAGTTTCGCCGGGCGTACAGCAGCAACCGCTTCAAAAACGGGGCCTACGCCGAGAACAACGTCTTTTTCCGGGAAGTAAATACCGATTTCCTGCTCAACTACCGCAAGGAGCTAGGTCAGCTTTCGGTGGATGTTTCGGCGGGCGGCAACCGCATGGATCAAACGGCTTCCTTTGACCAGTTCCAGGCGCTGTCGCTGGCGCAGCCGGGGGTTTTCAAGCTCAACAACGCCGCATCGCCCGTGGAAGCGTACCAACAAGTAGCCGACAAGCGCATCAATAGCCTGTACGGTTTGCTGAAACTGGGTTATAAAGATGTGCTGTTTGTGGACGTCACGGGTCGTAACGACTGGTCGAGCGCGCTGGCGACGCCCACTTCTACGGCGAACACTTCATTCTTTTACCCGTCGGTGTCGGCGAGTTGGGTGCTTTCCAATCAGTTCGACTTGCCCTACGTCTTGTCCTTCGCCAAAGTGCGGGCCAGCGTAGCGAACGTCGGCAACGACACCAATCCTTACCAAACGTCGGGCGTGTTCAACGCCAGGACGCCCGTGTACTCGCAGCCCACGTTCAGCGACCAGAATTTTATCGCCAACGCCAACCTGAAACCGGAGTCCACGACCTCCTACGAATTGGGCGCGGATGTGCGCTTTTTCGGCGACCGTCTGGGCTTCGATGTGACCTATTACGACGCCCTGACCAGCAACCAAATCCTGTCGCTGCCCATCACGCTTTCGTCGGGCTACGGCGAGCGCGTCATCAACGGCGGCTCCATCCGCTCGCGCGGACTGGAAGCCATCGTGAACTACGTACCGGTTTTGAACAAAAATATTCGGTGGGACATCGCGCTGAATTTTAGCCGCAACCGCACCACCGTCGAATCACTGCCCGACGAAGCCGGCACGCTGACGCTGGGCTACAACCGGATTTACGACAACGTGAACCAAACCGTGTGGTACCTCGTCAACAAAGGCGACCGCATGGGCGACTTATGGGGAACGGGTTATCAAAAGAACCAGAACGGCGACTTTGTAATCGACCAGAACGGCCGCTACATCGTGGACAATACGCTTAAAAAACTGGGCAATTACAATCCTGACTTTATGCTCGGTTTTTCCAATCATCTACGCGTCAAGAGCTGGAATCTCGGCTTCCTGCTCGACTGGCGGCAAGGCGGCATTCTGGTATCCAGAACTCTATCACTGGCGGGCGTCGCGGGTCAACTCGAAGAAACCGCCGACCGACCCGAGGCGGGTATCGTGGCCCAGGGCGTAGTCAATACGGGTACCAAAGAAAACCCAAATTACACGCCAAACACCAAGGCCGTTTCCGCCGAGACCTACTACCGCATGTACTACGACCGCAACCACGAGGAAAACAATGTCTATGACGCCTCCTACCTGAAGCTGCGCCAACTGAGCCTCGGCTACACGCTACCCGCCAGCACGGGCTTCCTGCAAAAATTGCGGATGCAGGAGCTGACCGTCGCACTGGTGGGTCGCAACTTGTTCGCTTTCTCCAAAATCCCCCACTTCGATCCCGAACAAACTTCCTTCCAGGGCCAGCAACTCCAAAGTGGCGTAGAGGACATGTCGTACCCGACGGGGCGGAATGTGGGGGTGAAGGTGACGGTCAACTTTTAATTTTGAATGAGTGATTTAGAGAATGAGAGAATATTGCTTTCGCCTGTTTATTCTCTAATTCACTCAATCTCTAATTGATTTTATGAAAAAGCTACTTACCACCCTAACGTTACCGTTGCTCCTGGCAGTAACGTTCTCCTGCACTAAGGATTTTCAGGAAATTAACACCAACCCCAACGCTCCCGTGGACGTGCAGCCTTCGCTGCTGCTGCGGAAAGTACTTTTCGACTACAACGAGCAGATGTCCTACGAGGGCTTCGTGGCCGGAAACCTGCTGGGGCAGTACTTCACGGCGATCGACTTCAACCTCTTCGACCGTCACAGCCTCACCGAGCCACAGTACGGCGGTAATGCCTGGCCGTTTCTGTACGCCAACCTGCGGGACAACGAGATTTTATTGCAAAAATCGCGCACCAACGCAGCTTTTGGCGTGTACGAAGGCCCGGCGCTGGTGCTGAAAGCCTACATGGCCGCCGCGTTGACGGACTTATACGGCGATGTGCCTTATTCCGAAGCGCTCTCGGGAAAATCGTCGGGCGTGATTCTGCCTAAATACGATGCGCAGGAAGCGATTTATACGGCACCTGGCGGTGTTTTGGATAATTTGGATAAAGCCGTGGCGGCTCTGAAAAACTATAAGGGCGCGACGAAGCTGGAAGGGGACATCGTTTACAACGGCAATTTGAGCAAGTGGGTGCTTTTTGCCAATTCTCTGAAAATCAAGTACCTGATGCGAATTTCGGGCAAGGTCGATGTAAAGGCGCGTTTGCAAACCCTGTACAGCGAGGGCAATTTTATCAAAGCCGCGACTGATAATGCCACCTACAAATTCACGGCCTCACAGCCCAACAACTTCCGCATGGCCACGGCCCGGATCGGCGACTACAACCTGTTCATCATGTCCAAGACCATCGAGGAAATTTTGGCCGAGCGGCAAGACCCGCGCGTGTCGACTTTCTTCCGCCCCACCACCGCCGACCCGAAGGCATACAAAGGACTGCTGAACGGCCCGGATGCTTCCAAGTTGTCGATTTCGGTAGCCAACTACTCGCTATCGGGCGCAATTTTCCGTGAAGGCTCCGACAAGCTGAATGCCAACTATATGACGGCCTACGAGACCAGCTTCTGGCTGGCCGAAGCCGCCGAGAAGGGCCTGATCGACGCCTCCGCTAAGGAATGGTACGAAAAAGGAATCACCCAAGCCTTTGCCTACTGGCTCACACCGCTGCCCGCCGACTACCTCGCGCGCCCGCAGGTGGCTTACCAAGCCAACGGCCAAAATCCCATCGAGCAAATCGTCACTCAAAAATGGCTCGCCAGCATCAACAACGGTTACGAAGGCTGGATCGAGTGGCGGCGCACGGGCTTCCCGAAGTTGAAGACCATCTCGGCCAGCCTGAACGATAACAAAATCCCCGTCCGCCTCCCCTACCCCGGCAGCGAAGCCGCCCTCAACGCCGCCGCCTTCCAAGCCGCCGCCGCGAAAACGAGCGGCAATAGTGTGAATGTGGGGACTTGGTGGAATAGATAATTGTGAATTAGTGATTGAGTGAATTAGTGAATGTTGCTTTCGCCTGTTTATTCTCTCATTCACTCAATCACTAATTCAAAATTGAACCATGACCACCCTCACCCTCCAATGGCTCCTCGTCCTTGCTTCCAGCGTAGGGCTTTACTTCGTGGCGCCGCTGTCGCGGACGGCCGATGAATTTTTTCGGGGAAGTCGGCAAGAGCGGACGCCGAATGCGGTGTTTTTGACGAGTAGCCTGGTGATTTCGTGGTTGTTTGCCAAGTCGATTACCAATGCGGCGAATTTGGGGCAGAGTTTTGGGCTGGTGGGCGGCGTGGCTTACGCGGGCTACTATCTTTCATTTGTGGTAGCGGGCGTGGTGATCGTGCGCCTGCGTACGAAGGGCGGCTTTCGCAGCATCCATCATTTTCTGGAAAGTAAGTTTGGGCGGGGCGCGGTGGTGGTGTTTACATTCCTCATCATCATTCGGCTGTACAACGAAATTTGGTCCAATACCATCGTCATTGGCAGCTATTTCGGAGCCACGGGCACCGCGCCATATTACGTTGCTATCGTGGTATTTACGCTGCTGACGCTGGCTTACACGCTTAGAGGCGGCATGAGCAGTTCGATCATGACGGATGTCATTCAAATGGCGCTGTTTGTCGTATTGCTGGTCGTAGTTTTGGGCTTTATTTTTCCGGCGCAGGAGGGTGGCGTTGCGCCCTTCGTAACGAGCGGCACCTGGGATTTGGGCCACGGCCTCGACCTGCTGCTGGTCGCCATCATCCAATGTTTCAGCTACCCTTTCCACGATCCCGTCCTGACCGACCGGGGGTTTATTTCCGATCCCAAAACGACTTTGAAATCTTACTTATGGGCGGGCTTAATCGGGGCCTTGTGCATTGTGTTTTTTAGTTTTGTCGGCATTTTTGCCCGTTTGCAGGGCTTAGAGGGTGAGGCACCGGTCGCGGCGGCCAAGTACTTTGGTGCCCCGATGCTATTGCTGATGAACCTTATTATGGTCACCTCGGCCTCGTCCACCCTGGATTCGGCGATGGCGTCTTTTTCCAAGCTGGTCAGCATCGACCTCAGCCGCTCGCCCGTTCCTAAGGTTTCGACGGGTCGCCTGGCGATGGTCGGGCTGACACTGCTCGGCACCATTCCCGTTTTCTTTGATCCAACGATTCTGTCAGCCACCACCATCAGCGGTACGGTGGTGCTGGGGCTGGCGCCCATCTTTTTATTCTGGAATGTCGAGGTACCGCGCGTGGCTTTCCACCTATCGGTGGTCGGCGGGTTGTTGCTCGGTGGCCTACTGACCTTCCTGCCACTACCCGACTGGCTTATTTTTACAGAGGGTAAATATGCTTCGCTTTTAAGTACAAACTTGATTACGACCGTTTACTGCTTCGCTGTATTTGGTATAAGTGCTACTTTTGGCGGACTTCGACCGCCTGGCGGTCCGGTACGCTCAGCTTAACAGAAATACATGACCACCTCATTCGAATCGCGCCACCTTGGCACCCTCACCGGGAAACTGCTGGTCTTCGGGGGCTCTTATTCCAATCTTCAAGCCCTTACCGAACTGCAAAGGATCGCATCGCGACTTAGTATTGTACCCCAAAACATCATCTGTACGGGTGATGTAGTCGGCTATTGCGCTCAGCCCGAGGAATCGGTGCAGTTGGTGAAGCACTGGGGCATTCACTGCATTTCGGGTAATGTGGAGCAAAATATCGTCAGCGGTGAGGACGATTGCGGCTGCAACTACGCCGAAGGCGGCCGGTGCGATTTATTTTCCCGCACCTGGTTTCCCTACGCGGTGCGCTCGCTATCGGCCGAATCGGTGAAGTGGATGGCGAAATTACCCCGGCATCTAACCTTCGATTACGCTGGAAAGTCGGTAGCGGTAGTTCATGGCTCCCCGACTGACGTTTCGGAGTATATCTTCAAATCCACATCCTGGTCTACAAAGGAAAAGCACCTTCAGGCCACGCAGTCCGAAGTTATTCTGGCGGGCCACGCGGGATTGCCTTTTTCTGATGTTGACGATAATCTTTCTTGGCTAAATGCCGGGGTCATTGGCATGCCCGCTAATGATGGGACGCCGAGGGTGTGGTATTTATTGCTGGACGATACGGACGAGAAATTCTCTTATTCCTTCGAGTCGTTTACCTACGATAACGTGCTGGCAAATCAGTTGATGCTGGAGAATTCGCTTCCCGATGCCTACGCAAAGACTCTACTGACGGGGATTTGGGACAATTGTGAGATTCTGCCGGAGGCGGAGAAGGCGGCGCAGGGAGTGGCGCTCACCTAGATGCTAGTCATTCTTTTATTTCAACAACTGTCCCCTTTGTCAGAAACCTAAGCTGCTTATATAAATTGGGAAGAAGATTTTTAAGGGTTTCCCGCCGATTGTCTGCTGCGCAAAGCACAATGATTGTGAAAGGCAGTTTCTGAAAGTTTTGCTGGAATGGCAGGTTTCTGTCGACGGTAATGAATAGTTCAAACCCATCCTCCGAGACCAACCTGAGAAGTTCGCCATTCTTTTTACCCAGCCATTTCTTGTCTCTGACTGTCCAAACCTCATGGTCCGAGCTAAAATCGTTCCTCAACTTACGAGGGAGGCTCTCGTCAAGCAAAATTTTCATGAAGCATCTTTTCAGAAGTAAGCGTTTGCTTAGCCATTTCTAATACCTCCAAAGCAGCCGCCTTGGAAACAGAAGGAAAATCGTCGAGAAACTCTGCTAAATCCTCCCCCCCTTCGAGATAATCGAAAAGATTTTTGATGGGCACGCGCGTCCCGACGAAAACTGGCGTACCGCTCATTACTTCGGGATCGATGCTTATTTGTTGGTATTTCATGATGAAGTACAATCTCTGTTAATGCTCAAATTACTAAGAGGATACCTGCTCTTCTATCTCTCAATCATCCCAGTATCTCTCCTGCCAAATTCCGTTCTCATTCCTGTATATCATAACGGCCCCTATTCCGTATCCGTGCATCAACTTGCACCCTTTACCGTCAGGTAAGGATTATAATGAATTCCAAGACTCAGGTAAGATGGGGCCGCCGAGCCGATTTCCTCGGGAAAATACCCTTTTTCGCTTTTGTATTGATCTAACGTGTCTGCCAGTCGATCCATCTGATAATCCTGCAATTCGTTGACTGCCCAGAAAGAGATGCGTGGTACGACATAACAAGCAATGATTGATAATATTCCAACCTGAGACCATAGCACCCACTTATTCCATTTTCTGATTTTTGCTATGACCCACAAAACCGGAAGTAGAATGATCAACACGGCCATTGGGATGAGCACCACTATCCCCAAGAAAGCTAAAATGAGGTTCAATATTGGAACATGAATTCCTACCAATCCTAGAAAGGATAAAAATAATGGAATTCGGTAGGCAGGATGCTTTTTTTTCATTCTCACTCCACCTCCCTCGCTACGCCCTCCCACTCCTTCCTCAACTTCTCAACCATTTTAGGATGCTTCGCCGCCACATCCGTCGTCTCATTCCGATCGTCCCGCAAATTATATAGTTCTTTCCCATCCACCAGCTTCCAGTCGTCGTGGCGCAGAGCGGTTTGCTCGCCATACTTCCAGAAAATGCTACGGCTGAGTTTCTTGCCTTTGAAAAGTAGGTTGCCCAGATCCACGCCATCCACGAACTTCGGTTGAAGTTTATCGGTAAAACCGACCACCGAGGCTAACGTGGGTAATAAGTCTACGTTGCAGACGGGCGAGTCGACAGTTTGGCCGCCCTTGATGCGGCTGGGCCACATCATCAGGGCCGGTATGCGGATGCCGCCTTCCCAGAGCGTGGCTTTCTCGCCGCGTAGTCCGCCGTTGCTGGCGTGGCCGTAGTAGGTTTCGGAATAGCCGCCGTTGTCGGAGATAAACCAGATCATGGTGTTTTCCAGCATCTTGTCTTTTTCTAATTTGTCCAGCAACACCCCGACCTGGTCGTCCAAGCTGGACACCATCGCGGCGTAGGTGCGGCGGTAGGGGTCGGAGATGTGGGCAAACTTTTCCATGTAGGCGGGTGGGGCTTGCAGGGAATTCATGACGGGAAAGCCCTCGTATTTCGTTACGTTCAGGGCCACGGTATGGTCGCGGACGTCGTCGGGGTCGGTCTTGCCGAAGTGCGGGGCATTGTAGGGCAGGTACAGGAAGAAGGGCGCGGCTTTGCCTTTCCGCTCGTCCAGAAAATCGGTGGCGTGGCGGGTGATGAGTTCGGTGGAATAGCCCGTTTCCACGGCGGGCTTGCCGTCAACGAACCAGTTGGCCCCCAGGCTGCCGTACACGTGCGTGAAGTAGTCGATGCAACCCGGCTTGAAGCCCGTGAAGGTATCGAAGCCGTGGCGCATGGGGGAGTCGTTTTCGTCTTTGGCCCCCAGGTGCCACTTTCCGAAGAGGGCGGTGACGTAGCCTTCCACTTTCAGGTATTCAGCCAGCGTGGTTTCCGACGGGTCGAGGTAGTTTTTGTCCAGCGGCATGAGGGCCCTGGTGAGGTCGTGCTGCGAGCGCTGCGGGTAACGGCCCGTGAGCAGCGAAAAGCGCGAGGGCGTGCAGACCGGGGCCGCGACGTAGAAATCCGTAAAACGAATTCCCTGCTGGCCAATGCGGTCGATGTTGGGCGTGGGGATGTCGCCGCCGTAGCTGGTCAGGTCACCGTAGCCCAGGTCGTCGGCGTAGATGATGACGATGTTGGGGCTCGAGTTTTGGGCCAGGGAGGCTCCACAGCAAAGCAAACAAACTATTGCCGAAAAGCTGGCACGAAAAATCTTTAGTGTCATTAGGGTTCGCGTTATTATATGATTCCAGAATCGTTTGGGTTGAAAAAGGGTAATGCATTGAGTTTTTACTTAAAAAGCCCGGCTGGTAATAATGGCTCATTGGGTAGTTTGGCCCAAAAAAGCTCTTTTACTTCCTACACAGCCCAACTCACTTATCTGAATGTCCCTAACTCTTCCTGACTTCTTAAAGCTCGACCGAATCCGGCAAAAAACCGTCCGCGACTATATCCAGGATAGGGGTCTGCGCGTGGCCCGCGACTTCGACCGGCTCGATACGACCTGTTTCAAGCCCTCCGAGCGCGACTCGTACCACGTTCATACCAAATCTTTTACGGTTGAATCAGACTTGGACACCGTCTGGAAAACCTACCTGACCATTCCGCCCCGCGAGACCTGGCGCAGCCGGATGGTGAGCTTTGGCTGCATGTACTGCAAGCGCAGCAAGGCGCTGACGTACTTGAAGGACCAATACCACGGCTTGCGCGAGGGGCAAGTGCTTTTCCTGAATATCAGCTTGTTCTGGGGCCTGGTAAACATTGCGGTGGCGCACCAGATCACGCGCATCGACGCGGCGGAGAAGTACATCGAATTCTCCTACATCGAAGGCGGCAAGACCGAAGGCAGTCAACGGCTTATTTTTCAGGAAACGGCGGATGCCCAAACCCGCATCGTTCACCGCACCACATACCGGGGCAGGACAAAGTCCTACTTACGGGAGAAACGGCTCTACCCTTATCTGCACGGTAAGGTGATCGCGGCTTTCCACCGCAATGTGGCGCAAAAGGTGCTGGCCGTAGGGGCGTAATTGGCACAAAAAAAGAAAGCCCCAAGCGGAGCTTTCTTTTAAAATCAATTACCTATGAGAAAAAACTTTAAAAAAATTCTTCCTTTCCTTTACAGACGAGGGCTTCATTAGTTTACCCTTACCTTATTTAATCAAGCGTCGACGGTTGACCGTCAACGGTTCTTATAAGTTATTATCATTCAGCATTATTAGCTAGAAGCATGCCTCTTAAAATATTTGTCTGGTTGCTGTTTGTTTCCGGGTTGAGTTTCGCCCAAAGCCGGAATGCCGTACCCAGAACGCCGGACCGACCCAATGTGGTCATCGTCCTGACCGACGATCAGGGCTACGGCGATTTGGCCTGCCACGGCAATCCCTACCTCAAAACGCCCAATATGGACAAGCTGCACGGGCAAAGCGTGCGCTTCACCAACTTCCACTCCGGCACGACCTGCGCCCCCACCCGCGCCAGCCTTATGACGGGCAAGAACAGCAACAAAGTGGGCGTGTGGCACACCATTATCGGGCGCGAGTACCTGCGGGCCGGGGAGACGACGATGGCCGAACAATTCAAAGAAGGCGGCTACACCACGGCTATTTTCGGCAAATGGCACTTGGGCGACAACTATCCCTTCCGCCCGCAGGATCGCGGCTTCGACGAGGTGCTGATCCACGGCGGCGGCGGCGTGACCCAAACGCCCGACTACTGGAACAACGACTACTTCAACGACACCTATTTTCATAACGGCAAGGCCAAGAAGTACAAGGGCTACTGCACGGATGTCTGGTTCGGGGAGGCGGCGAGATTTGTGAATAAAAATAAGCGCAAGCCTTTCCTCTGCTACATTTCGCTCAACGCTCCGCACAGTCCTTACCACGTTGCGCCCAAGTACAGTCAGCCCTACGCCGATAATCCGAAAATCCCGAATGCCAAATTTTACGGCATGATTACCAACGCCGATGAGCAGATGGGGCTGTTCATTGAAAAATTAAAAAAGGCAGGGGTTTATGAAAATACGATTTTCATGTTCATGACCGACAACGGCACCGCCGCCGGGGTGAAGTTTGATAAAGAAGGGAACGTGGAAAAAGGCTTCAACGCCGGGATGCGGGCCGCCAAAGGCTCGCAGTACGAGGGCGGCCACCGGGTGCCGTTCTTCTTGCATTGGCCCGCCAAAAACCTCCCCGCCCGCGACGTTGACGGACTGGCGGGTATGGTGGACGTATTGCCCACCTTGCTCGACCTCTGTCAAATACAGCCCGCTAATAAGGTCACCTTTGACGGGATCAGCCTGGCCCCCACCCTTTTGCAAAACCAGCCCATCACCCTTAACCGAATTTTGATTACGGACACGCAGCGCGAGGCTTATTTGGTGGAGGGAAAAATGTCCGCCGTCATGCAGGGAAACTGGCGACTGATCAACGGGAAGGAACTCTACGATTTATCGAAAGATCCCGGACAAAAAAACGACATCGCGCAGGCACATTCGGCCAAAGTAGCGGAGCTACGAAAGGCTTACGAAGCTTGGTGGCCGGATATTGCGCAGCACGGCAACGACTTCAACCGCGTGGTGGTGGGCAGCAAGAACCAGAGGGAAGTTTGCCTGACGGCCCACGATTTTTTTGCCCTGGATGAAAATCCCGCCTGGAACCAGGACATGATCCGTCGGGCCAGGGGCGGCAATGGCCCCTGGAAAATAGCGGTAGCCGAAGCAGGGCGCTACCGGGTATCGCTGCGCCGCTATCCGCTGGAAAGTAAGCTGGCCCTGGATGCCAACGCTCCCGTACCCGCCGCAGAGGCAGGCGTCGATCCTTACCCACCGGGCCAGCCGCTGGCGATCCGCACGACCAAACTGATTGTGGGTACCGAAGCCATAGAGATGGCCGTGAAAGCAGGAAGTTCATCTGCCGATTTTGAGGTAGATATGCCCGCCGGTGACGCCGTGTTGCAAACCTTGTTTATCGACGAACAGGGAGAAGAATACGGCGCGTTTTATGCCTATATCAGTAAATTGCGCTGATCGAGCACTTGTTAGATGTTAATCGAGACACCCTTATTAAACCCCGTAACAAACTTTCCAAAATGAGAAAAACCTATTCGATTGCCGTTGGAATCAGCCTGTCGCTTGCCCTACTGCTGGCAGCTTGTGGTGGAAACGATGAAAAGAAGGCCAACGAGCGGCCCAATATTCTGTTCATCATGTCGGACGATCATGCTTTTCAGGCCATCAGCGCCTACGATAACAAACTCATCAAGACGCCCAATATCGACCGCATCGCGAATGAGGGCATGATTTTCAATAACGCCAGTGTCACCAACTCGATTTGTGCGCCTTCCCGGGCTGTGATCCTGACCGGAATGCACAGCCACCTCAACGGCAAGATCGACAACAACTTTCCGTTCGATACCACGCAGGTGACTTTCCCACAACTGCTGCAAGCTGCGGGTTACCAGACGGCTATGTTTGGCAAGCTGCACTTTGGCAACAACCCCAAGGGCTTCGACGAGTTCAAGATTCTGCCGGGACAGGGCGCGTATTACAATCCTGATTTTATCACCAAAAAAGAAGGCAAGATTACGCTCACGGGCTACGTGACCGACCTCATCACGGACATGACACTCAACTGGCTGAAAACGGAGCGGGATGCGGAAAAGCCCTTCTTCATGATGTACTTGCACAAGGCTCCGCACCGCGAGTGGCTCCCCGCCCTGCGCCATATACCCGAGTACACCCAGCGTAATTTTCCCGAACCCGAAACGCTTTACGACGACTACGAAGGCCGCGGCACCGCCGCCAAAACCGCCGAGATGAACCTGCGCAAGCACATGTTCTTCGCCGGTGACTCTAAAATATATCCCGAGGTAGTTTCCGAACTAGGCTTGGACAGAAAAGGCGACATCAACGGCTTCGACCGCGAAGTGGGCCGCATGAACCCTGAGCAACGCGCCGAGTGGGATAAATACTATAAACCGATCACCGCCGATTTTAAGGAGCGTTACCAAAAGGGCATGGACGATAAGGCCCTGATGGCGTGGCGGTATCAGCGCTATATGCAGGACTACCTCGGCACCATCGCCGCCGTGGACGAGGGCGTGGGTCAGGTGCTCGACTACCTGAAAGAAAGCGGCCTGGACAAAAACACCATCGTCGTGTATACCTCCGACCAGGGCTTTTACCTGGGCGAGCACGGCTGGTTCGACAAGCGGTTCGTCTATGAGGAATCCTTCCGCACACCGCTGCTGGTGCGGTGGCCCGGCGTCATCAAGCCCGGCAGCGTCAATACCCAAATGGTGCAGAACCTCGACTTCGCCCCCACCCTGCTCACGGCGGCGGGCGTGAAAATACCCGCCGATATGCAAGGCGAGAGCATGGTGCCGCTGTTTGAGGGAAAAACAGATAATTTCCGCAAAGCCGCCTACTACCATTACTACGAGTATCCCGGCGTCCATATGGCCAAGCGGCATTACGCCATCGTAACGGAGGAGTACAAGCTCATCCACTTCTACTACGACGTGGACGAGTGGGAACTCTACGACCGCAAAAAAGACCCCAAAGAAATGAAAAGCGTGTACGGCGACCCCGCCTACGCCGAGGTACAGGCCAAACTCCACAAAGACCTCGACGCCCTGCGCGTGAAGTACAAAGATTCGAAGGAGCTGGATCAGATGTACATCGAGAAATCGGGGAAGCCGGAGGATCGGAAGAAGTAGGTTCCTAAAACATCAAAAAAGGTCGGCAGAGCGTTTTTCAACTCTTCCGCCGACCTTTTTCTGTAAACCATTCTGTCGCTTTATCGAGCCGCAAAATTCGGGCGCTCCATGACCTCTTCCACGGGCCGCGTCTCGATCCACCAAAGCTTATCAAGTTTGCGGTCGTAGTAGCGGGCGAGGTCGCCTTTGAAGATCGCGATGCGCCTGATGTCTTCTTTTCGAGGGGTGAGATTACTGCCTGCCCCGGCAACCTGCCGGAAGCCATCGAGCATATACGGTTCTCGACGTAACGTGGTCAAGTCGAGACCAGCCGTATCGATCCACTCAACGTTCTTATCGGTAAGAAGCGAAGCGGGGGGCGGCGACTTGTAGACCGGAAAAGACAGGTACACAATGGTTTTACCTATACCCCGTATCGTGTTGAATCCCCGCAACGCACCTTTTCCGAAATGATGCTGAAGGAGCGCAATGGGCTTGGTTGAAAATTCCTGGTTGATTTTTTGGTACTCCACTTTTTCTCCATCCAGATAAAAATCCGTTTCATCTTCGTACCCAACGAGTAAGCGCTCTTTATCAAAATAGCCATTCCGAAATTTGGTAATTGTTTCTGCGGGTTTCTCATATTGCTTTTTAAAGTCGGCAATCAGCCTGTATTCGTTACTAAACTCGGGTAGTTTTTGCATGAGAAGTTTCTTTACCTCATTCCCTTCCGAAGCGTCATCTATGCTTGCCGGGAATTTAGCACTCATGACATGAAAAATACTTTGCATTCCCCTGACATGGCCATCCGTTAGAAACTTCACGTCAAAAAACGGGCTAGATATGGAGTACAAACTCTTGCCATGATTGACATGTAGAAACAAGTCTTTATACTTGGCGTCTTTGGCCACTAACCGATAGACGAAGTCTCCCTCGGGCTGATCCCGGACGTCGATTTTCCAGAAGTAAAAGCCATCTTTGTCCGTTGTGATCGTTTCTTGCACATCGACCAGCTCGTTGTGATGCCACTTGCCATCCTCGCGAATTACCTGACTGATCGTTTTTTTCAGGGCCAGGTTAGCGATCGGCCTGTCCGTCTCTCCATCCATCAGTATTCCTGCCAAATACTCGAACTCCACTACTTTTTTATTGGTCGAAGTGAGGTAAGATTGCTTCAAAGCACTATCGATTTCTGTCCGACACGCCGCCAGCGAAACCAGCATCAACGGCAGGATAAACAAGAACCGCAATAGATTGATCCGGGCCGACTTCATACGATTCATCATGATGATTCTTTGCTTGAGTGAAGAAAAATTGAACTGATTGGCCAGCCGGAACTCCGGCACGCCCGCTACTTTCAGCAGAAGCAACTGGTAGGCTCGAGCTTCGGTGCCGTTGTTCAGTACTTGGCGGTCGGCGATGAATTCGAGGTTTTGGCGGATGGCGTGGCGGATGAGCCAGGCAAACGGGTTGTACCAATTTAAGACGCAAAGCATTTCGGCGAAGAGTACGTCGGGCGTGTGTCGCTGATTGACGTGCACAGTTTCGTGGTCGATGATTTGTCGCAGCTCCTGGGGGGTGTGCAATTTGGGGTTAAAAAAAATAGCCTTCCCAAAGGAGAAGGGAACGATCGGCCTTTCGACGTGATAAATTTTAACACCCCATTCATCTGAGACGAGTCGGGCTTGATGTTTTATTTTATAAAAAGCCACCAGCTGTACTGCAAAGCGCAGTAACATGAACGCTGCACCTAACGCGAACAATCCGATCAACCATCCTTCCAAGAAAAGGAGGGGTGGCTTGTCAACTTCTGCTGTTGTGTTCGCATCTGCGGCGAGGTGCTTCTCGCTGCCTTCAGACGTGGCATGCCACGTCTCTACGGTCGTCGCGGACGGGATCGCGGGTACTGATCGGATGATGGGAATTTCAGCTAGACTTTGGGGGGTTAAGGCCTGATCCAGATTAACCAATGGAATGACGAACGCAACCAAAGCGTACAGCAGCAAGTACCAGCGGTTCCAGTTGTAGAACGTAAGACGGCGCAGCGCTACGTAGTAGAATAGCCAGATCAAGCCTAGGCCGAAGGACAGTTTAAGCAAATAATCCGGTAGATAGTTCATGGCTTTTTGGGTTTGTTTTCAATCAAATCAATCATTTCCCGCAGTTCTTCCGCCGAAATCTTATTTTTCTCGACAAAAAAACTGACCAACTCCTTGTACGAATTCTCGAAGTAGTCCTTTACGATACCGCCCAGGAATTTATGCTTGTAGGTTTCTTCCAAAATGGCCGGGGCGTAAAGCAAGGTGTTCCCGACCAATCGGCTTTCCACGTAACCCTTCTTTTCAAGATTCTTTATCGTGGAGGCCAGCGTGGTGTAGGGCGGCGGCTCTTCAAAATGCTCCATGAACGACTTGGTGCTGCCTTCGCCCGTGCGCCAGACGGCCCGCATGGCTTCTTCTTCTTGTTGGGTCAGTTTTTCCATTGACTACGATTTTTTCGTAAATCTACGAATAGTTCGTAGGTATGCAATATTTACCATAATAAAGTTTTTCAAATACTGTGGATTAAATTCTGTCTATCAGTAGATTTGCGAAAAATTCTCAAACGATCATGAAAAATATCTTAGTACTGCTGACGCTACTCAGCGCCTCCGCTTTTGGCCAGAATGTGTACCAAAGTCGGGAAGTCGACCAATCGGCCAATCCGACGGGCGGGACGGCGCTGCTCAACCAATTTATCTCCGCTAACCTGCAAATTCCCATCGCGGCGGCAGCCAAAGGACTGAACGGTGGGGTGTACGTAAAGGGCATCGTGGAGCCGGATGGACGCTTCACGAATATGGAGGTGGTCAAGTCCATCGACAGCCTATGCAACTCCGAAACGCTGCGGGTGCTGGGCCTGTACCGCGCCTGGCAACCGGCCTGGAAAGACGGGAAGGCCGTGCGGCAAGAGATTACCTATCCCGTCTTTTTTCGCTCGCCGCCGATTCCTAACTACGACCAGTCGGAACGGGTGCTGTACGAGTACTTCGACAAAAACCAGCAACCCACCGAAGAAGAAAATAAGTACGAGTACCGCAGCGTGATTCCGGTGGATGGGTACGGCATGGTACGCGCTGAGGTACAGTACCAGCAAAATCGCCGCAAGGGCTGGCAGACCATCACGACGCTGCCCTACGAGAAGACGGAGATTTGGGTGAAGCTGCACGGTTCCAACGGCCCGGATTCGGTGCAGGCCATTCGCGTAAGCACTCACGACGACAATGCCACGGGTGCCTGGGAAGAAATCGTCCGGCAGGAGGACGGCCAACTTCTGTCGCTCACCGCTTACGCAGGGGCCGGACCACCCTACCTCAACAAAAACTACTACCTAAGCGGTATGCTGCGGAAGTACGGCACCTACGTAGACAGTACCACCAGCACCACGACCTGGCACGACACGGGCTTGATGCACAGCGTGATCGAAACCAATCCTGCCACCGGAACGGTGATCCGGGAAGTATGGAGTCGTGATGGAACGCCACTCGTGGCCGAAGGAAACGGTTGGGCCAGACTAGCCGACGGTTCGCCGAACGACCTGGTGATCTTCGAGCAGGGAAAGGTAGTTGGCAGCCGCAAACAAGGCCGCTGGATTGGTCAACTGGCGGACAGTACTACGGTGTACGAAGAATTTTATGAAGCCGGGAAATTCATTCGGGGCAAGAACGTGCTGAACGGCAGAGCAATAGCCTATGACAGCGAATATCCGACGCCCCCGTCATTCCGCGAGGGCTTGCAGGCCATGTACCGACACCTCGGTACGAACATCCGTTACCCGCGTGCCGCCAGTCAGAACAAGCAGACGGGCAAGGTGGGAATTTCTTTTCTGGTGAATGAAGATGGCGGCCTCAGCGATTACAGGATCGAACAAGACGCCGGAGAAGCGCTGAATAAGGAAGCCCTGCGGGTGATAAAACTGATGGATGGGAAGTGGCAGCCCGGCACTTACAAAGGGATGGTAAGCAAGCAGCGCTACACGCTGCCGATCAACTTCAATATAGAGTCCACGGTGCGGGCGCAGCGGTTCTAGTAGTGGCCTTTGAGGGCAAGTATATTGATGGTTTTCCCTTCGATTGAATATACGATTCGATGCTCCTGATCGATACGGCGAGACCAGCAACCCGATAATTCATGCCGCAAGAGTTCTGGTTTTCCGATTCCTACATAGGGATCTACAAGAATAGCTTCTATAAGTGTCCGAACCCTTTTCAGTATCTTTCGATTGTTCGTCTTCCTCCAATACGCCAGATCTCTTCGGGCTTGGATGGTGTATTCTATTTCCATATTTCATCAAGATGAATCTTGACAGTTTTCCCATCTTTGACTTCTTGCTGGCTTTTTTTGATTTTAGCCACAAATTCAGGATCGTATGGACTGTCGGATTCAACCTCGAAAGGTACTTCAAAACCTTTCAAAAGGGCTTTCACAGCTTTAAGAATTTCTTTGTCCTTAGTGTCAATGGTTAGTGTCGTCATGGTGGTAGCTTGGGGTTGATGTTGTGTCAAAATTAATGAAAAGAGACCTGGTAAGCTATCCTGAATAGGATTCTCTGCTCAGTTGATGAACATTTCATCTACCAGCAGCAGGGCTTTTTTGCCTTTTCTGGTGTTTTGTTCGGGGATCTCGGCTACGGGCCGGGCAAGTATTTTCAGATACCCCAGCCGCTGGGGCTTGAAAGTACCTGCGATAGATTGCAAGGATTCGAACTCGCCTTTTGATGGTTGCCGAGGTTTGATTTTGGCCAGTAGCCTGGCGTCTTTTTCGCTGGCTCCGCCCCAAATCTCCACCCACTCGGGCGGAAAGATACCCGTGTCTTCCTCGATCATGTAATGTAGCCCCACCGACGAGATGGTGACGGGATTCTTGAAAGTAGCGACTAGTCCCAAATCGTTTTCCTGCACCCCCGCCCAGTAATTGGCCCAGGCCGGGTTGTTTGCCCCAATGGCACCGAGTTTTTTATTAAAAAAGGTCTCCGCGCCCTCTGCCAGGTGCACACGGTTCAGCGGATACAGCAGCCGCAGGCTATCGGGAACATGGGTACTCCTGAAAAAATCGAACGTGGCCGTTTCGCTGCTCAGCCAGCCTGCTTTGAAGGCCTTGGCCTTGATGGTGGCGGGCTCTTGCAAAACTACCTTTCCCTTGAAAACGGGCGACGAGACGCTGTCCGGTTCACTGCCATCGGTAGTGTAGCGGATGGTGGTTCCGCGAATCGGATGCTGCAGGCGCAGGGCGATTTCGTCTTTGAAGACCGTAGTGGCGTTCCCCTCTTGGGGTAGGTTCAGTTTCAGCGGCGAAGTACCGTCGTCCGCGTAACCACCGATGATGTTCACCTGGGAAAAGCCCTTTTTGAGCTGGGCGATCTCGCGGCCCGTCAGCCCGGCATCCCAGACAGACACGCTTTCCAGCGCCTTGAAATTACTTAGCTGGGTTTGAAGATCCAGAAAGTCCAGCTTGGTGCCGGAGAGTGTCAGCGCTTTCAGGTGCGGCAAGGCGGCCAGCGTGTGCAGGCCTTGCGCGCTGATGTCGGTGAAATTCAGGTTCAATCGGCGCAGATTTTCGAAAGTTGCCACGATGGCCAAATCGTCGTCCGTCACGGGCATTTTGCTGAGGTTCAGGCTTACGATCTGCATCCTGACCGGCCGTAGTTCTTCCAGTTGCTGCGCCTTGTACTCGTTTTTATTATAAATATTGACCGCCAAAGCGGGCGACTGCCGCGCCAGGAAAGACACCGTCCGGTAGTCGGTATTCAGCTCCCGAACTACCTCCTGAGCGGGCGCGTCGAAAGTAAACACCTCGGTGGCCGAAGCGGCGGGTTGCAACCGGGAAGCGGCCAGCAGGCGTAGTGAATCACCGACGGGCAGTTCGGCTACTTTTTGTTTGAAATTTTCATGCTGCGCTATCCAGAGGGATAGTAGCTGAATTTCCGTATCGTCCAATTGGGTCTTGCCCGAAGGCGGCATGTGCTTTTTCTCATCCATTGGCAGATGAATCCGTTGCAGCACCAGACTGATTTCCGGCTGACCTGGTACGAAAAACTCCCCGGTTTTGCCCCCCAACATCATCGCCTCGGCGCTGGTCAGCAGCAAGCCGCCTTTTTTCTTGTCGGCATTATGGCAGCCGACGCATTTTTGGTTGAAAATCGGTTGGATGACATCGGCAAAAACCAGTGCTTCATCGAACGGTACGGGGATGGGTTCCTCGTCGCTCTTGAAGGGTGCCAGCACGTAATCGTCGCCATGCGTGAGCGACGCCCCGAAGTGCCCTCCCAGCACCAATGCCAGCAAAAGGACCCCGCCGCCCGCTCGGGCGACGGGGGCGCGGTACCAGGGCGCATTGCGCACAAAGTACAAGCCAGCCGAGAGAAAGAAAATCCCCGCCCCCGTCCATTTGTGCCAGAAGAGCGTATCGCCCGCGTAGCCTTCTTCCTGCGCCAGGAAAAGGCCCATCACAACCGTTACCGCCGCCAGTAGGGCACCGCTCAGCAAAAAGTTTCGCGAAAAATTTTGGTAAAAAGTGCTCTCGGCGTTGGCCGGAGCAAAACGGAAGAATTCCAGAAGCACGGCTACGATCAGTAGCACCAGCGGAAAATGCAGCAGCATCGGATGCAAACGCCCAAAACTCTGCAACCAAACCGGAATCACCAATTCGCTCTCAAAAATCAGAAGGAAAGCGATGGTGATGGTCAACCCGAGCAGGAGGTTTTCTGCTAGAAGATCTGAATTTTATTCTCTCATTCTCTAAATCACTCATTCAAAATTAAGCTAATATATCCCTCACCACTTCCCCCGCCACATCCGTCAGGCGGTATCGCCGTCCCAGATGTTTGAAAATCAGTTTTTCGTGGTTTAGTCCCAATTGGTGCAAGACGGTAGCCTGAAAATCATGAACGTGGACGGGATTGCGGGCAATGTTGTAGCCAAACTCGTCGGTTTCGCCGTAGACCATACCCGGCTTGATGCCGCCACCCGCCATCCAGATCGTAAAGCAGCGCGGATGATGGTCGCGGCCGTAGTTGTCGGCGGTGAGCTTTCCCTGCGTGTAGCTGGTGCGGCCAAACTCGCCGCCCCAAATCACCAGTGTTTCGTCCAACATGCCGCGTTGCTTGAGGTCGGTCACAAGGGCGGCCGAGGCCTGATCGACATCCTTGGCCTGTTGGGTGATTTCGTAGGGCAAGTCGCCGTGCTGATCCCATCCCTGATGGTAGAGCTGCACAAAACGGACGCCGTTTTCGGAGAGTTTACGCGCCAGCAAACAGTTGGCCGCGTAAGTCCCCGGCACCAGGCAGTCGGGGCCGTAAAGTTTGATGATGTCGTCCGATTCTTTGGACAAATCCATCACCTCCGGCACGGCGGTTTGCATCCGGTAGGCCATTTCGTACTGCTTGACTTTTGCCGCAATTTCGGGATCGCCGAATTCCTGATAGGAAAGGTCATTCAACTCCGACAGGTTGTCAAGCATCTCGCGGCGGTCGGAGCGGTTCATGCCCGCCGGGTCGCCGAGGTACAGCACGGGGTCTTCGCCCTTGCTGAACTGCACGCCCTGATGCACCGAATCCAGGAAACCGCTCGACCACAGCTTGGAATACACCCCCTGCCCGTTGCCTACGCCGCGCGACAGCAGTACGGTGAACGTCGGCAAGTTTTTGTTCTCGTTTCCCAACCCGTAGCTCAGCCACGACCCCATGCTGGGCCGATTGCCCTGCTGCGAACCCGTCTGCAAAAAGGTCAAAGCCGGATCGTGGTTGATGGCCTCGGTATACATAGATTTCACAAAACACAGATCATCCACGATCTTAGCCGTGTGGGGCATCAGACTACTCACCCACGCCCGCGACTGCCCGTACTGCTGGAAATCCACGAACGAGCCCACCAGCGGAAAAGAATCCTGGTTGGCCGTCATGCCCGTGAGCCGCTGGTCGCCGCGCACCGAAGGCGGGATTTCCTCACCCTGCAAGTCGCGGAGTTTGGGCTTGTAATCGAATAGCTCCTGCTGCGAAGGGGCCCCGTTTTGAAACAGGTAAATAACCCGCTTGGCCTTAGGGGCAAAGTGCGGTATTCCGGGCGCCAGACCCTCCATTTCTGCCCCACCCCCCTTAAAAAGATCCGGCATCAGCAATGACCCCAAAGCCACGCCTCCGATTCCCAAACTCATCGAAGAGAGGAAGCGGCGGCGGTTAAAGGTAAAGCCGTGTTCGGTTTGGGCGTGGTGCATGGTTTTTTGTGTAATTGTTGAATCGTGTAATCGTGTAATTGATGTTTTTTGTTGAGTTAGTTGGAGAAATTGAGTGTTGATCAAACTATTTAACACAAAATTTTTATGAGTCGATGGCCCTGAACAGAAAACAGATATTCAAATAAACATCAATTACACAATTCAACGATTCAACAACCTTTTCAAGTTTTCGTTATCGCCTCCTCCAAATTATAAATCGTCGAAATCACCCGCATCAACGCGGCTTGGGTGATTTTGTCGAGGTTTTTGGTCATGGGGTACTCCCCTACCGTCAGCATTTGGTGGGCGGCTTTGGGGGTGAGGGTGGTTTTTTCTTTTTCGAAATAATTTTGCAGGATTTTCAGCTCCTTCTCGCTGGGATGGCGGCTGATGATGAGGCGGAAAGCTTTGGTAAGCTTTTCGGCGGAGTTGGTTTTTTCCTGTAAAAGTCTGGCGGCAAGTACCCGTGAGGCTTCCAGCACGGCGGGGTCGTTCATCATGACCAGGGCTTGCAGCGGCGTGTTGGTTTTCAGCCGCTTTACTTCGCAGAGGTCGCGGTTGCTGGCGTCGAAGATCCCCATCGTGGGCGGCGGCACGGTGCGCTTGATGAGCGTGTACATGCCCCGGCGGTACAGCTTCTTGCCGTGGTCCTGCTTGTAAACAGACAATAGTCCACGCCCCGAAGTCGCGCCCTCCCACAAGCCGTCGGGCTGATAGGGTTTCACGCTTGGCCCGCCGATCTCGCGGTTGAGCAGGCCGCTGCTGGCCAGGACGAGGTCTTTGACGTACTCGGCGTGGATGCGGTAGCGCGATCCTCTCGCCAGATAGATGTTTTCGGGGTCTTTGGCCAGGCTTTCCTGACTCACCGTGGCCGATTGTCGGTAGGTAGCCGAGGTTACCATCTGCTTCACCAGCCGCTTGATGTCCCAGCCGTGTTCCATAAAGTCCACGGCCAACCAGTCGAGCAGGGCCGGGTGGGTCGGCAAATCGCCCTGCATCCCGAAATCGCCGGAGGTTTTCACAATTCCCCGGCCAAAGAATTCTTGCCACAGAATGTTGACATACACGCGGGCCGTCAAAGGGTTCTTTTTGTCAAAAAGCCATTTGGACAAGCCCAAGCGATTTTGGGGATAGTTTTCGTTAAAAGGCAGTATAGCGTTGGGCGTTCCGGCTTGCACTTCGTCGCCGAGCGCGTCATAGACACCACGTTTCAGGATGTGCGTTTTGCGGGTCGAGTCCAGATCGCCCATGACCGAAACGATGAGGCGGTTGGTATCAGGTTTGTTGACGAATTTCAGGATGCTTTCCGCGTCCTCGTCGCTGATTTCCATCAATGGTTTTTTGGCGTAAGTTTCCGGTCCGCCGATGACCGACTCGCGGCCCACTTCTTTCACATTGTTAAAAAATGCGAACATCTGGTAATACTCTTTCTGCGAGAAGGGATCATACTTATGGTCGTGGCAGTGGGCGCATTCCAGCGTCACGCCCAGCAGTCCCTTCCCGAACATATCGTTGCGGTCGGTCACGTAGAGCATCCGGTATTCCTCGTCGATAATGCCGCCTTCTTCGGTGATTTTGTGGTTGCGGTTAAAGCCCGTCGCCAGCAATTGCTCTTTGTTGCTGTCGGGCAGCAGGTCGCCCGCGAGTTGCCAGGTCACGAACTGCCGGTAGGACATATTCTCGTTGAAGGCGTGAATCACCCAGTCGCGCCAGGGCCACTGGGTACGGTAGCCGTCGTCCTGATAGCCGTGCGAGTCGGCGTAGCGGGCCAAATCCAGCCAATGCAGCGACATTTTCTCGCCGTAAGCGGGCATCTTCATCAGCCGATCCACCATGCGCTCGTAGGCGTCGGGGCGGGTATCGGCCAGGAAATCGTCCTGCATTTCCAACGTGGGCGGCAACCCCAGGATATCCAGGCTGAGTCTTTTGAGCAGGCGTTCCTTGTCGGCTTCCTCGTTGGGTTTCAGGCCGCGCTGTTCCTGTTTTTGTAAAATAAAATGGTCGATCTCATTGCGCGGCCAGTCGGTATCGTTCACTTCGGGTAACGCGGGCTTCTTTGGCGCTTCAAACGCCCAGTGTTTCTCGTACTTTGCGCCCTGCGCAATCCACTTTCCGATCAGCGCAATTTCACGTTCCGTTAGTTTCAAGTTCGACTCCACAGGCGGCATCCGCTCGGTGCTGTCCTCGGTAGTGATGCGCAAATACACTTGCGAAAGCTCCGGCTTACCCGCCACCAGGGCATGGGCACCGGGGTTCTCCTGCAAAGCGGCGAACGCATTCTCAGCAATATCCAGTCGCAGCCCCGCCTCGCGCTTGTTGGCATCGGGCCCATGACAAGCCAGGCATTTGTCCGAAAGGATAGGCCGAATATCGAAGTTATAGCTAACTTCCTCCGGAAGTTTCTCATCTGAATAAGAACCAGACACCCCCTCCCCACATCCCTGCATCGCAGCGACCAAAAATACCAAAACAGCTAAGAAGAGGAGGTGCTTTTGCATCCTGATGCTAACTTTAAACTTTTGACTTTGAACTTTTGACCTTTTCCAACTTCTTTTTCACCACATCTCCCGGATATTTCAACGCCAATTTCCTGATATCGTACGTAAACTCCGTAAAGGTTTCTTCCCACAGCTTCGCCTCTTCCGGCGTGTATTCGTGAAAACCGTGGGCGTTGGCAACGCCCTTGCCCCCTTCCCGGACGATCTTATCGATCAACTCCGGCACCTCGGTACTATTGTTGAGCGTGGGTAGCAGTCGTTGCATGACGGTATGGTAGGCCGGGACACCCGTCAGATCCATCCAGCGGAATACGCCCGCCAGGGTCATGAAGTAGCCCGTATTGTTGCGGCAGGCGCGATCCACGTCCTCCACAGTGGCATAGCCTCCCTCCACCAGGCTGATCGCCTCGCGGTACATGGCGTACATGAGGCGGTTGGTGATGAACCCGGCGATGTCCTTACGCACCAGAATGGGCTCCTTGCCCCACTCGGCAGAAAGTTCGTAGAGGTACTCACCGTTCTTGATGTCCGTTTCGTTGCCGCAGATTATCTCTAGAAAGCGCGTCGTGTGAGCGGGTTCCGTCCAGTGCAGGCCCAGGAAACGCGACGGGTGCTGCGTCATCTGCTGCAAGGTGCTGATCGGGATAGCCGAAGTATTGCTGGTAAGCAAAGCGTCCGGCGGCAGGTGCGCTTCTATTTTTTTATAGACTTGCTCCTTAATCATCACGTTTTCGATGGTGCATTCGATCGTCAGGCGGCAATTGCGCAGGTCGGCGTAGTCTTCGGTAATGGTCAGATTCTTGAAATAATACTCCGGCGGGTTTTCCACCAAACCGTTTTCCAGTGATTTTTCGAGATGCTCCCGAATGCGGTCTTCGGCGTGGTCGAGGTCGATCGGGATCGGGGCCACGGCTACCACCGGGTGTCCGGCAATAAGCAGGCAGGTGACAATGCTGCATCCCATCAGGCCCAGGCCCACGACGCTTACCGGAATTTCTTGGGTATTCATTAGAGTTCTTCTTTGAATGACTTTCTACAATAAGCCAGTAAACCAGCTCATTTACTATGCCGAGACCATCTGCCGACCACAAACTTTACCACAGCCAAAATCATACCCCACCCGTGCGAGTCCTATTCCAGTTTTTATTTTTCGTATTTCTGAGCGTCGCCTCAACAACGACCGGCTGCGGCCAGTCTACCAAACCCAACATCGTTTATATCTACGCTGATGACCTGGGCTACGCCGAACTGGGCTGCTACGGACAGAAGAAAATACGCACCCCGAATATCGACCGCATTGCGGCAGAAGGCATCCTGTTTACGGACTACTATACCAGCACGCCCGTCTGCGCACCCTCACGCTGCCAGCTACTCACCGGAAAACACGCCGGACATTCCTACATCCGGGGCAACTACGAGTTAGGCGGCTTTCCCGACTCCACCGAGCGCGGTCAAATGCCGCTGCCACCCAATACCGTAACCATCGGCACAGAATTACAGAAGGCGGGTTACCGCACCGCCGCCATTGGCAAATGGGGACTGGGCATGGGATACAGCACGGGTAGTCCCAACAAACAGGGCTTCGACTATTTCTACGGCTATTACGATCAAAAACAGGCCCACAACTATTACCCTACGCACCTGTGGGAAAACGAACAATGGGATACGCTGAACAATCCCGTTATCAATGTACACAAACGGCTCGATCCCAAAACTGCCACCCAAGCCGACTTCGACTACTACAAAGGCAACGACTACGCCATCGACAAAATGGCCGACAAGGCCCTCAGTTTCGTGCGAGATAACCAGCATCGCCCTTTCTTTCTTTATCTTCCCTTCACCGTGCCGCACGTATCGCTGCAAGCCCCCGACGCGGCGGTGGCCGAGTATCTGGGGCGGTTTCCCGAAACGCCCTACTACGGCGGACAAAGCTACGCCTCCACGCCCTACCCGCTCTCGACCTACGCGGCCATGATTACCCATATGGATAAAAAGGTAGGGGATGTGATGGCCTTGTTAAAAGAATTGGGGATCGACGATAACACGCTGGTGATCTTCACCTCCGATAATGGCACGACCTTCAACGGCGGCGTAGACGCGAAGTTCTTCAACAGCGTCGGGCCGTACCGGGGCCTGAAAATGGACGTCTACGAAGGCGGCATCCGAATGCCGATGGTGGCCCGCTGGCCGGGGCGCATCACGCCCGGCAGCGTCAGCGACCACGTGGGGGCGCATTACGACGTGCTGGCTACGCTGCTGGATGTGGCGCGGGCTAAGCCCGTGCCGAGTGACGGCATTTCTTTTTTGCCCGCATTGCTAGGCAAGAGCGATCGGCAGAAAAAGCACGAGTACCTCTACTGGGAATACGCGGAGAAAGGCGGTCAACTCGCCATTCGCCTGGGCAAGTGGAAGGGCGTGAAGGTTGACATGAAGAAAAACAAAAACGCGAAGTGGGAACTATACGACCTGCAAAAGGACGAAAGCGAAACCACCGACCTGGCCGCGCAGCACCCTGAACTCATTGCGCGTTTTGATCAGATTGTGAAAAAGGAACACAGTCCCTCACACGTGGAAACCTGGGAGTTTGTGGAGTAGCAGATAGCCCTTTCATGTAAAAAAGTTTGCCGATCACATTTTCAAAATCGTAAACTCCACCCGTCGGTTCCACTGCCGGGTTTCTTCGGTGAGGTTGCTGGAAATGGGGTTGGCTGGCCCCCAAGCCTTGGTTTGGATGCGGGGAAGTTCGACGCCCCGGCTGCTGAGAAATTTCTTTACGGCCAGCACCCGGTCTTCGGAAAGCTTGACGTTCTTCTGCCAGTCGCCGATGTTGTCGGTGTGGCCTTCGAGCAGTATTTCCATGCCGGGGTATTCCGTCATCATTTCCACGATGCGCTCCATTTCGGGCTGCGAGGATTTTTCCACGTCGGCGCTGCTTTGGGAAAACATGATCTGGCTGAGGCGAATCTTCTGGCCTTCCTTGATGGGAATCATCAAGATATTCTTGCGAATGATCCGAAAATTGGACTCGTTAGTCAGGTTGATTTCTTCCGTTACCGGGAAATAACCCTTTTGGTTGGCTGTAAGCCGGTACAATTCCTTCAAAGGCAGGATCATCTTGAATTCTCCCGTTTCGGGTTCAAAGGACGCCCGTGCGAATTCCTCGTTGCTTTTCTTGATGTCGGCGATGATGTCGGCGCTCATCAGTTGCTTGGTTTCGGAGTCCAGCACGTTGCCCGAGATGATGGCCACGGGTTCGGGCTTGATGGCAGGAAACAGCCGGACGCGGAAAATATCCTCCTCGCCCATCGAGTTCTCCATCGAGCTCAGGTAAGCGTAATCCGCCGAGGCCGGAATGTTGAAGTAACCGTCCCACTGCGGGGTGTTGATGGCCGGACCGAGGTTCTCCGGTTCCGACCAGTTGGTCCAGGTGTCGTCGAGGCGGCGGCTCAGGTAGATGTCGCCGTTGCCGAAACCGCTGAATCCGGCGGAGGTGAAGTAGAGCGTCTTGTCGTCGGAAGCAATGAAGGGCGAGCCTTCGTAGTCGGGCGTATTGATGGCCGTCCCCATGTGTTTGGGCTCCGACCAGGAGTCGTCGGGTTGCAGGAAACAGACGTACAAATCCTTGTTGCCCTCCGTATCGCGGCGTTGTACGGAAAGTACCATCACCTTGCCCTTGGCCGAAATCGCGAATTCGGTGTATTTCTTCTCGTGGTCGTTGTAGTGGTTCTTGATCCTGCATTCCTTGGGAAATGTCCAGCCGTCGCGCGTGCGGGTCGACTTGGAAAGCCCCTCGATCATGCTGCCATCCTGGCGGTACACATTAAGCAAGTAAATCGTTTTCCCATCGGGCGAAATGCCCGTAGCGGCGTTGTCGCCCACATTATTGACCGGGGCCTTCATGTTGGAGGCTTCGCCCCAATTGCCGTTGTTGTCCAGGCTCGACACCCACACATCCTGGTTATTGGGGTCGCCCAGGTTGCCCACGTACTTGCCCCGTGTGAAGAACAGCAGCCGCCCGTCGGGCGAGATAACCGGGGCTACTTCCTGCCCCTTGCTGTTGACAGATTTTCCCAAGTTTTCTTTTTGCAAATCTTTGGGCGTGTCGGCGGTCAGTCGGATGACGCCGCGCATCGGCGTGGTAGAACCAGATATGCCGATGGCGTCGATTTGGTTGAAACCCAATACCCGCGACGGCTGCAAAACAACCTTGATGGCGTTGACTTTGAGCGTGGAATCCGACGGAAAAATGTAGGTCATACGGCCCAGCTCTTTGGAGGGCGAAATGGAATTCTCGACCAACAAATGCTCCCCGGAGTTTTCGTCGTAGGCAAAAACCTTCACGATAGCTCCGGCGTTGAAGTTTTCGGCAATGGCGACCTGCCGCAACGAAACCGTCTTCTCGAAACCCACCTTGATCCACTCCTCCTCTACGGAATTGACCTGCGCCGGCGACCAGGCGCAAGGACTGTTGCCCACGCTCGGCAATTTGTTCGGTCGGCCCAAAATCTGGACGGCGCGGTATTCTTTGCCATAGGGGCCGGGCCGATACTCCGACGAATAGCCCAGGATTTTAGACGCCCATTGCTCCTGCGCCCGGAGGCCGGTCGACAAGAGTAAAGGAAGTATGATTAGTGTGAGCGACCTTCCAAAAAAGGGCCATCTTGAAGTAGCACTGTTCATGAATATCGTATCCAAAATTTTTGATTTAACGAAGCCCGGCGGCACATCCATACACTCATTTTCTTCATAAATCAGAAAAAGCGGGAGCTAAGATTCCCCCGAAATTCTAGCCAAAATCGAGCCAAAAGTGTCGTTCAATTTACTAAAAACGTCGTTCATCATTTTTCCTCGGTGCCAGGATTTGGTGTAGAAATCTTGTTTCCGTAAAATAAAGCGTTGAAAAACAGCTTGGAAGTTCCCAGCCAGGTTCCCCGGAAATTGGGATTGTCCGCAAACATAATAACGTTACCCCTCCCCCTACTGCCAATCAGCAGCCCCGCCGAGTTGGCAATTTTTTGCAAAGATTTCGGATGCACGTAGCCATTGAGCAGCGGCGCGGCGTCGTATTTGATGACGGTATTGTACGGACTGTCCGCGACCTCCAGCAGCGTGTTGCTGTTGCGATACAGCGCGATTTTGCGGTCGGGATAGCCGAACCCCAGCGGATTGGTATTGTCCAGATCCGCCGAGAAAATGGCGCCGCCCGTGTAGCGCGAGCCTTCGTTGTCGGAAGCTTTTTCGTAGTCGATGCGGGTCTTGGTAGCGGTGGTGTCCTTATCTTTCATCTCCCTGATTTTTCCCTTGGCGATCTGATTCTTGATTACCCATTCCGACGCCGACTTGAACGTTATCAGCGTGCCGCCCCCTTCCACCCAAGTCATGATTTTTGCCAAGAACTTGGCGTCGGTGGGGTACTGACCATTCACCATCACGATCACGTCGTAACCGTTGAGGTCGACGCGCCCCATCTGATCCATATCGACCTTCGTGATGGGCATCCCCACGTAGTTATCCAGCATGTACCAGACCTCGCCCGCTTCGTACTGGCTGGTACCCGCCCCAACCGGCATCAGGGCTTTGGGGGCTTTTACGGTGCCAAAATTATTGCTCCCCAAGTCCACCCCCTCGGTACTGTATCCCGTTTTCACGGAATAAAAATGAGCCCCCGTGTTGGCGGCGATTTCTTTCAGTTTGGCAAAAATCAGGTCAGTTTCCTTGTTCTGAGTCTGCACGGGAATAATCAGGGTACCGTGGCTGAAGGCTTTCTGTCCCTGGTCGGTAAGAATGGTAAAGGGCTTCTGCCCGACTTTCACGAAATAACTGTCCTTTAACAATTGATACAAAGCTTTGTGCGTGACGAAGTCTTCCGGCGCGAGCAGATAAGCGTATTCGCTTTGGGCAAAACTTGCCGGCTGAAAGGTCAGGGCGTCGAAGGTCAATTTCTCACCCGTCGGTACGCTACCGGATTTTACCTCGGCGTGGGGCAATCCGTAGGCCAGCGGTAAGTTCCAGGCCGAAGCATCGTAGAAAATGCTGTCGGCGAAAGTTACGGGCTTCTCAAAAACCGACTGCACCATGCGGTACTGCGGCTGGGCGACGGGAACGTAGTAAGCCTGGCCCGCTTTGAAGGCCTGTCCGTCTTGCTTCACCTCCGATTGAAGCGGGTAAACCTCGATCCGGTGGTGCAAAAGCATGGTCAGGAAAGCACGGTTTCGGGTATCGTCCCCTGAACCCACGACGTAGCCCTTTACCGAACTCTTCTTGGCCGTAGAAACCGCCGAGTCGAAGAATTCGCGCTGGAATTTCAGCAGATTCTCCCGCTGCGCCACGCCGCCTTTGATGGTCGCGATGGCGTTGACCAAATGATTGCGCACCGCAAACCCGAACGTCAACACGCCGTGCTGACTGTCCTGCACGTGGCCGCGCGAGCTGCCCTGCTCGAACAAAAAACCGATGCCGCCCTCGATGTCGGGATAGCTGGAACCGTAGCCGGGATAGAGGTTGTCGAAGGATTCCTTGGTGTAATACAGGGAGCCGATTTCGTTCATGGCCTGCTCGAAGTACTTGGCAAAGGCGTCGTTCAGGTTGCGGTAAACGTAGCCGGGAACCAGCGGATTCTCGGCACTCTGTTTGGAAGGTTCGAAAAAGTGCGTCGAGTTGGTGCCCATCTCGTGGTGGTCGGTCACGACGTTGGGGTACCATTGGTGGTAGAAATTGAGGCGGTTGCGGCTTTCGCGATGCACGGCCAGAAACCAGTCGCGGTTTAGGTCGAACCAGTAGTGGTTCACGCGGCCACTGGGCCACACCTCGTTGTGTTCGCGGTCGTTGGGGTCCGACACGGGCGGCATTCCCTTGTGCATGTTCACCCAGTTGACAAAGCGGTCGCGGCCATCGGGGTTGATGACGGGTTCGATGAAAATGACCGCCTCTTTGAGCGTATTTTGAACTTCAAAATCCTCGCAGGCCGCCAGGTAGTAGGCCGTCAGGATAGCCGCCTCCCCGCCAGAGGCCTCGTTGCCGTGAACGTTGTAGCCCAACTGCATCACCACGGGCATCGCCTTTACGTCTGGCATTTTGGCCGTAGGATCGACCAGGGCCAGGTGTTGCTTCCGAATGTTTTCCAGCTTCGCCAAATTCTCCGGGCTGCTGAACGCCACCATCAATTGTTGTCGATACTCGTAAGTGCGGCCCGTCGTCTGGAACTTCACGCGATCGGAGTTTTCACTCAGGTACTCGAAGTAAGAAACCAGCCGATCGTAGCGCGTGTGCTGGGTGCCGATCGAGTAGCCCAGGAAAGCATCGGGGGTCAGGATGTTGGGATTGAATTTCTTGCCCGGAAAAAAGTAGTCGTTCTGGGCGTGGAGATCGAAGACCAGGAAGATGAGGAAGAGTAGCGGAAAGATTTTTTTCATAAACAAGGAAGGAAGTAGAGCTAATTCGTCCGGGCCTTGAAAGGCCCGGCAATTGATATAATGGAATTTCTATTTCTGGAAGTCAACAGGTTATCAATTGCCGGGGGTCCCCGGACAAGGTCACATCAGGAAAGGGATATATTTTTTAAATTTTCGATAGTGGCCGCAGGATCATCCGATTTGAATACAAAACTCCCCGCCACCAGCACATCGGCCCCGGCGTCCAGTAACAGCGGGGCATTCTCGTCGTTGACCCCGCCGTCTATCTCGATGTCGAAATTCACGCCCGCGTCGGCTCGCAGCTCCACCAGTTCGCGCACTTTGCGGTAAGTGTTTTCTATAAAGCTCTGCCCACCAAAACCGGGATTGACGGACATAATCAGCACCTGCGACACTTCCCCCAAAACCTCCGACAAAAAACCGACGGGCGTATGCGGATTAATTGCGACGCTCGCCAAAGCGCCTAACTCCTTGATATGCTGTAAGGTTCGGTGGAGGTTGGGGCAAGCCTCAAAATGTACGGTGATGATATCGGCCCCGGCGTTACGAAAATCTTCCAGGTACTTCTCCGGCTCCACAATCATCAGGTGGACGTCGAGCGGCTTGGTGGCGTGTCGCTTTGCGGCGGCGCAGACGGGGATGCCGAAGGAAATATTGGGGACAAAGCGGCCGTCCATGATGTCGACGTGAATGTAGTCCGCCGCGCTGCGGTTGAGCATTTCGACGTCGCGCTGTAAGTTGGCAAAGTCAGCGGCCAGGATAGAGGGGGCGATTAGCATATGGCTTTCGGCGGTCGGCAGTGGGCTTGGGGCGATCAACTTTCGATTCGAACCATTGCGAAATTGAAATCAAAAGAAAGCCGATGGCCCACTGCCGAAAGCCGACCGCTTTCATTAGTTTTGAGCGAAAATAGGCATTTCTGCTGCCAAAATCGCACTGGAAAGCCTATTTCATCAATAAATCTTTGATTTTCAAAAACATAGGTTTTATGAACCCCGCCGCCCGCGTCGCCGAACTCACCGAGAAACTGAATTATTATAATAGCCGCTACTACCTGGACGATGTCTCGGAAGTATCGGATGAGGAATTTGATTTGCTGCTGAAAGAGCTTTCTGCGCTGGAAAATGAATTTCCCGACCTGAAAAAAGCTGACTCGCCCACGCAGCGCGTCGGCGGCACGATCACCAAGGAATTCCCGACAGTGTACCACCGCTATCCGATGCAGTCGCTGGACAATACCTACAACGAGCAAGAATTGCGCGACTTCGACGAGCGGGTGCAAAAACTCCTGCCCGAAGAAGAATATGAGTACATCTGCGAACTCAAATTCGACGGCATCTCGCTGAGTTTTACCTACGAAGAGGGCATGTTGAAACAGGGCGTCACGCGTGGCGACGGCAGCCGGGGAGACGATATTACGGAAAACGTAAAGACCATTCGATCGATGCCGTTGGGGGTGAAAGCCAAAAACACGCCTCCCATTTTTGAAGTACGCGGCGAGGGCTTCATGCCGTTACGCTCCTTCGAACGACTCAATGCCGAGCTGGACGCCACGGGCGACGAGCCTTACGCCAATCCGCGCAATGCCGCCTCGGGCGCGTTCAAGCTGCAGGATTCTGCCGAAACCGCCCGGCGCGGACTGGATTGCTACGTTTATGCCTTCCTGAGCGACCAGGAAATATTTAAATCCCACGAAGAAAGCCTGCTGGCTTTGCAAAGCTGGGGTTTCAATGTGTCGCCCGGTTGGAAAAAATGCCGGACCATCGACGAGGCGTTGGAATTTATCCACGCCTGGGAGGAGAAGCGCTTCGAGCTCCCCCTGGCGACGGATGGCATTGTGGTGAAAGTCAACGCCTACGCCCAGCAACGCGAGTTGGGCAGCACGTCCAAAAGCCCGCGCTGGGCCATTGCCTTCAAGTACAAAGCCGAGAACAAACCCGCGCTGCTGCGCTTCGTTTCCTACCAGGTGGGCCGCACGGGCGCCGTGACACCCGTGGCCAACTTGTCGGGACTGCACGAGCGCAACAAGCCTTACGACAAAGTGAAAGGCGTTCATCTGTCGGGCACCCAGGTCAAACGCGCCACCCTGCACAACGCCAACGAGCTCGAACGGCTGGAACTGCGGATCGGCGATACGGTTTTTGTGGAAAAAAGCGGGGAGATTATCCCTAAAATCACCGCCGTCGATCACACGCAGCGCGGCTTGTTCGACACCGAGCCGATCCACTTCCCCACGCACTGCCCCGAATGCAGCACCGAACTCGTTCGCAACGAGGGCGAAGTGGCTTTCTACTGTCCCAACGAGCGCGGTTGCCCGCCGCAGCTGCGGGGAAAAATCGAGCATTTCATCCAGCGGCGGGCAATGAATATCGACAGCCTGGGCGAGGGAAAAATCGAAATGCTTTTCGATAAGGGACTAATCCATGTACCTGCTGATTTGTACGATTTGGCGTACGACGATCTGCTGGGTCTGGAAAAAGAGATCTTCAACGAAGAAACCGGTAAAACGAAAAAGATCAGTTTTCGGGAAAAGACGGTCGAGAATATTTTGAAAGGCATCGAAAGCTCGAAAAAAGCACCTTTCAAAAACTTGCTTTTCGGCCTGGGCATTCGCTACGTCGGTGCGACGGTGGGCGAAAAACTAGCCAATTACTACCGCAACATGGACGCCCTCATGAGCGCGACGCTGGAAGAACTCGTTAACGTGCCGGAAATTGGCGACCGCATCGCCCAGAGTGTGAAGGAGTACTTCGCCGATCCTGAAAACCAGCAACTCATCGAGCGGCTGAGAGCGGCAGGCTTGACCTTCGAGACCGACGATAAACCCGTAGAAATAGAAGGCGAAGCGCTGGTTGGAAAAACGTTCGTCATCTCGGGTGTTTTCCAAAATTTCGACCGAGACGCGCTGAAGATCAAGATCGAAGCCAACGGCGGCCGCGTTCTCAGCGGGGTTTCCGGCAAGCTCAACTACCTGCTGGCGGGTGACAACATGGGGCCTTCGAAGTTGGAAAAAGCCAAAAGATTGGGGGTTACGGTGCTGTCGGAGGAAGAGTTTCTATCAATTTTGAATGAGAGATTGAGTGAATGATTGAATAAATCCCTTCATTTGCATGGCTCCAAACAAATTAATTCCTGCCGATTGGCGTGAATATTCGCCTAAATTTTTATCTACCTTAATATTCACTCATTCACAATTCACTCAATCACAATTAGAAAGATGGATCTTAGAGGCGTGGGCGTGGCCCTGGTGACCCCCTTCCATGAAAATCTTGAAATTGATTTCGAAGGGTTGAAAAAACTGATCGAATTTGTTTCCGAAGGCGGCAGCGACTACCTGGTCGTCAATGGCACCACGGGGGAGTCGCCGACGACTTCTTTCGAGGAGAAGCAGGCGCTTCTGAAATTCACCAAAGAAAATAATCCGAAGAATTTGCCCATCGTGTTCGGTTCGGGCGGGAACGACACCCGTCAGGTGCTGGCCAATATCGCCGCGACCGACTTCGAGGGCGTGGATGCTATTCTTTCGGTTTGTCCTTATTACAACAAACCCTCGCAGGCAGGCATCGTTGCGCATTTCACCGCTGTGGCCGATGCCTCGCCCGTACCCGTGCTGCTCTATAACGTGCCGGGGCGCACGGTGGTGAACATGCTACCCGATACCGTTGTGGAATTGGCCAGGCACCCTAATATTATCGGCTTGAAAGATGCCTGTTCGTCCATCGAGCAGTATATGGAGACCGCCTGGAAAGCACCCAGAGATTTTCTCTTGCTCGCGGGCGACGACAACCTGGTAGTGCCGATGATCAGCGTGGGATGGCACGGCGTTATATCCGTGATCGCCAATGGCTTTCCGAAAGAATTCCGTGATTTGACGTGGCACGCGCTGGAAGGGCGCTTTGCAGAAGCAGCGGCGTTGCAATTCTCCTTTATCGAATTCGATACGCTGCTCTATGAGGAAGCCAATCCGGTCGGAATAAAGGAATGCCTGGCGATCAAAGGCGTCTGCGGGTCGGAAGTGCGGTTGCCTTTGCTAAAGGCGTCTGCTGAACTTTCCAGCAAGCTGCGGACTGCTATGGTTAGAGAGGGCTTTCTTTAACCTTCTTTAAACGCAGAGTACGCTAAGTTTTTACGCAGAGGGCGCAGAGTTTCTTTGCGTACTCCGCCGCTCCGGCGTACCGGTAAAACTTTGCGACCTTTGCGGTTAACCGACTACCGAAATACCGCATTGCCAAACAGCAACTTCCCATTGTACCAAAAGCCCCGGAAAAGCGGATTGTCGGCCATGTAGATGACTTGGCCCCGACCCATTTCCTGCACCCCGAAGACCAAAGTATTTTTCAGTTTTTTCTTGGCATTCTGCCCCGCGAAGCCCGCCAGGTAGCTATCCTCTTCCAAGTATCCTACGTTCCAACCCTCGGGCAGATAATCCAAATCGTAGGTACTGCGAATCAAGCCGTAGTAATCACCCGTGTACCCGAAGGCCAGCGGATGCGTCGTGTCCAACTTTACACTGAAAATACTGCCCGGCGTGTCGTCGCTCGCCGATTCGCGCTCGCGGTTGGCGTAGATTTTCAGCGGCGATTCCTTGTCTTTCTTGTCGTCTGATTTTTTAGTTTTAATGTCAAAACCGCGCTTGTCGGCGAAGGCCATTACGGCTTTTTCCATCGCAATGAGTTTACCACCGTTCCTGACCCACTCAGTGAGTTGGGTGAGCGCGCTTTCGGTCAGGATTTTGCTGTAATTACCCGTGGGCATAATGAGGACGTCGATCTCATTCCAAGGCATTCGGGAGAAATTTTCACCCTCCACGACCGAGATAGGGTATTCGATCTGCTGCTCGAAGTAATGCCACACCTCTCCAAAGGCCAGTGACGAAACGTCCTCGCCCGCCAGCACCGCCACTTTGGGGGCGGTAAGCGGTGCCACGGTGTAGGAACCAAAATCGGAACCCGTGGTCACGAACCCCGTCTGTACGGGTGTCAGCGTCACGTGATTTTGGTTGGCAATTTCGCTGATCGTCCTGTCAAAATCTGCTCCCATCGCCTCATTGCCTTTTCGGGTGATAACCAATGCTCCCGCCCCGAAACTTTGGTCAGCGATTTCGAAGGGAACGTTGGAAGTTCGCAGCCGGATTTTCTTTTCAAGAATTTTCGCCAGGAATCTCAGGTCGTCCACTGAATTCCAGCGTACGAGGTAAGCATAAGGCGACTGACTCGGCACCGTGTTATTCGTGGTTTTAGGGGCGAAGGCAGCGGGCGTCATTTTCTCCTTTAAGCCGTAGGCGTCCAGACCGTAAGCGTAGGCCAGTCCCCAGCTCGTAATGTCGTAAGTAATCGAGTCCTCCAACTCGGGGCGGGCCTCGAACAAGATTTTCAGCAAAGAAGACTTAGGCTGAAAGGCGCTAACCATCAAATCGCCGCTGCTGAACTTGCCGTTATCGTCTTTCAGATTGGCCAGATTGGTAGCTTTGGCCGAAAAATCCTTACCCGCCTGTCCGTAGCGAATGCCCTGCTTGTCGAGCAATTCGGTCAATGCCCGCACCCGGCCTTCGTTGCCATTCGTTTTGACCACATACGTCTTGAAGGTGCCGATCGGGTCGTTTTGCGCTTTATCGTAGTATTTCCTGAATTCCTGTACCGTCTGCTCGGCCCGCGACGAAATGGCTTCCAGCGTGGACATACTCGTGGCGAAGTGGTGGTCGATGCGAGCCGATAGCGTGAGCGTGTCGCCTTCGTCCTCGCGGGCGATGGCCACGCCCGCCCGTCCGCCGCCGCCCTGCTCGTAGGTCATGCCGATGGCCCCGTTGTAGGTCGGCCAGGTATCGCCGTAGCTGGGGTAGAAGAGGTCGTAGTTGTTGCGGGTGAAGTAGAGCCAACTGTTCTTATCGAAGTACTTGCGGCTGTAGGTACCCAAAATATTGTTGAACTCGCGCTGCCAGGTCGTGATGTCTTTGTGAAAAGGCTTGGAAGCGGGCGGAAAGTAGTACGAAGCCGCCGAACCCATCTCGTGGAAGTCGGCGTGGAGGTGGGGCATCCACTGGTTGTAGAGCCTGATGCGCTCCTGTGACTCCTTCTGCACCTGCCACGCCCAGTCGCGGTTGAGGTCGAAGAGGTAGTGATTGGGCCGTCCGCCGGGCCAGGGTTCATTGTGCTCCCACGACCAGGGCGTAGGGTTGTTTGGCATACCCACCACGCGGTTGTACCACTGTGCGTAGCGGTCTCTCCCATCGGGATTGATGCAGGGGTCTATAATGACGACGGTATTTCTCAGGATGCCCTGCGTGGTGGCATTGCTGGTATTGAGCATTTCGTACATTACCTTCATCACCGCCTCGGACGACACCGCCTCGTTGCCGTGGACGTTGTAGCTCAGCCACGCGATGGCCGGCACGGTGGCCGACGGGCTGCCTTCCATCATCCCGATGCTCTTCAAATTATCAGTACGGATGGTCTCGATGCGCGCCAGGTTCTCGGGTGATGCCACCACGGCTACCAGCAAAGGGCGGCCCTCGTAGGTAGCGCCATAAGGAATCAGTTTGACGCGGTCGGGATTTTTCTCGGCCAGCGTCCTGACATAGTCGGCAATCCGATGGTGGAAAGAGAAGCGGCTACCGAGCGGGTAGCCGAGGAAGGATTCAGGGGTAGGGTTTTGGGCAAATGTAGGGTAAGCGAGTACCAGCAGAAATAACGAGGATAAGATTTTTTTCATCAGGGTGATTTGGAATACCAGGAAGCAGATTCCAAAAATACCAAAAAATGTCGTTTTCCAGCGTAATTTGGCATAATGGTCTTAAAATACTGAAATCATCAAAATTGAATAGACTGAAAATGAAGCCGTTCAGTAATAAGTCAGATTTTTTTATGGGAAGGCTTTGGATATCTAAAATCAACCTGGCATCTTTGCACCACGTTTTCAGGAAATGAAAGCGGAACTGAAAGGAAAAGTGTTTCCATACACGAAAAAAAGGGACCAGTCGGCCCATTCGTCTAGCGGTTAGGACACGACCCTTTCACGGTTGAAACAGGGGTTCGATTCCCCTATGGGTCACGCAAGTGGCTTGTATTGCCGACAAACAGAAAAGCCCGCCAATTTGGTGGGCTTTTCTGTTATGACATTTTCTAAACTCACTTTCAAACCAGATACAATTATTAAATCGCTTACCGATACGGCACCGCCTTGACCAGCCGGATATTGTTTAAATCCGGGATGGTACGAACATTTTCAGGAGGGACGACTCCTCGGCGTATCCAGTTGGTTAGCGTGTTGATGCTATTGAGATTATAACGTTTGACGTACTCTTTCAAGGTCACCCACTCATCGAAGTCGATGACTTCCCCTTGCAGAATCAGTAAATCTCGGGCCTCTTCCTGCGCCGCTTTGGCCTCAGCTAAGGCCATTTCCATTTCTTTTTTCAAGTTCTCCATTGTGTTGAAATTTTATTGGGGCTAGGTATTTCAATTCTCACAGTCCTTTCTTTAACTTCACTATCAGCCCTTCGTTAATTAAAATTTGATCCAAAAATTCGTTGATCTCTGCCTCACTCATCCGATTTGAGGCCAAGTTTAAGATTTTCTTCAATTGGGCGTTTGATCTTTCAAGACGGGCAATGGCTAATTCAACCTGATTCCTCTGCTCTGCCATAAAAGTAATTTTGGACAAAAAAAGTCTTGTTCACTACATGAACAAGACTTTGTCGGGATTTCTGAACTAAAATATCATCAACCCTACAACTCGCCCCGGTACAACCCCGGCCAATTTCCATAAAGCTGGATCGCTTCTGTTTTCCCATTCGGCAGCCGGATCGTCACTTCTTTCGACGCATTTGGCGTTTGAAAAGAGTCGATCCCCAATACTGCAATCTTGCCATCTTTTACAACTCCCATCACGAATGGTTCCCGCTTTGCCGCGGACTGCACCGCCTGATCCACGGTGGCTTTGCGCCATTGTCCGTCTACTTTATAATCCAGATCCACTTTCTTGCCGCCGACTATGATGTCCTCCACCTGCTTGGCCATCCAGTTACCGAGGGCGTAAAATTCGGTGGGGTAGTCGTAATAACGGGGGGATTGGGGGCGATCGCGCCGGCCTTTCAGGCGGCTGTGGTCGGTACGCCCGTCCGCCGCGAACCATTCGTAGCCGTACCAGTCGTCTTTGCTCAACAGGTAATTGTTTGTTCCACTGCCCAAAGGACTGTTGTCGTGCCAGAGGTAATAGCCATCGGCCTCGATGAAGGAAAATAGGGAAAGCCCGAGTGCTTGGCTGGCGGGCATGAGCGCCAACTGATTGAAGATGATTTCGCCTTTTGGGGCCGACGTGTGTACTACCCACGGGACGGCCGGGTCGCCGTAACGGGCCATGTCGCGGTTCCACGCAAACCACACCGTTTTATTCTTTTTTTGGTAAGGAAAAAGGCGATTGATGCGGGTAGTGTGGATGGCCGAGAGGATCAGGTAATTGCTGGGCGTAATGCCCTCCGGGTCATTGGAAAAGAACGAAACCGGATAAACATCGACCATGTTGAGCGAAAAATAATCCGCCATACTTTCACCCTGGGCATTGGGCGTAAGGTTGTTGTGGCTAGGCTGGGGATTGCTGTACTCTTTGCTAAAAAAGGCAGGATCAATTTTGTCGCTCTCGTCGCTCCAAAAGTTTCGATTTCGAGAAGCCGAGCCGCCCCAGTAGTCGAAAATCTTCATTTCTGGATGCTTTTTGTGCAAACGACGGGAAAACCATACCAGGCGCTGCTTCACTTCTGGCGTGTAATCACGATTCCAAAATTCGAAATCGTAGGCATACACACCCGTTGGGAAAACCTGATCGGCAAACGCTTCAACCTCTTTCTGCGAAAGCGAAGCAAACCAGTCTCCGTCCCTGTCCTTGAAAAAATTAGGGGTTTCAGTCCAATGAAGTTTTTGATTGGGTACTCCTCGCTCGTTTTCTCCCCGTGGCAAATGAGTGATTCCGCGCTCGAAATAGTTGTCTGCTGGCACCTCAGCATTCAAACGATACTGTAAAGCTAGTTTCCCTTCAATGGGCTTGAATTTAGGAAACTGCGTGTCGAACTGCACGTTCATTTCGCGGGAAAGTCCAAACCAGGCGGGAATGGAAATGGGGGTAAGGCTGGATTGAATTTGTGGCTTGTCGGAGGTTGGCGCGATCCAGATATTCTGCTGACGCATCGTGCGGTTACGCAATTTGTTCCACCATTCTCCGTAGGGCGCGTCGATCCAACAGGTCGTGACCGAGTACAGATAACCCGGTTGAACTTCAAACCCATTTTCAAGCCCCTCGATTACATGATTGTCAATGAGGTAGTAGCGGTTGCGCCCGTCCTTATAGTTGGCAAAATCTTTCAGGTAAAGCTTACCGCCGACCTTAATGGGGCGCACATCCAGCATGATGTCCTCGCTGCCGTGTCGTACCCAGGCATCGGCGTCGACTGCGGCGTTGGCTTTCCCGATGTCGAACTCAAAATCAGCCACGGCGAAGCAGCCGGGTTGCGATAAACTTTCGATTCGGATCGTGGCCGGGCCATTGGAGAGCGGAAGGTCGGCCAGCGTAAACCAGGTGCCCGGACGGTGGGAATTGTCAGGAAAATCGTACTTGCGGCTTTTCTGCGAAATCTTAACCTTGTAAGGAGCGAGTCCGCCTACAGAAGCGTTCAGCTCGAACTGAATTTCGCGTCCGATCTGCTTATAGTGACGAATCGACAGATCGCAGTCCGAGGAACTGCTTATGGCATTCGTGGCCATTGGAAAATCCTCCGCCTCCATTTGATAGGCGACGGCATCACTAGGACCGAACCTCTGCCAGGCCCAGGTGGCCGAGCCCGCCAAAAGGCAGACTGCAACAGCGAGAAGTACAATGGCGTTTTTTGACAAGGGGCGACCAGACATTCGGTTTGCGACAATATCGTTTTACCACCAACGGTAGAAAAGACCCACGGTAGCATTGAACTGCCCCACACCCTTGTCGAGATAGCCGTAATCCAAAGAAGTCTGATTGTATTTTACCCGGACATCTGCGCCTATGGAGCCGTCCTTCTTGAAGAGAAATTTAGTCCCGATCGCTCCGCCGTAAGTTAACGCTATTGATTGTTCCTGATCGGCCAAACTTCCATAATACAGGCTGTACGTCAACAAGTCAGCGCCAACGGCCACTTGCAGGTAAGGGCGAATCATGGCATTGGGTTGGGCGAAATAATAACTTGCCACACCTTGAATCGGCATGAGGTCGATGGTGCGGGTTTGTACGGCGGAAACATCCTGACCGTTCAACTGATACACTGCCCGGGGAAGTCGCTGATTGTAAAAAGCCTTGCCCACTTCCACGCCCACCGAAATCGGTTTCTGCAGTACCCAATCGACGGCAACCGAATAACTCAAAGCCATCTTGTCAATATAATCGCTGGCAAATGGGCCGATGGGAATACCGGCCCCTCCGCGTACCGTAATCGAATAATGTGAGTAGCGGTCGTAAGGCGACGGAAGATTATACAATTGTGGATTCTGCTGAGCGAGAGCGGATGCGCTTACGGTGACCAGCACGAGCAAAATTTTTATGATATTCATTTTAGTATTTTGAATTTTAAATTCGGCAGACTAACCATTCAAGAAGCGATCAGTTGATCTTCAAATAGTCGGACTGCTCAAAAACCGAGCGGATCATTCGTTCGAAATCCACCCCGTCGAATAGCCCGTTCCCTCTAATTGTGGCATTCCAGATGACGTTGTATTGCTCATTTTGAGTGTCGGGATTTTTGAAGTCGATCATCTCCATGTACCAGTAAGCTTCGCGGGTCTGGACGTAGGAAACGCCGAACGGGTTGCCAAAACCGTAGCCCGGAAGAAAGCCCCCCCCTCCGAAGCCTCCACCCCCGAAGCCCCCGCCCCAGTAGTTTCCAAAGTAAGGGTTGAATTGTTGCTGCACCACATTTACAAATGCATTGCGCACTTGTGCCACGTTGATGCCCACATCGGGTTGATCCTTGGGACTGACGTATTCGTACCCCATATCCTGCATCTGACGGATCACTAGGTTCAGGAACTGGATGTCGGTAGCCGAGAGCGTGGTACCGCTCCCCTGGTTGCCGATGATTAGCACTGAATCCACGATACTGAACGTTTTGAATTGTTTGAAATCGACGGACTCGGTGTGATTTGTGAAGAAAACTTGTGAATCTTCCACCGTCAAATCGCTTAACGGGTCATTCTGACAAGCGGCAAAAAGGCCGATTAGGGCAAACAGCCCCATTATTTTAGTATATTTCATGGGTTAAATTGATTTGAAGTTGTTTTAGTAACGTACTCGGTTGCGAATCATTTTATTTGACAAAACATAGGTAGCTTAGGCATGGTTTAGATGGTGGCAGCGGCGTTAAAGTCCGTTTATAATCACTTTAACGGGTCAACTACTAGCCTATGGATGTATTATGCCTTACGATCATCTTGTAAGCCAGTCGATTGATTTTAAAAATATCGTGCCTTCCAAAACCCTCTTGTCCAATAAATGTTAAGGATTGCGTACTGCCCCATCTATTCCCACCCGCTTCCTGAGGGCCATCGCTTCCCGATGGTGAAGTACGAGCTCATCCCCGAGCAATTGATTTACGAGGGAACCTGCACGCCTGAAAACTTTTTCTGCCCCGAACCCCTGGATGAAAAATGGATCCTGGGCGTTCACGATAAAGCCTACTGGCTGAACTTAAAACACGGCACGGCTAGTCCCAGAATGATCCGCCGGATCGGCTTTCCGCTTTCACCCGAGTTAGTGGAGCGGGAAACGCTGATTGCCAGAGGCACGGTCGACGGCTGCCACTTTGCTAAACAGAGTGGCATTGCGATGAACGTGGCCGGGGGGACGCACCACGCTTTTCCCGACAAGGGCGAAGGGTTTTGCCTATTGAACGATATCGGAATTGCCGCGAATTACCTGCTGGAAACAAGGCTTGCGAAGCGCATTCTAATCATAGATTTGGACGTCCACCAAGGCAACGGCACGGCGGTAATGTTCCGAAACGAGCCGCGCGTTTTCACTTTTTCGATGCACGGCAGGGACAACTATCCGTTGCATAAGGAGGAGTCAGATCTGGATATTCCCCTGAAAACCGGCACTTCCGACGAAATATATCTCGACACATTGAGCGAGACTATCCCCGGATTATTCGAGCGGCAACGGCCCGATTTCGTATTTTATTTATCCGGAGTCGATATCCTGGCGACTGACAAACTGGGCCATCTGGCGGTGAGCCGCGAAGGTTGCCGGCAGCGGGACGAGTACGTGTTCGAGCAATGTTTGAAACGCGGCATCCCGGTGATGGTATCCATGGGAGGCGGGTACTCGCCCCAACTTCCCGACATCGTGGAAGCGCACTGCAATACCTTCCGGGTGGCTCAGAAACTCTATTTTTGATTTGATTTTTTGAGAAAAACTGCGGACTTTGCAAGGCAAACTCAATGCCCTCATGCAACTATCGCTGGTTGAACTATTTCCGGAATTCAACCGAAGTCTTTTTCTGGATGTATTTGCCAAAATGTGCGTCGACACCAAGACCAAAAGGCCGACACTGTGCACTTTGGCCGGACAGCGCGTACCCGCCGAACTGAAGGTGCGCTGCCAGCGCAAATCCATCGACGCATTCCCCGAAGGCACCGTGTTCAAGCTGGATGTTCGGCTGGTAGATTTGCGAGATAAAAAGCCCTACTTCTCTGCGATCAAGAACAGCAACATCCAACGAGCCATCGAGTTTTACGACCACAATATTCAACTGCAGAACGGGAAAACCTGCCATCCTAAAGTAGGGAGTCAAACGGTCATCTTTCAGCCCAATCCATGCAAAATTTAATCTCCTCACTAGTCGTCTTGCTGGCGATCAGCCAACCAAGTTTCTCCCAAAAAAAGACCATCAGTTCCAGCATGCAAGTACACACGATCCGTCTCCTGCCTGGTCAGGATTTGAAGAATGAATTGGAGCGTTTTGTAAAAAAACAGCGCGTCGAAGCGGGCTTTGTCCTGACCTGCGTCGGGAGTCTGACTGATGCCACGCTACGCCTGGCCAATCAGGAAACGGGAGAGAACTACGGGGGGCATTTTGAAATCGTTTCCCTGGTTGGAACTTTGTCGATGAACGGCTCCCACCTTCACGCTTCCATCGCCGACTCGACGGGAAAAACCACGGGCGGACACCTGCTGGAAGGCTGTAAGGTGTACACCACCGCCGAAATCGTCATCGGCGTGTTGCCCGATATGGTGTATCGGCGCGAACCGGAACCGGCGAGCGGCTACAATGAACTGAACGTCTATCGAAAAACGCGAAAGTAAGGCTTAGATTCGCTAAGCGACTTTTAAGGAAGGAACGCGGTTCTTGAGCACTTCAAAAGCTCCGAAAAGTACCCCCGAAAAGAACAGGTCGCCCATGACAGTATTGAAGAAGAGGTTCCCGAAAAAATCCTGTTGATAGAACTGCAATCCGGCCAGGTAGCAAGCCCCTAACCCAGACAAAGTTTGCGGATAAAGGCCCGCCGAACCGTACCACACGGCGAAGTTGGTAATCAGGAAAAACAGCACCGAAGAAAGCAGAGCACTGCCGAAAACGCGGCCCACGGTGACTTTTTGTAAAGCGCCCATACCAATGCCTACGATCAACACAAAGGATAAATACACCGCCCACATCGAGCTATGAAAACCCAGCAGCGCATCGCTCAGCAGCATAGCCGCCAGGGGAATCAGGAAAGCCAGGTATTTTTTTGAGAAATAAGCTCCGCCGAAAAGCGCGATGGCTCCGATGGGTGTGAAGTTGAAGGGATGAGGCAAAAGACGGGTCAGCGCGGCGGCTAAAACGAGCGAGGCCAGCGTGGCGATTCGGAGATTGTTGATTTTCATGGTCGGGATTTGCGTGTCGAGATTGCGGCAAAGATACGGTTTGACTGCGATGGGGCAAAATCACTTTACGTCACACCAGCTTATCCGGCGTGATCGGCAACTCCCGCACCCGTTTCCCCGTCGCGTTAAAAACTGCGTTGGCCACTGCTGCCGCCACGCCGACGATCCCCACCTCCCCGATGCCCTTTACGCCCAGTTTATTTGAAGCAGTGTCTTCCTCACGGATGAAAATCACCTCCATCGTACCGATGTCCAGGTTGGCAGGAACGTGGTAGTCGCCCAGCGAGCGGGTAACGAAGTTGCCGCGCTTGGGGTCGAGAACCGACTCCTCGGTGAGGGCCATGCCAATGCCCCACACGTTGCCGCCGATAATTTGCGAGCGGGCAGTTTTGGGGTTAAGGATACGGCCCGCCCCGGTCACGGCCAGGAAGCGGTTGACGCGCACCATGCCCGTGTGCTTGTGTACCCACACCTCAGCAAAGTTGGCGTTGAAACTGTGGGAGGAGTATTCCTCCGCACTAGCGGGTGCTTCGGAATGGGTTTTGGTCTGGTAATCGGTGATTTTCTCCGAAACCATCAATTGTGCCGCCGTGGGGCGGGCAAAGAACTGCTTACCGGACCTGGCGATCAATTCTTCCGTGGCTTTCTGACACACATCGTTCACCACGTTGGCGTAGCTCATCGCTCCCACCGAACCCACCGACCCGGCGGCGGGCGGCAGGTCGGAGTCACCAATCTTAACAGTTATTCTCTCGACGGCCAGCCCCAGCGCATCGGCGGCGGTTTGCGCCAGGATGGTGTAGGTGCCGGTCCCCAAGTCAGCGGCGGCCAGTTCGACGGTGGCCCGCACCGCGCTGCCTTCGCGCGTGAGCTTCACATTGGCCGAACTCGGCCTTTGGTGGGCTGGGTAAGTGCCGCAGGCTACTCCGTAACCGATCCAGTAATCGCCCTGCCCGTTTTGCCGGGGCTGAGGCTTGCGCTTTTCCCAACCAAAGGCTTTGGCTCCCTCACGCAAACACTGCACCGTAGCGCGGGTGGACCAGGGCTTGCCGTTAGAAGGGTCACGTTCCGGCTCGTTTTTCACGCGAAACTCGATGGGGTCGAGATTCAGTTGGTGAGCCAGTTCGTCCATGCCTGATTCCAGCGCAAAACTACCCGTGGATTTGCCGGGACCACGCGTGTAGGTCGGCAGAATGGTGTGCATCGGCACCACTTTGTAGGTAATGAGCGAATTCGGTGTGTCGTACATCAACTTCGAGCAGTCGCCGCAGCCTTCCACGAATTCCTCGCCGATGGCGGTGTGGGTGGTCGTTTCGTGGGCCAGGGCCGTCAGTTTGCCCTCGGCGGTGGCCGCCAGACTAATTTTTTGGTGATTCCGTTGCCGCAGCCCGACCGAATTGACCATCTGGTTTCGCGTCAGGGCCAGCTTAACGGGGCGACCCACCACCTTAGCGGCTACGGCGGTCAGCACCAAATTCGCCCACTGCCCGCCCTTGGAGCCAAAGCCGCCACCGATGTAGGGCGACACGATGTGCACGTTTTCCGGTTTGAGATTAAGGGTTTTGGCAGCAGCATTTTGCGCCCCGTTTATGATTTGGGCGCTGCTGTACAGCGTGAGGCGCTCGCCCCGCCATTCGGCGATGGCCGCGTGGGGTTCCAGTGGATGGTGGTGCTCGATGGGTGTGGCGTAGGTTTCCTCGATTTTGTGGGGAGCTTTGGCAAGAGCCGCCTTCGCATCGCCGCGTATTTCGTCTTCGCGGTCTCTGGCGGATTTTGCTTCCTTGGCCAACTTCTCAAAATCAGCCCTTGGCGCGTCTTCCCGGTATTTCACCGATACCAGATGCGCCGCATGGATGGCTTGCTCAAAGGTTTCGGCCACAACCACCCCAATGTTTTGCCCATAAAACTCGACGACCGGGCTTTGCAGCATAGATCCGCCCCGGATACCGCCCTTCGTGTTGAGCTTGGGAACGTTTTTGTGGGTGATGACGGCCAACACACCCGCCGACTTCTCCGCCAGAGTCGGGTCGATTTCCGTAATTTTTCCTCCCGCAATCGTACTTTTAAATAGCACGGCGTGAGCAACGTTGTCAACCGGATGATCCAGCGAATAATCGGCCTTGCCGGTCACCTTCAATATCCCGTCGATGCGGCTGAGCGGCGAGCCGACCATTTTATTTTTATCTTCCATGAAGTTTTTGGCTTGTAAAAATCAGGATTTACTGCCCCGCACTGCCATTTCCAGTGCGTGAACGATGCTGCGGTTGCCCAATTCGACTTTAAACTTGTTGTATTCCAAAGGCCGGGCGGCCGCCATTTCGGCGTCGGCCGCCCGCTGGAAATTCTCCGGCGTTGCCTGCTGACCTGCTAATGATTTTTCGGCTTCTAGGGCCCGCCACGGCTTGTGGGCCACGCCACCCATCGCGATCCTGACTTTCTTTACTCGATCCCCTTCCAATTCCAGTGCCGCCGCGACCGAAATGAGCGCAAAGGCGTAGGAAGCCCGGTCCCGGACTTTGAGGTAATAGCAGTTTTTGGCAAAATTATTTTCGGGCAACTCGATGGCCACGATCAGTTCGCCGGGTTCGAGATTGGTTTCCTTTTCGGGCGTGTCGCCGGGCAAACGATGGAAATCCGAGAAAGCAATAGTTCGCTGCTGCCCGCTGGCGTTTCTTACTTTCACCACCGCATCCAGCGCCGCCAGGGCAATGGCCATGTCGGAAGGATACACCGCTACGCATTTTTCGGACCAGCCAAAAATGGCGTGGTTGCGGTTGATGCCTTCCAGCGCCCCGCAGCCGCTCGGCCCGTCGTACCGCTCTGGTTCACGCTTGTTGCAGGGCATGGATGTTTCGTAAAAATAAGGGCAGCGCGTCCGCTGCAGCATATTGCCGCCGTTGGTCGCCATATTGCGAATTTGCCCGGAAGCGCCCGCCAGGATCGCCTGCGTGAGCAGCGGGTAGTTTTGCCGCACCAGCGGATGGTTCGCCGCGTCGGTGTTTTTCCCCAACCCGCCCAGGGAAAGGCCCCCATCGGGCAGCGATTCGATTTGGGCAAGATTCAGGCGCGTGATGTCGATCAGTTCATCGGGCCGCTCGACGTCTTCCTTCATCAGGTCGAGCAGGTTGGTACCGCCCGCCAGGAATTTGGCGTTGGGGTTCGCAGCCCGAAGCCGGGAAGCGGCGGCGGCGTCCTTGGGATTGGTGTATTTGAATGGTCTCATATTGTAAAAGTTAACCTACCATTTGCCAAGTTTGCTCGACGGGTTTGCCGCTGTGGACCTCCTGGATGGCGGCGACGATGTTGGGGTAGGCCCCACAGCGGCAGAGGTTACCCGACATACGTTCCCGAATTTCTTCATTGGAAAGTTGTACCGGACTTGCTTTTTGGCGGACGTTCTCGGTGACGTAACTGGCCTCGCCGTTTTTGGCTTCTTCCAGCAGGGCAATGGCCGAGCAAATCTGCCCGGAAGTGCAGAAGCCGCATTGGAAGCCGTCGTGTTTGATAAAGGCGGACTGCATGGGGTGCAGCGCGTTGCCCTGCGCCATGCCTTCGATCGTTTGAACCGTTCGGCCCTCGCAACTGGCGGCCAGCGTCAGGCAGGACAATACCCGCCGCCCGTCCACGATGACCGTGCAGGCCCCGCATTGGCCATGGTCGCAGCCTTTTTTTGAGCCGGTCAGTTGCATTCTTTCGCGCAGCGTATCCAGCAAGCTCATTCGGGAATCGACCAGCACTTTACTGGCCTTGCCATTGACTTTGAAAGCCACCTCGACGCCATTTTCAATGCTCGTTGGGGAAAAAGTCGGCGTCGGAGCACTGAGCGGCCGGGTCAGCACCTGCTCGGCGGCGGCAGATTGGTAGGTCAGCAGCCCGCCACCCGCCAGGGCGATCAATTTCATAAAATGCCGACGGTTGACGCCCGTGTCGAGAATTTCGCTCAGGTCTTCGGGCATCAGATCCTCGAAGAGTTTCTTTTCGTCATCGGTGAGTTGCGGGGGATTGTTTTCTTCCATTTTGCGGGGTGTTGGAAATCTTAGATTTGAATCGGTAACGGCAATCATGGATAGGTAATTATACAGCAACCCTTTTTAAAAACCGAATGTTTTCTGTTGTTCAGCATCTCCGACAATTCTACCGAGGTGGCTTGACAGTAAGTAGTACTGGTAGATGAAGTTTACAGTTTTGGAGAAACACAGCGTGGAAAAGTTTCGCACTTATTGTTCCGAAAAGCCTTAACTTTCAGCAATAATCAAAACGCTGATGATTAGATTTGCTGAATCTGCTTTTAACTCCCCAATAATGAATACGCTACAAATAATCCAAAAAACCGATACCGACCACCTGGTCATTCAAGTGCCCGAAGAATTACGTGGCAAGAAACTGTTCATAATCATTCAGGAAAAGCCCGTTGCCAAAAGGGTATCCAGAGCGGAGTATCGCCGTAGAGTGGAAGATTTGAGATCGGTACAGTTCAGGGGGCAAGCACTTTACGAGGCATCGGAAGATGAATATTATGAGCAATGACCATTTTTATTGATTCTTTCCTCCCGGTAGAGCATATTAAAGGAAAGAGACAGGAGAATGATTTGCTCATTGAGCTTTTAGGCTTTGATTTTGACCTTGTTATCAATCCTACTGTGTTTAGTGAGTTGATGTTTAAGTTTCTTATCTATTCATGGAGAAAAGTCAGGGTTAGCTCTAAAAAAAGGTAACGCGATTGGAAAAGTGCTGGCAGAACACGATCCATTTAAGATTCTAAAGCATTTCAGGTACGATAGCTCTGCTGGGAACGCCCAAGCCGAATCTGTTCGATTGATGCGCCGGTATAACTTGCTGCCAAACGACGCGATGATTTTGGCTTACTGCCTTAATGCAGGAATACAAAATCATCGCCTCCTATGATCCCGACTTCATCCTTCCCTGCCAGAAAGAAGGCATTACGCTGATCGACAGTATTGAAAGCTTTCAACGCGCGTTTTCCGAGGAATAATTCCAGATTTACGATCTTTATTCCTCCTCGGTTGGTTATACTTTCTACTACATTTCCCCCGTTCTCCTCCCAACTCCCCAAAAAGAACCGTACTTTTGCGGCTGATTAGCCAGCCGTAAAAACGACATGACTCAACCCGTTCTCCCGGAAATCTCCAATCCCGCCCAGCTCAGCGGTCAGCTCAGGCTAAAAATCCTGAGCCTCTACAACCAGGCCCATGCGGGCCACATTGGTTGCTCCCTAAGCTGTATCGACCTGATGATCGGGGTCTTATTGATGAACAAAAACCCCAACGATACTTTCCTGCTGTCCAAGGGCCACGCTGCCGCTTCGCTCTACGCTTGCCTGAATCATCTGGGTGAAATCAACGACGAAGCTTTGGCGACCTATTATAAGGATGGCACTTCCCTCCCCGCCCATCCGGCGCCCGGCCAGTATCCGGGCATTCCGTTTGCCACTGGTTCATTGGGACACGGGTTGCCCATTGCGGCGGGTATCGCCCACGCGGCTAAGTTGAGCGGAGAAGACAGCTACGCCTACGCCCTGCTTTCCGACGGCGAGACCAACGAAGGCACTACTTGGGAGGCGGCGCACTTTGCGCTACAACACAAGCTGGACAACCTTTTCATGTACGTGGACAAGAACGGCTTGCAAGGTTTCGGCACCACCGCCGAAGTACTTGGCGATACCGCCGACCCGGCCAAGTGGCGGGCCATCGGCTTTGAGACCATCGAAATCGACGGCCACGACATCGCCGAAATCGACCGGACGCTTAATGAGTTAAAAAGCCACAAAAACGGCTTACCTAAGGCCATCATCGCCCACACGGTGAAAGGCAAGGGCGTGTCGTACATGGAAGATAAGTTGGAATGGCACTACCTGCCGATGAACCCCGAGCAGTACGAAACGGCGCGGCGCGAAATCAGCGAAAAGTATCTTAGCCCCTCGATTCATGCCTGAGCAGCCGCTGACTTTGTCCGATAAAATCCTGCAACTCAAAGGCCCGATTTTCGTTTTCGGGGCCAGCGGGTTCATCGGTGTCAATCTTTTTAACGAAATTTTCAAACTGCGTAAGGACTGCTACGCGCTGACGCACGATGCCACGCGGGCCTGGCGGCTCAAAACGCTGGACGTGCCGTTCGAGAACGTCGTTCACTGCGACATTCTTTCCAAAAATTCGGTAAAGGAGGTATTTGAAAAATACCAGCCGCACACCATCTTTAACCTCGCCGCTTATGGCGCGTACAGTAAGCAGAACAACGTCAACCTGACCTACGAGACCAACGTAGTCGGGACGGTGAATCTGCTGGAAAACTGCTCGTCCGACTCGGTCTATATTCACGCCGGCAGTAGTTCGGAATACGGTTTCAACTGCACGGCTCCCGGCGAGGACGACCGCGTGGAGCCGAACAGCCACTACGCCGTTTCCAAGGTTTCGGCGGCCTATTTGTTGGAATTTTACGCCAAAACCAAGGGGCTGAACACGCTGAATCTGCGCCTGTACTCGATCTACGGCTATTGGGAGGAACCCGACCGGCTCATCCCCCGACTTATCGAAAAAGCACGGCACGGCGAATTACCTTCGTTCGTGTCGCCCGATATTAGCCGCGACTTCGTGTTCATCGACGATTGCCTGGATGCCTTCGTCATGTCTGCTTTGGGCGTCGGGGCCGACAACCGGGGAAAATCCTATAATGTGGCCACCGGGCAGAAGACGACTATCGGAGAATTGGTAAGTATAACACGCGAGCTTTTTGACCTTAAAGTCGAGCCGGAATGGGGCAGCATGACCAACCGCAAGTGGGATCTGGCCGACTGGTACGGCGATCCGTCCAATATCGAGGCCGATTTGGGCTGGCGGGCGACGACCTCGTTAGCCGAAGGATTGACCAAAACGAGAAACTGGCAGGATATGGCGGGTTACGAAAGTCGCATCATTCCTGCCTTTGAGAATCCCTACTTTAATCCGGTCATTACCGCTATCATTGCCTGTTATAAGGACGCTCAAGCGATACCTTACATGTACGAGCGGCTGGTGAAAATGTTTAACGATTTGAAGGTCAGATACGAAATCATTTTCGTGAACGACAACTCACCCGATAATCAGGAAGAAATCATCGACGGCCTTTGCGACCAAGACCCTAACGTGGTGGGCATCAGTCACTCGCGAAACTTCGGTTCGCAGTCGGCGTTTTTGAGCGGCATGGAAATCGCTACGGGCGACGCCGTGGTACTCATGGATGGCGACTTGCAGGATCCGCCCGAGATCATCCCGGCTTTTTACGAAAAATGGAATGAGGGCTTCGACGTGGTTTATGGCGTCAGGACGCAGCGTGAGATGAAGCCGCAGGTGCATTTTTTTTACAAACTTTTCTATAAAATATTCCAGAACCTAAGCTACATCCGCATTCCGCGCGACGCGGGCGATTTCTCGCTCATCGACCGCAAGGTGGTGAAGGAACTGGTGGATTTGCCCGAAACCGAGCAATTCCTGCGCGGGCTGCGGGCTTGGGTGGGCTTCAAGCAAACGGGCGTTCCCTACGTGCGGCCCGAGCGGATGTTCGGCGTATCGACCAACAACTGGCGCAAGAACATTTGGTGGGCCAAGAAGGCGATTTTCTCGTTTAGCTTCGCACCTTTGGAACTGATGAGCTACGCGGGATTTTTCCTGACGGGGCTTTCGTTTTTAGGCATCGTCTGGCAAATACTGGCTGCGGTGTTTAACTTCGACCCCCGAACGCCCTATGGTACTTCTACCGTTATCATTCTGGTGGTTTTCTTCGGGGGGTTGACGATTTTGGGCATTTCGTTCCTGGGGGAATACATTGCCAAGATTTTTGAGGAAACTAAAAAACGCCCTAAGTTCATCAGAACACGCATCCGTCGCGGGCCGAAGGCGTATAAATCCGCCGACGAAATCCGGGCTTTGGTCAAACAACTGAACAAATGAGAGTAGAATTTTCGCAATCCATCGAAAAGCTGGCGACCCAGGACGAATCCATCGTTTTCATCACCGGCGATCTGGGCTACAACGCTTTCGAGAACCTACGCGATACGCTGGGCAAGCGCTTCATCAACGCCGGCGTGGCCGAGCAGAATATGGTGGGTGTGGCGGCGGGCATGGCGTACAAGGGCTATAAGGTCTTCTGTTACAGCATTGCGCCTTTCGTGGTTTATCGCTGTCTGGAGCAATTCCGCAATGACGTCTGCTTTCACGACCTGCCCGTTTTTTTGGTCGCCAACGGCGGCGGCTACGGCTATGGCATCATGGGCAGCAGCCACCATACCCTGGAAGATTTGGCCTGTCTGAGCGGATTGCAAAACGTCACGGCCCACGTTCCGGCTTTTTCTGACGAGATTGAAGGAATGGTGCGTCAGATCGCAACTACAGCACGTCCGGCGTATTTGCGGTTGGGTGCGGGAAAACTTACGCCCGCAGACAGCTACCAATCCGGTTCGTTCAAAGTTGTTCACCAACCCGAAATTTCGGAAATGGCGATAGTAACGCTCGGCCCGATCACCAACAATGCCCTGTTGGCGGTGACGGGAAATGAGGATTTGAATAAAATAGTGACGGTAATTGCGGCCAACACCTTCCCGCTGACAATGCCCGAAAACATTCAGAAAATTCTGGGCGAATCCTCCCGCATCATTGTCGCCGAAGAACACGTCAGCACGGGCGGACTGGCGCAGCAGTTGTCGGTGCAAATGCTGGAACGTGGCATTCGCCCCGAAGCTTTCGTGAGTCTGCGGGCCGAGGGCTACCCTGATCAGAAGTACGGTAGCCAGCAATTCCACCAAAAAAACGCGCAGCTCGACGCTGCGAGTCTCGAAGCCGCCCTCCTCAACCAATTACAGCGCGCATGAGCCAGCGGGCTTCCCAGTTTCTCGTAAGCCTGACGCTGCTGATCCCAATCGGAATCTTCTTCTGGGTATGGGATTATTACGCCATCAATATTCCGAAGTGGGACGACCACGCGCTGAAGGCTTTCCTACTCGAGTACCTGCAAGCGCCCGATTTCTCCGGCAAAATTCAGGCCCTTTTCAGTCAACACAACGAACACCGCATTGCCCTCACGCGCTTCATTGCGCTGCTGGACTACGAAGTATTCGGCGCCCTCAATTTCAAGCGATTGATGTTTTATGGTAATGTCATCTTATTGGGAATGATCGTGTTGTGGTGGGTTTTACTAAAAAATAACCGAAAGCCATTTTATGCGCTAATTCCCGTCCCTTTCATCTGGCTCACGCTCTCGCACTACGAAAATATGTACTGGGGCATGGCGTCGGTGCAGAATTTCGGCGTGGTGGTGCTATCAGCCTGGGCACTTTATTGCTGCGTTTCCCGTCGGCGCGGGCCATTTATTGCTTCCCTCCTGCTCGCGGCTTTGGCTTGCCTGACGAGCGGCAACGGCTTACTGGTGCTACCGATCGGCGCGATTCTGCTCTTGCTGGCCCCCCGCTGGCGGCGGCTGATGATTTGGCTGGCGGTGAGTGGTGGTTATTTGCTGGTCTATTTCTTCGATTTCCAGCGGTCGTCCGCCAGTCCCGATGCGCATTTTGGCGTCGGGACATTTGTGAAAGGATACCTCTACTTTCTTGGTACTTTTGCGGAAGCTTTCCCCGTCCAAAACCACGCTCGGGCCTGCCTGATTTTGGGCGCAATCATTTTCTTGGTGGCCGTTTCCATTGGTTTCGGAACCCTGTTCCGATTGGTCCGCAACCGCTACGAGTACGACTACGCCAAGATCACCGACCTTTTTTGCCTGGGCATCATCCTGTTCGTGCTGGGGACGGCGCTGGTCGTGGTTTATTCCCGTGTCGGTTTTGGGTTGGAAGGGCTGCTGACCAGCCGCTATAAGATTTACTCGTTTCTGCTGCTGCTGGTCGCTTACCTTTACGTCGTCATTCCCATTCGGGGTAGTTTCCTGTCGCCTTACGTGTCCGGGATTGTGTTTTTCAACGCCCTGTATCTGGTGTTCAGCAATCACTACCATTTGGTGGATGCCCACAATCTGCGAAAATTCCAGACGACCCAACGTTTCAACTGGACCTATACCGATCGCTCGCTGACTGCTCCCAAAGACACTATTCAGCCGGGGTCGCTCGTAGAACAACCGTACGTTTTTTACGATGAAATGCTGCCGCTCATCCAGGTGGCTTCCCGCCAGACCTTTGCGGGGAGCACTGCCGGGCTGACGGAATTATCCCAAGCCACGACCATTCGGCAGACGCCCCAGAGCATCGAAATTCGGAATACCAGCTATCCCTACCAGCGTTTGCAGGACAGTGGGGTGTATTTCGTACTGAGCTCAACCAAAAGGTACTACCTCTACCCTGCCGACCGCCGAAGAAATACCAATCGGAAGCAACTTTTCCTGCACCAACGCTATTTTGCCCCCGGCTTCTACGCCAGTATCCCCTACGCCGAGATTGACGCAGATCGTTACGCCCTGGGAATTCTGTGGAAACAGGGCGATCGGGTGGGGATTTTGATGGGAAAGGATTCGATTACGACCCGGCAGGTGGCGGGACAAAAAATCAGAACGAATTGGTGAAAACGCGCGCGACAAATACGGGCTATCTCGTCCAGTTGGACGGCTTGCGTTTCGTAGCTGTGGCACTGGTGCTGGTGGACCACTGGCTGGCGGAATTTAACGTCGTTCCCTACGGCCCGCTAGGCGTAACGCTATTTTTCGTCCTGAGCGGCTTCCTCATCACCCGCATCCTGATGGTGAGCCGGGAGAAGAACATCGGGCAAGAAGGCGGCATGGGAAGTTACCTGCGTAAGTTCTTCATCCGCCGGACACTCCGTATTTTCCCAATTTATTACCTGACCGTCGCGATCCTTTTTGCATTGAACGTGCCGCCCGTTCGCGACACGATCGGATGGTGCGTGTTATACGCCACGAATATTTTCATCGCCTTCAACCAGCACTGGATGGGCGTGATCGACCATTTCTGGTCATTGGCGGTAGAGGAGCAATTTTATATTTTCTTTCCCTTCCTGATTTTTTTAGTGCCACGCAAGTGGCTGGTCGAGGCCCTGGTCGCGATGGTCGTGCTAAGTGTGGGACTGCGACTATACTTTTACCTGGCCGGTTACGAATGGATGGTCAATTACGTATCAATGCCCATGTGTCTCGACTCTTTCGGCATAGGCGGGCTGATGGCGTGGCTGCAACTGCGACGTCCTGAGCTTTTCACCAAAATATTTATCAATCCAATCTGGATCTTAGTGGGGCTGGCGGCCTGGGTTCTGGTGGTGTATTGGTCCAAGACTTTTGTGGAACTGCATAATATTGCCAACGATGTCGTAGATCGCTTCGTCAGTTCAGTCTTTTGCGCCTTCCTCATCGGTAAGGCCGTACTGGGCTTCGATGGCTTCATGAAGTGGTTCCTGGAAAATCCGGTCAGCAGCTATTTGGGAAAAATCAGCTACGGCATGTATTTGTACCACAATTTCGTCTATAACCATTTCCACACCCAACCGGGCCACCCTACCCTAAGGGTTCTGAACAAAATTCAAAGTTGGTCGCCCGCCCTGGCAGATTCGCTGGCATTCCAAATGCTCTTTTTCTTTATCCTCACCGCCGGACTAGCCGCCTTATCGTGGCAGTTCATCGAAAAACCGATCAATAACCTCAAAGACCGCTACGCCCGGTAGGTTGTAGGGAACGTGGATGTATTTGCCTAATTTTGTTTTTTTAAGGGGCAGAGGCCCAAAGGTCCAAAGGTCCAAAGGTCCAAAGGCACAGAGGGGCGAAGTAAGCTTGGGTTCGCCTAAACCATAAACCCTAAACACCTAAACGACTACACAAATCACCAATACATTGTTACTAAGCATCGTAATGCCCGCCTATAACGAAGCCGACTGCATCGAGAAAGTCGTGGCGAACTGGACGGATTTCCTGAAAGATAAATTCCCGAATGACGAGACGACGCTTATCGTCATCAACGACGGTTCCAAAGACCGCACGGGTGAGCTACTGGACAGTATGGCCCGCACCAATACGCGGCTGACGGTCGTCAACCAACCCAACGGCGGCCACGGCAACGCGGTGGTGAATGGCTATAAAAAAGCTGTAGCGTTGGGTTCGCAGCACGTATTCCAGACCGATAGCGACGACCAGTTTGTGACCGACGATTTCGATAAGCTCTGGGCCAAGCGCAACGAATCGAAATTCGTTTTGGGCTACCGCGAAATTCGCCACGACGCCACGGTTAGGTTGTTTATTACCAGGGTGCTGCGCGGCACTATTTCTACCGTCTACGGCACGTACATTCTGGATAGCAACATTCCATTTCGCTTGATTGAAGGAGAGTTTCTCAAAAAACTCCTGCGCGAATTACCCGATCCACCTCCCTTTGCCCCCAATATTTTCCTGGCAGTAATGGCCAAAAAAGCGGGCGAAAAGCTATACGATATCCCCATCACGCACAAAGACCGCGAGACGGGCGAAGTCTCCATCGTGAAGTGGAATTTATGGAAAGTGTGCGTGCGCAGTTTTCGCGAACTACTCCGCTTCCGCATCGAGCTGAATGATAAGGTGAAAGCGTTGAGGGAGTGATGAGTGATGAGTGATGAGTGATGAGTGATGAGTGATGAGAAAAAGATGGACATCTGACTGCGTTTACTCATTTTTCTGATCAAACTTTATCCCTTTGTGCCTTTGTGCCTTTGTGCCTTTAGAACTTTGTGCCTTTAAACTTTGCCACTAAAACGCTACGCCATCCCGCTCCTGATTCTCGCCCTTCTGGTGGTGGCTGGCTATTTTTTGTTCAGGGGTGAGCGTTCACGGGCGGCTTGGCGCTTTATCCCAACCAACGCGACGGCGGTCGTTACCAGCGATCGCTTGCAGGATTCTACCTTCCTGGTCACCGAGTCGGAGATCAATGTAAAGCAGTTTCCGTTGATCAACGAGGCGGGCGGTAGCTTATCGCTCCTGCTGTGGATCACGCCGGATCAGCGCGTCTTTGAGCGCACCCTTCGCGGCAAAACGCTCACCTACTCTTACCATCCGCGCACCTCTTCCGGTTTTGGCCTCATTCTCTACGTTCCGCTGGTCAACGAAACCGAGTTGGACTGGTGGTCAAAACCCAACCGTCCCGATGTGCGGGTACTGCGTCATTCTTTTCAGGGCGAACCCATTACGGACATCAATGACCTGAATTCCAAACCCGTTTGTTCGTACATTATCAAAGACAACTACTTAATCATCAGCCAATACGGCGATTTGATTGAGGACGTGCTTCGCCGCACCAGCGAAACGGTGAGCCAGTTTGCGCTGGAAGATCAGTTTCAGGATGCGAATGATTCCGAGTTTGGATTGAGCGTGTATTTGAAAAATACCGTTGTGAAATCCCTGCTCGCCCCCTCCGTTTCTTCCCAACCTGCCCTGGCCGAGTACTTCAAAATTTTGCCCACCTTGCAGGACTACCATTTGGTAGAAGCGGACAAAGCCGAAGTGGTTTTCGAGTCGGCCGGTGGTAGGGTGGGTAAAAATTACCTGGCGGATTGGTTGGATGGTCAGCCGGGAAAAACTTTTCGCCGACACCAATACATCTCTCAGCAAACCTCCCTGTTTTTTCGGGTGGCCAGTGGGGACAGCCTCGATTTCAAGGACAATTTCCAAGATTGGCACGACGATTTTGCCTCGCCCGCCTGGGACAAACTCCGGTATCACCTCAACAACGACCGCGACGCTTTCATCGACAATGTGGGTTCTGAAATGATTCTTTGCCAGATAGAGGGCAGCAACAGCATTACGGATGGTAAAATTGCCCTCGTAGAGTATGCCAACTACGATAAACTTCGCCCGATCCTGACCAAACTGGCGAAACTTTCGACCAGCGAGTCGAACGTCTCATTGGATAAGTACCAGGGTTACGATTTGTTTTCCGTCCCCATTCCCGAACTTCCAGCGGCCCTTTACGGCCCGCTTTTCAATGGCTTTCCCCGGACGTTCATTACGTACGTGGCCCCCTATCTGGTGTTGAGCAATAGTTCACAAGGGTTGCGAAATTACATTTCCGACTTCGAGAACCGTATTACCTGGCAACAGTCGCCGGAGCTGGACAGTGTGCTGACCAACCAAAACTCGCCCGCCCAACTGGCGATGGTGGCCAGTCTGCGAAAAATCAGCAGTAGTCGGAACACGGGGGGAGTTTTCTCCGACAACGTCGAGAGCATCCTTTTCGAGTGTCGGCTGGCCAACCGCAAAGTCGTGCCGCGGCTCACGATTTTGCCCAAGAAGCGTCGCACCTCCGGCAAAGTGCTGAATCGGACGTTTTTGGCCGGTGAAATTGAGTGGGAGGAAGGCAACAATGCCCTGATCGCCATTTCGCAGGACCAGGACGAAGGAGCCGCGCAACTGCTTCTGACCGACGAAGCCAATCGCTTGCTCCGACCCGACACGGGCTATGACAAAGCCGTTCCCATCACTACGCTCGACGGCCCGCTGGTCACCGCCCCCTTGCGGGTGGACTTCCTCAATATTGGTCGCCAACAGCTCATCCTCGCCACGGCCCGGAGTTTGTTTGCCATCGACGAAGACGAGAAGGGTGTCGTTACGCCATTCCGGGTCGGCATTCCGTCGGGTCAGGACATTGTCAGGGTAATGCGTATCGAGGGAAGCAGCGAAGGGAGCAGTCGTTTCGTCATTGTCGATGCTTCCGAAAATCTATTTTTATGGGAGAATCCGGCCAAGATGCCGCGAAAAATCAACCGCTTCAAGAATTTCCCGGGTTTGGAACTACCCGTCGTGTCGCTCAATCAGTTGGGCAGTCGCTCGTTGATCGTCACCCAGGAAAATGGCCTGATTTATCTTATTAAGGAGGATGGAACGGTGCGGCCCGGTTTTCCGGTCGATATGCTCACGCGGATTTCCGGGGCTTTCGCCTGGTCGCAAAACGCCGTCACCACCCAACCCGAACTCGTGGGCGTGAGTACCTTGGGGGAACTGCTCCGCGCCGATCTGGCGGGGAAAATCCTCGAACGCCGCCAGCTTTATCGGCCCGAATCGTCTTCCCGATTCAGCACCCTGTTCGACGATAATTCGCTGGACTGGCTGTTGTTGCGCGTTTCCAATACGCGTGCTGCCATCCTGAATCAGGCGGGTCGGGAACTCTTCGAGATCGAGAACATCGCGCCAAACTCCGTGCTTCAGTACCATTATTTCGGGATGGACAACCGATTCATCTCCATAAGTTCGGGCGGCTACACCTCCATCTTCGACCTCACGGGCCGTCGCCTGGGCGACAAGCCGATTCCCTCCGAATTGCCCATCAGGATTTCTTACCAGGCTGCGTATTATAAAATTTTTATCTTCGCCCGGGAAGCCGGGAAGTACAAGACCTGGACCATAAAAATCCGCTGATTGGTGAAAGTCGTTCGTGCCATAGTTCTTCTTTTTTTTGGGGTGATCTGGGTGGCCGGGTGCAGCAACGAGATTTTGTCTACACTCTACAAAGCCGAGATCGTCCCTGACGACTACCGCTACGGCGATTTGTACCGGTTGTCCAACCTGGCCGAATTCAAAGATCCCCGGCAATCGTGCCCTAAACTTCCACTTCCAGCGCCAACCCAAAAAATTGCCTTTTACCTCATCGGTGATAGCTTCACGGAGCGGCAGCGTATCGACTCCTCCGACTTTGCCGTGACCAGGTACCAATGGGCGCACTGGGGCGAGAACTTGCACCTGAAGCTGGATACGTCCTACACCAATATCATCCTGCTGGAATCAGTGGAGCGCAACGTACGGCCGCATTTCGGAACGCTCATCGCCAACGTCATTCCTGACACCGCCACTTTCATCACTTTGCCCGGCGACACCCGCTTTATGCACGCACTTGATCGGATGTTCGCCTCCGATGGCGTGGAAGATCGGCTGAATACCATCTTGTTTCAGTTTGAAACGATGCTGAAATTCAAAGAGTTAAAGAGCTGGATCAACCAACGACTTTTCGATCGTACCGACCCGAAAGTAACGCTCTCGGGCAATGGCAGCACGCTGGCCTATTACGAGGACACCGACAGCACTTTGATCAATTCTTCATATAATCGCGTCCCCGACGCTGAGATCGACTCGCTGGTGGCGGTCATTAATCTTAACAAGCAGTTATTGGAGGAGATGGGGTTCGACCAGGTGTGGTTCTCGATTATCCCCAACAAAGCCACGGTTCTGATGCCCGATTATGGGGCCTATAACCACCTGATCGAGCGGATTCATCGTCACCCTGCCCTGGCGACGCCGCGAATCGACCTGCTGGATGATTTCAGAAAAACGGGCGTAGACGCTTATCTCAAAGGGGACTCGCATTGGTCATGTTCGGGTCAAAAAATATGGCTTGACAAAGTGAATCGAAAGCTTTTGGGAGAAAGCGATGGTTATGCCATCCGGTAACCAACTCTACCGCCCGGCTGCGCGCACTAAATAAGGGTTAAAAAATAACTTGGTAAATTCTATAATGGCGGCATTAAAGAACCTGTAGGGTTCTAATATTTATAGAGATAATCACCGTCCAGCGGTACGACCCCAACGTGGTCGCATGGGAGCGGCCTTACCTGATTTACTATAAGTATGTGAATCCTACGGATTCTGGCTGACTGTAATAAAAACTGCCAACTTGTTTATTAATCGTTCCTAAATAAAGAATAAATGAAAAGGTGGTACCTGGTAACGCTCGGGATGTTATGTTTCAACGCTTCCGTATTTGGTCAAACGTCTTTGCTTTTTATAAAAAATAATTCACGCTACGCTACTTACCGCATTGGTGAAGACCTTTCATTCGACATCGCCGGAAACAAACAACGAATCACTCAAAAAATCGAAGGCTTTGAAGACAGCCTGATCGTTTTTAACACTTTCAAACTTCCCGTAAACGACATCTCTGCCCTGTATGTGGACGAGAAAACCAAGCGGTGGTACCCCCTACGCTTCAAATACGAGAAAATACTTCCCATTGCGGGCGCCGAGTATCTTGTTGCCGACGCGATTGTCTCGCGGAAACTAAGACCCAATACACTCTTGATCAGCGGACTACTATTTGGAGGAGGAATGCTCGCCCGAAAACTTATCGGCCGCAGAATCACGGTAAGGGGCGGGCGAAGGCTGGTGATTTCGGGAAATGAAGCGGGGCGACTGGGGACTTACAAATAATCCCCGCAAACCTGAGCCTGCGGGGATTATGAACTTTCAGTAGGACGTAGCGGGTTCGAACCGCTGACCTCCGCCCTGTCAAGGCGGCGCTCTGAACCAACTGAGCTAACATCCTTCGATTGGGTGCAAAGATACTAATTTGCCGGATTTTGCAAGCGGTAACGGTAGACTTTTTGCGAAGGAATGCGCGACAGCAAAAGAAGTCCACCGATAAAAATGACCATTAGCGCCAGCACGCTGTTGCGCATACTACCCGTCATCTGCTCCACAAAGCCGTACACGAGCGTCCCGACGACGACCGACGATTTTTCGGCCACATCGTAGAAACTGAAATAGGAAGCCGTATCCTCCGTATCCTCGGGAATAAGCTTGGAGTAAGTCGCCCGCGAGAGGGCCTGCACGCCGCCCATCACCATCCCGACGACCGCCGCCAGTACGTAGAATTCACTGGCCTGGGTGATGTAATACGCGCCCACACAAACCCCGATCCATATCGCCACGCCGATCATCAGGGCGTGGATATTACCAACTTTCGACGAAAGGTAGGAGAAGGCGTAAGACCCGGCAATACCGACGATCTGGATCACCAGCACCGTAATAATCAGACTCTGCGCGGGTAGTTTCAACTCGACGGCCCCGAAAATCGACGCTACGTACATGACCGTCTGCACGCCCATGTTAAAGATAAAAAAGGCGGAGAGGTATTTGGGCAAATACACCTGCGTCCGCATTTGACCGTACACTTTGCGCAATTCTCTGAAGCCATTGAACAGCCAGTTGCCATTCGGTTTTTTGCCAAAAGTATTGTCGGGCAGGTACTTGAACGGAATTTGGGCGAAGCCGATCCACCAAATTCCGACGGTCAGAAATGAAATACGCGCCGGAAGCGTCTTATCGGTGATACCGTAAACATCAGGAAACAACACCATCGTGAGGTTGAACACCAGCAGGATCACGCTGCCGATATAGCCCAACGAAAATCCGCGCGCGCTGTAACGGTCGAAGTTCTCTTCGGTGGCGATTTCGGGCAAGAAAGAGTAGTAAAACACAATGCTACCCGAGTAGCCGACCAAACTCGCCACGAACATAAGTACCCCGAACGTGGTGGTTTCACGGGTAAAAAAGTAGAGCATTCCGCAGCAGATCGCACCCGAATAGCAGAAGATTTTCATGAACAGCTTCTTGCGACCCGTGTAATCCGCAATGGCGGTGCAGAAGGGAATCAGCAACACCACCAACAAAAATGAAAGGGAAACTGCGTAGGAAAACAGCACGGAATTCTTGATCGAAAGCCCCAGAAAATCCACGACTGCCCCGCCCTGCGCGTTGAGCGCCGTAGCGGTAAAGTACACCGGAAATATGCTGGAAGTGATCACCAGCGGATGAACCGAATTGGCCCAGTCGTACATGCACCAGGCGTTGATGGTGCGGGAGACGTTTTTTTTCAATGTCGGAATTAGTGAATGTCGGAATGTCGGAATATTGCTTTCGCCAGACATCCGTAAATATTCCGACATTCACTAATTCCATAATTCCAAATTGTTTCAGAGTTCCCTGATCCAGATATTCCGAAAGCTGATCGCTTCGCTGGGGTCGCCGTGGTCTTGGAGTTTGATGGGGGACTTGCCGTGGGGCTTATTGTAAGAGGGAATGCCGATGTACTGCGTCGGACCGCTCAGGATGGTGTTGTTTTGCACCACCACGCCGTTATGAATCGCCGTGACGCGGGCGGGCGAGAACAGCGAGCCGTCGTCCTTGAAGCGCGGAGCAGTGAAGATCACGTCATAGACGTTCCACTCGCCGGGCTTACGGGTGGCATTGCGTAGCGGCGGTGACTGCTTGTAGATACTGCCCGCTTGTCCGTTAGCGTAAGTGCGGTTGTTGTACGAATCCAGGATTTGCATTTCGTAGCCGTCGTTGTCGGGGCCGGTCGAGGCCAGGAAGAGTCCGCTATTGCCCCGCGCCTGGCTTTTGCCAGTAATGTTGGCGGGCACCTTCCACTCGATGTGAATCTGGTAATCCAGGAACGACTGCTTCGTCTGGATATTCCCAGTGCCTTTTTTCACGGTGAAGGTACCATCGCTGTTGACCGTCCATTGGGCGGGCTTGCTCGTGTCCTTGGTTGAAGCCCATTGATTCAGGTTTTTGCCGTCGAAAAGTACGACCGCGTCTGATGGTGCGCTATTTTCTGGCGTAGCGACGGTCTTGATTTCCGGTTCCCAGAACTCGGTCATTTCCGGCACCATCTTGGGCGGCTGAGGCACGGCCTGGGAGAAGGCCTGGCCCGAAACCAGGCAGGCGGTACAGAGGGCGAGCGCAGTTTTACTGAGGAATGTCATTGGGATTAATATAGATTCAAGTGAGAGATTCTCGCAATCTCACTATTTTCAATAAGTTCAGCAAGAAATACGAATAATTCTCTGATTCTGCCTATCAGCAGTATTGTATTTCAAAAGGGGGGCTGACAATCTAAAGGGTTGATTTTATCGCAATAGTGGCACGCAATTTTAATGACCCATGATAGTCACCAGGTCTTACACCAGCCCACTATTTGAAATCTTATCCATGAGATCAATTCTTTTTTGTCCGACAGCTTTCCTGCTGTTACTAGGATTCTTTTCTTCATCTCCTATGCAGGCACAGATGGCCCCCAACCGCATAACCGTTCTGGGCGATGCGTACGAAGAGGTAACCGCAAATGAGGTTACGGTTTTGGTAGAACTTTCTTACGACGACGATAAGGACGCGCAGGTAGCCTATCAAGAACATCAGGATGCGCTGCAACAACTGACTACTTTGCTTGAAGACTCGAAGGTAGCCAAGGGCAACATTCGCTTTCTGCCCTTGCAAAGCCGGAAGGGACAGAACTTTCGGCAAGGCCAGCCCGCCCAGCAATTTACGACTTATCAACAAGTGCTGATTGATTTCAATGATCTAGGTCAGTACGACCAAGTGCAGCGGTTGCTAATGACCAGTGGATTTAGTGACTTGATGACTGATTTTTCTGTGAGCAACGAGCGGGAGATTGAAATGCGCCTCATGGATGAAGCTTTGGCTCGTGCGAAGGAGAAGGCTTCCCGTTTGGCCAAGGCCAGTTCTCGATCGATCAAGCGAATCGTCAGCATGAGCGATGTGGGCGAGAGCGAAAATCTTTACGGTTACCGAGAGTACAGTCGGCGAAATCCCTACCAGCAAGCAGTAAACTACGAAAACGACCCTGTGCGCCAGATGAAGATCAGCCCACGAGTTTTTAAGTTTGCTGCCGCGGTTAAAGTCGTGTATGAATTAGAGGATTGATTGATCGAGTTCTTCGAATCTAATAGTCGAAGGATTCTCTAACACTGACAGTGTTTTTTTAATGCGCCGCCAGCTCTTCCAGGGTATCTTCCTCCACAACCTGATCGGAAGCGTGCATCTTCGCGTCATCCAACTCCCCTTCCCAGCGAGCGATGACTGTTGTGGACAGGCAGTTGCCAATCACATTGACCGAGGTTCGGGCCATGTCCATCAATTCGTCGATGCCCATGATCAGGAAAACGGGCCATTCGGGCAAGCCGAAGTTGGCGACCGAACCTAGCAGAATCACCAGGGTGGCGCGGGGAATACCGGCCACGCCTTTGCTGGTGAGCATGAGCATGAAGACCATCGCAATTTGCTGGCCGATAGGAAAGTCAATGCCTGCCGCCTGGGCCACGAAAATCGTTGCCAGCGATAAGTAGAGCGTGGAGCCGTCGAGGTTGAAGCTGTAGCCCGTCGGGATGACGAAAGAGACGATCTGGCGCGGCACGCCGAAGGCTTCCATCTTTTCCATTGCCTTGGGCAGAGCGGCTTCTGAGCTGGTCGTGGCAAAGGCAATCGACACGGGTTCGGCAATCTGCTTGGCGAATTTGACGATGGGCACTTTGGCGATCAGCGCCACGGGCACCAGCACCACGACGAGGAAGGCAATTAAGGCGCAATAGAGCGTCACGAGCAGCATCGCCAGGTTTTGCAGGACATCGATGCCCATGTGGCCGACCGTCTCGGCGATGGCCGCTCCCACGCCAATGGGTGCGAAGAGCATGATGATGTTGGTAAACTTGAACATCACCTCCGCCAGCAGTTCCACGCCCGAAACGAACTTATCTTTCTGCACAGCTGGGAGCATAGCCAGCGCTACGCCAAAGATGACGCTGAATACCACGACCTGAAGTACCTCGCCTTCGTAAATGGACTTCGCTAGGTTCTCGGGAAATACGTGGACGATGATTTCCTGCCAGGTTTGCGGGGCTACTACGGGCAGCGTCCCCGCCAGATCCGTCGGGGCCACGATGCCCGCGCCGGGCTCGAACCAGTTGGCAAAAAATAGCCCGATGAACAGCGCGATGGTCGTCACGATCTCGAAATACACCAGCGACTTCCAGCCCATGCGGCCCACCTGTTTCAGGTCGGAATGCCCGGCGATGCCCGCCACGAGGGTAGCGAAGAGCAGCGGCGCGATGATCGTCTTGATCATTTTCAGGAAAATCTGCCGCAGAAAGTGCAGGCCTATGCCGACTTCCGGAAAATCATAGCCAATCTCGACCCCGACGACCATCGCCACCAGAATGGAGGTAGTGAGGTTACGCTTGATAAAAGCGTACACCAACAATCCGGCGATAGCTAGCCAGCGCAGTCCCAGCAGCACACTTTCGGGAATGGCAATCAGGTCGTCAGCCGGCAAGGAAAGAAGCTATGGCTGCCACCGTAACCAAGCCCCAGTTGATAAGCGTAATGTTTTTCTTCATACGGATTGCTTAGTGGAATCTTTGGTGAATCAAGCGGTAAACTTAGGGAAAAAGGCGATATTAAGGTCTAATTACCGGATATAATAAATTTCTTCCAGCGATATGATCCCAGCATTTTTCCCCAAAGCTATCCATAGGTATTTTACTGTTTGCCTACTACTGACCAGCCTTTCTTGTTCAACTGGTAACAATACAGACACTTCAACTCAAGAAAAGGTAGAGATACGAGCGGTCAACGAATCGACAATCGTCTCAGGGACTGGAACTAAGGCGTTCCTGCATTGCCGCGTCATTGTTGGCGACGGCACGACGGTGATCGAAGATGGCTGCGTGGTAGTTTCCAATTCTACGATTGGGGCGGTGGGCAAATTCGGGGAAGTAACCGTCCCCGACGGAGCCGAGGCAATCGAGGCAAGCGGTATGACGCTGCTTCCCGGTTTTATCGACGCCCATTTTCACCTCAATCGCCTGGATTCCCTGCCCGCGCTTTTTTTGAAAAACGGTATCACCTCCATGCGTGATCCCGGCGCCTGGATCGAAGACTACGATGCCGTTCGGGCCACGGGCGTGGCCCTGCCCCGGTTGTATCTGACGGGGCCGCATATCGACATGTCCTCTCCGGCTTATCCCGAAAATTCGTTCGTCGTCAGGGATATTTCGGAGGCAAAAATGGCCGTCGACAAGTTTGCCAATCAGGGCGCTTCGGCGATTAAAATTTACTTTCGCTGTTCGCAGGAAATTATTCGCGCGGTATGTGCCGCCGCCGACGCGCGTGGGATTCCCGTGACGGCACATTTGGAGATGAGTGATATTTACGGGGCCGTGGCGGCGGGCCTCGATGGCATCGAACACATCACTTCATTGGGCACCAACCTGGTACCCGCTCCCCAAGCCGAAGCCTACAAACAGCAGATTTTGCAAGACAACAACGCCCGGCGCCAAGGCAGGTATGACATGTGGCAAACCATCGACCCCAACGGTGAACCAGCCGAAAAGCTAGGCAGTTTTCTCGCGCAGCGTGAAGTATTCGTCTGTCCTACGTTGGGCGCCTTTGAGTACCAGCCTTCTGGAAACGACCTGGACACGCTGCCTCAAGAGGCTTTTGAGCACATGACTGCTTATACCAAAAAACTCCACGATCTGGGCGTCAGCGTCGTCGTGGGTTCGCACTCCAGGGTCAAGTACGCCGAAACAGGCTGGGCGTTTCACCACGAGATGGAACTCTTCGAGAAATTGGGTATGGAGCCCCTGGAAATCATCAAGGCGGCCACGCTCGACAACGCCAATTTTTTTGGAATACAGGATCGCCTGGGTACGATTCAGAAGAACAAACGGGCGGACTTTATATTGGTCGAGGGTAATCCGCTCGAAGGGATTGTCAGCCTCCGCAAAATCCGTCGGGTCATGCTGTCGGGGGCTTGGGTAGAGCGGGAAAATGATTGACGATCCCAGACTCTACCTTTTGAAAAGGTTGATATTCAAAATGAGGGCAAAAAGAACTGCACCCATTTTACCCTTAGGCATGAAGAAGTATTTACCCTGGCTGATTTTGGCGTTACCGACTCTGACGGTTCTACCGACTCTGACGGTTCTATTGTTATGGAACTACAACTACCTACCAGAGCAGATGCCAGTCCATGCTTCTTCGCGTGGCGTGGATCGCTACGGTAGTCGAGATGATTTTGCCGCTTTGATTATGGCGAATACGCTGATTTTAGGGCTAATGTTTTATATTGCTGTTCAGGCGATTTCTTCGTTCAATCCTATGCCTGAAAAAGAGTTATCCAAGGCTTATCTGGGGGGGGCCGTTGGGGTGGCGGTGATTGGGTTTGGGATGTTGTTGGCGAGTTGGTTGGAGGCCTGGCTGTTAGATAGCTCATTCTCCGTTTTTTATTAAATTTGGAGATCGTGATTTTTCAAATTTAATGCTTTAGAGCGTTTGGGCCCAATCAAAATCCAAAAAAAACACCAAATGAACCGCTACCTTTCCCAACTTCTCGAAGATCTGGCCGAACTAGCCGAAACACCGCCACCCGCGCCTTACGTCGACGGCGCGGACGAGGACGAATTGGCAATCATGCGGCACGTCCTCGAATGGGAGCAAGCCCCTTTGCAGCCCGTCGAAGACATCATGAGCATTGGTAAAGAGGCGTTCCCGCCCGCCGAGCGGCTCACTGAACCACAAATCGAATCCCTCATCGCCGCCATTACGCACCTCTGGGCATCCCGTAACTGGCAACCCGACTTTCTGCGCGACGACATTCCCGCCGCACTTCGTTACAAACTCCTCGTCGACAAATGGGACGAACCCAGCCAATACATTTCCGGCGGCACCATGCACGTGGAGTTTTGCAGCTACCGGCCCGACGAATGCCCGTTTGGTGAGCGGTACTGTTTTTGCAAGGGAGTGCATGATTTTCTGGATACCTTGCCGGATGAGGACCCGGACTGGGAGTAGTGTTTTTGGTAGACAAGCTTGTTAACAGTATTTTGCCTAGCTTCCCCCAGATTTTAGCACCTGAACATCAAAACATGCCCTCAACTCTGGCAGAGACCCATTCCCTTATCCGGGACAATCGAAAAAATGGCAAACGGGGAACCGTAGGCGAGTTTCTTGCCCAACACATCGAACCTCAGGCCGAATTGTCGATTGTCTCGGCCTACTTCACCATTTATGCCTACCATCATCTTCGAGGCCGCCTGAATGAGATCGACCATTTGCGGTTTCTGTTCGGGGAACCCAATTTTATTCTCGACCGCGACAAGGAGCCGAAGATATATCGGATCGAGAAAGACGCGCTCAGTATCCGCAACAAACTGAACCAGAAGGCAGTGGCCCGCGACTGCTACGAGTGGATCAAGGAAAAGGTGGAAATCCGCTCAATGGTGAAGCCCAATTTCCTGCATGGCAAGATGTACCACGTTCAAAACGTCGGCGGCGTCCGCCACGCCATTTCCGGTAGTTCCAACTTCACGGCCAACGGCTTGGGCTTTGGCAATCAGCCCAATATCGAGTTGAACATGGTCGTGGACAGCAACCGGGATAAGATAGATTTGAAGGCCTGGTTTGACGAACTCTGGAACGACGACAGCGGGCTGGTAGAGGACGTAAAGGGCGAAGTGCTGAAATACCTCCAACTGCTTTACAAAGAGACCGATCCCGAATTTGTCTATCTCAAAACGCTTTACCACGTTTTTCAAAGCTACCTGGAAGAACAGGGGAAAGGCGGGCTGCTGAATGAGCGGACGGGCTTTTTTCAGAGCGAGGTGTGGGAAAAGCTGTACTCCTTCCAGCAGGACGGCGTCAAGGGCATCATCAACAAGCTCCTCCGCCACGGCGGCTGCGTGTTGGCCGATAGCGTGGGACTGGGCAAAACCTTCGAAGCCCTGGCCGTGATCAAGTACTTCGAGTTGCTCAACGACCGGGTGCTGGTGCTGTGTCCCAAGAAACTGAGCGAGAACTGGACGGTCTATCAGGCGAGCCAGAACTCGACGCTTAATCCCTTCCAGCGCGACCGCTTCAACTACACCGTGCTGTACCACACCGACCTGGGCCGCAAGGGCGGCGTGTCGGGGGCCAACGGCATTACGCTCGACACCTTCAACTGGGGCGCGTTCGACCTGGTGGTAATTGATGAATCGCACAATTTCCGCAACAACACCGTGGGGAAGTACGACGACGAGGGCAACCTCATCAGGAGCCGCTACAAGCTGCTAATGGACGAAATCGTCAACGCGGGCGTGGAAACGAAGGTGCTGCTGCTGTCGGCGACGCCCGTTAACAACACGCTCAAAGACCTCCGCAATCAGATTTATTTCATCACGGGCGGCAGCGATACAGCTTTGTCGCCCACCACCGGGGTAAACAACATCGCCAGCACCATTGCGGCGGCGCAGAAGCAGTTCAACGAGTGGGCCGACGTGAGCCGCAATCCCGACCGCACCGTGGCGGGACTGCTTGAACGACTCGACAGCGGCTTTTTCAAACTGCTCGACGAATTGACCATCGCCCGTTCGCGGCGGCACATCGAGAAGTTTTACGACATGGCCCGCATCGGCAGCTTTCCCGCGCGGCGCAAGCCCGTGTCGGTCTACCCCGAAATGGATGTGCAGAAGCGATTCCGCTCCTACGATTCGATTAACCGCGAAATATCCGCCTACAAACTCAGTCTGTTCAACCCTTCGGCCTATTTGTTGGAAAAACACCGCGCCGAGTACAGCGAACGCTTCGACAACCAGCGCACGGCCAACTTTTCCCAACTCACCCGCGAGCATTTCCTGATCGGGATGATGAAGGTGGGCTTTCTCAAACGGCTCGAAAGTTCGGTGCAGTCCTTTGAGCTGTCAATGGAGCGGACGATCCAAAAAATTGAAAAGCTGGAACAGAAAATAAAGAGCTACCTGGCCAATCCTGTCCCAAAGGAAGAACTCGATACCGAAGAACTCAACGTCGAGGACGACGATGACGAAGTCACCGCCGTGGAGGAAGCTTACCTCGTGGGTGGCAAGCGCAAGTTCGATCTCGGCCACCTGAACCTGGAAGCCTGGCTGGAAGATTTACAGCAAGACAAAGACCGGATGCTTTCGCTCTTTAATGACGCTTCCGCTATCACACCCGAGCGCGACGCCAAGCTGCAGACGCTCAAAAAGTTGATTTCTGACAAAGTGCGCCAGCCGCTTAATGAGGACAACCGCAAGGTGATCGTCTTCACGGCCTTTGCCGACACGGCCAGCTACCTCTACGAAAACCTGTACCACTGGGCTAAAGCAGAACTAAGCTTGGACGCAGCCCTGGTAACGGGCGGTACGGGCCACAACCAAAGCACGTTCCAGCCCAAAGGCTTCCACAAACAAACCGACTTCAACGCCATCCTCACCAACTTCTCGCCCCGCGCCAAGCAACGCGACCTGATGCACGGAATGCCGCAAAACGGCGAAATCGACCTGCTGGTGGCGACCGACTGCATTTCCGAAGGCCAAAATTTACAGGATTGCGACTACCTTATCAACTACGACATCCACTGGAACCCCGTCCGCATCATCCAGCGCTTCGGGCGCATCGACCGCCTCGGTAGCCGCAACGCGGCCATCCAACTCGTCAACTTCTGGCCCACCCGCGACCTCGACCAGTACATCAACCTCCAGAACCGCGTGGAAGCCCGCATGGCCCTGGTCGATATTGCCGCCACGGGCGAGGACAACCTGCTCGACAACGGCCAAATCGAGGATCTGGTGACCGAAGACCTCAAATTCCGCGACCGCCAGTTGAAGCGGTTACAGGACGAAGTCCTCGACCTCGAAGACCTCAACGAGGGCGGCGTGTCGCTGACCGACTTCTCGCTCGACGATTTCCGGGTGGAACTCACGCGCTTCATCGAGTCGCGCAAGAAGGAACTCGAACTGGCCCCGCTCGGCCTGTACGCCGTGGTGCCCTCGCCCGTGGGCCCCTACGCCGACCACGCCGACTACGGCCAGCTCAAAATCGCCGACAACGAACTCATCCGCCCCGGCGTAATCTACTGCCTCCGCCAACGCGAACCGGAAGAGTCCAAGGAGAAAGCCACCGACAACGAGCGCGTCAACCCGCTGCACCCCTACTACCTCAGCTACGTCTATGAAACGGGCGAGGTGAAGTTCAGCTACGTGAGCGCGAAGCAGGTGCTGGAAGTGTTCCGGCTGCTGTGCCAGGGGCGCAACACGGCCTACGATAAGCTTTGCGATATTTTCAACGAGCAAACGGCGGACGGGAAGGAGATGGGGGCGTGTTCGGAGTTGCTGAAGGCGGCGGTGGAGGCTGGGCGGAAAAGCTTCGGGCAGCGAAACCTGAACCAGTTGAAGCGAAGTCGGGGTGCGGTGTTGGTTCCCACCGAAAGCCAAGCCAACGACGCCGACCAATTTGAATTGATTACCTGGTTAGTGATTAAATAAACCTTCCCGCTATGTCCCTCCGACAAACCATTCGCGCTTCGATTACCCAATTCAATGATACCACCTTATTCGATTCCGGCATTGCCTTTTTCAATGCGCTAGGCTACAACACCTCCCGACAACAGCGACTTGGCAAAGGGACGTTTGAAGAATTTCAGCAAGCATTTGTCAGTTCGAGCGACCCTTTCGATGCTGCAAAAGCGTTGGCCGACCAATGGCGGGGCGTGGAATTGCTGTTTCAGTTGACCCAAGCTGAAATCGACAACCAGGCGTTCGTGTTCGACACGGGCTTGGTCGATAGGACGTTCATCGAAGCGTACCTTTTTTGGGCAATAGACCTGGAAGCCCGGACGGACGGGAAAGGCATAGCCAAACCCTACTCCCGCACCGAACTATCGCAAATCACGCGCGAACTGAATCGGCTGTTTCCCATGCCTTGCATGGTGCTGTTCCGGCACGACGGACTTTTGACTTTGTCGCTGATTGACCGCCGACTGCACAAGCGGGACGACAGCCGCGACGTACTGAGTAAAAAGGTGACGCTCGTCAAGGACATTTCCATCCAAAAACCTCATTCTGGCCATTTAGCTATTCTGGAAGACCTGAGTTTCGGCGAATTGCTCCGAGAACATCGTTTCGATTCTTTTGTGGCTCTGCACCGGGCGTGGCAGAAAACGTTGGATACGTCGCTGCTGAACAAGCGGTTTTACGAAGAACTCTTCACTTGGTACCTCTGGGCCAAAAGTCACCCGAATTTGTGGTTTCCCAAGCCCGAAGCTGAGCAACTCGACGACGACGCCCATCGTTCCGTGAGTGTCATCCGGCTGCTCACGCGCCTGATTTTCGTTTGGTTTATCAAAGAAAAAGGGCTGGTGCCGGACGAGTTGTTCAATTGGCGAAGTCTCGACAAGTTGTTGCGCGACTTCAAACCCGCCAGCGACCAGGCATCGGACTACTACCGGGCCATTCTCCAAAACCTGTTTTTCGCCACGCTCAACACCGCGATGGCCAAGGACACCGACGCCGACGAAGAGAAACGGCAGTTTGTGGATCCGGCTCGGAAAGGTAACAAAGGCTACGCCGATGCCTACGGCGACCAAACCAAGTACCGCTACGCCAACTGCTTCCGCGACCCGCAGGACGCCCTGAAAATTTTCGAGAGCGTGCCTTTCCTGAACGGAGGTTTGTTCGAGTGTCTCGATTACGCCGCCAACAAGGAAACGGGCGAGGTGGAGCGACGCTACGACGGATTTTCGATGACCGAGCGGAAACAGGCCCGCGTTCCGAACCAACTGTTTTTCGGGGAATACGAAATGACCGACGAAGTGAGGGCGGAAATGGCCGGGAAGCCGCGCAAAGACGCCAAGTTGAAAGGGCTGGTCGATATTTTGAACGGCTATAAGTTCACGCTTACCGAAAACACGCCGCTGGAAGAGGAAGTGGCCCTGGATCCCGAACTGCTGGGCAAAGTGTTCGAAAACCTATTGGCGTCCTACAACCCCGAAACCCAGGTGACGGCCCGCAAGCAGACGGGGTCGTTCTACACGCCGCGCGAGATTGTCAACTACATGGTGGACGAAAGTCTGAAAGCCTATCTGCTCCAAAAGCTGACCGCCCCGGTGGCGGTGGCCCAGACCGAATTTGGCAAGCAACAAACCCAACTCTTCGGCAACGAAGTGAAGCGCGGCCAACTGGATATGCTGCAATCCGTCGCGACCACACCCACAATGGCGGAAAAAGCCGCTCAGTCATTACTCGAAACTTTGTTCGATGACACCCGGGAAATGACTTTTTCGGCGGACGATGCGATCCGCCAATCCCTGATTACGGCCCTGAGCGAAGCCAAAATCCTCGACCCGGCCTGTGGCTCGGGGGCTTATCCGATGGGTATTTTGCACCGGATGGTCAATCTTCTGACCAAACTCGACCCCAACAATCAAGCCTGGAAGGAAGCCCAACTCCGCAAGGCCGAACGCGACCGCCACGCCGCCGAACAGTTCGAGGATTTTGAACTCCGCGAAAAAGCCGTGCAAAGTGCCGAACGGCGCATGGCCTATATCCGGGAAAGTTTCGACAACAGCCGCCACGAACTCGACTACACTCGGAAGCTATTCCTGATTGAGAACTGCATATACGGCGTGGACATTCAGCAGATCGCCGTGCAAATCGCCAAACTCCGGTTCTTCATTTCGCTCGTAGCCGACCAGCGGGTGGACGACGCCCGTCCCAACCGCAACGTGCTGAGTATGCCCAATCTCGAAACCCGCTTCGTGGCGGCCAACTCACTCGTGGCCCTGGAAAAACCCGCCCAACTCAACGTGTTTGGCGATAGTGCCGAGGTGAAGAAAGTGGAAAAGGAACTCCACGGCCTCCGGCAGCAGATTTTCTTCGTCCGCCGCTACCGCGACAAGAAAAAATTGCAGAAAGCCGAAGCCGCCAAACGCCGCGAATTGCAGCAGGTACTCGAAAAGTACGGCTACCCCAAAGGCACCGCCGGGCAGATTGCCGGGTGGAATCCTTTCGACGCCATGCACTCGGCGGGCTTTTTCGACACGGTGACGATGTTCAACTTTATGCCGCAAGAGGGCTTCGACATCGTGATTGGCAACCCGCCCTACGTCCAAATCCAAAAATTGGACGCCGCCACGAAGGCCGAACTCGACAAGCAGAAGTATGAAACGTATAAAAGCACCGGGGATTTGTACCAGCTATTCTACGAAGCGGGCCTCAACGCCTTGGTGAAAGGAGGGCATCTGTGCTACATCACCAGCAACAAACGGATGCGCACCGACTACGGTCGCGTAACGCGCAGCTACTTTGCCACGAAGTTCAATACCAAAGAGGTTATCGACTTTGGCATGGCGCAACTATTTGAAAGTGCTACGACCTATACCAATATCTTACTAATAGCCAAAGAGCAGCCAAATGCAAATTTCTCAATATGCAGAATTGGCGATGATTTAACGCATCAAACTCCACTTGCCAAGTACATAGCTACCCACCAAATCCAAATCGAAAACCCCGGCGAGGAGAGTTGGATTGCCTACGATAAAAGCGAATACGCTTTGATCCAGAAAATTGTATCGAAAGGCAAACCGCTGAAAGATTGGGATATAAAGATCAATCGGGGGATTGTGACGGGCTATAACAAAGCATTCATCATTGACACACCCACGCGCGACCGCCTGGTTGCCGAAGACCCTAAAAGTGATGAGATTATCAAGCCTGTTTTGCGGGGCGAGGACATCAAGGCTTACGTGCCAGCTTGGGCGGAGGAGTGGCTGATTGGTACATTTCCAGCTTTGCATCTTGATATAAATGAGTTTCCGGCAATAAAAAACTACCTTTCTTATATACAGGAAAGACTTGAACCAAAACCGCGAGGATATACTAAGAAATGGAAAGGACGCAAAAGCGGCTCTTATAAATGGTTTGAAACTCAGGATTCTATATCTTACCACGAAGATTTTTCCAAACCCAAGATCATCTACCCCAACATGACGAAGTACCTGCCCTTCGTCTATGATAAAGGCTCCTTTTTTACCAACGAAAAGTGCTTTATCATTACGGGCGAAATCCTGGAATACCTGACCGCGTTTTTCAATTCCAGATTTTCGAATTTGCTTTCAGAGACTATTTCCCGGAATTATTGGGCGATACGCGGGAGTTGAGTAAGGTTTTCTTTGAGAATGTGACTGTGTTACCAGTGGCAAGAGAGTAGCCAACTTGCGAGAATTGGTGGAAGAAATTCTCGTCGAAAACACAGCGGAAATCTACGGCTGACCTTGGAAAACGAAATTGAAAATCTGTTTGCCGTTTGTACGGCTTAGAAGCTGATGAACTGGAATAATGAGGCGAGTGAGAATTAATCTAGGAACGAGAAAGCAACTTGGCCACACGATCACCCCGGAGGGGTCGCCGTTAATAGCAAAATCTGTCCAATGTGTCTACACCCCGGAGGGTCGGCCCCTCCGGGGTGTGTACACATTGGGCAGATTACGTTTCTATTAACGGGCGACCCCTCCGGGATGAATGGTTTGACCAAGTTGCTTTCTACACGTTCCTAATATTCTCACTGCGCCTATTATTTCCAGTTCATCAGCTTCTAGGCCGTACAATTCGGCAAATCACGATTTTCAATTTCGGCTTCCAAGTCAGCTGTAGATTCTCCGTTGTGTTTTCTGCTGGGATATTTCTTCCACCAAGTTCTCGCAACGCTGGCTAATCTCTTTTGCCGCTGGTAACACAGTGACATTTTCAAAGAAATACTTTACTCAACTCCCGCGTATCGCCCAGCAATTCGGGGAAATAGTTTTTAAAAGCAAAACGAAATATCTGTGAATTGAAAAACGCGGTGAGGTAGCCCAGATCTTCGCCCGTAATGATGAAGCACTTTTGGTTGGTAAAAAAGGAGCCTTGTATAAGTACCTTCGGCGCAAAAATGATTTACGCCTACATCCGGGTCAGTACCGAAAAACAGACTACTGAAAACCAACGCTTCGAGATCGGCCGATTTGCCGCCGCCCGCGACCTCACCGTGAGCCGCTGGGTAGAAGAAACTATCAGTGCCACCCGCAAACTCGAAGAACGACGCTTGAACACCCTGCTCAAAAGATTGAAAACCAACGACATTCTCATTGTGTCGGAGTTATCACGGTTGGGCCGGAACCTGCTGCAAATCATGAGCATTCTCAACCTCTGCATGGAGCGGGACATTGTCGTGTACGCCGTAAAGGAGGGCTACGAACTCGGCAATAACATCAGTTCCAAGGTTTTGGCTTTTGCTTTCGGCCTGGCCGCCGAAATCGAACGCGACCTCATTTCTCAGCGCACCAAAGAATCCCTGGCACGATTGAAAGCAGAAGGTAAGAAGCTGGGACGCCCCGTCGGGAGCAAAAAGAAAAACCCTATCTTGGCTCCCCACGCGGAATACATCAGAGAACAGGTAGCCGTAGGAGCCAAACAAATCGACATCGCCCGCAGCCTTAAAGTCCACCGCCACACGGTCAAGGAGTGGGTCGAGCGCAACCCGCCGATTCACTCATTATGAATACCTTTGTCTGGCACCGCCTCGGCAAAGCTGACAAAATACTCCCAACCCCACAACCGACCGCTAATGGCACTGCCCGTCAATATTAAAAACCTGGTCAACGGTGGATCTGTCGAGTGGGAGCGGCTGGAATTCAAGGCGGGCTGGAACCCCGAGGAAATCGCCCACACGCTCTGCGCCTTCGCCAACGATATCAACAACTGGGGCGGGGGCTACATCATCGTGGGCGTCGCCGAGCGGGAAGGCCGCCCCGTGCTGCCTCCGGTCGGCTTGCAGGACAACCAACTCGACGCCATCCAGAAGAAGATTGTCGAATTGGGGCATCAGCTTCAGCCCGTCTATCTGCCCATCGTGCAGCCTTACGTCCTGATGAACCAGTCCATCGTCGTCATTTGGGTGCCCGCCGGCGATCAGCGGCCCTACTCGGCGCCTTCCACGCAGGGCGGCAAGGCACAGCGCCAATATTATATTCGAGCGGGAGCCAAGAGCATTGTCGCCAAAGGCCCGCAATTTCAGCGGCTCATGGACCTCACGGCCCGCATCCCCTTCGACGACCGCATCAACCAGCAAGCCACGGTGCCGGATTTGCAGTTGGGCCTCATCCGCGACTATTTGCAGGAAATCCGCAGCGACCTGTTCGAGGAAAGCAGCCACACCGAACTGTCCACGCTGGCCCAGCAAATGCAGATTGCGCGTGGCCCGGCCGAATGGGTGTGGCCCCTGAACGTCGGCCTGATGTTTTTTAACCCCGATCCGGCGCGGTGGTTCGGCCGCGCCTGGATCGAACTGGCCGTACACGAAGACGATTCCGCCCGCCGCTTCACCGAAAAAACCTTCCGGGGGCCGCTCCACAAGCAGCTTCGCGACTGTCTGGCTTACCTGCAGGCCGTGGTAGTGGAAGAGCGCACCGTGAAAGTGCCGGGCCAAGCCGAAGCCCGGCGGTTCTTCAACTACCCCTACGACGCTATCGAAGAAGCCGTGGCCAACGCGGTCTATCACAAGTCGTACCAGGAGGCCAAGCCCATCGAAATCCAGATTTTTCCCGATTCGTTTCAGGTGCTGAGCTTTCCCGGCCCCGTGCCGCCCGTCACCAACGAGTCGCTGAAGCAGCCGCGCGTCATCGCCCGCGACTACCGCAACCGCCGCATCGGCGATTTCCTGAAAGAACTGCGGCTCGCCGAGGGGCGCGGCACGGGCCTTCCCCTCATCCGCCGTAAGATGAAGGAAAACGGTTCCCCCGAGCCCAGTTTCGAGACCGACGCCGAACACACCTATTTCTTGACCGTGCTGCCCGTTCACCCGACTTGGTTACCAGCCAGTAACCAAGTGAGTGTCCAAGTTAGTGACCAAGTCGGTGTCCAAGTTAGTGACCAAGTTGGCGGGGCGGCTCACCCGGTCACGGGCAGCAATTATTGGGAATTGCTGGGCCGTTTTCTATTTGAAATCACAGAAGACCGTAAAACGCTTGATTTAGCCAATGCGGACAAGTACCGTCCGCTCGTGGAGTTTCTCGAACCTGATTTTGCCGCAGTCCTGCGTTCGTGCCAAACCCCCAAAAGCCGAAAGGATATTTTGGAAAACACGCTGCACATGACCAACCACACCAGAAACTTCGACCGTTACCTGGAACCGCTGTTAACGGCAAAGGCGTTGGCCCGTACCGTCCCCGAACGCCCGAACAGTTCGCAGCAGAAGTACTACACCACCGAACGCGGCTTGCTGGTGCTGCAATTGCTGGACCAAACCACCCGCTAAGTATGGCTTACTGGCTCGTCAAATCTCCTTTCAAGTCGCGGACGTGGGCGCGGGTGCTGGCGCAGGGCGAGTTCCGCCTGTACGGCATCCGCAACGCCCAGGCCCGCAACTACCTGGCCCAAATGCGGGCGGGGGACCAGGCGGTTTTTTATTTCGAGCAGAAAGCCTGGGGCGTCATGCGGGTGAATTCAGCAGCCGAAAGCGATGCCACGAGCGAGACGGGCCAATGGCTGGCGATTGCCTTCGCGCCAACTTTAACTTTCGAGTCCGCAATTCCTTACCAGCACCTGAAAGCCCATCCGCTTTTTGCGGAAAGCCCGCTCGTGAGACAGCCGCGCCTGAGCGTGGTGCCGCTGACGGAGGCGCAGTGGGAGGCGGTCGTTAGGATGTAAAGGAATAGGTCGAACGCAACCCACCAAACCAGCCACGCAATCGAATATCTTCGTACCTTGGTTTGCCGGGGGCAAACTCGTGCGGCGCCCTCTCGACACAGTCCAAAGTCCAACACCTCATGTTCAAATTCCAAACAATATTCCCCCTTTTCCTAACGCTCTGCCTTGCCTCTTGCCACAAAACCATGCAGTCGCCCCGCGACATGGAGACGCGGTCCGCAGTGGGTGAAGAAACTACCGAAACCGTAGTATTCGAAAACAGCCAGGATGGCTACCAGTGTTACCGCATTCCGGCCATTGTGGCTGCTCCCAACGGCGACCTGCTGGCCTTCGCCGAAGCCCGCCTCACCGACTGCGGCGATTTTGGCGACGTAGATATGGTTCTCAAACGCAGCACCGACCAGGGCAAAAACTGGGGCAGATTGGAAATGGCCGTGGACTTCGGCGACGCCCAGGCGGGCAACCCCGCACCCGTTTATGACCTCACTGATCCGAAATTTCCGAAGGGCCGCCTTTTTTTATTTTACAATACTGGCACGGCCCACGAAGCGGACGTCCGCGAGGGCAAAGCCGTACGGGAGGTATGGTACAAAACCAGCACCGACCACGGCAAAACGTGGAGTGAGGCCACCAACATTACGCTCCAAACCTCGCGCCCCAACGCGCCCGCAGTCAATTCAGCCTATGCTTTCCCGGAAGACTGGCGTTCTTACGCCAACACACCGGGCCACGCGCTGCAAATCCAAAACGGACTGTACAAAGGACGGATTTTCGTGGCGGCCAACCACTCCGCTGGCTCGCCGCAGGAAGCTTACCGCGACTACGCAGCCCACGCCTTCTACTCCGACGATCACGGCAAAACCTTCAAGCTAAGCCCAAATCTGGATTATGCCGGGGGCAATGAAGCTACCGCTGCCGAGACCTCCGACGGTAGTCTGCTTTTTAACTTTCGCAACCAATCGGGCGACGCCAAGTACCGTTTGCAGGGTTTTACCAAGAATGCGGGCGAAAGCTGGGACGAAGTGCGCGTAATGAAAGACCTGCCCGATCCAGTCTGCCAGGGAAGCATTATCAGTTTCAAGCCAAAAAAAGACCAGCACGTTCTGCTTTTTTCCAACGCCAATAGCCAAACCGAGCGCGAAAACCTCACCGTCCGCCGCAGCACCGACGACGGCCAAACCTGGTCGGCGGGTAAGGTCATTTACCCCGGCCCGGCCGCCTACTCCGACCTGGTCATTCAAAAGAACGGCGACATCGGTGTTCTTTACGAGAAGGATGGTTATAAAAGAATTGTGTACGCAAGATTCGGCTACGAATGGCTAAATCAATAATCGTGGAGAGGTTTACGAAGTCCTGTTAGGTGTCAGATGCCGATCAGTCAGAGGCTCTTAGCCAAAAATAGACTCCTCTGTCAGTGGACGCAAGCCATTATGAACAGCCAGAATATCTATTCTTTCCTCAGAAAATACGCGATAAATAATTCTGTAATTTTTGTAAATTAACTCCCTTATTCTTTCATTTTCTAATTCGGAAACCATACGTCCTAGATTGGGAAAAACTATCAGATTATCGACTTTTCTGAAAATACTATCAACCAGCTTCTCAGCATATTTTTCTGATTGTGGTCTACAGTACTCTGTTATCTCATAAATATCTTCAATGGCCTGCCGGGTTCAGTTTATTTTGCCCATTGCTTCATCATTTCTCGGGCTTCTCGCTCAGAATAAACCTCTCCCTGCTCAGATTGCGCTAATCCAGTTTCCACTTTTTGCAACAGAATCAGCTTATCCATCAATTCATCGATTGAGAACTGATCTGGAAGCTCTTTGAGACTGCTCATAACTTGCTCTTTCTTGACCATAGCACTTTTTTTTAGGCAATTTACAACTCCTCCACCAAATGATCATCCCAATCCTTCACCTTCGGCCCGGTCAGTTTCCCTAAGCTTTTCCCCACCAAAATCGCCACCGTGGCGTCGCTGGTGACGTTGACCACCGTGCGACACATGTCGAGCGGACGATCCACGGCGAAGATCAGCGCGATGCCCGCCGGATTGACGCCGATGGATTCCAGCACGATCACCAGCATCAGGATACCCGCGCCCGGCACCGCCGCCGAACCGATGGAGGCCAGGGTGGCCGTAAGCACGATGGTCAGTTGCTGACCGATGGTGAGGGCGTCGCCGAAGGCCTGGGCGATGAAGACTGCCGCTACGGCCTGGTAGAGGCTGGTACCATCCATGTTGATGGTCGCCCCCACGGGCAGCACGAACGACACGACTTCTTTATCTACTCCGATGTGTTCCTCCACGCGCTCCATCGTTACGGGTAGCGTCGCGGCGCTGGAACTGGTCGAGAAAGCCAGCAACTGCGCGGGAGCCATACCGCGAAAAAAGTCGCCGTATTTGATTCCCGCAAAAAGCTTCACCAAAGTAGGGTAGAGAACGAAAACCAATAGACTGAGTCCAAAAACTACCGCCAGGGCGTAAGCCCCGAGGGCCTTGAATACATCAGGTGAAGGCGATTCCACAACCAGCGCGGCCAATAACGCAAATACGCCATAAGGCGCGGCCAACATAATGAGGTCGATCATTTTCAGAACGACCTCGTTGACCCCGTCGAAAAACTTCTTGACGGTCTCCGACTTGTCTTGCGGAATAAGAATGAGGCCGATGCCGAAGAAAACGACGAAGAAAATCACCTGTAGCATATTGCCGTTGGAAGCGGTCGCGGCGATGAGGTTGTCCGGCACCACGTCTACCAGCGCACTTAGCGGCCCTTTGTCCTGATTCTCGGCCGCCCGGCCCACGTTTTGTTCGGCACTCACGCCAAAGCTCGCCATCAGGTCGGTGCGGGTGGACTCTTCGATAAAACTACCCGGCTGCGCCACGTTTACCACCAGCAAACCCAGCGACACGGCAATGAAAGTACTCAGGATGTACAGCCCCAGCGTTCGGGTACCGAGTTTGGATAACTGACGGATGTCGTCCAGATCAGACACCCCCTTGATGAGCGACGCCACGATCAGGGGAATAGCGATCAGTTTCAGCAGGTTAATAAAAATGGTACCCCAGGGCTTAATCCAATCCACCACAAAGCCACTACCCCAATCGAAACGTGAAAACAGGTAACCAGCCAGAATACCGGCGGCCATGCCGATAAGGATTTGCCAATGGAGCGCGAGCTTTTTCAATTTGGTTTAGAGTTTAGAGTACTGGGTACTGGGTACTGGGTACTGGGTACTGGATAATAAAGAATGAGCGTTCTTCGGTGTTTTTGACGAAATCCCAAACAGAATTCGGCAAGAATCACAGAAAAACGCCCAAACATCGCAAAACGGAATATCAAAACCAACTTTACCTAGAAGAGCCGTTGACCTTTAACCGTTAACCGTTGACCCCGAAAGGAAACTGAAACGCCTATTCCTCCCACAAATCCGCCAACATTTCCCACGGAACCTGTCCGCGCTTTTTGGTTTCGGAAGTGAAGAGTTCCAGCAGGCGGGTGAGCTCCTGGTCGTCGGTCTTGCCCGAAGCGTTGAGCACGGCTTGGGCCACGTTCTTGGCCATAACGGCCGGATCGCCAGTTGCCCAGGCCTGGCCGTACTGCGACCAAAAATCGTCGGTGGCAGCGGGCGCATAAGCGGGAACCTCCTGACTATCATTGTCACCGGGAACGGTGGCAGAACGAGCGGGTGCCTTCTCAGAATAAGTGATTGACGTGATGCCTTCCTTGAAATCGTCGAAAGTCTGCCGCAACGTCTTTCCCGGCCAGCGGAGTTCCATGGCGCCTTCCGTTGGGCGGTAGACCCCGGTGTAGATCGTACCAAAGCCCTCATTGTAACGACGGGCGTAGAGGGGGGCGTGCAGGAAAGTCTGCACCGTCGTTTCGGCGTCGGGCCTGGTGATTTTTAGCAATTCCAATAAAAACTTTTCCCGCTCGACCGTCTTGGAAAACTGCGCGTGAGCGGGCCAATCGACTTCGCCCTGATGATTGGTAGATACCAGCGCGTCGGTCACGACCGCCGCGTTGTCGGGAGAAATACGCAGCATTTTATGGTTACCGCTCTTATCCAGCACCATAATATTATAGGCCATGTGCGAAGGAGTACGCACCAGCACTTCGACGGCTTCTTCGACATTGCTGCAAAATTCCAGTACGTAACGCAGGATGAACGGGATGCCGAAGCCTTTGCCCACCACTTTGCGTCCGCCGAAAGTGAGCGAGGCTACCAGGCCATCCTCGTTGATGCCATCCACGACACCCGCCAGGCAATCGCCAATGGCCATGACCTGCTTGCCATTCCAGGCCGAGTGCAGCACGGTACCTTCGCTGAGGTTGGGGTGGTAGTCGTAGTTGCGGACGAGTTGCGGCGGATTTTGTGTCACCACCTGCGAGCAGCCCGAAATATAAGCGGGCGGCTGCCAACCCGTCAGGAAGCGAGCCGCGATGGGATCGTTGCCCGCCAGCTCGCACAGGCGGCGGTAGGTGGGCATCAGCTCGGGCATGTATCGCTCCAATTCCGCGACCGAAGTTTCCAGATCAGGATCGTGCGCCGCAGCTTTGGATTGAAGCCAGGCGCGGTAGGCGGGCCAATGGAGATTAAAAAGTTTTTGCCATTTGGAACCGGGGGTAGATTCGGATATGGAATTGAAGTCTAAATTCATCATATAATTGTATAAAACCAATCGTAAAAAGTACAGAAGCACAACGTTCAAAGGTAGGGTTAGTTCAAATCAGATTTCATTTTGGCGGCGAAATATCCTATATTTGGACAAAAGCAGCCAATTGCCCTACAAGATATTTATGAGTGAGAATTTCCTGAATACCAACCTACCCTTCTTCCATCCCCTCCTTTTGAACAAGAGACGCCTCGGCCGAGGTAGTTGCTCTTAGCGCTTCCTGCTTTCTCAAAGACTTTTCTGCTATCAGAAAATCTTTCTCCGGCGCAAAAGCTTTATCTTACTTTTCGCGCTACCTTCACCCCCAACATCTTTCGATAAGCTTCTGACCTGTTTTTTTTGAAAAATTTCGGTTTCAAAAAAGTCGCCGTCACGAACGTACCTGAACTATTCATCACCCATCATCAATTCTCCATCAACTCAATGGTTGCAGAAATCACCAAATCCCAGGAACTCTTTACGAGAAGAAAAAACGCCGTGGCTAACGGCGTAGGCGTGTTCAACACCGCTACTGCCCGCGACGCCAAGGGCGCGATCATCACCAACGAAGACGGCGAGGAACTCATCGACTTCGCAGGCGGCATCGGGGTGGTCAACGCCGGACACTGTCCCGAACCCGTGGTGGCCGCCATCCGTGAGCAGGCGGGTAAGTACCTGCACACCAGCTTCAACGTCGTGACCTACGAGCCTTACGTCGAACTCTGCGAGCAGCTTTGCGAGATTTTGCCCCACGGCGAGCGCACCAAGGCGATGCTCGTCTGTACGGGTGCCGAGGCGGTCGAAAACGCCATCAAGATTGCGCGCATGGCCACCAAGCGCCCGGCGGTACTTTGTTTTACCGACGCCTACCACGGCCGCACGATGATGGCGATGACGCTGACCAGCAAGATCAACTACAAGATCGACTGCGGCCCCTTTGCGCCGGAGGTGTACCGACTGCCTTTCCCAAACTACTACCGCTACGGCAATGGCCTGAGCCTGGACGACTTCGTGGATCAGGAACTGCGCCGCCTCGACGACAGCGGCCACAACCTGATCGTGCCCGAGAGTGTGGCAGCCATCATCCTGGAACCTATCCAGGGCGAGGGCGGATTTTACGCCACGCCGAAGCGTTACCTCGAAGGCCTCCGCGCCTACTGCGACCGCCATGGCATCATGCTCATTCTCGATGAAGTGCAGTGCGGATTTGCCCGCACGGGCAACTGGGCGAGCTGGCAGGAATACGGGGTGCAGCCCGACATCAGTACTTACGCCAAGTCGATGGGTTCCGGGCTGCCGATCGCCGCGGTGGTCGGCAAGGCGGAAGTAATGGACGCGGCCGGGCCGGGCACCATCGGCGGTACCTACATCGGGAGTCCGATTTGCTGCGCGGCATCGTTGGCAACCATCAAGTACATGAAGGAGATCAACATGAACGCCCGCGCCGTCGAGATTGGAAATATGTTCATGGAGCGCTTTGGAAAACTCAAAGAAAAAGTGTCTGCCATCGGCGATGTGCGGGGTTTTGGAGCCATGAATGCCGTCGAATTTGTCAAGAACGGTAGCCCTATCGAGCCCGATGGTGACCTCTGCTCCGAAATCGTCAAAGGCTGCGCCGACCGCGGCCTTATCCTGATCAGTGCCGGTACCTACAAAAACATCATCCGAATTCTATCCCCGCTGGTCATCACCGACGAGCAGTTTGTGAAAGGCCTGGATATACTGGAAGATGAAATTTTAAAGGCGACAGGACTTAAATAATTTTGAATTATGGAATTAGTGAATGTCGGAATAAAGTAGTCCGGCGGAAGCAATATTCACTAATTCACAATTCGCTAATTCACTAATTGGAAAAATGAAACCATTTGCAATTGCCGGAATACAGATGCGCGTATCGGCCACGCACGCCAACGTCGAGATGATGAAATTGAAGCTGGATATTACCATGAACCTCTATCCCTGGGTAGAGATGGTAGTCTTCAGTGAGTTGTGTGCCTACGGGCCACTGCTGCACAATGCGCAGGAAGTGCCGGGTACTTTTGAGCAGGAGATGCAGGCCATGGCCAAGAAGCACAAGGTGTGGATACTGCCCGGTTCGATTTTCGAAAAAAGGGACGGCAACATCTACAATACTGCTTCGGTCATCAATCCCGAGGGAGAGGTGGTAAAGCGGTACAGCAAGATGTTCCCGTTCTATCCCTTCGAGGTCGGTGTGACGCCCGGCAGCGGATTCTGCGTCTTCGACGTCCCCGACGTGGGCCGCTTCGGCGTCTCGATTTGCTACGATATGTGGTTCCCCGAAACCATCCGCACGCTCACCGTCATGGGGGCCGAGGTCATTCTGCACCCCACCATGACGGGCACCATCGACCGCGACGCCGAACTGTCCATTGCCCGCGCCATGGCGACGGTCAACCAGTGTTATTTGTTCGATGTCAACGGGCTGGAAACGGGTGGCAACGGCCGCTCCATCGTGTGCGGTCCCGACGGACGCGTGATTTATCAGGCGGGCAGCACCGAAGAGATCTTTCCCCTCGAACTCAACATCGAGCGCGTGAAGCGCAGCCGGGAATTGGGCGTATTGCGCTTAGGGCAACCTCTGAAAAGTTTCCGCGATCACATCGACGATTTCACTATTTACCAGAAGGGAGCGAAACATCCCTACCTGGAGCGACTGGGCCCACTCATCAAGCCCCAGAAGCTCAGCGTACTTACCGAGTTGAAGCAAAAGGAAAGTGAACTCGAGATACCCATTAGCGGCATTGCCTACAAAGGCGACGAGTCGATTCCGGCAGCCGATACTGCGTTTTTGGGTTAACCGCTAACCGATTTCAAAATCGCTTCTGTAAACCCTAACCTTAGAAATTTCATGAAAACTAAAAAACCACAATCCTCCTCTTATTTTAGCATAGGTCAGCTACGGCTCGATCACTGGAATGAGCTGAAAAACGAATGCTCCTTTCTGTCGCGGGTCAAGCCGGACTCCAAATCAGCCAAGCAGCACAAAGAGCGCATCGAAGAACTATTGGCTCACCTCAAAACGGTAGAGCGCTACTACACTTTTCCGGGTAGCGGCAAGGTGGAAAAGCTGCGCCACATGCTGGTTCGGCAGGAATACACCGCCCTGGCCCATAATGTGGCCGTCACGACGCGTCAATTGGTGGGCGACGCCTACCGCAGTCACCCGCTATCGGCCCTGGAAGAGGAAAGCGAGTTCGGCGGAGTACAGGAAATCCGGGAAGTAGCCGATAGCGCGGTAAAGAACTACTTCGAGGTGCTGTTCGTAGAGGACATGACGCCCATCGACGAAACTGCCCTGCACGAAAAGCTAATGGATCTGCGCGACCCGAACGAGCAGTTTGTGTACGACGTGCTGGTGCAGCATTCATTTCAGGATGCACTCATCGCTCTGATTTTCAACCATAACATTCAGGCTGTCGTCGTTCGCTACGCCCCGCCTTTTGCGTCGGAAAACATTTCGCCGCTCATTAAGCCCTACATTCAGAAAATACTGGACATCGACCACGAGGAGCGTTCCGAAGCCGAGCTCGGGCCGTTGCTGGGCGAGTACGTGAAGCAGTTCCGGCCTGAGCTTGACATCTATTACGTGACCGACACCTCGCTCAATGACTTGAAGGATAGCACGCTGCAAACTTTCCAGCGGATTTATTACCGCCGGGAGGATTTGCAGGAACTGCACCTGGGCATCATCCGGGGTATTCAGGAGCGCTACGAAACGCCTTTTTTCAGTGCATTAAAAGAATACAGCCAAAAGCCAACGGGTGTTTTCCACGCCATGCCCATCTCGCGCGGCAACTCGGTTTTTAAATCGCGCTGGATTAAAGACTTCGGCGATTTCTACGGTCGGAATATGTTTTTGGCCGAAACTTCCTCCACTACGGGCGGGCTGGATTCACTCTTGCAACCTACGGGCTCTCTGAAAAAAGCCCAGGAAATGGCGTCGGCGGCTTACGGTTCGCAGCGCACTTTCTTTGTCACGAACGGTACTTCCACGGCCAACAAGATCGTCCTGCAAGCCCTGGTCGAGCCGGAAGACTTGGTGCTGATCGACCGCGACTGCCACAAATCGCACCACTATGGCATGGTGTTGGCAGGATCATATCCGGTGTATCTCGACTCCTACCCCATCGAAAAGTACTCGATGTACGGAGCCGTGCCACTGGCTTCGATCAAGGAAAAATTGATGAAACTGAAAGAAGCCGGGCAGCTCCACAAAGTCAAGATGCTGCTGTTGACCAACTGCTCGTTCGACGGGCTGGTGTACAACGTGGAGCGCGTGATGGAAGAAATCCTGGCGATCAAGCCGGACATGATTTTCTTGTGGGACGAGGCGTGGTTTGCCTACGCCGGCTTCACCTACGTGTTTAAACAGCGTACGGGAATGTACACCGCCAAGAAGCTCTACAACAAATACCGTAGCGAGAAATACCGCGCGCAGTATACCGAACACATCAATGGGCTCGGCAAAGACGAGGCCCCCCGTATGCCCAATCCCGACAAGGCACGCATTCGGGTGTACTCCACCCAGAGTACCCACAAGACGCTGAGTAGCTTCCGGCAGGGCAGCATGATTCATATTTGGGACGAGGATTTTCGCAAAAAATCGGAAAATACGTTCCTGGAAGCCTACATGACGCACACTTCCACCTCGCCCAACTACCAGATGCTGGCCTCGCTCGATGTGGGTCGTCGGCAGGTGCAGTTCGAGGGCTACGAGATGGTGGAAAAAAGTATCGAAATGGCGATGGTGCTGCGCGCCAAAGTCAACGACGACCCAAAGCTCAGCAAGTACTTCGACGTGCTGACGGTCAAGGACTTCATTCCTGACAAATACCGGGAAAGCGGTCTGGGCGAATATTACGACAAAAAAACGGGCTGGAACCGCATGGACGAGGCTTGGGAAAAAGACGAGTTCATGCTCGATCCGACTAAGATCACGCTCTTCATCGGTCGGACGGGGGTGGATGGCGACACCTTCAAGAATAAATACTTGATGGATCAATTCAACATCCAAATCAACAAGACCTCCCGCAACACGGTGCTGCTGATGACCAACATCGGTACCACGCGCGGCAGCGTGGCTTACCTCACCAACGCCCTGCTCACTATCGCCAAGCAACTCGACGAAGAATTCGAGTCGCTCAACAACCGCGAAACTGAAATCGCGCTGAGCAAAATCTGGTCGCTGACCGAGGATGTGCCGCCACTACCCGATTTCAGCCGCTTCCACGACTCGTTCCGGGCCATTCCCGGCGTACCGGGAGGTAACCTGCGTGAGGCCTACTTCCTGGCTTACGACGACAATAACTTCGACTACATCTCGCTCAGCGACTGTAAGAAAGCGGTGGATGACGGGGAAGAATTGGTCGCCTCGTCTTTTATCATCCCCTACCCGCCCGGCTTCCCGGTGCTGGTACCGGGTCAGGTCGTCAGCCCCGAAATCATCGACTTCATGCTCGCCCTCGACGTCAAGGAAATCCACGGCTTCCGGGCCGATTTAGGGCTGAGGATTTTTACCCAAAAAATCTTGAACCGTAAAATCAAAACCATAGAAATCAGCGCCAACGGCAAAAAAGAAACCAAGAAAGCGATGGAAGTAAGCGAAGCCTGAATTTTCGGTCAACGGTCAACGGTTAACGGTTCGCGGATTTCAGAATTCGCAATCAGGAAATCGCAGAATGCCGTTTGACCGTTGACCGTTGACCGTTGACCCAATTTTAAATTTAACCATACACCCCAATTATGTCTCAAGAAATAAACCCTACCCCGACCCTCAAAGGAATTCCTGATCTGCGTCGCTATTTCCACAAAAATGAAGTGCCTTTGTATTTCATAAGCGCCACTAACTTTAACTTGCTGGGGGCCGACGAGTGGATCAAAGGCTTCAAGTTTATCTGCCACATCGAGTGTTTCGACGGGCAGCATCCCAATGTGTTCTCGCCGAAGGAGGAAATGCCCCACGATGAGTTTACGAGCATCGAGGACATCAACAACTACCTGCTGATGCACCCCGAGGTGCAGAACTACATCAAACTTCGCTCGAAGGACGGCGTGGCTGGTAAGGTCATGTTCCTGATGTTCGACGAGAAAACCGAAGAACTTGCCAAAAAGCTGGGTCTGGAAATCATGTTCCCGCCCGCCGAGATGCGGACGTTCATGGACAATAAGGTGAATACCAACCGCATCGCTGAGAAAGCGGGCGTGGCTTGCGTGCCTTACGTATTGACCAAAGTCAAGAATTACAAGGATTTGGGGAAAGTGTCGGCCGAAAAGCTGGGTACCGACCTGGTGATTCAAACGCCCTTTGGCGATTCGGGCCATACGACCTTCTTCATTTCCAATGAGGAAGAGTACAACAAGTACGCCGAAGAGATCGAGGCGGAGGCTGAAGTAAAGGTCATGAAGCGCATTAACTGCCGGGGATCGGCGATCGAGGCCTGCGTGACCAAGCACGGCACCGTGGTGGCCCCGCTCATGACGGAGCTGGTGGGTTTCAAGGAACTCACGCCTTACAAGGGCGGCTGGTGTGGCAACGAGATTTTTCCCGAAGCTTTCCCGGAAGACGTGCGCCGCAAGGCCCGGAAATACACCCAGCTTTTTGGCGACCAGCTTCGGCAAGAGGGCTACAAAGGGTACTTCGAGCTGGACTTCCTGATCGACCAGGACAACGGCGAAATTTACCTCGGCGAGCTGAACCCCCGCGTGACGGGCGCGAGTTCGATCACCAACCACGCCGTGTTTGCCCTGGCCGATGCCCCGCTGTACCTCTTCCACATCCTGGAATGGATGGACGTGGACTACGAGTTCAGCGTGAAGGCGATCAACGACCGCTGGGCGCGACAGGAAAATACCGATAGCTGGAGCCAAATGGTCATCAAGCATACCAAGAACACCATCGAGTACGTCACGGAGGCGCCGCAGTCGGGTATCTGGCGGATCTTCGACAACGGCCATATCCAGTTCGACCGCATGGACACGCACCGCCGCGCCGTGGAGAGCGAGAACGAGGCATTTTTCCTGCGAATTTCCAAGGTGGGCGACTATTTCTACGAGGGGGCCGATATGGGGATTCTGGTGGCAAGGGGTCGCATGATGACCGAAGATTTCCAACTCACCGACCGTGCCAAAATGTGGATCGACGCCATCCATGGCAAGTACTCGTCCAATTTGATCGAGGACAAGCGGGAAATGCCGGACTTGATTGGATCGCTGACGAAGTAATTGTGACGGGGTCACCCGTGCGATGAATGGATGAGTGATTGAGTGAATATTTATTTAGCTCAATCACTCATTTTCTGTGTTGTCCGCACACGTCAGCTACCATTTACTGGATTTTACGGCCTGATTACTCATTATAAACAGTCAAACAGTTGATTCTGCGGGTGAATTAGGGTAGTTTACCCAAAATTTCTCTCAACTCCTCTGGACTAAACCCTTTCATTTGTTATGGAACAACAACTGCCCCTCGAAAAAGAAATACGCGACATCTTCGCCAAATTCCCCGCATTTCCCGAAAGTCTGGTCGAGCTCCTGGTCACGATTGCTCCCTGGGGCGCTTTGATTGGAGCCATTTTTGGCATACTCGGTTTTTTGAGCTTAGTGGGTCTTGGTTCGTTTGTAAGCGTCCTGTCCATTGGGGTGGGTGCTTATGGATCAACTTGGAAAATGTGGGTCAACATCATTGGTGTTGGTATTGCTGCGGTGCTTTATATACTAGCCTTTTCTCCGCTGCGAACCCGCAGCAAACGAGGTTGGGATCTGATGTACTACGCGTTTCTGTTGAACTTGGCCATTAGCGCTATCACCTTTCAGTTTTTTGGCCTGATTATCGGCTTTCTTCTGGGCGGCTGGATTTTATTTCAAGTGCGGCCCAAGTACGTGTGAGGCTAAAAAATCTTGTCGCCTTCTTTGCCAGCGGTCTTAATAGCTCGCCACGCGCTCGGCCACGATTTGGCGCAAGGCCTTAAGAACGCGGAAGATGTCGAATAGGTCGTCGGAAGTGGCCGAAAAGCCGGGGCTAGTGGCGTAGACGCGGCCCTCGAGGGTCAAAAATCGCCACAGATCGCCCACCACATAGCAGCCGTAGATTGGTTCGACGGGTAACGGGCTGAGGGCTTGGCCAACCAGCATTGCAGCCAGCACCTGCCCGGCGGGGTCGCCGTTGGGGTCTAGGTTACGCTTATATTCTTCGAAAGCAAAGAACGGTTGCTCAGGTTCACGACGCCCGCTGGCCACCAGTCCATCGACACGACCATACAGCCGTACGTCATCGACGACCGCCTCAAGTTCGCGCTGGCCAAAATGATTGAAATAAGGCGTCGAGAAATCGACCAGTGCGAACAGCGGCCCTATAAAATAAGCATTTAGTTCATGCTCGTTCCAGTCGTGAACGTTGAAGGCAAGCAATTGCTGATAATGTAGCAACGACTGCCGCTCGAAATCTGAAATGTCGGGTTTCATATCTAGCCAGGCATCCAGCGAGAGCAACGTCTTTTCCTCCTTGGTTTTAAACGTCTTGTCAAGGTATTTGAGCGTACACGTAAGAAACGTCCTTTCCAGAGCTACCATGAGTCTACAATATTTTGAACCAGAACAAAGATAACTGAAAATGGTATCTTTATTTATCTGCCCTGCCGCTTGTCCCAATCTCAGCTACTTTGTACCTGTGAATTTTGCACCGGCAACTAATCCTTCGCAACTTTGAAGCCTAAATGGTTTAGCCACCAAAGCAGCATTCTGGGCGAACACATGGGTTCGCCCCTACGAGAAAAAATATGAATATTCTTGAAACCCACCGCATCGTCAAGGACTACGCCGAACACCGCGCTCTGGACGATGTGAGCATCAGCATTCCTAAAGGCAGTATTTTCGGATTGCTGGGGCCGAACGGCGCGGGAAAGACTTCCCTCATTCGCATTATCAACCAGATCACCGGGCCGGATTCGGGCAAGATACTCTTCGATGGCAAGCCGCTGGACGATAGCCACATCCGGCGCATCGGCTACTTGCCCGAAGAGCGCGGACTGTATAAGAAGATGAAAGTCGGCGACCAATTGCTGTATTTGGCCCGCTTGAAGGGCTTGTCGAAAAGCGAGGCGATGGACAAGCTGAAAATTTGGTTCACCAAGTTCGACATCAAAACCTGGTGGGACAAGCAGGTCTCCGACCTCTCGAAGGGGATGCAGCAGAAGGTACAGTTCGTCTCGACGGTACTTCACCAGCCCGACCTGATTATTCTGGACGAGCCTTTCTCCGGCTTCGACCCGATCAACGCCAACCTTATCCGGGACGAGATTCTGGAACTGCGCGAGAAGGGCAGCACCATCATTTTCTCGACCCACCGCATGGAGACCGTCGAGGAACTGTGCGACTACATCGCCCTCATTCATCGCTCCAAAAAAGTGCTGGATGGACCCAAGAAGCAAATCAAGGAGCAATTCAAAACCAATACTTTCTTTGTGGAACACAGCGGTCTGCTCAATGGCCTGGCCGCACAGTACCAGGTCGAGGCAAGCCGCGCCTTGCCCGCCGGACTGACGCGCAGCGAAATAAGACTGCCCGTGGGCGGCTCGCCCAATCAACTCCTGCAAGACCTCCTCCCCAAAGTACAAATCCATTCCTTCGGCGAAAACATCCCCACCATGAGCGACGTGTTCATGCGGGCGGTGAACGAGGTGCCGGAAAGCTAGGAAAAGGGTTAACGGTTAAAGGTCAACGGTTAATGGCGACCTGCCGTCGTCCTGATGACGATACGAACCGTTAACCTTTGACCGTTAATCTTTGACCCCAACCCCCATTTCCCTTCATGAAAAATATCCTCCTGGTTTTACAACGCGAGTACCTTGTGCGGGTGAAGAAGAAATCCTTCATCATCATGACCTTTTTGACTCCTTTTCTTTTCGTGGGTTTTTATGCGGTCATGATCTGGATTGCCATTGGCAGTACGGAAAGCAAAACAGTCGAGGTGCTGGATGAGAGCGGGCTCTTCATCAACCAGTTCAAAGAAACCGACGAACTCAAATTTAGCTACATCAATGAGTCGCTGGATTCAGCAAAGGCGGCTTTTACCACCAATAAGGAAAGCGGCGTGAACGCCCTGGTTTTCATTCCCAAAGACGTCCTAGACAAACCTGAGGACGTCCGCATCTACGCGGCCAAAAATGTTAGTCTCGACCTGAAAGGTGACATTGAGAAAACCATCGAGCGGCAGATTGAAAACATCAAACTCACCGAGGCGGGTATCACGCGAAAAATCATCGAAGATGCCCGCGTCAATGTCCAGTCCGAGACCATTGCGCTCAACGAGGAGGGTGAAAAAAGCAGCAGCTCGGGTGCGGCGACCATTATCGGCGGTATTTGCGCTTTCATGATCTACCTGTCGGTTTTCGTATACGGTACGCAGGTCATGCGCGGCGTGACGGAGGAAAAAACCAGCCGGATCGTGGAAGTCATCATCTCGTCGGTGAAGCCCTACCAACTGATGATGGGCAAAATCGTGGGCGTTGCGCTGGTCGGGCTCACTCAGTTTGTCCTCTGGATTCTGCTCACGGTGCTATTTGTTTCGGCGGCGGGCTATGCCTTCAAGGATAGAATTGGGGATAACCCGCAGGCTAAAATCGAGCAGGTACAGAAAAATATGCCCGCAGGCCAAGCCGTTGCCGCCGCTGGCGACGACAATCCCGTGGCAGGAGTGTTGGAAGCGGTCAATAGCCTCAACATCCCTTATATCATCGCCTGCTTCCTGTTTTACTACCTGGGCGGCTACCTGTTTTACAGCGCCCTCTTCGGCGCAGTGGGCGCGGCGGTGGACAACGACGCCGACACGCAGCAGTTCATGTTGCCCATCACAATGCCCATTATTATCTCCTTCTTCTTCGCCCAATTTGCCCTGCGTGATCCCGATGGGCCACTGGCGTTCTGGGCCTCCATCGTTCCCTTCACTTCTCCCATCGTGATGATGGTGCGGGTCCCTTTCGGCGTCCCGGCTTGGGAACTGGCCCTGTCGATGGTGTTGCTGGTACTGGGCCTGATGGGAACGGTCTGGCTCGCCGCCCGCATTTACCGCATCGGCATCCTGATGTACGGCAAAAAAGTGTCTTACAAAGAATTGGGCAAGTGGATTTTCTATAAGATTTGAGCTTAGTGGCAACGTTTCCCTTGTGGGTTAAAAGGTTAACGGTCAAAGGTTAAACGGGATTCTACACCTTCCTTTTGACTGGGTGGAAAAAGGAAATCCGCGAACCGTTGACCGTTAACCCTTGACCGTTAATCCAAAACACTTACGTTTCTCTTCATTCGAATCGCTTCCCGTTAACCTTTTTTAAGATCGCCAAAAACTTGCTGTTGGGGTTATTTTACTACTTTTGGCCTAAGATTCGACTTCCTGAATCTTGACACCACAAAAAGTAAAAGATAGGATTGGTATTAACGACATTTTGAAAATGAATAGCAAGTCCAATACTCTCAACTCTCCACTTTCAACTCTCCGCTAACTAAATGACTCGCTACAACCGCTTCAACAACCTTGCTGGTTGGATTGTATTCGCGATTGCCTTCCTCACTTACGCCCTTACCGTCGAACGTACCGCCAGTTTCTGGGATTGCGGCGAGTTCATTGCCTGCGCTTTCAAGTTGCAGGTCCCCCACCCGCCGGGTGCGCCGTTTTTCCTTTTGATTGGACGGCTGTTTTCGTTGCTGGCTTTGGGCGATGTCACTCAGGTGGCCTATTGGGTCAATATGGTGTCGGTGCTGAGTAGTGCGTTCACGATTCTGTTTTTGTTCTGGACGATTACCCTGCTGGGCTTGAAGCTTGTGGGGAAAAAGGAAAGCGAACTCACGATGGGAGACACGATCCTGCTATTGGGAGCGGGCGTCGTGGGGGCTTTGGCCTACACCTGGTCGGATTCATTCTGGTTTTCGGCGGTCGAAGCGGAAGTTTACGGTATGTCGTCATTTTTTACGGCCATTGTCATTTGGGCGGTGTTCAAGTGGGAGCGCATCGAAGATCCCGCCGCCGAGAACCGCTGGCTGATTTTCATTGCCTACCTCGTCGGCCTCTCTATTGGCGTTCACTTACTGAACCTGGTCACGATTCCGGGTTTGGCGTTAGTGTATTATTACAAGAAATACCAAAAAATCACCTTCTTCGGCGGCCTGCTGGCCTTTATGGCGGGGGGTCTGATTCTCGTCATCATCAACTCCGGCATCATTCCCGGTCTGCCTAGTTTGGCGGGATGGTTTGAAATCAAGTTCGTCAACCTGCTGGGATTGCCCTTCGGGAGCGGCACGATCTTCTTTATTATCGCCTTCCTGGGCGCATTGGTGTACGGCATTCGCTATTCTGAAATCAAACAAAACGCCTTGCTTAACACGGCTTTGCTGTCGTTTGCATTTGTTCTCATCGGCTATTCCTGCTACCTGCTGGTGTTGGTACGGGCCAACTACAACCCGCCCATCAACGAAAACAACCCCGACGGCACGCTGAGCTTCGTGTCGTACTTGAAGCGCGAGCAGTATGGTAGCCGTCCGCTGCTGTACGGTCCGACCTTCGTCTCGCGCCCCATCAAGCAGAACCGTGGTGCGCCCATCTACCGCAAGCAGGGCGACAAATACGCAATCATCGATTATAAGCCCGAGTACGAATACGAGCCGGGTACTAGCATGTTGCTGCCCCGGATGTACAGCACGCAAGGCAATCACCCGCAGCTTTACCGCCAAATGGAAGGGCTGGCCGAAGGCCAAAAGCCTTCCATGGCCGATAACCTGGGCTTTATGTTCAAGTACCAGATCGGCCACATGTACTGGCGGTATTTCATGTGGAATTTCGTGGGCCGCGAGAGCGACGAAGAAGGCGCGGGCAACCTGCTGCCGCTCGATGCCGGTAAGGATTTCCCCTACTCTATGTCGCACAACAAGGCGCACGACAATTTCTTCATGCTGCCGTTTCTGCTCGGACTGCTGGGGATCGTCATCCAGTACTTCCGCCGCAGGCGGGACCTGCTGGTGCTGGGGCTTCTCTTCTTCCTGACGGGCGTGGCGCTGGTCGTGTACCTCAACTCCCCACCCACCGAGCCGCGCGAACGTGACTACATCTACGTGGGTTCTTACTACATTTTCTGCATCTGGATTGGCTTCGGGGTCATTTCCATTGCCGAGGGGTTGGCTTCTTTCCTTAAAAATTCCACGGCGCGCGCCGGACTGGCGACGGCTCTGGGACTGATCGTCCCGGCGATTATGGGTTTCAAAGGCTGGGACAACCACGACCGCAGCAATCGCTATCACTCCGTCGACTTTGCCAAGAATCTGCTTAGTAGCTGCGCGCCCAACGCCATCCTGTTTACCGGTGGCGACAACGATACTTTTCCGCTCTGGTACGTGCAGGAGACCGAGGGCTTCCGTACCGACGTGCGCGTCTGCAACCTCAGCTTGCTGGGTACCGACTGGTACATCGACCAGATGAAGCGGAAAACCTATGAATCGGAACCGCTGCCGATTTCGCTGGATCATGACAACTACATGTATGGCAAGAACGACATCGTGCCGTTTTACGAAATTCCGGGGGTGAAGGGCGGTATCAACTTGAAGGAGTACATGGGTCTGGTAAAGTCCGAGAACAAGGCGATCCAGGTACCGCTCACTAGCGGCGACATGACGTCCATTCTGCCTTCGTCCGTACTATTCTTGCCCGTAGATGTAGCGAGCGTAAGCAAACTCGGTATCTTGAAACCCGACATAATTCCTTTCCTGCGGGATTCCATCAGCTGGACGATCGGCAAAAGCGATCTCTACAAATCGGACCTTATCATGCTGGACATCATCGCGACCAATAACTGGCAGCGGCCCATCTACTTCTCCTCCACGCTGGCGAGCTCCAACTACCTCAGCCTGAAAGAGTACATGCAGGTCGAGGGCTACGCTTACCGCCTGCTGCCCGTCTTCGTCCCCAACGCCACCGACGGCTACGTGAATTCCGACATCATGTACAATAACCTGATGACCAAAATGGCCTGGCGGGAGTTGGACAATCCGAATACGTACTACGACAACACGTTCCTGGGTTCGCCCGTCGCGACGGCGCGCATTGCGTTTCTGCGCCTGGTGGGCCAATTGATCGCCGAGAACAAGCTGGACAAGGCGAAACTGGCGATGGATAAAATCTTGACCGTGATGCCGGACAAGAGTATTCCTTACGATGTGTTCTCGTCCAACTACGTGCGCCCCCTGTTGCAGTTGGGCGACGAGAAACGGGCGATGGAAATCGCCGACACGATGGTGAGCCGGGCGGATGAGAACTTGAATTTTGCCAGAGAGAACGGCAACAATAACCAGCGCGATGTCAATAATGACCTGTTCACTCTACAGACCATTGTGAATGCCCTGCGCCAATCGGGTAAGGAAGAAGCGGCAGCTAAGTATGACGCGGTCTTCCAGAAGCACATTGCCGGATTCAATATGGGACAGTAGAGCCGTTCTTCGTTCCCTTGCAAGATAAATCCCTGTGGCTTCTTACCGCAGGGATATTTTTTGTCATTTACTGAAAAGTTGACGTGGTTTTATAAATCTCATTTCTAAGCCCCGAGGGGCGTAATCCGTCAGCACAGGGTGCAGCCCTGCGAATCGCTGCAACAAAAACCCAACATCAAGCCCTGAAAGGGCGCAATAAGCTGTCAAAGAGTTAGGCGAAGCCTTTCCCGCACCTCCTCTATTTCCCTTTCCACTGCCAAACTTCCAGATAGTTCTTCAAGCCTTTCCAGCGTGCTTTCCAGATGCTTCTGGTAAGAAGGCGTGTGGGTTTGGAAAGGTCGATGCGCCAGCATTTTTCGCACGGCTTGCCATTCGGCCATCAACACCTGCGCTTCGTCCGTGAGGTAGGCATCCGCAAATTTTTCAAAGATAATCTTTTCCGCCAGCTCGCTCGGGTGAATCAGATCATCCTTATAAAAACGATAATCGCGCAGTTCGTCCATCATGATCTCGTAGCTGGGAAAGTAGCTGACATCTTTGAACTGTTCCGAAAGACGGTGGCACAGCAGCCGCAGCACCGACTTGCTCACCTGGTTGAGCGGCAGCGTATCGCGCGTGTGCCGCACCGGACTGACGGTCAGGATGATTCTTCGGCTGGTGCGCAAAGCCCGGATCAGATCGCCCCACCCATTTTGCAGTTGCTCGTAACCCAGCAATTCCTTCACAAACTCACTTTGGGGGGTCTTGTGACAGTTGGCTACGAGCGACAGATTTTTGCGATAGCGATAAACGTACGCCGTCCCGAAGGTAATAACCAGTACTTTGGTAGACGTTAAAAATTCCCGCACCTCAGAGAGGACAGCTAATAATTTTTGCTCTAGTTCATCCCTGCTCTCTCCCCAAAATGAAGAGTGAAAGTCATAATGCCGCCAAATTCCATCGGCGTTCTGGACGTAAAGTTCTTCGCTTGGGCTGGTATTTTCTAAAGACATTGTCAACACTTTGGCAATGGAGTAGGGATTGAACAGGGTTCCGAAGGGATTGCTCAGCGCCGGAAATTTGTTTTCTGATAACTGCCCGCCAAGTACTTCGGCGAAACAGGAGCCTACGGTTAGCGCGGGGGTTTGGTGATCAATCTTCCATTCGGAAGGGGTTATAGATACTTTAGTGGTCAGTTTCGGGGGTACGGGCATATTTTTTTGTATTTTTGGTAAAAATCTAGGTTGTGGCAAAAGACTTGTTCCATGATGCGGTGAAGGTGGCTTTGCAGAAAGAAGGCTGGGAAATTACGCATGACCCGTACAAGCTAAAATCGCTAGGCTCCCAAGTTTTCGTTGACCTGGGAGCGGAACGAGTATTAGCCGCCCGATGAGGCAAAGACCTGATTGCCGTCGAGATAAAAAGCTTTCTGGGAAGTTCTTACATATATGACTTTTATGAGGCTCTCGGTCAATACTTGACCTATTTACGGGCCCTAAAGATCAAGGAACCAGAGCGAAAGCTAATTTTAGCGGTACCTCAAAAAGCTTATAAATCATTTTTATAAGGCCCGACGTTCTGGAAGCTTTGCATGATTTCAAATTGAATGTGCTTGTTTATGACGCCAGAAAACAAGTTATCGTAAAATGGTTCTATGTTTAAATTCAGTAGTTACGGACAAAATAAAGACATACCAGCAAATCATGATGAGTGTTCTGGAGGATTACGTTTCCTATACATCATCAGATTGTTACAGCGTTGAAAATCAAATAATTGCAGACATTGAGCGAAAGCACTTTCAGCTAGTTCGCATAGGCTGGGACGAAGATGAGGATTTTATATATCAACTCATTTATCACTTCGACATAAAGCCCGACGGCAAAGTTTGGATACAAGCCAACTGGACCGACGAGGATATCGCCGCTGAATTGGTAAAGAAAGGAGTCGAGATATCTGACCTTGTCATCGGCTTCCAACCTCCATCGCACCGTCCCTACACCGGCTACGCCGTCGCCTGAGTGCTTCCTATTCATTCCTTCACCGGGCGGGATGCCATATGACTTGGGTGACCCGCACTATCATTTAAAATAGACCCCACAATGCGCTACGCTACCTTACTGTTGCTCGTCGTCGTATCCCTCAATGCCTCCTGTCAAAAGCAGGAAGAAGCGCCGCCCACTCCGGTGGCTATCGACCCAAAGCCTGTTACGCCCCCCAAGGAGTACACGTTCAGCGAAAAGCCCACCTGGCAGGACGAGTTCGATTACAGCGGTAAGCCCGACCCTGCTAAATGGGGTTACGACCTCGGTGGTAGCGGTTGGGGTAACAACGAACTGCAAAACTACACCGACCAGCTGGAAAATGCCCAGGTGAAGGACGGTCATCTTGTCATTACTGCCCGTAAGGAATCTTCCGGCGGTCGCCAATTCTCCTCCGCGCGGCTGATCACCAAGGGCAAGGGAGATTTCCTCTACGGCAAAATCGAGGTGAGGGCCAAGTTACCGACGGGCGTAGGAACCTGGCCGGCGATCTGGACACTGGCCACCGATAGTAACTACGGTAGCCAATATTGGCCCGATAACGGTGAGCTGGACATCATGGAGCACGTCGGGTTCGATCAGAACCGAGTTCATGCCAATATCCACACCAAGTCGTTCAACCACAGCATTGGCACCAACAAAGGATCTACGGTCGATGTGCCAACCGCTTCCACCGAGTTCCACGTTTATTCCCTCGAATGGCAGCCGGGCTATGTCTCCTTTGCTGTGGACGGCAAGGATTTCTTTCGCTTTGATAAGGTTTCAAGCTTCAACTGGTCGCAATGGCCCTTCGACCGTAAGCAGTTTTTGCTGCTCAATATTGCCGTAGGAGGTAGCTGGGGCGGGCAGAAAGGTGTGGACGAGAATATTTTTCCGCAGCGCATGGAGGTCGACTACGTGCGGGTGTACGAGCTGGTGGAGAAGAAGTGAAAATTTCCGGGACAGCACTTCCAAACACAAAATAGCCGCTCGGAAATTCCGGGCGGCTATTCAATTTACTCAACGTTATGAAAAACTTCTGACTTAGGACGCCTTCGGCGCGCAAAAGTCACGCAATGATAATGGTTTTTTAATAAAACTTTTTAATTCTCCATCAATCCGTCCCGCATGACGAGGCGGCGGTCGGCCATTTCGGCCAAATCCTCGTTATGGGTCACAATGACGAAAGTTTGGTTCAGCTCGTCGCGGAGTTTGAAAAATAGTCGATGCAGATCCTCGGCGTTGTGCGAGTCGAGGTTGCCGCTGGGCTCGTCGGCCAGCACTACGGCGGGATGGTTGAGCAAAGCGCGCGCCACCGCCACCCGCTGCTGCTCGCCACCCGATAGCTGCGAGGGCAAGTGATCGAGACGGTCAGTCAGGCCCAATAATTCCAATAACTCGACGCCGCGCTCCCGCAAGGCTTGCTCGCTGAGCTGACTGCCGATGAAACCCGGCATACAGACGTTTTCCAGGGCTGAAAACTCCGCCAAGAGATTATGGAATTGAAAAACAAAGCCGATGCGTTCATTGCGAAACTGCGCCAGAGCCTTGTTCCCCAATGTGGAAACTTCGGTATCCTGGATCACAACCTTACCGCCGTCGGGCCTATCGAGCGTCCCTATGATATGGAGCAGTGTACTTTTACCCGCACCCGACGCGCCGACGATGGCGACGATTTCGCCGGGTTGGACCTGGAGGTCAATGCCTTTGAGAACTTGCAGTGAACCGTAAGTGCGGGTGATGCCGGTGGCGGTGAGTAGGGGCAATTTTTGGTTTAGAGTTTAGGGTTTAAAGTTTAAGAGGCTGGATTGCGATTCTACAAAAGGCTCTTGAAACTATCCCTGGTTATGAATTATTCGCTAATTTGCCGTGAAACTACCGAATTACCACCATTTGTCGGCGGTCGGCGGTTGGCTTTTGGCGGTCAGCTTTCGTTAAATTTCTCAACATCAGTTTTTTACAAAAAGTCGATGTTACCCGCCTGGCAAAAATACTTTAAACACTAAACATTAAACTCTAAACCAAAAAAATGAATATTCACGAATACCAAGGCAAGAGCATTCTCAAGAAATACGGCGTCCGCATTCAGGAAGGCATCGTGGCCGATACGCCTGACAAAGCCGTGGAAGTGGCCCGCAACCTCAGCGAGCAGACGGGCACCAAGTGGTACGTAGTCAAGTCTCAGATTCACGCCGGCGGACGCGGTAAGGGCAAGGTCGTAGGCGGTGAGCAGCGCGGTGTGGCTTTGGCTAAGTCGGTCGAGGACGTACGGACGATCGCAAAAAATTTGTTGGGCAAAATACTGGTCACGCATCAGACGGGGCCCGAGGGCAAGCAGGTCAACAAGGTACTTATCGCCGAGGATGTGTACTATCCCGGCCCCAGTGAGCCGAAGGAATTCTACCTGTCTATTCTGCTGGATCGCGCCAAAAACTGCAATGTCATCATGGCCAGTACCGAAGGCGGCGTAGACATCGAGGACGTGGCTGAGAACACGCCCGAGAAAATCACGAAAGAATGGATCGACCCCAGCGTGGGCTTGCAGGGCTTCCAGGCCCGCAAAGTGGCCTTCTCGCTGGGACTGGAAGGCGAGGCGTTCAAGGAGATGGTGAAGTTCATCACTGCCTTGTATCGCGCCTACAGCGAGAGCGATGCCTCGATGTTCGAGATCAATCCGGTGTTGAAAACTTCTGACAATAAAATCCTGGCCGTAGACTCCAAGGTGGATATCGACGACAACGCCCTCTTCCGCCATCCCGAACTGGCCGAAATGCGCGACATCAGCGAAGAGGATCCGCTGGAAGTGGAAGCCGGAGCCAATAACCTTAATTACGTGAAGCTCGACGGCAACGTGGGTTGCATGGTAAACGGTGCCGGACTGGCGATGGCTACGATGGACATCATCAAGTTGTCGGGCGGCGAACCCGCCAACTTTCTCGATGTTGGGGGTGGAGCGAACGCCAAGACAGTCGAAGCCGGTTTCCGCATTATCCTGAAAGATCCGAACGTTAAGGCAATTCTGATCAACATCTTCGGTGGCATCGTGCGCTGCGACCGCGTAGCGGCGGGCGTCGTGGAAGCTTACAAGGCTATCGGTGAGATTCCCGTACCCATTATCGTCCGCCTGCAAGGTACCAACGCCGAGGAAGGCGCGCGCATCATCAACGAGTCCGGGCTGAAAGTATTCTCGGCCATTGAGTTCAAAGAAGCCGCTGAGCGCGTGGAAGAAGTTCTGGCGGGAATGGAAGCTTAGTCTTGGTTGACAGTTGACAGTTGACAGTTGACAGTTGAAAATAAACTTTTCAGTTATAAAAAGGCGGCCCGGTGGGTCGCCTTTTTACTATTTTAGTTGCCCATACAGTATTATGAGAGGTCAGGCAATATTTTGAGTTTGGCGTCTAAGTCAATAATTTTAGAAAGCGATAGTTTGCCGATTATTCCTCTGGCTAGCGACCTATCGAGGGTGGCGATTTTGTTCGTTCTTAGAAGCGGCTTTTTTTTCAATCCATTCAAGCCACTCGGTGCAAGCAAGACATCCGTTGGCTCCTGCCAGCCAACTTGGGTTGTGACAAAACAGACGGTCAAGTCCAAGTCATTTTCGGCAAGTACCACGGCGGGACGGAGCTTGCTGCCGCTTAGGTCGGTGAAGGGAAAGGTGATGAGTAATACGTCGCCCTTAGCCATTGAATACTTCTTTCAGATCCGCTTCCGAGTATAAATCCTCTTCGTCGTACAGGAAACTAAAAGATTTGCTTTCATTAGCTAACTTCTGAACGCCCTGACTTAGCTGTTGTTCTTCGTACCGTTTTGCTACGAAATCGACAAAAGTCAGTATTTCCTCCGCTTTTTCGGCTGGCAGCCTATTGATGGCGCTCACGGTTCGCTCGATGATTCTTTGTTTAGTCATGATTTTTGAGTTTAAAATCAAATGTACCTTTTTTAGCACCAAATATTTTACAATCTAGCTCCGTCCGTAATGAAAACAACCTACTATTTTTTATCCGATTTCTCCTCGCTTGAATGCTTCAGATAAGCGTAGTGCCTCGTCCACCACTTCTTGCGGATAATCATTTATGCCTAGAATTCTTAGGGCATTCGTAGTTTCGAGTTTACCGGGTTTTAGTTTGTAATCAAAGGTGATCTGATCGTTCTCAATGGTCTCGGCGAAATGGTAAACACCGAAAGAGTCTTTTAGGTAATCCGCGAGTTCCAGGTCGTGGGTGGAATCTATAATCAGGTTATTGTCCGCATTGAGATAGTTCAATACAGCCTTACGTGAATTTGCCTTTGGCTATTAATTGTATTATCTTTGAATTGTACTATTCACAGGCAGAGATCTAGAAGTATTCATATCATCCAAAACAAAATTCACTAAAAGGTACTATTTCGTACTGTACCCGAAGAAAATTGGCATAAAAAACAAAAAGGCTGACCTTTGAAGCGACGAAGCATCAAAACCAGCCTTTAAGGATGAAAGAAATCATCAATGCCAAAGTTATACAAATTTTCAACATCGTACCCTTGGCGGCGAATTTAGCCAGAAAAAAATTCATTTCCGCCTTCCTGCTTGGCCTGATCGATAGTAGAAAAGTCCAATTTAAGGAAATCGCTCTACATATGTCTTCTACGGCAAAAGACGAGTCCGTGGAGCGGAAAATACAGATGTTTTTTAAGGATTTCATATTTGACTATGACAAAGTCTGCCTGTTACTTTTATTGTTTTTGCCTAGGGGAAAACTTGATTTATGCATAGACAGAACGGAATGGGATTTCGGCGTCTACCAATGCAACATCCTGATGATCGTCGCAAAGTGCAACTCAGTTGGAATTCCGTTATACTGGAAGCTTCTGGATAACAAATCCGGCAACAGTAATTGGCTTGATCGCTGCGGCCTGCTGGGTAAACTGGTGAACGTAATTGGAAAGGAACGGATAAATGTGATTGTCGGCGACCGAGAGTTTATCGGGCTTGAATGGATTAAATACCTAAAAATCAACAATATAAATTATTGTATGCGAGTTCCGAGGAGTCACCTGGTAACACTAAGGAACGGAAATGTTTTTTCAATAGGTGAGCTTCTGAGCAAAAAGGGCGAAAGGTATTTCCAGGACTGCATGGTGGATGGTGTTTGGGGTAATTCTATGCTAAAAATTCTAACAAATGGAGATTTTTTGTTTTTGATAGGAAACCTCCCAGCCAAAAAACTGGGTGAAACTTACAGGAAGCGCTGGTCGATAGAGGTACTTTTTCAAAGTTTCAAAAAAAGAGGGTTTGACTTGGAAAGCACGCATTTGAAAAGCAGCGATAAACTGAGTAAGTTGCTGGTGTTTGTCAGCATAGCGGTTGCCGTCTGTGTGAAAGTTGATGCGTTTCATCATGAAAAAGTACAAAACATAAAGACTAAGAAACACAGCTATAAGGCGAACAGTTTTTTCAGGAAGGGTCTTGACATTTTGCGAAGCGGGCTTAAAAACCCAAAAGAGAACTTTATCCTATTCTGGGAGGAGTGCATAAGTTCGTTCGTTAGGTGGATAGTCATTCAAATGACTTATAATCAGAATTTTATAAAAATATTCGGGTAGAGTAACTATTTCGTTACTCGCTTTTGCAATAAACTGGTTGATTGACTATTAATAGTAGCTTGAATTGTACTTTGATTAAAATTAAATTTCCGAAAAATTCTAAATAGAAAATATGACTAGTCAAGTATTAACCCCAAATATTACAATTTCGGACAAGAAAGGCATCCGCATCGAAGACGTCCTCGCTCTTTATGAAGCGAACGGATGGAGCGCCGCTCAGAAACCGACCAAACTTTACAATGGACTTTTGAATTCGCATTCTCTGTATACGGCCTGGGATGGCGATAAGTTAGTGGGTCTGGGCAACGCCATTTCCGATGGTCACCTGGTGGTATACTATCCCCACTTCCTGGTGCATCCTGAGTATCAAGGCCTGGGCATCGGCAACCGACTGGTGGAAAAGATGCAGGAAAAGTACCAGGGCTTCCACATGCAGGTACTTACCGCCGACGGGAATACGGTAGAATTTTACAAGAAAATTGGTTTTGAGCGCGCTGGTGACACTAAATCAATGTGGATCTACGAGGGGGACGAGCATTGATTCGCGGATCAGAGTAATCCAGGAAAATTCAAAAGCTAGATCGTCCTGTCTCTTTCAAAATAAAGGTACACGTACATTGCCGAGCCATAACTGACGGAGTTAGTCGATGTCAGCCGCCAGTTTAATTTTGCGTACTCGTCTAGTGTTGTCTGGATATCAGCGGTTGAAGATTTCAAAATGTGCTCAAAATCAAATGTCAGCTTGCTGTAATAAATGAAGCTTTCAAGTTTGTATTCTTTCATTTAGTAGTAGGTTTTAGGTAGATGAACGGTTGAACGGATCATTGCTCGCACAACAGTGGCTTGCACGAAAAGCAAAGTGTAAAGTAAAAACAAAATAGCCTCAGGTCAACGACCTGAGGCTATCCTTTATCCATAAAACCAAAACTACATTATAGTCTTTACGCTCTTTGAGCTGCCCACTCGAACTCACCGAGTTGCAGAATCTTGATGACTTGCTCCTGGGCATCGTTAAAGGACGCTTCATCGCAGGGAGTGCATTCGAGGGCCGACAACAGCTTGTCGTCGTAAATCGTACGCTCTACCGACGGGTTGAACTCGTACAGACAAACGATCTTGACGCGCTCGCCTTCGCGCTTAAAGTACTGCCCGCCGCCTTTGCTCTTAAAAAATGCTGGATTCATATTCATGATGTTTCGCTTAAAAGTTAAGTGATTGATTATCCGGCCATTTTCTCGAACCATTTCGGTTCCAGCGGAATGACGGCCGCCTCTTGGGGACTCTTCGGCCCATCGCCGCCAAACTCCTCGCGGAGGTAAGCGGGCAGCGAAGCCTTGAACTCAGCGTAACGATCAGCTCCCATCGCCTTAGCCACGTAGGCTTCGTGAACGGAATTGATGTACCGTACCGTCTCAAACAGACAAGTGTGAAACAAACGGAAGTCGATCTCGGCCTCGATAAAGCGCTCGACCTCGCGGTGCGTAGATGAAATCTTCAGACGGGCAAACAAATCCAGGAAACTCGTCGGACTCACGCGCTTCGTCACTTGCGCCCATTCCTTCGCGCCGAAGCGCGTTGAAATCTTGCCCGTCTTCGTTCGTACTGCCTTCTCAGGGTCAGACTGTAGGCGTCGCCGCGCGTTCTGCATCTGACGGGTGCGCGTGGTGCGAAGAAACTGCCCCACTTGCGCCTGCCACTCGTGCGGTGTGTCGGTCATTTGCAGCGATGGCTTGGCATGGCCCGAAGGCAGGCCCATCAGGGTAAACTTGCCCGGATAGCCCATCGCTCCGAAGGCCAACGGTGTTGGGTACCAACTGGCGGCAACCAGTCGGCCCACGCGCGCGCGCGCGACCCACTCGTTGCTGGCGGTACCGCCCTGTACGGTCAAGAATGCCTTGGTGGCGAAGAAAATGCTGTAATATGCCTGCGGGAAAGTCCAGTAAAGCGCGTTGCGGTGGTAAGTCTCATCGCCGTTCTCAGCGGTCTTGCGCAATGCGTACTCGGTATTCCAGGCTTGTACCAGTAATTTCTTGGCGGCTTCTTCCTGCTTTTCAGTGATCTTCGTTTCAAACTCCCGAAAGTGCCAGACCTGATCCAGGCTCTTCGTGCGCCGTGCGTGTTGAATATGACGGTGCAATCCGAAGAAGTGATTCAGGAAGACCTGCGCGGGAATCGAACGCCGCCATTCCTCTTGCTCTTTATATGATTTTTCCAAGTTTTGTTCCATAGCTCGTTTGCGCTTTTTGCGTACAGTAATTAAACGCTGATCGGCACCAAATGGTTTCCCAAATATAATATAAATATATACTATGTCCAAGAAAAATGTTAGGCCGCCAAACGGTACCTTTCCGGCATCTCTGCCCCTAGGTAACGATAGGTTTTTTCGGTCACTTCCCGCCCCCGTGAAGTGCGCTTGAGATAGCCTTCCTGAATAAGAAAAGGCTCGTACAACTCCTCGATGGTTTCGGCCTCGTCGGCTACGGCGGTGGCGATGGTCGAAAGGCCCACCGGGCCACCCGAAAACTTCTCGACGATGGCCGTCAGGATGCGGTTGTCCATATCATCCAGGCCATTCTCACCCACTTCCAAAGCCCTTAGTGTCCGCTTCACAACGTCGGTTGTAATGTCGCCCGTGGACAGCACTTGTGCAAAGTCACGCGCGCGGCGCAATAGGTTGTTGGCGATGCGCGGCGTCCCCCGGCTGCGGGTGCCGAGTTCCAAAGCACCCTCCTCACTAATCGGGCAGCCCAACAGGTCGGCCGAGCGTTGAATGATGGTCGATAGAAGACTGGGTTGATAATATTCCAATCGGCAGGAAATACCGAATCTGGCGCGTAAAGGCGTAGTAAGCATTCCCGCACGGGTAGTTGCCCCCACCAAAGTAAACGGACTTAGACCAATCTGAACCGAGCGAGCATTGGGACCGCTGTCGAGCATAATGTCGATCTTGTAATCCTCCATGGCCGAGTAGAGATACTCCTCCACGATGGGATTGAGGCGATGGATTTCGTCGATAAATAGTACGTCGCCGGGTTGCAGGTTAGTAAGCAGTCCAGCGAGTTCGTTGGGCTTGTCCAGCACCGGGCCGCTGGTTGTTTTGAGGTGCGCGCCCAGTTCATTGGCCAGGATACAGGCCAAGGTGGTTTTGCCCAAACCGGGCGGGCCGTGTAACAGCACGTGGTCGAGCGGCTCCTCCCGTTCGCGAGCGGCCTGGACGAAGATGCGGAGGTTGTCCAGCACCTTTTCCTGCCCCGAAAAATCATTGAAGCTCAGCGGCCTCAGGGCGCGCTCCAACTCCACTTCCTGCACCGAGTCGGGCAGCGTTTGTCTGACGATGTTCATAGGGGTGTATCAGTTTTTTGTACATCACAAATATAGTGAACTTTTCCAGAATATAATATAGTTGTATTATAAAATTTCTATCTTTGTAAAAGGAAAAAAGAACAACTGCCATGCGAGGAAAACAAGGAATATTATTGTACTTAAAACAGAGAGCCGCCCAGCACGGCTCTCTGACTAGCTATTGCTATCAATTGGCTCATTCCGGTGGCCTCACGGCCCAGGAAATCCGCGAAGCCATCCGCGCCGGACTTGTGCTATACGATGAGAGGTTACGGAGGTATGAGGAGCGGCAAGCGGCGTAATTTTAATTTTGAATGATGGAATGAGTGAATGAGTGAATATTGCTTTCGCCCATATTCACATCTTCATCCATTCTATCATTCGCTCATTCAAAGTTAAAAAGCGTTTGGACATTTTTAGCAAGCAGAAACGTAGGGAGATCATGCAGGCGATCCGATCCAAGGGCACGAAGCCGGAATGGATCGTGCGCAGGTGTCTGCACGGGCATGGCTTCCGCTATCGGCTGCACGACCGGAGATTGCCGGGAAGCCCTGACATCGTTTTGAAGAAATATGGTACGGTGGTGTTCGTGCAGGGATGCTTTTGGCACGGTCACGAGCCTTGCAAGATCGGCAGGCTACCCAAGTCCAATCGAGATTTTTGGGAAGAGAAAATTTCCACTAATCGTCGGCGCGATCAACGGAATGTGTTTCTGCTGGAAAAACTGGGTTGGAAGGTATGGACGATTTACGAATGCGAATTGCGCACCGCTACTGACCGCGCGCAGACGCTCGGACGGCTGCTCCGTTTTTTGCTCGGAAAAGATAAGGCCGAATACACTGTGGCCGAGGAGGTAGCTGAACGCTACGAGATGGTGGCGGAGGAGTTACCAGAGTATAAAGTGTCAAACAGTTTCTCAACCGCAGAGAACGGGAAGTAGGTGCCGAGATCGCTGAGTTTCTACCAGACTAGTTTCAAACCATCCTTTTTGTAAGCGTCGTACCTCAAATCCGGGGATAAAATTGGTACGCCCAAGGCCAAGGCTTGCGCAGCGATGATTCTGGTGGGGCGTTCGTCGGCGTTCAAGCGGGTGCTTACCACATCCTCGGGCTTTCTTTCCCAGCTAATGTCCACAAACGTGTTGGCTTTTAGCGAGATGTATTTTTGATAAACCTCCGTCGTGGTTGCCACGCTTTCCAGATCGAAGCGATCGAGAATTTTATCGAAAAAGCCGTTTTCTTTGCTGATTATGTAATGACCCGTCCGCATTTTGTCGGCCCACTCGCGCAGACTTTCCATGCTCACCAAGCACTCGACACCCTCCTCGTTCAGCACCAGCCGCGCGTTGTGCGACAGGCGGTCGGGACAGCGGAACAAATAGTCCAGCGCGGGTGTGTCCAGCAGGACGCGCGGCGGCAGTTTTCTCAGGTCGGTGAGAAATTGCGAATTGTAGCTGAGGTCGGAAGCGTGAATGTTCCAGACATCGGGGCCAACGGCCACGACGGTCGCCTTCACCCATTTGTCCCAACTGGCTTGAGTGGCTTTTTTCTTTTTCGCAGGCTTGGGAGTTTCCGCTGCCGTGATTTCTGCTTGGGGAGTCGGGGCAGCTACTTTCCGCTTGCGCGGCGTCTTCACCGCTTTTTCGGCGGGGGCCGGAACTGCCGCGACGGGCGCATCCTTGTCGGCAACTGTTACTTTCGCTTTGCGTTTGCGCGGCGCTTTAGTATAGACCTCAGTTTTTTCTGCCGCCACTGCAACCCTCTCTGTTTCAAGTTCGGATGTTGATTCAGGAACGGCTTCTTCCTTTTTCACCTTCCGCTTGCGTGGCACCTTGGCCGTGGTTTTCTCCGCTGCGGGAGGTGTCATAAATACAATCTCCCCCGCTGCTTTTGACTCTTTTACTTTCTTTTTACGCGGCTTCCTGGCTACTGTTTCCATTTGAGGGGTTTAGGTATCCGAGAAACCAGCGCTCCGGCAGTTTCTCTTTAAAATCGTTAGGCCAGGCTTTGGCTTCCGCCCGGCTGGGGGTTCGGTGAATTTCTTCCAATTTGCCCGCACGCCATTCCAGGTAGTCGGTCATCACTTCCAGAAGATCGTGAGCGTACGTACCCCCGGCCCGGCGGAAAGCATACATTAAATCGCGCAAACTTTCGCAGGAGTAGGTATCGTATAGCCACTCGGCGGTTTGGCGCAGTCGCCAAGTGCCGAATTTGGCTTCGGTGTTTTTAGGCAGGCGGTCAAAATAAACCAGAACAGTCAGCCCAACCAATCGGCATATCAAATCCTTGCCGTGCTTTTCGCCAAGTTGGTTGAGTTTGGGAGAAGAAAGTGCCTTTTGCAAGTTCAGTCCCAACTCGGTGCTGCGGTACATATCCAGCAGACAGGGATTTGCGCCCGTTGCCAGTTCGTCCCAGCTCATTTCCTGAACAGTTCGGAACAATTCCCACTCGGGCGACACATCTGGTCGCGTCCAGTCCGAGTATTGCTTTACATTTTCCATATACAATAAATATTGATTGAAAATATATTTTACAAATAAGCTATTGGAAACCGGGGACTATTTGATAGTTTTGTGAACCGCAGCAAATATAGCATATATATATTAGACATGAAAGACACACCGCTTGACATTCACGAGTGCATCGAATTCCTTTTGGAAGACAAAGGGATGACCGTTTATGGACTGAGTAAAGAGTTGGGCTTCGATAAGCCCGCCAAGCTCTACACCATCCTCAACCGTCGCACCAAACCCAGCTTCGATACCCTGGTGAGCATCACCAATCGCTTCGAAGAAATTAACGGCGACTGGCTGTTGCGTGGCACGGGGGAACCTTTCATTGGTCAAAACGGTGACGTCTCAAAAAAACAGTCCGACTTTCTCGGTGAGCGCAATCGCCACTTAGAAAAACAAATCGCCGACCGCAACGATACCATCGAATTGCTTAGGCAGCAGATCTTGATTCTTCGGGAGATGGTCAACCATGCCCATCGCAACGGTGCTGCCCAGAAAAACGGAGTACTGTCTTGATTGTGGTTGTGGTACGGGCATCTTGCCCGTTGTAAAGAACTTACTCGAACAATGGATTGACTGCTGGCTCTATTTGTTTTCCAAACACGGGCTGGCAGCCCGTACCACAACTCAAAACGGCAGGTCGTTCAGCCTTGGATACAAGTCCTCCCCTACCTCTTCCTCCGCCCGAAACATTTCAGGCAGCGGCTCTTGACAAAGCGAACTCAGCGCTGCCATGTTGTAAAGCGTTTCCACTTCCAGCGTGTGGTAAGGCGTCACGATCTTCGTTTTCCGCTCTCCCATCTCCACTTCTTTGATACTTTTCCGATCCACCATATGGAACGAATGCTGTCCCCTCAGGGCAATAAATCCAGTATTTGTCATGATTTCAGTTTGTTTTAATTGAATGCAGAGCCTTGTCTGCATTTTTGATTGTATAAGCAAATCACATCGCTCTATACACTTTTGTCACTCTGAGCGTATCGGACTGGCGCACCAGCCGAAGAGCAACTGTCCAATCACTAAGCTGCCTGCTGTAGCGAGTAGTCATCCAAAGGGTCGATGGCCAGGTAATAGCCCTGCGACACCAGCTTGTGCTGGGCGGCAACGGTCAGCGTTTCGTTGCGGTACACGCGATGTGTCTTCACAAACTCCCGCATCTCAGAAATAGCCTCGGGCTTAGCCGTTTCATAGGAAAAGCGCGCAATGAACCACGACTTGTTGGGGTCGCTCTTGCTCTGCACCCGCTCGGGCTTGATCGTCAGCACCACATCGCACAGCGACTTGCGTTCGTACAGAATGGGTTCCAGCAGTCGGTACAATTCGTTGACCGAGGTGTTGTTGAACATGATGCACGACACACAATTATCGGCATCCACGAAGAAAAGCTCGGCCCACAATTCACGCAGCGAGCGTCCAAAAAGCCCGTCTTCGAAAATGCGGTAGGCGATCGGCTGAAATGAAAAGGTCGAGACCAGGCGTCCCGAGGCATCCGTCAGCACGCGGTCGCCGTAAAGGTTGAACTGGCCGTTCTGGCCGTTGAATCGGTACTCGCGGGGACGTCCCTCGAAGTACAGGTACTTCTGATCGCTGGCCGCCACGAGGGCGCTGTCGGTCTGTTGCATGACGCTGAGCGCAGCGGGGGCGACTTCTATTTTTTGGTTCTCGTTGTTAGTCGTTTCCATGTATTTCAAGTTTGCTATAAATTCCTACCACAAATATAAGGTATAGCTATGATATATTTATATCATAGTGCAATTTTTTTTGCATTTTTCATTAAATAAAAACGGTACGGGTGGTCGGGCGGTGTTTTACTACCTTTGCTGCGTCATCCGGCGAACCCTCAGGTTCGCAGATGCGCCTGTTCGATCTAACGAGTCCAACCTATGCTGACAGATTTCGGGATCATCTTACTTTTCATCATCGTGGGCTTCGTACTACTGGGCGTAATACTGGGCGTGGGACGCTTGTTGCGGCCCAATAAGCCAAACCCTGAGAAAAACACGACCTACGAGTCGGGTGAAGACCCCGTAGGGAACGCCAACGTGCAGTTCAACGTGCGGTTCTACGTTGTGGCGCTGATCTTTGTACTCTTCGAGGTGGAGTTGGTTTTCCTTTTTCCCTGGGCGGTCGTCTTTGGCCGCGAAGATTTGATCGCGCAGACGGAAGGCCGCTGGGGCTGGTTCGCACTGGCCGAAATGGCGGTGTTCGTGGGTGTTCTGGCGTTGGGGCTGGCCTACGCCTGGGCGAAGGGGTATTTGGACTGGGTACGTCCCAAGCCAGTGGTCAGCGAAGTAAATTCGCCCGTGCCTTCGGAGATGTACGAGCGGTTCAATCGAGAAGAGGAGGAAAGGAGGAAAGAAAAATCAGATGCTACTTTATTTCACGGACATCCAGGAACAAAAGCCAACCATCTTTCCGGCTAGTTGAGACGTATTTTAAACTATGCTCAGAACATGGCTTCTCTTCTTGGCAGTAATTTGCCCTCTTTCGGGGATAGCCCAGCGGATTGACAACACCGCCTCCCAGCGAGCCGTCCGAGAGAAGGGCTACTTTCGCTTTCACTACGACAACGACTTCTTCTCTCGTGACCGCACCGATTACTACTACACGCAAGGATACAGCTTCGAGGTCGCTCATTCGATTTTTGCCAAAAATCCCGTATCCAAAGTGCTGCTCCGATTTCCTGATAAATCCGCTACCTATGGCCTGGCTTTTGAGCATTTCGGTTTTACGCCCACCAGCATTAAAAGTGACGAAGTGCTGGTCGGCGACCGACCGTTCGCTGGCGTTATCATGCTAAAATCATTCTCGATCTCGGTCGACACAGCACGCAGGCAGCGGCTGAGTTCGACGCTGAGCTTGGGTGGAATTGGTTCGGTGGCCTTTGCCGGACCAATGCAAACGACCATTCACCGCTGGTCGGGGGATCCCGAGCCGCACGGCTGGCAACACCAGATTCGCAGCGATGTGGTCGTCAATTACGAGCTAAACCATGAGCGGCAGTTGGCGGCTGTCCCGGATTTCCTGTCGCTCAACACCAATGCGCAGATTCGCCTAGGGACGCTTTCAAGTAAATTGCAGTCGGGCGTGACGCTTTCGCTGGGGTACTTCGATTCTGCTTTTTCCTCTTCCTTAAAATCCAGAAAAAAAGACTTGCAGCTCTATGTGTACAGTCAGTCGCTAGGTAGCATAGTGGGCTACGACGCCACGCTGCAAGGCGGGCTACTCAACCGCAGCAGTCCTTATGCTTTACAAGCCAGCGAAATCAACCGTTTCACTTTCCAGCATAATTACGGCGTTATGCTGAAAGTCAGGAAAATTTATGCCGAGTACTACCGTACTTTCCTCAGCCGGGAGTTTAAGTCCGGACAGGAACACGTGTGGGGTGGCGTGAAATTGGGGGTTAGTTTTTAGAATCACTCCCCTTCTTCTTCGAAATCCAAAATATCTCCCGGCTTGCAATCCAGCACTTGACAGATAGCTTCCAAAGTACTGAAGCGAATCGCTTTGGCCTTACCCGTTTTTAGGATGGAGAGGTTGGCCATGGTCAGGCCTACTTTCTCAGCCAGTTCGGTGAGCGACATCTTTCGCCTGGCCATCATTACGTCGAGGTTTACGATTATGGGCATGGGGTCAGACGGTCAGTTCGTTTTCTTGCTGGATTTCCACACCTCGGCGATAGACTTGGGCAAGGGCAAGAATTACCAGACCGAAAACCCAAGAGCCATTCAATTCTATGCTATACGACATATTGGCGTAGAAATCAGGTGATATTGCTTCGATATAGGGCTTTGCCAGCATTTGTGAAAGTGTGTCGTGTATTTCCGTAAACAACAGGAAGGCAATAATCAGTAGTCCCATCTGACTGATGCGGCGGGCATTCTCGGGATGAAACGGAGAGTTTGGACGCGTATGGCGGAAAATCTGGCGTAAAAGGCCGAAGAACCAAACAAAACCGGCTAATCCTGTCACCCTAAAAAAAGCGGCGCAAAGCCCGAGTTGGGAATGAATGGGTACACGCAATATGCCTTTACGTTTACCAGGATCAAGTGATATCAACGGTTGATCTGTATGAGTGAGCGTGGTACTTCCCTTTTGACCCCATTCTACCGGAATAGAAACAACATTCGAAGGATTTTCTCCAAAAGTTAGCGCAGGTGGTTGCCAATTCAGAAGTCCCGCAACAATGTTAAAAGTAAGGATGACGGCGATCAAAATCGTAGTATAGTAGAACAAATGCACAGCAAATTTGGCCATTGAGAAGACCCAGCTTAGTGATTGATTTTTCATGTAGAGCAGATTTTACTATTGACTGATAACATGACAAAATAAGTTTAAATATTATTGAAAAACAATAAATAAATATTTATATACGATAATTTTTTTATAAAAAGATGATATACCTAATCTAAAAGAATGGTATGCATTCCGCCGGAATCTCGATTTTCTCCCCATTTGCGCATATATTTAGCCCAACAGCTGAAAAAACAATCTCTCTTATGAAGAAGCAATACACCTTACTACTCGTCTTGCTGCTGAGCGTCCTTTCTTTGGCTCAAGCGCAAAACGACGTCATCGACAATATTGTCAGGGAAGAGGAAAGCAACTCCCAACTCAAAGTCATCGCCCACGAACTGATGGACGGCATCGGGCCGCGCCTGGTGGGTAGTCCCGGCATGAAAAAGGCCCACGATTGGGCGGTGGAGAAGTACAAGGGCTGGGGCATTTCGGCCCGTAACGAAAAATGGGGCGAGTGGCGCGGCTGGGAGCGCGGCATCACGCACATCGACTTGGTGAGTCCGTGGGTGAAGTCGCTGGCGGGAACGCAGTTGGCTTGGAGTCCGGCGACGCCTAAGGGCGGCGTGAGGGCTGAGGCAATCATCCTGCCGGAGTTCGCCGATTCTATGGCCTTCCAGAAGTGGTTGCCCAATGCCAAGGGTAAGCTGGTGATGATTTCGATGCTACAGCCGACCGGACGTCCCGATTACAACTGGAAGGAATGGGCGACCGACTCCTCGTTTAGCAAATTGAAGAAAGACCGCGATGAAATGACAAGAGCCTGGTACGAGCGACTGGGCAAGACGGGACTCGATCGTCGCGAACTACCCGCCGCCCTGGAAGACGCCGGAGCCGTGGGCATCGTGACCTCCTACTGGTCGCAGGGCTTCGGGGCTAACAAGATTTTTGGGGCTTACACCAGGAAAGTCCCGACGATCGACCTGAGCGTGGAGGATTACGGCCTGGTGTACCGACTGGCCGAAAGCGGCGAAAAGCCCATGCTCAACCTGGTGGCTGAGTCGAGAGAAACGGGCGTAGTACCGACTTTCAACACCATCGCCGAAATAAAGGGTACGACCAAGCCCGACGAATACGTCATGCTTTCGGCCCACTTCGACTCCTGGGACGGCGGCACGGGCGCGACCGACAATGGCACGGGAACCATCATCATGATGGAGGCCATGCGGGTGCTCAAAAAGGTGTATCCCAATCCCAAGCGCACCATCCTCGTCGGCCATTGGGGCAGCGAGGAGCAGGGTCTGAACGGCTCACGCGCCTTCGTGGAAGACCACCCCGCCCTGATGCCAAAAATCCAGGCGCTCTTCAACCAGGACAACGGCACGGGCCGCGTGGCCAACATTTCGGGACAGGGCTTTGTGGACGCCTACGACTACCTGGGACGCTGGATGAGCAAAGTCCCGAGCGACATCAAAAAAGACATCAAATACGACTTTCCCGGCAATCCCGGTGGCGGTGGCTCGGACTACGCTTCCTTCCTGGCGGCGGGCGTACCGGCTTTTTCGCTGAGTTCATTGAGCTGGTCGTACGGCAATTACACCTGGCACACCAACCTCGACACCTACGACAAGATCGTTTTCGACGACGTGGAAGACAACGTCATCCTGGCCGCGATCCTGGTGTACATGGCCTGCGAAGATGAAAATAGTACTTCCAAGACCAAGCGCATCCCCATCGGCCGCAACGGCGAGCCGACCCCCTGGCCCGAACAGCGCTCACCGACCCGGAAAGGGGGACTTTCAGTTGACAATTGACAGTTGACAGTTGACGGTTCTGCGACTCGTAATGGCATCATTCTTTTAGCAACCCAGTGGGATTTTTTGGTGGCCGCTTGATACCCTGTCAACCCGCTCCGGCGTACCGGTCCACTGTTCACCGTCAATTAAAAAAAATGATTATCCAAATAAACACTGACAACCACATTACTGTCCACGAAAAATTTGAAGCGGAACTTGACGCGCTCATTAATGACAAACTGAGCCGTTTCAGCAAGCAACTCACTCGCGTGGAGGTGCATCTTTCGGATGAAAACGCCGACAAAGAAGGCAGCCACGACAAGCGCTGTCTGATGGAGGCCCGCATGGAAGGGATGGCCCCGATCGTGGTTACTGAAAAGCAAGATACCGTCATGCAGGCTGTCAATGCAGCGCTCGATACTTTGAAAGCCTCGCTTACTTCGGCCAAGGAGAAGGCGAGGAATTATTGATTTTAGTTTTTAAGAAAAAGCCCCGTTGAAAGTCTCAGCGGGGCTTTTGCTGCATCTGGGGGCTGAAGTCTGGGACAATTGGCTTTTGTGCCTTATGATTTCGTAGCTCACTTTGTGCCTTTGTGCCTTTGCCCCTCTGTGCCTCCCTTCCTCAGCTCATTTACAAATAAGTGCGCTCGTCTCGTGGGTTCGGGAATTCGATAGCCGCTGTCGCAGCGGAGCGTAAGGTCAACGGCAGTGGGCAGGTCGATGAGGTGGCCGGGCGATATGAACACCGGATTCACCTTGTTTTTCGTACGCAAAGCCGCGCCGACAGTCTCCCCCCGATGCAACATCGGCTCCCAGTTCTCGCGCTCAAGCGCGGGTTCTTCAAATTTGCCCACCAATACCGACTTCCCGCAACCGAAAGTAGGGCGCTCGAGCCACAGCCCCATGTGCGTAGCGATGCCCAGGCGGCGCGGGTGCGCCATGCCGTGGCCGTCGAACATGACGACATCGGGAACGGTCTCTAGCTTTTCCCAGGCTTCCAGCAACGCCGGGCCTTCGCGGAAAGTCAGCAGTCCGGGCACATAAGGGAATGCCGCTGTGCTGACGACTCCTGCCTCCTCCACCACTTCCAGCGTATCCAGCCGCAGCACCACGATGCCCGCATAAACCGTTTCTTCGTACTTATTAAAAGAAATATCGCAGCCCGCGATGGTCTGGGGCGAATTTTCCAGTGGTTGAATGATAATGTGCTGGCGCAGTTCTTCCTGCAATCCCATCGCTTCGGCGGGTGTGACGTTCCAAGGATGGAGTGTGAGGTGGGAGGTCATTTTTTTAGTTCAAAGTTGAAAGTTTATGAGTTGAAAGTCGACATTCAATTAACGGTGCTTTGTAACACCAATTTGCTCGCAGTACGGCAACACGGAGCAGGTAGAGCATTTGGGTAGGGAACCCGTGCAAATGTGCTTGCCGAAGGGCATGAGGAGGCGGTTGATTTCGGTCCACACTTCGGCGGGTACTTTTTGCTCCAAAACTTTCAGGGTCTGCTCGGGTTGGTTGGTAGCGACGTAGCCCCAGCGGTTGACGACGCGATGCACGTGGACATCCACGCTGATGGCTCGCTGTCCCGCCGCCACGCCGAGGGCCAGATTGGCACATTTGGGGCCCACGCCTTTCAGGTCGGTGAGCTTTTTAAAGTCGGCGGGGAGCTGGCCGCTGTATTGCTCAACTGCCGCATTCGCAATTCCCCAAATCGTATTGGTTTTTTGTTCGGGGTAGGTGCTTCTATTCAAGAGTTGCGTCAAACGATCCATACCAAGATCAAGTACCTGCTGCGGCGTGCGGGCCTCGGCAAACAGCGCCAGTGACACGGGAATAGTCGTTTCGTCCAGCGTACGGATGGATACGACGCAAGAGATCAATTGCTCGAACAGCGAGTCGTAGCCCCGCTCGGCCAGCTCAAACATAGCGGCCTTGGGAAAGGGGCGGATGGCGGTTTCGATGAGCGCCAGTACTTTATTCAGGTCAAAATTCTTTTTCAAAATTTGCGGATTTTCCAAAGAATGATTGATTTGACATTGTTTCAAAAAAGTGTGCCGATTCTGTCCGGGCGGCGTTTTCTGGCTAACTTTGGATTCAAAATCATTCCAACTCTGCTACTTATGAAAACTTTGTGCTCTCTTATTCTCCTGCTCCTTTCCTCCTTCCTCCTTTTTGCCCAAACCGCCCACGAGTACGAAATCGAATTTCCTAACGCCGTGCACCACGAGGCGCGGGTGTCGGCTACTTTTCGCGGACTGGAAGATAAAGTACTCGCCCTCCGCATGAGCCGCACCTCGCCGGGTCGCTACGCCCTGCACGAATTTGCCAAGAATGTATATGACGTGAAAGCCACCGACGAAAACGGCAAGCCCCTCACCGTCACCCGCCCCAACCCCTACCAGTGGAACATCAGCGGCCACAGCGGCACCGTCCGGGTTGCCTACACGCTCTTCGCTGACCGGGGCGATGGTACCTACTCCCAAATCGACGAAACCCACGCTCACCTCAACATTCCGGCAGCGTTCATGTACGCTCCCGATTATTCGCAGCGGCCCATTCAGGTACATTTCAAGCCAAGAACCGATCTGAACTGGAAGGTAGCCACCCAACTTCGGCCGCTGGGTAACGACATTTACTCGGCCCCCGACCTGGATTATTTCATGGATAGCCCGACCGAAATCAGCAACTTTTCGATGCGTGAGTTCACCGAGACCTCCAATGGCAAATCCTACACGATCCGCTTCGCGCTGCACCACGACGGTACCGACGCCGAGTTGGACACCTACCTGGAAAGCGTCAAAAAAATCGTGGCGCAGGAAAAAGCCGTGTACGGCGAACTGCCCGATTACGACTTTGGCACTTACACATTCCTGGCCTGCTATCTGCCCCATGTATCAGGTGACGGCATGGAACACCGCAACTCGACGGTTTTGACCAGCACCCGCGCCCTGGCCGATGGCGGCCTGACCCGTAACGCCGGGACGTTGGCCCACGAGTTTTTTCACGGCTGGAACGTGGAGCGCATTCGCCCCAAGTCGCTGCAACCCTTCGACTACACCGAGGCCAACATGTCGGGCGAACTGTGGTTTGCCGAAGGCTTCACGTCATATTATACCACGCTGATGCTCTGCCGGGCGGGTGTCATCTCGCCCCAGGAATACGTGGAAGGACTGGCGGGAAGCCTCAACTACGTCATCAATTCCCCCGCCCGCAAGTACTTCAACCCCGTCGAAATGAGCTACCAGGCTCCCTTTGTGGATGCCGCAGCTTCGATCGACCCGGTCAATCGGGAAAACACCTTTATCTCGTACTACACCTACGGCAGCGTGTTGGGGCTGGCGCTGGATCTTTCGTTACGGGATTTGGACGGAGATTTATCGCTCGACGGATTCATGCAATCCGTGTGGAAAAGTTACGGCAAGCTTGAGATTCCCTACACCGCGCGGGATTTGCAACTGGCTTTGGAAAAATACGCGGGCGCAAAATTCGGGCAAGCGTTTTTCAGTAAATATGTGTTTGATTCGCAGATGCCCGATTACCAGAAACTACTGGCCTCCGTAGGCGTGGATTTCAAACAGGCGAATCAGGAAAAGGCGTACTTGGGGGCTTATCTGGATGTCCGCGATAAAGCCGCGACGCTGGTCGCTCAGCCTATCGAAGGCAGTGCTGCCCATCGGGCGGGACTGGCCAAAGGCGACAAATTGACCACTATCGCCGGAAAGCCCTTTGCGGGAGATGGGCAGAACGCGCTGGCGGCATACAAGCCCGGCGATAAAGTGAAGGTGGAATTCGAAAGGTTCGGAAAAGCCCGTAGTGCCGATTTGACGCTGGGCGCAGATGCTTCCTACGCCACGACATTGGTAACGGGGAAGGTCTCTGAGAAAATCACGCAGAAGAAAAAAGGCTGGCTAGACCAACGCTAGCAGCCAACTCCGTTGCGGGTTTCAAACGCTAACGTCGTTTTACATCGCGTTAGGCCAATCGCCGCCGCTCTAAAAACATCACCATCCCAAACGCCACGACACCGGCCACACCCGCTAGTACCAGTCCCAAAGCGGAGTTTTTCTGCTCCGGCTCCGGCGGCAGGAATACCACCCCACTGGCGTTGGCAACCGCCGGACGGTTCCGGTAGCGTCCTTGCTCCGGCAGGCCCAGATGGTAGAAATTATTGGCCAATTGGGTGAGCTCCTGACGCATCGCCTTACCGCGCATCGGCTGTCCGTGACCCGCCGCCACTACTTTGGGCTTTAAATTGGCCAGTTTCTGCACGGATTTCTCGGCGGCCACCCAGTCGAAAGTAACGGGCAGCGGGGGGCCGTGCAATTCCTGCTGTTGGGTGAGCGTAGCCAAAGCCGACTCCATTTTCGTGGTAGTCAGCGCGTCGCCCGCGATGAGCACCTTGTCGGCTTTACGCCATAAACTCACGTGGCCGGGCGCATGACCCGGCGTGTGCAGCCATTTCCAGCCATCAAGACCGGGAACCTGGCCGTCGGAGGGCAGCGAAACCAGCCAGCGCCGGATGTCGATGGCCCCCATCGGAAACGTCCAGGAAAGCGTGGAAACCAAGCCGCCGCCCACGGTCGGGTCGGCGGGTGGGTACGAAGACTTACCCGTGAGGTACGGCTTTTCCATGTCGTGGGCGTATACCTGGATGTTCCACTCCTGCGCCAGTTCCTTGACCGATCCCGCGTGGTCGAAGTGGCCGTGGGTGAGGATAATGCAGGCCGGGCGACTATCTTCGCCGAACAGATCGGCGGCCATTTTCTTGACGCTGTCTCCCGAAATCGGCAGGCCCGTATCTACGAGTACCCACCTGTCATCGGTCTCGTTCTGTATCATGTAGACGTTCACGAAGTACTCCTTCATGCCCCACACGCCTTCCGCCACCTCAAAATACTCGCCTTTTCCTATTAGTTTACCCCAATCCATAGCTACGCTTTTTTATTTTTTTAAGAATCAAATTCAGTATTGGTATAGTGAAAAAATCGTGCCGCCTTCCCATCGAATTTTACTTCAATCCCTCCCTGTGTATATTGGGCGCGAAGCATTTTTAAAATATAGATGTAATAGTTTGCGAGATTGTTGGCATATCCCGTAGGGATAAAATGTTTATAGAAACCAATTGCGGTTGCTGTACGACCCCACGGGGTCACATGATCGCCGAATACGCCTTCTTCTATAAATATGACATCCCTACGGGATGATGCTGGAAAATGATAATAACCTTCTCAACCAATACTATAGAACCTATAAAAACTAACTGTCAACTAAAATATGAGAGCCGTAGTCAAGAAAGATCGATCCAATTACTCCAAGCCCTATCTGGGCTACCTAACGCCTGTCTTCGTCGAGCGCGACGACCGCTGGGTGCGGGTTGAAGATTTAAAGAAGGAATTCCCGAACAATGAGTGCATTTTTATTTTTGGCAACTACGAAAATATAAACGATAGATACGCTGAAAACGAGCTTTTTACCCAGATATACGAGCAGAACGCCTCGCACAATCCCGACGATGAGCGTAGTTCACTTTATACGGGTACGGGCGATAACGCCATAGCACCCAATAATAACGAGTTTTGCCGCATTCTGGAATCGGGACGCCCCTTCGACCCCGAACAGGATTATTGGATATGGCAAGACGTCGAGCCTTTGAACGATATATTTATCAGAACGGGCGATTTTATTTACGGCCCTTTTAATTTCAGTTCTAAAAAAATAGAGGAAGAAGACGGCGTCAACCTGTTGCTGCGGGCCGAGCCGGGCCACGATTATTGTGTTTTCAGAGTCAACATCAACGAAGCCGAAAAACACCTTCACCTTCATCAGGACGGTACTTTTCAGTATCTTATAAGCGTAAGCGACCTGCTGGAAGACCAGCGGGTAACCAAGGAAAGCATCTACTACGGCTCGCCGACCGACCTGCTCGATTGGGCCAAGAATATCACCGACTTATCGACCATCAACGACATCCGGCAACTGGGCAAAACCCTCAGTTCGGCCACCAATCCGCCGCAGGTCGAGCGGGCCAAGCTGGATCGCTTGAAGTCGCTGCTGGGTAATTCCGACGAATGGTTCTCCAAGCGACTGCCCGTTTTCATTTCCCAATACCTGGAAGAGAACCCGGTGGGCAAGAAGAAGGTCGAGGATTACCTGCGAATCAACGAGCAACCCAGTGTTGAACAGAGCGGCGAGTTGAAGCGGCTGCGGGAAGAACTCGACTATTTGCGGCAACAGCCCGGCGGCGAGGCCCTGGACGAACGGCTGACCACCCTGCCCGCTCCCCAGCAGCGGCTGATCAACGAATTACTGAACGATGGGAATCTTCGTCTCAAATACGCCTCCGCCCGTTCGCTCGAAACACAGATCCAGCAGTTGGAAAAAGACCGCGAGCGGAAAAAGAAGCTTCTGGCGGAAAGTACCCGGGAGCTGCGGCTCAAAGAAGAATTAAAAGAAGGCCTGGAAAAAAGCCTAGTGGAATTGAAGGGGCATTTCAGCAACGCCGAAGAAGTGCGATCCAAGTTTTTTGAGGTAAAACCTTACATCGACTGGGTCAACGGGATCGTGCCTTCCACCACCGGCGAGCAACAGCAAAACCATATCCAGGAAGCACTGAACGGTTTAAGGCTGAAAGAGGAGGTACCGCCGCTGCGGGATTATTTGCAGGAAATAAAAGAAAACCTCGATAAGCTCGACCGCCGCGTCGACTTCAACGATCTGGCCAATTATTTTATCACGATCAACCAGAACTTCCTGACCGTGTTCGCCGGACTGCCGGGCGTGGGCAAAACCTCGCTCGTGACCAAACTGGCGGCGGCGGCGGGACTGCATGATCGTTTTCTGGCCATCTCCACGGCGCGGGGCTGGACCTCGCAGCGCGACTTCATCGGCTACTACAACGCCATCGCCAATCATTTCCAGCAGGCCCGCACCGGACTTTTCGATGTGCTGAAAAGCTGCGACGCGGGCGTCCGGCGCGGCCTTGACGTACCCCACTGGGTGCTATTGGACGAGGCCAACCTCAGCCCGATGGAGCATTACTGGTCCGACTTCATGCGCTTCACCGATCCCGACTCCGAGCGCACGCTGCGTATTCCCAACGGCAACGACCTCGACGAACTGCGGCTGGGTCAGGGGCTGCGCTTCATTGCCACCATCAACTATGACCACACTACCGAGCCGCTCTCGCCGCGCCTGCTCGACCGCGTCGCCGTGGTGCGCCTGACCGCGCCCAAGGATACGGTTCGGGTCGAGAAAGCCGTGACGCTGCCGTCGGTGAGCGACTACTACTCCACCGAGCAACTGGAACAGATGCTCAACCCCACCGAGGGTAATTACGAAATGGCGGGTAATCTGCTCAACCTTTTTAACGAAATCAGGGAGCTGCTCGAGAACGAGGAAGATGGCCTGCCCATCATCATCAATCCCCGCAAGCAGCGCGATGTGAGCAAGTACTGCGCCATTGCCCAGCAGGTGATGGAGGACAACGGCAACGCCTTCAACGCCCTCGACTACGCCTTCAACCAGCAGATTCTGCCCCTCATCGGCGGACGCGGCGAGAAATTTGGCAAGCGACTCAACACCCTGCACGACCTCATCGACCAGTTCCTGCCCAATTCGGCCCTGAGCCTGAAACGCATCATCCGCAACGGCGATGCCAATTACTACAACTACCGCTTTTTCGTATGATCGTCAATGCCATGGTGCTGTACAAGTCGGAGCGCTGGGGAAAGGCCTCGTCGTTTATTTTGGTGGGCGACACTTCGGCCGAGCTGCCCGAAATCAGCGAGAACGACTTCGTGGCTTTTCTTTTCCAGAGTACCAAAAAGCTGCCGCCCAACGCCCTGGTGTGGCTGTCGGAGGTGTCGTACGAGCTGTCGCTGCTGGCCGTAACCGCAGGCGGCCGGCACGTGTACGAGTGCCTGCGCTACGTCGAGCTGGACGATGAAGACGAGCGTCGCACTTCCGACGAAGTGGCGCTTGGCGACGACAAACGTCACCGGGTGCAGTTTGCCAAAATTTTCCTCAATCATTTCGGTATCTGCGAAGTAGCGGTGGAAGATGGCAACGGGCAACCCGTGCCACTAGGGAGCTTCGAGGTACTGCCCAGCAAAATCCGGCCCGGCGAGGTCAACCACATCTTCGATTATTTATTGGAAAAAGGCGTGGATTACTGGCAGCCCTTCTCGCTGGTCAAGTCGCGCAATACGGGCGTTCCCATCGAGCGGCAGCACCTGTTCTGGATGCTCAAAAAGCTGCACGCCGATCTGGAAAAGCTGATCCGGCAACTGCCGCTATTCCGCATTGCGCCGCGCTCGCGACTCACGCCGCAGCAGGAAGTGGTGCCGTGGTCGGAGGACATCGAGACCACCGACGCCTCGCTGCACTGGCTGATGGACAACCTCTCGGCCCTCGAACGCACCAATAATCCGGCCGCCGCCAGCCTGCGCGTGGGCAATCGGCTTTACAGCATGTCGGAGGTACAGGTCGAGTACCTGGCCGAAAACACGGACATCTACGAAAATCAGATCGTCCACGGCTACCTCGAAAGCATCCGCGAGTACTGCACCAGCCGCCAGCAGCAACTGCACAAAAAAACGGAGCAACTGACCTGGGACGCCAGCCAACGCGGGGCCTTGCAAAGCCGCCAACTGCTGCGCTACTACCGCAAGCTGCTCAACGATTGCGGCGCAGTGATCGAGAAGACCGAAACAGCCTTGCATTTTTTCCAGGACTACCTGCCCGTCTCGTTCCCGCGCCTGGAGTTCCCGGCCCGCGCCGAGGGCTTCGAGACCCGCGAACACTACCGCGCCCTGCTCGGCCCGATTCAGGAGTGGTTCAGCCGCGATAGGGATTTGCAGTCGGGAGCGCAGGAGCTTTTCTCCGGTACGCGCTCGATGGACAAGCTGTACGAATTGTACTGCCTGTTCCACCTGATCGAAACCCTGGAAGAAATGGGCTTCCAACTAAGCCACGCGCCCGCCGACCAGCCGTCGCGGGGGAGTTTTGGAGAAGAGGAGGAATACACGGGGGCCTACGTCTTCGAGCCGCACGACGGCCTGCACCTGACGCTCTACTACGAGCGGCTGCCCGATACGCACCAAACGGCCCTCTACTCGCGCAGCGGCCGCGCTTTGAAGCCGGATTTTATCATCCAATACCGCCGGGAAGCATCGCAAAAGGCCGACCTCATTATCTTCGATGCCAAGTACCAAACCGTCGAGACCATCCGGCGCTTCACCTACAAATCGGTCATTCCCAAGTACCTGCACGGCATCAGTCGCCGGGGCGGCGGCGCATCGCGCATCCGGGGGCTGTTCCTGCTGCATCCCGAAGACGCCGGACAGCACGCCGTGGAGTCGTGGCACCAAAAGCCCTACCGCTGGTTTGACGATAAGCCGATGCTGCCCGCCATTGGCCGCCTCGAGGTGCCCACGGGCGCGAAGGCAGCGAATCAGTTGGGGGAGGTGATACAACGGATTTTTGAAATAACGACGGGCGCGTAGAGACACGGCATGCCGTGTCTGGCGGGCGAAAGCAACCCGCGTCCGGGCAAAGAAGAGCGGGATATATCCTGCCACAAAGTTCTCGTTTAAAAAAAGGCTGTGTTTTTGGGCTGAAGTCAATAGTCGTTGGTAATTTTGGACAAAGCATATTTGCAATCAAAAAACGCCAAGATCATGTTTGAAGACTTCAAAAAACTGATGGAGGGTGCCATGGGTCGCGATAAAGATTCTCCTCTGCCTGAGTTCCCGTACCAACTCACCGACGACCCCGCCCGCACCGATAGTCCCTATCGTCCTATCAATCCTTCGGCCCGGTTGGATTATACGCTGGACGAAATGACCGTAGCGGCGCACAATCCCGACAAACGCACTATAGAGCGCATCAAGCAAGCCATTGCCGACTACCCTAATCAGGCGCAGTTTTACAATTATTTGGCCACTGCCTACGCCAAACTGAATCAACCGGGCAAGGCCCTGGAAACTCACCGGAAAGCCCACGAAAAATTTCCCGATTACCTTTACGCCAGGATCGGATTAGCCGAAAAGGCGCAGGACGACGCGAACTTCGAAGAGCAACGGCGACTGTTAGGCGAAACCATGCAGCTGGAAGACCTCTATCCTGAGCGGAAAATCTTCCAAAAAGCGGAGGTAATCAATTTCTACACGGCAGCGGGAATCTACCACGCCAACCTGTTCGAATTCGAGCGGTCCGAGGAAGCCCTGAACATCGTGAGTTTCTTGGACGGGGAATCCATTGCCGCCGAAGTGCTTGAAATGACTATCCTGAGAAAACAGATCCTGCGCGGGCAGGAAAACATGGCCCGTATGAACCGCAACGAAATCACCCTCGAGGCACGGGGCTTTTCCTACGAAAACCAAACCGACGCACCGCCCGCCTTCCACCACGCCGAGATGGACTGGCTCTACGAACACGACATGGTGCTGCCGCCCGATAAAGTCCGGGCAATCCTGGAACTACCGCACGAAACGCTGATCGAGGATTTGGAAACGGTACTACAGGACGGTATCCGCCGCTTCGAGTATTTTAACTCTTCGGATTGGGATGGCAAGACGCACACCTTCCTGTACCACGCCATCATTCTGCTGGGCGAGCTTCGGGCCGCTGAGTCGCTGCCCGCCGTCCTCGACCAACTTCGGCAGGGCGACGAATACCTGGAGTACTGGTTTTCTGACTGGCTCGACGATGTTTTCCAAACGCCCCTTTACCACCTGGGCAGGGAGCAGTTGGACTCAATCCAGGATTTTCTGCAAGAGCCGCACATCGAGGCTCATTTCAAAAACCAAGCCGCCCAGGTGTTGGAACTGGTCGGGTTGCTCGAACCCGAACGGCTGGAAGAAATCAGGGAAAAGTACCGCGACATCATCCAGTATTTTCTCGATCACAGCGACGACGAAACCCTGCTCGACACTAATTTCCTGGCCTTCCTGATCGGTGACATCATCGGGCTCCGGTTGCAGGATTTGGAACCCCTGGCCAAGCAGGTGTACGACCAAGAACTGGCCACCTACGGCGTACTGGGCGAGTGGGAGGACGTGGAGAAGCAGTTTGCCAACAATCCCTACGGCGGCAACGAGCTCGATCGGTACTACGGCGATGCTTTCAAGCAGTACGAGCATCTACAACAAATGATGGATCACATCGCCGAGCGGGAGCGTGAGGAAGCCAAGCGCCTGGCGAAGGAAATCCGTCCGCGAGTCACCAACCAGGGTTCCCTGAATTCCTGGACTCCTAACGAACCGATCCGCGCCGAGAAAATAGGCCGCAATGAACGCGTATCGGTCAAGTACCTTGACGGCGTGATAAAAAAGGACGTCAAGTACAAATCGGTCGAGGACGACGTGGTTTCAGGAAAAGCGGTGTTAATGTAGAGACACGGCATGCCGTGTCTGGCGGGCGAAAGCAATTTAACCCAACATCGCCCGCAATCCCGCCACGCACCGCTCCACTTCCTCCATTGAATTATAATGCGAAAGGCTAATCCTCAGCACTCCGTCGCTCATGTCTTCTACACCCATTGCCTGTAACAAACGGTAGGCGTAAAAATGCCCGTTCTTGGCCGCGATGTTGTACTCGGCCAATCCATCGGCGAGGGCTTTGGAAGTGATGTTAGGCGAAGAGAGCGCAATGTTCGCTTCCCGCTGCTCAGTGGTTTGGCGACCATAAATCCGCACGGGTAAGTCGCCCAAACTTTCCAGCAGATAGCCGCAAAGTTCGTTTTCGTGCTGGTTCATCAAAGCCGCCACGGCGTGGGCTCTTTGGTGCAGCGGCAGACTTTCGTTTCTCGCAAAGTGGTGGCCGTGCAGGGCGGTGAAGTAATCACCGATACCCGCCAGGGCGGCGATGGCGGCGTGATCCGGCCCGGCGGAATCGAGACGCTTATTCAGATACGGCAGGTTAAAAAAGTGGCATTGCGGGGCCAGTTGTTCGAGAAAATCCTCTTTGACCACCATCACGCCCATATGGGTGCCGTAGGTTTTGTAGGTGCTGAATACGTAGGCATCGAAGTCCAGCGCGTCGAGGTCGGGCCAGCAATGCGGGGCGTAGGACACGCCATCCACGACCAGCTTTGCACCGACGCCGTGTACCAGTTCGGCAATCTGGTTGATCGGATTGATCGTGCCGATGATGTTAGAGCTGTGCGTCACGGCTACCACCGCCGTTTTAGGATTCAGCCTTTTTTCCAGATCTTCCAAAGCCAGCTCCCCGCTCTGGGGATCGGCGGGCCAGATTTTCAGCGTCGCGCCCTGCTGCTGGCAGAGGCGTTCCCAGCCGCCGATATTGGACTCGTGATCCTGTTCCGAGACGATGACTTCTTTGCCTTTCCCCACCAAAGGCGCACAGGCGATGGCCAGGGTATTGAGGCACTGCGTGGAAGACGCCCCGAGCGTCACCAAATCGGCCGAGACGTTCAGCAACTCGGCTACCGTGCGCCGCCCCAAGTCCATGGCTTCACCCGCCCGGTTGGAGATCGGGTTGGCTCCGTAGGGCTGTACCTTGTAATTGGTGTAAAAATCCGTCAGTCGGTCGATGACGGCCCCAGCTACGTAGCTACCGCCCGCGTTGTCGAGGAAGCCGATTTTCTGGCCCAATTTGGTTTTGAAAACGGGGAATTGCTGGCGAACGAAGGCCAGGTCTAGTTGTTTCATGGGTTGCCGATATTGCGCCATGATCTGACGCTGTAATTTGTGCGTTTTTGATCTTCCAATCCGCCGTAAACGAGCGTTTTATCACGCACGGCATCGGCGGCTATTTCATTCAAGTAAGCCAGTCCTTTGAAATGACTGGACAGGATAGTTCTGGTAGACTTTATTTCAAAAATATCGAAACGATTGCCCTCGGGCTTTAACAGATCCACCTCGTGGCCGTTGGAATCGCGCCAGAAGTAGTATTCTTCGTGGGAGTAGCGGTGGAAAACCTGCTTCATTTTTTCGGCGATAATCAGGTTTCCAAACAAAGCCCCCTTCAACGGATGGATTTGCAGGACGTCCTGCTCCCGAATGGTCAGCAAGTGGCAGGCCAGGCCCGTGTCATAAAAGTACAGCTTGGGAGTCTTGACGATTCGTTTGTTGAGATTACGGTAGAACGGCGGCAGCAGGAAAATAAGGTAGCTGCTTTCCAGCACCGAGAGCCACGCCTTGGCGGTGGGCTGCGACACCCCGCACTCGTTGGCCAGGGAGCTTATGTTTAGTAGTTGTCCCACTCGGGCTGCGCAGAGGCTCAGAAAATTGCGGAACAGGCGCAGGTCTTTGACATTGATCAATTCCACCACGTCGCGCTCCACGTAGGTTTGCAGGTAGTTGGCGAAGAAGACCGTCGAGGGAATTTGGCGGTCGAAAATAGCCGGATAGAACCCCCGGATAATTGTTTCCAGGTACGATTCGGGCAACAGGCCTTCGCTTTCAAGTTCTTGAAAATCAAAGGGCAAAAGTTTGAATAGCGCCACCCGTCCGGCCAAACTCTGGGTAATCTGTTGCAGGAGCTGAAAATTTTGTGAACCCGATAAAATAAACTGGCCCATCTGCCCCGAGGCATCCACGATGGTCTGAATGTAGGAAAACAACTGCGGCACCCGCTGTACCTCGTCAAAAATTACCCGACTTGAATATCGGGCGAGAAAGGCGACAGGATCAGTTTCGGCAAAATTTCTTGTGTCGGGATTTTCCAGAGAAACGTAGGTGTATTCCTCAAACAGATTTTTGAGTAATGTGGTTTTGCCGGACTGCCTCGGGCCAGTAATAGCCAGAACCGGGTACTTCGTCCGAAATTCCTCAATAGAAGCCTGGATTTGGCGATTTATCATTTTAACAAATGCTAAATTTCTCCAAAAGTAGTTTCAAATTTTGGAATTACATAGGATCGATTTTGAATTTACATGGCCTCAACTTTGAAATTACATAGCCTCGACTTTGAATTTGCATAGAGCCCATTCCCAAAAGTCACTGCTCAGAGCTTCTCCGTGAGCACCGCCAAACACATCTTGATGCCTTCCTGGAAATTGCCGATGCGGATATTCTCATTCGGCCCGTGGATGTTGTTGTCGGGGTTGGGAATGCGGATCGATACAGCGGGCAGGTCGAGGGTTTCGATGAAGCTTGCCATCGGCTGCGAGCCGCCCGTGGCGCGGATGTTCACGTGCTGGTCTACGGCCCGGAGCATGGCTTTGTCGAGCCAGCGGCCGAGGTCGGAGTCTATGTCGGTGCGGAAGGGCTTGGTGCCGATGCGGTAGTCGAAGCTGGCCAACAGCGGGTACTTCGCCCGCTCGGCGTCGGTGGGTTCGCTTTTGGTGAGCGTGACGCCTTGCGCCTCGATGTGTTTCCTGACCAAATTCACCATGCGCTGTCCCTCGGTTTCGGGCACCAGCCGGATGTCGATTTCGGCCACGGCGGTGGCGGGGATGATCGTCCTGACCTCCTTCCCTACCCAGCCCGCCCGCATTCCACGCACATTCAGACTCGGGAACTGCATGGACTCCTCGTAGGTCACGCCCACTTTTTCGGCCTGATTGATACCGAGGCGTTGATTCAGTTCAGGCAAATCTTCGGGAATGGCGGCGAATATTTTCTTGTCGGCTTCCGAGATTTCGATGCCGTCATAGAATCCGTCGATCAATACCTTTCCGTCTTTGTCCTTCATGCTGCCGAGAATTCGGGCCAGGGCGAAGGCGGGATTCGGGGCGTAGTTGCCGTACTGGCCGCTGTGCAAATTTTCCTTCGCGCCAAAAACCGTCAGTGTGATCGTGGAAATGCCCCGTGCCCCGAACGTGAGGGTGGGCAGGTTGGAAATGTGGCGCGTTCCGTCCATAATCAGCAGGCGGTCGGCGGCCAGCAGGTCGCGGTGATCCTGCACCAGTTGTGCGATGGTCGGCGAGCTCATTTCTTCCTGAAAATCCATGATGACTTTGACGTTGAAATCCGCCGCGACGCCCTTGTCTTTCATGATTTTCAGGGCCGTCATGAAGCAGGAAGCCGGGCCTTTAGAATCGGAAGCGGAGCGGGCGAAGATTTTGTGGTCGGGATCGATGGCCGTATCCAGCGCTTTCCAATCGACGAGCTTGCCGTTCTTATCCTTAATTACGGCTTGAAAAGGGCTCGACTGATTCCAGGCCGACGAATCCACGGGCTGTCCGTCGATTTGCAAATAAAACAGGACGCTTTTTTTCTTGGGATCGACCATTTTCTGGGCGTAGAGATGCGCGACGCCTTTCGAGACGATCTTGCGGGTTTCAAAACCCAGGGCGACAAATGCTTTGTCGCACCATTCTAAGTTGGTGTCGATTTGCTCAGGGTACTTCCCGTCGTTGGGCAGGGCTAGGAAATCCTTGAAAGTCAACAGGCTGTTTTTCAAATATTTGTCAGCACTTTCCTTGATTTCTGTCTTTGTCATGCTTTGGGAGCACACAAAGGATGAGGACAGAAGAAAGACGAGCGGCAGCAGAAGTTTGTGCATTTTTGGCAGGAGAACTATAAGAGCATTGAACCGGCCAAAGATACGCCAAGCCTTGCAATCATCGAAGCATTCAAACGATCTTGTTGCCAATCGCAAAGCGCGTCAGGGCCACGACGGAATGGATATCGAGTTTCTTGAAGATATTGCGGCGGTGCGTCTCGACGGTACTGGGCGAGATGAATAGTTGGTCGGCAATATCCTGACTGGATACTTCGCTGACAATCAATCGAATGACTTCGATCTCTCGTTTGCTCAGCGATTGAATACTTTCAGGCGTTTCGTGACCGTTCAGCGCCGCCTCGTTCTCGATTTGGGCCAGTTGGCGGTGGACTTCTTCGGTAAAATACCTGGTACCCTCTGCTACGGAAAATATCGCTTTTTCGAGTTCTTTTTTTGTGGCTCGCTTCAGTACGTAACCCCACACGCCCGCCTGCACGGCCGCGCGAATGGTCTCGGGTTCCTCCTCCATCGTCAGCAGGATCAGCCTGACGTTTGGGTGATGCTCCCGCAGCCGCAGCGCCAATTCGATGCCGTTGAGTTCGGGCATGTGCATATCCGACAACACCACGTCCACGGGTGTGCTGGTCAGGCGGTCGAGTGCTTCCTGCCCGTTTTTGGCGGTGGCCATGACGGCTATGCCTTCCAATGAGGCGATCATCATCGCCAGGCTATCCAGTACTACTTCGTGGTCGTCGGCTAAGAGGACGCTGATTTCTTTCATAAATTCCTGGTTGAGTAATCGGACGAAGATAGCGGATCTGGCTGTTTTGTCCAGTTGTCTGCTCAGGTGTCAGTTTTTCATTTCCAAAAGATATTCCGGTAATTTACTGGAAATGCGCCAAGGCGGAAAACCGCTCGCTAGATAATCACCCACAATCCAATGGAAAAAAATAGTCTCCTATTCCTGATCGCTCTACTAGGGAACTACGCCTGTCAGAGTTCTTCCCAAAGTATTGAACAACCGGATACCACCATTCAGGCGGTGGCGGTTGTCGTCGATTCGCCACCACAGCCCCGGCCAATTTCCGCGCTGGAACAGCAGATGATCAAGCAGGGGCTGGTCAATGTGCAGACGGTCGATTCGACCATCGCCGTGGCGTTAAAGTACTCGACCACCGATAATTTTGTCAAAAAAGACGTATACGGCGATTTGGAGAACGCTTACCTCCAGCCCGAAATCGCCCAGAAGCTGGCGAAGGCCAATGCGTCCCTCCAGGAAGCGCATCCCGGCTACCGGCTCCTGGTCTACGATGCTGCGCGGCCTAATTCGGTGCAACAAGTCCTTTGGGATGAAATCGACGTGCCCGAGCGGCAGAAGCCGCAGTATGTCGCCAATCCCAAAACCGGTTCGGTGCATAATTTCGGCTGCGCCGTGGACTTGACGGTCGCCAATGAAAAAGGCGTCCCGCTGGATATGGGGACGCCTTACGATTTCTTTGGCCCACTGGCCTACCCGCGCATGGAGTCGCAGATGCTGGCGCAGGGTAAGTTGACGAAGGCACAACTGGCCAATCGCCAGATTCTCCGCAAGGCTATGACGCAGGTCGGTTTTCGGCAGAATACCACCGAGTGGTGGCACTACGACGGGTTGTCGAAGGCGAGTGCTAGAGCAAAGTACGGGATGATAAAGTGATGTGGTACGGCCGGGCAGGCGTTCCTGCGGCTCGCCCGTTTTTGAGTTATGCAGACAAACGGGCTGGCAGCCCGTACCACAAGCTACTCTTTCGCCACACTGCTACTTCCCGATAGCCGCTGCTCGACCGTAGGATCGCCTTTGTAGCGTACACTGCTGGCCCCGCTGGCATCGACTTTCAGGAATTTAGCCACCCGCACCCGGGCGCGGCTCGCCCCCGAGAGGTTCAAGTCCGCCTCATCCACCGGGGAGTCGAAGGCATAAAGTTGCGAGGAACCGGAGAGTTCGCCGATAACCAGATTGCCCTTCCCGTTCAACGTCAGCTCGGAAGCACCGGACAGGTTGATACTCAACCGCTCCACCGAGCCTACGAAAGTCGATTTCGATGCGCCGGAAAGGCGGTAGTCCAACGTTCGTTCGTTCTCGAAACCCTCGATCGTCGAAACCGATGCTCCCGAGAAATTCACCCCGCGCAGGCTGGGCATCGTGATGTCGATGTCCATGCGGTCGCGGTTTTTGCGCCAGGTATTGCGGTATTTGATTTCCAGCACACCCGTGCGGCTCACGCTGGCCTCGAGGTCGTCGAGGTCATTGAGTTCGCCCGTGGCTTCCAGGCTAAAATTTGCGCCCTGCCTGACCCGAATCGAGAACGCGCTGCCCATCGAAAGCTGATCGAAATTGGTCAGGTTGAGGTCGCGGGTGGCAATGCCGCGCGGGGCGATCGGGGCATTGTCGCCGTCGCGGGTATTGATGTAAATGCAGGATTGCAGGCCGCTCAGCAAGATTGCCAGCAGCAAAAGGCGCATTGGATAATGTGAAAGTTTCATGGCTAATGGATGATTATTTGATTATTTCGTTTGTCCTGTGACAATCCGGCTTGGGCTTTCCCCTATGCCGAAATAAAAAATAATTCTCGGGTCGCGCGTGGGGGTGTGGGTGCGTTCAGCTTGTCACAGATAAAAAGAGACTCAAACTTGACTGCTACCTTTCTTACCTACCGGGAGTTCGAAGCCGAAAGGGATTGTGTATTTTTGCCAAAAACAAAAGTATTCGATTTGGTTCAGCTATCCGACCCGGAAATCGTGCAAGCCATCCGGCAGGGACAGGAGTCCGCTTTCGAGCAGATGTTCCGTACCTACTACGAGCCGCTATGCCGCTACGCCAACACGCTGCTGAAAGACAGCGACGAGGCCGAGGAAGTGACGCAGAGTTTATTTTTAAGTATCTGGGAAAAGCGCTCGGGTCTGGAAATCACGCTCTCGCTGAAAGCCTACCTCTACCGCGCCGTTCATAACCATTGCCTTAACCGCATCAAGCACTACGGCGTCCGCGAAACGCACCGCGCCTACACGCTGCACTTTCAGGACGACAGCCACGATTCGGTGACGGAGGCTATTTACGGCAGCGAACTGGAAAAGCGCATCGAGCGGGCGGTCAGCAAGTTGCCGCAGCAGTGCCAGGTGGTGTTCAGGATGAGCCGCTTCGAGGAATTAAAGTACCAGGAAATTGCCGACGAACTGGGTCTTTCCATAAAAACCATAGAAAACCAGATCGGCAAAGCCCTGAAAATCATGCGCCAGGAACTGGCTGATTACTTGCCCATATTATACCTGTTGAGCCAACTCATCATTCATCATTCATAATTTGAAAAACGCTACCCCCACCCTACCCGATGACCTCCTGGCCCGCTACCTGGCCAGCACGGCTTCGCGCGAGGAAATCGAGCGGGTGCAGGCATGGCTCGACGCCTCGCCCGAGCATCTGGATGAGCTGAAAGGCTACCGGAAGCTGTGGGAGCGCAGCGGGATGATCGGAAGCCAACAGGCACCCATCGACACTGACGCCGCCTGGGAAAAAATGCGGGCAAGAATGAAGGCCACCGAAACGGTCGATGCATCCGATAGGAAGGTGGTGCCGCTCCCCACCCCGCGCCGTTTTTCCTATGCGATGTGGGCGGCGGCGGCAGTGGCTTTACTGGCGGTAGCGTTTGGCTGGTTTTATATTTACAAAGGGCAAGCCCCGGCGATGGTAGCCGTTAGTACCCAGGAAAACACGCGGGAGGAAACGCTGCCGGACGGCACCAGGGTACTCTTGAACTATAACTCGACGCTCACTTTCCCCGAAGGTCTGGCGGGAGACACGCGCTCGGTGAACCTGGAAGGCGAGGCCTTCTTCGACGTCACGCCCGACGCGGAACACCCCTTCGTGATCGACGCCAACGGGACCGAAATCCGGGTTGTGGGTACTTCCTTCAATGTCAAGGCCTACGACGAAACTGTGCGGGTAGATGTGAAGACGGGCAAAGTGGAAGTGCGAAAAGCCGTGAAGGTGATGGAGCTGCTGCCCGGTGAGGGCGTCGAGGTGGAGTCCGATACGGTTTTCAGAACCCTGTCCGCCAATCCCAACATTGCCGCCTACGGCACGCAGATTTTCAATTTTGAGAAAACTCCGCTCGCCGAGGTAGTGCAGTCGCTAAGTCAGGGCTTCCATGTCGAGGTCAGGCTTGCCGACGACCGCCTGGCCGATGAGCGCCTGTCGGTACGCCTAGAAGGTGAGAGCCTGGATGCCGCACTGGACGTCATTGCCGAGACGCTGACACTCCGTGTTAAAAAGCAGGGCAATTCGTATCTGCTCGAAGGGGCGGAAAACCGCTAGGGTCGTCCATGCCGCAACTTTTATTTTTTCGATGTTTTGAAATTATCCCCTCTTATCAAGCTGGCTTTGCCGGCAATGCTTTGGTATTGGCCGTTCCTAACCAGCTACGCCCAACCCTCCTCCCTGCTCGAAACCAAGATTACCCTCCGCCTGAGCAATGAGCGGGTAGATGAAGCACTGCGGCAAATTTCGACCAGAGGCGGATTCAGCTTTTCGTATAGCCCCGATGTCATCGCGGTCAATAGCCGGGTGTCGCTCAACGCCAGCAATCAGACAGTACGCGAGATCCTGAATGTGCTGTTCGATGGGCGGGTGCTTTTCAAAGAGCGCCGCAAGTACATTATTCTGCAGCGCGCCCCGAAGGTAGTCGAGAAAAAGCCGGAGATTTTTTACCTCAATGGCTACGTGATCGACGAAACCACCGGCGAAAAGTTGCCCAACGCCAGTATTTACGAGCCCGTAACGCTGGCTTCGGCCGTGAGCAACAAGTACGGGTATTACAAAATAAAACTTCCCGCGCAGACGGAAGACCTCAAGCTGGAAGTGCGGAAAGAAGAATATACCGGGCGGTCGGTCGAGATTTTGCCACGCAGCAACACATATTTTCCTATCAAGCTGGCTCCAGACCCGCTCCTGCCCGCGCCGCCGCCGACCGTCACGCTCCGGGATTCGATCGGAGCCATTACGCCGCGTGCTCCGACCATCGTATTCAGGCAAGATTCCAGTCGTCCGCAGATCGAAATTCCCGTTGTGGTGGTCGCCGAGGCCACCGACCCAGACAGCGTCGTTCCCATCCGCCGCAAGGAGAAATCCTCTTTGGCCGAAAGCCTGCGGGATTTGCGCGATGGCCTGGTGTATGCCCTTTCGACGGCCCGGCAGGCGGTTCACGTCGAGAATATACAGGACTCGCTCCATCGTCCTTTCCAGGCCTCGCTGATGCCGTTTCTTGGTACCAACGGCCAACTGAGCGGTAACGTGGTCAACGATTTTTCCGCCAATCTGCTGGCAGGCTACTCGCTGGGCGTAGATGTAGCCGAGGCAGGGCTGGGCTTCAATCTGGTGCGGGGCGACGTATGCTGCTTCCAGGCGGCGGGCATCGCCAACGTGGTGGGACGGGAAGTAAGGGGGGTGCAGGCAGCCGGGATCGCCAACCTGGTCATCGGGGACTTCAAAGGCTTCCAAACCGCTCCGGCGCTTAATATCACCGCCGGAGATTTTCAGGGCTTGCAAATCGGCGGCGTCAACGTGGCGGGGGGAGTGCTGGAAGGCTGGCAGGCATTGGGCATAGTGAATGTCGCCAACAAAGTACGCAGCGGCCATCAGATAGGCTTCGTGAATTACGCCGACTCGTCGGCCACGGTGCCGTTCGGCTATTTCAGTTACGTCAGAGCCAACGGCTACCGCCGCCTGGAACTCACGACCGATGAGCTAAATTATGGCAACGTCACCTTTAAAACCGGGGTCAGGAAGTTTTACAACATTTTTACCTTCGGCACCAATGCTTTCTTACCCGACAAACCCATCGGTAGCATCGGTTACGGCCTAGGCACGGCCAGGTACCTGGGCCGACGCAGCCGGGGCGACAGCCGCAAATGGATGCTCGACCTGAACTTTGTGGCGAGTCGTGTGGCACTGGAGCGGAAGTTCCTGAAATCGCCCTTCGCCATCCACACGCGGCTGTCGTTGAATTTGGAACGCAAAATCAGTCCGCGCCTGGCGCTCACGGTCGGGCCGACTTTCAACCTGCTCTTCTCGCCCTATACCGGTTTGTTGAAGGGAAACGGGTCAAGTTTGCCGTCGATCAATGTTACGACCGAAGCCAATGGCCAGGGAAGCACGTACGGCTGGATCGGCTTTCAGGCGGGACTGCGGCTTTGTAATCGGTTGAACTGAGGCTCAATTGCCAATTGTAAGCGCCCCGTTCTCTGCCTGGATAATGCGGAGATTGCCGCCTCGCTCCTCGACAAAATGGAGTAAATGAATTTGTTCGTTTCAGGAACGCTGCCTGCGGTCATGACATTTGCATAGCAGGCACGACAAGCACACGACGCTGTCTTTCCAGCGGGCCAAAAAATCGAGAACTTCAAGTGAGAAAAGGCCGGGTCTTTCGGTCAATTCCCAAGCTCAAGATTGACATTCGTCCCCATTTCCAGCGAAGCCGCATCCTCAATGCGCACCGACTTGGCCGTGGCCCCGTTCAGTGGCAAAGTGACGCCATGACCCGCCGAAATCACCACCGCATCGGTAGCGTTGGGTACGCGACCACACGACCAGCGACTGGCCTCGAACCAGCTACCGGAGCTAAGACTCCGGCATGAGCCATCCCCAAAAACTGCCGTGAGCGTCCGACCACCCGTCAGACTTGACAGCGTTAGCACAGGGTCCGAAGAAACAACGGTTGCGCCCTCCTGCCAGTGGGAGAAGGTGTAGCCCGGTTGCGTAAAAGCAGTGAGCGTAATCGGAATGTCCTGGAAATAAATTCCCGTCCACGGATAAGGCATAGTATCTACGCCGGGGGTGGAAGCAGTGATCTCTATGGTATTGACCTTGACATAACCTCCCGCCGTATCGGATACATTGAGCGTAAGGTCATGCTGGGCAGGAAGGCCGAACTTCCCCCTGATGTGGTCGCGGATGTAAGGCGAGCGCTGCTGGGCGAAGGTTATCGTTTCGTTCACATTGCTTTCCCAAACAGCCTTAGACGCCGGTGAGCTCCAACGCTGAATGTGTTCTTCGATTTCCGGCTCGATCACGGCTGCGTAGTCTTCAATGATGCTTTCCAGTCGCTCAGCCTTGAAGGTGGTATTCAGCAAGTCGGCGAAGCGGTTGACGAAATAGTTTTTGTAGTTCGTGTTTTCCAGAAGCCTTCTCAGAATTAGCGTCAGATTTTCGTAACCACTCTGGGTAGTGGTGGCTCTTTCAAGTGCATTGAAAGCCACCTGATTCTGGTACAGCCGGTATCCATTATCCAGGTCGTACATCAGCCAGCGCCAGCGGCCATCCTGGCCGTAAGGAGCGCCGGGTTCGTACTGGCTGGTCTGCTTGCGCCAGTACTGGATGTTGTTATCGAGCCAGTCCATATTGGCGCTGTGTATCTCGGCGATCTGATAATCGGTAAAATTGTCGGTGTCAATCAGAGTATTGATATAGCCAAACTTGGCGTCGTCGCTCAGCGAGTTTGCGTTCAGGTAGTCGAGCATCGCCAGATATCCGGCATTACTGCCTTCCTGCACTTCCTGCCTATTTTCGAGTATATCCAACTGGTCGGGATCCACGTCGTAGGTCGTTTCCAGGTAGTACTTATCGAGACGTTCCCGCAAGTTGTGGATGCCCCAGTACTCGCCGCTCAAAAACAAGATAGCCGGTTGACTGGCCTGCGTGTCGAAAGGCAAATGGCTGACGGCTTTCTGGGCTACGGCATCGCGGAAGAGCGTAAAATCCCAGTCACTGCCCGAGTTCCGCAGCAAAAGCCGCTTGTAGTACTCCCGAGGCTTTTCCGGAAAAAATGGGTACTCGAGTTTCGACCTCCCGTATTCGCTCCTTGCGTAGAGGCGCAGTCCCTTGCGGGGATACGCGCGGGAGGCCCCTCCGTGAATTCTGACCCCAATTCTTTGGTTGAGATCGGCCGAGGCACCGCTGTCGAAATACTCGAAATTACTTTCCAGTTCATGTTCCTCACCCCGCCGCAGGTAGTTGGCATCGACAAACCCAATGGGCTGCTGATTGGGGTTCGCGGCGCGCCAATTTTCAAAATCAACTCCGGCGACGTAAATCCCGTCGTTGTAATCAAACAGCTTATTTTCCTGTACGGCCAGCGAAATCACCGGCAGCGAGTAGCGCGCCCGCCCCTGGGGACTGATTACGTAAGACTTCGTGACTACTTCGCTCGGTATTGCGCCCGGCTTGACCACGATCGCGCGTACCACGTTGGCTTTCTTGACATTGACCGTCGGAAAATAATCAGGAACATTGTCGTAGGTCGATGAGATGACCGACAACTTGTTGGGTGCCGCAGACCGGTCATTCAGCTGAATCGGAGCGCTGTAAGCGAAGGAAGTGAAGGAATTGGTGAGTAATCCGCCGGGCAAGTCTCCCGGATTTTTCTCGTAGCGATTTTTATACTGATAAGTCGTGCCACCCACGTGATCCGGCGATGGCTCGGAGCCATCGAGCGTGTAGTAAATTGTGGCACCGGGAACATCGGTTTGGAGCAAAAGCTGAATGTCGGATGTGTAAAAGCCGGCCTCTACCGAGAACTCAGGACCATCGGGTGCCTCGTTACTGGTATAGGGTACAGAGCCATTATTAGAAGCGGCGGGCGTGGCGGGAGAGAAGAAAAAAAGATTATTTGAACCATCTGGCTGCCGCCCGTAAGAAATGTCCGTTTCCTGTTCGCCAAAACTGAATGAGTCGATGATCGTACTGCCGTCAGGCGCTGTGATAACAAATGCCTCTCCACCCGCCGACAACTTGAAGGGCATGTGCAAAGCACCCCTGGAAGGTTCGTCGCTCGCCCAAAGGATAAGGAATCCGTTGGCCGGAATCACCGTGGCAGGATTGCCTACGGGCAACTGATACTTGGTTACATTATCAAGCTTGTCAGACACATAGTATCCACCAATATCCACACTGTTTGGCCCGGGATTGTAAAGCTCAATCCAGTCCTCAAAGTCGCCTGTCTCATCAGAGACGGTAGCGGAGTTGGAAGCCAGAATTTCGTTGATGTACAGTACCTGAGATTGAGCTATCCCGGCACAAGAGAAAAAAGCAGGGCTAAGCCCAACTTGAACAAATCTTTCATTCAATCCACACCTTAATTCACACTCACTCGGAAATGCCTTTTACAAAGTTAAAAAATTAAGGTACAGTAAAAAAAACAAAATATTTAAATGAACTAGATAAATCCTACTATCTATTGATTTGATTATACAAAATCTAAAAACCAATCCGCTTACCTTTACTTATGCCTTTTTCCTCGGCGGCATACGCGCGCAACTCTTGCAACTCCCGCTCGAAGCCGCCCGACAGGATCGGGAAGCGGCACCAGGTGCGGGGATCGAGGTTGAGGTCATCGAGGTGGAAGGAAGGCGCGTAACGCTCGCGCTTCCATTGGTTGCGGCTCCAAAGTTTGAAGAAGCGCTCCGTCCAGGTCAGCATTTGGGCGGGCGTGTAGCGGTCTTTGAAGTTTGCCAAAGCAATGCGGTAGCACTCGACGGGCGGTTTTTTGTCGCGGATGCCGCTTTCTTCTAGCGCGTCCAGGAACTCGTAGGGCATCAGATCGTCCTCGTCGGTTTGTTTGCGGTCGGCGGGGCGCAGCTCGGCGGTGGGTTGTAGGCTGTTGACTTTCTGCAAGCCCTCGATTTTGAGGTGTTTCCCGTGCACGTGGCAGCCCACTTTTTCGAGCCACACCAGCCATTTTCGCAAATAAAACTTGTCGATGCCCGCAATGGGGCTGATGCTGCCCGCCGTGTCGCCGTCCATGGTAGCGTAGCCCACGGCCACCTCGGAGCGATTGGAGGTACTGAGCAATAAGTGATTAGTCAAATTAGTAAGCAGCCACACCGATGGCGCACGTACCCGTGCCTGTATATTTTGCAAGGCAATATCATCCTCCGTCCAAGTGAGCTCGCGGCCGATCTGCCCTTCGATCAGCCCGGTATAAGTATCAACTAAGCCATTGATGTCGATGTTATAAAAAGTCGCCCCAATGGATTCGGCCAGCGATCGCGCCGAGTCAAGCGTGGTTTCGGAGCTGTTTTCGGTTCCCTGGTAAATGGTGTGGATGAGTTCTTTGGCGATCTCCTCGACCGTCTCGCAGTTCTGGATTTTCTCGATGTGGGCCAGCTTATGCTTGAAGCGATCGAGTCCGATGCTTTCCTCGGCCAGCCGAATCATCAATCCGCACAGCGCCACGCAGGCTGCGGAGTCGGCTCCGCCCGAAAGCGAAACGGTAAAGCCCTGCGAGCGACTTTTGCGCAGGTAGTCAAACAAGGCCAAACAAACCGCGCGGGCAAATTCCTCTTCCTTCAACGCTCCGCCTTCCTCGAAGGCCTCCAGATCAGCCACTTGCTGCGGCACGGGTTCGATGTCCGGAAAATCAAAGCGGCCCGGTACGCGCCAGAATTTATCCTTGGGCAGGTCGGCGATATTCTGCACTTGGCTGAGCCGCGTGTACTCGGTGTCGATGACGGCCGTCGTAATCAAATGATCCTCGTAGCTGAAGCGGTTGCTGGATTTCAGAAACTCGCCGTTGGAGGCGATCATGGCGTCGCCGTCGTACACGGCCCGCCCGGCTTCGTTGCCCAGCAGATTGGTATAAATGTAGCTGCATCCGAACGACCGCGAGGCGTCGATGACGAACCGCTCACGGGTCACGAATTTGAAGAAACCGAAGTGGCTGGCGCTGGGATTGAGCATGATGTCCACGCCGCGCTCGTAGTGCCGCCGCCCCGGTCGGTTGGGTACCCAGGCATCTTCACAAATCTCGAAGGCAATCCTAACGCCCGACAGATCGAAAATCACGTCGCCAATCGGGTAGTCGATGTGGTCGAGGCGCGTTTTCTCGACAACGCCCGCCGGCCAGGGATGGAACCAGCGCGTTTCGTAGTGAATGCCGTTGTTGGCCAGGTTCTGCTTGGCGTAAAATCCCATGATGCGCTTGTTGGCGATCAAACAGGCCACATTGAACAACCGGTTGTTATGCCGCAACGGCAGTCCTACCGCTACAATCATATCTTCGGTATGTGTCGCAATTTCCAGCAAACATTTTTTGGCCTGCTCTTCCAAGTCATAGGCAAACAAGTAATCCTCGCAACCGTAGCCCGTAATGCACATCTCGGGCAGACACAGCAAGCTGACCTGCTGCTGGCGCGCGTCTTCGATGGCATCGATGATGTTTTTGGTATTGGATTCCCACGCCATCGGCGTTTGGTTCAGGGCGGCGGTGGCTACTTTGATTCGGGGCATTTAATTTTAGGAAAGTTGAAAAAATAACTTAGCAGTCCCGAACCCGTAGGGCCGGGCCGCCGGTTCGATCATATGTTTATAGAAGAGCTTGCTCTTGTTAACACTGTACGACCCCCACGGGGTCGCACAGCAGCGTATGGACACGAAATAGCTATAAACATGAAATCCCTACGGGATTGACAATTCGACCATGTTATTTTTTAGACGTCACTTAGTGGAGAGTTGATAGTGCTTTTATGGGTGCTTGCAAGGCTTAGTAGATAATTCTGTGGGTCATTATCTGCAAACCGCCGTCGTAGGTTTCGGTGTCGATGAGTTCTGTTTTGAAGTTTTGTTTTGAATCGCCAAAAAGCCTGACGCCTTTTCCCAAAATCAGCGGGTTGAGTTTTATTTTCAGTATATCTACTTTCTGATTGTCCAGTAGCCAGCCCGCAAACTGCCCACCGCCGCAGAGGTACACATCCGTTTCCGCATCCTCCCTGATTTTCTCGACTTTGTCTAGCTGAATGGGCTTTATGTGTAGTTTCGGGTCTTGCTCTTCAAAGGTCAAACTTTCAGAAAAGAGGAAATGTTCCATGTGCGCATAAGCAAGTTGTCCGGGTTTCAGGCCGTATTGGTAGCCAAACTCGTAGGTCTTGCGGCCCATGATGACGGTGCCAAAGTTGTTCAGGTCGCTGAGATACTTGTTAACGGCGTTGCCCTCACCCACAAATCCGCTGACATCATCATTCTCGCCGGAGATATAGCCATCCAAAGAACTGGCAACGTAATATACTATGCTATTCCTGGCCATTGCGTTCGTTTTTCTAGAACTGCTTTCGCTTTCCTGTGAAAGTTCCCGAAGCCGCCGTGCCGATTTCCATATTACCGCTCATGGCTCCGTTCTCGACTTTCCCGTCGTACTTCACCAGGTTGCCCTGCACCGAGAACTCGATGTGAAACGCATTTTCCTTTATCGAACCAGTCACTTCGGATTCACCAAGTTGGCCTTCGTAGGTTCCGGTGATTTTGCCTTCGGCGTCTTGCTTAAGCACGAAAGTAGGCGTGCCGCTGCCCATGTCGGTCTGCACGTCGAGCGTCCAGGTGCCGGTCAGGTCGGTTTTGTCTTGGGCCAAAAGTGGACTGCTTCCGGTAAAAAATAGCACGAATAGGATAAAATTGATCTTTCTCATAAATATATTCAGGTTAAACTAATTAATATCGTTCACTACCCCCGTATCCTTCCAACTCCGCGAAGCGGCCGAATCTAGTTCACTAGCAAATCACTCCAAGTTGATCCTTTGTCTGAGTTCCGCAAGGCTCATCTTTTGATGAAAAACCGCGATAACCTCGACTACAAAATTCACCTCGTCCACGGCATAGTATACATTGAAAGAAAAACGAGTCATGACAGCGCGACGGATGAAAAGATGATAGTTTTGGTAGAGGAAGGGGTTGACAGATACCCTCTCAGTTATTTCATTGAAGTTTTGGTAAAACTCAAGACCCAATCCTTCTTTTCGATCCTCGTACCATTCGATCACGCTCCGCAAATCAGACGCCGCTGCATCCAATATTTGAACCCTATAACCGCTATCCATTCCAGCCGTACTTCTGCCGTACTTCAGTGTCAAAATCGGCAAGAGGTTGGCTTAATTCAGTCGGGTTGCGCTGGTAGGCCTCGTAGCGCTTCATCAGCAACTGCTGAGTTAAAAGCTCCTCTTTTTCGGAATCCTCGGGCCGGTACTTCTGCAGCAAGAATTCGACGTAATCGAGCAGGGGCGAATAAGCCGACTCAGGCAGGGCGTCGATTTTCTGGTGTAGCAATTCAGCAGATTTCATAGTGAAGCGTTTGATTTGGCTTCGTAAAGATAGCGATTACCCAATATCCTCCGTCACGCCCGTATCCTTCCAACTCCGCGAAGCGGCCGAATCCAGCACCGCTTGGCAGACTTTCTGCGTTTCCATCGCGTCCTGGAACGTCGGATGACATGCTTCGCCCGTTTCCAGACTCTTGAAGAAGTCGGCGACCTGGTGGACGAAGGAATGTTCGTAGCCGATGCTCGTGCCGGGAATCCACCAGCGATCCATGTAGGGTTGGTCGCTGTCGGTAATCAGGATCGAGCGCCAGCCGCGCACGATGCCGTCATCGCCGTGGTCGAAGTACTCGAGGCGGTTCATGTCGTGCAAGTCCCAGCGGATGGAAGCGTGTTCGCCGTTGATCTCGAAGGTAAACAGCGCCTTGTGTCCCCGCGCGTAACGTGTGGACTCGAACTGCCCGAGGGAGCCGTTCTTGAAGTGGCAATGGAAAATACAGGCGTCGTCTATGCCGACCTTCTGTACTTTGCCGCTGTCTTGGTGTACGCGTTCCTTAATGAATGTCTCCGTCATAGCCGACACGTCGGTAATCGCGCCGTTGATCCACATGGCGGCGTCGATGCAGTGGGCCAGCAGGTCGCCCGTCACGCCCGAGCCGGCGGCCTCGGCGTCGAGCCGCCAGAGGGCCGTACCGCCCTGCGGTAGGTCGGGGCTGATGGTCCAGTCTTGCAGGAAGTTGGAGCGGTAATGGAAAATCTTGCCCAGCTTACCCGAGTCGACAATATTCTTCGCCATTGTCACGGCCGGAATGCGGCGATAATTGTACCAAACGGTATTCTTGACGCCCGCTTTCTCGACGGCATCCACCATCGTTTGCGCTTCTTCCTCGGTGCGCGCCAGCGGTTTTTCGCATAAAATCATCTTGCCCGCTTCGGCGGCGGCAATGGCGATTTCGGCGTGCAGGTCGTTGGGCGTACAGATGTCCACCGCGTCGATGTCGTCGCGGGCGATGAGGGCTTTCCAATCCGTTTCGTAGGATTCATAACCCCACTGCTCGGCAAAGGCTTTCACCTTATCCTCCGAGCGCGAGCAAGCCGCTTTCAGTACGGGACGGTACTCATATTCAGGAAAAAAATCACCTAACCGCTTGTAGCCGTTGGTGTGCGTCCGCCCCATCAGCCCGCAGCCAATGAGTCCAATTCTTATTTCTTTTTTCATTATAGGTTGTTAGGTTTTAGGTTATTAGGTATCAGGCGCGTTACAAACAGTATCCACTGCGGCACGCATTCCGAGGGTTCGCGTTACAAACGCGAACCAGTTCAACTCATAAACTTTAAACTTTTGACTCATAAACTCTATTCACTCCACCCATGCTTCTCCCGCACTTGAATGAGCGTGGCCAGGATGTCGTTCCAGGTTTGTTGGTTTTCCATCACGTCGTTGTCGAACATGCAGCCGTCCCAGCAGATGTGCTTGAATTTCTTGGTAAGGTTGCCGTTCTCATCGCGCAGCCAGTAGCCCGCGTCTTCGGCGACGTTCAGTTTGCCATTGGGATCGGTGGCCAGGCAGTGACGGCCCGTTTTATCGTGCGAGCCCGTACCGTGGACGGTACCGTCGTTCTGGGCCACGTGGAAGTCGATCGTCCAGGGGCGCAGCGCGTCGGACATTTTTTTGAGGGCGGCTTTCAGCACGTCGCGATCCTGCCAGTCGTAGTCTTTGGGCAAGAGCCGCTCCTCGGGACGGTTGTATCCCATCGTGTAGAGGAGGGTATGCGACATATCAGCCTGGAAGCCCATGTTGGATCGATCCACCATTTCCAGCGTCTCGACCATCGTCTGCCAGCCGTGCATCCCGCCCCAGCAGATTTCGCCCTCGGCGGCTAATTTCTCGTTAAATCCGCCCGCCACGTCACAGGCCTGGCGGAAGGTTTCGGCGATGAGTTTGGTACTCTTGGCCGGGTCTTTTTCCCAATCGGCGGGACTACTCGCCGAGTCGATGCGGATCACACCAGACGGACGGATGCCCGCCTCGCGCAGTACCTTGCCGAAGTTACAGGCTTTGCGCACCATGTCGATGAATACCTTGCGGTCGTCGGCGCTGCCCAACACGGGCCCGCCCCAAATGGGCGCGACCAGGCTACCAACTTTCAGGCCGTGACCGGCAATCTTGTCGGCCAGGCGCTTGATGTCGTCGTCGGAGCTTTCGATGCCAATGTGGGGATCGAGCAAACCAAGATCGACGCCGTCGAACTTGACGCCGTCCACCTCGGCGGCAGCGGTCATTTCGAGCATTTTATCAAAAGGAATAACGGGTTGCGAGTCGTCGCCTTTCCCGACGATTCCGGGCCAGGTGGCGTTGTGTAGTTTTGGGTAGTTGTTCATTTTTTTGGAGTTTAAAGTTTATGAGTTTAAAGTTTAAAGTTTGGGGTAGAGCTACTAAGTAGTACAAAGTTTGCAAGTTCGTAAGTCATTTCCTGGTTTGACTTCGAACTTTAAACTTTTGACTTTAAACTCTACAAATCAGGATTTCCCGGCCCAAAGTGCTTCAGCATCACGAGCGGATCGACGGACGAGTGGTTGGTGATTTCTACGCCTTCTTCGGCGGTTTTCTCGGTCACGAAAAATTCATCGAAAGTCAGTTGGCCGTATCGGATGAGGGCAGGGGTTTCTACGTTCCAGACGCCCATTTTGCCGTGGCCCTGCATGATGATGAGGCCGTAGGCGGCGGCGTCTTTGATCGTGACCGTTGCGCCGGGGGCCACGGTGAGTTCCTTGGCGCTGAAAGCGTCGTTGAGGTAGCAAATCCAGTTTTCTACGTAGCCCGCCGCTTCCATTTCGGCTTGGTCGCGGACGGGTTTAGGTTTCATGAAGCGCGTTTCGAGAATATTAGGGTTGGTGTTCAACTCCCAGTCGATTACTTCCATGAGCTGGTCGTAATCGCCCATGCGGTCTTCGGGGGTGCCGTTCCAGAGAAGTTCTTCGGGAATGATCGCCTCGTTGACCAGCGACTGGTACATCGCGAATACGTCGGAGGCTTTTTGCGGCTCGTAGGTGCACAGGCTGCCCGGCGCGTGAAGCATGCCCGGCGGTACGTCCCAGCCCGTACCGGGTTCGAGGCGGAAGGCTTGGGAGTAGTTGGTGATCTTGTTATCGCCCTTGGTGAAGTTCATCAGGCATTCCTTGATTTGCTCCTTCGTCGTGCCGGGCGCGATGCCGAAGAACGTGTAGGGAAAATCACCGCCGTGGTTGTTGAGTTGGGGCGGAAAATAATACGCCTCCGGCTTGCCGAGTTGACCGATTTTGGCGGCGTGCTCGTCGTTGTGGTGGATGTGGTGCGGCAGTGGCCCCATGTTGTCGAAAAACTTGGAGTACATCGGCCAGCTTTTATGCTCATTCCACAGGCGGTCGCCGATGATTTCGCCTTTTAGTTCATCGATGACGTCTTTGAGCAAAACCTGCTCGTCACCGACAACCACCGGACTCAGTCCTTCGTTCTTGCCCGTCAGCGGGCCGTTTTCGGCGGGCGTGGTACTCGACAGCCAGCGCTCATCGATGCCGCCGCGCTCGCCACCCAGGACGTAATAATCGTCGGGGTGCAGCTTGATGCGGCGGCCAGGTACGCAGAAGGAGCGCGGTACCCAGGTCGGGGCCAGGCGGAGTATTCCTTTTCCTTGTTCTAATGCTTTTTTGGCAAGAGTCATTTTTAGGTTGTTAGGTGTTAGGTTATTAGGCGTTAGGTAACGGGTACTGGGTACTAGGTACTGAGTACTGAGTACTAGGTACTAGGTACTGAGTACTGGGTACCTAGTACTTTATTTTCAACTTTCATTCACTTCAATCTTCAGATCATACTGCCGCCCCTCGCCCGGTTCCAGCATAACCAAAGTACCCTGTTCGCGGGCCGCTTTTTGGCCGATAGGCGGATTGGTGCCGGGTTCCAGGCCCGTGACGTATTCATGCTTGCCCCAGTGCTGCCAGTTGGTCAGCCAGGGGAGTTGGTTTTTACTAAAAGACACTTCCAGGTCGATTCCTAACCTTGCGTTGTGAATTCCGCAGCGGGAAATGCCGTTTCCGTCGGCTTCGGGTTGGATGAAAGAGGCCTCTTCGCCCGTACCGGCGTGTTCGTCCAGCGGGGCAGGGCAGGTGCGGTAGTCGTTGCCTTCCAGGAAAATCTTGGTGTCGTCGCCCGCGCGGGCCTTCCAGTCGCCTTTCCAGGTAATTTTAGACCCCTCATCTACCAGCGGGTAGCCGAAGTTGAGGTGATACAGCAGCATGTGCGGCGCGGTGGTGTTTCCCAGGTTGGTTACCTCGTCTTTCACCTGGATAAACGGCTCACCTATTCTTCCTGAAATTGTCCGACGCAGTTCCAGCGTCGGGCCGAAGACGGTCGTTTCCAGGATGCGGCCCGTGATGCTCATCTCCAGTTGGCCGCGTTGTGGGTCGGGCTGGATGATGCTGATGATTTCGGCGGGCGTGTTGCTGATGCGTCCGTGCAAACCCCGCTCGCCGTGTTCATCCTGGTTAGGTCCACCTACGTTCGACAGGCCGCAGGTCGTCAGCAGCCCGCCGCCGAAGGTACGCAGCCAGTCGATGCCTTTATCGGAGAAAGGTTGCGGCGGTGTGATGCCGCTGTGGCTCAGCCACGCCAGGCTGTGCTGGTTGTAAAAAGCGTCGGCGATGTCCATCGCGCGGTCAAGTATTACCTTATAGCGAAGGCCCGTGCCCGTGTTGAACCAGGCGATGCGGACGCCGCGTCCGGGGCCGTTGTCGAGCACGGAGGTTTCGATGCCGCCAAGTTGGGCGGGGTGGCTGATTTTGTTATGCCAATTGTTGGTCATTTTTCGAAAAAAAAATCGTGTGAATGGCGGCATTCTGGGCGAACACACGGGTTCGCCCCTACGAGTGGTTCAATGGGCCATCAACCACTTCTCTACTCTTGGATTAAAATCTTCGGTGTTTTCAAAGTGGAAGGCGTGACCTAAGTTTTCGTATAAATAAATTTCTGCATTGGGCATTGCCGCCGCGATTTCTCTGCCCATCCAGGGCGGGGTGAATTGATCCGAGTCGCCACCGATGACCAGCGTGGGGATTTTTATTTTATTCAAATCCTCGTACACATCGTGGTCGATGCAGGCGGCGGCTTGGCCGGCCAAGCCGTGCAACGGTTGTGGGAAAGATGGATCTTGTTTGCGGCCTTCTTCCAGTTCGGCGCGTTTTTCGGGATTGTCCCAGGTGGTTTTTGAAAAAATTAAGAGTTGGATGTACAGGCCAAATTCTTCGGGCGTGAAGCGGGCTTTGCAATCCGCCATATGTTCGAAAATACCCTTTGCCATCGCGTCACAACGGGCCCAGGGACACATCAGTACCATCGCGCTTACCTTGTCGGGATGCCGCAGGGCCAGTTGCAAGCCGATGGCCCCGCCCATCGACACGCCCACGACGCGGACTTTCTCTAAACCCAAATGATCGAGCAAACCCGCGTGGTCGTCAGCCATCTCGGCGGTGGTGTAGTCGCCGGAGGGCTTGTCGGACAGACCGACGCCCCGGTTGTCGGGAAGAATGCAGCGGAAGCTTTTCTCCCAAACTGAGACGTGCGGTTCCCAGACGGAGTGATCGGCGGTGATGCCCATGATGAGGAGCAGCGGTTCGCCGGAGCCGCGTTCCTGGTAGTGGAGGTTTATTCCGTTGGATTGGATGGTAGGCATTTTTGGCTTTAGGCTATAAGCTGTAGGCTCTAGGCTTTTTGGTGTGAGCAAATTGGCGATTCTTCTGTTCAAAGGGCTTTTAGCTTATTGCCTATAGCTTAAAGCCTAAAGCGCGCGAAGCGCACCTATTTCAATGCCGGAATCAGCTTTTCGTAAATCCATTGTCCGTCGTGTAGCGTGACTTGGTCGGGTTCTTCGATGGCCATTTCGGCTTCGTCTTCGCAGACAATCCAGCCCGTATAATTTTGGTCTTTGAGCCATTGGGTGATCGCCAGCAAGTTTACCTTGCCATCGCCCATGAGGGCGAATTCCGGCTCGCCGTCCCAGTCCTTGTAGTGGACATGGTTGATGAGTGAGGCGTACTCCTGCATCACTTCGAGCGGATCCATGTCGCCGTTGATGATATGGCCCACATCAGGGGTCCAGCCCGTGACGGAAGTGTCTAGTCGTTCCAGTACCACTTTGTAGTCTTCGGCGGTGCGGATGATGGAGGTTTCGGGCGAATTGGGATGGAAGCTGCACGGGATGCCTTTGTCGGCAGCCCGCTTTGAAATTCCGTTTACGATATTGACTAAGCTCTCACGACGTTCTTTCAAATCATGCCTGCCCGTCGGAATCTGTACGGTACAGAGAATGGCATCTGGAAAATGCGTCAGTAGTTCGATGGCCTGATCGGCTTCAGAACGTTCGGCATCGGATTCGGTCGGGTTATTCCATTCGAAAGGTAGCGAAAGCGCGGCCAGTTCGATGTTCTGCTCTTTGAGCTTATCGGCCAGCTTGTGGGCATCCTGCAACGGCCCCATCCAAGGATAAATGGGCTGAATGCCGGTAAACCCGGCCTTGGCAATGACCTCGATCATATGACCGAGGCGGTTGGCATGGACGGTGCCGTTGCCAGCCATGAACCAGGTATAAACTTCGGAGCCGAAGCGGAAAGGAAGGGGGACTTTTGTCATAGTTTTCGGGGTCAAGGGTTGAACGGTCAACGGTTAACGGTTCAAGAACTCTGATACCAAACAGTCGTAAAGAAATCGGAGAATGCCGTTTGACCTTTTGACCGTTGACCTAATTTTATTTTTTCTCTACCACTTTCCCCGGCAAGATGAGCGAGTCGAAGCCCGCCAGCATGCTGGGTTGTACGTTGGCTTTGTAGCCGCTGAAATTGAAAGTTGTGGGTTCGTAGGGGCCAACGAGCGACACGTCGTTATTGGCTTTGATTTTGTTTTCCATACCCATAGCCCAGAGCGATGCGTTAATGAGCATTCGGCGGAAGCCTTCGTTGAGGATGTCTTCGGAGGCACCGTGCGTAGTGGTGAAGGCGCGGCCCGGCTTTCCGTCTTCGATTTGGTAAGTACGCGTCCAGATTACAGGAACGGGCGGCTTGGTGGCGTCGGCGGGTGAATCGGGCGTCATGCCATTCAAGGGTTGGTCCGTAGCAAGAATCACGCTGCCTTCGGTGGGGTCGGCAGTGTAAGCACCTGACTGCACCCACATGTCTTTGACGCCCCGCAGAATAGGGTTGTTTTTTTGATTTTCTTCGATGGTCAGCCGTGAGGATTGCTTGTGATTCGTGCCGTAATGCGTTACCCAAGTCTCGCCCAATACATGCTTACCGAACCCGTTTTTCCACGCCTTTTTCGGGCCATCATAGCGATAATCGTAGTGCTGCCATTGGGGATGCTTTTTTACATTGAAGGCATGGGTCGAAGTGCGCAGGGCAACGATGGGGCCACCGCGTTTCAGGTAGTTGTCGATGTGCTGCATTTCCTCATCCGGAAAGTCCGAGAAGCGGGTAAAAAGTACCATGAGGTCGGCTTTCTGCAAAATTTCCAGACCGCGTAAGTTCGAGCCGCCGGGCAGAATATGGTCTTCCTCGTCGAGCGCGAAAATTACGGTACAATTGAAGCCGTAGTGTTTTGCTAAAATCTTGGCCAATTGTGGCAGACTTTCTTCACTGCGGTACTCGTGGTCAGAGGCAATGAAGACGATCTTCTTACCCACACCCGGCCCTTTTTCGCCCTTGTAGATTACCCGGTATTTTTCTATATCGCTTTGAGATTGGGCAACCGTGGTGAAACCCGTAGCCAAGAAAAGCAAGCAGAAAATAAGAATAGCCAATATGTTCAGCCTCTCCGAGGCTGGACCGCTTTTATACATCGTTTTTCTACAAAGGTTGAGCCCCTCCGGGGCCGCTTTCGCTTCGAGTTCCATTATGTTTCAGACAAAGTGCTTCGCGCCCATCCCCTCAATAAATTTAAAGCCGTCCTCCGCAATGTCCCAGGGATCGTTGTACTCGCGCCACACGCCGATGGAGTTGGCAAAGTCAGGATCGTTACGCGAAAATGCCTCGATGGTGAGCCAGCCATCGTACTTGATGTCAGCTAGTTTGCCAAAAATTTCGTCCCAAGGCAGGTGGCTCCCGCCGGGCGTACCGCGATCATTCTCGCTGATGTGGACGTGCGCCAAGACAGATTTGAGGGTGTCGAGCGCCTGGGAATAGCTTTTTTCCTCCACATTGGCGTGGTGGGTGTCGAACATCGCCCGCACATTGGGGTGCCCGGCCATGTTGACCAATCGGTAGAGCTGCTCGGCGGTATTGCAGAGGTAGCACTCGAAGCGATTGAGGGCTTCGGGGGCGAGGATGATGTCGGCCTCGGCGGCGTAAACGCCCGCGCTGTGGAGCAGTTCGGCGGCCCGGCCATACTCATCGTCCTGAGCGGGTTGTTTAGAAAAGTGCGCATGGGCCGAGTGAAAGGGCCCGCAAAGTATCGTCGCGCCCAGATCGTGCGCCCGGTCGATGCTCCACTTGATGCGTTCGAGCGCCTTCTCGCGAATCGCCACCGAATCGCTGACCGGGTTAGTCGACGGATCGACCACCGTCACGGCGGTCATGCCTAAACCCAGATCAGCGGCGTGTTTGCCGAAGGCTTTATAAGCCGCCGGGTCGTCCGCCGCGCCTACGAAGCATTCCACACCGTCGTAACCAATCTTTTTGAGCCTGTCGGCAATCGGATTCAAATCCTCCGAAACCACCGCCGACCAGGCGAGTACGTTAAAACCTATCTGTGGCATTTATTTGTGTAATTGTTGAATCGTGTAATCGTGTAATTGTGGGGTCAGACAGGCGCACCTGTGAACCTATGTGTTTACCCGATGGCTGGCGCACACAGGGCGAACACATAGGTTCGCCCCTACTTTTCCACTAACCCTTTTCCTTTCCTCCTTCCTCCATTCTCCTTCAAAATTCCTTCAACCGCAACTCCCGATACTGCACTTTCATCGGCGGGCCGACGTGGACTTGTACGCCGAGGAGGCCTTTCTTCATACCACTCGTGGCATCGTTATCGGTGACGTCACTCATGAGTTTATCGTTGATGTAGTGTTGCAAGCGGTTGCCCTTGGCAACGATGTGAAAACTGTTCCAGTCCTCGGGCTTGATCAGGGTTTTCAGTTCATCAGAAGTACCTAGTGAGCCAGTCACTTCCCGGTTCGTCCAGTTGTTCTTAGCCACTTTGGTACGCACCGCCTCCATGGAGGCATCACCATCGTAAACATTGATGCTCGAAATCTCGCCACGATAAGCCAGCGTGGCGCGCTTGCGCTCTTCGTAGTTTTGACCTGTGTAGGTGCGCTTGCCATCGATGTCGGCCTGGTAGCCGCGCAAGGCGTAGGGAATATCGGCGAGCTGATCGCTGCGGTAGTTGATCCCGGAGTTGCCCGCTTCGGTGATTTTGAACTCGCCTTTCAGCTCGAAATCGCCAGGTTCACCGCCTTGCCAGATGAGGAAGGAGTTGGTTTTCAGGAGGGTTTCGGGCGTAATTTCGCCCGTTAGCGCGCCATCTTCCACGCGCCAATAAGTGGGATCTCCCCTCCAGCCGTTCAGGGTCTTACCGTCAAAGATTTTTACGAACCCTTTTTCACCCTTCTTCTGGCTGACGCAAGCGGTATTTGCGCTTACCAAAATAACTGTCAGAAAAAAGCCAATGTAATGAACAATGTTCTTTTTGAGCATAATACGTTTTCTTGTACTGGGTACAGGGTACTAAGTACTGGGTTTGGCTATCTTTCGCACAAGATTTCTCAAAGCCACTCGGTCAGCCTAAGAACTCTGTACCCAGTACTCAGTACCTTTTTCACTTCCCTCCCTTGTTTCCCGCTGGCGCCGACGCCGAGAACATTTTATCTTTCTCATTCCCGCCCGATTTCAGGTAGGCGATCAGGTCTTTCAATTCGTCTTCGTTTAAGCTATTAATAAGGCCCGGCAGCATGATCGACGACGGCGAGTACTGGCTCGATGCCACGTCTTTCTTGGCAACCTTTACCACTACATCGGGAGCAAACGGGTTTTGCGAAACCGAATAGTTGGTTTTGTCCTCGTTGATGATGCGACCAATGATCGACTCACCATTTTTCAGCTCAAAGCGCGTGGCGGCGTACTGATCTGAGATGACCTTATCAGGTTCGATGATCGACTCCAGAATGTCCTTATTCGAGAAACGCGTTCCCAGTTGGGTCAGGTCGGGGCCGATATTGCCGCCCTGCCCCTGTACTGCGTGACAGCGGCCGCAGGTGATGGCGCTGTACATGTCCTTGCCCTGCTGGAAGTTGCGGCCCGTCAGCTGGTCGTCGACCGTCGATAGCGCTGTTTCCACATTCCAGTTTTTACCGGGGCCTTTGGGATAGACCGTCTGGGCCAGGCTGTTACCATTTTTGGCGAGTAGCTCTCCGCCCGACATCTTGTCGTAAGCAGCCCGCTTACCTTCCGGAACGTGGGAAAGGGCCCGCTGGCGGGCTTTGTCCATGAACCCGATGTAGCTGAGTCCGGCCTGATATTCGAAGGCTTTGCGAAACCACTTCATATACCGCTCCTGCGAGGCGGGCGTCCAGTTATCTTTGGCCGATGAAAGCATCATGGCCAGATAAGTCTGCTGGGGCGGCGGCATTTTTTCCAGAGTTTTGGCGATGTCCATGCCATAGCGCGGGTTGCGCATAATAAGGTCGGCGGAGGAAGTGGCTGTCAGGCCACCGGGCATTACGCTGGTGTCCTCCTTCTTGTCCATCAATGTAAGCGTTTTTTCGATCACGCCGGGGGCTTCCAAGGTCACCAGTACGCGGGCCAGGGAGCGGTTCAACTCGCCGGAATTCGACGGGTAGCTGGGATTGAGCGCCGCGATGATCTGCTTTTTTTGCGCGGCGCTTGGCTCACCCATGCGGGCCGTCACCAGCTCGTAGGCACGGAGCAGTTCGATTTGCTGCGGTTCGGTCAAGCTCTTGAGGTTGATCTTCAGAAGGTTGGTGTTCAGACCGTCCCGGTTGGCTTCGCTGGACTCCGTTCGGGCCAGCGCGATAGCGGCTTGAATCGCCGAAACAGGATCTTTCTCATTCAGCGCTTTTTCCTTCCATTGATGCACGGGCTGATGCTCCACCGCGATGCGGGCGGCGTAGCGGATGAAGCGGTCGGGGTGATTGAGGTGCGGCCAAACTTCGGCCAAAGCCGCTGAATTTACGCCCGCATGATACTTTTCGATGCTGCGGCGTAGCTGGTTTTCCTTGGTCAGAGGTGGTACGGCAGTCGTGGCAATCATTGGGCTGCTCCCCTTGTAATGTACCCGGTACAAGTCCGACTCCAGACGACGTCCGCCCGTGAGGAAATACAAGGCTCCATCGGGGCCAATGACGCCGTCGGTTAGGGGAAGCGGGACGCCGGACAAGAATTCTTCGCGGTCGGCTGTGAACGTGGAGCCACTAGGCTTCAAGTGGATGGAGTGGACAATACCGAAACTCCAATCGAAAGCTAAGAGGGTATTCTTGTATTTAGCGGGAAACTTCGCGTTGCTGGCGTGCAGCATACTCGTGGGCGATCCCTGCCCGATGTTGATGACGGGCGGCAGGTTGTCGGGCCAGGCGGGCGACCACTTGCTGTTGCCCGTGCGCCAGCCGAATTCGCTGCCGCTGGTGGCATGACAAATGCGGGTCGGGCGGTACCAGGGCGTGCCAATGTCCCATTCCATGTCGGCGTCGTAGACGAACAGGTCGCCCGTTTCGCTGAATGCCAGGTCGAAAGCGTTGCGGTAGCCCGCGCTCACGAGGGTCCAGTCGGTGCCGTCGGGCTTTACGTTGGCCACCCAGCCACCGGGAGCCATGCGGTCGTTGGCGTGGCCGCGCGGATCGACGATGAAGGGGAAAAGATTGTCCTGCTTCCAGGTCTTGGGGAGCAGGTAGTCGTCCATTTCGGGCGCATCGGTGTGGTTGCCCGCAATGACGTACAGCGACATCTTATCAGGTGACATCACGATGCTGTGTGGGCCGTGCTCGCCGCTACCCTCTAATTCTTTCAGCATCGTTACCTTATCGTACTGGTCGTCGCCGTTGGTATCCTGCAAGCGGTAAAAACCACTGTGGCGGGGCAAGTCGTCGGTGACCCGGTTGTTTACCATCACGTACAGGCTGTTAAAAGCATACAGCAGCCCCTGCGCGGCACCCATGCCTTTAATTGTGCCGGGCGAGCCGATTTTCAGGGCTTCCACCTTCGGCGTGGTCGAGCCCGAACCGATGGCTGGGATGGTTAGGCGAAAGAGTCCGCCATATTGGTCGGAGGCGATCATACGCCCCTTGTCGTCGAAACACATGGCCACCCACGAACCCTGATCGTTGTCCGAGGGGCTATATAGGTGTTCGGCGGCAAAGCCCGGCTGTAATTTCAACTGTTTGGCCTTATTGTCGCCGGGGCCAACGTGCGTGGGAGCGAAGGGGGCGACTTTCGTATAAAAAGCGCCCAATCCTAAGACGACGCCCACGCCAAGCAGGAGTTTCGGGAGAAGTGAAGTAAAGCGTTTGCTGGTCATCGGTTTGTTTTTATATAAAAAATTCTTGTAGTAGTTCTCTAACTAGGACGGTGTCGGCGATGTTTTTGCCCTCGCGTACGGGATTGAGCATTTGTTTCAGTTGGAAAAAGCACGTCAAGCGGCGTAATTACTTGCTCGTCCTGGGTCAATTTAAAAATCAAAGCAAAATGGACTCTCCGTTAAAAGAGAGTCCATTTTGATTAGAGGAAGATTAGAAGAAAGGCGATAGCGACGACTCGTCGGCCGGCAGTGGGTACAGCAGGTCGATTTGCGTGAACGCATTGGCGCGGGGCAGCGAGCCTTCCGAAACCGGATAGTAGTAGGCAGCGGGATTTGCCTTGATGCGGTTACCATAGGCCGTGATCGTTTCAATCGCCTTGCCCGAGCGCAGCAGGTCGAACCAGCGCTTGTTCTCGAAGGCCAGCTCTACCCTTCTTTCCCGAAAAATTGCGTCGCGCATGGCCGTTTGTGAGGCGACTTTGGTATCGGCCAGGCCAGCCCGCTTGCGCACCTGGTTGAGGAAAGGGGCGGCTTCGCCCGTTTTGCCCTGCTCGTTCAGCGACTCGGCCATAAACAGCAGCACCTCCGAGTAGCGGTAGATGGGCCAGTTCATGCCGTGGTTGCCGTGCAGGGCATGGGGCTTGGCGTACTTTTTAATGTAAGGATAGGTCTTGTCCTTCCGCGCGCTGCCGCTCAAAGTAACGTAGGCAATAGAGGCATCCTTCCGCGTATCCCCCGGCTCGTAAGCGGCGATGATGTCGGGCGTCGGGATGTTGTTGCCTTCTCCGCTCAATGGCTGTGGATTGGCCGTGTTCGTAATGGGCTTGAGTTCTTCGGAAGTCATTGGCCGAGGCATGAAACTGTACAGGAAGTTGCCGTTCAGACCCGCCGAACCTTCCAGAAACTGTACCTCGAAGACCGACTCCCGGTTGTTCTTATTGGCGGTAGAAGTAGAAAAGGCGTCGGCGTAGTTGGCAATCAGGGAATATTCGCCGCTGTTTATCACTTCGCGCAATAGCGGCTCAGCCTGCGCCCATTTCTTTTGCTGCAAGTACACGTTGGCCAGGAATGTCTTGGCGGCCCCCGAGGTGATGCGCCCCGCCTCCTGCTTGGATTTGGGCGGAAGTCCTGGGATAGCCGCCAGTGCGTCCTTTTCGATCTGAGCGTAGAGTTGCTCGGTATTGGCCAGGTCGACAGCCGCTCCCTGCCGGGAAGTGACCGGGGTCAGGTGGAGGGGTGCCCGGCCAAAGTACCGAACCAATTCAAAGTAAGCGTAAGCCCGCAGAAACTGGGCTTGCCCCTTCAAGTTAGCTTTGGAGGCAGCGTCGAATTCCACCTCGTCGATAAGCGCCAGAATTTGGTTGGTACGCGCGATGATTTGGTAATCGAGGCGGTACTGGATCAGGACGTGAACATTGGTGGTCAGTCCATCCGCGGTCGGTACGGCGAAGTCAGCAAGGTCTTCCTGCTGCTCGGTAGCACCGAAGAGCGGGTTCCGGGCGTAGTAAGTATTGTCGGAGTGCTGCTCGCTCAGCAGCCAGGCGCGGTCGTCGACGATGTTGCGCAGTGGCACATAAGCCGCGTTTACCGCTTGCTGAAAATCAGATTCAGTGTTGAAGAAAACGGGGGAACTCAGCTCGGTCTCCGGGAATATTTCCAGGAAGTCGCTCTCGCAGGCCGCGAACAAGGTGAGGGTCAGGAGAAATATGAATGATCTTTTCATGAATCAAAAAGTTAAAAGTTCATGAGTTTAAAGTTTAAAGTGTACGATGGGATTACCGTTTATTTGAAGGTTTATGGATAGTGCTTCTGCACAAACTTTTCAAACCTTCAACCTTAAACTTTGTACTCTTTTTTAGAAATTTAGATTGACACCAATGGTGAACGTACGGGGTACGGGGTAGTTCGACAGGTCTACGCCTGGACTCAGGTTGCCGCCATCTCCCTGCCCGTTGTTCTGGGCGCTGGTTTCGGGATTCTGTCCTCCCCAGTATTTGGTAAATATGAAGAGCTGCTGACCTGATGCGTACAGCCGGGCTGTCTTGAAGTACCTGTTTTGCACTCCGAAAGTATAGCCTAGCGTCACGTTTTTGATGGTGAAGAACGAGGCGTCGGTCACGAAGCGGCTGTTCATCCAATCGCGCTCGATGCCCGTCACATTACCACCACCCACCGTGGTGCCGTAGAAGCCGCGTCCGGGGTTTTCCTCTGAGCGGAAGCGGTATTTCACCCCATCGACCAGATTGAATACGCCGTCGAGGTTGGCCGTGCTGAAAAGGTGACGAACCAACAGTTGATTGCCCTGCGAACCGGAGCCGACAATGCTGAAGTCGAAGTTGCCGTAGCGTAGGTTGTTGGTAATACCATAGATGAAATCAGGAAAAGGATTTCCCATGATGGCGCGGTCGTCGAAGTCGCCCCCGCGCGTAATTACCCCGTCACCGTTCAGGTCCAACAGCTTGATACTACCCACCGTCGAGCGTCCCGGTACCTGGGGGGAGCCATCCAAATCAGCTTTGTTCAAATAGACGCCGTCGGCGATATGTCCGTAGAATTGTCCGAAGGGCTTGCCCACCTGCGTGATGTGATAGTCGCCGTACACGCGGTCGATGCCATCAGCCAGGGAGAGTACTTCGTTGCGATTGAAGGAAATGTTGGCGTTGGTCGTCCATTGCAGTTTCCCCGTCGTGTTGCGGCTGGTTATGGCAAACTCGTGGCCCCAAAACTTGATCTCACCGATGTTGTCGGCAAAACTGCCGAAGCCTGATTCCTGCGGCACCTGCACGTTGTAAAGCAGGTTGGTCGTGCGCTTGGTGTAGTAGTCGTAGGTGAGTTGGATGCGGTCATTGAAGAAGCCGACGTCCGCGCCAAGATCAAATTGCTTGGTAGTTTCCCAGCCCAGGTTGGTATTGGATAATGAACTTACGATCGCTCCCGGCGCGATGTTGTTGCCGAAGACGGCATTGACCGTGTTATTGATCCGGGCATATTGCGTGTAATTACCGATGTTGTTGTTCCCCGTGATGCCGAAGCTTCCCCGCACTTTAAGAAAAGATACTTTCGGTAAATCCTGCATGAAAGCTTCGTCCGATAGTACCCAGCCCGCCGATACGGAGGGAAAGGTGCCCCAGCGGTTATCTTCTCCGAAGCGCGACGAGCCGTCGGTACGGATGGCGGCAGTCAGCAGGTATTTTCCTTTGAAGTTATAGGTAAGCCGCGAAAGAAACGAGGTCAGCGCCCATTCCTGCACACCGCTGTTGGTTCCTCCCCGGCTGATGTTGATGCCTCCCTGTACGGTGGGCAGGCGGTCGTCGGCGTAGGTGTCGGCCTGCACGCGGAAGTTGTCCCGGCGGAACCGCTGATTGGTGAATCCGCCCAGCAGCTCGAAATTATGATCGCCCAAGCTTCGCCCGTAGGTGACGAGGTTTTCATTCAGCCAGGAGAAGTCGTCGGTAGTCTGGCGGACAGAAACCGCCGTCGTGGGAATCGGCACGTTGATCGCACTCGTCGCCGTGGAAGGATTGAAGAAGAAGAACTTAGAATTCCGCAGTTCGGCGTTGATCGTCGATTTAATTATCAAACCTTTGACGGGGCGGTACTCCACGTAGCCATTGGTCAGGATATTGACATCCTTGGTCTCGTTGGTCAGTTCCTCCGCCGCCCGCACCCAGTTGGGGTAAGCGAAGATATTGCCTGTGTTGCCGGGGAAACGGTTGAATAGCGTTAGTTCCCCGTTGGGCTCGCGAATCGGCATGATCGGCCAGGTGTGCAGGGCGTTGAAGAGAATACCCGTACCGCGCGTTCCGTCGGTGCGGGGCGTGTTATCGAACACGTAGTTGGGCGCAACGTTGAAACCGATCTTCACTTTGTCCGAAACCGCGTAGTCCAGGTTCATCCGCAGTGAGTAGCGCTTGTACTCGTTGTTGAGCACCACGCCCTGCTGGTTGAACACCCCCGCCACGATCGCGGTATTGACTTTCTCCTTATTGGAGGTGATCGTCAGGTTGTAGCTCTGGATCGGTGCCCGCCGCAGCAGCGCGTCGTACCAGTCGTTATTTTTGCCCTCGTACTGCGAGGGGTTTTGGAACACATCCGGCACTGGCTGTCCGGCGTCCTCGTAAAATTCCTTCTTGAACTGCGCGAATTCTACGGCATTCATCATATCCAGACGCCCTCTTTCAACCACGTTTTGCGTCCCCACGAAAGCATTGAGGCTCACGTTGGTTTGGCCCGTCTTGCCTTTTTTGGTGGTAATGAGTACCACGCCGTTGGCCGCACGCGAACCGTAAAGCGAGGTAGAGGCGGCATCTTTCAGGATCGTGATGTCCTCGACTTCGTCGGGGTTGATGTTGCTGATGTCGCCCGAAATCGGGAACCCGTCGATCACATATAACGGATCACTACCGCCCGACACCGACAACTGGCCCCGGATGCGGATGTTCATGCCCTGGCCGGGCTTACCCGTCGTCTGGTTGATTTGCACGCCCGCAAGGCGACCTTGCAATTTTTGGGAAATCTGCGAGACGGGTACGTCCTTGATTTCCGCCGCGTTGACCGTCTGTACGGCCCCGGTCACTTCCTTCTTTACCTGACTACCGTAACCCACCACGATTACTTCGGAGAGCGACTTGGTGTCGGTCGTCAGGGAAACATTGATCGTCGTCCGGTTATTGATGGCCTCCTCAATGCTGAGAAAACCGACGTAGGAGAAGACCAGTGTACCGTCGTTGCCCGGAATAGTTAAAGAATACTCGCCACTGGCATTAGTGGTCGTTCCGGTGTTGGAGCCTTTCAGCACCACGCTCACGCCCGGCAGGGGTAGCCCGCTCTCGTCGGTAACTCTGCCGCTTATGTCGGCAACCTTTTCGGACACCGAAGTTTCGATATCGCCGGAGTTTGCGCTGGAAATCAGCGGAGAAAGTAGAAGGCCAGAGGATAAAAAAGCAGTCAGGAACAGTCTTGACAAGCGACGCCCCGACCCGCGCAATTGTAATTGTCGCGATTCGTTCATAGTTTTGAAAGTTTTGTTTTGTGAGAAATGAAACGCTGCACCTTGCATGGTTCTCCCCAGAAAAATGCAAAATGAAGGTGTTAATTCGAGCCGGTGGTGGTGACACACTACCGGCTTTTTCTTGTGACTCAGGCTTTTGTCATAGGCGAATTTCAAATAGGGTTATGGGTTAGGAAATAGGTTACTGAATATTATAATTCAATAAGGCGTTCAGTGAAATCATATACTATCCTTATAAGACACCAAATGGTAAAATTCTTACCCTATCGTCGCTTCATTCCTTATAAGAATTACTGGTATTAGTGCAAATTAAGGATTTTTGATTTTGCAACTGTCCTACACTGTCTTAGCTCATCCAGAAAATTACTTGGTTTCTTGAAGCTGAACCCGAGTGTTGTGGCACTGACTCATTGAGTGAACAGTGGTGCGCCAGTCGGCGAAGTCGCGTCTGATCTTAAAAAGACGAAGGGAAAGGAATCAATCTGAAATTGATTAGCCGTAGTCAGTGCCCGTTGACTTTGGGCAAAAAAATTCCAAAGGAGTGAGGATTTCATCCCACAGACTACCGATCTTCCTATTTATAAGTCGAGGATTGTCAACCTGTTAAACTAAATGCTGAAAACGTCGACTCTATCGTCCAGAAGCTCTTTTCGGCCGCTATTTCAGCAATTCGGATTCATGTTCTATCAGATAAGGCACAATTGTTTTGGTTTTTGAAAACATTAATTTTTTAAAACCTAAACACCACCACTGACTATGAAAACGACAAAAAGCAATTTAATGAAACTGACTGCCAGCGGCCTGAGCCTTTTCCTGATGCTCGGCATGACGTCCTGCGCCGACACTGAAAAAGCCGAGGACAACGAGATGGAAAGCGCCGAAATGATGGAGGACGACATGATGACTACCACTGACAACTACTTCGTCGATTGGGATGCCAACAAGGATGGTTACCTCGACGAAGACGAGTACTCCGGTGGCAATTACAGAAGCTGGGACGCCAACGCCGATGGCAAGTTGGATGAAACCGAGTGGAACCAGGGTAACATGGACAACGGCTACGAAGGCCAGAGTTGGGCCGATTGGGACCTCGATCGCGACGGCTTCCTGAACGATGGCGAGTACCGGACAGGCTCAGCTAACGGAGGATGGTACAACGCTTGGGACAGCGACAGCGATGGCCGCATCACCCAGCAGGAATACGATACGGGTATGGCCAACCGTCCAAACCGAAATCAATAAGTTTAACCGAGTGAATCGACCGATGCTCAAATCTGCTTCGCTCTGATTTGCCTTTTCGGTATTTTAACAGCCGTTCCTACTCTGGATCGGCTGTTTTTATATCACTTAAAGAAAATACCATGAATCTCATTGGCAACATCATCTGGCTTATTTTCGGCGGCCTTATTGTCTTCGTCGAGTACATGATCGCGGGCCTGATCCTCTGCGTCACGATCATCGGCATTCCCTTCGGCGTGCAGTGCTTCAAAATCGGTTTCATGAGCCTGTTACCCTTTGGCCGGGAGGTACGGGAGGTGCCGGATGACTCGGGCTGCCTGTCTACCGTTTTTAATATTATTTGGATCGTGGTGGGCGGGATATGGATCGCGCTAACGCACTTGGTCTTCGGCGTTCTGCTGGCCATCACCATCATTGGTTTGCCTTTCGCCAAACAACACTTCAAGCTGATGAGTTTATCCTTTACACCTTTCGGCAAGGAAATCGTGTAGCAGTAGTTACGCGCTATATTTTGCTTTTGCACAGGTGCATTGAACACTTCTCCAAACCCAAACCCTAATTTATATGAGCCTTGTCGTCACCGTTTTAGTTGTTTTTATCATTCTGTTCCTTCTCTCCGGGATTCGAATTATCTTCGAATACAAACGCGCCTTGAAGTTTCGCTTCGGTAGCTACGTCTCCACATTACAGCCCGGCTTGCGTTGGATCATTCCCTTCGTGGAGAGCATCCAAACCGTGGATATCCGGGTCATCACCATCAATATCGTGTCGCAGGAGGTTATGACCGAGGACAATGTTCCTTGTAGCATCGACGGCGTGGTATTTTTCAAAGTCGATAACCCCGAGAAGGCGGTGCTGGAGGTCGAGCAGTTTCAGTTTGCCATCAGCCAGTTGGCTCAGGCGGCGCTGCGGGATGTTTGCGGAAAGGTGGAGTTGGACACGATCCTGTCGAAGCGCGAGGAAATGGGACAGAGCATCAAGGCGACCGTAGCCGAAGAAACCGTGCAGTGGGGCGTCTCGGTGTTGGATGTGAAGATCAAAGACATCCAGCTTCCCGAAAACATGCGGCGGATGATGGCCAACCAGGCCGAGGCGGAACGGTCGCGGCGCGCGCAGATTATCCTGGCCCAGGCCGAGGAGCAAGCCGCTCAAAAGTTGCTCGAGGCCGGTAAAATCATCGACCAGTCACCCTCGGCTATCAAGTTGCGGTTATACCAAACCTTGGCCAACATCGCCGCCGAGAAGAACTCGACCATCCTCTTCCCCTTCCCCGAGGAGGTGCTTGCCCCCTTCCGTCAGAATAAAAAAGAATAAATTTCAAGCCAAGAATTTATAGAACAGGCTTCTCAGCTTCGATTTGCCGGGTAGCGAGCATTTTGGGATCAGTTTGGCTGATATTCATCGCTTCCATGCGTTCCACAATCCTGTCTTTTTTAGCCGCGAAAGCCGCCTGGTACTTTTCCTGCACGGGTTCGGCCAGGGGTAGTTTTACTTTCAGCGCATCCACTTGCCGACCATTTTTCCAGAAGCGGTAGCACAGGTGTGGGCCGGTCGAGAGGCCCGTGCTGCCCACATAGCCGATCGTTTGTCCCATCGTCACGCGGACGCCCCGGCGGATGCCTTTGGCGAATTTCGACATGTGCAGGTACTGCGTGGTGTAAGTCTTGTCGTGACGAATCTTGACGAAGTTGCCATTGCCCCGCGTACGGGAAGCCGCCACGACTACGCCGTCGCCCACGGTACGGATAGGCGTGCCGCGCCGGGCGGCAAAATCAGTACCCAAGTGCGCCTTGTACCGCCGCTGTACGGGATGAAACCGCCGCTTGTTGTAGCGCGAACTGATGCGACTGAATTCGACGGGCTCTTTCAAAAATGCTTTCTTGAAACTCTTGCCGTCCTGATCGTAGTAGTTGATTCCTTTGCCCTGATCCAGCGCAATGGCGTAGAGCGGCTTATCGTTGTGCAGGAAATACGCGCCTTTGAGTTGCCCGGTAGAGATGGTTTTCCCATCGATTTGCTTCGACTCGAAGATCAGCTTGAACGCATCGCCCGGCTGCACCCGGTTGAGGTCGAGCCGCCAGGCGTAAATATCGGCCAACTGATCGACCAGCCGGGCCGAGCCGCCCGCGTCGAGGATGGACCGGTAGAGTGAGCCGCGGATTTCGCCCGCCATTTCGCGCTCGACGATATCTACCTTTCGTTCGCACAGTGTCACGCACAGGCTGTCGCGAAGATCATAGATAACGTATTGGGTGGCATTGGGCTCATAAATAAAATATTGGGCGGTGCGCTGGCCGTCACGGGCGTACAGTAAGGTGTAGGGGCGTTTGGCCCGCATCTTCCGCAGGGGATACACCACTTTTGCTTTTTGAGAAAGAGCGTTGACCTTCGTCAGGCCGATGTTGTACGCACCAAGTAAGGTGGAAATCGTTTCGCCGGGCTCGACTGTACTTTCAAGAATTTCAAGTGAGTCGGTAGCGATGCCGTACACGACTGGGGCGGGCGGTGCTTTTTCGGCAACCGGGGTCTCGGTTTTTGTGGTTAAAAAAAGGCCGCTGAAATCAAAAAGAAAGGCTTGGGCGGCGACAAATAGAAGAAGGGAAACTACGGCTGCGAAAAGGATCAGTCGTCTGGTCATCGGCAGGAAAAGAAGTTTTAGGGGTCGCGTTGAATTGCTTCTACAACGGGCAAAACTAAGACTTCAATGCGCCAAATAAAAATGAATTTTTGGGCAATAATCTCATAATAAAACAGTTGCCGAAAATTCATGCATACCATCTTTTCAAAAATCCTCCTGATTTTCAGTAGTTTTTCTTTGTACCGCTCTGGACGGACGCCCGATTGTGGAAACTTAGCCAACGTTGGTTATACGTTTGCCGATTACTCGGGAGAAAAATGAGCATATTTTCCTGATTTTGATTTTTATCTACGGTTCATCGAGGTTTCACCATCGGGTACGGCTATTTAACTTCACCGGGACGACACAAGGGGAAGTCCGGCAAGTTCACTCAATTCCTGGTATTTGAGTCATTCCTGCCGATTGGCACCAGCCCTTTATTTTTATCACTTAACAAAATTTACCCACCATGTTTTATCACGACAAGAAGTTACAGTACACCGTAAAAGTTGAGAAGCCCAATGCGGCTTTTGCCAAAATGCTCCAGCAGGCCATCGGCGGCATCGAAGGGGAAATCCGCGTCTGTCTCCAGTACATGTTCCAGGCCTGGGGCTGTCGGGGGCCAGTGAAGTACCGCGACATGCTGCTGGAAACCGGTACCGAAGAGATGGCCCACATCGAGATGCTGGCCACCGCCGTGGCCCTCAACCTGGAAGGGGCGGCGAATGAATTGAAAGACCAGGTAACGAACGAAAACCCGCTGGTGGCGGGCATCATGGGCGGCATGAATCCGCGCCACATCCTGTCGTCGGGTCTGACGGCGATGGCGGTCGACAGCAACGGCGTGCCTTTCAACGGCTCGTGGGTGGTCGGCAGCGGCAATCTGGCCGCCGACATGTACGCCAACGTTATGGCCGAATCCACGGGCCGCATCCTGGCCACCCGGCTCTGGGAATCGACCGACGACCCCGGCATGAAGGACATGCTCGCCTTTTTGATCGCCCGCGACACCATGCACCAGAATCAGTGGCTAGCGGTGCTGGAAGAACTGGGCGGCGTCGAGAACAACCACCCGATTCCGAACAGCTTCCCGCAAAGCGAGGAACTCTCGAAGTTTAGTTACGCCTTCATGTCCACCGACATCAACCAACCCGACGCTCCCGACGCGCGCTGGGCCAAGGGGACATCCATCGACGGCAAAGGTCAGTTTTCGTTCGTCCACGCTGGCCCGCACGGGCAGGAACCCAAACTAGGCGAGCCGTTACCGGAAGGTCACGCTCAGAAGGAGCAGATGATGGGCGGTGTACAAGGTGTCGTCAATAAGGTGAAGGACATACTGTCGTAACAATCCGGCAGTCGCATTAACTAAAAAAACCTCCACTTTACCCGATTTTTGTCATGGGCAAAGCGGAGGTTTTTACATTTTCAAATCGTTAGGGCAAAACAGTCTCGTCCCGATCGCCCTTGCGGATAAGCGCGTAGCCCACCGCGACCAAAATTACGCCCGAAGCTAGGAAAAGGTAATCGTAGACCGACAGTCCCAGGCGCTCGACCACGTGGTGCACGCCCAGGATATGGTGGTCGATCAGGCCCTCGATGAAATTAAAAAGCCCCCAACCTACCAGGATAGCACCCCAGAACGCCACGCCCGACCAACCCGCCTCGCGTTGCTTTGCCGCCTCCCACAGTACCTTGACCGCGATGGCGGTCGTGATCCAGGTGAGGGCGTGGAACAGCCCGTCCCACACCATGCTCGTTTTGATGTTAACGAGCGTGTCCTGCGGGAGATCAGCCGACAGCATGCTGTGGATTTGCAGAATCTGGTGAAACAGGATTCCGTCCACGAAGCCCCCCATGCCGAACCCCAGCAGGATTCCCGCCGTTACCAGCAGTTTGTTTCTCATAACGGTATGGATTAATTACGGGGTACGCTCTGGCGTCCGCCGCTTTTGTAAATTACCAGCAGAATGGCGTAAAAGGCGACAAAGGGCAAAGTGCTGGCCGCCAGGTTGTAGAAAAAGTCGAGACCAAAGAGCGAGGCCCTGATCTCGGTCGCCGTTTTGGAGTCACAGAACGGACAGGCCGACGCGGAGTACGAACAGAACAGCAGGAAAACGGTTACCAGACTTCTCATAAAAGACGGTTCAGGTCATTATTCTTTAATAAACTTCCGCGAGCTGCTGGCCGCAGCGGTAGGAAAATCCGCCGGAATGGGAATATTGACCTTTCCGGTGGCCGCCCACTGCGTCCCGCGCTGCAAACTGGTGATAAACCCGACGTCCTGCACCGAATAATCCACGTGACCCATCGCCATGTGAAACACGCGCCCCTTGCCGTATTTGATCGTCATCAGCATGGGCTCGTTGCGGTCGGTGCCGCTATTGTCTTTGGGGGCGTAAGCCGTGGCCAACACTTCCATATTCTCGGCGGGTCCGCGCAGACGGTTGTACAGCTCGTCCTTAGTGTGCATCCAGGTAGCGGGCATTCCTTTGGTGATCGGGTGATTCGGGTTGCGAACCGTGATCAGAAACTCAGTCTGCTTTCCGTGCGCCCCGGCCTTGCCCGGTGAGGTGTCGCGTACCAGTTTACCGCTTTCGTCGTAATACACGTACGGCCCGTCCTTCTCGGTGCGGTCGCCCCAGCCGCCCAGACCGATCATCTGGTTGTAGGCGGGCCACTCGGGGAAAGAGTTATTGGCGGCGTGAATGATGACCAGACCCCCCCCGTTTTTCATGAATTTTTCAAAATCAGCCTTGGTTTCTTCGGGCCATGGAGCGGCATTCCAGCCGAAATTGCAGACCACTACATCGTATTTTGAGAAATTGGGCCGGAAGTCGGGATCGGACTTGGACTTTTCCAGGGATTCGGTCTCCCCCACCCCATCCACCTCATAGTCTTTGATGAACTCGTCGCCCTTCCAGGTATACTTGCTCCGCTGCACGTCCACCGAAAACTTACCGGTTTCTTCCAGATACTGCTTCATCATATAGGTCAGCTTGGGCCACTCGTCGTGGTTGTTCTGGCCGTCAACGATGAGGGCGCGGGTGGTCTTGCCAGTCTTTTGGGCTTGAATAGTTTGGCTGACCAACAGGGTCAGTGCTACGATCAACAGGTACTTCAATTTCATTTAGCTCTTTGTTTTGGTTTCTGATAAGGTAAAGTCACGAAACAATCTGAAATACTTTTGAGCACTCCTAAAAACGCAATATTGCCCCCAGGGACGCGTAGTTGATCCAGGTAAAATTATAGACCGTATCCACATCCGCACCGCCCTCGACCACGCGGTACCCGGCCTTTAACCCAAACTTAGGTCCAAACTCGTATCCCAATCCCAAGAATACATCCTCAGCCCGGCCTGGCCCGGCTCCCGCCAGCGCATCGGCTTCCAGCATGATGCGCCAGTGCTCACTGAGACGATAAATCGAGAAAACGTTGAGCAGCGGCACGAAGCCAACGTTACTGAAGTTAGTGTCCTGCGTATCGGAAATAAGCCGGACGTTCGCATCGCGGATTTTGGCCGTAAGACCCACGCCCAGCCGGAAGCGCTCGCCACGCACGATGGCGTAGCGATACGTCAGGCGGTAGGAATTGAACTGGTATTTGGCGGTGATGGCTTCGCCTGGCGCGTAGGTCAGGGCGTTGAAATTTACGGGTTCATTGAACTGACCTTCGTAGGTGGCCGTCAGTGGGGCGTAGAGGGCCGTGATCGTGTGGCGGTCGTCAAAGGTGACGCCCGCCCGAATGCGGTAGTACGCCAGGGGCTGAACTTTGAAGTTGTCTTCACCCAAATCAAACTCCGTCCCGCCCGCGTTGGGGATGCTGATTTTGTTGTAGGGGGTTCCAAAGACGAGACCACCTTCCAAATCAAGCCAGAATTGCGCCTGGACGGTCGAGGTGGTGAGAAGGAGGCAAAGTAAAAGTTGGAAGGTGTTTTTCATAAAAAAAGCAAATGAATCGACTGACAAATTTCTGTTGTCTCAGGTTTTTACAAAAAACAGGCCAGCGGGCGACTTGTTTTTTTATCTGTCTCCTGGAGCAAAAGCGACCCGATTAAAAATCGGGCCGAGCCAGTTTCAAAAGAATGGTGTATAAACGCTCAGAGCTTAGCGATCTTGGCAAAAAAGTCAGGCTTCAAATCAGTTTTCTTTCCCGACTTTAAGTCGACGTAATCGAAGCGGCGATAGCAGCAGTAGGAACCCATGTCGCGGTCGCCGTTGATAAATATGCCGCCGATTTGAAACAAGTGGTCGCAGGGATACTCTGTTTTGGAAATCAGCAAGTCCATCTGCTTGTCGATGGCCTCGTAGATCACCTCCGTCGTTTCCTGTACCTGGTTTTCGGCGTTTAGGATGCGGTCTTTGCTTTTCAGCATAATCTGCTCCAGCGTGTTCATTTGGTAGTCGATGTCCGTGACCTCGCCTTCTTTGATTCCGCCGCTTTTGAGTTTGGCCAAGCCGGCTGCCGCCGCGCCACAGCACGATGAGAGCTTTCCCTGCCCGTACCGGCTGATTTTGCCCAGCTCGCCCGCTTTGGTTACGCCTATGTGGGGGGCATAAAAAATAACGACGGCACCCTCCTCGGGGACGTGATGCGCGAAGGCACCCATGCCCGTCAGGCCCGCAAACGGGTAGCCGTCCAGGCCGCCCATATGAAAGGGCCCCAGCATATCGAAGGCACGGGGCGGGTACTGAATCGCATTCACATCGTCGCAGCACATACTGTCGGCGTGCATGAGTTGGTGGGTTTTTAGCCCATATTTTTCTTCGATGACATCCAGGAAGCTATTGACGGTATCGTCGCTGGTGTTGGCATTGGCGTACCATTGCTTTACTGATTTCAGGTGTTGTGCGTTCATAGCGAGAGTTTTAGGTTAAAAAATTTACATGAGAATGTTGTTGACCGCCGCGACGCCCTCAGGAATCTGGGTTTCGTCCAGCATTTCGCGCAGGTCGATTTCGATGCCCCGGCTCATTTGGGCCATCGGGATGTCGTTGGCCCCGCCCTCGAACGGGTTTTGGGTGGCCTCCCCAACTTTGTCCATCGACGTAAAAAGCCACGTCAGAATCACGCTGAACGGAATGTTGAGCCAAGCCAGGTCGTCGCCCAGTCGGCTAAACTCATCGACCAGCCCAAAGGGCAGTACGATCGCCAGCAGCCACACGAAGTAGTTGGCGATGCTCGAAAACTGGCTCGGGTACGGGAAGTTCTTAATGCGCTCGCACTTACCCTGCTGGTCGTAAAAATCGGCCAGGCGGGCTTCCAACGCCACAAATTCGTACTCCCCGAGCTGGCCCGCATCCTTCAAAGCGCGCAGCTGCCGCGATTGCAGACTAATGAGCTGCGTGGCGCGGTTTTTCTTGCTCAGCACGTACTCCAGCTCCTCGGCCGAGAGGTACTTGCCCAGCTCATCGGCCAGTTCGGTTTCCCATTCCGGCACGGAGTAGAAACTCTTGTATTCCTTAAAACTGGCGTCTTGTTGATTCTCCCAGCCCTGCGGCTTGCGCAGTTGGTAGCGTAGCGCGGTAAGCCAGGCAAAGTGCCGGTAGAAAAGTTGCCCGGAAGCGTGGTGGTCGTGCTTCACCAGGTCGCGGGCCATGATGCCCCAGGTGCGGCTGCCGTTGGTGATAGCCCCCCAAATCATGCGGGCCTCCCAGAGGCGGTTGTAAGTTTGGGTATTCTTGAAACCCACGATAAAGGCAGCGGCCGTACCGACCAGCGCCACGACTACCCACGGCAGGGCGATCCATTTCAGGTCGAAGACTTCGTACAGTATCGTCGGGATAGCCGCCAGGACGATCAGAAGATAAATGTCGCGGCGCGTCCAGGCGAGAAATTCTTTTAAGCTGTATTTTTTAGCAACGTGCATGAAAGAAGGAAAGCTAAATTTTGCGAAGGTACTACTTGGCTTGTCCGATGTCCAGGCGGTCGAACTTGCCGCTGCCATCGGGGTGGAACTTGAAGTAGGTCTTGAAGTCGCCCCAACTTTCGGTGTGGAAATTGCCGGTGAGGTCTTTGCCGTCGTTCTCGACTTTTTCGAGGCTCGTGAATTTTTCGTGGCCGCAGGCTTCTTTCACAAACTTCTGGAAGTCGCGCGGCTTGCCGTCGTCGAAAAGCTTGGCGTCGGCCGAGAACATAGAGAGAAAGGTTTTGGAATCGCCCGCCTGCCAGGCTTCGAAGGCGGACTTTACGGAGGGGTTGGTCAGTTGGTCGGTGTTCATTTTTTGGGTTTTCAACGTGTTGGTATTGGTTTTAGAAGCTTGACCGCAGGCCGTCAGGTTCAGCAGCAGCAGCGGAAGCAGGCAGCGCATTTTCATTGCCACACTTCCTCAAAAGGATACCGCAAGTACAAGATAATCAGATTGAGAAGCAAAAACGGCACTTCGATGGCCATGCCTTTCAGGTCGCGATCCTGGGCGTGGAAGCAGATGATGAGCAGGATGCCCGCCGCCATGATGAAGTTGCCCCAAAGAAACGTTCTGGGGTGCAACAGCAGCACCGCGCCCAGGATGGTGATCGCGCCGTTGATCATGAGTCCGGTGCGGCTGAAATTCCACTTGCCGAACATTTCCATCATTTCGGCCTTGCCCGAAAACATGGCGTAGCCTTGCTTGACGCCCATGAATACGGCCACCAGAATCAGAAGCGTGGCGATTATTTTCATTAACATAGCAGAGGGGGTTTAATTAAAAGCTTCCAGCTGAGACCTCGATTAAAAGCCCAACTGGAAGCGCGAATTGTTGATTATTGAGCGAATGCTCTTTTGAAAGCCGCATTGCGAACCGCTACAAAATCTTTGGCGCCCGCCGAATCAGGTACCAGCGAGTCGAAGACGTGCGTCATACCAGGATAGATGTGCAATTCGGTCATCACACCCGAGGCCGCCAATTTCTGGGCATACTCGATGCCTTCGTCCCGTAGCACGTCCATTGTGCCCACCGCGATGAAAGTGGGGGGCAAGCCCGACAAATCTTCGACCAGCGCGGGTACGGCCAGCGGCGGAATATTGTCTTTCACGCTGCTGAGGTAGCAGGCAAAGCCGTACATATTCGGCCCGCGATCCCATACGCCCAGGTCGGTGATTTCCTTGCTGGAATCGGTGATGCCCCGGTGATCGAGCATAGGGTAAGTAAGCGACTGGTGGACGAGTTTCGGCCCGCCCTTCTCGCGCGCCAGTATGGCGCAGGAGGTCGAAAGCAGCCCACCGGCGCTACCACCGCCCACAGCGATACGCTCCTTGTCGATGTGGAACGACGCGGCATTTTCGGCCACGTGCACCAGCCCTTCGTAGCAGTCGTTGATGGGGGCAGGATAGGGGTTTTCAGGCGCGAGCCGGTACCCGACCGACACGATCACGCAGCCCACTTCCAGGGCCATGGCGTAGAGCGTGGAGTCTTCCTGCTCGGGTAAGCCGCTCATGGTGCCGCCGCCGTGAATCCAGTAGAGTCCCGGCAAAGGTTTGCTCAGCTTCAAAGGCGTGAATACCCGGAGTTGGATTTCGACTCCCTCGGAGTTGGTAAAGTAGCGGTTTTCCACTTTCAACTCGTCGGTAGATTCTACGGCCACCTGTTTGGCCATTTCCTGGATCATGGGCCGGAAAATGTCTTTTATCTCCGCTCCCGGAGGCGGGGCGGGCTGGTTTTTCATGGCTTCCAGCACCGGAACCAGTTCCGGTGCCAATTCATACTTGTACTTCATAGAATTGTGGATTGATGGGAGAATTCGTTTTTTGTAAAAAAAGGATTGACGGCCCATTGAACCGTCAATCCGCGTGTATAGTGCTAACTAAAGCCGACTTAACGTATATGCTACTTGGTAGTATAGCCACCGTTGGCCAGGATCGTCTGTCCCGTAATCCACCAGCCGTCCGTAGTCAGGAACGTCACCAGCGGCACGATGTCCTCGATCTGGGTCAAACCGCCCAGCGCCGAAGCGCCCTTGTGGTACTCGACCGCCTCCGGCGCTTCCTGTCCGTAGAAGAAAGGCGTGTCCATGGGCCCGGGGGCCACAGCCGTCACCGAAATGCCCCGCTCACCGAATTCCTTGGAAGCCGCACGGGTGAAGTGCTCCACGGGTGCCTTAGCCCCGGCGTAGGTCGAATACAGACCCGTGAAAGCACCCAGCAGCGAAGTCAGGATGGTGACGATCTTGCCGTGATCCTCCAGTTGCTTGCCTGCCTCCTGGATGAAAAAGTAGGCCGCCTTTGAGTTCACGCCGAACATCGTGTCATACTCGTCTTCGGTGGTTTCAGCGAAGGGCTTTTTCAGCACCATACCCGCCGTATTGACGGCCACATCCACGCGGCCGAATTTGTCCTTGGCCTGCTCGAACAGGTTTTCGACATTCTTCACGACCGTCAGGTCGCCCTGAATCGCGAAGGCGTCGGAACCCAGGTCTTTTACGGCTTTTACGGTTTCGTCGGCGTCGCTTTTTGTGCTGTCGCTGTTATAGTGCACCACGATTTTGGCCCCTTGCCTCGCCATATCCCGGCTAATCAGTCCGCCCAGGTTTTTGGCCCCGCCGGCGATTACCACCACTTTGTCTTTTAAATCTATCTTTCCCATTTTGTCGTTGAATTTTTGTGAATAAAATGTTCAATGGCAAAGGTGGGCACCTTAGACTGGCGGGTCGTTGCGCAAAATCAGGGTTTTGTTGTAAAAAATGACAGGTCGCGGTCATCACACGTGCTCATCCCGGTATTCAGTGGGCGTCAGGCCAGTTTGTTTCTTAAAAAAGTGACTGAAATGCGCCGTGTCCCAGTACCCAAGTTGTAGACCGATTTCCTTGACCGAAATGGAAGAGTGAATCAGCAGCGCCGTAGCTTGCGACACCGATTTTTCGGTGATCCAGATGCCGACCGACTTTCCGGTTTTCTTGCGAATCACTGAGCTAAAATAACTGGGATTGAGGTGGAGGACTTTCGCAAATTCTTTGGGCCGAAACCGTAGTGGCTCCTCGCCATCGGCCAACCTTCTAAAATGTGATTCCAGCACCTCCTTGAATTGATTGACGATTTGGGAGGCTCGATCCGTCTCCTGAACCGGCTGATAATTCACCCAAAACTGCTCTTTGATTTTGAGCAAAATCACTACGAACAAATTGCCGATAATGCGAAATCGGTAGCTGGAGGCACCCTCATAAGCAGCCAATACCTGCTGATACAATTGTTCGAATTCAGCGAATTTCTCTTTGCTCAACGCCTGCGGGGAAATGATCTCGGCCAGCAGAAAGGGAAATTCCTCGAACACATCTTTATGCACGTTCTGACGCAGGAACTTCTCACTGAACGTAACTAGGTACGCTTCCTCCAATTCGTAAAACTCAAAGGATTTGAGCGGTCCCGGGTTAGTGAAGTAAATGGTACGTGAGGTGTACGCGAACTTATGTTCGTTGGAGGTATAGTTGCCCCTCCCGCTTTTTATGAACACAAAAGAATAATAGTTGGCCCGAAACACAGGGGATTTATAGGGGATGCTTTGGTGGAGCGACCGCAGATTGTTCATCGAGAACTCCGCGTTCTGCTCTACCGGAACGCCCAGCGCTTCGTAGAGATCGGCTACTTTGTCGTAGTAGGGAACCTTGGATTGGTTGGGCATAGGGAGCGGTTAGCTTTTTTATGAACGTATTACCTTGCCAGTAACACTGCGGCCAGCGCAATGATAGCGGGCAACGCCTGAACGAAGAAAATTTTCCTGCTGGCGGTCAAAGCCCCGAATACACCCGCCACTACGACGCAGGCCAGGAAAAAGATGGCAACGTTCGTCCGCCAAATCCCGTCGCTGATAAAGAAAGTCCAGATCAAACCTGCTGCTAAAAATCCGTTATACAGTCCCTGATTGGCCGCCATGCTTTTGGTAGGTTTGAACAAATCGTCGGGCAGGGCACCCTTGAAAGTTTTTCTTCCGAGGGTTTCCCAGGCGAACATCTCCATGTAGAGGATATAGAGGTGTTCGACCGCCACGAGGGCGATGAGGATATTGGCGAGAAGGGTCATAGTTTTCTATTTAGAACAATCAACCGATCGTTATTTACCCATTGATTTGGTGATGGTACCTCAACAAAGGAGGCGGATCAAACCGCCAGGTCATCCTCGAAGGTTTCGAATGTAATATCCCGGCTTCGTTCCAGCAGCGCGAAGCCAAAGGTGAGTACCCCCACCCTGCCAAGAAACATCAGAATGATGATCAGCACTTTGCCCGTGGCGCTCAAACCACCCGTAATGCCCGTGCTTAGCCCCACCGTTCCCAGGGCGGAAGCCACTTCGAAGAGCATCTGATCGAAGGGGAACGGCTCGCTGAACGACAGAAAAAAAGTGAACAAGAAGATGAGGCTGGTGTACAGGATGAAAGTGGAAGTAGCGACGTACAACCGCTCGGAAGGAATGGTTCGGTGCATGAAGGTGATTTTCTTTTGTCCGAACAACCGACTTTTCAACACGGAGAGCATCGCCACCAGGGTCGTTATTTTCATTCCTCCCGCCGTACCCGAGGGCGAAGCCCCCACGTACATCAGGAAAATCACCAACAGCAGGATGGGTAGCGACAGCCCGCCGGTGGAGATCGTGTTGAAGCCTACGGTCGTCATGGCCGACATGCTCTGGAAAAAAGATTTGAGGAGCGGACTATCCCCGTTCTGCGCCATCAGAGGCTCATTGAGGTAGATGATCAGCGTACCGCCCACCAACAGAATGATGAATCCGGCCAGCACTATTTTAGAAGTAAAGGAAAGGTTCTGCGACCTGCCTGAGATCAGGTACCATAGGTCGGTGATGACGATAAAACCAAGCGAGCCGGCAATGGCCAACACCGATATGATGGTGTTGACGAACGGGTCGTTCTGGTAGCCCTCGAACCCGCTATTGAACAGGCTGAATCCTGCCGTGCAAAAGGCCGAGATACTGTGGAAAATCGACGACCAGAGCGCTTCCCCAACATCCATACCCGAACCCTGAAAAGCGATAAAGAAGGCCAAAGCCCCCAACACCTCCATCACGACCGTGAACAGAATGACACTCTTCAGGAAGTCGTCGATCTTGATGCTCTCGGGCATCGTGAAGGCGGTGCCGATGATTTTGCTGTGCCAGCGCGTCATGCGCCGGGTCGTAAACAACAAGTAGTAGGTGGTGAGCGTCATGTACCCGACGCCGCCGATTTGAAAAAGAATCGCAATGATTATTTGACCGAAAAGATTGTAAGAATCGAAAATACTCACCGTGACCAGTCCCGTGGTAGAAATGGCCGAGGTGGCCGTAAACAGGTTGTCGAGCAGCGAAATGTCGGTCTTGTGAAAAATCGGCAGCGACAGCAAGGCGAAGCCCACGGCTGTGTATAAAAAAAACCCCCAAACCAGATTCATTTGGGGGGTTTTGCTCACCTGAAATCTTTTGTAGAATTTCAGGGAGCGAGAAAACATTTTGTTTTTCATTTACTGAGGCAGAATGAAGCTTTCTTGGGCGGCGCAAAGTTACCGGGAAATCTTTTTCTACCAATAGGTATCTGAACTTTCAGAGGAGCTAACGAATCTTACAAAGTAGCCAACTGGCTATTAAATAGATTCTTCGAGTAAATTTCCCGGTAATGCACTTTCCGTTCGATCGACTTAATGACTTCCGCCGTAAAGTCGACGCCGTACATCTTGCCCATTAAGTTGAGACCACCGGGGCTGAAGACATTGATCTCCATAAGTTTATCACCCACAATGTCTATTCCTACCAGGAACATACCATCCTGCACCAGCTTGGGGCGCACGATCTCGGCCAGTTCACGGATCTGATCCGTCATTTCGGCTTTCTGGACACTGCCTCCGGCACTGACATTGCTCCGTATATCGTCTTTGGCGTTGACCCGCTTCATCATGGCGTATTTGCCATCGGCCTCCAAAGGTTCTCCATTCATCAGGAACAGGCGCGTATCGCCGCCTTTCGCCTCTTCAAGATACTCCTGGGCGATTACGTAGCCGTCGCGGCAAATCGCTTCAATCGTTTGGGTGAGGTTTTTTGCGTTCGATTTGTCCATCATAAAAACCCCCTGTCCACCCGAGCCTTGCAAAGGTTTGAGTATCATTTTCTGCTTCTGCTGCTTGAAAAATTCCTCAATCTCTTGCTTATCCCGCGAGATAATAGTTTGCGGGCGCAACACTTCGGGAAAGTGTTGGAAATACATTTTGTTGACGGCGCTGGCTAATGTTCTGGGGTGGTTGACAACCAGCACTTTGTCGTCCACAGCAATATCTCCAAAAATGAACGCTGCATTCTGAGCCCAGTCGCGCTTGTTAATTTCGTCCGAGGGATCGTTGCGCAGGAAAAGCACATCCAGATCTTCGGAACCGATGCGGGTAAATTTCTGCTTCTGCACAGCCTCGAAGTAGCTTTCCTGATCTTTAAATTCTTCACCCTGGGCAATCGACTTGCAGCGCGAAGTGAAATGTCCTTTGGCCCCGTAGGCTAGCTCCCCGATACCGATGTAGAATGCTTCGTGTCCCCGCTTGTAGGCGGCAAATCCCAGTCCGGGCGTTGTATAGCTGGACTTTTCTGTGGCGTGGTCATTGATTACAAAGGCTATTTTCATGATTTTTTTTGGTATATGAATTTTAGGTAAAGTGAAATAAACTATTTGCAAATGTTTGAAAGAGGTTGTTGAACAAAGAATCAATCCAACAGATCGATAACCTGAAGACCATTCCTCACCTTCTTCAGACGTTCCCCGACTAACTCTCGCTCCAGGAATCGGGGCGTGATCGGGGCTTTGAGAATATTGCGGTGCGTGAGCTCTTCGATGAGTTCGATATGGACAGTATCGAACTTTCCGGCGTACAGCATTTCGAGGTTTCCCCCATTTTTGAGGTACGCCATCACCTGAATCAGTCCGGCAAGATAAATCGCGTCTTTGGGCAGCCCTCCCCCGCGATGAATGCGCATCGTGATATTGTACGCTGTCTTTTCAGGGAAATGATAAGTGTTTTTGAGCGACATGAAATTCTCGATAAAACCAACTCCATCGACCATTGCCTGCGTGGCCAACACGCGCCCCGCCAACATACGCATCCGGTTCACCGTCAGCCCTCCGACAAGGTATTCGGCCAGTACGGCGAGTCCTTCCTGCAGTCCATCATAGCCCGCGAAACCCGCGTACATCTGCCGTAGCGGCTGGCTTTTGCCATTACAGTAGGTAAGGATGTGGGTGCCTATTTCGTGCTGGATCAAGGCATCGCACCGGTATTGGCTGATCCCGAACTTGTCGCTCATCAGCAACTTACTCTTCGATACCAGAATACCCGATACGTCTTTCCGAATTTCCAGGGACAGGTTTATATCAGGAAATTTTTTCTGATAATAATGAAGCTCGTTCTGGGCGTGGATCGCGAATTCCTGGCAGTTCAATCGCTTGCTCTTCCTGAGCTTCACCGGCTTGGGATACTTCTTAAGAATTTCTCGGGCAACCCCGATAACATTCTTCTCCGGTACACCGTAAACGCTCTGTCCGATATATTTAAAATTCTCGGTTCCCCGCTCTTCCAGCATGATGAGCTGCATCTCCAGTTCCAGCCGCTTTTCGCGCAGGATGTAGGCGATGGTCGGATCCTCCACCTTATCGAGCCGAAGGTCGAAAAGCTTTCGTTTGGCCTTTTCGGTGTCCAGAGCAATGAGCCGGTACAGAAAGGAGGGCTCTTCGGTAAACTTCGACTTTTTGAATTTATTCCAGGCCGATCCGCTGTTTACCGGAGTGGTACTCAACAGGAACGACATACCCTTGTCGACCTTCGCCAGTTTCTTATCCGCTCGCAAGGAAAGTTCGTCTACCTGCGTTTTTCCCAGCATCAGATAATGATGGAATGGGTTGGAAGTCTGAACGCGGATGAATTCAAAAACGGCCCTTTTGATAGTTTCTGAAAAAAGGGTGTGGAATTTCCGGTAAAACAAGGAATAATATTCCTTGGCCTCGGTATCCAGATATAGCGTGGGTACGGCCACCCCGATGGATAAGTGACTGGTTTCTTTACCCGGAACGGCAGGCAACACGGGTCTAAAGCGCTTGATCTGCTTGTCGGAAGCACCGAATAATTTGGTGGAAGTTTTGGGATAGGTCTTCTTCAACTTGTTAAAACCTTCTTCCAACGCACTGACAGTCGCCAGGGCTTTATCTTCGGGATAATAAATCTCGAATGTCGCCCTGGGGGTCTTGGAGACCGGCCACATTTCAATAATCAGGAAGGCGTTGAGTTTTTGAGAGACTACGTCGGAGATTTGTTCCAGCAACATTGAAATGTCCGCATCCTCTCCCACCATGAGGTAAGAGGATTGTGTCCTCAGTAGTCTTGCAAAGTAAGGACTCTTCTTTTTGTAACGATATACGCACAGGTAGGGCAACAACTTGTCAATTTGCAGCTCTCCCTCATCAGGAAGCTCCTCGCTGATAGGCTGCTCCTCGGTCAATCTCTCGCATATGTCGTCAATCAATAATTTTTCAATCATTAAATCTGTTCGGTAAATTCTTTCACTTGTAAAGGAATAAGTACTTTCAAATGATCCTCGACCGAGCGCACGACTTCGGGAAAGATTACGCCGGTTTCCTCGTCACAATAAATCTTGGAAATTTCGGTGGCCAATACCAGCGTATTCTTGAAATTCTCCGTGATATATTTCAACAAATAACCGTTGCCCTGAAACGTGTCGTTTATTCCCGAGCCGGACTCGATTCCGTTCGGCAAATCCATGCTCCCCAACTTCTGGCTCCAAGAGTTTACCAGACCGCCGAATCGACCGTTGTCGATGTTGGTCGTTCCCAAATTCCAAGTAGGCACCGCGCGATCCCAGCGCTTCCAGTTGTAGCTGTGCATGTCGAAGACGATCGCTTTGCCGTATTTTTTCTCGATTTGATCTATCAGGGCATGGATTACTTTATAAAAGGTCTCGTGTTTGGTCAGGCTGTGCTGACGCTCTTCCTCCGGCAGTGGGGTGCGCCATAGCTGCTTTCCCCACGCATCGTCGTAAATGGCCCTCTCGGGTTCGCGGTTCAGGTCGTACTCGAACCGGCTGTCGAGGCCGGCAATGACCATAGGATGCGATTGCACCATCTCTTTGGTACACGGGTCTTCTTCGTACCAGCGGTCGTACTCGGAGTGCAGGCAATTTTCCCACAACGACTTCCTGAACTGATGGCCGTCGTGCACGGCTGTGCAGAGGTAAGGCGCGTATTCTTCAATTTTGATCACGAAAGAGTAGTCGTCCGAGACCGCTTCAAAAGGAACCTGCTTCTCAATTCTCTGGATGATTTCCGAAGGGGAAAGCTTGTACATGCGTTTCTGTAGTTATTTAAGTATTATTCATGAGTGCGGACTGCAAAGGAAGGTTGGCGTAGCAGTTTTCGCATAAAATAGCTGCCTTCCAACCCTAAGAAAACCGTGCCTATCCACCTGGTTCACTCCTTGCCTGCATCGGCTTTCCCCTTCCGAATTGCTTTATCCGCCTTACTTTGGGTATCCGCTTCTTCTTTGACTTCGGGCTGGTCGCCTACATTTTCGGGTTCATAACTCAGCTCAATAAACATCGGAAAGTGGTCGCTTCCTACCTTGTCGCCGCGCTCGATCCTGATGAGTTTGAAATGGGAGCTATGGTAAATATGATCGAGCGGCCAGCGGAAGATAGGGATCTTGGCGTGGAAAGTATTGAAGAAACCCCGCCCCAGTCGCGGGTCGAGGTAGCCGCTGACTTCCTGGAAAAGCTCCGTCGTCTCGGACCAGGCCACGTCGTTGAAGTCACCGGCCACAATCACACCGCCCTTTTCTTGGCGGGCCTCGCGCCCCACCATGATGATCTCGGCGTCGCGCTCGCGGCTGTCGTCCTGGTGTCCCGGCACGGGCGGCCGGGGATGCACGATGAACAGGTGCACCCAATCACCGGAACTGAGCTGTACTTTGGCACGAATGGAAGGGATATCCGACTCCAACAAATAGCGCACCTGCGTTCGATCCAGGGGCAGCTTCGAGTACAGATGCATTCCGTAGGTATTATCGAGCGGAACCGCTACCCGGTGCGGGTATTTCTCATCGAGCACCGACAGTGCCTCTTGCCAGCGCGTGTTCGACTCGGTGGTGATGAAAATATCCGGCTGGTACTCGCGCACGCTCGAGAGCACCTCGTCGTAGTTGGTATTAGTTTGCAAGACGTTACAGATAAACAGGCTCACGCCGACTCGCTTCGAGGGCGCTTTATCGGTCTCCAGTACCTGCGTTGGGGCAAGAATCGTGTAAGGGAACGCCTTATAAGCCTGAACGCCGATGACCCCAGCCAGCAACAGCACGAAGACGTAGCTCACGCGGTCTCGCTTGAAATAAAGGAAAAAGTACAAGACCAGGGCCAACAGAGCCACCCCGAAAGTCTGTAACCTGGGATAATCGAAGATGCGCACGTACCACGCATTGGAAGGAAAGAGCGGCAGAATCGTGGCGAGTACCGCAATCGCCACCAGCAGGATGAAAATGCTCAGTAAGGCGTAGCGGATGTAAGGGTTTTTCAAGGAGCGGACGGTTAAAGCGAGGGTCGAGTCGCTGCGTGCGAGGTCGATTGGTACGCTGTAAATAACTGTTCCACGAGAAGCAATCGCCCTTCTGAAAAAGGTGATTGCTTCTTTTGATTAGAACAATACGTGGTATTACGATCCGAAAACGGTGCAATATGGTAAGCGTCCGGCGAGAATAGCTTGATATCGACGCTAATTCATGGTCTGTGGAAGTAAGGTCCTTTGAACCAGATTTCTTGCATATGAAAGTATCCAGCTGTTGCAAAGGCCCTAGCCATATTCAGAACCTAGTCTCCTTTGGAATACTACGCTCAGAGGGAAGGGCGCGTATCAGAACTTCCCATCGAGGTCTTCTAGAAACGCAACCTTAAACCAAGTCGGTTGCCATCCGAAAAGATTTCCATCTCTCGAGCCGAACCAACACCTGCCGTCGAGTTGTACAGTTGCACAGCCTGCACTGCCTGGTTCCGGGCGTTGATTGAAATGGGAATTCCTATACCAATCAAACCTACGCCAACCCCAAACAAGGGCCAGTTCGCTTTCCCACCTCCGATCACAGAACCCAACGAGTAACCAATTGCTCCTCCCCCGGCAAATCCGATGATACTGGCAATCGTGTTATTCGTGCGTGCCTTCTTGATGATTGGGTAGGCCTGGCGATTCGGCTCCATCACCCTGACCAATTGGCGGAAACTCAACACGTTTCCATTTTGGGAAAACTGGTAGCCGCCCATAATTTTGCGGGAATCTATCGTCTGGGCCTCGCTGGTTGTCCACAGTGCCGTAATCATTACAAGAGTCAGAAGTACCTTTTTCATGAAACTATTTGGTAGGAAGTGAAATATTCTCAGTAACGAGAAAGGCACTTCAAAATCTATGCTAGTCGACGGTTATTTTTTGTAGGATGAGCCAGTTTACATTCTGTCATATCCCCACAACCCACCCCACATACACCACCCGTCCCATCGCCGCCGCTCCATAAGCCGACACCGCATTGGCGTCCGTGATATTCGTCGCCCCCAGCCGCAGCAGACTTTTCAAAGCGGGCAGTTTATACCCGACCTGCGCATCCAAAGTACCGTAAGCGTCGATGAAGCCTTCGTCGAAGGGCATGAAGAAGGTGTAGCCCGTCTGGTAGCGGTAGTTGAGGCTGTACGTGAATTGCTGGCGGGTACCGTCCAGGCCCAGGTTGACTTTGTGCGCCGGGGTGTTGAAGCCCAGAATCAGGCCCGGCGTGTCGGCCTCGTCGATGTGCGACCAGGTGTAGTTGCTGTTCTACGTAAACGATATTTCGCGGGCTTCTTTTTTAGAATTTCTCTTCAATTCTAATTTTCGCTGGGCAATAAATACACTAAGTTCTTTTTCCCTTTCGGGAGTCAGGGGTTTGCTGTTGATTATAAAATCAACTCCTTCCGGTTCTTTTATAAATCCCATAATGTCAAGGTTTAAAATATTTGAAAACTAATCTTTCAGCCGCTTTCGTGTCGATCACCATCAGATGCCCTCCAAAATGAACTGCGCCAAGTGTATTGATGTAATGCTCGATTAGCTTGGTCTTCGACTCAAAAGAAACAAAGCCTTCCCCGCCTCTTTGAAAGGATAATTTGCAGGCGAACGCCACTAGATTACCAGGTACCCCTTCGTACAATTTGCCCTTACCAAGGTTAAACGGAGCACTTTCCAACAGATTCATATAAACATGGTCTGGCTTGACTGTCAAGCTAATGAGTCCCTGCACAATGTCGGGATTGCCCGCTATGCCTAATTTATAGACTTCCCGGTCGAATTGATCAAATTCGTATTTCCAGTTGAACAACCACCCCGCCTTCTTGACAACGTTCTTCAAATCGCCCTTTGCGAGTAACGCTATTTCTGTCCTAAAACTATCCCCACTGATGCGATTGAGTATCGAATCTGTTAGCTTATCAATCTTTATTCCAATGAGATAGGAGTTCTTATCGGCCATGTCCAAAGATACGAATATTCTTATAGCCACGCTAAGTGCAATCCATTCAAATCCCCACAACCCACCCCACATACACCACCCGCCCCATCGCCGCTGCCCCGTAGGCCGACACCGCATTGGCGTCCGTGATATTCGTCGCCCCCAGCCGCAGCAGACTTTTCAAAGCGGGCAGTTTATACCCGACCTGCGCATCCAAAGTACCGTAAGCGTCGATGAAGCCTTCGTCGAAGGGCATGAAGAAGGTGTAGCCCGTTTGGTAGCGGTAGTTCAGGCTGTACATAAATTGCTGGCGGGTACCGTCCAGGCCGAGGTTTACTTTGTGCGTTGGGGTATTGAAGCCCAGAATCAGGCCCTGCGTGTCGGCCTCGTCGATGTGCGACCAGGTGTAGTTGCTGTACAGATGCAGTTTTTGCGGCGTGTAGTAGTCGGCGGCCAGCACCACCCCTTGCGTATTCACGGCCTGGTCGGCGTTGGCCCATACCTGGATCAGGCGGCCGCGAGTGCGGTCCGTGGCGGGCTTGGAGAAGTCGCCGCCGGGGGCAGGAAAAGGTTTGCCTTCTACGGGCAGGCCGTCCTCGCGGCCGTAGAAGCGCAGGGTACCGATGAAGTCCTGGTAGCGCGAGCGGTAGTAGCTGGCATCCAGGTATAAGCCTTTCAGGACTTGCGCCTTGTAGCCTATCTCCCAGGTGTTGACCTGCTCGGGCGACAATCCCTTGATCGTTTGGGGTTGCAGGAAATCAGGGTTCGGCTGGCCGTTGGGCAGCGTCGAAACGGCATTGAGGCCCTGAAAGCCGCCGTCGATATTGCCCATGACCAGCAGCGAACCAAAATCCAGGTAAATGTACTGGTCGAGCTGCGCGGGTTGGCGGTAAGCCTGCGCGTAGCTCATTCGAAAATTGTGTTCCCGGTTTTCACCCAATGACAACACGCCCGAGGCGCGGGGCGAAAAGCGGGTACCGAAGTTGCGGAAGTTGTCCACGCGCCCGGCGAAGGCTAGGCGCAGTCGGTCGTTAAGGAGATTTTGGCGGATTTGTCCGTAAGCCCCCCCCTCATAGTTGACGATGTGGTCGCGCAGCTGCACGTCGTTGGTGCCGGGCGCGATGGGCGACTTGTCGCCGTCGGCCAGCAGTGTACCCGCCGAGCGTAAGCGGTGGGTGCGGAAACTGGCCCCGGCGATGAGCTGGGTGGCGGGGGCGAGCTGCCATTCCTTTTGGGTACTGAGGTCGTAGAAGCGGGCGGTATTGGCAAAGGCCGCCCCGCGAACCGTCCTGGCCCCATTGATTTCGATGCTGCCCACGCCACTCACGATTTGCTGACGAAGATCATTAAAGGCTTTGCTGCCCACGGGTAGCATCACGTCCTGCGCTATACGCGACGCCAGCGCCTGGGCCTCGGCGATGCTTTGTCCGCCCGATATGGCTTGGCCGAGCTGATAAGGTTGTGGGGCGGAGCCCTCAGGATTGGCAAAATAAACGCCATCGAGCGGTACATTTCCGGGTAAACCGTCCTTCCGAGCCGCCCCGAAAATCTGGTTCCAAAGGTTGAAGTAGTTTTGGCCGTAAGTCGGGTACTGTCCGCCGCCGGGCCGGGCGGGGGCCATCCTGCTACCCATGATTCCGTTGCCGAGGCCGCTCAGGTCGTAGGCTTTTCCGCCGTAGTCATAGACCGTATAGCCGCGCACAAACCAGTCTTTACCTTTCAGCTCGACCCGGTGGAGGTCGTATTGCATGGCGCGCTGGGCGTAGCGGCTGCTGCTCTGGAAAATGCCGTTGCTGAACGTGTAGCGATATTCGTAGGTCAGCTTGGTGCGTTCGTTGATTTTGTAGTGCAGCGAAGGATTGATTCGAATATTCCCAGCCTTGTAGCTGTCGCCCCAAACCGTAAATAGATCGCCCGGTGCTTTCGCCCAAAGCAGATCCCGCTCGGCGTAGCCGGGGGCGTAAATGCGGTACGGCTTGTTGTCGTTCAGAGCGGTCAGCACGGGGTTGGTAACTGTGGAACCCTGATCGCCGAAGCGATTGAGGGCATTCCAGCCCAACGGCGAACCTTGGGCATTGTTGGCGGGATCGGCCCCAGCCAGGCCGCCCTCCGTGACGCGCTTAACGGCCGCGTCGCTACTGGCGAAAAATTCATCAGCGGAGAAGTAGTTGGCGTTGATTTTGAAGGCCAGCTTGTCGCTGTAGGTCTTAGCAAAACGCACCTGAAGATCAATCAGGTGCCGGTTGCCCCCGCGCAGCGAAGCCGTCAGGCCGGGCGTAGCGAAGGGGTCTTTGGAATGCATCAGCATCACGCCGTTCAGGGCATTGGAGCCATACAGTGCCGAACTGGCCCCGTGCACAATGTCCACGCTTTCCAGATCGAGATCGGAGATTCCCACCCAGTTGCCGTAGTACAGCGATGCAGTCGGTGAGGTGACATCCACGTAATCGGCGAGTTGAACCACGCGCTCGGCTTTGTTACTGTTGAAGCCGCGCGTGCTGAAACTGGTAATCAGCCAACTCGATTGACTGACGTCGATGCTTTTGTATTTCGCCAGGCCCGAGATCAGGTCCGTCGAAGCGGTGCGTTGCAGTTGCAAAGCGGAGATATGTTCTACCGTAACGGGCGTTTCCATCACGCGCTCGGCGGTGCGGGAGGCAGCAACGGTGATTTGGTTCAGTGTGCCGCCGTCGCGGCTGGTGGTATCGGTTTGGGCGTGAGAGGGTTTGGATAAAAAAACGAGCAAAAGGAGGCAGGCGAAGGGAAGCGATTTGTAGCGGCAGTTCATCGAATGACAAGTGGTTTCTGAATGCCAAAGATATAAGGTGTTCTTGGCAATAGAAGCCGTACCACCTTTTAAACCACCTCGCCCGCACCGGGAAACTGGCTTCTAGCGCCGAATCGCAACTTGGGCCAAAGGAAGTAAGTGGCTAGAACAAGGCCTATTACAATGAGCGCTGAGGTGCCGTCCCCTGTTTTTCCAATGTAGTGAAACAGCGCAGGCAGCAAAACCGCCTGGGTTCTTACGACATTCTTACCGTCTGTGTGATGACTCCTACTTTTTGCCTAGGGCAAAACAAAGCCGCCGTAATAAATACATACTACGGCGGCTGGTGCGTACAGTGAAATCAAAGTCGTTATTTCTGGGAGGGATCTTTCAACTCCGCCGAGCCGAAAAGCACCGCAAATTGTTTGCACCAGATGAGTACCTGATTGCGGTTGTCGATTTTGGTATCGGTAGAAAGTTTGATGAAGAAACTACCCGTATTTTTGAGTTCGGCCACCTGGACAAAGTTCTTGGCTTTGGTGTCTTCGGCGAGGTAGATGCGCAGGTCGGGACCGGAATCGGACTTAAAATTCTCGAAAACCAGCGTTTGTTCCTTACCTTTTTCGTACAGCTTGACCGTGCCGGAGGTAGGGTGCACGGCATCTTTGAAAGTACCCTGCATCAGCAGCGTTTGGGTCGAAGCATCAAAGGCCGCCGGAGCACCTGGTGCGCCGGGCGTGCCATTTACCTGATCTACGGGAACGAGTTCTTTGTCCTTGGGTGAGCAGGATGCCACTACGGCGAAAGCCAGCAGCAGGGCGATGTTTCTCAGGGAGTTTTTCATGGGGAGTGATTTTTTGAGTTGATGTTTGGTGCTGTTACGACGATCTGCCCCATATGGGTTGCGTGAGGCGCGTGAATGCGCTGTATTTCCTTACCGCGTTGATTTTAAATAAATGGCTAGTTATCTTTGGAATAAAAATCAGAAAGTATGGAAACTATTGAAAAGCAAACAACTGAAGGCAATGAAAAGGTGAGCAAAGGAATTCTCTTTTGCCGAAAATTGCTGGCCTCTCAACGACAGATGCAGAAAGAGGCCCATGAGGATTGGTACGATCCCAGAATTCAGGCTATCATCCAGAAACAAAAAGCAAAGCTGAGAGATGAAAGAAAGTGAGCCGTATGAATTTGACTTTCTTGGCGGTGACAACAACGTTTACATTTTCACAGTGCAACGAGGTCACACTTACGAAGCCAAATTCAAACCTAGTGGTTACCTGTTTGACAGCTCACAACCTTTTGTGGACTCGATCTTTGAAATGGTTCTGCTTCCGGTGAACCCCGGTGTCGGTCAGGATCTACCGCTAGATGCTAAAACCCAGCCTACAGTCATCGCTATCGTAAGTCACTTCTTTACCCAAAAAGAGAGAGTTCTCCTGTACGTCTGTGAAAATAAAGATGGAAAAGGCGCTGCTCGCAACCGCAAATTCAATCAATGGTTCAGCCTTTATAATTTGGACAACCACTTCAAGTTCGATTTCGTAATCTCCAACGGCCAGGAGCGGTACCTTAATTCGGTCATTGGAAGAATAGATAATCCCTACCGAGCAGAGGTCACATTAGCTTGTTTTGAACTAGCTGAGAATAATAGCAAATAATGCAGAGGCCAGCACTCAATGCGTCGCCTCCCCCGCCCCACTCGGCAGGCGAATATCCTCCACAATCTGCTGTACATCGTCCGGTGGCGGGGGCGTAAAAGCACTGATAGTCAGCGACACCACGAAATTAGCCAGCATGGCCACCGAGCCGAAGCCCTCGGGCGAAATGCCGAACCACCAGTCGGAAGCGGGCGGTGTTTCGCCCAGCCAGCCCAGCTTGAACTTGGCCATGTAGTAGAGCATGAGTACCGTACCGACAACCATGCCGGCCACTGCGCCTTCCTTGTTCATTCTTTTGTAAAAAATCCCCAGAATAATGGCCGGGAAAAACGAAGCCGCCGCCAGCCCGAAGGCCAGCGCCACCACCGCCGCCACGAAACCGGGCGGATTGATGCCGAAGTAGCCCGCCACGCAGACCGCCAACGCTGCGGCCACGCGGGCCGCAATCAGTTCGCCTTTTTCTGAAATGCCGGGCATGAAGATCTTCTTCAAAAGGTCGTGCGATACCGAGGCCGAAATGACCAGCAGCAACCCCGCCGCCGTAGAAAGTGCCGCCGCCAGGCCACCCGCCGCCAGCAGGGCGATGACCCAGTTGGGCAATTGGGCGATTTCGGGATTGGCCAGTACCATGATGTCGTTGTCGATCGTCAACTCATTGGCTTCCTTATCGGCCACGTACTGGATTTTGCCATCGTTGTTTTTGTCGTCGAAAGCCAGGAGCCCGGTCGTTTCCCAGTTTTTGAACCACTTGGGTACCGTGGCGTAGTCCTGGTTGCTGACGGTTTCGATGAGGTTGGTGCGGGCAAACACCGAAATGGCGGGCGCGGTCGTGTACAGGATGGCGATGAAAAATAGCGCCAGCCCCGCCGACATGCGGGCGTCTTTCACGCGCTTGACGGTAAAAAACCGCACGATCACGTGCGGCAGCCCGGCCGTGCCAACCATCAGCGCCAGCGTAATGGCGAGCAAGTCTATCTTTGATTTGGTGCCCTGCGTGTATTCGGCAAAGCCCAGCTCGCGGGAAAGACCGTCCAACTTATCCAACAAGTACACGCCCGAGCCGTCGGATAGGGTACTTCCCATCCCAACCTGCGGAATGACAGCGCCCGTCATGTTAAATGAGATCAGGATAGCCGGTACCATGAAGGCAAAAATCAGGACGCAGTACTGCGCCACCTGCGTGTAGGTGATGCCTTTCATGCCACCCAGCACGGCATAAAACAGCACGATGACCATGCCGATAATGACGCCCGTGTTAATGTCGACTTCCAAAAATCGCGAAAACACTACGCCCACGCCGCGCATCTGTCCGGCTACGTAGGTGAACGACACGAGCAGCGCGCAAATCACCGCCACCGTACGGGCCACGTCGGAGTAATAACGGTCGCCAATGAAATCAGGAACGGTGAATTTGCCGAATTTTCGGAGATAAGGCGCTAACAGTAAAGCCAGAAGCACGTAGCCGCCCGTCCAGCCCATCAGGTACACCGTGCCGTCGTAGCCCATGAACGAGATCAGTCCCGCCATTGAAATGAACGAGGCCGCCGACATCCAGTCGGCCGCCGTGGCCAGGCCGTTGGCCAGCGGCGACACGCCACCGCCCGCCACGTAAAACTCTTTGGTACTACCCGCCCGCGACCAAATGGCAATGCCGATGTACAGGGCGAAAGTGATGCCTACGATAATGTATGTCCAGGTTCTTACGTCCACGGGAGGAGTTTAAAGTTTAAAGTCTATGAGTTTATGAGTTTTTCTTTCAGCCCGCCCCTTCGTAATCCCCCTGTCACCCTGAGCGTAGTCGAAGGGCTATTCATCGTACCCATACTTCTTATCCAGCCTGTTCATCAAATAGATGTAGACGAAAATGAGGAGGACGAAAATGAATATTGAGCCTTGCTGGCCGAACCAGAAGCCGAGTTTGAAGCCGCCGAGGCGGAAGTTGTTCAGCGCGTCGGCGAAGAGGATGCCTGCGCCGTAGGAAGCGAGAAACCAGATCACCAGCAGGATCGCCAGATACGTGAGGTTTTCGCGCCAGTAGCGCTGGGCATTGGTTTTTTGGGGTGCTTGCATCGGTTTGTTCAGGAGGAATTCCCTAGCCAAAGCACGGAAAGGCGTAATTTTACCTTATGATTGATTCATTTCGTGAGCTTACGAACCGTGAGCGTGCCTTGGTTCAGCGTCATCTCAACGATAACGTAGCCGATTTGCTCTTGCAAAGCAATAGTTATCAGGATGTTGATTTGAAAAAAGTGGCGCTGCAAATTACGGCCCGTCAAAAGGCCAAAAGTAAACTTCCCGCCTGGTACGCCAACCCAAGGTTGCACTTCCCCCCTCCCCTTTCGGTGGAGCAGGGTTCTTCCGAGGCCACGGCCCGCTTTAAGGCCAGCCTGGTTTCGGGTAAAAAGCTGATCGATATTACGGGTGGCATGGGCGTCGACTGCTTTTTCCTGAGTCAGGGTTTCGAGCAAACCGCTTATTTCGATCAGCAGGAGGAAGTGGCCCAGGTAGCGGCTTATAATTATGAACAACTGGGCGCGTCCAATAAAATCGAGGTACGGGCGGAAGACGCCGTTGCAGCGCTATCCAAAGCGCCTGAACCCGCCGACTGGATTTACGCCGATCCGGCCCGCCGCGACGACCGCCAACGTAAAGTAACGCAGTTGTCCGACTGCACACCCGATTTGACCGAAGTGCTGCCTACGCTTTTCCGCTCGGCCCCCAACATTTTGGTCAAAACCGCTCCCCTGCTGGATATCGATTTGGCAATTACGCAGTTGGGGTTTGTGCAGGAGGTGTCCGTGATCGGACTGGATCGGGAGTGTAAAGAGGTCTTATATATTTTGAGAAAGCCACCCGTGGCAGCGGCGGACATCCCGATAAGGGCCATAGTATTGAACGCTGATGGCACCGTTCAACACCGCTTTGATTTCTCCCGTCGGGCAGAGAATGACGCTGCGGCAGAACTGGGACTACCCCAAAAGTATCTTTATGAACCCCACGCGGCAGTCCTCAAGGCCGGGGCTTTCAAAAGCATTGCCGTGCAATTTCAATTATCGAAACTAGCGGTGAATACCCATCTCTATACCTCTGACGATCTGCTGAGCGACTTCCCGGGCCGGAGCTTCGAGGTCGTGGCCGTCATTAAGCCAGACGCCCGGATCTTGCGCGAATTTGTTCCCGAAGGCAAGGCCAACCTTACTTTGCGTAACTTTCCGGGCCGAGTGGATGACTTACGTAAAAAATGGCGTCTTAAGGAAGGCGGTAACGTATACCTCTTCGCGGCCGAGCTATCGGACGGACGAAAAGTTGTCATTGTGAGCCGCAAGGCTTATATTTAAACGCAATTATCCTCCCTTTTTTCAAAAAAAATTCATGAAAACAAAAATCTACCTCCTTCCCCTATGCTGCTTTTTTCTTTCTTTTTCGGTAAACGCCCAGGGGGTTTTTCCCGGTAAAGAAAACCTCAACGGCAAAGATTACTTCGGACTGAATCTCAATTCTAACATTCCCTCAAGGTACTTGGAAGATTACTGGGAGGATTACCTGAAAACCTACGGCAAAACCCACGGTCGCCGCGGTGTGGTGACGGTAGACCGGGCCAATGTGCCAGCCATTTCTCCCGAACCCGTCGAGATACTGAGCCAGGTGTCGTCGGCCCGCAACATCAGCCATGTGTTTTTGGCGGTGAAAGTCGGTGACCACTTTGTCTCTAATTTCACGGATAGCACCTACACCGCCACCGAGAATTTCCTGAAAGACTTTTCCACCTACGCCGAGGCCCGCGACGAAGTGCGGCTGGCGGAGGAGTATTACGATGAAGCCGATAAGAACCACAAGGATCTGGAACGCGACAATGAGCGCATCGTGAAGGACATCGAACGCACCCAGAAGAAACTGGAAGAATTGTTGCGCGACCAGGAAACCAACAAAGCCGACCTGGCTGGGTCAGTCATCGACTTAGCTAACAAGCAGAAAGATTTGGAAGCAGCGAAAGGGCGGATTCCTAAGATGTAGCTGTTGTTCAGCTTTCAGCTAAAATTCTGACTTCTTGAACAAAAGCTGATTTTAGGGCAAATCGCAGCCCTCTTTCTCAATGGAATAAGACAAAACAGCGATGCGCCAGCCGGCGGCGGTTTTGAGAAGCGTAAACACGTCGATGCCGCAATGCGAAAAGGCCTCATTGACCCATAGGTTGTACGGGGCCCACACCTGGGCAATGTCGCCATGTACCTGCACCTCGACGCCCTTCTCCTTCATGCGCTCTATTATTCTGGTATCAGCCCGGAACGTGTCGGCGAAGGGCGAGCGACTGGCCGTTACGGTTTGCCCGTCTTTCTCCCGTACGGTATAAATCATGGCGTTGGGCAGGAAGAGGCTTCGGAAGCTAGTCGTATCGCCCTTTTCTATCGCGTCGAGCAATTGTTGGGCCACCTGTAAAACCTCCTTCTTTTCATTTTGCGCGTAAGAATGTTCTGACGCGCCCATCAGGATCAAATAGACAATCGTTGCCGGGAGTGTTATTCGCATAATACGTTTGATTTGTGAAGCCGGACTAACGCATGGCGCTGGTTCGGTCGACGATGGTAGTGTCGGCAGGTACCAACGCGTACATCGCCTCCCTCTGGTCATTGTGAAAAACAGTGATCCCGCTGTTTTCGAATACGATCTTTCTGCCCCTGAATTTTTCGTTAAAAACATAGATCGCCTCCCGGCTGCGAATGATATTGTAGACTGGCGTTTTGCTGCCTTTCCGATTCAGGCGATATATCGTCAGCATTTTATTCGCATTGCTCAGGTCTACCAGGTAACGTGATTGCAGCTCAACTCCCTTTTCTGTCCGCACAAAATCAGTCTCCCTACGGCCTGTTTCCAACGTGAAGCGTCCCGCTCCTGAATTGAAAACCTCTCTCTTCACCTTCCGCCGATTGCGGCAAGCCAGCGATGAATCCCGCCGCGCGATGGCGTATCTCAAAGCATCACCATTCATGTAGGATACGCTGTCGGGCGAACCGACCCGATGGTATTTGTAACGGATGCGGTTTCTTTCGGAATAGGAGGTCGTCAGGGAGTCGTTTCTGAATGTATGCGTGGTGAATCCTCGACTGGGGGTAGGGTCATCCGTTCTCCTCAACGCAAAAGGCTCCTCCGATTCATAGCCCAGCAGTTTATCCAGCCGCAACGAAAAATTTTGGTTCAAATCGTAGAAGAGACCATTTCCCAAATCGAAACCCAGCGGGTCGTTGGGAACGTCCATCGTTTGCAAATTATCCCCTATGTAATACTGCGTTTGCTGTCGAATGACGTCGAGCCGCAAATCGGTTGGTTCCACGCTCGCACTAAGTTCAAGCGGGGCAAAGGCTATGCGGTTCAGATTTCGGATTTCCTTGGGGTTCAGGGTAGAACAGGCCGTCAGGACGATGGCGGCTGAAATTACCAGCCCCAGATTCTGGATTTTTGAGACCATAAGAAGTGACGCTGTAAGTTCCTAAGAATTTGCAGAAAATTAGGCATTTTTTCAATACAAGTACTTTTTGTCCGAGTTTTCTTTCAACCTCACAAGAACGATCCCCTCCGTCCTGATGATGTCCTTTACCAGAGCTGAGTCGATTTTTTGTCGGGCCAGGTTCAGGCTGTCGGAGAGAATGTACCGGTATTCGAAATTCTTCTGGGCATTTTCCAGACTTTCGTACTCTTTTCGGTAATACACGCAGCGCAAGTCGAACGTTTTTTCCATCAGTGCTTCCATGGTCTGCAGGTGGTGATAATAGCCGGTTTCTTTCCCATACATCACGCCAATATTTCCCCCGTCCTTCGGTAAGTAGGGAAGCAGCTTTATTATCTGTCCGTAATCCTGAACATGATTCATGTAGTAGTTCTGAATCCGGGAAGTGGATAATAAATTATAGGCCCGATCACTCTTCGTAAACCCTAATTCATCGAGACGTCCCAAAATTCCGATCCGCTCGCTATAATCCGGCCAGGCCCGAAGCGGAAAGCATTTTCCGGTACCCGAGAAATCGTAGTACTCGGACAGCCGCTGGCGGTATATCGCGATTTCAGAAGGCGAGGGGCAAACGTCGCGCGGCAGGTGGCCAAGTGCGAGTTTTGAGTAGTACCGGAACGGAACCAGCATTTTGCCGGGATTGCCGTAAACGAAAAGTAGGGACATAAAAAAGAACGGCAGCAGCAAATACCGCGACTTGACTCTCAATAGGCGCTGAAACGTGTACGCTATTAAAATGCAGCCAACGGCAAAGAAGGGCATTTGGGTGCGGGAACTGAAAGGCTGGTATTTGAGCAGAGTGCTGAACAGCAGGATGCCTGCAACGGCCAGAATCGACAAAATCTTGATTTCAAGGTTTTCAGACTTCCAGAAAATGAGCGGTATGACGAGCACCAGCAGCAGGAAATGCAGCGTGTTGGGCATGTAGTCTTCGTGTACCACGAAGCGAGTGTAGTAACGGTTGTTGCTGACAGCGAGGTCGTAAGGGTCGACCCGCAGCCAGTGGTGGATTTCGTCGATCGCTGCGTCCACCTTTTTATTGTATCCATCATTGGGCAAACCAAGGTGAATGCCTACGTTTTTGGAGAGGGTCGATAATGTGTAGGGCAGAGAATGCTTCTGGCTGGGAATACTCTCGTTGTTCAGTCGGCTGCTGGGCGGTGGAGCCAATACGTTACCGAACAGTTGAAAATTGCGGTAAAAGAAAGGGGAGAAAATCAGCAAAAAAGCGACTAGCGTGATAGCGAGCGTTTTAAAAGTCAGTGACAAATCAAAATCGGTCAAGATCCGAAAGCCGAAGTACAGGCAAAACGGAAATGCGTACAGCAGGATTGGGTACTTGGTGAAGCCGCCAAAAGCCAGCGCCAGCGCCATGAAAACAATCGACCCGTTTTTGTTTTTTTCTGTAAGCGCGGAGTAGCCGAATACTAAATAGCTGAGGAAGAAAAAACAGGCCACGTAATCATTTTGAGTAGTCGTGCTTTCAAAAATACCGATGGGCAAGAACAGCAGCAGGGCCGCACAGGGGATTTGGGTTTTGTAGTCGAAACCAAATCTTTTCCCCAACAGACTCACCGCCGACAGCGCTCCCAGCATCGCCACGAATTGAACCATATTGGCAAAGCGGTCGGTACCCGAGAGCAGCATGGTCTGCATGATGAGGTATTCCGACAGCACGTTGTGGTAAAGCTGCTGAACGTGATAGGTAGGAAAATGCGCGACGTTCTGGTTTTTCATCCAAACCACGATCCTCAGCAGATGGTAGTTATTGGAGTCGAGGTTGTTGGGTGTTCCGTAGAGCGCTTCGAAGCAGAGCGGCAGGAAAACTGTTGCCGCCAGAACCAGCCCAAATAGTCGGTATTTTCGACTTAGTGGCCTTAGAAGCACGATGGTATTCCAGAAAGTTGCAAGACTCTGGATTGAAACGGTGGCATGTCGGGTAACGAGGAAGCTAAGAACCAAAACAGACAGGAACCAGAAAAGAGTAGCGGAAACAGGTGTTAGCTGACTGATGGCAGAAGAAATCTCCGTGTACGCAAATGAAAGCGTGGTTGTAATGAGCAGCGATTTCAACATCGCCAGTCTAAGTGCAGTGTAGATGCCGTGTCCACCGTTGCGCTCCGCTCGAAAACAAAGGAGGCCAATCAACAGCAGGCAAATTGGCAATGTGGTGATTTTCAGAAGGGACATTTGAAAACTTTTTTGCGCTTAATACATCTGTGAGTCAATAGGTAAGTAAAAAGTTGTAATTCCAGCTAATATTTTTTGCGCAAAAAAGGCCGCCCACGAATCATCGCAAGCGGCCTTTTCTGTTTTCCCGTTCATTCAATCATTGACTAATACCCCGGATTCTGTGTCTTCAGATTCGGGCTGTTGAGAAACTCCTGACGGGGAAGGGGCAGTAGCAGATGCTTTTCCTGCAATACCGCTTGGTTGGAACTGGGATTGACGTGCCCCACGAAGTTGTCGAAACCGTTGGTTTTTTCGTTGTACACCTTCCGCAAACGTACCATGTCGAACCAGGTGATCTGCTCGTAGGCGAGTTCATGCCAGCGTTCGCGCCAGACGGCCTCGCGGAAACTAGCCTGTGTAAACGTGCCGAGGGCGGGCGTGGTCAGCGTAGCCCGATCCCGGATGCGCTTCATGGCGTCGTAGGCGGCTTGGGTGGGCCCACCGAGTTCGTTCTGCGCTTCGGCGAACGTCAGCAGTACTTGAGCGTAGCGAATCAGGGGCACGTTCAGGTTGTTCTGCCGGGTACCCGGCACGCCCGCTTTACCCGCCGAAGTCTGGTTGAAATGCTTGAACACGTAAGGGGCACCCAAGTCGAATGGGGCACCGCTACCGTTGGTAAAGTAGCTCGTGTAGAAGTAGCCCTCCTGGTTTTTGGCCCGTCGGTCGCCCGTTTCGTACGAATTGTAAAAAGCCGGTGTGGGCACCGAACTTCCCGTTCCACCCGGCCCATTGAACGTAACGGGCTTAAAGTTGGGATAGAAATTCTCCATGGGATTGCCCGCCACCAGCGTGTTGTACTGGATCATGAAGAGGTGTTCGAGCCGGTTCTCAGTCGTTTCGCTGTGCACGTCGTAGTAATTCGTAAACAGGTTAATGACCGCTGGATTCGCATTGGCATAGGTAATCACTTCCAGGGCTTTGTCGGCCGCTAGCTTATAGTGCGACGCTCCTTTGCTAAGGGGAAAGCCCGCCATAGTCAGGTACACCTCCGCTAGTTGTGCTTTCGCAGCCGCCTTGTTCACCCGTCCCGTTAGGTCCATCCAGGGCAAGCCCGCGTTTTCGGCGGCGATCAGATCTTCGACAATCAGATTGTACACCTCCTCCTTGGCAGTGCGAGTGGGTCGGAAGTCTTCCGATGAAGCCGTCTGGGGGGTGGTGATCAGTGGCACATCGCCCCAAAGCCGTACCGCCGAGAAATAAGCCCAGGCCCTTAGGAAACGCGCTTCGCCCAAAATTTTGGTTTTCTGGGCTTCGGGCATGGGCGTGATGCCGGGTACTTTGTCAAGCACCTGGTTGGCGTTGGCGATTATCCGGTAAAGGCCATTCCAGTAATTGGTCACGTGGATGGTGTTGGCATCGAGCGTTAGGCTATACAGGTTGTTGAGGTCGGAGTTCTGGGCCGTCTCCGTGATGGAAGTACCCGTCATGGCTTCCAGCAACTGCCAGTTGCTGGAAAAAATCCCGGCCCCGCCGCCTATAAACCGCAGGTCGGCGTAGACCGACGCCAGGGCTGCCTCGGCGTGGTCAGGAATGGTATAAAAATTGTCGGTCGTCAGATTGGAGGGAGCCTGCTCGTCCAGGAAATCGGTGCAACCCATCGGGCCGCTCAGGACGATGCCGCAGAGCAGTACCCGGCTCAGATGTTTTACGAATGTATGTTTCATGATTAAGGTCAATGCGTTAAGTGCGTTAGAAAATTACAGAACCAACTGGATACCGAGCAGATAAATCGTCGGCTTGGGGTAGTTGTGCCAGATCATACCCTGCGAGAAGGCGCTGTTGCCACCGCCCTGGTTGGTAGGCGTCACCTCCGGATCGCCCACGATGGGGTCTTCTACCAGCAGGAAGAAATTCTGGGCCGAGGCATAGAATCGCAGCCGGTTCAATTTCAGTCGGTTCGTCAGCTCGGTGGGCAGTGTATAGCCGATAAGTGCGTTACTACCGCGCAGAAACGAGCCATTCTTGATCCACTGCGTATCGACGTTCGTCACGTAGCCCGCCCGGGTTTCGCGAACCTCGGCAATTTGGGTATTCTGGTTGGTGGGCGTCCAGGCATTCAGCACGGAGGTGTAGCTGTTGGCCAGTGCCTGACGGTCTTCGCTGGGGTGCAGGTTCATCAGCATTACATCGTTGCCGTACATGAACTGGAGTTCGAGCGTGGCGTCGAAGTTGCCAAATCTCAAGTTGTTGTTTAGCGCCCCCCAGCCTTTGGGGCTGCCGTTGCCAATAATGCTGCGGTCGGCGTCGGTGATGGCGCGGTCGCCGTTTACGTCCAGATACTTGACATCGCCGGGCAGAATGGTCAGGTTGTTTCGGTAGCTGGTAAACTTCGCCGCTTCCTCACGCTCGGCTTCGCTCCAGACGCCCAGCCGCGTCAGCCCCCAGAAAGACCCCACGGGTTCGCCTACCCGGATGATGTTGGTAGGGTTGGTGAAGTTGGGACCACCTACGTTGAAAATATCCGATGGGGTGGCCAGTGACAATACCTTGTTGCGGTTGAGCGAGAGGTTGAAGTTGGTGCTCCATGTAAAGTTCGGACGGCTGACGTTGATGGTATTTAGGCCAAACTCCAGGCCTTTGTTTTCCATCGAACCCACGTTTCGTCGAATCGTGGCGTATCCACTCGACTGCGGAACGGGCGCATCGAGGAGCATATCCGTGGTCAGGCGGTAGTAGTAATCCGCTTCCAATGAAACCCGTCCATTGAATAGGCCCAACTCTAAGCCAACGTCGGTCTGTGCGGTTTTCTCCCAGCGCAAGTCGGGGTTGGATAGTCGGCTGATGCCCGTTCCGCCGATGCGGATGTCGTTGTAGATCGTGGCGTAGTTGGAACTCAGCAACGACAGCGACGAGTAGGGCGGAATTTCAGAGTTACCCGTCAAGCCATAGCTACTGCGAATTTTCAAGTTCGAGATGATGGGGTTGTCCGCGAGGAATGGTTCTTCCGACACGCGCCAGGCCACAGCGGCCGAGGGGAAAAACGCGAACTTGTTGTTCTCACCAAATTTGCTCGAACCGTCGGCCCGGCCCGTTGCCGTAAAGAGATAGCGGTTTTTGTAGCCGTAGTTGACGCGCCCAAAATACGAGTTGAACGCAAACCGGAACGCATTGGAACCCACGCCGGGATTGGTGGCACCGGCACCCAGGTTGTTGAAACCGAAGTAGTCGGTGGCGAAATTGTTGACACTGGCGTTGATCGAGAATACGTTGGTTTCCTGCCAGGAAATACCCAGCAGCCCGTCGACCGAATGATCCTGACCGAACTGCTTGTTATAATTCAGCAGATTTTCCAGCGACCAGAACGTTTCTTTACGATTGTTGACCGACGCGTTTCCGTTGCCGCCAATGTTGAGCGTCCGGGTGGTGGATTGGTTCACCTCCTGCGTTTGGATATTCGTGCCCAGGATGCTCTTGAACTGCAGGCCGGGGGCCAGCGTGACTGTAGCGGCCAGACTCCCCAAGGTAGTCTGGGTGTTCTGGATGTACTTGCGGCCTTCCAACTGGTGAAGGGCGTTGAATGTGCCTTCTGCATTGGGGTAGTCGCGGTTGTTGGCGTAGGTGCCGTCGGGAAACTTGGCGGGCATGAACGGAAAGTCCTCCACCATCCGACGGGCTACCTGGTCATTCTGATCGACAATGTTCTCCGCCTGATTGTTGTAGCTCAGCGTACCGCTTAGTTTCAGCCATTTCTTCACTTGGTCGTCGATCGTAAACCGGCCCGAATAACGCTTCATGTAGGATGTTTTGAATAGTCCCTGATCGTCACGGTATCCTAGCGAAAGTGAATACTGCGTGCGCTCGCTGCCCCCGCCGAAGCCCAGCTGATGGTTCTGCGAGAGCTTGTTCTGGGTGATGTCCTTCATCCGGTCGACGTCGTACAACGGATTTCCCTGCGCATCGAACAGGCGCGGGTCGATCCGTTTTTTAACCGGATCCAGGTTGGCATACTTGCCCGAGGCCCAGCCGACGGGATCGTACTTCTGGATATTCTGGTAGGACAAGTCCTCCACGGCCAGATATTCCCTGGCATTTAACACGCGTGGCCGGTTGGGGCCGATGGTGTTCACGCTGAACTGGCTGTCGTAGGTCACGCGGCTCTCGCCCGCCTTACCCTTCCGGGTAGTGACCAGAATGACGCCGTTGGCACCCCGTGCGCCATAGATAGCCGTCGACGAAGCATCTTTCAGGACTTCTACGGACACAATATCGTTGGGGTTGATAAAGTCGATGGCATTACTGAACTGATTGCCCGTACTCTGGGGCAGAAACACGCCATCGACCACGTAGAGCGGGTTGTTGGAGGAGTTGATCGAACTGAAGCCGCGAATCCTGACCGTAGTCCTGCCACCGGGCCGTCCCGAGTTGGTATTGACCTGAACACCCGGCATTCTACCGGACATCATCTGGTTGAGCGAAGGGGCGGGACGCTCCTGCAGCTCGGCTTCCTTTACTGAACCTACGGCTCCGGTCAAGTCTGATTTCCTGGCCGTACCATAACCGATAACGACTACTTCGCTCAATACTCTGGTGTCGGCCGCCAGCATCAGGTCGATGGTAGAGCGCGTGCCAACAGCTACTTCCTGGCTCAAATAACCCACAAAACTGAACACGAGGGACGCCCCGTTGTCGGGAACCGAAATGCTATAACCGCCCTGCTCGTTGGTAGTCGTACCCTGGCTGGTACCCTTCACCACGACGTTGACGCCGGGCAGCCCTTGGCCCGTTTCTGAATCAGTTACCTGTCCCCTAATCGTTCTATCTACGATTGGGGCGTTCACAGTAGCGGATGCGGTAGGCTTTGCCGCGTGGACTTCGGCAGGATTGCCAGTGACAGCTACTCCCAATCCCAATAGCAGCAGGAGGCCTGCGGGCGCAAACAAGCTTCCTCGGAAGGAAGAGCTTTTGCCGGGTGGAAAAAATTCGTGTTTCATAAGGTTTGGGATTGGTAGTTAGATGTTTTGATTATAGGAATATGTTAAACGATTGGGGATAAGCATATTGGCAGTGAGTAAGCGCAGCTAATTTTTGGTATAAATGAAATGAATAATGTACTAAATCCAATGCTCGTATTTTATACTCTTACCTTGGTAATATTTTTTTAAAAATTTTTTAAAAGCACTTTCAGGGCAATGGATTGGCCTAAAAATTTTTCCCGCCTTTCCAACCATTTCCGCCGAAAGGGTATCTACCCCTAAAAAACCGACTGCGCTATGAAAAAAATATTCCCGATTTTAACCATAAGCTTATTACTGGGCATGATCGCCTGCGACCCGCCCGTGGATCGCACATCAGGCGGCCCGGCCTTCGACGGCACGGGCTACCGCGCGGTGTACGCTACCGCCGCCGAACTCGCTAACATAGAGACCCAGTCGCCCCGTGCCCTGCGCAAGCCGGGCAAGATTTACGTGCAGGGCAATTATCTGTTTGTAAATGAGCAAGGCGAGGGCCTGCACGTGATCGACAACGCCGACCCGACCAAGCCCCGTAAGATTTCTTTCCTGAAGATTCCCGGCAATAACGATATGGCCGTTAAGGGCCGCTTCCTCTACGCCGACAACGCCCGCGACCTGGTAGTGCTTGACATCGGCGATCCGACCAGCATCAAAGTGTTGAAGCGTATCGCAGACGCCATCCCGCCGCAGAATTACCCCTCGTTGCAGCAAGTCTATTTCGAGTGTCCCGAGAAAAACAAAGGTACCATCGTAGCTTGGGAGAAGGTGTCGATGAGTTCGCCGCCCGCGTGCTTCCGGTAGTTCTGTTTAGTTGTTTAGTTGTTTAGGGTTTAAATCATGAAATTCAAGGGGTTGAAATGTGCTTTTGCGTATTTCTTGCCATTTGAGTTTCCTCATCAATATCTTTCCTACAAAATGAAAACTTACTTCATACGACATACCGCGCGGTTTTTAGCCTTGGTGGCAACGGCGGCCTTAGGCTGGGGTTGCGATGCCGGGTTGAAATCAGCCGACATTTCACCCGGTTCGCAGACGGGCGTGGGTGGGTCGATGGCGCGGTTTGCCATTACGGGCAATACGCTTTACATTGCCACGCAGCAGAGTCTGGAGGTCTATGACATCACCCAGCCCGACCAGCCCAGCAAGACCGTTAAGCGCGATCTGGGCGTGGGGATCGAGACGATTTTTCCTTACAAAGGAAATCTGTTCATCGGCTCGACCAACGGAATGTATATCTTCGATAATTCCGACCCTAAAGCACCACGGCAGCTCAGTTTTTACGCGCACATTCAAAGCTGTGATCCGGTGGTGGTGCAGGGCAACTACGCCTACGTGACCCTGCGCAACGGTTCGGCTTGTCGGCGATTTACGTCCCAATCTTCGCTCGATGTGGTGGACGTATCCAACCTTTCGAACCCTCGGTTGTTGAGCAGCATGGGTATGGAATCGCCTTATGGCTTGGGCGTGGATGGCAATCGGCTCTTTGTTGGCGAGGGCAGTCGGGGTTTGAAACTATTCGATATTTCCGATCCGATAAAGCCCATTTTAATGGAGTATCGGAGCGATATTCCTACCTACGACGTAATCCCCTACCGCTCGACGCTCATCGTTACGGGCGAGAAGGGAATTTTTCAGTACCGCTATGATGACAAAGACCGGTTCGATTTATTGAGTAAAATTGCGGTAGAATGAAAAAATACGGTCTGCTCCTTTCGCTGTCACTCGCCGGTTCGGTCTGCTTCGCCCAAATACCCAAGCCTAACACGCTGGGTTCGGTCATCATTCTGAAGATAACGCCGCTGGCGTTGTTCGACTTGGACAATACGGTGCAGATTGGCCTGGAGGTGCCACTGCGGAATCCAGCCTGGACGATTCAGCAAGAGTTGGGTTACGGTCATTCGGCTTTCAATTTATGGTATGGCGAGCGTATCGAGCACCCTAACCGCGAAACCTGGCGTTCGCGCACCCAACTCCGCTATTACTTTCGGGATCAGAACCGCAACAGTCCTTATTTGGCCGGAGAGTATTTATTTAAATTGAATAGGGAAAAGAAATACGAGAGCGTAGGCATGGAATGTGCCAACGGCCAATTTGGCCCTTGCGCCTACTTCCAAAACCGCGACACGCACCTGGGCCGCTTCGTCAATGCTTTTCACGTAAAGTGGGGGTGGCAGTTTCCGATGGGCAAGCGCATGACGTTCGATACCTACGTGGGCGGCGGAATCCGGGCGCTGAACGTCCGGTATCTGGGACTGCCGGAAGACACCCGCCGAAACGTCAACAACACAGATTTCTTCGACATTCGCACCAACCGCATTGGCAGGTACGGCCCGATGGGAAGTTTTTCGATGGGCTTTCACCTTGGCTGGCGGATTTGAAGAGAGGGTCAAAGGGTCAAAGGCACAAAGGCACAAAGGCACAAAGTGAAGAACAAATAGGCAGAAGTACAGTAGGGTAGTTCAAAGATCTGATTTGCCCCAGTAGTACCCAGTACCCAGTACCGGAAGGCCGGCCCCGCCAGTACCAAGAACGAAGAAGTCGTTATCTTTGCCAAACTTTCTCACAAAAAGACGATGGCACAACTCTCGGTTCGGCATTTGTTAGGAATCAAGAATCTGAACGAAACGGATATTCACACGATTCTCGATACCGCGACTCAGTTTAAAGAAGTCATCAATCGCCCGATCAAGAAAGTCCCCTCCCTGCGCGACATCACCATCGCCAACGTTTTTTTTGAAAACTCCACCCGCACCCGCCTTTCCTTCGAGCTCGCCGAAAAGCGCCTTTCGGCCGACGTCGTGAACTTCTCGGCTTCGGGCAGCTCGGTCACCAAGGGTGAAACGCTGCTCGACACGGTGAACAATATCCTGGCTATGAAGGTGGATATGATCGTGATGCGCCATAGTAGTCCGGGTGCGGCGTATTACCTCTCCTCGCGCATTCCGGCTAACGTCATCAACGCCGGCGATGGCACCCACGAACACCCCACACAAGCGCTGCTCGATGCTTTTTCGATGCGCGAGAAGCTGGGTGATTTACAAGGCAAGAAAATCGCGATCATCGGCGACATTCTGCATTCGCGCGTAGCGCTGTCCAATATTTTCTGTTTGCAAAAATTAGGCGCCGACGTGATGGTCTGCGGGCCGACAACGCTCATACCCAAGTACCTGCCTGAACTGGGCGTAAAGGTTGGTCACGACGTGCGGGCCGCGCTGCGCTGGTGCGACGTAGCCAACGTGCTGCGCATCCAACTGGAACGGCAGCAGATCAAGTACTTCCCCTCCCTGCGCGAGTACTCGCTCTACTTCGGCATCGACAAAGCCATGCTCGACGAACTCGACCGCGAGATCGTACTGATGCACCCCGGCCCCATCAACCGCGGCGTCGAACTCTCGTCCGACGCCGCCGACTCGGCGCATTCTATCATCTTAAATCAAGTGGAAAATGGCGTGGCGGTACGGATGGCGGTGCTGTTTCTGCTGGCGCAGCAGTGATTTTAAGGAGAAGGAAGGAAAGGAGGATGGAGGAAGGGATGGGTGTTCCAGGTCCACTTCAATTTTGCCACGACCTTACCGTTTGTACCGCTTCCTCGCATGATTTGGTTTGGTTTTGCTTGATCTGCTGCAAACCCTTCTCCACCTTTTCAATGAGAATAAGTCGCTCGATTAGGTCTTCCAGTTCAAATTCCGGGGGCAGTTCTTTCACCGCCTCGACCACTTTTTGCTTAGTCATGTATTTTTAGAAATAATTTTTCATCAAAATAGAGGTTATTGTTCGGCAAGTAGTTTTCCCCCGCCTCAATCTTTTCCCCCAAAATCTTTTTTCCTTTTCTTGCATGAAAAGAAAGTTCCTCCCGATTCTTTACCTGCTGCTGGGGATCGCCCTCACTTCCGATAGTTTTGCCCAGTATTTTCAAAAAGCTAAAACGCCCGAAGAAGTCGGCTTCTCGGCCGAGCGACTCAAACGCCTCGACGCGCTGATGCAGGGCTTTGTCGATGAGGGTTTGGCCCCCAATGCCGTCACCTTTGTAGCTCGCAAAGGTAAAATCGTGCATCACAAAACCTTTGGATACAGCAACGTCGAGAAAAGAACACCACTCAAAAAAGACGACATCTTCCGCATCGCGTCCCAGACCAAGCTCCTGACGACCCTCTCGATGATGATGCTCTACGAGGAAGGCAAATTCCTGATGACCGACCCGGTGAGCAAGCACATTCCGGCCTTCAAGAATCCGAAAGTACTGGAAGACTTCGACAAAGAAACGCTTACCTACACCACCCGCCCGGCCAAGCGAGAAGCCACTATTCACGATCTCTTGACCCATACGGCGGGTATTCCCTACGGCCACCCTCTGGATAAATTGCCCGAATTCCAGATCCCCTACCTCAATTCCTTGAAGGCCGAAACATTGGCCGACGTGGTGCCAAAGATCGGCGCGCGACCGCTGCTGAACGACCCCGGCGAAAAGTTCGTCTATGGCCTCAACGCCGATGTGGCGGGCTACCTGGTAGAAATCCTATCGGGACAGTCGCTCGATGAATTTTTCAAGGAGCGAATTCTCAAGCCGCTGGAAATGGAGGATACCTATTTCTACCTCCCGTCCGCAAAGGTTAATCGCCTCGTGCCGCTCTACGCCAAGCCCAAGGCCGATGAACCCATGACGCTCAGCGACAACGATGCCAACCGTAACTTCGCCATCAAAGGTGCCCAGACCTACTACGCGGGCGGCGCGGGACTGGTGGGGCCCATCGAGGATTACGCCAAGGTATGTCAACTGATTCTGAACGGCGGCACCCTGAACGGCAAGCGGCTTTTGGGAACAAAAACGGTGGAGCTAATGACCCGCAACCAAATCGGCGACCTCGAAGTCTGGGACCGTTCCGACCATTTTGGCTATGGCTTGCAGATCATCACCGACCACAGCCGCTACGGCGATCAGGCCACGCCCGGCTCCCTAACCTGGGGCGGCGCCTACTGCTCGGAATACACCATCGACCCCAAAGAAGACCTCATCATGCTCGTTTACACCAACATCCACCCCTACGCGCACTACGGCGATTTTGTCAGGAAGTTCAGGGTGGCGGTTTATCAATCAATTGTGGATTGAAGGCACAAAGATCCAGAGACACAAAGGTTCAAAGTGGTACGGCCTAAGCCGCACAAGGTCTCAGATCTTTTGCTGGGATAGTAGGAGCGAAGAACACTCAATTTTACTTTCATTAAACCGCCGATTTGCCGCCATGGGACGACCCGCTGTTTAAACTCTAAACTTTAAACCCTAAACATGAAATCCTACCTCTACACCCTTTCCATCATCGTCGCCGCCACGCTGGCGATGATTTTCCCCGGCCCATTTACCGTCATTGCGGGTTTTGAATTAAAAAACCTGATCGTCCCACTGCTCATGATTATCATGTTCGGCATGGGAACTACGATGGGCCTGAAAGACTTCGAGGGCGTCGTCAAGAATCCACGCTCGGTATTTATTGGCATTCTCTGTCAGTTTTCGATCATGCCCGTAGTGGGTTATACGTTGGGAACGAGTTTCAACTTCCCACCCGAAGTAGCGGCCGGGGTGATATTGGTGGGCAGTTCGCCGAGTGGTTTGGCTTCCAATGTAATGGCTTACATTGCCAAGGCCAACGTGGCCTTGTCGCTCACCATCACCGCCGTGGCGACTTTGCTCGCGCCGCTGCTGACCCCCGCCCTGATGAAATGGTTGGCGGGGACGATGGTGGAAGTAGATTTTTTGAAAATGATGGTCGATATTCTGAAAATGATCATTCTGCCCATCGGGTTGGGGTTGCTGGTCAATTACATCTTTCGCAAGCAGGCCGCCTGGCTCAACCGCTACATGCCACTGGTGTCGATGATTGGCATTGCCCTTATCATCTGCATCATCACTGCCGCCGGACGCGACAGTCTGCTGACGATTGGTTTAGCTCTGGTCGCCTGTACGCTTGCGCACAACCTCTTAGGCTATGCGTTTGGCTACGGCATGGCGAAGCTGATGCGGCTGCCCGAGCAGGACTGCCGCACGGTATCGCTGGAAGTGGGCTTGCAGAACGGCGGCCTGGCGTCGGGTCTGGCGCTGCAGATGGGCAAGGTGGCCACGGTCGGCCTGGCACCCGCGCTGTTCGGACCGATCATGAATATCACTGGCTCGATTCTGGCGAGTTTCTGGAGCAAAAAGCCCACGGAAGCACCGGAAGCAGCAGCTGCGGAGATGACGTAAGGCGGAGAGAATTTCAAACGTCGATTATAACTTTTGGGCAGATGCTTCGTTTTTTTGAAAACAAATCCCCATTCTTATAAACACAGCCCATGAAAATGAAAATTCTCACCAGTTGGATGTTGCTCTTCGCAATGGCCTTCCTGCTTTCCTGTAAAGACAAGGACGCGAAACCAAATGTCAGGACGATGCTATCGGCCAAGTGGTGGTGCCACGAAACGAACCTGCTCAAAGATTTGAACTTCAACGCCGACGGAGCCGTGCAGGAACGGCGCGATGGGGATATCCAAACGGGCCGCTGGACGCTGTCTGAGGACGAGAAAACGATCGAAATTATCCAGATAGGAGGTACTAATGACGGCACCCGCACTTTCGGTTTGCAGAACGTGACCGACGATCAGTTAATCCTCACTTTTTTTGGGGGCGAGAACAAGTACAATAAATGTGAGTAGAATGCTGAACGGTACGCTCAAATAGTAATTTGTATGTAGCCTATTGGTGTGTTTGCAACAAAAGCCAGTCGAAACAATCGACTGGCTTTTGATTTTCTTGCCAACTGCCTGGATCAATTAAGCCAGCCGGTTCATGCAATTCAAATCCTCGAACGCCACTTTCAAACGTGACGCCATGCTTTCTTCGCCTTTGCGGAGCCACACGCGGGGATCGTAGTATTTTTTGTTGGGAACCCCATCGCCATCGGGGTTACCGAGCTGGGTCTGGAGGTAGTGCTCCGACTTTTGGTAGTATTTCAGGACACCTTCCCAAGTGGCCCACTGCATATCGGTGTCGATATTCATCTTGACCGCGCCGTACTCGATGGCCTCCCGGATTTCCTCACGGGACGAGCCCGAGCCGCCGTGAAAGACGAAATTGACGGGAAGCGTTCCGGTGTTGAATTTTTTCTGGATATGTTCCTGCGAATTTTTCAGAATCTTCGGTTCCAGCTTCACGTTGCCGGGCTTGTACACACCGTGAACGTTGCCGAAAGCCGCCGCGATGGTGAAATTAGGCGAGATCTTGCTTAGCTCCTCGTAGGCATGAGCCACTTCGTCGGGCTGCGTGTAGAGCTTGGAGCTATCCACGTCGGTGTTGTCCACGCCGTCTTCCTCGCCGCCCGTCACGCCTAGTTCGATTTCAATCGTCATGCCCATTTTAGCCATGCGCTCGAAGTACCTGGCGCAGGTCTCGATGTTTTCTTCGAGGGGCTCCTCCGACAGGTCGAGCATATGCGAGCTGTACAGCGGTACGCCGTGCTGCTCGTAGTATTTTTCACCCGCGTCGAGCAGACCGTCGATCCAGGGCAGGAGTTTTTTGGCGCAGTGGTCAGTGTGCAGAATAACGGGTATGCCGTAGTGCCCGGCCATTTGGTGGACGTGCATGGCTCCCGAAATGCCGCCCGCGATAGCGGCCTTCTGGCCATCGTTCGACAGGCTCTTTCCGGCGTAGAAAACGGATCCACCGTTGCTGAACTGAATCATGACGGGGCTGTTGACGGCCTTGGCCGTTTCCAGTACGGCGTTCACCGAGTTGGTACCGACCACATTGACAGCGGGCAGGGCGTAATTATTTTCATTGGCATGACGGAAAATTTCACTGACGCCCTCGCCGGTTACGACGCCGGGTTGAAAGCGGGTTACTGTATCACTCATAGTTGGTTTTGGGGATTATTTCAAGAAAAAATTTAGGGGATTCACTAAATTGCCGATTACCGCGCAATTGATAGGCAAGATAGCTAAATTTGGCAAAACTGCGGAGCATTCCATGAATCCAAAACTCATCAAAAGCCTCTTGTTAGCCGCCACTCTGGGCTGTTTCATGCTCTGGATTTTGGAACTGATGCGTACCGATTTGGGCAATAGCTATTGGTTGTTGATGTTAAGCTTAACCTTCTTGCTGGGCCACCAGTACTACCGGCTGAAGACCCAACCCGATTCCGCTACCAAAAGACCCGAAGCACGCTCCGAAAAAAGGCCCGCCCGTCCACCCAAACGCAAGAAAAAGAAATGATTGCCCTCTATCCTACCCTGGCTGCGCTTTTCTTTATGTTGGCTGGCTACTACGGTGCGGTTCGCGCCATCCTGCTCGACTCCCCACTCGACTGGCTGCGTGGTCTGCCCGATCAGGACGGGGCAGTACTCGGCGTGGCCTACTGGCGGCGGATGCTGCGTATGAGTCGGCTTTCGCTGGTGGCAGTCGGCTGTTTTTTTCTGGTAGCAACGGGTCGTGTGCTGGTTCCCCAACTAGCCGATTGGCCCGGCTGGCTATACTGGATTGGATTGTTTTTCACGGCGGCTCTGGTATGGACAGCCGCTTACATGATCTGGCTTCGGTTGGGCCGCGCTTTTCCGCGCGCTGCCTCTATTTCGGCTTTTCCGGTGCGTTTTGCCGAGTGGGTACTGACGCCCGTCTATTGGTTGGTCGAGCCTTTTTTAAATAAAAAAAGACAAGAGGATTCAGCGATCAATGCCAACTTGCCCAATTACGTTCGCGACGAAACTGCCTCCGCCGACGACTCCGATGTCGAGGAGCACCGGATGGAGGAAAAAATGTTCATCAATGCGCTCGATTTCAAGGATGTTCGGATTCGGGACTGCATGATTCCCCGTACCGAAATCACCGCCGTAGCGCTGGAAGATGAGATTGAAGACCTCCGCCAGGCATTTATCACGAGCGGCCATTCCAAAATTGTCGTTTACCGCGATTCTATCGACGACATCGTGGGCTACTGCCATTCGCTCGCCCTTTTCCGAAAACCCAAAGATATTTCGAGTATCGTCACCCCGATGCTCATTGTGCCGGAGGCCATGCCCGCCAGCGATCTCATGCTGCGGTTTCTGGAAGTACGCAAGAGCCTGGCCCTGGTCGTGGACGAGTTCGGCGGCACCTCGGGGCTGGTAAGCGTGGAGGACGTGGTGGAGCAAATATTTGGCGAAATCCAGGACGAATACGACTCTACCGAAGACTGGACCGAGCGGCAAATCGACGAAAACACCTTCATCCTCAGCGCCCGACACGAAGTGGAGTACCTCAACGAAAAATACGGCTGGAACTTCCCCGAGGGCGATTACGATACCCTGGCCGGGTTACTCATTCACGTTCACGGCGATCTGCCCAAGGTGAATGAGGTCATTCACTTCGCGCCCTATGCTTTCAAAGTGATTTCAATGCAGGATACCCGCATCGAGTTGGTGCGGTTGACGGTGGAAGCACTGGAAGAAGAGGAGAAAAAGGAGGGCAGAAAGAAATGATCCCTGTAAATTACAATGCCTATTTTCTCCTTTATTTGCTGCATCAGCCCCTCTCATTTGAGGAAGGGGTTGGGGTGAGGTGAAAACTAGAACTCTTTCTCTCCAAACTCATTTCCCGGAAGCTTGGCGCGTTTGCTCAATTGTCGCAAAGCGTAGCTTACGTTGATGAGAAAAATGTCTTTTTCCTGAATGTAATTGGTCGTCGTGAAGAAGTCTCGGCCCCGCGTCGTGATGCGCTGCTCGTTGGTGGGCAGGAAGCCGAGACCGATGTTCTGCCACTGTGCTAGAACCGTCAGGCGATTTTCCAGAAAAGTTTTCTTCAAAGAAAGGTTCGGAATCAAAAACCGCGAGTCCTCACCCTGCGCCGTAATGCGCCGCGAAAGGTAGTTGACGCTGGCTTGCAACGAGGTGGTCGGGGCTAGCTGCAGGGTCGTGTTGGCATTGATCGAATGCACCCAGGCCGCGCGGTCAAAAACCACAACGTTGTCGAAGAGTTGTCCTTGCTGGGTGTAGCGGTACACCGTCCCGCCTATATAAAACTTCCAGGCTTTGGTCAGTTTCAAATCCGCCGCCACCTCTGCGCCCACCCGCTGCGCGAGTCCGGCGTTCGTAAAAATCCGGTTCAGAATCGTATCGGCGTACACGCTGTTCACGCGGTTGACGACGTCCTGGATTCCCTGGTAGTAGGCCGTAGCCAACAAGGTGCTATTCCCCACAGATTTGCTGACGCCCAGCTCGGCCAGATTGACAAACTCGGGCCGTAGGGCAGGGTCGCCCTGCTCCAGGGTTTCGGAATGTTCGCGCTCGGGCAAAGGGTTGAGGGCGAAGTTATTGTTCCGCTGCACCCGGCGGCTGAAACCCGCGCGCCATGACAAACCTTCCTGAGGTTTATACAAAAGATTGAAAGACGGAAAAAGATTATTGAGGGTCAGGTCGAAAGTCTGGTTGCTGGCATTGTTCACCAAATCCCGCACGGCGTACTCGTAACGCAGCCCAAAAGTGTATTCTAATTTAGGCTTAGCGGCGGAAAACTGCGAGTACACGCTGTGGATGCGGTTGGTGATGACGATCAGCCCCGAAAACGCTGGAATGGCTAAAAGGGGTGATCTATTGCCGTACTGTTCGCGGTAGCCGTAGTCGCCCCGGTCTTCCTGGTAGCGATACTGGTAGCCCCCTTCCAGTTTGCCTCCTCCCAACGGCAGACTGCCATCCACGTTGGCCCGGAAATTCTGAATCGGCCGGTCGGTGGTGGTGAGGGTATATTGCAGCGTGTCGCGGTAGTCGCTGCGGTTCAGGTTGCGGTTTTTGGTAAAGCCGCCGATTTGGTCGTGCTCGTACAATACGCCCGCTCCCAGGGTGGCTTTGTTTTCGTAAGCGTGGGTGTAGTCAAGATTGGCGGTGTAAAACGCGCCCTGCTTGCGCACTAAGTTGCTGTTGAAGTAATTGGCACGCCCGATTACCTGACCCGTCTGAACGTTCGTAGTCGTGTTGTTATAAAAAATATCCGCCAAACGTTCCTCGATGCGGCGGCTCTGGTACAGGCCCAGATTCCAGCTATCGGCCTTGTTCGGCAGGAAGGCCAGGGCCAGGCGATTGGTAAGGGTCTGGCGGTCGAAGCTCCGCTCACCCGCCGAGGGAAAGCGCGTGCTGCGGTTGCCAATCGTGGTACTGACATCTCCCACGCGCCGCCCGGCGATGTCATTTTGAATATAGGCGGAACTCAGGGTAAAATCCCAGCGCTCCGCGCGGTAGTTGAGCGTCGCGTCCAGGGCGTGGCGGTGCGGCCTTTCGGCATTGTCGAAATTACTGACACTCGGCAGCCCCAGCAGACCGTTCGTCACGGCCGACCATCCCCTGTCGGCCCCGGCGCGGGTGATGATGGCGATGATCCCGGCCATACCGTCGGGGTCGTAGCGGGCGTTAGGCGTGGTAATGACCTCGATGGACTCGACGGTATTGGCGGGAAGTTGGTTGAGCAAAGTACCCAGATTGGCCTGCACGGGCTTGCCGTTGAGCAGTACCAGGAATCCGTTGGCCCCGCGCAGACTCACCTCGCCCTCGGCATCGATGGTCAGGCCGGGCAGGTTGCGCAGCACGTCGGTAGCCGTGCCGCCCGCCGCCGCTTGAAACTGCGCCGCGCGGTAGGTCTGGCGGTCGACTTTTATGATGACCTCGGCCCGTTGCCCGGTCACGCGTACTTCGTCCAGCAGCTTGGATTCCGGTTCGATCAGCAGCGAACCCAGCTCGACCGACCGGCCCCGCTCCACCACTGTTTCCGTCGAGGCGGTTCGGTAGCCCACAAAAAAAGTTTTGATTTGGTACCTTCCGGGCTCGGGATTTAGAATCAGGTAGCGGCCCGTTGTATCGGTGATAGCGCCGCCGACGGCCACGGAGTCATTTGGCGCGTAGAGCGCCACGCTCACGAAGGCGACGGGCGCCTGCGTGATTTTGTCAAGAATTTTCCCGGTGATCTGGGCGTGAGAGTGGGAGATGAACACAAGTGCGCACAGCATTCCTGCGGCGAAGGTTTTCGTGTTCATTGGCCCGAAAGTTTATTTCGTTTATATAATCAACCGTACCCCGCCCAAATCTGACACGCGGTGCGAGAAACGGTCACTGGGAGAGCTGATGAACATAAAGTTGATGGGAATATCCCACTCCTTACTCAGTTGGTCAATGATTTCCGGCCCAAAAGTGCCGTGCAACTGTACGTACTCGATCTTGATATCCGGGTAAGCGCGATCCAGTACCTCCAGATCGTCCAAAAATGCCTGGTGGACTTCCTCGCCCTCGTTCAAAATGGTAACGATTTTGAGCCGCTTCGTGATCTCGTTTTCTTGCACGTAGATCATCACCTTATTTAAAATTGAAATATCGTCGCCCTTCGTAAAATACACAAACTCCTGCTCCGTCAGCTTACGGATGTGGCGTGAAATCTCCAGGCGGCTGGCGGCGGCAATGTGCTTGAGCGTGGTAAAGAAGCTGTTGACCAGCGCCAGCAGCAGTTTGAGAATCTCGTTCCGGTTCAGCAGCAGGATGATGACAATGATGGAAGGCACGAAATACTGCAAGAACACGATCAGGTAGTCGGGATGCATGATGATGTTGCCATACAAAGCAATCACGACCGCCAGAATGGCCAGCGCAACGGAAAACACCGTTGCTCGCTCGGGACGCGGCAACCGCGCCCGCTTGCTCTTCAACAGGAAATTTCCGATCCCGAAGTACACCATCACCAATAAAAAACTGATCGTGTATACGCCCGCCAGAGGCCCCAGCTCGCCATTGGTGATGAATAGCACAGAAAGGCAAAGCAGGTAAAATACGATCAGGATACGCGGTGAGCTGCCTTTTTTGTTCTCCTTCAACAGCAACTGCGGCAGGATGCGATCGAGCGCCATGCGCTTTATCAAACCATTGACGCCCACATAGGAAGTGAGCAGCGCACCACTCAGCACCAGCACGGCGTCGACCGATATAAAGGTAGCCAGCCAGCTCCCCCCGGTGTTTTCGCCAAGATGCGAGAGCAGTGCTTCCTGATTTTGGGCCACTTCGGCCAGCGGCAGTACCATCACCGCGCAAAGCGCCATCAGCGGATTGATGACCGACACGGCAATCCACATGTTGCGCAGGGTTTTGGGGAAAACGCCCTGCTTCTGCTCCTCTACAAAGTTAGCCGAACTCTCGAAGCCGCTGATTCCCAGCATGGCGGTGCTGAAACCAAGGAATAAGGCGGTGCCGAAGCCGCCATTGAGCGGCGCGTCGAAATTGAGATAGGCTACCTGTAAGCCGTTTTGCGATACGTACCAGATACCGCTGATAATCAGGGTCAGCATGGCCGTGATATGCAGGACAAAAATGACGATAGCCACGATGGCCGACTCACTGATCCCCGACATGACCAGCAACAAGAAGAGCGTGATGAGGATAGCCGTGGAGAGAATAATATTGATACTCGGCAGAATATCGTGCAGATAGTGCATTGCCTCGCTGGCCGAAATCACCGCCGTAGCCATGTACGACAGGATGGTCAGGCAAGCGGCGATGGAGGCGTTGCTCTTGCTGGTTGTGTTGAGCAGAACGTTGTACGCTCCGCCGTTGAGTGGCAGGGCCCCGACTACCTCGCCGTATATTTTCCGGAAAAGAAACAATACCGCCGCCACAATCAACAGCGCTATCCAGGCATATTGTCCTGCGTAAGCGATAGAGAGCGCCGAAACGTACAGGCAGGATGAGGTAATGTCGTTGCCGCAAATGGCCGTAGCGGCAAGTTGGTTCAGTTTTTTGTGGGGAGTGGCCTCCATATCGGGAATGCGCGTAGGCTAAGTAGTTCGATTCAAGCCGCAAATGTAAGGATTATGAATACGGGGCTGCAAAAAAATTTGGCCTTTCTCCCAAAGTCTCCCAGACTGCGGTCGAATGGCTATATTTGTGCCGTGATTTTTTTGAAAAAGTATTGTAAAACCCGTTTCAGTCGAGCATGAAATTGCGTCCCGTTTTATTCTCCGCCATCTTCCTACTTATTCTTTTCGTTTTTACCGAGCTACTCCTGCGACTGGCCCTGCTGTTCTACGGCTACCCCTTTTTTCAACCGTCGGACTACATTTATAAGGGTTTTTACAAAGAACTGGAGCCCATCGCCCAAGCCGATATTCAGCGGGACGATTCTACTAAAAAGTTGCTCATACTGGGCGGTTCGGTCGTGAGTTCGTCCTGGTCGCACCTGGAAGATCGTCTGGATACGATTTTGCAGAAAACCTACCCTGGTGGCGGAAAATTCGCCATCTACAACGCTGCTTTGGCAGGTCATACCTCACTTGACAACCGCATCAAGTACGATCTTCTCGACCAACAGCGCTTTGACCTGGTGCTGTACTACGAGGCCATCAACGAAACCCGCGCCAACAATATCCCGCCCGACCGATTCCGGGCCGATTACTCGCACTTCAAGTGGTACAGTGACCTCTACGTTCTGAAAGCTCATCCCGAAATCAACTTCACCGTTATTCCTTTCCTGATTCACAAAATTTATCGGGCCACGAAGGACGCCCTCGCCCGGCGTAAGTACATCAGCCAGGAAGCGGTGAAAGCGGACTATTTGAAGTATGGGAAAGACATCAAGACTGCTAAATCCTTCGACAAAAACCTGAGCGACCTCATCCGAACCGCACGGATGCGGGGCGACAGGTTGCTGCTGATGACCTATGCCACCTATTTTCCCGAAGGCGTGGAACTCACGGGTGAGCAAAGCGACATGGATCACTTTGCGGGTTGCTACTTCGCCTCGCCCATCACTATTTGGGGCAAACCCGAGTACGTCCAAAAAGGCATCGTCGCGCACAACGACGTCACGCGTAAACTGGCGGTTGAGCATGGGGTCGAGCTCATGCCAATGGCGCAGCGGATGCCGTCAGACTCTGCTTTGTTCTGCGATGTATGTCACGTCAGCGAACCAGGCGCGCAGAAATTCGCCCGCCAGTTGGCGGGGTTTATTGCTGAGGAAAGGTTGCTGGGGAAATAAAAGCCGGGAACGAGTAAATCATTATTTCTTCTCGACCACAATGGTCATGAACATCGACCAATTCGGAGAGCGCTCCGAAAGCCAGGCGTCGGCATCGCAAAAGAAGGAGTAGGAACTTTGAGGAACAAAGGGGTGACCAATACAACTTCCGCCCCCCAAAAAATACCGGAGTGGAGTATGATATTCGACGCTAGAGATCGACAAGTCGGGAAATTGTTCTTGGAAGCGAGAACGATCGCGCTCGAAAACGATCCAGGCTAAGGCGCTGTTGGTTCTTTTATAAGCGGCCGACAGGGCATTGGCCCAGGCCCCTTTGCGGTCAAACGATCTTCGGCAAAACCAACGGTTGGCTACCCGCCCCCAAAGACTACAGGCCGGTTCGACCATAATGATTTTTCCGCCTGGTTTGAGGACGCGCTGCGCTTCGGTCAGGAAAGCGTGGGTGTCGGTCATGTGGCAGAAGGTGTCGACCATAAATATACCGCTCACTGAATCGGCATTGAAGGGCATGCTTAACGGCGAGAAAGTCAGGTCGTTGGTAGGTAACGGAATGCTGTCGGTGCTGACGATCGACGGAGCCATTTGCTTGAAAAAACCCTGGCTTGCGCCCAGCTCTATCTTCATGCCAGCCGGAAGATTTTCCATCTCCGCGATGAACCTTTCGTACCATTCTCCGTAAAGCTGTCTCAGGAAAGGCGTTGCCACTAGCCTGTTCCTGTGGGCAACAACCTTCTGGACAGCTTCGGTGGATTCGGTACTATGGTATTGCTTAGTCATCAAAAGCGCATCAGAGGACGTTTCCGAGTATTGAATCATATACCGTGCCAACATTCCCCCTCCCGACATTTACCGGGAGGTTGTGTGATTTCACCCGTTGCCGAGCTCTTTCGGTGGCTGGTAGACCAAAATACCGTAGTTTTGAAAAAATAATCACGCGCATGACATCTCCATCTCCAAAAACAGCCCTCGTCGTGGGCGCTACCGGATTAATCGGTCGGCAGCTCGTCAATCAACTTTTGCAGTCGGATCACTACTCGACCATTCGGATTTTGGTCAGAAAACCAATTAAGAACCAGCACCTGAAATTGGTAGAGGTTGACTACGATTTCAGTCAGCCCGATACGCAGTTGGTACAGGGCGACGACGTCTTTTGCTGTCTGGGCACCACCATGAAAAAGGCGGGCTCAAAAGAAGCCTTTACTCAGGTAGATCACGACTACCCGCTTCAAATTGCCAGGGCGGCGAAGCAGAACGGAGCTTCCCAGTACCTGATCGTGACCGCGATGGGTGCCGATTCTGGTTCCGCATTCTTCTATAATCGGGTAAAGGGTAACGTCGAGGACGATCTTAAAAAAGTGGGTTTTGGCGCGCTTCATATCTTCCAGCCGTCGCTCCTGCTTGGGGATCGGGAGGAGAAAAGACTGGGTGAAAAAATTGGGGAAACCGTCATGCGCATATTCAAGCCGATCATGCTCGGCCCCCTCAAAAAGTACCGCGCCATCGACGCTGCCAAAGTAGCCCAAGCCATGCTGATAGCCGCCCAGGATCCACTTCATAATCAGGTACCGCAGGGCGTATATGTCCACGATTCTGAGCAAATGCAGCGCTTTTGAAATGGACTTCGTTATCCGCTCCGCCCGCCCCGCTGACGTGGATTCGCTTTACCGGATGCTTTGCGAACTGGAAAGCGAAAAATTGAACAGTGCGGCGTTCGACAAGATTTTTCTGGATAATTTGGCCAATGAAGATATTGGCTATCTCGTCGTCGAGCACCAAGGGGCAACGGTCGCTATGGCGAGTTGTCACGTTCAGGGGCTGCTTCACCACGCCGCGCCGATCGCCGAAATTCAGGAGATGTACGTCGATCCCGCCCTCCGTTCCCTGGGCATTGGCCAAAAACTCCTCGAGGCTGTAAAGGCTTTTGCCAGTACACGCGGGGCGACCCAAATCGAAGTCACTTCTAATATGGCTCGCCTGGACACCCACCGCTTTTACAAGCGCGAAGGCTTCCAGCACACTCACGTGAAATTGGTACTGAAATTACTTTCGCAGGATTAGTTGACAAAACAAAAAAGGATGCCTCGAAACGAAGCACCCTTTCCAACTACCCTAAACCTTCAACTAACTATGGTCTTTAATATTCTCAGGTGTGATTTTACTTTTCATGACCCGCTATCTTGTGGGTTTCGGGGGTAAGAGGGCGAGAGCGCGAAAGCGTTTAAGGAGGGTGTTGTTAATAAATGTTAATTGGAACGGGAGGCACACGACCAATGGCCAAAACGGTAAGCTGGCCATATTGTAAAAGTTTATTCACGGTAGATCCCGATCTAAGACCTCCTGAATAGCGCCTTGCGCCAAGTCGATTATCTCGTCCAGCGTTTTTCCGGTCGGCTCTATGCCGGGTAGCACCGTCCAGGACATTCTGGTGAAAGAAGTGAGCGGAAAGAGCCCTTTCGGGTTAAATTTTCCTGTTCCCTGGATAGCGACTGGAACCACCAAGGCAACGGGGCATTTTTTGAGCAGAGCCATGAGACCTCCGGCGGCAAAAGGCTTCATCTGGGCGGAGGAAGAGCGCGTTCCTTCGGGAAAAATAGCCGCCGCCCCCTTTGCCTCATGAATGCGCTCACCCAATTTGGCGATTTCGACAACGGCTCGCTTGCCGTCTTTTCGGTCGATGAGGGCTGCGCCGCCTATCCTCAGGTTGTAGGAAATGCCGGGGATGCCGCGTGCCAGTTCAATTTTTGATACGAAAAGTGGATAGTATTTCCGTAAAAACCAGATCAGCCCCGGAATATCGAACATGCTCTGGTGGTTGGCCACGAAGATAATGGGACGCTCACCAGGCAGAGGCAGCGTGGCGAGCTGCCTGAAATGCACGTGGCTGCCCGTGAGGTACCAGCCGTGAACCAGGCAGAAATTGAACCAGACGACCGTCTTTTTGTGGGCTTCTTTTCCAAAAATATTGTAGGCAACGAGCTGTACCCCATGAAACAGCAGCAGCATCAGACCGAAAAACAGCAGATAAAGTACACTGAGCAGGTAATCCAGAATTTTCTTCACTAGGCTACGTTTTTTTTGCAAAACTACGGCAAAGGCGTTTAGATTGCGAAATTCGCCGAATATTGCGTACTTTAATCGTTATTACGACCTTTGTCCATTCCACTATAATCACCTATCATCATGCAAACCGAACTCCCCGCCGCCCGTAAGGAGGTCATGCAGTTTGTCGGCCAGAAAATCGACACGCTGCTGAGTCAATACCTTCGGCCGGTCGAAACGAACTGGCAACCCCAGGATATGCTCCCCGATTCTACGCAAGATAATTTTATCGCCGAAGTGAAGCTATTGCAGGAGAGCTGCCGCGAATTGCCCTACGATTATGTAGCGGTTCTGATCGGGGACACCATCACCGAGGAAGCCCTGCCTACCTACGAGTCGTGGCTTATGGACGTCGTGGGCGTCGACCAGCTCAATGAGCCGCGCGGTTGGGCGCAATGGGTACGCTCCTGGACCGCCGAGGAAAACCGCCACGGCGACCTGCTCAACAAGTACCTCTACCTTTCGGGCCGGGTGAACATGCGGCAGATGGAGGTGAGCACGCAGTACCTCATCGCCGATGGTTTCGACATCGGAACCGGGCGCGATCCTTACCGCAATTTCATTTATACTTCCTTCCAGGAACTGGCCACCAACGTGTCGCACCGCCGTACGGGAACCCTCGCCAAAGACTTCGGAAATCCGCATTTGTCCAAAATTTGCGGCGTCATCGCCGGGGACGAGCTTCGCCACGCCAAGGCTTACAAGGCATTCGTGAGCAATATTTTTGAGGTGGACGCTTCCGAAATGATGCTGGCTTTCGAAGACATGATGCGGAAAAAAATCGTGATGCCCGCTCACTTCCTGCGCGAAACCGGCGTGAAGATGGGCGACACCTACGCCCATTTTTCCGATGCCGCCCAGCGACTGGGCGTATACACGACCAACGACTACATCGACATACTGGAAGCCCTGCTCAAGGAATGGAAAATCGAGGGAATGCGCGAACTGAACGACGGGGCCGAAAAGGCCCGCGACTACCTGGTAGCGCTTCCGGGTCGCCTGCGTCGCATTGCCGACCGCACCAAAGTCCCGGAGTTGGCCTACGAATTCAGTTGGATCGACTAGCAAACAATGGATTGGAAAATCACCGAAGCCTCGGAGGCGGCGCATTATGGTGCCGCCTTCGGGCTTTTTAAGGAATACATGGCCTCGCTGGACTTCGACCTGGGCTTCCAGAATATCGACCACGAGCTTACAATCCTGCCCACGATGTACGGCCCGCCGCGTGGTATACTGTTTCTGGTGAAGGCCGATGGGGAGTTTGTGGGCTGCGCGGCGCTCCGCCCAATCGAGAATGCCACGACCTGCGAACTTAAGAGGATGTTCCTGCGCCCCGACTACCGGGGCCGCGGCATAGGGAAGGCGATCGTGGAAAAGTCACTGGAGCGGGCGCGCCAGCTAGGCTATAAGACGATGAAGCTGGACACGATCGGCTATAAAATGCCCTGGGCAGTTGGGCTTTATCAATCTTATGGTTTCCGGGAAACGGCCCCTTATAACCACAATCCCCACGCTGGGGTGAAGTACTTCGAGCGGTCGTTGGAATGATTTTGTTTCTGTGCCATCTCAGGCCCCGCCGAATTCAGCGTACCGCATGAAGCTATTTAGAAAATCCCTCTACTACCTGTTGCTGTCCTTCGCCACCGTACTTATCGTCGTGACGATGGCATCCCTGCTTTACGAGACCGGGCTGTGGTATTTCAAGGTGCTGGACTTTCCCCGCTTGCCCGTGTTGGTTGCGCTGGTCATGTGTTTGACGCTTTTCGCTGTTCGCACCCGAAAATGGGAAACCTCCATTTGGCTGCTCCTGGCGGGACTGGTGTCCGCCATAGCTATCCAGGGGTACATGCTACTTCCCTATACGCCCCTGGCGGAGGAACCGGTGGCCGAAGCCAAGGAAGGCGAAGTAAGCGGAACCATTTTAAGCATCATGGTAGCCAACGTGCTTATGCCCAACCGTGAGTCGGAAGAATTGCTCGAGATTATTCGGGAAAAAGAGCCTACTTTTCTGCTGGTAATGGAAGTAGACGGCTGGTGGATGCAGCGGTTGAGCCCGCTTGACGAAGCGTACCCTTACCGGATGGAGCGCCCCAACGACAATACCTACGGGATGGCGCTCTACTCGAAACTGCCTTTGGCCGACAGACAGATACGGTATCTTAACGAAAAAGAGGTTCCCTCCTTCGTTACTCGGGTGATACTGCCCGACGGTACGGCTTTCCAGCTCTTTACCGTTCACCCCGTACCGCCCAAGCCGAGCGAGTATCCCGACAACATTGGGGAAAAAGAAGTCGCCCTGATGAAAGCGGGTCGCCTAATCGCCGACAGCCGCCCCCTGCCGACGCTCCTGGCGGGCGACCTCAACGATGTGGGCTGGTCGTACAATTCCCGGCGCTTTGAAACGCTGAGCGGTTTAAGCGACCTGCGCTGCGGACGGGGGCTTTATAACACCTTCGATGCGCAATCGCTGATCATGCGCTGGCCGCTGGACTACATCTACGTCTCGCCGGAATTCAAAGTACTGGAATTGGAGCGGCTCGATGATTTCGGATCGGATCACTTTCCTTACTATGCGAAGCTGGTTTTAAAATAGTAGAGGTTAAGGAATACAGCCGGTCATTTTCAAATCACCAACCCGACCCCAAACAAAACCACAAACAGCAGCGTAGAAAGCGCCATCTGTTTCAAGAAGGGATCGAGCTCAGCGGCTTTCTTTAAGTTACTTACCGCTAAGCCATTCCTGATAAACAAAGGAAAACTCAATAAAAAAAGCCATTGGCTGTAATCGGAGGAACGAGTAAGGGTGTAGAGCAACACACAGACCATGCCTGTCAGCAAAATGAGCCAGTGGTACTTGATGGCCCGTGCGCGACCCAGCCGCACCGGAATGGAATTTTTGCCCGTGGCGCGGTCGGAGTCGATGTCGCGGATGTTGTTGATGTTAAGCACCGCCACCGCGAATAGGCCGCAACTGGTGGCGGGAAGCAGCAAATCCCAATTCCAGCTAAGCGTGTGCAGGTAATAAGTACCCAGCACCCCAACCCAGCCGAAGAATAGCAGAACCGACAAATCGCCCAGCCCCACGTAGCCGTAGGGCCGCTTGCCCGCCGTGTAGGTGATGGCGGCCGCAATACACGCTAAGCCGATGCCCAGAAACACCCAGAATACCTCGGCGGAGGAATCCCGCAATGCCACGTAGAGCAATCCAATGCCGGAGGCCAACGAAAGGGCCGAGAACAAAATAATCGCCCGCTGCATGGCCCGCGCCGTGATTTGTCCGCCGTGTACCGCCCGGCGCGGCCCTTCACGCAGGTCGCTGTCCTTGCCACTCACCGCGTCGCCGTAGTCGTTGGCGAAGTTGGAAAGTACCTGCAGCAGGACGGTGGTCAGCACGCTCAGGACAGCCACCAGGACGCTGAAATTCCCGTCGGCGTAGGCCAGAAAACAGCCCATGAGGATGCAGGAAAGCGCCAGCGGCAAAGTGCGCGGACGAGCCGCTTCGATCCAATTGTTCATACTTTATGCTGTAGGCCGTAAGCAGTAGGCTTTAAGCGGTTTCTTATTCACAGATAGCAAAACTGTTATTCGAGTGGGGGCTACAAAAAGAGCCTACAGCCTAAAGCTTATAGCCTACGGCCGCTATAACTACATTCGTTCCGGCACCTCGATGCCCAGCAACCCCATCGCGTGGCGAATGGTTTTGGCAACGGCATCGGAAAGCGCCACGCGCATCTGCACGGCTTGGGGATCGGGATCGGAGAAAATCGACAACTCGGCATAAAATTGGTTGTAAACCTTAGCCAGCTCGAAGGCGTAGAGTGAAATAAGGGCGGGTGAAAACTCCGCCCCCGCCGCCTGCACCCGCTCAGGGTACTGCGATAGGTGGAAAATGACTTCCTGCTCGGCGGGATGAAGGTCGTAATTTTCCGTTGAAAGTACCTTTCTGTCAAACTGAGCGTAGTCGAAGTCTGCCCCGTCCGCCTTCCGCTGAATGGAGCGTAACCTGGCGTAAGTATACTGTACGAAAGGCCCGGTGTGTCCCTGGAAGTCGATCGACTCGGCCGGGTTGAACAGCATACGCTTCTTGGGATCGACTTTTAACAAATAGTATTTCAAAGCACCCAGTGCCAGGATTTCGTACAATTTCTTGGCCTCCTCGCTGTTGAAGTCATCGATCTTCCCCAGCTCGCGGGTGCGGTTCTCGGCGGTCTGCACCATTTCATCCAGCAGGTCGTCGGCATCGACCACGGTGCCTTCCCGCGACTTCATCTTGCCCGATGGCAGATCCACCATGCCGTAGCTCAGATGAAGGCAGCCCCCGGCGTAGGGCCGTCCCAGTCGTTTCAGGATGGCGAAAAGCACGTTGAAGTGGTAGTCCTGTTCGTTGCCGACCACCCACAGGTAGCGATCGTTGTGAAAATCCTGGTACTTCAATTCAGTCGTCCCCAGATCTTGGGTGATATAAACCGACGTGCCGTTTCCGCGCAATACGAGCTTGTGATCCAGCCCATCCTCGGTGAGATCGATCCAGACGGAGCCGTCCGCTTTTTTGTAAAAAACTTTCTTGGCCAAACCCTCCTCGATAATGTCCTTTCCCAACAAATAGGTGTCCGACTCATAATAGATTTTGTCGAACCTTATGCCCATTTTGTCGTAGGTTTCCTGAAATCCGGCATAGACCCAGCCATTCATTTTCTTCCAAAGCGCGACGGTTTCGGCGTCGCCCTTTTCCCACTTGACCAGCAACTCCTGCGCCTCTCTGATCCAGGGTGCTTGCTTGGCCGCCTCTTCCTCGCCCAGTCCATCGGCAACCAGGTCTTTTATTTGCTGTTTGTACTCCTTATCGAAAAGAACGTAGTATTTCCCCGCCAGGTGGTCCCCCTTCAGGTCGGCAGAATCGGGCGTTTCGTCCTGTCCTAGCTTCTGGTAGGCCAGCATGGACTTGCAGATGTGGATGCCCCGGTCGTTGACCAAACAGGTCTTTATCACCCCGTAGCCGTTGGCGGCCAGGATGCGCGACACCGAGTCGCCCAGGCAGTTGTTGCGCAGGTGGCCCAGGTGCAAAGGTTTGTTGGTATTGGGCGACGAGAACTCCACCATGACCGACTGCCCGTTGGCGGGAAAACTGCCAAACGCCTCATCGCGGTGGATCTCTTCAAATACACCCAGCCAGGCGGTGGCCTTGATGCTCAGGTTGAGAAAGCCCTGCACGACGTTGAAGCCGCTCACGACCGAAGAATTCTTTACCAGATATTCGCCGATGGCTTCGCCAATCTGCACGGGCGGACGCCGCAATGACTTCGTAAGGGCGAACGTCACGAAAGTGTAGGTACCGTCAAATTCTTTCTTGGTGGGTTGCAGGGGAACGTCCTCTGGCTCAGTACCGAAAGCATTTTGGATGGCTTCGGAAATCTCTTTCTTAAGGGTACTTTCTAACAGTAACGACATGAGGGAGTTGGTTTCGGCGAATGTTGGCACAAAATTAGGGCAAAATTTCGACCCGCCTCTTTCTTACAACAACCTTATTGCAGATCAGGCGTTTCACTGTCAATAATAATGTGTTATCTTTCGGTAAGAATTTTAATGACTGAATTGCAGATTCTATGAGCTTTAATAAGCCTGAATATAAAATTAATCGATTGGTTCTCTGTCTGATCATCGCCGTGACACCCGTCGTGGCTTTGGCGCAGCTGAAGCAGACGACCCGCATCGAAATTCCGACGCGCAACTCCGCCGAGGAGCAGTTCGATATTTTTTCGCTTGGCGAAGCCGGGGCGCTGATGGTCATCCGACGCAACGAATTCATGGGAACGAGGAATGAAAAGTGGAGCTTCACAAAATACGATACCGACCTCAAGCCCATTTGGACACAGGAGTACGGGATGGACTTCCGCTACATTCCCGTGATGTCCTACCAAAACCCCGACTACGCCTACTGGTTGTTCGCCGAGCCGGACACCGACCATTTTCTTTTCCTGCAACTCGACCTGACACGCGGCCACATCGACATTCACAAGGGCGATCTGCTGCCCAACGTCAACGTGCATCAGTTCAAGGTCATTGGCAGCAAAGCGCTGGTGGCAGGCTATTACCGCAATCGCCCCATTGTGGTGGTTCACTCATTTTTCGACCATACGACCCGCGTCCTTCCCGGCCTGTACGAGCGCAATATGGAAATCAACAACGTGGACATCAATGAAGTGGATGGCCTGATCAACGTGATTACTTACGCCGTACGGAAGCGCGAGTGCATTTTTGCCATAAAGACGTACAACTACGACGGTAAGCTTTTGAAAACCACGGCGCTTAAAGACCCCGACAACAGCCTGATTTCCGGGCAAATCGTGCCGCTCAATCCCGAAGACTCTTACCTGATTGGTAACTATTCTGTTGGATGCACGCCTTTTTCGCAGGGTTTGTACGTGACGCATATCGAGGATAACGTACCGGAGGAGCCGAATTTTATCGAGTTTTCGGAGCTGCAGAACTTTTTCAACTTCATGAAACCCAAGCGGCGGCAGCGGGTACTGGATCGTATAGGTAAGCGGGAGTCGCTGGGGAAGGAGAACAAATTTCGCTACCGGCTGCTGGTGCACAACCTCATTCAGATGGAAAACGAAATTGTGCTGGTGGCCGAAGTCTACTATCCCAATTACAAAACCAACAGTCCGGCCACGTTCAATGGCCTCAGCCGCCAGTATATGCGTTCGCTCGATGGTTTTCGGTATACCCACGCCATTGTGTGTGGCTTCGACCGCGCGGGCAACTTCCTGTGGGACAACTGCATCACAATCAAAGATTTGACGAGCTACGAATTACAGGAGATGGTTCAGCTCACCCCCATCGACGACTATTTCCTGCTAGCCTATCCTCAGGATGGCAGCATCCATACCGAGGTGATTCGACGAGACAAGGTGGTGGTAGAAAAAGAGGAGTACGAAATCGAAGGGAAAACCGAAGATGAGAAGGTGTTATTCAATGAGAACGCTACCTTGACCGCCTGGTACGGAAAGTATTTCCTGGCTTACGGCGTACAACGCGTGAGTAGTGGCAAAAATACGATTGGGCCGCAGCGGGAGGTTTTTTACGTCAATAAGTTCACGTACGATACCGAAGACATCGGCAAGCCCAAACCCGCCGACGAAGCTTCTACCCGAAAATCCTCCGGGCTAAAACGATGATTACATTCAGTAGTATGCTGAACAGAATCATCGTCGTAATCGGAAAGTAAAAGCTGGAATTCTCCCGCTCGATGCGAATATCGCCCGGCAGCCGACCGATCCAGTGTAGCTTGTCGTGCAGGAAATACACCGCGACGCCGATCATGACGATAGCGATGCCAATAAAAATCAGGTACTTTCCAATGGTCGGTGTCATACTTTCACTTCAATCGACCAGCCAGATCCGATCCGACTCAAAGCCCTGTTCTTTCCATTCGACCAGCACTCTCTGGCTGTCGAGCGTGTTCACTTCCATTCCAACGTAGTTAGGGTCGATGGGCAGATCCCGGTTGTAGCGGCGGTTGATGAGCACCAGCAACTCCACACATTCGGGGCGACCGAAGGCAGTCATGGCGTCTAAAGCAGCGCGCACCATCCGCCCCGTGGCAAGTACGTCGTCGATCAGAATCACATCTCTGTTTTCAATCAGAAACGGCACCTGCGTTTTGTTGGGAACGATGGGCGAATCGCGCCTGCGGAAATCATCGCGATAGAAGGTTGCGTCGATGTAGCCCAGCGGAATTTCTTCCCTCGTGCGTTCGCGCAGCTCGGCCGTCACGCGCTCGGCCAAGTATATGCCACGCGGCTGTAGACCCAGTACCGCTGAGCGCGAGAAGTCGCGGTGGTTCTCGATTACCTGCTGGCAAAGCCGACTGATCATGATTTCCAGTAAAGGACTGCTTAGTATAAGGCGTTTTTGACTCATCATTCGTCATTCATAACTCATCACTCTTTAAGTTTGTGCCAAAATAGCCCTTTGACTCAAACTTTCCGCAACATACTATGAAATACCTAATCGCCGGGCTGGGCAATATTGGCCCTGAGTACGCTCTCACGCGCCATAATGTTGGATTTATGGTACTGGACCGCCTGGCTGCCGAGCACGACTTCAAATTTTCCTTCGAGCGGCTGGCTTACACGGCCGCCTGGAAGCACAAAGGACGCCAAATCCACTTTGTCAAGCCGACGACTTACATGAATTTGAGTGGAAAGGCCGTACGCTATTGTATGGATGCCTATAAAATCCCGGTCGAGAACGTGTTGATCGTGGTGGATGAGTTGCAACTGGATTTTGGTACGCTAAGACTAAAACCCAAAGGTTCGCACGGTGGGCACAACGGTTTGCGAAATATCGAAGAAATTTTAGCAACGGCCCAATATCCGCGCTTGCGCTGCGGAATTGGCAGTGATTTCCCGCGTGGAAGGCAGGTGGATTACGTGTTGAATCCTTTTTCTGCTCCCGAAATGGAAGAACTTCCGGCGATTCTGGACAAAGCGGGCGATATGGTACTATCGTTTTGCACTTTGGGGCTACAACAAACCATGAATCTATTCAACCAATGATTGTACTTTATAAAGAATTTTGCATTTTCTTACATCGGCACAATTATGCTGATGAATCAGCAGAAATATTTATATAATTTGGCTTATTAGGTTTAAAAAATCTAAAATAAGGTCTTTCAGACAAATCATGAAATTAAATACCAAATATTATTTTGTGATGTACCTACATCTAATTTGGCAATATCAAACTATTCAGTCACCTTTGTGCTTTGATAAAGTGAAAATAAAAATAGCACAAAACAATGAAGAGTTCAAAAATTAGTTTTATCTTTGCCGGAGTATTGGGAGTAATACTCAGCGCAAGTCCAATCGACAGTTTCTCTAACAATACGAAAGCAGATACTAACGCGCAGTTGTTGCGCAAAGGAACCGAAGTCCAGTTTTCGTCGTACGTTCAGGAGAACCTGAAACGGTTCACTAAAAAAGACGAGTGGAATAATGTAGAAAAAATTGTGACGCTTTACAGTCAGTCACCGTCTACACTACTAAACACGACTCTTGCCGACCAACGGGCCTTTACGGCAGCAGCGAAGTCGCTGACCAAAAAATTGAATCGTCAGAAGGGCGAGGAAGCCGAGCAGTGGTCGAAGAATTTGACCAAGACGGTTAAAAATATCCAGGTAATCTGGAATTTCGACCTCGACAGTCTGACACCTACAGTAATCGAAACACCGCTTTACGAGACTCCGGTCGACGCGAAGCCAGCCATTTGACAGAACATTAGTTTAAAGACAATAAAGGTTAAGGGTTTAGGAATAGTCAGCATAGAGTCCCCACACTTGAGGGGACTCTATCTTTTTATGGGCTCCGCCCAAACCTCCACGCGGCGGTTCAGCCGACGGGTGGACTCGGAATTGTTGCTCGCCATCGGGCGCGTCGGCCCGTAGCCCCTGGTGTCCACCCTATTGCCATCGATTCCTTTTCTTACGAGATAGTCCCTTGCGATAACTGCTCGCTGCGCGGACAAACTGATATTCTTGTCAAAATCCCCTACGTTGTCAGTATGGCCGAACAGTCTGAATTTCAAATCAGTCCGCTCTTTCATGTAGTCAGTCAAGGTATCGAGCGCGCTACGGGCTTCACTTGACAAGGTTGAATCACTTTGGGAAAATGGTAGCGTCGAGATCGGTTTATCATAGCTGTCCTCACGCAAGCTCACGAGTGTTTTCATCTCTCCGCCACTGGCCTGCGGGGTAACCACGATGCTTTTCGCTACGAACCCTGGACTTATAGCGGTGATTTTGTAAGTCTCCAGAGGCTTCAATTTGAAGCTGTAAGTACCGTCTATCGCCTTGGCGCGGGCGACAATCGAGTCGTTGCTGTATCGGCGCACTATTACATCCACATTAATGGGACGGTTCAGGTTGCGGCCGTTGAAAACCTTCCCCGTGACTTCCACGGGCTCAATGGTGGGCGCGGCTTTTACCACTACTCTTTCCAGCAGATTTCCCTCGGGCCTGGGAGCCGGAATTTCGCGGGGCGGAGCTACACGCGGCTTTTCCGAAATCGTTCGGGCCAGTCGTTTGAAGCTCTGTTGTACGAATATGGGCGTCATCACGCGATCATAGAGCCGGATGAGCGCCACCGCTCCCGGACTGGCCTCATTTTTGGCGATTAGGTCGTCCTGAAAAAAGTTGAGAACCTGCGCTTGACCCAATACCGCCTCGTCACTAGGATCGGTGAACTCGACCTTGGACTCGCCGTCCACGTACATTTTGATCAGGCGCGTATCGGCATCACGCGAGAAAACGTAGTGAATGTACTCTTTGGGTTTGACAGGGGCCTTCTCGCCCGTGGCGAAGTTGAAGAAGTTGAGCCGCCCTTCGTATATGTAGCAGCCGTTGTCCGTTTTGCGATTTTTGAAATCCAGTACGCGCTTCCAGCTTTCCAACTCATCGAGCCGGAAATAAATTTCCACGGTGTAGGAACCACCCATCAGATCGTAGCCCTCCCGGTTATTGAATTGCAGGCCGGAGTTGGCCTCGAATTGGTAAACCGTCCGTTTCTGTTTCCCCAGTTCGGGCAGCACTTCTTCCAGGTATTTTCCTTCGGTGCCCAAAATATGCAGATCGGGGGCACTGTCGGAGTAGCTTTTCAGGCCGTCGCTGAAGTCATAGGTATAAACCTTCTGGGCTTCCGCTTTATGGAAAAGACAGCCATTTAGAAGTAAAAAAATAAGAAATCCTCGCCGCACAAAAATCATAAGTTAAAAATAGCGTAAATAGCCTGCAAAGGGATAGGTCGCAGAATTTATTCGTAAATTAAAGTTTTTAACGACTGAACGCGAAAACTTATTCGTTCTTTATTCAGTCCTGCCCTACTCTATGAACTCCTCCTTGCCCGTCAATAAGCCGAATTTCGGCACGTTACCCGTATTTCTTACCGCCATTTCCACCATTCTGGGAGCCGTCATGTTCTTGCGTTTCGGGTACGCGGTGGGTTCGGTGGGCTTCTTGGGTACGCTGATGATTATCTTCATCGGCCACCTCGTCACAATCCCCACGGCGATGGCGCTGGCCGAAATCGCCACCAACCAGAAAGTGGAAGGCGGCGGCGAGTACTTCATCATTTCCCGCTCGTTCGGGCTCAACATCGGGGCGGCCATTGGCATCGCGCTGTACTTATCGCAAGCCATTAGCGTGGCGTTTTACATCATTGCCTTCGCGGAGTCTTTCGAGGCCTTGAAACCCTTGATCGAGTCGGAATTCGGTTATATCATCTATGATAACCGCCTGTTCAGTATTCCGGCGTTGTTGCTGCTTATTCTGCTGATGGTCACCAAGGGAGCGGCCCTGGGCATGAAGGCGCTTTATGTGGTCGTGGCAATTCTGGCCGTTTCGCTGGTGCTGTTTTTCATGGGCAGCACGCCTTATTCCGAAACCTTCGACAGCAACGAGTTCCTTTTCACCAACATCACTTCCGAAAACGGCTTCTTTTTTGTTTTTGCCATTATTTTTCCCGCCTTTACGGGCATGACAGCGGGCGTAGGGCTATCCGGCGATCTGCGCGATCCCAAACGTTCCATTCCGCTCGGAACGCTGTCGGCTACGATAATCGGAATGATTATCTACGTTTTCATTGCTTACAAACTAATCTCGTCAGCCAGCCCCACGGACCTTGTCGGCAACCAACTCATCATGGGCGAAATCGCCCTGTGGGGGCCAATCATCGCCATAGGTCTGGCTGCCGCCACTATTTCCTCGGCGTTGGGATCATTCATGGTGGCACCGCGCACGTTGCAGGCCATCGCGAGCGATAAAGTGTTTCCCAACCGTTACGTCAATTTCTGGCTGGGGCGGGGTGCGAAGAAAAGTAACGAACCCCGCAACGCTACAATATTTACGAGTTTCATTGCCCTGGCCTTCGTATTGATGGGGGATGTAAATGCCGTAGCCGAAGTGATTTCGATGTTTTTTATGGTCACTTACGGCTCGCTTTGCCTTATTTCCTTCATGCAGCATTTCGCGGCTGACCCCTCTTATCGGCCCTCCTTCAAATCCAAGTGGTACGTGTCCTTTTTGGGGGCAGTCATGTGCCTTTACCTGATGTTTAAAATCAACACGGGCTACGCCATTGCCTCCATTGGTATGATGGTGGCCCTTTACTTCTACATCGGTAGCAACAGCCAGGCCAACAAAGGAATGGCAAATATTTTCCAGGGGGTGATCCACCAGTTCAGTCGCCGAATTCAGGTGTTTTTACAAAAAACGGATAAAGACATGCGCGAGGAGGATTGGAGACCCGCCGTGCTGTGCATGTCGCAAGACACGTTCGAGCGGTATTCAGCCCTGGAAATGATGAAATGGATTTCTGACCGCTATGGCTTCGGCACTTACATCCATTTTGAAAAAGCTTACTTTTCCACTGAATCAAAAGCGGTGGCAGAATCCAAACTCAAAAAATTAATAAAACTGGCATCAGCCAGTCAATCCAACGTATTTCTCGAAACCCTGATTTCGCCCTCCAATACGGCGGCTATCGTACAGGCCATTCAGCAGCCGGGCATTTCGGGGCAGTCGAATAATATGATGCTTTTTGAATACAAAAAAGGCGAGAGCGAGTGGCTTCGCGACATCGTCGACAACTACAGCGTACTAAAGACCGCTGGCTACGATCTTTGTATTCTGGGCAGTTCTGACAAAGGATTCGGCTACCACAAGGACATCCATATCTGGATTGGGCGGCAGGATATCGATAACGCCAACCTGATGATTCTGCTGTCTTACATCATCCTGGGCCACAAGGATTGGGAGCAAGGCGAGATCAAGATCTTTGCGGCATTTAAAGAAGAAAACCTAAAAGTAGAGCAGCGCAACCTCATTGACCTCACCTCGACCGGACGACTGCCCATTTCGGCCAAAAATATCCGCGTACTGCCCCTGGAAGAGGGCCGCCGCCGCTCCGACCTTATCAATGAGCATTCCATCGACGCTGACCTGACGCTCATTGGCTTCCACGAGAGCATCATCAAAGCCGATAGAGGGATCGAGTTCTTTGAGGAATATGATAAAATTGGTAATGTAATGTTTGTGAACACCTTAAACTCTAAATCGATTCGGTAAGGAATCCTGGAATTATGGGATCAGTCGCCGCTGCCGGCTCAGGTCATCCGCTTTTTTCTGAGGCGCCTCATTCGTTTCCAAAGCCACCAAAGCAGCCCTCCCACCGCTAAAAGGGCGAAGACGGGCAAGAAGATGGCTAGGCCCGAAAGGCCGAAAGACGCCACGTTCTCCACCGTGGACACCACTGGGTTGCCTAATCCGCCCGTGGTAGCGGTGGAGCCAAGTCGCAACAGGCTCGTTCCCGCTTGTACGAGTCCGGCAGTGCCACCGCCAAGTATCAGGCCCAACCCCCACTGTAAGATCGGGCTATCTATTTCCACAAATGATGTAGTGAGCAAGGTTCCCGCCGCCACCGAAAGTGGCGTAGCGATCGTGTCCAGTGCGTTGTCCACAAAGGGAATGTAGTAAGCGCCGATTTCCACCACGGTTGCGCTTAACAGTGCGAAGAATGCCGGCCAAGTGCTCAGCCAGGCAAAGCCTTCGGAAGGCGTGATCCAACCATTCATACAAGCCACGTTGGCGAGAAGTGCCGGAACAAAAATTCTGAACCCAGTGCTGGCACTCAAACCAATGCCAAGGGCTATACTAAGGAGAAGCTCCATATATTCATTGTAGATAGTGTATTCCCCTACCAAAGCCAACTTTCCACGCTTTTTCCTTGTTAGCCCCTCTAAATCCTTTATTGTACCATTCCCGTGAATCAAGAACAAAAAAGTGGTCAGATTTTTGACCTCCCCACCCTGCGGCGGCTTTACACTTTCGTTGGTCCGTATAAAAAGCAGTTTTTTGGCCTGATCGGCATCATCATGCTGAGCGCGGTGCTATCGCCGTTGCTGCCTCTGCTCATCAAGTACACTATTGACACGCCCATCGCCAACGGCGATTACCAAGAGTTGGCGCTGATGATGGCGGTCATGATTGGCGTGCTGATCGTGCAGGGGCTGGTCTCTTTCGTCAATACGTATTTGTCGGGCTGGCTGGGGCAGTACATTATCCGCGATATGCGGGTGACGCTTTATGAGAAAATCATCAACCTGCGGCTTAAATTCTTCGACCAAACCCCCATCGGTCGGCTAGTAACGCGCACGATTTCCGACATAGAAACGCTTTCTAACGTGTTCAGCGACGGCATGGCGGCCATAGCGGGCGACCTGCTACAGCTCACGCTCATCATCGCCGTAATGTTCTACACCGATTGGAAGCTCTCGCTCATCAGTCTGTCTATGATTCCGCTGATGTTGATTAGTACCTATGTTTTCAAGGAAAAAATCAAGGATGCTTTCAATGAGGTACGGGCGGCCGTTTCCAATCTCAACTCCTTCGTCCAGGAACATATCACGGGCATGAACATCGTGCAAATCTTTGGCAGCGAGGACGCCGAATACGATAAGTTCGAGCAAATCAACGCCACCCACCGTGATTCCAATATTCGTTCCATTTTGTATTATTCCATCTACTTCCCGGTGGCTGACGTCATCGCCGCCGCCGGCACGGGCCTGGTCGTGTGGTACGGCTCGAAGCAGATTTTGGCCCAGGACGTGACCTTCGGTACCGTGACGGCCTTCGTCATGTTTATCGGCTTATTTTTTCGTCCCATCCGCCAACTGGCCGACCGATTTAACACGCTGCAAATGGGTATCGTCAGCACCGATCGCATCATCAAGCTCCTCGACAGCGACGAGTACACCGAAAACAACGGTACCTACGAACCCGAAACCGTGCGCGGCAAGGTGGAATTCAAAGACGTCTGGTTTGCCTATAACGAGGAGGAATACGTGCTGAAAAACCTCAACTTTCAAATGAACGAAGGCGAAACCATCGCTTTCGTGGGCGCAACGGGGGCGGGAAAGTCGTCCGTCATCAATTTGCTGAGTCGTTTTTATGAAATAAATAAAGGTCAAATCACGATCGACGGCAGAGACATTCACGACTATGAACTTACGGCCCTGCGCCGAAATATTGGCGTGGTGCTGCAAGACGTATTCCTGTTTTCCGACACCATCGAGAACAACATCACCCTCGGCAACCCCAACATCAGCCGCGCCCAAATCGTGGAAGCGGCCAAGCTGGTAGGCGTTCACGAGTTCATCGAGCGGCTGCCGGGTGGCTACGAGTACAATGTGCAGGAGCGCGGAAGTACTTTGTCGGTCGGGCAGCGGCAGTTGATCTCTTTCGTGCGGGCGATGGTGCACGACCCCAAGATCATGGTGCTGGATGAAGCCACTTCTTCGGTGGACAGCGAAACGGAGGAACTCATCCAGAAGGCTATCGAGAAACTGATGAAGGGCCGCACGGCCATCGTCATCGCCCACCGCCTTTCCACCATCCAGGAAGCCGACAAGATCATCGTGCTGGATAAGGGAGAAATTAAGGAAGAAGGTACCCACGAGGAGCTTTTGGCGCTGGAAGGTTTTTATGCTAACCTCTACCAGATGCAGTACAAGGAAATGGCGTAGGGGAGAAATTCGTTATCTTGCCAGTCAACTTAACTCCCAGGACAATGGAAGCGACTTTTGTAGTAGATCCACACGAAGTGGACGATAAAATTATCGGAAAAATGCTCGACTTCTTCAAAGACAAAAATCGGCCCGTTACCGTCAAACTTACGGTGTCTCGGCGGGAAGACTTTGACTTGAAGGAGTGGTTCAGAGGCATGGAGGAAATTCGGAATTCGATGGAAAAGAAGCCGGTGCCGCCGGATATCGGCGACCTGGATGAATTGATCGACACTATCAATGATAACGAATTTTGAACAATGCGATACTTCGATACCAATATATTAGTTCATTACTTTGTCGATTATGATTTGGGAAAATACCGAGAATCCAGGGAGTTGGTTCGGGAGGCCGTTTTCAACGATACATTTCATCTGAGCTTGCTTTGCGTTCAGGAGACAGGCTTCGCTATGTCCAAGTTGAAACAAACGCTATCGGACATCAATCGAGCGGTGGAACAAATGCTCGCAAATAACCCGGTTGGATATCAGAAGGCGGATTTTGATCGCGCCTGTGAACTTGCCCAAACGCTTGGCTTCAACAACATCAACGATTGCCTGCACACCGCTATGGCTGAGGCTCACGGCTGTACCGAGTTGCTCACCTACAATCGTAAGGATTTTGTGCGGATTCAGCCGCTGACAACTTTGAAAATAATTATCTTGCCTGGCAACTAAACTCACAGAATTATGGAAGCGACTTACGAACTGAGCGTGGAGGAATTGACTCCCGAATGGCTGGAAGACTTCAAAAAGAAATTTCAGAAAGACGGGAAGGTAATTATCAAGGCCAAACTACCTGAAACCATGCCCAAGAAAAGCCAATACGAGATTTTTCTGGAAATGGAGGAAATCCGCAAAGAGATTGAGAGAGAACCCATCGTTTTCCCACTCGATATGGATATCAACGATATAATCGATGAGGTCAATCACGTGGACTTATAAATATGCGGCATTTCGACACGGATGTCCTGGTGCATTATTTTATCGGTCAGGATAAAGTCAAACATTTGCAAGCCGTTGAGTTGTACGCGTCGGCTTCTGCTAACCAGACCTTCTTTATCTCGTTACTTTCATTGCAGGAGTTAGCTTATGCTCTGGCCAAGCTCCAACTCAAAAAAAGTAAAATTCGGAAGGCAGTGCTTAAATGGCATTCTTCCGAACTAGTTGACTATAACTACCTGATTTTCGCTCGCGCAGTCGATATGGCTCAACAGATTGGCTTCAATAACATCAACGATTGCCTGCACACCGCGATGGCCGAGGCGTACGGCTGTACCGAGTTGATTACCTACAACCGAAAAGACTTCGTGCGGATTCAGCCGCTAACCTCCTTGAAGATCACGATTTTGTAAAAAAGCCTTATAACTGGTAAGCCTTACTTCCTCAGTAATTCCTCCGCTTGTCCCCGTAGCCGGGCTACCTCGCCATTCCCCGGCTCCAACTCCTCCGCTTTTTCCAGATAAATCATCGCCGCATCGGCATTGGCAAAAGTTAGGTACATCCGGGCCACGCGCAGGTAGTTTGCCACGTTGGCAGGATCGGCCTGCAAGGTACTTTTTGCCTGAATCACCCCATCTACCAGCGGCAGCAGTTGCCGCATCGGCCCGCTTTGTGCAGCGGCTTGTTGTACGTAGGGCAGCGCCTTCTCGGGCTGATCCAGCTTCAAGTACAATATGGCCAAATCCTTCGCTACGTCTGCATCGGGCGCGAAGGAATAGGAGCGAGCGAGGTAGTTCAGGGCTTTCTGCGGCTGCTGGTTTGCCTGGGCCAACTTACCCGCTTGCTTGGAGTAAGCGGGGCTACTGGCGTGCTCCAAGGCTAAGGCTTCGGCGACTTGTAAAGTTTTGAACCCAGATTTTTGATTCTGGTAAAAATTCAGAAGCTGCGTCATCGCTTCGTCCCAAGCCAGTTGCCGCACGACGAGCGCCCCCGCTAATTGCTCCTCGACGGTCTTCTCGCGATCGGGGGCCGGAGGTAGCGGTTCATTGAAGGGCCAGCCAGATTTCAAGATTTCTACTTCGTAAGCTCCTTTGAGTGAGTCCATTTCGGTGATGGGCATTTCGTTCAGCAAGGTGGCGAAGGACATTTCTTGTTGAGGAGCGAAATTCAGGAATCCTACCTCTTTCATTCTCTGGTAATAAACGTCAGACATCAGGGCATAACCGTAGAAGTTCGGATGCACGTGCTCGAGCATGGTTTCTGCCCCCACGATGCCATGCTTCGAGTTTTTGATAAAAGTCTCCCGCACCGCCACGCGGTGAACGTTGGCGTAAGCATCGGTAAGTTTCGTGAGTATTTCGTTCATTCGTTCCGGGGCCCGGAAGCGGAGCAGGTCGAGTTCCTTAGCCCGGATGAAAAGCTGGCGAGCTTGCAGAGTGTCACCCGACTTTAAGGTAGTCTGCGCTAGCTCAAACTGTGCCTGAGCGGAGGTTGTAGCACCGCCTTTCGCGCTAATGAAGGGCTTTAAATCCTTTTCGTTGCTGACCAGCGAGCCGACGAATACGGGAATATTCAATCCGTCCAATTGTCGCAGCGTGGCGTCCATATTCTGCTCGAACTGAGCGATGCCCTGCTCGTAAACCTCAGACTTGTAGGGAATCTGCTGCTCGGCGGCCATGCGCTTCATCAGGTTTTCGCGCACATCCACCTTCGCGCCCGATGTGCGTACCCAGGCGACGGTGCGGTAAAGCCATTGGACTAAGCGGCTTTCTCGCAATGCCAAAAGGATCCGCACTAATTTCACATTTCCACCCAGCTGGCTGGTGGAACCCACGCCCATCGCGCCATAATACTCGTTGTGGCCCGTGTAGATCAGCACCGCGTCGGGTTGATAGTCGGCTACGTCCTCGGCAAAGCCACGTACGGTGTAGGAATTGACCGCCGTGAGTGACAAGTTGATAATCTCAAATTGCGTTTCCGGCAAGCTATGCAGCAGGCGATACTGCAGCCAGCGGTGGAAGGAGCCATTGTGCAAATAAGGATAACCCACGGTCGTGGACTCCCCCAGCACGAAAATGCGAACGACACCCGCAGGTTTTTCCTTCAAAAAAGGTTCTTGGTTACCAATCGTGGCGTTCTCCTGCGTGATAAAGTACTTCTTGGAGGCATCGCGGTTCATGACCAGATAGCCGGGACGCTCGGGATCGTCTACGAATAGGCGCAGGTCGTAGCCGTAATCCGCCCACCGCAGGGCCAGCTCGGCCAGCAACAGCAGCACGAGTGGCAGCAGAAACGCGATGACTCGGAATACATTCTCCCGGCTTTTAGGGGGCCGCTGCGACGATTTTGGCATTGGTTTTCAAAGTGTTTTTCAAAATCAAATAGGGTGGTGTACCAATCCAGAGCGGATTGTACTTGCCTTCGTAGCCATCGGCGGCGGCGCAGTTTCCCAAAATAATGTCAGTATCGCCATCGCCATCTACATCGCCCGCATCCAGCGTAATCCAGCGGCCCATCGCTGCGCCTTTTACCGTGAAAGCATCGAAGTCGAATGCGCTATCGCCGACCAAATAAACGAAACTTTCCTGGGGCGTGCGGTCGTAATCGGCAAAAAAGGAGAGGACAGCGATGTCCAGATCGCCGTCCTGGTCGAAGTCCTCAACCTTGGCGCGGTAGGCTCCGTTAATGGGGAAAAAGAATTTTTGCTTGAAAATATTCCCGCCTTCGTTCCTGAAAATATAAACGCCGTGGTAGGGTTTCAGGATGCGCGAATAGTCGGCATTGTCGCCGCAGACGTAGAGCAAATCCAGGCGACCGTCGCGGTCGAAATCCTGTAAATCGAAGTCCACCGAGCCGTAGCTGGGCGGGAAGCGTTGTAAAACTACTTCCTCGAAACTTTTTCCTTTTTCATTTACAAAAACTGAAATCCGCTCGTCGCCTTGTCCGAAGAGGGCGACCAGGTCGGGCCAGCCGTCGTGGTTCCAGTCGGTTGTCAAGCATTTCAATGCACCTGCTTTGGGCGAAATGATGCGTCGTTTATACTTGCCCTGACTGTCTTTTTCCCAAAAACTGAGACTTCCCCGCAAAAAGCCAAACTCGCAGGTGACGAATTCAACTTGCCCGTCCCTGTTCAAATCTACTTCCAGCGTCTGCGTGGGGCGATGCAATCCGGTTAGCAAGGTTTCCGGCTGGTATCGGTTAGTCGCAGGGTTCCGCGATAGGCGGCTAAGCGTTCCGATTTTCTCGGTGCCGGGTGCAATGGTACCTATGCCCGTCACGAGGTACCCACCGGAAGCAGAACGGATAATGTCGCTGACGGGCGACTCCTGCGGCAGGCTGTCGATGGGTACTCCCTCGGTAGTTTTGATAAAAATCTTTTTGGCAATGTTATCCGCCACCCACAATTGCTCATCTTTTTTATCCCAAAAAACGTGGGTCGTGGCGGGCAGCGGTGCGCCTTTGGCGATCGGGCCGTTGCCTACTTCAAACTGCTGACCGGGCCGCAAGTTTCGCGCTTTGGCAACCAGCTTTTCGGGAGCAAGATTTTCGTAATACGCTTTCAAAAGCACCCAGTCACTTTCTGAAATCAGGGGCTGAGTGGGGAAACTACCTCCATTCAAGTAATCGTGATAAAAGGATTGGGACGAAGGCGTGGGTACCTCCGGAAAGTATCCCAGATACACGCCCATAATCGGCAACACGCTCTCTCGCCAGGTAGTTTTATCGAGCAGCGCGGGTTCGGGCGTGAGGTGGCAGCCCGAGCAGTACTTTTCGGCAAGCTGGCGGCCATGCTGCTCCTCCGCGCTGGGGCCGCAGGAAAGCATCCCTACAGAAATTAGTAGGACACAATGTTTCGCGAAGTTTGCGCGGAGTTTCACAGAGGGTGCAATAAAACCAAAACCCGACAAAAGTTGCCGGGTTCTGGATAAAAACTACCTAAATGCAAAGTGCATAGAACAATGAATTCAAATGAAAGTCGGAGTCCAATATTCACTCATTCAAAATTCAATATTGATTAATAGCCCGCATTCTGCCTGATTACCGAGTTAGCTTCGATTTCATTTTGCGGAATAGGCTGTGCGTGGTCGGTAGGGGCAAACTCGATGGTACCGCCTCGCACACTCTGGTAAAAGGCAGCTTCCTGCTCGCCGATCATCCAGCGACGGACATCGAGCCACCAGTGGCCTTCGCCGTAGAGTTCGGCCCAGCGCTCGTAACGTAGCGGATTGTTGCGCAGCACCGCGTCGGAAGCGTTGGTTGCGGCAGACAAACTGGCGTAGTCTATGGCTGGGTTGGCCGTGTTGGGGTTAGTCCCGTAGGCGCGTCGCTTTACCTTGTTGATGTACTCCAGTCCTTGGGCAGTTTTGCCGTTCTTGATAAGCGCCTCGGCGTACAGCAGATAAATGTCGGCCAATCGTATGAAGTAGAAATTGGAACCGTTGTTCATGCTCACGTCCGGCTCGGTGCCTTTCCGATTGACGAACTTGCGGAAGCTCCACGCATAGAATTCGGGCGGCACGTCCTTGTAAGGCATAATCGGACGAAGGCGTCCGCTGGCGAACATAGAGTCCACGTAAGGCTGCTGGGTGCCCGTGAACAGGCGCGGGTCGACCAGCTTGTCTTTGCGGATGGTCATCGACCGCTGGATAAATGCCGGATCGGGGATTTGTCTCAGGTTATCGATGCCCACGGGCCTGGCGGCGTCGAACCGGGGATTGGCGATCAGCTTCACCTTCGGTTCCTTGTAGCCGTAGCGCTCCAGTGTTTTGTCGTGCGGGAATACGTTGGACCAACCCGCGCCATCGACCCCGCCTTTGTCGTTCATGAAGCTCGGCGCGATAATCATACCGGTGCTGGAACCCGCCGAGCGATCGCCCCACGCACCCCACACATTGGTATCGATGTTTTGGTTGATCTCAGAGATCGACTCAGTGTTGTATTCATTGTCGCCATTGAACATTTCGTTGAAAGTCGAGAAGGGTACCAACTGCTTGCCGCTGTTGTTGATCACCTCAGCCAGAGCGGGCTCGGCCTTCTGCCAGTCGTCGGTGAAGGCGTACGCTTTGGCGAGCAGGCTTTTTACTCCCCAGGTGCCCACTTTGTACCGCTCGTCGCCCGCCCAGGTTTTACCGGCCAGCAGTTGATCGGCCTTCATCAGATCCGAGATAATAAAATCCCAAGTCTCGCGCACTGTGGAACGGGGAATCTGGGTAGCAGCAATGGCTTGGGCCACTTCTGTGACAATGGGTATTCCCAGCTTGTCGCCGCCTTGGCCGTCTTTGATCGTAGCCTCGTTCCAGAATCCGGCCAAGTGCCAGTACATCCACGCTCTGTGGTAGTAGGTCTGTCCTTCGATCAGCTTGATCTGAGCTTCCTGACGCTCGGTTACGCCCCGGGCGCGGAAAGTTTCTATTCCTTCCAACACCGTATTGGCGTGCTGCACCCCGCGCCACAGATCGCGCCAGGTTTGCGTCATGAAGTTGTTGTTGGGTTGGGTGTTGTTCTGGTTCTGATCGTTCCAGAAGGTGGTGCCGAGCCAGGCCTGATCCTGGGTGTGATCGAGGCTGTAGAACCCTTTGGCGAACAGGTTGTGTCCGTACAATCCAAACGACCGCTGGTTGGCATATAGCCCGTTGGTCATCAGATCGAGGTGTTCCATTGTGCTGGGAAAATTGGCTGAGGTCAGGCTATTGGGATCCTGGGTTTCCAGGAAGCTTTCCTCGCAAGCGGCCACTACACCCAGCAGCCCCAGCAGCAGGACGCCTATTTTTATATTCAAGTGTTTCATTGGTTGTTAGATTATATTTGACGAGTTCAAAAATAGAACGGTTGAAGAGTTTAATTTTAGCCGATGGCCTCAGAACGACAGATCCAGTCCGACGGATATGAGCCTGGTGCGTGGGAAGGTCGCAATGTTGTCGATACCCCGTGACGTAACGGCGGCATTTCCGTTGCGGTTTACGTTGGAAGTGATCTCGGGATCGAGTCCCGAATAACCCGTGAACGTCAGCAGGTTCTGGGCCATGAAGTACACCCGGGCGCTGCTTATTCGCAGCGGCTCGACAAGCGTCGTCGGCAGATTGTATCCCAGCTGAAGGTTAGTCAGGCGCAGGAAGTCACCCTTCTCGACAAAAAAGTCCGAGGGCCTGGCGTAGTTGTTGTTAGGGTCACGGACGTAAATCTGCTGCCCTTGGGCATTGGTCCTGAACGTGCCGATGCGCGGCTGGTCGGTCAGACCGCCGTCTCCGAAAAACGAAGTATTGTACACATCGGCAGTCGTGTTGTAGTCGCCGAAAAAGCTCTGGGTGTAAGCCCTCGCCCCGTTGTACACCTGCGAACCCGCTACTCCCGTAAACTGGGCCGCCAGGTCGATCCCTTTCCAGCCCAGTCGTATATTGAATCCGTAGTTGGCGGCGGGCCAGGGGTTGCCGATGAACGTTCGGTCATCATTGGTAATGACTCCGTCCGGGACTCCCTCCGGGCCGCTGATATCTTTATAAATCAGATCACCTTGCCCAGCCCCTCTTTGCGTAATGCCCCGCTCGGTTACGGCGGCATCGCTTTCGTAGATTCCTTCGGTAACGAAGCCGAAGAACTGCCCGAAGGGCTGACCGACCACAGTCCGCGCCACGCTGGCGTTCCATGCGCCACCCGGGGTATTTTCGTTGAAAGGCGTGTTATTGACGCCGTCCAGGTTCAGGACTTTGTTGCGGTTGAAGGAAATGTTGGCCGCTATGTTATAGGTAAAATCCTTTTGCTTACCCCGGTAATCAGCGGCAAGTTCAAGGCCACGGTTCTGAATCTTGCCTACGTTGACAAATGTATTGCCGCTCAGTCCGGCCGATTGGGGAATGGGGACACTGTACAATACGTCGTTACTCTGCCTGTCGTACCAGTCGACGGTGAGATTCAGGGCGTTGTTCAAAAAGCTGACGTCCATTCCAATATCAGTCTGCTGTACCGTCTCCCATTTCAGGTCGGTATTGGCCAATTTCAGATCCCGCCCAAAGCCCAGCACGCGGTCGCCGTTGGGAAGGCCCGTGGTATTACGCGGGCCATACGTGGCGATGTACTGGAAGGTGCCGATGTTGGCGATACCCAGCGTACCGTAGCCGCCGCGTAGCTTGAGGTTGGAGATAAAGGGAACCGACCTCATGAAGTCTTCTTCGCTGATGCGCCAGCCCGCCGAGAAACCGGGAAATACGCCAAACTTACGACCCGTAGCAAAGCGGTCGGTACCATCGCGCCGAATGTTGACCGTCAGCAGGTACTTGCCGGCGTAGCTGTAGTTGAGTCGGCCAAACTGCGAGAGCAGTCGGCGAAACGGGAAGTCGCCATAACCGTTGGTTACGAGGCGGCTGCTGGGATCGGAGCTCAAATCGAAGGAGTTGGCAACGGGGACGACGAAACCCGTGGCGGATGCCTCCAACTGTGTGCCATCCTCGCGGTACACTTCGTAGCCTGCCAGCGCTTTTAGTTCATGCTTCCCGAACGTTTTATCGTAGGTCAGCACGGCGTTGGCCGTATAGTTCTCGCGGGTTCTCATGGCCTGGTCGTATTGGGCGTTGGGATTGGCCAGCGAGCCGTAGTTGAATGCCTCGCGGAAACGGGAATTGCGGTTGCCGATTAGCGAGGCGGCGAAAGTTGCCCGCAGGTTCAGGCCTTTGATGATTTCGTAATCGGCGTACAGGTTGCCCTCGATGGCCGAGCGAATGTCGCTGCGGTGGTTGATGAGTTCGTTGGCCACGGGGTTGGCACCTTCAAAGTAGCCCCCCACGGGCTGCCGTCCCCAACCGCCGAACGAGTTGTCGGGGTCGCGCACGGCCATGGTCGGTACCGAGCGGAAAGGAAGTCCGTCCAGCTCGTTGTCGTTGAAACTGGCCCTCCAGATAAACATCGACTCGCCCACTTTCAGCTTCTTGGTCAGCTTGTAGTCGGAGTTGATGCGGAAGTTGAAACGCTGGAAATCATTGTCGATCACTACGCCGTTTTCCTTTTGGTAGTTTCCCGAGATGTAATAGTTGGCGCGCTCACCACCGCCGGAGGCCGATAGTTGGTAGTTCTGCTCGGAACCCGCGCGGAAAAGCTGATCCACGTAGTCCACATCGGGTAAGGTGTTGAGGTCACCCCAGGTAGAGGTGTTGCTACCGAAGTTTCGCTTGGCCTGAACGAAACGGTCACGGTCCAAAAGCGAATAGAGGTTGGTCGGCTCGCGCGAACCCACCCAGGCACTCACGTTGATCGTGGGCTTTTGCTCCCCGCCGCCGCGCTTGGTCGTGACCAGGATCACACCGCCAGCGGCATCCACCCCGTAAATGGCCGCCGCGCTGGCGTCTTTCAAGACCTCGATCGACTCGATGTCCTGCACATTAAAGTTAAAGCCGGTGCCCGATACGCGCACGCCGTCCACGATGTAAAGTGGTGGCATCCCGTTGATCGAACCAGGGCCACGGATGATGATGTCGGCTCCGGCACCCGGCTTGCCGCTTCCTTTGGAAACGACCACACCCGCCGCTCTCCCTTGCAGGGCTTCGTTGACACTGCGCACGGGCAAGCTTTTGAGCTCTTCGCCACTTACCGAAGATACCGCTCCCGTTAAATCAGAGCGCTTTTGCGTGCCGTATCCCACTACCACTACCTCGCTCAGGCTGCGGTTGTCCACGACCAAATTCAGGTCGATCGTCGTGCGGTTGCCGATGGCAACCTCCTGCGACTCGTAGCCGACGTACGAGAAGATGAGCGCCTGCACTTCGTCGGGGACGGTCAGCGCGTAGCGGCCATCCACATCGGATACCGTACCAATGTTGGTGCCCTTTGCCACAATACTTACGCCGGGGAGCGGAGCGTTGTCCTCGCTGGAAAGCACCCGGCCCGTGATGCGCTTATCGACAAATGCCGCCGCTGGGGCCGCCACTTGTTGGCTCGTCTGAGCGCGAGTCGTTTCGGGTTGTTTATTGATGAGAATAGTGTTCTGGTACACCTTATAGCGCAGCCCCAGTGGTTGGAGCAAATCGCTCAGCACCGAAGAGAGCGGGTTATCGCTAACGCTCAGCGTTACCCGGCGGTCGGCCCGGATGACCTGTGAGCTGTACATGAATTTAACCTTGGTTTTTCGCTCGATTTGGGAGAGCACACGATTGAGCGCCTGCTGACTGACGTCCAGCGATACGCGCTTCGACAGAATTTCCTGCCCCGCACTTGGCGTGGCTTGAGCGATACCCAGGCAAAGCGCCATGAGCAGCGTTTGGGTAAACGATATTTTCATAGTTCTCCAAATCACCTTTAGGAGATGAGTAGTTATTTGCATAGCTTTAAAGGTTTTTGTTAAAAAGGTTTGGCAAAAACAAGTGTCACTGATTAGGCTAAATCCAAAACAGTGACCGTTTCATCGAGCCGATGGGGTACCAGCCCGTCGGCTCTTTTTGTAAAATTTCTAAGTCTTTCTTCACACAGTTTTATGGGTTTATAGGTTAGCGATAGGTTGATTCAATTACAGCCGGAGCCACTCACAACCACCTGTCCATCCACGATTTCGTAACTGGCGTGAATGGTCTCGCAGATCAAGCCGAGTTGCACTTTAAAGGGGGTGTCGGTCAGGGTGGCGTTCAGGGTGCAATTTTTGAAAACGGCTTCGTCGTAGACGATGGAAATCCCGTAGGTTTTTTCCAACTGTGAAAATACCCGGCTGATGGGCGTTTCTTCAAACACCAGTTCGTCGGACTGCTCCGGCTGGTGCAATACAATGGGGGCTTCTACAATACTCTTCATCAAATCACCCTTTCTCACGTCGTAGGAGGCATGCTGATTGGGGAGTAGCACCACGGCATTGTCTAGCTTTTTCTTATCAAAATTCTTGCGCTTCGATACGGACACCTTGCCACTTAGTACCGACACCTCCGTCTGACTTCCCAGCCGAAAGACTTTGAACCGTGTCCCTAACACCCGGGCCACCAATTGGTCGGCGTACACGATGAAGGGGCGGTCGGGCTGATGCGAAATGTCGAACTCCGCATCGCCGCGCAGATGAACCGTGCGCTCCAATTTGCCGAAGTCCGCCGGATACAGCAGCACGGAGCCGGGCTCCAGCGCCACCTTACTGCTGTCGCTCAATGTGTACGTCTGCGCGGTTGTTTGTTCATTTTTTATCTGTAAAAAAGAGGTAGTCGCCAAATCGACGAATTCCCGAAGGTTCGTGGCGGCCAGCGGTTGTTGCGCCTTACCGTCCAGCCAGGCATACGCCCCGAAGAACGCAAGCAAAGCTACCGTAGCGGCGACTCCCCAAAGCCAAAGCGATTTGGTTTTAGGCTCCGGCTCCTCTTCAATCAGGTCGTTTCCGACGGTAACCGTAGCATTGATTCGCTGCCAAAGGGCTTCCACTTTTTCCTTGGGTAGCCGCACCAGCGCGTAGTTCCGCTTTCCGTCGGCCAACGTTTTCACGATAGCCTGCGCCTCTTGCAAAACATCCTGGCGATCGGGATTCTTACGCTGCCATTCCGACCAGAACTGCTCAGTGGAAACCGTGGGATTCAGACAGCTTTCCAGAAAGAAGTCATCTACCACGAATTCACCGATACTGAATTTTCTATAGGGGGACATGCGCGCGGGAGGTTTCACTCGTATAGATACCAAAGCGATCTTTGGGTACTCACAAGAATTGAATTTTTTTTAAAAAAATGTGAAATTAACTAATCGCGAGAGGGCGAAATAGGGTAATAACCTTGAATCAGAGAAATTTGAGCAGATAAAGAACCAGCAGGGTGGTGCCCACATCGAAGTGCCTGCGCAGGGCTTCAATCGCACGGTGAAGGAGATTTTTGGCCGATTGAGGATTCATGCCGAGGAGTTCGGCGATCTGCTGATGGGAGAGGTCCTCGTAAAACTTGAGGCGTATGATTTCCTGCTGCCTTGGGCTGAGCTCGCTCAGGTGCAGGTCGAGCTGCTGATGAAGCGCGGTAAGGATCGACTCGTCGTCGCGGCTTTCAGCGTGGCTCGAAATCAGATCCAGGAAAGATTCGGGTCGTGATACCAACTGTCGCTTGCTTACCTTCGAGTGACGAATAAGGCGGTTCTTTAATGATCGAAGCAGGTAGAATTTGATGGAGTCGGTATCACCCAACCGCGCCCTTTTCTGCCAGAGGTCGGAGAATAGGTCGTGAATAAGATCCATGACGGTGGTTTCGTCCTCGGAGAAGGAATAGCCGTAACGAAAAAGTATTTGGACGTACTGTCGATAGATGAACTCAAAGGCCGCCCTGTCGCCCTGCCTCATCGAGCGCCAGGTAGTCAGATCATCCGTATGGGCAAAGGATGGTGTCATATCCTTTCGTCAGTTGTGTGTGGATTGTCTGCCAAAGAATTTTTTCGGCTGACAAAACGTTTTCAAACCCTAAGATAGATATCTCAAAGCCAAAATTTCAATTTATCTGTAAATAACCATAAAACGCCACATGCCAGAAGATGTTTTCATAATTTCCACCGCCCGCACCCCCATTGGCAGCTTTGGCGGAATCTTGTCCCCAATCTCTGCCACCGAATTGGGGACGAAAGCCATCGAAGGCGCGCTAAAAAAGGCGAATCTCGACCCCGCGCTCATCGAGGAGGTGTACATGGGGAACGTGGTCTCAGCCAATCTCGGCCAGGCACCCGCCCGCCAGGCAGCACTCGGAGCGGGCTTGCCCAACGAAACCATCTGCACGACCATTAACAAGCTTTGCGCTTCCGGCATGAAATCGGCCACGCTGGCGGCTCAGGCCATTCGGCTTGGCGATGCCGATTTGCTCGTGGCGGGTGGCATGGAGAATATGTCGCAGATTCCCTTTTACCTGCCCAAGGCCCGTTACGGTTACGGTTATGGAAATGGCGAGGTGGTCGATGGGCTCCTGCGCGATGGCCTTACCGACGCCTACGACCACTGCGCAATGGGGGTCTGCGGTGACCGTACCGCCACGCAACGAGAAATCACCCGCGAGCAGCAGGACGAATACGCTATTCGCTCGTACCAACGCAGCGCGGAGGCGAACGAAAAAGGTTATTTTAAAGAAGAAATCGTGACCGTGGAGGTACCCCAACGCAAGGGCGACCCGCTGCGGGTGAGCGAAGACGAAGAATTCAAGAAAGTGAATTTTGAGAAAATTCCGACGCTGCGCCCCGTCTTCTCGCCCGACGGCACCGTCACGGCGGCCAATGCCTCGACCATCAACGACGGTGGAGCAGCCATGGTTCTGGCTAGTGGTCAAAAAGTAAAAGAACTGAATCTGAAACCCATCGCCCGGATCGTGGCTTACGCCGACGCCGAGCAGGAACCCGTATGGTTCACGACCACGCCCATCGCGGCCACCCGCAAAGTCCTGAAAAAAGCCGGAATGCAACTTTCCGACATCGACTATTTCGAGATCAACGAAGCCTTTTCGGTAGTGGCTTTGGCCTATATGAAGGAGTTGGGCCTTGAACCTGACAAAGTCAACCTTTTCGGCGGCGCCGTGTCGTTGGGACATCCGCTGGGCGTGTCAGGGGCTCGAATTATGGGAACGCTCGTAAACGTTTTGCGCATAAGACAGGGCCGCTATGGCCTGGCAGCGATATGCAATGGCGGCGGCGGTGCTTCAGCGGTGATTTTGGAGAGAATGTAAAAGCCGTTATTTGATCAGGGCTTTCAGGCGGTCATAGAAACCGGTGCTTTTGAAAGTAAAGGTCTTGTGCAACGTATAGTTGCTGATAAAACTGCACCCCATACCGAAAATATAGCTTCCCATCTCGTTTATATTCACCAGCTTGTTGGAGGAGGGAATCTGGTAGGTGAATGTTTGAAAAAAGCTGTCCGAAATCATTTCCGCGAAGCCGGCTCCGAGAATCGTAACAAGACCGGAGAACAAAGCCACCATGACGAATTTCACCATCTCACGGCGGGTCTGGTTGGAACGCCTGGCGTCGAAAGCAAACAATTTTGTGAGGACAAAGCCCGCTATCATGCCAACGAGGTAGGACAGGCCAACCGACACCAGGAAAGAAACATTGAACCAATCCTGGATCAGGCTGCTGAATACCAGTTGAATGAGTGCTCCTGTGCCGGCTACCAGAAAATAGGCAACTAGATCTTTACGGTTAAGGAAATTGCTTTCAGATTGGGCTGGCGCAGCGGCAGTCTGTTTCATGGGCTATGGCTGATTTTCGGCACAATAGTAGGGATAATTCCGCCTATGCACAAAGTCACGCTACGATTTTGGCTTCGTGCCTGACTTTTTCAGCACGTACATCCCGGCTAAGTCCCCTTCGATTTTCTGGCCTTGAATGTCTAGATGAGTCAGCTTGTTTTCGCCCACAAAATACTGGTTGGGGACTTCCTTACCTTCCAGCGTGATGATTTGCCCGGCGGCGTTCCAGGTATAGTTCCCTTTTTCTTCGAATACGTTGTCGCCGCCCTTTCCCAAATAAGTCATTTTTTTGGTGTAAGTACCTTCCTTATTCAGTGTGATTTGGGTTTCGATTCCCTCGCAATCAGCGCAGGGCAGCAGACCTGTGTAGCTCCCTGTATAATCTAGGGAGTTTCGTGGATTATGTTTGTCAGCCAAGGTACTTTGCGTCGGAGTCGAACCGATGGTAGTCTCCGGGTTGGAACCCGTGCCGCAACCTGCCAGTGCAGTCAGGGCGAATATCAGAAGGTATTTTGTCATCTTTTTGAAAAATCCGGGCGCAAAACTGCTTACTTTTCAATGTTGACTACTTCCCAAAAAGCTTTCTTTGGTTTCAGAGCTTCATCGAAAAGCAGCGGATAGTCTTTGCGGCCTTTGATGGGAAAGGTGTCGAGCCAAGACCTACGATCGGAAATATTCCAGAACGTGACGCCCGAGACCTTATCCTTATGCTTGCGCAGTACGTCGAAGATCATCTTGTATTTATCGATCTGCATCTGCTCCTTTTCGGGCGTGAAGGAAGTCGTGTCGCTCGCCCTTTTTTCTTTGCGGTTCCAGTCTTTGGGATATACCGATACATCCAATTCCGTGATCTGTACCGTCAGCCCCAGGCTAGCGAAGCGAGTAACGGACTCTTCCAGACCCGCCGCCGTCAAATCATCGTAAATAGACCAATGCCCCTGCAAACCCATCCCGTGAATGGGAACGCCTTTTTCTAATAAGCCTTTCAGCATGGCGTACACGTGATCGCGCTTAGCAGGCTTTTCAGTATCAAAATCATTGTAAAAGAGCAACGCGTCGGGGTCGGCCTCGTGGGCGTACTCGAAGGCTTTCTCGATGTACTCCTCACCCAGCATCTGGTACCATTTAGTGGGACGATACATATTGTCAGGCTGCTCGGCGATGGCCTCATTCACTACATCCCAGGCATATACTTTCCCCTTATAGCGGCCCACCACAGCGTGAATGTGGTCACGTAACCTTCGCAACAACAACTCACGGCTGGCGGGATTGCCATCCTTATCCTCAAAGAACCACTTGGGCGTCTGGTTATGCCAGCAGAGCGTGTGACCACGCATTTTCAAACCGTTTTCCTGAGCGTAATTCACGATCTGATCGGCGGGTTCCCAGTTGTATTCGTCTTCTTTGGGATGGATCGGCTGGGGCTTCATAACGTTTTCTGCCGTTAGGCTGGCAAAATTTTTCTTGATTAATTCTGCTTCGTCGCCCGGTGCTATCGACTGTGGGGCCACCGACACGCCCACCGGAAAGTAATCGCGGTAATATTCTTTCAAACCCTGATAATCCTGACCAATCGCCGTTTGGCAGAGGGCCAAAAGCATAACAAAAGTGTATTTTCTCATGATATCGTCAAATTGGTTGGTTTTCAGGCTGTCAAAAGATTTCGCCACTTCCCTAAATGTATTCCCCGCGACCTTCGAGCTTTCATCCTGCTTGATGGAACCGCTGCGCAGGGCGTCCATCACGGCGCACATCGCCATGCGGCTGCTGGCGTACTGCTTATAAAATTCCTCACTCACCGGGACGCGGGTTACCGCCATTTTTTCCACTAAAATTTTCAACGAGGAAGAGGCAGCCATCGGGTTGTTGTTGCGGTTGGCCGCCATGCGGTCCAGCGTTGCGGCATCGGTGAGGGCGGCTCGGGCCAGCGTGTCGGCGAGCTGATTTTGCCGGGCGGGGTCGAACTTATCGCTCACGTAAAGCCATTGCAATCTATCCAGAGGACATCCCTGTTTCAGCGTGTTCATATCAGAGGGCGTCGAGCTTCCGCTGTCTACGCGGGCGCTACCTCCTCCCGTCGTGGTAGTCTGCGGCAGATTGGTTGCGGTACACTGGGTCAAAAAGACCAAGGTCGACACTGTAAGGGCCTTTTTCAAAAAATTCATCAAAAATCAGGTGGGTAAGTGCTTGGAACAAATATGCGCCAAATCGGTTTAAGTTTCCCGGTTTGGGGCAAAAACTCTCCGCGAAAAACCATAATTCAGGTAAAAGTGAATCTAAATAATGTAATCAGGCGCTGAAACAGCGGTGCAATTTCCCCAACTGGATGAGATTCCACAGTTTGGGTAGTGACCGATCCCGGCTATCGGGGTTTGCAATGTTAAGGGTTGACTTGTTGACGCTGGTACATTTATTTATCGGCACAAAGTACAATTGGCACGTCTATCTAAGTCACTGTCAAATTCTTTTCCGAATTATTTGCTGGCAAGTCAAAACGGGAAAGAAGTGAGTTTTGATTAGGAGAGGTCGATTATCTATTTAAAGCGCGAGAAATCCACTTCGCCAAGAATTATTTATAAAATACAAATTTTGATTATGAGAAAATCATTAAAAAAACAACTACTGTCGACGCTGCTCGGTTTGGGTTTGTTGGGATCGATCGCGCCCGCTACCATGGCGCAGGTCAAAGGCATCAGCTATACGCTGTCGCCCACGGGTGAATACGTTTTCTGGGACAAGAACACCGGAATCAGCAATGGCTTCCTGGTTGGAGGCCACCTTGGATTTGGCTTTGGCGAATTTGTGGAACTAAGGGCCACTTATTTGCAGGACGTCAATAATCTTACGCGCGATTTCAGTGCGCTATCGCCGATGGCTTTGCAAAATGCTACGCTCGATACAGTCGGTGTGAGCGTGCAACGTTGGGGCGGCGATCTAAAGCTGAATTTGGCCAGAGGCGGCTTGGTACCTTACCTGACAATCGGAACCGGTGTACAAACGCTCGGGGCCGACACCATGGCTAAGTTCAAGAACATTTACGTATCGGGTGGTGCCGGACTGCAGTTCAGCGGAGGCGACCGCTACACATTCAATATTCAGGCGGTCAACACCGCTTTCAACGGTTCGCCGGTTCGTGACCTCACGACCGCCGCTGAACGGACGGCCAATAACCTGAGCAATGAAGACTATCCAAACGACCTGCTCAGAAACTGGTCGGTGCGTGCCGCCCTTACGCTTTATCTGGGCGGACGACGTCCCGGTGAGTTGACCGACGTAGATAAGGCCTACCTTAACAACTTTTCGGGTGGACTGGCGCTGCCCATCGAAGTGACAGCGGGTCAGCTTAATTTCGACGCTAACCTTCCCTACGCCAATACGCGCTACGTGGGAGTTTCTACGGGTCTGAACTTTGGTCCTTATGTCGGTATCCGTGGATTTTACTGGAGGGGTCTGGAAGACGGCTATTTCAATTCGGGTTTTAGCAAGCTGGCACTTTACGGTGGTGAGGGTAAATTCAAGCTCAACTCTGGTCAGGGACTCACGCCGAGCATCCTGTTGGGTGGTGGTGTAATTGACGCTATGGAGGGCTACCAAGCGGATAGTCTCGACGCAGAGCCGCTCGACAAGAAAGGTTTCGTATCGGGTGGCCTGGGATTAGACATTCCCTTTGGTCGTGCGATCAAGCTATCGGGCTACGCCAAGGCGCTGCTGACTGCCCCTGATTCGATTATCAATGCGGTAGACCCCAACAAGTTAGCTATAAGCTGGGCTTACGGAGCCACGCTTAATTTCGTGATCGGAAACGGTTATAAAGACGTAGAAACCAGGAAGGAAGAATCTTACGATGAGCTGGTAATGAACAATCTGAAGCGCGAGAAAAGCCGTTCCGAAGATTTGAAGGATGATTACGAGAAGCGCATCGACCGACTTGATGATCTTATCAAAGATGCGCGCAGGGACGGGGATCGCCAGACCCAGTACGACTTGCAAGATGAGCAGGAGCGGCTGGAACGCGGTGTGCAGCAAATTGAGGAGTTGCAGGACGAGGAGGAGAAAGCCAACAGAGAAGCCAATAAGAAAAACGACGCTTTCTTGATCGATATGAAGCCTACCAAGTATCGTAACCAGCTTGATGATATCGAGAGCCAGTACGGACGGGGCAGCAACAGCGGTAGCCGTAGCTTCTTCAGCAACCGCAACGATCGTGACAGAGACAGTGATCGCCGCAACGGAAACGATCGGGATCGGGACAACAACGGTAACGATCGTGAAATCGAAGCGTTGGAAGATCGCTTGAAGTCTATTGAGCAGAAGCTCGACGACATGCAGCAGAACAATCAGCGTGGCCGTCAGAATCAGATGAACTATAACAACCGCAACAACGGGAACAACCGCAACAACGGGCGTTATGGCAACGATTATAACAATGACTCTCGTGATGGCAGAAACGACGATCGGCGTAACGAAGACTACCGCAGCAACGACGACCGGAACCAGCGCTACGATGATCGGAACAACCGTTACGATGACCGGGATTACCGGAACAATGATCGCAACGATGATTCACGCAGCCGCAGGAATTACGATGACCGCAATGACGACCGAAACAATCGCTACGACGACCGGGATTACCGGAATAATGATCGCAACGATGATTCACGCAGCCGCAGGAACTACGATGATCGCGATGACCGCAATCGTAACGATGACCGTCGTAATGACGATCGATACGATCAAAACGATAATTACCGAAATAATGACGATCGCAATAGTGACGATGGCCGCCGCAACATGCGTGGTAACGGCAGTAGCCGGAATGGTGCTTACCAAGCGGATACCAACGACCAGATGACGGCTTTAAAAGAGCAGCGTCAGAAGGGAGAAAATATGCGTAGAGCCTACGAAGACCGCATCGACGAGTTGGACGATCAAATCAAAGAAGCCAAAGACAAGGGTGACGACGAGATGGAATCGGAGTTGCAGGACGAGAAGAAGTCCCTGGAAGATGGCGTCAAGGACATCCGCAACGCCATGGATAAGGAGGACCGCGCAAATCGCCGCGCTAACCGCAACAATGACCCTTCGGAGTTGCGGATGGATTCGGATGAGTTCCGTTCGATGATGGATGACGTGAATAAAAAGAATGAGAAGTACCAAAAGGACATCGACCGCTCGCTGGAAAAGTTTGAAAAAAAAAGTGATCGCAAGATGGACGACATCCGCGACGAGCGGGATTCGTACCGCCAGGACATGGAGCGCGAAATGGACGATCTCAAGAAGGAAATCCGCGAATTGCGGGCGGGCCGCTCGGGTGGCAACCGTTCAAACAGCATGAGTAATGCCGACAATAATCGCAGTTCTAACAATATGCGGGACGATGATCGTCAAAACCGGGACAATGAGCGCAACGCGCGTCGGTCATCTGACGACAATGACCGGAACGACAACAGTCGGGACGATGACAACAGCAACCGTAGCAACACGCGCGCTTCATCAATGATGACGAGCAGCAATTACCTGACAGGGCGCCAGCTCGATTACCAAAACAAGAACAAAGCAGAAGATGGCTTTTTCAGTTTGTTGAACTACGACGGTAGCTCGGCTGTGGGTGGCATCAATATCGGAGGCGCGGCGACGCTCAATTTAGGGTTTCGCAATCACTTTCGTTACAAGGACTCGAACTTTTTTCTGATGCCGGAGGCTTTCTTCGGCTTCGGTGCGAGTAGTTCATACGGTTTGTTTGCGAACGCTATTTATGACTTCAATATCAAAAATGCCGAAAACTTCAGCCCTTACGCAGGTGCTGGGGTCGGCATAATGAAGATCGGCAGCCGCGAACTGAACAACACCAAGCTGGCTTTTAACATCATTCTGGGGGCTAATCTTTTTCAAGTTGCAGGTGGACGTTTTTACGTCGATTATTCGATCCGCAACTTCTTTAAGTATAATCAGTTATCCGCTGGCTATCGCCTGCCGTTCTGATAGCAGAAAGAGATTAAATACATCAAACAGCAAAGAGGGTGTGGGGGATGTCCCCCGCACCCTCTTTGCTGTTTGACCCTGACCTGTTAATCGATATCATCCTCTACGGACGATGATTTTATCCAGAAAGATCCCGCTCGATGTTTGACACGGTACAGGCAGCCAGTAATTCGCTATTGACCCTTTCCCTTTCACCTCGCAAGACGCCGTCTCCGGGGCAGAATCTTGCAATTCACAAGGAGCTGAGAAGGCTTAAATCTAGGAATGCTCAGTTTATCGATGGGAAAATTAATCTTTAAACGTCGTAAAAAGTACCAATGGGGCGTAATCTATCAGCGCAGGGAGAAGCCCTGCCATTGCTTTACGGTTTACCCCCCTCTATCATAGTCAATACCATTACACATCTTCAACCGCCCATAAATGAAAAGGGTGATCCCTAAATTGGAGATCACCCTTTTATTCAAAGCATTCTGTTCTTTACAAAATGGCAAAGCCCAAGGTAGCTTGGAACAAATTACCCTTTTTATTCAGCTTGTCTGCCGTTCCAGCGTTGTTGTAGTCGATGTTTACCACGTCATTCACATTCCCTTCGTAACGTACATCCAGGCTCAGTCGTCCGAAATCGACGCCCACACCCGCTTGGTAGCCGATAGCTACGTTGTTGTCGATAGTCGCATTCACATCCCCGTCCGTGTATTTATTGAACGAATCGCTCAGCTTGCCTGAACTCGCCAGATTGAACGAAGCAACCGGACCGACGTTCACCCGAAAGATTTTGGCAAACCGATAACCCAGCATGATGGGCACATCAAAATTGGTGAATCGTACATCCACTTTGTTCTCCTCGTTGGTCAGGCTTCCTTTATAGACATTGTACTGCCCACCTTTCTGCGAGAGTAGGAGTTCGGGTTGTACGTAGAACTCTCGGCCAAAACGCATGAAGATACCACCCACGAAGCCAATGGCCCGGTCGCTGTTATCTCTGAAACTGAACGCCCCGTTGCCAATACCAAGGTCATTGCCCCGCGAATTGGAAAGGTTGGCTCCTGCCTTGATGCCTAAGCGGAAGAAGGGGTCGTAATCTTGCGCCTGAGCGCCAAAACTGAGTAGGGTGGCTACTGCCACGACAAATAATTTTTTCATGACTTCTTTTGATTATTAATTAGTAATAAAAATTGTATTAAAAATAGAATGCCAGGCTATAAGTGATCGAAGGGATCAAAGTGATACAAGCCAGGATGGGAAGGAGATTCCCCGATTTCTTTTTAGAAGTGTTGCAAATCGTGTGGTTATTAAGAGAATCATTGACCCTGGCAAGTGTCTTCTGAATTATAACAATTCAAAGTGCTCTACCCCCTATGCGCTCACAAAAATTTCGAGAAAATAAATACCGTCATTAGTCTCTTTTTGCTGAATTTATGCAGGCCGTACGCCCTTACCATAGTCTAAAACGTTAATTTTGCGTCCGCTTACACGGCAAAGAACCAATATTAACCTTCGTTAACGATTCCAATTACCCCAAGCATGAGCGAGTATGACCACCGCAAGATCGAGCAGAAATGGCAGCAATTTTGGGAAAAACACCAAACGAACCACGTCGGAATAGATCTTTCCAAGCCAAAGTTTTATGTCCTGGACATGTTTCCTTATCCGTCGGGTGCGGGATTGCACGTCGGCCATCCGCTGGGCTACATCGCCTCTGATATCTATGCCCGCTACAAACGAGCAAAAGGCTTCAACGTGCTTCACCCGATGGGCTTCGACAGCTTCGGACTACCCGCCGAGCAGTATGCTATCCAAACTGGACAGCATCCAGCCCTCACAACTGAGGAAAATATTGCCCGCTACATCGGGCAGCTCAAAAACTTGGGTTTTGCTTACGATTGGAGCCGTGAGGTACGCACCTCCGATCCTGGCTTTTATAAGTGGACGCAGTGGATATTCAGCGAGTTGTTCGAAAGCTGGTATAATAACAAGACCGACCAAGCCGAACCCATCGAAACGCTGACGCAGGAGTTTGCGCACCGAGGCAACGGCCGTGTCGATGCGGTTCATGACGAAGAAACGCCCCACTTTACAGCTTTGGAGTGGAAGGCCATGGGTGAAGAAGCGCAGTACAAAATGACCCTTAACTACCGCCTGACCTATGTGGCCGATGCTACCGTCAACTGGTGTCCGGGCCTGGGGTCGGTTTTGTCCAACGACGAGGTCAAGGATGGCGTGTCGGAACGTGGTGGCTTTCCGGTGGAGCAGAAGCTGATGCGGCAATGGATGATGCGCATCACAGCCTACGCCCAGCGCCTGCTCGACGGTCTGGATACCATCGACTGGACCGAATCGCTCAAAGAGCAGCAGCGCAACTGGATTGGCCGCTCCGTGGGAGCGATGGTGAAGTTCGGTATCGACGGCCACGCTGACCAGAACATCCAGGTGTTCACCACCCGCGTGGATACGATTTACGGCGTGACCTTCATGGTGCTGGCACCCGAACACGAGTTGGTGACAAAAATCACGACCGCCGACCAGCAGGCCGACATCGACGCCTACCTGGAAAAAACCAAGCGTAAATCGGAGCGCGACCGCATGGCCGACGTCAAGACGGTGTCGGGCGCGTTCACGGGGGCTTATGCCGTAAATCCTTTCAACGAAAAGAAAATCCCCGTTTTTATCGCCGACTATGTGCTGGCGGGCTACGGCACCGGGGCCGTGATGGCCGTACCGTCCGGCGACCAGCGCGACTGGAATTTCGCCAAACACTTCGACCTGCCCATCGTCCCGATTCTGGACGGACAGCAAAACATCGACGTCGAAGCCGACGCTACGAAGGAAGGCAAGTACATCAACTCGGGCATCATCGACGGTCTGACTTTCGCCGAGGCCACGCCCGTGCTGGTGGACTGGATGGAGGAGCGAAAAATCGGTAAAGCCAAAATCAACTACCGCCTTCGCGATGCCGTATTCAGCCGCCAACGCTACTGGGGCGAGCCCGTGCCCGTTTTTTACAAAAACGGTAATGACGGCCAGCCCCTCCCCTATTTGTTGGCTGATTCTGACCTGCCGCTGGAACTCCCGCCCGTGGACAAGTACCTGCCTACCGAAACGGGTGAACCCCCGCTGGGCCGCGCGGAGGGTTGGAAGTACAAAGGCGATTTTGATTACGAACTCAGTACCATGCCCGGCTGGGCGGGCAGTAGCTGGTACTGGTACCGCTACATGGACGCGCACAACAACCAGGAATTCGCCTCGCCCGAAGCCATCGACTATTGGCGCGACGTGGATTTGTATTTAGGCGGCACCGAGCACGCCACAGGACACCTGTTGTACAGCCGTTTTTGGAATAAATTCTTGAAAGATAGGGGCTACGTTCCCGAGGAGGAGCCGTTCAAAAAGCTCATCAATCAGGGTATGATTCAAGGGCGGAGTAGCTTTGTGTATCGCGTTAAGAGTGAGGAATACGCTAAGCCCGTATTCGTAAGTGCCGGATTACGAGAACAGTATGAGGTTTCGAACCTGCATATCGATGTGAATATCGTAGAAAACGACATCCTTGATCTCGAAAAATTTAAAGCCACGCGTCCGGACATCGCGGGCGAAGACCCGGAGTTTATCTTAGAAGACGGCAAGTACCTCTGCGGCGTGGAAGTGGAGAAAATGTCGAAGTCCAAGTTCAACGTCGTCAATCCCGACGACATCGTGGAGCGCTACGGGGCCGACACGCTGCGGCTGTACGAAATGTTCCTCGGCCCGCTGGAACAGGCCAAGCCCTGGAACACCAATGGCATCGACGGCACCTACCGCTTCATCCGCAAATTCTGGCGGCTGTTCTACAACGACAACGGCGACTGGATCGTGACCGATGAAACCCCTATAAAAGCCGAGCTGAAGGTACTGCACAAGACCATCAAGAAAGTGCAGGAGGACATCGAGAGCTTTTCGTTCAACACGGCTGTGAGCGCCTTCATGGTCTGTGTCAATGAATTGGGCAGTCTGAAATGCCACAAAAAAGCCATACTGAACGAACTGGTGGTAGTATTATCACCCTACGCGCCGCACATCACGGAGGAATTGTACGCTGCCCTCGGCCACGAGGCAGGTACTTTGGCGCAAGCCGCTTTCCCCACCTGGAAGCAGCAGTATGTGACCGACGATGAGTTTGAGTACCCGATTCAGATCAACGGTAAAGTGCGGGCTACTATTTCATTCCCACTCGACACGGACCGCGCCGAGATTGAAAAGGAAGTGCTCGCGAACGAGACCGTGCAGAAGTGGCTGGATGGGAAAGCTCCCAAGAAGGTGATCGTGGTGCCGAAGCGGATTGTGAACTTAGTAGTGTAGATAATTTTGAATGAGTGAATGTCGAATTGAGTGAATATATCTAAGACATAGACGTCATATGCATTTATTTTTTGAAGATGAAGTTCTGCTTTTACTCGCAAAACTGGAAAAATCATCTATCGAGCTAAAAACCAAGTTTGAGAATAATGATTCTATCGAAGTTCTAAGAGGTAAATTTGAGTATTTACATGATATTTATTTAGAAATTGAGAAAAAAGTACCTGTCGATGTTATGTTGGAATCTAACTTGAAAAGGCATATGAACTTTTTAAAGCGATATCTGGAGAGTGGGCAATCGAACAAGTGCGAGAGTGACATTATGGAAATTTGCTCAACAGATATTGAAACACTAAGAAATTCTTATAAAAGTAATATTGATTCAGAATTTATTGATGATGAGCTGGAAAAGAGAATTAATGGGCTAGTCACTTCAAATCATTTAGACTCAGCAGTAAGAGTAGCTTTCTTAGTACTAACCGAAAGGATTAGGGAAAAGTATGAGCTGCCAAATAGTAGTGATGGAACGGAAATGATTAACTCAGTTTTTGGGAATAAAGGTGTTTCACAAATGGGAACTTCTGAAAAAGAACCAATCAGAAATTTGCTCTCCGGCCTATATGGTTTTTTCAGAAATGATTATATGCACAATCTGGATGTGAAGCAGAAATCTGAAATAGCTACGATACATATGATAAATACTATGCTTTTTCTCTTGGAAGATTTGAAATAATCTCTCTATTACATTTGCTGTTTTTCGCATTTTTTCGCGCGACTTTCACTTCTTCTGAAATTTCCTCCATTGTCATCGCAGAAAGCCCATACTTCTCTGCTAGCTCAATGCATTCATTAAGCCTTTTACGAAAACGTGTTTCATTAGGAAATACCATGTTTTTGAGGTTTTAAGTTTCTAAAATCAGAGTTGGTGTCACATATGCTAACGCAGCCCCGCCTCCGCCAACAGCACCAGCAGCGTCCGCTGCATCGCCAGATGCGATTTATCATCCAGCCACCACTCACTCAACGCGTGCGCGCCGCCGCCCTTGCCGCCCGCGCCCATCGTGATAGCCGGGACGCCTTTCGAGAAAGGGATATTGGAATTGGTAGAACCCACGCGCAGGGCGGGCGAAGCGCCTACATAGTTTGTGGCGGCGATAGCCCGCTGTACCAATGGATTGCTCGGCTCGATACCGCCGGAAGGGCGGTCACCGACCATCTCGATGTCTACCGTGAGGTCGGGGCCAATTCGTTTCATGGCATTCTCCTCTTTCAGGGCGCGCTGTACGGCGGCCTGGAAAAGTTTGTCGATGCCCGCGAGTTGCTCGGGGCTTTCGGAGCGCATATCCACCTGCATGTAAGACTCGAAGGGAATGGCGTTGACCGACGTGCCGCCCCCCACGATGCCCACGTTGTAAGTCGTGCGGATGCCCTGTTTGGTAAATTTATCAGCCTCCTTCGTGAAATAATAAATGGCCCGGCCCAGCGCGCCGTGCGGATTGACCAGCCCGAATGAACCCGACGAATGCCCGCCCGGCCCTTTGAACGTGACTAAGTAGCGGTGCGATCCCAGCCCCCGGTGGGTGATGCTGGTCGAACCCAGTCCGTCGATGGCGATGTAGGAGTCTATTTTCAGACTAGGCGTGCTAAAGAGCTTTTTCACGCCGCGCAAGTCGCCAAGTCCTTCCTCGCCCACGGTGCCGATGAACAGCACATCGGCGTCGGTCTCGACACCCGTCTTTTCCATCACATCCAGGATGGTGAGGACCATCGCCAGGCCGCGTGTGTCGTCGCCCACGCCAGGGGCGTAGAGCGTGTCGCCGCGCATTTTTATCTTCACGTCCGTTTCCTCGGGAAACACCGTGTCGAGGTGGGCTTCCAGCACCACGGTTTTCTTGCCCGACTTGCCGTGCCGCTTGGCCAGCACGTTGCCCGCTTCGTCGATCCAAACCGAGTCGGCCCCGGCCTTACGGAGCATGTCGGCGTAGGCGCGAGCTCGTACTTCTTCCATAAAGGGTGGCGCGGGGATTTCGGTAAGCGTTATCAGATTTTGGCGCGTCCAGGCTTCGCGCTCGGGGAACATCGCCAGGGCTTTTTTGACATTGGGTTCTTGAGATAAGGCCTTGATTTCGTCGGTGTACTTTTGGGCCACTGTCGCCTTCTCCGGCTTGTCGGATTCTTTTTCTTCGTCCTGGGCCTGCACCAGAGGAGCGGCTAAGGCGAGTGTAATCAGGAAAAATATTTGGAGAGGTGAGTTCATAGCGTATTTTAGGTGGTTGATTTAGATTCTCAAATATAACAGATGGTAGTTTCCGGGACGATGTTTCCTAAAATTATATCCTGCCCGCTTTTTCACTCGACACCAAGAAGCTCTTGAATACCGTGGTTCTAATAAAAACGTCCTACCGCAGCCGTAAGCTGCAATAGGACGATAAAACATTCGGAAAGACAGACGCTATTCCGCAACTTTGAGGGAAAACGTTCCACTAATTTCCAGCTTTTTCCCTTCCGTTCCTGCTTCCTTGAGGAAGGCAACCAGCGACTTGTTGGTTTTTTTCAAGTCGGCAACGCGCTTTTCCGAGCGCGATATATCGCCGTCGAAGCCGAATCGGATTTGCTGCGAAAGCATTTCCATGTTGTGGTAGTTGATCTTATTCTGGATCAGAGAGAACAAAACTCTCCCTGCTTCTTCGGCGGTAAATTCGCCCTTCACCAGTTGGAATTCGAGATTATCTTTCATGGTCAGTTGGTGATGTTTATGATACTGTTCAGGCTGATTTTCCCGTCCTTATTGTCAATGTACTGACGCACCTCGAAGAGTTCCTTTTGCAGTTGCTTGATGCGTCGTTCGCGCATCTTGATATCCTCCATGGTACTTTCAGAGGTGATTTTGCCTTCGTGATACTTGATCTTCACGTCGATCATTCGGGTGATGATCTCCACAGCATCCTGAGCCTTGAAATGTCCTTTGATAAGTTGTAATTCCATGATCTTAGGTTGGTTAATTTACTGGCCCTGCCCCATCGAGTACGACTGCTTGCCGTCGAATTCGTACAGGTTTTCCGTTTTGATGCTATCGATCCCCTGTGCCTCGGCGTTGGTCAGCAACCCAATAATGTGCTTCTTTGAAATCCCCTTACCGTCGGTCGATTTGAAGCGGCAGCGCCAGTGATCGGTGCAGAAGGTTTCGGAGAAGCCCTCGGGCCATACCTTGATCCCCCGGTTGGTAATCATAGTCAGTTCGGTGCCGTCCACACCCAGCTTTTGCAGTTTTCCGGCAATTTCATCGGGATCGGTGCCATTCCAGTGAACGAACATATCTACGCCCATCAGGTCTTTCTTGGCGGGAGCCTTCTTCTTATATTTGGGCAAAGTCAGGGCCGCGTCTTTGGCGTAGGTGACGGGCTTGAGCGTGCTGGGCCTGCCGCCGATATTGGCGACTACCGCCTGCGCAAATTCCTTGGTGCCCACCTTCTGCTTGCTGACGCCCTCTTTGAAAATATCGTAGGTATGAATGCCCTCCTCGATGGTTTTAAGCCAGGCGTTCTGAACCTTTTCGGCTACGTCGGGCTGACCGATGTGGTTGAGCATCATGATGGCACCCTGTAATAGTCCTGAGGGGTTGGCCATATTCTGTCCGGCGCGACGAGGGGCCGATCCGTGGATGGCCTCGAACATGGCGCATTCCTCGCCGATGTTGGACGATCCCGCCAAACCGACCGATCCGGCGATCTGCGCCGCTACGTCAGATAACACGTCACCGTACAAGTTTGGCATGACGAGTACGTCGAAAATCTCCGGCGTATCGGCCATTTTAGCCGCGCCGATGTCGATGATCCAGTGCTCGTTCTCGATGTCGGGGTATTCCGGCGCGATCTCATCGAAGACCTTGTGGAACAAACCGTCGGTCTGCTTCATGATATTGTCCTTGGTAAAGCAGGTAACCTTTTTTCGACCGTAGTGCTTGGCGTATTCGAAGGCGTAGCGGACGATTTTCTCGCAGCCGGGGCGGCTGATGAGTTTCAGGCACTGTACTACCTCGTCGGTCTGCTGGTGTTCGATGCCCGCGTAGAGGTCCTCTTCGTTCTCACGGACGATCACAATGTCCATTTCGGGATGCTTGGTACTCACGAAAGGCGACAGGCTCATGCAAGGGCGCACGTTGGCGTATAGCCCCAGAAATTTGCGGGTCGTAACGTTAAGGCTCTTATAACCTCCGCCTTGGGGCGTAGTAATGGGGGCTTTCAGAAAAATCTTATTTCGGCGGATGACGTCCCAGGACTCAGGCGAAATACCGGCGGAATTTCCAGCCAGATAAACCTTTTCACCGACTTCAATCTCATCAATTTCAATATCGGCGCCCGCCGCCTTAATAATTTCAAGCGTGGCATCCATAATTTCGGGTCCGATGCCGTCCCCTTTGGCAATTGTAATTCTGGTCATTATCGTGATAGTTTTTTGGTTTGAGAGAGGCAAAATTAAGAAATTTTATCATAAGTTTTTATTTATATTTGCGATAATAAACATAAACCATCCTTATGAATTATACGCTTCATCAATTGCAGGTTTTCTTGAAAGTTGCCGAGAATGAGAGCGTTACCAAGGCCTCGGAGGACCTGCACTTGACCCAGCCAGCGGTCTCTATTCAGCTCAAGAATTTCCAAGACCAGTTCGATATCCCGCTCACCGAAGTGGTGGGGCGCAAACTATACGTGACTGATTTTGGGAAGGAGATTGCCGCCGCCGCCGAGAACATTCTAAATGAGGTTTATGCGATCAATTACAAGACCCTGGCCTACCGGGGCCAGTTGAGCGGGCGTCTCAAGATTTCGGTCGTATCGACGGGGAAGTACATCATGCCTTATTTTTTGGCTCTTTTCCTGAAGCAGCATGAGGGAATAGAACTTACACTCGATGTAACCAACAAAGCACAGGTAATTGGTAGCCTGGAGCGCAATGAAGTGGACTTTTCACTGGTGTCGGTGCTACCCCCGAACTTGCAGGTGGAGTCCGAAGAACTCATGCTCAACAAACTCTACGTGGTGGGAAACACCGATCATAAATTTCCCAAGAAATCGTACAGCACCGGTCTATTTGAGACGCTGCCGCTGATTTATCGAGAGCCAGGTTCGGGCACCCGATACGTAATGGAGCGATTCATAGAGGAGAACAAACTACCTGTCCGCAAAAAAATGGAGTTGACTTCCAACGAAGCTGTTAAACAGGCCGTTATAGCTGGATTGGGATATTCGGTAATGCCGCTGATCGGCATTAGGAATGATTTGAAGAGCGGAAGCCTGCAAATTATTCCCGTGAAAGGTTTCCCAATCACCTCCACCTGGCGGATGATTTGGATGAAACAAAAGAATTTTTCACCCGTGGCTCGCTCTTTTCTAAAATACTTGCAAAAAGAAAAAGAAGCCATCATTGCCGAAAATTTTAGTGACTGAATGTTGCTTGGCAAGTCCCAAAACGCGTTACTATCCCACTATAATCCCCGCCAGCAGCATTACCATGCAGAAAATACTCATTACGGGTGCCACAGGTACCGTGGGTCTCGAGACGATTAAAGCTTTTTGTGCGCTCAGACCGGAAGAAAACCTGGTGGCTGGCGTAAGAGATGTAGCAAAAGACCGAGATAAATTTGCTGGTCTGGGCGTGAGTTTCGTAACGTTCGACTTTGCCGATCCCGGAACCCATGAGGCTGCTCTGGCTGGCTGTAATGCTCTGTTTTTGTTGCGTCCGCCCCAATTGGCCGATGTCGAAAAATATTTCAAACCCCTTATCGAACGGGCAGTAGCCAATAAGGTACGGCAGGTGGTTTTTCTTTCCGTGCAAGGCGCACCCGGCAACCGCTTCATTCCCCATTACAAAATCGAGAAGCTGATTGTTAAGAGCGGCATCCCTTACACTTTTCTGCGTCCCGCGTATTTCATGCAAAATTTCACGACCACGCTGCGCGAAGATTTGGTTGAAAGAAACCAGATATACCTGCCCGCCGACAATGCTGAATTTACGCTCATCGACGTGCGTGATATCGGCGCGGTGGCCGCCCAGGTGCTGGCGCATCCCGGTGAGCACCTGAATCAAGCCTACGACCTGACCAGCGACGAGCCGCTGAATTTTATCCAGATGGCGGAGAAACTAACGCAGGGGTTGGGTCAGAGAATCAGTTACGAATCACCGACGCTTTGGGAGTTTTTCTGGCAGAAAAGGCGGGAGGGCAATCCGGTAGGTTTCATTCTGGTTATGATGATGTTGCATTATTTACCCCGTTTCCAGAAAACTCCTCCCCTATCCCCTTGGGTAAAGAATATTACGGGAGCCTCCCCTTTCACCTTCGAACAATTTATCAGCGACTATGCGGATGAAATGACGTCTTAGGGCCAGCACCCTCTCAGGTTTTGCCAGGATACTTGTTCACACTTTCCATGGCATCGGCGGTGCGGGCGTTGCGTTCGGCGATCACACTCATTGTGCCCGTAGTTTCCAGCACAATCGAATGAATACCCTGTAAGTCAGTTTCCCCATTCTCCCGAATCGCCACATGTATTTCTTGTTCGGTAATTCGCTGCTTCTTCATGACATCACGCAACATTTCGCCCCGGTAAAGCAGCAGAACGGGTTCGCTGGTAATGATTTTCTTAACGGCTTTCACCCGCACCGAGAGCCAGGTAAGAAGGTATTGCAGAAAAACAAAAAGCGAGAAGACCAGCACGCCATCCAGCAGCGTAATGTCCTTACTCAGGGCAACCGTAGCCAAAGACGACCCCAAGGCAACGGTCACGATAAAGTCGAAGGCATTCATTTTTGACAGCGTCCGTTTGCCGGATACGCGCAGTATAACAACGATTGCGGCGTATCCCAGCGTCGTGTTGATCGCGATGCGGGCAATGCTTTCCCAACTGTCAAAGAAAATTTTGTCCATAGTGGTGGCAATTTTTAGGGTGGACCTTTAAGCTCACCCCCTAAAATAATTACGCCACCAATTCTTTGACAAGCCAAACAAAAAGGAACCCGAGCTGTTGCTCGGGTTCCAATAAATCAAACACGAAAATCTGTAAAAAGAAGTGGCTTGCGCCTTACTTCTTCGCCTTTTCGTCCAACGAATTGATGTACTTCGCCAGCACCAGCGCGTCGTCCTTGGGAACCTGCGTCATGGGTGCCATGGGCGGGTAGCCGGGCCAGTTGGCGGGAACGGGCTTGTAAATTAGTTCGACGATTTTGGCATCGGTATATTTCTTCTTGGCAACGTCCGTGTAAGCGGGACCCACCAGGCGCGCGTCCACACGGTGGCAGGCGCTGCAAGTGTACTTGTTCATCAGGGTGGTGATATTGTCGGGCACTTTCACTTGTGCCTGGGCGGTGTCGATGCTTGCCACGAGGGCAAAAGCTGCCGCCCATAGCATTCCAATTTTCTTCTTCATATTTCTTATCTCAAAAGGTTAGATGAAAAGGACTCGGTACTATCCTGGTAGCAAAAGTAGGAAAGCGGAGGAATCTACGAAATTTTATCCAAATTATTTTCATCGTTCTCTTCCTCCATTGTCCATTCCACGCGCAGTACCCGACTTTTAACGCCGATATCCTCGAAAAAGTGTTGCCAGTGCAACTGCTGCGACGACAGGTGGTCGGTCGGTGATTTTACTTCTACAAAATCGTATTCATCGTCCTTCCAGATCAATAGATCGGGAAAGCCGCGCGTATTCTCGCGCAATTGCTTGGCCATTTCCAGCAGAATGGCGCAGAGCTGGACGGGTTCGAGATAGCGCACGATCAATTGCACGAGTTCGAGCATCCCGTCGAACCAGGCGACCAGAACGTTGGCCGTGCCGAATTTTTCTTCGTGGGTTTTCTCGACCAAGTCGAAGTATGCTTCCCGTTCGCTCAGTTCTTCCAGCCGCGCCAGGAGCAGGCTTTCCCGTTTAAAATAAAAATCGGGTAGGAAGAAGTCCGACGGTACGCGCTGCAGCGGGTGGTGGATGGCCCGCACGTTGGTGTCGTAGATGATGTCCCAAAACACCAGGCCAAACAAAGCCCGCCACGGCTCATTTTCGCTGAATGCCGCCTCGTAGCCCTGCTCCCGAAAGTACTCCATCACGCCGCGCTCCACGCGGTAGCGAAACGAGATGGGCACCGGAACGGCATCGGCCTCTTTGAGCGCTTTGGTCGTGCGCCGCACTACGCGCTTTTTTTTGTTCTTGATTTTCTCCCGGTAATCCAAGCCAAAAAACCGCTCGTCGGCATTCTGAGGGTGGGCGATCATGTCTTCGCATAGGGCCAGGGCTTCCGTTATCTCCCCGACCCGCTGCAACAGCCGGGCGCGGCGCTCGCGGGAAGGCGCGTGGTCGGTGAGCTGGTAGACCGACAAGGCCTGCTCGGGCAGCTTTTTGCGTTCCAGCCAGGCCCCCACCTTCAATACAAGCCGGCGGTACGACGGTTCGGCTACCGCGCTCAGCTCACCGACCAGACCACCCTGCCAGTTCATAAACCAGTCGTAGATTTCCTCGGGCGGCAGTTCGTCTTTTTGTTCGTGGAAAGTCTCGCCCGTAAGCGAGATCATCAGCTTATCCTCCACGTCCTTGCGGGTCTCGAAGCGGACGGAAAAATTCTCCTCCTGAAACGACTGGTACTGCACATGGCCCAGGTCGCGGATCACGAACTCCGTCATGTCGTTGTGGCGGTTGCCAAAAAACAGGAAGCGCATCATCATGGCCTCCACCTCGTAGCAAACTCTAACGACGGGTTCCAGCACATCGAGTCCTTCGATCAAATCTGCTGCCTCGTATTCGTGCATGAGCCAGCGCACCAAGTCGGGCTTGCGGATGCTTTTGGCGGGCATTACCACCGGGGCCAATGCCTGCGTGAGCATGAGTAGTTCAGGTTTGGTGAATAAGTCCACTACCTCGTCGGCGCGGGCAGTGTGCTGCTCGCCCAGCCCTTCGATGAAACCCGTTTCGATCAGTTCGGTCAGCGCCGCCGGAATGTCGGACAGCTCGGGATAGGAAAGCGCATTGACTTTGAAAAACGAACCCCGACGGTTGGTAAAACGCACAAACAAACACTGCGCGTCCTCCGACAGCAGGTCGAAAGCATCCAAAAACTGCCGCTCGGACTCGATCAGAATTGCATCGTAGAGCTTTCTGACAAAATCCAGCACGTAACGGTAGTTGTCGAGGTAGTATTTGGGGGGAAGGTCGGGGGAAGTCAATTTGGAATGAGTGAATGTCGGAATGTCGGAATGTCGGAATGTCGGAATTAAATAATTCTTAGGGCATGGTCATCTTCTCACATTGTCGCCTTGTCGCTTTGGAACTTTGTGCCTTTGTGTCGGAACGCCGCATCGCTTTGTGCCTTTGGAACTTTGTGCCTTTGGAACTTCGTGCCTTTAATAGAAAACAACTACGCCAATAGAAAAATAAACTATAAAAATTGTATTATACCAATTACAAATAGCTGATTCATAGCAGCATCCTAGCATTTTGCCAAGAATAATTCTACATTTGCTTTCCTCAAAATTAACCCAAAATTCCTTTATGAAGACTCTGGACAGCTACGATTTTTCGGGTAAGAAAGCCCTGGTGCGCGTTGATTTTAACGTGCCCCTCAACGATAAGTTCGAGATTACCGATGATACGCGTATCAAAGCGACGGTTCCTACCATTGAAAAGATTCTTAGTGAAGGCGGCTCATGCATCCTGATGTCGCATCTGGGCCGACCAAAAGACGGGCCGTCCGAGAAGTATTCGCTGAAGCACCTGGTCAATCCGCTGTCGCTGGTTTTTGGCAAGACGGTGAAATTCGCCGACGACGCTATCGGGGAACGAGCCACCCAAATGGCGGCGGATCTGAAACCAGGCGAGATTCTGTTGCTGGAAAACCTTCGCTTCCACAAAGAGGAGGAAAAGGGCGATGAGGATTTTGCCAGGAAACTAGCCAAACTTGGCGATGTGTGGGTGATGGACGCCTTCGGCACCGCGCACCGCGCCCACGCCTCCACGGCGGTCATCGGGCAATTTTTTGAGGATAAAGTCTGCGGCTACGTCATGCAGGCCGAACTCGACAACGCCCAGCGCCTACTGGATAATTCGGAACGGCCCTTCACGGCCATCATGGGTGGAGCCAAGATTTCGGATAAAATCCTGATTATCGAGAAGCTCATCGACAGCGTCGACAATCTCATTATCGGTGGCGGCATGTCGTACACTTTTACTAAAGCCAGGGGCGGCAGCATCGGTAAGTCGCTGCTGGAAGCGGATAAAATGGATCTCACCCTGGAATTGGTCGAGAAGGCAAAAGCCAAGGGCGTCAATCTCATTTTACCCGTCGATACCGTTATTGCCGACGATTTTAGCAACGATGCGGAACGCAAGACCGTGAAAGCCGGACAAATCCCCGACGACTGGCAGGGGCTGGACATCGGCCCGGAAACGCGCGACCTTTTCGCCGACATTATTAGCAAATCCAAGACGGTGTTGTGGAACGGTCCAATGGGCGTATTCGAGTTTTCGAACTTCGCCAAAGGCACCAAAGCCATTGCCGAAGCGGTGGTGAAAGCCACCGAAGAAAACGACGCCTTCTCACTCATCGGCGGGGGCGACTCGGCTTCGGCGGTGAACAACGCGGGCTACGGCGACCGCGTGAGCTATGTGTCGACGGGCGGTGGGGCACTGCTGGAATATATGGAGGGAAAGACCCTGCCGGGCGTGGCGGCCCTGGAGTAATCCCGGGGTTGCTTTCGACCGTGAACCGTAAATCATTCCGGCTATACAGTACGAATAAATCGGATCAAGAATCGCCTGCGCCAATCGCGTGGGCGATTTTATTTTTTGGAGATACAGATTGCTCGTTTCGCCCGCTGGCTGCTTACTCGAAAAATACTTTTTCTCGTTCTTTACGCAACCTGTTGGCCCCGGAAGGTCGTACCAAAGAGCATAAATCAAGAACAAGAAAATCCAACCATGCGCACCCTACCTCTGCTGGCAGCCCTCGCCTTCTCCTCCCTCACTTACGGCCAGTCCTGGATCCCTACGGCCGCCCGCACCACGTTCACCGCCAAAATGTTTGGCGTGAAGGTGGTCGGTAATTTCAAAGGGTTTAAGGGTAATATCAATTTCGACCCCAGCAACCTTGCCCAGTCCAGTATTTCGGGCAGCGTGGACGCGGCTACCGTCGATACCGACAACTCCCTCCGCGACGGACACCTCCGTGAAAAAGACGATTTTTTCCAAGTCGAAAAGTATCCGCGCGTCACTCTGAAATCCACCAAAATCGAGAAGTCCGGCTCGGGCTACGTCGGCACCTTCGACCTGACGCTGAAGAACGTAACCAAAAGTCTTAAAATCCCCTTCACTTTTCAAGAAAGCGGCTCCACGGCCACGCTGGAAGGTTCGACTGAGCTGGATCGAACCGATTGGAAGTTCGGCGGCAACACGCTGGGCATGTCCGACGATGTGAAATTGAATTTAAAGGTAAACCTAAAACAAAGGTAGAAACGCGGCAGGCCGAGTCCGGGGCGCGCCAGCCTGCGGAATACAGCATTGCCCTATCCACAAAAAATCCGTCCCTTAATAAGAGGCGGATTTCCGTATTCTTAACCTAAACTAATCGTATGAGGATTAGAAACTTCTGCGCCTGCCTGGCGCAATATCTTTAATTGGATTTGACGCGTTGCTGCAGGTCGTCGGAACCCGTGTTACGCTGCCGGGCACCCTTCACGTTCTGATTGCCGAAATTGTAGGTAAAAGTCAACCGTACCTGACGACTGGGCCAGGTGGAGCGCACCCGCAGGTCGATGTCCTGGAACTGGGCCTGGCCCCGAAACTTGTTCATCCAGAATATATCGCTCACGTTCAGGCGGAACGTGCCTTTTTTCTCCCACACGCTTTTCTGCAAGCCCAGGTTAATCATGCCCTGAGGCTGGGAGACGAAGAAGCCATATACGCTTCGGCTGTTGTACCAGCCGGAAAGTTCGGCCGACCATCCTTTGCTCATTTTGAATTGGTTGCTGGCGTACACGTTGTAGTTGACTTGACTGATTTCGAAGAGGCCGTCGCCGTAAAAGGTTTTATAGCGGTTGTACGAACCCGTCAGGTTGGCTTGCAGTGTCCACCATTTGGCAATCGGTACGGGCAGCGAAACCGTCAGGTTGACATTGTCCAGGTTGTCGAGATTCTCGGTCGTGACGTACGTTTTATTTTCGGAAGGAATCTGGCGCGGCACTTCGCTGGCGATCAGGTCGCTGATGCGGCTGTACGAAAGGCTGGTATTCAGGAAGCCTTTGTACACGTGCGTCAATTGCACCGAGTGCGTGTACTGAGGGCGCAGGTTGGGGTTGCCACGCTCGAACGTGAACGGATCGAGGTAAAACTCGAAGGGGTTAAGCGACTGGTAGTCGGGGCGATCGATGCGGCGGCTGTACGAGAAATTCACGACATTGCTGCTGTCCAGTTCCTGCGACAGAAACACGCTCGGGAACAGGTTGAGGTAGTTGCGATCGCGGACATCGTTCAGCGTAATCGAGTTGCCGACGGAGTGCGTGTGCTCGGCCCGGAAGCCCAGTTGGTAAGTCGTCTTCTCGCCTAGCTTGCCTCCGTAATTGACGTAAGCGGCATTGATATTCTCGGTGTACCTGAATTGGTTGGTACGCGTCGGGTCGATCACCCACGTATCTTCTTTTATTTCAAAAGTCAGGTTGTTGTCCGACGTCACGAAGCTACTTTTCAGCCCCGTCTCGAACTTACCCTTCCCGATGGTCTGGGCGTAATCCAGCTTGGCAACGCCGATGTCGATAAGCGAGGGCATGTCGTTGCGGACGAGTTCGGGCGGGCCGTCGGGTGAACCGTCCGGTTTGAAGTAGTTGGTGTTGAGGTTATTAAAGCTCTCCCCGTCATAGCGCACGTAGTCGGCATCGAAAGTCAGTTCCTTGCCCTTGTCGTCGAACTTGTGCTTCACGTTGAAGTTGGCGGTGATGTTGTTGGTTTTCTGACCACTGTTGGTCTTGGTCAGGAAAGAGCGTTGCAGCTTGTTGTCACCGTCCAGAATTCGGCTGTTGTTGTCACCTTCGGGCTGCGACCAGTCGTTGGAAAAAGCCGAAGCCAGAACGCCCAGCGTGGTCTTGTCCGACAGGCTATAATCCATGCCGACGCGCAGGCTGTAATTTTGGTAATTGGAGCGCCGAATGCTCTCCTGGTCAAAAATCGTTACGTTTCCTTCAAAAGGAATCGTGCGGTAGATGTTGTTGGTATTCACGTTACCGCCCGTATAGATACTACCGTTACCAAAAATATTGATTTTCCCCTGGCGGTGGTTGAGCGCCAGCGAGCCGTTTCCGCGCCCTACGCCTCCGTCGGGCATGTATCCGCCCCCGATCGTGAAGTTGCCGTTGGTGCCGTAATTTTTATTTTTCTTAAAGACAATATTGATAATGCCCGAATTACCCGCTGCGTCGTACTTAGCCGAGGGGTTGGTAATCAGCTCGATCTTCTCAATGTTATCGCTGGGCGTGTTGCGCAGCAAGTTCATGATCTCGGTTTGGGAGAGAAAACTTCGCTTACCATCTATTTGTACCAGCACGCCGCTCTTTCCGCGTAGCTGCAGGGCATCGTTCTGCTGATCCACGACCACCCCGGGCGAGCGTTCGAGAACTTCCAGCGCCGTGGCCCCGGCCGAGACAATGCTGTTCTCGACATTCACGACCGTGCGGTCGATCTGCTGCTCGATGAATGGCTTTTGGGCCACCACCTTCACCTCGTCCAATAGTTCGACATTGGTAGTGAGCGTGACGGGCGAAAGTTTGATTTCGGTATTCGCTACCGTGAAGACCGGGCTGTACACTTTCTCGTACCCGACCATCGACACGAGCGTCAGGTAACGACCTACTTCGACGCTCTCGAAGGCGAACTTCCCGTCGGTGTCGGAGGTCATACCCTTGGCGAGCGTGGAGTCTCGGGCTTTGAGTAAGAGGACGTTGACAAAAGGAACGGCGGCGCGCTTTTCGTCCAGTACTGAGCCGGACACTGCGCCTTTTTGGGTGTTCTGCGCCCACAGTGGGGCCGATACCAGTAGCAAGGCTACCAGTTTTGTTAAAAATTTCATGGCTAATAGTAGTTTAAGTTCCCACCCGAAAGGTCACGTGCGCATCGTGGTTTCGTGGCGTTTGCGATGGGTCAAAGGTAGGTACTGTGCATTGCATAGAACCTTTTTATACATAAGTGGCTGAGAGCTTGGATAAGCGGGAGAAGTTCGGCGTACCCGCTTTGTCTTCTGCTCTAATGGATGCAGAAGCGAACGGGAAAGTTGCACGGGTAGGGAAATGTTCAGGAAGAAAATCTACTTTTCAATCAACTCCTCCACCAGTTTCTTGGCGATCTTTTTGGCGGAAGCAGGGTTTTGGCCCGTGACGAGGCGCTCGTCCATCTCGATGTTTTGTGTAAAGGGAATCCGGGTCTTGGTGAAGTGAGCGCCTTGCTCACGGAGGCGGTCTTCAAGCAAAAAGGGTACTTCGCTCGTCATACTCGACAACTTTTCCTCCATATTCGAGAACCCGGTCAGGTACTTGTCGTGGATGAGGAGGGTGCCGTCACTGAGCTTGACGTTCAGCAAAGCGCTCACGCCGTGGGCCACAGCGGCCACCGTACCGCGATTCTCGTAGATGGCGGTAGTGATTTTCTGCAAATCGACGTTGTCCGGAAAATCATACATCGTGCCATGACCGCCCGTGAAGTAGATCAGACGGTAGTTTTTGGCGGCTATCTCGGCGGGTTTAAGAGAATTTTCCAATCTCTTCCAAAAGACCTCGTCCTCGAAGTAGTTTCGGTTCACCTCATCCTTCAAATCCAGGCTGCGCTCGTCGATGGGGATAACTCCACCGAGTGGACTGACCAGGTCGTAGTCGATTCTGTGCCTGTCCAACACCTGGCAAAAGTGCGTCAGCTCGCTCAGCCAAAGCCCCGTTTTGTTGGTTTTGGTCGGAAAGGTAGCGTGGTTGGTACAGACGATCAGGGCTTTCATAACGTGGTTTTGTTTGAGAAGGACGTAGCGGCTTTTCCCGAAATGTAGGGAAAATATGATTTGGCGCAAAAGCGAGTGGCGCGTTTGCGCGATTTAACAAACTTTAGGGGAGGCGGCAGGAGGCAGTCAGCGAACGGCTAACTACCTTTGTTGACGGCTAGTACTTTCCCCCGTCTCCCCATGAAAATCGAGCTTCCTCTTAAATTCTGCCTGGCCGTTTATTTCGCTTTCATAGCGTTTACCATTGTTGGGACGGTTTCGCATGAGTTTGGACATTTTATAGTCGGGCGGGCCTTGGGCTACGAAACCACCCTTCATTATGCGTATACAAGTTTTGGCTTCTGCAAAGTGAGCCAAGAACTTAAAACGATTTACCAGAATAATCCCGACGTGATCAAAAGCGGTTTGAGTTCTCCCCACAAAGACCGATATGATCAACTAATGGCGAAAACCATAAAGAATAATTTTTGGATCACTTTGGGAGGGCCGTTTCAAACCGTACTCACCGGAAGCATCGGCTTGTGCTTGGTCTTGTGGCGAAAAACTAAAAAACTTTACGCTAAGAACTTATGAGACTGGCTGTTCCTTTTCATGACCTTGTTTTGGCTCAGGCAATCATTCAATATGACTTTATGGCTGTCGCGTGTTTTTTTCAACTATCCGCCCCAATTGCGAGGAATCAAAGGCGATGAAATCAAACTAGCCGACCATTTTAGTTTACCGGAAGGAAGCATTGTTGTGACGACTGGTATTCTAGGCGGCCTCATTGCCGCCTACGTCATCCTTAGTTTTATTCCCAAAGACAAAATTATCCCGTTCTGTGTGAGCGGTTTTTTGGGTGGAATCAGCGGCTTTGTGCTGTGGTTGAAGATTTTGGGGCCAGTCGTGATGCCGTGAAAGAACTTTGATACTCTGCTACCTGATAATCACCCATACACCTCGTTCAAAATTCCCGCCAGGTGAATACCCGCTTGCATGAGGCATAGCTGTACGGTATCGAAGTTCTCGTAGGAATAGCGGTAGCCCAGCTTTTTGTCTTCGGGTAGAGTATACACTTGTGGCAGCAGACTCTGCGACACGGCGGCCCATTCCAGCGTACTCATCGCCTGCCACTGCTTGATTTGAACCCTCGAAGGCTCGTTTAAGAAACCCGCCAGATCCGAGTAGCTGAGCTGCTTGCCCTCGATCATGTCGCTGTCCCACACGCGGTGGAGGTTGGAATTTTGCCCGAACCACGTTACCCGCTCACGGTTGCCGCCCTGGTCGTCGCGGTTGCCGACGTGTAGCGGCTGGTGCAGATCGCCTACGAGGTGAACGAGAAACTTCAAATGCTCGGCCTCCGCTTCGGGCGAGAGGGTATGCGTTTTTAGGGCGGCAGTGATTTCCTCGATTTTCATGATAATATCGCCCTTAGGGTTTTTGGTACTCTCTTCGTAAGTCTGCCCCGGCATGATCGTCACCCAATGCCAGTCGTGCGTGTGGTTGTAGAGCGTATCGGATTTGACGTCGTCCATATAATTAGATACTTCGGCCAGCGAGTTGCAGTCCAGGACTTTGGCGATTTTCCACTTGGCGCTTCTTTTCAAATGATTTTGGGCTACCAACCCCACCACGCGGTGGCCCGTGACGCCCCAGGCCTGGGCGGGCAGATTCAGGACGGACAGTGCCAAACAGAGCATGAAGATTTTTTTCATCGAAAATAGTGATTGAAATTTTTTTGTGCAAAAGTACGATGCTATTCTGCCCACAGGCCGTAATTTGGTATTTTTTTAGTCCCCTAGTGAGCGGAGGTGCTGCGGAGACAGGTGTTTTTTCAATATTTGCCTAAATTGGCATTTTCCAGCTCCGCCTTTCTTTACAATCAAGTAAAGTGATCGACCAATGAAATCAATGATACTTATTGTCAAGAGCGTACTGCTGGCGACTTTGCTTTCCGCCTGCGCCGAAGAGAACACAACGGCCACGACCAGCGACTCGGTGTTTGCCGCCCGGCCCGCTGCGGCTTCGGTCGCCGACGCCAATTCGCTGGTCCTTATTTCTCCGAACTCGTTTCACGGCATTTCGCCGGGCGATGAAATTGCCACGCATGAAGCCATGCTGGAAAAAGGAGAACTAGTGAAGGGCGGGGGCGCGTTCACCGTGTATAACTTCACGGACGACCAGGGAAATCACCTTGGATACCTACGGCCCGATTCCAGCGACGAGCGGCGGGTGGGCCAGGTAGTCATTACCTCGTCTGTCCCGGTCACGACCGAAGGCGCGCGCGTAGGCATGACCATTGGCGACCTCCGCAACCGCTACCGGAACCTGGAATTCCACGGTTCGGAGTCCGATGGTCAAATCAGGGCTTCCAAGAATCAGTTGTCGTTTCGTCTCGACGCCCAAAATAAAAACTACGAGGTAGACCCGAGGAGCATTCCGTTGAATACCAAAATCATAGATATCACGATTCAGCCCACACCGACCCAATGAAAGAATTGAAAAATCTTTTCTGGCTTCTACTGTTTGGCTTAGTCTCGGCCTGCAATCCGGCGGCGAACTCCCCGGAAGAAGCAAGAGATCATCTGATAGCTGCCTCCGATTGGGGCATAGAAGCCGTATATGTCAACGACGCGCTGAGCTATAAGGACGGCAAGCAAGTACCCAACTTCGGCGGACCGGTATTTAGTCGCTACATGAAAAGCGTGCAGTTCCGGGAGAGCGGCGATTTCGTAGGAAAATACGAAGGTCAGGAAAAGCCCAATGTGCTGCACTGGGCCGTCGATTCCGCCGATGGGGTCATTCTCGTCACCGCCGCCGATACCACGACCGACGCCCGCTCCGGCTGGACGATCAGACCGGAGAGCGTCCGCGAAGACTACTTCGAAATGACCACCGAAACCGCCGCTTTCGATTATCCGAGAGTGACGAGGATACGGTTGGCGTTTGAAAGGAATAAATAGGGATAGGGGGGAAGGGAGGAGGGAGGAAAGGAAAAAGGATAGCTTTCGCCAGCCAGGGATATCCCGTTCTTTCCTCCTTTCCTCCTTTCCTCCTTTAAACCAATCCCAACTCCTCCCCAATCTTCTGCACTTTCTCTTTCAGAGAAGCGTAGACCGCATCGAAATCCTCATTGTTTTCCAGGTTGGCGCGCACGCCGACGTAGAATTTAATTTTCGGCTCGGTGCCGGAGGGGCGGCAGGTGAATTTGGTGCCGTCGTTGGTAAAAAATTGCAGGACGTTGGATTGCTCGATGCCCATTTGTCCGGCGGGAATGTTAAAAATCGCGCCGTTGCGGGTGTCTACATTTTTCAATGACTGGTAATCGTCCATGCGAATCACGGGCGCGCCGGCCAAGGTTTTGGGCGGATTGGCGCGGAAGTCGGCCATCATCTGCTGAATTTCGTCGGCTCCGCTCTTGCCCTTTTTGGTGAGCGAGATCAAGCCTTCGTAGTAGAAACCATACTGCTTGTAGATTTCCACCAACATATCGAACAGGCTCATCCCCTTGTCCTTCGCGTAGGCGGTAACCTCGGCCATGATGGCGCAGGAAGCGATGGCGTCCTTGTCGCGCACGGCGTCACCGATGAGGTAACCGTAGCTTTCCTCGCCGCCACCGATGAATTCATCCAGCCCTTCCCTCTCGCGAATGACCTGGGCGATGTACTTGAAGCCCGTGAGCGTGTTGTAGCACTTCACCCCGAAGCCGTCGGCCATGTTGTCGATCAGGTCGGTGGTCACGATGGTCTTGCAAATGAACTGATTGCCCGTGAGCTTGCCCGCCTCCTTCCAGGCCGTGAGCAGGTAGTAAATCAGCAGACTGGCGGTTTGGTTGCCATTCAATAGCTGCAGTTCGCCGTGGTGGTTCTTGGCCCCGATACCCACACGGTCGGCGTCGGGGTCGGTGCCCATGATGAGGTCGGCGTCGATTTCTTTGGCTTTTTTCAGGGCCAGGCTCATCGCCTCGCTTTCTTCGGGGTTGGGATACACGACCGTCGGAAACTGGCCGTTGCCGTTGGGTTCGGCCTGCTCCTCAATGACTGTCACATTGGTAAATCCCATGGCTTTCAAAGCGCGCGGAACCAGCATTACGCCCGTGCCGTGAATGGGCGTAAAAACGATTTTGATGTCTTTCTGATTCTCGATAGCCTGCTTGGAGATGGACAACGACAGGATGTGATCGAGATACTTCTTATCCATTTCCTCACCGATGCTGTGGATGAGTTCAGGATTGCCTTCGAACTCGATGTCATCCACCGAGCCGATGGCGTTTACCTCGTCGATGATGTTGCGGTCGTGCGGGGCGACGACTTGCGATCCATCCACCCAATAAGCCTTGTAGCCGTTGTATTCCTTGGGGTTGTGCGAGGCTGTCACCACTACCCCGCTTTGGCAGCCCAATTCACGGATGGCAAAAGAGAGTTCGGGCGTCGGCCGCAGCGCGTCGAAAAGATAGACTGTGATGCCGTTGGCTGAGAATATATCGGCGATGATCTGCGAAAACTCGTCGGACTTGATGCGGCAGTCGTAGGCAATGGCGACTTTGATGTCGTCTCCCGGAAAGTTTTTATTTAAATAATTCGCCAGACCCTGCGTGGCTTTGCCCACCGTGTAGCGGTTCATGCGATTGGAACCGATACCAATCAATCCCCGCAGACCGCCCGTACCGAATTCCAAATCCTTGTAAAAGGCGTCGGTGAGTTCGGTGGTGCTGCCGTCGTCTACCATTTTCTGGATGGCGGCTTTGGTATCTTTATCGTAGTTTCCTTCCAGCCAAGAGTTTACTTTTTTTTCTACGTTTTCTTCGAGCATATCAATTTTGAATTTTGAATAAGTGAATGAGTGAATATTTGCCTGCCTACGGGCGTCTATCAATTTTGCAAAGCTAAAAATTCGTCAGTTCTCACCCTTTGTCCACCACCAAATTCATCGACTCCTGCTCGTTTTCCTGTTGGAAGGTGGCGGCGGACTTGGCTTTGATTTGGGAGGTTTTCAGGATGATCTCGGCGATCAGGCCCGTCCAGCCGGTTTGGTGCTCGGCACCACAGCCCCGACCGTTGTCGCCGTGGAAATATTCGTAGAATAAAATATTGTCCTGAAAATGCGGATCGTTCTGCATCTTTTCGTTGTCGCCGAACACGGCGCGGCGACCGTTTTCGTCTTTCTTGAAAATATTGATCAGGCGGTCGCCCAGCGCTACGGCCACCTCGTCGATCTTTACCAGATTCCCCGAGTTGGTGGGATATTCCACCTCGTAGTCGTCGCCGTAGTAGGCATGAAACTTGGCCAACGAGTCGAAAATCAGGTAGTTCAGCGGGAACCAGATCGGGCCGCGCCAGTTGGAGTTGCCGCCCATGATGTTGGTCAATGCCTCGGCGGGCGTGTAGCCTACTTGCAGCACCTCGCCGTTGATATAGAACTTATAGGGATTCTCCTCGTGGTACTTCGACATGGCCCGAATGCCATACTCCGACAGAAACTCCTGAGAATCCAGCATCCGTTTCAGAATCATTTTCATCCGGTGGCCGCGCAGGATGGCCAGCAGCCGGTTCTCGCCTTTGCCCGACTCGAACCAGCGCGAAATCAACCGCGCCAGATCGGGACGGTTGGCCAGCACCCACTCCACGCGCCGCTTGAAGACGGGCATCTTCTCCAGCATCTGCGGATCCAGAATCTCGACCGCAAACAACGGAATAAGCCCCACGATGGAGCGGACTTTCAACAGTATGCTTTGCCCGTTGGGGATATGGATGACATCGTAGTAAAACTGATCCTCCTCGTCCCACAGCTTGATCGTGGACTGCTTGTCACCCATTGCCTCCATCGCCCCGGCGATGTAGAGGAAATGCTCAAAAAACTTAGAAGCCATATCCTGGTAAACAGGCTGTTTCAGCGAAATCTCAACCGAAATCCTGAGCATATTCAGCGTGTACATCGCCATCCAGCCCGTAGCGTCGGCCTGTTCCAGCTTGCCGCCGAAGGGCATGGGCGTGGAGCGGTCGAAGACGCCGATGTTGTCCAGCCCCAGGAAGCCCCCGCTGAAAATGTTGTTTCCCGTGTCGTCCTTCTGATTGACCCACCAGGTGAAGTTGAGGAGCAATTTGTGGAATATTTTTTCCAAAAATGCGATGTCTCCCACCCCATCGTTCTGCTCGCGGTCGATCTCGTAAACCTTCCAGGTGGCCCAGGCGTGGACAGGCGGGTTGACATCCGAGAAATTCCACTCGTAGGCGGGAATCTGTCCGTTGGGGTGCATGTAGTACTCGCGCAGCAGGATTTCCAATTGTCGTTTGGCAAAATCGGCGTCGAGCCGGGCCAGCGGAATACAATGAAAAGCCGAATCCCAGGCCGCGAACCAGGGGTACTCCCACTTGTCGGGCATCGAGATTATATTGGCGGAATACAGGTGTTTCCAGCCCGAGTTGCGTCCCCACTTGCGGGCGGGTGCGGGGCTGGGGTGCGCCGGGTCGCCTTTTAGCCATTCATAGACATTGTAGTAGTAAAACTGCTTGTTCCACATCATGCCGGCATAGGCCTGCCGCTGAATGGAAAGCAATTCTTTGTCCTTCACATCGCGCTGAATTTCGCTGTAAAACTCATCGGACTCCCGAATTCGCTTGTCGAACATATCGTCGAACCCCCCGAAGGGTTCCGAAATGGTGTGGTTCACGAACCTCATTCTGAACGTAACGCTCCCTCCGGCCTTCACGATGCGCGAGAATTTGCCCGAAGCCTTGGTACCGATCTGATTCGGGTTCACCGTCTTGGACTTGCGTCCACTGACCACAAAATCGTTGATCCCATCCTTGGGGTAGGCCGAGGCATTGGGCGTGCCGTACAGTTTCTTGAAATTCGTTTCATTCTCGCAAAACAGAATCTCGTCCGGGTTATCCAGATAGTAGTTGAACTTGCCGTGCTTGCGGTGGTTCACCTCGATAATGCGGTTGGCCATCCCGTTCATCATGGGCTTGTAGTCGAAGTCGGGATAGCCCCACGACCAGGTGTTGCGGAAAGCGATGGTCGGGAGGGCCGTGATTGGGGCGTCCTTGGCTCCCCGGTTGTGGACCGTCACGCGCATCATGATGTCCTCCTCGTCGGCCTTGGCGTACTCGATGTAGATATCGAAGTACTCGTCGTTATCAAAAACCCCCGTGTCGCTGATCTCGTATTCGAGTTCGGTCTTGCCGCGGCGGGCGTTTTCCTGCCGGATTTTCTCGTAAGGGAAAAGATTCTGCGGGTACTTGTACAGCATCTTCATGTACGAATGCGTGGGCGTGCTATCGAGGTAATAGTACAGATCCTTGACATCCTCGCCGTGGTTGGCTTCGGAGTTGGTCAGGCCGAACATCCGCTCTTTGAGCAGCTTATCCTTATGATTCCAAAAAGCGAAAGACAGACAAATGTGCTGCTTGCTATCGGAAAAGCCGCCAATGCCTTCCTCGCCCCAGCGGTACGCTTTGGAGCGGGCCATTTCGTGGGTGATGTAATTCCAGGCGTCGCCGGTTCGGCTGTAAGTCTTCCCGCACCGTGCCCCATTGCCGCTCGGTGAGATAGGGGCCCCATTTCTTCCAGCCTTTGTTTTCTTTTTGGAGGGTAAGTCTTACTTTTTCTGCGCTATTGGCCATTCTGCTATTTTATAATTCAATCTTAATCCATTCCTCAATTCCGCCCAATTCGGCGAGTGAAGTTGCCTTACTGATTTGCAAATCTACGTCACCCGCGTAGAATTCTGCCAAAGACTTGCCTTCCTGCGACGCTCGCGCCAGCACCGGATCGCGTTCCTGGCGACACGCCCGCAGAATATCTTCGACGTATTCTTTAAACATCAACTGCACGGGCAGGTGGTAATATTCCTGCTCGCCCACCTTCAACACCGGGACAGCCCGGTACTTTCCCGCCGCATTAATCAGGCCGAACTCGCGCTGGGCGGCGGCGTACTGGGAGTCGTCGGTACCAAACAAGATGCCTTTGCGCGGCAAATCGGCTGCCACATTGGCCCTGACTCCTGCATCCAGCTCCGCCAGCAAAGCCCGCAGTTGCCACACTTCCTTGCCCGTACGGATACGTTCCCTGATGGATTGACGAATAAAATACGTCAGCGATTGCGTCACGTTCAGGCCGACTTCGGCCATTTGCTTGAAAATGAGCGAGGTCGGTGACATCCCGGGAATGGTATTCGGGTCGTGCAGCAGAATATCGCCCTCGGGCGTAAGAAAGCCGTCGATGCGGGCGCAGACGTCGATCCCCAGACGTCCGAAAACCAGGGCGATCATGTCGCGGATTTCCTGGTTTTTCTCGAAGGTGGTATCCACCGGGATACGCTTGCGGGTAGCACCGGGTTTGTATTTTGAATTAAAATCAAACACGCCCTCCACTACCTTGATGACCTCCGTCGGTGGCAAGGCGAAGGGCGTGCCGTCGGCTAATTGAATGCAGCCGCAGGAAAATTCCTGCCCGCGTACGAAAGTTTCCAGCAGCACCTGGTCTTCGGCATTACTGCTGGAAAGCGTTATCTGTTGATTGTTTTGGGTAAATGCCTGATCGAGAAAGTCAATCAGTGCATCGGGATGATAGAGGGTTTGATTTTGGGCTACTACCGGAAAACCAATGCCCTCGTCAAAATTCGCGACGCGCTGCGCCCAGCCCTTTTTGTCGGTTTCTGAAAGTTTTTTCCAATCATCTTTCCCTATCTCTATTTGAAAAAAGCATTGGTCGATGGCTTTGACGAATTCCTCAAAATCATCTTTTTGGACGATAGCCACGCCAATGGAAGATCCCTGATGCGGGGCCTTGACCACAATCGGCAGACCCAGTTCCTGTTTTATCTTTTCAAAAATCGCCGCTCTATCTTTCGTCTGCCAATCTTCGTGGCGCAGGACATCCGTCTTCTTTTCCTGCCCGTTGGCCAGAGCGATCATCTCGTTTTGCAGGATTTTGTCGATTCCCACCGCCGAACCCATCAGTCCGGGGCCGCTGAACGGAATGCGGTACCATTCGAGCAATCCCTGAATCGCACCATCCTCACAGTCGGGGCCGTGCATGGCCAGGAAGGCAAAGTCGAAGTGTCGCGAGAAATCCTTCGGTTCGATCAGTTCCCCGATCTCGGCGGCGACGGCCTGCGTGGCAAGTTCGGGGAAGGATTCGGCGTAGAGTCGGTAGCCGTTCGCGCTTTGATTTTGGGCGGGATAAAAATCCCGAATTTCCTTTTTATACAAAACCCCCGGCTCCACCTTGATAAAGCGACCAAAACTATCCACGAAAACGGGAATCGCTTCAAAAAGCCGTTTATCGAGATGCTCATAGGCAGTTTTACCCCCGGCAAAAGAAATCTCACGCTCGCGGGAAGGCCCGCCGAAAAAAATACCAACCTTCATTTAGTGGACAGTGGATAGTGGACAGTGGATCGTGCCTGTTCGTGCGTGTGACCGCTTACGGGTAGGTCTCCAATCTGCCGGAAGGAATAAAAACAAAAAACACGACCGCAAGATAAGGGTCGTGTTTTGAATTAAATAGGGATGTAGTGGATTTACCGCAGATTTGAGAATGTGCGAATTGTCGCGCGGCACGGGCCCGCGCGGCGCACCGACACCGCTGAAAAGTTATCAGATTCTTTCTCAGGAAGCCAGCGCCGGAACATTAATCGCCTCGACGCGCTGCACGTGGGGAACGGCCTTGCGGATGGCTTCTTCCAGACCGGCGCGGAAGGTCATGGCATTCATGGGGCACGTTTGGCAGGAACCAAGCAATTCAAGACGTACAACGAGGTCGTCGGTTACTTCGGAAAGCATCACATCGCCACCGTCCGCTTTCAAATAAGGGCGAACCGAGTCGAGCGCGCCCTCGATTAAGCCTTCGAGTTTTGTCTTTTCTTCTGCGACCATAATATCAAAATATGCGCTAAAATGCACTCTTTTATCGGAAAATCAAATTCCTGATCCCTATAACCGCATCTCGACGACTTTGGTTTTGTCCTCCCTGGCATTGCGGATCGCGACCTGCTGCGCCAGCGCTTCGGCGGCTTCGCGGAAGGCATCCGTCGCGGGGGATTCGGCCATCATCACCGCCGGACGACCCTCATCGCCCGCCTCGCGGACACTTTGTACCAAGGGAATCTGGCCCAGAAACGGCACTTCGTAGCGCTCCGCCAGTTTCTGGCCCCCACCTTCCCCAAAAATATAGTACTTATTATCGGGCAATTCGGCCGGCGTAAAGTACGCCATGTTTTCGATCACGCCCAGCACGGGCACGTTGATTTGCGGCTGCCGGAACATGGACAGACCCTTGTTGGCGTCGGCAATGGCGACTTTCTGCGGCGTGGTCACGATTACCGCCCCCGTGACGGGTACCGTCTGTACCAGCGTGAGGTGGATGTCGCTGGTACCCGGCGGCAGGTCGATTAGCAGATAATCCAGATCCCCCCAATCGGTGTCGCCAAAAAACTGCTTCAGCGCCTGACTTGCCATCGGGCCGCGCCATACCACCGCGCTGTCGGGCGGCGTAAGGAAGCCGATGGAAATCAGCTTGATGCCGTACTGCCGAATGGGGTTGATGTAGTTCTTGCCGTCTTTGGGCGTGATGGTCGGCTGCATTTCCTCGGCTCCGAACATGACGGGAATCGACGGGCCATAAATATCGGCGTCGATGATGCCCACCTTCGCCCCCGAGCGGTGCAGCGCCATCGCCAGGTTGGCCGTGACGGTGGACTTGCCCACGCCGCCCTTACCCGAGGCAATAGCGATGACGTTCTTCACGCCCGGAATCACGGCCGCCCCGTTGCGCGTCGAAGTCACGTCGGCAGTCAAATTGACCGTCACGTCGATGTCGGAAGAAAAGTGCGCATGAATCGCCGCCACGCAGCGGGACTTGATCAATTCCTTCAACGGACAGGCCGGGGTCGTCAGCACCACGGTGAAGGTCACCTGATTGACGCCCACCTCTATGTCCCGCACCATACCGAGCGTCACCAGATCTTTCTTCAAATCCGGCTCCTCGACGGTGCTGAGGGCTTGTAGTACTTTTTCCTTGTTAATGGTGAATTCTCCCATTCCTTTTGTTTAAAATTTAGGCGTTTAGGCGTTTAGGCGTTTAGGCGTTTAGGCGTTTAGGCGTTTAGGCGTTTAGGCGTTTAGGCGTTTAGGAAAAAAGTGTCTCTCGATCATATGACTACTCAACTAAACCCCTAAACATCTCCACAACTAAACATTTCAATGAAAAAAGTCCTTCATTTTATCGAAAAACCCTTTCTCGTTTTTGCCGGGTTTTGGTTGGAAATTGGGTGAGTCGCGGAGTCCTTCGAGGGCGCTGCGCTCTTCGGCCGATAGCTGTTGCGGCGTCCAGACATTGATATGGACGAGTTGATCGCCGCGTCCGTAGCCATTGATGTCTTTGATTCCCTTGCCTTTCAGGCGCAGGATTTTGCCCGCTTGGGTGCCGGGGTCGATGGTGATGCGGGCCTTGCCGTCGATGGTCGGGATTTCGGTGGACTGCCCCAACGCGGCATCTATGAAGCTCAGGTGCATGTCGAAAACCACGTTGTTGCCATCGCGCTTAAGATTCTCGTTTTCTTCCTCCTCGATTACGATCAGCAGGTCGCCCGCCACTCCACCGCGCTGCGGGACGTTGCCCTTACCCGACATGGACAGTTGCATGCCGTCGCCCACGCCACCCGGAATGTTGAGCGTGATGAGGTCGTCCTGCATCAGGCGACCTTCCCCCGCGCAAACTTCGCAGCGCTCGATAACTGTCTTGCCCTCGCCCTGGCAGGTGGGACAAGTGCTGCTCGATACCATTTGGCCGAGCATCGTATTGACGACCTTGCGAACCTGACCGTTGCCCTGGCAAGTGGTGCAGGTTTCGAGCGCAGTGCCGTTTTTGGCCCCGTTGCCGCCGCAGGTATCGCAGGCCACGTGCCGCTTTACCTTGATTTTCTTTTCAGCCCCATTGGCTACCTCGTTCAGATCGAGCTTCAGCTTGATGCGGAGGTCGGAGCCGCGCCGTTGCCGACCACCGCCACCGAACATATCGCCGAACGGACTGCCGCCGCCCCGCGCGCCCCCCGCCCCGAAAATATCACCAAACTGAGAGAAAATATCCTCCATGGTAAAGCCACCGCCGAACCCTCCGGCACCGGCTGAACTACCCACGCCACGATGCCCGAAGCGGTCGTACTGCGCGCGCTTGGTTTCGTCGCTTAACACGCTGTACGCCTCAGCGGCTTCCTTGAACTTATCCTCGGCGGTAGGGTCGTCAGGATTTTTATCCGGGTGAAACTTAATCGCCAGCTTCCGGTAAGATTTCTTGATAACCTCTACCTCAGCCTTACGGTCTACACCCAATATTTCGTAATAATCTCTTTTGCTTGACATGAATATCTTGTATGTATCTTCTCCTGTTCTCAACTATCCGGGCGATCCCGAAAACTAAACCCCTACCACGACTTTCGCGTAGCGGATCACTTTGTCGTTCAGGAAATAGCCTTTCTCGACCTCGTCCACCACTTTACCCTTCTGCTCGGGTGCGGGAAATTGCGCTATAGACTCGTGTATTTCGGCATCGAAGGGTTCACCTACCGTTTTCATCGGTTTTAACCCCTTTGACTCCAGGGTTTTGTAAAGCTTGGTATAGATCAGATCGACCCCTTCCTTCAAGGCCTTCACCTCGGTAGTGGCGTCAAAAGATTTGATGGCCCGCTCGAAGTCGTCCACGACGGGCAGTATGTTCTTGATGGTGTCGGCGTTGGCCGTACCGATGAGTTCCAGCCGTTCCTTGGCCGTGCGGCGGCGGAAGTTCTCAAAGTCGGCGTAAAGGCGTAGGTACTTGTCTTTCATCTCGGCCAGTTCCAGCTTTGCTTTTTCCTCGGGCGTCATCTCGAAGGCCTCCGCGTCGACTACCTCGTTCTCGGCACTCTCCGTTTCGGATGTAAGTTTATCAGCCTCGACGCTGTCCTTTATTTCCTTCTCAACTTTGTCAGAAAAGCCCAGCGGCTCCTGCGACATATCTTCCAGGTGTTCGTTATTTTCTGCCATTACTAAACGTGTGGTTTTAATGTTGACTAAAAATTCTGCGAGGCTGTTTTCCATGAGAAGCTTTCACAAAATTTTAATAACCAATAAATTATGGGGTTATCGTTAGAATCAATTTCGGTGCAGCCTTACAAGTTAAAATAAACCTGCCAAGTAAGTCGGGCTGACAGAATGACACTTGGGGCGCGATTGAGTGGTGGCCTGCTTAGGATTCGAATCGCAGGATAGGACAGGAGAACGCCTACACGCCTACACGCCTACACGCCCCAACGTCCCCGCGTTCGAGCAGATGAGCGTCGTGCTGGTGCCCGAGTGGGCATTGCTTTCAATGTGGAGTTGGGCTTGAAGGGACTCTGCCCGTTTTTTCAGACTGATCAGGCCATTGCCGGGTCGTATCGCCGTCGCGTCGAAGCCGTGGCCATCGTCCCTTATGCTGAGGGAGATATTTTCGTCGGAAGATCGGAAGCGGACGTAAACATTGCTGGCATTCGAGTGCCGCAGCGCGTTGTGCATGAGTTCTTTGTACACAAGATATAGGTCGCGCCGCAGGTGCGAGGGGACGGGTTGGCCATTGGTCTTGAAGTCGAAATGGAGTTTGGCTGGATGGTGCTCGTACAGACTGAGGCCCGTTTCGCGCATTCGGTCGGTGAATTGCTGGCTCGAATCGTGGGCCGAGTGCAGACTCCACACGATTTCGCGCATGACTTTGATGACTTTGCGAGCCGTCACGCCAATTTGTTTCAACGATTGTCGCGCCAGTGCCGGGTCGCTGGTCATCTGGTGCGCCACCGCGTGGCTCACCATACTGATGCTGGCCAGGTCGGCCCCCAATTCGTCGTGAAGGTCGCGGGCGATATCGTCGCGAATTTTCAGGAGCTTCTGGTTTTTCAGGTCGTTTTCGCGCAGTTGGGCGATGAGCTGTTGCTGCACCCGAATTTTTTCCAGTTCGTTTTCCTGGTTGCGGAGCGACATCCCCAGCGTAAAACACAGCACCTCCCCTACCACGCCCAACTGCATGTACAGGATTGAGAAGGTAAAAGGGTTGTTAGGGTTTCGGTCGAAAAAAGTCGGAAAGAAATTGACCGCCAGGGCCACCGAGCAGCCCGCTACAAACAGCAGCGAACCGGTGATAAAGTAGGAAACGACGGGTTGACGAAGCCGCAGGATGCGTGGCACTACCACGAACGCTGCGCCCGCCAAGATAAAACGAAAGACCGTATAGCTCAGGCTTTTAATTTCGTCGCTGGCCCCAATGAGGGATAACAAGCCATCGAAGACCGTTTCGACGGCCAGCAGCACGATCATCCCCCGCAAGATTTGGTAACTTCGGGGATCTTTTTCGCGAATGCCGATCAGTTGCACCGCGAAACTAATGTACATCACAAAAGCCAACGATTCCAGGCAGGTAATCCAGATATTGGTACCCGGCAGATACTCGGCATTGTTGTTGGCATCTTCCAGATAAAAGGTAAAAGTGATGCAGACAATGTACAGCGCGTACTGCCAGTAAATGGGCTTGCGTTGCTGAAAATAGCTCAGCAACGAGTACAGGGCCATCATGTACAGCATTCCATCCAGGAAAAACCGCAACACCGCGTAAGAATTCATAACTTTGGGAGTGCCTTTCTCCTACAAAGCACGCATCGCGCCAGATATATGCAAAAAGACTTCATTCAGCAAGAACGCACCCAACTCATCAAAGCCAAAGCTGCCGAACTGGGCTTCGATTTTTGCGGCGTGTCGCGGGCGGAGTTTCTGGAAGAAGAAGCCCCGCGCCTGGAAGAATGGCTCAACCGCAATCACCACGGCAAAATGGCCTACATGGCCAACCACTTCGACAAACGCCTCGACCCGCGCAAGCTGGTGGATGGGGCCAAATCGGTGGTGTCGGTGCTGCTCAACTACTACCCCGAGCAACGCCTGCCCGAGGACCCCGACGACTACAAGCTCTCGAAGTACGCCTACGGCACCGACTATCACTTCGTGCTGAAAGACAAGCTCAAAGACCTGCTGACCTACATTCGCACCGACATCGGCGAAGTGGCGGGCCGCGCCTTCGTGGACTCGGCCCCCGTGCTGGACAAAGCCTGGGCGGCCCGCTCTGGCCTGGGCTGGGTGGGGAAGCACTCCAACCTGCTCAACCGCGACATGGGGAGCTTTTTCTTCATCGGCGAGCTGATCCTCGACCTCGACCTGACCCCCGACGGTCCCGTGGCCGACTACTGCGGCACCTGCACCCGCTGCGTGGACGCTTGCCCCACCGACGCCATCACCGAACCCTACGTCGTGGACGGTAGCAAGTGCATCAGCTACTTCACCATCGAGCTGAAAGAAGCCATCCCCGAGGAGGTGCGCGGCAAATTCGAGAACTGGATTTTCGGCTGCGACATCTGCCAGGACGTCTGCCCCTGGAACCGCTTCTCGAGGCCGCACACTACGCCGGAATTCGACCTTTCGCCGGAATTGAAGGCCTTTACGAAATCAGATTGGGAGGAAATTACCGAGGAGGTTTTTAAGGAGATATTCCGCCGCTCGCCCGTGAAGCGGACGAAGCTGGCGGGGTTGCGGCGGAATGTGGGGTTTGTGCGGGGTAGTTAGCTGCCATTCTGCCGCTGGCCAGCGGCAAGAAAATGTTTATCTTTATCAAAAAATCGAGAAATATGGCCACTGCATCTTCCATGAATATTTACGAACCTCAGCAGTTTTCCGGCTTGGCGATTCTCGAAGAGGCCGAGCGCGGTGTTCCAAGCAAGAGCGTCGATGAACTTGCCCAACTATTGGCTTTGTCGCTCAAAGAAATGGCTGCTGTGCTCCAAATCTCCGAGCGAACCCTGTATCGTTTTCGCAGCGACGGTAGTTTGGACGAAAAATCTTCCGAGCGGTTCCTGCTACTCCAAAATCTGGCGGCGCATGGTTTACTAGTTTTCGATGGACAGCCCGATGCCTTCGCCGATTGGTTGCGCTACCCTTTGCGCGAACTCAAAGACCAGCCTCCGCTTCAATTATTGACTTCCATCAGTGGCTTCGGCCTGGTGGATGACGTCCTGACCCGCATTGAGCATGGCGTTTATTCTTGATGTAAAGCCTCTTCATGCTGGTTTATAGACTTTGCAAAAGTACCTACATCGCCGACCCGCTCTCGGCCGAGGGCGCGCGTATAGCTGGTGGCCGCTGGAATCCCAAAGGCTTTCCAATTTTATACACTTCCGCCACCCCGGAACTTGCCCTGCTAGAAGTGATCGCCCACCTGAACCCGAGTTTTATTCCTGAATTTCATTTACTGGTTTTAGAAATACCAGACAAGATCCAGGAAATAAAAAGCACAGACCTGCCCACTAACTGGCGAGAGGAAATACAGGGTGAAGGTACATTGCAATTGCATTTATCAGATTGGCTAAACGAGCCTAGCTGTCTGACGGTGTCGGTTCCGTCAGCAATCGTGAGCCGTTCGCGCAATTACCTGCTTCATACCTCATATTCTAGTTTCAATGACGAAGTGAAGATTATAGAGAATGCGCCATTTTTAATTGATGGGCGATTAATCAAAGGGGGATCGTAAAAGTATCCCACCATTTCCCCTACTTACCTTTTTCATCTTGGTCTGATATAGATGTGTAGCCTGTCAACTTAGGCTGCGTTTGCGACAACTGTTTTTTCAAACTACGATCCATCAGACTTCGATGAAAACCCTCTCTACCTCCGCTCTGCGCCGCTCGTCCGGCCGAAACTCAGTGTTGGGCCGGTGCCTGACCGCTCTTTTCTGCCTGGCGATTACCTTCTCCCTTGAAGCCCAGCCGGGACTCGTCGCGCACTATTCCTTCAACGGTGCCCTCTTCGACCAAACCACCAACGGCAACCACGCCATCGCTACGGGCAATCCCGCTTTCGTGGCCGACCGCAACGGCCAGGCCAACCGCGCCATCGGCTTTGGTGGTTGTGGCAATCCGCAATTTTTGCGTGTACCCAACTCGGCCAGTTTACAGGTGACCGACGCCATGACGGTGGCCTTCTGGGCCAGGGTCGATCTGAGCAGCGGCATGGATCCCGGCGATGGTTCCTGCTCGGTCAATGGCCGCCAGGTGTTTTTTGCCAAAGCGGGCGACGGATACGGCGTGTCGCCACCGGGCTTTCTGGGCCTCACCTATCCGGCGGGCGGACAGCAGAAGATTACCTTCGAGGCCAATGCGGGGCAGGTCAATACGGTGCTGTCGACAGAACTACCTGGCGCTACCTGGCACCACTACGTCTACGTGCTGACAACCAACGAAATAAAGTTGTACATCGACGCCCAACTGGTGCAAAGTGCCCCCGTCAACCTTTCCTTTACGGAAGCCAACCAGCGTGATTTGTACCTCGGCGTGATGGGGCCAAAATCTTCGCCCGTGCTAGGCGTCACCCACTGGTATCCGCTGAACGGCGCGCTGGACGACGTAAGGATTTTTAACCGGGCCCTGGGTTCGGCGGAGGTCAGCACCGTTTTCGCCTCCGACGATGTGGGTAGTTGCGCGCCCGCCGCCGCGACGATTCTGCCAGCGGGCAATGCGCTGTTCTGCGACGGCCAACCGCTGACGCTCAAAGCCGCCAGTATTCCGCCCGGCGTGGCTTTGCAGTGGCAGCGCGACGGGCAGGCCATCGCGCAGGGTACTTTGGATAGCCTGGTGGTCAACCAGACGGGTGCGTATCGACTGCAAACCACTAAGCGGCAAGATGCCTGGAAGAACGATATTGGCGGTTTCAAGACAACGATGAACGACGTGCAGTTTTTGGGTGGAAACTACGGCTGGATTGTAGGAGAATATGGGCTTTTGCTAAAAACCACCAATGGCTATACCTGGGACACCATCGCCACGGGCCGCCAGGACACTTTTACGGCGGTGAATTTTGTGAATACCCAAGTCGGCTTTATCGGCGGGGCCAATGGCTTGCTGCTGAAAACCACCAACGGCGGGACTTCTCTTTCTCAATTGGGAATTCCGGTAAGTGGAACAATCTCCAAAATAAAGTTTGCAAATGAAAATATTGGCTACGTGCTGGCGGATCGGCTTTTGTTCAAAACAACGGATGGAGGAGCGAACTGGACTACTGTGACTTTGCCCAATTCCTTTGGTTTGGAAGACATGGCTTTTGTGGATGCTGATTTTGGGTGGGTGGCGTCCATGAATGACGTATTCGTCACGGAAAATGGCGGTGCTTCCTGGGTACTCAAAAAAACTGTACAGAATTGTAGCAGTACTTTTTATACTAAAATCAAAAAGATTTTTGCCCTCGACCGTTCCAAATTTTGGGTCTATTACGATGCTTGTGCTTTTATTCCAACGGTGGTCGCCAGGACAGAAGATGGAGGAAGTACCTGGGCCAACCACGATCTGATTATCCCCTCCCCTTTCCCCAATCTGTCCTCGTTGGCTATTGGCGATTTGGTATTTACAGATTCTCAGAATGGCTACATTGTCGGAAGTATGTACAAAAGAGAGTATGCTAGATATGGCGTCAACGGCGGGGCAATTTTCAGAACTCAAAATGGTGGACAAAGTTGGAGTTTGGTTTATGACAATCCTTTCGATGCATTTCCGCTGGCTCTTTCGTTCACAAGTACTTCCCAAGGAATAGCAGTGGGAGCCAAAGGCCTGATGTTAAATATCAACAGCACAGGAGGGGTATATTCACAGAATCCAACCAATCAGACCTTTTTACCTCTTACTTCTGTTGGCGGGACACCAGACAGGGTTTTTGCCGTTGGAGGAAGATTAAGAACGATTCAGGAAGGAGTTCACCCAAATTCAAAGGCATTGACGATGACTTCGGCTGCTGGACAGTCTTGGAGTAAAATTGAAACTGGCTTTGGCCGCACTTTGAGCCAAGTGAAATTCAAAACACCCCAGTTTGGCTGGCGAGTAGGCTACGGAGAGATAAGCATCACCAATAATGGAGGCATAACCTGGCAATGGCTCATTCCGCCTGGCCCGGGAAATTACCCCGTCTATGATAAAGCCTATTTCCAAAATGACACTTCTGGATTTTTCTTATCACGGAATAGGGATTTTGGGGCCTCCGAAAGTTTGTACCAAATCATAGGATCCTCCCAAACCCAAATCAACATCCCCTACAAAGACTCCGGCGACCCCAATGACACCGGACTACTCGACCTACAATTCATCGACGACAACACCGGATTCGTCACCACCACCAATGGAAAACTCATCAAAACCACCGATGGCGGCAACTCGTGGAGCGTCCTGCCCGTCCGGGCCAACACCGCCCTCAGCCGCGTCTTTTTCGTTACGGCCCAAACAGGCTGGGTGATCGGTAAGAACGGGCTGATTCTGAAAACCACTAACGGCGGTGCCAACTGGGCGGAGCAAACCGCTGGCTCCGTAGCGGACCTGAACGGCATTTACTTCCTGTCGGTGCAGGAAGGCTACGTGGTTGGGGCTAACGGAACTTTGCTTAAAACCGCCAACGGCGGTACGACCTGGGTCAGGATAGAAACCAATACCCGCAACGCCCTCAACGACATCACCTTCACGACCCGTGATAAAGGTTACGCCGTGGGCGAATCCGGCACGATTATTTCCTTCAACCCTGCGCTCCTACCCGATTGCAAGACGACTTCGGCGGCGGTCAATGTGAGCCAGAATCCCGGCGCGGTCTGCGCATCGACGGCCAGCGGCGATTGGGACAACGCCGCTACCTGGAGCTGCGGGCGAGTGCCATTAAGCTGCGACCAGGTGGTGGTCGGTCACGTGGTCACGCTCAGCAAGTCAGTGCAGGTGCGGGCCGTGGAGGTTCGGCAGAACGGGCAGTTGGCCGTGCAGGGCGGCAATGTGTTGGTGCAGAATTGATCGCCCCCCACCCTCAGTCAGTAATTTGGCAAGGTATTTGGTACTATACACACTTAAACGTACACCCTATGAGAATTGCAGTTTGGCACAACTTACCCTTCGGAGGCGGGGCCAGGGCTTTGAATTATCACCTCAACGGACTGCTCGATCTGGGGCATTCCATCGAAGTCTGGTCACCTGATCCTAGCGCCGGTGGTATCATCAAATTGCCCCGATGGGTGAAGGTTCACCGAAAGCCACTGTCCAGAACAGAGCACGTTCCTTATATGGATCGGCTAAGTGCGGTATTCTTTGGCAAAGACGAGAATATGCGCCAAATGGAAGCACACTCCATGCAGTGCGCCGCCGAGATCAACGCGGGGAATTTTGACCTGTTCTTTGCAAATTGCTGTTTCTACTACGCCGCCCCCTTTATTAGTCGATACGTGTCAACACCCACAATTTTGTATTTGGGAGAACCGCGCCGCTTTTACTACGAAGCACACCCAAAGAGTTTTTGGGAACCACCCGTCCAGTTGGGTGGGCTCCGCATAATCAACCGTAGGTTTTGGTGGGAGTGGCTAAAAGATTGGTGGAAAATCAGCAGTGCGCGGGTACAGGTCAGGGAGGAGCGCCTCAATATCTGCGCGGTGGACAAGCTGCTGGTCAATTCAGTTTTTTCCTCAGAGAGTTGCGCCAGAGCTTACGACCGAACCGGGGAGGTCTGTTATTTGGGGGTTGACACAGGGTTATTCAGACCACTTCCAGAGAAACGTATACAGCATTACGTTATGGGTTTGGGAAGTCTGTTTTTTCATAAAGGAGCCGAGTTAGCGATACGGGCGGTAGGGGATATTCCGGCGCGAGACAGGCCCGCGTTAGTCTGGGTCAGCAACATCACCGATCCTCTGCACAAGGAAAGGATGCAGCAGCTCGCCAAGTTAATGGCGGTCAATTTTATAGTGAAGGAGAAAATAAGCGACGAATCGCTGGTAAGCCTGCTCAATAACGCCATTTGCCTGCTCTACACTTCCAAGCTCGAACCCTTTGGTTTTGCGCCGCTGGAGGCCAATGCCTGCGCGACCCCGGTTATCGGCCTGATGCAGGGCGGCATTCGGGAAACCGTATTGGATGGCCGTACAGGTTTTCTTGTTTTGCCCGACGCACAGGCTATTGCTGACAAACTGCAATATTTCATTCAGAACCCTGACGTTCGTGAAGAAATGGGAAAATTGAGTTTAGCCAATGTGCAGAAAAACTGGTCGTTGAAGGCGGCTACTTTGCGGTTAGAAGGAGCGATGAGAGATACGCTCAAACCCGCAAAAACTCCCCTCAATCACGCTTCCGAATCAAACCCTCCTGCACGACGGACGCCACAAGCTGCCCTTGCTGATTAAAAATATTCCCCCGCGTGAAGCCGCGCTCGTTGGAAGCACTCGGGCTGTCAAGGGCGTAGAGCAACCATTCGTCCACGCGGAAGCGGCGGTGAAACCACATCCCGTGATCCAGACTCGCCAGAAATAATTCGTTGGGCATGATCTGATTCCAGTGCGGCAGCGTGGCCGTGGTGAGCAGGTTGTAGTCCGAGGCGTAGGCCAGCACCGCCTGGTGCTGCCGGAGGTCGTCGGGCATGGGGCCCTTGGCTTTCAGCCACACGTGCCGCATGGGTTCGTATTCTTTGCCCGACAACGGATTGAGTTTCTCGACCGGGCGGAATTCCAGCGGCCTCGGGAACGTCAGGCTGCGGTATATTTCGGGCGCAACGTCTTTGAACACTTCCGCCAGTTTCTCGTCCGAAACCAGCGTCTCCGGGGATGGCACATCGGGCATTTCGATCTGGTGATCCAGACCATCGTGTACCTCCTGGAAGGAAGCCCCCATGCTGAAAATAGGCGTGCCCTTCTGGATCGCTACCACGCGGCGGGTCGAGAAGCTGCCGCCGTCGCGAATGCGGTCCACGTCGTAAATGATCGGCTGCCCGATGTCTCCGGCCAAAATAAAGTAGGCATGCATCGAGTGTACCAGCCGCTCCTCGGGAACGGTGCGCTGGCAAGCGGCTAGCGCCTGGGCGAGTACCTGGCCGCCAAAAACACGCTTCCAGGGGGCTTGGTAGTTGTGGCCGCGATAAATATTTTCCTCTATTTTTTCAAGGGTGAGGAGGTCGATTAATTCTTGTATGTTGGTCACTTGCTGAGTGGGGAGTGGAAAGTGGAAAATAATTCATCATTCATCATTAAAAACAGAGCCCTCTTCGGTTTTGGTGGAGTTGGCGATCATTTTGCTGATGGTTTTCATTTCTTCGGCGGTGAGGTTGCGCCATTTTCCGGTGGACAGGTTGGCCAGGGTCACGTTCATGATGCGGGTTCGGCGCAGGCGGGTGACGGCGTAGTCGAGGTAGCTGCACATCCGGCGGATTTGGCGGTTGAGGCCCTGCGTCAGGATGATGGTGAACGTGTAACGGCCCGTTTGTCGCACGACGCACTTCTGGGTGACTGTGTCGAGAATCGGGACACCATTCTGCATTTTTCGGATGAAATCGGCCGTCACGGGGCGATCGACGGCTACCTCGTACTCCTTCTCGTGTTGGTTGCCCGCGCGCAGGATTTTGTTCACGATGTCGCCGTCGCTGGTCAGGAAAATCAGGCCTTCGGAGGGTTTATCGAGCCGCCCCACCGGAAAAATACGCTCGGGATGACCGATGTAGTCGATGATGTTTCCCGCGATGTGCTGCTCGGTCGTGCAGGTGATGCCTACGGGCTTGTTAAAAGCCAGATACACCTCGGCCTTCCTTTTTGCAGAAATCGGCTTCCCATTTACCCGCACCTCGTCACCCACAAAGGCCTGGTCGCCCAGGCCCGCTACCCGGCCGTCAATCGTGACCAGGCCTTGCGCGATGAGCTTGTCGGCTTCCCGCCGCGAGCAAAACCCCGTTTGGCTAATGAACTTATTTAGCCGCGTGCCAGAATCCATCCCGGTGCGGGATGCCTCCTCCTCGTTATCATTCATCATTCAGTCTCGTCCTGGGGCAGGTTAGCGGTTGGCGGCATAAGTTCATTCGCAAAAGTACCGTAATCTTTCAACCCGACCCCACTCAGGCGGTGGGTTTTCATTTCCTGCAACAAATAAAAGATCTTCTCGGCGGCGCGTTCGTAGCCCAGGCCATCGGGGCGGATGTTGGAGACACAGTTGCGCCGCTCGTCGGTCAGGCCCGTGCGCGGGCCGTGCGTGAGGTACGCCCCCAGGCTGTGCGGCGAGGTCAGGCCGGGGCGTTCGCCGATGAGGATGAGCGTCATTTCGGAGCGCAGGCCCTCCCCGATTTCGTCGGCGATGGCCACGCGGCCTTGTTCCACCAGCGCGACCGGAGACAGCCGCCAGTTTGCCGCCCGGATTCTGGGCAGCAGCAACCGCACGACCTCAACGGCGTGGGTGTTCACCGCCACGGCAGAAAGCCCATCGGCAATGACGATGCCAAGGTCGTTGGCAATTTGGGGGATCTCCTCGATTTTTCGGCAAGAATCCTGGTGCAGTTTTCGACCGTAATCGGGCCGAAGCAAGTACTCCTGCCGATCCGCCGCCCGACTCCGCAACCGCAGGGAGGACAGCCCGATTTTCTCCAACTCACCCGCCACCCGTTCCAAATCAAAAACCGAATGCACCGCATCGCGGGCACGCGCGTGATCGAGGTTGAACTCCAGCAACCGCCGCGTGGGCAGGCTGTGGCCCGTCCGGCCCAATGCCACGCGGGCGGGGGTGTGCTGGCGAAGGTCGAGGAGGGTTTCGGTCAGCGCGGTAAGGTAAGTGGGCGTCTTGTCTTCGGCGGGTGAGGCATTGTTCATAGGGTAGCGGGTTTCATAGGCAATAGGAAGTCAATCTACAACAAAACAAGAAAAGCCCCCGAATACGGAGGCTTTTCCCTTCTTATGGTGAATGATAGAACGATAGCGGACGCCGCGCGAAATAGATCAGAAGTCCAGTATTCTATCATTCACTCATTCACTCATTCAAAATTAATCAATACCCAGGATTCTGCGGGAAGGCCGCATCACCACCTTCCACCCGGTCGAGCTGGTTCTGGGGAATAGGACGCAGCAAGTGCATCGGGGCGATGTTGGGCGCGGCCTGCTGATTGTGCAGCTTCACGCGCTCGATGAGTATTCCCCAACGCTTGAGGTCGAACCAGCGGCGCATTTCACCGTACAGTTCACGGGCTCTTTCCTCGTAAATCAACTCCATCGTCATATCTGCTTCGGTCACCTCCATGGCTTTTTCCTTGCCCGGCCAGGCCGCGCGGCGACGTACCATGTTCATGGCGGCGGTAGCCCCAGCCTTATTGCCTGAATTCAATAGAGCCTCGCTCAAAATCAGGTAAGTCTCGGCCAAGCGATAGTTGAAATAATCGCGCGTCCCCTGAAACTGAGTACGGTCGGCACGGGCACCATCGAGATGCTTGCGCAAGGCGGGGAAAACCCGCTCGGTATAAGCACTAGGTACCAGCACTTGGTAAGGGCGCTTGGCTCTCTCGGCCACTGACATTTCAAAACCAGGATCGAAGATGGTTGTATCGCCTAACGCGAACGTAACCGTGGCTTTCGACTTGTCAAAACTCGTGTTGTATTTGCCCGGCTTGTTGGAATAATACACATCCTTGAAAGTCTTGTAGTAGCGGCTGTCGTTTGTGCGGTTGGCCAGGGCAAAAACCTTGTTCAGCGTGTAGTCCGTCGGACGGTACCGCTTGAAAGGACGACCGTTCTCGGTGTCACGCTGCATACCGGGCAACACATCGTACTCCATCAGGAAGAACACGTGCGAGTTGTTACCACCGCCGTTGGTGAGCGGATCGGCGGTGTACTGCGTGGCAAAAACAATCTCGTTGTTCTTCTCATTGCCCTGCCGATATACATCGGCGAAGTTAGGCAGCAGCCGGAAACCGTAGTTGTCGATCACATTTTTGGCATAGGTCGCCGCTTTGGCGTAATCGTCTCCCGCCTTGGCTTCGGAAGTGGCTTTAGTCAGATACACATCGGCCAGCATCATTTCAGCCACGGCCTTGGTTACGCGGCCGTACTGAGCCGCCTGCCCCTTGTTTTCCAAATCGGGCAGTGCCTCGGTCAGGTCCTTAAGGATAGCCTCGTACATCTGCGGGATGGTAGCACGAGTAGCGACCTTCGTGGGAGCCAGTGTTTCGGCAAGGCGCAGATCCACACCGCCGTACAAGCGGGTCAGGATAAAATAGTAGTGCGCCCGTAGTGCCTTGGTCTCCGCCACGCGCTGCTTCTTGGTTGCTTCGGCGATACCTGTCACGTCGGGTCCGCGCTCGATGACCGCGTTAGCTGCGTTGATGCCTCTGTACAGCAAGTCCCACACTTCGCGCGGATGATCAGCTCGTGAGTCGAAGGCTCCATCGTAGGTATTGATGAACTTGTGGCTGCCATCCGCCCCGTTGGTCGTGATGTCCGTCCCGAAGACGGTAAAGTTGTTGCCGCGTTCGGTGCCATACCAATCACGTAGTGTAGCGTAGGTAGCATTGACGCCGTCGTTGAAACCTGCGGCGGTGTTAAGGTAGTCGCTGCCAATATCGGAGATGATGGTCTCATCAAGAACGCTTTCGCTGCACGACTGACCTGCCAGTAGGGCCAGGCCTAAAACCCCGGTACGCAGGAGTTTTGGAAAGCCGTTTGTCAGTTTTTTATTCATGATCTATGATTTTATTTATTTCTAAAATTTCGGTTGATTAAAACTTGGCGTTGATGCCGAAGGTAATGACGGAAACGGCTGGCGACAAGTCAGCGCCGATGCCTTGGTTCTCGTTGCTTCGGCCGTTATTTCTGTTATCCAGTTCTACCTCGGGATCTATTCCCTTGTACTTGCTCCGGTACTCCGAGAAAATAAACGGCTGCTGGACACTGGTGTACAGGCGCAGGGCGGTCATTCCCAACTTGGCTGCCCAGTTTTTAGGGACATTATAGCCCAGGCTGATGTTGCGCACTTTCAGGAAGGAGCCATCGAAGTACCGCAGCGTGGAATTATTGCGGGGACGCTCCTGATATTGGTTCGGGCGAGGGAATTCGTTCGTCGGGTTATTCGGCGTCCAATAATCGATGTCCAGGTTGTTATAACGACCGGCTAATGTATTGTTGTTAGCGTGAAAGTCACTGATGATGAATTGACCCGCCCGGGCGTACAAAAAGAACATCAGGTCAAAGCCCTTGTAGTTGAGGCGGTTGGTCATGCCCGCTACGAAAGCAGGAACGGCCGAACCAAGTATCTGACGGTCGTTGGCGTTGATCACCCCATCGTTGTTGAAATCCTCTATTTTGACCTCCCCGGGATTAAAACCATACGACTTAGCCAGGTCAGCCTCGTCGGTCTGCCAAATTCCGATCTTCTTCAGGTCATACACGACGGACAAAGGCTCACCGATAAAACGACCGGCGGCGATGTCGTCCACCTTACCGTTGGCCAATTCTATGATTTCCTCCTTGTTGCGGTTAAAAGTAAAGTCGGTTCTCCATTCGAAGTCCCCTCTGTCTATGTTCACCGTTGTAAGGGTCAACTCGATACCCGTGTTGCGCGTGTGTCCGATATTGGTCGTAAAGCCCCCGAAACCCGTAGAGTTCGGCAGCGGCTGCGGGGCCAGCAGGTCGGTGGTGTTGGTAACATAGAATTCTAATGATCCCGATAAACGGTTACTGAAAATGCCAAAATCGAGGCCAGCATTGGCCGTGGCCGACGACTCCCATCTCAAATCAGGATTCCCGATGGTATTTGGGCGGTAGCCGAAAGCGGGGCTGTTTTCCCAAGCGTACGAAGTCCGTGAGAGTCGAGCCTGCGTTTGGTAGGGATCGATGGCCTGGTTACCCACGGCACCATAGCTCAGGCGCAGCTTCAGCAGATCCGTCCAGCGAACGCCCTGCATGAAGTCCTCACCAGTGATGTTCCAGGCGAAGGCGACCGAAGGGAAATAGCCGAATTTGGTATTGGCACCAAAACGCGAGGAACCATCGGTTCGAATCGTCGCCGTAAGGTTGTATTTATCCTTAAAAGAATAATTGACCCGCGCCATGTAGGATAGCAAGGTCCACTCTTCCAGATCCGTGAACACACTCTGCACCTGGCTGGCGTTCCCTACGTTGTAAAACTGCTGTGATTCAGCCGGAATTCCGGTGACGGCGATACCTGAACGCTCGCGGTTGTCCCGCTGGATTGACTGAAGCAGCGTCACGCCAAAGTCGTGCACCTGGTTGAACTGCTTGTTGTACGTCACAATGTTCTCGAGCGTGTAGTTGAAACGGAACTCGTTGTTGGTATTTCCCTGCGCGGGCGCCCCCCGGCGCGCGTTAGTCTCGCTGCCGAAGAAACGGCCATAGCGGTCGATCTTGATGTCAGGGCCAAAGTTGACCTGGTACTTCAGACCGTCGATGATCTCCCACTTGCCGTAAATGCTGTTAAAAATCCGGTAATTCTTCCGCTCATTGATTACAGCTCCCGGCACAATCTCAGCGTAGGGATTCGTACGCAGTCCATCCTGCGTGGGCAGGAAGATGAGGTTGCCCTCATCGTCGAAGGGCTTACCGAGAGGGTTCTCATCCAACGCGCCACCGAGCGGGTTAAAGTCCTCCCCGTTGCGCAGGCTGTACACCGCCAAGGTGGAAGTACCAAAACTCAACTTATCGCTAATCTTGTGATCGAGGTTGACGCGGAACGTATAACGAGTAAAGTCCTGGTTTTTAACCACGCCCTTGTCCTGAAAGAAGTTACCGGAGAGGTTGAACTGGGTTTTCTGCGTTCCGCCTGATACGCCCACCTGATAGTTGTTTATGGTACCCGTGCGAAGCAAAGCATCAGGGTAATCCGTGCTACGCCCCTGGCGTATCCCTTCTAACTCAACGGGTTCGAATATCAGCGCGTCTGCCTCAGGCGTAGCGGGGCCAGCCGGGTAGTTTGGTTTGTCCCCCACCCGGCGCGACTCACGCTTGTACTCGGCAAATTGCGCGCCGTTCATCACATCGATCCGGCCCAACGATTGGTTGACACCGCTGAATGCATCAACGCTTACCACGGTCTTGCCCGGTGTACCGCGCTTGGTAGTGATAAGCACAACGCCGTTTGAACCTCGTGAACCATAAATGGCCGTAGAGGAGGCATCTTTAAGTACCTCCATCGAGGCAATGTCGTTGGGGTTGATGTCCTCAATTCCACCAAAAATAGGAATACCGTCGACCACGAACAGCGGGTCGTTGGAACCCGTAAAAGAGCGTCGACCCCGGATACGGATTTGCGGAGCCGAGCCGGGCTTACTACCCGCTTGGTTCACATCGACACCCGCCGCGCGACCTTGCAGAGCCTGCTGGGCGTTGGTGATGGGGAGTTCGCCGATTTCCTTGGCGCTCACCGATGAGATAGCTCCCGTTACCTGACTTTTCTTTTGGGTACCATACCCTGTTACAATGACTTCGTTCAACGTTTTCAGATCGACGCCCAAATTGACATCGACCACGCTGCGGTTGCCCACGGCGATTTCCTGAGTAGCAAATCCTACTGCAGAAAATACCAACGTGGGGTTGTCGCCGGTGGCATTAATGGAGTAGCGTCCATCCGCATCGGTGGTGGTACCGGCATTGGTGTTCTTAACGACGACCGTCACGCCGGGTACGCCCGTATTGTCTTCGGCGGAAGTGATGGTACCCGTCACGGTGCGGTCCTGGGCGAGCGTGAGCAGCGGAAGCGATCCTAATGCGCAGAGGAGTAAGAAAGAGGCGATTCGGGAAGCGCACAATTTTTTGCTACTCCGCACTCCCCTTGATTTTTGGGTAAATGATTTTCTCATTGGTTTTTGGTTGAATTGAAAAATTAAATTGTACTTATTAAAACTGTAATTGCACTAAATTTATTTCAAATTGCCTTCGCTTTTGGTGCTATCGGGATACTGATGCGTCTTAGCCGTGTCTTCGTGAGCCACGTTGCCTTCGCCGAGTGGAGCCAACGCATTTTGGTTGTTGGTGCCGTCGGGATAAAGGGGTTTTTCCTGCATAAACAAAAACAAGATCATCACTACCGTGGCCCCGATGCCCATGATCCACTTCAAGAAAGGCCCGCTTCCAGCCCGGTGTGTAAAACCTGAGGCGAGGCCTTCTGTTTCGGGCAACTTAATGAGCGACCGCCGAATTCGCTGCCAAATCGACCGGGTCTCCTCCGGTGAAATTTCCCCCTCCTCCCAATCCGAAACCGTGTCGACCAACTCCTTGGCCGACTCCACGACCTCGGCCTGCTGCGGATGATCGCGCACCCAGTCGACCCAAAACTTGGCTACGTGCGAATCGTCAGGATGGCGTACCCACCTGATAAACAGGCGTTCCATCGCTAATTCTTCGGCCGTATATTCCGAGTAGGGTTTCATTGGATTGTTCAGGGAGATGGGCTACCGTCCCGCACAAATTCCAATGCATGAAATATTGGACGGGCGGATCGGCGATTGACCCTTACTTCTATTTTTTGAAAGTTTTGCGTTGGGCTATCAGGAACTTTTAACGTTCCAGTACCCAGCGCGTTAGGGATGGGAAATTTTTGTTTAAAAATTCGGAACGCATCGGTTCCTTTATACTCCGTCGCAGGATTGTCTAAGAAAGGGGAACACCATTGGCTTCTACTTGGTACTTTTTACCTTCCACTCGGAAATAGGCTTGGCCGGAGGCGGGGCAAAGGTTTTGTCGGCCGAGAAAGTAGCGTTGAAAGCGTGGGACGAACCAGCGGGCAGCGTGGTTTCAAAGCCCACCATATACGTATTGGGATTGGGGGCATCGTAGTCGTGGGTAGGCACGGTCGACCAGGTTTTTATCTCGATCGCGGTGGTGGCATCGAAAGTCAGGTACATGGTTTTGCCCCGCTGTGAGAGCACTACGGTTTTGCCATCCTGAATAAATATTTGTGCGGGCGTCAGCAGCGTCCAGCGGAGGGTGATGGCTTTGTTCGGCGAATTCACGCCGGGAGCTTGCACTTCGTCCCGCACCACTACGTACTTGCTGTCGCGCAACACGATGCCACGCTTCACCGAAGCGGCCTGTCCGTCGTAAACGGTAGAAAGATCGGAGACGACGGCCATGTCCTGTGCGTCATTGGAAAAGGCATCTATTCGGGCGTAGCCTTTCACACGTTGGTACTGGCCGTCGATGGTCAGCGTATTGTGCACCAGATTATTGTAGCGAAATATATCCCAGCGCTCGGCGTCCTGTTCGCGACCGAAGAGTTTGATGCCGCGCTCTTCCAATGAGTTGTAGTTTTGCGGCCCGAAATCCATGGCCCAGCGCTCACCCAGAGCATCCAGCACGAACGAACCCGCATCCATGTGGGCGTGGTTCACCGAGGCGGATCCGGCCTTGAAGCCCACGAAAATTGCGTTTGGATCCGTCCAGGAGCTGCGCATCATCGCCACCGGGCTTGGCCCCTGCCCCATCCAGAACTTTTCTTGCGGCGGCGGCACGTTGTCGAGCTTCATGCCCGCTCCCCAGATCAGCAGGGCGGGCAGGGTGCGGTCTTTCACCAGGTCGCGGCCCGGCTGCTCGTCGAGTACTTTTTTCTGCATCCACAATAAGGAGGGATCGTTTTTCTTTTGGGCAAACCAGTAAAGCGCCGGACTGACGCCGTTCCTGTCGCCGCTATCGCCCCAGTTGTGCACGATGCCCATCGGCCCGACGATGTGCTGCTCGAAGCCTGCCGTCTGCATGAAGCCGGGTATTTGGCTCAGGCCGTAATCGGTACCCAGCGCTTTTTCCAGAGCGCTAAGAAAAAGCACGTTGAAGCTCGTGCCGTACTCCCAGTAGCCGAAGCCTTCGGGATAGCCACCGTCGGGTCCGTAGGCTTCCATCGGCTTTGGGATGCTTTCCAGGGCGCGCGTGAGGGTACGCTCGGCCAGTTCCGGCTCGTGTTCGGCGATGGCCAGGGCGCCGAAGGTCATCCCGGCGTTGCAGACCTGGTTCCAGTTGTGTTCGGCGTTCAGAAACCAGTTGTAATTTTTATCATAGGATGGTTCGAGGCCTTTTTTAAGGATCGCCGTCCGTACTTTCTGGCGGGTACTTTCGGCGAGATCATCGTGGAGCCAATCGTAGCCAATCGCCACGGCCATCGTCATTTCGGCCACATCGAGAAAGTGCGTGGGGTTCCAGTCGGCGAAGTCGGCCACGGCCAGCATTTCCTTCTCGGCGCGCTGGAGGTATTTCTTGTCGCCCGTGGTGCGGTAGGCGTAGGACAGCTGAAAGATGCGCCGCAGGGCTTCTCTGGATACAGACAGGAGCCGTCGGCCCGTCATGATACGCTCGACGGGTGCCGCATTTTGCAGGCGACCGCACTCGGCCAGGATGGCGTCGTGAATAGTATTCAGCGATTTGTCGCTCTGAACTTTTTGCAGCAGCCCTTTTTCCTCGCCTTTCAGCAGCAACAGGCGCGGGTGCGGGCGTTTGAGGTCAGCGAGCTTTCCGGTGAGTGGTTTTGTGTTGTCGCCGGGAAGCGGCGTGGCATTTTTTTGGCCGCAAGCGGTGAGGATCGTTAGGGCAAAAATGAATAAAAGCAGGTTTTTCATGGCGAAGTGAGCATTTGGCTGTTACCAGAAAAAGGCGGGGAGGGTCGGGTTTTACTTCTAGAAGCCCGCCCTGACGGCCCCAATGCTTTTCTTTCTGCCGTCTCGCCCTACTTCTCCTTTTTCAAGAATTCCTTTGTAAAATGCTCCTGGCGCTTCGGCTCAGCAAACTTCTCTGCATTGTAGGCCGCCGTCTCTCCCCGCGCAATGGACAAAGATTCCCAAGAGCCGCCGCGCAGCATTTTTCCAACAAAGACGATTTGCCCGACGTGGCTCGCGTAATGCGCCAACTGTCGATTGATCGCTTCGGTCACAGTATGGCCTTGATTGCGGATATAGATCGTTTCTTTCAAATTATCTTCGGTGAGCGGTTTCAGCGCATTGAACAGACACGTCCAGCCCGCTTCCCATTTGGCCAACATTTCTTCCCGATTCTCAACATCGTTGTCAAATTCTCCTTCGCGGTCGCGCCAATCCTTTTCGCCGTCGGTGGCAAGGAAGTCCGTCCAGCGCGAAAGCATATTCCCCCACAAGTGCTTGACGATATTAGCGATGCTGTTGCTTCCGCCGTTGGCTTTCCAGAAAAGCTGCTCGTCGGAGAGTTGGACAAAGGTTTTGTCGCCCAACATCTTGTAGTACTCAAACTGCTTAATGACGCTGGGGAGGTAAGTGTTCATTGGCAAATTTTAGCTTTGTCGACGGGATAAATATAGACAGTTCTGTACAAAAAAAAGGTCGCTCTGTGAACGACCTTCCAAACTACCGAGATGGGAAGTCTAAATCAACACGGGCATATCGTTTACGACCTTCCAGGCCCCATCCTTGTTCTTAACGAATTGAAGCATCGAGACGAAGGTCATTTTCCTGCCGATGAATGATACCCTGGCCGTGGCCGTGTTTCCATTCTGAATAATCTCATGAATTCTCACCTTCCGCTCGTCTCCCCCAAATTCTTTTTTTTCGATTTTGGTCAGGTAGGTATTTCTGTCCATCACCACCACCTTGGAACTACCAAAAAGTTGGTTCATTACGATGCGGAAGTTGGCATCGAGGAGCGCGTCCAGCATATTGGTGTCTTGCACATCGGCGGCCTGGGCGAACTGGGCAATCACTTTCTCGATGGGTTTGTCGTCAGATTTGGCCTGCGCCATTGCGCTCAACCCGGCAAACACGCCAACGAAAAGCATTAAAATTCGTTTTTTCATCTTGATAAAATTTATTTGGTGAAATTATAATTGAATACGCATTGAGGTTCGCATCATCGAATGATGCTGAAAATCGTCTTCCTGACTATACGCCAACAGCAAAACATAGGAAGTACCCTCGTCGAGTCTCTTGGCGTAAGAGTTGGCGGGAACCACGGGGACGGAAAATTTCAGGGTAGTTTTTCCCTTAACTTCCGTGCCTTCAACATCAGTCACTGACTCAGCAACTTTCATGGCTGAAAACGGCTCGTAATATCCTGGGCTCAGGGTGTAATGCTCCGTCACTTTGGGTTTGCCATCCACTACCTGACCCATTAGTAAATAATTTCCGGTGATGTCCTGGGAAGTGTTGAAGCCAATTGCCACCCAACCGTCGGTTGGGGCAGTCATTTCGAAGAATATTCTTGAATTTTGGTGTTCCCAGGTTACGGTCACACCGTTTTTCTGCACACTTTTCATAAGTAATTCTTCGTCGGCGGCTGGTCGGAAACAGGCTACAAACAGGAGCAATAGCGGTGTGATTCTCATGCAAGTGATTGGTCAAATATTGATATATCAATTTACGATCAAAATTTTTTAATCGAAATTCTGCTGAATTCGTTGCAGAAACGATTTCAAAGTGGTTAGCTCTTCCTCCGAAAAGCCTTCGATACTTCTCGCCCGGTGCGCTTCTACCATGTTCATGTTCGCTTTTACAAATTCAGTACCTTCTTCGGTAAGTTGAACGTCGTATTGTCGGCGATTTTCGGGGATTGGCTCGCGTGAGACCAGATTCTTCCTCTGTAAAATATCCAGCGTTCGGGTGATGGAGGCCGGGTCACGGAGAGATTTTTCGGCCAATTCAGATTGTGACAAGCTTTCGTTTTCCTCGATTATTTTTAACAACACCCACTGATCGACCGTAATCCCCAGCCCAGCTCGATCGAATTCGCGCTGCGAGTATTGTTTTCCCGTACGGGAAGCCTGGTCGATCGCAAATAAGATGACTTCGGCCAGTTTTGATTTCATAAATTTGATACATCAACTATTGATGATGCAAATGTAAGATTGAAAATCTAATTTTCCAAATGCGGGTACCTGGTTTTTCCCGAGCTATCTTTCGTGAGGCGAATGGTAAATCCTGGCTATTCCTCAGCAGCCGCCTAATCGCCACCAGCTGAGAAAACAGCATAATTGGCACGACTACGCTGGGAAGCTACATGTAAGGAGAGTGGGTGAGGGTCATGATTTCGGTAACGGCTTTTGCCAAAAAATAGTGGACTTATTTAAAATTGAAGTTCAGCCCAACGGACACCAGACCATCATCCTGTCGGAAATCGCTGTGCGAGAGATTGAAGCTATGCAGCAGTTGCACTTGAATTTTAATTTTTTCCAGCCCCCCACGTATGGTAAGCGCGGGTTCAATCAGGAAGTTAGATTTGTTATCTTGAAGATATGCGACCTGGTCAATGTCGTCGAGGGTCAGCACGCCCGCTATTTTGGCGTAGCCCAGACTCGAGACCCTGGCCGACCCAGTGATAGAGAAGTACTTTCGGTGAAAGCTAAGCGAAGGTTGTAGGCTGAAACGGGTAAGGTTGGCCGAAATGATTCCGGCGGGTGTCGGGTTGGGAGCCCCCGAAGTAGGGAAATGATTTTCCATTTTTCCAAAACCTGCCAGAGCGTAGGTATCGAAAAGGAAATCATCGTTGATCCGCTCGAAGTACCCCAGCCCGCCTTCTCCGAACCTACCCGAACCTCCGCTTCCATCGTCCAGATCGTCAGGGATCACCCAGTCGCCATTGACCTGTAAGGCCAAGCCGTCCGTCAGGCCGTAGGCGCCCTGAAATTCGACCTGATTGCCGTTACCCGCGAAAGTCAGGTTGGTTTGCCCCCGCGACTCGATGATGGGCACGTTCTGCGTATTGGGTACGTAAAACTTCGTGGTGCATCCACTGACTGTCAGTACCAATGCACCTAGGACCATGTGTAGTTTGTGTTGTGCTTTCATGCTGCTGGTTTGAGTTGGTTGAGGTGGGTCTTCTACAGATAATTGAAGGTCAAATAAGAGGGTGTTGATACGAAATAACGATTTTGAACAGCACAAAGCCTACCGTTTTTTATATAAAAATCGTATTACCACCAAGTGCGAGAACAACACAATCGGCACCACCACACTAGGCAGCCAAACGTAGGGAAAGTGGGTAATGGCCAGGTTTGGCTGGTCGAAGGCCAACTGCTGAATTGACGAGGGAGCGGACAAGATAGCCATTACGATGATATTCAAGAGCAACCCCAAGCAAGTCAGATTCCAGAGCATCACCGAAGAAGATGGCAGAATTTTCCTTACGAAGCCGTAATAGTACACCAGCGGCGCGGTCAGGCCCGCCACGATGTCCAGGTTGCGGCCCGCAAAAGTCATGAGTTCGGGAATGGCCTTCGCCGCGAATAAAAAATACAAAACGACTTCGACGGCAATCCTGACCGTGTGCAGCAGCGTGAGCCTCGCCACGTCCAGGCTATCGATGAAGGCTCTTCCGCGGGCCGTCAAAAAAAGTCCGGCGATGAATAGCGTGGGCGGCACACCCAGCGCGACGAAGCGGGGCGGGGTAGTTTGGACTTCGTAAAAACCAGAAAACGCAAGGTAGGCCTGGAAGAGCATCCAGGCACCCAGTCCGATCAGCAACCCGCGTGACTTGGGACCGGAGACAGCGAAGTAAAGCAGCGCCACGGTGAGCAGCGTAATGAGAATAAAACAGGCATCGAGAGTCGTGGAGACGTTTTCCAAGATTAGCTTTAAGGTTTTATGAAGACTTTGAACAGATAGACAATCAAGGGCAGGAAAGTAATGACCAGGATTACCGACAGAAGCCACGGCCCCAATCCTGCTATATTTTCGGTGGCCGCTTGCTGCACCGCTACCAAGATAATGAAGAATATTGCTACAACCGCCAATTTCAAACTACGGATCAACCGCGTAGCCATCGTGTACTGCCTTTCGGCGTTACTGGCCGTAATCGGTTCCAGGTAATTGAAGACGTGGGGATAGCGATTGAGCCAGGTCATTCCAAAAAACAACAGGGTAGCGATTAAGGGCAAAATCAAACTGCTCGCTTTGTCGCCGTACCTGTCGACTTCGCCCCTGGCGTTGAAGTGCATCGGTACCTGATCGGGCAGGTCGGAGTAATTGACGAGCGCGAATATCCACAGGCCGATCAGCAGCAGCCACGCCATCCACTCGACCAGCCGGTCTGACGCAGCGAGTTCTATTTTTAGTTTGGGTCTGCTTTCCATAGTTACTAGCTACACTTACAAAAAGTCCTATCTTTGCGGCTCTGTTTTTTTTGGGGTGAGAACCAAAAAGTTCGCATTTCTCTTTCCATTCCCACAATAATAAGCCCAATCCCCAAAATTTCTTTTTTGCTATTTCAAGAAATAATACAATTTCGTAGCTGAATCATATTGCTTTTGATAATGAAAAAATACTTCAACCTATTCGACCTCAAACAGAAAGTCGATTATAAAACCGAAATACTCTCCGGCCTGACAGTAGCCCTCGCGCTGGTACCCGAAGCGGTGGCTTTTGCCTTCATCGCCGGACTTTCGCCGCTGACGGGTTTGTACGCCGCTTTTATGATGGGTCTGGTGACCTCCATCTTCGGTGGTCGGCCGGGCATGATTTCGGGCGCGACGGGCGCGGTGGCGGTCATCATCGTCGCGCTGGCCAAGTCACACGGTGTGGAGTACGTATTTGCCACGGTGGTACTGGCGGGCGTGATTCAGATCACCGCCGGGCTGCTGCGGCTGGGCAAGCTGATGCGACTTGTGCCGCACCCGGTCATTTTCGGCTTCGTAAACGGCCTGGCGATCATCATTTTCATGTCGCAGCTCGATCAGTTCAAAGATCCTTCGGGTGGGTGGCTGACGGGAAATGCACTGTACATCCTGCTGGGTCTTGTACTGACGACGATGTTCATCATCTGGGCCATGCCCAGGTTCACCAAGGCTGTTCCTGCTTCTCTGACAGCCATTCTGGTCGTTTTCGGCGTCGTAACCTACTTCGGCATCGACACCAAAACGGTCGGCGATATGGCTTCGATTCAGGGTGGTTTTCCGCCTTTTCACCTCCCCAGTGTGCCTTTTACGTTTGAAACGCTCACCATTATTTTCCCTTACGCCGCCATCATGGCCGGGGTAGGCCTGATCGAGAGCCTGTTGACGCTGAATATTATCGACGAGATTACCGAAACGCGCGGCCGTGGCAATAAGGAAGCCGTGGCGCAGGGCGCGGCTAATATTCTATCGGGCGTATTTTCGGGCATGGGCGGTTGCGCCATGATCGGGCAGAGTCTGATCAATATCTCGTCCGGGGCACGGGCACGGCTATCGGGCATTGTGGCGTCGGTGATGCTGCTGGTTTTCATCATGTTCGGCTCGGGCCTGATCGAGCAGCTCCCGATGGCGGCCCTCACGGGGCTGATGATCATGGTGGCGATCGGGACTTTCGAATGGGCCAGTCTGCGGACGTTCACCAAAATGCCCAAGTCCGATGTGTTCGTGATGGTGCTCGTAACGCTGGTCACGGCGGTGCTGCACAACCTGGCGCTGGCGGTCATCGTGGGCGTCATTATTGCCGCGCTGGTCTTTGCCTGGGACAACGCCAAGCGCATTCGCGCCCGCAAGCGATTCGATGAAAAGGGTACTAAATATTACGAGATTTACGGCCCGCTGTTCTTCGGCTCAGTGTCGGCTTTCAACGAAAAGTTCGACGTGCTGAACGACCCCGACGAGATCGTAATTGATTTTGAGGAAAGCCGCGTGGTGGATATGTCGGCCATCGAGGCCCTCAACAAAATCACCGAGCGCTACCAGAAAGTGGGGAAGAAAGTTCACCTCAAACACCTCAGCCCCGATTGCCGGAAGCTACTGGCCAACGCCGAGACGTTGATCGACGTGAATGTCGTGGAGGATCCGAATTACAAGGTGGCGGTGGATATGGTGTAGGGTCAAGATTTTGGTACGTTTCGCTTTCGACGTAACTCGGGTTCATCCGTTTGTATCTTATTTGCCTTTTTCATAACCTCCTTCCAATCGACATCAATTAATATTGCATTGTCGCTTTCACAATTCTCAATCTGTCTATCCAGCTCAGCACTCAATTTTCCAGAAGGCTTTTTCATCATTCATCATTCATAACTCACCCTTCCAACGTAATCTTCGAGCGCAAGCACACCCCGCCAATCGGTGGATTGAACTTGGAAACCGCTACGTGAACTTTTTCTACATCGGGGTATTTTAAGCGGACTTTTTCGATCAGTCGGTAGGCGATGTGTTCCAGCAGGCGGGCGCGTTCCTGCATCACCTCGGCGGCGATGGCGTAAAGCTCCTCGTAATTGACCGTGCCACGCAGACGGTCATTCTCTGCGGCGGCGGAGAAGTCGGTGTGAATCGTGATGTCGAGTGAATACTTGTTGCCTACCTTTTGCTCTTCGTCGTAGTAGCCGTGATAGGCAAAAAACTCCAAGCCTTCGAGTGATACCGTTCCCATGGTGCTTCCTTAGCCTATCTGGTCGAAAAACGAACCTTTTCCCTTCGAGGACTCATCGGTAGTTATTTCCACTTCGTCATCGTTCTCAGCCACCTCGAGTGCTTCGGCGGCTTTGCGCTCCTTGGCCATTCTCTCTACCTCAGCGAGGGCTTCGGAAGCGGCATCCCGATTGTTTTCCTGCGCGTCGGATATTTCCGCCTCCCCGTGGGTCACTTCGTCAGACGCTTCCCCTGACTCCGCTCCTTCCTCGCGCCCGGCCACTACTTCATCCTCGTCATTCTCCTCACTTTCTGCCTGCGCCGGTTGGTTGGCAGCCTCCGTTACTTGCTGCTTGATCTCTTCCATTTTTTGGGTGAAGGAAGAGTCTTCGCTAAACTTTTTCTCGAAGCGTTCTACCGTCTCATTCGTATTGCTGACCAGCGATTTTAGCTGCACCACTACGTTGTCGCGGTACTTTTCCATCGCCTTGAAGTCACGCTCCTGATTTTTGAGTTCGTTAATGATCTCTTCGCGGATGTACTTGGCCTCATTTTCAGCATCCTGCACGATCATGCTCGCCTTGCGCTTGGTCTCGGAGATGGTTTCGTCCGTCTTGCGGCGCGATTCCTCCAGGTACTTTTCGGCCGCCTTGTTGGCTTGCTCCGTGATTTGGGTACTGGTGTCTTCGGCGGTTTTCAGGGTGCGGAAAAGCGTCATTTCCACGTCCCGCAATTTATTGAGTTCCTTTTCCGCAATTTCGAGTTGCATCTTCAGCATCTTGTTTTCATTCATCACCCGCTCCCATTCTTGCGAGAGTGAATTCAGGAAGGCATTGACTTCGTCGATTTCGTAGCCTCGAAATCCCTTTTCAAAGGTGTGCTGCCGGATGTCAATAGGGGAGATTTTCATTCTTGTAGCCCGTTTTATGGAATATGTCGCTTGGATAATTCGGTTAAGTACCGATTAATATGGCAATTTTCAAAAACAATTTAGCCATCGGCGGGCAGCTTTCTGGGCTTTCGGCGGTCGGCTATCGCCTCCTCAATAACCAAGCCAAATGTGGTACGGGCCGCTGGCCCGTCTTGTCGCCAATAGCAACGACGCCGATAAGCTTCCACCAGGCTCGATTTTACCTGAACTGCGAACAAGTCAACCGAAATCACCCTTCGATCTCCCAAACCGAAATGCTCCGGTCGTCACTAGCAGAAACCAACCAATTACTCTCCGGCAACCACAAGAGCTTATTGATCGAAGTAGCGTGGCCGGCATGGCGGGCGCGGTCCACGACTTTGACGAGCCGTAACGTGTCGGCCTGCCAGATTTTGATGGACTTGTCCATGCTGGCCGTGGCCAGGTACTTCCCGTCGGCGCGGAAGGCGATGTCGTTGATGGCAAATAGGTGCGCCGGAACATCTTGCCATAAGGCGTAGCCTTCCGTAGCGTCCCAGGCTTTCAGGTGGGCATCGCGGCTACCCGTGACTAGCTGCTTGCCGTCGGGCGAGTATTGCGCAGCGAACACCGAATTGTCGTGGGCCGGAATTCTGGTTTTCAAAGCCAATGTATCGAGGTCGAAAATGCCGATGCTCCAATCGCTGAATCCAACGGCCAGTTCACGGTGATGGGGCCGCAGCGCCAGCGTGCGGGCGCTTTTATCGGCGGCTTTCAGGTGTTTCTTTATGGCAAAAGTTGGGAGGTCGATGACCACGATCACGCCGTCGCCCAAGGCCACGAAGGCGGTTTCCTGCCAGATTTTTATATCAAAAATCGCCGCCGAACTGATCTTCATCGACTTGACGACCTTTTTCTCACTGGGGTCGATGAGTTGAATTCCTTCGTAATTTTGCCCCACCCACAGCAGCCCCGTCGTGGCATCGACCGCCAGCGCGTACACCGACGACTCCACGCGGGCTACCAAATCGCCCAGGTCGGGCTTGGTGACGTCCCAGAGCACGACTAACCCGTCGCCCCCGGCGGAATAGAAGCCCCCTCCGGCGGAATCGGCCACTAATGCGTACACGCAGTCGCGATGACCCGAAAAAGTATCTATTTTGCGCACTTTCATAGCAAGAGAGGGAAGGTTTAGGAAAACAAACGCAGACGATATGCCGCTCGTTCACGCCGAGAACATCACCGAAGAATGCCGCCTGCTGGTTTGGGAACTCACCGAATCAGCGGAAACGCTCCACAAAATGCTCCCCGCCGCTGCGGACTTAGCGGAATTTTCGGGTATCTCGCACCCCCAGAAAAAGCGCGAGTGGCTGGCCGGGCGGGTGCTACTGGCTCGGGTCGTGGACGAAGCGGGCGAAGTCTTTCAAGGTACCTGGAAAGATGAACACGGGAAGCCGTTTTTGATCGATAGCAACCACTTCATTTCCCTGACCCACACGCTGGATTACGTCGCGGCGGTCATTCACCCGACGCTTCCCGTCGGGATCGACATGGAAAAAACGGATGCAAAACTCAGGCGCACCGCCCGGAAGTTTCTGAATGAAAGCGAATTGGAGGAAGCGGGGGATTCTTTATCTAGGCTCTGCACGTATTGGTGCGCGAAGGAAGCACTTTATAAGTTGAACGGCAGAAATAAAGTGAGTTTCAAGGAGGATATAATGATAGAGCCTTTTGATAAAAATATGATCAATCTGAAAGGCCGTCTTTTGGATTCAGAAAGGGAAGTCACGGCTAATTTGCACGTGCGTTGGTTCGGAGAATACTGCCTGATAGTAGCGGTCTTGTAGGGGCGAACCCATGTGTTCGCCCGTCGTCGTCAATAGGACAGCAGGTTACAGTGCTTTTACGCGGATCGCGTTGCAAACGCGAAGCGGATTCGACGGTAACAGCCTACCATCGCGCGACGGATCGACCGAATCAAAAGCCGGATTCAATGGGCACATCAACTTGAAATGTCTTTGAAGCCATTACTTGCTTTTTGTGTGCTTTCAAGTTGTGAGTCATCACTACAAGCCCAACAATACAAGCTACACCAAAGGTGGCCAAAAGGGGGTAGAAAGAATGCACTGCTAATTTAACCATTATTGTCAGTCCAAAATAAAATAAGCCTAAGTAAGCCCAGCTCTGCCTTTCTAATAATGGGTATCTTACTGGGTTAAACGTTGATTGAAAAGGCCATATAGCAACTTTAAGACGGGACCAATCCCATATTAGTAGATAGACATTGGCTAATAACATCAAAAATGCAACGATAGTCGTTCCGGCGAAATAGTAGGAAATAGTGATCACAAAAATGTTGAGTATGATGGGCATAAACAGTATGGCTCCCAGAGTACTAAAGAGTTGAGTCATCAGCAGAAAACCTGCTACTAACTGGCCCCAGCCAATAAATTGCCAATACAGACCTGACTGATAGAGCGTTTCAAATAGATGCCAGCTGTCGTTGATTGGAGAACTAATTCCCGAATCTGTGGTAAATCGCTTACCCTGAATTTTGACGATACTGGCAAATACAAAGGCTGCTCCAATCAGATAACGTAAGAAGATCGTGAATAGCTGGATGGCCGTTAGACTCTTCAAATTTCCCAGTCTCATCTGCTGTACAAGTTACCTTATGACAAACTGAACACATCAATTTTAACTCGGCCTTGCATCACATCCTGGAAAAACTTTTTCAGCTGATTGCCGATGCTTTTGACTCTCGAGAAAAATAATGTCTGTTTCATGAAAAAATAATGTCTGTTTCATGATTTTCGATGTCGAACAAAAATTGGACGAAGGCGCATTTCTCAATGTCAGCGACAGGGCGAACACATGGGTTCGCCCCTACATCTCCTCCTCGATCATCGCCAACAGCAGCCGCTCCACTTCCCGAATCTTCTCCGGCTCGCCCGCTTTTTCGTAGGACACGATTAAATTGCGCAGGACGCGTTGTATGATTTCGAGGTTGGTGCAGGGCTGGTAGAACGAATCCTTGGGACCCAGGTTGAGTTGGGCGATGTAGTGGTCGATGTCGGTTTTGGAAAAAATGATGCCCCGGTTGAAGACGTTGATGTAAAACTGCGTGGTATCGCGCTTGTAGGTGAGTACGAAAAGGTTGGGCAGGTTCACGCCGTAGACGGGCATGTTGAGCTTGCGGGCGATGAGCAAATAAATGACGCAGAGCGTGATGGGGTTGCCCCGGCGGCTTTCCAGCACGATGTTGATCATGGAATTGGAAGCCGAGTGGAAGTTTTTGGTATTGGCCCCGAAGCCCAGTCCGGTGTAGAACACCGTGTTGAGCGCCTTTACCTGATCCATCGGACTCATTTGGTCGCTAAACTGCGCCCAAACATCGTAGCGAAACTGATCGATTTCATCGCGTAGTTTCTGGAAATTGAGGTCGGGATACTGGAAGGTAGCGATGATCGACATGCCTTCGAGCAGGTCGAGCGACCCGCCATTTTTCCAGTGCAGCAGCCGCTCCTCCATGCCGTCGAATTGCAGGTCGTGGATAAGATCCTCGATGCGACGCTGGGCGATAGGACTAAAACTACCTTCCCACTCCGTCTCCAAAAACGGGATTATCTCCCGGCCCATTGAGCGTATTTTGTCCTCGACCAGGATAGCGACTTCCGCGTCGTCGTCGTCCAGCAACGAGACCAGCGCCTTTATTTCCCTTTCCTCCATAGCTCCTCCTATCGGTTCTGTTTACGAAGTCTTAAATAAAAACAATTTTTGAATAGCGGTCAAATTTTCTACTTTTGCCCGATAAAAAAAGTAACGATCAGACCCCGAAAATGGGCTGGAAAGGCTCAATCACCCCAAATTTTTTGCATGAAAATACTGGTCACTGGTGGCACCGGATTCATTGGCTCGCATACCGTAGTGGAATTACAAGCGGCGGGCTACCAGCCCGTGATTGCGGACAATCTCTACAATTCCAACCGGGAAGTGCTGACGGGTTTAAAGCGCATCATCGGTCAGGACGTCCCTTTTTATGAAGTCGATTGTACCGACAAAACAGCGGTCAGGGAGCTTTTTGAAAAAGAAAAATTCGATGGCGTCATCCATTTCGCGGCCTATAAGGCCGTAGGTGAGTCGGTGGAGCAGCCGCTGAAATATTACCAGAACAACATTGATTCGCTGCTGGTACTGCTGCAAGTGATGCGGGAGTCTGGGGTCAATAATTTTGTCTTTTCGTCTTCCTGCACCGTGTACGGTCAGCCCGATACGCTGCCCGTGACGGAGGACACGCCGCGCCAACCCGCCACCTCGCCCTACGGCAATACGAAGGTCATGTGCGAGGATATTATCCGTGATTATGTGTACGCCAAACCAGGGCTGAAAGCCATTTCGCTGCGATACTTCAATCCCATCGGGGCGCATTCCTCGGCCGAAATTGGTGAACTCCCCTCTGGTGTTCCCAGCAATCTGGTACCTTACTTAACTCAGGCTGCCGCCGGACTGCGCGACAAACTCGTCGTGTTTGGCGACGATTACGACACGCCCGACGGTACCTGCATCCGCGATTTTATCCACGTGGTCGATTTGGCAAAGGCGCACGTCAAAGCCATAGAACTACTGAAAAGCCAGAGCGAAGTCGACTACTACGATGTCTTCAATATCGGCACGGGCAACGGTAATACCGTCCTGGAATTAATCGACACCTTTGAAAAGGCCAACGATGTAAAACTGAACTACACCCTCGGCCCAAGAAGGCCCGGCGACGTAGAGAAAATATGGGCGCAGGCCGACAAAGCCAACAACGTACTGGGCTGGAAAGCAGAAAAATCGTTGGCAGATTCATTACGTGATGCCTGGCGTTGGCAGATGACTCTTCGGCTACGCTCAGAGTGACAGTTGATAAATTGGTAGTTGCAGAATACAATTCAACGATTAAACAATTACACGATTCAACATTTTGAAAAAAATCCTTATAACAGGTGGGGCAGGATTCATCGGTTCACACGTGGTGCGGCGATTTGTGAATCAGTATCCTGGCTACCATATCTATAACCTCGACGCGCTGACTTACGCGGGCAACCTGGAAAACCTGCGGGACGTAGAGGATGCGGCAAATTACACGTTCGTCAAAGGCGACATCACGGATGCCGTTTTTCTGGATGAGCTTTTTACCGAAAACGATTTCTACGGCGTCGTTCACCTGGCCGCCGAGTCCCACGTGGATCGCTCGATCACCGACCCGCTGGCATTTGTGGTCACAAACGTACTGGGGACGGTCAATTTGCTCAATTCGGCCCGGAAAGCCTGGAAAGATGATTTGGAGAAAAACGGGATGGCCAACCACCTTTTCTACCACGTCTCGACGGACGAGGTGTACGGCGAGCTGCACGACCCGAACGAATTTTTCCTGGAAACGACCAGCTATGACCCGCGTTCGCCTTATTCGGCGTCCAAGGCATCTTCGGATCACTTTGTGCGGGCTTATTACAACACCTACAAGCTGCCCGTCGTGATTTCCAATTGCTCCAATAACTACGGTCCCAACCACTTTCCCGAAAAGCTGATTCCGCTGATGATCCACAACATCATGCAGAAAAAGCCGCTGCCCGTGTACGGTAAGGGCGAAAACGTGCGCGACTGGCTCTACGTGGAAGACCACGCCCGCGCCATCGACACCATTTTTCATGACGGAAAAGTGGGTGAAACCTACAACATCGGTGGCCACAACGAGTGGAAAAACCTCGACCTGGTGCTGCTGCTCTGCAAAATTATGGATGAGAAACTGGGCCGCGAACCCGGCACCGCCGAAGCCCTCATCACCTACGTCACCGATCGCGCGGGCCACGACCTGCGCTACGCCATCGACGCCACGCGCCTTAAAACCGAACTAGGCTGGGAACCCTCGCTTCAATTTGAGGAGGGTCTGGCAAAAACCGTAGATTGGTACCTGAACAACCAAGCCTGGCTCGATAACGTGACGTCGGGGAATTATAAAAAGTATTACGAAGAAATGTACGGTTGACGAGTTCAGAGTCGAAACAGGGCCGCCTGGCGGTTCAAAGTTGTAGACGTAACTGAACTTTGAACTCATAAACTCATAAACTTTAAACTTTAAACTCTCTTGAAGGGAATCATACTCGCCGGGGGATCCGGTACTCGTTTACATCCGCTTACTTTGGCCGTCAGCAAGCAATTGATGCCGGTCTATGACAAGCCGATGATTTATTACCCACTGTCGGTGCTTATGCTGGCCGGGATTCGGGAAATACTGATTGTCTCGACGCCGCACGATTTACCGCAGTTCGAGAAGCTGCTCGGCGACGGCGCGCGGCTGGGCTGCTCATTTTCTTACGCCGAGCAACCCAGTCCCGACGGGCTGGCGCAGGCGTTCATCATCGGGGCCGACTTCATCGGCGACGATAAAGTGGCGTTGGTTCTTGGCGACAATATCTTTTACGGATCAGGCTTCTCCCGCCTTTTGCAGTCCAATAACGATCCCGAGGGCGGCGTGGTGTACGCCTACCAGGTGCAGGACCCCGAGCGCTACGGCGTGGTGGAGTTCGATGAAAATCTCAAAGCTGTTTCCATCGAAGAGAAACCGGAAAAACCTAAATCCAACTACGCCATTCCGGGGTTGTATTTTTACGACAATCAGGTGGTGGAAATCGCCCGCAACATTAAGCCATCGCCGCGCGGCGAGTTGGAAATCACCGATGTAAATCGTGAGTACCTCAAACGTGGGCAATTGAAAGTAGGCGTATTGGACCGGGGAACGGCCTGGCTGGATACGGGCACCTTTCAGTCTTTAATGCAGGCTGGGCAATTCGTGCAGGTCATCGAGGAGCGGCAGGGGCTCAAAATCGGTTGTATCGAGGAAGTCGCCTACCGCATGGGTTTCATCTCGGCGGAGCAATTGGGCGAAATCGCCGCACCGCTGGTGAAGAGTGGCTACGGCAAGTACCTGCAAGATATGCTGGAATAGGTAGAAGGTTGTTAGGTTATTAGGCATTAGGTCTTAAGTCTGCTCATTGTTGAACAGTCTGTTTTTTCGAGATTATTCTACGCAACTCAATTGCAATTCAAATATAAATCTCTGTTGAACAGTTGTATATAGACCTAATAACCTAACGCCTAACAACCTAGTACCCGCAAGAATTCGGCAAAGCCAGCGTTGTTTGGTATATTTGAAGTGACGGTTACCTACTAAATTCTGGCCGCCATTGCCCCGCATGGAATTTTTACCCCCGGAAATCGAGGCTTACGCCGAAGCGCACACCGAACCCGAAAGCGACCTGCTGCGGCACGTCAGCCGCGAAACCCACGCCAAAATTATGCGGCCCCGGATGCTATCGGGCCACGCGCAGGGACGGCTGCTGGCGCTATTCTCCCGCCTGATTCGCCCCCACCGTATCCTGGAAATCGGCACCTATACGGGCTACTCCGCCCTCTGCCTGTGCGAAGGATTGTCCGACGACGGCCTGCTCATTACTCTCGACCGCAACGAGGAACTGGAAAACTTCACCCGGGCTATTTTTGCCAAATCGGAATTCGCTTCCCGCATCGACTTCCGCATCGGGGCGGCGCTTGACGTTATCCCGACGCTCGACGAAACATTCGACCTGGTTTTCATTGATGCCGATAAGGTCAATTACCAGGCCTACTATGATTTGATCATTGGCAAAATAAAATCCGGCGGACTCATCCTGGCCGACAACGTACTATGGAGCGGCAAAGTCGCCGATCCGACGAACCATAAGCCCGATAAGGAAACTCCGGCCTTATTAGCCTTTAATGATTATGTAAGTAACGACCCTCGGGTCAAATGCCTCCTGCTCCCCATCCGGGACGGAATTATGATTGCCCAGGTTCTTTAAGAATTTGCACTTTACTCTAACCCCCATGAATTACAAAAACATCAACCCCATGCGCCAGGCCCTCGTGGTACTTTGCGCCCTTGCCCTGGGCTTCTCCGCCCAGGCGCAGGACATCCCCACTGTGCCGGACAATGTCATGTTCGGCGGCATCAACGTCAAATTCGACAACCGCGCCAAGCGAGCCATCGAAGGCGATATTCGCAGCCTGATGTCCAACAAGCGGTTTTGGGAAGCCAAGATGGATCGCGCCATTCTTTACTTCCCGATTCTGGAAGGCGTCCTGATCGAGGAGGAAGTACCGCTCGACTTCAAGTACCTGGCCGTGCAGGAAAGCTCGCTCACGCCCGATGCCGTTTCCACCTCCGATGCGGTGGGTTTCTGGCAATTTAAGCAAGAAACCGCCCAAGAGTTGGGGCTTTTGGTGAATAACCAGATAGATGAACGGAAAAACATCACCGCTTCCACCCGCGCTGCCGCCCGCTACTTGAAACGCAGCAACGAGCAGTACAACAACTGGGTTTCGGCGCTCTACTCCTACTATCTGGGCGTGGGTGGCGTCAAGGAAATCATCCCGACGAAATGGGCCTACGCCAAGGAAATCACCCTCGATGGCAAAACCGACCAGTACGTACTCCGCTTTTTTGCGCATAAAATCGCGCTGGAAGCGGGCATGGAGCGTTACCGGACGGCCAACAGAATCGTACTGCTGGAATACCGCAAAGGTCGCGGACGCTCGTTCAGTGCCATTGCGCGGGAATTGAGCCTCGACCCCCAGGAAATACGCCGCTATAACCTGTGGACGGATGCGGATCAAATCCCCGCCGACCGCGAGTACGTAGTGGCCCTGCCCGTGGCTTCCGACCAGATCAACAACGTCCGCGAATTGTTGATGATTTCGCGCGATGACCCCACCACCAACTTTGCCGAAGACGATATCGGCTTTCCCCTTCTGCGCAAGGCCAGTGTCCAGTTGAAAGGCCGCAATGATCCCGTTTTTTGGGAGATAAACAGCTTGCCCGGCATTCAGGCCCGACCCGGCGACCAGGCATCCGACCTCGCCAAAGCCGCCAAGGTCAGGACATCCAGTTTCTTGAAATACAATGACCTGGGCAGCCGCGACCCGCTTGTTCCGGGCGATGTCTATTATTTGGCTAAGAAAAGCAAGAAGGCGATGGTACCATTCCACACTACCCGCGAGGGGGAAACCATCCGCAGCATCTCGCAGATTTACGGCGTCAGAACGGGCCGCTTGCTGAAATACAACCGCATTAGCAACCGCAACCAACGCCTGCAGACGGGCCGCGTGATGTGGCTCATGAAACGCCGCCCCGCCAACAAACCCGTCGAGATTATAAACCTGCCCCCATCGGGCAACGCAGCGCCGCGCGGCACATCGCCCAGCGTCACTGCCCCGGCCGATCAACCTTACACGCAGCCGGAACTCGTGGGTTCTACCGACGATATTCCTAAAAATGCCAGTGAGCGGAGGAAGTACCGCCCGAAACTAGCCGATCGAAGCAACGAGCCAACCAGCCCACCCGAGGTTACGGAAGACACCCCACGCGATGAGGCAGTCTATACCAAACCAAGTAATCCCGCTGCAACGACGACCCCGACACCCCCTCCTACCCGTACGTCGACCAATGATCGAATCGTCATCATCGAGCAGCAGGGAACCACGGACAAAACGCCGGATTTCGACTCTGAACCCGCCCGCACCAGCACGGCTCGTCCCGCCAATCCTCGCAGCAGTTCAAGTACTCCGACCGCCAGTCCCGGCAATTCAGCCAATAGGCCAAGCTCGACTTACAGTCGTCCCTCTGCTTCTGGCAGCGCCAACCCCAAATACCATTCGGTCGAATCGGGGCAGACGTATTACAGCATTTCGAAGCTTTACAACGTCGAAGTCAACGACATACTCGCCTGGAACGGCCTGACGACCAACGACAAACTGGCCGTTGGCCAAAAACTGGTCGTAAATCCAACCGCCTCGACCGGCCGCGCTCCTTCCGTCACGAGCGGCAGTTATGTCATGCACAAGGTCGTGTCCGGAGAGAACCTTTTCCGCATTGCCAAAAATTACGGTGTCACCATGCAGGAAATTCAAAACCTCAACAATATGACCGACACCAATGTGAAGCTGGGGGAGACGCTGAAGATACCGAGGAAGTGAGGGGTGACTGAGTACCTGAGTACGCCACGCCCCCCCCCAGCTGAGTACCTGAGTGAAAATGAAGAATTGATTTCGCTTACTCTTTCAAATGTAAAAAATTTGGTACTTAGGAACTATGGTACTCAGCCGGGCGCCCGGTGGCGTACTTCAAAGTTAAAACACTATGATCCTAATCGACAACACCTGCGTAAGCGACGATATTGGCGACCAATTCTTCGTCTGCAACCTAGACAAATGCCACGGCGCTTGCTGCGTGGAAGGAGACTCGGGTGCCCCTCTGGAAGACAGCGAGCTGCCCATCATGAAGCGCATTTATCGCCACGTCGAACCTTATCTTTCCGAAAAAGGCAAAGCCGTCATCGCGGCGGTGGGCGTTTATACCAAGGATTGGGAGGGTGACATCGTTACGCCCGTCATCGACGGGAAGGAGTGCGCTTACGCGTTTTATGATGAGAAAAACATCTTGAAGTGTGGCATCGAAGCAGCCTATAACGATGGTAAAATCGACTTCAAAAAACCGATCTCCTGCCATTTGTACCCAATCCGCGTCACGAAGTACGAGCAGTACCACGCGATCAACTACGACCGTTGGGAGATTTGTAATCCGGCCTGTACCCTGGGGGCTGAGTTGGGGGTGCCGTTGTACAAATTTTTGAAAGAACCGCTCATCCGGGCTTACGGAGAAGCGTGGTACGAAGAATTGGTCAGGGAAGTGGAAGACAGAATTGCGGCGACCAATGGCACGGAGTGATTTCTTCGAGAATGTGTACGATGTGGTAAAACTTGTTCCTACTGGTCGGGTGACTACCTACGGGGCTATCGCCGCTTATCTGGGATCAAAAAAAGGGGCGCGCATGGTGGGCTGGGCGATGAACGCGGCGCACAGTCGGCCCGATGTCCCGGCGCAGCGCGTGGTAAATCGCAGCGGAGTCCTGACGGGGAAGCACTTTTTCGGCAGTCATACCGAAATGCAGGATTTGCTTGAAAGCGAGGGGGTAAAAATTAAAGACGACCAAGTGGTCGCCTTTGAAGCGTGTTTCTGGGATCCGGGGAACGAACTGCTATAAGCCAAGCTGTTTGTCTGAGTGCTTCTTATTCTTTTTGTCTGCCAGGTATTCCACGTAGTAGGAACACCAAACTCCGGCGGTAATCGAGGTCATTAAGAATAGCAATGCTTCCATGTTATTAGTGTGCTGGTAATGAGTGGTAACGTTTCGGTTTTAGCATCTCTGGCAAAAAAACCAAACCATTACCTTTCAATCCAGGTCTGCTGGGGAAATGGGGAATCGAATTCCACAAATCCCTTACACTTCGCGCAATTCGTTTCCACGTTTCCCGAGTCCCAGCGATACCAGCCACAGGCCGATAAACACCAGTATTCCGTTCAAAATCAACCGCTCGAAACCCAGCTTATAACCATCCAGCCAGGCAGCGGAGTTTTCATTGATGACGTAGGTCAGGATCGGGGCCACGACGCAGACGATCGGGACCAGTCTGTCCCGGACGGGCAGTTTTAGGAGCATTCCGAAGCTGAACAGTCCCAGCAGTGGCCCGTAGGTATAGCCCGCCAGGTCGAAGACCGCCGTAATTACTTCCTTGCTGTTCAGTTGGTTGAATATCAGGATCACGATATAAAAAAGCACCGAAAAGCCGATGTGTACCCAGAACTTGATGCGCGACCGCTCGGCTTCCGGTTTGCCTTCCACGTTCATGAAATCCACACAAAATGCCGTCGTCAGGGCCGTGAGGGCGGAGTCGGAACTGGCGTAGGTGGCCGCCGTGATGCCCAGCAGGAAAGTGATTCCAACCAGTAAGCCCAAATTGTTCAGCGCCAGCATGGGGTAAAAATCATCCGTTTTTTCCAGGAAGGGAATACCCTTCTCGGTGGCGTAGAGGTACAACAGCGCCCCCAGCGACAGAAACAGCAGGTTCACAATGACCAGCACTACGGTGAACCAAAACATGTTCTTCTGCGCCTCCCCGATATTTTTGCAGGTAAGGTTTTTTTGCATGAGATCCTGATCCATGCCTGTCATGACGATAGCGATGAAAGCGCCGCCCAAGAACTGCTTGAAGAAGTTTTTGGGGTCATTGGTGTCCCAATAGAATATCTTGGAGTAATCGCTATCGCTGACCACCGAAACCATCTCCGAAAAGCCCGAAATATTGAGTTCACGGGCCACCAGGTAGATGGTCAGTATTACCGCCGTAACCAAGAAAGTCGTTTGCAGCGTGTCCGTGATGATAATCGTTTTGATACCGCCTTTGAAAGTGTAAATCCAGATGAGCAGTATCGTGATTGCCACGGCTACTTCGAACGGCACACCTAATGGTCCGAACAGGGCAATTTGCAACACACCCGCTGCCACATAAAGCCGCACCGCCGATCCTAAGGTACGCGACAGCAGGAAAAACGCCGAGCCCGATTTATACGACCAGAACCCGAAGCGCTCATCCAGGTAGGAATAAATTGAGATGAGGTTCATGCGGTAATACAGCGGCATCAGGATGGTACCGATGACCAAATAGCCCACCAAATAGCCTAAAACTACTTGAAAATAAGAGAATTGAATGTTCAACACAGCGCCCGGCACCGATACGAAAGTAATACCCGAAAGCGAGGTGCCTATCATTCCGAAGGCCACCAGATACCAGGGGGACTGACGGTTGGCGGTAAAAAAAGTGGCGGTATCGGCACCTTTGGAGGTGTAGATGGAGACTAGAATCAGCATCCCGAAGTAAGCAACCAGGATAGCGAGGGCAATGTAAGGGTTCACTGCTAATTATTAAGGATGAATGATGAATGATGATCGGTCAGACCCGCGCTCGGGCTGGCGCACCAGGGCTGTGGACGCGGAACAATTGCCTAGATAGAGGGTTTTACGAACAAAACGAGCCTAAAACCTAACAACCTAATGCCTAGTACCTGTTTTTTATTTAATTTTGCAAGCAAACGTAAATTTGACTGGAATGCAAACCGACATAGATACCGATATTGAAATACTAGAAGAAACCGTGGAGACGGAAGTTCGCTCCCTCGTGGTTTTCAATGATGATGTAAACACGTTCGATTGGGTGATCGAGACACTGATGACCGTGTGCGAGCACGCCCCGGAACAGGCTGAGCAATGTACATTGATTATCCATTTTAAAGGAAAATGCTCCGTAAAGCAGGGAGAGTTTGACTCGCTGGTAACCATGCGCAACGAAATATGCCGCCGGGGCATCTCCGCCGAAATTCTCTGATGCTGCCCTGCTTTATTCCACGCCCACCGCTTTATGAATTACCCTTCGCAACTCATTGAAAACGCCGTCAACGAGATTTCCAAGCTGCCCGGCATTGGCAAGAAGACTGCCCTGCGCCTGACGCTGCATCTGCTAAAAAGAGACGAGCCCCAAACACAGACGCTGGCCGACGCTCTGGTAGCTATGCGTACCCAAACGCGCTTCTGTGCCCGTTGCCATAATATATCGGACGGCGAACTCTGTAACATTTGCAGTAGTCCCAAGCGCGATCCGGCTTTGCTATGTGTAGTCGTCGATACGCGTGATGTGCTGGCCATCGAAAATACCAGCCAGTTCAATGGCACTTACCACGTGCTGGGCGGCATCATTTCACCGCTCGAGGGCATTGGCCCCGCCGACCTGAATATAGAGTCGCTGCTGAGCCGCATTGGGGATGAAGAGGTAAAAGAAGTTATCCTGGCTTTGAATCCCACGATGGAGGGTGACACAACGGCATTTTATCTACAGAAGAAGTTGAAACCCACCGAGGTAAAAATCAGCACCATTGCCCGGGGTATCCCCATCGGCGGCGACCTGGAATACGCCGATGAGGTCACGCTCGGCCGAAGCATCGTGAGCCGGGTGGCTTACGATTAATTGTATTTTACCAACCCTAAAACCTGCTTTAATTATGAACCGCATTGAATTTATACGCACCCTGGCGGGCAGTACGCTGGCCGTGGGAGCTTTGTCCACGCAGTCGGCTTGTCAGACTGCCTCAAAAGAAGCGGCTGAAATGATGGCCCCTTATTCCCAGGAACCTCTCCCCTACGAATTTGGGGCTTTGGAGCCATCCATCGATGCTCAGACGATGGAGATCCACTACACCAAGCACGCCAAGGGCTACGTCGATAAGCTCAACGATGCTGTCAAGGGTACGGAGTACGAGAAGACGGGCCTGAACGATATTCTGGCGAACATCGGCAACGCGCCCGATGCCATCCGTAACAATGGTGGCGGCCACTGGAATCACTCTTTCTTCTGGAAAGCTATGGCCCCTGGCAAGGGCGGCACCCCCACGGGGGCCGTGGCCGACGCCATCAACGGGCAGTTCGGCTCGTTCGACAGTTTCAAAGAAGCTTTTGGTAAGGAAGCCTCTGGCCGTTTCGGTTCGGGCTGGGCGTGGTTGGTTTCGCAAGGCGATGGCAAGTTGGCCCTCGGCTCGACGCCCAACCAGGATAACCCGCTCATGGGCGTTTCCAATTTCAAGGGCACCCCACTGCTGGGGCTTGACGTCTGGGAACACGCCTATTATCTCAAATACCAAAACAAGCGCGGCGACTATGTCGGGGCCTTTTGGGATGTTGTGGACTGGGATCGTGTGGGAGAGTTGATGAAGGCTTAGTTTGGCACGATCCGCCGCTGCGGATCGGCTTTTGGGTTTCTGGAAATAGAAGAAGCCCGCAACTTTGTAGTTGCGGGCTTCTCTTGTGAGAAAGCAATTTGTTCATTCAATTCTTTCCCAGTTCTCTCGCATAATCCTTAATCTTGATTAGGGGGATTTGCGAGCCGTAGGAGGTATTGAACACTTTGATCACCTCGTTGGCGAGTACGGCTTGTCCAATCGCCGAAGGATAAAGGCCATCTGCGGAAAAGAAATTGCCGTTCGGGAAGGAAGGATCGATCTTAAAGCCGTCTTCTGATATGTATTGCCCGGCTAAGACTTTTTTATAGACCGCATAGAAATCCACCAAAGGATGGTTGTAGTCTTTGGCGAATTTCTTAATAAACAAATCATTGTACCGTTCAGGGCGAGCTGCCCCTTCGGGCATAGTCTTGATTTTATTAGGAATTCCATTCAGTGTACCGTTGAAAAAGGGCGTTTCTGTAAGATCGGGAATGGTCGCGTATAAATATTTTGTACCCGTTTCTTTTAGTCTGTCCAGCATCTTGTAGTTCCCAATGAGGCCAGCGTTGGCCGTCGTATAATCCGTTTCCTCCACCGGAAAGATTGTTAGATATGTACACATCTAACCCCGCTTCGACGATACCGACATCGGGCTTCAACTCATTGATTCGATCCCAGCCAATGCTGTTGCTTGGCACAAGTCTTTGATAGAGTGCCATCGCACTCAGGGGTTTGTTCCATAAATACTGTCCTTGCTCGCCTCGGTAGGATTTAGGGTTCTTCTGATAGTAGGTGACTGCATCCGGCAATAATTCGTCAGGACTATTGCCCAAATTGCTCAAATGAAGTCCTGGAACCGCAAAATTGTTTATACTGGTTCCCATATAAGGTTTGAAATCAACTGAGCTATCTGCTTGGTAGCCGAGATTATTACTCGCTTCCTTCCAACGCAGCGTCCCCCGTTTTCCGTCCAAAACCAAACGTCCCGTGCCGTTACCGCTTTCCCGCTCGAAGAGCGGCTGTTTGAAGTTGCTGAGGCCCATTTGCCGGGCCACCAGGTTGGGATAAGAAGTGATTTGTCCTTCCCGAAACAGGCCGCCATCGCGGTAGCCGGCCGTCAGGCTGCCGCCGATCGCCACGAGGGTCGGCTCGCTGGTTCCCGAACGGGCTTTTAAATCACCCAGGTTCACAGAACCCGCCGCGGGTGCCCAGCCGAACGACGGGTCGGAAGGTACGGGAACACTGATTTCTCCTGAAATGACCGGGTAAGTATTGGGAACAGTGGTATCTGGCTCCGACTGATTCCCGAAGATGTCTTTGCAAGAAACCATCCCCAAAAGCAAACAGGCTGACAGGAACGCGAATAGCGAATTGCAGAATTTCATAATCTTGTCTTTTGAAGATGAACGACAAACTTACTCGGCTCAAAGAGCCTGAAAACATCAAAACGGTTGGAATTTCACAAAAATTTTATTCTGATGGCAAAGAAGGATACCAAACAAAAATAGTTCCGGCCACAAAATAGCCGGGACTCTTGAAAACTGTTCTATAGCTTATTGGAAAAAATAACCGACAGCCAATTGCTGACAGCCGAAAGCCCTAATTACAATATTCGCTGATTACCTTATAAGCGGGTGTATAACCAAGCTCTCCGGATTTGCTTAAATCGAGGCAGCCGCCATTGACATCGCCCAGGCTGTGCTTGATGATGCCGCGAACGTAGTAGGCTTCCGGGTAGGTGGGATTGATCTTGATAGCGCTGCTACAGTCCAAAATAGCATCCATCTGGTCGCCGATAGAGGAGCGCACCAAGCCACGGGTGAAATAGGCTTCGGCGAAAGTGGGATTCAGAGCGATGGCGCTGTTTAAGTCGGTGATAGCACCTTTGCTGTCACCGTTCTTATTTTTGGCCAATCCACGAATATAATACGCCTCGGACCGCTCGGGCGACAACTCATTTATCTTGATACTTTCCTGCACCACACCGCGCAGTCTATCCAGTACGCCGCGATTGATAGGCCCCATGTACACCAGCTTCTTGGAATCGGTCGTGTAAGAGTTGTTGAGTTCAACGGCCCGGTCGAGATCCTGAATAGCGGATTTTTGATCGCCGAGTCTACTCTTGGCAAATCCCCGGCCATAAAATGATTCGTAATCGCCAGGATTCACTTGCAGGGCGCGGTTGTAGTCCGTGACAGCCCCGGCGTAGTCGTCCACCTTGGCTTTGGCAAAACCCCTATTGCTATACGACGTGCCCTCTTCGGGACTCATTCCAATCGCTTGGGTATAATCGGCGATAGCCCCTTTGTAGTCGCCGAGCTTGATTTTGGCGTAGCCGCGTCCGGAATAGGCCCCCGCCCGCTTCGGACTGAGGTCGATCACCCGGGAGAAATCAGCCAATGAACCGGCGTAGTCTTCCAGCTTTTGCTTGCAGGCACCTCGGGCATAAAGGGCCAATACGTCGTTAGGATCGACGGAAATTGCTTTGTTGTAATCTTGTAAGGCACCACGCTCGTTCTCGACCTTCGCGCGACTTACGCCTCGGTTGTAAAAAGACTTGGCGTCGTCCGGGTTCAGTTCTATGGCGCGGGTGTAGTCGGTAATCGCCGCTCGATTGTCGTCTTGCATACTTTTGCTCACGCCGCGGCTTTGGTAGTAAAGTGCCTCTTTGCTATTTAATTCTATCGCTCGATCATAATCCATGATCGCACCACGATGGTCTTTCAAGTTGGCCTTGGCCAGCCCACGGTTGAAATAACTGGGGGCGTGATCGGGATTCATAGCCAGCACCGCGCTGTAAGACTGCAAGGCGCCGGCAAAATCACCGCCGCGTGCTTTACTGTTTCCTTCTTCAAAAAACTCTGCCGCCGACCTTTGGGCCACCGCTTCATTCATTCCACCCGCCCAGAGGGCCATCATCATCCAGCACGCAAAAAGTTTTTTCATTGAGAGTAAGGTTGTTTGTCAAAATGTAACAAGCCATAAAAGTATTGAAAATCGGATGGAGGGACAAAATTTGGGCTTGAATTTTGTGTTAAATCTTGGATTCGAAACTGGAACTTGGCGTCGTGGCAAGAGTCGTACCGTCGAAGGCTGCCTCCGAATCTTTAAAATTAAATTTTAGTTTAACGTGTAGCTTCGTTAGTTTGTGCTTAAGCAGACCTGCGCTCCGGCCATTGTTCCGCAAACCTTGATCTCATTATAAAAAACCACTGAATCGATGAAACCTACCATTAAGTACTCCCTCCTCGCCCTGGCGCTAATCGTTGGTGCCGCCGCGCTATATTTAAGTATGCGTGAAACCTCAGCTGTGTCAGACGGGGAGGCAGCCATCGAATCGACTGTGGCACCGGCTGTCACCAACGATCCAAACTCGGTATATCTGAATTTAAGCGACATGAAGGGGAACATGGTCACGATGGACGCGTCGAAGCTGACATTTATTAATGTATGGGCCACTTGGTGTGGCCCGTGCAACGCCGAAATGCCCAGCATCCAGGGCCTTTATGAGCGGTATAAGGATAATCCCAAAATAGCTTTCTACATCGTATCGGACGAGAACCCGGCCACCGTGCAGAATTTTTTGCAGAAGAAAGACTACCAACTTCCCTTCTATTTGTACAGTGGCAATTATCCCGCGCCGCTGAACGGCAACGCCATTCCGCGCACCTACATGGTCAGGAACGGCGAGGTACTGGCCGAGCAAATCGGGGCCGTCGACTGGAATGATCCGCAGATTTTCAAATTCATCGACGAGCAGTTGGCGATGTAGTGTGGTACGGGCCGCTGGTTCGTTTTTGCCAACGAAGGAGACGGGCCAGCGGTCCGTACCACAAGTTTTGAAAGGAAAACTGACGAAAATCATGTTTCAGCACGAAGGTAGGTCACAGTTTTTGGGCGGTTTGGTCACCAATTTTGACCCTTACAGTCGCCCATCACCGCCTTCGCCCAAATGGGGAAAAACGAACCGAATCTCAGTACCCTTACCAGACCCGAAACCCAGTGCTACCACTGCGGGGAAGACTGCCGCGACGCTCCCCACCGTCACGACGGTCACGATTTCTGCTGCGCGGGCTGCGTGACGGTCTATGACCTGCTGAAAGAAAACGACCTCTGCCAGTACTACCGCTTTGCGGATAACAAGGGCGTTTCTCCCGAAGGAAATATCTATCAGGGCAAGTTCGACCACCTGGACTTCGCCAAACTCCGCCCCCAACTCCTCGAATTTACCGACGGCCGCCACGAGCGAGTCAACTGGCCGGTGCCGGGCATGCACTGCTCGTCTTGCATATGGCTGCTGGAGCAGCTCCATCGCTTACATCCCGGCGTAGGTAGTTCGGTGGTCAATTTTCCTGAAAAAACGGTCCGTATCAGCCTCAATCCGAATCAGATCAAGCTCAGCGAATTGGCCGGACTCATGGCGCGGCTGGGCTACGAGCCCTACCTGAGCCTGCACGTTGCCGAGGGTGAATCAGCGAAAGCGCAACCCGCGAAAAGGAGCAGTCGAGCCAAGCTCTACAAAATCGGCGTGGCGGGTTTTGCCTTTGGCAACATCATGATGCTGAGCCTGCCCGAGTACTTCCATTTGGGGCAGGACGCCGAAGACCAGCAGCTTCGCCTTCTTTTCAGCGGCCTGAATCTCGTACTGGCCCTGCCCGTATTTTTTTACAGCGCGTCCGACTTCTTCGCTTCAGCCTGGAAAGCGTTGCGCGGCCGCTACCTCAACATCGACGCGCCCATCGCGCTGGCGTTGCTCTCCGTCTTCCTGACCAGCCTGTACCAGATCACCACCCGGAGCGGGCCGGGCTATTTCGATTCATTGGCCGGGGCGGTATTTTTCATGCTTCTGGGCCGTTATTTTCAAGATAAAACCTACGCCGGCATTGCTTTCGACCGCGACTACAAATCTTATTTTCCCATTGCTGTGTCGGTCATGAACGAAGGTGCGGAGTCGCGGCGTTCGGTGCAGGATTTACAACCCGGTGACCGCATTCTGATTCGTAACCGCGAGCTGATTCCGGCCGACGCCACGCTGCTCAGTCCGGTAGCTTTGATCGATTACAGCTTCGTATCGGGGGAGGCCGCCCCCCTGGAACGCCGCCGGGGCGACTTACTCTACGCCGGAGGGCGGCAGTGCGGCCCGGCGGTGGAGCTGGAAATCGTGCGGCGGGTATCGCAAAGCTACCTGACGCAACTTTGGAATAACGAAGCTTTTACCCAAAAAAAAGAAGACCAGAACAAAACGCTCGCCGCCCGGATCAACCGCTACTTTTCGGCGGTGGTGCTGCTCCTGGCGGTGGGCACCTTCGCGATTTGGGCCATTCAGGGTCGCTGGGAAACTGCCTCCATGGCCTTCACGACGGTGCTGCTGGTGGCCTGTCCCTGCGCCCTGTTGCTTTCGTCCACCTTTACCAACGGCAACCTGCTCAGCCTCTTTGGTAAGCATGGTTTTTACTTCAAAAATGCCGACGCCATCGAGCGGCTTTCCAACATCGACACGGTGGTTTTTGATAAAACGGGAACCGTCACGCTGCCCCATGAGGCGGAGGTTCAGTTTGTGGGAAATGGCCTGAGCTCGGAAGAAAAAGTAATTGTAAAAACCCTCGCTGCACAATCATCGCACCCGCTGAGCCGCTTGATCGTGAAGTCGTTGCCAGAGGTGGTTTTGAGCAAAAAAGCTTTTACCGAATTTGAGGAAAAAGAAGGCGCGGGCCTGAGGGCGATGTGGGGCCAGGTCATTGTCAGACTGGGCTCCCGGAGTTGGGTCGAAACCGATCTGGATTCACCCAGCCTGTTTCAAAACCAAATTATTTCCAGTCCGCACGTTTTTATGACTATGAACGGACGGATGCGGGGCTATTTTGAGATAAAGCCCCGTTATCGCGCGGGTCTTGCCGATACGGTGGCGACCCTACAACAAGACGACTACGCCACTTACCTCCTATCTGGCGACCAGCCCACCGACCAGGCGTTTCTGGGGGCTTTATTTCAAGACAGCTCCCATCTTTTCTTCCAACAAAAACCCGAGCAAAAACTCGACTTCATCGCCAGGCTACAAAACCAGCAATACCGCAAAGTACTGATGGTCGGTGATGGCCTGAACGACGCCGGAGCCTTGCAACAGAGCGACGTCGGCCTGGCCGTGTCGGACGACATCAACAACTTCTCTCCTGCCTGCGACGCCATCGTGCAGGGCGAAAAACTCCCTCTCCTCCCCCGCCATATTCGGCTCGCACGGGCCGGTCAGCGCATCATCAAGATTAGCTTCGGGATTTCGCTGCTCTACAACCTGGCGGGCATTTCCTACGCCGTTACGGGCCAGCTCTCGCCTGTGGTGGCAGCGATTCTGATGCCACTGAGTTCGATCACGATTGTGCTGTTCACGACGGCGGCGACAAACCTGGCGGCGCGGCGTTGGCTGCAAAAAAAGGGATTGAATTCTTAGGCGAATACCCGTATATTTGAAAAAAAGTCGACCAAAATCATGATCCAGACCGTAACAAATACCGATACGCTGCCCCGCACTTTGGAAGATTTCATCGACTGGGAGCCGAATGACGGCTTCAAGTACGAATGGAACGACGGTGAACTCCTTAAATCTACGAGAATGCAGCAATCGCAGTATTATATTTATAATCGCCTACTCGAATTGTTCTTTGCTAAGGGATATATAAAATCAGGTACGCTGATGGCAGAGCCCGATGTCCATTTGAGCGGTATACAGATGCGCCGCCCGGACATTGCTTACTTTTTCAGGGAACAATTTGAGAAAGGAGGTTACGAAGAAGAAGCAGCAATTCCACCTTTCTTGATAGAGATCATTTCGCGTCACGATCAGATAAATCAAATGGAGAAGAAGTTGACGGAATATTTTAATGCCGGTGTGCAGGTCGTCTGGACTATTAATCCTCAGGAAGAGCTGGTCAGTGTGTATACATCCCGTCAACAGGTGAAAATATGCATTGGCGATGACGTGTGCTCCGCCGCTCCCGTGCTGCCTGATTTCGAGATTCGGGTCATTGATTTACTCTCCCTGGCAGATTCATAAATATCAGAAAAACATTTTGTAAAAGGCTGGTACGCACGTATCAGCCTTTTTTTTGTGACGAAAGTCAGTTTTTCACCTAATCACCCTCATCGTCAGCCCCACATTCGGGCCGTAGTTTTGATTTTGAAAAAAGAACATGACCCGCGCATGATCTGAATCACAAAAATCACCTGACTATGAGTGCCTTGTTTGTTCTTATTGGATTGAGCCTTCTGGCCGCCCTGGGTTTCTTAGGTGCCTTCATCTGGTCGGTACGCCAGGGCCAGTTCGACGACGACTACACGCCCTCCATCCGAATCCTCTTCGACGACACGGTAGAAAAATCGCCTTCCGACCAATCTACGCCAAAATAGTTGACAGTTGACAGTTGACAAAAGGCAAGATCAAGATCAAGATGTGTTAACTCTACTATCACCTTTTGAAAAACTTAAATCTCATCGCTCTAAGACTTTGTCGCTCAATTAATATTCACTCATTCACAATTCACTCATTCAAAATTAATTATGAGCACCACCGTTACCGACGCCAATCCTCCAATCCACATGGAGGAGTTTGAGTACGACAATAAGATCGTGCGCAATTTTGCCATCGCCTGCGTGGTCTACGGGCTGATCGGCATCCTGGTCGGGGTTCTGATCGCCTTTCAGATGGCGTACCCGTTCCTCAACTTCGAGCTGTCGTACACTACCTTCGGACGGTTGCGGCCGCTGCACACCAACGCGGTGATCTTCGCCTTCGTGGGCAATGGATTTTTTACCGGCCTATATTACTCCGCCCCGCGCATTCTGAAGGCTCCGATGTGGAGCAAGAAACTGAGTTACTTCAACTTCTGGGGCTGGCAGGCGATCATTCTGGCGGCCGCCATCACATTGCCCCTCGGTTTGACGACTTCCAAAGAATACGCCGAATTGGAGTGGCCCATCGACATCGCCATTGCGGTCGTGTGGGTGGCGGCCATGATCAACCTGCTGATGACGATGGTCAACCGTCGCTCGGAGCACATTTACGCCGCGATCTGGTTTTACATTGCCTCCTTCATCACGGTGGCCATGCTGCATGTCGTCAACAGCCTGGCGCTGCCTATTTCTTTGTTTAAAAGCTACTCGGTGTACGCCGGAGTGCAGGATGCGCTGGTGCAGTGGTGGTACGGCCATAATGCGGTGGCTTTCTTCCTGACGACGCCCTACCTGGGCCTGATGTACTACTTCCTGCCCAAGGCCGCCAATCGCCCCATCTATTCCTACCGCCTTTCGATCGTTCACTTCTGGTCGCTGATTTTTCTGTATATCTGGGCCGGTCCGCACCACCTGCTCTACAACGCCCTGCCCGACTGGGCGCAAACGCTCGGCGTGGTGTTCTCGGTGATGCTGATCGCGCCCTCCTGGGGCGGGATGATCAACGGCTTGTTTACGCTGCGCGGCGCCTGGGACAAAGTGCGGGAGGACGTAGTGCTGAAATTCATGGTCGTGGCCCTGACGGCCTACGGTATGGCAACGTTTGAAGGGCCGATGCTTTCGCTCAAAAACGTGAATGCAATCGCGCATTTCAGCGACTGGATCGTCGCCCACGTCCACGTGGGGGCACTTGGCTGGAACGGCTTCCTGACCTTCGGTATTCTGTACTGGCTCATTCCGCGCATTTATAACACCCCTTTGCACTCGCAGAGGTTGGCCAACTTCCACTTCTGGATCGGCACGCTGGGCATCATCTTCTACGCCGTGCCGATGTACTGGGCGGGCTGGACGCAAAGCTCTATGTGGCAGCAGTTCACGGAAGAAGGCTTGCTTCAGTATCCCAACTTCCTTGAAACGGTGATCCAGATCGTGCCGCTGTACCTGCTGCGCGGCATCGGCGGCGTGCTGTACCTGACCGGCTTCGTGGTGATGGTGTACAACCTTTTCATGACGGGTAAAAACGGTACCCTCGTCGAAACTGAAACGGCCCGCGCGCCCTCGATCGCCTCCATCTGGAAACCCAGCGAAGACGAATACTGGCACAGCAAAACCATCGAGCGCAAGCCTGTCCTGCTGAGCATTCTGGCGCTGGTCGCGGTAGCCATCGGCGGCATTATCGAGCTGGTTCCGACGTTCATGATCGAATCCAACGTGCCGACCATAGCCAGTGTGAAACCCTACACGCCATTGGAATTGCAAGGCCGCGATATTTATGTCCGGGAAGGCTGTTACGTCTGCCATTCGCAGATGGTGCGCCCCTTCCGGGCTGAAATCGAGCGCTACGGCGAGTACTCCAAAGCCGGCGAGTTCGTCTACGACCACCCCTTCCAGTGGGGTAGCAAACGCACCGGCCCCGACCTGCACCGCGTCGGTCAAAAGTACCCCGACTCCTGGCACTTCAACCACATGGAGAACCCGCGCTCGATGTCGCCCGGTTCACTCATGCCGCCTTACCCGTTCCTGCTGGAAGCCGCACTCGACACCAGTACGACGGGGGCTAAAATTAGGGCCATGCAGACGCTGGGCGTCCCCTACGAAGAAGGCTACGACCAATTCGCCAACCAGGATTTGATGAAGCAAGCCGACCAAATCCGGGCCAGTTTGAAGGAAAGTGGCATCGAAACAAAATCTGACCGAGAAATCGTCGCTTTGATCTCATATCTCCAACGTCTGGGAACAGACATCAAAGGAGAAAACGGCGTGGCTGTCGTGAAGTAGTTCTTGGGTTTAGGGTTTGAATTTTAAAGTTGAGAGTTACTAAATTTAAATTGATACTATTCCGCTTAGCCCATTTCTAACAGAGCCGAAGTCCAGCGTCCAGCGTCTGACTGCACTGGCAAACCGATCCAAAAATTATGAAATTCAAACACTATCTCGAATCCATTGCGGGCATTAGCATTTTTCCGATCATCTCGCTGGTCATCTTTGTGAGTTTTTTTGCGGGCCTTCTTTGGTACGTTTTCAAAATGAGTCGCCAGCACGAAGATGAAATGAAGGCCATTCCGCTGGACGATGGCATCATCAAAAAAGCAGTACTGACGGCACTTGGCCTCCTGGTGTTTCCGGCGGCCTTTGCGCAGGGAGCCGAGGCCACGCCCTACCAGAATGTGCTGTGGTACACCGTATTATTTATCCTGGGCGTGGTGATCCTCATCCTGCTGGTGGTGATGGTGCAGGTAATTGTGCTTTATCAAAAGTTGACGACTGCTTCCCAACCCGCCGAGGTTCGGGAGAACGCTACGCCACTGTTCAGTCCCGGCTGGTGGCGAAAGTTTGTGGGATTCTCCACGCCGCTTAGCAAGGAGGAGAAAATTTTGCTGGCGGGGCACGAGTACGACGGCATCCATGAACTGGACAACCGGATGCCACCCTGGCTGCAATTTATGTTCGTCGGTACGGTGGTCTTCGCCATTGCCTACGCCTTGTATTATCACGCCTTCGGCTTTGGAGAATTCCAGAGAGAAGAGCTGGAAACCGAGCTGGCCTTGGCCGAAGTACAGCGGGTGGCCTACATTGAAAAAATGGGCGCGGGCATCAACGAAGCAAACGTCACGCTGCTGACCGAAGGCCCATTAATCAAAGAAGGCGGCCTGATCTTCACCGAAAAATGCGCCGCCTGCCATGCGGCCGACGGCGGCGGCGGCGTGGGACCGAACCTAACGGACGACTACTGGCTGCATGGGGGCGGAATTCAGGACGTTTTCAAGGCCGTCAAATACGGCTTTCCTGAGAAGGGAATGATTTCGTGGGAGAAGCAACTCCCACCGCAGGAAATGCAGAAAGTAGCCAGCTATGTGCTGGGCCAACTGCACGGCACCGAACCCGCCGATCCTAAGGAGCCGCAGGGTGAGCTTATCCAAACACCCACCGAAGAAGTACCGGAAAACCCGGTTCCGCAGGCGGTCGAGAATTAGGCGGTCGGCGGTCGGCGGTCGGCGGTCGGCGGTCGGCAAAATCTAAAAGCAGTGCGACATATCATAATCAAGATTAATAGGACTTTCGCAAATCATGCGAATTTAATAGTAGGACGCGCTAATTGAACGCGTAAGTAATCACTCAGCAACCCATGTTTCAGCTGATAAACCGTTGTCTGGCAGTCGTAAGCGATCTGTTTGAGCCTGACCCAAACCAGGCTTGCTGCCGCGATGTGGTTGCGCTGGCTTCGGTTGGTTCTGCACTGGCACTTGGCGATGCCCGTCAGTTGCTTTTCTTCGCGGTGAAGCTGCTCAATCTTCCAGCGCAGGCTGCTCTCTTCGTGAGCATCCTGAGCGGAATCCTGAGACAAGTTATTGGTTATCAACCACTCCGTGCGGTCGGTGGAGACCTCTACCCGGAACAGCCTCACCTTGACGTCAAGCGGGAACTTGTGCAACTTGACCACTTTGCCCTGCTGCCGCTCGATATGCGACCAGTCCAGTTTGCTGACGGCCCGGTAGGGCCGCTCGCTGTTGCTGTCGTCAACTTTCCTGTTGGACTTGAGCGGGCAGTAAAAGACCTTGTTCTTGCTGATAATCAATTTCATAAGCTCTGCCGTGGCGTACCAGCTGTCCATCAGCACGTAGCCGAAGAGAAGTCCCCGGTGCAACGCGCTGAGCAGCATATCCCGTACGTGGTCGAGCTTGGTCTTGCCGTCCCGTTCGGGGTCAAAGACGCGGTAGTCGATGATCCAGAACCGGTCGTCGACCGGGTCGTAGTAAACGCAGTTGACCACGCCGATGCCCTTGACGATGCCGTGCTGGTTGCCCGAATACTGACGCCTGACGCCCTGAATCTTATTGGAGTGAATCTTCTCGAGAACCACATCATCAAAAATCAGATACCCTTACAGCCGACTTATAATCAGCGGCTTAACCTCTTCCCAAAGCGATTTGGGCGTCAGATGGCTTTCCTTGAGAAAGCGGCTGACGTCGTCGTGGGTCAGGTCGGCGAAATGATCGGCCAGATTCGTGCAGGTGTAGTTGACTTGGCTCGAAGAGAAGATATTGACAGTAAAGTTCACGGGTTGTTTTCATCCCATAAGTTAATAAATTATCAATTTTGCGAAAGTCCTAATTAATTAAAAAAGCCGAAAGCCGATGGCCGAAAGCCAATAGTCCCATGAGTACCTACGAAAACTTCGATGACTCCTTCCGCGACCAATTCGCGGCGGTCGATGAGGAGGGCAAGCGCAACTGGTTTTATCCCCAGGCACCGGAGGGCTACTGGCACCGCCGTCGCGTGGCGTTTGCCGTGGTTGCGCTGGGGTTGCTTTTTGCCGGGCCATTCCTGCGGCTAAACGGTCAGCCGATTTTTCTTTTCAATTTTATTGAAAGAAAAATTATCGTCTTTGGCCTGTTCATCGGGCCGCAGGACTACTGGCTGTTTGGGCTGGCGATGCTGTCGTTCATGGTATTCATCGTGCTGTTCACGGCGGTGTTCGGGCGGCTGTTTTGCGGCTGGGCCTGTCCGCAAACCATTTTTCTGGAATTGGTTTTTCGCAAGATCGAGTACGCCATCGAGGGCACCCACACCCAGCAGAAATTACTCGATAAAGCCCCCTGGACGTCAGATAAAATTATCAAGAAAGTCAGCAAGTGGAGCGTTTTTCTGTTGATTTCTTTCATCATAGCTAACCTGCTTCTGGCCTACGTGGTAGGCGTGGACGAGTTGAAAAAAATCATCACCGAGCCGCTTTCCGAGCATTTGTCGCTATTTGGCGGCGTGGTGGGTTTTACGTTGGTTTTTTACTTCGTCTTTGCCTGGGCCCGCGACCAGGTTTGCACCGTCATTTGCCCCTACGGCCGCTTGCAGGGCGTGCTGCTGGATCGTAACTCAATGGTGGTCGCCTATGATTACAAGCGCGGCGAACCGCGCGCCAAGCTGCGCAAAAACGAGGAACGCGACGCGGGCGACTGCATCAAGTGCGGGCAGTGCGTGGCGGTGTGTCCCACGGGCATCGACATCCGCAATGGCACCCAAATGGAGTGCGTCAACTGCACGGCCTGCATCGACGCCTGCGACCACATCATGGACAAAGTCGGTTTCCCGCGCGGCCTGATCCGCTACGCTTCCGAAAACTCCATCGCCGAGGGCCGCAAGAAGTTCATTACGCCGCGCGTGGTCGGCTACGCCGTGGTGCTGGCCCTGCTGTGGGGCGTGCTGGGCTTCGTGGTCGCCACCCGCACCGACACCGAGACGACGCTTTTCCGCGCCCCCGGCACGACCTTCATCGACCACGGCGACGGCACGGTGAGCAACCTCTATACTTTCAAGATTTTTAATAAAACCAACCACGAAATCAGGCCGACGCTAAAACTCGAATCACCCGCAGGAACCCTGAAATTCGCCGGGACGCCCGACCTGACGCTCGATCCCGTCGGCCTGTCGCAGGGCAGCCTGTTTGTGACTATTCCTAAATCAAAAATCAAAAAACGCCTGACGGAAGTGAAGTTTTCGGTGTACGCGGACGGGAAGAAAATCGAAGAATTCGGGACGACGTTCGTGGCGCCGCAGTAAGGGGCTATCGGCAGTCGGCTTTCGGCCGTCAGCTGCTTTTGCGATAAGCCGAATCTGCATGAACTTGATGTTGACGAATCTTGAAATTTCAATCTGCCTTTTTACGAAAAAAATTAAGACATAATGAAAAAGCCGAAAGCTGAAAGCCGTAAGCCGCTAGTCAACTGGGGTACCGGCATCGCGATTCTCTACATCAGTTTTGTAGTGGGAATCTTAGGGTTAGTAGCGCTGACCACGACCCAGCGGGTAGACTTGGTTTCGGAAGACTACTACGCCCTGGAACTGGATTTTCAGAATAAAATCGACAAAACCCGCCGCGCCCAGGCCCTCCGCGAGCCGCTCCGCTGGCGGATGACGGATCGGACGCTGGAAGTGCAGTTCCCAAGGGAGTTTTCCCCTAGAAACATGGCCGGAAAAATCCGCTTCTACTGTCCGGCCGATAACACGAAAGACACCGAATTCGCCATCGTACCCAACGCCCAAAACCAGCAAAGCATCCCGCTGGACAAACTAAAACCCGGCCGCTATCTCCTGCAATTCGACTGGAAAAACGGCGAAACGACGTACTGGAACGAAGGCGTTGTGGCAGTGATGACGGGGCCGCTCTTGCGGTGATGAGTTATGAGTTATGAAAGTTACTCTATACTTTTTATATCGACACCTACACCCTAAACAAATAAACATCAATTACACGATTACACAGTTTAACGATTCAACGACCCTCCTCGCCTTCACCCTCGGCCTTATGAGTAGTTTCCACTGCGTGGGAATGTGCGGGCCGATTGCGCTGGCGTTGCCCGTCCACGGCGGCGGCCGGGCGCGGCAGTGGGCCGGGCTGCTGACCTACAACCTCGGGCGGGTGGGTACCTACGCGCTGCTCGGGGCGGGCATCGGGGCGTTGGGCGGGGCGTTGGTTTGGGTGGGGTACCTGCGGTACTTGTCTATCGCGATCGGGGTGGTGATGGTAGCCTGGGTGTTTTGGCCCGCGCGGCTGGATCGTCTTCTGCGGGTTCCGGCTTTCTGGCAAAAAGCCGTCGGGCAACTGAAAAGCCGCATGGCGGCGCAACTCCGCAGTCGCCGACTGAGCGGCTGGGTTGCGCTCGGAACGCTGAACGGCCTGCTGCCGTGCGGGTTGGTTTATTTGGCCCTTATTAGTTCAGTTGCCATGGGTGGTGGTTTGGCAGGAGCGGCCTATATGTTTGCGTTCGGCCTGGGTACTTTGCCCGCCATGATGGCGGTTGGGTTTTTCAAACAATATTTTTCTCCTGCCCTCCGCAGCCGGATGCGCCGACTGACGCCCGTGCTGATGGCCGTGGCGGGAATTTGGCTGATTGGGCGGGGGATCATGATTCACTATCCCGATTCGCTACCCGCATCCGGCGCGGCTACTGAATTGCCCGTTTGTCATGGCGAGGCGATTTTAAAGTGAAAAGTTCCCTGTTGGCGGACAACGAGCGAATACACGCATGAGCAAAGTTCAGCGACGCGGGCGAACACACAGGTTCGCAGGTGCGCCTGTCCGACCCTATGAGAGTTTCCTTTTCTCCTATCCCCTTTCCTCCTTTCTCCCCCAAAAAGCGTTATGTTCGCAGTATACAGTAAACATACCGAAGAAATAATGCGGCATATCGAGATGCTCAACGCCCTCTTCAAGTACGCCACGGAGGGCATCGTGGTCGTGGACGGGCAGGCCACGATCGCGATGGTCAACCCGACGGCCAAGCGGCTTTTTGGCTACGAGGAAGAGGAGTTGGTCGGGAATAAAATAGAACTGCTGGTGCCAATTCCGCTGGCGAAGCACCACGTGCACCTGCGCAACGACTACATGAAAGCGCCCAGCGCGCGGGGCATGGGCCACAACCGCGATCTGTTTGGCCGCAAGCGCGACGGTACGGAGTTCCCGGTCGAGATCAGCCTAAGCCCCTTCTCCACCAGCGAGGGCGACTTCGTGGTGGCCTTCGTGGTGGACATTACGGACCGGAAAAGGCAGGAAACGGCCATTCTGGCGGCCAACAGCGAAATCCAAAAACTCAACTCCGAACTCGAAACGCGCGTCGAGGCGCGCACGCGGGAGTTGGCCGACGCCCTTTTGAAGTTGGAAAATTCACAAAGCGAAGTGGTACGGGCTTTGGAAAAAGAGCGCGAACTGAACGACATGAAGAGCCAGTTTGTGACCATCGCCTCGCACGAGTTCCGTACGCCGCTGGCCACCATACTGTCGTCGGCGTCGCTGATCGGGCGGTACGTGAAGACGGAGGAGGACGAAAAACGTCAGAAGCATGTGCAGCGCATCAAGTCGGCGGTGAACAACCTGACCGAAATCTTGAATGATTTCCTGTCGCTGGGCAAGCTCGAAGAAGGTCACACGCATAGTATCCCGGTGCGGATGGAAGTACCCGCCTGCTGTCAGAAACTGATGGACGAAATGAAGGGCGTATGCAAAGCAGGCCAGCGCATCCTCTTCCGGCACGAAGGCCCGGCGGAAGCCTGGCTGGACGAACACCTGGTGCGTAACGTGCTGATCAATCTGCTGTCCAATGCCATCAAGTACTCCGAGCCGCACACCGACATTGGGCTTACCACGCAGGTGGACGACGAAAGCGTGCGTTTCGAGATCAGGGATCAGGGCGTCGGTATCCCGGAGCAGGACCAGCCCCGCGTTTTCGACCGTTTTTTCCGTGCCCAAAACGCCGGAAACGCCCAGGGGACGGGTTTGGGCCTTAATATTGTTAAAAATTACGTCGATCTAATGCGGGGCGACATTTCGTTTGAAAGCCAGCCGGGCGAGGGTACCACCTTTCGCGTCCGCTTGCCCAACCAATCACCCGCCGACGCCTAATCTTCTTGTCATGAACCCAAAAAAAATTCTGCTCATCGAAGACAACCCAGAAATGCGGGAGAACACCGCCGAGATTCTGGAACTGTCCAGTTACGAGGTCGTGACCGCCACCAATGGCAAGGAGGGCGTGAAGCTGGCGCAGCAAGCACAACCCGACCTCATCATCTGCGACATCATGATGCCCGAACTGGACGGCTACGGCGTGCTGCACATGCTGAGCAGGGACGACCTGACGGCCAATATCCCGTTTATCTTCCTGACCGCCAAGGCCGAGCGCACCGACCAGCGCAAAGGCATGAGCATGGGGGCCGACGACTACCTCACTAAACCCTACGACGACGTGGAATTGCTGAGCGCGGTGGAGGTGCGGTTGCAGAAGAGCGAACGGCTGCGGGCCGGATTCAGTCGCACCGCCGAGGGCCTCGACGCCTTCATGCAGCAAGCCCGGGGGGCGGATGCGTTGCACAAACTGACGGAAGAAAAACGAATGAAATCGTTCCGAAAAAAGGAAACCGTTTATACCGAGGGCAGCTTTCCAACCGGGATATTCTTCCTGACCGAGGGAAAGATCAAAGCCTACCGCGCCAATGAATCCGGGAAGGAGTTCATCACCGATTTGTACAAGAAGGGCGATTTCTTTGGCTACGTCGATTTATTGCAGGAAACGCCCTACCAGGATTCCGCCGTGGCGCTGGAAGAATCGGAAGTGGCGATCATTCCCAAGGAAGATTTCTTTAACCTGCTGCAAGGCAACCGCGAGGTGTCGTCGCGCTTTATCAAGATGCTCTCCAACGAGGTCAAGGAGCGCGAGGAGCGGCTGCTGCAACTGGCCTACAACTCCGTCCGCAAGCGCGTGGCCGAGGCGCTCGTCATGCTGGCCCAGCGCTACCGCGCCGACCCGTCGCGGCCCTTTTCAATGGCCATCACCCGCGAAGACATCGCCTCGATCGTCGGCACGGCCACCGAGACCGTCATCCGCACGCTTTCGGATTTCAGGCAGGAGAAGCTGGTGGAGATGAAGGGAAGTCTGATCACGATCCTGAACTACGAGAAGCTGGTGCGGATGCGGAATTGATTAAATCCTTATCTTTCCAGCATGGAACTAAGCAACGTGGTCAAACTCCTTTTAGACTGCCCCGACTTCAAGAGTCGCATTGCACTTTTGATTGATTTATCAGGCCACGAAAATGGGTTCATTGCTAACAAGATGGGCATGGAACTCCTGCTTTTCTCTGAAAAGAAAAAAAATGGCAACTGGGATGACGATGATTTGAAAAAATTGCTCGATTGGGTTGAAAACGAAGAGTTCGAAGACTACCAACTTGGCAAAATGATGGAGGAGATTGATCGCTCGGACAATCTCGAGTATGTTTCAGCCGAAGAATTCAAGAAAAGTATGGGTTGGGAATTGTAGAAACAACCCACCTTATGGTCTTCGGAACTCGCCATGATGAATACAAGAATTTCCTCCTAAGGCAAACGAGCTTCGAGGATCTAGTCTGTTGTTTTACTGATTATAAACGAATTCCATCGTGCTATCCAACTCTCCGTTTCTATACGATTTCACTCGCGAGGGGTAGCCATCGGGACGGTACTCGTATTCGTAACGCCGAGTAGTTGCTCGCCCATTTTCGATCGCCCTCCGCGTCAGGATATTGTTCCGGTTCGTTGCCTCTAGTGACACGATGTCCCCGGTCAGGTAGTAAGGGTTTGGTTTATCATCGTAAGATATTGTTTCCTCGGAAACCTGGTATTTATCGACTGAGCGGACAAAGACAGCGTTGCCCTCTACATCTCGCCTAAATAGCTTGTAAGCTGTGATTGTCGCATCTGCTGCGTTGAGATAAATCTCCTCCTCCCACACCAGCGCTCCGGTCATTCCGAATCCCTGCCTTATCCGGGTCGTTCCCGGCTTTAAACTGAAAACGGAAGGATTCGCCTCCTCCGACTTCAATATCCAGGATTTCGTCTCGTCAGTGGGTTCGTATTTTGTGGATGTACTCAATACAAGTTCATCCTTCAAAGGCCCAAGATACCCGTACACTTTTATCCTGTTTATTTCGGTAGAAATGTTGGGAAGTGCTGACGAACCGTCACGCTGGTAAGTACGCTTTTCTAATCTCACGTCAGGCTCGATGTAGTCAGTGATTGCAGACAACCTACTCGAATCATCGTAATGATAAACAGTTTTCAGCGGGCCAGAACCGGAGATTCTATTGACCTCCGTTAGCCTCAATGAACTGGAAGGCTTATCAGATGCACCGAAAGGAAATCGTCGTACTACGTTGGCATCTCCCAAGACCGGCCTGAAAGAATTGATCGAATCGGGGGCCAGCGGGTTAGCAGGCTTTGCCTGAAAAACAGGCGCGGAATCCAGATAGAAAACCCCGCTTTTTTCGCGCTGGCAGCTCACTAGTAAAGTCAGTGAAGCGAGTAGCAAGAGTTGGCTTGTATTTTTCATGATTTTTCAGTTGGCGGTAATATTAAATAAACACCCAAACAAATCGCAGACTACCTACCGACTGTATACAAACTCCCTCGTATTCGTAAGCTCGCCCTGGTAAAAAGACCGCATGACGAAGGGGTAGCCGTCCGGCCGGTACTCGTATACGTAATGGAGAGCAGAATTGCCATTTTTGGAAAAGACTTCCGCGATCAGCACGTTATTTATATTTGAAACACCCGCCATTTCTCCCGGAATCAAGTCTTTCAAAAGCATGACATCGCCCGTGGTTCGATAGGGGTTGGGTTTGTCGTCGTAGGTATAGTATTCCACCCGCTCCTCTTTGGCAGACTTGAGATGAATAAAGGCGATGTTTCCTGTCTCGTTTCTTTTGAATATTCTTGAAGAAACCACCCCGGCATTTTCCCCGTTGCTGGAAAGCACGTCTTCCCTTACCAACTGTCCGTCAGTTCCGAAGCTGAGGCGCGAATGGGTGATACCAACGGTTTGGATAAAAAAGGGTGTCTTTACGTCGTCCGTCCTCGATAGAAGCACGTTGCTACCCGCTGTCGGTTCAAATGACGATAGATAGCTCACTTCAAGGTCGTTGTTTTTCAAATATACATAAAAGAGTTCGGCTATGTCGGTGCTTTGGTTCTTTTCAACCTTCACACTGATCTTTCCTCCTGCATCATACGCGTAGCTATGTCGGGAATAGATCAAGCTATCCTTGTTGTACCGCGTCCACTGCGCCAGCCGTCCGGCCTGGTCGTACTGAAAAACGGTCCGGTATTCTACTTTTCGGCGATCGCTGTAATCCGTAAATTCCACGAGCCGTACGGAAGTATCGGGCCGCCCAGCGGGGCCGAAAGGAAACTGGCGTACCTGACTGGCATTCCCTAGTACAGGAACGTAAGAAAGAACCGAATCGGGCGCGAATGGTTTATCTTCCTGTACCGAGACAGGTGGCGCAGGCGCATCAGGCACAACTTTGTCGGATCGACAGCCAAAAACCGTCATCAGGATTGCCGCAGCATATAGCGTGTTTTTGCTTTTCATAATCTTGAAACATTTAAGTTTATTAAAGAGCTACGTAACCCTCTGAACGTACGGAAACTAGACGCACCAACAAAAATAGGCTTTCCACATAAAAAAAAAGCGAAAACAAAAATTATTTTTCCACTCACATTTGATCTCTAACGGGATTTCAATTGTCGCCAAAGGCGAAAGTCTTCTGCTTGTATCAGGCGGCCCGATTATTTAGAGTAATGGTAAAGGTAATTTTAGGAGTACCTTCGTGGCATGAGAACAATAACCGCCTGGCTGCACGTCAATAAATACGAGGTGCTGCTCGTCGCCCTGATCCAGCACCTTTTCATTGGCGCTTTTCTGGACGACTATAATTTCTACACCAAGGTCATCTGGCCGATCAATATCCTGATCGTGGGCGTGGCCAGCGTAGGGATTTTCGTCAAGAAAGGCCGCTGGAAAAAAATTCTCAGAAATGTGCTTTTCGTGGTCGTGCTGGGCCTTCCCATCGCCCTACCGTTTTTCGGGCGGCTGCCTTACTTCATGTTCAGCCTGAACGTGGCCTATGTGATTTTTTTTTCTTACATTTTTCGGGAGGTCATCGCTTTCCTTGTTCAGCCTGGTTATATCAACAAAGACCTTATTACGGCATCGGCTTGCGGCTATTTTCTACTGATTGAAATCAGTGTCTTCTTAATGCAGGTGTTCCTCTACCAGGATTTCAGCTCGATGAACGGCATCGATGACTCCTGGAAGGCCACCGTATTCATGGATCTGGTCTACTTCAACAGCATCACTTTAACCAGCATCGGCTTCGGCGACATAACTCCCAAGGCGCACCACGTCAAGATGGTCACCGCCTTCATCGGCATCATCGGCCAGTTCTACTCAGTCGTTCTGGTGGGAATACTGATCAGTAAGTTTTCTTCGAAAAGTATGGGCAGCGACGACGACAACTAATCAATTATGCAAGACTTAGCCGAACTCATTACCAGGTACCTCAGCGCCTTTATCGAAATTTTGGCGGCAGTGGTTATCGCCGTGGCGCTGCTGCAATTTCTGCACAGCTACGTACTGAACATCGCCAAGACCGACTCCGGCCGCACCATCCAGGACATCCGCATCCGCTTCGGTAGTTCGCTCACCGTGTCGCTGGAACTGCTGCTGGGGGCCGACATTCTGGCTACGGCCATCGCACCCACTTGGGACGAGATCGGCAAACTGGCTGCCATTGCGGTGCTACGGACGGCGCTCAACTATTTTCTGGAAAGGGAGTTAAAAAACTCAGGTGCCAACGACCTGATCGATCCGGCCAAGAGCGGCTCTGGTTATATTTCAAGTACTCGGACCACTGAATCCTAAGCCATTCGATCCTTCATTTCGTTGATTGAACGGGTAAGCAGCGCGATTTCCTTCCGCAACTCCGCCACATCCTGTGCCCCCGCCACGGGCGCATCCCTTTCTTCGGCGTCGCGACCAATGAAGAACGTCGCCAGCGTGGCCGTCACGTAGCCAAAAATCGCAAAACCGAAAAGCGTAATCAGAAAAGCCAGGCCGCGTCCTTCGGGCGTGGTGGGCGCGTGTTCGCTACCCGCCGTAATCACGCGCATGGCCGTCCACCACAGCGCCATGCCGTAACTCTCGAAACCAGGAGACTGATTTTCAATAGCATACATGCCCGCCGCCCCGGTGAAAGTCACAACCAGCGAGAGCAGCACCACATAGCCAAAGGCACGCCGTTTCATGGTGGCCCCCAGGCTTTTCATGCTGCGGTTAAGCGACGATACGATCCTGACCAGCCGCAGCCCGCGCAAACTGCGCAGTACCCGCAAGAAGCGGAAAATGCGAAAAACCCGCAGGGCCGGAATAATGAGCGAGATGGCCGTCAGCCAATTTTTCTTCACAAATTCCAGCTTGGCGGGCGCAAGCAGAAACTTGACCACGAAGTCGATAATGAACAAAATCCAAATGCCGATGCTGATATAGTCCAGCGTCTTCGAGAGGCCCCAGATCAGGTCGACGATCAGTAGTACCAGCCACACGAAGCCCAAGAAAATCATGGGCCCATCGAGCAGGCGGTCAATGGAATAAAGGAGTCGGTTGCGCTCGCGCTGGAGTTCTTGTTTCATTTTTGTTTTTTCAAAACCCGGTCGAAGGTATTGAAAAAATGAAAAACCACAGTCTGTGCGTCGCGGATTTACGAAGAGTTACCAATTCTGAATCCTGTACGTAATTGTGGAAAAGTATAGGGGATTTGTTCTTCTTGCAAGAATGGTTTACAGGCCCTCCGATAGCACCCTATCCGATAAATGTCCAGGAACCTAACGGGTAGGCTCGGCACCAGGAACTTGTTTCCCTTCATTTGGGTGCAGATGATCGGGCAAAGCGCGTAGTTTGCTGAGGTTGTAGAACGCAAAGCCCGCTTTGGAAACGATGGGCAACACAATGAGCAGCACCGTAGTCAGCAGCGGGCCGAGCAGTTCCAGACCGGGCGTACCCAATGCCCAGACCGTAGGGTAGAGCAGCCACTGCACGGTCAGAAACGTGGCCGACCCTCTGTACACGCGTTCGATTTCGGAGTGCTGTCCGGCCGCTTTTGCGTATAGCGGCCCCCAGAACATCCGTAGCACGACCACCAGCGCCACGCAGCCCGCTATGTACCAGAACCAACGGGCGGAATCGTCCGTGCTGAGGTCGGCAAAAAGACCCGTCAGGATCATGATGACCTGGCTGCCCAGCAGCCCGGCCGTGATTGGCCCGCGCACATTGACTGTGTATTTGCCCGTCAGCACCAGTGAGAGCAATAGCAGGGGCGTACTAACTACCCAGTCGAGGTAGCGGGCGTAGTAAACCGTGTGCCCCGCTACTTCCGTTTGTCCCTGCCCCAGCGCGATGGATGAGTAGGCCAGCCCCGACCAAACCAGTACGAACGTGTGAATCAGGTATTTGTATTGTGGCACCCCTTTGGGATTACGGCTCATCAGCAGGATGGCGACGGCACTACCCGCCATCACGATTACATATCCCCAGTGCAGGAGGGTCTCTGTTGCGGTCATAAATCGTTTTCTTTTTGTAGTTCTAGAAAATGGGAATGGCTTTTAAGAAATCCGGGTAAACTGCATGTCAACCAAAACAATCGTTATAGACTGAGCAGCCCATTGCCCCAAACTTACCTTCTTTGTGTTTTGGATCGGATATATTATAACTGTGCCAACCTATCTCGAAATAGGTTGATACCGGACTGCCCCGAGACGTTTTGCTTACAAAATCTACAAACCAACGTACTTGGTTCTGTCTTTCTCCCTTTTACCAAGAAATGTCAATCCGTAATCGCCCGGTTGCCCCACCAGATAATCCCGACGGAAGTCACGAACATCAGCAGGCTATAAATCGCCGCCGGGATAGACATGGCGGCGTTGTTCAGCAGGGTCGTTGCGATGGCGATTCCCAAAGTACCGTTCTGAATGCCCGATTCGATGGCGATCGTCAGGCTTTGTTTGAAGTGGTGGCCGGTAAGGCGCGAAGTACCGAACCCAACGGCCATCGTGACGAGGTTAAGTAACAAAGCGGCAGGGCCGATCAAGGTAAAGAAGCTACCGAGATTTTCTCTTTCCTTGAATAAAGCTCCCGCAATGATGACGAAAAGAAATACCGCCGAAAGAATTTTTACCGGGCGGTCTAGTTGCTGAGCGAGGCTCGGTTTGCGCTTCCGAATCAGCATCCCGATGGCTACCGGAATGAGCGTAATCAGAAGCACCGAAACAATGGTTTTGAAAACGGGCAAAGCCTGTTGTTGGCCGCCGGGAATGAATTCAACGATCGCGTAATTGACCAAAAAGGGAATCGTGAACACGGTAATCAGGCTGGAAACGACCGTCAGCGAAATGGACAGGGCCGTGTCGCCTTTCGACAAGTGTGAAATGAGATTGGAAGTAGGCCCACCCGGACAGGCCGACAAAATCACCAGCCCGACCGCCAGTTCTGCTTCAATTCCGAGCAAAGCAATGACCGCAAATGCCGCCAGCGGCAACAGGATAATTTGATTGATAATCCCGACCGAGATGGCTTTGGGATAAAACAAAATTCGCTTAAAATCATCGACGACCAGCGACAGGCCCATCCCGAGCATAATGATCGCCAGGGCCAGCGGCAGAAAAACTTCGGTCAGGACGTTGGATTGCATGGCTGAGGGAGATAGGCTGTCACTTGTTTATTTTGAAAAGTAATGTCGATGATATAGATAGATAGATTACTTTTGATAGATTTTAGAAATCTTAACGCATGTTCCCCAAAAACAATGGAAGAGCAACAAAACTCAAAATCGAGCGTAGATCCTGATTTCTACGTAAGAGTTGAAACGCAGAAAATAATAAGCTTAAATAAATTTATTATTCTTTCAATTCTTTCAATTGGTCTCTATGAAATTTGGTGGATATATAAGGCTTGGAGATTCTTTAAAGAGAAAAATGAGTTAGATATTTACCCTGCCATAAGAGCATTACTGAGCGTTTTTTTTCTATATTTTTTGTATAATAGAATTCTGGATTATGCAAAAGATGAAGAATATGCAAAAAGTTATTCTCCCGGATTTCTATTTATAGGGTTCGTATCATTTAGTCTATTGACAAGGCTACCCGACCCCATTTGGGTAATAGGAATGATACGATTTGTATTTTCAATACCTCCTTTTTTAGCTTTAAATAGTGCTAAGACGAATTCAGATGAAATTTCAGTAGTAGTTCAAGAGGATTTTAATCTAGGCCAAATATTCCTGATAGTGATTGGTTCAATTATCTGGATATTATTTTTTGCTAGCCTATTTATTAATGAATTGTAATGTCTGTGCCTATTTCCATGCATTATATTTCTCAATTATCACTTCACTCGCTCCGCCTTCGCCGGTATTTTATTCGTCAGTTTATTGACGCCATCCTTCCCTTTTTCCAATAAAAAAGAATCGTACAACTCGCCCGTGGCGGTGAACGCCTGGTACACTAAACTTTTCCCTTCCAATGAAATGAGCTGAAAAAGCTGGGTGTTGGTAGCGCGGCGATCCATCCACGGATCGTCGGAAACGTCGTACATCTTGGGGCCGGACACCGACACGACGTATACCGTTACGGAAGAAGACTTGCGGCTGCTGGCGGCCAGCGGCGCGTTGGTGACGCTGCCGCGCCCGTAGGCGTGGTCGTGGCCTTGCAACACCAAATCCACACGGTGCTTGTCGAGGATGGGTTTGAACCGGTCGCGGAGTTTGGGGTTGTCGCGGTTGGGTTTGGTGGAGTAAAACGGATAGTGCAGCGTCACGACCGTCCAGGGACGCGGGTCGTTGGTCAGGATGGAATCCAGCCAGGCGGCCTGCGCTGAGGCGAAGTGTTCCGACTCGTCGATCTGCTCGGCGTCCAGCGACACTACCTTCAAGTCTTTGTAATTGATCTGGTAACAGGTCTCTTCCAGCCCCTCCGGGCCGTTGGCGGGGAGGTTGAACTGCTTCTTCCACTGCGGTGAAAGAATCACGCCGCTGGCGTATTCGTGGTTGCCGGGCGTCATCAGGCTGGGAACGGTCGCGTGGATGAACGACCCGGCGTAGAACCACTCGCCCCACTCGATGTCGGCGTTGGAGCGGTTGATGAGGTCACCCGCGTGGAGCATAAAATCGACCTGCGGCATTTTCTTGTACGATTCCCGCACCACCCGCGACCACATGGATTTCACGTCATTCTGCGCATCGCCAAAGTACACGAACGACAGCGCCTTGCCGGAGGCGGGCATCCTGAACTGGTGCCACTCGCTCCAATGATCGCCGAAGCCTACCTGATAGACGTACGTCTGCGCCGGCTCCAAACCTTCTATCCGGGCCGAATGGTAGTTGGCTTCGATGGTCGCATCCCCATTTTGAATAGACAGAAATTCGGTGGTAGCCGCGATTTTATTGACCTCCTGCAAAAACTCCGGCCCGTCCGTCGCCACCGCCCAATGCACCTCTCCCAGTTTCTGACTGAGGTCGGTGCGCCAGTTGATCGCCACGGAAGTTTCGGGCGTTTCGGTCAGGTTCATGATTACGCGGTCGGGTACGGCGGTGGGGAACAGCAGCCGCTGGTCGATTTTGGCGTCGAGGGCCAGGCGCTCGGCCAGGGCCGTGGCGCGGGGGGATTGGGCAAGTGCCTGGGTCGTTAGCAGGAGGAGGGGAAAGAGGATTTTTGACAAGATGGTGGGGTTGATTTGAGGTGATGAAATGAATTGCCGGGCGGATTTAGCCCCCGGATAGCGGGACAAACTGCTGTCCGGAATCCGGAGGACTGATTTTTATTATTTCGTCGCCAGCCGTAGCGTGCTACGTCTCTACAAAATGCCTGATGGGTTGCTCACAAACATCCGGGTACTTACCGTGTAGCTGCCGCCGTTGGGCGATTGGTATTTCAAATCCACGTAGAAAGCCTTGAAGCCACTTTTAGGCAGGGGGACGGTAGCCAGGACGCTTTCATTACGGGTGATGCCCAGACTCGAACTGGTAAACTCGTTGTCGCGAAAATCCCGGTCGGGCGAGTCGGCCGACCAGACGATGGCATCCGTCAAAAGGTCAGCGGTGGCCTTGACTTCCAGGGCGATATCGCCACCCTTCTGTGAAAACTTCCAGGCGCATTCGGGATAAGCCTTGTTTTGCAAAGTAGTTCCGAAGAAAGCGCTCAGACTTTTGAGGGCTTGTTTCCCGCCCCCCAGGTTGTGGCCTACGTTGGGCGTATAGTGAATCAGGTTCTTGCCGGGAATGCTGTCGTAGTAGTTTTTGATCGCGTCGGCGGGCCAGTAGGGGTCGTTGGTACCGATAAAAATCATCTTTGGCATCGTCAGCATTTGGCGGTACGAGTAGGGGTCGATCATGGTGGCGAGGGCTCGGCCGCTTTCACTTTCCATGCTCTGGGGGATGTCCAGATCCACGTAATCCTGAATCTCGACGCTGTAATCGCCCCAGGCATCGAGGTGGTACTTGATGTTGACGGGCATGTTCAGCATGTCGATCACCATCGGTCCGATCGCCGCCACGCGCTTGTCCTGCGACCCGGTGAGCCAGGTCGTCCAGCCGCGCTTGGAGGCCCCGGATATGACAAAGCGGTTGACGGGCTTTTTCAAGTTGTTTTTGGCAAAATCCTGAATCGCGTCCATCGCCCGCACCGCGCTTTTGACCATTGGAAACAGCAGCGGCCAGGAGAAGTCGCCATCTTGCTTGAACTGGTGGAGCGTGTAGGAAATGATCTCGTCTTCCTTGCGGCCGTCGAAAAGGGGTTGGTTGGGCGTCTGCCACAGCACGGCGGTTATCGCCTTGTTCTCGATGGCGATTTTGCCAATGCTGATGATCGTGGCGTCATCGTTCTTTTTCCAGTTGGGCACTTCGTTATTGTTGGAGCCACCCGTAATGAACATCAGCGCTCCGTCGTGTTCCACTTCGGCCGGAACAAGTACCGTCAACTGATGCCGCCAGGTGTACTGCCGCCATTTCTGGGAAGTCAGATACAGGTTGTAGCCCTTCACGGTGGCTATCTGGAACGAATCCCGCACCGACCACTGGTAATTGTTATCGCCGTTTTTGAGGTAGGCGTCGAGGGCGGTGGTTGGGGTAGTTTTCTGTTGGGCAAAGCTGGGGATGCAGAGCAGGAAGAGAATGGCGGTAAGTAGTTTTTTCATCGGTTTTGTTAGTATTAGTTTTTGCTGGATCGTTTTTCTCAATTAGATTACACCCCTTCGGGGCTATGGGTATCAGGTCGCATTGGGCTGGATGGGCTTCACCCATCCCTGACAGATTGCACCCCTTCGGGGCTTTCAGCAACAATTTGCGGTAGTTTACCTGAACAAAAAAGTTTCACAAGCCGACTGCCGACTGCCGATAGCCGATAGCCGATAGCCGATAGCCGATAGCTACTCCGGCTTCGGACTTTCTTCAACCAACTCCAACGCTTTTTCCATATAAATCTCTCCCGTCATTTCGCCCAGGCTGGTGCGGCTCACGTAATCGTACCTTTCAAAACTGTTGAAATCCACCTTTGTGAGTATGTAGCCGAAGGCGTCGTTGGTCAGCCCGAATAGAAAAGCGTGATCGGTCGGCATTTTACGCTTCAGGTAGTAGCCGATGTTGGGCAAAGCTTCACCGGGAATGGTCAGAATCTGCGCCGGGCCGAGGTTGATCAAGTTGAGTTGCGTGTTGACCGTGTCGGGTTTATCGAACTTATAATTCAAGGGGGATTTGGTCAAAATAAATTTCAACATATCCGATTCGATGGGTAATTCCAGTCGGCGCGATGCGCAGTAGAGGGTCGGGTCGTCGAGAACCGGCGCATCCGAAACGATGCGCAGCGCTTCGTCGGCCAATAGTTCGCCGATCCGGTGACACTCTTCCCAGGTGTTGGCTTCCTGGCCGTTGTCCAGCCGCACGTCGGCGGTGACCATGCCGCCCTGCGCGCCATTGATAAATAGGGCCACGCCACCCGCCTCGGCCTCGATGCGGTCGTAGAGCGGCCCACAGAGGTCGGGACTGAGAATGCCCTGCTCCGAACCCAGTACCTCGGGATGCACGGCGTAGTTGACCAGTGTAGCGATGGTTTCGCCGCTCCGGGTACTTTTGGCTTGAATCACGCCGCAGCGCGGATCGTAGAGCCGGGGGGCGTAGTAGTTGTAGGCAATTTTGCCCTGGGCTTCGCCCGTCGTGACTTTCAGGGTAGCGGGTTCCAGCTTATCGGCGGCTTCATTGATGGCGTCGGCGATCTGCTTTACGCACCAGTCCAGGTATTTCAAGTCAACACCGGACTCGCCCTTCTCGTTGGGAAAGCCGTAGGCGTCGGGCGCAGAATGGGTGTGCGTGGCGGCAATGAGGATATTCTCCGGCTTTATTCCCTTCACCAACGCCCGCGATTTGTCCCCCAAAACGGAGGGCCAACCCAGGTTGTCGATGCTCACGAAGGCAACGCGCGTTTCACCTTTCTCCAATACCATCGCCCGCACAAACAGGTCGCCATTCTTTTCCACGGTCTTCTTCGGCGTGCCGATTCCGCCCGAAACGGGCAGCAGCGGGTCGGGCGTGAGGACACGCTTGGCCGCACCCGCGCGGAAGGTTTGGGCGTGGGTGGCCTGGAAGCCGAGGAGGGTCAGGAAGAGTAACGGAAAGAGTTTTTTTAGCATAAGGGACGTCATAAGGTGGTTTTTTACAAAAACGGGCAGGAGAAAAGCCCCCACCCATTTAATCACTAACCTATCGAATTACCAGGGTTTCCCGGTGCCTTGCAATAGCCAGGGTTTCGACCAAGCGCTGTTTTTGTTGTCGGCCTGGGAGTAGTTGGTCACTTCCAGCTTATCCAAAGCCGCCTGGGTATTGGCCTCGTTGAGGTTCAGTTCGTCCTGCGTGTAGTAGAATCGTACGGGAAGCACCGACCGTCTGGCTGCCGGTCCTGCTTCGAGGGCAGGGTAGCCCGTACGGCGATAATCAAACCAGGCCTCGGTGGCGGCCGTCCAGCTGGCGATCCACTTCTGCTCCATGATTTGCGCCAAAGTACCTTTGTAGGCTACGTTGGGCTGTGCGATGTAGCTGTCAAAGCTGCCGCCAACCGTCCAGGTATTCAGCGAGTTTTGAATACCCATCCGGTAGTGTTCCTTGGCATCGGCCGAAATCATCCCTTTCAGGGCCGCTTCGGCCAGGATGAAGTGAACCTCGGAGGCCGAAATCAACCGGGCTTTCAGCAACGGGCCACTGGCGTTCTTGTAACGGTCGTTCAGGAACGACACGTGCGGATTGAACGACGTTTGGCCCGGCGTAGGGTTGAGGTTATAAGTCGAGGGTATAGCAGAATAGCTGGCGGGCATCCCCACATATTCGGGATCAGTGTCCACGACTTCGTTACCGACCTGATCGGGCGAAAGCATCCGCTTACCGTCTACGATTTTGTCGGTTCCGGCGGGCAGAGAGGCGTCTACCACCAAGGGCACCTGCACTTTGTTGGCCCAAATGCCCAGACGAGGATCACCTCTCTCTTGCAACGACTCTACCAACGTTGCCCCCATTTTCAGACGGCGGTAGTTGCTGCCGCTGGCGTCGAACACCGTGTTGGCCGGCCAGGCAGTACCGTCACTATTGCCGGGAAAACTCATGGTAACGCTCTCGGTATGCTTCGTGATAATCGGGTACTTGGCCGGATCGGAATATATTTTCGACAGACCGGCTTTCGCCATGTCGGGCATTTTGGCCGAAATGCGCAGGTAGTAGCGTAAGGCTAGCGAATTGGCAAATTTCTGCCAGCCCTTCGGATCACCCTTGAAGAACACATCGACTTCGTTCAGTATGCCCTGATATTGTCCACGTGGCTTCGAAAGTAGCGTATTGGCCTGTTCCAAATCCGCCAGAATACCGTTATAAATTGTCTCCTGTGAATCGAACGCCGGGGTAATATTCTCGGCTCCGCCCTGCTCGGCTTTCAGCGCGTTGGTGTAAGGCGCATCGCCCCACAGGTCGGTAATGAGTCCGAACATGAACGCCCGCATGACCAGGGCCACGCCCTGATGAAACTCGAAGCCCGTTTCTACGGAACGGCGGTACAGTAGATCGTTGTTGCGCAGAATGCCGTAGTAGCCGCCCCAGCTCTGACTCGACCAGTCGTAATTGTTGTGGCTCTCGGACCAGGCATCTTTCTGAGTGTGCTGCATCACGCCGGCGATGGTCTGGTAGCTGAGATTAAGGTAGTCCCTGGCTGACTCGGTCAGCACCGTGGGCATGATCAGGTTGGGGTTCACGATGTCCTCCTGCACGCCGTTGGGGTTTTCGTTGAGCTCGGTCAAATCCTTGCAGGAAAAGAACGAAGTCAGCACAACGAGGAGAACGAGGTATTTTTTAGTTGATCGTTTCATGATGATTAGGTATTAGGTTGATAGGTTATTAGGCATTAGGTACTTAGGCCATAGAAGTGAGGTTGTTGGTCTTGAACAAAGCTAACTTAGAGACCTAACAACCTAATACCTGATGACCCAACGCCTAACATTAAAATGTCATATTGAGCCGTACGCCCACGGGCATTACCCAGGGATTCACATTGTAACGCTCGATGCCCTGCTTGAACTGCGTGCCGGCCTGCGCCCCGGACTCGGGCTGGAAGGCCATTTCGGGATCGATGCCGATCTTGGCCTTGGTCCACAGGATGATGTTCCGGCTGTACACCGATACACTGGCGTTTTGCATTTTGAGTTTTTTGGTAAATGCCGATGGCAGGTTGTAAGCCAACGATATTTCGCGCAGTTTCACAAAATCAGCGTCGAACGTGGCTGCCCGCATGAAGCTCCACGGGTAGTTGGCCCCGTAAGGAATGTACTTCGTATCCGGTCCACCCAAGTTTTCCGTATAGCCCACAATCTCACCCTCGGCATTGTATTGAGCGATTACGCCGGGGTTGAACACATTGTAGGGGTAAACGCTACCTCCAAACTCAAAGGGGAAGCCGCCGTATTCCTCCGTGGGACCGCCCACGATGTTAAACTTGCCGTTGCCCGTGACCTTGATCAACTCCTCCTCATTGGTTTTCAGGTAATTGACCAGCGCATCGCCCGACAAACCGTTAGGGTTGATCAGGTTGTCCAGAAAACGCTGCGATTTCAGATCCGACTCACCATAACGGTAGGTCTGCGAGACGAAATCACCCCCTTTGCGCCAATCGAACGACATATTCAGGCTGAACGCTTTATAAGAAAGCGAAACCTGTCCGCCCAGAATGAAGTCGGGGTTGAAGTTGCCGATCTTGTTCCGGGTATTGGACGAGCGGATGTCCTGCCACGAGCCTTCATCGTCCAGAATCGGGTAACCAAAATAGGGTGACTGAGGGTCTTGTACCGTTACCAGTTCCGCATCGTACAGGTCACCGATTTCCTCGCCTACGTAGGTCCAGGCTCCGCCTTTGGCATCGCCCCACAGGGTGTAGAAGGGCAAATCGTCGGCCAGTTCCATGATGCGGGTACGGTTGCGCGAAAGGTTGGTGTTGATGTCGAGCCGCCAGCCATTCTTGTCGATAGGCGTGCCGCCGAGTTCGAGCTCGATGCCCTTACTGACCAGTAGTCCGGCGTTGATATTCTTGTTTGAGAAACCCGTCGAGGGCGTCAAGAGGGTCGGAATAATCTGGTTTCGGTTCTCTACGATGTAATACGTAGCGGCGAAGCGCAGCCGATTGCGTAGCATCGCCGCATCCAGTCCGAACTCGTAGGAAGTGGCAATCTCGGGCTTCAGATCGGGCAGCAAAATATTCGACGGCTTCCCCAGTCGCGTTATGCCTCCCCACGCCTCCATGTTGCCCAGCGTATTCAAGAGCTGGTAGGGGCGGGCGTCGTTACCGACCTGGGCCACCCCACCGCGTAGTTTCAGCAGGTTGAGCGTGTTCGACGACGGCAACATTTCGTTCAGCAGGATGCTCACTGAGGCTGAGGGGTAGAAATACGACCGGTTGGCCGCGGGCAACGTACTCGACCAATCGTTACGGGCCGTCAGGTCCAGGTACACGATGTCTTTATACCCGAAGTTCGCCAGGCCATACAGGCTGTAAATGGCTCGTTTGTATTCAAAGCTATTGAAGTCGAGATCGCTTTGCGCGATGTTGTCCAGCGTAAAAAGTCCCGGAATAACCAGTCCCGCGCGGCTGCGGCTGACGGTGTTGACGTCCGTTCCCGTGGCGTAGCGGATGTTACCACCTCCCGACACCGACACACTGAAATCGTTCAAATCCTTGGCGTAGGTAGCGAGGAATTCACTGTTGCGCTCGAAGCGTTTCAGGTTGATGATGCCGTACGCCCCGCGTGGTTCCAGGGTGTAGCTGTTGCCGACCTGACTTTCCCGCTGTTCATTGTAGGTATCTAATGAGAAGCGCCCCATCAGGCTAAACTCCGGCGTGATTTGCCAGTCGGCCTTCACGTTACCGAACACCCGGTCGCGCACAAAGCTGTTGTTGACTTCGTTGGCCAGAAAGTACGGGTTGTTATAGTCGCCGGGAGCCTGCGACAGCTGCTGAATGCCCTCCTGACCCGGAACCCAGTAATCGCGCAGGTCACGAATATCGATGTGGGGCGATACGGCGTAAGCCCACTGCAAAGGATTACTGCCCCGGTTGCCCGCCGGACGGTTGTTGGAGTTATTGCGGCTCAGGTCGACGTTGGTACTCAGTCGTAGCTTTTCGCTTAGTTTCAGCGAAGAACTGAGGGCCAGTGAATTCCTGAACAAATCGGAGTTGGGAATAATACCCCGGTGGTTCATGTTGGAGTACGACAGCCGATAGTTCATGCGGTCGTTGCTGTTGGCGATGGCAATGCCGTTGGTCGTGGTGATGCCCGTCTGCAAGAAGTTCTTCACGTTGTCGGGGTGCGAGACCAGTTCGGTCGGGATTGGCCTGCCGTCGTCGCCAATGGGGCTGTTCCACTGGATGGCCTTATATCCTTTGTCTAGTTCGGGGCCCACCGTGCCGGCCGAGCTTTCGTCCACGATCAGTTGGCCACCCGGATACGGGTTATTGTCGGGCGTAAACGGCAGGATACCCGTCGCGAACTTCGCGTGCATATTCAGAAACTTGAAGGGGCGGTCGAAAACGGTGTTCGAGGTGATGCTGACCGTCATTTTCTCCACACCCGCGCCGCTCTTGGTCGTAATCAACACTACCCCGTTGCCGGCCCGCGAGCCGTAGAGGGCCGCCGCGCTGGGGCCTTTCAGCACCGAAATATTCTCGATGTCTTCGGGATTCAGGTTCGAGATCGGATTGCCGTAGTCCACGCGGTTGTCGCGCCCCACCGTACTGACGTTGTTGAGCGAGTTGGCGACGGGAACACCGTCGATCACAAACAGCGGCTGGTTATCGTTACTGAGCGAAGTCGCCCCCCGAATCACCATGCTGACCGACGAACCCGCCCCGCCCGTGCTGTTGATCGTAACGCCCGGCATACGGCCCGCCAGGCCGTTGAGGACGTTTTCCTGCGCCACGCGGCTGAGGTCTTCACCTTCTACCTGGGCTACCGCGTAACCCAGCGAACGCTCATCGCGCTTGATGCCCAGAGCCGTCACGACTACCTCTTGCAAATTTTCGGAACTCTCGGCCAATGCCACGTCGACGACGCTGCGGGTGCCTACCGCCAGTTCCTGCGATTGGTAACCGATAAACGAGAACACCAGGGTGCCTCCGTTGTCAGGAACTGAGATTGAATAGCCACCCGAAGCATCCGTGGAAGTACCCGTCTGGGTGCCTTTCAATACAATGTTGACCCCGGCGAGCGAGGAGCCGTCGGCCTGCGAGGTGACCGTGCCGCGCACGGTGCGAATGGCCGAGCCGAGTTCAGCCAGGCCGCGTTCGGTGGACGCCCGCGCCACGCCCAGCGCGAACAGCAGCGATGCCGTCAATCCGGCCCAGGAGCGGAGAAGTAGCCTTGTTCTCATGATAAAATTGGGTTAAGTTTTAAAATACGTTGATCTACAACCTATTATACCCACCCGGATAGAAAACGGGCTATCGCGTCACATTTCTTTTTTGTTAAGAAAACAAGAACAACAATTCAGGCATAAGCCACCGAAAACTGATCGCGCAGTATCTGGCGCGCTTTTACCAGCTGATTTTTTACGGTGTTCTTGGAAATGTGCATCGCATCGGCAATTTCCTGATAAGATTTGCCCTCATAAACGTTGAGGAGAAATACTTGCTTCCGCTTTTCGGAGAGACTGCCTACCACTTCATCCAACAGTTGAAATTGTTCGTGTTTTTCCTCTGCTTCTTCGGATTGTACCGAGGTCATTTGCAGCAGGTACTGTTCCCGCAATTTGCGGTCTTTCTCCATCCGCTTGAAGTGATCGAAAGCGTAGTTGCGCAGACAGGTAAACAGGTAGGAGCTGAAATTCAGGTCGGGATTGATCCGCGCCCGTTTCTCCCAGATTTTCAGAAATACCTCATGGAGTACATTTTCGGCTTCTGCTTCGTCTTTGAGCAGCGTGGTACAAAATCGGAGGGCGGGCTTGCGGTAAAATTGGTACAGTTGACCGAAAGCGTTTCGATTGCCGTCGATTACTTGGTGAAGCAGGATAACGTTGGGCTGATTCATGATTGGGAGCGGTTATGTGTACGAAAGGTTTTAGGAATGATTGGTGCGTAAAATTGCATTATCCCACCAATTTATGTTTAGGAACCATAAGATACCAGTTTCCCAATAACCAAACATCGCATTCTGCATCAAAATGACTCGAATTTGCGCAAACCGCCCGATTCTTAATCTTAGGGTAATTTAAAGTCCCTTCTTATTATGGTTTTGTTAATTTACCAATAGCCCAATCCATCGGAGAAGGAGTAGTCATTTGAAATTGAACAAGACGCATCCATGCGAAAGAAAATATACATTTTACTCCTGATGCTCATTACAGCCAGCACGATCACCTCGGGGCAAACAAAATTGACGGCAACGCCGAAAATCTCCGAAGGCCTGATCTTCCCGGCCCAAAAGGGCCACACCCACGGCAGCAGCCTGGTGGAACTGCCCAACGGCGATCAGCTCGCAGCCTGGTTTCAGGGCAGCGGCGAGCGCCAGGCCGATGATGTTCGCATCATGGGGGCGCGGTTGAAAAAGGGAAGTAAACAATGGAGCGAACCTTTCCTGATGGCCGACACGCCCCACCTGCCCGACTGTAATCCCGTATTGTTTCTGAATCACGAAAAGAAACTATTCTTGGTCTGGATTGCCGTGCAGGCCAACCGCTGGGAGCAGTCGATTTTGCGAGTGCGCACCTCGACGGATTTTGGCGGCGATGCAGCGCCCGCCTGGAACTGGCAAGACAATATTTTGCTGAAACCAGGCGATGAATTCGCCGAGGAAGTCGAAGCCAAGCTAAAATCACTGCCCGAACTACCCCACGGCTGGGCCGAGTACGCGCCGCGCTACGACCAGATGATTGCCGAAGCCGCCACCGACCCCGCCAAGCGCAGCATCGGCTGGATGACGCGCATCAAACCGCTTTTGTTAGGCAACCGGAAAATCGTCCTGCCGCTCTACTCCGACGGCTTCAACTTCTCGCTCATGGCTGTCTCAAACGACGACGGGGCCACCTGGCAGCCCAGCCTGCCGCTCGTGGGGCGCGGGCCGATTCAGCCCGCACTAGCGCAGAAGAAAAACGGACACCTGGTCGCCTACCTTCGCGATAGTGGCGACTGGCCCACACGGGTGCAAATCAGCGAATCGGCGGATGGCGGGCAGAGCTGGTCGGTGGCCACTAAAACCGACATTCCGAACACAGCCAGCGTCGGGCTACTGGCCCTGCGGGATGGTGCCTGGGCATTCGTAGGGAATGACATTGAAGACGGGCGCTATCGACTTGCGCTGTTCCTTTCGGAGGATGAGGGGGAAAGCTGGAAGTGGAAAACGTACCTGGAAGATGAGCCGGAGGGCGGCGGAAGTTTTTCGTACCCCTGCCTGACGCAGGGTGCGGACGGCCTGCTGCGGATTACCTACTCTTACAGTATCGGCGGGAAGGGGGAGTCGATTAAGTATGTGGTGGTCGATCCGAAGGCGATTACTCGGTAGCAACAATCATTCTCTGCTTTTTCACAAGAGAGGAATAACCCGCTGGCGAATTCCGGTAGAGCTGACAACAGTCAAATATCCTCTGAATAGATAATCAGTTGCGATCAATTCAAGGAGAATATCTGCTGGTGCAGTTGGCAAATGTCCGACTAATCGAAAATACACAACTCCGAGAGGAGCGTAGCCATCTTTGAAAATCAGGGTGCCGAAATCGCTGTCAAAAGTGAGGATAATCCGGTTCTGGCTAACCGCCAGTTCAATAACATTTATGTCCAATACGCTTGGCCAGTCAATTCCAATATGTCTGATATCCAGGCCACTAAGCCGGAGAGAATCAAAGGATGCTAAAGGGAAATTTTCGTCAGCTAGCCATTTCATGAGGCTTGCTTCAACGAACGAGGAGGGTTGTAAAGTATCCCATCTTTGGCTATTTCAAGTAAGTAGCCATACACCGCTAAAAGCGATTCAGGGGTTAATCGAGGATAGTTTTCCAAAATCGTTTGCTCGCTCCAGCCATCAGCCAACCGCTCTAAAATAAATTCGACCGAAAGGCGGGTGCCTTTGACTACTGGTTTGCCGCCCACAATTCTGGGGTCAGAATGAATGTGATCTTGCCAATTCATAGTTGTTTCTTTTTTTACAAATATAGCTTTTTACAATTTTACAAAATCTGTCGACAATGCAAAAACACCTCCTCGCTTTCAATCTTCTATTGGTTTTGCTTTTCTTGGGAAGCAAAAAAACAGCCGCCCAACGCCCCTATCAAGACAAACCTTTCCTACAAGATTACAGCGTAAAGTACTACTTCGATGCCCCAGGCGCAGAGCTAGAAAAAGTCCGCGCCGACCGCAATGGCGTGGTCAAAATCCTGTCGTCCGAAGGGCTGATGCAGCCGCACGGTGGTGCATTTTTGTATCCTGGAAAAATTGTTGCGGACGGCCGTTATCGATTTATCAAGGACAAGAAGTTGAGTGACTTGGATTTATACCAAAACCAGTTCGTTTTTCTGAGCGATAAGGTAGTTTTCAGCGACGCCTGGGCGGGCTCGCTCTACGACGAACACGGACTGGCCAACGCCAACGCTTTTGCGGTTGGGGAGGACTTCGCTTCCCTGGTTTCTGACGGGGAGTCGTTGAAGTTTCTGGTAGAGGGCCGAGCGGTGTGGCAGGAAACCCTCGCCGACATTCTCGATATAAAATACCAGCCGCAGGAGATGCGATTTTGGATTTTGACAAAAACAGGTTTGCTGACCTTTACGCCCGCTTCCCTGGATTTGACCAAAGTTTTGGAGGGAGAAAACTTCACAGCTTTCGACTTCGATGGCAAATCCAAAATAAGGGTCGGCAGTTCGGAGGGCTACCAGGAATGGGATCCGGCGACGAAGAAGCCGGAGATGAAAACCCAGCTTCCCGCTACGGACATCACAACGGTCAAGGCCATTGGTGACAAAACCTGGTTCGGGACCTCGCAGGGAGCCTTTTCCGTAGATACCAAGGGCAAAATCGACTATTACTACGGCGAGCGCTGGCTGCCGGGAAATGAAGTAGTGGACATCGCCGAAGGCCCGGAGAGTTCGGTGTTGATCCTGACAAAATCGGGGCTGGCAAGACTGCATTTCAAGCAAATGACGCTGCACGACAAGGCCCTGTTTTATGACAAACAGGTGAGGCAGCGGCATATCCGCAACGGCTTCAACGCTACGCAAGTCGGGATGGACAAGGGAAACCTCAGTACGGGCTACATGCAGGACTCGGACAACGACGGGCTGTGGACTTCTATGTACCTGGCCGGAGAAATCTTCCGGTATCAGGTAACCAAAGATCCCGAAGCGCTACAAAATTGCCGCGAGTCGCTGGACGCTATGGAGCGGCTCTACACCATCAACCCGGTGGCGGGTTTTCCGTCGCGCTCCTTTGAGCGGCGCGGCTACATCGACCAACTCGGCAACCCGGATCGCTGGCAGCACACCGACCACCCCGACTGGGACTGGAAGGCCACCACGAGCAGCGACGAGGCCATCGGCCACATTTTCGCCTTTGGCGCAATGGCCGAGCTGATGAACGATCCGAATCTGAAGCAACGCGCCATTGTCCTGATCGACACGCTCATGGGTCACATCGTCGATAATGACTTGTATCTGATCGATTTCGACGGCAAGCCCACGCAGTGGGGCAAGTGGAACCCGGCCTATGTCAACGGCTTCCCGACTAACGTCGGCGATCGTAAGCTGAACTCGTCCAACATCACGGCGATGCTGCAAACGGCCTATCATTTTACCAAAAAGGAAAAATACAAAGAGAAGGCGCTGGAACTGATGCAAGCGCACGGCTACCTGGAAAACCTCATGCGCCCAATGGCCGAGATCGGGCAGGCCCCCGACTCGGCGGGAGCCCTGGCGGCGAACCTCTCCGAAGGCTGGAATCACTCCGACGACGAGATGTACTTCCTGGGCTACTGGGGCCTGTACCGCTACGCCTTCAACGACACGCTTCGGGCCAAGTACAAGCAAGCGATCCTCGATCACTGGCAAGCCGAACGCCCCGAAAAAGAAGGGGCCTGGAATATTTTCACGGCGTTGACCGAAACGCCAAACTTTGACTTGCCGGAAGCAGTCTGGTACCTCAAAGAGTACCCGCTCGATATGATCGACTGGGAGGTCAAGAACAGCCATCGGAAAGACATCAAAATCATCGACCCCAATTTCCGCCGCCAAACCACCGCCGAAGTGCTGCCGCCCGACGAGCGTCCCATCCGGCGGCACAACGCCAATACTTTTCAACTGGACAGCAACGGCAATGGAGCCTCCGAACACAGCGCGGGGGACATTTGGCTCCTGCCCTATTGGATGGGGCGATGGCTGGGGGTGATTTCGGCGCCGGAGAAGTAAAAATAGCGAGACACGAAAAAGCGTATATTTGTAAAAAAGCCAACCAAAGTCATGATTCAAACTTCTCAAAGCACCGAAACGCTACCCCGCACGCTGGAAGAGTTCGCCGCCTGGGAGCCTACCGATGGCTTCAAATACGAGTGGAACGACGGGGAAATCATTCAATTCACGGGTATGAAGAAAGAACAGTTTTACATCTACGACATCCTGCTTGACTTATTTATAGATAAAGGATATAAAAAGACAGGAACCCTTATGGCTGAACCCGATGTCGAACTGACAGGCATTCAGATGCGCCGCCCGGACATCGCCTGCTTCACCAAAGAACAGGTGGAAAGGGGTAGAAACGGGGGAGAGACCATTCCGGCTTTTGCCATCGAAATTATTTCCAGCAACGACCAGATAAACCAGATGGAGAAAAAGCTCGTCGAATACTTCAAAGCGGGCATGCAGGTAGTATGGGTCATTATCCCCAGTCACAAAATTGTGTACGTCCACACCTACACCAACCGCCGCGAGGTGAAACTTTGTCTGGGAAGCGACATTTGCTCCGCCGCCCCCGTGCTACCCGATTTCGAGATTCCGGTCGACGCCCTGCTGACGTGATTCACCGCCCGAACCCCGCTCGCATCCCCGCCGGAATCTGCCGATACATACAATCGACAATAGCCGCTAACTCGGCTGGCGGTGCGTTGTGATCGAAAGTCGGTGAGCGGTGCGTGGAGTCGGCGGTGGTAACACTCAGGGTAGCCGCCATAGCGCCATCCACCTGATGTGCTTTGCTCGTCACCACGACATCGTCCAACTTTTCCAGCGGCAGGTGCTGGATTTGCCGCCGTAGTCTCTTCCAGGCCCTGGCATCGGTTTTCACCGTCTGCTCGGCATCGTTCAGCCGCACGACGGTTTTTTCGGCCCTGATCTCGATACTACGCTGCGTGCCGCGCGTGAACTCTTCCAGCCGGATACTCCGAATGGATTCAGGGCTCTTTATGGGTAGCCAAGAAGCAACGAGCAGAAAAAAGAGGAGAAAATGCACCGGGATCAGTTTTGAAATTACGCTCTTAAAACGCCACTTTCGCCCTTTTCTTACAAAACCCATTCCAATGAAAATTGCCATCCTCACCCTCGGTACGCGCGGCGACGTGCAGCCCTATGCCGTCCTTGGGCAGGCGCTGCAGCGGCGCGGCCACGAAGTGACGCTATCGACGGGCAAGAATTTCGAGGATTTGGTGAAATCCTACGGCATTAATTTTGTGCCCGTAGAAGCCGATTACCAGGCCATTCTGGATTCGGACGAAGGCAAGAAGATGGTGCGGGGCAATCCTTTCGCCATCCGCCGCAGCCTAAACACCTGGGTGTACCCGCTGGTAGAGCAGTGCCTGACGGAGTTTTACCGACTGGCGCAGGAAAACGACAAGGTACTTTATCACGTAAAAACCCTGGGCGACTACTTTGCCGACCAATTTCCCGAAAAAATGATGCGGGCGCTGGTCGTCCCGGCGGTGCAGGCTACGGCAGAATTTCCCAATCCGGCGTTCAGTGGGCTACCGATTCCGTCTTTTCTCAATAAGCTGAGTTATGGCCTGTCCAACGCGGGCATGAAGATCATGAATAAGCCCATCGCCCGTTTTCGGGAAAAAGAAGGTCTGCCCAAAAAATACGAAGTTCCCCAAACGCCCGTACTTTACGGCGTCAGCCCGCTGCTGCTTGCTGAGCCACAGGATTACCCCGACAGCGCGACTTTCACGGGGTTCTGGTTCGGTACTTCCGCGCAGGAGCTACCCGCCGACCTGCTCGAATTCATCCGTTCAGGTGAGCCGCCGCTGGTAATCACCTTTGGTAGTATGCCCTTCAAGAGCAAGTTCGATTTGCAGGAAACTATTCTGAAACTGACCCAAAAACTCAGCGTCAGAATCATCGTCATGAAAGGTTGGGGACTTGAAACTACCGAGAGGCTGGCGGGCAACCCTGCGATAAAGGTGATCGACTCTGCCCCCTACGACAAACTGTTCCCACTGGTGCGGGCCGTCATCCACCACGGAGGAGCTGGCACTACCGCCGAGTGCCTGCGGGCCGGAAAGCCGATGTTCATTTGTCCGGTACTTTACCCGATGGGTGACCAGATGTTTTGGGGAAAGCGCGTGCAGGAAAAAGGCGTGGCGGTGCAGCCTATTCCCCTGAAAAAGCTGACCGAAACTTCGTTTCTCGACAGCATCGAGCAGCTTCTGGAAACCAGGCAGTTTTACGAAAAGGCGCAGGAGCTGGCCAGAGCGTTGAGTCGGGAAGATGGCCTGCTGAATGCAGTCCGGGTGGTCGAGAAGGGACCGCTGTAATTTGTGTCTTGTCGGAAGTAGGTATTTTAATCCAACTTCTTTTCCTGAAAATGAATCAATCAATCCGAACCATGCGCCTTTCTCTTGCCGTTATTTCACTCCTCCTTATTTCGCTCGTCACCCACGCCCAGGTAGGCCGCTGGATGAAATACGAGCGAAACTTCAATAGCCAAAAAACCTACGAAAACCCACTTTACGACGTCAAGTCCTTCGTCGTGAAGTTTACTTCCCCGGCGGGAAAAGTCCACAATATCTCCGCCTTCTGGGACGGTGGCACCACCTGGCGCGTCCGCTTCGCGCCCGATGAAGTCGGTACCTGGAGCTACGTGACCGAATGCTCGGATGAAAACAATTCCGGTCTCGACAATCAAAAAGGCACTTTCCAATGCGTGGACAAGGCCAGTCCGCACGACATATACACCAAGGGTGGCATCGTCCGTCCCAAAGCCTCGTACTACCTCAGCCACGCCGACGGGACGCCCTTTTTCTACACCGCCTGCACGGCCTGGAACGGGGCTTTGAAATCGACCGACGCCGAGTGGGACACCTACCTCAAAGACCGCGTGGCGAATCATTACAACGTGATCCAGTTTGTGACTACCCAATGGCGCGGTGGCTCCAAAAACAGCCAAGGACAAGTCGCCTTCACGGGCAGCGGGCGTATTTCGCTCAACCCGGAATTTTTCCAACATCTCGATAAAAAAGTGGACGAGATCAACGCCCACGGGCTGGTGGCGGCCCCCGTGCTGCTGTGGGCGTTGCCCAGCGTACAGGGGCGCGACCTCAGTCCCGGCTACTACCTGCCCCACGACGAGGCGATTATGCTGGCGAAGTACATGGTGGCCCGGTACGGCGGCCATCAGGTGATCTGGATTCTGGGCGGCGACGGCGAGTACCTGAAAGAATACGAGCAACGCTGGAAAACGATCGGACGCGGCGTGTTCGGCGGCGAGCATACGGGTGTGGTGGCGCAGCACCCGCACGGTCGGTCGTGGATCGGCAAGGAGTACGCGCAGGAGGATTGGCTGGACATTCTGGGCTACCAGACGGGCCACAACAGCCGTCCCGATACCCAAAAGTGGATCACGGACGGTCCCGTGGCGAAGGAGTGGTCGCAGCTACCGCCGAAGGCATTCATCAATCTCGAACCCGTGTACGAAGACATCGACAAGAATTCCGATGCCGCCGACCTCCGCAACGCCAGCTACTGGAGCGTGTTCTCGACGCCCGTATCGGGCATCACCTACGGGGCCAACGGCATCTGGCCGTGGATTCGGGACGGCGAGGAAATCGAAAACCACGGCAAGCCGCACATCCTCCGTACCTGGGACGAGAGCATCAAGCAGCCGGGCAGTATTCAAGTCGGCTACTTGGCGGAGTTTATGCGCAAATACGATTGGTGGAACCTGAAACCCGCCCAGGATCTACTGGTAGAGAACGGCGAAGCGGGCGAGTTCATCTCCGTGGTGCGTTCCGACGACCGCAAAACAGTGATGGCATACCTGCCCAAGTCCGCGACGGTGAAGCTTTACAACTCTTCGGGTATTGGTTATCAGGGACAGTGGTTCGATCCGGCGACGAACAAGTATTCGGAGGCCAAATTGCAAACGAAAGGGGGTACTCTGGAGTCTACTTCGCCGGGAAAAGAGGATCAGGTGTTGGTTTTAACCAAAAAATAAATCTCAAATGAGAAATTCAAAAACGTGGTATTTTCTGGGAATATTATTAACGTTGGTCGTTCTCTCTGATCTGGTATTGTGGTGGTATTTGTCTGCCAAACCGCTGTCGTTCCAAGAAACCAAAGCGATGTACATGGGCTATTTTCCCGATTGGGTAGATAGCGCCCGCTACCTTACCGGATTTTTCATTTTGGTCAACATTTTGTCTTTGTATTTCCTCGGAAAGGCAATCGCCTATCTCAGTAAAAACTACCGCAGGGTTGATGTTCCTGTGATGGTTTTGAGCACGATCTTGTTGGCTCTACAGCTTTGGAGTTTGATGTAGGTGTGCCGGAGAAGGTATATTTGAAGTATATCAAAAAAAGAAAATATTGATTTATTTGAAAAATAATAGGAAAGACTCCCTACTCCTGCTTACTCTGCTGCTGGCGTACCTCCCTTCGTTGATGGGACAACCGCGAGAAGACGCGCGCACCGCCCATTCATCCAATCCCATCATAACCGGGGCCGAACAAACCGAGCGGTACTTGCCCATGCTCCAGGGGAAAAGAGTGGCCCTGATGGCTAATCCCACCACAATCATCAAGGAAAAGCATCTAGTCGATAGTCTTCTGAGACTTGGAGTGAACATCGTCAAGATATTTGGTCCTGAACACGGTTTTCGGGGGGCAGCCAGTGCTGGCGATGTTGTACACGACGAAACCGACCCAGCCACGGGCATTCCCATCATTTCTTTGTACGGAAAAAAGAAAAAACCCAGTCGGGAGGATCTGGCCGCGGTGGACATCGTGATCTACGATTTGCAGGATGTAGGCGTCCGGTTTTACACCAACATCAACGCACTAGTCCGTTTGATGGAAGCCTGTCAGGAAAACGGAAAGAAACTGATCATTCTGGATCGGCCCAACCCTAACGGCTATTTGATCGATGGCCCGATTCTGGACATGAAGTACAAATCCGGCATCGGCATGTTTCCCCTACCCATGTCGCATGGCCTGACGGTGGGAGAGTTTGCCAAGATGGCAAATGGGGAAGGGTGGCTAGCCGACGGCGTCAAGTGTGACCTCGAGGTAGTTCCGGTGGCAAACTACCACCACAGTATGCCCTACGTCCTGCCCGTCAGCCCGTCGCCCAACCTGAACACGCCGCAATCCGTCCTGCTCTATCCTTCTACCTGCATGTTCGAAGGCACCTACCTGAACCACGGGCGCGGCACCTATTTTCCGTTCACGGTATTGGGCAGTCCTGAATTGAAGGGCCAGTACGATTTCAGCTTCGTACCCGAAGGCATCGCGGGTATGGCCGAAAATCCGTTGTTCAAAGGGCAAAGGTGCTATGGGCTGGATCTGCGGGAGGTCGACGTCGAGCAGCTTCGGAAAAGCAAACAAATCAACCTGTCCTGGATCATCGAACTCTACCGGGCGCACCTCCACAAGGAAAAGTTTTTCGACACCAAGTTGAGCAACCAAATGGGCGTCATCGAGTACCTTATCGGCTCCGGTCAGTTTCGGAATCAGATCGCTCAGGGAGTTTCGGAGGAGGAGATTCGGAAGAGCTGGGAACCTGGGTTGTCGAATTATAAGAAGATGAGGGAGCGGTACTTGCTGTATCCGTAAATTCGTACTCGTCCTGGCCGGATCGCACCTGATTTGTAGCCATGACTCTTTCCAGTTGTATCATTCCTACCAAGTCCAGTTAAACACTCAATTGTCGCCATCCTGAATACTCAAGAATGCAGTTGATCGAATAGTGGACTTTCCTTTTGATAAGAGGCTGGTAAAATAGAAATGGTGCTGAGGCGGGGCAGCTAAACCATCAGTCGCAAACTGGCAGCAGCATGAGGTTGCTATTAAGCTGAATTCTTTTTCTATATTTGTGTACACAAAACAGTACACAGATGAAAATCATAACCACCCGAGAATTTAGGGAAAACCAAAAGGCCTATTTCGATTTAGCCGAAACGGAGCGAATCATCGTGCACCGGGGCAAGAACCGGAAACCCGTCTTGCTGACGCCCGTGGATGAAAATGCAGAAACCGCCCTCTATTTCTCAGATCCGGCGGTACTTGCTTCCATCAAACAAGGGATCGAGGACGTGAAAGCAGGAAGAATTACCCGCATCAGCGACTTGAAGGACATATGGGCCGATATCAGGTAGAGGTTTCGGATACTGCACGTAAGGACTTGTCATTTTTTCGGAAGTCCGGCGACAAAGCGATCATAAAGCGGATTGAAAGGATTTTCGTCGAATTAGGTGACGACCCGTATCACGGGATAGGAAAGCCCGAAGCCTTGAAGCATAATCTGGCGGGGCTGTGGTCGCGGCGGTTGGATAAAAAACATCGCTTGGTTTATCAGGTTATCGAAAAAGCTGTTACGGTTGTCGTAGTGGCCGCACGAGGGCACTACGGTGATAAATAGAGCAGATTTAGATCACTCTCTTTTAGCGGTACTTATATGCCCAGACATTAGCATAGACGCAGCCCTCGCAGAACACGAAGGGGCAGTCACAGACTGCCGTTTATAGTTAGTACGCAGTCTTTCAGACTACGGACAACGGGTCGGATTGAGTACGGCGTGTATAGTTAGCAGTGATAGTATTATTAGCGAAAAGCTTAACTTTGGTCATAAATCTAAATTTTCGCCAGCTATGAATGCTATCCGAACTTTCGCCACGCCCGACTCCAACGGGAAACTCACGATTCAAGTACCCGATGAGTACCGTGACCAGCAGGTCGAAGTCATCGTTTTGCCCGTAGTCGACTACGGAATCCCCAGAGATAAGTACTTTTTTGAGAACTTGGCAAAAGTGCAGACCATGGGTAAGCGAAACGCTGAGATGAGGGAGGCGATGGCCGAGATGGCGCAACAAGCGGCAGAGAATGGCTTGACGCCGGGGGTTCTTGATGATATATTGGATAATGCTCGGTGAGAATCAATAAGCGCGGGTTTAGAATTGGCGTAAACTTGGTAGCGGGGCAGTCGGAGACTGCCATTTATTCTGAGTACGCAGTGTTCATAGAACACTACGCACAACTGGGAACATTACGTACAACTAGGTGTTTTTAGAAACCACTTCGCTATTCAAGAAAAGCTATGTCTTCCTATTGAATAAATATGTAGGTCAAACTGTGTGCTTAATATGGAAAAGAAGATTGCGTTATATAGAAAAAAACTAGGTTATACTCAATCTGAACTTGCTGAAAAGTCAGGTTTATCATTACGAACAGTTCAACGAATGGAAAACGGGTCCATGCCCAGCGGATATACTTTGAAATCTCTGGCCCGAGCTTTGGAAGTCGAACCAGAAGACCTGATACAGAATAACCCAGAAGATGACTTTCAGCAAGTGAAAATTGTCAACATCTCAGCCTTGTCGTTCATCCTTATTCCGTTTGGCAATATTATTCTGCCTTGCATACTGATCTATAAAAGCAGCCAGAAGAGTACGAAGGTAATTGGAATAAAAATAGTAGATGTACAAATCGTTTGGACATTGACCGCTGCTATTGTATTGGCAATTTGTCCTTATTTGCAATTGAAATTTTCAATTCAGATGCCCCTAATTCTCATAGCCTTACTTATTTTGGCTTTGCTCAATGTCTACATTATCATTCGGAATAGCATATCATTGAGTTCAAACGGAATTTTGGGTATACAGCTGAATGTCAGTATATTATAACACATGACGTAAGAATGGCGTTTCATTGTCGTATACTATTTTTTGAGTTTCAGGCTAGTGTAGCTACCATTGCAGAAAAAAAGAATCAATGAAGCTGTCCCTAAAAATAATTCTCGCCCTATTCACATTTCTAGTTGCTTCTGCCGTAGGCGGTCATTTTTACTTTGACAAGAAATTTACTCCCCCGAAAAATCATCTTGTAGTAAAAGGAAACAGTAACAAAGTTCCTATTACCTGGCTAAAAACCGAAGTGAGCCCTATTTCTGCTTTGCTTCTTCCGGTAAAAATCAAAGAAATCCCTACACAATTCTATATGCAATTGGACTTCGGTTCACCTACAACAGTTTTTTATTCAAAACCAATAGCATCAATTCAAAAAAAGTATCCACTACAATTCGATCAGGTTGACAGTTCTGCTACCCGGAGCTTAGATTTTCACTTAAGTGATATGGTAGTTTCATCAAGTCGGTTTAAAATCATCAACTATGGTGACCCCATTTCCTGGAATGGGAAAGATGAATTTCATATCATTGGAACAATCGGTACAGACTTGCTGGAAAAAAGAGTACTTATGTTAGATTTTAAAGACGATCATTGCGACTTTACTGAATCTATCCCCAATGACACGAATTTGCGGCAGTACGTCAATTTTGAGTTTAAGAAAAGGCGAATCCTGCTTCCTGCCAAAATTGAAGAAGAGGAAGTAACGTTATTATATGATTCAGGAACGAGCGCCTTCGAATTAATAACGAGTAAAAAAGTTTGGGACAAGTATGCTGAAAAAGATAGTAAGCCAACGGTCAATAAGGGTAATTCGTGGGGAAACACCTTGACTACGTATACAGCAAGCAGTAACGAAAGTATTTGGTTTGGAAAGACCAAGATGGATTTATCAGAAGTTACCTATATTGAAGGCACTTCATTGATACAAAACACCTTGATGCAACTTTCAGGAATGCAGGGGATGGTTGGAAACAAGCTATTTTTAGGGAGAACGGTTGTTCTGGATTGTAGGAACCAGAAGTATCTTATTCGCTAAACCAAAATAGTTTCTCCGGTCGTCGCTCGGCTATCGCCGAGTGACGATTATCCCATAGCCCTCTAGGGGATCTAAGAGTCTGCTATTCTTCCGCTCGTCCTAGCCGGATCGCACCTAATTCGCAGTCAGGACCTAATGCACTGGCGTTTGCAACGCCACCTTTATCCAAACCCATCCAAATCATGAAAAATAACCTTCTAGAAAGAATCACCATGAACCCAAACATCAGCTTTGGGAAACCTACGATTCGCAATATGCGCTATCCAGTTGAAATTATGCTCGATTTGTTAGCTGCGGGAATGACGACGGAGGAAATATTGGAAGACTACCTTGATCTCGAAAAAGAGGATATTCAAGCCTGCATCCTGTTTGCCAAGGAAGCTATTCGCGTCAAGAGCATTCATAAGGTGGCGGTTTAGGTATGAGATTCATTGTCTACTACTCCGAACGAATCCTAAGACATAGGCACTTTTTTGAGAACTCAGCGAAAATGCAGACTATGGACAGGCGGCGAGTACCGGATCAACGACAGCTCCTACCAGCCTGATGTGGAGTCGCATTTGGTGTTTCGGTACGAGAAACAGGGACAACGGTAAACATTTTCACTTCCTATAAAACCGCCGTCGCAGGTTTTCCTTTACCAGTGCCACATCGGTATGCTCGATGAAGCCGACGCTAAATACATTGGGTGTTTTTTGCATGAACTTTTCACAGCAACGGTAGTTTCGGCCGAAGCCCCAGACCGTCATGCCGCCCATCGGGTAGTACTGGTCGGGCGCTTCGTCGGCCTCGTGGTGCGCGATGAACAGGACGCGTTCCAGATTTTTGTCCCCAAAACACACCCATTCCGGGGCGGGTAGCGCCCTTTGTTCCATCGGCTCGCTGCACGGGTGCTTTGCGCCGTCGGCCAGGAAATAGTAGTCTTCGTTTTCGTTGAACGTGCCGCCCGGAGTGCCTTCGTAGAGCAGCCAGTAGGGGCGGCCGTCGGTCTGCGTTACGGTCAGGGTGGCGTGGGTGGGGTAAATATCCCAGGTGCAGCGCCATTTTCCGTCTAGCGAAGCGGTGACAATCGTGACTCGGCGGCGGGAATCGAGCGTCACCTCGCTCCGGCAATTCTTGTAGCCAGGATGAAAATAGTTGTCGGGATGCACCAGGTTGGGCAGCCCCCGGTACATGCCCTGCGGCCCCGCGCTGCGGTTGAAGGAAACCCAGTCGTTGCCGTCCCGATCCAGAATACTCGAAAAAGCCCCGGCCTCGGTTTGGAAGTAATAGGTCGCGGTGGGCGTTTCGATTTTGATGGCGTCCTGCCCTTCGTCCTGCTGATTTTCGGTGAGCCTGATTTGCCCCACCGCTGCCCCGTAAAAAGCCATGACCAGGCAGAAAGCGAAAACAGGATTCCAGTGACGGGCGCGAAATACGATTGGAAGTTTCATTGTGGGATTTAAAATTGCTTTATTCGTCCAAAATCATGAACAAAAACCTTTCGGAAAGAATTGCCACCAACTCAAACATCAGCTTTGGGATGCAGGCTACTGCAAACTAAATTAGCGGTCAAAACAGCGACAACCAGGCAAATGCGCTTTTCAACACCTACCTTCTTCCTGGGCATCCTCCTATATCCGGCAGTCGCTCGGCTACCGCCGAGTGACGACTATCCCGTAGCCCTCTGGGCGGTCTAAGAAACTGTTTAGGCATATCTGATTATCTTTTTATCCAGAATTCAGCAGTCAAAATATTGACCACTAAGAAAATGCGCTCCCTAACAATCACCTTCTGCTTGGGCATCCTCATATGCCTGCAAGCCACCGCCCAACCCCCTCCAATCAAAAACCTCGTCTTCGAGGGAGCGGGCATCCGCGGCATCGCTTACGCGGGCGTGCTGTCGGCGATGGAGGAGCAAGGGGCTTTGGCCACGGTCGAGCGGGTTGGGGGTACTTCGGCGGGGGCCATCACGTCGTTGCTTTTCGCCCTGGGCTACACGCCGCAGGAAATGGAGGCCATTATCTCGCAGACCAAGTTCCAGAAATTCAACGACGGGCGCTTCTTTTTCATTGGTGGCATCACCCGCACAAAAAAACGCTTTGGCTGGTATCGGGGACAGAAATTCAGCGGTTGGCTGGGGGATTTGGTGGAAGTAAAAACGGGCAGCGCGGAAACGACCTTCGCCGAAATGTCCGAGCAGGGCTTTCGGGAACTGTACGTGACGGCGACCTGCCTGAACAAGCAGGAAATGGTCGTGCTATCGCGGCAGACCTACCCGGACATGAAAATCCGGGACGCGGTCAGGATTTCGATGTCCATCCCACTGTATTTTCAGGCGGTGTTCGTGGATAGCGCGGGGCGTACCTTTTCCAGACAAAATAAAACCAACGATCTGGACATCATGGTCGACGGCGGGATCATCGGAAATTTTCCGATCCAGCTTTTCGACAGTTTGGCCGTGGATACTCAGCAGCGGGCGATCCGCATTCCCAACCCCGAGACCGTCGGCGTCCGCATCGACTCGGATTTGCAAATCAGGGAAGATACGCTGACGCGCCACCTGGCTCCTTTTGAGATTAATAATTTCAGGGATTACCTGTCGGCATTTTACGTGCTGGTCATCGAAAGTCTGAACCGCCCCGATTTGACCGACGCGGATTGGCGCCGCACCATTTCCGTTTCTTCGGCGGGCATCACGCCAAAAGTAAAGCGCTTGTCGGCGGAACAGAAAGCCAGTTTGGTCAACAGCGGGCGGGAAAGTACCAGGGCTTATTTTCAATAAGGTTACTTTTGCAACAAAATCTAAACCGTCTCTTCTTCGAAACGCGTTATCTTTTCAAGTTCGTCGAGCTTATTGTTCCTTTCTTCTTCCAGGTCGTAGTCATCCTGCAACCCCAGCCAAAATTTGGGGGTGGTTCCGAAGTAGTGGCTCAGGCGCAAAGCCGTATCGGCAGAAATCCGGCGATTCCCTTTCAAAATTTGCGACACGCGAGTCTGCGGGATGCCTACTTCCTTCGCTAATTTGTAGGCAGTAATTTGAAGTGGGACGAGAAACTCCTCCTGTAAGACCTCACCGGGATGTATATTTGGTAATTTTTCCATTCGTGTTTGTTTAGTGATAATCAACTACCTCGACTTCGGCCGCCTGCCTGTCCATTTGGCCATTTGTCCGTAACTAATCTCGTTAGGGATGACCGATTTGTAGCCCCCGAATTCATTCGGGGGTGATGACGGTACAACAACGCGCCATAGTTCCGTAGGAACGACCGATAGTTTCAACACCAATCGGCCGTTCCTACGGAACTAATTGACAACGAGATAACTGATCACCCCCGGTTGATTGATTTGAACAAAATAAACGACGGAATATAATCGGCCATCCCTCCGGGATTTTTGAAATTATTTGCCTTTCTATATTCCCCGGAATGAATTCCGGGGCTATTGATTCTGCCATCCCTACGGGATTTTGCAGGCCCGCTAAGCGGCGCATAATTAGTTCAAGTCAACAAACCGGGGGATACCGTATCGGTCAAGCCTACGGCTTTTAAATCTCATAGCTCACATTCTTTTAAACCGCTGGACAACTTCTCTAATCGGTTGGAGGGTGGCATCCTGAGAAAGGTGTGAAATAATATGATCCGTGCCAACCCAAACTACCTCAACAACCCCTCCTCCGTCTCCACCACCTTCCTATCAACCCCCACCGTCTCCACCCGAAACGAAAACCCACGCTCCCGTTGCGCGTCCGTCAGCGGAATGCTGAACTCAAAAGGGTACTCCATATCGGTTTCCGTTTTCCAGGTTTGACCGTCGAGCGAGTAGTGCAGCCGGGCCTGGGTCAGGTCTTTTTCGGTGGCCGTCAGGTAGAGGTAGGCGTTGTGCAGCCCTTCGCCCCACGACAGCAGCATCCCGACTAGCTTGCCGGGTTGCATGGGTATTTCCGTGAAGGCTTTGCGGTCGGCCAGTTCGGGTAGGGGTTTTAGTTTTTGCTGGAAAGTCGGTTGTGCGGCCAGGCCCTCGATGACGAAGCCCGCGATGCCGTGGCCGTCGAGGGTAGTGGTTAGGCGTCCGTCCTTCATTTCGGCCCGGCCAGCGGGTTGGTTGTTCATGAATAATTTCACGGCGTAGGTCTTCCCGGCGTCGTAGCGAAGTACGTCGGGGTTGAGCCGCACGGTCACGGCCTGGCGGTCGGCCGACTGGTTGGTCAGGGCCAGGTAGGTGTTGCCGTTGCCGTAGGCGGCGAGGTAGTTGATCTGTTCGTTGTCGCTTTTCAGCAGGTGATCCGGCAGCCAGATTGACACGTTTTTGTCCCCATAAAATTCTCCCTTTTCGGCCCCGAATACCTTGCTTTGCAGGAAAGCGTAGCCCTGGGCGTACTGCCCAGGAAAGTGAATGGCTCCTTTGGATTTGTAGGATACGTCGGCCACCAGATAGTCCAGCACCAGCGCGATGTTCGGCCAGATGTGGTTGAAAAAGAACTGGTTGTACGTAAACTGGTTGGTGTCGTGATAGGGGTAGTTGGCGTGCTGGTTGAGCGTCGTGAACTGGTAGTTGATGTCGTAGCCCGGAAAATTAGCGTAGCGCCCTACCACCGCCGAGCGGGCGACATCGCGGAAGTACCCCTCGCCCGTGTACTGCGCCAGCCGCAGCATGTAGGCGGCGTAGTGCGCCAGCAGCACGGCCGGATTCTGCACGTAGGTCGTGGAGGCTTCCGGCGTGAGGCCGACGTTGGACACGCGCCAGGCGGGTACTTGCTGCTCGCGCACCGGATAGGGCCGCGCCTGCGGGCTGAGGTTGCGGTTCCGGTAATACATCGGAATTGAGTCGCCTTCGTGGACGGTCGTCAGGCCGGGCGGCACCGTGGGATACACCCAGGCGTACATGGCGTAGTAAGCCGCGCCCTGCCGCGCGGCGTCGAGGAAGCGTTTGTCGCCATTGGCGGGGCCACCGCTGGCTTCGTACAATTCGAGCAGGTCGATCCACTTGGGGGCGAAGTCGGTCCAGAATTGGCCGCCGGTGGGACCATTCAGCAGCGCGTCGGAGAAGTCGGTTTGGGTGGTGGTGATGCGCTTTTCGATGTAGTCCAGCGCTTTCTGCTTGGCCCGTTCGAGGTAGTCGGCGGTGCCATAGACGCGGTAGAGCGCCAGCAGATTCTGCCAGCTATCGGCCTCGGAGGGCATGTCCAGGTTGAGCCGACGGGTTTTGCCCGACAGTTCGATGGCATATTTCCCCAAAAAAGAACTATTACCCTGCGCGAAGGCGTGCAAGGCTCCCAACTCCGACACCTCGGCGGCCGGGCCACGCAGGAAGTGCGACGGACTCTGACTTTCCTCGCCGTCGTGGCGGCTGAACAGGTACTTTTCCCGCGAGAGCATGTACTCGGTCATCGGCACGGCCCGCTGGCGGAACACCTCTTCGTCGTCGGTCACGACGGCCACCGTCAGCGGGTGCAGCGCCGAGACGTTCTTGACGGTTCCCTTCACATCGGTCACGTAGTCGGAGCCGCGCAGGTCGGCCACCCAGTGGCTGTAACGGTCGTCCATGGCGAAGCGGATCATGTTGTGCAGCGTCTCGTTGAGCGAGCAAGTACCATTCTGTCGGTAATCGTGGAAGTCGTAGAGTTCGCGCGCCACTTGCTGGAAGGCTTGATCGGCCTCTCCGTCGGTGTCGATGATGCTGGCCGCGAAGGTTAGTTTTGCGCCCGCTTTCGTGAAAGTACCTTTCTGCCCAAAAAGCGGGGCCATCACCATCGGCTGGGCTTGTCCGGCCGCATTTCGCAGCAGTAGCCCAAAGCGCGAGTTGCCGAAGTTGGGCATCCGGTAGGGAATCTCGGCGGGATGCACCGCCACTCCCCGCGAGCGCCCGTCGCGCGCGGCCACGGTCATCGGGATCGAGGACATAAACTCCGCCGATACGTAGCTGCTGTCGGGCATCCGGCGCTCCTGCCAGATCATCGGCTGCCAGAGCGAGCTGAGTCCGGCGACCGCCTGCGGCGCGTAGGGCGCGAAAACTACCGCGTGGTAGCCGCCCGTAGCCGCCCGAAACGACCAGCGCACCAGCGGGTACTTTTCGGTGAGGTCGAGCCAGGCGGTCAGGGTGCCGCCCGGCGTCGTAGCGAACGTCCAATCGACGCGCCCCCCGTTGAGGGTAGTTTGGGTGATTTTGAAGGGCACGGGCGTGGCCGCCCGGAAGATGTCGCTGCTGCGGCCGTCTCCGCTACGCTCTTTCCAGGAGGGGACGCGGTAGGAGATATGGTAGACCAGCGGTAATTGCAGGTCGGGGTCGTCGGCGCGGGAGAGCAGGTAGAAGGACGGTTGGATTTTTAGGGTACTTTTTCCCTTTTCGAGCGTAATTTGACCGTTTTTTTGCGTGGTGGCCGTCCAGGGTTGGGCGTGGGCAGCCGTTAAGAGGGTTATCAGGAAAAAAATATTGGCAAGAACTGAGCGCATGGAGATAATACAGGAAAAGTGGGAAGCGGCGAATCTTTTTATGTTGCCTAAACAAGGCTTCACGACGCCAATATTACTTGACCTTACGCCTTCTCCCGATTTGCGACCCGATCGATTCATCGCTATATTCGTCTATGAAACCTCGACCTATTCCCACCCCGGCTTGCCTCCAAAGCTACATACACTCCTTTTGGACGCTGGAAAACGGAGCCGATCAGGACAGTCCTAAAACGTTTCAGACCATGGCTGACGGGCGTCCGGGACTCGTTTTTCAGTCGCCCGAGCGGGGTACATTGTATCAAAACCAGAAAAAGCTGCCGTCGGCTTTTCTGTACGGAGCCGGCACGCGACCCGGCGTTATCGAAGTGATGGGAGAATTCAGCACAGTAGGCGTGTTTTTTCGTCCTGCGGCTTTGAAAACCCTGTTTGGCCTGGATGCGGGCGAACTTACCGATACCTGCGTGGCCTTGAATCAGGTGTTAGATTCGGAAAACGGTCGGCAGATGGAGCGACTGGCCGAGGCAAGTTCGACGGCGGAGACAGCCAACGTGTTGTCCAGCTTACTTACCCGTAAGGTACGGAAGATCAAACGGCGACCCGATGCTGGTTTGCCCGGCATTCTGGCGGAGATAGCCAGTACATCGGGGAACGTAACCGTCAAGGAGTTATGTATCCGTCACCAAATTTCCGAAAGAAGTCTGGAAAGAAAGTTTCTGAGTTCGGTAGGCGTATCACCCCAGATGTACCTGCGAATCGTGCGCTTTCAGAAGTCGGTAGGGCGGTTACAAGAAGGAAACTACACCAAACTCACCGACGTAGCTTATGACACGGGTTACGCCGACCAATCGCATTTTATCCGTTCGTTCAGGCAGTTTTCGGGCTTTGCTCCCAAAGATTTCCTGAATACCTGGGAAGGCGTTACGGGAATATCCTGATTTTTTGCGGGCTGTCGGATTCGTTCTATTCTGGTGGTTGGTTTTGGCGGTACTTTGCCAAAAAAACCTACTGACATGAAACTACTCGTCTTCGGCGCCACGGGTGCCACCGGAATCCAAGTCGTGAAACAAGCACTGGCCCAGGGGTGCTTCGTTACCGCTTTCGTGCGTGATCCCACCAAAATTTCTATTGAAAGCCCCAAACTCAATGTCGTACAAGGCGACGTGATGGATGAAGCTTCCGTAAGGGCAGTCTTCGACGGACACGATACCGTGCTCTGCTGTCTGGGTACCGCGCCTAACAAGGTCGGAACCGTCCGCTCGGACGGGACGGCGAACATTCTGCGGGCGATGGAGCAAACGGGCACGCGCCGGATCATCGTGCAGACCACCCTCGGCTTCGGCGACAGCGTGGAGGCCTTAGACCAAACACCCTGGATTTTCAAATATATTATTGTCCCCTTCTTGCTGAAAAAGACCTTCGAGGACCATGAACGTCAGGAGGAAACTGTTCGCCGAAGCCCGCTGGACTGGATCATTGTGCGGCCCGGCGGCCTGACCGACCAGGAACGCACCGGACAATACCGCCACGGCTTCGCGTACGACGACAAAACCATCAAATCCAGTATTTCCCGCGCCGATGTGGCTGATTTCATGCTCAAACAGTTGAATTCTGACGAGTACATCAGGAAAACGACCGGGCTATCTTATTGATTTGCAAATAAGTATGCTTTTCTTCTACTCCAACTCCCCACTTACCTCCGACAACCGCACCGACTCATACATCGAAGCGAAGGCGGCCTTGATCCAGATGATGGCCGGAAAAATACCGACGATCAGGCAGATCAAACCAATGATGCATATACAAATGGAAACGATGACCAGCACGAAAATCTTCCAGGCGTGGCCGTCGGTCATGCGCCAGCTTTCCTGTACCGCCTCGACGGGTCCCAGGCCTTTGTCCATCACCAAATACGAAACGAAGGCCAGTCGGCACGAGATCCAGATGCCCGGAATGACGAGCAATATAAAACCAAAAACGACTAGTACGCCCGAAAGCAGGTTGGCCAGCACCACGTCGAGAAACCTTTTGAAGCCCGCGAAAAGATCGCCATAATCGAGTTCCTGATTACGGATCGCCTGCAAGAACATGAGATCCGAACTGAACGAAAACAAGGGGGGAATGAGTAAGAAATACAGTCCGCTGAGCGTAGACCAGAAAACTTTGTCGTTGCCCGCTTCGCTGATACGCCGTGCGGCCACATTGGTGGGCGCACTGACGATGGAGATGACGATCACCACCAGAAGCAGTGGTAGAAAATACTGCTTTGTTTTTTCCCAGCCGTAAGACAGGCTGCCTTCCATGCTGGGGGGTACTAATCGGTCGGGGTGGGTCATGGTACTGCGGGGTTAGCGTGGGGTGGGTTGGAGAAAATTTAAATCTATAAACACAGATTCCCGAAGAATCTAATCGACAATTGCGGACAAATGTGCGCGCATGAATTATGAGATCAGGGCGTTCGCATCTTGACGAATTCCTCAAAATTATCTCGTGAAATCACGCGCGTCGGCGCGTCGGGATAGGCATTGGTAAAGGTTTTGGGAAAGCGGGCCCTGGCTTTGGGATTCCATTTGAACTCGAACGCGTGAAGTTTGCCCTCAGAATCTTCGACATAGTCGATCTCCTGCTGTGCGTGCGTCCGCCAGAAGTAGGAACTCACGAAGCGCTGCTGGTAATGGTTGGCTTTCAGGCGTTCACAGACTAAAAAGTTCTCCCACAGGGCCCCTATGTCAGTGCGTAAAGCAATGGGGTTGAAGTTATTGATGATCGCGTTGCGGATGCCGTTGTCGTAAAAATAGATCTTCCGGCTGCTACTTATTTCGTTTCTGAGATTTCGGCTGAACGGTGGCAAGCGAAAAACCACAAAAGCCTGCTCCAGCAAGCCGATGTACTGCTCGACGGTACCACGATCTATGCGCAACGTATTGGAAAGTTCATTGTACGACACCTCCGAACCTACCTGTAAGGCCAGTGCGACCAGTAGTTTGGACAGTAGCTCAGGCTTGCGAATGCCCTGGTAGTTCAGAAGATCTTTGTAAAGATAACTTCCCGAAACTTGCCGAAGAATCGCTTCTTCCTTATGCCATTAACTATGAATTTGTATTGGTTGTACAATTATAATGATTCACGTACGTAAATCAAAACAATTCACATAAATAATTTTTTTGGATTAGGAATGCTGCAATTGTCTGAGCTCATCTTTGATAGCGAGTTGCACGCTCTCCGACCCAAAGGGGAATCCCATCTGACTAGATCATTTTTTTAATAGCGTTCAATACTTCCATTTTCTGTTCTAAGGACTTTTCAAGCAAAACAAATTTTACTTTAAGCTGCTCACTATTCATTTTATCAATTTTCAAAAACGTAGTATTATTTTCAAGATCATCAAACGCCAAACGCTCAAAAGAAACCTCAAAAAACAGCACAATTTTCATTACTAAATCTAAAAGGGGGAACACGATTACCTTTCCCGAAATAACCGTACATAGTTGTATAATTAACGTTGTCCAATTCAGAGGCTAAGTCTTTCAAAGTCATATTTTTAGAATGAAGAAGAAAAGAAACATTTTTAGCGAAAAGAGAAACGTCCATAAACATCGAATTAAATCGAAAGGTAAAAAAAAGGAGACTTCAATCAAGAAGCCTCCTAAATAATAGAAGTATAGAAAATTTTAAAGTTTAGAAATCAAAGAAGATTTGACCGACCCTGTATCATCTTTTAAAATCAAATAATAGACCCCAGATTTAAGTTCTGGATAAATTACAATATCGTGATTATTAAAGTTTTCATTAAAGACAACATTACCAAGAACATCGACTAAAGAAACATTTAACTCACCACTAAACTCATTCATGATAGATAATTTATCATTGAAAGGATTAGGATAAACAGAAATCAAGTTGTTTGTGAAATCGTCATAAAAACCGACCTGAGGGTTAACAAAAACTTGATCTTTATAAGTAGAATCAAACACACACCCATCAGGAGAAGTAATTTCTAAAGAAATGTCATGAGAACCGCCCGAATAAAAGAAGTGATACGGTTGAGCAAAGACAGAAGTAAAATCTTTGTCTTGAAAATCCCAAAGGTATTCTTTACCTGTCAAAACAGAAGGGATAAATTGAGCAGCTTCCCCATAAACCAAAGAATCATCACTAACGAAAAGAGAAACATTGGAATACGCTTCTAAAATTTTAACGTCAATGTCTGCCTTAGCAGTACAATAATCCCCTTTAACTGTATAAACAACTTTGTAATTACCTTTTATCAAATTATCAGTAGAAAGAAAATTACTATTGATACCTTCAAGACCAGAAAACAAGCCCCCTTTAGGAGTAGGATCCTTAACTTTATTTGAGAGTAACGACAAACTTCATAATCAGGAATGTCAGAAATAGTAATACCAGGAACAATAGCAAATTGTTTAGTTATAGAATTAGAGCAACCAGAATTATTATCCTTATAAGAATAAGTTATACTAGATTGACCTTGTTGAGAAAAAGAAGGTCTAAAAAGGCGACCAACAATTCCAAAATTAGGAGAAGTATAAGCACCACCAGGAACATTAACTAAGCTATCTAAATAATAAGGTTCATCAGTAGAACAAATAATAGTAGGTAAGTCAAAAGACAAAAACAAGTCTTTAGCAATTTGAAAATTAACCGTTTCCGAATTAGAACAAGTAGTAGTAGGGTCAGTAAACTTGTAAGAAATATCATAATTACCTATCCCATAAAAAGAAGGATTAATAGAATTATTGCTAACTATGTTACCAGACCAAACCCCACCAATAGGAGTAGCAGAAGTTAAATCATATTTTGTATTATTGACACACGTGAATAAATCTCCACCTGCATCAACAACAGGAAGTTGATTAACTTTGTATTCAGTAATATCCTGATTAGTACAACCAAAAGTGTCCGTAAAACGATAGACAAGATAATTAATACCAATAGATGCAGTTTTAGGTTTAAAAACAGCAACAGTATCACTATTATAAATCCATAAACCTTTACTAGGACTACCCTTTAAAACAACATCATCATCACTACGACAAAACACACGATCAGCACCCGCATTTATAGCAGGTAAAGGGTTAACAATAACACCTACTTCATCAAATCCAGAACAACCATTTTTTATAACTGTATAACGAACAGTATTAAAACCAGAAGTAGCAGACGAAGTTTTAAAAGTTGCACCATCAATAAAAGCACCCGTAAATGTTCCACCAATAGGAGAGCCTTTTAATACAACATCATTTCCTTTTTCACAGACCGTTGTATCCTTACCAGCAGAAACAATAGGCGATGCCTTAACAGTAAAAACAACAGTATCAGAATTGCTACAAGAGTTATTATCTTTAAATGTATAAATAGCATTGTTTTTTCCTACAGCAGCATTAGATGGAAAGAAATCGTTTTGAGAGATAGCGGTGCCAAACCAAGAACCTAAATTAGGACTTCCTATTAAACGAAAAGAGTTATCAGTTTGACAAAAAGATCTATCTGTACCTGCATCAACCATAGGTGGATTATGAATAGAAAAAACGACTACATCAGAATTAGAACAACCAGTAACTCTACTTTTAAAAGTATATGTCAATTGGTAATCACCAGGTGCAAGGTTTTTATTAGCACCAACTTCAAAAAAACCAGTTGTTGAAGGAAAATAATTATTTATATCGGAAGGTTGACCTCCAGTAATTGAAATAGTACCAGACCAAAGCCCCCCAACTGGATTAACATTAAGGTTTAAATTTTTAGACTTTTCATTTAAACAGAAATCAATATCATTACCTGCAGAAACAGTAGGCAATGCATTTACTATATGATTTTGTAAAGTAGTCCCTATACAACCCTTGTTATCTGTTGCTTTCAATGTTAGTTCATAAGTACCAGGAACTACCGATTGAGAAGAAAAAACAGAACCAACTACACCGTTACCAGACCAAGAATAAGTAATAGTTGATATAGGGGATAATGGTAAAGAATAGTCATTATCATTTGCACAATGAGTAATTTGAGGGTCTAATACAATGTTGGGTGCTTGGTTAACAGAAACTAAAACCTGGTCACTGTTAGAACACTTGGTAACAGGGTTAGTATAAGTATATAAAGCAAAACCACCAGAACTTTTAGAAGGGTCATATTTATTGTTTAAAATACTTAACCTAGACCAAACCCCACCTTTTGGAGAGCCTTCATTACTTAAATCTAAAATACTATTACTACAAACTGTAAAAGGATTACCTGCTTCAACGATAGGCAAAGGTTTAATAGAAAGATTAATTTCACTACTGAACACATCCACCAAAATCAGTTTCGTTTTCGTAATATGTATACTTTAATGAATTACCATTTCCTACAGTTACAACACCATCCTTAATTAATTCTGGTACATCAAGTTCATTAACTAAAACACCATTTGCAGCCCATCGACCACCTGTAGGAGTTGCACCAGGTAAAGCATCGTTAAAATCAGCACAAATAGGAGTTAATTCATTGATCTTTATAACTGGTTTAGCTTTCAGTTTTAAATCCATTACCGCTTTACCAGGACAAACAGTATTAGAATTAAGAACTAATTTGTAAATCTTTGGTGTAGCTTCGTCAGTATTAAAATTACCATTAGTAATAAATTCATGCGTCCAAAAGTTAGAAGAAGCGTAAGAAGCAATATTATTTGATCTGATATAATCGTTAACATTAATCAAACCAATATCCTCACATAGTTCAAAAGGTTTGTTTTGATTAAGAACAACAGTTGTAGAATCAATAACTGAAAATCTATAAGTCCCTTGAGAGGTACAACCATTTACAGAAACGGTATATATGTATTCATTTCCAGAACCTGTATGCTTACGAGCATCAAATGTTTTACCACCTGAATTAACAGCAGAACCCGACCAAAAACCACCAGTAGGTGTAGCAGTTGGAAATGAAACAGCTTTATCAGATTGACAAACCGAACTGCTTCCATTAAAAAATTGAACACTACATTGAGCGTTAACAAATTGAGGTAATGCAATAAAAGAGAGTAGAATAATGTATAAATATTTCATGGCTGTATTAGTTTACGTTAATGATTTTTGTTATTTGTTCTGACCATTCACCGTCATTATCTTTAACTCGTAGAGATATTCCATAGTACCAGTAGCACCAAATGAATGATTAATATCTGGGGTATCTTTTTCAATCACTTTTGAATTATTGATTGATATTTGATAAGTCATAATTTTACCGCCATACTTAGCATCTGTATCGAAACTTTTAGAGCAGTCAAACAAATAATGATAATCACCAAAAACACCTTGATAGGTTATTGTTAAGTCAGCTTTAGGTTTAGTATTATTAAAAGCGAACAAGTTCAAAGTAGCTGAACTTTTCAAACCAAAATTATCTATAGCCGTCAATTCAAGTGTATTAGTACCCAATTTGCTGAACTCTATAGAATAGTCAGTTATATTACCACTAGTATTTTCAGAGATAATAGCTATATCACCATTAATAGAATTTTCTGAATAGAATAGACGTTTTTTTCATTATCAGAGGTAACAACACCAAATTTGTAATTAGTCAGTTTACCGCCTGTTTTAATGGTATCAGTTAACACAGTAGAACCATTTGAAAATGTAATAGATGGTTTTGTATTTTCTGGGATTACGGATTCTTCACGATCTTCACAAGAAAACAATATCGAGCAAAGGAATAAAATGTATAAATATTTCATAATTGTTATTGTTAAAAGTTATATCTCAAACCTGCACTAGCATACCAAATACCTGAAAAGTCAGAAACAAGTGGGTGATAACTTTGCCACGCTCCTACAACTAACCCAAGCTTATCTGAAAAGTATGTTTCTGTTTCAATACCTAAAATAGGACCGAAAGAAAATACTGTTTTGTCACTCGAAATATTGTAATCAGATACTTCACTATATTTTAAATGGTCATAAGTAGCGGTTATTCCAACTAGACCATTAACATAAAACACGTCCTTTACATTGAATAATTTATAGTTAAAGTAAGCGTTTAAAGCCCCACTCCAATAAGGAACCTCTTCTAATATATATCCTTCTGCTAAGTTGTTTTGAGTGTTCTTACTTGCTGGTCTATTACCCGTTTCATAAAGCAGACCTACCTTTAGGTAGCTTTTTGTAGACATATAATGAACGTAGGATAACGACCCTGTTATACCTGTTTGCGTTATCCCACCTTGTAGGTCAACGCTTTTTACTCCGCTAATGTGCCTCTGGCAAAACACCCAATACTAGAAAGCATCGTTAGCAAAAATAGAATAGTAGTTTTATTCATGTTTAGCTTGTTTTAAAATGTAAAGATAGATTAATTATTTAGTACAAAAATACATATACGCAAATTAAAACAATTTGCGTATATAAAACAAAGTATGTATTAAAAAGATTTAGCTTTTATAATTTCTTTATTGGATAGGAAAAATTGAACTATTCTAGCACCGTTTTTCTCCCACAATTCACTAATAAAACGTTGATCGGATGATATTGTAAACTTATTAAAAATATATACCTGGGTAAGTGTTTGATTGGCTTCAATTCTTTTAATTGCTCCGTTATAAATAAAATCATAAGGAAGTAAAGGAACTATTTCAACGTCCTTTTTTCTCATCCCTCCTTTTTTAGTTTCTATTTGAAATTTCGTGTAATCTATGTCAATAGGTATATCACTCTTATTTGTAATGTTAACTTTCAAATACATATAATCACCGTGGATATAAAGCCCTCCTGACTGAAATAAAACGCTTGAATGATAGTGAGGTTCACCAATCGTATAATCGCTCTTAACGGCTACTTGATGTGATAATGTTTTAAAATCATCTGCTTTAGGTTCTTCAACCTCTGTGTTTTTATTCTTCTGCAGGCCTTCACTAATTGAAGGCTTTTTATCTGCTGTTTTACCAACAACTTTTAAAGCATCTTCAACGGTGATTATATGAAGAACGTCTTTAGGATTTTCTTCATAGTATAAGACAAACTCATACAGACCGTCATCAGTTTGAACGAATAAAGATGTTTCCTTAAAGTTGGTACTTATAGCAGTAAGTTTTAAAATGGAATTAATATACTCGTATACAGGGTTTTTATTACCTACATCAACGATTCGTATAGGAGAATCAAAACTTAAAATTGTAGTCTTATGTATAGAAACTCCGATTCTTTTATAATCAGAACTAAAGGCTGTGAAAAAGAAAATTAATAGGGTTGTTGTGATTAGAATACGTTTCATATTACTGTACAATTTTTAGTATAACATGATGATTTTTGCTTAAAGGTATTTCTGGATTATTGAATGATTTTTTTAATGCACCAGTAGAGATACCACCTAAAGGAGTATTTATATTTACACCATTATCCATTCCATCATTGACTGTTTCTTTAGCAATTTTTTGTTTTTGTGAATGGGTTAACTCAATACCCTGTAAGCCGTCTGTTTCATAAACAGATAAATTTATTGGTATAATTTCCCTGTTAATACTTAATGAGTAAATCGTTACAAATATCCTAGTAGTAGTAATTTTTGCTATCCCGTTTACAATAGTATTACGTGGTATGCTTACCCCTCCAATTGTAGCACTTTCTGTAACTCTAAAAGTTATTTTACTACCGTCAGATACTAATAAATCATTTTCAATTACTGCATCAACTTCATTTGTTTTATTAACTGTAGCGGTATTTTTATTATTTGTTTGTTGTTCTTTAAAGCTTGTTGAACCGTGAAAATATGAACCACTTTCATTTTGATTTCTTTGCTCATACCTTACAACAGGCTCACTTTTTTTAAGGTCTTGATACAAAGTTTTCTTTTTAGTAGAAACCACTTTTTTAACAGGTTTATACTCTGATGCTACTTTTTTTTCTACTTGGTTAACCTCGGTTATAATTTCTGAAGGTGTTGTATCGACAACCAAAGATTCAAAACTGATATTCATATCCCTTTTATGTTCTTTTTCATTATCCTTTTTGTAGGCACTAAGTTTTGATTCAAAGGTTTCATGCTCTTTTTTCGGCATACTGAAATCAATTTCTTCGGTTGTTTGAGTTTGTGTTTCTGAATCTGAAAAATCAGAAGAAACGCCTATTATTAAACCAATTACCAGTAGTAATAAAACGCCATAAACAGCTATCTTAATTTTTGTGTCCTTATTCATTATTCTTTGATTAATTCTTTAACTGCTTTATCTGTCAGACCGTCCAGTACCTTTTTATTCTTTTCTTGGTAATTATAAATCATCAGTCCATGAGGATTTTCGGGAAAGCTTCGTGTTATCTCTTTCATTAAGCCCCCCATATCCATTGAAAAGAAACGTACCTGACCACTATTATCTATTCGTGTTATTGCTGTTGCTTTCCATTGATAAGGATAAACATTGTCATTTATTTGTAAGGTAGAAGGAACTAAATATGTTCGCTGATCAGCATTGTTCTTTTTGACTTCATCGTACCAACCTTTGCCCTCATAATAATCATAGATATAATTCCCGCTTTTCTGGTCGATTAATAGTAATCCTGATTCCAGTCGTTCATCAATGTTTAGCATATCAAAACTATGAAAGGTATTACACCATAAGTTAATATGAGAAGCTATTTCAACGGCTATTACTTTTTCTCTTTCAGCCCATTTAACTGGTAAGGCATCACCATTTCCATCAATAAAAGCGATATTCTTTTTTGACTCCTGGTAAACTAGGAATGAAAATATAGCGCTGCCTAATATTGCCAAACCTGCTAAAATTATTGCTCCCCAGGTTTTTAAATTGTTCGCCTTTAAGCTGCTGTATATTGTTGTATAGGGTTGTTTATTTTCCATCTTGTAAAGAGCTAAATACTTTGTAAACTAATTCGTGAGACTTTTTAAAAAGCCTGAACTTTAATACTGAAACGAATATGAGAATAAGCACAAAAACCGTATTTGAATCTTGTTCCCAAGGTGCTTTACTTAATCCTTGTTCAAAAAAAGCACTCGATTCAACTTCAATTAGTAATAATTTATAGAAGTTGTTTGTAAACACGTTAATCATGATGTAGGGTATTATTAACAGATAAACCGCTATGTAAACCCCTAACCAATTGTAAAACCATTGGCGTGTTTTATCAAATGCGAACATACCTATGGCTATTCCTCCCAGGGCTTTGAGTACCCAAATAATAAAGAATCGTTCACCTAAAAAGATGCCATAAATGAATTTATCAATCCACATACATACAAATTCACAACCTTGAAGAATCCAGTACATAGGATTGATATAGTTGTTTATCTGCCCTGCAATACCTTCAATAGAAGATTCTGCGGAATTTTGGTACTCATGTATTATTTCTTCCTTAGCATATACATTACGGGAAACCTCCACGTCATACTCGATGTAAGAAACTTCTATAGCCCCTAGAATCCAATCAAGCCCAGATAATATCTTATCATAAGAAAGTACCACTATCACAACTCCAAGCGTACTTAAAATCTTTTTTAAAGTGAATTCTGCCTGCCCTCCTGTTTCTGCTTCAAGTGATTGTTTCCAAGGCAGATATATGAATTGAAAACCTAAAGCAATTAACGCTATAGCTTTCACAGTATTCATAGACCAAAACATGATACCACTATTTTCTACCTGATCTTTTATTGATAAAAAGAAGTCGTAATCCAGTACAAAAATATTGCTGTCTTCCATCGTATTTAAAAATTAGTTTTACCGAATAAACTCATTTGATGTCTTTTAGAAGCGATGTTTTTATACTTCATTTCTAATTGACGTGCTTTATTTAATTGATTCAAAACCTTGGATAAAGCACCTTGTACTAAATCAATCTGTTGTGCATCATCCATTGAAAAAAAGGAAAACTCAAACACCTGATTGACTAGTTCTATTTGTTTTAATGCTTGGGTTTGTGTGTAGGTAAAATTGTCAGAAATGATAACTTTTTCATCTGCAGAGAACAATTGAGTTTTTTCGAACAACTTCCATGCTCTTTCATTTACCTCATTAAGTTCCTTTTGTGCCTCTACAATATCACCCAACATAGAAAGTTCCCTAAGCTGTTCTTTATTGCCTTTCATGTCGGTCTGAATGCCTTTGAGGACTTCTATTTGTTCTTGTGTCCTCTCGTAATTCTTCAAAGCCACATCTAAATTTTCTTGTAGCTTTTTATTCGCTTCTTTATCATAAACGATACTGTTTGGTTGAACAGTAACTTGAACTTGGGCTACAATGGTTGTAAACCCCACCATTATAATTGCCAAAACAGTAAGTTTAACTGTATAGATAGTAAGGCTTTTAATAGCTTGGTTATCTATTTTAATTTTGCGGTTTAAAAATTGATTTATCTTTTTCATTTTGTGTTGTTTTGATAGTGATTAATAGCCATTTCCATATCTCCATGTGTCTTATAAAGTTCCATTAGTTTGGTGTGTTCATCTCCTTCTGTTTGGTAGGCTAGGTAAACATCGTAAGGCACTTCTAAACGAACTACGTTAGAGTAGCCACCCATTTTTAAATGTATTTCGCTGTATTTCCTTTTACCTGTGAAATTGTTTCTCAAAGAGCGTAATTGATAAATTTCGTGTTCTTCATAGTTGAATCGAGATTTAAAAACCTCATACCCTTTTCTATTGGTTAATGAATAAAACACTTGGGTATTTTCAATAATGGAATCAGAGATTTCATTATCTGGTAACTGGTGAGGTGTTTGAAGTACTAACCCTAAAGCTGATTCTTGTTTTCTTATGGCTTGACTGTAAAATTTAACCTGGGATAATACATCATCAAATTCAAGCATTTTGGCAAATTCATCAAACAGAACAATTCCCCTGGTAACACGGTCACGCCATATAATTTTTTTAATCGTTGAATAACTTAACTGTAGTAAGCAGCTTAATAATAAAGGATCTCCTTTTGCTTCATCAAATTCAAAAATAACCATGCGTTTATCTTCAACTTTGAATTCGTCTTGCTCTTCTTCTTTTAGTAAAAACGAATATGCCCCATCCCCCACAAACTCACGGCACATATGTAAGAAACTAGCTATATCAAAATAAGCTTCTTGTATCTTCAAATCTGCGTGTATATTTTTCTGATTGGATTCTATAAAGTGATAAAACGAAGGAAAAGAATGTTTTGCTTTATGGTTTTGATAATAGTGTTTAACAATCAATCTTAATGAGGTTGATTCTTCATCACTCATTTCTGCAGAACGTTTCCAAGGCAAGCGAATAAAATCAACAATTTCATTTATTTTTTCGGTTGTAAGTTCTTCTAGTCCTGTGACAAAAAAAGGATTGATTCCTAAACTTTCTCCCTCTCTATATCGAACATAGGTTATTTGGTCTTTCAATTCAGGATATAGCAAAGAAAGCTTTTCATAACTCCCTCCTAGATCACAGATAACAATGTTATACATCTGCTCAAAAAACTGACGTAAAATATGATTAACCAAGAAACTTTTTCCTTCACCAGTAGGTGCATTCACAAAGAAATTTCTTGCTTTGATTCTTACTTTTTGTTTATCCCAAACATCTCTTATTACAGGAATATTAAAAACTCTATCGTTAAATATTATACCTTCTACATCGTCCTTATAATTGGTAACATTGGTGATAAGGCAACTAGCTTGTTTTACATCAATAGCAAAGGTATTATCTCGGTCTAAATTACCCGAAGTACAAAAAGAAGAGTTAATAAACAAATTCATAAGCTGCTTACCCTTGGGGCTGTAAGGCTTAATATCTATGTTTTTAAATTCGGTGGTTAGTTGTGTTTCTACTAGTTGTTTTTGCTCTGAATTATCAGAGAAATACACTACGTTAAAATGAGCGTAGATAAAACGAAGTGTATTATCCTTTGCCATTGTTGTTTGAAGTTCTTTTAAATTATCTGCAGCAACTTGATTATCTTGGTCAAAGCCTCGAGAACCTAAAAAAGAACGGGTTTTACTTTTGATACTTTCTTTTATCCGTTGTTTAGATTCAATAAAAAAGACTTGGTTAAAGATATGATCACAATTGATATTGAACCCAAACCTATCTGCACTCCCCCTGTAAAAACTATAATCCTCTTCACTAAAATCTGCATCTTTAACGATATTAGAAATACCTTCTTGGAATTGAGCAGCCTTATGTACAGACAAAACACCAATAAGTTTATTCCCTGTTTTTAATTCTCCATCCTCATAGTAAGTATCAGAATACAAATCGGATTCCATGCCGTTAAAATAATAAGTGGCGTTATCCCATAAATCAATTGTCTTATATTCCTGAACATTAATTAAGCGTGAACTATTTATATAATCGACTGCCTTTAATATTTCAGATCTAAATTGTTTTATGTTCTTTTCAATGGTTTCAATGTTAGCTTCTTTCGTAACTTTTTTCAAAGGATTGCTTATCCTATCATTGTTTAAAATTGTTCTGTTCTTTAATAAAATAAAATGTACATCACTACGATGATTAACATATTCCCGTCCGTGAAAATAATCTTTGGTTGACTTTTGCATGAAATTACTATCCTCCATATTGGAAGAATCAAAGCAAGACTTTTTATAAAAGTCTTGCTTATGAATTGCACACCCATCCATAAAGTTTTTTAAAGTGTGTGTCCAGATAGAATGGATTTCATCGTATTTCTTTTCTGAACTACTGTAAACCTCTGGTAGATCACATTTAAAAGAAACAATGACGTCACCATTAGAACAATAGGTAGTATTACCCTGTATATCCAGAATAGGAGAGTTTTCACTCAATAATATTTTTTCCCCTTTTGCCATTTACTGAATCGTTTATTATATGTGAAGGCAAGCCTTTTGTAAATAATGTTTTAAAAGCACCTGTGGTATCGGCTATTTGAATTCCAAAATAAGACACGGCTACATAAATGATAACACCTATAAAAGTGTAGATATTAAAAGCCCATAGTAATATTGAAAAGCCTATCATCACCAGGGCTACCCACGCAAAAAATGCTTTATTGGATAACCCCAGGATTAAACTCTTTTTTTCAATGTCTTTATGTATCGTCTCAAAATATTTCATTAGAAAGACATAGAGGTTACGTAGGTAAGTATTCCCTGAATAGCTAAACCAACAGCAACATAAATCAACAGATTTGTAAAGAACTTTTTGTAATCTCTAGTATCAGAATTAGTGATTAAACCCATATTAAAAATGATACCTACAATTATAGCACCTAAGAAAATCCACTTAATTAATGGTTTTAAGGTAACATTTACAAAGCCTTGGGCTTCTCCTTCAAAACTTGGTTGTGCGTGACAAATAGCAACTACTGCTAAACAAGTCAATAATACTCCGTACTTTTTCATTTTCTTCTTCTTTAATTAATTAAACATTTGTTATATAAATTCTTCTGGTTCTATTGGTTCGATATCTTCTATATCTGGTTCTTCATCTATTACTAAAGCCTCTTCTAGGCTGTCTTCATTTGTATCTAACAACTCCCCTGTATCGGTATCGACCAGTTCATTATCAACTTCAATTATATTTTCTTTTTCATCAGTAATTTGACTTTCCATCTCACGCATTTCTTTGACGGTATAGACTTCTAGTTTTTCAATTCTAGCCTGTGATATAACTTTTAGATGCTCATACTCACCAAAGGCAACTTTTGATGTGTCAATAACACTCTGGTAGTACTGATCTAATTCCTGTTCAGTGATTTTTCTAATTGGTTTGGGTAAAACGCTTTTAAATTCTCGTAAATCCCATCGAGCAAATTTGTGTTTTCCTTCATCGTTGAACACATGAAACTCCCCTGCTAATAATTGTCTAAATTCAAATGCTCGATGTTCAGCTCTTTCTTTTTCACTTACCGTTTCCCTAGTATCAGCCCCACCTCCATCAAACCAACCAGAGCGTTTGCGACTAATACTTTTTTGCTCTTCCTTAACTATTTCAAAATACTGTTCATAAAATTTAGCTGTATCGGGTAGGTTGGCTTTACCAAACATTTGAAAAGATAGGTTAGCTAGTAAGGATAAGAATTCGTTATTCTCATACAATACAGAACCCATTACTTTATCTTGAATTCCAAAAACAGTTCCAATCCCGTATTTTCTTAGTAATGAAGGTACTTTATAGAGTTGATTAAATTTGATTTGACCTGCTTCATCTAAGACTAAGAGTGTTTCATTTTGATTTCTTTCTTGCATTTGGACTTTAGCACACTCAAACACCATTGACATAATCGGATTGGTTACATCCTCATACTTTGGTTTACTTACAAGTATCAGTACTCTTGGGTCATTTATGTTATTTAAGTTTAAGGGTACATCGTTTTTAGATAAGGAGTAGAACAATTCTTTTTCTACTAGCTTATTTGTGCACTAGCAATGGACGACATTATAGAACCTCTTTCTCTTTCATTGGATGATGCCTTTAACATAACACTTCCCAAAGCTTCTGATTCTTGATTTTGGTATAAATTCAGCAACAATTTCATACGGCTGATAGGTTAGAAAAGCGGTCAAATAAGGTAAGCTGCAATAAGCAGGGAAATCAGTTCTTAAACGCCAAATAACACCTGCAAAAGCCCCAACCGTTGCATCAAAGAAATGCGCTCCATCACCTTTAGGTTTGTGCATTAGATTACTTACCAGTGCATAGGCTAGGGAGCGAACATCTTTAACATTCTTTAAGTAAATAGGGTCAATCGGGTTAATGCAATCTGTTATCTCTGGTCGATGTGGTGAAAACGTATGATAAGGCAAACCACCATGCTTTTCGAAAAAATGATAGGCTATTTCGGCTAATTCAAAATCTTTCATATCTAGGATAATACCAGATAAACGATTTTCTATCATTGTTTCTATTATAGGAACAAAACCAGTTTCAGTTTTACCACTACCTGCAGTACCAAAAATTACACCACCACGCAAAAGGTCAAAGTAGTATTTGATTTTACCAGAGGTGAAGGTTACTAAGAATTTAGTTTGTTTTGGTTTTGTCTCTTCTGTAGTATCCAAAAACACACTAATAATAAAACCAACTATAAGCGAAGGAATGAAATAAAATACAAAATGAAATAACCAGTAATAACCTGTATACTTCAACAGAAACAAATAAATCAATCCTTGTACAACCACATGAACTAATACAACTAAATATCCCTTTTTCAGTAAAAAGGATAATCCATTAATAACTCCTGCTAACAACACAATAGCACCCATAATAAGCTTGGTGTTAAATGTTGTTGAGAAAAACGCCTGTATTAGTTCGTTTAAGATTGTCATTTTGTTGCGTTAATAAATCCTTTGGGTGCTTTGTGTACTTTTTCTTGTCTGTTAACTAATAAATCAATGGCTTTCTTTATTATGTCCGCTTGGGATAGCTTTTGTTCGTGGTCTATTAAAAACGTCCATTGCAAATTAAATATGTCATCTATAGTAGAATCGTGTAAATAAAATGTCTTTGATGTTTTCCCCCCTTTTTTTCCTCCGTCATTCGCTTTTTTTTCTATTGGCTTTTCCTCGGGTGTAGTAGATTTTTCTGGGTTCGGCTGCGCTTGTTTATTCAAGTCGTCTAATCCTTTGGGAAGTCTTGGTTCTCTTTTTCCTTTCGTTCATAATAAGTCTATATTTAATCGTTGCAATAATTCTTTAGTAACAGCTTCAATATCATCTATTGCAGCTATATGTGGAGTGGCTTTTATAACTGAATTACTATTAACTCGCTTCCACTCTGGTAATCTAGTATGTCTATTCCGTTATTGTTGGCATACTCTATATCTGTTGATCTGCGTATGTAGTTATCAAAACACAACCGTCCAAATTCTGAACTTGTATTATCATACACTTCTTTATCATTTTTCCATTGAAGATTTAGCATATTCCTAACTACACCAATAACATTTAAAGTTGGATTAATACTTTTGAATTGGTCAACTACCGCACAAGTTGTAACCGCTCCATCAATTGCATCATCCGAACTATTGATAGGGATTATAACATGGTCACTTGCTGCAAAGGCGTTGTCAGTAGCTAAGTTTAAAGCTGGTGGACAATCAATAAGAATAAAATCCACCCTGTCTTTAAAGGGATGAAAAATTGATTTTAACCGTGTTCGGTTTTCATATGGAAAAAGATTGTTTACCTGAGCCTCGAAATTTTTCATTTCTACACTCCCTGGAACAAGCCATAAATTTTCTTTGATGTCCTCTACTGCAATTTGTTGTTTACCCAATAATATTTCAGATATATCAATTTCGGACTGGTGTTTTTTTAATCGCTTAGTTAAGTTTAATTGTTGGTCTATGTCTAAACATAAGACCATAAAACCTAAATGGCGTAACATACAAGCTAACTCAAAAGTAAGCGCGGTTTTACCTGCTCCACCCTTTTGATTATAAACACTAATAATTTTTGCTGACATGATAGTTCTTTTAAATACTAGAACAATATTAGTGCTAATAAATAACAAAACAAATAGAACCTTATAAAATAATTACACTAATATAAATAATAGCACTATAAAAACTATGTTATTACATACTGTGTCCAGAACCTTTATTAATAGATTTACTAATATCGGGCATCACCTCTGAAATTGCAGATTTCACAACATCAATGGCTTTTGAAATTGCTGCAGAAGTAGGGTCAAGATTTGCAAAAACTTTAACCCCTGACTTACTCATATTAATCACTCCCTTTACTGCTAAATCAATTACTGCCTTTTGAAGCTGCTTCTCGTTCATTGGTATTTTTTGAAATGCTTTATATACTTCATTTTTGGCAATTGCTTGATTAACAATTGATACCGCTTTACTTTTAATTTTTTGTTCAAGAATATCCTCTGGGCGTTCTACAAGCCGTTGGGCTGATTTTAAGTGTTGCTCTGCCTTCGCTTTTATATTTATTGCCATGTTCAACTGATAGCTAAACTTATCAAATTCAGGGCGTTGGTATTCGAATTTAGTATCAAAGGTCTTTTCAACTGCCAATTTGAACTTATCCCTATCAAAGCCTACTTGAACATCTTTACCATTTAGTTTATTCTTGCTATTTCGTGCATTAGCCATTGGAGAAAGCCCCATCCGCAAACTTCTATCTGCAGCTGAACGATGAACTACTACGTGTACATGGTTTTGATTACCACCCTTTTTATTACCAGGGAGAATCACGCTCCCATGTTCATCTTTTTTAAACTGTGTTTCTTTTTTATTTAATGAGATCTCGTATTTATTAATCAACCCTTTATCTCCTTGCTTAAAGGCTCTTGAAAGTAGGGTTTTATCGTTATTTATGGCTTTTTTGAGGTCAAGATTAAATTTCATTTCTTTTTCATACTTCCTTTCTGTGGGCTTGTAAATTCGTTCCCTTTCCACTTTTGCGAAATAAACTAAATCATTTCCCTGTAAAGATCGAGTAGCAATTTTTTGAGCACCTGGCAAAATAACTTCTCTACCATTTCCTTTAATTAAGGACTTCTTTAATGCTGTTATTTCCCCTTTGTTAGTTTTTAAATCTTTCCCTTTTAAGCCTTTTTGATTGGTTTCCAGGTTCTTTATCTTTTCTAAGCAATTGGTGTTATGCTTATATTCTTTTTCATATGTTTTATCATTGGGATTATAGAAATTTGGTGCTATTTCGTTAATAGGGATATGCCTATTAAAATTTTCAGCATATTTATCCATCACCTCCCTAGTATAATCCTTTAAGGCTAAATTAAGCACTTTTTGTTTTTGCTCTTCTGATAAGGATTGATTTTCTGGTGTATACTTATCTACCAAATGCTGCAATTCTTTTGGTGAAGGATTAAGAGTAAGCATGAAGTGTTTAGCTTCTTTTTCTTTAAAGGCTGAATTGTAAGAATCCAGTATATTTGTAGCCTTAAACTTGTTTACTTCATCGTGGTTGTGATCAAAAAAAGGCTCATGGTCTTCTAGTTCTCTTTCCCCATTTTCTTTATCTAAGTAATTCATTAAAGAACTGGAACTACCAGAATTATTACCGTAGTCTTTAGTGCTATGTACCTTGGCAAACATTACTTTTTAAATGAGGTATATTCGACAGAATAAGCATTTAGCGTTTCTTTGATTTCTTTAGAAATACTAGCCGAATAACCCATTGTTGTTTCTTTAAAAATGTTGTTGATTGAATCTATTGTTTTCAGGTTAGATATACGTTTTTGTCGTTCTGCTGAAAAGGCTCTTTTGTATTTTGAAAGTTCTTCTGTTAGGTTGTTCAACTCTCCTTTATTAGAACCTTCAAGTGTCTTTATAGATTTCAATATCTCGTAAACCGTTTCTTGAACTGGCTTTAAAAACATCTTTTCTTGTTGCTTGATGAAAGCCCCCGTGGTCTTTCTTTCATGCTTGATTTCCCTTTCTAATCCGTCAATTTTACCACCTAATTTTTCTAACTCTTTACCAGTAAAATTATCTTCGTATCGAAATGGGTTAAACCCTGTTTCGGCAAAGAATTTGACACAAGCATTTACGATTTCATACTTGTTCCATTGAGGGAAATGTGCTTGAACTTTGTCTGTGTTCTCTCTTGTTTCGGTTGGAACTTTAATAGTTACTAAATCACTCATATTACTACAGTTTGTTGTATCATATATTGCAAATATAAACAAATATAGGTATTCATTACAACTACTAGGCTACTATAGTTGTAATGAATATGCATTTAGACCCGTTAGGGCGAGACCCCCATCGCTCTGCGTGGGTTCGGCTCGCTTTTCCTATATCGAACGGAGTTCTCAACGGAAAACACCCTTTCGGGTGCTTTTTGTTGACTCTTACATCCTACCATACATACAGTTGATATCACTTCCATGTTCTGCACGCCCATTCATTTAAATCATTGTGTTGGCCATAAATATAATTCATCTCGTGCAGTCTACTTCCGTACAATTCTTTGAAATAAGTTCGTGCCTCTGAACCGCCAACATCGTTATCAAAATAAGTATGAATACTTTTATAATTATCTAGTGTATTTGGGGTCTGTGAAAGAAAAAGGGAAGCAACACCACGAAGGGAAGTTGAGCAAAGAATAAGCGTATCGTTCACGGGTTGAACAGATCTGTTTTTCTGGTGTTCTTGGTATGTTAAAAAATCCATAAAACCTTCAAACATATCTAGGGTTGAAGAGTTTTTTCCTTTTAGAAAAATAATGGTCTTTGCTCCTATTGAGGTTTTAAATTCTTGTTGTTTTATCTCATATCCATTTTCAATATTTAACATTCCTAAACCATAGTATTTACTACCAGTTTTGGTATGGTGGTATCTTATTTCTTTTAGATAATTTTGGGCTACCTGCAGGGATATTTTTCTAGTGGATAATAGATTTTTAAGTGGGTAGCTGTAAATATCTATAACCTGATCTATGATAAAGGCTGGCTCTGTCGAATAATTTATTGGCTTCCGTGGCTCTATCCTATTTGTGATAATAGAACCTTTTAAAATGCCGTTTAAGTATTTTATAGAATCCTGAAAATTTAAGCCTTCGTGTTCCTGGACAAAATTAATAATGTCACCGCCATCACCCATAACACCTTTGTGAGCTAAACGAGGATTATATCCACCAAAATCAAACCACTTGTTTTTTGTTAGATTAACATGGAAAGAGGCTGTTTTCTCTTCTCTAAAGGGGCTATGATACCAAAGGTCAAGCCCATTATTTTTTTTAAATACTGGGCGATAACCCATTAATCCAAGAACATAATCTAGTGGAGTATTTAATATATTATCTTTATTGTACGACATTTTAAAAACTAGTTATAATAATAGAGTGTTAAAAACATAACGCAATATATACAATAATATATTTAAACAAAATATATGTAATAAATAAAATACAATAGTGTTTAACACTATAAAAACTATAAAGGTATTAAATGTAATTTGATTCATAGTTTTAGGTATCGTAACATCAATAAAATATTAAATAATTGAATAAAACTTACATCACTTGATTATTCGTTGCTTTTTAAATAAAAACTGATTTTAACAGCCTTTTAAGGCGTTAAAAAAATGCTAAACGTAACAAACCTTTATTTAGGTTGTAAAAAAGCCTCACGGATGCTTAAAATAAGTGTGGCGGTTAAAATTAAGCACAACTACCATAAATATTTTTTTTTCACAGGAAAAGAAGCTTTTTAGATTCCCCTCGACTAAAAATTATTAAAAATTCGCATCTAATAGATAATTCTATTTATCTATAATAAAGGGTACCGTTTTCATAGTGGTCAAAAATTAAAAATTATCGTAATATCTTGAAAATCAAAACGATACTTATTTAGAATAATTCTACCTAGTACCGTTTTCATAGTGGTCGGTACCGTTTTCATAGTGGTCAACAATAAAACAAATTCACAAGTAATTAATAATCAGTATAGTACTAATTTTGTTGGCGGTACCGTTTTCATAGTGGTCAGTACCGTTTTCATAGTGGTCAGTACCGTTTTCATAGTGGTCGGCTCAAAATGTAGTCATACAACACAGAAACAAAGAAAAAACAAAGAAAACGCTACCAAAAGTGACAATATATACAAGGGTTTATCAACAATTGGTAGCGTTTTCGTAGTGGTCGGTACCGTTTTCATAGTGGTCAGTACCGTTTTCATAGTGGTCATTTCAGGGTTATGTTAGTGTGCCATCTAAATATTCAGCTTTTATTTTTTTTAAAAAACTAAGGAAAAATCTTCTATCAATTTCTTTTTGTTTGTAGACCTTTTTTTGTGCTTTTCTGTAAGCTGATTCCTTCAATTCTACTCTATATTCCAAGTCAGATAAAAGACTATTTCTCACTTGAATGTTTATCTCTTGGTTGGATTCTTTTTCGTAAGAATTAAATAAGTATTGGACATATGTTACTTTGAATAATTGATACCTGTCTTTTTTATCATCTACCTCAATATTATTTTTTCTAACTGTTATGACTGGCTGATAATATAGAGTGCTATTAGGCTTTTTATCCCATGACAAAGAAATTAATAACGATGTATTGTATTTTGCCAATCGTTCAAACTTTGATTCAATTGACTGTTTTATTTTCTTAGGTTCTGTAGAATCAATATCACAAAGTATTTGTAATTCATCAAAAGTAGGAGTAGAGATACTAATATCACTTTTCCCATTATTTACATAATGTTGTAAACTGGCTAAATACAAATATAAATTTCTATGTGGAGGCGGTATCTGTTTGTATTGCTCAGGTACATTTAAAAAATAATTAGCGATGTTAGACATAAAAGCACCATTTGGAATAAAACCATAGCTTTTTTTTCCCCTAGCCCCTTTTTTAAGCTTTAATTCTTCCAATAAAATCATTGCCTTAAAGGTGACTTCCCCATTATCTAACTCCCTTCTAAATCTGATAGCTACAGAATTTAATTTATACAAAGCATTTTCAAAAACTGTCTCAAAAGATTCATCTTTATCACGAAGCAATTGAATTTCTTTTTCAGGATTTTTTATTGCGCTATGGTTTCTGATTTTTTCGTGTTGATAAGGATTTTCTAATTTATACTGCAGATTGTTTTTAGACCAGCCCATTTCTTTACAAAAGTCATTTATATCTAGGCTTTGAAAGCCGAATAAATCTTTTTGAACCTGTTTGTTCATATAGATATATATGTCCTTACATAAAGTTTGATCTCGATCGTATTCGAACCATCCTTCTTTATCAAAATGAGTAACATTTTGATCTATTCTTGAATACTTATTTAATTCATCCATGATTATAATATGTTATAATATTCTTGCTGACTATAGTTTTCGTTTGGTTTTAACTTAATCTCTTTAACCCCTTTTTCATCTATAGAGATTAGTATAGAACTAAAAAGCATCAAGCGTTTTGAAAGTAAAATATCATCCTTTTTAGTTTTGACTCTACTTTGGAATAACATAGACTGATTGAACAACAAGAATATTGCGTTTTCAAAAACTGTCTCAAAAGATTCTTGTTTTATCCTTAGATCAAGTATTTTTTTTTCAGCAGCCTTTTTATATTGATAGAGTAATTCATGTTGGTAAGGTATATCGACTATTGAATTTAAATCATCTAATGACCAGCCCATTTTATCACTAAAATCTTTGATATCTAAATCAATATAGCTTACCATATCGTTTTTAATCATATAACGAGAATAGTAAAATATGTCTCTACATATTTTTGACTCATTTCCGAACTGTAACCAATTATCATTATCTATGACAATAAATTTACGTTCATTAGTATCGAACACATCTATTTCCATGATATTATTATTTGGATTCAATTTTGATTTCACATTCTAAAGCCTTTGATATTCTATCAATAGTTTCTAAAGTAATATTCTTTTGTTGTCCTAAAAGAATTCTAGTTAAAGCAGCTCTATCAATACCAGTTAATATTGAAAGTTCTCTTTTGCTTTTCTTTTGTGAGGCTCGTATCAATTCCAGTTTTTTTCCTACAATACTTGCTAGTTTCTCATTCATCAAAGTATTATTTTAATTATGTGTAATATAAATCAATTAAATTGATTTAATCAAGTTTCACATTAACAATATTTCAACACAAATAGCCTTATTTAATTGTTATAAAATCTGGTGAAATAAAAATATTATTAGCTATATTTAAGTATTGTATTAGGTTTTAAACGTGAGTTTAAAAGTTAAGATTAAAAGAGAAATAGGGGGGAATGCAGACCCCCTTATTTTGTAATTTTTCAATAGCTATTTATCGAAAGGCAAGTTTTTATAAGCCAACATGAACAGGTTTTGAATTAGATTTATAGGCTAAGGTGTAGCCATTTGCAGTTCCTATCGCCTTTTTTAAAAGGCCAAATTCTCTAAGGTGTAGGTGTTTTGTGTAGCGGTTTCTCTTAATAAGGGAAAATTTGGTGGCGAAATGCAAGGTTTTATCAGTCAAAGGTGTAGCGATTTTGAGTAGCTATTTATCGAAAGGCAAGTTTTTATAAGCCAACATGAACAGGTTTTGAATTAGATTTATAGGCTAAGGTGTAGCCATTTGCAGTTCCTATCGCCTTTTTTAACAGGTCAAATTCTCTAAGGTGTAGGTGTTTTGTGTAGCGGTTTCTCTTACTAAGGGAAAATTTGGTGGCGAAATGCAAGGTTTTATCAGTCAAAGGTGTAGCGATTTTGAGTAGCTATTTATCGAAAGGCAAGTTTTTATAAGTCAACATGAACAGGCTTTGAATTAGATTTATAGGCTAAGGTGTAGCCATTTGCAGTTCCCATCGTCTTTTTTAACAGGTCAAATTCTCTAAGGTGTAGGTGTTTTGTGTAGCGGTTTCTCTTACTAAGGGAAAATTTGGTGGCGAAATGCAAGGTTTTATCAGTCAAAGGTGTAGTGATTTTGAGTAGCTATTTATCGAAAGGCAAGTTTTTATAAGTCAACATGAACAGGTTTTGAATTAGATTTATAGGCTAAGGTGTAGCCATTTGCAGTTCCCATCGTCTTTTTTAACAGGTCAAATTCTCTAAGGTGTAGGTGTTTTGTGTAGCCGTTATTCTTACTAAGGGAAAATTTGGTGGCGAAATGCAAGGTTTTATCAGTCAAAGGTGTAGTGATTTTGAGTAGCTATTTATCGAAAGGCAAGTTTTTATAAGTCAACATGAACAGGTTTTGAATTAGATTTATAGGCTAAGGTGTAGCCATTTGCAGTTCCTATCGTCTTTTTTAACAATTCAAATTCTCTAAGGTGTAGGTGTTTTGTGTAGCGGTTTCTCTTACTAAGGGAAAATTTGGTGGGCTGATATATATGCTTTATTACTAATAAAAGCATATATTAATACTATTGATACGCTTTACTAAACCAACTAAAAATGAAATCACCAAAAACCAACTATATGATAATTCACCCTGGGGAGATCTTAAAAGAAGACTTCATTGAAGATATGAATATTACCGTCTCCATACTAGCCAATGAAATAGGAGTAGAGGTTGATTTAATTAATCAAATAATAGAGGGTAAAGAGGGAATAAGTGAAGATATGGCATTCAGGTTAAGTAAATATTATAAAACATCAGTTGAACTTTGGTTAAACCTTCAAAAGAATTATGAACTAAGAAAAGCCGGATTAAAATTTAAATAATAATGAAAGCTATAACTGAAAAAACAACAACCGGGTTTAGTGCTTTTATAGAGTATAAGAAAAACACTATTGTTGCAACCGGAAAGAGTATGAACGAACTAATTAAAAGCATGAATAACGCTATTGAATTATTATCAGACAATTTAGAAAAAAACGAAGCAACAAAGTTAAAATCAGCAAAGGTTGATTATATCATGTAAATGTAATAATCAAAAAAAAGGGGCAATTGCCCCAGGTACTTAGTAGTACCAACTTTTATATTGTGGCTTTCCACTCCAAGGGTAAGCAGTAGCAGAAGAGTTTATGCGAATGTACTCATTACCCTCACTCTGAATATTCACTTTTATTTTAAACGGTTCAGCTCTTTCAATAAAATCATCTTTAGTAGCTGTCACGTAACATGACATTGAGTTACATGTATCTGAATCATTATCCTGATTTTGGTGTAATTCTCGAATGATTACAAAGTGTTTAGATGGTATCTCTACTACTTGGTAAAAATCTACGTTTGTTTGTTCATAGCCCCAAGAAGTATAAAATATATCACCTACTTTCACATTTGGAGTTAACCCCTTTTTAGCCTCTTTTTCGAGTCTTTTTCTCTCTAGCCAATTTTCTTCATTCGCTACTTTTTCAGCTATAAATTCTTCTCTTCTCTCATTAGATTGGAAGTAATAAGAAAAATCAGGGTTCTTCTTTTTACCCGTCCAGATACTTGCACCAGGCTTACCGTTTGAACTGGTAAATCTTACTATTTTAACAGTATCTTGTTCTGAATATTCAGCACCAGAATAACGTTGTAAAGTGAACTCAATGTTTTGTTTTTGATCGATTTTCATAATTGTAATGTTTAAAATGAATAAATGAATTATGAAAATCATATCCTGTATCAGTGAGCAATTCGGGCAAGGTATAAGCAAAGAAATTAGGAAGGTTCGCTCTTTTTCAGAGTGAAAGCCTCATTTGTTTGTGTTGCCTTGACTATTTGCGAGGATTCAGGGATATTTTGGAATAATTGATTGATTAATACCGTCCTGAAAGGACACCTTACGCCTGTGGCTTTTACATCTATTGGGTAGAGTAAATAACTTAATTGCTGCTGTAGCACCCATATAAATTATGGTTGATTTATTCTTGATTTCCTTACAGAATAATATTTGGTATTTTGTAATCCTGTGAAAAAAAAATAAGGTGAAATATCGGTGAAAAGTGTGTAAAATATTGGAATAGTTCAATAATGAGGGTATTTACAGGAACAGAAGAAAATACCAAAACATTAAACAACAGATAAACAGTAGATTATAAGCCTGTTTAACATAATTGAATTTATCACACAAACCACTTTTCCCAAATTTTTTTCGGTTTTGAAAGGCAAGATTTTATCAGTCAAAAAATTACTGCAGTATCGAAAGGCAAGTTTTTATAAGCGGTTACAAAAGGTGTTTAATTAACACACCATAACCATCTGAAAGCGTTACTTTCCCTTTCTTAACGATGGCTAAACCTTCGGCTTTACTTTTATCACAGACAATAAAAGAATGCTTACTATGTCCGTTTATAAATATTCGGTCATTTTTAAATTCTGCGTTTCCAGTTATCATATCTCCAGGGGAATAAGTTACGCCATTTTTATTAAAAGGCTCTATAACTTCAAGTTCAACGGTACTACCAGAGTTAATAGTTTGGTCACCATAAATACGAGCCTTAATAAAAAAAGGGGAGTAGCTGGGTGTAGATTGTGAAACAACCACACCACTAGCAACTGCCCCCATATCATCGGTAGAAGATATAGGCTGCTGTATAACTGATTTACTACTTTCTTTAATTGTATGGGTTTTAACAGGCTTAGGATTCTCTAGATGAACGGTAACATTTATATCACGAATATGGTCAAGTGAATCAACAGCTGCTCTTTCATTTTTTTGTTTCACAGGAATTGTTTCAACAGGTTTGAGTTCTTTTTTCAATGAACTTGAATCAGTAGTTTGTTCGTGAACTAAAATTTTGTCAAGCGTTCCTTTACCTGAAAAATCAAAGACAAAATACCCAATGAATAATAATAGTAATAGAATTATAGCTACTGGTCTGAAATTGCTTAATACATTTTTCTTTTCCATTATTTGATAATTTTAGCTTTTGCGAGTGTTTTAAATGGAATCTTTAATTCAATAGTTCTTTTCCCTTCTAACTCTCTTAAAATGATTGAAAGATACCCTTTTGAGGTTGTGCTATATTGAGGTATTGCGAAACTCAAATAATCGGTATTATACGTTTCTATTGTTGGGGGTAATATTTGATCTAAAGGTTTTTTGCGTTCTTTATCATCCCCAACAGAAGTTTTTTTACCTTCTAAGAATAAAAAATCAATGGAACTAATCGAATAAGACAAGCTAGATTTATTATCTACTAGCACCTTTATATAAATCTTTTTGTCGCCCGTTCTAAGCCCTTTCAGGGCAACATAAATGTTATCACTATAGATTGCTTCCTCATGAAACTCTAACACCTCTCTATGAAGATGTTCTGCTTATCAGAAACAGGCTTTAAGGCTTGTTGATTTTGGATAACTGATTTTTGTTCCAAAGCGTTTTCTTTCTCTAATCTAGCTTCGGTTATAATTCCTTTGTTGTCAATTTCATAAAAAGGAAAAGGGGGTAGGGGATTGACCTTATAGACGGCAATTAGATTATAGGTTCTATTTGTTGTTTTAACCAAAATAGGCACAGGAATTATATTGTCTTTAGTTGCTCTAATCCAACAAGAATTTTCACCATAAGCCCCATTGATTTGATTTTTATCAAATCGAATAAAAACAACGTTTTCACCCTCTGGAAAAGTTATGTAAGCATCCGTAATTGTATTCACAAAAACTGAATCAATGTGATTTGATTTAGCTGTGAAAAAGAAAATAAATGCAGAAAGTATAAGCGTTGTTCTTACCATAAGTAACCGTTTTTTGTTTGTTCTTTTAAAGGAATAGGGTGGTTTTCATCATTTAAAAAAGATAATAAATCTCTTTCAATAGTATTTACAATTGCTGTTAAAGGAATATCTGTTTCGGTATTAGAGAATGGTTCTTCATAAAAAACAGATACCTGATAAGCAAGAAGATAAATCATACTTACAATCGGTCCAATTACCAAGGTTAATATACCTGCTACTTGAGCGATGGCAAACGGGAATATAAAACAAAACAGCCATAAAAATATATTGGCTATAACTGAATAATGACGTGGGAAAGGCGTGTTTTTAATTCGTTCGCAAGTACCTTGAAAATTATAGAACTGTTCGGCAAACCGTAATAATCTATCATGACCAAATTCGTTAACCAGGTTATCTTTAATTAAACTGGTAATAGATTCAATTTGAATAAGATTCAAAACAGCTGCTGCATTAGGAACATTGGTTATTCGTTCCTTATCCTTTTTTGACAAGGCTAAAGTTACCCCTTCTATCTGGTCGTCATTCTCTCTTAGTTGTAGTTTTAAGACCTTTAAATAAATTATATGGCGTAATATTAGGTCTTTGTGTTTTGGTGTAACATCAAGCTTGCCAAAGCCTGGGCCTTTAGAATAAAGGCTGTCTTGAACTGTGGCAATAATCATAGTTGCAAAGCTTCTAGAGTAGTTCACCATACCACCCCAAGCACTTCGAGCCTCTTCCCATCGACTGATAGCCTTATTATTTCTAAGACCTAAGAAGAAAGCAAGTGCAGTACCAATAGTAGCCACAACAATAGAGGGAATTGCAAATTCACCTGCAGCAACTTTTAAATGAATACCTTTCATTTCTAACCTTTCGGAAAGCCCATAAGCGAACAGAGAGATTACAATAAACACGAATAACTCTAATACATTTCTAAGAAGTATTTTAGTGAGGTTAAGCGATTTTTTGACTAACATATAAAGGTTAAGTATAAAGTGAATAAAAAAGTGCTGCTAGTAACTCATAAAGAGGCTAGCAACACTAATAAACCAAACAATAGGCATACATTATAAAAAATTGATTGCAACGATTTAATTCGTCACGACTTCGGGGTACATGCCGTATAGGAGTCGGGTTTCGAGTTGTTGCACCGCGCCCAGGTACCCTGCGTGCTGCACCAGCTCCTGCCAGCTAATGGGGAAGAGCTGGTACTCCCATTTTCGCCCGGTGAGTGGCTCGCTGATAGAGCTGCTCAGATCTAAAGCTGACGAACCACTGACGACTACCCGCACCTCTTTCATCCGATCGTGGATAAGCTTGATGGTGAGGCCGATGTTGTGAATGCGTTGGGCTTCGTCAAAAAAAACCGTGCGGTGAGCGCCAATCAATTGCCGAAGTCGCGCTTCGCCGATGTTTTCCAGCAACACGCGGGTATCGATATCATCCCCGTTCAAGAAAAGGTAGTCTCCTTCTTCTCGACACAGGCCTTCGAGCAAAGTTGTTTTACCTACTTGGCGCGGCCCCAACACCACCATCACCTTACCCGAATTCCAGCGCTTTCTAAGACTGGCTTCCAACTCTCGCTTTATCACTTTAAGTAGTTTTGAAAACTCTAATCTACAAATTTATATGAATAGGTAGATCGTAATCCCCAAATTTATATAAATATGTAGATTAGACACCGATTTGGCTAAGTACTCTCGTAGAAAGCCCGGATTGCCTCCCCCACACGCCGGACTTCCTCGAAAGTATTGTACAGCGGCGTCGGGGCCAGGCGAATGCAGTTCGGCTCCCGCCAGTCGCCGATGATGTTGTTTTGGGTTAAAAAATCGAAGAGTATTTTGCCGTCTTTTTTTACCAATAAAGACAACTGACAGCCCCGCGCTTCCGGTTCGGCGGGTGTCATGATGGTGAGGGGATCGTTGAATTCTTCGTTGATTTTTTTTAGTAAAAATTCCAGGTACCCGGTCAGTTGCTCGCTCTTTTCCCGCAAATTTTCTATTCCAGCCTCTTCAAAAATCGCCAGCGACGCCCGATGCACGGCCAATGCCAGAATCGTGGGGGTACTTAGCTGCCAGCCATCGGCCCCGGCCATCGGCACGAAGCCGGGCGTCATCTCGAAGCGGCGGTTTTCGTCGTAGCCCCACCAGCCCGCTAGTCGGGGTAGTTTTTTGTCATGATTATTCTCATGAACAAAAACCCCCGACACGCCGCCCGGCCCGGAATTGAGGTACTTGTAGCTGCACCAGACCGCAAAATCGACGCCCCAGTCGTGCAAGTTCAGCGGCGCGTTGCCCACCGCGTGGGCCAGGTCGAAGCCTACTTTGATTCCCCACTTTCGGGCTTCGGCGGCGATGGCTTTCATATCGAAAACCTGTCCGGTGTAGTAGTGCAAGCCGCTCATCATGACCAGCGCCAGCGAGTCGTGGTACTTTCGGATTGTTTCCAGAAGTACCTCGGTGCGAATTGTGTACTCGCCGGGTTCCGGCTTCACTTCCAAAACTACCTCCGCCGGATCGAATCCCCGGCTTCTGACGTGCGTTTCCAGCGCGTACTGGTCCGAAGGAAAATCGCCCGCCACCGTTAGGATTTGCCTGCGGGCTGCTTCTGGTTGGTAAAAACTGGTCAGCATCAGGTGCAGGTTGACCGTAAGGTTGTTCATCGGGCAGACTTCCGACGGTTTTGCTCCCACAACGTCGGCCAGCGTTTCTTTACAATATTTATGATAATACAGCCAAGGTTCGCTGCCCTCGAACCAGCCCTCGACCCCGTGGTTTTGCCAAACATTCATTTCCCGCTCGATGGCCGCGCGGGCCGATCGGGGCTGCAAGCCCAGCGAGTTACCGCAGAAATAAAGCTGGGGTCGTCCGTCTTTTTCGGGAATCAGGAATTGGTCGCGGTACTTGCGGAGCGGGTCGGCGGCGTCTTGCTGTCGGGCGTAGTCTTGGGTAGTTTGGTAGTTCGGCATGATTTAATTTGAATCCAAAACACAATTACATGAAATCTTCTGACAACCGCCGCACTTTCCTGAGAGCCGGTGCTGCTACCACGGTAGGTTCCGCGCTGGCGGCTTCGGGTATTTCGTCGGCCTTCGCGACAAACTACCCGCCCGGCGAACTCCGCCAATCGCTCGATGTGTACCGCGACGGCAATGACTACCGACTGCGCGGCCGCATCGACGGCAAAGAGTACTCTGCCAGCAAGTATGCCGACGAAGTACTTCAATCCGCCATCGACAAGCTGAATGAAGGCGGCGAGATTATGCTGCAACCGGGTACCTTCGAATTGCACAAACAAATCAACCTTGCCTCGAATGTCTCGCTACGCGGTAGCGGCCCGGCCACCAGCCTGGTATTAGCCGGAGGCCACGATACCGGAACTGCGTTGTCGGCGGTCAACTGCGACCGGGTGGTCGTGGCGGCCCTGAGCATCAAATCCCCCAAAAATAACCCGAAGGCCGTAGCCGGGGTACTTTTCGACGATTGCGGAGACGGTACCGTGCAGGATGTCTTTTGTCTGGGTTTCGACCACGGGATCATGTTTACGAACCGATCATTCTTGTGCGAGATACGCGGCTGCAAGATCGCCGACAGCCGTAAAAGCGGCATCTACCTAAAAAAACTCACAGGCCAGGGCCGGGGTGGTGACTTTGTCCCCAACCTGATTACCAATTGCATTATTTACGGCGGTGAAAAAGGGGTCGAGTGCGAGAATACCATCGTTCTCAATATTGTGGCCTGTCTGGTTTACCAAACAAAACTGCCCGCTTTTCACATCCACAGCGAAAGCAACAGCGTCATTATCTCTGGCAGCCGCACGTTCCAGATTCAGAGCGACGCGGTGATGGTAGAAAATTCGCACGAGCTGAACATCTCGGGCAACACCTTCTGCTGGCACGAAGGCCACGGCATCGTGCTGCGCAATGTCAACTGGGGGCTAGTCGCCAGCAACGAAATCATCGACACGGGTAGTTTCAACATTGACGACCAGGAAACTGGCGGCGAGCGGCTGTCCTACTGGATCAAGGCGCCCCAAAATCTCGACTCTTTCAAGAAAAACGGCCTGATGCTGCTGAAAAATACGAAGGGAATTGCCGTCACGGGTAATGCCATTTTTAACTGGGGTTCCGGCCCGGCCATGCAGCACGCTATCCTGGAAGATGATAGCTGCGAGGCGAATAACTTTACCGGCAACAACATCAACTTCTGCGACAACGGACTGACGCTTAACGGAAAAGAAAGTGCGGAAAGCAACAACGTAGTCGCCGCCAAAGTACCGCACCGGGGCGGCGATTCCATTACGCAAAATAGGCTCCACCGTTTCGACGTGCGGCTGATCGAGCGATTTATCGACGCGCAGCGATGAGGCGACACTTTTCTTTACAAATAACTTTTCACTTCCTGTGAATGATGATTTTACTGTTTCTCTCTTTTCTGATCACCATTTTACCACCCTCGACGCCCGCCCGACCAAGCGTGGCCCGACCAAACATTATCCTCATCACCGCCGACGACCTGGGCGAGCAGGTCGGCTGCTACGGCGACAAAATCGCGCGGACGCCCTTCCTGGATCAACTCGCGAAGGAGGGCATGAAATTCACCAACGCCTACGTGGCGCAGGCCTCGTGCAGCCCTTCCCGCAGCGCGATGCTGACGGGACTTTATCCGCACCAAAACGGCCAAATCGGGCTGGCGAATCGGGGCTTTTCGATGCACGACAGCATCGTGACCCTGCCCGCCATGCTCAAAGCGTCGGGCTATCGTACGGGCATCATTGGCAAGCTGCACGTCAATCCCGAAAAAAGCTTTCCCTTCGATGACTGGCCTGTGCGCAACGCCCGCGAAACCCGCAAAGTGCAGATGGTGGCCGACGAGGCGGCAAAATTTATCGGCAGCGACGACCAGCCCTTCTTCCTGATGGTCAACTACTTCGACCCGCACGTCGATTTTGTGCCGCAGGTGGAGGGTTTGCCCGCGAAGCCTTACCAACCCGGCGACATAAAACCATTGCCTTTCCAGCGGATCGACACGCCCGCGCAACGGGAGCGCATCGCCAATTTCTACTCCTGCATTGCGCGGCTGGACACCGGGCTGGGGATGTTGATGGAAGCCTTGAAAAAATCCGGCAAAGCGGAAAACACCCTGGTTGTGTACATCGGCGACCACGGCGCGCCCTTTACGCGCGGCAAGACTTCGTGCTACGAGGCGGGCCTGAAAATCCCGTTTATCGTGCGTTGGCCCGGTCGAGTACCTGCGGGCAAGACGGAGAAAAACCTGGTTTCGACCGTGGATTTGGTGCCGACGTTTTTGGAAGCGGCTCAAACGAAAACTACCCAAACCGTGGCGGGTGCTTCCCTCACACCGCTTTTTCGGGGCGAAACCAAGGGGTGGCGGAAGCACCTTTTCGCCGAATTTCAGTACCACGGCGACGGCGAGGCCGCGCACTTCCCGCGTTTCTCGGTGCGCGATGCCCGCTACAAGCTGGTCCTGAATGTTCTGGACAAAACCAACCCGATTCCCGGCATCGATGGCGACAAGGCGTACCAAATGTCGCAGCAACCCGAGTATGAGGGTACTTTGGTGCGGGCCGTTTTCGACCGCTACCTGAATCCGCCGAAGTATGAGCTATTTGATCTGCAAAATGATCCTAACGAATTTCACAACTTGGCCGAAGTACCCAGGCACGCCGCGAAGCTGAAAGAATTGCAAACGTCGCTGTACAGCTGGATGAAGGATACGGATGCGCCCTTCGCGAAAGACTTCAAGTAGTTGCTGAGCCGGAAGTTGTATTTTTGCGAAAACGCCTTTTAGTAAAAAATTCTGGGCGTACCTCTTTTTATAAATTTCTGAAAAAAATATGCGCTCCATCCTGTGTCTTGCTTTTCTGGCAGTAACTACCTCCTGCGTCACTTCACGCCCCGATATGAATAAATTCGCCGATAACGTGGTGGTCGCCCACCGCGGTGCCTGGAAGGAAAACGATCTGCCGGAGAATTCCATCGCGGCCCTGCGGGAAGCCATTAGGCTGGGCTGTACCGGGAGCGAGTTCGACGTGTGGATGACCGCCGACGATTCGCTGGTTGTCAACCACGATGCGCACTTCAACAAACTGGCCATCGAGGAAACCAACTACGCCGACTTGCTGGCCTTCGACCTCTCCAACGGCGAGAAACTACCCACGCTGCGGGAGTACATCCGGGCCGGGATGCGCGACAACGAAACTACCCGGCTGATTTGTGAGATCAAGCCCTCGACCGTGAGCGGCGAACGCGGCAAAGACATCGGCGAGCGGGCGTACAAGCTGATCGAGGAAATGGGCGCGCAGGATCGGACGGTGTACATCAGCTTCGACTACGGAATCCTGCAACACCTCCTGACCCTGAACCCCAAAGTACCCACCCAGTACCTGAAAGGCGAGAAATCGCCCGAGGAACTCCGCGCCGACGGCATTCAGGGGATGGACTACCACTTTTCGGTATTCAAGAAACATCCCGAATGGGTCGAACGAGCCAAGAAAAACGGCATTGTGCTGAATGCCTGGACGGTCAACACAGCGGCCGATATGGATCGGCTGCTCGGTCAGGGCTTCGACTATATTACCACCAATGAGCCGGAATTGCTGATGGAGCGAATAAAGCTATACAACGGGACTTCACGTTAAAATGACAAGAAAAATCGCACTCGGCTTTGCTCTCTTTTTTTCGCTGACAAGCATTGCCCAAACGCGCGTCATCCTCGACGCCGACATCGACTCCGATGTGGACGACGTACAAGCGCTCGCCATGCTCCACGCCTATGAAAAAAAGGGGCTGGTCGAATTGCTGGGCGTGATCGTTACCAGCGACGACAGCGCGTCTTTTTCCTGTACGGATGCCGTCAATACTTTCTACGGGAGGCCGTATTTGCCCGTCGGTTTCTTGAAAAAGCAGGAAAAGCTGCGCCATTTTTCCAAATACACCCGGCAAGTCGCCGCCGAATTTGCGCATGACCTAACTCAGCTTGAAGAAACTACCGAGTCGGCCCTGCTTTATCGCAAGCTGCTGGCCAACAGCCCCGACAACTCCGTCGTGATCGTGACCATTGGCCATTTGACCAGCTTGATGAATCTGCTGCAATCGGAAGGCGATCAAATTTCTCCGCTGAGCGGGCAGGAACTGGCAAGAAAAAAAGTAAGAAAATGGTTGTGCATGGGCGGTCAATATCCCGAAGGCAAGGAGGCGAATTTTTACCGTCCCGACCCGGCTTCCACGGTTTATTGCCTCGATCACTGGACGCAGGAAGTAGTTTTTTGCGGCTGGGAAGTGGGTAATAAAGTCAAGACGGGCGGCACATACCTGAAAAGCAAATTGCCGGAAAACAACCCGGTGTACCGCGCTTACCAGCTTTACAACAATTTCGCGGGCCGTCCCGCCTGGGATCAGGTGGCGGTGCTGCTGCTGGATGAGAAGGCCGCCAACCGCTACTTTGATTTTGTGCGTGACGGCTTCGTGAGCGTCGCGAACGACGGAAGCAACGTGTGGAGAGTGGGCGAAAAATCCGCCGGTCGACAGCACGCCTTCGTCAAAATCAAAGATGGCGTCGATCCCGACACGATCGCCCGCGAAATGGACGACTTAGTAATCTTGATCAAGTAGATAATCAGATGAGCCACCTGATTCAAAAAAGACGGAGCCACTCAATTATCGGTGCCGTCTTTTTCGTCACGTCTCAGTGCTTCTTATCACTGTGCGGTGCCGCCGTTTTCTGGCAGCAATCGGGTAGTTTGTCGTGCGCCTTCTGGTCGGCTACCGTATCGCCCGCGTCGTAACCCGTATTCACGATCGTTTCTTTGATGGAGGCCACATCGGTCTTTTTCGGGTTGTATTTGATGGTCATTACCTTATCGTCCAGATCCAGATTGGCGTATTTCACGCCCTTCGACAAGCCCAGGTTACGTTCGAGCCTCTCCTTGCACATTTCGCAAATCGCGGAGGTTTTGATTTTCACTTCCTTCTCGCTGCTCTGAGCAAAACCCAGGGTCATGGAGAAGGCAAAGAATAGGGTTAAAATGGTCATTTTCATGATTTTGTTTATTTGTTTAACTGTGTAATCGTGTAATTGATGTATAGTTGTTTATCTGTTGAGTTGTCTAGGCATTCAGTTGAGGAGGTCGTTTTGAACTGGATTCCAACCATCTAAACATCTCCACAACTAAACAAATTTCCCTATACTTTGTCCAGCGCCTTCCTTCCCGGCTCAGCCCCTTTCTTGAATTGTCCCGGAGTCATTCCGGTTTCTTTCTTGAATTGATTGCCCAGGTGGGCGGTGCTGCTGTAATCGAGTCGCCAGGCGATTTCACTAAGCGTAAGCTCCCCGTAAGAAAGCCACTCTTTGACTTTCTCTGTTTTCTGGCTGATGATGTACCGCTCGATGTTTTGTCCCGTCACGGAGGAAAACAAATGGCTGAGGTACGAATACTCGTAGCCGCATTTTTCGGCCAGATAATCCGAAAAATTCTGGTGCTTCGGCTTGTATCCTCTCAAATGCTGCACTTCATCAATGACGAGCTTCTTGATGTGCTCTACCAGTACAAGTCGCAGGTCTTCCAGTAGCTCGAAACCATTATTTTCCAAACGCACTTTCACCGCCTTTTCTTGCTCGGGCGACAGCTCTCCCTGAATTTCCGCCGAACCCAATTCGATTTGCTCCACGGTTAGGCCAAGATCTTCCAATTCGTCGCGCACGACTTTGATGCAGCGGTCACAGACCATGTTTTTTATCGCTAGTTTCATAGAAAATATTCACCGCAAGGGCGGTTCCGTAATTCTATCATTCACTAATTCACTAATTCAAAATTAACCCTGATCAGCGTTTGATTTTGTAACGAACGCCCGCGTAAATCGTCCGGCCCACCACGGGCGCCCACACGATACCCGCGTCGAACTGCGGTCCGAATGGGTCATTGGCTCCGATGATCGGATTGCTTTGTCGGTAGTTACCCAGGTTTTCGCCCCCCAGGTACACATCCCATTTGATGAAGGTTCGGGTGACCTGCGCATTAAAGTTAAAAAAAGCGGGCGCAATGTCGGTCGGCATATCCACGTAGGTCGTATGGTCGTAACTCGGGTCGATATTCGGGATGCGGCGCTTGCCGTTCCATTGGGTTGTGAAGTCGAATTTCCACTTGTCGTAGGGCAGCGCGTAACCGACGTTGAACAGCACCCGGTCGCGGTTGACCATCATGCGCGGCAGCAGCACGCTCTCGCCGAAGGGTTCGCCCATCGTCTGCTTTACGTCGAACAGGCGGTAGGCCAGCTTGAATTCGAGCCGCTCGACGGGCGTCAGGTTCACCTCGGCCTGGAAGCTGTTGGCGAAGGCCCGATCCTGCAAGTTGTAGAAGTACAAAAATCCGGGATGTTCCAGGTCGCCCACCATCTGATTCTGAAATTCCGTGCGGTAGTAGTCCAAAATCAAGGTGCCCGGCAGGCCAAGCAGTTCGAAATCATGCGTCAAGCTCGCCCCGTAGTTCCACGAAACTTCGGGGCGAAGTTGCTCCCGAAAAACCACCGCCCGAGAGCTCACCAGATTGCCGAAGTACTCGGCCAGCGGATTGGCGACCCGAAAACCGCGCCCCGCCGACAGCCGCAGGGCGGTGTTGTCGTCGAGCTGGTACTTCAAATGCAGCCGGGGCGTGAACTGGGTTCCGAACAGATTATGAAAATCGACCCGCGAACCCGCCACGAGCGTGAATTTTTCCAGGTTGTTGTACGTGTATTCAAAGAAGGCACCCGGCACCGACTCCGTCCTGAGCAGCGTCGTGTCGCGGTAGCGCTCGTTATAATCATCCAGCAAGTAACTGACGCCCGTTTTAAAACTGTGGTTGGTATTGCCGATAATGGACTGGTAAATCAGATTTCCGTAGAGCGTCTGCTGCCGACCGTTGTAGGGCGTAAAGCCAAAATACGACTGCTGATCGTGGATAGAGGCATTCACGATCAGGCCCAAACCCTTGTAGGGTTGGTCGGGAAAAAGTTTGGCGGTTTTAGAAAAAACTTCCAGCCGATTGATTTTTGCCCCAAAACCATAGACAGGCGAGCCATTTGGGCCTGTTTGTCCACGCCGTTCGGGATCGAAATTGCTTTGGCCACCCGTGCGATCTTCGTGCAGGGCTTTCACACCAAACTGCGCCATGAACCGCTCGCTCTGGTATTTCCAGCGCTGCGCCGCGTTGAATTGGATGTAAAGCGGCAAATCCAGAAAACCGTCTCCGTTGTTATCCACGCGGTTGCGGAGGGTACTGGCGTGGGTCAACAGCCCGGCGCTCCACTTGTCATTGAGCTTGTGGGCCAAGTTGAGGTTCAGTTCGGCGCGGCCAAAGTGGTTGACGTAGGCATTGGCGTGCAGTTTCTCGCGGCTGTCGGGCTTTTGCAGCTCTACGTTAATTTGTCCCGTCATCGACTCGTAGCCGTTCACCACCGACCCCGCTCCTTTCCCGATGTCGATGGACTGAATCCAGGTGCCGGGAACAAAGTTTAGGCCAAACGTCGTCGCCAGCCCGCGAATGCTCGGAACGTTCTCGACGTTGGTCAGGATGTAGGTGCCGTTCAGGCCCAGCATCTGAATCTGCTTCGCACCCGTCACGGCATCGCTGTACGAAACCGACACCGAGGCGTTGGTCTCGAAGCTTTCGGAAAGATTACAACAGGCGGCTTTGGCCAAAGCCCGGCTCGTGATGATCTCGGTTTGGATCGGGGAGAGACGGTCGATGGTCGTAGAACCACCCTGAATCACCACCTCGTCCAGCGACTGCGCCGAGCGCAGCACAAACTCCACCACGTTGCCCGCCATTATCTTGAGCGTATCGTTTTGGTAGCCGACAAAACTGACGACAAGCTGGTTGGACTGCGTGGAACGCGGAATCGAAAACCGCCCTTCTGCGTCGGCAACGGCTCCCAGCGTGGTACCCGACCAATAGAGGTTAGCACCGGGTAGCGGAGATTTCTTGGCGTTGGCGTCCGTAAGCTCGTACACTGTGCCGGAAACGCCCTGCGCCGATGCGCTGCCCGCCGTAAGCGCGTTGAATGCCGCAATTAGTAAAAAAAGAAATTGAAATTTCATAAAATGAATTTACCAGATGAATGACAAAATTTGAGTTATAGCAACTCATTATCAATCAAATATAAATTCTAAATCAGAAAAGACTGGACGAACAAGAGCATAGTTCGGCCGTAGAATCTGAAAGAAAAAGGAGGAAAGGAGGAGGGAGGAAGGGAAAAATGATAAGTGGCTAGCAAACGTAGGGGCGAACCCATGTGTTCGCCCAGCGTGCGCCAGCCATCGAACGAACCCTTGAAAACTTTGACCGTCGAAGAGGCAGGGCTGACGATCTCCAGTTTCTGAAACTTCTGGCTTTCTTCGCAGCACGGCTTTGCCTTGAATTGCAGAGAGGAAGAGATTCGAACTTCCGAAGCCGCTGTCGGCTTACACATCTTGCAGGCTGTCTCGGCTTTTTTCAAAGCCGCCAATTCCACCGACTTACCACGCATCATACAGTGATGCTCCACCAGACCAAAGCCGGTGCTGCTGAGCAACACCACAAAGGCCATGAGTATGGTGAAGAATCGGTATGGTCGGCTTTTAATCATATGATCGGCTATCGGCTATCGGCTATCGGCTATCGGCTATCGGCTATCGGCTATCGGCTATCGGCTATCGGCTATCGGCTATCAGTCAACAAACTGAGCAACAATTGGTTCACAGCAAGCTTTGCGCTAGTTAGGCAACTGGGTCTGCCTGATAGCCAGCTTCTTTCAAGACTTCGGCCACTTCCTTCGCTGACCTATCGGTTTCGACGGTCAGCGTCCGGTTGGGATCTTGTAAATCCACCTGCCAGTTTTCGATGCCTTTGGCTCCGGTCAGGTGAGGCGTAACGGCGGCCACGCAGGCCCCGCACTTGATATTGGTTTTGAATTTCAGGGTGTTCATGGCCTGTGTGTTTTTTTCTTTTGGCAAAGGTCGGGAAAGTTTGGGAAGGGATCGTTACAGAATTTTTGGGGTGTGCTGCAAGATTTGTTTCCCGACGAAAGAGGTTGCACTCCTCTTTTCTCAACATTAAAAAAGCCATCTCCCTTCACGCCGCCACATAAATCGTTTTATTCGTCGGATTCTTCCGCGCGTACAGATCCTGCCCCCGCTTTCGGGCTCCGTAGGAAACGTGTACCCAGCGGTCGAACTCCTGAATCAGTTGATCGTAGGGCAAATCCGTGGCGCGGATGAAATCGAAAAGCGCTTGCGGTGTCATGCCCTCCACGGTAATGTCGGCGGCTTCGCCCCGCATGTGCTGGCTGGTGGATGAGCCGCCCACCAATGAGTTGACCGTCGGATTGCGGAAGCCCGACGAAACATAAATCGGCTTTCCAAGCAGCGTACGCAGCGGTTCGAGTACGTTCTCGCAAAGACGCGTCAGGCTGGTGATTTGCCGCTTGCTGGGGGTGTTGGCGATGCCCGCGCGCACGGCGATCTGGCTGAGGGTCATTTCGGCGAGGGTAAAGTGGGGCGAAAGGTTCATCTTTTGTTGAGTTGTTGAGAAGTAGGGCAGTTAGAAATTAAATTTACTTCCTTTGCTACGGATTTTAGTTAAAAGTCCCTAATCTTTTCCGATCATCCGTGTCCGACAACACCACGCAACGTCCCGTTTCACAATCACTTCAAGAATATGGCCGGGGAATTGCGGGCGGTTTGTTTTTCAGTTTTCCGCTGATTCTTACGATGGAGGTATGGTGGACGGGCTCCGTTACTTCGCCGTTCCGGCTCATTCTTAGCATTTTGTTCACTTTTGCGTTGCTATTGGGCTATAACCGCTTCGCCGGGATGCGCTCAGAGGCCAGTTGGGGAAGCGTGATCGTCGATTCCGTGGAGGAAATGGGCATCGGTTTCTTTATGTCTTTTGTGCTTTTACTGACGCTGCGCCGGATCGACTTCGAGACGATGTCGCTGTTGGAAATCACGGGGAAGGTCGTGCTCGAGGCCATGATCGTCTCCATTGGGGTATCGGTGGGAACGGCCCAGCTGGGCGTGAACAATGACAGGTCGGAGGAGGAGAAAGACCGAGCGCCTGAGCGCCAGTCGGGTTTGTCGAGTCTGATTGTGCTGAGTATCTGCGGCGGAGTGCTGGTAGGCGGCAGCGTGGCCCCCACGGACGAAGTGTTCATTGTCGGCGTGGAGTCGTTGCCCGGCCACATTCTGGTGATGGCATTGCTTTCGGTCTTGATGAGCAGCCTGATCCTTTTCTTCTCAGGCTTCGCCGGAGCGAGCGGATCCGACTCGGGATTGAACGCGGTCGAAGTCATCGGACAGACCGCCCTCTGCTATTCGATCGCCCTGATCAGCTCGGCCCTGTTGCTGTGGTTTTTCGGACGACTCGAAGGGGCCAACTTCTGGACTGCCCTTTCGCAGACCGTCACGCTGGGCACCCTCACCGCGTTGGGCGCCTCCGCCGGACGGTTGATCATCGACGGCGTATGACCGGTAATCAGCAAAACCACCATCCATCAACTATGGCAGACGAAAATCAGCAGGAAGCAAACGAAGAGAAATACCACGACAAGAAAAGCTGGTTGGAATGGGTCGTCTTTGGTGTGGGCCTCAGCCTGACACTTTCTATTCTGGGGTACCTGACCTACCGAACCATTAATTATGACTACGGCCCACCGGAACTGCGGGTGGAGTATTTTCCCGAGCCGGGACGCCACGAACCCCACCGCTACCATCTGTTGCTGCACAACGATGGTCCCGAAACCGCTGAGACCATCACCATTGAGCTACTTTTTGAGAGAGACAGTCAAGTGGTGGAACGGGCCACGCTTGCCGTGGACTATTGCCCGCAGGGCTCGATACGCGAGGGATGGGTAGCGTTTAATGATGATCCGGCTACTGCCGACACGATCAAGGCGCGGATAGTCGGGTACGAAAAGCCCTGATTGCCGACGGGAGCGCCTTACTGCCTGACTCTTTTCCTTATCTCTTGCAACCGCCGCAGTGGAAACGGCAGCCTGTTTTTTTTGATTGAGAGAAACACTTGCGCTTCCGCCCCAAAACTTTCGTAGAAGTCAGCGATGCTTTTCAGTTCGGGACTTTCAAAATCAAAGACTTGCCCGCCTCCGGCGAATCTTCGGAAATACCGATCCAACAAATACGTACGAGCGTTTCCTTTGCGCCCGACGGGATCGGCGGCATTGAAAATATAGATTCTGGTGCCGGTTTTTTCCAAAAACATCACGCCCGCACGGATTTTTCCGTTTAGGATTGCGTATTGAACCCTTCCAAGGTGTTTTTTTAAAACAAGATGAAGAATACTGCGAAGTGTCGAGTAGGCTGTCTCTTTGACATTCCGAATCTTACCAGCGTGGTTTTCTCGGAAGAGCGCAATCAGCGGCTCAATATCTTCCGATTCAGAATATTCCCACTCTTGCTTCAAGGCCTTTCTCAGATTTTTCCTGCGATCTCTGCTGTATCGACCCGCTATTTCTTCGTAAGATTTTTCCAGGTCTAACCAATGCGTCGCTTTCTCCATTACTTCAAATTCTGGACGGGCAGGCAGCAGCTTGCGTAACAGAGGTGTGTGCCGGGGATGAAAATCGTAAGCGGAGATGTACTGAAAATGCCGACTCAGACTCTTCAAGAAGACAGTTAGCGCCTCTTCCGAAATTTGTTCCTTCGAAAACAACCCCAAGTACTGACAAAACAATGGCTGCTGCACGACCGTCATTCCCCATCTTTTCTTGACGGGCAGCGGCATCACGATCTCGTAGTTTTGAGTAGAAGGCCAAACCAAGGCGCACCAGTCCGGCGACACGCAATCCAGGTACCAGGTATAGGCATAAATCACCGGATGCGACGATTGGTCGATCAGCGCATTCCACACTTGGTCGTCGATTTGGGAGCGTTGAAGTAGGTTGGGCGCTTGCACTTTACTTGAAGTAGCTGCGGAGTTTCTGGACGGTCTCGTCCACATCGGGGTCGCTGCCCATCAGCTCGTTGATGCTTTGGATGGAGTGGATCACCGTGCTGTGGTCGCGGCCACCGAAGTGGTAGCCGATGGACTTGAGCGGCAGATCGGTGTATTCCTTGGCCAGGAACATGGCCAATTGTCGGGGATAGACGTTTTCTTTCTTGCGGCTTTTGCTCTTCATGTCAGCGATGGCGACCTCGAAGTGGTCGGCCACGATTTCCTGAATCGTGTCGATGGTCACTTCTTTTTCCTCGTTCATCACAATATTCTTAAGCGTGTTCTTGGCCAATTCCACGTCGATGGTCCGCCGCGTGAGCGAGGCCTGCGCCATGAGCGACACCAGCACGCCCTCCAACTCCCGCACGTTGGAATTGACGCTGTGGGCCACGTACTCGATCACCTCGTTGTCGATGAAAATCCCCTCAGTCTGGAGCTTTTCCTGGATGATGGCGATGCGCGTCTCGAAGTCGGGCGTCTGCAAATCCGCCGTCAGTCCCCACTTAAAGCGCGAGAGCAGGCGATCCTGCAAACCTTCCAATTCGCGCGGCGGGCGGTCGCTGGTCATGATGATCTGCTTGCCGAGCTGGTGCAGGTGGTTGAAAATATGGAAAAACGTATCCTGCGTCTTTTCCTTGCCCGACAAAAACTGCACGTCGTCGATCACCAGCACGTCCACCTTCATGTAGAAGTCGTTGAACTGCTGCAACACGTTGTTGCGGATGGAGTTGATGAACTGGTTCGTAAATTTCTCCGACGATACGTACATCACCACCTTGTCGTCGAAGTGGTTGCGGATGTAGTTGCCGATGGCCTGCACGAGGTGCGTCTTGCCCAAGCCCACGCTGCCATACACCATCAGCGGGTTGAAGGAGGTAAGGCCGGGCCGCTGCGCCACGGCGAAACCCGCCGAGCGGGCCAGGCGGTTGCAGTCGCCCTCGATGAAGTTGTCGAACGAGTAGCCCTGATTGAGGTAGGTGTCGAGCTGGAGCGAGTCCTGGTCCTTTGGCGGCGCGGCGTTGCGCGGGTCGTTCTGGAAATTGTCGGGCCGGGAATTCTGCGGCGTCTTGACCGTGGGCATGCTCACCGTCAGCGGCTGGTGACCCTCGTTGCCCGTGTCGACGATGATCGAGTACTCCAGCATCCCGTCGCGGCCCAGCGAGTGGTCGAGCGCTTGCCGCAGCAGATGCACATAATTGTCCTCCAGCCATTCGTAGAAAAACTGACTCGGCACCTGAATCGTCAACACCTTGCCGTTCAGCTTGAAAGGCCGGATCGGCTCGAACCAGGTTTCGAAACTTATGTCCGGAATGCTCTCCCGAATGATCCGAAGGCACTTTTCCCAAACCATGTCCACTTCGCGCGGAGGAGGCACTTTTTCCAAAGTAAAGTTCAGTTGGGTTGGTGTCATGGTCAATTTTCGGGGGAGGCAAAGGTAGCAAAATCACGGACGCTGCCTAGAAATTTGCTCTTGAAAGTACCACGAAAATTTTCCTAAAAAAAGCGGTTGGCACAATCTAGCGGAAAAGTACAAGACCCCAAAAGGAGAAACCGAAATTGGCCTATTCGGCGATAAAAAAAATGTAATATCAAATTCGTAGCTTTGTTTGTCCCGGACAAAACGGACTGTCTTTTATTAAAAAAATTTTGTATGGAGCCGACCTTTTTTGCTGAATTTCCCAAGACCGATAAGTCTGCCTGGCGTAGCCGACTGGAAAAGGAACTGAAAGGTCGCGCCTACGAAGACGTGCGAAACCAGGTCGCCGAGTCCGTGACGATGGAGCCGTACTACGTCGCCGAAGACCTGGCCGGGCACCCCGGCCACCTGGAAATTCAGCGAGCGCAAAGGCAAGCACCCGGCTGGCTGACGGTTCCCATCACAACTTTTACCACGCCCCTCGACACCAATCAAAGCATTCGCCGCCAGCTCGAACGCGGGGCCGATGCCGTGTGGGTGGACTACGGCGATGCCCCGCTGGCGCATCTGGATTTGGTGAAGATGCTCCACACGATCCGGCTGACCGACACGCCCGTTTTTCTGGACACGCCCGAATCCGCTCCAGACCTTATTAAAGAACTCACGCGGGGGTCGAGCTATTACCTCAAAGGCGGGCTGGTCCACGACCCGCTGGCCGCCTGGATGCGCACCGGACTGGATTACCGCGCCGCCTTCGACGCCATCGCCGAAGGGATGGTGCTGACCAAGGCCATGAGGGAGTTTCGTTCCTACAAAGTGGAGAGCCACGTTTTCCACGAAGCCGGGGCCGATCCGGTGCAGGAGCTGGCCCACACGCTGGCGGCTTTCGCTACCTGCATGGACGAACTGACCGAGCGCGAGGTCTCGCCGCTGCTGGCGGCCAATCGCTTCGTTTTTTCTGTTTCAGTCGGCACGGACTACCTGGCCGAGATCGCCAAGCTGCGGGCGCTGCGGTACTTATACCAAAAAATCACCCGCGCCTACGGGCTACCCGGTGAACTTTGCCAGCCGTTCATCCAGGCGCAGAGTTCGCGGCTGTACCAGTCGGCGCGCTCGCCGCACACCAACATCGTGCGCCACACCGCCGAAGCCATGAGCGCGGTCATGGGTGGCTGCGACGCGCTGAGTACCCTACCCTACGACGCCGAATTTGCGGAAGATGAGAGTGAGTTTGCCGAGCGTGTGGCGCGGAATATTTCTTTGGTTTTGAAAAACGAAAGCTACCTCGACAAAGTAGCTGACCCGGCGGCGGGTGCTTACTATATAGAAATGCTTACGCTGAAACTCGCCGATGCCGCCTGGGATTTGTTCTTAGAAACGGAGGAAAAGGGAGGTCTGGTGAAATCGTTTGAAGCAGGATTTATCCAAAATAACTTGGAAAACTCCTGGGACGCTAAGCTCGCCGCGTACCAAAACGGGGAGATTATGGTGGGGGTGAATAAGTACCGGGAAAAAGCAGAATCACCAATTCTTGAAAGCAACAGTAAACCTGATACTGCTTCCTCGAATCGGGAATACGCACTTTTGCCAAAAAGATCATTGGAAGAAATCGCTTCCCTAACCCATTGACATGAAACCCGATTTTTCAAAAATAACTATTGTCGAAAGTGAGGCCGAGGCGGCGGAGGAAGCCACTAAACCCTCCCTAACCTCCGAAGGCATCAAACTGCAAGCCCGCTACGGGCCGGAGTACATAGCCGACGCCCCGCAAATCGGCTTCGGCGCGGGCATCCCGCCCTACCTGCGCGGCCCCTACGCCAGCATGTACACCCAGCGGCCCTGGACCATCCGGCAGTACGCGGGCTTCTCGACCGCCGAGGAGTCCAACGCCTTTTACCGCCGCAACCTCGCCGCCGGACAGAAGGGCCTCTCGGTCGCCTTCGACCTGGCCACGCACCGCGGCTACGACTCCGACCACCCGCGCGTGGTGGGCGACGTGGGCAAGGCGGGCGTCGCCATCGACTCGGTGGAAGACATGAAAATCCTATTCGATCAGATTCCGTTGGATGAGATGTCGGTGTCGATGACCATGAACGGCGCGGTGATTCCGGTGATGGCGTTCTACATCGTGGCCGCCGGGGAGCAGGGCGTCGCGCTGGCCGATTTGTCGGGAACGATTCAGAACGACATCCTGAAAGAATTCATGGTGCGGAACACTTACATCTATCCGCCGCTGCCCTCGATGCGCATCATCGGCGATATTTTTGCCTACACCGCCCAACACATGCCGAAGTTCAACTCCATCAGCATCAGCGGCTACCATATGCACGAGGCGGGCGCTCCGGCGCAGCTCGAACTCGCCTACACCTTGGCCGACGGCCAGGAATACCTGCGCACCGGGCTGGGCGCGGGCCTGGACATCGACGGCTTCGCGCCACGCTTGTCGTTTTTCTGGGGCATCGGGATGAACCACTTCATGGAAATTGCCAAGCTGCGGGCCGGAAGGGTACTTTGGGCCAAGATCGTGAAAGGACTCGGGGCAAAGGATGCCAAGTCGATGGCCCTGCGGACGCACTGCCAGACGAGCGGGTACAGCCTCACCGAACAGGATCCGTTCAACAACATCGCCCGCACGGTCGTGGAGGCCACGGCGGCGGTGCTGGGCCACACGCAGTCGCTGCACACCAATTCGCTGGACGAGGCGATGGCGCTGCCGACTGATTTTTCGGCCCGCATCGCCCGCAACACGCAGCTTTTTTTGCAACATGAAACCGACATTTGCGCGGCGGTCGATCCCTGGGGCGGCTCGTACTACGTCGAGTACCTGACCAAAGAATTGATCGAAAAGGCCTGGGCGCTGATCGAGGAAGTCGAGAGTCTGGGCGGCATGGCGAAGGCCATCGAAACGGGCTTGCCCAAAATGCGCATCGAGGAAGCCGCCGCCCGCAAGCAGGCCCGCATCGACTCCGGCAAAAACATCATCGTGGGCGTAAACCGCTACCGCACCGACGAAACCTCCGAAATCGACGTCCTCGACATCGACAACCAAGCCGTCCGCGAATCACAGATCGCTCGCCTGAACGAAATCAAGCGCAGTCGCGATCCTAAAAAAGTAAAAACCGCCCTTGACGCCCTGACCGCTGCCTGCCGCGAGGCGGGCGGTACCGACATGACCACTAATTTATTGGCTTTGGCCGTGAACGCTGCCCGCGAACGAGCGACGCTGGGCGAAATTTCCGACGCCATGGAAGCGGTTTTCGGGCGTTACAAAGCCACCATCCGATCCATATCCGGCGTGTATCAATCCGAAGTATCCGACGACGAGAATTTCCAACTGGCCCGCCAAATGGCCGATCGCTTCGCCGAACTCGACGGGCGCCGCCCCCGCATCCTGGTGGCCAAAATGGGCCAGGACGGCCACGACCGCGGCGCGAAGGTGATAGCGACCAGCTTCGCCGACCTCGGCTTCGACGTGGACATCGGCCCGCTTTTCCAGACGCCCGAAGAAGTCGCCCGGCAAGCTACCGAGAATGACGTCCACGTGGTGGGCGCATCGAGCCTCGCGGCCGGCCACAAGACGCTGGTGCCGCAGCTCATCGAAGCCCTCCGCCAACTCGGCCGTGAAGACATCATGGTCATCGCGGGTGGCGTCATTCCGGCGCAGGACTACCAGTTTCTGCAAGATGCGGGCGTGAAGGGCATTTTCGGGCCGGGGACGGTGATTTCGATCGCGGCGCAGAAGATTTTGGGGGAGTTGATGGGGGAAGGGGAGCAAATCTCGCCCGAAATTTGAAAAAGTAAACTGATCGGTTAACTTTGGGCTATGGTTAGAAAAATAGTCCTTTACAAATCCCATTTCCTTGACTTTTACAAATCGCAGGACGGTAAAGTCCAGGAAAAGATGGAATACGTGCTTGATTTAATCCGTTTCGAGAGACAGGTACCCAAAAAATTCTTCAAATACCTTGACGGCTCTGACGGGATTTACGAAGGCAGGGCTATTACTTCTGGTTCTTTGACAATTTTTGTGAAAGCAGCTGATTCCGAGTTTTAAAATATACATTAACCTCATTTCAGCGCGCAATCACGCTGCGCCCCTCCGGGGCTCAAACTAGTTGGCAAGTCACTCATTCTACAAACGTTGGGCGGCATCGGCCGTCCGATTCTCCGAAGCCTCGGAGAGGCGCAAGATTTGTAGCATAAGAAGCCCACACCCCCACAAGCCCCGGAGGGGCGCAACCGGATGGCCAGGCATATCACCACAAAAATTGTCAAAGAACCTTACTTCTTCTAAAAGCATCAGGATATTGTGTTTTTTTGATGATGGCAACTTGGTGGTGCTACTGAACTGTTTTGTTAAAAAAAGTCAGAAGACACCCCGAAATGAAATCAAGCTTGCCGAAAGACTCAAAGAAGAATATTTAAACGAAAAAAATAATTGACATGAAAATTATAACAGATTTCGAGGATTTACTTATTGACAAGTACGGAGAAAAAGGAACAGAAAAACGTGATAAGTTCGATGCTGATTCCCTGGCCTTTCGACTAGGAGTTATGCTCAAAGAGGCAAGGAAGGAGGCCAACCTTACCCAAGAAGAGTTGGCTGAGCGCACAGGAACTAAGAAAAGCTATATTTCGCGGATCGAGCGGGGAGCCAGTGATATTCAGATTTCTACTTACCATAAGCTTATTGAAATTGGGTTAGGAAAACAACTTAGCATTTCAATAGCCTGATGGCATTAGGCAGTCTGACAGACATCGAAGAAAACTGATCATATTTTTTCAAAAAATTTTCAAACTATGAGCACCCTGGATATTGTAAAAAACAGACTGATCGACCGAATCATGATCACAAACAATGAGCAGCTATTGTCTGCTATCGACGGTATTTTTGATTCGACTCAGCCAGCAGAAAAGCTCGAATTGAATTCTTACCAAATTGAGATGCTAAAGATGAGCGAAAACGATATTGTGCAAGGAAGCCTAATTTCAGAAACTGATTTGGCAAAGGAAGACTCCCAATGGATGAACTGACCCTATTTTAGACGAATACTGCCAAACGACAGAGGGACATGTTTTTACCTATTGGAACGATAGAAACAAAAGCAAAGCCTATTCCAGAAAGCTAAATCGGTCTATTCAAGTCCGAACTGCCTTGCTCAAAAGCCATCCAGAAATGGGTAAAGCGACTGACTTCAAGGAAACGAGGGTGATCTCCCTGGGGCATTACAGCCTGTTCTACAAAGTCAATCGGCCTCGAATAATAATCATGGCATTCTGGGATAATCGGCAAGATTCCGAACAGTTATTTAAATTCTTAGAAGCCAATTGAAAGAAGTTGTACAAATCAAAAATTACTGCAATCGACAATAACCGAGACTCCGTAATTACAGCTAAATGCCGTTTTATGAAAATCCTTTTTTTTCTCTTCTGCCTGGTCGCAAACGCCGCCCTGGCCCAAGACCGTCCGGGCGTATTCTTCCGCGAGGATTTCAAAGAAACCCCCGCCGCCACACCCGTCACCCAAGCGCACATCGCCAACCCTGATTTAGTGATGACTCTTTACGGGCCGGGTAAAGATTCGCTCAAAAAAAGCAACCACGACAAGCCCGCCGACGATCCTTTCTATATCTGGTCGGGTTTGTGTCAGGATAACTGGGCGGTGACCTTGAAACACAAATCCGGCAGCGTCGATCTTTCTCGCCTGGGGAAAATCAAATGGCGCAGCAAGCAGTCGGGTTACCGAAACCTGCACGTCATTCTGAAACTAGCGGATGGCACCTGGCTGGTGAGTCAGCCGCTCGATCCGGCCTCTACGGATTGGCGGGTGCGGGAGTTCAATATTTCCGATCTGACCTGGATGAGTCTCGACATAGAATCGGTAGCCGAAATAAAACCCGTCATGAACCCCGACTTGACCAAGGTGGCAGAAATCGGCTGGACTGACCTGATGAAGGGGAATAGGTCGTTGGCTTGTTCGCGCCTCGATTGGATCGAGGTGAGTGGTTTTGCGGTTGGCAAATGAGCCACAATCCTTCCGCTTTTCATTGCCGCTTCCCCAACCTATCACGCTTTTTTTGCTTTGTTCAAATCGTCCAAAACTCATGAAACCATTTTTCCGAAGTAAGGCACTTGCGTTTCTTCTGCTCCTTGTTACGCTTGCTTCCTACGCCCAAACTACCGACTCTCTCAAAACCGCCACCTGGAAGGGCATTGCCTCCTGGAAGGCCATTCCGTCCTCGTCCAGCACCGAGGTTTCGCCCGATGGAAAGTGGTTTGCGTACTTGCTGGCGCGAGCCGACGAGGGCGACGCTGCCTTGATCTTGCAAAGTACCGCCGACTCGACCCGCAAAACTTTCAAGGTCGGGGCCACGACCCGCGCCGATATGGCTTTTTCGGACAATGGTCGCTTTTTTGCCTACAAAGTTTCGCCTACCGAAAAGGAAAAAAAAGACAAGAAAAAAGATGAGAAGCTAGTGCTGGTGAGCTTGATGGACTTTACCAAAAACAAGGAATTCAAGCAAGTAAAATCTTACGCCTTCAACGGCAAGAAATCCTCGCACCTGGCCGTGTTGCTCGCCCCCGAAGAAGGCACCAAACCCACCGACCCCAAGGGTACCAACTTGCTGCTTTGTGATTTACAAAATCAGCGCACCCAGAACATCGGCAACGTATCAGAATACGCCTTCAATAAGCCCGGCACCTGGCTGGCCTTGACGCTGGACGCGCGAAATCAGGCAGGAAACGGAATTTTGTTGCAAAACATGACCACCAGCGTCATGCTGCCGCTGGACACCGACGAGGCCAGCTACGAATCATTGAAATGGATGGAAGACGGCGATGGCCTGGCCTTGGTCAAGGGTAAAAAAGACAAGAAGTACAAGGAAAAGCTGTACAGCGTTCTGGGTATCAAAGGCTTTGCGGGGACGCCCGCCGCGGGAACTCCCGCCGCCGGTACGCCCGCGCTCACTACCTATGATCCGAAAATAGACAGCTTGAATTTCCCGCAGGGCATGACGGTCAGCCCCAACCGTGACCCGACCTGGACCGATGACCTGACACGGCTGCTTTTTGGAATTCATAAAACTGCCTTGGCCGACACGACGAAAAAGAAGGATTCCAATGAAAACCCGAATGAAATCTCGGAAGCCGATCAATTGGCCCGTATCAAAGCGGACACGACGCTGAAAACGGTGGAGCAAATCACCAAAGCCATTGCTAAAATCAAGGGCGAGGCCAAAGACAAGGACAAGCCCGAAAAGCCGGATATGACGATTTGGAACTGGCAGGATAAGCGGCTGCAATCGCGGCAGCAGGTGCAGGAAGCGCAGGACAAGAAGTTTAGTTTCCTGGCGATGTACGACCCGGCGACGCAGAAATTCACCCAACTTGCCGATAGTACTTTACGAGACGTTTCGCCCGCGCCCAAGCAGCGCTACGCGCTGGGCACCGACATTCAGCCCTACGAACTGATGACCAACCTCGACGGGCAGGACTACGCCGACCTCTACCTCACCGACCTGAAAACCGGCGAAAGGACGCGCATCATGGAGAACTTCTACCTGCCCAGCCGCGACGCCCGCCCGCAGCCCGCCCCCGACGGGACGAAGTTTCTGTACTGGCAGGATGGGCACTTTTTTGTTTTTGATATGGAGAAAAAGACTTCGCGGAATATCAGCGAAAACGTCCCGACCTCTTTTATAGATGAAGAAGATGACCACAACGTGCAGAAGCCACCCTACCCCAACTTCGGCTGGAGCAGCGACAGCGAGTATATGCTGCTAAGCGACGGCTGGGATGTGTGGCAAGTGGCGGCTGAGGAAGCAGGCGATACGAAACCGCGCAAAAAGAGCGCCCTCCTCCCCTACCGTAACCTCACCCAAAACGGCAAACGCGATAAAATCCGCTATGAAAACCGCTACCAGCTCGACCCCGACGAGAAGGGCATCGACCTCAGTCAGCCGCTGTACGTCCGCACCTACGGCGATTGGACCAAGAAAAGCGGTGTAACGCGCCTCGATGCTACATCCGGCGAAGCCAAAATCCTACTTTGGGACAATGCCGCCGTGCGCAATCTGACCAAAGCCAAAAACGCGGATTACTACGTGTACAGCAGCGAGTCTTTCACCAAACCCACGCAGTATTATGGTACTTCGTCCAAAGATTTGGCCGAAGGCAAACAAATCTCGGAAAACGCGCCCGACTTCAACAAATACGCCTGGTCGGCGGGGACGCGGCTAGTGGATTATGTGAGCGACAAGGGCGATACGCTGCAAGGCGCATTGTTTTTGCCTGCGGGCTACGTGGAAGGCCAAAAGTACCCGACGCTGGTGTACTATTACGAAAAACTCTCGCAAACGCTGCACAATTTTGCCAACCCCAGCTACGGCCGCACGGGCTGGAATCCCGGCATGTACACGGCTAACGGCTACGCGGTATTTATCCCCGACATCGTGTACCGCTACAACGACCCCGGTATGTCGGCGGTGTGGTGCGTGCTGCCGGGCGTGCAGGCGGCCATCGCCACGGGCGTGGTGGACGGGGCCAAAATGGGCATCCACGGTCACTCCTGGGGCGGTTACCAAACGGCTTTCTTGATTACCCAAACCAACCAATTTAAAGCCGCCGCCGCCGGGGCGCCGCTCACGGACATGATCTCGATGTACAACCTGATTTACTGGAACAGCGGCGGAGCCAACGGCTCGATCTTCGAAGCCTCGCAGGGCCGCCTCGGTACGCCCTGGGACAACTGGGAAGCCTACCAGCGCAATTCACCGATTTACCACGCCAAAAAAGTGCAGACCCCGCTGTTGATGCTGCACAATGACAAAGACGGCGCGGTGGACTTCACGCAGGGCATCGAGTACTTCAACGCCCTGCGCCGCCTGAAAAAGCCCGTCACCCTCATCCAGTACAAAGGCGAAAACCACGGCCTGGCCAAGCTCCCCAATCGCAAGGATTACTCAGTCAGGATGATGGAGTTTTTCGACCACCACCTGAAAGGAAAACCCGCGCCGCTGTGGTGGAGCGAAGGCGTGCCGAAGCTGGAATTGGACGAGCATTTGGAGGAGAAGGCGTTTCGATAGCTTTTTAGAAAATCCTGACGGGGCCGATCAATACTCGATGCCTTCCTCGGCCAGCAGACGGGCGACATTCAGCACATAACCGTCCAGTACGGCAATGTCCTGATCGAAATCAGCGTAATGCCATTCCTGATCGGGTGTATGCACAAAGATTTTGCGGTCACGGGTGCTTATCCAAATCACTTTCTCGACGCCAAAGTCGAGCATTTTCTGGGACTTAGCGAAGATGTAGGCCATTTCCGAATGCCAGGAGGTGTCGCTGAGCTCGACTTTGATATCCACCTCGGTCACTACTTTGGGAGCAACTTTAAAATATTTATCGTCCAGCTTAGTGTCTTTTTTCTCATAAATGGCAATATCATTGGCCAGGTTGTTGCCCCGGCTCAAATGTAAGCCGGACTCATTGGACGCCACCAGGTAGATTTTTCTGTTGATGTTGTTAAAAACAAAAGCGGTGAGAATGGTCACTAAAACAGCCTGCAATGAACTGCTTCCCATAATCTCTTCTGTCTTTTTCCTTCCTGCCAACACTTCCTTATATCCTTTGTAAGGAATAGCCTCACCATTCATTTCTTCATAGGCCAGATAGGCCGGAATTGGTCGGAATTTGGGTTGGGGTTGGTTTTCGATTACCAGCATCGGTTCAGTGTTTTTTAACAATGATAAGCAAAAGCAATGGGCAAAGCAATTGAGAGCCAACGGGAATCCCTTTCTATTATCTCTGTTATCAAAGCTTCACCCGGCTCACCGTCATCGGAATACAAAGGCTTTTGGGGCAACTCTCCTGCACGATGACGTAGCCGGGACAACAGCCGTCCGCCGGGCAAGTGCCGTCGGTAAAAGTGAAGGTATATTCGTAGGTGCCGACTTCGTTTTCGGTCACTTGCAGGGTGTTGCCCGTTCCGGCTTGGCTAAGTGTGCCATCCGGTGCTTTACGCTGCCAAACTACGCCCGAGAATTGGGGCGGGAGCTGGAAGGTAGCCATGCGGTTTTCGCCTTGTTTGAAAAGGTAAGGGACACTGTAACACATGGCAGCAATATCATCCTCGCTCGCCACATTATTGTCGGGCGTGCTGTCTTCGTCTTTTTCGGCCATCTGGGTTATTTCGGCGACGTTATACCAGACGCCGGACCGGATGGTTTTGGCGGTAAATTTGAATTCCAGAGCAGCGCCAGGATATAGTGTGCCGGGTGTCCAATCGTAAAAATAGTAACCTTCTACTCCACCAGGAATGTAGCTATCTACATATTCATACGATTGGTTGGTTCTATCGGAAACGTGATCGGTTACCTTTACTTGGTGCGCTGTGGCTCTGCCTTCGTTCCGCACCTGAATTGTGTAGGAAAATGTGTCGCCGAGCATCAGCAGCTTTTTGCTGATAGAGCGTGTCAGGGCCAAATCATATTGTTTCGCTCCCATTGGATGCTTTGTCAGGGCTCCGTCGACAAATTTCACATTCTCGCCAGGATTATTGAATGGTATCCTGAAGGGGGCAAATTGACTGTTGACCGAAAAGTCCGAATCGTTGGTTTCGTTTCCTCCGCCGGTTCTCACTTTCAGTTTGGATGATACCCTGAGCGAATCGGGGATACTGGAATCTACGATTCGGACGTCAAAATACAGAGAAGGAAGACGTGAAAATCCGTACCGGCCATTCGCATCGGTCGTGTCGTAAGCGAAGTACCCACCGTAGTTCATGCTTCCAATTTCCACGACTACTCCTTCCACACCCTGCTCATCGCCCTCACGAATTCCGTTGTCGTTTTTATCGTACCAGAAGGTACCTTCCACGCTTCCCCAAACGGGAGTGGGCCGGTAGACTAAAGCAGCGTCTATGGCGGTAATGTCCACCACAGCGCTATCGGTGTTTACGGTCATGAGTTGGGTCTGGCCACCAAAGCTGAAATCGTTGTCGATAGAGTTCGGAACGTTCGGTCCGCTTACGGTCAGGCTAACCTCGCAATTATCAGGCAGGTAGTAGCGAACAATCTTTAGCGCGTATTGCCCTTTCGTAAGGTTGGCGAGCTTGTACGTTCCGTCCGTGTTGGTGGTCGCATAGTCTTTAAAACTGACGTCGTTTCTTCTGTAAATAGAAATTCTCACGCCTCCTACCCCCAGCTCGCCAGCATCCCGCTGGCCGTTATTATTGGCGTCTTTCCAGACGGTGCCGCTAATACTACCAGTTGAAGGATTCTGAGCGAAAGCGCAGGGAACAGTATTTGCCCAAAGAAAAAAGGCAAGAAAAACCCCGCCTAGGTAAAAAATTGTCTTCATATAAAATCAGCCGGAAAATTAGTATGTTGCTGCTTACAGATAGATAAAGTTTCTGTGACTAGAATTGACAGAAGCACGAAGTTACCTCGGAACTTTCTAATTTTATTCTTCCCTAAGAAATTAAAAAAGGTGCGGGGCGTCCGCGTGCTTTGAAATTAATTTTAAAGCACACGAACGCCCCAACTCCTTTACTCAACCTTCAAAAACCCTACTTCACTTTCTTGGTAATCACAAACGGCACACACACATCCGCCGGGCAGCAGTCCTGCACCACCACGATGGCCGGGCAGCAACCCGTGGCCGGGCAGGTGCCGTTGGTCGTGGTGAAGGTGTATTCGTAGCTACCCAGTTCAGTCTCTTCGGCGGTGAAAGTATTTCCCTCACCGACCTTAACCGCGTCGCCGCCGGACGAGCCGCCCGTGACCGTGCGGAACCACTCTACGCCTGTGTATTGGGCGGGTACGGTGAACACGGCCGAAAGCCCTTGGCCGCGACAAATGAGGGCGGGAACCGTAAAGCACTCGCGGTCGATGTCGTCTTCGCCATCCTGGTCGTTGCCGGGGGTGCTGTCCTCGTCTTTTTCGGTCATCTTGGTGATTTCGGCGGTGTTGAACCACGGGCCTTGCGCGATGACCCGGACGCTGATGCTGAGCGTGGCCGTATCGCCGACAGCCAGGCTATCGAAACTCCACTTGCGGGTGGCGAACGAGTAGCTGCCCGTTTCGGCCACGCTGCCGAGGTATTGGACGCCCGCGTGGAGCGAGTCGGTGACCTCGATGCCGTGGACTACGCCTTCGCCCTGGTTGGACACCTTGATCGTGTAGGTGAGCGTATCGCCGAGCATCGCCAGCTTCTTATCGATGGCTTTGTCGAGCGCTAGGTCGTAGATCAACGTGCAGCGCAGGCGTTCCACCTGGATCGTATCGGTGCATGGACCGTTGGTGATGACGAATTTATAGATCGTTCCCACCGTCGTCAGGCCGCTTACTTTGCCTTCGGGCGTGATGCTGGCGGTGTTGCCCTGCACCAGACTATACGTCGCGCCGGCCACGGCGGGCAGGGTCAGCGTGTCTTCGCAGGAAGTTTGGTTGGGCAAATCGAGGACGCCCCGGAAGACGACCACCGTGTCGGCGCAAGTACTTCCCAGGGTTTTATCCCGCAAAATGAAGGCGTACTTTCCACTTTCGTTCAAGCCGCTCACCACGCCCGTAACCGGGTCGATGGTGGCGGTCGCCAGGTTGCTGGGCGAAACGACCCATTCTTCGTAAGAAAGCGCATCGGGCAAGTCCGTGGTGGTGGCGGGCTTGCAGACGAAGACGTCCGGCCCGGCCTGCGGCTGCACGCAAACCGTGCCACAGTCGCGGAAGGGTACCAGCACCGTCGTGTCCCTGAAACAGCCCTGCCGCGTATTGTAAATCCGCACAAAATAGGTCTGTCCGGCCGTGGAACCTGGGTTGGTAAGACCGCTCACTTGGATCGAGTCGGCGTCGAGTGCTGTGGCCGTAGCGTAGGGCAGCAAATTCGCTGCCGTCGTAGCGAAAGTAAAGCGGTCGCCGTTGCTCAGGCCGCGCAGCGTGAAGCGGGCATCGGCGTTGGCGGTTTTGCCGTCGCAGGTGGCCGCCGTGGCCTGGGTCGAGCTGATGATCGGCTGGAGGCAGGGCGAGATCAGGCCCGCGCCGATCTGCGGATTATTACGCAGCGTGTCGGTTTTGGGTTTTGAAACGTCAATGGTTATCAATTGCGACTTCCCGTTGGTCCCGGCGTTGCTATCCTTGGCGGGGTCGTTGCCCTGGTTGGGTTGGGTGAAGCCATCGTAACCCGCCGGGGCCACGAACTGCACTTGATACGTACCCGCTAACAAACCATCGAACAAGTACTTGCCGCCCGCATTGGTCAGGGTGCTGTCGATGAGGGTGCCGGAGCCGTCGAGTAAATACACCGTGACGCCTGCAATCCCCGGCTCGCCGGGCGTTTGGATGCCGTCGTTGTTTTTGTCTTCAAAGACAAAATCCCCGATGCTACCCAGGCGCGTCACGCCGGCGTCGATGGTAGGATTGTTGCGAAGAACCGAGGTGGAATCCTGCGAGGTGTCGATGTCGATGAGCCGACTCAATCCGGTGGCATCGGCGTCGCTGTCGAGCGTATCGCTGCCGGGGACTCTGATCTTGGTAAAGCCGTCGTAGTCTTCGGGCAAGAAGAACCTGACCTGATATTTGCCCGTGGTGAGGCTATCGAAACCATACTTCCCGGTGACGTCGGTGCGGATCGAATCGAGAACTGCGCCCTGGTCATCCAGCAAATACACCAGCGCGTTCGCGATGCCGGGTTCGCCGCTGTCCTGCTGGCCGTTGGCGTTGGTATCCTGCCACACGAAATCCCCGAGCGAGCCGTAAGGCAAGGCGCAGATTTGGGTTACCGTGGTGGAATCTTGACAACCGTTGAGTGTAACCATGATTTTTACCACCTCCCCGGCAGGCACGCGTCGGATGCTCGTATCGGTTACGAAACCATTGTTGGCGGAAACGACCGCGCCGGGCGTAGCCGTGTAAGCGACATCATAAAACAGGCCCGACTGGCGGCAGGTCACCTCGCCGATCGTCAGCACGGGCTGCGGATTGATTATGAGTTCCACCCTTGTCCGGGAAATGCTCCGACAGTCGGAGACGACATCGGCGGCCTCTACGTAGAAGACCCCGGCAGCCGTCGGCGTGTAAGTCAGTGAGCTGTCCAACAGCACGCCGCCACCTGCGGGAGCATCGTACCAAATGGCCTTCTGGCCGTCGCCCACCGTGGCGGTGAAAGTTGGGATTGTCTGACCTTCGCAAATCGTAATCGTCGGTACTTCCACTCCGGGCGGCGCGATCGACGGACAGCTACAATCAGGGGCGGTCACTACGACGACGCGCTGGCAACCGTTCGCGCTGGCGGTCAACGTCACGCTGGCATCCGCCGGAACGCCGCTGACGGTTTTAGCCACATTGTTCACCGTACCAAGCGAAGCCGTCACCTGGCCGTCGCTAATGAAGGTGATGGTATAGGTCAGCAGGTTGTCGGCGCAGGTTTTCTCCGTCGCGACGAGCGTCGGCGTGGCGGGCTGCGGGTCGATGGTGACGACGGTCGAGTCGGAGAAACAACCGTCGTCGTTCTGTACTCTGATGGAGTAAGTACCAGCCACCAAAGCCGGACTCACGCTGTCGGCCTGGTAGGTCGCGCCGTTGTCGAAGCTATAGTTGATGATGTTGGCGGTGCTGGTCACGGTGATTTTTCCGGTCGCCACCAGGCAGGTGGGTTGCACGACCGCGGCCGTCGGTGCGGCGGGCGTAGCGGGCTGCGGGGCAATGACGACCGAGGTCGAATCCGAAATACAACCTACGCTGTTTTTTACTTTAACAAGATACGTACCAGCCGCCAGCGGATTGCTGGAGCTGGAATTCTGGAACGTAGCGCCGTTGTCGAAGCTAAATTCCGTGGCTGAAGGCGGCGCCGTGATGCTGATGATTCCGGTGGCCTCCTCGCAAGTCGGTTGGATCGCCTGAGCCGTTGGCACGGCGGGCGTGGCGGGTTGCGCGTCGATCGTGACCGCCGTCGAGTCGGAAACACAACCGTCGGCGTTTCTGACCTTGATGCTGTACGTACCCGCCACTAAAGCCGGACTTACGTTCGACGCCTGGTAGGTCACGCCGTTATCGAAACTATACGAGGTAGCGGAGGACGGAGCGGTCACGGTGACCGTGCCGGTAGCGACCAGGCAAGTCGGCTGCACGACCGTGGCCGTCGGTGCGGCGGGCGTAGCGGGCTGCGGGTCGATGGTAACCTCGGTGGAATCCGAGATACAACCCACCTCGTTTTTGACTTTTATCAAATAGTCCCCGGCGGGCAATGCGCTGCTTACCTTGGAATTTTGGAAAGTTGCGCCATTGTCAAAGCTGAATTGTGTGGCCGTTAGCGGAGTGTTGATCGTGATCGTTCCCGTAGCGACCTCGCAAGTGGGCTGCGCAACGGTAGCCGTCGGCGCGGCGGGCGTCGGGGGCTGCGTGTTGATGACCACCTCCGTGGAGTCAGAAATACAACCCTCGCCATTTTTAACCCTGATAAAATAAGTGCCGGCTGCCAGTGGATTGCTGCTACTGGAATTCTGGAAAGTCGCGCCATTGTCGAAGCTGTATTCGGTGGCGGCCGACGGTGCCGTGACGACGATTATTCCCGTAGCCACGGTGCAAGTCGGTTGGATGATTCGGGCGGTCGGCGCGGCGGGCGTGGGAGGCTGGGCGTTCAGCGTGACTTTCACCGAATCCGAGATACAGCCCTGCGTGTTTTTGACTTTTACGAAATAATCCCCGGCGGGCAATGAACCACTGACATTGGCCGCCTGGTAGGTCGCGCCGTTGTCGAAGCTGTATTCCGTAGCGGTCGATGGAGCCGTCACGGTGATCGTTCCCGTAGCGACGGTACAGGTCGGCTGCGTAACCGTAGCCACGGGCGTGGCGGGGGTCGGGGGCTGGGCGTTGATTTCCACCAGCGTCGCCTCCGAGATACAGCCGAAAAAGTTTTTCACCCTGATCGAATACGTACCCGCCGGCAACGGATTGCTGGTACTTGAGTTTTGGAAAGTGGCCCCGTTGTCGAAGCTGTACTCGGCGTCGGAGCCCGGAGGGGTAACGCTGATGATTCCCGTGGCAATCGTACAAGTGGGTTGCGAGACCGCAGCCGTGGGCGCGGCGGGGGTCGGCGGCTGGGCGTTGATGGTAATTGGCGCGGCGGTAGAAACACAGCCCTGGGCGTTTTTCACCCGAACCTGGTAGGTACCGGTTGCGAGAGATGGACTAACATTGGAAGCCTGGTAGGTTGCGCCGTTGTCGAAGCTGAACTCGGTGGCCGAGGGTGGTGAGTTGACGGTGATCGTTCCCATGGCGACCTCACAGGTAGGCTGCGTAACGGTAGCCGCCGGAGCGACCGGCGTGGGGGGCTGCGCGTTCAGCGTCACGGACGTGGCCGCCGAGATGCATCCCGATACGTTTCTGACTTTCACTTGATAAGTGCCGGTTGCGAGCGAGCCGCTGACGTTAGAGGCCTGGTAAGTCGCGCCGTTGTCGAAGCTGTATTCCGTAGCGGTCGGCGGAGCGGTCACGGTGATCGTTCCCGTAGCGACGGTACAAGTCGGCTGCGTGACCGTAGCCACGGGCGTGGCGGGGGTCGGGGGCTGGGCGTTGATTTCCACCTGCGTCGCCTCCGAGATACAGCCAAAGGTATTTTTCACCCTGATCGAATACGTACCCGTCGGCAATGGATTGCTGGTACTTGAGTTTTGGAAAGTGGCCCCGTTGTCGAAGCTGTATTCGGCGTCGGAACCCGGAGGGGTAACGCTGATGATTCCCGTGGCAATCGTACAAGTGGGTTGCGAGACCGCTGCCGTGGGCGCGGCGGGGGTCGGCGGCTGGGCGTTGATCGTGATCGGGGCCGGAGCCGAGATGCAGCCCTGAGCGTTTTTCACCCGAACCTGGTACACCCCGGCGGCCAGCGAGCCACTGACATTCGATGCCTGGTAGCTGGCCCCGTTGTCGAAGCTGTATTCCGTGGCGGTGGGTGGGGAATTGACGGTGATAACGCCGGTAGCCACTTCGCAAGTGGGCTGCGTGACGGTAGCCGCCGGGGCAACGGGGGTGGGAGGCTGAGCGCTCAGGACCGCCGGGGCAGCGGCCGACACGCAGCCGAACGAGTTCCTCGCGCTTACCTGGTAAGTTCCTGCGGTCAGCGAGCCGCTTACGTTGCTCGCCTGGTACGTAGTGCCATTGTCAAAGCTGTACTCGATGCCCGCGGCGGGAGCCGGGGCCGTGACGGTGATGGTGCCCGTGGCGGTAGCACAAGTCGGTTGCGTCACGCTGACCGTTGGCGTAGCGGGCGTAGGGGGCTGCGCATTGATGGTAGCCGCCGTAGCAACCGACTCACAGCCCGCCGCGTTTTTGACTTTCACCTGATAGGTACCTGTTGCCAACGGGTTGCTGGTGCTCGAGGCTTGATAGGTGACTCCGTTGTCGAAACTGTACGTGACACCCGATCCGGGGGCCGTTACCGAAAGAATCCCCGTGGGCGTGGTGCAGGTAGGCTGGATTACGTTGACCGTCGGCTTCACCGGCGTCGCGGGCTGGGCGTTGAGCGTTACCGCCGTGGCCGCCGACACGCAGTCGTTGGTTCCTTTGACCCTTACCTGATACGTGCCCGCATTGAGGGCCGCGCTCACGTTGCCGGCCTGGTAGTTGGTGCCGTTGTTGAAGCTGTAGGTCACGCCGGTGGTCGGGGCCGTCACGGTGATGGTACCCGTAGCCGTGGTGCAAGTAGGCTGCGTGGGCGTCGCCGTAGGCGCGGCGGGCGTTTCCTTAAAGGTCACCGTCACTTTTTTGATCGTGACGCAGGCAGGATTGGTCGTGGTGAGACGAATATAATAGTCACCCGCCTTTTTGATGGCGTTGGCCGGGCCAGTCGTGCCGTCGAGGGCAACGGTAGCTTCCTCGTCCTGGAAGTAGGCCAGCGTGCCGCTGGTGCTTCCGGCAGTGATGGCGGCGGCCGTGAGGTTGACGGTAGTGCCCGCGCAGGCGGCGAGTGGATTGGTGATGGCCAGCCTGCCGGTGATGTTGAGTGTTACGGGCGGAGAAGTGGCATTGCAGCCACCCGGCACCGCTATTTTAATCTTATAAGCTCCGGCAATAGCAGGCAAGATATTTATCCCCCTGGGCCCCTCATAAATTACCGTATCGTTTCGGGTAACGGTGTAGGTCGCGCCGAAGACGAATACATCGGGCCGCACCTTGACTTCGGTGCCTTCGCAGGCGGGATTAGCATCGAACTGGATTTTTGGCGTGGGGATCGGGCCAATTTTACCTAAAAACGTAAAGGAATTGTTACAGCCGTCGAAGCCGCGCACGTTGTACTGCCCGGCACTCAGATTTGTAAATGTGGAATCAGTCGATGCGGGCCGGGTAATGCCCCCCGTAGTGTTGGTTGCGATGATCTCGAATTGGTAAGGTTGTACCACCGTTCCCGTAATACCCACGGCCTGTAAGGTGGCCACCGTATTGGGTGGACAAATAACGCCGTAAGCCACCTCGAAGGTGGGCTGCTGGTAGGGCGGCAATGTGGTGGTGGTGGTCACTCGCTTACAGCCGTCGTTGAACTCGAAGGTGTAAGTGCCGCCGCTTCTCAAATTAGAAAAAACGCCTGTATTGTTCGTTTCGTTGACCCGATTGGGCCGGCCGTGATTTTGAAAGCCGGGTTGGCCGAGTTGAGGGGGTTCTGACTGGTGGTGATGAGGCGCGCCTGCCCGGCGTTAATGCATTGAGCAGTCAAATCCACCGCCACAGTCGGATTGGCATAAGCCGGAATAATGACCGTCTTCAACCCGGTAGTAGTCCCGCACGCATCGGAAAGCTGATACCTGTACGTTCCGGCGGGCAGATCGACCGTCACAGAAGTCCCACTCTGGGTTCTGGGAAAACCACTCACCGGTTGATTATTGCTATCGAAAAGATTGAAGGTATAATTGGCCCGTGGACTGTACGGCGGCCCGAGGCTAACCGTCATTTGCAACCTGTACTGAACGGAAGACCCGCTGGGGCAAAGAATGATCTGGCTCGACCCCAATTGGTCGTTTCCTCCGGCCACCAACATCAGTTCTTCGGTCGTGATGTTGCCACATTTGTCCGATATCTCCACCACATATATGCAGGGGCGATCCAGGCCCATGATGGTTTGCGTGTAATCGCCGTTGCCGCTTCCGCTCAGATTCAGGACCTGGGAAAAACTGGCGCAGGCTCCGCCGGCTTTTCCCTTTATGGTACCACTATAGGGCGGAATACCGTTGCGGGCCAGGATACGGACGCCCCCGCCCATGCCGTCGCAGGCCGAACCCGTCGCCCCCTGCAATAAAAGCTGCTGGTTGGGCTTGCCGGGCGTGGTGAAGCTCCGCGTGGCGGTACCACCGCAATTGTCGGTCACCCTTACGGTGTAGCTGCTGGACGTGTTGAAATTGAATACGCCCGATGTGTTGCTCGTCCCTACCTGATTCGGCCCGGCCGTCACTTCATAGGTGTAGGGCGTGTTGCCGCCCGTGGCCGAGTAGGTGGTTCTCACTGTGCCGTCGCAGTCCTCGAACAGGGTAGTTGGCGTGGGTAGCCCCGCCGCCGCAATGGCCGGAATCTGCACCTGGCGGGTCTGGAAGTTCTCGCAGGCATCGAATACTTGGACTTCGTAGGTTGTGCCGGGCGTCAGGCCCGTAAAAACATTGTTGTTTTGGAAAGCCCCCGTCGTGGGCTTGAATATCCGGTATCGGTAGGGCGGATTGCCACCCGTAAGATTTGTAATCGTGATTACTCCCGTGCCGGGTGTCTGGTTATTGCAATCCGTAACCGAGGGCACGGCTGTATAATTCATGATCTGATAATTGCCGCCCACGGTGGCCGAGAACTGCTTCATGTTCCCGTTGTCGTCCAGCACACTCACCGTGTGCAAACCTGACTGCAAGCCTGTGAACACGAATTCGTTAGCGGAGTTGGGAGTAATGAACACGGGCGGCTGGGGCACATTGGGGCCCGCGATGAGGGCCACCTGGTAGGGTGCTTTCCCACCCGCTACATTGGCTACTTTCAACTCACCATTGGCTTGGCAGGTCGCGGTGGTCGTGGTGAGCGTGGCGGTGATTTGGCCAAGGGCCTGGGTAGCCGAAAAAACGAGAAAAAGGAGTAGAGCTCCTAATAACTTCTTGGGGTAGATAGGATTCATAAAACGATAAGATGGGCGTTTGAGTAATTGTATTTTTCGTCACTCCAATCCTCATTTCCACACTTTCCGTGCCGAAAAAAGCCCTAACGCTTCTTCTTCGTTTTCACCTGCCTGTATCTTTTTTCTATAAACAAAAAATCAACTCCCACAGACTGACTCGCGGAAAAGTAAAAATTAGGATAGAAAGCCAATTGAACGCTTTTTGAGAAGAGGGCTTCGGTAAGACGGCCTTTGTCCCGTATTCCTAAAATTGAATTATAAAGCATCAATAAAAAACAGGCATGATTGTTGTTTGAAGGATCGCCCACAAGGAAAAAGGGCGGTCTATCGACCACCCTTTTAAAACAAAATCCTGCCATTTATTTCTTCTACTTCGTCCGCTTCTGAATCACGAACGGTACGCAGACGTTGGGCGAGCAGCAGTCCTCGACTACCACGATCGTCGGGCAGCAGCCCGTAGCGGGGCAGGTCTGCGCGCTGGTCGTGAAGGTGTACTCGAAAGTGCCGAGTTCGGTTTCGGACACCTCGATGCTATTGCCTCCCGTACCGAACGGCTCAGGCGTTCCTCCCTGCGTCTTGCGGAACCACTGTACGCCCGTATACTGGGCAGGAACATTCAACACCAGAATCGTTCCTTGGCCGCGGCACACCAAATAAGGCACCGTGAAGCACTCGCGGTCGATGTCGTCCTCGCCGTCGGCGTCGTTACCGGGGGTGCTGTCAACATCCTCTTCGTTGGCCTTACTGATCTGGGCGGTATTGAACACCACGCCCGAAGCTACGACTTTGGCCTTAATGACCAGACTGACGGTATCGCCAGCGGTTACGTCGCCCACCGTCCAGATCTTCGTAGCCGCACTGTAAGCGCCGTCGCTGCTGATGAATTGCAAGCCTGCCGCCAGCGTGTCGGTCACCTCCACGCCCGTGGCGGGTACCGCGCCCTGGTTGAAGACCCGGATCGTATAAGTCACCGTGTCGCCGAGCATCGCCATTTTTTTATCGATGGATTTGTCCAGAGCCAGATCGACCGTGACGTTCGGCGTGTAAAGCGCCGCGTCGATCGTCGGATTGTTCTTGCTCAGGCCCAGAACCGCCGCATCGATGCTTATTACCTGACTCAATCCGGTATTTGGATCAAAGTCGCTGTCCAGGCTGTCGGCTACCCCCGCCGCGTTGGGCTTGGTGCTGAGCAAGCAGGAGTCGGGCAGCGTCGTCAGGTCAATTTTGACGATGTAGTCGCCTTTCGACAGGTTGGTGAAGCTGTATGCTCCTGCGCTGACTCCCGCACCGGCGGTGATCGTGCTGTCGATGGCCGGGCCAGGCTGACCGTTGGTTGCCTTGTGCAGCGTCAATTTCACGCCGTTCACGCCCGGCTCGCCAGCGTCCTGCTGACCGTTATCGTTCAAATCCTTCCAGACGAAGTCGCCCAGACTGCCCTTGGGCGAGATTAGCGCCGCGTTGATCGTCGGGTTGTTGGTGCTCAGACCTGGGACCGTCGGGTCGATGCTGACGACGTTACTCAATCCAGTCGTTGGATCGAAGTCGCTATCCAAGCTATCAGGCACTCCTGCGGCGTTAGGCTTAGTCGAAATCAGGCATGAGTCGGGCAAGGTACTCAGGTCGATCTTGACGATGTAGTCGCCCTTCGGCAGGTTGGTAAAGCTGTAAGCTCCTGCGTTCAGACCCGCACCGGCGGTGATCGTGCTGTCGATGGCCGGGCCAGGTTGACCATTGGTTGCCTTGTGCAGCGTGAGCTTCACACCGTTGACGCCCGGCTCAGCAGGGTCTTGCTGGCCGTTGTCGTTCAAGTCCTTCCAGACGAAGTCGCCGATTGAGCCCTTAGGCGTAAACAAGGCCGCGTCGATTGTCGGGTTGTTCTTGCTCAGGCCTGGCACCGTCGGGTCGATGCTTACGACGTTACTCAATCCAGTCGTTGGATCGAAGTCGCTATCGAGGCTGTCAGGCACTCCGGCCGCGTTGGGCTTGGTCGAGATCAGGCATGAGTCAGGCAGCGTTGTCAAGTCTATTTTCACGATGTAATCTCCCTTCGGCAGGTCGGTAAAGCTGTACGCTCCCGCGTTGATTCCCGCTCCCGCCGTCAGAGTAGAGTCGATGGCCGGGCCCGGAACACCGCCCGTGGCCTCGTGCAGGGTCACCTTCACGCCGTTCACGCCCAGCTCGCCAGCGTCCTGCTGGCCGTTATCGTTCAGATCCTTCCAGACGAAGTCGCCCAGACTACCCTTTGGCGTGTAGAGCGCCGCGTCGATTGTTGGATTGTTCTTGCTCAGGCCCGGAACCGCCGGGTCGATCGAAACTACCTGGCTCAATCCAGTCGTTGGCTCGAAGTCGCTGTCTAGGCTATCTGGTACCCCTGCCGCATTCTGCATGGTCGAGATCAAGCAGGAGTCGGGAAGCGTCGTCAGGTTAATTTTGACGATGTAGTCGCCTTTCGACAAGTTTGTGAAGCTGTACGCTCCCGCGCCCGCCGTCAGAGTAGAGTCGATGGCCGGGCCCGGAAGGCCGCCCGTGGCCTCGTGCAGCGTCACCTTCACACCGTTGACGCCCGGCTCGCCAGCGTCCTGCTGGCCGTTGTCGTTCAAATCCTTCCAGACGAAGTCGCCCAGACTACCCTTTGGCGTGTAGAGCGCCGCGTCGATCGTCGGATTGTTCTTGCTCAGACCTGGAATCGTCGGGTCGATGCTTACTACGTTACTCAATCCAGTCGTTGGATCGAAGTCGCTGTCAAGACTGTCCGGTACTCCGGCCGCGTTGGGCATAGTACTAATTAGGCATGAGTCAGGCAGCGTTGTCAAGTCTATTTTCACAATGTAATCTCCCTTAGGCAGGTCGGTAAAGCTATATGCTCCCGCGTTGGGTCCCGTTCCTGAGGTCAAAGTGCTGTCGATAGCCGGGCCGGGTAGGCCGCCCACGGCATTGTGCAAGGTTACTTTCACCAGGTTGACACCCGGCTCAGCAGGGTCTTGCTGACCGTTGTCGTTCAGGTCTTTCCAGACAAAGTCGCCGATTGAACCCTTGGGCGAATACAAGGCCGCGTCGATCGTCGGGTTGTTTTTCGTAATGCCTGGCACCGCCGGGTCGATCGAAACTACCTGGCTTAATCCAGTCGTTGGCTCGAAGTCGCTGTCTAGGCTATCTGGTACCCCCGCCGCATTCTGCATGGTCGAGATCAAGCAAGAATCAGGCAAAGTAGTCACATCGATTTTGACGATGTAGTCGCCCTTTGCGAGGTTGGCAAAGCTGTACGCTCCCGCGTTGGCTCCCGCGCCCGAGGTTACCGTGCTGTCGATGGCCGGGCCAGGCTGACCGTTGGTTGCCTTGTGCAGCGTCAATTTCACGCCGTTCACGCCCGGCTCGCCAGCGTCCTGCTGACCGTTATCGTTCAAATCCTTCCAGACGAAGTCGCCCAGACTGCCTTTGGGCGAGATTAGCGCCGCGTCGATCGTCGGGTTGTTCTTGTTCAGGCCCGGAACCGCCGGGTCGATGACCACCATTGCGCTCAAACCCGTGGGGCCAAAGTCGTTATCCAGGCTGTCGGGTACGCCCACCGCATCCATCATGGTGCTGATCAGGCAAGAGTCCGGCAGCGTCGTCAGGTCGATCTGAACGGTATAAGAGCCTTTCAACAGATTGTCGAAGAGGTAGTTGCCGTTGGCATCGGTCGTGTCGGTCGCCAGAATGGTGTTGGTCGCGCCATCCAGCAGGCGAACCAGCACGCCCGGTACACCCGGCTCGCCAGCGTCCTGTTGGCCGTTGTCGTTCAGATCCTTCCAGACGAAATCGCCAATGCTGCCCTTGGGCGTGAACAAGGCCGCGTCGATCGTCGGGTTGTTCTTCGTAATGCCCGGCTGCGTAGGATCGATACTCACCACCTGGCTCAGGCCGGTGCTGTCGAAGTCGCTGTCGAGGCTGTCGGGTACGCCCGCCGCGTTGGGCATGGTCGAGATTTGGCAAGAGTCAGGCAGCGTCGTCAGGTCTATTTTTACAAAATAATCACCTTTCAAGAGATCGGTAAAGCTGTACGCTCCCGCGTTGGGCCCCGCTCCCGAGGTCAACGTGCTGTCGATGGCCGGGCCGGGCACACCGCCCACGGAATTGTGCAGTGTCACCTTCACACCGTTTACTCCCGGCTCACCGGAATCCTGCTGGCCGTTGTCGTTCAGGTCTTTCCAGACAAAATCACCGATGCTGGCCTTGGGCGTGTAGAGCGCCGCGTCGATCGTCGGGTTGTTTTGGTCGATGCCGCCCAAAACCGGGTCGATGGATACCACCTGGCTCAATCCACCCGCGTTGAAGTCGCTGTCGAGACTGTCGGGTACCCCCACCGCGTTGGGCATGGTACTAATTAGGCAAGAGTCGGGTAGCGTCGTCAAGTCGATCTGGACAGTGTAAGTACCTTTTGCCAGATTGCCGAAAGTGTAGTTACCGCTGGCGTCGGTCGTATCGGTGGCGAGCAGCGCGTTGGTCGTCGCGTCGAGCAATTGCACGACTACGCCCACCACGCCCGGCTCACCGGGATCCTGCCGGCCGTCGTCGTTCAGGTCTTTCCAGACGAAGTCGCCGATCGAACCCTTGGGCGTGAACAGCGCCGCGTCGATCGTCGGGTTGTTCTTGTTCAGTCCCGGCAGGGCGGGATCGATGCTCACCACCTGGCTCAGGCCGGTGCTGTCGAAGTCACTGTCAAGGCTGTCGAGTACCCCCGCCGCGTTGGGCTTGGTACTGATCAGGCAAGAATCAGGCAGCGTCGTCAGGTCGATCTTAACGATGTAGTCTCCTTTTAAAAGCTCGGTGAAGCTGTACGCTCCCGCGTTGGCTCCCGTTCCCGAGGTAGTCGTGCTGTCGATGGCTGGACCCGGAAGGCCGCCGACGGAATTGTGCAACGTTATTTTCACACCGTTTACTCCTGGCTCACCGGAATCCTGCTGGCCATCATTGTCCAGGTCTTTCCAAACAAAGTCACCAATCGAACCTTTGGGCGTATAAAGGGCCGCGTCGATCGTTGGGTTGTTCTTGCTCAGGCCCGGCACCGCCGGGTCGATAGAAACTACCTGGCTCAGGCCGTCGGAACCAAAGTCGCTGTCGAGGCTATCGGGTACGCCCGCCGCGTTGGGCATGGTCGAGATTTGGCAGGAGTCGGGCAGCGTCGTCAGGTCGATCTTGACGATATAGTCTCCTTTTAGAAGCTCGGTGAAGCTGTACGCTCCCGCGTTGGGCCCCGCTCCCGAGGTCAACGTGCTGTCGATGGCTGGGCCCGGAAGGCCGCCGACGGAATTGTGCAGGGTCACCTTCACACCGTTTACCCCCGGCTCACCGGAATCCTGCTGGCCGTTGTCGTTCAGGTCTTTCCAGACAAAGTCGCCGATGCTGGCCTTGGGCGTGTAGAGCGCCGCGTCGATCGTCGGGTTATTTTGGGCGATGCCGCTCAGAACCGGGTCGATGGACACGACCGGGCTAAGGCCCGTCGGGCCAAAGTCACCGTTCAGGCTATCGGGTACCCCTGCCGCGTTGGGCTTGGTCGAGATTTGACATGAGTCGGGAAGCGTCGTCAGGTCGATCTTGACGATATAGTCGCCCTTCACCAGATTAGTAAAGCTGTATGCTCCGGCGTTGGCTCCCGTTCCCGAGGTCAAAGTGCTGTCGATAGCCGGGCCAGGCAAGCCGCCCACGGCATTGTGCAGGGTTACTTTTACCAGGTTGACGCCCGGCTCGCCGGAATCCTGCTGCCCATCGTCGTTTAGGTCTTTCCAGACAAAGTCGCCGATGCTGCCTTTTGGCGAGTAAAGCGCCGCGTCGATCGTCGGGTTGTCCTGGGCGATACCGCCCAGCACTGGGTCGAGGCTCACGACCGGACTTACGCCCGTGCTGTCGAAGTCGCTGTCGAGGCTGTCGCCCACCGCAACTACGTTGGGCATGTTGCTGATCAGACAGGAATCGGGAAGCGTCGTCAGGTCGATTTTGATTTTATAATCCCCCTTGACCAACCCTGTAAAGGTGTAGATACCGTTCACGTCGGTAGTGTCGCTGGTGATCACCGCGTTGGTGGTGCCATCGAGGAGTTGCACGATTACGTCCGCTACGCCCGGCTCACCCAGGTCGAGTTGGCCGTTGTCGTTCAGGTCTTTCCAGACCAGATCGCCGATGGTACCGTTGGCGCAGTCCTGCACCTCCACACTGACCGTATCGGAACAGGTGGTCGTTGTATTTTGCAAAACAAATTGATAAGTACCCACCACATCCAGGCCCGTTACGACACCCGTTGTGGCGTCGATCGTCACAGCCTTGGGCGTGCTGCCCAGTTGCGACCAGCTTTCACCCGCCATAGCGTCCGGCAGGTCGATAGTCGCCACCGTGTTGCAGATGGCCGCCGCCCCCACGCTATCTACGCCCGCATTGGGCTTGGCGTTGCGGGTGACAGATGCCGTGTCGGCGCAGCCGTTGAGGGTGTAAATGAAATTATAAGTGCCGTTGGCCGTCATGCCCGACACTGCGCCCTCCGCTGTGATGGTGGTCGCCGACGGGTTGCCCGACTGGGCGGTAAAAGTACCTCCGGCGGGGACGGCCGTTAGCTGGGCCGTGGTGGCTGGAGCGCAGATGCTCACATCCGTTCCCACGTTGGGCTGCGGCTTAATAATTACAGGTATCTCACCAAATACCCGGCAGGCGGTATCTCCATCCGCCGCCAAATAGACCGCATAAATCCAGATCGTGTCATTGACCGCCGTATTGTTGGTCGGTAGTAGCACGTTGGTCAGCGTGGCCGTATTGTTGGTCGCGGCGGTTCCTACAACCTGCACTTTGCCCAACGTATCGGTACCCATGTAGATTTGGGCCGTGTCGATTTGCTGCTCGTTGAAATAAACAAACTGGATGCTGTCCGGCGACTGCGCGGTGGTGGTAGCCGTCAGGGTTGGGATGCTGACCCCGGCGCAATACGACACAAAGTTGGCGGGCGTCGAGATTGCCACCGTGGGGCAGCACACGACGGGCGTCACCACGAAAATAGTGTCCTTGAAGCAAAACTCCCCGTTGAATATCCGCACGTAGAGTGAATCGGCCTGGCCATTCTGATTGGTAAAGGTCACCATGCCCGCATTGGCTCCCGTGGTGGGGATAGCCGTGGCCTGGGCGTAGGTCTGCGTGGGAACGCCCGTGACTGAGATGGATGCCTTGTCGCCGTTCGTTACGGTCAGCTTGAGGCTGGCGTTGTTGTTGGGTGTCACGCTGCCGTTGGTAGCGCAGGTGGCGGGGGTGTATAGAGCCACTGCGGTGGGTAGTACATCACAGAAGTAACCCACGTCGTAGGTGTGGTTGGTCTGTCCCTCGCCGCCCGTAGTGAAGGCCACCTGACCATTGGGAGTCGCGTCGGAATCGATCAGGTCGTTGTCTCCACTGTCCTTTACAGTCAAGCCGCGACTGTTGGCCGTGGTCGGAAATTTAAGAATGTAGTTGGTGTTGTAGGTAATGTTCAACCCATATTTCGATGAGTTGGTGTTGGTACCTTCGCCGCCCGAGAATATGTAGTTACCATTGGCATCGGTCGTAGCGGTGGCGATGGGCGTGCCGGGAGCTGAGGCCAGACAAAGCTGAACCTGGACGCCGGGAATGCCGCCTTCGTTACCATCCTGCACACCGTCCTTATCCTGGTCGAACCACACACGGTTGCCAATTTCAACGGGGGCAAGGTTACAGATGAACTCCGCTTCTCCCAGTCCGTTAGCCTTGCCGAAAACTGCGGTGTTGGCTCCCGTCAATAAGGTGATCGATTTGGTTGGGGCCGTCAGGTTACCCGATAGGTCGAACCAGTCGACGCCGCTGGAGAAGGCCGCCGTTCTTGGGTCCATAGCTGCGGTGACTAATCCGTTGGCTCTGGCCAATACGGCTATCCCTCCCAATGCTGTTTCTTCGTGATAGTAAGGGCTGCTGAAATAATCATCCCCGGAAAACACGGGTTCTTTGGTAGTTCTGGCAAGACTTGGGTCGGTAAAGTCAGCAATATTGAGCGTCCAGCCGCCCGCTGTATTTTTATTGGCTCTCAATAGATCGCCGAAGGCATCGCCGCGTACCAGCGTGACGTTTCCAGTTGTCGCCGCGGTGGGGGGCGGCACATCATATCCATCCTGATCTCCAAAACGATCCCTCATGCCCAGGATCATGTTTCCGCTGGCATCAAAGTCGATATCAGCCAGTATGGGCTGTGGATAGCCAGTTTCGCCCTCTCCACTGACCGCTGGCGTAGGGCGCGCGTTAGTAGTGATCCAGGGGTTCCATTTGGCTGGTCCGTAACAGGTATTACCATTACCAAAGCCACAACCTCTGTCGTAGTTTAGGGTGTACTGTACTTCCTTGGTGAAAGTGCCTGCAACCGGATCATACGAATAGACGAGCCCATTCAGGGCACCTCCTGCCTCGCCGTTGGTCACCAATCCCACGTATACTTTTCCCCGGTAATATTTGAGGGCAAAGGGGCGTATCTCCGAATTATTGGATACGGCAGGTAAGCCTGGTAGTGGGCTGGCAGTACTAGCCAGCGGAATCACGGTGATTTGGGCCGCACTCGTGGGGGCCACGGGATTCGCCGGATCGGTACCGAGGGGAATTTTGTAGAGTGAGCGGTCGGCGAGGTTGATCACCCAAAGGGTAAGTTCATCGTCCGAAATATCCATGTCTCCAAAGCCAACGCGGGTGGTGGCATTGTACGAATCGCGGTCGATGACATCGCCTCCCGCCGTTTTCCTGTTAAAGTCGTGTGGGTCGGCTCCGGCCACAGTGGGCGTAAATAGAGTACCCAGGTTGAGAAAGAGCGATCCCGAGGTAGCTTTATCGGCAGGATTGGGCAATTTATAGATAGCCGCCGGGCCATTTGGCCCAAATCCCGTAAAGCGTTTCATGAATGCGGCAGCAAACAATGTCTTGGAGCGTCGCTGATAGGCTAGGCCATAGGTAGTACCGATGGCACTGGCGATGGCTTCCTTTCCCACCAGGTTCTTATCATTGGCTTCCGCACTGGCGGGAGTGACATTGTAGGGTATCGAGACCAGCACATCGCCCGCCCCGGTGTTTGCGCCTTCTACGAAGCAGCTCATTACAAAGTTGGGATTCGACTGGCAATAGTAGTCGGGATGGAGCAGCCCCAGGTTGTTGTTACAAGTGTTGGCCGCTGCAAACTGCACCGAGGTACCGTTGTCGGCCCCGGCGGCGGAATTGTTAAAGCTCGTGGGGTAGTTGCTGAATTCCAGGCGGTAGGTTCCCGCCGTCAGCCCCGCGTTCACGAGAAGGTAAGTCCCGTCGGTCTGGGAATTTGCCGTGGTGACCAACGCGCCGCTGGCGTTGTAGGCGGTCACCGTCACACCCGCGATGGGTTGATCGATGTTGGCGGTCTTGACGCCGTCCTGGCCGTAGTCCAGGAACACGTTGCCGCCAATGTAGGGAACTCCGCCCGTGGGTGGGCATTGGGCCAATACCGGGGTGAACTGTCCCTGCGCCAGCAGCAGAGCCATACAAACAAGCAGTTGTAGTACATGAACCGGACGGACGCTTGTCAGCCACGGTGACGGGGTAGATTTGATCTTCATAAGAAGTGAATTGATAAAGAACTAATAAAACGGTAAAAAAAGATACACCTGCCAGAGACAAGAGGGGATGGTATCGATCGAAATATTAGTGTGTGTAAGGCCGATAGGGGCAAAACCCCACGTTGATGATAGCATGACGAGCAAGGATGGTGCCATAAACACAAGCTAACGGTTAATAATATACGAATAGACCGATGTAGCAATCACATATAGCTGATAGTCAAATTTCTAGATACATAGGATTGATTGTTCCCTCTCTTCCCAGAGAGATGAAGTCAGAAATTTTGCTGCAGGATGAGGTGCGGTTACCGTTTGCGCGAAAAAGCCGGTTCACGTTCAAGGGTCAAACGACTGGATCAATGCAGCCTACCGAGAGATAGCAGGGATTCCTGCGAGCGAGCGAGGAAGTCGCGCTCCTTTTGACAGCAGTGACAAACCAAAATTAGAGGCGAAACGGAGAGATTCCGGTATAGCCCGGAAGCCGGATAACAAGGATAGTGCCAGAAATGCCAACGGAGTGGCCTCTACATACGAAAATCAGCCGCTCACAGGAGCGGCCGATCTTTGTTTGAGTCGAATTGGATCTTACATTCTCTTCTTCGTCACCGTAAACGGTACGCAAACCTGCGCCGGACAGCAGTCCTCGACCACGATGATTACCGGGCAGCAGCCTTCCGCCGGACAGGTACCCGAAGCCGAGGTGAAGGTGTACTCATAGCTACCGAGTTCTGCTTCGGTGGCCACGTAGGTATTCCCACCCGTACCCACTGGTTCAGGATTGCCATCCTGTGTTTTCCGGAACCACTGTACGCCCGTGTATTGAACGGGGACACTCAACTGAACGCCCTCTCCCTGGCCGCGGCACAGCAGGATGGGGACGGTGAAGCATTCGCGGTCGAGGTCGTCCTCACCTTCGGTGTTGTTACCCGGCGTGCTGTCGGTATCCCTTTCGTTCGCTGCACTTATTTCGGCAGTATTGAACCACACGCCCTGCGCTACCACCCGAACCGTAATGCTCAGACTTACCGTGTCTCCAGCGGTCAGGCTATCGACTGTCCATACCTTTGTGTTGGGATCATAGCTGCCCGTTGCCGTTGCGGAGCTCAGATACTGAACGCCGGCATTCAGCGAATCGGTAACAGCAACACCCGTGGCGATATTCGGACCTTCGTTCGTTACCGCTATCGTGTACGTCAGCGTATCGCCCAGCATAGCCATCTTGCGGTCAACCGATTTACTCAAAGAAAGATCGATCGTTTGATTACAATCCAATACACTGATGACCAAAGGCGTGGTGGCCGAGCAACCCAGGGCTGTCGAGGCCGTTACTTGAATAGTCACCGTGCTATCGGTCACGAAAGACGACGCGTTGGTGACGGGCTGTCCATTCACCTCGAAACTAACGTTGAGTAAGGTATCGAATCCGGCGACCAGACCAGTCAAGTCCAGCGCTGTCCCGGCGCAAACCAAAGTGTCGCTCACCGAGGCCGACAAATCCAGCAGCGGGCTGACGTTGACCGTCAACTGCGTTGTGTCCGAGCAGCCCAACAGGTTGGAAGCCACCAAAGTAAGCGTCGAGGTACTGTCGGCCACGAAGGCCGAAGCGTTGGCCACCGCAATGCCATCCGCGCCGCCGATTGTGAAGGCCGCACTCAGCAAAGTATCGAAGCCAGGTACCAGCGCGGTCAAATCCAGCACTGTCCCGGTGCACACCAAAGTGTCGCTCACCGTCAGGGTAGCCGCCGGATTGACGTTTACCGTCAGTTGCGCTGTAAAGGGGCAACCCAACAAGTTGGAAGCTGTTACTGTCAGTGTCATAGTGCTGTCGGCAACAAAGGCGGTAGCGTCGACTACGGCTAAGCTACCAACCGAAAAGTTCACGTTCGACAGAGTATCGAATCCAGAAACCAGCGCCGTCAAATCCAGCACCGTCCCGGCGCATACCAGCGTGTCGCTCACCGAGGCCGACAAGTCCAGCAGCGGGCTGACATTCACCGTCAGCGTCGTCGTGTCCGAACAGCCCAGCAGGTTGGAGGCTACCAGCGTCAGCGTCGTGGTGCTGTCGGCCACGAAGGCCGAGGCGTCGACTACCGCGATGCCGTCCGCGCCGCCGATTGCGAAAGACGCGTTCAGCAAAGTGTCGAAGCCAGAAACCAGCGCGGTCAGATCCAGCACCGTCCCGGCGCAAACCAGGGTGTCGCTCACCGAGGCCGACAAGTCCAGCAGCGGACTGACGTTCACCGTCAGTGTCGTCGTGTCCGAACAACCCAGCAGGTTTGAGGCTACCAGTGTAAGTGTGGTCGTGCTGTCGGCTACGAAGGCCGAGGCGTCGACTACCGCGATGCCGTCCGCGCCGCCGATCGTGAAGGCTGCACTCAGCAGCGTGTCGAAGCCGGGCACCAGCGCCGTCAGATCCAGCACTGTGCCGATGCAAACCAGCGTGTCGCTAACGCTGGGGATGACCAGCGGGCTCACATTGATTGTCAACTGCGTCGTGTCCGAGCAGCCCAGCAGGTTGGAGGCCACCAAGGTGAGCGTCGTGGTGCTGTCGGTAACGAAGGCCGAGGCGTCGACCACCGCGATGCCGTCCGCTTCCCCGATCGTGAAGGACGCGTTCAGCAAGGTGTCGAAGCCAGAAACCAGCGCCGTCAGATCCAGCACCGTCCCGGCGCATACCAGCGTGTCGCTCACCGAGGCCGACAAGTCCAGCAGCGGGCTGACATTCACTGTCAATGTCGTCGTATCCGAACAGCCCAGCAGGTTGGAGGCTACCAGTGTAAGTGTGGTCGTGCTGTCGGCCACGAAGGCCGAGGCGTCGACTACCGCGATGCCGTCCGCGCCGCCGATTGCGAAAGACGCGTTCAGCAAAGTGTCGAAGCCAGAAACCAGCGCCGTCAGATCCAGCACCGTCCCGGCGCATACCAGCGTGTCGCTCACCGAGGCCGACAAGTCCAGCAGCGGGCTGACATTCACTGTCAATGTCGTCGTATCCGAACAGCCCAGCAGGTTGGAGGCTACCAGCGTCAGCGTCGTGGTGCTGTCGGCCACGAAGGCCGAGGCGTCGACTACCGCGATGCCGTCCGCGCCGCCGATCGTGAAGGCTGCACTCAGCAGCGTGTCGAAGCCGGGCACCAGCGCCGTCAGATCCAGCACTGTGCCGATGCAAACCAGCGTGTCGCTAACGCTGGGGATGACCAGCGGGCTCACATTGATTGTCAACTGCGTCGTGTCCGAGCAGCCCAGCAGGTTGGAGGCCACCAAGGTGAGCGTCGTGGTGCTGTCGGTAACGAAGGCCGAGGCGTCGACCACCGCGATGCCGTCCGCTTCCCCGATCGTGAAGGACGCGTTCAGCAAGGTGTCGAAGCCAGAAACCAGCGCCGTCAGATCCAGCACCGTCCCGGCGCATACCAGCGTGTCGCTCACCGAGGCCGACAAGTCCAGCAGCGGGCTGACATTCACTGTCAATGTCGTCGTATCCGAACAGCCCAGCAGGTTGGAGGCTACCAGTGTAAGTGTGGTCGTGCTGTCGGCCACGAAGGCCGAGGCGTCGACTACCGCGATGCCGTCCGCGCCGCCGATTGCGAAAGACGCGTTCAGCAAAGTGTCGAAGCCAGAAACCAGCGCCGTCAGATCCAGCACCGTCCCGGCGCATACCAGCGTGTCGCTCACCGAGGCCGACAAGTCCAGCAGCGGGCTGACATTCACTGTCAATGTCGTCGTATCCGAACAGCCCAGCAGGTTGGAGGCTACCAGCGTCAGCGTCGTGGTGCTGTCGGCCACGAAGGCCGAGGCGTCGACTACCGCGATGCCGTCCGCGCCGCCGATCGTGAAGGCTGCACTCAGCAGCGTGTCGAAGCCGGGCACCAGCGCCGTCAGATCCAGCACTGTGCCGATGCAAACCAGCGTGTCGCTAACGCTGGGGACGACCAGCGGGCTCACATTGATTGTCAACTGCGTCGTGTCCGAGCAGCCCAGCAGGTTGGAGGCCACCAAGGTGAGCGTCGTGGTGCTGTCGGTAACGAAGGCCGAGGCGTCGACCACCGCGATGCCGTCCGCTTCCCCGATCGTGAAGGACGCGTTCAGCAAGGTGTCGAAGCCAGAAACCAGCGCCGTCAGATCCAGCACCGTCCCGGCGCATACCAGCGTGTCGCTCACCGAGGCCGACAAGTCCAGCAGCGGGCTGACATTCACTGTCAATGTCGTCGTATCCGAACAGCCCAGCAGGTTGGAGGCTACCAGTGTAAGTGTGGTCGTGCTGTCGGCCACGAAGGCCGAGGCGTCGACTACCGCGATGCCGTCCGCGCCGCCGATTGCGAAAGACGCGTTCAGCAAAGTGTCGAAGCCAGAAACCAGCGCCGTCAGATCCAGCACCGTCCCGGCGCATACCAGCGTGTCGCTCACCGAGGCCGACAAGTCCAGCAGCGGGCTGACATTCACTGTCAATGTCGTCGTATCCGAACAGCCCAGCAGGTTGGAGGCTACCAGCGTCAGCGTCGTGGTGCTGTCGGCCACGAAGGCCGAGGCGTCGACTACCGCGATGCCGTCCGCGCCGCCGATTGCGAAAGACGCGTTCAGCAAAGTGTCGAAGCCAGAAACCAGCGCCGTCAGATCCAGCACCGTCCCGGCGCATACCAGCGTGTCGCTCACCGAAGCCGACAAGTCCAGCAGCGGACTGACGTTCACCGTCAGCGTCGTCGTGTCCGAACAGCCCAGCAGGTTGGAGGCTACCAGTGTAAGTGTGGTCGTGCTGTCGGCCACGAAGGCCGTCGCATCGTCTACCGCGATGCCGTCCGCTTCCCCAATTGTGAAAGATGCGCTTAGCAAAGTATCGAAGCCAGAAACCAGGCTGGTCAAATCCACCACTGCCCCGGCGCATACCAAGGTGTCGCTGACCTCCACGGGCAGGCAAAGTGATTGGCAGTCAGGTACGGTCACCTGAACCGTGTCACTACAATTCGGCAAAGTGGTTGTATAAACGAACCTGTACACGCCTGCTTCGAGATTACCCGCGACAGTAGCAGCTGCGTTAGGCGTGAAAGTTGCCACCGTCGGATTGTCCGTTGCGTTGGACCACGTTCCGCCTATCGGCGTTGCCAATAGTGCCGAAGTGCTGGGCGTAATGCCATCGACACAGGTGAGTGTTATGTCGACACCCGCCGAGCAGTCCTGTCCAAAAGACTTTGAAACGAAGACAGTTGTGAGTAATACGATGAGACAGCCAAACCATCTGGCACTGAATCGTTTGAAGCGACTCGGCGCTCTTTCCGCTGGCAGGGAAACGGAAAGCACGAGATCAGTCGTGCCTGAATTTGACTGAATGGTGGTAGTAGAAGGAGAGGTCCTCATAAGCTGTAGATAAAAATGACTGGATAGAAATAAATCAACCGAATGATACTCATACGACTGGCCTTTACTTTGTCAATTTTAGTGCGTGCGAAGACAGCTGCTTTGAAAAGAGGCGTCTTGATGTGAGTTCAAGACGCAAGGACTATGCCAAAAAGTTACCGCATACGATTTTTCGACAAAAATCTGTATGTCGAAGAAAGGAATGGAAGTTTTAATTACTTAATAATCAGGAGGATTATAGAAAAATATAAGCTACACAGCTCACGAAAGTCTTTACCCAAAAAAAATTTGGGCTTAAAAACTTGTGCTGGAAGACTGCTTTGTCCCTAACGGTGGATTGTGAGCACCGGTACTTAGCAGCATCGGTACGAAGAAGGGGGCTTCAATGCGCATTGACAGGCGCTACTGTGCGTAAAAAGAAGACCAGGAATAGAAAAAGGTATTGCTGGGAAGGTTAGTTCATATGAGCTTGAAGTTAGCCTATCAAGGATTGTGCCACAAAGTAAAATTCGTGCTGCGTGACGCGAACTGTCCGGTACGCTCAGCCTGATAGGGAAGACTTGCTGCCGCCTGTTTCGCTGAAAGTTAGAGACTACTCCGTTCGGATGCATCCTAACTCCTTCTTCATGGTTTGATTAGAAGTTAGTCACTTCATTCTGAGTCTACTCACAGCCACTCGTCGAGCCACTCCTTGTAATTTTTCAAAAACTTCCCGTAAGTAGGGCAAGGCTCACTTCTCCGAAATTACCCGTTCGATCAGGGTACTCAGCTTCTGGTCAGATATGTTGGCTTGCGCCGATTTGTCATAGATCGAAAGCAAGTACAATTCGTCGGATTCATCTTCCAAAACCGCAACCATGAAACAGGTAATGACCCTGGCACCACCGGACTTACCTTTATTCTTTGAAGAAATGGCCATCCGTATTTTATAGGTCCCTTTTCCCAACGCACCCCCCCGTTCTGGATTTACCTTCAAATCTGCTATAAGCTTTCGCATATCCGTCTCAAGCGAAACGTATTTTTTGGCAAGTCGCTTGAATTCCCTTTTGAACTCAGGAGTGAACGTAATATTGAGCTTGCTCATGGCCGTCGTTACTCAAAAAGTTCTTCGATCGACGGCTTGGGGGCTTTCCCGGCGCGGATATCCTGCATCTGCCGAACGCTTGTCTCGAGGCTTTCCAGCAAGGAAGCGCTTTCATTTTCTTCTATTTTTACAAAATCAAATTTATTTAAAAGTTCAAGCAGGAAGGGGGCCTCGGAATCTTGTACCCGGATTAGTAAGTCCATGATTGATATGGTTGGATGCTGAACAAAAATAGTGAAAATACTTCACAGCCATTCGTCGAGCCACTCCTTGTAATTTTCCAGAAACCTGCCGTAGGCGACCTGCAACTCCGGCAGAGCCTTGCTCAGCGTGCTGGTGTCATCGGTCTTGAGTCGCCCCTCCGCATTGCGGGCGATTTCGGCCACCTGCATCACGCCCACGGTACCGGCGCTGCCTTTGAGCGTGTGCAGGTGGCTTTTGACGGTACCAATGTCATCGGCCTTATAAGCCATCAAGGCCTCGCCGACCAGCTCGTTGGACTCGTTCACAAAGTCTTCATATACAGAAAGTGCCAGGTCTTTTCCGCCGATCTGCTTCAACTGGTTCACGATTTCGCGGTCCAGCACGGGCAGGGCGATTTCTTTGGTCAGGGCGATCTGCTTGTCCGTCAAGGGGCGGTCGGGTGATTTGCCGATGAGTTCCTGGACTTTGGCAATCAGTTTTTGGGCGCGGATGGGCTTGGCCACGTAGTCGTCCATGCCCTGACTAAGGAAGCGTTCGCGGTCTTCCTTCATGGAGTAGGCCGTCATGGCCACAACGGGCGGAAAAGGGTCGTCAGCCGAGCCTTTGCCGTACTTTTCACGCAGTTTCTGGGTAGTTTCCACGCCGTCCATGTCGGGCATCTGAATGTCCATGAATACGATGTCGTAATACTCCTCGGGGGAAGCCATCACGCGATCCATTTTCTCGATGGCCTCGAAACCGCTCTCGGCGGTATCGACCACGCAGCCCGCCTTTTTCAGGATTTCGCTGGCGACCTTACGGTTGACCATGTTGTCATCTACCAGCAGAATAGTCGGATGGTAAGACGCGAAAACGTCGTCGATATAGGCCTCCTCTTCGTTCTCGACCACCGACGAAGGCGCGATGGTCGTTTCTTTGGCCTCGAAGGTAAACCAGAACATGCTGCCATCGTCCGTCTCGGAAACCACCCCGATGTCGCCATTCATCAGATGGCAGAGTTGCTTCGAGATGGACAGCCCAAGTCCGGTGCCACCGTAGGATTTCTGCGAGGAATTATCGACCTGGGTGAAGGAAGTGAAAAGCATTTTCTGGTCCTGCTCCGAGATGCCGATGCCGGAATCATACACCTCGACCTTGATGAGGGTCGTGTTCTCGCGTTTTTCTTCCAACTTCACGTTGATACGCACCTCACCGTTTTCGGTGAATTTCAGGGCGTTGGACGTCAGATTCGACAAGATTTGTAGCAGGCGGGTTTGATCGGCGATGACGTACCTGGGTAGTTTCGGCCCTAGTTTGTAAGTAAGCGTGTTTCCTTTGTTGCGGGCGGTCTGGGCGAAGAGCGACACCAGTTTTTGCATCAGCTCTTCCAGCGAGAGGGGCAGTTCGTGCAGCGCCATCTTGCCCGCCTCGATCTTGGACAGGTCGAGGATGTCGTTCAGGATGTGCAGCAGCGTCTCGGACGAGCGCTTGACGGTCTGGATGTAGTCGCGCTGCTCTTCGTCGAGCTTGGTGTTTATCAATAAATCCACCATCCCGATCACGCCGTTCATGGGTGTCCTGATTTCGTGGCTCATGTTGGCCAGGAAACCTTCCTTTACTTTGAGCGAATGCTCGGCCTGCTCCTTGGCTTTGAGTAGTTCCTGCTCGTTGCGCTTCAAGGCCGTGATGTCGCGGGCCAGCACGGCGATCTCGGAAGGCCGTCCGTTTTCATCATTGAACATCAACATATTGAACATAAACTGACGGACGTTGCCGCCCTTCACGGGCATGTTGCCCTCGACGTTGCGCAGGCTCCCATCACGGCGTAGCTTCATCAGGGCGCGGTGGATGAGTTGGCGGTCGTCAAAGAAGTCGGTGATCGGGCGGCCCAACACTTCGTCGGCCGTGTAGCCGGTGCGCTTCAGTACCGACGGGCTGATCATGGTGATGATGCCCTGCCGGTCCATACGGACATAAATATCCTGTAGGTTCTCAAAAATACCCCGGAACACCTCCTCGCTCTGCCGCAGCGATAGCTCGGCGGTCTTGCGGCGCGTCACGTCGCGCGCGATGCCCGAAACCTCTTCGATCACGCCGCCCTCGAAAATGATGGGATTGAAATAAAACTCGAACCAAAGCTCGGTTTCTTCCCGTGTGTGTATTTTCATTTCGAAGTACTGCAGCTTGCCCCGGAAAGCGTCGCGGTAGCGTCGCTCCAATTCCCGGCGGTTCTCGGGACTCATCATCCGCCAGCCCAGCTTTTCGGTGCTGACGTACAGGGCCGGGGCGGTGTTGAGCTGACTTTCGATAAGATCAGAGTAGTTTTTATTGAAAGATGTCAGTTGCAAACTCTTGTTTACCGACCAGATCAGATGCGAACTACTGTCAAAAATGGCGTTGAGTCGGGCGGCGTACTTGGCCAGCTCTTCCTCGCTCTGCTTGCGGGCGATGGCCAGTGCCACCTGTCCCGAGATAAATTCCAGCAGTTCGAGGTCGCGGGCGTCGTAGGTATTGGGGTTGTCGTACGACTTCACGCCGATGATGCCCGTCACGCGGTCGCCGATGCGGAGCGGCACGGTCAGCAGCACCTCGGGCGTGGTGCCGTAAAGGTACAGGCTGTTGGTTTGGGCCAACTGCTCGATGTCCTCGTGGTACAGGAACAGCGCGCGGTTGGAAGCGATGGCGTATTCCGTGAGGCCGTTGCCCAGCCTCCGCTTGGTGAAGCGCAGTCCCTGAAAATATTCATCGACATAGTAGGGAAAGTACAGAAAGCTTTTGGACTGATCGTAAAGCGCAATGAAGAAGTTACGAACGTCGATAATCTTGCCCAGCTCCTCGTGGATGTTACCGTAAAGTTCTTCGAGATTATCGGTGCTGATGGTCCAGTTGGCGATACTGTAGTAAAGTTTCTGCGCCCGCTCGGCCCTGATTTTTTCGGTAAAATCGTGCAGGATGCAGCGGAAAGCGGTGGGTTTGCCTTGGTCGTATCGGCAGGTGACGCTGCCCGTCAGAAAAAGCTTGCGGCCGCTCTTGCTCACAAAAACCGTCTCGAAATCAGGCACGGCCTCGCCGCGCTTGATGCGGGCCAACTGATCGTGGGTACTTTGCTTGTACTCTGGATGCAGGATGTCGTCGAGCCGGATGGCCGAAATCTCGTCCTGCGTGTAGCCCACGACCTCGCGCCAGGCCCGGTTGACGAAGATGAACTTGCCGTCGAGCGTGATGAGTTGGATGACGTCGCTGGTGTTGTCCACCAGGTCCTGCAACTGCCCGTTGGAGCGCGACAGGGCCGACTCCATCCGCAGCCGCCGCGTGATGTCATCGCCGACAAGCGTGAACGACACGGGGAAGCCTTCTTCTTTTCTGACTAAAAACGAATTGATGGTGACGGTGCGGATGGCCCCGCTCTTCGCGGTGAGCGGAATCTCGCGGCGGTCGATTCTGATGTCGCGGTACACGCCGTCTTCCAGCAGGTCCTGCACTTCGTCCCGACTGGCCTCCGGGATGAGCGTTTCCAGTAAGTTCTTATCAAGAAGGTCGGCTTCTTCCCAACCCGTCTTGCGCAACAAATACGGACTCACGGACTGAATCATAAAGTCCAGATCCAGGGTAATGCCAATCAGCCGCAGGTGTTCCAGCGTAGCGTTGACGGACTGCCATTCGGCGGGGGAGGTTAGGGTGTTCAAAGTTTAAAGTTTAAAGTTCAAAAATAAGCTACACACTATTTCAAACTCAAATCAGAGATTTTAGGCGTAATTTTAGCGCAAGCCGTTGTTTTTTTTACAAAAAAGGTCTTTTCAAAATATGCGGTTCATGCTTTTACTGCTGTCCAGTTTTAAATGTAACATTCTGACTCACAGACTTTAAACTTTAAACCCTTAAACTCTAAACTTTTTTGAAAGTTCGCCCAAAAAAATCCCTCGGCCAGCATTTCTTAACCGATCAGCACATCGCCCGCCGCATTGTGGATAGCCTCGTACCGCACCAAGGGTACGACACGGTGCTGGAAATCGGGCCGGGCATGGGCGTTTTGACGCAATATCTGCTGCAAAACGATGCCTACGAAACCCACGTCATCGAAATCGACCGGGACTCGGTGCCGTACTTGAAGGAACACTACCCCACCCTCGCGCCACGCGTGATCGAGGGCGACTTCCTGCGCTGGCAGCTCGACGAGCTCACGGAGGAAAAAGTCGCGATCATCGGAAATCTCCCCTACAATATTTCTTCGCAGATATTTTTCCGCGTCATCGAGCAGCGCGACCAGGTGCCGGAGATCGTGTGTATGTTGCAGAAAGAAGTGGCCCAGCGGCTCGCTTCTCCACCCGGCAACAAGGCCTACGGAATTCTGAGCGTGTATTTGCAAGCTTTTTACGACATCGAGTACCTTTTCAGCGTGCCACCGGGCGCTTTCAACCCGCCGCCCAAGGTGCAGTCGGGCGTGATTCGGCTCCTGCGCAACGACACGCTGCAGCTAGCCTGCGACGAGAAGTTGTTTTTCCGGGTGATCAAAACGGGTTTCAACCAGCGACGCAAGACCCTGCGTAATGCTCTGAAACCGCTGGGCGTAGCCATCGACTCGCCCTACCTCGATCAGCGCGCCGAGCAACTCAGCGTGGCGGACTTCGTGGCGTTGACCCTCGATGTGGTACGGTCGGAGCAACGGTTGTCGTCTCGCCCGTCTGTATAACTAGCCCATCCTACTCGCCCCCCGGATCCGGGGGCTAAAGCCGCCCGGCAATTGATGTTAGTATTTTCCAAACTACCTCTTAATCTCGAAATCAAACGAAAGCTCGTTCATACAATTAAAATGGCCATGGGGACACTTCGCATAACCGATTTTCGAGCAGGGCCGACAGGATAAGCTGTTGTTTTCCAAAATTACGTGCGGCGTTTGGTAGGGATACATCCCAAACAATGGCGTAGTATTGCCCCAAATCGAATAGACTTTTTTCTTGAAAGCCGCCGCAATGTGCATCAGCCCTGTATCGTGCGCGAAAACAACCTCCGACTGCCGCACCAGCGAAGCCGATTGGTTGAGATTACACTTGCCGCAGGCATTGAAAATCAGCGCATCGCCCAGCGCAAGCCGGACTTCCTCGCCCGCCATGAAATCTTCTTTACCACCCAGCAAAATCGTGGGGTAGTTTATTTTCCGACAGAGCTCGATCATCCGCGCCATGGGTAGCCGCTTGGTGGCGTGCTGCCCGCCGATGGCGTAGGCCACGAAGCCCGCCCGGTACGCGGCGGGCAGCCAGTCGCGCTCTACTTCATCGCGGTAGGGAATGAAATAGTCAAGCCCCTCGTCGTCATTTTTCACGCCCAGCGGCACGACGGTAGCCATGTAGCGATCGACGATGTGAACGAGCGGCATGACGTTGAATTTCAGGTTGGTCAACAGCCACTTTTGCACGTTGAGTTTGAGGAAGCTGTACGAACGAACGCCAAGCGAAAGCTTGATGCGCAGGGTGCGGATATTGGTGTGCAGGTCGATGACGTAGTTGAACTTCTCGCGGCGCAATTCGGGTAACAGGTCTTTCAGGTTGCCGTCCAAGTACCAGGCCCGGTCGATGTACGGGTTTTCTTCCAGCAACGAGCGGTATTGGATTTTGGTAAAATAGTGCACCTCCGCGCCGGGGCACTGCTGCTTCAAACACCGCACGACGGGTGTCGTCAGCACGATGTCGCCGATGGACGAGAAGCGCAGAATCAGAAACTTGACGGGCGGGTTGCTCACGACCAGGTGAAGGTTACGGATTGTACAAGGCACGGCATCCGCAAAAATAATGGAAATCTGCCAGCGTTGAAGGTTAATTGGAGATGTTTGTCAAGATCGCTAACTTCACTCCTAAATTTCCCCTACTCTACCGATGCTCGAACAAATTCTAGACATAAAAAACGACCGCCGCCTGAGCCAGTTCCTCTACCGCGCGGGCTTTGGCAGTTGGCTATTGTACCTGGCGTTGGGTGCTCCGGCCTTGCACGCCTACCGGCATTACCGACAGGACGCGGGCCTAGGCTGCGTCGCGCTGATGGTCATCGGCTTTTCGGCCTCGATGGTGTACGAGTATTTCCACAACCGCCCGCTGTACAACCAGAAAAAAAAGTGGCTGGCGATCAGTTATGTTTTCCTGGCGGGCGTGGTTTATTTTTTGGAATTCAGGGAGAAGGGCATTACGCCGGACTGGACGCTGGTGCTGCGGTGGTTTTCTTGAAGAAGGGCAGGGCGATAATCGGCTTGGCTCTTATTAGCTTTCAGAATCAAAAAAATCATCCTTTAGTCTTCCCAAACCAATATCCCGCTGTCAAGCCTAAGCTACGGTTGTAGAAAGCAGGAACATCACCCCTGGAAAGAGGTGCAAACCCCGTAAGCCCGTGGCTGTAATTGACCGCCACGACAACCCTTCCCCTTTCGATTCCAGTCGCTGCGGTGAAGCCATAATCCATGCGATTATATGTTTCACCCATGCGGCCGTTTTTGGGGCCGAATGCGATCCTCTGAGTTGGAATACGTCCTCCAAAATCCGATTTCCCATTTATCCCCACCGCCGCATATGGCCCTACTCCGCCAAAAAAAATGTAGGAATCGCTAATCCTGGCTTTATAAGTAATCAGTACCGGCAGCTCCACATGGTTGGTTCTGAAAGTACTGCGTGCTGATCCCGTTTGCTGACCTTGCGGGTTTCGGAATTCCAATACAGAACTGAATCCCTTCGTAATGAAACCCAAAGAAGGTTGGATAGAGAACTTATGGGAAAGACCAATGTCCGCCATCAAACTACCTTGGTAGCCTAGTAGTGGATCAAAACTATTGCCATCCTGAATTTTAACGTTGGAGGCATTCACGCCCGCCTTCGCACCGAAGCGAACTTGAGCATCGGCGGACGGAGCGAAAAGATACGCGCCAACCAGCAGCAGAGAAAAAGTAAGTTTTTTCATGGGAAGTAAGATTCGGTTTCATACTTCCCACAACGTTAAAAGGCAACCCCAAATTATTCATTCTTATCAGCATCGACATCCTCCACGTCCTTCCAATTTTCGCCCGAACGAATGCGGTTGAGCTGGGTGTGGGTAATGCCAAATTGTTTGGCGATCATTTTCAAGCGGTTGTTATCGTTTTTGAGCAACTTTCTGATCATCCGAACCTTCGATTCGGTGAGTTTGTAGTTTTTGGTGTAGCGCGGCATCACCCGGTTCAGCAGCGCCGGGTTGTCCTTGTTATGGAGCGTCAGCTCGTCCTTCGTGACCCACTTCAAATTTTCATAATGGTTGTTTTGCTTATCGAAGTCCAGGTGAATCACGAATTTTTGGTTCGGACTCCCCCGCTCCAAAAAGTTCTCCGCCACGAGTTTGTGAACGTAACGGTTGGCCGATTTGCTCCCCTGTATTCTGATGTTCAGCGAACGATACCCCTGAATGACAGAACCTTTGATGATCGCTCCCTTCTCCGGGTTCATCTGGAAGCTTTTGAGTCGCCCGTAGTTGGATACTTCATAATGCGGATCTTTATCGGCGTGTCCGAAGTCGATTTTGACCCACTTTTCGTTCCAGAAACTTCCACTTCCGTTATCTTTCATCGCCTATTGCTGTTGTGTGGATTTTGTGGTACTCATTCCCGCTTCTACTTAAACAGTGTAGCTACATATTACAATCAGTTTTTTGTCAAGATTATAGTATTAGCACCTAAAGAAGGAAATGAGCACCCTTTTGTGATTGATAACCTAACTCAGGCGTTCAATCTTAGTTCAACATAATGTTGGAATGAACCCTTCGACTGATTTATGGGGTTTATCACTACGAACGCACAAGAAAAATTGGGCCAACAGATTGATCTGCCACCAAAACATCCAAGAAAGTCTATGAAGAAAACTTTGATAATCGGGGCCACCACCAACCCGGCTCGTTATGCCAACTCGGCAGCGCAGCGATTGAAGCGGCAGGGACACGACATCGTTCAGCTCGGTCTGCGGTCAGGAGAAGTAGCCGGAGAACCTATAAACACGCAGCAAGAGGCGTACGAAGGTATCGACACCGTAACATTGTACATAGGACCGCGTCACCAACCGGACTACTACGGTTACGTGGTTTCGCTGGAACCCAGGCGCGTTATCTTCAATCCCGGTACTGAAAATGCGGATTTTGAAGCACTGCTAACTGAAAACGGCATCGAAGCCGTTAAAGCCTGCACGCTCGTAATGCTGTCGACGGGGCAGTATTGAAAGAAGGCAAGAATAGCGCAGTGTTGGGGAGGAAATGACCCAAACGAGGGGCTGATAAGGGGGATTACGCGGGCTGAACCTCGAAGCTGAACTCCTCCATGATGAGGTTGGCCAGGAGCTTTTCGCAGGCAGTTTTCACTTTCGACTCGGCTTCGGCGGCATTCGCCGCATCCAGCCGGATGCTGATGTGCTTGCCGATGCGCACATCGTCCACCTGGTCGATACCCAGGTTGTGCAGACCCAGCTTAACGGCTTTGCCCTGCGGATCCAGGATTTCCTTGATGGGCATGATATTGATTTCGGCGACAAACTGCATGGCGGGGCGTATTGAAGGGGTTGTTTTTATGATTTCAGGTGACGCAAAAATGCAACAAAATGCGTGGCTTACCTATTATGCGAGGCTGTTTTTGGCTGCTCTGTTACTATTAAGCTGCTTTATATTCATCTTTCATCAGCAGCTCGACTTCCTCACGGATAGCTTTAAGTTCTCGCCCTACCCTCTTCATATCCTCGTCTATGGCATCTCTAGCTTCGGCTTGTTCTTGTGGAGATAGCGTGTAAAACCAATCATCCAATTCATTGCGGCGTAATTTTCTCTCCTCCTCGCTTTTTGAGGAGCGTATTTTAGTTAAGTAAGCAAAGACCTCTTCCTTTATCATAACTGTTCATTCTTTGGTTAGAATTCTGATCATTTCAGCAATCTGACTAGCCTCTTTCACCAATTTGTCGAATTCCGCTTCGTTCGCCCAAGGAGGATAATCGATTATTTCCGCCTCTAATATATCTAGCTTTTCACTGAGTGCAATAAGCAGGGTGTCTTTTCTGGTCATCTGTTAACAAGCGTCACCAAATGTACAAATTACTGGATTCTTGCCTCTCTTTTACCAAAAATACGCGTACAGTAAACTAATGATGGCTACCACAACCACCGCACCAATGGTGAAAGAACGGTGCGTCTTGAACATGGAGACGTCGATTTCCAGGCCCTTGTTCTGGCTTGGGGCCAGGAAACCCAGTATCAGCATACCGACCACGCAGATCAGGAACACGACGCCCATGCGGTCGAGGAAAGGCACTGTGTCCCAGCCTGTGAAGGGCGGGTAGCCGTTGTGCATGGCCAGCGCGATCAGGAAGCCGCCCACGATGGCGAAAAGCGCCCCGGCAGAGTTGGTGCGCTTCCAGAAGAAGCCCATCACGAAGGCCGCAAAGATACCGGGCGAGAGCAGTCCCGTCATTTCCTGAATGAACTGGAAGCCGCCCTTCTTGTCGATTCCCATGTAAGGCGCCACCACAATCGCCATGACCATCGCGACCACGACCACGATGCGACCCGTGCGCACGAGCTGTGCCTCGGTCTTCTCTTTGCCGATGTAGTTTTTAAAAATATCCAGGGTGAAAATGGTAGAAATACTGTTGGCCTTGCCCGCCAGCGAGGCCACTACCGCTGCCGTGAGCGCCGCAAAGGAAAGTCCTTTTAAGCCGACGGGCAGCAGATTCAACAGCACCGGATAAGCTTTATCGGGCAACAGCATGCCGTCGGGGCCGAGCATTTCGGTTTGGAACATGCCCCGGCTGTAAAGCGAGTAGGCCGCGATGCCGGGCAGCACCACGATCACGGGCATGAGCAGTTTCAGGCCGGCGGCGAAAAGGATGCCGTTGCGGGCCGTTTTGAGGTCGGCCCCCAGGGCGCGCTGCGTGATGTACTGATTGCACCCCCAATAGTTCAGGTTGACGATCCACATGCCGCCGATCAGCACCGTGAGGCCGGGCAACTGCGAATAGAAGGGGTTGCCCTTCTCGAAGATCATGTGAAAATGGTCGTCATGATTCTGAGTCATGGCCTTGAAGCCCTCGATCATGCCCTGCCGCCCGGCATCGTCCGACACCAGGTTGAGCGCCAGGTAGGTCGTCGCCAGGCCGCCGAGAATCAGGAAAAATACCTGGATTACGTCGGTGTAGCCGATGACCTTCATGCCGCCCAGCGTGATGATGATAGCAAAAATGGCCAGCGTCCACATGCAAAAGTCGAAGTCGAGGCCCGAGATACCCGAAACAGCTAGTGCCCCCAGGTACAGGATGGAGGTAAGATTGACGAGAATGTACAACGCCAGCCAAAAAATGGCCATAATCAAACTTACGCTCTTGTTGTACCGCTGCTCCAGGAACTGCGGCATGGTGAAGATGCGGTTCTTGAGATAAATAGGCATAAAAAATATCGCCACGATAATCAGCGTCGCGGCGGCCATCCACTCGTAGGTAGAGATCGCGAGTCCCATCGAAAAACCATTGCCCGACATACCGATGAACTGCTCCGCCGAAATGTTGGAGGCAATCAGCGAGGCACCGATGGCCCACCAGGTCAGCGACCCCTCGGCCAGGAAAAAGTCGGTGGTGGAAGCGGCCTCGTTCTTTTTACGGTTGTAAATCCAGTAACCGTAGCCCGCCACGATAATGAAGTACACGAAAAATACGACATAGTCGAGCGTTTGTAGTTGTTGCATCGTCAGGAAGGGTTAAAGTGGGAGCAAATAGCGGGTGTCTTTCTTGAAAGCGAGGGCGAAAGTACGTTTTTTGCGAAAAAAATGCACGATTTTACGTTTAACTGCATAAAATCATCGCAACGGATAGAATGCAGGCGGCACGCGCCGCTGCGATTCTCCGGCTTTTCTGAGGTTCGCGTAAGTCCTGGAGAAGCTACCGCCTCGCCCCAAATTGTCCAGCAGCGCGTGAACACTTTTTGGACCGGTGAGCAGCAGCCAGTACGACACCTCCATACCGGCCGTCATGTAAGCGAGCATGACGCGCCGCTGGTTGCCGCCGAAGAAGCCGCGCATAGATTTCAAATCTTCCAATTCCAGGACTTCCTGCGCCCCGTGGGTCAGGTACAGCCATTCGTCTTTGTAGCTGAGGTACCGCTTCATGGGTTCGGTTTCCGGCACGAAGCGGCGGTCGAGCATGAGGGCCAGGCCTTCGTTGAACCATTGCGGCACTTCTGTCGTGGTTTTCCACCAGCCCAGCCGGGTAAATAGTTCGTCGTGGCACATTTCGTGACTGACCACATCCACATTGAGGCCGTAGGGATTCAGCACCAGGTAGGAGTCGCCCCAGGGCGTGCCCAGGCTACAGCCCGCACCCTCGCTGCTATGGCAGTACTTTTGGTATTCTTCGGGATTGCTGCACAGGATGAGCGTGGCCTGTCCCACGGATTCGCCCCAGAACTTTTCAATTCGCCGACGGGCCTGGCCCACGGCTTCCTCCATACGCTGCCGTTGCGCGGCGTCGATACCCGCGCTGACGTACAGCCTACTATGAACCTTTTCAAAGTTGGAAAAGGCGATCGTTTGGCAATAAAAGATGTGGGTGTAAAGAAAGAAGTAGCTCACTCCGGCCACGAAAATTCCGATGAACAGAAATTTTAAAACCTTAGTCAATCGTGACAGGAGTGAGGGATTGTTTTTCGGCAAAAGCAAGTACTTCCGGGCTAAAAACGTAATTGAAGCACCAATTTAGCGCTTTTAGCTAGAAATGTATCCAGGACAAGAGCGCCACGGCAACACGTTTCAAAATCCGAAGTAATTCTTGGCGTTGTTGTAGCTGATATCCTGCACCATTTTTCCCAACCAGGGCAGGTCGTTGGGCAATTCGCCGTTCTCGACGTCGGTGCCGATCAGGTTGCAGAGGATGCGGCGGAAGTACTCATGCCGGGGGTACGACAGGAAGCTGCGCGAATCGGTGAGCATCCCCACGAAGCGGCTGAGTAGTCCCATGTTCGAGAGGGTGTTCATCTGCTTTTCCATGCCGTCCTTCTGATCCTGGTACCACCAGCCCGAGCCGAATTGAATTTTACCCGCCACGCTGCCGTCGTTGAAGTTACCGACCATCGTCGCGACCATCTCATTGTCGCCGGAGTTGAGGTTGTAAAGTACGGTCTTGGCCAACTGGTCGGTCGAATCGAGCTTGTCCATAAACTTCGAGAGCGCCTGCGCCTGGCTGAAATCGCCAATAGAATCCCATCCCGTGTCGGGGCCAAGCGTGCGCAGCGCCCGCGAGTTATTATTGCGCAACGCCCCCAGGTGAAACTGCTGCGCCCAGCCCGTGGCGTGATCCATCTTGGCTAATTCATAGAGCAGCGTGGACTTGTAGGCATCCTGTGCTTCATTGTCAGGAACGCTGCCCGCCAGCGCTTGCGAGGCTGCGTCGTAGGCCATCTGATCGTCGAACTGCGTGGCGTAGATGTGTTCCAGGCCGTGGTCGGACAAGCGCCCGCCCATCCTGGAAAAAAACTCGTGGCGCTTTTGCAAGGCTTCCAGCAGGTCGTCGTAGCTATCGTTGCTGCTCAGTCCGGCCATTTGACATATTTTCTCCACGTACGCGCGATAAGCCGTCGGATCGTCGATGCTCAGCATGGACTTATCAGCCCGAAAAGTGGGCAGTACCTTTATCTCGAAGCCGCTTTCTTTGATGGTCTGATGATGTTCCAGCGTGTCGGTGGGATCGTCGGTAGTGCAGACGACCTTCACATTCATCTTTCGCAGCAGGTTCCTGACGCTGTACCCGGGACTACGCAGCTTGGCCGAGCATTCCTCGTAAATGTCCCGCGCCGAGTCTGGATTCAAAATCACGTCGATGTCGAAGTAACGCAGCAGTTCCAGGTGCGTCCAGTGATAAAGCGGATTGCGCATGGTGTAAGGCACCGTTGCCGCCCACTGCTCAAACTTCTCCCAATCGGAAGCGCCGCCCGTGCAGTAGCGCTCATTGATCCCGTTGCTGCGCATGGCCCGCCATTTATAATGATCGCCGTAAAGCCAGGCCTGGGTCAAATTTTCGAAAACTTTGTCTTCTGCAATCTGGTCAGGCGGCAAATGACAGTGGTAGTCGATGATCGGCATTTCCCTGGCGTAGTCGTGGTACAACCGCCGGGCGGTCTCGTTCCGCAACAGGAAATCCTCGTCGATGAAGGTCTTTTGGGTTTTGTGTTTTAATAGTGTCATGGGTAATCAATTTTGAATGAGGGATTTAGTGAATGAGAGAATACTGCTTTCGCGCGTCTATTCCTTAATTCACTCATTCTCTCATTCTATCATTCAAAATTAAAATTTCGCTCGATCCCCACCATAAGCCCCCTCAACTCCGCCAGTCCGCGCAGTCTGCCGATGGCCGTATAGCCGGGATTGGTGCGCTTGGTGGCGGTGAGGTCGTCGAGCATGCGGTGGCCGTGGTCGGGGCGAAAAGGGATTGTCACATCTTGGCGACCCACATCTTTTCTTTTCTTTTGTTCCTGCAGGAGCGCGCGCATCACGCCGTACATGTCCACGTCGCCTTCGAGGTGGTTGGCTTCCTGGAAGCTGCCATCGGCGTCGCGCTGCGTGGCCCGCAGGTGAACGAAGTGAACCCGGCTACCCAGACGCTCGACCATACCGACCAAGTCGTTGTCGGCCCGCACCCCGTAAGATCCCGTGCAGAAGCACAGGCCGTTGGCCATTACATCGCAGCTTTCAAGCAGCGCGGCGGCGTCCTTTTCGGTGCTGACTACGCGCGGCAAGCCCAAAATCGGGTAAGGGGGATCGTCGGGGTGAATCGATAGCCTGACCCCCGCCTCCTGCGCCACGGGGGCTATTTCGTTGATAAACTGGTAGAGGTGTTTTCTGAGTTCCGCGTCGCCGATGGTGTCGTAAGTTGCCAGCACATCGCGGAATTCCTCGACGGTGAAGCTCTCCTCCGAGCCAGGCAGACCGGCGATAACGTTGCGCGTCAGGCGGTCGATACTTTTTTGATCGGCTTGATCGAGCCACGCCTTTGCTTTCTTCTGCTGTTCTTCGGAATAAGAAGCCAGCGCGTTTTTCCTTTCTAGAATATACAGTTCAAATGCGGCGAACTGTGTCGCCTCGAACCGCAATCCCGTGGAGCCGTCGTTCATCGGGAAGTCCAAATCGGTGCGCGTCCAGTCCAGCACGGGCATGAAGTTGTAGCAAACGGTGTCGATGCCGCTCTTGCCCAAATTATGGATCGACTCCTTATAATTGTCGATGTGCTTTTTGAAGTTGCCGGTACGGGTTTTGATGGCCTCGTGCACGGGAATACTCTCCACGACCGACCACGACAAGTCCGCCGCTTCTATGGTGGCCTTACGCTTTTCGATTTCGGTCACGCTCCATACCTCGCCATTAGGGATGTGATGCAGCGCCGTCACGACGCCCGTAGCGCCTGCCTGCCGCACATCCGCCAACGAAACCGGATCATTCGGCCCAAACCAGCGCCATGTTTGTTCCATAAGATTGTTGATTGGTGGAATCGTGTAATTGATGTTTGCTTCTTAAGTTGTGAACGTACTCCACCTACTCAAATAAACAGCAATTCAACAATTGCACACCGCGGCGGCGGATCGCTTCAAAGATTACACGATTTTCAAGCTACGAGCCGGTTCTCAGGCACTCGCTCACGCAATACTTTTAAGGCCCGCCCCATTTGGGTTTCTACGGTTTTGATCGAGATTTTGAGCTGCTCGGCGATTTCGCGATAGCGCAAACCCTCCTCGCGGCTGAGGCGGAAGATGATCTGGCACTGACGCGGCAGGTTGCTGATGTGGTTTTCCACACGGTCGTAGAACTCGTTGAAGACCAGCTCGTCCATTGGTGAATAGTGGTCGGCATATGCGGGGTTCCACTGAATGCTTTCCAATGTCTCACGCTCATAAACCCGGTGTAGTTTAAGCTTGAGATAGTCGAGCGACTGATTGCGGACGGCCCGGTAGATATACGCCTCGAAAGAGGTGTGCACCTCTATATGCTCACGGTTTTTCCAGAGTTTCACGAAGACGTCGGCGACTACTTCTTCGGCTACCTCGCGTCCCGCCACTACGCGCATGGCGTAAGTACAGAGGGAGTAGTAATAGCGGGTGAAAAGCTCTCGGTAAGCGATGTAGTCCCCATCCTGAACTACCTTTTTGAACAGTACTTCCATCTGACTGGGGCAAATAGGAAGAGGGTGGGCGGATTTTTTTTGTAAAACGGGATTCATCATAGGTAAGATTAGGAATAGAATTTTTTCAGGAATCAGGTAATTGCACGAAATAGCATGATTGCTTGATTTCGTTGGAAGATTACGCATAGGCTCGTCGATTCACAAAATTAAGTCTTGAAAAAGCGCAACAAACTTACGCAACCGTTCCCGGTACCGTTCCCGAAACCTCCGTGTTTACCGGGAATTGTTGTTTTTTGATTAGTTTGCAAGAAATGTTACTGAGAACAAAAGTCACTGACTGCGTTTCAGAATTGCACTTTCCCGGTATTATTCCAAACCACCCATGGCAAAAACCTCTGTCACGATCAAGGAAATAGCGCGGCGGCTGGGTGTCTCCAAATCCACCGTTTCACGGGCATTGCGCGACAGTTCCGAAATCAGCGAAGCCACCAGAGAGCGGGTGATCGAACTGGCGCGAAGGCTGAACTACTCGCCTAATCCTATCGCCCTCAGTCTCCTGAAGAACCAGACTCACACGATTGGGATCATCGTGCCGGACATCGACAACCCGTTCTTTTCCACGGCCATCAGCGGGGTGGAAGATGTGGCTTACAGCCGGGGTTACCATGTGATGATTTATCAGAGCCACGAATCCTACGAGCGCGAGAAAGCCAACGTTCGGCACATCGCCGACCGCCGCGCCGATGGCCTGATCGTGTCCGTCGCCAGCCAGTCATTACAACACCACCATTTCAGTGATCTACAGGAAGCAGGAATTCCCATTGCTTTTTTTGATCGGGCCAGCAACGAAGTCCAAACCCACAAGGTGCTGGTGGATGATTACGCCGGTGCCTTTGCCGGGACAGAACACCTGATCGAGCAGGGTTGCCGAAAAATTGCCCATGTATCCGGCCCCATGAGTCTGGCCATCAGTCGGAACCGATTTAATGGCTACCGCGATGCGCTGCGCAAACACAAGCTCCCCTTGCGCGACGAATGGGTGGTGGCGGCAGAGTACAACCAGTCCGAAGGCACCGAACGCGCCTATCAGCTCATGGCCCTGCGCGAGCGACCCGACGCCATTTTCGCCGCCAGCGACCGCATCGCCATTGGGGTGCACTGGGCGCTGCGCCAGCTCGGCTACCGAATGCCGGACGATGTGGCACTAATCGGTTTTTCGGATTTGGGTGTATCCGTGTTACTCGACCCACCCCTCAGTTCAGTTTCGCAGCCTTCCGTCGAGATGGGCCGCCAGGCTGCCGAGTTACTATTGGAATTGATCGAAAACAAAAATACCCCGGTCGCTTACGAAACCAGGGTGTTGAAAACCGAGTTGAATATTCGGGGATCTAGCCTAAAAATCACTGCTCCAAGCGATCCAGCTTCCGCTGAAATTCCCGGAGGATCTTATCCTTCATAGCGACCTTCCGCTTTTGAATGTTCAGCCGACCACGCAGGCGTTTGTCTTGGTTTTCGTCGCCGGTCAGGCTGCGTTCCACGTCGAGGGTCGCCATGTCCAGGTCACTTTTCTCGCGGCTTACAAGCCACTCCATCTCCCGTATCTGCGTGCGCAGCTGCTCCTCTTCACTTTTCAGTTCAAAAGCAGGGTACTTTCGGCCGATTACGCGGGCCAAATAGCTTAATTCAAATATTTTATCGCAGGTGGAGCGAAAACGGTCGTTCAGTTCGCGATCCGATTGCCGGTAGGGGATTCTAATCTCCTTCCATTTACTGAGCAGCACTTTGGCTTTGCTGGAGGCGTTCGCGATATCGTCGTTCTTGAGCGCATCCTCGGCTTCTGCCAATAGTTTACGCTGCTGCCCGATGCGCGGGTCTTCGCGATTCTCGGGCTGAATGCCCTTTGACTCGTTGTACTTATCGTAAAAAAGCTTGAAAAAGTGACGGTACGCCTTATTGATCTTAAAGAATTTCTTAGGCGGCAACTCACCAAGGGCGTTCCACTCCTTGCGAATGTCTCGCGCCAACCTGTAAGATTCGTCCAAATCCTTGCTCCACGATAACTGCTTGACGCGCTTTATCAGTTTCTCGTACTCATCGACGATGGCCTGAGTGATTTTATTCTGCTCGGCAAAGTGCTCACGGCGGCGGTGGAAATAATCGTCGAGCACGGCCTGAAACTGCGTGTCCACGTCTTCCTGAAACTCATTGGCAACGGGGCCTGTCCTAATCCACTTGTCCTTCACTTCCTGCACGGCATCGGTTGCCGCCTGCCAGTCCTCGATCGCCGCCGCTGACTTCGCATCCTCAATCAGCGCCCGCTTGATTTCCAGGTTCTTAACCTGATTTACCTGAATCAAACCAGAAAGGTAATCTTCGGCCTTATCCAGTCGATCAAGCAAAGGGACAAAGTCGCCGAGGGCATCGAAGCCGATTAGTTTCCGACGAAGTTGCGTGAGTTTGGTGAGGTATGACCCCTTATTCTGGGCCTCCTCTATGTCTTTTTCGAGCGTATCTACTTTTGCTTTTGCAATGGTGAAGCGGTTTTTGAAGTAATCGATCGCCTCCTGTTCCGTTCTTTTCACCTCGCCAATCTGACGGTCTTCACTCCCGAGGTAACCTTTCAAAAATACTTTGCCATCCTTTACGTAGCCGTATTCTTCCTGTTCTTCCATGACTTTACTTTTTATCTGCTTAGTTGGTGGGTTCAGTTATCCAGGAAACTCAGTTTTGGCTGAAATCTCCTCTATCTTAAGGTACTCAAATTACTGAATTAAAGAATTTTGGTACAATTCAATATCCGTAATCCTATCTTCGGCGTCCATGTATGGGCTTTATTGGCGATATTTGCCAAATACAAATTAACTAAAAAATGAGCAACGAATCCATAATTTTCTCGATGTCGGGCGTCAGCAAGATCATTCCGCCCAATCGCCACATCCTCAAAAACATCTATCTCTCCTTCTTTTACGGAGCCAAAATCGGCGTTCTGGGCTTGAACGGTTCCGGCAAATCCACGCTATTACGCATCATTGCGGGCCTCGACAAGGACATTCAGGGCGAGGTCGTCTTCTCGGCCGACTACTCCGCCGGGATGCTCGAGCAGGAGCCCCAACTCGATCCCACAAAAACCGTGCGGGAAGTAGTGGAGGAAGGCGTGCAGGAAGTCGTGGACCTGCTCAAAGAGTTCGAGCAGATCAACGAAGCCTTCGGCGACGCCGACGCGGACTTCGACAAATTATTGGAACGTCAGGGCGAGGTACAGGAAAAACTCGACCACGCCGACGCCTGGAACCTCGACAACCGCCTGGAGGTGGCGATGGACGCCCTGCGCTGTCCGCCGTCGGATCAGTCGGTCGCCCACCTGTCGGGCGGCGAAAAACGCCGCGTGGCCCTCTGCCGCCTCTTGCTCCAGCAGCCCGATGTCCTGCTGCTCGATGAGCCGACCAACCACCTCGACGCCGAGAGTGTGCTGTGGCTGGAAGAACACCTGCGGCAGTACAAAGGCACGGTTATCGCCGTAACCCACGACCGCTACTTCCTCGACAACGTGGCGGGCTGGATTCTGGAACTCGACCGCGGTGAGGGTATTCCCTGGAAAGGCAACTACACTTCCTGGCTGGAACAGAAACAGGAGCGCCTACAGAAAGAGGAGAAGCAGGAATCGAAGCGACAGAAGACACTGCAACGCGAATTGGAGTGGGTGCGCATGGCCCCCAAAGCCCGGCAGGCCAAGTCGAAGGCACGCCTCGGAGCCTACGAAAAGATGCTCGGTGAGGACGCCAAAGAGAAAGAAAACAAGCTGGAGCTCTTCATCCCACCCGGCCCGCGCCTGGGCAATAAGGTGATCGAGGCCAATAACATTATGATGGCTTTCGGCGACAAACTCCTCTACGACGACCTCAACTTCGCCCTGCCGCCCGCCGGTATCGTGGGCATCATTGGCCCGAACGGCGCGGGCAAAACCACGCTCTTCAAACTCATCACCGGACAAGCGGAACCGTTGAAGGGGGGTTTCGAAGTAGGCGAAACCGTGCAATGGGCCTACGTGGATCAGGAACACGACAACCTCGACCCGGACAAAACGGTGTACCAGATCATCTCGGAAGGCAACGAGTGGGTAATGCTGGGCGGCAAGCAGGTCAACGCCCGCGCTTACGTCAGTAAGTTCAACTTCGCGGGTTCGGATCAGGAAAAAAAGGTCGGCAACCTGTCGGGCGGTGAGCGCAACCGCGTGCACCTGGCCATGACGCTGAAAGAAGGCGGCAACCTGCTCCTTCTCGACGAACCGACCAACGACCTGGACATCAATACCCTCCGCGCCCTGGAAGAGGGCCTCGAGAATTTCGCGGGCTGCGCCGTGGTCATCACCCACGACCGCTGGTTCCTTGACCGCGTGGCTACCCACATCCTGGCCTTCGAGGGCGACTCGCAAGCCTACTGGTTCGAGGGGAATTTTTCGGAATACGAAGAAAACAGGAAGAAGCGCCTGGGCGCGGATGCGACGCCGAAGCGGATCAAGTACCGGAAGCTGGCGTAGTGTGGTACGGGCTTCCAGCCCGTTTGTCAAGATACCAAAAAACTAAAATCAGCCCGAGATGCCTGAACCAAAATTCAAATATCCTGTCAAAAACCCGTTCGAGGCCCGAGCCGTAACCGAGCCTACTTTCGAGGAAAATATCTTCGAGAGCGACCTCTACGTGAATCTCGACGAAGTACGGGGAAAGGAGTATTTGCGCGACATCAAGTTTGATTTGGGAATCAGCGGCGACGGAACGCTAACTACCACCCATGAATATGTCAAACTCATTTTCTCAGGTCATATCGGTTCAGGTAAGACCGTCGAACTGACTCGCCTTCATCAGCAGCTCAATTCAGCAGAGAATTACTTTTCAATTTTCATCAGTATTGAGGAAGAGCTTGAAATCTCGCGCTTCGAGTCCGAGGATTTCTACGTTTTGCTGATTGCCAAACTACTGGAAAGACTTGACAAACAAAACGTTACCCGAAGCACGAAATCACTCGAAGAATTAGCTTCCCTGTTTTTTAGTGACAAAGAAGTAAAGAAAGAAATTACCGAAACGTACAGGGATGAGCTGGAGGGTAAGGTGGGGGGAGAGATCAGCTTTCTCAATATCTTCAAAATTGGCGGTCTTCTCAAAAATATTCTGGGCAGCGAAACCAAGACCGCAACGAGCATCCGGGAAGCTACCCGGAAGAACATTACCCGGCTGATCCAACTTTTCAACGACTACCTGTCAGATATTCGCAAAGATGTTATTGACAAGGGCTTAGGTAAAGATATACTGTTCGTCGTGGATGGCTCCGAAAAAATCACACTTGACAAGTACGATACGTTGTTTGTGAAAGACGCCAGCGTGTTGATAAGCCTGAATGCCAACATGATTATGAGTGTACGGATCGACGCTTATTACCAAATCGAGAAGTCACCCATTAGGTTTACCAGTCAGTACATCGTTCCAATGATTATTACTGGGGAACTGAAAGCACAAAAAGCATTATGTGATATTATCATCAGACGCATTGACTTTTCTACGTTCTTCGACAATCGGGAAGCCCTGAATGCTTGCATCCATTATTCGGGCGGCTGTATTCGTCAACTGTTCCGGGTGGTAAACGCTACCATCCGTAAAACGCGGGGCGAAAGAAAAATCACAATAGAGGTGGTTGAGAACGTAGTAAAGGAAATTGGCAACACCATGCGGGAAAGCATTGACAAGCCGTATATCGAAATTCTGAAAAGTGATGATTACGAACCCGCTAATGCTAAGGTCAAAGAAATGCTATACGGTCTTTTACTTCTGAAATATAACGGCATTCATTCAATCAAGATCAACCCTATTTTAGAGAAATTCATGCGCAATGCCGGAGAACTTTGAGCAAAATAAAACCCGCAACGCCGAACTGCTGGAAGAAGCGCAGTTTGCGCTCCAGCAGCGCACCGAGCCGAACATCGTCCTGATGAGCGCGAGCGACTACGGCTTACAGCGAAAAATCGTAACGCGGCTCAAAGAAAAACTCCCCGAATACCAGTTTTACGACATAGACCTCACGCCCTACCGGGTAGTATCGCTTCACAAAGCCCTGCGAAAGTACCTTCCCCCCGAAGTACTCGACTCCCCACCGATCACCTATTGCGTCAATGTCTTTGGCCTGGAAAACAGCCGCCTGGCTTCCGAAGGCGGAGAAATCATCGACTCGGGCATGATTGCCCAATTGAACTACGAGCGGGAAATCGTTTTCCGCAAGCCCAACTACCTCACTATCCTTTGGGGCGACCACGATTTTTTCGTGCAGTTGCAGCGACAAGCTCCCGATTTTTGGAGTTGGGTGACGTACTATTTTGAGTTTAAGCAGGAGGAGAAATATGAGGAGGTAGTTTTGGAAAGGGAGTTTGTTCCTAACTACTCCGCCAGGCTGCCGGAACGGGGCGAGTATATCGAAAGCTTGGAAGCAAAATTGGATCAGCTTCCCTTGAATGACTCCGATAAGTCGCGCGCTACGCGGGAACGCATCAATCTGTACAGTTTATTGGCCGCTGAATACGCCCAATATTTTGACTATGAGAACGCGAAAAAATATTATGAGAAGGCGATTGGTCTATATGAGCAGTTAGGGGAAGTCGGCAACTCGATCAATAAATTATTGTTCGAATATGCCAATTTGCACTTGATGTTCAGGCACTTTGAGGAGGGATTATACTACTATAAGAAAGTTTTAGAAAAACTCTTCGGTCAAAATAACACTTCAAACTTCGGCACCACCTACCACCAGATCGGCAGGGTGTACCAAGAGCAGCGGATCTGGAAGCAGGCTTTGGAAAACTACCACCTGGCCCTTAAATGGGATCAGGACACAGGGCAGCAGCGTGAAATCGGAGGCACCTACCACCAGATCGGCAGGGTGTACCAGGAGCAGCGGGCCTGGGATCAGGCTCTGGAAAACTACCGCTTGGCCCTCAAATGGTTTCAGAATACAGGGCAGCAGCATGAAATCAGTGGGCCCTACCATCAGATCGGTCGAGTGTACGAAGAACAGCGGGCCTGGGAGCAGGCCTTAGAGAACTACCTCCTGGCCCTCAGGTGGCAGCAAGACACGGGGCAGCAGCATGAAATCGGTAGCACTTACCAAAACATCGGCATCGTGTATCAGAAGCAGCGGGCCTGGGAGCAGGCTTTGGAAAATTATAGCTTGGCTCTCAAATGGGATCATAACACGGGGCAGCAGTATAAAATCGGAGGAACCTACCACCAGATCGGCATGGTGTATGAGGAGCAGCGGGTTTGGGAGCAGGCTTTGGAAAATTACCGACTGTCCCTTAAATGGAAGCAGGACACGAGGCAGCAGCATTCAATCGGTAGCACCTACCACCAGATCGGCAGGGTGTACGAGGAGCAAAAAGAATTCACTAAGGCTCAACAAAACTTCAAGAAAGCACTAGAATCAATGCCTGAATATCTTGAAAGAGAACAAGGCATAGTCAATGAGTCACTTCAAAGAGTGGATGATCAGATTTTAAGTTGCGAAAAAGCTACGAATATTTAATCATCACTCCTACGAACCAGGGTGTAGAAAACAGGAAGAAGCGGCTGGGGGCCGATGCCACGCCGAAGCGGATCAAGTACCGGAAGCTGGCGTAGTGTGGTACGGCCGGGCCCGCGTTTCCGCAAAGTCTATTGAGCGTAAACTGCAAGAAGGTGAGATTCAAATATCATGAAAAACTCGGCTCTTCTGATGGTACTAATCGTTGGCCTTTTGCCAGCGGTTTCTTGTGCGCAATCCTCCACGGCTGCGATAGGTAGTCCAGTGCAGCTCCTTTCACCCAAAGGTGATACACTTTCAGCCCTTTTGTTTGCAGTGAAGGAGGGCTTTGCCGCAAAAACGACAGACGAACGCAGTCATGTTTATATAGGCTGGTTGGCTTATCGATTTAATGGGAAGAGAGTCTATTTTAGCAGGGCAAACAGACTCTACTCCGTAATAAGCGACGATCCTGATATAAATCAGCTTTATCTGGAACAGAAAGGCAACAGAAAATTAGGCTTAGTTGGGGCCACCGCCGGGGGAGCACTGATGCTCGCAGGAGGAATCACACTTGTGACCAGATTGGACAAGGTATTACTTGTAGAGGAACCTAACTACGGATGGAGCGGAGGTTTATTCATTGGTGGAATCTTGTCCAGCTTAGTCGGAATTGTCGCGTTAGAGGTTAGCTTAAATAGAAGCCGCCAAGCAGTCAAGCTTTACCACGATAGGTACATGGCAGAGAAAACAGCAGTTAGCATTGAATTGGGCTCCCCTACTTCCACCCCAGCGGGCGTGGCTCTGTATCTCAGGTTCTGATACACTCGCTATCAGTAAATCCAAACCGTTAATATTTGAGCTTGTGGAATAAAGTTCTGGTAAAAGCCCCTTCGCGCCGATCTGGCAGCGGCGTCCCAGTCATTCGGGGCGCCGTTCTTTTTTTTAGCGGCCAAGCCAGGAAATTCGAAGCAAAATGGCTTGGTTTTTGCGGTTGAGGATTACCCCCGAGCTGACTATCCTCCCAGTACTATTTCCCGGAAAAGTCCTGTTTACGTCCGAAAATTTTGCGGTCTTTCTTCTTTTATTTAAGAGAAGAATGCACTGAGCCGCAGAAATAGGAAGGTCAAACAAAGCGAAATCACAAAAGAGCGGCGTTCCCCGGCAGAGGGAACGCCGCTTTTTTATAGTTCAAACCCAAACTTGTCCCTCTAACACTTCCTTCCCCAAAAAACCATAAGATTTCCCCGAAGACTAACGTTTCCTTATTACCTTTGAGGTTCGGCGGGTGGCAGGACAATGGAGGCTTTACTTAAACTTATCGTCCGGCCCGCTGTTTCTTCTACGTATTCAATTCCTAATCAAATTCAATCCATGTACATTTTTTGTAAAAAATTCATTAATAAAGCCTTACTTACGCTGGCGGTGGGCTGCGGGCTGAGCATCGGCTTTGCCTCGGCGCAGTCGGCTGGCAAGAGGGTTTTGGTGTTTTCCAAGACCAAGGGCTACCGTCACGCTTCCATTCCGGTGGGCCAAAAGCTCATCATGCAATTTGGAAAGGAAAACGGCTTTGCCGTGGACACGACCGAAAACGCCGACATATTCAACGACGACAACCTCAAGAAGTATCACGCGGTGGTCTGGATGAGTACTACGGCCGACGTGCTGGATGCGCAGCAGCAGGTGGCTTTCGAGCGCTACATTCAGGCGGGCGGCGGTTACGTGGGTGTCCATGCGGCTACGGATACTGAGTACGACTGGCCGTGGTACAATAAGCTGGCCGGGGCGCAGTTTGCCAGCCACCCCAAGAACAACGTGCAGAACGCCGAGGCCTACGTCGTGGCCCGCAACCACCCTTCCATGGAGGGCTTTCCCGATCGCTGGAAGGTGCGGGACGAGTTTTATGATTTCAAGAATTTTAATAAAGACGTCACGGTACTCGTCAAGATCGATGAGAAAACTTATACCGAGGGCCAGATGGGTGACGATCACCCCATGTCCTGGTTCCACGAGTTCGACGGTGGCAAGGCCTTCTACACCAACTTCGGCCACAACGACGACACTTACGCCGACCCCGTCTTTCGCAAGCACTTGCTGAATGGCTTGAAATGGGCGATGGCCGATAAACTGAATTACAGCCTGGCGCGTCCCGAAGAAAACCGCTTCGAGCGCAAAATTCTAATAGACCAACTGAATGAACCCACTGAACTGGCCGTGTTAGACGACCAGCGGGTTCTTTTTGCCGAGCGTAAGGGCAAGGTAAAGCTTTATAATCCCAAAACGGGCAAGACGAAAGTCGTGGCCGAAGTACCCGTCTATACCAAGTTTGAGTACGGCCTGATGGGCTTGAATATTGACCCGAAGTTCAATGAAAACAAGTGGGTGTATTTATATTATTCGCCGCCCTCCACCGAAGCCGATACGGCGCAGCAACTCTCGCGCTTTAAGTACGATCTGGCGAAAGACACGCTGTTGCTCTCGTCCGAGGAGAACCTGCTGACTGTACCGGTAAAGCGCATCGACTGCTGCCACACGGGCGGCTCCATCGCGTGGGACAGCAAGGGCAACCTGTACCTTTCGGCGGGCGACGATGTCAATCCCTTCAAGTCAGATGGCTACGGCCCCATGGATGCGCGGCCCGAAATGGTGGGCTTCGACGGACGGGAAACTTCGTCCAATACCAATGATCTGCGCGGTAAAATCATGCGCATCAAGCCCCGCGCCGACAAGGGTTACGACATTCCCGAAGGCAATCTTTTCCCAAAAGGCACGCCCAACGCCCGGCCCGAGATTTACGTGATGGGCAACCGCAATCCCTACCGTATTTCGGTGGATCAGCGCAATGGCTACCTCTACTGGGGTGAAGTCGGACCTGACGCGGGCGAGGATAGTGAGTCTCGCGGCCCGCGCGGTCACGACGAGATGAACCAAGCCCGTAAGGCCGGGTACTTCGGCTGGCCGCTATTTGTAGCGGATAACCTGGCTTACAACCGCTACGATTTCGCCACGAAGGAGTCAGGCCCCAGGTATGACCCCGCTAAGCCGATCAACGATTCTCCGAAGAATACGGGCTTAAAAGAGTTGCCTCCCGCTAACAAGGCGTTCATCTACTACCCTTACGCTGAGTCGCCGGAATTTGGCGATATCGTGGGCAAGGGCGGACGCAACGCCATGGGCGGTCCGGTCTATTACTATGATGACTATAAGGATTCAAAAGGAAAGTTCCCCAAGTATTACGACGGCAAATTCTTTGCCTACGATTGGATTAGAGGCTGGGTCAATCCCGTGACGATGGCTCCCAACGGCGATTTTGTGTCAATGGAGCGCTTCATGCCCAACACCGAATTCAACCACCTGATCGACATGCAGTTTGCCAACGACGGTTCGCTCTACACGCTGGAATATGGCAGCAACTGGTTTGCCCAAAACGATGAGGCGCGGCTGTCGCACATCACCTATAACGCCGGCAACCGCGCTCCCGTGGCGGTGGCATCGGCCGACAGGGTCGTGGGCGCTGTTCCGCTGAATGTGGCTTTCTCGTCGAAAGGCTCCCTGGATTACGATAAGGATGAAGTGAAGTATGAATGGAATTTTGGTCCAGGTTTGCCAAAAAGCACCTCGCCCAATCCGACTTACACCTACACCAAGCCCGGCGAGTACACCGCCACGCTCAAAGTGACCGACGCCAAAGGCAACGCTTCCACGGCTAACGTATTGGTAAAAGCAGGCAACGATGTCCCCGAGCTGGACATTGCCTTGAAGGGAAACCAATCCTTCTACTTTGACAAAAAGCCTGTCGCCTATAATGTGCAGGTGAAAGACAGGGAAGATGGTGATCTGGTAAAGGGGGTCGATAAGAACGACGTGCTGGTTACTCTCGATTATATGGAGGGTTACGATAAAACCATGCTGGCGCAGGGCCACCAGGCCAATACGGGTTTCGCGACGGGCAAGCGCCTGATCGAGCTGAGCGACTGCAAAGCCTGCCATAGTGTGGAAAAGAAGTCCATCGGCCCGGCTTATATGGATGTCGCCCAGAAGTATAAAAAAGACAAGAATGCCGTAAAGTACCTTTCCGAGAAAGTCATCAAAGGCGGCGGCGGCGTGTGGGGCGAACAGGCCATGGCCGCCCACCCGCAGTTGAAGCAAGAGGAGGCGCAGGACATGGTGAAGTACATTCTGTCGCTGGCCGACGAGAAGAAGCAGGTCAAGCGCGAGCCGCTGGCCAGTACTTTTACGCCCGAAACCAAGGAAAAGGTGGGTTCTTACATTCTGACGGCCAGCTACACCGACAAAGGCAACGGCAACATCGGTCCATTGACTACGACCAAGTCCGTCGCGCTACGTCCCGCCAGGATGAAGGCTACCGCGCTGGATGCGGGTAAGAACTACATGAAGTACAAACTACCCACGGGTTCGGAGGTGATCGTTGCCAACACCAACAACAGCAACATGGTCTTCCGAGACATCGACCTGACGGGCATCAGCAAGCTGAAAGCTGTCGTATTCACCGCCGAGGGTATGACCTCGGGCGGTACCATCGAGGTGCATCTCGACAAACCCGACGGCCCGAGCATCGGCTCGGCGCAGGTGAAGCAAGGTACGATGGGAGAAGTAGAGATCCCGCTGCAGGTACCCGCCGACAACCGCCAGCGCGATATTTACTTTGTCTTCAAAAACCCCGATCCGAAAGGCAAGCCGCTGTTCGCGGTGGATACGGTTGAGTTTGTGAACGGAGCAATGTGATTCTTTTTGAGGAGGAAAGGAAAAGGGAGAAAAGGATAAAGGAAGCGGACGCCCGAATAATCGAGCGCCCGCTTCCTTTTGTATTATCATCTTTGGCAAATCGCAGCCTGCTGGAAATCGGAGAATTCCTTTCCTCCCTCCTCCTTTCCTCCTTCTAGATTCCCAACGCTTTCCGATTAAAGTCCTCGTCGGCCCCGGCGCTGGCGAAGTCGTCGAAGGCCTTGTCGGTCACTTCGATGAGGTGGCTTTCGATGAAGGGCGCGCCCTCGGCGGCACCCTGCGCGGGCGACTTGATACAACATTCCCATTCCAGCACCGCCCAACTACCGTAATCGTACTGCGAGAGTTTGGAGAAAATACCGGAGAAATCGACCTGTCCGTCGCCCAGCGAGCGGAAGCGTCCGGCCCGATCGGCCCAGCCCGCAAAGCCGCTGTACACGCCCTGGCGCCCCGTGGGGTTAAATTCGGCGTCTTTGACGTGGAAAGCTTTGATGCGCTCGTGGTAGATGTCGATGAACGCCAGGTAGTCTAGCTGCTGCAAGACAAAGTGGCTGGGATCATATAGAATATTGGCCCGCGCGTGGCCATCGACCGCATCCAGGAATCGCTCGAAAGTGGCACCATCGAACAGATCCTCACCCGGATGCAGCTCGTAACACACATCGACGCCGCAATCCTCGAAAGTATCCAGGATCGGCTTCCAGCGCTTGGCCAGTTCGGCGAAGGCAGTCTCGACCAATCCCTGCGGACGCTGCGGCCAGGGGTACATATACGGCCAGGCCAACGCGCCTGAAAAACTAGCGCAGGCGGTCAGGCCCAGATTCTGACTTGCCTTAGCGGCCATTTTAAGCTGGTCAGCGGCCCACTCCGCACGAGCTTTGGGGTCGTTGCGCACCTCGGGTGCAGCAAAGCCATCGAACATGGCGTCGTACACCGGGTGCGAGGCCACGAGTTGCCCCTGCAGATGCGTAGAAAGCTCGGTCACTTCTACACCAATGTCTTTGAGTTTTCCTTTGAGTTCCTCACAGTACGTTTTCGACTCAGCGGCTTGCTTTAAGTCTATACAGCGGGCATCCCAACTTGGAATTTGAATGCCGACATAACCAAGATCGGCCATGTACTTGGCAATGCTTTCCAAAGAATTGAACGGGGCTTCATCGCCCATGAATTGCGCCAGGAATACGGCGGGGCCTTTTAGGGTTTTCATAGTTGTCAATGTCGGATTGAGTGAATGAGTGATTTAGTGAATGAATATTTTTCTACTACTTTGATCTGAGGGTATGTCGAGCCTTTGCTAGAACTTTCAAGATTTCAGTAGTTTCTGCTTTGAGTGAAGAAAGTTTTTTTTCTTCCATGATACCAGCATCTTCCATTATCTCTAACCAAAATAAGGACTCGTCTGCTTCTTCAATAGTAATTGATAATTTCGAGAAGAACTCAGCCTGACTTCTTGCCCGGCAGGCTGCTCGGTAGTTAGCGCCCGTAGATGAAGCAGATCTCAAAAGTTGTTTTCCAATGATTTGAGCTTCTTGAGACGATGGCAAAGCTTGATAGAGTTTGATGTGCCTGAGAACAAGTTTCTTGGTTCTCAGCCGCATCGCTTCCACAAATTCAAACTTACTTAAGTATTTGTAGTCACCACCTTCCTCAACCTGCCAGTTTTCTTCCATTCTAGTTGACAAATAGTTAAAGGAATGTAGAATCAGGCGAATGTTTCAAATCGAGAATATTTCATATTCCGACATTCACTCATTCACTCAATCCGACATTAAAGAATTAAACCTCCACCCACTTCTCCCCCCGCGCACTTTCCAGTATCTTCTCGCAAATCAGCAACTCCCGATAACCGTCGGCGAAGGTGGGAAAGGTAGGGTTGTCCGGTTGTTTCCCCGCTTCGATGGCGGCATAAACTTCCTTGAACATCTGCTTGGAGGTGTCGGGAAAGCCTTCGTTGTGGCCGCCGGGAAACGAAATGGTCGAACTGGCTTCCTTGTGAACGAGCGACGGGTCGCGCATAAGTACCTCGTTGTAGCCATCGCGGTTGCCAATCCAAAGTTGGTTGGGGCTTTCGGAATCGAAGTTGAAGGTTTTCTTGGAACCCGAAATTTCCAGACTCATGCGGTTTTTGCGGCCCGCCGATACCTGCGATACCGTGATGACGCCGCGGTTGCCGTTATCGAAGCGCAACAGTACGTTGGCGTGGTCTTCGGTGTTGATGGGGACGTCGGCGTAGTCTTCCGGTTTGAGCATTTTGCCCGAGTAGGTTTCCACCTCTTTGAGCGGCTTTTTGCGGGTTTTATGGATGGTGTTGAAGTCGGCCATCACGGCGGTCGTTTTCAGGCCGGTGATGTATTCCAGCACATCCATCAAGTGCGAGCCGATGTCGGCGATGGCCCGCGAGTCGCCGGATTTGTCGGGTTCGAGCCGCCAGTTGTAGTCGGTGGCGTAGAAAAGCCAATCCTGCAAATAGGAACCGATGATAGAATAGACCTCACCGAGTTCGCCTTTTTCCCGCATCACTTTCATTTGGCGGATCAGTGGGTAAAAACGCAAGTTGAAATGTACGGCGTTGACCAGCCCCGTTTTCTTAGCCAAGGCCACGAGTTCCTCGGCTTCGGCCAAATCTTTGGACAAAGGCTTTTCACAAACTACGTGCTTGCCCGCTTCCAGGGCAGCTTTGGATTGATTGTAGTGCAGGAAGTTGGGGGTACAAATGTGGATGCACTGGATGTCATCTTGCTTCAATAATTCATCGAAAGTATAAGAACGCTCGATGCCCAGTGCCTTGGCTTTTTCGGCGGCCAGCTCGGCCGTTACTTCGCAGAGGGCTACGACTTCGACATTGGGCAAGCGGCGCAGCGCCTCAATATGGGCGGGGCCAATGAATCCGGTTCCTACGACTCCTACTTTTACTTTTGCCATACTGTCAATTTTGAATGAGTGAATTGTGAATGAGTGAATAAAAAAGGGCTGTTATGCGATATGTTTGGTTTTGCTTTGCTTCCACACGCCATATAATAAGGCAGCGGTAGCGATAAGCGAGATGAGGGCTGCGCTCCAGGGGACTGACTCGTTGTCTTCTATGTTGTAGTCAATCATTTTTTGGTGATGCAGATACAGCATCAGCACCATGAAGCCGTTGTTGACAAAATGGGCGAAAATGGCCACCCACAGATTGCCCGACCAATAGTACAAGTACCCGAACAGTGCGCCCAGCAGCATTCTTGGCACAAACCCATAAAACTGCACGTGGATGGCGCTGAATAGGGCGGCGGCTACCCAAATCGCCAGGTGCGGGCTGGCCCACTGCTCCATCAGTTTGCGCTGCAACACCCCCCGGAAAAGCACCTCCTCACCGATGGCCGGAATGATGCCGATGACCACCATCGCCACCACAAACTGCACGGGCGTGTCGAACTCAGTCAGGAATTCGGTCATTCCCGCCAGTTGGTCTTCTTTATCACGCATCCACGCTTCCAAGCCTCTCAGAAAATCGGGAAATACCATGCCCTGGTTCCATTCGATAATCAGCCCGTTGAGTGGCATGAAGGCCAGCACCACCAGCAGTGACAGGCCCCAAAACTGTGCCGACGTGAAGGCCCGTGTTTGAAATTCCGGCAGGCTGCGCCGCTCGATGTACGTCCAGTAAAGCAGCGGCGGAATCAGGTAGGTGGACACGTGCGAGATGGCCTGCAAGATCATCAGCCCGTACCAGCCATTGGGCACTTCCTCGGGCGACTGAATGAGCCTTGTGATAATCTCAATGCCCCCCATTCCGCCATCGCTGCCCAGGAATTTCATCAGAATAAGCACGGCCAACATATTCCCTACTGACATTCCCACCAAAATAAAACCTACCAGAACCAGAAGGCTCCGCCAGTTGTTGGGAACGCGGGAAGAATGCGAGGGCTGAGGGTCGTGTTGCATATTTGGCGTAAATTTAGGGCTTAAATGTTTAGTTGTGGAGTTGTTTGAATGAATTTTATGAAACAATGGATTGACGCTCAACTCTCGTGCAATGTAGTACCGTTGGCGTCTGGAACTTCAAAAGCGGGTTGACGACCATTGCAATCTAAAAGCTGACATTTCGACTAAACAACTACACGCCTAACCGACCAAACAAAAACCACCATGCCACAAATAGGAAACTTACAACTCCCGGATTTCCCCCTACTCCTTGCCCCGATGGAGGATGTGAGTGATCCTCCTTTCCGGGCGGTGTGTAAGGAAAATGGGGCGGATCTGATGTATACCGAGTTTATCTCTTCCGAAGGGCTCATCCGCGACGCGGCCAAGAGCGTGCAGAAGCTGGATATATTTGAATACGAACGCCCTATTGGCATCCAATTGTTTGGCAGCGACGTCGAGACCATGCGCTCCTGCGCCGAAATCGCCACGCGGGCGCATCCCGATTTGATCGACATCAACTATGGCTGTCCGGTCAAAAATGTGGCTTGCCGGGGCGCGGGGGCGGCTCTACTGCAGGATATCCCCAAAATGGTACGTATGACCGAGGCCGTGGTCAAGGCCACGCACCTGCCCGTGACCGTCAAGACACGACTGGGCTGGGACGATACGACCAAGAACATCCTGGAAGTAGCCGAACGCCTGCAGGACATCGGGATTCAGGCGCTCACCGTCCACGGGCGCACGCGGGTGCAGATGTACAAGGGCGAAGCCGACTGGACGCTCATCGGGCGAATCAAGGAAAATCCGCGCGTCACCATTCCGATTTTTGGCAACGGCGACATCGACAGCCCGCAAAAGGCACTGGAATACAAAAACCGCTACGGTGTGGATGGCATCATGGTAGGCCGCGCTTCCATTGGCTATCCCTGGATTTTCAACGAAATAAAACACTTCCTGGCCACGGGACAAACCCTCGCGCCGCCTACGCTGGCCGAGCGGGTGGAAATTTGCCGCCGTCACCTCGATTTCTCGGTGCGCTGGAAGGGCGAAATCACCGGAATATTCGAGATGCGCCGCCACTACACCAATTATTTCCGGGGACTGAATCATTTCAAACCCTACCGGATGCGCCTGGTACAGAGCATGTCGTTCGATGAGTTGAACGAGATTTTACAGGAAGTCGAAGAAGTATTCGGAGAACAGCAAGAAGCCTTTGCCCTATGAGTAAAAAGGCTTCTTTTGTTGAAAGCCCTGCGCCGCTGCTGGCGTGGGGGCTGCTGATTCTCTTGGCCCTGGTCTGGGGTAGTTCTTTCATTCTTATCAAGAAAAGTCTGCACGTTTATTCTATCACCGAGGTGGCCGCCGGACGGGTATTTCTGGCATTTGTGTTCTTTATTCCGGTGCTGATTCGTAGTTGGAAAACGATCCCAAAATCACTTTTGGGGATGTTCTTCATTTCGGGATCGCTGGGTTACCTGCTGCCCGCCTTCCTCATTGCGATTGCGCAGAGTGAAATCACTTCCGCCCTGGCTGGGACACTCAACGCGGTCAGTCCGATGTTCACGATGCTCGTCGGAGTATTTTTCTTTGCCAAAAGCACCAGCAGAATGCAGGTGATCGGGCTGATTATTGCTCTGGGCGGAGCATTGCTGTTAATATTCACCAAGGCCGGCGTCGCCATCCCCGAAGTCAATTCCTACGCGCTGCTCATCGTGCTGGCCACGCTGTGCTACGGTACCAACATCAATATCGTCTCCAAGTATTACAGCCATTTATCGCCCATGGTATCGACGGCCTGGATTTTCGCCTTTGTGGGGCCACTGTCATTCGGAATTCTGCTATTCACGGGATTTTTCTCCAAAATGGCTCAACCCGCCAACCTACTCCCCTCTTCTTACCTGATCAGCCTGGGCGTTTTGGCCTCCGGCCTGATGTCGGTCATCTTTAACCGCGTCATCCAGCTATCGAGCGCGGTTTTTGCTGCTTCGGTTACCTACCTGATGCCCATCGTGGCGCTATCCTGGGGTTTGCTCGACGGCGAAACCGTGGGTTTGCAGCAGTGGGGAGGAACAGTGGTAATTTTGGTGGGAGTATATTTGATCAATCGAAAGAGAAAAGCAGGAAGTCCAAACGCTCCTGGAAAAGTAAAAGCCGTTTCCTCGAAGGAGAGGGTTGGCGGTCGGCCGCTACCGTGAGGTAGAAAAACTAACTTCAAAATGCTAAAAATCAAGGTAAACGAATCGCAAGAGTTCGAAGTAAAACGGGAAAAAGAAAATTGGTTCCTTAACAGTGAACTGTTCGACGGCGACGTGGTCCAACTCGGTCCAAACCATTTCCACATTGTTTGGCAAGATCGCTCCTTCAACGTCGAAGTCGTGGAGCAAGACGCGCCAACTAAAAGCACTACCCTAAAAATTAACGGCCGACTCGTCACGACTTCGGCCAAAAACCGTTTTGATTTGCTGCTCGAAAGTATGGGCATGAGTCAGGCTATTAGCAACAAGATCAACGAAATAAAGGCCCCCATGCCCGGTCTCATTCAGAGCATCGCCGTGCAGGCAGGTGATACGGTACAAAAGGGCGACACGCTGCTGGTGCTGGTAGCCATGAAGATGGAAAACGCCATCAAAGCCCCCGCCGAAGCGACCGTGCAAGCCATCCGCACCGAGGCCGGTAGCAGCGTCGAAAAGAACCAAGTACTGATAGAGTTTGCCTGAGCGGCTTGTAATTATGCCCGGCTAACCCTTATTTTGCATAACAATTTCCCGAAATTCCCCATGCCCCAGCCCAAGTTCAAGCGAATTCTCCTCAAACTCAGCGGCGAAGCCCTCAACGGCGGCGATAAAAGCCAGGTTATCGATTTTAACGTGCTCGATAACTATTCTCAGGAAATCCGTCGAGTGTACGACGCAGGGGTGGAAATCGCTATCGTTATTGGCGGCGGCAATATTTTTCGCGGGGCTTCCGTCGAGAAATCCGGCATCGACCGCGTACAAGGCGATCACATGGGAATGCTGGCCACGGTTATCAACGGTATGGCGGTGCAGAGTTCGCTGGAAAAACATGGCATGGTTACCCGGCTGATGTCGGCTATTAAGATGGAGCAGGTCTGTGAACCGCTCATTAGACGCCGGGCCATCCGCCACCTCGAAAGAAAGCGCATCGTGATTTTCGGGGCCGGCACGGGTAATCCCTATTTCACCACCGACACCACCGCCGCCCTCCGAGCCATCGAATCGGAATCGGAGATAGTCCTCAAAGGCACTCGCGTGGATGGCGTCTACACTGCCGACCCGGAAAAAGACCCGCTGGCGATCAAATACAAGCACCTCTCGTTCGACGAGGCCCTGGCTAAGAATTTGAAAATAATGGATATGACGGCGTTCGCCCTTTGTAAGGAAAATGATTTGCCCATCATTGTCTTTGATATGAATAAGCCCGGCAATTTTTACAATCTCGTTATGGGCGACGATTCGGTGGGGACCTTGGTGTCGAACGAAGCATAAGATTTAATTTGGAATGTGTGAATTAGTGAATGTCGGAATAACCTGAAGGTTCGGCAAAAAACATTGTTCACTAATTCCGACATTCACTAATTCACAATTGACATAATGGAAGAAATAGAAATTTATCTCGAATCAGCCCAGGAAACGATGGACGGTGCCCTTAAACACCTGGCCATCGAACTAAACAAAATCAGGGCCGGCAAGGCCTCGCCCCAAATGCTCGATGGCATTCAGGTGGACTACTACGGTTCGCCTTCGCCACTGCAGAATGTAGCTTCGGTTAGTACCCCCGACACCCGGACCCTTGTCATCAAGCCCTTCGAAAAAAGGTTGATCGCTGACATTGAGAAGGCTATTCGTAACAGCAACATCGGTCTTTCTCCTAACAATGACGGTGAAATTATCCGCCTGTCGGTACCTCCGCTGACCGAGGAACGCCGTCATGAAATGGTTAAGCGCGTGAAGCAGGAAGTTGAAACGGCTAAGGTAAATGTGAGGAACGTGCGACAAGACGCCAACAACTCCATCCGCAAGCTGACTAAGGAAGGCGTGTCGGAAGACCAGGTCAAAAACGGTGAAGCGCGTGTCCAGGAGTTGACTGATGAGCACACTAATAAGATTGACAAAATCTTCGACGCGAAGGAGAAAGACATCATGGAGGTGTAGAGACGTAGCATGCTACATCTCAGCGCACGAATCGGCTACGCTAGCATAGCCTTAGCTACACTGCGCATCAAAAAAATACCCTTCTCGCAATGGAAAGGGTATTTTTTTGTCTTCTTTATCATGCAACTGGCTGACGCGCACTACACGCGACAAACCGCCTCCCTGCCATCATTGGTTCATAACCAAATCCAGCTTGTCGAATATCAGCCGCGCGGCCTTGGCAACGTGGTCAGGATTGCGATCGAAGACGTTTCCGTCCATCAGCCCGCTGGCGTAGCCCTGCCACACGACTACTCCCTTCTTGGCATCTACGAGTTGTACCATTAGAGTGCCTTTATCCAGAAAGTATTCCGTATCGTCCTCATTGTAAGTCGCAGCATAGGGCAAAGTGCCCAGAGCATTGTTACGCACCTCATCGGTACCCCAGTAGTCTGCATCTGTGAAAAAGCCGTCCGCTTCCTCGATCGTCACCGGCTTTTCGAATACCCGGAAGTTTACCAGAATATCTGGGTTGTTTTTCTGCATCGTCATCGTCCGGGCTTCCATTTCGTGTGCGACCGCGTCTTTGATCTTGCTCTTCAATGTCAGGTCATTGATGGCGTAAGCCAGGCTGTTAGTCATCGTCACCTGCTTTGCCCAACTATACGTCTTGTAGTCGTCAAAGGGAGCGGAGTAATCGACATTGGATACCACCGTGTAGCGCTGGGCCATCAAGGGGGTCGTTGCCAGGGTTAGTAAAAGCAATAAGGTCTTCATTGGATTTTTCATAATGAGTTCGTTCTGTGATTAAAATGATGGGAAATGCTCTGATCTTCTTCAACAATCTGTTCTTTAAGAATCAGAATCACTATCCAAACCCAAAAATCCTGTTCCGATTAGCTTATCAGCGACACGGAAGGCACCTGACTCAACGTATATGAGGATATTTCGTAACAATCTGTTTCGCAGAGTCCACGGTACTCCAAAAAGCTGGCAATGAACTGAGTGAGCAAAAAAGAAGCGGCCCCTTTGCGAGGAGCCGCTGTGAAACCTTAGGAATACCACCTCCTGACTTTAACAACCTCAGTTCTTCTGGAAGGCATCGAATTCCCGATGGCTGGAATCCTCGTACAGTCGCTCCTCGGGTAGATTCTTGAAATACTCGTAGGTGATTCGCAGGCCTTCTTCACGGAGTACTTTTGGATTCCAGTCCAGCAGTTCCTGCGCTTTGGTGATGTCCGGCTGACGCTGTTTGGGATCGTCCTGCGGCAAATCTTTGTAGATGACTTTTTGATCGGTTCCGGTGAGTTTGATGATTTCTTCGGCAAATTCCTTGATCGTGATTTCCGACGGATTGCCGATATTGACGGGATAGGCATAATCGCTCAGCAGCAGACGATAGATACCCTCGACCAAATCGGATACGTAACAGAACGCACGCGTTTGTGAACCATCGCCAAAGATCGTCAAATCCTCGCCGCGCAGGGCTTGGCCGATAAAGGCGGGCAATACGCGTCCGTCGTTCAAGCGCATCCGGGGGCCGTAAGTGTTGAAAATCCTGACGATGCGCGTTTCCAAACCGTGGTAGCGATGGTAAGCCATCGTGATGGCCTCTTGGTACCGCTTTGCCTCGTCGTAACAGCCACGCGGCCCGATGGGATTCACGTGCCCCCAATACTCCTCCGTCTGCGGATGCACCAGCGGATCGCCATACACCTCAGAGGTAGAAGCGATAATAAAACGGGCACCCTTGGCTTTGGCCAAACCCAGCAGATTATGCGTTCCCATCGCGCCCACTTTTAGGGTTTGGATCGGAATTTTGAGGTAGTCGATCGGGCTGGCCGGCGACGCGAAATGCAGGATATAATCCAGCTCCCCCGGCACATGAACGAACTTCGTAACATCATGGTGGTAAAACTCGAAATTCGGATGCGGCATCAGGTGCTCGATGTTGCGCATATCGCCCGTAATGAGGTTGTCCATCGCGATCACATGGTGACCTTCCTTGATAAAACGGTCGCAGAGGTGCGAGCCGAGAAATCCGGCGGCTCCGGTAATTAGGGTGCGTTTCATATTTTGGCGGTCGGCAGTCGGCTTACGACTGTCGGCTTTTTACTAGTAATCTATATTTGAGTAAGAAAATAAATAGTCTGCTCATTAAAAGAACTGTCAACTAAGTACCGCTTCGCGGCCTATGCTGTAATAGGTGTAGCCCATTTCGCGCATCACGTCCAATTCGTAGAGGTTGCGGCCATCGAAGACGACCTTGTTTTTCATCAGTTTATCCATCTTCTCGAAGTCCGGCGTGCGGAACTGCGGCCATTCGGTAAAGATCATCAGCGCGTCGGCATCGTCGAGGGCTGCGTAAGGCGTGTGGCAGAACGTCACTTCATCGCCCAGGATGCGCTTCACATTGTCCATGGCTTCGGGATCGTACACCGTTATTTTGGCGCCCGCATCCAGTAGAAATTTGATATTTTCCAAGGCTGGGGCTTCACGAATATCATCAGTGTAGGGTTTGAAAGCCAGCCCCCATACCGCAATCGTTTTGTCCTTCAACTCTCCTTGGAAGTATTCCTGCACCAGTGGCAGAAGGCGTTTCTTCTGATCCTCGTTGACGGCCATTACCGAATTGAGGATGCGGAAATCGTAGTTGAAGTCGCGAGAAGTTTTGGCCAGCGCCTGTACGTCCTTGGGAAAACAACTTCCACCGTAACCGATGCCCGCAAACAAAAACCGCTTGCCGATGCGGCTGTCGGTGCCGATACCGCGCCGGATGTCGTCCACGTTGGCTCCCACCCGCTCGCACAGGTTAGCGATCTCGTTCATGAAGGTGATCTTCATCGCCAAAAATGAGTTGGCGGCATACTTGGTCATCTCGGCGGAACGCTCATCCATGAAAATCACCGGATTCCCCTGCCGCACCAGCGGCGCGTAAAGCTTTTCCATCGTTTTCTGGGCTTTGGCCGAGTTGGTCCCCACCACGACGCGGTCAGGCTTCATGAAGTCTTCAACGGCCACACCTTCGCGCAGGAACTCAGGATTAGACACTACGTCGAACTCGACTTTGGCGTTTTTGGCAATGGCGGCGTGTACTTTTTCAGCCGTACCTACCGGGACGGTGCTTTTGTCCACAATCACGACATACTGCTCCAGCAACGGGCCAAGGTCGTCAGAAACTTTCAGAATGTATTTCAAATCGGCCGAGCCGTCTTCGCCGGGCGGCGTGGGCAGGGCCAGGAATATGATTTGAGCCTCCCTAATCCCTTCGGCCAGGTTGGTCGTAAATTTGAGGCGTCCCTCCGAAACATTGCGATCGAACAGCACGTCCAGTCCGGGTTCGTAAATCGGAATTTCTCCCTGAATTAGTCGGCCAATTTTGTTCTCGTCAATGTCGACGCACATGACTTGGTTTCCCGTTTCGGCGAAACAAGTGCCCGTCACTAGTCCGACGTACCCGGTTCCTACGACTGCAATTTTCATGGATTGGAATGATTAATGATAGGTAATTGACTTTGGCCGTTACGCCTGCCCGGTCCGCTCGATAGGTCGAGAGAACCCTTTTTTTTAAATTGTACTTTGCAAAGATTTATCGCGTTTGCGGGTCAAAATTAGTTCTTTTTCCAAGAAAACCGGACAGTTAGCCACTGTCTTTCGGTTTTCACTGGTCTTCCCACTAAAAACTTTACTAACCTTCACTCGTTTTATTCCTGTAATTTGCCAAGAAATTCACACTTCATATTTTAAGCGAATAATAAAATGACTATCGAAACCGCCGAAAACCAAGCCCTCATCGAGGAAACAGTCCGCGACTTTGCCGAGCGACACATCCGTCCCAACATTCGCGAATGGGACGAGGCCCAACATTTTCCCACTGAGGTTTTTCACCAAATGGGTGAACTGGGGCTCATGGGCATCCTGGTTCCCGTCGAGTACGGTGGCTCGGGCCTGGGTTACCGCGAGTACGTGGCCGCCCTGATCGAACTGTCCAAAGTAGACCCTTCCATCGGCCTTTCGCTAGCGGCCCATAATTCGCTTTGCACCAATCACATTTTGATGTTTGGCAACGAAGATCAAAAGCAGCAATACCTGCCCAAGCTAGCCTCTGGTCAATGGATCGGAGCCTGGGGGCTTACCGAACCCAATACGGGTTCCGACGCGGGAAACATGCGCACCGTGGCCGTAAAAGAAGGTGACGACTGGATCCTGAACGGCTCGAAGAACTTCATTACCCACGGCAAAAGCGGCAACGTGACCGTGGTCATCGTGCGTACGGGTGAGCCGGGCGATAAGCACGGAGCCACGGCCTTCATCGTGGAGCAGGGTACGCCGGGCTTTACCGCCGGACGCAAGGAAGACAAGCTCGGAATGCGGGCTTCCGAAACTTGCGAGCTGGTTTTTGAGGATTGTCGTATCTCCGATAGTCAGCGACTGGGCGAAGTGGGCGAGGGCTTTATTCAATCGCTTAAAATTCTGGATGGCGGACGCATTTCCATTGCCGCCCTCAGCGTGGGAACCGCCGTGGGGGCCTACGAGGCCGCCCGTGACTACGCTAAGGAACGCAAGCAGTTCGGTCAATCCATTTCAAGATTTCAGGGGATTGCCTTCAAGTTGGCTGATATGTACACCGATATCCAGGCGTCCATGATGCTTACCTACAACGCCGCCGACACGAAGGATCGGGGCGAGAAGGTAAGTCTGCAAAGCTCAGTGGCCAAGTACCACGCCTCCGAAACCGCCGTGCGCGTATCCAACGAGGCGGTGCAGGTATTTGGTGGCTATGGTTTCACGAAAGATTATCCGGTCGAGAAGTTCTACCGCGATAGCAAGCTGTGTACGATCGGTGAGGGTACGAGCGAGATTCAGAAGTTGGTGATTTCGCGGGAGATTTTACGAGGGTAACTTTCCCCGCCACCCATAACGCTCCGCTGCCGATAGCCCTGTCCGGCGGGTCGTTCGTCCGACAAGTATTGCGGCGGGAGAGAAACCTCCCTACTTTCGTCGTGAACCTCTTAACCTAAAAAACTATGATCGCCCTAATCGTTCTCCTCGTGCTGGTGGTGTTGGCCATTCTGATGGCCGTGAAGGTCGTCCCGCAGCAGTCCGCTTACGTCGTCGAGCGCCTTGGTAAGTTTTACGCCGTATTGCAGCCAGGCATTAATTTCATCATCCCGTTCTTTGACCGCGTGGCCTACAAGTACACGCTCAAGGAGTCGGCCATCGACATTCCCGAACAAATTTGCATCACCAACGACAACGTGCAGGTGCGCATGGACGGAGTGATTTTCATTCAGGTCATCGACCCCAAGAAAGCAGCTTACGGTATTTCCAATTACACTTTTGCCGTAACGCAACTGGCCCAAACGACCATGCGGAGCGAGATTGGCAAGCTGGCCCTCGACAAGACTTTCGAGGAGCGCATGACCATCAACCGCGCCGTGGTGGACGCCATCGACGAGGCCGCAACCAGCTGGGGCGTGAAGGTGCTGCGCTACGAAATCAAGAACATTACGCCGCCCCAAAGCGTACTGATGGCCATGGAAAAACAAATGCAGGCCGAGCGTGAGCGCCGGGCCGTGATCCTACAGTCAGACGGCGAAAAACAGTCCGCCATCAACGTGGCCGAAGGACAAAAGCAGAAAGCGGTACTGGAGTCGGAAGGTGTCCGCGAGCGGCAAATCAACGAAGCGCAGGGTGAAGCCTCGGCTATCCTGTCGGTAGCGCAGGCGACCGCCGAAAGTATTCGGCTGGTGGCGGCCTCCATCCAAAACGAAGGCGGCATGGAAGCCGTACAGTTGCGGGTCGCCGATAACTTGGTGGATCAGTTTGGCAAACTTGCCAAAACCAACAACACGCTCATTCTGCCCGCCAACTTCGCCGATATGGGTTCTATGATCGCCGCCGCGATGACGGTGGTGAAAACTGATCTGCCCAAAGCGAAGTAGTTGACAGTTGACACCGGGTCGCCGTCGCGATTGACAGTTGACAGTTATGGACAACTCGATGCGCTTGTCTTCTGTTGCCCGGAACTTAACCCACCTGAATCATGGATTTGTCTTTGCCTCAAATATGGCTCATCATCGGGCTGCTCATGCTCGTTTTGGAGCTAGTCAGTGTGGTACTGGTGTTTGTCTTCTTCGCCGCCGGGGCATTGGTCACAGCCCTGCTGGCCAGCATCGGCCTTTTACCAGACCTCAACACGCAGCTTTTCGCTTTTTCACTTATTTCGGTATTGGCCTTGGTTTTATTGAGGAAACACGCAAAAAACCTTCTCAAACAACGCGGGAACCAAACAGAATACAGTGAGTTCGCGGGCGAAACGGCGATGGTTGTCCGTGACATTCCGGCTCTGGGCGAAGGGAAAATCTATTATCGCGGTGCCGAATGGAGCGCCGTTTCCGCCGCCCGCCTTCCCATCGAGGCAGGTAGCAAGGTCATTATCCGTCAGTCGGAGGGGATTAAATTAGTTGTGGAAGAAGCGTAGGTAAACGTTTCTTCTTAATTGAAACGTTTACCTAGTGGGCTAACGGTCAACGGTCAAAGGTTAACGATTTGCGGATTTCACTAGTCTCCTAATCGAAAGGATAGCGTCGCCGATTTACCGTTAACCGTTGACCGTTGACCCCTATTTCAAAGCTTCCGCGATGGGATTCCCCACCGTGCCACTCGGAGCCAGGATGTGCAGTAGGGCGGCTACTGTGGGAGCGATGTCGGCGATGGAAGTGCGACGCAAGGTTTCACCTTTCGGGATGCCCCAGCCGTAAAACAACAGCGGCACGTGGGTATCGTAGTTGTAGGGGGAGCCATGGGTGGTGCCCGTGGAGCGGCCCGCGAACCAGCCCGGTTGCAGCACGATTTGAATATCACCGCTGCGTTTGGCGTTGGTGCCGTTCTTGTACAATTCCAGTTGGAAGCTGTTGAGGTGGCTTTCGCCCAGGTCTTTCAGGTTGATCACATCGGCAACGCCGGGAACCGGCAGCAGGACTTCGCGCACCACTTCGTACACGTCCTTCACCGCTATTTTCTTCGATTTCAGCAGTATCCTGTTCAAATAAAGCTGGTAGTTGTCGTTCGCCCGAACGTAGTCGCCCTTTCCAAAGGCCTCTTCCAGTGCGCCCTTCACTTTTTCGTTCACAGTGCCCGTGTTCAGCAGACCCGCCGGGAGCCGGTGTTCCGTCCAAAAGGCGGGGACATCCATCACGCCGTGGTCGGCAGTCAGGAAAACGGTATAGTTGCCTTTGCCCGTCCAGCTATCCAGAAAAGCGAAGAACTCGGCAAATTCGCGATCCAGCCGTAGGTAAACGTCCTCAATCTCGATGGAATTGGGACCGAAGGCATGGCCCACGTAGTCGGGCGATGAAAAGCTTACCGCCAGAAAATCAGTTTGCGCATTTTTGCCCATGTTCTCGCCTTTGATGGCGGCGATGGCCATGTCTTTGGTGATCGTGTTGCCGAAGGGCGTGGAGGCCACTACGCCGTAAACATCACCCGCAGTACCGGCCAGATCGTGGGGAAAGTTAGTCGTTCCGCCGAGCTTATTTTCGTAGGGACGGTCGTCGGGAGTGCTCTCCTCGTATTGGTCGATCGGCAACAACGTATTCCAGCCATCTTTCATGTAGAGCGCAGGCAGCTTTCGGTCGTTTATTTCCTGCGCCCATTTTGGCAATCGGTCGGTATAAAAAGTACTGGTGATCCAGTTGCCCGTCTTGGAGTCGAACCAGTACGCCCCCGTGGCAGCGTGTCCGGCGGGCAGAATCGCGCCCCGATCTTTAATAGCGATGCCGACCGTCTTGGAACGGAAGTTGGTACCGATCTGCAACTGGTCGGTGATCGTGCTGACTTGTAAGTTTTTGGGCGACATTTTCCCGGCCGACGCGTTAGTACTTCCCACGGTGGTCACGGTGCTGTCTTCGGCGCAGTATACGCTTTGGCCCGCAATGGGGTCGAACCACTCATTGCCCACAATGCCATTGATGGCTGGAACAGAACCCGTATAGACCGCCGAGTGTCCTGCCGCCGTAACGGTAAGGGCGTAAGGATAGTGGTTGTTCCGGCAGTTAAAACCTTCGTTCATCAGTCGCTTCAGGCCACCTTCACCGTATTTGTCGTAGTAGCGGTAGAGGTAGTCGTACCGCATTTGATCCACCACGATACCAACTACCATTTTGGGACGGGCGAGCGGCCCTGTCTTCTTTGGGTTGTTTTGGGGAAAAGCGCAGGTTGCGGTCAGGATTGGCAGAGCGAAGGCTATGACAAACTTAAAGCGGGTGATGGACATGAAATAAAGGGTTGGCGTACTTTTCAGAATGTCGGCAAAGGTATTACCTATTTGCCGAACCCGCCTGACTCTGAATGATTTTTTAACCAGCCCATGATTTTCTACCTGCAAAGTTATAGCGCCTGAATATACTACCTTTGCCCCCAGGTAGTATCGGAAAATACGAAAGCGAGCAGAATATGACATTCGAACTCACAAAAGAATACCTCGACCACATCGAGGAACTTATCGGAAGCCAAAATTCGGCCACGCTCAAAGCCGAGATGGAGGATATGTATCCCGCCGACGTGACGGGAATTCTCTACGAACTTGAAACCGAGCAGGCCAAGTACCTGGTCGGTTTGCTCGATACTAAGATCGGGGCCGAAATTTTGGCCGGGCTGGATACGGACGAGCGGCGGGATTTCCTACGAAATTTCACTTCCGCCGAAATCGCCCTGTACGTCAACGAGGTGGATTCCGACGACGCGGTAGACTTGCTCAACGAGCAACCCATCAAGGTCCGCGAGGAGGTCATCGCCTTACTGGAAGACCGCGAGCAGGCGCGCTTTATTCTCGACCTGTTGCATTACGACGAGGACGTAGCGGGTGGACTGATGCAGAAGGAGTTGGTGAAAGCCAACGTCAACTGGAACATGAACCAGTGCATCGAGGAATTACGCCTGCAAGCCGAGGATGTCGAGAAGGTATACGCCGTTTATGTCGTCGACGACCACAACCGTCTGGTAGGGACACTTTCCTTGAAGCGCATCGTGCTGGCGCACAAAAACACCAAGGTGGAAAGCATTTATAACAAGGATGTCATCTACGTCGAAACCTACCGGCCCGCCGAGGAGGTCGCCGAACTCATGCAACGTTACGACCTCGACGTGATCCCGGTCGTCAATGTGCAGGGCCGCCTGTTGGGCCGCATCACGATCGACGACGTGGTGGACGTAATCACCGAACAAGCCAACTCGGATGCCCTCGCAATGGCTGGCGTCACGGGCGACGTCGAGGAAGACGATACCGTTTGGGAACAAACCAGGGCTCGTCTGCCGTGGCTGCTCGTAGGCATGATGGGCGGCATCCTGGCCGCCAAGTTCATCGGCTTTTTCGAGGGCGACTTGAAGGTCGTTCCGGCCATGGCGGCCTTCATTCCCATCATCGGCTCCACAGGCGGCAACGTCGGCATCCAGACCTCCTCCATCATTCTGCAAAGTCTGGCCGACAAAACGGGGCTGGACACGAGCGTGTGGGAGCGACTGCTGCGCATGTTCGGCGTAGCGTTCATTAACGGCGTCATCATCAGCCTGATTGTCTTTGGCTTTAACCTGCTCATCGGTAACGAAATGCAGCTAGCCCTGGTCGTCTCCTCGGCGCTACTGTCAGTGGTGTTTTTGGCGTCGTTTATGGGTACCGTTACGCCGCTCATGCTTGATAAGCTAGGCATCAATCCCGCCGTCGCCTCCGGCCCCTTTATCACCACGGCCAATGATTTGATTGGGTATGGGGTGTACTTTGGGCTGGCGCATGTGCTGTTGGGACTATAAAAGTACTGGGTACTGGCGGGGCCGGCCTTCCGGTACTGGGTACTGGGTACGAAGTTCCAAAACTACTTTGGGCAAAAACGCTGTACTTCGTACCCAGTACTTAATACTCCCTTTCACGCTGCTTTCTTCGGCCCTTCCTCTACCTTTAAGGCCACGATTTCCGTGATTTTCACTGTTTGGTTCTCGCGGTTTTGGTACTCGCGGTAGGTGATTTTGCCCTCCACCTGAATGAATTTGCCTTTGCTGAGCATTTGCTCGCACTGCTGCGCTACTTTGCCCCAGGCGATCACGTTGTGCCAGGCGGTATTGGTCACTTCTTCGTTGTTGCGGTTGGTGTACGATTCGTTGGTGGCCAGGCTGAACGATGCCTTCTTGCCGTTTTCGAATTCCATCACGTTTACTTCGCGTCCTACGTTGCCGATCAAATTTACTTTGTTCATGATTTTGTATGTTTTTGTGATTTTGGTTTCGCTGGCCTTGCCGCTTGACCGAGTCACGATGAATACTGTTTTCGATTCACTCGAACCGACGGGACAAAGGTGGCGGCTTTGAAAAGTCCGATTCGGTTCTTAAATATTTATAGTCGGATAAAAATGATTGTAGTCGTTTGCAAATGATTTATATTTGGGAAAACTTTCCTGATCTATCTGAATTATCCTGTACATTACCAGTCCCTTATGAAACATTTCCTTCTCACTTGCACCTGCTTGTCGCTAATATTGGCCAGCTGCACAAATTCTGATGAAAAAGAAGCGGTTCTTACTTCCGGCAATCCCATTGCCGAGGGCTGGTACGCCGATCCCGAGGGCGTGGTGTTTGGTGACGAGTACTGGATCTACCCCACCTACTCCGCCGAGTTCGAGAATCAGCTACACTTCGACGCTTTTTCTTCTAAAGACTTGGTTACCTGGCAGAAGTATTCTAATATCCTGGACACGGCAGCCATTAAGTGGGCGCGGCAAGCCATGTGGGCACCTGCCGCCATCGAGAAAGAGGGCAAGTACTACCTTTTCTTCGCAGCCAACGACGTGCAGCGGCCGAGCCGACCGGGTTGGGATGAAAGCAATACCATCAATCATTTCGGCGGGATCGGCGTGGCGGTGGCAGATGCCCCCGGCGGGCCATTCGGGGATTATTTGGGCAAGCCGCTCATCGACGATTTTTACAACGACGCCCAACCCATCGACCAGTTTGTATTCAAAGACACCGACGGCACCCATTACATTTTTTACGGCGGCTGGAGCCACTGTAATCTGGGAATGCTAAACGATGATTTCACGGGAATCAAGCCCTGGGAGGACGGCGAGCTATTTCACGAGATAACGCCCGAAGGCTACGTCGAAGGCCCGTTCATGTTCCTGCGCAACGGCCAGTACTACCTCATGTGGTCGGAAGGCGGCTGGACGAACGATACGTACAAAGTCGCTTACGCTACCGCTGACAAGGCGACTGGACCTTACAAAAGAATCGGTACGATCCTGGAATCGGACAAGACGATCGCCACCGGAGCGGGCCACAACTCGGTGCTCCACACGCCCGGCACCGACGACTGGTACATGGTGTACCACCGCCGCCCCATCCCCAACGAAGGCCGCGACCATCGCGTGACCTGCATCGACCGCCTGGAATTTAATGAGGATGGCACGATCAAGCCCGTGAAGATGACATTCGAGGGCGTGGTGGCGAACCCAATTAGCTTAAAGTGAACCGATTATCCGTTTTCGGAATTATTTAATAAAACTAAAGCTTGGAAGTATGGAAGTGATTGCGACAAATCAAAAAGAATTGATTCTTAAAAGCATTAAGGATGCGGTGCTGCAAGTCGAGCCTGAGGCGAAGGTCATTTTGTTCGGTTCGAGAGCGCGAGGGGACGCGAAAGAGGATTCAGATTGGGACGTGTTGATCTTAGTACCCTACGCGGCTGACTACAGAGTGGAGCAGAAGTTTAGGCATCGACTTTTTGATGTGGAGCTAGAACAGGAGCAAGCCATATCAACTTTTGTGTTTTCTAAATATGAATGGGAAAGCAAGCATCGCATTACGCCATTTTACGAGAGCATAAAACTAGATGGAGTTGAGTTATGACACAAGAAGAAAGGTTTCAGTATATCAAATATCGGCTGGAAAAATCAGATGAAACTCTGGAGGTAGCTCAACTACTAGTAGAAAATCGCAAGTGGAACTTTGCTGTAAACCGATTCTACTATGCGGCGTATTACGCGATAAGTGCTTTGCTGTTTCAGTCAGGACTAACGACGAAAACTCACACGGGCGTAAGAACTACTTTCTTTCTTCTCTACGTGAAAACTAATAAAATCGATGTGAAGCTAGGTAAAGTGTATTCTGATTTATTTGATGCTAGGCAAAAGGGAGACTATGGTGATTTATGGGATTTTACAGAAGAAGAGGTTTTAGCGGCTATCGAACCCACAAAAGAGTTGATCGGAGCCGTCCGAAAAGAAATTGAAAAATTCAGGGGACCATGAAAACCTGCCTAGAATGCGATCAACCTTTCTCGGGCCGGGCGGATAAGAAGTTCTGCTCGGATATGTGCCGCAATGCCTATAATAACAAACTAAACTCTGACCAGTACAATGTGGTGCGGAACACCAACAACCAACTGCGCCGCAACCGCCGCATCCTGGAAGAAATCTGCCCGGAAGACAAGCAGAAAACTACCCGTAGCACCCTCGTATCCAAAGGCTTTGACTTCAATCTGATGACCAGTCAGCGCGTCACCCAAAAAGGCAGCGTGTACTACTTCGTTTACGATTATGGTTATCTGGAATTGGATAATGACTTTTTCTTAGTAGTGAAAGATAACAGATCATGATTGCTGTAATTCAGCGCGTAAGCGAAGCTTCCGTCACCATCGAAGGAACGGTGAAAGGCCAAATACGGGTTGGCTTTTTAGTTTTACTGGGTATAGCTAATTCTGACACTACCGAAGATTTGGAGTGGTTGGGTCGAAAAATCGTGCAGATGCGCATTTTCGGCGATGCCGAAGGCAAGATGAATCTGGATTTGAAAAGTGTAGACGGGAACATCATGCTCATCAGCCAGTTCACCCTTCATGCCAATACCAAAAAAGGCAATCGTCCGTCATTCATTGAAGCGGCCCGACCCGAAGTAGCCCTTCCGCTTTACGAACAAATGGTAAAATTCCTAAGTAAAGAACTCGGCAGACCTATCCAAACGGGCGAATTTGGGGCCGATATGAAAATAAGCCTTACCAACGACGGTCCGGTGACGATTGTAATTGATTCGAAAAACCGGGGGTAGGGCTTCGACTCCGCTCAGCCTGACAGGGCTTTCGGCTTTCGGCTTTCGGCTTTCGGCTAAAATAAATACCCTGGGCTGTTCAGCACCCCAATTTTGTCACTAATTCCTTTCCTCCTTTCCTTCTTTCCTTCTTTCCTTCTTTCCTCCTTTCAAGAAAATGACATTACAAGAAGCCCAGCAGGCAGTTGATTCCTGGATCAAAACGTACGGCGTCCGGTACTTTTCCGAGCTGACCAATATGACCATCCTTACCGAAGAAGTTGGGGAATTGGCCCGCATCATGGCGCGGACTTACGGCGACCAGTCTTTCAAAAAATCGGATTTGGGCAAAGACTTAGGCGATGAGATGGCCGACGTATTGTGGGTGCTGATCTGCCTGGCCAATCAGACGGGCGTGAATTTGACCGAAGCTTTTGAAAAAAATATGGCCAAGAAGACGGCGCGAGACAAGGATCGGCATAAGCGAAATCCGAAGTTATAGCTGAATTGGTGCGGTTATTTTGACGGAAATCCCCTTTTTCTCACTAGTTCTCTCCCACGCTTGAAACAATTCACCGACGACCTCTGGACCGTACTTAACGGCTACTACCATTCTTTTGTAAAAGCTTTACCCAAGCTTGCACTCGCCGCCTTTTTGCTGCTGCTGTTCATCTTCATCGCCCGACAAACTAGGCGATGGCTGATGCCCCGCTTGCTGCGCAATTCCGACGATGATTTACTGACAGGCTTCCTGGCCGACGTGGGCTATTGGATTGCCTTGATTATAGGCGTCTCGGTGGCGTTGGGAACATTGGGACTGAGCGGGGCCGTCACCAACATCCTGGCCGGTGCCGGGCTGTCCGCATTTATTCTGGGATTTGCGCTCAAAGACATTGGCGAGAATTTCCTGGCGGGTATCCTGCTGGCCTTCAAACGCCCTTACAGGATTGGTGATCTGGTGGAAACGCAGGGGGTGAAGGGTCGCATCATAGACATGAACCTGCGCGAAACGATCATGAAAACACTGGATGGAAAGGACGTCTATATCCCCAACGGCGGAATTTTGAAGAATCCGCTTTATAATTTTTCGGTCGATGATTTCCTGCGGCTGGAATTCAGTGTGGATCTGGACAACCGGGAAGATTACAAAAAGGCCATTCCGCTCATCGAGTCCGCACTTCGGCGTACCGACGGCGTATTACACGACAGCCCGCACGAAGCCGTGGCGAGTGTCGAGGAAACGAAGGCGCACTCATTGCGTATGAAGGCGAGCTTTTGGATTAGTAGTCCCGATGCGGAAAAGGAATCGCCCGCGATTAAGTCGCGGGCGATTCAAAACGTGTTGGATATATTGAAAGAAAACGGTTTCTCTTATGCTCCCCAAAATGCAGGGGAGAATTGAGTTTGTCCTGAGAAACTACAAACAGTTGTAAGTGAATTTGTGCACTTGCGTGCCAGCCGGACTCCCGTTGGGCGCGAAGAGCGATACATTGGCCTCGGTGGGAAAGTCGCGCTCGTTATACTTGTAGTTCACCAGCCCATTTTGCTCGGGACGCAAGCTGGGGGAGAAATATTTAAAACTACCCGGATTCTGTTTGCTGACCCCCTGACTGGTGACCAGGTTTACCAATTCAGCGGGCCGGGTGTCGGCGTACACATTGCGCTTGTTGTCGTAGTTTCCGAATTCGGCCGCCAGTACTTCGGGGCCGATAAAGGGCAAACTTACAAACCACTTGGTCAGGCTGCCGTTGTCGTCGTATTCGTAGCGCAGGAAATTGTCTTGCCATTTGTACTTCGTGATGTCCCCCTTCAAGTTGTATTCAAGTACATAAGTTTCCAGGATTTTGGGCCCCGAATTGAACACTTGGTATTTCCTGACGGTGTCGAGACGGCCAACGCCGGAATAGCTTAGATCGTACTGGAAGTTCCAAAAGGGGGTCGTCAGGTAGGTTTCGCGAATGACTTTTACGGTTCCGAGATCATCGTACTCAAAAGTAAACCGCTTTTGCACTTGATCAACTGGCGCAGTCTCGTACTGCTCGATGCGAAACAACCGCTTTTCTTCGGTGTACTGGTAAGTTCGGAAAGGCTTGTCGTTGATGGTTTCCGAAATCACTTTACAACCTTTTTCCTGCTCCCCAGGGGAAGGGTCCCCGCCTCCCGAACCGGATTTCTTGCATCCGACGAGTGCGGTCAGTATAAGACATACGGTAAATAGATTGCGTTGCATATCAGTTTTGTTTTGTATTGAAAACAAAATGCACAAAAACAATGCCGAAAATAAGAAAAAACCCGGCACATTGGCCGGGTTTTTCACATTAATTCAGTCCTCACAAGCAAAAAAGCGTCGGAACCTACATCTCCAAAAGTATTCGAGCCGGGTCTTCCAGCAATTGCTTCACTCTAACGAGGAAACTCACCGAATCCTTGCCGTCGATAAGACGGTGGTCGTAAGACAGCGCCACGTACATAATCGGGCGAATCACAACCTCACCGTTGAGCGCAATAGGACGCTCGACGATATTGTGCATCCCCAAGATAGCGGACTGCGGTGCATTGATGATCGGGGTCGAGAGCATCGAACCAAAAATGCCTCCGTTGGTGATCGTGAAAGTACCTCCGGTCATTTCGTCGATACCCAGCTTGCCATCACGGGCGCGGGTGGCCAATCGTACGATTTCTTTCTCCACTCCCGCGAATGAAAGCTTCTCGGCGTTTCGAATCACTGGCACCACCAGGCCTCTTGGTGAAGATACGGCGATGGAAATGTCGCAGTAGTCATTATACACGACATCGTCGCCATCCATGTAAGCGTTCACGATTGGGAAATCCTGCAAGGCTGTGCAGATGGCCTTGGTAAAAAAGGACATGAAACCCAAACCTACCTCGTGCTTTTCTTTGAATTTTTCCTTGTACTGTCCGCGCAGATCCATGATCGGCTTCATATCCACCTCGTTGAAAGTGGTGAGCATGGCCGTTTCGTTTTTCACGGCTACCAGGCGGCGGGCAATCGTGCGGCGCAAAGACGAAGTCTTCTCGCGGCGTTGTCCACGCGCTTCGGCAGCAGGCTGCGGAGCTTTGTCAGCGGATGGCTTGGCCGTGGATTCGGCGGGCGCTTTTGCTACGGGAGCCTTCTCAGTCGATTTCTGTGCGTTGAGCGCGTCTTCCTTCGTAATTCTGCCACCGGCACCGGAGCCTTTTATTTGGCTGGGGTCGATCCCCTTTTCAGCCAAAATTTTGGCCGCTACGGGTGAGGTATGGGCGGAAGTACCGCTGAACTCCTCGGCTTCCGACTGGTGCACCGTCGGTACCTCAGCCTCCCCGGGTTTATCAGAGGCATTGGCAACGCTCGCGCCGGGAGCAGCGGAAGAGGAACCGCCACCGACCTCGATGCGGCAGATCACCGCGCCAATTTCCAGCGTCTCGCCCTCAGCGGCTACGATGCGCAGCGTACCTGCCGCCTCGGCGGGCAGTTCAAAAGTGGCTTTATCCGATTCCAGTTCGCAGATAATCTCATCCATTTCCACCGAATCGCCGTCTTTTTTATTCCAGGTGGCAATCGTCACTTCTGTAATGGATTCGCCTACGGTCGGCACGGTCATTTCCAGTACCTTGGGAGTTACCGACTTCTTCGGATCGGCGATGGTCTCGACCTCCGCTTTCTCCGATTTGGCCACGGGCGTGTTCATCTCAGGTTCGGCCTCGGGCTTTTTTTCAGGAGCCGCGCCGTTGGAAGCAGCACCGTTCGATGAGGCTCCGCTGGGGTCGATCGTTGCAATCAGGTCTCCGATGGCCAGCGTATCGCCTTCCTGCGCTTTGATGCGCAGCACGCCATCGGTTTCGGCGGTAAGTTCGAAGGTGGCTTTGTCGGAGTCGAGCCCACAAATCACCTCGTCCATCTTGACCGAATCCCCATCGTTTTTGAACCAAGTGCCAATGGTCACTTCCGAAATAGACTCACCCACGGGGGGTACTTTTATTTGTAATTCTGCCATGTTTTTTAGTTTTGAATTAGTGATTTAGTGAATGAGAGAATATTGCTCTCGCAAGCTATTCTTCTATTCACTCATTCTCTCATTCTCTCATTCAAAATTATTCAAAAGCCCTCCGTATAATCTCCTCCTGCTCCTGTTTGTGGATTTTGGCGAAACCGGTGGAGGGGGAGGCGCTGGAGCGGCGGGCAATTACTTCCAGGGGTTGCTCGGGGTACATGCGCAGCATGAACGTCCAGCCACCCATGTTGAAAGGCTCTTCCTGCACCCAATATACTTTGGCCTTCTTGTATTTTGCTATGTGAGCGTCGAGTTGCTTTTTCGGGAAAGGGTGCATTTGCTCCATCCGAATGATGGCTACGTCGTCGCGGTTATCGGCCTGCTGTTTTTCGTAAAGCTCGTAGTAGAGTTTCCCCGTGACCAGCAGTACTTTCTTCACCTTCTTGGGATCGGCGTAGTCGTCGCCGATGGTTTCCTGGAAGCGCCCCTTGGCCAATTCGTCCATGGGCGAAATACAGAGCGGGTGCCGCAGCATCGACTTGGGAGACATCACAATCAGCGGCTTGCGGAAATGCCAGGCCAACTGCCGCCGTAGCATATGGAACAGGTTGGCCGGCGTGGTGACGTTGGTAATGATGAGGTTGTTGTCGGCCGCCATTTGCAGGAAGCGCTCAGGGCGGGCATTGGAGTGCTCGGGGCCCTGACCTTCGTAGCCGTGGGGCAGCAGCATGACCAGCCCCGTCCAGCGGTCCCATTTGGTTTCGCTGGAGGTGATAAATTGGTCGATCATGACCTGCGCGCCGTTGACGAAGTCGCCGAACTGCGCCTCCCACACCACCAGCGCGCGAGGATTTGCCATGGCATAACCAAACTCGAAACCCAGCACCCCGTACTCCGAGAGCAGGGAGTTGTAGATCATGAACTGCCCTTGCTTCTCCTGAATGTGGTTCAGGCTGTTGTAGGCATTGTTTGTTTCGGCATCGTGCAGGACGGCGTGGCGGTGCGAGAAAGTCCCCCGCTGCACATCCTGGCCACTTACCCGCACGATCTTGTCCTCGGCCACGATGGAGCCATAGGCCAGCAACTCGGCGGTGGCCCAGTTGACGGTCTTGTCCTCGAAGACCATCTGATTGCGGTCTTTGAGAAGCTTGTCGATTTGCTTGAGCGTCTGAAATCCCTCGGGAATGGTTGTAATTGCTTTCCCGATTTTTTCCAACGTTTCCAGCGGCACACCCGTCTCCGGCGATCGCTCGAAGTCTTCCTGGGTGGATTTGCGCAGGCTGCGCCATTCGAGTTCCAGCTTGGGCATGGCGTAAGGCATCACCTTTTGCTTCACCATTTCGAGGCGCTCCTGCAAGAGGGCCTTGAACTCCTTGTCCATCGTGGCGGCCAATTGGGCATCCACGTCGCCGCGCTCTACCAACTTCTGCTGGTAAATCTCGCGGGGATTCTGGTGGTTCTCGATGTATTTGTACAGGACGGGCTGCGTGAATTTCGGCTCGTCCGACTCGTTGTGACCGTGGCGGCGATAGCACACCATGTCGATGAAAATATCTTTGTTGAATTTCTGCCGGTACTCCACGGCCAGGTGCATGCAATACACCACCGACTCGGGATCGTCGCCATTGACGTGCAGCACGGGAGCATCCACGATCTTGGCCACGTCGGTGCAGTAAATGCTGGAACGCGCATCCTCGAAGTCAGTCGTGAAGCCGACCTGATTGTTGATGACAAAGTGAATCGTGCCACCCGTGTAGTAGCCGTCCAGGCCCGACATCTGCGTTACTTCGTACACGATGCCTTGTCCCGCCACGGCGGCGTCACCGTGGATCAACACGGGCAGCACGCGGTCGTAGTCGCTGTTGTACATCCCGTCGGCGCGGGCACGGATGAAGCCTTCCACTACGGGGTTCACCGCCTCGAGGTGCGAAGGATTGGGCGCTAGCTTCAGGTACATTTCCTGGCCGCTAGGCGTTTTGATCTGGGAAGAAAAGCCCATGTGATACTTTACGTCGCCGTCGCCCCAGACCTGGTCGGGCAGGTTGCCTTCGAACTCGTTGAAGACCTGCTCGTAGGTTTTGCGCATGGTGTTGGCCAGCACGTTCAGACGGCCCCGGTGGGCCATGCCGATCATCACTTCCTTCACGCCCATCTCGCCCGCCTTGTTAATCATGGCGTCCAGGGCCGGGATGGTCGTTTCGCCGCCTTCCAGCGAGAAGCGCTTCTGCCCGATGTACTTGGTGTGCAGGAAATTCTCGAAAACTACGGCCTCGTTGAGCTTGGAAAGAATATGCTTCTTCTCGTCGATGGAGAAATTCATATTCAGCGCCTCCTTCTCGATCTTGTCGCGCAGCCAGTTTTTCTGCTCGCGGTCACGGATGTAGAGGTACTCGAAGCCAATGTCGCGCGTATAGATCTTTTTCAGCGCGTCCACAATTTCGCGCAGCGTGGCGGGTTTGCCAAACACCTCGGTTCCCGCCTCAAAGACGGTGTCGAGGTCGGACTCCTGCAACTTGAAATCAGCCAAATCCAGCAGCTCGCCACGGTTTTTTCGCTCCCGAATGGGATTCGTCTTAGCTACCAAATGCCCGCGCGAGCGGTAGCCCCGAATCAGGTGCACCACCTCCATTTCCTTGCGGATGCGGTCGTCGCCATAAGAGGCGGATTTGGTAGCCTCCCCATTGGCGCGTGACGCAGTGGCAGCGCCATTGGAAGACGCAGCGCCATTCTTGGGATATTGGCTGGAGAAATCAAAACCTTCGAAAAACCTGGCCCAGCTCTCCTCGACCGAGGTCGGATCCTGCTGGTAGGATTTGTATAGTTCTTCGATGTAGGAGGGTTCGGAATTGGCTATATAAGAGTAATTATCCATCGCGGTCGGTGCTTTTTCTGTTGGTTTGCAAAGTTAAGCGATGAAATCCAAAGAAGGTAGGAAAAGGGGATTTTTCAGTTAAAGTGGAATTTGGTGGGGTTGGGGATGAATTTCAGCATGAGTTCGTGGATCGTCAGCGGATTGTTATTGTTGCTGTTTATGATGCCGCTCTCGATGGCCCGAGAGTTGAAGATGTACCCCAGCCGCGCATTCCCGCCCAACTGTGCCTCGACCGACAACTGAAAGTAGTCGACGGAAGCCATGCGATAGAAGGCCCCGAAACCCACTTTCTCGTCGTACCAGGCCCTTGTTCCCACATCCACGCGCAGTGGCAATCCTTTTTCCTGCACGATGAGCACACTGGGCAAGACCCGCATCTTTTCGCCCGCATCGAATGCCGCTCCGGCCGTTATGAAAAGCGGCTGGCGGTACGTAAGGAGCGATTGCCGACCGCTGCCGAAGTTTTGCGACAGGAGTTCGGGTTTGGAGATTCCCGCGTAGAACTGCTCGGCGTAGCGCACATAGACCCCGGCCCCCAAACTGCCCAGCACGCCATTGGTCGAAACCCCCGAAGCAAAATCGTACAGGGGCAGCACATTGATGCCTCCCTGCATTCCCAAAGAAACCCGCCACGACACCGACGCATCCCAATGGTAGGCCGCCGAACCGTACACGCCCGTGGTGAAGTAGGGCGACAACCGGTCGTTCAGGGCCTGCAAGCCGATGCCCACCTTGCCGTCGGCCACGGTGCCGTCCATAGCGAAGGTTTGCGTAATGGGGGAATTGGGAATCGTGAACCAGCGCCGCCGCAGCAGCACCGTCATGTTAAAATCCTCCCGCACGCCCGTAAAAGCGGGGTTGATCGCCATGGGGTTTTGGATGTACTGCTCGTACAGGACCTCACGCTGGGCGTGGGATTTTAGAGAGAAAAGGAAAACGGCAGCAAAAATGGCTGTAGCTCTCAAAAAGTTAAGGTTCATCGTTGGGGAACATTTGTGTCTTACAGGTCTCATGGAACAAATTCCGGGTTGGTCCGCCGCTGTGGCTATCGGATCGGTCGTGCCTACGGTACTTTTTGGATTTTAAGTTTTTTCAAACTTTGCGCCTTTGAAGCTTTGTGCCTTTTGAACTCTGCCCCCCAAATAAACAAAAAAGGCAAGAGATAACCATCTCCTGCCTTTTCACAATACATGAATGTACTACTGCAAAGTTATAATCCGGATTTCCGTCCGGCGGTTTTTTTGGTGCTCTTCTTCGGAGCATGCGCGGCCGTTGCCGCAGTCGTTCACCAGTTTGCTCTCGCCGTATCCCCTGGCACTGATGCGCTTGGCTTCGATTCCCTTTGAAGCCAGGTAGTCCTTGGCTTCATTGGCGCGGCGGTTGGACAGGGTGCGGTTGTAGCGGCTCGTGGCGCGGCTGTCGGTGTGGGCACCGAGTTCGATTTTCATATTGGGGTATTTTTCCAGAATATCCACCACCTTGTCCAATTCCTGCGCGGCGTCGGGACGGATAAGGGATTTGTCCAGATCGTAATAAATGTTGTCGATCTTGACGGCTTCGCCTTTCTCAAACATCAGCACATTCAAGTCGGTGGTGCGGTCGGGATCGTAACCCACAATTTTCTTGCCGAAGGTGCCGTAGTCGTCGACATTCACGTCGAGGGTGTAGTTATGGCCCGGTACGGCCACGAAGGCGTATTGGCCCTGTTCATCGGTCGTCACTTCCTGGGTGGTGCCGTCGGTATCGTCTCTTATCGTCACTTTTGCGCCCGATAGCGGCTTGGCTCCGTTCTCTGCCAGCACGAAGCCCCTGGCATTGGTCGCAGCCGCAATGGCTTCGGCCGGTTTCTCGACTGCCGCTTTTTTAAGCGGTATTTCCAGCAGGGAGGGACGCTCGTCGTCGAAGGCGGCGGTCGTGAAGCCCAACATATTGTTTTGGTAGCCCGTTTCGGAAGCCTCGAATATGAATTCGTTCTCTGAAGCCAGACACATCATAAGGTTACCCAGGCTGTCTGTCTGGAGCTGCCGCATTTTTTCAGGATTACTCTTGTCCTCGATCTGTACCAGGACATTGGACAGCGGTTCTTTGGTTTCGTCGTCGTAGACAGTCACCGTCAGATCGCGACAGGCGTACATTGGGCCCTCGCGGCGGAAGCGGTAGATGTCGTCGTCGAGCGGCAATCCCTTGCGGTTGCTGCTGAAATAGCCTTCTTTGCGTTCCCCGTCGGTAATCAGACCGAAATCATCTTTGCTGGAATTGATGGGAGCACCCAGGTTGATACTCTTCTTGGCCTTGGCGAAGGATTCCATCGGGGCAAAGAAAACGTCCAGTTCACCTAATCCGGGTCGCCCGTTGGAGGAAAAATACAGGTTGCCGTTGGAATCGACGAAAGGAAACATCTCGTTGCCTGAGGTATTGACCTCCGGCCCGAGATTGGTCGGCTCCCCCCATTGGCCGTCTTCCAGGCGCGAGACGTAGATATCGGTACCGCCTTCCCCTTCCGGGCGGTCCGATACGAAGTAGAGTAACGTGTTGTCGGGATTGAGCGCCGGGTGTCCGGTCGAAAATTCGTCGCTGTTGAAGGGCAACTCTTTTACATTTGTCCACGCTCCTTTGATAAGCTCCGCCGAATAAAGTTTCAGTTTGTTAATCCCCTCCTTGCTTTCTCCGTACTTACCGTCGTTGAAATTGTTTCTGGTAAAGATGACGCGGTTGCCATCATTGAAAAACGAAACGGGGCCTTCGTGGTACTTTGAGTTGATGGTTTTGTTGAATCGCTCTGATTCGGTCAGAGGGCTTTCCTCGTAACCCATGCCGCTATTGTAGGCGCTACCGGCATAAAACCCGACCGTGCGGCTATCGTTGGCGGTTAGGGCGGTGTAAGCGTCCCGGCCAAGGATGCTTTTGCGCCTTGCCCTGAAATTGTCGTCAGGGTTCGCAGCCCTCGATCCACCCAGGGAGGAGGCGACCGTTTTTCCCTTTATTCTTTTCAAATCATCCAGGTAGTACAAATCCAGGAAGGGCGTTTGATCCCAATTGAACACCCGCCTTATTCCCTTCGCTTTGGTGCGGCCCGATACGAAAACGATGCCTTCCTTATAGTACATCGGACTGAAATCGGCGTCGGATGTGTTGATATTAAGCCGGTCGACTTTGTAGGCACCCGCATTTTTGGTGAGCAGCGCGACGTTACTGTAAAGCTTGGCGAAACTGGATCCGCGCCTGTCTTCGGCGCTGAGCGTCGTGTACTTTTCGTAGGTTTGCTGCGCTTCTTTGTATTTGCCATTACTGGCCAGGGCCTGGGCGAAATACAGGTAATTTTCCCGGTAATCTTCCGGTAGATCGTCCCCGTAGCCGCTAATCATTTCACGCAGTACCCGCTCGGTGTTTTCGGAATCTTTCAACTGACGGTAACTGTAAGCCAGTTTCGCCTTTACCGCCAGCTTTTGCTCATTTTCCAAACTACTGCCTTCTACGGCCTCCTCGTACAATGAGGCTGCCCGCAAGTAGGACATCGACTTGTACTCTTTGTCGGCCAGGACCAATGCGGACTGACTACTGGCCTTATAGCCAGCCAGTAAAGCTGCCATCAATAGTAGCGTAGAAGTGCGTTTCATGCGGGTATTTCTTAAAAAGTTGGGGCAAAAAAAAGGTATATTCCACGCCGACCGTCAAGCAGCCGTCTCGGAGAATATACCTTACTTGACAACCGCCGTGGCGACTGCTTGTTGCTGTTAGAAGTAACGCGGGGTCAGGATCTTACTCTTGCCGAAGCCAAATTCGTAACGGAGCATAAGCTCGTGGCTGCCGGAGTTGATGCCGATGCTGGATTGTTTCAGGCCGTTCAGCATCATGTCGTAGGCGTAGCCCATTCGAAACTGATCCGTGATCTGAATTTCAACCATTCCCACCACCGCGTCGCTGATGTAATTGTTGATGTCGACTCCGCTGCCGCCGCTATTGTTAAGCGTACTCCACTGATTATGACGGTAGGAGGTACCGATTGCGATGCGGTCGTTGAGCCAGAGGTTCAGGTTGCCATCCATGCCCAGCGGTGCGCCATCGGCGTACTTTACGAGCAACGAGGGTTTCAGTTTGAGCGTGGTGCCCAACCCAATGACAAAACCCGACATCAGGTAGGCGTGGCGCTTCTGCTTAGCCCGGTTGTCGCCGACGTTGTAGTCACTCAGATTATTGGCGATCAACTGCGGCACCGAGATGCCCAGGTAGCTTTTGTCATTGCTGATGAATACCCCCGTCCCGAAATTGGGCAATATCTTGGAAATGTTCTGGTTGAAAGCCGGATCTCCCCCGCCACCACCGGGGGCCAGAAGCGCTTCGCTCAGGCTCCACCGAAAACTGGTGGCTCCCGCCTGTAGTCCCAGGGCCAGCGTCGAACGCTCACCGACTTTGATGCGGAAGGCATAAGAAGCGTAAACTCCCGTTTCGTTTTGCAGACCGATTTGGTCGTTGAAGAGCTGAAGCCCCAGCCCTACCCGCTCTTTATTGATGGGAGCGTCCAAGGTGACAGTCATTGTCTTGGGCGCACCCTCCACGTTGACCCACTGGTTGCGGTAGAGTCCCGTCGCGCTCAGCACATCGCGGCTACCGGCGTAGGCCGGGTTGAGGGCCATCATGTTGAACATGTACTGCGAGTACATTTTGTCCTGCTGGGCGAGGACTTCGCCGCCGCCGGCCGTGAGGGCCAGCAGCGCGAGGGCAGTCCATTGCTTGATTCTAGAGTTCCTTTTCATAGTCTTATCTGCTTATGGTCATGTATCGTACGTATTGCTTGCCGTCTTCGATCTTCACGACGTAGAAGTACGTTCCGTCAGGCAGTCCCTGCGCTGTGCTTCCGACGCGCAGGCCGTTGTTGGCGATACCCGTCCAGTCGTTCTTGTAATCGGCATCCTTGTAGACCTGCGTCATCCAGCGGTTGTAGATTTCAAGCGTCACGCGCTTGCCGGCGGGTACGTTGCGAATCACGAACACATCGTTGATGCCGTCGCCGTTGGGCGAGAACCCTTCGGGAATGAAGAGCTCCGTGCCGCCGGGTATTACGAGCGGCGTACCGAGGTTCTCCGTGGCTTCCGTCGGATCGCCGTTGCCATTCAGGTCAGCCAGCAGTCCGTTGGTCGATTTGTCCGTCACCGTCTTCTCACCGGACTTCGCCGAAGCGTACACCCAGTTCAGGTAAGGCGTCTGGCGGCCGTCGGTCTCTACGTTGATCGTGAAGGTCAGCGTGTCGGATGCTCCGGCGTTCAGGCGACTGTTAGGGCTGACGAGCAGCTCGAGGTCGTTGATGCCGTCGAAGCTCTGGTTGATTGCCAATTCACTTATATCGCTTGCAATAGGCGTGCCAACTTTTGTAAATTTGGCACCCGACTTCGTATTAAATACGCTCGATAGCGAATCGGTGATCTGAACATTGGTCAGCACACCCGTACCAAAGTTCTTCACGATGGCCTGGTAGGTGATGTTGTAGCTGCCGTTCGACTGGCGCACGGTGTCCTTCACCGAAAGTGCCACACCAATGACCGACTCACCCGGCACGTTATTCAGCACGATAGGCGTCGCCTCACTGTCGTTGGTCGGGTCCATGTCGGCGTCGGGGTCAGGGTCACTGCCAGCGGTAGAGCTGTCTGCCACCATGACGTTTTCAGACCCCATGGCCGATCCCAGCGCCACGTTGTTGAACGTAGCGGTGGTAGCCTCGGTCACATCCACGCGCACCGTCAGGTAGATGTCGAGCACTTTACCCTTGGGCAGGTTGCTCAGCGAATCGACCAATAGGCCCGTGTTATCGCCTTGTCCGGTATAAGCCGTATTGACGACCAGTCCCGAATCTGCTTCCACCTTGATGCTTCCCGGCACAATCTTGGCACCGTTGCCGAAGGTCTGCGACAGGTCGTCCGTGACCTGCACCTTAGTGAGATCGTTTTCGCCCAAGTTCTTTACCATAATCACGTAAGGCACATCGTACACGCCGACCGTAATTTGCTCAGGCGTACCGGCTTGCTTGGCTACCCCGATGGAGTTGGCCTGGGCCAGCGGCGCACCCGTCGCGATCAGATCGACCGCCGACGAATCATTGGCCGGGTTGAAGTCGCGTTGATCCAGATTGGCGATGTGGGCGACGTTGGTAATGGTACCTTCGCCGATCACGTCCACCAGGCAGGTGAACACTACGCTGTCCTGGGCGGCGATCATGGGAATCACTCCCTTGATCACGTTGCCGTCGATGTCGTAACCCGTACCAGCGATGTACTTCAAGCCCTCGGGCAGGATGTCGATGACCGTGATGTTGGTCGCGTCGATTGTGCCGTTGTTCTTGATTTTGATCGAGTAGGTAGCTTCACCACCCTTCGCAACCGTCGTCTTGTCCACGGTCTTGACAATTTCAAGATCGGTAGAGTCCGTGTCGGTGGCGCAGTCGATGATGTTCACCTCCACTTTCGATGGAGCGCTGAAACAACCGGCACCCGATTTCTCGAACACATAGTAGGTTCCGGCACCCACCGTAGCGGGTGAGGCTACGGCGTCGGAGGTAGGTGAGGTACCGATCCGATAGATGAAGCTGTTGCCAGCGGCAGGAAGTCCGACGACGGCTGTCGTCAGATCCACCGTGTTGACAGGGCAAGTGTTCCGCTTGTTGGAAACGACTGGCGTCCTGATTGGCGTGCTCACGTTTACGATGACCTCAGCCGAAGGCATAGAAGAACAGCCCTCCTGATTCGTCATCGTTACGGTGTAGGTTCCACTCGTTTTCACTACGAAGGTGTTACCCGCTGTCGAAGTCACTCCGTTCAGCTTATAGGCGAAGGCTCCCGGATCCGTTGCGGTGATAGTCACCGAGTCGCCCGCGCAGATGTTCAGCACCGTGGCGGCTGTGTCGGTTTTGGCCACGCCGTCGATGGCGATGCTGGGCTTGATCTTGATTAAATCAAGGGTAAGCTTCACCTCATCCGAAGCCGCCACACAGTTGCCGTTCGGTCCGTCAGGATCGTTCGTCGTCAACGTCAGCGTCACTTCTCCGCGCTGCATATCGGCCAGCGAAGGCGAGTAGGTGGCAGTCAGCGAACCAAGGTCGTCGAAGGTACCCGTTCCGCTGGTCGTCCACATGCCCCCCGAAGCGGCACCGCCAATTTTTCCCGCCAGCTTGTAAGTGGTTGCCGCGCAAATCGTGGCGTCCACTCCGGCATCCGCCGTGGCTGGGTTGGTTTCGCAAGGCGTCGTGTTGTCGCAGTTGGTGATCGTCACGATCACTACCGAGGCACCACTGAAGCATCCGGTCGTCGTTTTCTCGAACACATAGTAGGTTCCGGCACCCGCTTTGGCTGGATTAGCCACGGCGGCCGACTCAGGCGTGTTGCCCTTACGGTAGACGAACACACCACCGGTAGTCTTGGGTGAGCTGGTCACGCCCGTAGTCAGATCCACCGTGGTGAACGGACACGCATTGGTCAAGTTCTGCGTCAGCGGCTTGATGATCTTAGGTCCAACCGTCACCGTTACCGGCGTCGATGGATCACTCTTACAATAGGCCGAGGTGCAGCACTGCGCGGTGAACGTTGTCGTGGCGGAAGGCGAGATGGTGATTGAGTTACCCACCAGGCCATTCGACCAGATCGCGTAACTATCGCCACTGCATCCGCTGGCGGTCAGCGTGACGGGGCTGCCGAAGCAGACGTCGCCCGCCGAAGCCGTGATCGTTGGCTTACCAGGCTTGCCTACGGTAATCGTAGCCGCAGCCGATGGCGTGCTTTCGCAAGCACCAAGCTTACAGATCGCCGTGTAAGAAGTAGTGGCGGTCGGCTTCACCTGGATGCTCGCACCCATCATGCCATTCGACCACATCACCTCGCCCTGGCATCCGATTGCGGATAGCTTCACGCTGTCGCCCGTGCAAATCTGGCTCGAGCTTACAGTCAGCGTCGGAGCTTCCAGCTTGGTTACGCTTACGGTAACGGCGTTGGAAACAGGACTCATGCAATCCTCATCCTTCTTGCAAGTCGCGGTGAAGGTCGTCGTCGTGTTCAACGCTACGGTGATGCTCGCACCCGTCTGGCCGTTCGACCATACTACGGTGTTGGTACATCCCGTGGCGGTCAGCGTTACGTTGCTGCCCACACAGACCGTTGGAGCGCTGGCCGAGATGCTCGGTGCTTCCACACCACACTCCCCGACCTTGATCGTGATCTTAGCCGTGTCGCTGGCGCATTCTTTCACCAGGCAGATTGCCGTGTAGGTCGTCGTCGTGGTCGGCGATACCGTTATGCTCGTTGCCGAGCTGGCATTCGACCATTCCAGCGTACCGTTGCAACCCGCAGCGGTGATCGTCGTCGATTCACCCGCGTTGACCATCGTCTTGGTGGCCGTAAGCGTAGGCTTCACTGGCTCCACTACCGTAATCTTGTATTGGATAGAGCTGGCGCTCTCGCAGCCATTCACTACGCAGGTCGCGGTGTAGGAGGTCGTTGCCATTGGGGTCGCCACGATGGCTTCACCCGTCTCGCCAGTCGACCACTTGGCCGTTCCGGCGCAATTTTCGATGAGCAGCGTTACGCTTTCACCCTTACAGAGGCTATCCGTCGAGCAGATGACCGTTGGTGGCGGCGTGGTAGTCACATCGATCGTGATCGATGCCTTCTCGCTCACACACGCCCCTTTGTCGCAAGTGGCGCTGTAGGTAGTGGCGGCGGTTGGAGACACTTTGATGCTCGCACCCGTCATACCGTTGTCCCACTTCACCGTGCCCGTACAGCCCGCTGCGGTCAGCGTTACGTCCTCACCTTTGCAGATGGTCAGCTTGCTGGCGGTCAGCGTTGGGGCTACCGGCGTTCCCACTTTAATGGTCACCGCGTTGGATGGGCCGCTGGCGCAAGTCGCATTCGAAGTCTTGCAGAGGGCGGTGTAGTTGGTCGTCGTCGTTGGGGTCACCTTGATAGAGGCTCCCTCGGTACCGTTCGACCATTTCACCGTACCCACACAATTCGTGGCCGTCAGGGTCACTTCCTCGCCAGCGCAAATTTCAGACTTGCTGGATGCGATGACCGGCGGCGTACCCGACGTATTTACGTTAATCGTGATCTTGTTTGAAACATCACTACCACAGCCATCGAGCTTACATACGGCGGCGTAAACCGTCGTAGCGTTCGGAGCCACTTTGATGCTGGCCCCTCTGACGCCGTTCGACCACAGGGTCGTGGTAGCGCATCCGGTAGCGGTCAGCGTCACGCTGTCACCCGCACACACTACGGTCTTGTCGCTGGTGATGATCGGGGCGGTCGGGTTGACTGCCTTGATCGTTACCATATTCGATTCACCGCTTTCGCAGGCTTCGGTCTTACAAGTGGCAGTAAAGCTCTTGGTAGCGTTCAGCGTGACGACAATCGAGTTGCCCGTCAGGCCATTCGACCATTTTACTTCACCCTCGCAGCCCGTAGCGGTCAGCGTGGCGGTTCCCCCTGGGCAGATTGTCATCTTGTCAGATGCGATCACTGGGGCCTGTGGCGTAGTCACCTTAATCGTGTGCTGCTCAGATTCCGGGCTTTCGCAGGTTCCCGTTACGCACTTGGCGGTGTAGGTCGTCGTGGTGGCGGGGTTAACCGTGATGGAAGTACCCGTGGCACCGTTCGACCATTTCACTGTGCCTTCGCACTCGTGGGCCGTCAGGGTTACGCTTTCGCCGGGACAGATTTCCATCTTGCCACATGTGACAATCGGAGCAGGCCCTGGCTGGCCAATCTTAATCGTGATCGAAGCCATTTCGCTTACACACTCGCCTTTCTTACAAGTGGCGGTGTAGGTAGTCGTTTCGGTTGGCGTCACGACCAGCGGTGAGCCGGTAGCTCCCGTCGACCAGGTCACGATGCCGTTGCAGTTCGAGGCGGTCAGCGTGGCACTTCCTCCGGCGCACACTTCGCTCACGTTGCTGGCCAGTACTGGCTTCACAGGGATACCGACCTTGATCGTAATAGGATTAGACGGCGCGCTTTCGCACTCATTCACTTTACACGTTGCCGTGAAGGTGGTCGTTTCGTTAACCGTCACCATGATGGAAGCACCCGTCATGCCGTTCGACCATTTCACCGTACCATTCTTACAGGCGACTGAAGTCAGCTTGATGGTGGTAGCGGCGCACACATTCGTTTCGGCGCAGGCAATGATCGGCGGCTCGATGGTTGGGCAGCCTGCATTGAACGTCACCGAAGCTTCGTCGTCCTCCCCGTTGGTATAGCCGTTGCCTGGCGTAGAGTCAGGATCTTTCTGATCAGACTTACTGATTTGCGCGATGTTTTTACTCGGGCCGGTTCCATTTACCTTCGCAGTGAAACTCAACGATTTGGTTTCACCGATGCCAATGCTGGCAATTGTAGCTTTCAAAAAGATGCCCGTCTTGGAGAAATCGGGGCCAGATACGAACTCATAACCGATTCCAGGTTGCAGAACATCCGTGACCTCCACGTTAGTAGCGGTCTGTGGACCGTCGTTCGTCACATCCAAAGTATAAGTAATTATCTCACCTACAATCGGATTCACTTTCGAGACTTTCTTAGCCAACATCAGGTCAGCCATGTTGTCCACCTGAATCGTTACCCTCGACGTATCGTTCGCCGTGTTGCCGGGATCGTTGTCCGGGCTGCGTACGATGGCCGTATTGGTAATGTTGCCAATGGCAGTATCCTTAATCTTGGCGGTGATGACCAACACGCGGCTGGAACCGTTCGTCAGGTTACCGATCGTCCAGATTTCAGAAGCACTGTTGTACTCACCAACCGGAGCCGATGATACGTAGGTCAATGTACTTGGGAAAATATCCTTTACCGTCACGCTCTTGGCGTTGCCGATGCCGAGGTTGTTTACCGTCACCGAATAATTGATTTCCTGACCGGGCGTGTAGGGGCCGGGGGTCAGTACCGTCTTCACTACGGCGAGGTCAGAGAAGCAAGGCTGTACGGTCACCGTCACTGGCGTGCGCTCGGCGCTTGCGCAACCTTTGTCGCTCACCGCTTCGGCGTAGTAGGTAGTCGTACCCGTTGGCGTCACCACCAGCTTACCGCCGCTAGGCGTGGTGCCGATGGCCGTGCCACCCGTAGCCGTCGTGTACCACTTGATGGTAGACTCCGGGGCGAAGCCGATGAGCTTCGTGCTCTTACCCAGGCAAACCAGGGTATCGTCGCACGCTACCCCAAAGGCAGACGCAGGCATTGGGTTGATGACAACCGATAGCGCGTCCATCTTCGGTACGCAGCTTCCTGCGCCGTCAGGATCGGCCGTAGTAGCCGTCAGAACCACGTTTCCAGCAATCATGTCAGCAGCCGAAGGCGTGTAGGTCGTCGTCAAGCTGGTAGCGTTGGCGAAGGTTCCCGTTCCGGTCGTGGTCCAGGTAATGGCCGTGGCCGTTCCGGTAAGCGTAGCGGTCACCGAGATGGGTGATCCGGCGCAAACTTCCTGGTCGGCACCCGCATTCACGTCGTAAACCAACTGGCAGTCGCAAGGAATGATGTTCACGACAATCACTGCCGGGTTGCTGTAGCAGCCTGCTGGCGATTTCTCGAAGAGGTAGTAGGTACCCGCCATCGCTTTGGTAGGATCAGCTACAAGCGCCGAAGTCGTAGATGAACCGACACGCCACTCAAACACGCCACCCGCAATGGAGATTGGCGAGATAGTGATCTTGGTCAAGTCGACCGTCGAGTCAGGGCAGATGTTCGTGATATTGCCGATGCAGGTAGGCGTAGCAGGCTTAGCGTTGACAATCACCGTGATCGGCGTGCGTACGCTCTTACAGCCGTCTGCTGTCGTTCCTTCTAAGTAATAGGTCGTAGTGGAAGTTGGGCTAAGGCTCAACTGCTGGCCGCTCGTCGTTTCGGCGAAAGCCGTTCCGCCGATGGCCGCGTAGTACCACTTAATCTTGACGCCTTCCAGGTTAGAGGTTGCACTCAGCATGACCGTCTCACCCACACAGATTTCCTGGTCAGGAGATACTGTCAGAGCAATGGTAGGACACTGTGGTGCGATACCCGCGTCAATGTTCGGATTGTTGCGCAGCGTGTCATCGACTGGCTTAGTGGTGTCGATGGTAATGGCTTTGGTCTTACCCGGTACCGTTCCGCTTGCCCCGGCGTCGCTGTCCTTGGTAGGATCGCCGCCCTGCTTGGGAGTCACGAAAGTTTGACCCGCTCCGGCCACGAAACGCACGAAGTAGGTGCCGCTCACCAGAGAATCGAACTTATACATTCCGCTGCCGTTGGTAAACATCGAGTCGATGGCGACCATGTTGGCATCCTGGAGTTCGACCAGTACACCCGGTACTCCCGCTAGTTCTCCGGCATCCTGAAAACCATTGTTATTAGTGTCCAGCCACACGAAGTCGCCGATCGAGCCGTAAGGGATGGGCGAGACGTTGATCGACTCGTCGTCGTCGTCATCCTCACCGTTGATAAATCCGTTGCCCGGAGTCGAATCTCGGTCTTCGATGTCTGCGCCCGCGCCATCCTTGGCGTCTTGAATCCGGGCGTAGTTGGTCAGGGTAGTGCCTGTGAAGCCGTTCGATACCTGGACCGCCACATCGACAAACACCGAATCACCCGGCGCGAGTGGCCCGGGAATCGGCGTAATCAAGGTCAAGATATTCCCTTCGCCATTGGCAGACCAGGCGGTTTCGCTGGGAGCGATGATCAGGCCCGCCGGCAGTGAATCCGCCAGCGCAATTTGGGTGGCGGGGATGTTTCCTTCGTTCCTGACGTATAACCGGAAGTTCACGATATCACCCGGCGTAACGAGCGAAGCCTGACCGGGGGCCAGGTTTTTACTAAGTGCCAAATCGAATATTGGCCCATCCACGATTTCGATGGCGCAGCAGCCCGTAGCGGGACACGAAACGCCTACTGTAGAAATAAAGGTGTAAGAACCCGGCCCCATAATGGTCAGGCTCGAGTCGGCATTGACGATGGCCCGGGGGAAACCGTCGACGAAAGCAGTGTCAGAAATTGCAATACCATTGTAAAACCACTGAATGCCCTGGTAGCCCGTTGGTACGGCGACATCGAATACATCACCCGCGAAATAGTCGATGGGTACTGAAAAGCAAGTGGAGGCAAGATCGTCCTGGTCGAGGGCACCGTCGTTGGGCCACGAGTCCATGTCGTCTTCGTTCATGGTAAACACTTCGGCGACATTAAAGAAACCCCCCTGCGCCAAGACGGTAGCCGTAATGTCCAGAATGGCCGAATCGCCCGGAGCAACCGTCCCGACGTTCCACATGCCGATACCGGCATTTTGCGTGAAAGCGATTCCGCCGCGCGTCAGGACATTGCCCAAATACGAAACGCCGCCGAGCGGGAGGCTATCTTTCACCATTACGCCTGTGGCCGGAAGTATGCCGGAGTTCTTGACAGTAATCGTGTAAGTGACGACCTCGCCAACGGCTGGCTTGGATTTGTCAATATTTTTAGTGAGGCTCAGGTCAACCTGCGCCCAAGTCGAGCCGATCGCCATGAGGAACACGGCGGCAAAGGTGAAGGCTCTTGCCAACATCTTCCGGGAGAAAACTAACTCGGCTTGGTGACGGAGCAAAGCAGGACGAAGCTGAACCGAAGATTGGCGGGCTGAGGTCGACGCCTTGGAAAATAATGAAGAAATCGCCGATACGAGTACCGCGATGATCATCCCAAGAAATTGCGTCAATTTTTCTGGTAGAGGTGGAGTGTTCATAGACTTATCATTTATTAAACCTGTTTTGCTTTTCTCTATTGAGTATCGGGTGGCGTAATCGTCAGGCGGCCCTTCTCTGTTCATGAATAGCCTACCGGGCCGGATAATGAAAGGAGAAAACAACCTCAATAGGCATATTCGGATGAAGCGAAAGAACGCTTTTACCAATAGAATTGAAGAAATTAGGGGATCACCAAACCTAACAAAGATATTTGTTAAATACGTGACAACCAAACACGCTCGCTCGGCCAAAAGTACTTTTGTCGGCTTCGTTGCAGGGTTGGTTTTCTCACCTGAGTGTAAAATACCTTTCATGTGTTTTGGTATTAGAGTATACTTTGACAAACAATATTTTGAACCGGGACGTGATGACAGCCCCGAACGAGACTGATTCCGATACGCTCACCTAGCAACACAAACTATGCCAAATCGGCTATTTGCAAAATTCTCGGAATATATTTAGATATCCCCCTATCCATCAGGCTGTTTTGAGACATATGGCTTTTTTCTCGATTTGGGGGAAGATACAGGCGATACCCCACAAAAGCCAGAAAAAGCCTGGTAAAGGCGGATGAGTCACCTTAAGCTAAAAAAGTGCCAAAAAAACTTTTTCGCTAAATTAATATCGACAAACAGCGCTCGATCGGTTCGAATGATGCCTTGCTCCGGGCAGCCGGAGCACAATAAAAAAGGGGTTGGAACCAATCGGTTCCAACCCCTTTTGAGTGAGCGGCCAGGTATGCTAGAAGTCGTAGCCCAAAGTAATGTAAGGGATTGCATCGTTGGTGACCCCGTTGTCCACCCCCCAGGCATAATCGAACTTCACGTAATATCCAAACAGCATCGTGCGAGCACCGACCCCGTAGCCCATCAGGTAGGGATTGCGGAAGTTGGTGACCGTGGCACGGAACGGATCAGAACCGCTGCCTATGATCTCGGTATTCAGACTGTTTTCCTGGCTGAATGGCCCTCTGCCCGTCCAGGCCGTACCAATGTCGGTGAAGCCGACGATTTGAAAATTACGGAGGAAGTTGGAGGTGATAGGCCCCCGGTAAAGGTATTTGACAAGCGGTATCCTGAGTTCCAGATTAGCCAGCACATAGTTGGTTCCAGCCAATCGGTTGAGGTTGAAACCCCGCAGGTTGGTCGCAAACTCAGAAAAGAAAATGTCGCGGTTGTCCACTTTTACACCCTGATCCGTTCTGCCAAACTCCAACGCGTTATCGTTGGCGGGGCTGTCTTTTCGGTTCAGCACCCAGTTTTCCATTCCTCCCATAATGCTCTGCTTGGGGGCTCGCCCGCCGGAACGGCTGAAGGCGAGTCGCCCGGCAAAAATCAGGTCCCGGTGGATTTTCTGGTAGCGACGCAGGTCGATGCTGAGGCGGTAGAAGTTCTGGTTGGCCTGCCCGATTCCCAGCTGATTCTCGTAACGAACTTTAAAGCGGGTTCCCTCGACCATGTTCATTCCGTTGGTTTCGGTATTGTCTAATACAAACTCCGTGATGGCCCCCGCATACTGCGTGAACCGATCGGGTTCTGGTCGTTCGAGCACATCCACCAGTCGTGTGGAGGTGTAGGTGGGGCTTACACTAACCCGCGTAGAGGCCGAGAACGGATAAGAAGCCGTGGCTCTGATTTGGTTGAAGCGGTATTTCTGCGTTACCGCGTCGAAATCGATGTACAAGCTCTGCCGATCCACCCGTAGTCCGTAGTCGATCCGGTGCGTATTATTGGTGTACTCGGCAAACAGATCGCTGTTTCGGAAGGTGGTAGAAATGAAGAAACCTGCTTTGATGACGTGGTTCTCCAGCAAGTCATTCATCGAAATGGACTGCGCGAAACCAAATCCCCGAATAGGATCAATCCGCCAATCCGACGACGCATCATTGGCGACGAATAGTCCCCGGTAATCGTAGGGGCCTTTTATGGCGATATTCTCACGCTTGCGGCTGCGGGCGATAGGAATAGGGATATTGTTGGCCAGGTTGCCTCTCTTCTGCCGGAACTCGAAAGTTTTTAGCACGTCTTCATCAAACTGATAATCATCCGTATCCACTTCTCCCGGGCGCAGCACCATTCGCTGAGGTTCAGCCACCGCAGACGAGGTGTCCGCACTGGCTGGGCTACCGCCATTGACCCCTCTCGGTTGTGGAGTTGGAGTTCCTCCCCTGATGAGTACCGGCGCATCGAGTGCCGCATTGGGATCGAGGCGGTCGATATACGCCATGCTGTACATGCCGTTCTCGAGGCGCGAATACACGATACCACCGCTTCCCTGCAAAGTGATATCAGCGCTCATGAGAGAGAAAAGGTAGTTGGTCAGTTGAGTGACAGAATCGGTCTGCCTGTCGTATTTGAAAAGATTTTTGATTCCCTTGAAATCAGAAAGAAAAAACACGCTCTCGTCATTCGCCCGTACTGCCATCAGCGACGTTCCCAAGGAGTCCACCAGCCGGGTGACCGTCTCGGCGCGGGGTGAGCCGTCGTGTTCAAACAAGCTCACGGTGGCTTTCAAGTTTTTATAGTTTCCCCGATCCGTACCGAGCGAATCCGTGGGGCGGTTGGATGTAAACAAGACGCGACGCGATGAGCCCGCCACGAACTGCGGACTGAGGTCATCGAACAGGTCGTTGGTCAGGGGAAGGACTGAGGCCCGCGCTACGCTGACTAAGTACAAGTCGTTTTTCCCCCCTTTGTCGGCACTTACGGCCAGCATTGTGCCGTCGTCGGACACATCCATAGCCACGATTTGATCCAGCCCCTTGATATTCCGCTTGATGCGAATGACCGGACGCTTGGTATCGAGCTTGTCGAAAATAAAAAGGTTCTGACGGTTGTTTTCTTCCACCACCATCGCCAGCGTGTTGTATTTTGTCCAGGAAATCAGGGGTAGCATGCTGTTTTGCTGCGCGTTGCCAATTTGAATCCCCCCCTGTCGTACGACGATATCACGTCCGGTTTCCAAATTGAACACCGTGACTTTATAACGGCTTTTATGCAGCTCGCTCACGGCAATCCATTTCTTGTCCGGTGAGAGTTTGATCGAAGCGCTATTCCCAATTTCATTGAATTCATGTAGCCGGTACGTCCATTTTGGCGTCGGCTCTATGTAGTCTTTGCTTGCCTGAGCCGTGGAAGCGGCATAAAATGCCTGCCAGTCGCGTAAAAAACGGGAGTAAGAAGGAATGCCAAGTGTGCTGGTGATGCTGGTCTGCTCGGTGCGGATGATGCGGGTCAGGTTCAGGATATTAGAAATATTATCTTTCCCGTATCGTTCGGCGATGTAGTTCCACATCGACTGACCAATCAATGTCGCATCTTTGCCGTAAAGCAGGGCGGGCTTCTTGATAGGCCGTTTGAGCGTCACATCACGCATGTAATCACTCAATTCGGGCGTCCAGCCCTCAGCGATGTAGGCGGCTATGCCAGACATGAACCAGTCGGGCAGCGTCAACAGCAGCGAGCTTTGCAGGGCATCCTTCAGGTTGCCACCGTAAAGCATATCATACACAAACAACCGTGAAATCTCCATCACCAGCTTTTTGCGGAAGCTTATTTGGTCACCCGTGAAAGCAATTTCGACGCGCGACTGGGCGAGGTCGAGTTGCTGATCGTCCAGGTCACCGAAAGTCGCCAGTCCCATGTTGCTCTGAAGCAACTCACCGGGTGAGTTGTACAGGAAAATTTTGATGCGGTTATAGGGCGTGTAACCAAGTATCTCGGTAATTCGGTCGAACTCAGTCTCGGCAAATTGGGCGGTGAGCCTGGCCATGTTGGTACCACCCTGATAGTGATATACCTCAAAGTTAGAAGTACGAAAAATTTTCCAGTCGAAAGTGCGGTACTGAATGCGGTTTTTGCCGAATTTTTCCTGCGAAGGGTAACGTTGCGCCTGCGAAGGTGTAGGTAGTGCAGCCCACAACACGGCGAATAAAGCGACGAGATGTCGGGGCTTTAATTGGAGAAATATTTTCATGAGAGCTAGGATACTGTCTTTAGTGGTTGTATAACGAAAAATAGCGGGCAATATTCGCTTCAGGATTCAATTCTTTGCCCTGGCAAAGATGGCTTACAAACTCATCGGCAAAATATGGTGCCAACGTAACTCCCTTGGTGCCCAAACCGTTAAATATTCCTACCGACCCATATTCGGGATGAATGCCCACCAGCGGACGGCGGTCTTTGCAAGAAGGCCGAATACCTGCCTGCTGCTTTCTGATCGTATAGTTTCCCAACACAAGGGGCTGCAATTTGTTCTCCAGATACGCTCGTCCGTCCTCTGTGGTTGTCCAGTCCAGGTCATGCCACGAATAGGTAGCTCCCACCCGGTATTCATTTTCAGTGAGGGAAGGCATAATGAAAATCCCCTGATTGACGATTTTATCGGCAGAATAGCTTTCAAAAGACACGTCGAGAATCTGCCCCTTCACGGGGTTGAACGGAAGCCAGTCGAATAGCCAATTCTCGCGGGCATCGAAGCCTTGGCAAAGTAGGACTTTTCCCGCTGATATGCCTTTCCACCTGATACCATTCTCACTAATTTCCAGATCGTTGACATCGAACTCACTTTCTAGATATTGTTCTTTTTCAATGAAATACGTCCTACTGTTTTTCACCAACGTATTTAAATCCACCCAACCCGACCCTGTCACTTCCAGGCCCCCGTAGGGAGCATCAATTCCAACTATATTTTTCTGACTGTTAGCGCTTTGTGCTATATATTTTGCAATTTCTCCGTCGGATGCGTAGTTCAGATAGCTGTCCCGCTCTTCTGTGGAACGATACGGGCGATAAATATTTTGGGGGTAGACGAGTTTGACGCCCAACTTTTTTTCCAGGCGGGAATAAAACTGAACGGCATGAGGAAAGAGTTCGTCGGCCAGCCAGGTCTTGACCAGCTTGCGGCCGGTGAGTGGATTGTAAATGCCAGCGGCCACCCGCGAGGCAGAAGGCCGCGACGCATCGCCGACAACCAGTACACTTTTACCGGCTTCGATCATATGCCAGGCCAGCGCCGTGCCGGCAATGCCCTGCCCGACGATCAGGAAATCAAAATCCGTTTTCATCTTCTCTCCCGGCGGCGCACCGCCTGACTGGTGCGTTCGTCGGCCAGTCGCACCACCAATTCCACTTGTTCGTCCAAAGTCATAAATGTGGTGTCGACCAGCAGGGCATCGTCAGCCTGGCGAAGCGGGCCTTCCTCCCGGTGCGAGTCGATGTGGTCCCGCTTTTTCAGGTTGGCGACTATTTCGGGCAGATCCACCATCTCGCCTTTGGCCAGCAGTTCGGCCTGACGGCGTTGCGCGCGCATCAGCGGGTCGGCAGTCATGAAAATTTTTAGTTCGGCTTCCGGGAACACGACCGTTCCGATGTCGCGGCCATCCATGACGATGCCTTTCCCTTTACCCATTTTCTGTTGTTGCGCCACCATGGCGTGGCGTACTTCGGCCACGGCGCTCACTTCGCTCACTCGCTCGGAGACGTACATCTTACGGATTTCATCTTCGACTTTCATGCCGTTCAAAAAAGCGTCATTACTCTTTGTTTCGGCGTGGCGCCGGAAAGTTATCTCAATGTTGTCCAGTGCTTTACTAACCTCGTGCGGATTGGTGATCGAAACGTGCTTTTGCAAAAAATACAGGGTAACGGCCCGGTACATGGCACCTGTGTCGATGTAAGCATAGCCGAGCTGCTTGGCCGCGAGCTTGGCCGTCGTACTTTTTCCGCAACTCGAAAAACCGTCGAGGGCGATGATAATTGAAGACATTTATTGAGATAAAGACAAAGCCGCTTGGCGCAAGGCCGCTTGGCGGTGGAGGGCAGCGCGCGGGGAGCTCCACCCCTGTACTATAACTTGAATGCTTGACGGGCCAGGAGTTGCCAGCCGTTCTTGGTTTTGTTCCAAACTTGCAGGACGCCCAGGTTGGGTTTGCTGACAGTGCCGTCGGCCAGATCGACCGAGCCCGTCATTTTGTGCCGTACCAGGGCATTGTTGCCGACTATGCTTACCGTCATATCGTCAAGATTCAGGACTTTATACACTTCCTTTTTATCCTTGATTGTCTCGATGAAAGACGACTTAGTGTCGATGTGGCCGTTGGAGTGGCCATAGGTCATTTCGGCGGCGAACACTTTGTCCAGCGTTTTCAAGTCCTGGGCCAGTACCGCCTTGCGCCACATCTCCACGCGATCCAACACCTCTTGGTCCTGCTTCGATTGCGCCATCGCGACGGAGAGCGTCAGGCCAAAAAATAGGATGAGTCCTAATTTCTTTTTCATATTCGATTGAATGTTGGGTGAGCTAAGATTTGTGGCTAAGATAAGGATTGTTCTGGTTTCTGGCTGATTTTTACCAAAATTCAAAAGTAGCCAGGATAGGGTAATGATCCGAGATGCCAGGATAATCCCGAATCACTTTGTAGGATTTGACCCGTACCCTGGTGTTTTTCAGCACCATGAGGTAATCCAGCCGATCGCCCGAAATACCCTCCGTCCAGGTAGGCAGGAACGAACCCTTCGCGGCATCCATCCAGTTATTATGATACGAAAAATAGGGCTGCTCATTGGGCCGGGCCCCCATGTCCATGGCCAACAGTACGGGCTGAATGCTGGGTTCGAGCATCCGATTGACAAAGGCCGACTGTAGCGCGCGGTCGAACATCGAAGCGTATTCCATCCTGACCGTACACATCCGAAAGGTCAAGCCCTTGACGGGACTGACCAGCCCGCAGGCCATCACGCGAGGGTCCGCGCCCGGCGAGTGCGGCAGGAACATTTTCTGGGTATTGTCAAAGGGCCAGCGCGACAGGATGCCCACCCCGTGCGTACCGTTGCTAAGGCTGTCAGCGGCTGCGTACAGAAAATGCATTCCTGCCTGTACCGCGAGCCGCCGGAGCTGAAAATTGACTTTGCCATCTTCCAGCAGACTATCCACAGCCTGCAATGCCACGATGTCCGGTCGGTGTTCGCCAATCAGCCTTACTACTTCCCGCAGGTTGGACTCGCCCCACTTGTCCTCTCCGTGATGCATGTTGAAACTCAGCACCTTCACCTCGCAGGCCTGCCGGGGCGTGGCTCCCGGTAGACTACAAAAAAAAATGAAGAAGAGAATATGTAAAAGTTTCTTTATCAAGAATTTGGGATTAAAAGTCCCGGCAAAACTTGCCGCCTTCAAGACTTTGCAACTCACGTGCCAAGTGGTAGCCACGCTTTCGCCTCACCCTCCCTTCCCTCCTTCATACGGCTTTCCAGGCAACTGCCTCTTGCTTTTGGGTTCCCAGGCCATCGATACCCAGCTCCACCACGTCATTGGGCTGGAGGTACTTCGGCGGCTTCATGCCCAGCCCCACGCCCGAGGGTGTTCCGGTAGAGATGACATCGCCCGGCAGTAGCGTCATGAACTGGCTCAGGTAGCTAATGATTTTGGGAATGTAGAAAATCATGTCCGACGTGTTGGAATCCTGCACCATTTCGCCGTTGAGCGACAGCCACAGGCGCAGGTTATGCGGCTCCGGTACCTCGTCGGCCGTAACCAGGTAAGGGCCTAAGGGAGCGAAAGTGTCGTTGCTCTTGCCCTTCACCCATTGCCCTCCCATTTCGAGTTGGAAGGCTCGCTCCGAATAGTCATTGTGAAGTGCATATCCCGCCACGTGGCTCATGGCTGCGCTTTCATCGACATAACTCGCCCGTTGTCCGATAACCACGGCAAGTTCTACTTCCCAATCGGTTTTCAGGGAGTTTTTGGGAATAATGACTTGGTCGTTGGGGCCACAAAGTGCGCTCGTGGCTTTGAAGAAGACCACGGGTTCGGTCGGCGGCTGCGCTCCCGACTCGGCGGCGTGCTTGGCGTAATTGAGACCGATACAAATTATTTTGGAGGGTCGGGCCACGCAGGCACCCAGCCGCGTTTCGGCGGGTATTTTGGGGCAGAAGGTACTGTTGTGCTTGAGCCATTCGGCCAGACGAGCCGGGCCATCGGTGGCGAAGAATTTCTCGTCGTAGTCTTCCCCGAAGGCCGAAACGTCCAATCTTGTTTCATCGAGGGAAACTACCCCCGGTTTTTCCTGCTCATGCGCGCCGAAGCGAAATAGTTTCATGTAGTGGTTTTAAAGTTTAAAAAAGCTGTAGGCTGTAGGCCGTAAGCTACAGGCAAGTCATATTGGCAAGCCATCAGTTTCGCAGACTTCGATTTAAGAGTGCCTACAGCCTATTGCCTACTGCTCAAAGCGGCTAATTGTTCAACTTCTCAAATCCTCCGTCAATCAGATAATCGCAACCCGTGATGAAGGCCGCCTCATCGGAGCAAAGGTACAGAGCCAACGCACCGATTTCCTCGGGCTTAGCCATGCGGCCGATGGGCTGGGTTTTGGATAGCTTTTCAAACATTTCCTTTTCCTGACCGGGGTAAGTTTTAGCAATGAACCCGTCCACAAATGGCGTATGGACGCGAGCGGGCGAGATGCTGTTGCAGCGGATATTGTCCGTAAGATAGTCTTTTGCCACCGAAAGCGTCATGGTGTACACGGCGCCTTTGCTGGCTGAGTAGGCGAAGCGGTCGGGAATGCCTACCGTGGCGGCTATGGAAACCATGTTCAGAATCACCCCTTTCCCGTGCTTCTGCATATGGGGAATGCTGGCGAACAGGCAATTGTAAACCCCTTTAATGTTAACGTTCACGATGCGGTCGAAATCCTCTTCCGACGTCGTGTGGGCTTTGCCGATGTGGGCGATGCCCGCATTATTGACCAGGATGTCGATTCTGTGATTGGCCGCAATGGCTTTTATCGTTTCCGCCACCTGTGCCTGCTTCGTGACGTCCAGCGTATGCGCCTCGGCTTTTCCACCCGCAGCCACTATTCCCTCGACAGCCTCTCTGGCCTGACTTTCGTTAATTTCCAGAATATGCACCTCGGCCCCCTGACTGGCAAAAATCTGAGAAATGGCCAGTCCGATCCCGCTGGCTCCGCCCGTTACGAGGGCCACTTTGTTATCTAATCGAAACATCGAGTTGTCGTTCATTTCAGTAACAAAGGCAAAAGTGGGGCAAGATTAACCATGCTCATAATTTTTTTTTAGGAATCTAAACATTTAATTATTCTGAGATTCTCACTTTCTTTGGTCATATACCTCCATTGAACCCTAAACAACCGTGCACGCCAATATCCTCAATCTTTTCGACCGTACGATCCGGGAAACCCAACTAGGCCTCGAAAACGGCAGAATCGCCTCGATTTCCTACCTCGGCCCCGAAGACCCCTCACTATCGTATATTTTGCCCGGTTTTGTGGATGCTCACGTGCATATCGAAAGCTCGATGCTTACGCCCAGTCAGTTTGCGCGGCTTGCCGTAGTGCATGGCACCGTGGCCACCGTTTCCGACCCGCACGAGATCGGCAACGTGCTGGGTGTCGCGGGGGTGGAGTACATGATCCAGGACGGCCGACGCGTTCCCTTTAAATTTTGTTTTGGTGCGCCCTCCTGCGTCCCGGCCACGACTTTCGAGACAGCGGGGGCGACTATTGACCGGGAAGACGTGCGGCGGTTGTTGGGAATGAAAGAAATTGGCTACCTGGCCGAGGTTATGAATTATCCCGGTGTGCTGAACGACGACCCGGACATGCTGGCAAAAATAGCGCTGGCTAAGGCCTTTAACAAACCCATCGACGGCCACGCTCCCGGGCTGCGGGGTGACGAGGCCCGCCGCTACGCCGAAGCAGGCATCACTACCGACCACGAGTGTTTCACCTATGAGGAAGCTCGTGAAAAACTCGACTACGGCGTCAATATCCTGATCCGCGAAGGCAGCGCCGCCAAGAACTTCGACGCCCTGATCCCGCTATTGGCCCAGTTTCCAGAAAAGATCATGTTCTGCTCGGACGACAAGCACCCCGACAGCCTGGCGGAAGGCCATATCAATGCTTTGGTAAAGAGGGCTTTGATTTCGGGACACGATATTTTTGACGTGTTGCGAGCCGCTTGTTTGAACCCCGTATTGCACTACCGGCTTCCCGTTGGCTTGCTGCGCGAGGGCGATCCGGCAGACTTCATAGTAGTCGATAATTTATCGGGTTTCAATATTTTGCAAACCTACCTCGACGGCGAATTGGTAGCCCAGAAGGGCCGCTCCTTAATACCCGACTTGCGTAGCGAACACGTCAACAACTTTAATTGCCTGCCAAAAAAACCCGAAGATTTCGTCTGCCGGGCCCCCGCGGGCCCCGTTACTCTGCGAATAATCGAGGTGCTGGATGGACAGCTGGTTACGAACTGCATCGGGGAAGAAGTTCAAATTCGGAATGGCGTCATTGATAGCGATACCGAACGGGACATTTTAAAAATAACCGTCGTCAACCGTTACGAAAATGCTCCTCCGGCGGTGGCGTTCATCCGCAATTTCGGTTTGAAAAGCGGAGCGATCGCTTCTTCGGTCGGCCACGATTCTCACAACATCATTGCCGTTGGCTGCGATGACGGGAGCCTGTGCCAGGCCGTGAACGCAGTTGTCGGAGCCAGGGGCGGCATCTCGGCCATCGGGCAGAATCAGCTTCACATCCTGCCACTGCCCATTGCGGGACTCATGACTGACAGAGACGGCTACGAAGTGTCAGAGTCCTATACTCAGCTCGATCAGTTTGTGAAAAAAGAACTCGGAAGCACACTCGCCTCCCCTTTCATGAGCTTGTCATTTATGGCCCTGCTGGTCATCCCATCGCTAAAACTAAGTGATAAGGGTCTTTTCGACGGAGATAAATTTTCTTTCAGTTGCCCTTACGGGTGGCGCCTAAGTTTACTCGTCTGTTATTTTGTACAATTCCCGGATTTAAAGAAAGTTTAAAGACCTGAAAAAAAATATTCCGCTGGCGATATTTTTTTTTAGTGTTTTTTTATAAATATATTTACAAGTGTAAAAAAGACCCTTATTATAATTTGCATTTAACCTCTAACCCTTTCCTACTCCCCGCTTATGGCCTACGTACGGTACAAACAAGAAGAAGAACTACGTTATTGGAACCAGTTCAGAAAAGGCGACGAAGACGCCTACGCCAGTCTTTATCAATCCTATGTCCACATCCTCTATCAGTACTGCTCCCAGTTTACCGCCGACAAGCCCCTCATTAAAGACTGCATCCACGACTTGTTTGTGGAATTGTGGAAAAACCGCAAGACCATCGGCGACACCACGTCGGTGCGCTTCTATCTGATGGCCTCCATCAAGCGCAAGCTGGTGCGCCACCTCAACGCGCTGCAAAAGCATACGAGCAATGAGGATATTCCCGTGGAATACTGGCACATCCATACCACTTCGCACGAGAAGGACCTGATTTCAGACGAGGAATTTGAGGCGACCAACAAGCACCTCAACAAGGCCATCAACCACCTGCCCCGCCGCCAGCGGGAGGCCATTTTCCTGAAATTTTACATGAACATGAACAACCAGGAAATCTCAGACCTGATGAAAATCAATATCCAATCGGTTTACAACCTGGTGTTCGGTGCGTTGAGTAACCTGAAAAAGAACATGACGCTGGAAAGCGTTACGCTGTAGCAATATTCGCTTTGCGAAAATCGTGGTTTCCCGCTGGGAGGTCGCGATTTTTTTGTGGCCATGCTATTGTGTTCGCGGCCAGATGCGGATTACTTTCGCCCTCCAGACGCAGCATGCTGCGTCTCTACCTTTCTTTGCCCCACCTCCCCTACCCAAAAAATATGCACCCCAATGCTATCCCTTTGGCCGAACGAATGCGCCCGCACTCGCTAACCGACTATGTAGGCCAGGAAAAGCTCGTCGGGCCAAACGGCCCTCTGCGCCGGGCCATAGAAAGCAACACCATCCCGTCGCTCGTTCTGTGGGGGCCACCGGGCGTCGGTAAGACTACCCTGGCCTTCCTGATCGCCGAGGCTACCAAGCGGCCTTTCCACAGCCTGAGTGCGGTGAGTTCAGGCGTGAAGGATTTGCGGGAAATCCTAAACCGACCAATGGGCCTTTTCTCCCCCATTCTATTTATCGACGAGATTCACCGCTACAACAAAAGCCAACAAGATGCCTTGCTCGGTGCCGTCGAGAAAGGACAAGTGACGCTCATCGGGGCCACGACCGAGAACCCTTCTTTTGAGGTAAACTCCGCCCTGCTGTCGCGCTGCCAAGTGTATATTTTGGAAGCCCTCGGCGAAAAGGAACTACGGGAGATGGTAGATCGGGCTTTGATGAAAGACGGTTGGCTGAAGAAGAAGCAAATCAACTTTGAGTCTTACGATGCCCTTTTTCGGCTGTCAGGGGGCGATGGACGCAAGCTGCTCAATCTACTGGAGTTGGCAGTGATGGGTGAAGGCGAAAAGGAAAAAATCACCATTACGGACGAACTCGTCACGCAGATCGCCCAGCAAAGCATGGCTCGCTACGACAAGTCCGGCGAGCAACACTACGACATCATCTCGGCCTTTATCAAATCGCTGCGCGGGGGCGACCCCAACGCCGCGCTCTACTGGATGGCGCGCATGATCGTGGCTGGAGAAGACCCCATCTTTATTGCGCGGCGCATGCTCATCATGGCTTCCGAAGATATCGGAAACGCCAACCCGACGGCCATGATCATGGCCAACGCCTGCATCCAGGCGGTCAAGGTGATCGGCTACCCGGAGTGTCGCATTATCTTGTCGCAAGTGGCAGTGTACCTGGCCACTTCGCCCAAAAGCAACGCCAGCTATTTGGCGATTGACGAGGCTATTGCGCTGGCCGAAAAAACAGCGCACCTACCCGTACCCTTGGCCCTGCGTAACGCTCCGACTAAATTGATGAAGCAAATTGGCTATGGCAAGGACTACAAGTATTCGCATAACTACGAGGGGAACTTCACCCAACAGAATTTTATGCCCGATGAGTTGCAGGGCACTGCGCTCTACAAGCCCGGCCACAACGCGCGGGAAGAGGAAATCAGGAAGCGGCTATCGCAGTGGTGGGTAGATTGGTATGGATATTGAGTAACCCCAAAGAATGCACTGACTTTTTCAAAAGTCAGCATTAAATCCTGATGGACTCAACTAATATTTAAACACGTTCTTAGGGAAAAATCACAGCAGTCACAATTTATAGTCATAAAGCCGTATCTCGTTCCTTTCCTCTTGATCCTTTCTTGTCTTCCGGCAGCGTTGAAGGCACAGCACGACCCCGTAACCCAAAATCATCCCACGGTTTTTGGACTTGAAGGGGATAAGGCGGTGACACGGACAGCTACGGCACTCCTCAGTCCGTGTTTAACGAGTACATGACTCACGCTTTGTTTTGTGTGTATGCCAGAGGTCAGTACGATTTGAAAACCGCCGACTACCTGATCGAACAGCGCGACAGGCTGATGGTGGGGCGGCGGCACTACACCCGGTTCAAAGAGTTCAGGCAAAATGCAGAAGAATCGTACGGTACTCGCAAAACGGACAGTTCTATCGCTGATATGTACCCGGCGCTATTGCAGTGGTCGGGGGAAATCGAATAAGATCTGACTTTGGCTTTCATTGCATCGTTCTAATCGCCCGGCTTATAGCGAAACTCTTGATCGAGCGGAAGGGGGTCTCTCCACCGACGCCCCTTGAATCGTTCTTTTTGTGGGCTTACCAAACAAACCGATCAATTCTACGGCAGTCGTCCGGTCCCTGTTGATACTGGTCACCTTCTCCGAATTATGCCATTTATGCGCTTTCTCCAGCTGCAACGAGGTGCTAGTTGCGTCCACTTATAGTCTGCTCGATCACAATAACTCAGCGTAAACACGACGAAATCTCCGGCTGGTATAGGTGGGCGATCAGGATATTTGGTGGTTAAGAATACTTTTGACTGACTGGTCCTCCGCAGTTATCTTGACGCTATCCCTGCTCGCTTTCTTGGCTTTGATACTCCGGGTAACAGAGAGGATCAGTGGGGCACCTATAACGGTGGGCAACAGCCACACGATCACGGGTGATAAAAAATGCACGTTAACCACTAAAAATGCCGTCAAGGTAGCTATGTACCCAGCCGACATTCCGACGATGTGGGCATAGAGCCAATACGCCTTGTCTTCGGGGGGCGTTCGGAAGCGGGACGTGGTTTGCCACACACGCAGCAGCGCGATCCCTCCGAACACAACGGCTACGCTCCCAAACAGGCTACCGTTCAAAACCTGAAACGTTCCCCACGCCAGCAGTACGACGGCCGTCAGTCCGGCCGCTATCTGTATGATCCAGTCGGTGCGCGCTACTTTCCCGCCCGACGTAAGACTTTTCCAGCGTAGGGCGCGGTACCCCGATAGTACCAGGTAAAAACTGAAAAAAGCCACCATGAATAAAAAGGACAGGCTCTTGAAGTAGGCTACCACCACCGCCGTGACAAACACAGCCACCATGCTATAAAAATAGAATAGACCCGCCCGCCGGTGGTGGCGTGCGCCTTTCTTGGCAAACATCGCTACTGGACCGGCCAGCAAAGCTACCGTACCGGCTGCGGCGTGGATGATAATGAGAGCTTTGAGAAATAGGGGCATGGACATCTTGCTATGTGTTTAGGGTGGTTGACGATTCACGCAAAAGTATCCCGCCACCAAGGAACTACACAACAACTTCAGGTTATAACTTATGCCCGCAAGTTTTAACCTACGCTACTTCCATCAGGCTGGCCAAATCGGCCAAAAATGATACGGACGAAGCAACCCAAGTGCTAAATTCACTCAGCCCACGAACAGTTTCATTGGTCGGCAAACGCCCGTCATTGGTCGAAATAAGTTGATTTGTACCCCTTCGATGTGCCAGATTTGCATCGTTCAATCGCCAAAAACAAATCAAACCATCTACCTATGCTCGCCATCGCCATCAAACTCCGCAAGCTCCGTGAAATCCACGGCTACCCCCAGGAATACGTTGCCTTCCAGATGGGTATCAGCCAGACCGCCTACAGCAAAAAAGAGACTGGTAAGACCAGCCTTTCGCTCGCGGGTCTGGAACAACTCGCCAACCTGTACCAGATTTCGATGCTCGACCTGATCGGGCTGAGCCTGTCGGAGCTCCTCATTCTTTCGGTCCACAAGACCTCGGGTGGCAACGCCTGAGTCACGCGATCGGATCCCCTTTCTCGTATTCATACTTCACTTCTCTTTTCACCTATCTATTCCGTTCTAATGAAAAACAAACAATACTTCGGGTCGCTGGTAGCGGCCACCCTGCTATGCGGTTCTGTCGCCTCTGCGCAACAACTGCCCACTGCTCAGTACCAGTCGGCGATGGTCAACCTCGTGGCCCGCATGGACACCGCCGAAACGGTATCGGGCAACCTCGAGGTGGCCAACGGCTTCTCCCGCGTGGCCGGGGTAGAGAAGACCAAATGGCTTCCCTACTACTACGGGGGCCTGTGCACGGTGCTAGCTGCTTTTGAGGAAAAAGACCTGACCAAGGTGGATGCTCTTTGCCTGAAGGCCGACCAGCTGCTCGAAGAATCGAACCGAGTATCGCCCAACAACTCCGAGGTGTACTGCGTCAAGGCGATGGTCGCGCTGGCGCGCATCAAAGTGAACATGATGGCGCGGGGCCTGGAAGGCATCACTCTGGCCCAGACCTACCTCGAGAAAGCTATCGAACTGGACGATAACAACCCCCGTGCCTACTTTTTGCTGGGCCAGCAGTCGTTTAACACGCCAGAGCGCCTGGGCGGTAACAAGAAGGTGGCTCTCGACTACTTCGAGAAGGCCATCGCGCTGGCTGAGGCCCAGCGCGACCGTGCCGGAACCATCGAGGTTCACTGGGGCCGCAAAACCGCCGAGCGCATGGCCGATGAGTGCCGTAGATTGCTGGCTTCCAAGTAAATAATCCTTTTCATAAATTCCTAACTTCTTCTTATTCATGGATACGTTCAATGTGTTAGTCACCGGCGGGTCACGCGGAATTGGTCGCTCTATTTGTCTGTCGCTGGCCGCACGAGGCTGCACGGTGCTGTTCACCTACCTCAGCAACGACGCCAAAGCGCAGGAACTTGCAGACGAAATAGCAGAAATGGGCGGTAAAGCAATCGCCTACAAGTGCGACATGAGCCATCTGCCCCAGGTACTCGACCTTTCAAAAAAAATCCGGCAGGATGCGGTGGGTCAGCTGGACGCCATCGTCAACAACGCGGGCATCGTGGGCGACGGTAAGCCATTCCTGTTTGCCACCGACGATCACTGGTGGGACGTGATCCGCACCAACGTGGGTAGCGTCACCAACACCTGCCGCGCGCTGCTGCCGATGATGATCTCGAAGAAGGCGGGGCGGATCATCAACATCACCTCCCTGTCGGGGCAAAAGGGCAACGCGGGTCAGTCGGCCTACTCGGCTTCCAAAGCCGCCGTCGTGACGTTTTCGCGTTCGCTGGCAAAAGAAGTGGGCCGCTTCAACATCACGGTCAACTGTATCTCGCCTGGCCTGATCGACACCGACATGACCCGCGACATCAGCAACGATTACGTGGCCAATCGGCTGGTGTGGTCGCCCCTGAAGCGCAAAGGCAACGCCGACGAGGTGGCCAACCTGGTGAGCTACATGCTCTGCGACGCCCCCAGCTATATCATCGGCCAGGAACTTACCATCGACGGGGGACTGGGCGTGTCCTGACCCTGCTAAACCAGCATCACTATGGAACGTGTCGTCGTCACCGGTATAGGCATCTGTTGCTCCATCGGCCGGAATAAGGAAGAATTCAGAACGAGTATTTACGAAGGAAAGCGGGGGCTGAAACCCATCGACCCGGATCGCTTTTCCACCGACAGCGCCTGCTACGCCAACAAACAGGCCTGTGTGCTGGATCAGGAAGTGTACCAGGAAGTGGAGGCCTCAGACCAGACGGTACTCACCACGCTGGGGAACCGGGTCATTGCCGAGGCGCTGCAAGATGCGGGCATAACGGCCAGCGAGGTCAACCCGCACCGGGCGGGGCTGTTTGTGGCCACTACCATCGGCGGCTCCTATGCCTTCATGGATTTTACGAAGAAGCGCATCCAAACGGGCGTCGAAACCGCCGATTATGAGTTGCTCTTCAAAGCCTCCACCCCTAACATCACGGGTTCGCTGATGCGGACCCTCGGCTGGCGGGGGCCCTCGTCCACCATTTCCACGGCCTGCGCGGCCGGTACCAATTCCATCGGCCGAGGCTACGATTTCGTGTCGGCGGGGCGGGTGAACGTAGCCGTGGCCGGGGGAATCGATATTTTCACCGAGCTGAGCTTCGCCGGGTTCAATTCCCTCCAGTCGCTCTCGAAGTCGATCTGCCAGCCGTTCGATAAAAAGCGCGACGGGCTTACATTGGGCGACGCCAGTGCCTTCGTGGTGCTGGAAAGCCTGAGCCACGCCGAGGAGCGTGGGGCCAGGATCTACTGCGAGTTGCGGGGCTACTCGGCCAACAACGAAGCGCACCACCCCACCGCCCCCAAACCCGACGGCAGCACGGCTTGCCTCACCATGCGGCAGGCCCTGGAACATGGGGGCATGGAGGTCGACGAGCTCGACTACATCAATGCCCACGGCACCGCCACCGGGGTCAATGACAGCATGGAACTGAACGCCATCGGCCAACTCATGGGAGGGCACCCGGTGCACGTCAGCTCCACAAAGTCGATGGTAGGGCACACGCTGGGCGCGGCCGGGAGCCTGGAATTTATCACCACGACGCTCGGGATGTACCACGGATTTATGCCCCCTTCCTGCAACATACAGGACTCCATGGTCGATGAGAACGGCTCCATCCGGCTCGTGCGAGACCACGCCCTCGACCGACCCATGCGGGCGGCCCTTTCCAACTCGTTCGGTTTTGGCGGCTGCATGGCTTCCATTGCCCTGCGACAGTATCCCAACACTTCAAACCCCGCTTAACTATGGTTGCTTCACCTATCGCCGACCCCCTCGACCTCAGCCAACTGAGTCCGGCAGAATTACTGCCCCACCGGGCGCCCATGCTGCTTATCGACCGCATCATCGCCTACGCGCCGGGAACGTCTATTCAGGCCGCAACTACGGTTCGGCCCGATAACATTTTCTTCCAGGGACACTTTCCCGGCGAACCTATCCTGCCCGGTATTGTGCTGGCCGAAATGATGTTTCAGGCATGCGGGCTTTTCGGTCGGCTGGAGGCTCTCAGCGCCCTGAGCCCCGACGCGGCTCAACTGGCTGGTTACCGACCCAAGTCGGGGCGGGCCATCAAGGTGGACAAGCTGACGTTCAGCCAGCCCGTGCTGCCCGACGACCAGTTGACCATCACGGCGGTGTTCGACCATCGGATGCTCAACTTCTCGATATTCCATACCAAAGTCGAGATTGCCGGGCGGGGCGTAGCCGCCAAAGGAACGGTGACGGTACTCATCAACCCCTAATCAGCACGAACCATGAAAACCAAACCATCCGTAGTACTTACCGGCGGCGGCGTTCTGTCGGGCCTGGGTGTCGGCCTGGAGCCGTTCTGGCGGGGGCTGCGCCAGAATCAGTCGGCCATCACTGTCAAAGACCAGTGGAATGTGCCCGACCTGGCTACCGACGAAGCCATTTTTTACGCGCCCTGCGCGGAGTTTGCCCTCGCTGACCACGTGGCTGGGTTGCGGGCCCCATTCCCGCTTCGGTATTCGCAACTGGCCATGGTAGCGTGCCGCCTGGCCATCGACCACGCCGGGCTGGACCTGGAGGCCCTGGTGCCGGAACGGCTGGGCTTGATCATGGACACTACCCTAAGCGCCAACGCCGCTGCCGAAGCTTTCCTCTATAAACTGTACCAGGATGGTCCGGCCAAGGTAAGCCCCTTTGTGTTTACCAAGACCACCACCAACTGCGCTCTGGGTGATGTGGCGCGAGCTTTCAAACTGAAAGGCCCAAGCTCCATTTTGCTCGGTGAGAACAGCGTCTGCTACGGCTACGATCTTATTCGTGACGGCAAAGCCGATGTGGTGCTATGCGGCGGGTTCGACGAGATCAGGGAAACCACGCTCTTGGCCAATCTCAAGCGGGGGTACCTCTCCCCGGTAACGGATCGGGCGGGGCAGCGGCGCACGTTTTCCGAAAGTCTGCGCGATGAGGAGGGTATCATCGCGTATGGCGAAGGCGCTGCCTTCGCCGTGCTCGAATCGGCCGAACACGCCCGCCAGCGCGGGGCAGTGGTACTGGCCGAAGTACTCGACTACCAGATATCCGGCGATTCGGCCTACCGCGATTTTATCTACGAGCGCAGCGCGGATGACCTGATGGAGCACCTGACCGAGTTTTCCCAAAACAGCCAAATCGACCCGGCTAATGTGGGCCTGTTCGTAGGCGGAGGAGGGCTACCGTGGCACATCCGGGGCTACGAGGCTCCGGTCCTCCGCGATCTCTGGAAAGACGAGGCGCTCCCGGCCTACGTCAACATCAAAGGACGAACGGGCGAGACTTTCAGCGGCTCACCCACTATGTCACTGCTGGCGGGGGCGCTTTGCCTGCGCGACAACGTAGTGGTGGGATCGGGGTACCTGCCCGAGCAGACGGGCCTGGCCCCGGTAGCTCCCACCGACACGCAGCCCCATCCGTTCGCTGCCGGTTCCACAGCCTTCGTGCACTCATTGCACGTTGGGGGCAATGCCGTTACGGTAGCACTTCGCAAACCCTAAACCACATCCGGTCATGACTACCGACACGATCAACACGCCCCCCCTATCGGCCGAATTCTTCGAGAGCTACGGGACTGCCTTTCGGCAGACTTACGAAACGGCTCACCAGGAAGTACGGGAACAGGAAGCACGCAAAAAGCAGGACCACCAGCAGAAAGACTGGCACTTTCTCAGGGCTAACCTGGGCCATTTTTGTCCCGAGGTGTCTCCCGACCGCTATGAGGCCATCTACCTGAGGTTACTGACCAACCACCGGCTCAGTGCGCAGAGCTTCCGGTACGTCGACTTTGGGTCACTCGACCACCTGTCCGTCAAGGGGGATACCACGTTCATGCAGCCGACTGAGGCCGCCAGGCCCGCCAGGATTTTCTGTACTTACCACCTGGGAGGGTACCGGGGAATCATGGCCATGCTGCTCAATGCAGGTTACCCGCTCACGCTGGTCATCGACCGCCGCACCCTTACCCAGCAGCAATCCTACATCGAGAGTGTGAGCGAAAACCTGCGGGCGCATAACCCAGCCGCCGGGACGGTGGAAGTAATAGAGGCTGAGAACCCGGCCATTGGCCGAAATATGGCCGGTGCGCTCCACCGGGGGCGCTCTATTCTGATTTTTCTGGATGGAAACACCGGTGTGGGCGGGCTGTACGACCGTAACAAGCGCCAGCTGAGCATTCCGTTCCTGAACGGTACCATCGTGTCCCGCACGGGCATCGCGGTACTGGCCCACGCCACCCGAACGCCTATCGTCCCGCTCATTTCGTACTACAAAACGGTAGAAGGTTGCGCGTTGCCTTACTACGAAGCACTGCCTACCCTAATGCCGCAATCGGGCGTCGCCGCCGCTACGTTCGTGCGGGAGACCACGCAGCAGCTCTACGATTATCTGGCCCACTACCTCCGCCAATACGTCGATCAGTGGGAGAGCTGGTTTTATTGGCACAAGTTTCTGGATCACGATGCGCTTGCCGCCCAATCGGTCGCCGAGCCTGGCCCTGGCCTTCCGCCGACCGAGGGGCCGCTGCGGTTCAATGAACAGCGCTTTGGGCTATTCAAGATCGACCGGGACACCTACGCCCTGGACCGGCAAACGTACAAGGCCTACCAGCTACCAGCACAAGACTACGACTGGCTCCACGAACTTCGGCTAACGGCCGACGTTGCCACGCCACCCCTCATTCCTGCACCGGATGAAGCCACCCGGCACCGCTGCTGGCAGCTCGGATTGGTCCAAATTTAACCAGCAAATTGATCCGGTTTTCCCTAAACTCCTCTGCCCATGAACCGCTCTTCCCTGTTTGTTAGTCCCCCGTTTGTGCTGTTGCGATTAAGCGGACTGTCTGCCGACGTGCTGGAGAGCCAGCGGGCAGCGGTCATTGCCTATCGTCTCCAGCAACACACCGATCGGCAACAGGCGTGGGCCAGCCGCATCGACCCGCTATTATCCGACCTCTTTACCGTGGTCAAAGCTATGGACGCGGGCAAGCCTCAGCAGCAACTCCAGCAGCTCCGGCGCGACCTCCACAATGGGCGCGCAGTGACCCACTCAAAGCTCGAAACCATGAGGCCTTTCCTGAACAAAGCCTTGGCGGATAGTCTGTTCGCTTATGTTCAAGAAGGTGGTGATCTAACCCGATACCTGACCACAACGGAACACCTCTACCGGCAGCAGGCACTATTGGCCCGCCGGGCGTTTCAGGAGGCCATTGACGACGCATCGTTCGGGCGGGGGATAGCCATGTCGAGTTTGTCACTGCTACGGCAACGGGACACTTACCAGAAAAAAGATCCTGCTAAATTCTGCAAAGACGACTACCAGATTGAAAACGGATTGCTGCGCTACTTCACCAGAACCGCCACCAAAACTACGCCGTTCAGCACCCTCACACACGTAGCTATGGTTTCTTCGCAGACCGATGCGACGGTGGTCGAAACTGCTGCCGGTGTCCAATCCTGCGTTCGCTTGTCGGTACGAGTGCTGGGGTTACTCAACGAGTTGACCCGTATAAATCGGCGGTTGCGAGAACAGGAACCTGTGCTGGTCAATCCCAGCATTACCATCACCGACGGGTACCTACACTACATTCGGCAACACCAGGAACAAGTAACGTGCGCTCGGCTGCCTATCAGTCCGGCCTTGCATTGGGTGGTATCGGCACGGCAGCGTTCTCTCGGTTACGGTAGCTGGGTCGATAACATCCGCATCCGATTTCGGGCTACGCCTGCAGAGGCCCGGCAGTACATCGATAAACTCCTCAGCCTGGGTCTGCTCAATGCAGCTATACCTGCGTCGCCGAGCGACGCAGATTGGCCGCTCAACCTCCGTGACTGGCTTACAAAACACTACTGGCTGGCACCGACATTCGTGAACGACCTGACTAGGCTGTTGGATGCCCTTCTCGCTACGGCTCGAACGTTGGCCACAGCCACGGCGCCCCAGCGGGCAGTGCTGCTTCAAAAAGCGTGGGACGTCCTGGCCGAACGGGTAGCCCGGCTCCCCCACCCGCCATCAACGGATTTCTGGCCTCTCCGCCCCGAAGAACTGTTTTTTGAGGATGCCATCCGACCGTTGGCACAAGCACCGGCAGGAGTAAACGATACCACGCTTATTGAGCTAACCCGCGACCTGATGCACCACGTTTCGGCGGCGGTTCTGCCTACTGCGAGCCCATTGGCTACGCTGTTCAGAGCATTGTATGATAAGACTCAAACGGTACCTGTTGTCTCGTTTTTTGAGCAGTACCTTAGTCAACCAGAGGTGGCCCGGCCCCGCGCAACGGTGCCAGATTCCTCGCGCAAATTATGGGAATCATGGGCCGAACAGGGGCGTCGGGGGCATACCTTACACCTGCGGAGCGAGTGGCTTACCCCGAGCTCGACAACATCGACTAGTGAAGGGGTGTTCTGGCAAGCCTGGACCAACCGCCAGGGACAAACCTGCGCGGCTCTCCACAGCGAGGCTGGTGGCTTCGGCCGACTTTACGGGCGGTTTTTGGCCGACTTCGAGCCGACCTGCACCGAAACCTTCCGGGGCCTCAACCAGCAGGCCGTCGGCCGTGTTCATCTGGCCGAACCGACCGATGGGAACTACCATAATGCCAACCTTCATCCAACCTTGGTGGGAGGGGCAATTTGCACGCCGGGCGGACATCGGCCCATTTGTCCAACCAAACAAACCATCCTGCTCCGCGACCTGTTCGTGCGCTTAGGAGCCGACGGGCGCGAGCTCGAACTATGGAACAGGCTCACCGGCCAGCGCGTGGAAGTGACCGATATGGGTTTCCAAGCTGCGCGTTCTAAGTTGTACGCCTTCTTGTGTCAGTTTTCGGCAAACCGTTCCGGCGGTGTAGATGTGTTCCGGTCTGCCATCAATGCGTGGTACGCCCGCACGTGCCCCGGCTCAGGCGCCAATCGTTGGCCCCGGATCTGGTTAGATAACCGTCTGCTGATTCAGCGGATGACCTGGCACCTGCCGGTTGGGCCGGCGACGGCTCTGCCCGCGCACGACGACGCGTTCGTTTTCTTTCGGATGACACAGCACTGGCAGCAGGAAAACGGTCTGCCCGATGAGGTGTTCGTCAGTCTGCCCCACGCCCCGGCCCCCGATGACCGTAAACCCCAATACATCCGATTCGACAATCCTCTGCTCATCGATTTGCTTCGGCGATTGGTCAGGAAGGCAGCCCAGGCAGACCATCTGATGCGGGTGGTTGAAATGCGCCCGCACACCAGCGAACTACCCCGCGTCGACGGGCGGCCCTTCGCCATCGAAGCCGTGCCGCAGTGGTACAATTCGGCTGCCGTTAATCCGGCGGATAACGCACTGCCGACTAGGGAGAGTCAGCATGAAAATTATTCATTATCAATGTGTTAATTAGTTTATTTTTTCAACCTCAAACCAGTTTAGTATTATGAAATCATTACTTCTAACTGCCGCTCTGGTGGCTGCTACTGTAACTGCCCAAGGGCAGCAGAAGCCCGCCACCCACACGCTCGTCGTGAACGTACCGAACCTCAGAAGCAACACCGGAGCCGTGTACATTTCACTGCAAGACCCCAACCAGAAAGCCGTGCAGAAGCAAGCCGTGCCCGTGCAGTCTGGCAAGGCACGCATCATCTTTCGCGATGTGCCGAACGGTACTTACGCCGTGCGGTTTTTCCACGACGAAAACAACAACAAAACACTGGACAAGGGCATCTTCGGCGTGCCCAAGGAGGGCTGGGGCTGCTCCAACAATGTGAAAGCCACCTACGGCCCGCCCAGCTACGAGGATATGCTTTTCGCCTTCGACCGTAACAAGTCGATCACCCTATCGGTCAACTAGGATGTCAGCCTTTCCGCCAGTCGATGCCCCGGTCGTGCCCGCCCCCGACCGCCTCGCCCCCCCGCTGCACAGCGGGGGGGCCGAGGATTCCCTGACGACGGTGCTACGGGCCATCCACAGCGGCTGTCCCGATAAGCAAGCCATCGTGGAAAGCAGCCGGAGCCTAACCTACGCCGAACTGTGGCAGCAGGCCGACGTACAGCAGTGCCTGCTGCGGCAGGCGGGCGTGCAGCCCGGCGATGTGGTGGCCATTTGCTCCCCGAACAGCTTCGAGATGATTACGCTTTTCCTGGCCGTACTTTCTATGGAAGCCGTGCCGTTCGTGATCAACTACCGCATGGAGGTGTTGGGCGATTTGAGTCAGATCAATATCGCCTGGTTTGCCGTGCCCCGGCGCAGTGTGGCCACCCGAAAGTTGTTCGTGGGGGCCAACTACGTCTCGCGGCAGGATTTCGACGCGACCTTCGAGCTGTTTGGAAACGACTACGCCACCGCCGCCGCTCATGCCGACACCGCCCTGCTGGCCACCAGCTCGGGCAGTAGCGGAATAGCCAAAGTAGTGCGCCTGTCTGGTGCCGGAACACTGTTCAACATCCGGGCCAATGTGCAGGCCCTCGGGCTTCGCCACACTGATGTGACGGCGGTTGCACTCCCGATGGGCTATTCTTACGGATTGATCGGGCAATTCCTGAGCCATCTTTACGTGGGAGCCACGGTGCTGCTGCTGGATTCCATGTTTTTTCTGAATCAGATGGTGTGGCTGTTTGGACGCCACCGCGTGACCAATATGTTTCTGGTGCCGCCCATGGTGCGGCAGCTCAACTACCTGCACGAGAGAAAGCTGCTCCCCGCCGATTTTTCGCGCCTGAGGTTTGTGGCCGTGGGTGGAAACCGCATCGAAACCACCGCCGTGCACAAAGCCATACAGATGTTCGGTTGCCCGATCATCAAGACCTACGGGCTGGCCGAAGCCGGTCCCCGCGTGGCGACGCACCCCATCCACCATCCCGACGACCCCAATCTGGAATCGGTGGGAACGCCTAACCCAGGGGTGCGGGTGGAGATTATCGGGGACGACGGCCGGGCGGTGGCCTCTGGGCAGCTTGGCACCGTGCGCATCCACAGCCCGTCGGTGATGGTGGGGTACTTCAATGCGCCCCCTTGCCCGACACTCCGGCCCCGTGCTTCCATTACGACCAAGGATATCGGTTACGTGGATACCGAAGGGAGGCTGTTTGTGCTCGGGCGACGCGACGACCAGTTTGTGCTCGACGGCCGCGCCTACTGGTTCCGGGAGGTTGAAAGCGTGTTGTACGCGCACTTTGCCTTTATGAAAATAGCGCTGCGCCACGACGCCGGGAAAATACAGATTGGGGCCATCGCCATGCGCGACTACTCCGTCCAGGAAACCGATGTATTCGCCCGGCTACAGGAAGCCTTCGGGCCTGAGGCCGACCGGCACTTTGTATTCACACTGATGCGTACCAACTCGATCTTAAACGAAAAATGATATGCTGAATGACACGATTTCTGTGTATTGGGCCGATGCGCGACTGCAGGCCGAAGCCGACCTCAACGACCCGCCCATCCCGCCGCGCGCCTACCGGACGGCCCACCTAAGGCTCCTGTCTCAGCTTGGCAAACGGCTGCTGCACCGCGCCTTGCACGAGCTACCCCCGTACTCCGACCAACCTCTGGCGGGCCTGCGCTACCACGCTGCGGGCAAACCCTACCTCGCGGACAGCCGGTATGCTTTCAGCCTGTCGCACTCCGGGCAGTTGGCCGCCTGTGCGGTGTCGGACCTGGGGCTGGTCGGGATCGATATTCAGGAGCAGACCCGGCTGCGTCCCGGTATCGCGGGTCTGTTCCTGACCCATACCGAGCAGCAGCGGGTAAGCAGCGAAGATGTGCTGGCCCTGTGGTCACAGAAAGAAGCAGCCTTCAAAGCATTCGGTCACGAGTACGATGCCCGCCTCACCGATTTTCAGTTCGAAGGAGTTCGGCGGCTCCGGTGCGGCGACTTAGCCGTTCAACTGTTGCCCCTGGCTACCCAGCCCGGCTACATTGGCTACATCGCCTGTGAAGCCGACACAAAACCCGTTTCTCTCACCATCAACTGTGTCTAGTATCATGAAAAATCTCTTTGCCTCCACCCTCATCCTTACGCTGCTAGTCCAGTTTTCCGTAGCCGCATCCGGCCCGCAGCCGCTGGCCGGCCAACTTACCGACGGCCAACAGCAACCGCTAGCTTACGCCAGCATCGGGGTCATCGACAGCCCGGTGGGCACCGTGGCCGACGCGCAGGGTCGGTTTACGCTCTACCTGACGGAAAAGGTCAATCAGACCGACATCGTGCTTATTAGCCTGATCGGGTACCGACCACTGCGGTTCAGTGTCGCCGATTTTGGCGCGGCCCTGAACGCTGGCGCGCCGTTGGTTATGGAAGAGGAAGTAGTTCAGCTCGGGGAGGTAGTCGTCAGGGCTAAAGACAGCCGCGTGAAAACTCTTGGCAAAACAGGTTACGAGACAGCCATGACCACCAATTTTGCCCTCAGCGAGCTGCCCCGGCAGAACCTGGGAGCCGAGATAGGCCGGAAATTTAATGTATCGAAGGGAGACAACTACCTGGAAACATACAAGTTCTATCTCATTTCCAACTTCGACAGCACGCGCTTTCGCATAAACGTGTATCGAGCCAAGAACATGAAAAATCTGCTTCCGCAGAACCTGTATATCACCGTGCCGGGCCAGGCCAGGCAGTGGGTCGAGGTAGACCTGACCCCCTACCGGATCATCACCTCGGACGATGTCATCATATCGGTGCAGTGGGTGGACAGCTTTGGGGAGGGAACTGCGCTCCAGATGCCCATTCAGATGCCCGCCACCTCGACGCACTATTACCGCTACGGCAGCCAGGACCGCTGGCGCAAGTTCAGGGGTATGACCACCGCCATGAACCTGACCTTCACCCGTAGCCGGGGGTCGAGCGAACCGCAGTCCTACTGACGCCACGTTCGTTCACTTTTGATCCGCCTTCCTATGAGCGCAATCCGTCTGTTCTGTTTTCCTTTTGCTGCCGGTAGCTGCTACTCCTACCAGCCGCTCATGCAAAATACTTGTCCGGGCGTCGACTGGGTGCCAGTCGATTACGCGGGCCGGGGCCGCCGGATTTTCGAGCCGCCGCTGACCACCCTCGATGCCGTGGTCGACGATCTGTTCGGTCGGCTCCGCCCTCAGCTCACCGGAGCGTTTGCGTTTTTGGGCCACAGCATGGGTAGCCTGGTAGCGTATCGGCTGGCGTATCGGCTCCGCGCCGAAGGTCTCCCTATGCCGCAACATCTGTTTCTATCGGGGCGGGGTGGCGCTGCTATTCCCGAAAAGCAACGGAATGCTTCCACCATAACCCGACAGGAAATCATCGAAGAAGTACGCGATATGGACGGTGATCTGAGCGCGCTGCTTAAAAATCCCCGCTCGTTCGATCTGTACGAGAAGGTACTCCGGGCGGACATGATGGCTCTCGAAAGCTACGATTACAGCCAAACCGGACCCGCCGCTTTTAGCGTCCCGGCCACAGTTTTTATCGGTACCCACGACATCTATAACCCCGATGAAGCTGCCCGCTGGCAGGAGGAGTTCACTGGTACCATCGACCTGCACGTACTGACCGGCGGGCATTTTTTTCTCTTTGACCATAGTGCCTTCGTTCACACGTGCATCAGTCGGTCATTAGGTCTAGCCCGTTGAGGTAGCTCCCAAATTCACTCATCGTACGCAAGGTGCGATTGGTCGAAAATCCGGAGCAGTTGGCCGAAATACTTTTTTTCAGGAGGACGCGTGCTATTGTTTTGTAGCAGTAAGATTCACCAGATTAAATCTCCAACTCCTTAATCCTAAACAAAATGAAAACTACCCGCATCGCCTCCGAATTTTCTTTTGAAGTATGGATCAACGACTCCGACGACTACACCAACGACGGCCTCGGAAACTTCGACGACAACTGGCTCGTCTCGGCCGGGGACATTTTCGGTGAAATGACCTTTCCCGACGACGACACGGACTACGAAGTGGAAGCTGCCTAAGTGCCATTGGAATTTGGGAATGCCTGTAAAAACCGTCCGTATAATTCGAATCATACGGCTCATGCCACCCGCTGGCACAAGGAGTTTACGGAAACCAACGATTTGCACGTACTGCCGGACTTTCATTTTCTCCTCTTCGATAACAGTGCATTTTTCAATCAGTGCATCATTAGCATGATGCACTGATTGAAAAATAAATTATCAGCCCGTATGAAAAATGCCCTTATCCGTTTCTTATCTGCCGGAATGCTACTGTTGCTTTCGCACACAATGTATGCCCAGGTAATCCGGGGCAAGCTGGTGCAGGCCCAAACCCGCCAGCCCGTTGCAAACGCTGAAGTCTGGCTGACGGACGCATCGGCACCTCACGTACGATCCGACAGTACCGGGAGGTACGAACTGAAGCTGTCCGCGCCGGGCCGCTACCGCCTGCTGGTTCAGGCCGAGGGGTACCGCCCCTATTTGCTGGAAAACGTAATGGTAATCAATGGAAAGGAAACCATCCTGGACCTTGCCCTGACCGAATCGACCCAGCAATTGGAGGAGGTGACCGTGCGGGCGGGCCAGCCCCGGACGGCCATCGAGCAGGGGTACGCCCTGGTGAGTGGGCATACGTTCGATCTGGAGCAGACCACCCGTTTTGCCGGCAGCCGCAACGATCCCTCCCGCATGGCCATGAACTTTGCGGGCGTGGTGGGTAGCAACGACACCCGCAACGACATTGTGATCCGGGGCAACGCCCCCAACGGCCTTTTGTGGCGTTTGGAGGGAATCGACATCCCCAACCCCAACCACTTCGGGGCCATGGGTGCCACGGGTGGCCCCGTCCCGATGCTCAACAGCCAGACCTTGAAAACTTCGTCGTTCCTGACGGGCGCGTTCCCGGCGGCTTACGGTAATGCCCTGTCGGGGGTGTTCGACCTCGATCTCCGTAAGGGTAACGACCAAAAAGCCGAGCATACTTTTCAGATAGGCTTCACGGGGATCGAAGCCGGTACGGAAGGACCGCTATCCAAAAAATCGGGTGCCAGCTACCTGGTGCACTATCGGTACAGCGTGCCGGGACTACTGAGCAAACTTGGCGTAGGCTCGGGAACGGGCAGCGGTGCGCCCAATTATCAAGACCTGACTTTTAAGCTAAACCTGCCTTTAGCCAGAGGCCGAACCTTGGCGCTGTTCGGAGTGGGGGGCAAGAACAGCATTCTGTTCGACAACACGAAGAGCTTTTACAGCGACGCGGGCAGCTACAACGATTACCGGACGGGCATGGGCGTGGCGGGAGCCACCTACACCGCCCGCCCCACCACCCGCACCACAATGAAGCTCACAGCCGCTCTGACTGGCACGCAGGTACGCAACCGCTACGACACCCTCGGCACCGACCAAAAGCGGTACGCCAACTACCGCGACAACTCCCGCTATACCAAAAGCACCCTCCACGCCCAACTGACGCACCGATACACGGGCGGCCACACCTTGATGGCGGGCGTCATCCTGGCCAACTACCAGTTTTCATTCCACGACAGCAGTCGGGTCGGCTCGGTGATGCGCCCTTTGCGCAACGCCAATGCTCCCGCGCAAACTGCCCAAGCGTACGCGCAGTGGCACTATGTCCCCACCGAACGCCTACTGCTGAATGCAGGCGTGCATACCACTTACCTGAGCCTGAATGGTCAGGGCGTGGTGGAACCCCGCCTGGGCGTGCAGTACCAGCTCACGCCCCGCTCGGCCCTAAGTGCCGGACTGGGCAACTACAGCCGCTGGCAGGACTGGATGCTGTATTTCAATCAGCCTATCGACACCGGCGCTAGTGATCCGCTTCCCAATCAATCGCTGGGTTTCTCCAAGAGCAGGCAGGCCGTGCTGGGCTGGACGGGCAAGTTTGGAACCGACTGGTCGGTCAAGGCGGAGGCCTACTATCAGTACTTGTACGCCATCCCGGTCGACGAGCAGCCCTCGTACTACTCGGCGCTCAACAGCGGTGCTACCTTCTTCACCACCAACCGAACGGGGCTGACCAACGCCGGCACCGGGCGCAATTACGGCGCGGAGCTGACCGTAGAGAAAGCCTTTGCCAAAAACTACTACCTGCTTTCCACGCTATCCCTTTTCGACAGCCGCTACCGCACCCGCGCGCCCGGTTGGCACCCGACGGCCTTCGCCAGCCGTTATGTCCTGAACTCCCTGGGCGGCTACGAGTGGACGCTGAAAAACCACCATGCGCTGGCCGTCGACTTCAAAAACATTCTGGCCGGGGGCAGGCCCTACACGCCCATTGACTTAGCGAAGTCGCGTGAGAGCGGCACCACCGTCGCCAATGAACGGCAACCTTTTGCCGCCCGGCTTCCGGGCTACTGGCGCAGCGACATAAAGCTCACCTACCGCCGCAACCGCCCCCGCGCGACGCTGGAATGGTCGGTGGACGTGCAGAATGTACTCAACCATGAGAATGCGTACCAAGCGCAGTACAGCACAGCCCTGAACGGACTTGCCTACTCGTTGCAGATGGGGCGCTATTTTGTAGTGAATCACCGCATCACGTTCTGAGGTAGCTCTCCCAAATTCACTCATCGTACGCAAGGTGCGATTGGTCGAAAATCCGGGGCAGTTGGCCGAAATACTTTTTTTCAGGAGGACGCGTGCTATTGTTTTGTAGCAGAAAGATTCACTAGACCAAATCTCCAACTCCTTAATCCCGAACAAATGAAAACTACCCGCATTGCCTCCGAATTTTCTTTTGAAGTATGGATCAACGACTCCGACGACTACAACAACGACGGCCTCGGAAACTTCGACGATAACTGGCTCGTCTCGGCCGGGGACATTTTCGGTGAAATGACTCCCGACGACGACACGGACTACGAAGTGAAAGCTGCCTGAGTACCGTCGAGACTTAGATATATTCGCATAAATCACTTCTATTTCTTGCTTTAACATGGCCCGATATTTCGGAATTTTACTCAGAACTTTACGGAATAAAGTACAACCAGAAGTTATTGTTTAAGAAATATTTTAGCCGAATATTTGTATCGTTCAATAGGGTATAAATCCCAAAATAAATAGGATTACAATTACAAATTACTTGCAGGCATAAAATAGTAAAAAAGCGAATAAAATAGTCCAAAAAGTTTTTGATTTAAAGCCAACCACTCGCCACCTTTGTAAGGTAATTAGTTCACAAGCAGAATCAAACTTATTCATTCAAACTCTAAACTTTTATACCATGCTCACTCTATCACCCGTTCAGGCGCGCATCCGCGAAATTGTTATCGAAGTACTACAAGCTGATGGCGAGCCCGTCGAGCTTACCGAGGAAACCCCGTTTTTCGGTACCGAAGATCACCCCGGTGTTATTCAGGACTCCCTGGCAATCTTGGAAATTGCCTCCCGGCTGGCCGAAGAGTTTGGCCTGATGCCCTCCGACCTAGGCGAAGAAGCCTTCCAGAACCTAGCCAGCCTGAGCGAGCAGGTAACCCTGAAAATCGAGGAGAACGCTGAGGTGTTGGCCTAGCCATCCACCTCCCCATTGCCCCGAACGGCTGTCACGTATATCTGATACCGTTCAATTCAATCCCCTGAACTAAATCCGCTATGCATGGCGGAAAGGCAGTCGCGAGCCTTTGTTTTAGTTGCCTATATTTTTCATTTTTTTTCACTCTTTTCTTTCAAAAACAATGAACAACCAAATCACTGCCCCCGCTCTGTCGATCGTTGAACTCGAAGAGCGTTTCGAGACCACCGTTGCCGCCCTGGATTCAGCCCGTTGCAGCGGTAACTCGGCAAAAGTACAAGCTGCCGCCTGATTGACGGCCACCGGCCCGTTCTCTGTCGGCCATCCCCTCGGTTAGGCTAGCAGCCACAAAATACCAGTCCGTTTTGATTACGAGAAAGCCCCGCGCTATGCAATCCTCGAAGACTACTTCGGAAACCCTCAGGCGACTCTCGACATCAGACGTTACGGTACCGCTGCCGGTAGTGCGGCCCAACTCCTGAGATTAACAGCTTTTAAATCAATGTTTTACCCTTTTACTATTCCAACTACCATGAACAACCAAACCCCTGCCCCCGCTCTGTCGATCGTTGAACTCGAAGAGCGTTTCGAGACCACCGTTGCCGCCCTGGATTCAGCCCGTTGCGATGGCAACTCGGCAAAAGTACAAGCTGCCGCGTAAGTCGATCGTTTCCGTTAGCCGTCCTCTTTCCAGGCCAGCACCTTACAGTATCAGCCCGTCCATTTCCGAAAAGCCCTGCGCTACGCAATTCCCGAAGACTATTTCGGAAACCTCCCGGCGACCCTCGGCAACAGACGTCATGGTACCACTGTCCTCAGCAGGACGAGCTACCGACAAGTGCCGCTCCACGGCTTCATTCCTGACAGTACCTTTTTTCAAATCAATTTTTCACTCTTTTATTCTCAAAAACCATGAACAACCAAACCACCGCCCCCGCTTTGTCGATCGTTGAACTCGAAGAGCGTTTCGAGACTACCGTTGCCGCCCTGGATTCAGCCCGTTGCAGCGACAACAAAGCTGAGGTAGCCCTGAAGTAGTCCTCCGTCAGTCACGCATAATTAAACCGGTGCCCCGGCTCCTTTGCCGGAGCACCGGTCTTCTTTTCCTTCTCCCTAAATCCCCCTACCTATGATCGCCATGGAAACCGCTTCGTTCCGCGTTGAAGAGATGGAACGCCCCGGCACCAACCGCCAGTTTCTGCTGACCGTCAGCGGACGTCCCTACGAAGTCGGTGAATTGGTATACCTGATACTGGACGGCCTCGATCGTCAGCTCGACTACCAGCAAATCAGCGACCTGTTAAATGATTGCCAGGCGCATACCCGCTTCGGCCCCGACGACGTGGCTGAGATCGTAGAGCATAAGCTCCGCCCCATGGGGGTGTTCGATCCGCCCTCCGCCGACAAAAAAACCATCGATAGTCCGCACCTGGGTGGTATTTATGCTCGCCGTACCCTGCTACGCTATCCGCAATACGCCTGGTTGCTGAGGATACTCCAGCATTTGTTTTCACCCGCGTTTTTCCTGATCACTTTCGTGATTGCCGTGGTCGCCAACGTGTACCTGATGAACGAGCTGTTGGCTCTGGATCATTACGTGGTGAACCAGAACGCCTCCACGTTGGCTGCGGGCAACTGCGACCGGGGCCTGTGGCACCTCGCGGTCTTCTACCCCATCGTGTTTTGTATCCTGATGATCCACGAAATGGGCCACGCTGCGGCGGGCCGTCGGTTCGGGATCAAACCCAAGGAAATAGGCGCGGGACTGTACCTTATCTTTCCGGTGCTTTACACGGATGTCACGGAAGTGTGGCGGCTCAGCAAGCTCTAAGCGCACGATCGTCAACCTCGGTGGTATATATCTGCAGCTAATCGTAAACCTGTTGCTGATCGCCTACCTGGTGAACCACTTCGGGCAGTTCGATCAGGTCAATACCTCGCGCTATCTCATTCAGCTCAACGTGGCCACGATGATCATCAACGCCATTCCGTTTCTGAAATTCGACGGGTACTGGATATACAGCGATCTGTTTTCGCTGCCCAACCTCCGCCAACAGTCGGCCATCTACCTGCGCAAGCTGGCCGGAATGGTACTTCCCTTCTTTCGCCCCACTCCCAAAGCCAACGAACCGACTGTTAGCCTGGCCAATCCTTTTCTGCTGGTTTACAGTATGGGGCGGCTATGGTTTTTAGTCTACTTCTTCATATTTGCGTTCCAGACCTTCTTCGGGGTGGTGCTGCACTATCCGCAGACGGCCTACCAGTTCATCACCGATTTTTCGGTCTGCTCGACCGAGCCCTTCATCAAGTCATCCCTCACGGTGGGGCTGTTTGGTTATTTCTCCATGGGATATGGCCGCAGCAGCCGCAACACCATTCGCCAAATCGTCCGCCGTCGCTTCAACCGCGACTAACCCGCCACTCCTATGACAACCGATGCCCCCCGGCTGCTCCGGTCGCCTTATCTGGACATTTCCGTGTCGACCCAAACGGGGAAGGGCACGATATTCAACATCATCAGCGGCAAAAGCTACGAGGTAGATCCGGCGATTATCGATATCCTCGCCGCCTTCCAACCCCACGCGACACCCGACGCGCTACTGTCCGAGATGCAACTCGACCCGAGCGCCCTGGCCGACACGGTGGCGAGTCTGAAACGGAGCGGCCTGCTCATCGACATCAGCCAGGAAGGCTGGGCGGCGTTCACGACCGATGTCATTGCCGTCAAGAACCGACTGTTCGGGGTTCAGGCCTACAATCCTCGCGCCGAGGTGGTGCTGGTCGGCATTCCTTTCGGCAAGGGCAACGGCAAGTCGGTGGGCGGCGCAGAGTTTCCGTTTAAGATTCGGGAGTTTTGCCAGCAGAACGGCTTAAATTTTGCCGACGCGAAAGTCGATTTATTCGATGCCCCCACCAACGACCGCTTGCAGGCGATGTTTGCGCACGACCGCGTGGCCGATTGGGGCAATCTGATGGTGAGCGCCAATGAGTCCACTCCGTTCGTTTACGCCAAGATGGAGCAGGTGGCCCGGCAGTTGTTTGCAGCCCGGCAAAGACCGGGTTTTATCGGCGGAGACCACTCCATCAGTTACCCGCTCATTAAAGCCGCCGCCCAGGCGTACCCCAACCTGCACGTCATCCATTTCGATGCGCACACCGATACCTACGGCTCGCGTTACGATGCCGTCGAGCACTGGGGCAAGGTACACCACTACGGTAATTTCATGACCCATTGCCTGGCCCTGGAAGGCGTGCAGAACGTCTATCAGTTCGGTATTCGGGGCTTTGCCAACGCCGGAGCTTCTTCCCGAACCAAACAGCACATCAACAAGTGCGAACCCGTGCGCGATCAATTACGGCAGGGACTGCCTTTCGACTTGCCTACGGGAGCACCGTACTACGTTACGTTCGATATGGACGTGCTGGACCCGGCCGTACTGCCCGGCACGGCCACGCCCGTGGCGGGTGGTTTTTCACTCGATGAAGTAAAGCAACTACTGGAACAGCTACTCGTCGGGCAAGAGATCGTAGGCTTCGACGTCGTGGAGGCGAACCCTGACTTCGACCGAACCGACCTCACCACCCAGGTGACGACCGAAATCCTGCTTCGGCTGATGAGCCACCTGACAATCGACGTACAGAGATGAAACAACTCGCTACTTTCCTCACGCTGGCTCTGCTGTGGGCTGGCCCCGCCTCCGCCCAAACGACCATTCGCGGCCGGGTACTCGACGCCCGCATGAGGCCCCTGGAAAATGCGGGTATCGGTATCGAGAACTCCTACGCCGGGGCCACCGCCGGGACCGATGGCACTTTCTCATTTTCGACCGATGCGCGCGGCACGGTGCGGGTGGTGGTGCAGATGCTAGGATTTGCCAGCCAGAGCCAGGCCGTCGACCTCAGCGACACCACCCGGAGTCTGGATTTGCAATTTGTCTTGAAAGAGACCCTATTCGACCTCACTGAGGTAACTATAAAGGCCCGCAAAACTGATTTTCTGGGGCGGGGCGGGCTCCCCAGCCTGCGCGCTCTGGAGGTGCGGGCCATGGGCGGCAGCAATGCCGACATTGCCAACGGTATTCGCACCATGCCGGGCGTACAGGCCACTTCCGACGCCACGGGTCTCTTTGTGCGTGGGGGTACATCCGACGAGACCAAGGTGTACGTGGATGGGCTGCTAGCCAGCAACTTTTTTTATAACGGCAGCCCCGATGTATCGCAACGGGGACGGTTCGCTCCTGAGTTATTCTCTGGTAATTTTTTCAGTAGCGGCGGCTATTCCGCGCTTTACGGGCAGGCCTTGTCGTCGGCTCTGATTCTTGAAACCAACGATGTCGCATTGCGCTCGTCGGTGGGGGGCAATGTGAGCAGCACCGGGGCCATGCTGGAGGTCAACCGCGTGGTACGACCCGAAAAACTATCGGTAGGCGGCTCGGTTACCTACACCAACCTCCGGCCTTACTACGGTCTGGTGCCGCAGCGCCGCAACTTCACGAATGGCCCGGCCTACCTCGACGGGCTATTTCATCTTAAGTACCGAGCGGGCGACAAAGGAATGTTCAAAGTGATGGGCACCCTGGGTACCAACAGCGTAGCGTTCGTGCAGCCCACCCAGGGCCGGGCCGTTCAGTACGGACTGGTGAGCGACAACGCCTTCCTGAGTGTTTCCTACGCCGGAAGTGCCGGGGGCAAGTGGTCTATGAACGCTGGCTTCGGCGTCAGTACCGCGACCAATACCGCCTCGCTGGATTCCCTGCCCATCACCGACGGACAGCCCTCGGTATACCGCTCCCGGCTCGTGAGCCAGCAGGTGTACAACACACGATTCGTTTTTCGCCGCCCCCTGACCAACACCGCCGACCTGTATCTGGGGGTCGATCACGTCGCCACCCAGACCACTCAGCAACTGAGGCTACTCGACCGCACTGCGCCGCTTCGGCAGCTCACCGAGCAATATGGCGCCCTATTTGCCGAAAGCAATTTCAGCCTGTCCCGAACCCTGAGCATGCGGCTGGGCCTGAGAGCCGAGGGCATCTCCACCCTTGACCGTCCGGTGGTATCCCCCCGCATGGGGCTGACCTACAGTCCGGCGAAGGATCAAAAGCTAACGCTGAGCTACGGGCAGTTTTACCAGCAGCCGGGCTACGAGTACCTCATCACCAACCCGGATAAGTCGCTGCGGTTTGCGCGGGCGACGCACTACATCGCCGGGTACCAGATTGCACGCACCAACCAGCTATTACGCGTGGAGGTGTATCAGAAGAAATATGCCGGACTGCTGCGCACCGCGCCCGATACCACTTCCACAGGTACGGGCTACGCGCGGGGTTTCGAGGTACTTTGGAAAGAAGAAGGCCGCCTGAGCAACGTAAACTACTGGGTATCGTACTCTTACCTGGACACCAAGCGGCAGTACCTCAACTATCCCACGGTAGTTCAGCCGATTTTTGCCGCCCGCCACACGCTGGCTACGGTGCTCAACGTGCTGCTGCCCGCCGTGCCGCTCAACATTGGCATGACCTACACGCTGGCCTCGGGGCGGCCCTACTACAACCCCAACCGTCCCGAGGCCGGTTTTCTTTCCGACCGCACCCCGGCCTACCACAACGTGGGCACTACGGTGGCCTACCTCACGCACATCGGCAAAGCCAACGCCACGCTGGCGTTTTCGGCCAACAATCTGCTGGGCAGTCGGCAAGTTTTCGGCTACCAGTACCAGTCGCCCACGATGCGGAAGGCGGTAACGCCGCTGGCAAAGCGGTTTTATTATCTCGGCCTGTTCATCAACTGGGGGGTAGACAAGCGCAGCAAGACGCTAAACGATTTGATTTCAAACTAGACACAACCATGAATAACACCCAGGTTTGCCTCACCAACCGCCCGCTAGGGCTGCCTAAGTCCACCGATTTTCTGGTGCAATCGCAGCCCACTCGTCCGCTGGCCCCAAACGAAATTTTGGTTCAAAACCAGTACTTGTCCATCGACCCGGCCATGCGAAGCTGGATGGCCGGAGGGCGCTCGTACATCAATCCCGTGCCGGTGGGTGCCGTGATGCGGGCGTTGGGAACGGGCGTGGTGGTGGAATCGCGCAACCCCGCCTACCGCACTGGCGATCACCTCTACACCAATCTCTGCGTGCAGGAATACGCCCTGCTGACCGAGGAGATCCTGAATAAACCCGACTACGGCAACAAACCCTACCACGTAGATGCGGGGGTGGCTCCACTGCCCGCCTACCTCGGGGCGCTGGGCCTGCCCGGCATGACGGCTTACTTTGGGCTGCTGCGAGTGGGACAGATTCAGGCGGGCGAAACGGTGCTGATTTCGGCGGCAGCGGGAGGCGTCGGGAGCCTGGCCGGGCAGATCGCCAAACTTCACGGTTGTCGAGTGATCGGCATCACGGGTAGTGAGGAAAAAAGCCGGACGGTGGTCGAGCAGTTCGGATTCGACGCCTGCCTGACCTACAAGTCACCTACCTGGCGCGACGAGTTGGCGGTCCTTTGTCCCGATGGCATTCAGGTGTTTTTGGATAACGTAGGGGGCGACGTGCTCAACGGCGCACTCCCGCTCATGGCGCGGGGCGGGCGCGTGGTGCTGTCCGGGGCGGTGTCGCAGTACAACAACATGCAGTTCATGCGCGGCCCGGCCAACTACCTGACGCTCATCTCGACCCGCGCCCGCATGGAAGGTTTCGTCACGATCGACTACTACGATGAGTTTGCCGAGGCCCGCGCGCAAATGGCCCATTGGATGCAGCAAGGCAGCATCAGCTCGAGCGTCCAGGTCACGACCGCTCCCGTTGGCGATTTTGCCGATTTGCTGGCGCAGCTTTTTAGCGGGCAAAATCTGGGAAAAATGGTACTGGAGATAAAACCCAACTGATGAGACTTGACGCATCGACTCCTCGGCCCCTGCGCGCTATCGGCTGTTTTATGCTGGTAATGGGCAGTCATTTTGCCGCCGCGCAGGTACTATCGGCGGAAGCCGCCATTGCTCCCAACCTGCTGGCCCGCCATGTGTACACCCTGGCCCACGATAGCCTGGAAGGGCGAGCCACCGGATCGGCGGGCGAGCTGAAGGCTACCCGCTACGTGGCCCGCGAGTTTGAGCGGCTCGGCCTTCGCCCTGGCGGTAGCAGCGCCGCCGACGGGTACTTCCAGCCCTATACCATCTTCCAGCGTGGCTGGGGGGCGTCTTTTATCAAAACCGCCACCCGTACCCACACGCTTTTCAAAGATTTTTACGTCAATGGTCTTCCTGACGTACCGAACCCGAAAACCCTCGACGTGGTTTTTGCCGGCTATGGGATCGACGACGCGCGGTCGGACTACGCGGGCCTCGATGTGCGAGGCAAGGCGGTGGTCGTTTGGGAGGGCGAACCCCGCCGCCCGGACGGTACCTACTGGCTGACGGGCACTGGCCGGCCCTCGCGCTGGAGCGACGACCCCCTGGCGTGGAAGCGTAAGGTGAAGGCAGCCAAGGACCACGGCGCGGAATCCGTACTGATCGTTTCGTCGGCTCGGGGCGCAGCTTTCCAGGAGGAGACGGTTCGCAGACAGGTGTTCAGCCAGCGCTTGAACCGCCTGGGTCTGGAGCCAATCACCGAGCCCGGCGGCGGTGCGGCCGCTTACGTCATCTCGAGCGCACTAGCGCAGGATATTTTGGGGGTTCCGATCAAGGAATTGGACGAATGGCAGCAGCAGTCCGACCGCACCGGACAAAGCAGGGCCAGGGCAACCTGTCGGTCACTCACTGTTCAAAGTCCCCGGCTCGATCTGCCCCTGCTTACCCGCAACGTGCTAGGGTGGGTGGAGGGAAGCGATCGACCCGATGAGGTCGTGGTCGTCTCGGCGCACGTCGATCACCTGGGCAAATCGAGCGCTGGGGTAATATTCAACGGAGCCGATGACAATGCGTCGGGTGTGGCGGGCGTGCTGGCTATTGCCGAGGCCGTGGCGCAGGCAAAGATGGCCGGGGTACCGCCCCGGCGATCCGTGCTGTTCGTTGTGTTTACCGGCGAGGAGCTGGGCCTGCTGGGGTCGGGCTACTACGTGACGCATCCCCGGTGGCCTCTTGCCCGAACCGTCTGCAATCTCAACCTCGACATGGTGGGCCGGACAGACGACGCCCACCAGAGCGGCCAGGCTTACGTCTACACCCTTGGCGCAATGCGGGATGGGGGGTATCTGCAGCGGGTGAACGAGTCCGTCGCCGACGGGTCGCTGTTGCTCGACGACCGCTTCGAGCGTGACGATCCTCAGGATTTCTTCCGCAGATCCGATCAGTACAACTTTGCGCGAAACGACGTTCCCGTTGTTCAGTACTTCACGGGCACCCACCCCGACTACCACCAGCCCACCGATGACGCCGACCGCATCGAGTACGAGCGGCTGGCGCTCATTGTCCGTCAGATTTTCCGCACCGCCGTCGCCGTCGCCAACCGGCCCGACCAATTATAATCGATCATCCGGCTAGGCGAAATTCATTCATTCAGATGCTTGCTGGCGCTGCCGGGCGCGTCTTGAATCATACAACTTGGCCAGGCAGTGGTACAGCATCAGCTCGTAGACGCGCTGTTTGGATGGGAAAAGCCTATTGACCGTCATATGAATGAGACTTCTGACCAACGAGAAGAACGCCGTTCCGCGTGGGGTGTCGTGGGTTAGTTCGGTAAGCGGGGGTTGCTGTTCGTCCAGCCAGTTCTCGAAGCCTTCGCGCAGGGTAAACGGTCGGCTCAGCGCCTGTTCGAGTAGTGGTTTGTAGGTTCGGTAATGATCGTTCAACTCCTGCCGCAGGACTGCACCGCCCCCAAATTCGGCAAAGAATCCCTCTTTCAGAGTGCTGAGCAAGATACAGCGCTCCTCCATATTGAATGACAGCCCGGTGAGTAGGTTGTCTACTTTGTGCGCTGCGAATGCAAACCTCAGGTTCTCGTCGAAAGCCTCGCCTGTTTGCTTCATGAATTGCAGGGTACTAAGGCTATCGTGGTGAAAAAAGCGCTCGCAGACGGGCATTTTATTCATCCCGTAGCGCTCTAGTTCCCGCTGGTAAGTGTCGGTCTGGATTTTATGAACCACCCCGCTCTGAACGTAAGGATGCAGCACTTGCTCGACGCGCCGGATCACATAATGGTAAAACTCGATGTGTGGATTGCCTCGAAACCGCAGCCGCAGGTGCGGGTCCTGGTCCAGGTACCGGATAAAGAAAAACTGCTGAACCGTTTGTTGGCTGAGCAACTCCTGGATAACCGGATACAATTGCTCTACCAAAAGAGCATCCGAGGCCTTTTCCCCCGCGTAAATTTTGAGGTACAGCCACTCGCTTCCCACCGAAAACCGCCTTTGGGGCAAATCGACCGCAGGAGGGTCGATAGCGGTGTAGGCAGGTGCCGACGGATTATGAAACGGTAGAACGATCTCGTGCGCGTAAGTGTGCCCGTCCTGATCCCGAACCGGGGAGTTGGCAGTACCCGTGAGCCACTCGACTATCTTCAGCGATCCTGCCCGGCGTAGCTCTTGCCCGAACAACTGAAACGAAACATCGGTACCGGTGTCGATGCGCAACTCGTTGTCGCCCTGCACGATCACGAACTGGGCGGGTATTCCCAACTTGACCAACGCTTGTCTCAACTCGGTGGCGTCTTTAAGGAGAAGATCGTCGGCACGCAGCTGCCAACTGGCCCGATTCAGCAGTATGTTTTTGTAGCGCACACGGGGCAGATAGGCTTGTTGGGCCAGCAATCCCCAATCCCAGTGAACATTAAGGTACGCATCCTGATACTGTAGCGAACCGAGGAACTGGTAAATGGGCAACCCGCTCCGGAAATTATGGGCATTGGACAGCCGGGGGATGACCCGCTTATTCAGGCGCTTGGACCGTAACATCAGGCGGTCGTTGCGCACGGAGAGGTAGAGATCGGTGAGCGAAATTTGATACTCCGGCGCCACCGAGGCCCGGCCGAGGTACGGTATTTCGTACTGGTAGAGGGTGGGGCGGTGGCTGATATTACCCGCTCTGGACTCTGGGAAATGCACTACTTCGGCGATAATCACGTCGGGATGACTGACTTCTTCCAGCTGAGCAAACCGACTTATCTGCTCGCTCAACGCGGGAGAAGCTTCGCCAAATCGACTTAATAAATTGATGGCCGACGGTCCCTGGCAGGCAGTAAGCGAAAAGAGGTACTCGTTACTATCGACAGCCGCCGCATCAGGGGCCAATAGCGTACCGAAGGCGTAAAAACTGGTAGGCAGCACACGGGGAAGCTCCTCGGGATTGCCCACTCGGCGTAGATCGTCGTCGGTAATCACGATTTCAGGCTGACCGTATCGTAGCGCTTCTGTGTAGCGATTGAGGACAAATACCTGCCAGTCCGTGAGCTGGACGCGCTGCTCTTTGCTTCCGCTCGATAACGTCAGGTTATCGAGCATGGGTGCACTGCCTACGCCCAACGAGGACATATTGCCGTAGCCCACGCCCATCTCGTGGTCGAGGGCAAAGGCCAGCGGCACCTCCTCATCTTCGTAACGCAGGTAAAAGCGTTGTTTGAACTCGTCCAGATGCGTATTTTGGTAGGTCTGGTTTAGCACCAACAACGCCCTGATCTGGTGCTGAACGTGATTGAGCCATTGCTCACTTAGCTGGCACAGATCGGCGGGTAGTACGGCGTCGACCTGGATAAAATCCGTCTCCGGCAGGGCGACGCCGTGTTCCGCCAGGTATTGGTGGAGGGCTGTCAGCGGCGTGGGCCGCTGGCCCACTAGGTTGCTGACCTCAACCAGCATTTGTCGGGCTTGGGTCACGGCGTCGGAATCGGCCAGGATGCCCAGTCGCTGCTGCATCACGGTAAGGTAAGGGGCTCCGGTGAGCGTAGGTTCAAGATCGAATACCAGCAATTGGCTGGCGATCAATTCTTCAACGTAAGCGGCTCCGTCTTCCATTGCCACCTGGTGCTGCACATGCAGGAAATCGATCAGTCGTTGGCGAGTCACGCCAGTGTTGGCAAAGGCAAACAGACCAGGCAACAGATCGTCGCTGCCCACGGCACTGATGTAATAGGTTCGTCCGGTGGATTCCTGTTGCTGCTCGATAAACCGAAAGTAATCCCCGACCCGGTGTACCGTGGTGTTCACCGACAGCAGGAGCTGGTCACGAATGTCAGGTTGGGCCAGCAGAAGGTCTTTTATCGCTTGCAGACAGTCGATGTCCAGTCGAGCGTAAGGCGTGGCGGCGGTCGGCGGTTCAGCCAGGAATGCAGTCTGGGTACCACCGATGGTACCTAAGGCGCATCCGGCAAACAGGCCGTAGGGTGTGCTTCGGGTGGTCATTCGGATCAGGTACTTATGCAATGTAACGACCAGTTTGGCTTCTTCCGACAGGGTTTCGCCCGCTAGCCACCGCTCGGCGCGGGCGTACAGTCGGGGTGAGGCCACCGCCAGTGCCTGCCGCTGCACGGGGCCCGAAAACCACCGCCGGATTTCCTCGGCAAAGGCCTCGGGCTGGGCCTGGGAGACCCGGTAAATTGCCTCGAGGGAATCGACGGAAAACAAAGGCCGTCGTAAAACGAAGAACGAGAGATGCTGAACCATTAAGGGGAAGAGTAGAAAAAATTCCCTCAATGTAATTATTTATTTTCACAAAATAGGTTCAATGCAGGTAGTCTGGTCCTTCCTGGCTCGTTAATTCATTTTCTAATAACACAGGTGCCGAATGAACCAGTGTAGTTAGGTAACCGAAGTAATGGTATCCGCCCTCCGTTAGACCAAACCGAAAGACTCGGCCGACTGCGCTTCATTACTGCTCTGCCTTAGTTGGTAAGCGTTGAGACAGTCAGTGAATTTCTTGAAAGAGAAGGGGGCCGTCAAAAACGCAAACGGTTGCATGAAGAGGTCGGGAAAGAGGCATTTTGGGAAGGGTGACGTAATGACTACGCCCCTGTGCTGACGCAGGTGAGAAGCTAGTTCGTCGCTCACCCGTTCGTCGGGGGAGTCCAGGTGGACAAAGATCAGGTCGCATTCGGGGAGCCACTCGTACTGGTTCAACACATAAGCCGGGTTGGCTGCCATTTTTATTTCCTGGCAGTTGGCTCGGCCTATGTACTGACTCATCAGCAAATGACTACCGTTGTCATAATTGATTAACAAACATTGCATAAAGGCGGCGGGGCATTCGGATATTTAAAAAATAGCGTCAAACTGGCTAGGCCAGTTTCTCAGAGTTCGGCTACTGTCAACCAGCAGGGAAAGCCGGATTTGGTGGAATTGGTCTGATCACTCACGGCGTTCAGGTTGACAAGGCGCTGCACTTTGAGCTTGGGGCGGTTGGCTTGGATTTGTGAAGTTTGCATGGTAAAGGAGTTAGAGGTTTGAAAATAGGATTGGTTGAAATCGCCCAGACCTGCGGGGGCCGGACTATGGGTCAAAGATAATGGGTGGCTGAGGGGACAAACAACTAATTTCGCTCAGTGACAGGCTGGCTTCGACCAATGCCCCGCTTTTATCGATGAATGAAAACGGCCTACGAATCCCGGTATTCTGGCAGGTCCGTGGTCAGTTGCAGCCTTAAGGTGACGCCATAGCTATCGGTCTCGCGCTCCACCTCGACGGAATGCGCGTGGGGATACAGCAGCGCGAGCCGCTCCCGGGCGTTGGGCAAGCCTTCTGCGTCCGTTTTTTGTTCGGGAAAATGCCGCTGGGCGGAGGTTGCCAGGCTGTTCTGAACCGTGAATACCAGGGTCTGCTCCTGCTCGATGCGCGCTTCAACCCAAACGTAGGCCGCAGGTTGCTGGCCGCCCACGCCGTGCTTGAACGCATCTTCGATGAACGCCAGCAGAATGAGCGGAGCGATGGTAAAGTGGCCCACATTGCCCTCCCGACTGAAAAGAATATCGACCCGCTGCCCGTGCCGGGCCTGCTCAAGTTGTAGGTAGTTGTCGATGTAGTTGAGTTCCTGATCGAGTGACACGACGGAGGAGTCGGCTTCGTAGAGGCTGTAGCGCATCAGTTCGGCCAGGCGCAGCACCAGATCGGCCGCTTGGTCGTCCACCCCGGCTACCCGCGCATAAATACTATTGAGGGAATTGAACAGAAAATGCGGATTTAGCTGAGCTTTCAGTAATTCCATCTCCAACAGATTATTTTCCTGCTGACGGGCCATATTGTCCAGCTCCGCTTGCTGCACGGCAAAGCCTACGAATAGATATTGCCGGATCAGCGAAATGATCAAAAAAAAGCCCGCGTGAAGATAAAGATTACCCAGGATGCGACTCACAATATCCCAGCTGTACATCCAACCCAACGGACCGGACTCGTGGATTTTGTACCAGTACAACAGCAGCGACCTCGGGAACTCATCGGCCGCAATCCGCGACTCGGGTAGGCGGGCTGCGGCTTGCAGCATAGGGTAGCCAAGGTAGGTCAGTAAATGGACTGAGGCCAGCAATCCCGCCGAGCCAAGTAAGAAAGCCAGCCAACGGGCCTGGTAAAGGTAGCGAACAAACAGAAAGCGGGCATTGATCTCATAGATCAGCACCACCAGCCCGCTCGTCATCAGCATGGCCATATTTTTAACGGATTGTTCGTCGGGGCGTAAGTAAGCGCTGCTAGTTACGTAAACACTTGTCCCTATGGCCAGCCAGATTAGCAGGCGACGAACAAACCACGGGAGCCGCGCACGCGCGGAAGATGCCGTCATCGCGCAGACGTTTGGTCGAAGGGTGCTTTTATCGTGGCGGTCTCGAGCTTTATTTGAAGCGCAACCCGGTAGTACGCATCGGTAACGGTGGGCGTCAGTACATACCGGTCCGGGTACTGCAGATCCAATCGTTTGCGCACGTTCGGCAGCCCTACTCCCCCCGACCGTCGGGCCGAGATAGTGGTCAGGGTCTGTTTCTGTTTTAAGCTATTCTCGACCACGACGTGGAGCGTGTCTGCTACGAGCTGCATGTCGATCAGGATATAAGCGCCATCGCCGTCGGAACGGGTACTGTGCTTGAAGGCGTTTTCGATGTAAGTGATAAGCAACAAGGGAGCGATCAAATAGGCGCTTTCAACCGTGGGCGGATTGAACTCCACCTTCAACCGATCACCGTGGCGGGCTTTTTCCAAGGCTATGTAGCTTCGCAGATAGTCGACTTCCTGGCCAAGCGTGACCCGGGTCGCATTGGCTTCGTACAGGTTGTAGCGCATCAACTCGGCCAATTGCAGTACCCGGTCTGCTGCCTGGTCGTCGACCCCCAACACCCGCGCATAGATGCTATTGAGCGTGTTGAACAGAAAATGCGGGCTAACCTGTGCTTTCAGGAAGTTCATCGTCAGCAGCGTGTTATCCCGGTCCATCAGCAGTCGATTCAACTTCAGGTCGAACTGTTTCTGCCGGAAGGCCACCGTACGAAACATTGTTTTAAAAAATAATGGAATGATGGCGGCTGAAGTCATGAAAACAGAGTTCCACAAAAACACCCGCATCGAGACGAAACAGCCTAAAAGTCCCGTCGGGCCGATGATATTGCGAATCCGGCCGACGTACCGCAGGGCGGCAGGCAAAGTAGGCTCGACGCTAAAAATAGCCGCTCGGTTGATCAGGAAACCACCCCAAAAAACCAATGCAGACACAAAAACGGCGGTGAACCAGCCAGTGCGGCGCTTATAGATGAGCTTCGGAAGCACCCAGTGGGCCATGCCGTAGTAAACGAGCAGGTTCTGGACCAACATGAGGGTGCCGAGTAGCATCGCCACCGGACGATCGTCACGCACGGCAAGATGGACGATGCCGGTGGATATCCCGGCGACGGTCAAGATGGTCAGAATATGATACACCAGGCGCACCGGCCGGGAAGGACTGCCGAGCCGGGCAATGGCCCGATCCAGAAGGGTACGCCGGGTGGCGATTACATCATGTTTTCGCGCATGGCTTTCCATACTGAATCCCGGTAAGTGACGCCAATGGGTACGCGTTTTCCATCCGTCGTGTTGATGAGATTACCGTCGATATCCCGAATGCTTCCCTTCCTGACAATGTACGACCGGTTGACGCGCAGAAATTGGGCGTTGGGCAGCATTTCTTCAATTTTCGTCAGGGTAAGGTGAGTGGTTATCGTGCGGGTCACCAGGTGTATAACGGAGTAATCTTTCATGGCTTCCACAAAAACGATGTCTTCCGGGGCCACTTTGACGAGTCTCTTGCCTTCCTTCACCAGGAAGAAACTGGTTGGTTCGGCAGCGGCTGGCACGGCGTCTGCCGTAGCCCGTGTGCCGGAGCTACCTGATAAAGTGGGGGGAGCACTTGGCTGCGCGACCGATTGCTGTACCTTGCTGACTGCCTTATTGATCGCCCGCATGAAGCGGTCGAACGCTACGGGCTTCACCAGATAGTCCAGCACGTCCAGCTCGAAACCTTCCAGCGCATATTGGGGAGAAGCCGTTATCATGATCACCTGGGGGCGGGGCGGGTTCAGGGAGCGCAGAAACTCGATACCCGTCATCTCGGGCATTTCAATGTCCAGCAGTATCAAATCCGGTTGCAATTCCTGGACTGCCAGAAGCGCATCTACCGCATTATAACTCTGACCGACCAGCTCCAAAAAAGGCACACGCTGGATGAATTTTTCGAGAACCTCCTGAGCTGGTTGCTCGTCATCGATCATGAAGCATCGTAGTATAAGAGCCATAGGTGCAAATAATTAGGTATGCGCGAATGTACAAACTTAAGCTGATTACTGCATAATCGTGTGCATTTGTGCTTTTCCATTGCGTTTTCCTTTTTTATTCTCTGGCAGCCCCCCCCCACTGACGGGCTTAATTCGGCCTATGTTGCCCCTTATTTTATCTCACAAATCCATACGAATGAGGCCGCCAGGCACCGGAATGCAACTCTTAATCATGTTTCGTTTCACAGTGTTCCTTATGGCTGAGTTCGGGAGAATGTTTCAATGCCCCAAGATATTGGTGAATACGGTCATAACCGGACGAACCCAGGGCGGCAAACGCGTATTCTATACGAGTCTACGGAATACGCCAATTGCGGGCTACCTCCACGCCAACGACTACGATAAATTTGAAGCCTGCTTCCACTTTTGGCAAAGCAATACCCGTTTTTCTGCTTATTACTTTCACAAAATGCGGGTATACCCTTCTACCGCTACCAGTTTCTACACGAGATTCCCTGTGCACTTGAATACTCAGCAACCCCATAGGAGTTTAGAGTCAAATCAAAAAACGAACCTTTAAACGGGGAATGAAGCGAATGCAGACAAAAACGAATCAAACAGGAGTAGAACCCAATTTTTAAATTAGCTTTTTCTAAATAACCCACAAAACAAAAATCCGCTAACCAATTGATGACTAGCGGATAGCATTTGTGCACCCGAAGGGATTACAACCTTATGATTTGTTTAAATGCCATTTATCGTAAAAAACCTGATTCATAGCGTTTTGAGTGGGATTCAGATTTAATGCAATTCAACGAAATACGGGGCAATTCAAAAAAACCGTCCCCTAAACCGTCCCCTTTTGAGAGAAAGATTTATCTTTGTGGCGTTCGATTCTTAAAAAATGCCACGATGTCAAAAGTTAGTGTTCGATTCAACCTCAAAGACCCGAGGGCCGAAGGGCGCACGCCCATCATTTGTTTTGTTTCCTACGTCGGTCAACGCCTGAAATATTACACGGGCGAATCTATCAGCCCTGAATTTTGGGACGAGAAGACGCGACGACCACGGAACACCCGCACGTTTAGCCATTACCTTGAACTTAAAGACCGCCTCAACCAGATAGAAAAGTTGGTACCCAAACTGCTACTCGACTATCAGAACGAGCGGGGCGACGTGATACCCTCCACGGACGCAATCAAGACTTTACTTGACCTCCACCTCAAAACCAAAGAAGACGCGCCCGCTGACGACAATCACCCGTCGTTCCTGCAATGGGCTGAACGTTTCATTGCCAATATTAAGAGTGGGGCGCGTTGCATTCCCAAAACCGGAAAACGCTATTCCGTCGGATCGATCAAAAATATCAGTTCGGTATTCAAGACCCTGACCGCCTTTGAGAAAACCCAGCGGGTACGCATCGAATTTGAAGACGTTGACCTCCACCTCTACCAAAAACTAATTTCCTACCTCAACCGACAGGGATCAGCGACCAACCACAAAGGCAATGTGATTAAATACGTGAAGGTATTTATGAAACAGTCGATGAAGGACGGGCTACATACAAACATCAAGTTTCAAGACAGCGAGTTTGTGAAACCTTCGGAAGAGGTGGAAAGTATTTACCTCAACCACGAAGAACTAAACCGCCTTTTTGAACTTGACCTTTCCAATACGCCGGGACTTGACCGCGTCCGCGACCTATTTTTAGTGGGCTGCAATACGGGCCTACGCTATTCCGATTTATCGCAGGTACGGAGCAGCAACATTACCACCAACGACAGCGGGGGCCAAATTTTGCGCGTAAGGGCGCAGAAAACTAACAAACCCGTGTACGTACCTATCAGCCACCAACTACGCGCGATACTCGATAAATACGACGGTTCCGCGCCGCCCACGATCAGCAACCAGAAGGCCAACGACTATTTGAAAGAAATAGCCCGCCGCGCCGGGATTGACGATCCCGTAGAAACCACCCGCAATAAAGGGGGCCGCCGCGTGACCGTCAACCGCCAAAAGTGGGAGGAGGTCACAACTCATACGGCCCGCAGAAGTTTTGCTTCAAATGCGTATTTGAACGGAGTGCCGACGCTGGACATAATGAAGTTGACCGGACACAAGACCGAAACCTCTTTTATGAAATACATCAAGATCACCGAAGAGGAAACCGCTACGCGCCTACTGGATCACCCGTTCTTTCGGCAATCCTCAGCCTTACGCATAGCCAACTGATGGAACCCGACCAACGACTACCCAACGGCGAAGCGGCCATAGTGCAGCCCGAAAAAGTGGAGGTGTATTTGCTCAATTCCCACCACGTGCAAAACAAAGGCAAGGCGCGTTTCTTCGAGTTGGCCGGATATAGCCAAAACCAGCCCGAACGCCTGACAGAGGATTTGAAGGAGATAGCCCGGACGGGCCGGATTACCTCCGTAGAGCCGACACCCAGAGGAACCAAATACAACGTGGTAGGGACGGTGACAGCCCCCAACCGCCGCGAATATACATTGCTGACCGTGTGGATTATCGAAACCCACCAAACAGCACCCAGACTAGTAACAGCCTTTCCAAACAAAAGATAATTATGCACCAGGAAACCGACTTAGTAGCCCTATTGAAAGACCTGCCCGACCGCGACCTCCACCGGGGCGACGTGGGAACCGTGGCCTACGTGTACGATGCCGCACCCGGCGACCCCAGCCCCCTTTACGAGGTGGAATTTATGAACGCCGCCGGGGATACCCTTGCCGTGGTGACGCTCAGAGAGGAGGAGGTAAAGGCCGTAGAGTTGCAAAACGTGATGCTGCACGTCAGCGAGCGGGCCGCGTAATCAGGACTTCCTGGAGTCTGCAAACTCTTACCTACAAAAAGGAGAACAGAAAGTTAATTTTAGCATTTGATGGCCAAAGGACTTCCCGCGTTTTATATATATCGCTATCCGCGGTATTTTGTATTTGATGAGAGTTTACTGCCCGATGATTTCACTTTGAATGATGATTATCAGTGGGACGAAGAAACAGGGCGACTTATTGAAGAGGATGGAAGCGATTATTACAGAGGTTTTTTTATAGGACAGGGAAGGTTTAGTGAAACTCAGGACGCTAGGAAGATTGAATGGCTGAATGAGACTGAGCCTCTAGGAGTTGGTGAATATAAATTGTTCCCTCTTCACCTACATAACGAAAGACAAGAACTAGAGGCCGCTGTTAACCACCTCAAAATAATTGATAAGGTTGAAGATTCGGATTCGCAAAGTACGCTGACCGTCGAAATTGTACTTGACTATCAACTAGATGAACAGTCAAATCCGAAAGAGTTCTTGGCAATAGTTAAACGTTGTATTTCCGAATTTGCCTATGATTCAATTGTAGAATTGAGACTAAAAAAGAAGTTGGTGAGTTGGCATAATGAAAAAGTCAACGAGTTAGAGAACCTTCTAAGTTTCCCGACTGAGCCAACACAGCCACCAGCAGCAGCAACCGCCGAGCCGCCCGAAGTGACAGCCCTTGACATTACGAAAGTAGCCCACAAAGTCGTACTGTTCCATGAGTTGGGCGTTATCGAACCATTAAAAAGGTTTTGCCAATCAAAGAACCCTACCCTATCTGATACCCAGTTTGCGGATTTAGTAGGCTCAATGATGGGTTTTCAGGGTAAACAACTGGAAACCGTGAGAAAGGCACTTTCGGGGTATGGTCAAGGCGGGAGCGGAGACGTAAAGAGCGCAGCCGCTATAAATAAAGTCAAAAGTGAATTAATGAAATTTGGCATTGAGCTATGACCGTGCCTTTACCCCATTTGCTCAAATTGTCAGAAAAATAAAGTCCCCCTGATTTTCCCCAACACTCTTTTGCATCCGAACTAATCACAATTCGTATGCAAAGTATCATCACGACCCAATTCACGCCCGACGAGTTAACGGAAATCATTCGGTTAGCCGTGTCGGAGGCGTTGACCGCCTTCACCCCCTACTCTACCCAGCCGCCCACGGAGCCGCGCTATTTGAGCCGTAAGGAAACCGCCGCCCAATTAGGCGTTACCCTAACGACGCTATGGGAGCGCACCCGCACGGGCGAAATCACCGCCCACAAGTTCGGCCACCGGGTACTCTACAAACCCGCCGACGTGGAGGCCGCCCTCAGCAAGGTTAAAGTAATTCACTCTTAACCCGCGCGATCCGATGGCTACCAAATGTTCATTCTCAACCAATGGGAAAACCGTGGACTATTTCCGCGAAGAGTACCAGCTCAACGACAGCACCGGGAAGTACGAAAAACTTTCCACCGGGGTACCTTTCCACCACCTACCCGCCGAACTATGGACGGAAGAGGCACGGGACGAGGTAACGCGCCGTTACTCAAACGGCACCATCATTACCGGACGGATCCGCGACAAAACCCGTCTTTTCTTTACGGGACTACGGGACACGCCTTTTGCCGGGTACCTCCACGGCAACGACTACGACAAGTCAGAGGTTTGTTTCCGTTTCTGGCAAAGTGATACCCGCCTGACGGTCTTCTATTTCCGTAAAATCCGGGTGTTTCCGCCGCAGGTCAACGCCTTCTATTCTCAATTCATCACCCAGCTACACCAGCAGCCCGCGACGGTATAGAATCAACAAAAAAGGGGATAAGCAAACGCCCGTCCCCTTTTTACTTAAATGTTCGATTCTCAACCAAAGGCACGGGTAAGAACCCTATGCAAATGACTGATGGCACAAAGATAGAAATTAATAGTCCGGGACTATCCGAGCGATTGCTCAAAGATAAGAAATTGACTTTTTACCGGGGCCGCGACCGCTATACCTCAAAACCCTACAAGAATCTAAAATTTACCCTGCACGATTCTGGGAGAGTCGAGATAGCGGGGAGCCTGCATATGTATTTCAACGACGGGGCGCACAATTGGAATGACTTTACGCGCGTCGATTTGTGGGATGTAATACACGACCTCTGTCAATGGCTCAAAATTGCGCCCACACAGGCCAAACTACATAACCTCGAGTTTGGGGTAAACGTCGTTTTCCCCTTCAACGTGGAGGAGTTTTTGGGCGATCTTCTTTCCTATAAGACCAGCCCGTTTTGCCGCATTTACTTATCTACGCCCGGCACGGCCTACCAAACGAAAGTTTTTGGTAAGTACCTCAAATGCTATGACAAAGGGACGCAATACGAAAGGCCGGAAAATATATTCCGCTTCGAGCTGAAAATTACTGCCATGCGAAATTTACGGGCCGTAGGTATCCACACTTTGCAAGACCTGATGCAAGGCGAGAAATTAGCCGCCCTGGGCAATGATTTGTTGAAGGCGTGGGAATTTGTCTTGGTTAAAGTTCCGATGCCCCTGAGCCAATTTACAGCGAAAGAACAGCGAATTGTCGAGGCGGTCATCTATAACTATCAATGGAAGAATCTTAGCACTAACCAGCGATGCAAGTACCGCAAAGAGTACGGGCGAATTGTCGAGCGTTACCTCCGCGCGACAGGAGAGAACGACAGGCGGGCCGTAGTTGAAAGGCTACTTTACGACAAGTGGGAAGAATTATTAATGGGTGACGTTTGCAACGACTTGCAGCCCGCCGCCGCCAACTCTGAAAGGGTACGATTGCAACGCTTGAGTATAGTTAGCATTCCTACCCAGTCAGAACCAACACCCGCCACACCTCCACCGCCGCCCGAAGAATTTTTAACAACAGCACAAGAACAGCAGCAGCACCGCGTAAACAAACGCAGACGCACCCAACACACAGAGCAATACTACATCGACCACAACGAGCGCAACAGCCGCAGTAACCCGCCACACAACTTTATAAAAAGTCTCGAGCGGGCAGTTCGTCAAACTACCCTATTTGACCCGCTGGAAGTGATCCGCCTGAAACCAGAGCAGCGGCAACTACTCAACTACTTCAAAGGGACACCCAGAGAAATAAAAGGACTTTGGCAACCGACCGCACCGCCAGCCGCGCACCGTGGCGGAATTCTGAAAAATCGGACACTATAAAAAAGGGGGAGCCGTGACGGTCGCCGCTGAGGGAATGGAGGGGAGGGTCAAAACCTTAGAGGGGTAACGACGTATACCGACCGCACCCCCAAACGCGCATCGTGCCAAAATTCAGAGGGGGGGGGGAGTTTCACCAGAGCGCGGCGGGGCCAAAATTGGCGATAAATAAACTGCAAAACAGGCGAAAAACAGGCAATATAACTACCTCCGTCCACCCGACAGAGCGCGACCGTACAACAGGCGGTTTAATATGAAAGTAATTAGAAGAACGCCACGGCCGAGATTAGGAGCGTTAACTGTGGAAGAATTGCGAGATCACAACGCAATCACAACATGAAAGGTATTTTTCGGAGTCCGTAAAGGGGGAAAATATTTTCTCCAGGAATTTGGGGGAGTAACAAGTGATCACGGAATAATCACGGAATAGCCGCTAATTTCTTGAGTCCCTAAAAAGGTATGGCCACCGCCTGACCTGCCGACCGCAAAAACGCCAACCGTCGCGAAACTTCAAGTTTGCCGGACTATCCTAGATAGGCGAAAGGAGGGGTAAAACCCAAGTTACTTTCAAAAACTGTCCCCTATTCCGTCCCCTTCAAAAACAAAAATCCGCCAACCGTTTAACAGTCAGAGGATTAGAAGTAATTGTTGTGCACCCGAAGGGATTCGAACCCCTATCGTCGGTACCGGAAACCGAAATTCTATCCATTGAACTACGGGTGCTTGGGGTATCGGGGGGCAAATATAAGTGGATTTTTGATATTGGGACGCTGAATTTCTGATTTAGAAGGATAGGTTTTTCCAAAAATCTGTCACGGGACTTTTGTAAACGGAGTCTCTTTCTCTAAAAAAATTAAAGTTGCTTCAATAGATCCCAGTCCCCCACCTCCTTCAAATACAAATAATCCAGTAAAATACCGTTGGTATTGGTAATCAGCCGGTGGCCTTCGGCGAAGGGCGCGACGTGGGTGGTAATGCGTTCGTGATCCGATTCGACGCCCATTTTTTGCTCGTGGTAGGCCACGATTTGGGCTTTGGGCAACTCGATTTCGTAGAAAAAAAAGTACATGGCCTCGTCACTCGTTCCCGTAGAAGGGTAGCAGGGGTGTTCCAACAGCCGGGTCAGCTTTTCTTTTGCCACTTCGACCCCCGTTTCCTCGTAAACTTCACGGGCGGCCACAGCGGCGGGGTCGCTCTCGCTGTCGAGCATGCCCGCCGGGTGCTCGTAAGTGTAGCCACCATCGCAGATACGGCGTTGCTTGACGAGTAGGAGGTATTTCTCGCGGGTGGTAACTTCTACGAGGCAAATCAGTACGCAAACGACCTCCCCTTTTAAAAAGCAAATCGGGGGAATCTTGTCCCCTTCGGGCGTAGTGGCATCGGCCATCAACAGTGAAAACAGGATTTCGCCGTCACCTTTCCTCCGGGAATATACCTCCTCGATGTTATGAACATCCAGTCCATTGGCTTCTAGCTTTGCCCGCCAGAGTTGGTACTTATGAGATTCAGTGAGTTTTTCAGCCACCGGTTACGGATTTATTCAAACTTTGTAGCACAGCGTCCCAGCAGCAGATTGCGCCTTCAATTATACAATGGAAACGACAACGCAACATAAGGCATCTGGTAGTCCGAAGAAAATCGTTTTTGCCCATTGTTGAGCTTATTATCGGTGCGGTAGGAGATTTGTCCAACCATATAGCCGAATTTTAAGCCAATTTGCTTACCAAACCATATTCTGACGAACGCCTCTGCCTGACCGTTGTTGTTTCGCAAAAAAGCCGGGATAGCGTTCAGGTTGGCCGGGGCGATGCCTACGTCTTCCCCATTTAGCTTCAAACTCAGCGTGTCGGACTCTGCCACACTGGAAGGGTCGGCAAGGCGGTAGGTGGCGTTCCTCCTTTTGCCGAAAGCAAGAGATAGCAGGTCGGCATTGACGCCGATGTTCACGCGGTTGGCAACATTCAGGCTAAGGCCCATCACGAAGCTCACGCCCGTGGCCGACGCCCGGCTGAGTTGCATGGTGTCGTTCATGGAGCGGCCGCCGGGGGCCGTCAGGTAGGTGTCCTGCGCCTGGTAGTTCCAGACCCGCGCCCCGCCCGTGAGCCGAATCCAGGGAGCATTGGCGGGTTGCAGGGTTTGGTAGTAAAGCAGCGAAGGGCTGAAATTTCCCTGGCCGAAGCCCGTGCCGACATCCAGCCCCGCCGAGACGCGGGAGATGCGCTGAGCCTGGGTGGTGAAGGTGCAAAGGGTGATTAACAGCGTGGCGACTACTATTTTCTTCATACTAATCCTGTTGATGTTTCAGGGGACAAAGGTAGGGAAAAGCGGCAGGAGAGAAGTGCGTTTTCGGCTTAGTTCTTTTTCTTTTTTCTATCTTTCATGCCTGGATCAAGCAATCCACACGCCGACCTGGCTTCACTGACGATCAAGTTTTATGGCGCATTCAATTTTTGCTCCTTCGTGTAAAACCATATTCCGTATTTGTATTGCAGGAGCAGTCGCGGCTTTGTGTATTCTTTTTCTGGTAGAAGGCGCTTACGCTCAGGCCAAAGAACGCCCACTGACCAGCAACCATGGTTTTAAAATTGGCCTTTAACTCACCGGACTGGCTAACTTCAACCATTGGCAGACTTCCGAGTATATCGACGCACGCTTTCGGGTGCGTCCCTATTTATCCAAATCCTACGGGATTATCTCACAGAAGCGCCTGACCGATCGCTGGTCAGTGGAAACCGGGGCTTCACTGATTCAGTTGGGGATGGCAACCGCTGTCTCCACGGATTATCGGCCAGAGCGCAGGTTTGAATCGACCGGTACCAGCAGGAGTGCGTACGGAATGCTGGTGTTTCCCCTCAAAGTCATGTACAGGCTGCCGCAACGACGCCGTTCCTCGCGAAGTTTTGTTACCTTGGGAAGCAACTTTTTTTACAACGGAGCAGATAAGGACGAATGGTTTGCGGAAGGGCGCTCGACCAGGATGGACCCGGTCACGGGCGACACATTAAGGATCACCAACCACAGTCGAACCGTGGCTCGGTTCAATCCAGCTATAACGGGCGGGATGGGCTGGGAGAAACGCCTCTCGGCCAGAAGTGCCGTTAGCTTGCGCTTGTCGGGAAGCGTGGGTTTGACAACCATCGTGCACACCTTCCTGACTTTTTCCGCCGCCAATCATCCCCGGTTCGGGAAACCTGTCGTTTCAACAAACGAACTCATCAACCGGGGTGCTTATTTAGGTCTGGAAGTATGCTATTTGTTCTCGTTTCGCTAAGCGGTCAGCGCTTTTCTCTTCTGCTACTCATTTTTATAGGTGGCTCTTTTTCCGGTTTTGCTCAAACTCATAGTCTGGCCTTTGGGCCGGGCGTGACGCAGACGGTACCATTCGGAAAAGTAGGGGGAGATGCTATGCTACCTTTCCATAAATCCCTCACTAAGCCCGGCTTGGAGGGCTCGGTGCTTTACAATTACCAGCCTCTCAAGCGCGTCGTCGGGTTTGAAACTGGTTTAAAGGTTTACCGTTCCGCTTATGCCTTGAGACAGACGTTGGTAAACGCAGTGTCCTCAACAAAAACCACTCTTAGGCCAGATTATTTAGCCATTTCCCTTCCCGTGCAGGCGGTGTTCGTATTTGCCAAATCTCCGCTGGATTTATATCGTTCTGGGCAATGGGCCATGGTAGTAGGCCCCCATCTGAGCTGGATAAAAGAATCGGGGTTCGGACTGAGAAGTCAATTCCAGGGAAACGGACGAGTTCAAACGAAACTTACTGATACTTTTAGCCTAAATTCTTACTGGGGCTGGGGAGTGAGTGCTGGGGTCCATTACCAGCACCCACTTCCCCGCAATCGCTCCATGAATTACCGCCTTGATTGGACAAACACGTTTAGTGGAATCCAACCGTGGCAGGCTTCGCTAGAAACGAACGGGCAATTGCAAACGGTCGAAATTCCCCACCAAGCTCTTACTGTTTTCTCACTGCAAGCTGCCTACGGTTTCGGTATCAAAAACAGCAGAATACGCGGAAAATAGTGGTTGCGCCCTTATCTTACCCCTTCTTCTTCAAAACCACCGCGCCCAAAGGCGGCAAATTCAGCCGCACCGACTGCGGCCGTCCGTGCCACTGCTGGTTTTCGCTGCTCACGGCGTTGGGGTTGCTCACGCCGCTGCCCCCGAAGTCGGTGGCATCACTATTGAAGACTTCCGACCAATCACCTTCCGAAAGTACCCCCACGCGGTAGTCGGGGCGGGGGACGGGCGTCAAGTTCAGGACGACTACCACGCTATCGGTTTCTTTCAAGCCCTTGCGGGCGTAGATCACCACCGAGTTTTCACGATCCTGGGTGTCGATCCACTCGAAGCCTTCGGCCGCGAAGCTGTGTTCGTAGAGGCTCGGTTCGGAGCGATAGAGCCCGTTGAGGGCTTTTACGCAGTTCTTGATACCTGCATGCGGGCCGTGATCCAGCAGGTGCCAGTCGAGGCTCTTTTGGAAATCCCATTCGGATGCTTGTCCAAATTCGCAGCCCATGAACATGAGCTTGGTACCGGGGTGCGTGTACATGTAAGCGTAGAGCAGCCGCAGATTGGCGGCACGCTGCCACGCGTCGCCGGGCATTTTGTTGATCATCGAGCCTTTGCCGTACACCACCTCGTCGTGCGAGAAGGGCAGCATGAAATTCTCGGTAAAAGCGTACACCAGGCTGAACGTCAATTGATCCTGGTGCCACTTGCGGAACGACGGATCTTTCTCGAAGTATTTCAGGGTATCGTTCATCCAGCCCATCATCCACTTCATGCCGAAGCCCAGGCCACCCACAAACACCGGGCGCGATACGCCGGGAAAAGAGGTGGATTCCTCGGCGATGGTCTGCACGTCGGGAAATTCCTTGTAAGCGGCTTCGTTCATGTCCCGCAGCAGCGAGATCGCTTCCAGGTTCTCGCGTCCGCCGAACTCATTGGGAATCCACTCGCCGTGGTTGCGGGAGTAGTCGAGGTACAGCATGGAGGCCACGGCGTCCACGCGTAGCCCGTCGGAGTGGTAGCGGTCGAGCCAGAAGAGGGCGTTGCTGATGAGGAACGAGCGCACCTCGTTGCGGCCATAGTTAAAAATATAGCTCTTCCAGTCGGGATGGTAGCCCTTCCGGGGGTCTTCGTGTTCGTAAAGGGCCGATCCGTCGAAGCGGCGCAGGCCGTGGGCGTCGCCGGGAAAGTGCGAGGGTACCCAGTCGATGTACACGCCAATCCCTGCTTGGTGCAGGCGGTCGATCAACTCCATGAGCTCCTGCGGGGTACCCATGCGCGATGCGACTGAGAAGTAACCCGTGATTTGATAGCCCCAGGAAGGCGGATAGGGATACTCCATGATGGGCATGAACTCCACGTGGGTGAAGCCCATTTCCTGAATGTAAGGAACGAGGGCATCGGCGATCTCGGCATAGGTCAGGTACCGCTCAGGATCCGACGGATCGCGCCGCCAGGAGCCAAGGTGCATTTCGTACACCGAAATTGGCGCGTTGAGCTTGTTGGTTTCTTTCCGCTTTTCCAGCCAGTCGGCGTCATTCCACTCGTACCAGGTATCCCAGACGATCGAGGCGGTTTTGGGGGCCACCTCGCACCAGAGCGCGAAAGGATCGGCCTTTTCCAGGTGCTCGCCGTTGTGGGAAATGAGGAAGTACTTATAGACCTCGCCCCGTCCGATGTTCGGAATCCAGCCTTCCCAAATGCCCGACTCGTCCCAGCGCGGATACAGCGCATGGGCTTCTTTATTCCAACCGTTAAAATTGCCGATAATGGATATTGAACTGGCATTGGGTGCCCAAACGGCGAAGTAAGTACCCACTACGCCCTCGTGTTCCATCACGTGCGACCCCAGCTTTTCGTAGAGTTTGAAATGCTTGCCTGCCTTGAACAAGTGAATGTCGAACTCTGAAAAGCGGCTAACGCCTTCGACGGGTTTGAAATGCGGCATGGTGGGTTCGGGCATTTCGGCGGGTGGCGGCACGATCTTGGGTGCTTTGGCTGGTGCCGCCGCCTTTTGCTTGGCCGCCGTCACTTTCTTTTTAACTACAGGAGCTGGAACCTCTGGCTTAGTAGCGGTCTTTTTGGCCTTTAAAGTCGATTTATCGGTCATTTTCGTTGGCGTGGGCTCTTTCTTCTTTTTCTCTATATCGGTCTTCTCGCTTTTCTTAGCCATTCTGTAATCTTGAAATAAATAGTTTTATCAAATCGCCTACCAAAGTAAGCATCTTTTCACCCTAAGCCAAGTGGTACGGGCTTCCAGCCCGTCTAAGCAAAAATTAATCCTTCCCTACCCGTGCAATTTCTCCACCTCCCGCACCACATCCACAATCCCTTTCAGCGGAATCTTGACCCAATCCGGGCGGTAGTTAAGTTCATAACCAAGTTCATAAACCGCTTTTTCCAACAAATGATAAAGCATCAACGAGTTAATCTCATTCTGATCTTTAAACAGCGGATGCGGCCAGCCGATGGCTTCCGTGTAGCCGTCCAGGTAAGTATCACGGATGAGTTTGTACCACCGCTCAGTGACTTTCAGCAGTTTGCCCGGCTCAAGGTCGCGGGTTTCATCGCTTTCAAACAGCTTGGCCGACACGGCGTAATGGTAACTGCGCACCATACCCGCTACATCTTTCAAAGGAGAATGCTTCACCTTCCGGTCGGCGATGCTGGCCTCTGGTTCGCCCTCGAAGTCGATGACGATGAAGTCGCGATCCACATTCAGCACTTGGCCAAGATGGTAGTCGCCATGAATGCGGACGCGCTGGGAGTGGATTTCGCGGCTGAGCAATTCTTCGGCAAATTCGTCGATCAATTCCTTCGCTTCCATGAACCGCCACGCCAGCTTTTGCGTGGCCTCGTCCAGCGTGAGGTACTTGTCGATCAAGAGATTGTAACGACTTTCCAGCAAGTGGTTCAGGCGGTTTTGCAAGAATGTGCGGTACTTTTCGGTAAAAGGCTCGGGCGAAAACGCTTCCTCCGCTTCGGGGTTATACAGGGCGCGGTGCATCTCGCCCGTGCGCCTTCCCAGCAGCCCTACCCTTTCAAAGACATCTTCCTGAATGGAAAAGACGCGGTTGGGCAGGGCGTACAGAAAATCGTTCAGGTAGTCACCCGTACGATCCCAGTTGTCTTTCTGGGCCTCCACCATCCGCTGCATCATGCCGAGGGTGATGTCGGGCTGGCCCTTGCTCTTCAGGGTCACGCTGCCGCAGAAGGCGGGCATCTGCCGGAAGTCGGAATGCTCGGTGAGGAACTCGATCATTTCGACTTCGGGGTTGGGCAGATCGAAAAGCTTGCGGTAGAGTTTGAAAAAATATTTCTCCCCAAAAACCAAAGCCGAATTGCTGGAATCGACGGGCAATACGCGGGTAGAGATATGCTCCGGCGCGTCTTCGCCTTCCAGTCCCTTCCCCCGCACGAAGTTCATCGGAGTACTTTTCTCGCCGGAAGATTCTGAATTATAGATATGCGTGTAAAGAGCCCGGCGAAAAGAATCGACGTAAATCGCATCTACCAAAAACTGACCGTCCGCCTCTTGAATCAGCGTCTGCGCGGTGCTGAACTCCGGCATCTCGCGCACCGTTGCCACGGGTAGTTGGTAGCGTTCCGCATCGCCTTCCGCGTACTTCACTTCCACAATCCAGATCGCAGCCTCACCAAAAGGATTTTCCTGAACCACCGAAGCTAAATCCACCTGCCGCGCCTTACCCGCGAACCAGCGGCATTTTTTTAGAAAATCTAGTAGTTGGGTGGAGGGTATGGGCATAATTTAAGGGTAGAAGTGGCAAAGTACCTGAGTACCTGAGAAAAATGGGTAATCGGCTTTCCTTACTGACTAAATTTAAATACTCAGGTACTCGAGAACTTCGGTACTCAGGTACTCAAAAAAATCTAAAAAGACTGCGCCACCTTTTCCGTCGCCGCCAAAACCCGCATCACGTTGCCGCCCCAGATTTTCTCGATATCCTTCTCGGAATAGCCCCGACGGACGAGTTCTTCGGTAATGTTACCGATGTCGGACACATCCTGGCAGCCAATGAGTTGTCCGCCGCCGTCCATGTCCATGCCGATGCCGACGTGTTCCACGCCGACGAGTTTGATGACGTGCTCGATGTGATCGACGCCCTCGGCCACGGTGGGCATGTCGCCCGCGTACTTGGCCCGCATATCCTTCATTTCCTGATACAGTTCCTTTTTATCGTCGTCAGAAAGATCGACTTGACGCATTTTCAGACGGATGGCCTTCATGGATAGCTCCTGCTGCTGGCTGGGTTCCTTGACGAAACTCGGCACGAAGTTGATCTGTATCACGCCGCCGTTTTTGGCCAAGGCTTTGATCATGTCGTCGGTCATGTTACGCGGGTGGTTGGCGATGGCGCGGCAGGATGAGTGCGAGGCGATGGCCGGGGCCTTGGTTAGTTTCATGACATCGTAAAACGTCGAGTCCGACACGTGCGAAATGTCCACCATGATCCCCAAACGGTTCATTTCCTGCACCACTTTTTCGCCAAATGGACTCAGCCCGTTGTATTCCGGCCCGTCGGGATCGGTGGACGAGTCGCAGATGTCGTTGTTGGCCGAGTGCGACAGCGTGATGTAGCGCAGACCGAGATCGTAGTACTGTTTCAAATTCGCCAGATCATTACCGACAGGCCAGCCGTTCTCCATCCCGAAAAACACCGCCCGCTTGCCCTGCTTCTGCAATTCGTAGGCATCCTTGGGTGTGGTGGCGATGCCCGCCACGCCGGGATTGGCGGCTACGGCAGTATGGATTTTATCAAAAATCGCCAGTGCCTTTTCCTTGGCCTCGGCGGTGGCTTCGGGTGTCCGGCGGCCTTGTCCCAGGTACACGGCGAAGAACATCCCGTCCATGCCGCCTTCCTTCATGCGCGGAAAGTCGATTTGGGAGCCGTCTTCGTCGAAGTCGTGCCGCGCGGCCACGTCGAAGCCGTCCTTCATCATGTTGATGGGAACATCCGCATGCGTGTCGATCGTAAGTACCTTCGCGTGGATTTTGGCGGCTTTTTCTTTTTGCTTTTCGGTGATAGGCGCTTGCGCCAGCGCGCTTCCAACCAGGGCCATTATGGCCAGAGTCAGTAGTACATTCTGTTTTTTCATTGTTTTGTTATTTAAAACCTCCCCTATTCCGGGGGCTAAAGCCGCCCGGCAATTGATTCCGTTTGCCCTAAAAATGAAGTCGAAAGCCGATCGCCGACCACCCCTTAATAAATATCCTCAATCCTAAACAAATGAAACGGCATGATGTGCGGGTTCAGCTCCACGTAGTTCCATTCGCCTTGCCAGGTGTGCGTCGCCCCGGTCACCAAGTCATGAACGCGGAAATAATCGTGATCCATTTTGCCAATCAATTCCAGCGGCAACCGTACCCAACCCGCTTGCATGTTGTACCCGTCCAAATTTACTACGCACAGAATCCGGTTACCATTTGCGTGAGTTTTGAGGTACACCACAATATTCTCGTTGTCGATTTGGCAAAATTGCAGATTATTCGTGAACTGCAAAGCCGTATTCTCCTTTCTCAGCCGATTGACGATGCGAATCAGGTACGTCAGTTTCGTTTCGCGGTTCCAGTCCCAGTGCTTTACCTCGTATTTTTCGGAGTTCAAGTACTCTTCCTTGCCCGGATATGCCTCGTGTACCATATACTCGAAGGTCGGGCCGAAGATGCCATAGTTGGACGACATCGTCGCGGCCATGAAGTACCGAATCAGGAAGTACGGCTCGTGCCCGCCTTGCAGCAAATACGGGTTGATGTCGTGGGTGTTGGGCCAGAAATTGGGACGGTAGTAGTACTTCATGTCCGACTGCGTGAGTTCGGTTAGGTACTCCTCGATCTCCCACTTCTCGGTGCGCCAGGTATAGTAAGTGTAGGATTGCGTAAAGCCGACTTTTGCCAACTGCCGCATCACCTTGGGGCGGGTAAAAGCTTCCGACAGAAAAATCATGTCGGGGTATTTCGCCTTCACCTCGGCAATGACCCACTCCCAGAAACTGAATGCTTTAGTATGCGGATTGTCCACCCGGATGATGCGCGTCCCCCACTCGCCCCACAGCAGCAGAATGCGGCGCATTTCCATCCACAGGCCCTGCCAATCGGGACTTTCAAAGTTGATGGGGTAAATATCCTGGTACTTCTTGGGTGGATTCTCGGCGTATTGAATGCTGCCGTCGGGCCGAATCGTGAACCAGTCGGGATGATCCTTCACCCAAGGATGGTCGGGCGAACACTGGATGGCCAAATCCATCGCGACCTCCATGCCGTAATCTTTGGCGGCGGCGATGAGTTGCTGGTAATCCTCCAACGTTCCGAGGTCGGGGCTGATGGCGTCGTGGCCACCCAGCTCGCTGCCGATGGCGTAGGGTACACCCGGCTCACCCGGCTCGGCGGTCACGACGTTGTTCTTGCCCTTCCTGAACTGCTTGCCGATGGGGTGAATCGGTGGCAGATACAGTACGTCGAAGCCCAGGTCGGCGATGCGCGGCAGCAGGTTAATCTGATCCTGAAAAGTACCGTGACGGTCGGGATCAGGGGCCGACGAGCGCGGAAACATCGAGTACCAGGCACTGAATCCGGCGCGTTCGCGATCGACGTACAGCGGTAGTTCGCGGTAGCGGGTGGTGAACTTGCGTTCGGGATAGCGTTGGAGCCACTCGGTTAGCCGGAAGCTCAGGGCCAATTGGCGGGCTTCCACATTGCGATTTTCGTTGCGCATGAGGTCGATGGCCTCCTCGATAAGCGGCTTATCCTCGGCGGTGGCCTTGTCCAGCATGCCTTCCAGGAAGTTGGCCCCCATCAGCAATTCCAGCGGGACACGCTGCCCGGCCTTGATTTTCAGTTCGGTATCGTGCTGCCAGGTGTCGACGTGATCCACCCAGCTTTCGATGGTATAGGCGTAGTGGCCCTGTTTCTCGACAGAAAAGTCGGCCTCGTAGCGGTCATTGACGATGAGCGTCATACCCATTTCCGACCAGTCGGCGTCCTCGACGTGCTTATAGAGCAGCTTGGCGGTGATGTGGTCGTGGCCATCGCCGAATACATCGGCCTCGACGTGGATGCTTTCGCCGGGAACGGCCTTTATGGCAAACTGGCCTTCGTTAATTTCGGGGATAACGTTTTCGATGACTACGCGGGTGCGGCCTTCGATGTTCTTAGGGATTAAAGACTTTTTCTTTTTCGCCATGAAAGCGGGGGATTGGGGGAGGTTATGGAGTGTTGATAGGAAGGCAACAAAATTATGCCTTCAGGGGTAAGCGCAAAATCAGGCTGGAACCAAGAAATTGACCGGAATACTAAGCCCCTTGCTAAGGCGGCGAATCATGGTTACAGTTAGTTCTTGCTTGTAATTAAGAACTTTGGAAACCTTCGATTTATCGCCGATGAAAGGAATCAGGTCGCGCTGCTTGAGGTTTTCCTGTTCCATTTTGTATTTCAAAAAAGCGATGGGATCACTTGGCTGCATAGGTACACTGATAGCTTCGTAGGCCTCTACCAAGGTCGCAAGCATATCCATTTCTTCCGCTTCGGCCGAGGATTTGGTGGGCGTTTCCATGAGATCCCATACTCTCCTGAGCGCCATTTGGTGGTGCTTGTCGTTTGTTAAGCTATCCATTGTAATTGATTTTGGTAACGTCGATCCGGTCATATTCTTTATGGGTACCCACCCAGGCGATGAACACAATTTGGTATTGGTAGTCGATTTGTGTGACAAGGCGATAATCGTTACCCTTGGTGTTGAACACCACCCGGCTGTTCGCAACAATACCAGCGTTGCCGTACGTTTGCCTGACGTCGTTTGGCGTTTGCCAGTCCGCTTGCTTTGCGGTCTGATACCATTCCAAAAGTGAAAATTCCGACGAAGGATGGGCCAGCCAATATTCCCGGATTGTACTTTTGGCAATAACCCTCATTACCAAATGTAGGTTAGAGTTTTGATAATCGCAACTCTCTTAACCTCATGCAAGGAATTACAAACCAGCTTTCTTGCCATTCTTTCAATTTTTTGGAAATTCCTCCTACCAATGACTACGGGATACAGGGTAAAGTTGAGTGAGCCACGTCTTCTTCAGTAGTGGATTGATCGATTGGCGATTGTCGCTTTCGCAAAAAAGTATGCTCCGTAGAATCACTTTTTCACTTCCAGCAATTGTTGCTTTTTTAATTCTATCCAATTGCGCGGAAGGTAAAACAAAAATTATCTCCTCGAATAAGGATGGAACGGGTGTCGTTGCCACCACTCAATCCCACGGCGGCGAATTGGCCACGATCGCCAACGGCGAAGAGCTGTTCGATACCCATTGCTCCTCTTGCCACGAAATCGAGAACGCGGGCATTGGCCCCCGGCTCGGGGGAATTACCCGAGTATGGTCGGAAAAAGAACTGCTGGCTTTCATCTCGAATCCTGCCAAGGTAGTCGAAGCGGGGGATCCCAGGGCGGTCGCGCAGTTCAAGAAGTACAAGTTGATGATGCCGGCCTTCGAGTACCTGAAGGAATCGGAGATCAAGTCCATTATTGCTTACATCGACCACGAGACAAAATCAAAGAACATCGAACCGCTAGTAGTGGAAACGACCAAGGCCGAAGTCAAGCGCTTCGCCGAGCCGATTCAGGCCAGTCCGCTACGCATCGAGTTGGCCGACTACCTCACTTTCCCGGCTTCGTCCGAAAAAGAAAAGGCCCGCACCCGCATCGCCACGATGCGCGCCCACCCCTCGGGCAACGGCACGCAGTTCGTCAGCGACCAGAACGGGATTATTTATCGCATCAAAGATGGTGAAGTCGGCACCTTTCTGGACATTCGGCCGCTGATCGATAATTTTGCCACCGAACCCGGCCTGGGGACGGGCCTGGGTAGTTTCACTTTTCACCCTGATTTTCTAAACAATGGTTTGATTTATATCACCTATACTGAAAAACCTACGGGGAAGCCCGCTGATTATTCTTACGCCGATTCGATTAGGGTAAAATTGCAGTGGGTGGTATCGGAATGGAAAATTAAGGATGTGAACGCGGCCGTGTTTGCGGGCAGTCACCGCGAACTGCTGCGCATCAATGTGCCCGGTGCCAGTCACGGCACCCAGGACATCGGTTTCACGCCGGGCCTCAAGAAGGGCGATCCCGATTACGGAATGCTGTACATCGGCACGGGCGACGGCGGTGCCACCATCGGCAAGCACCCAGAACTCACGCATGATCTCCGCTCGCTGCTGGGTACTATCATTCGCATAAATCCCCTGGGCAACAATAGCCCTAACGGCCAATACGGCATTCCCGCCGACAACCCTTTCTTTAACCATCCCGACCCGAAAGTGCGCCAGGAAATCTGGGCTTACGGCTTCCGCAACCCGCATCATTTAGCTTGGTGGAAATCGCCGCAGGGCCCGGTACTGCTTGAAACCGATGTCGGGGAGGGAAACGTGGAGGAAATCAACCTGGTCGAGAAAGGACAGGATTACGGCTGGAACCTGCGGGAGGGTAACTACGCGCTGGATTTTGAAAATCTGAAATCACCCAAAGACTTACCCGACGGCGAAGCAGGCCCGTACCGCGACCCGTTTGCCCAGTACGACCATACCGATGGCAACGCCATCATCGGCGGCTACGTATACGAAGGCCCGCTCGAAGCCCTGCGCGACAAGTTCGTTTTTGGCGACATTGTCCGGGGAAGACTGATGTACCTGGATTTCAGTAAAGGGATAAATGATCACACGATTTACGAGATGTTCGTCGTGCAAGACGGCAAGAATGTGAGCTTGAAGAAACTAACCCCCACGCCCCGCCTCGACCTACGGATTACGTACGATCCGTTCAAAAAGGAGATGTACCTAATGACGAAGGGAGATGGGAAAATACGGAAGATTGTGAAGGCCTATTTGGAATAGTTGAGAGTGGATAGTTGAGGGTTGAGAGTGAAAAACGTGGTTGAAACCTTGCTATTCAAATAAGCATTCGAGTACAAGAGCACTCTCAACTATCCACTAAATCAAAGCCCCGCCAAATACTTCTGTCCGCCCAGCGCCCGCATTTGTCGCGAAATTTTGCCCGCCCGCCCGTTGACGTACGAGGAAGGATTTTTGATCGAAAAACGAATGGGATTAGGCAGCACCGCCGCGATGCGGGCGGCTTCGGCGCGGGTCAGGTTCTTGGCGGCTTTTTTGTAAAAACGCTGCGAGGCGGCTTCCACACCAAAGGTCATCGGCCCCATTTCGGCGATGTTGAGATATACTTCCAGAATTCTTTCTTTGCCCCAAATCAACTCGATCAATAAGGTAAAATACACTTCCAGGGCTTTGCGGACATAGCTGCGACCGTGCCACAGAAAAACGTTCTTTGCCGTTTGCTGCGAGATGGTGCTGGCTCCGCGCGGACGCTTGCGCTTTTCGGTCATGGCGTCCTGGATTTCATCGAAGTCGAAGCCCCAGTGCTGCGGGAAGGTCTGGTCTTCGGAGGCTACCACGGCCAGCGCGGCCTCTTTAGAAATATTGTCGTAAGATTCCCAGTCTTTGTGAAGTTCGGTGTCCTTTCCTTCGCTGGCTGCTTCGATTTTTTCGCCGATCATGTGCGGCGTAATCAGCACGGGGACGAATTTCAGGACGATGACCCAAACGACTGAGATCAGGAGAAAGTAGACAACAGCTTTAAGTAAAAAGGCAAAGACGACACGCAACATGCAGGGATTTTGATTTACATTAGGCCAACAAAGTACGTACATTGTACGTAAAAATTCTCCAAGATGAACGAAGACTTCCTGAGTTTTGTGTGGCGCTACCAGTATTTCGACGCCGCGAATCTGCGCACTGAAACGGGTGAGGCTTTGCAAATCCTCCGCATCGGGCAGCTCAACACCGACGCCGGGCCCGACTTTGCCGAGGCGCGCGTGCTGCTCGACGGCATGGAGTGGGCCGGGGCGGTGGAACTGCACGTACGCTCATCGGATTGGGAACTTCACCGACACCCCGGCGATGCGGCTTACGAAAGCGTGGTACTGCACGTGGTGTGGGACGACGACCGGCCCGTGCGGCGGCAGGACGGCACTTCGGTACCCACGCTCGTACTGCAAAATCGCGTAAAATCCGCCGTGCGCGAGCGCTACGAGCGGCTGATGGAAAGCAAGGCCGAAATTCCCTGCGCCCCGCAGTTCCGCGACGTACCGCGTTTGCAAAAGATCAGTATGCTCGACCGGGTTCTGCTCGAAAGGCTGGACGGCAAAGCCGCCCGCGTGACTGAACTGTGGGAAGCAAACAACCGCGATTGGGAGGAAACTGCCTACCAGTGGCTGGCGCAGTACTTCGGCTTTCGGCTCAACGCTCCCGCGTTTTTGCGTCTAGCCCAAATTGTCCCCCTAAAGATTTTGCAGAAGCACCGACAATCGGGCTTGCAGATTGAGGCGCTGCTTTTTGGAACATCGGGGCTGCTACCCGATGATTCGGAAGAAGATTATGGGCAGGAATTGCAGCGTGAATACCAATTTCTAGCCGCCAAATACGGCTTACTTTCGCAAAAAATGGCGTTGACCGAATGGAAGTTCTTTCGCTTGCGCCCGGCGGGATTTCCGACGGTGCGGCTGGCGCAGTTTGCTATGTTGCTGCAAAACGAAGCGGGCCTTTTTGCTTCATTGACTACCGTCGAAAACGCTGATGATTTGCGAAAAATGCTGCGCGTAGGCCAGAGCGAGTACTGGCAGAAGCACTACCAGTTTGGTAAAGTAGCCGCAAAAAAAGTCCCCGCCCTGGGCAAGGACGCGGCCGATCTGCTCATTATCAATGCCGCCGTACCGCTGCTGGTGGCCTACGCCCGCCAACGCGACAACGCTGCCTTTCTCGACCGCGCCGTGCGCTGGCTGGAGCAGATTTCTGGCGAGAAAAACCACATCACCCGCGCCTGGGCGGAGCTGGGGATGCGGGTCAGTACGGCCTTCGATTCTCAGGCACTGATCGAGTGGCACAATGGGTATTGTGTCAAGAAGCGGTGCCTGGAATGTACGGTGGGGGCGACTTTGGTGCGGCCTGCGTAGTTGTTGCTCTTGTCTTCCGAAAACGGGCAAGATGCCCGTACCACACTAGCTACGATTTATCAGATTCACGCCCGACAGCAGGAATACAATGCCAACCGCAAAGGGCACGATGGATTCCCACTTGGAGATGGAGAAGCCTAGTACGGGGCGGTCGGACATGAAGGCAGCGCAGGCGAAAAGCACAACGAAGATGCCGATGATGGTGAGCAGTGAGGCAAAAAAGCGTTTGAATTTGACGTCGTCCATTAATCAATTTTGAATGAGTGAATTTTGAATTAGTGAATGTTTAAAGCACAAATCGGAAGCAAAATTGAGATGCGCCCTCCAATGCTACGGACGGTCGGCCGCTGTCGGCGGCCCGCGTCAACCTTCTAGCCTTCGATCCTTTTCAAACCTAGCTTTTCCCCTTCAAGTACCATGTACCCAAAAGCCGGTTCGTACTCGTTGGGAATAATCCCTTCGAGGATGGCCTCGCGGATGGCTTCTTTGATGACGCCGACTTCGCGGGAAGGTTTCAGGTCGAAAGTCTGCATGATGAGTTCTCCGGTAATGACGGGCTGGAAATTGCGCAATTTATCCCTTTCTTCCAGTTCTTCCAGCCGCTGCTCCACTAAATCGAAATTTGCAAGGTACTTTTTGACTTTCAGCGGATTTTTTGAAGTGATGTCGGCGCGGCAGAGTTTCATCAGCGCTTCCAGGTCATCGCCTGCATCGACCAGCAGGCGGCGCAGGGCGGCATCGGTGATTTCTTCGCGCGATAGTACAATGGGTCGCAGGTGCAGCCGCACGAGCTTCTGCACGAATTTCATCTTCTCGTTGAGCGGCAATTTCATGCGCCGGAATATCTGCGGCACCATCCTGGCTCCGGCCTCCTCGTGGTTATGGAACGTCCAGCCCGCTTTTTTGTCAAAGCGCTTGGTAGCAGGTTTGGCGATGTCGTGCAGCAGGGCCGACCAGCGCAGCCACAGGTCATCGGTGAAGGCGCAGACGTTGTCGAGCACCTGTAAGGTATGGTAGAAATTGTCTTTATGACCACGCCCGTCGATGATTTCCACACCGTGCAGCGGGATCATTTCGGGAAATATTTTTTCCAGCAAGCCGCTTTGGTACAAGAGCTTGAAACCGTAAGAAGGCGTTTTGGATAAAATAATTTTGTTCAACTCATCTGTAATGCGCTCCATGCTCACGATCTCGATGCGGTCTTTCATCGTGACAATGGCGTCATAGGTATCCGGCTCGATGTCGAAGTTGAGTTGCGACGCAAACCTGATAGCCCGCATCATGCGCAACGGATCGTCAGAAAAGGTAACCTCCGGTTCCAGCGGTGTGCGCAGCATTCGCATCCGCAGGTCACGGACGCCTCCGAAAGGGTCGATGAGCTCGCCGCAGTCGGCCTCGTTCAGACTGATACCGAGGGCATTGATCGTGAAGTCACGGCGATTCTGGTCGTCCTCCAAAGTACCGTCCTCTACGATGGGCTTGCGCGATTCGGCGCGGTAAGATTCCTTCCGCGCCCCGACGAACTCTACTTCCAAATCGCCACTTTTCACTTGGGCAGTGCCAAAATTTTTATAAATCGCCACCCGCGAATCCGGCCCCAGCGACTTTGCCAGCCGCTGGGCCAGAGCAATGCCGCTGCCTACACAAACGATGTCGATGTCCTTGCTCTCCCTTTTCAGCAACAGATCCCGTACAAAGCCGCCGATGACGTACGCCTGCACGCCCTCGGCGCGGGCCGCTTCGGCGATTTTCCGGAAGATTGGGAAAGGGGAAAGCTTATCCTGCAAATTCATGCCGCAAAGGTACTGATTTGTGGTACGGGCGGCTCGCCCGTCTTTGACAAATTCACCAAAAAGTCAAGAAACGGTACTTCTTGAAGACGGGCCAGCGGCCCGTACCACATTACTCGTACCGAAGGTGCTTCACCGAAGCACCCGATTCGGCCAGTTCGGTGAGCGCATCCACGCCGATTTCAATGTGTTTCTGGACAAAATTCGACGTCACTCTCCGGTCGCTTTCCTCAGTTTTCACGCCTTCGGGTACCATGGGATTGTCCGATACCAACAGCAAAGCCCCGTGCGGAATGGAGTTGGCGAAGCCCACGATAAAGATCGTCGCCGTTTCCATGTCGATGGCGATCGAGCGGATTTCGCGCAGATAGTCTTTGAACTTCTCGTCGTGTTCCCAAATCCGGCGGTTGGTCGTGTAAACCGTCCCCGTCCAGTAGTCCATCTCGTGCTTGGCGATGCTGGAAGAAACCGTGCGCTGCAAACGGAAGGAAGGCAGGGCGGGAATTTCGGTCGGCATGTAGTCGTTGCTGGTTCCCTCGCCCCGAATGGCGGCAATGGGCAGGATAAAGTCGCCGATTTGGGTTTTCTTCAGGCCGCCGCATTTGCCCAAAAAAAGTACCGCCTTGGGATCGATGGCCGATAGCAAATCCATCACCGTGGCGGCCATCGCGCTGCCCATCCCGAAGTTGATGATCGTAATATTGTTGGCCGTGGCGGTCTGCATGGCGCGTCCGATGCCTTTTACCTCCACACCAAACTGCTCGGCGTACATCGTGACGTAATTGATAAAGTTAGTCAGCAGAATGTACTCCCCGAACTCCTCGGCGGGCGTTCCCGTGTATCGCGGCAGCCAGTTTCTGACGATTTCCTCCTTCGTATTCATTTATTTCGCGGTAAAATATTCAGTAATTGTAAAAATGAAGGAGCTGAACCTACCCCCTTTCGAATACAAAGTTAAGGAGCTGAACGGGAAACCGCATATTTACGACCTTATTCGTCGCAAGTACATTGTGCTCACACCCGAAGAATGGGTGCGGCAGCACTTCGTACATCTGCTCATCAATCAGTACCAGTATCCCAAGTCGCTGTTTGCGATTGAGACCGGACTTTTTTACAACAAATTGGCCAAGCGCTCCGACATCATGGTGCTGGGTTCGAACGGCCGCCCCCACCTGTTGGTCGAGTGCAAATCCCCGGACATAAAGATTTCCCAAGCCACTTTCGCCCAAATCGCCCGCTACAATTTCACGCTGCGGCCCGCTTACCTGGCCATTACCAATGGCCTCACGCATTTTTGTTTTGAAATAAAAGACGGCCAAATCGTGTACCTCGATGACTTTCCGGTATTTGAAAGAAATTAAAAAGGCCCACTCACATGATTGAGCGGGCCCTTTCGTATCCTGAAAACTAAAATTCCTTACTTCATCCCCACCAAATCGACTTCGATTTCAAAATCGTCGTAGACCATCTTATCGCCCAGTGTGGCGACATCGAAGAAAGATTTAGAGCGGAATTTCATGTCGTACTTCGAGCGATCCACGACAATGGTACCTTTCACCATCGCCTGACCGCCCGACGACGTCACCGTCACGGGGAAAGTCACGGGCTTGGTGATGCCCTTGATCGTGAGGTCGCCCGTCACGTCCATCGTGCCGCCGGATTTTGGCGCGGCCTTGGTTACCACAAATTTAGCCATCGGATGTTTTTCCACGCCGAAGAAATCGTCCGATTTCAGGTGGCCCACCAGTTTGCCGTTCATTTCCTTATCGGCAATGTCCAGATCCTTGATGCTGCCCATGTCGGCCACGAAGGAGCCTCCCGTCAGCTTCATGCCGTCGAGCATGAACGAACCCGACTGCAGCTGAATGGTGCCGTGGTGTTCGCCCGTCACTTTTTTGCCGCGCCAGATTAGTTCGCTTTTAGAAGTGTCCACTTTGTAAGTGGTAGCTTTGGTAATCTTCTCGACCGGCGTCGCGCTCATCAGCATAAGTACTGCGGCGGCAGTTCCGGCCAGTTGTTTGAATAATTTCATGATTTCTATTGAATTGTTGGTTAGTTTTCCAATCGGCGGTTGCCCATTGTTTTTTAGAAACGTAAAAATAAATAAAATGTGCGTGCGGTTTTCAGATTCCGCGCTTTAAATAATCTCTGCAAGCCATACCCTAAGCACTTCCGTTTCAGCGAGACTTACCCGGACAGTAGTTCAGGACGGGGAAAGGCTTTGCCCCCTTATCACCCCCAAAGTTTGTCCCGTAACTATATGAAAACAACCTTTCTTGCCCTTACGCTGCTCCTCGGAACTTGGGCCAATTCCCAAGCCCAGAATCCAGTCGGTATTTTTGAAAATCACGCCGATGTCGGCCCGGTGCTGCACTCCGGCGCGGCGACTTACGACGACGCTACCCGTACTTACGCCCTTAGTGGCGCGGGGGCCAACATCTGGTTCAAGAAAGATGAACTACACTTTGCCTGGAAAAAAATCAAGGGCGACTTCCTCCTCACCACCCAGCCGACGCTCGAAGGCCAGGGCGTGGATCCGCACCGCAAATCGGGTTGGATGGCGAGGACGAGCCTGGACACCAGCGCCGCGATGGTCAGCCTCACCGTCCACGGCGACGGGCTGACGGCCTTTCAGTACCGCAAGAAAAACGGTACCAACATCGAAGAGGTAAAAATCCCGGTGGTCGGGGCGGATATTTTGCAATTGGAAAGGCGAGGCCGCAGCTATTTCGTATCCGTGGCCAAGCTGGGGATGCCTTTCTGGACGGTAGAGGTACCTGATTTTGATTTTCCCGAAGAACTGATGGTCGGGCTGTTCATCAGTTCGCACAATAAAGACGTAGTGGAAGAAGGGCATTTCAGGGAAACGCGCGTTTTTACGGCAATCAAATGACTTACTGCTTGTCAGCAAATATAGCGGACGACTAAAATCTCCTACTTCCGCTTCTTCTTCGCCCCGCGCGTGATGGGCTTGCCATACTTTTGCATCTTCTCGGCGGCAATGTCGCGCCTGACGTTGACCTTCTGGTTCTTGGCCGATTTCTCGTGAAAAGCCGGGCCGGTTTCTTCACGCTTCGGCGCTTTGCCCAAAATATTTTTCATAAGAACCTTCGGCTCTTCTTCTTCGGTCAGCACGTCCGAGATTTCAAGTTCTTCCGGCAGGGGCAGCATCAGAATCGCCTGCGCCATCATCTCTTCAATTTTCTCCTGGTATTCCTGCTCGGCTTCGGTCACGAAGCTCAGCGCCGTGCCTTCCTTATCGGCCCGGCCCGTGCGGCCGATGCGGTGGATATAGTTTTCGGGTTCGTCGGGCATGTCGAAATTAATGACGTGTGACACGTCGGTCAGGTCGAGTCCCCGCGCTACGATGTCGGTTGCCACCAGAATCAGATCTTCGCCCTCCTGAAATTTGCGGACGGTTTCGAAGCGTTTGTTCTGCGCTTTATTGGAGTGAATGACGCCCACCTGGTCGGGGAAGCGCGTTTCCATGGCTTCGAATACTTGGTCGGCCAGCTTTTTGGTACTGGCAAACACCAGCACTTTGGTCATGTCCAGATCTCTGGTGACCAGCATTTTTAGCAAATTGATCTTTGTATGGAAGTTCGGTACTGCGTAGGCCCGCTGTGCGATACTGGCCAGGGGTGCCCCGGCGGGAGCCGCCTCGATGCGCAGCGGATCGTGAAAATGCACGGCCATCAGCGACTCCACCTCCTCGGTCATCGTGGCGGAGAACAGCAGGTTCTGCCGCTTGGTCTTCAATAAATCGAGTACGGTATTTAGCTGGGTACGAAAGCCGAGATTCAGCATTTCATCCACTTCGTCGATGACCAGCTTCTTGATGTTTTTAGTTTTCAAAGAACGGTTCATCACCAGATCGATCAGCCGTCCCGGGGTGGCTACGATCACGTCGGCCCCGTTGCTTACTTCGGCCATCTGGGTTTTGATGTTCTCGCCGCCGTACACCCCGATTACCTCGACGCTCATATAGGTCGTCAGTTGTTGAATAGCTTCTACAACCTGCACCACCAGTTCGCGGGTCGGTACCAGGATGAGTTGCTGCGGCAGGCGGTCTTTGGCATATTTCCACTGCCTCAGTAGGGGAAGCAGGTAAGCCAGGGTTTTGCCGGTGCCCGTCTGGGCTATGCCGCAGACGTCCCGCCCCGACATGATCGCCGAAAAGGCTTGTTCCTGAATCGCGGTCGGCTCGGTGAAGCCCAGATCATCGAGGGCGTTGAGGAGCGGCTTGGATAAGTTGAGGTCGTAGAAGGTCATTTTGCAAAGATAGTGAAATGCGGCACGGCCCGGTACGCCGGTGCGGGCTCGCAGCAACGGCTGTCTGACCGTCCTGGCACAAAGTTTTCTATCCAACTTGTTTTCAAACCAAACATTTCCACCCATGAATTACGACATCGATACCAAAGGACAAACCCAGAAGCAGCAACCCGGCAAGGAGCACAAAATGCATCCCGAACCGATCGTGATCCGCGACGATTACCGGGGCAGCGGCAAACTCAAAGACAAAGTAGCCCTCATTACGGGCGGCGACAGCGGCATCGGCCGTTCAGTCGCCGTTCACTTTGCCCGCGAAGGGGCCGATGTGGCTATCGTCTATCTCGATGAAACCCAGGACGCGAAGGACACGAAGAAAATGGTAGAGGCCGAAGGTAAAAAGTGTTTACTGATCAAAGGCAATATCCAGGAAGAGCAGTTTTGCCGCAAGGCCGTGGGGGAAACCGTCAAGAAATTTGGCAAGCTCAACATTCTGGTCAACAATGCCGCCGAACAGCACCCCAAGGAAAACATTGAAAAAATCTCGGTAGAACAACTTGAAGATACTTTCGCCACCAACATTTTTTCGATGTTCTACTTCGTACAGGCCGCACTACCGCACCTGAAGGAGGGCGACACCATCGTCAACACCACTTCTGTGACCGCCTATCGTGGTAGCGCCAGCCTGCTGGATTATTCATCCACCAAAGGAGCCATTGTAGCATTCACCCGCTCCTTATCGGCGAATCTCGCTGACAAGGGGATTCGTGTCAACGCCGTGGCTCCCGGCCCCATCTGGACGCCGCTGATTCCTTCGACTTTCGGTTCGGACAAGGTCAAAACTTTTGGCAAAGATGCGCCGCTCGGCCGTCCCGGCCAGCCTTGTGAGGTGGCGACATCGTTCGTATTCCTGGCCAGTGAGGATGCCAGTTATTTCACCGGACAAGTACTACACCCCAATGGGGGCGACGTGCTGAATACGTGATACTTGTGGTACGGGCGTCTCGCCCGTCTCTTAGTCGTAGGAAAGACGGGCGAGACGCCCGTACCACATTCACATTACATCAGCCCCATGCTTTTGAGCCAGCCTTCCATGGCCAGCGGCCAGTTGGCCACCGAGCCTTTGCCTTCGGTGCGCATCCCGAAGCCGTGACCACCCTCGGGGTAGGCGTGCAGTTCGGCGGGAATGTCGAGCTGGCGGAGGGCCAGAAAATAATCGAAACTATTCTCGATGGGTACCGACTTGTCGTTTTGGGCGTGAACCAGGAAAGTCGGGGGCGTGGTGGGCGACACCATGCGTTCGTTGGAGTAGTAATTGGCCAATTCCTCCGATTCGTCCGGCCCCAGCAAATTTTTGTGCGAGCCTTTGTGCTGCGTTTCTTTGCTAAAAGTGATGACCGGATAAAGCAAAACCGCAAAATTGGGCCTGGATTCCTCGCTGGCCCTTTCGCCCCGGTCGAAGTGCGTCGAAAGCGTCGCGGCTAAATGCCCGCCCGCCGAGAAACCCATGACGCCGATTTTATCCGCGTCGACCTGGTATTTTACCGCGTTTTGGCGAATAAGCTTCATCCCCCGCATGGCATCCATCAGCGGCACTTCGTGCTGTTTGGTCATGGCGGCGGGGTTGGGCAGGCGGTATTTCAGCACGAAGGCGGCAATGCCCCGCGCTTTGAACCACTCGGCAATCTGCGAGCCCTCGTGCTCGGCGGCCAGTATGCTGTAGCCACCACCTGGACAAATCATCACAGCGGCTCCGGTCGCTTTGTCTTTGGCGGGAATGTAGGCAGTCATCGACGGGACGGTCACGCCGCTGATGCGCAGCATTCCGTCGTTGGTCGTCTTTTCTTCTACCGAATTAGGAATGGCGTTCGGGATTTTTCCGGCGGGCCAAAGCAGGATAGTTTCGTTTTGGGCCATAGCAGCCAGAGAAAGCGCGGTCAGCGTCACGAGAAAAAGCAGTTTTTTCATTTTTTGAAATTGTTTTTTTTACAAAAGCGTCGATGTCGGCCAAATTACCCGGCACACTTGTCTTGCTGACTAGTATCTTTGGCTTTCCAGCCCTAAAATCTTATACGGCTGAGTGACCAAACGAACAAACTATCCAGCGTAGCGCGGGCTGCCCGTCGTCACTTATCTCTTATCACCCATCAGTAACAAGATGTTTTTACAAACGGACTCTACCAAGACTCTCGAATCCATCAACCTCAACTTCAACGCTGCCGTAGTACGGGTGCAGAATTGGGTCAATGGCTTTATCAAATTGATTCCCAACATCGTGGTGGCCATTGTGGTCATCGCGATCTTCTACGGCCTGGCTTATGCCGCCCGCAATATTATCCGGCGGCGCACCACCCGCAACGAGCGCGACAACCTGGGTGAGGTGCTCGGGAGTTTCGTGAAGTGGATTATCCTGGTGCTGGGGTTTTTGTTGGGCGCGACCATCGTCATTCCTTCGCTTGATCCCGGCGATTTGATCGCGGGACTGGGCGTGAGTTCGGTGGCCATTGGTTTTGCTTTCAAGGATATTTTGCAAAACTGGCTGGCGGGTCTACTCATTCTTCTGCGGCAGCCTTTTGAAACCCACGATCAGATTGAGGTCAACGGCTACGAAGGAACCGTCGAACGTATCGAAACCCGCGCGACCATCATCAAGACTTACGACGGGCAGCGGGTCGTGATTCCGAACAGTGATATTTACACGAACTCGGTCTTGGTAAAAACAGCCCACGAAAAACGCCGTAGTCAATACGACGTCGGAATCGGTTACGGCGACGGGATCGAGGAAGCCTGTGAAGTAATCCGCCGAGCTGTGGACGCCATTCCCGAAGTAGAGACCGATCCCGGCGTTGAGGCATTTCCCTGGGACTTAGCGGCCAGTTGGGTCAGCATCCGGGTGCGCTGGTGGACGCACAGCCGCCGCGCCGATGTCGTTCAGATCCAGGCCAAAGTAATTAGGGCAATCAAAGAGGCACTCGATGAAGCGCATATCGATATGCCGTACAATACCGAAGTCCACCTTTTCCATGACCAAACCGAAGCCACCGAAGGCAACCGTAGCAAGCAGCGCGAAGGCTGGCCCGCCCCCAAGGACGGCTCGACGCAGCCACGCTGGAGGGCGCAACTGAAAGCGAAACAGGAAGACGGGGAAAAAGGATCAAAGGGTTAAAGGTCTGTGCGATGTTCCAGACTCGACGTCCAACAAAGGAGCCCGTGAACCATCGACCGTTGACCCTTAACCCTTTGATTGAAAAGACAATATCTCTTCGAAACCGAGCCGTTACTTCACGATCACACCATCGGCCACGAAGGCTAACTCGTTTTTCGGGTCGGTGATTTGGGCGATTTCGGCTTTGCTTTTGCCGGCGTCCTTTGCGTAATGGCGTAGTTCGGAGACGGGCGTCGTTTTCTTCTCAGCCACGCCTTCCACCACGACCGTCTTTCCCGCAATGTCCTTGGGCACAAAGAAGCCGTAATCCTTGAAAGTCACGCGCATGGTTTCGCCATTGTCCATTTTGACTTTCATCCAACAACCTTTTGCCTGACAGACCGACTCCACGGTGCCCGTCACTTTAACATTCATGGATTCCTTGTCACCCATCTTGCCAGGTAGTTGACTGGCTTCGACGGCCGACTTGTCGTTGATTTTCTTGCCAAATTTTTCCTGGGCCTGGGCCTGGAAAGCGAGGGTCAGGCAAAGGAATAAAGCGAGTGCGTTTTTCATGATATTTCAGTTTTTGATTAATGCAGGGGTAAAGTTACGCCTTCGGCGCACATACGCCAAACGAAAATCAGAATCGAATCCTTCAATTTCAGTTAGATAAAGCCCGTATCTGGCTGGCGATGTTCTCACTGGGGACTTCCGATCACCCGCGCCGGATTTCCGCGCACAGTGGCGCCGTCGGGAATGTGCGTGGTCACGACGCTCCCGGCGGCGATCAGGCAGTTGGCACCGATCGTCAAGTTGGGTGCCACCACGCTGCCCGCTCCGATCAGCGTTCCCTCCCCTACTTGCACCGCGCCGCAAAGTACCACACCCGGTGCCAGGTGGACGAAATCACCCAAAATACAGTCGTGATCCACGGTGGTGGCGGTATTGACAATTACATGGTGGCCAATCTGCGCGTCGGCCTGCACGATAGCGCCCGGCATGATGACCGTACCCTCGCCGACGGTCGCCGTTTCGTCTACAATAGCCGAGGGGTGGATGGCTGTGCCGAATCGGTGGCGAATCCGTCCGGCTATTTTGCGGCGGACGTCATTATAACCAGTGGAAATGATGAGCGGCGCGGCGGGCTGAAAGTCTGGGTCATAATGGCCCACTACGGGAATTTCTCCCAAATTTTTCTTGCCCAAATCATCGTCGAAGATAGCCGTCGCCTCTTGTCCCGCCGCTCGCAGAATGGCGTTTATGACTTTGGCGTGGCCGCTGGCACCGTAGAGAAGCATTTTTTTTGTGGGTTTGTTGATATGTCGTACTCGTAGGTTCGCCCCTACCTCGTGCCTCCAAATCGCTCCATCGTTACCGACTTCTCCGAGGATATTCCTTCTCCCTCGACAACCTTCAAGATCGTCAGCCAGATGATTTTCATGTCCAGAGTTAGCGAGAGATTTCTAACGTACCAAACATCGTACTCAAATTTCTTTTCCCAACTCAACGCATTGCGGCCGTTGACCTGCGCCCAGCCCGTAATGCCGGGGCGGACGTCGTGGCGCTGGCGTTGCTCCTCGCTGTAAAGTGGCAGGTACTCGACCAATAAAGGACGAGGGCCGATGAGGCTCATATCGCCTTTCAACACGTTCCAAAGTTGAGGCAGCTCATCCAGGGAGGTTTTTCTAAGAAAATTTCCCAGCGCGGTTAGTCGCTCTGCGTCAGGCAGGAGTTGTCCGGCGGCGTCGCGCCTGTCATGCATGGTTTTGAATTTTATCAAAACAAAAACCTTGCCGTCCTTTCCCGGACGGGGTTGCCGAAATAATGGACTTCCCTGGTTGGTCACCGCCAAAAATAGGCCGATTATCAATAGAAAGGGCAAAAGTACGACGAGCCCCACAAGCGAAACCGACAGGTCAAAGAGGCGCTTTCCGAATCGGATGTAGAAAGTCACGGAACACGCTACAAATAAGCTGGAAACTTCTGCGGTTCCGCTTCGTGCATTAGCCCGTAGGCGGCTTCAAAGATATTTTCGGCGTTGGGCTTCGAGAAATAATCACCATCGGAACTGTAAGCCGCCCGGTGGGGCTGGGCGGCGATGGTCAGTGGGGCGGAGTCGAGCCAACGGTAGGCATTTTGCTTTTCCAAAACCTGCTGCATCATGAAGGCCGAGGCCCCACCGGGGTAGTCTTCGTCGGCGAAGATTACCCGGTTGGTTTTTTTAATAGAGCCAACAATCATCTGATCCAAATCAAAAGGCAGCAGGGTCTGGATATCGATCACCTCCACCTCGATACCCACTTCGGCCAGTTGCGTGGCGGCACTCAGCACGATGCGGCACATGGAGCCGTAGGTCACAATGGTGAGGTCGGTGCCTTCGCGGATGACCTCCGGCTGGCCGAGCGGCACGTTGTAGTCGCCGAGGTTGTCGGGCATTTTTTCTTTCAGGCGGTAGGCGTTCAGCGGCTCCACGACCAGGGCCGGGTCATCTCCCTGCATCAGGGTATTGTACAGCCCGGCAGCTTGGGTAAAGTCGCGCGGCACCGCAATGTGCAAGCCGCGCAAACTGCCCAGCATGGCACCCATCGGGGAGCCGCTGTGCCAGATTCCTTCCAGGCGATGGCCGCGGGTGCGAATGATGAGCGGGGCTTTCTGGCCGCCCGCCGTGCGGTAGCGCAGCGTGGCGAGGTCGTCGGTGAGGGTGGCGAGGCAGTAGAATACGTAGTCGAAGTACTGGATTTCGACGATGGGCCGCAGTCCACGCATCGCCAGGCCGATGCCTTGGCCCATGATGGAGGTCTCGCGGATGCCCGTGTCCGTGATGCGGATTTCGCCGAACTTCTCCTGCAATCCCGCCATTCCCTGATTCACATCGCCGATTTGGCCGACATCCTCGCCCAAAGCCAGCACCCGCGGGTCACGGGTAAATAGAATATCGAAATAGGCGCGAATCACCTCGCGGCCATCCACCAGCGGACTGTCGTCGGCATAGGTGGCGGCTACGGGAAGCACCCGCAGCGGCGACTCCTCCGACTCGCTGTAAAGGTGATCGTTGTAGCGGGCTTCGTTCTTTTTTTGCTCCCGCTGCAGCCATTCTTTCAACAGCGGACGGCTGGGAATAGACTCGGAGCGCAACGCCCGCAATGCCTTGCGCACTGCGCCCATAATGTCGCGACGAATGGGGTACTGCGCCTTATGCAGGGCGGCGATGCTGTCTTTGAGTTCGCCGGTGTGGTGGCTGCTTTCCTGAGTGGCCTTTTCCAGCAAATGCTGAGCTGCCTTCAGATCCGTTTCGATCGACTTGCGGTATGCCTTCCAGGCCCGGTTACGGGATTCGCGGGCTAATTCTTTAGCGTCGGCTTCGATCTTCTCCAGTTCCTCGACCGAAGCGTAGCCATTTTCTAAAATCCACGTCCGGAAATGCGCGTTGCAATCGCGCTCGGCTTCCCAGGCCAGCCGCGTTTCGGGCTTGTAGCGCTCGTGCGAGCCGGAGGTCGAGTGCCCCTGCGGCTGCGTGAGTTCCTCCACGTGCACCAACACGGGCACTTGCTCGTGGCGGCAAAGGTCGGCGGCGCGTTGGTAGGTCTCGACCAGGGCCGGGTAGTCCCAGCCGTTGACGGTCATGATTTCGATACCCTCGTCGTGAGCGTCGCGCTGCAATCCGGCCAGGGCTTTAGAGATACTGCTTTTGGTGGTCTGGTACTCGATGGGCACCGAAATCCCGTAGCCATCATCCCAAACCGACATCAGCAGCGGCACTTGCAGCACCCCGGCGGCGTTCATGGTCTCCCAAAACATCCCCTGCGAAGTAGAAGCATCGCCGATGGTGGCAAAAACGATTTCATCGCCGTGGCGGGAGAAAGTGTCGAGAAATTGAATATCCTTATTATACCGATACAGCTTGGAGGCATAGGCCAGCCCCAGCGCCCGCGGGATTTGTCCGGCGGTGGGCGAGATGTCACAGACGGAATTATAAAGCTTGGTTTGATCCAGCCAATTTCCATCGGCGTCGAGCCAGCGGGTGGCGTAATGCCCGTTCATGGAGCGGCCGCCCGTGTGCGGCTCATGGGCCAAATCGGGATGGGCGTAAAGTTGGGCGAAAAACTGCTGCCAGCTAAGGTTGCCGAGGGCGGCCTCGATCGTCTGGTCGCGGTAGTAGCCCGAGCGAAAATCGCCGCGCCGGAACGCACCCGCCAGGGCCAGTTGTGCCACTTCCTTGCCATCACCGAATATGCCGAACTTCGCCCGTCCGCCCATCGCATCCTTGCGCCCCAGCAGGCTCACCGCCCGGCTTTCGCAGGCCAAACGGTAGTCAGTCAGCACTTTCTCGGTGGTGAACAGACTATTTTCCGGCAGGGTTTCGTTTAGGAGCATAGGAATTTCAAAATGGCTGAGGCGCAGATCGTGGGGGTTAAGATACGTTTTTTACCGAATCGGGTCAAAATTAAAAAGAAAAATATCCTTTCAAAAAAACGATTTTCCGCGTTACTTTGTTGAAAAAGTCCCGTCGCAGGAATTAATTGGCAAAGCTTTTGCTTCTGAATACGTAACAAACCAATTCTCAATAATCATCAATTTTCAAGCAATCATGAAAAAGTTTTTTTCAGCAGTCGTCGTTCTTTTGACCATCTCTTCGATGAGCTTTGCCCAGAAGGGTGTGATGAAGTTCAAGGAAGAAACGCACAACTTCGCCAAGATCGAGCAGGGCAAGCCCGTCACGAACGAATTCACCTTTACTAACACGGGTACCGAGCCTATCGTTATTTCTAACGTGAGTGTCTCCTGTGGTTGCACCACCCCGGACTGGACCAGAACCCCGGTACTCCCCAAGCAATCGGGCACCGTCAAAGCCACTTACAACGCCGCCGCGATGGGTACTTTCAATAAGTCCATCACGGTATTTAGCAACGCCGAGTCACCCAGCCTGACGCTTTTCCTGAAAGGCGAGGTCGTTGAGAAAGGGGCCGCTTCGAAGCCTTCTTCGGAGAAATAAGAAAATATTTTCTTGCTACAAAAGGCGATTCCCACACGGGGGTCGCCTTTTTTCATGCCGACCTAGTAAGGTTCTGGCAAGAGAAGCTTTTAGGAATACTATGAAAAAAATCAACGTCGCCATCGTCGGCCTGGGATTCGGGGCCGAGTTCATTCCCATCTACCAGCGGCATCCCGCCGCGAATATGTACGCCATCTGCCAGCGTACGAAGTCTAAACTCGACGCCGTGGGGGATGAGTTTGGCGTCGAGAAACGCTACACCAGCTACGATGACCTGCTGGCCGACCCCGAAGTGGATGCGGTGCATATCAACTCCCCTATCCCAAACCACGCCGAGCAGACCGTAAAAACCTTGCGGGCGGGTAAGCACGTGGCCTGTACCGTGCCGATGGCTACTTCGGTGGAAGACTGCGCCGAAATCGTGGAAACCTGCCGCGAGACGGGCCTGAAATACATGATGATGGAAACGGTGGTCTACGCCCGCGAATTTCTGTTCGTCAAAGAGTTGTATGAAAAGGGCGAGCTGGGCAAAGTGCAGTTCCTGAAAGCCAGCCACCAGCAGGAAATGGAAGGTTGGCCCGATTACTGGCCCGGCCTGCCACCGATGCACTACGCCACGCACTGCGTGGGCCCGGTGGCAGGGTTGCTGCGGCTGGAAGCCGAATATGTCTCCTGCTTTGGATCGGGCACCATCAGTGAGGATTTGGTCAAAATTCATAATTCGCCCTTTGCCGTCGAGTCGGCGCACATCAAGTTTCGGGACAGCGACCTGTCGGCCTCCGTCTATCGTTCGCTTTTCGACACGGCGCGGCAGTACCGCGAGAGTTTCGAGGTGTACGGCAGCAAGAAATCGTTCGAGTGGCCCCTCATCGAGGGAGAGCATCCGGTGATTCACACCGCCAAGAAGCCTGAACCCGAAATTCCCGAGCGCGTCGAAACACCTGACTACGCTCACCTGCTGCCCGAAGAAATTCAATCTTTCACGGGTCGAGGCGTGTACGACGCGGGCGAAAAGGCGCACCTGTCCTTTGTGCAGGGCGGCGGCCACGGTGGCTCGCACCCGCACCTGGTTCACGAGTTCATCTCGGCCCTGGTCGAAGACCGCGATCCGTTTCCGAATGCCGCGCAGTCGGCCAACTGGACGAGCGTCGGGATTCTGGCGCACGAGTCGGCGATGCGGGGCGGGGAGATTATTCGGGTGCCGGATTTTTAGAGGAGGAAAGGAGGAAAGGAGGAAAGGATAAAGTAGCTACGCCAGTGTTCCTTTTCCCCTTTCTCCTCTCTATTCGCTCCGCAGCGACTCCACCGGATTGGCCACTGCCGCCTTTACGCTCTGGAAACTCACCGTCAGCAGCGCGACCACGATCGCCAGCAGCCCCGCGCCCGCAAAGTACCACCAGGCTAAGTCGATTTTGTAGGCGAAATCCTGCAACCAATCGTTGGCCAGGTACCAGGCCAGCGGCGTGGCGATGACAATGGCGACCGCGACCAGTTTCAGGAAATCCTTGGAAAGCAGCGTCACGATGCTGGCGACACTCGCACCCAGTACTTTGCGCACGCCAATCTCCTTGGTGCGGCTCTCGGCAGTGTAGGCCGCCAGGGCGAACAATCCCAGGCAACCGATAAACAGGGCCAGGCCCGTCAGGATACTCAGCACTGATCCCGTCCGGGCCTCGGTTTGGTAGAGTCGGGCGAAGGTGGCATCCAGGAAATCGTAGTCGAAGGGACGGTCCGACGCATCGGCGTCGGGGACGGCTTTCCGCCATAGGGCAGCGGCTTTGGCCACGGCTTGTTTCTCCGTGCCAGGCCGCATCCGCAAGGCGATGTAGGAATCCCAACTGTAGTGCGTTTGGGACGATTCATGAAAAAGTGCCATGGGTTCGATGGCTGTACGCACAGACGATTCGTTGAAGTCGCGCACGACGCCTACCACCTGAAAACGTTGGTTACCGTTGCCGGGATAGCGTAGCCACTTGCCGATCGGATTCTGCCAGCCAATGGTTTTCACGGCGGTCTCGTTCAAAATAACAGAAGCCGAATCGCTCACCGAATTAGGCCGGAAGTTTCGCCCGACCAGAATTTCGACGCCCAGCGTGGGGACAAACTCAGCGTCGGTCATATAAGAAGCAATGGGAAGATTAGAAGCGACGGGGTGCGCCTGATCACCTTGCTCGGGTTCATAGTAATCACCGAAGCTGCCCAGCGAAGGCAAACTCGTGGAGTGGGTAGCCTTCATGGCCTCGGGCAGGTTGGCGAGTTGCTGCCGGAAAGCCTCCCGCGCTGAGGGCGTGGCGAGGTGACGGATATTCTCGATCACCAGCACGTTTTCACGGTCGAGGCCGGGCGTTTGCTTTTGGGCAAATTCCAGTTGCCGAAACACCACGAACGAGCCGAGCATCAGGACGATGGAGACCGCAAACTGGAACACCACCAGCCCGCTCCTGACCGACAGCAGCCCCCCGCGATGCCCGGCGGCGGGCTTGAACATTTCCACCGCTTTGAACTTTGATAAATAGAAAGCTGGATAAAGACCGCCCAGTAAGCCCGTTACGAAAGGCAGCAGCAGCACAAAACCAGTGATTTCAGGCGAAAAAAGATCGTTGGGTTTTAGCGCAAGGCCCGTCAGATTGTTGTAAAAGGGAAGTGCCACACTCGCCAGCAAAGCCGCCAATAGCAGGGCCACCACACTCAGCAGCAGCGACTCGACCAGAAACTGCGCCACTAAAGCGCTTCTTTGCGACCCCAGCGCCTTGCGCACCCCTACCTCGCGCGACCGCTTCATGGAGCGGGCCGTGCTGAGATTCATGAAATTGACGCAGGCCAATAGTAAAATCAAGCCCCCGATGATCGCAAACATTCCGACTTGCCGCCCATCGCCGAGGGTAGAGAGGCGCGACGAAAGATCGGTATAGCCCAAGTGCATCCCTTCCAACGGCAAAAGCTTGACATCGAGACGGTCGCCGTTATCGAGATTTTTTTCCAGATCCTGCCCGATGCGGGCATAGGCGGCGGGGGCGTAGGCACGTACCATCGCCGGAAATTTTTTTTCCAGGCTCGCCACCGTCTGCGGCGTAACGGGCTCCCGCAACCGCACCCAGGTATCGACCTGAAGCCAAATCCAGCTCCACGAGAAGCGCTCCACGACGGAGAAGTTCTCCATCGTTGCCAGAAATTCGAACTGCACGGTAGAGTTAGTAGGCAAATTCCGCACGATGCCGGTCACTTTAAAGGGATAGTCGTTGAGTACTAAAGACTGCCCCATCGCGCTCTGCTCGCCAAAGTACTTGCGGGCCATGCTTTCCGTCAGCACCACGCTGCCCCGTGCATCAAGGGCAGAGGCTGCGTTGCCCTCCACCATCGGAAAGCCGAACAGTTCCAGAAAAGCGGAGTCGGCGGCAAAGCCATTGTTGTATTCGTTGAAGGTGACGGGTTCCTTTCCTGCCATCGCCTCACGATGCACCACGACGCTACCCAAATCGAAAGTGCGGGCGGCCATTTCCACCTCGGGAAAATCCTCGACCAGGCGCGGCCCGACGGGCGGCGGCGTATTGGTGGTCACGCCTTCCTGCTCGCCCATCTTGAGGTCGAAGGCCACCGCGCAGATGCGGTCGGTGTAGGGCAGGAAAGTGTCGTAGCTCCGCTCGTGCTGCACGTACAACCCGATGAGCCAACAAGCAGCCAGGCCGACGGCTAAACCCGTAACGTTGATAAGGGAAAAGAACTTCTGCCGCCGGAAGTTGCGGAGGGCGATTTTAAAGTAGTTGTGAAGCATAGTCTGGGGGTTGGTGGCTAACGCCGACAGCGTTGAATGGACAGGATTGTTACAATTAGTCGATTGTATCGTATAAAAATTTGTACCAAAAAATTAAAACATTGACTAATAGATTTTTACCAAAAAAATAAACCAAAAAACTGTCCGATTCCGAACAAAACTGTTCGGAATCGGACAGTAGGTGGTAGCGCTGGAAGGGGTGTGGCATTTGAAAAAGCCGAAAGGTGAAGGCCAAAAGCTGACGGCGATTCACTATATTTGATAGAAACATTCACAGAAGATCATGGAACTACTCACCGAAACCGTCGCGGAAAGGGAACTCACCGAATACGAAATCGAGCGGAACAAGCCTATGCCCAACCTCACCCACGGAGCGATCCAAATAAATCTAGGTGCAGAGCTAAAGATTAAATACGGAGCCAATCACCTCGTTGCTGGCGAAGTGTCTTTGGCCACCGTTCCACTCGGTTCGACTCCTGACATTGTGGTTTATCCGAAGCGCAGTTTGAACTATATCAACGAAGTCGCCAAGCAATCGGAGCCGCCTTTGCTCACCATCGAGATTCAATCGCCCTCGCAATCTCCCGACCAAATGGTCGAGAAGGCCTACAAGTACCTGGAGTTTGGGGTAAAGTCTTCCTGGATTGTCTATCCGGCCATGAAAGCGGTAGCGGTTTATTCCTCCCCCGACCATTACGAGTTTTTTCGCGATGATGAATTGCTTGAAGACGCCGTCGCGGGTTTTGAAATTGATTTGAGTAAGGTTTTTGAGTAAAGTGATCGCCAGCTTCTGCATTTAGTGGAATCAAAGACGGGCGTTCGTATCGAACTGGGTTCGCCCAACGCTACTCCAGCGAGCCTGGCTTTGTACATGAGATTCTAGCCAACCACGGCGTGCCACTGACAGCGTTTAACCCGCAATGGAATTGCCGCAGTGAAATTGTCTGTCAGCGTTGTGCAAACGCCTAGCGGTTATCGCCCTTGCCAAAATGGGGCTTGGTTAGCAAAAGTCCGAAATCAACCAAGTGATCGAAATCGTTATCGGTACTCTGTAATTCCAAACTGTACTGGAGCGCGGTCGCCGCAATCCACAGATCGTTTTTTCCCATATTCCGCGAAGTCATGCCGCGTGACAAGGGCTGGGTTTTCAGTTTGTTTTGGCTGAATGCATCAACCTCGGCGTAAACCAGGGTCGTCTCACGGTCAATTTCGATGATTGGAAAGCGGTCGAGCTTATTTCTCAGATCCCGAAGTTTCTGAACACCCCAGTCGGCTTTGAGCGCAAATGCTTCGAGTTCGCCAACCACGACTATGGGAATCACCGAGCGCGGATCGAAGCTGATCCGATGGCGAAGGTGCTGAATGACTACGTTGGTGTCGAGAACCATGCTCAATCTTCTTTTAAAAGCTCTTCCATCTCGTTCCATTCCTCGTCGGAAAACCCTAAATCTGGCGGCTGGATAGGCTCCTTTTCGCAGATCAATTCCAAAAAAGTTTCGGTACCGACCGCCTTGATTTGGCTGGAGTTGTAGATGTTCAACTGCCCGCGTTTTAGTTTGGGAATGGCGACGCCCTTATACAGATAGGCTTCTGAGGTTTCGGTGATTTTCTTGTCCTGTGTCTGCATGGAAACTGTTCTCTTTGATGGGCTTGACTACAAATTTACACAAATTCCTCTAGCCTATTCGCTCCGCAGCGACTCCACCGGATTCATCAGCGCGGCCTTTACGCTTTGGAAACTCACCGTCAGGAGCGCGATGCCGATCGCCAGCACGCCCGCCAGCGCGAAGAGTGTCCACGACAAATCGGTGTGGTACTCGAACGTCCCCAGCCAGCGATCCAGCGCCCACCAGCCCAGCGGGACGGCCAGCACCAGCGCCACCAGTACCAATTTCAGGAAGTCCTTGGAGAGCAACGCCACGATGCTAGTGACCGTCGCACCCAATACCTTGCGAACGCCGATTTCTTTGGTGCGCTGCTCGGCGGTGAAGGCCGCCAGGCCGAACAAGCCCAGGCAGGAAATCAGAATCGCCAGAATACCAAAGTAGTTGACCAGCGTGTTGACTTGTTGCTCGCTGCGGTACATTTGCTCGTAAGCCTCGTCCAGAAAATGGTAAGTGAACGGGTAATTGGGGTTGAATTCCTTGGTCAGTTTTTCCAACTCGGCGATGGCGCGGGCCGTTTGGCCGGGGCGGGTCCTGACGAGCATATAGTTGGTGTTCTCCGGGATATACGTCACGACCAGCGGGCTAATGGCCTGGTGCAACGAGCTGAGGTGAAAATCCTTTAACAGGCCGATAATCTGTCCTTTCCCCGCCCAAAAGTCTATCTCCTTCCCGACGGGGTCGTCCATGCCCATCAGCTTGGCGGCCGCCTCGTTGATGAGGTAATGGGCCGAATCCGCCCGGCCGTTCACCCGGAAATCGCGTCCCGCCAGAAGCGGGATGTTCATCGTTTCGGTAAATCCTCCGCCCACGCTAAAAGCCGAGACGTTGGTTTGTAGATCCGGGTCCTTACCCGCCCATTGTAGGTCGCCTGAAGTACTGGTCATATTGATTGGCAGATCCATCATCGGACTAGCCGACGCGACGGCGGGCTGGCGCATGATTTCCTGGCGGAACATCTCAATTTTTTCAGGCTTGTCTGCTTCGCCTTCCATCGGCAGGTACAGGACGCTTTCACGGTCGAGGCCAAGATTCTTGGTGCGCAAATAGTCCATCTGCCGCCCCACGGCCAGCATTCCGACGATAAGAAAAATTGAAAGGGCAAACTGGAAGATCACCAGCGCCCGCCGGAACAGGGCCGGACCCGCCGAAAGCCGTAGCGTCCCGCGCAGAATTTTGATTGGGGCCAGCGACGACAGAAACAGCGCCGGGTAGCTGCCCGAGACGAAGCCCGTCACCAGTACCAGTCCCAGAATGACGAGCAAAATCGTCGGATTGGTGAGGTCGAGCGCCAGTTCTTTGGCAAAAAGCGTGTTGAAGGTCGGCAGCACGAGTACTACCAGTAACAAGGCCAATAGCACGGCCAGTAAACTGGTCAGCACCGATTCGCTCATAAATTGCCCGATCAGCGAAGAGCGCTTAGCACCCACGACTTTGCGGACGCCTACTTCCTTAGCCCGCAGGGCCGAACGCGCCGTGGCCAGGTTCATAAAATTGACGCAGGCGATAAGCAGAATAAACAAGGCCACCAGCGAGAAGATGCGCACGTACTCGATGCGTCCGCCCACGATTTTACCGTTTTCGTACTCCGAATAGAGGTGCATCTTTGTCATCGGGTGGAGAATCGGGTAAGTAGTTTCGGGGTTGTCCCAGTCGGTGTAACGCGCATAAATATCTTTCATGGCGGCTTCGGCTTGCGCCGCCGTGGTGTTGGGCCGGAGCCGGGCGTAAGTTTGGAAAGAGTTATTGCCCCAGGTTTTCATCCAGTCCTCTTCGTACACCTTAAAGTTGACCACCCAGTCGAACTGCACCGTGGCATAGGTCGGGTTGTTCTCGATCACCGCGCCGACGGTATAGAACTTATCATTATTGAGTTGGAGCGTCTGGCCCATCGCATTCCCGTCCGGGAAGAAATTCTCAGCCACTTTGCGCGTGATGACGATCTGGTTGGGTTGCGCCAAAGCCGCGTTCGGGTCGCCGGCAACAACGGGTAGCTCGAATACTTTGAAGAAATCGGCGGTGGCGTAGCGGCCCTGCTCCTTGGCAACCTTGTCACCTACTTTGATGAGTAATTCGTAGGGCCAGTTGGACTTAGTCACGGCGGCCACCTCAGGAATGTCCTTGGCGATGGCCTCTTGCAAGGGGCCGGGCGTCGGGTAGTTGGTGTAAATCTCCCCGTTGTGGGTAGAATTGAAGCGCACGAAATAGAGGCTTTTGGCGTCGGGCAGGAAGCGGTCGTAGCTCATTTCGTCCATGACCCATAGTCCGATCAGCAAACTGCACGCCATGCCGAGGGCCAGGCCAAAGACATTGATAGCGGAAAAGAGCTTGTTTTTGAGCAAGCTGCGGTAGGCGATTTTCAGATAGTTGCGAAGCATGTCTTTTTGAGGTTAGGATTTATATTTTAAAAGGAAAAAACAGGGCGCCCCTGGCGGGAAAGATTTGGATTGGATCAAGCGCTAATGGAAAACTCCTTTTTCCGCCCCTAATCTCTTCGCCGTAGGGCACCCTCCTTCTTTTTATTCGTTTTTCAATGAATGAACCGGATTCATCAGCGCCGCTTTCACTGCCTGGAAACTCACCGTCAGCAGCGCGACGCCCACCGCCAGCAGCCCGGCCAGGGCGAAGACTCCCCACGACAGCCCGACGTTATACGCAAACGTACTCAGCCACTCGCGCGCCGCCCACCACGCCAGCGGCGTTGCCAGCACGAGGGCGACGAGTACCAGTTGCAAGAAATCAGTAGATAAAAGCCGCACGATGCTCGTCACCGAGGCGCCCAGTACTTTGCGGACCCCGATTTCCTTGGTGCGCTGCTCGGCGGTGAAGGCAGCCAAGCCAAACAAACCCAGACAAGAAATCAGAATGGCCAGAATGCCGAAGTAGTTGACCAGCGTCCCGACTTGCTGCTCCGACTGGTAGAGTTTTTCGTAGGCTTCGTCCACGAAATGGTAATTGAACGGGTAGCTGGGGTTCAGTTCTTTGTTAATTTGTTCGAGCGCGGCGAGGGCTTTTGGCGTTTGTCCAGCGCGGGTTTTGACCAGCAGATAACGCGTATTTTCGGGATAAAAAGACAGCACCAACGGCGCAATCGCCTGATGCATCGAGTTAAGGTGGAAGTCTTTTATCAGGCCTACTATGCGGCCTTTGCCCCGATTGAAGGTTATTTCCTGCCCGACCGGGTCGCTCATGCCCATCAGTTGGGCGGCGGCTTCGTTGATGAGGTAGCTGGAAGAATCCGCCGCGCCCCCGGCCCGGAAATCGCGCCCGGCGACCATCGTGATGTTCATCGTGCGAACAAAATCGCCGCCGACATTCATCGTCGAGACCTCCACCAGCCGCTTGGGTTCTTTGCCCGGCCAGGCCAAATCCGTCGTGCCGGTGCGCACATTCACGGGGATTTGACTGGTCAGAACAGCCGAGGCGATGGCGGGTTGGCGAAGTACTTCTCCCAGGTACAAGGCACTTCTCGGCGTTTGTCTAAATTCGCCCTCCAGCGGAATGTACACCACGTTTTCGCGATCCAGACCCAGGTTTTTGGTTCGCAAATAGTTCATCTGCGCGCTAATGACCAGCATCCCGACGATTAGAAAGATGGAGAGGGAAAATTGAAAGACTACCAGCGTACGCCGGAACAAAGCCGACCCCACGCCCACTTTCGTGAAGCCCTTCAAGATGCTCATAGGCCGCATGGCCGATAAAAACAGGGCGGGGTAGCTCCCCGACAAAAGCCCGGTAACCAAGATCAGCCCTCCGGCCAAGAGCCAAAACGACGGATCGGTCAGATCGAGGGTTAGCTGACTGTCGAACAACGTATTGAAAGCAGGCAGCACCGATAATACCAAGAACAACGCCAGCCCGGCGGCCAGCAAACTCATCAGTAAAGATTCGCCCAGAAACTGCGTGACCAGCGACGCCCTTTTGGCCCCCACGACTTTCCTGACTCCCACTTCCCGCGCCCGCACCGACGAGCGCGCCGTAGCCAGATTCATGAAATTGATGCAGGCGATGAGTAGAATGAACAGCGCCACCAACGAAAAAATCCGCACGTACTCGACGCGTCCGCCCGCTATTTCTCCGTCTTTGTAATCAGAGTACAGGTGCATATCCGTCATCGGGTGCAGCACGGGTACCTCGCCGTTGTCGAAAGTGACGTACCGCCGGAAAATATCCTTCATGCTGGCTTGCGCATGGGCGGCACTGGCGGTTGGTAGCAGCCGGGCGTACACGATTACCGAATTCCAGGTCCATTCGGTCATGTAAATTTCCTCGATGTTTTTAAGATTAGCCAGCCAGTCGAATTGCAGCGTCGAGTTGGCGGGCAGGTCGTCGATTACCGCCCCGACGGTGTAGAGCTTATCGTCGTCGAGTTGCAGTGTTTGCCCGACTGCCGATTTATTCGGAAAGTATTTTTCGGCCAACTTGCGGGTAATGATGATCTTATCGAGTTGCGCCAGAGCCGCCTTGGGGTTTCCTTGAAGCGCGGGAAACGAAAAAACATCGAAAAACTCCGCCGAGACGAAGTGGCCATTTTCCTTCGCTGATTTTTCCTCGTTCCCCGGGCCGATGGCTTTGACCAAACTCTCGCCGCCACCATTCGTTTTCGTGACTGCCGCCACATCCGGGATGTCCTTCGCAATGGCGTCCGATAACGGGCCGGGAACGTACTGCGCCGTTTCCACCTCGCCGCCACCGAAAGCGTAATTCACCCGCACGTTGTAGATGTTTTCCACGCCGGGCAGAAAGCGGTCGTAGCTGAGTTCGTGGCTTACCCACAGCCCAATGAGCAAGGCGCAAGCCATCCCGAGGGCCAAGCCGAAGATGTTGATACCGGAAAACAGCTTGTTTTTCAGCAAGCTGCGGTAGGCGATCTTGAGGTAGTTGGTGAGCATAATATCGTGTCCTTGTAGGGGTGAACCCATGTGTTCGCCCAGAATGTTGCCATACACGCCATTGCGACGCAGGCTAGTCGGACAGGCGCACCTACAAAAGATAAAACCTGTGCCTAAAAGTCAACCTTCTGAAAATCAGCACTTCCGTAAAAAAGTACTGTCCGATTCCGAACACTTTTGTTCAGAATCGGACAGTAGGTAACGATAGTCGATAGCTGTGTCCAGACTCGGTTTTGAATTAATCGACAAAAAGAACACATTTGTTCACTATTGGTAAACTTTTCTATGTTCAACATCATCGCGCGCAAAACCCTATTGGCTTATTGCGCTATGTACCCCAGAGCGGCAAATGCCCTGAAAGAATGGTACCGCGAAATGGAACTATCAAGTTTCGATAGCTTCCAGGAGTTGAAGGCAGTGTACGGTAGTGCAAGCCTGGTTGGAGACGACAGAGTAGTGTTCAACGTTATGGAAAACCACTATCGCTTGGTTGTACGCGTTGTTTTTGATTATGAAGCGGTTCAGATCAAATGGTTTGGCACGCACGCTGAGTACGATAAATTGGATGTGAAAACGGTTCGTTACAAAAAATAGAAAGTATGGAATTGAGACCAATCAAAGACGACGAAGCCTACGAGTCGATGCTGGACTGGGTGGACGAGCAATTCGACCACAAACCCAAACTGGGCAGCAAGGGGGGTGACGCTCTTCAAATTGCGCTTTTGCTCATCAAGGCTTACGAAGACGAGCATCACGCTGTTCCATCGCCCGACCCCATCGAAGCAATCAAGCTAAAAATGGACGAGAAGGGGCTGAAAAGTAATGATTTGGTCGAATGGGTAGGCAGCAAGAGCTACGTTTCGGCGCTGTTAAACCGGAAAAAGCCCCTCACGCTCAGGTTGGCTAAGGTGTTTCATGACAAACTCGGCATTCCCGCGCAAGTGCTGCTTTCTTAGTCTCCTTATTATTCTACTTTCACAAAATGCACCACCTGCCCGCCCCCCGCGGCCAGGCTGGCTTCGATTGTATCGGCGGCGGTCACGATTCGCTCCGAAATGGCCAAATGGTTCGGGTGCGTGACCTCGTCCGTAGCGTCGGAATAGATTTTTGCCTGGTACTTGCCCTTACCTAGAAACGCCAGCGGAATGCTGATTTTACGGGCAGTGCTGCTGTTGATCGTTCCCAGGAACCAGTCGGTGCCATTGCGGCGGGCGGTGGAGACGAAGCGGTCGAGTTCCGCCGCCGGGATTTTGGTTTCGTCCCAGGTGGTGGGGACTTTTTGCAGGAAATCGAAGCCGGGTTGGCCCAGATACGCCTCGGGGTAGTCGGCCACCATCGCCAGGTAGCTTTCCAGCACCACGTACATCGCCAGCATGTGGGCGCGGGTGCCGCCCATGAGCGGACGGGTGTATTGCGTTTTGAACTCACCCGAAGGCACGGCCCGGAAGCCGCCGAGGTGGTAGTCGGTAGGTCCGGCCAGGCCGCGCGTGAAAGGAATATCCAGGTCGTGATCGGGACTCAGCGGCTGCGGTCTCGATTTGTTGATTTCGTAGTTGAGGGCACCTTCGCGGGTCAGTTCGTTGGAGAAAGTGCGGCTCAGTCCGGTGGGTTTTGATGAACCATGAAACTGAATGAACAGCTTGTGCCGTGCCGCCGCCAGCAGTATCTCTTCCTGAATGTTGATCATTTCCTGGTCGTCGCGGTTCATGAAATCAACCATCAAGCCCTTGATCCCCCACTTTTCAAACTGCGTAAAGGCTGCTTCCAACTGCCGGTGGAGCGCGTACCAATGCACCCATACGTGGATACCCACGCCGCGACTTTTGGCGTAGTCGCACACCTGCTGCATGTCCAGCGTCGGGACGGCCTTGGTCACATCCGTATTTTTCCCCACGGTTCCGTAGCTCGCCGCGTCGCTGACGTACCACGGCCGACCGCCGTAGCCAACCACGGAATGGTACTCGATGCTGTTATCGGCGCAGAAGTCGATGTAGTACTTGTTGGTCGCGAAGTTCATACCCGGCGCGAAGGTCGTGTCGGGCGTGACGTGGCCGTTCCACCAGGGAAAAGACGTCTTGCCCGGTTTCAGCCACGAAAAATCCACCTTGATTTTTGAATCGCTCAGCGAGGTGATCGTGGTAGATTCCATCAAATCGCCGATGCGGTCGCTGATGAGCATCACCCGCCACGGGCTTTGGTGCGGCAGGGTGGCCTTGACTTTCAGCCCGGATTCCCCCGGCAGCGGCGAAAGCTGCGTGCTGAGGTAACTGCCTTTCTTCTGCAAATACATCCCGGCATAATCCCGCAGATTGGCCTCGGTGATGGCCATGAAAACGTTGTTCGGCATCTCGAACAGCGCGGGCATATCCATCAGCGAGTCATTCGGAACCTCGCTCAGCGGCATTTTTGAGTAGTATTTTTCGTGAGAAGTCGTGTAGTTGCCCAGCAACATGGCGCGTACTTTGGGGTTACCCGCAATGTTGAACGTAGTCCTTTCGTCCGTCAGCTCGTAGGCCGCCCAGCTACTTTGCACCGGAAACTCGTAGCGAAACGCCACCGCGTCGTTGAACATCCGCACCACCAGGTTTACCTGCCGCGAACTCGCCCGCTCCGTCAACGGAATCGACACTGCTTTACTGTAGCTATACACGTACTTCGTCTTGCCCACCACCAGGTCGTAGTTTTCCTCGGCGTTGAAGTAGGTGGGCGTTCCCATTTTGAGCCGATCGCTGAACGACCCGCCCTCGACAAAATCCAGCCCCAACCGCGACTCACCGATGACTTCCGTCCCTTTGTAGTCGACGCGGTAGGTCGGTGCTTCTTTGGTAAGTTGGAAGGTGAAAGTGAGGTTGCCGTTGGGGGACTTTATGATGACGGGTTTTTGGGCGAGGGCTGAGGTTGAAAGGAGGAGTCCTTCGACTACGCTCAGGATGACAAGGAGCGGCCCGACGTATCGGAGGAGGGGTATTTTTAGATGCATTTGGGGATGGTTGGTGTGAAACGGGGGGCAAAATTATAAGAATAATCTTGATATAAGACTTTCACTCCAAGATTCGCTCGAAGGTAGTTTCTGCACAGCAGCACTACTACGCTTCAGAAAGTATCTACTCCCCGTTTCCGAAAGCCTTCGCTCTGAACTCCTTCACAACCTTCAACCAGAACATATCGCGTTCCTCGCGGGTAGAAGACCGGAATACAGACATATGTCTATCGTTCTTCTCTTCAAATAGGCTAATTTCTTTTGCTTTCAAGACTCCATTTTTTACGCCTAGCATCGACTCAGTCCAGTCACAGGGCCTAACAACGATGGGAACCACCGTCTTCCCCTTTTCCAAAGCCCGAGGAACTTCGGTTTTCATGATATAACCCGTGTTCAAAAAGTCTACGCTGATGAGACAGACCATGATATCGCACTCATCAATTTTGCGCTTCAATTCCGAATCCCATTCTCCACCCAAGGACAACTGACGGTCGTCGAAGGTAGATACTTTGTTTTCGTGAATCAGCGTGACCAGATGCTTTTTCAATTCATCTTTGTAAGATTCGTCATGCTGAGAGTAAGAGATGAAGATTTTTTTCATGGCTATTTCTTCTTTGGGTAAATATAATTTGAAATCGCCCCGTCGATATACGTAATTATCGTAAAACACAAGATAGCTTTCCTTTTGATTTTCCAAGCTCTCACTACTTCTAGTTTCGGCTATTCTGGGTTTTTTACCTTCTAATACACTAAATGGAATGTATGCTCCATTTGGGGCCTTCACAAGCTTGATGTATTCGTAACATTTGATCGTATCCTCAATGACATCCATTATTTCCTGCACGAACATATCTGTCACCTGCTCTTTGGCGTAGCGGCATAAGGTGATCGTAGGTTTGGCTGCTTCGTCTTTACTATTTTCGCTTAATTTTGGCAGTTGGAATTCGAGCAAAAGGAAGCGTTTGCACTTTTCTTTTTCGTTGTACAACACCACTTTATTTTTCCACATCACGTACTTCCAACCCGCCTCGGGAATCGCTAGTGGAGGAGGATATGATGGGCTTTCAGCCTCCACGATTTCTTCGGATTGTTGAGATTGTAGCAAGAAATCATAACAACTCCCGACCAACTCTGACAAAATATTACTATGGAAGTAATTCTCAAAACAGTACTTGACCAGTGGGGCATCGAAGCCGCTCAGAAATAGGAAATCGACGCTCTTTGGCACCAGAGGTTTGAGATACTGCGGTACCACGTAGCGGTCAGGCTGGTCTTTTACCTGAAAGATGATTTTGTGATGCAGCATGAAGCCAAGCATATAGTTCAGGTACATTCTAGCTTCCTCGGGAAGCCAACCTTTGGCATCCTGCTGCTGAAAATATCCACCTTTTTCGTTCCTCAGTGCGTTGATGTTTAGAATGCTATACATCCATTTTGTAAAGATGTTAAGGTCAGTAATCAGGTAATCTGTAAGTTCCTTTTGGAATGACACTTCCCTGTTAACCTCTTCATCTTGAAGTTCATCGAGGTAGTGGCAGGTTACCGAGTAGGCGAGAAAGGTGAAAACTTCACTAACCTCATATGGATGGAGAAATATTTTTGCGTTTTCCATAAGCTCGTCAACACGCATCAATACCCCACCATTCTTTTTTTGCGCCTCGATTGCGTCTTCCAGATCAACGTATAGTTTTGCGCGTTTACGTTTGATCCGATGCTTGCTAATTAACCGCTCAATGCATTGCTTCGCTTCCTCGCGCTGCGTTTTACTGCCTTTTTTGAGACATATTCTTAAAAAGTCGTCTACTCCATGGATTTCTTTTAGTTTCTTGTTGTTGAGAGGGCGAATTTCTTCTCTTTTTCCATTATCAACATTCTGGTTGTGAACCATATATAGATTCAATGCGTCCCCCTTCCAGCCTTTCTCTCTTTTCTCCTCCGTAGCATTATAATCCATAAAGTACTTTACTGCCCCCAGCCAGTAATCGATAGGATAAATGTCTTCCAATTCTCTAGTATGCTTGTTATGGATCCTTTCAAAAGCATCAGGCTGATCATTTCCCCATAGTAGCAGGTAAATTGCAGCTTTGTTGAAAAGCGAGAAATGTACACTGTGGTAGTAGTCTTGCCCCCCAAAATCGATACCGATCACTTTTGTAGAGTCAGCGTGGTCTTCATCTTGAAAATCCCAGGTCTGGATATTGACTCCGTGAGTACTGCCCTGGTTGGCATTCTCTTCTCCCGTAAGTAGATCAGCCAACGAGGTTTTACCAACCTGTGTGTTTCCCAAAAAAATCAGTCGGGCGGTGTAGATTTCTTTGGCATCCTCTTTGTTTAGCTTTCTTAGATATTTTCTTAGCTCTTCCAGACGCGTCTCATCGGTGAGTTTCTCGTTCTTTAAAAGCCCGGTAACAAACTCATCAAAACGGTTCCCCTCAGCTAGCAAATAGAAATTATCTTTCGCCTCTGCCAACGCCGCAGGTAGTGCGATAATCTGGTTGTTAGAGATATCTAAAAAGCGCAGCTCAGGAGCACTTGAACCCAGCGTGAATTCCGTAAGAAAATTGTTAGCTATTTCTATTTGTCTGAGCTCCGAGGGCCTTTTGGGAATGGAGAGCTGTATCAAAGCGCAATCGCTCAGAACTACTTTTTCAATATTCAGACAGCTTGAAATATCTACGTTCTTTAGATGTATGTTTTCTCGGGCGTCTAAAAATTTCAGAGCAGGAAGTGGGTGAGCTTTGAAATCAAGTTGAGTAAGTGAATTTCGGGCGATATGCAGTATTTCCAACGCGGATACATTGTTGTTTTCTAGTATGTATGATAAATCTTTATCTGTAAGTTTAGCACCGGCAATGTTGAGGGCTAGCACTTGATTCTTATTGTCGATGCAGCAACGAATCTCACCATTACACACGCGCAGTTCGGCAAGGCGTTCAGGGTCTATAAGCCGAACTGGCTCGTAACCATGAGGAATGTTTAATATCATAAATTAAATCTAAAGCCAATTCGCATTCGGTAAGGGTATAGGAGAATAGTTAAAAAGAGAGGAGGGCTTATTAGTATCGGAAAAGCCGAAACCCTGTTCCGAACTTTTGGTCACCAGAAGCAGCAAAGCAACTGGTCAGTACCTGAGAACCAGTCTCATAGAAGTTCCAACACCCGCCACGAATCATTCGATCCTTATTATTAATATTCTCTTCTTCCCAACTCTCGCGATGCTTCTCATCGCACCATTCCCAAACGTTCCCACTCATGTCATACAATCCCAGAAGGTTGGGCTCCTTTAGACCTACGGGTTGGGTCTGGTGATAGCTATTTTTCTCATACCAACCTACTTCATCAAGAATGTGACTTCCGCTGAAATTCCCAAATGCACTATGTTCAGTTGACGCAATCCCCTCTATCTCCCAGACATGGTTCCGGGCACAGTACTCCCACACCATTGTGCTAGGTAGGCGAAATTCTTTATCGTCGTTGTATTGATTAGTAGTCAGCTCATTTAGCTTCTCCAAAAACACCAGCACATCCTCCCAGTTATCCTGCTCCACTGGGCGATATTTTCCTTTGAAGTTAGAAGGATTTTTGTTCAACACTTTCTCATAAAGTTGTTGCGTTACAAGGTACTTGCCTGCATAGCAACCATTAGCGAAAGATACATCTATCCTATTCTGATATAAGAAAGAAGAGGTAGGCAGTTCTATCCAGATCAGCTCAGTGTAGGGCAAATCCGGGAAAGGCTTAATTGGATCAGGCATAACGGAATAACTAAGTTGCTGGTTATTTAGTAAGATTTGTATTTACGCACTCTTTTTACATTATCACTGTATAAACAAGACAGTGAATAGTTAACATTTACTGCGGCAAAACAGATATGGGTGAGTTGATAATTCTATTTTATCATTTTTAAATCAATACGTTTCGACAAAATAGGGATGTATACAACTCTTACCAGCGAATGGTCGTCAAGCCATTTGAAAACGTCCATTCCTGATGTCTTCAATTTTGCTCAACAGTTCTGACAAAAGTTTCCGGTGCGCCATCCACTCGATGTAGTCGTCCCAGGCAGCGAAGTCCTCCGTTGTCGCTTGGTTGACGCTTTGCTCGAAGGTCTGAAAATCAGTCGAGTGTTTCTTTTCCAGGAAATTCAATTTCTCCTCGAGTACATGCTTCTGGGCGATGCAGTCCAGCAAAACCCATTGGCCCACTTCTTTTTTCGACAGCGTATGCATGGCACGATTCAATTATTGATACTAACAAAGATAACGAATCAAAACTCCAACTCTTTTCGCATTACCACAAATTCCAAGTCTATCTTCGGCTCCCCAAAGCGTGGATCGTGGATCATTCGATCACCCAGCCATCAAATCCATCAGCCGATGATTGATGTAATAAATCTCCTTCCCTGTTTTCATCGGACGCAGAATACCTGCCTCCGCCAGCTTTTGTAAGTAGGCCGAAGCCGTCTGACGCTTGGCGATGCCCTTACTTTCCAGCGTCTTTATCTTGACGTAGGGGTAGCTGAAAATCACATCGCTGATGTCCCTGGCATTGGTATTGGGCAGAATTTCCCTGATTTGCTCCAAACTCTCCTCCTGTAGTCGAAAAATGCCCTTGATCTTTTCCAGCGTCAGCGCGGAGGTTTCGGCCACGGCCTCGACCATGAACAAAACCCACTCGCGCCATTTGCCTTCTTCCGTTACTTCCCTCAGGTGGCGGTAATAATCATTTTTATGATGAATGATGTACGAACTGAGGTAGAGAATGGGCAAAGTTAGCAAACCCTGCGCCACCAAATACAGCACATTGAGAATACGCCCCGTGCGTCCGTTGCCGTCGCCGAAAGGGTGGATGGCTTCGAACTGGTAGTGGATCAGGGCCATTTTAACGAGCGGGTCCAAGTCGGACGTTTCGTTTTCGTTGATAAATTTTTCGAGACTGGCCAATTTGTTTCTGATGACGACCTCTCCTTCCGGCGGCGTGTAGATCACTCGGTTGGCGGCGGGGTTCATCAGCTTGGTACCCGCGTTGATTCTTACGCCCGCGTCGGTCTGCTTGAGTTGCTGCATGATCGCAATCAGCCCATTGGTCGTAATTACACCCCGCTTTTCGAGTTGATCGAATCCCTGGTAGAGCGCTTCCCGATACCAAAGTACTTCCTTGGTCGCGTGCGATACGCCTTGGTCTTCACGCGAAACAACGGCCCGATACAGTTCGTCCTGGGTGGTGACGATGTTCTCGATCGCCGAGCTGTCCTTGCTTTCCTGTAAAATAATGGTATTGAGCAGCAGGTTTGGCTCGGGCAGCACCTGACAATAGCCTTTCAACTCAGCCAGGAGTCGATTGGCTTTCGTGGTAGTTCGCCATATTTCCCTGGTATCGAAGTCGGTTGCCGGGGGCAGATCGGGCAAATCGTTGAAGGGTGCTTCTCGGTCAAAACTCATGGTTTCGATAGGTTTATCAAATCGACACGAAGATAGAACATGTTTATTTCACCCCCTACAAATCGACACGTTATTGGTACGTGTCGATTTGATCGACATATGATTTAGGGAGAAACAAATTATCCCAACGCCTTCCGCATCACCACAAACTCCAAGTCCGTCTTCGGCTCCCCAAAGCGCGGGTCACCCATCGGGAAGGGCCGCGTCTCGCCCGTGAGGGCGTAGCCGCGCCGCTCGTACCAGGCGATGAGTTCGGCGCGTTGCGAGATCACCGTCATTTCCACGGCCCGGCAGCCCAGCGAGCGGGCGTAGTTTTCGGCTTCCTGCAAGATTTTTTTGCCAAGACCCCGCGCCTGAATTTCCGGCGAAACAGTCAGCATTCCCAGGTACATCAGGTCGGCTTTTTTTTCGAGATAAACGCAGCCGATGAGGGCGTGGGTAGTTTCGTCGCGGTGCAGCAGAATAGTGGCGTCCGGCTTGGCGATGGTTTCGGCCAGGCTTTCCTCGCTCGTGCGGATGCCGCCGAGCAGGTCGGCCTCGGTCGTCCAGCCTTGGCGGGAGCTATCGCCCCGGTAGGCGCTGTTGATAAGGAACGTTAGTTCGGGGAGGTCGGTGTTGGTGGCGGGGATCACTTTATTCAAATTTTACGCATACGTAACTTGTAAACTGTCAGGGTCGTAAAATGACCGGACAATTCGTCCAGACGTTCTGCAAGTAGTTGGGTCAATCTGGGTCAATCTGACTTTCATCAGATCGGTATCACTGAAATGGTACCGCAGGAATAATACACTTATTCCTTTTACATCGTGAGCGAAAACCCATTCTCCGAAGTCCTTATCTTCCGTCAATATAATTCGAGGCGGCGTCCGCGAGAGTTCAATGATTGCCTCGTCCGTAAGGCCCCGGTTTAGTTCAAATATCGAATAGACTTCGATACCGATTTCGCGAATGGCTTCGATGAGCGTATAGTCGATATTTTCGTCGGCTAAAATCACGCCGCCGAATCGAGCATTTCCTCATTAGCCAGTACATCAGCCGCGTAGAATAGCACCGCACTCACGTCGTCGGGTGTGATGTGAGGGTATATTTGAGTAAGGTCGGAAGGGGTGGCCCCCTCCGCCAACTTGCGAAGAATTATTTCCACCGTAATCCGGGTATTTTTTATAACGGGCTTGCCCAGCATGACCTCGTGATTGGAGGTAATCCTTTCCTGGTAGTTTTTCATAAATAAATATGCTCTAAAACAAGAAGTAAATACTCAGTTTTTTGCTCTCGCCCTTCACTTTGCCTCTTTGTCGCTTTGCTCCTCCAAAAACCTTAATGCTTAAAATGCCGCACCCCCGTCGTCACCATCGCCACGCCGTTGGCGTCGCAGTAGGCGATGGAATCCTTGTCGCGGATGGAGCCGCCGGGCTGCACAACGGCGGTGATGCCCGCTTCTTTGGCGATTTCGACGCAGTCGGAGAAGGGGAAAAAGGCGTCGGAGGCCATGACCGCACCTTGCAGGTCGAAGCCGAAGTTTCGGGCCTTGTCGATGGCCTGGCGCAGGGCGTCGACGCGGGAGGTTTGGCCCGTGCCGCTGGCGAGGAGCTGCTTTTCTTTGGCCAGCACGATGGTGTTGGACTTGGTGTGCTTGCAAACTTTCGTCGCAAATTCCAGGGCGCTCAGTTCGGCGGCGGTCGGCTCTTTCTCCGTGACGGTCGTCATGTCGGCGGCGGTTTCGGTGACGTCGTCCTTGTCTTGTTGCAATACGCCGTTCAAGATCGTCTTGAACATTTCGCCGGGTAGCTGGAGCGGCTTGCGTTTCAGCAGAATACGGTTTTTCTTGGATTGCAGAATTTTCAGCGCGTCTTCCGAGTAGGCGGGCGCGATCAGAATTTCCATAAACAGCTTGTTCAACTCCTCGGCCGTTTCGGCGTTCACGTTGGTGTTGGTGATAATCACGCCGCCGAAGGACGACACCGGGTCGCAGGCCAGCGCGTTGACGTAAGCCTGATAGGCCGTGTCGGCGGTGGCGATGCCGCAGGCGTTGGTGTGCTTGATGATGGCGAAGGTCGGCCCGGCGTCCTGGAATTCGTCGATCAGGCCCACGCAGGCATCCACGTCCACGAGGTTGTTGTACGAAAGTTCCTTGCCGTGCAGCTTGACAAACATGGCGTCCAAATCACCGTAAAACGTCGCATCCTGGTGCGGATTTTCGCCGTAGCGCAGCGTTTGGGAGGGAAGCTTTTCAAAGTCCCGTACGCTTTCCACGACCGACGAATCGCCTTCCAAAAACCAACGGTTGATGGCCGTATCGTAGTGCGACGACACGCCGAAGGCCGCCGCCGCGTACTTGCGTCGGTCGGCCAGATCGGTTTTGCCTTCCTTTTGGGTTAAGAGATTCAGCGTATCGGCGTACTGGTCGCGCGACGATACGATGAGGGTGTCTTTAAAATTCTTGGCCGTGGCCCGAATGAGCGCAATACCGCCGATGTCGATTTTCTCGATAATCTCGGCGGGTTTGGCATCCGAGGCGACGGTTTCCTCAAAGGGATAAAGATCCACCACCACCATGTCCAAAGCCGGAATCTCGTACTCCGCCGCCTGCGCCTTGTCGCCCGCGTCGTCGCGGCGGTAGAGGATGCCGCCGAATACCACCGGGTGCAGCGTTTTGACGCGCCCGCCGAAGATGGACGGGTAGCCCGTCAGGCTTTCCACCGCCGTCACTGGAATATCCAGATTTTCGATAAAGGTTTGCGTACCGCCCGTCGAGTAAAGTTTCACGTCGTTCTTGTGCAAAAGCCGCACGAGCGGTTCGAGGCCTTCTTTGGAATAGACGGAAATGAGGGCGGAGGAGATTTTTTTGCGCATGGTTTTTTGGCTTTAAGCCGTAAGCTATAGGCTGTAGGCTAATCGTTCAATATATGTAAAAGGTAGGATTGCGTTTCTCAATCGGTAAACTTGAAGCCAACTCAAAGTGCTTACAGCATAAAGCCTACAGCCTGAAGCTTCGTCAGACCCAAAGGTAACGCAAACTCCCTAACTTTGCCTTTATGAAAACGTCAATCGGACCTCTTCAAGAAGTGCCGCGTCATCGTGGGTGGCCTTTGGTGGGTAGTACTTTCCCGTTTATCAGCGACCCTCTGGGCTTCATGCTTCGCTTACAAGAGCAGCACGAGCGGATTTCGGTAGTGAGCGTATTGCGGCGCGACCTGAATATCCTGCAAACGGCCGAGGATGTCAAGTACGTTTTGCAGGAAAATAACCGCAACTACCACAAGAGCGAAGCCTACAAAATCTTGGCCACCTTCCTGGGCAACGGACTGCTGACGAGCGAAGAGGATTTCTGGCGGCGGCAACGCAAACTGGCCCAGCCCGCTTTCCACCGCCAACGCCTGGCTCTGATGGCCGACATGATGACGCAGGAAGCCGAAGCTTTGGCGGCCGACTGGCAAACGCACGACGCCAGCCAACCCCGCGACATCAGCAAGGACATGATGGGCCTCACGCTCAACATCGTGACCAAAGCGCTCTTCAGTACCGACGTCGGCGAGCGCGTGGCGGGGATTTCTCCCGCCATTGACGGCATCATGCACTTTGCCGACCAAACGCTCAAAAGCTTCATTCGTCCGCCCCTCAACATTCCCACGCCACGAAATAAGAAGTACCTGGCCGCAGTAGCCAAGGTAGAAGAGGTGATCTACGAAATCATCGACGGTCGCCGCACCACAATCGAACGCGATCCCGAGGTTCGCTATGACGATCTGCTGGATATGCTGATGCGCACCGAGGACGAAGAAACGGGCGAGACGATGTCGAACGGGCAGATCCGCGACGAGGTGACGACGATTTTCATGGCGGGCCACGAAACTACCGCCAATGCGCTTTCGTGGGCTTTGTATTTGTTGGCCAAGCATCCCGAGGTGGTTGAAAAAATCAAGGAAGAGACTAGGGAAGTTTTTGCAAAAACAGAGACATCGACCTTCGAGAAAGCGCGCGAAATGAAATACACCATGCAGGTAGTGCAGGAAGTCTTGCGTCTGTATCCGCCCGCTTGGGTCATCAGTAGGCGTTCGCTGGCCGAGGATCAGATCGGGCCCTACGTTTTTCCAGCAGATTCATACATGCTGATAAGCGCCTACACGCTGCACCGCAACCCCGAGTACTGGGACAAGCCGGAGATTTTTGACCCCGACCGCTTTTCGGCGGAGAATTCAAAAGACCGCCCTACCTACGCCTACCTGCCCTTCGGTGGCGGGCCAAGGCTATGCATCGGCAATAATTTTGCCCTCATGGAAATGCAGCTCGTGCTGGCGGTTTTGCTAAGAGATTTCGATGTGGATTTGCTTTCCCTGAACCAGGCGATAGAACCGGAACCGATGGTGACGCTCAGGCCAAAGGGAGGAGTTAAGCTTAGGGTCAAACACCGTATTTCACCCGATTCTTGATTTTAACCCGCCACGGCAGGTCGTAGTAGCGCCGGAAGTTTTCCATCACGGCGGCGTCGGGCCGTAAATCAGGCGGCAGGTCAAGCGTTCCTTCGGCGAGTTGCTGCCCGTGGGCCGCTGTTTTGAAGGTGAAATTAGTGCCGCTGCCGTCGGTTCCGATGTTCATGATTTTTGACTGCGAAGGGTACAAGCCGAAGGCGCGGTTCCGCACGTGGGCGTACGACCAGCGAATGGCCCAGGAGTCAATCGCGCCACGCTGCTGCTTCGCCAGCATCGGCCACAGGTCTTCGCCGCCTGCATTCAGGCGAGCTTGAAGGGCGGGATCGTTTTTGATATTTTCAAAATCGCTTACCTGCCAGTCGGCCTTTTGCCAGCGGTCGCGCCAGGTACCCCAGCCCCACGAACTGGCGCGCGGCACCAGGTACACATCCTCCTGATAATCGTCGGGTAAGGCCACGGGGGGCGTGTAGCCGGTGATCGAAAAAATATCCGGCCGCCGTTCGTACACGGTCAGGGCGGAATTCATGTAGTCCAGGAAGTCGCTGGTGCAGCGCATATCATCCTCCATGACGATTACTTTTTCGTGTCTTTCGAGCAATTCGCTCACACCTTTGATTACCGACCGGGCCAGTCCCCGGTTGCGCTCGGCGGCTATGATTTCTACGGATTTGAACCCTGAAAGCCCGGCCAGTACTTCCCTTACTTCCTGCACCAGAACTGCTTCCGCGTCGTCTTTCGGTCCGTCTGAAAAAACCACCAGGTCGCTCGCTGTCGCCAGGGTATTTTGGCGCAATGCGGCCATCGTTTGCCGCAGGTGCTGCGGACGATTGTAACAAAAAACCACGATGGGGGCCAATCCGCTGGACATCGCTTACAACTTTTTGGCGTCGATGATGAGCGAGGTGTACACCAGCTTTCCGTCCTGGTTGCGCGAATCGTGTTCCGCTGAGCGGAGTATGGCACCATCCTCGGCGCGCCAGGGTACTTTATGAAATTCGCCCGCTTCGTCGAAATATTCCAGCGGGGTCACGGCAAAGCCAATTTCCTCCAAAAAACCCGACATGAGTCGGTAGTTGTAGAGCATCTTGTGATCGTCGGCCCCATCGCCCGTTCCGCCTATTCTCACCATCTCGATGTACGCGGGATCGGGGTGGAAACCGTCCGGCACGGCCACGCGCAGCACGCCGCCGGGTTTCAGGAACGTGTGGCAGTTGCGGAATCCCAGTTTCCCGTCGGCTTCGTTGAAATGCTCCCATACGTGTTCGGCCAGGATGCGGTCGATCGAGTCTTTGGGAAAATACGCCCTCCAATCGTCGGCTTTCAGAATATTGAGCGTGCCAATGTCGGTGTTCAGCCAGCCTTTCGGGTAGGTATAGCCCGACCCGATCACCAGCCGGATGGGCTGGGCGGGGTCGTAGGTACTGAGCTGGTACTGGCTCATCGGCTTTTTGAAAAGGGCCGCCACAAGTTTTTTAGAGGAGATCATGCGTAAAAATTAGTCAATTTTCTTGCCAAAGATAGGGTGCAGGTCGCGAAGAAACTCCCGCCCCGTTGCGAAAACCGTCGTGATGTCTTCCGAAACACGCCAGAGCAGGATACCTCCGCCGAAAACGCCCGTCACCACCACGGAGCGAATCAGCATATCGAGCAGCGTTCGGAATAGGGTGGGTTGGTCAGGGTAGGGAATCAATAAAGTAGCTCCGTAAGCCGCGCCGCCGAGCAGGAACACCTTCAAAGTGTTGACGGTGAACGGCTGAATGCGCAGCTTGCTTTTGATAAAAAACAGCTTCACCGCATTGTAAACGATTACGGAAAACAGCGAGGCCGCCGCCGCTCCGTTGAAGCCGTAAAGCGGAATGAGGTAGAAGTTGCTGCCAACCATCAGCACCGAAAACAGAACAATGAAAACGATGTCCCAGCGGTAGTAGCGCGAATTGGTCAGGATTTCGGTGTTCAGGCCCGTCATCATGTCGGCGATGCGGCCCAGGCCCACCATCAGCACCACCCACTTGCCGGGAGCGTAAAGCTCGGACTTGGGAATAATGGCAAAGATGGCGTCGATATTGACCCATATCCCCAAAAACAGCAACGTGCCGACGATGAAGAGGTTAAGGGAGGATTTTTTGTAAATCGTGTCGATATGATTCAAATCGTTTTCCTGAAAAGCCTTGGCGATGATCGGGGCGCTGATCATGACAATGCTGTTGCGCGGTATGGAGATCACCAGGGCAATTCGCGAGGCGATGTCGAAAATAGCCGTGTTGGTCAGACCGCCGTCGAAGTGCGGCAGGAGTACCTTTTCGATGTGGGGCATCAGGGCCGCGCTCGCCCCGCCCATAATCACCCACAGGCCGTAACGGTACATCTCGCGAAAAGCGGGATGACGGATGAACCCGAAATCCAGCGAAGTGTACAAGTTGCCCTGGAAATAAAGGTAGAGCAACATCGCGAGCACCGCCAGCGAATAAGTCACGACGGTCATGTACACCATCGTATCGAAGCTGATGAACTTCAGCCCGAACAAGATCACCACCACGCTATTGCCGAGCCGCAGCCCCACTTCCCGAATCAGCGCCGGTACTACGATGCGCAGATGAATGCGGGAATACGCCTCGAGCGCCAGCAGGTACACCATCGCTACGGTGAGGGGAATGAAAACGTAGTAGTAGCGTACCAGAAGCGGCGATTCGGCGGAATAGAAGTCAAGGTAAAGCGGCTTGAAGAGCAGGTAAACGGCGATGAAAACCAGCAGCCCGACGAGCGGCGTCACCACGATGAATGTAAAAAGCTGCCGCCGTGAGGCCCTGTCTTCGAATCGGCTGTGGAAGCGCACCGCCACCGAGGGTACCCCCAGCAGCGCAAACGACATGTAGATCACGGGGAAAGTGAGGAGCGTGGAGGCGTACAGACCCAGTTGCTGCGGCGTGAGGATGAGGTTGTACAGCACCAGCACGTTGACGATCCCGATGGCGGTACCCACATACGTCACAACTGAGCTTTTCAACCCCTGCCGGATAATAATCCCCATTTATTTTGCCTTGCTTTTGATTTCCAACGGCGAAATACGGAAATAATCCCGTGGTACGGGCTTCCAGCCCGTCTTTAATCCTTTAATTGGCAGCCGAGGTGCCCATACCACCCGCACTTTCCATAGTTTTGTAAAAAAACACCCCAACCTTGAAAGTACTAAGCATCGTCGGCGCGCGGCCCAACTTCATGAAAATAGCCCCGCTACACCGGGCCTTCTCGGCCGATAGCGCCATAGCATCCAAAATCGCCCACACGGGTCAGCACTACGACCCGCGCATGTCCGATGTGTTTTTCAATCAGTTGGAACTACCCCAGCCGAATCACTACCTGGGTATCAGCGGCGGATCGCACACGCAGCAAACCGCCAGAATCATGCTGGCGTTCGAGTCAATCTTAGTAGCCGAAAAACCGGACGTGGTGCTGGTGGTGGGCGATGTCAACTCCACCATTGCCTGCGCCCTGGTAGCCGCGAAAGAGCACATCCCGCTGGTACACGTGGAGGCCGGCCTGCGCAGCGGCGACCGCCGGATGCCCGAAGAGATCAACCGCGTGCTGACCGACAGCATTTCCAGCGACCTGTTCGTGACGGAAGAGGCGGGCCTGAAAAACCTGGCCAAAGAAGGCGTTCCGGCGGAAAAAGTCCACTTCGTGGGCAACGTCATGATCGACTCGCTGATCCATTATCGCCAAAAAGCCAGCCAACTCGACCTTTTGAAAAAACAGGATCTCAGCCCGAAACAATACGCGTTGATGACCATGCACCGCCCCAGCAACGTCGACGGGGAGGCGGGTCTGCGATCCATCTTCGCCATCATCAGGAACACCGCCGCTCGCCTGCCCGTACTGTTCCCCATTCACCCGCGTACCCGCAACAACATGCAGCGATTCGGAGTTTTGGCCGAGCTGCAAGCCATTGAAGACGTGACGTTGGCGGAGCCGCAGGGCTACCTGGAATTTCTGCACCTGATGGAAAACGCCGCGCTCATCATCACCGACTCGGGAGGGATTCAAGAAGAAACCACTTACCTGCAAGTCCCCTGCATCACCTTCCGGGCCAGCACCGAGCGCCCCGTCACGGTGGAGTTGGGAACCAACTACCTTCTAAGCGACCTCGATCCAGCGTCTGTCGATGATTTGACGCAGAAAATCCTGAGCGGCCAGGCGAAGCAAGGCGTCGTTCCTCCCCTGTGGGATGGACAAGCCGCCGGGCGCATCAAGAATATTTTGAAAGAAAAATACGGAAAGAAGCAAGCGTAGGAAGACAGCAACAAAACAGCTCAACTATGATTAAATCGCTTAAAAATAAGGTCTGGAACAGCCTGAATAAAATCGGCTTGGGCGGCAGTGTTCAGCTTCACATGGCGGGCATGTTGAAAGAGAACGGCTGGTTCAGAAGCTACCATACCAAGCGGTCGGTCGATGCGGCGGGAAACCCGCTGCCCTGGTACACCTATCCGTTTATCCACTTCATCTCGTCCCGAATCAAGCCGCATTTTGAGGCGTTCGAGTATGGGTCGGGGAATTCCACCAAGTGGTACGCGGCAAGAATCAAGGACATCACAGCCGTAGAACACGTAGAAGAATGGGTCGAAATCGTAAGACCTGACCTGCCCGCCAACGCGGAGGTTTTGCATCGTGAGTTGGGCAAAGAATACATCGAGGCGATCGCCGAAAAAGGCAAGAAATACCACCTCGTAATCGTCGATGGTCGTGAACGAGTGAAGTGCGCGATTTTCGCCTTCAACTACCTTACGCCCGATGGCGTTCTGATTCTCGATAATTCAGAGCGGGAGTTCTACAATGAAGCCAAGGAGCACTTACAGCGCCAAGGTTTCAGACAAATTGATTTCTACGGCATGGCCCCTATCGTCAGCCTCGAAACTTGCACCAGCGTATTCTATCGACCCGACAACTGCCTGGACATCTGATCGACTTCTAGGCAATCGCCTTCTGATAAGTCATTTTTAGAGAAGGCCTCCCGCCCAGATTCTCTTTGAAGCGTACCAATGACGCTTTCTCCTTTCCCAAATGATCCAGCGATACGCCCAAGTCGATGATTCCGACGCCCTCATTCCGGGCGTACTCGTACAAGGCACAGTTCAGCATCACCGTAGGGCTGAAAGCGCGGTAGTCGAGGTTGTCGGCGGGACAAAAATTGTACAGCACGCGCCGATTGACCCGGATGGCGACGGTCAGGCTGGCGATTTCAGCCCCATCTCTCACCACAAAAACTTTTACTTCTTCGGGTAGTCGGGTGAGGAGCTTTTGGAGCTGCGCCGAATCCAGCGACAGTGCGTAGCCTTGTCTTTCCCGGCTCTCCGCCAAAAAAGAATAAACCCGCGCCGGATCGGGGTTTTCCCACTCCTCCGCCACGAATTCCGCCCGCTGGCACTTACGCAGTCGCTTCCGCTCGGAGGGATGGATTTTTCGGACGAAAGGCGTATTATCGACTGAAATATGATGGTTCAAGAATGAATTGGCTACTTCAAAGCCCTGACCTTTGTACACTTCTTGCAAGCAGGCAAACCTTTTTTCATCGTAGCCGCCGGGCGGTAGCTTGACTTTCAGCCAACTGAGGTTTCGTGCGCGGCAAAACACCTCGACCGATTCGAGCAGGTCACCCAAGGCTTCACCCGAAATACCATCCATAAATTCCAGACCGCCGAACGGAGCATTTGGCAGCGACACAGCGGCTTCGCCGTCGAGGTCGGCGTGGAAAAGCGCCGCGACTTGCTGCGTTCTGGTATCCGACAATACAATCGAAAAAGGCTGGTTGGCTCGTTGCGTGGCGAGGTGACGGGTGGTGTTGTAAAGGTAAAGCTCGAAGCCGGGCGAGAGGAAATCGGCGGGCGAAGTAATCAGCCTGCACTCATACCCGGTCGGCGTGGCTTGTGAAATCGCTTCGGACGCCTGTTCATGCTCGTTCGTCATCGTTCAAAGTACGCTAAATCCTGGCTTATTTTAATCACTATTCGAGGGTTCATCTGATGCACCTTGGAATTTCTGGTGTATTTCAAGCATTTAAATTTATAATACAACTCACTGAAAGTAAGATTGTTGATTCTATTTTTGAGCAGATACAGTTTTTACAAAATTTACTAAAACAAAAAATGGCACGGTCTTGGCTAGAACCCTAATCGAATGTAAAACTGCAACCCATGAAAATCGTTTACCAAGGCTCACGAGCATCTATGCTCCGTCGGGGCTTCAACGCCCGAACTACGCTCTTTTTGCTAATTCTGCTCGCCCTTTCTACGGCGGCCATGGCCCAACTGAGCGGCCAAGTTTACCGCGACTTCAACGGTGACGGTACCCGCCAGACCAATTTCCCCACCGAGCCAGGCATCGGTGGCATTCAGGTGAAAGCCTACTGGTCGGAGGCATCCACTCCGCTGACCACGACTACCGACTCGCTGGGAAATTTCAGCTTCGCTATCGCCAACGGCAAGAAAGTCAGGGTGGAGTTCAGCAATCTTCCCCACGAATCCTACGAAAGTACGCCCGGCCTCCAGAATGGCTCCGCCGTGCAGTTTGTCACGACGCCCACTTCCACCGTCGCTCTGGGCGTGATCGATCCCCTATCCTATTGCCGCGACATCATGCCTAATCTGGTGGCGTCCTGTTTTGTGGTGGGCGACCCACTGGCGGCGGGCAGCAATTCCGCACCTCTGGCGTCCATCGTGCATTTCCCATCCAGTGCCTCGGGGCAAGGAACCGCCCCCAACTTACTGGCATCCAATGCTATGACGGGCACCGTATGGGGCGGCGCGTACCGCCGACAGGATAAAGCCCTCTTCTTCTCCGCTTTTCTCAAAAGACACAGCGGCCTGGGACCTTTGGGCCTGGGCGGCATCTACCGCGCCGACCTTTCGGGCGTTTCGCCCGCTACGGCCCCCTATCTCGACCTGGCCAAATTCGTCAAACTCGGTAGCTCCGCCGATAGCGCCGCGTTGACCAGGCGCGCGCTTCCCGCTGATTTCAAAGTAGCCAGTCTCGACTCCGCCGCCTTCGGGCTGGTGGGAAAAGTCGGTTTGGGCGGCATGGCCCTCACGCCGGACGAGAATTTTCTTTGGGTCATCAATTTATTTCAAAAAACGCTGGTGCGGGTTCCGCTCAACAAGCCCGCCGGACAGTTGGTGGCGGCGGATATAAAGTCTTTCGCGCTGCCCAACCCCGGCTGTGTGGCCGGACAGGCCCGCCCCTGGGCGCTGGAATACCACGCAGGCTCACTCTTCGTAGGCATGACATGCGACGCAGGCGCAGTGGGTGGCACCCGCGATAATTTGCGCGCTTACGTTTATCGTTACGATCTCAAAACCAGCCAATTCATCAATTCTCCCATCATCAGCGAATCCCTCAATTACCGCAAAGGCTGGGTTCACGCCGGAGTACCCCAAAGCGAGTACTGGGAACCCTGGACGGATCAATTCAGCGACTTGACTACCTCGAAACTCACCGAGGAGGGCGGTACCATCGTTTACCGCGCCTCGCGTCCTCAGCCCATCCTGTCCGACATCGAGTTCGACACCGATGGCTCACTGATTATTGGGCTGATGGATCGGACGGGCCATCAAACGAGCCGTAACCAACTGAGCATTCCCGCCAGTGCCGCTCGGTACAGTGGCTACATTGGCGGCGATATTTTGCGCGCCCAGGCTTATGGCGATGGTACTTATAAATTAGAGAAGAATGGCAGATCCGGTCTGCGCTCGGGCAGTGGCGTGGGCAACAACGAGGGGCCGGGCGGCGGCGAGTTTTACGGGGCCGATCTGTACAAAGACGTGTTCTCGGGCCAAGTCATCCAGCAAGAAACCTTCATGGGCTCCATGTTGGTCGTGCCAGGCAACGACGAAGTAATCGCGGCCGTCATCGAACCCTTTACCGTCTGGACGGGCGGCGTGTCGTGGTTCAGCAACCTGGATGGCAACCGGATGAAAGCCTTTGAGATATACAACGGCGAGGGCAACCAGCAGTACGTGGGCAAGGCCAACGGCCTGGGCAGTATCCGCGCCCTTTGCGAAGCAGCGCCCATTCTGATCGGCAATCGCTTATGGATCGATAGCAACGAAAACGGCTTGCAGGATCCCGACGAAGCGCCCCTGGCGGGAGTCTCGGTGGGCCTCTACGATGAAAAAGGCGAGTTGGTAAATTTGATTTCCAGCAAAGAAGACGGTACGTATCTGTTCGGTGGTACGGCGGTTCAGCCCAATTCTACCTATTATATTGCGTTGGGTGCTAATGGCAACACCCCGCAGTTTGACAAAAAGCAGGAAGTTCTTTTGGTTAAAAACGGCGCTTACCGGCTCGTTTCAACCGCCCAGCCTTCTACCCAAAAAACCACCGAAAGCCAGATCGGCAACCGCGCCCAAATCGCCACCGACGGGGTTCCTGCCAAACTGCAGGGCTTCCCGACCATGATGGTCAGGACGGGCGCTCCCGGCCAAAACCAAATGAATTTTGATGCGGCTTTCGACGACTGCTGGGTCGACGCGGGCCGCGACACGACGGTCTGCGCGGGCACCGACTCCCTGAAACTGCCCACCGCGACGACGGGACAAATCTGGACAGCCCTGGCTACCAACCCCTCCCCTGCCACCATAAATGCCTCCGGCCAGGTGAAAGGACTTTCCGAGGCGGGCGCGTACCAATTCGTCATGTCCCAAAACCAGACTTGCAGTGATACCGTACTGGTGACCGTGAAGCCCGCTCCCAAGGTGCAGGCCCTCATCGAGCGCGTGAGCTGCACCGACTTTAAAGCCAACAGTGATGGCATGATTCAACTCGCCGGATTCAAGCCCCAGGAAAAATTCAACGTCAGTGTGGGGACTTCCATGGGCGGCTTTTTGTTCGATACGCCGCAGCCGATTCCGGCCAATGGCACGATCGTCGATAATCTTAGCAATCCCACCGCCGCCAGTCAGTCGTACCTGGTGCGGGTGTACAACGACTCCGGCTGCACGCAGGACGTCCGGCTCACGCTGATGCAGCGCGACTGCCAGTGCGGCGATTTCAAGGCGCTGTGCATTCCGGTGACCGCGCGAATAATTAGAAACAAATAGACTTCTGGCAATTTTGCTGCAAAAAGCCACCCATCGAATGGGCGGCTTTTTGCATTATATTTGGTTTATGGTTTCCAATCGGCGTTTGATGTTAACGCAGTTATGCCTAGTTTTGCCCCCGATTTGGCGGGGTGTCGGGCAAGCGTACCGGCACGGCTTTTGTTAAATTGTTGAAGGGTTGGGAGGTTTAACTGATTTGACCTAAGACACTTAAACAATTAAACGGTTCAACAATTAAACAGTTCAACATCCTTTGAAAATATTAGGAATATCGGCCTTCTACCACGATTCGGCGGCGGCTTTGATCGACAATGGCGTGATCGTCGCGGCCGCGCAGGAAGAGCGCTTCACCCGCAAAAAGCACGATCCGGGCTTTCCGGCCAATGCCGTGCAGTTTTGCCTGGAATACGGCGGCGTGACGCTCAACGAGTTGGACGCCATCGTTTTCTACGATAAGCCACTACTCAAATTCGAGCGGCTTCTGGAGACCTATTATGCCTTCGCGCCCAAGGGCATTCGTTCCTTCATTACGGCCATGCCCGTGTGGATTAAGGAGAAAATGTTTTTGAAGCGGCTTATCAAAGAAGAGCTGGTCAAGCTGGGCTATGACAAGAAAAAGCCCGTCAAGATGCTCTTTCCCGAGCACCACTTATCGCACGCAGCTTCGGCTTTCTACCCGTCTCCTTACGAAAAGGCGGCGATTCTGACCATCGACGGCGTGGGCGAGTGGGCCACTGCTTCTATCTGTCTGGGTGAGGGCAAGGACATTACCATTCTCAAAGAACTGCGTTTCCCGCACTCGCTGGGGCTTTTGTACTCCGCTTTCACCTACTTTTTGGGCTTTCGCGTCAACTCGGGCGAGTACAAATTGATGGGTTTGGCTCCTTACGGCAACCCCAGCTCGCCGGAGGTGGAGCGCTACGTGGATGTTATTCTCAAAGAACTCATCGAGCTGAAAGAGGACGGTTCCGTCTGGCTCAACCAAAAATATTTCGATTACGCCACGGGCCTGAAAATGGTGGACGAGTCTGCCTGGGAGCAGCTTTTTGGTTTCAAGAAGCGCAACCCCGAAGATTCGTTGGAAGCCGAACACTGCAACCTCGGTCTGGCCATTCAGCGCGTGACCGAGGAGGCCGTTATCCGCATGGGCCGCGAGGCGCAGCGGCTTACGGGGGCCGATTACCTCTGCATGGCGGGTGGCGTAGCCCTCAACTGCGTGTCGAACGGCAAGATCCAGAAGGCCGGAATATTCAAGGATGTCTTCATCCAGCCCGCCGCCGGTGATGCGGGTGGGGCCTTGGGCGCCGCCCAGGCCGCTTACCACATTTATTTCGGTCAGGAGCGCAACATCACCTGGAAGCACGATAACATGCGCGGTTCGTACCTGGGCCCGACTTTCTCGGATTTGGAGGTGGAACTGACCGCCAAAAAGTACAATGCGACCTACACGCATTTTGAAGATTTCAAAGAACTGAGCAAAGAAGCCGCCAAGCTGCTGGCCGACGGCAACGTGGTAGGCTGGGTGCAGGGACGCATGGAATTCGGCCCCCGTGCTTTGGGTGGCCGCAGCATTCTGGGCGATCCGCGCAGTTCCGAGATGCAGCGGAAATTGAACCTGAAAATCAAGTACCGCGAGTCGTTCCGGCCCTTTGCGCCTTCGGTGCTGGCTGATGACGTCGCCGAGTACTTCGATTACGACGGCATTTCGCCCTACATGCTGCTGGTGCATCCCGTGGCCGATGAGCGGCGCAACCCCCTCCCGGCGGGCTACGACTCAATGGACTTGCGCAATAAGCTGTACTTCGAACGCTCGGATCTACCCTCGATCACCCACATCGACTATTCGGCCCGCATCCAAACCGTACACCAGGAAACCAACCCGCGTTACTGGGAACTCATCAACGCTTTTAAGGAACTGACGGGCTACGCCGTAATCGTGAATACGAGCTTCAACGTGCGTGGCGAACCCATCGTCTCCACGCCCAACGACTCCTACCGCTGCTTCATGCGCACCGAAATGGATTACCTCGTGGTAGGCAACTACCTCTTCGACAAGCGCCAACAGCCCGAGTGGCAGGAGAAGGACAACTGGCAGGAGGAGTTCGTACTCGACTGATTTCGGGTTAACGGTCAACGGCTAAATACAGGACAAAAAAAATAGGATAGCCTGAAAATGGTAGATTTGAGTTGCGAAACCAACTCTACCCAGACTATCCCGATGCAAAGTAAAGAGAAAGAGGTATTCAATGCCATCAAATGTCACTTTACCTGCGACATACGTCGCGTAAAATTTATCAGTTGTTTGATCGTGAGTCTGTTAAAGCTTAACGACTGCTCGCTCAGCGAGTGGAGCAAGGGCGTCTGCCTGGACATTCTGCTGTCCTCGAAGTACAAGCGCCTGCAACGGCTGCTGTGTGGCTTCCGCTTCGGCCAGCGAGCGTACTTCAAGCTGGTCTGGTCGGCCTACGGACAGGCCGACCAGGTGGTGCTGACACTGGATCGCACGGATTACATCCAGCGCGGGCAGACGGTGCAGATACTGATGCTGGGCATCGCCCACAAGGGTGTGAGCATCCCGTTGCTGTGGCACACGGCCAACCGCGAGGGCAACAGCAGCAAGCAGACGCGGCTGGCCCTTTTGAAGGCCCTTGAACGTTGGGCGGTCGTCAAGCCAGGGCAGAAGGTTTACCTGACGGGCGACCGCGAGTTCATCGGTAAGGAGATGTGGACGGGCTGGTTCACACCCGTCATCCGGGTGCGGGCCAACGCCGCAGTGGTCAATGGCGGCAAGTCCTGCCGGGCCGACAAGGTCTTCGGCGAGAGGAGGTTGAAGGTGCTTCGCAAACCCAGGGTCGTTTACGGGCAGCGAGCCTACCTGACCGGTATGAAGCTGGAGGGCGAGGACTTCCTGATCCTGATGAGCCGTGAGCGCGTGCGAGGCATGGCCGGGATTTACGCCCAGCGGTGGCAGGTCGAGACACTGTTTGGCGCCTTCAAATCCCGTGGCTTCAACCTCAAGAAGTGCCGCGTCAACGATCACCGCCGGATCAGGACGCTGTTGTTTTTGCTGGCCATCGCGCTGGTTTGGGCCATCAGGGCGGGCGAGTGGCTGGTGGCCAACGGCAGAAAAATTCCGATCAAGAAACTCAGGACGGGAAGCCAGCCGCTGAACTCCTTGTTCAGGCACGGTCTCAACCACTTGCAAAACATTGCGCTTAACCATGCTCATTTTCAGAAACTTGATAAACTTTTGTACTGTACTTAGCGGTCAACGGTTAAAGGTCAATGGTTTCGATGAATACTTTCGGATGCTTTTGCTCTCTTAGTAGCCGTTAACCGTTGACCGTTCACCGTTAACCCTTTCGAACATGACCTCAAAAGTCATAACCAGCCTCATCCGCCTCGTCCTGCTAGCGGTGTTGTTCGTGTTTCTTTTCTATCCCGATAAGTTTCACGTCACTTTCGGCTATCCGGGATTTCCGCAGAGCGACAGCTTTTATATCCGGCTGACCAAGACGGTGTTCTGGCTGCTGTTTGTGATCGAGATTTTGCGGATATTTTATTACGGCGTGGTCAAGAGCAAGGCCAAAGGGTTGATGGCCAACATCGTGACGTTGGTAGTGCCGCTGGTGGTCGTGCTGGTGTTTTTGGAGATTGTCTTTATGTACATTCCCCAAAGCCACGAAGGAGTGCTTTCCAAAGCCTCCCAAATTTGGTGGGAGAAATACTGGAATCCCGTCAACGCGCAGGGCTACCGTGACAAGGAGATTGGGGAAGGAACGAATAAGACCAAGGTACTTGTCATCGGCGATTCCTTCGCCGCCGGCCACGGACTGGAAAATCTGGACGAGCGCTTTTCCGATCAGTTGGAAAGCAAGTTGGGCCAGGACAAATACGTGGTCTATAACCTGGGCGTGTCGGGCTCCGACACCCGCGATGAGGCGAAGCGGCTTATGGAATTTCCGGTAAAACCCGATGTGATCGTTTTGCAGTATTTCCCCAACGACATCGAGAAAGCTGCCCGCGAAAATGGCCAAACCCTCACGGGAGCCGAGCCTTATAACGACCTGCACGGTCCCTGGGCTACGCTGGTGAAGCGGTTTTATTTGCCTAATTTTGTCTATTGGCAATTGCCCCACGCTTCATTCAGTACATTCGAGAGCTTTGTAGAAAATTCATACGCCGACTCGACGGTGCTGAACGCTCACTTTCGGGATTTGAAACAGATGTTGGACTACCGCGATAGCACCAATGCCACAATGTACGCAGTGTTTGTACCGTTCTTGTTCCAATTGGACAAAAGCGCGAAGTACACCCGTCCCGTGGAGGATTACCTGAAAGTACACGGCGTGAAAGTGGTCACACTCACCGATGGCATCAAAAATATAGAAGATAAAAAACGCGTAGTGGGCAAAAACGACGGCCACGCCGGCCCGGCCGTAAATGCCCTGATGGCGGAACGGGTGCATGGAGCGATGAAATAAGGAGGAAAGGAGGAAAGGAGGAAAGGAGGAAAGGAGGGAAGGTACTGACACCGCAGAGCATCAACAATTCAACATCAATTACACAATTAAACAATTCCACGATTCAACAAATAGTCAACAATGGATTTCATAAACGACCTTTTCTCCTTCATGAAGGAGCGTAAAAAATGGTGGTTGGCTCCGGTCATCATCGTCCTGTTGCTCATCGGCGTCCTGATCGTCATCGGCGGCGGCTCAGCGGTAGCACCTTTTATTTACACGTTATTTTAATTGTGAATGAGTGAATTAGTGAATGAGAGAGTAGTGCGTGGGCATAAACAACATTCACTCATTCACTCAATCTCTCATTCAAAATTAAAGATGGAAAACAAAATCTCCGAGGCCGACAGGGCCAAAGCGCAGCTCGTCATCGTGACCGGGCTGCTGGTAATTTATTTTATTTTCGGATCCCGGTACCCGTGGATGCTCTACGCGGCAGTGGCGATTGGCGTGCTGTGCATCGCCATCCCTATCGTGGGCGAGTGGATCGTGAAGGGCTGGTTCAAGCTGGCCGAAATTCTGGGGGCAATCAACGGGCGCATTCTGCTATCGCTCGTCTTCTTCGTGATTCTTTTCCCAATCGCGATATTGTCACGGATGGGACGGAAAAATCCGCTTTCGCTGCAAAGCGAGAATAAGGATTCGGCCTTCACCGAGCGCAACCACCTGTACACGTCCAAGGATTTGGATCAGGTCTGGTAACAGGGGCTACTTCTTTTTAGCCCTGAATTCGTAGAGCAACTTCACTTGTAGGCCCGCATCCGTGCGGTCGTCGAGGAAGGGGAAGGTCTTGAAGCGCGCATTCAGGAAGGAACTTACCTGCAACACGATGGGGTTCCAACGCTTCTCCACCCCTATCAGCGCATTCACGTTGTTTATCACCGGGAAGGGAATCGTACGCTCCTTGGTTTCTTGCCCGAAGTCTCGGGAAGGGCGCACGTAATCGAATGAGAGCGTTTGCCTGGCCCGTAGGTTCAGGTCAGTGCCCGCGCCGACGAAGTAAGAGAAATCATTTCCAATCTCGTTGCGATACGTTAGATTGAAGGGGATCCGCACTATTTTGGTATGGGCAGTAATGTTGAAGATGTCGAAGTTGGCGGGTAATCTGGGAGCATGATCCCTACGGAAATCCCGCCGCATTTTTTCTTTGAAAAGCCTTTCGGAGAAAAACTTTTGGTCTTCCAGTTTCTGCCAGCTCAGCCCCGTCTGCACGGACCAATGTTCACCAAGCAGCACCTCGTTCCACAACGAAAAGGCCTTGGTTCGACCTTCCCACTGTTGTCCTACGCCGATGCGGAAAGGTAGGTTGAGGCCGAATTTCGGCAATAAGCTTTCCTCCTTCGTGACTGGCTCCGTTTTTTCCGCCTGCGGCGTCTTCTCTGCTTTTCTCTCCGCAACGGCATTCTCAGGCGTTGATTTTTCCCTGGCCGGAACCGCACTTTTTGCCTCCGCCACCGCTTCGGCTACGTCCAGATTCGCCTTTGTGGTAGCCTGCGCTACCCGACTCAGCAAGCGGCGGGACGCCACGTGGCGGTTGACTTCGGGAAGCGACGGAGCGGCCAAAGGCGAAACCCCGGTCAGTTCCAGACGTTGGAAGTTTTGACCTTCAAGGGTTGACGGTGCCTCACTTGTTCCAGCAACCCTTTCCTTATCAGTGCTCGAACTCACTTCCTTTTTTCTGTCCGTATTTTCTGTCTTGGACCGAGGAGTACTTTCACTAATGGCAGGAGACGAGTCAGAGGCAGTCAAGGGCAAATCCTCCGTCACATTTTCCTGAACGGTATTTTTTTCAATAATCAAATTAACCCTATTGTCAATAACTTGTCTGTCAGCATTCTCTTCCAAATCTAAAAGCACCTTAGTGTCAGATTCAGCCGCAACAGGCCGATCCCGATAAACGATGCGGGGCTGCACCACATAGACTGTGTCGCGATATGATTGTGGTACGGGCTTCCAGCCCGCTTTTGATCCGCCTGTGGAGGGCAGCTTTCCCTCGCTCGCAGCATCCGGCTTCAGGATGGGCTGGAAGCTGACTGTCGGCCCGCCCGTACCACCTTCTACCACTTGTTCCCGCAGTTCCTTCATTTCCCGCAAAAGCACGTCGTTCTGACGCGACTGGCTGACGTACAAAGTCACCATCACGCCGGTAGTGACCACCGCCACGGCATAGCCGAGCCAATGGCCGTACGACTGCCAAAACGAGGGCGGAGCGGGCTGCTTGAAAGCTTGAAAATTATCCCAATCTTTCGTTTGAAAATCGGGTTTCAGGCTTTCCAGTTTCCGGCGTAAAATTTCTTCAAATCGGTTAGTTTTCATTTTGTTTATAGGACTTCATCTCCCATTCGGTGGGAAAAAGGTCGGGATAGTATTGCTTAACTAAGTGTTGCAGCCGGGCGCGGGCGCGGGCGTAATGCGAGCGCACCGTGGCTTCGTTGATCCCCAGCGCTTCCGAGATCTCGCGGTGGCCGTAGCCGTCCACGGCGTACATCAGGAAGACATTCCGGTAGTCGGGCCGCAGCCGCTGCACCAGTTCCAGGATCTCGTCTGCCGTGATGTTTTCGAGGATGTTGTCGTCGAAGCGGGCCACGGGTGCGTCTTCCAGCGCGATGGTTGCGCGATGCTTTTTGCCGTGCTTGCGGTAGTGGCTGATGGCGACGTTGACGACCACCGTCCGCAACCAGGGCTTGAAAGGCTGTTTTTCGTCGTACTTCGCTAAATTTTGAAACACCTTCAAGAATGCTTCATTCAGCACATCCTCCGACTCTTCGGACGAGGAAGAATAACGCAGGCAGATACTTTTGACGTAGCCAAAATACTGCTGAAACAACACCCGCTGGGCCTGAGCACTTCCCCCCTCGCATGCTTTCAGCACGCTCGCGAGGTCGTTCTCAGTAAAGGATGTGTTTTTTCGAAATAGCAAGGTGGTGAGGCTTCGACCGCATTGGCAAGCCGATAAACTCAGCCTGCTAATCTTCTGGATTCTGTATACCAATCAGTACGCCCAAAAGCTGCAAATTGTGGCAGCAGGCCAAAATATAATTCGTTTAAGATAAATTTCAAGCGACTCTGCCACAAATCTCATAGCGAGCGCGTACTGTTTTTTGAAGCCGGATTCACAGACAAATTATTTTTTACTGAATTTTAAACCAAACAACCTTTTTATGAAAATCACCGTTTTTTTAGCTACGCTTTTTCTGGGTGCCTTGACCATGAGCTGCCAGAATGACAATCTGGCCCCTGGCGTCGACACCGACTTTGAGAGCGTTGTGCTGTCGGCGGCCCGCTACTCCGTGGAGGCCGACTCCGCCACCAAAGCGCACTGCAAGGGCAAACTTACCGAAATCGATGAAGCCGACCTCCCGGCGGCGGCATCGGCCTACATTGTCGCTAACTACGCCGACGCTACCCTGAAATTTGCGGGGAAGGGCGAGAAAGGCAACATCGTGGTAGCGCTCATGCTCACCGACGGAACCCACAAAGGATTGATCTTCGACAGCGCCGGAGCTCTGGTGAAAGAGCTGTCCCGGAAGTACAAGGAACACGCGAAACTGACCAGAGTCGCCGTGGCTGATCTTCCCGCCGCGATAAGTGGTTACGCTGTGGCCAACTACCCGGCTGCTACCATCAAGCACGCCGGAACGAACGAGGCAGGTGAGTACTTCGTGATGCTCGCCACCACCGACAAGCCCGTGGTACTCCTCTTCAACGCCGACGGTACTTTTAGCAAATTACTCGAAAAGCCCAGGAACAAAGGCAAGCGTTTCCATGGTGCTGGCGGCAAGTGACATAAAAACAATCGATTGCCAAGTGATGTGGTGTGTGTGTGAATAGGGAAACCCGGCAATGGGTCTTCCCTATTTTTTTGAAAAAAGAAATTTTGGTTTTAGAAGAATTGTCGTTTCTTGTGAGCCAATTGTTGAATTAGATTCGTGAAGCTGGCATATGGGTAAAGTAATTCTACGACAACTCGGTAGCGGGCGGCAGAAGTTTTTTCTGCTTTTTCTCTTCTTCGTCTCCGGCACGGGCCTATTGGCCCAAATTTCTATTGATTTCCCCTATACCCGGATGGTACTGCAGCGCGAAAACGCGGGACCGACCTCGATTTTTGTCCGGGGGCAATGTCCCACCGACCTGGAGCGGGTTGAGGCGCGATTGGTGGCTCGAACCGCAGGACAGGGTACCACCACCGCTTGGCAAACCGTCGAAGTTACTCCCATTTCGGGCTTTTATTCGGGAATGGTGACGGGCATGGGCGGCTGGTACGACCTGGAGGTGCGGGGCATTCTTAACGGAAGCCCTGTGGGTACCAACAAGATTTTGTCGCGGGTTGGGATCGGGGAAGTATTGCTGATTGTGGGCCACTCCAACGCTCAGGGAGGGGCGAGTCCTTCGCATGGTGCTACGGACGACCGCGTCAGTAGTGCCCAGTTCTACAGCAAGCAGCAATGGAACGACTACGACCAAACGGCGAATGTCGCTCATCTTCCTTTCAACTACGGCAATCTCAAGGATACCATCGCTCCGTTCCAGAACCACGCCTGGTTTTGGGGACAATTGGGCGACTCGCTCGCCCGTCGCCTCAATGTACCCGTTCTGTTCTACGGTGCGGCTTTCGGGGGATCCAACATGGAGCAAACTTATAAAGCGGCCTACGATATTCCGTTCGCGCATGGTTTTATCAAGTACTCGATCCGAATGCCCTACGTCAATATCCGCAACACCCTCACGCACTACGCGCCCGTGACGGGATTGCGCGGGGTTATTTCCGCACACGGCGTCAATGATGGCGGGAGCAGCACCTCCCAATTCAAGTTTCACTCCGAGCAGGTGGTGGTCAAAAGCAGGCAGGAGGCCAATCTCAGCACTTTTCCGTGGATGGTCGCGGTATCGGCCTGGAACAACGGGCCGCTCAATCATATCATCGACGCGCAAAATCAGTTGATCGCCGGGGATCCGCAAACTTACCAGGGCCCCAATCTCAACCTGATTGGCAACTACGGCCGGACGGACAACCTGCACTTCAACGAGCAGGGCCAGGTGGAGGCCGCCCGTCACTGGGCCGACGCCATCGCTGGCAGCCCTTTCCTGAGCTTAACAACGAGCATAAACCCCAAGCCCCAGGCCAGTGGACTACCGCCCGTAAGCCAGTCGTCCGGTACTTGGGGCGCGGCCGCGGCCTGGCGCAATGGCAACGCACCGCAAGTGGCCCAGCCGGTGTACATCAAACAGCCCCACACCATCGAAATCAATACGCCGCAGATTGCCCAAAGCCTTTCCCTTTCAGGAAACCTGAATTTCAGTGGCAGCGGATCGCTCCATCTGAACTGAGGAGTAAAGGGGAGTCAAAAGGCACAGAGCGATGCGGCGTTCCGACACAGAGGCGCAGAGGCATAAAGTTATTATGTACCACTTGCAGCCATAGGCGCCAGCCCACTTTGTGCCTTTGGAACTTAGAACTTTGCCTCCCTCCCCTTCACACCTCGATCACCGAGTTATTCTTGATCTCCCCCATCACAAACAAGCTGTGGGTGCTGCCAATGTTCTCAAGCGATCCCAGTTTTTGCATCAGAAATTGCTGATATTCCGGCATATCGTTGACCAGGATTTTCATCTGAAAGTCGTAGTCGCCCGAAATGTTGTGGCATTCCAGTACTTCGGGAATGGCCATGATGGCCTCCACAAACTTCTCCCCCATGGCCAGCGAATGCTCTTTGAGGGCAATTTGGCAGAAGACCATGAGTTTCTTGCCCACCTTCTCTCGGTCGATGAGCGCGACGTATTTTTTGATGACGCCCTCGCGTTCCAACCGCCGCACCCGCTCATACACGGGCGTGTAAGATAGATGCAGCCGCTCGGATAGTTCCCTGGTTTTTAGGGTGGAGTCTTCTTGTAGATAGCGCAGAATCGCGCGGTCGGTATCGTCTAAGGTGTGCAATTTTTTGATGAAAAATGAATGATAGATAATGAAAAATTGAATTCAGCGAGTTATCATTTTACTTTGGATAGGCAGATAAATTTTCCTATAAATCTGCTTACCCTTACTTCGTTAGGTGTTATTTGTATAAAAAGGCTGTTCACTAGATGAATTAACCAATGATAGCGATTATTTCCAATAAAACGCAAATAGCCCTATTTTTGTGTTTTTAGGACAAAACCTAGTTGACGACAAATTTCAAAAAATTAAAGCCTCCTCTTCGCCAAACGGCTCCCCTCTCCTCCCAGGAGAGGGGCGGGGGGGTGAGGTGACCATGACAGACATCCGCGAAATACTAAAATCCCGCATCCTCGTCCTCGACGGCGCGATGGGTACCATGATTCAGCGTTATAAGCTGGAAGACGAAGACTACCGGGGCGACAGATTCCAAGACTGGCCGCACGATGTGAAGGGCAACAACGATCTGCTCACGCTCACGCGTCCCCACATCATCCAGGAAATCCACGCCGCCTACTTTGAGGCCGGTGCCGATATCGCTGAAACCAACACCTTCTCCGGCACGAGCATCGCGATGGCCGACTACGCGATGGAAGAATTCGTCTACGAACTCAACTACGAATCTGCCCGCCTGGCGCGTGAAGTCGCCGACGACTTCACCGCCCGCGAGCCGCACAAGCCGCGCTTCGTGGCGGGTTCCATGGGGCCGACGAACCGCACGGCCTCCCTCTCGCCGGACGTCAACAACCCCGGCTACCGCGCCATCAGCTTCGACCAACTGGTGGAAGCTTATTACGAACAGGTACGCGGCCTGGCCGACGGCGGTGCGCATCTGCTGCTGGTCGAGACGGTTTTCGATACCCTTAACGCCAAAGCTGCCCTTTTCGCCATCGACAAGTTTTTTGTGGACAACCCGCAGCACGAACCGCTGCCGATCATGGTGTCGGGTACGATCACCGACGCTTCGGGCCGCACGCTCTCCGGGCAAACGACCGAGGCATTCCTGACCTCGGTGTCGCACTTGCCGTTGCTGTCAGTAGGCCTAAATTGCGCCTTGGGAGCCGATTTGATGCGCCCCTATGTACAAATGTTGGCTAATGAGTCGCCCTTCAACACCTCGGCCCACCCCAACGCCGGGCTGCCCAACGAAATGGGTGAGTACGACGAATCACCCGAGCAAATGGGCGCGGTCATCGAAGGCTTTTTGCAGGATAATCTGGTCAACATCATCGGTGGCTGTTGCGGCACCACGCCCGAGCACATTCGCGTCATCGCCGACCTGGCGGCCAGGCACCGTCCGCGCCCGCTGCCGGTTTTTGAAAAAAACATGAAGCTCTCGGGGCTCGAACCCGTAAAAATTACGCCCGAGGCAAACTTTGTCAATATCGGTGAGCGCTGTAACGTGACGGGCTCCAAGAAATTTGCCCGGCTGATTCGTTCCAATAGCTACGACGAAGCCCTCAGCGTGGCCCGCGAGCAGGTCGAAAACGGGGCCCAAATCATCGACATCAACCTGGACGAGGGCATGATCGACGGCGTGGAGGCCATGAAAACTTTTCTGAACCTGATTGCCGCTGAGCCAGACATTTCGCGGGTACCCATCATGGTCGATTCGTCCAAGTGGGAGGTCATCGAGTCGGGCCTGAAGTGCGTGCAGGGAAAGGCGATCGTTAACTCGATTTCTTTGAAAGAAGGCGAGGAGAAATTCATTGAATCAGCCAAAATGGTGCTGCGTTACGGTGCGGCGACGGTCGTGATGGCCTTCGACGAAACCGGACAGGCCGACAACTTCGAGCGCCGCATCGAAATCTGCCAGCGGGCCTACGATATTTTGGTCAATAAGGTCGGCTTCCCCGCCCAGGACATCATCTTCGACCCCAACATCCTGACCGTCGCCACGGGCATGGAGGAGCACAACAACTACGCGGTCGATTTCATCGATGCCACGCGCTGGATCAAGGCGAACCTGCCCCACGCCAAGGTATCGGGCGGGGTATCAAACGTCTCGTTCAGTTTCCGGGGCAACGAGGTCATTCGGGAAGCCATTCACACGGCCTTCCTGTACCACGCCATCAAAGCCGGGCTGGACATGGGCATCGTGAACGCCGGACAGATCGGTATTTATGACGAAATTCCGAAGGAAACGCTGGAACTGGTCGAGGACGTGCTGCTCAACCGCCGCCCCGACGCCACCGAGCGGCTGGTGTCTTTTGCCGAAACCGTATCCCAGAAAGGCCGCGTTCAAACCGGCCCGGATCTGACCTGGCGCGAACTACCCATCAAGCAACGCATTAGTCATTCATTGGTAAAAGGCATCGCCGACTACATCGACGAGGACACCGAGGAATGTCGCCAATTGTATGACCGCCCGCTGGAAGTAATCGAAGGGCCGTTGATGGACGGCATGAGCATCGTGGGTGATCTGTTCGGCGAAGGAAAAATGTTCCTGCCGCAAGTGGTAAAATCGGCGCGGGTAATGAAAAAAGCCGTGGCCTACCTGCAACCTTACATCGAAGCAGACAAAAGCGCCGAGGCCAAAGCCGTGGGAAAAATCCTGATGGCGACCGTGAAAGGCGACGTCCACGACATCGGCAAAAACATCGTGGGCGTGGTGCTGGGCTGCAACAGCTACGAAATCATCGACCTCGGTGTGATGGTGCCGACCGACAAAATCCTGGCGGCCGCCAAAGAGCATAATGTAGACATTATCGGCCTATCGGGACTGATCACCCCTTCGCTGGATGAAATGGTAGGCGTGGCCAAGGAGATGGAACGGCGCGGCATGACCATGCCGCTACTCATCGGCGGGGCCACCACCTCGCGCATTCACACCGCCGTCAAGATCGACCCGCACTATTCCGGCCCGGTCATTCATGTGCTGGACGCTTCCCGCTCGGTACCCGTGGCGGGTAAGCTGACCCAAAGCGACCAAAGCCAGGCCGAAGTACTCGCCGAAATCAAGGCCGAATACGCCCAGCTCCGCGAGGATCACGCCAAAAGGCAAACCAACAAGCAGCAGTTGAGTATTGAGAAAGCCCGCGAAAACGCGGTGCAAATCGACTGGGCCGACTACGTGCCGACCAAGCCTCAGTTTCTGGGCACGCGGGTGCTGGAAGATTACGATTTGTCGGAAATCGCCAAGTACATCGACTGGACGCCCTTTTTCCAGACCTGGCAGCTACACGGCAAGTACCCGGCGATTTTTGAGGATAAAGTCGTGGGACAAGAGGCTCAGAAACTTTACGAGGATGCCGCAGTGCTGCTCGGAGAAATCATTCGCGACAAATCGCTGCAAGCCCGCGCCGTGATCGGCTTTTGGCCCGCCAACCGGATCGAGGACGATATTCTGCTGCACGATTTTGAAGAATTGAGCCAGGAAATTCCCTGTGAACGTCATGGTTCGCATACCCACGTGGAGTACAAAATCAGCCGAAGGAACGCGCAAGAGGCCTTGGCCCCAGTCGACACACTCGACGGCGGCGCGGTCGTCGCCGACACGCTGACCGTCCTGCACCACCTACGCCAGCAAAGCCCGAAAGCTGCGCACCTGCCCAACTACTGCCTGTCGGACTTCGTGGCTCCGCTCGAAAGCGGCCAAACGGATTACCTCGGCGGCTTCGCCGTCACGGCCGGTTTGGGCATCGAAGCCCTGCTGGAAAAATACGAGCGCGAACACGACGACTACAACAGCATCATGGTCAAGTCGCTGGCCGACCGCCTGGCCGAAGCCTTCGCCGAGCTGATGCACGAGCGCGTCCGCAAGGAATTCTGGGGCTATGCCGGCGACGAAAAGTTAGAGAACGAGCTTCTGATCAAAGAAAAATACCGGGGCATCCGTCCCGCCCCCGGCTACCCGGCCTGTCCCGACCACACCGAGAAGAGTGCCCTGTTCGAGCTTCTGGACGCCGAACGCCTGGGCATCACCCTCACCGAAAGCTACGCCATGTACCCGGCCAGCAGCGTCAGCGGCTGGTACTTCGCCCATCCCGACAGCCGTTATTTTCCCGTGGGCAAAATCCAGAAAGACCAGGTGGAGGACTACGCCCGACGGAAGGGAATGTCGGTCGAGGATGTGGAGCGGTGGCTGGCCCCGGTGCTGGCTTATTAACTTGTTGACAGTTTTTCTCTATATTTGATTTATACAAATTAACCTTAGGACTTTCGCTTGTCGTCTTGAATGCGATCCCAATAGGGATCAAATGTGGGTAGAAAAGTGCTTTCCCAGTCGATTATTATGTCCCGTACGGGACTTGACCCGTTGACGAATCGGCTTTTTCTACCCATATCCTGTGCCTGACGGCACATTTTTCTCAGCCAAAGCGAAAGTCCTAAACCTATCAAATATTATTACTCTGGATTATGAAAGAAATCATCTTTTTGATTGAAGAAGCTGAGGAGGGCGGATATACCGCCCGCGCATTGGGCGAGTCCATTTTTACGGAAGGTGAATCCATGGACGAACTCAGAAATAATATTCAGGAAGCACTGGACTGTCATTTCGATGAGGTTTTGGAAAAGCCAAAAGTTGCCCATTTACACTTTGTTAGGAACGAGGTATTGGCTATTCACTAATCGAATGAAAGTACCGAAAGACATTAAAGGCAGGGAGTTGCTGAAACTTTTAGGAAAGCAATATGGCTATCGCCAGACAAGATAGGCAGGTAGTCATATACGAGCTACTACGCTTGAAAATGGTCAGCACCACATCACTGTACCAGATCATAATCCAGTGAAAGAGAATACTCTCAAGAGCATCATCAAGGATGTTGCGACTCATCTAGCTATTTCACCCGATGAAGTATGCAACGTTCTGTTCAAGTAGTATTTTTGACTCAATGCATTTTTTATTACCTTAGAGAAAAAACTGACGCCGCACAATCTTGAACTTAAAACAAAATCTTCTCGACCACCTCAAAGAACTCCTCACCGCCCGCATGGCTGCGTCCATGAAAGCGATGGAGTTCGCGCAGGAATCCGCCAACTCCGAAGGCAAAAGCTCGGCGGGCGATAAATACGAAACGACGCGTTCCATGAGCCAGCTCGACCGCAACATGCACGCCCGACAATACGAACAGGCGCGGCAGGAAAACACGATTCTTGAACGCCTGGAGTCCACCCCGGATCCCGATTCTTACGAACGCGTGGCCATGGGCTCGCTGGTGAAAACCACGGCGGGTTATTTTTACATTGCGGTGAGCGCCGGGGTTATCGAAATCGAAGACCAGAAAATCATGGTCGTATCGGCAGCTTCACCCGTGGGAAAATCCATTTTGGGGAAAGAAGTAGGGGAAACGGTCGCATTTCGGGGCAGAAATTGGAAGATCGAGGAGATCGAGTAGCCCGTGGTTATCCACTTTTTCCCAAAACGACACTCCCGTAGGCCGGCAGCGTGAGTTGATTGTGTTTCCGACGGGTCAACTCGTTCGTTTGGAACAGATGCTGCGTGAAATCTGCCTCTTTTGCTCCTAAAATAACTTTTTTAGTCCTTCCCGAAATGTTGTGGATGACCAATATCGGCTCCACCGGATGGGTGCGTATGTAGGCCACTATTTTATTCATTCCTTCCATGGCTGGTGCCAAATTGGGCCGCTGGATTTGGGCCAACGCCGGATGGACTTTCCGCAGCGCAATCAATTTTCTGTAGTGATTGAGCAAAGAATGCTCGTTGGCCGATTGAACTGATGCAGCCCGCACCGCACCCAAATGGGAATACTTCGGCTTTATCCACTTCGTGCGCCCGGGGTCGTCGGTTTGGTCTGTCCAAAGGAATGGCTCGCGAATGTGCTGGTCGGGCTTCGTACCCAGCATCCCGATTTCCTCGCCATAATACAGGTAGGGCTGACCGGGCAAGGTCAGCAGCATCGCCGCCGCCAGTTTCATCTTTTCGGTGCTTCCCTTCGCTACGCTGCCTATGCGATTCTGGTCGTGGTTGGTGAGCATGGTGGCGTCGATAAAATCGGGATTATGGATGCCAAATGCCGCGTAGTCTTCCAACAGCTTCTCAACGATTCCCTGCTTTTTTTCAGTCAATCCTTCGTCTCTTCCGGTCGCGATAATCCGCTGAATGGTAAAACTCAGGTCAAAGTGAAAATTGGCTTTCAGCCCTTTAAAGTAGGGCGCAACTTCTTCGGCTTTGGCCCAAACCTCACCCACCGTGTAAGCATCGGGTTTTGCGGCTTTCACGACCCGGCCAAATTCTTCCCAAAATCCGATGTTCTTCTCCCGCAGCCAGGGCGGATAAATGTGCCGGGCGGCGTCGAGGCGGAAGCCATCTACGCCGACTTCGACGAGCCAGTAACGCACGATCTTGTAAATTTCTTCGCGCAACTCTCTGCTTTCATAGTTGAGGTCGGGCATGCCTTTCCAGAACATGGCGTAATATTTCTCGGGATCGCCGGGGTTACGGTGCCAAGGAAAAATCACGTGGGCATCGGCGGTTTCTTCGCGTTTGTTGACGCCCAGGGCGTCGATCATGGCGGGAGTCATCCACCAGTAAAAATTACGGTAGGGATTATTGGCCCCCAGCCGCGCCTGCTCGAACCAAGGGTGTTGCGCACTCGTGTGGTTGACGACCAAATCCATGTACAGCTTCATGCCCCGCCTGTGAACGCCATCGAGTAGCCGCCGAAAATCTTCCAAAGTACCGTACTCGGGGTCGATGCCATAATAATCCACAACATCGTACTTGTGGTAGGTAGACGAAGGCTGAATCGGCGTGAGCCAGATCGCCTCTACGCCCAAATCCTGCAAATAGTCCAGCCGAGAAGCGATGCCATTGAGGTCGCCGATACCGTCACCATTGGCGTCACAAAACGAGCGAACAAAGATCTCGTAGCAAACTCGGGGATGTGTGTTGAATTGTGTAATCGTTGAATTGTTTAGAGTTCAGCCGTTTAAAAGCACATTACGCAATATTCAGTTGTAATTATGAATGTAAAACGAATTTAACAGTAGCAACGTAAAAGTAACCCTAAACCCTAAACCAAAATAAGGCCTCAGCATTTCATACACCAAATGCGTCGGCAATCCCATGATGGTATAATACGAACCCTCGATGCGTTCGATGCCCGTTAGGCCGATCCAATCCTGAATGCCGTAACCGCCCGCTTTATCGAAGGGCGGTTGGTATTTTACATAAAACTCTAGCTCTCGGGTAGTGAATTTGCGGAAAGTCACCTTCGCGGTATCGGTTTTGGTGATGAACTCGCCGTTGTCCAACAGACAAACCCCGGTCACTACATGGTGCGAGGCACCGGAAAGCAGTTCAAGCATCTCGATGGCCGACTTTTCGTCAGAAGGTTTGTTAAGAATGAGGTCGTCCTTTACTACAATTGTGTCGGCGCAAAGAATCAGGTTATCGTGGGCGTCCTGCTGGAATTCTTCCGCCTTTTTTCGGGCCAGGAACGCAGCTACCTCGTCGGGTGGCATGGTTTTGGGGAACACCTCGTCGGTGGGGCGCACTTCGGTTGAAAAGGTAAAGCCGCATTGCGCCAACAACTGACGACGGCGCGGCGAATTGGAAGCCAGTACCAGCGGACGGTAAAGAGGAATATGCATCAAGTAAGAGGGCGCTTTGCTGTCTTTTACGGTTTCAAATAGGCAATTTACGGCAAAAACCAGGACAATTTGAGGTATTTTGCGTAAAAAGAAAGATTTTATAAATATATGTTTGTACATCAATTGTAAAAACATTAGTTTTGCATCATTATTTAAATCGGATGACCATAGAGAAAGCGATAAAACAAAGTAAGTTTAAGTCGATCTACCACAAGTTGGCCGTTAACCTGACTTATTCTGGCAATTGGCTATTGCATCAGCAGTACGAGTTGTTCCGCGAACACGACCTCACGCCGCAGCAGTACAATGTTCTGCGAATTTTGCGAGGCAATCATCCGAACCCGATGAAGATCAGCGCTATTTCGGAGCGGATGTTGGATCAAACGTCGAACACGTCGCGGCTGGTGGACAAGCTATTGGCTAAGAAGTTACTGCTCCGTGAGGTTTGTCTCACCGACCGCCGGGCGGTAGATGTAAAAATAACGAAGCAGGGACTCGATCAACTGGCCGCTATGGATCCGCTCATGGACAAATGGGAGAAAAGACTACACACGGTTACTCCCGAAGAAGCAGATCAATTGAACAAGCTGCTTGATAAATTACGCTTGCCCGCTTAGGGTCACACTATACACACACAATCTATACGCATACAATAACTATACACACACACTTTTACCAACTATACACACACGAAATCGAAAGCTGGTGCGGGGAGAGGGCCATTTAAAACTGGCCCTCTCTCCGCGACCGGGCCCTCATCCTCCAGAAGAAGTAAGTGCGGTACAGCCCGTTGACTGGCAGCCGCAGACGACACAGCAGCACGATGAGTTCAGTAGCCAGACCAGGCTCCTCGATGTGCTTGAGCAGTTCGTGGAACCGAAAAGCCAGGTCAAATTCCTGAACGTATAGACACTTGCGGATATAGGCACGAATGCGGCGAGCCAGAGCCCCGAACTCAGCCCGGTTGCGATTGAGGTTTCGGGCTTTTTCACAAACGGCCAAAGTCGAGTCGAGCATACCGCTACCGGGTAAATAACTCAGGTTGGAGAGCGAGTTTCGCAGAAGCCGCTTCTGGGTTAGCACCTCATCCTGATAGCCGTACTTGCATAGTACCGCCGACCGCACCCAAAAATCAAAATCTTCGTACGCCAGGGATTCATCGTAACCGCCCAGATGTTGCAGCAGTGAGCGGCGCATCATCATGGTGGGCGTGCAGATAAAGTACCTTTCCAGCACCTCGCGGTACACATCGCCGCTCGGCACCAATTCTACTGTTTTTCCTTCTTTATCAGTTTTATAGTGCAGATGCAGCCGGTTGCCCCTGGCGTCAAGGTACTGGGCATTGGAAAAAATAACGCCGTAGTCTTCGGGCAGGCCCTCAAAGAACGCGACTTGCCGGGCGATGCGGTCGGGCAGCAGCACATCGTCGGCCGACAAGTCGATGACGTACTTGCCGCTAGCAAGGCGCAGGCCCTGGTTGAAGGCGGTGCACAAGCCTCTGTTTTCAGAATTGGCAAGAAAACGGACTTGCGGATGCAGCAGGCAGAAATCCTGAATTATACCAGCAGTACCGTCCGTGCTGGCGTTGTCAATCACGATTAATTCGATATCGCGGTAGGTCTGCGCTGCCACCGAATGCAGCGCCTCGTCCACGAAAGTTTCGTGATTATAGGCAGTGCAAATTACGGTAACCAAGGGTTTCACTAAAAAATGGCACGATATGTGATACAGCTTACGTAATCGGTACTCGATACGGAGAATGTTGACTACTGATTTTATGGGTTAGGGTAATGCATATAATGCCGGTCCGTTGAGGATCGGCATTTATTGTGTCCCCACATCCTCGCTGAGGTTGCCCTCTTCCGCGCCCCGCGCCATGATTATACTGGCGTTTATTTCAAAACCAAAAATGAGTAGCATGGCGATCAGATAAATCCAGATCATGAAGGCGATCATGGTGCCGATGGAACCGTAGAGTTTGTTGTAGGTACCGAAGTTGGAAAGATAGAAGGAAAATGCGTAAGTGGCCAGCACGATCAAAGCCGAAGCAATGAAAGCCCCGACATTAAAAAAAGACATTCGGACGGTGCGGTCGGGCGCGAAGCGATAAATGAGCGACACGCCGATGGTGAGGGCACCCAGGGTGATGAAGTACCGCAGGAAGTTGACCAGGCCTATGATCCAGGCCTCGCGGACGATCTCCCAATCGTTAAGGATTTCCATGACGTGGTCACCGACGATGAGCAACACGACCGATAGAAAAATAACTAGGGCCAACAAGATCGTGAGCATGAAGGCAATGCCGCGCGTTTTGAAAAACCCCCGCGTGTCTTCATCGCGATAAACGATGTTGAACGAGCGCATCAGCGACACCATGCCATTGGTGGAAGTCACGATGGTAAGGATGAAACCTACCGACAGAATGCCCCGGCGCGGCCGGCTGATAATGTCCATGATGGTGGTTTGGGCCTCGGCGTAGATGCTGGCAGGCATGATCTCGCGCAGGAAGTCCATGATTTGCGGCTGTAGGTTCTCGACCGGAATGTAGGGGATCAGCGTAAAAAAAGAGATGATCGCCGGAAAAGCCGACAGCGTCAGGCTGAACGCCACCGCCGTGGCCCGCTGGTCGATGTCGTAAACGATGAGCTTGTCGACCAGATTGACCAGCACATCGTACAGCGACACCGAACCCCGGAACAAAGTCGTCCCCCTCAGCCAGTGGCCGAAACTTTGCAGGCGGGGATGTTCCAGGAGTTTTTCGAGCACTTGTTTGTTTAGGCGGGGTCGATCCGCCGCAGCGGGCCCCTACCGTTTAGTTGTTTAGGGTTTAGGGTTCAGGGTTTTTGAAGAACGGCTGCGTAGCTTTGCTTACTCATTTGCATTCATAAACTTTGGACCTCTGGACCTCTGGACCTCTGGACCTTTGTGCCTTCATACCTTTGTGCCTTCATACCTTCGTGCCTTTGGAACTTAGAACTTTGCCTCCTCTGTCCCTCACTCCTCGAAATAAGGTCGCAGTTTTTGCAATAAACCCTCCGGGGGCTGGCAGAGTTTGCCCGTGTCGCGGCGCTGGAAGACGAGGGTGGTTTCGCCCGTATGCAACAGTTCACCCGTCTGGTTACGGATTTCGTATTCGAACACTACCCTGGCGGTAGGAAGTTTGGGCAAGCGAACCAGGATCGTCAGCAGGTCGTCGTAGCGGGCAGGCTGGTGGTAGCGAGAACGATTTTCGTACACGGGCATCATCACGCCCGCATCTTCCATTTTCTTGTAATGAAAATCCAAGCTACGCAGTGCCTCTACGCGCCCAATTTCGTAGTAGCGGGCATAATTGCCGTAATACACATATCCCATTTGATCCGTATCGGCGTACCGCACGCGAATATTTTTCACTTCGTGGCTGAACATCAGTACCCCCGCGCTAAGTCCACTTCGCTCTCCAAGGCCTCACCAGCTTCCAGATTCCCAAGGTTGCGCAGGAACAAATCTACTTTCCCCACATCCTCATCGGCCTGGCCACCGCCGGTGTGCTGGGTCAGGATCACGTTGGGCAGTGTCCAGAGCGGATTGTCGGCGGGCAGCGGCTCCTGCTCGGTCACGTCCAGCACAGCCCCGCTGAGGTGGTCGTTGCGGAGGGCGTCCAGCAGGGCGTCCTCGTCGGTGGTATTGCCGCGCCCGACGTTGGCGTACACGCTGCCCGACTTCATCGTCGCCAGCATTTCGCGATCCACGTAGCTTTCGGCCGTGCCGGGTAGGGTGTTGACCACGATGTCCACCAGCGGCAGCACAGCCAATAATTCGTCCTTCGAGCGGATTTCGGCATCGGGCGCGGTGCGGGCCACGGTTCTGACGCGGCAGCGAAAGCCTTCCAAAATCTGTCGGGTGGCCGTGCCGATGGTGCCACCGCCCAGCACGATCACCTCCCGGCGATCCATCAGGCCGAGGTAAGGCCGCATGGCGTGGCCCACCCATTGTTTGTTTTGTTTCAAAAGCGTAAGCGCGTCGATGCCCCGGTAAAGGGCCATGAGTCCGGCCACGATGGTTTCGGCGCAGGGACGGGCGAACCAATCGCCCATGTTGGCGGCGCGGCCCTTTATTTTTGCGCCCTTGTATTTGTCAAATCCGGCCGAATCCAATTGCCAGAACTCCAGGTCGGTAGTCTTATCGGTGAACCATTCCAGGGGAACGTTTCCAAGAATCAATTGTCCCCGGTCGAATTTCTCGCGGGCGGTCGCATCGTTATCACCTTCTTGCCGAAACTCGAGGGTGTGACCGTCGGGAATCCCGGCCAGCAGTCGCTGTCGGAGGTCTTCGCCTAAGGTGGTATGGATATAGATCTGCATAGTTTTTGTCTAAAAAAATAAAAGTCAGTTTGGGTTTCTTTTACAAGTATAGCAAGATTTTCAGGAAAGGTGCCCAAATCCTTTTCCTTGCGGTTACCGATAAAACGCTATATTGAGTGCGCAAAACTTCCAACTACCTTATCTTATGCAAAGACGCCATTTCTTCAAAAACGCCGCCGGAGCCGCTGTCCTCTCTACTGTTCCCAGTCTCGCACCGACGGTCGCCGCCCCCGCGCTGGTGTCTGCCGCCAAAATCAAGCTGAGTGTGTCCAGCTACTCCTACTGGCACTTCAAAGGCGATAAATTCCCCATCGAAAAAGTAATTGACAATGCCGCCAGCCTGGGCTTGGAAGGCATCGACGTGCTGCACCGCCAAATGGAAGGCGAGGACAATGCCTATCTGCAAAAACTCAAACGACACGCCTTCGTCAACGGCATCGCCATGACCTGCCTGTCCATTCACCAGGGCTTCGTTACGCCTGACGCCGCCGAGCGGCAGAAGCACATCGACCACACCCTGCACTGCATGGAACTGGCCGCCGACCTGGGCATCCCCTGCATGAGGCTGAATACGGGCCGCTGGGGAACCATCAAATCCTTCGACGACTTCATGGCTAAGCGCGGCCAGGAGCCCGCACTGGAAGGCTACACCGAGGAAGACGCCTACAAATGGTGCATCGAAAGCATTGAGAAGTGCCTCCCCCGCGCCGAAGAACTGGGCGTGCTACTGGCCCTGGAAAACCACTGGGGGCTGGGCTCCACGCCGGAGGGCATGCTGCGAATCATGAAAGCCGTGGATTCGCCCTGGCTGCAACTGCTGATGGATACGGGTAATTTCCTGGAAGATCCCTACGACAAGTTGGCCATGATAGCGCCCCACACCTGCTTCGTGCAGGCAAAAACTTACTACGGCGGCGGCGAGTGGTACAGCCTGGATCTGGATTACAAAAGAATCGCCGACATTCTGAAAAAGGTGAACTATCAAGGCTATCTGTCCTTGGAATTCGAGGGTAAGGAGGCCGCTGATTCGGGCGTCAGGAAAAGTGTGGAGATGTTAAGGCAGGCTTTGGGATAACGTCAGATTCAGCTATGTGCCCATGTTCCCTCCCATACCGCTCGACTTTTCGCAACACCCTGCTCGTAATATTGGGGATGATTTCTTTTTGCGATAATTCAGCATTTTCTCAGAGCTACAACTCCGTCATTATCACCGAAATCATGGCCGATCCCACGCCTGTGGTCGGCTTGCCCGACGCTGAGTATATCGAAATTTTCAACCGCAGTTCGCAGCCCGTCTCCACCAAAGGCTGGCGGCTGGGAACTGCCCTCCTACCCGACTCGGTGCTGGCCCCGGGCGGCTACGCGATTCTCTGTTCCCGCAATTCGGTGCCTTTGCTGGCGCGTTTTGGTCGGGTTTGGGGACTTTCTTCCTTTTCCTTGGTCAACGCCGGAGCCACTATTTCGTTGCGTAATGCCAAAGGAACCCTCGTGTTCTCGATTTCCTACAAAGACACTTGGTGGCCCTCCAACCGCCGCAACGGCGGCTACGCCCTGGAAATGATCGATGTTGCTAATCCCTGCGGCGAAACCGACAACTGGCGAGCCTCGACCGATCCGCTAGGCGGCACGCCTAACAAATCCAATTCCGTAGCAGCGGCCAATCCCGACCGCAATCCACCCGTAGCCGAGCGGGTCGAGATATCGGGCGAAAGTCAACTCACCGTTTACTTCAACGAGCGATTGGATAGCCTGGCCAGTAGCCAAAGCGGAACTTACGAATTAAAAGGCCGCAGCGTCCGCAAGTCCGTCATCGAAGTGCCCGGCTTCCGCACGTCGGTACTTACGCTGGACGCTCCGCTCCTGGCCGGACAACGCTACGAACTGACCGTCGCCAACGTGATCGACTGCGCGGGCAACCGGCTGAGGGAGGCGAACTTCACTTTTGGGCTCCCCACGAAAGCCGATTCGGGCGATGTGATCCTGAACGAAATCCTGTTCGACCCGCGCACGGGAGGGGTGGAATTCGCCGAAATCCATAACCGTAGCCAGAATTTTATCAGCTTGAAAGGTTGGTCGCTGGGTAATGTAAAAGCGGGCGTGCCGGGTGCTTTCAGAACGATCTCGACCCAAGACCTGCTCCTGGCCCCCAACGAATTCATGGCTTTCAGCGTCAATTCAAAAATCCTGGCCGAGCAATACCCGACCGAGCGGCCGCGTACGCTGATTACACTCCCTGCCATGCCCTCCTTCGTCAACGACGCGGGCGGCGTGGCCCTGCGCGACGCCAGCGGACGGCTGGTCGATCTTTTTTCTTATATTGAAAAAAATCAATCGCCGCTCGTTACTAATCCCAAGGGCGTTTCGCTGGAAAGAATCTATCCCGAACATCCTGGTAATGATCCCGAAAACTGGCAGTCGGCCGCGGCAGTAGCGGGTTTCGCCACACCCGGCTACGCCAACTCACAGGGCGCAGGCAGTGCCATCGCCGACGAGTTCGTAGTGGAGCCGGAAGCGATCACGCCCAACGGCGACGGTCAGGACGACTTTGCCACCATCCGCTACACGCTCACCGGGCCAGGCCGTGTGGCGAGCGTTCGCATTTTCGACGTGCAGGGCAGGCTGGTGCGGTATTTGATTAAAAACCAAACCATTGGCACCGACGGCTCTCTGCGCTGGGAAGGGCTCGACGACAGGGGCGAAACCGTTCGTACAGGCTACTACCTGGTACTCATCGACTCCTTCGATAGCGCGGGAAACACGCAGCAGTTCAAGAAGAAGGTAGTGGTGGTGCAGCCCTAGATTCCCGATTACTATGAACCTACCCGAGGCTGAAGCCTTTATTCTCGGCAAACTGCGCACCGAACTCTCGGACACGCTCTATTATCACAGCTCCGACCATACCCTGGACGTGGCTGAGGCAGCAGGACGCATCGCCCAAGCCGAAGGAATTACCGATGAGGAAACGCTAACGCTACTGCGCACGGCGGCGCTTTTTCACGATGCGGGTTTCATTACCACCTACAAAGGCCACGAAGCCGAAAGCAGCCGGATGGCGCACGAATTCTTGCCGCAGTTTGGCTACGAACCCCGGCAAATTGTGCTAATTAGCGGCATGATCGCCGCCACTAAAATTCCGCAAAGCCCGAAAAACAAACTGGAAGAAATCCTGGCCGATGCCGACCTCGATTATCTGGGACGGCCGGATTACGAACCCATTGCCTACTCGCTCTACCGTGAAATGCGGGCGCGGGATTTGGTATCGGGCGAAGGAGCCTGGAATCAAATTCAGATGGAATTTATTGAAAAGCATAGTTACTGGACGGAGTACTCCAGAACCGTAAGGCAACCGGCCAAGTACTACCACCTCAGGAGATTGAGAAAAGAAGGAGAGGAGAAAGGGAGAAAGGGGGAAGAGATAGATTAAAGTGCGGGCAGGGCGGGCGCTATTTTTCGTTTTTCTCCGCTGAAATCAGTAATCTCTACATCTACAACTTGATTATTCAGAGGGATTTGCCGCACCGATTGCGAGAGAAAAGAGGCCCCGTAATACAGTTCGTAGCGGCGGGTGGTACCGTTTTTGAATCTTACTGAAGCATAGGCGTCATCCGGTCGGACGGGCAGCCACTTTGTTTCTTTCCTGTTTTGCCCAAATACTTGCATCGCTCCTCTATTCTGGGTGGCGACGATCAGACGGTTGCCTTGCGCACCGGGCAATTGCACCAGCCCTTTGGCATTGCCGGGTACGTAGAAGCCCGTTTTTGCTTGGGTCTGTGCTGCGAATTCCCCTCTGCCATTGCCTTTCAGCAGCAAGCCGTTGGAGGCATCGAGCCGGCCCGCGCTTACTTCATTGCCGAAATCATTGGCTACCAGCAGCACATCCAGGTTCCCATCCCCGTCGAAGTCGTCGGCGATCATGCCGTTGATGGGTGCCACTTGTGCCAGGGCGGGCAGCGGCCGCAGGTCGAATCGTCCGTTGCCCTTATTTTCGATGTAAGACGATTTCAGGTAGTTGGCTTGTAGCACAATCGCTTCTTTGCGCTGCTCCTCGGTCAGGAGATTTTCAAAAGTCGCTCTCGCAAAATCGGCGTAGGTCTGGTACCGGGCCCGCATGGGGATCATCTGTTTGATCATATCCTCGCGGCCGTGATAAGGTACTAGTTCACGCTTGCCGCTGGCGTTGGGATAATAGACCAACGGCACGGCGTCGTACATACCGTCCTGGTTGAAGTCGCCCGCCAGCAGGGTGAGTGGCGTTTCGTCGGAAATACGCGCGAGGTTGTTGGCTCCTCTGTTCCCAACCACGTAGTCGGTATCGCCATCGTTGTCGAAGTCACCGCCGATGATGCTGTTCCAGAAGCCTTTGTATTTTTCCAGGTAGGTGTTCAGCGCTTCGTCGGGAACGAACGTACCATTTTTGTTTTGAAAAACTTGCAGCGGCATCCATTCCCCGGCCACGATCAAATCCACGAAACCGTCATTGTTGTAGTCCGTCCAAAGCGCATCGCAAATCAGGCCACCGCTTTGGAGTTGCGGCGCGACCTGCTGCGTAACATTGGAAAATTTTGGGCTTCCCGGCTTCGAGTCGTTTCTCAAAATAAAACTATTGACCGAGCGCGGGTAATGCTGCGGGTCGCTGCGCCCGCCCACAAACAAGTCGAGGTCGCCATCGCGGTCGTAATCAGTGGCGCGGACGCAGGAGGTGCTTACTTTGGCGTCGGGCAGTGAACCCGTGGACAGGCTGAAATTGCCTTGGCCGTCGTTGAGGTACAGCCGATCTTGATAACTGGCGTCGCCCGCGTTCTGCTCGTTGCTGCCGCTGGCGATGTAGAGGTCGTTGTCGCCGTCGCCATCAGCGTCGAACAATAGCACGCCGATGTCCTCCGATTCTTTTTCCGGGCCTTCCTTGCCGGGCAGCAGGTCTTTCATTTCAAAAGTTCCGTCGGGTTTTTGCATAAAAAACCTTCCCTTGTGCTGCCGCGAGCCACCCACAAACAAATCTTCCAGCCCATCGCCATCGACATCCGCCGTGGCGACGGCCGGAGGAAACTGCGAGAGTTTATGCAGCAAAAGCTTTTGGCCATTGAAGTCGATGAACTCCGGCTCCTCGTGGACGTAGTCGATGCCCACCGAATTCGTCAGGTTACGGAATAGCTGAGTGGGTAACGGCTCGGGCGTGTAGGCTTCGGTGGCATCGGATTGCCGGACGAGCAGCACCTGATCGGCCTCGACGTTCTTCAAAGTTTGCTGCTTGCCGTTGGGCCAAACGACCACCACGCGATCCACCGTCTTCACCTCCCCCAAACCAAAATGCCCCCGCGGCTCCACCGACGACAAGTAGCCGCGGTAAGGCGAATGCTCGTAGACCTGCTGCAGACTGTCGGCGTAAAAAATCGCTACTCGTGCGCCCAGGCCATTCACATTGTGTTCGCCGCCCTGAAAAGCCACGCGTAGGTAGTGGTTTTTCTCCGGCTCGCGCTCCATCAAATTATTCCGATAGACGAAGGCCGAGTCGTTGATGTTGTTCACGACCATGTCCAGGTCGCCGTCCAAATCCAGGTCGGCATAGGCCGCACCATTGGAAAAAGACGGTACACCGATGCCCCACTTTTCGGTCACATCCTCGAAGGTCAGGTCGCCCCGGTTGCGGAAGGCAAAATTCTTGATTTTGACGGTCGGGATCTGACTGAGCAAGTATTCTTTTTCGGCCACGTTGCCACTTTCAGCGCGGAACTGGGCGAAATCGCGGTCGGTCACGTCGCGGGGGAAGCCGTTGGTCACGATCATATCGCGGTAGCCGTCGTGGTCGAAGTCGGCCAGCAGCGGTGTCCAGCTCCAATCGGTCTCGGCGACATCGGCCATCATGCCCATATCGGCAAAAATCGGCTCGTTGGTACCCGGCTTGTTGCCCATGTTGATCTGCATGGTGTTGCGCACGTACTCGTAGGTGAAGCCGTACAGGTCATTGTTGAGATAGCCCTGGTAGTTGTTAGGCCCCATCAATCGTTTCTTGCGTTCGTTGTCGCGCGGCAGCATATCGAGGGCCATCACGTCGGCCAGGCCGTCGTTATTGAGGTCGGCCACGTCGTTGCCCATCGCCGAGTTGCTGGTGTGCTTGAAGTAGGCCTGCGCTTTGTCCGTAAAAGTCCCGTCGCCGTTGTTGATGTACAGCAGATCATTGGACAGGTAATCGTTGGTGACGTAAATATCCTTATAGCCGTCGCGGTTGAAGTCGGTGATGTTGAGGCCCAGGCCGTAGCCTTCGGTTTGGATGCCCGCTTCCTTGGAGACGTTCACGTACACCGGATGCCCGCCTTTGGCGTCCCAGTCGCAGCGGTACAGGCGGTCGGTGGTAGCTGAGGAGCCGTCGGTGTATTTTTTGTGGTAGAGGTTGGGGTATTCGTCGATGGTGTCGATGAGCACGTACAGGTCGAGGTCGCCATCGTTGTCGTAATCAAAGAAGGCGGCTTGCATCGAATGGCCCGTGTCGGCGATGCCATACTCGGCGGCCATCTCCTTAAAAATCGGTACGCCTTCCGCGTCGTTTCCCTGGTTGACAAACAGCAGATTGGCCCGTTGCGACTCGGTCTTGAAAGTCGTTGCCGAAAGGTAGATATCCATTTTTCCATCGGCATTGATGTCCACCAAACTCACGCCCGAACACCAGCGGCCCAGGTTGGAAAGCCCCGCCTTGTCGCTGACGTTGGCAAACTTCATTCCGCCTTGATTGAGGTAAATCTGACTATTCACCTGATTACCCGAAAAAACGAGATCGGGCAGGCTGTCGCCGTTCAGGTCGGCAATGCCCACACCGCCGCCGTTATAGACGTACTCGAAGTCGATGATGTTCATCGTGTCGTTCTCCGAGATACGGTTGGCGAAGGTCACGCCCGATTCCTCGGCGGGGAGCAGGGTGAAGAGGGTCTTTTCCCGGCAGGAGGTGAGGAGGAGAGTTAGGGCAATAAACGCTAATATTTTCGATAAATTAATGGGCATCTTTCAATAACTCTTCAATTCTAGTAATCAGACTATTGGAAGAATTTAATAAATCCAGAACGTCTGCTTCGGAAAAATCAATGTAGTCCCCATAATCTCCCGATTGCCTCTTATCAAAAATATCGGAGTAAAATTTGCCTAGTTCTAGGCTAATCAATCCCGTTTTTACGAAATGAAGCCCAAGCATCTGCCTCACTCCGCTATGCGTAGAGGCTCTGATTTCTTGATTGATCAATAAAGCCGAAACCGCATAAAAACAATCGTAGTAAAGCCTGTTGACCGCTGTATTCCAAAGTTTATTCTCGATGTGCGAACTGACTTCTTCAAAAGTCTCCCTTGACCGCTCAATCCTGTATTTCACCAGATCCCTTCTCTCTTGTTCAGTCATAGTACTTGTCCTTCTCGGCTCACATTTTCGTAAAAAGGGGTACCTCGGTGTCTAGTATTCCAATCATTTTTTGACAAAACCATGGGACTAATAATCTTTCCTGTCTCGAATTCTATCTCGTATAGGGGGTACTTCAGTTTCTTCTCATCTTCCCGGTCAACCTGCTTTTTATCAATCAAAATTAGTAAGTCGATATCAGACGCAATATGCTGATCTCCACGGGCGTAAGACCCGTACAGAATCAAGGTAGCGTGCGGATCGGTAATCTGCACCGTCTCTTTGATTTGTCTGAGTACTTGTTTATTATCTACAATCGTTTCCATTTGTGATTATGCTAAATGAGCGAGATCCTCTTTTCAAAATTCTATTTTCTTTTGGTACAACTGTTCTACGGGCAAAATCACATCCCAATTTTCTCCCCAGACCACATTGCTATACTCGATTTTAAACTTTTTGAAGTTCTCAGGCTTGCGATAGTAGTTAAAAGACCGATGGGGACGATGCATGATGAAAGGCTCAAAATCCACTACTTTCTCCGTGTTGTCCGAGAATTTGATTTTGACTTTTAAGTCCGCGACGCAATCGGCCTTGATAATTTTCAAAGTACTCACGGACATCATAACTGTCACTGCGCTCGCAAAAAATCTTCGAAAAGCATGACTTTCCTGAATCCCAGTTTTTTCAGACCCTTATACAAAGGAATATCTCGAGTGAGCAGTACTAAATCCAGTTGCAGCGCCAAAGCAACATAGCTGGTATCCTTCATATCGATATTTGCAAGGAGGCGGTTGGCTTTCTCTATGCTTTCCCTCTTCAAAATATACTGTGGAAGGATATTCAGATTGGCGAAAACAAAGGTTGTCCAAGCGATAAGCTCGTCATCACTTTTCTTTGTTTTATCGAGAATGACGTTTCTATACTTATCGACCTCAATTAGAGCGAAATCAGGCAGGACGAAATTATAAAATCGGAGAACTTGCCGATAGCTGGCCTTCCCACTAATCAAGATACCCATCAATACGTTGGCGTCAATCACGAAATCCCGCATCACTCAACCAAATATTTGTGCTTCTCTTGTTCCCAAGCCAGGTTTCTCGCCATTTGCCACTCTTTATCATTTTTCAGATCAATGGTTTGTAAATCTTCAAGAATATCTCGCGCAGCTAATTTCAAGATCAGTTTCTGAGCGAAATCCTCCAAACGCTTCTCCACTTCCTGGTAGCCGAGAGTCTCTACTACGCTTTCTTCCAGTTGTATTTTGAACTCTACCATGTTTTCCTTCTATGAAATGTGAGTATATGAGTTATTCGCCGCTTGAAGCATCCTCGTGTCTGCCCTAATTCAAAAGCTCCTCACAAAGATACCAAAAAAGGCAAGCCGAGCGGCTTGCCTTTTTTGGTAGATGAAAGCTCAACCCTATGGATCAATATCCTTTATTTTGCGTCAATACGCCTTCTTCCAACAGGTCAATCTCATCCTGAGGGAGTGGCAGTAACTCGTCCTTACCCGCTGTAAAGCGTCCTCCTCCCAAAGTAGTGGGCAGGAATCTGGAGTCGTAGGTCAGGTAGTCATTGATTTCCTTTTCGGCAGTACCATAGCGCACCAAATCGTAGAAGCGATGGCCCTCACCCGACAGTTCCAGTTTACGCTCGAAGCGAACAGCGTTGCGGGCCATCTCCTTAGTGGCAAACTGACTAGCCGGATACTCTTTTATAACGTACATGGCTGCAGGCTTACCTCCCTGCATGACAAAGCCATCAGGGTTAGCGGCGCGACGACGAACCATATTCGTGTATTCAAGTGCTTTGGTCAAACTTCCGGCCTCTATTTCAGCCTCGGCAGCCATTAGCAGTGCGTCGGCGAAGCGAATGATGGTGTAATTGAGAGCCGTGTAGCCGGGCGTCCAGGTACTGTTGTCCTGCAAAGTACCCCGGTCAGCCTTATAATAGGTGTACTTTTTAGGTGAGTAAGGTCCGCCATTGCCCTGGTTACGAATCCAGTCGGCTCCAGGATGTGGCTGCCAGTCGAGGTACTGAATGCCCCGGCGACCTACTGAGTGGTCTAGACGAGGATCAAGATTTCCTGCATCAGGCACGAAAGTGTCTACCGACTTGACGTTCATGTCGCTTTTAACCGCTTTACTAGCATCGTTATAGGTCTTATCCAGCAAAGGAAGTCCCGTGGCATCGGTGCGGAACGAATTTACCAACTCGAAGCTTGGCTGGAAGAATCCGCAGCAGTTGCCCGGTCCGTTGGGTCCCGTGTTGTAGGGGTAGTTCAAATCGAAATCCGGGAACGCATTGTTGACCGATCCGGTGTTAGCGGCATTCTGAATAGCGAACACCGACTCCTGGTTGTTGTCGTTCGACGCCTTGAAAATGTCGGCGTACTTCGGTACCAGACCGTACTTCTTGCCATTGGTCGTCTTACCGTTGTTGATCACATCGGTAAAGATCGGCAACGCTTCAGCGTACTTTCGCTGTTGCAGGTAAATCTTAGCCAGATAAGCCTTGGCGGCCCAACTGTTGGCCCGTCCCGCAGCTCCCTGCGTCTCGGGCAGGTTGTCTACGGCGTACTTCATGTCCTCCTCGATGAAGGGGTACATGGGCTTATCGTTCTTGATCGATTCGATGCCCGTGCCATAATCATCGGCTTCGGTTACGATGGGCGTTTGCCCAAAGTTCCTGGCCAACTGGAAGTAGTAGTGCGCACGCAGAAAACGGGCTTCGGCGGAAATCCGCTTTTTGTCCGCCGCCGTTACGTTCTCCGCTGCTTTCTCCAACAGGCGCAACACGTTGTTGGCCCGGGCAATGCCCTCGTAGTTTCCGCGGTAGTTGTCGCGAATCACCCCCTGGGTGGGAATGGTTTCAAATCGCTGAATCGGGTTAATGTCACTAAAATCGCCGGGGTCAGTACCCTTGTTGGCGTCGCCGCCCCGAATACTACCCCAAACCCAGTTGGAGGCACTGGCCATGCGGTTGTTGCGGCCGTTGAGGTGGGAGTACACCGCGATGAGCGACCCCTCGATCCCTGCCTTGGAAGTCAACTGGGCTTCGCTGATCTGCCCCGTTGCCGGGATCTCCAGAAAATCGTCGTTACAGGAAACACCCACAAAGGTGAGTCCCGCCGTGACGGAGGCGACAATCGCCAGACTTTTATATGATATCTTTTTCATCTTGTTATGTTAAAGTGGTTTATCAATTTCCGAAACGGAATTTTTCAGAAATTATTGATTAAAAGCCAATGTTGACGCCCAGGTTCCAGCTTCGGGTGATCGGGTAGTTACCGACATCGATACCGAAGTTCGTGTCGGCGTTACCACCCACGGAGGGATCCAATCCTGAATATTTCGTGAGGGTAAACAGGTTGTTGGTCGAGGCGAATATGCGCAACCGCTCCATACCGACGCGCGACAGGAGGTTGGTAGGCAGATTATAGCCGATCTGCAGGTTCTGCAACCGGAAGTAAGAGCCATCCTCTACGTAGTAAGACGACGCCTGCGTATTGGTGCTGAAGTTCGAAGCCGACTCGTAAATGGGAATCGTGGCGTTTGGATTCTCGGGGGTCCAGGAATCCTTGATGCGCTCCGATTTGCTCGATCCCTGAAATGAAGGGAAGAAGTCGGTAAACCACTTCGACTGGTTGAAAATCTTGTTACCAGCCAGACCGTTGGCGTAGATGTTCAAATCAAAATTTTTGTAGCGCAGGATAAACGTCAATCCGCCAGAAAACTTAGGAACAGGACTACCCAGGTAGGTACGGTCATTATCGTCAATCACACCATCGGGCTTCCCATCAGGACCACTGATATCGCGGTAGCGGAAACGACCTACGCCGTTGGGAACCACGTTGGCTTTGGGGTCTTTGGCATTGGCCTCAGCCGCTGCCGCAGTGGTAGTAACACCCTGTTGCTTAGGTGCGCCGTCGATCTCTGCTTGATTTTGGAACAAACCCTGTACTTCGTAGCCGTAAAAAGAAGAGATAGAGTACCCCAACTGGTTACGAATAGGAGTGATGCCCCGGAAGCCGGGGTTCACGGTAGTTAGGTAAGTCTGCTCACCCGATAGTCCGGTAATTTCGTTTTGCAGGATACCAGCCGTTACGTTCAATTCGTAGGACAGGTCACCTTTGATTCTGCCTTTATTAATTAACTGAATGTCGATTCCCTGATTCAGCATACTGGCAGTGTTGACCGATGGCTCTGCGGCGCGGTAGCCCAGCGTGGAGGTTACGGGCACCTGATACAACAGATCCTTGGTGTCTTTTCTCCACAAATCCAAAATCACGTCGAGTTTGCCGTTAAACAAGGTAGCATCGAAACCGATGTTGGTGGTGATGGCAGACTCCCACTTTGCGTTCGGGTTGCCAATTCGGGTCCGGTAAAAACCTTCCACCGCACTACTGTTAGACCCGTTGATGTCATAAGATGAGTTACCGATGCTGGCACCGAAAAGACTAAACTGGTTGTTGGGGTTTACGTTGTTGGAGTTACCCATCAAACCGTAACCGCCCCGAATTTTCATGTCGGATATCCAGCTTATTCCTTTCATGAAATTCTCCGACGATATACGCCAGGCAATCGAACCCGCCGGGAACACACCGAAACGACTGTTGGCTCCGAAGCGGGAAGATCCATCGCGGCGTACTACCCCGGTGATGATGTACTTATCGTCAAAGATGTACTTCACTCGGCTGAACAGCGAGTAGAAATTCACTCCTTTGTAATAGCCGCTACCCACATTTCTTCCGGCGGCCTGTACCGTGTTCAGGTTGACATAATCGGTATCTTCCGAAAAAGGACTCTGACCATTACCATTGATGTTTCGGCCCGAACCCGTGTTCAAAGCTTCCTGACCGACCAAGACATCGACATTGTGCTTCGTACCAAACATCTTCTTGTAATTGGCCGTGTTGGTAAGTACCCATCCTAACTCGAAGCCACCATTTTCTCCGTAACTGAACGCCGAGTTGTTTTCTGAGTTCTCATACTGAAGGCGGTTATAGTTCCAACCATAATAGTTGAAGTACTGACCGCCAATGCTGCTACGCAGCGTCAGACCGGGGATTGGGTCCAACTCAAGGTAAACATTACCGAAGCCAATACCTTCGAAGCCCCGGTTGTTGGCAGCACCCTGACGGTTGGCCACCGGGTTGCGGGGATTGTTGAAGCCTTTTGCTGCCGTACCCGCGTAGCCACCAAACTCATCATAAATCGGGATGATGGTTGGCATCCGGTAAGCGAGGTTGATGTCGTTTTCGTCGTCAGCCACGCCGGCTCCGCCGCCGCCGCCACTTTGTCCAAGCACCTGACGGTACGTGAACTGCAGGTTTTCGCCGATGCGGAGGTTTTTCAATACGTTAAACTCCGAGTTGACCCGGAAAGAGTAACGCTTAAAGGTGTTGTTGATCAAGATACCTCCCTGATCTTGCGCACCCAATCCAAAGTAGAAACGGCTATTTTCACCTCCACCCGAGAAGCCGAGCGAGTGACGCATCAGGGGAGCGACGCGCGTGATGGCGTCGTACCAGTCGGTACCCTCCTTATTGGCGCGAACTACCTGATAGATTCCTCCTGCTCTGGGGTCGATGTTGTACTTTTCACGCTCGGCGTCCAGATTTACGTTACCAACTACGCCGGGAGTTCCACCTACATTAATGTAATCAGGAATGACCGGGTTTGGGCCTGATCCGAACTGAGGATGCTCATACTTGGGCTCAGTTTTGTTCTGAAAAGCGTCATTGCGCGCGGCGCGGAATGTCCACTCAGCATAATCTTCGGGAGAAAGAGACCTGAAAGGAGTACCTGGATCAGTTGCGCCGAACAGACCGTCATAAGTAACAGTCAACTTTTTAGCGCCCTTGCTTCCCTTCTTGGTCGTATATACAATCACGCCGTTGGCGGCTCGCGCTCCGTAAATGGAGGCGGCAGCGGCGTCCTTAAGCACCGTAGTGGATTCGATATCGTCGGGATTCAAAAAACGCGTATCGCCTACGGGTACTCCGTCCACGATATACAGTGGCGCGTTACCGCCGAAGGCACCAAAACCGCGCACGCGAATCTGGCTCGTCGTTCCGGGCTGTCCGTTCGTGATTACCGTTACGCCCGCTACCCGTCCGGCCAATTGCTGCTCGACGTTGCCCGAAGGCACTTGGGCCAAGTCTTTGGCTTTTACGGTAGATACGGCACCGCCCGTTTCGCGGCGGTTGTCGGTGGTGTAGCCCGTCACGATTACCTCGCTCAATTGGCTCACATCGTCGGTCATCGTAACGTCGACGGTGCTTTTGTTGCCCACCGTTACGTCAGTGGCTTTGAAGCCAATGGCCGAGAAGGATAGTACACTGCTTGGTGAAGTGACACCGATTCCGAAGTTGCCATCGGCGTCGGTGGTGGTACCCGTCAGGGTGCCTTTCAATACGATGTTCACGCCGGGGATCCCCTGGCCTGCACCGTCTTTCACGGTACCCGTGACCCGGCGGTCCTGGGCAAATGCCGTGAGGTTCAACATGGCCAGGATGGCAAGAACGGCAGCGTTCCTGATCCAGCTTAGGTAGCTTTTTCTCATAAGACTTGTTAGGTTATGTAACGAATTGATTTAGCAAAAAAGATTGTTTAATTAAACATCTTCTAAAAAAAGTTAAAGTGTAAATTTAACAGCATTCTTTAAAGTTTTCAAGTATTTGTCCTTAAAAATATGATTTGCTTAATAAATAAGGGCACAACTGACACTTATACAGTAATTTAGTTCAAGAAAATCCATGAATCACATCCATTTCCGATGGATAAAGATTGGTCAGCAATAATTTATTAGACCACCCATGTGAAGACGAAAATAGAGGTAAAGGAAAAATTCTTTCACCTCTACCTACGGATATCAGGCCCGAAAAGTTGCTTTTATTAGAAACAAACGTTGGAATAATCCAAAAACAGACTCACTTCGCCAGTGCCGTCGCCTCATCCACCTGCGCGGCAAAGTTCATGAGCGTTTCGCTCACGCGGCGGATGCCCGCTTCGGCTTCTTTTCAGTCGCTCTGGCCCCTGAGAAATGCTTTATTCTTTTAATCTGGCCAAAACTGAGTCCACCAGATTTTGATTCAGCCTGAATCCGACCGAACGCAGTTTTTTTATTTCTTCTTCCAAATCGACCACAAGGCCGCGCTTCTCCGCCTGAACTAACACGCCGAGTATGCCAACAATCGGGATTCCCAGTCTGTCAGCAACCGCTCTTCCTTTGAATTCATCAATAATGAGGTAATTAGCCCGATCTTCAAGGGCAAGTGCGATAGACTCCGATTCGCCAGCATCCAACTCCAGCATAAGTTCGTCAACTAAAATCTGGTCTTTCGAAATGACCACGCTTATCCACCCCAAATCACCCAAAGCTAATTCGTGCGTTTTTAAGCGATAGAGTTCACGTTTAACTGATGGAGTTATCGCTACCTCTCCGTATAATTCATGAAGTATCTCGATCAGCCCGATTTGCAGCAGGTTGCTTATCGAGGAGGTATCACTTACAACCACCCGCGTTAAAGTTCAATGCCAAGATTCTTCAAATCTTTCTGCAAGTCTTCTTCGGTATAGTGGATGTCGATTTCCCGCTTGGCCAGTTCCATCTGAAACTCGATCTGGTTGAGATTGGCCAGCCCCCTGGCCTTTCCCATGCTCAGTCTCTTCTTATCGTAAAGAAAGCAGGCCAAATCGACAAGAAGTTCGTTTTCAGAAAGTTGCGCTTTGTCCAGTAGCTCGTCGCTTATCACCAAGGCCATGTCATTTGAATTTTAATGTACGACGAAGATACTGAAAATTTGCCCAGCTACTTCACCAGTGCCGTCGCCTCATCCACCTGCGCGGCAAAGTTCATGAGCGTTTTGCTCACCCGCTTAATGCCCGCCTCAGCCTCAATCCAGTTGTTTTGCTCGATGGCCTCGCGGATCATGGGCAGCGTTTTTACGCCATAACCCGTGTAAAAACCCGGCGCATAAATCTGGTGACGGAACCAGTCGCGGCGCGGCAGGCCCTCGGGATGCGTGAGGTAGCGCTCCGATTTGTAGAGTATTTCGTTCAGCTTTTTCAGATTTCCCGCCGAGGGTGTTCCGGCATTGGCACTGGCCTGGGCATATTCATCGGCGCTCTTTTCCAGCGTCGCCAAGGCGTTGTCCAGCGGGGCGAAGTTCAGGTAGGGTACAGTGGGCTTGGCTTCGGGTTGCGTGAAGGGTTCTTTAGGGTCGGCGGCGAGTTGGAAGCGGCCTTCAGCCAGCAGTTTATTGTGTTCTTCGGACTGCGTGCGCGTATCCTCAACGCTTTTCTTGATTTCGGCGGCATACTGTTGAACAGTGTTGGCGAAGTTCTGAAACTCGAAGGGCAGTACTGTGGCGTCGGCCAGGCGCATGACGCAGCGGCCCATTACCTTGGCCAAGGCCACGCCATAGGAAAAATCGGTGTCCTTGAAACGGGTGTAATGGTCGAAGGAGTCATAGATCGAGTGGTACTCCCCTCCCCCATCTTCACCACCGAAACCAATGTTCATCGACGCAATACCCAAGTGTTGAATAAAAGGCGTGTAGTCGGAGCCGGAACCCAGTGCCCCGATGCGCAGGTCAGGGCGGCTGCGGGCCTCTTGCCTGGCTTTGGGGTTGCCGTCTACGAGGGTTTTGGCGCGAAGGCGGTCGGAAACGCTGACGTTACGCTGCGGGTCGGTGACGTCGCGAGTCACCTGATTGAGGAATTTCTCCAAAGTGTGCGAGCCGCCCGCGTACAGGAAGCCCCGTCCGTTGGAGTCAGTGTTGAGGTAGGCCACGGCTTTGTCTTCCAACTCTTTCTGCCGCTCTTCCACCCACTCCGTGGAGCCGAGCAGGCCGGGCTCCTCGGCGTCCCAGAGGGCGTACATAATCGTTCTTTTGGGTTTCCAGCCGCTTTTCATCAACTCGCCCAGGGCGCGGGCCTCTTCCAGCACGGCCACCGCGCCGCTCAGCGGATCGTTGGCCCCGTTGACCCAGGCATCGTGGTGGTTGCCCCTGATGACCCACTCGTCGGGAAAGTCGGCGCCTGGAATCGTGGCCACTACATTATAAGCGGGCTGCACGTCCCAGTTGAATTCCAGCTTGAGGTGCACCTTGGCCGGGCCGGGCCCCACATGGTAAGTCAGGGGCAACGCGCCGCGCCAGGAAGCCGGGGCCACCTCGCCGCCCAGCGCTTTGAGTAGCGGCAGGGCGTCGCCGTAGGAAATGGGCAGCACGGGAATTTTCATGATTGTGGGCGCGTCTTTGTAGTCGAGCCGCTTGGCGTCCTTAGTGGCCCCGTAACCGGGCGTGAGTGGGTCGCCGGGATAGAGCGGCATGTCCAGCACGGAGCCGCGCTGCGCCCCGGTTTCGTTTTTATAAGCCCCTTTGGGATAGACGTCGCCCTGGAAAAAGCCGTCTTCCTTGGGATCGGAATAAATGATGCAGCCGATGGCCCCATTTTCGGCGGCGACTTTGGGCTTGATGCCCCGCCAGGAGTTACCGTACTTGGCCAGCACCAGTTTTCCCTTCACGTCGATGCCCATTTTTTTCAGGACTTCGTAGTCCTCAGGGATGCCGTAGTTGACAAACACCAGCTCGGCAGTCACGTCGCCATCGGCGGAAAACGCGTGGTAGGTGGGGAGCTGTTCCTTGGTTTGGCCCGAGGTAGCGTCTTCTTTTAGGACGGGTTCAGTAAGGGACGCCTTGAACTTGGTGGGTTCGATCAGTTCGACGATGCGCGTCTTGGGCGTAGGAAATAGCACGTAAGAAACGTCGATGCGGGCGTCGAAGCCGTAGGATTTGAATAGGTTCAGCGCGTACTCGGCGACTTCTTTGCCGAAGGGCGAGCCGACGTGGTGCGGCCGGGAACTCATGTACTTCAAGTTGGCACGGAGGTTCTCGGCCTTGAGTTGCTGATCGAATTGTTTTTCGAGGGTGGTTTGCTTCTGGGCCGCCGCCGCGTCGAAACCCAGCAGATTTTGGGACAGTGCCGGGGTTTTGATTATGGCAAGAAAGAAAATAGAAAACAGAATCTTTGGCAAAAAGTGTTTCATGGGTTAAATTGATTGGGTGATCAGGCAAATATACACTAAAACGCGGGGTATCGGGGTAGAGACAAGGCATGCCTTGTCTGAAGGCGTAGAACATGCCTTGTCTGAAGGCGTAGAACATGCCTCGTCTGAAGGCGTAGAAAAAGGCAACGAAGGATCAGAAAATGAAAGACAGATTAGAAACCGTCCCCGACGCGGCGGCCGGCGTTCCGGCCAGACGAGGCATGCCTCGTCTCTACCTATTGCTGTGGATATTTGTCGCCCTGCTGGCCACGGGGCAGGATGCCTGGTTCGCTTTTCTAAAAGACACCTCCTTCTACTGGAGCGAGAGCCTGCTGTACAAAATATACTGGCTGCTATTTATCCCCCAAACTTTGCTGGTAGCTTATTTGGCCCGAAGATGGCCTCTTCAAGACAGCCCGCTAAAAAATGGCGTAAAACATCTGGCTGCCGCCTTTCTGTCCAGTTTGGGCCAAGTGCTGCTTTTTTCTGGCATGATCGCCGGATTGAGCGGGATGCTGCTGGGTTACGCTTTCCGCTTCGAGGGTGTTTTGCAAAAATCCCTTTCGGAAGATTCTTTCATCGGTATTTTGATGTACGGCTTGCTGCTGTTGGTTTTCAATCGATTTTCTGAGAAAAACAGTCAGCTTGAATCAGCGACAGCCAGCTTGCCGAAACAAAAAGCAAGCTCAAACTACCTAACCGCGCTGCTGGTCAAAGACGGCGCAAGAACGACACGCCTCAAAACCGATACCCTCGACTGGATTGGCTCGGAAGATTCGTACACGGTGCTGCACCAGGCAGGGGGAAAACACCTCTATTCCGAAAGCCTGACCAAGCTGGAAAAGCAGCTGAATCCCGAGGATTTCGTCCGCATCCATCGTTCCAGTATCGTCAATATTCACCGGGTGCAGAAGGTCACTTCCCGGCTCACGGGCGATTACGATGTGGAGTTGACAGACGGCACGATGCTGCGTCTGAGTCGGCACTACGTCCGTAAAGTCAAAGGGCGATTGCTGTGATTCGCGGCTTGACCGGATAAGTACGCGACTGGGCAGAAAAGCCTTGACGACGGGCAGACAGCGGGCTATTATTGGGAAGTGCATTTTTATCAAAAACCACTTTCCATTTTCGCCATGACCAAGTCTTTTTCCGTGTTCCTCCTCCTGTTTGTTCTGGTTTCCTGCCAAAGCAAAAGCCAGCAAAAACAGCCGACAGCCGATCGCCGATCGCCGACGGCCCTGGTTGGCGGTGGTTGCGACGGCTGCGAGCGGATGTACCTCGAAATGCCCGCCGTTATTCTACCCACCGACACGAGCTATGGCTGGCCGACAGCCCGCACCAAACTGATCGTAACGGGAACCGTCTATCAAAACGATGGCCGCACGCCCGCGCCAAACGTCATCGTCTATTACTGGCAGACCGATGAGCGCGGTTATTATTCCAATAACCCGGAATTATCCGGCCTGGCTAACACCCGCCACGGGTCGCGGCGGGGCTGGATGAAAACGGGAGCCGACGGAAAATACACTCTCTACACCAACCCCCCGGCGGCTTACCCGAATCGTGACATCCCGGCGCATATTCACCTTGCCATCAAAGAGCCGGATCTCGCTGACGAGTACTACGTGGACGAATTGGTATTCGACGATGATCCGCTGCTGACCACGGCCAAACGCAAAGCCCTCGAAAACCGGGGGGGCAGCGGCGTGATGCGTCCCCGCGAGGAAAGGGGCTTTTTGGTCGCTGAACACGACATCATTTTGGGTTTGCATATTCCGAATTATCCCGAAAACAAAACGGGTGAAAAGGACATGGGCCTCTCGATCGGGGAAGAAAGCCCGTCGTTTACGCCTTTCCACGCCTGGGGGCCGGATCGTGGCTCGAAGGCGTGTCCGGTTTGTAAGTACGGGCGCAACTACGGCATTCTGTATTTTGTCAAGAGTATCGATCGGCCCGACGAGGTCAGGAAGTGGCTGGCTTTTCTGGAAAAACTTAGTCGTGAAAAGAATGACTTGTTGAAGGTGTACATGATTACGGAAGCGGGCGGCAATCGGGAGGAAACGCGGCTGAGACTGGAACGGCTGGGCCGTGAACTGGACATTCGGCGGATGGCCCTGACGATGGTGCCGGATTTTGGAGACGAGGGAAGCGAAGTAAATCTCAACCGCATCGACCCGAAGGCGGCCAATACTTTTGTGATGTACAAGGGTAGGGTGATTGTCGACAAGTACGAGAACCTGAATCCTGACGAGGCCAGTTTCCAGAAGTTGACCCATAAGCTTCGGTAACGCATTGCCGCCATTCGGCAAACTACTCCAATTTGTAAAGTTTCAAGTCCCGATTGGCATCCACGTCCAGGTGGCCGTCGTCACGCAATTCCAGCGTGAGCGCCTCGGCGTTGGCGGTGCTCAAGGTGACGACGTGGCCGTCGCGCACCACCACTTCGTCGGTCGGCGTTGGCACGCGGCCGCAAGTCCAGGTACTGGCGGTGTGCCAGTCGCCCGACTGGACGCTGGCGCAGAGGTTAAAGCCGCTGAACTCGGCGATGATGTTGCGATCAGCGGTCATATTCAGCGTCAGGACAGAATCCGTGCTTATTACATTGCCATTCTCCCTCCAGCGCAGGAAGGTGGACTCAGATTCGGCCTTCGCGGTCAGGGTGATGGGAATGTTTCGGAAATACACCCCGTTCCAGGGGTAAGGCGATGGGCTTACGCCCTCCGTGGCCGGGACAATTTCGATGGTATTGACCTTTACGTGTCCCGCACTGGCGGAGCTGACATTCACCGTTAAATTATGTTCACCACCGATTCCGAATTTGTTACGAATATGCGCCCGGGCGAAGGGAGGGCGCTGTTGCACGAAATCTATCATTTTCTGGATCTCCTCCTGCCACTTGGTCAGCGAAACGGGGCGCTTCCAACGGCTGATCTGATCGGGCATTTCGGGCTGAATCTTCATTTTGGCCTGATCGATGAAAGCGGTCATTCGCGAAGGCAAAAAGGTGGAGTTCAGCAAGTCGGCGTAGCGATTGATGAATTGGTTACGGAAAGTCTGGTTCTCCAGTAACCGCCTCAGAATAAAAGTCCAGGCTGGGTTCGGGTATTCGTTCGGATCAGTATTGGTGGCGAAGGCCAGCCCATCGTGGCTCGGCGCGTTGGTCATGCCGTAATCGGTATCATACATCATCCAGCGCCAGCGCCCGTCGTGCCCGTAGGGGGAGTCTGGCTGGTAGGTATCGACTTTTTTTCGCCAGGCGCGGATGTTGTTCTCGATCCAGTCGGTGTTGCTGACGTAAATCTCGGCTATCTGGTAATCCATGAAATTCTCGATGTCCATCATCGTGCCGACCGTTGCGTAATCCTGCCCCTGCACGCCCGCTATAAGCTGGTCGATCAGGTCATCGTAAGCGTCCCTATCGCCTTCGTTGACCTCGTAATTCTTCTCGATGAGATCCACGCTGTCCTCCGGCACCTGGTACTTATTGTAAAAGTAAAATCGGTCGTACCGTTCCCGGAGGTTATGGATTCCCCAGAACTCGCCGTTGAGCAGAACCACGGAAGGCCGGTAGCCCTGCGTGTCGAAGCGCAGGTGTTTTACGGCGGTTTGGTACATCCCATCCCGGAACATCGTGCTGCCCCAGTCATTGCCCGAGGCGCGCAGGATGAGTCTTTTATGGTGGTCGTTGGGCTGGCCGGGGAAAAAGGGCCAGTCGAAATACGAATCGCTGTATAGCCGAAGGCTTTTCTGCGGCAGTCCGCGCGTGTACCCTCCGTGAATCCGCAAATCAATGGGCTGATTGATGACGACCTGCTGGTTGTTATCATTAAAAAACTCCACGTTGGCCCTCGCTTCCCACTCGTCGCCCGTCAGCATGAAATTCCCCGGATAGCCCCCGGCACCGTAGGCACTGGTCGTATTATTCCCCGCCCGCCAGCTATCGAAGGTGGCCCCGGCGGTGTAGATGCCATCCTGGTAAGCGAAAAGACGCTTGGGTGGAACCGCAATCCCCACCACGGGCAGGGTAAAGCGCCCGCTGCCCGATGAATTGACGATATAGGTTTTGGTGATCACATCGCTGGGAAGAAATCCATTTCTTGCTACCCTCGCCCTCACCACCGTTCCTTTGAAGATGGGAAAACCAGGGATATAAGTGGGATTGTTGTCGTAAGAGGAAGCGTGGATAGCGAGCCGATTGGGCTGGGCAGTTTGGTCGGAAACAGTGATCGATCCACTGTACGCAAAAGTTTGGTAAGGGCTGTCGAGCAAAGGCCCACTCGATTGACCCGGCACTTGTTCGTATCTGTTTTTATACTGGAAAGTACTACCGCCCACCTCTGCCGGGTCAGGCTCCGAACCATCCAGCGTATAATAGATGGTGGCCCCCGCTTCGGAGGTACTCAGCGACAAGTTAAAGTCGTCAGTGTAAAAACCCGCTGTTTGGGAGAAATCGGGCGGATCAAGCACGCCGTCGTAAGCCGTGGAAGTATTGTTACCCGCGCCCGGCGTGGCGGGAATCAGGAAGGACCATCCACCCGTTGCGTTGGGCTGGCGGCCCCACGAGATGTCCCCGCGCTGGGCGTTGAAGCCTATGGCATCTACGATCGTGTTGCCATCCGGGGCAACCAACCCGAAGAACTCCCCGTCGGCCGACAACTTGAAACTCAGGTGGGTGGGGCCCCGCGGTGGCTCGTCGCTGGCCCACAGGATCAGGTAGCTGTCGGGGCCGATACTTACGCCCGAGGGCAGTTGGTACTTAGTGGGGTTGCCGGGCTTGTCGGTAACGTAGTAACCCGACAAGTCGACAGTCGTGCCGGTAGGATTGTACAGCTCGACCCAGTCGGCGTAGTCGCCCGTGGCGTCGGCGATTGTGGCCTGGTTGCTGGCCATTAGCTCGTTGATGACGACGGACTGCCCCCTTGCGATACTTACCAAAAACAGGAGAGATAGCGAAAGTAGGTATACTCTTTTCATCGTGAGATGCATACGATTAAAAATGCAAAAAGCGCAAACAGGAGTCGTTGAACAGTCAATTTACACAATAACCTTCGCTTTGTCCCAAATCAAGACCAAGACTTTAGTAAACGGTATATGTTAGTCTCAACCCGTTCCTTATTCCAGTTTAAACAGCCTCAGGTTTCGATTATTTTCCATATTCAGGCTTCCACTGTCGCTCAATTCCAGAATCGCCTTGAAACTTTAACACTTAGCAGTACCAAAGGCACCTAAATCAACCGATCCGTTTGATTCCTGCTCGTAGGGTGGTAAATTACCGCCAATTGCCAGCCTGGCGCCTAAATATACCCCTGCTTGGAAGAGTCCCCACAAAAACCCGGAGAGGGCACCCGCCCGACGGAGCGCCGCCCGACGGAGCGCCGCCCGCTGGTGCTTTTTTTCCTCCATAATTTCTTTATCAGCATCGGCACCATCCTTATTTACGTGTGTGCCACGGTGTTGTTGTTGCAAAATAATCCCGACCTCTCGCTGCCGCTGGGGTATTTTTTGGCGGCGGCGGGCTGTATGTTGGCGGGAAAAGTCTACGAGCACTACGAACACCGCCTGTCGCTAAAAAAACTGGTCAGGGGGGTTATGCTCGTCACGGTGGGGCTGGTGATCTTGCTGTCGTTGGGTTTGTATTTTCTTGATCCCTTTGTGGAAGCCGTAGTGCTGCTGATCGGTTATCGGGCGGTTTATTTGCTTTCCGGGCTGGAATTCTGGGGACTATCGGCGCTGGTGTTCGACGTGCGGCAGAGCAAGCGCATTTTCGGCATCATCGGCTCCGGCGACCTGCCCGCCAAGGCCATTGGCGCGCTGCTGGCGGTGTTGATTCATTCCGCCTATTCGCTGTATTTCTTGCTTTGGATAGCCTGTGCCGCTTTTCTGCTGGCCTATCTGGTGCAGACGCTGACTTTCCGTTCGACGATCATTCCCGACCACCACACGGTGAAGCGGCGGTTGCCGGTGACCAGTCATCCCCGCCTGATCGACCGCTTTTTCGGCGGAAGCTGGCTGGTATACTACCTGTGCCTGGGAATGGTGTTCGTGTCGGCGGCAGCGATATTTATCGAGTACAGTTTCTTTGTGAATGTCAAGCACAAGTACCACGACCAGAGCGAAGTCATGAATTACCTGGGCTATCTGCTGACTATCGCTTTTGGTACTGCCACCGTCATCAAGCTTCTGTTATCCAGCCGCATCATTGCCCGCTTCGGACTGCGGATTGTATTGATTCTACTGCCGCTCCTCACGGTCATTGCTTCGCTGGGACTCTATACTTTCTCTTTTCTGGATATCACCGAAGTCGTGCTGCTCAATATGTTCAGCGGGTTGTACATATTTTTTGAAATTACCCGCAAAACTACCTACGATCCGGTTTTTCTGGTCATGTTCCAGCCCCTGTTCCTGCACCAGCGGCTCAAAGCGCACACGCTGGCCAAGGGTATTTATGAGCCGCTGGGCATGGGCATTGCGGGGGTGGTCACGCTGGTGGCCTATCTTAATCACCTGCACCTGGCGGCGGGCTCCTTTTTGTTCATCATGGCGCTGGCCGTAGCGGCGGCTTACTTCCTGGCCAAAGCCCACGGCTCCTACCTGCTGGAATTGAAAAATGCGCTTAGCAAGCGGTTTTTTAAGGATGAAGATTTGATGTTTCAGAAAAACGCCGAGCCGTTGATGCTCGAAAAACTTGGCAGCAACACACCGAGCGACGTACTTTTTTCCCTTAGCTGGCTGGCCCAGCATCATCCTGACCTGTTGAGGAAACAGTACGATCCACTACTGCATCATCCCTCCGAAACGGTCCGCCGCCAGACCTTGCTGACTATCGCCGAGACGAACGAAGCCTACGACCCGGTAGCCCTTTACCAACTCGCGCAGCGAGACGACTCCCCGGCCAACCGCAAGTTGTGCAGTCAAATCGCCTGTCAACAGAATGAATTGTCTGAGAATCAGGTATTGGCCTTCCTCAATTCCGACGACCTCAGCACGGTGCAGGGCAGCATTGTAGGATGCAAACGGTCGGGTCGTTTCTCGACGCTGACCGACGCCACGCTGCGCTACTTGTCCGAATCGGAGTACGAAAAGGACCAGCTCGCCGCCCTCGACTGCATTCAGGAACTCGGCGAGACGGGCTACGACGCTTTTGTTGTTCAGTCGATGCGCAGCCCTTCTTTCGACATTACCGAGAAGGCCATTTCGGTGGCGGCTTCTCAGCCTACACCGGAGTCGTGCCAGAAAATGCTGCAACTTACCCACGACCGCGCCTATGACAAACAGGCGATTATGGGCCTGCTGCAAGCGGGAGAAATGGGGGATCCCGGCATTCGACAAACCATCGCGGAAGGGCAACCGCACCTGATCCACTTCATCGCCACCGGTTGCGAACGATTTCGCACGCCGCGCACCCTGCGTATTCTTACCGAACTACTGGGCAGCGAACGCCTGCGCACCCGCACCGCCGCCCTGCGGTCGCTCAGCCGCATCGACCCGCCGCGGGAGCAGATTGCAGGCCTGCCAGATTTTTTGCAGCAGGAATTCGACCACCTCTACCAATTGGTGGGCGGCCTGAATGAGAATATCAGTACGCCTTTGAACGCCAGCCTCGACTTTGAAATCGACGAGAGCATTCGGCGGATTTTCTTCCTCTTTATGCTCACCCACGACGCACGGTTGGTGGAAAACGCCATGCTCAACATCGAGCACAGTTCGCGCGAGAAGCGGGCCAACGCGATCGAGATTCTGGACAACATCATTCCCCGCAACGAGTACCTGGCGCTCCACGCTTCGCTGGATGACTCCACGCCCGAGAGCACTTTGGCTACTTTTGAAAAAACGGTTTGCCGTCAGCAGGTTTTGCGGCCGATTATCGACTACATTTTAGTCCAGGGCACCGCAAAATTCAGCGAATGGAGCGTAGTGCAAGCCCTGAACACCGCCCCGGACACCTTCGACCGAAGCTTGCTCCCCGGTTACCTGGCCCACCCCGACCCGCTCGTGCGGGAAGCGGCTTTGCTAAAATACGGAGCGCTAGATTTACCCCAACCCCCAGAAAACATGACCCACGAAAAAGCCTCCGCCGATGTAGTTTCGCCGCTCGAAAAAGTGATGGTTTTGAAAAGATCGCCGCTTTTTGAAAATACCCCCGAGAACGTCCTTTCGGCGATTGTTCCCATCATCACGGAACACACCCACGAGCTGGGCGAGGTACTATTTGAGAAGGGTGAACTCGGCACCTGCATGTACGTTATTTACTCCGGTACGGTAGAAATCTTCGATGGCAAAACCAAGCTGGCACAGTTCGGGGCCAACGATATTTTTGGCGAACTGGCGCTGCTCGACGCCGAGACGCGCTCGGCCTCGGCCGTCATCGCCGACTCGACGCTGCTCTTCCGCATCGACCAGGACGACTTCTACGACCTGATGGAGGAGCGCTCCGAGCTGCTCAAAAGCGTTTTGAGCATCCTGTGCAAGCGCATTCGGCTGCAAAACGACCGCTTGCGGCGGATGGAGAAAACGATTTAAAACGCCTAAAAACATTGAACTCGTGAAGCGTCGCACCTTTATAGAAAATTCCCTGCTGGCTTCCGCCAGCCTTACTTTACTCCCCGATGCTGCCACGCGCGAGGCGGCATCCCCGCTGGCCAACGCGACCTATCGCAGCGACTGGAAAAATCAGCGCGATCGCCTTTGGATCGATGAAAACCTCTGGGCCAATCGCTTGCAGGACTGGCGGCTTCGGGCGGGTGGCCTGCAATGCGTCGTGCGCGGCCGCAACCGCTCAGTGGCCTTACTCTCCCACGAACTGGGGCCGCAGAAAGGCACCTTCAACATCAAGGTAGGGTTCAAATTCCTGAGTCTCGACCACCCCACCGACTACCTGGCGGTGCGGCTGGGGAGTCAAGGCCCGGTGAATGACTACCGTTCGGCGGCGATCTACGGCGCGGGACTGGACGTGGGCATTCGGGCCGATGGCAAATGGGTACTCGGCGGCAAAATTTTCAATTCTGACTTTTCGCCCGACCTGTCGTTCGGCAATACCGCCCTTTACATCCTGGGCACCCCACGAACCGATGGCGACTACGACCTTACGCTGCGCCTGGCCGATGGCTCCTCCATTTTTGCCGAGAGCAAAAATAACCGGGTATCCGCCGAAGCAATAAGCGGCGGGCTGGCGCTGGTCAGCCACGCCGACATCAAATCTCAACAGGAAGTCACGCCGGGCGTTCGCTTTGAAGACTGGTGGGTAGAAGGCACGAAGGTAAATTTCTACGAAGATCGCACTTACGGGCCTATCTATTTTGCCCAGTACACCCTCAGCAATGGCATCGTGAAGCTATCGGCGGCCTGCGCCCCCATGGGGAGCGCGAAGCAAAAAGTAACGCTGGAACTCAAACAGCAGGGAAATTGGACAACCGTCGCCACGAGTCTCGTCGATCCGGTCAGCCGGGTGGCGGCTTTTCGGCTCGCCGACTGGCAGGCGACGGAGGCCGTCGAGTATCGGCTGGTGATGATGGTTGAGGGAAAAGATTCCGCCCCCTTCCCCTACTGGTACGAGGGCAGCATCGCCCCGGCTCCGCCGCTCGACCAGCCTATCAAATTGGGGCTATTCAGTTGTAATTTCGACCACGGTTTTCCCGATGCCGATTTGCGCAGGAATATCCTGCACCATGAGGTGGACGCCGCCCTGTTTCTAGGCGATCAGTTCTACGAAGGATCGGGCGGGTTTGGCGTGGAAACTACCTCCCTGGAGCGTTCGATCCTGGATTATCTCCGCAAGTGGCAGCAGTTTGGCTGGTCGTACCGCGACCTGTTCCGGCACGTGCCGTGCATCTCCATTCCCGACGACCACGACGTGTACCACGGCAACGTGTGGGGCGAGGGTGGCAAGGCGGCACCCGCCGAAGGGAATGCGTATCAGCGGCAAGATGCGGGCGGCTACAAGATGCACCCCGACTGGGTGACCATGGTACAGCACACCCAGTGCAGTCACCTGCCTGATCCTTACGACCCCACGCCCGTCAAGCAGGACATCTCGGTGTACTACACGCACTGGAATTGGGGGCCGCTCAGCTTTGCCATCATCGAGGATCGTAAGTTCAAATCTGCCCCCAGCAATATTTTCCCGGCCGAAGCGGGCATCCAAAATGGCTTCATCACCAACCCGGACTTCAAGGACGAAAGCTACCTCAATGCCCCGAATGCCGAGCTTTATGGCAGCCGCCAGGAGAAATTCCTGGAAGAATGGACCAAGGACTGGTCGAACAGCGCCCGCCTGAAAATTCTGCTTTCCCAGACCAACCTCTGCACGTTGGCCACGCTACCTCTCGGTTCTACCAGCGACGCCGAAGTACCGAGTCTGAGGATGCCGGCGCCCGGCGAATACGTCGCGGGCGATGCGCCCACGCGTGACATGGACTCCAACGGCTGGCCGCACAGCAAGCGCAACCGCGCAGCGGACATCATCCGCCGAGGCTTCACGCTACACCTCGCGGGCGACCAGCACCTGGCGTCGGTGGTGCGCTACGGGGTGGATGCGCACGACGACGGCAGCTTCGCCTTCGCGGGGCCGGCGCTCAACAACGTGTGGCCCCGCCGCTGGTGGCCCACCCTGCCCCCCGACCATGAGCCGCTCTCCGGTCAGCCCGTGTATACCGGGAGGTTTGAGGATGGCTTCAAGAATAAGATCACCGTTCATGCGGCGGCCAATCCGCGCGACACGGGCCTGCAACCCGCCATCATCCACGACCGGGTGACGGGCTACGGTATCGTGAAAATCGATCCCAGCGCGCGTCAAGTCACGATGGAGTGCTGGAAACGTTCCGCCGACCCTGCCCAACCTACCGCCGATGCGCAGTACGAGGGTTGGCCGATCACCATCGCCCAGACCGACAACTACGCCCGGAAGCCCTACGACTTCCTACCCGAGATTCAGGTAGCCGACTACGCCGATGCCGTGGTGCAGGTAATCAACGAAACCACCAAAGCCGTGGAATACACGCTCAGGATCAAGGGAAATCGCTTTGTCCCACCCGTTTTTGCAAAAGCCAGGTATACCGTCAGGGTTGGGGAACCTGATACAGATAAGTGGCAGGAATTCAAGGGCGTACGACCAGGCCGGAAGGGGAAAGTACTCAAAGTCAGTTTGGGTTGATTTGACATCAGCTTGCCTTTTCTGAATACTTCTTATCTTTGCCACCCGAACGAGCAAGCGCTCGTGACTTACAAACCACCACTTAACCGATTATTTTTTGTTATGGCAAAAATGAAACTACTGGAAGGAACCGGATTGGTCATCAATCTGGATCAGGTAATTACCGCGCAGAAAGGAATTGCGAACAAAAGCAAGAAAGCGTGTATTCTATTTAACATGTCCGACCAGAAGGAAGTCCTTTGGGAATTTGGCGACGACAACGATTGCAAGGAAGCTTTCGATGCGCTGACGGATTCTGAGGCGTAGTCTCCCACTATATTTGAAAAGGAGGGGCAGCATCCGTGCGGATGCTGCCCCTCTTTGCTATACGTCGCTTGATGCATAGCACCAGTTTCATTTCGTAGGCATGGTTGGTGAAGCTATTTCCGGCCATCGGTCGAACCAGGGCTGGGCGGTTTCCAATTGCGCCGCCAGGCGGAGAAGGAGGTCTTCCTTGCCCATTCTTCCCGTAATCATCACACCTACGGGAAGTCCGGTTTCTGTCCAGTGCATCGGAACCGACATCGAGGGCTGTCCGGTTATGTTCGCGGTGGCGGTGTAGGGAATGTAGCTGAATGTGCGCTCGATGAGCTCGTCGATAGTTTTACTGCCCTTCAGAAAGCGGTATCCGCCCGTTTTTTGCAATAATTTCAGAGAAATATTTTCCTGGGTGGTGTTTTGCAGACCGCCGATTTCAATGGGCGGGCGAGCCAGCACGGGCGTCATAAAAACATCGTACTGCTGGTGGAAAGCAGCCATTTGTCGGGAGAGCTGGTTCCACAGAAAAAGTGCCTGTGCGTAGTCGGCTCCCGTGAATACCTCCCCCAGTTTGGCCAATAACCAGGTGTTCAGCTCCACGTCGCTGGATGTCACTTGCCGGCCCAGGTACTTTCCCAAATTTCGTAGAGCGGAAGCGGTTTCGCTCACGATCATCGGGAAAAACAAATCCTTAAACACCTCCGGCCCGTACGGTAACGGCACCTCGACCACCTCATGGCCCAGCGTTTGTAACAAGCGGGCCGTTTTCTCGACCGACCGCACGCATTCCGCGTCCACCGATTGGTCCGCATAGGGATGACGCGAGCAGAAGGCCACCCGAAGCTTGCCGGGGTCGCGCTCGACTTCTTCGGCGTAGGGACGCTCGGGATTTTGCACTTGATAGGGATCGCCCGGCATGTGGCCTTGCAAAATATCCAGCAGCACGGCACTGTCCCGCACCGAGCGCGTGACCGATCCTTCCACCACGGCTCCACCCCAGGACTGTCCGAAAGCGGGCCCCAGCGAAATCCGGCCGCGCGAGGGCTTCAAACCAAAAAGTCCGCAGCAAGAAGCCGGAATGCGGATGGACCCACCACCATCCGAAGCCGTCGCCGCGGGTACGATCCGGGCCGCAACCGCTGCCGCCGAACCACCACTCGACCCTCCCGATGAATAGGCGACGTTCCAGGGATTGCGGGCGGGGCCGAACAACGCGGGTTCGGTAAAAGGCGTAAGGCCAAGTTCGGGCGTGTTGGTCTTGCCAAAAAGGACGAGTCCGGCCTTTTTACAACGCTCAATGTAGTAGCTATCCGTAGTTGAAATGAAATCCAGATACCCTTTGCTGCCCGAGCGGGCGGGCGTCCCGGCCCATTGCAGGCTCAGGTCTTTCACCAAAAAAGGCACGCCCCGGAGCGCGCCTTCCTCGGGCAGGTTCTCGGCCATTTTCCTGCCCTCTTCGTAGAGCGGCTGCACAATGGCATTGATCGCCGGGTTGCGATTTTCGGCCAGGACGCGGGCGTTCTCCAGCAGTTCGAGCGGACTTACTTCGCCACTTTTCACAAGTTGGGCCAAGCCTACGGCGTCGTGTTTTTGGTACTCTTCGGTGGTCATTTGCGAATGAACTTGGGCAATGAAAAAATTATCCCACTAAAACTTTTCCCTCCAACTATTGTGATCACTGGCACTCCGTTACCAGAAATGAAGCCAGACGTGCAGGCGCTTTACTTACGCCATTATCTCTCCCAAAGAATTATCATAAAGATCCTTTGCCTGCGACGTACTTAGCACGTTCGCCTTATCTACCACAAAATCCTGCGCCGCAACCTTTCCCAGCAAAGTGTGCGGTACTTTCAAGTCGCCGCCCAGGTACTTCTGGAACTCGCCCTGCTGCGCAGCTTTCACCGAAACCAGCACGCGGCCTTGCGCTTCGCCGAAGAGGTAGGCATCGGTGCGGAAGTTCTCGTCGGTGGCGATTTGGAAGCCTAGTCCACGCGGCATGGCCGACTCGGCCAGGGCCACGAACAAACCACCGTCAGAAATGTCGTGAACGGATTGCACCAAACCCTTGGTAATAAGTTTTTTAATCGCCTGGTGCAGTGCATGCTCTTCTTCCATATCGAAGGCCGGAACGGGTGACTCCTTCACTTGGCGGTAGCTGTACAGGTATTCTGAGGAGGCGATGTCGTTTTTCGGCGCACCGACCAGATAAATCAGATCGTCGGCGGCTTTGAAATCCAGCGTCATGTGGTGGGCGGGATCTTCCATGAGGCCAATCATGCCGATGGTGGGCGTCGGGAACACCGGGCCATCGTCGGAGCTTTGGTTGTAAAAACTCACGTTGCCGCCCGTGACGGGCGTGCCGAATTTCTCGCAAGCCGCGCCCATGCCTTTCACGGCTTGCACGAATTGCCAGTACACTTCCGGTACGTAAGGATTGCCAAAGTTGAGGTTGTTGGTTACGGCCAATGGCTCGGCCCCGGTACAGGTGAGGTTGCGGGCCGCTTCCGACACGGCGATCTGCGCGCCTACAAACGGGTCGGCGTTGACGTAACGGCTGTTGCAGTCCACGGTCATGGCGATGCCTTTTTTATAATCGGGACGCGCCACGTCGCGGATGCGCACCACGGCGGCATCGGACGGGCGGTTGGTGGTGCGGTTGGCCGTCCCGACCATCGAGTCGTACTGCTCGTAAATCCAGCGCTTGGAGGCGATGTTGGGGTGCGCGAGCAGGTGCCGCGCTACTTTGCCGATCTCTTCGCCCTTGGTGTCGGGGACTCCATTCAAGTCAAATTTCTTGAACTGCTGGTAGTAAGCGGGTTCGCGTGTTTCGCGGTGGTACTGCGGGGCACCGCCGCCCAACACCAGGTCGTAAGCAGGTACGTCGGCGATGAGTTGACCGTGCTGGTGGAAGTAGAGGCGTCCGGCGTCGTTTGCTCCGGCGGCAATCACTTCGCCGATTTGTACGCAGTGCAGATCCCATTTGTCAAAAATGCCCTGAATGATGTCCTCCTTGCCTTTATCGACTACCACGAGCATCCGCTCCTGCGATTCCGAGAGCAGGATTTCCCAGCCGTGCATGTTGGTTTGGCGAGTAGGTACTTTATCCAAGTCAATGATCATCCCGTGTTCGCCCTTGGCGCTCATTTCGGAGGTGGAGCAGATGATGCCCGCCGCGCCCATGTCCTGAATGCCGACCACGTGGCCCGTGTCGATGATTTCCAGCGTGGCTTCCAGCAGCAGCTTCTCCATAAAGGGATCACCCACCTGCACGGCGGGGAGCTTCTCGTTCGACTTGTCGGAAATATCCTCCGAAGCAAAGGTCGCGCCGTGAATGCCGTCCTTGCCCGTGGCCGAGCCGACGATGTACACCGGGTTGCCCACGCCGTAGGACGTCGCCTTGGCGACTTTGCCCACCTCCACGATGCCCGCCGAAAAGGCGTTGACCAGCGGATTGGTGTTGTAGCATTCGTCAAAAAAAACCTCGCCGCCGACGGTCGGGATGCCGAAGGCGTTGCCGTAGTCGCCAATGCCCTTCACCACGCCACGTACCAGGCGTTTGGTTTTGGCAAGATCGGGATTGCCGAAGCGGAGCGAGTTGAGTTGCGCGATGGGCCGCGCGCCCATCGTAAATATGTCGCGGTTGATGCCGCCCACGCCCGTGGCCGCGCCCTGGTAGGGTTCCAGCGCCGAGGGATGGTTGTGCGATTCGATCTTGAAACTACACGCCAACCCGTCGCCGATGTCCACGAGTCCGGCGTTTTCTTCCCCGGCCTTGGCGAGCATCCGATCCGAGTCACGGGGCAGGGTTTTCAGCCAGACAATGGAATTTTTATAAGAGCAGTGTTCCGACCACATGACGGAGAAAATGCTCAGTTCGGTGAAATTGGGCGTGCGGCCCAGGATTTCCTCAATCTTGGCAAATTCTTCGGGCAGAACACCCAGCTTGCGGGCGGTTTCGACGGTTGGCAGGGCGTTGCCGTCGTTTATTTTAGAAGTCAAAGAGTTTAAAGTTTAAGGTTTGAAGTTTAAAGTGACTGATTTCGCTGCGTTCGAGCTGGTCGGCCAGTTTAAAGTCGCTGCACAAAACTAGGGCTTTATGCGTAGAGAAGCGGCATCGAGATAATTTTTCTGACAAAAGTATTGCCCGATTGAAAATGATGCGTAATTTTGCAGCCTAGTTTGACCGCATAGAGGAATGGCAGAGTGGTCGAATGCGGCAGTCTTGAAAACTGTTGTGGGGCAACCCACCGGGGGTTCGAATCCCTCTTCCTCTGCTACGAAAGCCCGTTTAGATTTTTCTGAGCGGGCTTTTCGTTTTTAGTGCTAATCCGTTTTCCCGTGAAAAACCTCAATACCCGAACCATCTTTTGGGCGGCCTTTATCTTCGCATCGTTAATCATCCTAGTTCCAATTGGGCTGTACTGTTACGCGTTCGCCGCCAATGGCTTATCGGAAAAACCCCAACATTGGGCAGCCCTGAGCGACTACCTGAGCGCTTGGGTAAGTATCGCCAGCCTGGTATTTCTTGCCACCCTGACGTACGTCCTGGACAGGCAGAGAGGGGCCGATGAGCAAGCCAGAAACCGCCCTCTGGTGATCTTCAGAGTGGATCGCAACGAAAAGGTATGGTACCTGAAAAACGTCGGAAACGGGGTTGCTTTAGATATCGACATTTCCCGGCTGGCCAATAAGGAGCAGCCAGATAACCTGGAAATGTGGGAGATCCCCGTGAAACTGTACGCGCTGATGAGTGGCGAGGAGTTCAAGATATTCTGGTTTAGGGCGGCGGGCAAGATTTGCGCCACCTACAACGGTGTTCTCGATGAGAAGAAGCTGATAACGGTCATCGAGGGAGATAAAAATACTTTTCCCGATACGAATCCGATCACTTCTTTTCAACAAAGCAACCAGTTCGTACGAATAGAGGACGCTCCTGAGGTGCTGTAGACCAGCCTGTATGGCTATTTAAGAAACGGCTTCGCCATGCGGCTTTTGTAAACACGGGTCATGCCGGAGGAAGAAGTAGGTTTTAAAATAAAAAATTATTAAAATAACGCGAACTTTGAGATCGAGATGTGCTTGAGGGGCCGAATACTTCTATATTAATCCCGTTATGGATGACTGATTTGATAGCCCCCGATTTCAATCGGGGGTAGCGGGACAAAACGACCCGTCGAAGTTCCGTAGGAACGACCGATCTGCCCTGCTGGTTTTCCAGAAATATGTCCCGTTCCTACGGAACTCATCTCAGTCTAATGACTACTAATCCGCCGATTGAAATCGGCGGTTATTGAATGTTTCATCCCTATGGGATTCATCAGTGGGGCAGATTATTGAATATCAATTATATAATCCCATAGTTCGCGCTAAAATAAGAAAAAAGAGCAATCTTATGAAGCAGTTCATGCGGGGCATAGTTTTTTCGACGTGTCCCTTTTGTCATTTTATCAAACCTTCTTTTAAAAAAACAAAATGTCACAAAAGCACAAAAAGCAATTCGGCGTATGGATGGATTCGCGTCACGCGACCGTGGTTGGCCGGAAAAATGTCGATGAGGGCGACTTTGTCGTCCTGGATCACGTGAAACACGAGGGCGTCGATGGCAACTCCAACGAGAACGCCGCCCACAACCAGGAAATCACCCTGGATCATAAATTCTTCAAGGAAATTTTGGCCAATGTCCCCAATATGGACGAAGTACACGTGACGGGCACCGGCACGACGCAGGAGCAGTTTATCCACTTCATGGCCGATACGGCACAGTACAAGAATATCAAGGCCACCGAAAGTACCTCAAACAAAATGAGCGACGAGGCTTTTGTGGAGTATGTTACGGAGCGTTTTCATTGATCCGGCGCTTCGCTAGCGAAAGAAAATCCAGACTACAAGTTTGGTACTTATCAATGTGATCGAAGCGGCGGTCGAGTCGGGTGTTAAGGGATAACATTTTTAGTTTGTCAGCACCTTCACCAGAACAAATTTCAAATCCCCGCCTTTCTCAAAAAAACCGCTCACTTCCCGAACGCCCCCATACCGTATCCACCGCATCTCGTTTTCACTGATTGAATCAGGCGCGACAAACTTCAAGCCGAGCAACGCGGGTACTTCCTCCGGCTTGATTCCCGGCTCCGGTCGAATGATAATCCGATCCGCCATGTCGTTGGTGTACTCGATGATGATTCGGTCATTTTGGTAAGAATACTTTTGGCAATTCTTGCAAATGGCAGCGGCGGCATCTTCGGGGCTTAGGCTACTTTTTGGGCCAAGAATAGTGGTGATGTCTTCCTGGGTTTGGTTGGCGATGTCGTAGAGGTAAAAGACAGGTTTCGGGGACAGGCGGGCGAGTGAATCATTCTGTCCGAATATCGAATTTGTGAAGGCAAGCGCAAGCAAGAACCCCCGAAGCAAGATGCTCCGGGGGTTCTTTTTCAGTTGTTGAAGTGTAATCTGAGATTTTACGGTTAAGCTGTTTTTACAGATCGGCTATGGCCTTCTTGATATCGTCTTTGGTGTGGCCTACTTTCTGCTGGATTTTGCCCCACATTTCGTCTTCTTTGCCTTCGGCGTAAGTCAGGTCGTCGTCGGTAAGGTCGGCGTATTTCTGCTTGATCTTACCTTTCATTTCGTTCCAGTTTCCTTTGGCGGTTTCCTCGTTCATGGTTGTGTAGGGTTTAGTTTGCTTAAATCTTTACAAGTTGAATTGTTTGGGCGTTGTCCGGTAGGGAGTCTGGCATCAACTAAACAATATTTAAAAATACCATGCCAATATAGAGTCCTGCTTCAAGTGCCCTACGGAGGAATAAACGGGCATTTCGATATTCAACTCACAGCCAAACGACTCCACAATCAAATTGTCCTCCCCCTACTTTCCTTCCAAATTCACCCTAAAACTCGGTGCCTTGTAATCCTTATCCAAATAATTAGCTGGAATTGTGGTCATGCTTCCGTCGCGGGCGGCGCGGTAATGGGGCGAAAGAATTTCGATGCCCATCTCGTTGCAGCAGTCCTGAATATTCTGGTGGAGGTGCGAGTAAATGCCCGCCTGCCGGTTGGCCTCGCGGGAATAGGCGTTGATTTGGTAGGCCACGTAGAAATCGTCCAGACTGGTCTGAAGCACGAAGGGTGTGGGTTCTTTCAGCAGCAGGTTGGTGCGGTCGGCGGCGGTGAGTAGTGCCTGCTGCACCTCCTTCCAGGGTACGTCGTAGCCGATGGTGATCGTCGTGTGCAGGATCAAGCCCTGGTTGAGCGTCTCACTGCTGTAATTGACCGTCGGACTGCTCATCACCGTCGAGTTAGGTACCGACACAATCTCATTCTTGGTCGTGCGAATCCGCGTCACGAGCAGCGATTTTTCGATCACATCGCCCGTCTCGTCGCCGATTTTTACCCGGTCGCCAATCTTGAACAAGCGCATGTAGGTGAGCACGAGGCCCGCGATGATATTAGACAGCGATCCGGCGGAGCCAAAAGTGAACAGAAAGCCCAGAAACACGGACACGCCTTTGAAAATATCCGAATCGCTGTTGGGCAGGTAGGGGAATACTAAAATGAGCATAAACGCCAGCAGCAGCACCCGCACGATCTGGAAGGTAGGATTGGCCCAGTCGGGATAAAAACCCGCTAGGTGGATGTCGCCGTTCTGGACTTCGTCTTTCAAAAACCGAAGCCCCTTCAAAATGTAAACGAACACCGTGACGATCACCAGAATGGTGAACAGGTTGGGGAGGTAATTCCAGAGACTTACGAGGATCTCTTTGATAGGATCCAGGATGTAGCTAAACAAGGTGTTCGCCAGCCCTTCCGTCCAGGGAAAAATCCCGAACAACAGCGGCAGGGCAATGTAAATCAGCAAAAGCAGCAATACCCATTTGACGATGGTATTGATGTACAGGAAGAAACCGACCTCGTGCTTGGCGTCGAAAAGCGAGTAGTCGCGAATCTTGATGCCGTTGAAGCGTTTGCCTTCCTGCGCCTGAATTTGGAGGGCCGTCCAGCGAAAAAGCCGGAGCAGGTACATGATGCTCAGCCCCGCCCCCAGGAGCACCAGGAGCACCAGGCCGAATTCCTTGGCCAGGGTGGCGAAACTGGTTTCGGCGAGGTAGTTTTCGACGGCTCCGCCAATAATCAGTCGGTACTCCTCGGCCAGTTCTTCACGCGGTTTATTGTTCCAGATCGCATCGTTTTCCGACACGCTCATCACGATGCTCTCATCAAAGACGATGTCGTCCGTGGCTTCGGCCTCCTCCACTTTCAGCATGATCGTGCGGAAGCCGTAGGTGTCTTTCAACTTCTCGATGCGACTGCTGATGGCCTCAGCGCGGTCCTTGGCCGAGAAGCTGCCGAACTTGCTGTAGATCACGAACAGCGTATCGTTAAAGAATCCTGTAACCGGATACGATTTCACCGTCTGCCGCAGCGAGTCGATGCGGGCTTTTTTCTGAGCGATGCGCTGGGCTTCCTTGTTATTGAGCGCTTGAAGTTGCTCCTGCAGCTTTTCCTTCTGGAGGTTATCGGTGGTTTTTAATGAACTGAGCCGCTCCTCTAGCTCCTCTCTTTTCAGGGAGTCTGCTCGTCGCTGCTCCTCGACCTGCGCTAGTTTCTGGTTGTATTCCCGCAGGGCTACGCTGTTCAGCGAGTCGTTTTTTTGGCTCGTGGAGTCGGTCTGGGCCAAGGCACCAAAGGAGGCTGTTAGCAGAATGGCCAACAGGATGTTGTAGAATTTTTTGAGCATGGGAGGGAGGAGTTGATATCCGGGACAAATATCAGGAAAAAGCGGGCCGTTGCAAGCAGGGACTACTTATCGGGCGTCAATTGTCAGGCCGCTTTTTTCCCGCAGGCGAGAAATTAATAAACAACCTGGGATGGTGCAGGATGGTTAGGTAAGGGCGTTGAATTACTTTTGTCTAAATAAGCGATTTTTCAAGCAACCGGAAATCTTCATAAAACCCTAAATGTATTCCATGACCACCAGCACGACCTACAAGCACGTAAACTACCTCTGGGACGAAGCCAAGGCCGCCGAACTGGCCAGCGACGAAGTGGCTCTGTTCCTCTACCGCTCCAACATACTAGGTGCCGACCTCCGCATCACCAACTACGGCGGCGGCAACACCAGTTGCCGAACCATCGAAAAAGACGTCCTGACGGGCCAGCCCGCCGAGGTCATGTGGATCAAAGGCTCCGGCGGCGACATTGGCACGCTGAATCGCCAGGGGATAGCCGGGCTATACGTCGAAAAACTACGCGCCCTTAAAAATATCTACCGCGGTCTCGAACACGAGGACGAAATGGTGGCGCTCTTTTACCATACTCTGTACGACCTCGACAGCCGCGCCCCTTCCATCGATACACCGCTGCACGGGATGTTGCCCTTTAAGCACATCGACCACCTGCACCCCGACGCCCTCATCGCCATTGCCGCCGCCAAAGACAGCGAGGCCATTACCAAAGAAATCTGGGGCGACAAGATGGGCTGGGTGCCCTGGCAGCGTCCGGGCTTCGACCTGGGCCTGCAGCTGGAACGCTGCCTGGCCGAAAACCCCGGCATTCGCGGTATCATCCTGGGTAGTCACGGCCTGTTCACCTGGGGCGATACTTCACACGAATGTTACGTAAATAGCCTGGAAGTAATCGAGCAAGCCTCGCAGTACATCGAGGATCATTTGGGCAAGAAAGGCCCGGTATTCGGCGGCGAGAAAATTGCCGCGCTGCCCGAAGCCGACCGCAAGGCGCAGGCCGCCAAGCTGGCCCCCATCCTGCGCGGACTATGTTCCAGCGAAATGCGCATGATCGGCCACTTCACCGACGACCCGCGCGTGTTGCAATTCGTGGGTAGCAATGACCTAAGCCGCCTCGCGCCCCTCGGAACTTCCTGCCCCGACCACTTTTTGCGTACCAAGATTCAGCCGTTGGTGCTAGAACTCGCGCCGGATGCCGACCTGAGCGACACCGACAAGGTAAAAGAGCAAATCACAGCCGCCTTCGAAGAATATCGTTTGCAGTATAACGGCTACTACCAGGCCCACAAACACGACGACAGTCCGGCCGTGCGCGACCCCAACCCGGTTGTAATCTTGTACCCCGGCGTGGGCATGTTCACTTTTGCTAAAAACAAACAAACGGCTCGCGTGGCGGCGGAGTTTTACGTCAACGCCATCAACGTCATGCGCGGGGCCGAGGCCATTTCGGAGTACACCGCCCTGCCCCGCCAGGAAGCGTTTGACATCGAGTACTGGCTGTTGGAAGAGGCCAAGTTGCAGCGAATGCCCAAGGAGCAACCCCTCTCACGCCGCGTGGCCATCGTCACGGGCGGCGGCGGCGGCATCGGCAAGGCCATCGCCGATAAGCTGGCTGCCGAAGGGGCCTGCGTGGTGCTGACCGACATCGCCGAAGACCGCCTCGTGGAGGCCAACGCCACCTACAAGCGCGACGTGTCGACCTACGCGGCGGGCGACGTGACCAAGCCCGACGAGGTGGAAGGCACTTTCGACAAAGCCTGTCTGGAATTCGGCGGCGTAGATATCGTGGTGCACTGCGCCGGACTCGCCATCTCGAAGCCGCTGGAAGAAACGACCCAAAAGGATTGGGATATTTTGCAGGATGTGCTGGTCAAAGGCCAGTTCCACATGGCGCAGTCGGGCGTGAAAGTCATGCGCAAGCAGGGCTTTGGCGGCGACATCATCAGCATCGCGTCCAAGAATGGCCTGGTTGCTGGACCGAACAACGTCGGCTACGGCACGGCCAAAGCCGCCCAGCAACACATGGCCCGTCTACTCGCTGCCGAACTGGGTTCGGAAGGGATCAAGGTCAATACCGTAAATCCCGACGGCGTGATCGTGGGTAGCAAGATTTGGGAAGGCGCCTGGGCCGAGGGCCGCGCCAAGGCCTATGGCATCAAGGTCGAGGACCTGCCCGCCCACTACGCCAAGCGCAACCTGATGAACCAGATTATCCTGCCCGACGACATCGCCAATGGCGTGTTTGCCTTCGTAGCGGTACTTGATAAGAGCACCGGCAACATCATCAATGTCGACGGTGGCATGGCGAATGCGTTTGTGCGGTAAGGGTTTTGGCCGTGGGGGCGTTTTTCTGCTTCTTGGCAAGATTTGAAGATTTGACAACTCTTCGAGAGTTGTCAAATCTATCATCAAATCTATCATTGAAAAACTAACTCTGCCATATCTTCACTCATATACTTTGAACCTTGAACTCAAAAAAACCATAGGGCAAGAATTACTGATGGAACTCTCGTTGGAAGCAAAAGTCGTTAGGCGGCATTTGGCGAGAGTTTCATTTGATAAAAAGGAATTCAAGCCCGCTGAGAAATCAGAAACATTGGGCAGGTTGGCCATTCACGTGGCGGAAATCGTTGCCTGGTGGAAAGCGTGTATCGAACAAGACAAGCTGGACTTTATCAACTTTGAACCCGAAGACATAACCACTACCGAAGGGCTGCTATCCTATTTTGACGATTTGCTGGCAGAAGCAAAAGAAACCTTGGAAACCGTAAAAGACGAAGAACTGGACAAAGACTGGTCAATGGTATACGGCGAAGAGGTACTTTTCACTTTGCCCAAAAAGCAGGTCTTGAGGCTTTTTTGCATGAATCATTTAGTGCATCATCGCGCTCAGTTGGGGGTTTATTTGCGGATTCTGGACGTTCCCGTCCCGGCATCTTGTGGCCCTTCGGCGGATGAAGAGGATGTGATACTCACTAGAAAGTTTGAGATTTGAAAACATGAAGATCACCAAAGATCAAATTCAAGAATTCAACCAAGCCGAAACCGCCGACCAGGCGGAACACTTTGGTTTCCTGAAACTGGCGCTGGACAAAAAGGGCATCGACGCCGAGGAAATTGTCGACAAACTGGCCGATTTTCAGGTCGCGATTCCGAGTTGGGCGCTAGGTTCGGGCGGAACGCGCTTCGGGCGGTTCTCGACGGGCGGCGAGCCGGCGAGTTTGGAGCAAAAGCTGGACGACATCGGCTTGCTCCATGCTTTGACCCAGACCGCCGGGGCTGTGTCGCTGCACATTCCTTGGGACATTCCCGGCGATGCAGCGGCCATTAAGCAACGCGCCGATGAACACGGCATCGTCTTCGACGCCGTGAATTCCAATACGTTCCAGGATCAGAGCGAGCAAGCGCAATCCTACAAATACGGTAGCTTGGCCGACCGCCAGGCCGCCGTCCGCGAACAAGCCGTGGCGCACAACGCCGAGGTGATTCGCTATGGAAAGCTACTGGGTTCCAAGTCACTCACGGTGTGGCTGGCGGATGGCGCGAGCTTTCCGGGACAGAATAACTTCCGGCAGTCGCTGCAAAATACGCAGCGGTCTTTACAAAATATTTATCAAGAATTGCCCGACGACTGGCGGATGTTCATCGAGTACAAACCCTACGAGCCCAATTTTTATTCGACCGTCATTCAGGACTGGGGTACTTCACTGCTGCTGGCCGAAGGATGCGGCAAAAAGGCTTTCTGTCTGGTGGATTTGGGGCATCATTTGCCAAACACTAACATCGAACAGATCGTTGCCACCCTGATGATGAAAGGAAAACTGGGTGGCTTCCATTTCAACGACAGCAAGTACGGCGACGACGACCTCACAGTCGGCAGCATCAAGCCTTACCAGTTGTTTTTGATTTTTAACGAGTTGGTTTTCGGCATGAACAATAATGACGCCAACAATCCGCCGCTCGCCTGGATGATCGACGCCAGCCATAACATTAAAGACCCGCTGGAAGACCTGATCCAATCGCTTGAAGCCATTCAACTCGCTTACGCGCAGGCCCTGCTGGTGGATACGCCCGCCCTGCAAGCCGCCCAGGAAGACAACGACGTAGTACTTGGTCAGGAAATCCTGCAAGACGCCTACCGTACCGACGTCCGCCCACTGATTCGGGAGGCAAGATTGAGAAAAGACGGTGCGTTAGACCCAATTTCGCTTTACCGCACAATGAGCGTGCGGGAAAATTTAATTAAAGAAAGAGGTAAAAAAACTGTAGCAACAGGCTTGTAGGGTCGGACAGGCGCACCTGCGAACCCACGGGTTCGCCCAAGCACGTATCAGCCATCGGGCGATCCTGGGGCTGGCGCACGCAGGGCGAACACATGGGTTCGCCCCTACGGTATAACAATCCGAAAAAATGAAAATCGCATTATTCATCCCCTGTTACGTCGACCAGTTCTACCCACAAGTCGCCATTGCGACGCTGGAATTGTTGGAAAAATACGGCTGCGATGTCCATTTCCCCAAAAACCAAACCTGCTGCGGGCAACCGATGGCGAACTCGGGCTTTGAGCACCTGACGCGGGGGTGCAGCGATTTGTTTGTGGAAAACTTTACGGGTTACGACTACATCGTCTGCCCGTCGGGAAGTTGCACGATGCACATTAAAGAACATTTGGGGGTGCCAAGCATTGCAGACAAATGCTATGAACTAACCGAATTCCTTACTGACGTACTCGTTGTGGACGATCTGAAAGTGAAATTCCCCTACAAAGTCGGTTTGCACCAAAGCTGCCACGGACAGCGCGGCCTGAAACTCGCGCAGATGAGCGAATTGAACGCTCCGCCCTTCTCCAAAGTCGAGCGGCTGCTGGATCAGATTGAGGGACTTGAACTAGTCGATCTGGATCGGAAAGATGAGTGCTGTGGCTTTGGGGGTACTTTCTGCGTAGCGGAGGAAGCACTTTCGGTCAGGATGGGGCAGGATCGATTGAAGGATCATGTTAAGAATGGTACGCAGGTACTTACGGCCGGGGATATGTCGTGTCTGATGCACATGGAGGGTATTATTCGCCGGGAAAAATTACCAATAAAGGTGATGCATTTGGCGGAAATATTAAATTACAAGAAGGAAAGAATGAAAGGAGAAAAGGAAGAAAGGTTGATTGCTAGCCAGTAATTCAAAGGAAGAAACAGTTTTTCACTTTGGACCTATGGATCTTTGCCACTTTGTGCCTTTGGAACTTTGGAACTTAAAAAAATGAAACACGCCGAACTAGCCGAGAACTTTATCAAAGACGCCGACCGTACCACGTGGCACGATGAGACGCTGTGGTTTGTGCGGCAGAAGCGCGATATGGCCGCTTTTCAGATTCCCGAATGGGAAGCGTTGCGCGAGGCGGCTTCCCAGATCAAGCATAACGGGCTATCGCACATGCACGACTACCTGGTGGCCTTCGAGGAAAAAGCGACGGCCAACGGTATCAAAATCCACTGGGCCATCGACGCGCTGGAACACAACCGGATCGTACTGGATATTCTGAAAGAAAACAGCATTGCCGAGATCATCAAGAGCAAATCCATGCTCACCGAGGAATGCCACCTGAACGAGTACCTGGAAGAAAACGGCGTGGATGTGGTGGATACCGACCTCGGCGAGCGCATCGTGCAACTACGAAAAGAAAAACCCAGCCACATTGTTCTACCAGCCATCCATCTAAAAAAGAAAGACGTCGGCGACACCTTCCACGAGCATCTGGGGACCGACGAAGGCAGCGAAGACCCGCAATATCTCACCGAAGCGGCGCGGCAGCACCTGCGCGAGAAATTCGTGTCGCGGAAGGCCGCGCTGACGGGCGTCAATTTCGCCATAGCCGAAACGGGGGAGTTTGTGGTTTGTACCAACGAAGGCAATGCCGACATGGGCGCGCACCTGGCCGATGTGCACATTGCCTGCATGGGTTTCGAGAAAATTATTCCCGAGCGAAAGCACCTGGGCGTATTCCTGCGGTTGCTGGCAAGGTCGGCCACCGGACAGCCGATCACGACCTATTCCAGCCATTTCAAGAGACCGCGTCCTGGCCAGCAGATGCACATTATCATCGTGGACAATGGACGTTCGCAGCAACTGGGGCGCGAGGATTTTCGAAATTCGTTGAAGTGCATCCGCTGCGGGGCTTGCATGAACACCTGCCCGGTGTACCGTCGCAGTGGCGGCCACAGCTACCACTCCGCCGTAGCGGGGCCGATTGGCTCCATTCTGGCTCCCAACCTGGACATGCGCAAAAACGCCGACCTGCCCTTCGCCTCTACGCTTTGTGGCTCGTGCAGCAATGTGTGTCCCGTCAAAATCGACATCCATGACCAGCTTTATAAGTGGCGACAGGTACTGGTCAAGGAAGGCCACGTGCCTTTTTCCAAGAAAGTCGCGATGCGGGCCATGACCTTCACGCTGTCGCACCCCAAGGTTTTCAATGCAGCGGGCAAAGTAGGTCGCGGGATGATGGGGCTTGCGCCTTTCACCGTCAGCAACGGCTTGAACCCCTGGTACAAGCAACGCGAAATGCCCGCCCCACCAAAGGAGAGTTTCCGTGAATGGTTTTCAAAAAATAGAAATGGACAGTAGAGCAAATATCTTACAAGCGATTGCCAAGAACCAGCCCGCCCCTACCCCACTGCCCGATCTTTCGGATATTGCGGTAGTCGATTACGAGGTCGTGGAAAAATTCAAGACCATTTTGGCAGGCATCGGCGGACAGGCGATTGAAATACAGAGCCTGGAAGAGGTCGTTTCGTACGTAAAAACTCATTTTGGCGACGTCCAGCGCATCATTTCCACGATTTCGGAACTCGCCGCCGTCGCCGATACCGACTGGCAAAACCACGATCCGCACACGCTGCAAGACGTCGAACTCAATATTCTGGAAGCAAAACTGGGCGTGGCCGAAAACGCCGCCCTCTGGATGACGGAAACCCAACTCGGCCAACGTGTCGCGCCTTTCATCACCCAAAACCTGGCCGTCGTGCTCGACCAAAAAAACCTGGTAGCCACCATGCACCACGCCTACGAGCGCAACGCCGACACCGACTACGGTTTCGGGCTATTCCTGGCCGGCCCGTCCAAAACCGCCGACATCGAGCAATCGCTTATTCTTGGGGCGCATGGGTCCAGGACAATGACGGTGTTTTTAAGGAGTACCTGAGTGCGCCACCGGGTGCCCGGCTGAGTACGTGAGTGAAATTAGATGGCCAGCATTCCCTACCTATTAGTTTGTAATATCTTAGGTACTTTTGTACTAAGGAACTCAGGTACTTTTAAAAAATGACTCAACCCAACAACCCCCTGCACGGCGTGAAGCTGGAAGACATTTTGAATCACCTGGTCGCCACCTACGGTTGGGAGGAGATGGGTGAGGTGGTGCCGATCCGATGCTTCACGCACGATCCCAGTGTCAAATCCAGCCTCACATTCTTGCGGCGTACGCCCTGGGCGCGGAAGCGGGTAGAGGAAATGTATTTGCGGAGTTTGGATTAGCCATCAATCGAAAAAGATTGATATTCATTTTTACCTAGAAGGAAGTACAGAACAAGTTTCACAAACACAGCGGTTTCGCAGGATTCAGTGACTTTGACTAATCTGAATAATTGGTTCGACATTCGTGAAGTTCGGAATATCGCCCAGCAACTCAGGGCCGTGCCTGGCCAGGGCGTTTTGTATTTCTTCGATCGTGCCAAAACTCAAGTTGCAGATCATGGCGTAGGCCGGCGGTGTGTCGGATGCTCCGCCGACCAGGCCCGACCGCAAATCGACATTCGTCAAGCCCATAGGCGTGAGCAGTTCGCGCACCAACGGCGTGTGGGTGTGGAGGTAGTAGTCGAGGTCGAAGCGGCTGTCTTCGCTTTTGGGGTATAGTACGGTGGCTGAAATCATAGTGGTAAAAGGGTTCTTATAAATGAATAATTGATTTTGATGCTTATAAATTGATTTGTCTTCACCGTGGTCTGTGATGAAAATTTTATTTACTCATCGCGTCAGCCAGTTTTTTGGTATCTACATATTGCTGAAATGCGGTTATTTTTCCGTCTTTCAATGTCCACAGATGGGCCACTTGTGCATCGTATTTTGCCCCGATTTTTTTCACTTTTGCATTGTAGCGAAGTGTGGCGAATACCTGGTCATTTTCCATGGAATGCAGTTTGATGTCTGTAAGATTAAAATACTCATGATCTTCCAGAATACGACCAAAAACACCTGTTAAAATTGCATCTGGCCCGATGTACGGATTGCCATCTGCGTACATGTTTCCTTCGGCTTCGTTCCAAACTATTTTTTCGTCCATGCTGCCTAATACATTTGGAACATCGCCAATGGCGAAAGCTTTGTACAGGTTGTCGATAATTGTTTTGTTGTCCATTTTAGTTGGAATTTTTGTTTGAGAATTGGTTTTCATTTCCTGAGCAAATGCGGTAGAAATACCCATGATTACTACTGCTACCTTCACCGTGGTCAGTGTCTTCACTGACCACGGATAGGATTACGTGCTAGCGGCGTATTTACTCCGCCGTCGGCAGGGGCAAATCCGAGTTCGCTATGTCGCGGAAAGGATTCCATTTGCCGTCTTCCTTTTTCCAAATCACGATGTATTTGCCTTTGTCCAACTGCGTTCCCGCTTTGTCAGACAGAGTATATTCGCCTTCTTCGATGGCCATATCGCCCATGCCCCACACTTCGGTGAGCCGGAAGTCGGCTTTGGCAACCCCCGAATTGATAATGCCCCTCGTGACGGTCTGAATGGCCTGATGGCCTTCGAAGGCTGGTGCATTGGCGAACATCAGCTTTCCGTCAGCGGTGTAGAAGTTGGCAAACCCGACCGAGTCGCCTTCACTGATGTAGCCCATCCATTCCACGTTGGCGGCTTCGATTTCCTGCTTGAGCGTGGTGTTGTCAACGGTTTCGGAACTTTCCTTAGAAGCTGTGTTGCAGCTAATGGTAAACAGAATTAGGGCGGCAAAAGCGGCCAGAACGGAAGTGAATTGTTTGATTTTCATTGGATTATCGGGTTTTGAAAGTGAGGGAAAGAAAAGAAGAAAATAGAAAGCCGCCTCCCAAAAGAAAACACCTTTCTGTAACACAAACCTAATCTAATCGTATGAGGATCAGCGCCTTTTGATTCTCTTAGTTGGGGGACACAACCCCCAACCAGGAGTAAGCTTATCGGGTCGAGTCGATCAGTTCCCAGAGTTCCTGATTCACCAACTGCCGGGTCGCTTCGATTTGCTTGCCGTAGGCCGCCAGAGTCATGCCGGGATGCACTTTTTTGATTGCCGCCGCCGCGTCTCCTCCCTGCCCGATGTCGGCCCATTGGTCATAGGCATCAACGGTCACGAAGTTGAACGGCTGGTTGCTGCCGCCCGGCAATACTAAATTGTGCCTAACCCAGCTTGCTCTCCCACCCGACTTCATCATGGCGACAATCATGGGTTTCACCAACTTGGTTTCCATAGCTTCGTAGGCCGCTTCAGCACCCGGATTTACCTTCATCATGTTTACCATGAGGTACTTGGGCGCAGCAGTCGCGTTGGTATCAGCCGTTACAAAATCGCTCTGGTGAAACAGCATCGTTGTCGTGAGATTCCGCATTTGATTGATGCTCATGCCGGCGGCAAGCTCCTCTTTGCTCAACAACTTCTCGGCATCGTCCGGTATAGTTCCCCACGGGCTTTCCAGTTTGTCCTGGCCTTGCATGAACGTCACCGTCACGTAGTCGTAGGCAGCATTGGTGCCGTTTGGATAGCGCACCGCGTAGAGATCCCATCCGAGAATCAGGCCGCGCTTCACCCGTTCCTGGTGCAGTTTTTTCCAGATTTCTCGCTCTGTTTTTACATACGCTTCACTTTGGCCGGGCAGGGTTTTCATTGATTCCACCATGATGAATACGGGCTGTGGCGTTTGGGCTTGGAGCGATAGGCTGCTCAACAACAGGGCAACGACTAAAAATAGATTACTAGTTTTCATTGGGTCATTGGGTCTAGAAAGTGAAGGAAAAATGAAGAAAAAAATAAAAAGCCGCTTCCCAGCAGAAAGCGCCTTTCTGCAATACAAACCTAATCTAATCGTAAGATTACCAGAGTCATTGAGCTCATTTCTGCTTCATCATTTCGCGAGCTTTGTCGGCTCGCGCTTTGGCGTCGGTGATCCCCATGTTAGCGGCTTTGTCGTAGTACTCCGCTGACTTGGTGTAGTCCTTGGCATTCATGTAGTACTCGGCCATGCTGTCGTAGGCATTGGGTTCCTTCGGGGCACTGGCGAGGTACTTATCAAAGGCGACTTTGGCTTCATTCATCTGCTGCATCTGCATATACAAGTACCCCATCGTGTTGTAGTTCGGGGCGTAGTCTGGGCTTAGTTCTGCGAGTTTCCGGGTGTAGTCCAGCGCCACGTCTTTTTCGTTGTCACCGAAGGCAGCGTGGAGGGAGGCCCACTCGTAGGCCTGCGGACTTTTCGGATAAGCGGCGATCAGTGCCTTCATGGCTTGCGCGGTTTTGGCTTTTGGATCTTCGTCCCACTTGACCAACTGGCGGCGCAGGATTCTTTCCGCGATGTTCAACTTTTTTGTATTGATCGCCAATGCCTGGTCAATCAAATTCGCTCTCTTTTCTTCGGACGAGTAAAAAATCCGCAAGACGTACGCCATGAAGAAGTTCGGGTCTTCTTCCAGCGCCAGGTCGAGCAGCGCACCGGCTTCCTTGAAGTGGATGTTGGAAGCGTATTCGGCAGCTTTGTAATAGGCTGGTTTTGCCGTTTTTGACTTGGAAGAAACGGGCAGGAAAAAATCCTGGGCCGTCGTGAGGGAGGTACTGCCCAACAGCAGAGCAAGGGCAAATAGTATCGTTTTCATAAGTCTGAGTTTTAAAAGTGAAAAGTTGAATCAAAGGGCGTGGCTGTCGGAGTTGGCTTGCGCCCACTCGGTAAACGGCACGTGAGCGGGCTGAAACTGCACCCCCAAATCCTGCGTCGCCACCGCGCCGCTGTACACGGTACGGGCCGCGTCCACGGACTCCTGCCCGTTGAGCATCAGCGTGATGTCCGATACTTTGTAGCTCCCGCCGGTGAGCAGGTAGTTTTTGCCGTGTAGTCCGCCGGTAGTCGCGGCCCGGAAAATCCCCTCGGCCACATCAGCGACCCACACGACGGCAAACTCGACGTTTTTTTCGTACATCATCGCCACGAATGGATTGGGGGCGATTTTGTTTTTGAACAAATGCTGTATCCCCATTGAGACGGAATCGCCCCGGCCCGACAGTGACTGCCCCGCCACGAAGGTGGGATACACGCTCACGACTTCGAAGGCCATGCCGGGGTGGGATTTTACGTACTTCCGCACTACCTGATCGGCGAAGTACTTGGCCTGGGCGTAGGGATGGTCACTAGAATCATGGTGTGGCTTGTCCGCTTCTGTATATACGTCGTCGGCATACACGCCGTCGGCCGAGCGACTGGGGACGGGCAGCGGGTAGGACGTATTGAGCGAAGCGACCGAACCCACGAAAACCACTTTTTTGAGCGAAGCGATTTCACTGGCCACTTTCAGGAAGTTCTCCGTTCCCTTGATGGTGGGGTCGAGCAGGTCGCGCTGGGCGTCCTCCACGTCGAGTTGGAAGGGCGTGCCGCTGTGGACAACGATGTCGCAATTCTGCAAAAACGCGCGGAGGGCGGCTTCGTCCTGCACATCCATCTGGACGATTTCGAGATGCTGCGCCGCGTTTTTCAGGTCGTCGAGGTGGGCGTAGTTTTCTTTCTTCGCCAAGTCCCGGACCGAAACCCGGACGTCGTGGCCTTTGGCCAGAAATTTCTGGGTGACGTAGCTGCCGATGAAGCCCGCGCCGCCGATGATGCCCGTTTTTTTCATGATTGTTTCTTTTAGGTACACAGGGTGCTAAGTACTAAGTATTTGGTTGAGAAATAGGAAAGCGCGTTAGTTGGTACTGAGTACTGGGTACTGAGTTCGGGATTAGAGAAACCTTGTACCTAGTACGTTGTACTTAGTACCCAGTACTTATTTCGCTGCGGTATAAGACAAATCAGCCCGCATTTTGGCCGTTTTTGTTTCCCGGCGAAGTACCAGTTTCATCAGTTCACCCATAAGCTCGTTCCCAACACCTGCGAGGGCTTTTTCATCAGCGGCGCTGATGGTCTCGAACTCTAGCGCGTCTTTGGCGGCTTCTTCCACCATGAAGTAGTTTTCGGCGGTTCCGAAGCGGCTGATGTAGATGTTGTAGTGCATCTTGGGCTTCTTTTCCAGGCTCATTTTGTGGATTTTTTCAAGCAATTCACCTATGGCCTTCTGATTTTCGGGAGCGTAGTAGAAAGTCAGGTACCTGCGGTAGGGCTTGTCTTCTCCGAAAAACTCCTCACCCTCGGGCATATACGACAGCCGCGCGCTCCGCAGCAGCATGTAGTCGCGGTGGCTGGCGTAGCACTTGTCGAAGTCGGTGAACATGGTCCGGAAGGCGTCCTTACCCATTCCTTCGCTCATGGCTGCCATCGGGTCTTCGTCCAGAGCGGCCATGTTTTCGATCAGTACGCCAGAAACAAAAGTGCCGTCGCTAACCTGGAACACCGTAAAATTGTCTTCGAGCTTGTACTTCTTGGCGTTGTCGAGGAAGGTTTTGGAGACCTTCTCGTACTCGGCCACCTTGGCGGGATACACCGGATCCTCGTGGATGTAGATCATTTGCGACTTGGGGGCGTCGTCCTGCGCCAGAAGTACGGGCGCGGCGAGAGCAGCTAAAACCAACGTAAGCAAGGTACTTTTGAACTTTTTCATAGTTGTGTTTTATAGTGTTGATTGAAAATAATTAAGGGTAAGTACCTGATTTGAAACTAACCTGGCAACCGATCCAGGACGAAGCCCGGTAAAAAATGTCCGAAGGTGCCGTTTTAGTTACCGAAGAGCTTTGTGGTTTTTTGGATATTGGACGCTGGACCGGTCCGCCGGTGCGGTTGGATACTGGACTTTGGATTTTATTATTATCGTCCGAAGTCCAGCACTGGAAAGCCGGCCCCGCCAGCATCTGAGGAATTGCCCCAGCCACCGCTAGTTTTCAAAATTGATTTTTGTATTTTTGGATTATTCACTGAGCCAAGTACCTATGACGACCGCAACCTTGACCCCCGGCCGCACCCTGCCCACCGACCTTAAAACCGTCGCGGAGTTTGAGCAGTGGCAGCAGCAACCCGGTAACGACGGCAACTTCGAGTTTGTCCGAGGCGAGATTATCCCTAAATCCATGAAACAGGACGAATTTGAGATTGTGGCGTTCTTGCAAAGCCTGTTCCTGACCACTAAGGCTGCCCGTGGGAAACATTTGCTTCTGCCCGAGGCAGACTCGTATGTGGATAAATTTCGCAAGCGAATCCCTGACCTGGCCTACTTTACCGCCGAACAACGGCTAGCCATCCGGCAGGGCGAGCGCGTGAACACCTTGTTTGCTATCGAAATCCTTTCCGATTCGGAAGCGCACCAAGATGTACTGGACAAGATTCAGGACTATTTCGACGGCGGGGCGCAGTTGGTTTGGTACCTGGTTCCCAAGCGGCAAAAACTCTACGCCTACACCAGCCCCGAAGATTTTTCTGTATTTAAGGGTGAGCAAACCATTACTGCCGCGCCCGTCATTCCCGATTTTCAGTTTGTAGTGGCTGACCTGTTTGCCGCCATGTGAAAAAGCCCATCTGCCAATTTATTTTCGCGAGCCTGTTTTTCCTGACGGGGACTTTGGGTGGTTTTGGTCAGATTCTCGACTTCAACCAAAAGTACCCCTACCAAAGGGTATTCGTCGATACGGATGCGTTCGGAACCGAGTACCTGCAATCGCTCGAAAATGCCCTGAACGATCCGGCTCTTCAAACTACCCGCTATGATACGCTGCGCTACGCCCTCCTGAACGACCTGGCCTACTACTGGCATACCCGCAAGCTGAATACCGCCCGCAACCTGGCTCTGAAAGGCCTGAAACTCACCAGCCAAAAGGGCAACTCGCGCTGGGAAGGCCGCTTCCAAATTACCCTCGGTGCCATCCTGCTCCGGCTAGAAAAGCTGGATAGCGCGGAGGTAGTACTCGAAATCGCCCGCACCAAAGTACCCGAGCAGGATTTGGCTTTTCTGAATACCCAGTTGGGCTATGTTTATGAAAGGCGCGGGCAGCTCGACAAAGCCACCGACTACGCGCAGGAGTCGCTGCGGCTGGGCCGGAAACTGAGGGACAAGAGGGCGATCGCACTGGCGTACAGCGACCTGAGCAATATTTTCTGGAAACAGGCGAAGTACCAGAAAGGACTGGAGTACGGCCTTGAGTCGCTTTCCACTTTCGAAGAACGCGGACTGGACGACCTGGATTACGACTTTACGCTCTACGTGGTGGGCAACAACTACCTGGAACTGAAACAGCACCGAAAAGCCCTGCATTATTACCAGCGGGCCATCGAGATTGGCAAGCGTTATGGTTTTTATAACAATCTGAGCGACGTCTATATTTCGCTCGTGGATCTGAACACGTATCTTGGCAAGTACCAGGAGGCGGAAGCGGCTGGTAAAAATGCCATCAAATACGCCGAACTACTCGATAACAATTTCATGGAAATGCGCTCCTGGCTTTCGGTGGGCAAGCTGCACAACAAGCAAGGCGATTACCCGGCGGCGGTAGCGGATCTCCGCCGCAGCATTGCCATCGCCACCGACGACTTCGGCGACGAGTACTACCTCAGCCAAGCCTACCAGGCGTTGGGCAAAGCACTCGCTGGCAGCGGCAACTACCGGGAGGCGATCGAAGCGCTCAACCGCTACGACCAACTCAAAGACAAGGTGTTCACCGCCGAGTCGGATCAGCGGACGCTGCAATTGCAGACGGAGTTTGGCCTGGCCCAAAAAGAAAATACCATCGGCTTGCAGGAAGCCCGGCTGGAACAGCAGCATCAGCGACAGACGTTTACGACGATCGTGGCCGCGCTGCTTTTTCTGTTTTTGCTGGTGCTTTTCTTCGTTTATCGCCAAAGCCGCCGCAAAAGCCAGTTGCTCCAGCGCCAGAACCAGGAGAAGGAAGTACTGCTGAAAGAGGTGCACCACCGCGTAAAAAACAACCTGGAAATCATTTCGAGCTTGCTGGCCTTGCAGTCTTCCTCCCTGCACGACCGCGAAGCGTTGGCGGCACTGCTGGACATCCAGAACCGCGTGTACTCGATGGGGTTTGTCCACCAGCAACTCTATAAGGGGGAAAGAATGGTTAGCATTGACCTGAACGACTATTTCAGGAATCTGAGCCTTCACCTGCTGGAATCGTACGGGAAACAGGACACCGTCACGATCTACTACCAGCTCGAACCCATCGAACTCGAACTCGACACGGCCATCCCGCTCGGCCTGATCTTTACCGAACTACTTTCCAACGCCCTAAAATACGCCTTTCCGGCGGGCCGGAGCGGTACCATCCGGCTCGAAGCCTCGCGCCAGGACGGGGAGAGGGTTGCCCTTTCGATAGCCGACGATGGAGTCGGGCAGGCCGCCAGAGACGAGGCGCAAGGTACGGGCTTTGGGATGCAAATGGTGCGGCTGCTCACCCAGCAGTTGGACGGACATTTAACCGCCGACTTCTCCAACGGCACCCGCGTTTCGTTTGCATTCAGGCTGCCAGCCTGAGCGGCATTGCCGCCGACGCCTCAGATGGCGTAGAGCCTGCTGAGGATTTCTTCCCGCATGGCCTTGCTCATCGGGATGAGCTTGTCAATCACCACCACGTGGGTCGTTCCCACTTCCTCAACCAGGGTCAGGTTCACGACGAACGATCGATGAATGCGCAGGAAGCGGCCCGAGGGTAGCTTTTCCTCCATTTCTTTCAGCGTGGCGACCAGCAGGTACTCCCCACCCGTGGTGTATATACGACAGTAGTTGCGCTCGGCTTCGATATAAAGGATGTCTTCGATCATCAACTTGACCATACTGTCGTTGTGCCGGACAAAAATCCGGTCGCCCAGCAAGTCCAATACTTGGTCCACCGACTCGATTTCTTCGGACACCCCAATATGATTGGCTGCCAATTCGATGGTACGCTGCAGCTCCTGCTTTTTGAACGGTTTGGAAAGAAAGGCGAAAGGGTTGGTGGCTTTGGCACGCTCGAAGTGTGCGTCGTCGTCGTTGGCAGTCAGATAGACCACCGCCAGGTCGTGTTCCCGTTGTAATCGCTGCACGGTCTGGATGCCATCGATCGCCCCTTTGAGTTGGATGTCCATCAGCACCAGGTCGGGCTTCTGTTTCCGTGCCCGCACCAGGGCCTCTTCTCCACGGGGTACTTTGCCGCATACCTGATAGCCCAGATTTTCCAGTTGAAGGGCGAGGTTGGCCGCGATGAGCATTTCATCTTCGACGATCAATATTTTTAATTTTGAGGTCATCAGTGTGTGCATTAGCCTATAAATGTAGAAGGAAAAAGTAAGATTACCCAAATAAAGACCGGCTTGGATTAGCTTAATTTGCCGATTCATGTAATGCATTGGTTGCAGGGTACTTTAAGTCCTAAAAAGCCCCTGCAACCGGCAGTCGATACTAATCTCCAAATAGAAGCCAATTAGTTCAGGGCGACGAGCATCCGGGTGGGCGTTTCCACGACCTCGGCGCTGCTCAGTTTCACCTCTCGGCGTATCACTTCTCCGTCGTTGACCACTTCGATGATGTAGCGACCATCCTTCACATTGGTAAAATCAAAATTGCATCCGTATTTCTGAGTCAGGCGATTGACCGATTTCTCGTGCAGCACGTGTCCTCGCTCGTCGAGCAATTTGACCGTTGCTCTTTCGCCCGCCTTCTTCTGGACACTCAGCCGCATTTTCATCGACTTCTGGACGCGGTACAAGCTGATGCCGAAGATTTCGGTCCTGGCCGCCTGCGGTTGGTAAGTTGTTTCTGATTGTCTGACCGGCCCGGCATGAGCCAGCATCTGGTTAGGGCTCTGGGCCAGAGCGGCAGTGGAGGCGACGATAGCGAACATCAGGGTAATTCCGGTGTTTTTGAGCGTTTTCATGATCTTTATATTTAAAAGGTTTATGATAAAAATGAGTGTTTAAAAGTGTCCGTGCTTTGGTCAGTAGCGAACAGTACAAAGGTCGCGGGTTGGGTTTGACCGGACTTGGCTCATTCTCTCAAAGGCGTGGTGCATTGTTGCAGGGATGTAGTTTATTGTTGCAATTCGCTTTGGGGACAGGGTTTTTGAAAATAATCCGCCAGAAAGAGGCAAAAAAAAAGGCCGCACGACGCGGCCTTTTTCTAACGACATTGTGTATTTTACTCCTTGCTCACTTTCACGACCCCCTGGCGGTTATGCGCGTCGGTGGCCCGGATGAGGTAAATCCCCGTCGGCAAAGTACCCAGCCGGAACTCCACTTCGTTCAAGCCTTCTACCAGTTGCTCCGTCCGCGACTGCCGTACCCGGCCCGACATATCAAGTACCTCGAAAGTACCCCGCCCGGCAGTGGGGGCAAGTACCTCCACCATCACCGCGTCCTGCACGGGGTTGGGGAAGGCTCTCAGCGAAAGGCTCAAAGGCAGCTCACTACTTTCCTCTACACCAATCCGGGCATTGCCCGTGCCGCAGCCGCCGATGGTCGCGCCGAGTCGCAAGTACCGCTTGGCGATTTTCTCCGACACACACTGCGTCACGCCATAGTAGCAGATCGTCACGTTCTGGTCGCGGTTGCCGCAGCGCACGTCCTGCACGTTGACTTTCACCTGGGCCTGCGCCTGGCAGCCGTTGCCGTCCGTCACGGTCACGGTGTAGTTCGTGGTAGTTTCGGGGCAGACGTTGACCGTCGCATCGCTGCCCGCGCCGTTGTCCCACGAATACGTGAGCGTTGGCGCACCCGTGGCCATTGCCGAGATGTCGGTGCAGTTGCTGCCGAAACCGAAGATAACCGACTGATCGGGGCCGGGCGTTACGATGGGCAGGGCGTTAACCGTCACGGTGGAAGTACCCGTCAGGTTCTGCGAACACTCGTCTTTGGCTGCGCTCACCAGCATCAATACCACATTAGCCGTGGCATTGCCAACTGTAATTACTTGGTTGGTTCCATCCAAAGTAAGAGTCTGGTTACCCGTTTGCCCCGTGATCGTGTAGGTCAGCGTGGCACCGCTGGTGCCGCTCACGGTAAAAGTAGCGTCGCTGCCTGCGCAGATGGGGCCATTATTGGTCGTAATGGATGCCGTGGGCAGTGGATTGACCGTCACCGTGGCCGGGGTCGGAGTCGAAACGCAGCCGTCGGCGTTCTTGACCGAGAGCGAAAAGTCAATGGTGCCGCCCAAGGCGGGACTGCTCAGGTTGACCGTGATCGGTGAGCCGGGAAGGGGCGCGTCGGTTACGGTCACTATGCCCGTTCCCGATACGGAGTAGGTCGTCGGGTCGTTGGTAGTACCAATGTAGGGAACCGTGAAGGAAGTGCTGCCCGCGCAGATGGCCGGGAACACACCCGGTCTTAGTGTCGGCTGGGGTGGCGACGTCAGCGTGTAAGTATTGTCCACGAAAAGTGTAGGGCCGGACTTGGATCTGACCCGAACGGTGTAGGTTTCCCCGTCGGCATCACCCGTAGTGCCGAAACCACTGCTGAGGTTGAAAGGGTCGGCGGTGAGGTCGGTAAAGGCGGGGGTACCCGTGAAGGAGTTGCCCGCCACAATGGCGTACTCAAAGTCAGAGGTATTGCCATCGATGACGCCAGTCAGGTCGAGGCTCACACTTCCCTGGGTGGGATTGGCGCAGGCAGGCTGCATGGCGGTGGCCGTAACCCCGACATCCAAAACCTCGATAATGACCTGCCCGCCGGCGTTGTTGTCTACTGTGTTGGTCTGGTTGATGCCATCGTTGAAAGACCCACCGCCATAGCCGCCTTCACCACCGATAGTGCCAACAGCTACAGCACCACCAGCGCCGCCGTTGTATCCCCCACCGCCGCCGCCGCTAAAATGACCTGCCCCGCCAGCGCCGTATCCGCCGCCACCCGAGCCGCCAGAAGTTCCGCCTGTGGCATTGTATCCCGCTCCTCCGCCAGTACTTTCGTTGCCATCACCACCGGGGGTAGTTAATCCCCCGCCGCCTGAGCCATCGCCTGCTGCCCCACCCTGCGTACCCGTATTGGTGAGCAAGGCAGGTTTACCCGGACCCGTTCCGTTATTAAATCTTCCTCCGCCACCACCACCGCCAGCGACGATCAGCACTGTTCCATCCGAAAAGCGAACCCCTGATGCCCCTCCGCCGCCGCCACCACCGGTAGAGAACTGAAAATCCTGTCCGGGTGCTCCCGCTACGGCTTCGAACACTTGCCCCGATGAAGCGGTAAAATCTGCCGACATGACAGCCCCTGCGCCTCCGGAGTAAAAAATTCCATTGGTAGAAGAATTTCCGGTACCGCCCTTCGCTCCCTTTGCCGTAATTCTCAGCTTGTAGGGCCCACCAGCAGGTACCGTCCAGGAGCCGATAGTGCCATTCTGGCTATGGGCAGGAGCGGAAATGTTTAGTACTTCAACAGAATTCTGCCCGTAGGCGGGAGTGAGTCCCCAGCCCAGGGTTAGCAGTAGTGCAAATAACCGGATGGCTCGGTACCGAGTGGTTATACGAGATTGATTGGTAGTAATTTTCATGATTTGAAAGTGGTTAGGTAGTTTATGTATGATAAAAGCCGGGCAGACCCTCCGCCCGGCTATGCTTCGTTATTGCTTACTCACCCGCACCACGCCCTTATTATTCAGCGCGTCAACGGCTTTGATCAGGTAAACCCCCGTCGGCAAACTACCCAGCCGGAACTCCACCTCGTTCAAGCCTTCGATCAGGTTTTCCTGCCGCGACTGTCTCACCCGGCCCGTTACGTCCAGTACCTCGAAAGTACCTCGGCCGGCATTGGGGGCAAGTATCTCCACCATCACGGCATCCTGCACGGGATTGGGGTAAGCTTTTAGCGAAAGCTGCAAGGGTAGGTTGCTTTCCTCGACGCCGATTCGGGCATTACCCGTGCCGCAGCCGCCCAAAGTCGCGCCAAGTTTGAGGTAGCGCTTAGCGATTTTCTCCGACACACATTGCGTCACGCCGTAGTAGCAGATCGTCACGTTCTGGTTGCGGTTGCCGCAGCGCACGTCCTGCACGTTGACTTTCACCTGGGCCTGCGCCTGGCAACCGTTGCCGTCGGTGACGGTGACTTCGTAGGTCGTGGTGGTTTCGGGGCAGACGTTGACCGTGGCGGTATTGCCCGCGCCGTTGTCCCACGAAAAACTAAGTGGCCCGCTGCTGTTGGTCGAGGCCGAGATGTCGGTACAATTGCTGCCGAAGCCGAAAACGACGGACTGGTCGCTGGTCGTGAGAGTGGCGGCTGTCAGCAGAACGGAGACGACGCGTCCACACGCATTCGCATCGTCGGTGACGGAAAAGTACACCGGGGTGGTACTTCCGGGGGCCAGATTGGTAGCCGTGAACTCATTGGTGGCTTGATTGTAGTTTCCGGCGGGCATCGTAAGGGCTTCGTCTTTGTACCAAATGGCAGCGGCCGTGAAGCTGTTGGCACCTCCCAGCATCAGAGCAGGCTTGAAAGTGGCGCACAGGCTGGCCCTGGGCAGGGCGATGACGTCGTTGTTGGTCACGTTGGGGATGGGGTTGCCCTGCGGGTAGGCAATGACGCCGTCGTTGGTTAGACCGCTGTTGGTGTGGGGCTGGGTGGTGTTGACCGTGAAGAAACCCGCGTTGGTGAAGTTGCTGCTGTTGGCGATGTTGTCGAATACCGTCAGCGTGGCGCAGCTACTATTGGAAAACGTACCATCGTTAGTGATACCGTTGCCACCGATGCTCCCCTCCGTGCCAATTTTGATAGACCCTTCGTTGGTGAATGTCCGGCCTACTCGATTGTTGATCCCATCACCGGAGGGCCGATCAATGCGAATTTCCCCGCTTGGGCGGTTGACAAAGGGCTTGTCGTTAAGAATACCCGCTATTCCGGTAGCGGCATTGGCTCCAATGGCGATCAACCCGGAATTCTCGAAGCTCTGGGCATTAGAAGTGTTCCAGATTCCGTTGCCCCAGGAGCGGTCGATGTGGATTTCACCCGTTGCCTGATTGGTAAATGTATGCAGATTGATAATTCCATCCTGACCCGAACTGACTGCGGTGCCCGTGCTGATGTTGCCCGCATTGGTGAAGGTTCCGCCAGGATGGTTCCGAATCGCGGAGATGCCGCCTCGGACAACGATACGATCTACTGTGATGATGCCGCCCGCTTCATTCACGAACTGCGCACTGTTATAAATGCCCCAGCCGCCAATGTTTCCAGTACTGCCGATTGCGACGATCCCCGAATTGGTAAAAGTTCCGGCCTGTGTGTACAGTGCTACGGTACTTCCATCGGCAATGTTGTCGATGGAAATGGTACCTCCATTTGTGATTTGGCTGGTGCCATTATAATTCCAGATTCCAATTCCTCTGGTATCTGCGGAGGTGCCAATCTGAATCCGGCCATCGTTTGCGATGGTACCCCCGTTATAAATCGAAGTGGTCAGGCCGTTGGCCGGAAACGAGCTGTCGATAGTGAGTATTCCCGCCGCCGTGACCGACAGCGATGCCTGTTGATACAACTCCACTGATTTGGCCACGACGGAAGTACCGATTATGGGCTGGTTGGCGGGTCCTACCGGAATCTTCACATCGTCAATGGCGGTGGGCACCGCATTCGTACTCCAGTTGGTGGCCGTGGCCCAGTCGGTACTGGTCGCGCCCGTCCAGGTGGTTTGGGCGTGGAGGGAGAAGGCCCCGCATACGAACAGCGCGGCCAGCAACAGTTCTCTGATCTGAAAAGAAAGGGGTGTGTGGGTTGGGTTTTGTCTGTATTGCTTTTTCATATGAGTGATTGGTGAATGGTGAAAAGAAAAGTTAAAATCGACTGAGCCAAGTACCGCAGATCAGCCCATAGAGACTTCTGCTATTGTGTCAAAAACTTCGTGTATTGTGTCATTTCTTCTGCTATTGTGTCAAAAGAGCGTTTTTCGGGAACGAAAGCATCGGGTGGAGGCAATGAAAGTATTTGCTCTTCCCCAGCCAACCGATCTAGGACGTACCTAGGCGAAAACTGTCCGAAAGTGCCGTTTTAGTTACCGGGGAGATTATTCTTGACAACAAAAGGGGCCGCCGGGTGCCACTCCCCGACAGCCTTTTCTATTCCAGAAGGATTATTTTTATACAAAAACTCTACTGCTTACTCACCCGCACCACGCCCTTATTATTCAGCGCGTCCACGGCCCGGATCAGGTAGATTCCCGTCGGCAAACTACCCAAACGGAACTCCACTTCGTTCAACCCTTCGACCAGGTTTTCCGTGCGCGTCTGCCGCGCCCGGCCTGCTACATCCAGCACCTCGAACGTGGCTGCACCCGCCACACTGCTAAGTACCTCCACGGTCACAGCGTCCTGCACGGGGTTGGGGAAGGCTTTTAAAGACAGTTGTAGCGGAAGTTCACTGCTTTCCTCCACGCCAAGCCGCGCGTTCCTGCTGCCACAGCCGCCGATGGTCGCGCCGAGTTTGAGGTAGCGAGCCGCGATTTTCTCCGAAACACATTGCGTCACGCCGTAGTAGCAGATTGTCACGTTCTGGTTGCGGTTGCCGCAGCGCACATCCTGCACGTTGACCGTCACCTGGGCCGTGGCTTGGCAGCCGTTGCCGTCGGTCACCGTCACGTTGTAGGTCGTGGTGGTTTGTGGCCAGACATTCACCGTCTGGCCGCTCAGATTACCCGGATTCCAGGTGAACACATAATCTGCTCCGCTGCCGCCGTTGGGCGTGGCCATCAGGTCGGTGCAGTTGCTGTTGGGCCCGCCGAAGCCCAGGATCACCGATTGGTCGGCTCCGGCATTCACCGTCGGCAGTGCGTTGACCGTGACGGTGGCCGAACCTGAGAAGGAGGTACCCGCGCAGTTGGCATCGCTCAGACTGGTGACGGTGTAGCTGCCCGCCGGGGCGTTGGCAATCACGTAGGGATTGGTGGCCGTACCCGTTACGGTGGTGGGCGTGGTGCCGTTGGTGTAGGTAAAGGTGAAGGGAGCCGTACCCGTCAGGGCGATGCTCACATCGGGTCGGAGTTGTCCTGCGCATACCACACCGCCACCGCTGACGGTGGCCGTGGGCAGCGGGTTGACCGTCACGGTGGCACTACCCGTCAGAGAAGTACCCGCGCAGTTGGCATCGCTCAGGGCGGTGACGGTGTAGCTGCCTGCCGGGGCGTTGGCAATCACGTAGGGATTGGTGGAAGTACCCGTTACGGTGGTGGGCGTGGTGCCGTTGGTGTAGGTGAACGTGAAGGGAGCCGTACCCGTCAGGGCGATGGACACATCGGGTCGAGGTTGTCCAGCGCATACCACACCGCCACCGCTGACGGTCGCCGTGGGCAGGGCGTTGACCGTCACCGGCACGGTAGTTGAAGCCGTACCAAGGTCATTGGTCAGGGTCAGCGTGTAGGTCTGGCTACCCGAGCCGATGGCCGTGATACTCTGACTAAAAGCCGTGCCGCTGGCCGTGCCGGATCGCGAACTGCCCGCCCCATTGTCTAGGGTATAGCTGTAATTTCCACTATTCTTTCCCACCGTGGCCGTAAAGGTGATGGACTGTCCGGCGCAGATGGGGTTGGGGGTAGCCGACAGGCCCGACACGGTGGGCGCCACCAACAGGCTAAACTTCTGAACACGATTGTTATTATAATCAGCAACATAGACGTTGCCAGACGCGTCCACATACACGCCCGAGGCACGAGTCAACTGATTGGCCGCGCTACCAAAGCCAGCGACCCCGGCCACGGTGGTACCCGCTGTGGCCCCCGGTGCCCACTTCTGGATGCGAGCGTTAAATTCATCGGCCACAAAGACGTTGCCCGATGCGTCCACATACACGTCCGATGCTCCATCGAACTGATTGGCCGCGCTGCCTAGTCTATTGCCCCCGGCCACGGTGGTGCCCGCTGTGGCCCCCGGTGCCCACTTCTGGATGCGAGCGTTAGCGTAATCGGCCACATAGATGTTGCCCGATGCGTCCACATACACGCCCAATGGAAAAGCCAGTTGATTAGCCGCACTGCCACTGCCATTGCCCCCGGCCACGGTGGTGCCCACTGTGGCCCCTGGTGCCCACCTCTGGATGCGATGGTTATTGTAATCGGCCACATAGACGTTACCCGTTGCGTCCACGGACACGCCCGCTGGAAAAGCCAGTTGATTGGCCGCGCTGCCACGACCATTGCCCCCGGCCACGGTGGTGCCCGCTGTGGCCCCCGGCGTCCACTTCTGGACGCGATCGTTATTTGAATCGGCCATATAGATGTTGCCCGAGGCGTCCACATGTATGCCCCTCGGAAAATACAACTGACTGGCACCACCGCCTTGTCCATTGCCCCCGGCCACGGTGGTGCCCGATGAGGCCCCTGGTGCCCACTTCTGGACGCGATTATTAGTAAGTTCGGACACATAGACATTGCCCGATGCGTCTACATACACGCCAATTGGACCATTCAACTGATTGAGCTCGCTGCCTTGTCCATTGCCCCCGGCCACGGTCGCGCCGTTGGGGTCGTAAGCCTGAGCCTGGGCGGCAGGCGACAGTAGCCACGCCAGCAGGGTTGCAATTAAAAACAGCCAGCCCCTTGGGCGGCGATAGTTGGGTCGAGTCTCTGATAGGGTGTTTTGCATGATTACAGGAATTTGTTAAATAAATAATGGGTCAATATTCTTACTCCTTACTCACCCGTACCACGCCCTGATTATTCAGCGCGTCCACGGCTTTGATCAGGTAAATTCCCGTCGGCAAACTACCCAGCCGGAACTCCACCTCGTTCAAGCCTTCCACCAGGCTTTCCTGCCGCGACTGCCGCACGCGGCCCGTTACGTCAAGTACCTCGAAGGTACCCCGCCCGGCATTGGGGGCAAGTACTTCCAAAGTCACAGCGTCCTGCACGGGGTTGGGGAAGGCTTTCAGGCTGAGTTGCAAGGGCAGTGCGGCGCTTTCCGGTACGCCTAGTCGAGCATTCCCGGTGCCACAGCCGCCGATGGTCGCGCCGAGTTTCAGGTAGCGGGCCGCGATTTTCTCCGACACGCACTGCGTCACGCCGTAGTAGCAGATCGTCACGTTCTGGTCGCGGTTGCCGCAGCGCACGTCCTGCACGTTCACGGTTACCTGGGCCGTAGCCTGGCAGGTGTTGGCGTCGGTCACGGTTACGGTGTAGGTGGTAGTAGTTTGGGGACAAACCTCCGTGCTGGCGGTGTTGGTCGGGTTAGCACCAGCACTCCAGGCATAGGTGTAAGACCCTGTGCCGCCACTGCCGCTGGCCGTCAGCGTGGTGCAGTTGCTCCCAAAGCCAAACACGACCGAGGTGTTGCCGCTCACGCTGGCGCTGAGGGCGGTAGCAGGCTCGCCGATGGTGACAGGCTGGGCCTCCGACTCGCAATCGTTGGCGTCCTTGACCCTGACGGAGTAGCTGCCCGCCGACCGGCCCGAGAGCGTGGAAATGTCGCCATAGTTGGCCCCGCCGTCGATCGAGTAGGTGTAGGGGGCAGTGCCGCCGCTGGGCGTGAGGGCGATGCTGCCGTCGCTCCCGCCCTGGCAGCGCACGTTGCTCACCGTGGGGGTGAAGGTTATGGGCGGGCAGGTGGTGGGCGGATCGAATTGATACGTAATCGTTACGAGACCATCACCCGTATTAGCTCCGGCCAGGTTGTTTTGGTCGGTACCACTATTGAAAGAGCCCCCGCCACCGCCAGGGCCATTCCCACCACCACCACCTGAGTAACCACCCCCGCCGCCGCCACTGGCCACTCCGGTTCCTGCACCACCGCCACCAAAACCTCCTATCCCTACATCAGATGTACCACCACCACCACCGCCTGCGCCACCACTGACAAAAGCTTTTCCGCCAGGAACTGTGGAATTTGCACCAGTACCATCGGTCAGAAGACCACCACCACCAGCGCTATTGGCACCGGCGGTACCACCAGTACCACCGGTACCTGCATTGCCACCAGAACCACCATTGCTGCCGCTTCCATTTCCACCACTGGTCCCTGTCTGTCCATTCTTTGTCAATGCATCGTTGTCTACACCGCTACCCCCTCCGCCTCCGGCAATCATTAATGGCTGGTTGGCGTTATCCGTGACAAATGAGCCACCGCCTCCGCCATTGCGTTGAGGGCTTTTCTGCCCTACCAAAATTTTGAGTTGCTGGCCCCCGGTTACCGGGATAACTCCGGAAATAATTGCTCCCATACCAGCGGAATAAATAGTAGGGTTGCCAAATAGGGGCGGACCAAAGCCACCTTCTGCCCCTTTTGCTTCAATAGTCAGCGAAGAAACCCCATCCGGCACCGTCCAGGTAACGATAGTGCCTGTATAATTGAAAGTCTCAGTAATGGGAGTTGGAAGAGCGACTTCCCTGCCCCTGCGCGGGACTTCGGTAGCCCGGTTGAAAACCGACTTAGTAGCAGGAGCAACCGGAACGATGGACTTGTTCGTCTCAGCAGTTACTCCTGACGACCAATTTTTCGCTATGTACTCGGTGCTGCTCATGCCCGTCCAAATGATGGTATGCGCGTGGAGGGAAAACGCCCCGCATACGAACAGCGTGGCCAGCAACAGTTCTCTGATCTGAAAAGAAAGGGGTGTGTGGGTTGGGTTTTGTCTGTATTGCTTTTTCATAAGAGTGATTGGTGAATGGTGAAAAGAAAAGTTAAAATCGACTGAGCCAAGTACCGCAGATCAGCCCACAGAGACTTCTGCTATTGTGTCAAAAACTTCGTGTATTGTGTCATTTCTTCTGCTATTGTGTCAAAAGAGCGGTTTTCGGGAACGAAAGCATCGGGTGGAGGCAATGAAAGTATTTGCTCTTCCCCAGCCAACCGATCTAGGACGTACCTAGGCGAAAACTGTCCCAAAGTGCCGTTTTAGTTACCGGGGAGATTATTCTTGCCAACAAAAGGGGCCGCCGGGTGCCACTCCCCGACAGCCCTTTTTGTTCGTGAAGGGTTATTTTTATACAAAAACTCTACTGCTTACTCACCCGCACCACGCCCTTATTATTCAGCGCGTCAACGGCTTTTATCAGGTAAATTCCCGTCGGCAAACTACCCAGCCGGAACTCCACTTCGTTCAAGCCTTCCACCAGGTTCTCCGTCCGCGACTGCCGCACCCGGCCCGTCAGGTCGAGCACCTCGAAAGTACCTTGCCCAGCATTTGGCGAAAGTACCTCCACCATCACCGCATCCTGCACGGGGTTGGGGTAGGCTTTCAGCGAAAGCTGCAAGGGTAGGTTACTTTCCTCGACGCCGATTCGGGCATTCCCGGTGCCGCAGCCGCCGATGGTTGCGCCCAGTTTCAGGTAGCGGCTAGCTATTTTCTCCGAGACGCACTGCGTCACGCCATAGTAGCAGATCGTCACGTTCTGGTTGCGGTTGCCGCAGCGCACATCCTGCACGTTCACGGTTACCTGGGCAGGAGCCTGGCAACCGTTATTGTCGGTTGCGGTTACCGTGTAGGTTTCACTAGCCGGGCCGGGGCATACTTGCTCACTGGCATTAGTACCACCACTACTCCACGCATAAGAATAAGGCGCAGTACCACCGCTGGCGCTACCCGTCAGGGTAGTGCAGTTGCTACCAAAGCCGAAAATGACGGAAGTGTTTCCGCTGGTACTCAGGCTAAGGACTGGGGGTTCATTCACAGTGATGTTGCCAGAGTTGGCCGTGCAGCCATTGGCATCGGTGACTCCGATGGTGTAGTTGCCTGCCGCCAGGCCAGTGAAACTACCCGTATTGTTTGTGCTGCCGCCGGGACTGAGCGTGTAGGTGTAGCCCGGTGTGCCGCCACTGGCGGTGATCGAAATCGCTCCCGTGCTGCTGCCGTTGCAATCCACATTAGTGACCGTAGGCGCCAAAAGGCTAAGGACAGCGGGTTCGCTCACGATGACGGTACCCGAGTTGGCCGGGCAGCCATTGGCATCGGTGACTCCGATGGTGTAGTTGCCCGCCGCCAGGCCAGTGAAACTACCCGTACTATTTGTGCTGCCGCCGGGACTGAGCGTGTAAGTGTAGCCCGGTGTGCCGCCACTGGCGGTGATGGAAATCGCTCCGGTGCTGTTGCCGTTGCAATCCACGTTCGTCACGGTCGGTTGACCGAATACGATGGCGGTGGGTTCATTGACGCTAATATTTCCCGTGTTGGCCGATCCGTTGGAGGCATCGTTGATGGCGATGGCGTAGTTGCCCGCCGTCAGTCCCGTGAAGTTCCCGGTGCTGTTGGTTACGTTGCCGGGGGTAAGCGTGTAAGAATAGCCGCCCACACCGCCGCTGGCCGTCACCGAAATGATACCCGTGCTACTGCCTGCGCATAGGACATTAGTGACCGAGGGAGTTGTGAACGCTACGGGCGGAGCCGACACCAAATTCAGAACCACCGAGCCATTGGCGTTGCTACCCCCACCTGTAACACCGTCATTTCGGGTTATGTTTGTGGGGGAAAACCCGTCCGTCTGGAGAAAAGATGATCCGCCGTTGGCAGCGTAGGATGGATCGGGAGGTACGCCTCCGGAGGCAAAATTGGCAGAACCACCACGATACCCACCGCCACCACCGGCCGACTTCGATACGAACGTTTCATTCGTTGCGGTAATGAGCGTAATAGAGTTGCTTCCACTTCCTCCTCCGCCAAACCCGAAACCACCGAGTGTTCCCCCACCGGCACCCCCGCCATTAAGGGTGCCCGGGCCGCCCCCGCCAAAGGAATTTAAAAAACCCTGATTAAAGCCTCCTCCCTGATTGGAACCCCGCCCGAAAACAGGGTCTTCTCCGCTGACTGCGCCGCCACCGGGCTTTGTTCCGTCGATACCGTCGCTTCCGCCGCCACCTCCGGCTACCAGTAGCAGGGTGGAAGTACCCCCTCGCTTAATGATCGCTGCCGATCCGCCGCCGCCGCCACCGCCGAATCCTGTATTGACGGTACCAATTGGGGTCGAATAACTTCTAGTTGCGGTAGTTGTACCGCCGCTCACCCCCACAACAACAATCAATTCATCGCCTTGCCGTACCGGATAAGTGGCCGAAACAGTGGCGCCGCTGCCCCCAGGTTGTCCCGGCGGAGTCAGGTCGCCGCCGCCATCGCCCCCCCGGGCGGTAATGGTCAGCAGGCCGTCGCTGGGTACATTGTAGGTTTGGTTGCCGCCCGTAGCGTTGAAGGTGGTAGTCTGCGCGTGGAGTGGCTGGCTAAGCAGTGCCAGAGCCAGCAGGCAGATGTACTTGTGTATAATTCGCTTCATGAGCTTGTGTTTTGGTTGGTAGGTTGAATACCATAAAGGTGTGGATCAGGCAGTCGAAACCCTTTCACCTATTTTACAAAAACAGAAACGTATGTTACAGAAGGAGAAATAAAATCAGGACTTATTTTACAATGGCCTGTAAAATAAGTACCAAGATATTGGTTATCAGCTATTTCAAGAAATGGCTTGGGCTTTTGCCCAGCTCTTTTTGGAAAACCCTCGAGAAGTAACTGGGATCGGCAAACCCGACCTCATAGGCGACTTCCGAAATGGTTAAGTCGCCTTTTTGAAGTAACTCGAGTCCTTTGTGTACTCGATAGGAGCGGATAAACTGGGAGGGCGTTTTGCCCGTGAGGGCTTTTAGCTTCCGGTACAACTGCATTTGGCTCATATCACTAGCCTCGACCAACTGGGCTACGCCAAATTCGGTATTGCTCAGATTTGCCTGAATGTGTACCCGGAGTTTTTGTCGGAAAATATCGTCAACGGAAGGTTCAGCAGTCTGGAATTCACTGGTGTAGCGTAGCTGCAATTGTTGGCGGATCTCCACCAGTTTTTCCAGGCGGATAACCAGCTCTTCTTTGTCGAAAGGCTTGGTGAGGTAAGCATCTGCGCCATACTTGAGGCCGTCGACCCTGTCGGTCTGGGTGGCCCGGGCCGTCAGTAGTATAATGGGGATATGGCTCGTTCGTTCGTCTTGTTTCAGGGTTTCACAAACTTCATAGCCACTTTTTCCGGGCATCATCACATCACTGATGACAATATCGGGAATAATCTGCACCGCTTTTTCAATGCCTGAAATTCCGTTATTGGCCGTATGAATCTGGTACTTATGTTTTAAGATCGTTTTAATAAATGTGATAATGTCCTGGTTATCATCGATAATCAGGACCTCCGGCCGATCAGAGAGGTAGGGTAGTTCCGATTCATCAAATGTTTCATCTGCTTGGTCGGCAGGGGAGATACTATCTTCGGACGGCAATACGAGTGGTTCCCCGGTTTGGTCGTTGTCTTGTTCAGTTGGCAATCCTCCAGCCGTCGATTTAGCTTGTGCTTCGATCGGCAGATGCAGAATAAATTCTGTTCCTTCCCCCGGGCGACTTTTTGCCTCTATCCGCCCTTTCAGCAATTCCACCAATTCTTTGGTCAGCGCCAAACCGATGCCCGTACCTTCCGCTCTTGTACTGTCAGCGTCGATTTGATAAAACCGATCAAAAATAAAGTTGATATCTTCTTGAGAAATACCAATTCCGTTGTCTCTGACTATCAATTTTAAAAAGTACTGACCATTTTCTTCAATTTTACTGACATGAAAGACAATTTGCCCACTGTCATTCGTAAATTTCAAGGCATTGGACAACAGATTATACACGATCTGCTGGATTTTTTCTTCATCATAGTCCATCATCACCTCCTTTTCTTCCGAATAAATAACCAGACGGATGTTTTTTTGCGCCGCGGTTGAATAAAACGACTCGGTAAGATATTGTAAATAAACAATGATGTTTTTGTGAACCTTTTTGAAGGCCAAAGTGCCCGATTCCAGCTTGGACAGGGCGAGCATTTGGTTGATTAGTTGTAATAGGTTTTGACCATTGCGCCGAATAAGCTCTTTTTCTTTATTGTGGTTTTTTAAGTTTTCGGCCATGCCCATGATTACGGTAAGGGGAGTGCGAAATTCATGGGTGATATTGGTATAGAAACGGGTTTTGAATTCATTTACCTCTTTAAGCCGGTCGGCTTCGGCCTGCCTCTTTTCCTGAATCAACTGACTTTCTTTGAGTTTAAAGTCTGCCTGCTGCTGTGACTGTTTTTGTTTTCTTTGACGATAAGCCAGACCCAGCGAGAAAATCAGGATTTCAACAACTGTCCCGGCCTTCAGATAAAAAATTGAAAACGGAGGCATCCACACTCGGGAAATGACGGTAATGAGGGCGCCCAAACAGATGGCTGCGATGCCCGCAATCGCAAAATAACCTTTCTTATCTCTGGTCTTGTATAAGGGATAAAGTACTGAACAAAAAGTGATTAGTATCAAAATGATGTACGGAACCACAATCCTGTCTTCGATTACATAACTAAAATTTGTTTGTAGTAATACAATGACGTCGAGCACCATCAGCGGAAATCCCAAATAAATAAGCAGCTTTAATACTGTATCCCACTTGGGTAACAGCTGCTTCAAATCCAAAAAACTACGAATGAAGGCCAGGTAGCTCATCATCGCCAGATAGATCGCCAACTTCATGAACCTCTCATAGGCCGGATGACGGCTAAACAAACCAAACCAATCAGACAGGTCATCGGAGGAGTAAGTGGCGTATATAACCACCATGATCAGATACCCGGAGTAAAAAATAAAACTGCGGTCTCTCCCAAAAAAATACACGATCAGGTTGTAAAAGAGCATCATCAACAACAGCCCGATAAAAATCGCATTGTTTATTTTGGTCGTCAGCAAGTCATCATAAAATGTCTGTATATGGGTTAGCCGGGCATAGAATGAGGGATAGATAGCCGTTCTTTCGCTAGTCCCCCGAAAGTACACGGTCACAATCTCGTGGGGAGGCAGGATTAATTTAATCAAATTACCGCCAGCAGTTGGAGCAAACTTTTTTGATTGCTCCGCCGTAAATGCCCCACTTCGTTCCTGCCGCCAGGATCCGTTTTCGTCTTCAATAAAGACATCTAAGTTTGTCCAGGTATCGTTGAATGTAAGTACCCATTCCTGGTAGTGATGGGCATCGGTCAGGCGGTTTTCGATTTGAAATTTACCCCAGTAATATTGATAATTCTCAATTGCCGGGAGGTATTCGGGATAAGCCTGAAACCTGGTTTGAAAGGAAGGTTGACTAATCTGCTTAATTGTGTATCCGGGGGTGGTGTCCTTTAAGACCTGAACGTGCGCTTGAAGAGGATAATCAGTCTGGTCATTGGTCAGGACACAGATTCCGGTAAGGCTTGTGGCCGCTGGAAACGTGGTTTTATCGGCCTGACAGCCTGTGATTAAAAGAATGGTAACTATACCCAGGTAGTGTGCTATTTTTCTCATTTCGTGGCATAGTGGATAATCCGGATTGAATGAACCCTCTTTTTCAAGACGTTGCCCTCTTTGGCAAACTTACTTTTTTCTGGTCAAGATAGTTTTTTATAAGCTTATTTTGGCAAGCTTTTACCCTTGTTATTAAGTCCGTTCGTAGTCTCGACTACCGAAGGTTGCCCATCATCCTATTCCAGGTTTCTGATTGGTCAGGCAAGCAAAATATTATTTGAGAGAAATTTCGTAACTACTTTGATCGGGTAGATCGGGTAGTTTTTGTAGCCTGCCGCATGACTAGTTACGAAAACCAGGCAAACAAGAATCCCCCACCCTACTGGACGGGGGATTCGGCCTTATTAACCTAATCTAATCGTAGTGAGGATTAGTGTCTCTACGGCAATTAATTCAGCGCTACGAGCGTGCGGGCGGGTTCTTTCACCACCTCGACGCTACCCAGGCTGATGGACTTGCGCTGCACTTCGTCGCCGTTGGCGATCTCGATGGTGTAGGCACCGTCCTCGACCTTGGTGAAATCAAAGTTGCAGCCATACTTGGCGATTCGGCGGCTCACCGATTCGCGGTGTAGTTCTCTGCCATCTTGGTCGAGCAGCCTGACGATGACGACATCACCGAACTTCTTCTCAATGCTCAACCGCATGGTCATCGATTCCTTTATCCGGTAAAGGCTGGTGGCGAAAGTTTGCCGCTTGTTGGCGATTACGGGTTGAACGGGATAGTTGACATCGGGCAGCGAAGGTTGGGCGTAGTAATTGGTAGCGGTAGTGGCAACCATCGACTGGTCGGCTACTTTGGGAGCGGAACCCTGAGCCAGCAGCGAAGTGGCAGATACGAGGGCGAAGGACAGGACAAGAGCGGAAGTTTTGAAGGCGTTCATGATTATAGAATTTAAATGATTATAAGATGAGTGAAATGTTCTTGCCGTTTGACCAGCAGCGAACATTACAAAGGTCGCGGGTTGGCTTTGACCAGACTTGGCTCATTCTATCAAAGGCGTGGTGTATTGTTGCGGGGACGTGGCTTATTGTTGCATTTTGCTTTGGGGCTAAGATTTTGAATAAAATCAGTCCGGAAAAGGCAAAAAAAAGACCGCACGAAGCGGCCTTTTCCAGTGGAACAGATTGCTGTTATTCCTTGCTCACCCGCACGGTGGCCTGCTGACCCAGCGCGTCAACGGCTTTGATCAGATAAATTCCTGTGGGCAGACTACCCAGCCGGAAAACTACCTCGTTCAGACCTTTTTGCAGGTACTTGGTGCGGGTCTGCCGCGCCACGCCCGACATGTCAAGTACCTCGAAAGTACCCCGCCCGGCCGTGGGTGAAAGTACTTCCACCGTCACGGCGTCCTGCACGGGATTTGGGTAGGCTTTCAGCGAAAGCTTCAGCGGCATCGTTTCGGTTTCGTAGCTCATCCGGGCGCTGCTGCCGCAGCCGCCCAGCGTGGCCCCCAGTTTGAGGTAGCGCGCGGCAATCTTTTGCGAGACGCACTGCGTTACGCCGTAGTAGCAGATCGTCACATTCTGGTTCCGGTTGCCGCAACGCACGTCCTGCACGTTCACCGTCACTTCGTCCGGGGCGGAGACGCAGCCGTTGGCGTCGGTCGCCGTCACGGTGTAGGTCGTGGTGGCCGTGGGGCAGACGGTCACCGTCTGCCCCGTCAATCCGCCGGGATTCCAATTGAAAGTGTACCCGGCTCCGCTGCCGCCCGATGCCGTGGCCGTCAGGTCGGTGCAGTTGCCCCCATCCTGAAAGCCGAAGATCACCGACTGGTCTGCGCCGGCGTTCACCGTCGGCGAAGCTATGACCGTCATTTGGATGCCCAGCGTGTCGGAACAGGCATTGTCCGAGTCAGTCGCCCGGTAATAGAGCGGGTACGTACCCTCCGCCAGATTGCTGGCCGTGAAGGTGTTGCTGGCCTGGACGTAGGTGCCCGCCGGCATCGTCAGCGCCGGGTCTTTGTACCAGGTTGCGGAAGCCATGAAACTGTTAGCTCCGCCCAGGTCCAGGGCGGGCGAGACGCTGCCGTTGCCACACACGCTGACGGGCGGGCTGATCAGGTCGTTGTTGGTCACGTTAGGGATGGGGTTGCCCTGCGGGTAGCCGATGGCCCCGTCGTTGGTGAGTGTCCCGCTGTTGGTGTGCGGTTGGTTGGTGTCGACCGACAGGAAACCCGCGTTGGTGAAAGTACCCGAATTAATAAGGGTGGAGGCCAGGCGGATGCGACCGCAGGCCAAGTTGGAGAACGTTTGGATGTTGTTCAGCCCGTCGCGGGTGGGGGGCTCCGTTAGGCCAATCTCGATCAGGCCCGCGTTCTCGAAGTCGGCAACTCCATCACTGCCCTGAAAGTTGAGAACACCACTACCATTGGCGCGGTCGATGCGGATGATACCGCCGGCCGGATTGCTGAATTTGCCTTTGTTAAAGATGCCGTCGCCACCTATGGCCGCCGACCCGCCTACAACGATTAGGCCCGAATTCTCGAAGCCGGGATTGTCGTTAATTGAAAAATCAACATCGTTCAATATTCCCTCTCTTGTCGCCCGGTCAACGCGTATTTCACCGCCCAACTGATTGCGAAACAACCCTGCATTGTAGATACCTCCGCCGTTGAAGTCCGCCGAGCCACCAATGATAATTTTACCTGAGTTCTCGAATTCCGTAAAGGTTCTTATTGCATCTGAGATTGTTCGGTCGATGCGTATCTCCCCGCCCGGCAGGTTAGTAAATCGGCCACTGTTGAACAAAGCTGTTCCCACCAGGTCAAAACTGCCGATCACAATCAGGCCCGCATTTTCGAAACTGCCATTTGAAAGGTTGTTTATTGGGTATATATACTCCCTGAATCCTCCCGGAAATAATGCATACGACCGGTCGATACGTATCTCACCGCCCGCTTCATTGCGAAATTTCCCGTTATTGAGTATACTTTCACCACCGCTGAGTGACGGGCCACTCAGTACGATCAGACCCGCATTGCTGATCATGCCTCCTTCGTTTGCAAGCAAACTTTCGTTGACCTTCGTCAGGCTGGCGTTGGCCTGTATTGTGAGCATACCCCCAGCTTCAACAATGACAGCACCGGCCACCGCCGCCGTACCGGCTCTGATCACCGGGTCGTTGGTGGCCACGTCGGGGATCTCCACGTCGTCGGCCGCGTCGGGCACGCCCGCTGTCCAGTTGCTGGCTGTGTTCCAGTCGTTGCTGGTCGCGCCCGTCCAGGTGGTCTGGGCCAGTAGCACGGGAGAGATAAGTAGTGCCATGAACAGCATCAGCCCGCTCATAGCGCGGCGGCTGGTTGTTGAAAAGGAGGGTAGTGGTGTATTTTTCATAGAGGGTTTTGGTATAGAGTGAATTAATCGGTTTAGGTAGTTTGCCTTTTTCTCTTCGTTCTGATAGAGGGTTTTCTATAAAAAACTTTGAAATGATTTTTTTACTCAAAAAAAGGAATTTAGTCAGGAATAAAAGATGGTTTTGTAGATATTCCCCTAAAAGTGGGTACGACATAAACTTCTGGGCAAGAAAAATAGGCTGGCCGCACGGTAAAGTGCGGCCAGCCCATTGAATTGCAACTCGGTAATCGCTTACTCTTTCTTCACCCGCACCACGCCCTGATGATTCAGCGCGTCAACGCCGCGAATCAGATAGATGCCCGTGGGCAAACTACCCAGACGGAACTGCACTTCGTTCAAGCCCTCGATCAGGTTCTGTTTCCGTGACTTCATCACCCGCCCTGACACATCAAGTACTTCGAAAGTACCCTGCCCCGCCGAGGGCGAAAGTACCTCCACCGTCACGGCGTCCTGCACGGGATTAGGGTAGGCTTTCAGAGAGAGTTGCAGGGGTAGTTCACTGCTTTCTGGCACGCCAAGCCGCGCGGCATTATTAGTTCCGCAGCCGCCGATGGTAGCACCGAGCCGCAAGTACCTTTTGGCGATTTTGTTCGAGACGCACTGCGTCACGCCGTAGTAGCAGATTTCCACTTTGTTGAGCTTGTTGCCGCAGCGCACGTCCTGGACGTTGACGGTGACCTCCGTCGGCGCCGAAGCGCAGCCGTTGGCCTCGGTGGCCGTCACGGTGTATGTCGTGGTGCTTTCGGGGCAGAGCCGCTGGCTGGCCTTGTCGCCGATTTCGTCGCTGTTTATTTTCCAGGAATAGGTGAAGGGGGCCGTGCCGCCGCTGGTGCTGGCCGTCAGCGTGGTGCAGTTGTCGCCATCCTTGAAGCCGAAGACGACCGAGGTGGCCCCGCTGACTCCGACGGCGGGGCAAGAGGGCGCGAACTTCTGGATGCGGTGGTTGCCAAAGTCGGCCACGAAGACGTTCCCCGCCCCGTCCACGAACACCCCGTAGGGAAAAGCAAGCTGGCTGGCCGCCGAACCCTGGCCGTTGCCCCCGGCCACGGTGACTCCGCTAGTCGTGCCGGGCGCGAACTTCTGGATGCGGTGGTTGCCCTGGTCGGCCACGAAGACGTTTCCCGCCCCGTCCACGAACACCCCGGTGGGAGCATTAAGCTGGTTGGCCGCCGGGCCGACGCCGTTGCCCCCGGCCACGGTGACCCCGCTGGTCGAGCCGGGCGCGAACTTCTGGATGCGGTGGTTGCCAAAGTCGGCCACGAAGACGTTGCCCGCCCCGTCCACGAACACCCCGGTGGGAGAATCAAGCTGGCTGGCCGCCGAACCCTGGCCGTTGCCCCCGGCCACGGTGACCCCGCTGGTCGAGCCGGGCGCGAACTTCTGGATGCGGTGGTTATTCCTGTCGGAAACGAAGAGATTCCCCGCCCCGTCCACGAACACCCCGAAGGGAGAACTAAGCTGGTTGGCCGCCGGGCCGTTGCCTTCGCCCCCGGCCACGGTGACGCCGACGGTCGTGCCGGGCGCGAACTTCTGGATGCGGTCGTTGAAAAAGTCGGCCACGAAGACGTTGCCCGCCCCGTCCACGAACACCCCGGTGGGAGCATTAAGCTGGTTGGCCGCCGAGCCCGGGCCGTTGCCCCCGGCCACGGTGAGTCCGCTGGTCGAGCCGGGCGCGAACTTCTGGATGCGGTGGTTGAACTGGTCGGCCACGAAGACGTTGCCCGCCCCGTCTACGAACACCCCGGTAGAAAAATAAAACTGGTTGGCCGCCGGGCCGACGCCGTTGCCCCCGGCCACGGTGACCCCGTCGGGTCCCTGGGCGAGGGACAGCAGCGGCAGGCAGGCTAGTAGTAGGAAAAGGCATTGCTTTTTCATTTGCGAAACATTTTTCATGCGTGAAACATTGGGTTTGGTTGAAAAACTAAGGGAAAACGAAATTTATTCCTTGCCGACCTTGACCACGCCCCGCCGACCGAGCGCGTCCACGGCTTTGATCAAATAGATGCCCGTCGGCAAGCCGCCCAGGCGCAACTCGACCTCGTTCAGCCCTTCTTGCAGGTACGCCGTGCGCGACTGCCGCGCCACGCCCGTCAGGTCGAGCACCTCGAAGGTACTTTGCCCCGCAGAGGGCGCAAGCACCTCCACCGTCACGGCGTCCCGCACGGGGTTGGGGTAGGCTTTCAGCGAAAGGCCCAAAGGCGCTTCGGCGCTTTCCGCCACGCCAATCCGCGCGTTGCCCGTCCCGCAGCCGCCCGGTTTGGCGCCGAGCCTCAGGTAGCGGGCGGCGATTTTCTCGCTCACGCACTGCGTCACGCCGTAGTAGCAGATCGTCACGTTCTGGCTCCTGTTGCCGCAGCGCACGTCCTGCACGCTGACGGTGACCTCCGTCGGCGCCGAAGCGCAGCCGCTGGCGTCGGTCGCGGTTACGGTGTAGGTCGTGGTGCTTTCGGGACAGAGCCGCTGGTCGGCCTTGTCGCCGATTTCGTCGCCGTTTATTTTCCAGGAATAGGTGAAGGGGGCCGTGCCGCCGCTGGCCGTTAGGGTGGTGCAGTTGTCGCCATCCTTGAAGCCGAAGACGACCGAGGTGGCCCCGCTGACCGCCACATCGAACGGAGTGCAACGAAACTCGTAGGCACCCATGTCGATGCGGCCGCCCACCACGCGCGGGTTGCCCGCCAGGTCGGTCTGGGTGGTGTTGGCCGAGCTGAGGCCCGCGTCGATGGCGGGAGAGCCGGGCCGCAGCCTGGTGCTGGTCCCGGAGGCGAACGGGTTGACCGTGGTAGTGAGGTTGTCGGAACCCGTATAGTCGGTCTCCGTGGCCTCGAAGAGTGAGTAGCTGGCCTCGACGGTGCCGTCCTCATCATTGACGATGCTATTCTGCCCGCCGTTGCCGAATAGCACACAGTTGGTCAGCTTTTGGTAGCTGCGGTAATCATTATAAACTCCTCCTCCACTATTTGCCGAATTATCCTGGAACGAGCAGTTGGTCAGCGTCGAGCGGGTGTCATCATTGTACACGCCCCCACCTCCGGAGACGGCCGAATTTCCCTGAAACGAGCAGTTAGTCAGTGTCGGGCGGCTGATGAAATTGTACACGCCTCCTCCCCTGTTTGCCGAATTCTCCTGAAACGAGCAGTTGGCCAGCGCCAGGCTGCTGCCGCGATTATACACGCCCCCTCCACTATTTGCCGAATTATCCTGGAACGAACAGTTGGTCAGCGTCGGGCTACTGGTATCATTGTACACGCCTCCTCCCCTGTCTGCCGAATTCTCCTGAAACGAGCAGTTGGCCAGCGTCGGGCTACTGGTATCATTGTACACGCCTCCTCCCCTGTCTGCCGAATTCTCCTGAAACGAGCAGTTGGCCAGCGTCGGGCTACTGGTATCATTGTACACGCCTCCACCCCATGAGACGGCCGAATTTCCCTGGAAGGAGCAGTTGGCCAGCGTCGGGCTGCTACTCCGATTGTACATGCCCCCCCCGTAGTACTTCGGACCATCGTTGACGTCGGCGTTGCCGCCCGTGAGCGTGAAGCCGTCCAGCACCGCCGCCCCCGTCAGCCCGTTTTCATTGTTGAAAATAACGTGGTAGCTGTTGCCCGTCAGGGTGCCGTCGCCGTCGATGTCCCCGCTCAGCACCGTTCCGTTGGTGGCGGGGTTGGGGTCGCGCTGGCTGAGGGCCGTCTGCCCGCTGGTAAAGCCGCCGTATATTTTTACACCTTCCTTCATAATGAAAGAGACGTTGCGGTCGGAGGTGCTGGTCGTGGGCTTGTAGGTGCCTTGGGCCACCCAAATGTGGTCGCCGGAGTTGGCGGCATCGATAGCGGGTTGCAGCGTGGCGTAGGCGTTGGCCCAGGAGGCGCCGTTGCCCGCGCCGCCCGTCACGCTGGCGTTCACGTAGATCGTGGCGGCCAAGGTGGGCGTGGCCAGCAGCAGGGCCAAGGCCCAGAGCAAAGAACCGAAAAAGAGCGTCGGGCGGCACCGGATGGGCCGGGCCAGGGGAGGTAGAGAATTGTGCATGGGAAGCAGAGGTTGAGTGAGGAATCATTGCTGACAAAACTACCCTCTGCCCGCCCGCCGGCTGTCTCCGTATGTGCCAATCTTGTCCACTATTGTGCCAAAATCGAGAAGGAGGAGGAAAGGAGGAGGGATGAAAGGAGATAGGAGGGCTGGCGCCAGCTTTCCTTTCCTCCTTTCATCCCTCCTCCTCTTTACCTTCAACCCCTCTGCTGAGCGATCCAGTCGCTGGGCGACATTCCCATTTGTTCGCTGAAACATTTGGAAAAATAGCTGCGCGTATCGAAACCGACCTGGTAGGCGACTTCCGACACGCTGGCACCGGGTTGCCTAAGCAGCTTGGCGGCGCGGTGGATGCGGATGCTGCGGATAAACTCCGTGGTACTTTGGCCCGTGAGGGCTTTCAACTTGCGGTGCAGGTTGGAGCGGCTCACGTTCAGGGCGTCGCAGAGGTCGTCGAGGCCGAAGCCGCTGTCGCTGCCCTGCTCCTCCACGGTGCGGATGGCCTTTTGGAGGAAATTTTCGTCGAGTGTCCCCGGCGATGCTTCCTGGCCGCTGCGGTCGTCGGGCGTGGCTTCGGTTACTTGCTGCCGATATTTCTGCCGCAGCGTTTCCCGCTGTTTGAGTAAGTTCTGTATCCGTACTTCCAGTTCGGCGCGTTCGAAGGGCTTGGTCAGGTAGTCGTCGGCCCCCAGTTCCAGTCCCGTCAGGCGGTCGCCGAGCGTGGCTTTGGCCGTGAGCATCACCACCGGAATGTGGCTGGTGCGGGGGTCGGATTTGAGTTTTTCACAAAAACCAAACCCGTCGAGTTGCGGCATCATCAGGTCGCAGACGACCAGATCGGGAATGTGCGCAAAAGCCTTCGCCAGGCCATCTTGCCCGTCGGCAGCTTCCACGACCTGGTATTTTCCCTCGAAAATCGAGCGTACGTAGTCGCGCAGGTCGGCGTTGTCCTCCACCAGCAGCAGCAGCGGCGCGTCGGGGTCGGCGGGCGACAGAGCGGGCGGCAGCGAGCGGCGAACCGCCAGGTCGTCGTGGTGGGTCGGGCTGGCGGCGGCGGTTGCGGGGGGAGTTCTTCGCGCACATCCTGCCCCTCCCCGGCGGGGCCACCGAGGGGCAGCCGCAGGGTGAAGGTGCTTCCCCGGCCCGGAGCGCTCTCGACCCGAATGCTTCCCCGCAGCACTTCCACCAACTCGTGAACCAGGGCCAGGCCGATGCCCGTGCCTTCCAGCCCCAGCGTGGCGTTGGATTTTGCCTGATAAAAGCGGTCGAAAATGTGGGGCAGCCGCTCGGCTTCGATGCCGATGCCGCTGTCCTGCACCACAAGCACCAACTCGTCGCCGGGGTACTCCACCCGCACGCTCACCAGGCCGTTCTCGGGCGTAAACTTGAACGCATTGGACAAGAGGTTGGTCACGATTTTTTCCAGCTTGTCGGCATCGAAGTACCCGACCTTTTCGGGTAGGCAGGGTGGGTGGCTGAACGAAACGGCGCGGCTCTGGGCAATCGACTCGAAGGAAGCGAACAGGGGGCGGAGGTACTCCGACACATCGGCCCTGACGAGACTGGGCGTGAGTCGCCCCGCTTCCAGTTTGGACAGGTCCAGGATTTGGTCGATGAGCGCGGACAGCCGCCGCACGTTGCGCTGCATGGCCGGGATGAGTTTTTCGTGGGGGTACTTTTGCCGGAAATCGGCCAGCGGCCCCACCAGCAGCGTGAGCGGCGTGCGGAACTCGTGCGAGATATTGGCGAAGAAGTTGGTTTTTAGCGTATCCAGCTCTTGCAGTTTCGCGCCTTGGGCCTGGGAGTAGGCTAGTTCTTGCTGGCTGGCCAGGTTCGAGCGTTCGTAGTTACGGATGATTTTGCCCAGAAATATGCCCAAAATGAATATTTCCCCCACAAAAAACAGCGTGGTGACCTTATGAACCCAGGGGGCGTTGAGTATCCCCACCAGACTCAACTGCCAGAAAAAATAACTGACCAGCCCCAGCAGGAAGGGGATGGAATAGTACCAGTCGATGGGGTAGCGGCGGGCGACCGAAACCGCGTAAAGCAGCAGCACCAGTGCCTGAGAAAAAATGACCAGGTACGTACTCGCCAGCAACCATTGCCAGCGGTAGTCGAGCACGATGGCGGCGGAGAGCAGTACCACCGCCAGCAGAATGCCGTCGAGCAGGTAACGAACCAGAGGCGGGAAGCGGCGGACGGGCAGCAGGGCCTTCACCACCAGCACCATAGCGAGGGGGGCGAAGTGGTAGGTGTTGAAGTTGATGAGCGTGGCCAGGCAGGCGTTGGTCGTGAGGAAATCGCCCAGGTCGCCCTGCAGCCCCCAGTAACTGAGCGACCGGATGACGATCATGACCCAATAAATGCGAAAAACGCGCTCCCGCACCGCAAACAGGGCCAGGAAAAGAAAGTAAAAAAGCCGCAGGGCGATCAGGCCGCTGGTGAAGCCCGCCAAAACTTTGTGCTGGAGTTGTTCCGAGAAAAAAGTGGGGGCGTCGTACAAAACCAGCTTGGCCCGCTGCCCCCGCTGACTCTTCACCCGCAGGTAAATGGTTTTCTCCTCTCCGGCGGGTAGTTTGAAAGAAAAGTAGGGGTTGGAACCCAGGTAGTCGCGCTGCTTCGGATCGACCAGGGTGCCTCCCGAAGCGCGATAGACTGCCCTGCCTGGGGCGGCATCGCCCGGAGAAACGTAAAAATCCACCCGCTCTATCGTGGAATTTTCCCACAGCAGGTACCAGTCCGCCCGGTCGGATTCCAGGTTTTTGACCCGAAAGCGGAACCAGATCGCGTGGTCGGAGAACGGAATCCTGAAATTGACAGATTCGACGGGTTCAAAAACTCTGTCACCCAGCGCGGAGATCGGCAGCCGACCCGTGGAATCCACATAGCGTTCCGTCTCCCCGTAAATCAATAGCGGAGTAGTGGTCTGAGAATCAATCGTAACGGTTTGGCCGCTGATTTTCAGAGCAAGAAAAACGGCAAAAATGGTTAAACAAAGTCTAGTCACATCCGCTGAGCAGGGCATGGTTGGCAGGAATTATCCAAATAAAGCCATTCGCGGTCAATAGCCCGCACAAACCAAGCCATTTTTTGGGGAGGAAAGGATCGGGCTGGCGCACCAGGAAGGCAATATACTTTTTTGCCTCAATAAAAAAATCAGCCGACTGAAATTCAGTCGGCTGATTGGCCTTATCTCCGCAGGGTGTCACCGAGCCAGGGGGTTGGTGCCTGGCCACTGATCTTATTCCTTACTGACCTTCACCACACCCTGCCGATTGAGTGCGTCCACGGCGCGGATTAGATAAACGCCCGTCGGCAAAGTACCCAACCGGAACTGTACTTTGTTCAAGCCTTCTTGCAGGTACTTTGTCTGCGTCTGACGCGCCACGCCTTGCAGGTCGAGCACCTCGAAAGTACCCGTACACTTGTTGTCGTCGCTCAGGGCCGTGACCGTGTAAGTACCCGCCGCCGCTTCGGTGATTACGAAAGGATTGTCCGAAGTAGTTACGTTCGTGGAGTTTGTGCCGTCGGAGTAGGTGAAGGTGAAGGGGGCCTTGCCCGTCAGGGCGATGCTGACATCGGGCCGCGTTTCTCCCTCGCAGACCGTGCCGCCGCCGCTAACCGTGGCCGTCGGCAAAGCGTTGACCGTCACGATGGCGCTTCCCATCATATCGACCGTGCAGCCGCTGCCCTGGTCGGTGGCTACTACGGTGTAGGTACCTGCGGTAGTTTGGTTGCCGAAGTTCAGGGCCGAGCCTGTGCCTGTTTCTGCGCTCACATTGCCGTCGTCCACCTTGAGTTGGTAGCTTACGCCGCTTTCTGAGCCGTCGAGGCCTACGGCCACGCCCGTTCCATTCGCGCAGTAGGCCCCGCCGCCGGTGACATTGTAGGTCGCGGGGCATTCGCCCGGTTTACTGACGAAAATATCGCCGCTGCCCGCCGAAGTCAGTTCATCGACACCCTCGTTAGGGGCGAAATCGGCTTGACCCATAAAATAACCCGTAGTATAAATAGTACCCGTAGCGTTGACCGCTATCGAGAAGCTCTGATCGACAGAGCCTCCTCCCAGTTGTCCGACCCATACGAAGTTTCCTGAAGCATCCAACTTGCTGACGAAGATATCAAAGGTCCCCTTCGAGGTTAAGTTACTGACCCCATTGCCGGGATCGAAATCCGCCGTATTCGTGAAGGTTCCCGTGGTGTACACATTGCCCGACGCGTCCACTGCCACCGAGGCACCCCCCACATCGAAACTGTCCCCCCCCATTCGTTTGGCCCACACGAAATTACCCGACGTGGAAAGCTTGCTGACGAAAATGTCACGGCTGCCCGCCGAAGTCAAATTTTCGGTGCCGCTTTCACTGGGGTCGAAGTCAGCCGTCCCCGTGAAATAACCGGTTATGTGGACATTGCCCGCATCATCCAACGCAACCGACTCCCCCCGGTCTTTTTCGCTTCCCCCCATTCGTTTGGCCCACACGAAATCGCCCGACGCGGAAAGCTTGCTGACGAAAATGTCGTCGTTGCCCGCTGTGGTCAGCTCGAAAGTACCATCTCCGGGGTCAAAATCGACTGTTCGGCCGAAATAACCCGTGGTGTATACATTGCCCGAACCATCCACCGCCAGCGCCAGGCCTCGATCATCGCTTGTCCCCCCCATTCGTTTGGCCCACACGAAATCACCCGACGAAGAAAGCTTGCTGACGAAGATGTCGTCGCTATTGTTTGCAGACGACAACTCGAAAGTACCGGCACCGGGATCGAAGTCGGCTGTCTGACTGAACCTACCAGTCGTATATACGTTTTTCGAGTCATCCACCGCCACCGAAAATCCCATATCGGTGCTGCTTCCTCCCATGCTTTTGGCCCACACGAAATCGCCCGACGCAGAAAGTTTGGTAACGAAGACATCGGTAACACCGCCCACACTGGATGCCGCACTAGTCAGCTCACTTACCCCCGCGTCGCTGGGGTCGAAGTCAACTGTTTCACTAAAAGAACCGGTAATATAAATGTCGCCATCTGCGTCCACCGCTATCGACTCGCCGGTATCGTCACTGCTTCCCCCAATTCGTTTGGCCCAGACAAAATTGCCCGACGCATCCAGCTTACTGACGAAAATGTCGTCTTTCCCCGCCGAGGTCAGGTTGAAAGTACCCGCGCCCGGGTCGAAGTCGGCCGTTCCCTCGAAATAGCCCGTGGTGTAAACGTTGCCCTCGGCGTCCACCGCGACGGAGTAAGCTATGTCAGAGTCGCCTCCGCCCATTCCTTTGGCCCAAATAAAATCCTGGGCTTGGGATTGAAAAGTCTGGGAAAGCAGCAAAAACAAGAAGAGAAGCGAGCGCAGTCGCCCGCCCGTACGGCGGGGGTAGTTTTTGAGGATGAGAAGTAAAGCAGTTTTCATAACAAGGAGACTAAATTATCGAGGTGATTTCTTTGAATAAATTAACGGTTGCAAGTTTGGAATTTTGGCTTTTCCAAACCGTCCGATTTCGGTCAAATACCGTCCTGTTTCGGTCAATTTGGCCAAAAAGTAGGTCAACGGTCAACGGGCCAACGGCAAAAAGGCTTTTCCTGAATCCTGCTTTGGACAATAGCAATGGGACACAAAAAAGCCCCGACCTGAGAAGGCCGGGGCAGGAAAATCAATTGAGAGAAGTACCTTAGTTTTTCTTCGCTTCACGCGCAAACTTGGCGGGGGCGATCTGGTACTGCGCCCGGAACATCCGCGAGAAGTGCGAGGGAGTCTTGAAACCGACCTGATAGGCGGTTTCGGCTACGCTCATTCCCTGTCGGAGGTACTTTGCGGCTTGCTTGAGGCGATAAAGCCGGATCACCTCCGCCGGACTGAGGTCGGTAAGTACCTTCAACTTCCGCTGAAGCGTACTGCGGCTCATGCCCATCGGTTCGAGCAGATGCTCCACGTTAAGTTCGGGATCATCCAGATGCTCGTCCAACAAAGCGTACAGCCTCCGCAGGAAAAGGTCGCTGGTTTCAGTCTCCGCTTGTTCGGCAGGATCTTCGGCGGACTGACCGAGTTCGGTCCGTAGTTGCTGGCGCAGCCGCTGCTGCTGGGCTAACTGATTGCGAATGCGCAGCCGCAGTTCGGCTACGTGGAAAGGCTTGGGCAGGTAGTCGTCGGCACCGCGCTCCAGCCCTTCCAGGCGGCTGTCGAGCGAGGCTTTGGCTGTCAGCAGCAGTACCGGGATGTGGCTGGTGCGCAGATCGGTTTTTAGTTTTTGGCAAAGTTCGTAGCCGTCCATTCCGGGCATCATCACGTCCGATAGGATCAGGTCGGGCCATTCGACCAGGGCCATTTCCCAGCCCTGCTGCCCGTCGGCGGCGCGTTCGACGCGGTAGTCGGTCGCTAAGTTTTCGGTGACGTAGTTGGCCAATTCGTCGTTATCCTCCACTACCAGAATCAGGGGTAGTTTCTCGTTGGAAGGTTTCGGAGAATCAGGTTTTTTCTCTAACCCTTCTTCTTTAAATCCCTGTCCATTAGACTCCTGATGGGTGAGCTGGACTTTTAGCGCGTCGGATCGCACGGGATGGTAGGGGAGTTCTATTACGAAAGAAGTACCCCGCCCCACTTCGCTCGTGACCGAGATTTTTCCTTTCTGCAAATTCACCAGCTCGTTGACCAACGCCAGCCCCAGACCCGTGCCTGTACCCGCCGAAGATTCGTCCTCCACCTGGTAATAGCGGTCAAAAATATGCGGAAGCTGGTCGGCGGGAATGCCCGTTCCGGTGTCCTGAACAGTAATTTCAACGTCATTTTCCTGAGGGGCAAGCCTTACGTTCACCCGCCCGTCGGCTGGCGTATGGGCGAGCGCATTGGCGAGCAGGTTGTACAGGATGCGTTCCAGTTTCTCGGCATCGAACCAGTAGTCGCCCGTCACCGCGCCGGGCTGATATCCCAGCGCAATCGCCTTCTCACGGGCCGCGTCGCCGAAAGAGTTCACCGTCCGCCCGACAAAATCGCGCAGATTGCCGCGCACCTCCACGACGGACAAAGCCCCGGCCTCCACCTTCGAGAAGTCGAGCAGTTGGTTGACCAGCCCCAGCAACTGCCGGGCGTTGCGGCTGATCGTGGACAGGCGACGCTGGTGGCCGGGATCGCCTAATTCTTGGTGAAGTTGCTCGGTCGGGCCGAGAATGAGCGTGAGCGGCGTGCGGAATTCGTGGGTGACGTTGGCGAAGAAATCGGATTTCATGGCATCGACGGCCCGCAGTTGCTCAGCTTGCTGCTCTTGCAAATTCATTTCCCGCTCCTGCAAAGTCAGTGTTTGCTCCTGCAACGCCAGCCTTTCCTCGCGTAGCGCCAATGTCTGCCGGAGCCGCAGACGATTAAGGTACAGGCGACTGCCCCACCATAGCAGCCCGGCCACGGCCAGGACGTACAGCCCGTAGGCCCACCAGGTGGCCCACCAGGGCGGACGAATCGTGAGGACCAGTCGGCGCATCTGGGTACTCCATCGGCCCGTGGTATTGGAGGCGTTCATCAGCAGCACGTAGTCGCCCGGCGGCAGATTGGTGTAGGTCGCCACGGGGCGGGCGGTTTCCTTCCATTCCTCTTCCAGTCCCGCCAGGCGGTAGCGGTAGCGGTTGTTGTTCGGGCGGTTATACTGCAAGGCGGCAAATTCGGCCGTAATGAAGTTCTGGTCGTGGGCCAGCGTCAGGCTTCGCAACGCCTGCGGCGGCAACGAGTCGGTCAGCGAGGGATCGGCGGGCTGGTTGCCAATGAATAGCTGGGTCAGTTCGACGGGCGGGTCGTAGGTGTCCGTACCCACCTGAGCGGGATAAAAAGAGGTGATTCCTTCCAGGCCACCCATGATTACTTTTTGGTCGGGCAAGTGCAGCCAATGAAACCGATTGAACTCATTGGCCTGCAGCCCGTGGGCCTGGGTGTAAATGGTAGTAGCGAAGGTACTTCGGTCGAGCCGACAAATGCCTTTGTTGGTACCCATCCACAAGTACCCTTGCGCGTCAGGAATAACGGAATAAATCACGTTGTTGGGCAGGCCGTCGGCCACCGTGAAGCGGCGAAAGTACCCCGTCTGCTTGTCGAAAGCGCACAAGCCGCTGCTGAAAGTACCGATCCACAGGCGATTGGGGTCGTCGGGGTCGCCGCTCAGGCAGAGGAGCGCGTCGTTACTCAACGAGCGTGGGTTGCCGGGCTGGTGGGCGTACTGCCGCAGTTGGCCCGTCTGTCGGTCGAGCCGCCACAGCCCCCGCTCGGCGGTGGCCAGCCACAGGGCTTGCCGATCGACGGTGAACATCAGCACCCGGCTGGTACGCTGGCGCGGAATTCGATGGGGAAATGCGAGCCAGCGGGCCGACGCATCGTCAAAGTACCAGACCAGCGAATCGTGCGCTGCCCACACCCGCTCGTCCGGGTCGGTCGCCAGCGGACAGGGAATACCCTCGGTACCCCGATCGCGAAAAGTGACGGGCAAAGACCGATCGACAAGACGTTTGGTTTGCGGATCGAACTGGCGAATGTCGGACGAACCCACGTTGAACCACAAGTACCCCCGCTTATCCAGCGTGTAGCGAAACTGGTAGCTGTTCAGCTCGCTCTGCGGATGGAGGGGCGAAGTTGGGTCATCAGGATTTTCAATGCCCAGTTCGCGGCGCAAGTCTGCGTAGAACGAATCGCGGTAGGGCGTGGCCCGAAAGGGATTAGGACTGAGGTCGTATTTCCGAATCCCGACGCCTCTCGTCCCTTCCCAAAGTACCTCTGATCGATCCAACCACAGTCGGGTGCCAAAGGACGGTTGATCGCCCGAACCCCGGTTTTTTAAAATCTCGACCCCCTCACGATCCGTGAAACGACAGAATAAACTACCCTGGTTGAAATACACATTGCCCTGCCGATCCGAGACAATGTTATGGTTGTGCCAAAAGGCCTTGGCGGCAGAATGCGGATAGGTACGAACGCTGCCCGTCCGGGGTCGGAGGCGCAACAGCCGATCCGAGTACATCAACAGCAAATCTCCCCGGAGCGGGCGTAGATTCGCCGGGGAGAGCTGCGCGGCGGCAGCCCCTCCGCCCCGGCGGGACGGGGAGGCAAAGGGTACTTCCGAAAGCGATCCGTTTTGGGATCGAGGTACCGGAGTCCGGTGACGGTCGTCAGCCAGATGCGTCCGTCGGCTCCCTCGGCCACATCGGTGATCGTGTCCCGGCGGGCGTATCCGCTGGAATCTTGCTTGAAGAAAAAGCCTTTGGCGGGGGGACTTTTTGTTTTCCCGGCTCTGAAATCGTACCGAACTACCTCGGCGGACGTGCTGGCCACTATCCAAAGCCGCTCCTGGCGATCGAAGAGAAAAAAGGAAAATCCTCTTCCTTTCAGCACTTTTTGGAAAGCTGGCTGCCGGGAAATGTTGATGAAAGCTTCGGTTTTGGGATTGAAAACATCGAGATCTCCCCGCTCGCTGGTGATCCAGATGCGCCCGTGATGATCCAGCGTCAGCTTGCTGATGCCCGCGTAAGACAATGACGCCCGCCCGTTGGGATCGGGTTGAAAAACTTTGAACTGCTGGCCGTCGTAGCGGCACAGCCCGTCGCGGGTAGCGGCCCAAATGAAGCCCTGCCGATCTTGCACGATGGCCGATATAAACGCCTGCGGCAGCCCCTCCCGCTCGGTGAGGCGCTGGGGAGCGGGTAGGTCGAACGATTGGGCACGAAGGGTGTGGGTGGGCAAACTACCCAGAAGCCCGCCCAGCACGGCCCACAAGAAGTGGCAGAAAGCAAACCTCATTCCTTCTTTGCTGGGAGTAGTCGGGAGTTTTTCATCTAAAAAGCAAGGCAATTGCTATTCCAATAATCGGGCTATATTTTTAGATAAAAAAACTATCCCCCCTAATAGCGGTCAGATTGCCAGGAAAAACGGGGGTTTATAAAAAAGGGTAGTTTTGCAGATTAGAAGTACAATTTTTAGTCTGCAAGAATAATCACATCACGCAGCGGAAGTTAGCCTTACTCGATTCCGAAACTACCTCAGTTCAATCAGGCACAAAGGCCACGATCCGCAATGGGCCGCCGCTTCCGCCCTTGATCTTCATCGGCAGCGCCACAATCATGGCGCCCTCGACGGGTAGTTGATCCAGATTGGCTACGTTCTCGAAGCCCAAAATACTTTCTTTGAACAGAATCCGGTGCGTCTCGAACAATTTCGACTGCCCGTAGTCCAGGCTGGGCGTGTCGAGGCCGACGGCCTTGATCTTCCGATTTTCGACCAGCCAACGGGCCAATTCGGGATCGAGTCCCGGAAAATGCAACTTGGCGACAGCTTCTGGGCCACGCTCGGCCGTACCCATGTAACTCAGGCGATCGGGCCAGAACTTCCCGTAGCCCGTTCGGATCAGCACGATGGCTTCCTCCGGCAAAGTACCGTTCGCGGCTTCCCAGGCTTCCATATCGGCGACCGATACCTGGTAGTCCGGCTGGCCGGAAATTTTGTCGGACACGTCCACCACGACCGCCGCGCCGATACCCCGGTCCAGCGGAATTTGTTCTACCGACCACTGCCCTTCGGCAAAATGGACGGGGGCATCCAGATGAGTGCCCCCGTGTTCGGCCATACAAAACTGGAAGGCCGAGTAGTAGTAGCCTCCCTCGGTCATTCCGGCAGCTACCGTATCGAGGCGAAATGACTCGGCGGTAGGCCAGAAGATCGTATTCTCATCGTAGGCGTAGGTCAAATCGACCCAGCGGCCCGGCGGCAGGGTAGTCGATTCCTTTTTTGCGGAGTCTTCACAGCTTAGCGACAAAAGCAGTAAGGCAAGGAGGGGTAGTTTTTTCATAGTTTCGGATTGCATTTCTATAAAAAACTACCCCCCGGAAGTAGCCTACTTGCGTTGCGCCACAAAAAATACAGTTTACTGCCTACTCACCCGCACGACCCCCTGCCGATTCAACGCATCCACGCCGCGAATCAAGTACACTCCCGCTGGCAAACTACCCAGTCGGAAAACTACCTCGTTCAGTCCTTTTTGCAGGTACTTGGTGCGGGTCTGCCGCGCCACGCCCGACATGTCCAGTACCTCGAAAGTACCCCTCCCTGTACTAGGCGAAAGCACCTCCACCGTCACGGCGTCGCGCACGGGGTTGGGGTAAGCCTTCAGCGAGAGTTTAAGGGGTACTTTGTCAGCTTCCGCCACGCCGATTCTTGCTGCACTCCTGCCGCAACTACCCAGCTTCGCGCCCAGCCACAAGTACCTTTTAGCAATCTTCTGCGAGACGCACTGTGTCACGCCGTAGTAGCAAATTTCCACTTTATTCATTTTCCGCCCGCAGCGCACGTCCTGCACGGTTACCGTCACCTCGGTGGGCTCGGAGGTGCAGCCGTTGTCGTCGGTAGCTGTAACGGTGTAGGTCGTCGTCGTTTCGGGGCAGAACGTTTCGCTGGCCTCGGCACCGCCCGAACTCCAGGCATAGGTGTAGGGGGCAGTACCGCCGCTGGCCATGGCCGTCAGCGTGGTGCAGCCGCTGCCGTAGCCCCGCGCGACGATCGTCGGACCGCTGAACGTGATCGAAATAGGATCGCAAACGACTTCCTCCTCCACGAAGGTGACGATCACCTGGCCGTCGCGCTCGGTGCCCCCGCCGTCGGTGCCGTCGATGCGGATGACGTCGGTGCCGACGATGCCCGCCGACTGCACGAAGGACGACCCGCCCGTACTGGGGCTGTCACCCTTCAGCCAACGCCCTCCATTGCCGCCGCCGTATCCGCCGCCCCCGCCGCCGCCGCGGCTGGAACCGCCGCCGCCCCCGCCGCCGAAGCCGAAGCCCCCAGTGCTCCCCCCTCCGGCACCGCCGCCCGACAGGGTACCCGCTTTGCCTCCAGTATTTGGAATCGGGTAGGAATTGCCAAGTTTATCCTCCCCATCTTGGTTGAAACCGCCGCCGCCGGCACCGCCGTAGTTGGCGCCGACGGCACCGCGCTCGCCGCCTGCCACCAGCAGGAGCGTTGGGGTGCCCGAGCGAGTGAGAATCACCGCCGAGCCGCCACCGCCTCCGCTAACGGCCCCGGCAGTCCCATCGCTATATTCGCCCTTCACTCCCACGACGACCGTCAGCACGTCCCCGGCCTGCACCGGAAAGGTGGCCGTCACCGTAGCACCCGAGCCGCTGCGGACTTCAGGGCCATCTTTGATATTCTTTCCTTCGCCCCCCCGTGCGGTGAGGGTCACCGTACCGTTGGCGGTCACGTTGTAGGTCTGGTCGCCGCCCGTGGCCTCGAAGGTCTGGGTCTGGGCCAGGGCCAGCGGCGGCGGCCCGATAAGCAGGGCCAGCAGCAGCAGTCCGGCCAGTGGCGAAAGCAGCGAATCATGTAAGGTCTTTTTCATAATGGTAAATGGTTTTTTGGATAAAAACAGCATGAGACAAAGGTCGGGGTTAGGCCCCCGTCGGACTGTTCAAAACTGTTCAAATACTGTCGTAAACTGTTCAATTTGGTGTTTTGGGGCATGAAAAAGCCCCGGCCTCCTTTTTAGGCTCCTTGAAAAAAATCAACGACAAAGCGTTATCTTGGCAGCGGTTCCAAAAGAGCAGCGGCCCGGAAACGGGCCGCCTGCGTAGTTTTCCCGTTATGGCAAAAGACATTTACTACTCTACCCGAGTATTTTTATAAAATTCTGATTATAAGTTATTTGAAGTATGATCCACCTGACGAACGAACTTATGCACTCCTGCCAGAATTGAGTAAAACTCTCTTTTGGGTTTTTAAGTCCACTCCGCAAAATGTCAAGTCCCTTCCTAAAAAAACTGTTCGCTTTATAGCCGTGCTTCTTAATCTTTATATTTTGTACTTTTTCATGATGAAGTTCACCAACTTTCACACATATTGCGACCGCTATGCTAACGAAGACCAATAATTTACTCAATTTATCACTGCTTTTCAAATGTGTACTTTCCAAGTCAAACCCTCTTTTTTTGAAACTCTGAAAGAGTACTTCTATTGACCAGCGTTTCCTATAAGTTTCACCTAAGTTTTTGGCTGGAAGATTCCCTATCAAAAACAAAAAATCTCCCTTTACTAGTGTTTTTAGCATAGAATTACCCCAGACACCGTCCACCATGCAATCTTGGAAATACCTTTCGCTTTGTTTGCTCAAAAGCTCACCTATTGAAAAAACGTCTCCATTTTTTAAAGTTATCAAGTGACTCTTCGGAACACGCATACAATAGTCTATATTATTGGATTTTAGGTATTTGATCCATTCAAGTCCAATAAATTCTCGGTCACCGATAATCGTATTTATCCGTTCTTTCCCAATTACGTTCACCAGTTTATCCAACAAGTCACATCGGTCAAGCCAGTTGCTGTTGCCAGATTTATTATCGAGGAGCTTCCAATACAGCGGAATTCCAACCGAGCCACACTTTGCGACTATCATCAAGATATTACACTGATAAACGCCGAAATCCCACTCCGTCCTGTCTATGCATAAATCAAGTTTACTCTTAGGTAAAAACAGCAAAAGTAACAAGCAGACTTTGTCATAATCAAATACAAAATCCTTGAAAAACGACTGTATCTTTCGCTCTACGGATTCGTCTTTTGCCTTAGAAGACATATGCAGGGCGATCTCCTTGAATTGTACTTTTCTGCTATTTATAAGCCCAGTCAGAAAGCCGGAGATGAATTTTTTTCGCGCTAAATTCGCCGCCAAGGGCACGATATCGAAAATTTGTATAACTTGGGCGTTGATGATTTCTGTCATCCTCAAAGGCTGGTTTTGATGCTTGGTCGCTTCAAAGGTCAGCCTTTTTGTTTTTTATGCCAATTTTCTTCGGGTACAGTAGACATTTACCACAACCTTGTGAAAGAAGCCCTGGAAAAAGAGGGCTGGCTCATCACGCATGATCCTTACTTACTGTCCGTAGGAATAGGAAGCAGGAAAGTGGCTGCTGACTTGGGAGCCGAAAAAATCATTATTGCCGAAAAAGGAGTCGAGAAAATTCTGGTGGAAGTAAAGAGCTTTATTACCGCTTCCAACATTAATGAACTCCATCACTCCGTTGGGCAGTACGATTTTTACGCGCTGCTGCTGGAAGAGCAGGAGCCGGAGCGAATCCCTTTTCTGGCAATGCCCAATGACGCCTACGAGGATTTGATACGAGAACCGATTATCCAGGCGTTTTTGGACAGGCATAAAGTGAAGCTAATCATTTATGACACCCAGGCCCCAATCATTTATCAATGGAAAAAATAGCGCAGTACCAACAAATCATCAAGGCGATCATCGGCGAGTACCTCGACAACTTCCCACCCGATGGGGAGGAGGAGGTTTATTTGGTGGAAGACCGCGAGAAAATGAACTACCTGATCTACCACAACGCCTGGCGACAGAGCAGCCGCAGCTACGGCTGCATCCTGCACGTGCGCATCAAAAATGAAAAAGTCTATGTAGAGTACGACGGAACCGACCAGGGCTTTGCCGATGTGTTCGCAGAGGCGGGCATTCCCAAGCACGACATCGTGCTGGCCTTTCATGCTCCGGCCAAGCGGCCCTACACGGGTTACGCCGTTGTCTAGAAACTCTTGGCGGCATATTTGCTAATCTTCTCCTTCCTGCCGCGCAAACTCGGAGGGCGTCACCCGGTACTGCGCCCGGAAGGCTTTGGCAAAATGCGAGGGCGTCTGGAAACCTACCCGGTAGGCCGTGTCGGTTGCGCTCATGCCCTGCCGCAGGAAGTGCGCGGCGCGGCGCAGGCGGTAGAGCCGCACCACCACCGCCGGGGACATATCCGTGAGGGCCTTAAGCTTGCGGTAGAGCGTCGGGCGGCTCAGGCCCAGCGGGTCGAGTAGTTGCGCCGCGCCGAACTTGGGGTTATCGAGCTGCGCTTCCAGCAGGGTGTAGAGTTGCCGCAGGAACGGGTCGGTGGTTTCGGCGAGTACTTCGTTGGTCTCGGTTGGCTGGCTGAGTTCGGCCCGGAGTCGCTCGCGCAGCCGCTGCCGCTGGGCCAACTGGTTGCGGACGCGCAGCCGTAGTTCATCCACACGGAAGGGCTTGGGCAGGTAGTCGTCGGCCCCGAGTTCCAGACCTTCAAGTCGGTCGTCGGTCGAAGCTTTGGCCGTCAGCATCAGCACCGGAATGTGGCTGGTACGCAGGTCGGTGCTGAGTTTCTGGCAAAGTTCGTAGCCATCCATAACGGGCATCATCACGTCCGACAGGATCAGGTCGGGTAGTTCGGCCAGGGCCATCTCCCAACCTTGTTGTCCGTCGGTGGCGCGGAGTACGCGGTAGTCGGCGGGCAGACTGCTGACGATGTACTGCGCCAGTTCGTCGTGGTCTTCCACGACCAGCACAAGCGGCTGCCCGTGGCCGACAGCCGGGTCGCGGGCGGGTACTTTATCGGCCACGGTCTCGATCTCAGCGTTTGGGAGGGTAGTTTCCGGCTCCCTCACGGGCCGATAGGGCAGGCTGACGACAAAAACCGACCCACGGCCCACTTCACTCGTCACGGAGATTTCACCCCGCTGCAACCCGACCAGTTCCCGCACCAGGGCCAGCCCCAGCCCGGTTCCCCCGCCCTGTGGTTGTGGTACGGGCCGGTGCGCCGGTGCGAGCTCGTCCGTCGTCAGGGCAGATTCTCCCGCTGATCCCACCCGATAATAGCGGTCGAAAATACGGGGTAGTTGGTCGGCAGCAATACCCGGCCCGGCGTCCGCGACGGCAATTTTGACTCCCTCGGCTTCTTGTCTGTTTGTTCCCGAAAGTACCACCTCCACGGGCCCTTCCTCCCCGTAGTTGAGCGCATTGGCCAGCAGGTTGTTAAGAATACTTTCCAACTTCTCGGCATCGAACCAGTACTCATCTGCCAGATTCTCAGCTTTGAAAACCAATTCAACGCCCTTGGCCCGAGCCAGTTCCCGAAACGAATCCACCGACTGCGCAACGAACTGCGTCAGATTGCCGCGCATTTCCACCACGGGTAAGGCACCCGCTTCCAGTTTCGAGAGGTCGAGCAATTGGTTGACCAGCCCCAGCAACTGTTGGGCGTTGCGGTCGATGGCCGATAGGTGAAGCTGATCCTCGGGATCGCGGAATTTCTGGTGGAGTTGTTCGGTGGGCCCCAGAATGAGCGTCAGGGGCGTGCGAAACTCGTGGGTGATGTTGGCGAAGAAATCGGATTTCATCTCGTCCACCGCCCGCAGTTGTTCGGCCTCCTGCGCTTTCAGGGCTACTTCCTTTTCTTTCAATGCCAGTGTTTGCTTTTGCAGGGCCAGGGTCTGCCGCAGCCGCAGGCGGTTGAAGTACATCCGAACGCCCAGAAACACAAGCCCGGCGGCGGTCAGTGTGTAGAGCAACCTCGCCCACCCCATGTTCCAGACCGACTTCCGAATCCTGATTGTCAAATGCCGCACGTGTTTGCTCCACTGGCCGGAGGTGTTGGAAGCGTTGAGCAGGAGAGCGTATTTGCCCGACGGCAGATTGGTGTAGGTCGCCACGGGCTGATCGGTTTCGACCCAGTCGTCCGGTGAACCTTCCAAACCTTCCAGACGGTAGCGGTAGCGTTTTTTACCGGGGCGTCGGGCCGCCGATCGGTTGAATTGTAAGGCCGCAAACTCGACGGTAACAAAATTCTGGTCAGGGTACAACACTACTTTCTGTACCGCCTGCGCGGGCAGCGAGTCCATCACGGCGGGCGGAACGGGTCGGTTGTTGACCCATATTTTGGTAATCTCAATGGGCGGGTCGAACCCTTCTTTATTCACCTGAGACAGATCATACTTACGAATCCCCGCGCCCGAGGATCCCTCCCAAAGTACCCCCGAGCGATCCAGCCACAAACCGATGCCATGTGTGGCCAACGCTTTGGGATCCCGCCGCGACAGGACCCGTACCCCGTCGCGCGCCGTGAGCCCGAAAAGGGTGCTGCCGTTGTTGAAATATATCCTGCCCAGGGAGTCCGAGACGAAATTCCGATTTTTCCAAAAGTGGTCGTCGCCTGGGTATGGGTAGTCGCTGGTTGCGCCGGAACGGGTGTTCAGCCGAACGACCCGGCGGGAATAAAACACCAGCAACGCTTCCCGCGCTACGCATAGCCGCCGGGGGTAGTCGCCCTGATGCTCCGGCAGGGCGTAGTTTTTGAATTTATCTGTGTCGGGATCAAGGTACTTTAGCCCGGCGGTGGAGGTCAGCCAGACTCGCCCGCTGGCGTCCTGAGCCAGGTCGGTGACGATATCGTCTTCCGTAGTCGGCTCTGCGCGCCCTTTGAAGACGAACCGTTTCACCCGCCGGTTCTTGAAATCGTAGCGCAGCACTTCGCCGGACTCGGCCTTGGCTGCCCACAGCCGATCCTGGCGGTCGTAGCGGAAAAAAGTCGCCTGCTCTCCCCGCATGGCCCTTCGGTAAGCGGGCTGGCGTGAAATATTGACGAACTTTTCGGTCAGCGGGTCGAGCACGTCGATGTCGCCCCGCTCGGAGCCAATCCAGATCCGGCCCCGATGATCCAGGGTCAGGTTGCTGATGCCCGCGTAGGACAGCGAGGGCCGCCCGTCGGGGTCAGGCTGAAAGACTTTGAAATTGTTACCGTCATAGCGGCACAGTCCGTCGCGGGTGGCGACCCAGATGAATCCCTGCCGATCTTGCACGATGGCGGGTACATACGCCTGCGGCAGCCCCTCGCGCTCGGTGAGGCGCTGCGGGGCGGGTAGTCCGAACGATTGGGCGCGGAGGGTGTGGGTGGGTAAACTACCCAGAAGCCCGCCCAGCACGGCCCACAAGAAGCGGCTGAAAGCAAACCTCATTCCTTTTTTGGTGGGAGTAGTCGGAAGTTTTTCATCAAAAAACAGGACAATTATTATTCCAATAATAATCGGTCTATTTTTTCAAACAAAAAAACTCCCCTGCCGAATGCCGCTCGGAGACAAAGGAAAGCGAAGGTCGGTAAAAAGCGGTGATTTGGCAGAATGGAGGTTCAGCGCCTAGTCTGATTGCGGCCCGTAGGCTGGCACAGGCGTCGACCCGGAAACTACCATCGCCCAGGTTGCCGCCGATGGGCTTCCCGTAACGGATGGGAGGGAGAGGCCGAAAAGTCCAAAAGGCTTACCTTGCCAAACGCTCCTTCCTAAAAATTTGGCGGCAAATCATTACCTTGGCGACCTCGGATCAGGGCGCACCCGAAAGGTAATACGACGGGCTCCCGGAAACTTTAAAACTTTGCCGCCCCGCTAGCGCGAGGTGCAGCTCACATTCTCGTCCTCTCCCCTAAATGAAGGTTTACTGGCGCTTACTCTCCTACGCCCGGCCGCTCGGGCAATACATCGTTCCTTTTTTCTTTGCTTCGCTGCTGGCGAGTCTGTTCGGGATTCTGAACTTTGCGCTGCTCATCCCGCTACTGAATTTGCTGTTCAATCAGGTAAGCAGCGAAGAAGCCGCACAGATGACGCAACTGCCCGACCCGGCACTTAGCATCGACTACCTGAGCGGACTGTTCAACTACTACTTCGGCACGTTCATGCAAGAACACGGGCGACTGGGGGCGTTACAGTTTGTGTGCGGGATCATCGTGGCCTCGGTATTTTTGGCCGACATTTTCCGGTACCTCTCGGCGCGGGTGTTGGAACGCTTCAAGGTCAACATGGTGGCGCGGCTGCGGCAGGCGGTCTTCGACAACGCCGTGGGCCTGCACCTGGGGTTTTTCTCCAACGAGCGCAAGGGCGACCTCATCTCGCGCGTCATGACCGACGTGCAGGAGGTCGAGAACTCCATCGCCAACACTTTTTCGGCCGCTTTCAAGGAGTTTTTCACGCTGATCGTTTACCTGATCGTGCTGTTCAGCGTATCGGTCAGCCTGACGCTGTTTGCGTTTTTGGTGTTTCCGATTTCGGGGGCGTTCATCGCTTATATCGTCAAGCAAATGCGCAAAGATGCCCGCACCGGACAGGAACGGCTGGGCGGACTCATCAGCCTGATGGACGAAACCTTCGGCGGAATGCGGGTCGTGAAGGGCTTCAACGCCGAAAGTTTTATCAAGAAGCGGTTTTGGCAGGAAAACGACGCCTACCGCCGGGCCATCAAGTCGATGGCCTACAAGCGCGAAATGGCCGGGCCTTTCTCGGAATTTATGGGCGTCACCATCGTAGCTTTTATCCTATTGTACGGCGGTTCGCTGGTGCTTTCCAACCAATCGGAATTGTCGGCGGCGGAGTTTATTTTTTACATCATCACCTTCTCGCAGGTGCTGCGCCCGGCCAAGGAAATCTCCAACGCGTTCAGCAACACGCAGCGCGGGCTGGCCTCGGGTGAGCGGGTGCTGGAACTGGTCGATGCCGTGAACACGATCCCCGGAAAACCGGGGGATATTTCCGTAACCGGTTTCACGGATAAAATCGAGGTCAAAAATGTTGCCTTCGCCTACGAGGCGGACATTCCCGTGCTGAGCGACATTGATTTCACCATGCCCAAGGGCAAAACCGTGGCGCTGGTCGGTTCTTCGGGGGGTGGCAAAAGCACCCTGGCCGATTTGATCCCGCGCTTCTACGAACCCACCGCCGGACAAATCCTTTTCGACGGCCAGGATTTGGGCAAGATCACCCCCGCCTCTTTGCGTTCCCAGATGGGCATCGTCACACAAGAGTCCATTCTTTTCAACGACACCATCTTCAACAACATCGCCTTCGGGGCCGACGCCACCGAAGCCGAAGTGACCGCCGCCGCCCGCATCGCCAACGCCCACGACTTCATTATGGAGCAAGCCGAAGGCTACCAAACCGTCATCGGCGACCGTGGCACGAAGCTTTCCGGCGGGCAGCGGCAGCGCCTCAGCATCGCCCGCGCCATCCTGAAAAACCCGCCCATCCTGATTCTGGATGAGGCCACCTCAGCCCTCGACACTGAGTCGGAGAAACTGGTGCAAGAGGCACTCACGCACCTGATGCAGAACCGCACGGTGCTTGTGATCGCCCACCGCCTCAGCACCATTCAGCACGCCGACGAGATTCTGGTCATCCACCAGGGACGAATCGTGGAGCGCGGCACGCATGAGGTTTTGCTGGAAAATGCCGATGGATTTTACAGGAAACTGACGGCCATGCAGGGAGGGGGATAGGGTCAACGGTCAACGCGGGGCGTTGAATGGCGTTCTACGATTCCCTCTTGCCTCATCGTCGATTGCAATTCGTTACCCGTAAACCATGCAACGGCAGAGCCCTTGTACAGCCTCTGGAAGCGCTTTCCTGACGCAATAGGGCCAATCTGACACAATAGTACACGTCGTTTTTCCTGGTTTTGAAACAATAGTGCACGAAGTTGGCACAATAGGACACGCCGCCCTCGGCCGTTCTCCCTAATATTGCACCATGGGTCAGCCGCATTCTTTTTCGCCCGACCCGATTGTTTGCCCACAGACCACTATGCACACACACACACTGGTGGCGAAACTTCAATAGCTTCGGCTGTTCGATTTACTCAACTTTATGAATGGGCGCGGACTCGAGCGATCGAATCCGACAGCGATACCGAAAGGCCGACTGATATTCAGTCGGTCTTTTTTTATTCAAACCGACTGGGCCTACAGGTGGTTGCATGCCAACGATAAGGAGGATCTTGCGGTCGGCGACTTGGCCCGATTTGTGTAGCGTCAATGGCAGCATGTTCTGTTTTCGTTACATTTTTTTTATATATTTATAAAAAAAATGTAACGCGAATTTTGGACACCACTCCCTCCTCATTGATTCTGAAACAGACTTTGCCTATGAAATAAGGTACCTTGTTACTGTCCCCTCAAATGACGAAAATATATTTATTGCTCTTGGCCCTGTTGTCCGCGATGCGGGTCGACGGTCAGGCGGTTGTGCTGGATGGCAGCACCAGTTTGCCGATCGACATTTCCCGGCAGGCGGCCGGATACACGGACACCACGGCGGGCCTTTCGCTGCGGGAAGTCCGGGATATGGATTTCCGGCCCGTGGAAAGCACCAATTTCCTGGTGTCTTTTTCTAACGACACGCATTGGTACCGTTTCACCCTCAAGAACGAGGGCACGCGGGCGGGTCAGTGGTTTATCGAATGGGAAAACCCGATCGGTGAGCTCATCGAATGCTATATCCCCGAACGAGGCAAAGGGCATTCCACCAGCGAAGGGGCCTACCAGGTAACCAGGGCCGGTTCGCTGGTTGCCCTTAGTGACCGCGAGTACCTGGGCGAAATGCCCTACTTCCGCGTCGACATCGAGGCTGGTCGGGAAAAAACCGTTTATCTACGGGTCAAGAGTCAGCGCGGCATGCGCGTAGCCCTGCAATTACACGATTCTGCTTCCCTGTACGCCACCAGGCTGGCCAACAATACCCGCACGGGCTTCGCCAGCGGCATGGTGTTTCTGCGGCTATTCTTTGTCATCCTGCTGGCTATTTTCGCGATCAGGGAAGCTACCTTCAAGGCTTACTCGTTCATGCTCGTGCTGCGGTCGCTGGCCTATTGGGGGATAATCGGGGTGCTGGCCAGTACCTTCACCGACCAGCCCGTTGTCGTCACGCGTCTTAATTTTTTGGTCTGCCACCTGCTTCCGATCGGCTACGTGGTGGCGGCCTGGTACCTGCTGCCTATTGGCCGATTGCCCGGCATGGTTCGTTATACGCTGTTCGGCATTGTGGCCGCCGTGCTGTTGCTCGGCGGGATTATCATGTTCGACTACCGCTGGTACTGGCTGCTGGCGAGTCAGTACCTCGTCCTCGCTTCGCAATGTTTCGTTTTCGGCCTTTATCTCTACGCATTGTGGCAGCGCTGGTCCGTCAACTGGTACTATTCCATTCCCTTCCTGCTGGGCATTGGCAGCTATTTCTTCCTGGTGCTGGGCGTAGTGGGCATTCTCAATGCTCCCTGGGTGTTTGGCCTGGTCTACCTGCTGTTTGTCAGCGAGATATTCATTTTCGGTTTGTTTTTGGGTAAAATCATCATCGATTACCGCCGGGAACGCGAGACGGCAAAGCGGGAGTTGATTTTTCAGGAAGAGCAGTCGACCCGCCTCCAGGAACTGGATACGCTGAAAACCAATTTCTTCGCCAATGTATCGCACGAATTCCGCACCCCGCTGACGCTGCTGGTAGGGCCGTTGGAAGACTTCCGACTTCAGAACCCTGCCAATGGCCTTATCCCGGCCATGCAGCGCAATGTGCGACGGCTCCAATCGCTCATCGACCAATTGCTCGACCTCTCGCGGCTGGAGGCGGGACACATGCGTCCGGCTATGGTTCGGGCTGACCTGCCCACCTTTCTCCGGCAATTGTTCGCCTCGTTCGAGTCGCTGGCGCAGAGCCGAAACATCTTTTTCAACCACCAGCAGAATGCGGTCAGCCGCGAAGCTTGCTTCGATCCCGACAAGTTGGAGAAAATCGTGTCCAACTTACTGTCGAACGCTTTTAAATTTACGCCCGAGGGTGGACGAGTGACCGTGCAGGCCGACTACACCGACACCGGGTTGTCACTCCAAATTCGCGATTACGGCATCGGTATCGACGCAGCGCGGCTACCGCACATTTTCGACCGTTTCTACCGCATCGAGACCGCCAATGAGCCGCACGACGAGGGAACGGGAATCGGTCTGGCTTTGGTTCGCGAACTGACCAAGGCCCTGCGCGGGGAAATAGAGGTAGAAAGCGAACCGGGTCGGGGAACCACCTTTTCGCTGCGTATTCCGACCGACGCCGAAACCTGGGCGGAGCATCTGACGGAAGATTCTGACGGCTGGTCCCCGATCCAGCCGCCTTTGGAACCGCCCGCTGTCTTTTCAATCGAAGCAAACGAACGATCGGACCATGAGGCCGACAAGCCGCTGTTGCTGATCGTGGAAGACAATCCCGATCTGCGGGCTTACATACACGGCATATTTCAGGAAAAATACCGCATCGTCGAGGGCCACGACGGGCAGGACGGCCTCGAACGCGCCTTCACCGAAATTCCCGACCTGGTGGTCTGCGACGTAATGATGCCGCGGCTGGACGGTTTCGGTTTTTGTGAAAAATTGAAGTCCGACCCCCGCACCAGCCACATCCCGGTGGTGATGCTGACGGCCAAAGCCACCCGCGAGGACCGCCTGGCGGGCCTGGAACTCGGGGCCGACGACTATTTGATCAAGCCCTTCGACCGCGCCGAACTGCAACTGCGCGTGCACAACCTGCTCAAGCAGCGGGAAATGCTGCGCCAGAAGTACAGCCAGCAAATAGCTGAGGCCACGACGGCTGGTCAGGGATCATCCGCCCGCACGCTCGACGAAAAATTCCTGGAAAAGGCCATCCTCATCGTGCGGGAGCAGGGCGGCGACAGCCAGTTTGGGGTCGACCACCTGTGCGCCGCCCTGAACGTGAGCCGCTCCAACCTGCACCGCAAGCTGAAGGCGCTCACGGACCAATCGACCACCCAGTTTATTCGCAGCATCCGCCTTTACCGAGCCGCCGAGTTACTGAAGCAGCCGGGGGTCAGCGTGTCGGGGGTGGCTTACGAAGTCGGCTTCGAAAGCGTTTCCTATTTCTCTAAGTCGTTCAGCCAGCAAATGGGGGTAGCTCCTTCGGACTGGGCTTTGTCCGATAAAGTCTAGAAACATTTTTCTGCTTCATTCAGCCGCCCGGTACCCGCCGGGCGGCTGAATGCGTTTGGGGCCTCTCAGGCCACTTTCCTGACACAATAGTGCAAGTTTGACACAATAGTGCAAGTGACTTTTTTTGATTTTGCAACAATAGTGATAGTGATTGACACAATGGTGATAGTCGAATCGGATACAACTTCCGAAGTTTGTAGCCAAGGTTTGCGAGTTGCTCCCAACCATTTAATCTCACTAAACCTCACTCAGTATGGAAAAATACCAGCAGCTACTTTATAACGAGGCCGCCTTCAAAGCCTCCCACAATTCTTATGATCGCAACGAAAGTCTGGGGCAGCAGTTGCAGTTCAACGACAACCCTGACACTTATTATAACTGCGGGTGCCGGGGCGTCGAGCTCGACATTTGGCGACACACGCAGTCTGACCCCAACTCGCCGGACTGGTTCACGGTGAACCACCTGACCAGCGGCGGAAAAACGCTGGACTACTACCTGAGCCAGCTCCGCACTTGGCACGATCAGAACCCCGGTCACGATGTGGTCAGCGTATCGCTCGATATAAAAAGTTCGGGTGGTGACGCGCGCACTTTTCCCGACGAAATCGATCGGTACCTGACCAATTTTATGGGGCGGGAGCTGATCCAGACCCCCGGCGACCTATTCAATGATGTTGGCAGCGACTACCTTTCAAACCTGGTGGAAATACAAGGGTGGCCGACGCTTAGCGCCATGACGAACAAGTTTGTTTTCTGCCTTAGTGGAAACGAGGATTGGAAATCGCTCTACTCCGAAATGAACCCCGCCATCCGCCTTTGTTTTGCCGACGCCACTGATGCCGGGCAGCTTATGGTGCCCAATTCGCGGGTGGTCTACAACGTGAAGGAGGGCAAGGGCTCTCCCGACGACATCCAAAAGTTGCGCCAAAACAAGATTCTGATCCGAGTCTATGACGTGAACAGCGACAAAGACTGGCAGCGGGCGCGAGACGTGGGAGCCAACAGCCTGGCAACCGACAAGGTATCCAACCACGCGTGGGCGGCGGTATCTAGCCACGCCCCGTATTCTCCCTTTGAAAACAACTAAGACTTTACCCTTTAATTTATTTCTAACCTTTTAACCCAAAAAAAATGGCTAATTCAATCAAATTAGATGTCAATTTTACTACCGACGAAGGTGGTAATAAAGAGCTGAAGGCCGATGCCTACAAAGTCTTCGCGGGCATATCGAGCAACGACCCCGATGGGCTGACGATCGAGAACGTGCTCGCGGGCGACGAAGTAATTATCTACGACGCCACCGGAACGGCCTATTTCAGCAGTTCCAAAATGAATCTCATCAAGGGCGTCATTGGCATTGCCAACGCCGTCGCGGGCGACGTGCTGATGTTCGCCACCGAAGGAGCGGCCGCTCCCTTCGTGAAAGGATGGAATGAGAGCCTTTCTGCGTTGGGCAGTGCTTTCGAGGCTCCGGAAGGCAAGGGCAGCAAAGCCCGTGATTCGTACGGAAAAGACCCCAATTCCGGCGACTTTGGCAAGAATGAGGGCGGCATCATCGTCTGCATGCCCGATTCCAGCGGCGTGCTTTATGCGTCGGATGATAATCATCTGAAGGACGGTGCCAAGAAAAACGGCCGCAAGCCCGAGTATTTCAGCGACAACGTCAAGAATTCCAACGCCTTTTTTCCTTTCAACGGCAGCGGGGGACAGATGAGCGCAGTGGCCGGGAAAAGTGGCAATGTCCACATTCTGGCGTTTGACGGAAAGGGCAACGGCTTCACCGATAACCAGGGTTACTACACCATTGGGGTCATCGTGGTGCGGGCTCATCAGACAATCAATAAGGACAGTATTATTGGCAAGCTCATGGGCGCAGATCCTTCCTTGTAGGTAGTAGGATTCAGGTAAAGCATTGGCGGCGGCGGTGACAGGCTGCTGCCGCCAATTTTTCCAAACATCTTCCACCCTTGTAGCCACGTTCCGTATGAAACACTTCTGCCTGCTCATAATCGTCTTACTTGTTAATGACCAAGCGATCAATGCCCAAAATTACGGCGTAAAAACCCTGCCCGCTCCGGCGGCCGACAGCCTATCGTTCAAGATCAACAAGGGTTTCAACCTGGGGGTTAGTCTGGGCGGCAGCTACGTGTTCGGCCGCTTGTACGAGGCCAGTATTTCGCCGATCGACCAGCGGCTGTACCTCGACCCCACGAAACGCACGGCGTTTCTGATGAGCACGGCGCTCGCCATTCCACTCTCGAAGGGCGAGCTTGGCGGAAGTCATTTTCGCAGATACGACGAGCGCGGGCAGGCGTACGGGCCGGTGTACTTCGTGCCCTACGGCCTGTACCTGGTGGCGACGGTCAACCTGGCTACGTTTCACGACGCGATGGGCGGCGGCGTTTTCAACCAACGGATCGACGGCGGCCTGGGCCTGGGCTACCGGCTCAACCGGGATTTGATGCTCTCGCTCACGTTCGAGAAGCTCTCGATCCGCCAGCCGCGTGGCTTTCTGTTCGATTACGCCGGTCAAGTTGTGCCCGTCAACGGCCAGCCGCTGGCTGCGCTGGATGCGGCGGATAACAGCTACTTTAAAGTCAATTATTTCAGTTCGCTGGCTATCAAACTCATTTACCTTTTCAATAAACCTCAACCTTAAACCTTTACATAAATTATGGACGTTTTCATTGGAACAATCATGCTTTTCGGCTTCGATTTTGCCCCCCGGGGCTGGGCCAAATGCGACGGGCAGTTGCTGCCTGTTTCTCAAAACAGTGCGCTCTTTTCCCTGCTGGGCACCACCTACGGTGGGGATGGACGAACGACCTTTGCCCTGCCCGACCTGCGGGGACGCGTACCGCTGGGCGCTGGCCACGGGGCGGGGTTGAGTATGCATGCTATCGGAAGCAGAGGCGGTGTCGAATCCATGACCTTGATGCAAGCAAATATGCCTTCGCACACGCACATGCTCAGGGCGAGCGGTCAACCAGGCAACAGCGGCAATCCAGCGGGTAATCTCCTCGCCAACACGGGTGCCACCGACCTCGAATACAGCGATGCGGGGCCAAGTGTCACGATGAGCGATAGTGCAATCAGCGCGAGCGGGGGCAACCAGCCTATCAATAATATGCAGCCCCATATAGCAATGAATTACTGCATCGCGCTGTACGGAATTTTCCCTTCGCGCAATTAAAAAAAGTATTCACGGCGGAGAACACAAGGGTGCTCTCCGCCGTGAAATTTTCAAATGCCCAATCTGTTTACCAGCCCATCATCTAAAAATAACTACTATCATGAAAAAGTCACTACTCTATTCATTGCTAGGCCTCGTACTCCTGCTGGCGGGAGCCGCACCGGGTCACGCCCAACGCACCATCAGCGTGTCGGGCGGTTGCGTCGTGGGGACGGTCAACCTAACCGAAGTGCTCAACCAAACTGCCGGAGGAAAGCCGTACTGGCTAGGAACCGGTACCGTGGGTACGTTTGCAAATGTTCAAATTTCCATTGTTTACGAAAATGTCAATTTCAACAAATGGTTTTTGCAGTTCGACGGTCAGCCCTACTACGAATACAATGGCAATACGCCCCTGCCCCCCAATAATTCTACCGGGGTTTGGTCTAGGTTATCGGGAACACCAGCCGAAAACGCGATTTGCCCACAGAATAGCCCGACCTTAAACATATCGGGAACTGGGACGCAGAGTCTCGGCCCTGCCGTGCGCTACGTCAACATCAACCGCCCCAACGACAGTGGCGACGGGCTGAGCTGGAACACGGCCCACAAGTACCTGCAAACCGCCCTGGCCGCCGCCCAGTCCGGCGACCAGATCTGGGTGGCGCAGGGAACCTACAAGCCCACGACCAGCACCACCGATCGCACGATTTCCTTTGTGATGAAGGAGGGCGTGAAGATCTACGGCGGCTTCACCAGCGGGCAGACCAGCCTGGGAGCCCGCAGCACCAACGCGGCCTTGACGATTCTGAGCGGCGACATCAATAACGATAATGCGCCGACGGGCAATAGCTTCAACGTGGTAAGGAATGACAATAATAATCTAACGTCAGCGGCAGTGTTGGACGGCTTCACTATTACGGGCGGAAATGCAGATGGCTTTGGATCACTTGGCATCGGAGGGGGAATGGTCAACCGAGTTGCCAGCCCAACGGTGATTAATTGCGTGTTCAAAAATAATCGCGCTACTTCTTCGGGAGGGGGGATATCTATTACAGATGGCAGCAGTACTACGCTAATAAATTGCTCATTTGTGAATAACTCCGCCAGTGTGAGCGGGGGAGGGATATTCAACCAAGGCGCTAGCCCAACGCTGATCAACTGCTCTTTCCAGAATAATACAGCAACCCTTGGGAAAGCGATAACAAATGTCGTTGGTGGCAACACTACAGTGATTAACTGCGTTTTTTTTGGCAATGGCGGAGGGGATACTTTTTTTAGCCAAAATAGTCCCCCGCTTACCGCCACCTACACTCTTTTTGAAGTCTCAGTAGGTGGCTACACCGACGGGGGAAATAACCTTACTACTACGGTCAACCCCTTCGTTTCCACCACCAGCACCGAGCTGCGCCAATGCTCGCCCGCCATCGACGCAGGCTCGAACTCAGCAAACCCCACCGCCACCGACTTGGCAGGCAACCCGCGCCAGGTCAGAACCATCGACATGGGGGCCTACGAGTTCCAGGGTGCCATCCCCGATCCCTACAACGCCAGCCTCAGCGGTAGCGCGGCCATTTGCGAGAACACCAGCACCAACCTCTCGGTCAACGTAACGGGCGGCGGCAGCGCCCCCTACTCCGTCGTTTACTCCGACGGCGGCGCCAACACCACGGTAGCCAACTACCAGAGCGGTGCCGCCATTTCGGTCAGCCCCATGGCCAGCACCACCTACACGCTCGTCACGGTCACCGACAACATCGGCTGCACGGCCGCAGTATCAGGCGGATCCGCCACGGTGACCGTCAAGCCCATCCCCGCCGCGCCGAGCCTGGCGGCCAGCCCCGGCACCACGACGGCCAACCAGCCCATCACCGTCACGGCCAGCGGCTGCTCTGGAACAGTCAACTGGAACGCCAGCGGCGGCACGGCCAACGGCAGCCAGTACACCTTCACCGCAGCGGGCAGCTACCCGGTCTCGGCCACCTGCACCGTCGACGGCTGCACCAGCCCGGCTTCGACTGCGCTCAACGTGACCATCAGCCCCTGCCCGACCATCACCCTCGCCACCACCAGCCAGAGCAACGTCAGCTGCTTTGGACTGAACGATGGTAGCTTCACCGTGGCAGCCAGCGGCGGCACGGGGGCTTACAGCTACTCGGTCAACGGTGGCAATAGCCAGAGCAGCGGCAGCTTCACCGGCCTGGCGGCGGGCACCTACAATGTGACGGCCACCGACGTCAACGGCTGCACGGGCACCACCGCGGTCACCATCTCCCAGCCCGCATCCCTGGCGGTCACATCGGCCTCGCAGACCAACGTGGCCTGCTTCGGCGGAACAACGGGAGCGGCGGCGATCAACGCACCCACAGGCGGCACGGCCCCTTACGCCTACAACTGGACGCCGGGCGATCCGGCGGGCGACGGCTCGCGGTCAGTTAGTAGCCTGAGCGCGGGTAGTTACCAGGTGACCGTCACCGACGCCAACGGCTGCCAGACCACGCAGGGCTTCACCATCACCCAGCCCACCTCGGCCCTGGCCGTGCAGACCAGCGGCCAGAGCAACGTCAGCTGCTTCGGATTGAGCGACGGCAGCCTGAGCGTCTCGGCCTCGGGCGGCACGAGCGGCTACTCCTACTCGGTCAACGGCGGCGACAGCCAGAATAGCGGTACTTTCTCGAACCTTGCAGCGGGCACCTACAACGTCACGGCCACCGACGCCAACGGCTGTTCGGCTGTCAACGCCACGGTCACCATCACCCAGCCCGCAGCGGTGCCCACGCTGACGCTGTCGGCCAATCCCGGCACCTCGACCAACAACCAGCCCATCACCGTCACGGCCAATGGCTGCGACAATGGCACGGTCAACTGGAACGCCGCGCGCAGCTCAGACGAGTGGATCGCCGCAGGCGGCACGGCCGACGGCAACCAGTACACCTTCACCGCGCCCGGCAGCTACACGATCTCGGCCACCTGCACGGTGGGCGGCTGCACCAGCCCGGCTTCGGCTTCGCTCAACGTGACGATCAGCCCCTGCCCGACCATCACCTTGAACACCACCAGCCAGAGCAACGTCAGCTGCTTCGGTCGTAGCGACGGCGGCTTCACCGTTTCGGCCAGCGGCGGCGCGGCACCCTACGCCTACTCGGTCAATGGCGGCGACAGCCAGGGCGGCGGCAGCTTCGCGAACCGGGCGGCGGGCACCTACACCGTGACGGTGACCGATAACAACAACTGCACCGCCAACACCACCGTCACCATCACCCAGCCCACGGTCCTGGCCGTCATGCCTGCCGCGCAAACCAACGTCGCCTGCTTCGGCGCAGCCACGGGAGCGGCGGCGATCAATACGCCCACAGGCGGCACGGCCCCCTACGCCTACGACTGGACGCCGGGCGATCCGACCGGCGACGGCACGCCGTCGGTCAGCGGCCTGGGCGCGGGTAGCTACCAGGTGACCGTGACCGACGGCAACGGCTGCCAGGCCACGCAGGACTTCACCATCACCCAGCCCGCCTCGGCCCTGGCCGTGCAGACGGGCGGCCAGACCAACGTCAGCTGCTTCGGCAGCAGCGACGGCAGCCTGAGCGTGTCGGCCAGCGGCGGCACGAGCGGCTACACCTACTCGCTCAATGGAGGCGACAGCCAGGGCGGCGGCAGCTTCACCGGCCTGGCGGCGGGCACCTACACCGTGACGGTCACCGACGCCAACGGCTGCACCGCCAGTTCCAGCCAGATCACGCTGAGCCAGCCCGACGCAGTTCCCGCCCCGACACTCTCGGCCAGCCCCGGCACCACGACGGCCAACCAGCCCATCACCGTCACGGCCAATGGCTGCGATGGCGGCACGGTCAACTGGAACGCCAGCGGCGGCACGGCCAGCGGCAACCAGTACACCTTTACCGCGCCGGACAGCTACACCATCTCGGCCACCTGCACGGTGGGCGGCTGCACCGGTCCGGCTTCGGCTCCGCTCAGCCTGACGATCGAACCCTGCCCGGTCATCACCGCCAGCGTCAGCGGCAACACCTCGGTCGTCTTCGGCTACGGCAGCAACTGCACCACCCTGACGGCCAGCGGCAGCGGCGGCGCGGGGCCGTACAGCTTCGCGTGGAGCAGCGGGGCGACGACGGCCGCGGCCCAGCTCTGCCCCGAGGCCGCCACGACCTACACCGTCACGGCCACCGACGCCAACGGCTGCGTCTCTGAGCCCGTGCAGGTCACCGTCAACGTGCAGGACGTGCGCTGCGGCAACAAGGACCAGAACGTGACGATCTGCTACTACGGCGTGACGCAGTGCGTGAGCGAGAAGATCGCCAGGCGCTACCTGAGTCTGGGCGCGACGATCGGCGGCTGCGGCAGCGGGGCGCGCATCGGCGTGGAAGAAGCCGCTGCGCCCTTGCAGCTCAGCCTGAAAGCCTTCCCCAACCCCGTACAGGATGCGGTCACGGTGGAGGTGCAGGCCCCAAAGTCTGGGATGGCCACTTTCGAGGTCTTCGACTTGCAGGGCCGGACGAAGCAGTCGCGCCGGGAGAATCTGCTGGAAGGACGCAACGAGGTCGAGTTCCGGCTGGGGGCCTTGCCAGCGGGCATCTACCTGCTGCGCGTGGTCGATGCCGCCGACCAGTCGGCGGCCGTGCGGGTCAGCAAGCAGTAGGGCGCGCTCCGAATGTTCAAACTCAGACGGCAGCCAGCCGCCCGGTAGCCACCGGGCGGCTGGCTGCGTTTGGGGCCACTCAGGCCGCTTTCCTGACACAATAGTGCAAGTTTGACACAATAGTGCAAGTGACTTTTTTTGATTTTGCAACAATAGTGATAGTGATTGACACAATGGTGATAGTCGAAAAGCAAGACGGGCGGTAGTTTTGGGACAATCAATTTCAACCTGAAACCCCTAAGACCATGATGAGTGCTTTACCCGTTTTCTCTCGCGGCAACCTCCGCCCCCCGGCCCCGGTTAAAAGCTGGCTGCTGATCCTGACAATGCTGCTGCTGGCCGCGCCCGGCTTCGCGGACACTATCTACGTGAACGCCGGCGTGTCGGGCGGCACGGGCAACGGCTCGTCGTGGACCGACGCTTACGCCACGCTGCAGCCCGCCATCGACGCCGCTCAGTCCGGCGACCAGGTCTGGGTGGCGCAGGGCACCTACAAGCCCACGACCGACCCCACTGGCCGCGCGGTTTCCTTTGTCATGAAGGAAAACGTGAAAATCTACGGCGGCTTCACCAGCGGGCAGACCAGCCTGGGGGCCCGCAGCACCAACGCGGCCTTGACGATTCTGAGCGGCGACATCAATAACGATAATGCTTTGGCGGGCAACAGCTACCGCATTATTGATAATGATCAAAACGGACTGACGGCGGCAGCGGTACTGGACGGCTTCACGATCACGGGCGGGAATGCCGATGGGTTTGCTACTGTTGACAAGGGTGGGGCAGGTCTGTACAACAGTAGTAGCAGCCCGACGCTGACCAACTGCTCCTTTCAGGACAATTCAGCCGGTAGCAGTGGCGGGGGCGTGTACAATAGACTTAGCAGCCCGACGCTGACCAACTGCTCCTTTCAGGGTAATTCAGCCGATCAGGGAGGGGGCGTGTACAATTATATCACCAGCAACCCGACGCTGACCAACTGCTCCTTTCAGGGCAATTCAGCTGACCTTGGCGGGGGCGTGCACAATAACAACAGCAAACCGACGCTGACCAACTGCTCCTTTCAGGGTAACTCAGCCAATTTTTTTGGTGGGGGTTTGCACAATATTAACAGCAGCCCCACGCTGACCAACTGCTCCTTCCAGAGCAATTCAGCCGGTAGCAGTGGCGGGGGCGTGTACAGTATCAGCAGCAGCACTACCACGCTGACCAACTGCGTCCTGTTCGGCAACGGCGGACAAAACACCATTTTCAACAGCCCTGCTAGCACCACAACCGCCACCTACACGCTCTTCGAGGCCTCAGTGACGGGCTACACCGACGGTGGCAACAACCTCACCACCACGGTCAACCCTTTCGTTTCCACCACCAGCACCGAGCTGCGCTCCGGCTCGCCCGCCATCGACGCGGGCGACAACGCGGCATACACCTCGGCCAGTGGCTCCACTACGGATTTGTCGGGACAACCACGGGTGTTTCCTACCGGGGGCACGATCGACCTGGGGGCCCACGAGTTCCAGGGCCCGGCGGCCCCCAACACGACCATCGTGCGCGGACCGGGCGCCATCACCAACAACAGCACGGTGCCCTTCGATTTCAGCTCCGACCAGAGCCCGGTGGAGTACGCCACCAGCGGGGGGGCCAGCTTCACCTACTCCAACAACGGGGCCTACTCGAACTTCGGCCCCGTGCCCGACGGCAGCTACACGCTCAGCGTGGCCGCCCGCAACACCGACACCGGCCTGACCGACCCCACCCCGGCCACCTACGACTTCACCGTAGACACGAAGCGGCCCACGCTCTCCATCAGCGTCACCGCTGGTGGCTCTACCACCACCTCGCCTATCCCGCTGACCTTCACTTTCTCAGAAAACGTGACGGACTTCACGGCCAGCGACGTGACGGTCGCCAACGGCACGCTGAGCAATTTCAACGGCAGCGACGCGAATTACACGGCCGACGTCACGCCCTCGGGCTCCGGCACCATGACGGTGGATGTGGCCGCTAACGTGGCGCAGGACGCGGCCACCAATGGCAACGAAGCCGCGCCACGGTTCAGCATCCAGTCCCCGCCGCCCGGCCCCGCTATCCGCTACGTGAACGCCAGCGTGTCGGGCGGCACGGGCAACGGCTCGTCGTGGACCAATGCCTTCGCCACTTTGCAGCCCGCCCTGGCCGCCGCCCAGTCCGGCGACCAGATCTGGGTGGCCCAGGGAACCTACAAGCCCAGCGAACGTATCGATCCCAACGATCCGCGCTCGGCCACATTCATCATGAAGGAGAACGTGAAGATCTACGGCGGCTTCACCAGCGAGCAGACCAGCCTGACCGACCGCGACCCCAACCCGGCTACCAACGGTACGGTACTCAGCGGCGACATCGGTGCCGAGAACGACAAGGCGGATAACAGCTACCACGTTATTTTCAACAACAATAATGGGTTGACGGCGGCGGCGGTGCTGGACGGCTTCACGATCACGGGCGGCAATGCCAATGGGGATTCTCGGAACAGTAATGGTGGGGGCGTATTCAATGAGAACAGCAGCCCGACGCTGACCAACTGCTCATTTCAGGGTAATTCTGCCAGTGATGGAGGGGGCCTGTCCAATACTTTCAGCAGCTCGACGCTGACCAACTGCTCCTTTCAGGGTAATTCAGCCACTGGTATAGGCGGGGGCCTGTCCAATAACAGCAGCAGCTCGACGCTGACCAACTGCTCGTTTCAGGATAATTCAGCCAGGTTAGGCGGGGGCGTAATCATTGAGAACAGCAGCCCGACGCTGACCAACTGCTCATTTCTGAGCAATTCTGCCACTTCTTTTGGTGGGGGCGTGCACAACAACAACAGCAGCCCGACGCTGACCAACTGCTCCTTTCAGGATAATGCTGCTGATGTTCGTGGAGGGGGCGTGTACAATGGTCGCAGCAGCAGCCCCACGCTGACCAACTGCTCCTTCCAGGGCAATTCAGCCACCGCTTCTTCTGGTGGGGGCATGTACAGTAGTCAGAGCAGCCCGAAGCTGACTAACTGCTCCTTCCAGGGCAATTCGGCTGCGCTTGGGGGGGGAGCGGTGTACCATACGCTTTCGGGCAGTAGCACCCTGACCAACTGCGTGGTGTTTGGCAACGGCGGCCAGACCTCGCTGGTCCCCAACAACGGCGGCGTCATTACAGGCGATTATAACCTGACCGAGCCTTCGGAAACTACCTTGACTGGCTCGAACAACCTGACGACGACAGTCAACCCCTTCGTTTCCGCCACCAGCACCGAGCTGCGTGCCTGCTCGCCCGCCATCGACGCGGGCAACAACGCCGCCAACAGCACCGCCAGCGACCTGGCGGGCAAATTGCGCAAGAAAAGAACCATCGACATGGGGGCCTACGAGTACCAGGAGGCACTCCCCATCACCGCCACGCTCACCGGGGGCAACTCCAACTTGACCGTCACGCTCGACGGCGGCGCGGGCCCCTACACGGTCGTCTATTCCGACGGCAGCACCAGCGCCACCGTGACTAGCTACGCCAGCGGGGCCAACATCGCCGTCAGCCCCACGGCCACCACGACCTACGCGCTCGTCTCGGTCACCGACAATGTCGGCTGCGCGGCGGAGCTGCAAGGCTCGGCTACCGTAACCGTCACCGCCCCGACCGTCACCGTCACCGGCATTGTCCGCGCCAATGGGGCCGCCGGGCTGACCAACGCCGCCAGCGTGGACTACACCGTCACCTTCTCGGGCGATGTCAACGGGCTGTCGGCCAACAACTTCATCGTGCTGGCCTCGTCCACGGTGAGCGGGGCCAGCGTGAGCAGCGTGAACGGCTCGGGCAGCAGCTACACCGTGAGCGTCAACACTGGCACCGGCGACGGCTCCCTGTATATCCGGTTGGAAAACGCCGACGGCTTGACGCCGGGCGTGAGCAACCTACCCTTTGGAAGCGAGACCTACTGGATCGACAAGACGCCGCCCACGGTGGTTATCAGCAGCACGGCCGGGGCCAACGGCGGCAGCACCAGCACCACGCCCATCCCCTTCGAGGTCGTCTTCTCGGAGGAAGTCACGGGCTTCGCCACGGGCATCACGGTGAGCGGCGGCACGGGGGGGGCTCTGAGCAGCAGCAGCCCCACCACCTACACCTTCAGCGTGACGCCCACCGGCGCGGGCCCCGTCACGGTGAATGTGGCGGCGGGCTCGGCCCAGGACGCGGCTGGCAACGGCAACCAAGCCGCTACGGAGTTCAGCATCAACTATGCGCTGCCCGTGGCGGCACCGACCGTGACCACGGCTACCATCAGCAGCATCACGCCCACTTCCGCCACGCTGGGCGGCGAGGTGACCAGCGATGGCAACGGCACGGTGACGGAGCGCGGGGTAGTCTACGTCGCTGACGACGGCGACCCCACCACGGCCGACACCAAAGTAGTCATTGGCTTCGGTACGGGTATTTTCTCGCGGAACGTGACGGGGCTCTCGCCTAATACGCTTTATTCCGTGCGCGCCTACGCCATCAACATCGAGGGCACTAGCTACGGCCCGACGCTGACCTTTACGACGGCGGCAACCCTAAACATCGCCGTCACCTCCCAAACCAATCTGACTTGCAACGGCGACAACTCGGGCAGCATCACCGTGGCGGCCAGCGGCGGAGTGGGTAGTTACAGCTACACGCTCAATCCGAGCAGTACCTCGAACGGGACAGGCACCTTCCCTGGCTTAGCGGCGGGCAACTACACGGTGACGGTCACCGACCAGGCCAGCAGCTTAGCTACAACCGGCACGATTAACCTCACCCAGCCCGACGCCGTGCCCGCGCCGACACTCTCGGCCGACCCCGGCACCACGACGGCCAACCAGCCCATCACCGTCACGGCCAGCGGCTGCGATGGCGGCACGGTCAACTGGAACGCTACGGGCGGCACGGCCAACGGCAACCAGTACACCTTCACCGCGCCGGACAGCTACACCATCTCGGCCACCTGCACGGTTGGAGAATGCACCGGTCCGGCTTCGACTCCGCTCAGCCTGGCGATCGAACCCTGCCCGATTATTGGTGCCAGCGTCAGCGGCAACACCTCGGTCGTCTTCGGCTACGGCAGCAACTGCACCACCCTGACGGCCAGCGGCAGCGGCGGCGCGGGGCCGTACAGTTTCGCGTGGAGCAGCGGGGCGACGACGGCCGCGGCCCAGCTCTGCCCCGAGGCCACCACGACCTACACCGTCACGGCCACCGACGCCAACGGCTGCGTCTCTGAGCCCGTGCAGGTCACCGTCAACGTGCAGGACGTGCGCTGCGGCAACAAGGACCAGAACGTGACGATCTGCTACTACGGCGTGACGCAGTGCGTGAGCGAGAAGATCGCCAGGCGCTACCTGAGTCTGGGCGCGACGATCGGCGGCTGCGGTAGCGGGGCGGCCAGGGTCGGCGTGGAAGAAGTCACCGCTCCCCTGAAACTTTCCTTGAAAGCCTACCCCAACCCCGTGCAGGACGCGGTGACGGTGGAAGTGACGGCCCCCAGGGCGGGCGCGGCCACTTTCGAGGTCTTCGACTTACAGGGCCGGACGAAGCAGTCGCGCCGTGAGAATCTGCTGGAAGGACTGAACCAGGTCGAGTTCCGGCTGGGCGGCTTGCCGTCGGGAATGTACCTGATCCGGGCTGTGGACGCGCTGAATCGCCAGGGTGTGGTGAAGGTCAGCAAGGAGTAGGGATTCCGCCACCGCTCAACCCAGCGGAAAGAGAAGTTTTAGCAGCCGACTGATGATCAGTCGGCTGCTTTTTTTGTGACAGATCGAGGAGTGAACCCGGATCGATTCAGCCTTTCGGCGGCTTGGGGGAATCAATAGCCGTACTGCCGGAGTGGCCTTTGCCGGTGGGGCCGGGGCGTTGGTAACCATCGAACTCTTTTGGAGCGAGCAAAAGTAAGACTCGCCAGGTGCTGGTCGGAAGTTCAAGTTGGGTTTTGTCAGTTTCAGCCCCCGATTTGTCGGCTTCACCACTTAAATCAGGTAACCTTAATAATACATTCCGTTATTTGAAAGCGTCAACTTAATCTCTATAAACCATTTCAAGAAACGTTATGAAAAAGGATCAGAATCAAACACCCAGCATCAGCCCTGGTGCCATCGCAGAGCCGGCTGTGGCGGGGGGGCCTGCTTTTGCGCTGTCGGCCACGGAATGGATTGCCATCCAAACCTACGCGATAGATGGATTGGCCTTGCCCACCACTCTGGCCGAACTCAAAACCTCGATCGGCACCGGCGCGCCCACCGATATGAGTGATTTCGCGCCACTAATCGCTGCTTATCAGGGCATTCACGATCATGTGAGCACCTGGCAGACCGCCACCTATCCAAAAAGTGTGTCTTTGGCGGGCGATATTTACGATTATTCCCTGAAAGCGCCGATTTATTACAAACCGATTCTACCGCTGGCCGAAAAACTTACAGCTAATCCTGACGACCAGCAGGCCAAGGACGAACTAAAAGCCATCCTGGCTTCATTGACAGCGAGCGCCACCAAAAACCACGACAGCGCCGCCGCCGTCGCGGGGGAGATCAAAACATTCGCCGAACAAACCCAAGCGGACAAAACCACCTTGTCGGGCCCCGATGGAAAAAAGGGACTGCGCGCGCAGTACAACGAAAAATACGGGGCGACCAGTAAAGATGTGACTAATATCACGAAAGAGCTAGCCGAACAAAAGACCATTTTGGCCGCAGCCAATAAGGAGTACAACCACGATGTCGTAGTGGCTGCTACCACGCCGACCTACGCTTGGGTTATTGGCATCGGAAGCACTGCGGCCGCTATCGTGGCGGGAATCTACGGCCATCGGGCCACAAAAGCCCTGGAAAGAGCGCGGGCCGCCCAGCAGCAGATTTCTGCGCTGAGTGAAAAGCTGGCCGCCGATGCCAACCTGTTGATTGGACTCAATTCGGTCGACATGAGTATTGGCGACATCCTGGATCCGCTAAATGCCGCGCTGCCCATCATCCAAAAAGTGCAAGGGGTGTGGGGAGCGATCTCTGGTGATCTCAAAAATCTGGTTTCCTCGATCGACTGTGATATTGCCAAAGCCTTACCCGATATCATGAACCTGGGCGTAGAGGAGGCCATCGCTGCCTGGACTTCGGTAGGGCAGGAAGCAGATGCTTTTCGGGTCAATGCCTACGTGACCGAAGAAAAGTCGTGAGGACCGCCGCGCTCACTTCCGCCAGTACCCCGTCCGCACTTCCTGCCGACTGGGCGACCTTCTACGCTGCACTGCAGACCAAGGGCCACGTGCCCGACGCGACAGTTGCCGATATCGGCCCCAACAACGCCGTTTTCCGGGGCATGTGCCTCGACCTGACGACAGTCAAAGAACGCATCCGCCAGTCGGCGCACCAGCCCAAGATCACGACCCTTTATACCGACGTGCTGCTGGTGCCCGACCAGACTGATTGGTTGCTGCAATCGGCCGGCCTGGTCATCTTCGCCCGCCGCATCGAGGTGGCGGGCAGCGGTACGGTGATTCTCGATTACAGGCAAAGTACCTCGGCGCAGCTGGTGGTGTTTGCCCGCGAAATGACGGGAAAGCTCACTGTCTCGGGTGTGGAGTCCTCTGACAAGCAACCGACGGTCATTGAGATTGACCGGAGCAACGTCGCACCGGGGATTTCAATCGCCCAGACCAATGGGGCCGTGGCGAGTCAGACGCTGGCTTTGAGGCAGGGCATTGGTTTTCAGCTGGCCGACGACATGCCCCCCTACCTGAACAATACCTTCATCTTCGGCGCACTGCTCTGCGACCAGAACCCCGCCCTGGCCCTTTCCCTATTGCTATGGGTGAAAGACTGGACCGGACAGAGCGACGAATTTGAAGAACTTTTCTTCCGGAGCGCCAGCTTGGCCGCCCTGCTCAACGCGCAGATCAACGCCAAGGCTAACGGAGCCGTTTTTGTGCCCTACCTAACGGATAGTGTGTACACCGAGCTGGCCAGTGCCTTCGCCGGTGAGGCCGGCAAGTACGAAAGGGACTACATCCAGCTGAACACCCAAAAAGTTCTCACGGCCGAAAACATCGCTTTGGCAAAAACGCTGGCGGCGGACGCCCAGGGCGAGAGCGCCTATGTGAATGCGCTTATCGAGCAGGCCGAAGCCAACTACGACCAGGCGGTGGCGGCCGTGACCAAAGCGCAGGAAAACTTCAACGCGCAGAGGCATGTGGCCGATGCCGTGCAGGCCAAGTTCCAGCAGATCGGTATCCCAGACTACGAACGGGCGGAGATCGTCAAGGCGATTTTCAGCATGGTGAAAGCCCTGGCTACGTTTGGTGTGGCCATTGCGTCCATGGCCGTGGGCGGCGAAGCCACTGCACCCGCCGCCGCCGAAGCCGTGGGGGAAGTGGAAGCCGTAGTGGAGGAGGCCGAAGAGGGCAGTGAGATTGCCAAGATGGCGTCCGAGTTGGCTGAAACGATGAAAAAGCTGAAAAAGCTGATCGAGGGTTTGCAGAAAATCTATGTCCTGGCCCAGGCCATCAAGGGCGCTGCCGCCAACATTAGCGCTGCCAAGCATCAAATCGGTGTAATCCAGAAGATGCAAGACAACGCCGACGGCACCGACCTGAGCGCGGCCGACGGCTGGGCGATCTACAAGTTGCAGACGGACGACGTGCTGAAGCAGCCCGTCGAAAAGCACATCGGCTACGCCAAAGAATACAAGCAGAGTCTGGACATCCTGGTGATCTACGGCCAATCGCTGGCCGCCGCCCAATTAGCGGTGATCAAGGCCAGCCAGGAATCGGCAGCCCTGGCTTTCCGGCAGTATTTCACCCGGCAAAGGGAAGCCAATCTGCAAAAGATGGTCGATAGCCTGAAAGCGGGTGAAGCCCCCATCCTGGCAATGATGCAGCAGTTTTACCACAAGTACCTCGATGCCAAGAGCTCCCTCTTCGCCGCCCTGAAAAACTACCAGGCGTCGTACTTCTATTGGGCGCTGCGGCAGTCGGAGGTGCAACCCAAGATCATCGATCCGGTAAGCGACCTGGAGGCGGGTATCCAAAACATCACGAAGTTGGCGATGGACAACGCCAATGCGCTGGAGCATTTCAGCCCTCCCCCGCAGACGATGAAGAACATGCAGTTCTTGGTCGATGATCCCCTGACTTTAAAGAAACTGCAAACGACCGGAGAAACAACCTGGACGCTGCCGCTGGACGACCCTGATTTTGCGGGTATGTCGCGGGTGCGGGTGAGCAAGGTCCGGGTGTGGCTGGAAGGTACCCGGTTCAACGGACAAGACCATTCGGTATACCTCGTCATCAACACGGCGGGCAACTACCTGGACCATTACCGGAACACTGATTACCAGTTCAGCAGCAATCCGCTGACGCGCTCGTTCAAATACGCCGTGGCGAACCAGGGGCAGAATCCCGACTGGAAGTTTGCCGACGGGGCGCTGGGCTTCGTGCAGATCGACGGAGATGTGGATAAGGAGGTGGCCTACGCCTACTTCGAGCCCACGCCGTTCAGCGAGTGGACGATTTCTCTGAAAAAAGACAACGCTGATCTCGACTACTCAAAAGTAAGCAGGATCACGATGTACTTCGAGGGCACGACCATCGGCTCTGACCGGGCGGCCCGGGCAGCAGTGTGAACCAGGAACGGGCTGGGGCGACACAAGATCGCTCCGACCCGCTCTTAAAACCAAGCAGCGCAATGATCAAACTAGCGAGTAGTTCCGTAAGCCAGATTTACACGATTTCTGCCCAGGACTGGACGGCCATCAACCAGCGGGTGGGGGCAGCCCTGGCCGCCAAAACCATCGAGTCGACCATCGACCAGACGCTGCCGGGTTACACCGCCCTGCTGGCCAGCTGTCAGCTTTGGCAGCAGCACACTTTTCAAGATCTGATCGCACTTTCGAAGCAGATCACCACCTATGCCCAGACGGCCGAGGCTGGGTTTGGCAGCTTAGATAAGTCAGTGAAGGCCATTGAGGCGGGAAATGGCGAGGTGACCGAGCCCCTTAAACAACAGACGAATGCCCTCCTGAAAAAACTCGCCGCCGACACGGCCCCGCTGGCCTCCGCCTGCGCCGCTACCGCCGCACGGGTGGTCGTCTTCCTGGCAACCAACCGAGTCGTAGACGCACAAATGGCGGCCAGCAAGAACTCATTCGGAAAATTCTGGACGCCCATCGGGCAGTATATTCAAAGCCTGGAACGGGCAGCGGGCCTGGTGACGGGCGGGTGGAGCGCCATTACCCATGACCTCACGAATACGTTGGCCTCGCCCATCGATGTCACGGTGCCTTTTTTGGAATCGCTGAATATCGAGGCCGCGCTGGTGTGCTGGCAAAACGTGCAGCAAGAAGCCGCCGCCTTTCCCGCCCTGGTAGCGGGGCAAGAGAAATATTGGACCCAACCCTTTTAATTATGAAAAAAATTGAAAACGGCAGCGTGGGGAGTTTACTCGCTGCCTCTGCGCCCGGACCGTTCATGCGGGCCGAACTCATATCGCTCACGGGCAGCGGAAGGCTAAGAGTCACCTGCAATTGGCTCTACTCTTCGCTCAACTGCGATCCAAACGATGACCATACTTTCCTATGGGAGTTCAGCAAGATCGACGGGGAACACATTTCACTATCGCCGGTCGACAGTTGCATCGAACGACCCATTTACGCCAGTGTGCGCGATGACCTGGACGATTACGTGCAGGTGCAGGCCCCCTTCTCGGCCGACTGGATCACGGCCGTGGCGCGGGACGAGACCTTGGCTTTCGAAGTGCATGATTTGGCCATCGGGCAGTTCAACGGCTTCAACGGTAACTACCTACAGCTCGACGCCCACATCGATAGCCACGGAGGCCACGCCGGCTACCGGGTGCGGAGTGTGGGAACCACCTTCGACGCAGCCACCCAGTGGTACATCCGGGTTCACGAGTCCTTGCAGGCCGGGATCCAGTTTAGCGGTACCGACAACGGTTTCGACGCGCTGGAACAGCAACTGGGTCGCGGCAGCATTAGCCTGGGAGTCGACATCCTGAACAAATTGAAGAAGCAGTTGGCAACTTAGCTAGCGGCCTTGTCATGCCCATTTAATTGCTCACCCCCCAATTCAGCCGCTTCACCCCCCGGTTTGTCAGCTTGACTCTGATAAATCTGTTGGCGAATTTCCTTTAACTTATATTTGGACAATCGCTTATCGCTTAAATACAATTTTTAACCTTTAAATTTTTATCTATTATGGACAGCCCTTTTATCGGAATGATCGCTCTCTTTGGTTTCAACTTTGCCCCCAGGGGCTGGGCCAAATGCGAAGGACAACTGCTACCTATCTCTCAACATGACGCTCTATTTTCCTTACTGGGGACTACCTACGGCGGCGATGGCCGCACCACTTTCGCCCTGCCCGACCTCCGGGGCCGCGTCGCGATTGGCTACGGCCCGGGGCCAGGCCTGACAAATCACGCACAGGGGGCCAGAGGGGGGAGCGAATCCGTGTCCCTGACCGACACGCAACTGCCCGCTCATACCCACAGCCTACGGGTGAGCGATACCCCCGGCAACAGCAACGTGCCGGCAGGAAACCTGCTGGCTGATTCTGGACGCGGCATCAACGGCTACACGGACGCCCCCGCCAATGCGGCCATGAGTCCCAACGCCGTGGAGAGCGCCGGAGCGGGACAGCCTATTTCCATTGCGCCCCCTTACATTGCCCTGGGGTACTGCATCGCGCTCGATGGCCTTTACCCTTCCCGGAATTAAGCGAGGGTGGCGAGGCAGTTTGCCAGCCAGGTAGCTTAGGCTCACCCTCAGGTGTTTCGTGTCCCGGCTCACTGGAGTCGGGATATTTGCGCTATATTGTTCTTGAATGCGAATATTCTCGACTGCGCCAGGTTGACTTCTGTGCGCGCCGGAATTGGGTTGTTCTTAAAAGTTCAGCTGCACTTTCGGAGGCTTCACCCGCCGATTGGTCAGCTTCACCCGGTAATGTCCGGGCGGAAAGCAGAGAAATAGCTACTTTGAAAAGGATACGAAAACGACTGGAAGTCAGCTCATAATTTCCGGTATCCATTCAATCCATTCTTCTTCCAATACTTAAACAGTAACAGTATCATGAAAAAATCAATACAAAGTCTACTACTTGGCCTGCTTTTTCTACTGACCGCCGCCCTAACAAGCCACGCCCAAAGAACCATCACGGTGTCCGGCGGCTGCATCGACGGTTCGGTCGTGCTGACCGAGGACGGGGTAAATTTTGGCAAACCCTATTTTGAAGGTACGGGTAGCGTAAACGGTGCTACTGGAATCACGATCACCATTACCTGGATTTCAGTAAACAGTGCCTGGTTTCTGCGCTTCAATGGCGGTCCCTATTATGAGTACGCCACCGATACGCCGCTACCTGTTAACAACACGACGGGCGCTTGGGCGAGAATCCCCCCCTCACCGGCCCAGGCCTCTTTTTGTCCAACGGGCAACGACGGAAACCTGGCCATATCGGATCCGGTGAGCAGCGGCCCGCCGCTCTCGCTCGGCACGCCCACAGTCACCAACCTGACCTGTTTTCGCAATAATTCGGGTTCCATCTCGGTGACGGCCAGCGGCGGCACGGGATCCTACACATATACGCTCAATCCCGGCGGTACGAGCAACACCACAGGTACTTTCACGGGCCTGGCGGCGGGTACTAATTATATCGTTTCGGTTACAGACGCGGCTAGTGGTTCGGCTAGCACAGGGTCTATCATCGTTACTGAGCCTGCTGTTTTACTAATCACCTCGAGTTCAGATACTGACCTGAAATGCAACGGCGACAATTCAGGAAGTATTTCTATCGGGGGAACGGGCGGCACGGGCACCATTACCTATGTACTTAACACTGGCGCAACGAACACCTCCGGCGAATTTACGGGCTTGCCAGCGGGCCAGTACAGTGTTAGACTCAGAGATGAAAACAACTGTTTATCTCCTGGCGGTATTGTCAAATTCATAAATCAGCCCTTTGCTGTGACATTCACCGGACCCACGGTCACCAACCTAACCTGTAATGGCGATAATTCGGGAGCCATTTCGATCTCAGCCAGCGGCGGCACGGGAGGCAAAACTTACACGATCAGCCCAGCGGGTGGAAGTCAGGATAGTCCGGGTGACTTCACAGGTCTGGCAGCGGGCGATTACACGATTTCAGCGACCGATGCCAATAATTGCTCAGTCAACTCAGGCGTAATCTCCGTTACCGAACCCGCCGCGATCACCTTCTCGACCGCCACCGTCGCCGTGAAGTGCATGGGCGGCAGCGACGGCAGCATCACCGTGAACGCCAGCGGCGGCACGGGTACTTTGATGTACTCGAAGGACAACGGCGTCACTTACCAGGCTTCAAACGCCTTCGCGGGCCTGTCGTCGGGTACTTATCAGATCAAGGTCAAGGACGCCGAGGGCTGCGAAACATCGACCCGACCCAGCTTCGTCCCTGAACCCGCCGAGGCCCTCAGCTTCGCGGCCACGCCTACGGATGTGCTGTGTAACGGCGGCAGCGACGGCAGCATCAGCGTGGACGCCAGCGGCGGCACACCGGACTATCTGTACTCAAACGACAACGGAGTCACCTACGGCAGTTCGTCCACTTTCACGGGCCTGGCGGTGGGCAGCTACCAGATCAGGGTTAGGAACGCCAACAGCAGCAGCTGCGAGACAGCGGCCCAGAGCATCGCCGTCGGCGAGCCCGCCGCGATCACCTTCTCGACCGCGACCACCGCCGTGAAGTGCAAGGGCGGCAGCGACGGCAGCATTACCGTGGACGCCAGCGGCGGCACACCGGGATACACCTACTCGAAGGACAACGGTGCTACTTTCCAAACTGCAAACGCTTTCACGGGCCTGACGTCGGGTACTTATCAGATCAAGGTCAAGGACGCCGAGGGCTGCGAAACATCGACCCGACCCAGCTTCGTCCCTGAACCCGCCGAGGCCATAAGTGCCGTCACCGTTACGGGCAATACTTCGGTCATCTTCGGCTTCGGCAGCAGCTGCACCACGCTGACGGCCAGCGCCAGCGGCGGCACGGGGACGCTCACCTATACCTGGATGCCGGACGGAACGCCGCCCGGAAACCTGACTGGCCCGACGCAAGAGCTTTGCCCCACCGAAACGACCACCTACACCGTGACAGCCACCGACGGCAACAACTGCACGAACAGCACGCAGGTGACCGTCAACGTGCAAAACGTGCGCTGCGGCAATAGGGACAACAAGGTGGAGATTTGCTACTACGGTGTGACGCAGTGCGTTTCGGAGAAAATCGCCAAAAGGTACCTCAAACTGGGCGCGACAGTCGGTGGCTGCGGGAGCGGGGCCGCCCGGATCGGCTACGAGTCGGCGGAAGCTCCGCTGCAACTCAGTCTGAAAGCCTACCCCAACCCCGTGCAGGACGCGGTGACGGTGGAAGTACTTGCCCCCAACGCAGGCGTGGCGACCCTCCAGGTGCTGGATATGTCGGGCCGGACGAAGCAGTCGCGCCGTGAGAATCTGGTGGAAGGACTGAACCAGGTCGAGTTTCGGCTGGGCGGCTTGCCGTCGGGAGTCTACCTGATCCGGGCCGTGGACGCGCTGAATCGCCAGGGCGTGGTGAAGGTTTCGAAGGAATAAAACCTGCCTCGGGCAGCTTATTAACTAGAAAACACCCCAAAGCGAATGCTTTGGGGTGTTTTCCGTTTCAACCAAAATTGATTCTTGTTAAATCCTGATCTTCTATTCAGAGCGGAAAAATGGTTGTTTTGATTGGTGAAGTGGCGGGAGCCGCCAGTTGCAAACTGGCGGGAGCGAAGTGGCAACAAAATGGCGGGGGCGAGGGCGAAAAGCGAAGTCGCTTAAATCGTGTTCAATACACTCTTTCCCAGCGCGATCAGCTGTTCGGGCGTGCGGTAGCCGACTACCTTTCGGACGATCTTGCCGCTTGGCTCGATAAAAAACAGGGTGGGGTACGCTTCCAGCGGAAACTGCCGCGACAGCTGCGGCCCTTCGCCGCGCTCCATGTCGATCTTGACGTTGATGAAGTTTTTGTTAAACATTTCGCCGACCTCAGGGCGGGTGAAGACGTTTTTCTGCAGGAGCTTGCAGGGACCGCACCAACTGGCGTAGGCGTCCAGAAAAATTACCTTGTTTTCGGCTTTGGCTTTCTTCACAATCGTAGCCCAGGCTTCGTCGGTAAACTGGATGCCCGTTTCGGCGGTGACCCTGGCCGCGTCACCGGGGTTGGTGGCATTCGTGCTCACGGTGGCCAACAATATCAATACCCAAACCCAGGCTGCTTTTTGAAAAATTTTCATGTCGTTTTGTTTGATGCTCATGCTTACAAGACGAACCCATAACGAGTCGGAGGGGTAATTTCGTTTCGCGGCGGGTCTTTTTCCTTATCTTTGCGCGCTCCAACCAGCACTAAATCCATGATTATCCAGCAAGCCGAATACCTCGTCAGTAACGTGGATTACCGGGAATGCCCTACGCCCGACAGGCCGGAGTTCGCCTTCATCGGGCGTTCCAACGTGGGCAAGTCGTCGCTCATCAACATGCTCACGCAACGGAAGGCCCTGGCCAAAACCTCGGGAACCCCCGGCAAGACGCAGCTCATCAACCACTTCCAGGTCAATGACGCCTGGTACCTGGTGGACCTCCCCGGCTACGGCTACGCCAAAATCGCGAAAAAGGAGCGCATGAAGTGGGAAGGCATGATTTACGACTACCTGCGCTACCGCCCCAACCTGGTCTGTACCTTCGTGCTGGTGGACAGCCGCCACGATCCGCAGAAGATCGACCTGGAATTCATGGAGCAATTGGGCGAGGAAGGCGTTCCCTTTCACATCGTATTCACCAAGGCCGACAAGGTCAAGAAATCGGAGCTGGACGGCCAGATCGCCCGCTACAAGCGGAAACTACTCGAAACCTGGGAGGAACTGCCCCTGTCGTTCCTGACCTCCTCCGAAAAAGGCGACGGACGCGAACCCCTACTGGAAGCAATAGAAACGTACAGCGAGGCGTTTGCGTCAATGAATGATGAAAAGTGAAAGATTAACGATGTTAGAAAATCATAAATTATCGCACCAAATAGGTTCAACAATCAAAGGATAGGTAATTATTCACCATCCATTGTTCCCCGTTCCTCGATTAATCCTACCTTTGCGGCGTTTTTGTGGGGAAAACAACCATTTTTTGTATCAAAAGAATAAACATCCGAAATGGAAATATTGAAAGAAATAGCCAACGTATCTGGCAAAAGCGGTTTGTACCGAATTCTGAAGCCCAGCCGGTCGGGCGTCATCGTCGAGAGCCTGGACGGTAAGGGCGAGAAGACGATGATCGGGGCATCGGCGCGGGTGTCGGTATTGAAAGACGTGTCCATCTTCACGGAAGGAAATCAGGACTCGGTTGCGCTGTCCAATGTTTTTTTGAAGATCAGGAAAAAGCACGGCGAAAAGGTGGAAATCGACTTGAAGCAAGCCTCCGACAAGGATCTGATCGAGTTTCTGGACGCAGTGCTGCCGGAGTTTGATCGCAGCCGCGTGTACGTGTCCGACATCAAGAAGATCATCCAGTGGTACAATACGCTCTCGACGCATTTCCCCAATGACTTCGTGGCCTCACCTCCCAAGAAAAAGACAATCGTGGTCTCCACGGATAGCCGATCGGACGACGGGGACGAAGCGACGGAGGATGAGGACACTCCCGAAGCCAGTGTACCCGCCGAGGACAGCAAGAAGTCCGAAGCTTCTGAATAATCCATCCGTCACTTTTTCAAAAGCAGGAACACCCCGCAACTTTTGCGGGGTTTCTTCATTTTATCCGTAAAAGGTTCGTCCCGAAAACTTTTTTTAGATTTCGCATGAATATTTTAACACAATGTTAAATTGTTCAAATAATCAGTACCACGCTTTCTACGAAATATTTAACTTTCGGGCAATTCCTAAAATTCCCCTTTTTGACATCCACAAATCATGTATATCAACCGGATTAGCCATTACCTGCCAACCGAAGTGGTGGATAATGAATACTTCACCAGACTCAACGACCTTTCCAGTGAGTGGATCGTGGAGCGTACTGGTATCCGCGAACGCCGCAAGGCCGGTGAAGGCGAGAATACCAACACGATGGCCATTGCCTCCGTCGACGCGCTGCTGGGGAATATTCCGTACAGCAAGAACGAAATCGACCTGATCGTCGGGGCGACCTACACTCCCTACGATACGATCGTGACGCTGGCCCATGCGGTGCAGCATCATCTCGAAATCCCCGACATTCCGGTCGTTTCGGTATCGTCGGCCTGCTCTTCCTTGCTCAACGCTATCGAGTTGGTGGAGGGGTATTTTGCCATGAACAAGGCTTCAAAAGCGCTGGTAGTGGTGTCGGATCACAACACGGCTTACAACAACGAGAAAGACACCATGTCGGGCCATTTGTGGGGCGACGGCGCCTCGGCGCTATTGATCTCGAAGGATCGTCAGACGGAATCCGATCTCTTTATCCGCAAGATTATCACTGGAGGAGCCGCCACCAGCGGCAAGGCGGTGGAAGCGGTGGTGCTACGACCCAACGAACGCGGGGTAGTGATGCCCCACGGCCGCGACGTATTCCAGAACGCCTGCACCTACATGCCCAAAGTGAGCCAGCAAGTGCTGGAAGCCTGCGGATTGGGAATCCCGGACATCGACTACCTCATCCCGCACCAGGCCAACCACCGCATCAGCCTGAATGTAATCAACACGATGGGCATCCCCGAGGAAAAGCTGCTCGCCAACATCCAGCGGCTGGGCAACACGGGCTGCGTAGGCTGCGCCATCGCGCTCTCCGAAAACATGGATCGCTTCAAGAAGGGCGAACGACTGGTCATCACCGTCTTCGGCGGAGGCTACTCGTACGGGGCGATGCTGATCGAAGTATAAAAATTGGGTTAACATTCCCCCCTTTCTAAACCCCTACGCTATTCATATGCTGTTCCAATGATTCCAGATCGTGGAACATGACGTCGCGGGCCTTGCTGCCGGTGAAGGGGCCGACGATTCCTAGGGCTTCCAGTTGATCCATGATACGGCCCGCGCGGTTGTAGCCCAGCTTCATCTTACGCTGAATGAGCGAAGTACTGCCTTGCTGGTGGGTGATGACCAGACGGGCGGCATCGGGCAGCAGTTGGTCGAAGTCGTCGGTATCCACGTCGGTGCGGCTGCCGTCGCCGTCTTCGCCCTCGTACTCAGGCAAGGCGTAGGCTTCGTCGTAGCCACGCTGACTGCCGATAAATTCGCAGACGTCCTCGATTTCCCGGGTGTCGATGTAAGGACACTGCAAACGCACGATTTCGGAGTTGATCGCCAGCAGCATATCGCCCTGCCCAACCAATTGCTCGGCCCCGCCGCTGTCCAGAATGGTGCGGGAGTCGATGCTGGAGGTCACCCGGAACGAGAGCCGGGCGGGGAAGTTGGCCTTGATCAAACCCGTGATAACCTTCACCGACGGCCGCTGCGTGGCCAGTACCAGGTGAATCCCTACGGCCCGTGCGAGTTGCGCCAGGCGCGCGATGGGCGTCTCGACTTCCTTCCCGGCGGTCATCATCAGGTCGGCCAGCTCGTCGATCACCAGCACGATGTAGGGCAGGAAATGGTGGCCGTTTTCGGGGTTCAGCTTGCGCTGCACGAATTTGGCGTTGTACTCTTTCAGGTTACGCGCCGTGGCATCTTTCAGCAAATCATAGCGGTTGTCCATCTCGATGCACAGCGAATTGAGCGTGTGAATCACCTTCTTTGTATCGGTGATGATCGCTTCGTCACTGTTGGGGAGTTTGGCCAGGTAGTGCCTTTCCAACTTGTTGAAAAGCGTCAGCTCTACCTTCTTGGGATCCACCAGCACGAATTTGAGCTGCGCCGGATGCTTTTTGTAAATCAATGACGCCAGGATGACGTTCAGGCCCACCGACTTACCCTGTCCGGTGGCTCCCGCCATAAGCAGGTGGGGCATCTTGCCCAGATCGGCGACGTAAATTTCGTTGGATACGGTTTTGCCCAGCACAATGGGCAGGTCGTAGTTGGATTTTTGGAAACGGTCGCTGCCTAGCACGCTGCGGATAAATACCGTCTCGCGGTTTTTGTTCGGCACTTCGATGCCGATGGTACCGCGCCCCGGCATGGGCGCGATGATGCGGATGCCCAAGGCCGCCAGGCTCAGCGCAATGTCCTTTTCCAGGTTCTGAATCTTGGAAATACGAACCCCCGCCTCGGGGATAATCTCGTAGAGCGTAACGGTAGGCCCGATGGTGGCTTTGATCTTGGAAATATTGATGCCGTAGCTCGCCAGCGTATCCACGATGCGCTCCTTGTTGCTTTCCAGCTCGTCGTGCGACACCTTCTGCTGGGCGTCTTCGTCCACATCGTTGAGCGTGTCCAGCGTGGGGTACTGGAAGTTGGGCAGATCGAGGGTTGGATCGTACTGTCCGAAATTGCGCAGGATCTCTTCACTCAGCTCGTCGGGATCGGGGGCTTCTTCCTGCGGGATGGCCAGCGGGGGGGCATCGTCCAGTTCCAATTCCAGCCTGGCATCCGGCGCTGATCCGGTGGCGGCTTCGGGCTCATTTTCTTCGCGCTCCGGGGCTACTTTCTCTTCATTCGTCTCTACGGGGTCGTCGTAAGTCTGATCCAGCACCGATACCGCCTCGGTGCTTTCCGGCTCGTTCGCCGAGGGCTCTTCCGTTACTTCCTCCGTCTGCCCGGTGGCCACCGGCTGGCGGTTCTCGGCGCGCTGGCTTTGGCTCGCCTGCCAGCGCTCCACCGGATTTACATTATAAAAATAAACGACGAAGCAGAACAAAGCCAGCAGGATAACCACGAAACTGCCGTAGCCAATGAGGTTACCCAGCAGTTCATTGATGTAAAAGCCAAAGCCACCGGGCAAAAAGCTAAGATTGGAACTGCTCTCGCTCATAAGCACCACATAACCCAGCAACATACTGATCCAGAGCGTAAAGAAAATAACTTCTTTCGTGGCCCGATTCAGGTCGATGAGATCGGTGCCAAACACCATGCGCCAGCCCGCCAGGAACGGCACAATGGGAATGAGCAATGCCGCCAGACCGAACCAGCGGTACACGAATACCTGTGAGATAAAAGCCCCAAATACGCCCAGGATGTTGCGGGTATTGGCCCCCAAGTCCGGCAGAGGAGCCTGGCCCAGTGCCCCGACTTCGCTCTGGTCCGCCGCACCCGTGAAGAGGTAGGATAAGAAGGATACCTCGAGTAGCCCGCTCAGGATGAGCAGCACCACCCCGGCCACCAGCGTATTCTTGGGGCTGGAAGTCAACGAAGCCCAGTCGAACGAAAGTTGCCGCGCGGGCCTTCTCTCTTTCGTCTTGCTGGTTGTGTTTTTTGTGCTGGATCGTCGGGTATTTTCAGCCATTTATTCAGTGGACAGTGGACAGCGAGGGCGACGCGTAGTCCTAATCGTCTTCTATCAAAGTGCCTTATTTTAAAAATTCTTGACGCGCGGTTCGACGAGGGATTTACAGATTCGGCTGGCCAGGCTGGGGCCTTCGTAGACAAATCCGGTGTAGATCTGCAACAGGGCGGCTCCGGCATTCAGCTTATCACGGGCGTCGGCGGGTGAGGCGATCCCCCCCACGCCCAACACCGGGAAAGCGTGGCCCGACTTCTCGCAAAGGTAACGAATTACTTCCGTCGAGCGGTGCCGCATGGGTTGCCCACTCAGTCCGCCCGCCCCGATTTCGGCCAGTTCGGAGTCCGGAGCGTGAAGACCCTTCCTGGAAATGGTGGTGTTGGTTGCGATGACCCCCGCGATGCCCGTGTCGATCACTATTTCCACAATGTCGTCTAATTGGCCGTTGTTCAAATCGGGGGCGATTTTCAGGAAAATGGGTTTGGGCTTCGGTTTGTAGTTATTCAACTTTTGGAGCTCGCGCAGCAGGTGGGTGAGCGGCTCTTTTTCCTGTAAGTCGCGCAGACCAGGCGTATTGGGCGAGCTGACGTTGACGACAAAATAGTCCACGACCTCGAACAAATCCTGAAAGCAGCGCACATAGTCGTCGAGTGCCTTCTCGTTCGGGGTGTCCTTATTTTTGCCAATGTTGCCACCCACCATGATGTCCGATTTGCGGTAGCGCAACTTGGCGGCGGCTACGTTGGCTCCTTTGTTGTTGAAGCCCATCCGGTTGATGAGCGCGCCATCCTTTTTTAGCCTGAAAAGGCGCGGCTTTTCGTTGCCCGGCTGCGGGCGCGGCGTCACGGTACCTATTTCTACGTAGCCAAAACCCAGAGCAGCCATCTCGTCCACCATTTCAGCGTTCTTGTCAAAACCCGCCGCCAGGCCTACCGGATTCTTGAAGCGCAGCCCCGCCACCTCGCGGACCAGCGAGGGATGTTCGTACACGTACATTTTCTTAAGTAGAGCTGGAACGATAGGCAACCCATAAGCAAAGCGCAGCGCGTTGCACACCCAATAATGGACACGCTCAGCATCAAAGAAAAATAGGAAGGGAAGGAGTAGACGTTTGTACATTCTACAAAAATAAGGGGTTCCCGGCTAGGGAGAGGGGTCTGACGGCTTTTTATTTTTAAAACTCGATCGGTTTCCCCAGAGTTGGGGATTGGATTACTCAAAAAAACTTCCAAATACTTTTAACAGCATCAAAAGTCCCTGGAATAGTATTTTTGGGAGGGGCGGTACGAAGTTATTACTCATAAAATCTAAAACTACACAAACAATGGATAATTTAAGTAACTCAAACAAAATTGATTCAACCACGGAGCTGGATGCCAAGACGGGTACCATCACCGGGGTGTTCCATGACAAGGACGACGCCGAGAGGGCGTATAATTCCCTGATAGATCGCGGCTATACCCGTGACGACATTTCGGTACTCATGTCGGACGACACGAGGGAGGCAAACTACGAGGACGTAGACGCCGACGACCGTTCCGAACTGGGCAACAAAGCCATGGAAGGCGCGGGGGTTGGTTCAGCGATTGGCGGTACCGCCGGAGCAATCGTTGGCGCTATCGCTGCCATCGGAACGGCCATTGCACTGCCGGGTCTGGGACTCGTCATTGCCGGTCCAATCGCCGCCGGACTGGCCGGTGCCGGAGCGGGTGGACTGACGGGCGGAATCATCGGTGCACTCGTAGGTTCGGGCATTCCCGAAGAGCGTGCTGCCGTCTATAAGGAAAGCCTGGAAAACGGGGGCATCGTCGTGGGTGTGAAAGCCCGGACCCGTGAGGAAGGCATGGCCATCACAAACGACTGGAAAACATACAAGGGCAGCAATATTCACACAGGTTGGGAATCAGATGCCTGGACAACCACAAAAAGAAGCTACTAAGAATCCATAGAATCGCAGCGCGATTTGTGCTCATTAGAAGCCATCACGAATCCCCCACTCCCGGAGTGGGGGATTTTTTTGTTTTGACTTTCGCCTCCGCCGGTAAGGCCAGGTTCCGTTTGAGTTTGTTAACTTCGCAACTTTAAATTTCTCCAAGTACATGATCCAGATACAATCTTTCGTATTCAGTCCATTTTCCGAAAACACCTACGTCCTCTACGACGAAACAAAAGAAGCAATCATCGTCGATCCCGGCTGTTACGAGCCGCAGGAGTACCAGGAATTGAATGATTTTATCAAGAAAAACGATCTGAAACCCGTTGGGATTTACAACACCCACGCCCACATCGACCACGTGTTGGGTGTCGCCAAGCTGAAAGGCACCTACAAAATTCCCTTCGCGTTGCATCGCCTGGATGAGCCGCTGCTACGCGCGGTCAAGACCTACGCCCCCAACTACGGCTTTCCCACTTTTGATGAGCCTGCGGTGGAGCGCTGGCTCGAAGCGGGCGAAACCGTGGCGTTCGGGGATTCCAACTTGAAAATCATCTTTGTCCCCGGACACGCACCGGGTCACGTGGCTTTCGTAAACGATGCGCAGAAGTTCGTGATTGGCGGAGACGTGCTTTTCCGGCAGAGCATCGGCCGCACCGACCTACCCGGCGGAGACATGGGTACGCTTCTGGCCAGCATCCGCAGCCAGCTTTTCACCCTGCCAGACGACTATACGGTTTATGCGGGTCACATGCAGCCGACCACCATTGGTTTCGAGAAAAAGCACAACCCGTTTTTGAAATAATCCGCTGAATCCTCTATGAAACGACACATTCCCAATGCCCTCACCTGCGCCAATCTACTCTGCGGCTGCGTGGGAATCGTGGAGGTTTTTCACAACAACCTGTTGCTGTCCTGCGCCTTGATCGGCCTGGCGGCGGTGTTCGACTTCCTGGACGGCTTCGCGGCCCGGCTTCTCAAAGTCAGCTCGCCTATTGGCAAGGAACTGGACTCACTGGCCGACATGACGACTTTCGGCGTATTGCCCGCGATGATCGTTTACCAGCTTCTGCTGCGGTCGGTGCCGGGCCTGGAAGATTTATGGATTCCCAACCTGGCTTTCCTGATCGCCGTCGGCTCGGCCCTGCGGCTGGCCAAGTTCAACATTGACCCGCGCCAAAGCGACTCGTTCATCGGCGTCCCCACGCCCGCCAACGCCCTGCTGGTGGCGTCGCTGCCCTTCATCCTGCGCAATTACCCCGAATGGGAATCAGTAATTGTCAACACGACCAACCTGCTGATCTTTACCGTCGTCATGTCGTTTCTGCTCGTGGCGGAGCTGCCACTTTTTGCCCTGAAATTCAAGTCGTTCGGCTGGGCGGGGAACGAGGTACGGTACAGTTTTCTGTTGGCTTCGGTCGTGTTGCTCGCAACGCTGGGCTTCCTGGCGGTGCCGCTTATCGTGGGAGGCTACGTGCTGCTGAGTGCGGGGCTGGCGTTTGGAAAAAAGAGAGCATAGGCCCAGACTTTCCCCCCTACCCTTTTTTCACGGTCACCTCCACCTGCGGATAATCCATGTTGGCGCGGATGGCTTCGCGCGCTTCCACGCCCGCAAATTTCTCGCAAAGGTATAAGCCCAAATCCAGTGAGGAAGCCACCGCCCCGGCGGTGATCACGTTGCGGTCTTCCACGATGCGGACTTTCCGCACATCGGGGCAGTACTGTTTCAGGGTTTCGTATTCCTTAAAGTTAGTCGTCGCCATGCGGTCTTGCAGAAATCCGGCGGCACCCAACAGCAGACTCCCTGTGCATACCGACACTTTATAGGGCACGTTTTGGGCAGTTTTCAGCCAGTTCAGGAAATCGCGATCATTTACCAGGGTACGCGTTCCGAAGCCCCCCGGTACAAAAATCAAATCGTAGGATTCCAACGACTGCCGCACCCGCGTGGTCTTTACGGTAAGTCCGAAACTATCCTGCACCGTATCGGTGAAAGAACACAAATCCCAACTCAAATTAGGAATATAGCCCTGGGATTTCAGACGGGAAACAGGGTCGTAGAAGCCAACAAAATCCAGCATCGTAATGCCGTTAAACAAAACGAAGGCAATTTTCATACGGTCGATGGAAATGGGTTTAGAAGCAGAATCAGGAATAGCCATCGGAGCGGACAAAGCAGAAAGCGAGGTCATCCCCACCGAAAACGCCCCAAGTTTTTTCAAAAAACCTCTCCTTTCTTCCCTGAATGGTATAAATTTGGTCATGGGCGAATTTAATCAGACAAGATGTTGGGTTAGCGAAGATAAGCGCAATATTCACTCATTCTCACATTCACTCATTCAAAATTGATCTCGTGCCTCCCAAGAAACCCATCGTCACCCTAACCGTCAACCCGGCGGTGGATAAGAGTACCACCGTCGACCGACTGGTGCCGGACAGCAAACTCCGCTGCGATACGCCCCTGTTCGAGGCGGGTGGCGGAGGGATCAATGTCGCTAAAGCCATTCACCGATTGGGGGGCGACCCCATCGCGGTTTTTACCTCCGGCGGGCCCACCGGGCAGCGTCTGCAAAAACTCGTGAAATCCGAAAATGTTTCCATCCGAATCGTAGAAACGAAGGAGTGGACGCGCGAAAACCTCAACATCGTCGAAACCACCACCGGATTGCAGTACCGTTTCGGAATGCCGGGTACGCAATTGATGCCCACGGAAGTGGAAGCCATCATGGACACGCTGGAAGAAATCGACCCGCACCCGTCGTTCATTATCGCCAGCGGTAGTTTGCCGCCGGGGGTACCGACCGACTTCTACCAGCAAATAGCCGAACTGGCCAAGCGGCAGGGAGCCAAGTTCATCGCCGACACCTCGGGTGAATCCCTGCGGCTGGCTTCGGAGGCCGGGGTGTACCTTTTGAAACCCAACGTGACCGAACTGAAAGAGTTGGTGGGGGTGGACAAGCTGGAAATGGATGAAATTGATGAGGCGGCCCGTGCCCTCATTATCCGGGGCAATTGCGAAATCGCGGTGATTTCGATGGGGCCCATGGGGGCCATGCTCGTCACGGCCGATTACGTGGAGCATATTCCCGCGCCGCCCGTGACCAAGAAAAGCACCGTTGGGGCGGGTGACAGCATGGTAGCGGGGATGGTCTGGACGCTCTCGCAGGGAAAAACCGTGCGCGAAGCCGCCCGCATGGGTGTGGCCTGCGGCACCGCCGCCACGATGAATCCCGGCAGTGAGCTATTCCACGTGCCGGATGTCAACAGTTTGCTCGACTGGATCAACCGCTACGAGGTGCGGTACGCTTCGGCGATACGGTGAAGGGAGGCACAAAGGCACAAAGGGGCAAAGGCACAAAGGCACAAAGTGGCTGACGCCTTTTAACACCTAGACAAAAAACTACCGCGCCCATTCTAATACCTGCTCCACTCTTGGAACGGGTTTTTGTTTTAGGTCTAAAACGGTAAAGGCAATCGTTATGCCCGTGGCAATGACAAAGTAGCCACCGATGAGGTAACTGAGCCAGTTGGCCGCCGACTCCACGCCAAACCAATTTCCCAGATAAAACAGAATCCCGAGGCCAATCAGGTTCTTGGCTGTTTCCCAGAGCCAGGCGTTGGAATTACGATCCATGAGTTCGGTGTAGGCATAGATGCCCAAGACAATAAACAATCCACAGAAAATAGCATTGGGAAGGCCAATTTGGCCCAGATTGCTGAAAAGCGTAAAAATTAATAAAAACGTAAAAGCGAATTGCGTCCAGGTCCAGGCAATGAGGGCAGAAGAAGCGGCGGGGGCGTATTTCTCGAAGTTGTAAACGTCCTCGATCTTATGAACCGGATAACGTTCCGGCAGATCGGCGGGCCGCCATCCCGTAGGCATAAACCAGATGCGCGCCTTGTCGTACCAGCTTTGGGTGCGCCAGGCATCCTGGATCAATAACCAGAGGTGCCCCCAATTGATCTTGATCGGATTCCAGGTGCTTACGGGGCGGGTGATCCCGTAAACGGGCGGGACGTCGGGCAATTCCTCCTGGAAGGTACCGAATATCTTATCCCAAATAATCAGAATTTGCCCGTGGTTCTTGTCGATATAAATCGGGTTGATGGCGTGGTGCACGCGGTGGTGCGAGGGCGTCACCAGAAATTTTTCCCAAAACCCCATCCGACCGATGTAAACCGTGTGATACCAAAACTGCGCGAACAAATGAATCGGGGCCAGCACCGCAATAACAATGGCGGGTACGCCCACGATGGCGGCGGGGATCAGGAAAATGGTAAAAATATTGACAATTCCCGAAATACTTTGCCGCAGGGCGCAGGCCAGGTTGAACTCTTCACTGCTATGGTGGATCAGGTGACGATTCCACAAAATATTGACCTTGTGGTTGAGCATATGGCCTAAATACCCCGCAAAATCCAGCGCCACGAAGGCAATGAGCCACACCCAAATGGTGGTTTTTATCTCAAAAACTGCCCAGTGCTCCACCATCCAGGCGTAGGTAATAATGGAAATACCCAGCCCCAGCGCGTCTTTCAGGCTGTTGGTAAATCCCGAACTAAGGCTCGAGATCATGTCCATATTTTTAAAATGGTGGCGAAAGCGGACCCAACCGTACATTTTTTCCCCCAACACCGTGAGCAGAAAAACCGGCATGGCAATGGTCAGGATTTTAGCGTATTGTTCCATTTTTCTCAGTTGAGAGTTGAGACAGGGCCGCCTAGCGGTTGAGAGTTGAGAAATTTATTTAGAAAGTACTCGTGATCCAATTATCCTTAAATGAATTATTCTGTCAAATTATTATCTGGGGCCCTGAAAGGGCATAATCCAAATCTTCACAACCTCATTAATCAGCTCACGAGGTAGTACTTTTTAGCTATTAAGTTGCCGAAAAACTAGAAAACAAGCCAAAGCCGCTTTAAATTCCCTGCGCTTTGCGCCAGTGGAGAAAGTACAGGATGCGGTGATGCAGACGGCCCCAGTGGGTTTCTTTATCGTGAGCCAGTAGCTCTTCTTCTGTCTTGTTGGCTACGATGTACCCTTCCAGCAACTCTTTGTTCTCTTCAATCACGGCAAAGGGGCTGCGTTTCAATTCGGTCATCTGATGATACACGTAGGGCGTAAAATCTATTTTCCCTTTACGTTGTCCAATTTTCTCCGGCAAATACTCCTTCATGGCGTCTCGCAAAGGCCCTCTGCCGTACCCTTCGTAGAATTTCAGCTTAGCGGGCATGGACATACACAGCTCGATCAGCCGCTTGTCGAAAAACGGGTGGCAGATTTGCACCTGATGGTACGCGCCCATAATATCGTAGTACTCGTTGACCTCGCTCATGATCTGGAAAAGCATTCCTTTATTCATCAAGAGATTGGTGGTTGGATGCTGCTGCGACCCTTCACGCATAAAAGGGATACTCTTCTCCAGCAAATCAGGATGCACGGAATAATCTTCGACTGCCAAATTTTTCCGCGAGAACTTACTTAAAAATACCCGCAGCAGATGCACGGGCGATACACCCAGATAGAAAAGCGCTCCTTTGATCAATTGCCATTTGGCCCGAGTGCCGCCAAATATCAAAGGAAGATTGATCAGCAACCGGCTTATCATGCTTTTTGCGTACTGCCACTTCCCTTCTTTTTTGCCATAAACCGTCTGGTATTCTTTCGGGTCGTAAGATAGCTTGAATCGCCGGGCGGCCTCCCGCCAGTCGTCCTGTGCCACGGCCTCGTAAATGTATTCGGCTCCGTAGCCTACCACTGAATCCCCGTCACTGCCTGTCAGCAGTACGCGACTGCCTGCTTCGGACACGGAGCGAACGATTGGCGCGAAGTGGTTGTAATTCAGCGAGAACATCTCGGGCATGTCGGTCACGCGCGCGACATTTACCAGGTTATCGTAATAGTCCCCCTCCACGGTTACGTCCCGGTGGCGTACCGGGTATTTGTCCAGAAAAGCCTGCACGTACTCCCGCTCGGAGGTTTCCTCCAGTTGGGTGTCGATGTAGTAGGTGTCCAGGGGCTTTTGGTTCGCATCGAGCATCGTGCTGGCCACGGCGGCCACCGAGGAGGAGTCGAGTCCGCCGCTCAGGAAAGAACTGATCGGGAACGGGGAACGAATGCGACAGCGCACCGCTTCCAGAAATATTTCCTTAAAGGCTGCGTAGTACTCCGCTTCGGTCTCGAACGTGTAGCGCGCTGGATCCACGTCCCAGTACATTTTTTCCGTCGCCCCTTCCTGATTTACTGTCAGCGAATGGGCGGGTGGCAGACTGTTCACTTCCCGGTAGAAAGTGTTGCGCTGATAGATGGCGTGTTGTCCCCAGCGGTGGAGGTAGTTGGCTGCCTGCCGGTCGTCGATTTGTTTTTCCAGCGACTTGAAGGCCCACAGGGCTTTGATCTCTGAGGCGAAGAGAAAGTATTTTCCCGGTACGTGATGAAAAAAGAACGGGCGCACCCCGGAATGGTCGCGCCCGCAGAAGAGGGTTTTGGTGGTTGTATCCCAGAGGACAAAGGCAAAATCTCCGATGAGGTGATCCAGGCATTTTTCCTGCCATTTCTCGTAAGCCGCCAGGATTAGTTGGCTATCGGGAATCGTACTGTCGCCCGCTCTGGATGACATCCCCAGTAGTTCGAGCAGCTCGGCGCGGTTGTCGATTCGGGCATCGGCCACCAGGATCTGACCTGGTTCGTTGGCCAGTGGCTGGACTTCGTGCAACGACTCAGGCGTGACATTCAGGTGCAGATAACCGACGGAAACATTCTCCCGATCCAGAAACTGAACGCCGTCGGGGCCCCGGTGCGCAATCCGCTCCGCCATTTTTCGGACGAGTCCGGGGGACGGCTCCTGGCCATCCCACCGGACTATCCCTACGATTCCGCTCATGGGAAGTACCTTTTACTGCCAGCGCCAGTAGCCCATTTGCGCATTGTCGAATATCTTGGTGCGGTTCCTGCCTCCCGACAATTGAATGGTGTAAAGCGCGGGGATCGAACCATCGTCAAGGACATTGTTGACATTGGTGAAAATAATGTTTTGTCCATTAGGTGAGTAGCGAGGATCGAGGTCGTTGGTACCTGCGGATACTCCACCGGAGTTACTATTCCCCGACCCAACCGAAAGGTTGTTTTCGTCACCAGTAGCCAGGAACATCTCGAAAATTCGCGCTTCTGTCTGCCGTCCCTGATCGTCAGTAAATCCGTTGATATCTCTGGAATACAGGATTTCGCCTCCGTCGATGGAGAATGCGGGATTGCTCACCCGGGTGGCAGAGGTCAAGACAGTTCGTGATTCACCGCTGCTGGGGATGAGGATCAGCTCATTGTCGTACACCGTCTCACCCGTGGTGCGGGCGATAATGGTTTTGGTCGCTTCGTTCCAGTCACAACCGGCAAACTGCCGTCCACTGCGCGCACGCGCGATTTCTGTCCGGCCGGTGCCGTCGATGTTGACCGAAAGCAATCGATTGTTACTCGGATAAATGATTCTCGAACCATTATTGGCCCAACAGAAGGACAAATCCAAACTCACTAGCCCGGCGACGGGCACCTCGGTTACTCTCCTTAGTCCGCTTCCATCACGGTTCACTACGTAGATTTGCAGACTGGTGGAGCGATTGGAAATAAACGCAACCTGCTCGCGGTTGGGACTCACTACCGGTCGCCAGTTACTGCCCTCGGTAGTTAGTTTGACGGTTGTTGCGGCGTCGTTGCCCGAGTAAATCTGGTACCTGCCCGCTTCCTCCCGCGCAAAGACGTACCTGAGCTGAGGGAATTTCGGCGTCGTAAAACTCCAAATGGCGCTATTGACGGCTTCCCGCTTGTCTTTGGCCACCACTTGCCAGTAGTAGGTTTGGTCGTATTCCAGCCCGTTTACGAACAGCGTATCGTTGTTGTGGTTGGCCAGATAAGGGGTAGTGGGCGAACTTCCTCCTTTAAACAGGTATACATCATAGAGGAGCGTGTCGCGGTCGGGATCGGTTGCCGTCCAGGCCAGTAGCACATTGTTTACCCCCGTCACGGCTGCCCCTACCTGAGGGATAGGGTTGATGGGCTTACTGGGGGCGCGGTTGGACTTGATGTCTTCCGACATGTAAATGGTCACGACCGGGTTCTGAATGTCGGTAACCTCGACCGTTACGTACTCGTTGAAAAGCCCCCCCCGCTCGGCACTGATGGTGTACTTACCAGCCAAGAGACTGTCGAAAGCAAAATTTCCCGTCGAATCGGTCTGTAGACTCCGCCCCGAAGGGTTGAGCTTAATCAGTACATCGGACAAGGGCTTTTTGGTGGAGTTCTCGATAATTTTACCCGAGATGCGACCAAAAGTCTTTGGCGTAACGAAAGCATCCTCGACGCAGCCTCCCAGCCACAGGGCGGAAAGCACAACCATCATAAAGACGGCAATACGGCTAAATTTAAAATTCTTGAATGACATAAAATGATGAAGTTATCGATGAAACTTTAACGAATCAAGGGGAATAGCTTAGTTGGTTGCGGGGGCGTTCTGATTGAGTATGGGAGAGGCGACAGCCCGCTTGCGGGAACCACGACCCAGGTAGAAAGAAATGCCCGCCGAAAGGCGCAGGAATGAGTCGTTGAGCTGCCCGTTGGCGATGTCATCCACCCGGTCGTTGGTCATCAGGTAGTAATCGCCCATCACCCGAAAGCCGAACTTGTCAGTCACTAAGGCTTCAACGCCAGCACCGGCCTTGGCATAGGGGAAGGTCTTGAGGTTTTCGGAGAAACCACTGCCCGTCGAGGTCTGCGACACCCCGCCGCCGACATTGATAAAGGGGGTGTACTTTTGGAAAGGAAGTACCTGATGCACCAGGGATAAGTCGGCGCTACGCCAGTTGCGATCCAGCGTGAAGGTCCGGTCTCTGGTAAAGCTCTCGAAGGAGCTGATGAATCCATTGGCCTGAATTCCCCATTTGGGCGTAAGATTGTAATTCACATTCAACCCGTAGCCCGGCTTCCAACTGCGCACGGCGTAATCGCCGCTCAACCGCAACAGTGAGGCGTAGGGGGTGATGCTCAGGCGCGGACGTTCGATGGCATTGTTGATCCCGTAGATATCGGTTCCGGCCATTTCCGCTTTTTCTGCCTCATAGTCGGCCAACTGCTGTTGCGTCTGTTCGGCGAATTTCTCGTCGGCGGCCCAGAGGTTGTCTTTTATTCCTTCCAGGATAATGGCCTGCACGGCTTTTTCGATGGCTTCGGTTACGGCCATTTGCGAGGGCTCGTTGGTGGTAAAGCCCGTTTCGGCTTCCAGGATGCGCTTGAAGCGGACGTAACGGAACAAACTGGCGTTGACCGACTGCGAAAGAATGGTTTTTGAAGAATAAACCGTCTTCAATATTTTACCCGAGCGCGTAGCAATGGCCCGCAAATAAACCGTCACCCGATCCTGGCGGTATTCGGTGGAACCTCCCGCGCCAAAATAACGTAACCCGGCGCCGCCCGTAATGATGTTGGCGTCGTACGATACAATGCCCCCTTCCAGGATCATCCCCGCGAAAAGCAGCGGGGGAAGCAGCTCATTCGAGTTGTTACTGTACTGCGTCATGCTCGAACGGATGATCTTCCGTTCGTTGAGCAGGTTGCTCACGTTTTCGCGCTCAATGTTCAGGAACCACTTGCTGTCCTCCATCGCCTTGAGCAGAATGTTGGTGGCACCCTGCGTTACGGCCGTCGAGAAGTTGGAGTTTTCGGCGGGTCTGTATTGCCCCGTCTGATCGCGGAACTTATAGACCGCCGTGGCCAACTGCTCCTTGGGAGGGGGCAGCAGTTGCAGCGCTTCGGTCGTGGATGTTTGCTCACCCAGACGGGCCGGATGAATGGTGGTGGGTTGGTGATAATAAGCCCGACAGCCATTCAGCACGACGACGAGAGCCACCAAGCCGGGCTTGAGTAGGTACTTTTTCAGATGCATTTTCTAAAAAGAAACGATAAAATTATTGAGAGGGAAGCAGCAGGTGCCTATTTTAGAAGTATGGGACGGTGACGGTAGTTTCACCACCCTGACCATCCACGATGCGGATGTTGATCCCGTTGGAGCCATTGGTGACGTCCACGCGCAGGTCGCCGAATTGGAAAGTACCCTCTTGCAGAGTTTCCTCACCGAACTGCGCTTCCAAAACCTGAGAGGTGATCCGGTTGAGGATCGAGCGGCTCAGCGTTTCCGAGAAGTTGTCCAGGGAGTTTCTCGAGTTGATCGTGCTGGCGCGGGAGTTTAGCGTCGTGGCATTAGGGTCTCTGGTTTTGTCTTGCGCCAGAGCTGAACTTTGGAGCCACTGATAGTTGAAGGTGTTACCACCAAATGCCGGGTTTTGCGGGCGGTAACTGAGTTGCTGAGCGAAGGTTGCGGTTGCACCCGTCAGGGTAAAAAGAAGCAGTAAAGTTATTTTTCTCATTGTGACATTCATGTTTTGCAGCAGTCGCTAGTAAATGCCGTTGCCCTGCTGGTCGTCGCTGCCTAGTTGTTTCTGGAAATCCTGGTAATTTTGAATATACTGCGTGAGGGCACCGGCGGCGCTCTCGGCCATTTGTTCCACCACGCCCAACCGGGGCTGAAGGAATTGCTGATAGATCATTACATCATTCACCGATACGGCAACGACCGTGGAGGTTCCAATCCCGCCAGGAACCGGCTGTTCCTCGATGGAAACGGTCAGTTCTTCGCCAATGTCGGTAAATGCGGTGGGTGAGATGAGGGTGGTGTCCGACTGAATCGTCAGCCATTGCTGATAAACGTACTCGTAGAAATCCCGGCCATTTTTGGTGCGGGTTTCGTCGAGCAGGAATATACCCAGTGAACCCTCGAGCGAAATGTTCTGCTCGAGCTGTACCGAGGAAGTCTCATCGTAGTCTTCCTCCACACTTTGCCCGAAGCACCCACTGCCCGCGAACACCCCTATTGCCATCGTTAGCAACAAAATAAATTTTCTATTGCTGGCCATTGATCAATACTTTCATGCCACCACTCTGCTCGATGCGCAGGGGGACGTTCAAAGTACCCGATCCGTTGTCGATGAGTTGGTTGTTGTCGCCACGTTGCACGATCTGCAGCGTGTTGTTGTTCGCCTGCAGGTTGCGGAGCTGCAGGTCGTTATTGTTGCCCAATTGCGAGAACTGGTAGTTATTGCCTTCTCCCAACAGTTGCAGATCCATGTTATTGAAATTTCCCTGCTGAACCAGACGAATCTGGTTCTCGCCCTGCTGCTGATTCAACTGATGGCGGTTGTTGTCGCCGATCTGGTAGGTGGTGATGCCGCTCACCTGCACCTGGGAGGCATTGGCGATTACGCTCTTCACCATCAGGTCGGATTTGTTCAAAATGGTAAGCTCCGAAGAGCCGTCGATTTGCTGGGCGTTGGCGACTGTCGCGAATAAAGCCAGCAAAAGAGTAGTTCCGATTATTTTGTTCATGGATGAGTAATTTCTTCTTTTATGGTACGAGTAAGGGTAGGTACGCCTTCGGCGTCAAAAGAGTTGCAAAGTTAGGGGAATTTTTAAACATTTTCGAACGGTCGTTCGCTCGCGTTAATTTTATTCCGATACGCCCCAATTTCGCTAGTTCTGCTTGATCGACACGCTGTTGCCCGAGCCGGATTGCGTGACCTGAACGGAGTTGTTTTTGCCGCTTTTGCCTTGCACCGACACGACGTTGCCTTTGCCCTTCTGGTCGACGGCTACGTTTTCCAGAATCTTGTTCAGGGAGTCCGGCGTTGCGTTCGATTCGATGTGAATCAGGTTGTCGCCATCCTGTATGATGGTCTGGGTCAAGGTTTGCGGGGTGATCGTGTCGCCTTCGGCCGCCTGCATGCTCATCTGCACGACGTTGTTATTGCCGTTCTGCGTGATCTGCTGAATTTTCTTTTCCTGCTTGGGGGTCGTCTGACCAAAGGCCGCCGTTGCGGTGCCGATGAGTCCCAAAATAATGATTGTATTTTTCATAATGGCTTTTTCTTAGTTGACAGTTGACAGTTGACAGTTGACAGTGGAGAGTTCTAATATCTCATAATCCATATCTATTCAACTTCTCAAATCTGTAATTATTGCTGTTTATAAAAAAGCATGAAGACCGACCCTTTCGGCGCCGGTCTTCATGCCGTACTTTACTTATCCCGCACTAGGACGGGAATTGGGCGTGAACCCAATATGTTACATACCTCCTCCGAGGTTCATCTGCGTCACGGTGGCGCTGTTCATCATACCTCCCTGGCGGAACTCGATCACGTGTTCGTCGCCCGTCTGCATGAATGTAGCCGAACCTTCGTCACCGATCTGCGAAGCCACGGTGTCGGCACCCAATCCTTTCAGGATGTTCTCGTCACCGTCCTGCGTCAGGGTCAAGGTATTCTCCTTGCCTTCCTGGTCCAGGCGAGCCTCGTTGTCGCTACCACCCGTTTGAGTGATTGTGACATTTCCGCCCATGGTACCCGCATCGTCAGGATTCTGCACCACTCTGATGATGTTGCCCGATCCTTCATCCTGCGACAAAGTGGCCGTATTCATATCATCGCGCTGCGTCAGGTTGATCCGGTTGCTTCCCGTACCGGCCTGATCGATCGTCGCCGTGTTTTGCGTACCCGTCTGATCGAAGTTGAGCGTATGACCCGCTGTACCTCCGGGACCGTCATTGTCACCCATTTGGGTAATCGTCGCCGTGTTATCATTGCCACTCTGAATAGCACGGCCACCACCAGATTGCTGGATTATATGACCGTTTCCGTCCTGAGTTGCCGTGAACTCATTGTTATAACCAGTCTGCTGCAAGCGAGCCTGGTTGTCGCTACCCATTTGATTGATCGTGACCATGTTGGCCTCCGTATCGAAATCATCGGGATTCTGCAAAACATTGATCACGTTCTGGTTGCCTTGGCTCTGCGTGAGCATAGCCATGTTGTTATCCTTACGCTGCGTCAGGTTGATCGTGCTGTTGGTCACGTTGCCCGTCTGCATCGCCGTAGCCATGTTCTGCTGGCCCGCCTGATCAACATCAGCAATATTGTTGTCAGTACCCATTTCCTGAGTAATCGTAGCCATGTTACCGGTCGTACGAACTGCACCAACATTTAACTGCCTTACGCCAGCCGTGTTGTTCTTACCAGCTTGCGTGATCGTCGAAGTACCTTCGTCACCCTCCTGAATAGAACCGATACTGTTATCAAGTCCCATTTGGCTAATGGTAGCCGTGTTCTCGAAAGCGTCATTCTGCGCAGGATCGTAGCCTGTGGAAGCTAAGGTTTGGCCGCCGAAAGCAAGGGATCCTCCCAAGCCATCATCCAGATTACCCTGAATCGCAACGATATTACCACGATTACCCGTCTGGGTGATGTCAGCCGTGTTGTCGATACCAACTTGACGGACAACTCCGCCCACAGCAGCCCCAGTAGCATTGTTATTGTTACCGGATTGCGTGTAGTTCAGCACGTTGCCAACTTTGATCTGACCAGCATCGATGGTATTGTTACCACCGGACTGCGTGATCGTAGCGTCGTTACCGACCTGCGTTTCCTCACCGTACTGGCTAAGGGTTACGTTGCCCTGTGATCCCGATTGCGTGATCGTTGCATCATCTTGCTCACCAGCCTGTACCGTGCGGTTGCGGTTGTTAGAACCCGTCTGCGTGATCGTAGCCGTCTCGAAGTCCCCTGATTGGAACAAGTTGACGAACTGCTGCTCACCTTCGGTTTGGTCCACCGTAGCCACGTTGCCTTCCGACTGAATGCCGTCAGCGTCCGTGATGGCGTTGAAAGAACCGCGCAATGCGTCCGCATCCTCGTTACCACGATCCGTATTGACGGCGGCATTACCCGGCGCGCCAATTCTACCTTGCGTGATGTTCACGGTGTTGTCGCGAAGACCCGACTGTGTCGTAGTGGCTTCGTTGTCGCTACCCAACTGAATCGTAGAGGAGAAATTCTCCTGACCCGATTGCGTAATCTCACCCGTATTGCGAAGACCTGCCTGACCCACGAAGGCTTCGTTGATCGTACCTGACTGCGTGATCGTAGCCTCGTGCATGGCAGGACCATTTGCTGGATCAGCGGCATTCAACAGATTCTTCTGAACCGTAGAAGCTACGTTCTCCTGGCCCATCTGCGTGATGGTCGTCTCGCTTTCATCGCCAGTTTGCTCAGTTATAGCCAGGTTCTTACGGCCCATCTGATCGATGGTAGCCTCATTGTCATCGCCACCTTCCTGCTCGATGTCAGCGTTGTTGCCGCTGCCACCCTGCGTTACAGTAGCGATTCCATCCTTGCCATCCTGGTCGATTTCGACCGTGCTGACCGTGCCATCAACGTCTTGCGTACCGCTTTGCGTAACGGTGGCTTCGTTGCCGTCGTCCGTTTGGTTAATTTCAGCCTCGTTCAAGCGTCCGTTCGTCTGGTTGATCGTGGCCACGTTGTCCTCGTTCACCTGCGTGATGTCCGCCTCGTTACCGAAGGTACCTTCGGCTTGCGTGATCGTCGCCATACCATTGGTACTTTCCGACTGATCGACATTGGCTTCACTGTTTTGGCCGGAGAGATCCTCTTCGTCACCGCTCTGGGTTACCATGGCGGTGTTGCCCTTCAACTGATCGATCGTAGACTCGTTGTTGTCTCCACGTGTTTGCTCGACCGTAGCCGTGTTACCACCTTCATTACCAATATCCTGGTTGATCGTGATCTCACCGTCGGATGCATCTGCACCCTGTATGGCGGTAGCCGTATTGCCTGTGCTGTTGGCAGCCTCACTATCCTGGGCGATGTCGATGGTGTTCTCTTCACCGTTCTGATCGACCGTAGCCATGTTGTTAGGCCCGTCCTGGTCTACCGTGGCGGTATTCTGCGAGCCCATCTGGGTACCCATCAGCACGTTGCCATCGAAGGAATCTGCTCCCTCCTGAGTAACGTCAAAGGTGTTGTTATCACCACCCTGGGTTACGTCAGCGTTGTTGCTGCTACCGGCAAGTGTACCGTCCTGGTCAATCGTGACGCTATTGTTAGCACCATTCTCTAATTGTGTCACCGTAGCAACGTCAGAGTTTTCCTGGTCGATTGTAACGTCACTACCATTGGCAGCCTGTGTGACCGTAGCCATCGCCATTTTGCCATCCTGATTGATCGTCACGTCGCTGGCATTGCCTGTATCGGCATCCTGCGTGCCGCTTTGCGTCACCGTGGCCATGTTGCCATCGTCGGTTTGGTTGACCGTAGCCGTATTCAGGCGTCCGTCTTCCTGCGTCACCGTGGCCATGTTATCCTCTTCCACCTGCGTGATGTTGATCGTGCCACCGAAAGTGCCTTCCGCTTGCGTGGCCGTGGCCATACCGTCGGTACTGGCTGATTGATCAATGTTCACAGAACTCAGCGTTCCACCGGGTTCCTCGTCCGATCCGCTTTGCGTCACAGTGGCGGTGTTACCTTCCATCTGATCGACCGTAGCGCTGTTGTTATCGCCGCGGGTCTGGTTGACCGTAGCTACGTTACCACCACCAAGTTCAATATTTTGGTTGATCGTAATGTCGCCATCGCTAGACGTTGCGCCCTGCGTAGCGGTAGCCTGGTTACCAACTCCCGACTCTTCGTTCGCCTGGTTGATGGTGATATCGTTGTTCTCGCCCAATTGGTCGACCGTAGCAACGTTCTCATTACCATCCTGATCGATTGTAACATCGTTGTTATCCTGGCCTCCCTGCGTCACCGTAGCGGTTTGCATGATGCCATCCTGGGTGATGTCTACCTCATGATCCTCAATGCCTGCCTGGGTGACCGTAGCGGTATGCTGACTTTCATCCTGGGTAATATTGACGTCACTACCATTGGCCGATTGCGTAACGGTAGCCGTAGAGTTCTTGCTATTCTGATCGATATCGACATTGCTGCCGTTGCCGCCCGTGTCTACAGTACCGCTTTGCGTAACAGTAGCCGTGTTGCCGTCATCCGACTGGTCGATGGTAGCACTATTCTCACGGCCATCCTCCTGCGTTACGGTTGCGACGTTCCGCTCGCTGTCCGAGTTTTGGTCGATGGTAATGTCACCGTCGGAAGTGTTTTCTCCCTGAGTGGCAGTAGCCATGTTTCCTTCACCGGCAAGCGGGCTGTCCTGATCGATGTCGATCGCGTTGCCCGACCCATTCTGATCGATGGTGGCCATGTTACTCGTGCCCTCCTGATCGATGTCCGTCGTGTTGTCCTCACCATCCTGGTCGCCCATGACGATGTTGAACGTGCCTTCCTGATCCTCGACCGTGAAATCATTGCCTTCACCGCTCTGGTTCACCTCAGCATAGTTGCCCTTATTGACTTGGGTACCAGACTGGTCGATGGTCACGTCGCTATCGACAGTACCATCGTCCTGAACCACAATCGCGCGATCCGACTTACCATCCTGGGTGATCGTCACCGTGCTGTTGGTGCCAGCACCGTTACGCGTACCATTCTGGGTGACATCTGCCCGGTTTTTTTCAGAATTGGAATCCGACTGATCTATGACCACCTCGTTGCTATCGCCCCGGTTCTGGGTTACGTAAGCAGAGTTCTTGGTGTCTTCCAGACGGTTGTCGCCCTGGTCGATGTCCACCGTGTTGCGTACGGCGTCAGCACCTTGCGTTACTTTTGCGTACTGCCAGCCACTCTGTTGAACGTTGATGTCGTTGGCTGTACCATCCTGGTTGATCTCAGCACCCGAACGGTTGTCTTGATTGACCGTGATCGAGTTGGGTGCCAAAGGCGTTCCGCCCATCTGTGAACCCGTCAAGCGGCTGGCGCTTCCGGCCTGCACGGCATTGATCGTACCTGAGTCTCCTCCCTGGGTAAAGACGATCGAATTTCTGACCGTGTTTTCGAGCGTACCTCCGGTTGGTGGGCTATCAAAAGAGCCCGCTGGAATCACCCGGCCCTGACGAAGCGTCGCCGAGTTATTGATTCCGTTGATCTGATTGAAGACGATACCGTTGTTACGGCCCGACTGGCTGGTGGTAATCGTACCATTGACATTGCTGGCGTTCTGGGTAAGTCTGGCACCGTTAAAGAAGCCAAGCTGATCGGCAACCATCTCGTTGCCTGAACCGGCCTGCATCACTTCAATGAAGTTAGCCATGGCGGGCGGTCCCGAAGCTCCCACAGGAGCAACTGCGCCAATGTTACGCTGACGAATCGTGATGGTAAGCTCCTGACCGGGCGCATTTATGTCTGGTCCCTGCGTACCCGTGGCACGGTTACCAAACAGCTGAGTAACGCTCACGTTACTGGCCGGGTTGGTGGTATTTGACAAAATCGTGGACTCGTTACCGTCCCCGGTTTGCACGATCTGGGCATAAACTGACGAGCAGCCAAATGCCAGACCGACTATTAAAAGTACTTTTTTCATAATTTCTTTAGTAAAATTAATTTCTGTTTTGAGGATTGAACTTCAACCGGGTGACTTAGTAAGACGCCGTGTTGCCGTTGCCGTTTTGCGTCACACGCTGGTTGCCGGGATTGGTCAAGCCATTTACCGTGTTGTTCTGACCATTCTGGATGATCTCGACGTCGGTAGCGTTGAAGTTGATATCCGTCTGGTTTAGGTTAGCCGTGTTGTTGCGACCATTCTGCTGCAACACTAAACGTGAACCGCTGATGTCGGAATCCTGGTTGATCGTAGCGGAGTGTCCACCCTGATCGGTTTGGAAAACGAAGACCGTACCCCCATCCTGGACTTGGGTGATTTCAGCTGAACTGCCGCGAATACCGTCCTGCTCGATGCGAGCATTGTTATTGCTAGCGCCCGCTGGCTGGTTGATCGTCGCCATATTGCTTCCGATTACCGTCGTTACTCTTTGAACGATGACTGCGTTGTTGCCAAGACCTCCCTGGTTGATCATTGCCATGTCGAAGTCACCTTCCTGGTTGATACCGGCTCCGTTGTTTTGGGCGGTTCCCGTTTGGTTGATCGTTGCCATGTTGTCGTTGCCACTGTCCTCTACACTGATGACGGCAGTGTTGTTACGGGCGTTGTCCGATTGCACGACGGTAGCCATGTTGTCGTTGGCATTATCTCCGTCGATCTCAATAGCCACCTGGTTGTCACGGGTGTTTGCACCCTGCGTGACGCTTACCGTGTTGTCATCACCTTCTATGGACACTCCTGCTACCGCTGTAACGGTTGAAGCAACTGTAGGGATGGTAACCGCTCCCACCGGAGCGCCTGGCGTAGAGGTAACCGAATTATTACCACCGCCACCGAAAGTACCGATTTCGTTGTCGGAACCTGCCTGGTCGATGGTTACGGTGTTGCGATCGCCCTCGATCTCCTGAATGGAGGCCTGGTTGCGCTGTCCCATTTGCGTAATCGACACAGAGTTCTCATCGTTCGTGCTGGCAGAATTCATCAGCACGTCGGCCTGGTTCTTATCACCACCCTGGATGAGCGTGATGGTGTTGCCATCGCCTTCAAGATCGACATCTGCTTCGGCTTGCTTGCCCGTCTGGAGTACATCCACCGAGTTATTCTGGCTGGCGTTGTCGTTGATATTGACATTAGCCGTGTGACCGCTCGTACCACCGGAAGCCGAATTGGATTGGTTGATCAGCACTTCGTTGAACTTACCACGCTCGACGATGACCGCGTTGCTTGCGCGACCCGATTGGGTAACCGTAGCGGTATTGTCACTAGCCTGACTGTTGTTCTGATTGATGGTTGCATTCAGATTCTGACCCGTTTGGGTAGAAGTCACGGTGTTACGATCGCCATTCAACTGGTCGATCGTCGTCGTGTTGTTTTGGGCGAAGGATGCGGTAGCAACTGCTATCAGCATCCCCGCCGACAAAATAATTTTTTTCATAATTTTTTGACTGATTATTGAAAATTTAGAAATGTAATCGTTGTGTTCGTCGCCCGATCAGAACACCGACAGATTTGCCAATATTCCAACCGGACGACGACCAACACTACTACGCATCAACCTCCGAAAGGTCCGTCGGTAGTTCCTCCTGCGGGAGCGTCGGTCGAGAAAGACCCGTTCGCCAGGGTAAGGTTCTTCACGTGCCCTTTGATGTTCAGGACAGGCTTCGTGTACTTTTTCTTTGTGTTCTTCATACTGGTTTTCATTGTTTTGGTAAAAAAAAATTGAATTGTTTTGGGTAAAAGAGTTGATTCCCGCGCATTTAACTTCGCAAATATTAGACAATAAGCGAAACTAAAAAATAGGAAAATGGCTATTTTTAACTAGTACATTGTACTTACTTATCAAACGGTTCAAGCTCCATCGCCAGGTCGCCATAGTGCTGAATCGCGAATTTGTACAGTGCGGTGGTACCGGACACACGGAGCTTATCTACCATATTCGCCTTATGATTTTTAACGGTATGCCTGCTAATATTCACCAGATCAGCAATTTGCTTGTTCTGCATGCCCATCGAGATGTATTTGAGAATTTCTGCTTCCTTTTCAGTGATCGTGTCGGGTAGAACCGGAGTTTCAGCTTGACTCAACTTAAAGCCCGGATGAACGTACCGGAGTCCTCTGCCTACGCTGTTAATGCAGGCGATAAGATCGGATCGCTTGGCGTCGCTCATCAGGATTCCGTCCAGGCTCACCTCGTCGAGCTGGCTTTTGCCCGCCAATTGCGATCCACATATGAGTATGCGGTGAACCTGGGGGAGCTTGCACCGCAGGAAAGCAATATCGGAGGATACCTGAGCCAGGTTATCGGCTGTTTCGGCGTATACAAAGAGGAAGGTCGGTCGCTGCAATATGGCTGTTCGCATGCCGTCGGCCAAGTTGAAGACCCTCAGTTCACAATCATCGATCGACTCGCGAAAGTACCGACAGAAATCCCGGCGCAAGGTATCGGAGAGGCCGCACAGGTAAGCCATCCGGGAAGGTTGTCGCGAGTGAGGTTGCAGAGGGTCAATCATAAACGAGATGCTCGATAATGCGCGTTGGTGAAATCTAGGGGGAGATGAGTCTACAATATAGCGTATAAAAACTCAGACTTCCTAATCAATATACGTTGTGTTACAAATTATGGCTACTCGCCTAAGAAAGCAGCGGTTGGTAGAAATGAACCCAACCGATTAGCAAGCCGTGGGTTGCTATCTACGTCCCCTGAGTCATTTTGGATTGATTGGTGGTTCCGACACTACCTTTTGCAAAGCATTCTACCTACTCCAGCCTGCACCACGGAAGAGGCCAAAAAAATCGTTCCCGTGCGCCTGAAGGTCGATTTTTCTGATTCTGGGAAAAGTGCTCGTTCGCTGAATTTTTCCCATATGAACCGACATCATTTGTTCTTTTTGAGAAAACTACCCTTTTTTACGGACATTTGAAATCAATCAGCCAGGAACCGATCATGGAGATTAAAAATGAAGATGACTACGCTCAGGCTTCCCAGCGTGCCGACGAGCTTTACGGGGCAAAGGAAAACTCCCCTCAGAAGAAAGAACTCGATGAGTTATTGGTAGCCATCAAGGAATACGAATACGAGTTCGTCAGGATGTTGAGGGAAAATTGCTAGGTTTGTCGGAGCATTAGCTGCTCGCCCAGTTTCTCTTACTAAAAATTCAGGAGACACAAGAAATCATGAAAATCAAAAAAAACAATCTATTTTTCTGCGTAGCCTTCGCGCTGTTTTCAGCGCTTGTCGGTTCCCAAGTTTTCGCCCAAACGGATGTGGGCACCAAGCCACCCAAGGAGGCAATCGTTCTCTTCGACGGCTCAAAGAAAATGCTGCTCGAAAAGTGGGAATATTGGCAAGGGCCGCGCTTTCAGGCGGAACCGCCTATCAAATGGAAGATCGTGAAAGACCCGGTGGACAAGGGAATGGTCGTGAATACCAACGATCCGGCGGCCGAAGGTGGTCTGTATGGTGCGGCAGATATCGTGACCAAGGAGAAATTCCGTGATTTTAGGTTACACGTAGAGTTCTATATCTCCAAAGAGGGCGGCAACAGTGGGGTCTATTTGCAGAACCGTTACGAAATCCAGGTACTGGACGGCGATACCACCAAGCATGGTATGGCGGCGGTCATCAACGAGACGCCCTCCCCTTATTTCGCCTATAACGGCGTGGGGAAGTGGAACGCCTACGACATCGAGTTTCAGGCCGCCCGCTTCGAAAACGGCAAAAAGATAAAGCCCGCGATGGTCACGATGTATTTCAACGGACAAAAAGTCCACGACAATCAGCCCATCAGCCAGGTATGGGGCGGCCCGAATTCGGGCATCGATGGGGGCAATGATGGCGGTAAGGGCATCACCGACACCCCCGGCGGCATCAAATTGCAAGCCGAAGGCCACGACGTACTCTATCGTAACATCTGGATCGTCAAGCGTTGATGCTGGTGCAAGCCCTTTGGGTGGGGCACGATCCGCCCGGGGCGCGCTCCGCCTTATTTAGACTTTTTCCATATTTTTGCGTTTATACCAAACTGAACGGGGCGTTCGGTTGTTAACTGACCATATCCCTAAGAAGCTAAAAGGTAACTTGTTAAGATTATGACCAACGAAGCAGAATTGCTGGAAGAAATAACCAGCTCTGAATATAAGTACGGATTTGTAACGGACATCGAGGCCGACGAGGCCCCTCCCGGTTTGGACGAGGACATCGTTCGCTTCATTTCGGCCAAGAAAAATGAGCCGGAATGGATGCTCGAATGGCGCTTGAAAGCCTACCGCGCCTGGCTGAAAACCTACGAACCCGACTGGGCCAATGTGACCTACCCGCACATCGACTTGCAGGCCATTAAATACTACTCGGCCCCCAAGAAAAAGAAGCAACTCGGCAGCATGGACGAGGTAGATCCGCAATTGCGCGACACCTTCGAGCGGCTGGGTATCTCGCTGGACGAACAGAAGCGCATCTCCAACGTGGCCGTCGATGCCGTGATGGATTCCGAGTCGGTTTTCACGACTTTCAAAGAATCACTCAAAGAAAAAGGCATCATTTTTTGTTCCATTACGGAAGCCATCAGGGAGCATCCCGAACTGGTCAAGAAGTACCTGGGGTCGGTGGTGCCACCCAAAGATAACTTTTACGCGGGCCTGAATTCGGCGGTTTTCTCCGACGGCTCGTTCGTATACATCCCCAAGGGCGTTCGTTGCCCGATGGAACTCTCGACCTATTTCCGCATCAATGCGGCGGGCACCGGACAGTTCGAGCGCACGCTCATCATCGCCGACGAAGGCAGCTATGTGAGCTACCTCGAAGGCTGCACCGCTCCGATGCGCGACGAGAACCAACTCCACGCCGCCGTGGTAGAGATTTTTACCCACGAAGGTGCGGAAGTGAAATATTCCACCGTCCAGAACTGGTACCCCGGCGATAAGAACGGCAAGGGCGGTATCTACAATTTCGTGACCAAGCGCGGACTATGTGATGGAGCCAATTCCAAGATTTCCTGGACGCAAGTCGAGACGGGTTCGGCCATTACCTGGAAGTACCCCTCCGTTATTTTGAAGGGCGACAATTCTATCGGTGAGTTCTATTCCGTAGCGGTAACCAACAACTACCAGCAGGCCGACACGGGCACCAAGATGATCCATATCGGCAAAAACACCAAGAGCCGCATCGTGTCGAAGGGTATCTCGGCGGGCAAAAGCCAAAACTCTTATCGTGGGTTAGTTGACGTGATGAAACGCGCCGACAATGCCCGCAACTTCTCGCAGTGCGACTCGCTGCTGCTGGGCGACCGCTGCGGGGCGCATACTTTCCCTTACATCGAGGTCAGCAACCCGACTGCCACCGTGGAGCACGAAGCCACTACGTCGAAGATCGGCGAGGACATTCTGTTCTATTGTAATCAGCGCGGCATTGGTACCGAGCAAGCCGTAGCCCTCATTGTCAATGGTTACGCCAAGGAAGTACTGAATCAGCTACCCATGGAATTTGCCGTGGAAGCGCAGAAACTTCTGGCGATCAGCCTGGAGGGAAGCGTAGGCTGAGTTGACAGTTGACAGTTGACAGTTGACAGTTGACAGTTGAAAATTATGAAGGAGGCCGCTGGAAGCAATATTCTGCGGCTTTTTTCTTTGCTTATTTTTGGTGGATACGGCCTTGTAAGCCTCCGGTATGGATGGCTACGATGGTGGTTTCTTTCTGGAAGAAGTCTTTCTTGATTAGGTCGTACAGTCCGTAGAGCATCTTGCCCGTGTAGACGTGTTCGAGCGGGATTTTATGCTTTTGTTCGAAGTCTTGCATGAAAGTTAGGAGTTCGGGCTTGTGCTTGGCGTAGCCGCCGAAATGGTAGTCGGTGAAGAGTTGGAGGTTTTTCTCTGCGGCCTCTGCGTTGGCTAAGCTTAGGATCTCCTTCTTCAGGAATCCGCCATTTTTTAACGCGGAGAACGCTAAGGTTGGCGCGGAGGTCGCTAAGAGGCCTGCGGCGGTGCCGCCCGTTCCGGCAGCCAGGGCGTAGTAGTCGGGCCTTTCACCTAGCTGAATCTCCACTTCTTCAACCAGTTCGGCGACGCCCGGCAGGGCGAGTGGGGTGCTGCCGCCTTCGGGGATGAGGTAAGCATCGACGAATTTTTCTTTTAAGTTTTCAAGAAAAGCGATTTCGTTTTTCTCACGGTAGTTTTCTCGGGAAACAAAATGAAGCGCCATGCCTTGCTCGATGCAAAACCGTAAAGTGGGCGTCGTATTCTCCCGATACTCTTCCCCACGCACGATACCGACCGTTTTCATTCCCAGCACTTTTCCGGCAGCGGCAGTAGCATAGAGATGATTGGACCACGCCCCGCCGAAAGTCAACAGCGTCCCGGAACCTCGCTCCTGCGCATCTTGCAAAACGTACTTCAACTTCCGCCATTTGTTGCCCGAAACCGTGGAGTGAATCAAATCATCCCGCTTAACGAAAAGCCGAACGCCCGTACGCTCGGTGACAGTATCGACCAAAGGTTGCAAAGGTGTGGGTAAGTTTGGAATAAGCAAGTGCGAGTTATTTTTGGTAAATTTGGTTTTTGAGCGATAAAGCCACAAAAGAAAAAGAACTCCGGCGGCAGCCTATTCCCTCATTCACTAATTCCCACATTCAAAATTGACCTCAGAAGAAGAAGATGAAGAACTGTACGAACACTACCGCATCGAGGTCGATGCCGGACAAAGCCCTATGCGGCTCGACAAGTACCTGAGTTTGCACGTGCCGAACGCCACGCGCACGAAGATACAGAATGGGATCGAGGCCGAAGCGGTGAAAGTAAATGACAGCCCTTCTAAAGCCAGCTACAAGGTGAAACCCGCCGACGTGATCGTGCTGGCCCTGCCCCAGCCGCCGCGCAGCACCGAGATTGTGGGCGAGGACATCCCGCTGGATATTATTTATGAGGACGAAGAGATCACGCTCGTCAATAAACCCGCCGGAATGGTGGTGCATCCCGCCTTCGGCAACTGGTCGGGGACGCTCGTCAACGCGCTGGTACATCACTTCGAAAACCTACCCACGGGCCGCAACGGCGACATTCGTCCCGGCCTGGTGCATCGCATCGACAAAGACACGTCCGGTTTGTTGGTCATTGCCCGCAGCGAATTTGCGATGACGTTCCTGGCAAAGCAATTTGCCGACCACAGCATCGAGCGAACGTATTACGCCCTGGTGTGGGGTGAGCCAAAAGAGGCTAAAGGCACCATCGAAGGCCACATTGGCCGCAGCACCAAAGACCGCCGCATGATGGAAGTCTACCCCGACGGCGAACACGGCAAACGCGCCGTGACGCATTACGAAGTATTGGAAAACCTGCGCTACGTGTCGCTCGTCAAGTGCAACCTCGAAACGGGCCGCACCCACCAAATCCGCGCCCACATGAAGCACTTGGGCTACCCCATTTTTGGCGACAGTACCTACGGCGGCGACCGTGTAAGGCGTGGGGCGGCCAGCGGAAGCTACAAGGCGTTCGTCGAGAACTGCTTCAAGATCATGCCCCGCCAGGCCCTTCACGCCAAGTCTCTAGGAATCGTTCATCCCAAAACCAAACAACTCATGCCCTTCACCACCGAGCTGCCTGCCGATTTTTTGGAAGTTCTGGAACGGTGGCGGAGGTATGTTAATTATGAATGAGTGAATTGGAGAATGAGAGAATAGAATTTAGATTTTGTTTTTTTATTCTCTCAATCACTCAATCTATCATTCAAAATTATGACCATAACCACCCGCCCCGGCACCCGCGCCGATATTCCCGCAATTTTCGAACTGGTTAAAGAATTGGCCGTATACGAAAAAGCCCTCGATCAGGTTTCCAATAACGTGGAGCGCATGGAGAATGACTACGACTACAAACTCTATGGCTTTCACGTGGCTCAAGCCGATGGTGTGACGGTCGGGCTGGCGCTGTACTACTACCGCTACTCGACCTGGAAAGGCAAGCGGTTGTACCTGGAAGACATCGTGATTACGGAGTCTATTCGGGGCAACGGCCTAGGAAAAACTCTATTTGACGATGTTGTCAAGACCGCCAAAGAAACCGGCTGCACGGGCATGATGTGGCAAGTGCTGGACTGGAATACCTCCGCCGTAGGCTTTTACCGAAAGTACGGTACCCGCTTCGACGACGAGTGGCTGAACTGCCATTTGGAGTTTTAAGCATCGGCTTGAACTGATCGACTATTTGGAACAACGCACTGCTATTTTCCGTTTTTCGTAGAAAACATTCTCTTAAAAGTGAAATTTTTCAAAGGTCTGGGGTGTAATTTCCTCAAATCGTACAACAGTTTGGGGAGAAATGAATGCGAATCGGAAGGGCCTCAAGAGTAGATTGCAACTGGCCCTTGGTTTTTATAGAAAGTACGCAACACTTTCGTTCACTCTAACCAACTCCTCAAATCATGGGAAACATCCTGTACACAGTCGCCGTCATCCTGATCATCATCTGGCTACTCGGCTTCCTTGGCTTCGACAGCTTCGGGTTAGGAAACATCATTCACATCTTGCTGGTCATTGCGGTAATCGCCATTGTCCTGCGCCTGATTCGCGGCGGCGGGATATAGCCCCGACAACTGTGATTTCCAGATTTAATAAAAAATCCCCCAAAATAATTTTTGGGGGATTTTTCGTGATAAAGATTTATTTTCGGTAATTCTATTCCTGACTATTCTCAACCAATCTTTATCGTGAAAAACAAAGGAATATACGCGTTGCTAGCACTCACCGCTCTCACCCTAAGTTGCATGGCCCCGGCTCAGAAAGTGCTGCAAGGCACCAACGAAAAAGTAAAAGTCGAACTGCTGTTCGAAGTAGACGGCTGTAAAGTCTACCGATTTTACGATGGCCCGGAGGCCAGAGGAAACGCCCGTTACTTCACCAAATGCCAGGACAGCAACAGTTCTGTAGGTTGGCTGCAACCTTGCGGCGATGACTGCCAATACTACGAGGAAAACATTACGACCTACGAAAAAAATGAAGGGGAGTAGCAGATTACCAGGTTCTCCCCTTCAAGAACTCCGCGATTTGTTCCTTCGACACGGGTAGTTCGGTCATGTGATCATTGAGCCATTTGGAGAAATCCTTCTCGATGTCCTCAGACCAGCGGTTGTCAATTTGACCGGGGGTGTACTTCTGCTCGCGCAATCGCAAGTGACCGAACATATCGCGCAGCCGCACGATTTCGGAAGTCTTCACGACCTGCTCCACCAGGTGTGGCGGAATGAAAATAACGCCACCATCGCGCCCCAGCACCACATCGCCGGGCAGCACCATCGCGTCGCCGATGCGGGTGGGCTGGTTGATGCCCGTGAGGGTCGTATTGAGGTCGCCGTCGGCGTTGTTGAGGTGGTGAGACGGGTGATACGTGCGGAAAAAAGAAGTGAAGCCGCCAATCTTTTTCAAACCTGAAATATCGCGCACGGCCCCGTCGTACACGATGCCGTTGCCCGTTTTGGCATAGATCGAGTTGCCCAGGTTGTCGCCGATGGTCGGCCCATCGTTGTGGAAACCGTGGTGATCCACCACGTACACATCGCGCTTGACCAACAGGTCGATGGGCCAGGCGTTTTGTGACTTGATGCGCCCGTCCTGGTTATGGCCCTTGTCGTCGTACACGCGCTGCACGTCGGGGCGGCCCGGCATGAACGTGGCCGTCAACGCGCGGCCCACCAGTACGCTGTCGGGGTTGATCGTCAGCCAGTTTTCGGTGTACTGGTGGCGGAAGTTCTTGTTTTTCAGCACCGCCCAGGCTTCTTCGAGCGTGGCTTTTTTCAGGCGGTCCAGCAGTTCATCGGATACTTTCGGGCGACCATCGGCGAAGCGCTCGCCCTTCCATTCGGGCGTGAGCATCAGGAGGTCGGCTTTGGAGATTTGCTGGGCTTGGGTGGTGGTTGCCGCGCAGAGTAGTAGCAGCGACAGCAGGAAGCGGTATTGGACTTTCATGAGATGTTCAAAGATTGGATTTCAGGCAAAAGGAGGGGATGCCCGTGCTTTTACTTATGTCTGACGCTTGCGATCCGCCAGCTATCCTACTTTTCTGAGCGATGGGCTTTTATTTCCTCCAAGATTTCCTCTTCGGTTATGTCAGGCTCAGTTTGTGGAAGTAGCCTGTCCAGCTTTTTCCACAATTCCGCCCTATCCTTTACAGGTACTTGACTTGCGCTAAAATTGTCGCTTTCCATTGTTTTCGTAATGATCTTTCAGTGACCAAATCAACCTTCCTGCCTACGACGGATTCCAGATAGTCTTTTAACTCAAAGAACTTCCAGCCAATTTTTTTATTAAAGGACACTAAAATATCCAGATCGGAATTATGGCGGTAATCACCTCTGGCAAAGGAACCGAAATAGCCGATTTGGTCGATGCCGAACTCGTCTATCAAGTACGGTTTGATAGATTTAATCTTGGACTCTATTCCTTGGAGTGCCGACATGACTATACTTTTTTACTGGCAGTTTTCTTTTTATCAAAAGCTTCTTTTTTGACAAATGCTATTGCCCTTCCTTCAAACTCGACTCTTCGCGGCGAACCAATTTTTCCATACTGCTCATCAAGATGTTCTTCAAAAGTAGTAATGTTCGATTTGCGCATTTTTGATGTTTAGTTACGGGAAAAACATACTTGGAGAATATGAAATACTGACACCGCTCATTTTAGTTTATGATTAGGATTCTACACCCTTTCGTTTTTGCCTCAAATAGAATTATTACGCAGATCGCGTTGCAAACGCGAAGTGGAAGCAACGGCAGCGGCCGACCGTCGCTGCGGCGGGCCGACCCGATTACAAATCGGGGTTAACGTGGGTTGGCAGACATCTTTAATTTATCTAACTCGTCCCAACCAATACTTTCAATTAGTTTTTTGTTCTCGCTTTTCAATCTTTTTCTACTATACTTCATTCTGTATCGTTTATAAAAATTGTATAGTTGGGGATGTTCAATTTCGTTAGGTAATGAATTATTAGTTTTAATAAAATCTATAAATTCTATTATCAATTCTTTTAACCCATCTTTATTGCTAGTTCTTTTTCTAAAACTACTTTCTTTCCCACTCAACCCAATATGACTTGTCTCGTAAAGGACAAATGTGCCTGACTTATCAATCGACAAATTATTTTTAATACTATGCTCGTATGTGGTAGGTCTATACTTTTGTACATACTTAGTTATTTCTGAAATAGGTTGTGGCAAATCAAATTTTTGCAAATATTCCACAACTATCTTCCGAATAGATCCCCCTTTAATTAAATCGGGAAATTCTAATTCCCATTCTTTAATAATATAGCGACTATTTCTACCGACGGGTCTGATTTTGCTTTTCGCTCCCACCAAGGAACTTTGAAGGCTATCCAAATTGAAATCAGGGTAATTGGAAGTTATATCGCTTTTTATTTCATCAATATGATAGCCTTCCGGATTGGGTTCCTTGCCTTTCAATATTTCGTAAGCATATTCCCAAGCCAATTTCTGAGTATTTTTTTCAAAAAATATTTTACCATCAACTATTCGAATGCCAAATTCCCTGTATAAAATACTTTTTAATACTTCTTGTAAATCGTATAAATCTTTATCTATAAGTCTTTTGTACATTGAATTGTCAACTATGTACTCCGAAAAATCCAAGTAATAGCTTTCGGTAATTTTCTTGGTAAATCTCTTTTCCAAATCAAATAACAAGTCTTCCTGAAACAGGAATAGACGCACGTTGTTAGGTACTATATGCAAATATTTAAAATTTTTTCTATTTAGTGATCCTTTGTGTATAATCTTTTCATTACCAAAGATCGAATGCGAATCTTTCAACAGTAAACCAAAGACTTTTGTGATAAGCAAGCTAGTATATTGTGTATTCTCTTCCTTATTTATTTTATCTTCTATTGATTTGTCTACAAATATATACTTCTCATCCATTATTCCATAATGGACTAAATGTTTTTTTGATATTAAACTTATTTTATTGAAAATATAATTGAACCTATTTATGGTAGTGTCTCGTATCTGCCTTGCTCTTTCTCTACTTACCGGATGCTCAAATTCTTTACCAATCAACTCTAAATTCCTTGATTTTGTCTTCTTGTGGTATAGTAAATATTTAAACCATAAAATTTCTCCATTTTCTGATAGAAAACCATTTTCGACAAAGTATCTGACATTCATTAAGTAGTTTAACAAACTGAAAACAAGTATTTGACCATCATCATTGACAAACTGTTTACTTTCCTCAATATCCAGTCTGAATATTTTGATTATTTCCAATATTGCATCCAAATAATCTGTTTTTTCATTAAAATAGCTTGTATTATTATCAATAAATTCTACATTTTTATCCAACATTGATTGTACTTCATCATGAAATTTTAGTAAAGGTCTCAATTCAAAAGATTTCAAACCTTTTATACTCTGGAAGTCGTATAATGTGAGTCCAAATGTAGCTTTATGGTATTCTGTTAATGACAAATTGTATTTGGTTATGTATTTAATAATTTGCTTTACATCATTGCTTTGATTTTCGTATAAGGTATTGAATTCTATATCGAAAAAAGCAAGGTACTTTTCGTTGATATAGCCAAGTTCTTTATTCTGTTTGAGTTTATTTTTCGAATGAGGTATCTTGCCTATGTACAATTCACATAAGTTTATCAACTCCTTTTCGACTTTTTTACCCGCAGTTCTGAATCCCATAAAGGAAGCTCCGCTTTCATAATACTGTAAAATATCATCTACGGTGCGTAAATAATTGTAATAGCAAATAATTGCGGTTCTGGTTGAAATAATATTATTTTCTACAAGTTCATTTAATATTGTCATTTGCTGCTGTTATTATTGGTTGTTTACTGAACAGTGTCGTGAGCTTCCGTCAGTTCGCAACTGCTCGGCTTCGCCCTTTACAAATGCTGCCATGCCTTATCTTCTTCGGAACTGAGCCATTCCTGCCCCAGGACAGCCTGACTTGCAAAGTGAGTCTGCACTGAATCCTCCTCTTCCTGCAATAACTCGACTAGCTTCTTGCGTTCGGGCTTGGGTAGTTGCCGGGCGATCTGAGCGACTTGCTCGAAAGTCAGCGGCAGATTGAAATTCATGGTCGATGTCATAGCTGTCGTTGATAGAAAGGACGGTACTTGCATTTCCCCCGCAAAATACACCAAATCCCCTAAAACCCAATTCGCTCCCGCTCTCCCCTTCGCGCAACTTCTGTCCGCACCCACTCGTGAAATCGAACCTTCCACTGACCAATTTCCTGCTGCAAACGCGCGTTTTCGTGGCGGAGGGCTTCGTTGTCGCGGCGGAGCCATTCGGTTTCACTAAGAGAAGTGGTTTCCAGGCCCAGCAGGGTGGGCAAAGGGACTTCCAGCAGGGCGGCGATGGCTTCCAGGCGGGAGAGGGGCGGCTCGGTGCGGCCGCGCTCGATGTCGCCGTAGGCCGAGGTGGAGAGGCCCAGCCCGTCGGCCATGTTTTCCTGCGACAGGCCCTTTTGCTGTCGTAGCTGTCGGATGCGTTCGGAGAGGTTCATTTTAGTTTTGAATGATAGAATGAGTGAATGATAGAATATTTTTCTCTTTACGACTCGGGCTAGCATCTACAAGAAATAAAAAAATTTCCACCCCTTTTCACAAATCCCGACAATTTGTCGCGCGTACCGACTAGTGAACGTGCCATGAATGACCAACTTTGTGCCTGGAAGAGGGGGTGGCCCGGTTGTGGTAGCCCGAAACTATGCCCCGGTCGTTTTCGTTGTGTAAAAATTCCGAAACCGGGAAAAAGCCCTTTTCTAGATTTTATTTTATTCAAAACTCACTCTAACAAATAATGGACTACGGAAAAGAATTCAGAAAATACGCCGTACACCACATGGGCATCAACGGCTCGACGGTGGATGGCTACATGAACCACACCATCGAAAACATGACCCGCGCCGTGATCGAGGAGCGCCCGATGAACTTCCGCGAGGTGGACGTGTTCTCGCGCCTCATGGCCGACCGCATCATCTTTATGGGTACGGCAGTGGACGACAACATCGCCAACATCGTGGTGGCGCAGTTGCTGTTCCTCGAATCGGCCGACGCCAAGAAGGACGTGCTCATGTACATCAACAGCCCCGGCGGCTCGGTCTACGCCGGACTGGGCATTTACGACACCATGCAATACGTGCGGCCCGACGTGGCGACGGTCTGCACCAGCCTGGCCGCCTCCATGGGCGCGGTGTTGCTGGCGGGTGGCGCGGCGGGCAAGCGCTCGGCCCTCCCCCACGCGCGGGTGATGATCCACCAGCCCTCGGGCGGCGCGCAGGGACGCTCGACCGACATTGAGATCACGGCCCGCGAAATCGTCAAGCTCCGCGAGGAACTCTACGAAATTTTGGCCAACCACACTGGAAAAGACGCCGAGGTGATCGAAAAGGACTCCGACAGCGACAAGTGGTTCCGTGCTCCCGAGGCCAAGGAGTACGGCCTGATCGACGAAGTGCTGACCCGCGAGAAATCGAAGGAAAAGTAAGCGCTGCTGGCTAATTTTTTGCCTACCGATAGGGTTCATTCGTAAACCTTATCGGTTTTTTTGTTGCTTCCCCAAGCATTCAACTTGGTTGGCGATTCAAAAAATCTGAACTTTGTAGTAGCGTTTGATCTACCTATCAATGATGGAATTAGTGAATGTCGGAATGTCGGAATAAAAATTATTCGCTGTAAGGACCCACAATTGAGTTTATTACAACTTCCACAATCAAAAATTATTCACTAATTCCGACATTCACTAATTCAAAATTGTTAAATGGCTTAAGTAACCTGTTCGTTCTGCGGACGCCGCAAAAGTGAAGTCGAACTTCTGTTGTCGGGCATCGACGCCCACATCTGCAACCACTGCATCACGCAGGGGAATCAGGTGGTGATGGAGGAATTGAACCCCAAAGACAAGAAAGACAAAGAAGGGAAGAAGTCGAAGCTGCCCAAGCTGAACCTCATCCCGCCCCAGGCGATGAAGGAATTCATGGAGCAGTACATCATCGGGCAGGACGAAGCTAAGCGCTCGCTGGCCGTGGCGGTCTACAATCACTACAAGCGCCTGTCGCAGTTTAAGGATGAGGACGAGGTGATTATCGAAAAGTCCAACATCATCATGGCGGGTGAAACCGGGACGGGCAAAACCTACCTGGCCCGCACCATCGCCAAGGTCTTGCAGGTACCCTTCTGCATCGCCGACGCCACCACCGTAACCGAGGCGGGCTACGTGGGCGAGGACGTCGAGACGATCCTCACGCGCCTGCTGCAAGCCGCCGATTACAACGTGGAAGCCGCCGAGCGGGGCATCGTGTACATCGACGAGATCGACAAGATAAGCCGCAAGTCCGACAACCCGTCCATTACCCGCGACGTGAGCGGCGAGGGGGTGCAGCAAGCGCTGCTCAAGCTTTTGGAAGGCTCGGTCGTGAACGTACCACCGCAAGGTGGTCGCAAACACCCCGACCAGAAGATGATCGCCCTGAATACGGAGAACATTCTGTTTATCTGCGGCGGGGCTTTCGACGGCATCGAGCGGCACATTGCCAAGCGCATCAACACCCGTCCCATCGGCTTTTCGGGTGACAACCGCATCATCGAAATCTTCGACAAGGGCAACTTGATGCGCTACGTGACGGCCATGGACCTGAAATCTTTTGGCCTGATTCCCGAATTGATCGGCCGTCTGCCCGTGCTGACGTACCTCAATCCGCTGGATCGCGAAACCTTGCGCCGCATCCTGACCGAACCCAAAAATGCCCTGGTAAAGCAGTACCAAAAACTGTTCAGGATGGAAGGCGTCGAGCTGCATTTCGATGAAGAAGTGATCGACTTTATTGTGGATCAGGCCATGATTTACAAACTGGGAGCCAGAGGCTTGCGCTCGATCTGTGAGTCGATTATGACGGATGCTATGTTCGACATTCCTTCTAACAAAGAGGTGAAAGAATTCACGCTCTCGCTGGACTACGCCCGCGAGCAATTCGATAAGTCGTCGATGTCGCTACTGCGTTCCGTTGCTTGAAAGGAGTTCAAAGTCGAAAGTTTAAAGTTTAAAATGCATGGGACAGAATATTATAAATCAGGGTTCAATTGGGCATCACAACGGAATTTATGACGGAGCCTTCTTGGCGTTCATAAGCTTTTAGATCAAAAAACTTTCAACTCATAAACTTTGAACTTTCAACTCCATGTGGCTAAAAAATAAATCTATTGTAGTGATCGGAGGCACTACCGGACTGGGACTTTCGGCGGCCAAGGCATTCGTGAAGTACGGCGCAAATGTCGTCGTCATTGGGCGCAATCCCGAAAGCTGCCTGATAGCCGAGGTGGATTTAGGCCAGAATGCCCGCGCTAAGCAGGGCGACGCCACCGATCCCCAGACCGCCCCGGATGCTATCCAACTCTGCGTTCGGGAGTTCGGCAGTTTCGACGGCCTTTATCACGTGGCCGGCGGCAGCGGGCGCAAGTTCGGCGACGGCCCACTCCACGAGCTCACCCTCGCCGGCTGGACCACGACGCTCGACCTCAACCTCACCAGCCTGATGCTCTCCAATCAGGCGGCTATCCGGGCATTCATGGGCATGAACCGGGGCGGCGTGATCCTGAACATGGGCTCGGTGCTGGGCGAATCGCCCTCGCCGCAACACTTCACCACCCACGCCTACGCCGCGGCCAAATCAGCGGTGATCGGCTTCACTAAGTCCACGGCGGCTTACTACGCCAAAAACAACATCCGCATCAATGTCCTGGCTCCGGCTTTGGTAGAGACCCCCATGGCCAAACGTGCCGCCGAAGACGAAACCATCCAGGATTTCATCAAAACCAAACAACCCCTCGACGGCGGTCGGATGGGCCAACCCGATGACCTCGATGGCGCGGCGGTCTATTTCATGTCCGACTTTTCCCGCTTTACGACCGGGCAGGTACTCACCGTGGATGGCGGCTGGAGCGTGACGGAGGGGCAGTATTGAAGGAGTGTTTTTCGTTCAGGGTTCAAAGTTCTTCGTTCAGCGTTTGATGGAGAGGATGGATTTCGGCCCAATCAGGGTAAAGCGTGCTAAACGTTGTCTTTGATGATATAGGCTCATCTGAATGATGTCGTTAAGGGTAAACCAACCATGAATTTTCTTCCCAGAATATCGCTCTTCGTTTTCCTGCTGACCTTCCTGACTGCTGGTGGCCCGGCTAAGGAGAATGAGAATCCGCGTCCGCTCGATGTGTGGGCCATTCGCTCGGTACTGGACAAGAAGCCCAGGATGCTGACCGTGGCGCTTGACGAAGATATGTACGTAGCATACGACATGGCCCGATGCAAGATTTACAAAGTCTGGAAGGGCGGCATTTCGATGGACGGCACGGCCTATACGGGCAAAAAGGAAATCCAACCGACCTCCTGGGGAGCGGACTACCTGACGGATAGTGCGCAAAATTTTACCTGGACAGCCAAGCTCGACGGAAAGGAATTGCCAATATCGATGCGGAGTCGTGGGTACGTTCTCAGGAAAAACCAGATTCATCTACAGCATGAGCTGATCCTGGGGACGGACACCGTTCAAATTGAGGAGCGGCCTGAGTTTGTCAAGAACAAAGCCGGGAAGCCGGGTTTGGAGCGAATATTCGTGACCAGCAACGTACCGCCCAATGCCTCCGTCACCCTAAAATCCAAGAAAGGTAATCTAATACTGGTGTCCAACGGACGGTCGCGGCACGTGGATTATTTCGAGCCACTACCCGCGCAGACGTACGCCGTTCCCCAGAAAGAATACGCCCACAAAGGCCAGGAAATCATCGAGAAAAGCGACTGCCTGACCTGCCACGAATTGTACGAGGATAACGTCGGCCCTTCTTTCCAGCACGTGGCCATGCGCTACCCCGAGAATGCAGAAACGATGGCGCAGTTGAACGGCAAAATCAAGAATGGCGGCACGGGGGCCTGGGGAACGGGCATGATGAATGCGCACCCGAACCTGGCGAACGAAGATATCGACACCATCCTCGAGTATGTTTTTACCCTTAAGCCAAAGGACGCGAAGCCTCGGAAAAGTACGGAGGAAGGTGTAGTGAACTCCGCCGCCGCGCTCCCGACCAAGCCCGGCTTCGGCGCATCGCTGGAAAGCGTTCACCCCGCCTACGACCTTACCAACCTGCACACGATGGGCTTCAATCCTAAGGTGGGCGCAATGGCCTTCCTGCCCGACGGGCGGTTGCTGGTTACGACCTGGGATGCCGTCGGCGGGTTGTACGTCCTGGACGGTGTGGCGGGTAAAAATCCCGATGAGATTAAGGTGAAACGCCTTGCCTCTGGCCTGGCTGAGCCATTGGGTATGGCCGTAGTGGACGGCGAGATTTACGTCTTGCAAAAACAGGAACTCACCCAACTCATCGACCACGACGGCGACGAGATCATCGACGAGTACCGCACCATCTGCAACGGTTGGGGCGTCACCGCCGATTTTCACGAATTTGCTTTCGGGCTGGTTCATCAGGATGGTTACTTCTACGCCACGCTTTCGATGGCCATGCGCCTTACCGAAGACGAAAAGCAATTGCCCGACCGGGGCCGCACGATCCGCATCAGCCCGGATGGTAGTTTCGAGTCGGTAAATTTTGGTTTGCGAACGCCCAACGGCATCGGCGTTGGGCCGGAGGACCAGCTTTTCGTTTTGGACAATCAAGGCCAATGGCTGCCCGGCAATAAGCTTATTCATGTCCGCGAGGGCGATTTCAACGGCATGGGTTGGGGCTGGCTGGACGAGTCGGCCCCGATGCCCCGCATGGTGCCGCCCGCGATTTGGCTTCCTGAAGACGAAATCGGCAACTCGCCTTCGGAACCCGTTTTGGTCAAGGAGGGGATTTTTAAAGGACAGATGCTGCACGGCGACGTTTCGCACGGCGGGCTTGTTCGTGATTATTTGGAAAAGATCAACGGTAAATATCAAGGGGCAGCCTTCCGCTTTTCGCAGGGCTTTGCGGCGGGCACCAATCGGCTGCGCTGGGGGCCGGACGGGGCGCTGTACGTGGGACAAGTCGGCATGGTGGGCGGTGGTTGGAGCTGGAAAGACCAAACGTCGGGATTGCAAAAACTAACCTATAACGGCAAAATTCCCTTCGAGATGCTAGCCGTGCGGGCCAGGCCGAAGGGCTTTGAAATCGAGTTCACCCAGCCTTTGTCTAAAACCATTCAGGCTGATTTTAAAAAAATATTCATTCAACAGTGGTGGTATAAGCCTACGCCCAACTACGGTGGCCCCAAAATGGACTTGACGGATTTGAAAGCTAAGTCTATAAAGCTTTCCGAGGACGGCAAGCGGCTGTATGTGGAAATTCCAGGCTTGCGAAAGGAAAACGTGGTCTATTTCCGTTTGCCGATCGACCTTATGTCAGCCTCCGGACAGCCTTTGTGGGCTTCGGAGGCTTGGTACACTTTGAATGAAATTCCGCTGTATTAACCGCAGAGGGCGCAAAGATATACGCGGAGTACGCAGAGTTGCTTTGCGCCCTCCGCGTAAAAACTTTGCGGGCTCTGCGTTTAAAAATAAACTATGAACCGAAGAGAATTTATAGGCAGCAGTGCCATACTAGGAGCGGGTATGCTAACTGCTCTCAACGCCATGCCCAAAGAAAAAACCATCCGCATCAGGGACGTCAGCTCCGATTTTGAGCGCGAGCCATTGTACCCCTACCGCTTCAAAGGCAGCGCAATCACCAAGAGCTGGCAGGCACTGGCTTACCTGGAAGCCGATTCCGGGGTGCACAAAATCGGGATGGGAACGCAGGGCGTACTTTGGTCGGATTCCAAGGTATTTGCGGCCCACTCCGAGACGGCGGGCAACGCCCTGATGTACGCCATGACCGAACGAGCCTTGCAAATAATGAAGGGCAGTTCGTTCAAGAATCCGGTACAGTTGATAGACGACCTATTGCCCGAGGTACTAGCCTACGGCAAGAAAATCACGGGCAATTCTGATCTCAGAACTACTTTTGCCCTCAACGCGCTGGTGGCCGTAGACAACGCCGCCTGGTTGCTGTACGCCCACGAAAATGACCTCACCAGATTCGACGATATGATTCCAGCGGCTTACCGCCCCGGCTTGTCGTATCGTCACGAAAAAGTGGCGAGTATTCCGTCGTTCAGCGTCGGTACCACCGCCGAGCGCATCAAGCAAGCCGCCGACGAAGGCTATTTTATTTTAAAACTAAAAACCGGCGCAGCGGGGACGCAGGCCGAGATGATCGAGAAGGACATTGCCTTCCTGACCGCCGTGCACAAGGCCATCGGCCACTACGAAACGCCCTACACGGCCAGCGGCAAGATTCCCTACTACTTCGACGCCAACGGCCGCTACGAGAAAAAGGAAACGCTGTTGCGCTTTCTGGATCACGCCAAGAAGATTGGGGCCTTCGACCAAATCGCCGTCATCGAGGAGCCCTTCGCCGAAGAAAATGAAACCTACGTGGGCGATCTCGGCGTGCGCGTGGCCGCCGACGAAAGCGCGCATACCGTGGAGGACGCCGCGCGGCGCATTGAACAAGGTTACGGAGCCATCGCAGTGAAGGCCATCGCCAAGACGATGAGCATGACGATGAAAATCACGCAACTGGCCTTTGAGAAAAAAATCCCCTGCTTCTGCGCCGACCTGACGGTCAACCCGATTTTGGTGGATTGGAACAAGACGGTGGCCGCGCGGCTACCGCCCTTTCCCGGCATGAGTATCGGCTTGCAGGAAACCAACGGCCACCAGTATTATAAAAACTGGGAGCGATTGGAAACTTATCACCCGATGCACGGGGCAAACTGGACGGAGACAGTGAAGGGCGTGTACATCACCGATAAGTCCTTTTACGAAAAAAGTGGCGGTATTCTGATGCCTTCGGCGCATTACGAAGCGGTGTTTGCAGAGGAGTGAGTTACTGATTTCTGTAAAACCGATCCTCTTCCCAAGTTCCGGGATTATTTTCAATGTAGCCAGCGATATTTTCAAAGGAGCGTTGCGAGCGGATGATGTGTTCGTAGTAATTCCGCTGCCACAATTTCCCGCGAAACTTGGACCAGCCGTGATTCTTGACACCCCGAATGTATTCATTCGTGGACATCGTCTTGAACCAAGACACCACCCCTCGTACGGGCGAACCCATGTGTTCGCCCAGTATGTCGCCATCCGGGACAATGTGTCCGCCCGGAACGTCGCCATTTGGAGCAACGTTTTTGCCAAGAATACCATTGGATTGGTCCTCCACGTTTGCCCCCGCATTTTCGTCGCTGGGGCGAACACATGGGTTCGCCCGTACAGGTGGATCGGTGGCGTACGGTGCGTTAGAATTCCCCTTTCCGTTGTTGATTATGATGGCGTGGAAATGATTGGGCATCACGATATAATCGCCTGGCTCTATGTCAGGATATTTGCTGGGTAACTTCAAGTACCATTTCTCAACAACCTTTCCCGCATCGTTCAAAATCATTTTTCCTCCCTCGACTTTACCGAAAAAACACGCCATATCCGTCACACAAACGGTGACGAAATACAATCCCGCCTGAGTGTAATCGTAGCCTTTCAGCCGGATGGAACGACGATGATGCTTTTCGGGATCGTAACGCATAAGAGATAGGGCGATTTCAAACAAAAAAGAGGGGAGAGAGAAATTCTCTCGCCCCTCCAATATAAATGTTTATCGAAACCTTCAATACAACTTCTCGTAATACTCCGCCGCCATGCGATCCGAGCCGAAGAAGGCGTTGACATCGTTCATGCTTTCCAGTACCATTTCCTGCCATTTTTCGGGCTGGTCGTAGTAGGTGGGCAGCACTTGGTTTTCGATTAGGTCGTAGAGATTCTCCATATCCTGCCGATCGATGTCGTCCCCAGCGGCGACGGGAACAATGAAGGCGTTTTCGCCGTCGCGGGCGAACTCGCAGATCCAGCCGTCGTAGGTCGAAATATTGAGCGAGGCGTTCATGGCGGCGGTCATGCCGCTGGTGCCGGAGGCCTCCCGGGTCACAACGGGGTTGTTCAGCCAGCCGTCGGAGCCATCTTTCGTTAATTTGGAAAGGGCCAGTTCGTAACCCGTCAGTACGGCCATATTATCATACAGATTGCTCAGATGCACCAGGCCGTTGAAAGTTTCGATGGCCCCCCTGTCTTTGGGGTAAGGCTTGCCAGCCCAGATCACCTGAATGGGGTACTTGCTGTTAGTCATCAAACGATCGAAGCGCTCGCGATCCCAGGTCAACATATCAGCCCGCTTGTAGCCGGCAAAGCGCCGCGCCCACACGATGGTCGACACCTTGGGATCGAAGAGTTTGCCGCATTGATTGGCTACGGTTTTGAACAACTCCTTTTTGAGTTCTTCCTTGCGGGCCATAATGGCTTTTGTATCTTTAGCCAAGCGAGCGGCTTCAATTTTCTTGTCCGTCCAGTAAGCCTGGTTTTGGGCGTTGGTGATGTGGTCGATTTCGCAAATTTTGTCATAGCCGCCCCACATCTGCCGCGCTACATCGCCGTGCAGCTTCGACACCCCGTTGGCCTTCCTGGCCATACGCAGTGCTGCCAGCGAGTGGTTGAAAACGCTGTCTTTCTGTCCGGTGATCTTGCGTACTGTCTCCAGCTTCATTCCCGCGAAGAAACCCAGGTTTTTCAAGAAATTGATGTCGTGTTTCTCGTTGCCCGCTTCCTCGGGCGTGTGCGTCGTGAACACAAACCGCTTTTTTAACTGCGCGGCGGTCTTGTATTTTTGGTAAAGATAAAAAGCCCCCGATAGCGCGTGGGCCTCGTTAAAATGGTAGACCTCCGGCTCATACTCGAGCGCGTCGAGCATCTTGGTGCCGCCAATGCCCAGCACCATGCACTGCGCCACTTTGGTGGCGGGATCAGCGGAGTAAAGGTTGTACGAAATCGAGCGAGCCTCGTGGTCGTTGCCGTCCGTGTCGGTCGTCAGCAGAAACATAGGAGCCGTGTCGAACACATCGGGCGGCAGGTAGTAGGCGTGCACCCATACCATCTTGCCCTCAATCTCGATGCTGACCTTGGTTTCGGTGTCGATGAGGTAGTGGTAAATCTTCTCCCGAAATTCGGGTTTCATGGTGTTGTCGGTATTGCGCTCCTGGTCGTAGTAGCCGTGTTTCCACAGCATTCCGATACCGATCAAGTTCTGATTCAAGGCGTTGGCACTCTTCATGTGCGACCCAGCCAGGAAGCCTAGTCCGCCGGAGTAGATTTTCAACGCCTGATCCACGGCAAATTCCATGGAAAAGTAGGCGACCGACTTGTTGAATTTCTTGTCGGGCTTGATGGGGTGCTTGAAAGGTATGGTGAACGAGGTCTTCGATTTCATAGAAAGTGATTGGTTGGGGTAAAGCGGGGAAAGCGGTAAAAATCTATGCCGCTGGATCAAAACAGCCGCCAGCCGCTGATCTGCTCGAAAAAGCCCGGCACGGCGGCCGGATAAACCGCCGCCATGAACAACAGCCCGAAGATGGCCCCGTACATGTGGGCGTCGTGGTTGACGAAGCCGCTACCGCGACGGGATTCGTAGTACGAGTAGCCGATAAAAAGAATCCCAAAAATAAAGCCGGGGATGCACAGCAAAAAGTACAGGCATATCTCCAGTAGCGGCGCGTAAAGCACCGCCGCAAACAGCACCGCCGCCACACCGCCCGACGCGCCCAGGGAGTTATAGCCAGAGTTGTTGCGATGCTTCAAAAAGGTAGGGACATCGGAAACGATGATGCCCAAGATGTATAAAGTGCCAAAATAAATTCGCCCGCTTGCCCCGAAGAGCATTTCAAACAACCGCTCGATGCCTTCGCCGATGAACCAGAGCGTCAGCATATTAAACAGCAAGTGCATGAAATCGGCATGGACGAAGCCGGAGGTGATAAAACGGTAGTACTGGCCTTGCTTGGAAACCTTGTGGGGATTCAAGACCATCTTTTCCAGCGTCGAAGGATTCTGCCAGGCGTAGCAGCTAATGGCGATCGTGATGAGGATGATGATTAGTGTGAGGGACATATTTTAATTTGGAATTAGTAAATGAGTGAATGTCGGAATAATGGGGTTGCCCGTGCGGTGAATATTGCTTTCGCCAGTAATCTTCTATTCCGACATTCACAAATTCCGACATTCCGACATTAATTCTCCCGCTCCACTAGCTGGTGCACAAAGCTGAGGAGTGGTTTTTTGCGGGTGGGGTTGGCTTTGAGTCTTTCCAGACAGTCGAAGCCTTTGTCGAAATATTCGGTGATTTTTTGTTCGGTAAAGGTGCGGATTTTTAGCGAATCGTAAATGGTCGTGACGGCTTTTACTTTTTCCTCTTTGTCAAAATCTGCTTCGGCCAGCCACTCGTCTAACTGCTTTTTGGTCGAGCCTTTCGCTCTTTCCAAGGCCTCGATCAGTAGGAAAGTTTTCTTGTTGGCGATGATGTCGCCGCCAACCTGCTTGCCAAATTTGGCCGGATCGCCATATACGTCGAGCAGGTCGTCCTTTAACTGGAAGCCAATGCCCATGCTCACGCCCGCTTCGTAAAGAAGGTCGGTGGCTTGCTCGTCGGCTCCGGCGACGATGCCGCCCAGTTCGAGGGCGAAGCCCAACAATACCGAGGTTTTAAGCCGAATCATGTCGATATATTCGGCCTCGGTCACGTCCCAGCGGGTCTCGAAATTCATGTCCAGTTGCTGTCCTTCGCAGACCGCCGCCGCCGTGTCGTTGAAGCGTTTCAGGACGCGCTTGAGACGACTGCTTTCTACGTCCAGCAAAAGATCATAGGCCCGCACCAGCATCACGTCACCCGACAGAATGGCGGTGTTGGCGTTCCATTTTTCGTGGACGGTGGGCTGGCCGCGCCGGAGCGGGGCGCAGTCCATGATGTCATCGTGCATGAGCGTGAAGTTATGGAAAACCTCCACGGCCTGGGCCGGTTTGAGGGCTTTGCGCCAGTCGTCGGTGTAGAGGGCAGCGGCCATGAGCGTCATGAGTGGGCGCAGCCGCTTGCCGCTGAGCGACATAAGGTACCGGATGGGTTCGTAAAGTTCGGCGGGATGGTCGCCGTAGGTGTTCTGCTCTATTTCTTCCTGTAGAGCCTGCAATAGTTGGTCGGGTGTCGTCATTCTTAGGTCAATTCTGCACTCTTCAACCTCATTCGGACAGTTAGGGTTTTATTTTTTGCAAAAAGCCCTCCCCGCCGAAGGGCGCAAATTACCTAAATCTCCCGCAGAAATTGCTTTTCGAAGCACAGGCTGTTTTCTATTCCGGCGTAAGGGCCGTAATTTTCAATAATCCGATAACCTGACTTTTTATATAGGGCAATCGCTTCGGGCTGCCGCTTTCCCGTTTCGAGAATACAACCCCGATAGCCCAACTCGGCGGCCCAATTCTCCAATTCGTTGAGGATTTTTTTAGCCACTCCCCTACCCCGACCTTCCGGCACTACGAACATTCGCTTCACTTCTGTCCGGTCTGGCTGGTATTCGCGGATAGCGCCACAACCCATCGGGAGGCCGTTTTCATAGGCCACCACGGCCTGTTTGATTAAATCAATTTTGCTGAACTGGGAATAAAAGGCATTATCCTCGCCATCGCGGATTTTCAGATCGGCGTTTAACAACGCCACTAACGCGATGAAATCCGGATTTTGGGAATTAGTTCGGAGAAGCTTTATCATCTTGTAGAAACGGTATTGCCTCATTTCTTGTAAAGCGCCTTGGCGGCTTCTTCGTATTTATCGCCCTTGCTCCACTGCGGGGCCAGCGTCCGATCAGCGATCAGACGGGCCGCATAGGCGTAGGCCTGGGAAAATTTGAGGAGATAGGCGAAGTCGATCGTTTCGGGATTGTCCGATGCCTGGTGGTAATTCTTCTTCAATTCATCATCAAACTCCCTAAACCCCGGCGTGATGGTGGGAGCAGGAATGCCCAGCTTGGCAAAACTCACGTTGTCGGAGCGGTCGAAAAGGCCTTGCTCGGGAGCCGGATCGGCCACTACGTCCAGCCCGAATGCTTTGCTGGCCGTTTCGATCTCAGCTCTTGCGCCCGTACGATCCAAGCCGATCACCGACAAGATGCTGGTATCGTTGTAGCCCGCGCCGTCGGTGTTGAGGTTAAAAATGCATTGGTTCGGAGGCAGCAGCGGATGGCTGGCGTAGTACTTGCTGCCTAGCAAACCCACTTCCTCGCCCGTCAAAGCCACCAACAGCACCGAGCGCTTCGGCGGCTGTTTTGATAAAGCTTCGGCGGCGGCCAGCAGCGATACCGTTCCGAAGGCATTGTCTCGCGCGCCGTTGAAAATACTGTCTTCCGGCGTGTAGGACTGTCCGCCCTGTTTGCCGACGCCCACGTGGTCGTAGTGGGCGGTGAGCAACAGGTGTTCGTCTTTCAGCTTGGCATCGGTGCCTTCGATGTAGGCGACGACGTTGTAGCCATTCACTGTCTCCACGGAGCGTCCGGCGGTTTGGAAGCGGACTTTATCGACGGCGCGAAGCATCTTGGTAAATTTCGCCTCCTGCCCATTGACCCAGGCGTGGGGCAGGGTCACGGGCTTCCCGTCAGGCGCGAGAGCCAAGCGTTCGCCGCCGAAAAATTTGATTACAAAGTTCCAGGGAACCGGTGCTTTGAAGATTTCTATGATAGCTACCGCGCCTTTTTCGGCCGCGAGCTTACGCTTCGCGTCCGAGGCGGTGATAATTTCGATCGGCGCGGTCGCCTCGGGTGAGCCGCTTTGCAGCAGCACGATCTTACCCTTTACGTCCAGCCCTTTGTAGTCGTCCCAGCCTTTGTCGGCATTTTCCAGCCCAAAGCCTGCGTACACCAGCGGCGCGGAGAGGTCCGACGCCGCGCCCGACATCAAAATCCAATCCTCGCCAGAGCGTAAGGTTTCGTCACCGACGTACAAGTCCCCTTTCCCCAACGCGCCCATTTTTTCGAGCGGCACGGTCTGCATAAAGGAAGCCTGCGAGGGCGCAAAGGCCAGGCCGAAGCGCCGGAACTGCTCGGCCACGTAGCGGGCGGCGACGAGGTTACCCGGTTCCCCCGTGCGGCGCCCCATCAATTCGTCCGAAGCTATGAACCGCATGTGGGCTTCCAGGTCGGACTTTTGAAGATTAAATTCGGGAAGTTGTGCTTTCTCTTGGGCGAAGCCGGGAAGCAGAATTCCTACGACCAGCCAAGCCGTTGCAACGGTGGTTTTCATGAGATGCGGTTTGGTGAGTGCGGGCGAAGATAGAAAATCTCGGACGAAACACTTGATTCACTCCACCTCTCCGAACAAATTATTAAGCGACTCGGCCAGCGTGGGGTGCGCAAAGACGCCGTCGCGGAGTTGCTGGTATTTCAGTTTCCCCATCATCGCGATTTGCAGCATCCCCATCATCTCGGCCCCCTGCAGGCCCAGCATGGCTGCCCCGATGATTTGATCGCTCTTGGCGTCGATAATTACTTTCATGAAGCCTTCGGGGTGGCCCGTTTCGTTGGCGCGGGAGACCTTGCTCATCGACATTTTAGCCATCTTGAATTTGATCTTTTTCTTCTTGGCTTCTTCTTCACTCAACCCGACGCGCCCCAATTCGGGGTCGGTGAAGATGGCGTAGGGTACGGGGCGATCTTTGATGCTGCGCTTTTTGTTTTCCAACAACCTCTCCAGAATAATCCGGTGATCGTCGTAGGAAATATGCGTGAACTCGGGGCCGCCTTTTACATCGCCAACGGCAAAAACTCCCGATTGCGAAGTCTCGAGGTAGTCATCCACTTTGACGCAATCTTTTTCGTCGGTTTCGATGCCCGCCGCGTCCAATTTCAGGGCTTTGGTGTTGGGAACCGTACCCACGGCAAACAGCAGGTGCGAGCCCTTTATTTTTTTGGTTTTGCCGTCGTCTGACTCCACGGAAACCTGAACGAGGCCGCTTTTGCTTTGCTTGACCTTGGCGACTTTACTATTCAATTGGAAGGTGATTTTTTCCCTTTCCAGTATCTTCTGCATTTCTTCGGCTACGTCCAGGTCTTCGCCATCGAGAATTTGTTTGCTGTTTTCGACGACAGTTACCTTGCTGCCCAGGCGCGAAAAGATTTGTGAGAACTCGACACCAATGTACCCGCCGCCGACGATCACGATATGCTCGGGCCGTTTCTTTAAATCCAGCGCCGAGCGGGAAGTCAGCCACTCGACCCCGTCTAAGCCTTCCACCTCCGGGCTGCGGGGACTGGATCCCGTGTCGATGATGATGTGTTCGGCGGTCAGGGTGCGGCTCTTGCCTTCGTTCAGGTTGACACCGACCTTCTTAGGGCCAATGAAATAAGCCTCGCCCCGGATCAGGGTAATTCCCTCCACTTCGTCCAGGCGTTCCTCAATTCCTTTCCGGGCTTTGACGATCGCCTTGTCTTTTCGCCGCATGGCCGCTTTGAAGTCCACTTTCACCTTGCCCGTTTCTACGCCGTACGCATCAGAGCCCCGCGACTGCTCGGCGACCGTAGCCGAAGCCAGCAGCATCTTGGTGGGCGTGCAGCCCCAGTTGACGCAGCTTCCGCCCAGGTACTCCCGCTCGATGATGGCGACTTTGCGGTCGGCCTTGGCCAGATAGATGGCCAGCGGCTTGCCCGCCTGCCCGGCTCCGATGATGATGACGTCGAATTTTTCTTCTTTTCGAGAACTCATAGTTTTTTGGAGTGAAATAATGGATTGCTGGGGAGAGCGGTAAAAATATCCGGCCAAAGGGTGCTCTCCCGACGTTTTTTTGATAAATTGTTGGCTAGAACAATCCTCAATGAATGAGCTTCATGAAAAAGTACTTCCGGATTCCCTCCCTCCTTCTAAGCGTCTTCCTGTTATTGAGCCTCACCGCCCCGCTGCCCAAACTCTACGTGATTGGCGATAGCATCTCTATACAATATGGCCCCTATCTTGAAAAATACACCCAGGGAACCTGGCAGTACGACCGCAAAAGCGATGCCGGACAAGCGGCCCAAAACCTCGACGTACCAACCGGAGCCAACGGCGGCGACTCGCGGATGGTGCTGGAATTTTTAAAAACGAAATTGCAAGACCAATCCTTCCGGCCCGACGTTCTGCTGCTCAATTGCGGATTGCACGACATCAAGCGCAACGCCGACACCGACGCCATTCAGGTGGATTCGGCCAGTTACCGTAGCAATTTAAAATCTATCCTGAAACTACTGGAAGAGCGAAACATTCACCCAATCTGGCTGCGGACGACGCCCGTCGAAGACGAGCGCCACAATAGCCGCTCGAAAGCATTTAAGCGTTACGCGCGCGATCTCGATGCCTACAATGCCATCGCGGACGAAGTCATTGCCCAGAACAACGTCGCCTCGATCGACCTTTACAGTTTCACCAAAAACCTTGGCAGCGAACATTTCATCGACCACGTTCATTACGACGAGGAAGCCCGTGCTGCCCAAGCGGCTTATATTGCGGGATACCTGCACGCTGTAGACCGAATCTTGTTGAAATTTTTGAAAAAAGATTAAGTAAATCCCGCCTTTCTGAAATTTTGTGGGCATTGCTTTCGCCAGTGGGCGAACCCATGGATGCGCCTGTCCGACTCTACAAAACTAAATAGCAATTACACGATTCAATAATCAAACAATGACTACCATCAACTGGGGTATCATCGGCTGCGGCGACGTGACTGAAAAGAAAAGCGGCCCGGCTTTCCAGAACATCGAACACTCCAAGCTCGTGGCCGTGATGCGGCGCGACGGCGAGAAGGCCGCTGACTACGCCCGCCGCCACAATGTGCCGAAATGGTACGACGATGCCGACCAACTCCTTAACGACCCGGATGTCAACGCGATTTATATCGCCACACCACCCGGCTCGCACGAGGACTACACCCTGAAAGCCCTGCGGTTGGGAAAGCCCGTGTACGTAGAAAAACCCATGGCCCGCAATGCCAAAGAGTGCGACGAAATGGTGCGGGTAAGTCATGAAACCAGCACACCGCTGTTTGTGGCCTACTACCGCCGCTGCCTGCCCTATTTTTTAAAGCTCAAAGAACTCATCGACCAGAAAGCCATCGGCGAAATCAGGTTGGTGAACCTCACGCTGCACTGGCCGCCCTACCCGGAGGAAATCGGCCCGGACGCTTCCCCGCGCTGGCGCGTGGATCCCGAAATTTCGGGCGGCGGACATTTCCACGATTTGGCGGCGCATCAGTTCGACTTCCTGGAATTTGCCCTCGGCCCGATCAAAAGTGCGCAGGGCATCGCCCGCAACCAGGCCGGACTTTACAAGGCCGACGATGTGGTGATGGCAAACTTTGAATTCGAGTCCGGCGTGGTCGGCAGCGGCAGTTGGTGCTTCACGGGCAGCAAGCGCCACCGCGTCGATGAAGCCTACCTGCTGGGTACCGAAGGTAAAATCACCTTCTCCTTCTTCGAGCATTTCACCATCAAAGTAGAAACCCGGGACGCAACCAAAGAATACGAACTCCCCTACCCGCCCCACGTCCAGCAACCGCTCATCGAAACCATCGTCGCCGAACTGCGCGGCGAGGGTACCTGCCCCAGCAAAGGCGCATCCGGTGCCAAGGCGAGTCTGGTGATGGATTGGATAACGGGGAAAGGGGGCTGACGGTTAACGGTTCCGTGAATGCCGGGTCGAATAGCTAACTTAGTGCCTTTTGATCGCAGTGGCGAGCCGCCTTTGTGCCTTTGGAACTTTACCCCTAAACTCTAACTAAACCCTACCCTCCCATGTACTCCTTCCAAATCAACGACAAAATCGCCATCGTCACCGGAGCCAGCAAGGGCATTGGCGAGTCCATCGCCCGATTCATGGCCGATGCCGGGGCTAAGGTAGTCCTGAGCAGCCGCAAGCAGGCCGATCTCGACGCCCTAGCTGCCGAAATGCGGGACCATGGAGCGGACATAACGGCCATCGCCGCCCATGTGGGTGATCAGGCGCAACTGCGGGAGTTGGTCGAAAAGACCATCGAGGTTTACGGGGGCGTGGATATTCTGGTAAATAACGCTGCCGCCAACCCACATTACGGCCCGACGCTGGAATTTCCCGAGAGTGCCTTTGACAAAATCATGCAGGTCAACGTGCAGTCGGTGCTGGAACTGACCAAGCTGGTGCAGCCGAGTATGAAGGCGCGTGGCGGCGGCAGCATCGTCAACATCAGCAGCATCGCGGGCCTCACGCCCGACGCGGGTTTGGGGATGTACAGCGTGAGTAAGGCCGCCTTGAATATGCTTACCAAAGTACTGGCCAAGGAACTCGGCAGCGACGGCATCCGGGTTAACGCCGTGTGTCCGGGCTTGATCAAGACAAAATTCAGCCAGGCGCTCTGGGAAGACGAGAATACCCTGGCCCGTTTTACCAAACGCCTGCCTATCGCCCGCATGGGGTCGGTGGAGGAAATCGCCCGGCTCACGCTGTTTCTGGCCTCGCCCGCCTCGGGCTACTGCACGGGCGGCATCTACACGGCGGACGGGGGAACGACGATTTGAGTTGAAATAGAGCCGCTTGGCGGTTGAAAGTTGAAAGTTGAAAGTTGAAAGTTGAAAGTTGAAAGTTGAAAGTTGAAAGTTGAAAAAACTGTCGATTCAGCTTTAACTACTCACCTATTTTCAAAAACTTTGTGCCTTTGTGCCTTCGCCCCTTTGTGCCTTTGGAACTTCACCCCTTTCTTTCATGGAAGAATTCTTGACCATTACCAAACTCTCCCAAACGATGACGATCCTGTCGTCGATGGTGGCTCCGGTGGTATTGATTTTGGCCTGTGGGTCGCTAATTACTACCACTTCCTCCCGGCTAGTGGGTGTGATCGAGCGCAGTCGTTACCTGGCCGACGAACTGAAGGCGCTGGTTAAAGAAAATGAGATTGAAACAAAGGAGACGGAGGTTTCGCTGCTATTCTACTTATTGCACAAAGCCACTCACCGCACCAAACTATTGCAACGTGCTCTGATTACGCAGTACCTCGCTTTGGGCGTGTTTATCGCCACCAGCCTGAGCTTGGGCCTACTGGACGTCTTTGATACCAGACGTCCCTGGCTCCCGGTGTTTCTGAGTATTTTAGGGGCCGGTATGTTGTTCTATGCCAGCATTTTACTTATCCAGGAATCGACTTTGGCCCGTATCGCCATCAACCGCGAGATGAACGAGACGCTGCATTACTTCAAGACCAATTTGACGATGCTGTCAAAACAGCAGAAGGGGCGTTGGTGGCGGCGTAGGCGTGTCAGGGATAAGTGATCGGAAATAGGAGGTTATTGAACTTAATTCTGACTTTCCTACCGCTCAAAGTCCGCCTCGCTCTTGGCCCCGCCGCTGAAATGCCGCAGGTTATAGGTGAACGACAGCATGAAGTACCGCTGCAAGACGTTGGATTGCACATCCTCCACCAGGATGTCCGTCACATTGCGGCGGATGCTGATGTTTTGCTTCAAGAGATCGAACACGCTCAGGCTGATTTCACCGCGCTGGTTGTCAAATACCTTCTTGCCGACGCTCATGTTCCAGATCATGTAGTTGACGTTGAAGCCCGCCGCCAGCCCCGTGTTGAGGCGGTGGTTGAGGTCGGTGCGGTACGTAATGCCTTTCCAGATCACCCAGGTCAGGCGGGCGCGGGAGCTTTGGCTGAAGAAATTCTCGCTGGTTTCGCGCAGCGACCTTCGCACCGTGTTATAGCCCGAGCGGGTCGAGACGTAGAAATCCAGGTTTTCGCTGATGTTGCTGCTCAGCGACACGCCCAGTCGGAAGCCGGTATTGGCCGTGTAGTTGGTCAGCGAGTCGATCAGGCTGGGGAGCCGGGTATGGGTGATGTAAGCATAGGTACTGAATTTCGATTTGAGCAAGTCGACGGGGCGTCCGAAATTGATAAACGACTGGATGGTGCGGTAGCCGTCGAGGTTGACGGGCCGCGCAAGCTGCGAGCCCGTTTGCAGGGTGTCGGTAGCCGTGAGGGGAATAGGACTGCGGGCCGTCAAAGTGCTGTTGGCGATATAATTCGGAATTAAAGACGCCTCAAGACTAGCGTAAAAAGTGTGGTCGTTGTCAGGATTGCGCGCCCGGAAGCGACCCCGAAAACGGTTCTGCACCGACTGTACAAGTTCAGGATTGCCCGTGCGTACGTACAGCGGATTGGAGATGTTGTACACATCCTGCAACTGGCTGATGGACGGTGCATCGGTCCAGGAGCGGTAGTCGAGCTCGACATTGGTAGATTTGGTGAACTTGTACTCGAAGCGAACTGAGGGCAGGACGTTTCTGAAATCACGGTTGATCTCAAACTCGCCGGGATACAACTGGTCGCTCCGAAGACTAGCCCGCTGGTACTCCGCTTCCACTTGCAGGCGCACCTTATCATTGCGGTACTGGTAGCCTAATTCGGTCTCTTCGGTGAGGTAGTCGCTCTTGAAGCTGTTACTTAGTCCCACGTTTAGATTCGAGTAGTCGCCCGTGAACTCGCTGTAATCGTACAGCCGGCGGTCGGAGTCATCGAAACGATTGCCGCGCTCGTGTTCCAGTTGCACGCGTCCGTATTTGCCCCAGGGCTCGGTATAGGAAACTTTGCCTTCCCAGGAGAATCCTCTACCGTTGAAGTCAGTGAACTGGTCAAGGATGCGATCACGGCTGGGTTCGCGAAAATACTGGTTGTCGGCCAGGCGGTAGTTGTCGCTGTTGCTGTTGCTGAATCCCGTGCTCAGCCGGAAGGTGACGTTGCGGCCATTCTTATCGAACTGATGGCTGTAGTAAAGCGTATTCCGAAAACTCAGGTTATTGCTAGTATTATTAGCGGTGTTTTCGGTTTGGTTGAGTGGGCTGTTCTCGTTCTCGGTGCGGCCCAGGAAGTAATTGAAGTCGTCGCCCCGCCGGATGGTCATGCGGGGACGGAGCAGAATGCGATTCTTCTTGTTGATTTTGTAGTCGATCCGCATGTCCGCCTGGTGGGTGCCGTCCTGCTCGTTGCTACGGCTGTTCTCGGCGTAGGTTCGGCCCGAATCGGCCACGCTAATGAACTGCTGAAACTTGGACTCGAGGCCGAAGTTCTGCTGATTGGTGTAGGTGTAGCTCCCGCTGGCCTCGATTTTGGGCGTCCACATATCGGAGTAGTTGACGCCGACCAGGTTGGTTTTGATAATGCCGCTGCGCGGACGGCCACGTCGGTAGCTGCTTTCCTCCTCATTGCTGAAACTGGTCGTATTGATGTTGTTGCTCAGGCCGGTCACGGTGAAGCGGCGGTCTTTGTTGAAGAGGTTGATGCTGGTACCCGCCATGTAGCGGTCGTCGGTACCGTAGCCCGCCGTCGTTTTTCCGAATTGCCCCCGCCGCCGGTCCTCCCTCGTCACGATGTTGATTGTTTTCATTTCGTCGTTGTCGGCAAATCCAGTCATCTCGGCCAGGTCGCTTCTCTTGTTAAATACTTGAATTTGGGCAATTACTTCGGCGGGTAAGCTTTGCAGTGCCTTGGCCACATCGGTGCCAAAGTAGGGTTTGCCATCGATCAGGATTTGCTGCACGTCCTCACCCTGGGCCTGCACCTTGCCATCCTCCATCGTCACGCCAGGGAGCTTTTGCACCAAGTCCTGGGCACTGGCGTCGGCGGCGGTCTTGAAGGCGGCGGCGTTGAATTCCGTCGTGTCACCCCTTTGAACGGCGGTGGCTATTTGCCCAATGACTTTCACTTCTTCCAGATCATTGGCGTCCTCCACCAGGAGTAGTGCACCTAAATCCACCGAAGCATCCTCAATTTCTACGGGTTTCGATATGGGCTTGAAACCCAGATAATTAACTTTAACAACGTACGAACCCGCCGCCATTTTACCGAAAGCGAACTCCCCGTTAGCGTTGGCCGTCACGCCATCCAAGGCTTGTTCCTCAGTGGTTTTCTGGATGGTGACAATGGCTCCCGGCATAGCTGACTTATCGGCCGCTGCCTGCACGGTGCCTCTGATGGAAAACCGCTGGGCGTGGGAAGGAAAGGCCAGCGCGCAGAGGAATATTTGCAGTAAGAGGTAAAGCTTTAAGTTCTTTTTCTGGTTGAATGGCATGAAAAGAGTATTTGTACTTTGAAGGGCGTTCCTACTTTTTAATGGGTATAGCAGAAAGTCCAAAATCGTACTTTGTGTTTGATTACCAACGGCTTTTCATGAAATCTTTTACGCCGTATTGACATATTTACCTTAAAAGCGGAAATTCTACAAATAAAAATATGGTAAGTAACTGATTCGCCGGTTAGTGTTTAACAATTAATTGGCAGTCTCTCTCCAAGGTACACCTTTTGTTTTCCCAAACATAATTGTTTAGATTTGGTTGATGATTAATCAATTAGATACCTGATATTGGTATCTATTGAATTGGCTGATTTTTTCCAAAAAAAGTAGTAAAATGGAAGAGATAACATTTCAGGTGAAGCAGGACTTGGCTGACGGGGGATACGTAGCCGAAGCATTCATTTCTGAAAGTGAACAGATAGTAACCCAAGCAGATACTGTAGAGGAGTTACGTGAGATGATTAAAGATGCGCTGGCGTGTCACTTTGACGAAAATGAAGATAGACCAAAGAAAGTGATTTTACGGTTTATCAAGGAGGAGGTGCTGGCTATCCATTGATTTGTCATGATTTCCAAAAGCATTACTGGACAGGAGCTGATCGCAAAGTTGAGAATACATGGGTACAAACCTATCAGGCAGAAAGGGAGCCATATTAGGATTCAGACGAATGAGAATGGCAAGCATTCAGAAACCGTCCCTAACCATAAGCCTTTGAGAGAAGGAACTTTAAGATCTATTTTGAGAAACGTAGCAAAGCATCTCAATATCACGACAGATGAATTAGAGCAGCAACTTTTTGGCGAGTGACTGTACAGGAAAAATATAGGCAATTGGAGTAATGTAGCATTTTCTAAAACCAGACAACGCATGGCACGAAATACGCGAAACTTCTTCGTGAGGTATCTTGGTATTGCTTTATTCCTGCTGCTATCCAACGTCAGCTACGCCAATCACATCCTGATTCCGATGGACGAGAAGCAGTCCAACCACCTGAAAGCCTACGGAATTGCTTACTCAGTGCTGGACGAAGGCCTGGATTTAGACTGGTTGCTGAACTACCGGGGTGGAAGCTATCTGATCAAATATGTCTCGACGATCGAGAAAGAATGCCGCGTGCGGGGCGTGGCTTATGAAGTGATCTCCGATGCCAAAGCAGCCAATATTTTGACCCAAATAGCGGTGCCGGAGGTGAACATGGACGCCGTGAAGCTTTTTAAAGCGGCCAAGATTGCGGTGTATTCGCCCATTAAAATCGGCCCGGCCACCTTTGAGTATAACGATGCCGTGCTGCTGGCGCTCAAATACGCCGAGATACCTTTCGAGGTAGTGTACGATCAGGAAATTCTGGATGGTGATTTAAGCAAGTACGATTGGCTGCACCTGCACCACGAGGACTTCACGGGACAGTTTGGCCGGAACCTGCGTCGGATGTCGCAGCAAGACATTCAGGCACAGGAAGATATTGCCAAGAAATTCGGCTACGCCAAGGTGTCACAGATGAAGCTGGCCGTGGCCAAGCGAATCAAAGAGTTTTGCGCGGGCGGCGGGTACCTGTTCGCGATGTGTTCGGGGGCTGAAACCTTCGACATCGCCCTGGCCGCCGAGGGCGTGGACATCGTTGATTCGCAGTTCGACGGCGATGGGATCGAGCCGGGGGCGCAGTCGAAGTTGGATTTTAGCCAGACCTTCGCCTTCGAGAATTTCGAATTGCAGCTTGAAAACGGCTACGGCGGGATGTGGTTTTCCGACATCAACGCCTCCTTGGGTAGCTACGGTTTCGGCAGCAGCGACGACGTGTTCACACTCTTCGACTTCTCGGCCAAGTGGGATGTCATCCCGTCGATGCTGGTACAAAACCACGAATTTCAGATTCGCGAGTTCAGCGGCCAAACTTCGGCATTTACCAAAAAAACCGTAAAGTCAAATGTACTGGTGATGGGCCAAAGCAAATCTTCGGATCGCTACCTCTATGGCGAAATCGGAGTAGGCCAGTGGACATTTTACGGCGGCCACGATCCAGAAGGTCGGCGCGGTGGGCACCGCATGGGAACGGATCTCAACCTTTACCCCCACTCACCTGGCTACCGCCTAATACTGAACAATATTTTGTTCCCGTCAGCGAAGAAGAAAAAGCGGAAAACTTGATTTTTGTTTAGGGTTTAGCGGGGCGCCCCATGGCGGTTTAAAGTTTGATGTCCAGCAGGGTTCAGTGATTGTTTAAATTGAGTTTAGAGCTTTGCTCTTTATTTTAAACCCTAACTGTAATGGTTCTCATGGTTGCTCCCCTTATCCCGTAGGGATAAGATATTTATAGAAACGGTAATTACTACGACATACGACCCCGAGGGGGTCGCACAATCGTTGAATATGCTTTCTTCTATAAATATGCCATCCCTGCGGGATGATGCGGTAAGATGATAATAACCTTCAAAACCATTTCACCTAACCCCTAAACTCACTGAACTACTTCCGCTTTGAGCCTGATAGAATCGACTTCCACTCTTTCGCGCTTGGCTTTTTTCTTGAAGAAGCCGCGAAGCAAGAAATTATTTTGCAGCGCATCCATGCTTTCGTCCAGCTTCTCCGAGCTGCTTTCCAAATTTTGAATGGTGGTTTTGATGTCGGTGGCGGTGGCTTTGTCGCGGAGGAGCAAGCCCACGGCGTTGTCGTTATTTTTGGTCAGGTCAGCCGACAAATCCTGGGTTGTCTTCTTCAACCCTTCCACCATCGCGCGGGCCGTGTTGGCGGTTTCGCCTAGTTCCGAAACTGTCAGCCTTACTTTGCGCATGATGATGGTGTCGTTGACCGCGTCGTAGGCCAGGCCGCCCGGCTGGTTTAACTTGGCGGTGTAGGCGTTCAGGGAGTTGGTGACACTTTGCGCCTGTCCGGCGGCACGTTGCAAAGTAGCCATCGTTACCTCCAAATTTTTGTACAGCTGCTCATCCGCCAGCAGCCTGCCAATCGACCCTTCCCCCTTGCGAATCTTGCCACTGATTTCCTTGAAATCGTCGGTGATCGCCAAAATATTTTTGTTGTTGGCCTGCAGCGTGTTCATGATGTCTTGCTGGCTGTCTTCTTTTTTGACGCGCAGTATATCGCCGTCCTGGATCTGTTCGGCCTGGGGAGTTCCGCCTTCGATAACCACGATTTTATTGCCGATCAAACCATCGGAACTGATTTTCACGACGGCGTCCTTACGGATGTACTGCTGGGACTTCTCCTCGATGTTGAGGATAACCTCCACCTGAGAATTTCCGGTAAAAAATATATCCTTCACCGTCCCGACTTTCACGCCGGAAAACCAGATGTTATTGCCCACTTTCAGGCCATTCACATCATCGAAGGTGGCCTGGGCGGTGATTTTTGAAACGAATGACTTGCGCATTCCGCCGATGGTCATGATACCGATCACGAAAATGACGAGTCCGGCTAAAACCCACAGGCCAACCGTTACGGCGCGTCTTTGGGGGTTGGGTGTTTTACTCATAGTTTTTTATAGTTCTGGGTACTGAGTACTAGGTACTGAGTACTGGGTTTTTGGTATATCTGCTATGTTTAATGATGGCGTTCGACTCGATATCAGTACCAAATAGAACTTTGTACTCAGTACTCAGTACCTAGCTAGTACCTAGTACCTCACACTCCATGTTCCTGTCACGCCTCATCGTCCGTAAAGTTATAATCGTAAAAACTCTTGATCCGCTCGTCGTCGCTGCTGAAAACTTCGTCAAAGGTACCTTGTTTGACAAACGATCCGTCGAGGAGCATGGCCAATTTATCGCCCGTCATCTTGGCGCAAGTCAGGTCGTGGGTAATCAGGATCGAACTGGTGTTGTACTTTTCCTTTACTTCGTTGATAAGCTCGTTGATTTCGATGCAGGTGGTCGGGTCGAGTCCGGCGGTGGGTTCGTCGTAGAGCATCACCTCGGGATTCATGATCAGCGTGCGGGCAATGCCGATGCGCTTGCGCTGTCCGCCCGAAAGCTCCGCCGGCGATTGGTTGATGGCACTCAGCAGGCCCACCGACTCCAGCACCTCCTCTACCGAACTGTCGATTTCTTTGCGGCTCAGGTTACTGACGTTCCGAACCAACGGAAATTCCAGGTTCTCGCGCACCGTCATGCTGTCGTACAGGGCACTGTTTTGGAAAGAAAAACCAATGCGCTTGCGGAGTTCGCGGAGTTGCTTTTCGTCCAGATCCCCAACTTCCTGTCCGAGTACTTTCACGCTACCCCGATCAAGGGTCAGCAAACCCGAAATGATTTTGATCAAAACCGATTTTCCCGTTCCCGATCGTCCCAGCACCACGACGTTTTGCCCTTTCTCCACTTCCAGGTTCACCCCCCGCAATACGTGCAAATCGCCGAAGGACTTGTACAGATCACGAACAGAAATGACGTTCCCTCCTTCGTAAACTTGCGATTCGCGCAATGCAGATTTCGTTTTCATACCCTTAACTATCTAAACCAGTTAGTTACCTGCACGATGGCGACTTCTTCGATGAATATCAAGAACATCGAAAGAACCACGGCGGAGTTAGCCGCCCGGCCCACGCCCTGCGTGCCGTTGCTGGCGTTGTAGCCCTTGTAACAACCCACCATCCCGATTGTGAACCCATAGGCCAGTGCTTTGATTAGGGCCGAATTGATATCCAGGAAAGTGATTTGCTCGAAAGCACTTTTAAAGAAAGCGATGATGTTCGTTTCTTCGTTGAGCGTTACGTCCAGGAACGAACCCATCAGCCCAACAAAGGCGCAATAGAAGGATAGAATGGGAATGCTGATCGTGGTGGCGATTACCCGCGTCACGACCAGAAATTTGAACGGGTTCACCGCCGACACCTCCATCGCGTCGATCTGCTCGGTCACGCGCATGGAGCCCAACTCGGCCCCAATGCTGGAACCTACCCGCCCGGCGCTGATGAGCGAAGTGATGAGCGGGGCCAATGCCCGCACGATGGCGATGGAAACTAGCGACGGCAGCCACGAAGTGGCTCCGAACTCCATCAGCGAGGGCCGCGACTGCTTGGTGAAAACCATCCCGGTGATGAAACCCGTGAGCGAGATCAGCGGCAGCGACTTGTAGCCGATCTGATAGCACTGCTTGATGACTTCCCGCCACTCGGGCCGTCCCCGGAACAGCTCGCGGAAGAACTTCGCCATGAACGTCCAGCCCTGGTAAAAAACGAGGAGCTTTTCGTCAATATTTTTGGAAATCAGCGTCTCTTTGGAACTTGAACTCATGCGGATTTGCGGGAGGGGTACGGCGGTGCCTTGGGGTTGCGGGTTTGGTATAAATACTGTGCCAGTCACGGGGTAGGTCAGTCGTAGCGTTCGCGCAACGTGCGCATCATATAGTTGTTGATGGCCCACTGATCGGCCACAGGCTGATTGGTGTAGGGCACCGTGGGCAGATAGCTCGGCGGACCAAACTCCGTCAGGATCGTCAGGGACTGGCCGTTTTTCTTCTTTTCGGCCACCACCGCATCCCACCAGCCGAGGTGCGCGTCCAGGGCCGCTTTCCACTCGGGCGCGCGCGGGTCGTTGACCTGCGGCCCCTCGGCGTGGCCGACGCGGGCGTGAATGTGTCCGGTGCGGCTCAGAGCCAGTACCACGGTTTCGGTTTGGTTTTCCAAAAGCGATTCGTGGACGTTACACCAGTGCGAGATGTCGAGCGTCAGGCGTAAAGCGGGATTTTGTTCGATAAAGTTCCGGGCAATGTGCGCGGCGAAGAGCATCCGGCTCCGGTGCGTTTCGTGGTAAATCGGGATGCCGCTGCGCTCGGCGGCCTGCGTCGTGTAGTCGATGAACGCCTTGTTTTGCTCGTAGGTAAAGAAATCGCGGCCACTGTGGCAGTTGACGTATAAGGGTCTAATCTCGGTTTGCGACGTAGCTCCGTCGATGGATTTCTTAAAAGAATCTAAATGCGGCGCAAACTCCGTTTGACCGCCGCCACACAGGAAGCCGAGTTCTAAATCATATTTTTTGAGCGCCGCAAACATTGTTTTCCTAGCCTCAGCGTCGTTGGTCCACCAGAGTTCCAGTCCGTCGTAGCCCTCTTTTTTGACCGCCGCGCACAGTTCGTCCATCGTCCCTTTGTAGCCCCAGTTGGTAGCCAGGACTTTTAACGAATAACCGGGTACGGCAGGCGATCCTGCCGCAGGATCGCCTGCCGCAGGATCGCCTGCCGGACGCGCTACTGCGTTCAGGCCCGAAGCGGCAGCGGCGGTAGTGAGCGTGGCGTTTACAAAATCACGGCGTTTCATCTTATGGCATGTAGGTTTCAAAAGCGACCTTAAACTTTTGACTTTTTACTTTAAACTCTGAACCGCAAATCTACAAGGTTTTGGTTCTTGTTTTGTGAATCGGCAATAAATGCCGTATTTAGCCGACCGGGACGATGTCCTTCTATACACACGAGGAAGAAAAGACAATGGAAGAGAGAGTTGTAAAGAAGCGAACATCCCTGTATGCCCTACCTAGATTTAAAGACTTCACCGCTGAACGCCCAGCAGGCTGCGCACCTGTTGCGCCGGGCCACCTTCGGTCCCACGCCCGCTGAGATCAGCACTTTTACAGGCAAAACTCCCGCGCAAGCGGTACAGACGCTGCTGAACAATGTCAGTCAGGCCAGCAACCCGCCGCCGCCCGTCGAGTTTGACGAGACCAAGCCCAACGCCGGGCAAACTTTTCTCGACAAGCCCTTCAACAGCGACCGGAACTACTGGTTTGGAATCTACGTAAAGTACTGGTGGATGGGGCAAATGGCGCGGCAGGATGTGCCGCCTTCCCTGCTCGACAAACTCACGCTTTTTTGGCAGAATCACTTCGTCACGACCCGCACCGAGGTCGATGATTTCCGCTTTGTGGATCGCTACCTGCGATTGCTGCGCGACAATGCCCTGGGGAATTTTCGGTTTTTGGTAAAAGCCATCACCAAGGATCCCGCCATGCTGCGGTACCTCAACGGCGACCAGAACAAGAAAGGCAGCCCGAACGAGAACTACGCCCGCGAATTGCAGGAACTGTTCACGGTGGGCAACAAGGATTTTGCGGGCAACAACAACTACACCGAAGACGACGTGAAAGCCGCCGCCCGCGTGCTGACGGGCTGGCGATACACCAACCACTACAGTCAGGGTTCGACTAGTTTTGAAACGACGTTTACCGCCAGTCGCCACGATACGACCGACAAGGTATTTTCGTCGAACTACAATAATACCGTCATCACGGGCCGCTCCGGTGACACGGCGGGTGACGCCGAACTGGACGATCTGGTGACGATGCTGCTGAACCATCCCGAAACGCCCAAATTCATCTGCCGCAAGCTGTACCGCTGGTACGTCAATCCGAACGTCACGCAAGACATCGAGAACAATGTAATTATACCCTTGGCGTCCTTTTTTAAGAGCTCAGCCAACAATTACGCGATCCTACCCGTGGTCAAGAAGTTACTTAGCAGCGATATCTTCTTCGATCCTGCCAATCGCGGGGCCATCATCAAGTCGCCCGCCGAGCTGATGATGGGCTCGATCCGATTCTTCAACCAACCCGTTCCGAACATGACGAGCGATTACGTGGCTTTTCGGAAAATGATGGAGTTCTTTTACTGGAATACCCGCGATATGCAGCTGGAATTCGTCGATCAGTCGTCGGTCTTCGGCTACGAACCTTACTACCAACCGGGCTATTCGACCAATTGGGTCAACACCACGACCCTCGCCCTGCGCAGCAACTTCACCGATGCGCTCATCTGGCGCTGGTTCGAGGTAAAGCCAGGCTATAAGTTAGGCATCGACCTGATAGCCTGGGTCAGATCCATGCAACCGAATTTTTCAGACCTCAACACGCCCGCCATTCCCTGCGAGACGGTGCTGGACGGTTTCCTCAAAGACCTTTTCGCCACCGATCTTTTTCCCGCCCAAAAAGAATTTTTGCTCGACACGATCATGATGATGGGTTTCGCCCGCACGACCTGGCTGTTCGAGTGGAACGCCCACCGCGCCGACCCCAACGACAAAGGCAAACAAGACACCATACGCTGGCGCACCAGTGCCCTCATGCGGTACTTGCTCCGGATGGCGGAATATCACGTATTTTAAGGGAGTTCATGAGTTGATGAGTTCAAAGTTTATGAGTTTTTAGAGTGCGTTGAACTACAACGATTCTCTATTCATACTTATGAACAGCGCAACTCATAGACTCCTGAACTCATAGACTCATAAACTATGAAAAGAAGAGACTTCCTGACAACTGCCGCCGCCTCGATGGTGTTGCCCATGACCCTCGACGGCTTTGGGGTGAAGGCCCTGGGCCGGAACTCGGCGCTGGTGCGCTCGCTGATGCAAACGGGCGCGGCCTACCAGGATCGCGTTTTGGTCATTGTGTACCTCAACGGCGGCAACGACGGGCTGAATACCGTCATCCCGCGCGACCAGTTTTCGGCTTATATGGGCTTGCGGGGTGATATTGCCATTCCCGAGAATAAAGTACTGCCCCTGGCGGGCAACGACGCCACGGGGCTGCACCCCAACCTGACGGGACTGCGGGATTTGTACAATGAAGGCAAGCTTTCCATTATACATTCCGTATCGTACCCCAACCCCAGCCGCTCGCACTTCCGCTCGACGGATATCCTGATGACGGCCGTGGACGCCGACCAAACCGAAAGCAGCGGCTGGGCGGGCCGTTACCTTGAAGACCGCTTCCCCGGCTACCCGGCGCAATACCCCACCACCGAAATGGAGGATCCACTGGCGATACAGATCGGTTACCTCACTTCCACCACGCTGCTGGGCAGCCAGCAGTCGATGGGCATCGCCATCAACGACCCCGACAATTTTTACGAGCTCGTCAGCGCCGACTTCGAGCCCAATACGGGCAACCTGCCCTGCTGTGACGCGGGCGACCTGATCGCGCACGTTCGCAAGCAGCAGGTCTTGTCCATCGGCTACGCGGCGGAGATCAAGCAAGCCGCCGACGCGGGCACCAACCTGGCCACCTACCCGCCCAAATCGGCCAAAAACTCCCTGGCCGAGCAGTTGAAAATCGTTTCGCGGCTGGTGCACGGCGGGCTGAAGACCAAGATTTATTTCGTGTCGTTGAACGGCTTCGACACCCACGCCGGACAAGTTGATTTCTCGAACAACACCGAAGGCAAGCACGCCTCACTGCTCAACAAACTTTCCGTGGCTATCAGCACTTTCCAGCAAGATCTCAAACTGCAAGGCATCGAGGACAAAGTCGTCGGCATGACTTTCTCGGATTTTGGTCGCCGGGCCACGTCCAACGATTCCAAAGGCACCGACCACGGCGTGGGCGGGCCGATGTTCGTATTTGGCAAAGCCGTGAAGCGGCAGACGGTGGGCGTAAATCCTGACCTGACCAATGGCCTGCTGCCCGTGTCGCCCATGCCCTGGGAAACCAGCCGCGACATCGCCATGCAGATCGACTTCCGCCGCGTGTACACCGACGTGCTGAACGATTGGTTCGGCGCGACGAAAGCCAAGACGGATCAGCACCTTTTTGGCCATTTCAAGACCATCTCCCTCTTCTCGGACGTGATCGAAACGGTGGCTTCCGGCAATTGGAACGACAACAACGTCTGGACAGCGGGACGCCCGCCCTTTGCCAACGAGTACGTCCGCGTGAACACGGGCCACACCGTGCAAGTGAACGGCCCCGTTACGGTCAGGAATATTCAAATGAACGGGAATTTGAATTTTACGGGTAGCTTTGGGCTGAATATTACGGGGTAGTTTTGAGCGTGGGGGCGTTTGGGAGGTGGGGGCGATCTTTTGCGCTGCCAGCCTGCCAAGCAAAAGATAGCCGTCACGCCAATACGCATTGACGCCCCCACGCTTTACTGCGCCGCCTCATAACAATACACATTCAGATTCGTACTGGCGAAAATCCGCCCCTTCTGCCCGTTCTTGCCCGGCAGGCCCGTGAAGAAGCCCATGAACCACGAGTCCCCACGCTTTTCGGTGTAGTAATCGGGACAGTTGAGTTTCCACAGCAGCTTGCCGTCGGATATGCGCGTGGCAAGCAGATCCTGGCTGGCGATGTAATAGACCACGCCATCCTGGTAGTGCAGCGCGCTGCCGATACCGCTCGACCTCTGCTGCCATAAAGTCCTGCCCGTTTCGGGATCGAGCGCGTAGAGCTTACCGTTCATGCCGTTAGCCAGCAGTTTGCCCTCGGCCACAATCATGTCACTAAATAGGCTGGCCGGTGTGAGCCGCTGCATCCACAGTCGCTTACCCGTCATCAGTTCATAGCAACCCACCCACATATTTACAGCAAAGTAAACCTTATCACTGATGATGTTGGGCCAGTTGCCACCACCTGCCTCGGACTCCACGCCCAGCTTTACATCGCTGAGCATCGGCATCCGCTCGTACACCCATTTTTGTTGCGTGAGGTTATAGAGACTTAGATAGCCTGATACAGGAGTATTTTGGTAGTAAGGTCGAATGTCAGGCAAATCGTAGCTGACCAGTAAAAGAGTATCAGCCCCCCGAACAAAGGGTTTCATATGACGACCACGGGAAAAGTAGTCGAACCCGCTGGGATCATGCCAGACGCTATCGGGGAAGTTTTTGAGCTTGGCCACTTCTCTAACTTCTCCTGTAGCCATGTCGCCTTGGTAGATGCTCTCCTCCCAACGCTCCTTGGCGTAAATCTCAGGTCGGGTTCCTGTAAAGTAGAAATGCTCTCCTATGCCAGTGGTGTTAATCTCGCTTCCAAAATTTCGCTCCCATCTTTTCTTCCATATCGTCTTTCCTGTCTCCTGGTTGATGCAGTAGAACAGATATGCATTCTTGTAGAAGAGCATATTTTTAAAGGAATACAACTTGTACTTATAAACGAAAGGCAGCTCGTTTTCCATGAAGCGGTCGTTCCAGACCCAAGCGTTCTTACCGTTGTCAGTTCGTTTAAAGCAAAGGGACGGAGAGGTACTGGAACCAGAGCTAGCTGCTCGCTCTGAAGCGAGAATGTAGCTGCCATCATAAATGTGCTGAGCGTTCATGCCGATATTTAATCTACCATCCAAGCTAGTGGAAGTCTTCCAGATGTGGGGTAGTCGCGTGACTACCCCATTATCATCCTTCAAGACGACATCTGGCCCTTGGCAGGAAAACAGACAACCCATCACCACAAGTAGCAGTAGCTTTCTCATTGTGCGGCCTCGTAACAGTACACATTCAAATTCGTGCTGGCGAAAATCCGCCCCTTCTGCCCGTTCTTGCCCGGCACGCCCGTCACGAAGCCCATGAACCACGAGTCCCCGCGCTTCTCGGTATAGTAGTCGGGGCAGTAGAGCTTCCACAGCAGCTTGCCGTCCGACACGCGCGTGGCCAGCAGGTCTTGGCTGGCGATGTAATACACCACGCCATCCTGGTAGTGCAGCGCGCTGCCGATGCCGCTCGACCGCTGCGTCCAGAGCGTGCGGCCCGTTTCGGGATCGAGGGCGTAGAGCTTGCCGTTCATGCCATTGGCCAGTAGCTTGCCCTCGGCCACGATCATTCCGCTGAACAGGCTGGCCGGCGTTAGCCTTTGGAACCATATTCGTTCGCCCGTCATCAGATCGTAGCAGCCCACCCACATGTTTACGGCGAAGTAAACCTTATCGCCGATTATATTGGGCCAATTTCCTCCACCTGCCTCGGACTCAACGCCCAATCTGACATCGCTGAGTATGGGCATCCGCTCGTACACCCACTTTTTTTGAGTAAGGTTATACAGGCTGAGATAACCAGAGGAAGGCGTGTTCTGATAGTAAGGCCGGACATCGGGCAGATCGTAACTGACTAACAACATCGTGTCGGTTCCACGCATGAAAGGCTTTATTTTTCTCCCCCTTGCGATCCAGTCGAAGTCACTGGGGTCGTGCCATACGCTGTCGGGGAAAGTTTTCAGCTTGGCTACTTCCCGCACCTCGCCCGTAGCCATGTCGCCTTGGTAGATGCTCTCCTCCCAGCGGTTTTTGGCGTAAATCTCGGGTGGCGTCCCGGTGAAGTAGAAGTGCGGCCCCAACCCGGTGGCGGTGATCTCGCTGCTAAAATTACGGCCCCACTCCTTCTTCCAAACCGTCTTCCCTGATTCTTGGTCGATACAGTAGGATCGGTAGGCACTCTTATAGAAGAGCAGGTTTTTGTAGATATACATACTGTAATTATAGACGATGGAGTATTCGTCCGGCAGAAAGCGATCGTTCCACACCCAGGCATTCTGCCCGTCCTCCAACCGTTTGAGACAAAGACCTGTGGCCGTGTATGGCCCGGAGGTAGCTGCCCGTTCGGAAGCCAGAACGTAGCGGCCATCGTAGATGTGCTGGGCGTTCATGCTGGAGTTAAGTCTGCCGTCGAGGCTAGTAGAAGACTTCCAGATGTGGGGTAGCCGAGTGGCTACCCCATTCTCATCTTTAAGTGCTACATCCTCTGGACTTTGACAACTAACCACACTGCCTAATAGTGTAAGCAACAGTAACTCTTTCATCGGAATCCGATTACGAAGATATTCTGACCACCAGTTTCAACGCCGTTGAATATCCGGTCATAAGTATTACGTGCCTCGTTGTACTGCAGCAATTCCCTATGATTAGTCCCTGGTGCCTCCACGATATGGCCGCGCCAGGCACCGCCGTCGTTGCGAGCGGAGAAGGCGGGCACCACGCCGTCGGACTGATCGTAGGTGAAGACATCATACTGCACCCAAATCCACTGCATGCACTGGTCGTGGTCGCAGTCGGGCGGGTACGTCGGTACATAGGCCCATTGCTGTTGCACGTAGCCCGCGCCAATAATCGCCGGCCAGCCTTGGTTGGCCGTATCTTGCAACCAGCGGATGCCCGCCCGCCATTGATCGCCGCGCCAATCATAGTAGCCCCACAGCAAAGGCATGACAAACCGCAGGGCATACTCACCATCGGCGGCCGCGCGGTATATCCCCGCGGCGTCATTCATCAGGTTGACGCCTGCCTGGTCGGAACCGGATCTATAAGAACCCGCCACGCGCCAAATGATCGGCTGGTCTTCGTTGCCCCACACCTGAATCTTCGGCGAGCTGCTACCCTGGTTGGCGATATTCTGCATGTAGGCCCCGTTGGGATTGAGGTCGGCGGCTGTGTCGGCAGTGAGGCCGAAAGTACCAGTGATCGCGTTCACGATGGCCCCGGCAATTGTGTTGGAATACAGAGAGCCAAAAATGCCGACAGCCTGAAGTAAGACGCCGACGATGGGGTTTATGATGAGCAACACCGTCGAGCCCACGGCTGGCCCCCGAAGCAATTCATCGATCCCATTGTCGATAAATCGCTGTACGTCCCCGTTCTGAACCGAGACGGCGATTTGCCCTCCCCTGAGCGGCGATCCTGCGGTGATGTTTCCCGCCCAATAATTCGGGTTGCCGAGGTTCGCTTCCTGAATATCCAATTCCCGAACGGCGGTGCCTCCCATACTGTGCGAGATGGAGATGGTATTTGCTCCACCCAGATTGTTGTTCCGAATCTGTGTGGCGAAATTCGGAATACCTGCCCCCGTGTTATAAAGCAGTCGGCTGTTTTGTTCGATCCACCGCTGTTGCTGATTCCGGTATCCGTCGTTCATACTCTGCCAGGAATCGGCATTGCCACCCAGGCCGTGAATCCAGTCCACGCGCCGCTCTTGGGTAAAGGCAAATTCTGGAGCCAACCATAGTATAGTACCCAGAATTATTAAAATCAAGTGTTTCGTTTTCATGATGATTCAGGTTTAGATGTTGTTGACAAATTGAGCATTCTGGATGGTCTGGTAGCGAATTTCCTTTGCTTTGAAACCCGTTTTGGCGTTGTCGAGGTACGATTCGGAGTATACCCCAACCAGCTTCATGTCATCCTTCTCGCCCTGATAGATGCAAACGGAGCGCGACAGCAGTTTGTTGGTGGCGGCGTCGTGCACTTCGCTAGCCAGCACTCGACCATGGTAAGTGTCGAAGGTCGTCAGCACGTACTCCTTCGATTCGGGCGTAGGCTTGTCTTGCCGCACTTGCACTACGTACTCGCGGAGTTGCTTCGCCCCGCCCACGCTTTCTTTCATGGCCTTTTGCAGGGTGGCGGCATCCACCTTGGGGTAACCCGTGGGATCGGTCGGTCTCAGGGGCGCATTCTTGGCTATCCCCTTCGTCTCGCGCATCTTCTGGATTTCAGAAGCATAGTTCACGGTTTTCAGGGCGCGTTGCGAAATGACCTTACTCCCCTGATCGTAGAAAGTCGCCTGGTTGTTGACGACCACCGTACGGTGCGGCCCCTTGCTGCCAATCTCGCAAGGTAGGCGGCAGTTTGTCCAGTTGCTGGGGCTGTAGCTGCTCGGTGTTCATCTCGTAAGAACCATCCTGTAGTACCCGCGATTCCACTTTTTCGCGGTGCAGACTCGGCATGTTGCTGGCGATGTCCAGTTCTCGGGACTTACTTGCTGCGTAGTTCTCGACGACGCGGTAGGTGTAAGTCTCCACTTCCATGCTCGAGCCGTAAGCCACGCGGCTGTCGGTGAGCCATTCGGCTCCTGCCCGCCCGCTCTTGGTGGGGTCGGGCGTTTGCGCTTCGTTCAGTAAGCTCGGCTGACAAGCAGCTAAGCCAGCGGCGGTAAGGGCGGCCCAAGCCGCCTTCCTCAGGTTAATAGTTTTCATTTTTTCAAAAAAGGTTTAGATGAAAAATAGCCAGACCAATAAAGATGCGCATCCTTATCCGCTACAAATTTGCACAAAGCGATTTAAAGGTTGATTCCGATTTTCCGATAATATCAATAGGAAAAACCGATTATTTTTTATCGCTTTTTCGGGGAATGGTTGTATCTTTATACGAATTGCTCAATACAAGACAGTAAAACTCAACCAAAGAACCGTAGCCACCATGACTTTAGGAGAAAAACTCAAAAAGCTTCGCATCGCCAAACACCTTACCCAGATGCAGGCCGCCGAGCTACTAAGCATCGCCCAAAGTACTTACTTCGAGTGGGAGAACGACAAAAACTACCCCTCCGCCAAGAACTTTGTTCGGTTAATTGATGTATTTGGCATCAGTGCTACCGAACTAGTGGATCCCAACTGGACGGTTACGCTGAATCAGCCCGCGCCAAAAGAGGGAGAAACCGGAGATACCGTGATGCAGGGCAACGCGCTGCGGATGTTCGAGTTACTGTACGAAAATCAAATGAATCAAAATAAGCGGTTGGAAGACAAGATCGAAGAGTTGGAGGGAAAAATAAAATTGCTGGAGAAGCGCGCGTAGTCTCTCTACCTAAATTGGTTAACTAATTTTTTGTGTTCGCAACCCTCTACAAACTACTCGGCTGGAAAGTAATCGGCAACCCACCTTACGGGATAAAGAAAGCAATCTGGGTCGGTGCACCGCATCATTCCAACTGGGATCTGGGTATCAGCCTGGGGGCACGGGCTATGATGAAGTTCGACATCAGTTGGCTGGCGAAAAAAGAGATTTTCCAATGGTACTCCGGCTGGTTTTTCCGGGCTTTGGGCGGTTTGCCGGTGGACCGGAGCAAGGCCAATAACCTGGTAGATGCGGTCGCGGATATTTTCCATGAACACGAAACCATGCACATTGCCATCACGCCCGAGGGTACCCGCGACGATGTCGCCACCCTAAAGCGCGGCTTTTACTACATGGCCCTTAAAGCCAACGTGCCGCTCATTCTGGTCGGCTTCGACTACCCCCGCAAAGCTTTCGTAATCAGCGAGCCGCTTTATCTGACGGGTGACTATCAGAAAGATATGCGGACTTTCTACGAATATTACCTTACCATTCAAGGCCCCCGCAAAACGTGGCTCAAAAACTACGTGGCGACGGGGGAAATTCCCGCCGCTCGCTAAAAGTTTTATTTTCCCCAAACCATTGGTTCGTTTCTTGTCATGAATCCGCGTATATTTGAGCCAATCAGCCAATCATAACGTTCGGATTTAGGTGCGGGAGGATTTTTTTGCGAGAGTGAGATTAGATTCGAGATTGAAAGCGCAATGCCACGGCGGCTTTGGCCCGTTCCTACCCGACTATTTCCTGATTTCGACTGCACCGGGCTTTTCCCTCGAGCTGGTTTCTTGCTACCTCCCATTCTAGATAAAAAACAATGAATCACGATATAGCCATCGACCTGGGCACCGCTAATTTTCTGATCGTTCACCAAAACGAGGTCGTCGTCGATCAGCCGTCCGTCGTGGCCTTCGACCGCCTGACCAATAAAATGCTGGCCGTAGGCAACGAGGCCATGCAGATGGAAGGCAAAACGCACGACAACATCCGCACCGTCAGGCCATTGCAGGGTGGCGTCATTGCTGATTACAACGCCGCCGAAATGATGATTCGGGGCATGATGGGCATGGTGGGCCTGCGCCGCAGTTTCTTTAAGCCGTTCATCCGCATGGTCATTTGCATCCCTTCGGGCATCACCGAAGTGGAGAAGCGCGCCGTGGAAGACTCCGCCGAAACGCTGGGAGCCCGCCGCCTGTACCTAATCCACGAACCCATCGCCGCCGCCGTGGGCATTGGCCTGAACGTAGAGGAGCCCGAAGGCAACATGGTGGTGGACATCGGCGGCGGCACCACCGAGATCGCTCTGATCGCTTCCAGTGGTATTGTGTGTAACCAATCGGTACGCGTAGCGGGCAATACCTTGGATGCCGACATCGAGCTGTACATTCGCAACGAGTACCACCTGCTCATCGGCCAGCCCACGGCCGAGCGCATCAAGCACAGCATCGGCGCGGCCCTCACCGATCTGCCCGAATCCCGCCGTGAGTACGAGGTAAAGGGCCGTGATCTGCTGACGGGTATGCCCAAGCAAATCATCGTTACCCAGGCCGAAATCGCGCATGCCCTGGACAAATCACTGTCGAAAATCGAAGAATCAGTCATGAAACTTCTGGAAGAAATGCCCCCCGAACTGGCGGGCGATATTTTCCAGCGGGGTATGTACCTCTCGGGTGGCGGAGCCTTGCTCCACGGACTTGACAAGCGCCTTTCCCTGAAAACGCAGTTAAAGGTTCACATTGCCGACGAGCCCCTACGCATGGTCGCCAAAGGCGCGGGCCTGACGCTGAACAACATCGAGCGGGCGGGGTATCTTATTAAGTGAGTGGCTTCCTGAGTGCCTGAGTACCTAAGTGCCTGAGTGCCTGAGTACCATAGGCACAAAGTTTCAAAGGCACAAAGTGGGCTGGCGCCTGTAGACAGAGTCTAATTACTTTGTGCCTTTGTGCCTTTGTGCCTTTGTGCCTTTGTGCCTTTGTGTCGGAACGCCGCATCGCTATGTACCTTTGGAACTTTGTGCCTTATTGCTGCCTTCGGCAAGATACGCCACGATCGCCGCTCCGGCGCGTTGCGAGGCACCGGATTTTCCTACTTTTTCTTGCAGGATTCGGTAGTCGGCTTTGAGGGCTTTTCGCTTTTTACCGTTAGGCAGGACGGCTCGTAGTTCAGTGGTCAGGTTTTCTTGTGAAAAGTTGTCCTGAATCAGTTCCTTGACCGTTTCTTTCTCCATAATCAGATTAACCAGCGAAATAAACGGTACTTTGATGAGACTTTTTGCGATGGCGTAGGAGACGCCGCTTGTGCGGTAGCAGACTACCTCCGGCACCGAGAACAGAGCCGTTTCCAGCGTGGCGGTTCCCGAAGCGACCAGGGCGGCTTCGGCTACGGTCAGCAAATCGTAGGTGGCTTCAAAGACTACGGTAACGCCGGGAAGATTTTGGTACTTTTCGTAGAGCGATGCCGGAAGACTATCGACGCCCGCTACGACAAATTCGTACTCGGGAAAGGCATTCTTCACGCTTAGCATCGTGTCCAGCATTCCGCTCACTTCCTGCCGTCGGCTGCCGGGAAGCAGGGCGATTATCTTTTTGCTTTCAAGATTATTTTTTTCAAGAAAATCGGGATCGGGCGTAAAGCCCTCGATCGCGTCCATGAGCGGATTTCCCACATAGGTGACGTCGTAGCCGTATTTTTGGTAAAAGTCTACCTCGAAGGGGAAGATAACGAACATACGATCGACGTTGGCTTTGATCTTCCAGGCCCGCTTTTGGTTCCAGGCCCACACTTTGGGCGAAATGTAATAACAGGCCTTCATCCCCCGCTTCTTAGCGAAAGCCGCCATGCGCAGGTTGAATCCTGGGTAGTCGATCAGAATTAAAGCATCGGGCTGGTAGTCCAGAATATCCGCTTTGCATTTTTTCAGGAAGCCCAGAATCGTGAAAAGATTCCTGGCTACTTCCAGGAAACCCATGAATGCCATGTCGGTGTAGTGCGTGACGAGCGTCGCACCCTGCGCCCGCATGAGGTCGCCGCCCCAGGCGCGGAATTGCGCGGCGGGGTCGCTTTGGCGGATGCCACGCATGAGATTGGCCCCGTGCAGGTCGCCCGAACGCTCACCGGCGATGAGGTAGTACTTCATTCGCCGTAGTATTCCACAAAGTTCTTGGGCGTCTCGACCAGCTTGATGTAGTGCAGCCGGGCATTCGGGGCTTTCTCCGCGATGGCTGGGGCGAGCAAATTCCAAATTTCGATCACGAAAATCTCGCAGGAAGCCATTTTTCCCGCCATGAAATCCACGTCGAGATTCAGATTTTTATGATCGACTTTGTCAATAATGCGCTGTTTGATAAGGTCGCCCAGCACCTTCAGATCGATCACAAAGCCCGTCTCGGGATCGGGCGCGCCCTTCACCGTCACGATCAGCTCGAAGTTGTGGCCGTGGAAGTTCAGATTGGCGCACGGCCCAAACACCGCCCGGTTCTTTTCGTCCGACCAATTGGGATTGTGCAGCCGGTGCGCCGCGTTAAAATGCTCTTTTCGGGTAACGTAAACCACCTTTTAGTTAAAAGTCAAAAGTTCAATGTTAAAAGTTGCTTCGTCCCAATTGGCAGAGATGGTACTTCGCTTGCCTCACAAAATTACGATTTGTAGGTTTGGAAAAAGAATTATGACCCGTAAATCCGATCAGAAAACATTTACTTTGTATTTAAAGGGATAAGAATTATTAACAGGAAATTTGAAAGATAGGCTCTCCGACAAGGAAAGAGCAAACTTTCAACCTTCAACTTTCAACTCATAAACTTTGATTGTAGTAACAGGAGCCGCGGGCTTCATCGGAAGCTGCCTGGTTAGCAAACTGAACCGGGAAGGTTTTAATTTCATCATCGCCGTCGACGATTTTTCCAAAATCGAGAAAGCCGACAATCTGGAAGGCAAAACCATCCAGGAGCGCGTCGAGCGGAGCGATTTTTTTGAATGGCTGGATAAAAACCAGGAGGAGGTCGAATTTATCTTTCACATCGGTGCTCGCACGGATACCACCGAATTCGACCGCGCTATTTTTGACGAACTGAACGTCGAGTACTCCAAGGATATCTGGCGGCGCTGCGTGTCTTATCAGATCCCGCTGGTATATGCCTCCTCGGCGGCGACTTACGGCCTGGGCGAGCTGGGTTACGAGGACGACGAGTCGCAAATCCCGCAACTTCAACCGCTAAATGCCTACGGTGATTCCAAGAACGAGTTTGATATCTGGGCGTTGCAGCAGGAGAAAAAGCCGTTCTTCTGGGCGGGGTTGAAGTTCTTTAACATCTACGGTCCCAACGAGTACCATAAGGGACGCATGGCGTCGGTGATTTTTCACGCCTATCACCAAATCAAGAAAACGGGAAAAATGAAGCTCTTCCGCTCGCACAATCCCGAGTTCAAGGACGGCGAACAGATGCGTGACTTCGTGTACGTAAAAGACCTGCTGGACGTATGCCTATTCCTGATGAATCACCGCAAAAACTCGGGCATATACAATCTGGGCAGTGGACAGGCCCGCACGTTCAAAGATTTGGTGGCCAATACTTTCCAGGCCATGCAGATCGGCCCGATCGTCGAGTACATCGACACGCCCGAGGACATCCGCGACAAGTATCAGTATTTTACCGAAGCGTCTATGGACAAACTGCGCTCGATTGGCTACGAGCCGCCGTTTCATTCGTTGGAAGCAGGAATCGAGGACTACGTGACGAATTATTTGATTCCGGGAGCGTACTATTGAGGGATCACAAATCGCTGAGCAAGAGGTCAAGCTCGCCAGGTTCCAAGTCGTTTTTTGTATTCTTATCGTAGATCGACAGGAGTGCGACTTCCTGGTCGTTCGCGATTACGTAAGTAGTCACCCTGGCTCTTGCTTAGTCTTGACATTGTCGTCCTCAATCAACAGGGTACGGACGAGCGCATCGCGTTCTTTCTTGGGTAGTTGTCTGACCAACTCGGCAATTTGAGTGGCCGTGAGTTGAATGGTGGTCTCTAAATTCAAAACGGTTTCCATACATTTCAAGTTTTAACACTTTGTAGACACTTTCCTCAAAGTTGGACATTTGGGGTTAAACCAAGGCGAAATTTTCCTAAATTTGAGAAAAAACACCAACGCTATGATAACGCAAACCGCAGTCTCGGCAGAGGAATATTTCGATCTGCTCCACGATTCGGAAGAAAAGCTCGAATACTACGATGGCGAGATCGTGGCGATGTCAGGTGCGCAGCCTAATCACAATATCATCGCTTGTAACCTGATTTCAGAATTCGTTGTCTGCCTCAAAAAGCAGGGATGTTTTGTATTGAATAGCGACCAACTTATCAGCATCGGACAACGAAGGCTGTATGTGTTCCCCGATATTGTCGTTGTCTGTGGCAAGGCCCAATACGAAAATACTAAGCGTGGGCTAAGATCACTGCTCAACCCCAAGATAGTAGTCGAAGTCCTTTCCGACAGCACCGAAGCCCACGACCGGGGCAACAAGCTGGAATATTACCAGACATTGGAGAGTTTGGAGGACTTCGTTCTGGTATCCACCAAAAAGAAAAAGGTAGAAGTGTACCATAAAAGCGACAACGACGACTGGCTGCACCGAATCTACAACGAAGGCAGCCCGCTCATGAAGATTGGCGCGTGCGAGATAGACCTAAGCGAAATTTACTCGAACGTCGATTTTGCGGAAGCCTGATCGGCAACAAATACGAAGAATCGAAGTCGGGTTGACTGCCTTGATTTGTCTTCAAAAAACTACATTGTCAATCAACCGCACTCCGCCTAAGTTCGCCGCTACGCACAAAGCCGTTTGGCCATCCGGCTGCCGCGCACCAACGGGTTGCAGACTATTGGCGTCGGCCACCTCGAAATATTCCAGCCGAAACGCGGGTTGTGCCGCGAATTTCTCGCGGACGTGCTGCTTCGTGGCCTTCACAGACTCTCCGCTTCGCAATTGGTCTTTGGCTTCGTTCAGGAGTTGAAAAATAAGCGGCGCCAGCGCTCGCTCTTCCTGGTCCAGGCGGCGGTTGCGTGAGGACATCGCCAGGCCGTCGGCCTCGCGCACGGTGTCGCAGACCACAAGTTCTACCGGGAGAGCCAAATCTTCGATCAGCCGCCGCACCACGGCGGTTTGCTGCAAGTCCTTCTGGCCGAAGTAAGCACGATCGGGCCGCAGGATGTTGAACAGCCGCGCCACCACGATACCTACCCCGCTGAAATGGCCGGGGCGGAAGGCCCCCTCCATTACCTTTTCCAAATCGCCGAAATCAAGTTTCAGCTTGGGTGGCTGGGCGTACATTTCCTCCGCCGAAGGCGCAAACACCAGGTCGCAGCCCGCCGCTTCCAGCATGGCGCAGTCCGCTTCCAGCGTGCGGGGGTACTTCGTCAGGTCATCGGGATTATTGAATTGCAACGGGTTGACGAATATGCTGGCGGCCGTCAGCGTGTTTTCGGCCACGGAGCGCTTCACCAGCTCGAGGTGGCCGTCGTGCAGCGCCCCCATTGTGGGTACCAGACCCAGCGTAACGCCGGGCGGATGAATCTTTTTAAGGTGAAAGTCGAGCGTGGCGGGGGCAGTGAAGAGGAGCAAGGGTTGAGGTAGGGTTAAGGGTCAAACGGTTAACGGGCTGACCTGGCTGAATTGGATTAGAAAGCGCGTCAATTGGAAAAATGGCAATATACGTCGATTCGGGTATTGTTATCCGTTTCGTGCCTTTTCGCGGAGGTAATCTCGCCCAATTCATTTCTTAACCGCAGTTTATGCGAAAAAACGACCGCTTCCGGGCCGACCCGAACCGCTTAGAAGAAAATCTCTCTACATTACGAAAAAATGCGGCCTTCCCACTGAGCTTGAAGACCCGCGTTCCCGACCAGCACGAACCTAATCACTGTCCATTGTCAACTGTCCATTGTCAACTAAAGAAGTTGCTTCTGGCGCTATTGCTGCTCGTCACAGCAAGCAACGCTTTTGCCCAGCAGTACCCGCTCGTCAAGTACACCGTGCGCGAAGGGCTGGTGCAGAACCAGGTACTGTCAATGCTCAAAGACAGCCGGGGCTACGTATGGTGCGGCACGTGGTACGGGCTGAGCCGGTTCAATGGGGAAACGTTCGAGAATTTTACGGAGGCGGAGGGGCTGTGGAATGTTGGGGTAAAGGATATCGTAGAAGATAACGACGGCAGGATATGGGTAGCTAACGGTAGCACAAGCCTAGCTTGCTTCGATGGAGAAAAATTCAAGAGATACAAAGTGCCAACCAATAGTCCTGGAAACATCCTGTTCAATAGGAATACTAATTCTATTCGCATCTGGGAGTCGGAAACCGGTAAACAGTGGGAAGTAAAGGGCGACACCCTACTTCCTGTGCAACTACCCAATTTCCCGACTGATCTTATTCACGGTATGCGGTACCACTCTCCCAGCGATACATATTATCTGGTAGCAGATCAGCAAATAGTCAGCTACCGGAATGGGCAGGTGAAAAAGATTACAGACAATCAAGGCTGGAACGTTACTGCGATTATCCACGATGAGGTGCATTTGGCGAAGACAATATCTGCGGGTATCGTAGAACATTACGTACTTCGACAAGGGAAACCTGTATCTTTTCTGCGTACTGAAACCGACGGCTTTGTCATCTCTAATGCGCTGGACTACCCTTACGTTTTTATCAATCAGGAAACACTCTACTACCTTCCGGCCCATTCTACCGAGGCCGAGCGCGTCGGCGAAAGCCCGCCGGGTATGCCCCCCGTCGGTTTTTTAAACCAGACCGAATCCTCCATGCTTTGGATTCCGACGGAAAAGGGGCTTTGGGGGCTGATGCTCACCGGATTCAAGAACTTCAAGGATGGTGAAGTACCTAATCCCTGGAGCGTGGTGGAAGATAGCGAAGGTAAGTTTCTTTTCTTGAATTACTGGAAGGGCGTGCAGGAGTACGATGGAAAGAATCTGCGTTTTATTCCACAGAAAGAGTACTATCCTAAACTGGTAGAAGCCTACAAGCCTCTAAAATATGCACCCGGCCCAGATAGTTGGTACTTTCGGGCCTTACGCGATCAAAGTGGTTACTGTTGGTTACCTGACGGGACAGGTTTGTATCGCTATAGAAAAGGTCATTTTGATTTTATTCGCAAGGGAACAAATAATCTAGCGTTCAGCATTGCAGAAGACGTAGCTCGCAGAAAGATAGTTGTGGCTAGCCATCAACACGCTTATACGGTTAGCATTGACCCTCCTTTTAGAACTGATTCTATCTGGGGTGAAGCGAGGCTATTTAGTGGACTAGTTTTTTGCGTAGCTGTTGCCCCCAATGGTCAGTACTGGATTGCAGGCCGGGGAGTCGAGCGGTATGATCCTGACACGAAAGTTTTCACTCCATATAACTTTGAAAATAGCAAATTACCCCAAAAAGTTGTTGTTATACTGTATTTCGATTGGGAAGGTACATTGTGGGCCGGGGGAAATAAAGGGCTTTATCGATTTGATGCCAAAAAGGATCGTTTTGAGAAAGCATTTGAATTTGGCTTCTACCATGGAATAAATGCTGTCGAACAGATAGATTCGACTCATTTATTGATTACTGATAGCCGCAACCTCTACGTCCTGAACCTGAAAAAATTCAACGCCAGCGGCGAAGTCGATATCAAAACCTTCAACCACCACAACGGCTTCATGGGCATGGAGCCGGGGCAGTTGGGTAGTTACCGCGATTCCCAGGGCCGGATCTGGATCACGTCCGGTTCGGTGCTTTCGGTACTTGACCCGACCAAGCTGGACCTGACGACCCGCCCCCTCCGCACGATGATCGCCAGTGTCAACAAGCGCGGCGTGTCGTTCATCCATCCCGAGGAAGTGGTGGAAGTACCCGAGGGCGAGAGCATCGTCAACATCAAAGTCGAGACGCTGGGCGAAGACAAGCCCTACAACTCGCAGTTCAGCTACAAGCTGGAAGGAGAAATGGACGACTGGACCGACTGGCAGGAGCAGCCGCTCATCACGCTGAACAACCTCAGCAACGGCCTCCACACCCTGAAAGTACGGTCGCGGTCGGGCGATTTCAACGCCCACGCAGCCAGCATCGCCACGCTACACTTCCGTACCAAAGTGGCGATCTGGAAATCGCCCGATTTTTACCTCTATGCCATCATCGGGGCATTGGCGCTTTTGGCGGCCCTGGCGCTACTCGGGGCCGTGAACCAGCGGCGGCGGCGCAAAGTACTACAGCAGCAAGCCGAACTCCTGGAGCAGCGATCTGTCCTTGAAAGCAAGGAGCGCGGTCGACAACTACTGCAAGCCCAGACCATCCAATCGCAGTTGAACACGCACTTCACGGCCAATACCCTTTCCGTGATTCAGAATCAGATCAACCGCCACGAGGCGGAGCGGGCCACCAAAAACCTCATCGACTTTGCCCGCCTGGCCCGCGCCTATCTGGAGGATTCCTTGCTCCAGGCGGGCGGGTCTGTTCTTAAAGCCAAGGACATCACGCTGGAGCGGGAGGTCAGCAACTTGAAAATGTACATCGACCTGATGCAGCTACAGTACGAAAACCGCCACATCGAGGTGGACTTCCGGGTGGCCGAAGCCCTCGACCCCACGCGCATCGAACTACCGCCTTTTCTGATTCAGCCCTACGTCGAGAACGCCTTCGTGCACGGCCTGCACGACCGTCTGGAAGGCGGTGTGCTGCGGGTCGAGTTCCGCGACGACGACGGGGCGCTGCTCTGCCACATCGAAGACAACGGCCTGGGCCACGAAGCCGCCCCCAAGCCGCCGCGCCGCGCTTTCTCCACCCACAAGTCGGTTTCGACCGGCTTATCGGAACAGCGCGCCGACCTGCTCAACGAACTCGGCTACGACATCCGCATCACCACCACCAACCGCCTGCCCGACACCGGCACGATCGTGACCGTGCGGGTAGGCCAGAAAACCATTTCTTGAACCCACCTCACCCCCAACCATGCTCCGTACTTTCGTCGTAGAAGACAACGCCGCCGCCCTGGACAATGTCCTCGACTTCCTGCGCCAGAAATGCCCGCAGGTGGAGGTCGTGGGTACTTCGGGCGAGGTCGACGACGCCTACGAGGGAATCTACCGCACCCGGCCCGATCTGCTGATCTCGGACATCCAACTCATCGGCGGACTGTGCTACGACCTGCTCAACCGACTCAATGACGCGGGGCGACTCGAAGAATTGCGCATCATCTTCATGACGCTCGTCCCCAGTTTCGAGAACGCCAAAAACGGTTACCAGTATTCGCCCATCGCCTTTCTGGAAAAACCCTTCACCGCCGCCGAACTGCAGGCGGCCATCGAGAAGATCGCCCGGCCCGCCGCCATCCCCGAAGCGCGGCAGCAAATGGAACAGCTACTCTCCTACTGGGGCAGCCAGCTCGACGTCAGCCCGCGCCTGACGGTCAACCTGCCCAGGGGCGGCCTGCAACTGATCGAACTCAGCGACATCAGGTACCTGCGATCCGAAGAGACCATCACGAAATTCTACCTGCTGGGCGGAGATCCGAAACTGCCGCTGGTGTCCAACAAGAATATCGGACACTACGCCGCGCTGCTGAACGACAACGCGTCGTTCATTTCTATCAGCAAGAGCATCATCATCAACCTCAACCAACTGGCGCGCTACGATCACCGCGAGTATCTGGTTTATTTCAAAGACGACGGCGGCCACGTGGCCGCTTCCCGCGAGGGCGGCAGAAAGTTACGCAAGCACCTCCTGCAAAATCCCCTGCCCGGCGCATCGCCCCCTGACTCAATGGTAAGTTTTTTCAGGAAAGTCTTCGGGCAGAAAGAGTAAAGCACCGCCCCCTGTCAGGCTGAGCGGAGTCGCTTGTCAGGCTGAGCGGAGTCGAAGCCCCCCCCCAACAACCATTCATGTGAAAAAACGACCGAAAATGACGGAAAGCGACGGAATACCTCCCGACACGCCCTGGCAATGAAACCGTAAGCCTATATTTAGACACTAATTCTGGAAGCAGAAGGCGAAGTGAGGGGGAGTAGGAATCCAGAGTTCAGGAACATCAAATAACGAGCGATGAACCACCCCTCCGAACTCCGCAGCCAAATCATCACTAAAATCGCCGAGGCCTGGGACGACCGCTGGGCCGCCGCCCACGGGGCCGAGTTCGTATGTGTGGAAGACCTGCCCAGCCGCAACGCCTTCTACGAAGACCTGCTGCTGGACATCGACCAGGCCCTCGCCGACCGCCTCGACGCCCGCTCGGCGGAGTACTTCATTTCCAAAGACACCCTGCGGCGGTTCCTGAATCCGCGCTACGAAGGCGGCTTCGCCCTCAAATCCAAAAATGCCCTGGCCATCTACGCGGGCTACGCCGACTGGCACGACTTCGTACGGCAGCACACGCCCGAACCCGTCCCTGCCGGCCCGACGGTGAACGTCTATCAAATCGCCCTGTTGCCCTCGATGTCGGCGCAAAGTCCGCCGCTGCTGGGCGAAGGCACCACCGCCCCACCCGTGTGGCAGCGGCGCGGCGTAATCTTTACGGGCGCCTTTGCCCTGCTGCTGCTGACCGCCGCCGGGGGGTTCGCGCTCTACGATTTTGTAAAAACCAAGTGGCTCAATCCGGCCCCCAGCCAGTTCATCGAGGAACTCTACGACACCGTGCGCCGGGCCAACGCCGCCGAGTTTGCCGCCTACCGCAGCGCTCCCGACGCCGATCTCAGCGGTCTGGACGAATGCTTCGACCCCGAAGGCTCGGCCTACGCCAAGATCACGGAAGCCGTAACGGGCAGTTGCGCCAAAAAGCGAATCATTAGCAACCCCGGCAACCCCTCCACACACGAGCTGCTCAGCATCTCGCTCAGCGAGATCGACGGCGACCGGGCGATCGTCAAAACCCGCGAGTACTGGTACGTCCGCTGGTTCGACACGCAGAAAAACGACTACCTCGACTACGTCTATAAAGAAACCAACGAGCAACTCTACGTACTACACTGGCGCGAGGGTCGCTGGCGGGTGCGCTCCAACGCCTACCCGCCCCAAAGCGACAACGACGCTCAGAAAGAGTGAGTTGCCGCTTTGCTTCGCCCTTTGCCAAGGCTGCTAAAGCCTTTTGCCAAACATTTTTTGCCGGAATGCGGCATCTTGCGGGGGTTGAAGGGAAGGAGCGACAGAGGCACAAAGTTCCAGAGTGGGACGGCCCATGCCGCACAAAGTTCCAAAGGCACAAAGCGACAAAGTATAGCGAACTGGGCCGCCACGCGGTACCCAGTACCCAGTACCCTAAATTATGCAAGCACTCTCTACTCCCCACGATCTCCCCGCCCCTGCCCTCAGCCGGCTGCGACCACTGTCGCCCGAGGGTTTACTGCTGCCTTATCCCAAAGGCCAACGCTTCGTTCCCGCCGATCATATCCTGGCCCTGAGCGGCGACCGCAACTACACCCGCTTCCACTTCCGCGATGGCCGCACTTTCCTCTACTCCAAAACGCTGGGCTACATTCTTACCCTACTCCCCGCCCATGCCTTTGCCCGCATCCACCGCAGTCACGCCGTGAATCGGGAGTATATCCACACCGTTTTTAAAGAATCTATCGTGCTGGTCGATGGGAGCGAGTGGGGGGTGAGTCGGAGGAAAAGGGGGAAGTCGAAGCGGCTTGTGGTACGGGCCGGGCCGCCGGGCCGCCGGTGCGGTTCGGCTTCCAGCCCGTCTTCCCGAAAATGATAAATTTTAAGGCATAACACCTTTTCCTCATATACATGAAAATACGTTTCCTCTTCCTACTTACGATCAGCACTCTCCTGACTTGGTCTGCCGATGGCCAAACCCCTACGTCCTCCGACACCCTTCCCGGCTGCCGCGTAACAGGCGATTTCCTGGAACGCAACCTTGACCCGCAGCTATTGAACCAGATGAACGCCCAATGGCAGGAGTACCAAAAGCAAAACAAAGCCAACGGGCGGCTCTCTGCCGAGGATCCAATTATCACCGTCCCGGTAATGTTTCACATTGCGCATTTGGGCGAGCCCGTGGGCGTAGGATCCAATCTATCGGTTGGGCAGATTCAGGCTTCCTTGGCAAGGTTGAATAACATCTTCCGGGCTCGGGGTAACTCCGCTGCGGGAAACGACACCCGTATCGAGTTTGTACTTGCCAACTGCTCAGGCATCGACCGGGCGAACGCATCTGGAGTGGCTGATTTTGTCAGCCAGGGCGTAAAACAAGCCGATAATAATCAGATTCAGCAAGTTAAAGGCTTGTTCGGCAACTACCAGGATAAGTTTGTGAACATATACGTGAGCCATACGATCACGGGAGCGGGCGGATTTGCCTGGTTTGGAGGAGATATGTTTACTACTATTTACGATTTCTCCAAAACGGGTGAAAGAGCGTCCAAAACTTTCACTTTCGCCCACGAGATGGGTCATGTATTGTTCTTGCGGCATACGTTCGAGGGCGATAACTCTTGTCAAACCTGCCCAAATGAAAACGTAATTTGCCCTCCTAATAACAACCCTCTGACGGATGGCGACCAAGTAGCCGACACGCCACCGCATCGAGTGTTCGACCTGAACCAAAACACGCCTGCCACCGCCATCAATTATTGTACAGGTCAGCCTTTCGGTGTCGAACTGGTCAAGAATTATATGGCTTACGGTACTGATGCCGACCGCTTCACGCCCGGCCAAATCGCTCGAATGCGGTTTCACCTGGAAAATTACCTCACCAGATGGACGCAATCCGACGCGATTCCCAATCCAAACAATCAAATCACATTTTCTTCGGTACCCACTACGCTGTGTGCTAACTCGACCGCTACAATAAGCTTTTCCAATAACTCAGGCAGCGCGAACCCGGTACTGCTCCTCACGAAAGGAGATGAAGTCGTCAACTATTATGATAATATCAATAGTCCCTTCGCCTTCAATGTCCCAACGGGTAAGTTTGATTTAGGGTATGCCAGTTTGTTGGAAGGAAACGGCTATCGGTTGCGGGTGGTAGCGGGTTGCAACAGTAAGGAGACTGCTGCTCTGCCTTACAAAAACCTTAGTCTCTATACCGCTGCCCTCGTCGGAGCAGACGGAGCAGCGTTTCCGAATGCATACCAAGATGTATATCAGAATCTTTGCACAGGTGCGTCGCTCACGCTACGAATCAAATTGACGTATCAGGAGAATGGCGTGACTACCGACGTCCCGCAAGCCGATTATGCAAACTTTAACTTTCAATGGATGTTTAACGGCAATCCAATTTCCGGGGCCACGAACTCGACTTACATCGTAAACGGTAATTCGGGAACCTACCATTGCGTACTGAGCCAACCCGCCTGTGCAGGCCAGACTAAAAACTCCTACTCGGCCACGCTCAACTTTTCCTCCTCTCCTTATGCTTACCTTTCCGATGTTGCCGACGGAAAAAATCAGCTCAGAAACCAATGCGTAGGGAGTACGATCAAACTGAGTTCGTCCTACGTGAGCAATAGTGCCACGTACAGTTGGTACAAAGACGGCGTACTGCTGCCCAATGAGACCAATCGAATCTTGGCCATTGGAAGTACCGGAACGTATAGCGTGAAGCCAAGCGATGGGGCTTGTGCTATTTCAACCCAAGCCAACGAAGACATTGCGATCAACATTGGAAGTTCGATCGAAAATTACCTTTCTTTCTCAGCCGATAGCTTGTTCTGTGGCGGAGTTTACACATACGGTCCGGGAACCGGGGATAACCCTGGAAAAGGATGGGCTGATGGGCTTACCTACCAATGGCTCCGTAATGGCAAGGAAATACCGGGAGCGAACAGGAATGGGTACTACGCCAACCAGGAGGGTTATTATAGTCTGCGAGTGCGGCAGGGTACTTGTGAGTCTGTGAGCAACGTCAGGAAGGTTAAATTAGCGGTCAAGAATCAAAAGCCTGTCATATCGGCCCCGGCGGCATTTGCCAGTGGCATTACTTATCGGATTTATGTGGATAATCCGGGCAATGGCGCGCTTCAATGGCTTAAAGACGATCAGCCGACTACAAATAACAGCTACAACTATCTGGAAATATCTACGCCCGGAGTTTACAAAGTGCAAATAGGATTCGGAGACTGCGCCGTAGAATCTGATCCGCTAGTAGTGGTATTTGGGCAATCCTTAACTCCGGCCATTACGACTACTGATAGCACAATTCTTACTTGTAGCGACTTCGCCCGCTCCCCCTATCTGAGCTTCAATAGTAAGTACTTTGCTAACACGAGCGGACTCACTTACCGCTGGTTAAAAAACGGCATCGAACTACCCCTTAGCAACTTCTATGCTGACAAAAACTTCAATTATCCTAATGAAAATGGCACCTACCAACTGCGCGTGAGCAAAGGAGCCGCTACTGGGCTATCGAACCAGATCGTAGTAAATTCGGCAAGTACCCGCAGCGTCATGCTCACCGCCCAGTACGACATTACGTCGATTTGTCAAGGGAATGTAATCAAGCTTAGAATCCCGCAAACGGTGCTATCCTTTTATTCCGGCACTTCCTGGGTATGGAAAAGAAGTGAAACACCTATTCCAAACCAAAGCAGTAATACCCTCATTGCCACCCAATCCGGCACTTACACCGCCACCTACCAGGGCAACGGTTGCTCCATCACCTCCGAACCCATGCAAGTTACCGTCGGTAGCCCGGCTCCTACTGCCACCCTCAGCGGCTACCACACCATCCGCAACGGCGAAACAGCCAACCTGCAACTGACCTCCTCCGCCCAGGGGCCGTACTTCTTCACCCTCTCGGACGGCACGGAGTACCTCGGCCAGGCCCTCACCACGCCCGTACCCAAAAGTCCCACCGTGTCCACGACCTACGCGCTGATGAGTTTCGGAACGCACTGCGGCCCCAGCCCCAACGCCTCCGGCCTGGCCCGCATCGACGTGACCAACTGCGCCGTTGGCGTGATCAACGCCACGCTCTCCGGCGGTACCTGGACCACGCCCGGCATCTGGTCCTGCGGCAGCATCCCCACCGCCCTCGATCCCGTGCGCATCAGCGACGCCCACACCATCGCTCTTCCCACCGACTACACCGCTACGGCTAAAAGCGTGGAACTGCGGGGGAATGTGCAGTATAATGTGAATGCGGGGTTGAAGGTGGGGCAGGAGTGATGTAGGGAATAATGAAAAATGAACATGGGATAATGACTATTTTTTTTGATTCAGAACAGAGGAATGCTATGAAGAAGATACTACTTTCTGCCGTACCTTGGGTGGCTTTTTGTTTCTGCATTGGCCGCACGCTGCTCTACTCCCGCACCCTCGGCGACCTGCTGCCCCTGCTGCCCGCCCACGCCTTCGCCCGCATCCACCGCAGCCACGCCGTGAATCGGGAGTATATCCACACCATTTTTAAAAGCTCGATTGTGCTGGTAGATGGCAGTGAGTGGGGGGTGAGTCGGCGGAAAAGGGGGAAGTCGAAGCGGTTGATTAGTGTTAGGAAAAGGCTGATATAGTGACATCAATTAACAAACGCAAGGAAAGCTTTACCTGGAATAATGTATATTATAAAAAAACAAAAAGATAAAACTAAGATAAGACCCCGCAAGATTACATAGTTTATATTAAGAGATTTTTTGAGAGAATAATTTCGAATGTAAACACAATAAATTGTCATTTATCTTGTAAGAAATGCCCTCGATGACAAGATAAAATTTTAATTAATACTATAAAAAATACATTTAAATAAAATTCTATACTATGAAAAGGTTATTTTTGATTTTATTGATTTGTACATTAAATACTTGTTTTGGGCAAACTGGAACTGTCCGGTTTTGCGATGTACATACGCAAATTAGGGATGCTACAAGTATTGCTCAAATCGATAATATAATTATCATACATTTTAAGAATGTATTAGGAAATAAAAAAGTTGATATGGCAACTATTGGAATTAATCCTGTTGATATAAAAAGCCCAATAGGTCAAAGAGATGCAGATGCCATTTTATACGAAGCAAGGAAACGTATATTTTTCAAATTTCAGAGTTCCGTCACGAATGTAGTAGCTCCAAAATGGTTTCAAAGAGATCTTAGTGAAGCCAAAATTGTTGCAAATGAAATTTTAAATTTATTTGATAATGTGTGTGAAATAGTCCAAGAAAAAGACCCTATTGTCAGGTATATAAAAATATTTGATAAAATTTTGGAATTAGGTGAGAGTAGCACAGGGCATTTAGGGTTTATTGTCAAATTGACTCGTACTTATTTAGATGTGACAATTAAAGCAATCAAATATATTGATTACTTATCAAGATATACTGCTCATTTATATTTGAATAATGAACTTCCGATAAATATAAGATTTGCAATCGATGAAAGTCGATATAGCGATTGGCTATATCTTGGAGAATTTATCAAAGTCACAAAATTTGAAGTTGTTACAGAGGATGGGCTATATATTCAACAAGTGGATGTGAAACTAGGGGACAACTCAAGTAGCAGTTTTGATGCACGCTCTGTGACTATACAAACCCCAGCTTTGACAAGAACTGACGTAAGATATTTTTTGAGAATGACTATTGGCGACATAGAAAATGTAGTTTATTTACCAATCAACGAGAAATTAGCATCGTCTGTTGCAGGTGGTGGTGCTATACTTCAATTCAAATTTAGAATAAAAGAAGGCAAAAAAAATAATCCTAAAAGTTGGGTATTAGAACTACTTTAAAAAACGAAAAAATGAAAAAAATACAAATAGCTGTACTATGTTTTCTTAGTGGGGTATTTCTACAATCTCATTGTATAGTGGCACAATCGGCTGTCATAAATGATTTAGGATTAAATGAAGGTTTGAAGGAAAATCTTCATTTAACTGAAACACAGAGTATTACAGTTGCCCAATTGAATGCGGTAAAGGAATTAGACCTTACTGGATACGGAATTTTGGATTTAACAGGTTTACAAAACTGTGTGAACTTAGAATATCTCAAAATTTCTTCAAATCAAATTTTAAATTTATCTCCTATACTGAATCTATCAAAAATAAAATATCTTGACCTTTCAAGTAATATATTAACATCCATAAATAACTTAAATACATTAAGAGATTGTATCATTTTCATAGATCAAAACTATATTAGTATTACACCGAATTTACATTTCTCTAACACAATTAATGGATTATTAAATCAAAGAACTGATGAAAAATTAGGAAATTTTAACTTTACCTTAAGACCAGAGATTATTGATGCAAACCTTAAAAAGGTGAGAATATATTATAGGTCAGGTTCTGACATAAATAATAATGCTATTATGAACGTAGGGGATCAACGAATCACTAGTGATCCATTAGATTTCGGACTATATAATTGCATCTCCGATGGACAAACACGATACATCGATCATACTTACCATAATTTTGGATCTCACACAATTTTTTTATACTTTTCAACAGGTGGATCACAAAGCACAAAAATTTCTAGTAGCTTTAATATACCTCAGCCGACTCCGATAGTTCCTACAACAGTAATAAATATCCAAACACCTACTACTGTTTCGTTCGGAAGTGTAAATGTTGGAGGTTCCTTTGATAAAACTATTACAATCAAAAATGCTTCGACGTCGAATGCCGTACTCACAGGCACCCTCGCAGCGATTGGCGGTGCCGATATGAATATCATATCAGGTTCACAGACCTTGAATTTAGCGCCAAATCAAAGCCAGGATGTTACGGTCAGGTTTAGTCCTCAGAGTGGAGGGGTTCACAATAACAGTCTTAATATTAACGGAAACTTCAATGGAACATCGAAGAGTATCAATTTGACCGGGACAGGGGTAACGGTTTTGCCAACATTGACTTACAGCAGAGCACCGGGGCAAACGTATACTTTGTTGGATGCTCCCATGGGTAATTTTAGCGAAGGGATCATTACCGTTAGCAACAATTCCTCGGCTGCGTTTAGTGGTAGCTTTTCAGTATCCGGTAGTGGGTACTCTGGATTTGTGGCAGGAGGAGGTTCTAATCTGAGTATTCCTGCAGGAGGGTTCAAAAATATCACGGTTCGATTCACGCCCACAGCAACCGGCACAAGCACAGGTTCTCTAAATATCACAGGATCAGCCACAAATACGCCCGCAACTTTCAACTTTTCAGCACTTGGGACAGGCTTTCCGACATCAGGTTGTGTCACCTCAAACATTACGATCAAGACTAGCGTCGTAGATATTTCGTACACAGGCTGGCGGGAATTTGGCAGATTCACTTTGACTAATACGTCGAACACCTTGCCAGCGAATATCACGAATTTCAAAATTGGAGGGGCTGACAATCCAAGATTTCGCGTGATAGGCTATCAAAACACTACCTTCTCGCTGAATGCGGGTGAGTCAAGGGAATTTGTGGTGGATATAAACCCAATCACCACACAAGGTACTTATAGTGGTGTCATGATTGTTGGTTCTGGCCCAATTGGTGCTGGGTGTAACCTTAACATAGATTTGAGAGGTACGCCAGCTTCGACGGCGCTGAATCCACCATTGTTGATTGAGCCAGTAGCAGATTATGTCATTCCATTTACTGGAATAAACTATGGTATGAGTTTATTCTACAGGAAGAATAATGTGAATGGACTGGCTAATTATAAAGTTTACCTGAAAGACTTAACCACTAATCAGGTCTTATTTGACTATTATAATGAAGGAACGTTGCCAACGAAAAGCCCTACAGCGCAGAATGTTTTTCAAACCTTTAACTACGGAAATGTTGTCTCAACTACTGGACATCAATATGCGTGGAAAATTCGTGCAGAAAGTGTGAACGACCCAAATGTTTACACAGATTCGGAATTGCGATTCTTCTCAGCATTGCAGCCAACTGTATGTACAGCACCAACAGATTTCTCTATCACTGACATTTCTAAAAATAGTGCATTGATTACCTGGAACGCTGTGCCAAATGCATTTAGCTATAATATTGAGACGAGTTCGGATGGTGGTCAAACTTACAATGGCACTCAGTTTAATCTGACTACACCGCAATCCACAATTTCTAATCTGACAAACTCTACCCTATACAAAGTCAGACTAATTTCTAATTGTGGTCAAGGAAAATACAATATCAACCAATACACTCGAAGCCAGCCATCTATAAATAAAGCATTCACAACGCTTGGGGATTGCTCAACCCTGACATCGACCATCTCCCCTAACACAGCCCAAGTAATATGCCAGGGTACTTCTGTCAATTTGACTTCATCCGCTGGAAGTAGCTATAAATGGTATAAAGACAATAATTTGATTACAGGTGCTACCAGTCAGGTGTATTCAGCCGGACAAGCAGGGACGTATAAAGCCAAAGTGTTACACGCAAACGGCTGCGAGGTGTTTTCAAATGAGGTTTCTGTAACAGAAATCACAAAACCGAGTGTTTCGATTTCCTCCAATTCCAATGGTATCTGTCCAAATTCAAGCGTGGTTTTATCGACTACTCAAATTTCAGGTATGACGTATCAGTGGATAAAGGATGGCACAAACATACCCAACGCTACCAGTAGCAGCTATACAGCAGTCGCATCCGGTGTTTATCAGTTAAGCTATACTCAAAATGGTTGTGCCTTCACAACTGACCTATTCAACCTGTCAGCACTTCCAGAACCAGTGATTTATGTTACTGGAAATACTGACTTGACGATGGGAAACACAATGAACCTGTCGGCGTCTGGTGCAAGTGCCTACACATGGACTGGCCCTAGCTTTACAAGCACATTGGCTCAAATAGCAATTCCAAACATTCAAATGTCGAACGCTGGTAACTATAATGTTACTGGTACTGGCCTGAATGGTTGCACTTCTAGTGTCGGCTTCGCAGTAACGGTATCGCCTCAACCACCGAGCGTCACTTCCGCCACCATCAATAGCGGCCAAACTGCTACCCTTACCGCTAGCGGATGTAATGGCACAGTCAACTGGTACAATGCTGTCAGTGGAGGTACGAGTCTTAATACGGGAACGAGCTTCACTACTCCCTCGCTCACGGCCACCACCACCTATTACGCTAGTTGCACTATCAATAACGTCGTAAGTACCTCACGCGGTAGCGGAGTGGTAACGGTGAACAGTTCGTGCACTCCACCCCAACCGCCTACGGTTTCTTCCGCCACCATCAACAGTGGCCAAACCGCCACGCTCACCGCCAGCGGCTGCGGCGGCACAGTGAATTGGTACAGCGATTTGAGTGGCGGTACAAGCCTCGCTGCGGCAGCAAGTTTTATTACTCCTAGCTTGACAGCCACTACCACTTATTATGCCAATTGCACGGTGGGGGGCCGCACAAGCACTACTCGCGGCAGCGGTACAGTGACGGTTGTTCCCGTTGTTCCAGGCGAAGTGACAAGCATAAAATCCGGCAGTTGGCACGACCCGAGTACCTGGGATTGTAATTGCGTTCCCAACAAAGACCATGACGTAGAAATCAAGAACGGCCATACAGTCACGGTCAGTACCGGAGACGCTAATCTGAAAAACTTAAAATATAGCGGTGGTAGCTTGACTTTTCAAGACACGAGAAAGCTGTGCTTCGGTTGCACTTCTTCCGACTTGACCGCCGGATTGGTGGCGTATTATCCTTTCAGTGGGAATGCAAACGACGCGAGTGGGAATGGGAACAATGGAACGCCCTACGAAGGAGCCACTTTGACCGATGATAGGAAAGGCACTGCTAACGGCGCGTATAGTTTTGGGGGATTCAGTAATCGTTCCTACATACAGATACCAAATAGCAACTCCCTCCAATTCGCAGATTCATTCAGTATCAGTTTGTGGTATTCTTTGAATACTTTCGAAGGAATGGACGGCTATGGTCGAAACGTCAGCCAAGGCTACCATATGCTTTTTGCCAAGGATTCGGATCGAGGTGGGTTTTACGCGGGTGTAAGTGGGAACACTTCCCTCGATTCTGTCTATTACAACGTCACTAACAGGCCGAATTTTAATACGACAAATTTCAACGCCTCAGCTTCGTTCAAAGGGGCTAATTCTGGCCTGAATATTTGGATTTGTATGACTTACGTTGTGGAGAATAGCCAGGTTAAAATTTTCAGGAACGGTGTATTAATCAAAACCGAACCTAATACTAATGCTCTGAATTTATCGGCAGCTAACACAAAAAACCTCTATTTAGGCAGGTTTTCCATCAGTTGGTATCCCTTAAATGGGAAAATGGACGACGTAAGAGTTTACAACCGTGCCTTATCCGATGCCGAGGTAACGGAAATATACAATTTAGAGAAGTAGCCTAAAAGTTTCAAGACCAGGATTGTCGGTGATGTTCAACCGACTGCTTCACCCTGGTCTGAGTCTCCTCAGACCTTCCGCGTCGATGGATATGAGAAGACTCAGCCTCAGGAAACTGCACCTAGAACGACCCTACGGTCTGGAACTGCGGTACTTTGCCCACGGTTCTGAACGACGTCCGCATCAGCCCCACGCACATCATCACGCTGCCCGTGAGCTACACAGCCAAAGTCAGGAGCCTGGAATTGCAGGGACAGATGCAGTACGGGATGAACGCGGGGGTGCAGATGGGGCAAGAGTAGGGGGCTTGTCGCTGTCAAAAGGTCTGAGGAGACTCAGACCAAAGTCAGAAGCCTGGAATTGCAGGGGCAGATGCAGTACGGGATAAATGCCTCGGAGTACGCCGATCTACTGACTACTCCCCTCTACCGAAACACCCTGTCCAAATCAATACTCAATCCAGGGAAAATAGCCGACCGCGCGATGTCCGTAGCGGGTTTCAAACCTATGTAGCGTTCGTTTTCGTCCAGGACGTAGATAAGTACCACTTCGTCGTTGGGTTCCACGAGCCAGTACTCCCGCACGCCTGCTTCCTCGTACAGCGCAAACTTGTCGTTCATTTCGCGCCGGGTGTTGCCGGGCGACAGAATTTCGACCGCCAAATCGGGTGCGCCGTTGCAGCTTTGGTTGTCTTCAAGCTTTACCGGGTCGCACACCACGCAGAGGTCGGGCTGCACAACGGTGAAAATATCTTTATTGGCTTTGCGGGATTTCTTGCGGTTGTAGAGCCGCACATCAAAGGGGGCAGCAAACAACTGGCAATTGTTATCAAGAAAATAATTGAACAGATAGCCTTGCAGCATGGTCGAAACACTTTGGTGTCTGATACTCGGGGCCGGAGACATCGGGAGAACCTTGCCGCGCAATAGCTCGATGCGATCCTTGAACTGCCATTTCAGGTAGTCGGCATAGGAGTACGTGCCGTTGAGGTCTAGTTGCGAAAGTTCGGTAATAGCGGCCATAGCGAAGTGGGGAATTTTGTTTTTTCAAAATTACGAAGAATCAATGATTACCAGGTAGCCGCAAAAAGCACCCCCAGCAAAACTACCCTTCACGCTCAATCACTTTTCCACTATCTTCGCGCCATCTTCTCCCAGCTATTTCGGACCCTCACCTACTCTTCCTGTGATTGCGCCTTCTGCCGGGCGATCTCGACGGCCTGGTGCAGCTTTTCGCGGAGCAGGTTTTGCGGTGGCAGCACGGTGAGGTAGTCTGCTACCCGGATGTTGCTTTGTTCGAGCCGCAACAGCTCGATGTGTTCCTCGTTCTTTCCGGTGCAGAGGATCAAGCCTACGGGCAGGTTCTCGCCCTCCACCAGTTCGTGCTTTTCCAGATACCGTAGGTACAGTTCCATCTGTCCCTTGTAAGCGGCCTCGAACTCGCCGATTTTTAGGTCGATGGCCACCAGGCATTTCAGTCGTCGGTGATAGAAGAGCAGGTCGATGTAATAGTCGCGGTTGTCGATGGTAATGCGCTTTTGCCGCCCCATGAAGGCAAAGTCGCCGCCGAGTTCGGTCAGGAAGCGTTGCATTTCCTTCACCCTTGTCTGATCTCCAGACCTCTTGGGCAACGAATCAAGACAACCGGAATTTTCGCAAGCGGAGGAAATGTTGTAGTTTTGAGCAATATCCTACTCGACATTCGATGGAAACGATAATTCTTGAAGCCGACAGCAGCCCCGAAGCAGCGGCGCTACTCGACCTGATCCGTTCGCTGGGCGTTAGCCCCAGCCCATTACCACCTATCCGCTGGGGCGACCCCTCCGCCTACGACTCCACGCTGCCCGCGCCCTGGGCCGACCGACCCAGCCTTGACAAAGCCAAACTACGCGAAATAGCATGGGGCCATCGCCGTTAGTGCAATGCGACAGCGACGTGATGATCGAGTTATTGAAAGGGAACCCGGTCATTCAGGAGCGGATTGTATCCAAAATCGGACTTTCCAACGTGTTACTCTCGTCGGTCACCGTGATGGAGCTAATCCGGGGGAGCCGCAACCGCATCGACCAGCAAGCGATCGAGCGGCGATTGCCTCCTTTCGGTGTGCTGCCAGTGTCGGATGGCTGCTCCAACCGCGCCGAGGGCTGGATAAGGGAGTATGCTCTTTCGCATAACCTTGAAATCCCCGATGCCTTCATTGGTGCCTGTTCCGTTGAATATGCTCTGCCTCTCTACACACTCAACAAAAAAGACTTTCGTTATTTGCCTGGTATTCAACTTTACAATCCGTTTTAAGCATGGCAACTTATACCCTCGACATTGATAACCCCGAGAAAAGTCGCCTTGTGCGGCGGCTGCTAAAACAGTGGGGTTATGAGGAAGTAAGCCCTAATTACTTCGCAGACAAGGATTCTCCCCGCGCAAGGGCCGCTGGTGCCGAAAGGCAAACGCCCAAAGACCCGAGGAAAGAATAGGAGATTGGCTTACGCCCTTGCCCGCTTCATCTTGGGCTTTGTCTTATGGACGCACCCGCACAAATTTTTTGTACACTCATTTTTTGTACACTCACCTACGCTTCCGGCTGCGACCTCAGCCGCGCAATCTCAACGGCCTGCTGCAGCTTTTCGCGAAGCAGACTCTGCGGCGGCAGAGCGGTGAGGTAGTCGGCCACTCGTATATTGCTTTGCTCCAGCCGCAGCAGTTCGATGTGTTCCTCGTTCTTCCCGGTGCAGAGGATCAGGCCCACAGGCAGGTTCTCGCCCCCCTCACCGTGGTCTGAGTCTCCTCAGACCTTCCGCGTCGCAAGGTCTGAGGAGACTCAGACCACGGAATAGAAAGAGGACCCAGACCGAAGAATACAGACAGCCAATGGAGATACTCCCAAAGCCAGCCTCATTTCCACCGCAACGTATTCAGCAGCCGCAGCGCATCGCGTTCCAGGTACTCGATCACCGGGGCCAGGGAGTCGTTTTTGGTGGCGGTGGGGAAGTAGATTGCGCCGCGCAGGTAGTGGGTGGTGCTGTCGGTGGTGTAGAACTGGAAGGGCGTGGGAACGTCGCCCTCGAGGCGGATGAGGGTCACCGCTTTTCCCGTTTGGGTCGTGATGGTTTGTTGCTGTAGAGCGGTGGCGCGGATTTGGTGCTTGCCAGCCAGCTTGTAGGCGTCGTCGATGAAGTCACGCAGGCGGGCGGGATCGCGGCGCACGGGCTTGTAGGTGAGCTGAATATTGGCATCGAGCTTGGGGTAGTAGATATAAATCCAGTCCTTCTCGGCCAGTACCGAGGTGTCCGGCAGAATCACTGCCGCCTGCGAGTACTCGAAAGAATAGGGGTACTTGTCGGTCAGAGCCTGGTACTGGTGCGGCGGCAGCGCGATGCGGTTGTACCCCTTCGGTTTCGGGGCGTAGGTGTCGTTGCCCTGGCCCGATCCACAACTAAACATCAAGCAAATAAGAACAAGCTCTGGAAGAATTCGGCGTAGCATAACTTGCTGTGGTTATTTCGCCCTTACAGGGCTTTGCGTTTTGGATGCCTGACCCTTTTTCGCAGGGCTTCACCCTGCGCTGACAGATTGCACCCCTTCGGGGCTAGGTAATAAGTAGTTTGTCTTTTCAAAAAAATAACTTTTTTCATAAACCCTTAACTTTTGACCATTAACCATTAATCCCAAAAACTCACTCCACCGTAACTGACTTTGCCAGATTCCTCGGCTGATCCACATTCCGGCCCCGCATCACCGCCACATAGTATGAGAGGAGTTGCAGCGGAATCGCCGATACCAGCGGCACCAGTATTTCGTGCGTTTTCGGGACTTCGATTACAAAATCCACCATGCTGGGAATGAGCGTATCGCCCTCAGTAATGATGGCGATGACGCGGCCCTTGCGGGCCTTCACTTCCTGAATATTCGAGACAATCTTGTCGTAGGAGCTGTCTTTGGTCGCCAGGAATACCACGGGCATATCCTCGTCGATGAGGGCGATAGGGCCGTGCTTCATTTCGGCGGCGGGATAGCCCTCAGCGTGGATATAGGAAATTTCCTTGAGCTTCAAAGCCCCTTCCAGCGCGACGGGGAAGTTGAGGCCCCGGCCCAGGTAGATAAAGTTGCGGGCGTAGGTAAAGATGTAGGCAATTTCCTTGATCTTCTCCGCCTTTTGCAACACCTGCTCCACTTTGGCGGGAATATTTTCCAATTCGACCAGCAGTTGGCGGTAATCCTCTTCCGAAATCGTGCCTTTGCGCTTGGCGGCGGCAATGGCCATCAGCGTCAGAACGGTCACCTGCGCGGTGAATGCTTTGGTACTCGCCACACCGATCTCCGGCCCGGCGTGCGTGTAGGCACCCGCGTCAGTGGCGCGGGCGATGGACGAACCCACTACGTTACAGACGCCAAAAATGAGCGCACCCTTGGACTTGGCGAGTTCGATGGCCGCCAGCGTGTCAGCCGTTTCACCCGACTGCGAGATGGCAATCACGATGTCGTTTTCCTTAATAATAGGGTTGCGATAGCGGAATTCGGAAGCGTACTCGACTTCCACATTGATGCGGGCCAGTTCTTCAAACAGATACTCGGCCACCAGCCCCGCGTGCCAGGAAGTGCCACAACCCACGATCACGATGCGCCTGGAAGCGGCGAGGCGGTCGAGATAGCTGCGCAGCCCGCCAAGTTGCAGGTGGCCGTCATCGGCCTGCACACGGCCGCGCATGCTGTCGGCGATGGAGCGCGGCTGCTCGAAGATTTCTTTGAGCATGAAATGCTCGTAACCGCCTTTTTCGATGGCTTCGAGTTCCAGTTCCAGTTTCTGGATGTAGGGCGTCTGCTGGACGTTGTCGAGGTTAGCAATAGTCAATTCCCCGTCTTTCACGACCGCAATGGCGTAGTCGTCGAGATACACGACGTCTTTAGTATATTCGATAATGGGTGTGGCGTCGGAAGCGAAGAAGAACTCGTCTTGCCCAATGCCGATCACCAGCGGACTGCCTTTGCGGGCGGCGATGAGCTGGCCAGGATGCTCGGCGGACATGATGACGATTGCGTAAGCACCCACGACTTCCTGCAACGCAAGTCGCACGGCCTCTTCCAGCGATTGGTTCGTCTCCTGCCGTACATCCTCGATAAAGTGAATCAGTACTTCCGAATCGGTATCGCTGATGAACTCGTGGCCTTTTTGTTGGAGTTTCTGCCTGAGCGTGGCGTAGTTCTCGATGATGCCGTTGTGGATAATCGCCAGCTTGCGGTCGTTGGAGTAGTGCGGGTGGGCGTTGATATCGTTGGGCTCGCCGTGCGTAGCCCATCGGGTGTGGCCCATGCCCGAGGTAGCGTGGGTATCTTGGCCCAAGAGCTCCGTTTCCAGATCCGCCACTTTGCCTTTCTTCTTGAAAACCTTCAAACCAGCCCCGTTCCGCAAAGCTACGCCCGAACTATCGTATCCCCGATATTCCAGGCGCTTCAAGCCCTTGATAACTAAAGGGTATGCTTCACGTTGACCAATGTAAGCGACAATTCCGCACATATCTTCAATTTTGAATGTGGGAATGAGTGAATAGGCTTAGTTTGGCGAAAGCAATATTCACTCATTCCCACATTCACTAATTCCAAATTAAATTCACTCCTTCGCCTCCGTGTAGAATACAATCAACTTCAAGTCCTTGGGAGTACTGCCCAGGACGAGACGCGTGACGCGGTTGTTGAGTTGCGACTGGTAGCGGGTGTTGCCCTGGCCGAGCTGGTCGGTGTAGGCGGGGCTGAGCAGGAAGCTGTTGTTTTTCTTCACGCCCGAAAGAACGCTATTGAGGTGCGTGGTGAGGTGCCAGGTGTATTGGTTGAAGCGACTGTCGTAAAGCACCGCAGGCGAGTTGGAAGCCCCCGTTCTGGGATCGTTGAAAACCAATTGAACATTGCCAAACGAATCGTAGAAGGTTCGGTTGGTGGCGTCGGTCTCCATGAGCACCAGGTAGTTGGGAATACCCAGCCCCATCGTAATGGCTGACAAATCGGGCTTGATGTTAAGCTCGGCGCGGTTGATGGCGATGGACTTGCCGTTTCCCAGCGATTTGAGGTAGGGGATCTCGATTTTGGTACGAATCCCCAGCGCATCCTGCACGTAGGTGGGACCGTCTCCGGCGGGGCGGGGTTCCAGGGCTTTCAGTCCCGCCAGCGGCGTGCCGCTACGGTCTGCCGTGACGCGGTTGAAGCCCGCCCGGAAGATCGGCTGTCTTTGCTGGTTAAAGGCGGCAGCGGTAGTTGTGAATACCTTTCTCGTACTATCGGCAGTGGTGTGGTACCACAGGTTCATTGCCAGGGTGTTAGGATTAAGATTCGGGTTGTTCTCGGTGGCAGGGAAGCCCAGTACTACTGTGTTTTTAGCGTCGGGAATAAGGGCCAAGCCGCCAAATACTTTGGCAAATTCAGCGTTGGTCTGTCCGGCGGTTTGGCCCGAAAAGGCGAAAATTTCCTTTCCCAGGTCGTCGGGGAGCCGGAAGCGAAAAGTACCGTTGGTGCTGCGAGGTTTGATCTGAACGGTCTTAGTAGTCAGGGGCGTCGGATCATAGGCGACCTGACTGTCGTTGTAATAATTTTTCGTGGGGTCGATCTCTTCCCGAATGCGATGTACCGTAAAAGTCTGCGCGGGTAGTGTATCGCCGTAGTTATAGGCATACAACATATCTAGCGTCAACGAGTCGAATACCGCCGTCGTACCGAGGTCAAGCTGTACCGCGAGCGACATCCTGATGAAACTAGACGCCGTAACAGTACCAAAAATAGGATCCACGTAGCGTCCCGCCAGAAAGTAATCGGGACTGCCCGTGCGCACCGAGTCGGCCAGCACGGTGGAGGTACGGACGGTGAGGGTGTCGGTAAAGAGGGTTTCGACGGGGGTGAGCGGCGTGACGCCGATGTTGCCGATGGGGTCGCAGCCGCCAAGCAGCAGGGTGGCCACCAGGGCCACCCCGGCTAAGCTATTCCTGACCCGCGAGGTCGTTGTAGAGGTTGTAATATTGTTCCGAAAGAAGGTTGTCGTCTTCTTCGACGATATCGACACGGTTGGGTGATTCATTCAATAGTTTATTTAATCCTTCGCCGAACTCTTCGTCCACCTTCACGATGGCGTCGGCGTACGCAACCCCGAGCTTGATGAAGCCATCGAAATCGGCAGAACGCAGGTGGGCCAGCGCCTCATCGCTTACGTCCATCGCCTTTGCTTTTTCCACCAAATCGGCGTCAAATTTATCACTAAAGGCGTTGTTATACACGGTAAAAACGCTTTTAGTATCCTTAAACATCGGATCGTTGCGGAAGGTCGTCTTCAAGTACATGGGAATCAGGGCCGTCATCCAGTCGTTGCAGTGCACGATGTCGGGCGCCCAGCCCAGCTTCTTGACGGTTTCCAACACGCCCTTGCAGAAGAAGATCGCCCGCTCGTCGTTGTCGTCGTAAAACTTTTTTTTCTTGTCGAAGAAAACGGACTTGCGGTGAAAATAGTCTTCGTTATCGATGAAATAAACCTGCAGCTTGGCATTGGGGATCGAGGCCACCTTGATAACGAGGGCCTTCTCTTCGTCGCCCACACTGATATTGATGCCCGACAGGCGCACGACCTCATGCAGTCGGTTCTTGCGTTCGTTAATCAGCCCGAAGCGCGGGACGAGGATGCGGATTTCGGCCCCCTGATCCTGCATATAACCGGGTAGTTGCCGCACGTAGGCCGCCACGTCGGAGGTTTCTAGAAAAGGGTTAATCTCACTCGATACATACAAAATCCGTAGTTTGTCCATACAATTGTCAGGCGTTGGTGAAAAAAGTTTTGCAAAATTATACAAAAAAAACCCGGATTTCAATGTTTTTTTAGAAGTAATTATAATATTGCGCCATTTTGCCCTCCGACCAGTACGCCAGCCCAATGGTACGCCAGCCCGGCACACTCAGACTGACTGAGTGAAACAAGGACGGCTTTACCGATAAATTTGTCCAAGACCCCAAAGACTGTATCTTTGAGGTTCAGAGAATTACGAAATACCGACGTTATGGCTAAGAGAATCCCAAAAAATCAACTCCCGCTCGATTACTCGGCCCACTGCGACCGCATCGTGCTGACCCTCGGGCAAGTCGAAAGCCAGGAAGCCGCCGAGAGGTTGTTTGAAGACCTGGTAGTCGGCGATTGGCTCATCGAACCTGCCGGGGAGGTCGCCGACGTGTCATCCGCGCAGGATATCATTCACGCAATCGGCCTGAAACTCCCCTACCCTGAAACGGTGAAAGTGGCCCAGTTGCACAGCATGGGCGATGCCTTTACGGGCTTCTCCGCCGTCTTTCGACAAAAGGGCTGGGTGTTCGTCAATGCCGGAGCCGACGCCAATGAGCGTTGCTACCACACCTACCTGCTGACGGCCTCCCTGGGACTGAGCCGTACCTATCCTAATCCGAACTCCCTGGCGCAACGGGCCGAGCAGGTGGTTTTTGAAACGCAGCTTCCGCCCAAGGAAGTGGGCAGTTTTTTTCACGACGGCGTCACGCGCATTCCGCCCTTCCTGGCCGCCGACATCGCCGATTTCTTTAAAGTACCTTTCCCGATGGTACTCAAGCGTGCCCTGCAACTCGACATCATCACCGACGAGCAGTACCGCAACTTTATGACCGTCAAGCCCGCCCACAGCGGCAAGCCTCGCGAACTTTTCGTCGCTCCCGAAGGCAGCATGGAGGATTTCGAAGCGCAGCTGTTTGGAGAAGAATAGGGAGGAAAGGAATTGCAAGATTACGGCCTTGCCCCCTTTCGGCTGGCATGATTTTTAAACACCTTGAATTCAATTTTTCACCCCTTTATTTTTTTACAAATCAAACTTCGTATTCCTATGAAAAAGATCAGTACCGTTTATCTGCTTAGTGCCGTCGTTCTGCTGGGTAGCTGCGCCCGCGAGTACCCGACGTTCAACCAAATGCCCGCTAACGTCCACGTCGAGCACAAGGACAAAGTCCAGAAAAGTACTACGACTCCCATTGCGGTAGCCGAGGCAGAGGTGGAACCAGCGCAGCCCACCACAATGGGGGAAATATCGAAAGACGAGAAAGTGATGGAAATGCTGACCAATAACTCGCCGCGCCAGATCGACGAGCAGCTCGAAACGGCCCTGGCCACCACACAAGGTCAAGCCTTAATGGCCCGACCGCTCGTTGCGGCGCAAATCAACAAGGCGCGTAAGATGATTGTCAAAAACGAGTTCAACAACTCTCCACTTTCTGACGTTCAGACTTCCAAAGCCAGCAAGCTGATCAACAAAACGCTTAAAAAGCAGATGGAAAAAACGGTCATCGCACCTGCTTCTACCAAAGCTGCTAAGGAACTCAACCAGAAGATAAAGATTGGTTTGATTCTTATTGGTGCCGGTATTATTCTGAGTGTCATCCCTATCGTGTGGTATTTAGGTGGCCTGGTCGGATTGGTCGGAGTCGTGTTTGTCGTTCTCGGCTTACTGGAAATGTAGTATGTCTCATTCCTTTTTTTGACAAAGCAAAAACCTAGTTCCTATGAAAAAGATCAATATTGTTTACCTGCTTGGAATCATCGTCATGCTCGGCAGCTGCGCCCGTGAGTATCCTACGTTCAACCAGATGCCCACGAACGCCTACGCAGCACCCAAAGCCGAAGCGCTGGTAACGGAAGTGGCCGCAGTCGAACCGTCGGCAGTCGATGCCGCAACCGTTCAGCCCGTTACAATTGTGGAGATTTCGAAAGATTCGAAAGCGATGGAAATGCTCGCTAACAACACGCCTAAGCAGCTCGATGCGCAACTGGAAACCGCCCTGGCCAGCGCACAGGGTCAAAAGTTGATGGCCAACCCCTTGATCGCTTCCCGGATTGAGAAAGCCCGCACGGTGCTGGCCAAAATGGACTCGAAGCACATCGATATGGCCGGTGTGGCCAGCTCCCCGGCGGTCAGCAAGATGGTCGACAAGCAGTTGACCAAAGCTCTGGCTCCCGAAGCCGCCAAGGCAGTCGATGCCAAAGTCACTGCCGGGCTTATCCTGATGCTGGTCGGTATTATTCTTGGCCTTATTCCGGCGGTCGGCTGGTTGGTGGGTGGTATCGTCACCGCTATTGGTGTGGTCTTCATTGTACTGGGGCTTCTCGACTAACCATTGGCTTAGATCATCCTTCGATGAAAACTACGCGCCAACCTGAACAATCGTTTCGGGTTGGCGTTTTTGCATAAACGCGTGTTTATGCTGTCTGTCATCCTTGCTTTATCGCTATTCCTAATCCAGATGGATACCGCTCCCACCCAGCTCTCGGTAGAAATAACCAACCTTGCCAAATCCGGCGGGACGCTGCGGGTGGCGCTTTACAAGCCGGGGGGAAATTTTGGCAAGACGACGCCCGCTTTTTACAAAAACATTGCTATCGATCAGCCCGGCAGCCGCCGGGTCGTCTTCGAGGTGCCAGCCGGTACCTACGCCATCGCCGTTTATCAAGACCTGAATGACAACGGCAAGCTGGATCGCAACCTGATTGGCTATCCCAAGGAGCCTTTCGGTTTCAGCAACAACTTCCGTCCTGTGGTGGCGGCCCCCGATTTCGACGACTGCGCCTTTGAAGTAACGGGAGCCACAGCCACCGTTTCTATAAAGCTTATTGACTAGCGCCAGCCTTTTCTGCGTCCGGGCCGTTGCACGGATACGTAAAAAAAGCTTTTCTTTGTCCCGATAAAATGGGTATTCATCAAAATGAAGGTACGGTTCGACGTTCCGGCGGCTCGACGAACCGCCGTTTTAAATTGCCGGACAAAAGACCAATTGCATGCCTGTCCTCTTCTTAACATTTTTCCTCTGGTTTGGAACGAGCACCGCTCCGGTCGCTACGCTGAAAATTCAAATCCAGAACATCCAGAAATCGGGCGGAACGCTGCGGGTAGGAATCTATAAGCCAAGTGAGAAATTCAAGACCGCTACGCCTTTTGTTGGCAAACAGGTCAGGATTGATAAGCCAGGCGAGCAGCGGGTTGAGTTCGAGCTGGCCCCTGGCACCTACGCCGTGGCATTATACCACGACCTGAACGATAACGACAAGATCGACAAGTATTTCTTCGGCTACCCCAAGGAGCCTTTCGGCCTGAGCAACAACTTCCGTCCGCTCTTCGCGGCCCCGGAATTCCAGGACTGCGCCATCGAACTCCCGGCGCAGGGAAAATCCATTTCTATTTCGCTGATCGACTGAGCCAATTCTGAATCTGTGAATGACGAGCCACCCAGAAGCGAAGGCGTCGACCCAGGTATTTTTCATTCGTGGGGCAAAGTGCGTAGCTTTGTTCGCCGCAGTTCACATTTTGCCAAATAAAATTTTACGAAATGAACAAAACACTCCTCCGAATCTTCGGATCGACTTTCCTTTTCTTCTGGATCGCCAGCCCGGCCCCCTTTCTTTCCCCCTTATCGGCCCAACCTTTCTCCCCGAAAGAAACCACCTCCTGGCAAAGACAAGCGCAAAACGTCACGATCATCCGCGATAACTTTGGCGTGCCGCATATCTACGGCAAGAGCGACGCCGATGCAGTGTTTGGCTTGCTGTACGCCCAGTGTGAGGATGATTTTCCGCGCGTCGAGATGAATTATATCGAGAAGCTGGGACGGTTGGGCGAGGTCAACGGCGAGCAGGATATTTACGACGACCTGCTCATCAAACTCCTCATCACCCCGGAAGACGCCAAAGCTGATTATAAGAAAGCTCCCGCCTGGCTCAAAAAACTGCTGAACGCCTACGCCGACGGCATCAACTACTATCTCCAAACGCATCCCGACGTAAAACCCGCCTTGCTCACCCGCTTCGAGCCGTGGTACCCGCTGCTGTGGACCGACGGCAGCATCGGGGCCATTAGCACGGCCGACATCCGCAGCCGCGATTTGGAAGCTTTTTACGGCGATGGGGCACCTTCGGTAGGTTTTAATTTGGAGAAGAACAGGGAGAGAAACCTGGCGCACGAGGAAGTTTTAACGGGCTCCAACGGCTTTGCCTTCTCGCCCAAAATCACCAAGTCGGGCAAGAGCATTTTGTACATCAATCCGCACGTGACGTTCTACTTCCGGCCCGAAGTGCACGTGGTGAGCGAAGAAGGACTGAACGCCTACGGAGCCGTAACCTGGGGGCAGTTTTTTGTGTACCAGGGCTTTAACGAGAAGCTGGGTTGGATGCACACCTCCTCCCGTACCGACGTGGCGGATTCCTACCTCGAAAAAGTGTCTAAGAAAGGCAGCGGTTGGGTTTATACGTACGAGGGAAAGGAGCGGCCCGTGCGCGAGCGGGACATCAGCCTGACCTACACCAAAAACGGCCAGTTGCAGGAAAAGAAGGTCAAAGCCTACTACACCCACCACGGCCCGGTGATGGCCAAGCGCGACGGGCAGTGGGAGAGTCTGCGCTCGAACAACCGCACGATGAATATGCTCATCCAGAGCTGGCAGCGCACCAAGGCGCGGAGCTTCACCGAGTATCAGCAGGCGATGGATATTCTGGAAAATACTTCCAACAACACCGTGTATGCCGACGCCGAGGGCAACATCGCCTACTGGCACGGCAACTTCGTACCCCGCCGCGACACGACCTACGACTGGTCGCAGCCCGTGGATGGCAGCATCGCCGCCACCGAGTGGCAGGGCATGCACCCCGTGGCCGAGGCGGTACACCTCTACAACCCGCCCAATGGCTGGATTCAGAACTGCAACTCCACGCCCTTTACCGCCGCCGGGAAAGACAGTCCGAAGCAAACCAACTACCCCAGCTACATGGCTCCCGATGGCGAGAATTTCCGGGGACTCAACGCCGTCCGGGTGCTGGAGGTACCCCGCAAGTACGACCTCGACGAGGTGATCAAGGCGGGTTACGACACCCGCTTGTCTTCTTTCGAGATCTTAGTTCCGGCCTTAGTCAGGGCATTTGAGGCCAAAGTACCTTACGCCGACGAGCGTTACGCCCACTGGATCGGGCCGATGATGGTTTTGAAAAACTGGGACTACCACAGTGGTGAAAAGTCCATCGCCACCACCCTGGCCGTGAAGTGGGGTGAGCAGATCGCCGCTTCGATGTACCGCACCGACGTCCCCGGTAAACCCGACGCCGACCAGGTGGAAAAAGCCCGGTACTTTGCCGCCACGGCATCGGCCGACGAACTACTCAAATCTTTTGGCGAAGTGGTTACCGAGCTGGAAACGAAGTGGGGCAAGTGGCAGCAGCCGTGGGGCGACATCAACCGCTTTCAGCGCGCCTCCGCCGCTATCGAGCAGCCCTACCGCGACGACCTGCCGAGCTTGGCCGTGGGTTTTGTGTCGTCGGCCTGGGGAATGCTGCCCTCCTATACCTCGCGCTACTTTCCCGGCACAAAAAAACGCTACGGCGTCAACGGCAACAGCTTTATCTGCGCCGTGGAGTTTGGCGACAAAGTAAAGGCCAAGTCCCTGTTGGCGGGCGGCCAGAGCGGCGACATCGACTCCAGGCACTTTTTCGACCAAGGCGAAATGTACACGCAGGGAAAGTTCAAAGACGTGCTGTTTTATCGGGAAGATGTGGAGAAAAAGGCCGAGCGGACGTATCACCCTGGGGAATGATCCTACATTCCGATTTTGGCAAAAAACAGCCTCGTTACAGAGCCCGGTTCTTACCAGAGTCGGGGTTTCTTTTTTACTGAAAAAGTTTCTTGACTTCCGTAGTGACGCGTTGCAGATCGGCGGCTTCGAGATTAGAGCCCGAAGGCAAACATAGCCCAATGTCGAAGAGGCTTTCGGCCACTTTTTCACCGAAGTAGGGCGCATCGGCGAAAACGGGCTGCAGGTGCATGGGTTTCCAAAGCGGCCGGGATTCGATGTCTGCATTGGCGAGGGCCTGACGTACCGTCTCCCGCGTGATACCGCCCGACTGCCGCGGGTCGATGGTGAGGCAGGTGAGCCAACGGTTGGAACAGTGCCCCTCCGGCTCGGGTTGGAAGGCTACGCCCGGCAAGGCGGCAAGCTCTTCTTTATAAAAAGTAAAATTGGACCTCCGTTGCGCTACCCGTTCGTCGATCACTTCCAGTTGTCCCCGACCGATGCCCGCACACACGTTACTCATCCGGTAGTTGTAGCCAATCTCGGAATGCTGATAATGCGGTGCCGGGTCACGCGCCTGAGTCGCCAGGAACTTCGCCTTCTCTATACGCTCTTGATTGGCTGATAACAAGGCTCCCCCACCTGAGCTGGTAATGATCTTATTGCCGTTGAAAGACAAAACCGACATCGCCCCGAACGCCCCCGCCTTTTGTCCGAAATACGTCGCCCCCAATGCCTCGGCGGCATCTTCTACAAAAGGAACATCGTAAGCTTCGCACAAAGCCAGAATCTCCCGCATTTTGGCGGGCATTCCGTAGAGATGCACCCCAATAACGGCCTTCGGTTTTTGGACGAGGCGGGTGTAATGTTTTAACGCTTTTCCCAAAGCCTCGGGACATAGATTCCAGGTTTCCGGCTCGCTATCAATAAAAGCGGGGGTTGCGCCCTGGTACTTCACCGGATTGGCCGAGGCCGCGAAGGTGAACGATTGACACAACACCACATCACCCGCCGACACGCCCAACAGCACGAGCGCCAGGTGAATCGCCGCCGTACCGGATGATAACGCGGCGGCATGTCCTGTGCCGACATACGCGCAAAGCTCCCGCTCGAAGCCGTCCACGTTGGGGCCCAGTGGCGCAATCCAGTTCGTATCGAAAGCTTGCTGCACGTAGGGCAGTTCGCGGCCGCTCATGTGGGGGGACGAGAGGAGGAGTCTTTTCATTCTGTTGTGGTACGGGCCGGTGCGGGCCCGCCCGTTTTTATCAAATCCAAGGTGGTGTTCAGAGATAGTTTTGATTTACAAAAGAATAAGGAAACGGCTCCCAGTCCTCCGCTAGCCCTGCCTTTACTGGATTTTCCAAAGTGTAGGCAATGGTGTTTTTTAATTCACGGGCATCGCGGATTATGTGGTCGTAGCTTTCCTCTTGCCAGAAGGTGCCTGTTCTCTTCAACACTTTATTGGCTTCTTTGGCTGTGTAGCTTTTCAAAGTATGCATTATCGCGTACAAGGGTTTGGTAAACTTTATCTCATCAGAAGTATCGATAACCAGATGGAAGTGATTGGGCATGATACAAAAAGCCACCAAGTTGTACGATTTGCCGTGCCAATGATGCAAAGACTCGGTAACGATAGCTGCCACTTCGGGATTCGACAGCCATTGAGGTTCGTTTGAGTTGGTATCCAGGTACTCATCCCACTTGGCAAAATGCCGTTTGTGCATTTTACGAATTTCTTCTTCACGAACCGCTTCGTCTTTGCACTCACGCTTGATTCGTTTGAAGGCCGCTTCCTTTTCTTCCCTCAACCTCTCCAAAGCTTCTTGTGGAAGGCTCCCGTATAGCCTTCCTGTAATAAAAAACGCAACGCCTGCTGGCTGGAAGTGTGGTAGATAACGGCGGTACTCTGGTTTGTATTCTTTCATGTGGTACGGGCGGCTCGCCCGTTGATGGTGAATTATTATTGCAAGAAAAAGTATAATCGAAAAAACGGGCGGCCCGCCCGTACCACATCATTCGACCAGCCTTTTCAACTCGTTCAGCTTCAAAAGCGCCTCGATGGGCGAGAGCGTATTCACATCCAGCAGCGCGAGCTTTTCTTTTAACTCCTCGGTACGCGGGTCGTCGGGTTCGAAGATGCTGAGCTGGAAATTGTTCTTGGGCATTTCCTTCACCTTCTGGTCGCGGTTTTCGCTGAGGTGATCTTTCTCCAGGTGCTGCATGATTTCGCTGGCGCGCAGGACGATCAGTTGCGGCATCCCGGCGATTTGAGCCACATGAATCCCGAAGCTGTGGGCGCTGCCGCCGGGCTTCAGCTTCCGCAGGAAGATCACTTTGTTGTCCACTTCCTTCACCGCCACATTGAAGTTTTTGATCCGGGGAAAATCCTCCGAAAGCTGATTCAGCTCATGGTAGTGCGTGGCGAACAAGGTTTTGGCCTTGAAGTCAGGATGCGTGTGCAGGTACTCCGCGATGGCCCAGGCAATGGACACGCCGTCGTAGGTGCTCGTACCGCGTCCGATCTCGTCCATCAGCACCAGGCTACGGTCGCTGAGGTTGTTGAGGATGCTGGCCGTTTCGGTCATCTCGACCATGAACGTACTTTCGCCCCGGCTCAGGTTGTCGCTGGCACCTACCCTGGTGAAAACTTTATCGACCAGGCCAATACTTGCCGCGCTGGCGGGGACGAAGCTACCCATCTGCGCCATCAGCACGATAAGGGCCGTTTGCCGCAGCAAGGCCGACTTGCCCGCCATGTTCGGGCCGGTAATGATGATAATCTGCTGGGTTTCGTCGTCCAGGAAAAGGTCGTTGGGTACGTAACTCTCACCCAGCGGCAGTTGCTGCTCGATGACTGCGTGTCGACCGTCCTTAATGTCGAGTTCTTTGCCTTCGTTGATGACGGGTTTTACGTAGTTATTCCTCCGCGCCACGGTAGCAAACGAAGCCAGCGCGTCCAGCACCGACACGATGCGGGCATTCTGTTGGATAGCCGCCACGTACTCGACGGTCGCGGTAACCAGGTCGCTGAAAATGCGCGACTCGATGGCGAAAATCCGATCCTCGGCGTTCAGGATCTTCTCCTCGTACTCCTTCAATTCGGGCGTAATGTAGCGCTCGGCGTTAACCAGCGTTTGTTTCCTGATCCATTCGGGCGGAACCTTGCTTTTGTGGGCGTTGCTCACCTCCAGGTAATAGCCAAACACTTTGTTGAATGTCACTTTCAGCGAAGTAATGCCTGTCCGCTCGCTCTCCCGTTTCTGGACTTTGAGCAGGTAATCTTTGCCCGAGAAAGCAATGGCGTGCAGTTCGTCGAGCTCAGGATCGACGCCGCTCTTGATCATGTTGCCCTGGGTACTCAGGACGGGCGCATCGTCGCGGAGTTCGGTCTCAATTTTTTCTAATAAAAAATCGCAGGGATTCAACTGATCGGCGTACTTGCGCAGCACGCCCGATGATTTCTTCGGTAGCGCCTCGCCCTCCGCCACCGCGCTGGGCTGAGCAGTCGTGCGGCTGCCCAGCATCTCCTTTATCGGCGCGATTTGAAGCAGAGACTTCTTCAACTGTCCCAACTCACGCGGACTGATGCGCCGCACGGCTACTTTGGAAATAAGTCGTTCCAAGTCGCCAATTTGTTTGAGGTGGTTCAAGAGTTCTTCGTGCAGATCGTCCTGTTTTAACAGTAGTTCTACCGTGTCGAGGCGCTCTTCGATGGGCGTTTTTTCCTTGAGCGGTAAAACTACCCACTTGCGCAGCAAGCGCGCGCCCATTGGGGTCACGGTATGGTCCAGAATCTGAATCAGCGGCACACCGCCTTCCTGCTGCGGGAAAACGAGTTCGAGATTCCGAATCGTGAAGCGGTCGAGCCAAACGTACTTGTCCTCTTCCAGCCGCGTGATGCGGCTCACGTGGCCGATTTCCTTGTGTTCGGTTTCGAGCAGGTAATGGATGATGACGCCCGCCGAGACGACGCCCAGCGGCAGCAACTCCACGCCGTAGCCTTTCAGCGTGGTCGTGCGGAAATGCGTGGTGAGTTTTTCAAAGGCAAAATCATCCCCAAAGCACCAGTCTTCCAGCGTAAAAGTGTGGAATTTGTCGCCGAAAAGCTCCACAAATTCTTTCTTGTTTTTCTTGCAAAAGAGCACCTCGGCGGGCGCGAAGCTTTGCAGCATTTTATCCACGTAAGCGGCGTTGCCCTGCGCGGCCATGAACTCGCCCGTCGAAATGTCCAGCAGCGACAGGCCGAGTTGCCCGTTCTTGCCGAAATGCACCGCCGCCAGGTAGTTGTTGCGGCGGACGTCCAGCACGTTGTCGTTGAACGACACGCCGGGCGTTACCAGTTCGGTGACGCCGCGCTTGACGATGCCCTTGGCCTCGGCGGGATTTTCGAGCTGATCGCAAATCGCGACGCGCTCGCCTGCCCGTACCAATTTGGGCAGATGGGTGTCGAGCGAATGGTGGGGAAAGCCGGCCAACTCCTCGTGCGCCCCGCCGTTGTTGCGGCGCGTGAGGACGATGCCCAGGATTTTAGACGCCCGGACGGCGTCCTCGCCAAAGGTCTCATAAAAATCACCGACCCGAAACAGCAACAGTGCGCCGGGGTATTTGGCCTTGATTTGGTTGTATTGCTTGTTGAGGGGCGTTTCCCTGCGTTTTTTGGTGGACTTTGCCAAAGAGAATTTGATTTACGAAGTACGGGCGGAAAGTTTTTCCCGCGTAAATACAAATTTAAGGTTTTGGGGTGGTTTGGGCAAGGGGTTCGCGATTGTACTTTGCCGATACTACGCGTATCTTTACCCAAAAACAGAACTATGAAAGATACCCTAGACCTGCTCGCCAGAATAACGATCAACCCGGCCATCTGTCACGGAAAGCCGATAATCCGAGGCCTCAGATATCCCGTTGAAAACATACTGGAACTAATGGCGTCGGGCATGACGCATCAGGAAATACCAGACGATTACGAGGATCTGGAACAGGAAGACTTGTGGGCGTGTCTGTTGTTCGCGGCGCGACTGACGCGCACCAGGGGAAGCTACCCTAACCTGTAATCGTCACTCGGCCAAGTCGAGCGACTGCTTGAGTAAAAAAGGGCAGCATTCAAATCACTTGCAATCTTTCTTCCAAAACTGCCACCATTTTCTTTCGACGACGGTCAGTCTGCCACCAACCATAGCTTTTGCCGGATCGAAAGGCACCAATTCAATCACTTCGGGAAACTCGCTGGCTGTTATGGTGAGGCTTATGTGCCCGGCCTGGGGGTGTACTATTCTAAGAGATGTCGGCTTATCAGCCAGACTATCGGGCAGAAGGTACTTAAAGTATCCGTCTCCGTCGGTCATTGCTCCCCGACCCAATCTTCCCATGCTAACTATAGCTTCAGAAACAGGATGTTTGGTTTCGGCCGAGACAACCTGGCCCTTAACCCAAATTTTCAGCTTATAATCGGGGCTGGCTTTTGACATTTTTTCAAACTTCTCCTGCTGCGTCGGCGGTTTGACCATCGCCATCGGCTCCCGTACAATTATTTCCTGCGCTTTACTTTCGCTGGCAGATAACAGAAAAATACCAGCCATGAGCCGGAAGAACCACGCTTTATTCGACGGCTCAGCTTTACGCATCAAATACCGATTCATCTGGCCCTCTTCCAGCCGCCCGCACAGGCTTCCGCTGGATTTCTTGATGACCGCCAGCACCTGGTCGTCCGAAAGGCCAGTGAAGTCGATGACGTTTTTGGCGCAATTGGCGCAATAGCGGCCCGAGTCGGTCGGCGACATCGCGGCCCAGTCTTCGGGGCAGGGATTGTCGATTTTGAGGAGATAGTTGGAGCGCTTCATGGAAGTTGAGGTTGAAAAGAATAAAGATACGCCAAACGGAGAAATATCAAAATTAGCTTCGGCACGAATGTTTTCTATGCCAAGGCTTTCAACTACACAATTGACAAAACTACCCAACAATGGCAGACGGAAAAAAGAAGATCAGCGTCGAAACGACTATCGACGCGCCCGTGGATAGAGTATGGAAATGCTGGACGACGCCCGAGGACATCGTAAAATGGAACAACGCCAGCGACGACATGTACACACCGGAAGCCGACAACGACTTGTCTGTGGGCGGTGAATTTGTCTTTAAAATGGAGGCGCGTGACGGCAGCTTCAGTTTCGACTTCTCCGGCACCTACACGGAGATAAGAGACCATGAGTTGCTGGAATACAGCCTGATCGATGGCCGGAAGGTACTGGTTACCTTCGATGACAGTGAAGAAGGCACCAAGGTTACGGAAATCTTCGAACCTGAGGAGGAAAACACGGTGGAAACGCAGCGAAAGGGCTGGCAGGCAATTCTGGACAATTTCAAGAAGTACGTTGAAGGACAGAAATAGATTATTTGGACGAATTACAAATTAATATTTCTTTACCAAGATTAAACAAGACTTTACTGCACTGGCATAATTCTATTTAGCTGCTACCAGAATAAGGTTTTACTCGATCCAAAAACGCAATAACCATATTATGCTTACTGAAAATGCCCCGATACTTCCTCAGACCAAGCGAAGTTTTGACCCCAAAAGTATAACCCTCACCGTCAATGGCAAGCCACGCCAACTCAATGTTCTCCCCTGGGTAAGCTTACTCGATGCCTTACGTGAGTACATCGGCCTGACGGGCACCAAGAAAGGCTGTGACCACGGCCAATGCGGCGCTTGCACGGTCATCTGTGATGGTCGCCGCGTCCTGAGTTGCCTCACGCTGGCGGTCATGAAGGAAGGTGCCGAGATCACGACCATCGAGGGCATCGCGCCCAACGACGATGCGTTGCATCCGCTGCAGCAAGCCTTCATCGAACACGACGCCTTTCAGTGCGGCTATTGCACGCCAGGTCAGATTTGCAGCGCCATCGGCATGATGCAGGAAACCATTCCAAATAGCCGCGCCGAAGTCGCCGATTTGCTGAGTGGCAACCTTTGCCGTTGTGGGGCCAGCGCCAATATTCTGGATGCGGTGATGGAAGTTTCTTTAAAAAAAATGAACATTATAAATGAATAATTTCAGCTATACCAAAGCGGGCGACATGGCGGAGGCCATTGGCCAAGGCACTAAGCCCGACAGCAAGTACATTGCGGGCGGCACCAACCTCATCGACCTGATGAAGTACAACGTGACCGAAGCCGATGCGTTGATCGACATCAATCACTTGCCCGGCGAACGCGATATTACTAAAAAGCCAGAGGGAGGTGTGCGCCTGAGCGCGTACATCAGCAATGGTATTACGGCCTATCACCCCATAATTGAGGAAAATTATCCACTGCTTTCCCGAGCTATTCTGGCGGGGGCCTCAGGCCAAATCCGCAATATGGCCACAAACGGCGGTAATCTTTTGCAGCGGACACGGTGCTATTATTTCTACGACACCAATACACCCTGTAACAAACGTACCCCCGGCAGTGGCTGTTCGGCCATCGGCGGTTACACGCGCATGATGGCGATTCTGGGCGCGACCCACGAACCCAACGACCAGGCCTGCATCGCCGTTTTCCCTTCGGACATGTGCATTGCGCTGGCGGCATTGGAAGCGGTGGTCAACGTCGAAGGTCCCAATGGCAAGCGCAGCATCGCCTTTGAAGATTTCCACCGTTTGCCGGGCGATACACCGGAACTCGACAATAACTTACAGAAGGGCGAAATAATCACCAGCCTCGACTTGCCCGCTCAGGGTTATGCCCAAAATTACTCCTACCTGAAACTTCGCGATCGCAACTCTTACGCTTTCGCGCTGGTATCGGTCGCGACGGGATTGGAACTGGAAGGCAACACTATCAAACAAGCGAGAATTGCCCTGGGCGGCGTCGCCCACAAGCCATGGCGTGTGAAGGCAGGTGAGGATTTCCTTAAAGGTAAAGCCGCCACCCCAGAAAATTTTGCCGCCGCCGCCGAAATCATCATAGAAGGAGCGGTGGGCTACCCTGATAACGAATTCAAAATCGAACTGGCCAAACGCGCCATTGTCCGCAACGGCCTGATGGCCCTGAACCCCAAAGAAACCCAACTGCCGGGAGCGGTACCTAACTAATTGTGAATGAGTGAATGATAAAATGTTCACGACCCCTCTTATTCTATCATTCACTCATTCTCACATTCCAAATTGATTATGCCACAAATAGGACAACCCATCAGCCGCCTGGAAGGTCACTTGAAAGTGACGGGTGCGGCCAAGTACTCCGCAGAATTTAACCTGGATGGTCTGCTGTATGGCTACGTGGTCAACAGCACCATCGTAAGCGGGAAGATTCTCAGCATCGACACCGACTCGGTCAAGAAAATCCCGGGCGTCGTCGAAGTATTCACGCACGAAAACCGCCCGTCGCTGGCTTGGTTCGACATGCAATACTCCGACATGGATGCGCCTCCGGGTTCACCGTTTCGCCCCCTTTACGACGATGAAATAAAATGCTATGCTCAGCCGATTGCATTGGTAGTAGCCGAGACCTTCGAAGCCGCTCGCTTTGGCGCTTCAAAGTTGTGGGTAACGTACGAGGAGAACGAATTCGACTCGGACATGAAGAAAAACCTCGACCAGGCCCGTGATCCCAAAATAGGCATGGCTACCGCGCTGAAACCGTTACCGCCTAAGCCCAAGGGCGATTTTGAAGCGGCCTTCGCTGGTTCCGATGCACAGGTGTCTTCCGCTTACTGGCATGGCACCGAACACCACAATCCAATGGAAATGCACGCTACCACTACTTTTTACGAAAGGGGTGGCAAGCTGACTATCTTTGATAAAACCCAGGGAGCGATCAACAGCCAGTTGTACGCCTGCAATGTATTCGGGTTGAGTTTTGGAGACGTTCGCGTCGTATCACCCTACGTCGGTGGGGCATTTGGATCGGCGCTGCGGCCTCAGTACCAGTTGTTCATGTCGGTGATGGCCGCCACAATGCTCAAACGTTCGGTGCGTGTGAGTCTGGATCGTACCCAGATGTTTAGCTTCGGCCACCGCCCGCCTACGCTGCAAAGAGTGCGTTTGGGGGCAGACAAAAGTGGCAAAGTAACAGCCATGAACCACTCGGCTATTGCCGAAACCTCCCAGTTCGAGGACTATACCGAAGTGGTAGTCAACTGGTCGAATATCCTTTACCCGGCTGAGAACACCCTCTTGGAGTACCAATTGGTGCCACTCGATGTGTATACCCCACTGGACATGCGCGCCCCTGGTGGCAGCACCGGACTTCACGCCATAGAAAGCGCAATGGACGAGATTGCCTACAAATTGAATATCGACCCGCTGGAACTACGACTCATCAACTATTCCGAGCGAGATGTGGCCGAGGACAAACCATTTTCCAGTAAGGAATTGCGCGAATGCTACCGCCAGGGGGCCGAGAAATTCGGCTGGTCGAACCGAAAGCCGGAGCCGCGCAGCATGAAGCGTGGTACTAAACTGGTTGGTTATGGAATGGCCACGGGCATCTGGGATGCAATGACCGTTCCCGCCCGCGCCAGGGCCGAGCTTTCCAAAGACGGGAAACTGACGGTCAACAGTGCTACCGCTGACATTGGAACGGGTACGCTCACAGTCATGACCCAAATTGCAGCCGACGAGTTTGGCTTGTCGGTGGAGGACGTTACTTTCGAGTACGGTGACAGCGATATGGCCTTTGCGCCGATCGAGGGCGGTTCCTTCACGGTATCGAGTGTAGGGTCGGCCGTAGCAAAAGCGAGCCAGTCATTGAGAAAGAAGCTCGTGAAGCGGGCGGCGCGGATGGAAAATTATTCGCTGTCGGATGAGAATGAGGCGCAGATACGATTTGAGAAAGACCGGATCATACTGAACGACTCGCCGCTGATTGCCGTTTCTTTCGCCGACCTGATCGCTGAGAACAACGGCAAAGCGATCAAAACCAGTACCACTTCGATTCCCAACGCTTTCAAGATAAAACAATACACCCGCGCGGCCCACAGTGCTGCCTTTGTGGAGGTGGAAGTGGATGAGCAGTTGGGTACGGTCAATGTTACCCGTGCCGTCACGGCCGTAGCCGGCGGAAAGATCATCAATCCCAAAACCGCCAGGAGCCAAATTATCGGCTCGATGGTTTGGGGGATCAGCAAAGCCCTGCGTGAAGAAACCATCAGCGACCACCGCTTCGGCAATTACATGAATGCTAACCTGGGCGAATACCATCTACCCGTCCACGCCGACATCCATGAGTTGGACTGTATTTTCGTGGAGGAACACGACGATATCGTCAACGAATTGGGTGCCAAGGGGCTCGGCGAAATCGGTATCGTGGGCATGGCTCCGGCAATCGCCAACGCCATTTACCACGCCACGGGCAAACGGGTCAATCACCTGCCGATTCACTTTGATGAATTGGTATAGAGGAAGAAAGGAGAAGTAATAAAAGGAAAGGGCAGCTCTGCGGAACTGCCCTTTTTTGATTTTAGTGCAACGGTCTTTTTTTGATCATGCCGCCCTTAGTATCCATGATCGAATGCTGGAAAACGAAGGCGTTGGCGTCGAGTTTATTGACTTCGTGAATAAGTTTGGTGACTTCCAGGCGCGTCACGACGCAGAAAACCACTTTCTGATCCTGATCAATCCGACCGCCTTTGCCGTAGCCGCCCTCGGACTTGTACACCGTTACGCCGCGCCCTAACTTGTTAATGATCGTTTCGCGAATATCGTCCGAGTGCTTCGAGATGATTGTCACGCCGATGTATTCCTCGATACCGTTGATGATAAAATCCACGGTTTTAGAAGCAGCGAAGTAGGTCAACATCGAGTACATGGCCGTCTCGATATTTATTAAAAAAATGGCTCCGGTAAACAGGATGACGTTGAAAATCGCGATGAAGTCCCCGACCGACAGGCTGGTACGACGGCTAACGTAGATCGCCAGTACTTCCGTGCCGTCGATCACCGCCCCGCCGCGAATGGAAAGGCCGATGCCCGTTCCGAGGAAAAATCCGCCGAAAATGGAGATCAGCAATTTATCGTTGGTCACGGTGGGCAACTCGATAAAATGCACCAGCACGGCCAACGCCAGAATAGCTGCCGCGCTTTTCAGGGCAAACTGCATGGAAATCTGCCGGGAGCCGATGATCAAAAAAGGCAGGTTGATGGCGACGATCAGGATCGAAAGCTCCAGATTCGTAACGATCTCGGTCAACAGTGCCAGACCCATCGCGCCACCATCCAAAAATTCGTTGGGTAGCAAGAACCCTTTCAAGCCGACACTCGCTGCAATCACTCCCAGACCGATCAAAAGAAAATCTTTCAGGAAGCGCTCGAAAACCAGCTTGCGGATTCGTTTTCCTTCGTTGAGAATAGCGTGGGTGGTTCGTAGCATGAACAGGAGGGGTTTTGAAAATTTTGGTGGGTTTTTGGCAAGATAAGAATATCGGTCGTTAAAAGTATTTTTGACCTAGACTCATCTTTACAATAGACAAAGGGTAAAATGTTACTCTACCCGAGTATTTTTATAAAATTCTGATTATAAGTTATTTGAAGTATGATCCACCTGACGAACGAACTTATGCACTCCTGCCAGAATTGAGTAAAACTCTCTTTTGGGTTTTTAAGTCCACTCCGCAAAATGTCAAGTCCCTTCCTAAAAAAACTGTTCGCTTTATAGCCGTGCTTCTTAATCTTTATATTTTGTACTTTTTCATGATGAAGTTCACCAACTTTCACACATATTGCGACCGCTATGCTAACGAAGACCAATAATTTACTCAATTTATCACTGCTTTTCAAATGTGTACTTTCCAAGTCAAACCCTCTTTTTTTGAAACTCTGAAAGAGTACTTCTATTGACCAGCGTTTCCTATAAGTTTCACCTAAGTTTTTGGCTGGAAGATTCCCTATCAAAAACAAAAAATCTCCCTTTACTAGTGTTTTTAGCATAGAATTACCCCAGACACCGTCCACCATGCAATCTTGGAAATACCTTTCGCTTTGTTTGCTCAAAAGCTCACCTATTGAAAAAACGTCTCCATTTTTTAAAGTTATCAAGTGACTCTTCGGAACACGCATACAATAGTCTATATTATTGGATTTTAGGTATTTGATCCATTCAAGTCCAATAAATTCTCGGTCACCGATAATCGTATTTATCCGTTCTTTCCCAATTACGTTCACCAGTTTATCCAACAAGTCACATCGGTCAAGCCAGTTGCTGTTGCCAGATTTATTATCGAGGAGCTTCCAATACAGCGGAATTCCAACCGAGCCACACTTTGCGACTATCATCAAGATATTACACTGATAAACGCCGAAATCCCACTCCGTCCTGTCTATGCATAAATCAAGTTTACTCTTAGGTAAAAACAGCAAAAGTAACAAGCAGACTTTGTCATAATCAAATACAAAATCCTTGAAAAACGACTGTATCTTTCGCTCTACGGATTCGTCTTTTGCCTTAGAAGACATATGCAGGGCGATCTCCTTGAATTGTACTTTTCTGCTATTTATAAGCCCAGTCAGAAAGCCGGAGATGAATTTTTTTCGCGCTAAATTCGCCGCCAAGGGCACGATATCGAAAATTTGTATAACTTGGGCGTTGATGATTTCTGTCATCCTCAAAGGCTGGTTTTGATGCTTGGTCGCTTCAAAGGTCAGCCTTTTTGTTTTTTATGCCAATTTTCTTCGGGTACAGTAGTAAAATGTCTTTGGCCCTACATTTAATATATCAGAATTTAGTTTTCAAATCCAGCAAATACCATGGACAATTTCAATATCAACCGCCGCCGTTTTTTGCAAGGAGCCACGGCCACGCTGGCCTTTACCGCCCTCGGCGCGCAGGGCATGGACATCATCAATCCCGCCAAGCCTTATCGCGTGGGCCTCATCGGAGCGGGCTGGTATGGCACCAGTGACCTCTTCAAGCTAATCCAGGTGGCACCCGTGGAGGTGCTGGCAATTTGTGACGTGGATAAGAACCACCGCGAGGAAGCCGCCAAACTGGTGAGTCAGCGACAGAAATCGGGCAAGGTTCCCAAGGTCTATAACGACTACGAGAAAATGCTCAAGGAGAACGAGCTGGACATCGTGCTGATCGGTACGCCCGACCACTGGCACGCGCTGCAAATGATCGATTGCGTAAAAGCCGGCGCGCACGTGTATGTGCAGAAACCTATCAGCGTGGATGTCATGGAAGGCGAGGCGATGGTCGCCGCCGCCCGCAAGTATAACAAAGTGGTGCAGGTCGGTACCCAGCGCAAAAGCACGCCGCACCTGATCGAAGCCAAGAAAAATATTGTGGAAGCCGGGCTGTTGGGCAAGATTGCCCACGTCGAAATGTGCTGCTACTACCACATGCGGAATGAAGCCAACCCACCGCTGGAACCCGTCCCTGCCTTCCTGGATTACGAAAAATGGACGGGTCCCGCGCCGCTGCGACCTTACGACGGACTGCCACACATCCGCTGGTGGCGGGCTTTCATGGAATACGGCAACGGCATCACGGGCGACATGTGTGTGCACATGCTCGATACCGTTCGTTGGATGCTCGGCCTCGGCTGGCCGACGCGCATCAGCTCGCAGGGCGGAATCTTAGTCGAAAGTGACGCCAAGTCAAATATCTCCGACACGCAGTCCGCCGTTTTTGAGTATCCCGGCCTCAACTGCGTGTGGCAGCACCGCACTTGGGGCACGCCCGCCAATCCCGAGTACCCGTGGTCGTTCACGATTTATGGCGAAAAAGGCACCCTCTGGGGCAGCACCATGCAGTACGACTTTATTCCCGAAGCCAAAGACGGCAAGAAAATTCATGGCGATGTGCTGTATGAGAAAGAGAAGTACCCCGAAGATTTGGTGGAGGTACGCAACGAACTGAACGCTGCTCCCGCCACGCGCCGTCACATGCTCGACTTCCTGGGAGCGATCGAAAACGGCGGTCGCCCGGTGGCGGACATTGAGGAGGGGCATATTTCTACGGCGAGTTGCATCATGGCCAATCTGTCGATGGCCACGGGCAAGCCAATCGTGTACGATCCCAAAACCCGCAGCATCGTCGGCGGCGACCGCGAGCTGAACGGACTACTGGCCCGTCCCTATCGGAAGGGTTATATTCATCCCTTACCGAACAAAGTATAATCCTATTACGTTGAGGTTATTGCGGTATAAATAAACCTTGAAGAAATATGATTAGGACTGTCTTTTTGATTTGCCTCTACGGAGCGGGCGTGTTGTTTCCTTCTGTCCCCCTGAGCGTAGACCCTGTCACCGATGGTCGGCCCCGCCTGAGCGTAGCCGAAGAACCATCCCCTCCCAAAACGCCTGCCGAAGAAATGGCGACGTTTCAGGTCGAGCCGGGTTTCAAAGTCCAGCTCGTGGCCTCGGAGCCGATGGTGCAGGATCCGGTCGTGATCATGTTCGATCCCGACGGGCGACTGTGGGTGGTCGAGATGCGCGGTTTCATGAATGACATCGAGGGTTCCAATGAAGACCAACCCACGGGCCGCGTTTCAGTGCTGGAAGATACCGATGGCGACGGGCAAATGGACAAGAGTACCGTGTATCTGGATAGTCTGGTGATGCCCCGCGCATTGGCGCTCGTGCCGGGCGGCGCGCTGGTGTCGGAGAGCAAATCCTTATGGTTAACCCAGGATACGGATGGCGACTTGAAAGCCGACACCAAAGTGTTGGTCGATGCCGACTACGCCGCCAACGGTCTGCCCGAGCACTCCGACAACGGCCTCTGGCGTTCGGTAGACAATTGGTATTACAGTGCCAAATCCCGCCTCCGTTATCGCTTGGAGGGGGGCAAATGGCTTCGCGACAGTACCGAATTCCGGGGCCAATGGGGCATGAGCCACGACGACGAGGGCAATCTTTACTACAACTACAACTGGTCGCAGCTCCACGCCGACCTCGTGCCGCCCAACTACCTCTCGCGCAATCCACACCACACCCCCACCACGGGCATCGACCACGGCCTCACCATCGACCGCCGCGTCTACCCCATCCGGCCCAATCCGGCCGTGAACCGGGGCTACATTCCCGGCACACTGAGTGAAGAGGGCAAGTTGCTGGAATTCACCGCTGCTTGTTCTCCCTTGGTTTACCGGGAAAATGCTTTTCCGGCCGAGTACCTGGGCAATGCCTTCGTATGCGAGCCTTCCGGTAACCTAATCAAGCGTAACGTCGTCCGCAAAAACGGCTTAGTGCTCACCGCCTTCGACCCGCATCCCGGCACGGAATTCCTGGCTTCGACCGACGAGCGCTTCCGCCCCGTTCACATGACCTCAGCCCCCGACGGGGGGCTGTACATCGCCGATATGTACCGTGGCATGGTGCAGCACGGTGCCTACGTGACCCCTTACTTAAAGGAGCAAACCATCAAAAGAAACCTGGTACTGCCCGTGCATTATGGCCGCATCTGGCGCGTGGTACCCAAAGATTGGAAGCCGTCCAAACCAAAGAAACTCTCACAAGCCCCTTCCAGCGACCTGGTCAACGCACTCTCCGACGCCAACGGCTGGCAGCGCGATCAGGCGCAACGGCTGCTCGTGGAGCGCGACGACAAGCAGGCCGTTCCCGCACTTCAAGAATTAGTCAGGAAAGGCAAGACCTCGCTGGGTCGCTTCCACGCGCTGTGGACGCTGGAAGGCATGAAGCGATTAGATGCTGATATTTTATTTCAGGCTTTGCAGGACGATAACGCGCTGGTAAAATCCACCGCGCTACGCCTCCTGGAACCGCTGGCAAAGAAAAATGCCAAAACCAGAGCCCAACTGGAAACAGCCTTGGCTGCGTTTAAACCTACCGAGGAAGGCAAGGCATTTACTTTGCAATTGGCTTTGTCTGCCAACGCACTTAGTCCTAAAGCCGCCCAACCGATCCTGGCTAATATTGCCGAGAAGGAAGGACAATCCCCGCTTGTCCGCGATGCCGTGCTGAGCAGTCTGAAAGACCAGGAGTTCGCCTTCTTGCAAACCCTAATGCAGGCCCCGAACTGGCAGGCGCACAATCAGGATAAGGAGATTTTTCTGGAGATGCTCACGACTTCCGTGGTTAGAAAAGGCAACCCTAACGAGTTGGCGACGTTGCTCTCTGATTTAAATAAGAAGACGGCCGATTCGCCGATGCAATTCGGTTGGCAGGCAAAAGCCATTCTCACGGCGCTTTCCATCCAAGCCAATAATCCAAAATTAAAGCCCATCAAATTGGCAAAAGCACCCGAACTCCTGGCCAAAAAAATGGACGGAATGAATGGCAATCGCCTGGCGTCGCTCAATGCGCTATTCGAGTGGCCCGGTCATAAAGCGACCGTGACCACGGTTCAAAAGAAAAACCCGCTGAGCGAAGATGAGCGCAAAGTTTTCGCCCTCGGTCGGCAGCATTACCTGACCACCTGCGCGGGCTGTCACGGCACCGACGGCGCGGGTATGAACCGCTTCGCACCGCCGCTCATCGGCTCACAATGGGTACTGGGCGACGAAAAACGCTTGTCCCTCATTCTGCTGCACGGCATGGAAGGCCCGGTAGACGTCATGGGCAAAACCTACGACGCCCCCGAAATCCTGCCCGTGATGCCCGCCCACTCCACCATGGACGACGGTGCCCTCACAGCCATCCTGACCTACATCCGCAACGAGTGGGGCAACGACGCCGGAGCCATCAGCCAGCGCACCGTCAGCACCACCCGCCACACCTCGCAAGGCCGCGTGGTGCCTTGGACGGCCAAGGAGCTGGATGCGCACATTGAGGCAGGGAAGGCGAAGGAATGAGTTTAAAAGTTCAAAGTTCAAAGTTCAAAGTTTAAAGTTTAAATATGGCGAAGCACACTTTGACCCGTCGGGATTTTTTGCAACGTTCGGCTTTGGGCGCGGCGGCTTTTTCTTTTGGAAAAATGCCGGAGCTTTTTAAAAGTCAGGGAATGGGCATTGTAGTGCATTCCTACGCCAGCCGCTGGAATTCCAAGACACCGAGCACAAAGTATCCGCCGCTGACCAATGCCGTGGAACTGCTGGAGCATTGCCACAAAATAGGTGCAGGCGGTGTGCAAACCACCGTCCGCGACTGGACACCCGAAATCGCCCGCAAGCTGCGGAGCATGACCGATAAAACGGGTATGTTTCTGGAAGGCTCGATCAGCCTGCCGCACAGTGCCGACGAAGCAAAACGCTTCGAGCAGGAGATCAAAACCGCTAAGGAGGCGGGCGTAAACATATTTCGCACCGTTTGCATGAACGGTCGCCGTTACGAAAACTTCCATAGCCCGGAGGCCATCGTAGAATTCAAGAAGGCTTCCGTCGCCGCCCTGGAAATGGCCGAACCCATCGCCAGAAAACTCGGCGTGAAGTTGGCGGTCGAAAACCATAAGGACTGGCGGGCCGACGAACTGGCCGCACTAATAAAACAAATCGGCAGTGAGGCCGTGGGCGTCACGCTGGACTTTGGCAACAGCATTGCCCTGCTGGAAAAACCGATGGAAGTGGTAAATACCCTGGCCCCCTTCGTGCTGAGTACCCACGTCAAGGACATGGGCGTCCAGGAATACGAGGACGGCTTTTTGCTCTCAGAGGTACCACTCGGCGAGGGGATTCTGGATTTGCCGGAGATCGTAAAGATTTGCAAAAAACACAACCCCAACGTGAATTTCAGTCTGGAAATGATCACCCGAGATCCGCTGCAAATTCCTGTCCTGACCGAAGGCTATTGGCCCGCCATGCAGGTGGTCCCGCCCGAAGACGTGGCTAATACGCTTCGGATGGTGCGTAAAAACAAATTTAAGACCGACTTGCCCACCGTTGCTCAACTCAGCCCCGAGGAACGTCTCGCCGTCGAGGAAAAAAACAACCTCGAATCGCTAAAATACAGCAAGGCAAAAATGCTTTAGGCTGTAGGCTATAAGCTGTAGGCCGAAGTGCTTATAAGCGTTTTTCTTGCTTTGTTGTTGATTATTTTTTTGGTGCCGATTTTTACATTTGCACTTACATCCAAAAAGCCTAAAGCCTACAGCTTATGGCCTAAAGCATAAAATAATGTCACAAACCACCCTCCCCGGAATAAAACTCTTCGATCTTACAGGAAAATCCGCCATCGTCACCGGCGGCTCCAAGGGCCTTGGCCTCGCAATGGCCACCGGACTAGCCTCCGCCGGAGCCAGCGTGATGCTCGTCAACCGCAACGCGGACGAAGGCCAGCAAGCCGCTGACGACCTCGCCAACGACTACGGCATAAAGGCCGTTTCCTTCGCCGCCGACGTGACCAACGCCGAGCAAACCGAAGCGATGGCCAAAGCAGCTTTCGACGCCTTTGGCCGCATCGACATCCTCATCAACAGTGCAGGTATCAACATTCGGGGTGCCATCGACGAAGTGTCGCACGAAGATTTTCAAAAAGTAATGGACGTGAACGTAACGGGTACCTGGCTATGCTGCCGCGCCGTAACGCCCTATATGAAGGAGGCCAAAAGCGGTAAAATCATCAACCTCGCCAGCACCCTCGGCATCGTGGGTCTAGTCAACCGCACGCCCTATACCGCCAGCAAAGGCGCGGTCGTGAACATGACCCGCGCCCTGGCCCTGGAACTGGCCCCCTTTGCCGTGAACGTGAACGCCGTTTGTCCTGGCCCTTTCCTGACCGAAATGAACCTCCCCATCTCAGAAAGTCCTGACGCCAAGAACTTTATCGTTAGTGTTACGGCCTTGGAACGTTGGGGTGAGCTGGCCGAGATTCAAGGCGTCGGCATATTCCTGGCCAGCGATGCGGCGAATTATATGGTCGGGTCGATTATAACCGTCGATGGTGGCTGGACGGCGCGGTAGGAAAGCAAGAAACATCAATAAACTCTTTTGAGGGAAGCAGCTCTGCTGGCTGGGGTTAGCCGACAGAGCGGCTTTTCTTTCGTCTTATTCCAGACTTGCCAACTCCTGCCGCACAAAATCCATTAACTCCGTGATATGTTTTTTAGAAAAATCGAACGGTACGCGGGCGGCTTCGTAAATCTGCCCGATGGGTGCGGTGTAGCCTAGTTTCAGGGCGTCGAGGTAGCCTTGCAGGCCTTGCTTAGGGTTTTCGCGGTAGTTTTTCCAGACGCCGATGGCCCCCAACTGCGCGATGCCGTACTCGATGTAGTAAAACGGCACCTGATAAATGTGCAACTGCCGCTGCCAGCCGTAGGCGCGGAATTGCTCCAGCCCTTTCCAATCCATCACCGAATCCCCAAATTCCTGATAGATCCTGACCCAGGCCTCGGTGCGCTGTACGTCGGTGTGAGCGGGGTTTTCGTAGAGCCAGTGTTGGAATTTGTCCACCGTGGCCACCCAGGGCAAGGTTTCGATAATCGATTCTAAGTGCTGGACTTTGGCGCGGCGAAGCTCTTCTTCGTTATCGAAAAACTCGTCCCAGAAATCCATCGTCAACAGTTCCATTGACATCGACGCCAACTCGGCTACTTCCGAAGGCGTGTGCTTGAAGGAATTGAGGGCTAAGTCGCGCGTGACGAGCGAATGTACGGCGTGGCCGCCTTCGTGCAGCAGCGTTACCATATCGCGCAGGTTGGTGGTGGCGTTCATGAAGATGAACGGTACGCCGATTTCGTCCAGCGGGTAATTATAGCCGCCCGGTGCCTTGCCCTTCCTGGACTCTAGGTCGAGGTGACCCATGCGTTTCATAATGCGCAGACAGTCGCCCAGAAACGGGTCGAGTCGCGTGAAGCAGCGGATGGTCTTGGTCAGCAATTCGTCGCCACTGGCGAAGGGCTTCAAGGGCGGGCGTCCCTGCGGATCGACCTTGGTGTCCCAGGGGCGGAGTTCAGCCACGCCCAGGGTACTCTTGCGCTTTTGCGCCATATCATCCAGCAGCGGTACCACGGCCTCGCGCACGGCGGCATGAAACTCGAAACAGTCCTCGGGCGTGTAGTCGAAGCGCCCCATCGCCGCGAACATGTAGTCGCGGTAGTTGGCAAAATCCGCGTTGCGGCTTACCTCGTCGCGGAGTTTTACGAGCGTATTCAGCAGGTCGTCCAGCGTTTCGTGGTCTTGGTAGCGGCGCTCGCTGATGGCCCGCCAGGCTTCTTCGCGCACGGCGCGGTCGGTGTCGAACAGGCGGTCGCCCGCTTTTTGGAGCGTCATTTCTTCGCCGTCGAGCGTCACGGTCATGGCCCCGGCGATGGAGCCGTACTTTTGCTCCTCGGTTTGGAGCTGAGTTTGCAGCGGCACGTTTTCGTCACGGAAGATTTCGATGGCCTTCTTCATGCTACGAATCGTGATGTCGAAGCCGGTGTCGGTCAGTTCTGGCAAGAAAGGGCTGTCGGCGGCTTTTTTGTCGAGATCATTGCCATACACAGCTAGTTTGGGCTGGATTTCACCGATAAAAAATTGCAGCGACTGCACCAATTCTTCGTTGGCGGTGTCGCAGGTTTGCCGAATGTAGCGCCAGGCAAAATTTTCGGACAGGTACGATTCCAGCTCGCTACGATCCAGAAACCACTGCCGCAAGTCGGCGACGCCCGTTATCTCGCGGGCCTTGAGGTTTTCGTATAAGGGCTGGACGTCCGTCCAACTCGTCAGTTCTATCTCTTCCCCGATGAATGGGCGGGCGTGGCGTTGGGGAATGGTGATGTTTTCTTCCTGGGTCATGGGTAAGTGGGTTGGGTGCTCGGTAATGATATTTTTTCTAACGGGATATAGGGAAACAAAGTTAGCGGATGTGGCGTTTACTGGCCTTTCAACAAGCAATAAGTTTGCTAAATTGCGCCTTTATTCGCGTTCAGCTCATTTTTTCAAATGTAATCTGACCAAAAAACGCAAGTTTCAACTTCTCTACGTTTCTCTATCGCCTTAGAATTAGATGGCCAAAACCTCCAACCTCGACAACCTAGTTTACGCCATTCACAAATGGTCCGGCCTGATCGCCGGCTTGTTCATCCTGATGTTCAGCATCACGGGTACTTTGCTCATTTTCAATGATGAAATCGACACGGCAACCAACGCCGAGATGGTGAAGGTTTCACCTGACGGGCAACATTTGTCGGCGGATGATTTGGTAAAATCACTTGTCAGAGAATACCCCGACGCTTCCCTGAGCAGCACGTTCCTCTATCCCGGCGTCCCCGACCGTGCCCCAATGACCGAACTTAGTCTGGACGGTACGCGCTGGTGGGTGTACCAAAATCCTGTCACGGGAGCTGTGCTGGGCAAGCGCGAGCGCAACGAGACGCTTATGAAGCAGGTGCTGCACATCCACGAACACCTCACGCTGGGCCAACCGGGTCACGCCATCCTGTTGGTGGTGGGCATCGCGCTGATCTTACTGGTACTATCGGGACTGTGGCACTACCGCAAGTCGCTGCTGTCGGTGTTCAAGATTGGCGTGCGCAACAGAAACACGTATCTCGTCAACTCCGACCTACACAAATTGACGGGCGTCCTGAGTTTTGTTTTTCTGCTGTTGATGGCCGTCACGGGCAGTTTCATGCACTGGGAGAAAGTCGAACGGATGTTTGAGCCGAAGGAAGAACCCGCCGCAACGCAACCCGAAGCCCCCAAAGCCGAACCCGCCGCGCCCGATTACACGCGGCTCTCCCTGGCCCGCAGCCTGGCCACCGCCAAAGCAGTCATTCCGAACTTCACGCCCGCCCAAATCAAGTACCCCAAAGATGCCGAAGGCCCGGTGACCATCGCCGGAACGCGTCCCGAAAGCAATCGCCTGCTGGGGGTGTACCCTTCATCGGTAGAAATCAATCCCGCCAATGGCGAGGTAGTGAAAGTGCAACACGCCGAAGACCGCGACTTCGAGGCCAACGCCGAATCCTTTATGGAGCAAGTTCACTTCGGGCATTACGGCGGCATATTCATCCAACTTCTCTATGGCTTGGGCGGCATCGGCCTGGGCATCATGACCGTCACAGGATTTGTAATTTGGTGGAAGAAGCGGAAATTTCCCGCGCCAGGGCGTAAAGTCGCTAAGGCGAGCGTCTGATTCTACCAGAATTTTTCACCAGAAGTTTGAGTCCGGCCAGAAATCAAAGATTGCGCCATCTGCAGTCCCGACTGAAACGCCCCCTCTACATTTCCCATGCCAAAACCATCGCCGCCCATCAATAGTGGAAATGGCGTCCCTAAATCGGCGAAAGGCTCCGGTGAGCGCACATCGGCCAAGCTGTAACGCCAGCGGTGCACTTGGTATTCGACGATGCTTTCGGCGGGAATCCAGTCGGTCAACTGGTCGAGTATTTTCTGTCCGGCCGCGGGCAAATCACCTTCCAGATTAGCCAAGCTAAACGCCGGTGAAGCGTGAATCGTGACGGTGGGCTTCTCGGGCGCGATACCCTTTTGCCGATTGTCGGCTACGGTAGCAATATCGCCTTCCTCATACTTCACCAGTCCGGGTTCGGGAATCTTGCTTGATTCTTTCAGCAGAACCATTACGGCCAGACAAGGCTGATAAATGATGGCAGAAAAAGCGTGTTCTCCAGCTTCGTTCAGCGGTATATCGCTGTCTTGCAGCAATGTCGCTGCTTGCGGAGCAGGAATAGTCAGGATGAGCGCATCGGCGGTATAGGTGTTTCCGGTTTCGGTCGTCACGCGGCAGCCCTGTCCCTCGCTTTCGATCAGCGTGGCGCGTTCTTTCAGGATTATATTCAGGTCTTTCGCCAAGTGTTTGGGGATCGTACTCATCCCGTTGGCACCAAAGTAGCGCGGATGCTCGATACCCGCTTCTTCCAGGTTCCAGGCCTGAGCGATATTTTCGGCTTCGAGTGTGTCGATGAGCTGCCGGAACGCGGGCGTGCGCACCGAAAAATACTGCGCCCCGTGGTCGGCGCGGGTATCCTGGATTCGGCGGGTGGCCATGCGGCCGCCGACGCCGCGGCCTTTGTCGAGTATGGTAACCTCCCAACCGTGGGCGGTGAGTTCGCGGGCGGCGGCGAGTCCGGTCATGCCGGCACCGATAATAAGGCAAGAGTTCATTTTAATGGTCTATGGTGGGGGATGTTAACTAAAAAAGACGATGAGAAGGTTTTTTGATTATGAAGATTATCAGACCATTTTTCGCATTTTCTCTAAATATTCGAAGCCTTCCTGAATGGCTTTTACTCGGAGGGTGCCGTGATAATATCCCAGCAAATGCAGTTGCTCGTAGGCTCCGTTCAGATACTTCAGAAACTTCTTGTCGTATTTCGCCACCCTCTTCTTGTAGTCCTCGATGCTTTTGGGCTTCACGAATTTGTCGCCTTCTTTTTGCTTCAAAAACTCATCGGCGACCATGAGAACGGCATTGTAAGCTGTACCCGAAGCCATTTGGACATATTTCATGTCTTGATACTCGGTTCCGTGTTTTTTCGCCTTCTCGCTCAATATTTCTTTGGCGTTGGTGACGTAACGGTCTATTTCAGCGGCGTTGTTCATTCGGGTTTTTGAGTAGTGTCAGGTGGGTTTCAAAAGTACGATTTTTTTGCAAAAAGGCGGGGAAGCCTATTGTTCAATCGATTATATTTGTATTTTAGAGTAAGAAGACTTTCGTTTAACAGACATACGCATAATGAAAAACATATACTGGAAATTTTGGTGCATAGCATTGTGCTTGATTTTTCTTCGTATCCCGGAGACAGAAGCGCAGCTTGGTCCCTACACGCTTAGCTGGTCATTCGACCAGACTTTGGCGGGAACATCTTCGAGCCCCAACTTCGTAGTATCGGATGCTGCACTTTCGAGCGGGCTCACAAAGTTTGATTTGAATGAAGGTTTCGGCAACGTGAATAATCCGGCCACATCGAATAAGGCATTTATCGTCTATCGAACTTGGCCTGCATCATATCAAGCCAACCGCTATCTTGAAGTGAAGTTCACTCCTCAAACTTTCGAATACGACTTAAATCTGCTTCAGGTGAACCTTAGGCGGTCCCCCACCGGCCCAAAGTCAGTTAGATTGACCATGACGATCAGTAAGTTCAAATCGGCTGTTGACTCTGTGACGTTCGACTTAGCTACTTTCTCGATTCCCCAAAATGATGTATTCTACTTCAATTTCAACAATACGATGCGGCTCAATCAGTATTCCAGTTACACGATCCGACTGCATGGCTACGAAGCCATTAACAACAGTGGGACATTGTGGTTCGATGACTTGATCCTTCGTGGTAATCTGACAGGCTTTGTTCTCCCCGTCCACCTTACTTACTTCAACGCCCAGTCCATCGACAACCAGGTGGAACTCAACTGGGAAACGGCCTTGGAGCAGAACAGCCGGGAATTCATCGTGCAGCGTAGTAATGATTTGAAGGAGTTTGGCGATGTGGGCCGCGTAGTAGCGGCGGGTGAATCGGACGGCAAAAGGCAGTACACTTTCACAGACTTCAATCCGCCTTCGGGCAGCAACTATTACCGGTTGCGGATGGTGGATAAGGACGACACCTACGAATACTCCAAAGTGCGGGACGTGGTCGTGCGGCCCGGTCAGCCCACGCTGTGGGTGGCGGCTAACCCTACTTCCGGCGAGCGGATCAGGGTACGCGCCTCGGGTGTGGAGGACGACGCCCTGCGCCTGACGACGGTCACGGGACAGAATATCAGTTTCCGCGTCGATCAAAAGTCGGACGGCTACACGGAGCTTGTTCCGACGACTCCCCTCGCGTCAGGTATGTATTTCCTTTCCCTCGATCAGGACGGAATGCAACTACACACCAAAGTGCTGGTATATTGACGCTACCGCAGCGGTAGTATTACTTCCGCGATTCGTTTGGGCTTCTCCGGTTTGAGATTATCCAGATTGTAGTGCAGCCCCACGTTCTCGCGGCGGGCCATGGCCATCTTGATAACCAAATACGAGACCGTAATCATGTTCCGCAGTTCGCAAATCGCCACCGACACTTTCGACTCACGGTAAAGCTGCTCGTGCTCTACGTGCAGCAGTTGCAGGCGGTCGTAGGCGCGTTTCATCCGGCGGTTGGTACGCACGATGCCCACGTAGTTGGACATGATGCTGTTTAGTTCACGCGTCATCTCGGTCACCAGTACCTGCTCTTCGGGATGCGTTGTGCCGGAATCGTCCCACTCGGGAATACCTTTGGGAATCATTGCTTTCTCGTAATGCTTTACCGTGCTTAGGTACGCGCGGTGTCCGAACACTGCCGCTTCCAGCAGTGAGTTGGACGCCAGACGATTGGCCCCATGCAGCCCGGTGGCCGAGCACTCACCGACGGCGTACAGAAACTGGATATTCGTTTGCCCCCATTCATTAGCCTTGACACCACCGCACATGTAATGCTGCGCGGGTACCACGGGAATCATGTCTTTACGGACGTCGATGCCGATGCCGAGGCAATACTGGTTGATGTTGGGAAAATGCTTCAGGAACTCCTCGTAATCCAGGTGCCGCACGTCGAGATAGACGTGTTCGACCCCGTAGGTTTTCATTTCGGAGTCGATGGCGCGGGCCACGATATCGCGCGGGGCGAGCGACAGGCGTTCGTCGTACCGCTCCATAAACGTACTGCCGTCGGCGTGTTTCAGGATTCCCCCAAAACCCCGGACTGCCTCTGAAATAAGGAAGGAAGGTTTCTTGCCCGGCTGAAAAAGACTGGTTGGATGGAACTGGATAAACTCCATATTATCACAAATCCCCTTGGAGCGATAAGCCATCGCGATGCCGTCGCCCGTGGCGATGGTGGGATTGGTCGTACTTTGGTAGATATTGCCCACACCGCCCGTCGCGACCAGGGTGGTTTTTGCCAAAAACTTTTCTACCTGACTGGTTTTCAAGTTCAAAACGTACGCACCGTAACACTCGATGTCTTCGCGGTAGCGGTACACCGTTTCGCCCAAATGGTGCTGGGTGATAAACTCGACGGCGTAGTAATGCGTAAAAATCTCAATGTTCTTGTGCCGGCGAACTTCGCCGAGTAAGGCGCGTTCGATTTCGGCCCCGGTGATGTCTTTGAAATGCAAAATGCGGTGATCGGAATGACCGCCTTCTTTGGCCAGGTCATAATCGCCGTCCTCCTCTTTGTCGAAACGGGTGCCGTAATCGATCAATTCCTGAATGCGGTCGGGGCCTTCCTCGACCACGATCTCCACGATTTCGCGCTTGTTGATGCCGTCGCCCGCGTCCATCGTGTCGTCGATGTGCTTTTCGAAGGTGTCAGTCTCGGCCCACACCGCCGCGATACCGCCCTGGGCGTATTTAGTATTGGTTTCATCGGCCCGCACCTTGGTGATGACGGCGATGGAAACATCCTCGCGTCCCTCGAAATGCCGCGCCAACTTGGCGGCATAACTTAGCCCGGCAATTCCGGAACCGATGACTAGAAAGTCGAATTTTGGCATTTGTTCAATTTTGAATGATAGAATGAGCGAATGATAGAATGATGGACGAGGTCACCCGCGCGGTGAATGTTTTTATTCACTCATTCTATCATTCACTCATTCAAAATTGTAAAGCGAAGCGCCAGCTTCGTCACCCTCGGCGGGTCATACACAGTGCTGCGGGTTTCCATAGTAAACGTATCATTGTAGACGTTGCGCGGATAGATGTTCCAACCACCCGTTCCGGTGGCCGAGTCGCGCAGGGCGATGACCTTCGTCGGGACGTACACTTTCCACTGGTAATGCTGCGTCGTGTCGTCGCCCACGAAATGGCCTTCAAAACTACCATCTTTCTTGAAACTCACCCAATCCATGCGGCGATCGAACCTGGCCCCGCTGAGGTGCGGGATGTGTTTGCCGTTTTTGAAGACGGGTACTTCGTCCATCGCGATTTGGTTCAGGTACCAGCGGTCGGCGGCAAGTAGTCTGGTTTTGGCTTCCCAGACATCTTCGGCGGGGCGGTTGCAGGTAGTTAGGGTTAATAATATGCTTAAAAACAGCGCGGTTTGGGGTTTCATGTTTGCTGTTTTTGATTTGCAGCATTTGAGATTTGACAACTTTCAACGGTGCGGCGTCCCGCAAGTTGTCAAATCTTTTGACTTCGCATTCACGGGCTGGAAGCCCGTACCACACATCAAATCCCTTTGCTCAGTTCCAGCATCTTGGCTACTGAATCGTAGGCTTTTACGCGAATTTCTTCCGGCACGATGATTTCGGGCTGTTCGTAAAGCAAGGCGTTATATACTTTTTCCAGCGTGTTCATTTTCATGTACGGACATTCCGAACAGGCGCAGGTGTTGTTGTCCGTAGCTGGGGCAGGAAGCAGTTTTTTGTGCGGTACCGACTGCTTCATTTTGTGCAAAATGCCCGCTTCGGTAGCGACGATGAATTTGTCGGCGTCGTTTTCCTGCACGAATTTCAAGAGGCCCGTCGTGGAGCTTACGAAGTCGGCTTGCATCAGCACGTCCTCCTTGCATTCGGGATGCGCGATAAGCAGCGCGTCGGGGTTGTCTTCCCGCAGTTTTTGCAGTTTTTCGCGTGAGATGTCGATATGGACGATGCAGGCACCGTCCCACAGTACCATGTCCCGGCCCGTTTTCTTGGAAACGTAGCGGCCCAGGTTGGCATCGGGGGCAAAGATAATTTTTTGGTCCTTAGGCAGGCTATTCACGATGTGCAACGCGTTGGACGACGTACACACAATGTCGGTCAGCGCCTTGATTTCGGCGGAGCAGTTGATATAGCTGATCACGATGTGATCCGGGTGTCGCGCCTTGAACTCCGCGAACTTGTCAGCCGGAGCCGAGTCGGCCAACGAGCAGCCCGCGTTCAGGTCGGGTATCACGACCTTCTTGTGCGGGCTGAGGACTTTGGCGGTTTCGCCCATGAAGTGGACGCCGCAGAAGACAATCATATCGGCCTCGGTGGCGGCGGCTTGCTGCGACAGACCGAGGCTGTCGCCGATGTAGTCGGCCAAGTCCTGAATGGCTCCATCCACGTAATAGTGGGCCAGGATTACGGCGTTTTTCTCCTTTTTCAGGCGGTCGATTTCGACGATTAAATCTATATCGTCGGCTACGGCTTCGTTTACATAGCCGTAGCGCGAGACTTGTTCAAGAATGTCGGTCATTTTTAAGTCGGTTCGTCGGACGATTAGGTTGTTAGGTCTTAGGTCGTTAGGTTTCTACGATGTACTCCGTACAGATTTTTGAACTATTGAACCTTCGACCAATAGCGCACTAATGTACAAATTTTCTTAAAATTCAGGATGCAGTCGTGAGAGTGGCCTGTTCAAGAAGTCAGGCAAACAAAAGCCCTCATTCCCGACGACCGGAGTATGAGGGCTTTCAAATATATCTTGAATAATTCAATAATTGAAAACGTGACGCTACGGTAGATCAGCCTGTTCCACAACCTGATTTCTAAACAACTAAACACCTAAACACCCTCAAAATACCCAGCGGAAGAAGTAGTACAGCGTGGCTGACAGAATCATCGTCACGGGAAGCGTCAACACCCAGGCAATGACAATGTTACGCACCGTTCCGCCCTGTAAATTCTTAATGCCTTTGTTGGCCACCATCGTCCCCGCAATACCCGACGAAAGCACGTGGGTGGTACTCACGGGCAATCCCAACCACGACGATGCGCCAATGGTACTCGCCGCCACCAATTCCGCCGAAGCGCCCTGCGCGTAGGTCAGGTGCTGCTTACCGATTTTCTCGCCAATCGTGACCACGATGCGCTTCCAACCGACCATCGTACCCAGACCCAGCGATAGAGAAATCATCAGAATCACCCAGTCGGGGGCGTAGTCGGTGAAACGGCGGATGCCCGTGTTTTCGCTGATTTGGGCTTTGAGCACATCGGCGTCGGCCAGGCTGATATTCGCATTCTTGCTATCTAGCAAATCCTTGACGTTGCGGTCGATGAGCAGAATGGAACGACGGGCGTTGAGGCGCTCACCCTGAGGAAAGGAATTGTCCACGAAAGGCTTGCTGAGCTGGCTTTGGAGGGAGGCGATTTCGCGCTTCGTTTCGGCTAGTTCAGTTTGATTCAGCGTGGATAGTACGCTGGCGTCCACCTTATTGACGACCGTTTCGATCTGGGCCACGTTAGCACGCATCGAGGTGGGATCGAGGTTATTGTCTAACGCGAAATAGGCGGGTGTGATACCTATGAGTATGAGCATGACCAGACCCACTCCCTTCTGGCCATCATTGGAGCCGTGAAAAAAGCTGACCAGGGTACAGGTGGTGATCAGAATAGCCCGAATCCAGCCGGGAGGCGGTTGATTTTTCTTGGGTTCGCTAAACACCAGTTTTTGCAGCGGTTTATCCAAAACCCGGCGCAAAATAAACATCAGCGCCACGGCCAGCGAAAAGCCAAACAGCGGCGAGGCCAGCAGCGAGATAAAAATATCGACCGCTTTGGACGTATTGACGCCCGTGCCGCGCGTGTTTTCGGGCATAAAGGTGAACGCCATCCCTACGCCCAAAATGGAACCGATCAGCGTGTGGGAACTGGAACTGGGTAGTCCAAAGTACCAGGTACCAAGGTTCCAGATTATGGCGCTGAAAAGCAGCGCCAGCACCATCGCGATGCTGTGGTAGACGTTTTGATCGATGAGCAGTTCAGTAGGCAAAAGGTTCAAAATGCCCATCGCGACGGCAATTCCGCCAAAAAACACGCCCAGAAAGTTGCAGAAACCCGACCAGACCACGGCGGTGTTGGGTTTGAGGGCGTTGGTGTAGATGACCGTCGCCACGGCGTTGGCCGTGTCGTGAAATCCGTTGACAAATTCAAAAGCGCAGGCAGCAAACAGGCAGAACGCCAGGAGGAGGAAAATGTCGGTCTCTAAACCAAACATACGGCAGGGAGGGTGAGTGGGGGGCCGATCGGCCATTCGACCAATCGTAAATGCCGCAAAAGTAGGGAAAGTTTGGGGAGAGCGTGTGTTAAGAAATTGTTAAGAAGGGTAGGCACAAAGGCACAGAGTTCCAAAGGCACAAAGTGGGCTGACGCAAGCCAGCTAACGTCAAACAGTTATTTTTCACTTTGTGCCTTTTTGCCTTTGCCACTTTGTGCCTCTACGCCTTATTTGCCAATTGCCCACAAGCCGCATCGATGTCTTTTCCCCGGCTGCGGCGGACGCTGACGGTGACGCCGCGATTTTCGAGAAAGCCCGCAAAGCGGTCGAGTTTGTCGGCCTCGGTGTTACGGAAGTCGGCTTCGGCGATGGGGTTGTACTCGATGATGTTGACGCGGGCGGGAACGCGCTTGGTGAATTCCCAGAGTTCTTTGGCGTCGTCGAGCGAGTCGTTGAAATTGTTGAAGACGATGTACTCGAAAGTAATGCGGTTGCCGGTTTTCTTATAAAAATGATTGAGCGCCTCGGCCAGGTTGTCCAGCGAGTTGGACTCGTTGATCGGCATGATGCGGTTGCGCTTCTGGTCATTAGCGGCGTGCAGCGAGAGCGCGAGGCGGAAGCGCACTTCGTCGTCGCCCAGCTTTTTGATCATCTTGGCAATGCCCGCCGTTGACACCGTGATGCGCTTGGGCGACATCCCCAGGCCCAGCGGCGAGGTGATGTGCTCGATGGACTGCAGCACGTTGGCGTAGTTGAGCAGCGGCTCGCCCATGCCCATGTACACGATGTTGGTGAGCGGAGCCTGAAACTTCCGCTCGGCCTGCCGCGCGATCTCCACGACCTGATCGTAAATCTCGCCCGCGTCCAGATTGCGCTTGCGATCCATGTAGCCCGTCGCGCAGAAAGTACAGCTCAGCGAGCAACCCACCTGACTGCTCACGCAGGCCGTCATGCGGTCGGCGGCGGGGATCAGGACGCCTTCTACCAGATGCGCATCGTGCAACTTGAAAGCTGACTTGACGGTACCGTCGTTGCTGTGCTGCTGGTTGTCGGTCGTAAGGGCATTGATGGCGAAATGTTCATCCATCAGCTCCCTGAGCGGTAGCGACAGGCTGGTCATTTCGGCGAAGGAACGCGCCGATTTCTTCCACAGCCACTCGTGAATTTGCTTGGCCCGGAAGGCCTTTTCGCCACGCTCCGCCAGCCAGGTTTTGAGCTGGTCGAGGGAGAGTTTCCGTATGTCAGTTTTCTTTGAATTCATGGGTAAATCTTGAACCGTCCCGATTTTTCACTTTGTGTCTTTGTGTCTTTGTGTCTTTGTGTCGTAGCGACGAACCGCTTTGTGCCTTCACGCCTCAACTTCCTCCCCATCCAGGTATTCCCGTTTCCAGTCCCGAATCATCTCACTACCAGCAGGTAGCCACTCCACCGCTCTGGTAATTACCACGGGGGCAATGGGAACGATGTGCGGATAAATATAAGTCCCCTCGACGCGGTGCGGCGGGATATCCACGCCCATCGTACTTAGTAGCCAAAAGAAAACGCTGGCCCCAAACACCCAGGTAAAAAGCCCCACCGCCGCACCCGCCAAGCTATCGAAAGTACCCAGCAAGGAATACTTTAACGACCGCCGAATGGAGTACCCGAATTGATTCAAAAGAAAAACGGTAGGAAAAAAGATGACGGAAAAGCCTACGAATGGCAGAATCCGTCGTGCTACAGTATGCCCTACGTGCGGTTCCAGAATCTCCATTCCCAATCCCAGAAACTTGAAGCCCACGATCAGGGCGACCACGAACGCGATCACGCCCACGATCTCGACGAGCAGCCCCTTCCGGTACCCATTCACCGCGCCCCAAAGCAGCGGAATCAACAACAAAAGATCAAGTAATTTCACAACACAGTCACCCCCTCCTCCTGAAAGGAGAGGGGGGCGGGGGGGTGAGGTACTAACGCGCCAATAAACTACGTACTAAGCCTGCCACGACCTTGCCATCCGCCTGCCCGGCCAATTCCTTCGTCGCCGCGCCCATCACCTTGCCCATATCCGCCGGGCTGGAAGCCCCAACCTGCGCGATAATGGCTTTGAGCTTGGTTTTGATCTCGTCCTCACTCAACTGCCGGGGCATGAATTCTTCGATGAACACCAGCTCGGCTTCTTCCTTGCTGGCCAAGTCCTCGCGGTTCTGAGCGTGGAAAATCTCCGCCGCTTCCCGGCGCTGCTTGGCGGCTTTGGTAAGCAGTTTCAACTCATCCTCTTCTGATAAGCCCCCGGTGCTATTGCCACTGGTTTCTTCCAAAAGAATCATCGACTTGATCGCCCGCAACGTGCGCAGCTTGTCCTGATCTTTCGCCCGCATGGCGTCCTTAATATCCGATTCAACTTTGCTTTTTAATGACATAAATGTGGTACGGGCGGCCCGCCCGTTTTTTTATAGAAATTGAAAATCTAGAAAAGTGGCTCTTGAACACACTTAGAACATTTTCCAAACAACTCACGTTCGATAGCCTTAACTTCGCCCCAAAGGTACAAACCCCCAAGCATTCCCCCACCCATGACCCGACTCAGCGTCAACATCAACAAAATCGCCACCCTCCGCAACGCGCGCGGCGGCGACAACCCCAACGTCGTCAAAGTCGCCCTCGACTGCGAGCGCTTCGGGGCCGAAGGCATCACGGTTCATCCCAGGCCCGACGAGCGTCACATCCGCTACCAGGATGTGTACGATTTGAAGAAAGTCGTCACGACCGAATTCAACATCGAGGGCAATCCCTCCGAACGAAAATTCGTGGAGCTAGTCTTGGCCAATAAACCCGAGCAAGTAACGCTGGTCCCCGACGCGCTTGGGGCCATCACGTCCAACGCGGGCTGGGACACGATCACCCACAAAGACCGCCTGACCGACCTCATCGCCGAATTCAAAGCCGCCGACATCCGGGTTTCCATCTTCGTGGACGCCGACGAGCGCATGGTGGAAGGCGCCAAAGCCTGCGGGGCCGACCGCGTGGAACTCTACACCGAACCCTACGCCGAGCGGTATTTTAAAGATAAAGAAAAAGCTATCGCGCCTTTCGTAAAAGCCGCCGAAGCCGCTAAAAATGTAGGGTTAGGCCTGAACGCAGGCCACGACCTGAGTCTGGACAATCTACGATTTTTACAAAAGAGCATTCCCTGGCTCGATGAAGTTTCCATCGGCCACGCCCTCATCGCCGACGCGCTGTATTTTGGATTGGAAAATACCATTCAGATGTACTTGCGGGAAATCAATTTTGAATAGTAGAATGATAGAATGAGTGAACACTGGGATAAATATTTTACCAGTAAAAGTCTAATTTGTCTTTGTGCCTCTGCCCCTTTGCTCCTTTCCCATGCCTACCCCACTTCCGCCCCCCGCCTTCCTAAAAAAATCCGAAACGCTACCTGTCGTCGATGTCCGTTCGCCGGGGGAGTTTGCGCAGGGACACATTCCGGGGGCGGTGAACATTCCTTTGTTCAGCGATGAGGAAAGGGCGCAGGTCGGGACGACTTACAAGCAGGTAAGTCAGGAAGAAGCTTTGTTGCTGGGCTTGGAATTGGTCGGGCCAAAAATGGCGGACTTTGTGCGGGAGGCCAAAGTACTTGCGCCCGAGAAGGAAATTCTGGTGCACTGCTGGCGCGGCGGAATGCGCAGCGGGTCGTTTGGCTGGCTGCTGGAAACCGCCGGGATGAAAGTGAGTACCTTAGTAGGCGGCTACAAGGCTTTTCGGAATGAGGTTTTGGCGGGATTCGAGGTTCCTCAGCAGATCATCGTCCTGGGGGGAAAAACGGGCAGTGGCAAAACCGAAATCCTGCACCAACTGCGGGAGTTAGGCGAGCAAGTCATCGACTTGGAGGGGCTGGCACATCACAAAGGATCTTCTTACGGAGCCATTGGTCAGTTGCCCCAGCCCAGCACCGAGCATTTCGAGAATCGGATTTACGCCCAATGGCGACAGCTCGATCCCGCGCGCCGCGTGTGGGTAGAGGACGAAAGCCGTACCGTGGGCCGCTGTCTGATCCCGGAGGCGATGTGGACACAAATGCACGACGCACCGCTGGTTTTGGTGGACATGGATAAAGCCGTCAGGATTGAAAGGCTGGTTCGGGAATACGCTTGTTTTGACATAAATCTGCTTTACGAAGCGACCGACCGCATTCAGAAGCGCCTGGGTGGTCAACACCATAAAGCGGCCGTTACCGCTTTGGACCAGAAGGATTTTACTTCCGTTGCCGACATTACGCTCACTTACTACGACAAAGCCTACCAGCACGGTGTGGGTAAGCGAAAAGTCGTTTTGACGCTGGAAACCGCCGAAGACAACCCGAAGGAAATGGCGGAGCGACTGGTTTCGGAACTTCTTGCCAGGCAAGAATAAGTATCTTGCGGCATGAATGAGAACCAGCTCACCGACCGCCAGTTTTGGCTCGACTATTGGGACAGCAAATCCGGTTTGGTCTTTGAAGTCGACGCGAACTACCCGTTTATTCGGGAACTCGACAAGCTAATCGCCACCAACGAGGTGAATAGCATGCTGGAAATAGGCGGCTTTCCCGGCTATTTCTCGGTATGGGTCAAGAAGCACCGGCAAGTAGACGCCACGCTGTTCGATTTCGTTATTCATCCCGGCATTCTGCGTGAGTTGGAAAGTGCTAACGGACTTCCCAAAGACTCCATCGCGACCATCGAAGCCGATTTATTCTCCTTCCCTCCCACCCCACGCTACGATTTGGTGGTCTCCAATGGGCTGATCGAACACTTTACCGATACCGCCGACATCATCCGCCGCCACGCCGCCTTCGTCCGCCCCGGCGGTTATTTATTGCTCACGCTGCCTAATTTTCGGGGTTTGAACGGCTGGTTTCAGCGCAGATTCGACCCCGAAAACTACGCCAAGCACAACATCGATTGCATGGATGTGCGCTTTTTGACCAAAACCTGCGAAGAACTTCAACTCAAAGAAATCGAAGTGCGCTACGACGGTCGCTTCATGCTCTGGCTCGAGAACCGCAACCAGCAACCTTTCTGGGTGAAAGCTTTGATGAAGGCCGTTTGGCTCCCTCTGAAAATTTTATTTAAAATACTGCCCATCGAGACCCGGCAATTTTCGCCCTACCTCGTCATTACCGCCCGCGTATGAAAGTGGTTTTTGTCAATACCAACGACGATGGCGGCGGTGCGGCCATTGCCTGCCGCCGAATCCAGCGGGCGTTGGCGGCTTACCAGGGCATCGAGGGGCATGTGTTGGTGCAGGAGAAGAACACGGATGACCCAAACGTCGTGAGCGCAGCCCCCGCAGGCTGGCAACGCGCCCTGGCGTGGGGAAGATTCGTGGCCGAACGCCTCTACTTCCTGCCCCGTGAGCGCTCTTCGGCCTTCCGGTTTCGGTTCAATCCTGGTGCGGCGGGAATGGATATCAGCGACCACCCGCTGGTGCAGTCGGCCGACTTGATTCACTTGCACTGGATTAATTTTGGGTATCTTTCGGTTGCTTCTTTGGAAAAATTACTTACGCTGGGCAAACCCGTCGTCTGGACATTCCACGATATGTGGGCCTTCACGGGTGGCTGTCACCACAGCGGCGGTTGTGAAAATTTTCGGGTAACCTGCGGTTACTGCAAGATGGTGAAGCATCCTGGCCCTGACGATTTTTCGCATAGCCGTTGGCAGGCTAAAAGTAAGGCTTATCGCCCGTTCGTAGCCGTAGGTTGCAGTCAATGGCTGGGCAAACGCGCCAAGGAAAGTGCGCTGCTTCGTGATTACCGGGTGCTGTCCATTCCCAACCCAATCGACACAGAAGTTTTCCATCCCGTTTCTCAGCAGGAAGCCCGACAAAAGTTAGGACTGCCCGCCGACAAAGATCTCATCCTTTTTGCCGCAATGCGCGTCGGGGCGGTGGGCAAAGGGTTCACGTACCTGGCCGATGCCCTGCGCCTCCTCAGCGAGCAACAGCCGCAACGAATGCAGGGGGTAGAAGTGATGACGTTCGGGCATTCGACAAAGGATTTGGCCTCGGCACTCCCCGTTCGTTCCCATTCATTGGGGCATCTATCTGATCCAGAGAAAATCAACCTGGCGTATTGCGCGGCCTCCGTTTTTGTGATACCCTCATTGGAAGAGAATTTACCAAACACCATTATGGAAGCACTGGCTTGCGGTACGCCCGCCCTGGGTTTCGACACGGGCGGCATTCCCGAAATGATCGACCACCAAATGAACGGCTACGTGGCGCAGTACAAGTCCTCGGCCTCGCTCGCGGAGGGAATTTTATGGGTCCTGGACAACAACATCGACAAAAAGCTCTCAAAAAGAGCCCGCCAGAAAGTGCTGGACACCTACGCCGAAGAGGTGGTAGCCAGGCAATACGCCAACCTTTATAAATCTCTGGTCTAGAAAAAGCACTCTTAACTCTCAACTAAAAAAGTGCCCTCGCTCACAATCATAACGATCACCTACAACGCCGAGCCTTTTCTGGAACGGACGTTGCGCAGCGTGGCCAAGGCGGCTCGTCTGGTGCCGGGGGTGGCGGATGATATCGAGTACATCCTGGTGGATGGTGCCTCACAGGATGGCACGTTACAGGTTGCGGAGCGATACAGCAGTTTGCTTACCCGCATCCTGTCGGAACCCGACGCGGGCCTGTACGACGCCATGAACAAAGGGATAAGCCTGGCTACGGGCGACTACCTTTGGTTTTTGAACGCGGGCGACGAGGTTCACGACGGTCAGGTCATTTCCCGGCTGCTGCACGCCTTCCAGAAGCCCGCCGATGTCTATTACAGCGACGCGCTTTTCGTGGACGATGCCGGACAGGAAATCGGCTTACGCAGCCAGGTGACGCCCCACACTCTGCCCGAGAATATCCACTGGCGCGACTTTGCGCTGGGTATGAAGATCAGCCACCAGGCTTTCATCGTGCGCCGGGCTATCGCTCCGGCTTATGACGCCACAAACCTGAGTGCGGACATCGACTGGGAAATCGAGTGCCTGAAAAAATCTCAGAAAAACGTCTTTCTTTCTTTCCCGCTTTGCCGCTACCTCACGGGTGGACTTTCCACACGCCGCCGTCGCCGCTCGCTGCTGGATCGCTTCAAGGTACTGCGCAAGCATTTTGGGCTATTGCCGACGCTGGCGAATCACGCCAAGATTGCGGCACGCGGGTTGCGATTTTACCCAAAAAGTACATAGCGGTTGGGAAACCACCTCTGCGAAACCGTAGATTAGTTTCCCCCTTTCGTCGGTTGGAAGTTGCCGTTGGTCGAGTAATGCCATGAGGTCCTTAAACAAAGTCTATCTTCGGCCTTCTATCCCGGCGAAACTACCTAAACCTCTGGAAATGAAATTTATACCTTCTCTGATTATCTTCGCCTTTTTTGCGCTTGCCGGTCAACAAGTCTCGGCCCAGAATTACCGAATCGTCGGCACCGTGCTGGACAGCACCGACCGGAGCCCGGTGGCCGGTGCCTACGTGAGTGTGATGCCCCCCGGCGATGCCGCCAAGCCGGTGTACACCACGACGGGGCTCAACGGCAGCTTTGAATTTACGGGCCTCAAACCGCAAAACTACCTTCTGAAAGTCAGCTACCTGAGCTTTGGCGATTTTCAGAAAACCGTCGAAGTAAGAGAAGCTACCACCGACGTCGGCGACATTGTATTGACAGAAGCCGCCCAGAACCTCAATGAAGTGAAGGTGGTGGGCCAAATCCAGCAGTCACAGATGAAGGGCGACACGACGCAGTTCAACGCGGCGGCTTTCAAGACCAACCCCGACGCCACGGTGGAGGATTTGATCCAAAAAATGCCCGGCATCGCCGTCGTCAACGGGGAGGTGCAGGCGCAGGGCGAAAAAGTACAGCGGGTGCTGGTGGACGGCAAGCAGTTTTTCGGCGACGACGCCACGCTGGCCCTCCGAAATTTGCCCGCCGAAATCGTGGACAAGATCGAGGTGTTCGACCGCCAGAGCGACCAGGCGCAGCTCACGGGATTCGACGACGGCAACGCCCAGAAGACCATCAACGTCGTCACCCGCGCCGACCGCAACGCAGGCAGGTTCGGCAAAGCCTTTGCGGGCTACGGCAGCGACGACCGCTATATGGCGGGCGGCAACCTCAATATTTTCGGAAAAAACAAGCGCATTTCCCTCATTGGCCTTTCCAACAACATCAACCAGCAGAACTTCGCCTCGCAGGACTTGGCGGGGGCGCTGGGCGGTTCAGGCGGTGGTGGACGTGGGGGGCGTGGCGGCGGACGTGGAGGGCGTGGCGGTGGCGGCGGCAATGCCGATAACTTCCTGGTCGGCCAGCAGAACGGCATTACCAACACCAGCGCTTTTGGACTCAACTACACCGACAAATGGGGCGAGAAACTGGAAGTGACGGGCAGCTATTTTTTCAACCGCTCGGGCAATGCCAATCTGGAACTGACCAACCGCGAAACCTTTCTGAACAACACAGCGGGCAATCAATTTTATGATGAAACCAACAACTACGGCAACACCAACCAGAACCACCGGATCAATTTTCGCTTCGAGTACACCCTGGATAAAAGGAACTCGATCATTTTCTCACCCAGCGTCAACTGGCAGGACAATCAGGCCAATACCTTTCGCATCGGCGCCACCAGCCTGGCGAGTGGCACGCTGCTGAACGAAACCAGCAACGATAAGTTCACCCATAGTGCCGCGCTCAGCTCAAATAATTCGCTGCTGTGGCGGCACAAGTTCGAGAAAGCCGGGCGGACGCTTTCCGCCAACTTGTCGGGCAACGTCAACAACCGCAACAGCGATGGGACGCTCTACGCCCAAAACCAATATTACATCAGCAGCCGCAACCCGAGTGATACCATCGATCAACGATCCGAATCCAATTCGGATAACGTGCGGTTGGGGGCAAATATCAACTACACCGAGCCACTGAATAAATATCTGCAAGCCCAGGTGGAATACAGCGTGTCTTTGAGCAATAGCAATTCCAAAAGCGAAACCTACGATCTGGGAGATATTGAAAATCCCTTCGAGCGGCTGGATACGCTGCTGTCCAATACCTTCGATAACCAATACTTGACCCAGAAGGCCGGGCTATCCCTGCGGGGAAATAAAAAACAGGTAATTGGCGCGGTGGGCGTCGATTTCCAGCGTGCCGGGCTGTACAGCCAGCAGCTTTTTCCTAGAATTAACGAAGTCGATCAGACTTTTCTGAACCTACTGCCCAACGCCTTTTTCATGTATCGGCCCAGCAGTAGCAAAAATCTGCGGATCTATTACCGCTCGTCCACCAACGAACCGTCTATCACGCAGTTGCAGAACGTGGTCAACAACAGCAATCCGCTGTTCCTGACGGCGGGCAACCCTAATCTGAAACAGGAATATACGCACCGCGTAAGCGCCCGCTACTCGGCCTCGGATTCCAAATTGGGGCGGAATTTCTTCCTCTATTCGTCGATGAATTACACGCTCAACAACATCTCCAATTCAACCTTCGTAGCGCAACGGCCCACTACGCTGCCCAACGGCGTTGTCCTGGAGCAGGGCGCGCAGTTGACCGCCCCCGTCAACCTCGACGGCAACTGGTCGGTGCGGACGTTCGCCAACTACGGCTCGCCGATCAAGGGGATAAAAACTAATTTGAATTTGAATACGGGAATAAATTACAGCCGCTTGCCGGGACTAATCAACGAACAACTGAACGTCTCGAACAATACCGCCCTTTCGCAGGGAGTCGTGCTGAGCAGCAACATCAGCACCAAGCTGGACTTCACGCTTTCGTTCAACGGCAATTATAACATCGTGCGGAACAGCTTACAGCCGAATCTGAACAGTAATTTCTTTTCGCAGCAAACCTCGGCGCGGCTCAACTGGATTTTCGGCAAAGGCTTCGTGCTGCAAACCGACCTGACCAACCAGTCGTACCGGGGCCTGGGCGCGGGATTCAACCAAAACTTCACGCTCTGGAACGCCAGCTTCGGGAAGAAATTCCTGAAAGACGACAAGGGAGAATTGAAACTGACCGTCTTCGACATCCTGGCCCAGAACAACAGCATCAACCGCAACGTGACCGAAACCTACCTCGAAGACGTCACGAGCCGCGTCCTGACGCAATACGCCATGCTGACCTTCACCTACACGCTACGGAATTTCGGAAAAGCCCCCGCCCCGCAGGAAGAACGGCGGCGCGAATGGGGTGGCGAGCGGCGCGGCGGTGGCGAGCGCGGACCCGGTGGCGGACGGCCTTTCTAATATGGTTGTGGTACGGGCGGCTCGCCCGTCTCACCGACAACAGCAACTTCCTGAAAGCTGAAATAACTTTGGGGAAGTTTAGTATTGGCTACTTTTTACGAATGACCTGCCGAATAACATCTGCTTTATTTATCCCAAAATGTTCGGCAACATCTCCCAAAATATTATCGAGCGTCCCCACTCGAAGTGGTTTATGGTTTGGAATAGAAAGTGAATGCTCACCTTCTTCCTGCGTCCTGATGATGATATGGCTTCCCGTTTGGTGACTGACTTCGTACCCAAATCTCTTTAATCGCTTAACTAATTCCGAGCCGTTCAAATCTCTGGGTGTTTTCATCGCATTCAGGCAAGCGCTAGAACTTCCTCAAACCTTAGCAAAACATTTTGGGGCTTCTGGTCAGGTTTATCGAAAAAGTACCCTTCGATAGCATCCCTGATCATTTCTTTGAGTTCAGCCAAGTCATCGCCTTGCGTAACAATCGACCCTTTTTCTAGTTTACCATGCGCTACATATCCGCCATCAGGTTCTCGTACAATATTGAAAATCAGTTCTTTCATGGCTATTTCATAGTTTGTTCCAAAATCATCTCCTTACGCCAAAAGGAATCACCAGCTTCTCTCCTCTTTCAGCATAGTCGCGGCTTTTACCGTTGGCATCCATGAGTTGCTTCTTGGTGATGTTGTACTTGCTGGCCACCACGCGCAGCACATCACCCGGCCCGACGGTGTGCGTGGCCTGCACCCGCACGTTGAGTTTGGTGACGCCCGCCTTTAAGTCCGTCGAGGTGTTGGTCAACTGCGGGTTCAGCGATTTGAGCGTTTCGGTGCTGAGGTTGTAGCGGTTGGCAATGCCGAAGAAAGTCTCGCCCGACGCGACCGTGTGCTTGATTTCCTTGCCGCCGACATTGGCGGGTTTGGGTTCTGGCTTGGGCTTCTCGGCCACCGGAGCGGGAGGCTCCTGCACCGAAACTGAGGCTCCCACATCATCGGGCAGGCTGGTGTCTTCCGGTTCCGATTCAAAGGCTTCCGGCTCGTCACGAATATCGGGTGCCACGTACTTGCTAGTCGTATCGGGGGCGATGTTGGTAACCTCTTCCGATCCCTGGGCGTCGTCGGTGATGTACTCCCACCCAATCGCGAAAAGTGCCACGATGATCGCCAACAGCGACAGCAGCGTAATCAGCGGCAGTTTGGAGTCTTCCTTGGGGCGGATATTTCTCTTTTTCGGGGTGTCTTCTTCCATGCGTAGCGTGTATTCTTTATGGACGGGGCAAGTTTAACGCAAAGATAAGAAATAGAACCAGCAGATTCAGGAATTGGCCCGCAACTCCTCGTTCATCGTCGCGACTTTATGCTTCAATTCTTCTTTGTAAAGATCCAATCGGTCGGCAATTACGTCATCGGAACTACCCATAATTTGCGCGGCCAGGATACCCGCATTTTTGGCCCCGTTCAGAGCGACGGTCGCCACGGGAACGCCACCCGGCATCTGCAAGATCGACAGCACCGAATCCCAGCCGTCGATGGAATTGCTGGATAGAATCGGCACCCCGATTACGGGGAGCGACGTCAGCGAAGCCACCATCCCCGGCAAGTGCGCCGCGCCACCCGCTCCGGCAATAATGACCTTTAAACCACGCTCACGGGCCGTTTTGGCATATTCCAGCATCCGCTCGGGCGTCCGGTGGGCCGACACGATTTCCATTTCGAACGCTACGCCCAATTCATTTAGTACGGCGGCAGCTTCCGCCATGACCTTGCGGTCGGAGATGCTGCCCATGATGATTCCTATCATTACTTTCCTGGTTGTTGAAACACTCCGCCCACGCGGCTTGAAGGCCGAAGATACCGGGTTCGTCCTGATTTTTAGCATTCAAAAAAGGCATATTTGTCGAATTCTCCCTTACCTTTTACTTTCTGATTTGATTGAGAAATGAATGATTCAATTGCATGGCTGGTAAAACGACTTCTCCTCCTTCCCAATCTGAACTCTACGAAGCCCTCAAAAAACGGCAGGCATGGGCGTACGATTACGTGTACGCCGAGTTGTCCCACTCGTTCCGGTATTGGGTCGAGCGGAACAGCGGGTCGGAAATGGATGCGGAAGACGCGTTCCATAAAGGATTGTTAAACTTTTATCTCAATCTCGAAACGGGCAGGTACCAGTTTCGGGAAAATGCCAAAATCACGACCGTCATTTTCGACTACTGTAAAAAAGTGTGGCTGAATGAATTGGCGTCGAGCCGACTGAAAAAGCGGGCGACCATGCCCGAAGCCTACGACCCAATGGGCGATACCGACTTGCAAAAAGACCTGGAGCGCGGCGAAACCATTGCGCAAGTGCGCGCGGCTCTCGACCAATTGAAAGCCGACTGCCGCAAACTGATCGAATTCTTTTACTTTGAGGAATTGACCCTCAAGGAAATTGCCAAAAAAATGGGACTGAAAGAGTCCTCGACCAAGCAAAAGCGCTATGACTGCACCGAGAAATTGAAGCAGTTGGTGCTAAAACAAGCCCCCGGAACGAATGAATAATGAACGATGAACAACGAACAATTTGACAGAATTGAGGCCTACCTGCAAGACGGACTTTTAGAGGCCGAAAGGATGGCATTTGAAGGCGAAATGAATACGAACGCAGTGCTAAAAGCAGAGGTAGAAGTACAGCGGAAGCTGCGCCTGGGATTGCGGGCGCTCGCCATTGAAAAGCAGATCGACGAAGCCCGGCAGCGTACTCAGCCATCCGTTGGAACCACCTCCGTGAGAAAACTCAACAGCCTGCAAAACTGGGGAATGGCCGCTTCGGTAGCAGTGATGTTGGGTGCCGGATGGTTGGTTTGGGAGAACAACAAAACACCCGACAACGCCGAGCGACGCACCATGGCCGAAAAGGAAATGACCGATGTTCGGTATAAATCCATGCCCTTCGATTCGCTGCAAGATATCACCAAGAACGCGGAGTCGGCGAAGGCACGCGAGAAGGCCGAATGGTACGTAGCACTGGCGTATATGCACCAGGGACAGAAAGATAAGGCAAAAGCTCTGTTGACTCAGATTTCCGAAAATCCTCAGCATACCTATCAGCAGAAGGCCGAAGCGTTGCTAGAGAAAGGTTTTTGAAGAGAGTCACTTTACGATACCAAAAACAGCTACGACACCAAGTGCGTCAGTCTTTGCCGAAGCGCCTCATTTAAAAATATACCGCACGGCCAACCCTGAACTTTGGGTGGCTGCACCCAGACTCAGCCCAGTGTCTTTTTTACTTTTGGGCAGGGCAAAAAGAATAATCTCCGTAATCGCCGCCGCGCCCGCCACGCCCAGCGAGGCCATGAATTTCGAGCGATCATTCTTTGCCTCGGTGGTTTCTTGGTAGGCAGTCTGCCATTGGTTGAACTCGCCGGGAGACAGAATAACGTTGTCGCCGTCAGGGTCGGCGGTTTTGCCCAGGCGGTTGGCCTCGTCAAGCTTGGTTTGGTAACTGTTATTGAGTGAGTAAGCATAGGCTCCCGCCCCCACACCGATAGCCGCCGTCAATAATTTAGCCCCGATGCGCCGTTTTGGCTTGACGAACTTTATTGGCTCGGGTTTGCCAGAGGTAATCGTTATTGGGTCCAGCATTACATTTTCCGTCTCTGGCTCCTCCTTACTTTTTGCCGCAGCCGCTTTGGCCTCTTCCTCTTTCCTGTATTTTATAAAAGACTCGCTGTTCTGAATTTGCATTTCGATAAAGGAAGGACGGGAAGCGTATTGCAAAGCTTTTCGGTACCGCTCTATCGCGGCTTCGTATTTCTGCTCTTTGTAAAGTTCATTTGCTTCGAAGTTCCAGTACTCCGTCAAATTGACCTTCGTGAGCGAATCCTTGGGATTTTCGACCAGCATTTGTTCAAAAGAGGCCACCGCTTCGTCGCCTTTTCCTTCATCTAAAGCCTTGAGGGCTTCCTCGCGAAGTTTCAGTAACCTTTGGCAAAGTTCGATTCGGCCTTTGGCGTAGGGATCATTCTCAAAGTTAGGTACTTCCAGGCAGTTCCGGTATTGCCGGAGAGCATTTTGATAGTCGCCTTTTTCGAAGTATTCATCACCGCGTTTTTTGTAGCGCTCGTATTCCTCGTCGGCTATCGAACTTGTACTTATCGCTTCGGAAGAATAAAATTCGTTAGTCACTTTGCCTGCATAACTTGAAACACATCCAAGCCAGACAATGGCTAGAATAAGTATGGATTTAAGCATCGGTGGTTATTGGCTCTGGTTAGAATTTAAGTTGATTTTGATGTCACATTCCTTGATTTTTCGGCTCACTTCGTCTGTTTTTCGTAGCGAGTAAGCCACTTCGTACCAGCCTTTCGCCCCCTCGTATCCATGACCGTCAAATATCCGATCTGCCTTTCCCAGATAGTAGGTATAGGCAGTACCGCCCGACTTACTGTCGAGACCATTGGCCTCCGCCAGTTGGCTGGCTGTCCTGAAATGGTCGATGGCGGCGGCCTTTTTGTTACCGTTGTCGATCGCAGCCACTCCCTTCTTAATCAGGTTTTCGTACTCCTGCTGAGCCTGCTCTTTTTTCAAGGCATTTGCCGCTGCCAGGTCAGCCTTTTCCCGGTCGGCATCAGGCTGGCTTTCCCTGGCTTTATCAACACTCGGCATTGCCGATTTCGCGGGGCCGTCGACTGCCCGGTCAGACTGGATCGTGGTCGCATTCTTCTGCAACGAAGCGCGCAGAACGGCGTCTTCGCCCCCGACAGAGGCCACGCCAGACGAGTCGATAGCCATAGCCGACTGCGTTGCCCCGGTTACGGAAGGTGCCGACTGATTAGACCATACGTATGTGCCAATCAACAACAACACCGCCCCCACAGCCCACGGCATCCACGGTTGCACCGACTGGAAAAGCTTCAGGGCGGGCTGTATGGCAAGTTCCAGTTCGACTTCCTGCGTCTTATTCGGTTGGGGCGTAGGGGCCGCCGCGGGAACAAATACATCGGTATAGTCCTCGGTAGTTACCAGAACGGGCTTTGGTTTTACTGCCACTTTCGGCACAGTGGGTTTTTCCAGCAAAGCCAACAGCTCCTCCGGCTTGCGCACCCGCTCGCGGATGTCCTTGACCAGGCAGCGCCGGATCATACTCTGGAAGGGTTCCGCCACGGTATCCAGGCGTTTGGGAAGTTGGACGGAGGCGATTTTGCTCTCCATCGCGCGCCGTTGGGTAGGTTCGCCCGACTGCGCCCCGACGCTAAAAGGCTTCTCGCCCGTGACCATTTCGTAAAGGATCACCCCAAAGGCCCACAGGTCGAGGTTGAAGCTAACGGTGCCTCCGGTGATCTGCTCGGGGGCTTTGTAGGCGGGCGTTCCCCGGCCATCGCTCAGGTCGAAATCGGAACTGTCCACTTCCTCCTCGGTTACGAGTTTACTTAGGCCGAAGTCGGCGATTTTGGGTATCAGCCGTCCGCGGTTGTCGCGCGAGATGAGAATATTGGCGGGTTTGAAATCACGGTGTACGATGCGCTGGCGGTGCAGTAAGGTCAAGCCTTCCAAGATTCCGCGAATCAGCTCTCTCAACTCGGCCTCGCTCAGGGAGCGCGATTTCATGAGGTCAGCCAGATTCCCATCGGGATAATACTTCATGATCGCAAAATCGCTCAGCCCCATTTCCGTCTGAAGACGGTAGCAGGCGTCGTAGCGGGCGATGTTGGCGTGGCGGGGTACTTTTCGGGCCAATTCCACCTCGGCTTTGAGCGACTTGGCATCGTCATGTCGACACTCGCTTATTTTGATGGCCACCCAGTCGGTATCGACCTGGTCCTCCACTTTCATCACCTTGCCATACGTACCGCTGCCCAGCCACAGGGCATCGTCCCCGAACTGAATCGGGTACCGCTGGCGGAAATCGGAGTAGGTGGTGAAAGAGGAGTTCATGCTTGTGTTTGTTTAGTCGGGATACTTAGCGACCAATACGTCCGAACCGCCGGAGGGAGGTAACGAAGTATTACCCAAACTGACACTACCGCCCGAGAAGCCTACCATGAAAACTTGGGTGCCGCTATTGTTGATAGCGATTGAATTGAAGCCGTCGTACTGGACACTCCCCAGAGATTTCGCAAATCGAAAGTTACCGTTCGCGTCGTATTGCGCCAGAAAACCGTCGGTGTCGTTGCCCAGGGCCCGAACCACGGTGCTGCCGAAACGACAATTGTCGCTCAACAAACCAGCCAGGTAAATATTACCCGTTTTGTCGAATACCATTTTGTTTCCCGCATCGAAACCAGGACTCCCGGCCGTCCTGATCCATTCCATATTCAGGGTACTGAGGTTATAACGGGCCAGAAAAATATCGCCTTCGCCCCCCCGATAGTCGACCGGAGTCGAACCGTACCGATTGCCCCCCACGATTCCGGTGGCATAGAGTGCTCCATTATTGATCGCCAGGCTGTTGCCATACACGAACGTGCCGGAATTTCCTTTGTGAAAAGCTTGCAGGTTGCCGAAGGAATCGTACTTGGCGATAAATATATCAGGTGTCACGTTGGACGAGTGCATAGCCGAAGCTCCCGAAGCCGAGCGGAAAGTACCAGGCGATTCGTAACTTCCTAACATATAGACATTCCCTTGCGGATCCACCACCACGCTGCTGGCGAAGTCGCTCTCGAAGCCTCCGCTGGACACCGCCCAAAGGACATCTCCGCTATAGTTCAATTTTGCCAAAAACATCTCCGACTTCCCTTCCACACCCTGGCCCCCCAGCGTGATGGACCCAAGCAGGGTGTTGACCGCGCCGAAAGTGCCGGTTAGGTAAATACCTGACGGATGCAGCGCAATGGAGGTGGCTTCCTCGGGATTCCCCCCGCCGTAATTTCTGAACCAAATCAAATTACCGTCTCGGTTGTACTTGGCCAGGAAAGCGTCGCTCTTGCCGTTTACCGTTTTGCGGGCTGCAATTCCCAGCCGCACATCGTCGGGATTGGCGAAGTAACCCGCGTTGGAACTCACCTCGCCCGCTACGTACACATCGCCGTTGGCGTCGATGGCGATGTCTTTTATTCCGTCCGTTCCGTTACCCGTAATACGCTGAATCCACAGTCCGTCCCCCTTGCTATTGTATTTGGCAATAAAAATATCGGTCGTTCCGGCAATCCCCATGCCCGTGGAGCCAAATGAGAAAGCGGAACTGTAGGTGCCGACTACGTAGACATTGCTGGCGGCGTCCACCGCCACACTGCGGCCAATGTCGTCCCCGGAACTTCCCAGCTTCCAGGCAGCGAAGCGGGCCGTAGCCGAGATACCGGGGTCGAAATCGGTGCTGGTCGTTTGCGTGATTTTCTCGCCGCAAACCGACTCGATTTCCGCCGTGATGGTGAAAGTTCCGGCGGCAGTGAAGGCATAACTGAACGCCGTGGTATCGGTGCGGGGTTGCTGAGTCAGCGTGGTGGTGCCGTTGGATACTTTCCAAAGGACCGTTTTAACATCGCCGGGAGCGGTAGTCACGAGTTTGTAGCGGTAGGTGTCGTTGTTGGCACCCACAACCGCTATCGCCGAGGGGAGTACGCAGGTTCTTACAGTGGTGGAAGTAGTGATGGAGCGGGTTATTTTCTCCCCACAGACGGTTTCCACTTCGGCGTTGACCGTGTAGGTGCCCGAGACGGCATACGCGTGACTGAAAGCCGTGGTGTCGGTGCGTTCAGTTTGTTTCAGCACGGTGCTGCCCTGCTGCACTTTCCAGGTCACGGTTTTGAGGTCAGCCGGGGCGACCGTCACCAAAGCGTAAGTATAGGTGGTACCCTTGACACCCACCGTAGTAACCGCAGTGGGTAGCGCGCAGTTTTTCAGGGTCTTGAGCGCGGGATCTTCCCAGGTACAACCTTGAAACCAGGCCAAAGTACCAAGCAGAATAACGCAAAAAATCAAAGAATGAAGCCTGGGCTTAGAGTGTAAATTTTCTTTCATTGATAATGACTTGTGACCTGATTTCTTGATTTTTCACAAAAATACTAAAATATCTATCGCAATGAACTCATCGCCAAATCGTCAGGAAACTTTCCGTAAAACAGCGGCGACTGGTGGTTGGGCGTCTCCCGCTTGATCCGGGGAGCGAGGTAACCATAAAGCTCCTTGATTGTGACGGTACGGTTGCGGTCGGCGTCGGCTTTCCCGGCGAGTCCCCGGAGCAAAAAGTAGGTAAAGACGCCCCCGCGACGCGCCCCGCTCTCCACCGAACTTTGGGTGGAGCGGGAGGAAAGCATCAGCACGACATTGGAAGCAGTCGCATCGCGCGAGGCGGGCGCACGCCACGCCTCGCGGGCGGTCATGCTGCCCGACAGGCAGGCATCGGCGATGCAGAATTTGGTGGAAGCCGCCGAAGGTTTGAAAGCCGCCTTTACCTCCCGGTGCGTAAGTACTGTGGCGGAATTGGTGGCGCTCATGTCGTAAGGCAGAAAACCGCCCTTCATCCCGTGACCGGAAAAATAAAAAATAACCCGGTCCGACGGCGTGGCTTTCTCAAAAAGCCGCAACGCCCGCACAACAGCCGCTTTGGTGGCGTTGCGGTTGATCAGCAAGATCATATTTCGGGCAGGGACGGTGCCCCCAGCCGCGCTTTGCAAGAACTCACCGAACCTGCGGGCGTCTTGGTCGGCGTAGCGCAGGTCGCCGTTGCGGTAGTCGCTGATCTTGTAATCCGCAATGCCGACAATGACGGCGTAGGTCGTCCTGCCTTCGGCTTGTCGACAGCCGAAAGAGACGACCCATGCGTGGATCAGTACCCAGAAAAACAGCCTTTTGGCGGTGTACTTCATCCCATAGTGCGTAGTTGCGCGAGCATTTGTTTCTGCAAGTTATCTGAAAAAGCACTGAGCGGCCCTTCGTCATCTACCGACCGAATGGTAACCAGACAGCCCGAATAATTGTCGCGGGTTTGGTCCTGGCAGCGGAAGAGTATTTGATCCACAATGTTGGTCGAGGAAGTACTTTGGGCAAAAACGGCCTCCATAGCGCGGTTGTCGATTTTTTCCAGGACGCCATCGGTACACAGCAGAAAGCGATCGCCCGCCCGAATGTCAGTCAGGCGGGTTATATCCGGCCTGTCCATCTTGGGTGGAAACTGCCCCGACTCCGCACCCACCGAGCGACTGAGCGTATTGCGGCGCGGATGCGTCAGCGCCTGCGCTTCGGTGATGACTCCGTCAGCTACCAGATCGCGGACGTACTTGTGGTCCTGAGTCTGGAATAAAATCTGCCCACCGCGAAGTTGGTACACCCGGCTGTCCCCTATGTGGACAACGGTGGCGCCGCGTTCGTCGAGGTACAACAAAGTCAGCGTGGTTCCCAGCTTATTCAGGAGCGGGTTTTGCTGCAGATGTTCGGCAAGAACGAAATAGGCGCAACGCAATGCCTCGGCAAGATAAGCCTCGCTTATTGGCTCGCCGGAATGTTGGTGAAAGTACTTGGCGAGCCCCTCCCCCACAAGCTGGCTCGCTACCTCACCCCGATCCCAGCCACCAATGCCGTCGCACACTATGAACAAGCGGCTCCGTTCGTCCACGGGAAGCACGAAATCCTCGTTGTTGGCGCGTTGGCCCACCAGCGAGAAGGTGAGTGGTTTTTCTAAGGTGATCGTCAAAATATCTAATAATAAGCTGTCCTAAAAATAAAAAAACTACTGTGTTTCGTCCGATTCCAGCGGTTTCAGCAGTTGGTAACTTTCCAGCATTCGAGGCGGAATCAGGTAGGCTTCCAACCGGAAGAAATCTTTTCCTCCCAGTCCAACCACTCCCCGATCACCGATGTCGATCTTCTCGCCGTTTTGCAGCAGATACCCGTTGAGCATCGTACCGTTCAGGCTGTTTTTGTGTCGTTGCGAATCGGAGTCGGAAGCGCCGTCCAGGAGTTGGTAGCGGAAATTTCCTCTCCACTTGTCAAAAATCACTTCGATGGTACAATGCCGCCGACTGATATAGCACTTGCCCTCGTGCACCAGCCGCTCCACCGCCACTTCGCAGGTCGGCGAATGTCCCACCACGTTGACACCCAAACGAAGCGGGTACGACATCGCCGGGTCGGCCTGATGCACCAGCCGACCGAATTCGGGCAGACCTTGCAGGATGCGCTCGTCGTAGTAAGATTGGGTGAGCACATTGACCTGTCCGCAGCCAGGATGCCTGCACTGGATCGAGCCGCTTTCAAAGTCACGGACTTTCACGGCAATGCTCTTACCACATTTTTGACAGGAAATCAGCGTATTCTTAAAGTCCGCCATCAGTCCATTTCCGGCATTTCGGCGTCGTTGACGTAGCCGCTGTCGTCGGTGTAGTTGTCGTCCGTGAAGCTCACTTCCTCGTCAAGAGTCTTGTCGTCGCTCGAAACGAAAGCCAGATCAGAAGTAGCGGGTTCGTAGGCCGCACTGCTTATTTCCTCCAACCTGTGCACATCGACAAGGAAGGGTTCTTCGATGACCTGTACACCCACGACCTGCTCATTGGTCGTGTCGTAGCGGTATACCGAGTCGATACGGTCGTCGCCCTCCATATCCATATAAGCAATAAGGTCATTAGTATCCTCATCCATGAATACAATAGCATCGGCCGTTCCGTCGTGGTCTTCGTCTATCCCGATGGCGCGGCGGCCATCGATGACGAATTCGTAGATATCGGGCGTGTCGGATTGCGGCTCTGTGGGGCCGGAAACGCGGGTTTGTCCGGCGGGCCGGTACCCTACTTCGGCCAAAAACTCCTGCCGCTGCCCGAATGATAAGCCCTGCCACTCTTCGGCCGTGTACGTATTGTACACCTCGCCGCGCCACGAAAATATACCGCCTGTCCCCACTTCCTCGCGGGCCGTGGCGTAAGCTTCACCGAAAGTCATCGTCGGTTCGGGCCGCTGGGCAATCTGGATATTTTCGCTCGGCGTGATGGTGCCATTTTCCACCGGCGAAGGAGTGTTATGCCGGACAGGCGTAGCTTCTATTTCCGGGGTGGGGTCGCCGGTAGGATTGTCCAGTGGGGAAATTTCCGGCTCGTCTTCGAGAGAATCATCGAGCAAACCGGCGTTCACCGCCGCGAAGGTGGCTCCGCCGCCCAAGAGCACTGCCGCCGTAGCGAGGGCGGCTTTTTTGCGGTCGCTTAGTTTGATTCTGTCGTCGTCGGGTTGGGTAGCGGGAGGAAGTGGCGCGGAAAAGCGGTTGAAAACGTCGGTCATTTCCTGGTCGTTGGGCGTAGTGTTGGTCATGAGGGTAGTTGTTTTTGGGGTTGTATCAAATTAGGAAGGGAAAGGTAAGGGAAAAATTGAAAAGAAATTACTCGACCCACACGGCTTTGCACTTGTGACACTTTTTCTGCCGCGCCCAAAGCTCGTACTCGCGGTTGCCAAAAGGCTCCCGACACAGCGGATTGGGGCAGCGGTAGCGCTGGCGGTATTCCTTTTCGAGAAATTCCAGCTTTTCGTCGGTAGAAAGCAAATGGGAGGAAAGCGTGGGAATCAGGATGCTCAACCCGGCACTCGATAGCATCGCCAGAATGCCCATAGCACCCGCCGACGCCACCGTTCCGATGCCAATCATCGAACCGCCCACCACACTCCACAATCGAATCATCTTTTCGCGGTTGCGGCAGGCCTTACGGAGTTGCGGGTAGTCGTCATACACTTTCTCTAGCAAGGCAAATTCCTCCGTAAAATCCAGCGGGTCTTTTTTAGTGGATTGGCTATCGGCGGCGCTTCCTGTCGCATCTGGCAGAAGGTCTTTTACTTTAAATGCATACTCCGCCAGCCAAATATCGTCTTCCGAATCGACCAATTTCCGCGAAAGCTGCACTTTATTTCCCCGCTCGTCCGCGAAGAAAGTCCCGTGTTTGCTGTCGTTGTCTTCCAGTATAAAGCTCGTGGGCGAACAAACAATCAGCCGGGCGTGGTTGCGGCTAATCGTGGCGTGGTTCAGGACGACGGTGCTAGACTGGTCGCGGCCGATGGTGAGGGTAGTGAGTTCGGGAAGGGGTGGTGATGAGGTCATTGGCGGAGGGGGGATTGGGAAGGCAAGTTACAGCGATGGGTTGAGATTTGAAAGGCCATTTGTTTGTGATAAGCAAAACGATTCACCACTACTGGGACGCTATTGACCTAGCCAAATGAAAATAAAATTCACAAAGTGCTGTGAAAACTCATTTCAAATAACCTATCTTTGACAAACTCTCTACAAATTGAATGAAGCATAAGAACCGAAGAGAGCGACTACGGGAAATGCTGCAACGTGAGCTTGCCGAACTCGACAGCCGTATCGTAAACCTGCCCGCTTCGAGTGCAAATGACGAGCTATACCAGCAAACCATACAGAGGGCGGTTCTGATACGGGATACACTCAAAAATCTAGACTGAACCTTTCCCGGTTAATCTTCCATACATCTATCGCTTTGAAAATCATGAAAGTTGAGGAAAAAACAATAGACTATTTATCGTGGGTCAAAGATTCTCCAGATGATCAAAGTCGGGAGTTGAGGAGGCTGGAATTCCACGACTGGTACGATGGGTTGTCAAAGGATGAAAAGGAACTAGCCCAGCGCGCCTTGGATCCGGAAAAAAAAGATATTCTTGCCAAACTTGATAAACTGGAAGCAAGGATAAAAGCTGAATTAGCCGAACCCGACATCACACTTGAGAGGGACGGCAAGGTGTACCGAATTGGAGAATGGCTCACTGTTAAAGAGTACGCCAAAGAACACGGCTACAAGCCTACTCGTGTCATCAACTGGATTCACCGAGGAATCATACCAGATGATTGTATCACAGTTTTTCCAGAGTTGGGAAACTTAAGATTGCTCAGAAATCTGCTGTACAAGGAGGCGTAAGTGCTTCACCCCTTCCGCCCCAACGCATCGTACACCACCCGCTTTTCCCACAAATCCCCGCATTCTTCCAAAAACTTCAAATGCACCGGATCGGTCTGGTAGATTTCTTCCTCGATGAGATTTTTGAAAAAGCAAAGCCAGGAAATAGAATAGCCCTTCTCGATATCGCCGCCATCGGTGCGCGCGGGACGGCCGATGTGGGAGAACTTCACGGCGGGAATTCTGGCTAGTTTCTCCAAGCCTTCCAGTAGCTTGGCTTCATCCTGCGCACTGTCGGGGTCTTTGAGGTAAAAGAATACATGGTGCACGAACAGGTCTTTCCTTCGAGCAAACTCAGGAAGTAGCGAGGAGGTACCCAAGGTGGTTAATCCCGCTTTTTGCAAGAAACTTCTCCGCGAATCGACGCTGACAGCCGATTCCATCGCGGGTTCAATGCGGTCAGTGCTCTCGCCCGCGCCGACGGCGTTCGCCTCCTCCTCCGCGACCCAGGCCCCGATTATCCCAAATACCCGCTCATTAATCAATACCGCGCTGCCGAAAGGACGGTTTTCGGGCAAGGCACCGCAAGAGGCGGCGTTGCCCGAAACGTGAATGCCCACCACGCGCGGTTGTCCATCGATCATCGCCCAGACGGGCGAGCCGCTGTTTCGCTTGGTGGTCGTGAAGGGATGCAGCAGACAGTGGTTTGTGATTTGGACGATGCCGCCCGACTCCTCCCACAGCTCGAAGTCGGGACGGTCAATGGGATAGCCCGCGATGCGGATGGGCTGCTCCTCGACTAGCTGAGGATTTACATAAAAATCCTTTTCCCAGGCAAAATGCCGTTTCGTCCAGACAGGTAGTTCGGCTTTTTTCAAAAAAATGATTCCGAAATCGTCCTTGACAAAGCACTTGGGATTGTTGTACTCCGGGACTTTGCGAATCTGAAAATCGGGCAATTTTATTTCCAAAAACTCCTCTGATTTCACCTGCGAGTTTTGGTGCGGGTAAATTTTAAGCCGATAGATGTGCGTTTCCTGTTCGTCGAGCGAATGCCCGGCGGTTACGATGACGTTCGGGGCGATCAAAAATCCGGTGGAGCGGTTGACGAAAGTAACGGGCTTGGCATCTTCGCCGATGCGGTACATTTCGATCAGGCAAGTGTAGGCGTAGGGCGCAATTTCGGCGTTGGCGACTCGGTTGCGGGACATGGTGGGGCAATTTTGCGAAATACCTAAACGGCGGTTTTCGCGTTAAGATTTGAACCAAATTTAGCCCAAATACCGTACCATGTCCAAAAAAATCCTATTGCCTCTCCTCCTTTCAGGCTTGTTTCTAGCCAGTTGCGCCCAAACCAATACGCCGAGCCGCGACACCAGCCAAGAGATCGAGGTCGAATTCAACGAGCGTCAGCTCGATAAATACGTGACCCAATACGCCGACCAGCTCGACCTGAGTCGCCGCCAAAAACGCCGCATCGCGAAGATCGAGAAGCGTTACGGCAAGCAAAAAGACAAGCTTGGCACCCTGAAATTCGGACAAAAAAGAAATCTTCAAAAAGAGAAAGCCGAAGACCTGCTCAATATTCTGACCGACCGTCAGGTCGAAAAGCTCAATGAGTTGGCGGGGAAGAAGGGGATTTTCAGGAAAGTGACTAAGGTAGGTACCTGAGTTCCAAAGGCACAAAGGCACAAAGGTGGAGAGGTACAGTGTGAAAGAACAAGTTTGTTATTGAAAAGCTCAATTTGCTGTTATCGGGCGTCAGCAACACTTTGTACCTCTGTGCCTCTGGAACTTTGTGCCTTTTTAGAGACGCACCTCCTCCAACAGCCCGCCACTCAACCTAAGCAATTCTATCTCCGCCAGCTTGGCGTTGTACTCCGCTTCAATAAGCCGCGTTTCGGCGGCGACGGTATTACGCTGTACTTCGCGAAATTCGTAGGAAGTCGAATTACCCACGCGGTAGCGCTCGAAGGCAATGTCGACGTTTTGACGGGCCAACTTGGTATTGGCTTGCTCCAGTACCACCAGTTGCAGGCTGTTGCGGTAGTTGAGCACGCTACGATCGAAGGCGGCCAGGAGCTGGTTCCTGGTATCGGATTCTTGATCCTCGACAATGAGGGAATTGATCTTGGCATTCTGAATTCTTCTTTTTTGATTGAAGCCATCGAATACGTTCACCGAAACTCGTGCGCCATAGCTCCAAATATCGTTACGGCCTTTTTTCAAGCCAAAACCGGCCTGGTTGTTTGAAGTCGTGTAGGCGAATCCGCCCAACAAATCCACCTGTGGGTACTGTTGGGCGTTGAGGGCTTTGATGTTCAGTTCGGCCAGGCGGCGCTGCTGAGCGGCAAAAACAAGGTTCGGGTTCTGCGCCAAAAGGCTTTGGCGTAAGTCATCGATTGAAATATCCCGCCGCGTGATCGTCGTGTCGGGCACCATGAAATCCTCCGTCGTATTTCTGGCTAAAAGGGCGTTCAAATCAATTTTTGCATTGCTCAGCTGCTGTTCCTGCGCGATGTAGGCGGCGGTGTCGCCATTGTAGTCCACCTGGGCGTTGATAAAATCCACCTTAGAGCCCGTGCCCACTTCGTAAAACGCCTGGGCTAGTTCGAGCCGATCTTTCGAGATGTCGAGCGCGTTGCGTAGCGCCCGCACCCGCTGGTACTGGCGGATGATCTCGTAATAGGCCGAGCTGATGTCGGCCACGGTGTTTTCAATGGTGATTTTGGCATCGGTACGCCCGGCCCCCACCAATGCTTCCAGCCGATCTTGCGCCACGAACATCCCCAAGCCGTCAAAAATTGTCCAGTTGAGCGACACCCCCGTATTGGAGTTGTTGTTGTTGACGCCCGAGCGGTCGATGGGCGCTTGCAGGGCATTGAAGAACTCCTGACGCAAGTGGCTGGATGTGAAGTTCTTTTGCGCCGCCGCCGTCACTGATGGCAAGAAGCCGGCATTGCCCAGCGTGTTGTCGTTCTCGGCAATCCTGATTCTTTTCTCCGAGATTCTGATTGCGTAATTTTTCTCCAGCGCGATGGCGATGGCCTGTTCGAGGGTGAGGGTACTTTGGGCAAAAATCTTTGAACTTGTCACACCAATAAGTACGGCCAGGATCGCGCCCCTTTTGAGTTTGGCAACGAATCGAGTAGCTGTTTTCGACGACATGAATTTGGTTTTGTGGGTATTCCGGGATTAATTTAACTTTCGCTTCACAAGAATACTTAATTGTTCCGACAAATTACCCCCTAACTTTCCTCGACTCATGCGTAAGCCCCGAATTTTAGTCCTCCTTTGTTTTGTAATTCCAATTTTTCTTTGGCAATGCCAGACTAAGGAGCGGGTAGATACGATTCTTCACAACGGGGTGGTTTACAGCGTCGATTCCAGCTTTTCTACGCAGGAAGCTTTTGCGATAAAAGACGGAAAGTTCGTGGCCGTCGGTAGCAACGACGACATTCTTGATCGCTACGAGGCCGATTCCATGATCGACGCGGGCGGGCAAGCCGTTTTCCCTGGTCTGTACGATCCGCACAGTCACTTCCTGGGGCTGGGCGGCAAGTTGAATTCCGCCGACCTCGTCGCCACTGGTTCTTACGCCGAAATCGTGGAACGGCTCAAAGCTTTTCGCGCCAAAAACCCCGACCGCGAGTGGCTCGTCGGTCGCGGCTGGGATCAAAACGACTGGGATGATAAACGTTTTCCTGACAGATCACTCCTGGACGAGGCTTTTCCCGACGTACCCGTGTACCTCACCCGCATCGACGGTCACGCGGCTTTAGTCAATTCCAAAGCGCTGGAATTGGCCCAGGTCAATGGCGCGAGCGTAGCGGAAGGCGGCCTGGTACAACTGAAAAACGGCCAGCCGACGGGAATTTTGGTAGACAACGCCCAACGACTGGTAGGCCGCGTGATTCCCTCCGCCACGCCAGACGAGAAGCGCCAAATGTTGAAAGACGCCGAAAAAGCCTGCCTGGCGCTGGGCCTGACAACTGTCTCCGACGCCGGACTCAGCCGCGCGGACATTGACCTGATCGACGAAATGCACCAGGAAGGTAGTTTGAAAATCCGGGACTACGCCATGATTAGCGTCAGCCCCGAAAACCTGGATTACTACCTGCCCAAAGGCCCCCACCAAACCGACCGTCTGACGGTGCGCTCGTTCAAGATTTACGCCGATGGCGCACTGGGTTCGCGGGGGGCCTGCCTGCTGCAACCCTACGCCGACGACCCTTCGACGGGCTTTCTGCTGACGCCCGCCACCACGATGGACGGGTACTTCGCCCGCATCGCCGACAGCGACTTCCAGGCCAACACCCACTGCATCGGCGACTCGGCCAACCGCCTCGTCCTGGATTTGTACGGCAAGTACCTCAAAGGCCCCAACGACCGCCGCTGGCGCATCGAACACGCCCAAATCGTGTCGAAACCCGATGTCGCCAAGTTCGGCAAGTACTCCGTCATTCCCTCTGTACAGCCGACCCACACGACTTCCGACATGTATTGGGCCGGTGACCGTCTCGGCCCGGAGCGCATCAAAACAGCCTACGCTTTCAATGATTTGATGAAAGAAAACGGCTATATCCCCCTCGGCAGCGACTTCCCGGTAGAGGCCGTCAACCCACTCTTCGGCTTTCACTCCGCCGTGGCCCGCACCGACGACAAGAACTTCCCCGACGGTGGCTTTCAAATGGAAAACGCCCTGACCCGCGAGGAAGCCCTGCGCGGCATGACGATTTGGGCCGCCAAGGCCAATTTTGAGGAGAAAACGCGCGGCAGCATCGAACCCGGCAAGTTTGCCGACTTTGTGATTCTGGAAAAAGACATCATGAAAGTGCCGTTGACCGAGATCCGAGCGGTAAAAGTAGTGCGGACGGTAGTGGGGGGAGAAAATTTGTTTAATCGTTGACGGGGCCGCCCGCGCGGTCATGTAATTGTTGAATCGTTCAACTGATTTCAGTAGTCAACGATCTGGCAAATAAACAATTCAACATCAATTCAACGATTACACGATTAAACAATTACACAACCTTATGTCTACTTTCCGCAAAAAAGTCCACCACACGCTGACGATCAGCACCAGGGGTAAAAAGGGTTTTCCTTTGATGGTGAATCTTTTCATCATCGGGCTGATTGCGCTCAACTCGCTGGCGATTATCATGCACTCGGTACCGGACATTCGCGAACATCCGCTGCTGGAGCAGTTGTTCATCGACTTCGAGATTTTTTCGGTGCTGGTCTTTACCGTCGAGTACGTGTTGCGGGTATGGGCGAGCGTCGAGAGCGAGGAGTACCGCGAGCCTTTCTGGGGTCGGGTGCGGTTTATCTTTTCGGGCTGGGCGCTGGTGGACCTCTTCGCCATCCTGCCCTTTTACCTCACTTTCTTCTACGCTGATTTTGGCCTGATTCGGATGCTGCGCATTCTGCGGCTGGTACGGCTCTATCGCCTTACGAAGTACTCACACGCCTTGCACATGATCAAAACGGCGGTGCGTTATACAAAAGAAGAACTCATTCTGAGCTACACTTTCCTGCTTTTCGCGATGCTGATCGCTTCCAGCATTATCTACTACATCGAGCATCCGGCCCAGCCGGAAGTTTTTACCAGCATCCCCACCGCCATCTGGTGGGGCGTGGTAACGATGACCACCCTTGGTTACGGCGATATGGTGCCCATCACGGCTTTGGGGAAAGTTTTTGGGGGTTTTATCTCCATCCTGGGCGTAGCGCTTTTCAGCCTACCCACGGGTATCCTCGCCTCAGGCTTTATCGAACAAATCAACGAAGCCAAGCGCAACGAACGCGAGGGCAAAACGGTGATTTGTCCGCATTGTGGGGAGGAAATGGAGGTGTAGACTCTGCAAGTCACAGACTTGCTTGATGTTGACCCACCAGTCACAGACTGGCGGGAGCGACGGGGAGAAGGTCCAAAGGTCCAAAGGTCCAAAGGTCCAAAGGTCCAAAGGTCCAAATAATGAAACTACACTTCGAGGGTATCTACTCTGCTTTTCACCCTAAAGAACACGTTCCAGACAATTCGTAAATCGCCTGCCTTGTTACTCGCGTCAGCCCCCTTTGTGCGCCACGGGACGTCCCGCTTTGGAACTTTGTGCCTTTGCCCCTACTTCTTCCCCAACGTCCCCAAATACTCCACCAGCCCCGTCAACTCCTCGGTACTCATGGCTTCGTGGAGGCCGGCCGACATCATGGAGTCATCGAGCTGTTTCATGGACTTGACGTTGGCCATTTTATATTCCTGGGTGGCACCGCCAGGAAATTTCATGATGAGATCGGTTTCCGTTTTGCTGGAAACAATACCCGTCACCGACGAGCCGTCCTTGAACTTCACCTCCCAGCCTTCGTAGCCGAAGCTGATGCCCGCGCTGGGGTAATAGATGGCCATATACTGGCCTTCCTTAGCCAGTTTGCTGCCAATTTCTGAAAGTTTGGGTCCAAAATCGGCCCCTTCTCCATTGACCTGGTGGCACACGACGCAGTACATTTTGAACACTTCTTTTCCTTTGGCGACGTCGCCAGTCATTTTTAGCAACTCAGGCATCTCAGGATGCTTGGTCGCGCTGGCCGTGGCTCCGCCGGGCAGGTACTTGGCGGCTTCCATCCGCACAGCCTTACGCCAGGCCCCGCCGATGCTCTGCACACCCGCCGTTTTCAGGTCTTCGGGTAGCTTGTTTTCCCGCAGAAGCGTCAGCATCAGGTCTTCGCCCCCAGTGCTACCGCCGATGGACTTCACCGCCGTGCGGCGGATGTCCAGCGGGTACTTGCCGTCGAGCGCCACGGTGCGCAGCATATCCAGCGAAGCCTGGTTGCCCACGGTGCGTATGGCCGTCAGAGCCGCATTGGCTCTCTTGGCATCGTTCCCCTTGATGGCCTTCCAAAGCAGCGGCGACCCGCCTTGCGCGAGCAACAAACGCCCGGATTCGCGCCCTTCGGCGTCGTAGGGGTTGGCGGTGATCAGGTCGAGCAGTCGGTTGTTTTCGGAAGTCATTTCGTAACGGCCCACCAGTTCCACATACTCGGCGTTTGGATAGGTCGAGTCGAGCAACTTTTGCAACGCAGCCAGAGCCTTGGGCGATTTCTTGACAAAATCGGGATCGAGATGGCGCAGGGCCAGTTTATTGATCTCGCTTTGGTTGGCGGCTTTGCCTTCCATAATTTTCAGCAGGGCTTCCGACTTTTCCTTTTTGGCCGGGTTAAAGTCGAAGGCGCGGAAGTACCGCAGCCGACTTTTCAAATCCAACGACGCATCGCCCGCCAGCGAGGCCAGCAACGGCACCGACTCGGCGGTCCGTGCCCGCCACACGATGTCTTTGCCCGCCATAGTGGCCAGCGGGTTCTCCCCGGCCACCTGCAACCAGGCCGAGAAGTAGCGGTCCCATTGCCCTTCGGCCCCGATGCCGAGCGCCTCGAGATACCAACGGTCCGTGCCGTCGTACTGCTGGGCTAGCTTGGCCCAAAGTCCGGCCGCTTTGTCGCTGGGGTGGTCGCGCAAGGCCAGGATGCATTCCCGCCGCACTTGCGGATCGGCATCGTCCACGAGCTGGGCAATGGCGGCGATGTGGTCACCGGGCAATTGCAGGGTAGCCCGCAGGGCCGTGATGCGCAGGTCGGGATTGTAGTCTTTTAAAGCTTTGGTCAGACTGGACGAAGATTCGCCTTCGATTTTACTCAGCACCCACAAAGCCCGCGCCCGCATCCGGGGATTGACCTTTTCGTCGTTAAAAAGTTTTTGCAGTTGCGGCACGGCCTTGCCACCCATATTCTTCAGGGCATTCCAAGCCATGTAGCGCACCGACATGTTCGGATTTTGCAGACCCTCCACTGCCCCTTCGGCGGTGGTCACGTTCACCGTAGGAACGCGGTAAGGCGTGTTGGCAGGAGCCACGCGGAAGATGCGCCCCCGGTTGAGGTCGCCCGCCTGGTGACCGCCCACGCCGGGATCGTACCAGTCGGCCACGATGAGCGAGCCATCGGGTGCCACGCACACGTCCGACGGACGGAACCACTGGTCGCGCTTGCCTTCCAGCACGTTTTCTATTTTGGCCGTGTAGCCCGCACCGTCTTTCTGAACCACGTACGAGCGCACCACATTGGGGCCCGCATCGCAGTGAATGATTTGGTCCTGAAACGTCTTGGGAAGCATCCGGCCTTCGTACACCATAATGCCCGTGGGCGAGCCCGCGCCCGTCTGCAGCAGATTGGGCACTACACCGGGATCGTTCAGGTGCCAATGGCGCAGGGGAATAGAATCCTCCATATTGGTGCGGTTGGCGCGCCAGCCCGCTTTGGTCAACTCGTCCTTATAGCCGTAGTTCCCGTAGGGCATCACGTAGTTGATACGAACGCCTTTGTTGCCGTCGTCGTCATTGTCCGACTGCCACATGGTTCCGTAGCTGTCGATGGCGACCTCGAAATTGTTCCTGAAATTATTACCCAGAATTTCGGCATTGGTAAAATCAGGATCGCAGCGAAAAACCATGCCTTCCTGATTCTTCTTGAAATCCAGCGGTTTGCCGTCTTTACCGACCACCGGTTTTCCTTTACCGTCGAGCAGTTGTCCGCCCGAGTTACCGAAGTTGAAATACAGCTTGCCATCCGGCCCAAATACGAAAGCGTGCATGCCGTGATCGTGCTGCTCACCACCGACGCCCTCAAAAATCACCTCTTTCTTATCGGCCTTGTCGTCGCCGTCGGTGTCGGTCAACATCCACACGTACGGACTCTGTGAAACCAGCACCTTATTGCCCATGACCAAAATCCCCAGCGGTGCGTTCACTTCGGGTCCCTGATAAAATACCTTGCTTTTGTCGGATTTGCCGTCGCCGTCGGTGTCTTCCAGAATCACGATGCGGTCGCCCTGCTCGCGGGTGGCCTTGCCCGTGATGGCGGGACGGTAGTTGTAGGCCTCACAAACCCACACCCGGCCCCGGTGATCCACGTCGATGTTAGTAGGGTTGGTAATCATCGGTTCCGAAGCGAAAAGATCGGCTTCCAACCCTTCGGCGACCGTCAGGCCCGCCACGGCGTACTTGGGAGAGCGCTTTTGCGCGTCGGTCAGGTCGTTATACAAAGTATCCAGCGCAGCCCCGCCTACGCGGCTGGGATTGGTATTCTGGTACGAAGCGGCCAGGAAGCCCAGCGTAACTATACTCAGTAGCGTGATGTAAAAGGGTTTGGAAAATCTCATCGGTTGGTTGGGTTATTTACTTTAAAAGCCAAAATTCGTTCCTTTGTTGGGAGTTTCTAGTACATTAAAGGAAAAAAAGTACGGTTTTCTCCCTTTTTAACAGAATAAATTTTAGGTTTAGGGAAATTGTTTTGAGGGGAATAACGGATATCAAACGATAGAATTTGGATAATTCATATTTGTAAGTCTATTTATCAATGACTTATATATCCAAATCCTGGATTTTTAATATAATAAATGAAAAACTGGAATCTAAAAGGAAAGAAGGTCCTGATAACGGGTGGTACTAAAGGAATAGGGGAAGCTACCGCGCTGATGATGGCCGAAGCAGGTGCCGAAATAATGGTGCTGGCGCGCGGCGAGGAAGATATTGAAAAAATGTCGGCCGAGGCGGCAAAAAACGGACTTTCTATTATTGGTAAATCCTTCGACATGGCCGAGCCGAAAGTGGCCGTTCAGATCGTCGAACACGTGCAGCAAACCTGGGGAAGCCTGGATATTTTGATCAACAACGCGGGAACGAACGTTCGCAAAGCCACGGCGGATTTTAGCGACGGGGAGTACGACCACGTCATGCAGGTGAACCTGCGGTCGGTATTCGAGTTGTGCAAGGCCGCGTACCCACTGCTGAAAGCAAGTAAGGGCTGCATCGTCAACATGAGTTCGGTGTCGGGGCTGACGCACATCAGCAGCGGCTCCATCTACGGCATGACCAAAGCCGCCCTTATTCAACTGACGCGCAATCTGGCCGTGGAATGGGCTATGGACGGCATCCGGGTCAACTGCATCGCGCCCTGGTACATCGAAACGCCCCTCATCGAGACCGTGCTGGCCGACGCCGAAAAGCTCGAAAGCATTATCGCCCGAACCCCCATGCAGCGGCTGGGGCAACCCGACGAAGTGGCCGCCGCCGCAATGTTCCTCAGCCTACCTGCCGCCAGCTACGTTACCGGCCAATGCCTGGGCGTGGACGGTGGGTTTATTGTCAATGGGTTTTAGGGTTAATTTTGAATGAGTGAATAAAATAGCGGTTAAATCTTTACGAGTATACCTAACATCTAACAACCTAATAACCTGAATATGAAAAAACTACTGATTGCTTCATTTGCCGCTTGCCTGGCAGTACCTACCATCCAGGCCCAGACTACCCCTGCACCCAGCGCAGAGATGCAGATCAAAATGATCGCACTCGCCGCTCCCTCCGACAAGCAAGCCGGGGCCAAAGTGTATGGGTATGGTGCCGACGGCCAGTTCAAAGTCCTGCGCGAAGGCACCAACGACCTGATTTGCCTGGCCGATGATCCGACCTCGAAGGGCATCAACGTGTCCTGCTATCACAACAAACTCGAACCTTTCATGGCGCGGGGTCGGGAGCTGAAAACAGAGAAAAAATCCTCCAAAGAAGTTTTCGACATTAGAGAAGAAGAGGCCAAGTCGGGCAAGTTGAAAATGCCGGACTCGCCCTCGACGCTGTTCGTCTATTCCGGGAAAGACGAGGATTACGACGCCACCGAAGGCGAAATGAAGGATGGCTACCTGCGCTATGTGGTGTATATTCCCTTCGCCACTTCCGAAAGCACGGGGTTGCCTCTAAAACCCGAAGGCCCAGCCATGCCCTGGATCATGGATCCCGGCACCCATCGGGCGCACATCATGATCAATCCGCCGAAGGAGTAAGACTTTGAGCTAATCTATGCCTTCGACAGGAGATAAGTTTTCCGACAAATTCATTTGGCACGTTTTGATTGCGTTATTGGGCGGCGTACTCGTGATATTTGTAACCAGACAGGGGTATAGCATCCACGTCCCGTACCTGGCTGCTATACTTTCGGGCCTAAGCCTGGGCTGGCTTCAACCCCGCAAAGGCTGGGTGCTGGCCCTCATTCAAGTAGCAGCACTGCTGGTGGGCTATTTTCTGCTCATGGATCAATTTGCGAGAAAAGACTTGGCGGCTTTCAGCGTCTATGGCTCGGTGGGGCTGATTCTGCTTGGCGGATTGCTTGGGGGTGTTTTGAAGCGAAATATTTAGCCTCACAAAGACGCCCGCGAAGTGAGATAAAAAGGATTCTCACGGTGAGCCTTCGAGTTGTTAAGAATTAGTTCCGCCGCCGTTCGCCCCATGGCCCGAAAATCAGTAGACATCGTAGTGATGCCATTGAGCAACAGCCGTTTCAAGGGCGTTTCGTTGTAAGAAATCACCCCGACCTCTTCCCCGATACTGAGCGACTGCGCAATAATCTTTTCGATCAGAATCACCAGATCGTCCTCCATGATATTGATGTAGGCTTGACCGGCGCTAACCGCTTCCTGACTGATGTCGGCAATGATGCGATAATCAAAGGCGTAGTCGCGGCAAAAATTGATGAATCCTTCGGTAATCTCGGGCGGCGCGTAGCTGTTTTCGGGAAAAATCAGATTTAGTGTGCCGTACTTAGCGAGTGGTTCGCTGGCTTTCTCCAGTGAAGTATAAATATCACGTTCAAAGTTCTGATAAACCGCTCCAAACTTGCCACTCAGGCGCGGGATAATTTTGTCCAGAACGATCAACTGTTCCTTCGGCAGGGTGTTGATGATTTCGTGCGCCTTCTCTTCCCCCTCGATAAAATGGGGAATGATCACCAGGTGCGTGTATGCCTCTTTCCGCTGCTCGATGAGGCGTTTGAAAAGGGCAAAATCGTTGTTATAAATGTAGAAATCAATCGCTGCCTGGCCCCCCAGCGTTTCCACGAAAGAGTCGTAAATGATTTTCTTGTGCGTACTTAATTTGTTAAAAAGCAAAAACACTTTCAGCGGCTGGCTGTGGTCCGTCTGCTTGATGAAGTACCCCTTGCCCGGCACCGACCCCAGCACACCCAGATTTTTCAAGTGTTTATAGCCCTTCTCGGCCGTCACGCGAGAAATGTCGAACGCGAAGCTGATCTCATTGATCGACGGCAGCATATCCCCCTTCCCGATCATCCCCGCCTGAATGCCCCGCAAAATGGAGTCGCTCAGTTGCAGGTATTTCGGCGTAGCCGAGTACTCGTCGATATGGATCAAGTGGATCATTTTGTTAAATCGTGGAAACGGTCCGCCGTCGCGGCGTGTAATCGTTGAACTGTTTTTTTGACAAATGGCAAACAGTTAGATTCCTGGATTTATTCTATATAAAAAGCCAAATAAACAGTTCGACAACTGAACATCAATTACACAATTCCACGATTACACAAATCAACAACTTATCTCCGGTAATCCAACGCCGGAGGCCGATCTCCTAGCAGGGCCTCGTACTTGAATTTCTTACCACGTTTTTCGTCCAATTCCGCCTGTGCTTCGGTGAGAGTCTTGGGGTTTTGGTATAGATCCACGGCCGTGAGGGCGATGGTTTTGGCGGCTACCATCATGCCTTTGCGGCCGATGCTGGTGCCGCCTGCCGCCACAGCTTGCCAACTGTGCGCCGCCGTGCCGGGTACCCAGGTCGCCGTGCGCAGACCGACGGTCGGAACCGCCCAGCTTACGTCGCCCACGTCGGTGCTGCCCATGCCCGTACGCTCGTACTCGTAGGGTAGGATTTTGGCGGCAGCGATGCTCGGGTCTTCTGTCTTGTCTTCGGGCAGGTTGAAGGAAGGATAAATTTTTTGGGCAAAATCCGTTTCGGATTTATCGTAATTCACACCGCCCACTTCCTTAAGGTTCTTGTACATCACCTTCGCCAGCGACTCCAGCGGCAGCAATTCATAAACGCCGCCGATGATTTCGTGCTCGACCGTCGTGCCCGTTCCCATCGCCGCGCCTTCGGAGGCTTTCACGATGCGCTGCCACATATCCTGCACCACATCGCGCTGCGGGTGACGGACATAATAATAGACTTCGGCGAAATCCGGCACCACGTTGGGGGCCTTGCCGCCCTGCGTGATGACGTAGTGAATCCGGGCATCGGAAGGCACGTGTTCGCGCATCATATTGACCATGTGATCCATCGCCTCCACGCCATCGAGGGCCGAGCGGCCCCGCTCGGGCGCACCCGCCGCGTGGGCGGCAATGCCTTTAAAGCGGAATTTGGCCGAGATATTGGCCAGCGAAACGCCCGCGCTGGCGCTGTTGCTGTCGCCGGGATGCCAGTGCAGCACGGCGTCCACATCGTTGAATAGTCCGGCCCGCACCATGTACACTTTGCCCGAACCGCCTTCTTCGGCGGGGGTTCCGAAAAATTTGATGGTGCCTTTTTGCTTCGTCGTGACCAGCCAGTTCTTGACCGCAATCGCCGCCGCCGCCGAACCCACCCCGAACAAGTGGTGGCCGCAGGCGTGGCCCGCCGCACCTTCGGTCATCACCTTACGACTCGGCCAGGCATCCTGCGACAGCCCTGGCAGGGCGTCGTACTCGCCCAGAATTCCCAGCGTGGTGCCGCCTTCGCCATAACTAGCTACGAAGGCCGTGGGGATTCCGGCGACGCCTTTTTCGATTTTGAACCCCTCTTTGCTGAGCATTTCCTGCAGCAGGGCCGCGCTTTTTTCTTCCTGGTAGCCGACCTCGGCGTAGTTCCAGATCGTTTTGGCGGCTTCGCCGTACGTCATTTCTTTTTGGTTTAGCTCCCGCACAATTCGCTCGTGGGCGGTCTGCGCCCAGGCGCTGCCGCTTACCAGGAGGGCCGTAGCCAGCAACAATCCTTTTCTTTTTTGCGTAAATACCTTCATAAGTCAAGCCGTGTCTGTTATTGTTTAACTGTTGTCAGACCAGGACAGATCGCAGTTCAACCGCAATCGCTCCGAGTCGTATTGTCCAAAATAAGGGAATCTGTGTAAATTTGACCAGTTTTTATGGTAAAACAATTTTTAGTGATTGGCTTTCCAACCAATCCGGCCCCATCTGAATCCCGTTGGTGAGTGAAAATTTCCGCAGAAGGTGTCGGCAAGAAGTTTATTTCGGAATGGATATTGCGGGGAGCTACCTTGGAACTGAACGCGGGTGAGAGCTACACCTTCGTCGGGCCAAACGGCAGCGGAAAATCCACCTTGATTCAGTTGCTGATGGGCAGTGTGCCGCCTTCGGAGGGGAAAATAATTTACCAAAGAAAGGGCAAGGAACTGGAAATAGAGGATTGGTACAAGGAAATCGTCCTGGCCGCGCCCTACCTGGAATTGATCGAAGAATTCACCCTGCGCGAGTTGGTGGAGTTTCACCAGAAATTCAAGCCGCTCAAAAATAATTTTCGGGCGGCGGACTTCGAGGATTTCACGCAATTGAGCCACGCTCGCAACAAAATCGTGCGGCATTTTTCGTCGGGCATGAAGCAGCGGGTGAAGCTGGGATTGGCTTTTTTGTCGGATGTTCCGGTGGTCTTTCTGGATGAGCCGACCTCGAACCTGGACGCTATGGGCGCGCAGTGGTACCTGGACAACGTGGTCAATTTGACCGAAAATCAACTTGTGGTGCTGGGTTCCAACCAGGCGCAGGAATATGAATTTTGCAAAAATATCATTTCGGTTTCGGCGTTCAAGTAAAACCACCTCACCCCTGCCCCGCTCCTTGTAGGAGAGGGGTGACTTGAAGTAAAAGAAAAGCCCTTTTCCTTCCAGGAGAAGGGTTGGGACGGTGCGCCGCTGCGATGAGGTGAAACAATCAAATCAATACATGAAACAAAATTTACGTACGCTTTGCTTGCTGGGGTTGGTGTGGCTTTCTTTTGGGGGAAAAACGGTGGCTGACGGTTTACGGTTTATCCAAAATAAGGGCCAATGGGAAACGGAATTGCTCTTTCGCGCCGACATTCCCGGCGGATTTCTTTTCCTGAAAAAACAATCGCTGGTGTATGTGCTGTACGATGGCCGCGAGGTCTCGGCCCGCCACGCCCGGCAATCGCTCGAAGCGGCAGACCGTGTCCGGCTAAGCGCTGCGCCATCTACTATGATTAAGGCGCACGGCGTGGAGGTACAGTTTGAAGGCAGCAATGCCGATGCGCTTATTTCTCAACTGAAGCCCGACGGCAGCGAATTCAACTACTTTATTGGCAACGACCCCAGCCGCTGGGCTAGTGGAGCGACGGGATTTGGAGAGGTTATCTATAAGAACATTTATCCTGGTATAGATTTTCGGATTTATGCCTATGAGTACACCGTCAAGTACGAGTTCATCATTCACCCCGGCGCGGACGCCTCGCGCATTCGGCTGAATTACAATGGTGCAAACGGGCTTTCACTCAATAAAGACGGCCAACTCGAAGTGGGTACCAGTGTCGAGCCTTTCAAAGAAGCGAAACCCTATTCTTTTCAGGAAATTGATGGCCGCACAGAAGAAGTGAATGCCACCTATGCGTTAGAAGGTCAGAAAGTTCGCTTCGCCCTGACCGACGACTTTGACCACGCGCACGATCTCACGATCGACCCTGAACTTGTTTTTTCTACCTATTCGGGCTCGGGTTCGGACAACTGGGGCCACACAGCTACTTCCGATCCTGACGGGAATCTCTTCTCGGGCGGGACGGTTTTCGGGGCTAACTTTCCGATTGCCATCGGAGCCTTTCAGGTCAATTTCGGCGGGCAAGTCGATACGGGTATCCTGAAATATACCCAGGATGGCACCCGACTGATGTACTCCACTTTCCTGGGAGGCAGTGCCACCGATCTACCCAATAGCCTGGTCAGCAACGCCAAGGGTGAACTCTTTATTTACGGAACTACCTCTTCGCTCAACTTCGCCGTCACGAGTTCGGCCGTGCAGAAAACCTACGGCGGCGGGGCCAGCATTACGCCCATCGACGGGCTGGAACTGACCAATGGCAGTGATATGTATATCGCCAGGATCAGCGCCGACGGTCGACGATTGCTGGCTTCCACCTATCTGGGCGGCAGCGGCAACGACGCCCTTAGCAGCACGGCAGATGTCCAAATCAGAAACTACGGCGATTCTTTTCGCGGAGAAATTTTCCTGGACAAAGACGAGAACGTTCTCGTGGCATCCTCGACCAATTCCGCAAACTTCCCCCTCAAAAATGCGTATCAAACCAGGCTGAAAGGAAAGCAGGACGGCACCGTTTCGCAGCTTTCGCCCGACCTGGCCACGCTGCAGTGGAGCACTTACTTCGGTGGCGGCGATTTTGACGCGGCATTTTCGGTGAAGCCAACCGCCGAGGGAGACGTTTACATCACGGGCATAACCAAGAGCCGGGACTTGCCCACGCAAACGGGAGCTTATCAGGCGAGCTTAAAGGGCGCGGAGGACGCCTACGTGGCCCGCTTCAAAAACTTCCAGTTTCAGCAGGTCACGTACTTGGGTACCGATGCCGCCGATGGCGCTTATTTGCTGGATCTGGATCCGGCGGGCAACGTATACGCGCTGGGGCTGACGCGCGGGGCCTACCCCGTTTCGGCGGGGGTTTACAAAAACGAGAACAGCGGGCAGTTTGTCCACGCGCTCGACCCTACTTTGTCCAAGACGTTTTTCTCTACGGTGATCGGAACCCGCAAAGGAACGCCGGACATTTCGCCCACGGCTTTTCTGGTGAATGAATGCGGCAATATCTACATCGCGGGCTGGGGCGGGACGGTCAATGTCACGAACAACTACAATCCCCAGAGCACTACGCGCGGCATGCCTGTGACGCCCGACGCCCTGCAGTCTACCACCAACGGGAACAATTTCTATATCGGCATTCTGGAAGCGGGGGCCAAGTCGTTGCTTTATGCCACCTTCTTCGGTAGCGTGAGCGCGAACGATCCGCAGCTCAACCGTGGCGACCATGTGGATGGCGGGACAAGCCACTTCGACAAGAACGGCGTGATTTACCACGCCACCTGCGCCTGCGGCGGAACCCGCTTTCCCACCACGCCCAAAGCCTGGTCCAACGTCAACCGCAGCAACAACTGCAACAACGCGGCTTTCAAAATCGACATCGACCGCCTCAGAGCGGCTTTCGATGTGTACGAAGGCACGAAGAAAGACGTCACTATCGGTTGCGCGCCGCTCACACTGGACTTTCTCAATACCAGCGAAGGAGGTATCGACTACATCTGGGACGTGGATGGCGGCGGTTTTTCGCGGGACAAGATTCAGTCGAAGTACACCTTTACCAAACCTGGCGAGTACACGGTCAATCTGCGTGCTTTCAACCGCCTGAGCTGCAAGCGGGTGGATATAGCCACCCGCAAAATTATTGTGAGGAGTCTCGACGTGCTGACCAAAGGCGACACGACGGTTTGTCAGAATGTGGCCGTGCCGTTGTCGGTCAAGGGCGGTGCGGAGTACACCTGGACGCCCGCGCTGAGCGTGGATAATCCCAAGAGTGCCACGCCGATCGCCAAAGTGAAGGAAACGACGGAATTCAATGTGGAGGTGAAAGACCCGGCCTCGGGCTGCGTGGTGAACCGCAAAGTTAAGGTGACCATCGACGACCGTAAGCCCGATTTCCTGGCGGGTACCGACGCCACGATTTGTTCCGGCCAGTCGGCTCCGCTTACCGCCTCGGGGAGCGCGACGAAGTACCGCTGGACGGCCGACCCGACTTTGAGCGACAGCGTGGGAAATAAAGTCACCGCCAAGCCGACTGTCACCACTACGTATACCGTAGAAGCTGAGTACGGCGATGGCTGCAAACCCAAAAAGACGGTGACGATTACGGTAGACGACAACAAACCCGACTTCAACGTAACGCCCGCCTTGCTGGTGTGCGCAGGGGCCAAGGCCGAACTCCGCGCCACCGGGGCGGCTACGTCCTACACCTGGAAAGGCGACTCGACGCTCAACCCTACCACGGGTCCGGCGGTGAGTGTTTCGCCCGGTTTCACGACCACCTACACCGTGCAGGCGCAATACGCTGATGGCTGCAAGCCCGAAAAGAAGGTGGTTGTAACGGTAGATCGTGCTTACGAGCCACTCTTCGACATCGCCCAGGCCGGGGAGGCCTGCAACGAACCCGTGAAGTACCAGTTTCTGAATCGCACCCAAAACGCCGACCGCTACGAATGGAACGTCGGCACCGGACCGATGCTCACTACTTCTGATGTGAAAGACCGAAGCTACGAACAGCCCGGCGCGTATGTGGTCACGCTGACGGCTTACAACAAAGCGGGTTGCGCGCTGACGGTATCCAGGACGCTGAACGCCGCGCCCCCGCTGGTGTTGCCGAACGTTATCACCCCCAACGGCGACGGCAAAAACGACACCTTCGTAGTACCTGTGAGCGGAAGTTCCTTACAGGTTTTCAATCGCTGGGGCAAGGAGATTTTCAAAGCCGACGACTACCGCAACGACTGGGGCAAAGGCACGACGAACGGCACGTATTTCTACGAAATCGTCACTACACAGGGCAGTCGGTGCAAGGGATGGGTGCAGGTGTTGGAATAGGAAATTACCCTTTCAGCATCTTCTCAAAAATTCGCTTCTGATCTGTCAGAGCAGCCACTTTGTCCTTGGGATCGGTGCGGCATTCAAGCAATATCCAGCCCTTGTAGTTGATGTCTTTAAAAAGGTTCATCAGCTTCTGGTAAGGGTACTCGGGCGAGTCGAGTTCGCGGACGTGGACGGTATCCCCGAAACGATCTTTCACGAGGTTGAAGTTGTACTCGAAGTCCCTGCCCGATCAAGTCTTCCTGATTGCAATTCCAGCAAACGTAAGAATTGCGGCTTTCGCAGTGGTCCATGATCGTCTTGATGTTCGGCAGTTCCTGCGTACCGTTGCCGTGAACTTCCAGGCGTATTTTTTGCCCAAAATCGGCGGCGTATTTGCCCAACTCGCTGAGTGATTGGCCGATCTGTTCCAGTGTTTTTTCGTGCGGTACGTCCTTGTGGAACTTATTGGGTTTTACTTTTACGCCCGTGCCGCCGATGTCGGCGCTCAGTCGGATAAATTCCTTCGTGCGGTTCATGTTGGCTTTCAGCTTGGCCGGGTCGGGCGAGTCATACTCCTCATTGGTCCCCATGCCGACGATCTCCACGGGACTATCAGCGAACATTTTCTTGACTTCCGTCCGCCGCGCCGCCGATATATCCGGCATTACGCCGTGGGCGTGTTCTACACGGAGTTCTATGCCACCGATACCCGTTTTTGCGCAATTTTCTATAAGCGTTGGGACATCCCAGTCCTTGCCCCATAGGTAAGTGACTAAGCCGAGTTTCATTTTTGATTTTTTCAGAAAATCGGCCTCGGCAAAGGATAAGCCGGGCAGCAGCGAAGCTGCCGCCAGCAATGAGAGGTCTTGGAGGAATTCTTTGCGGGTGGTATGTTTCATTGGAAAAGTAATTTGCGTTTTCTTGAACGAGTATTCTTAAAGCAGGACGCAAAATTTTCGTCCTCTACCTTACAACGCTTTTAAAAGGCAAGATCAACTCGGTACTACCCACAAAAAAGTACTGACGGCCTTTTGAAGGCTGTCAGTATTAGAATCAGGTATAATAGATAGAATTAAGCCGCAAAAACGCGGTCCATGCGCTTGCTCACATCGGCCAGTCGCTCGCGGTCGCCGCCACCTACTTCGGCGGAGGCCCAGCCCGAGTAGCCGATTTTGGCCAGGGCTTTGTTCACCTCGGGCCAGTTGCAGTCACCTTCCATGATCTCGACCTGGAATCCCTTCCAGATGCCCTCGTCGGACTGCTTCTTGCGGCTGTATTCCTTGATGTCGAGCTTCATGATACGCTTGTCCAGCACCTCGATCCAGTGTTCGGGCCAGCCGTAGCGCACGATGTTACCCACGTCGAAGTACCAGCCGACCAGCGGATGATTGATTTCATCCACGTAGCGGGCGGCCTCCATGGGGCTGAGCAGGAAGTTATTCCAAACATTTTCCAGCGCGATTTTCACGCCCGTTTTTTCCGCTGTGGGAATCAGCTTGCGGATTTCGGCCTGCGAGCGTTCGTAGGCGTCCTTATAGCTGGTTTCGGCGTTGACCACGGCGGGTACCAGCAGCACCGTGGTGCCACCGTACATCTTACAATCGTTCAGGGCCGTCTTCATGGATTCCACGCAGGTCGCCCGCACCTTGGGATCGGCGGAAGAAAGCGGCGATTTCCAATGCACCGAGTTGACCACGCCGGGCAGTTCCAGGCCCGTTTTGTCGCGGGCGGCCAGGATTTGCTTGTGGTCGAGGTCGTGGGGCGAATCCAGTTCCACGCCGTCGTAGCCCAGCTCTTTCAGCATCTTGAACTTGTCCATGATGGACATATCGCCCTTCACCATGCCCCATTTCAGGCTTTTCTTGACCATCGGACGGGCAGGTAGCGTGGCCGCATTTGCCACACTGCCAAGTCCCAGCGAAGCTACCGATGCCGCCATCGCGCTGTTTTTCAAAAAATCTCTTCTTTCCATAATCAACTAAACGCTGTAATTCCCGGCTTCGCCACCACACTTTCGGGCGGCGTCATCGCGAAACTATTGACCTCGGGGGCCAAGTCCTCGGTCGAATTCCAGGCATCCTCCCAGGTAATCGTCTTGCCCGTGTAGGCCGCCATGCGGCCCATGATGGCCAGCATCGTGCTATTGGACATCCACTCGCCGTTGTTGATCGGTTTGCTGTTACGGATCGAGGCGAACAGTTCGTCGTGTTCCGTTTGGTACATATCGTTCTGCTTGCCCGTAAATTTCCAGGGATTGGCTCCCGTAACTTCGTGGACGTTGCGCGAGCAATCGACCATCGCCTTGCCCTTGGTGCCGAAGCTTTCCACGGCGTAGCTGCGCTGCGTATTGATTTGCTGCCGCGACATATGGAAGCCCTTCACGCCATTGGGATATTCGTAGGTAATGGCGAAATGGTCGAAAATATTACCAAAAAGCGGATCGACGCGTACCTGCCGTCCGCCCGTACCGACGGCACTGATAGGTGCAACGTCGCCCAGCGCCCACGACATCATGTCGAGGCTGTGGACGGCCTGCTCCACGATGTGATCGCCGGCCAACCAGGTGTAGTAGGTCCAGTTACGCAGGACGTACTCCATGTCGGTCCAGCCCTCCTGACGCGGAAACGACCAGAGGTTTTCGGTATTGTAGGTATTGTAAACCGCCATGACATCGCCGATGGCGCCGTCGTTGATCTTGGCAAAAGACTCCCGTTTGGGTTCATGGAAACGCCAACACAGACCTGAGACCAGCGAAAGGTTCTTCTCCTTGGCCATCTTGGCCGCTGCCAGCACTTGCTTCAAGCCGGGCGTATCGACCGCCACGGGTTTTTCGCAGAACACATGCTTGCCCGCGCCGATGGCGGCGGTCAGGTGTTCGGGCCGGAAGTGCGGCGGGGTGGTCAGAATCACGACATCCACGCCGGAGTCGATCACTTTTTGGAAAGCATCGAAGCCGACGAATTTGTGGCCTTCATCCACTTTCACCTTTTCGCCCACGGCCTTGGTGAGGGCTTCCAGCGACGAGTCGAGACGATCACGGAAGATGTCGCCCATGGCGTGCAGCACGACGTTGGGATCGGCGTTCATGGCTTGCTTGGCCGCGCCCGAACCGCGTCCACCGCAGCCGATCAGGCCTACTTTCAGGGTTTCGCTGTTGACGCCCGCAAAAGCGCGATTGGGAATAATGATGGAGGGGAACGTGCTGCCCGCCAAGGCCACGCCCGCCAGTTTCAGGACGTCTCTGCGTGAAGTAGTCATGGATCTTATAATTTAGTTAGGTCAGTTAAAAAGCTGAAATCGTGATTGCTGCGTAAGTTGCCGAAGTTTGGGAAACTTTCCAAATAGCGGTAAAAAACATCCATCCCGCGCCTTTGTTACGTTAGTGTTCTGGGCGAGAGTCCATGCACGATCTTTCTATGAAAAGCACCCTGGCTGCGTATTCTCCTATTTTTTTAACGCTCATTTTGCAAATGTGGGCCACCCTGGCTATGGGCCAATGCGCCGTGCTCGCCACCAGCGAGTACAAAACGGGCAAGATTTCTACCACGCTAAGCGGCTGTCTTCCACTCAACGTGGCCGTACACAACGATCTGCCGGGAGCCACCGACACCAAAACCGTATTCGACTATCGGGGCGGGGCAGTCGAACCCGACAGCCTGACGACCGACAGCGTGCGCGTATACCACAAGCCGGGCTTTTACACCATCGTGCAATTTTCGGAAAGGGCGGGCCAAAAGTACCTGGCCTGCACCAATGTCCGCGTCACGGATACGCTGGCCCCCGTAGTGCGGGCCGTTGCCTGCGCCAACGGCGGGGTGCAGTTGGTGTTCGACCCGAAGCAGCCCACGCCCTACCCCACTTACCAGGTGGACTGGGGCGATACCGAAATCAAGGGCTACCCCGGTTTTGGACAGAAGATCACCTACAAATACGCAGCCCCAAAAACGTATAACATTCGGGTGCGGGGCGTCCACACGCCGGGCCAATGCCGGGGTGTGGTCACACGACTCACTTTCGCGGTTGCCGACAATCTGATACCGCCCAGGATCACCGAGGCGCGAATGAAGGACGAAACCAGGCTGGACTTACAAATCAAGGATTCGTTGGCCGTGGAATTGATCTTGCAAAAAGGCAGCGTAGGGGGTGCCTTCGATCCAAATGGACAAAAATTAAGTGAAGTTCAGAAGTCAACCAATACCACCCTGGAATTGCCCGATAAAGTCTGCTTCCGGCTACAACCCGCCGATTCTTGCCTGGCCCAACTGCGCTCGCAGCCCGTCTGCGCGTCAGACTTTGCGGCAGCGGGAACGGAGGACGAAAACACCCTCTCCTGGAAAATCGACCATCGCCCGTCGGGCATCAAGGCGACGATTCAAAAAGACGGCGTCGATTGGAAGGATGTCACTGGCTCGGGAATTTCTGGCTTCATAAAGGATCGGGAGTTTGTCTGCGGCAGGGAAGTCTGCTACCAACTCGTGGTCAGTTACGAGGGATTCACTTTTTATTCCCTGAAGAAGTGCCTGACCGTACCGCCGGGTGACTGCGAGGCGCGGCCGCCATTTTATCTGCCCGATGCTTTTTCGCCCAACGGCGATGGCGTCAACGATGTTCTGGAAGTGAAGGGCGTGGTTTCGTCAGCGTTTGAAATGACGATTTACGACAAATGGGGTTTGGCGCTGTTTCATAGCGAGAACTCCACTGCCTTCTGGGACGGAAAACGCGACGGCCAAATCCTACCCGTTGGCACCTATGCCTACGTGGTGCGCTACCTGGATCGTAGCGGCGAATCCCTCACCAAGCGGGGCGTCATTCACCTGGTGCGCTAATCCAGGCGCTTACCGTATTCCAGCAGTCTTTTCAGATCGGCCTTGTCGCCGAACTGCACATTGTTTTCTTTGAGGTAGTCGCCCATTTCATTTTTATGTTTGCTGTAAAGTTTCTGCACGCTCTTCTTGGTGGCGGGATACGTCAGCCCGCTTTCATCCAGCAAGAAGAGGCTTTCGCGTCGGGAATACACCACGTCGCCCTTCATGCTCAGTCGAGCCATGGAGCCGTTGTCGGTGGGCAGATTATTGACCGCCCTGATCGACGACACGCCCGACGACTGCCCGTAACCGCCCTCCTTGTCCACATTGCCCACCTGTAGCGACTGGGCGGCGGCGAGCTTCACGGCTCCGTAGTCGCCGATTATTTTCATAAAACCCGCTTTCGGGTCGTGAACAAACTCGTCGTCGTTGATCGTGATGCGCCGAATCGTGTATTCCTGAGCCAACGCGAGCGTATCCAGGCGTGGGGGATTGAGAAACTGCATTTCGCGCAGCAGAAAGTTGAAGTTGAGCTTGGCCGAAACCGTGCGGCCGTCGCGGTACAATACGGTACCGGTCATGAATTGGGGATACTGGTACTTGTCGCCAACCGCTAGTTGCTGGCCCGACTTGACACGGATCGTCTCGCTGGTTTGGGCAAAGATCGACAGGCTGGCAAGCCCAAAAACTGTAAGGAACAGAATCGTTTTTTTCATGGTCGATGCTAGGATTATCGCTGGATAATAGGAGTTTTGCCTTTTTAGTAAAAACAGAACCCCGTCCCGATCTACTTTGGTATGTGAAGTAATTGTTTAACGTAAAACAGCCGCATGAAAAAACGTTCGATGGAAGCGATGAACCGCCTCACGGTGGACGAATTCCAGGACTCCGAGAAATTCCCCTACGTCGTCGTTTTAGAAAATATCCGCAGCCTGAACAACGTCGGTTCGTTCTTCCGTACTGCCGATGCCTTGCGGGCCGGGAAAATTTACCTAAGCGGCTACACCCCCACCCCACCCCACCGCGACATCACCAAAAGCGCCATCGGCGCGGAGCTGTCGGTAGCCTGGGAAAAGGCGGATGACACCATGAAATTAGTCAGAGACCTCAAAACCGAGGGCTACAAACTGGTCGCCGTCGAGCAGGTTCACGACAGCGTCGCGCTGCAAAATTTCGACCCGGTCAAGGGGGAAAGGTATGCCTTCGTGTTTGGCAATGAAGTGGAGGGCGTTAGCGACGATGTCCTGTCTTTGGTGGACATTTGTGTGGAGATTCCGCAGTTCGGCACCAAGCACTCGTTCAACGTGGCGGTGTCGGCGGGAATCGTGCTTTGGAAGTTTGTAGAGAAAAACCTGGTATAAATCAGTCCGATAATTTTGTTCTTACAAAAAAAATCGTAGCTATTTGCAAATTTTTCACTTTTCAGGGCACCGCCCATCCGTGGCTCCCTCTATCAAAACTACATCATGAAAGAGAAAACCAAAAAACTGACCGCCGAAATCGCCCAAACGCTGGAAGGGAAGCTGGACGAGTTGACTACCGACTCGAAAAAGTTAAAAAAATCAGTGGGAAAAACGGCGAAGAAGCTGGCGAAGCAAATCAGCAAGCTCATCGACAAACAAAACAAGAAGGCGGCGAAAGAAGCCGGAAAGTTGGAAAAAGCCGCCAAGAAGGCGGTGGAGAAAACTGCCAAGAAAGGCGATAGCAAGAAAACAACCGCTAAAAAGACCACCAAACCAGCTAAAAAAGCCAAAGAAAAATCGGCCAAAGCCAAGGGCGCGCCGGACAAGGAAACCAAGGAAGCCCGCAAGTTGGAACTCGATTCACAGAAAGCGGCCCACGAAGCCTCCGCCGACGCCACCGAAACGATGAAAGAGGCGCTGGAAAAAACCACCGAGAAAGCGTCGACGTCCAAAGCTGCCACCGCTGCGAAGCGAAAATCCGCATCCGCCACCAAGCCTGCTGCCAAAAAACCCAGCCGGGCCACAAAGTCCAAAACCGCCACCGCTGGCACCCGCAAGCGGGTCATGGGCCGCGCCCCCAAAAGCCCGGCTAACAAGCCTGTCGAGCCCAAGGCGGGAAAGTAACAAAGAATCAGAGATAGAGAGCTAACCCGGCAAATATCATACAAATGAAGTATTGCCGGGCGAACGTGCTGCCCGTAGTTTTGTCCCGTTGATTAATCATTATCACTAAACGAAACGACAAGCCTTATGGACAAGCTATTTTCGATCGCCCTTTTTCCGGTACTACTGTTATTTTTTGGGGCAACTTCCGAAAGCACCGCGCCCACAAAAGACACCGCCGACGAAGCCATCGTCTATTTCTATCGGGGCAAGCAGTACATGTCGGGTATGCAAAACTTCGTGCTGAAAGCCGATGGTAAGGAAATATGCCGCCTGAGCGTGAAGCGCTACGTGAAGTACAGAGGACAGCCGGGCAAGGTATCGTTCAGTGCCGTCGAGAGCGGACTGGCGATCCCCAAAAAGGAAACCCTGGTACTGGAGCCGGAAGGCGGAAAAGAGTACTACGTACAGTGCGACGTAAAGAGCGGACTGGTCACCACCCGCATGGAAATGACCGAGGTGACCGCCTCGACGGGCAAGAAGAAGCTGGAAGGCTTGCAGCCGGACAACTGCATGACGAAGTAGCGGCGCGGCGACAAAATTATTGAGCCATTATTTTTGAGAAATAGAAAGGCCTTTTCGGGAGATTTTCCGAAAAGGCCTTTTTACATTCAAATCTTATTTCTTACAATCCGCGTTCGGCGAAGTATTTTTGGAGTTCATCGGATACGGGTGTAATGTTGTTGACTTCCCGGTGACGTCCATTATTCAGCTTCAAATTCAGCGTTTCTCCCGAGAGAAACGAGGATCGAAACTTCACCGACTTTACTTCTGAAAGCAAAATTTCGCGGGCATCCGAAAGCCAGAGCCAGCGTAAATTGATTAAAAATAATAAAACACTGATTCCAATCGTAAAGAGCTTATAGCCCTCGCCAGAATCAAGGTAACTCCAGGTATTGATGGCAGCAACAACCAACCAAATAAACGCTGTCAGTAGATACAGATTTCTGTGATTGTTTCCGCCTTCCTTGATTAAGATCTTGTCTTCGCACAACGTAACGGCAGCGCCTCTGAGATGAATGACTCTTTCCATATAAAATAAAGAAAAAGACAAACCGACTTTACCTGACTACTCCTATCGAATAGCCGAAAGCCGACTGCCGACTGCCAAAAGCCGATTGTCTTCTATTTGATGTGCCGATAATCCTCTCCACCCTTCAAGCTCAGCAGCGTCTCGTACATCAGCTTGATGACACCTTGCACGTCGTCCTTGCTGACGGTCTCGACGGTCGTGTGCATGTACTTCAATGGCAGCGAGATCAAGGCCGACGCCACGCCCTCGGCGGAGTAGGCGAACGAATCGGTGTCGGTACCCGTGGAGCGGCTTACGGCCTGGCGCTGGAAGGGGATTTTTTGGTCGTTGGCTACCTTGATGATGTGATCGCGGAAGTTGTTCTGCACGGCGGGACCGTAGCACAGGACCGGCCCATTTCCGCAGCGCAGATCGCCCTGCTTGGTTTTGGTGTACATCGGCGACTGCGTGTCGTGGGTCACGTCGGTCACGATGGCCAGGTCGGGCTTCAGGCGGCGCGAAATCATCTCGGCTCCGCGCAGGCCGATTTCCTCCTGCACGGCATTGACGACGTAAAGCGTGTAGGGCAACTCTATTTCGTTTTCGTGCAGCAGCCGCGCTACCTCGGCGATCATGAAGCCGCCCACGCGGTTGTCGAGGGCGCGGCCCACGTAGTACTTGTCGTTCAGTTCCATAAGGCCATCGGCGAAGGTAATGACCGTGCCCACATGGATGCCCATCTCCTCCACTTCGCGATTGCCGTCGGCCCCCACGTCGATAAATAGCTCATGAGGCTTGGGCACCTTATCCTTGGCGACCTCGCGCACGTGAATGGCGGGCCAGCCAAACACGCCCTGCACCGGGCCGTTGGCCGTGTGCAGGTTCACGCGCATGGAGGGCGCGATGGCCGAGTCGGAACCACCGTTGCGGCGAACGTAGATATAGCCGTTATCGTCGATGTAGTTGACAAACCAGGCGATCTCGTCGGAGTGCGCTTCGATGACCACCTTATAGTCTTTTCCGGGATTGACGACGCCGACCGCCGTGCCGTAGGTGTCGATGATTTGGTCCTGGATGTAAGGTCTGATGTAATCAAGCCAAATCTGCTGGCCGGTATACTCGAAGCCAGTCGGGGAAGCGTTATTGAGGTATTTGTAAAGAAATTTGGTGCTTTGCTCGTTCATTTTTTATGTGAGAGGTTAAAAGTATTCAATTCTTCCGCAAGGTAGGTAGTTCTGACTGTTTGGAACAATTTTTTCAAAACTCATGTCCCGTTGTCTTTTACAGCAATAGGGGGCCGCAAGCGTTGCGTTGTCATGAATCAGGAGCCGATTCCGCATCGGAAATCGTTAAGAAAGTATAAATTTGCGCTACAAATTATCAGGCAAGCCGCCGAGCTGATACCAATCCGCACCAATTGCCAGGAAAACCTCTCACAGCTATGAAACTAACCCAAATCGACCGTCGCACGGGTCTGACCCGCGAGGAATTCATCGAAAACTATCTCAAACCCCGCCGCCCGGTGGTGTTCACCGACCTGATCAAAGACTGGCCCGCGACGCAAAAGTGGACTTTCGACTGGTTCCGCGAAAACCACGGTGACCTGGAAGTGCCTTTGGTGGACAACCATATTCACGACCCTGACAAGTATTTCCAGAATGCCGCCACAATGCCTTTTGGCGAGTACCTCTCGCTCATCCAGAAAGGCCCGACGGATCTCAGGATTTTTCTATTCGATATCTTCAAAAAAATCCCCGAACTCAACGCCGACGTGCAGTTTCCGACCATCATGGACGGCTTCGTGAAGAGCTACAAGTTCATGTTTTTCGGTGGCCAGAATTCGGAGGTGAACCTGCATTACGATATGGATTGCTCCCATGTGTTCCTCTCGCAGTTCCAGACGCGTAAGAAAATAATTCTCTTTCCGCCCTCGGAGAGCACCCGGCTCTACCAGCATCCCTTCACGGTGATGAGCCACGTTCACCCGCTGCATCCTGATCTGGAGCGCTTCCCGGCTTTCGATAAAGCCCACGGCTACGAAACCATTCTGGGTCACGGCGAGACGGTTTTTATTCCCTCGCTGTGGTGGCACTACATCAAGTACGTGGATGGCGGCTTCGGCCTCTCGCTCCGCGCCAACGACTCGGTCTTTACGCTCCTGAAAGGCGGCATGAACCTCGCCCGCCATACCGTCGTGGATAAGGGCATGAACTCGCTGCTCGGGCCAAAGTGGAAGGAGTGGAAAGAGAACAAGGCGATTGAAAGGGCGCAGGGCGTGATGGCGTAGTGTTGGGGGCTTTCAGCTATCGGCAGTTGGCTTTCGGCTTTATTTTTAAAATGAAATCAGCGGGACTATGGAAAATTATATGGATTACATCGAGGTCAACCCAAATATCATGTTTGGGAAGCCAGTCGTGAAAGGTACCCGGATTACGGTGGAGTCTATTCTGGAAGATTTGGCGGCGGGGAAAACGCCGGATGATGTTGTTTCGGCTTATCTCAATTTGAAGCTGGAAGGAATTCATGCAGCGCTTCATTTTGCGGCAGACTCACTTAGAGGAGAAAGGGTTTATCCCCTTGCTGTATGAAGTTCGTCGCTGATGAAGGCGTAGATAAAGAAATCGTGACATTCGCGCCGTCGCTCGGCTTGCGCAGTCGCTCGGTTTCACCGAGTGACGACTATTCAGTAGCCCTCTGGGCGGTCGTACCAACAAGAAAGTCAATTTGACCCTCTCCATGTCCGAACTCAGGAAAACCTATGGAGATGGCCTTTTCTACCTCACCTTCACCGTTGTCGGCTGGGTGGATGTTTTCACACGTCCTCTCTACACTGATGAAATCGTAAAAAGTTTAAAATTCTGTCAGAAGAAAAAGGGATTGGAGATTTCTGCTTATATCATTATGACTAATCACTTGCACCTGATTGCCAGTCGGGCTGACGGAGAACTAGCCCATACCATTCGTGATTTCAAGAGCTTTACTGCCAAACGAATGCTAAATCTGTTGCTCGAAAACCCGCAAGAATCTCGCAAATACTGGATGGACATGGTCTTCAAGTACCACGCGGCCACGATACGGCAGAACGAGAAGTACACCTTATGGCAGAAAACCAATCATGCCACCGAACTTTGGACGCCTTCGGTCGTACGTCAGAAGATAGCTTACGTTCAGGAAAATCCGGTGCGGGCAGGATTCGTGAACGAGGCTCACGATTGGATGTTGAGCAGTGCATGTCCGGCGAGTCCGATTGCAGTGTTGGATTATTGACCTGCAAGGACTAGCCTAGCCTTATGGCTGTTTGACCACCCGGAGGGCTACGGGATAGTGGTAACTCGGCAGAGCCAAGCGACTGCGTCGGAGGAGAAGTTTTTGAAAGAGGCCAGGAACAACAGCCCCGATTACTCTCGGAAAATTTGGATTGAAGGCCGGGTCATTTCTGCCGAAACCAAAGAGCCCGTCGCCGGAGTATTTGTCATGAACAACGGAGCATCAAATCTCACAACTATGACGGATTCGTTGGGGTACTTTAAGAAACTTTTGCCCGACAGCCTCGCTGATTCGCCCTCCTCATTTACTTTTCAACATTTCAAGGCCGAATACGGCCGAGTTTCTCTGACTGTGAAGGCCGGCGACCTGCCCCCAATCGTGGAACTACCACCTCCATTGCCCAGAATAACGATGTCCACTGGCGGACTAACTGTCGTCAAAAGAAAATGGTGGCAGCGACGGAAGAAGTACTGTAAGTGATTTTTGTAAAAATTTATTGCAAAAAATCAGCTAGATTATCTCTGTTCGATTCGGCTCAGTTAGCCTGTCCTATTCGCCGCCCCAGAGGGCTCGGCCCCTCCGGGGCGTAACGTTTTTCTTTATTCTGGTTCTATTAACGGTTGGCCCCTCCAGGGCACTAAGGCTGCCGACTTTTTTATCTGTCACTTGTGCAGAAATGTACAAGTAAATTAACCTCGTACTTTACGCCCCTGAATAACCACTTTCCTTTAAAAACTTCTTGAAATCCTGAATATTTAATATTTCGTCGATAGCCTGCTTCTTATCATCTCTTTTGTCGAAATAAGCTTTGCTTATTTTGTAACCAATCCAATATCCTAAGTCATTTGGCCTTGATTTATCTTTGTTATAGTACAGCCAGTCGATGTAATTATTACCGTTCATTTTCTGCTGAAACTCTTGCCAGAGCTCTTTTTCGTGCTCTTCACCGTATTTATTTACAACCTGCTTTCCTGAAATTAGCTCAGTAACAAAATCTGCTGAGCCTTCTTTGATACTCTGAGCCAGGAGGGATTTGTCTAACGGGTAGTTTTGCTGAAAATGTACAGATTCGTGGGTAACTACCTTCGTCAAATAGTCCAGATCAATGGCAGAGGTGGTACCCTTAGATTTGCCAAACATCTCGGCTCCGATAATTATGCCATTGGCAAAAACAGTTCCGCCCGAATTTTTCGCACCAATCACGAAATAAACATCAGGAAACATAGCCTTTGGATATAAAGTCTTGAATTTTCGAAACGCCTCATAAAATTCATCTTTTCTCTCGGCGATCGACAGCGAGCCTTCCCGAATCGATTGATAGTGGGCCAGGTTATTTCTTACTATTTTGCTCAGATTTTTCCCGTTTTTGATCCGGTGTTTCAGAAAACCTTTCAATCCCAAACTACCTTTGTTAATATAATTCTTTTGGAAATCCTTAGCCTTCAATTCTGGATAACTTTCGTCAAAGGTTTCCCAAAAATTATCAATATCTTCGGTATGGAATTTTACTTTTTTGGGATCTTTCGAGAATTCATTTTCCTGCCCAAAAGCTGAAATTGTTATTAGGAGGAGTAGATAGACAAGATTTTTCATGGCATTTTATTTTGGTAAGGTACTTTTGTTTATCATTACGAATGTCTTGCTTCTCAATGACAACCATAGTTGGAGATACCCCTAACCGTCGCCCGGCTCCGCCGAGTGGAGCGCCCGGAATGCCGGACCGACCCGGTGACGCCTATCCGATAGCGCTCCGGGCGACCGCCACACCTCCCTAAAACTCCACGACCAACCCCAGCGCCGGCGTCACCGTGGCATCTTCATTCCTCAAAATCAACGGAATGGCATTGCTTCCATCGGGCTGCAAGGCCCCTCCATCGGTCGTCTTAAATCCTGAATTATCCTCCGTCCGCTCGAAGGTAAACTGCGGGAAGGCCGGGTTCTTGGTCAGGAAAAGGTTTTGGATGTCGATGAAGGCATCCACCGAAAAGCGCTTGGCATTCCACTTTTTGTCGACGCGAAAATCGAAGCGGTTGAATGCCCGTAGCTGCTCGCTGTTCAGGCGACTGTTGTCCAGCGTTCCGGTACCCAGCACGGCGTAGTTTTGCTGCGAAGCGGTTAGGTCGAAAGGCGTGTAGGGCGCACCGCCTTGAAACAGAAACTTCCCGCCCAGCTCCCAGCCACGCTTGAATTTGTAGCCCAGTTGCGTCGAAACCAGGTGCCGCGTGTTCCAGGCCGAAGATTTCAATACGCCGTCCGCCCCGGCAAATTCCGAGTTAAAGAAGGTGTAGCTCAACACGCCAAAGAAATTGTTGCTTAATTTTTGTTGGATAAAAAACTCAATCCCCCGGCTACGACCCGTACCGGTACTCGTTACGTTCTCGTTCCCAATCGCCCCGAACTCGCCGCCTTGGTTGGCTAGCGAAATACCGTCGCGTACCGACACAGGGTAGTTGGCGTACTGCTTGTTGAAGGCTTCCACCGTGATGCGCGTCGTGGCGCGCGGCACAAATTCGACGCCCAGCACCGCGTGGTCGGAGCGGATGTATTCGTTGCTACGATTGGTGAAAGCGTAAGTAGGCTCAAAGCCGGGCTGACGCTCTCTGAAACCCAGCACTGTGTAAATCGGGATTTTGAAATACCGTCCCAGCGAGCCATTCACCCGCCATTTTTCGTTGAGCTGATAACTGACCGAGGCGCGCGGGCTGAGGGTCTTCAGCGGGTTGTTGCCCGTGTCGGTGAACGAATTCATGTCCGTTCTGATGCCGCCCGAAAGCGTCAGGCGGTCGTCGGCGAGTTTGAGGGTAGTTTGAAAAAAAGCGCCGTACTTGAAAAAGTCGATGGCGGTGTCAAAATTCAGGGTACTACCCGGCGTCACGACCGCCCCGTCGTCGCCGAGGACCGGACGCCGCAGCACGTTAAAAAAGTCATTGTTGTACTTCACGTATTGCAGCACCGCGCCGTAACTGTACTCCCATTTGCCCAAAAACTTATTGACGTCCAGCCGCAGCTTATTCTCGATCTCCTGCGACTGACTCTTGAACACGCGCGCGTTCTCATCCTCCGTGCGGTTGTCCTCGAAGCGGTCGAGGCGGTTGTCGAACATATTGCGGCTGGCCGAAACATTCATAAAACCGTTTTCCAGCAGCCGCTGCAGCGAAAAGCCCACCGTGTAGTTCCACTGATTGATGCTCGGATTAGAGCGCAGGATGTACTCTTTCTCGGGTGAGGACTCCTGCGGCACGGCGAAAGTAAATTCGTCGATGGCCCCCACCCCGATAGCCGTCAGGGTAGTCTTCTTATTGAGTTTGGACGTGATCTTGTACTGAAAATCCCAATAGTTGGGTCGGATTGGCAGGTCGATGGCTTGAAAAAGCAACTGCAGATACGACCGCCGCACCGAAGCCAGATAAGTTGTTTTCTCCGAGATCGGCCCTTCCACCGTCGCGGCCACTTCGGTGGAGCTTACGCGGACATTGCCCTGAAAGCGCTCGGGATTGCCCGAACGCTGCTTGAATTGCAGCACCGACGACAGCGCGTTGTCGTAGCGGGCGTTGAAGCTGCTGGAACTCAGCGTGGCGTCCTCGATGAACGACACGTTCAGAATGCCCGTCGGCCCGCCCGAGCTACCCTGCGTGGCGAAGTGGTTGATGACCGGAATCTCGATGCCATCCAAATAATAGACGTTTTCGTTTGGCCCGCCGCCTCTAATGATCAAGTCATTGCGAAAGCCGCCCACCGAACCCGCCGTGCCGCCCACGCCGGGCAGCACCTGAATGACGCGCGAAATGTCGAAATTGCCGCCCGGATTATTTTTAATCTCTTCGGTCGTGAGTTTCTGCACCGAGTTGGGCGTCTCGGCGGTTGCCACCGACACCGAGCGATTCAGCACCACGGTAGCCGCTTCGAGCTGCACGGTTTCTTCGATGAGTTCAAACTCGATCTGCTGGGCGTTGCCGGAGGTCAGCACCACGTTGAACTTAGTCAAAGGCGCGTATCCCACGAAGGTCGCCTTCAGGTTGTAGCTGCCCACGGGCAGTTGCAGGCGGTACTTCCCTTCGGCGTCGGTAGTGGTGCCGGTGGTGGTTCCCTCGGCCTGGATCGTAACACCGACCAGCACTTCCCGCGTTTGTCCGTCTTTTACGGTGCCTATGACCGTGCCTAGGTTTTGGGCAAAAACCGAATGCCAAAGGAAAAACATTACAAAAAATGATGCGCTTGTCAGGCACTTATATCGAGGGTACATAAATGATGTGTTGAGAATTTTGAACAACGGGCATTGGTTTGAGCTTATGCTATAACAACCGAATCTGCGAAGTAAGGGTTATATTTGACGTCGTACAAGGCGATAGCCCCCCTTCCAACCGACATTTAGTAGGTTTCAGTAATATTAGTCTATGAATTACTCCATTATCAAACAACTTCTCGAACACCTGGAAGATTTTGAGAGATTGCCTCAGGGCGAAAGTGGCCCGACCATGGAGAGTTTTGTGGACTACCTCAGCTACTCGATCAACAAGACAGAAACAGCGGTCGAAATCAGCGACGAAGAATTATTAAATGTCTCGCTTTCGCAGACCATAGCCCACCTGTACCGATTTGCCAAAAGCTACACAAAAATTGCCCTGGAAGACAGCCCCCTCACTACGGTAGACGATTTCCTGTATTTGGGAAAGGTCATGGAACTCGGCCATTGCACCAAGACCGAACTCATCGAAATCAACGTCCACGAGAAAACATCGGGCATGGAAATCATCAAGCGGTTGCTGAAAGACGATTTCCTCACTCAGGAAGATGACCCCAACGATGGCCGCAGCAAGCGACTTTCTATCAGCGCGGCGGGAAAAAAGGTGTTTTTCGCTGCCTTGGAGGACATGAAAAAATCGGCCAATCTGGTAGGCGGAACGCTGTCCTCCGTCGAGAAGCTGCACCTGATGCACTTGTTACAAAAGCTGCACGAATTTCACAAGCCCCTTTTTGCCGAAAAGAACGCGACGTTAGACGAGATGCTGGAACAACTCGATGAAGAAGTAGAGGCTCAGTAGAGCTTGTCCGTCATCTCGCGCGCCAGCTTTTCCAAGTCGATTCCCAGTTGACTTTTGGCAACATCCTTTACCAGCTTCGAGGATTTCTCGGGTAGTTTGTCCGCGCCCCAATACGCCCCCAAAATCGCCCCCGCCACGGCCCCTACCGTATCGTTGTCTCGTCCGTAATTGATGATGAACGCCATGCTTTTTTCAAAATCAAAGTCGTGGCAAAGCAAAGCGGTATTGGTTATCAGCATGATTTCCGCTGCGTGGAAGGGCAGGTCCTCGTTCAACTTATCGAGCTGCGCGAAAGCCAGCGTGATGCGGTAATGTTCCAGCGGCGACAGGCTGCGCCAAGCCGCCGGGACGACATAGTTTTCGGGCAAGTCGGCCAGTTGGGTGCGGTGAAAGTCGAAAGAAATGTTTCGGGCCGTTTGGTAAAAAGCATACGCCCGTCGCCCCACCAGGCGGCTCTTGAAGTACCCCTTCGGATCGACCGTACGGTTGACGTTCATGATGCTTTCCGGCGTGGCTTCGGGGTCGAAGGCCGCAGAAGTCATACCCGCCGCCAGGGCCGTAATGTCACGGGCGTAACCAATGTCGAAGAAAGACAAATCGTAACCCTGATCGTACGCCGATGCCGGATCATTCGGTATCGCGGCACCGATGACCGGCGCGTAGAGCAAGCCGGCGCAGACCATTTCACCGCCGTAAAACTTGCTTAGCGCGTCGGCGTATTCCTTCAAGTTGTTGTCACGAAAGGGCTTGGCGACTTTGGCCCACTCCTGCAGCCAGGCCATGCGCATGATGGCCTCTTCGTAAGGCTCGGGATCGAAACCTTCGGTATTTTTCAGGTTTTTGATGTCGCGCTGGTACTGCCCGATGATGTGGTCGGCGAAGGCGCGGGACTCGAGTCGAGGTATTTTTTGGGTGAGGGCGTATTCGAAAGTGAGCTTTTTCCAGCGCGTGTCGTCGGTGGTCCCCCCGGCGGGCAGGTTGTGCTTCCAAGTGCCTTCGGGCGAAGGCGCGCGCACCATCGAATCGAGCTTATAGACCCGGCCGTACGCTACTTCAATGTCGCGGCGGGGCCACATTTCGGTGGGTGCGCCCATCGCGTCGCCGATGGCCGAGCCGACTAACAAGCCGAGTACTTTGTTGTAGTACTGCTGTTTGGTGAGGCCGTTGTTTGGCTGCGCCTGCGCTTTCAACAGACAGACCAGCAGACAAACGGCCGGGATTACTTTGCGCCAATAGTTAGCCACCGGGATGCTCATGAGTTTTTAAAAGTTGTACTCCGGGAAACGTCGCTGGCGTCGGTTCGCATGAAAGTGTTTGTTTGGGGATTCAGAACCGAGGCGGCGGCCCAGGCCAGCAAATCGCCCTTTTCCGAAACTGACAGATCCAGTGGAAGCTGGGCCAGCCCGATGATTCGCCGCAAGATTTCGGCCCCGCAGAATCCGGCAAAAAGTTCGTGGTCGAAATCCTGTTCTGCGGATGTGTAGTAGGAAAGTCCCGCTTCGATGACCGCTTCGTCCGTTTGGGCCATTTTCAGGTGCGCCACCAGCACCCCCAAATCAAATTCTGCCCGACCCATGTAAGCGAATTCCGGGTCGATGACCTTGGTGCCCTCCGCAGTTCGGAGCCAGCTTCCGGGATAAAAGTCGCCATGTAGCAGCGTGTTGCCTTTACTCAAATAAGTTTTGCTCAGGCTTTTGATTTTCCTTTTCAAGGCTTCATCCTCTTTGTATCGCACAGCAAGTGCCTGCAAGCCTGGCTGCACCTCATCCAGGTCAAAACCACTGTCTTTCAAATAGGGGTAGTTGAAGATATGTTCGGCGTTGAGCTCTTTCAATAGCTGGTTATCAGGAAAAGGCTCGCGCATTGCGTCCGCAGAAATTCGGTGTAATCCCGAAATGAAACGCACCAGATTAGTCAGCTCCTCCGAAAAGATTTGCCCCGATTTGGTATAGATATTTGTAAAATCAGAAGCCTCGCCCAGATCCTCCATCGCCATCATGTAATGTTCGGCCCTGAACCCTTTCAATTTCGGAATAAACCCCTGCAACTCCCCGATCTCGGATAGCGCGTCGTAAAACTGCGCTTCCACCATAATCCGCTCGATGGGCGCGTCGAGTTGCGGGTACTTTTCGACCCAGGGCCGCGACTGCTTCACGATGAACGACTGGCGATCGGTGCGCACGCGCAGCACGTAATTCATGTTCCCTTCACCGGGTCTTTCGATGAGCGTCACAGCTTCATCGTCCGCTATCCAGCCCGTTTCTTTTAAAAACTCGCCTACCGGTCTGGGTTCTTCGGAGTTTAGAAAAAAGGCGTCGGGGTAGGCGGCGTGGAAGCGTTTTTGTTTTTCAGTCATTTTTTATTCTGACATCCAGCCGGTATCCCGTGGCTGAATTTTGATTCAACGGCAATCTACGGCCTTTTCATAAAAAAAGCCGACTCGTGTGAGTCGGCCCTTTCCTTAGAATCCTGAGACAATCAACGGATCACGAAGTTTCCACCACCAATCCGGTAGCCTTCGGCGTAAAGTTCGATGCTGTACTTGCCGGGCCGGAACTCCGCCGAGTTGTCGTACAGCATTTCTACCTTCTGGTTGTTGTTCTGATACGCCACTGTTTCACGAGCGGTATATTTGGTCTCCCGGCCATTTATCTCGAACTCACCCGAACCCATCGCGTCGTCGGAGAGTACGGCCCCCTCGGGGTCGAGCACGCGCACGTAGATATCCTTGCGCTCCTCGCGCGTCAGCGGATTCTCCGGCAAGTCGAACAGCATCTTGATCTTGTCCACGCGCTTTGCCTTGTATTCGTCCTTGTCGCGGGTCTTGCCCTTTGTCGTTACGGCCAATACCTTGAAATTCTGCGCTTTCAGGGCCGAGGCGCGGCTTACTTTGTCCGAAAGCTCCTTATTTTGAGCTGTGTAGGTCATCACCGAATCCGATAGTTCGGTCTGCCGGGCCACCAGGGTTTCGCGCTCGTCGCGCAGCGTCCCTACCGTCGTGTTCAGCGAATCGTTGGTAGTGGCAAGCATCATGTTCTGCTCCTGCAACTGCGCGATCTCGATATCTTTCTCGCCCAGGAATTTCTCGTACTCCTTAATTTTAGCCAGGTACTTGCGCGACTCGACCTTCGTACTGCGGGAAAGGGCCAGTTTGTCGGCCTCCAGTTGCTCTTTCACCTTATTCAGCTCGGCCACATCGCCGCCCAGTTTCTCGACCTCCGCAATCTTCATGTTCAGCACCGTCGAAATCGAATCCAGGGTGGTGCGCGTCGCCGCCACCTCCCGCACTTTCTCCATCACCGTCGCTTCCTGGTCGGTCAGTTCAGCCCTTTGCTGAAAAAACAGGAAACCCAACATCGCCACCGCAACCGCCAATACTGCTACGATCGCCCACGCCACACTTTGCTTCTTCTCTGATTCGTTTTGCATTTTTTGATTTACATTTGGTTAAACATTGATACAGGTATAGGGTGATTTCATGCTTGGTTGTGTGTTTGTTTAGTCGTTTAGTCGTTTAGTCGTTTAGTCGTTTAGTCGTTTAGTCGTTTAGAAGGCAACTGCTTGAATACTTTGCGAGTTTTTGGAGGCTGGATTTCATATATGATTTTCTCAGGACTGATTTCCGAACGATTGGGAACGCGACTTGGTTTGGCTTTCTTGTCTTTTGATGAAAAGTTTACGAGTTGATTCCTGAAAAAGAAGTTTTTATTCCTCTTTATAAAAAAATGATACTCAATACTTTACAATTTAAATTCATAGGTAGACGATTCAGCCGGTTACCTTTTTGACTTATTTAACGGTAAATTCCGTGCCACCTATGAGCGCTTCTACTCAATCCATCGGTATTACCCGTTTTTCGGATCTTAAAAGTCAGGAACGCGACGACGTGCTATCGGTAGAAGAGCCGTTGGAAATCAGCATCCGCTACGGTATTGGGCTGGAAGTCAAAAACTTATCTGTCACCATGCGAACGCCCGGCGACGACGAGGAACTGGCCCTAGGCTTTTTGCTGAGCGAAGGGATTATCACGAACCACGAGCAGGTAGTCGGAGCGGTGCAGGAAGACGTCAACCGTATTTCGATCATTCTGCACGAAGACACGCCCTTCGATCCGGCCAAATTCGAGCGCCATATCTACACGACCTCCAGTTGCGGCATCTGCGCCAAGTCGTCCATCGAAGCCGTACGGGTGGAAAGTACTTTGCCAGAAATCAGCCAGCATTGGATCGTCGCGGCGCCAACACTTTACCGCCTGCCCGCGTTGTTAAAGAAGCGACAAGCCGATTTCGCCAGCACGGGCGGCTTGCACGCAGCAGCACTTTTCACCCAAAACGGTGAGTTGCTATCGCTCCGCGAGGACGTAGGCCGTCACAATGCCTTAGACAAACTTATCGGCCACGCCCTGCCAACCGAAACCTATCCGCTCCGCTCGCAGATTTTATTACTGAGCGGAAGGGCCAGTTTTGAACTCATTCAAAAAGCCTCCCTGGCGGGCATCTCCTTCGTAGCCGCCGTCGGCGCCCCCTCGACCTTGGCCGTGCAGTTGGCCCAGGAAATGAATATTGCCCTGGTCGGTTTTTTAAAGGCAGATCGGTTCAATGTTTACAGCGGACAGGAGCGGGTTATTTAAAAAAAGGGTCAACGGTCAACGGTGAAAGGTTAACGGTTCGCAGAATACCATCGACGACAAAGTGACAGTGTAAAACGCCGTTTGACCCTTTCCCGTTAACCGTTAACCCCGAAACCAAACCATTCCAACTACCACCATGTCAACCCCTTCCGCCGAAAACCCCGCCCGCCTCACTGGCCTCAGAATTGACGCGCCCAAAACCGTCGCTACCGGCCTGAAAGCCGTGGCCATCAGCCTCAAGATGGTCGTGGAAGAAGCCGGGCTGGTGCGCGGCAACAAGGCGTTGCTCAAGATGAACCAAGTCGGCGGATTCGACTGCTCGAGCTGCGCCTGGCCCGACCCGGATTTCCACCGCTCGCCCGTGGCCGAGTACTGCGAGAACGGCGCCAAGGCCTTGGCCGAAGAAGCCACCAGCAAATCGCTGTGGGCGGATTTCTTCGACAAGAACTCCGTCTACGACCTGGCCCAGTTGACCGATCTGGAAATTGGCAAGAAAGGCCGCCTGGCCGAACCCATGTACCTGCCCAAGGGCGCGACGCACTACCAGCCGATTAGCTGGGAAGGCGCATTCCAGAAAATCGCCGAACACCTCAACGCCCTGGATTCACCCGACGAGGCGGCTTTTTACACTTCGGGGCGAGCCAGCAACGAGGCGGCTTTTGTGTATCAGCTTTTTGTGCGCGAATATGGCACCAACAACCTGCCCGACTGCTCCAACATGTGCCACGAGTCGAGCGGTACGGCGCTGAGCGAGACGATCGGGATCGGCAAGGGAACCGTGATGCTGGAAGATTTTTACGACACCGACATCATCATGATTATGGGCCAGAATCCCGGTACCAACCACCCTCGCATGATGACGGCCCTGCAAAAGGGCAAGCGCAACGGAGCCATGATTATCGGCGTCAACCCACTGCGTGAAACCGGATTGCTGGGCTTCGACGACCCGCAAACGGTCAAGGGTGTGCTCGGGGTAGACAACAAGCTCGCCGAACTATTCGTACAAATCCGCATGAATGGTGATATGGCTTTCTTGCAAGCGGTATCCCGGCTGCTGTTGGAGGAAGAGGACAAAGCGCCCGGCACGGTACTGGATCAGGAATTTATCAAAGACAAGACCCACGGCTTCGCCGATTACGATGCCCACCTCCGGCAGCAGGACGTAAATGCGCTGGCCGAACTCAGCGGCGTACCGCTGGACAAAATCAAGGAAGTCGTCGAGGCCATCAAGCACAAAAAGCGCATCATCATTTGCTGGGCGATGGGCTTGACCCAACACGCCAATTCGGTGGATACGATCAAGGAAATCGTCAACCTGCTGCTGCTCAAAGGCGCGGTCGGCAAGCCCGGCGCGGGCGTTTGTCCCGTGCGCGGCCACAGCAACGTGCAGGGCGACCGCACGATGGGCGTTTGGGAAAAAGTGAAGCCCGAATGGCGGGAAAACATCCGCGAAGTGTTCGGCTTCGAGGTGCCGGAAAAAGAAGGATTCGACACGGTGAAGGCCATCCACGCCATGCATGAGGGCCGCGCGAAGGTATTCTTCTCGCTGGGCGGGAATTTCCTCTCGGCCACGCCCGACACCAACTACACCGCCCAAGGCTTGCGGCAGTGCAACCTCACCGTCCAGATTTCCACCAAGCTCAACCGCAGCCACCTGGTTCACGGACAAGAGGCGATTATCCTACCCACCCTGGCCCGCAGCGACGAGGACATCCACGACGGAGCCGAGCAATTCGTAACCTGCGAAAACTCGATGGGCGTGATTCAGGCATCGCGCGGGGTACTGGAACCCGTCTCGGATCAGCTTCGCAGCGAGCCGCGCATCATCTGCGGTGTAGCTCAGGCGACCCTGGGCAAAAAGTCAAAAATAGACTGGGAAAGCTACCAGGAGCACTACGACAACATTCGCAACGACATCGCCCGCGTGATTCCCGGCTGCGACGACTACAACCGCAAGGTGCGCCAGCCCGCGGGCTACTACCTGCCCAACGCCGCCCGCCACGGCGTATTTGAGACCAAAACGGGTAAGGCCAACTTCAACGTAGCCGAAGCCTCCGCCCCGCAGCCCGGCCCCGGCGAGTACCTGATGATGACCATCCGCAGCCACGACCAGTTCAACACGACCATCTACGGCCTGGAAGACCGCTACCGGGGTGTCCACAACGAGCGCCGCGTGGTGTTCATGAATGTGCAGGACATTGTGGAAGCGGGCTTCTCATCGGGCGACATCGTAGATATCCACAACGACCACGGCGGCCGCGAACGCGTGGCCCGCACCTTCGTGCTGGTGGCCTACGACATTCCCCGCCGCTGCATCGCCACCTATTTCCCCGAAGCCAATGTGCTGGTACCCATCGATACCGTGGCCGAGCATAGCAATACGCCGATTTATAAGACGGTGGTGGTGAAGTTGCGGAAGGGGTTGGAAGGAGGACTAATCTGACGTTCAATCAAAATGAAGATACCCAATGCTGAGAATGCATTTATTGATGATCGGAAACTGAGAGATTACTGTCTATCTGAGTCCCATCCATTCGGAAAGCATAAGGCCAGGGTATTCAAGTCAGCCCTAAATTATAGTCTTAGAAATTTTGCCGAGCTAAAAGGTGCAATCCTTAGGGAAGCAACCACAGATCGGGCAATACTCACTGATTCAAACCAATATGGTGACCTGTACGTTTTGGACATGATTATAACCAACCCTCCCAAAAAAGCTAAGGTGCGAACGAGTTGGATAGTGAGAGCGAACGAGAATTTTCCTAGATTAACGAGTTGTTACGTCATAAATTAAACGCTGAACGTCATGGAAGAGAACTTGGAATTACTGGATGTAGTGGTGCTCACCCGGCCCTTTCCCAATCTTGGTCTTCGAAAAGGTGAGTTGGGGACAGTCGTCGAGTTATTGGACGAAAATGTGTTTCTGGTCGAGTTTGCCGACACTAGCGGGGTTACCTATGCGATGCCGACTCTTTCGGCTAATGAGTTAATGAAGGTGTATTATGAACCAGCCGGGGCGTAGCCGAACATAGCAATACACCGGTTTTTAAGACGGTACTGGTGAAGTTGCGGCGGAGCGGGGTATAGCGTCCTGATTGCAAATCATAACGATTGTGCGGTATTCAGTATATTTGAACTAAACTTCCTCCTCACGTTAAATGACACAACGGTTATATTTCGACACCTCTGTTTTCGGAGGAGTTTACGATGAAGAGTTTGAGGAGGCATCGTTACTGCTCTTTGAGAAAGTACGATTGGGACAAATTACGTGCGTCTATTCGGACTTGTCAGAAGTTGAGCTTAAAAACGCTCCTCAAAAAGTTAGGGATTATTTTGCGGAACTACCAAGGGAGCGTATGCAGTTCGTTCAAGTAACGGAAGAGGCATTCGAACTTGCTCAGAAGTACTTAGACGAGAAATTCGTCGGTCCCACTAGTGCCGATGATTGCAGGCACATAGCTACCGCCACAATCAATAAAGTGGATATCCTTGAGTTGGAATTTTAAGCATATCGTAAATGTATACAGAATTCGCGGATATAATTCTATAAACTTACGCTTTGGTTATTTACAACTTGACATTCGTTCACCAAAAGAAATTGTATATAATGAAGACTATTGAAAAAAAAGAGAAAACCTTCGATACAGTCAAGATTTTTAGGGAAATAAAAGAGAAAATTGCGAAAGAAACTGAAAATATGTCTTTCGCTGAGTTTAAAAAGTATTTGAAAAATAACAGGGTAGAGCCTCCAGAATAGTCACTGTGCGAAATGGGGCATAAAGTAGGGTTCATTAGATCTTTTTGAATTGGATCGCGTTGCTAACGCGAGGGGATGGCACCCCGATCTGCGATCGGGACGAGCGTGACGTATCCCTCTTTTAGTTATCGCTACAAAGCGATTTTTTCACGTTCTTGGTGTTATGAAATCGGACGCAATCAACATCAATCCCGAAACTATGGGCGGAACGCCTGTGTTCGCAGGCAGCAGAATGCCCATAGAAACGCTTTTCGACCATCTGGAAAGCGGAATCACCATCGATGCATTTCTGGATGACTACCCCACAGTTTCCAGAGAGCAGGTAGTTCAGGTGCTTGAATTGGTGGGAAAACTGTTTGCTACCGATAAAATCCAGCAGCTTTATGAAATTGCTTCTTGACGAGAATATTCCGAAGCAATTGACTCCTTTTATTTTGCCTACACAATGTTTTGAGAGCACCGCACATAACCAGATGAGCGAGCAAGGATATTTTATATATAGCCGTATATTTGAGGAAAAACAAAACTATGGTAATCACTCGAAAAGACAGAAACATTATAATCGAGGCCAGCGATACTGTCAATATGGAAGCGGTACAAAAGGTAATTGATTATATCAACATCCTAGAAATAACAGCCCAAAATCAAGGCACAGAGGAACAGGCGGCGAAACTGGCCCGCGAAGTCGAAGCCAATTGGTGGAAATCCAACCGTAGCCGATTTCTACCCTCATGATTGTCGTTGTTGACAGCAATATTCTGTTTAGCGCGGCCATCTCCCCGAACGGAAAGATAGCTGAGATACTTTATAACCCCTTACCAAATGTCGAGCGCATCAGTTGCTACTATGCCTTTGTTGAACTCTTCAAGCATCAGCCCAAAATTGTTCTGCTCTCCAAACAATCGATCGACAATGTAATTAAGACGTTGTATTCTATTCTTCAACAAATTCGCTTTGAGAACGAAGCCCTGATCGAGCCTCAATTTTGGCAGGAAGCCGACAGGCTGACAATCGGCGTGGATAGTTTCGATATCAGTTATGTGGCCCTTGCCCTGCAAACAGGCGGCTGGCTTTGGACAGGCGACAAAAAACTCATCGTGCATTTGCGGGCAATGGGATTTAACCGGGTTCTGAACACCGATGACCTACTCAAAATGGTGAGCTAAATCTAGGAGTAATGGAAAATTTGTCTCCCGACTTTTTGAGTTTCTCGATCCCATCCGAAGCTTTTCTTGTGAATGCTACGGAATAACTCACAGGCCGAGCAACTTATCAAAATCCGCCTTATCGACTTTGGTCGTTTCTCCGGCGCGGTACTGCGCTACCCCTTCCTGGATGTCGGCCATCACTTGGGGATCCATGAAGTAGCTGTCCTTTTCACCCACGGGCGTGAGTGCGTAAGCTTTTGCTTTCCCTCTTCTGCTATTGGGACGGTAGCCCGGTTGCAAATCAGGACGAGCGCGTTCAAGCCAAAGGAATATCTTGTGAAACCTGTTCTCGAAACTCGTAGTCTAAGGGTGTAGTATCTACTTAAACATCCTTCTGATGCCCTATGAATTCTTTGTAATTATTGCGGTTTGCCTTACCATTTTTGGTATCGTATATACCCTCCTGACCTACCGAAATAAAGAGCGCATGGCGCTCATCGACTCGGGGTTGGACATGGATTTTTTTAAAAAAGCCTTGCGAAGACAAAATCTCGTTTTGCTTAGTGCAGGGCTCGTTTTCATAGGGTTTTCAATTGGGGTAGTTTGCGGATTCTTTTTTGAAAAGTACCTGCTATTGAATTACAACCCAAACGATTATCGAAACTACCCCCAGGCGTACGTGTCGATGGTAACGCTCTTTATGGGAATCGGGATGACGGTCGCCTACTTCCTCAATCGCCGAATCAACAAGCAATAGCCGGGCAAGTTGCAACCCAACGAAGCATGGCAAATAGCACGGACTTTTCTGAGGATTCCATCATCGACCGCGCCTCGCAGGGCGAAGAGTCGGCTTACAGGTACTTGCTGGAAAAATACAAAACTTTCGCTTTCACCATTGCCCTGCGCATCGTGCCTGGTCGGGAAGACGCCGAAGAAGTCGCTCAGGATGCGTTTGTAAAGGCTTTCAAGGCGTTGCCGGGTTTCAACCGAACGGGCAAGTTTTCTACCTGGCTTTACCGGATCGTTTATCGCACGGCCTTGACGAGCGTTCGGCGCAGAAGAATTGAGCTGGAGTACCTGGAAGAAAGTACCGAATACGAACTCTCGATACCCGACAACTACTCAAATGGCTTCGACAAGCTCCTCAAAAAAGACCAGGAGCAGTACATTCAGATAGCGATTTCGAAGCTTTCCGAAACGGACAACCTGGTAGTTACCCTGTATTACACCTGCGAAAATACGATTCAGGAGATAAGTACCATCACGGGCTGGAATCCCTCTACCATTAAAGTACGCCTCCACCGGGCAAGACTAAAACTTTATACGGTGCTTTCGGAGCTGTTGAATGAGGAAACAAACGATTTGTTATGAAAAAGATGAATTTCGATAACGAAGGTAAAGACAACGACGAGCCACTGATCGATTTGCTTAAAGTAGCCTTGACTGAAACTCCCACAGAAGCATTTTCTGAAAGGGTACTTGCCCAGTTTTTGGTAGAGAAATCGGTGAAAAAAGAGGCGCAACGGCCATTGCTAATCCCCGTAATTATCATGGTCTTGTTAGCGACGTTCTTACTTATTCCGATGTTTTCGATGGAAAGTACCGCACTGACGTCATACATCTTAGCGTCTGAATTTAGCGAGTTTTTGGCGACAATGCTTACGGGTATCAATCTGTGGTATGTGTTTTCCCCAATCCTTCTGGCACTAGCCATAATCCTACTGTTTCAACTGATAGGCAGACAGATCAATCGATTAATCCACTGACGATTCTTATATATTTCTTTGAAAACTTAATTTCTAACCCAAATAAAAAGACCTATGAAAAACATATTTTTGAGCGCAGTAATAATTACGAATCTTTTTCTGGCCCAACTTCTAGAGACCCCATCAAGCTGGAACCATAACCAATTCAGCCCAATCGAATGGAAGGAAGGCGCAAACAGTTCGACCCCGTTACCAGCCTTCGAGGATTACCTGGGAGTATATGATATGGGAAATGGCACGACGTTCACGCTGACATATAAAAACCAGCAATTACTAGGTAATCTTTCGGGAGTGGGTACTATAGAACTGTTTCCAGAAAAAGAAAAGAAGGATGTGTTTTTTGCCAGAGCGGCCCCGGCTAAGTTCACTTTTCAGCGGGATAGAAACACGAAGGTCACATCGCTTACCATCGTCATAGAACGTAAAGGAACGATGCAAGGAAAGAAAATTCAATAACACTCTAAAATAGCCGCACTCATGATTCGTAATTACCTGGTCATTGCCTGGCGAAACCTCTGGGCTCATAAAGTGTTTTCGCTGGTAAGTATCATTGGTTTGTCGTTGGGGACGGCCTCATTGGTCGTACTACTTTACTACGTTCAGTCAGAGCGGAGTTACGATGATTTTCATGAAAATGCCGATCAGATATACCGCATCAGAAATGACCACTACCGGACGGGTGAACTCACTTCACAAAGAGCGACCACTTATCGGAATACGGGCCCAAGTTTGGCACAGGATTTCCCGGAAGTACGGTCTTATGCCCGCTTGACGGGTACTTTCGGCAATAGTATCGTCATCAGCCCGCAGGGCGAAAGTACGAACGGACAGCCCTTTTATGAGGAAAGCTTCTTTTACGCCGATTCTTCTTTTCTGACGATGTTCACCTTTCCCCTTCTGAAAGGCGATGCGTCCACAGCATTGGCCGGCACGAATGGAGTGGTAGTATCCGAGCGGGCCGCGCAACGATACTTTGGTGATGATGACCCGATCGGGCAGACGGTAGTTATCGACGGGGACAAGCGTTACCAAGTTACGGGCGTGTTGCAGGATGTGCCGAAGAATTCCCACCTCCAATTCGACTGGCTTTTTGCTATTCATAGCCTGGATGATTTCAAGGGCCAGGGCGCTCAATACTGGGGCGGCGGCGGTGGGGATGTTGCCTACACTTACATTCAACTGCATCCCGAAGCCGACCCTCGGGCATTGGAAAGGAAACTCCCTCGGTTTGTAGAGAAATACAGGGGCCAACCCGAATCCGACGGCGCCATCCATGACAAGCTATTACTGCAACCGCTGCGCGACATCCACCTCCATTCGTCCCTGGAATTGGAGGCAGGAAAAAATGGTAGTGAAGTCGTCGTCGATTTTTTGGAGATTATTGGCGTCCTGGTGATGCTCATTGCGTGGTTGAACTATGTCATCATCTCGATGGCCAATGCCCTGGGTCGGGTGAGCGAAATTGGGGTAAGGAAAGCAATGGGCGCACAGAAAGACCAGATCGTTAGCCAGTTCCTGATCGAAACCTGCCTACTGAACGCGTTGAGTTGTGTGATTGCGGTGCTGCTGCTGGGTCTATTCATACCAATAGTGAACAGTTTTACGCACATTGCTATATCATTCGCCCTGTTTGAATCCTTTTTCACGTGGGTACTTTTGCTGGCTGTGTTCTTGGCAGGGGTACTTGTCGTAGGTGCGTATCCGGCCGTTTTTCTTTCTACTTTCCCGGCTACGGCCATGACCAAAGGAAGAGTCTCGGCAACAAGTAATAATTCCTGGTTGAGAAAAGGACTGGTCGTTTTTCAGTTTGCCGCCGCGGTGGTGTTGATCTCGTTCACGATGGGTATCGTGCAGCAGTTGCGGTATATGCGTACGCAGGATCTGGGTATCAATATCGAGAAAACGCTGGTCGTCAGAGCGCCTGGCGTGACCGACAGTACGTACTTTACCCGGCTACATGCATTTAAAACTGAATTGCAGAAGATTCCCGCGATCAAAAGTATTACGGCCTCCTCAGAAATTCCGGGAAAGCCTTTTAGTGCCACCAGAATCATCGCGAGGCAAAACACCGAGATCGCCGACGCCAAGAAGTACCGGAGCGCCTGGGTGGACGAAGCGTACCTTTCTACTTTCGAGGCGCGCTTGATCGCGGGCAGAAATTTCGATGTGGCGTTTGGGACCGATGAGCAGGCTATCGTGATCAACGAAGCCTTGGCTAACTCACTAAATTTTAGAAGTACCCAGGAAGCAATCGGACAAAAAGTGCTGGCGCAGGGTGCGGGGGATTGCACGATTGTGGGGGTAGTCGGTAACTACCACCAGCAATCGTTGAAGGAGGGGCACGAACCCATCGTTTTTTTCCTGAATACATGGCGGAGCAAAAGGTACTTTTCGATAAAATTGGACAATAATCTTCCCAGAACTACCAAAGCCAGTATGGCATATATTCAGTCTACCTGGAAGGAACTATTCCCGGCCAATCCATTTGACTACTTCTTTTTAGATGACTTTTACACGAAACAATACCAGTCAGACCGCCAGTTTGGGCAGGTCTTCGGGCTTTTTTCCGGACTCGCCATTTTCATCGCTTGCCTGGGGCTGGTGGGCTTGGCCTTGTTTACCACGGAGCGACGAACTAAGGAGATTGGGATCCGCAAAGTGTTGGGCGCATCGACTGGTAAAATTTTATTCTTGTTGAATCAAGATTTTCTCATACTCATTCTGCTGGCTACTGTGGTGGCGTGGCCCGCGGCTTACCTGGGGATAAACGAATGGCTACAAAGTTACGCCTTTCGGATCGACATAACGATCTGGCTATTTATAGTACCTAGTATCCTGATACTGATTCTCGCTGTGATGGCGGTCAGCAGCCAAACGTGGCGATTCGCTAATAAAAATCCGGTGGATAGTTTGCGTAGTGAGTAGGGCGGCGTAGGCTGCTGAAAGAAGCTGATGGGGCACGGGCAGATAAATCTTTAGAAATTTATCCGTTAGGCCAACCTTTCAATCCCATGCTGTGAAATTCCAAGTAGGTTGTGGTGAAAATTGAAAAGGCGAATCTCAAATTATGCGTAAGTTTGGGGTCAAACCACATGTTTACGTTTCATGAAATCCATCGTCGTCTATTGCGGCTCCAATCCCGGCAAAAACCCCCTCTACGCCCAAACGGCCTACGCCCTCGGCCAGCATTTGGCGCTCAATAACATCAACGTCGTGTACGGCGGCGGCAACCTGGGCCTGATGGGCCGCGTGGCCGACGGCGCTTTGGCCGAAGGCGGTACGGTTACGGGTATCATCCCCAACTTCCTGGCCAAGCTGGAAGTGTCGCACAAAACCCTCACCGAACTGGAATTCGTGGACACCATGCACGAGCGCAAAGCCCGTATGGTGGCTCTGTCCGACGGCGTGATCGTGCTGCCCGGCGGTTACGGCACGATGGACGAGCTCTTTGAAATTCTGGCCTGGTCGCAACTCCGCCTTTTCCACGGCCCCGTGGGCGTGCTGAATACCAACGGCTTTTACGACCACCTCATCGCTCACTGCGAGAAGATGGTGGAAGAAGGCTTCCTTCGCCCCGAAAACCGCGACCTGATGCTGGTCGCCGAAATGGTAGAGGCGCTTTTGGAGAAAATGCAAGCTTTCGCTAAGCAGAACCCAGGAAATAAGGAGCTTGATCAGACGTTGTATGTTTCGAAATGATGCTCTTCGACTACGCTCAGACGGGGCTGCCCGAGCAGTGACAATATAATGATGAATGATGAATGATGATTTTTTCACCCGGTTTTCACTGGGTGCCCTCCTTCTGCTCTTCCTGATAGCACCCGCCACCCAAGCCCAAAACGCCACTAAGCCCGAAAATCTGGGCAAGGCGATCAACTCCGAATATAACGAGATCGCTCCGGTCATCTCGCCCGATGGGCAAACCCTCTACTTCTCCCGCATCAGTCACCCGCAGAATTCTTTTGGCGACAAGGGCAGTCAGGACATTTGGTTTGCCGAGGCCGTTCAGGGCGGGCAATGGGGCCTGGCGCGGCGGTTGCCCGCGCCATTAAACAAGGAAGAATACAACAGCCTGTACAGCATTACGCCCGATGGAAATACCATCCTCATCAAGGGTGCCTACAAAAACGGCCGCTACGAGACGCGCGGCTTTTCTACCAGTCAGCGGCTGGCGCGGGGCTGGTCGGCCCCGGAAAAGCTGGACATTCCGGGCTACGAGAAAATGAGCAAGGGGCAGTTTGATTGCGGCGTGTTGTCGAACGACGGAAAGGTACTGGTGCTCTCGTTCAGCGAGAAAAAGAATAGCAAAGAGGACGACATCTACGTCTGCTTCAAGGAAAAAAACGGCTCCTGGACGCGCCCCCAGAACCTGGGTTCGGAAATCAACACCGACGACTTCACCGAAACTACGCCCTTCCTGGCCGCTGATGGCTACACGATCTATTTTTCCAGCAACCGCCCCGGCGGACAGGGCAGCAACGACATCTATTACAGCAAGCGCATCGATAAATCTTGGAAACGCTGGTCGCGGCCCGTCAACCTCGGCCCGGCCGTGAACACCGACGGCTACGACGCTTACTACACGGTGTCGGCCCTGGGTGATTTTGCCTACATGACTTCCTTTAACGAAACCCTGGGTAAAGGCGACGTGGTCCGTATCCCACTAGACAGAGGAACGGGCAAAGAGGACGGAAGCGATGGCAAAGACACGACTAACATCACGCAGCCCGTCGCCCCTGCCCCCGACCCGGTGGTGATGATTAGCGGCACGGTGATCGACGCCAAAACCGGCAAACCCGTGGAGGCCAAGATTATCTACGAAGACATGGCCGATGGCGAAGAAGCGGGAACCGCCACGACGAACCCACTCACGGGCGAGTACAAAATCGTGTTGCCTTACGGCAAAAAGTACAGCATGCGGGCCGTGGCTCCTAACTTTATCGCCGAAGGGGAAAATGTGGATTTGACCGACTCAGCAACGGCGGTCCAGGGAAAAACATTTCGGGAAATTGCCAATAAGTCGCTGAAACTGGTACCGATCGAGGAAGGGCAGGTCGTGCGGCTGAACAATATTTCCTTCCAGTTTGCTAAGGCTACGCTCACCGCCGAGTCCTTTCCCGAACTCGACCGCATTGCCCTTACAATGACCGAAAGTGCCAAACTCACCATCGAGCTCGGCGGCCACACTGATAACGTTGGCGGTGACGCGCCTAACCTTAAACTCTCCCAAGACCGCGCTGACGCCGTGCGTGAGTACCTCATCGGCAAGGGTATCGAACCCGACCGCATCGCCAGCAAAGGCTACGGCGAGGCGCGTCCTGTGGCTACCAACGACACCCCCGAAGGCCAGGCCGCCAACCGCCGGGTGGAGTTCACGATTTTGACGAAGTAGAGGTTAGTACCCCACGCTCGTATCGTCGCTACGCGGATCGGAGGCACCTTCCAGTGTCCCGTCCGGGCGGACGAGGATGCAGTCCATGCGGCCAAGGGTGTTGCTCTGTTGCTCCATATTATAGCCCCGGCTCTGTAGGGTTTTAATTGTTTGATCTTTGAAAGCGCCTGCCTCGAAGACAATCTTGTCGGGCAGCCACTGGTGGTGAAATTTCAGGGCATTGACCGACTGCTGCATCGTCATTCCGTGTTCGAGCACATTCAGGATAGTCTGATAAACGGAGGTGATAATCGTCGAGCCGCCGGGCGTTCCCACGACCATGTAAAGTTTACCGTCTTTCTCCACAATCGTGGGCGTCATGGCCGAGAGCATCCGCTTGCCGGGCTGAATTTCGTTGGCCTTTCCCCCAATGAGTCCGAACATATTGGGGACACCCGCCTTCGCGCTGAAATCGTCCATCTCGTTGTTCATGAAAAAGCCGCCACCCTTTACCAATACCTTACTGCCATACCCCCCGTTGATCGTCGTCGTGATCGCCACCGCGTTGTGGTCTTTATCCACCACCGAAAAGTGGGTAGTTTCCAAGCTCTCATAGCCGGGAAGGTCGCCGCCATCGATGTCCTTGCTGTCGGTGGCACGGGCAAAACTGAAATCCTGCCAGCGTTTTTTCAGGTACTCGCGGCTGATAAGCTGGGCAACGGGCACTTTCATGAAGTCGGAGTCGCCCAGGAACTTCGCACGGTCGGCGTACACGCGGCGCTCTGCCTCGATCATCACTTGCGCCGTCGAATCGGTATTCCAGCCCCAGCGCTTGAGCGGGTAAGGTTCTACCAGTCGCAGCAATTGCATCAAGGCCACGCCACCGCTCGAAGAAGGCGGCATGGTGATGAGCTTGTAATTTTTGTAATCACCCACCACGGGTTCCCGCCATTGGGCCTGGTAGGCTTTCAGGTCTTTTTTCGTGATGATACCCTTGCCCTTCCGCATTTCGCGGGCAAGCAGCCGCGCCACCTTACCCCGGTAAAATCCGTCGCGCCCCTTTTTCTGAATTCTTTTGAAAACTTTGGCCAAATCCTGACTCACAAGCGTATCACCCGCCTGCCAGGGGCGGCCGTCGGCGCGAAGAAAATAGCGGGTGCCGGGGTTGACTTTCTGGATGGATTCCCGGACGTAGTTGAGGCCCCGCGCCTCCTTTTCAGTCTGAACGACGCCCTTTTCCGCCAGGTCGATAGCAGGCTGCAGAAGGTCTTCCCAAGGGAGCTTGCCGAAGCGGGCGTGGGCGACTGCCATACCCGCGACCGAGCCTGGTACGCCGCTGGCCAAATGACCGAGCGTACTCAGCCCCTCGACCACGTTGCCCTGCGCATCGAGATACATGTCACGACTGGCTTTCAGCGGCGCTTTTTCCCGAAAGTCCAGCGTGTAGCTCTTGCCGTCCGCCGCTCGATAAACCATAAAACCGCCGCCGCCCACATTGCCCGCAGACGGATGCACCACAGCCAACGCAAACATCACGGCAATGGCCGCATCCACGGCATTGCCGCCTTTTTTGAGGATATCAGTTCCTACCTGCGAAGAAACGGGGTGGGCCGAGGCAATCATTCCGTTCTGACCCAAAACCCCTTTTCGGTCACTGAAAAAGTACCGCTGGTTGGGATCGTCAGTCGCGAATTGGTAGAAGCCGGTGCTTTCTTTGACGGGCTGTTGGCCAAAACTCAAGCTGCCAGTAATTAATAGAAGGAAAAGAAGATAGTAGGGTGTTTTCATAATCGGGTACGAAGATATTTTGAATATTGGCCAATTTAGGGAAGATTTTTGAAAAAAGCGGCTGGTTCAGCTTCGCAGCGTGTCCATCGCCAGCGGCAGCGCCGGGTCTTGCAGATGCGCTCTATCGACCACAGCCTTCTCCTTGATTAATTTAGTCCCCAGTACGTAAGCTTTTGGGTTGTTCACGGCATCGACGGAAAGCAACTCGGAACCTTTGAAGTACCAGACCGAGAACTTATTTTCCTGCTCTTCCGACCGAATTATCAGATTATCGTACCCTTCCGAAAGTCCCACGATTTGCAGCTTTATGTCGTATTGATCCGACCAAAACCAGGGAATCGATTCGTAGGGCACCGCTTTCCCACTCACGGCCAAAGCGGCGGTTTTGGCTTGTTCGACCGCATTTTGCACCGATTCCAGCCGGATGTAGCGGCCGTAGTGGGGATTGAAATGAAAGGTGCAGTCGCCGATGGCGTAGATGTGTTCGTCGCGGGTGCGGGCGGTCTCATCCACTTTGATGCCGTTTTCGATGGCCAAGCCCGCTGATTCCGCCAAGGCCGTGTTGACCCGCACCCCAGCGCCTACGATGATGAGATCCGCCTGGTAGCTTGTTCCGTCGGCACAATGGATAACACTATGATTGCCAACATTTTCAACCGAGTCAATTTGCCTGCTGGTCTCGATAACAACCTCATTTTGCCGATGGATTTTTGTAAAAAAATCGGACATAAAATGGGAAGTCACCCGGGCCAGGACACGCGCTTCCCTTTCGAGGATGGTCACGCTCGCCCCTATCTTTCGCAGGGAGGCGGCAGTTTCAAGCCCGATGTAGCCGCCACCGATGATGATCACCCGTTTTTGCCCGGACTTCGCCAGAGCCTCCCGGATGCCAACGATGTCCAGGGCGGTGCGCAACGGAAACACGAACTTTGCCGTCCCAAGGCCGTCGATGGGCGGAATGAAGGGACGCGCGCCCGTTGCCAGCACCAGTTTTCCGTAGGACTGGCGAGTGCCGTCTTCCAGAAGAAGGTACTTTCCTGTTTTATCGATGGCAGCTACGCCTATTCCGAGCCGAAGTTCTATATCCTCTTTTACGTAAGATTCCTGCGGTTTGAGCAAATAGTGTTCGATGCCCCGCTCAGCCGTCAGGAAGGCTTTGGAGAGTGGCGGGCGATGGTAGGGAAGCTCGGGGTCGCGGTCGAAAACGATGATTCGGCCAGCCCAGCCCACTTTGCGGAGCGCAAACGCGAAGGCCACCCCCGCGTGACTCCCTCCAACCACGCAAACGGTGGTGCTTTCTGTCGGTTCAGACATCGGAGCGGCTAGTTGGCGACGGTCAGTACCAGTCCGTCCAGCGCCTCGGTGATGGGTACCTGGCAACCCAGCCGACTGAATTCATCCATGTCGTCGTTCAGTTCGAGCATATCCCTTTCGATTTCGCCCGGCTTGCCCACGATGTCCATGAATTCGGGGGCCACATGAACGTGGCACGTGGCGCAGGAGCAAACGCCGCCGCAATCGCCGTCGATGCCCGGCACGCCGTTATCGACGGCCAGTTCCATAAGCGATCCCGACGAGGCTTCCAGGACGATCGTTTCTTTTTCGGTGGTGATATAGGTGATTTTTGCCATTGATTGTGTGGTTGTTTTTATGATTCAAATCCTACTTCGAGCGAATGGAACCCGACTTTGCGTCGGAACGCTCCCCATTCCTCGATATTTTCTGTAAAACTCTTGATTTCCATGGACTTCACCTGCTGGGACAAAACAGCAAGAAGCTGTTTCAGAATCTGCCGGGCGTGGGTGGCCCCGAGGCAGTTGTGGTGACTGAAACCGAAGCTCACGTGCGGGTTTATTTTGCGATCGAGTACCACTTCATTGGGACGCTCGAAAGTACCCGCGTCGCGGTTAGCCGAAGCCCAGCACAGCGAAACCCGCGTGTCGGCTTTGGCAGCGTGGCTGCATACCTCCGTGTCTTCGGCCACGACGCGCCCCATGTGGGTCAGCGGGGCAAAGTACCGCACGAGTTCCTCGGTGGCTTTGCCAATAATCTCGGGTTCCAGGCGCAGGCGTTCCAGGTGTTCGGGATGTTCGGCCAGGTAGGCGATCGAGTTCGTGACGGCGTTGATGACGGTGTCGCGGCCGCCGGCAAAAGTGAGCACCATGACGCCTTTCACCTCTTCTTTGGTCATTTTCCGGCCTTCATATTCCGTGGCTAGCAGTACTGAGTACAGATCTTCGCCCGGACTTTGGCTGGCTTTTTCGATCTGATCGTCGATGTAGTCGTACAGCACAGCGGCCTTATCGCCATCGAGTGCTTCGCCCTCGCTTCGGAAAACGTGCGTTCCCCACGAAATCCAGGTTTGTGATTCCTCCAAAGGTACATTGAGCAGCAAGGCCAGGGCCCACGATTGCAGTTTCAGCGCAAATTCTTCTATTATCTCAATTTTGTCTTTTCTCAGGGCCTCTTGAACAAGCTCGGAAATCAAATCCGTCAATTTATCCTGATACGCTTGCTCCAATGGCCGCTTGAACCACGCTTCCAGCAGCTTGCGGTAGCCCGTGTGTTCGGGCGGATCCAGCTCAAAAGGGATCTGCCGGGTGTCGCGGATGTTTACTTCCGAGGGCACCACGATGCGGCCCGGCGTGGCCCCCGAGCGGAAAGTCTTCCAATTGTGGGCTGTCTTGCGGACGTCTTTTAACCTGAGCAACATGGCGACAGGGTCTTCCTGATCGTCGATCTCAGCGTAGCCTGTCGCCTCTCGGACTTCTTCGAAGGGGTCGGCAAATACGCTTGCTTTCTTTGGGGCTGAATCATTCATGAATGACGGTATTGTATTGATTTTGGCAGTTTAATTCTACTTTGTCAAATCGGGGCAGTACCCCGGTGGGGCGATCGCCAGGCCCTTTTTAATTTAACAAAGTAGAATTAAATAAGCTTACGCACAAAGTTCGGCCAACCGATTAAGCAGAATATTGCCTGATATTTCCGTATTCTTACAATAAATTATCTTGATTATAGTAGGACTTTCGCTTGTCGTCTTGAATGCGTAAGATTCACTTGCTTATGGTAAATCACGCAGAAACTGGGCATCGACGGCAATTTTATTCCCGAAATAATATGAACCCAAATACAGAATTCCATGCTGTGGCGTAAAAAGAATTTTTTCAGAACCACCAGCTTGTTCTGGCTTAGTCTGGCGCTTTTCTCCTGCGCCTCCGACCAAAGTTCCCTCAGTCAAACCAGCGGCAACCACCTCGGCGAGGCATCCAGTCCCTACCTGCTGGAACACGCCGACAACCCGGTGGACTGGTACGAGTGGGGCGACGAGGCGTTGTCGAGAGCGAAAAGTGAAAACAAGCCCCTCATTATCAGCATCGGCTACGCGGCCTGCCACTGGTGCCACGTCATGGAGGAAGAAAGTTTTATGGACACGGTAGTAGCCAATTACATGAACGAACATTTCGTGGCCATCAAAATCGACCGCGAGGAGCGGCCCGACCTGGACGAGATTTACATGAACGCCGCCCAGCTCATCAACGGCAACGGCGGCTGGCCGCTCAACGCCTTCGCGCTGCCCAATGGGAAGCCTTTTTACGCCGGGACGTATTTTCCTAAAAAACAGTGGCTGAAACTCCTGCAAAACATTCACAAGGCCTACGAGCAGGACAACGCCACGCTCACGAAGCAATCCGAAGACCTGACGGAGGAAATCAGGAAAATCCAGACCGCCGCGGGCCAGGCCGACACCACGGCGCAGCGCGACGGGGCGTTGTACGAAGCCGCTTACCAGGGCTTGCTGGCCCAAGTTGACTTCGCCGAAGGCGGTTTCCAGGGCGCACCCAAATTCGCCACGCCCGTCCGTTGGGAGTTTTTGATGCAGTACGGTTATCTGAAAAAAGACAAGAAAGCCCTCTCGGCCACGACCACCCTACTCGACAAGATGGCGCGGGGCGGCATTTACGATCAACTGGGCGGCGGCTTCGCCCGCTACGCCACCGACGGCCAATGGCGCGTCCCGCATTTTGAAAAAATGCTCTATGACAACGCGCAGTTGGTGAGCCTCTACGCCCACGCCTACCAGGTGACGGGTGACGAAAACTACCGCCGCATCATCGAAGAAACCCTGGCCTTCGTGCAGCGCGAACTGACCGACGCCGAAGGCGGCTTTTACTCCTCCCTCAACGCCGACAGCGAGGGCGAGGAGGGCACTTTCTACGTCTGGAAGTATGATGAAATCGCTCAGGTTCTGGATGCCAAGGAACTGGTTGCTTTCGAGAAAGCCTTTGCCATTTCTAAAAAAGGAAATTGGGAAAAAGGCGAGAACATCCTGTACCTGAAAAAATCCGCTAAGCTCGCCAATCTCGGCGATTCGCTGGTAGTGAAAGCCCGGAAAAAGCTTTTCGCCGCGCGGGCCAGACGAATCCGGCCCAGCCTGGACGACAAAATCCTGACTTCCTGGAACGCTCTGATGCTCAAAGGTTACGTGGACGCTTACCGCGCCCTGGGCAACCCGGCTTACCTGCAGGCGGCGGAGAAGAATGCCCGATTTTTGGAAAAATATATGCTGGGCCGGAATTTCCGGTTGCAGCGCAGCTACCGCAACCAGAAGGTATCCATCGAGGCTTTTCTGGAAGACTACGCCTTTCTGGCCGACGCCCTGCTGCACCTGTACCAATCCAACTTCAACAAGCACTGGCTGAATGTTTCCAGAGGGTTGATTGAGTACGCCGATATGTACTTATATGATGCCGAGTCTAACTTTTACACCACCCACGACGCCAAGAAGGAAAACGTGCTGGTCAACAGCATCGGCGTCAGCGATGGCGTGATTCCCTCGGCCAACGCCGTGCTGGGCCTGGCGCAGTACCGTCTGGGCAAGATCCTGTATAATGAAAAATTGGAAGCCAAGGCCATGACGATGCTGGATAAGATGCAGGGAAGTCTGGCCGAGGACGCGGCCAGTTATACGTCCTGGGCGACGCTGCTGGGCATGGCGCATTTCGGCACTTACGAGGTGGCGGTCATGGGCGAAAAAGCGAGAGCACAGAACCAGCTTTTGCAAAAAAACTACCTGCCCAACGCCATTTTTGCGGGCGGCGACAATGAAAACTTGCCGTTACTCAAAGATAAAAAAGTGGAAGGTCAGACGCGCATTTATGTCTGTAGAGAAAAAGTGTGCAAACTGCCTACCAGTGATGTGAGTGAGGCGTTGGGGTTGATTCGCTTTCAGTGAATCCCTCGTAGGGGCGAACCTGTGTGTCCGCCCGAATGAGGATGGTGGCTTGGTCTGGCGTCGTTTCATATGCGCGGATTTGTTTGTTGGAGCAAATTGGGAGTCCTGCGCCTTCTTGCCCAAAAAAGCCCCCTGAACCAGGCCTAATGGCAGTATCTAATGGGTGAAGTTCTGCCAACTTAAATCAAACTTCTGATAAGGCATATCGGGATTCCGCAGAGAAGCGTGGACCGGTATTTTGCGGGCAGGAGAAAGCGATACCGTCTTTCCTAAAAATGCGGATAGACCACCTTTCGTCTGGATTTCAAGACGCGCAGCGGCCCGTCATTACTGCCGACCAGGTACCAGCGCGAACCGTCGTATCGGCGAAGCGAGGCCAGCGACTTGACGTCGCCGTCCAGGTTTAAGCCGCTGTTTTTTGTTACACGAAAAGGTACTTTGTCTGCTTTTTGTCCAACCAAAAGTACCCCTTTGCCCGCGTCGAGTCGCCCGCCGATGGTCTCGGTGCCATAGAAGTTGCCCGCCAGCAACAAGTCGGGTTGTCCATCTCCCGTGAAGTCTTCCGAAAGTACCCCAGTGACGGGCGCCATTTGGGCTTCTATGGGTAGAGGGTGTACCTTGAAGCGGAAATCACCCGTGTTTTCGAGGTAGCAACTCGCCATTTGGCGGGCTTCGCGAACGAAGGCGGCTTGGCGCTCGGCTTCTGTGAACATTTCCTCGAACGGGTAGCTGGCGTAGTCGTGGTAGGTGGGAAATCGTTTACGGATGCTGGGGATTTGGGAGACCATGACATCGCGCTGGGCCACGGGTACTTGCTGGCCGTCGAGGTAAAAAGTCAGCAGCGGATCGAGCCGTCCGTTGTTATCATAATCGGCGGCAAATACCCGCACGGGTTCGGTCGCCGAGGCCCGGTACTTGCTGTTCAAGCCGAGGTTTCCCGCTACGTAGTCGGTGTCGCCGTCGCCGTCGAAATCGGCCGCCGTCAGCGACTGCCACCAGCCTGTTTCATTCTCTAAGCCTTCCAGTTGTTGGGCTTTAAAATTGCCACCCGTATTTCTGAAAAGCGTCGGGGCCATCCATTCACCCACTACCAGCAGATCGGGCCGTGCGTCATTGTCAATGTCCGTCCAGAGCGCGGCGGTCACCAGTCCGGCCTGGCGCAGGCCGGGAGCGAGCTGGTCGGTAAGGTCGCCGAAGCGGGGTTTTCCGTTTTTTCCCAACCCCTCGTTTCTCAACAAATAACTGGCGGCGGGCTTGGGGTACTGGCCGGGCACTACGCGTCCGCCCCGGAAAATATCCAGATCGCCATCGCCGTCGAAGTCCGCCGCTACCACGCAACTACCACTCGAACGCGTAGGGGGGAGCGGTACCGAATGAAAAGTACCCCCTTCGTTGAGGTACAAGCGATCCTGATACACCGGCGAAAGTCCTTCCTCTTTACTGCCGCCACTCACGACGTACAAATCTTGATCGCCGTCGCCGTCGGCATCGAAGAATACCGCGCCCGCGTCTTCGTAGGCGTCACTTTCCGGCAGGACTACGGACGCGAACTTTCCATCGGATTTTTGAATATAGATTTGAGAAAAATGACCGAAATCAGTACCCGTAAAAAAATCGTCGAGTCCGTCACCATTGATGTCGCCTACGGCTAGTTGGGGCCCGTTTTGGGAGTACTTATGGGGTAAAAGCGGCGTACGGTCGAAGTCCACGACGGGGTTTTCCGTATGCACGACATTCAAGGTACTTTGTTCGAGCGCAAGCTCCACAAATACGGGTTCTTGGGTCGGAACGGGTTTGTTCCAGGTACCTATCGGCTGGTAGGCCACCTCTATCACCTGATTGACTGCCGCTTGCGGCAAGATTTGTTTCTTTCCGTTGGGATAGCGTACGACGATGGAGTCGTAAGTACCTTTTGGCCCTAACCCAAAATGCAGCGCGTTCTCGACGGTCGAGACGAACCCGCGCACCGGAGCCAGTTCCGACATTTGGGTTTGGTTTCCGGCGTAGAGCCAGACTTTGGTGCCGATGACCACGGGTAGTTTCGAGCTGGGTTCGATCGTGAGCCGGAGCCAGTTGGGGGGCGATGCCTGCTGATTCAGGCGGTTTTCCAGCACCGTGGCCTCCGCGTCGATGTTGTTAGTCACCAGATCAAGATCGCCGTCGTTGTCCAGATCCACGTAGGCCGCACCGTTAGCGAAGCCTGCTTGGCTCAGCCCCCAGCCTTCCGACACATTCTCGAAGGAAAGTACGTCGGCTTTCCCTCGGTTGCGGTAAGCGTAGTTTGGGATCATGACTTCGGGTAGTTTGAGCAGTGCCTCCCTCGCCTGCCTAAACTGCGCCCCTGGACTGCCGAAAGTAGATTCCTGTTGGCTGAACTTGATAAAATCGAGGTTGGTCACGTCGCGGCGGTAGCCGTTGGTGATGTACACATCCTTCCAGCCATCGTTGTCGAAGTCGGCCAGCAGCGGCGCCCAACTCCAATCCGTTTTTTCGATGCCGGCTAGTTGGCCTATTTCCGAAAAAGTCGGCAAAGTACCCTGCGTGCCCCGGTGGAGTTGCAGCGTATTGCGCATGAACTGCGGTTCGTAACCCAATTCATGCTCCATCTGGAAGCGGTTGTAGTTGGAGCCCGGCAGCATCATTTTTTGGCGGTAGTTGTCGGGGGGCAGCATATCCAGCACCACGATGTCGGGCAGAGCGTCGTTGTTGAGGTCGGCGATGTCCACGCCCATGCCGTTGTGGGTTTGATGCTTCAAGAGTCGGGCGGCCTGGTTCGAGAAGCCCTTCCCCTTTTCACTCATCCAAACCAGATCATTGGACAAGAAATCATTCGCGCAGTAGATGTCTGGCCAACCGTCATCGTCCAGGTCGCTCAGGCACACGCCCAATCCGTAGCCTTCGGTCAATATCCCGGCCTTTCGCGAAACATTCCTAAAAACCGGGATATGATTTGCCGTATCCATCAAAGATTCATCTCCCTTCCTCCCTTCTCCTTTTCTTCCCTCCTCCTGCCAGGAAATATTCTCGTACAATCGATCCGTTCCCGGCGCTTCCCCATCCAACCGCTTGGGACGAAGCGCGTTCCGGTTGGTACTTTCCAGCGCGTTGGTCAAGAGGTAGCAGTCGAGGTCACCGTCGCGGTCGTAATCGAAAAACACGGCCTGGGTACTGTACCCCGTATCGGCCAGTCCGTAATCGGCGGCCTGCTCGGTGAACGTGGGTACTTTGTCCGGCGTGGGGCCGTCGTTGATAAACAGTCGATTGGCGGTTTGGGCCGAAGGAGCCTGCGGTCCCGCCACGCACACGTAGATGTCGGGCCAGCCGTCCTGGTTGACGTCCGCCACGCTCACGCCCGTGCACCAGGCTTGGGTACTTGTGCCGGATGGTCCGGTAATATCCGCAAAATGAATTGCCTGGCCGGATTCGGTTTGGTTAAGGTAGAGTCGGCTCGATACCTGATTGCCCGCAAAGTACAGGTCGGGACGGCCATCGCGGTTAAAGTCTCCGACGCCTACACCCGCCCCGTTGTACATATACTCGAATGTAAGTACATTGATTGAGTCGGTTTCGGTGAGCTGATTGGCGAAAGTCACGCCGGATTGGGAAGCAGGAAGGCGCACGAATAGCTTTTCCCCGTCCGAGCGAATGCCGAACCAGGCCGTCAGACCGAGCACGGCAGCGCATATTCCGTATAAAACTTTATTCAACATATTAGCAAGAAGTGCGGAAACGCATTTGCAGTGGCAGGGAGTGCGGCTGATTGCTACTAGCCTGACCGCTTAGAATATTAGCCACCAGGCGGCCCACCTCCGCCGAAGGGTGCGAAATCACCGACACGCCTCCGGCCAGTAGCCGGGTATATTCATTCTCGATAAAACTCACTACCCCCAGGTCTTGTCCCAGCCGCAGGCCACTTCGCTGGCTGTACTCGACCAGAGCGATCAGGTGGCGGCTGTCGGCTACGAAATACGCTTCTTGCGTCCGGATTTCTTCCGCGCTCAGGTCGTCGAGCAATTGAAAGTCAAAATTTTGATCGAGACAAAAACACTGGAAAGCCCGGATCGATTCGGCGTCGAAGGTATCTTGCTCCGAAAGTACCAAGTTCAGGCGGGTGTATTTGCGGAAAGCCTCGGTCTGGCTCAGCAGTGCGGCGTACAAATCATGCTCTCCGCCAAAACGAAGCTGATGGCCGTGTTGCAGGACATCCTGCCACTGGTTGCCGATCAGAATCAACCGGGACCCTGGCACATTGCGCAGGCATTGGAGGGTAGCCGGATCGTGGCTGACCAGGTGGGGCATCACGATGAAGTAATGATAGTCGCCGAGATGCTTGCTAAGCAATTGGCAGAGCAACTGCCGCTGGTAGTTGTAGTTGCACACATCGAGGATAAGGTCTCGGCTCACGTTGGTAGCAATGGCATCGTGCAGTTGCTTGACCCGTTCGGTCAGTTGCCCGGCCACGATCAGCACCCGCAGCGCGTGGCGATCGGGTCGACCCGCCACGAAGAAGCCCCTGCGGTTTATGGAAGTCACCAATCCCATCTGATGCAGCGTTTCGTAGGCCCGCTTGATAGAGTCTTTGGATAAGTACCAATCGGCGCAGGCTTCGTTCAGCGAAGGAAGGCGGTCGCCCAGGTTCAGAGCGCCCTTCTCGATGTCGGCGACGATGGCGTTTACTACCTGCAGGTACTTGGGCAGGCGAGAGGAGTCTGCTACAGCGTAATCAGTTTTCATAACGGAAAGTTTTTCGCTCCAAGAGCGTGTATCACAAACCTGACAACAGCAGCCACAGTCCGAACATCAGTAGTCCGAACAGCAGCAGGGCGGCTAAAACTTCCAGCCACCACAGCCAGGTATTTCCTTTACCATTCATTTAATATTGTTCTTCCTTGGTAAAGTGATACAAAACTCCTCTTTATCCGGCAATCGATGCTGGACAAATCCGTCAAAAAACAGCATAAAATCGTCTGAATGCGGTCTTGACGCGACAAAAGGCCAGTCAATGGCCCTTTGTCAGCATTTTCATGAAAAGGCAAACCATACCAAAGCACCCAAATCAATATCCCGGATTCTGAACCAGCTCGGGGTTCAGGTCGCGCTCATTTTGGGGAATAGGCTTCAGCAAGTTAGTGGGAGACCAGTTGGCATTGGCAGCCGGGCGGCCAAAGTCGATGTCCTGCTTGATGTCGATGATACCCGCGCGGTGCCAGCGGACAAGATCATTGTAACGGTGGCTTTCCAGGGCCAGCTCCACCCGGCGTTCGTAGCGCAAGTCTTTCATCATCTGGCTTTCGGAACTCACCTTCACATCGGGTAGTATGGTTCCCGTCGGGTCGGCGCGGCGGCGCACCTGGTTGATGAGGTCGGCGGCTCCGGCCAAGTCCTTAGTTGGGCCCATGATTTTGCATTCAGCCAGCATCAGCAGCACGTCGGCGTAACGAATCACCCGCTCGTTATTCACGCTCAGAGGCGACAAGAAACTAATGTGAACATCCTTCTTGATGTACTTGGCGGGCGTAGAGCCCGTGGCCGCGTACTCGCTGTTGAAAACATACTTCTTGGAACCGTCGATATTATCACCCGTATCGTAGGGATCGCCATCAATAAAAAGGGTAGCCTGACGCCGCGGATCGCCCTTTTCGAAAGCTTTCTGGATGCCGGGTGTCATGTGGATCTGGCCGTAGCCCTGGGCGTTGAAGCCCGGCGCACAGATCCCGTTGGGACCGCAGGCAGCCCGGAAGTAGATGAGCCGGCCCGTTCCGGCGCTCGAGATGCCGTTGCCGCCGATGCCCATTTGGATCTCAAAGAGATGAGTTGCGAAGGGCGCAAAAACCTACCTGCCACAACATATGTTGTGGCAGGTAGGTTTTTGCGTTCAGAAGCCTTCAACGTCATGGTAAAGGTACCTGAATCAAGCCCAGATAAACTTTGATGCCGGGTCTAAATTCACTAGCCCCTTCCCATCCCGTATTCCATTTTTTAGCCGCCCTTTTGACCCCTGAGGACAAGCCAGTTTTCAGGGAGGCTTGTACTTTAAGATTTAGAACATTTTTAGCGGCGATTGTTATACCATTCTTCGCTACTGCAACCCCTGCAGACCACATTGCAGACCAACCCTTTGCTGCGACTGCTAGGGCTGCCGGTATAGTGATCACAGCTACGGTTACAGCTGCTACGACCGCAACTCGTGCCACAGCCCTCCATACGCAACGCCAGCACCACCCACTACGCGCACCCGGCCAATCCAAGGATGGATCGTCGTTCATAAAACCTGTGTAGTTATTGATGACGAACATATGGATTGCTGGAATCATCTGCCTGATTGAATAGATTGATTCCATAAGTGAGATACGGTCATCTTGTGATGGAATATCTCCAGCGTAAGCTGCTGCTTGGCCAGCCTGATCGAATAACGATTGGATTTGAACCATCGTTTGTATGTTGTCAGGGTGAGCATTGTCCCATGAAGATTCCAATGCTCCAATTTGTGTCTTCAGTCCTTCCAAGACGCTTTTCGCGCCACCAGGCAGCATATCGTACGAAGCATCCGCCCACTGTGTAGGATAGATATACGTAGTTGCGCCAATTCTTGCCCTGGCTGCATTATGTCCCTTGGCAATTTCGGTTTGGGCATTGTTTTCACGAGCTGACAAGACATCTGCTAATTCTATCGCGGCTTCTACTTGTGCAATACTGACATTGGGCTGAGCACCTCTTTGCTTCCGAAACAATTCGTCAAGCTCCATTTTCGGCATTTCCTTGTTCTCTGCTTGTAACTTAGCGTATGCCGAGAGGTTATTTGCCAAGGCATCGATTTCCAATTTGACAGTTGGAGATAGCATACCCCATGCCGCAGTCTCATCCACCAGATCATGAGTAGGAGATGGTGTTAAGTTCTCAGTAGAATCTTTACAAGAAACACTTAACAGGCTAAGCATGGGAACGAGGACGACATACCGCATCCATGAACGGAATCCGTGTGCATTCTTTTCAAAGTCCATAACAATTACCGTTTGAAAGTGAACATTTATGTATCGAAAGTTGAACTACTAGGTAGTTGAGGGGATTCCTCTGCTTTCTTGATACAAATCTATCACTTGTTTGTGCTACAGATCAATGCTACTTATTCTCATAGCTCACAGTTTTTATGACAAAAGTTAGTACTACTTCTGTCATCTATGCTATTTATTAGCAGTATTAATTGGTTTTTTGAGAAAGTTTTGTGCGGCAAATATTGTGAGTTGACGAGTGCTGTGCAAACCCAGCTTTTCTTTTATATTTCTATAATGGGAACTCAATGTAGTATGCATTATATTAAGCGTAGTAGCAATTTCCTCGTTTTCTAGTCCTTGCGCGAGAAGACGAAGTGCGTTTCGTTCCTGCTCACCTAGGCGGCGGAGGTTGGGTTCTGGTACAGAATAAATTTGCAAATTTTGTATGTCTGGACTGATATAACGTCTGCCTTGCTGGATTGTCTGAATACACTCAAATACTTCTTCTAGATTAGCATTGTGCGAAACATATCCGCTTACGTTGACAGTGGTGGCTTCATACTTAAAGGCCCCCGAACTTGACGAAAAGACAATACATTCAATGCGTGCTAGCGTCTTCACCTTACGTACAAGATCATAACCATTTTGACCAGGAAGATCTGCTTCTGTAATGAAAAAGGCAGGATTGAATTTTAGAGCCGCCTGATAGGCCGTTTCGTTTTCTGTATAACATCCTGTACAAGACAATCCTTTAGTTACTAGGAAATGACTAATAGCCTCTCCTGCCATTTTATCATGTTTAAGAATAATGAAAGTAGTCTTTTCCATTGGGTAGATATAAAAGATATGTGCTTCGAACGGACTTAAAAATTAGTGCTAGCTGAACAGTAATTACAAGATGATCTCGATATTGGCAGGGTTGATCTAGTTGGTAGTACCATCGCCGATGGGTACCCCATCTATCGCAAAAGCGGCTGATTGTTGCGCACCGTGTTTACGCCTCAGATGTGGATCGCAATGGCACTGCTTGGTATGGCATTAAGGTTAGACATTAGTGATCTAAACACCCGATAAGTGTCCATGAGTGGCGCCTTCCAGCGTGGCGACGGATAATCTCACGATATCTTTGGCTTGCACTGTACTGATAGACTCCGTAAGCTGCCAGGTACTTTTCTGTCCGTATCCCACAACGGCAATCTCATCGAGTGATCGCGTATAAGTTTCCAACGTGACGTTCAAAGTATTGTTGTTGCCTAATGTACTTCCAGGTACTGACGGCGACTCAAGTAGTTGTACACTCCCCCGAAGGATGCCTGGAGAAAAAAAGTGTCCAGCTGATCAGAGGGCGCACCTCGAAACAGGGTGTGGTCTGAGTACCATTCCTGTCGGGTACCAATCCGGTAGCCCAGTCGCAGGCTCATCATCCCTCGTACGCCTACTATGTTGGGGGTAATGTCCAACCCTATCCCTATATTCACAATATTTGAAAAATGCTGCAGCGTCACGGCGTTGCCCGGCTGACGCAGGCTCACATCAAAATCCATACCGTCCGTTGCGCGGCTTAGCGTCAACTTGGTTTCCATCCCGCCAAATGTTAGTAGCGGGTATATCCTAATGAGGTCTCTTCGCCGATAAGCGACGTAAGAGGCCGTGAATTGGATGAAATGGCTACGGCGATGTGCCGTGGCTATTTCATTGGAACGACTCGCCCCCACACTGACCGTAGTTGCTCCTTCAAGTCCCACCATTAGCCGATTAAGACGGTACTGGCTGCCAAATCCACAAAAAGCCTGAATTGGTTCATGGACAGGATAGCCCGCATTTTGCAGCCGTTCGTTGATACCATAGGCCCTGTACGCAGCGACTATTGCTGTGGGGTATATTTCGATACCTCGGCGGCCCGGACGGTTCGTCTCATTTGGATTGACGGTAGGGTTCTGGATTTGGGCGGTTGCCGCTGATCCGATTACCAGCAGAAGTAAAATTAGTTTTCTGGTCATGGCGAAAGGTAGTTTGATATAAATGTTCATTTGGAATACGAAATAACGATCATATTACTGATAAAGAGGAATATGCTTGTGATTTTTTGCTGAAAAAAACATAGATTTAGCTTAAACGTCCAACCGGAAGAGTTGCCTCATGACTTTTGATACACCCATAATCGTCTCCCGAACGCTGCTGAAAATATTTCTTTTGGGGGCAATGACTCTTGTAGGTGGACACGCCGCCGCCCAAACTACCTTTCACCACCTGACTACGGCCGATGGACTCTCGCACAATACGGTGATGGATTTGCTGCAGGATCACAAAGGTTTTCTCTGGCTGGGTACCGCCGACGGTCTCAACCGCTACGATGGGGAAAGCTTCCAGGTGTTTCGGCATTCGGTGCGGGATGGGCGCAGCCTTAGCAGCAACGAAGTGAAATGCCTGCTGGAAGACCGGGAACATCGGCTCTGGGTGGGTACCAGTTCGGGAGGACTCAATCGGCTGGACTCTACGGGAGTACGCTTCGACCGATTTGTTCGTACTGCCGATGGACTGGACATTTCCAGCGTGACCATTACGGATCTTGCCGAAGACGATGCGGGGATTATCTGGGCAGCCACTTACGGGGAAGGGTTGTTGCGGATAGATCCGAAAACGGGCCAGATTTCACAACTTACCCCCCGGAAGAATAATCTTGCTTCCGATTATATCCACAGGATATGTACCGACCAATCCGGCAACTTGTGGATGGCTTCCCAGAGCGGGATGGTGATGCGCCTGCCTACGGCCAGCCAGCAGGCAGAGTCGATGAATCTGGCGCCTATTCTGCAAAATGAAGACATTATTTCTATCAAGAGCGATAGCCAAAATCGGGTATGGGTGGGAACCCAGAGCCATGGCCTGTGGCGTTGCGAGCCCGGAAGCAAAGAGTTTGCGCTCATATTCTATCACCCAGGCGTCGAGGAAGGAGTGAATAAGGCGCAGAGCCTCTATGAAGACGCCAACGGCCGGTTTTGGCTTGGAACCGACGATGGCGTGATCATGTCTGAAAACGGTGATTTCAAACAGATTACACATTTTACGCATGATCCCGGCAGGGCAGGCAGCCTGAGTACCCACGCTACGTTCCGTGTGCGGGGCGACCGCGACGGTAACATCTGGATAGGTACCTGGGAGGGAGGACTCAATGTGGCCTTTGCCCGTCCGGCCCCCTTCGGCGTGTACACCTACCGACCCGGCCAGTCCAATAGTCTGCTGGCCCGAACCGTCACTACGCTCGCCGCCGATTCGGCGGGCAACGTTTGGCTGGGCAGTACGAAGGGCCTCTCTTATCTCGACCGAAAAACCAACACCTACCGCCATTTTCGCCATCAGCCCGGCGACCCCGGCACAATTCCGGGCAATGACATCACGTACCTTAATCTACTGTCGGAGAAGGCTCTGTTGGTCAATACCTGGAAAAAGGGAACGGTCATCGTCGATCCGGCGACCGGAAAAGTACGTCGCCGTCTTACCTTTTTTGGCTCCGCTCAGGTACATTGCGTAGTACCGGCGACGGGAACCAAGGCCTGGATTTCCACCAAACGTGGGGAACGCTGGCTCATCGACCGACAAACTACCCCCCTCATGTTCAAAAAAAGCTTGGGACGGACCCCTTTTTCGCTGACTAGCCTTCTCCAAACTTCCGATGGTACTTTATGGAGCGGCACATTTGCCGACGGCCTGGTGGAACAGCCGCCTGGTAGCCAGCGCCTCCGGCGCCACACCGTTGACCGCAAATCGGGGGGGCTGAACGACAACCACATCACCTGTCTGTTTGAAGACAAGCGGGCGCAACTTTGGGTAGGTACCATGAACGGCCTGCACCGCTATGATGCGTCCACTGGCTCTTTCGACCTGCTTTCGAGTGACGACGGCATCCCGAACGACGCCATTATGAGCATCAGCCAGGACGCCAACGGTACGCTGTGGGTCGCCACCAACGATGGGCTTTGCCAGATGAAAAGTACGGGGGAAGTGCTGCGGACGTTTCGCCGCGACGACGGACTGGCCGGCAACGACTTCACCGAGCGGGCCGTAGGTCAAAGTCCCGACGGCACCCTGTTTTGGGGTGGGAAGCACGGTCTGACCGTGTTTCAGCCAAGCCATGAGCGTCCGGGGCAGACGGCGAAGTCCGCGCCACCAGTACCCGTGTACCTGACTGGCCTCAAGCTTTTCAATCGTCCGGTTTCACCCGGCAGTGAAGGTTCTCCGTTGAAGCGTTCACTGGCTGATACGGAGGCTATCACGCTTCGCCACGACCAGTCGGTGATCACGCTCGACTTCGCCGCCGTGCTGTTTCAGGCCCATCGCAATGTGCGCTATGCCTATATGCTCGAAGGCTTCGAGGAAGAGTGGAACTACGTGGGCACGCAGCACTCGGCTACCTATACCAATCAAAGCCCCGGCACCTATACGTTCAGAGCGAAAGCGTCGCTAACGGATAATTTTGACGATGCTTCCGAGGCTACCTTGCGAATCACGATACTACCGCCCTGGTACCGGACCAATTGGGCCTACGGAATTTATTGTCTGCTGATCGCGGGCCTGCTGCTGGGAATGCGCCGCGTGATCCAGATCCGGGAAGAGTACAAAACCCAGCTTCGGGCCGAGCATCTCGAAACCGAAAAGGCGCGCGAATTGGACCGTTTGCGATCGGGGTTTTTTACCAATATTTCTCATGAATTCCGCACACCGTTTACCCTGATTCTGACCCCGCTCGAACAATTCCTGACCGACCGCGCCACCAACAGCCGACGTCCGCAGTACCGCACCATGCACCGCAATGCCCAGCGGTTGTTGCGCCTTATCAACCAGTTGCTCGATCTGTCCAAGCTTGAATCGGGGCTACTACAGCCAGAAATCAGCCGTCAGGACATCGTCACCTACCTGCGGCGGATCGCGGAAACCTTCACGTCCCAGGCCCAGCGGCAGGGGGTGTCGCTGCGCATCGAAACCGACCCCGAGACTTTTTCGGCCTGGTTCGATGCCGATATTGTGGAAAAAGTACTTTACAATCTGCTGGCAAACGCCCTTAAATTTACGCCCGATGGCGGAACCGTGACCGTACGTTGCCAAATACTCGACCGCGACGATGCGGCAACGCTCACGCTGGAAGTGGAGGACACAGGCGCAGGCATCGCGCCCGACCAGGCTGCCCATATCTTCGAGCGCTTTTACCAGGCCGAGGGACAAAATCAACCCAAGAAAGCCGGCACGGGCATCGGACTCGCCCTCACCCGCGAGCTGGTCGAACTACACCGTGGAAATATCCAGGTCGAAAGCCAGCCGGGCCTGGGTACTGCTTTCGTGGTGTCGTTGCCTGTGCATGTAGCCGTTTTTCCAATCAACTGGCGAGCAGCCAGTCCGACCCACGCGCTGAACCCGACGGGTGCCGTTTCCGAACCAAATGTCGGCGTTTTGGAAGGCTCTGTTAAGGTTTCCTCCCGGCACAGTAAAACGGATGAGCCTCTGGTGCTTGTGGTAGAGGACCACGATGACTTGCGGCAGTACTTAGTGGGTAGTTTTCAGAAAAAGTACCGGGTACTTTCGGCCAGCAATGGCTCCGAAGCCCTCCTGAAAGCCCAGGCCGAGATTCCCGACCTCGTAGTGAGTGACTGGCTGATGCCCGACATGGATGGCGTGCAGCTTTGTCAAAAACTAAAATCCGACGAGCGAACCAGCCATGTGCCAATCATCCTGCTGACCTCCAAATCCAGCACCGAGAGTAAGGTTCAGGGATTGGGCGCGGGCGTGGACGACTACGTGACCAAGCCTTTCAACATGGATGTTCTGCTGAGCCGGATGAAAAACCTCATTGAAGGGCGTCGGTTGTTGCGGGCCAAGTACAGCCAGTCACTACGCGAACCCGCAAAAAAAGTACCCGAGTCGCCGGAAGAGATTTTTTTGCAAAAAATACTCGCGTGCATTCACAAGTACCTCGCCGACCCTGCGCTCAATGTCCAACTTCTGGAACGCGAAATGGGCATGAGCAACACGCAACTTTACCGTAAACTCCGCGCCCTGACGGGCAAGGGCGCGAACGAACTGATTCGCAGCATCCGACTCGAAAAAGCGGCCCAGCTTCTGCATCAGGGAAATCGGCAGGTAGCCGAGACAGCCTACGAGGTAGGGTTCAGCGACCCCAACTACTTCACACGGGTTTTCCGCAAGGAATTTGGCGTGACGCCGGGGGAGTACGGCAAAAAGGAGGAGGAAACCAAGGTTTGACTCACCCGGCGCGATGAGGAGAAGATTTATTCTTGCGAGAACCTCAAGGGGGCAGACAATCTGAAACCGCTTTTCCGGCATTTTGTCATCAAAGATAAACCGAGAACATCCGCAATTGTAATGTAGCGTATGTGCGTTGGACTACCGACGAAATTAGGAAACTTTCTTATTTACCTCAGGCTCTACTCCACAACCTTCACCCCCGCCATATCCGCCAACTTAGCCTGCAAGCCCCGATCGCCCATTGCCTCCGTCACGGCGAAAACTACTTCGTTGCTGCCCTTTTCCAGGTCGAGATATACGGAGTCGAAATAGCCGATGGTACCCAGAAAGCGATAGTCACGCGAGGCGTTCGGGTTGATTCGCTTTCAGTGAATCCCTCGTAGGGGCGGACCTGTGTGTCCGCCCGAAGGCTGGCGCAAGCCGAAAGGCATTAAAAAAGCTTCTCGTTCGGCGGCTTGATGCCCTTCATCCGAATGTATATGGTGGCCTGTCCGCGGTGGTGCGTCTGATGTTCGAAGCCTTTGGCGTAAGCTTGGCCACGGGTAATATCGCGCCCGAACAGCTTGACGGGAGCTTCCAGCCCGGCATCGGAAGAAGCAGAGAGAGCCGAAATGGCGAAGTCGTAGCTTTCGAGTACTACCTTGGTCAGGGCCTCTTTGCCGTTGAACTCGTCCATTTTTTCCAAATTCTTGCCTTTGTAAGGATTGTCTTTATCCGAAGCAGCCGCAATAAAGTTGAAGTTGCCATTAGCCAGATGCAGCATCTGCTCCTTGAACGAGCGAATCTCAGGCGTCGGTTTGTAATCGAGGCCATCGGCGGGCATGGCTTCGAGGTATTCTTGGGTAAATTCCTTAGCGCGTTTCCAGTCGGCCACCATGCCGGAAACGGAATCGGCAGGCTGAAAACTGCTCAAGCCGAGCAAAGCCACCAGGAAGAGAAAAAAAGTAGATAAGGTTTTCATGATTGTTTGGATTGGTTTAGGGACAAGTTAGGCAAAATTTCAATTTTATGAATTATACGTTACTCATAACAATCTTGCTAAGTGTTCTGACCCAACGGGTCGAACCTGTGGCTGAAACAAAGCCGAACCGCACCGGAGGACCGGCGGCTCAGCCGAATATCCTTTTCATCCTCGTGGACGACCTGGGCAAGGAATGGATCAGTACCTACGGGGCCGAGGACATCGCCACGCCCAACATCGACGCCTTGGCCCGCAGCGGCATGCGCTTCGACAACGTCTATTCCATGCCGCAATGTACCCCCACACGCCTGACGCTGCTGACGGGGCAGTACCCCTTCCGGCATGGCTGGGTGAACCACTGGGATGTGCCGCGCTGGGGCGGACAAGCGCATTACGATGAGACTAAGTACCCCGCGCTGGGCGTAGAAATGCAAAAAGCGGGCTACCGAACCTGCATCGCGGGCAAGTGGCAAATCGACGATTTCCGGGTAGAACCCGACGCCATGACCCGCGCGGGCTTTGACGAATACTGCATGTGGACGGGCGGGGAAGAAGGCAATCCCCCGAGTGACGAGCGGTATTTCGACCCCTATATTTTTACAAAAAATGGCTCGAAAACCCACGAAGGCCAATTTGGTCCTGACATCTTTTCGGACTTCATCGTCTCTTTCATGCAAGAAAAAAGAACCCAACCTTTCTTCGTGTACTACCCAATGGTACTGACGCACACGCCCTTCACCGATACACCCGACGAAAAAGCAAGTACCAACCTCGGCAAACACAAGGCGATGGTACGCTACACCGACAAGATCGTAGGCAATCTTGTCGCGGCTTTGACCGAGGCAAATTTACTGGAAAACACGGTAATCGTTTTTACGACCGACAACGGTACTACGCCTGCCATTTCGGGTCGGTACCAAGGGCGACTGGTGAAGGGCGGCAAGGCCGAAACGACCGAAAATGGTATCTCCGAGCCATTCATCGTGAGTTGGAAAAAACACATCGAACCCAATACCAGAACCAAAGCTCTGGTAGATTTCAGCGATATTTTCCCGACGTTTCTGGACTTGGCGGGCGTGAAAGTCGGCGGAACCTGGCGCGCCAATGGCACGAGGCATATCGTAGATGGCCGCTCTTTCAAGAAAACTCTGGGCGATGCGGCTTATTCCAACCGCTCCTGGATTCTGGGTATGGGCGGACAAAATAACGCCCGGCTCACCGAGAAGGGCGTTGAAAACCAATACAATTTCCGCGACCGGGTACTTCGCAACGAACGCTACAAGCTATCCATCGACACCCACCGAAAACCAGAGCGATTCATCGACCTCATCGAAGACCCCGAAGAAAAACACAACCTGCTCGACCGCCTGACTACCCCGCCGCGAAAGGGAAGTTTTGCCAAGTTGATGGCGGTCGTCAAATCCTTTCCCCAAAAAGATAATGATCCGCAGTACCGACCCAATCCGGTGCAGCCCTGGGATGTGGAAGTGACAGCGAAGAGTCAGGTTTGGAAGAAGTGAAGGCAAAACATTTTTCTTACCGACTTATTCCCTGACCTTCACCCCGCCATATCCGCCAACTTAGCCTGCAAGCCCCAACCGCCCATTGCCTCCGTCACGGCGAAAACTACTTAGTTGCTGCCCTTTTCCAGGTCAAGATATACGGAGTCGAAATAGCCGATGGTTCCCAGAAAGCGGTAGTCGCGCGAGACGAAAGGATCGTTGCCGCCATAAACGATGCGGTCGTTGACGAAAACCCGCACCCTGTCGCTGAATCCAAAATCCAGCCGCTTGACCTGCGCCCTATCGGAGTCGATGATGACCTTAGCGAGTACCGTATTGGTGGTCTCCGACACCGGAGAAATCTGGGCCAGGTTGATCGTTCCCGTATTTTCTGAGTTCAGTTTTCTGAATTCTTTGGAGGTAAAATCCTTGATTGTGGTCAGGTCGGCCAGGTCTTTTTCAGGGAAAGCCTGGGAGACGCGCCAGTTCATGATGGTTCCGGCGGCGGCTTGCGGTTGCCGGACAGCGTGGCGTTATCCGTTTTTTGGTAGGTAGGGTTGGCGTAGTAGGCCGCACCCAGAAAAGTACCGAAGCCCAATGGCCCGGCGGCGGGGTCAAGTTTAAGGTCGTTGGTTTGCAAGATGGGCGTGTCCATATCGTCGATGAAGACATCCATCTGCCTGTCTTTGATAACCAGCCGCACGTGCATCCATTCACCGAAGCGGTAGTTTTTGACCGCGCCGTAGCCCTCGCCGCCGTATAGTTGCCAGGCCGCGTTGCCGTTGATGACGGGCGAGTACTGCATGGCGTCAGGATTGCCCGATTGGTGGGGCCTCAGGTAAAATTCCTCGTAGTTCGTAGCGTCCTGAATGCGAAAATGCACGCCCGCAAAGTTTCTTTTTTGTTCAAAATTGATGTCATAGTCGATGATGCCGTACTTGTTTTTCAGGAAGTCGTAACGGAGGATGGGATTGGGAGTCACAGGTTTGGGCTGTGAATAGTATCTTATGCCCGCGACCATTTTGGTCGACAAACTTTACGCTCAAATCTCTGCTTCTGAGATTTGAGCGTAACAAACAGATGAGTCAGGGGCGCATCGCCGACAAATCCAACGGGTCGTTGTACTGCTTTTGCAACTTCAACAATTCCTGAAACAGCACCTTTTTCTTTTCGGCAAACGCGGGCTGGTTGGCCAGATCGTTCATTTCCTCGGGATCTTTATTCAGGTCAAAAAGCAGGAGTTTATCGGCTTTCGGGTAAACGATGAGCTTGAAACCGTCCTGCCTTACCATGCGCTGCAAGTCTACGTAAGCACCATAAATAGCCTCGTACTGCTTTTCCTTCTGAGTACCCAGAGCCAGGGGCATGAGCGTTTTGAATTCCAGAAAATCCGGTTCTCCGACACCCGCCAGTTCCAGCGACGTAGCCATAATATCCTGGTAGTACACATCCTCATCCACCGTCTTGCCCGCTGGCACGCCTGGCCCGGCCATCAGCAGCGGCGTGCGGATGCTATGGTCGTACATGCTTTGCTTGCCCAACAGCCCGTGCATGCCGACCGCCAGTCCGTGATCGGCGGCGAAAAAGATGTAGGTGTTTTCCAATAAGCCCTTGGCTTCCAGATCGTCCAGAATCTTGCCAATCTGGGCATCGAGGTGGCTGATGATGGCGTAGTATTCCTGGAAATGGGTCTTGATGGCCAGCTCGGTGCGGGGAAAGGGCGCAAGGGCTTCATCGCGCAGTTGCGGCCCCACGCCGATTTCGTCGTGGTAGGGGTAATCGGGCTGAAAACTAGCGGGAATTTCGACGCTTTCCAGCGGGTACATATCCACGTAGTCTTGCGGGGACTGTCGGGGGTCGTGGGCCGCGTTGAAGGCCAGGTACATGAAGAATGGCTTTTTGGATTGACTGGCTTGCTGGGCGAAACCCTGAGCGTCGTCGGCGATGACTTCGCTCCAGTGCTTGCCGCCTTCCCAAAAACCACCCTTGCTGCTGTCGGTCGGTGACCAGGACTTGTCATCCGCCGAGAGCGGGCGGTTGTAGCCGTTCGGCATGGCGTCGGCCCAGGATATTTTGCCCGCCTTTGCTTCCTTGAAACCCGCTTGCTTTTCGGGGCTGTTCCAGGTGTCTTTGGGCATTCCGCCCCGGATGTGCTCAGCGCGGTCAAAAATTTTCGGTGCCGGGGCATCCACGTGCCACTTTCCGGTCATGTAGGTGTCGTAACCAGCGGCTTCCAGCATTCTGGGCCACGTATTGTCAAGAGCGGCGGTATCGCCCGCCGACCATTTTTCGCGGTAGTTGTTGACATTCCACAGCGACCTGCCTGATACCAGCATCGAGCGCGAAGCCGTGCAAATGGCTCCGTTCCAGCCGCCCATGTTGTAGGAGTGCGTGAAGTTGGTACCCCGCGCGGCGAGGCGATCGAGGTTGGGCGTTTTGACTTGCGAATTGCCCATGTACTGCAAAGCGCGGTAAGTGAGGTCGTCGGCGAAAAAGAAGACAAAGTTGGGCTTGTCGGCTTCCTTTTTGGCTCCCGCGCAGGAGAACAGGAAAACGGCTAACAAAATCAGGGAGGCAAAAGACTGTTTTTTCATGGGAAAGGCCGGGCGGCAATTTGTGCCAGAATAGTACGGAGGTAAGGTAAACCAAAACAAAGATAAGGCCTGTCGCTGACCCAAATTTGTCAGGCGGGTTCTTTCCATAAAGTACGCCCGTAGTCCGTGCTACCCATCCTCAACTAGTAGTTCGACCCCTTGCCCCGCCTTTTTATTCCTACAATCCACCCTTCCTTTAAATGAGCAAACTAATTTACGCCTCCCTTTTTCTGCTATTCTGCCTGCCGACGAGCGCTCAGAAAAACACCAACCGCACCGGCGAACCGGCAACCGCCCCACAACGACCCAACATCATTTACATCATGTCCGACGACCACACCTCGCAGGCTATCGGCGCGTACCGGGAGCGGCTCGCCCCGCTGAACCCAACGCCAAATATCGACCAACTGGCGAAGGAAGGGATGGTGTTTGAGAATGCATTTTGCACTAACTCGATTTGTACGCCCAGCCGCGCCAACATCATGACGGGCCAGTACAGCCAAACCAATGGCGTGCTGGACCTCGACGGCGAATTACCGCCCGATCGCCAGTACTTGCCCACGGAAATGAAAAAATTGGGTTATCAAACCGCCATGATCGGCAAATGGCACCTCAAACACGAACCCGCCGCCTTCGACTACTACAAGGTGCTAATCAGCCAGGGCGACTACTTCGATCCGAAGTTCGCGACCAAAACCGAAGGTACCTGGCCCGACAACATGGTCGCGACCAAGGGCTACGTCTCGGATGTCATCACCGACATCACAATGGAATGGCTCGATAAGGTTGATAAAACCAAGCCGTTTTTCCTGATGCACCACCACAAAGCCCCGCACGACGACTTCGAGTACCCCGAACGTTACGAGAAGTACCTCGCCGACGTAGATATTCCCGAACCCGCCTCCATGTACGCCCAGCCATTCTTCGGTTCCGAAGCCACGGTGGGCCGCTACGGGAGCCTGCGCCGCCGCATCGGCACGTCTATTTCGGGGCGACACCCGTATCGCAGCTACGTGCGGCAATACGGGCTGGATACTCTCACCGATACTCACATGCAAACCTCGAAGGCTTACCAGATGTACCTCAAGAAGTACCTCCGCTGCGTGAAGGGCGTGGACGACAACCTGGGGCGGTTATTCGACTACCTTAAAAAGAACGGCCTGTGGGACAACACGGTCATCATTTACACCTCCGACCAGGGCATGATGCTCGGCGAACACGACTACATGGACAAGCGCTGGATGTACGAGGAGTCGATGCGAATGCCGTTCATCGTCAAGAATGCAAAATCTGCCAACGCCGACACGCGCACCAGGGCCATCGTCAACAACTGCGATTACGGTCCCACGATGCTCGACCTCGCGGGCGGCAAAGTACCCGCCTATATGCAGGGAGAGAGCTTCAAAAAGGTACTTCAAAACCCCGCCGAGACTTTCCACAACGCGACCTACTACCGCTACTGGATGCACCTGACGCACCACGACGTACCCGCGCACTTCGGCGTCAGGACGGACAAGTATAAGCTGATTTTCTATTACGGAGCGCACTATCGTCCCGAACTCTACGGCCAGAAAACGATGGGCTGGAAGAAGGACATCAACGAGTCATACCCCTTCGAGCCTACGCCCGCCGCCTGGGAGTTTTACGACCTCACGCTCGACCCACAGGAACTAGTCAACCGCTACAAAGACCCGAAGTACAAGGCCATCATCGCGGGTTTAAAGCAAGAACTCATCGCCCAACGCAAGAAATACAACGAAACCGACGAGAAGTACCCGAACATTCAGAAGGTGATCGATGGGCATTGGAATGACTAGTTGAGAATTGATAATGGATACAGGGCCGCCTGGCGGTTGAGAGTGCTGCTTCTTGCGTATATTTGGGGAAATCATGCACTGCATTCGTTCAATAAATTGCAGACTAATCAAATCAAGCTTCAAAATGGCACTAATCATAGAAGACGAATATCTGCAAGCTGCTCAGGTAACAGAGGAAGAACTGAGGCTTGAAATTGCTATACTGCTATATCAGCAGGCTAAATTCTCTATGGGTAAAGCCAGCAGATTTGCCGGAATGAACCGTATTTTATTTCAAAAAGTACTGGGCAGTCGCAAAATCCCGATGAACTATGATATCGAGGAATTGAACAAGGATCTGGTAACGCTGGGTATTGAGCCAATATCGGATGATAGTAATTAGCGATACCACTGCGATTAGTAATCTGATTCAGATCAATGAATTGGAACTTCTGAAAAAGCTGTACAAACGTATTTTGATACCCTCTGCGGTCTTTGATGAGTTGATGATACTTGAAAATTCGGAGCCAAGAATCAAGGCCATTTTGCATAAAGATTGGATTGAAATTCAAACTGTTAAAAGTTCCTTTCTTTTAACAGAAATTGAGTTAAGTCTAGATAAGGGCGAAGCCGAAGCAATTGCGCTGGCAATTGAGATTAAGGCGGACTTGCTCATGATCGATGAAAAGGAAGGAAGAAAAGTCGCCGAAGAAAAAGGTGTTCCAATTATCGGAACAATGGGGGTTTTACTCAATGCCAAACAGCTCGGTCTAATTAGTAGCGTCCAGGAAAAAATGGACGAACTTCGACAAATCGGATTCTGGATTAGCGATAGATTTTATAATCAGGTAATTTCCCTAGAATTAAATCAGTAGATTTCTTTTGCCTTGATCCATGACTCTAGAACCTTACGCCAAAAATCAAAACTATTTTCTATTATCAGCAAAATGCCCCGCTACGCCCTCGCCCTCGACCTCAAAGACGACCCCGCCCTGATCGAAAAGTACAAGTGGCACCACGCTCCCGAAAATCAGTGGCCCGAAATCAACCGAAGCATCCGTAAAGCGGGCGTGACGGACATGGAAATCTACCTGTTCGGCAACCGGATGTTCATGGTTATGGAGGTGGACGACTCCTTTTCCTTCGAGCGCATGGACGAAATCAACCAAAATCCCAAATCGGTGGAGTGGGAAGATCTCATGTGGGGATTCCAGCAAGCTGTGCCGGGCGCGAAGCCGGGCGAAAAGTGGGTACTTATGGAGCAAGTGTTTAAACTACCCGACTGAGTGAAAATCATCGTGGGTTGATGGTAGAAGCTCGCTTTTTCGTCTTCTGTAGTAAACCATAAACAAAACATTAAGTGAGTAATACTCTAAACAAACAAAACGCCCCCAACCAGAAAATCTTCAACTACCCTGAAAAAGCCCTGTTCTTCGGCACGGGGGTGCTCCTGCGGGGATTGCCCCTGTACTTCATCGACAAAGCCAACAAGCAGGGCGTCTTCAAGGGGCGCGTGGTTGTGGTCAAATCCACCTCGCGCGGTAGCATCGACGCCTACGGCGAGCAAGATGGCTGCTTCACGACCGTCGTGCGGGGCATTGCCGACGGGGAAGAAGTGGAAGAAAATATCCTCAACTGTGCCATCAGCCGGGTGCTGACTGCCTCCGATGAATGGGATCAAATCCTGGCCGTGGCCGAGAGTCCCGATTTGACGACGGTAGTTTCCAACACCACGGAGGTCGGGATTACCTACGAGGAAGAATCTATTTTTGACAATCCGCCCTCGTCTTTTCCGGCTAAGTTGCTGGCGATTCTACACAAGCGGTACGAAGCCTTCGACGGCGACACGCAGAAGGGTTTGGTGATCGTGCCGACGGAGCTGATTTCGGAAAACGGCAAGAAACTGTACGGCATTGTCAACCAGTTGGCAGCCTACAATCGGCTGGATGTGGCTTTCGTGAGCTGGCTCAACGAAGCCAACCAGTTCTGCAACTCGCTGGTGGATCGCATCGTGCCGGGCGAAATCAAGGGCGACCAGAAAGCGGAACTGGAAGCCGAGTTTGGTTATAAAGACGACCTGATGATTATGGCCGAGCCCTACCGCCTGTGGGCTATCGAGGGCGACGCCAGCATCAAAGCCAAGCTGTCGTTCCACGAAGTCGATGCGGGCGTCAAAATCGAGTCGTCCATCGAAAAGTATAAGGAACTGAAACTGCGGCTGCTCAACGCGCCGCATACCTTCTGCACGGCCCTGGCGCATTTGGCGGGTTTCGTGACGGTGAAGGAAGCCATGCGCGACGAGCAGTTTCTGAAATTCATCCGCGGACTGATGTTTGATGAAATTGCCAAGAGCCTTGATCCGAATATCGACAAAGCCGAGATCAACGCTTTTGCCGAGGCGGTCATCGACCGATTCAGCAATTCGCATTTGGACCATAAGTGGCTTTCGATCAGCCTTAATTATACTTCCAAAATAAAAATGCGCTGCGCGAAGCTGATCGAAAGTTGGTACGCCCAATCGCCCGCCGGGCGCTCGCACATGGCCTTTGGCTTTGCCAGCTATTTGCGGTTTATGAAAATCGAGCGCGAGGAAAATGGCAAATACTACGGCAAGGCCCACGGCGAGGAGTACGTCCTGAATGATCCCGAAGCCGGGCAATTGATGACGCATTGGAATGCCACCGACGATGTCGAGAAACTAGTCGATCGCGTTTTGAAGGATCAGGAACTTTGGGAAACGGATCTGAGCCAAGTATCGGGCTTCCAGGCCGACGTGACTGAATTCCTGAAATCAATTGTGGAAAGTCAGGAATTCAGTTTGGATTTATTTCAAAATTAAAATTAGGGTAGTTTAAGGGTTGAAGAGTTGAAATGTTGAATAAAATTTTTAGACTCTAAAATGCTCTGTGGCATCTCAATTAAACTTTAAACAATTAAACCCTTAAACCCTTTGAACAAAGTACTCAAAGTCCACCCCTCCGACAACGTCATCGTCGCCCTCACTGACTTGAAAAAGGACGAGGAACTGGCGCTGGACGGAGAAAGCTATACGCTAACCGAAGACATCGCCGCCAAGCACAAGTTCGCCGCTCGCGACTTTGCCCCTGGCGACGAGGTGCAGATGTACGGCGTGCTGGTCGGCAAAGCGCAAAGCGCCATTCCGCGCGGTAGCTGGCTGAACGTCTTCAATACCAAACACGCCGCCAACCCACTCACGGTGCGTGAAAGTACCTACCAATGGCCGGCCCCCAACGTGTCAAAGTACCTCGACGCCACCTTCAAGGGCTTTCACCGCAGCGATGGCAGCGTCGGTACGGCAAACTACTGGCTGGTAGTGCCGCTGGTTTTTTGCGAAAACCACAACGTGGACACGCTCAAAAAGGCCCTCACGAAGGCCTTGGGTTACGAAACGACCACGCCTTACCAAGACAAAGCCGAGAAAATTCTGGCGATGATTCAGGGAGGACAAGCGGACGAAATATTGCAAACTGAACTTCCCGCCGCGCCCAAAAAGAAGGCAGTTTCCGCCGTGTTTCCGAATGTCGACGGCATCAAATTCATCACCCACCAATCGGGCTGCGGCGGCACGCGGCAGGATGCCCAAGCTTTGTGCGGCCTACTCGCGGGCTACATCACGCACCCCAACGTGGCCGGGGCGACGGTACTGAGTCTGGGTTGCCAGAACGCCGAGGAAAGTATTTTGGCGCAGGAAATCGAGAAGCGGGTACCCGGCTTTGACCGTCCCGTCCATATCCTGAATCACCAAACGCTGGGCGGCAAGGACGACATCATCGACTTGGCCTTGAAGCAAACGCTGCTGGGTTTGAAAGAAGCCAATAAACTACAACGGGCCGATGCCCCTCTATCGAAACTCTGCGTAGGACTGGAATGCGGCGGCTCCGATGGCTTCTCCGGCATTTCGGCGAACCCGACGCTGGGGTACTTTTCCGATATGCTCGTGGCGTTGCGGGGAAAAGTCATGCTGGCCGAATTCCCCGAACTTTGCGGCGTAGAGCAAAACCTCGCCGACCGCTGCGTGGATCGTCCCACCGCCGAGCGCTTCGCCCACCTGATGGGTACTTACAGCCAACGCGCCACGGCAGCAGGCTCGGGCTTTGACATGAATCCCTCGCCCGGAAATATCAAGGACGGCCTGATTACCGACGCCATCAAGTCCGCCGGAGCGGCCAAAAAGGGCGGCTCCTCGCCCGTGGTGGATGTGCTGGACTATCCCGAAAAAGCCACCAAGCCGGGCCTGACGCTGCTCTGCACGCCCGGCAACGACGTAGAATCCACCACCGCCGAGGTAGGTTCGGGCGCAACGGTGGTACTTTTCACTACGGGGTTGGGAACGCCCACGGGCAACCCCATCGCCCCGGTCGTGAAAGTGTCGAGCAACACCAAGCTGTTCAATAAAATGCACGACAGCATCGATTTCAACACCGGCGGCATCATCGAGGGCAGCGAAACCATTCCCGCCGCCGCCGAGCGGCTGATGGATTATGTGATCGCGGTGGCAAGCGGCGAAACTACCGTTAAAGCTGTATTGAACGGACAGGATGATTTTATTCCCTGGAAGCGGGGGGTGTCGTTATAGGAAAAGTACCTCAAATTTGAAAGCGTTTTTTTGAAGATCAAGCCAGGGAAAAGAATGGCGGCGCAGTACTGATATGCCAAAAATCTCTATCTTTATCAGCAGCTTAAATCTACTTCATCATGAAAACTTTGAAATATATCCGGCGCGTGGATGAAAACAATCGGCTCACCCTCGAACTACCCGACTCCTTCCGGCAACAAGAGGTGGAGGTGAGCATCGTGAAAAAAGCTGAGCGCAAGCCTGCTTCCGAAATGACAAAGGAAGAAAAGCTAGCCGTTTTGAAAAAATACGAAGGCTCATGGCCCAACTGGATCCCTGATGTCGACTTGGAGGACGAATGGTACAGACAATAGAAATCATATTATACATATTGATTATTAGCGAGTTAAGATCTTAAACTCTGTTTTATGAAAAAATATAAAGTAATTGAAACGCTGGATTATCTGCCGGATGAATTCGATGTGGAGGAATTGGTAGAGAAACTACTGTTTGTCGAAAAGGTCGAAAAAGGAATTCAGGACGCTGAGGAAGGAAGGGTGATGAGTTTAGTAGAAGCCAGGCAGAAAATGGAGCGTAAATGGCAGGCATTGAAATAAAAATTACGGAATCGGCCTACTCAGACTTGGAGGAAATAGAGAACTTTATTGGTCAAAGCTCAGCCAGAATTGGCAGAAGTTTTGTCAATAAAGTTTTTAATAAAATCGAATTGCTCTACGAGCATCCTAGAATTGGCCGAAAGGTACCAGAGTTTGATAGTGAGCGAGTCAGAGAACTCATTCAAGGAAAATACAGAATTGTCTATCGGATTGTGAACGATGAAGTAATAGAAATACTTCGCATCTTGCATGGGTCGAGGCTAATGGATTTGTGAGTTCACCAATGTGATAAATCCTCTGACTGCTCCAACGCCCAAGCCGATCTATGGCAAATGGGCCCAGCGACCAACACAAAGGAAAGTCGGAGAGGGTAAGAATAAAATGTCAGTTCTGAATGCAGAAAGAAACAAAATCATCCACCGCGTTTTCGCCATCGTCAGGGACGGACGGAAATATGAAAAAATAAATATCACAACCCTTGCTTAAACCATAGAAATCAGGGTTAGCGGGGGGGGGTATAGTTGAAAACATTTAGTTAGACACTGGTAGTGAAAAAATGTCTGTGGGGACACAGACAACGGTGAAGAAGCGGGAGTTAATGATAGAGATGCTTGTCCACCCGGCGACTCGCCTATACTACGAAACGAAAGTTGTGAGCGAGTACCTTTATCATTTTCTGGGCTTTCACGGGGAGAAGTCCCCCCGGACACTCAAAGAGAGCGAACGGATACCAGAAATACTGACGTTACACGATCCCAGGGAATTATTTGACTTGTTCAGTCAGTTGACGACCGACATTCCTAGCGTCGATGAAGTACTCCATTTTATGGAAAGCTACAACCTGCTCTCAAACGACGCTATCATTCTAGCACACTGTAAATCAGCGAAGCTGGAGTTCGTCGCTTCTTATGACTCTGATTTTGTGATTCCGTGTAGACGAGAAGGTATCAGGTTATTGAATAGCATCGAAGAGTTCCGAAAAGTGGTTTCTATCTGATTATAGACGACTACAGGTAGTACAGATTCTGAGGTGCCAGCCAGACGACCTCAGCGTGGATGAATTACTGGTTTTGCTTTTGCGGGTATTCGCACGGCTGGCTGCTGCAAACGAGAGGCGATGCAATCTCGATCACAGACTAGGGTTAGCGTGACACAGACAACGGTGGAGGATTACGGAAACTGCCTAATCAGACTTGGAGAGAGCGTTTGCGGGTATTCGCGTTAAAAACGCGAGAAGACACAACCCTGATTGCAAATCAGGGTTAGCGGGTTATGCATTGTTGTGTGCTGTGTTTATTCTTCTTCTCTATTTTTTCTTTTTTCGTGGGCTATTTTCAATCCTTCATGATAATTTAGAATATGAAAACTACCAAGATTTCTCATTAACTCAACTCCTTTTTCTTTCATTTCTTTACTTATTTCATCGTTTAATTCAATAATTTTTGAAGTCACTACTGATACTAATCCTAAAGCATAAGCAAGTTCTGTAATTGCAACGTAAGCTCCAACTGGTTGAACAATCATTCCCAATATTGGAACTCCTGTACCTGAATAGTGTCCAGGGATTTCATTTGGATGAGGATGTGTTCCAATTTCACACAACTTGCTGTATCTATCTCTATCTATTGGTACAAAATCCATGTTTTGTTTCAGTATCTCTCTAACTTTTGATGGCTTAAAATTTCTGTACCTATCTCTATCGTTTTGAGTTTTCCACTCTTCTACTTTTTCTGGAAACAAATTAAAAAGATGTAAAAGGTTTGCTATTTCTCCTATTCCTCTTGTTATCATTAATGATTCATCGTAATAACAATATCTGTATAATTTGAATGCACAAATTGCTTGATTTACTGCCTTTCCAATTAATCTCTCTTTTACATGGTCTCCTCCTTTGCATCCCCAAAAGCAACATGCCGACCTATACAGTAAAGAAATCGTCACTCCTAATAATTCTATCGTTTTTGGATGCTTTTCTCCAGAATAATATTTTTCGAATAATTCTGATTCGATTTCAGCCTTTTGACATAATTCTGTCATTCCATTTAAGAACAATTTTCCTTCAGCGATTTCTTGAGTTTCTTTTTTTACATTCATCTTTTCTATTTTTTTGTATTTGAAACCACAAATCTATACTTGAAGTACGCAATCTTTTTGCGTAGTAGTTTTTTCTTTTTTTCATATCACACAACATAATTACTCACGCAACTATTGCGTGTATTCATTCTTCCCACGCCTATTGAGTTGCGTGTATCACGCTTCTCTGGCGTGATACACGCAACTCAATTATTCGTTAAAACGATCCAGTGGGCTCACAATCCGCCTTCTCTCCTTGCTGGTAATCTGAGTATAGATTTCCGTGGTTTTACTGCTACTATGTCCAAGCAGTTCCTGAATATGGCGCAGGCTGACACCTTGTTCCAATAAGTGGGTGGCATAGCTGTGGCGCAGGGTATGAACGGTTGCCCATTCGTACACGCCGCTCTTTTCCACCGCACGGCGTAAAATAGCTTGTACGCTCCTGCGGGAGTAATTCCCTCCGTCTTGCCCTTCAAAAAGCCAATAGTTAGGACGATATTCTTTATAGTAACCACTCAGTTCCTTTAACAACGTTTCCGAGAGCGTGGTGTACCGATCTTTCTTGCCCCCGTTGTGCGGGGTCTTCCGAAGGGAGACCGCGCACCAAAGATAAAAGGCAGTCTCCGACTGCCCCGCCTCCAAGTTTACACCAACATTGATGCACAGGGTCTTCTAAGGGCAAACCGCGTACCAGAGATTAGCGGTCGGCTTCTGGCGAGGCATAAATGCTACCGTAGAATCCCAACGAACAAAGGGTAAAAGTTAACTAATTGTTGTTTATACTACTGATTCTCGTTTTCCTCTTCACGTAATGCAGCACTTTACCATTTTGTCTCAAAAACTACGTCTCCTGCTTATCGTTTCCGCCTTGGCTTTCTCATCTTTATCGAAAGCCCAACCACCTCTCCCAACATCATCGTTTTTTTAGTGGATGATATGGGATGGCAAGATACCTCCGTGCCGTTTTGGAAAGAAACTACCCCGCTCAACCGCCGATTCCATACGCCCAACATGGAGCGCCTGGCCGCCGAGGGTGTCAAGTTCACCAATGCCTACGCTACCCCCGTTTGCACCCCTACCCGCGTCAGTTTGATGACGGGCATGAATGTCAGTCGCCACCGGGTAAGCAACTGGACTTCCCCCTACCCCGACCAGGATACCAGTTGGCCGGATAGTCTGCTGGATGCTCCGGCCTGGAACTACCGCGGCATGGCTCAGCAAAAGGACGTGAAAGGAACGGTGTACGCCAGGACGTTGGCGCAGGTGCTGAAAGACAACGGGTATTATACCATTCATGCCGGAAAGGCTCATTTCGGGGCCAAAGGCACGCCGGGAGAAAATCCGTTGAACCTGGGCTTCGATGTCAATATTGCCGGGAGTATGATTGGGCGCCCGCAGTCATTTTTGGGAGAGGATAATTACGGAAACTTGTCCGGAGAAACGACGATTCACGCTGTGCCGGGCCTGGAAAAGTACCATGGAACGGACACGTTCCTGTCGGAAGCCCTTACCCTGGAAAGCATGGATGCTTTGTCGAAGCCCGTGGCCAGCAAGCAGCCTTTCTTTTTGTATATGGCCCATTACGCCGTCCATTTGCCCTTCGACCAGGACAAGCGCTATTTTCAGAAATACGTGGATGCCGGCCTGGAAGAAAGCGAAGCCGCCTACGCCGCCCTGATCGAAGGCATGGACAAAAGCCTGGGGGATTTGATGGACTTTCTGGATGAGAAAAAACTCGATGGCAACACCATTATTTTGTTCATGTCCGACAATGGTGGTTTTAGTTTCCAGCCCGAGCGCATGGGAGCGGATTACACGCAGAACTACCCCCTCGCCGCCGGGAAAGGGTCGGTACACGAAGGGGGGATCAGGGAACCGATGCTCCTGAAATGGCCCGGCCAGACCCGGCCCGGAACGGTCTCGACCTACCCGGTCATTATTGAAGATTTCTTCCCCACGATTCTGCAAATGGCCAACGTGAAGCGCTACAAAGTACCACAGGTGGTCGATGGCCAGGATTTTAGTTCTCAATTTCTTGAAGGGAAGGCTGACGAAAAGCTGCTAGTTTGGCACTATCCGAACAAGTGGGGAAAGAGCGGGCCGGGCATAAGTTTTCATTCGGCGATGCGGAGAGGTCCCTGGAAGCTAATCTACGACCATAAAACCGAGAAATTATCGCTTTTTAACCTGGAAGACGATATTGGTGAGAAAAATGATTTGAGCAAAGCCGACCCTAAAACTACCAAAATGATGGCCGCCGAACTGGGCCTTTACCTACGGCAGCGTCAGGCCCAACTGCCTTACAACAAGCAGTTGAAAAGATTGGTGAGATGGCCGGATGAGGCTCGGTAAAGTGGCCTTACTTGTTCAGCCATACGGGGGCCAGTTGCGCCAGAGCGACGTTAAGCGTGTCGGACATACGTGTTCAGGTAAATGACGGCGTTTGTCTTCTTTTGAAAAGGATTTTCCAAAGTTAGATGAAGTCTTCATGAAAATAGACGCTCACCAGCATTTCTGGCACTTCGACCCCGTCCGTGACGCTTGGATCGGCGACTCGATGAAAGCCATCCGCCGTGATTTCCTGCCCCAGGACTTACAACCGATTTTACGCGAAAACCAAATCGACGGCTGCGTGGCCGTGCAAGCCGCACAGAACGACGCCGAAACAGAATTCTTGCTAAAACTAGCCGAGGAAAACGACTTCATCAAAGGCGTCGTCGGTTGGATCGACCTGCAAGCCGATGACCTCGATGCCCAGCTCGACAAATACCGGAGTCGCCAACTGCTGAAAGGATTCCGGCACGTTTTACAAAGCGAATCGGAAGAATTCATGTTGCGGCCCTCCTTCATACGCGGACTAAAAAGGCTACACCATCACGCCTATACGTACGACCTTCTTATTTTCCCCAACCAGCTCCCGAACGCCGCCAGGCTCGTAGCGCAATGCGCCGAGCAACGCTTCGTGCTCGACCATCTTGCCAAACCCTACATCAAAGCCGGAAAAGTAGCCGATTGGAAAAAAGATCTGAAAACCCTGGCCGCACACGACAACGTTTCCTGCAAAATATCGGGCATGGTCACCGAAGCCGATTACCAGACCTGGACGTACGAGCAACTCCTCCCCTACCTCGACGCCGCCTTCGAAGCTTTCGGTTCTAACCGACTCATGTTCGGCTCCGACTGGCCCGTTTGCCTCGTAGCAGGTGATTATCAGGCAATAAAAAGGATTGCAGAAAAATACACGGCGCGTTTTTCAGAAGAAGAGAAGGCAAAGATTTTTGGTCGGAACGCCGAAAATTTTTACAATTTAAGCTATTGAAAAGTGAATTGAGAGATGAAGAACTAGATTACGCCCTATTGGAGTTTGTACTGGCAGATTCACCCGCCAATAATCCACCTATTGATAGGAGTATTCACTCATTCACTCATTCACCGCAGGGGCGGCCCCGTCATTCACTCATTCAAAGTTAAGCCACGTACTCCCATCGTCCCAACTTCTTTCCATTTTTAATACATACCTCTTGAAGACCATTATCCTTAAAAAGCCCGGCGAGTTTCAATTGATCGAACGAGCAGAGTTAGCCCCTCCCGAAGCTGATGAAGCCATTGTGAAAATCAGGCGAGTCGGTATCTGCGGCACAGACTACCACGCATTCAGCGGCAACCAACCGTTTTTTTCTTACCCCCGCGTCCTGGGACACGAGCTGGGGGCCGAAATCGTCGCGCTAGGTGGGAGTCAGGCCAATCCTGCCTTCGCCATCGGCGACAAAGTCTCGGTGGAGCCTTATATTAATTGCCAGGAATGCCAGGCCTGCCAGAGCGGTCATACCAACTGCTGCGAGCGCATCCAGGTGCTGGGCGTCCACACCGACGGCGGCATGACGGAATACCTCAAAGTGCCTATCCGCAAGCTGCACGGGTCGAAGGTGCTTTCCCTCGATCAACTGGCATTAGTCGAGACGCTGGGCATTGGGCTGCATGCTACCAATCGGGTTGATGTGAAGGCCGAGGACAAAGTGCTGGTGATTGGGGCCGGGCCAATCGGCTTGTCGGTAGCGCAATTCTGCCAGGTGAAAGGAGCCACCGTAGGTGTGGCGGATATGGTTGAAAGCCGCCTTGATTTTATCCGTCGGCACGGCATTTCGGACCATACCCTCCTGGTGAAGGAAACACTTGTGCCCGAGCACATTCGCGCGTTTTATGGCGGCGATCTCCCCACAGTCGTCATCGACGCTACGGGCAACCGTAACTCGATGCTCAATGCGTTCAACCTCATTGCCCATAGCGGCAAAATCGTGTACGTCGGACTGTTTCAGGGCGAGGTCTCGTTTCACGATCCTGATTTCCACAAGCGCGAAGTAACGCTACTGGCCAGCCGAAACTCACTGCCCGCCGACTTCAAGAAAATCATTACGCTCATGGAGGCCGGACGCATCGATACCGGTCCCTGGCTTTCTCACCGGACCGATTTCGATCATCTCTCAGCGGACTTCTCGACTTTCATGCAACCCGATCAGCAATTAATCAAGGCTATTGTAGAAGTATAACGACCAGGTTGTCGGATTCCTCAAAAAAGCGCCACCGCCCCAGCGGGACGCTTTTTTTGTGCCAGAATAATCCTGCAACTAGCCTAGACCTATCCCATCTCTTCCGTTAGGAAAAGTGGTCCTGTCTTCTTCTTATTATTCTATTCGTATAATCCCGAAACAGCCCTGAACCTGTATCACTTAGGACTTTCGCTTCGGCTGAGAAAAATGTGCCGTTAGGCACAGGATGTGGGTAGAAAAAGCCGATTCGTCAGCGGGTAATGTCCCGTACGGGACATAATAATCGACTAGGAAAGCACTTTTCTACCCACATTTGATCCCTATTGGGATCGCATTCAAAACGACAAGCGAAAGTCCTAACTATTATAGCGACGTAACAAAAATCAGAGTTGCTTCAACACCAGATTCTTCCAGCGGACTTTAATGCCGCCGCCATCGTGGATTTGGAGCGCGATGCCTCCGTCGCCTTCCCCAATTTTCTCGTCGCTGAAATCTACCATGGCGTGGCCGTTGAGCCAGGTCTGCACGTGGTCGCCCTCGACGCGGATGCGCATCTTGTTCCACTCGCCTTCTTTCAGGTGGCCTTCCTCTTCGTCGGGAATCTGCTTCAGCCAGCCACGGCCGTACGACTCATACACGCCGCCCGAATCGTGGTTGGGTGGGGCCACCTCTACCTGCCAGCCGCTCACTTTGATCCCCTCTACCGAAGAGCGGAAAAAGACGCCGCTGTTGCCGTTGCTTTCCTGCTTGAATTGCACGCTGAGGTCGAAGTCTTTGTAGTCCTCGTCGGTGAGCAGGTAGCCGTATTTTTTGTCGGGGCCGCTCTCGCACACCAATTCGCCGTTATCGACGTACCATTTTTCGGTACCGAATATCTTCCAGCCGTCGAGGTTTTTGCCGTTGAAGAGTTTGACCGTTTTCTTTGCGGAGGCAGCCGTGTGATGACCGGGGCGAGCGGCCATAAAAATGACGCAGGCCAGGGCTGCGAGCAAAAGACTGGCAAACGGGAGTCGTGTTTTCAACATGGCTTTAAAGTTTTTGGTGAAAGTGTTATGATTTATTGAAACAAAATAATTGAGTTTTAGAATTCACAGCCTTCTGGTTTCCAGCAAAATAGAACTTTAAACCTCGAACTTCCAACTTTCAACTCAATACTATTATACCCAAAAGTTCAGTTATAAGGAGGATTTACCATTTAAAACCAATCCAAAGTAATGAAAAAAATGCGTGCGCTCGGGTCTTTTTGGACAAATCTGCTGGTGGCGGGGCTGCTGTTCAGCCTGGTTGCGGCTTGTAACAAGGACAAAAACCGCGTGAAGCCGATGACCATCGCCGACATCATCGCCGACGACGGCGACTTCACCATTCTGGCAGCGGCCATTCGCCACGCCGAATTGGGCGAAGGCCTGCGGTCGAGCAATCTCACACTCCTGGCCCCCAATGATGCTGCTTTTCGAAATTCGGGCTTCGGCGATGCGGCGGCGGTGACCTCCCGCCCCAGCGCGGAAATACGGGAGCTGCTGAGATACCACGTACTCACCACCTCGCAAAGCCAGGCCGAAATCGCCAATGCCAACGGCAAAACGATTTCCAACCTGGCCGGAAAACCAGCCTATGTGACCGTGAACGGCTCGGGCGAGGTGCTAATCAACGGCACCCGCATCATCGGACCCGACCGCAAGGCCGACAACGGCACGATCCACGTCATGGAGCGGGTACTACAACCCATCACCCGTAATCTGCTGGAAGAATTGCGGCAGCGTCCCGAGCTGAACTTTGCCCTGGCTGCCGCCGAGCGGGCCGCCGAGGCCAACAGTGAATTGGTCAGGATATTCAACTCCCCCAGTTCACAATACACTTTTCTGGCTCCCAACAACCAGGCTTTCATGAATGAGGGGTTTCCCACGGCCGGTTCGCTCGGTGCGGCCAATAAGTCTTATCTGGCGGATATCTTACTGAATCACATCGTGCCGGGTCGGGTGCTGGCTAACAATTTCACCAATGGCGACCTGGCCACGGCGGCGGCGGGCAAGTCCGTTAGGGTCGATACGAACAATGGGATTAAAATCACCGGCAAGGGCAGCACCGGAAAGACGGCCAATGTAGTACAGACCAACATTCTTGCGACCAATGGCGTGATACACGTCCTCGATCGGCTACTGGTCAAGTAGGGATCGGCAAAATCATAGCGCGCAGAAAGCGAACCACGGCAACGCGTGGTTCGCTTTTTATGTTAAAGAAAGCATGAACGGAGAGGGAGAAATACGGGAAGTGAAGCAAGCGGTGGACAAGCCCAAAAAGCGGATTTGGCTGCGTTGGCTGCTGGCGGTGCTGCTGCTTCTGCTGGCGGGCGGCTGGTGGATGGCGCAACGCGTCGAGCTACGCATCAGCGACAAGGAACTTTCCGTCACCTTCAAATCGAATATCACCCCGATTGCGATTCATCGCTATAAGGTCAAGGACCGGAAAGTACGTTTTGTAGAATTCGGGCGCGACAGTCTGCCCGTGACCATTCTGGTGCACGGTGCCCCCAGTTCACTCAGCTTTTTTAGTCTGCTCTACGCCGATACCGCCCTGACCAACCACACGATGCTCGTCGGGGTGGATCGTCCGGGTTACGGCTATTCGGGGTTTGGCAAGTCGGTGATTTCGGTGACTGAGCAGGCCCAAATCCTGCAGCCGCTGATCGACCATTACGCGCAGCGCGGTCGTCAGGTCAATCTGGCGGCTTCGTCCTACGGGGGCGCGGTCATTGCCAAGCTGGCGATGGACAATCCCGACAAAGTGGGGGGCATTCTCTTCATTTCTTCCTCGCTGGCTCCCGGTGAAGAATACACCTACCCGATCAGCTACGTGATCGACTCGCCCTGGTTCGGCTGGTTTTTCCCGACCATCCTCCGCGTAGCGAATGACGAAAAAATGCACCACCGCGAGGCTTTGGAAGACATCCAGGACGGCTGGGGTCGCATCAGGGCCCGCATCATCATGCTGCACGGCAACGCCGATGAGCTGATCTACTTCTCCAACGCCGAGTTTGCCCGTAAAAACCTGGTCAACGCCCTGTCGTTCAAGCTTATTACCGTCGAAGGCATCGGTCATTCACTGATGATCGATCGGCCGGATTTAATCAAGCAAAGTCTGCTGGATTTGCTCAAAAAGCCGAAAAGGGAAGCGTTGGCGAGGCGGTAGATGGGACATTTTCCACCTTAAAATAAGCTATCTGACGCAGTCTTTTTCGTTGCTGGCCAGTTTGTCGTCCACTTTGCCAAGTTTGTCGCTTTTTCCGGCCTGGCTGGGATAAAAGCAGGTTTTCTTCACTTTCAGGTCTTTGGTTCCCGGCTCGCAGAGGATGCTGCAGGCTTCGCCTTCGACCAGCCGGGCGCGGTTAGGTTCCTTGCCCGAAACGAGCATGTAATATTTGAACTTCCCTCGATACACCGAGCCATCGGGGCGCTTGCCGTCCCAGGCGTATTGATCCACCTTATCGTAAGCGGTGGTCAGGCGGTGGTGCAGCAGCGTGTCGCCCTCGGCGCTGAAGATGCGAAAGCCCTGCGCCTCCACGATGTTTTTGCTGATGACCGGGTAAAACAGGTCGTTGATGCCATCGCCATTGGGCGTGAAAGCGTTGGGAACGTAAATGGACTCGTTGTCCATCTTAAAATTGACAGGCTGCACCCCACAACAGGATTCGTACTCCTTGGGCAGGGCCACTCTGGGGTCATCTTTAATCTGGCCGGGGCAGCTTTGCAACGTAAGGGCCAGGGCGATGAGCGTGAGCATTTTCTTCATGGTTTTCATCGGTTATGGTTTGCGGTATTTATTGTTATCAAAAAGTTTTTGGTACTGGGATTGCAATACTTGAGCATCGGTCGGCGATTTTTCCACGGGTAAGGTCCGGCTGAAATAAGCTATTTCGTTTTTCTGGGCCCCGTTGTGCGTAGTGTTTGCTAGAACACTGCGTACTGAAAATCAACAAGCCGTTTGCAACGGCCTACGCCGCTTGGCTTACACTTATTTCCTTTATTACTTGCTTAACTTTATATATGTCGGCAGTCTCAGACTGCCCTCTATTTTTAGTACGCAGTCTTCCTTCGGAAGACTGCGCGAAACTAAAGGTTAGCACGGAGTGATTATAGTTAATTATGTATATATTTGATCAGCAGTAAGCTGTCCTGACTGTCAACTATTTGAGCATCGCAATTCTTCAAATCTTGATTTGTTTTGGATTTATTAAGTATGATAGCTCTGTATTGCCCCCTATCACTGCTCAACTTGTAGAAAAATTCCCATCCCATACAAGAATTTATACCTCCGTCAATGTTATTTTTATATAGATATTCAAAGATTTCAAAGAACCTGTTCGCTGAATCTTCATCAATATTAAGTGTTTGAGCTAACACGCTCATATCGGGATTATTATAACTAAATAATTCAATGTTATTTATGTAAAAATAATTTCTCTTCACATAAAAATTTTGATATGAATTACTGTCATACTGAATTGGAAATGAATTTAACATCTCCCGTAATTCAACAATTCTTGCCTTTACGAATATATGCTCACTTTCAAAATGAAGGTGATCACGATCTGTACTTTGTTTACAAGAATATAGATTTACAAGAATAATAATGTAAACCAATAAATTTCTACTTTTCATTTCCAGCGATGGTTAAATCCTCTCCTAATCATATTAAAATCGCGCACATCATCAAAATACGAGCGATACCAGTCCCATTGAGATGTCCCACTCCAAATTTGGTACGCCCCCGCTCGTCCCGATTTGTAATCGGGATGCTATCACCTCGCGTTTGTAACGCGGATACCCTCATACGCAGATCGCGTTAAAAACGCGAAGCGGATGCAACGCCAGCGGGCGACCGTCCCGATTGCAAATCGGTGTTAGCAGCCAACCTAAAAATCGCTTGTAAGCAGATTTCTTGCTCTGCATTCATTCCTGAACTCTCGGGCATTCAATGGACCCACAACAACATCGTCTTGGCTTTTTATTATATAATAATTCAATCTGGAATCAAATATTTTTTTTAAATATTTGGATTTTTTTATTAGATGGAGTATTGCAATTTCATAAGATAGATTAGAATCGAACTCCTTTGATATGGCATATATTTCTGATTTTAAAAACTCCAAATCTTGTTTCGGTAAAAAATTTAGACTAAAAAAATTGTTAGCATAAATCTTTCTCACGCGTTCAATTAAGTATTTTTTGAACAGATCAACATTTGGTTTTTGTAATACTAAGACGTACGTATCTCTCTCGATCACCTTTTCGACATCCGAGAATATAATTATTTCATTGAATACATATTCGTTAGGGCCTTTGTATATTACAGATCCGTACGGGTATCCAACATCAATTGATTCATAATCAGGCAAATAATAGTATTTATTCCCTAGGTCTCTTTCATTGGAACAAGAACACACAATTAATATTATAAATAAATATATTACTTTTTCCATCTTAACTTAAAAATTGAGTTTTTATAGTGAATCATAAAATCTGTTCCACATGATAGAAGAGGGATAGGAGTTCCTTGAAAAGAAATAAATACCTTAGGCTGTCCAGTAATAGTAAAAATGTTTCTTCCTATATTCTCAGCCGAATTCCCTGTTATGCGCAGTGTTCGCTAGAACACTGCGTACTGGAAATCAACAAGCCGTTTGCAACGGCCTACGCCGCTTGGCCTACACTTATTTCCTTTATTACTTGCTTAACTTTATGGTTCTCTGACAATTTTTGTGGAATCAACCGAGCCCGAATATCAGAAAATACGTTTACCTCATTTTAGTACGCAATGGTTGCGCCCCTCCGGGGCTTAAAATTACTGACAATTCGCTCATCCTACAAATGTTAGGCTTCTCCGAAGCCCCGGAGGGGCGCAAGATTTGTAGCATAAGAAACCCGCACCAACACCAGCCCCAGAGGGGCGCAACCAGATGGCCAATTACTCCACCACAAAAATTGTCAAAGAACCAACTTTATATATGTCGGCAGTCTCAGACTGCCCTCTATTTTTAGTACGCAGTCTCCCTTCGGAAGACTACGCACAACTGGGCAGATGCAACGCCAGTGGGCGACCGTCCCGATTGTAGAATCAGAGTTAGCGGGTTAGCCTGAATAAAACATTTGAGGGTATTTGGCAAAAAAAAGACGCGCAGGAAGGTTCCGATTTTAGAGATTTAATCAACAAAATCAGCACTTCCTGCGCATCTTAAAAAAAAGAACGCCAGCTAACGGAAGAGTTTACGCGCTATAAAACGCCCTCACTCCCCCACGCCCTCACGTTTAAAACTTCTCCAACTCCGAAAAAAAGAATCCGCCCTCGATCGCGGCGTTCTCGTCCGAATCCGAGCCGTGGATGGCGTTGGCTTCGATGGATTTGGCGAACAGCTTGCGGATCGTGCCTTCGTCGGCATTGGCCGGGTTGGTGGCTCCGATCAGCGTACGGAAGTCAGTTACGGCGTTGTCTTTTTCCAGAATCATCGGCACGATGGCCCCCGACGACATGTACTTGCATAAATCGCCGTAAAAAGGCCGCTCCTTGTGAACGGCGTAAAACTCGCCCGCCCGCTCGGCGGTGAGTAAAGTTTTTTTCAAGGCTACGATCTTGAAGCCCGCTTCCTCGATCATTTTGATAATCGCGCCCGTGTTGCCGTCCGCTACCGCATCGGGCTTAACCATGGTAAATGTTTTATTTCCTGACATTGTATCTACAAAATTTTATTTGGCCGCAAAACTAAGGCAATTTCCCTACAAAACGGATACGACGCCGCAAATCCCGCTAGTTTCACTACTTTTGTGCGCCCATTGCGGTGAGTCCGCCGAACTTTTGGCCATTACTACTTTGGCATTTTTGGTTAAACAGGCTTCCCTTTACCGACTATAACTCATTTTGGATCAAAATATCAGCGACCTACGCGCGCTCCTTACCTCCCCCCAGAAAGTAGCAATCACTATGCACCGCGATCCCGACGCCGACGCGATGGGGTCGTCGCTGGGCTGGGCCTTGTACCTGGAAGCGAAGGGGCACAGCGTGACCGTCATCAGCCCCACCGACATCGCCGCCGATCTGCTGTGGATGCCTACCGCTGAACGGGTGCTGACGTACGAGGGCAGCAAATCGAAGCCCAAGGAATGCAAACAGCTGCTTCAGGACGCTACGCTGGTGTGTTGCCTCGATTTCTCGGCCCTTGCCCGTCTGAAAGAATTGGGCCGCTGGGTCAATGAGGCACCGGGCAAAAAGCTGCTGGTAGACCACCACATCGAACCCGAAAATTTCGCCGACATCATGATCTGGGACACCGGAGCGGCGGCCACGGCGCAGTTGATTTACCAGATCGTCACGGCAATCGACGGGCCGGACTTCTTCGATGTCGCGATGGCCGAGTGCCTTTACGCGGGCATCATGACCGACACGGGTTCGTTCCGGCACGGCAACACCACGCCGGAAGTACACCTGGCCGTAGCCGACCTGATGCGCACGGGCTTCGAGGTAAACAAGGTTCACCGGATGATATTCGACAACGCGCCGCTGCTGCGCATGAAACTGCTGGGCCACGTGCTGAGCAAAAAGCTGCACGTGCTGCCCGAGTACCGCACCGCCTATATGTCGCTTACCGCCGCCGAATTGCAGGAATACAAATCCGGCACGGGCGACACGGAGGGCATCGTGAACTACGGCCTGCAGGTCGAGGATGTGGTGATGTCGGCCCTGTTCATCGAGCGCAAGGGCGAGGTAAAGATCTCGTTTCGGTCGTTTGGGGAGTTTTCGGTACGCGACCTGGCCAACGCCCACTTCAACGGCGGCGGCCACCGCAACGCCTCGGGCGGCCGCACGACACTATCGCTGGATGATACCGTGGAGCAGTTCCTGAAATTCCTGCCTTTTTATAAAGCCCAACTCCTTGCGGTGGAGAAATAAGCGCGTTTTTTTGCTTCCTTTGCACAAAAATGGGGGGAAGCGCGTTATAGCAAGTATTATTTTAGCCAAGAACCCATAAACCACTCTATTTCAATTCTAACCAAAAAGCAATGAACCTCAAATCTATCGGCCTAGTGCTGGGTATCTGTTTTCTAGCTGCCGCCTGTAATAAGTATAAAATGCAGGTAACGGAAAACGGCTTGAAGTACCAATTCCACGAACACGACGAAGACGCCCGTAAAGCCAAAATGGGCGAAATAATGAGCTTTCACCTCGTCCTTAAAAACAGCGATGACTCCACGTTGCGTAATACCTACGAAGAGAACATGCCCGTGAAACTGGTGCTGGCGGAGCCCCCTTTCAAAGGCAGCTTCGAGGAAGGCCTGGCCATGCTGGGCATAGGCGACAGCGCGACGTTCTACGTGAGCGCCGACACGCTTTTTGCCAAAATGATGCAGCCCATGCCTCCGATGGTCAAGAAGGGTTCCGACCTGTCGTTCACCGTAAAGGTGCTGGACATTCAGACTAAGGAAGAGTTCCAGAAAAAGCAAGGCGAACTGAGCGCCGCCCAAAAGGGCATCGACGCCAAGACCATCGACAAGTACATCGCCGACAACAACTTAGGTGCCAATGTACAGCGCACCGAATCCGGCCTGGCTTACGTGATTCAAAGCCCAGGTTCAGGAGGCACGCCTCAGCCTGGTAATATCGTAAATGTGCGTTATACCGGAAAGCTGCTCGACGGTACCGTTTTCGACAGTTCTGAGGGTAATCCGCAACTAGGCGGCGAACCCCTTAACTTCCAAGTGGGCGTGGGTCAGGTAATTCCCGGTTGGGAGGAGGGCATCATGTCGATGAAAAAAGGCGAGAAGCGAATGATGATTATTCCATCGGGCCTTGCCTACGGCACTGAGGGCAATCAGGGCATCGCGCCTAATTCAGTGCTGCTGTTCGATGTGGAGCTGGTCGATTTCTCGGCTCCTCCTGCGGGTGCCAACCCAGGAATGCCGGGCGGAATGCCACAATAAAGCTGATTTGAGACGTTGAACCATCGACCGGAATCATTCCGGTCGATGGTTTTTAACAAATTAACAAACCGAATGCTTGAATTACGAAAATACGGTTGGGTTGCAACGGTAGGCTTGCTGCTGGTTAGTCTCCTGTCGGCCTGCGAGGATCCTTCGAACCAAATCGGTAACGACAAGAAGGTGCAAAACGACGCCGAGATTCGGGCTTATATCGCGGAGAATAACATTGCCGCCCAAAGCACGACGGAAGGGCTGTACTACCAGGTGGTGTCCAAGGGGGGAGGCCGTAAAGCTGAACTTGAGGACGAAATAAAAGTGTCGTACATCGCTAGACGTCTGGATGGTGTTATCGTTGACAGCAGCCAAATAACGCTCAATAGCCCTGTCAGAGCCATTTATTCCAAATCGGAGTTGCCCTACCTTTCTGACCAGGGAATGGCCCTGTTATTTGGTACTCCTTTATTGACTGAAGGCGATTCGGCAATTTTGTTGTTACCGTCCCATCTGGGTCGAGGTGCGGCAGGCACACTGCTTTTTCCTGCCTACAGCCCTTTACGAATTGACATGAAAGTGATCTCGGTAAAGTCAGAAAAAGACTATATGGATGCCTTTATGCGAGAGAATAATATCGTTATTACCGAGACAACTGAAAGTGGGCTGCGCTTTGGTAAAGTACTTTCACGTTCGGATTCTGTCCAAGTGAAAAGCGGTGATCAGATACAGGTCAAGTACACAGGACGCCGCATGGATTACAGCACGTTCGATTCGGGGACAATTGCCGTGACATTAGGAACGACAAGCGTGGTCAAAGGATTCTCAGAGGGGCTGCTCAAAATGCGTGTGGGTGAAAAAGCCCATTTGCTTTTCCCTTCAATCCTGGGTTACGGTGCGAGAGGAAATGACGCAATCGCTCCTTATTCTCCCTTGTTTTTTGAGGTAGAGATAGTCTCTAAGACGAAATAAAACCTCATGAAGTTATTACAAAAAAGGGGCTGCCAACAAGCAGCCCCTTCTTTGTACTTTATCAAACAAAAACACCCCAAATGATCCTCTGCTTCGCCACCAACAACGCCCACAAACTCGCCGAGATCCAATCTTTACTGGGAGATGATTTTCAGTTAAAAACCCTGGCTGACATCGGCTGTAATGAGGAAATCCCCGAAGAGCGACCGACTATCGCTGGAAATTCCCGGCAGAAAGCGGAGTACATTTGGGAGAAATATGGCATAAATACGTTCGCCGACGACACCGGTCTGGAAGTAGCTGCACTCGACAGCGAGCCGGGCGTACATTCCGCGCATTACGCCGGGCCGCAGCGCGATGCCAGCGACAATATTCAGCGCGTCTGGGATCGGTTGACGGACGTTGGTGCACCTTTCCCTTCGCCAGCCCGGTTCCTTACGGTCATCACGTTGGTACTCGATGGCGTGTATCATCAGTTCGAAGGCGAAGTGCAGGGCACGATTATTTCAGAGAAGCGTGGCACCAACGGCTTTGGCTACGACCCGGTATTTGTGCCGGAGAATCAGCCCCGCACCTTCGCCGAAATGACGATGGCCGAAAAGAGCCAGCAGAGCCACCGGGCGCGGGCGTTTACAAAATTGGTGGCGTTTTTGAAAAAACGATAACGGTAGAGACAAGGCATGCCTTGTCTCTACGACGACGACGACGGCCCACCTATTGATAACCTATTCCCCAAACGACAAATTGAAAAACGTAAACCCCAATGATTTCCGTTACGACGGAAATAGAGAATTCAAGCTCAGCGAGCTGGATACCAAGATTGACGACATCTACGAGGACAAGAGCGACTACAAAGACATCCTGAAAGACAACGCCGACGAACTCGACGACCTGCAAAGCATGATGTACGCCCACAACCGCTACGGGCTGCTGGTGATTTTCCAGGCGATGGATGCGGCGGGCAAAGATGGCACCTTGAAGCGCGTTTTTGCGGGCGTCAACCCCATCGGCGTCAAGGTGCATTCCTTCAAACGCCCCAGCGAGAATGAGTTGGAACACGACTTCATGTGGCGCACCTCGGTACTATTGCCCCAGCGCGGCAGCATCACGGTGTTCAACCGCAGCTACTACGAGGAGGTGCTGGTGGTGAAAGTGCATCCCGAAATCGTGACCAACGTGCAGCGGCTGCCGCACGAACTCACAGAAAATATGTACAACCTCTGGGAGCAACGCTACGAGGATATCAAAAACTCGGAAAATTACCTGTACCACAACGGCATCCGGGTCGTAAAGTTTTTCCTGAATGTATCGAAGGAAGAGCAGGCCGAACGCCTGATCGACCGCATCGATAATCCGGAAAAAAACTGGAAGTTTGAGGAAGGCGACGTAAAAGAACGCGATTTCTGGGACGACTACCAGCAAGCCTACGAGGACGCCATCAACGCCACCGCCACCGAAACGGCCCCCTGGTACGTTATCCCCGCCGACGACAAAAAGAACATGCGCCTGATGGTCGGCCAAATCCTTATTTCCGAACTAAAAAAAATGGACATGAGTTACCCCGAAGCCGACGAAAAACGCCACGAAGAGCTGCAAAGGTTTATCGAGATCATAAAGGAGCAGAATGGGAAAAAGGGTTAAGGGTGAAACGGTGAAAGAAAGCGCAAATTCGAGCTTACACCAATTTTACCCTCGCGTCTAAACCAACTTTGTGTGGCATAGACCATCCCACTTTGTGCCTTTGGAACTTTGTGCCTTTGCGCCTTTGCGCCTTCACACCAATGTTACCTTCACAGGGGTATGTTCCCATGCTTCTTCTTCGGTAACACATCCACCTTATTTTCCAGCATGGCGAAGGCGCGGATGAGTTTTTCGCGGGTTTGGGCGGGGTAAATCACCTCGTCCACGTAGCCGCGCTGGGCGGCGCGGTAGGGATTGGCAAATTTTTGAGTGTATTCATCCACTTTCTCCTGTAGCTTCGCCGCCGGGTCATCGGCTTCGGCGATTTCTTTTTTGAAGATAATTTCGGCCGCGCCACTGGCTCCCATCACGGCAATTTCGGCGGTGGGCCAGGCGTAGTTCATGTCGGCCCCGATGTGCTTGGAGTTCATCACGTCGTAGGCGCCGCCGTAGGCTTTGCGGGTGATGACCGTGATGCGCGGGACGGTGGCTTCGCAGAAAGCGTAAAGGAGTTTGGCCCCGTTGGTGATAATGGCATTCCACTCCTGGTCGGTGCCGGGCATGAAGCCGGGGACATCTTCCAATACCAGTAGTGGAATATTGAAGCTATCGCAGAAGCGCACGAAGCGGGCGGCTTTCTGGCTGGCGTTGATGTCCAGTACCCCGGCCAAAACGGCGGGCTGGTTGGCCACAATGCCGATGCTGCGCCCCGCCAATCTTGCAAAACCTACCACGATGTTTTCGGCGAAGAATTTGTGGACTTCGAAGAAGCTGTCGGCGTCGGCTAGTTCCTCGATTATCTCGCGGATGTCGTAGGGCTGGTTGGGATTTTCGGGAATGATGCCGTCCAAGACGGGACGCGACTCGTTGCCGATCTCAAAAGGCAGGCGTGGTACTTCATCCTCGCAATTTTGGGGAATATAGCTGAGCAATTTTTTTAAATATTCGATGCACTGCACTTCGTTGGCCGCCACGAAGTGCGTCACGCCCGATTTGGTGGCGTGGGTCATGGCCCCGCCCAGTTCCTCGGAGGTGACCTCCTCGTGGGTGACGGTCTTCACTACATTCGGCCCCGTTACGAACATATAGCTGGTGTTCTCGACCATCATGATGAAGTCGGTAATGGCCGGGGAATACACCGCTCCGCCCGCGCAGGGGCCCATCACAGCCGAAATTTGCGGAATGACACCCGAAGCGAGGGTGTTTTTATAAAAAATATCGGCGTAGCCCGCCAGCGACACCACGCCCTCCTGAATCCTGGCCCCGCCCGAGTCGTTCAGCCCGACGACGGGGGCCCCGTTTTTCAGGGCCATGTCCATGATTTTGATAATCTTCTCGGCGTGGGTTTCGGAGAGCGACCCGCCAAAAACGGTAAAGTCCTGCGCAAAGATGTAGGTCAGCCGTCCGGCGACGGTGCCGTAGCCCGTCACTACGCCGTCGCCGAGATAATGCTCCTTATCCAGGCCAAAATCCTTGGCGCGGTGCGTGACAAATTTTCCGATTTCTTCGAAAGTACCCTCATCCATCAGCAGTTCGACGCGTTCGCGGGCGGTGAGTTTTCCTTTTTTGTGCTGCGCTTCGATGCGTTTTTCGCCGCCGCCCAACAGGGCTTCGGCATTTTTCTTGTCTAAAATATCGGTTCCCTTCGTCGTCGCGCTTTGCGTTTTCATATTCTTTGTTTCAATCGTACTTTTACCCACTTCATTTGAAGACACTATTGCGGGCAATTTACAGAAACGATGTAGGTTTCAATAGTACAAAGTACAGAGTTCAAAGTTCAAAGTTTTTATATTCTTGATAATCAGTATATTATATTTCTTCACGAAGTAATTTTAATCGTCAGTCGAAGTCGATGAACAGAATTGGTGTTTTTTTGGCAAGAGTGGCGATTATTGGATTGCTTACATTGACTGTTCGGTTGGTGATTGCCCAACCGACGGGCGGACGCAGTGGCCTGACTTTCCTGCAACTACCCGCCAATGCCCGGCTGGCGGCGCTGGGTTCGCGGCATTTTACGCTGCCCGGCGCGGAAGCCACGCTCTTTATCCAAAATCCCGCTCTGCTGGATAGTGCAAAAATCAAGAATCTGGCGCTATCCGTAATGCCTTACCTGGCCGACACGCGGCTGGTTAATTTGGCGTACGCGCAATCTTTTGGAAAGATGAAAGGCACCTGGGGCGGCGGCATTCAGTACCTCAATTACGGCACCTTGACCCAAACCGACGACCTGGGCAACACCATCGGCGAGTTTCGGGCGGCGGATTACGCGCTGTCGGTGGGCTACGGCAATACAATCCAGAATATTGCCATTGGCGGTTCGCTGAAAATGGTCGGCTCGTCGTTGGAAAGCTACCGATTGTGGGGGCTGGCGCTGGATTGGGGCGCGGTATTCAAACACCCAAAGCGTGATTTAACCGCCGGATTCGTGGTGAAAAACCTGGGCTTTCTGCGGCAGAATTACGCCGGGGGCGATGCCCCTCCCCTCCCCTTCGACGTACGCATCGGCCTGACCTTCAAGCCCGAGTATATGCCACTGCGCTTCTCGCTGACGGCCCATCACCTCAATGCCTTCGACCAGGTTTATAATGATCCGGCCTTGTTTTTTGACTTCGACAATAACGGCAATCGTGTGCCGCGCAAGGTTGGCGTTCCCGAAAAGCTGCTGCGGCACTTGACGGTGGGAACCGAGATTCTTGTTCACCCGAAGTTCCGGCTGATGCTGGGATACGACCATTTGCTGCGGCAGGAGCTGCGGTTGCGGGAAGTGGGTGGTTTGTCGGGAATTTCGTTTGGGGGATGGCTGAAAGTGAAGCGCTTTGAATTCAGCTACGGGCGCTCGCAAATGGCGACGGGATTGGGAGTGAGTACGTTCGGGACGAATGTCAGCCTGCAAAAATGACGGAGTTCTATAAGGCGGTACGGTTGTTTTGCTTGAACAAGATGCAGAGTTCCAAAGGCACAAGGTGAATTTGCAACTTAGGATGCAAAAACAATTCCCTAGAATACTGATTAATAGAAACGTAAAGTTTTGGTTCGCCACCAATTTTCAAAAGTACTGAAAGGCCGAAAGCTGATAGCCTACCGCCGATAGCCCACTAAAAATGACTGAACACTTAGAGAAACTCACACCCCGGCAGATTGTGGCCGAACTGGATCAATACATCATCGGACAGCACGACGCCAAGCGCAACGTGGCCATTGCCCTGCGTAATCGCTGGCGGCGGATGAACAGCCCCGAGGATATGCAGAACGAAATTATCCCTAATAACATCCTGATGATTGGCGCCACGGGCGTCGGCAAGACGGAAATCGCCCGGCGGCTGGCCAAGATTGCCGATGCGCCTTTCGTGAAAGTCGAAGCCTCCAAGTTTACCGAGGTAGGCTACGTGGGCCGCGACGTCGAGAGCATGGTGCGCGACTTGGTGGAGCAGGCCGTCGGGATGATTAAGGTTCAGAAGAAAGAGGAAGTAAAAATCCGGGCTGAGCAAATGGTCGAGGATTTGATCCTGGATATTCTGATTCCGCCCATGCACGCCAATAACTCGATGGGCGTCGAGGTCGAGCATGACAGCAACACTTCCGACACCATGCCCGACAGCGACCAGGAACTCAACCAACGCACCCGCGAGCGCTTCCGGGAGAAAATCCGTAACGGCGAGTTGGACGAGCGCAAGATCGAAATCGAAGTGCAGCAGAGCGGCGGCCCCAACGTGGGCATGATCGGCGGTGCGATCGACGATGTGTCGATGATGAACATCCAGGAAATGATCGGCAACATGATGCCGAGCCGAGGTAAGAAACGCAAGGTAACCGTGGCCGAAGCAAAAGTACTCTTACTGGAAGAGGAAGCGTCCAAGCTCATCGACATGGACGAGGTCAAGTCCGAAGCCATCCAAAAAGCCGAAAATCTGGGCATTATCTTCATCGACGAAATCGACAAAGTCGCCACCAGCCGTTCGAGCGGCGGCGGTGGCCCCGACGTGAGCCGCGAGGGTGTGCAGCGCGATCTGCTGCCCATCGTGGAAGGCAGCGCGGTCAATACCAAGCACGGAATCGTGAATACCGACCACATCCTATTTATCGCCGCCGGAGCGTTTCACGTCTCCAAGCCCTCGGATCTCATCCCCGAATTACAGGGCCGCTTCCCGATTCGGGTAGAGCTGCAAAGCCTGACGCAGGACGATTTTTACCAGATTTTGAGAACGCCCAAAAATGCGCTCACTAAGCAATATGTGGCGATGATGAAGACGGAAGAAGTAACCCTGGAATTCGAAGACGACGCCATCCGCGAAATCGCCAAGATCGCTTTCGATGTAAACAGTGAAGTAGAGAATATCGGTGCCAGACGCTTACAAACCGTCATGAGCTCCCTCCTCAACGACTTCATGTTCGACATCCCCGACGTCATCGGCCCCGATTCCCAAGTGTCCGTCACTAAGGATATGGTGGACGAGAAACTGTCCAAACTGGTACAGAACCGGGATCTGAGCCAGTTTATACTTTAATGGAGAATGAGAGAATATTGCTTACGCCCACTAACGCCTATTCACTCATTCTCTCATTCACTCATTCAAAATTAATAATACAACCACTCCAACGCCTTCGGAAACTCCTCCCCCCAGCGGGCTTCGTTGTGTTTGCCGAAGGGGTCTATTTCGAGATTGAGGTGAACGCGGTCGTAGCCGTAGCCTTGTTTTTCCAGGGTTTCGTAGAGCGACTCCAGATTCTTGACCATGTTGGCTCCCTCGCGCTTACCGCCGTAGAGGTACATGCGGCTCTCGAAGGGTTCGAAGAAATGCACGGCATCGAAGTAGATGCGTGGCGAGAGCCAGAGCGAGGGCGAGAAAATCATCAGTTTACTAAATACCAAAGGGTGCATCAGACCCGCGTAGGCCGCCAGCAAGCCGCCCAGCGAACTACCGCCGATGCCAGTGTTGAGGCGGTCGGGCAAGGTGCGGTACTTGGCATCTATTTCCGGCTTTAGAGTATTCGTGATAAATTTCAGGAATTGCTTCCCCTTGCCCTTCCCGTGGCGCTTGGTGTCATAGGGCGAAAACTCGCGGATACGTTCTTTATCGCCGTGGTCGATGGCGATGATGATGACATCGCCCCGGTCACGGGCCGCTAGTACCGCCAGTTTGCGGTCGATGCTCCAGTTACCATAAGAGGAACCTTCGCCGAACAAATTCTGGGCGTCGGTCAGGTACAGCGTCGGGTAGTGCCGATCGTGCTGCTCGTAATAATCGTGCGGTAGCAGCACCTGAATCCGGCGGTTGGTGGCGAGTTGCGGAATGTCATATACGTCAGAGAGTAGTTCGGTAAGCGGCATCAAGTCGTCGTTCGTCGAAACCCCTTCCTCCCGCCAGTGCGGCACGAAATCCTGTACGGCCTCTGCAGCGTTCAGTTCAACTGAGCGATTTTGGGGAACATTGCCCTCACTATCGAGCTCGACGTGATCCCAGCTGCCTTTGGTGTATTTATATTCCAGATTCTCCGGGAGTTCCACATCGTCCGGGAAGGCGTACTCGTAGCAGCCCGGCGCAACCTGCTCCATCTTGAAACGTTCAATATTGCCGATCCAATCGCAAAAATTGCCCGATACATAAACCGGGCGATCGTCGATCACGGAGGTAGTCAACTGTAACTTCAGCGTGGTGGAGGGTGCTTGTATTATTGTATCCATTGTGTGTGTTTGGGTCAAACTGTCCCAATATTAGCCATTTTGATTTAAACTAGGAAAGTCAACGTGCGGCTTTACGCGACAGATCGACAAACTGGAAAGCGTAATCATGCTTTTCGTCGGCCGGGTGAAAGACTTGTGAGTGGGTTGTCCAGCCGTCCACATTGTGAATAACGAAAAAAGTATCGCCTTCGATGGTCACCTGCACCCGGGTCAGGTAAATTTTCTCTACCATATTTTTTTCTAACGCTTCCCGATATACTTCACCGCCACCGATGATGAAGGCCTCGTCCGCTCCTTGCTGCTGCGCTAAGTCGATCCCTTTTTCCAAGGAGTCCGCGACCAATATTCCCTCAGCCCTGTAATCGGAAGCGCGGGTTATGACGATCGAGGCACGGCCCGGTAACGGCTTACCGATCGACTCGTACGTCTTGCGCCCCATAATGATCGGATGCCCAAGCGTCAGTTGTTTAAATCGCTTCAAGTCGTCCGGCAGTCGCCAGAGAAGTTGGTTGTCTTTGCCGATGACCCCGTTTTCGGCGGCGGCTACGATGAGGGAAACTTTCATATCAAAACTTGAAGCCGCGTAAGAGTTCGTCCGTTTTCATGCGCCGCTTTCCTTCCAACTGCAATTCGTGCACGGCGATCCAGGCATCGGCGGCTCGAAAGTGAAGGAAAGTTTTCTCATCGGTTCGATATGTACCCACTTCGGTCGCATCATACGATAGCGATTCCTCAACCACTGAAACGGAAAAAAGTTTACAACTCAGGTCTTTCAGTATCGTCCACGCCGCCGGATAAGGCGACAAACCGCGCACGAAGTCGGCGACCTCGGCGGCGGGACGTTTCCAGTCGATCTCGCAAGTTTCCCGGAACAATTTGGGCGCTTCTTTGCCTTCTCGCACCGGTGGCTGTGGAATCTGCGGATAGTCACCCGCTGCGATGGCGTGCACCGTCTTCAGTACCAGGCTTGCGCCTTTTGCCATCAACCTCCCGTAGAGCGAACCTGCCGTATCGTCGGGCGTGATGGGTTCTTTTTCCTGAAAAATAATCTTTCCGGTGTCGATCTCTTTTTCGATAAAAAAAGTCGTGACGCCCGTTTCGGTTTCGCCGTTCATGATTGCCCAGTTGATGGGAGCCGCGCCCCGGTAGTCGGGTAGCAGCGAGGCGTGGAGGTTGAAAGTACCCCGGCGGGGCATGGCCCACACCACTTCGGGTAACATCCTGAACGCCACTACCACCTGCAAGTCAGCCTCGAATGACCGCAGGTTTTTCAGAAATTCGGGATTCCGCAATTTCTCCGGTTGAAGCACCGGAATGTCGTTGGCTTCGGCGTACTGCTTCACGGGCGACTCGTTCAGTTTCTGGCCGCGCCCCGCCGGACGGTCGGGTGCCGTAATGACGGCCACCACCTCGCAGCCATTCTCGACTAGTGCCTGCAAACTGGGAACCGCGAATTCGGGTGTTCCCATGAAAATAATTTTCAATGATTCGGATACTTTCATATTTCCTTAATATCTCTGGCACCCCATCCCCGCCGCATTCGCTGGGCGATGGAGCTAACGATTAAAAGCTGCGAAGCGTGGTACAACAAAATGGGCAACAGCAAAACTCCCGCACTGGGAAGCCCCGCGAAAAGCACTTTGGACATCACCGCGCCCTGCACAAGCGATTTCTTGGAACCACAAAATAGGGCAGTGATGCGGTCCTCCCGGTTAAACTTCAAGATTTTAGAAAGAAAGGAAATGATGCCGTACACCAGAAAAAACAGTGCGACCATTCCCAGCCAGAGCAGCAGTAACTCCCGCCAACCCAGCAACGAAAATACGCCGCTATCGAAAGATTCGCAAAAACTGGAATATACGATCAGCAAAATTACGCTCTTGTCGAAGTTACCCAATTCCTTGCGGTACTTCTCCGCAAATTTACCCCAAAAACGGTGCATCAGCATTCCCGCCACGACGGGCAGCAAGACCTGGACGACCAATTTCAAAATTACTTCCTGCATATCGAAGTTCGCCGAGGCGGTATTCAACAGCACCCCCATCCATAGCGGCGTGATGAATACGCCCATTAAACTGGAAAGGCTGGCGTTGAAAATAGCGGCGGGAATGTTGCCCCCGGCCAGCGACACCATCACAACGGCCGACGATACGGTACCCGGCAGCGCTGCCAGAAAAAAAATACCCAGCCAGAGGGTTTGTAGATCGGGGCCTTGAAAAAAAGGCTTCACGCCCAAAATCAATACGGGGAATAGCAGAAATGTACTGGCGTGAATGAGCAGATGCAGGCGTGGATTGCCGAGGCCGATGCGCAACTGGCCCAGATTGAGCTTTAACCCGTAAAAGAAAAAGATGACCGACACGCCGTAGCCCGCCACTTTTCCCAGCGGCACGGGCGCGGCCGAGGTTCCGGGATAAGGCCACAGCCACGCCAGAAAAACCACCCCGATCAGCGCCAGAATGAAGCCGTCGAGACCTATCCGTTGGGTGAGCGACCAAAAGGTCTTCGGCGGAATAGAGGAAGGTTGGGACACGCTGGCGGACTTGATTTGAAAAAAACAAAGCAAGTGAAATTACTGCCAGAAAGGAAATACTCTTCCCTCCTACCGTGCAAATTTGCTTTAATTTGCGCCCTACGGTATCACGGTATCCATCCACTCCACACGATAAATGTCATTAAGTATCCTTTACCACACCTTCTTTTTCTGGCTCGAGCGCCACCTATCTTCTCCAAATTGGCTATGGAAGCTAACTTTCGCCAGTGTGGCGCTTTCGTTGTTCTTAGCGTTTCCGGCCTACTCGCTGCTCTACGGTCATCTCAACGGGGCGAACGTCATCGACGCCTGGGCGTTTGTCGACATTCAGGCGCACGACTTGCTGCATCCTGATAAGGTCGACGTCTATATCCGCCGTGAGAACATGATTTTCCGCTGGTTTTTGCCCGCGCTGTCCTGGCTTACGGGCCACAATATCGTGCTGATGCTCTTTATTCAGGCGGTATTAGGCGTGTTTTTTATCTTCTTTTCGGCTAAAATATTTTTTAATTTTTCGAAGGATAAAATTCAAGCTGCCCTCTTCACGCTGGCCATCGCCAACTTGCTGGTAGGGTCGTTCGGATTTGTGGATGTGATCGGCTACGGTGATGGCTTCGCCTGCTTTTTTGTGATCGTGTGCCTGCTCACCCGGCAACCCATAGTCTTTTCGCTTAGCTTATTGGCTTCGTTCCTCGTGGATGAGCGATCCCTGATGTCGGCGGGCTTTGTGTGTCTGTGGTGGATTACCCGAGAATACCTCAAGCTGACAGAGAAGCGCGATGGATTCGGTAAATTCATCACCGCTACCTTAAAAAGCCCGGCTTGGTTAATCGTACTCTGTTGGGTAGGATATTTGGCGGGACGCACCTACGTACGGCTCACTTACTTCCCCAACCATACCTACTCCACCGTCGGAACGCCCGTGTTGTTGGCCGATGCTCACCGCTTTGGGCTAGGCAGTAGCCTCTGGACTTCCTTCGAGGGTATGTGGTTGCTTATCGGCGCGGCCTTTCTGTTGCTCTGGTACCAAGGACACCGTTTTTTGCTGTTGGGTCTGATCATCGGAATACTCGTGTTGATTGTGTCCGCAGTATTTGTCCACGACATCGACCGCGCCATGTCTTACGGCTTCCCTATTTTCTTTACTTCGGGTTTAGTATTGGCAAAATCGGTTCCCCTTCGCGAGCAGCGGCTGCTACTGTTCTTCGTCGCACTCGTCTGCGTCATCCATCCGCTCCTGTACACCATGGGCTACGACAAGATCATCTGGGTCGAACCTTTCCCCGTCCGGGTAGCCATGCTAGTCGACCGCCTGATGGGTTGGGGCTATTTCGATAATCCACCTTATTTAGAATGACGCCTTAAAATCGCTAAATTTGCCACTGTAAACAGTTCAGAGTTCATAGTTCTTGGTTCAAAGTTTTTCGTTTTGAATTTAGAATTTTTGAGTTATAGCTCTTGGATATATTCCACTGACTATGAACGCTGAACGATGAACTTTGAACGATTACATGAACTACCAAGAATACAAGAACCTCAGCTACCCCCAAATCGCCGACGAAGTCCTGGACTTCTGGAAGGAAAATAAAATTTTCGAGGCGTCGGTCGCTGTCCGCGAGGGACAACCATCCTTTACCTTTTACGAAGGGCCGCCTTCGGCCAACGGTGCGCCGGGTATTCACCACGTGATGGCACGGGCGATCAAGGATATTTTTTGCCGCTACAAAACCCTTAAGGGCTTTCAGGTGAAGCGCAAGGGCGGCTGGGACACGCACGGACTGCCCATCGAGTTGCAGGTCGAGAAGGAGCTGGGTATCACCAAGGAGGACATTGGCACCAAGATCAGCATCGAGGAATACAACGCCAAATGCCGCGAAACGGTCATGCGCTTCACCAGCCAGTGGAACGACCTGACCGAGAAAATGGGCTATTGGGTGGACTTGGATGATCCGTACGTCACCTACGAGAACAATTACATCGAGAGTCTGTGGAATCTGCTCAAAAAACTCTACGACAAGGGCCTGCTGTACAAAGGCTACACCATTCAGCCATACAGCCCGGCGGCGGGAACGGGTCTGTCGTCGCACGAGCTGAATATGCCGGGTACTTACAAAGACCTGAAAGACACGACGGTAGTTGCCGCCTTTAAGGTCAAAGCTGCCGAGACGCATTCAGTTTTCAAGAATTTCGCCCGGGAAGACATTCGCATTCTGGCCTGGACGACGACGCCCTGGACGCTGCCCGCCAACTCGGCCCTGACCGTCGGGGCGAATATCGACTATGTGTTGGTCAAGACTTTCAATCCCTACACCTTCGATTCAAATGCGGTAGTTTTGGCCAAGAGTTTGGTGGGGCAATATTTTTCGGAGAAAGGCCGGGACGGAGATTTTGACGGCTATGCCGACAGTGACAAGAAACTATTACCCTGGAAAGTGCTTGCCGAGTTCAAAGGCAAAGACCTGGAAGGCATCGAGTACGAGCAACTGCTGCCTTACGTCCAACCCAAAACGCCCGCCTTTCGGGTGATCCTTGGTGATTTTGTAACAACCGAAGACGGCACGGGCGTCGTCCACACTTCCCCTACTTTCGGCGCGGACGACTTCCGGGTGGCGCAGGCCAACGGTATTCCGCCCATCATGGTGCAGGATGAGAATGGCAAAGATGTTCCCATCGTAGATCGCCAGGGACGTTTTGTGCAAGAAATCGGCGAGTTTGGCGGTCGCTACGTGAAGCCGGAGTACTACTCCGCCGAGGAGCAGGAAGATCCTGACTTCAAGCCTACCGACGTACTGATTGCCATTAAGTTAAAGGAAGAAGGCAAAGCTTTCAAAGTCGAGAAATACGAACACCCCTACCCGCACTGCTGGCGCACCGACAAGCCCGTGCTGTACTACCCGCTCGATAGCTGGTTTATCAAAACCACGGCGGTGAAAGAAAAGCTGGTGGCGCTGAACAAGACCATCAACTGGCAACCCGAAAGTACCGGAACCGGCCGCTTCGGCAACTGGCTGGAAAACCTGGTGGATTGGAACCTCAGCCGCAGCCGCTACTGGGGGACGCCGCTGCCGATTTGGCGCAACGAGATTGGTAGTGAGGAAGTTTGCATCGGTTCGATTGAGGAACTGATCGGGATGTGCGAAGCGGCCAATGAAAAAATGCGGGCCTGGACGCTGGAAGGGAAAGCGGGCTACGAGGATTTTTTGCAAAAAAACGACGCTTTCCTGCAAGCGAATCTTGAAAATAAACTGGATTTGCACCGCCCATTCGTGGATGAGGTCTTTCTGGTTTCTGATTCGGGCCAAATCATGCAGCGCGAAACCGACCTGATCGACGTTTGGTTCGATTCGGGTGCCATGCCCTACGCGCAGTGGCATTATCCGTTCGAGAACCACGAGACGTTCAACGAAAACTACCCCGCCGACTTCATCAGCGAGGGCGTGGATCAAACGCGCGGCTGGTTCTTCACGCTGCACGCCATCGCCGGGATGCTGTTCGATTCAGTGGCCTTCAAGAATGTGGTCTCGACGGGTTTGGTTTTGGATAAAAACGGCAATAAGATGTCCAAACGCCTGGGCAACGCCGCCGATCCGTTCCAGACCCTGGCCGACTATGGGGCCGACGCCACGCGCTGGTACATGATTACCAACGCCGAACCCTGGGACAACCTGAAATTCAACCTCGACGGCATCGGCGAAGTGCAGCGCAAGTTCTTCGGAACGCTGTCCAATACCTACAATTTCTTCGCGCTCTACGCCAACCTCGACGGGTTCAGCCTCGACCCTAATCAGAAAATCCAGCACGGCAAACTACCCGAACTGGATCGCTGGATTTTGTCCAAACTAAACACGCTAATCAAAGAAGTCGGCGAGCAATTCGAGAACTACAACCCGACTAAGGCTGGACGGCTGGTGCAGGATTTTGTGACCGATCAACTCTCCAACTGGTACGTGCGACTGTCGCGGCGGCGTTTCTGGACGGGCAGCAGCAATTCACAGCTCACGCCCGACAAGCAGGCGGCTTACGAAACCTTACAGCATTGCCTGGATGTGGTTTCGCAACTCATGTCGCCCATCGCGCCTTTCTACGCCGATTGGCTCTACCGCAACCTTCATGGCACCAGCGCGAAGCAATCCGTCCACCTCACCGACTGGCACCAGGCAGAATACGATTGGATCGACCTCGACCTGGAAGAATCCATGCAACTGGCGCAGGACATCAGTTCGCTGGTGCACTCGCTACGCAAGGGCCACAAAATCAAGGTACGGCAGCCGTTGTCCAAAATCTTGATTCCCGTACTGAGCGACAAAACGCGACGCCAAATCGAGAGCGTGGTGCCGATTATTTTGTCGGAGGTAAATATCAAAATCGTCGAGTTTGTAAATGATGATAGTGGAATATTAAAGAAGAAAATTAAGCCTAACTTTAAAGCCCTCGGCCCGAAATTTGGCCCGCGCATGAAAGAAGTGGCGGCGGCTATCTCGAAAATGAACGAGCAAGACATTAAGGTACTTGAACGCGATAATGAATTTCAATTAGCAGGTACTGAGCCGCCCGTTTTCATTACAAAACAAGAAGTTGAAATCACTGCCGAGGACGTACCCGGCTGGTTGGTAGCCAGCGAAGACGGGCTGACCGTCGCGCTGGACGTCACGGTGACCGAAGGCTTACGGAAAGAAGGCATCGCCCGTGACTTCGTCAACCGCATCCAGAACCTGAGGAAGGACAGTGGTTTCGAGGTGACGGACAAGATTCAAATCACGCTGCAAGATGACGACGCCGCGCTTAGCGAAGCCGTCTCGTCCCAGCGCGATTATATTTGTCAGGAAGTGCAGGCGGTGGGGCTTGAACTGGTATCCGATCTAAACGGATCGGCCACGGAGATTGAGATGGATGAGTTTTTGTTAAAGGTGATAGTGGAAGTAATTTAGTCTTTACGGGCTGGACTGGCGCGGCCGACCATTCTATTACCTCTGCTTCCCTCAGCCACGTCAGGGTGTTTTCCGGTTGGGGAAGGTAAGCACTGTCCAGCCGCAGGAACATCATGTGGACGTGCGTCGGGGAGCGTTCCTTGTAGGCGTTGAGGCCCGTGCGGCCAATCTCGCCTAGCTTCTGTCCCGCTTTCACGAGTTGCCCCGGCACTACGCTTACCTGGCTGTTGTGGGCGTAGTAAAAAAGCCCGTTCAAGCAGGGGTCATAGACCCAAATATATCTGCCGCCGCGCAGTTCGCTGCCGGGTTGCCAGGTGGTATCGGTGGCTATCACCACGCCACCGCTGAACGACAGCAGATCCACTGGACGCCCCATCCGGTCGTCGAGGTTATCTTGGTCGCCGTCTTTAATAAATAGGTCGTGAGCGGGATGACTTCCCCGTACATCCATGTCGAAAAGATCGAAATTTCGCACGCGGTAGCCACGTCCGCGTCCGCCGATAGAGTGCTTGGGCAGGTAGCCGCGTACCGGGAAAACGTATCTTGCCTTATTGTCTTGCTGGCAGGATTCGATCCCCTTCATCGTTCGCCGAATATCCTTCATCACGGATTGGAACGCCCGCGATGCCGAGTCGGGGCTGATATTGCGTTCGCGGATATTTACCTGCAACTGCTCGAATTGCTCAGAGAAACCGATCAACTGCTCCGAAGGCGTCGGTTCGGTTTCTTCTTTGACGTTCCATCCCATCAAAGCCATAATGACCGTAAGGGCAAAAAGACTGTTTAGTGTGTTTTTCCAAATCATAAATTTTCTCCCCTCGATCTTATCCCGTAAAATGTGTGTATGTGGCCTCCTATGAGAATTAGCCCACAAAAAGTGTGCCTCAGTGGGCGGTGTCGAATGTGACCATGCGGTAGATTTCCGCTAGTTCGATCTCGCAGTCCCCGATTCTGACGCGTGGGTTTTCGTCGTTGTAGATTCGCTGTACCCATTCAAAAGGAGTATTGCGCGCGAATACCTCGATCTTTCTTTTCTTGACCGATACCAGCACATATTCCTCTAAGCTTTCCAATGTTTGGTAGCATTCGTATTTCTCCCCCCGATCATAGGACTCAGTACTTTCGGAGAGGACTTCGACAACTATTTTCGGATTTGCCAGAGCTTCAAGGCCATTCTCCGTCTTTTCTATTATGCGTTTTTCACAGACTATAACCAAATCGGGGAAAACGTATCTCTCACACGCTTTCAAGTTCACTCTCTGATCGCTGCTGTAAATAGCGCAACCTTGTTTTTTGAGACAATGAAAAAATTCCCCTGCCAGGTTCATGACAATCAGATTGTGATCGGGTTCAGCTCCTGACATCGCTAAAATTTCCTTAGTCGGTGAAAAGAGCGGCAAGCCACTTTCCGCCGTCACCAGCACGCCATCGCGGTATTCCAGCGGTTCGCGCCACATGGTGTAAATCTCGCCCGCGTGGTATTCGAGCTTGATTTCTGACTTTTCAAGGATGTCAAAGTATTCGTCCCTGGAAAATGCGGTGGTCGTGCTTGCACCCATAGTTTTCCGTTTTTACCAAAAATAAGAATTTTTGCGGTACTTTGACGAAAGAACTTTCACCAAAAACGACAAGACAAACATGCAATACCGAAGATTTGGCCGCACCGACTGGCAGGTAAGTGAGATAGGTTACGGCATGTGGGGCCTGGCGGGCTGGACGGGTTCCGACATCGAAGAAGTCAACGCCTCGCTCGACCTGGCCGTGGAGTTGGGCGGCAACTTTTTCGACACCGCCTGGGGCTACGCCGAAGGCAAAAGCGAACAAATTCTCGGCGAACTGATGAAGCGCAATCCTGATAAAAAGCTTTATGCCGCCACCAAAATACCGCCCAAAAACCGGACGTGGCCCTCGCGGCCCGAGTTCTCGCTGGATGAGGTCTTTCCCGCCGACTACATCGTGGAGTACACCGAAAAGAGCCTGAAAAACCTGGGCGTCGAAACGATCGACCTGATGCAGTTCCACGTGTGGGAAGATCACTGGGCCGGGCGCGACGAGTGGAAAGAAGCCATTCAGAAACTTACACAGCAGGGAAAAGTCCAAGCCTGGGGCATCAGCGTCAACCGCTGGGAGCCGGAGAATTCGCTGGAAACGATCAAAACCGGACTCATCGACGCGGTGCAGGTGATTTACAACATCTTCGACCAGAACCCCGAAGACCACCTTTTTCCGCTTTGCAAAAAGCACGATGTCGGTATCATCGCCCGTGTGCCTTTCGATGAGGGCACCCTGACGGGGACTTTCACCAAGGAAACGACCTTCCCCGCCGACGACTGGCGCTCGACCTACTTCGTCCCCGAGAACCTCAACAGCAGCGTCGAACACGCCGACGCGCTGAAACCGCTCGTTCCCGACGGAATGACGATGCCTGAAATGGCCTTGCGCTTCATTCTGGCCAATGACGATGTCGCCACCACTATTCCCGGCATGAGGAAATTGCCGCACGTCGAGGCCAATATCGCGTCCAGCGATGGCAAAACCCTGTCCAAATATTTAATACAAAAACTAAAAAACCACCGCTGGGATCGCCAACCCACCGAATGGTCGCAGTAGATGTGGTACGGGCGGTCCGACGCATCGGCTTCCAGCTCGTTTTCACAACAAACGCAGAAACACTGGTCACTAAGGACGGGCTGGAAGCCCGTACCACAAGGCCGTCCGTACCACATCTCGCTTGCCACTTATCCCCTACATCTTCCGTTCAGGCTTTTTGATGCAACGCAGCCCTTGTGCCTTCCCTCTTTGGGTCAAATCATTTAGTTCAATCCAAAACTTCAATAGCCATGAAGAACGTAAAGAAAATGCTTGCCGTTGCCCTGTGCAGCCTGATGATGTTCCCCACCCTCGCCTCGACCGGCGGTCCCGACTGCCAACAGCGAAAGCCCCACACCTTCGAGGTCGGAATGTACCGGGTCAAGGATTCCCTAAAAATGCGTCTGTTGTTGGAAAAGAAGGCAGGCCAGCGGGTGACGGTCCGACTAATCAACCAGCGCGGTCAGGTACTGCACGAAGAAACGCTCGGGAAGCGGCAGCGGAAGTACGGCCGCAGCTTCGACTTTTCTCAGATCAAGGATGGCCGCTATACGCTCGAAATCACCAACCGCGACGAGGTGGTGAAGCGCTCCATCAACCTGACGACGACCGATCTGGTCGAAACGCCCGCCCGTACGCTGGTGGCCCTCAACTAGCCAGACTGCGGGTGCTCGATTTTTAATCGAAAGCCTCCCCCGAATATTTAGTGCCACACCCGACTGCCCTCTTCCGTCTGACGATGGAAGAGGGTCATCGGGCATTTCGACTGTTGCGCCGCCTTGGCTGACTATTCCTAACCCCCTATCCTGCCCCGTGAGAAACATCCTGATCCCCGGAGTTCTTTTTCTCGTCGCTTCGTGCATCGGCCCGCAAGCCGAAGCTCAGAAGACAAGCCGAAATAAGTTTCGCAACGTAAAAGAATTACCTGCCGAGGCCTTGCGCAGCTTATTTCGCAAATCAAAGCCCGGTACCATCCGGCCCGAGAAAAACCCCGGCCCTGGTTTTGAAGTCGGGATGTACCGGATTCGGCAGTCGCTGACCATGCAACTCCTAATGGAGAAGAAGTTCGGTAAAACCGTGTCGATCCGACTGTTGAATCAGCGAGGGTACGCGCTACATGAGGAATCAGTCAACAAGCGAACGCGGAAGTACGGCCGCACTTTCGACTTTTCTCAAATGAATGACGGCCGATACACCCTCGAAATATCCGACGGGAAAGAGGTGGTGCATAAAGTAATCAGACTTAGCAGTAGGGATATTGAGGAAACGCCAAGGCGAACGCTGGTAGCGGGAAACAATGAGGTGGGTGCAGATTCGGTGATTCTACGGCAGTAAACTAAGCAACTTATGCTTATGAAAGAAGATTTCACGGGGTTGCGATCAGGAATGCGAGCCTGCAAAACAATCCGCTAAACCAGGTTCTACCTACCGGATTTACATAAATATTGACCAGACGTAGGGGTTAATGGGAGCGAAGTTTACATATAGGCAGAAGGCTGCAAAACGCCGCATTGTAAACCATACTCTTTTTATGCATACCGTAAAAAAAATACTATTAGTAGCAACACTCCTCGTATCTGTCCGTGCTTCGGGACAGGGAGGTCTGGCCAACGATGTTCGCTTCACCTTTGGATTTTTCGGAGAAACCCTGACCCACCTGGGTTTGAACGCGGGAATTGAATACAGTCCACTCCGATCGGGCAAGTACCAAATGATCCTGGCCGCTAATGTGGGCGGGTACGTACACAAAAGAAACAACACTTCCCTGTTTGTCCGCGGGCAGTGGGGGCAGCGAGTCACGTTTGACAGTGGCCTGTTCCTGGATCAATTCATGGGGCTGGGGTACCTGCACCAGTTCACCCACGGCGGGGCGCAGTACGAGGTACTCCCCAACGGTTCCGTAGTCGGAACACCCAACTCGGGACGGCCGATGGTCATGCCCTCGCTATCTCTGGGAACGGGCTACGATTTTTCCAGAGAAAACGAAAAGCGGCCCAGCATATATTTCCGGCCCGAGCTGTTCTGGAAGGCCCCTTTCAATGGCTATTATCTCACTCACTTTGCCTTGAATACAGGGGTAATATTTTAAATAAAACAAATGAAAAAATTATTGACTTTGAGCGCCGCACTGGTGTTCGCAGCCCTGACGGGTTGCACTGAGGAAGAATTCCAGGTGGACGGCGATTTTTTCTACCTGAAAAGCGCGGGAGCCGTCATGCCGGTCTGGGTGAAGGGCAATAAGGCCTCGAAAGTATTCATCCTGTTTCTGCACGGCGGACCGGAAGGTGGCTCTTCGCAGTACTACACCATCTTTCCGTCGCACAAAAAAATAGAGGAAGAGTACGCCATCGTGTACTGGGATCAACGCATGTGCGGCATGAGCCAGGGCAACCCGTCGATGGAAGACGCTACCCTGGAGCAATTCACCACCGACCTGGATAAACTCGTGTCCCTGATCAACCAGAAGTACGGTCAGCCGCAGCTTTTTCTAATGGGTCACTCTTGGGGCGGTGCTTTGGGTACCAACTACCTGCTCCGGCATCAGTCGAAGGTGAAAGGCTGGATCGAAATCGACGGCGGGCATAGCTGGACGACTGCCAACGCCATTTCGCGAGACTCCGTAGTGCAGCACGCGCGAAAAAAGGTGGAGGCGAAAGATAAGGTCGATTTCTGGCAGACCGCCCTCGACTGGTACCAAGACCACCCCACCGTGGGCATCAACGACAACGCCCACTACTCCTTCGTGGGTGCCGCCAACGGCTACGACTACAACCCCGAGAGCGACTCGCTGGCGGTTCCCTTCACGGATCTGCTCTTCTTTTCGCCCATCTCTACGGCCTATTTCTTCGTACCGTACCACTTTTCTTTTCTGGACAAGGGGCTGGATTTGCAAAATCGACTCGGGGAGATCAATATTCCGACGCTGCTCTGCTGGGGCCGACACGACGGCGTATATCCGCTGCCGATCGCTTACGATACGCACCGAAAACTAGGTACGTCCGCGAAAGACAAGTACCTGCACGTATTCGACAGTTCGGCGCATTCGCCTAACTACGAGCAGCCTATGGAGTTTGCCAACGCAGTCATCGACTTCGTCAGAGCGTATTCGTCGCAATGACGCTTTTTGATATTTAATGGATGAGCGCGTTGTACGTGGGTTCCAGCCAAATGTCAGGCCATAGCGAACGCCCTTCTGCCGATGGTCCACTATCTGTGCTTTGTCCGCTCGCACACCTATTGTCGGCGGTAGTATCTACTCTTTTTTTGTGCCCGAAAGCTCATTCCAAACCCAACATTGAGTCCATCATCTAACTGTTTCCCCAAAACATACCCATCAGTTTTATAACCTAAGTTGAAATTGAGTCCAAGGGAGTTGTTTACATTCCAAGTTCCTAAAAGTTCAACTGAACCTCCGCTGCCAAATAGGTCCTGACTCCAACCTTCAACTAACATATCCGCTTTAAGATTCTTATATTTGAATACATCGTTGATGGTTAAGCCTACACCCAGATTTTTGAAAGGCCTACCATATTTAAAGTACAGACCATACTGCCTGTTTTTCAAATGAATGTAGTTTTGCATATACAATTCATAACCCAATGGGGAGGCGTTGAATAGGGTCCCGTAGGTCCAACCGTTTGAATGATCGCCAATCAGAAAAATAGGTCTTCTTGTTTTGGAAGAATTGCCGAATGCCGCCCCAATTTCACGATAAAACTGAGGGTCTAAAAAGTTGAAAAATTGCGCAAAAATGGTGGCTTGATTGTAAAACTTAGTGAGGTCAGGATTGACCGTACTATCTGGTAGAAATACATTATTGTTGGAGTATTCTTTAAAAACCGGCAAAATGTAATGAACCGGATCGCCCGCCGTTTCTATCCAGACGTTTGGCTCTTCCGGGTCAACTGGCGTGATCAGGGTAGTGTATATAGGATACATCAACCGATTGGCAAAAGCAAATCCCAAATCTTCGTTCCACAGTCCATTTTGCTTAACAAACTCGGCCTGTATTCTTCTTACGTTCAGGTAGTTGACTTCAAAGCCTGCTGTCACGAAGATTGCCTCGTTTGTTAACGAAACATCGGAAGGCAAATCTGCTGTGGTGTAAGGAACGGGTAATCCAAAATTGTGAATATTAAAATTTCCTCCGATTTGTTTGGCTCGAATATAATGACCCATTTCGTGCGACCAAAGCATTGAGAGGTAGGTGGTTGCGAAAGTAAAAACACTCTTCGTTATTGCTCCGGCTTTAGGTTTCATTTTAGAAGTGACCAAGGTGTCAAATCCGTCGTTTATGAGCCTGAAAGCTCCGATGGCATTTACGGAGGAGTTTCGCAAATCGTGGTTGTTGTAAACCCCAAAATCATATTGTCTCTGCCACTGGCCATCTTGACCATGAACATTGAAACTAAGCGCGAGGATCATTGATATTGCAATAATGTATTTCATCTTGATAGTTTTTTTGAGACTAGCGGCCTGCACAAGCATAGGGCAGGGGACGCGGTTAGTCAATTTTTTCGAGAATAAATTCCGTTTTCAACTTACCGTACCATGCTGGTTTTTCGCCCGAAGGGTAGGTTTCATCTACCATGGTGTAGTACAGTTTTCCATCTTTAAAGGCATAATCGAAAACCTGCTTACCGCTCTCGAAGCCCGGTACTTTCGCGATTTCCGCAACGATATTGACCTGATCACCTTCAATGCGGTATGTTCCGGCATTGAAGACTACGCTGCTAAAACCAGCCTGCTTTTCCGCTGCGGTTGGTTTTGCCAAAATTTTGAACGGAGTTCGGGGTTTCTCACTCGGCGTCCAGATGAAGGAATAGCGGTTTTTTGAAAATTGCAGGAAACCCGGCTGCGGGTTCTTCAAATGGTAGGTTGTATCGGCATAAATCCATTTTACAGATTTGACCGACCAAACTCCTTCGAGCTTATCTTTCTGAGCAAATGCGGTACTTGAAACCAGGAGGAGAAAACAGACTATTTTTTTCATTATTTTGATCATTAGGTGAAAGAGAAAGCAGTGAAAAGTTGTAAAAATATTTATATGCCTCAAATTTATTTCGGGTGGCTCATTCGTGCACGGCATACTCCGGTGTCGATAGCGTAGAATCTTTCTTCGGGTGGTGTAAAAACCTAAGCGCAAATTTCAAGAGCAAGTAGGCTAGTCCACAAATAAACAAAGCGATTATTCCCGTGACAAACGCTGGGGCGACCTTTGCGAAAAGCGTAGGCGATGAAGTTATGTTGAATATTTCTTCAATGCCATGAACATCACTTTTTTTAAAAAAAGCGTGTGAAGCAATGATCCGGCCTTTGTCATCGATAAGCGCGCTCAGACCGTTGGCAACTGGTTTGATCATAGAGACCCCGTTTTCGATGCATCGGGTTGCTCCCATATAGGTATGGTACGGGTCGATGCCCTGCCAATCGCCCGTGGGGACGACCAGCGCGTCCGCTCCGTTTCCGCTGGCCTGTGCGATCAAACTTGGAAAGTCCAGGTCGTAGCAAATGGCGGGAGACAGATTTCCGTAGGGACTGGTGATCGTTGGTATTTTGCCATCTCCGGCGAAGGAGGGCTCTACTCCAAAAACCGGAATATTCTTGAAGTAAGTATTCAACAAACTCCCGTCCGGGCTGAAAGTGAGTACTTTGTTCTCGATGAACTTGTCTTTTTTCCCCACTTTCTCAGGATGAAACACGGCGGTCGGAAAGAACAGATAAACGCGGTTCTCTCTGGCGAAATTCTCCGCTTTATCGAAGTAAGCCGCTTCCCGGTTTTTGATGTTGACGATTGCGGCCTCTGACCACGCAATTATTTTCGCTCCCCTGTCGGCGGCCATTTTGGATTGGGCCAGATAGTCGTCCAAAACTTCATCCATAGCGCCAAGAGATTTTGCAAATCGGGGATTTTCCGGGTCTGACATGAAAGCCGTCTGCCCTTTTTGAATTTCCGCCAAAATCGGATCGGACATCGATGCCTCTTTTGGTATCGTTAGCTTTTTGCCGAAAGCATCCTCGTACATCTGTTCCATCACTTTCATGTTGTCCATCGAAAGCGTGGCCACGGCCACTTCTTTTTGTTTTGAACCCGTTGCGTTCAAACGCACAACGCCATAGGCAATGACCGACATCAATACCGTAGCGAAGGCCACGACCGTACCCCGGTAGGGTTCACTTTTGTGATGCCGCTCTACTGCGTAGTTGAAGACAGCGGCAAACCACGAAATCAGGAAGACGATGCCATAGATTCCGGTGACTGAAACCAGTTGCATCAAAGGACTGAAATGAAATTGCGTGTAGGCGAAATTACTCCACGTGCCTTGCGGCCCCTGATCCATCAGATAACAGAAGAGAGTGTTCGTTACGGGAAAAACGAGTGTCCCAACCCAGGACGGGAACGCACTGTTTGCGTATCTGTCCACCAGAAACGGTAACAGACCAATGAGTGAAGCCACCGCCATGAAGGGAGCCATCTGTGAGAAGGGCATCGGGAAAACGCCGTATTGCGCAATCCAACCGGCGGCGGTGAGTCCAAGCCAGGCCCAGATAAAGGCCTTCCAGCCGCTATTTCTCAAGTACCGTATGAGCAGCGCAATGTGTACCCAGACGGCTATGCCAATAAACCATTTGGGCGACATACCGACCAGGGCAACGAGCGATATAAACAGAATAAAGAGATTGTTTTTTGCGGAAGTCGAAACCAGATTTTTCATTGCTTCGGGTGTTTGGTTTAACAATGTCCCAAAGGTGGGGGATATAATCTCTCTGATCGACCGACTTCGTAAAGTCGGACGTATTTTCAAGAATCGATCGGTTCGACTTTAAGTCGCAGAAAGTCGAACATGGCCTTCAAAGGCCCGAATCAATGATTTTGCTGCTTTTTCCAGGTACTCGGCGTTGTCCCGGCGTGTTTCTTAAAAGCGGTATTGAAGGACGATTTGGAGTTGAAGCCGCCTTCGTACATATACTCCAAGACCGTTTTTTTGGGATCGGTCGCCGTAACCATCCGCTTTTTTATGAAATCGACCCGCTTGGAGTTGATGAAGTCGAAAAAAGTCACTCCCATACGCTGGTTGATGGCTTCCGAAACCAGGCGAACGGGCTGACCCACCGCCTCCGCCAGGTCGCTTATTTTGAGTTCGGGATTGAGAAATAACTGCTTGTCCTCGACTTCCCGCACAATCAGGCCTTCAACGTGTTGCTGCTCGTCGGTGGATGCCGATTTCGTTTTACTTTCTTCGAAATCATTGATTCCAATAAGCATCCGGTTGTCCCGCAAACCTTTGAAAACGCTCACGATTATGAAGCAGAACATGACCACCAGCAGTAAAAAAAGCACGTACACAAGGTACGATTTGTCGTCGACGGTAAAACTGACGATTTGGGTAACGAGGCTCAACAACAGAATCCCCAGAAATCCGTACAAAATGTACTTCAACCAGTTCAAAGAGTACTTCTCAATTTCGGAGTAGTTGTCCCGCAGGTAGCTTTCACGCCTTTTCAGAAGCCGGATAGCGGACAGCAGATAAGCGACCATGAGCGAAAAAAGCAATACCGCAGTTAACATCGATTCCAAACCCGGTTCCGAGGCTTTGCGCAGGAAAGTGGTTTTATACGCTATATCGTGAATATGGTAGGTGAAGATGGTAATGAGAATGCTGACCCCGAACGGCACAAAATGGAGCCAGTCCTTTTTGGCAAACGCCGCTTCTTCAAATACGTAGTACTTGGTATAAAGATACAGCAGCGGACCGTAGAGGAACGGTAGCGAAGTGATCCAATAAGCAAGATGAGGGAACCGCAAGTACACCTCCATGACCTGGAGGCTCACATCCAAAACAGCTAATCCCAAACACAAAAAGAACAGACCCAGGAACTGATTGGCTCGCTGATTTCCTTTCTTTACGGAAAGAAGAAAAACGGCCATCAACAGGAAGAGAAAGACTGTCAGCGGTACGAAAAACTGAATAACGCTGTCCATGTAGTGATTTTACCGACCGGATAGTTTGTGAATGATGAAGAAAGCACACAGAAAGGGAAAAAACAAAATTATTCCCGTGGCGAACGGTGCGTCAATACCGCCTGCCGTTGTCCGTCGGAAGTCCCTACACGTGGCGTAGATACCCAAGGAACGTGCCAGCCTAACCGCTACAAATCTTCGATTCCGGCAAGATACTGCTCTGCCTGAGCAACTAACGCCTTACGATCCTCCTCCTTCATGCGTTTCAAGCTTGGGTACACCATCCCCACCCGCGGATTCTTTTCCAGCGTAGCGCGGTGGCGGTCATAAAACTGCCAGTAGAGGCTGTTGAAAGGACAGGCCCGCTCACCCGTTCGTTTCTTTTTATCGTAATGGCAGTTCCCGCAGTAGTGGCTCATCTTGTCGATGTAGTTGGCCGACGAAACGTAGGGCTTGGTTCCCACGATGCCCCCATCGGCAAACTGACTCATGCCGCGCGTGTTGGTGATCTCGACCCACTCGATGGCGTCGATGTAGATGCCCAGGTACCAGGCATCCACCTCGTCGGGGTCGACGCCCGCCAACAAGGCGAAGTTCCCCGTAATCATCAGGCGCTGAATATGGTGGGCGTAGGCGTGATCCAGCGACTGGCCGATGGCGTGGCTCAGGCAGCGCATTTTCGTGTCGCCGGTCCAGTACCAGTCGGGCAACGGACGCGCGTGGTTCAATTTGTTCAGTGTCGCGAAGTCCGGCATTTTGGCCCAGTACACGCCCCGCATGTACTCGCGCCAGCCGATGATCTGCCGCACGAAACCTTCTACTTGCGAAAACCCGATGGTATCCTGATGCGCCCGCCAGTGCGCCACTACGGCGCCGATCACCTCCTTAGGATGCAGCAGCTTCGAATTCATTACGAAGGAAAGCCGGGCGTGGTACAGCGCCCAGCCTTCGGGCGTCATGGCATCCTGGTAATCACCAAAATGCACGAGCAGGTTTTTAAGAAAATAGTCGAGCACCGCCAAGCCTTCCTGCCGCGTCGTGGGCCAGCCAAACTTCGTCGGATCCGTCAGCCGCCCGATGGTTTTTACCCCGGCCTTCCCGATCATCGCCACTACGGCACTGACGTCCTTTTCCAGTAAAATCGGGGCGGGCCAGTGGTGCTTTTTAGGGAGCGGCTTGCGGTTGCTGGCGTCGTAGTTCCACTGGCCGGTCAGGGGTTCGTCGCCGTCCATCAGGACGCCGTGCTTCCGCCGCATCATGCGGTAAAATGATTCCATGACGTAGGTCTTCTTGCCCGCAAAATGCTCGGCCAGTTCGGTGCGCTCGCTCAAAAAATGTTCCGTGTCGTAGTACTGGGACGAAACGCCAATCTCGTACAGATCGGCGCTGAAAGCTTTTAACTGCCGGTCGAGCCGCCATTCGTCGGGAAGCTGGTACTCGAAGTGAGCGAATTCTTCCTCCTGAATGAGCTTGGCCACATTATCCGTCAGATTTTGCTGGTTCCGGGGATCGTCGAGGGTGTAGTAAACAACCCGGTGCCCCCGCTCCCTCAGGTGCTCGGCAAAGGCCCGCATAGCGAGGAAGAACGCGACGACTTTCTGAATGTGATGCGCTACGTAATCGGTTTCCTGGCGCATCTCCATCAGGAGGTAGGTTACGTCTTCGTCGGTTTGCTGGTACCACGGGTGGGCGTGATTGAGCTGGTCACCCAAAACAAGGCGAAGTGTGGGCATGCGGTGTGGGGTTGTAGGTAGTAAAACCTAAACCCGGAGGCGTTGGAAAGGTTTGTCAATTAGGGCAGGCTTCGGCCAGGTCCCTGTCGTAATCCCTCATCAACCCTTTTGATATTTCTCCTGAGCAATTCTTTATATGCTTCCTCAGTGCGGCTTTGTAAGCTTCACAGCTTTTTTTGTCCTCCTTTACCACTTTGTCCGTGAGCGCATCAAGGACATTACTGAGAGACTCGCTGCACGTCTCCGGCGGAATATCTTTGTCCTTATCCGAGCAGCCCAGCATGATCGAAATTCCGAGATAGGCCGTTGCGGCGAAAATAGATTTGAATATCTTTCTCATGGCATTTGAGTGGTTTGGTTCGTTCCAAACTACTGCCATGCGCCCCGGCATCCTAAAAATACCCGCTTCTTTCGATCAAGCGGTAGGCAAACTTAGTAAGCGGTGATTTTTAGGCTCGAACCGAGTCAATCAGTAATTATTTTCAAACGATTGATATGAAATTTTTCACTGATGAGGTTGAGCCTTCTCAGGCCTTCCAAATCCCAACGCTGTCAGTAATCCCGTTTTTGAGAGCAACACCCTCCTCCCCCTCACCCCAACGCCTCCTTAAAAAATCCAATCGTCCGCTGCCAGGCCAGCTCCGCCGCCTCCTTATCGTAGCGCGGCGTAGTGTCATTGTGGAAGCCGTGGTTGGCGCCTTCGTACATGTGAGCCGTGTACTCCCTGTTGTGCTTCTTCAAAGCTTCCTCGTAGGCGGGCCAGCCGGCGTTCACGCGCGTGTCGAGTTCGGCGTAGTGGAGTAGCAGGGGAGCCTGGATTTTGGGTACTTCTTCGAGGGGTGGCTGTCCGCCGTAGAAGGGCACCGAAGCGGCCAGTTCCGGCAGGCGCACGGCCATGAGGTTAGAAATGCCGCCGCCGAAGCAGAAGCCAACTACGCCGACTTTGCCGTTGCAGTCTTTGCTGTTTTTCAAGTAGTCGTAGGCCGCGATGAAATCTTCCAGCATTTCGTCTTTGTCGCGCTTGCTCTGCATGGTGCGGCCTTCGTCGTCGTTGCCGGGGTAGCCGCCGAGGGGCGTGAGGGCGTCGGGAGCAATGGAGATAAATCCAGCCAGGGCCACGCGTCGGCCCACATCCTCGATGTAGGGATTCAGCCCCCGGTTTTCGTGAACGACCACCACCCCACCGACGGGCTCACTCATTCCCGCGGGCTTCGAGAGCAGCGCCTTGATTTTTCCGCCGCCTTTGGGCGACTGGTAGGTGATGTATTCCGATTCGATGCGGGCGTCGTCGGGCTTTACCTGGATATTGCCCTGGTAGTCGGGCATGAGGAAACTCATCAGCGAGGCCACCGTGATGCCGCCCACCGCGTAGGCCGATAGTTTCTGGGCGAATTCCCGGCGGTCGAGGCGGTCGTGGGCGTAGTCGTCATAGAGGTCGAATACTTCCTGCTTGAGGTCTTCTTTTTTGATGTTGCTCATGGGTTTTAGGTTATTAGGTGTTAGGATTGGGTTGTTAGGTATTAGGTATTAGGTTATGCTACTTTGATTTCGATTGTTTACGTTCTTTTCCGAGTCCTACCAGGAAACAAGCTTTGCTATCTTGATAAGGTTGGTAATTTAGGCAAAAAAATAAAACTCTGGGGTACTTGCTGATGCTGAAAATTTTATGATCTATCGCAAAACCCCAACACCTAACAACCCAACACCTACTTTCTTTTCTTGCTGCCTAGCTTCAACTTATACGTCGCGCCAATCACCACGCCGTCGGGATTGCCGCCGCCGATGGGCACGTCCTTGAAGGCCGACAGGTCGATGCTCTGCTGCTTGTCGATCTTGAAATTGACACCCGCCTTGTAGCGCACCTGATCGAAGCTATCGCCAAGTTGGTAGAACAAGTCGGCGGACACGAAGGGGGTGAAGCGCGCGGGCGTGTCGTAGGAGAGTTCCAGTTTGTTGCGCAGGTAGCTGGCGTCGGCTACGAATGTTTCGTTGTCGTCCTTGAACTGGTTCTGGTAGCGCAGACGGTAGTCGAGTTTGAGGTTCTTGCTCAGCTTGTGGTCGTACGAGACTTCGCCGTAGAAACGGTGGTAGGGCCGGTAGTACCAGTCGGTGATTTCCTTATCGTACTTCAGGCGTCCGGCGTAGCGGTAATAGGCGCTCACTTCCCAGTGCTTGTTGAGGTTGTACGAAAGCCCCAACTCGCCCAGGTAGGCGCGGGTGACGGTGACATTGTCGCTGAAGCGGGCTTGCGCGTTGGCGTGCAACTCGAACTGACCGAAGCGGTACTGCGTGTTGACGCCCGTCCACAGGCCCAGGCCGGGGGTTTGGGCCAGGCCGCTAAGCGGCAGCAGCAGAGCCGACCACAGCCAAAGTTGGTTCATAGTCGCTGGGCGCTTCCGCGCGGGCTGAAACGAAGGATTGGGTTGTAGGAGCATAGGGATCGTAGTAAGCGGTGAGTTGAACGGAGTTTTTTATGAGGTCGATGTTGCGGATTTTCACGCGGTGGACATTCAGCCCGGTGCGGGCCTGCAGGTCGCGGAGCATTTCGTCGCGGCGGGTGGGGGCGATCAGGTCGAGGCGGTCGTAGGCAATATTTTGCCGCACTTCCGGCTGTGATGCGGTAGTGCTTTCCAGAACGTAAAACGCGCCCAGAATCAGACCATGAATCAGCGCAGTTTGCGCCCAGCCGCCGTTGCCGATGGCGGAGATCAGGCCCATCGCAATCACGACGAACAGGTAGGTCATGTCCTTAGCCGACAGCCCCTCGGAGCGGTAGCGGAGCATGGAAAAGACGGCGAACAGTCCGAAAGCGGCTCCCATCGACAGTTCTACCCGGCTGAGCAGGTAGGTCGTGAGGAATATGATCAGGTTGAACGCCACGAAGGTGAGGAACAAATCCGATTTGCGGTAGATCGGGTAGTAGATCAGGCGCACCAGCACGCCTACGGCCAGCAGGTCGACCAGGAGCCGGGTGAGCAGGGCCAACAGATCGAACGCGGCTTGCGACTGCGCTCCGAATCCGTCGGGTAGGCTGAGTTGTTGCAATAGCTGGGTCATGGGTCGATAACTTCTTGAAGGTGGATTATCTCAAAAACGAGGATACGGCCGTTTGGCGGGTGGCTACGTGACTTTTCAGGGCGGGCAATGCCGAAGTAAAGCTGGCCGAACCAGACAGGTAAGAATACTTTCCGCTTTCGGTGGCGGTCGGGCCGATGACGTAGGGACTAATCAGCGTGGTGTAGCGGTCGAACAGTTCGTTCATGCGGCTCGTCGTGAAGACGTTTTCCGAGAAATCCTTCACGTACTGCTTGTATTGGGCGTAGTAAACCGGATCGTTGGCTACGTAGCGGATCAGGGGCCAGGCCGTACTGACTTCCGTCATGCCCAGCGAAACGGCGTTGCGGCCCGTGGTGGTCATGGACTCGTTATGATCCCAGGGAATCCAGGTCAATTGCCCCGAAGTGGCCCGGTAGAGGTAGTAGTTGTGGGCCATCGCTCCGTAGGAATCCCAGTTGACGATGGTGTTGTTGACCGCGAGGTACTTCAGAAAATGATCCACGTTGAACGTTTTTTCCAAATTCGCCCGCCAGGCAGTAGCGTCGGTGCTACGGTTGCTGGCGTTCAGGGCCGTCACAAAGGCCTGCACGTCGGAATAGTCGGCTTCGGTTTTGTTATTTTTCTTTTCAAACTGGCTCTGCAAGTAGGTCTGGAAGGTGGACTCGGGCTTGTAGATATTTCCATCGTCCTCCCCAAACTGGCTCTCGACCATCGTGTCGTCGATCACTTCCACCATCGTATAGACCCCGCAGTACTGCTTGCCCGAACCAAAATCAATATAGACCTGATAAAAGGCCGTTTGGGCGGCAGGAACGCCCGCCATCCTGAAAATATCAGACGCCGCTTTCTCGCGAATCACAGAGTAATCGTTGAATCCCGGTGAGAAAGACAGTTCCTGAAAACCGTACATCCGCTGGTTTTTGATCTCAGGGTAATCGTCCTCGAACTTGTCGAAATTGAGTCGGAAGGGTAGCTTGTAAATACCCGACGACCAGGCCGAGCTGAGGCTGGAATTGCCTTTCAGGCGGAAACCCACCTTGGTCCAAGTTTTGCCGTTGAATTTCACGGGCAAAGCCACGTAGGCCGGGTCTTCCGTGCTGAACGTGGTGCTGCCTCCGCCGCCAGGACCGCCCCCGCCACCAGGACCACCGCCTCCGCCCGGTCCGGCGCTTGCTCTGGCCCCAAAACTACCCCCGAATTTGGCGGCCATGTCGGTCTGGATGCTTTGCCATTCCTGGGCTGTCATCGTAATTTCCAGCGTATTGACTTTGTCCTGCGGGAAAATCGTCGTGTAGTCGGGTGCCACGTCGTTACTGTGCGAGGCTTCCGTCCAATCCGGGTTGGTCGCACCAGCCTCGATGGGCTCGATAGCATCAATTTCGGGGGTTTGGCAGGAGACCGCCGTCAGTAGCGCGGCGGCAAACAAGATTGCGAGTTGCTTTTTCATTTTTTAAAAAAAGGTGTCAGAAAGTTGAAGTGGTTTTTGATTTTTCCAATGCCGCAGAAAACTTAAAAACCTGGCGGTGTTGGTTGAAATCTTGTACGACTTCCTGACTAAAATCCTTCGGGGGCAGTGAAAAAAAAATAGAAATTAGCGACCGCCGCCGTTGATGGAAAATTTTGTATCGGCGTAAATGCCGTCGCCACCGCTGGTGATGGCGAAACCGCTTTTTTTGATCTTTACACGCGATCTTTTATAAAAAGATGCACCGAAGGCGCAATTAGCCTTCGGTGCAGCACAACATTGGTAGTGGTACCAACTAACTTGAGTTATTTGGCGTAAGCGCCTTTCAAACAATTGATAAAGCTGTTGGATCCCGGTGCCGCCACGTGGTAGTGGTAGCCGCGCGTCGTGTCGTAATGTCCCCGGCAGTCGTCCAGATCGGTCGGTTCTTTGCCATTGGCGTCCAGTTGTGCATACATCCCGTAGCCATCCATCGCGTAACCGATCATCGCCGCGTGGCCGTCTGGCTGGGCGACTTGCTTCGACCTCCCGGTGGCGGCGTGGTAGTGGTAGCCCGCGTGCAGGTTGATGTGTCCGCCCGCGTCGTCGAATGGGGCCAGCGTGTAGGCGCCCAAAATGGCGTTGGTGGGCGCTGGCGCGTCGAACCTCACGCCGTTGAAGGCAATCCCTCTGGCACTTGGACCAGCCTGTCCATGTTCGGCGGGGCCCCTCCGACCTCCGGCAGGCGGACCACCAGCGGGCCGATCCCCACGGGGCGGGCCACCCGCTGGCGGCCCTTGGCCATTACCGGGACGAGGGCCACCCGCCCCACCGAAGTTCATCGGCGTAGTTAGATTTACCGGCGTAATCGGGATCAGGTAGGTTTGGGTAAGGCTACTCACGTAAGAAGGCAGACACTCGACGCAGTAGTTTTTGTATTCGGCTCCTACGTTCGGGTTGGCGGCTTGAGCGCAGTCTTCCCGGGTTTTGGTGCGGTAGACGTTACCGCTGGCGTCGTACATCTTCCAGGTGGCATCCTTGTAAAGAGTAGCCATGTTTTTGATAAAAGTACCATCCACGTCGTACACCTTCCCGTTTTCCAGCCAGATTCCGCCCTTGTCGGCCCCGTCGGCAACGTTGGTCGGACACCAGGGACCCATTTGATGGTCGGTGGGTATCCCGGCCGTTACCACTTTCAGACACTTGGTGAGGGTACCGTCGGAAAGTGTGCAGGAAACGGTGCTTAACGTCTGGTTGGCGGTTTGGAAAAGCCCAGGATCGACGTCTCTGACCACCCGAGTCGGGTCGGTAGCGACGTCGCCCTCCTTATTACTGGTTGCACTGATGAACACAGAGAGGACGAATACGAAAAGCGCACGGACGAGATACTTCATAAGAAAATTCACACAGATAGTTTGTACTTCCTTCTTATTATCGCAAGAGCAAGTATCGCTGCAATCGACAATGCAGCCAGTCCTACGAGTGAGCCGGGAGCAAAGTTGAGCGCATCAGTGTTTTCATCCACGACCCATTCTTTGGCATTCATTTCCAGCTTCACTACGTGATTATTGTCGTCATTCAGAACGTATTGCTTTTGCGGATAGCCGTTAAGCGCCAGGATCACTTCACACTGATTGTTGTGCGTGTCCTGGAAGAAAGTGTTGCTGACGTAAAACGACTCGATTGTTTCGGGCAGATTATCCAGCTCCGCAAACAGATTGGTTTCATGTCCGAGCTGAACCTGCACGTTGGAAAACTTCAAAGTGTCTCCGTTGGCGATTATTACGCAATTCTTTTGAAAATGCTGTATTACCAACTGGTTGAACTCTTCCGGGGTTTTGTAGGCATCTTTTCCGAATATATAATCCACCTCCCCTTCGAAGGCAGTAAGCGCGCTTTTCATGACCAAAATGGAGCTGCCATTCTGGTTGTAAATCATCACGCTTGCCAGGTCGGGCGTGTGGGCAGAAACTGCCTTGAAACACAGCAGGAAAATTATTAACTGTACTGTTCTCATGTTTGGAATTATTTAGTTGGCGTAGGCACCCGCCAAGCCGTTGATGAAATTGTTATTGCCCGCTTTGTCCACGTGGTAATGGTACCCCCGCGTATCGTCATAATGCCCGCGGTTGGCGTCCAGATCGGTGTATTCCGTACCTGCTACGCTTAGTCTTTCGTAGATCCCGAAACCGTCCATCGCGTAGCCGATCATGGGGGCATGGCCGTCAGTCTGGGCGATTTGGGTTGTACCACCCGTTGCGGCATGGTAGTGGTAACCGGCGTTGGGGTTTATGTGTCCACCCGCGTCGTCGAAAGGAGCCAAGGTGTAGGCAGCCAGGATGACACTCACGGGAGCGGGCGCATCGAACACTACTCCATTGAACGCAATGCCTCGGGTCGAGGGGCCCCTTGCGCCTCCCGGTCCGGTGGCGAAGGTATAGGAAGTGCTCAGCTTCACGGGCGTGATGGGAATGTAGTAGGTGTTCGTGATCGAGGAAACGTAGGAGGGCAGGCACTCCACGCAGTAGTTTTTGTAAGTTGCCCCTACGTTAGGATTGGCAGCCGCCTCACAATCTGCCTGGGTCAGGGTTCGGGTAACCGCCCCGGTAGTCGTGTTGTACATTTGCCAGGTTGGGTTATTGTAGAATGTGGCCAGGTTTTTTATGAATGCGCCATCCACATCGTACACATTGCCGTCAGACAACCATATCCCGCCCTTGGTAGCGTCGTCGGAAATATTGGTCGGGCACCAGGGGCCTCTGGTGTGGTCGGCCGGGTCGCTTTTCGTCACGATTTTGTAACAGGCGGCCGTCGTGCCGTTTGAAAGCGTACGGTTTTCGGTGGTGACCGTTACCGACCCGGTGGAGGTCAGGAATTTTGTGCCATCGACATTGATTACCGTGCCAGTCTCGTCAACCGGCGTAACATCGTCGTCGTCTTCTTTGCAGCCAAGCAGCAGAAAGACCAGGGCGAGTGCGAACATTGAATTTTTGTAAGCCATGATTTTAGTTTTTTAGAGTAGATAGTTGTCGTCAGTATTTACCTGCATTCGTTCGGAGATTCTTATTGTCCTCCCTGCCTCTGCTGAGGCCTTTGCCCATTGGGTTTTGGTGCTTTGTCGAGCTCCGTTTTGGTGATGAATCCGTCACCATCCGCATCGATTTTCGCGAAGTCATTCGCCAGCGGACCTTTCACTTCCGATTTTGACAGTTTACTGTCTTTATTGCTGTCCATCTGGGCAAACAGTTGCTCGCTGGAAGGTGGACCACCATTGGCTTGGCCGTTGGCGGCAGCTTTTTTTGTCGACGAACAACTGACCGCCGAGGCGATAATTACCGCGCAAAAGGCAGGGATCATTAGCTTTTTCATAGTTTTATATTGATTTGATTTTGATAAATTAAATTAATGGGTTTATGAGAGGATACTGTACCCGAAGAAAATTGGCATAAAAAACAAAAAGGCTGACCTTTGAAGCGACCAAGCATCAAAACCAGCCTTTGAGGATGACAGAAATCATCAACGCCCAAGTTATACAAATTTTCGATATCGTGCCCTTGGCGGCGAATTTAGCGCGAAAAAAATTCATCTCCGGCTTTCTGACTGGGCTTATAAATAGCAGAAAAGTACAATTCAAGGAGATCGCCCTGCATATGTCTTCTAAGGCAAAAGACGAATCCGTAGAGCGAAAGATACAGTCGTTTTTCAAGGATTTTGTATTTGATTATGACAAAGTCTGCTTGTTACTTTTGCTGTTTTTACCTAAGAGTAAACTTGATTTATGCATAGACAGGACGGAGTGGGATTTCGGCGTTTATCAGTGTAATATCTTGATGATAGTCGCAAAGTGTGGCTCGGTTGGAATTCCGCTGTATTGGAAGCTCCTCGATAATAAATCTGGCAACAGCAACTGGCTTGACCGATGTGACTTGTTGGATAAACTGGTGAACGTAATTGGGAAAGAACGGATAAATACGATTATCGGTGACCGAGAATTTATTGGACTTGAATGGATCAAATACCTAAAATCCAATAATATAGACTATTGTATGCGTGTTCCGAAGAGTCACTTGATAACTTTAAAAAATGGAGACGTTTTTTCAATAGGTGAGCTTTTGAGCAAACAAAGCGAAAGGTATTTCCAAGATTGCATGGTGGACGGTGTCTGGGGTAATTCTATGCTAAAAACACTAGTAAAGGGAGATTTTTTGTTTTTGATAGGGAATCTTCCAGCCAAAAACTTAGGTGAAACTTATAGGAAACGCTGGTCAATAGAAGTACTCTTTCAGAGTTTCAAAAAAAGAGGGTTTGACTTGGAAAGTACACATTTGAAAAGCAGTGATAAATTGAGTAAATTATTGGTCTTCGTTAGCATAGCGGTCGCAATATGTGTGAAAGTTGGTGAACTTCATCATGAAAAAGTACAAAATATAAAGATTAAGAAGCACGGCTATAAAGCGAACAGTTTTTTTAGGAAGGGACTTGACATTTTGCGGAGTGGACTTAAAAACCCAAAAGAGAGTTTTACTCAATTCTGGCAGGAGTGCATAAGTTCGTTCGTCAGGTGGATCATACTTCAAATAACTTATAATCAGAATTTTATAAAAATACTCGGGTAGAGTAATGAGAGGATCATCTACTGCGTAAATGTGCCTTTGGTACCGTAATACGACCCCGCTTTCAGCACATAATACCCGGTATTCAGGTAGTTTACATTGCTGGCGTGGTAGTGATAAATCCCGTCGGGGAAATCCTGGGTTGGCCCGGTATGTCCGCCGTACGTATCCAGGGTCGGGTACACCCCGGTCGTGTCTTTTCGGCCGTAGATTGGAAAGCCGTCCCTCAGAAAGCCGATCAGTTTGGCGTCGTCGGAGCTGGTGTACCGGCCGGTGGTGTGGTAGTGGTAGTCCTGGCCGGGGCCGGGATGCGCGCCCGAGTAGTCGAAAGTCGTGATCGTCAATGCGTCGAGTGCCACATTTCCGCCTTCCCGGTCATTGTAGATGGGAACCCCGTTGAGGGCCAAGCCTATGGCACCCAAGGTAGTCGCTTCGTGGGTCGAAGCCGCACCAGGCGTCACCGGAATCGTCATGGCGTAGTTGTGGGAAGTCATGCTGGTGTTCACATTGGCGTGGTAACCCGGCGGAAAGTCTTCGTACAAAGCATTGCCAATTCCCCAGTAAGGCGTCTTGTGATTGGGTAAACCGTTGCTTTTGAGCGTGATGCCACTTCCACTGGTGGAAATGGTAACGCCATTCGTGAAATTGGCCTGGACTACGCTGGTAATATCAGTTTGGCCCGACGACGTGGTTCCGGTAGCGTCCGGCGTGACGATGTCGTCACTGTCGCTGCACGCCAGCAGCGCGGCTACGCATACGGACAAGAGTATTTTTTTCATTGGTTGGTTATTTGGGAATTGGTGGTACTTGCTTCTTTGTACGACAGGAAAATGCAAATCCTTCGCTCGGTTTTTATTTTTTCAAATAAAAATGAGAGTCAGGATGAGACCTGTGCTTGGAAGCACTTCCTCTTCCCGCATTCCGCCTCACCTCGCACTCGCTTTGATCGGACAGCCAATGGCCTTGGTGAAATCAGGACTTGGTTTTGTCCCCATTTCGAGGGCGGCAATCGCGTTCTCCACGTATTTCACTTTCACATGCTCGGCAGACCGGGCATTGTCATCGATGGTGCCGATACACCGCACGACAAGTTGTTTATCCAGTAAAAACACGTGTGGGGTTCTGAGTGCTCCGTATTGAGGCCGTCTACTTTAACCGGAGCACTTGAAGACATCGTCAGCGCCAGGAAACCAATTCCATAGACTGATAAACTAAATACGTTCATTGCTTTGCGGGATATGTACGCGGTGCCAGTGAATCGTCAATGCCATAAGGCGGAATAATCGACTTATTCAAGTTCCAGTACCTTGATATCGGCTACCAGCGATTCCATACTGCTTGGATCCAATCCATTGTAAATACCCCGGATTCGGCGGTCGCTGTCGATCAGGACGAAATTTTCCGTGTGCAGAAAGACATCGTTATCGCGCTCGAGTCCTTCATCTTCTTCCACGAAATAATACTTTCTACCCAAGTCATAAATTTCGTCCCGCTCGCCCGTAAGTAGCTTCCACTTGTCGAAGTTCACGCCTTTTTCAGCGGCGTATTTTTGTAAAACGGCAGGCGTGTCTTTGTCGGGCATGACGCTGTGCGAGAGAAGTACGATGTTATCGTCGTCCAAAAACTCTTTTTGCAAACCCGCCATGCTCACGGCCAGTTTGGGACAGATACCCGGACAGGCGGTGAAGAAAAAATCGACCACGCTGATCTTTCCGGCGATGGCTTTTTCCGTGAACGATTCTCCTTTTTGGTCCGTCAAATTAAAGGATCGGATTTGGTGAAAAGTATCGGCTTCCATCTTCCAGCGCGGGGTAAAGTCGGCAGAATCGTAGTAGGGTAGTTTGCGCTCGGCTTGCTGATTGCAGCCTGCCAACGTCATTACGCCCAGCATAAAAAGGAGCTTTTTCATTTCAGTTTTTCGTCTTTAAGCGTGTAGCAAAGCGCGGCTTTCTGCAAGCCGTACCGGATGCCGTCTTTCACTTCGTAGTTGATGTACGACTTGCCGTTGATGCGCCAGGCGCGCTGCATTCCGTCTTCTTTATCGTCCTTATAGTTCAGGAAAGCGTACGGCGCTCCGCTTTCGTACCACTGTTTTTGCAACCCTTCCCGCTTGTCGTTGTAATAAATGAAATCGAACTTCCGGTTTCCGTTTTCCCAGTAGCCAAAGTGCCGTCCGTAGCTAACGTTCTCCTTATACGTTCGACTGTCCCGCAACTTACCATCAGGATAAAAGGATTTTGAAACGCCGTGCTGCATTCCGTCGAGGAATGATTCGACACTACTCACCGACTCGTTCTCGTGTTTTTTTTGGATAAAGCCAGAGAATGGCTTTCCCGTCAGATAGAAAATGCCGTTTTCCAATTTCAACCCGGGATTATCCCACGACACCGTATCTTTTGCAATCTGTGAAACATCCACTGTCCCAAAATCCGGAGTCAGACTTTCCTTACCGAGATTAGGCAGGCCAAACGCAACGAGGAAAGCAATAATCACTGCATCCACGATTACGTTAAAAAGTAAAAGTCCCCTTAGTCCCATGATAGCTGCCTGATTTTAAAATATAATAACCCGAGTTCAAATAATTCGTGGTCGAGCTGTGGTAGTGGTAAATCCCGTCGGCGAAATCGGCGGTTGCCGTGGTGTGCCCGCCGTTCGCATCCAGGTTGGAAGGGTAGGTTCCGTCCATATCCTTCCGCCCGTAGAGGGGAAACCCGTCCCGCAGGAAACCGATGAGTTTGGCGTCGTCCTTGGAGGTAAAATCTCCGTCGGAGTGGTAGTGATACAAGGCACCGGGGCCGCCATGCGCGCCCGCCCGGTCGAAGGTGTTGAGGACCCCCGCATCCACGGGCACGTTGCCTCCTTCCCGGTCGTTGTAGATAGCCACGCCGTTCAGCGCCATGCCGATCGGCCCCAGCGAGGTGGCCTCCTTGGTCGATGCTTCCGTGGGCGTGGTGGTGAGCGTCATGGTAAAGTTTTGCGCGGCCAAATTACCGGGCGTCAGACTTTTACCAGCGGTTTGCGCTTCGTACAGCGCATTCCCAACGCCCCAGTAGGGCGTCACGTGGTCGGGAACGCCTTCTGATTTTAGCGTAATCGTATTGCCGCTCGTCGAAACGGTCACCATACTTTTGTAGCTGGCCTTGACCACATCGGTGATCGTGGTAGCACCTGCCACCGGGTCTATTTCAGTAACGTCGTCGTCTTTGGAGCAGGCCGTAATCAGAACTACTGAGAAAACAATGACCGAGACGAGCGTAAGCGCTGGATTAAAAGCTGATTTTTTCATTTGGAGAATCGTAGGTAGTTATCATTAAACGTGCTGTGTTTAGTGGTACGAGAAGAATCTTGAAATCCTTCGGTGCAGTGAAAAAAGAAGGTGGATTTTCTCCCAAACTTCGGGAATGCTCTTGTTGCCCGATGGAATCGAGGGCAGCATCGCCAGTCCGCCAAAAATTTTCGTGTCCAAATAATTAATTCACGGTATATCTAACCAATACCAAATTGTCCAGAACGACATCGGTGGACCAAATGAATTCGGCGTCATTGGATCCGTCATCGAATACATCCGTGAAGTTTGTGTAGGAAGGCTTGTTATTCACGCCGATCACCGCGTTGGTGTACGGCGTGGCGGCGGGCCAGGCTGAATCATCGAAGGCGGTTTCCATCCAGGTGGCGGGCACTTTCCAGTGCAAGGCGTAGTATTGGGAACCATCATTCGCGTCGCTGGTGCTGCAATTGGTGGTGCTTCGTACAGCGCCATTCTCGGTGGGACACGACAAATCCTTGATGGGCGCGGTGTAGAAGGTTTGCGCCTTCCACTCTGTTTCGATGCAGTGGGCCACTACGCCCGGACCGACGTATTCAAGTACCAAGCCGTCGATCAGCCTGAAACGGTGAAGGTTCATTTTTTAGATAAAAGCTCACAAAAAAAGCGCCCCGGTCGGAAATAGCCTTTTTCCGATCGGGGCGATGCGTCTTGAAGTACCTTTATTCGTCGTCGTTGGCACTGGTGGTCGTGCCTTGGGTGCGTTCGGTTTGGTCATCCAGTTCCTCCCAGCCTTTCAGGGTACTCCGGTTTTCCTCTTTCGTGGTTTTGCCGTCGTCTTCAGTGGGGCCGTAACCTTTTTTTGCTACTTCCGAGCCCTCCGTATTTCGGTTTTTCTGATCGTTTTCCATGCTATATTTTGGTTAGTTGATTGAGAATATCTTTATGAATAGAATCGTTAAAAAGATTGAGCCAAGTGCATTGATCTGTTTCAATATCCGTAGCGCTCGTCCAGCACCAAACGAGCCCTCGGGGCGGAGCGAATTCTCAGACGCCCACGGGTTGGCGCCGGTGGAAGATTGGTGCTTTGCACGCGGAAATAAATCCCCCCCCACCCCTAAACCCCTACGCTATGAAAATCCAAATCAAACTCCTGGCCGCCCTCGGACTGGGTCTCACCCTAAATGCCTGCGCGACGCTGAATGTGCACGAAATCAAGAATCTCGACCGTATGGCCTTTGCGCCGCTTCGGCTCGATCCCGATGTGGAGCCCGCTGATTTGCGGGTCGATGTGATCAGACAAACCACGCAGGTGGGTACCGGACAAAATAGGCAAACGGTGGCCGTAGCTTACGATCCGATGGGTTTCAACCTGGGCAACGGTCTTTTTTACGATCTGAACGCAAATTTTGCTCTCCGCCTCGACCATTTGTTGGGCTTTGCCGACGAAGACAACTTCACGCTTAGCAAGGCCACGGCCAACTCTTTCTTGAACAACGGCCTGGAAGTGTACTCGCTGGCCAATGATTCGCTGACCTTGACGCGGAATGGCCGCCGCCGCAGTCGGCCGCAGTACCACACCGAGGGTCCGGCGGACAGCCTGACCTATCGGCGGAAAAATAACTTCAAATACGCGATTGCGGAGCGGGATTCGGCGCTGGTACTTCGCAACCGAAGACGGGAAAAACAGACGATCGTCATGGAAGACGAAAACCGCTACCATGTGCAGCGCTGGCTATGGAAGGAGGATTTTTCGCAGCAGGGCAACGAGATTACCCTACATGACAGGTACCTGGTAGCGCTTAGCACCGATCAAAAAACGATGACGGTCTACCGATTGCGTCGCCGCGGTCGCCGGACTACGCTCAGGACCATTGTGCGAAGCCAAAACAAGCTGTTCATCTACTCAAGAAAGTACCGAGGCTTGGCGCTGGAATTCGGCAATCGTACCATGACGATATACAATAACAAAACACTGTTGTCCCGCTACGAACTGGAAATTCCAAAAAAGGAGGGTAGTGCTAGTACGACTCCTTAACTTCGCGGCCAAATTCCAACCGTTAAGCTAACCCCCTGCCTCATGCTCATTGATCTGCGCTCCGACACCGTCACCCGGCCCACGGCCGCCATGCGCGACGCCATGTGGTCGGCTCCCGTCGGTGACGACGTACTGGGCGACGATCCGACCGTCCTCGCCCTCGAAGAAAAAGCCGCCCAACTGTTTGGTACCGAAGCCGCGCTGTTTTGCGCGTCGGGTACCATGACCAACCAACTCGCCATCAGGGCACACACGCAGCCCGGCAGCGACGTGATTTGCGACAAGCTCTCGCACATCTACCTCTACGAAGGTGGCGGCATCATGCTCAACTCGCTGTCGTCGGTGAAGCTGCTCGACGGCGACCGCGGCCGCCTGACCGCCGCGCAGGTAGCCGAGGCCATCAGTCCCGACAATATCCACGCCACCGTCACCCGGTTGGTGTCGCTCGAAAACACCATGAACAAGGGAGGAGGCAGCTATTACGACTTTGCCGAAATTCGAGCCATCCGGGAAGTGTGTGACGCCCACGGCATCCCGCTCCACCTCGATGGCGCGCGGCTGTTTAATGCCCTGGTCGCGACCGGCGAAACGCCCGCGCAGCACGGCGCTGCTTTTCACTCGCTGAGTGTATGCTTGTCGAAAGGCCTGGGCTGCCCGGTGGGATCGCTGCTGCTGGGCGACGCGGCCTTCATCAAGCAAGCGCGCCGCTTCCGCAAGGCAATGGGCGGCGGCTGGCGACAGGCGGGCTTTCTGGCTGCGGCCGGTATCTACGCCCTCGACCACCACGTCGACCGCCTGGCCGATGACCATGCCCGCGCCCGTGCCATTGGCGAGATGCTCCGCCGTAAAGCCGAGGTCGTCGACATCTATCCCATCGATACCAACATCGTGATCTTCCAACTTCCCGACACCGTCCTGGCCGCCGACTACGTGCGGCGGCTGGACATGCTGCGCGTCAAAGCTGTGGCATTCGGGAAGCATTTGGTTCGCTTCGTGACGCACCATGATTTCAACGACCACCATTTGGGAGCGTTGGAGGGGCAGTTGGGGAAGGTTTAAGGAGCGTCAGGGCTTTTTAACCGTATTGTGCGTTTTCAGCCACTCCTCCCCTTTTTGTCCAAAAAGAAATCCATCCAGACATAATACATTTCTTTTCCCTGCTCGACTTTCACCCCGTGGCTCGACCCTAATGGAATATGCAGCAGGGAGTATTCCGGGAGATTGGTTTTGGCACTGTCGGCCAAAACCGTGATGTCGTTGTCGGCCAGGCCCAGGAACAATTGCTCCAGCATGGCGTGTTCGTGCGGATCGACTTTGTCGGGACCGCTGGCCTGCACGGTTCCCATCGCGATCCTGGGGATGTATTTGTTGGGAAAGATGGTCCTGCTGACCGTATTGGGGCTTTTTATCGGTTCGGTGTAGGCTTCGCAATCGATGAATTTCTTGAAGTAAATTTTCTGGGTGTTCTCCTTCGGAAAGGTCTTCAAGTCGAGTCTGTCCTGTTCGGTCAACTTGCTCGATATTTTCAAAAAATGCAGCGTATCGTTTTTCCCGGCGTTGATCGATACGCTTTTTATCGCGTTCTGAACCAGTACGGTTTCCGGTACAATGTCAAATTTCTCTTTGTTGGCGGTGACCGTACCGTTGCCCTTCACGAAAAGGTAGATGTTCCGGAAATCGTCGTCCTGAATTTCCTTTTTCAGGGCATCGCCCGTAATCGAGATTTGGGTGACTTCGACACCGCTAATTTCGTTGGCAAGAATGGTCTTGCTGTACTCGTTCGTATTCGGTGCCAACTGCGTAGATAGATTCTCTACCTGAATTTCCTGAGCCACACACAGCGCAGACGACAGCAATGCTACCGTAAGGATTATCAAATTGTGTTTTGCTTTCATTACTTTTTAGTTTTGGTTCGATATTATATTGAAGCGTTTTACCGACCAAAAACAGTCGATAAAACGCTTCGAGAATTGCTGTGCTTTCAGCTTAGTACCCCGGATTCTGAGGGGCCAGATTTTTGTTCCTTACCAACTCATTGGCGGGCAATGGAAACAGGTAGTCCCGATTCGCTTGGAATTTTGGCTTGGCGCCTTCCAGGCCGGAAGCACTGAACACACCGTTGGGCCCGTCGGCCAGTTTTCTTCTGGCAATGTCGTACCATCTCTTGAATTCGAAGGCCAACTCCCATTTGCGCTCTTCCAATACCATGGTTGTGAACGCCGCCTTGCTCAAGCCAGCCGCAACGTCGGCCGGGTAACTTCTGGCCGGGCTGCCCGCGGCGGCGGCTCTGGCCCTGGCCCGCACCCGGTTGACATAACCAGCGGCCTCTGCCGACCCCGGCGTAGTTTCGTTCAGTGCCTCGGCGGCAATCAGCAACACTTCTGCGTAACGCATCATGATGTAGTTGCTGTTCGTATTTCTGCCATTTCCGTTCAAAGCCGTCCCGGCCTTACGGGTGTACTTTGCAATGTGCGGGCGATTATCACCCGCCGAGTAGAACTTTGTAAAATTCGTGAAAGGTTCAACTTTACCTTTAAAAACCCCGACGGTGTCCAAGCTGACGGCTTTTCTGTAATCCCGTCCGTCCCAGGTTCTGTACACACCCAACGATGGGACTAAAACGGACCATCCGCCGCCGTAGCCGTACTGCTCATCCACCCGGATGCCCGTAAATGCCGCCAGGTAATCCCGTCCCTGATCGCCGTCGGACTGCCCGATGAAGTCGATCACAAATAGGGGTTCTTTGGAAGCGTCTATTTTAGTGACGTCGAATAAGTTCTGGTAATCTGATTCCAATCCTAAGTTATACGTTGACTCTCTGCTTATGATTTCCTTGGCTTCGGAATAGGCTTTCTGATAATCGCCCATCGTCAGGTACACATCTGCCAGATAAGCGCTGGCCGCCGATTTGGCCGGAATGGCTCTCGAAACCTGCGTGTTGGGTAACCATTCTTTGGCAAACTGCAGGTCGGCGATAATTTTCGCATACACCTCGGCCGCCGGCGTCTTGCTGATCGAAGAGGCCGCCTGGATGTCCGTCACGGGTTCGGACAGATAAGGAATCGCCCCAAACTGCCTTACCAGGTGGTAATAGACAAACCCCCTGATAAAATAGGCTTGGGCAACGATTTTGTTTTTTGCTGCGTCATCGGCACTTACAGTTTTAGCTCCTGCAATCGCCTGGTTCGCGGCTCCAATGATCTGGTAAGCCTTGGGCCAGTAAGACTCGATGTTCGAGTTGTCGGCCAGCACGGCTACGTCGTTGAACTGCACCCTTTCCGGATTGGAGACATTGGCGTTCAGATCCACCATATCGCTGCGCAACATCAGGGACATGGACATTTCCCTCGACATAAAGTGCCTGTGTTCCATATGCCCGTAGGCACCATTCACGGCAGTTTGAATGTCATCCAGCGAGGTAAAGAAGCTCTCGGGAGCCAAGAGCCCAACGGGGTTCTCTTCCAGGTCCGAACAGCCCACTACCGACAATCCTGCCAATAGGGCTGCGAATACTATTTTAATTTTTTTCATGTTCATTGTTGATTAAAATTTCAAGTTAAGGTTGAAAGTCACTGATCTTACCGTGGGGAAGTTACCGAAATCAAATCCCTGGGTCGTGTTGCCCGATGAACTGTTGCCACCACCGGCGCCAAAGTAGCTCACCTCGGGATCCAAACCAGTGTACTTCGTGAACGTCAACAGGTTCTGCGCACTGACCGATACTCTGACATTTTGCATCCGTAATTTCTGGGCAAACGAGGTAGGCAGGTTGTACCCGATGGCTATGTTCTTTAACCGCAGGTAACTGCCATCTTCCACAAAGCGAGAAGAAATCTCCCTGCCTCGGTTTCCTACCGCCCGAGGGATGTCGGTATCGGTATTGGTCGGGGTCCAGGAATCAAGCACATCCCGCAGTCCATTCGAGTCTCCGTTCAGCAACTGCACTCTGGTGAGGTTGAAAACATCCCCGCCAAATGCACTTTGGAAAAAGATATTCAGATCGAAATTTTTGTACCGAAAGTTGTTGGTGATACCCATCGTGAAATCAGGGTTCGGATCGCCAATAATCTTCTGGTCGGCGGTGGTAATTACCCCACTACCGTCGATGTCGCTAAATAACGGGTCTCCTGCCTGAGCACCCTGAAAAGTAGCGGTTCCGGCCGGGAGGCTTTCGCCCTGATAAATGCCCTGATACTCATAACCCCAGAAAACACCCGCCGCTTCGCCTTCGCGCAAAACGTGCGTCCGGGCCACGCTGAAATATCCGGGAGCAGCGTCCAGGAACACATCGATCCCATTGATCAATGATACCACCGTATTCTTGTTGGTCGACCAGTTGAAATCGGTCGACCAGTCGAAATCAGGCTTGTTTATGTTCCTGGTATTCAACGTGACTTCAAACCCTTTGTTATTGATCTGCCCGATGTTTCTGATGCTGGCCAGGGTCAGGAAACCGAGATATTCCGGTTGGCTCTGATCCGCCAGCAGAAGATCCTTGGTGTCGATGTTGTAGTAATCCAGGGCCAGATTAACTCGGTTGTTGAACAATCCCAAATCCAAACCAATATTGGTTTGGTAGGACGATTCCCACTTCAAATTAGGATTGGCCGATTGGTTGGGTACGACCGCGTTGACAGCCTGTCCGTTGAGTCCGGTAAAGAGCGTACCGAATCGCGCCAAAGACTGATACGCGTCGATGGCCTGATTACCCGTCACCCCGTAGCTCGCTCGGAGTTTTAGGTTAGAGATTTTGGTGCTGTTTTTTAGGAAATCTTCGTTCGATATTCTCCATCCCAAAGCCGCCGAAGGAAAAATGGCGTATTTGTTGTTGGCGGCAAAGTTGGATGCTCCATCTCTCCGCACGGTGGCCGTCACCAGGTACTTGTCGTTGTAATCGAAGTTCACCCTTCCGAACTGAGACTGGATTTCCTGTTCGGTGAAAGAAGAAGTAGGTACTTCCGTGACCGAGCTTCCTCCTAAGTTATAGAAGGAGAAGCTGTTGGAAGTGAAGCCGCTTGCGCCCGCCGTAAATCGTTCGGTAGCCGTTTTTTGGTAAGAATAACCCGCCAAAAGCGACAGATTGCCTTTGCCGATGCTTTTGTTGTAGGTCAGGTAGTTCTCGTTCAGTACGTTCGTTCTCCTGAAATTGGCGATTCTCGCTCTTCCGCCCGTGCCGCCACCGGCGGTGATGATTAGGGTCGATGGCCGGAACAGACCAAAGGTTTCGTTGGTGGTACTGAAACCCACGGTGGTCTTAAAGGCAAGACCTTTTGCTATATCATAGTTTCCGTACAGGTTGGCCCGGTACTCGTCCCTTTTGGTATTGTTCACACTTTCAGTAGCCACGGCGTAGGGGTTATCGATGTTGTCGCCGATGGAGTTGGTCGTATTCAACCCGTTGGCATCCTTGATGCCCAAGTCCGGCATAAACCTGAACATGAGCGAAATCACGTCGTCGCCCCCGCCGTTGGCCGTTTCGCCAGTCGACTGGGTAGGCACCCCGTCCTTCACGCTTCGATTGCCGTAGAGGTTGAAGCCGAGTTTCAGTTTCTTCGTCACCTGGGCGTCGATGTTCGACAGGAAGGTCAGCTTTTCAAAGTCCGAGTTGATGATTACGCCGTTCTGCTTGAAATAGTTGGCGGAAGCGTAGAAGTTGATATTGTCTTTCCCGCCTGAGAAAGAAAACTGGTGGTTCTGGGTATTGCCCGGCCGGTACAGTAGGTCCTGCCAGTTTGTGTCGGCGGGCCCCTGAACGTAACTGGGGTTGATGGATTTTTGGTAGGCCGCAAATTCGTTGGCGTTCAGCAAATCCAGCCGGTTGGCCGTGTTCTGAACCGAATAATTGGAATTCACTTCGACGGATAGTTTACCGTTTTTACCCGTTTTAGTAGTCACCATCACGACGCCATTCGATCCTCTCGACCCGTAAATTGCCGTGGCCGAGGCATCTTTTAAAACCTCGATGGAGGCGATGTCGTTGGGTTGGGGCATGGTGGCCCCCACAAAACCATCCACCACGATGAGCGGGGTACTGCTGGCGCTGATTGAAGTATTACCTCTAATTTTTATGCTGATCGGGGCGCCCGGCTCGCCACCGTTATTCGACTGGACAACTACGCCCGCCGCTCGGCCTTGCAGGGCTTGTTCGGCGCTCGATAAAGGAAATGCGGTCAATTCTTCCGACTTGATCGAAGATACCGCTCCGGTGATGTCGCTCTTTTTTTGCGAGCCATAACCCACTACGACTACTTCTTCCAGCGTCTCGCTATCTACCGCTAGCTGAACATTAATGGTCGATTGATTATTCACCGGTACCTCCACTGTTTTGTAGCCGATGAAGCTAAAAATCAGCACGGAACTTTCGTCAGCCGTCAGGTTGAATTTTCCGTTCACATCGGTCACTGTTCCTTTAGAGGTTCCTTTGACCACAACGCTTACCCCTGGAAGCCCTGAGTTGTCGTCTTGTGCAGTAACGGTACCACTGATGGGCCCTTCTGCTGCCTGAATTTGGTGCGTACTGAATACCAACACCATCAACGGTATTAGCAGCAGTAACTTTGCCCAACTTGCTTCGATTAGAGATCTTTTTTTCATATTTTTCAGGTTTAACAGTTATTAGAATAGTGATACTTGATATTTTGTAGTCGAGAAGGGTTTCCCGATTTGTCTTGTACAAAGATATTTGGAAATAACGGGCTTTCAAAGAGAAAAAGTCTAGGTATTCTTTTTAAAATACAATAAAAAAGCTAAAAATCTCACCGGGAACGTTTCCGGTAACGCTACCGGAAACGTTATCATAAAATAAAAATAATTTGAAAAAAATTAGAAAAATACTACGAATAGATATTTTTCACGGAAAAAATAAGCTGTTGTGGGTTTGCTTTTTAGCTGAAAGGCAATGAGGAACTCAGGGCGATGGATGGAAAACCTGGGGCATTATACCGCCCACAGTGAAGGAAATTTCATTTTTGCTTACCTTTGGAAAAACCAAAAACCAACCCTATGCAAAGCGTTCAGTACGTTACCGATACAGAAGGCAAACCGTTGTACGTCCAGGTTCCCGTGAAGGAGTACGATAGGTTGTTGGCAGCGGCAGAGGAACTGGCGGATATCGCGGCATACAAGAAAGCCAAAAAGAATGCTGGGAAAGCAGTGCCGTTCGAGGAAGCCTTTCGTGAAATCGAAACTCACCACCAGCAACAGGCTTCCTGATGTACAATGTTGTCATTTCGAGATACGCCATCCGTCAACTCAAGAAGATAAACAGACAAATGGTTGCTTCGCTGAAAGCAGCGATTGCCGGGTTATCCAGCAATCCAAGACCGCAAAACCATATCAAGCCAACCAATCAGGAAGCATACCGCGTCAGAGTAGGCAATTATCGCATCATTTATGAGATTAACGACAGCGAACTGACAGTTCTGGTAGTCGAAGTAGCAGATCGAAAGAAGGTTTACAAACGGAAATGACGCTACTCCGTGGGCTGTGCCACAGCCCACGGTGAAGGAAATGCTCAAAGGTTCTTTAAAATAAAACCGTAATGCTGATAGCTGATGGGGCTTTTGGTTGCGACGTTGTCTATCCATCCTGATTCTTCGTGACTGCGGTCGATTAGACTGGCTGTTTTCACAAATTGAAAATGTTCGACGGTCAGGTTTAGCACTTCTAACTCACTTGCCTGGAACACACTGGTGTCTGCACGGCGACCGGATGGCGGTTGGAAAGCTTCGAACATTTCTTCACCGCGTTCGGCGTAAACCTGCTCGAGATACCCTTGTTGAACAAGAAGATCGTTCAAAATACGGTATTCGTCGGGAACCGGACCCATAGGAATAGCACAGTAACGCGCTCCCGAAATCGAGTATCCTGTCTTCTTGAAATGCCCAAAATCAGCGTAGAAAAGCAGTTTATTCAATCTCACCGTGTACAGGTGGTTAATTTTATCGAAGAAGAACAACACCATCTGCGCGAACTTATCGAAATTAGGCATCCGATACCCGGTGAACTGATTTGGAATTTCCATGGGATTCCAAACCGCGTTCAATACCGCAAGGTTAGCGTTATCCGGTACGACGAGCCTCTGATCGACTCGACGGAGCAAATCGGCCAACTCCCGCTCTTTCATTGCGCCCTTTCTTTCCAGAACCAATTCGCGAAAATTTCGGGCGTCCCTGGCCAGGCCAATCAGCTTCGCGTTAGAAAGACTCGGTATTTCGCCATCCTCATAGCTCCGGTACTGATTGACCCCAAAACCCATAAGCGCCGACATACTGCGCTGGCTTACGCCGTAATATTCCCTGAGCGCTTTGACCTGCTCAGGGAATAAGATGTGATTCTGTTCCCGGTACTGATTGTGAAGCTGGAGCAGGTTTAGTTCATCCAACTCTTCGGTCGTGAATGTTTCGCCAGTATCCGCGCACTCGTAATAGTGGGCGTGAATCTGAAAAGTCTGAGATCGGTAAGTGAGCGTTTGGCTGTCTAACTTTTTAACGGCCTCTCCGCCCGTGAATGGACTGGTCATTGTTGCTTGAAAGGATAGTTCATGGGAAATTCAGCAAGGTGGCAAGTCGGCAAGGAACCGACTTGCCTCTGCTTTGGACGTCATATTGGGCGGATGTGGTGCTTATTAAACGGTGCAAAATTAAGATTGTTACTTTATGATTGCAATTTACCTCAAAAAATATAAATATTGAACTTTTAAAGTGAATAAACAGAAAGGTAATTTGAAAACGTAGATAAGGTCATCAAAACCATCTGTTCAGCATCTTATGCCGTGCGTGATGATATGAGGATCAGCTTTGTAAATACTTTGTTTCTGGTTATTTTGCGGCGTTATCATCGTACAAAGGCCCTGCCTTTCGGTAGCAAACCGCGACTGCTTCAACGTCCAGGCCAACCTCGGGTAAATGAATCCCAGCGGATAAATGCCTGGACTAGTTAACGTTGGGCGATGTACAACTAACGGTATCTCGATCTGGCTACGGGTTCAGAATTAAAAGAATTGGTAAAGGAATTTTCGATAGCAGTAGAACTCGTAAGTTCATGGATATCAGATCAATCGTGGAAAAACTGGAAAAAGCCTTTCAGGAAAAAAAGGCAGAAGGCTTAGTCATAGACGCCATTGGCGTGGCACCTGCGTTCAGGGGGCTGGTTAAAAATTCCTATACCCTTGGCGTGAGTGCCCCTTCGATGGTGGACTGGGACGAGTACCGAAAAATAGACACGATGGTCGATCTTCTCTTTGAGGTATTGCCGGTTGAGGAAAGGGTTCTGATCAATACAGTGAAGTTCTATGACAATAAAAAGGAACTGAGACAATATTTATCGTTCGATTTCAAAGATCAGTACAGCGAGGATTTTGAAAATGTTATCCAGTTTCAGAACGAGCTTTTTGAGGTGGCGTGAACTGCAAATTATTGCCTTCGGAAGTGTCCTCTTTCCTTTTAGCACATTGTACTAATTGCTTGATTAGGATAGAGTTAAGAACTTAAACATCATTTTATGAAAAAATACAAAGTAATCGAAACGCTGGATTATCTGCCGGACGAATTCGACGTGGAGGAATTGGTAGAAAAACTACTGTTTGTCGAAGAGGTCGAAAAAGGAATTCAGGATGCTGAGGAAGGAAAGGTTATGAGTTTGGTAGAAGCCAGGCAGAAAATGGAGCGCAAATGGCAAGCATCGAAATAAAGATTCCAGAATCTGCCTACTCAGACTTGGAGGAATTAGAGAATTATATTGGTCAAAGCATCAGCTAGAATTGGCGGGAAACTACTCTTTGTATTGGTGTAAACTTTGTGGCGGGGCCGTTGCAAACGGCCATTTATCCTTGGTACGCAGTCTTGCAGACTCCGCACAACGGGGGAGTCGGCTTTTTTTGGAGCGAAATTTGCAAATCAATCAGTAGTAGTAAGGCTACGAAGTGCTTCTAGAGAAGTGATACTTATAAGCTTAGATAGCCAATCACTAAATAAAAAGCAAAACGAACGAAGCATATGATACATATAAATAACCAATATATGTAGATTTAGGTGGTACGAACGTGATAAAATCACAAATTCGTTAATTCAAATCATGAAGAATTTAACTATAAATGCAGGCCCATTAACTAGCTATAGCAGCCTAAGTTATTATTTAGGGCCTAAATTGAAGGAACTAAGAGAAAACTATTTGTCTGGCATCACTCCAAATCTACTCCTTGATTTGAGTAGTTTGGAGTATGGTAAGATGAATATCTCTGCGCTTATAGCCTTATTAGCTATATGTAAAAAAGTTAGAGATTTTATAGGGTACCCAATTCCAACAATGATAAGATGGGATCCTAAGGTTCAAGGCTTCCTATCTGATATAGATTTTTTTAAAACGTCGGATCAACTTGATCTATTTAAATGGCAGCCCGAAGGAATAATTGGCGGATATAAAAGGGGTAATATAAATCCAAATACTAAAATCTTATTTTACAGAGATATAAGACCTATTAAAGATTTGAATAATGATTTGATCGGTATTGAAAAAGCAAAACTGAAGCAGAAGATTGCTCCACACTTTCTTATGAAATGTTCTAATCTATTCACAAATATGGAAGAAGAGATAGAGGATAGAGTAAGTAATACAACACTAGAATTGATTGCAAATTCACTTATGCACGCAGAAGATATTGCGTTCGTAGGATTACAACGGTCTAACAAGAGAATAACAGTTGCGGTATGTGACGGAGGAATAGGATTTGCAAAATCACTACCTAGAACATATCCCACTATAGATATGTTTAAGAATTTATCTCATGTTGAAGGTATCGTAATTGGAAGTTTAATACAACAAAATCAACATGGATTAAGGTTAGCAATAAATGAAGTGCTAAATTTTGATGAATATGACAGAAACTTCGAAATTAATGAGGGATACGTAACGATCTCATCGTTTGATTCTGAAATTAGATGGCAAAAATACAACTGGCTGAAAGCTCTGAATTACTTCGAAAACTTTGACACTCGAAATAGCGTACTGGATTGTGAAGATTTTTTGGGGATTTCAGTATCCGAGTACTTGAGTAAAGAAGAGTTAAATAGAGGTTATTGGAAAAAATATGACAATATTTTAATTGGGACTAGAATTACATTTGAAATTAATTTAAAGAATAGATATGCCTAGAGATTATACATATATTATATTTACTGATTTCGTTTACATACGTGTAACAGGAATGATATGGTGTTATAACGGATTGACGAATCCTAATAATCTTGATAAAGATGCTGGCGATGCTATAAAAGATGTGTATTTGTCAATTGAAAGGGAGAAGCCTATAATTATAGATTGTAAAGGTGTCTCAGGTGTAACTGATCACTCTTGGGATATTTTGTTTAAGTCAATCAACAATACAAAAAGAGAAATAATCTTTATAAATTTTCAGAGTATTTCTCAAAAGATAAATGCAAGTAAGGTTGAATTTTGCACTTCATTAAAAATGAAAAGTGAAGATGATAGTTTTTCTATTTATAATAACTCTTTAAAAATAAAATCACTAGATAATATAAATGTGTTAGTTGATAAACATATAGTTAGCACTATTAAAGAAATGGTGCAAAGGTCTTTTACCGAGTATCCAAACGGTGAAATGAAGCTGCTATCTTCCACTCCTGTTTATTCAAACGGTGAATTTGACGCCTCAGATTTAATTTCACATCAAAAGTCTTTCTACTGGATATCTTTGAAATTATCAGACGTAGTAAAAGAGTTAATTCAAAAATACAGGATAGGTGGTATCAATTCTAAAATAAAAATTTTAGCTGTTAGCCTTAGATCTAGTCCATTTGCTGCTGCGGTTAGCCTTCTACTTGGTCTTCAAATCGAAACTGTGGATCACTTTGGGCCTATATTTAGGAATTATGAGCCTGATGCGTCAACTTCGGACGTAAATGAGTATATATATATTGGAGATTTTTCAGTTGGCGGAACTGAGATAAAAATATCAAAAACATACGCCCATCTAAAAAAATCTATGTTGAATCATGCTGTCGTAATTGGGAGTTTGCTATCTTCTGACTGTTACAAAGAATTCATGATGCATTCAATAGTATTGCTCAGAGATTGTTCGCCAAATGTGAAGTATTCAATAGAAAATAATTTGCCAATTCCATGAAATCAGAACTTTTAAAAGTTTTACATCTAACAGATTTACACTTAGATGATATTACATCGACTAATGAAAAGTTAAGAGTTGCATTCTATAAAGAGTTTTTAGATGGGTTGAAAGAAAAAGTAAGTAGCACCATCGGAGATGGCATAGATATGCTGCTTTGTACTGGTGATTTTGTTAACGTAGGAAAGGTTGAAAACTATCAGCACGCCAAAATTATATTAGAATACCTATGTTTAATCTTCAGTATTAGTAAATCGCAAATAAGTTTGTGCATTGGGAATCATGATTTTGATCTAAAACTTGATAAGTCAGGTCAGTCAAAAAAGGCTAGAAGTGAATTTTATGAATTAGAAAGCGAATTTAATCCGCAAAAACTTATTATTGGCAATGAGTTTTTTAAGATTTATTTAGATGAATCAAAAGATATTTACATACTGACTTTTGATTCAACCTATGGTTGTAGTGGAGAGAATATACCATCTCAACTAGAAGATATTGAAATAGATAATATTATATCTGCAATTGATACACACGTTCCATCGTCAAATTATTTATTTATATTATCTCATTACCCGATGATTTTGTTTAATAGATCTCAAATTGTAACGGAAGAAATTGGGTGGGTTGATAATCATCTATGGAAGTCTGGAAATCTACTTGTAGAGAGAATTTATAATAAAAGAAAAAGTTGCTTTACTTTTTGGTTCTTTGGAGATGGCCATATTCCTGATTTTTGGTCTTACAATGATTTTCACCATTTTCTTATGACAGGAATGTTAGGTGGAAATTTTGTAAATCCAACATTTACAACAAAGACTGGGGATATTGTACCGTTTAATAAGACTAACGAGTCAAAGGTTGTGCTAATAAATAATATAGACAAGACAATAAGTATAAATACTTATCAATATAAAAGTAGAGCACACAAATATAGCCCTCACACTGGATATTGGGAACACACGGTTAGTGATATTAGATTGGTTGATAATCCCTTTTTAAGAGATAATAAAAATACTGATTCTTTCAAAGGAAATATCTCACTTACTAAGAGTTCGGATACCAGTACTTCTCTAATAAGTCAAAGCGTTCAAGAGGAAATAATCAATCAAGTAAGAGAAAGAAGACTATATAAATTTGACAGATATGCTACTTCTGAATCTGAGACGACCCTTGCTTGGATTTCTTTAACAGACTTATTTGAAAGCAATGAGTTACTAAGCAGGTGCATTCAGAAAAGTATATTTTGGCTTTCAGAGATAATAGATTTAGACAACTCAGCTACATTATTTATTGGAATTGATTTCTGGGGTTCTATTTTCTCAAGCCAAGCTTCAGTTATAAGGAACGTCTCTAACTACTGTGTTGCTTCTAAGGCAAGAAGCAAACATAATGCATTATTTGAAAAGCCCGAATATCTAAAAAACAGGCTTTCTTCTACTATACAATCTTATCAAAATATTGTGTTATTTACCGATGTCGTCTCAACTGGAAATACAGTAGTCAATATTAAGGATGAAATTATCGAAGTGTTGGAATTAGAAGAAAATAAATTTAACTGGATAGCTGTATCTATAATCTCTGATATAAAACAGATAAGAAATGTTAAATTGAATAAGTTTAAGTCTATTGGATCTTTGTGTACTGATTTACGTATTCCAATTTTAGAAAATGACGAACTACCTGATGTAAATATTCTACCAATTAAATATGATCTTAGATAGTGTCCCCCGTTGTGCGGAGTTTGCAAAACTGCTTACTAAACATGATGGGCTGCCGGAAGGCTGGCCCCGTTTAACGGCCCCGCCGCCAAGTTTACGCCAACGCTCATCACTCGTTCTTTTGAATCCATTCCAGCAAATCGCGAATCTCCTTATCATTCAGACTCGACCGATCCGCCTTGTCGTAGATCGAGAGTAGGTAAACTTCTTCATCAGCTAAGATCACGCAGGTAATCACTCTTGCTCCACCTGACTTTCCCTTATTCTTGCTGGCGATGGATAGCCGAATCTTGTAACAATCGCCTCCCAATGGTGTCCCTTGTGTAGGCTCTGTTCCAAGGCTTTCAAGTAGAGCAGCAAGTTCCTTTTTGAGCGAAGGAAACTTCTTTACCAGCTTTTTAGCTTGTCGCTGGAAAGGCAGGATGGGGATAACCTCAAAGTCTTTCGATTTCATGCAAAAAGTCGCTCAAACTAGGTTTTTCGGCTTTTCCGGCTCTGATTTCCCTCATTTGCTCAAAAGCCTCAAGCAATTCCTCCAGGTGCTGCCGCTTAGAAAGTGATTTCTGATCAGCCGTTGGCAAATCTAGTTTCTTGCGAAGCGGCTCCCACTCGTTGATAGGGATAAATACCCCCGTAACTTCACCCTTATGATCGGAAATATATTGCAGGTTCATTTTATAAGTTTTAAAGGTGGCCTTCCTTATTCTAAGCCATGATCCGTGTCTCCATAGACTGTGCTGTTATGCCAACAAACTTACTAAAACCTGTCCATAAAATGAGTCAGAATGCCAAACTCCCCGCTAACCCTAGCCGGGCCGCGCCCGATTGCAAAGCAGATGGTATCCCCGCTAACCACGGTGAAGCTAAAAAGCAATGCCGAACCCAGGGCGATCGGTGGAAAACTTAGGACATTACGCTGCCTAAATCATGCTGAACCTGTCGCTCCTTACCCACTAATTCCTCGACCATCACCTTGGCCCCAATAAACAAGGGGGTGCGTTGATGTAAGCTTACCGGATCAATATCCAGGATCGACTGTTCCTGAGAAACGGCCAAACAGTTCGCTTTTTCGGCGATAAACGCCAGGGGATAAGCTTCGTAGAGAAGGCGGAGTTTGCCTTCGGGATTTTTCGCCGTGGCGGGGTACAGGTATATCCCGCCTTTGATGAGGTTGCGGTGAAAATCGGCGACCAGCGAACCGATATAGCGGGCACTGTACCTCCTTTTGCGGCATTCACTCAAATAGTCCTGAACTTCCTCGGGAAACTCCGGCAGGTACCCATCGTTGTACGAATAAATCTGACCATCGGCGGGGCTGCGCATATCGGGATGCGAGAGGATAAATTCACCCAGGGAGGCGTCGTAGGTAAAACCATTCACGCTATGACCCGTGGTGTACACCAGGATGGTGGACGAGCCGTACAGGATATAGCCCGCCGCCACCTGCTTGCGGCCGCCCTGCATGAAATCTTCCAGGGTGGCCTTAGTACCGGCTGGGGTTATACGTCGGTAGATGGAGAAGATGGTGCCGATGGAAACATTCACGTCGATGTTGGACGAACCATCCAGCGGGTCAATGGCGACGACGTACTTTCCGTCATCGTTTCCGGTATGAATAATTTCTTCCTCCTCCTCCGAAATGATGGCGCAGGCTTCTCCTCCGTTTCTCAAAGCCCGGTAAAAACGGATGTCGGCGATCACATCCAGCTTCTGCTGGTTCTCTCCCTGCACATTTTCGTTTCCCATTTCACCCGTCAGGTCGATGAGTCCGGCCCGGTTTACTTCGCGGTGGATGATTTTCCCGGCCAGCGCGATGTCTCGCAGCAATTGCGAGAGGTCGCCCGAGGCGTAGGGGAACGCCGTTTGCCGATGCATGATGTAGCGGTCCAGCGTAACCCCAACGGGTAGAGCCAAAGGGTGTGAGTCGTTGTTTTCCATGGAATGAAGTTAATCTTGATTCAAAAAAAGATGAGAAGCGTCATTGAGTAAAGTAGCAATCCGGCTGCTGAGTGTCGCCGGATCGGCATCCGCGAAAAGCTGGGAGCCGACGCCGACGGCGGTGGCCCCCGCCCCGAACCAGGTTTCCAGACTTTCGAGGGTCGGTTCGACCCCGCTCGTGACCATGAGTTTCAGCCAGGGCAACGGGCCTCTGATCGCTCTGACGAAAGCAGGCCCCACGACATTGGCGGGAAATATCTTGACCAGACTGGCCCCAAGCTGGGTGGCGTGGTAAACCTCGTTCAGCGTGGTACCCGCAGGCACCCACAAGACGTCCCGCTCCCGGCAAAGTTCTCCCACCGCAGCCGTAGTTACGGGCTGCACCACGAAGTCGGCGCCCGCATCGAGGAAGCCCGAGGCCTCCTCCGGGGTCAGGATCGTGCCGATTCCTAGCGCCATACCGGGACAGTGCTCCCGCACGAACCGAACGAGTTCAGTAAAAACGGCCAGGGCATTCTCTCCCCGGTTGGTGAATTCGCACACCCGAAGTCCGCCGGTATAACAGGCTTCGACGATATTGCGGGCGTACCCGGCGTCCGCGTGGTAAAAGACGGGGACAATGGGGTGCGCGACAATTAATTCAAGGGCGGCTTTGGGTGTCATTTTTGAAAAGGCTTAGGATACGAGTGATGGTGCAGCCATACGATTTTGAATATCATCTATGGTCTGCTGCGTGGCGTCCCCTTTCTCCTGTAATTTGCCAAAGGCCGCCGCGGCGGCAAAGTCGATTACTTCCTGCGGGGAATGCTGATTGTGAAGGCCGTAAATGAGGCCCGCCATGAAACAGTCGCCGCTCCCGATTTTATCAACCACGGTAGGTGTCTGCCACTCCGGCGAAACGTACTGTTTTCCGTCCGTATCGAGCGTGGCGAAGTACCGGAGTCCGGTGGGCGGGACATCGAAGCGAAACGTATTAGCAACCACCTGGCAGCGCGGGAATCGGTTTCGCAAAGCCGCTGCCGTGGCGCGGGCGTGTTCGGCGTAGTCGGAGCGCTTCCCTTTGGCGTGAATGTCAGCATCCAGCGGAATGCCCAGGAGCGCATTCGCCGACCAGATATTTCCCATTACGATATCACAGTGTTCTACCAGTTCCGACATCACCTCGGTGGGCTTCGCGCCGTAGTTCCAGAGCTGCGCCCGGTGATTCAAATCCATGGAAATGGTGATGCCCTTTTCCGAAGCGGCCATTACCAATTCCTTGCAAGCTCTGGTTACGCCGGCATTGAGGGCCGGGCTGATCGCGCTCAGGTGCAACCACTTGGTGTGTTCGAGGATCGGTTGCCAATCCACCTGATTGGCGTCCAATTCCGAAAACGCCGAATACTCCCGGACGTAGTGAACACCTCCTTGCTTAAGGTCGCCGCCCTGAGAGAGGTAGTAGCAACCAATCCGCTCGCCGGAGCGCAGAATAGGCGTCGAATCGACACCCCGGCGCTCGATTTCGTCGATGATGTCATCCGCAATGTGATTTTCGGGTAAAGCCGTGCAGTAAGCGGCGGACTGTCCCCAGCGGGCCAGCGCGGTAGCCACGTTGAGTTCGGCACCGCCCACGAAGACCGGCAGCTTACCCTGGCGAATCCACTCCCCGTTCGGGGTCGGGGAATACCTCAGCAATACCTCCCCAAAGGCGCATATTTCAGCTTTCATAAAGCAAGTCGATTAAGGAACATTTGAAAAACAACTTAGTCAAATGCCTACCCCGGAGGGCCGGGCGGCCGGTGCCGTCAGCCGTTAATAGAAAATCAATTCGTAAAATGCGTCACACCCCGGAGGGACGGTCCGCCGCTGCGGTCGGCCCCTCCGGGGCGAGTAGAGTCAGGGTTGCATTGTTGCTATTAACGGGCGACCCCTCCGGGGTGAAAAGAAAGGTGCCAAGTTGTTTTTTGCACGTTGCTAAACAGCGTCAGAAGGTTCAACCGGAGCTTTTCCCGTTCCGCTCAGCAGAAAGACCGCACCCACGCCTAGTGGGGCTAATAGCGCCGCCATGCCGAAAAAGGAAGTATAGCTTTCCTGCGTCATGTAGGGCACCAACCAGGTCGTGATCAAAACACCCAATACGGCACCGGTGCCACTGATCCCCGCCAGCGTCCCGACCGACTTTCCCGAGAAAAAGTCAGAAGGCAAAGTCTGGATATTACCGATGGCGATCTGAAACCCGAGCAGCGCCACGAATATGGCCATCATAGCTTCTTCCGGGCTACGCACGAAGGCACTGATGATCAGGGCGGGCAGCATAATCAAGCCACCCAACCCGACGCAAAACTTACGCGCTTTGATGACGGGCCAGCCTTTACGAATCAATCGTCCCACCAGCAAACCGCCGCCGATGCTGCCGATTGCGGCCCCGACGTAGGGGAACCACGCGAACGCCCCGATTTGCTTGATGTCGAACCCGAACTCGTCGTTCAGGTAAATGGGCAGCCAGCTAATGAAAAGCCACCAGATGGGATCCAAAAAGAATCGGGAGAGAATCACGGCCCAGGACTGCTTGAAACCAAGTAGTTTCTTGACCGACAGACCGGGATCATTCTGGATGACTTCGGGCGGTTGCCCGTCCAGGATGTAATCCCGCTCGGCCTTGGAAAGCCACGGGTGTTTGTCGGGCGAGGCTTTGTTGATGAGCCACCAGGGAATAATCCACAGCAGCCCGATGGCCCCGATGAGCAGGAAAGTACCCCGCCAGCCCAGGCTCCCGTAGAAATAGGCGATCAGGGGAGCCGAAATCACCGCGCCCAGCGCCGCGCCGGAGTTGAACAGCCCTTGCGCGAAGGCCCGTTCCCGCACCGGGAACCATTCGGCGTTGGACTTGGTGGCACCCGGCCAGTTGCCCGCTTCGCCCAAGCCCAGCAACGCCCGGAACAGCGCGAAGGAACCCAGCCCGCGCGCCACGGCGTGCAGGGCGGCAGCCACCGACCACAGGCCGATGGAAAGGACAAAGCCCAGCCGCGTACCGACCCGGTCGAACAACCGACCCGATACGGTTTGGCTGATGCCGTAGGCCACCATGAAGAACGACACCACCAGCGCGTACTGCTCCTTACCCAGTTGCAGATCTTCGGCGATGCCCGGCCACATGACCGCCAGCGCGTTGCGGTCGATGTAGTTGATGATGGTGGCCAGGGCGATCAGGCCGATGATCCACCAGCGCAGGCCCTGCACCTTGCCTTCGGGTTCTACCTCGGGCGACATGGAAACGGGGGCAGATTCGGATGTTGGTAGGTTTTTCATAGGGGTCGGTTTAGTTATTCAAGGTAGTTTTAGTTGGTCACGGAAGATTCGACTTCTTCCTCGGGGTTGGTGATTTTGGCAGTCATGAAATCCTCCCGGATCGGGCTGAACACATCGAGCAACACGCCTTCTTCCAGGCAGACCGCACCGTGCGGCGTATGCGGCGGAATGTAGAAGGCATCGTTGGTTTTCAGTACTTTCTTCTCCTTCCCGATCGTCACTTCAAAAGCCCCGCTTTCCACGTAGGTAACCTGGCTGTGGTGATGGTCGTGGATTGGCCCGATGCTCCCTTCCTGGAACTCAGCTTTTACCAACATGATCAGGTCGTCGTAGGCCATGATTTTGCGGCGCACGCCGTTGCCTACTTCTTCCCACTCAACTTTTTCGTCTTTGATAAATACATCGCTAATGAATTGCATTTTGTCTGGTATTTAAAGTTAATAAATAGTTATGTCTGGAATTTTAGATGTTTGCCCCTTTGCTCAGGACGGTGGCGCATTATTCAGTTTTTGTAAAATGGTAGTATCCCTTCCACGCAAAATTCCCGTCGCTTAGCCGCACTTGGTGGGAGTGCTGTCCGTCCGGGTCCTGATTAGCCACGGCCAGTCGCAATTTCTGGCCGTTTCGGTACGTCACTTCCACAATGGTCGCCTCGGGCGAATCGTGCAGGGTCCGTAGTTCGGCGATGGCGCTCTGGGCGCCCGATGCCGTTTCGGCGGTCGGGTCGAACTGCCCGTGCGGCTCGATGACGGAAACGAAGCTCCCGCCTTTTTCCCATTTGTTCCGCACGATCATCGCCGTTTCCGGGCGCAGATTAAAGCTGGGGTCATTGGCTCCCGCTCGGGTCAAAAGCAGTTGGGTGTTGGCATCCGTAGCCGTGGTCACCGAATAAAAGTGACTGTTATTCAACCAGGTGAGCGTGCCCGACCCGGTCTTGGGCGTCGCCTCAGCCTCGACCCACAGGTGTTGGTAGCCATTATTTTCGCCCAGCGTGCGGCGGCTCGTAAGCGAAGGCTGGTACTGGAATGAAGTCTCGATCAAATGCCCTGAATAATAGAAGGGCAAGTCGTACTGGTGCGCCTTTTCAGCATTGACCCGAAAAATATCCAGTATGATCGGCTTTGCCTCCGCATTTTCCCGGTACAAAAATACGGTGCGCTGTAGCTTGGCGTCCGCGTAGGCTGTGTTGGCCCTGGCGCTGACAATCTGGGCATTGGGCTTACTGATGTCGGCAAAATAAAGTTCTCCCGATTCTTCTTCGGCCACCTTTTCTTTACCCCCAAAATGTGATTTCTCATCCACCGTCACCGTGTTATGGGCAATCGTCTGCATGGCGTACGTGTCGTTCTCGGGCAAGTACCTGCCCCCGAATTTGGGCTCGACGTTGAGGAAACGCGCCGCGCCGTAGTCGGTCAGAATCTCGCGGCCATCGTCGTAGAAAGCCAGCATCAGTTTATCGAAATGGCCGTGCGACAGCCCGTGCGCCGTGTACTTGAAAACCACACTCGATTGCTCATCACCATCACCCGACCGCAGAATGGCCAAACCGCCCGATTTTCCCTCCGGCCCGTCGGAATACAGCACCGACTTACGCACAAAATCAGTGGCAGTTTTTGGGGTAGTGTTTACCAATTTGGCAACTTCGACCCCGCCCGCATTGAGCAGTACCCGGCCTTGCTGTACCGCCAGTTGCCGCAAGGAAGGATCGACGCCGTAACGCTGGAAAGTAATCGCCAGCGCCGAAACGAGTTCCTGGGTATCCCAGCCCTTTTCCTTCAAGGCATCGTTGAGCGGGTAGAATTTCCCATCGCTATTCGTTAGCTGAAGCGTGGCGTAGAACGCCTTTTTCAGGATCTGATTGCGGTACTCGAATATGCGCTGACCAGGGTCGTTGTTCTCGATGGCTTGCGCAAACCAGAAAAATGGCAGCAGCGCGTAGCGAACGTAGTAAGGCCCTTCGGTGTAATAGCCATCCGGCGAAAACAGCGTACTCATTTGAGCCAGAAACCCGCCTTTGCCGTCTTTTTCGGTACCGCGTAGTGCCTTTTCTACCAAATCTTTATCCTTCATCACGTAGCCCGCCATGCCCACCGACGCCACCGCCCACACCCCGTGGTTGTGCACCAGGTTGAACCAGGATTTCAGGTCCACGGTCAGGTATTGGCATAGTGGCCGAAAAGCGCCGTTTTCGATCTTCTTTCTTTCCTCGGCCGTTAGGGTTTCATACACCGAATCGTAGCCCTGGATACTGTACGCCAGCCAGTTGCAATCGTTGAGTGCCTGGTGGAACAGCCTTCCCGGCGAAGAACCTTTGGCCTGGGGATGGTTTGTCAAGCCGGGTATCATCTGGCTGTATTGCAGCAGCATATCCCGCACAAACCGGGCGTACTTCTTATCCTTACTGATGGAATAACACAGTCCGGCGGCCTGCATCGCGTAGTAGTTCCGCTTATGCTGCTCATGGGAGTACCCGCCCGCCGGATCGACGGGAGCGGGTACATCCATGGGCGCAGCCAATGCCTCGTCCGCTATTTTCTGCATAGCCGCGTAGCTCTTGCCCAGCAAAGGGTACTGAGCCAGCCCCTTGCGAACGGCCACCACATCGGCAGGCCGCGACAGAAGGGACGGGTGCTGGTCAGATTCCTGAGCCAGTACGGGCAAACACAATAAGAGCAGAAGCAGAAAACGCATTGTTTTAAATCGGGATTAGGAATAGGTGGAAAGCGCACTATAAGGTCAGGGTATCGCCTTCACTTTAAATAAAGTAGGTACCCCCGTTAATTTCCATGGATGAGCCCGTGATAAAGGAGGCAGAATCCGAGGACAGGTACATGACCAAATCGGCTACCTCGCTGGCCATTCCTTCCCGACGCAGCGGTGTCATACCCGCTACTTTTTCGCGGACTTCCGGCTTCGTGAACGTATCGTGGAACGTAGTTGAAATCATACCGGGCGAGATCGCGTTGACCCGAATTCCCTTGGGACCCAGCTCTTTGGCCATTCCGCGCGTCATCGTCAGCACACCGCCTTTGGCCGTAGCATAGGCAATGGCACCTGGTCCGCCGCCGTCGCGGGCTGCCTGGGAAGAGAAATTGACGATCGAGCCGCCCGAAGCCATGTGAGGAATGGCGTATTTGCTTACCAGAAACGCTGATTTCAGGTTGACATCCATCACGAAACCCCAGAAATCCTCGTCCATCTCTGTCATCGACTTGCGACCTACCAAGCCACCGACCACGTTGACGACGATGTCTATACGTTCGCCGAAAGCTTCCGTGCAGGACTCGACCATCTTTTGCACGTCGGCGGCCTTCGTCATGTCGCCCTGTACGCTGATGGCTTCGCCTTTTGCCTTCTTAATTAACTCACTTGTTTCTGAGGCTTCTTCCTCCGAATCGAAATAATTGAAACAAACTTTGACGCCGGCTTCGGCCAGGGCCAAGGATATTTGACGGCCGATGTCACGCGCTCCGCCAGTGACTAATGCTACTTTACCTGATAGGTTCTTCATCGAAAATTGGGTATAAAATGAAAAGTGAAAAATTAATTATGATTGGAAACAACAACGGGTGAAAGGGTCAGAAAGCCGACATCGCGCCCGTCTGTCGCCCCGCCAATAAGCGGCGAGGGAGCTTTCAGACGGTAGTTAAAGGTGCTGGGATCGACAAAACTCGTGGGTACTTCGGTGATGTTCTTCTTGGGGATGGGATAGAAAGATTCAATCCGGCCCGCCTGATAAAAATTGCAGTTCGACAGCCGATTGTAAGCCCAGCCATAATCCTCGTAACGGATGGCCCGGCCCGCCCGGCCACTGTTGTGGAAAAGACTGTTGCGAATGTCCGTCCACTGCACGCCCAGTACCTGCAAAACGTGCCCCAATTCCACATTGCCGACCCTATCGAAAGTGCAGTGATCTACCGTCAGGAACGGACCGAGGGTACTTTCGTCGTTGCCGCCCCGGTAAAGATCCAGCGCGCCCATCAGAACATTGGTAAACAGGCAGTTGTCCAGAATGACGTATTCGGCGTTGTAGATGCCTTTGTCCTCCTTCTCCGCCGCCAGGCTCAGTACGTCGCCCGAAATATTGGTAAACACGCAGTTGGTAAACTGAATGGTATCGGCGTAGGTACTTTTGGTGGCCCGGAAGGCGCTCTTGCGGCTGTCCGCCAGGTTTGCAAACACGCAGTCATCGGCGAACAGGCTGTAATGCTCGATCATCGGCTCCTGGCTGGTGCGGATGATGCAGTCGGCCACGTCGCTTTCCGACGTGCCATTGAAAGACAGTCCGTTCAGGCGCAAGACGCCACCGTTCTCGATGCTAAACAGCGTAAAGTCACTGGATTCTCCGGCGTATGCCACCTCGGGCCGGGCCGATAAACCCGCTTTGGCCCGAATAGTCAGGGGCTGCTTTATAATGATAGTTTTGGAAACCGGGTAGTTACCCGCTCCGGTCAGTTCGATAATATCGCCTGCCTTCGCTTGCTGAACGACGCGGTACAGGGCCTCCGCCTCACCCGCTTCAACGGGCCAAACCTTACCGACTTTGGTAGAAGAATTATGATTGGGCTGGAACCAACCGGGTCCGGCTTCGGCCGGCTTCAACGGAAGGTGCATTTTGCCAACCGAGCCGGGCAGCACGGCACCCGCAACGTCCGCCTTCGGGCGGGTCATCCCGGTGATGTCCTTTGTCACTTCGGCCAGCGACTTGCTACCGCCCTGTTTGTCGGGCAGAGGAACAATCAGACCATCGGAAGTCTTAGTTAACTTAAAGTTACCAGTCGACATTCCCTGCAAATAAGGCTTGCTACCGGATTGCGTCAGGGTTCCGTCGAAGGAAATCCCGCTGATGTTGTCGTGGACGTGAAAGAGCGAATCGGCCGTAGGGTTGTAAAATACATTGTTGACAAACCGCACGTTTTCGGGACGGGCGGTGCGTTCCAGGTCACTTCCGGCGGCCAGCTCGATGTGATCGCAATTCACGAAAGTATTATTGGCAATCAGCACATCGCGCACCTGGTGGTAGCGGTTGATCGTCGAGTTGGGGACGCCGTTCATGATCGTGAGGGCCGAGCGGAACTGATCGCCTTTGAGGTCGGCGAAGTAGTTGTTCACGATGGTGTGTCCGGCATTAATCACCCGCACGCCGCCCGTGTGGGGCTTGCCATTTCCCAAGAAGAAATTGCCCTCGATCAGGTTGCGGTTGCCGTGGCGCAACACCAGGCCGCCCTCACATTCCACGAATAGATTGCGCCGGATGATGTTGTCGCACGATTTGATGGAAACAATTTCCACCTCACCGTTGCAGCGGTAAAAATAGTTTTCTTCGATAATGGTGCGGGAAGAAGTCAGCGAATAGGTCGAAGTGCCCACCCGGATGGTTTCTCCGCCATTGGAACCCAGGCGCGGACGGGGGCCGAAATAATTGTGGTCGATGCGGTGAAAGTTCTCCTGATTCTGCTCATCGTTCAGATGCACGGCCAGCGTCACGCCGCCGTTTTTCTTGCCGCCGACGTAGTTGTGGTCGAAGCGGTTATGTTGTCCATAGATATGCACCCAGGTATCGTCTTTGAAGCGGTCGGTTTGGTTGAATTCATCGATAACGCAGTCCGTCACCCGGCTGTAGAAAGCCAGGTTGTCGGCATTTTCCCGAAACTCGATCACCCCGCCGCCGGGCGTCTGACCATTGCGGAAATACAGCCCCGATACCAGCAGGTACTGCCCGGCCAGCCGCAGCCGCGATTTCCCTTCCAGAAACACCTTTCCCTTCTGCTCCGCCATCAGTACGATGGGCTTTTCTGCGGTGCCGTTGGCCTTGAATACCAACTGCGCATCCTTCCAGGTGCCCGCCGCCATCATGATCGTATCACCGGGCTGAACTTGCTTCGTAGCCTTGGCGAGTTCGTCGGCATTCGATACCCGAATCGTGCTACTATGACTTAAGCCGGGTGCCATCGCAAGAACGGCGGTCAAGATTAGAGGAATCAAAAATTTCATATATTGGAATAGTTCAATTTTTATTGAATAGATAGCTCGCCTTGTTTATCCCGCTATCTATATAAAGGTAGAATGAAATATGACTTATTGCAATAATTTCTTGCTCTTTTCTCGGTAAATATCTCCTTTTTTTACTGACAACGTTTCCGGTAACGTTGCCGGAAACGTTGTCAGTAAAAAATTAATTTCAAGGCAAAATCTTATATTAGTACAATAATAGATGGCAAATTGCTGGAAGAAAAGATATTCAAATTTGATCCACTGGAAGAACAAGAACAGCCAAATTTTAGGTTGAACTTAAAATTGTGCTATTTGCTGTAGAAAATAAAGATGAACCACTATGCCCTCCACAGGAAACCGCCCCGACCGACCGGCCACGATAAAAGATATTGCCAAGGCGCTGAATGTCTCAATCTCGACCGTTTCGCGAGTACTGCGCGATATGCCCGATGTGAATGCCGATACCCGGAAGTCCGTTTTGGAAATGGCCGAAAAACTGGATTATCAGCCCAATCAGGTTGCCCTGAGCCTGGTGACCAAGCGCACCCACACGCTGGGCGTCATCGTCCCGAATCTGGATCACTTTTTCTCCGTCGCGGTGCGGGGTATCGACGACCTGGCCCTGGAAGCGGGCTACACGGCTATGATTTGCCAGTCGAGCGAATCTTACGCCCAGGAAATGGTCAATACCAAACGCCTGATGAAAAGTCGCGTCGATGGGCTGATCGTCTCCATCGCCAGCGATACCTTCAACGTGGATCATTTCAAGAAACTGCTTCAGAAGAACTACCCCATCGTTTTTTTCGACCGGGTGGGCAGCGATCTCGCGGCCACCAAGGTGCTGCTCGACAACGTCGCCGGCGCCGCTTTGGCCGTAACGCACCTCATCGAGCAGGGATGCCGCCGAATTGCCTACCTGGCCGGACCGGCCAACTTATCCATCAGCCAGCAGCGGCTGATTGGCTATACCGATACGCTGAGGAAGTTTGGTCTGCCCATTGAGGAAGAGCTAATCGTGTACAGCGAGTTCGACCGGGATTACGCCTATAACTGCACCCTCGACCTAATGAGCCGCCCCGACCGTCCCGACGCCATATTCGCCGTCAGCGACCGCCTGGCGGTGGGTGCCCTACTGGCTTTGAAAGAAAAAAACGTATCGGTTCCCGACGAGGTCGCCCTGGTCGGCTTCAACGATGAGCCGCTGATGCGACTGCTCACTCCAGCCGTATCGAGTGTCGCCCAGTCCGCCTTCGACATGGGCCGTACAGCGGCCCAACTGCTCATCGAACATATGAACAGCGATACCTCCCTGCCCCATCGAACCATTATGCTCAAGCCGACTCTGGTCAAACGGGAGTCGTCGCTCAGAAGGAAGATCGATTCGACTTAGAAACAGGAAGTTAGAACACGGGAATCGCCTCTGGCTCCGGCCCGGTTTTTATATTTTACCAGCTCAATACACGGACTTTACCCGAAAGGTTATCGCGAAAAAAGTTTTTTCTACTTTTGAGGTCAATGACCGATTCCTCCCAATTTGAGAGCATTTACGAAGAGCACAAGCGCCTGGTGTACAACCTCGCCCTGAGCTACGTGCACAATCAGGAAGATGCACAAGACATCACCCAGGAAGTATTCGTGAAAGTATACCAGCGCCTGGGTACTTTCGACCCGAACCGCGCTTCTTTGAAAACCTGGGTCTATCAGATCACCATCAACCATTGTCTGGACTTCCTGAAATCCCGGAAAACAAAGAAGCGGTTTGGGTTCATCGTGAGTCTGTTCAACGACGAGACCAACGAACCCATCGCCGAGATCGGTCATTTCGACCATCCGGGCGTGGCTTTGGAAGACAAGGAGGAACTGGGGGCGCTCTTCGCTATCATCGACACTTTGCCCGACAACCAGCGAACGGCCCTGATTCTCACCAAAATCGAGGACCGTTCGGTGAAAGAGGCCGCCGAGATTATGGACCTCAGCCCCAAGGCCGTGGAATCGCTTTTGCAACGGGCCAAGGCGGCAGTCGCTAAAAAACTGGACGCCCGCGAAGGATTTTGAAAAAAGGATCGTATAAGGAAATAAACCCATTAAATCATGGACATAGATAAAAAACTCTACAAGCTCAAAAACATTGAAAAGGTGGACGTACCGCCGTTTCTGTTCACCCGCATTCAGGGCCGGATCGATGCGCTGGAACCGGCCCCGGTCCCCGTGCAATGGATGTGGAAGTACGCCGCCGCCGCCGTGTTGGTGCTGACGCTGAACACGGGCATTCTGCTGACTTACCTGAATTCCGGCACCCAGCAAAGCAGTGGGATCAGCCAGGTCGTGAGTACGATGCAGATGACCACCAACAACAGCTTCTACAATGAATAAGACCCGACTCCTGACCCTCGCCGTAGTGGCCTTGTTGGCGATTAACATCGGGTTGCTGGCTTTTCTATTTTTCGGAAAACCACCCGCGGGTCCCCCGCGTGGAGAACCTGCGGGCGGTCAGGAGGGCCCGAAGCAAGTGATTATAGACAAGCTGCATTTCGACGACGAACAGGTAGCCCGTTACGAAACATTCATCGGGCAGCACCGGGCGGTTATCAAGCCGTTGAACGAGGACATAAGGGAGACCAAAAGCAGACTCTACGCGACCTTGTCCGACGAAATCACCACTGGCAAAGACTCCCTGGTCAATCGCCTGGGCGACTTGCAAGTGCAGATCGAAAACGCCCACTACGATCATTTTCTTGAAATAAAGGCACTCTGCACCGTCCAGCAAATGGCTGACTTCAAGGTACTTTCCGGCGAATTGGCCGAATACTTCGCCCCGACCAAGCTACGCCAACGACCGGGCGAGCGGCCATGACGATTTGCCGACAAAACACAGTGTGGTGATTACGCCCTTTCAGGGCTTGCGGCAAGTTTCAACTGACCTGGCCCCCTAACGGCGGACACGTTGGGGTAACCACCGTGTATACCGAAGGGATTTATCACTACCACGCATCCAACGTAAACTACCTCGATTTGGGCATTCACGTCCTGAAATCAGGCAGCTATCATGGCACGAAAGGCACTTTCACATTTTATAAAAATTCTTGGCAACCTGTGCTTCTTGGTTTTTCCGGGACTCATAGGTTGTATCTCCGATGGCGGAGAAGATCAATCGCCCCCGTGGCTGCAGAAAGCGTTTCCGGACGCGCCGGACCTTCTGCTGGTCTCGCATTCGGTGACGCCGATAAGGATCTGGTACCTGTACTGAATACCTACGCTCAGAAGAAAGGCGTGCAGTACGACAAGTGGCGGCTGCTCACGGGCAACAAGGAGGAAATCTACAACTTGGGCCGCAAGTACTACTTCGTGGAAGAAGACCTGGACGAAAGCCGCTACGCGGACGTGTTCCTGCACACCGAAAATTTTGTCCTGATCGACAGGCACCGCCGCATTCGGGGTATCTACAACGGACTGGACCCGAATAGTGTCAGTGCGCTGGAGGCAGACATTGTGGCTTTGCGTCAGGAGGAGTAGGGCCGGATAATTTCTTGTCTCGTTTTACATTTTCGACAATTGATAGAGGTTCAGCCAAATGAGGTTGAACCTTTTTTTTAAAAATAAAAAACCGAGCGAAGGATAAGGAAAACTTTGGCGTAGAAAGAGACAGATACCTGCTCACCGCTACGCCAACTATTTGTGGAAGCCCGTGAGTTCGCAGTCTGCACAATTTAGAATAATCTCAATCAACAATCACCCCAACCATCGACCTGATGAGAATTTTACTTTTCCATTTTTCAAAGAGTAAAATCCGTGTACTAAAACATCAGAAAGCGATGAATTCACCCGATCTGTTAATGGGCCTGGGCAGCGTTATTTATGCCCTTTCAAAACTCGACGGCGAGCTGCGAAAAGAAGAAGTGAAGGCCGTCCGCGAAGTCCTGGTCAGCGAGCCGTACGGCGACCTGGCCGTCTGCTGCTTTTTCCTGCGCGAAAACTTTGGGTACAGTGCGGCCGAGGCCTACGAAACGGGCGTGCGGCGCATGGCTGGTGAGGGAATTGAAATCAATCGCGAAACCCGGAAACGTTTTATCATCATTCTATTACAAGTGGCCGGAGCCGACGGCGGTACCTCGCGGGCGGAATGGGAATTCATCCGAAAATTCTGGCGGGAGTTGCTGCTGATGAAGGTCAGCGAAGGAAAAGCGGCAATGCCAGGTTTGCCAGCGTAAATTGAAAACTAGAATGGGGTCGCTGACCCCATCCTTTAAACAGAAAAATGACTAAGCAAAGAAAAGCCAGAATCGGCTTCATCATCAAAGACACCGTTCTCATTTTGCTGGGCATCGGCAGCGCGGGCATGGGCCTCAACCGGGTGGCCGGAGCCAGGCTTCCTGATGTCGAGCAACTTCATCGACGGCGGCGCGACGGGCATTTCCATGCTGTTGAGCGAAATCTTCGGCCTCCCGCTGGCGGTGCTGATTCCGCTCATCAACCTGCCGTTTATCGTGATGGCCTACCGCTATATCGGCCGCACCTTCGCCTTCCGCAGCGTGCTGGCCATCGCGGGCCCGGCCCTGTGTCTGCTCACAGTTCCGTACCCCGATGTGACGCCGGATTCGCTGCTGACGGCAATATTCGGCGGCTTTTTTATCGGCGCGGGCATCGGCCTGGCCATGCGTGGCGGCGCGGTGCTGGACGGCACCGAGGCCCTGGCCCTGCTGGTCAGCCGCAAGTCGCGCTTCCTGAAAGTGGGCGACGTGATTCTGGTGCTCAATGTGTTTATCTTTTCGGCGGCGGTCTTTTTCCTCAGCGTCGAGTCGGCGCTGTATTCGATGCTGACCTACTTCGCCGCCTTCAAGACCATCGACTTCATCGTCAACGGCATCGAGCAGTACACCGCCGTGATGATCGTCTCGGAGCGGTTTACCGACATCCGGCAGAGCATTCAGGAGCGGGGCTGGGGCGTGACGAGCCTGAAAAGCCATCAGGGCTTCGGCAAGCGCGGCGAGTCGGAGCAAACGCTCGACGTGCTGTACGTCATCGTGACCCGGCTGGAACTGAGTCGGGTCATGGACGCCATTTTCGACATCGACGGACAGGCGTTCGTCAGCCAGTCGGCGCTCGAAAACGTGGACGGCGGCAAGGTCAAGAGTATGACGGTGCATTGATTTGTCTTTTAGGATACTATGAGAAACACGAAAATCACCTGGCTCCTTTTGCCGCTGCTGGCGCTGGGTTGTGACCAGGAAGAGAAACCAGTCACCCTCGACCAGAAAAACATCCACCAGGAAGACTGGTCGGCAAGGGCCGCGAATATCCCGGAAGCCGACTCGCTGGTTTTCGGGAAAACCTACCTGTCAGTCTATTCCGAGATGTACAGCTTCTCCCAAAAGCAGAAATTCAACCTGACGGGCATGATCAGCATGCGGAACGTGAGCGAGACGGATACGATCTACCTGCTCAGGGCGGACTACTACGATACGGCCGGAACCAAGATCAGGTCGTACTTCGACCACCCGGTGTACCTGCGGCCCATGGAAACGGTCGAGATCGTCATCGCCCACGAGGACGTCGAGGGTGGGACGGGGTCCAACTTCCTGTTTGAATGGAAAACGCCGCCGAATTGCCCGGAGCCTTTGTTCGAAGGAGTGATGAACTCGATGCAGGGGAACCGAGGGGTGGCTTTCGTTACGCATGGAAGAAGGACAAGATAAATCCAGTTTGTCACAGTATTCCACGCCGTTGCGTACGGACTTCCGAAGGATGACCACGTCCCTTCTGAAGACAGACGCACAACTCAACGACAGCGGAAAAATACAGAGTACGGGGGGGCTCTTAGCTAGAGAAATTATTTTAAGGTTCCAAAATCCCAGCCGACCTTGAAGACTTTGTCGGGCGGGTCAGTCTTGATGAAGCGGGGCAGCTGAAGGGCGATCTGGAACCGCACCGCGTTTTTTTTCTTGTCTTTGTCCACCGCCGTTTCGACGGTCTCCTCGACGTTGTCAGCGCTCAACCTAAGACCAAAACCAAGAAACTTATCCATCTTCTCTTTCATTTCCCGATCGATGGCCCTGCGTTCTTTCTCTGGCATTTCCTCAAAATCTACTTTCTTGGCAATCAATAGCTTAGTCCTTTGAGCTTGGGCCGAAGCGCCGCAACCGAGCAAAAATAGTAGGCAGATAAACGCTTTATTCATAATCTTATAGCAACAACCAAATCAACTAGACAACGCAGGTTTTGCCCGGAATTGTTCGGAAAAGAATTGGTAAAGCCCCAATTTTTAGCAAAGATACCCTCTTCACCGTGGTGAGCGTCCCCACGGACTGCGAATTAGCTGACGGTGGAAGACTACGAAGAATGAAGGTGTAACGCGCTGATGATAGAATACTACTGGAAACGAGGGAACCATAGTTTATTTTTACGGTTTTAGCTCTAAAAAACAGATCAATCAGCTACCACTATGAAAATGAAATGGAAAGGGCTTCTTCTGCTTGGCTGCATACTATTTGCAAGCAGCTGTCAGGAAGACGATGGGGGAGATCCGAATTGTAACAGGGCCATCCCAACCACAACAGCACCACAGAGCGAAGTGACTGCTTTGAAACAATACATTGATTCGAGCGGAATCAAGGCTACGGCGGACGATAGGGGATTTTACTACACCATCGACGCACCCGGATCAGGAGATAAGCCTACGGTGTGTTCGAATGTTACGGTTAATTACCAGGGTACGCTGACGAACGGCAATACGTTTGATAGTGCCTCTGGTGCAAGCTTCGCCTTATCGAATCTTATTGTAGGCTGGCAGCAGGGCATTCCCCTAATTAGCCCCGGTGGTAGTATCACGTTGTACTTACCGCCGAGTTTGGCGTATGGATCACGAGCCCAGGCAGGTATTCCGGCCAATTCGATCCTTATTTTCAAGATCGATCTTATCCGCATCAATGGATAGATGACAGGGTGTCCTTTCCGGCAAGGTTATTGATAATTGGTTTAACACTTTGGTTTTTGGAACCCGGATCTGGAATCAGGACTCGATTTTAAGCGCTAATAGGACTTTCGCTTGTCGACTTGAATGCGATCCCATTAGGGATCAAATGTGGGTAGAAAAGTGCTTTCCCAGTCGATTATTATGTCCCGTACGGGACATGACCCGCCAACGAATCGGCTTTTTCTACCCACATCCTGTGCCTAACGGCACATTTTTCTCAGCCGAAGCGAAAGTCCTAGCTAAGTAAAATTCACTTTTTTTGAAAAAAAGAAATTATGAAAGTATTACCCTTATTAATAGCAAGTGCGGTCGTATTCTATTCATGTGATAAAAAAGAATCGTCGGCTGAAGAACCGCAAGAGATCAATGTATCAACCAGTGGTTCTGAGAATGACCTGGACAATACGAGTTCGGCAATTGCTCCGGCAGGAAATATAGGAGTCGATCGGAACGCTGCACCATTGGAGGCACCAGCAGCCACGCCTTTTCCGGCTGGGATCGATAAATCCAATGGTGGGCCCGCTCTAAATCCAGCCCACGGTCAACCTTACCACGATTGTGCAATCGCAGTCGGAGCACCGTTGACCAGCACATCTCAACCGAACCTAGCACCCCAATTAGCGGCCCCACAGCAAAGTTCTGCGAATACTATCAACACAAATCCAGTCTCATCATTTCAGGTTCCTGCGAATGCAACAAGTACGAAACCTGCGCTAAACCCCGCTCACGGCCAACCTAATCACCGATGTGATATAGCCGTTGGGGCGCCGTTGTCTTAGTAAATAAGAAACAAAAAACAGTGACGTCTAAAACCAAAAAAAGGCTGTATTGATTCTCACACTTCCCCGCGAGCAGGATGCTTCACCGTGGATTTCTATGACAAAACCAAAGAAAAATTCGGGGATTAGACCGTTAAACAGGGCCGACCTCCCGGCGGCCTTTTATTTCTAGTACGCAGTCTCCCTTCGGAAGACATACCCACAACGCGCCGAGAGGGGAATACTACGAAGTACTAGGATGGCGGAGTTAATTCCCCCGATTGACGACCAATCAAATTTTTCCTCTAAATTTAGCCATCGCTTCCCCAAATAGTACACGACTATGGTACAGGTACATCCTCAGTTCATTACCGACACCGTCGGAAAAAAATTAGTAGTTCTTCCACTCGATGAATTCGATGCGATGATTGAAGAATTGGAAGATATTGAAGATGTGCGTCTCTACGATGAAGCCAAACGTGGAGACGACGGATCGCGAATTTCCCTGGACGAGTATATGAAACAGCGAGAAGCCAGAAAGAATGGCTAAGTACCTGATTCAGTTGTCCAAAAAAGCTCAAAAACAGTTGGACAAACTCCCTGATCCTACTGCCGACCCTATCCTCCGGGCGATCTATACGCTGGAAAGTGATCCGCGCCCGCCCGGCTCTAAAAAATTAAAAGGTAGAAATGGACATCGTATCCGAATCGGAAATTACCGGGTAATCTACGAGATAATTGACTCGCTACTCGTAGTCGAGGTCATCACCTTGGGTCATAGAAAAGATATTTACGAATAACTCCCTACTCAACTACTCCTCTACTAACGCAATCACCTCCGCCGTCAAGCCGTAGAACCCACTCGCTCCTGCAAGCAGGCTTGTGCTTAGGTCTGTGGGGACACAGACCACGGATTAGACCTGAGATTATGGGAACGCCGGTTTTGCCCAGGGATTGGAGATATGCGGATCGCCAAACAAGTGCATACATGCCCATGCTGATATTGTAGGAAAGTGATTATATACTGTCATATTTGCTTCATGAAGTGCCGTGATTAATTTATCTCCATTGTTAATTCTTTCAATGAGCTTAGGTAACCAGATAGGTGGAATGTCAATATTTAGTGCCCAAGCAGGTGCAATAATTGAAGTATATCCCATTGCCAAGAATTTTTTAATAATGGAAGAAGTACTATTTTCAAATGGAGTTGACTTAACTGAGCCAGAATGACAAACGAAGAGAATAAGTATTTTCCCTTCACCAAGTGCGGCAGATATGTCTAGTCTCGGATTGCTATCTGGATATATTACGTTGTCAAATGCTATATGATCCGTTCCGTGGCTCACAACTATGTTTAATTCAGAAGAAATAGGTTGATCTGGAATTAACGCTTGTTCAACAGTAAAATTAAATTTTAATAGATTACTCTCTAAATTTGAATATAGTTTTGCTATTGTGAAATCGCCACCCTCAGTAGGAATCCAGATAGATTTCGAATAGTTACTTGTTAATGTATTCTTTTCTGAGTACTTTATGTACCATTCTGTCGAAATTATATTAGCTATTGGTCGATATAAATAAATAAAGTTAGAGTTTAGATCGAGAATTAGGTTATGTGGCAATTCTGAAATATTCATGTCCACTACTATTAATAACGGCATCTTATCTTCACTTTTAACTTGCAAAAAGTTAAAGTGTAATTTAGCATTCTCTGAGCCTTGTAGAAAATCTTCTGAAAATAATTGTATTATTTGACCATTTTTTTTACGGTACTATCAAATGATAATTTTGTAAAAAACTGCTGCTTAAATAATTTTTTTAACTTGTGATAATCCCAGCTTTCTAAATTAGTAGCTATAAAAGTTAATTTAGAAAAAGTTAGACTGGCATATTTATTTTCGAACTGAAATATCCATAAGAAGGTCGCACTACATACTTCAATTTTTTTAACGACATCAGCGAATTTCCAGTATAGTTCGTCAAATTGATTTGTATTTGGATTTGGGACTTCAATAGGTGCTAAATTTTGACGCGATTTTTCTGTTATAACGTAGGTGTAGTCTGTTTTAACAACCATAGATAACAACAGAGCTTCCGTATCGTTATTAAAAACAGCTGGCTCAATTATTTTTGTGGCAATTTGAATTGCGTGCTTATTATCATTTACAAAATCAAGACTATATCTTGTTTGAGCTAAATTTATTAACGCTTTTTTTAGTAAGTCCTTCAAGTCTGGCAGATCACCGAAGAAAATAGCTTTTGTTGGAGAATATGTTTCAAATGGAACAATTGATTCAAATAAAGTAATATACTGTTGAAATTGGGTTTCCATAAACCCATCCCCTAAATTGAGGTATTGTAAGTTGTATAAAGTTATAAGCCATGGTAGTAATTCTGCCGAACCATAAGAAAGCATTTCTTCACGATTTTCATTTAAAAACTCTAATACTAAATCTGGCGTTCTTGTATCTTTCACGCTCAACAAACTCAAAAAGTAGGAATGTTTTATCGATCTAATATTATATTTATCAAATTCTGTATTGTGTGGTATGGAATGATAAATTTTTTCTACAACTTGATGCAAACCAATATTTCTAAAAAATTTAATCCCTTCCCAAATGACTGTCCTAAGAAAGTCCTTATTTACTAATTTTTTAGAATCTATTACTGATAGCAAACTCAAATTGGCGTAAAATAGAGCGGCTATTGCTGAGGAATTATTTGAATAACATTTAAATGATAAATAGAACCCCCAATAAGGGATTTTTTGGTTATAGGATGTAATAATCAGTTCCTCAGAAAAATCCCTTGCATTTTGATAGAATTGAGATGTGTTATATCGATCCATAACCATACTAGCTAAAAAATAAAAGTAGCTACTGTTCTTTATTTCATCTAAAAGACTTCTCGCAACGGATAAATTAACCAAAACTTCATAAATCACATCTTCATCCCATATTAAATTTTCTGATTTTTTTTGAATAATTACTCTTACCATAGAAATTATTTCGAGCTTCTCAGTATAAGTAAGACCATCTGAATCGAAAATAAAATCTGAAACTCTTAGCTGGATATTACTACTAAAAGACTTATCTAAGTGCCTTTCCCAATTGAGTAGTGTATTATCATTAACATCCTCTGTTAGTATTTTAGTATCGAAAGCCTCGAATTCAATTTGCTGTAAATTATTATAACATTCCAAATAAATATCTATCAGTATATCTCTACTAATATTTTTATTTCTATCTAGTATTTTTATAATTTGTGATATATAAAGAATATATCTATCATAGTCTCTATGCATTTCATTTAATATTTCAATCATATTACTCTTCAACTCATTTCTTTTATAATTTTCAGCGTTGATAGATGTTGAGGTCATTTTAAAATCGAAATCCTCTATTAGCCTGTCAATTGTTCCCATTATTTATTCCACTAGTTGTTTCTTTTAAGTGAAAGTGACAGTTTGGATTGACAGTAGAAGTGTCTTCATTTATCATTTCCCCCGCCGCAGCACCCAATACAACGGCACGCCGCCCAGAAACAGCAGCTTTACCGTAGTCTGTGTCTCCACAGACCCTCGCAAAAATGCCAATCCCTACCCCTTCCCCCGCCGCAATACCCAATACAACGGTGCTCCGCCCAGAAACAGCAGCCACCCAATCAAAGCCGAAGAAGGGCCGGTTATAATTACATTGCCCGCTACTACCAGCAAAAACAGCACAAAGAAGGCGGGAAGCCACGGGTAGCCTCGCATTTTGAAGCCTTGGTGCGGGTCGGGCGTACTATAAGCTTCACATATCCACTCTCAATCTCAAATGTCCTCCAAGCCCTTTTTGAATAATCCGCATAAGGGTCGAAAGGCGAATGTCACTCGCGTTGTTCTCGATTCTTGAAATGTAGGTTTTGGTCGTGCCGCATTTTTCGGCGAGTTGCTCTTGGGTCAATCCTTTTGATTTTCGGATCTCCTGCAGCATGACGCCAAGCTTGAACGCTTCAAATTCTTGTTCGTATTTTTCTCTGCTTGCTGTACCAGGTTTATTGTATTGTTCGTCGAGGTGGTCGGCGAAAGAGGTTAGTCTAGGCTTTGCCATTTCAACAAAAAGAGACCTGTGAATGAATCAGAGAAAGGGTGGTATTTAAGCAGGCATTGCCGCCCAAAAACGTTGAACCGCATAATTCCGCTCTTTTTTTTCGGCTTTCCGCAAATCGAAATTTTGCTGCATATTCAACCACAACTGAGGAGTCGTACCAAACGCCTCGGACAAGCGCAAAGCCATATCTGGTGTAACGGCTTGACGCCCGTTGACTAACTGTGAGAGCGTCTTGCGGGTGATACCCAAGCCCTTTGCGGCGTCAGTGACGGTCAATTCGAGCGGTTCGAGATATAATCCCTTCAAAACTTGTCCCGGATGCGGCGGATTCTTCATCGAGCTTTCTACTTTATTACTTTTCATAGCGGTAAATCCTCGTTCGTTGCTTCCTATTTGCACAAGGCTTATTCTATGGCACAAATGCAAATCGCTGAAATCGTAACCCAATATACGCCTTCATCTTGAATAATAATGCCGACCGCCAATAGCCAACCGCCGATAGCCGACCTACTTCCCCCTTCTCAACACCCAATATAACGGCGCTCCCCCAAAAAACAGCAACCACCCAATCAAAGCCGAACCCGGATCGGTTATGATCACATTGACCGCCACGACCAGTAAAAATAGCACAAAAAAGCCGGGGAGCCATGGGTAACCCCACATCTTGAAGCCCCGGTGCGGGTCGTCCTTGCCCGCCCGTTGGCGGAAAACGAACAGCGTGGCGGCGGCACTCGCGATGGCGATGCTGTCGATGGACATCACGTAGTTGACGATGGCCTCGAAGGTGTCCAGAAACCAGAGCGACCCGATGGAGGTAGCGGCCAGGAAAGTGAGCGTAAACTCCTGAGTTTGGGTGCGGGCATTGACGCGCTTGAAAATAGGAGGCAGGATATTATCCTCGGCCATGGCGTAGTACATCCGCGGGATCGAGAGCATCATGGCGTTCACAAACCCCAGCACCGACAGGAAAATAGCCAGCGAAAAAAACACCTCGCCCCACGGTCCGAACACGACCCGCGCCAAGTCGGCGGCGATGAGGTTGGACGAGCGCAGTCTTTCGAAACCCAGCGCGCGGTAGTAGGTGTAGTTGAGGACGAGGTACAGCCCCAGCACCGTAAACATTCCGATGAAAATACCCCTGGGCGTGTTACGGACCGGATCTTTGATGTCGCCCCCGAAGTTGAGGGTCGAATGATAGCCGCCGTAGGAAAAGAACACCGCGATCAGGCTGGCTCCGAAGGCCGCAAACCAGCTCATCGCGGCGGGTATAGCGTCGGGCGCGACAACTACTTCGCCGGAAGACGCCGGGTAGAAAACACCCAGGCACAGCACGAGCATCATCACGATTTTGGAACTACTCAGCAGGTTCTGGGTGCGCGAACCCGCCCGGATGCCCAGCATATTGATGACGTAAAAGCAGAACAGCGTGGCCACCGCCGTCCCCCGAATGCCGCGTGGTCCCTGCAATGCTTCGGGCAGCAGCGGATTGAGGTACTCGCAACCCAGCAGGGCTACTCCCGCCATGCCCGCGCCGTAGGTAAGCACCAGCGCCCAGTTGATCATGAAGGCATACAGGGGGTGAAAGGCCTCCGAAATGAGTTTGTAAAACCCACCCGGAAAATGGTGCCGCGAACCGATCTCGGCGAAGACGAAGGCTCCCAGTATACTGACCAGTCCGCCCACGATCCAGACCGAAAAGAAGACTTCGGGCGAACCCGCCTGCCGCGCCACGATGGCGGGCGTTCGGAATATTCCCACGCCAATGACGAGGCTAATGACGATCATCGCCACGTCGAAAGCGTTGATTTGGGGGCGAATGGTGGTGTCTTGGGTGGGTTTTGGCATACGTGGTACGGGCGGCTCGCCCGTCGTTGGTAAATGGTTCTCTTGGAAGAGCATATTCTACTGGAAAACGGGCGGGCCGCCCGTACCACATCAATGAAAAAACAAATATCCCAGCCAAATCCCCGCCAGTACGCCCACAAAATCAGCAATCAACCCCGCCACGATCGCGTAACGGGTATTTTTGATGCCGACGGAGCCGAAGTACAAAGCCACGATGTACAGCGTCGTATCTGCCGAGCCCTGGAAAATACAGACCATGCGGCCGATGAACGAGTCGGGGCCGAATTCCTTCATGGCGTCGATCATCAGGGCGCGGGCGCCGCTGCCGCTGAGGGGCTTCATCAGCGCCACGGGCAGGGCGTCGGTGAATTCGGTGTTGAAACTGGCGAAGGAAAAAAGGAATTTCAGACTATCGACCAGGTAGTCCATCGCGCCGCAGGCCCGGAACGCCGCGATAGCGACCAGCATTCCTACCAGGTAGGGAATAATGACCACCGACGTGCTGAACCCGTTCTTTGCCCCGTCGATGAAGGCGTCGAAGACGTTGACTTTCTTGTACAATCCCCCCGCCAGGAAGCCCGCCACGATGAGCAGCAGCACCGAATTACCGAAGACAATAGAGACCGTCTCGATTTGCTCCTTGGGCAATCTTGACAAAAAGAAAAGTCCGATCGCGATGAATGCCGTGAGTCCGCCCAGACCGAACATAATGGTGCGGTTGAAGATGTTGAGCCGCTGCCAGGTGGCCGTGATGAGCATACTCACCACCGTGGTCACGTAGGTGCCCACCACGCAGGGAATAAACACATCGGACGGACTTTCGGCCCCCAAGATGGCGCGTTGGGCGATGATGCTGAGGGGAATGATTTGCAGTCCCGAGGTGTGCAGCACCAGGAACATGATCTGGGCGTTGGAAGCCGTGTCGGGATCGGGATTGAGGGTTTGCAGGCTCTGCATCGCTTTCAGGCCAAAGGGCGTGGCGGCGTTGTCGAGGCCGATCATATTGGCGGCAAAGTTCATAATCATCTCGCCGTTGGCGGGGTGGTTGCGGGGTACTTCGGGAAAAGTTTATTAAAAAAAGGCCCGATCACCCGCGCCAGCACATTGATAGCCCCGGCTTTCTCGCCGACGTTCAGGACGCCCAGGAAGAACGTCATCACGCCCGCCAGCGGCAGGGCGATGTCCATCACGGCCACCTCGGCCATCTCGAGCATGCCCTCCACGACGAGCTTGAAGGTGACGACATCGCCCAGAAAAATGAACTTCACCAGGGCGATGATGAAGGCAATGACGAAGAAGAAGACGAAAATGTAGTTTAATGCCATGCGTTGGGGGGTGAGGGCGGAGTTTTCCTTTAAGTACCTAAGTACTCAAGTGCCTGAGTACCTAAGAGGATGAATTTTTTGCAATTTTAACCGTATTTCTTTTCGCTCGGGTGTAAAACAACTCAGGCGCAGAGCGGGACACGCGCAAGGTGGTACTTATGTACTCAGGCACTCAGGTACTCAGGTACTTTTTCAACCCATAACTCCCCACCATCACGCCTACAAACAGCAACGCCGACACCGGATTATAAATAGTCAAAGCCACCAACGACACTACCGCAATCACCAAAGTCACCCACGGCACCAGCGGATAGCCGGGCGTGCGAAAAGGCCGCTCTAACTCAGGTTCTCTTTTTCTTAAAATAATAAAAGACACCAACGAAAAGGAATACATCGTCAGCGCCCCGAAGGCGGAGAGGATGATGATTTCGGCGGTGGATTGGGTCAGAAGGGCCATCAGACCGATGCCCATATTGAGGAGCAGGGCGTTGGCGGGCGTCCGGTATTTGGGATGGATTTGACCGAGCCGCGTCGGGCCATTGCCCAGCCGACAAAACTCGTAGGTAGAGCGTCCAGCGGCCAGGAGTAGGCCGTGGAAGGAAGCGACCAGGCCAAAAATTCCGAAGCCGATAATGAGTTTATAGAGGGGGTGCTTCTCGGTACCGACCTGCTGCAAAGCCAACGGCAGCGGCGAGTCGGAAGCCAATCCGGCCTCGTCGAAAACGACCCCTTCCCAGCCCGACACGCCTACTGCCGACACGAAGGTGAAGGCGCACAGCAGCACCAGCGTGGCCATCGCCAGCAGGAAACCGCGTGTAAGGTCGCGTTGTGGGTTCAGGCTTTCTTCCGCCACATTGGCTAATCCTTCTATTCCCAGAAAAAACCAAATGGCGAACGGAATGGCCGCGAACACCCCACCCCAGCCGTTGGGCAAGGGGTTGGTGGTGAAGGCTCGTTGTGAAAAATCAGGTAAAGTGATGCTGGCAAACAGGATCAACCCCACTACGGCCACCACCGTTACGAACAGCTCGAAGGTAGCGGCCAGGTTGGTTCCCAGAATATTAAGAACGGTGAATAAAATATACACGCCCACCGCAATCCCCAGCGGCGGCACGCTCGGCACGAACAGCGACACGTAGGCCCCGATGCCCGCCGCGATGGCCGGGGGCGCAAACAGAAACTCGATGTTCTGCGCCATACCCGCGAGAAAACCGCCCCGCACCCCGATAGCCTGGCTGGCGTAGTCGAACGCCCCGCCCGCCTTGGGAATAGCGCAAGCCAACTCGGCGTAACTCAACGTGAAGCCCAGATACATGGCGATGACCAGGCCCGTAGCGATGGCCATGCCCAGCGTCCCGCCTTCCTGCAAGCCGAGGTTCCAGCCGAAGTACATCCCGGAGATAACATAGCCAACGCCGAGGCCCCAGAGAAGGGTTGGGGTGAGGGATTTTTTGAGTTCCATTTTTTCTAAGGAGGAGTGGAGGAAGGATGAGAGGAGGAGGGAGGTCGGCGCAAGCTTTCCTTTTCTCCTTTCATCCTTCCTCCTATCCTCCTTATTTTTTAAAAAGCAACGCCTTAATCGGCTGAATACGAGTGATCACATAGGTCGGAATCAGCAAAACCAGCCCTACCAGAACTAATGTCAAAAGATTGATAAGCAGCACCGTCCCCCAGTCGAAGACGATGGGCACGGTATCCATATAATAATTCACCGGATCGAGCGGGATAAGATGGAATTGCCACTGCAGCCAGGCGACGAATAAGCCCGCCAAGTTGCCGATGAGCAGTCCGCGCAGAACGATGTACACCCCGACCCGCACGAAAATAGCGCGAATCTGCTGATCGGGACTACCCAGCGTTTTGAGCAAACCCACCAGCGGCGTGCGCTCCATAATCATCACCAGCAAGATCGAGATCATGTTGAAACTGGCCACGAAAAGGATCAGGGTCATGAAAACCGCCGTGTTGCGGTCCAGCAGCAGCAGCCAATCGAAGACGGGCCGGAATGATTCCGTGACCTTTTGCAGGAACATATCGGGATCCATATAGTTGAAAATCTTTTCCGCCGAAGCGTCGATTTGGGCGAAGTCTTTGAGGTATATTTCGTAGGTACCCACCGTATCGGCCCCCCAGTCATTCAATCGCTGAATCAGCGCCAAGTCACCTACGATCAGCGTATTGTCAAACTCCTCCATGTCGGTTTCGTAAATTCCGACGACGTTCAGCTTGCGGGCACGGGGCGGATTTTGCACGAAGTACATCAGCACGTCGTCGCCCGCTTTGAGGCGGAGTTGGCGGGCGATTTTTTGGCTCAAAATGATTTCCTGCGCGTAGCCGCTGTCGGGAAACTGAATCAGCCTCCCCGAAACCAGACTCTCCTCGAACAATTTCCAGTCGTAATCTTGCCCGACGCCTTTCAACACCACGCCTTTCAGCTCGTCGGGGGTTTTCAAAATGCCCGACTTGTGGGCCACGGCCTGCCAATGCGCCACCTCGGGCATTTGGGACAAATCCTCCGAAAGCACCGTTTTTAGCGGCATCGGGGCTTCCTCGTAGCTGTTGTTGAGCGTGAGGGAATTGACCCGCAAATGCGCGCCGAAGAGGAAAACTTTTTCTTGAATGACGTTTTTGAACCCGAATAGCACCGCGAAGGCCAAAATTCCCACGGCGGTGCTGATGGCGATGCTGGCAATGCCGATGCGCGTAACCGTGGCCGAGAAAGTACCCACGGCATTGTGGCGGATGCGGTCGGCGATGAAAGCGGGAAAGCGCAAGGCGGGCGGAGAGTTTTGGGTTTATATCGTAATTTGCAAATCTAACGAAAAACCCATCTTATGAACTATGTTCTTTCGGTGCTGCTGGCATTTACGCTGAGTACCTGCGGTAATACGCCGCAAAACGACAGTGCCGCCCTTGACCGAACCACTAACCAAGAAAACAAGATTGACGACCTGAAACTGGGCATCGACCGCACTGCCGAGTACCTCCCGTTGCTCGAAGGCAAGCGCATAGGCTTGGTCGTGAATCACACGACGCTTTTTTCCAACGGCACCCACCTGGTGGACAGCCTGCTGGCTCTGGGTGTCAATATCCAAACCATTTTCGCCCCCGAACATGGTTTCCGGGGTGAGGCCGACGCCGGGGCGACCATCAAAGACGGCAAAGATGCCCAAACGGGACTTCCCATCGTGTCGCTTTATGGCAGGAACAAAAAGCCCTCGGTGGAGCAGTTGCAAGAGATCGATGTCATGATTTTTGACATACAGGATGTCGGCGTGCGCTACTATACGTACCCCAGCACGATGCACTACGTCATGGAAGCCTGCGCCGAAAATGGTAAACCCTGCATCGTTCTCGACCGTCCCAACCCGAACGGCGATTACGTGGACGGCCCCGTGCTGGATCCAAAATTCAAATCCTTCGTGGGCATGAATCCGGTTCCCGTCGTCCACGGCCTCACCTCGGCCGAGCTAGCCCTGATGATCAATGGCGAGGGATGGTTAGAGGGCAAGAAAAGCTGCGACCTGACCGTGGTACCGTGTACAGGCTACAACCACCGCATGGTGTATGAACTCCCCGTGAAGCCTTCGCCCAACTTGCCCAATTTGCAGTCCATCCGGCTGTATCCTGCCATTTGCCTGTTCGAGCCGACCATCGTCAGCGTCGGGCGCGGCACCGACACGCAGTTTCAGGTCATCGGTGCGCCGAACGAAGTTTATGGTCCGTATGAGTTCACACCAGTGGACAAGCCGGGCGCGCAGAACCCGCCCAACAAGGGCAAAGTCTGTTACGGCCTGGACTTGCGTGAGGTCGATACCCGTCAAGAAGGCTTCACGCTAAAATATGTCCTCGATTTTTATAACAAAACCCCCGACAAAGCGAAGTTTTTCACCAGCGCCGATTTTTTCGATAAACTGGCGGGCACGGACATGATTCGTAAAATGATGATCGCCGGGAAGTCCGAATCCGAAATCCGGGCGGCGTTTGCGCCGGGATTGGAGGAGTTCAAAGGGAAGCGGGAGAAGTATTTGTTGTATGGAAATTGAGGAGGAGAGGCGAAAGGAGAAAAGGAATGCTGTGTAGAGACCTCTAATCACCTCAACTATAAACTCTAAACAAAAAAGTCCCCAAATGATTATCAAACCAGAACTCGTCCAGCAAATCCAGGGCATCATCGCTCAGTCGCGGGAGCGGGCTATCCGCTCGGTCGATACGGAGCGGGTGTTGATGTATTGGCAAATCGGGAAAGTGATTTTTGAAGAAGAGCAGCAGGGCGAAGACCGGGCGGAGTACGGTACCTTCCTGATAAAGAGCCTTTCGGAGGAATTGCAACCGCAATTTGGGAGTGGGTTTTCCAAGCGGCATTTATATTGGTACGTACAGTTTTATCGCACATTTCCAATTGTGAACGCACTGCGTTCACAATTGAGTTGGACACACTACCGGACGCTCCTCCGAATTGAGAGTGAGGACAAACGCGAGTTCTACATTGCCGAAACTACCAAGAACAATTGGTCGGCGCGGCAGATGGAACGGCAAGTGAATAGCCAGCTTTTTGAGCGGTTGCTATTGAGCAATGATGTAGCGTCCGTTTTAGCAGTGGCGCGAAACGAAAAACAGTCGTCCGACCCGAGAGACATTATCAAAGACCCGATGGTGTTGGAGTTTTTGGGTTTGAAGCGGGAGTCAGCCTACTACGAAAAGGATTTGGAAAGTGCGCTGATTACCCACTTGCAGGATTTTCTTTTGGAATTGGGCAATGGCTTTTCGTTTGTCGCCCGGCAGAAACGCATCCATCTCGAAGGCGACGAGTTCTTCGTGGATTTGGTTTTTTACAATCGCCTGTTGCAGTGCTTTGTCCTGATTGAAATCAAAACCGACAAGCTTACACATCAAGATTTAGGTCAATTGCAAATGTATGTGAACTACTACAACCGCTTTGAGAAACAGGAATTTGAGAACCCCACGATAGGTATCCTGCTCTGCGCCGATAAGAATGATGCTGTTGTGAAAATCAGCTTGCCCGAAGACAACAAAAACATTATTGCCAGTAAATACCAGTTGTATCTCCCCAGTGAACAGCAATTAATAGCTGAGGTGAAAAAGGAAATAGAGAGACAAGAAGGACGCGCGTGATTCTTCAAAAATTCAGAATTCGACAAATATGCTACTGATCTACAAAAACCACGAAGCCCTCTCCCAGGCCGTCGCCGAGCGCGTGGCGGGAGTGTTGCGCGATAAGCCCGACGCGTTGATCTGCCTGCCCTCGGGCAACACGCCGCTGCGGTTGTTCGAGATTTTGGTCAATCAGCACGAGATTGGCGAAATAGATTTCTCCCGTTGCACCTTCGCGCTGTTGGACGAATGGCTGGGCATGGACGGGCAGGACGAAGGAAGCTGCCGCTATTGGATCGATAAAACTTTTCTCGATCCAATAGGTTTTCGGGCGGAGCAGATCATCGCCTTCGACGCCAAGAGCGACGACTTACCCGCCGAGTGTGAGCGTATAAACCAGGAAACCGCCAAATTCGGCGGCTTCGACCTCATCGTGTTGGGCGTAGGCATGAACGGTCACCTGGCCCTCAACGAACCCGGTGCCTCTTTCGACAGCTACTGCCATACGACCACGCTCGATCCGCTCACGTCGCAGGTCGGGCAGAAATATTTCACCAAACAAACCCCGCTAACCGAAGGCATCACGCTTGGGCACCGCCATTTCCTGGAAGCTGAATTACTTATCGTGATGGCCAGCGGTGAAGCCAAGGCCCCCGTCATGAAGCGGGCGCTGGAAGGGGGGCCGTCGGAGGATTTCCCGGCGAGTTTGGTGCAGAAGGATGACAAGATCCTGGTGATGCTCGACGAGGAAGCAGCCAGTGAACTCGCGACCTGACCGTTTTTTGGCCTGGCACAAAGGCACATGATGAAACACAAAGCCTCAGCCTTGCGTTTTAGACCCACAAACTAAACAGACCAAAGAATGAATTTCTACAAAACCGTCGCCGTAGCCGCCGCCAGCCTGATACTGGGTGCCGCTTCTTGCGATACAATGAGTCAAAACCAGGGAAAAGATAACAGCGCGGTGCGCGATGTGGCCATCGAAGCCCCCGCCGGACAAGCCACGGCGGCTTTTGCCGAAGGCTGTTTCTGGTGCGTCGAGGAAGTATTCGAGGCCGTCGTGGGGGTCGATTCCGTCATTTCTGGCTACGCAGGCGGCCATACCAATAACCCGACCTACGAGCTGGTCAATACTGAAACCACGGGCCACGCCGAAACCGTGCTGGTGTATTACGACCCCGCCAAAGTCAGCTACGAAGAACTGGTGAAGGTATTTTACTTCTCACACGACCCCACCACGCTCAACCAGCAGGGACCGGATCGCGGCACCTCGTACCGCTCGATCCTTTTTTACCAAACGGCTGAGGAGAAAGCAACCGCCGAGCGCCTGACCGCCGACATGAACAAAAACCGCTTCAACGGCAAAATCACAACGGAACTCAAAAAGCTCGACAAATTTTACCGCGCCGAAGGCTACCACCAGGATTACGTCGAACACAACCCCGGCAATTCCTACGTCCAAAACGTCTCCAAGCCACGCTTCAATAAGTTCAAAGCGACTTATAAGGGAGCTTTGAAGGAGGGAGTATGAACGGTTAACGGTAAAAGGGTCAACGGTCAACGGTTTCGACGCTGTCACACAGGAAATGCTGCGTATCTGCGTCCTCGTACCGTTGACCGTTGACCGTTGACCGTTGACCGTTGACCCAAGAAGAATAACCTTACTTCCCAATCACCATATTACTCGTAATCTCCTGCTCGAAAGTGATATAACCGGGGTAGTTGACGGCTTTGTCGCCGACGGCCAGGGTGGGTTTGATCTTGACGGTCAGAACGGCGGGTTTGCTATCGTCTTTGCCCGATAGGGACTGGATCATGGCTACGAAACTGTCGCGCGTTTCGTCGTTGGCGATCAAGTCGTAGGCGTTAGTGCTCAGGCTGACGGGCACCTTGGTGCTGCCCGTACCGGGATATACCTCGATGCGTCGGTTGAGAATGCCCCGGAAGACCTCGCTTTTTGATAGCAAAACGATGTATTCCAATTGATTGATCGCCGCTAGATTATTGGTAGGGTTGACAATATCCAGGTTCACGCGCAAATCCAACGGTACCTTTTTGCGCAATAGCGCCAAGCCCAATTGCGGATAATTGACGGGGTTAAGGTCTTTGATGTTTTTGATATTTCTGAACTCCCGTACGTCGGTACCCGCCAGGTAGATGCTATCTACGGAAGTGATGGCGTAGCGGCAATCCCCAAAGGTTTTGGCTTCTTTGACTTGCTTGCTCACGCCACATTGGGTAAGCAAAGCGACCACAGCCAACAAGCCAACCGCATTGATTAATTTCTTCATTGAATTCTCTGAGATTATTATTTTGTGAATAGATGTTAGAACGCCAAGCGTCGGCTGTTCCGTTCGGCAGCGAACTTTTTTTACGACTCTCCTGCCTCCCAGCAGTTTAAACGTCACCCTGAAAATGAGTCCAGAGGTTAGGCAGATTTTTGCTGGCAAGAAAGCAGAAAAACCGTACTTTTACCAACCCCAAAGAGGCAAGTCGGCCAACCCCGCCTGCCTCTTTTTTGTTAGTGTAATCCAAGTGATGCACTCGATGGAAAACGCCTATTTACTCATTCACTCATTCAAAATTGACCCTATGGCAAGCTGGTACTTAGGAAAAATACGCTACCAAAAGGAAGACGAAAATGGCAGACTCAAAACCACCAATGAAGCCTACCTGGTGGATGCCCTCACTTACACCGAAGCCGAGGCGCGGCTCTACGGCCAAATCGTGACGGGCGTCACGGACTTCACGGTCACGGCCATCACCAAAATGCGCCTGGCCGACTTGCTGACCTACGAAGGCGGCGAGCAGTGGTTCAAGGCCAAGGTGGTTTTTTACTCGATCGACGAAAAGAGCGGCAAGGAAAAGAAGGTGACCAACTACGTGCTGCTGAACGCCGAGAACATCACCCAAGCCCTGGAACGCATTACCGAAAGCCAGCGCACGATGCTGATCCCCTACGAAACGACGGACATGAACCTCACGCCGATTCTGGATGTGTTTCCCTACGAAGCGGGAGCGACGGAGGAGGTGGTGCCGCCCAATTTCCGGCCCGTGGCTGAGGTGAAGGCCGAGCAGGAGGCAAATGCCTAGAAGAGTCTGACAACTCCTGATCATCCCCTGGTTTAGAGTTGTCAGGCTCTTAATATTGTCTGGCGTAGTCGTTCAGATCCAGGTAAAAAGGACTGGGGCCATAACTGTTCAGCTTTATCGTGCCGTACTCATCCTCCGACTCAGTGACCAGCTGGCGGGGCCCCAATAAGTAAATGTAGCTGAACGAAACGGGCAGCTGGGCGTCACCCATCCATTCGTCGAAGGCATAAAGCGGGTAAACATCGAAGGGCACCTCGGCCAGCCATAGCCTGGTGCTTTCGCTGGTCTTGATGTACGATAAAACGTACTCCTCACTCTCCCAACCAAAATCGTCGCGCTTGTTTCCCGTGGGCTTGCACTGCTCCCGAAAGGTCTCCCGCTGAAACTTGACTTCGTCGGGTTCGGGCTTCACCGCCCGATTCTGGAACTGTTCCCTTATTTTCTTCCCCGATTCAGTCGTGCCGCAAGCGATCATCTTGCCATCGGGCAAGGCCAGGATCACGTCGGTCATCTCATCGGTAATGCCGAAACTGCTTTCGCGCTGAAAACACATGGTTCCCGTGACCGGGTCGATGAAAATCCACAGCTCGCCCTCGGTATCGTCGCGCTTGCGGGTGTACGCATAAATTAGCGCGTGGCTGAAATAGTACTTCCCCTTCTCGGGCTTCCACTGCGCGTTGCGGTAGGCATCGGTGACGGGCTTTTTGGTGGGTTTTGTTTGAGCCTGAATGGTAAAAGAGGTACCGGCAAATAAACCGAGCGCGACCAAAAGGAGCAGGATTTTGAATTTCGACATAATGAGTAAGTGGCGTTTGTTTTTTCAAAAATAACCAATTTGCCGCAGGTACGCCCGCAAAAATTTCCGAATGCGTATATTGGGTCTCGAAACACAGAACGGACTGAACCCTTCCATGCGGAAAATATTACTGGTAGCGTCGTTACTGCTTTTCGGTGAGTCGCTGCTGCTGGCCCAATCCGAACCCACCATCAGGCTGTCCGAGATTACCGCAGAGACCTCCCTACTCGATTTGGCAGCCTGGCGCGCCACTACTTACGGCTCCTCCCCCACCGATACCCTGGATGGCCGCACCTTCCGGTTTCCGGCCCCGGAGCGTGGCCTTGTCGGTCGCGACAGCGTGCAGTGGCTTCGCTTCAATGTGCTCAACGACCTGCCCGACCCACAACGGCGCATTTTTCAGTCTTCCTACCAGAACGATGCCGCTGTCTTTTATTTTTCAAACGACGATTTCAAATCATGGACACACCGCCGGATTGGCGCTTTCGTACCCTACCATGAAGCGGACTACCGCTTCGACAACTGCCGGTTCTCAGTAGACTTAACGGCGGGACAGCAGCTCTCCTTCCTGGTCAAACTAGAAAATCGCTACTACCCACAATCCAACGCCAATATTTGGTTTCAGGCCGAGCGAGGGCTAAGAGAAGGATTTTTGGTCGATATATTCCAGAAGTTTCAACGGCGTGTACCTCAGCGTCCTCATTCTTGGGTCAGTGTTGGCTATTTTCTTATTTGTGGCATTCTTGTACGTCACCACGCGCGACTCGCTTTACCTTTACTACGGGCTGTACCTGGGAGGCGTAGTGTTGTATTTTTCTACCAAAACCGACTCACTTTTTTTTGTAGGCTACTGGGTCGGGGGTTTTCCGAAAGCGTCCGTTCGTCCTCAACGAACCCATCCAGATGCTCTACACAGCGTTGTATATTAGATTCAGCATGGGCTTGTTGAGGGTCAAGGATTACGACCTTCGGCTTCATCGTTTTTTAAATCCTTTTTGGAAGGGGCTGAGTATCTACGCCCTGCTACTGATACCAGTTTCCGCTTTTGTCTGGAAAAAAGAATTTGAAGCGGGCTTGCTGGCTTTCGACCGGGTGGTGTTGTTGCTTTTTACTTTTATCCTATTGGCCCGGGTAATCCAGAAAAATCGCTCGCCGCTGCTTGGCTATTTCCTGGTAGGAAACGCGCTGTTTCTCTCCGGCGTGGTCATTTCCACGATCTTTGAGCTTAAGCATGGCCGACGGGCAGCAGTTCGGTACGCTCTCTCCTATCAATTACTTTCAAATCGGCGTCTTTGGGCGAAATCATGTGCTTCTCCTTCGCTCTCGGTTACAACGTGCGGATACTGGAACGCGAGCGCAACGCCAATCAACGGGCTTACGTTAGCCAACTGCGGCTGAATCAAGAGATTACGGAAAGTGCCAACCGCGAGCTGACCGAACGGTTGGATGAACGTACCAAGGAAGTGATGGCGATGTCGGAGGCCATGCAACAGCAAAAGGAAGCGCACCTGCGGTCGGAATTCGAGTTTCAGCTCGGCGAGATGGAAATGCAAGCCCTGCGGGCGCAGATGAACCCGCACTTTATCTTCAACAGCCTGAATACGATCCGGTATTTCGTGCTGAACAATGAGAACGAAAAGGCGAGCGACTACCTGGGCAAATTCGCCCGGCTGCTGCGGATGGTCCTGCAAAACTCCCGTGAAAACACCATCCCGCTCAGCGAAGAGCTGGAAGCCCTGCGGCTGTACCTGGAAATAGAAGCCCGCCGCTTCGGCGACAGCTTTGACTATCAAATCATTGTCCCCGATGATATGGACGTCGATGGCATTATCGTGCCGCCGCTGCTGCTGCAGCCCTTCGCCGAAAATGCCATCTGGCACGGCCTGCTGCACAGTGACAAGCCCGACAAGCAACTCACCGTCCGAATTTCGGAGGAGGAGGACGCCTGCGTTTTTACGATAGAGGATAACGGCGTGGGCCGCGACAAAGCCCGCGACATGAAAAGCCGCTCGGCTACCAACAAGAAATCGTTCGGGATGCAAATCACCAGCAAGCGCGTGGAGCTTTTTAACAAGAACTTCTCCTCGCAGATCGAACTAAACGTTCGCGATTTGGTGAGTCCCGACGGAGAAATAGCCGGGACGGCGGTGGAGATCCGGTATCGGTTGCCGGATTGAATCACATTTTCACAAACTCCACCCGCCGGTTATTCGCTTTACCCTCGGAGGTGGTGTTATCGGCAGCTGGAGCGCTTTCACCCATCCCATCAGTTTCGAGACGGCTCTTGTCGATACCAAACTGACTCGCCAGATTCTCCTTTACAGATTCGGCGCGTCGCTTAGAAAGATCAAGGTTAGCGGCCTCCTCGCCGTCAGAATCAGTATGGCCGATGATCTTGACTTTCACCGCGGCGTTTTCCTGCAATGTCTCGGCGATGTCTTTCAACACGGCGTAGGATTCGGGCTTGATGTTGGCTGAATTGACGTCGAAAGAAATACCCGTGGTCACAAACTTACCCTCGGTGATAAGCTTGGAACGGGTGTCGGGTGCCCCGACGGCCAGGCGAATGTTAGCGATGAAAAACTGGTCGTCAGGCCGGGACATGCTGCCGTAGAATCGCATGGCGTTTAGCTTGATGTCTTCGGGAAAGATCCGGGGCAGGTCGAACACTTTCTCTTCGTCGATGTATACCCGCAACCGTTGCTTTTGCCGCCAGATGGCTACGTGAAATACTCGGCCGTTATTGTCAGCGTTGAAAATATCAATCATCCCCCGCCTACCATTCAGATCAGTTCTTCGGCCTTTTTCGTTGGTTTGGGAAAGAAAAACTTCTCCATGGCCGCTTCGGCCGCCGTAACTTACCGCTATTTGAAAAATGGCCCCCCGCCCCGCTGCGGCTTCTTTAATCAAATGGTCATTTTTTTCCACTTCGTGAAAAACGGTGGACAATTCATGCTGATAAGCGTATTCTCCGTCAGCACCGTTATAGGCAAAATCGTATTCGAACGTAAAATTTTCGGGCAGCTCTTCTACAAAATCCGGAATAAGAGATCCCATGGTTTTCTGGAACATCAGCCATTTACCTTCGTACCCCTCGATCGTTACCACCTCGGCCGAACTGTTGGTGTTCCATTGGGCCGGAAAGTCACCCACAGCATCCTGGGAGAAATCTTCCAGAGCCACTACCTTCTCCCCCGGTACAAAGTCAAACTTACTGTAAGACGCAAAGGCCGCCTTTTCGGGTTCGATGGGAGCATCGTTGCCGGAGTTGACGTTCATGTCGCCACCGCCCGAGACTCGTCCTGGGCCGTTGCCATCATCACCGTTTCCGCCTGAGTTACGGTCATCATTTCGGCTATCGTCGCGGTCATCGTCTCTATCGTCCCTCTTCTTCTTTTTGTCTTTTTTCTTGAAAATGCTCCCGATCCCCTCTTCCAGCTTGTCGAAACCCTTGTCGATGGTCTGGTCGATGCGGCGGTTGGCGCGGTTTTCGGCCTGGCGCTCTGCCGTACGCTTGGGGCTGCGGATAACGATTTGGGCGGAGACTTCTACCGCTGCGTAAGCGCCGAGAAGAAGCGTGAGAATTCCGGTTTTGATTAGCTTCATGATATTTTTGTCGATTGGGTTAATGTCAAATATAAAAAAAAATCGGTAGAGGTCGCCTAGGTTTCTAGTAAGCGGTAGGTTGAAAAGCCACCCGTCTAATTTCTAAATGATCTTACTTTGAGCAGGTTATCGAGGACGCCTTTGCGGCTGCGCGAAATGCCGATCTCGCTGCCGTCGGACATCACCACGAAGCCGCCATCGGAGCGCACGTGCTTTTTGAGGTGATCCAGATTGATGAGGTGCGAGTGGTGGATGCGGGCGAAATTGGCTCCTTCCAGCAATTCCTCCACCTCTTTCAGCGTGCGACAAATGAGCGTGGCGTTTTTTTCTCCTTGAAAAATCCGGGTGTAGTTGCTGTCGGACTCGCAGCGGATGATTTCGGCAATTTCGACGTATTCCAGTCCCGAGGTCGTTGGTAACGCGATTTTCTGCGGCACCTGCTGCTCGCGCGTCAGCACCGAGCGCAGGAAGCTGAGCTGATCTTCCAAGTCGCCCTGCCGTTGCTTCTCGCCGAGCTTGGCTACGCACCCCTTCAACTCCGTGGAGTCGATGGGTTTTAGCAGGTAGTCGAACGCACTATACTTGAAGGCCTTGACGGCAAACTGGTCGTAAGCGGTGGTAAAGACGATATCGAACGATCTGTTGGTCAGCCGATTTAGTAGCTCAAAACCATTGTACACGGGCATCTCGATGTCCAGAAACAGGACGTCGAACGTTTCCTGGTCCAGCACGGGTAGCGCTTCTTCCGAGCGGTTGTACTTGCCGATCACTTCTACTTCGGGGCAGTGGCTCTTCAATAGAATAGCGAGGCTTTCGGTGCAGTGCACTTCGTCGTCTACAAGTATGGCTTTCATTTGCTATCGGGTTTCGGGGCTTCGGGCGACCAGCGTTCCGGGACACTCAGCCTGACAGGATTAAATCAATATGGGCGAAAAAGACAAAACAACTTGTTTGCCAGAATTGGGCGCAGAAGCTTCGGAGTGGCTCATCTGCAAATCGGTACCATGGCGGGTGTTCAACAATTGGAGCCTTTCCAGTGTAAGGCTCAGCCCGCTTTCCCGGCTGCCCAATTGTGCACGCGAATCGGATATTCCTAAATTTATCCCTTTCGTTCTCAGCAAGATATAGTATTTTCCTGACTCTTTTTTTATTTTTAAAGCCAAAATACCCTCACCAGCCTGCGACGCCAAATTTTGCCAAATCATGTTTTCAAGATGACTGTGCAGGACAAGGGAAGGCACCCAGACCTCTTCGGTCCGGATCCCCGGCTCGACGGAAACTGCCAGCCGCAGAACGTGGGCGAAGCGCAGGTTCTCAATCTGCACGTATTGGCTGAGCGTCTCGATTTCTTCGGAGAGCCGGACAAAATCCTGCCGCGAACTGTCGGCCAGCCGCCGCAAAAAACGCGAAAACAGCGTCAGGTAGGACGATGCTTTTTGGTTTTCGTTTTGTAGAATGCGGTAATTGATCGCGTTGAGATTATTGAACAGGAAATGTGAATTGAACTGCGACCGCAGCAATTTTACTTCCAATTGGGCCATTTGTAAATCAAGGTCTAGCGTCATGGTTGTTGGTCCGGGTGAGGAGGGGTACGGACAGCCTGGTTATCCGGATGTTTTCATCGAAAATACGATTTATACCAGCGGACTTCAAGCCGCGTTGAGCGATTGACCCTTGAGGGAGGGTCATTGGCAAGAGCGGATTATCAGTCGGCAACCGCATTTTTGCGAACAAAGGCGACAAACGCCTAACTTGCGGCTTCGTTTCGCCCACTTCCATGACCGCAGATTTCCCTACCGAATCCATCACGCTGCAAGCCGACAAAAGGCTCTACTTCGCTTCCGACTTCCACCTCGGCGCGCCCGACCCGGTCGCTAGCCGCGCGCGCGAACAGACCATCGTCCGTTGGCTGGAAAGCATCCGGCCTGACGCCCAAATGATTTTTCTGGTCGGCGACATCTTCGATTTTTGGTTTGAGTACAAGCACGCCGTACCCAGGGGCTTCATTCGCTTACTGGGCAAACTGGCCGAGTTGGCCGACGCGGGCATCGAGCTGGTTTTCTTCACCGGCAATCACGACATGTGGATGTCGGACTACTTTACCCACGAATTGGGCGCAACCATTCATCGCGCACCTGTCCGCTACATGGTCACCGACGCCACAGGCTCCGAACGCAAGCTGCTCGTCGGCCACGGCGATGGCCTGGGACCGGGCGATCACGTTTACAAAGGCTTGAAGAAGGTGTTTGAAAATTCACTGGCCCGGTGGTCGTTCCGGCAATTGCACCCCGATGTCGGTCTGCGCCTTGCCAACGCCTGGTCCAGGAAAAGCCGGGTTTCGAACACCAAAAAAGGTGAGGAAACTTTCAAGGGCGAAGACCGGGAGTGGCTTTTCCTCTATTGTCAGGAAGTACAAAAAATCAGCCCGAACGATTACTACATCTTCGGCCACCGCCATCTGCCGCTCGACCTGAAAGTATCGGACACCAGCCGCTATGTCAATCTGGGCGAATGGGTCAATCAGCGGACGTATGCGGTGTTTGGAGAAGGAAAGGTGGAGTTGTTGGAGTGGAAGGGAGGTCCAAAGGCCCAAAGGTTCAAAGGTTCAAAGGTCCAAAGGTCCAAAGGCACAAAGTAGCTTGGGAAGGAAGAGCGAAAGCGTCTTGGACAACATGCGTAAGACTGGCAAAGCAATAGAGAAATACTTTCCCTTTACGAAGATTTTCACTTTGTGTCTCTGTGCCTTTGCCCCTCTATTTCTCAATAAATTCCTGCCGCGACATGCTCTCTCTGGGCGTCTGATTCAGCTCCTTGCGGTAGTCTTTTTGTTTGAGGTCGCCATCCTGCACCGATTTGATAAAGCGACCCCAAGCGAAGGGATTCAGAAACGGAAAGGTGGTAGCAAAACCCTTGTTGGCAGCGGATTCGCGACCAAACAACTGCTGATCCATGGTATAACGGTAGTTGGTCTGGGCGTTGTTGGGCATTTGAGCCGCCATGCGGGTAATATACTCTAGATCGGTGCTACGGGCCAGCGCATCGCGGTCGTCCTGGTCGGGAAGCCGCAAGGCGAGGAAGGCTTTCTTGAACTCCTCTTCGGTGGCGTAAGGATACACGCGCACCTCGGCCAGCATGGTCACCGATTCCTGCATCTGGATAATGGCCTGGTAAGTAGGGTCGTTATAGCCTCGGGGGATAACGTGGTACTGCGTCCGATAGCCTACATAGCTGTAGACGATGCTATCTCCAGGAAACACTGGAATGGAGAAGTAACCCACGTTGTTGGTCAGCGTGCCGCGTCCCGCTCTGGGAATGAAGATGTAAGCCCCCGGCAGCCGCTCCGTATTTTTTCCGGCTACCACTACCCCCGTGAAAGCGATGGCTTTTTGCTCGCCCTGGGCAAAAGTAGTGTGACTGCTGAGGGTAGCAGCTGTGACTAATATCAATATAAGTAGGAGGTTCTTCATTAAGATCAATAGCTTCAGGCCATTAGCTGTAAGCTGTAGGCTTTTTGTTTTGAGATACAGGACAATGTTTTGTCGGCTGGCAATAGGAGTATGATTTGTTATTGAAAAGCCTTCAGCCTATTGCCTACAGCCCAAACAAAACGCCACACCCACACCTATCATTGTTCCATTTAACAGTCAAAAGGTTGTCGCGGTTAAGAAAAAAGCTTCAGAAAAGTAACGATAAAAGGCGCGGAAAGCAACAGTCCATCGAAACGATCCAGAAAACCACCGTGTCCGGGGATACTGCTGCCCGAGTCTTTGATGGCAATGCTGCGCTTGAAAAGTGACTCTACCAGATCGCCGTAGGTGCCCGTAACGACGATAATGGCCCCGATACAAAACCACTGCCAGGGTTCGTAGGTTTGAAAATACACCCCTAGCAGAAAGGCAATGACTGCGGCAGACAAGGCCCCGCCAACGGCCCCCTCCCAGGATTTCTTGGGCGACACCCGCTCGAACAACTTACGGCGGCCAAACTTGGTTCCGGCAAAATAGGCCCCGATATCGGTCGCCCACAACAGGAGCAGACTGCCCAGGATGATTTCGTGGTTGTAATTTTTGCCCCGCATCGCCATCACGATGATGAGCGAAAAGGGTAGCGCCACGTAGATTAGCCCCAAAAAAGTGAAGCCAATATTCGTAAAAGGCTTGAGATCATTTTTTTTATACAGTTTGATAAAAAAGATCATCGCCAGCACCGGACTGATGAGGAAATAATTCTCAAAGCCAATCAGCCCCTTCTCGACCACGTAGGTCAGCACTACCAGAGCCACGCCGCAGAAAGTGCCATAGTAGGTGAGCGGCAAGTTACCGTCCAAACCCAGTAGTTTGTAAAACTCCAACTGCGTGAGCATACTCAGCAGACTGACCATCAAGACGAAGGTCAGGTCGCTATACAGAATCGAACCCACGATGACCACTACCCCAAATATGCCCGCAACAATCCGCTGTTCCAGATTATTGAGGCTATTCAGGTGTGATCTCATTGGCAATAAGGGTTTTGGCCGCTTCGGCGTTTTCGGTTGGCACCATCACTTCCACGTAGCCGAAGTGGTTGGAGTAATTGTCTTTTTTATCCATCAGCACCACATTGATGCCATTCTGTTCCAAAAGCCCTTTGGCAATTTCGGCCCGAGCGGTGGTTTTGGAAGTGAGTACGTTTGTCCAGTTATCCATTGTCTGTTGTGTAATTGTGTAATTGTGTAATCGTGTAATTGATGTTTTTTATTGAACTGTGAATTGTCGAGTGGGTCGCCTGCGCAGTCGTATAATTGCTCTTTAGTACGTGTGCAAATGACCACTAATCGTAAATTGTTTTATGAAAGATATTCGAAAACAATTCAACGGCAATTACACGATTCAACGATTACACGATTAAACAATAAAGGAAGTCCATTTCTCCTTCGACTTATCCGACGCCAGTACGGTATCGATGAATTTCATGCCGCGCAGCCCGTCGTGGACATCGGGGAAATCATAGAGCGGGTCTTGCTTCTTCCCGGCCTGGTGGGCGCGTACGGCTTTCGCGAAATTCCGATACAGATTAGCGAATGCTTCGAGATACCCCTCGGGATGCCCCGCCGGAAAGCGCGTATTCACCTGCGCGGCCTCTGATAACTCGCCGACCCCCGTCCGCAGAATGCGGGTGGGACTGCCCTGCACTTTGTGCAAAAGCGTGTTGGGGGTCATCTGATTCCATTCCAGACCGCCAAGTTCGCCATAAACCCGGATATTCAGGTCATTTTCTTCGCCGTTGGCTATTTGGCTGTTTTGCAAGATACCTTTTGCACCGTTGTCGAAGCGCAGCAGCACGTTGGCGTCGTCGTCGAGTTTGCGGCCTTCGACGAAGATCGTCAGGTCGGCGCATACTTCTGTTATTTTCAGGCCCGTGATGTATTCGGCCAGGTTCTCGGCGTGGGTACCGATGTCGCCCAGGCCGCCCGCCGCGCCCGATTTTTCGGGGTCGGTGCGCCAGGAGGCTTGCTTCTGTCCGGTGGCTTCAACCAGCGTCGAGAGCCAGCCCTGTGGGTACTCTACGATGATTTTGCGCAGCTCACCCAGCACGCCCGCCGCGATGAGGGCTTTGGCCTCTTTCACCATCGGGTAGCCCGTGTAGTTGTGCGTCAGGCAAAAAACCAGACCGCTGTCTTCCACAATTTTCACCAGCGCTTCGGCGTCTTCGGTTTTGTGGGTCACGGGCTTGTCGCAGACCACGTGAAAGCCGTTCTCGAGGGCCAATTTTGTAGGTGCAAAATGCACATGGTTGGGCGTGACGACCGACACGAAGTCCATGCGCTCGCCTTCGGGCAGTGCTTTCTCTTTCCGGATCATCTCCTCGAAGTTGTCGTACACGCGATCTTCGGGCAAATACAGGGCGGCACCGGTGGCTTTGGATTTCTCGGGACTGGAACTGAACGCCCCGCAGACGAGCTCGATCTCGCCGTCCATGATGGCAGCACGACGGTGGACGGCCCCGATGAAGGCGTCGAGACTGCCGCCCACCATTCCCATGCGGATTTTTCTAGGCATTGTTGATTGGTTGTGGGTTAGCTTGAAAAAGAATAGTTGCGGGAAAAAGAGTAGCCGGGGCCACTTTTACTACTTACAAAGGTAGGAAGATAAAAAAATTGACCCTAGCCTTCCCAAATATTAGTAGAAATGAGGTTCATTCCGTTTTTTTACGAAAAAATTGCACAGAACTCACTTGCGAAAATCCCTTTTAACTATCCTTTTCTAACTAAATCCGCTTAATTATGAATCAAAATGTCAATGCGAATCGCCTGTTCCTGGGCAGTTGCTTTGCGCTCATCACCACGGCTTTCTCATTCGCTATCCGGGCGGGTATTTTGCCGCAGCTCGGCGAAGAGTTCGGACTGAGCGCCGAGCAGTTGGGCTTCATCAATTCGATGTGGTTCCTGGGCTTCCCCATCGCCATGATTATTGGCGGTTTGGTGTACCATACCGTCGGCCCGCGTATTATCATGATGGTGGCCTTCGTCATGCACACGCTGGGCATTATTTTGACCATTTATTCCGGTGGGTACAATGGCCTGTTGCTCTCCACGCTATTCATTGGTATCGGTAACGGCTGTACCGAGGCAGCCTGTAATCCCATGATCGCTGATTCTTACGCGGGTTCGCAAATGAACAAAATGCTCAGCCGGTTCCATATGTGGTTCCCCGGCGGCATCGTGCTGGGTAGCCTGATTTCGCTGGGCATGACCACCATGGGTTTGGGATGGCAGGCGCAAATCTGGATCATCATGATCCCGACCGTGATCTACGCCTTCCTTTTTTGGGGGCAGGCTTTCCCGCAGGCCAAAGTGGAGGGTGCTATGTCGCTATCCGAAAATTTCAAGGCAATGATTACCAACCCGCTGTTTATTTTCATCTTCTTCTGCATGGCCCTCACCGCCATTTCGGAGTTCGGCCCGCAACAGTGGACGGCACTCATTTTGAGCAAGAGCGGAGCTGAGCCGCTGTTGATTCTGGCTTTGGTCACGGGTCTGATGGCCGTGGGACGCTTCTTTGCGGGTCCGGTAATCGGGCAATTCGGCCAGACGGGAGTCTTGTTAGGGTCAGCCGTTCTTGCTACCATCGGCATTTTCATGTTTAGCAGCCAAACCGGAGCCATGGCCTATGTCGCGGCGATATTCTTCGCCCTGGGTGTGTGCTATTTCTGGCCGACCATGATTGGCTTTGTGGCCGAGAAGATTCCATTGAGCGGCGCTTTGGGCATGTCCGTCGTGGGCGGCGTGGGGATGTTCTCGACGGCCATTTTCCAACCCATCATCGGCGGCTGGATCGACGATCACCGCGCTACCATGGCGTCGGAAGGATTAACGGGTGATGCGCTGGAACTGGCGGCGGGTCAGGCCACGCTCCTGAACATGACCACTTTCCCCATCATTCTGGTGGTGGCTTTCACCATTTTGCTGTTCTGGGTGCGGGCGCGTAAGGCCAAGGGACTGCACAGCTTCCCGGAGTCCGAGGTGTTGCAGCAGCCGCAGTTGTAGTGCTGCAATGGTTTTTATTTGAAGTCCCGCTGGGAAGTCTCCCAGTGGGATTTTCTTTGTTGGGGTAGTTTCTTTGAAGCCCTTTTAGATCGAATTATCGGCCTCTTCTTCCCCGGATTGAAATCCGGGGCTATTGATTCGTTCGTGCCTATGGCACTGCTTTACAAAGGCCGACTGCCGAAAGCCAATCACCGCATCTTCACCACCGTCACGCCCGCGCCACCGCGGTCGGCGTGTTCGTCTTGCATGGTGACGACCTGCTTGTAGCCACGCAGGTGGTTCCTGACCAGGGTGCGCAGGATGCCGTCGCCCTTGCCGTGGACGATGCGGATTTCGTCGTAGCCCAACATTACGGCGTTGTCGAAGAATTGATCCACGACGCCCAGCGCCTCTTCGCCGCGCTTGCCCCGGATGTCGAGGTTGAAGCTGAAATTCTGCTGCCGCTCGTTGAGGTCCAGGCCCGTCATGGCGGGGCGTGATTTGGTTTCTCCCGTGATTTCGCGGTAGGTTTTGTTGGACACTTTTTCTAGGCGGTTGAGCTTGATGTTGGATTTCAGTTCGCCAATCCGTACCTCGACATCCTTGCCTTTCATTGCCATCACCTCTGCGACGGCGGTTTGGCCCTTGATTTTCACATAACTACCGACTTCGATCGCGCCGCTTTCCGCTTCGATTTTCACCTTTGAAGGAAGCTCCGCGACGGGTTCGGGCTTGAGTTCTTTCTTGGTGAACCGCTCCAGTTCGCTCCGCACCTGCTTGGTAGTTTCACGCTCGGCCTTGCTCTCCTTAATCTCCCGGATGGTGTTTTCGATCCGCTGATTGGTATCGCTTAGCAGGAATTTGGCTTTCTGCTTGGCTTCGTTCAGGATACGCTTTTCGTTGTTATCCAGGGTGGTCTTCTGGGCGGTGTACTCCGCGAGTTGCTGAGCGAGTTTGCGCTCCTTGATGCCCAGCTCCATGTTTTTCTCGGCAAAAACCCGCCGCTCGATGTCCAGTTCTTTCAGGAGTTTTTCAAAATTCACCTGCTGCGATCCCAGTTTTTGCTTGGCTTGCTCCACGACGTCGCGCGGCAAGCCAATTTTCGAGGCAATCTCGAAAGCAAACGAACTACCCGGCTTGCCGATTTCCAGTTGGTACAGGGGTTCGAGATGCTCGCCGTCGAAGCGCATCGCGCCGTTGATGAGGCCTTCGGTTTTGTCCGCCAGTACCTTCAAGTTGGTATAGTGCGTGTTGATGACGCCATAGGCTCCCGAGCGGGTCAGGTTTTCCAGGATGGCTTCCGCAATGGCCCCACCCAGGCCCGGCTCGGTACCGGTGCCGAATTCGTCGATCAGAAACAGCGTGCGCTTGTTGGCCATCGCCAGGAAGTGCCGCATGTTGGTCAGGTGCGAACTGTACGTGCTGAGGTCGTTCTCGAGCGACTGCTCGTCACCGATGTCGATGAAAATATTTTGGAAAAAACCCATCGTCGAATCCTCGCGCATGGGTACCAGCAGCCCGCACTGGTACATGTACTGAATCAGCCCGACGGTTTTCAAAGACACCGACTTGCCCCCTGCGTTCGGCCCCGAAATAATCAGAATGCGCTGCTTCGCGTTCAGTTCCAAACCCAATGGAACCACGCTTTTTCCCTGCTTTTGGAAGGTCAAGTGAAGCAGCGGGTGCCGCGCGGCCCGCCAGTCCAGCATCGTTTTGTTTTCGTACTTGGGCGCGATGGCGTTCATCTGGGAAGCCAGTTTGGCCTTGGCTCGCAGAAAATCCATCAGACCCAGAAACTGGTACGCTTTTCCGAGTTCGGGTAAGTGAGGCCGGAGTTGATCGGTCAGGCGAACGAGAATGCGGTTGATTTCGCGGCGTTCCTCGTATTCCAGTTCGCGGATGGCGTTGTTGGATTCCAGCACCTCGGTGGGTTCGATGAAGACCGTTTGGCCCGTGGAGGATTCGTCGTGGATAAAACCCTTGAACTTACGCTTATGTTCGGCGGCGATGGGAATCACCAGGCGACCGTTGCGAATCGTCAGCGACACATCGTCCCCGACCCAGCCGCTGCTTTTGGCAGCGCGCAACATTCCGTCCAGTTTCTTTCGCACCGCGATTTGCTCCGAAATGAGCCGCCGCCGGATCTGCGCCAGTTCGGGCGAGGCGTTGTCACGAATCAGTCCACGCTCGTCGATGATGCGGTCGATGGCTTCAGTCACGCTGCGCTCCACGCGGATGGTGGCGGCATACTCGCCCAGCAGCGGGTAGGCTGCCTCAGGCTGATTGGCAAAAAAACGCAGACAGCCGCTGATCGTACTCAAAGAAGCTTTCAGGTTAAAAAATTCCTCCTCGATCAGCATTGTACCCTCGATGGCCGCCCGCTTTAGGTACGGCGTGGCGTCGAAGTAGTTCTGTGCCGGAAAATCACCGCCCGACTGCATGATGTGCTGCATTTCGGCGGTCTGGCCCACGAGCTTCTCGACCAGTCCGAAATTATCCGAAAAGCGGATTTTATCCACAAAAGCTCGCCCAAGCGGACTAATGCAAGCCTCTTTCAGCCACTCCCGAAGGCGGTCGAAGCCAAGTTTTTGTTCTAGGTTGGGGGGGTAAAGCAAAGGTTGTTGTTAAATTGTGTAATCGTTGAATCGTGTAATTGCTGTGTAATCGTATTTTTGTTAAATCGTGTGATTGTGCAATCAAATCAATTATATGTCAACAGATTAAACAAATAGACATTAAACAATTCAACCTCAATTACACGATTCAACAGTTCAACAATTACACAACCTTCAAAATATTCGCTGCACTTCCTCTTTCACAACTTTCAGCGCCACGGTGCAGGGCTGGATTTCCTGCTGGATGACGCGTTCGAAAATGCGTTTGCCGAGTTCGTTGGCGGGGGCTTCGGGACTCACGTCGGAGGCGGCCTGGTTGATGAGCGACTGTACTTCGTTGACGGCCTTCTTGACCTGCTCCCAGGCGTCATTGCTCATATATACTTGTTGGGCAAGGTTATGGTTGAACTCTTCCCGGATTTCCCGTAGCAGGATTTGCTGAAATTCCAGCGCGTTGCTGGCCGAACCCGCCGTCCGCAGCAGGAGTTGATTGGGCGTGATGCGCTCCAAAAACAGGCAAACGCGCTCGTAGGCTTGCAGGCGCAGTGGCAGCACGATCTCGGTGTTTTTGGACTTTATGTCCCATCTTTGTTTTTCAAAGATCTTTTCGGCCAGCGTGGTCAGAATCAGGTACAGGCCGAACATCACGACCACAGTTACCGTCACTATAATGAGCAGGGAATATAATTCCATGAGTTTTGTTTGAATAGGTATTGGGTATTAGGTTATTAGATATCAGGCTCAATAAGCGAGGCACACCTTATGCTTTCTATAGCCCCAAATAGAACACGAACCTAACGCCTAACAACCCAAAAACCTAACACCCATTTATGAAAATGGAACGGAAAGAATCGACCCAGACAACGCCCAAAACACCAGAGAGCAACAACACATTGGCCGCCCCGGTTCATATTACCGGGCGAGCCAAGACGGAAATCAGGGAGACGTTCCGGGCCAATAAAATTCCTGACGAATACGGATTGCGGGTCGGACTGCGCGGTGGGGCGTGCAGCGCTACCTTCCTGCTGGGCTTCGACGTTCCGACACCCGACGACCAGCCATACGAGGTGGATGACATCAAAGTTTTGATCGACCGCCGCCATCTGATGTACGTTCTGGGCGTCACCGTCGACTACGAAGAGGGGGAAGAAGGTGCCGGGTTTACGATAAGCGCCCAAAAGGCGGACTCTGAGGAAGAATAGAGACTGGTTACCCGTTTTTTGGCACGGTTTTAGGTCATTGGTCAGTTGTCAAAAGCCCAATAACGGTGTCCAAATTCCTTAAAAAATATATTTTCCTGCTGGCAGCAATACTGGCTTTGGTAATAGGGGGCGGACTCTTTTTAGCCGGAAGCAACGGCTCGGATAGCGGCACTTACCTCGAATCGGTCCAAAGGCGCGTGACGAAGCGGTTGGCTGAGGCAGAAGGGACAACGGAGCAGGTTCTTGGCCGCTTGCCGCCTTCGACTGACAAGCCTTTCACTGACCTTCTGCTGCCAGGTACCCTCCCTTACTATCTCTATCGGGACTCGACGCTAATTATGTGGTCGGACTACCGTTATGCAGTCGATCCCCAGCTACTGGCAGCGGCACCAGACGGAACACAGGCCATCGACAATCAGCAGGGCAAGTTTCTGATGCTCACCCGGCATAAGGAGGTCAGGGGCGTGCGCTATGGACTGCTTGCGCTTGTTCCGCTTCAGGCAACTTTCGACAGAAATAAAGGAACCGGTGATTCGGGTTACAATACCGACATCTTTCCCGCTGCGCCCTCCTCCCTTACTCTACAGACGGGCGGCACCCCCATACTTAGTCCGCAAGGGCAAGCCCTGTTTTATGTGGTTCCGCCCGACGCGTCGGTGTATCGCAGTCGCTCGGTTCCACTTCCCAGCTTATGGCTCGTATTGCTGGCTTTGGTTTTTCTGGGAACCCACGTAGTGAGGTCGGTGCGCTATTTCCGAAGCCGTCACCGCTACGGACTGGGATTGGCGCTGCTGATCGGTTTTCTGGTGCTGGTGCGGGCACTGATGCTGTATTTTTCCCTCCCGCTGGCCTTCTACGAGGGTACGGTCTTTAATCCCCAAAACTACCAGGGATCACCCTTGGCCCCCTCACTGGGCGACCTGCTGCTCAACTGCCTGTGTGTGTTGTTCGTACTGATGTACGTCAATAGCGTCTATTTCCGCACCATGACCTACCGCCGGCTTGTCCGTAGCGATGGAGCTTTCCAGGCCTTATTTTCACTGCTTTTACTGCTCATTGGCTACGTTGCTTATTACCTCTGCTACCAGGAGCTGGCCAGTACTTTCGAAAAATCTTCTTTTACGCTCGACATCACGCTGAGCATTACCTTCAACGCCCTGAAGCTCACTTCGCTGGCGGTGTTTATTGTCGTATCGGCCATCTATTTTATGGTCGTTCATTTGGTCGTCAGCCTGTTCATTCGGCTCAATCCCAACCTTCCTGTCGGGCTGATCGTTCTGTTTTCGAGTGCCATGCTGGTCAGTTTGGTGTCGTGGTTTCTCGACATCCGATTTGAGTGGATTTTTCTGGTACACCTCACCTACACGCTGATACTTTACCTGACGCGGCTGCCGCGCGCTTTTTACGGGTTCAGGTACCCGACCACCATTTACTATTTCCTGGGGGCGTTGGTCTGCGCCGTAATGACTACCTACGTCGTGCAAAAGCAGGAAGCGCAGAAAGACCTGCTCGACAAACGGGAGTTTGGGCGTCAACTCCTGAGCGACAATGATCTCTACGCGGAATTTTTGTTGGGAAAAACCCAGGATGCTCTCGTCAATGACTCCGGGCTACGAAATCTGCTTTCGGGTCAGGTGCCGCTGGCGCGGGAGATCTTGCGGCAGCGCGTGAAAAATAATTATTTGGGCGAATACCTGAACCAGTACGAAATAGAGGTACTGCCCTTCGATGCCACGGGAAGGCCGCTCGATAGCATCGACGTCGCCCGAGATTACGGTTATTACCGCAACCAGTACGCTCAGCCCGCTTTTGCTACCGCCAACCCCTCGGTGTTTCTGGCCTCCGATGCCGCACCGCCTCTTCTGGCAGATACCAGCGCGCTTCCGGCATCTGCCAGCACGACCGCAAACCGGAAGCACTATCTTAGTTTTATCGAATTTGGCCCCGCCGGACAGTCTTTGGGTTATATCATCCTGATCCTGCGGCAACGCCAGCAGATGCCACTTGGCCGCTACCCCGCCCTACCGCTGGACGAACGCTTTGCCCAGGCTCCCGAAACCCGGGAGTATGGCTACGCCATCTATGAGAAGGGCCGACAGCTCAATAGCAGTGGCGCTTACAACTATGAGCGTAAGTTCCCGAAGGACGTATTCAAAAAGCCGGAACTCTATGAAAACGGGCTGACTTTTAATGGGTATCGCCATGTCGGGCAGACAGGCACGCGCGACCGGGTGATCGTGGTGTCGTCCAAAGCCTGGGGATGGCGCGGACTGCTGGCCAATTTTTCCTTCCTGTACCTCATTCTGGTCGTGGTGGTGTCTTTGGCCATTTCCAGTCACGCGCTACGTTACGGGCTGATGGACATGCCCCTCACCTACTCGACCAAGATTCAGGTGATGCTCAATGCCGCTTTCATTTTGCCGTTGCTAATTGTCCTTTTCTTCGTGCTGCGCGTCATCAGCGACAATTACCGCGAAAATCAGCGGAACGCCCATCTGGAAAACAGCCGCAACCTGTCGGCCAATGTGCTGGGTTTGCTCGATGATTACGCGCAAAGCCGTATGAGTCAGGCGTACTTCGAGCAGCAGATTCAGCAGATTGCCCGCGATGCCGATCTGGATTTGAATCTGTACGACACGAGGGGACGCATGATCCTATCTTCCAAGCCCTTGATTTATCAAAGTGGCCTTATCTCGGAACGGATCAATCCGCTGGCCCGCAAGCTCATCATCGAGCAAAAAGAAAATCAGGTGCTGATCGACGAAACACTGGGCGGCACCGCGTACAGCGCGGCTTACACCGGCCTGAAAGGATACGACCAGCGGATGTTGGGCGTCCTCAGCATTCCCTATTTCGACGCCAAGCCCAGTCTCGACCGACAGATTATCGACGTCGTAGCCTCGGTGCTAATCGTATTCACGCTCATGCTGCTGGTTTTTCTGTTCGTGTCCTACCTGGCCGCCAACCTGCTGATCGACCCGCTGCGGGTACTCACTAAAAAAATAAGTGTCACCAATCTCGATCAACTCAACGAGCCGATCCTGTGGCATTCCAACGATGAGATTGGCGCGCTCATCAGGAAGTACAATAAAATGCTGGCAAACCTCGACTCGAGTAAACAGACGCTTTCTTCCAATGAGAAGCAGTCGGCCTGGCGGGAAATGGCCAAGCAGGTGGCGCACGAGATCAAAAATCCGCTCACGCCGATGAAACTCACTTTGCAGCAATTACAGCGCACGATCAGCCGCGACGATCCCGAAGCGTTAGCCAAGGTAAGCCGCGCGATGGAGTCGGTCATCGAGCAGATCGACAACATTGGCTACATCGCCCAGTCGTTCTCGGACATTGCCAAGATGCCGCCGCCGCAGAACGAGGTGTTCGAGGTGACCGAAGTGATCAACAAAGCGTACGAGCTGTATTCCAACGATAAAAACATGGTGCTCAGCCGGGACGTCGCTCCCGGGCCCTTTTACGTCAGTGGGGACCGCCAGCAGTTTGGGGCCAGCATCAACAACCTCATCATCAATGCCCAGCAGTCGGTTCCCGACTCGCGCGACGCCGAGATCATGTTGAGACTCCACAAACACAATGAGGCGGTCATGGTGGAGGTGAAAGACAATGGCTCCGGCATTCCGCAGAACATCAAAAGTCGGGTGTTTCTGCCCAACTTCACCACCCGCGAAGACGGCACCGGCCTGGGGCTGGCGATGGCCAAGCGGATTATCGAGTACGCCGGCGGAAGTATTTGGTTCGAGACGCAGGAAGGAGTCGGCACGACGTTCTTCCTGTCGTTGCCGCTGGTCAAAGGAATATGATCCAGAGTCTTTCAAAAATTCGTGTTTTTTTGAGAAAAATATCCGACTTCCGTGTTTTTTGTAAAAGTTTTCTCCGTATTTTTATCACAAAAAAACGATATGAAAACTCGTATTCTCTCTCTGCTCCTGCTTGTCGTTTTTGCTACACTTGGCGTTAAGGCTCAGGACATCCCCGACTCAACCGTCGCTTTTCCGGTGAATGCGATCATCTTCCTGAAAGACGGCACCCAACTGCGCGGCATCCTGCTCGCGGAGTCACCCGCGGGCGCTCGGATCAAAACCGATAATCTGGGAGAAATAACCCTCACAGCAGACAAAATCGACCGCATCGAGAAAAACGACGAGGGGTTTTACCACAACGGCGTGTATTGGTTCGACAACCCACACTATACGCGCTACCTTTTCGCGCCTTCGGCCCTGCCGCTTCCAAAAGGCGAGGGCTATTACCAGAACGCTTATATTTTTGTCAACTCCGTTTCGGTGGGCGTGACCGACCATTTCACGATGGGCGGGGGGTTCGTTCTCAACCCGACGTTTCGGGATTGGCAGGTTCTTTTCCTTACCCCCAAATATAGTTTTCCTTCCAAATCGAATGTTACCTTCAGCTTAGGAGTCATTGGCGTCGGTATCTTCAACCGGCAGTACGATTTCAACTTACAGACGGGCGTCAATCGGAAAGATGGCGTCGAAGCCAACGTCGCCGGGATCGGTTACGGAACCCTCACCGTCGGCAGCACCGAGCGGAACGGCTCGGTGGGTCTGGGCTGGGGATTTGCCAACAACGAAATTGGCGCCAACCCCGTCGTCAACCTTAGCTACATGTCACGGGTGGGACGAAAGATTGGCCTTGTGACGGAGAACTGGCTGATCTTACCCAGGCAGGGCGATAACATGGCTGCTATTCTGTCGGGGGGCGTGCGTTTCTTTGGGGAGAAAATGGCGGTGGATTTGGCCCTCCTGGTTCCGGCTGGCGAAAACACTCCTTTCGTGGCCCTTCCCTACGTGGACTTTGTGATAAAATTCGGACGAAAGAAGAAAGCCAGGGCGATGCAGCAGAAAGTAAATTCAGCGGAAGGCGGCTTTTAAACAGAAAAGTCCGCCCGGTTTATGAAATTCCTGATTCCTTTCCTCCTCTCTCCCTTACTCCTTTCTTCCTCAATTGCCCAAACCCCCGTTCACCCCGACGGCAGATTTGCCGAAGCCGAGCTGGTTCAGGAAAAAGCCAATGGTTTTCGCGGCATCTGGTACATGAACCAGCCTTCAGACGACGAGTACGTCTATAAGTACAGCGGCGGCTTGGGCACTTATCCCGCCAACCATCGCCCGTTCGCGGTGTACGCCCCGGCGGTCGATAAGACGTTCTTCTGCTTCGGTGGTACCGACAGCACCAATTCCACACTGCTGCACAACGTGTCGTACTTCGATCACAAGACTAAAAAAGTAGCGAATCCGCTCACGTTGCTGGATAAAAAAACCACCGACGCCCACGACAACCCGGTGATTTCCATCGATGAAAAAGGCTTTGTCTGGATTTTTTCGACCGCCCACGGCACAGGCCGCCCCTCCTACATTTCCCGCAGCAAGCAGCCCTACGACATCGGTGATTTCGAGTTGCTGTCGCCCACCGAAATGGTAGATAGCGTGGAGAAGCCATTCGACAACTTCTCTTACTTCCAAGTCTATCCTATCAGAGGCAAAGGCTTTATTGCCCTTTTTACCAAATACAAAAAAGGCCAGCGCGTCATCGGCTTCAATACCAGCAAAGACGGTGTACGCTGGAACGAATGGCAGGTAATCGCCCACATCGAGGAAGGTCACTACCAGATCAGCGCCGAACGGGACGGTAAAGTAAGCGTGGCCTTCGATTTTCACCCCGAGGGCAAGGGATTGAACTACCGCACGAATCTGCATTACCTCGAGACCACCGACTTCGGAGAAAGCTGGCAAACCGTTGCGGGTCAGAAAGTACCACTCCCCCTCACCAGCCGCGACAACCCGGCCCGCATCAAAGATTTTGTGAGCGAAGGCCTGAACTGCTACCTACTTGACATCACACTGGACGAAAATCAACAGCCCGCCATTCTGGTCGTTTCCAGCAAGGGCTACGAAGCCGGGCCCGAGAACGCCCCCCGGCAGTGGCGGGTCTTCCGTCCTACCAACGGCCAATGGCACGACCATGTGGTGACGACCTCCGACAGCAACTACGACATGGGTTCCCTCTACGCCGAACCCAAGGGCGTTTTCCGCATCATTGGCCCCACCGCCGACGGCCCGCAAGCCTATAACCCCGGCGGCGAGGTAGTCATGTGGCGCAGCAAAGACGGCGGAATATCTTGGAAAAAGGAAAAGCAACTGACCAAGAAGAGCGAGATGAACCACACCTACGTTCGTGCACCCCGTGATCCACGACCCGATTTTTACGGCATCTGGGCCGACGGCCACGGTCGGAAACCCTCGGAATCGAACCTATACTTCACCACCAAGGACGGAACAGTTTACCGCCTGCCACGTTATAGCACCGACGCGATGATCGCGCCGATTGGGCAAAAATAAAACCATTACGGTATGGCAAAGAGTAAACTAGTACTGGTCACCGGCGGAAGCCGGGGCTTGGGCAAGAATATGGCGCTGAGCATCGCCGCCAAAGGCAATGATGTATTGCTCACCTACCATAGCAAAAAAGAAGAGGCCGAGGCCGTGGTGGCCGAAATCGAGAAGATGGGTCAGAAAGCCGCCGCCCTTCAACTGGACGCAGGGAAAATCGGCAGTTTCGGGGATTTTATCGACGGAGTCAGCAAGACGCTACAGGAAGTTTTTGGGGCAGAGAAAATGGACTTCCTGGTCAACAACGCAGGTATCGGCATCTATGCGCCTTTCGTGGCTACCACCGAAGAGCAGTTCGACACCCTGATGAACATTCAATTCAAAGGCCCCTTCTTTTTAACGCAGCACCTACTGCCCATCCTGGCCGATGGCGGGGGCATTGTCAATATCTCGTCCGGACTGGCCCGTTTTGCTTTGCCCGGATACGCGGCTTACGCCGCCATGAAAGGAGCGATGGAAACGCTGACCCGCTACCAGGCCAAAGAGCTGGGCGAACGCGGCATCCGCTCCAACGTCGTCGCGCCGGGGGCCATCGAGACCGACTTCGGGGGTGGTGCAGTGCGCGACAACGCCGACTTGAATAATTTTGTGGCGTCGGTCACGGCACTGGGCCGCACCGGAATGCCCGACGACATCGGCGGCGTGGTCGCTTTCCTTTGTTCCGAGGATGCCAAATGGGTCAACGCCCAGCGCATCGAGGTGTCGGGCGGGATGATGCTTTGAGCTTTATTTTGAGGGCTGGGTATTAGCTGAGGGGCTAGTCGTGCTTTGTACCTAAACGCACGACCAGCCCCTTCCCTATGACCCTAGGCTTACAGACGCTCGACTACGCCATTTTTCTTACCTATTTTGTCATCGTGGCCAGCTACGGCTACTGGGTCTATACCCACAAAGGCAAGCAAGAGGGCGACAGCGCCAAGGATTTCTTCCTGGCCGAAGGCTCGCTGACGTGGTGGGCCATCGGGGCGTCGATCATTGCCTCCAACATTTCAGCCGAGCAGTTTATTGGTATGAGCGGGCAGGCGTTCCAGTTGGGCATCGCCATCTCGGTCTATGAATTGTTGGGGGCGGTGGCGCTGCTGATCGTGGCGGTGTACTTCCTGCCGATGTACCTCAAAAACGACATCTTCACCATGCCGCAGTTTCTGGCGCGGCGCTACGATACCCGGCTGGCGACGATCATGGCGGTATTCTGGCTGTTCCTGTACATTTTCGTCAACATGACCTCTATTATTTACCTCGGGGCGTTGAGTTTGGAGAAAATGACGGGCTTCGGCTTCATGCTTTGTGCTACTTTCCTGGTCATTTTTGCCATCGTCATCACGCTGGGTGGCATGAAGGTCATCGGCTATACCGATGTGATTCAGGTGGTTTGTCTGATTTTTGGCGGACTGGCCACGACCTACCTGGCATTGGGCTTACTTTCGGAAAGGGTCGGTACCGGTGAAGGAGTACTCGAAGGCCTGAGCATGATCGCCCAAAAGGCCGACAGCCACCTGCACATGATTTTTACGCCCGGCGAGTACAGCGTTCACGACGGGCGCGGTGGCTTCATCGACGCCTACAACCAGTTGCCGGGCGTCATGATGTTCATTATCGGCGGCCAGTTCGTCAACAACCTCAACTACTTCGGCTGCAACCAGTACATCACGCAACGGGCGCTCGGTGCCGACCTCAAGACCGCCCGCTCCGGCCTGCTTTTCGCCTCGGTGCTGAAAATGTTCATGCCGCTCATCGTGGTGCTTCCCGGCCTTGCCGCTTACGTTTTATTCCAAGAAAATGCCGATCCCGCCATCATCGGCGGAATAACGGATAATGGCCGCGGCGGCGTACCGATCGTGAAGCCCGACAACGCGTACCCCGTCCTGCTCAACCTGCTGCCCACGGGCTTAAAGGGCCTGGCCTTCGCGGCTCTGGTCGCCGCCATCGTGGCGAGCCTGGCGGGTAAGGCCAACAGTATCTCCACCATCTACATGTTGGATATTCACAAGAAATTTTTCAACAAAAACCTAAGTGAAAAACAAACCGTCCTAACGGGTCGCGTAGCGATTGTCGTGGCCTTCGTCATTGCGCTGCTGGTGAGTCCCCTGCTGCGCAACTTCGGGCAGGCCTTCGAGTACATTCAGGTGTACACGGGCTATATTTCGCCGGGCATTCTGAGTATTTTCCTGCTGGGGTTCTTCTGGAAAAAAGCCACCGCTAACGGCGCACTGGTCGCTGCGGTTCTGAGCGTGGCGCTCTCGGCCTTCATCGAGTACCAGTTTCCCGCCTTCCCCTTCCTCAATCGCATGGGGATCGTGTTTTGGATTTGCTCGCTGGTGCATATTGCTATTAGCCTGGCGCAAGGGAAAGGACAGGATAACCCGAACGCTTTTGCGGTGAAGCGGGAGTGGTTTAGGGTTGCGCCGTCGTTTCGGTACGGGGCGATTGGGGTGGTGGGGTTGTTTTGTGTGATTTATTGGATTTGGTGGTAGTGGGTAAACATTAGAGCGTATGGAGCACTTCGACTCCGCTCAGTGTGACAATCACCGCTGTCAGTCTGAGCGGAGTCGAAGACCGCCATACACCACGATACTACGGCTCCCCGGTTAGACCAAAAGCATTACCTTTACAACAATGGAAAAGCACCGTTACTTTGTCTATATTCTCAAATGCGATGACGACAGCTACTACACGGGTGTAACGAATGACCTCGATAGAAGAGTTTACGAGCATCAATCAGGACATAATCCGCAGTCCTATACCCATACCAGAAGGCCGATTGAGCTAGTCTTCCACACTGAATTTGGGCAGGTGGACGACGCCATTGCCTTTGAAAAGCAAGTGAAAGGCTGGAGTCGGAAAAAGAAAGAAGCAATTATTAATGAAAATTGGGCTGCCTTGAAACCATTGGCGGAATGCTTGAACAAAACATCTCATAAAAACTTTAATCCCAACTCCTCTCAACCTGACAAAAGCCCAAATCCCCCTGTCAGTCTGAGCGGACGGGGCCGCTCGGCAGCCGAAGACCAACCATGAACAACAACGACACCCTCCGCCGCCTGCGCTTTGCCTTTGACCTCGACGACCACGCCATGATGGTGCTTTTCGACAAAGGCGGCTACGAAGCGACCCGCGCCGAAGTGAGCGACTGGCTGAAACGCGAAGAGGACGAGACTTTCCAGCCCCTGCGCGATGTCATGCTGGCGACTTTCCTTAACGGCCTTATCGTGGACAAGCGCGGCAAGAAAGACGGCGAAGATCCCGTAGCCGAGAAGAAAACGAACAACAACCTCGTGCTGCGCAAGCTGAAAATCGCCCTGAGCATGGACGATACCGATATGCTGGACATCTTCGCTGTGCCCGGCTTTCACATCAGCAAGCACGAAATCAGCGCTTTTTTTCGCAAGCCCGGCAATGCCCGCTACCGCGATTGCAAGGATCAGATTTTGCGGAATTTTCTGGTGGGGTTACAGATGAAGTATCGGCCGGACTTCGACTCCGCTCAGCCTGACAGAGATTAAAAAATGCGAAGGCCCCGTTTTTGGCGGGGCCTTCGCATTTCGGTACAGAAGAAGAAGCCGACAGCCGACAGCCGACAGCCGACAGCCAAACTACTTTTTCTCCGGCATCAGCACTACCTTGATAAAGTTAGCATCATCGAAGTACTTCTGCGCGGCGGCCTTAATGCTTTCAACCGTCATTTTTTCCAGCAGTTTTTCTTCCGTAAACACATCGTTTAAGTCATCGTCAAAAAACGTATTCATGTCGATGTACTTCCGCCAGAATGCATTGGTTTTCATATCCACCTGCATCTTGCGACGCGTTTCGGCCAGGAACTTCTCGATGTCCTTGGGCTCGGGGCCATTTTTCTTGATCTTTTCGATCTCCTCCTTCGTGCGATCCACCAATTTGGCTACGTTCTCGGGCGCACAGCCAAAGCCAATCATGAAGCGGTAGCGCCCCGAAGGCATTTTATCCTTTTTTTCCGAAACGCCCACTCCATATACACCGCTCTCTTCTTCCCGCAATGATTCGATGAGCTTAATTTGCAGTACTTCCTTCAATGCCTCGATCTGCACATTTGTCTCAGGTTTATAGTCATATTCTCCACTATAGACCATCGTGACACGGCTCTTGGGTTCTACGCCCTTGTACACCGTTCGCTCAAAACGACCTTTCGGAGGATAAATATTTGGATGATCGTAGTTGTCGTCGCGATCAGTAGAGGGAAGTCCACCGATGTACTTGGCGAGCATAGGTTTGATTTCATCTACATCGAAGGTTCCTACGAAAGTGAACACGAAGTCGGAGGCATCCGAGAACCGGTCCTTGTAGATTTCAAAGGCCCGGTCGAGACTTACCTTGTCCACGCGCTCGGGTGTCATGGGCGCGCGGCGCGGGTCATAGTCGGTCATCACGGCGTTCAGCGTATCCGAAAAAACTTTTTCCGGCGTCGGGGTCTTCATCATGTTTTCCAGGTACGACCGCTGGCTCGATAGGATGCCCTGCGCCACGGGTTCGTCTTTGCGCGGCGCGGTGAAATAGGCGTACACGAGTTGAAGAGCCGTTTCGAAATCCTTGGGGCTGGCACTGCCCGCGATTCCCTCGGTCAACTCGCTCACGTAAGGTCGCACGCTGACGGTCTTACCCGCCAGAAACTTCTGCAACTGGGTTTGGCTATACGGCCCGACGCCACCCGAACTCACCAGATAGCTGGCAAAATCACCCGTTTCAAGATCTTCGGGAAAGAGCGACGTGCCGCCTTTGCCCGTGGCTTCAAACAGGATCTCGTCGTTCTTGAAGTCAGTGGGCTTCAAAAGCACCTTCACCCCGTTGCCAAATACCAGTTCCGTGATACCCAGGCGGTCGTCCAATTTCTTCTCTGACACGATCTTGGTACCCTTGGGCTCAGTCGGCAACAGCGGCTCATCCATGGTGTCGTCCACGTAGGCGGTTACGTCCTTGCCCGCCGTGGCGAGAAGTTCCTTCACCTGGGCTTCGGTGGGCAGTTGATCCTTTGACTTTTCGGGGCCTAGGATCACCACCGCGCGGTTTTTGTCGGTGATGAACTGGGTAGCGAGTTTGTTGATCTCGGCCAGCTTAATGCCGTCGGTTTCTTTTTTGGCAAAGTCCGAGTAATACTCGATGCCCATCGCCGAACCATCGTTCAGAAAATTGTCGAGGTACTCCTGCACGTAACGATCCGAGCGCGTTTTGTCTTTCTCCTTCAGGCTGCGCTCGATTCCGTTGAGGAAAGAACTCTTGGCCCGATCGAGCTCCGATTGCGTGAAGCCGAACTTCTGCACCCGGGCATTTTCTTCGAGCAGCGTTTTTAGCGAGCGCTCCACACCATCGGTACTCTTCGCTAGGGCAATGGCGGTGAATGCATCGAGGTCGCCCAGAAAACCACCGTAGTTGCCGGCTCCGAACAGAAAGGGCGGATCAGCCTGCCGCGTGAGTTCCTGCATCCTGGCACCGAGCATGGCGTTGAACAGGCCGTAAGCGAGTTTGGTGCGGGCATCTTTCAGCGTCTTTTCTGTGAATTCCGGCTGCTTGTAAATCACCTGAACCAGGTTCTGCGGGTACTCGGCGTCGGTCACGATGGCGACGTTGGTGGCACCGTCGAGCGGAATTTTGTACTCGGTGCGCTTCTTGGGCGTCTTGGGCATCGGGATGCTGCCGAACTTATCCTTGATGATTTTCTCGACCTCAGCCACATCGAAGTCCCCAACTGCGATGACGGCCATCAGGTCGGGGCGGTACCAATCGGTGTGAAATTGCTTCAATACTTCGGGTTTGAAATCTTTCAACACTTCATCCTTACCGATAGGAAGCCGGTCGGCGTAACGCGAATTATTCAGAATCATCTTGAAATACTGGTCACGCATCCGCTGTTGCGCGCCGCGGCCCGAGCGTGATTCTTCCAGTACCACGCCGCGCTCCTTGTCCACTTCCTCGGGATCGAAAAGGGCATTGTGCGCCCAGTCTTCCAGCACCTGCAAACCCCTTTCAAGCAAGCCCGCCGAGTCGGTCGGGATGGGTAGCATGTACACCGTCTCGTCGAATCCGGTGTAGGCGTTCAGGTCGGCCCCGAAGCGGACACCGCTTTTTTGCAGGAAATCGACCAGTTCGTTTTTGGGGAAATTCTTGGTACCGTTGAAGTTCATGTGCTCCATGAAGTGCGCCAGGCCCTGCTGCTCGTCGGTTTCGAGGATAGAACCCGCCTTGATGGCGAGTCGCAGTTCGGCGCGATCCTTGGGTTCCACGTTCTTGCGGATGTAGTACGTCAGCCCGTTGGCGAGCTTGCCCTTCTTGACGTTGGGGTCGAAGGGAATGGGTTTGGAGAGGTCGGTCTGCGCCAGCGTGGGCGTGGCGAAGACCAGCAGCAGTAGCCAGATTTTGATCGTATGCCTGTTTTTCATTGGTGATGGATTAAGGTGAAAGGGGTTGACTGAGAAATTTAACGAAAGAAATAGTTTTCTAGTTAAGAAGCAAGTTTTTGCAACCGTTCAAAGTAAGAAAAGCGGCTTGCCGGGAAGCTAACAAATTTATTCAGATGCAGCTTTCAGCCTCTGCCGCAGCTTCTGGTTGACTACCCCCAACTTGTGCGCACTTTCCAGCCAAAACAGGTCGCGCGCCCTGGGTATGTAATCCGGGTCGTTGGCTAATAAAAGTTGCTCGGTCTCGAGCTGACGGCGCGCCATCTCCCGGGCATGGTCGGTCATCTGCTTCGTTTTCTGATCTATTGGCAAGTCAGAAACTAGGGAGTCGACCCCGGCCAGGGCTTCCCGCAACGCCCCATTCACCCGATCATCGCAACTCCGGTAATCGGGATTTCTTTTCAGGAACAACCCGACGTTGGTAATGAGCGAGAGTTGGTTGTAAATCAAAAGGGCGATTCGCTGCGTATTGTTCAGCAACGCGGTCTGCCGGGGCGTTTCGGCCTGGGCGAGTCGGTAGGAGTTCAGCAGGTCGTCGGTTTCGAGAAAAGCCGTCTTGCGCAGCAGCTTGTATTCCGTCACATCCAGCCGCCCCGTCTCGACCTGATCCAGCACGTTTTTCAGCAGATTGTAGTTGGCGCGAAGGGCCGCCGTAACATCGCCGCGCAGTTTCTGTATTTCCCAAAACGGAAAAATAAACCGCATGGCCAGCCAGCACAGCGCGACGGCCAGCAGGGTATCGAGCAGCCGGTAGTAGGCGGTGTCCATGAAGCCACGCTGCAAGTAGCTGTAAAAGAAGAGAATGAAAAGCGTAAAAAAGCCCGTAGTGATGGCGTACTGCCGCTTGACAAACGAAAAGGCAAAAAACAGCGACCCTAGGAATATTGTCAGACTGAAAATAGATCCCGGCCGAAAAAGGTAGTAAATCGCCAGCCCCACCGCTACGCCCGCCAATGTGCCATAGGTTCGGTGGGCCAGGCGCTCGCGGGAAAGGCTGAAACCGGGCTTGAGAATCACCAGCACGGTCAGCAGCGCCCAACTCGGATTGCCCAGGCCCAGCGCGGCGGCCAGGTAATAAGCGCCGGTGGCCGTCAGCGCCATGCGGAGGGCGTAGCGAAAAAAGCCCGACTCGAGCGAGAGGTGGCTGCGCAGGTAATCCCACTCGATCGTTTCGCGAACCGCAAATCGCCGCAATCCCTCGGTCGGAAAATCCAGCCGTACCTCCCGGCGATCCAGCGTGTCGCGCAGGTTACGGAGAATGCGCAATTCCTGCTCCGCATTTCTCTGCACCCGCCGCAGCAGACGGTAACTCTCCCCGACCTGCACCAGGCCGCGCAGGTTTTGCCTTTGGTGATCGAGGTACTCCGCCAACTGCGCCACGGCGCGCTCGGCCTGGCGGTCGTATGCCTCCCCGAGCGTCTCCTTTTCCGCCTGATCGATCCGCGCTTCCAATTGCCGGAGCTGAACCGCGACGCTGTCGTTCAGGGCAAGAATCAGTGGTTTGGCCTCGGCTCTCTCCGGCCCATCGGGCAGGGCTTCCAGCGACGACACGCTGGCGGTGGCCAGTTCGAGCAAATCCACCAGATTGGCCAGAAAGTGGGTGGCCCGGCCCATGAAGGTTTCGGGATTGGTGATGTTCATGGGTTCGCGCAGCAGCACTTCGCGGATCTGCTGCTGCGCCGCCAGGATTTCCCCTTGCTTTTTGGATAGCGTCAAAAGCACTTCATCGTCGGCACGGCTCGAATCCAGCAGCTCGTTCTGCCCGGCAATGTAGTCGGCGGTCAGTCGCAGGCACTCCTGCAAGCGCCGTCGAAGCTGCCGGGGGCGCTGCAATGGATGTAGCAGCAGGGCGTACAGGATGTACCAGGCCGAACCAAGCAGCAGTTGTCCCGCCCGCTGCAATCCATCGTCCAGGGTAGGCACGGTGTCCGCCAGGCTCAGCCCGATCATCACCGCGAGGTTGAGCAGCAGGGCCACGATGCTGAAATTGGAACTGAAAGGGGAGAGAAAATTGATGGCGAACAACGCGATAAAAAGCAAGATTGCGTTCAGCACGGGGTAGGCCTTGACTTGGGTAAAGACCAGAAAAAGCAAAGCCGAGAGTGTGCCCGACAATAGCATGAAGCCCAGTTTTTTGGGGAGGGCGATGGGAATGTCGATGGCAAAAACAAAAGTGCAGCCCAAGAAGAGCGACAACCCCAACTGATCGTATCCCAGCCATACGCAGACAATGAGCGGCAGAGAGGCCCCCAACAGGAAGCGGGCGGCGGATTCAGTATCTTCGGAGGTAAGGTAAGCTCTGAGCGTCATGCCATTTTTTGCCAAAAGTACAGCCCTTTGGGACGACTCCGACGAATGTGACCGCATTTTCCGGATTGTGAGTAGGGAATCACCTCAGAAATAATGGCTATATTTACCTGTTTCTTACGTACAGTCTGCTAATAACCCACAATGAAGAAATTATTCCTCCTGCTTTTGCTTGCCGGAACTGCCTTTGCCCAAGTGCCCCCAAAACCTTACGGCCCCACGCCCTCGCCCCGCCAACTGGAATGGCACGCCGTCGAGCAGTACGGTCTGATCCACTTCACCCCCACCACGTTCGAGAACAAAGAATGGGGTTACGGCGACGCCGATCCGGCCATTTTCAACCCCAAAGAATTCGACGCCAACCAAATCGTACAAGCCGCCAAAGCGGGCGGACTGCGGGCGATTGTTTTTGTCGCCAAGCACCATGACGGCTTCTGCCTGTGGCCCACCAAAACGACGGAATACAACATCACAAAGAGTCCTTTCCGTGATGGAAAAGGCGATATGGTGAAAGAAGTGGCGGATGCGGCGCGCGCCAACGGGATGAAGTTTGGCGTCTATTGCTCGCCCTGGGATCGGAACAATGCGGCTTACGGCACGCCGGAATATCTGGCAATCTACCGCGAACAGCTCCGCGAATTGTACACCAATTACGGCCCGCTCTTCATGTCGTGGCACGATGGTGCCAACGGCGGCGATGGCTACTACGGCGGGGCCAACGAAAAGCGCAGCATCGACAATACGACCTACTACGAATGGGACTCGACCTGGACGAACCTGACGCGCGAGCTGCAACCGAGCGCCAACATTTTTAGCGACATCGGTTGGGACGTACGCTGGGTGGGCAACGAAAAAGGCACCGCCGCCGAAACACACTGGGCCACCTTCACCCCCAAGCCCCCGAAGGGCGTCAACGCGGCGGTACCCGGACAGGCCAACGCCGAAGACAGCCCCGAAGGAATGCGTGACGGGGCGTTCTGGATTCCCGCCGAGTGCGACGTACCGCTGCGGCAGGGCTGGTTCTACCATCCCGACCAAAAACCGAAGTCACCCGACGAACTGTTTGATCTGTACCTGAAAAGCGTGGGGCGCGGCGCGGCCCTCGACCTGGGTCTGGCCCCCGACACGCGCGGCCTGCTGAGCGACGCCGACGTGGCATCGCTCAAAGCCTTCGGCGACCGCCTGCAGAAAACCTACGCCCAAAACCTGGCCCGCGCCGCCTACATCCGCGCCATTAACGTGCGCGGCTACAACTCGATTTACAGTACCAAAAATCTGGTGGATAACAACCCCGACACCTACTGGACGACGGACGACGATTTCAAGAAGTCGAGCATGAATCTGGAATTCTCGCAGCCCGTGACTTTTGATCTGGTTAGCATCCAGGAAAGTCCGAAATTCGGTCAGCGGGTGGAAGAATTCGAGATCGACACTTGGGAAGGCGACGACTGGAAGAAAATCCACGAAGGCACCAGTATTGGGCCACGCCGCTTGATTAAGTTTGATGCGCCCGTTACTTCTGAGAAGATTCGCATTCGCTTTACCAAGACGCCAGAGGTAGTGGTGTTGAGTGAGTTGGGGGTTTACAGGGTGGCGGAGTAGTTATTGAGAATTTTGACTGTATCCGCTTAGTTTTATGAAGCTTGAAAAATACCAACTCAAAGCGGGGCAGAAGCTTTTGAGCTACGAGTTTGTGAGCGAAGGTCCCAAAGGGAAGATTGAAAAGCGGATTCAGTTTACACTCGTAAATCGCGATCAGGTCTATAATCTTGCTTTTGGCGATAAAGACACAATCACTGGCGAAATCGACGATTTAATTGTGAGCAATAATGGTGACAGCGAGAAAGTTCTGGCAACGGTGGTAGATGCAGTCTATGCTTTTACCGAAAGATTCCCAGACGCTTGGATTTACGCATCAGGCAGTACTGGCGCTCGGACAAGACTGTACCAAATGGGAATATCAAAATTCTATCAAGAATTAGAAGCTGATTTTGACCTGTATGGCCAAGTCGGTCAAAACTGGGAAGAGTTCGTAATTGGCAATCGTTACACCGCATTTCTGGCCAGGCTGAAAACTATCTAGATTATATATTATGAAAAGCATTCAAGAATTGAACGAAAGTAAAGTGCCTATAGTCATCATTGATGAATCTCTGGACAAGTTGGATGACATGGTTCTTTTCCCGGAAAAAGTAGCGAAAGCAAAAGAAACTGTAGCTAAAATAGGGTTGCCGGACGGTTCCTTGCGAGACAGGAAGCAATAACTATTACTTATAGTAAGGGTTTGTGGGGACACGAACCACGGATTTTAATCCTCATTTTGCATGAAATCAATACCCCTGTTCTTATCGTTTCTGGCTGTGAGCCTGATGGCCGCCTGTACTTCTCCTCCCGAATCTACGGTCGACTACGAGGACGGTCTGGCGGCTTTCAGCGCCGATAGCCTGAAAAAGCACATAGCCGTACTGGCTTCGGACGAGTTTATGGGCCGAATGCCCTTTACCGAAGGCGAAACCAAAACCATCGACCACCTGCAAAGTCAGTTCAAGGCCGTCGGGCTGGAACCTGGCAATGGCGAGAGCTACCTGCAAGAAGTACCTATGGCCAATATCGAGGCCACGGCCGCACCCACCATGCAGGTGCAGACGCCGCAGGGTGCTTTGACTTTGAATGCCTTCGATGACTACGTGATTTGGACCGATCGCACTGAGTCAAACATTACCCTCGATAAGGCGGAAGTGGTCTTTGCGGGTTACGGGGTAGTTGCGCCCGAGCATAACTGGAATGACTACGAAGGACTGGACGTAAAGGGAAAAGTGGTACTTGTGATGGTAAACGACCCCGGCTTTTGGGCGGGGGATACGACCTTGTTCAAGGGCAAAGAAATGACTTACTACGGACGCTGGACGTACAAGTTCGAGGAGGCCGCCCGGCAGGGGGCCAAAGGTTGCCTGGTTATCCATCGCAACGATGCGGCAGGCTATCCCTTTGACGTGCTACAGAATAGCTTCAATACGTCGCGGCTACAGCTCGACAATCGCGGGAAGGACATTCCCAACTGCGACGTCATTGGCTGGGTACCGGAAACGGTGGCAATCAAGTTGTTGCAGATGGCAGGAAAAGACGAGAGTCTAATCAAACAAGCCGATCAAAAAGGTTTTAAGCCCGTACCGCTGGATGTGACATTGAGTACGTCCATGCGGGTAAAAACTACCTATGACAAAACGCACAATGTTATTGGAAAAATCACGGGAAGTGAGCGTCCCGATGAAGTAATTATCTACACCGCCCACTGGGATCACCTGGGGATTGGCACCCCCGACGCCACGGGCGACTCGATCTACAACGGTGCCCTCGACAACGCTTCCGGTACCGCCGGACTGCTGGAACTGGCCCGAGCCTTCAAAAGCCTGAAAACGCCGCCCGCGCGAACCATCGTGTTTTTGGCGGTAACCGCCGAGGAACAAGGTCTGTGGGGATCGGCTTACTACGCTCAGAATCCCATTTATCCGGTCAAAAAAACCGTCGCCAATATTAATATGGATGGGTTGAATCGCTTCGGCGCTACCAAAGACATGGTGCTGGTGGGCGAGGGGCAGTCGGAACTGGAAGACTACACGCGGGAATTGATCGAAAAAGAAGGCGGGTATATTTCTCCGGTATCGCATCCCGAAGCGGGCTACTACTACCGCTCCGACCACTTCAATTTTGCCAAAGTAGGGATTCCGGCCCTATACCTGGAAAGCGGCGTGGACGTAATCGGGAAAGGAAAGGCGTACGGACAGAAATTGCAGGACGAATACACCACCAACGATTACCACAAACCTTCGGACGAGTACGACCCCGCCACCTGGACTATGGAAGGGGCGGTGAGTGAATTGAAACTACTCTTTCAGGTAGGGAAGCGTTTGGCCTTTGAAGAAAAATGGCCGGTTTGGAAGGAGGGGTCGGAGTTTAATGCTATTCGGGAGGCGCGGGAGTGAGGTTGGGATGGTCTCCACAGCGCTTGCGGCGAAGAAGGTCTGTGGGGACACTGCCCACGGATTAGACACATAGCCCGAGGAATAGATATTCCTATAAACCTCAAAGTCCTCATTCATTGCGTTCCCAAAACAGGTAGTGCAATGAATGAGGACAGAGATAGTTAGCTATGCTTTTATTCTCGCTTCGTAATTAGTTTTTTTCCAAAATAATAGCGTAGCCCCACCTGTATTAGCTTACCACCGCCTGTGTAAGCAACCTCCCCCGTGTTCTTTACTCCGTTTTCAGAGTAAGTCACGTGATTTGTGAACATTTCTTTTCCGCTCAGGATATGGTTAAGGCTCCCGTAAAAACCGACACGGCTGTTAAAAATCATTTCTGCTCGGACACCGCCGTAGAGCCGAAAAAAATGAGCCGGCCCTTCATCACTACGATAATAACTATCCAGGTAAAAAAGATTCTGATCGTCATACAATTTTGTTGTTCCCCAGCCATTGCGACGGGTGACAGACAAAAAATTTACGCCTGCCAGCGGGCTAATTTGCAGAATGGTGCGACCTTTCATACGAAGGGGACGGAAGTTCCATATGGCGGTCAAGGGAACATTCAAAGCAGTAAGCGCGTTTCCCGATCCGTTATGAAACCTTTCCAACGGAACCATCTGATTATAGGCAACACCCTGAATCCCTGTTTCTAAGGTGAGTCCACGCCAGAGCCTTGCTCCCACCTGTAGCCCGTTGTAATTGGGCCACGGTGGAGTGGCGGTCAGGGGATACAACCTATTGCCCGTGTCCCGCACGTGCATAATCATCTGATGACTGCTGGTTACTCCACCAATATAAAAAGTACGCTGAGCGAAGCACGTGAAACCTGAAAAGATTACAAGAAAGACAAGGAGCTTTTTCATGGCCAGTTATGGATGTCAGTTCCAGTAATACGGGCCACCGTTTGACGTAGCACCCCGTCCAGTACTAACATGATTGGTCGTCACTGCATTGATGTGGATGATGGGCGCACCACTTCCCAATTCTGGATAAAACAGACAAAAACTTCCATCACACTGGTAAGTGAAGGGTCCGTAAAACCTATCGAAATAGTGGATTGCCAATGAGTTTCCAGTTTCAGACTGTGTGCCTGACACAGTTGTTGAAGTCGATACATGAGGGTGAGTAGTGTACTGACCCGTTAAAGGGTCGATAACAGATATATCCACGTCCACGTAGGCATCCACGTTGTTCCATGAAACAGACAGATTGTCCGCATTCTCCGCTGACCAACCCCACCAATGGTGAAACCTGAATCTAGTGTGACAGCCAGAGGAGGCATATACTATCCATGATGCGTCCCAAGCCTGGCAGAGCGAGTGACGGTTGTTTGTCCCGTCAGGATGCTGCAAGACAATTGCATTTGGGTTTCCTATATTCCCGATCCGCCCGTTTTTTGACCCGCTTTCTTTCGTTTGGAAGGACTTGACATCTGTTTTGAAAGCAACCAGGGATTTTGACACTTTGATTCCCTTCGTTTTGTCACTCGAGAACTTGTATTTACCTGCTTTGTAATCTTGTACAAATTTTCTCATTTCATCTTCCTTACCTTTGATGTAAATGACGCAATACCCATCTTTTTCGATGTGAAAGATGTTGTTGTGTCCCAACTCCATTTCCAGGTTGCTGTTCAAGACAGAAGCAAAGTAAGGATCTGGGATCACAGAGAATGCATCCTGATCTTCGTCACTTTCACCACTCATCCGGGCGGAAGCGTTATCGGGTTCATCGAGAAATGAAGAGAACCCGATCTCTTCATTCATCTTGTTGACCTCCTCAAGCGGTTTTTGAGCTATTACTTCCATGTAAGCCTTGAACTGCTGGTTACTGTTGAACACCAGTCTTCCTTCGCTTACTTTGGGCATCAGCCCGTTGAGAACTGGATTGACAGCCACGTCGGGCTGAACCTCCGGGTTCCGGTCTGTGCAACTCGAGAGATGCATCAGAACCAGCAGAGCAATGGCCCTGCTACAAAAGCTAAACAACTTTTTCATACATTTGCCTTGGTTTAATTGTGAAAAGATTGAACTGAATAAGCCCCCTTAGTCCGCCAAGATGCCGGGGGCTTATTTCTGTACAAAGGTAGGGGGATAAGCAAGGCGTGTCAATCAGTAAAACTTACTGATTTTTCAGAAAAACTCGGGATTATCGGTGAAGCGGCGGCAGGTGTTGAACCACTTGCATGGCATTTGCCCGCAATTCGGCGGAGGAATTAATGCCGAGTTTGTGCATGATGTGCATTTTGTGAGTTTCCACGGTCTTGTCCGTCACGAAAAAGTGGCTTGCTATCTCAGTGGTCTTGTAGCCATAGCCCGTGTAACGGAACACCTCCCGCTCTCGTTTGCTGAGTGGCGCAATGTATTCCAGGTAATCGGGCATCTGAGTACTCATCAGAAAATCCTGAATCATAGCCAGGGGGAGATAACGTTCGCCCACCGCCAGGCGCATGAAGGCAATCTCGATTTCTTCCGCCAGGGCATCTTCATACAGATATCCGCTGGCGTCAGCATAAAAGGCTGGCAGCAATTCCCTGAAATCCGTTGGCAGAAGCAGAATACACTTAGTCACCGACCCAGGAAGAGCCTTCACCGCGCGGCAGAGGGCGATCCCGTCGGTACCGTCAGCAAATTTTGCGGCGATTAGCGTGCAGTCTGGCTGGTATTCCCATACGTTGGCCGATACCTCGTTTGGTAAAGCACAACGCACTTCACGATCGTGCCGAATTAGGTGTTGACCTAAGGATTCTCCTCTTTGGGGTGATTTTGCGGCGATCAGAAAAGAACGGAGCGGATGTCTAGATGGTGAAATTTCACACATGATTCTCTCAATTTTAGCATTGATGTTGTATTTTATGAGTGTTTTAGTGTGTTTTGAACTCCTCTCGCAAAAAGTATAAGCCAAATATACTCTGCTACCGCCAGTTTGCAACCTAATCCTCCGCTGCCGCCAGTTTGCAGCCTAATCCTGTTCTCCGCTGCCGCGAGTTTGCAACCTCCGCTGCCGCCAGTTTGCAACTGGTGGCTAAAAGTAGCGGCAGTTTTTAACTGCCAGATTGATCCGCTTCCACAACCCACCCAATTCAAACCAGTTCAATTTCCAAGAGCCCCTTCATATCCGAATAATCACGAGCACTGCTGTACAAATACTCCCACGAGTTTTCAACCAGACCAGCCTTCACCGGATTTTCGTGAATATAACCCAGTTTCTGCTCTACAGCCTTAGCAGTAAACAGTTCAATGGGTTGGTTATGCTGCTGCCAGAACTGAAAGTTGACGTTATTGTGGTTGAACTCACCGCTCTTTTTAAAGATAGCGATGATCCAGTTTCGGCGGCTTTCTTCGGAATTGACATCGATGGCGGCGAATATTTTCTTACTGGTAAACTTTTTCAAGTCACGAATCACAGCGGATAGGTTGTCGTCCTTCGCCCGTACAATCAGATGAACGTGATTGGACATGATGCACCAAGCGTAAACGATTAATCCTTTTTCTTTCTGGCAATAGCGAAGACTGTCCAGGTATAGGTCGCGGTATTCTTTACGGGTAAAGACGTCGATCCATCCCACCGTCGTCATGGTAATGAAATACACACCGCCTTGATCCAGTACCTTGTAGTTTCTGCTCATATTGCATGGTGGATAAGATGAAATCTTGAATTATGTTTTCCCACCAGCGGAACGCCGCCCGGTCGCAGACTGGCGGTAGCGGAGACTTCATCGATCAAATAGAACCGCTAAATATTGAAACCCGCTGTCCTGCTCAAATGGATCGTTTGCTAAAAAGCCTTACCAAGGCTAAATGCATTGAAATTACCCAAAGAACAAAAGAGATGCAGGAATGGATAAAAACGAAGCTATAAGTAAGGTTAAAGAATATAGGAACTTATTGAAGAATCATTTCCAACTGGAAAAGGTATATCTATTCGGCTCGTACGCGAACGGTACATTCAAAAAAGATAGTGATATTGACGTAGCCGTAGTTGTCAAACGGTTAGAGGGTGACTATTTTTCCAATACTCCCTTGTTATGGAAACTGAGACGAGAAATTGATGACCGCATTGAACCGATATTTATCCAGAGTGATTTTGATGATGCAGATTTTTTGGGGGAGGTTCAAAAGTATGGAATTGAGGTGATTTGAAACGGTGCTCGCTCTCCGTCCTGAACAGTGGCACGAATATTTCGTACCTGAAGGCTGCACAACCTCAAATTCACCCCAAAATAAACCCCTCCTTCATGTCGACCGGACTTTTGGCCCTTTTAGATGATGTAGCAGCACTCGTAAAAGTCAGTGCGGCGAGCCTCGATGATATTCCCACGCAAGTAGCCAGGACAACGGGCAAGGTCACCGGTATCGTGATCGACGATGCGGCCGTCACGCCGAAGTACGTGGTAGGCCTCGATCCGCAGCGCGAACTGTCGATCATCTACCAGATTGCGAAAAAGTCAGTCATCAATAAAATAATTTTTTTGGGGCCGGCGGCCCTGCTGCTCGGGTACTTTGCGCCAGCGGCCATCCCTTACGTACTCATGGTGGGCGGTGCCTACCTGTGCTTTGAGGGCTACGAGAAAGTCCATTCCATCTTTGCAAAATCGGCCCACACTACGGATGACCTGCCCATCGATGAGGTAGAGGTCATCACCCCGGAGGAACTGGAAAAACAGCGGGTAGGCGGGGCCGTGCGAACTGACTTTATTCTTTCGGCCGAAATTATGGCCATTGCCTACGCCACGGTGGCCGAAAGTTCGTTGGTCAACCAAATCGTGGTATTGTTCATCGTAGCCTTGTTTATCACCGTTGCGGTGTACGGCTTTGTGGCCCTGATCGTGAAAGCAGATGATATCGGTGTTCACCTGGCTAAGGAGAGCGCCAACCCGACGATCCAGAAGATCGGGCGTGGTATTGTGAAGTCGATGCCCAAATTTCTGATCATACTGGGTTATGTAGGTACGGCGGCTATGCTGTGGGTCGGGGCCGAAATCATTGCGCATGGCATCCCCTTTCTGCATCATCAGCTAGAAGCCCTGGAGGGCACGCTCGGGGGCATTCCTACCGTAACATGGCTGGTGAAAGTAATAATACTTGCACTGGGGGGCATTGTGTTGGGGGCTGTCATAGCCCAAGTCGTAACTTTCGTTCAAAGAACTTTCAAGCGACCCGCAGTGAAGCCCACTCCTTAGTGCTCAATGCCTTGTTTCAGGCTGTGAGAGATCATCTACCCAACTACTTATTTACGGGCAAATAAATCGTAAACACCGCCCCTTTGCCATCCTCCCCGGAAGCTTCGATTTGGCCGTGGTGCACCTCCACTATTTTGCGACACAGGGCCAGGCCCAAACCCGTACCGACGTACTTGTCTTTGCTGTGCAATCGCTTGAACATCTCAAAGATATTCTCGGCGTACTCCGGCTTGAAGCCGATGCCATTGTCCTGCACGGTGATGACGCTATAATCTACTGTTGAATCGAGGTTTAGATTCTTGGGCAGCGAGTCGCCCGGCGAACGATGGGACGACACCCGGATCACCGGGGGTATTTCGCTGAATTTCAGGGCATTCTTGACCAGGTTCAGAAGCAGTTGGTACAGTTGTATTTCGATCCCCCAAACTTCTCCCAGATTCTTGTAGATCAGCCGGGCTTCTTTCTCCCCGATGAGCAGTTCACAGTCCACAGCGATATGGTCGAGGATGGCGTCGAGATTCAGCGTTTTAAACTCTTGTTCCTCTCCGTTGATGCGGCTGTATTCCAGAATGCCGCTGATCAGAGCAGCCATTCTTTCGGCGGCTTTTGTCACTTTCCCGCTGTACACAAAAGCCTTGTCGTCTTCGGATAAGCTCCTGTTCATCATGGCAATGAACATTTGGATTTTGCGCAAGGGCTCCTGCAAATCGTGACTGGCCACGTAGGCATATTGCTGCAAACTCAGGTTGACTTCCGCCAGCTTACCATCGGTAGCTTCCAGTTGCTCGGTGCGGTGACTCACCTCCTGCTCCAGCTTATCGGTGAATTCCTTTTGCTCCGTTATGTCCTGGGTGAGGTAGAGCACCTTAGCATCAGAATATTCGTCCAGCTTCAGCGGCAGGGTTCGCAACGAATAAACATGGTTTTCGTAGGAAAATTCCGCCTTGCACGACTTCCCCGCCTGGGTATCGGAAAATATCTTGTACAATTTTTTTTGCTCGGACTCCGAAGGGTTCAACTCGTGTAGTTTTTTACCCTTCACCGACTGCAGATCGATGTTATAACGCGCCATGCCCTGACCCGCCAGATATTCTACCTCGAGGTGCTCGTTCAAGATACCCACCGTCCCATTCGGAATATTTTCGGAAATGGTCCGGTACAGCATTTCGTTGCGGGCTATTTCAAGGTTGGCCACTTTGAGGTCCTCTTCCCGCTCGATAATGATCTCGTTGGAAAGCCGCAGTTCGTTGTTAGCCGCACTCAACTCTTCGTTGGCCGACTGCAACTCCTCGTTGCTGGTTTCCAGCTCTTCGTTCGAGGATTTCAATTCTTCGTTGGCCGACTGCAGCTCCTCGTTCAGCGACTGAAGTTCCTCATTGTTGGTTTCGAGTTCTTCGGTGAACATCTGCATGTACTCACGGGCGAAGTTCAGTTCCTGTTCCAGTTCATTGATGCGGTGATCCGCAAAATCGGTGTTAGAAACTTCCTCAGTAAGCCTGAGGTAGCTATCATCTGGCTCAATTCGCTCGAAAAACACCAGATAATGGCCCGACTCCCCCGTAGGATAAATGAACGGAAGCACTTTAATCCTGACAAAATTCAACTGATCGAAAAGTGTAAACCTGATTACATTGCCTACCTGAATTTCACCCGATTGCCTCGCCTTTGCCAGCAGCCCCCTGATTTCGAGCGACATCTCCCTGTTGGACATCTTCAGCAAGTTGTTGTTCATCGGCCCCTGACCGATCTCGAGATACAGCCGCAGACTGCCCTGCACCTCCTTGATCTCGGCCTCTTCGTCGATGATGACGAAGGGATTCTCGTTGGCGTGATACAACGTTTCCTTGGCGATATCCAAGATGGACATGTTCCGAACCGGCGTCTTTTTGTTGTCCTTGTTTTTATCTTGGCCAAAGTCGGTCTTATAGCGCGAAAATTTCAGGCTATATGCTTTCGCCGATTCGGCTTTTCGGAAAACCTTGAATTTGTTAACCTTGACAAACAGATCGCTCGCCGGCGTAATGCTTTCGGATTTGCCCATAAACAGAAGGCCGTTTTCACTGAGCGAGTAGTGAAAAATGCGCAGCGTTTCTTTCTGCAAGGCGTTGTTGAAATAGATGAACAGATTGCGGCAGGTAATCAGATCGAGTTTGACGAACGGCGGGTCGTTGGTGATGTCGTGCTTTGAGAAAAGCACGTTCTTTTTGAGCGTTTTCCTAATCTGGTATTTCTGCCCCCCTTCCGTTTTTTCAAAATACTTGCTTATGTATTCTGCGGGTAGTTTCTCGACGCTTTTCGCCGAATACACCCCTCTTCTGGCTTTGTTCAGGGCCCGCTCGTCGATGTCGGAGCCGAAAATTTGCACCTGGTAGTTGTCGCTGCTTTCGCCCAATAGTTCGCTGACAATCATGGCCATCGTGTAGGGTTCCTCCCCCGTAGCGCACCCGACGCTCCAGACCCGGATGTTGTCGCCCGGCCTCTTCTCCTCGAGCAAAAGTTTCAGCTCTTCCCGTAAGGCGTCGAAGTGTTCTCCGTTTCTGAAAAATTCGGTGATGCCAATCAAAACCGTTTCGAACAGGACGTCGAGTTCCTTCGGATTCTGCCGAATCATCTTGTAATATTCCGTGTGCGAGGGCAAGCGTAGCGCTTCGATGCGCTTGTCCATCCGTCGCATGATGGTCGAGGATTTGTACTTCGAGAAATCCGTTCCCGATCTTTTGGCCAACAGGTCAAAAATGGCATCCAGACTGCGCTCGCGCGGGGTGGTGGACCGCAGCACCCGGTGGTTGTTGATATAATGCGTGACCTCGTCGTACATGACCGCCGGATCCAGGATCATATCGACGACCTCGCCGTCGATGGCCGACTGCGGCATATCGGGGTATTCGGCGGTAACCGGGGCCTGAGCCATGGTGAACCCCCCGTGTTTTTTGATGTCCTGCATGCCTTCGGTGCCGTCATGTCCAAAACCGGACAGGATGGCACCGATCGCGTACTGGCGCTTTTCGAGCGCCAGTGAACTCAGGAATCGGTCGACAGAAGGCGCGTTTTTGTAGTTGGGGGGAAGTTCTTCCAGCAAAACCTTTTCGCCCTTCATTGTGATGGTACAATTCGGGGGCGTCACATAAATCCGGTGGGGTTTCAGGCTGCAGCCGCTTTCGACTACTTCGACGGGCCACTTGCAGCGTCGGCTCAGGATCGAGGTCAACTCACTTTTGTAGTCGGGACTCAGGTGCTGCACGACTACCACGCAGAAGCTATGTGTCGTGCCATTAAAACTGGCCAACAGCCGCGATAGCGCATTGAGTCCGCCAGCCGACGACCCCACGCCCATCACGTAGGTTTCTTCCTGATTCTGCATTCTTTCAGTAGGGTAAAATCATAGAATAGTTAATCATGCAACTGCATGATATTGCGCAATCGCTCCGTATGGGTCTTGACCTCCGACAGTTTGTCTTCGTAAGAGCGCTTCAGCGAACCAAATCCCCGACTACCGTAATCCGTCACCATGCGGGTGAGCAGGGATTGCTTTTCCTCCAGGGTTCGTAGAGCAACCCACAGGGTCTCTTCCAGCGCGGTACTCTGACTTTCCAACAATGCCTCCTGCGTGAATGAATGACCGACATGGCACCGAAAACGCGTCTGGTCAGAGTCGTCCATTTTCCAGAGCGGCCCCCCGCAGCTCGAGCAGCTCAGGGGAACCTGCTCTCCCAGAGCTTCATCGGTCTCCACCTGACTCTCGATCTTCATGGCGATACCCGCTTCCCGCAGTAAGTTGCGCGGTACTTCTTTGGCGGGTGGGAGCTTGGTTTTTGAGATTTTCAGGATCGACTCCCCCATGTCCTCCAGGTTCACAGTATGGTCGATCTCGACTTCCTGTTGGGCCGTTCGGGGCATCTCGGCGTATTCCGAAGTAAGCGGATTTTGGATGACCGTCAGCCCACCGCAGCGCTTGATGGCCGACAATCCCGCCGTGCCGTCATTGAGCCGACCCGTCAGCAGCACGCCCACGCACCTATTGGTCTGCGACACCGCCGCGGTGCGGAACAGCACGTCGATCGAAGGCCGAAAGAGGTTCTCGCGGGGGCCGTTAGTAAGTACCAATTGTTCCCCCCGCAGCGCCAGATGATTGTTGGGCACCGCCACATACACGCTTCCTGTTTCGATTGGCATCCCGTGTTGCGCTTCCCTGACTCGCAACTCGGTCTTGCCATCCAAATAACTGGCAAAAGCCGAAGTAGCGTCGAACGAAGTGTGTAAAACCACTAGAAAACAGGCATTTATGTCCGGCGGAATATCCTTCAACGTGGCAGTAACGGCAGCATGTCCGCCAGCGGAAGCACCAATTAAAAAGATACGGGATGTGGGTTGTGGCTCCATTGTCATGCCGATAAAGAATTTGTGATGAATGGTGTGAAGCGTTGAAAAACCGAACCAGCACGCTCGGTCATTGGGGCTAAATATACGATACCTCCCTATAAAATTCAACCTTCGGCGAGTGCTTCATGCCTTGCTACCGAGCGAATAAAGACAAGTATTTGCCTGTACGACACTCCGTTCAAACTATTTCCAAAACCACCCCCTCGCTCTCCGCGTAACCCGTACACGTTAGTACCCAGCCCTGAGCAAGGTCGCGGTCGGTGAGGACATCGTTGAGACTCATCCGCACCTCGCCCGCGCGACAAATGGCCGCGCAGGTGCCGCAGCGTCCGCCTTTACAGCTATACGGAACCGGGATGCCCTCGTTCAGGGCGGCTTGTAGAATATTGGCGTAGGCAGGTACTTGCAGCTTACGTTCTTCCCCTTGAAAATTCAGCAGAATGGTGTGTGGTTCCGAAATCTTTGGGGTAGGCGGTACAGTATCTATTACAAAATTTTCTTTACGGATTTGCTCAGGCGCAAAGCCCATAAACAGCAGCGTAATCTCGGCGACGCGCATCAACTCGAAGGGCCCGCAGAGGAAAAACCGCGCCCGCCCGGCAGGAAAATGCCGCCGCTTCTTGACAATGTTTTCCAACCGATAATTATTGATACGGCCCCGGCGGCCCGTCCAGTCATCGGTCGGTTGGCTGAGGATGTGGAGTACTTCCAGGCGTTCGGGATAGCGTTGCTGCCAGTCTTCCAATTGGTTTTTGAAAATAATGCTCCGCTCGCGGCGGCTGGCGTAGAGCAGCGTGACGCGGCTATTTGGTTCTTGGGTCAGGGCGGATTTTAGAATAGAAAACAGGGGTGTGATACCGCTGCCCGCTGCTACGAGAAACAGGTCGCGCGGTTCGTCGTTTTTGGGCGGGTCGAGCGTGAACCGTCCGGCGGGTGGCAGCGCATTCAGTATCGTACCTACTTTTACCCGGTCGTGCCAGTAGCGCGACACCTCGCCGTTGGCGACGCGCTTGATGGTGATGGCTGGAAGCGCGTCGAGGCTGGGTGCCGAACTCATTGAGTAGGAACGGCGCACTTCGCGGTTTTCCAGGTGTAGCAGGAAAGTCAAAAATTGGCCGGGCAACGTCTTGCCGGGCGAAGCGTCGCCGGGCTGGTAAGATACAGGGTCAGCGTTGGTCGGTTCCAGTACGAAAGTTCGGGTGTCGGCTGTTTCCTGGATAATTTCCTTTACCCGGAATTCCAAAGTAGGGGTCTGCATAAAGTTATTGTGTCATTGATTGTGGCACTCCAATATAAAAACTCACTTCACACCTTCACTCGATACTCCCCAATATTTTTATGGAAAATAACCCATCTCGTCGCGATTTTATCAAAAAATCGGCCTTAGCGGCCGGAACGTTGCCGTTTTTGTCGGCCGGCTTGCCCGTTTTTGGCAAGAAGGGCAAGGATATGCCGCTCCCCAAGATCCACGTTTTTTCCAAGCACCTGCAATTCCTGGACTACAACCAGATGGCCGAAGTAGCCGCCGAACTGGGATTCGATGGCGTGGAACTGACCGTGCGGCCTAAGGGCCACGTGCTGCCCGAGCGGGTGGAGGAAGATTTGCCTAAGGCCATCGCCGCGCTCAAAAAACACAAACTTCCCCCGCAGCTTTTCTGCACGGGCGTGGAGGGAACTGGGCCGCTGGATACAAAAGTTTTGCAGACTGCCGCTAAGCAGGGTTTGAAGTACTACCGCATGAATTACTTCGATTTCGACAAGGATAAAACAATGGCTGAGTCCATGGCGATGCACCGGAAAACGATGAAGGACCTAGGGCAACTGAACAAAAAACTAGGGCTGATCGGCTGCTACCAAAATCACGCCGGAATGCGCGTAGGCGCTTCTCCCTGGGAAATTTACCAACTCATCGAAGCCGCCGACCCCGCGCACACCGGATCGCAGTACGACATCCGTCACGCCACCGTCGAGGGCGGACTTTCCTGGAAGAATGGCCTTCGGCTGCTGCAACCGCACATCAAGTCCATCGTTTTCAAAGATTTTCGCTGGGTGGAAAACAACGGCAAGTGGGACGTCGTAAACACGCCGCTCGGCGAGGGCATGGTGGATTTCAAGACCTACATCGGGCTATTGAAAAACTACCAGCTTCAAGTTCCCGCCTCGCTGCACTTCGAGTACCCGCTGGGCGGGGCCGAACACGGCGACAAAAAGCTAAAAGTGGAGCAGAAGGTAGTCTTCGACGCCATGCGCCGCGACCTGAACTGGCTAAAAGAAATGTGGCGCGAAGCATGAAGATAGGTATTAGGTTATGATAGGTATCAGGTTATTAGGTATTAGGTTGTTAGGTCTTTTGTCTTGAATATCAAACACCTGTAATTCAACATACCTAACAACGTCACGGGGCCGCTGCGGCATACCGACCCCGCTAATAGCTAATCCCTAACTTCCCCAACCCCGCCTGTACCTCCGGCGCGCTCATCAGCAAGTCCCAGACCAATCCGCTGCGGTGGTTTTCGATCATAATGATGATTGGCCCCTGGTCGATGGCCAGGTACGAATCGGCGAACCACGGCTGATCGAGCGAAAAGGCGTCGTGGAAACCGTACTCGCCCCATAGTTTATCCCCCAGCACGTAGTAAAAAAACTTCATCGCCCGCATCGACTCCTCGGGCGTGTAGGGCATCGACCCCAGCGCGGCGGTGGGTGCGATCACGCCCCGGTCGTTGGTGGGCGAACTGGCCGTGTAGCCGCCGGGTATATCGCTGGCCGTGAGTCCCCAGCAACGATTGCTGTAACCGTAAAATTTTTTGGGATTCTCGACGCAGTAGTTGTAGTTGATCAGCGTGTGGCTGCGGTTTTGGTTGAAGTAGTCCGCGTAACTGTCCTTCATTTTTTTAGGATTCAAGCCCAAAAACGAGTAATGCGCCAGGAACAGCGGCCCACCCAAATCGGGGCCGAGCGGCAGCGTGACGCCGTAGAACGACTTGCCGTTGCGGAAAGCCCCGCTACGCGTCCAGCCCTGGTCGTACACTACCCTGGGAACGCCGTGCGTGGGCGAGGCCGCCGCCAGCACGTAGGTAATCAGGCTCTCGTTCCAACCCGAAATCGGCTGGTTGATCGCCCAACCCTGGTCGGGGCTCCAGTGCCAGTACAGCACGTTCTGGTCGCCCTGCCGGAACCAGTCCCACTCCACGCCGCGCCAAAGCGCGTCGATATCCTTGCGCAGGGCGGTTTCGGCGGCATCGCTGCGGTTGAAATACTGCCGCGCGACCAGCAGGCCCTGCATCAGGAAAGAGGTTTCGACCAGGTCGGCTCCGTTGTCTTTGGCGCTGAACGGGACGGTAGCCCCCGTGGCCCCGTTGAGCCAGTGCGGGAAAGCCCCGTGGTAGCGTTGGGCCTTGGTGCTGAGGAAGGTGACGATCTTCTGCGTCCGCTCCAGACCCTGATTTCGGCTGATAAAATTGCGGCTGACCGCCACCGGAATCGCCATGATGCCGAAGCCGCTGCCGCCCGAAGTGACCAAGTCGCCGGAGGTGTTGCGCTCCCGCGCCAGGCCGCTCACCGGGTGGCCGAACTCCCAGAAGTATTTGAAAGTTTGCCGTTGCACCAACGTCAGCAGGGAGTCGTCGGGGATGACCGGAAACTTGTTGGTCGAGTCCAGGCCCGTCCGTAGTTCCACCGTGATCGGTACCTGAAACTTGCCTCCGGCCTGCGATTTCAGGTCCGTCGTTAGCTGCAAGGTGTAGGTCGTCAGCCCGCTCAGTGGCGACTCCGGCTGCACGGTCAGTTCCCGGTTTTCGTCTTTGTAGGTAACCTTGTACGGAATGCTACTGCCCGACGCGCTGCGCCACTGCATGCCCGCCGGAACGGAGGCCGGGTCGATCTTGGCCGCGAAGGCCAGCGTCACTACCGGGTTGAGGCCGAGGTCGGCGTACTTGAATCCGTCGTTCACGCCGTTGACTTTCACGGAATTCAGGCTGAAAACGGTAGGTTTTTCGGGTTTGGCGTCGTTTGGCTGGCAGCTTGTGAGGGAAGCCGCTAAAACGATCCAACAGACGAAAGCAAAGTACTTTTTCATGTTTAAATAAAAATAACTGGAATTTTTATAAAATATCTCTTCTCATGGTATGGTTTTATAACCGTATGGAAAAAACTGTACCTTTTTTTCGCCATGCCAAGCCTGATCCCCTCTCTTCTGCAACACGGCCCGCTGGACACTCTTTGCCAACGCGCCTTGGAGAAAGCGGCGACTCCTTTCGATTTCCCCGCCAACACCCATTTACTGGTTCCCGGCACGACGCAGAACAAGCTTTACTTCATCGGCTCGGGCATTGCCATGAGCCATTATCTGACGAAAGATAAGCAATTCATCAATTGGTTTGCCGCTGAGGGTGACTTTGCCGTTTCGGTGGAAGCTTTCCATCACCAACAGCCCTCCCGCGAATACGCGATTTTAACGTCAAATCCACTATCCACAAGTTCATCTCCTCCTCCTTCATAATTGGCCGAATCCCCACAAGCGGCTAACTTAGCGGTTGCGTCTCGGGCAAGTGCGGCCAGCGGCGCTGTTCACCAAACCTCCCGCTAGCATGAGCAGCCACTCGAAGGATAGCGGCAAACGAATCGCCCAAAGAACCCGTCTCTATCGCAAGCTGCATAGCTGGGCGGCCGTTCCGCTCTTTTTGTTCATGTTTTTGATCGGCGCGACGGGCTTGCTGCTGGGCTGGAAAAAGCAGGTTCGTCTCTTGCCCAAAACCGCCACGGGCCAAAGTAATGTCAGCCGCCAATGGGTGAGTCTGGATAGCATTCAAAAGGTAGGCGAACGCTACGCTCTGCAAAACAATCTCGATCCCACGATCGATCGCATCGACGTGCGTCCGCAGAAGGGCGTGGCCAAAATAGTCTTTGCCGAACACTTCACGGAAGTTCAGATCGACTGTAGCACCGCCAAAATTCTGAGCGCAGGCACCCGCACCTCCGATATCATCGAGAAAATCCATGACGGCTCCATTCTCGATTTCTGGATTGGAGCCGATGGCGAGCAGGTCAAGATTACCTACACCACGCTGGCGTCGTTGGGGCTCATGCTGTTGTCATTCAGCGGTTTTTGGCTGTGGTATAATCCTATCCGGCTTCGGCGTCGCAAGCGTGGCGATAACTGAGCCCTGAATAAATTTCTTTCCATCGTCTCTGTCTTTGAACAATCGGGCGAATGAAAGTGACAATTCTAATAAATTTGTTTTTAATTATTCTAAATAAAAATCGTTTTCTACCTTTGCCGCAGTTCAAACTCGAAATCGACTGCATCATTATCAATGAAAACGACCAGTATCTGCACCCTGGCTCTCGCTGCCTTACTATTTTCCTGCAACGACGATAACAACGTCGATCCCAACGCTCCCAGGGAATTCACCGTTCCTGCCACCTACAACTTCACCAACGCCGATTATAAGGAATCTGCCGCCCGAATCAGCATGTGGCAGGGCTTCCAGACCTATTTGGGCAAAGGTAGCTCGCGCGTCCTGAGCGCCGACACGGTCAGCTACCTGTGGAACAATACCAACAATGCTTTCACCAGCGAACTGGCGGGCAATATCCCCTACGCAGCCAACGACCTGAACGCATTGAGCTACAATCTTTCGAGCAAGGTCGCCGACGCCGCGATGTTCAAAGCGCTGGCCGATTCGATGGTCGCCATCAGCAAATTCAATAATCAGGTAGGTTCCAAAGGTATTCCCGGCAAAATCGGTAATCGCCTTTTCAATCGCAATGGACTTGAGTACAATCAGGTAGTGGCGAAGGGATTGATGGGCGGCTTGGCGATGAACAACATCAACGCGATTCTTGACAAAATCCCCACCGATAACAACACGGCGGCAGCGGGCATGACGACCGACATGGAGCGCAACTGGGATCTGGCCTTCGGCTACGTGGGCATTCCGGCCGACTACGACCCGGCCTTCGACTATCGCGTTGCGCCCGTGAAAGCGGATCGCCCGTTGGCGCTTGGCGGCTATTTTGCCGAGCGGGGCAAGCACATCGAGTCCGGCGACAAAATTTTTGAGGCATTCAAGACGGGACGGGCGGCCATTGCGGCCAGAGACTACGCAGCCCGCGACCAGGCTATTGCCACGATCAAGGAATACGTGGAAAAAACGCTGGCGGCGTCGGCTTACTATTACGTGACTGCCCCCCAATCCCAAACTGGTCTCGATTCCAAGTTTCACAGCCTTTCGGAGGGTGCGGGCTTTGCGGCCGCGCTGAAATACCGTCCGGCCAACAGCACGTTGACCGCCGCCAACTACCAAAAACTGGTGGAGATACTGAACACCAGCTACTACACCCTGGCCGAGGACGCCAGCAACACCCGGTTGAAAGAGGCGCAAGCCATCCTCACCGAGTCCTACGGACGATTGATGTAGTGACTCGAGAAGATTGCATGACTTGATCTATTGTAAATCGGTTAATCAGATATTCGACGATGCCCCGCTCACGCTCCCCCTACCTTCTGTTCGTATTATTAGGAAGCTTCACCTTATTTTCCTGCGACAACGGCACCGACCCGACCGATGCTCCGGCTACCAGCAACGACGCCTTCAAAACCGCCATGCTGACCAACTACGCCGATCGGATCGTCATTCCGGCTTATGGCGCGTTGAACACGAATCTGGCGACGTTGGAAACACAGCTCAACGGTTTTTTGGCCAAACCTTCGGCTGCCACCCTGGAAGCGACCCGGCCCGCCTATAAGGCGGCTTACCTGAGTTACCAGGCCACGGAGGCCGCTTATTTTGGGCCGGCCTCGGCTTTGCTGTACAACAACTACCTCAATACTTTCCCGGCCGCGCCCACCAAAATCGAAAAGGCCATCATGGCGGGAAATTATAACTTTGAGCTGCCCGTCGTCAACGACAGCATCCAGGGTTTTCCGACTTTGGATTACCTGCTGTTCGCCCCCGGTGCCGTCGAGAAATTTACGGGTGCTCAGGCGGTGGCTCGCACCAAGTATGTCCGCGACGTGCTGGCGCGGATGAAAGCACTGACGGCCAATGCACTCGGTCAGTGGAACAGCGATTATAAAAAAACCTTTACGACTTCCCTCAAAACCGACGTGGGTAGCTCCACGGCTTTTCTGGTCAACCAGTTTGCTTACGAAATGGATCGCATGAAAGGCCCGCGTATCGGTTGGCCCTTCGGGAAGCAGTCTAACAATATTGTTTTTGCCGACAAGTCGGAAGGCTATTATTCCGGCCTGACCAAGGAGCTGGCGGTCGCCAATCTGACCAGTTTGAAAAATTACTTTGCGGGCGGTGAAGGCGACGGCATTGCGGATTATCTGGTCTTGTTAAAAAAAGAGGCGCTTGCTCAGCAGGTGCTGGCCCAGTTCGACATCGCGATTAAAGCCATCGACGCCATTCCACAGCCCATGGCTGCGTCTTTTTCCAAAAACCCAACCCAAGTGGACGAAGCCTACCGTCAGGTGCAAAAGCTGCTGACGCTCATCAAAACGGACGTCGCCTCGGCTACTTCGGTGCAGATCACCTACCAGGACAACGATGGCGATTAAGTGGCCGGACATGAATAGTTCGGCATCGCTCGCGCCGTTGGCGACATTCAGGATTACGTTCGGGTTGTTGATGTTCGGGAGTTTGCTGCGGTTTTGGGCGCGGGGCTGGATCGAAAGTTCCTACGTCGCGCCCACTTTTCATTTTACCTACTGGGGCTTCGGCTGGGTGCAGCCGCTGGGACAAACCGGGATGTACTGGCTCTTCGGTGCGCTCATCGTGGCCGCGCTGCTCATCGCTTTGGGGCTTTTTTATCGCCCCGCGATTATTCTCTTTTTCCTCGGCTTCACCTACGTGGAGCTGATCGACGTTACGACCTACCTCAACCACTATTATTTCATCAGCCTGGTCGCGTTCCTGCTGATGTGGCTGCCCGCCAACCGCGACTATTCCTTCGACGCGCGTTTCGGTTTGGCATCACGCCGCACCCTGACGCCCCTTTGGACGATCGGCATCCTGCGTTTTCAGATGGCGGTCGTGTACATTTTTGCCGGACTCGCCAAGCTCAACGCCGACTGGCTGCTACGGGCCGAGCCGATGAAAACCTGGCTACCTGCCAAAAGCCATCTTCCGCTGATCGGCCCGCTGATGTACGAGGAGTGGGTCGCGTGCCTGTTCTCCTGGTTTGGGGCGGGTTACGATTTGTTTATCGTTTTCTTTTTGCTCTATCGCCGTACGCGGCCCGTCGCTTTCGTCTTTGTGCTGGGGTTTCACCTGGCCACCGCGCTGTTTTTTCCGGCCATCGGGATGTTTCCCTACGTCATGATTCTGAGCAGCTTGATTTTCTTTTCGGGAGAATTTCATACCAGATTACTATCCTTCCTGCGACTTGGGAAAACGTACCTGACGCGGCAGATTTATGAATTTAAGTACAAAAAAGCAGTCGTCTGTTTGGCCGCTTTGTACGTGGCTATCCAGCTTTTGATCCCGCTTCGCTTCCTGCTTTACCCCGGCAAGCTGTTTTGGACCGAGCAGGGCTACCGCTTCTCGTGGCGCGTGATGCTGATGGAAAAAGCCGGAGCCGCCTACTTTACGGTCAAAGATCGGACGGGGCAACAGTCTTACGTCGTGGATAACAAGCGATATCTGAATCTTTTACAGGAAAAAATGATGAGCACCCAGCCCGATCTGATTTTGCAATACGCCCATCATCTTGCCGAGATATTCAAGCAGAAAGGAATAGCGGAACCAAAAGTATACGCCGAGGTGTACGTGACACTCAACGGCGTGCCTTCGCAGCCGTTCGTGAACTCGTCGGTCGATCTGGCCTCGAAAGAGTTAAGCTGGCGGCCTTATGATTGGGTTTTGCCCTACGAAGATAGATTACCATGATTCGGACAATTCTTCTCCTAAAAAACAATTAAATATAAATTGGTAGAAATCATCAAGAGAACCCGTGGGGTTCACATATTTATAGCAGATCAAGTAAAGCCAAGTCTATGCGACCTCCTCGGGGTCGTACTGCGTGACGATTTTAGTTTCTATAAATATTTGAACCCTACGGGTTCATTCGTTAAAGTACACCAAGGTCTTCTGTTAATATTCCTGAGTTTCTTTTGTTTGCTGACTTCTCTGGCCTATGGCCAAAAAACCACTTTCCTCGAAGGCACTATTCGCGAAGGTAACGAAGTTATCCCCGGTGCCATCGTGCGGCTTTCGCCGGGTGGTGGCGTAGAAGTAAGCAACGACAACGGTTATTTTCGGTTTGGGAAAATTACGGCGGGACGGTATCTGTTTGAGGTAAGTATTTTAGGCTATAAAACCTACACCGACACACTGGACATGGCCGAAGCAGGTTTGCGGCTAGACGTTCAACTCGAAGAGGCGGTGAATATGCTCACGAAAGAAGTGGTCGTTTTTGGGCAAAATACCGAGACAATTTCCGGCAAACTCAGCGACGTGTCGGGCACCGCGATTTACGCCAGCAAAAAGACGGAACTCATCAACGTCCGTAATCTGAACGCCAACCTGGCAACCAACAACACGCGCCAAATTTACGCCCGCGTACCGGGCCTGAACATCTGGGAATACGATCGCGGCGGCCTGCAACTGGGCATCGGCGGGCGCGGATTGAGCCCCAACCGCTCCTCTAATTTCAACATCCGGCAAAACGGCTACGACATCAGCGCCGACGCGCTGGGCTATCCCGAAAGCTACTACACGCCCTCGGCGGAGGCGCTCGACAAGATCGAAATCATTCGCGGCGCGGCCAGTTTGCAGTACGGCCCGCAGTTTGGCGGACTAGTCAATTTCGTGATGCGCAAAGGCCCGCGCAACAAAGCCATCGAGTTCACTACGCGGCAGACGGGCGGCTCGTTCGGTTTCTTCAATTCCTTCAATAGCCTGGGCGGCACGGTAGCCGAAGGTAAGCTCAACTACTACGCCTTTTATCAGTACAAGCGCGGCGATAGCTGGCGGCCCAACAGCGAGTACACCCAGCAGAATGCCTACGCGCATTTAGCCTACGACCTCAGTCCAAAACTAAAAGTGACGGGCGAGTACACCCGCATGGGCTACCTGGCGCAGCAGCCCGGCGGCCTCACCGACGCGCAGTTTGCGGAAGATGCGTCGGTGTCGGTGCGGGCCAGGAACTGGTTTCGGGTGGACTGGAACCTGCTGAGCCTGAATTTTGACTACCTTATTAAAGAAGGCACCAAACTCAACTGGCGCAACTACCTGCTCGACGGTGGCCGCGAGGCCATCGGGGCGCTGACTTACATCAATCGCCCCGATTTTGGCCTGGAACGCGACTACATGGCCGACCGCTACCGTAATTTTGGCAGCGAACTGCGGTTTATCCACCAGTACCAACTACTGGGTTCGACGGACAACACTTTCCTGATTGGCACCCGCCTGTACCGGGGACTGACCGTGCGCAAGCAGGGGGACGGTAACAACGGCGACGGGCCGGATTTTGAGTTTTTGGGCGAGGAACCGAACAAATCGAGCTTCCGCTTTCCAGGAAACAACCTGGCCTTCTTTGCCGAGAATATTTTTCGTTTGGGCAAAAACTGGAGCGTCACGCCGGGCGCACGCTTCGAGTACATCGACACCAAGGCGGAAGGCTATTATTTCAAGGTGAATAAGTTTATCCCGAACGAGAAGATTTTCGAGACCCGTACCAATCCGCGCTCCTTCTTTCTGCTGGGCATCGGCACGAGCTGGAAATTCAAGAGGGGAGCAGAGTTCTACGCCAATGTTTCCCAAAACTACCGCTCCATCAATTTCAACGACATTCGGGTCGTGAACACCAACGCGCGCGTCGATCCCAACCTGAAAGACGAAACGGGCTTCAACGTGGATTTGGGATTGCGGGGTACCTTCAAAAATTGGCTTTACGCCGATGTGAGCCTATTTTATCTCAAATACAACGACCGCATCGGTTCCATTTTCACCACCGACAGCAGTTTCATGACTTATCGATTGCGGACGAATGTATCCGACAGCCGCAATTTGGGCCTGGAACTCCTGCTGGATGGAGATATTATGAACGCCCTCACCCAGGGAAAATCGAAGTACAAGCTGAATCTGTATACGAGTCTGTCGCTGATCGACGCCCGCTACGTGAACACCAGCAACACCGCCATTGCCGACAAACTGGTCGAGAACGTGCCGCCCGTCTTGCTGCGCACGGGCCTGAGCGCGGGGAGTCCGCGCTTCAATCTGACCTATCAATTTGCCTTCCAAACCAAGCAATACTCCGACGCCACCAACACCGAGCAGACACCCACCGCCGTGGATGGCGCGATCCCGGCCTTCTCGGTGATGGATTTGAGTCTAAGCTACAACTGGCGGCAGTTTATGGTCTCGACCGGCGTCAACAACCTGGCCAACGCCAAGTACTTCACCCGCCGGGCCGACGGCTACCCCGGCCCCGGCATTCTGCCCGCCGACAAGCGGAATTACTATCTGACGTTACAATTCAAGATTTGAAGGCAGTGCTGATTCGATTGCCAATTCCACCTGCCTTTTTTTGGAGGAATTCTCTCGGATGTACACTTGGTATGAAAAGACCTTCTGGCTGCTTTCCAACCAAAAAAAAGTCCCGTAAGCTAAATGCTCACGGGACTTAAGTCTTGTAGCAAACTTCGGATTTTTACTTCACTTCCAAATCAAAGTCCAGATTCACGTCGTCGCTGCCGGGGCCGACCGTGCCGTCTTTTGTTGCCTTGCCGTTTACGGGGGTTTGGTGGCGTAACTGCACTTTGAGCTTGCCCGTTCCAGCAGCGCTGGTTTTGGCCGTTCCGGTGAGGCCGATAGGAAGCTTATTAGCGTCCTGATCGCCGTAGGTATAGTTCAATAACGAGGCCGGGCTGGGCGTGAATACAAACAGGTGTTCGTCAGCCTCCTCCTTTACTTCTTTGCCGATGTCCTCCGCCGGCGTCTTGCTGTCGTCCTTCAAGTCTACGGTCATGGTGTAGGTCGTGTTGGGCTTGAGTGTGATCTTTTCAAAGACAGAAGGCGGATTACCGCCGTCGCCGTCCACATCGCGGAAGGTGAAGGTCTGGGTCGAAGTGCTACCACTTTCTGTAAAATTGAGCTGAACGGTGGTAATCAATTCATTTTCATCGTCAGGCTCCACCTTTTCTGCCTTGTCGCACTGGGTGAACAGCACCGCCATGCCCAGAAGTAACGCGGGCATCCATTTTCGATTAAATTTCATGCTAAACTATTTTTTGGTTTGGTGATGAATAAACCTTGTTGCAAACCAGAATCTACTAGTCGGAATGCAACAGGGTTGCAAAGATAGTGATTTGCAACGGTGTTGCAACTAAATGAAGGGGATTTTTTTAGATCATAAAAATTTTTACAAAATTTTCTTGCAACACCGTTGCAAACGCAAATTTTACCCTCTACTTTTGCAACATTGTTGCAAAAAACTCAATTACAAAATGAAAAAGTTTATTCAAAAAATCGGCTGGGGCGTACTGGGTGTGGCGGTATTGGTTTCCTGTAACCCGGACAAAAATGAGGTGGAGCCCACCGACACGCGTGAGTACAAGTACCTGCGGCTGCTGGTCAGCGATGAAACGACGAAGCAGCTGTCGCTGGTCACCCCAAGGGATGGGAAGGTAGAAACTTTCGAGGCTCAGTATCCGCAGTCGGCGCTGTACACTACCGAGTCGGGTCGCTTCGGGGCAGTAGTGCACCGCGCCAACAACCTGGTTCAACATTTCGACACGGGCTTCGAAAACCATGGCGACCACGTGGACGTGAAGGGCACCCCGAAGTGGGGCGCCTGGATGGGGGAAAGTAGCAAGCCTACTCACTTCAAGACCAAAGGGAACGAGGTGATGTACTTCAATGACGGCGACGGCACGTTGAGCGTGGGGAATGAAACTGAATTCCACACCGCTGGCATGAAGCTCAAGACTATCAATACCGGACTAGCGGCCCACCACGGTGCCATGGCTAAGTTCAGCAATGGTAATTATGCCATTACTGAAAAGGACGGTTCGATTGCCGGATCCCTACCCGAGCGCGTACGGATCATGGACGCCACGGGTAAGATGATCCATGCCTCTACGATCCAAACCAAGGGCATTCACGGCAATGCCGGTGATGGAAATGTGGCCGTGTTCGGCTCGGCCAGCGGCATTTTGGTGGTGGAAGCCTCGGGCAAGCAGAAGTTGATCGCCCATCCCGCCGACTTCGGCACCGCCTGGTTTGGTACCATCATGGAAGCCGGACAGCCCGGTAAGTTCGTGGGTTACACGTCAGCCAAGGGCGCGTACCTGATCGACGTGGCCACCGACAAAGTGACACCCATCGTGGAGACGGACGACATTATGCAAGCCAAGGTCGACTACGCCAACAAGATGCTCGTCACGCTCATGCACAGCGGGGAGGTCAAGCTGTTCGACTTGGCAACCAACAAGCTCAAGACCAGTGGCAACATTCTGTCGGCCACGGCCAAAGACGAAAAACAGAAGCCGCAGTTGGTGGCTACGAGCCGGTACCTCTACCTGACGCAGCCCAAAACGGGTGAACTGCTGACGGTGCAGGTAGCGGATCTGAGTAAAACCAGCCGCATCAAGGTATCGGGAACGCCTTACCGTCTGACCGTCCTGGGAATGGAGTCGAGCGAGGACCATTGATTGCTCTTCTGAGTATTCCTGTCTAACGTCGGGTTTCGATTTCATCGGCTCTACTCGAAACCCGACTGGGTGGGTATGGCCAGTGCAACACGCAGCGTGTTGCACTGGCCATACCCTTTTCTAGTCATCCCGGCCGCCACTTAGGAGTGGTGGCCGGGATGATCTTACCTCTTTTCCTCTTCCTAAGTTTTTACGCCGTAGTCAAACAATTTACGCCACCTGTTTCTGGTGAAAAGCAATCGCGTCCTCCACTTGCTTCGGCGACAAATCGAAACGCCCCGCCAGGTCAGTCACCGAATGGCCTTGCACAAAAAGGTCAAACACCGACCGCGAAAGCACCTCCGTGTCGCCCACCACAGGACGACCCGCCTGGCGGCTGGGGTCGATTTGGATGGAAGAGTCGCGGCCCTGCGGGTAAAGCTTGGTAGCCAGCGAGTCGTCGCCGAACTCGATGCGCTTACAAAAGGGCGCTACGACTTGCTGAATCGTGAGCTGCAGCGATTGGTCGGCCTTGATGAGCTCACCGATTTCGGCGTGGAAGAAAACGTTTTTACCGTCGGTAAGGATGTTGGCTGTGGCGAACGGGTACTGCGTGTGCAGCATCTCAGCCAGGATTTCGCGGGCATTGTTGATGCGCGACGGCCATACCCCCTGCGAGCGCAGTTGGTAAAAGGTATAAAACTCGATCAATGTGTGGAAGTCGGCGGTTAAGTCAATCTCGCCTTCTTTCTGCCGGTCGGCCAGTTGGCCTTTTTTATACTCTTTTAGCCACTGTTTCACCTGCGCCTCGGGCAGGTCCAGAATCGTGGCGATGTCCGTGACGGAGTAGGCAGTATTTTTTCGCTTGGTGGTTTTGGTAGCTTTCACGCGGTCTGTTTTTTTCTTGAAGTGCAAAGGTATGGATTACTTAAAAGCAACTTCCCAAAAGAATTGCCCCAATGGAATTGCCGCAATGGAATTGCCATCTGGCGTTAAGACTTTCGGGAAGTCAACTCAAAACCCAAACAACCCGCCAGTCTTCTTCCGCGACCTCGACCGCGTGCTGACGCTCTTGCCAAACAGCATCCCGAACACCCCCCGCACCAGCTCCCGCCCTACCTGCTTGGCGAGCGGCGACGATAGCGCTTCTTCGAACATCCCCTTTTCCTCCCGGGCGTTGGATCTTGGCGCGGTTTTGGCGGCCACTTTTTCGGCTTCAGCTTTTTCTTCGGCGCGGGCGGTTTCCTCCATGCGGCGCGTCAGGATTTCGTAAGCGCTTTCGGGGTCGATGGGGTCTTTGTATTTTTTGTAAACGTCAGAGTTACGGACGTGGGTTTCGTAGTCCGCTGTGGTGAGTGGCCCCATGACCGAGCGCGGCGGCACGAGGTGCGTGGCAGCTACTTCGGTGGGAATTCCCTTCTCGTTCAGCACCGTGATGAGGGCTTGCCCGATGCCGAGCGTGGTCAGGATTTCGTCTATCTGGTAAAAATCCGAGCGCGGATACGTCTTCACGGTTTGCTTCAAGCCTTCGGCGTCCTTGGGCGTAAAGGCGCGCAGCACGTGTTGTACGCGGTTGCCCAGTTGCGACAGCACGCTGTCGGGAATATCCTGCGCCATTTGGGTACAGAAGAAAATGCCGACGCCCTTGGATCTGATCAACCGAATTACTTTCTCGATTTGCTCCATGAACGCCTTGGGCGCATCTTTAAATAGGAGATGCGCCTCGTCCAGGAAGAAAACCAGCTTGGGCTTGTCGAGGTCGCCCGCCTCGGGTAGTGTGGCGTAGAGCTCGGCCAGCAGGCTGAGCATGAAGGTCGAGAATAGGGCGGGTTTGTCCTGCACGTCGGAAACGTTGAGCAGGCTAATGATGCCGCGCCCGTCTTCCCTGGCGACCAAATCGTCGATGTCGAAGGATTTTTCCCCAAAAATACTCTCGACGCCTTGCTGTTCGAGGGCCACGATTTTGCGGAGGATCGTGCCGGCCGTAGAGGTAGTGATGCGCCCGTAGTCGGACTTGATTTCTTCGGCCCCCGCGCCTTCGGACAGGTAGGCCAGTACTTTTTTCAAATCGTTCAAATCGACCATCGGCAACTGCTTGTCGTCGGCGTACTTGAACAAGATGGAGAGGACGCCCTCCTGCGTGTCGTTCAGATCCAGGATTTTGGATAAAAGCGCGGGGCCAAATTCCAGAATCGTCGCCCGCATTTGTGCGCCCAGCTTGCCGCTGAGCGAATACAGCTCGATGGGAAATGCTTTGGGTTCAAACGGAATGCCCAGCGCCTTCGCCCGTTCTTCCAGCCGCGCATTGGTAGCACCGGGCTGCGCCAGACCCGAAATATCGCCCTTGATGTCGGACATGAACACCGGAACCCCCGCGTCGGACAATTGCTCGGCCAGCACTTGCAGCGTCCGCGTTTTGCCCGAGCCCGTGGCTCCGGCGATGAGGCCGTGGCGGGTCATCATCCGCAGTGGAATGGCCACGCGGGCATCAGTGACGATTTCACCTTTGAGGATGCCTGACCCTAAGTGAATGGAGGGCAGATCGGTCTTGTACGATTTTTGAATGGCAGCGGCGAAATCTTCTTTTTGTGACACAGAAAGGGCGGGTTATCGTTTGATAAATTTTCCAAAAATAGAAAATTTGTCGATAAACCGCCCTTTGTGAAAGACGCTGGTTAGCTTCCGAGGAGGAGACGCGAGGCATCGCGCCTCTACTGATTTCGCCGGATGTCGTTGGTGTCCCGTCGCGTCGAATCAGCGTAGAGGTTCCCCTGATTGGCCGGGTAGCCGCCTTCCTCGTCCTGATTGCCCGCTCCGACGCCGATCGCGGCATCGCTTTCGTCGGCTCCGGTTTTGGTGACGTCGTTCATCTCGGAATTAGGCGTTTTCTTCTGTTCGCCCGCACAGGAGGTGAAAAGTACGCCTTGGGCAGTGAACAGGGCAATAGCCGCCAGATGTTTGATTTTCATAGTCGCAGTCGTTTTGTGGTCGATTCTTTGAATAAAAGGTTTTAAATAAAAACGGGTACCAATTCATAACTACCCTTCATTCCGGTTGTTTTGGGGAATCTCTTGCCTTCACTTTGTGGCAAATGTTTCGATTCGAAAGTACTTCATTTCCCCATCAAGAATGCCAAAGTAGTAGAAACACGGCATTTGGTGGCTTTTTACCGATAAGAAAACACTGCCTATTCTCATGAAAATAAAATTTTCGATAACCCTGCTGCTACTGGGTTCGGCGTTTGGCGCTTTTGCCCAAAATACAAAGCCGAGCGCGGCCCGACCCAACATCGTCCTGATTATGGTGGATGATATGGGTTTCAGCGACATCGGTTGCTACGGCTCCGAAATCAGCACGCCTAACCTGGACAAACTCGCCGCCAACGGCGTAAAATTCACCCAATTCTATAACGCCGCCCGCTGCTGCCCAAGCCGGGCCTCGCTGCTCACGGGCGTCTATCCGCAGCAAGCGGGCATGGGAGGCATGGTGACCAAGGACGTGGATCACAGCCGTGAAACGCCCTATCAGGGATGGCTGAGCCGCCAGACGGTCACGGTGGCCGAGGTTCTGAAGTCGGCGGGCTACCGCACCTACATGTCGGGCAAGTGGCACGTGGGCGAGGAGCGTCCCGACTGGCCGTTGCAACGGGGCTTCGACAAGTACTTCGGCCTCATTAGCGGGGCCAACAGCTACTACCGACTGCTGCCGGGAAGGCTGATGCTGGAAGACAACGAACCTTACGTAATTCCCGAAAACTTTTACCTGACCGATGCCATTTCCGACTACGCCGTCGGCTACATCGACGACGCCGTCCAGGCGACCAACGAGAAAGCCCCCTTCTTTATGTACGTGGCCTACACCGCCCCGCACTGGCCCATTCATGCACCCGATGAGGAAATAGCCAAGTACCGGGGCAAGTACCTGAAAGGCTGGGATCAATTGCGAAAAGACCGCTACGCCCGCCAGCAGAAAATGGGGCTTTTGCCAAAAAGCGCCGTCCTCACCGACCGCGATGATCGTATTCCGGCTTGGGTAGATGCGCCTAACAAAGACGACTGGGACTTAAAAATGGCTGCCTACGCAGGCATGATTACCCGCCTGGATGCGGGCATAGGCCGCATCGTGGACAAGCTGGAAGCCAGCGGACAGCTGTACAACACCCTGATCATGTTCCTCTCTGACAACGGAGCCTGCGCCGAAGTCCTGACGGGCCGCGCCGAGCGCGACCTGGAGCCCGAGGCCTACGAACGTTCGCTCGTGACGCCAACGGGTAAGAAGTGGTCGTACGACGCTTACGGCATGGAGTGGGCCAATCTGGGCAATACGCCCTTTCGACTTTACAAGCAGTACACCCATGAGGGCGGTATTTCTACGCCCCTGATCGTGCATTATCCGAAAACGGTCAGGAAAGCTTTCCAAACGGATCAGGTCGGCCACATCATGGACCTGATGCCCACCTGCCTGGACGCAGCCGGAGTCAAGCATCCCACTACCTTCGGCGGACGGAAAGTGAAGCCGATGGAGGGCAAGAGTTTGGTGCCGATTTTGGCAGGAAAAACGCGAGAGCCGCACGACTTCATTGCCTGGGAACACTTCGGTTGCCGGGCGATACGGCAGGGCGACTGGAAGCTGGTTTCATCCAAGCTTGGGAAGAATGATTGGGAACTCTACAACGTCGCTCACGACCGCTCCGAAGTCAATAACCTGGCTACTGCCATGCCCGGAAAAATAAAAGAAATGCTGGCGGTATACGAAGGCTGGGCCGATAAGGTGGGCGCGAAGGAGCCGCAATAGAAGTCGAAGGTTCAGAGTCTGAAGTTTAAAGTTTCTGGTAATGATTGAAACCCGCCGCCTACGCCTGTTGCCCTGCGACGACACCATATTTGATGCTATAAAAATGGGCGGTGGCGTACTTTCCCAGACCATCGGGGCCAATGTTCCCAAGAAGTGGAGCCAATACCGCGACACTTACGCCCCGGCCTATTTGCGGTGGAAGGCGCACAAACCGCTGCGCGATTGGTGGGTACACCTCATCGTGTACAGGCCGGACAACATGCTGGTAGGCTCCTGTGGCTACAAAGGCGAACCCGACGCCGAAGGACGCGTAGAAATCGGCTACGAAGTACGCCCTTCGCACCAAAATCTGGGCATCGCGACCGAAGCCGCGCAGGGCTTGGTAAAGCACGCCTTCACGCACGAGGAAGTGAAGAAAGTCATCGCCCACACTTTGCCTGAAGAAAACTATTCGACCCGGATTTTACAGAAAACAGGCTTCACCCGCACCGACGATTTCAACGACCCCGACGATGGATTGATGTGGCGTTGGGAAATTTTAAAGAGTTTAAAGTCTAAGGTTTAACTGAAATGGTTTTGAAGGTTATTATCATCTTACCACATCATCCCGCAGGGATGGCATATTTATAGAAGAAAGCATATTCAACAATTGTGCGACCCCCTCGGGGTCGTATGTCGTAGAGATTACCATTTCTATAAATATCTTATCCCTACGGGATAGGGGGGAGCAACCATGAGAACCATTACAGTTAATGTTTAAAAAACATAATCTCCTGAATCCCTATTTACCTGACTTTAAAATTTTTGACTTCAAACTTTAAACTCCCTTTATGATTCCTGCTTACCAAAAAGACGATGCCTTGCTGGCTGATATTCGTGCCACTTTCAGTGAAGAAAATGGCTTCCGGCTTTGGTGGATGGGGCAGAGTGGCTTTTTACTGCAATGGCGGGGGAAGCATCTGTTGTTCGATCCTTATTTATCTGACTCACTTACCAAAAAATACGCCCAAACCGACAAGCCGCACGTCCGCATGAGTGAGCAGGTAATCGACCCGGCGCGGCTAGACTTTCTGGACATCGTCACGAGCAGCCACAATCACACCGACCACCTCGACGCCGACACGCTGCGTCCCATTCTGGACGTTAATCCTGACATCAAATTGGTGATTCCCGAGGCCAACCGAGACTTCATCGCCGAGCGGTTGGGCTGTGAGCTCGATTTTCCCAGCGGCATGAACGACACTTTCATCAAGAACATCGGGGATTTTCGCTTTCATGGCATTCCGGCGGCGCACAATTCCGTCGATCGCGACGATTTGGGACAGTGTAAGTTCATGGGCTACGTGGTGGAATTTGGCGACTACCGCGTATATCACAGCGGCGACACGCTTTGGTTCGAGGGGCTGGAAGATCTGCTGATGCCCTTTGCCGTGGACGTGGCCATGCTGCCCATCAACGGCAACCGCCCCGAACGTCGCGTGGCGGGCAACCTCGGCGCCGAAGAAGCCGCTCGACTGGGCAAAGAAATCGGCGCGGGCTGCGTCATCCCGCACCATTACCACCTTTTCGAGTTCAATACCGAAGAACCCGAAACGTTTGAGAAAGAAGCCCATCGCTATGGCACTTCGCACCGGGTTTTGCGCATTGGGGAGAAGCATTCTGTGCTTTGAGTAATTATGCTCAGATAAAAGACATTTAATAATTGAGCGTTTTATCCTAAAAGAATGGCATTATCTTAATATTTTTTTAAATTGTTGGCTTGACGGTGGAAGATTGGAAGCGACGAAGTGAGCTTGCGCCAGCTTAAACCTCAAACTCTAAACAACTAAACCCATTTTTATGCCCACGATCACTGAATCAACCTACCCTTGGCTACACGCTTATCCCGAAGGCGTTCCCTACGAAATAAACCCCGACGCCTACCCTTCGCTCATCAACTTGATGGAAGAGGCTTTCAAGAAATTCGCCGACCAACCTGCTTTTGCCAACCTGGGCAAAGAGCTTACCTACGGCGACATCGACCGCCTTTCGCGTGAGTTTGCGGCGTACCTGCAAAGCATTGGCCTAAAACAGGGCGATCGCGTGGCGATTCAAATGCCAAACCTCCTGCAATATCCCATAGCCATGTACGGCATCGTCCGCGCCGGAATGGTGGTCGTGAATACCAACCCGCTGTACACGCCCCGCGAGATGAAGCATCAGTTTACGGACTCGGGGGCGAAGGCCATCGTGATCCTGGCAAATTTCGCTTCCAATCTTGAAAAAATCATTGCTGATACGGACATCAAACACGTCGTCGTGACCCAAATCGGCGACGCGCTGAGTTTTCCCAAAAAATTGATCGTGAACCTGGTAGTCAGATACGTCAAGAAGATGGTGCCTTCCTACAACCTGCCGGGGGCCGTGGATTTCAATGACGCTTTGTCCAAAGGAGCCTCAGCCAACTATAAAAAACCTGAGGTCAAGAGTCAGGATTTGGCCTTTATCCAGTACACGGGCGGCACGACGGGCGTATCCAAAGGAGCGATGCTTTCGCACCGCAATCTGATCTCCAACGTGGAAGCCAACACCGCATGGCTGAAACCGTTGCTGGGCGACGCGGAAAATCAAATCATGGTAACGGCACTGCCGCTGTACCACGTATATGCCCTGACCGTCAACGCGCTGACTGCGTTAAAAAGTGGCGCGATGAATCTGCTCATTACCAATCCGCGCGACATGAACGCGTTCATCGACGACCTGAAGAAGTATCAAATCACGATCTTTTCCGGCCTCAATACGCTCTACAACGGATTACTGAATCATTCCCGATTCGGCGAGGTGGATTTCAGTAAGTTGAGAGCCACCTCCGCCGGGGGAATGGCCCTGCAGAAGGTGGTGGCCGAACGCTGGCACAAGGAAACCGGCTGTCTGCCCGCCGAAGGCTACGGTTTGTCTGAAACCTCCCCTGTGCTGACCTCCAATCCGCTGGTGGGCGAAAACCGCGTCGGAACCATCGGTATTCCCTGGCCCAGTACGCAGATAAGGATTTTGAACGAAGAGGGCCAATGGGCCGCCGACGACGAACCCGGCGAAATATGCGCCCAGGGACCGCAGGTGATGTCCGGCTACTACAACCGCCCGGAGGAAACCGCTAAGACCTTTCACGAAGACGAGAGCGGGCGTTGGTTCAAGACGGGCGACATTGGCGTGCGCAGTCCTGACGGTTACTTCAAGATTGTGGATCGCAAGAAAGATATGATCCTGGTCTCCGGCTTCAACGTATATCCCAACGAAATCGAAGATGTAGTGGCGCAGTGTCCCGGTGTGTTGGAAGTTGCCTGCGTAGGCGTTCCGCACGAGCGATCGGGTGAAGCCGTCAAGATTTTCGTGGTAAAAAAAGACCCCGAACTGACCGAAGCCAAAGTACAGGCCTACTGCCGCGAAAACCTGACCGCCTACAAATGCCCCAAGTTCATCGAGTTCCGCGATGAATTGCCGAAGACGAACGTCGGAAAGATACTGCGGCGGGCGTTGCGGGATGAGGAGAAGAAGGTTGTGTGATTGTGTAATCGTTGAATTGTGTAAGTGTTTTTTGTTTTGGGATTTGATAATAGAAAACTGCGTCAATACCTAAACGACTACACACCTAAACAACCGCACAGGCGACCCCGTCAACATCAATTACACGACTTAACAATTAAACAAAAATGACTCACAAAGCACTGGTACTTCTTCACGGACACGGCATGGACGATGCGCTCTGGGACGAAGTCGTTCCGTTGCTGGACGATGAGTTCACCATCGTTTGTCCCAACTTGTCGCTGTTGACGGATTGCCGTACGGTAGAGTCGTATGCCGATGAGCTGCATCGGCTGCTAACGGCTTCGCAGATTGAGAAATTCACGCTCATCGGTCATTCGATGGGTGGGTACATCGGCCTGGCTTTTGCCGAGAAATACCCCGAGATGCTGGAAGGCTTCGGGCTTTTTCATTCGTCGGCCTTTGCCGATAACGAGGAAAAGCGGCAGCAGCGCAACCAAATGGCGGAACTACTGCGCGGTGAAGGCGCAGAAGCATTCCTCCAGCGTGTCGCGCCCAACCTCTTCGGACAGCGCTACAAAGAAACCCACCCGGAGGAAGTCCAAAAATTTATCCAACGTTACGGCAAGCTGCCTGCCAATGCCCTGGCGGTGGGGGTGGAGGCCATGCGCGACCGACCCGACCGCACGCATGTGCTGGCCGAACTACCCTTTCCCCTGATTTTCATCGTCGGCATGAACGATGAGGTAGTTCCTTTCGAGAAGGTGATGGAACAGGCACGCTTTCCTAAAAAGATCTACCCCTTTGTACTGGCCGAAGCGGGCCACCTCGGGATGATCGAACGGCCCGAAGCCTCGGCCCGCATCCTGCGCTGGTACCTCGAAAACGAAGCTTGAGCAAGTCGCAGCGCAACGAAAGCGCGGTTGGTTGCGTTATAGTTTTCGTACACAAAACACCGCTTTCAAACGTCATGCAAAAATCTCTTAACTTCTTACCGCTGCGCCAAGCTTGGATCGTGCTGGCCTTCGGTTTCCTTTTCCTCTCCTCCTGCGACCGTACCGAAACGCCTACCGAACCCCAAAATCAGTACCTGGTCGGCAGCAGCGTTGGCCTTGAACTTACCAAAGCACAAATCGCCGAGCAGGTCGTGGGCCTCGGCCTGGGGCCATTGATCGGAGGCATTCTGAAGAACGGCATCAAGGGCTACCGCATCACTTACAAAACCAAAAACACCGACGGCCAGGAAATCACGGCTTCCGGGGCGCTGATCGTTCCCGTAAGTACCTCCGAAGTTTCGATGATTAGCGTGCAGCACGGCACGATCACCAACGACGAGCAGGCTCCCTCCAATTTCAAGGATGGCGCCGATGCTTCGCTCAATTCGCTGTTCAGTGCGCTGGGCTACATCATTGCTGCCCCCGATTACATCGGTTACGGCGCTTCCAAAGACCTGCCCCACCCTTACGAACACCGCGCCAGTCTGGCGTCGGCGTCGCTGGATATGCTGCGGGCTTCCAGGGAGTTTTTGAAAGAGCAGAACGAAGTAAAGTGGAACAACAAGCTTTACATCGCGGGCTATTCGGAAGGAGGCTTTGCCTCCATGTCTTTACAAAAAATGATCGAGGAGGAAGTCCCAACGGAATTCGACCTACGGGCATCGAGCCTGGGCGCGGGAGCCTACGACAAGACCGCCTTCATGAAGCATTTGATCAATAACAAAACCCACGGTATTCCAGGCTTTAATCGTTCTTACCTCTGGGTAACGCTCACCTATGACCGTGTTTATGGACTCAATCGTCCCAAGTCGGCTTACTTCAAAGAGCCCTGGGCCAGCGAAATTGGCAAAAAGGGGCTGGATGTCAATATTGATGCATCGTTCAATACGATTTTTACGGATGCATTTATCAAAGGCGTCAACGATGGCACTGACAAGGGCTTTCTCGACGCCGTGGCGGATAACAATGTCTACGACTGGAAACCCAGAACACCTACCCAACTCTACCACGGCGACGCCGACCAACTGGTTTTTTACTTCAATTCCAAAAATGCCTTCGACGCCATGCGCAAGCGTGGGGCCACCAATGTAAATCTGACGACGATCAAGGGCGGCGATCACGGCAGTTCCATTCAGGATTATTTACTGGGAACATTGACGTTTTTCTCCTTCACGCTCTAATCCGAGAATATTTGCTTACTTTTCACCCTGTCTTTTTTTCCTCTTTGGACAAAAGACAGGGTGATTTTTTCGTTATTGGATAAACAGTATTAGCATCGTAAGTTATTAGAAGTGAGTAAATTGAATAAAGAATGTTAGGGTTTTTATTAGGTTTCGTTCTGTTGCAGGCCAAGCCCGGCGGCATCGAGAAGGGGGCCGAAAAACTAAGCCGTGGACTGCCACGCGAGGTGCGCCAGTTTCTGGATTTTGAGCTATTCAGCATCAAGACCTACGAAATAACTGTCTTCGATGTACTACTGGTTATCCTGTTGATCACGGTGGGCCGTTTGTTGGTATGGGGCATCTCGACGGTCTTGCGCCGGGGATTCTTCCGCCGCAAGCAGGTAGATAAGGGGCGGCAGGAAGCGGTCATCCAGCTCATTAAGTATTTCATCTACGTCGTCGTCTTCATCCTATCGCTCCAGGTGACGGGCATGGAGCTGTCCTTTCTGCTGGCAGGTTCGGCGGCACTTTTGGTAGGCATTGGCCTGGGTTTGCAGCAGACATTCAACGACCTCGTTTCCGGCCTTATACTTCTCTTCGAGGGCAGCATCAACATCGGCGACATTGTCGAGCTGGACAATGGCCTGGTCGGGCGCGTGTCGGAAGTAGGGCTGCGAACCTCCAAGGTCGAGACCCGCGATGCCATCGGCATCATCGTACCGAACTCCAAGTTCATCAATAACAACATCATCAACTGGTCGCACAACCGATCTCTGACGCGCTTCATCATTACGGTCGGAGTGGCTTACCGCTGCGACCCCCGACAGGTGGAAGCCGTGCTACTTGATTCCGTCAAGGAACATTCCGAAATCGCCAAAAATCCTTCTCCTACGGTACGCGTCAAGGATTTCGGCAACTCCGGAGTAATTTATGAATTGCTCTTCTGGACGTACAGCGCCTGGCGAATCGAGTACATCAAGAGCGAAGTACGCTTTGTGATTTTTGAAAACTTCCGAAAAGAAGGGATCGAAATTCCGTTCAACCAGTACGATTTAAACCTAAAACAGGGGTGGGATGGCTTCGCGGATAAATTGAAAGGCGGTGGGGGCGTAGAGGAGTGAGGGCCGTGGGGGCGTTCTTTCGCTTCCGAAATCCTTTTGAAACAAGCAGACGCCCCCACGCTCAACACGCCGACACCGTCCCCACGCTAATTCAAACCCACAAATTAACCATACAATGTCCTCCATTCTCGACCTCGTCGGTAATACGCCGCTTGTTGAACTTAAACGCATCAATCCTAATCCCAAGGTCAAGCTCTACGGTAAGTTAGAGGGCAACAATCCTGGCAGCAGTGTCAAAGATCGTGCGGCATTCAGTATGATCAAGGGGGCGTTGGATCGGGGTGAAATCGACAAAAATACCCGGCTCATAGAAGCTACCAGTGGCAATACGGGCATTGCGCTGGCCATGATCGCCAGTACTTATGGGATCGACATCGAACTGGTGATGCCCGAAAAATCCACCCGCGAGCGGGTGCTGGCCATGGAAGCTTTCGGGGCCAAAGTCACCCTGACCGACGGCATTGAGAGCGCCCGTGATTACGCCGAAACTAAATCAAAGGAACCGGGTTACTTTATGCTCAACCAGTTCGCCAATCCCGACAACTGGAAGGCGCATTACCGCACGACCGGGCCGGAAGTGTGGCGCGACACGCAGCAGAAAGTCACGCATTTCGTGTCGTCGATGGGAACCACGGGCACCATCATGGGTACCTCGCGCTACCTCAAGGAGCAGAATCCTGACATTCAGATCGTGGGTTGCCAGCCGACCGACGGCGCGAGTATCCCCGGCATTCGTAAATGGCCGCAGGAATATTTGCCAAAAATATTTGAACCTAAGCGCGTGGATCGCGTCATCGAAATTTCGGTCGAAAACGCGACCGAGATGGCGCGCCGCCTGGCGCGGGAAGAAGGCGTGTTCGCCGGAATGAGCAGTGGCGGGGCGGCTTGGGCCGCTGTGCAACTGGCTCAGGAATTGGAATCTGGCGTGATCGTGACGATCGTATGCGACCGGGGCGACCGCTATTTGTCGAGTGATTTGTTTGCGTGAAAGCGCCGTTTTTTTACCTCTGAGGGATCTCGGTGGGCAGCCCCTGAGCCTGGAAGAATGAATAGAGGAGTTGGTCAGCGGTGATGAAGACATTGACCTGCCCGACCAGGGTAAGGGAAGTTGAAAACTGGATGCCGTCGAGGGTTCTAAGACCCTGTATCCCGTACTTCGAGATTAGAAGTTTTGCTTGCTCGATAATCGTTTCGTCGGCCGGGATGAAAGTATATTTCTCGTAGTCAGCTTCAAACAAAGCGAGAGTAGTCACTGCTTCAGATTCAGGTATTTCCTTAATGCGTACCTTTTTCCAGAAGGTAGAAGCAAACTCTACTTTAGAGATTTCTGCAAGGGAAATTTTGGCAACATCTGTAGAATAGATCAAGTGATCCAGTTCTCTGGTGCCATTTTCTTCATAGTAAAGCTTGACCAAAGAAGAGGTGTCCAGAAATACATTCATAGTCCGTCCCCCCTTCTTTCTTCTATCACCGCGTCACTCAGTGATGTTTTGATGTCTTTGAGGATTTCGCGGCTTTTAGCAAAATTGAAGTCCTCGAACCTGAGCCTTTTTTCCGGTTTCGTTTCCTTATTTTCATCTTCTCTCCCCTTAATAACCTCTTTTACCTCCACATCCTCTAAAAATGTGACAGTCACCTCAACCGGTTTTTCCGATACGACTTCCTTGTCGAACTTCACGCAACCGTTGTGATAAGTGCCCACCAATGAGATTTTCATACTGTGCTCAGTGTTTGGTAAAAAATTGCTTGCAAAAAAACAGTCTCCAAAGATACGAAAATAACGCGCACGAAATGGCTACTTGATTAACCGCATCAGCTTCTGCGAAAAGGCGATCAACTGCTCAAACTCGCGCCGCTTGGCTTTCTTCAATTCGTCGTTGAAGATGATGATCGACTCGCCGTTGCTTTCCAGGTGCTGAATGCTGCTGGCTTCGATGAGGCGTTCCAGGTCGGGATTCATGAACTTATCCATCGCGTGGGTATCCTCGACTTTCACCACGAATTTATTGGAAAAATTCTCGTAGTGAATGTAGTCGATGTCCTTGCGTAGCGAGGGGTCGATGAGCTTGTCTACCAAATCCTTGCGCTCGATGGTGAAGCGTGGAATGCCGTCGGGGAATTTGATGAGGTCGATGGTGGTCGTGAACTCCTGGTAGGACTCAAATGCCCCGACTTCAAACTGCACATCGGAGATTTCCCATTCCAGATCGCGCGTTCGGCCCGAGATGCGGTTGTATTTGGCATCGACGGGCCGACTTCTAAAGAAATAAAACGTTTCCAGATAATCCAAATCCTCCTTCGGCTCGGGCTGAAACTCATAGTCGTTTTCGATAGCCATTGCTTTCAGGCGCAACTGCCGGGGCGTCAGTTCTTCTTCGATATCTTTCAAGAGTTTCAGCGCAAGCTTGTTTTTAGAGGTGGAGATGTAATCGCTGAGCCCCGAAAACGTGACCTTGCCCTCGGTGGCCACGTGCAGGCGCTGGAAGTCATAGAGGTGTTCCATAATCGAGAGGTCGATGAGGCGCGCCCGCCCGGTGTTGACATTCACCTTGGCACCAGCAGGTATTTTTTCCAACAGGTTGGTCAGTCGAATGGTCGTCAGAAAATTGGCGATGCCGTCGAGCGTTAGTTCGTAGGTGCCATCCTTTTGTAGTTTCAGGGTAAATTTTGATCTAAAAATCAGCCGGAAAAATTGCGGGATGGTCACTTTGGCAATCAAGATGTGGGCGATCAAAATCACAACCAAGCCGCTAAAAACGCCGATGAGCAGATTGGTCATCAAGGTAATGACCAGCGTCGCTACGAAGAAGACCAACTGCTCGAACCCTTGTTCATATACGAGACGGAAAACCTGGGGCGAAGCCAGCCGAAAACCGATGAATACCAACAGAGCCGCCAAGGCCGCCAGCGGTATTTTCTGGATCACGGGTGCGAGGATGAAAACAAAAATCAAAATCAGCGCACCGTGGTAGAAATTAGACCATTTGGTTTTGGCGTGGTTCTGGATATTGACCGTGCTGCGCACTATGACCGTAATGATCGGCAGGCCACCGATCAACCCGCACAGCATTGTGCTGAGCCCCACACCGACGAGGTCCCTGTTCAAATCCGTCTTTCGCTTATAAGGATCGAGCTTGTCGATGGCCTTGCAGGCGGCCAGCGACTCGATGCTGGCGATCATGGTGATAGAAATGACCGAAGTCCAGAAAGGCCAGTCACCGATGCGCGAGAAGTTGGGGAAAGCGATGGCATTGAGGGGGTTGTTCGGAACAGAAACCAATAGATGCGGCCCGACAAGGTGCTCTTTTCCCAAAAGCTCCACCGCGTGGGTGTCAAAAAAATTGAAAGCATATACGAAAGGGATCGACGCCAACAGCACCCACATCGGGGCGGGCAGGAGCTTGAAAAACCGCTGCCGGGTGCGGGAATGAACGATCATAATAGTCAGGCTGACAACCGAGATGATAGCCACGAACGGATTCACTTCGGGCATTTGGTCGATGACGTCTCCGAAAATCTGAAACACTTTGGTAGAAAATGTTTCGGTACCCAGCGCAACGTGGATTTGCTTGGCAATGATGATGACGCCAATCGCCGCTAGAATCCCGCGAATGACCGTGGAGTGGAACACCTCGGCCAGGCGTCCCAGCTTCAGCAAGCCCAGTAGCACCTGTAGTCCCCCTGCCACCACAATGGCAGCGAAAATGTAGTTCAGTGTCTGCCCGCTCCCGTCGTTCAGCGCAACGGCCGAACCCAGAATCACGGCGATCAACCCCGCCGTGGGACCATTGATAGCCACGTGGCTGCCTCGAAAGAAAGTGGTGACGATGCCCCCGATGATGGCGGCAAACAGGCCCGCCATCGGCGGGGCCTCGGAGGCGATGGCAATGCCAAGGCCGAGCGGCAGGGCAACGAGGGAAACACTTACGGCGGCCAGCAGATCGCTCTGCCAGTTTTCTTTCAGACCTGCCAACCCGGTCCTGGGCAAAGTTTGCATCATCTACCCACAACGTTTTGGAGGGACATAAGTTCGGGCAGTTTTTGCCGCTTCTACCCTATACGCCATCACTCCATCACCAGCTTATCAATAAGCCCATTGAACTCTGCCACGAACTCCTCGTAGTACTTTCCCGTGCCGGGGCCGGAGAAGCCGGTGTGGATGTTGCGGACGTTGTGTTTTTTGTCCAGAAGAATGGTCGTTGGGAATGACATGACATGATTCAACATGGGAAGTGACGTAGCCGCCGAGTCCTTGTCGCTGAGTCCGGCGAGTAGGATGGGGTAATAGACGTCGTAACGCTGCGCCATCTTTCGCAGTTTGGGGGCGGAGTCTTCCAGTTTGTCCGAGCGCTCGAAAGCCAGGCCGACGATCTCGACGCCACGGTCACGGTTTTTCTTGTACCAGGGAGCCAGGAAGCGCGTTTCGTCCATGCAGTTGGGACACCATGAACCCATGATTTGCACGACTACGACTTTGTCTTTAAAAGCCGGATCTTCCAGCGAAACCATATTGCCATCAGCGTTGGGGAATTTGAAATCAAAGGAATCGTAGCCCGGTTTGAGGTAGGTCAGGGTGTTGGCATCGGGTAGCTCGGCATTAGCGTCGGGACGGGCCGTCCAGGTTTCGTAACTCGTCAGTCCGTAAAAGGCCTCACCGCTCAGGGTGCCGTCGGCTTGCAGGGCGGCGGTAAAGAGGAACACATGTGATCCGTCGAAGCAGGACAAGTAAAGGCTGTCGCCCCTGACGTTTCCCGCCAGGTAGCGGTAGTCGCCCGTGGGCGTGAGGAAGGTACCCGTTAGTTCCGAACCCTTTTGCTCGAATATTCCCACGGCTTCGTACAAATCCGCGCCTTCCGCGTCGCGAAACGTGACGGCCCACTTCCCCCCTACCGACTCGCCACTTTCGATAATCCCCGGCTCGAAAAAACGATAATCCTCGCCGTAAACCGCCTCGAAAGGAAGTTCGCCCGCTACCTGACCCGGTCGGCTCTCGCGCCAAACGCCCGTCAGGCGATCTTCACCTATCTTACCGATCAATTCGGAATCGTAAAGTTCCATCGGGATGTGGAGCGAGTCCCCTTCGACGTAAGCCGTGTCCATCTTGAAGCGCTCGCTACCATTCAGGGCGTAGGCGGAGTAGGTTTTACCGTCGGAGTTGGTCTCAATTTCAAGCAGGAAAGGCAGCGTGTGGCCATCGCGGACGAGCGTTGCCCGCCAGGTACCGTTCTTTACCGTAGAAGTTGCGGGTGTGTCGCAACCGGTCAATGACAGGCTAATCAACGCAATGATCCAAAGCGGTAATCTCTTCATTTGCAATTTGTTGATAAAAAAAAGGAGGGTAATCAAAAAAATTAAATCCGGGCAGAAGGGCTGACCTTCCCCCGGAAAATTATTAAGTTTGTAACGGACTCGCCGCAAAATAAAGTTCCGGGTTCGACCGCACGCTAACCCATGAATTCAGAAACCGCTATCTCGACCCCCTATCATGCGCCCGTAATGCTCGCCGAATGCCTGGAAGGCCTGGCTATCCGGCCCGAGGGCACCTACGTGGACGTGACCTTTGGCGGTGGCGGACACGCACGGGCTATTCTGGACAGGTTGACGACGGGGAAACTCTTCGCCTTCGACCAGGATGCCGACGCTGCGGCCAACGCCAGCGCGCTGAAGAGTGACCCGCGTTTCACGTTCATCGCCGCCAACTTCCGGCACCTGACGCGTTATTTAAAATTATACAAAGCGGGCAAAGTAGACGGCATTCTGGCTGACCTGGGCGTTTCGTCGCACCAATTCGATACCGCCGAGCGTGGCTTCTCGACGCGCTTCCAGGCGCAGCTCGATATGCGCATGAATCAGCAAGGCGAACGCAACGCCCGTCAGATCCTGAACGAGTACAGCGCGGCGGAGTTGCAGTCGGTGCTGGGGCGCTACGGCGAGGTGCATAACGCCCGCACGGTGGCCGAAGCCATCGTCGCCGTCCGCCATAATTCCCCGATCGATACCGTCGACGACCTGAAAGCCGTGGCCCAGCGCTACGCTCCACGCCACCGCGAGAACAAATACTTCGCCCAAATTTTCCAGGCGCTACGCATCGAGGTAAACGAGGAAATGGCCGTGCTGGAAGAATTCCTGCCCCAAGTGCCCGACGTGCTGGCCCCCGGCGGGCGGCTGGTGGTAATGTCGTACCACTCGCTGGAAGACCGCCCGGTCAAGAATTTTATCAACAAAGGAAAACTGGAAGGCGAGGTGGAGAAGGACTTCTATGGCAACGAAGTCAAACCGCTCAAAGCCATCACGCGAAAACCCACCGAAGCCACCGCCGAAGAAATAGCCCGCAACCCCAGGGCCAGGAGTGCGAAGTTGCGGGTAGCGGAATTAATTTTGAATGAGTGAATGATAGAATGATAGAATAGGCACTTCCCTTTTATTCTATCATTCACTCATTCACTCATTCTATCATTAAAAATTAGGATGAACAAACGCCGTACCCCACCTCCTCCGCCCCCTAGGCCGAAGCGTAAGTTTTCGCTTTTCAATTGGCTGAATCGGTTCTTACCGCTGGAGAAAATCTTTGGTGAGAAAGATGAGCGTCATCAGGACCGGGTGCCGATCCAGTATTTCTATTATTTCTTGTGGGTGGTGTTTCTGTTGGTGGCTTACGAGCGGGTGGTGTACCAGTCGGAACAGCACGTGCGCAAAAGCATCCGCCTGAAAAAGGAAGTGGAAGACCTTCGCGCCCAGTATACGGTCATCAAGGCCGAGTACATGAAAAGTGGCAAACAGTCGGAAATAGTCGAGCGCGTGAAGTCGATGGGTTTGGAAGAAAACCTAACCCCACCGAAGAAAATCGTTTCGCCCTCGAACGAAAGGTAGGGGGAGGCACAAAGCGGTGCGGCGTTCCGACACAAAGACACAAAGGCACAAAGGCACAAAGGCACAAAGGGAAAATTTGCCATCTTAGGAGGTTTACTCATAAACTCATAAACTTTAAACTTCCTGATGAAGCGTTCCCAGAAAAAAGCACCCAACGAAAAGCAGGCCCTTATTACCCGGGCTTACGTGGTGGCGCTTGTGCTGTTTCTGTTGGCCGTAGGGGTCGTGACGAAGCTGATTCAGGTTCAGTACTTTGCTAAGTATCAAGACAGGTCCTGGGCCGAGATCGCTGCCGAGAGCATCGTTCGGGTGGACACCATTCCCGCCATGCGGGGCAATATTTACGCCAATGACGGCAGTCTGCTGGCGACGTCGATCCCCTATTACCTTGTGGAACTCGACGCCAAGTACCCCGACAGTTCCTACTTCGCCGACCACGTGGGTATCTTGGCCGACAGCCTCGCTCGTGCATTCGGCCGGAAAAGCAGAGGCGCATACAAAGCGATGATCGAGAAGACCCGTCGGAGTGCCAAGACTTCCACCTTGCGTCTGTATCCCAAGGCGGTGAGCTACCAAATGAAGGAGCGCATACAGCGTTGGCCGTTTTTTCGCCGGGGCGACGACAAGCTGAGAGGAACCGACGGGAAGCACAAATACAGCAAGACGATGGCCGGCAAACTTCCGCCCGAGTACCGCCGTTATCGTCCGTTCTCCCCCATGGCCGACCGAACGGTAGGAACGCTCGACGCCCGAACAGGACAGGGAAGGGTGGGCCTCGAAGCCAGCTTTGACAAGCATTTGGCGGGCAAGGGGGGAATAAGCTGGGTGCAGGATTTGCCCCACGGCTTCCGGATGCCCGTAGCCAACGAGAGGAACATCAGGCCCGAAACGGGCCAGGACATCCACACCACACTCGACATCAACTTTCAGGATGTGGCCGAGTCGGCGCTCAAAAACACCCTCGATAAGTTTGAGGCCAATTACGGTTGTGTGATCGTGATGGAAGTGGCAACGGGCAAAATAAAAGCCATGACTAACCTCACCCGCAAAGGCCCGAACCGGTTTGTAGACGATCGCAACTACGCCCTCACGATGGGTGCCGACCCCGGCTCCACATTCAAGCTGGCCACGATGATGGCAGTATTGGAGGAAACGGGCATCGACCCCAATAAGGTATGGGTCAATACGGGCGACGGGCGGCTCCGGTACCGAAACATCACCATTACCGACGCCCACCGGGGTGGTTTCGGCAGCATTACGGCTAGTCAGGTATTAGAGAAGTCGTCTAACATCGGCACCCACATACTGATGCGAAAGTACTTTTATGACAAGCCCGACAAGTACCTGGATTATCTTGAAAAATTCCGGCTCAAAAGTCGAACGGGCTTGCACATGCAGGGCGAAGCGGCCCCATTTATCCGGGACCGCAGCTCAAAACTCTGGAATGACAAAATTACGCTCACGCCGATGTCCTATGGCTACGGAATGCGCCTGGCCCCTATCCAGATCCTGGCGCTCTACAACGCCATTGCCAACCAGGGTTATTGGGTCAGGCCCATGATTGTGGATCAGATTCGTAGTTCGAGCGAGATTGTGAACACCTACGAACCTTACGTGACTTCCTCCCCTATCTGCTCGGAGCGAACCGTGAAACTGGTGCAGCAAATGCTGGAAGGCGTAGTACAGAATGGCACGGCCCCTGAACTTAAGGCCAGCCCTTACCGCATCGCTGGTAAAACGGGCACTGCGCAACGCATCGTGAACAAGTCCTACGTGAGCGGGCGGGGCTTGCGGGTTTCGTTCGTAGGGTACTTTCCGGCCAACCGCCCCAAGTACAGTTGCATGGTGCTGGTGGAAAACTCAATGAGCGCGGGATACAATCTTTATGCGGGGCAAGTTGCGGCTCCGGTGTTCAAGCAGGTTGCCGACCGCATTTACGCCTACGACATGGGACTACACGAACCCGCCAAGCTCGACCCCGAAGAGTCCAAGAGCGGAAAAAGCCCCTCACTGGTCAACTGGACGGGAAAAGCAGACGAAGTAAAAGTGGTAGCCAGTACGCTGAATCTGAGCGAACTACCCGAAGACGAAATCACAACCGCAGGCGAACCGAACGACGATAACGTCTGGCTGCGGGGAAGCACCTCCGGCCAGGGAAAAACCAAGTGGACCATCCGAGAGATAACCAAAGCCGAGGTACCCGACCTGCGGGGCATGTCGCTGCGCGATGCCGTTTACCTTATGGAAAACAAAGGCTACCGCGTTGGGTTCAAGGGATCGGGGAAGGTTGTATCGCAGTCGCTGAAACCGGGCGAGAACACGTCGGGAGCGAGGCGGATTCTGTTGGAGTTGAATTAGTGCAGCGTATGGCTCACGCGCCTTGTTCCCTTCAAGGCACGGGATCTGCCCCACTTCCGCCCCAGGGATGGCAACGGGCAAAACGTTTCAGGCCCAGCCACCCGCCCCTCACCGCCCCATGCTTCGTGACCGCCTCGATCATGTACTGCGAACAGGTGGGCGTGTAACGGCAAGAATTAGGCAAATAAGGCGACAAAACGCCCTGATACATCCGAACCAGAGAAATAAGCAGTGTTTTCATAATATTTCAATGTGCATTTTTGGTGCGCCAGGCCATTCATCACTCACCATTCATCATTCAAAACCCTTACCTTTGGCAAAAATTAACCCCTGACTACACCAAATGCTATCTTACATTCCCTGGAATGTCAGTCCCGACATTTTCACCATTCCTGAGTTTCTGGGCTTTGGCCCGTTCACCATCCGCTGGTACGGGCTGCTGTTTGCGGCGGGTTTTCTGTTTGGCCAGCAGGTTATGACGCACATTTTCAAGAAAGAAGGCAAGCCGCTCGAAGACATCGACACGCTCACACTGGTGATGGTCTTTTCCACCGTGCTGGGCGCGAGGCTCGGCCACTTCCTTTTTTACGAACCCAGTGTTTTTGTTACCAATCCGCTCGAAGATCATCCTGCCGCCTTTTGCCGGACTAGCCAGTCACGGGGCTTTGATCGGCATTCTCTTGGGCCTGTGGCTGTACACCCGTAAACGCCAGTCCAGCGGGCAAACGTTCCTCTGGCTCACCGACCGCATGATGATTCTGGTGGCGTTGGCCGGGGCATTTATCCGCTTTGGCAATCTGATGAATTCCGAGATCGTCGGCAAAGTAACGGATGTTCCGTGGGGCTTTATTTTCATGCAAAACATGGAATACAGCCAGTACCCCCGGCACCCGGCGCAGTTGTACGAGTCCATTTCCTGCCTCATTCTGTTTTTCGTGCTGTTCGCGCTTTGGAACAAATACAAGGCCGCCACGCCGCGAGGCCTTATCCTGGGCGTGGGGCTCATTTGGATTTTTGCCTTCCGATTCATCGATGAATTCATGAAAGAAAATCAGGTCAATTTCGAGGACTCGCTGCCGCTGAACATGGGACAATTCCTGAGCATTCCGGCGGTACTGTTGGGCATTTATCTCGTAGTACGCTCGCGACGAAGCGACCATCATCCCGAATCCAGAACGACCGTAGCGTAGCTGGCTCAGTGGAAACGGCTGGTCAGTAAGCACGGCCTACCGTTTACTAGAAACGAGGGCGTTGGGGTTCTTTTCCCAAGAATAAACCCTTACATTGCTATCTGAACCTAAAACCTCGTTTCTCCTATGAAAAAGCCCCTTTTGTTTGTAAGTGTCCTCGCCGTCTCCCTATGGAGTTGCGGCGGAAGTGAAGAGAAAGAAGAAGCCGAAGAACCCGCAAATGCCATCGAAGCTTTCCAGCAGATGGCCGATAAGGCCCAGGAAATGCAGGAAAAAGGCCCGGTCGAGCCCGTGAATTTTCGGGAGCTCAAAGAAATGCTCCCAGAGCGTGCCGCTGGTATGGAGCGTACCGAAGCCACCGGCGAGAAGAACGGCGCGATGGGTTTCAGCCTCTCGCAGGCCGAGGGGAAATACAAGGAAGGCGACGCCAGCATGACCATAAACATCGTGGACACGGGCGGCGTAGGTGGCATGGCCATGATGGGCATGGCAGCCTGGGCTATGGCTGAGATAGACAAAGAAACCACCACGGGTTACGAAAGAACGACCAAAATCGACGGCAACAAGGCGTACGAAAAGTATGATAGCAAACGAGAGAATGGCGAGTTGAACGTGCTGGTGGCCGATCGCTTTGTAGTTAGTGTCAAAGGCCGCAAGGTATCGATGGATCAGATGAAAGACACGCTGGACGACCTCAACCTCGATAAATTGGCAAAAATGGAATGATGCTTTATGACTGCTGAAAAGTACGAGATTGTCCTGCCCGATAATCATTGGGTGAGTCTACCGAAAAGATACTTTCGCCAGGCAGGCGATGGCACCGAAGCCGCCCAGGAAACCCTGGTGCGGCTTCGTCACGATGGGGCGATCCTTTCCGTCGAGTTCGAATGCCACACCGACCCCTTCTGGCGGCAGAATACCTACAAAGAACACAACGCCTCCCTCTGGAAGCAGGAAGTCTTCGAAGTATTTATAGCGGCTGGTGAAGGCGTCCCTACCCGCTACCTGGAACTGGAAATAAATCCCAACGACGCTCTTTTTGTCGGGCAAGTCCATAATCCCGGCCAGCCCGGAAAAGGCATCGGGTTGACGATGGTACCCTACGAAGAAGCGGGCATAACCCATAGCATTACCCACACCACTGCCAGTTCCTGGCGCGGTGAGCTTCATATTCCATTGGCTCTGGTCGATGGCCTGGAGGGGCAAGTCGGCGGCAGTGCGTACCGCATCAACTTCTACCGCATCGTTCTCCTCGAACCCCAATCTGCCCCCGATTGGGAGTGTACGCCCGATAATTCTTCTTTCCAGTGCTGGAGTCCGACGCTGAGCGGATCAAAACCCAACTTCCACCGCCCCAAACATTTCGGAGTGCTGCGCTTGGCGTAAACCAGCGATAACCGCTGAGTGGGCAACTTTCACGGACTTTTCTACGTATAATACTTTAACTGCCGATGTTGGTAAAACTCTTTTTTACCAACATCTTTGGGGTGTTTTTACGTTGTAGGAGAGAAAACAAGGCTCCCCCACACTCGCTGAATGTTGCATTTTATCAAAACTTTCTTCCTGCTGTTCATTGGGTTGCTAGGTGTTTCGCCCTCCCTATTTGCTTCGGGGGCTGGGTCAGATACGCCGGACAGTCTGCGTCTTATAACGGTCAGCACCGTAACCGTTGAGGGGAACTACCGCACCCGGACACCGATCATTCTGCGCGAAATGGCGATGCAGCCGGGCGACACCCTGCCGCGAAATATTTTGGAGGGCAGCCTCGAAATCGACCGCCGGAAAATTATTAACACCAACCTGTTTATTACTGTCGAGATGCTGCATTCCCCCAGCCAGGAGGACAGCAACTCGGTTGATGTACGGGTGGTTGTGAAGGAAAGACTTTACATGGTGGTGCTGCCCGTATTTTCGCTGGCCGACCGAAATTTTAACGAGTGGTGGTACGACCGCAAGCGCGATTTGAAGCGCACGACTTACGGACTGTTCATGAACTACAACAACATCACAGGCCGAGCCGACCAGTTGCGGTTGTCGGCGGAGTTCGGTTTTTTGCCCAACTACGGGATATCCTACTCTAATCCGTATATAGACAAGGCGAAAAAAACGGGGATTTCGGTTGGAATGTCCTACGCCACCAACAAATCGCTGCCCTTCCGCACCTGGGACGACAAACTGGACTACTTCGACAGTGAGCAACTGAATCGGGAGCGTTTCATTGCCTTTCTAAGATTCAGTCGGCGAAATAAATTCTACGGCCTTCATCGTTTGGAAACGCGCTGGACCAGCGTCAGTCTTTCTAACCCTTTTGCCCAGCTCAACCCTAACTACCTGCTCGACGGACGAACGCAGCAGAAATATTTCCAACTTGTCTATACCTACAGTTACGACCGCCGCGACAACTTCCAGTATCCCTTACGAGGGTTCAGATACGGCGTATCGGCCGCAAAACTTGGATTGCTGCCCGGCGACGACATCAATCAGACCTCGCTTTTTGGCTGGTACAACCGCTACTACGCCTTGGGGGAGCGTTGGTTTTTCAATAGCGGCCTCACTGCCCGTATCTCGGCCCCGCTGCGACAGCCTTACGCCCAAACGATCGGACTGGGCTATCGATCCAACCTCGTTCGGGGCTACGAGCTGTACGTGATCGACGGCCAGCATTTTGCCTTGTGGGACAATGAGCTGAAATACCGATTATTCAGTTTTGAGAAAACCATCCCCTGGATACCCATCCGCCAGTTGAGTACGATCCCCGTTACGGCCTACCTTAACTCGTTCGCCGATCTGGGATACGCCCGCAACTACTATCCCGAACTAAGCAACACGAAGCTGGGCAACCGCCTGCTGCCCGGTGCCGGGTTGGGGCTGGATGTAGTGACGTTCTATAACATGGTCATCCGCGCCAACTACACCGTCAACGGCTTAGGCGAGGGGCGCTTCTTTTTTCAGATCGGTCGTTCTTTGTAAGGGTATCTTGCAGATTTTCACGGACAGAATGGCTATTTTTGCGAAAAAAAGACTCAGTCGTCCTCGATCAACCATGACTCAATCCACGGTTCAGCGCTTTCTTGTCCTACTCATCCTTTTTGGTGCAGTCTTGGCGGGTTGTCAGACCAAAACCAGCACCAGCGACGACCCCACCCTCTCGGATGATTCCGAAACTACCGACGGATCAGTTGATGAAAGCACCAATAGCGCAGCTTCTGCTCTATTAAAAACCATCGTCGGTACTCAGGACGAGGGTATCATCCGGGGCATAGCTTTTGGTGATCCGGTTGGTAAAGTCCGGGCCGCCGAAAGTCAGGCTGCCGAACCGTTCGAGATGTTCGAGGACTCAGTGCAACATGTGGGCTATACTTTTGAAACCGACCAATTGGAAACCATCGACGTACTCTACCACTTCGCCCCCTCGGGCCGGGTGGTCAATAAAATCACCGTCGATGTGTACCTCAATAGCGAGCAAGCCACTCGGCAACTCTGGCGGGCGACAAAGAAACGATTTACCGCACAATACGGCACACCGCTAGAAGAACAAGCCACGCCACATCACCTGGAGAAAGGCCCCCGCTCAGGTAGCGATGGACGAAGTGTCCGAAGGCAAGGACTACGGCCTGAAAATGGTGTTTACGCCGACGGATAAGACGGTGCTCGCGATTAATTAGCGGATAGTTGATAATGGAAATTGGACAGTTGAGACTTTTTTCGACCAGAATAACCTGCATTTTGCTGCTTTGTATTTACGCCTCACCAACTAGGGCGCAGAATAAAAGCAAGCGAGATTACCTGATCACGCTCTCGACGGAGGCCGGGACGATGCACCTCGTTCTTTTCGACAAGACGCCGCTGCACAAGGCCAATTTCATCAAGCTGGCTAAGGATAAATTTTACGACGGGCTGCTTTTTCATCGGGTTATTGAAAACTTCATGATTCAGGGCGGCGACCCTAATTCCAAGAACGCCGAAACGGGCGTCGCGTTAGGCAATGGCAGCGTGGGCTACAAAGTCCCCGCCGAATTTCGTCCTGAATTATTTCACCGCAAGGGCGCAGTCGCCGCCGCCCGCGATGGCAACCCCAAGAAGGAATCGAGCGGTTGTCAGTTTTACATCGTGCAGGGCCGACCCATGACGGGTGACGAGCTAGACGCACAGTTGGCCCGCGTCACGCCCGGATCCACTCCCCCACGCCAACCCACCGAAGCACAGAGGGAAATATACGAGACCTTAGGCGGCACGCCACATCTGGACGGCAACTACACGGTATTTGGGCAGGTTATAGACAACCTGGCGGTCATCGACTCCATTGCCGCCCGGCCCCGAGATGATCGAAATCGGCCCGATAAAGATGTAACGATGCAGGTGTCGGTCAAGAAAATGCGGAAGAAGCGGATTACGAGAAAGTACGGATATCGGTTTGAATAAAAATTTATGAGCAGCAGGCGAATACTCATTACGGGATCCAACGGTCTTTTGGGACAAAAATTGGTTGAGTTACTCATCCAGAAGCCCGATGTCGAGGTGATCGCCACGGCGCGGGGCGATAATCGTCTGCCGTTTGTGGAGGGATACGTCTACCATTCGCTGGATATTACCCAACCGGAGCAAATCGGCGAAGTATTTTCCCTCACCAAACCCGATGCGGTAATCCACACCGCCGCCATGACCAACGTGGATCAGTGTGAATCGGAGAAGGAAGCCTGTTGGGAGTTGAACGTGAAAGCCGTCGAGTACCTCGTGGACGCTTGTCGCGAACACGATGCTTTTTTGGTGCACCTCTCCACCGATTTTATCTTCGATGGTGCCGATGGCCCCTATTCTGAAAGTGCCGAGGCTAATCCGCTGAGTTTTTACGGATGGAGCAAGTACGCCGCCGAAAAGGCCGTCATCGCGTCCGCTCGCTTTGCCGCGCCGATCCGCTGGGCCATCGCCCGCACCGTGCTGGTGTACGGCATCGCCCACGACATGAGCCGCAGCAATATTATCCTGTGGGTCAAGAAATCGTTGGAAGACGGTAAAAACATCAAAGTCGTTACCGACCAGTGGCGCTCCCCTACCCTGGCCGAGGACCTGGCCATCGGCTGTTCCCTCATCGCCGATCAGCAAGCCGAAGGCATCTTCAATATTTCGGGAAAGGATCTGCTGACGCCGCACGAAATGGCGATAATGACGGCGGACTATTTCAATCTCGATAAATCTTTAATTGCCGAGGCCGATTCCACTACTTTCACGCAGCCTGCCAGGCGTCCGGCCCGTACGGGATTTGTTTTGGATAAATCACGGGAGACACTGGGCTACGCACCGCGTAGCTTTCAGGAAGGGATCGAGCTGGTGGCGGAGCAAATAGGGAGACAGTAAACAAGCTTTACTTACCTCAAATCGACTATTTCCACGCCGGGGTACTTCTTAGGGTCGAAGGCAAAATAGCTATCGGCCAAAGTCACCCCGGGCTGAAAACTATTGATGGTGTAGTACACGTGTTGTCCGTCACTCGTGAGGATATCCCAGCTTTTTATGGCCTTATCCATCTTATTCACTTTGATTCGTACGTTGGCGATTTTGGCGTAGCTGGAAGTTGGAACCAGCTCAATAGTTTCGTAAGTCTGTGTTCCCTCTCTGCTTTCTTTGACAAACCGATACTTATAACCCTTTTTGTAAGCCGTAAATATCCGTGTAGGATTCAAGTCGCCCAACTCGGCGGGATCATAGTCCTGCAAGTTGACCTCATTGGTTTCCTTCACATAGGTAGCCATTATCTTGCCATCGTTGAATACTTCCTGCCCCGCCAATTTCAACCGAAACTTTTCCCCCTTTACGGCTACGTCGCCCTTGATGTTGTGAATTCCGCCCTCGGTAGCGTAATCGAAGGTGGCTTTATAGGACTTAAGATCCTCGTATTTTTTGCTCATAATGGTCAGAATAGCCTCAGCCTTACTGTCAATTTTGGCTTGCGCCAAGAGCGGTGCTGCCGGAATGATAAAAAATGCCAGCAGAATCAGCGTAAATATTGTCGGATTCTTTTTCATGGTTGTCAATGTTGTGGTTGTTGGTGAGAACGGGGATTAGAGCGAAGCACAGGGATTTGGTTTAAACAAAACTTATGCCAATCCCAATCTCATATAACCCGCTTCAAGACCAGCGTGGTGAAAACCAGCGAGCCATTCCGATTGACAATCAGATTGATGGAGCGCCCTTCTTTTCGCTGCAAGAGTTTATAGATCTCCGTCATATTGAGCATCTTGGCCGCCGAATTGTTGATGAACATCAGGCGATCTCCTTCCACCAGGCCCGCACGGGAGGCAGGGGAATTGTCCATCACGCGATCCACGAAATACTCCCGGAAGTTGTTACCCTTGGCCCGCAGATCCATCCCACTCATATCATGCTCGAAGGGTTCCTTCATGGCTCGCCTTACGGGCTTCATGGCCATGTATTTTTCGGGATAATTGATCGTGATGCGGAAGCGCCGCAGCAGTTCACCGCCAACATTCCCCTGCCGGTCGAAAAGTGGGTTGATTTTGCCACCGAAAGATGCACTGTCCGGGAAGGAGGTAACCACCTGCGACAGGTCGTAAGTACCGATTCTGATTCTATCCAAACGTCCCAGTTCTCCACTGATTTTTCCCGAAAGTCCCATACCCAGTTGCACGGAAATAGTAGTATCGGGAACCGGAATGCCCGATGCAAAAGTATTGAGCATCACAGCGTGGCCCGCCCCGGTGTCCAGCAGGAGTTTCACCTTTTCCTTCTTTCCTAGTTCGCTAATAAAAATGTCGTCGATGTAGGGTTTTTTATTGATGATTTCCAGAGGCACCTTCGTACCGTAGGAGCGGCGAAACTTGAAGTATTCAGGCAGTTGAATGAGCAGCAAACGGTGCTGGAAGTCGATGGTAACGATAAATCGCTCGAAGAGTTCGTAGCCGATGAGTCCATGAATGGGCGTGCCGACCAACTCGGAAAGTTTCAACAAGTCCTCTTTCAAAAGGATCATGTTGTGGGCTTCGATGCGCGCATAACCTACCTGCAAAGTATTACCGATGCTGACTACCGCTTCCACCGTGCTATCCGCCCCGACCCCATCGAGCCGAATGGGACGGGAATAGTCTGTGTTCAAGTACTGCCCCACGGTGGTGTCGGTCACAATGGTGTTGCTTACGCCGGTATCCAGGATGAAATGCAACGTATCGGAGTCGTTGATGCGGGCGGGAATGACGATCAGGTTGGCGTGCAGCTCGAAAGGAATGCGCGCGCTCCGGCGTTTCTGAACCAGGTGAAAGCCAAAAGTGCGGTTTTTTTGCGTTTCCGTAGGCTTTCGGCAACCCAGCAAGAAAATCGTAAGGGCAAGTAATAAAGCTGTTTTCATTGATATAACTCCCAAAGTCCTTCAATTTGCAAAAAAATACACAAAAAACACGGCTGGAAGAAAAACAAAATGCCGGAGGATCAGCCCGAAAGTTAAAGTTCGGCTGATTCTCCGGCATTACAACCCGAAAAGCGCAGAAAGCGTTTTTAGACCATTCTAATTTGCCTGAGGTGCGGCATAGCGCATCGGCTTCCAGGTATTGTTGGCGGGATTCATATCCGGCAGTACGTTGTCAGGATCGAGCCGCACCGAGCGCAGCGGCTGCTCGGTATCGGTCTTGAAAGTCCAGCTGCCCCCACGCTGCCAGATTTCGACGGGAAACTCCATGCGCGACTTTTTACCCGTGACGTCTTCCAACTCCACCGTGGCGGGCATCGCCCACTGATCCAGGTTTTCGATGGTGATCAGCGCGCCTTTCTGCGGGTTTTGTTCCACGTAAATGACATCCTTTACACCCTGATCCAGCTTGTAGTTCTCAAAGAACCAGCCTTTCCAGAACCAGCCCAGTTCTTCGCCACCAACGTCTTCCATCGTGCGAAAGAAATCGTAAGGCGTGGGGTGCTTGAAGGCCCAGCGCTTCACGTATTGCCGGAAAGCGTAATCAAACCGCTCCTTGCCCAGTATTTGCTCACGCAACATCTTCAGGCCGATGCCGGGTTTGTAGTACGCCTCGACGCCCAGGGCGCGGGAGTCCACCACGTCGGGAATATTCATGATAGCGTCGCCGCTTGAGGGAAATAATGCTGGTGCAGTGCGCTGCATGTCCATCGGGCGGCTCTTGTACTCGCCGTTATTGAAGGCGTCGGTCGATAGGAAGTTGATGAAGGTGTTGAAGCCCTCGTCCATCCAGGCGTATTTGCGCTCGTTGCTGCCCACGATCATCGGGAACCAGTTGTGGCCGAACTCGTGGTCGGTTACGCCCCACAGGCTCGCGCCTTTGCTGTTGCTCGAGCAAAACACGATGCCCGGATACTCCATGCCTCCCACGATGCCCGCTACGTTGGTCGCTACGGGATAAGTGTACTCGTAGACGTAGTTGGAATAAAACTCGATGCTGGCTTTCACGTATTCCGTAGAACGGCCCCAGGCCTTGTCATCGCCGACTTCGGCGGGATACACCGACTGTGCCAGGGCGGTCTTGCCACTGGGCAGATTCATGCGAGCCGCGTCCCAGACAAATGCTTTGGAAGTCGCCCAGGCGATGTCGCGGGTCTGCTGGCAGCGGAAGCGCCAGGTTTGCGTTCCCGACTGCTTGGGGCGTGAATCAGCGCTGGTCACTTCATCGGCAGTGCGAATCATGACCGTCGAGTCGCTTTTAGCCGCACGATCCAGACGATTGCGCTGCTCTTTGGTCAGGACATCGTTCGGGTTCAACAGTTCACCTGAACCCACTACGATATGATCCCAAGGTACGGTAACGGCATATTCCATATCGCCGTAGTCGAGGTAGAATTCGCCCGCACCTAGGTAGGGCAGCGTGTTCCAGCCCTCGATGTCGTCATAGACACACATGCGCGGGTACCACTGCGCGATCTCGTAAATCACGCCGTTCTTGGTTTCCAGCGTCCCCATGCGGTCGGAGCCGTATTTTGGAATTTTGAAGGAAAAACCCAGGTTGATTCTGATTACATCGCCGTTGGCGCGCAGCGGCTCGTTCAAGCGTACCTGCATCCGCGTGTCGTACACGTTGAATTGCGCGATTTGGGCCTTATTCTTTCCCTGCTGCACGGTAACCGAGGTAATTTTGTTGCCACCCTCGAAGCCCGTGTTACCGAAGCGACCTCCCGTGATGGGGGTCGTCTTGCCCCCGCGCGAGGTATCGCTAAACGCATTCTGATCGAGTTGCAGCCAAAGAAATTCCAGGTCGCTGGGGCTGTTATTTTTGTAGGTGATCTCGATATCGCCCGACAGTGATCCCCCGGCGGTTTCGTCGAGCGCAATGTTGATTTTGTAATCGGCGCGGTTCTGCCAGTACTTGGGGCCGGGTGCCCCGCTGGCGGTGCGGTATTCGTTGCCGGGCTGGAAGTTCAGCAGCGGATTGAACAGTACGTGGGCGTCGTATTTGGACTCGGTGGCATTCTGGGCGAAAGAACTCAAGCAGACCAGCGTACAGAGCGCCAAAAAGCCTGAGCGGAGGATGGATTTGTTCATTATTTTTTGAAGAAAGATGATTAGGTAAAACACAAAAACGCTATTTGTCCGGTCGTTGGATTGCGACAAGCTATAACAGCAACCACTAAACGAAGGGAAGTAGCTTTTTGTAAAAAGAAAGGAAAAATAATTGGTCAAGCTTCGCCGCCCGGCCCGCCAAAACTCATGGGAAAGTTGAAGCCTGAGCCGTCTTCCCCGGATTCGTTGATGGAGCCGTGCGCGGCCTCGAACTTACGGATATTGTCCTTCAAAGCGTTCAACAGCCGCACGGCGTGTTCGGGCGTGACGATGATGCGGGCCTTGACCTTGGCCTTGGGGACGCCCGGCATCAGGCGGATAAAGTCGAGGATGAACTCGCTGTTGGAGTGGGCAATCATGGCGAGGTTGGCGTAGGTGCCTTCGGCGATGTCCTCTGATAGCTCGACGTTTATTTGCTGCTCTTGTTCTTGGTTTTGCTCTTCCATGAGGTTTTTTTTGGCAAAGATAGAAAAAAGGGTTTCGAAGGCAGCCTTTTTTACGCTATAAACCCACTCGCCACAGATTTCTTCATGCAGCCAGTCTGGATCACGGTTTAAAAGTATTATACAGACCAGAAAACCCGTCCGACTTTCAGGTGTGTCCACAAGAATTGATGCGTGTTTACGCCAATTCTTTGTGGAGCAGCAGTTTGGTTTTTGTTACTGGTCGTGTTGCTATTTCCAGTAATCGAAACGCACAAACGCAAAGCAAGCAGCCTTATGGGAAAAGACAAACCCAGTTTTTTTGATCCAACTTAAATCTGCTTCTCGATATCCGGTTGAAACGGCTGATTATAAAACCGCTTACCAAGGTTCTTGTACAAAGCATTCGCCACCGCCGCGAATACGGGCGGGAAGGGCGGCTCGCCCAGTCCGGTGGGGTCGATGTCGTTTTGCACGAAATGCACGTCGATCGTTTTGGGGGCTTCGCGATGACGGATGAGACGGTATTTGTCAAAATTGCTTTGCTGGGCCACCCCATCTTTGTGGGTCAATTGACCGTAAAAAGCGTTGCCGATGCCATCGACCACGGCACCTTGCACCATGTTGGCGGCGGCATCGGGATTGACCACCACGCCGCAATCCACCGCGCTCGTGACCCGCTCGACGTAGGGGGTTCCCTTGCGGGTGACGACGTCCACCACATGGGCGGCGTACGAGTTGTGGCAGAAATAGGCCGCCACGCCCCGGCTATAATTTTCTTGGCCCGGCTTATTCCAGCCCGACTTGTCGCGTACCAGTTTCAGTACCCCGGCGTAGCGGGCGGCGTTGTAGTCGTTGTCTTTGCCCACCGGGTTTTTAGCGGCTCGCTCCAACAGTTCCAGCCGCATCTCGATCGGGTCTTGGCCCATTGCCTCGGCCAGTTCGTCCAGGAACGACTGCTCGGCGGCGGCGTTGAAGTTGGAACGGGGGGCGCGGAACGCCCCGATGGTGATGTTGGAAGGAATGGCCCAGCCTTCGGCCAGGTAGTTGTCCACGGCTCCCGCCGGGAAGCGGTTGGCGTGGACGGGATGCTCGGGAATGCCGCCCCCTTTCACGTGGAAGGCGATCAGTTTTTTGTCGGCATCCAGCGCGGCGCGGTAGGTGGCCGTGTACATGGGACGGTAGATCCCGTAGGCCATGTCGTCTTCGCGGGAGTAAATCAGCTTGACCGGGGCTTTGACCCTTCGGGAAATCAGCGCCGCCTCGTAGAGGTACTGAGTATAGGCTCGGCGACCGAAACCGCCCCCCATACGCGTCATCTGAATTTCAATTTTTTCCGGCGGCAAATTCAACAGTTTCGACAGCGTAGGTTCCGACCAGCCCGGTGCCTGCAAGGGGCCAGCCACTAGCGCTTTGTCATCCATGACATGGGCAAAGAAATTCATCGGCTCCATGCAGTTGTGGGCCAAAAACGGGGCATTGTAGGTGCGCTCGATCACCTGAGCCGCCCCTTTGAAAGCCGTTTCGGGGTCGCCGTCTCTTCTCAGTTCCTGGGCGGATTCGCTGGCGTATTTCTGCATTTTTTCATGCTGCGTGCTGGTACTTTCCAGTCCACCCGGCACGACGACCTCCCTCTTTCCTCCCCGGCCCATCATGATGTCCGTAGTATCGCCGGCTGGCTCCCACTGCGCGACCAGCTTTTTGCGGGCGGTCATTACTTCCCAGGTGGTGTTGCCTACTATTACCAGCATATCGTTGAAAGTCCGGGTGTCAAAACCGCCCTGCTCGAAACCTTCGTCGTACAGTTTCAGTCGGAAAACATCCTTGATACCCGGCATTTTGAGCGTTTGTGAAGCGTCGAACGATTTGAGCTTCATCCCGAAAGCGGGCGGGTGCTGAATCATGGCGATCAGCATCCCGTCGGCCCGGTAGTCCAGACCAAACAGCGGCTGGCCGGTTACTACTTTCATCCCTTCCACATTCTTTTTGGAATGGCGGACGATGCTGAAATCACCGGGTTCTTTGAGCTTGATGCCCTTAGCGTCAGGGACGGGTACCGTGGCGGCTTTTTCGGCAAATTCGCCGTATTTGCCCGCTTTCATCGTATCGGGATGCAGGAGGACACCATTTTTGGTGGTGATTTCCTCCACGGGTACGCTCCACGTTTCGGCGGCGGCCTGGCGCAGCATTTGCCGGGCCGCCGCTCCCGCCTCCCGGAGGGGTTTCCAGTACATCCTGACCGAATTGCTCCCGCCCGTAAACTGCGGGCCCAGCTTCACGTTATCGTGCGGCCCCATTTCCACCACCACATCTTTCCAATCCACGTCCAGTTCCTCGGCGATAATCATCGGCAGCGAAGTCATCACGTTCTGCCCGAATTCTGGGTTAGGGCAAAGAATTTTAACGACGTTATCCGGTGTAATTTTGATGTAGCCCGTCAGTTCATTCCATTGCTCGGGGAGGTTCAGCGCACGCATTTTTTCGGCGGCCTTCGCACTTGTAAGCCAGCTAAAACTGAGCATCAGCCCTCCGCCCGCCAGAGCGGAAGATTTCAGGAAGTCACGACGGTTGTAGGTTGTTTTTGTATTATCCATTTTTTAGGTTCATTGAGGTTTTGGACGAACATTACTGACGGGTAAATTAGTCCGTAAACTAGTAAGCCCTGAAAGGGCGAGATAATCACCATCAATTCTTGCTCGCTGCCGTTTTGATAGCCTCTCGAATGCGCAGGTAGGTACCGCAGCGGCAGATGTTGCCCGACATGGCCGCATCAATATCGTCGTCGTTGGGATTGGGATTGCTTTTCAGTAGAGCAGACGCCGCCATGATTTGCCCGGCCTGGCAGTAGCCGCACTGGGCCACGTCGTGTTCGAGCCAGGCTTGTTGCACCGGATGGTCGCCTTTTTCGGACAAGCCCTCGATGGTAGTAATGGCCTCGTTCCCTACCGCCGAAACGGGTAGCTGGCAGGAAGGAACCGCGACGCCGTTCAAATGCACTTTGCATGCCCCGCACTGGGCGATGCCGCAGCCGTATTTGGTGCCGGGCAGATCGAGGTGGTCGCGCAGCACCCACAGCAGGGGCGTGGCCGGATCGACATCGACCGGGCGTATTTTTCCGTTGATTTTCAGATTGTATTTCGCCATGGAAGTGTTTTTTTGAATTGTGTAAAATACGGAAAAAAATTTAAAGGTCAGTCGTTGTGCAAAAGCCTATTCTCGCCAGTCGACTGCCTGGCCCGTCCTTTGAAAGAGATTCATGCGTCGTATCTGATATTTGGCTTCTCTGAAACCTTATATGTATGATTATCAATAACTTCTACGAATATTGAACCTCTCCGAGACTGTTTTTGAGATACGGCATCAAGATTTTGAACTGGTACTGGGGCGACACGCTTTGATTTGTGTATATACTCTAAGTGGGGACGAAGACCACGGTTTAGGGTTCGAAGAACTGGATAGCCAATTTCACCCAAGTCCACGGACTCCCCGCAGGTAATGATGAGCATATTCAAGAAGCTGTCCAGATATTAAAGACACCCCTCCTTCCGCCGCGTATCGGTAATGCCCGAAATCTTCCAGCCATTATCCGTTTCGATAAGTGTAAAGGCATTCACGCCGCAGTGGCTGAACTTCTCGCCAAAGTAAAACTTGTAGGGCGTCCAAGCTGTGGCGATCGGCCCGTCGACCTCAATCTTCACATCATAAATTCGTTCGTCCCATGTTTCCTCATGGGGCGTTCCCACGGCCTTTACGAAGCCCTCGATGCCGCTGTTTTCGGCTTTCACCCGGCCGTCGGCTGAGGTAGTGACGGATCGTAGCCGGGCATCGGATAGGAACGAGTTGCGGACGCAGAGTAGAGTCGCCCGTTCTCATGGCGGTGAAAAGCTGGTCGATGACGGCCCGTACTTCGGCTTGTGGAGTTTGGGCGTAGGGTTTGGTACTTCCGAAAATTAAAAAGGCGAGATGAAGCAGTGTAGCGGCTGGTAGTTGTTTGAAATTCATCTGAGTTGGTTTTGCGTTTTTGAATGAGATACCTTTGCGGTTCTTATTTTAGCGAAAAACTTGGCAGGAATCTTTGCTGGTTTTTATTATATATTGACAGACGGGCAAGATGCCCGTACCACATATTATGTCTGACAAAATAAACAAAAAGGTCAATATAAAGAACAAGCGCGCTTCGTTCGAGTATTTTTTTCTCGACACATTTTCGGCGGGCATGGTGCTGACGGGAACCGAAATCAAGTCCATCCGGCAGGGAAAAGTCAACTTCCAGGATGCCTACTGCCTGTTTATGGACGGCGAACTCTTCGTGCGCAGTCTGCACATTTCACCTTACACAGAAGGCACCCACTACAACCACGATCCCATCCGCGACCGCAAACTGCTGATGACCAAGCGGGAGCTTCGCAAGCTGGAAGAAAACCTGAAAGACCAGGGATTGACGGTTATCCCCGTTCGGCTTTTCACTAGTGACCGTGGGCTAGCCAAAATGGAAATCGCCTTGGCAAAGGGTAAAAAGCTGTATGACAAACGCGATTCCATCAAAGAGCGGGATATGAAGCGCGAAACTGATCGGGCAGGATACTGATTCAATTGATAATGAACAATGAATAATGGATAATGCCGTGAGGGGCAACTTTTGCCGAGTTCTCGTACTTAGCTGTTTTTGATGGGCAATGTTGGATTAATCAAAAAATTTCAATTAACATTTAATGTCCCTTCGGCGTTAGTATGGGGTATATTTTTTAAATTGCCACGATAGAAATCACCTCATAGAACCCCATGGGCAGGAAAGTTTTGGTACTCAATCAGGATTATAGTGCGCTGAGTGTGTGTTCCGTACCGAAGGCTTTTCTGTTGGTTTATATGCAAAAGGCCGACATGGTCGCTCATTCCCCCACGCACGTGCTACGCACGGTGAGCGAATCTTACCCCATGCCGACCGTAGTGCGGCTTCGCCGTTATGTTCACCTGCCTTACCGGGGCGTGGTCATGACCCGCCAAAACATCTTCAAGCGCGATGGCAACCGCTGCCAGTACTGCGGTACCCACGACAACCTTACCCTCGACCACGTGCTGCCCAAGTCGCGCGGCGGCAAAACCAACTGGGACAACCTGGCTACGGCTTGCAAGGGGTGCAACTCCCGTAAGGGCGACTACACCCCCGAAGAAGCTTCCATGCCACTGCGGCAAAGGCCCTTCCGTCCGTCTTTTCTGATGTTTATCCGGGATTTATCGGGTACAGTGGACGAAGGATGGCTACCCTACCTGGGTGCCAAGGAAGCGAACTATTGAAGCCCATTTTTAAAAATGTCTCAGTGTCAGGTCTCGTCTTGAAAAAAACGTTACCTTTGCGGTCTGTTTTCCCAAAAAAGTTATTTTTTCATCAATTTCAGCCCATCCGTCCGGGGGCTGATGTATTTCAGGGCGGTTCTATTCATTATTTATGGCAAAAATCAGAAAAGATTTAGTGGTTCCCGATTTCAACTGGGACACCGCTGACGACAAAGGCTTCGGCACGGGCTATTCCGACGCGGATCGCACGCGGCTTGAGGAAATGTACGGCGACACCGTCGGTGCGGTTACGGAAAAAGAAGTACTCAACGGTACCGTAGTGGGCATCACCGACCGCGAGGTGATTTTGAACATCGGTTTCAAATCCGATGGCATCGTATCATCTAACGAATTCCGTGACTTGCCCGACCTGAAAATCGGTGATGAAGTCGAGGTTTATGTAGAAACCCAGGAGGATTCCAACGGTCAGCTCATTCTTTCGCGCAAGAAGGCGAAGGTAATCACGGCCTGGAACCACATTCAGGAGTCGTTCGACGGCGACCGTGTAATGGACGCCACCGTGAAGCGCCGCACCAAGGGCGGCCTGATCGTGGACGTGTACGGCATCGAGGCATTCTTGCCCGGTTCCCAAATCGACGTGAAGCCCATCCGTGACTTCGACGTGTTCGTCGGCAAGCGCATGGAGGTGAAAGTCGTCAAAATCAACCACGCCAACGACAACGTGGTAGTTTCGCACAAGATATTGATCGAGAAGGATCTCGAGGCGCAGCGCCAACTTATCCTCAACAACCTCGAAAAAGGTCAGGTACTGGAAGGCATCATCAAGAACATGACCAACTTCGGTGCCTTCATCGACCTCGGTGGGGTGGATGGTCTGCTGCACATCACGGATATTTCGTGGGGCCGCATCGGTCACCCGTCCGACGTGCTGGCGCTGGATCAGAAAATGAACGTCGTAGTGCTGGACTTCGACGAAGCCAAGAAGCGCATTTCACTGGGCTTGAAGCAACTGCAAGCTCATCCGTGGGACTCCCTACCCGAAGATTTGGGTGTGGGCACCAAGGTGAAAGGCCGCATCGTGAACGTAGCCGATTACGGCGCATTCCTCGAAATCATTCCCGGGGTGGAAGGCTTGATCCACGTATCCGAAATGTCGTGGTCGCAACACCTGCGCAATCCGCAGGAATTCCTGAAAGTCAACGACGAGCTGGACGCCGTGATCCTAACCATGGATCTGAACGACCGCAAAATGTCGTTGGGTATCAAGCAACTGAGCGAAGATCCCTGGACTCAGGCTTCTTTGCAGGAGAAATACGCGATCGGCAGCCGTCACACGGGAATCGTTCGCAACCTCACCAACTTCGGCCTGTTCCTGGAACTGGAAGAGGGCATCGACGGACTGGTGCACGTATCGGATCTTTCCTGGACTAAAAAGGTGAAGCATCCTTCGGACTTCATCAAGGTGGGAGAGAACCTCGAAGTAGTGGTACTTGAACTCGACGCCACCAACCGCCGCCTGGCTTTGGGTCATAAGCAATTGGAAGAAAATCCGTGGGACACTTTCGAGACGCTCTTCGAACTGGGCTCAGTCCACAAGTGTACGGTACTCTTCAAGGGCGACAAGTTCGCTACGCTCGAGTTGCCTTACGGTATCGAGGGCATCGTATCGATCAAGAATCTGGCGAAGGAAGACGGCTCCATGCCCGAGATCGGCGAGAGTCTGGACTTCATGGTACTGGATTACTCGAAGGAGGACAAGAAGATCACGCTGTCGCACGCCAAGGTATGGCAGGGCGGCACGGTTGAACCTAAGGCGAAGTCTCCCAAGAAGAGCAAATCTGCCGCTGGTTCATCGTCAAGCGCTTCTTCTGGCCCATCCGGCGACAGTTCATCCACCTTTGGAGATTTGGACGTCCTGTCAGCTTTGAAAGAGCAGATGGAGGGTTCGGAGAAGAAGGGCACTAAGAAGGCCCCTAAAAAGGCCGATAAGCCCGCCGCTGCCAAGGAGGAAGAGAAGTCAAAGGACGATCCAAGGTTGACGCCAACGGCTGAGGAAGTGATAGAAAAGCCACTCAACGAAAAGGTAGAGAAGGAGGCTGAAGCAGCGATTGCGAAAGCGGATATCAACCCCGTCGTGGAGAAACTGGACGCCAAAATAGATGAGGCAAAAGCGGAGAACAAAGACGCTGAGCCCGCAGTAGAAGCCCCGACAGTTGAAACCGAAGCGGAAAATCCGACGACTGATGTTGAAAAGATGATCGCTGAGAAGGTAGCCAAAGCCGAAGAAGCGGCGGAGGAAGCAAAAAATGAGGAGGCGAAAGCTGAAAAAGAAGAGAAATAGGCGGATAGCGTCCGATTAATTTCTAAATTTGCCGTCCGGCAGCGGGCGAAAGCGGGCGACCGGACGGCAAAAATGGTTCCGTGGCCGAGTGGCTAGGCAGAGGTCTGCAAAACCTCCTACAGCGGTTCGAATCCGCTCGGAACCTCAAAGTTTTGTTAGCTGCATAGATTATGAAATACCATTTGTAAAAGTCAAAACAATTGGCTGGTACAAATGGTATTTTTTTGTAATGAGCCGACCAAAATCGGTTGGATTGGGTCATTTTACGGCGCATTCTATCCGCTCAGCTTAGAAAAAATATAAATAGGTTGCTGGGGCAAAATATAGCCCGATTCACTTTGAGGATAAAAAATCGTGGAGTAGATTTGCGCGTTGATTCGGCAGGAATGGCCCTGTTTGGGCACTGCAGCGGCCAAAAAGACAATATACAAGAAAAATTACCACTTGAAATGAAACGATTTATTGCAGGATTATTACTTTTCTGTCTCCCCCTGTTTGCCTTGGCGCAAGACCCGGCTCCGGCAGCCGATGCTCCGGCAGCCGATGCTGCGGCAGCCGATGTTGCGGCAGCCGATGCTCCGGCAGCAGCCGATGGTGCAAACATCGCCAATGGCGAGACGATCTTTTCGCAAAACTGCGCCAGCTGCCACAACACCTCTGCTGAAAAGTCGGTAGGCCCCGGTTTGAAAGGCGTACAGCAGCGGCATGAATTGCCTTGGCTGAAGAAGTGGATACGTAACTCCCAGGCTATGATTGCTGCGGGCGACCCAGAGGCGGTTGCTCTGTACAAGCAGTACAATCAAGCCCAAATGACGAGTTTCCCCAATTTGTCGGACTCGGATATAACGGATATTCTGGCTTACGTTGAGGAAGCCAACGCAGCTCCTGCAGCAGTGGCTGGTGCTCCGGCAGCAGCGGGCGCGGCCGCCGCGCAGTCGGGTGCCCCTTCTGATTTGTTCGTTTTGGTGTTGGTGGCTTTGTTGGTAGTTATGCTGCTGGTGCTCGGTGTTCTATTGGTTGTGGTCACGCTACTCTCAAAGGCGGTGAGCGTCGACGCCGCCGGAACCACCACGGGTGCCCCGTTCATGGAGCGGTTGAAGGGTACTTTGACCAAGACTGCCAACAACCCGGCGATTCGCTCGGCCACGATTTGGGTGTTTGTATTATTGGTCACGAAAGCACTTATCGACGGAGCCTTCAACGTAGGCGTCCACCAGGGCTATGCGCCCAAGCAGCCTATCGCTTACTCGCACAAGCTGCACGCCGGCGAATACAAAATCGACTGTAATTACTGCCACACGGGTGCCAACCGCAGCCGCTCGGCGCATATTCCTTCGGCCAACATTTGTATGAACTGCCACGGTGTGATCAAGAAAGAGTCGCCCGAGATTCAAAAGATCTATACGGCTATCGAGAACAACCAGCCCATCGAGTGGGTGCGCGTTCACAACCTACCCGATTTTGCCTACTTCAACCACGCGCAGCACGTGAACGTGGGCGGGCTGGAATGTCAGCAGTGTCATGGTGAAATTCAGACGATGGAAGTAGTGGAGCAACGCTCGTCGCTGACGATGGGCTGGTGCATCGACTGCCACCGCCAGACGGATGTCAACACCAAGGGCAACGCTTATTACGACAAGCTTGTGCAGGTGCACAACGAAGGAAGCAAGGACAATCTGAAAGTGGCGGACATCGGCGGTTTGGAATGCTCAAAGTGCCATTATTAATCCAATGAATAACGAGTGGTTGATAATGAATAGTTATTGACTTCCAAGTTCGAAAGACATTCGTATAGAACAGTTTTATGGAACATACAAATAAGAGGTATTGGAAAGGTCTGGAAGAGTTGAAAAACGACAAGGACTTTGTCAAGAATGCCAATAGTGAATTTGCCGCCGCCCCTCCTACCGAAACGCACTATGAAAGTCTGGTGGATGGCATGGGTTCCCACCGCCGGGATTTTTTAAAGGTGCTCGGCTTTGGAATGGCCGCTGTATCCCTGGCCGCTTGCGAAACACCCGTTCGGTACGCCGTTCCTTACCTTAATAAGCCCGAGGGCGAGTTTCCAACAATTGCCAACTGGTACGCCTCTACCTACGCCGAAGGCGGCGACTACGCCAGCATATTGGTCAAGACCCGTGAAGGTCGCCCCATTAAGCTCGAACCCAACAATCTTTCCAGCATTTCCAGCGGCGTCAGCGCCCGAATCCATGGCTCGCTATTGAGTCTTTACGATAACGAAAAGCTGAAAGGTCCTGCCAAAGGCACCGACACCAAGGTCACCTGGGAGCAAGTCGATAGGGAAATCATGTCGCAGCTTGCCAAAGTGGCGGCAGGTGGCACACCGATCCGGTTGATTTCTTCTACAATTATCAGTCCCTCTACCAAAGCGGTTGTCGCTGATTTTGTGGCTAAGTACCCCGCCACTACGCACATTCAGTACGATGCCAACTCGGCTTCGGCTCTCTTGAAAGCCAATGGTGGCAAATTGCCCGCCTACGATTTCAGCAAAGCCAAAACCATTGTTAGCATCGATGCCGATTTTCTCGGCACCTGGATTGCCCCCATCGCTTTTGCCAAGCAGTACGCCGAAACGCGGAAACTGAGCAGCGCTAAGGGTGGTAAGAAAGATATGTCGCGACACTACCAATTTGAGTCGCAGCTTTCGCTGACGGGTTCCAATGCCGACTATCGGTCGCCGGTAAAGCCTTCGCAGATTGGCTTAGTCGTAGCCGCACTTTATAACAAGGTAGCCGGCAAAATGGGCGGCAGTTCCGTTTCAGCCGCTGCCGTCGATGTTCCTCATCTGGATCAGGCCGCCGCTGATCTCATCGCCGCCAAAGGACAAGCCTTGGTGGTTTGCGGTACAAACGATGTCAACGTCCAGAATTTGGTTCGCTCGCTCAACAGCATGCTGGGTAGTAACGGCAGCACCATTTCGGGACCCGCTTATAATTTCCGTCAGGGCGACGACCTGGCAATGAACGGCTTCATCGACGAACTGAAAGGCGGTCGGGTAGGTGCCGTTATGTTCCTGGATGCGAATCCGGTGTATGATCACCCGCGCGGAGAAGAAATCGCGGCGGCTCTGCCCAAAGTACCTTTGAGCGTTTCCTTTTCCGCTCGACCAGACGAAACCGCTTCCCTAACAAAATATATTTGCCCGGCTCCTAACTACTTGGAGTCTTGGGGTGATGCCGAACCCAGAACGGGCTACTACAGCCTGATACAGCCCACGATTAGCTTGATCTTCAATACGCGGCAGGCGCAATCGAGCCTGCTGAAATGGGCGGGCAAAAGTGAGGATTACCACGAATACATAAAGGCCAATTGGCGTAACAACATATATTCTCAGGCGTCGGGTGGTGGCTTCGACCAGTTTTGGATGAAGACCTTACACGACGGCGTATTCGAACCCAAAGGGGCCATCAGTCCAGCGGCTTCTGGCTCAGATACCGAATCTTCGGCGGGGTTACCAACTACCGCTTTGACCCCAAACAGCGCTGACGACGCCTCCGCAATTGGAAAAACCTATAAGGCCAATGGCTCTGGTTTGGAACTCGTCCTCTACGAAAAGGTGGGTATGGGTACCGGAAACCTAGCCAACAGTCCCTGGATTCAAGAATTCCCCGATCCGGTCACGAAGGCCTGCTGGGACAATTACGCTTGCCTCTCCAAAGCCACTGCCGCTGAATTGGGCGTAGAGCAGGCTGATTTGGTGAGCATCGACTACAAAGGAAAAGCGCTGGAAATGCCTGTCGTCATTCAGCCAGGTCAGGCAGCGGGTACCGTGGCGATAGCCATTGGTTACGGACGCACAAAAGCGGGTAAATCAGCCGATGGGGTTGGCGTGAACGTCTATCCATGGGCTACTTTCACTAATGGATACCTCTCGTTCCGGCCCGGTGAAGTCACTTTGACAAAGAGTGGCGGCACCAGGGAGATTGCCCAAACGCAGACTCACGACACGGTCATGGGCCGGGAGTCGGTACTGCAAGACGCTGTACTTGGAGATTACCAGAAAAACGTGATGGCGGGCCGCTTTGTCCCCAAAGTTGAAACCGACGAGGGACCCAAGGTGGCTACCGACATTTCTCTTTGGGATGGCCACGAATACAAAAACCACTCGTGGGGCATGGTTGTCGACCTAAACTCCTGCACGGGTTGTGGAGCTTGCGTGATCGGCTGTCAGTCGGAAAATAACGTGGCTATCGTGGGTCGGCAGGAAGTGGTCAACCGCCGAGAAATGCACTGGATTCGCATCGACCGCTATTACAGCAGCAAGTCGGATGAGAGCATCAGCGATTTGGAAGAGTCAGCGGAAAATCCCGAGGTGACTTTCCAGCCTTTGATGTGCCAGCACTGCAACAACGCTCCCTGCGAAACGGTTTGTCCCGTGCTGGCTACTACGCACAGTTCAGAGGGTCTCAACCAAATGACCTACAACCGATGCGTCGGTACGCGTTACTGCTCCAATAACTGCCCCTTCAAAGTGCGCCGCTTCAACTGGTTCAAGTACTTCGACAGCGACGATTTCGACTACAACTTTAACAACGACCTCGGGAAAATGGTAATTAATCCCGAAGTAACGGTACGTTCGCGTGGTGTCATTGAAAAGTGTTCGATGTGCGTGCAGCGAATTCAGGAGGGAAAGCTGAACGCCAAAAAGGCCAGAAGACGCCCCATAGATGGTGAAATCCAAATGGCTTGTGCGCAGACCTGCCCCACCAACGCAATCACTTTCGGCGACATGAACGATCCCGAAAGCCGTATTTCTAAAACGCTGGAAGTGGAACGTGAGGGCCGTGCTTTCCACATGCTGGAAGAAATCAACGTACGTCCCCAGATTTCGTATCTGACCAAAATTCGTAATAAAGCAGCCGAAGCCCCTGGAATGGCCGACGCCTGATTATTGAAATAACAGAAATCATATATCTTAAAATTTTAGCCGTATGCATGTTACCTCACCCGTAAGACCGCCGCTCGTTACCGGTGGCAAAACCTACGCCGACGTAACGGAAGATATCTGCCGTCACGTAGAGGCCAAGCCAACTAAGGAGTGGTGGTGGGCTTTCCTTATTTCATTGGCCGTTCTCGCCTACGGTACTTTTTGCGTCTTCTGGACGTGGTGGGAAGGTCTGGGCGTATGGGGTCTGAATAAAACCGTGGGCTGGGCGTGGGACATCACCAACTTCGTATGGTGGGTGGGTATCGGTCACGCGGGTACGCTGATCTCGGCTATTCTTTTGCTCTTCCGTCAGAAGTGGCGGACGTCGATCAACCGCGCGGCGGAGGCCATGACGATCTTCGCGGTGCTTTGTGCGGCCTCTTTTATCCTGATGCACATGGGCCGTCCGTGGATGGCCTATTGGGCTCTGCCGCTCCCGAATGCCTTCGGATCTTTGTGGGTAAACTTTAACTCACCGCTGGTGTGGGACGTATTCGCGATTAGCACGTATTTCTCGGTTTCGCTGGTCTTCTGGTACATCGGTCTCATTCCTGATTTGGCTACCATCCGCGACCGCGCTCGCAGCAAAGTCTCGCGCTTTATTTACGGATCATTGGCAATGGGCTGGAACGGCTCGGCCAAGACTTGGTCACGTTACGAGTACATTAGCTTGATTTTGGCGGGTCTGGCAACGCCCCTGGTGCTCTCGGTACACACCATCGTAAGTATGGACTTTGCCACTTCGGTTATTCCTGGCTGGCACACGACGATCTTCCCACCCTATTTTGTGGCGGGTGCTATTTTCTCTGGCTTCGCCATGGTGCAGAACCTGATGCTCATCACGCGGGTCGTTTACAAGTTGGAGGATTACATCACGATCGAGCACATCGAGTCGATGAATAAGGTTATCACACTGACGGGTTCCATCGTGGGTGTGGCTTATATCACAGAGTTTTTTATCGCTTGGTATTCGGGCGTGGAGTATGAGAGTTATGCCTTTATCAACCGGGCTACGGGGCCTTACTGGTGGGCTTACCTCACGATGATGACCTGCAACGTTATCACCCCGCAGCTTTTCTGGTCGCGGTACATTCGCCGCAGTGTTACCTGGACGTTCTTCATTGCAATTCTGGTGAACATCGGCATGTGGTTCGAGCGTTTTGTGATTATTGTCACTTCGCTGCACCGTGACTATCTGCCATCGAGCTGGGCCATGTTCTCGCCTACGATGTACGACATCGGCGATTACATTTTCTCGTTCGGTTTCTTCTTCACTTTCTTCCTATTGTTCTCTAAGTTCTTGCCGGTAGTAAACATGGCGGAAGTAAAATCAGTGTTGCGGTCTTCTTCTGAGACGCTGCCCAAGAAGGTAGCAGGCGTTGCCAAAGGACAACGTGTTGCCAGCCCAACCTATAACAAAGACGCTCAGTAATTTTTAATCAACAGTAATATGGCCAATCCTCACGGTAAATATTTGGTTGGCGTGTATGATGACGACGAAGTCATTCTGCACGCGGTTCCAAAACTTCGCAAAGCCGGAGTCAAGATTTCGGAAGTCTATTCTCCTTTTGCCATCCATGGCATGGACGATGCCTTGGGGCACCCCCGTACCCGCATTGGTATCGCTGCCTTTTTGTTCGGCGTAACAGGTTGTATTTGTGCACTGTTGCTGACCATCTGGACGATGGGTATCGACTGGCCCATGATTGTCGGTGGCAAGGATCCGATTTCGATTCCCAATTATATTCCTATCACGTTCGAGTTGACGGTGTTATTCACGGCCTTCGGCATGGTGACGGTATTCTTTATTACGAATGGTTTGGGCCCAAGTTTGGTCAACCCTGATATGTTCGATCCCCGCTCGACCGATAATAAGTTTGTGATGGCCATCGACTTGAAGGGAAACCGCCTTTCAGAAGCCGAGATCACGCAGCAGTTGCAGGATACGGGAGCCGAGGAAGTGAACATCAAACAATTTTAATGAAGCGGATGATGAATTTTAGATACAAACACGCAGTCGCCCTGGTAGCTTTGGCCCTTTTCGCCAGTAGTTGCGGCCCCGACTACGACGATACGGGGGTAGAGTACGCTCCTAACATGTACTATCCGGTAGGTTACGAACCTTATCGGCAGACTGAGGCCAACCCTCTCAATCCAATGGGGCTGAATATGCGCCTTCCCGTAGCAGGTACGGTTTCCCGGGCCAATTACAGTACGGAGTTCGGTTCAGGTGACTCGGTTAAGGTTGATTTGATGATGTACAATATCCCGAAAGACAGCATTGGCATCGCCGAGCGAACGCTGACGAATCCGATACCCCTGAACGACAAATCGCTTACGGAGGGCAAGGCTCTGTACGAGAGATATTGTCAGCATTGTCACGGGGCAGGTGGTGCGGGTGACGGTGCCGTTGGTAAAGTCTACAAGGGTGTCCCTAACTATAAAGCTTTGGAACTGAACGATGGTCATGTTTATCACGTGATCACCCATGGCAAAGGTCGCATGTGGCCCCACGGCTCACAGATCGACCCTGAGGAACGTTGGAAGATCGTTCACTACGTACAGCAACTTCAAAAGCAGTAATTGTCCAATATCCATTATCAATTTCGGGTCGCTACTGCGGTTCAATAAATAAAGATGGCATCAGTACACGCAATACCTTCCGTTGAGGAAGAATTTATATTCACAGCCGGGGCAAGAACCAAACTACTGATTGGCGGAGGCATTGGACTGGCGATGGTTTTGATCGGCGCATTTATGCTGGCCAATGGTGGGGGACACGAGGCTGCCCACGGGGCGGAAGCGGGTGCCGCCGAACATGGTGAGGGAGCTGCCCATGCCTACCATTGGATGACGAGGATTTGGGCAAACATTTGGGTAAATGCCGTTTACTTTACGGGCATTTCTGTGATCGGGATGTTCTTCATTTCTTATAACTACTTAGCAGAAGCAGGCTGGTCAGCGGTATTTAAGCGCATTCCCGAGGCGATGCCTGCTTTTCTGCCCGTGACTTTCGTCGTTATGCTGATTGCCTTCTTTTTGGGTGGCCACAGTATATTTCACTGGACGGACGAAGCACTATATGAGGTAGGAAATAAGCTTTACGATCCAATTATTTCGGGCAAGCAAAGTTTTCTGAACAAGCCATTCTTCCTGATTCGCCTGGTCATCTATTTTGTTTCCTGGTATCTGCTATGGAGGATCGTAAGGAACTTGTCTCTGGAGGAAGACCGTATTGGCGGCACGGAAAATTATTACAAGTCCATCCGCTACGCGACCGCTTTCCTATTGGTATTCGGTGTCACTTCCTCCACTTCTGCCTGGGACTTCGTGATGTCTATCGACACGCACTGGTTCAGCACGATGTTCGGCTGGTATACCCTGGCAAGCTGGCACGTAAGCGGCCTGGCGGTCATCACGCTGACGGTAGTGACACTTCGCGAGATGGGCTACCTCCGGGCCGTGACCAACAGCCACCTGCGCGACTTGGGAAAGTTCGTTTTCGCGTTCAGTATCTTTTGGACTTACGTGTGGTTTGCGCAGTTCCTATTGATTTATTACGCCAACCTGCCCGAGGAAGCCGTCTATTACCGGGAGAGGTTTAGCGGTTACGGTGGCATCTACCAAGCCCCGTTTTTCATCAATCTTTTTCTAAACTTTTTCTTCCCCTTCCTAGTTCTAATGACCAGGGATTCGAAGATGACGCACTCTATTTTGAAGGTGGCTTGCTGGAGCGTTTTGATTGGTCACTACTTCGATTTTTATAACAATGTCATGCCTGGTACAGTGGGTGCCAATGGTGGTTTTGGCCCAGTGGAATTCGGTTTCATCCTGATATTCGTTTGTGCCTTTATCTGGTCAGTATCCAGCCAATTGACCAAGGGCAACCTGATTCCGAAGAACCACCCGATGCTGGAAGAGTCATTGCATCACGACATCGCCTAAAAAGTTTAAAGCAATATTATTATGAATTACCTAATTGCGATAATTGCCGTTATTTTCGTAGCCATGACCATTCTGGTCATCTCCCGCTTACAGAAGGTAATGAAGGGCGTAAACGCAGTCGACGCCGATGTCGCTGACCACACCCGGCCCGAAGGAAATAAGTGGAACGGCATCATGTTCCTGGTATTCATGGTACTGGGACTTATTGGTTTCGTGTGGTCTTACCTGCACACCGAAGCTGATTTTTTACCTATCGCTTCTTCGATACACGGACGCCGCACGGATGACCTTTTTTGGTTTTCGATGGCGGTTCTTACCGTTCCTTTCATAATCGTCAACGTTTTACTGTTTTATTTTTCGTGGCGTTATCAGTATAAGGCAGGTAAAAAAGCCACGTACTATCCCGAGAACCATAAACTGGAAATCGTCTGGACTATTATCCCGGCGATCGTTATGGCTTTGTTAGTATTTACCGGGTGGAGAGCTTGGTCGGATATCATGTCGGAAGCACCCAAAGACGCCGAGGTGTTCGAGATCATGGGAAAGCAGTTTGGCTGGTACGTGCGCTATCCCGGCGTGGATAACAACAAACTGGGCAACTACAACTACAAATTAATCGATGCCCAAAATGAGATGGGACTCGACCTGTCGGATGAAAATGCTTTCGACGACTTCATTAGTACCGCCGAGCTGCACATTCCGGTTAACAAGCCTGTTTTATTGAAAATCCGCGCCCGCGATGTCTTACACAGTGTATTTATTCCGCACATGCGCGTAAAGATGGACGCCGTGCCGGGAATGCCTACCAAATTCTGGTTCGTGGCTGATAAGTCCACAGCCGAGATGAAGGCAGAGTTGAACAATCCCGATTTCGATTACGAAATCGCGTGCACTGAAGTGTGCGGTCAGGGTCACTTCGCGATGCGCTTACGGCTGATTGTTGAAGATGAAGCTTCCTATCGTAACTGGATGGCGGAGCAAAAAACGTTTTTGCAATCTTATCCAGATTACATTGCCAAGGTACCTGACAACTTGAAAGCAAAAGCAATGAAGTACATGCCAGCAGATACTCCGGCTATGGCAAATCCCGATAGCACTACGGCTCAGGCTGCTTCTGCTCCGATGGGTACTTCTGCCTCGCTCCGTTAATATTTAAAACTTATTATAATTTTTCGCTAATATGGCAACATTATCAACCACACCCGACGTAGTGGTGCATGAGGAACAGCATGTGCATCATGATGACCCTAACTTTTGGCGGAAGTACATCTTCTCCGAAGATCACAAGACCATTGCCAAGCAATATCTGATTTCAGGTATTTTTTGGGCTATGTTGGGGATTGCCATGTCGGTGGTGTTTCGTATCCAATTAGGTTTCCCTGATGCTGATATTTCATGGTTGAAGCCCGTGCTTGGCCAGTGGATTAGCGAGACAGGGAAGCTCGACCCTAATTTTTATCTGGCGCTGGTCACGATGCATGGTACTATTATGGTATTTTTTGTATTGACAGCGGGCTTGAGCGGTACGTTCAGTAATTTCTTAATTCCTCTACAAGTTGGAGCAAGGGATATGGCCTCCGGCTTCATGAATATGCTTTCGTATTGGTTCTTCTTCATAGCCAGTGTGATCATGTTCGCCTCTTTGTTTCTGCAAACAGGTCCGGCAGCGGGTGGCTGGGTAGTTTATCCGCCACTAAGTGCTTTGCCGCAAGCGCATCCTGGCTCGCAACTGGGCATGAGTTTATGGCTAATTAGCATGGCGCTCTTCATCGTTTCGCAGTTGCTGGGTGGTATCAACTACATTACTACGGTCATCAACTTGCGTACACGCGGTATGACCTTCAATAAACTGCCTCTGACAATCTGGGCATTCTTGATTACAGCGGTATTGGGCCTGATTTCTTTCCCTGTACTTCTTTCTGCCGCGCTGTTGCTGATCTTTGATCGTAACTTCGGCACCAGTTTCTACCTTTCCGAGATCTATATCGCGGGTGAAGCACTGCCTAATGTTGGAGGTAGCCCGATTTTGTTCCAACACTTATTCTGGTTTCTGGGACACCCCGAGGTGTACATTGTACTATTGCCTGCTCTGGGTATCACTTCCGAAATTATCGCGACCAACTCACGCAAGCCCATTTTTGGTTACCGGGCCATGATTGCTTCGCTGCTCGGTATTGCCTTCCTGGCGTTTATCGTGTGGGCTCACCACATGTTCGTTACGGGCATGAATCCCTTCCTGGGATCGGTGTTTATGTTTCTGACGCTGATTATCGCGGTGCCTTCGGCAGTGAAAGCCTTCAACTATATCACCACTCTGTGGAAGGGAAATATTGTTTTTACGCCTGCCATGCTCTTCTCGATTGGTCTGGTGTCTTTCTTCGTTTCTGGTGGATTGACGGGCATCATTCTGGGAAATAGTGCGTTGGACATCCAGTTGCACGATACTTATTTTGTAGTTGCTCACTTCCATATTGTGATGGGTGCGGCATCAGCCTTTGGCTTCTTTGCCGGGGTCTACCACTGGTTCCCCAAGATGTTTGGCCGCATGATGAACAATACGTTGGGCCAAATCCACTTCTGGATGACCTTTATCGGGGTGTATCTGGTATTCTTCCCGTTACACTACATCGGCATCGCTGGCTTCCCACGCCGCTACTACCAATTCACGACCTATGATTTTACCAGTTCCTACACGGATCTAAACATGTTTGTGACGGTTGCGGCCATTCTGACGTTCATCGCACAGTTTATCTTTATTTACAACTTCTTCGCCAGTATTTTCTCGGGCAAGCGGTCACCCCAAAACCCTTGGCGTTCTAACACGCTAGAATGGACGGCTCCGATCAATCCGGGTCACGGCAACTGGCCGGGCGAGATTCCCGCGGTTTACCGTTGGTCTTATGATTACAGCAAGCCGGGGGCCGCTGAAGACTTCATTCCTCAAAACGTGCCTTACTCGCAGACGCTCGAATCCAACCTTCCTCACGAAAATGAGGAAATAAAGATGGAAGCAGAGATCGAGGCGCAAAACTTCAATGACCAGTTCGACCAACCTCATTGATTCCCCACATGATCGCCTGTTTCGGCGTCTGACTCTGTTGACGGTTGTCACGGTATACTTGCTGATTATTGCAGGGGGTATCGTCAGAAGTACGGGAGCAGGCATGGGCTGTCCCGATTGGCCCAAATGCTTTGGTAGCTGGATACCTCCGACGGAGGTGTCCCAGCTACCATCGAATTATCAGGACATCTACGGAGCAAAACTGAAAGGCGAAGTCGAGTTCAATGCGACCAAGACTTGGATCGAATATGTCAATCGTCTGTTGGGTGCTTTTACGGGTGTTTTGATTTTTGCTGTCCTTCTGGCTTCCGTTTCTCATCTCCGTTCGGGTAAACCGAAGTTGTTTTACGCAAGCTTAGCTGCTTTCGTGTTGGTTGGCTTTCAGGGCTGGCTGGGTTCAAAAGTAGTTTCTACGGAATTGCATCCGTTAATGATCACCCTACATATGGTTGTGGCGATCATTATCGTTTTTGTGCTGCTTTATATCCTGGCTAAAAGCTATTCCCAAAAGCTCGCTACCGGAAAAGTTCTGAATGAACGGAGGATCGAGTTTATCGTGGCGATAGTCATCGGGCTTTCATTTATCCAAATTATTATCGGCACCCAGGTGCGTGAGGCGGTTGATTTGGTAGCTGCACGATTGGGTTACGCTGCCCGTAGTCAATGGATCGACGAGCTGGGGCTAACATTTTACGTTCACAGATCGTTTTCTATTCTGGTACTGGCAGCCAACGTCTTGCTATTCTACACGGTACACAAATCCGTATCGCCATTCAGCCCACTTTATCCTCTAGTTCGCTGGATGTTGATCGTTGTGGGTCTGGAGATCGTGGTAGGTATTGTTCTGGCTTACATGGGTGTCCCTGCCTTCGCCCAACCCATTCATCTGACCTTGGCCGTTCTTTTGGCTGGTATTCAGTTTGTGATTTGGTTGAGTTTGTCCACCAGCACCAAGTCAGAAAAGCAGCCTCAATTTGCGACGGAACTATCCTGAGCTTTGGCTTATTGTAGGAAAGAATTAAAAACAACAAAAAAGGAATGATCGCATCCGACAACAGTTTGTCAAGCTCCAGTTTAGTTGCAAACAAGGCCAAGGCTTTTTTCGAGTTATTGAAATTCAGACTGGCCGCGTTGGTGGCTTTCTCCGGGGCGTTTGGGTATAGCCTGGCCACCCCTTCGGTCAACTGGCCTACGTTGGGCTTATTCTGTATCGCTGCTATCGGTATTACCGGAGCTGCGAACATCATCAATCAGATCATCGAGAAAGACCTGGACAGGTTGATGAAAAGGACGGCTGACCGCCCGCTCCCGAGTGGCAGATTGACGATACAGGAAGCTACCATTTTCGGGATATTTTTGGGCGTTTCGTCGCTCCTGATCTTCGCATTCTTCTTCAATATCACCACGGCTCTACTCGCAGCCCTATCCACGGTTCTTTACGGTTTCGTTTACACGCCTTTGAAAAGAGTCGGCCCTGTTGCTGTATTTGTAGGAGCGATTCCTGGTGCCTTCCCGCCAATGATCGGCTGGATTGCGGCTACCAATCATTTTGGTTTGGAGCCAGGCATCTTGTTCGCCATCCAATTCTTCTGGCAGTTTCCCCACTTTTGGGCGATCGCCTGGGTGTTGGACGAGGATTACAAACGGGCCGGCTTCAAAATGCTTCCGTCGAAAGGCGGCAAAGATCTGAACACGACCATCCAGATCATGATATGGACGCTTTGCTTGATTCCCGTAGGCTGGCTTCCTTATCAACTAGGCATGACGGGAATAAACTCCGCCTTCATCGCTACCGTTTTCGGTGTCCTTTTTCTGGCCCAAACCTTCCACCTCATGCGTAAATGCACGGATAAAACGGCCTTGCAATTAATGTTTGGCTCATTTATCTACTTGCCCATAGTTCAGATAGCCTTTTTAATGGATAAAATATGAGAATGGCTATCGGCAGTCGGCTTTCGGCGGCCACTTCTCTTAGAAATAGAAGAATCAAAGTCCAATATTCGCTAATTCCAAATTGATTATGGAATCAACCGCAAAAATACCCATACAGAAAGAGCCGGAAGCCACCTTGTCGGTGGATCCCAAAAAGTTTATTCTTTGGCTCTTTATCGTTAGCATCGTTATGCTGTTCGCCTCGCAGACCAGCGCTTACCTGGTGCGGCGGGCCGAAGGTAACTGGCTGGAGTTTCAAATGCCTGTTATCTTTTGGTACAGTACCGTGGTACTATTTTTCAGCAGCATTAGTATGCACTGGGCCTACATTTCGGCAAAAAAAGATAATTTCAGCCAACTGAAAACGGCAATTTCTATTACTTTTGCGCTGGGACTTGTGTTTTTAGGGATGCAGTTCCAAGGTTGGCGCGAGATGGTAGACATGAAAGTTTACTTCGTAGGTAATCCGTCAGGCTCGTTTTTGTACGTGTTTACGGGCTTGCATGGTTTCCACCTGATGAGCGGTTTGATCGTGCTACTCACTGCCTTGGTAGCGGCTTTCCGCTTCAAGGTACACGCCAAAAATTTGCGACGCATCGAAATTTGCGCCACTTATTGGCATTTTCTGGACATCCTCTGGATTTATTTATTTGTATTTTTATTGACCTTCAATTGATAATTTAACGACGCGATGGCTGCTACGACTACCGACACCCTACCAAAAAGAATGTGGCTGGGGGGCATTGAACCCATGAGAGCCAGCTACGGCAAGCTGATGATGTGGTTCTTCCTCATCTCGGATACTTTCACCTTTTCAGCCCTGCTGGTTTCTTACGGCTTGGTGCGTTTTAGTTATCCCTCTTACGAGGGAGCAGTGGCGGACTTTACGTTTTCTGACCTGTACTGGCCTATTCCTGAGAAGGTGTACGAAGCGGTGCCTTTTCTGCACGGCGTCGAATTGCCGCTGGTATTCGTCGGGATCATGACATTCATTCTGATCTTTAGTAGCGTTACGATGGTGTTGGCCGTTGAAGCGGGACATCGCATGGATCGATCGGCGGTCGAGGTGTACATGCTCTGGACGATTCTAGGTGGTTTTACCTTCCTTGGCTGCCAGGCCTGGGAGTGGGCGCACTTTATTCACGGCACCGAAGGCGGTTCCGTCATTCGTGAAATCGTAGATGGGGGTTGGGTAGAGCGAACCATCTATGGGGCCAATCTTGCCGAAAACCAATATGGTCCTCCCGCTTTCGCTGACTTCTTCTTCTTCATTACGGGTTTCCACGGTACGCACGTATTCAGCGGTGTTTTGTTGAATATCCTTATTTACTACCGGGCGGCCACGGGCTTCTACGACCGTCGCGGTCATTACGAAATGGTTGAGAAAGTGGGCTTGTACTGGCACTTTGTGGATCTGGTATGGGTATTTGTCTTTACCTTCTTCTATCTGGTTTAAATTTCCCAAACAAAAAACAACATGGCCGAAACACATGCAACCCCCCAGGAAGTAGCTGCTCGTCACGATGATGTTCCCACCGATGGTGGTGCCGCCCAGCGCAAGCAGATCTGGAAAGTCTTTATCATTCTGTCTGTGATCACGGGCATCGAGTTTTTAATTGCCTTCACAATGGGCGCAAGCTTGTTGAAAGTCGGTATCTTTGTGGGTCTTACGATCGTCAAAGCAGTATACATTGTCGGGGAGTTCATGCACTTAAAGCATGAGGCAAAATCCCTGATCTGGTCGATCCTTATCCCAGTCATTTTTGTGGTGTGGCTCCTGCTGGCGCTAATGTTGGAAGGCGGCTCGATCTTTGAATTGAGGTAAGGCCATGCGGAAATACACGAAAGCCGGGTTACTGATGCTCACATTGGTATTCCCGGTTTTGATTTATCTGTTCCTCAAGGTTTTTACCACGAATCGCTTCGACCTCCCCTACTATATTCCTCTCCGGGACGCCGCGAATAATGCCATCGTACAACCCGATGGTGACACCACCTTTTACCAAGTTCAGGATTTCTCCTTCCTCACCGACAGCGAGGCGATCTCTGTGGGGTCACTGGAAGGAAAGACTATTTTGGTGAGTACCTTGTCCTCGCCTTGTGTTGACACCTGCCAGGAGGTGATCAAACAACTCGTCCGCATTCAGGCGCTGCATAAGGATTATCCGCAATTCATCATCCTGACTTTGGTCAGTGCGGGAGATGAACAACTCATTTCCATGATTAACGAACGTCGGCAGTCGGATGCGGGCTGGCTCGTAGCGGCCTTGCCCGATGCAACGCTATCTCGCGCTATTCAGAACACCTTCCAGCTCAACGAAAAAGTACCGGGTCTGCAAACCATTTCCCCGCAAGCAAGGTTAAGTTTGGTAGACAACGCGGGCTTCATCCGTGGCTTCTATGATACCACCGACACCGAGGAAGCCGACCGAGTTATGGCCGAAATCAGAATTCTGGAACATAATCGTGAAGACAAGAAGTAAGTAAATTTAAGACAGAGAGACAGAGCAGTGGAAACCTTAGTTTTAGAGAAGAGCCGGAAATACAACCGCCTGATCAATGTGCTGGCCGTTGCTATCCCATTGGTAGTGGCGGTGCTGCTGGGCGTACGACAAAAGGTCGATTTGGGCAGTTGGACGAAAGTACTCCCCCACGTCAACGCCGTCATCAATTCACTGACGGCCATCCTATTGGTGATTGGGTTGCTTTTTATTCAGAGCAAGAACATCGCCGCGCACCGCCGCACCATGACGGCGGCCTTCGCTTTGGGTTCCGTTTTTTTGGTGAGCTACGTGTTGTATCATTTAAGCAACGAGTCCACTTCTTTTGGCGGTAGCGGGGCGATCCGGCCCATTTACTATTTCCTTTTGATTAGTCATATCGTGCTGTCAGTCGTCGTGGTTTGGTTTGTGTTACGGGCGGTGTATTTTGCGTACAGTAACCAGATCGCCGAACATAAGAAAGCAGTCAGGTGGGCGTTTCCAATTTGGCTGTACGTCAGCATTACGGGCGTGATCGTCTATTTGTTAATCAGTCCTTACTACCAATGAAAAATATTCTGAGTAAAGTCGTTTTCCTGATTGTTTTGCTCGTGTCGAACACCAGCCAACTGTGGGCGCAGTGCGCCATGTGCCGGGGTTCGGTGGAAAGCACGATGGGTAATGGCCGCAACGATGTGGGTATCGGCCTGAATACGGGCATCATGTATTTGTTTGTCATGCCTTACCTGATCGTGGCTTTGTTCGCTTATTTCTGGTTCAAGAATAGCAAGAAGGCCCGCGAGGAGCAACGTATGATCGCCGCTCGCGTGCGCCAGGCGATGAGGAATTGACTACCCTATAAGTCGTCATATTTTTTTGCAGGTAAGAGTGTCGATAGCTGCGCGTTCGCTTCATTGCAGGGCCGCAGCTATCGGCATTAAAGTGATAAAATCACGGCCAGCACCCTGCCACACATCCGAGCAAAATTCTGGCAGAGGCTATTTTCTGGCGGGCATATTGTTTTTATGGTGACTTGTTCCAACCTTTTGCACGTCCTTGGCTCTAAGATTTATCTACAAAATCGCGTTGTCATGGAACTGCCTGAAATTCTTGCCAAACTTACTAAATTGCCCCGACAGGACTTGACGCCTGTTCTGGACTTATTCGAGTCAGCCGATGTTCCGACCAACAAGTCGCTGCTTATTCCGGGTGCGGTCTGCCAGAAAATATGGCTAGTCAGCTCCGGCTCTCTGCGCTCCTACTATATGCTTGAGGAGAGGAAACGAGGCAAAAGCCAGGAAGGCAATGGGCCGGAAGACACGGTGACCCGCGAGGTGACCAACTGGGTCATCCCCACGGGTGGTCTGTACACCGATATGCAGAGCTACTTGCCCCAGACTCCTTCTTCTTATTACGTCGAGACGCTACAGACGTCGCGATTATTCACCCTTTCTCACCCTAATTACGTTACACTTTCGGAGACCCACTCCAAAATTGCCATCAAGATATTCGAGCAAATCAGCGCCAGGTCCGAGTTCCGAATAAAGATGGGCAATTACCGACATCCCGAAGACCGCTTACGGATGTTCGAGTTGAGCTATCCCGGCATGACGGCTATCCTCTCGGTGAATGTCCTGGCGACCTGTCTCAACATTGACCCGAACACGCTTAGCAAGCTCCGGGCGAAGAAGCAGTAGCATCATTTTCATACTCGAATCAGAAAATTTTCCGATTCGAGTATGATGGGGACAGCCCTCAGCCGCTTAATTTTGTCGGCACAGGGTTATCAATAATGCCTGTCAGCGTTCTCAATTTATTGTTTTTCCCTTGTATTTAATTTGCACCTAAATATCAACTTATCATGGAAAATAGCATCTCTAAGTTAGTACTACTTACTGGTTCTTTAATGATTATTGGCATCGCTTGTAGCAACATATTAAACGATCCATCACCAAGAAACATTAAGAATCTCGAGCTGGAAGACCAATTGCTTTCTACAAAACTTTTTGCTCCTTTAATCAAAGGAACAGTTTCTGCGCCAGTACCCAAAGACCCTATTCTTCCCGTAAGAACAGAGGGAGTTAGATGGGGAAAAATACCTACCTCTAACAATGGTGAACCTCTGGTGCTTGCAGTAGGTACCGCTATTACGGCCGGCTATCGAGACGGGGGTTTGTTCCGCCAAGGGCAACTGACCGCATATCCCAATTTGATCGCCCAGCAAATGGGACTCAAAAATTTTAATTCCGGGGCGTTTTCTCCAACGGCGGGGAATGGCACAGGCTATCTTGAACTAGTCAATGAAGTTGGAATTCCGGAGTATAAGTTGGTCACCAACGACTTGGCCCGAAAACAAAGTGATCCCGTGCGGTACGAGCGAGTGGACCAGCCTGTCTCGAATTTCGGAATACCATTTCTGGATTATCATTCTGCTGGCAGTTCCCCTGCTGCTTATGCTGAACACCTTGCCCCCAATGGCTATCAAGAGAGAGAGGGCACCCGCTATTTTATGCGATATTTACCCGATAACTCCGAGAATTCTCGAATATCCCCTGTCAAAGCAATCGAAAATCGCCCACAGCCAGATCTCGGTTTCCTAGAATTCGGCTTCACCGATTATTTAGGCTTTTACCAGACGGCAGGTCGTGTGACGGACTACGGCTTTTATCAAAATGGTTTCTATCCCAACTATGACATATTAGTCATTATGGGCAAAAACACAATTGTCATGACCGTTCCCGAAGTCCGCGACCTTCCCTATTTTCATTTCGTGACAGCGAAGGAGCTGCTAGCTAATGGGGAGGTTACGCATAATAACTCTTGGAATGGCCAGGAGGAAAAACTGAATGTAGGCGACTTGGTACTCCCCACTCCGTATGTTTTGGACTTCCTAGCCAAGCCGACTTATCCCGCAAAGCTCCGCTCAGAGGATGTTTTATCCGAAAATGAGCGTGGGTTTGGGGTTGAAAATTACAACAAGCTAATCTATCGGTGGGCAGCGGAGACCAAAAACCCCGTTTTTGACCTCCACGGGTTGTACAAGCGTGTGCAGCGGGGTGGCTACGTAACGGACGACGGCTACGCCATTAATCCTGATTTCCGCTTTGGTAACTTTTTCTCCTCTGATGGCCTTCATCCCTCCGCGATTGGCCACGCGGTCATCGCCAATGAACTGATAAAGTTCATCAATGAAAAGTACCAGTCTCAAATTCCTTTGATAAATGTAAGGGAATTTGCTAAGCAGTTTGGGAAATAACTACTCTACCCGAGTATTTTTATAAAATTCTGATTATAAGTTATTTGAAGTATGATCCACCTGACGAACGAACTTATGCACTCCTGCCAGAATTGAGTAAAACTCTCTTTTGGGTTTTTAAGTCCACTCCGCAAAATGTCAAGTCCCTTCCTAAAAAAACTGTTCGCTTTATAGCCGTGCTTCTTAATCTTTATATTTTGTACTTTTTCATGATGAAGTTCACCAACTTTCACACATATTGCGACCGCTATGCTAACGAAGACCAATAATTTACTCAATTTATCACTGCTTTTCAAATGTGTACTTTCCAAGTCAAACCCTCTTTTTTTGAAACTCTGAAAGAGTACTTCTATTGACCAGCGTTTCCTATAAGTTTCACCTAAGTTTTTGGCTGGAAGATTCCCTATCAAAAACAAAAAATCTCCCTTTACTAGTGTTTTTAGCATAGAATTACCCCAGACACCGTCCACCATGCAATCTTGGAAATACCTTTCGCTTTGTTTGCTCAAAAGCTCACCTATTGAAAAAACGTCTCCATTTTTTAAAGTTATCAAGTGACTCTTCGGAACACGCATACAATAGTCTATATTATTGGATTTTAGGTATTTGATCCATTCAAGTCCAATAAATTCTCGGTCACCGATAATCGTATTTATCCGTTCTTTCCCAATTAAGTTCACCAGTTTATCCAACAAGTCACATCGGTCAAGCCAGTTGCTGTTGCCAGATTTATTATCGAGGAGCTTCCAATACAGCGGAATTCCAACCGAGCCACACTTTGCGACTATCATCAAGATATTACACTGATAAACGCCGAAATCCCACTCCGTCCTGTCTATGCATAAATCAAGTTTACTCTTAGGTAAAAACAGCAAAAGTAACAAGCAGACTTTGTCATAATCAAATACAAAATCCTTGAAAAACGACTGTATCTTTCGCTCTACGGATTCGTCTTTTGCCTTAGAAGACATATGCAGGGCGATCTCCTTGAATTGTACTTTTCTGCTATTTATAAGCCCAGTCAGAAAGCCGGAGATGAATTTTTTTCGCGCTAAATTCGCCGCCAAGGGCACGATATCGAAAATTTGTATAACTTGGGCGTTGATGATTTCTGTCATCCTCAAAGGCTGGTTTTGATGCTTGGTCGCTTCAAAGGTCAGCCTTTTTGTTTTTTATGCCAATTTTCTTCGGGTACAGTAGGAAATAACCTGAACAGCGCACTTGTCAAGTCTGACGTTAGGTCATTCACCTTTTTATTTTTTGATTATGAAACTGACGAAATTCTTCTTACTTTCTACTGGCATCGCCCTATCTATTCTGTTTCAGGGAGCAAATGCTCAGATCAGCATTTCATGGCCAACTCACCGCCAAGTTTTCCAAAGAGATGGCAATAATTTTGCTACTATTCCAGTAATGGGACAGCTGTATACTTGTAATACACCCATTGAGTACCGGGTCAATATCGTGGATCCCAAAACTGATTTTATTAGTTCCTATGGTTCTTGGTCAACTCTACCCAGTTCTCAAGTATCATCCTCGTCTGGACTATTCAAAATACCTTTTTCGCTATCTGTTGGCTGGTACAGGGTGGAATTCAAAGTTGGGGCGTCTCCGATTTACTCAACAACCTTTGGCGTGGGGGACGTGTACGCTATTGCGGGGCAGTCTAATGCTCAGGGTAATCCTGGCACTCCACTCTACAGCCTGAACGGCTATCCAGGAGTAGTGAGCATCAATATTAACGATAACTGCAAGCAAACTGTGTCTTATCCATCACCAGAAAGGCTATTCCAAAATAACAGAGTAGGCCCTAATGGCCATAATAGTTGGAACTGGGCAGTTCTTGGCAACAAAATAGTGGACACTTACGGTGTACCAGTAGCCTTTTACAATGCTGCCGCTGGTGGTAGTACCGTGCAAAACTGGGCGGAGAGTTCCAACGGAACCGGAACAGTTGCATCTAAAACAAATAGTTATTATTCTGGCCTACAATACTGTAGTGGTACTTTTCAGCCAATAAGCACTTATCCAGACAGCTATTACTATGGTCAACCTTACCTAGGTCTCAAGAATTCGCTACAATTTTACTGTAGTATGTTTGGCGTCCGTGCAGTTTTATGGCATCAGGGTGAAGCAAATACCGATAAAACGCCTTCTATTACATCTTCGCAATACAGCAACTATCTGAATACTATAATAAACCAATCTCGTTCGGATTATAATAGCAGCTTACCTTGGTTCGTAGCATTAGCTTCTAAAACTAAGCTTTCGGGAACAACATCTACGGTTATTACTAACAATAACGTTTTATCTGGTCAGTATGATCGAGCAGTTGCCAATAATAATGGCCCATATACTGATAATATCAATGTCAGAAGTGATCTCACTCATATATCTGGTTCTGGATTGTATGACTTGGGCCAATACTGGTTTTCACAGATCACTTCTCTTCCTCCATCAGTTTCTACCTCTACCTATACGGTTAATCTTTACAGCCTTGGCAATGGTTCTCCAACTGTCTCCAATCAGGCAGGGTACTTGTACGTTGTGGGCAGTCAAATTTATGCTCCGGGAGGCTATTCCGAGTATAAGTGGGTGTATAACGAGAATGACATATCAACCTCATTTTCTTCGTCTTCGTCCATATCACCAGTCAATAATTATAGCTATCGCTGTTATATGCGAAACTCATCTGGTCACTGGGTGGTATCAAACAAAGTTTCATGGCCCACTCAGTACAACGGTTGTAATGGTAGAAAAGGTGTAAATGAAAACTTTGAGGATAAAGATCCGAACTTCGCCTCTGGCCTATATCCCAACCCTGTAACAGATGAAACAAAATTTCACTTCACTCTGAAGGCAGAATCAATGGTTAGCCTCGATATTGTGGATACACAAGGAAGGGTAATAAGTGAGGTAGCAAATAATGTCCATGCGGCTGGGACATATTCCTACCCTATAAGGATCGAACAAAACGGTACTTATCTTTATCGACTCACAGTCAATGGCCTTGGCGTAACGGGTAAGTTTATTAAGGTTCAATAACTTGGATTAGAGAATAGGGGTTCATAGATCACCACCTGTTGCCTGTCTATCTAGCAAGAATGTCATATGCTTTAAGAAAGCCCCCGCCCACCAGCGGGGGCTTTCTTATTATCCACTGAACAGCTTGGGCAGGGAAATTACTGGGCACTCACGAAATCATTTTGAAAAAAATAAAAACTGCCATGCAACCTGTCGGGGGCGAATGTGCATCTTGCTACTGAACCACCCCGAAGGAATGTCACGATTACTACCCCTCTTTAATCAAGAATCCCAGATGGTCAAGGCCCTTCGCCAGGGCGATGCCAAAGCGCAGCGTCAGTTGTACGACCGCTATGCGCCAAAGATGCTGGGCGTTTGCATGAGGTACGTAGGCGACCACATGACGGCCGAGGATGTGCTGGTGGAGGGGTTCATGAAAATATTTGACAAGATTGCACAGTTCAAGAGCGAGGGTAGTTTCGAGGGATGGATGCGGCGGATTATGGTCAACGAGTCACTCGGGTACCTCCGGCAGCGGAAGCGGATTCAGGAAGTGGCGATCCTGGATGAAGCGCAGCAAGTGGTGGATAACAGCCTGGCCGACGAGGCACTGGAAGCCGAAGAGATGCTGAAAATGATCGAGACGTTACCTACGGGTTACCGCACGGTGTTCAACCTCTACGCCATCGAAGGCTACGCCCACGCCGAGATCGCCAAAAAGTTGGGCATCACCGAGAGTACCTCCAAGTCGCAGTTGCACCGGGCGCGCGCGCTGTTGCAACAACTCGTGACAGATTGGGAGAATGAATTAAAAAAAAAAGTAGCATATGAAGAAGCCTGACAACATAGACGACCTCTTTGCCCGCAAGCTTTCCAATTTGGAAAGAACGCCGTCGCCCGACTTGTGGCAGCGGATCGAGCAAGGGAAGGAAAAAGAATCCCGTCGCCTGGGTGGCTGGTATTGGTACGCCGCCGCCAGCGTCACGATTCTGCTTATGGCCGGGTACCTGGTATGGCAAAACCAACCGGCGATGGTTGATACGCAAGGACAAACGGCCCGAACGGAGCAGGTGATTAAGCCGCTGGCGGAAAAGCAGAACGCACCTGATGTAAACCTGAGTGAGCTGGAAGCCCTGGCAAACACACAGAAAGTAGAGCCAGCGAGAGGAGACGATCAAAAGTCTCCTGTGAAAAGAGAAACGTTTGCATTGGCTAAAAAGGCTATCGCTCCTGTACAACAAATGACAAAGCAGGTGCCGGTTCTGGACGATATTCAAGTTGCCAAGGTGGAAAATACGGAAACCAGCCTCCAACAATTGATTACAGAAACGGGTGAGGCAGTGAGTACCTTACAGCCCGTCGAAGTACAGGTGCCTGGCACGGCATTGGTAGATGTTGCGCAAAAGCGAATTATCGTAGCTCATGTCGATGCGGAAGGCCCGGCGAATGAAGATCAAAGATCCTCTAAGTTTATCCGTGTACTGCGTCAGTTGAAAAATGCTAAACAAGGCGACGAGGTTGAATGGGATGAACTAGGCTTCAACCCCAAGAAAATACTGGCTCGCGCCGACGAACGCCTTCGCAGCGGCGAAGATAAGGTCTCGGGCAAGTACCAGGAGTTAAAAAACAAGACCAAACTTTAAAATTGACCTACCATGAAAAGCACCTTGAAATCCCTCATTTTTTGCGCGATTGCCGCGCTGGGTTCCGTAGCCTCCTACGCTGCGCCTGCGAAAGCCGAACCCATAAAGAAAGACTCGATCATCATCACCTTCGGCGATAAAACCCGCATGATCATTTACGGGGAAGACCGGAAGGAACTCGACAAGTTGATGAAGTACGACCTGAATGCGCTACTGGCAGACCTGGGCGCACGCCTTGACACCATGAGTGGCGAAACCAAAATCTACTTCGAAGACATCGACGGCCGTAAGTACATGAAAGACCGTGATGCTGCTGAAGACAAAGACTATGTCCGCATCGGTTTGCGCGGCATCCGTATCAAAGACGGCGACACAGAAGTGACGATCACGACCCGAGGGGTCGACATTAAAGATGGCAGCGATCGCGTCCGCATCGGTGGCGACCGGGATGATGACCGAGATCGCGATTACGATCGCAACCGCCGCAATGGGGGCATCGATACGACCGCCCGCGACGGAGAAAGCCGCCGCGATCGGGACTACGAGGACGACTACGAGAATGATGGCGACGGTGTCATGCGCATCCGCCGCGTACGCAAGTATTCCAGCCCGCGCCGGGGCTTCAACGCCTCCTTGGGATTGAACGCCTACGCTCAAAACGAGCCGGGTACCTTCAATACCGAAAATTATGATTTGCGTCCATTCGGCTCACGTTACATTAGCCTTGGCTTCGTGAAAAGTGCGACCTTGGCGCGGGGCAAAAACGCCGGACTTCACCTGGATTTTGGCCTGGACTTCGCTTGGAACAACTTGATGTTTGAGGGCAACAACACGATAATAAAAGCGACTGATGCCATCGAATTTCCATTGGTATTGAACAATGAAGGTCGCGAAGTGGATGTCCGCAAAACCAAAATGACGGTGCCTTACGTGAACTTTTCGCTCATGCCGACAGTGAGTTTCCCTGGCTCATTCGTTTCATACATCAGTGCAGGGGGCTACGTTGGGTATCGATTGGGGGGCTCTTCTAAAATAAAATACCAAAATGGTAAAAAAGACAAGGAAAGAAGTGATTACTATCTTAACGACTTCCGCTACGGTGCTGCCTTCGAGTTGGGTATCAAAAACTTCCCCGATTTTTTCGTCCACTACGACATGAACAACCTATTCCAGGACAACCGGGGCCCGGCAGTGAGGATGATAAATTTCGGAATCCGTTTTTAGGCCCCAATAACTCCATTTAACGGCAGCTACGAGGCGATTCGGGGCTGCCGTTAATTTTTTATTGTAAAATTTTTATCAAGAATTTTGGCAATCGCTGAAAAGGCTCTAATTTTGCGACTCCAAAGTGAATCGTGGAGGGGCAAGTAAGCTTTAAAATAGTTCGAGGGGGTGTACCAGAGTGGCCAAATGGGGCAGACTGTAAATCTGCTGGCGTACGCCTACGGTGGTTCGAATCCATCCGCCCCCACCAAATGTTTGCGGGAGTAGCTCAGCTGGTAGAGCGATAGCCTTCCAAGCTATAGGTCGCGAGTTCGAACCTCGTCTCCCGCTCATCAAACAAGCCCAACGAAGCGATCACCGGAAACAGTCCTGTTGGAATCATTCCGATGATCGCTTCGTTGTTTGCCATTCACGCCGTTGTAAACCAGGAATAAAATGCTTTCTGGGTAAGGAAAAGGTCGGGGCGGTTCGACGTTCGATTCAAATTCCCCTAATGGCGAACAGACGATATAAGAAAGAATAGAAACACAAGGCAAGACGCCGTTGTAGCTCAGGGGTAGAGCACTTCCTTGGTAAGGAAGAGGTCGGGGGTTCAAATCCCCCCAACGGCTCATGGAACGAGCCTCCTCGGTAAGGAAGAGTGTCGGGCCGGGCAGTCGTTACTGCGGTTCGCCGCTGCGATTCAAATCCCGTATCGACGGACCGCCCCAACGGCTCACACGATTTCACTACAATCCACACTCACCCGTTAAAAAAAGTAATATCTCTTAAATTTAAGTATAACCTAAGAAAACATGGCAAAAGATAAGTTTGACCGCTCGAAACCGCACGTAAACATCGGTACTATCGGACACGTTGACCACGGCAAAACTACGTTGACCGCGGCCATCACCACCGTACTGGCGGGTAAGGGTCTATCCTCGATTCGTGACTTCTCATCGATCGACAACGCGCCCGAAGAAAAGGAGCGCGGTATCACCATTAACACTTCACACGTAGAATACCAGACAGCCAACCGCCACTACGCGCACGTTGACTGCCCCGGCCACGCCGACTACGTGAAGAACATGGTAACGGGTGCGGCCCAGATGGACGGTGCCATTATCGTGGTAGCCTCTACGGACGGCCCAATGCCCCAAACCCGTGAGCACATTCTGCTGGCCCGCCAGGTAGGCGTACCCCAGTTGGTCGTGTTCATGAACAAGGTGGACATGGTGGACGATCCCGAACTGCTGGAACTCGTCGAAATGGAAATTCGTGAGCTTTTGAGCTTCTACGATTACGACGGCGACAACATCCCCGTCATCCAAGGCTCAGCCCTCGGTGCTTTGAACGGCGAAGAGAAGTGGGTGAAGACGGTGGAAGATTTGATGGACGCTGTCGACAGCTACATCCCTATCCCTCCCCGCATGACGGAACTGCCGTTCCTGATGCCCGTCGAGGACGTATTCTCCATCACAGGTCGTGGCACAGTAGCTACTGGCCGGATCGAGCGTGGTGTCGTTAACTCCGGTGAAGCAGTCGACATCCTGGGTATGGGTGCCGAAAACCTGAAATCTACCGTAACGGGTGTGGAGATGTTCCGCAAAATCCTGGACCGTGGCGAAGCAGGCGACAACGTCGGTCTGCTGCTGCGCGGTATCGACAAGGAGGACATCCGCCGCGGTATGGTAATCTGTAAGCCCGGTTCAGTGAAGCCACACGCTCACTTCAAGGCTGAGGTTTACGTGCTGTCGAAAGAAGAAGGTGGCCGTCACACGCCATTCTTCAACAAGTACCGTCCCCAATTCTACTTCCGCACCACGGACGTAACGGGCGAGATCACCCTGCCCGCTGGGGTAGAAATGGTAATGCCTGGCGACAACATTACAATCGAAGTGACTTTGATCAACAAGATTGCCATGGAAAAAGGCCTTCGTTTCGCTATCCGTGAGGGTGGCCGTACGGTAGGGGCCGGTCAGGTGACCGAGATTCTCGACTAATCCGAGACAAACAATTGGAAACAAGTGCATTTCTAGCGGAATGCACTTGTTTTTTATAAAAAAAGGCTATCTTTGCAGCCCCAAACCCCCCAAAATTGGGAATTGGGATTACAAACGGGTGTAGTTCAAGGGTAGAATAGCGGTCTCCAAAACCGTTGATGGGAGTTCGAATCTCTCCACCCGTGCTACGCGTTTTCAAACGACAAAAATGGACAAATTCACCGCATTCCTTAAAGCCTCCTGGGTCGAAATTACCCAGCACGTGACCTGGCCTCCCTTCAACGAATTGCAGTCCAACACGACGCTCGTGCTGGTGGGGTCGCTCATTTTCGCCTTTGTGGTGGGAGCCATGGATTTTGTGTTCGACAACGCGCTCAATCTATTTTATGAGACTTTCTAAGACGTCCTTTATGGGCAGCTTTCCTAATCCAATAATGGTATGAGTAACGTGAATTGGTTCGTATTACGGGCAATCTCGGGACAAGAGAAGAAAATCAAGACGTATATTGAGAACGAACTCTCCCGACAGAACCTGACTGAATACGTACCGGAGATACTGATACCGACGGAGAAGATCTACGAAATGCGTAACGGTAAGAAAAGGGTTCGCGAGAAGAACTTCTTTCCCGGCTACATCATCATTTCAGCCGATCTTTCGAAGGGTGAAGTGCAACACATCATTACCAGCATGCCCGGCGTGATCGGCTTCCTGGGCAGTGCGGATGGCAAGAACGCCAAAGTGCCCGTACCGCTCCGTGAATCCGAGATCAAACGCATATTAGGCCGCTACGAAGAGGGCGCGGAGGAGGAAGAAGCTCCGTCGATGTCGTTCCTGCAAGGCGAAAATGTGAAAGTAGTCGATGGGCCGTTCAGTGGCTTCATTGGTGCCGTCGAGGAGGTTTTCGACGAAAAAAAGAAATTAAATGTAGTAGTAAAAATATTCGGGCGGAGTACTCCCGTGGAACTCAGTTACGCACAAGTGGAAAAGGAAAGCTGATACATCTTGCGGGCAGGACTGCTTCCTCTGCCGATAACGTGAAGTGTGTTGGGTGACCATCATTAAATGAGTTCAAAGTTCAAATGTTCAAAGTTCAAAGTTTCTGTTGTATAGAATTTGAACGCTGAACGCTGAACGCTGAACCCTGAACTAAAAAAAAGCAATGGCAAAAGAAATAGGCGGATACGTAAAGCTTCAGGTGAAGGGTGGCCAGGCCAATCCTGCGCCTCCCATTGGCCCCGCGTTGGGTTCCAAGGGGTTGAACATCATGGAGTTTTGCAAGCAGTTCAACGGCCGTACCCAGGATAAAATGGGTATGGTGTTGCCGGTAGTCATTACGTTCTACAAGGACAAGTCGTTCGACTTTATCATCAAGACGCCCCCCGCCGCAGTTTTACTCATGGAAGCCGCCAAATTGAAAAAGGCTTCCGACCAGCCCAACCGCGTAAAGGTGGGATCGGTCACTTGGGAACAGGTTCGTCAGATCGCTGAAACCAAGATGCCCGACCTGAATTGCTTCACGGTGGAGTCGGGAATGAAGCAGATTGCGGGTACGGCGCGTAGCATGGGCGTGACGATCAAAGGTAAAGCCCCGTGGGCAACGGAAAAAAAATAAGCGTCGTTCCGACGCCTAAGCAAACAGCAACATGGGAAAATTAACAAAAAAACAAAAGGAAGCTCAGTCGAAAATCGACCCGGAAATGGCGTATTCGTTCATGACGGCCGCGGAGGTTTTGAAAGAAATCACCAACGTAAAGTTCGACGCCTCCGTGGATATCGATGTCCGTTTGGGTGTGGATCCCCGCAAGGCCGATCAGATGGTGCGCGGCGTCGTAACCCTGCCACACGGCACGGGTAAGGAAGTTCGTGTGCTGGTACTGTGTACGCCCGAGAAGGAGGAGGAAGCCAAGGAGGCGGGTGCCGACTTTGTGGGACTCGACGAGTACATCACGAAAATCGAAGGTGGCTGGACCGACATCGATGTCATCATCACGATGCCAAATGTCATGGCCAAGGTAGGTCGCTTGGGTAAAGTGTTGGGTCCTCGCGGACTGATGCCCAACCCCAAGTCGGGTACCGTAACGATGGATGTGGGCAAAGCGGTGCAGGAAGTGAAAGCGGGCAAAATCGACTTCAGGGTCGACAAGACCGGCATCATTCACGCCAGCATCGGGAAGGTGTCTTTCGGCGCCGAACAACTGGCCCAGAACGCCCAGGAAATGATGAGTACGCTGGTTCGCATGCGGCCTTCATCAGCCAAGGGCACCTACGTAAAGAGCGTTTACTTGTCAAGCACGATGAGTCCGAGCGTTTCAATTGACAAAAGCACGATCTCAGGAATACAATTATGACGAGAGAACAAAAAACAGAACTAGTTGAAGAACTGAAACAGAAGTTCGAGACGACCCCTTATTTCTACATTGTGAGTGCTTCCGGCATGAACTCGGCAGAAACGAGCAACCTCCGCCGCCTGTGCTTCGAGCGCGGGGTGGAGTACCGGGTCATCAAGAACACGCTGATCAGGAAAGCACTAGAAGATCAGGAAGTCGATTATGCCCCGTTCAACGAGAGCGTGTTGAAGGGCTTTTCGGGTGTGATGTTCCATCCCGAATCGGGTAAGGTGCCTGCGCAACTTATCAAGGATTGGCGCAAGAAATCAGGTAAGGACAAACTCCAATTCAAGGGAGCGTCCGTCGATGCGTCCCTCTTTATCGGGGCCGATCAAATCGAGCGTCTGATCTCGCTGAAATCCAAGCAGGAAATGTTGGGGGAAGTGATTGCCCTGTTGCAATCGCCCGCCAAAACCGTACTGGGTGCCCTGCAAAGTGGCGGCCAAAAGTTGTCTGGCATTCTCAAAACTTTATCCGAAAAGGAAGAGCAAGAAGCAGCATAACAACCTATTGATGGTCCGCGCGGACTTGGCGAGCCGCCGGAATCGAATTCCCGCCGCATTTTTAACAATCATTTTGTAATCACTTAATCAAATAAAAATAAAATGGCAGATTTGAAAGCCTTCGCAGAGCAGCTTGTTGGCCTTACGGTTAAAGAAGTGAACGAACTCGCTACGATTCTGAAAGACGAGTATGGCATTGAGCCCGCTGCGGCTGGTGCGGTCATGATGGCCGGTCCTGGTGGTGGCGGCGAAGACGCAGGCGAAGCAGCCGAGCAGTCGACGTTCGACGTAATCCTCAAAGCACCCGGTGGCAGCAAGCTGGCGGTTGTGAAATTGGTGAAAGACCTGACGGGTCTGGGCCTGAAAGAAGCCAAAGAATTGGTGGACGGTGCGCCTAAGGCTGTAAAGGAAGGTGTCGCCAAAGACGAGGCCGAAGCGCTTAAAAAGCAACTCGAAGAAGCCGGTGCCGAAGTAGAGGTGAAGTAATTCACTGGCTTAGCCACTATATTACCACAGGAACGGGCCTGACATGCGTCAGGTCTTTTCCTGTTTATTGATAAAGTACCAAACTTTTTCCCGTCGAGCGGTGTTTGGCTTACTGGGTGCAAACCCACCAATCCCCCGTTTTACGCATTAAAACTGCAATCTTCCGAAAAATAGATCGGCAAACACATCTTCGCCGCATTCTTGTTTTTCTTCAAAAAGCAGTTTGAGTTGATTCCAGCTTAAACTGTTTCCAATCGGGACAGCCGGTCCGAAACACTTCTTTTGCTCGTAGAAAGTAAGAAGAGGGGCCCGTTACCGATAATATCTACGAGGCAATATTTTGTGGTTCCAAACTTACCGACGCTTTTGCGGCCGTTTAGTTTCAGCAAGAGTTTCGGCACTTTTTGTTCTATTAACCCAAAAAACAACCAGCCTTGGCTACCAAAACAGCTTCCAGAAAAAACTTTGCCCGGATCACTCCGATCATCAACTATCCCGACTTACTGGGAATTCAGGTACAATCATTCCGAGATTTTTTTAGTCTTGACACGTCGGTGGAAGACCGTTCGGCGGAGGGCCTTTATAAGGTTTTCGACGAAAACTTCCCCATTTCCGACTCGCGCGACAACTTCGTGCTGCAGTTCATCGACTATCTCCTCGAACCTCCCAAGTACTCGGTGGACGAGTCGATTGACCGCGGCCTGACTTACGCGGTGCCGCTCAAAGCGAAACTCCGCCTGATTTGCAACGACCCCGACCACGAAGAGTTCGAGACCATCGAGCAGGAAGTGTTCCTGGGCAATATTCCTTACATGACCGAGCGCGGCTCGTTCGTCATCAACGGGGCCGAGCGCGTTATCGTGTCGCAACTGCACCGCTCGCCCGGCGTGTTTTTCTCCATGAGCAAGCACACCAACGGCTCTAAGCTGTACTCGGCCCGGATTATTCCTTTCAAGGGTTCCTGGATCGAGTTCTCGACGGATGTCAACAACGTGATGTATGCCTACATCGACCGGAAGAAGAAATTCCCGGTGACGACGCTCTTGCGGGCTATCGGATTCGGATCGGACAAAGACATTCTTGACCTCTTCAATCTTTCCGAGGAAATCAACGCCAACAAGACCAACCTCAACAAGGCCGTGGGCCGTCGCCTGGCGGCACGGGTGCTGCGCACCTGGACGGAGGACTTCGTGGATGAAGACACCGGCGAGGTGGTTTCTATTCAACGGAACGAGGTTTTGATGGAGCGTGACTCCGAGTTGACGACCGACGACATCGAAACGGTACTCTCATCCGGCCAGAAGTCCATTATCCTGCACAAGGAGGACATGAACGTGGCCGACTACAACATCATATATAATACGCTGCAGAAAGATAGCTCCAACTCCGACAAGGAGGCCGTAGAGCAAATCTACCGTCAGCTACGGAACGCCGAAGCACCCGACGAGCAAACCGCCCGCGACGTGATTCAAAGCTTGTTCTTTAGCGACAAGCGTTATGACCTGGGCGAAGTAGGCCGCTACCGGATCAATAAAAAACTAGGTTCCGATACGAGCCTGGATCAGCGCGTGCTGACCACGGAGGACATCGTCTCCATCGTGAAGTACCTCATTGGCCTCATCAACGCCAAAGCCGTCGTGGACGACATCGACCACCTTTCCAACCGCCGCGTGCGGACGGTGGGTGAGCAGTTGTACTCCCAGTTTGGCGTGGGCCTGGCCCGGATGGCGCGGACGATCAAAGAGCGCATGAACGTGCGCGACAACGAGGATTTCAAACCCGTTGACCTGATTAACGCCCGGACGCTGTCTTCGGTCATCAACTCGTTCTTTGGTACCAACCAGCTATCGCAGTTCATGGATCAGACCAATCCGTTGGCCGAAATCACCCACAAGCGCCGCATGTCGGCGTTGGGCCCCGGCGGACTGTCGCGGGAACGGGCGGGCTTCGAGGTTCGTGACGTTCACTACACGCACTACGGTCGCTTGTGTACGATCGAGACGCCGGAAGGCCCGAACATTGGTCTGATTTCGTCGCTTTGCGTGTTTGCCAAAGTCAACGGCATGGGTTTCATCGAAACGCCTTACCGCAAGATTGACGCCAACGGCAAGTTGACGAAGGACATTACCTACATGACCGCCGAAGAAGAGGATTCCAAGTACATCGCCCAGGCCAACAGCCAGGTGGATAAGAAAGGAAACTTTACGGTAGAGAAAATCAAGACGCGCTTTGAAGGAGACTTCCCGATGGTAGATCCCGCGCAGGCGTCGTTTATGGACATTGCCGCCAACCAAATCGTATCGGTGGCCGCCTCGCTAATTCCCTTTCTGGAACACGATGACGCCAACCGTGCCCTGATGGGCTCTAACATGCAGCGCCAGGCCGTGCCGCTACTGCGTCCGCAGGCCCCCATCGTAGGTACCGGACTCGAAGAGCGCGTGGCGATGGATTCGCGCGCGTTGGTCGTGGCCGAAGGCGATGGCGTCATCGACTACGTGGACGCCACTAAGATCATCGTTCGCTACGAGCGCACCGAGGAGGATCGCGACGTAAGTTTCGACGACGATACGGTGAGCTACAGCCTCGTAAAATTCCGCCGCACCAACCAGGATACCTGCCTGAACCTACAACCGATGGTCTTGAAAGGCCAGAAGGTCAAGAAGGGCGAGGCGCTGTGTCAGGGTTATGGCACCGAAGGCGGGGAACTCGCCTTGGGCCGCAACATGATGGTGGCCTTCATGCCCTGGCAGGGATACAACTTCGAGGATGCTATCGTGATTTCGGAGAAGGTGGTGCGCGAGGATATTTTCACCTCCATCCACATCGAGGAATTCGAGCTGGAAGTGCGCGACACCAAGCGCGGCGAAGAAGAACTCACCGCCGAAATCCCGAATGTGAGCGAGGACGCTGTCCGCAATCTTGACGAGGAGGGCATCATCCGCATGGGTACCGAAGTCCGCGAGGGCGATATTTTGATCGGTAAAATCACGCCCAAGGGCGAATCTGACCCCACGCCGGAAGAGAAACTGCTGCGCGCCATTTTCGGCGACAAGGCGGGTGACGTCAAAGACGCTTCCAAGAAGGCACCGCCTTCGATGAAGGGCGTCGTGATCGACACCAAGCTTTTCTCGCGTCCTACGAAAGAGGAACGTGCTGAGAATAAAGATCAGCTAAAAGGTCTGATGAAGCGCTACAGCCGCGACCTCAACGCCCTGCGCGATCGCATGATCGACAAGATGGTGAGCGAAGTGGAAGGCCAAACCAGTCAGGGCGTCAAGCACAAGTTTGGCGACGTGATGATTGGCAAGAGCGCGAAGTTCAGCCGTAAGAACATTACGGAGAACCTTTTCCCGGCCAATAACCCGTACCGCGACGAAAGTCAGTATTCGGTACCCGAAGAGGTGAACCTGATCGGCGACATCCTGACCGATAACTGGACGAAGGACGAGGACGTCAACCGCCGTGTGTTCCGCTTGGTGCGCAATTACCTTGCCAAGCGCAGTGAACTCATGGGTGAGTTTAAGCGTGAGCGTTTTGCGCTCGAAGTAGGCGACGAACTACCCGCAGGCATCGTGAAACTGGCCAAGGTGTATATCGCCAAGAAGCGCAAGCTGAAAGTAGGGGACAAGATGGCGGGTCGTCACGGAAACAAGGGCGTCGTTGCCCGGATCGTCCGTGACGAAGATATGCCGTTCCTCGAAGACGGAACGCCCGTGGACATCGTACTGAATCCACTGGGTGTGCCTTCCCGGATGAACATCGGGCAGATTTACGAAACCATCCTCGCCTGGGCTGGTCTGAAAATGGGCCGCCGCTACGCCACGCCAATTTTCGACGGCGCGACGGAGGACGAGGTAGCCGCCGAACTAGCTGAGGCCGGATTACCCGAATGGGGCCGCACCCACCTCTACAATGGTCTGACGGGCGAACGCTTCGACCAGGCCGTGACGGTGGGACTCATCTACATGATGAAGCTCGGTCACCTGGTAGACGACAAGATGCACGCCCGGTCGATTGGCCCGTACTCGCTCATCACGCAGCAGCCGCTCGGTGGTAAGGCGCAGTTTGGTGGTCAGCGTTTCGGCGAGATGGAGGTGTGGGCGCTCGAAGCCTTCGGTGCCTCGCACATCTTGCAAGAAATCCTGACCGTAAAATCCGACGACGTGGTAGGTCGCGCCAAGGCTTACGAGGCCATCGTAAAAGGCGAAAACCTGCCCAAGCCGAACATACCAGAGTCATTCAACGTACTGGTTCACGAATTGCGTGGGTTGGCGTTGGAGATAACACTTGATTAATAATTGAGAATGAGTGAATGAGAGAATGTTGCTTACGCCTAATTATTCTCTCAATCTCTCATTCAAAATTGGTTTCACATTAACCCAAGTTAGAAACATGTCTTTTAAGAAAAATAAGAAAATCAACAGTGACTTCCTGAACATCACGATTAGCCTGGCCTCGCCGGAGTCGATCTTGGAAAGTTCTTACGGCGAGGTGACGCAGCCTGAAACCATCAACTACCGGACCTACAAGCCGGAAATGGGTGGCCTTTTCTGTGAGCGCATCTTCGGCCCCGTCAAGGACTGGGAATGCCACTGCGGCAAATACAAGCGGATTCGCTACAAGGGCATCATCTGCGACCGCTGCGGCGTGGAGGTGACCGAGAAGAAAGTCCGCCGGGAGCGCATGGGCCACATCGAACTGGTGGTTCCCGTGGCGCATATCTGGTACTTCCGCAGCCTGCCGAACAAAATCGGCTATCTGCTGGGCCTGTCCACCAAGAAACTGGATCAGATCATCTACTATGAGCGCTACGCCGTGGTACAAGCAGGCGTCAAGGCCGAGGACGGCATCAGCTACATGGACTTCCTGACGGAGGACGAGTACCTGGACATCATCGACAAACTCCCCCGCGAGAATCAGATGCTGCCCGACACCGATCCTGAGAAATTTATTGCAAAGATGGGGGCCGATGCGCTGGAAATGCTGCTCGCCCGCACCAAATTGGACGAACTCTCCTACGAACTGCGCCACCAGGCTGCGACCGATACGTCGCAGCAGCGCAAGCAGGAGGCTTTGAAGCGCTTGAAAGTGGTCGAGGCATTCCGTGACGCCAATACCCGCATTGAGAACCGTCCCGAGTGGATGGTCATCAAGATGGTACCCGTCATTCCGCCCGAACTGCGCCCGCTGGTACCCCTGGACGGTGGTCGATTCGCGACTTCCGACCTGAACGATTTGTACCGTCGTGTCATCATTCGGAACAACCGCCTGAAGCGTCTGATCGAGATCAAGGCTCCCGAGGTGATTCTGCGTAACGAGAAGCGCATGTTGCAGGAAGCCGTGGATTCGCTCTTCGACAACAGCCGGAAAGTGAACGCCGTGCGTTCGGAAGGCAACCGCGCCCTGAAATCCCTTTCAGATATGCTGAAAGGCAAGCAGGGTCGTTTCCGCCAGAACCTGCTCGGTAAGCGCGTGGACTACTCCGGTCGTTCCGTGATCGTGGTGGGTCCTGAGCTGAAACTGCACGAGTGCGGTCTGCCCAAGGACATGGCGGCGGAATTATTTAAGCCGTTCATTATCCGCAAGTTGATCGAGCGCGGCATTGTCAAGACTGTGAAATCGGCCAAGAAAATCGTGGATCGCAAGGATCCGGTCATCTGGGATATTCTGGAAAACGTGTTGAAAGGCCACCCCGTGCTGCTCAACCGCGCCCCTACCCTACACCGTCTCGGTATTCAGGCGTTCCAGCCCAAGCTCATTGAGGGCAAAGCCATTCAATTGCACCCGCTCGTTTGTACGGCGTTCAACGCTGACTTCGACGGTGACCAGATGGCCGTTCACGTGCCGCTGGGCCAGGAGGCCGTGCTGGAAGCATCCATGCTGATGCTTTCTTCGCACAACATCCTGAACCCCGCCAACGGTGCACCCATTACGGTACCTTCGCAGGACATGGTACTGGGTCTTTACTACGTGACCAAAGGCCGCAAGCACATTGATGAATACCCGATTATCGGCGAGGGCATGACGTTCTCTGGTCCTGGTGAAGTTATTATTGCCATCAACGAAGGCCGGGTTTCCAAGCATGCCAACATCAAGTGCCGGGTAAATATGCGGAATGACGACGGATCGTTTGAAACTAAACTTATCGACACGGTCGCCGGACGCATTCTATTCAACCAGAGCGTGCCCGAAGAAGTGGGTTATATCAATGAACTGCTGACTAAAAAGAAGTTGCAGCAGATCATTGGCCAGGTATTCAAGCTGGCGGGCGTGGCCCGTACGGCCCAATTCCTGGACGACATCAAGGAACTCGGTTTCCAAATGGCGTTCAAAGGTGGCTTGTCTATCGGTCTAAGTGACGTGATGGTACCCGTCGAGAAGGAAAAACTCATCGAAGATGCCAAGAAAGACGTTGAAGGCGTGTGGAGCAACTACCTGATGGGTCTGATTACCGAGAACGAGCGCTACAACCAGGTCATTGATATCTGGACGCGCGTCAACTCGCGCATCACCGAGACGCTGATGAAGCAACTCGAAGCCGATCAGGGTGGGTTCAACTCCATCTATATGATGATGCACTCGGGGGCCCGTGGTTCCCGCGAGCAGATTCGCCAGTTGGGCGGAATGCGGGGTCTGATGGCCAAGCCGCAGAAAAACCTGGCGGGCGGTGCCGGTGAGATCATCGAGAACCCGATTCTTTCTAACTTTAAGGAAGGACTGGACGTACTCGAGTACTTCATCTCCACGCACGGCGCACGGAAAGGACTGGCCGATACCGCCCTTAAAACGGCGGATGCGGGTTACTTGACCCGCCGTCTGCACGACGTAGCGCAAGATGTGGTCGTCACTGAGGACGATTGCGAAACGCTGCGGGGTATTCAGACTTCTGCCTTAAAAGATAACGAGGACATCGTCGAGCCGCTATCTGAGCGGATTCTGGGCCGCGTGAGTGTTCACGATGTATTGGATCCGATTTCCGGCGAGATGATTCTCGAGGCTGGTCAGGAAATCACGGAGGAGATCGCGCTGTACATCGACGACACCAGCATCGAGAATGTCGAAATACGTTCGGTACTGACTTGCGAAACCCGTAACGGCGTTTGCGCCAAGTGTTACGGCCGCAGTATGGCTTCGGGTCGCATGGTGGACATCGGTGAGTCTGTGGGTGTTATCGCCTCGCAGTCTATCGGTGAACCGGGTACCCAATTGACGCTGCGTACCTTCCACGTGGGTGGTACGGCTTCCAACATCGCCGTCGATGCCAACATCAAGGCGAAGTTCGAGGGTATCATTCACTTCGAAGACCTGCGTTTGGTGCAGTCCACCAACAGCGAGGGCGACGCCATTACGGTAGTTATGGGCCGCTCGGGCGAAGTGCGCATCCTGCACCCCGAAACCAAGCAACTGCTCATTGCTAACAACGTCCCTTACGGTGCGCATTTGAGTGTGAAAGATGGCGACAAGGTAGAGAAAGGACAGGAAATTTGTACTTGGGATCCCTACAACGCCGTAATTCTGTCAGAATTCGACGGGGCGGTCACGTTCGACGCCATTGAGGAAGGCATCACCTACCGCGAGGAATTTGACGAGCAGACGGGCTTCCAGGAGGCGGTCATCATCGACACCCGCGACAAGACCAAGAACCCCGCCATCGTGGCCAAGGGCAAGAGTACGCTCCTGAAAGACCAGACGGAGAAATCGTATAACCTGCCCGTAGGCGCACGCCTGGTGGTGAAGGACGGCGTGAAGGTGAAAGCCGGACAGCCGTTAGCCAAGATTCCGCGCGTGGTTGGCAAGACCCGCGACATTACGGGTGGTCTGCCCCGCGTAACGGAGCTTTTTGAGGCTCGTAACCCGTCGAACCCCGCCACCGTCAGTGAAATCGACGGCGTGGTGAGCTACGGCGGTGTGAAGCGCGGCAACCGCGAGATCATGATCGACTCCAAGGATGGCATTCAGCGGAAGTACATGGTGACGCTCTCGAAGCATATCCTGGTGCAGGACGGCGACTTCGTGAAAGCGGGTGATCCGCTCTCCGACGGTGCCATCACGCCCGCCGACATCCTGTCGATCAAGGGCCCGACCGCCGTGCAGGAGTACCTCGTGAACGAGATCCAGGAAGTGTATCGCCTGCAAGGGGTGAAGATCAACGACAAGCACATCGAGTGTATCGTGCGCCAAATGATGCAGAAGGTAGAGATACTTGACGCGGGCGACACGAACTTCCTCGAAATGCAGCCCGTCGATCGCTGGGTATTCCGCGAGGAAAACAATAAGATCCTGAATATGAAGGTCGTGGATGAACCCGGTGATTCCGAGAACCTGAAGCCCGGCATGATCGTGACGGTGCGCCGTCTGCGCGACGAGAACTCAAGCCTCAAGCGCCGCGACATGAAGCTGGCCACAGCCCGCGATGCCCAGCCCGCCGTGGGTAGGCCCACACTCATGGGTATCACACAGGCGTCACTCGGCACCGAGAGCTTCGTATCGGCGGCTTCCTTCCAGGAAACCACTAAAGTACTGAGCGAAGCCGCCGTCCGCGGCAAGCGCGACGGACTACAGGGCTTGAAGGAAAACGTGATCGTTGGTCACCTCATCCCCGCCGGTACCGGCATGCGCAAGTACGTCGACCTGCTGGTTGGCTCACAGGACGAGTTCGACGCCTTGGCCGAGTCGCGCGAGAAAGCCGCTTCGCGGAAGAAGAAAGAACTGGTGTAAAATCTGGTTTGAATTTTATATTAGAAAAGCCGACTCTTTTGGGAGTCGGCTTTTTTTTTGGGCGGGTATTCCGTGATTTGGCAAAAGGTCGGCTGCTGCCGTTGCAAACGCGAGGGAATGCGACTCCGATTTCAAATCAGTATTGGCGGCGAGTCTTTCTATTTTTTGTACTTTTGGAAAAAGCCCAATAGTTATGACGCAATTGATTCTTACGCTCCCCCACGAACAGGATGCGGATTGGCTCGTCCCGATGCTGGCCCGGTTGGGCGTACAGGCAAGGCCCCTCAGGCCGAACTCACCACAGACCGAAGCCGAACATCGGGCTATCATCGAAGCAGGTGGAGAGGACAAGGAGGATTTCGACGCTTACTTAGCTGAGTTTGAAAGGAGTCGTCAGGATCGAATTTTGCCATTTCGTGAGTAATTAAGGAGAGCTATGTACGTGGTTGACAGTAATTTGATTATCTATTCTTCACAATCAAAATTCGCCTATTTAAGACCAATGCTCCTTCGCGCCGAGGCTACCGTATCCGAAATATCCCGTTTAGAGACACTTGGCTACCACAAAATCACTCCCAGAGACGAGCGATATTTCGACAGTCTCTTCGCTTTGACCGCAGTACTTGAAATTGACTCCGTCACAATTGATAAAGCAATCGATCTGAGAAAAACCAGGAAGATGTCTGTTGCGGACGCAATCATAGCAGCTACCGCTCTGCTAAATGATTATGAGTTGTACTCTCATAACGTTCAGGATTTCAACTGGATCGAAGGATTAAGGGTAGTCGATCCGATTCTGAGGAATGGAACCGACCAGCCTTAAGCATTTGGAATAAGAACGGCAGCCTGGTATTTACAGATCAATTTCAACGGGATCGTTGGTCACCTTATCCCCGCCGGCACCGGAATGCGCCGCTACACCGACCTGCTGGTTGGTTCACAGGACGAGTTCGACGCTTTGGCCGAGTCGCGCGAGAAAGCCGCTTCGCGGAAGAAGAAGGAACTGGCATAAAATCTGGTTTGATATTTTACTAGGAAAGCCGACTCTTTTGGGAGTCGGCTTTTTTGTGGGGGAGGTATTTGTGAATCGTACTGTGAGGCCGCAGCGGCGGGATATTTTTAGAAAAAGAGTATATTCGTAAAAATAAACGCAGAAGCTATGAACATTGAAGAAACGAAGCGGGAGGTGATCGATATGATTTCCGAACTGCAAGATGAAAAACTGGTAGCTGCGGTGAAAAAGATGTTGGAGGAGGCGTTGCCGCTTAAAACCCTCAAATCGCGTGAGCCAGACTGGGCGAAAGACATTATCGTCTATGTCTCAGAGGATTTTGATGATTTTATTCCACCCGGATTTTATGGCGAAGAAGAGGATGAAGTATCTCATTGACACGCACATAATGATCTGGCATGGTAAGGAAAGCCATAGGTTGAAACCTTCGGTGCTGGCTGAAATAAAAGATTTGTCCAATTCCGTTTACGTCAGCCATGCCTCTTTTTAGGAGATTACTATAAAAATATCCATAGGAAAACTGGAATTCTCAACGCCTGTATCGCAGTACCAGGAGGAGAGTGTATTGAATGCCTTCAGCGTTTTGGATTTTGATTTCAAAGACTATATCGCTCTGGAAGCACTTCCCTACCATCACAGAGACCGCAACGGCGGCCCGGCCCTTCGACCGGATGATAATTGCCCAAGCCATTGCTGAGGATTTCACGATTATCACCCATGATCAGCAGTTCGCAGCTTACGAGCCGCTGGTGAAAATTCTTTGGAATTAGCAAGTTGTTCTGACAACTCGTCACGGTTTGCCGCGCGATGCTATCACCTCATACCTGGGACACGCTCCAAAAGAAAATTCGGAGGCGATGCGGTTAGTCTTCATTTGTTTAGGATCAAAGGGTTGTAGATTTGGCTGCTGAATTCTTTCTGCTACAAAACAGTAGCATGCGTCCTCCTAAAAAATGCATTGCGGCCAACTGCCCTGGATTTTCGACTAATCGCACGCTCCCCCAATCCGGCGGAGTGTTCCGCTTGCCGTTGTGTCGGGTCTTCCGAAGAAAAACTTCTTACCTCAAATAAAAGGTAGTCCGTGTACGCCCGGTTTTTCTACAGGCCATCATGTCGAATCTTTTCCGGCAGAAAGGTTGCATCGGAAAAATTTTGGCAGAGTAAAAGCACATTAGGTAACTTTGGACGTGGGATGGTTTGGAGCAGATAAGTTTCAAACCATTTCCTAAAATTCAATAGACTGCTCGCAAAAGCTTAGCCCAATGTTTGTCAACGGAGTCAACTGCGACATATATATCGGTACGGGGGCGGGTAAGAAGTTATTGGCGGACATCGAGTCAGCCAAAAGCTCGGTCAAGATAATTTCCCCTTATCTGTCGGCTTCACTGGTGAGCCAATTGATCGACTTGAAAAATCGGTTCGTGGAAGTCGAGCTGATCACCGAGGACACCATCGAGGATTTCAAGGACAGGAGGAATATCAAAAAACTTATTATTCAACACCCCGAAACGGATCAGAAAGCGGTGGAAAAGCGGGAAAGGATGAGCAAAATCACCATTATCCTGTTGATAGTTGCAATAGTGGTTCTGCTGCTCTTCTTCTTTGCTGTTTACAGGTTCCAAGACCCCAGCGTGTATCTGGGGATAGTGCCGGTACTATCCGCCTTCCTGATTTATGGTCATTATCGGAACGCAGTACGAGACACCGTTATTTACAAGTATAGCTACTCCACCCTGTTTCCCATCAAGGTGATTTCCGGTCGTAAAAGTGGTCAGACAGGCGGAATACCTGCCGATGGCAGGCAATCCATTCACAGCAAAATCTATTTGATCGATAACCGGATAGCCTATCTCGGCTCGTTAAACTTCACCGTCAGCGGCACTCAGGACAATTACGAAACCAGGATCAGGACGGAAGACCCGGACGCAGTCGCCAAGATCAGCCAAGAGTACGACCGCATGATGCAGTCCTCCGACTATTCAGAAAAGGATCTTAGAAAGTGGGGAAGGGAGGTGTACGCAGAACCCATCAACTAAATTCAGGAGGCCAGTCTATGCTACCCTGTACCCATCCAATTAGCTGTTGTCACCCCCGTTGTACGGTCTTTAAGAAAAGTGCTGGTTCCAAAAGAGTAGCGCAGTTAGTTGCGGAAGTGATGTCATAAGGCTAATTTGCTGCCTCCGTTCTGAGCAAACACACCTTTTCGATGGCGGATCAACTTCTCCAACTTACAATACTAAACCAGACAATGGCAAACTACCTGAGAATCGACGGCGAAGCCGAAATCTATAACCTGGCCTACATCCGAAAAATATGGAAGGATGACGAGGCTACCGAAAACACCGAAGACGGCCTGCCCGTGATTTATATGGAGCTGGACACGGGCAAGAAACTGCATATCAAGTTCGAGACGAAGGAGCAGCGGGATGAAACTTTCTTCGATCTGCTGGATAAGATGGACATCTTCGATATTGTGACGAAGGCGGTTTAGTGGATTGAAAAAAAGAGGCGATGAGCAGAGGATTTGTGAAAGAGGGCGATCAGGAAGAGATTCCCGTTATACCGCCACGCTCGGCCTTGCCGCCGGGGGTTACCAATTACGTAACGCCCAATGGCTTGGCAGAACTGCTGACCGAGCAAGCGGCTTTACAGGCTGAAAAGGATAATCTGGCCCTGGAAAACGAAACCGAGCAGCGCATCGCCACCACCGTCTTGAACGGCAAGATGGTTTTGCTGCAGGAGCGCCTCAATTCCGCTGTGGTGCTCACCCCGGACGATGCTCAACGCAATGCGGTGCGCTTCGGAGCCACCGTGACGCTGAAAGTCGTCGGGACAAACCAAACCCAGAAATTCCAGATCGTCGGTGTGGACGAAGCCGACATTCAAAAGCAAAAAGTAGCCTTCGTGGCTCCGATTGCGGTGGCTGTTACGGGTAAGAAGGTCGGGGAAGTGGCAGAATTGCGGTTGGGGAGGGGAGTTCGTAAGTTGGAGATTGTGAAGATTGGGTGGTGAGGTACGGGTTTCAGATTGCTTCTCCCCTATTTGTTGCTCGTCCCGCCTCCCATTTTTGCCGCACCCGAAGAAGCCGCCGCCCCATCGCCCTTCACGTACTTGTCCAGCCAGCCGTTCATCTCGTACAGCATGTGCAGGATCGACTCCTGCGCCGCGTAGCCGTGGCTTTCGTAGGGCAGGAACACCAATTTGGCCGTGGCTCCCATCGCCTTCAGCGCATTGAAATAGCGATCTGACTGGATTGGGAAAGTACCCGTGTTGTTGTCGGCCTCGCCGTGGACGAGCAGCAGGGGCGTCTTCATCTTGTCGGCATTCATGAAGGGCGACATGGTGTTGTACACCTCCGGCGACTCCCAGTAAGTGCGCTGCTCGTTCTGGAAGCCGAAGGGCGTTAGCGTACGGTTGTAGGCACCCGAACGGGCAATGCCCGCTTTGAACAGATTACTGTGCGAAAGCAGGTTGGCGGTCATAAACGCTCCGTAGGAGTGACCACCCACGCCAACCTTGCTGGCATCCACCACACCCAGCCGTACGCCCTCGTCGATGGCGGCTTTGGCGCTGGCCACGAGTTGGTCCACGTAGGTATCGTTCGGCTCGACTTTGCCTTCGCCGATGATCGGGATGGAAGCATTTTCCAGCACGGCGTAGCCCATCACGGCGAAGGCTGCGCCCGTCCAGTAGCTGATGCGGTTGAAGGTATAAGGCGAACCGCTGACCTGTCCGGCCAGGTCGGCGCTCTTGAATTCGGCGGGATAGGCCCACAGGAAAGTCGGCAGCGGGCCATCGGATTTCTTATAGCCGGGCGGTAGCAGCAACGTGGCGGTCAGGTCTACCCCATCGGGACGTTTGTAGCGGAGCTGTTGCTTTTGGATGTCCTTGAACTGCGGATAAGGATGCGGGAAAAACGTGATTTGCGTTATTGCCTCGGCGACGGATTTCTTGCCTTTTTTGGGCGCAGGGTTCAAGTCGCGGAGGTAGTAGTTGGGCGGCTCTTCCTGCGACTCGCGGCTGGTGAGCCATAGTCCTTTGGCCGCGTCCAGAACAGCCACGGGCCGCTCAAAATTCGGCGCTTCCGACCGCCACAACCGCTTGGTTTCTTTATTTTTGAGGTTCAATAGATCGATAAACGGCCGGTCGCCTTCGGGCGAGGCGCCCGTTCCGGTCATATGGATACTGTGGTCGGGCGTAAAGTGAAGTACTTCCTGACCATACTGGTTTTTGGTCAGTTCGGGCGAGCCGGGATTACCGTAGCGGTCTTCCGAAGAACGGTCGAACAGCAGCTTGGGATTAGCTGGGCTGCCAGGATCGACAATTTTAGTGATGATTTTGCGCGTTTCATTCCAGCGTTCGTAAAACAGCGCGGTTTGGGCGTCGCCCCAAGTCACGCCGCCGAAGCGGTAAGCGGCCTTGTAAAGTTCTTTGGGCGTACCGCTGAAGGGAGCGTCGAGGCTGTACACGATGTCGCGGATGTCGGCTTTTTTCTTGGGATCGCCATCGTCCTGGGCTTCCACCCAGTAGACCGTCGCGGGCGCATCGTTGCGCCAATCGTGGCTGCGCTGCCCTTTGGGGGCGGCGTCGCGGCCCCAGGGAATATTTTCCAGCAGGGGATTGTCATTGAGCGTTTTTACCAACTTCCCGTCCATCGAATACACGTCCGACTGCTGGGGAAAGCGATAGACGGGAACCAGGTAGGAGAACGGGCGGTGAACGGTTTCCAGTAAAACGTATTTGCCATCGGGCGAGGGCGAAGCCGTCGCGACCATGCCCACAGGGCCGATGACCGTGGCGGTTCCATCCAGGCCAACCTTCATGGCCTGGGAAGTGGTGTAGTACTCGAAGCGCTTCTCGTCGTTGGGGTTTTTGAGCAAATCCTGATAAGTGGCAGCCTGGGCTTTCTGGCCGAGGTTTTCCTGTACCGTCGGCCCGTCGGGGACGCGGCTGATGGCGGGCGCTTCGCGGCGCGCGGCGGGTATGGCGCGGACGATGAACGACTGGTTGTCGGATACCCAACGGAAAGGCGTTCCCAGCACCGCACTCAGGGCCAAGTCGCTCACGCGGCGGGCGGTGGCGGTGGCGACGTCCAGCACGTAGAGTTCCAGTTTGGTATCGGTGGTGTTGGTGAAAGCGATCTTGCTCTCGTCGGGCGACCACTGAATGTACGACAGCTTGGCCCCTCCCGGCAGGCCTTTGATGGCTACGTCGTCGGCCCCACTTTTGACGCGGCGCAGCGTAAGCCCGTTAATATAACTGGCGCGGCTCGGGCCGCTGGTGGCGGGATTGAGGCGTAGTCCGGCCAGGCGGAATTCGGGCTCGGAGAGTTCGGCGATGGTCGTCGTGGCGGTATTGCGCTGCATCAGCAACATCCATTCGCCCTTGCTGTCCACGCTGACGGTGGGCGTAGGTTTAGCGGTGACGAGAGCGGCAAGATCGGCGGGCGGTGTCTGGTAGCCGTTGTCTTGGGCGAGGGCGGTCAGATTGACCAGAAAGAGAAGTAGGAAAAGCTTTTTCATGATAAATTATTTGGCAGACTTATGAGTCGAGTTGGCAAAGTTCGGTTGTACAGCGAAAGTACGGAATTCGGTTCTATGTAAAACCATTCAGAGCAAAACTAATTGCTCGAACAAACTATTCAACGTGTCTTCGGCATTTTTGCAAAGCCCCGGGTGAACTTCCGATGTTTGAATAATGGTGCTGCGGCGGGCCGTGAGCCAGCGGAAGCGGGAGGCATCATCGAGCGCAGCGATAGGGGTTTTCGACGACTGGCCCGCGCAAATATTCTCGAAGGAACGCAGGTTCCGGGCGATCTTTTCGGCATCCGTTTTTGGGAAGAGCGCGGTGAGCCGGATTTCATCCAAAGCAATCTTCGCCCGCAGAAATTTTTGGTTTTTACAAAACAAAACTACCCCTACGTTGATGAATTCCCCGCGCTCCACGCGCGGCACGACCCGGATGACGGCGTACTCAAATAAGTCCATGGCGGGCGGTTTGGGCTTCGTGGACAAAGACTTCGGAGCTGAGGATGCGTTGCCCCAAAAATTGCGCATAAACCCCGCGCATCGCTTCGGCATCCACTTCTTCGTGTTCCTGATTCAGCCAGTCGTCGGGAATGGCGGCAACGATCGTCTGGATTAGATTAGCGGTCAACAACCCGCGCATTTCAGCGTCCACTTCGGCCAGGTGGGCGGCCTGGGGCAGCAGCACATGGTCTTTGATTTGGACGAAGGGCTTGGTCACGTACTCCTTCCAGTTTTGCCAGGCGTGGTGAAAATACAGCGCAGCCCCGTGGTCGATGAGCCAGAGGTCCTTGTGCCACATGAGCATATTGGTGTTGCGGGCAGTGCGATCCACATTCAGCAACAGGGCGTCGAGCCACACGATGCGCGAGGCCAGCCACGCATCGACGGTCGTCACGGCCGGGTCGAAGGTGATGGCTCCCGACAGGTAGTGCAGCCCCAGGTTCAGGCCGACGCTGGCTTTGAGCAAATCCTGAATCTCCTCGTCGGGTTCGCTGCGACCGAAAGCGACATCGAGTTCGGCAAATACCAGTTCGGGCATTCGCAGGCCCGCCGCGCGGGCCAGTTCGCCGCCGATGAGTTCGGCGATGAGCGCTTTGCGGCCCTGGCCCGCGCCCCGGAATTTGAGGACGTACAGGAAGCCGTCGTCGGCCTCGGCGATGGCGGGCAGCGAGCCGCCCTCGCGCAGCGCCGTCACGTAGCGCGTCACCCGGACGGTGCGGAGATCGGGGGGAGATTTTGGCATGAATTTATTTTTCCAAACTTGCCGTTACTTGATCCACAGAACGTGAATACCTTGAGAGAACTTTTTGTCTACGATTCCGTCGGTAACGACTACTCTTGAAGATTTTGCAGAGTTGAATTTGTCACACCATTTTGTCAAAAAATCGTTCAACTGTTCCATAAGCGGAGTTCTGGCAGACCAGGTGTCGGCGGCGGAATGAACCAAAAAGGAATGCAGGTGATGTTGCGCTATTTGCTTATCGCTATACATCGACTGGTCAGAGGCAATCACTCCCCTAAAATCGTTTTCAGAAAGTAAACGCAGGAGTTCGCCATTTTTTTGCCCTCCCAATCCATAAACTGATAAGTGAAAATATCCAGGTTATCAGAATCGAACTGATGCCTGTATTTGGGAGAAAGGTTTTCGTCAAGGTATATTTTCAAGACCTTGCGATTTGCTTATCGAGAAGTTGCCTGCCCAAGTCTGACAAAACCTGTTTGGCATCCGATGCTGAGACCGAAGGGTAATCTTCTAAGAAATCCTGCATAGTACTCACTCCACTCAAAAGATAATCGAGCATTGTTTTGATGGGTACTCTCGTACCCTTAAAAACGGGCGTCCCGCTCATGATGTCGGGGTCGATGACGATACTTTCCATAGTTTTGGGCAATTTTTGTGACAGTAAGGGCTTGTGGTCCTTCAACAATGACACAAAGTATAAAATTTCTCGATAAGTCTTTTGCCAAAAAAATCGACGCGTATGAAATTCTGCCAAATGGATTTTATAAAAAAACTGCTACTCCTTCTACTTGTCATCCTGAGCGGAGTCGAAGGACTCCAAGCTCAAACTTTTAAGAATCCACTCCTCCCCGCCGGGGCAGACCCGTGGTCGGTTTACCATGATGGCTACTACTACTATATGCACACCACGGGCAAAGACCTGAATATCTGGAAAACTAAAGATCTCGCCCAACTGCCCGAGGCCAAAAAGGTGACGGTCTGGACGCCGCCCGCCACGGGCGCCTATTCCAAGGAAATCTGGGCACCCGAGCTACACTTTATTCGCGCTAAGTGGTACATCTACTTCGCCGCCGACGACGGACGAAACCGCAATCATCGCCTCTACGTGTTAGAAAACGATGCTGCCGACCCAACGACGGGAACGTGGACGTTCAAGGGCAAACTTGAAACCCCGCAAGACAAATGGGCCATCGACGGCTCGGCCTTCGAACACAAAGGACAACTGTACCTGACCTGGTCGGGATGGGAAGGCGACGAGAACGGGCGGCAGGATATTTACCTCTGCAAAATGAGCAACCCCTGGACCTGCGTCGGCGAGCGCGTCCGCATCTCGGACCCACGCTATGCCTGGGAGCAGCACGGCCTGCTGACCCGGCCCGGCCCCGACGACAAGCCGATCGTGCTGGTCAACGAAGGGCCGCAGTACTTGGCCAGCCCCAACGGACGGGTCAACATCATCTTCTCGGCCAGCGGCTGCTGGACGGATTTCTATTCGCTGGGCATGATCTGGACCGAGCCCGACGCCGACCTGATGAACCCAAAATCCTGGCAGAAACACCCGACGCCCGTTTTCTGGGCCAAAGACGTGAAGAATACCTACGCGGCGGGCCACAACAGCTTTTTCAAATCGCCCAACGGTCAGCAAAACTGGATTCTCTACCACGCCAACACCGAACCGGGCCAAGGCTGCGGCGGCAAGCGCGCGCCCCGGATGCAGCCCTTCACCTTCGACGCCGAGGGCGACCCCGTCTTCGGCGACCCGCTGCCGCTGGGTGTGGAGATGAGTGTGCCTCGTTGAGTTGAAAGTTGAAAGTTGAAAGTTGAAAGTTGAAAGTTGAAAGTTGAAAGTTGAAAATGCCTTATTTTTTGAATACTATGAAAACTAACCGTAGAAATTTTGTCAAAATCGCCAGCCTCGGCTCAGTCGGTTTGGCGACGCTTTCCTCTCTTAAATTTCCCCAGCCTTTCGCCCAAAACCTTCCCCGTGCCACGCCTGAGTCGCAGGGCGTGGACACGGAAGGCATTCTGAATTTCCTGCAAGCCATTCAGGTGTCAGATTTGGAATGGCACAGCTTCATGCTATTGCGGCACGGCAAAGTGGTGGCCGAGGCCTGGTGGAAGCCCTTTGCGCCTGAGCACAAGCACACGCTTTACTCGCTCTCCAAAAGCTTTACCAGCACGGCCATCGGCTTTCTGGTGAGCGAAGGGAAAATTTCGGTGGACGATCCGGTTCTGAAATTTTTCCCGGAAGAAGCGTCGGCGAATCCAGCAGAAAACCTACGGGCGATGAAAGTAAAGCACCTGCTCACGATGAACACCGGGCAGGATGCCGACACGCTGCCTGCTTTGCGAAACGCCGATGGCGAATCCTGGGTGAAAGCGTTTCTGACGCAGCCCGTTCCGCACGTACCAGGCAGCCACTTCGTCTATAACACCGGAGCGACCTATATGCTGGGCGCGATTCTGCACAGCGTGACGGGGCAGACGCTGGAAGAATACCTAGAACCGCGCTTCTTCAAGCCGCTTGGCATCACGGGCTACGACTGGGAGAAATCGCCGCAGGGCCTCAACACGGCGGGTTACGGCTTGCGCGTCAAGACGGAGGACATCGCCAAGCTCGGACAGTTTTATCTAAACAAGGGAGTGTGGAACGGCAAGCAGCTCCTGCCGGAGAGCTGGGTTGAGGAAGCTACCAGCAAACAGACCGACTCCAACCAAGGCGACAGCGACTGGTCGCAGGGTTACGGCTACCAGTTCTGGCGCTGCAAGCCGGGCTTTTACCGGGGCGACGGGGCCTACGGACAATTCTGCTTCGTGATGCCCGAGCAGGACGCCGTGCTGGTAATGACCAGCGAAAGCTGGAATTTGCAGAAGAGTATGGACATTGCCTACGAAACCCTGTTACCCGCTTTTTCCGAAGGCCAACTGCTGGAAAATCCGACGAAGCAGGGGTTCTTGAAAAAAGAAATCAGCCAGTTGTCGCTGCCCGTGGCGAAAGGTTCCACGAGTTCAAAGTTGGCCCAGAGGTACGACGGTAAGCCGTTCGCGCTGGAAAAGAACCCTTACGGAATCAGCCAGTTAGTGGTTGACTTTTCGCCCAAGAATTGTACGCTGAAACTGACGATTCCAGGAGGCGTGGACAAAGTTATTTTCGGCTGGCAAAAGTGGGTCGTCAATCCTGGCGAGCGCAAAATTCTTTTCCCGGTGCTTACCCGCCTGGAAACGCCCGCCCAAATCGCCGGAACAGCCGCCTGGAAGGACGACAACACATTACGGCTAAACACGAAATCCGTCACGGCAATCCACGGCGATCAGATGACGCTGACGTTCGACGGCGACCGGGTCAAGGTCGATTTCATGAATAGCGTATCGGCGCATTCCAAGAATTTCCCTGACCCGCGCCCGACGCTGACTGGAACGCTTAGGGGCTGATTGAAAAATTATAGTGGCGAGGTACTTTTATCTTACCGTAACCGGAATCATCCGCAGACCATTGAGTTAAAAGATAACTTTCTCAATTCTTCCGAATATTTTTTTCTGCTTTCAGAGTGGAATATGAAATTCCCCTATATTTGACCTGATGAGCAAGCACGACAAGACCCTCGTAAAGATGCTGCGGGGTATGCAAGATAGTAACATCGGCTTTGACGAGTTGAGAACCTTGCTGCGTCGTCTGGGTTTTGAGGAAAGAATCAAAAGCAGCCATCATATCTTGGTAAAGGAAGGAATTGAAGAAATCTTGAATATTCAGCCCAAGTCAGGAAAAGCAAAGCCTTACCAAGTCAAGCAGATTAGAAATCTTATTCTGAAATATCATCTAAACTTAACCACGAATGAGTGAAAGCCCGAAGTACGAAATTATCCTCTATTGGAGCCAAGAAGATAAGGCCTACGTCGCTGAAGTACCCGAACTAGCCGGATGCATGGCCGACGGGGGCACTTATCAGGAGGCACTAGCTGAAGCGGAAATAGTTATCGGCGAGTGGATCGAAACCGCTCGTTTGATGGGTAAAGAAATTCCTCAGCCCAAAGGAAAGTTGAGTTATGCCTAATCTCAAAGTGTTTCGAAAGCTCTTTTACTTCTCCACTCTCAGCTAAAAAAGTGTCCGCCGAACTCCTAAAAATCTACCCTGATAACCCCGACCCGCGCCGCATCCGGCAGGTGGCCGACTGCCTCCGTGGCGGCGGCCTGGTGATTTATCCGACCGATACCGTCTATGGCCTGGGCTGCGACATTCATAACGCCCGTTCGGTCGAACGGGTGGCGCGCATCAAGGGCATCAAGCCGCAGAAAAATGACTTTTCGTTTATCTGCTACGACCTAAGCCACATCGCCGACTATGCCCGCGTGAGCAATGCCACCTTCAAGTTGATGAAAAAGGCGCTGCCCGGCCCGTTCACCTTCATTTTGGAGGCAACCAACAACGTTCCCAAACTTTTGAACACCAACAAAAAGACGGTGGGCATTCGGGTACCGGACCATGACATCCCGCGTAACTTCGTCCGGGAACTGGGCAACCCGATCATCACGACTTCCATTAAGGATGACGACGAAATCATCGAGTACTCGACCGACCCTGAACTGATTTTTGAGAAATTTGAACACCTCGTGGACATTGTGGTTGATGGCGGCTACGGCGGCAACGTCGGCTCCACCATCGTGGATGCTACGACGGACAATTTCGAGATCATGCGGGAAGGACTGGGGGATTTGGCATCGTTTCTTTGACTTTATCCCGCGCCTTTGCCATATTGGAGAATGGTTGACGACCGAATCCAAGAAAGGACGATTTTGCTGGAATTGCAGTTTTTGCCCTGCCTGGAATATTTTGCGGGCATTTTGCAATACGATACGGTAAGTCTGGAGGCCTGCGAGAACCTGCCGCGCCGCAGTCCGCGCAACCGCTGCCGCGTACTGACCGCCAACAAGGTCGATACGCTCACCGTCCCGCTTCTGGAAAGCCGCCGGGCCGTACCGATTCGTGATGTTAAGATTGATTACGGGCAAGCCTGGACGCGTCGGCACTGGGGTTGTTTACAATCTGCTTACGCGAAATCGCCGTACTTTGAGTACTACGCCGCCGATTTACAGGCACTTTACCAGCGAACGCCGACTTTCCTCTTTGATTTTAATGTTGAATTGCTGACATTGTGTCTCAGGTTTTTGGGGATAAAGAAAGAGATAACGTACACTTTGTCATACCAAACTGACGTTGGGAAAACAATTTTTGACGCTCGATCGGCAATTAATCCCCCGAAAAGCGACGAAAACAGTCTTTTTTACCAAAGTCTTCCCTATTATCAGACTTTTGGGAATGATTTTGTTCCTAATTTGAGTATTATTGATCTGCTGTTTAACGCAGGTCCCGAATCCCCCCTTATTCTCAGACAGTCGGCCATCTTGCCCGAAAAGGCTTAAATGAACAAAGCCAGACCAAGATTCGTTGTAAAAAAATCAGAAGATACTACACTTTTTCAGCCTAATACATGGAAGCCAAATTCTCAAACCGAGTAAAAGAAGTAATCACCCTGAGCCGGGAAGAAGCCCTACGACTGGGTCACGATTTCATCGGCGCGGAGCATTTGCTCCTGGGGATGATCCGCGAGGGCGACGGCGTGGCCATCGGCCTTTTAAAGAAGCTGGGCGTGTCCCTGGAAGAGGTTCGGCTCACCATCGAGCAGGCCACCAAGGGCTCGGCCACCAACAATGTTAAAAACTTGCAGAACATCCCGCTGACGCGTCAGTCGGAGAAAGTACTTAAAATCACTTACCTGGAAGCCAAGATTTTCAAGAGTCCGCTCATCGGGACGGAGCATCTGCTGCTCTCGATTCTGCGCGACGAGGATAACGTGGCGACCCAGATTCTGCACCGGTTCAATGTCAACTACGAAGTCATAAAAGAAATGCTAGAATATCAATCCACCGGCAACCCGCCCCGCATGGGTTCCGACACCGACGACGATGGCGACGACCCACGCTCGGGCATGTTCGGAAGCGGCGGCAGCGGCTCATCGTCCGGCAAAGAATCCAAAGGCGGCGAAAAGTCCCGCACGCCCGTACTCGACAATTTTGGTCGCGACCTGACCAAGTTGGCCGAAGTCGGCAAACTCGATCCCATCGTGGGACGCGAAAAAGAAATTGAGCGCGTAGCCCAAATCCTGAGCCGCCGCAAGAAAAACAATCCCATCCTGATCGGTGAGCCCGGTGTCGGTAAAACGGCTATCGCCGAGGGCCTGGCCCTGCGCATCGTGCAGAAGAAGGTGTCCCGCGTGCTGTTCGGCAAGCGCGTCGTTACGCTCGATCTCGCTTCGCTGGTGGCGGGTACCAAGTACCGCGGCCAGTTCGAGGAGCGGATGAAGGCCGTAATGAACGAGCTGGAAAAATCGCCTGACGTGATTCTGTTCATCGACGAGCTGCACACGATTGTCGGTGCTGGCGGTGCCTCTGGTTCGCTGGATGCCTCCAATATGTTCAAGCCTGCTCTGGCGCGCGGAGAAATTCAATGCATCGGCGCTACGACGTTGGACGAGTATCGCCAGTACATCGAGAAGGACGGTGCCTTGGCCCGTCGTTTCCAGATGGTGATGGTGGATGCTACTTCGGTGGAGGAGACGATCCAGATTTTGGAAAACATTAAAGACAAATACGAAGAGCACCACCATGTCAATTACACGTCTGAAGCGCTGGAATCGGCCGTCAAGCTGTCGGAACGCTATATTACTGACCGCTTCCTGCCCGACAAGGCCATCGACGTGATGGACGAAGTGGGTGCCCGCGTTCACATCAGCAACATCACGGTGCCTGAGGATATTTTGAAACTCGAAGAGCAGATCGAGAACATCAAGCAGGAGAAAAACCGGGTGGTCAAGAGCCAGAAATACGAAGAAGCCGCCCAACTCCGTGATCGCGAAAAGAAACTGATTGATCAACTCGACCGCGCCAAGCAGCTTTGGGAGGAAGAAACCAAGCAAAAGCGCTACACGGTCACCGAGCAGAACGTGGCCGAGGTAGTGGCCATGATGACGGGTATCCCGCTGACCAACGTGTCGATGGACGAAGGCAAGAAGCTGCTGCACATGGCCGACGAGCTGAAAGGCAAGGTCATCGGCCAGGATCCGCCCATCGAGAAATTGGTGAAAGCCATTCAACGGACGCGCGTCGGGCTGAAAGACCCGAAAAAGCCTATCGGCTCCTTCATTTTCCTTGGCCCCACGGGTGTGGGTAAAACGGAACTCGCCAAGGTACTTGCTTCCTACTTGTTCGACAAGGAAGACGCCCTCGTGCGCATCGACATGAGTGAGTACATGGAGAAATTCAGTGTCTCGCGGCTCGTAGGAGCGCCTCCGGGCTACGTTGGTTACGAGGAAGGCGGTCAGTTGACCGAGAAAATCCGTCGCAAGCCGTACAGCGTGGTGCTATTGGACGAAATCGAGAAAGCGCACCCGGATGTGTTCAACATCCTGCTGCAAGTGCTGGATGACGGCATCCTGACCGACGGCCTCGGTCGTCGCGTGGACTTCCGCAACACCATCATCATTATGACCTCCAACATTGGAGCGCGTGATTTGAAGGACTTCGGCAGCGGCATCGGTTTCTCCACCAATAAGAGTGAAACCCAGGACGAGGTCATGCGCAGCACGATCCAAAGCGCTTTGCGCAAGGCATTCTCACCCGAATTCCTGAATCGTCTGGATGATGTAATCGTTTTCAGTTCTTTGAAGCGCGAGGATTTGCACAGAATCATCGACATATCGCTCGACAAGCTGTTCAGCCGTGTGAAGGGCCTGGGCTACGAAATTGAGCTCACGATTCCGGCCAAGGACTTCCTGTCTGAAAAAGGCTACGATCCGCAGTACGGCGCGCGTCCTTTGAACCGGGCCATCCAGAAGTACCTGGAAGACCCCGTCGCGGAGGAAATCCTGAAAGGTGACCTGGTCGACGGTGATGTTTTGGTAGCCGATCACGACGGCGAAGCCGAGACGCTGAGCATTGTAGTGCGGAAGAAGGAAGAAGAGGTCGCTAACTGATGCTTGTAGTACATTGATCGAAAAAGACTGCTCGTAAGGCGGTCTTTTTTGCGTTTTGGCAATATTTTTGCCTTTCTTATCGAGTCAATGCACACACTGACTCCGCGTCTGCTACCGTTATGGGGGACGAGCCCCGGCGTAGCGGTGAGGAAGAAAGAGAGAAAATAAACACCAATAGCATGGAACAACCCCTGAGTGATTGGGAAAACAAGCAGAACGCAACCCGAAACCGAAAAAGACGCGGAGAGAGAAAAGGAGATGCCTCCAACAAGCCGTGGTGGCTGGTGGTACTTATCGTCGTCCTGCTGGCCGGATTCCTGTTTTATATTAAATGGTTAAACTCCCCGGCGGCCAGGGAGTACCGTAGCTTTTGGGCCTACCTGGTGGAACCTGCTCCAACCGAGATCAAATCGGATCAGCCCGCCGCTCCTGCCGACGATATCGCTGTTCTTTTTGGCACGGATTCGATCGCGAACGCCGATCCGGGTTTTGACGACGATTGGGCCCAAGACACTCCGCCTGCTCCTGCTCCACCGGACGACGTGTTCTCGGAAAATACCAGTTCGCCCCCGGCAGGTAACCCGACTCCTCCCCCGCCTCCACCCCGGGCGGCTACTCAGGTGCCGGTAGCAACTGCCGGAACGGTTTACGTCATCAACGCCGGGGAATTCAAGACCAAAGGCTCCGCGCAGTTTCGCATCAGCGAACTCCGGCAGGGCAATTATGCCGCCCGGCTCATCGAACCGGACTCGGAAGATGGTATGTATAAAGTGGTTGTGGGGGAATACCAGAACGAAGGCTACGCCAAGAGCGTGGCGCAGTCGATGGGTTTCATCCTGGAAATTCGGGCTTCTGTGGAGGAGAAGCGGTAGTGATAGGGCTACTTCGTGCGCTCGATGGTGAACTGAACCAGTTGTTCCAAAGAATTGCGATAAGCCGACTCGGGGAAAGTCAGCAGAAGCTGCCGGGCGTCGTCTACGTAGCGCTGCATGGCGGCTTGGGCGTAGGTGAGGCCGCCCGACTCCTTTACATAAGCGATCACCTCCGACACTTTGCGCGGCTTGTGGCTTTCATTGCGAACGATGTTGATGATACGTCGCTTTTCCAGCCACGACGACTGATTGAGCGCGTAGATCAACGGCAACGTCATTTTCTTTTCCTTGATGTCGATGCCCAGCGGCTTGCCTACCTCGGCGTCGCCGTAGTCAAAGAGATCGTCCTTGATTTGAAAAGCCATACCCACTTTTTCACCGAAAGTATGCATCCGCGCCACTACCTCCGGCGCGGCATCCACCGAGCTGGCCCCCACGGCGCAGCAGGAAGCGATGAGGGAAGCCGTTTTCTGACGGATGATTTCATAGTAGACCGCTTCGTCCACGTCCAGCCGTCGGGCTTTTTCGATTTGCAAAAGCTCGCCTTCACTCAGTTCGCGCACGGCGGTAGAAACGATTTTCAATAGCGCAAAATCCTCATTTTCAACCGAAAGCAGCAAACCGCGCGAAAGCAGATAGTCGCCAACCAACACGGCAATTTTGTTTTTCCACAAAGCACTCACTGAGAAGAAACCCCGGCGGTAGTTGGAGTCGTCCACAATATCGTCGTGGACGAGCGTGGCCGTATGCAATAGTTCGATGAGTGCGCCGCCCCGGTAGGTGGCTTCCGAGATAGAACCACACACCCCCGCCGACAGAAACACAAACATGGGCCGCAACTGCTTGCCCTTCCGCCGGATGATGTAGTTCATGATCTGATCCAGTAACCGGACATTACTCTTCATCGAAGCGCGAAATTTAGGCTCGAAAGCTTTCATTTCGTCTTTGATCGGAGCCTGAATGTCTTGAATCGAACGGTTCATGGAAATGCCGCCGGGCGGTAGCGGATTGAGGAAGGCATGAGGGGAAATGCGGTTTCGGAAGACAAATTTGCCACAAAATCCTCTGTTTATACCTATTTTGCGCCCTATTTGTTTGTTTCGGCGTAATAAGCGTACTCTATTTACTACAAAACAAAAGAGGACGTTGCGCCAGTGCGTATAAAGGCTACCAAAACCAATAAATGAAAGCATTGATATTAGGCGGAGGTTCCATGAAAGGCGCCTTTCAGGTGGGAGCTGCCAAGGCCGTCCTGGAGGGCGGTTTCGCACCCGACATGATTTACGGCGTGTCGGTGGGGGCCCTCAACGCCACCTATCTCGTCAACGAAGCCGGGAAGCAGGATTTGGATAAAGGACGAATCGACTGGCCGGTCGTGGGGCGTAACCTCATGGCTTTCTGGATCAAGCACATCACCCAGCCGCAGGATGTGGCTCTTCTGCGCTCGCGGGTTTCGCTGGGTTTCAACACCCTGATGAGTCGCTTCGACGGATTGCTTGACCCTTCGCCGCTCCATAACTTGATCCGCCACAACACCGATCCCTTCGTTTTGCGCAACAGCCCGGTGAGAATTAAGGTAGGGGCTGTCAACATCACCCACGGCGACATTATATACGCTTCGCCCGACGACGAGTTTTTCATGGACTACGTGCGGGCCAGTTCTTCGTTGCCCATGCTCATGCCCGCCGTCCCGATTGGCAGCAAGACCGACAAATACCTGGACGGCGGCCTGCGCGTGGTGGCCCCCATCCACGAAGCCATCCGCGACGGAGCCAAGGAAATCGTCCTGATCGCCTGCCACGCCAAGCAGCTCTACACGCGCGAAAATTTCAGCTCGCGTAACCTCATCAGCCTCATTGAGCGCGTCAAGGACGTGACCGTCAATCAGATCGTGAACAACGATATCGAATGGGCCGAGGGTCAGGCCGAGCGTTCCGTACTGCGCGGCGACCCTATCAAGCTCACCATCATCCGTCCCGAAAAGCCGCTACTACTCGACTTACAGGGCTTCACTTCGGAAGACATCACGCGACTGATTCTGGAAGGCTACAAGATAGGGCTGGATGCGCTGAAACGGGCGAAGCAGGTGGCTAAGTAGATGCGATCAATGATCGCCATTCCCTCAACCCTCAACCCTCAACCAAATTAAGAATGCTTCGGGAACTGGTCGAAATCCGGTTTTCTTTTTTCCAGAAAAGCATCCCGACCTTCCCGCGCCTCGTCGGTCATGTAGCCCAGGCGAGTGGCTTCGCCCGCGAAGATTTGCTGGCCCACCATACCGTCGTCTACAAGGTTGAAGGCGAATTTTAGCATTCGGATTGCCATCGGGCTTTTTTCCAAAATCTCCTGCGCCCACTGGTAGGCGGTGGCTTCCAGCTCGGCGTGCGGCACTACGGCGTTGACCATGCCCATATCGAAGGCTTCTCGCGCCGAATAGCTGCGACCCAAGAAGAAAATCTCCCGCGCCCGCTTTTGCCCGATTTGCCGCGCCAGGTACGCCGAGCCGTAGCCCGCGTCGTAGCTGGCGACGTTGGCGTCGGTTTGTTTGAAAATGGCGTGTTCCTTACTGGCCAGGGTCAGGTCGCACACGACGTGCAGACTGTGACCGCCGCCCACCGCCCAACCGGGTACTACCGCGATGACGGGCTTGGTCATGAAGCGGATTTGTCGCTGAACTTCCAGGATATTTAGCCGATCCAGGCCGTCGTTGCCTTTGTAACCCGCCTTATCGCGGAACTTTTGGTCGCCGCCGGAGCAGAAGGAGTAGATGCCATCCTTGGCCGGCCCTTCGCCCGAAAGCAGCACCACCCCGATGCTGCCATCGTTGCGGGCATCATCGAAGGCATCCAGCAGTTCAAAGACGGTGCCGGGCCGGAAGGCGTTGCGGACGTCGGGACGGTTAAAAGCAATGCGGGCGACGCCGTTTAGCTTCTTGTAGGTAATGTCTTCGTATTCCTTGGCAGTTTGCCAATTTAGGTCTTGCATTTTAGTCTGGAAATTTAAAGAAGCGTCTTTTCAAGTAAACCGCAAAATCTGTCTGTTCAAATAAGAAACGGGTGTCGCAAATCTTTGTTTTCACAAAACACGCTGTCTGACGGTTACTTATCGTACTCCACTTCAAACTTGCTGAGGTTCGGCCGCCCCCGTTTTTTGCGGCTCATTTCGTGTTCGAAGATCGCTTCGCCCAGATTTGCCATGAAGGGAAAACCCACGCTGTCGTAAGCGTAGGTATCGTCGTTATAAATCTGATTTTCGTTGGTGTCGATTACGGCGGTGAGCATGAACTCGATACCGCGCTCCAGGTCCACGATGTAGGCGTTGTCCAGCAGGAAGCCGTAGGCGTCGCCCACCTTGTTGAAAATCCGAATATGCCGGGGCATGCGCTTCTTCTTATCCCCAAAAATAAAAAACTTCACGTAGCTATCGTAGTAGTCTTCGGAGTAGTGCTCGGGGTAGCTCGTCTCCATCGGCAACTGCGACATGTAGCGGTACAAAAACGCGTAGTCGTCTGGTTTCAGGTCGAAACGCTCGGACGGTTCCAGGGTTTCGGGGAAGAAAATAGCGCGCAACATCTTGTGCTGATCTTCGACGGCAAAGTAGTTTTTCTCCGTAAAGTCGAAGGGTTCATTCACCAGCTTGCCATCCTGCATGTACCCTTTTCCTAACCTGATAGGCGAAGCCGCTGATTCTACTTTTTCGGCGTAAACCATCGGTTGGCTGTAAAGAACTTTCCCGTCTTTCTCGAAACGGACAGGATTGGTGTAGCGGTTGTTCTCGGCGCTCATCGGCAGTTGCAGGCGGTGCCGAATGCGGGTATTGAGGTAGCCCTTCTCGCGCAGTTTCTTGTTGAAATCTTCTTGCCCGATAAACTCATAAAGCCGATTGAAGGCATCGTTGTCGCTCACCAGCAGGATTTTGCGGGCGTAGTGCGCCACCGACGGCAAGCCGTTCTCGGCCGTGGTGTCGGTGGTGACGCCGGTTTGCTCGGGGCGGGCGGCCTCGGTGAACATCGGCGTGTATTTATCCAGGCCCGGCTTATTCAGTTGGTTGAGTTTTTCAAGTGCCAGCAGCACGGCAGGAAGTTTGACAGTGCTGGCCGGATAGAAGTACTTATTCTTGTCGACGTTGTAACGGTAGGTCGTAAAATGCGGCTCATTCCGGCGGTTGCGGTCGATTTTGGTGTACATGATCTGCACGCCGCTCGCATTCGGATTTTCCAGAATTCTGCCGAACCATTTCGGGTTTTTACGCAGGATTTTTTCGAGGTAGGCGTCAGAAACGGGTTGGGCAGAAAGCGTAGAAGCGAGCATACAAACCAAAGCGGCCAGAAGTGAGCCACAATTTTGGGGGAAAGACGAATACAAAGGAGACATAAGGAAGTCAGCGATAAAAACGATACGCAAGATACGTTATAAATTACCTAAAAGTGCCTTTGACTGTCATTCACTACTCATTAGAAAATGGGTGTTAGGTATTAGGTTGTTAGGTATTAGATAGAGCTCACTCACTGATTTGTAATAAAATCAGGCAAAAAGTTCACTGAAATTCACGAACTTAAAACCCTAACGCCTAACAACCTAATACCTACAAACTATGGACGATAAGAAAGAACTACGCAGCCGGGGTTGGTTTGGCAAAGAAGGCAAGGACGGATTTATTTACCGGGCCTGGATGAAAAACCAGGGCTATCCCGCCGACGAATTTGAGGGGCGGCCCGTCATCGGAATTTGCAATACCTTTTCGGAGCTCACGCCCTGCAACGGTCACTTCCGCGAGCTGGCCGAGTCGGTCAAGCGTGGCGTGTGGGAGGCGGGCGGCTTTCCGCTGGAATTTCCGGTGATGTCGCTGGGCGAAACGCTCATCAAGCCCACGGCCATGCTCTACCGCAATCTAGCCAGTATGGATGTCGAGGAGTCCATTCGGGCCAACCCGCTCGACGGCGTGGTACTGCTCTGCGGTTGCGACAAAACCACGCCTTCGCTGGTCATGGGGGCCAGCAGCGTGGACATCCCGACCATCGTGGTATCGGGCGGACCCATGCTCACGGGCCGCTACCGGGGCAAGAGCATCGGAACCAGCGACGTGTGGCGGTTTAGCGAAGCCTTTCGTCAGGGAAAAATGACGCAGGAAGAATTCACGACTTCCGAAGCCTGCATGTGTCGCAGCGCGGGCCACTGCGCCGTGATGGGCACGGCCTCCACGATGGCCTGCATGGTGGAATCACTGGGTCTGACGCTACCCGAAAACGCCGCCATTCCCGCCGCTGACTCGCGCCGCAAAGTGGCCGCCCACCTCTCGGGGCGCCGCATCGTGGACATGGTGAAGGAAGACCTCCGCCTGTCGCAGATCCTGACGCGCGAAGCCTTCGAGAACGCCATCAAAATCAACGCCGCCATCGGTGGTTCTACCAACTTTGTCATTCATATGCTGGCCATCGCGGGCCGCATCGGCGTGGATTTGAAGCTGGACGACTTCGACCACCTCTCCGCCGATATTCCGCTGCTGGCCAACTTGCAACCCTCGGGCGGATATTTTATGGAGGATTTCTACTACGCCGGCGGCTTGCCCGTAGTGATTAAGGAGCTACAATCGCGGCTGCACGTGAATGTCATTACGGCCAATGGCAAGTCACTGGCCGAAAACTGCGCCAACGCCGAGTGCTTCGACCCCGAAGTGATCGGCACGCTGGAAAAGCCCGTCAAAGACCTCACGGGATTGGTCGTGGTGAAGGGAAACCTGGCCGTCAACGGCGCAGTGCTGAAACCATCCGCTTCGCTCAAACCCGAATTGATGCAGCATCGTGGCCCCGCCCTGGTGTTTGACGACATCGATCACTACAAAGCCCGCCTCGACGACCCAAGCCTGGACATCGACGAGAACACGGTAATGGTCTTGAAAAACGTCGGCCCGAAGGGCTATCCGGGAATGCCCGAGGTGGGCAATATGTCCATTCCCAAGCGGCTCCTGGAAAAAGGCGTGATGGACATGGTGCGCATTTCCGACGGCCGCATGAGCGGCACGGGCTTCGGCACGGTGGTACTACACGTGTCGCCCGAAGCGGCAGTGGGCGGTACTTTGGCCCTGGTGCAGGATGGCGACATGATCGAACTCGACGTAAAAAACCGTCGCCTTCACCTGGATGTATCAGACGAGGAACTGGAAAAACGCCGCGCCGACTGGAAACCGCTGCAACTCGGCTACAACCGGGGGTTCGTCAAACTCCACATCGAACGCGTCCTGCAAGCCCACGAAGGGGCCGACATGGATTTCCTGCGCGGCGGCTCGGGGGATAAGGTGACCCGAGATTCGCATTGATCCTTTCAAGGCACAAAGTTCCAAAGGCACAAAGCGACAGAGAAATCAGTGCCGTAGGATATGACCGATGTTATTATTGATGACCGAAAAAACATTTAAAAATCAAGTCGCCATCGTGACCGGGGCGGGACAGGGAATTGGGTTCGAGATCGCCCGGCAACTGGCCCGACGGGGTGCCTCCGTGGTGCTGAACGATGCAGATGCTGAGCTGGCAAAGGAAGCAGCGGCAGCGATTGTAGTCGATGGGGGTGCCTGCCTGGCGGTGGCTGGCGATGCGGCCGACGAATCGATTATAGAAAAAATGGTAGCGGCAGCCGTAAAAAATTACGGCAAATTGACCATCGCCGTGGCCAATGCGGGTATTACGCTATTTGGGGATTTCTTCGAGTATCCGGCGGCAGACTTGCGGCGGGTATTGGATGTAAATTTAGGAGGATCGTTCCTTCTCACGCAGGTAGCCACGAGGCAAATGCGGGCGCAAGGCGAGGGTGGGCGTGTGTTACTCATGTCCTCCGTAGTCGGGCATCAGGCGCACCAGAATTTGGCGGCTTACGCCATGACCAAGGCCGGGCTGGAAATGCTGGCCAAAAACCTCGTCCTTGAACTCTCTCCCCACAATATCACGATCAATACCGTAGCACCCGGTGCGACGCTCACCGAGCGCACTTTGCTGGATGACCCGACTTACAGTAAAGTTTGGTCGGCCATCACGCCCATGGGAAAACCCGCCGAGACGAAGGACATCGCCCACGCGGCTCTGTTCCTCCTTTCTCCCCATTCCGGCCACATCACGGGCCAAAGTCTAGTCGTGGACGGCGGCTGGACATCGGTAAGTCCGCTGCCGGATTTGAGTGGAATGAAATGAAGGAGAAAAGGAGAAAAGGAGGAAAGGATAAGAGGAGCTTGCGCCAGCTTTCCCTTCCTCCCTTCCTCCCTTCCTCCTCTCCTCCTCTCCTCTTCTCCTCCTCAATTCTCTTCAAACCATTTCTTAAACATCGGCACCCGGTCTTTGCTGATCAGGATGGGCTTTTTGGAGACTGGATCGACGCGGATAAGGAGACGGCCGTTGAAGTAAAACTCGATCTCTCGGATGCTTTGGCGGGCTACAATGAATTGGCGGTTGGCGCGGAAAAAGCAGTCGGGATCCAGTAGTTTTTCCATTTCATCCAGTGTCTTGTCGATGGCATAGTGGCGGGCGTCGGTCAGGGTGCCGTTCACGATGCCGTTCTCGATCTTGAACCAGGCGAACTCTTTGTCTTGGATCGGAATCAGTTTGTCGCGGTAGGGTACCAAGAAATTTCGCCGGGCGGTCTTGCTCGACAGCATCTGGCTACGGATAATTTCTTCCAGCGACTGCATTGTATTTTTCAAGCCCTCCCCACTGGTTTGGCGATACTTGTCGAGGCTTTGGTGCAGGGCGGTGGGCTTGATGGGCTTCAGCAGATAATCCACGCTGTTGAGCTTGAAGGCACTGATGGCGTACTCATCGTGGGCGGTCGTGAAAATGATCGGGCAGCGGACGGTAGTTTGCTCAAAAATATCGAAGCAGGTACCATCGCCGAGCTGCACGTCTGAGAAGATCAAATCGGGTGCAGGGTGGCTCGTCAACCAGGCGGTGGCTTGCTCGACGCTTTCGAGAATTCCCAGAATAACGGCTTCCGGCATCATTTTCTCGATCAGACTTTGCAGGTACTCTCCGGCGGGCCGCTCGTCTTCGATAATCAGGATGTTGGTCATGGCGATTCGATTAAGGGAATTGTGACGGAAAAATGCTCCGAGTCTTCTTCCAGGGAAGTAGTACGGCCCGAAACGAGTTCGTAGCGTTTGTTGAGGTTGCTCAGGCCGATGCCCAGGCTGTCGGTATGCGGTTTGCGATTGATGGAGTTAGAGATGACGAGTTGCCCCGCCACTTCGTCTACCTTCACTTTCAGATGCAGGATGTGGTTGGAGGTGATTACGTTGTGCTTGATGGCATTTTCGATCAGCAGCTGTAGCGACAGCGGCACCACGTACCATTCCTTCTGGATCGTAAGATTTTCAAAAGTAAAGATCAGCTTCTCGCCAAAGCGTGCCTTGTAAAGTTCAAGAAACGCCCGTGCCACTTCCAGCTCCTCCGACAACCGCACCAGATTTTGCTTCTGGATTTTCAGGTTGTAGCGCAGAATGTCCGACAGGTTATGGACGATGTTTTGGGCCTTATCGGGGTCAGTCGTGATCGACACATTCAGGATATTGAGGGCGTTAAAAAGGAAGTGCGGATTGAGCTGGCTGTTCAGCGCGTCGAGCTGGTTTTTCACTTCCAACCGCTTCAACTGCTCGTTTTCGATGGTCGCCCTGTTAGACTCCCGCACGGCTTTCACGTAATACCACAGGCCGTACACACCAACGAGTCGGGCCAGGTTTTGGGCGAAGTACCAGAAATGCAGGACACCATTGTGTCGGGAAGGGCCGACTGCCAGCAGGTGAAACTGAAAAAAAAATTCGGTCAGCATTACGAACAGCAGCGATTCGCCGGCCCGCCGCACCGCAACGTTTTGGCGATGGAACCAGTCGGAGAACGGGCCAAGCGAACCGAGGTAAATGAGTGAGAACAACCTCCCGAACAGAAAGCAGTTCACCACTTTTAGCGCCAGCGCTCCGGGACCGTAGCCCGCCAAGGCCTCGAAGGCCGAGGGGTTCGACAGGCACCGAACGATAGGCGCCAGGTTGACCATGATGCTCACGACCAGGCCATACACCCAAACGAACCTCAACTCAGACGGACGCGCTGTTATCATCAGCTTTTAGGCAGAAATACGGACGCCCAGATTGAAGTTTGCTGCGCCGTAACCATTGCCAGAATTATCCTTTAACAAATGGGCAACCGTCTGAATCAGATCGATCTCGAACTGGCTCCATAATCTTTGGTGGGTGATGTCTTCGACCCCCAAGTGCAGCACCCGGCCATCGGCACGCTGCACGGATACTTCGTAGGCCGAGCGGCGGGAACCCAGAATGGGCAAGTGGCCCGGAGCAGCCACTTCGTGGGTAACGCGGGGCAGGCTGATCCCGTCGACAGGCGTTTCCCGAATATACACCCGGCTTACCTCCATTACGTCGAGTACCACCCTCAATGTCCTATCGACTGCGTGAGTGGGAAGCGTTTGCAGCTCATGGGCGCAACGCTCGATCGCGGTGGCGTAACGACGCTGCTGGTTTTGCAGGCTTATTTGCGCCTTTCCCTGAACATGGTTCTTCCAATCATCCAGAGTTTGCCCAAGTATGGCTATCCACGATTCCGGCGCGTGGTTACGATAAAGTACCAGGCTCGCCATTGAGCCGCTCAGGACGTTCACCAAGTCCTTGGGTGAGCCATCCGGCAATTGGTGATTGGCAATCAGTAGGTCAAATTTATATTGAGAGCACGCCCGCAATGCGTCACGCTTATCTTCGGCTTCGGATATGTCGAAGGGATAACCCGAAGCTTGTAAGGACTTCGTCAGGGTGTCCCGCCATGTATTGGGAATGGAGACTAGCAGGAGTTGCAAAGATTTCATAATGAGTTTTTGTTGAGAGATGGCCGTTGAGTAGGATGTATGCGAAAAACTAAGACTTTAATCGAGCATCAAATATTCATTGAAAAAACCTGTCATGCTCGAAATTATAGGTCAAACCGGAATATTAGGTGCTGAATAGCACTATTTGGTGAGTGAAGCAAAATACTGTTTAAGTATTCATTCAGGCAAATATAGGCACAATCCATATTCCAGATTTAGCGCGCCGTTCCGAATGCTTAGTCCTATGTTCCGTCTTTAGTCTATTGTTCCAAAATTGGCAAAAACATCCGTCAATTTGCTAAAAACAGCTATCGCTTTCCTGACTTTGGGGTTGGGAGACCGAAGTCCCTTAAGATTTTCAAGAAGCGTGGATCATGGTGGTGCAGGCGGAAAGCCGGATGAAACAGCATATCCTTCGGTATAACTCCTCGCTTAGCCGCGCGCTGCATACTGGTTATACTTGCCTCGACCCGATTCAGGCCAGCGTACACGACGGAACGATTCAAGTCATCATCGGGCGTGTCTCCCAGCGTTTTCAAATAGGGCGCGATGGCAGCGGTATCACCCAAGCGGGCTTGGCAGAAAAGAATCTGCGGCTTAAAACTTACGAGGTTGGGATTCAACTCATTCATCTTACTGAATCGTGTCAGAGCAAGCTCGTACTCGGATCTCTCCATGTGCAGATATCCCCAGGTCATGTACAAAACGAAAGAGTCATCGAAGACCGTTTTGCCACGCTCGATGAGTTGCGTCGCCAGTTCATTTCGGCCGGCATAGCCGCAGTTCCGAATGTGGCCTGCCAGAATCACCGGGTAAAGAGGATCCAATTCTACGGCTCGGGCGCTGTACTGCATGGCTTCGGCGGGCTTACCGATTTCACGGAGCAGAAGACTGTACCAATAGATGATCAGCGCATTGTTAGGGTTAAGCTCAAGGGCAATCAGGTAGGCCGTCCGCGATTGCTCCCATTTGTACTGGTCGCGGTATATATTGCCCAGGGTAGCGTAGGCCGTGGCATTGCGGCTGTCGAGCTGAATGGCCTTCAAAGCGTTTTGCTCAGCCAGATTTAAGGTAGTTTCCCTTCCCTCGTATCCCAGATTGCCCAGCAAATTGTAAGCGGTAGCTTTCTGGGCGTAAGCTTCGGCAAAATCAGGGTCGAGCCCCAGGGCACGGTCAAGCAGCCGCAAACTACCCGCTAGCTTGCGCTGTTCGCGGTTCACCATCATCGAGCGGGCCTGCAGGTACAAATTGTAAGCCTGTAGGTTTTGGGTGGGCGTCCGATTGAGCTGCCGGGCCAGGGCGGGGGAGATTTCCTGGTCGAGCTGCTTAGCTACCTCTCGCACTACGGCATTCATGATCTTGAATACGTCTTCCTTTTTGCCTGCGTAAGCTTCGGTCCAAAGCTCGCTGCCATCCGCAGTACTGACTAACTGCAGCTCGATTTCCACTTTGTCGCCCCTGTGGACGGCAGTGCCTTTCAGTACGTGGGCTACGCTAAGTTCGCGACCGATGTCGGTAGGCAGCTTGTTCGTACGGCGGTACTGGTCGGCAGAAATCTTCGCAATTACCTTCAGATCGGTCAGCAACAGCAATGACGTGTGAAGCCGCTCGGTGACGCCTTCCGCAAAATCGGCATCCTCTTCCTGGGTTTCCAGCGGTAACAGCACCAGCGAATTACCATTTATACTGGCGTACTCGGCCACGGTCGGCGCTACGCCTTTGCTTTCAAAATGCCACACTCCCCAGCCAACTCCTGCCACCACAAGCAGTGCCAGACCCACGAGCAGCCACCTGTTGTTGGGTACCGGCCTATCATGCGTAGCGGGTTGGTTTAATAAGGGCTCCTCGACGGGGGCTGGCTCGGGCAGGTCAATGGGTGTTTCCGGATTTTCGGCCGGAGCAGACTGTTCGTGCAGTCGACGCAGTTCGGTGGGGCTGATTCCGAACTCCTGCACAAAATACTTGCTGAAATTCTGCGGACTAGCGATGCCCGTCGCGTTGCCAACTTCCGATATGCGCTGGTTGGTGATTAACAGCAATTGCTTCGCCTTGCGGAGTCTGACCCTGCGGACGTAGAGCGTCGTCGAAAGTCCGGTTTCCTCCTTGACCATGCGGTGAAGCTGCGTGCGGCTGACCCCCAACTCCCGCTGAATGCGCGAAACGGTTAGCGATGAATCGTCAAGGTTCTCCTCAATCAGCTGATTTAACTTGTCTAGAAATTCTTGATTGGTCGAGGGCATACGGTCGATCTAAGGCGATCTTCATTCTAAGGTTGACCCATAAAGTTAAGCCATTTGAGCGTGACAGGAAAAAAGCCACCGAAAGTTCAGACGGCAATCGAGACGCTTCACCCCCCAATTTTTCAGCTTCACCCGGAAAATCGGGGAAAAATCGGCCTCCATGTGCCAGATTTGAAGCATCAACTCATAGGGAGGGCACGACGAAACAGTCAGTAGCTCGCACTATACACACACGGAGCTCAGCCCGACCTGTAGTTGATTTGGCGGGCTTGCCACTCATTCACTCAACGTTATGTCAAGCTTTTTTTTCCGCACCACTATTCTTTCCTGAATTCATTTACTCAACGTTATAAAAACTTCTTTCCCTCATGTCTAAAAAAGTACTGGCCATCCTCTCCGAATACGGCTACTGGGGCGTCGAACTCGTCGGCCCGCTCGAAAAGCTGGAAGCCGCAGGCTACACGGTCGAATTCATAACCCCCAACGGCAAAAAGGCCGAAGCCCTGCCGCCCAGCTACGACACCACCTACGTGGACCCGCCCCTCGGCGTGTGCGTCACGACCGAGGAGGCCGCCGAAAAAGTGAAAGCCTTCGAGGCCACCAATCGCCTGGACGAGTGCCAGGATATGTCGGCGATCATCCCGGAGCGGCCTTATTTCTCGGAACCCGATTTCCTGCGGAAGTTCGAAAAGTACTTTGCCGATCTGAAAATAGCGCAGCGAGAACTCACCGAAAAGTACGCCTCCGTGCTGCTGGTGGGTGGCAGCGGGCCGATCATCGACATGGTCAACAACCAGCGCGTTCATGACATCGTCCTGGGTTTTTATAATAAAAAAATGCCCGTCGCCGGGATTTGCTACGGCGTGGCTCCGCTGGTGTTTGCCCGCGATTTCAACGAGCGCAAGTCGATCCTGCGCGGTAAGCACGTCACGGGCCATTGCATCGAGTACGACTACCACGATGGCACGGGCTTCCTGAACACCGACCTGAACATGGGCCCACCGCCCTACGTACTCGAGTACCTGCTCGCCGACGCCGTCGGGACCGATGGCCAGTACCACGGCAACTTCGGCAAAGAGACTTCCGTGATCGTGGACTACCCCTTCATCACGGCCCGCTCGCTCCAATGCTCATTTGAGTTCGGGGAGCAATTTGTAAATGTTTTGGACAATGGACTCACGCGCTATGGCTGGTAAAACCGGAAATCAGAAACTCATCGAGCAGTTCCTGGCCGATGGGATGGACCACATGTACGGCAACCCCGGCACGGTAGAGCAAGGCTTTTTGGATGCGGTGTCGGAGTACCCCGACATGAAGTACATCCTCACCTTACAGGAAAGCGTAGCCCTGATGATGGCCGACGGCCACGCCCGCTACACCCAAAAGCCCACGCTGGTGCAGCTACACAGTGCCCCCGGCATCGGCAACGCCGTGGGCGCGGCCTACCAGGCCAAGCGCGGCCACGCGCCGCTGGTCATCATCGGCTCCGACGCCGGGACGCAGTACATGAACATGGACACTCAGATGGCTAACGACCTCGTGGACATGATGGAACCCGTCACGAAGTTTTCGACGATGGCGCTGTCGTCCAAGTCGCTGTTACGAACCGTGCGGCAGGCGGTCAAAATCGCCGCCACGCCGCCGATGGGGCCGGTCTACGTTTGCTTGCCCATGAATATCCTGGACGAACCCAACGACGAACCCGTCTTCCCGACCTGTATCCCCTCCACCCGCGTCCGGCCTGATGATGCCATAATCAAAGAAGCCGCGCAAGCCCTGCTCGCCGCCGAAAAACCGATGATGTTTATCGGCGACGGCGTGGCCTACTCCGATGCCATTCCCGAAATGACCCGCGTGGCGGAACTGCTGGGGGCCGAGGTATATGGCGTGGAGTTTGGCGATGTCATTATGGACAATACGCACCCGCTTTATCAGGGAACCACGGGCCATATGTTCGGTTCGTTCAGCAAGCCCATTACCAGCAAAGGCGACGCCAACCTGGTGGTAGGTACTTACATGATGCCCGAGGTATTTCCCGAAGAGGGCGAGATATACGCCGAAGGGGCCAAGGTCATTCACTTTGACCTGAACGCCTACGAAATCGCCAAGAACCACCGCGTGGACCTGGGCGTGGTCGCCGATCCCAAACTGTCGCTCCAAGCCCTGGCCGACGAGTTGGAAGCGACCATGAGCGACGACTATCGCCAAGCCGCCACTGCCCGTGTAAAACAACTCGGCGAAGCCAAAAAGAAAAAGCTAGACGGAGAGCTGGAAAAAGATCAAGAACAAAAGGGGAAATCGCCTCTGCAAATGTCGCAGTTCGCCGAGGTACTTGCGCAGAAACTATCCTCGGACGCCATCATTTTCGACGAAGCGCTGACGAGTTCGCCCGCCATTACGCGCTACATGCCGCCGCGCGAGGCAGGACATTACTTCTTCACGCGGGGCGGTTCGCTGGGCGTAGGCTTCCCAGGTGCCATTGGCCTCAAACTAGCCAATATGGACAAAACCGTCATCGGTTTTGCGGGCGACGGCGGTAGTATGTACACGATTCAGGCGCTTTGGTCGGCGACCCGGCACAAGGCGGGCGCTAAGTTCGTGGTCTGCAACAATGGCTCCTACAAACTCCTGCAAATGAATATCGACGTGTACTGGAAGGAGCGCGACATGGAGAAGCACGACTACCCGCTGCCCTTCGACCTTTCCTACCCCGCCACGCGCTTCGATTTGCTGGCCCAGGCCATGGGCGTGAAAGCCGTCCGGGTAGAAAAAGAAGAAGAAATCGCCCCCGCCATCGAACAAATGCTAGCCGACGACGAGCCTTTCCTGATCGACCTGGTACTCGAAGGCGACCACAAATCCGACTGGGTGCAGGTGAATTGCTCGCAGTAAAATTTTTGATACAAAAAAAACTATGGCTACCGAATCTACATACGACTACATCATCGTCGGCGCGGGTGCGGCGGGTTGCGTACTAGCCAATCGGCTGAGTGCCAAGCCAGACCTGCGGGTACTTTTGATCGAGGCGGGCGGAGCCGATGACGCGGAAGCGATCAAAAATCCCGGCGGGTTCGTGAGTCTGTGGGGTTCGGAGATGGATTGGCAGCTAGGTACTTCCGAGCAGCCCGGACTGGCTGGCCGTGCCATCACCATCAACCAGGGCAAAGTCCTGGGCGGCAGTACCTCCATCAACGCCATGATGTACGTGCGGGGCAATCCAGGCAACTTCGACGCTTGGGCGGCGTCGGGCGCGGCGGGATGGAGTTATGAGGAGGTTTTACCCTATTTTAAGAAACTGGAAAACTACGATGGCGGTGCCTCCGACTACCACGGTGCCGACGGGGAACTCAGCATCCGCGACTGCCCCGACGATGTCATGCGCTCCGAGCATTTCCTGAAAGGTGCCACCGAACTCGGCTTCGACGGCCCCACCTGGGACTACAACGGCGAGCGCCAGGAAGGCGGCGCGGGCTTGCTACAATTTCACATTGACAAAAATGGCCAACGGGCCAACGCGGCAGCAGCTTTCCTGCATCCCATCGAAGACCGGAAGAATCTTGCAATCCAAACACAAACCACTGTTCGTAAAATACTTTTCGAAAACGGTGTCGCCACGGGTGTCGAGATTCAGGGAGCCGATGGCCAAATCCGGCAAGTAAAAGCGGCGCGGGAGATCATCGTCTCGGCGGGGGCATTGGCCTCGCCCAAACTACTGTTGCTGTCGGGCATCGGCCCGGCGAAAGACTTAAAAAAACTGAGCATTCCCGTAGTGGCCGACCTACCGGGTGTGGGCAAAAACTTGCAGGATCACCTGCAGCTACCCATGATTTTTCGGGCCAAAATTCCGCTGCCCATGACCACGCTGCTGACGGGAAATGTACTTTTCACCCGCACGAGGGAAGGTGCGGGCGTCCCGGATTTACAACTGAATTTCACACCCAGCATCCCCGCACCGCTGGCTCCCGTGCTGCCTGATTTGGGTGGCCCCGCCTGTATTTTTCTGCCCATTCTGGTGCAGCCCGAAAGCCGGGGCGAGGTGAGCCTCCGCTCGGCGAACCCCGCCGACGCGCCCGTGGTCGATCCAAACTACCTGAAAGAAGAAGCCGATGTAGATACGCTGGTCAAAGCCGCCCGACTGGTACGGGATCTGGCCAAAACAAAGGCATTCGGCGAGTTAGGCGGCGACGAGCTGATGCCCGGCGTAGCCGCCGACCTGCCTGGCTTCGTCCGCGCCCAAAGTACCACCCTCTGGCATCCGGCGGGTACTTGCAAAATGGGTACAGACAAAATGGCCGTTGTTGACCCACAGCTCAAAGTACATGGCGTGAAAGGACTGCGCGTAGCCGACGCCTCGGTGATGCCGACCGTCACGAGCGGCAACACCGTAGCGGCCTGCTACATGATCGGCGAAAAAGCCGCCGATATCATTCTGAGCCAATAAAGTTTCGACAGAAATCGAACGAGGAAAATTGCAGATCAAAAGTAACTCTAAACACTCAACTTTAAACTTTAAACAAAAACATGCTGACCCAAGAATCAATCCAAACATTTGCCGAAGACTGGTACAAGAAACTCGATGTCCATGCGCCAATGGTGGAAGTACTTCCCATGCTCGCAGACGAAGGCCTGAAAATGGTTTTTCCCGAAGCCACAATTTACGGCTGGGCGGGTTTTGAAGGCTGGTTTCAGCGCGTTATCCGCATATTTTTCGATGAAGTGCACACCGTCAAATCGGTAGAATCGGAAATCGACGGCGACACAGCCACTTCCAAGGTAGTCGTGCAGTGGGAAGCCAGCGTCTGGAACGGCCCCGACGCCTACAGCAAGCGCATCAAGCTCGACGCCTACCAAACCTGGGGCATCAAGGAAAGTGCCGACGGCAAGCCGCAGATTACGCTTTACACCGTGGACGAATTGAAGTACCACGAAGGCTCGGCGGAATTGTAAATAGTTAGTTGTTAGTCTATTAGCCATTAGACGACACCATACCTAACGACCTAACACCTAAAAACCTAATACCTAACAACCACCTATGAAAAACGTACCCGATACCAAACTGGGCAAGATGTACAAAGAACATATCCAGCACATTCTGGATAAGAACATCGACGCCCTGCTCGACCAATATACCGACGACGCCCTGCTCATCAGCAGTTTTTCCAAAAAGCCTGTGATCTACAAAGGCCGCGAGCGGATCAACGAACACATGCAGGGCATTCTGGGCATCGACGGCCTGGAAACCGATATCGTATTCTGGGCCGAAACCGAAGACCCCGAAACGCTGATGATTACCGAACAAATCACGATGACCGTGGACGGAGAAAAAAGCGAAATGCGCTTCGCCGATAGCTGGGTGTTGCGCGACGGCAAGATCGCCATTCACTTTGCCGGCATGGTACAACACCCCGACGGGTCGCTGGCTTAATTCAACCCCTTTGTCAACCTAAACAACTATATACCAATGGATATCAAAGCTTTTTACGACGAACAAATCGAAATGCTGGCCGAAAAGAATGCCGCAAAATTGGTGGAAGCCCATTACCACGACGAAGCCGTCATGCTGGTGGCCTCGGGCGAAGAGCCGATCGTGGCAAAAGGCAAGCAGGCAATCACCGAGCTATTCAATGGCTACCTGACTTATGTGTACAAGGGATTCTTGTCCACCGAGAAGTTCATCCCGACCGAGGACAGCCTGATGTTTGAAGCCACCATCGACACCGCCAACGGCCCCGCCCGCGTGTACGATTCCATGTACATGAAGGATGGGAAAATCATCCGCCATTTTTCGGGAATGCTCCAGTAATCAACTAACCCTTCACCTATTATGTACCCTCTTGCTGTGTCTCAGAACGCCTTGCGTCATCACAAACCTAGCCCGCTTCCGATCCCCGCCGACGTATCGGTGGAGCCGGATGGTGGCTTGCGCATCGGGCTTGCGGTGAGTTTCGAGGCATTGGCGCAGCAACCTTGCGTGTGGAACTACCCGGCTTTGCAAATGGCCCTGCGAAGCCTGTTGCAATCGAATGCCGCCCGCCACGGCAATATGCGGCAGGTTTTGGGAGAAGAGGGAGCGGTACAAGGACTGGCAGCGGCTTTGATCGCCCTGGATGCCGAATTGCTCGTCACCGGACCCATCCGCGAACGTTCGGTCGGACTAGTGAAGTACTTGTCGCTGGATGGAATGAAACTCAGGGCAGGAGAAGTGATTACCGATTTTTATATCCCAAATACTCCTTCCGTCAGGTTCCGGCCCGGCAGCCAGCAAAACAGCAACTACCAGTCGATCGACTACCTCCGCTCGGGCCAAGCCGTGTGCGGCGTGGCGGTCTGGGCGCGCAAATCCGGCGATACGCTCGACGAGGTGCGGCTGGTACTTTCGGGCTGCACCCGGCTTCCGGCCCCGCTGCGGCGGGTGAGCGCGGCCCTGCGGGGAAAAGACTGTTCAGCCGAAAGCATCGAACAGGCAATTCAAAAACTGGGCGAAGAACGCCTGACGCTCTACAACCCCGACCTCACCCTCGGCAGTCACCTTTTCAACCTGTCCAAAACGCTGATAAGAAGGGCCGTTCTGATGGTGTGAAAAAGCTTTTCGGTCAACGGTTAAAGGTCAACGGTCAACGGATTTTCGAGACCAGCACCGCTCATGATTATTTACAAATTTCAGCAGCCGTTAACCGTTAACCCCTAAATACAGGACAAAAAAAATAGGATAGCCTGAAAATGGTAGATTTGAGTTGCGAAACCAACTCTACCCAGACTATCCCGATGCAAAGTAAAGAGAAAGAGGTATTCAATGCCATCAAATGTCACTTTACCTGCGACATACGTCGCGTAAAATTTATCAGTTGTTTGATCGTGAGTCTGTTAAAGCTTAACGACTGCTCGCTCAGCGAGTGGAGCAAGGGCGTCTGCCTGGACATTCTGCTGTCCTCGAAGTACAAGCGCCTGCAACGGCTGCTGTGTGGCTTCCGCTTCGGCCAGCGAGCGTACTTCAAGCTGGTCTGGTCGGCCTACGGACAGGCCGACCAGGTGGTGCTGACACTGGATCGCACGGATTACATCCAGCGCGGGCAGACGGTGCAGATACTGATGCTGGGCATCGCCCACAAGGGTGTGAGCATCCCGTTGCTGTGGCACACGGCCAACCGCGAGGGCAACAGCAGCAAGCAGACGCGGCTGGCCCTTTTGAAGGCCCTTGAACGTTGGGCGGTCGTCAAGCCAGGGCAGAAGGTTTACCTGACGGGCGACCGCGAGTTCATCGGTAAGGAGATGTGGACGGGCTGGTTCACACCCGTCATCCGGGTGCGGGCCAACGCCGCAGTGGTCAATGGCGGCAAGTCCTGCCGGGCCGACAAGGTCTTCGGCGAGAGGAGGTTGAAGGTGCTTCGCAAACCCAGGGTCGTTTACGGGCAGCGAGCCTACCTGACCGGTATGAAGCTGGAGGGCGAGGACTTCCTGATCCTGATGAGCCGTGAGCGCGTGCGAGGCATGGCCGGGATTTACGCCCAGCGGTGGCAGGTCGAGACACTGTTTGGCGCCTTCAAATCCCGTGGCTTCAACCTCGAGAAGTGCCGCGTCAACGATCACCGCCGGATCAGGACGCTGTTGTTTTTGCTGGCCATCGCGCTGGTTTGGGCCATCAGGGCGGGCGAGTGGCTGGTGGCCAACGGCAGAAAAATTCCGATCAAGAAACTCAGGACGGGAAGCCAGCCGCTGAACTCCTTGTTCAGGCACGGTCTCAACCACTTGCAAAACATTGCGCTTAACCATGCTCATTTTCAGAAACTTGATAAACTTTTGTACTGTACTTAGCCGTTAACCCTTAACCCCTAAGGCCGCTGCTGCCGAATCACTCCAACGTTACAACTATGAAACTAAAAGGAAAAAAAATCGGCGTCCTCTTCGAGGCTGACTACTTCGAGAATGAGATTTTCTATTACAAATTCCGCTTCCCGGAAGAGGGGGCCGAACTGCATTTTCTTACGCGGCTTTGGGGGAACCTCAGCATTACTTTCCACGGCCACGAGTACCGCGCTCCGATGGAATGCAACGAGAGTTTCGAGGACATGAGCGACGAGGAACTCCGCAGCTACGACGCCATCATCGTCCCCTCGGGTATGGTATCGGATCGGTTACGCTACACCGAGGATGTCGAGAAAATTCCGCCCGCCACGGAATTCTTGAAACGCGCTTTCGCCGAGCCGGGCATCTTGAAGGGCATCATCTGCCACGGCCTCTGGCTAACAGCCCCAGCTACCGAACTCGTGAAAGGTCGTCCGCTGGTGTGCCACAACAACCTGATTGGCGACGCCAAGGCTTACGGCGCGATTTACACCAATGAAGACGTAGTCGTGGATGGCGATTTGGTCACGGGCCGCTCGGGCGGACACGCGCATTTGTTCGCCAGTAAAATCATTGAACTACTCTCCGATTCCTCTCGATAAATTTCAATAACTATGAACCCATCTTTCTTCCACATCGCGGTCACCGTCAAAGATTTGGCACCGTTTGAATCTTATTACGCCAAGCACTTTGGCTTTAAGCGAGCGCGGGTCATCGACCTGGGCGACGATGCCGAGCTGATTTTCCTGAAAAATAAAGATGGGTTTTACCTGGAAGTTTTTCCCCCGGAAGAAGAAAGACCCTGCGAAATGGCCGGAGCCGACGGCCCCCACTACCCCGGATTACGACACATCGCCTTCACGGTGGATGATGTAGAAGCTAAGTTGGCAGAAATGGGAGAAGACGCCGTACTCAGCCTCGGACCCCTCCGCTTCGACGACTTTATCCCCGGCTGGAAAACGGTCTGGCTTAAGGACCCGGAAGGGAATATTGTGGAAGTAACTCAGGGATATAGGGATAGCTAAAGGGAGTTAAAAGTGGAAAGTTTAAAGTTGATGAGTTTTTTCTTTCCACAATCCTAGAATCTGTACCTCTCAAACTTTTGACCGAACGGCGTGCCACTCCTAAACTTTAAACCTTAAACTTTATACTCAACATGAAAATCGACTTCACCTTTTCAGACACCATCGCGGGTTACGTGACCGAGTATCGGCCCGACGAAAAATGGTTCTCGCTCGAAACCTCCGACGGACGGCCTTTCAAAGTCAACATGACGCCTTCGCTCTATGCCCGCACCACGCGGAACTTGACCGAAGATTACCAGGACGCCTCCGGGATGATGGATGAGCTTTTGTCCAACAAAGGCCAGCACGTGTTTGTCTACGGCACTTTTTACCCCGGTCAGGAAACACCGGAAAATGTCTTTGAAGGACAATGGATTATCTTCCCCGGCCACAAGGCGGGGGAGTACCGCCACGAAGAGCCGGACTGGTGGATCGAGCAAATCCAGTCGCTGGGAACGAGCTACCTGAAATGGCAATTCGACTACCCGAAGGAGCGCATCAATTTCAACAATTACCGCACCCTACTGAACCTGGCGGGTACCAAGCAGGGCGATTATTTGCAGGAAACCGATACCATTTCCCGCATGGTGTACGGCATGGCCTCGGCCTATATGCTCACAGGTCAGGACGAGTTTCTGGAGGCGGCCGAACTGGGTACCGAGTACCTGCGTGAACACCTGCGCTTCTTCGATCAGGACGACGACCTGGTTTACTGGTACCACGGCCTGAAAGTGGAGGGCCAAAAAGAGACCAAACTACTGACGTCCGAATTCGGCGACGACCTGGATTCCATCCCGATGTACGAGCAGATCTACGCCCTCGCCGGCCCAACCCAAACCTACCGCCTGACGGGCGATGCCCGCATTCGCTACGACATCGACAAGACGCTCGATCTTTTTGAAAAATACTACAAAGACCACGACGGGGAGGGCTACTACTCGCACATTCACCCGATTTCGCTGAGCGCCAAAGAGGAGTCGCTGGCCCACAATATGGCCCGCAAAAACTGGAACTCCGTCGGCGACCACGCCCCGGCTTACCTCATCAACCTTTACTTGGCCACGGGTGAAAAGGCCCACGCCGACTTCCTGGAATATACCTTCGACACGATCACGAAGTACTTTCCCGACTACGATAACAGCCCGTTTGTACAGGAGAAATTCTTCGACGATTGGAGCAAAGACCAAAGCTGGGGCTGGCAGCAGAACCGCGCCGTGGCGGGACACAACCTCAAAATCGCCTGGAACCTCATGCGGATGCAGTCGCTGAAGTACAAGGAATCCTACCAGGAATTCGCCGAGAAAATCGCCGAACTGATGCCCGACGCAGGTTCCGACCGGCAGCGTGGCGGCTGGTACGATGTGGTGGAGCGCGAAACTACCGTCAACGGTCATCATCAGTTCGTGTGGCACGACCGCAAGGCGTGGTGGCAGCAGGAGCAGGCCATTTTGGCCTACATGATTCTGCACGGCATCGATGGCAAAGAAGAGTACCTTAAGCACGCCCGTGAGGCGGCGGCTTTTTACAATGCTTTCTTCCTCGACACCGACGACGGCGGGGTGTATTTCAACGTCTTCGGCAACGGAATGCCCTACCTGCTCGGCACTGAGCGCTTCAAGGGCAGCCACTCGATGAGCGCTTACCACAGCATGGAGCTTTGCTTCCTGTCCACGGTGTACGTCAACCTGCTCATCACCAAGACACCCACCTACTTCTACTTCAAGCCCTACCCCAACGCCTTCGAGGACGGCATCCTGCGCGTATCGCCCGACCTCCTGCCCCAAGGCAGCATCAGCATCACCGAATGCTTCATAAACGACGAGCCTTACGAAAACTACGACGCCGAAAAACTGACCGTCACGCTCCCCAAAGGCGAGGAGCAGGTAAGGGTGAAGGTGCTGCTTACGCCGAAAATTTAGTTTAAAGTGGAAAGTTTAAAGTTTAACCAAGTTACTCAAATTGGAAACTCACTCTATCAGGAGTTCCAATCAGAAAAACGAATATCGAGAATTTGGAAGCTAACTAAACTTTAAACTTTCCACTTTAAACTCTAAACTACATAAACATGAAAGTTACCATAAACACAATAAAAGACATCACCGTCATCGAGGCGGAGGGTAATATCGACAGCCGCACGGCCGGAGCGTTCGAGCAAGAAACCGTCGGTGCCACGCAGGACGAGGACAAGGTCATCATCGACCTTTCCAAGGTGGAATTCCTGTCCAGCGCGGGGCTGCGCTCGCTGCTCATGCTTTACCGACAGGTCAAGGCCCGCGACGGCAAGATCGTCCTCGTCGGGGTTTCGGAAGAGATCCAGGACGTGATGGAAAACACGGGCTTCATCAATTTTTTCACCCTGACCGAACTTCTCGAAGACGGTGTAAAAGAACTCAGCTAATGGCAACCGCAACCAAAACAAAATCTACCAAAGAGAAGGCAAAGGCACCCAAGGCGAAAGCCAAGGCCGCTCAGCCAGAAACCGCCGTACTCGACAAGAGTATCAGCGACATCAGGATCGACTACTACCCGACCCACGAACACGAGGGCGTCAAGTTTCGGCGCGGTCACGCGATGCCTTTCGGGGCCACTACCGTGCCGAACGGCGTCAATTTCAGCATCAGTTCCAGTGCGGCCACGGCCTGCACTTTGGTACTTTTCGACCGGGGCGCCGACAAGCCTTTCGTGGAGATCCCTTTTCCCGACGAATTCCGGGTGGGCGATGTGTATTGCATGACCGTCTTCGACCTCGACGTCGAGCGACTGGAATACGGCTACCGCATGGATGGGCCGTTCGTACCCGAGCAAGGACATCGTTTCGACAAGAGCGTCATCCTAAGCGATCCTTACGCCCGCTCGCTCGGGGGGCGCGACACCTGGCTGGCCGAACCGAACTGGGACGACGTATATCCCTACCGTTCGCGGCTGGCCTTCGAGGATTTCGACTGGGAGAACGACCATCCGCTGGAATATCCGATCGAGGATCTGGTGATCTACGAAATGCACGTGCGGGCTTTTACCAAACACAAAACCGCTAAGGTAAAAAACGGCGGCACGTTCAGCGCCATCAAGCAGAAAATCGCCTACCTCAAAGAACTGGGTGTCAACTGCATCGAGCTGATGCCGATCTATGAGTACGACGAATGGGAAAATAGCAAGCCCAACCCCGTCACGGGCGAAATGCTCGTCAATTTCTGGGGATACAGCACCGTCAATTTCTTCTCGCCCAAGGCGGGCTACGCCGCCACCGGAAAGTTCGGGATGCAGGTGGATGAGCTGAAGACGGTCATCAAGGAATTGCACAAAAATGGCATCGAGGTCATTCTCGACGTGGTGTTCAACCACACCGCCGAAGGCGACCACCGCGGCCACACGATTTCGTTCCGGGGCATCGACAACAAGACCTACTACATGCTCACGCCGGAGGGGTACTATTTCAACTTCTCGGGCACGGGCAATACGCTGAACTGCAACAATCCCGTAGTGCGCGACATGGTACTCGACTGTCTGCGCTACTGGGCCGCCGACTACCACATCGACGGTTTTCGTTTCGATCTTGCGGCCATTCTGGGCCGGGCGCAGGATGGCAGTCCGCTGAGTAATCCGCCGCTGCTGGAATCGCTGGCTTATGATCCAATCCTGGCAAAGTGCAAACTCATCGCCGAGGCCTGGGATGCGGGTGGACTTTACCAGGTAGGCACTTTTCCCGCCTACGGTCGCTGGGCCGAGTGGAACGGTAAGTACCGCGACGCCCTGCGCAAGTTCCTGAAAGGCGACGAAGGCATGGTGGGTGAAATGGTGCAGCGGATTCAGGGTTCGCCCGATCTGTACTACTACCGAGGGCCGACGGCGAGCATCAATTTCATGACCTGTCACGACGGATTTACGCTTTACGATACCTTTGCCTACAACGAAAAGCACAACGAGGCCAACGCCGAGGACAACCGCGACGGAGCCAACGACAACAACTCCTGGAACTGCGGGGCCGAAGGCGAAACCGACGACATCGAGATCAATTTCCTCCGCCGCAAGCAGATTAAAAACGCCCTTGCTATTCTGATGGTGAGCCAAGGTGTGCCGATGATCCTGATGGGCGACGAAATGGGCCGCACCAAGCACGGCAACAACAACACCTACTGCCACGACAACGAACTCAACTGGCTCGACTGGTCGCTGCTGAAGAAAAACCAGCACCTCTTTGAGTTCACGCAGAGCCTCATCCGCTTCCGCAAGGCGCACCCGGTGCTGCGCAGCTCGACGCACTTCCAACATACCGACTACGTGGGCAGCGGCTACCAGGACATCAGTTTTCACGGCACCCATGCCTGGGCTTTGGACGGCGCACCGAGCAGCCGCTCGTTCGCCTTTATGCTCGACGGCGATCACGCCAAGCAAGGCGCGATCAAGGATAACACGATTTACGTGGCTATGAACATGTACTGGGAGGGCCTGTCGTTCGACCTGCCGCAGCTCAGCGACGGTCGGCAGTGGCACGTCTTCATCAACACCGATATGCCCGAAAAAGAAGCCGTCAGCCCACTCGGTAAAGAACCCCGTACCGAAAGCCAGGGCAACGTGCTGGTAGGGCCAAGGTCGGTGATGATATTGGTGGGAAAATAAGGGGTTGTTGGCGGTCGACTTTCGGCGGTCGGCTTCCTGAAATTGACGCATTCAGAAGTGATTCATTTAGAATTATACATCAGCCGTTTTCTAATAAAACATTTTTCAATTCTAATAAGAAAAGCCGATAGCTGACAGCCGATTGCCGAAAGCTTAGAAAACTTTAAACCGCTACGGCGGACCGTTTCAACCATAAACTAAAAAACATGAGTTTCGCAATAAAATCAAACGTAAAAGACGCCACCGATTCCGGCAAAGTAGCTACCATCTTTCTGGAAGGAGAACTCGATTCGCTTTCGGCGCGCTTGTTCCAAAAGGAAATTGAAAAAGTAGCGATAGAATCGCCCAAAGATCTGGTGCTGAATATGGAAAAACTCAGCTTCATGGCCTCGGCGGGTCTGCGGGTTCTGATTTTTTCTAAACAAAAAATTGGCTCGTCGCTCAATATCTTCCTGGTAAAACCCCAGCAGCCCATCGTGGATACCCTCGAGCATACGGGACTGCTTCACAGCGTGACGGTTGTGGACAAGTACCCGAGTTAAGAAGAACCGAGATAAAAAAACCAATTGCCGGGAGATAGACTTCTCTTTCTCCGCTTCCGGGGGATAAATCCCCCGGCAATTGATGGGCAGAAGATTAATTGCCGGGCGGCTTCAGCCCCCGGACGACGAAGATAAAGAATACTCTTTGCGGGGGTCAAAGTGGCATCGGCCGGCAGCCCCCGGCAATTGAAAAACAGGACTTTTAATTTGAAAAATGCAATCAAGAACCTTCCCCGGCACGGCCGAATCCATCGACCTCATCCGGCACTACATCTCGGAAATTGCCCAAAGCGCGGGCCTCGGCAAGAAGGCGAGCTACAATTTAAAGCTGGCCGCTGACGAAATCGCGACCAACATCGTGCTGTACGGCTATGAGGAACCGGGCCTGGAAGGCAACATCGAAGTCCTGCATGAGCAAACCGACGAGGCCCTTACGGTAGTCTTGGAGGATACCTCAGCGCCCTTTAATCCCCTCGCCCGTGAACTCCCCGACGCAGAAGACCTCGCCAAGCCGCTCGAAGAAAGAAAAATCGGCGGCCTGGGCATTTTTCTGACCGTGAAAGGCGTGGACGATTTTAGCTACGAAAGGGTGGAGGGGAAGAATAGGAATGTGTTTAAAATGTTGAAATAATGTGTAATTGTGCAATTGTTTAACTGTGTAATTGATGTTGAAATGCTTTTTGTTTAGATAGTTTTCAACTCCCAAATTACCGTTCTATGAATAAGAAAAATATAGTTGATAAATTCGAAAGAAAACTTCGTAACGAATCTCATTTGTTGACATTTTAACAAATAAACATCAATTACACGATTACACGGTTAAACAATTACACAACAATAAAATGTCCCGCCACACCAACCCTTTTCCCGGCATAAGGAGTTTCGAGTCGCAGGATTCGGCGCTGTTTTTTGGTCGGGAGAGCCACATTAGGGAGTTGCGCGTGAAGCTATCGATGAATCGCTTTTTGGCGGTGGTAGCTTCCTCGGGAAGCGGTAAGTCGTCCTTGATCAAAGCGGGGTTGATACCGTCGCTTCACAATGACAAATTGAGCGGCACGGCTTACGACGATTGGCGCGTGATTGTGTTCAAGCCCGGTGCAACACCGATTCGTTCGCTGGCGCAGGCCTTGCAGAAACATCGGTACGGCTCGGAGGACGGGTATCAGGATTTAGCCACAAAAATTCGGAAAAATCCCGGGGTAGTTTATGAGCTTTTAAAAGAATTGGCGGGAAAGAATATTCTGGTTGTCATTGACCAGTTCGAAGAGGTTTTTCGCTACGCCCAACCCGATGACGAGGTGCATTACTCTGGGGCCACAGCCCAGCTCATCGCGCTTATAATGGACATGATCCAGCAACCCAACCGTCCGATTTACGTCGTGCTGACGATGCGCTCCGACTACCTCGACGAATGCACCAACTACGTGGGTTTCACGGAGGTCATCAATCGGGGCTACTACCTCTTACCCAAAATGAATCCGACGGAAATCCGGCGGGCCATCGTCGAGCCCATCGAGTTGCGGGAGGCAAAGATTACGCCTGCCCTGACGGATCGTCTGGTGGCCGAAATCGGAAGTAGCTTCGACCAATTGCCCATCATGCAGCACGCCCTGATGCGCACCTGGGACTACTGGAAAAGTCAGGAAACGGAGATACCCATTGACGAGCTCCATTACGAGGCCATCGGTACGATGAAAGAGGCTATTTCGCGCCACGCCGAGGAGATTTACCACGGCCTGGCCAACGACAAGTGCCGCCTGGCGGCGGAAAAAATCTTCAAATCCCTCATCGTGCTTGCTCCCGGCGACATTGGCGTCATGCGTCCCACGCCTTTGCGCAACATCGTGCGGGTATCGGGCATGGAGCGGGAGCTGCTCACCGAAATCGTCAACCGTTTCCGGCAGCAGGGTTCCTCTTTCCTCACGCCCTCCTACACCCAACGCATCGACCTGGATTCTTTTATCGACATTTCGCTGGAAAAAATTATGTCGTTATGGGAGCGGCTGCGCGACTGGGTTACCGAAGAAACTGAGTCGGCTAAGCTTTATAAAAAAATTGGCGCGGCGGCAGCCATGAATCAGGCCGGAAAAACGGGCCTGCTCGTCAACCCCGAATTGCAACTGGGCGTGCAGTGGCTGCGCGAGGAGCAACCCACGCTGGAATGGGCCGAGCGGTACGACCCTTACTTCGAGCGGGCCATCAACTACCTGGATCACAGCCAAGTTCAGCACGAGAATGCGATCAAGAACAACGAAGACCGACAGAAGAGAGAACTAAAAAAAGCCAGATATTTCGCTATCGTCATGGGCGTGGCTTCGCTGCTGTCACTGCTGTTTCTGGTGATTTCGCTGGTACTGCGCTACGATGCCGAGCAGAGCCGCAAGCAGTCGCTGGAAAAGGAAAAGCAGGCGATGCTGGAGCGCATCCGGGCCGAGGAACAGACGAAGGAATCTATTTCACAGAAAAAGATCGCCGAGCAACAGGAAATCATCGCCGAGCAGCAGCGTCGCCTCACCGAGGAGCAACGCTCCATCGCCGTACGCGAGCAGCGGCTGGCGGAAGTAAAGCGGCTGGAAGCAGAAATCGCCAAGCAAATCGCCGAGATCGAGAAAGTCAAGGCCGACTCCGCCCAGCGCCGGGCCGAAATGCAGAAAGACCTGGCCGTGAAGTCCCGAGCCCTGGCCGACGTACTGCGCATCCAGGCCGATTCGTCGCGGCGCGAAGCACAAATCTCGCAAAAAGACGCCGAGCAGCAGCGTGCCCGCGCCATTGCTCGCTCGGTCGCCATTCAGTCGTACCAGATGAACGACAACGGCGAGGACGCCCTCCCTGCCCTGCTGGCCGCGCAGGCCTTCCGCTTCAACCTCCGCACGGGCGGACAGAAGGATAACCCCGAGATTTTCAAGGCGTTGTCGAACGCGGCTAACGCCAAAGCAGTACTCCGCTGGCACAGCGGCATGGTGCGCAATGTAATTCCCCAACCTGACGGAAACGCCTATGCTTCCACGGGTGACGATGGTACGGTAAAGGTGTGGAGCGCGAACCTGACCGGAAAACCTTCCGTAAAATCATACGCTACCGACGAAAAGGATGCGGCTTCGCTGCGTTCACTGGCTTTTTCCGGGAACGGCGATAAGCTGTTTGCGGGCAGCGCGACGGGGAAGCTGTACATCTGGCCAACGAAAGAACTCCTCAGTACACCCAAAGCGATCCAGGCGCACCGGGGTGTCATCAACACGCTCCTGGTCGATAAAGCTGCCACCCGGCTCATCAGCGTCAGCGCCGACGGCAACCTCCGCACCTGGAAAATAGGTGCTTCCGGCCTGGACTCTTTGCAAAATGTCCGCACTGGCATTCCGATATTTTGCGCCCGACTTACGCCCGACGGCCAGCACCTGGCCTGCGGCGCGGACAACGGCCGGGTCGTGATTTTTGATTTACAAAACCTAAATAATGAACCCGTTTCCTTCAATTATTATGGTTTTGGTAACCGCGTTACGGCCCTAGCTTTCGACGCCGACGGCTCGCATGTCGTTACGGGCAATTCGTCGGGGTCGCTGTATCGCTGGGACTACGAAGAAAACAAAATTGGCCGCATCGGACTGCCGCTTTCGGGAAGGCATACCTCCCCCGTCAATGACATTACTTTTTCGCCCGATGGGCGGCTGTTGGCTTCTTGCAGCTACGACTGGACAGTGCACCTCTGGAACTACGGCAGCATCGTCAACCGACAAATCCAGCCCATTGTTCTGGACGACTTCGACACTTGGGTATTTGGAATAACCTTCTCGCCCGATGGCAAGCGGCTGGTAGCCAGCGGTGCCGACCGAACCATTCGCTCCTGGCAGGTAGACCCCGACGAGCTGTATGAGAAAGTACTGGAAAAGGCCGATCGCGACATGACTATCGACGAGTGGAATCGGTTCATCGGCAAAGATATACCTTACGAAAAGTCGGTGAAACAGAGTTTATGAGTTATACATTTTACCACATACCGTTACAATTTAATAGGCTCAAAGCACGCAAATCGCCTTTTATCCGGGGACTCTTCGTGTTGTTGTTGTTTGCAAATAGTGCGCAGGTTCAGGCGCAGGATGCCTGCGATCAGTCGATCATGCTGCCCGAAGCGGAGAAGCGGTATGCGACCGGAAATTTTGATGAATTGCTGGCGTCGTTGCTGCCCTGCATTGAAGATGGATTCAATGAAAATGGCAAAGTACAGGCCTATAAAATACTGGTAAGAACCTACCTGGCGCTGGATTCGGTGAGTCGCGCGACGGAAGTCATTACCAAAATACTGGCGATCAACCCGCAGTTTGAGCCCGACTTTTCGGCCTCCGGCCAATTTAAGATGCTGGTACAGGACATGAAAGATTTGCAGGAAAAAATCATGGAAATCACCTCCGTCTCCAAGAAGGCGGAGAACCTGCTGCAGGTACCCGCCACAGTGATGGTGCTGACCGAGAAAGACATTGTGCAACGCGGTTACCAAAGTCTGGAACAAATGCTGCACGATCTGCCGGGTTTCGACATCGCCAAAGGCAACGGCCCCGGTTACGCTTACTTCTACCAGCGTGGTTACCGCTCGGTTTCCAACGACCGCATTCTGCTGCTGATCGACGGCGTGGAGGAGAACGACCTCGTTTCTTTCAACATCCCCATTTCGCGCCAGTACCCCATCGCCGACATCGAGCGGGTGGAGGTAATTTACGGCCCGGCTTCCACGCTCTACGGAGCCAACGCTTTTTCGGGAGTCATCAATGTAATTACCAAGAGCTACGCCCAAAGTACCGGAACCAACAAGAAAATCGCCTTCACGGGACAAACCCGGCGCGGCACCTGGAACACGGGCTACTTCGACGGCGTCCTGACGGGCAAGACTAAGGACGTGGCCGTGTCGGTGGTCGGACGGTATTATAGTTCCGACGAAATGGATATTTCACAGGGCAGCGATACCTGGAATTACGATCCGCGCACCGCCGGGCAGTACGATGGACTTATGGATTTGCGAGGACAAGCCGCCAACGACTATCTGAACAGCAGTGGACTCCTCACCCGATTTCCCAACAGCAACCTTTTTGACATCGACCGCGCCGCGAACGGCGACGCCACGGCCATTCGACTGACGCCGGAAGGCCGACAAAGGGCGGCGGAACTGGATAATCAAGGCGTTTTTAATAGTGACGTGACGGGCCAGCCCGTGCAATTCGACAACAAGACGTCAGACTTCTTTGTGCGCTTGAAAGTTGAGTTCAAAGACTTGACGCTATCGGGCTACACCTGGCAGACCAACGAAGGAGCCACGCCCTGGTACACCAACAAATCGCGGCTGTCGGCTCCCGACCGCTCCCGCTGGATTACGGCCAACAATGCCTTTTCGAGCGTTTACAATAAGACTTTCAGTGAGCAATTTCAGATAGTGAATATCACTTCCTTCAAGATTCACGAAATCGACGGGGCGACCAATCTGGCATCCTATGCGGGCTATTACAACGACCGTTACTCGATCCTCGATCTCGCCGAAGGGCGGATGCCTACCACCACGACTACTTATTTTTATCGCTACTCGAATCAGCTACGAAACGAACTGCGATACTTCCTGACACCTTCGCCGAAATTTGAGGTAAGCGGTGGTGTGGAAATTCGAGCCAGCTACATTCAAGGCGATTACATCCGCTCCTCCCAGGAATTCCCTGACGAAACCGGGTACCTGGGCGACTCCATCCTGGGCGGCAACAACTACCGCAGCTATGACTTAGGCATTTATTCGCAGGCCACTTACCGCCCGGTCAGCTTCCTGAAACTGGTGGGCGGACTGCGGCTCGATAACAATCGCATCCGTATCCTGGGTGGTTACGGTTCGGTTTTGAATCCACGCCTGGCGGTCGTGTACATTAAGGACAGATATATTTTCAAAGCCATTTATGCCACGGCCTTTAAGGATGCCTCCAACTTGCAGAAGTACGGTACCGCGCCCGACCGCCAACTCAACAATCCCCGCTTGCAGCCCGAGCGGGTGCAGAATGTGGAGGTGAGCGCCAACCTCAGGGTAAATAAAGACCTGATGTTCAGCGCGGTGGCGTACCGGGCTGCTTACAATAGCGTGATCGGCACGGCGCGGGTGCAACTCCCCGACGGCAGCATGACTTCGCAATTCCAGCCCCTGGGCCAACAATTAATTTACGGAATCCAGGGCGAAGGCTCTTACAAGACCGATAACCTCAGTCTGTGGGGAAATTTCACGTTCACAAACCCCAAGGACTTGGAGACCGACCAGCGCATCAGCGACATCGCTGACTTTCAGCTCAACCTCGGCGGTAACTACCAGGTCACCGAAAAGCTTGGGGCCAATCTGACGGCCAACTACGTGAGCGCCCGCAAAACCGGGGCCGGAACGTTCGGCAGCAACAACCCGATCACCCGCTTCGACCCCTATTTGATCCTGAATTCGACCATTACCTATAAGAATATTATCCGGGGCGTGTCTCTGCAACTCACAGTCAACAACATCGCTAATACCGAGTATTTCGTCCCCGGCGTCCGGACTGCCGACGGCACCACCTTCGCCTCGCGCTTTCCGCAGGAGCGGCGGTATGTGTCGGTGGGGGCTTTGTTCAATTTTGAATGAGTGAATGAGTGAATGAGTGAATACTGGATCTAGCTATCGCCGGGCGCCTCCATCACTCATCACTCATCACTCAAAATGTACCCAACACACACTAACTACTCAACGTACAAAAACTTCACTATGAGCCGTCCTCATTCGCCCTTTTCAGTAACCGCACCTGGTTCCGTGACGTATCGCCAGGAAACTGCGTTACGCCAAACGTTGCCTGACTTAAAGCTAATTGAAGTCACTTATCCTGAGCGTATCCTTGATATTGGGATGTTTAGGATACGGGGCTGGCGGAACGAGCAGGGCGTGGATCCGGCATTTTTTGCCCAAAAAACATGGCTCGACGAACTTGATAAAAAGGCAAAGCACTGGATCGTCACGGACGGGGCGGAAATCGTAGCCGCTGCCCGGTTGAGTTTTCACGATGGGTTGAAGGACGTTCCCTACGCCGACATGCTGACGCCGGAATACTGCCGACACTTTAAAAATAAGAGAGTCGCCTCTCTCAATCGCTTGGTCGTTGCTCCTCAGACTCGGGGGCAAGGCCTGTCGGGGCGGCTGGATCAAATAAGAATCGAAACGGCCCGAGCCGAGGGCGCTGCGGTGATCATCGCCTTCCCACAGTTGGTTCGCATCGAGTCGCTCCGTCGCAAGGGCTTCGAAATGCTGACCGAACTCCCCAGCATTCCCGAAATGCCCGATCGGCCCTTTTTTGTCATGAAGATGGATGTTGGAAAAGGCTAATCCGGGTCACAAAGTTTCACAGAGTTCAACACAGAGTAACTTAGAGTCTTTTTTACAAAGTTCTCAGACCCCCCTTTCAACTTTCAACTTTCAACTTTCAACTAAGAAAAAAGCTGTCCACTAGAAAACTATACCGCCTGCTAGACCTCAAGGAGGGAGAAGAAAAGACCGTCGGCTTGTTCGTGGGATACTCGTTCTGCATGGGCGTGGCGGTGGCGATTTTTTATACGGCCACCACCTCGCTTTTCCTGCTTTCCTTCGAGCGGACAATGCTGCCCAAAGCGTACATCACGGGCGGCCTGGTAGTCTATGGCCTGGGGGTGGCGACGCGCTACGTGCAGCGAAAAATCCAGTTTTCGAAGCTGATCAAAGGGCTGGTTTATTTCCTAATGCTATCGGTCACTGGACTGCTTCTGACCTACCAATTTAGCGGCATTGCGTGGCTGATTTTCTTTCTTTTTGTCTGGAATCGCGTGTTTGTGTTCGTGAACGGCATCACGTTCTGGTCTACGGCTGCCAAGATCTTCGATATTCAGCAGGCTAAGCGGCTCTATGGGCTCATCAGCACGGGTGAGGTGTTGTCTTCCATTCTCAGCTTCTTCTCCGTGCCGCTGCTACTCCAATTTTTGGAAACGGATCAGCTGCTGTACATCGCCGCCGCGGCCGTAATCGGCTGCATCGTACTGATGCAGTTGATCGTCAAAAGGTTTTCCCGACAGCTTTCAGTGATCAAGGAAACGCCGTCGGAAGCGGTCAAAGCCACCGCTTCCGACGACACACGCAGTTGGCGGGCGTTCCTGTCCAACCCCTACTACCTGCTGGTTTTTCTGCTGGCGATGATGCCGGTGGTGGGTTTGTTTTTCGTCGATTTCATGTTCGCCGTTGAGTCCAAGAATGTCTTTCCCGATAAGGAACTGCTGGCAGGTTTTCTGGGTACTTTTTTTGGCTTTTGTGCGCTGTTGGAGTTTTTGATAAAGACGGTTTTGTATAATAAAGTCATCAGTAAATTTGGCCTCACGCTGGGCATTGCGCTGCTGCCTATCACCTTACTTTTCAGTTTGGGTCTGGCGGTGGGCTACGGTACGATCTACGGTACTACGGCGCTGTTTTTTGCCTTCATCGTGCTGAGTCGTTTTTTCATGAGTTCGGTGCGGAAGTCGGTGAATGAGCCTTCTTTCCAGGTACTCATGCAGCCTATCCCCGGCCCGGAACGGGCCAACGTGCAGAGCCGCATCGAGGGCGGGCCGAAAGCTCTGGGCAATATCGTACCGGGTGTCATTCTGCTGATTCTCACCAGTATGCCCTTCGTCGGTACCGTAGAAATCGCCGCCTTCTTCCTATTTATTTTAGCGGGTTGGATGTATTTGTCCATGAAAGTCCAAAACCAGTATCGCAGCGTACTGCGGGCTACATTAGATAAGTCCGCCGTTGCACCGGAGCTGGTTTTTGGGGATGAAAATCTTGTCAAATCGCCCCTGCCCGATCGTGGCGACGCGTACCTTGGTTTGGCCAGGCAGGTAGTAGCCCAGAGGAAATCCGCGCATAACTACGAGCGCAGCAGCTTTGAATTTATTTTAAAACTAAAAGACGCTGCCCAGGAACACGACCGGATTCTGGCCGCGCAGATGTTGGGTGAGTCGGGACGGTACTACGCCTTCCGACATCTTATGAAACTGATTGACGATGAGTCCGTCGACGTAAAAAACGCGGCGCTCATCGCTGCCGGATCGGTGCGCAGCGCCGAGCTTTGGCCGCAACTAATCAAGTACCTCGGCTCGGAGGCTTCGCACGAAGCGGCGGCTCGCGGGCTGCTGGGAGCGGGTGAAGGCAGCGGGCGCGATGCCCTGGTGCGGGAACTGGGTCGAAACTTCGATCGAACAACCCCACTACTACAAGTTCGCTTGATCCGCCTCATCCGGCAGCTTGGTGGTGCCAAGGCTACGAAATTTTTGCGGACGGCCATGCAACACCCCGAACCTAGGGTGCGCGACGAAGTATACGAAGCCCTGGCGCAGCTCGACTACCACGTGACGCTCACCGAACGCGCTGGGGTGTCGGCCGAGATCGACGCCCGCATCGCCCTGCTGGTGTGGCTGCTGGCCGCGCAGCGTGACTTGGAAGAATATGGCAATGACTCGGCCATTCAGGCCGCTTTGGAAAACGAAAAGCGGCGGATTTTACCCAAGATTTTTACCCTGCTCTCGCTCCTGCCCGACGGCCAGCGCTTCGACGATTTGTCTGATAAGCTCTTGGATAACGAAGACGAAAACTTCGGCTACCTGCTGGAGGTAATGAATATGACGCTGCCCGAAGCCTGGAAAGACAAGCTCATTCCGCTCTTCGAAGACCGGCCGCTGGCCGACAAGCTGAGGCAAAGCGCCGGGCATTTCGCCCAAAGCCAGCTATCGCCGGAGGAGCGCCTGAAAGACATCGTCAACCACCACTTTTCCCGCATTTCGGCGCAACTCCGCGCCACCGCCCTCGATACCCTGGTACAAACCGGGGCCGATCACACGCTCACCCTGGCCGCCCACGCCATTTCCCCGGAAGAAACCATCGCCGAAACCGCGCTCCGCGCCCTGCATCGACAAAACCCGGCGCGCTACCAGGCATTATACCAAATCATGCAAGATCAGAAGGACACATTTCATTTGAATATCTGCGAAAGTCTCGAAGCGACAGAGGTGCAAAGCGACAAAGGTGCAAAGCGACAAAGGCACAAAGGTCCATAGGTCCATAGGTCCAAAGGTCCAAAGGTCCAAAGGTCCAAAGTAAGCTTGCCCCGCCTAAACGACTAAACCCTAAACAAATAAACTCTAAACCCTAAACAACTAAACAACAAATGCCCTCTCCTCTCTCCCATATTGCTTCCATCCTCCTGAGCGCCCTCCTGGCGTGGGGATCTGCTTTTGGGCAAGGCGACCTGGCGAGCCGCGAGATCGGCAATCCGCTGGCGCAGGTGCATTCGGCCAAGGAATACAACGCCCATGGGCAGAACTTCGCCATCGTGCAGGACAAGCGCGGGCTGATGTACTTCGGCAATTTTGCGGGCGTGCTGGAATACGACGGCACGAGCTGGCGGACGATCACGACGACGAACTACGCCAAGGTATCGTCGCTGTACCTCGACGACGCGGGACGGATTTTCGTGGGAGCCAACGGCGAGTTTGGGTACTTGAAGCCTGACGCGAAAGGCACGTTGCACTTTGCCAGCCTGAGCGACCGCATCACGACGCCCTTCGGGGAAATTCAGCGGATTGTCGGCACGCAATCGGGGGTTTATTTTATTGGTAAAAAAGATATTTACCTCTGGAACAAGAAGATCGTGCGCGAATGGCACACCGAAGACCTGATTCTGTCGACGCACTTCGTGCAGGGGCAAATGTACCTCTACCAGCGGAAGCGCGGTTTGGGGCGATTCGACGGCAACAAAATTTTACCCGTCGCCCTCTCACCCAGGTTGCCCACGTTGCTCGATGTAATTGCCATGCTGTCGCTCGACGCGCAGAACATCCTGGTAGCGACCAGCAATCAAGGACTTTTCAGAATTTCCAATAACCTCCTGACCCGGTTCACAGCCCCGGCCAACGGCTACCTCAGCCGCAATCAGATAAGCACCGGCTTGCGGCTGGACGACAACACTTTTGCGCTCGCCACCTTGCAAGGCGGTATCGCGCTCATCGACCGGGAAGGGCAGATTACCCAGATCATCCAGGGAAAAGAATTCGAAGACACCCAGGCCAACAGTCTGTACCAGGGTCGGGGCGGCATCCTGTGGTTGGCCCTCAACAACGGCCTGGCGCAGGTGGATATTCCGTCGCCGATGTCGGTGTTCGACGAGGCAGTGGGGGTGAAGGGCGCCGTGAATCACCTGCTGCGCTACCGGGAGCGGATGTACATCGGTACTTTAAACGGCCTGTATTTTCTCCAGGGATTGCGGGCTAATCCAGTCAGCGGCCTGAACGCCAGTTGCTTCTATCTGGCCGAGGCCAGTGGTTCGCTGCTGGCCGCGACCAGCAAGGGCGTCTACCGCGTCAATGGCAATTCGGCGCAGTCGCTTTCCCGCGACTTTGCGCTGTGCCTGCATCCGCTGCGCACCAATCCAAAGGTGGTTTTCGTCGGCCTGGAAAACGGGTTGGGAATATTGAATTTGGCGAGGAACAGTTACCGCCGGGTGGCGGGGATCGACGACCAAATCGTAGGCATCAGCGAGGACGACGTCGGGCACGTCTGGCTTGAGACTTTGTCCAAAGGCTTGTACCGAACCGACGCCCAGGCAGCCGAACGCAAACTTTATGACAAGAGGAACGGCCTCACGACCCTGCTTTACAACAAAACCGTCAACAGCCCGGAGGGACTCATCGCCTGGAATAAAAACGGTACTTTCCGTTACGATGTGGCGGCGGATGTTTTCAAGCCTTACAACCTATTCCAGACCGACAGCACGGCGGCCAACTACTGGAAAGGCAGCATCGTACCCGATGGCAAGGGGAACTTCTGGACGACGCGCGGCGATGAGAAATTCGTCACTTTTTACAAAAAAAATCAGGAGGGCTACCAGCCGATCACTCAATCGTTCCGCGCCTTTTCGGATCGCTCCTTCGACGCTATCTATCCCGATAGCGATAGCCTGGTATGGTTCGGCGGGCCGGAAGGGGCCATCCGCTTCGATCTCGGGCAGTCGGACGACTACCTGAAATCGTACCCGGCACTGCTGCGGAAAATAACCCTTAAAGCCGATACCCTGGCTTTCAATGGCTACCGCAGCGGCGATGTGACGCTGAAAAACGCGGTGCTGAACCCCGAGCGGACGCGCATAAAGTACGCCCTGAACGACATCAGTTTCGTGTTTTCGGCCACGAGTTTCAATGCGGGCGAAGAGCTGGTCTTCAAATACATCCTGGAAAACTACGATGACCTCTGGTCGGACTGGACGCCGCAGAACCGGAAGGAATACACCAACCTCGAACCGGGCCGCTACCGATTCAGGGTGAAGGCCAAGAACATCTACGAACTGGAAAGCGAGGAGTCAGTCTTCGAATTTGTGGTTGCCAAGCCGTGGTACCTGATGTGGTGGGCGTACCTGCTGTACTTCGTGGTGCTGGCGGCTCTGCTTTATTTCCTGATCCGCTGGCGGCTGCGGGCTTTGGTAAAAGAGAAAGATCAGCTCGAAAGTATGATTCAGGAGCGTACCGAGGAGATTTCTAGCCAAAAAGAGGAGCTGGAAGAGCAGTCGCAGGAGCTGGCGTCCAAGAACGACCAACTGGAAAAAATCGACCAGATCGTGCAGTCGATCAATTCCGAAATCGAGTTTTCCAGCCTGTTCGATACCGTACTGGCCAAGCTCAACATCATCCGCAACATGGACGGCGCTACGGCGCTCATTTACGACAAGGAATCGAGCAGTTTTCGTTTCAAGGCGGCCTACGGTAATATTTCGTTTGCCGAGTTGCAACCGATCCAACTCACTCTGCAACAGGCCGAAGAGCGCTACCTGAACAACGCCGTGGAACGGGCCGAGGACGTGTACGCCCGCAGCGATGCGCCCTTTGCGCCGCTGGGGAATGCGCTGGATGCAATGGTGCCACCGAAGTCGATGATCACGATCGTCATCAACGTGGAGGGGCACGTGGAGGGCTTCATTGTTCTGGGAAATACCGTCCGCGCCAACGCCTTCGACCAGAAGGACTTCGACATGATCCGCAATTTGAAGGAACACCTCATCGCGGCTTTTATCAAGACACGTATTCTTGAAAATCTTGAAAAAACCCTCAGCAACCTGAAAGTGGCGCAGGATGAACTCATCCGGCAGGAGCGTTTGGCGTCGGTGGGCCAACTCACGCGCGGCATCGTGGATCGGATCCTGAATCCGCTCAACTACATCAACAACTTCTCGGAATCGTCGAATGAGTTGATCGAGGAGATCGTGGAACTGGTACCCGAAGAAGGCAACCACCTGCCCGAGGAAGTGGCCGACGATTACTTCGGCGATATGCAGATGCTGAAAATGAATTTGGTAAAAATCAAGGAACACGGCGACAGCACGACCCGCATCGTGAAAGACATGCAGCGGCTGCTGAAAGAGAAGTCCACCGATTTTCTGGAAACCGACCTGAACGCCTTTCTCGAAAGCAAAGTGAAATCGGCCTATCAGGAACTACGCAGCGAAACCCGCGACGAGGAAACAGAACTGGACATCAGCTACAATCTTGAATCCCCCTCGCCCAAGGTGCGGGTACTACCGACCGAAATGGGTAGCGTGATCGCGAACGTAATAAATAACGCCTATTACGCGACGCTGGAAAGACAGAAATCCAACAAAGGCCATCGTCCCCAATTACAAATAACGACCGAAACGATCAAAAAGAAAGTCATCATCCGCTTCAAGGACAATGGCAGGGGAATTCCCAAAAAGGAAATGGAGCAGATGTTCAGCCCCTTTTTTACGACCAAACCCACCTCGAAAGGCACGGGCCTGGGCCTGTACATGAGCAAAGACATCGTAGAGTTGCACCGGGGAATCATCGAGATAACATCGGAAGAAGGCGCGTACGCGGAAGTGAGTATTATGCTGCCAATCTACTGACTTGGGTGGGCGTGGCGTAGTTGGAGGGATGGGTCAACGGTTAACGGTCAACGGCTAATGACTTATTGAGCCGACCCTGCTACCAGGAAGCAAGATAAAACCGCGTATCGTTAACCGTTGACCCTTGACCGTTAACCCTTTAAAACCATGTTGCGAAAACAGATAAACGTTAAAACCAATGGAAACCATCAGCCCTCAAAAAGACTTACAAAAAACCAACGATCTCCTCGCGCAAGACGTGCAGCGACTGACGCACGAAATCGAAGCGGCGCGGGAACAATTTGCGCAGCAGAATCGATTGGCCGGGATCGGGCAGATCACGGCGGGCATTCTGCATGAAATCAGGAACCCGGTTAATTTCGTTAATAATTTTTCGCGCCTGGCCCTGGATTTGGTGGCGGAGATGAAGGAGCTGTTGAAGAAGCCACCTACGCCCGACGACCTGGACGAATTGGAAGCCCTCGCCGGCATGGTGGAAACTAACTTGACGCGGATTTACGAAAACGGCAGCCGGGCGCAGCGCATCGCGCAAAGCATGCTCGACCAAACCCGCGATGATAACCGCCAGTTTGCCCCCACCGACCTGAACCAACTCTTGGAAGAGTTCACCAAGCTGGCCTACCAGGGTGTCCGGGCCAACGACCGCGAATTCAACGTCTCGTTTACCTTCGATCTCGATCCGAACGTCGGGCAGGTCAAGGTGATGACCAACGAGTTCGTCCGCGTCGTCATCAACCTGGTCAACAACGCCTGCTACGCCGTGAACGAAAAGCGCAAGGCCCCACCCAACCCCGACTACGTGCCACGCATCACGGTGAGCTCGGCCCGGCGGGATGACAAAATAGCAATCAAAATCCGCGACAACGGCATCGGCATTCCCCAGGAACTGGTACAGCAGGTTTTCACGCCCTTCTTCACCACCAAGCCCCCCGGCGAAGGCACGGGCCTGGGCCTGTCGCTCAGCCGCAAGACAATCGACGAAACCCACCACGGCAAACTCAGCGTCACCTCCGAGCCGGGGGAGTTCACGGAGTTTTCGATTGAGTTACCTGTCAATTTTGAATGAGTGATTGAGAGAATTAGTGAGTATTGACTCGTAGTTTATCTTTTCATTCTCTCAATCACTCATTCAATCATTCAAAATTAATTCTCTTATGAAAATCTTAAACGTAGACGACGAGCTGGATATGGAAATGCTCATCTCGCAGCGGTTCAGGAAACAGATCCGCGACAAGCAGTTTGAATTTATTTTTGCCCACAATGGCATCGAAGCCCTCGAAAAGCTGGACGAACACGAAGACATCGCCCTCATCCTGTCGGACATCAATATGCCCGAGATGGACGGGCTGACGTTTCTGTCGCGGGTCAACGAGCGGAAAAATCCGGCTTTGAAGGCCGTGATGGTGTCGGCCTACGGCGACATGGACAACATCCGCGTGGCCATGAACCGGGGCGCGTACGACTTCATCACGAAGCCCATCAACTTCGAGGATTTGGAGATTACGATCAACAAAACCATCGAACATATCGAGATGGTCAAGCTCTTCCAGCAGGAACGCGACCAACTCGTGGCCATCAACAACGACCTCGACATCGCTAAGGAAATCCAGCAGTCGATGCTGCCCCAGGAATCGCCGCCTTTTCCCGACCGCCTCGACATCGACCTCCACGCCTTCCTGGAACCCGCCAAGGTAGTGGGTGGCGACCTGTTCGACTACTTCTTGCTGGACGAAGACCACCTGTTTTTCATCATCGGCGATGTGTCGGACAAGGGGATTCCAGCGGCTTTATTTATGGCCATTACGAAGGCCATTGTCAAGAGCCATTTTCTGAGTTCCACCTACCGAAATCTGACGGACGAGGTGCGGCAGGTGAATCACTTCCTGAGTACGAACAACAACTCGTTTATGTTCGTGACGGCCTTCATGGGCGTGATCAACCTGAAAACGGGCTTGGTCGAATACATCGACGCTGGCCACGAACCCATGCTGATTCGCCGGAAGGACGGTTCGGTCGAGACCGTCGAGAAGCACGGCGGCCTGGCTCTGGCCATAGAAAAGGATTTCCCCTACGCCCCCCAAACGCTGCAACTGAACCACGGCGACACGTTTTTCCTCTACACCGACGGGGCCACCGACGCCAATAACCGCGCGAGCGAGCGTTACGGTTTTAAGCGACTGGAAGCGCATTTGCGGGAGCTTTCGGGCGAAGAAACACCCAAGCAAATCAATGACAGCTTATTGGGTAAACTGAAAGAATTTATTGGCGAGGAGGATCAGTTCGATGACATTACGGTGCTGACGATCCATTATAAGGAGGAGTGAAGCAGGAAAGGATGGGGCCGTCCTCCGGAATACCAAAATCCACGCAATTGAAAAAACGGTCAGGCATCGTTTATCTTTCGAAAAGCCTTCTGAAACGATACCGCATTCCGTAGAAAGGGATGAAGCTGAGCAAGACCTCCTTCCAAGACATTTTCAGGTAACGCATCCTAAGAATTGCAATTGCTGGAATGTACAGCAACAGACAAACAGTGAACCCCACCCAGCGCACTTCTTCTGGATTAGAGCCGGGAAATGCTTTGGGTACTAGACCTACGACAACGGCCCCAGTAATAACTAGCAGCCAATATTTGAGTAAAGTCATAAGGTAAAAATGAGTGAAAAGGTGTCCAAATATAGCCTTTTACAATTGACCAGCGAACGCCCGATCCATTTATTTTTTTCAGCCAAGGCTTACAGGTTCTGGGCGCTTAAGTACCGATAAATAATAAATTAAGAATAATCTGAGAAATTAATTATCCACTTAGTCCCAACATTATGAAGGCACTGGATGGTGGCGTAGGCCAGATTATCAAAGGAAAGATAGTCTTCTGGCTTCAACCACCTGGCCTTCAATTCTTTCCACACCCTCTCACATAGATTGAGGTGTGGGCAGTAGGGCGGCAAGAAGAAAAGGAATAACCCCCTTTCCTGCCAGCAGCCCAATCGTTCTTTGACTTTCTGAGCAATATGAATCTTCGCGTTGTCAAGCACGAGGACCGTTTTCTTGCTGATCGACAACGAAAGCCCCCCGAAGAAATCGACGATGAAGCCCGCATTGATGTTCGAGTGGCTGGTCTGGAAGAGCAACTGACTGCTTCGGGAAACCAGTCCGAAGCAGTTAATTTGCCTCCCACGCGCGGACGGCACGCCCAGCTTCTCGTCCTTAAATTGCCAGGCGTAGGGCATGTAGCCCATCTCGTTGACTCCCGTCTCGTCGCCATAAAACAGGTCAATGCTATCCCGGCGGCTCTGCTCTTCCAGCAGCCCCAACTGCTCCTTTTTGACTGCCAGCAGTTCGGCATTAGGGCTTTTCTTTGCTCTACGCCTCAATCACTTGTACTTGCAGCCAAGGCTTTTAAAAAATTGTGTAGCGTCTTGATGTGGAAGTCCTTGCCGAGCTCCTTTTCGAGGATAACCTTGGCGTTGGCCAGTTTCTGGCGCTCGCTGCTGACGACCTGCCGCACCCGCTCGGCTTCGGTCAGCGGGTCGAAGGTCGGCTTGCGGCCCTGGCCCGGCGCGTTGTGAAGCACGTCGATGCCCAGTTCAAAATAGCCTTGCTTATAACGCTTGATCCAACCGTTGACCTGGTTCTGGCTGCGAATCTCGACGAGTTCGCATATCTCTTTGGTCTTCAGACCGTTCTGACTTAAGTATTACCATCCGGCAGCGCTGACGGAAGGCGTGGCTTTCGCCTGTCCGATATTGGTGCCGAAGTTCGGTCAGTTGCTCGGTAGTTAGCTCGATTGTTAAAGTCCTGCCCATCTTACTGTAGTGGATGAATGAGGCGCAAACCTAAGGCATAATTCTAAATAATATCAATTTAATTTTTCTTCATACTTAATTTTGAGAAACAAAGGATATAATACGTAGCTGTATACGAGCGAGTAAGACATTATTCCTACAATGAAGCTGTCAAATGGAATCCTCCAAATAGAAAGTTGAGACAGCCGATCAACTTGTGTTGCATAAAACTGGGGCAAATCAGTTAGCGCGAAATAACTGAGGAAACCTTTGAGCTGGTAGTATAACGAAACTGAAACTACCAGATGAATCACAAAGAAGCCCAGAACTAGATAACTTATTCGGAAGCGAAGCAAAATGAATCGGCGGATCAATTGCGCTACTGCCACATAAATTATGATAATCAGCACAGCGTAAGTAAACGTGGCCAAGGCAACGTACAGAGAACGACCATCAGGGTCGTTGGAATTACGAGAAATGTATAATTGACCTCTGTAAATCGCCAAAATAGCCGTAGTCCACAGCAACCCGTGCCGCGCAATCCGGTAACGAGGAGCGGGATTAATAAGAAACTGAAAAAAGGGGTTTTGGTCCAAGGTAGTCTGCATGGAAAAAGAATAGGCCACTTCCGTGGGTGTCAAAAGTTATAGTGTGCGGAACCGCTGGGCCAAAGGCCTAGGCCGTCCCATTCACAAAAGACGAAAAGTTCGCGTTTCTCTGCTAAAAAATTAGACGAAGCACACTACTTCATTTTATCCACCACATCCCGCACCACCTCCGAGAAATAAGCCCCGTTGTACGGCCCGAACCAATTCATCGTCACGGTTTCGTAGAGGTTTTGGTCGAAGTGACGGTCGGCGGTGATGTAGCCTGCGTAGGCACCGTTGAAGCTCGTCACTACCAGGCGCAGGCCCCGCTTGGCGGCGTACTGGCTGAGGTCGGCCATGAGCTCGCCCGAAAAATCGCAGGGCAGCCCCACCAGCAGCACATTGCCCACGCGCAGCGCTTTTACGAACGCCGGGTAATCGCCGAAGGCCCAGCGAAACACCCACGGGCGCAGCGCCCAGGTCGTGTTCAGGCGCGGGGTTGGCTCGCGCAGCGGCAGGGCTACGGTGAAGGATTGTAAAGTATGGATGGATTGGGGAGTGAAGTCACCCAGCTTTGATTGAATGGCCGTTTCGACGCCATCGGACACGCTGGACAACTGGCTGAACTCGCTTTCGGTGGTTCCCTGCGGCCCCATACTGCCCACGGCCCCGGCCAGAAACAGCGCAAAGTCGGCCTCGCCGTCTTCCAGCGAATCCACGAGCGCCCCGGCGTAGTCACGGGAGAGGGACATGGTGCTGGAACCCAGCGTGGTGGAGTGCGCGGCGTAGGAACTGAGCAGAGCGGTGCGTCCGTCGGCCCCGCGCAGCATCAAATTGCGCACCCAGGGATCGATGGTGGCCCGCTCGCCCGTGAGGCGGTTGCGGATGTCGGTGGTGTCCTGCACCTGCATATAGCCCGCTTCCACCGTTTGCCGCGAACTTTTGGCCCGCTGAATCGCCTGAATCATGGCGTCGGCGATGCGTTCGACAACCGCCGGGTCGTAGTCGCCCGCGAAGAGTTCGCCCGTAATGGTATCGCCCCAGCCGCCGATGCTGCAATGGCTGTGCGTGGCCCCGAGATAAACCTGTTCAAAAGTGAGGCCAACGGTCGGCAGCCGCTTTTTCAGCGCCTCCGTAACCGTGGGCGGCACAATGAGCAAATCCGCCGCCACGATCGCCGCCTGCGTCAGCCCATTATCCAGAAAAACCGCCCGCACATACACCGAATCGTGAACGCTTTCGTAGGGCTTCCCCCAGCGATTGCCGTAACCCGCCATTGGGCCGGGCGCTGGGGGCGTGATGTTCGCCTTGCCCCAGCCCGCCCGCAGCGGCTGTTGCTTAGTCGTGTCGCTCGAAACCTCTACTTTGCCAATATTCTGCTTCCACGCGCGGTAGTAGTCCATCTCACGATAAGGCGTGTAGTCGATTGTCGTCACGGCACTTGCCACGAAGATGAGCAGTGCAATGATGAGTCCAGCCAGAATTTTGAGAAAAGTTTTCATATCAAAGTGACAAAGCGGCAAAGTGGCAAAGTGGCAAAGTGGCAAAGTGGCAAAGTTATTTTATATCGGCAAGTAGACAACGACTAACGCTGTTTTCCTTACCCCTAAACAACTAAACAAAATGAAACCCTACCTCCTCGCCGAAACCAACTACCGAGCCCTCAAAGACCAGAAGTTCGAGCTGGCCATCCTGCCCTGGGGCGCGACCGAAGCCCACAACTACCACCTGCCCTACGGCACGGATGTGTACGAGGCCGACCACATCGCCGCTGAGTCGGCCCGCATTGCCTGGGAATGGGGGGCGAAGGTAGTCGTGCTGCCCACGGTACCCTTCGGTGTCAACAGCGGGCAGACCGACATTCTGCTCGATATCAATATGCACCCCAGCACCCAACTCGCCGTGCTGAACGATATTGTAGAGGTCCTCGACCGCCAGGGAATCCACAAGCTGGTCGTGTTGAACAGCCACGGCGGCAACGACTTCAAGCCCATCCTCCGCGAGCTGGGCGTACGTTACCCCAAAATGCACCTGAGTTTTTGTTTTTGGTTCAATATCCTGGATCGCAATAACTACTTCGAGGAAAAAGGCGATCACGCCGATGAACTGGAAACCAGCGTCATGCTGCACCTGCGCCCCGACCTGGTGCTACCGCTGGAAGAAGCGGGCGACGGTGCGGCCAGGCAGCACACCGTCGCTGCGTTCCGCGAGGGCTGGGCGTGGAGCGAGCGCAAATGGTCACAGGTCACGGCCGACACGGGCATCGGCAACCCCAGGAAAGCCACCGCAGCGAAAGGCAAGCAATTTTTTAAAGATTTGACGGAGAAACTGGGAGGGTTCTTTTATGAACTGGCGAAGGCGGAGGAGATGTATGAGTAGATCGAACCCTTCCTTGAAAGAAGATAGCGACAACAAGTACTCTCATATACACTTTTTGGATACTTAATTATATGACATTATACCGCTTGATAACTTTCCTGATTTTTTTATAATAATTTAAGTGAAAGATTTAAAGATTTTGATTTATGTTTGAGGGTTAATTTATTCATCTCCCTCAATTATTATCATGAAACAGAATTTACCCCTTCGTCACACGCTGCCCTGCAAAGCTGCTGGCCTCTCACCACTCAGCCGCCTTCTGGCACTTCCGCTCTTCTTTGCGCTTCTCCTCGGAGCCACTTTTGCCAATGCTCAGGCAACGATCAACGTACCCGGCGATCAGCCAACGATTCAGGCGGCCGTCAATGCCGCCGCTCCGGGGGACATTGTTGTCGTAGCACCCGGTACTTATACTGAAAACGTGACGATCGACAAGTCGCTGACCCTGCGTTCTTCGGGTGGTAGAGGTTCTACCAACGTTACGGGCATATCACCAGGCGGCAGTTCGACCGTGACCGTAGCTCAGGGCGTAAATGACGTTACGATCGGGGGTACCAATCAAGGATTCACCATCACGGGCACCGACAACCTAAATCCAGGCTCCGAAGTGGCGGCGGTTTATCTTCGTGGACCAAATAACAACATTACCATCCGTGGCAACGACATCAAGGCGGCAGGAGATCTGGGCTTACTCACCCGAACAGGTCAATCGATAGATAATCTTACCATCTCAGGAAACATTTTCTCCGGCAAAACCTTTGTGGGTGCCGAGCCAGCAGGCTGCGGCAGTTCTCAGCAATTCTCACTTTTCAACGTTCCCCGTCACTTGGTGTACGTCGCCAACAGCAACGGACTCCTCTTCTCCGACAACACGATTACGGGCACTTCGGGCGGAGCGAGCTCGTGTGGTCCTAACGGCCAGGGCAACAACCTGGTGACGCTATTCGGAGCCGATGGCACCAACGCCACTATTTGTGGTAACGCTTTCTCCGGCACTACGGCCAGTTTTCGGCCCAACCTGGAAGTAAAGAGAGGAACGGGTGCCAGCGTTACTAACAATACCTTTAACGCCGCTGGTCTGATAGGTGCACAGACCACTCACTTCATAGCGGGCAGCACGTCGCTTACAGGTGGTAACCCCAGCACGATCGCGGGTGTCGCCAGCATGAACACCTTCCTTCCCGAAGGATACTATGTTACCGGAGTAAATGTTATCTATAAAAATAGTACAGAGGCATCTAACGCCGGAACGCCCATCGCCGCCAACAGCGCCCCAATCACCAGCGCTTCCTGCGCCACTTGCCTGGGTACCGAGGCCCCCAACCTGTTTACTTCCTTCGCCCCAAACCAGCCCGTTCCCGGCGGTCAGACCTCAGCCAGCGTATGCCAGAACGTCGGCAACGTCACCTTCCAGTTTGATAATTGCATAGGCGGCACCGTCAACTGGACGGGCACCAATGGCACCAGCGGCACGGGTAACATCATCGCCCCCACCACCAACGTCGGCACAGTGACCTACTCGGCCACCTGTACCCAGGGTGAGTGCGTCAGCACCGCCTCAATGGTCAGCGTGACGACCACCGCCCCACCCACTGTCAGCGTCAGCGGCGGCAACTCGGTCGTCTTTACCCCAACGGCTGGCAGCAACTGCACTACCCTGACGGCCAACCCCAGCGGCACGGCACCCTTCACCTACTCCTGGAAAATGGGCAGCACCGAAATCGGCACCGGCCCCACCCAGCAGGTCTGCCCCGAGACCACCACGACCTACACCGTGACGGTCACCGACGCCAACGGCTGCTCCTCTCAACCCACCGCAGTGACCGTCACGGTGAAAGACGTGCGTTGTGGCAACAGGAATCAGAACGTGACGATCTGTTACTACGGCGTGACGCAGTGTGTATCGGAGAAAATTGCCGCTCGCTATGTCAAACTGGGGGCGACAATCGGCGGCTGCGGCACGGGCAACGCCCGCATCGGCGTCGAGGAAACGGGACTGGAAGCCCCCTTTGCACTGTCAGTAAAAGGCTACCCCAACCCCACGCAGGGCGGCCTGACGGTGGAGGTCATGAGCCGCATCTCTGGCCCGGCTCAAATGCAGGTGCTCGACCTGACGGGCCGCGCCGTGCAGCAGCGCGTCGAGCAGTTGCTCGAAGGCCGCAACGAGGTCAAGTTCGACCTGACGGCCCAGCCCACGGGTACCTACCTGATTCGCGCCGTCGACGGGCAGAACCGTCAGGGCGTCGTGCGGGTGAGCAAGCAGTAATTTTTTTAATGAATTTTCCAAGAAAGGGCTGGAGCAATCCAGCCCTTTTTTATCGAGATGCGCCGGAATAAGCAATCCTCAGTTTCTCGAAAAATACCACTTCCCCCACCTCCCGCACTTCCCCAGCTTTCAAATCACCCAGTTCCAGGCTTTCGATACCGACCCTAATCAGCCGCTGGCAGGGATGGCCGACAGCCCGCGTCATTTTCCTGATCTGGTGGTATTTGCCTTCCGTGAGCGTGATGCGCAGCCACGAATGCGGGATGCCCGCGCGGTACGCGTAGCCACCGGGAAAGAGGTCTTGCGGCTCTTGTATTAGCTCCACTTCGCAGGGTGTGGTGAGGTAGTCCACATTGCCCTTGATTCGTATGGTGACGCCCGTGCGAAGTTTGTCCAGCGTTTCTTCGCTCACTTCGCGATACACCCGCACCAGGTAGGTACGCGTGTGGGGCACTTTACTTTGAAAAAGCAGTTTCGTTACCTTCTTGTTGGTCGTCAGGATGAGCAAACCCTCGGAGTGGTTGTCGAGCCGCCCGATGGGATGCGTACCTTCGGGGAAGTCGTAGTTCAGTTCGCCCAGCATCCGGCCTTGTCCACCGATAAATTGGGAGAGCATGTCGTAGGGCTTGTTCACAAGAAAGTATCGATCCGGTTGGCGGCTGAAAATATCGCTCTTAGGTGGAGTGCTGATAACGGGATGGGTTTTGGACTGTAAATCCTGGCGGTTGCGCCAGTAAGCGTCGTGTTCCGTGATAAAGGTGATAAATACAAATCAGCTATCTTTGTTTTAAACGAAAAAACTATCGTGGAACAGTCAATCTCTTTTACGACAACACGCCGGGCGGGCGATCCCGCTTAACAATTACACAACATCATGAACGCTGCCGTACTCGAAGCAATCAACCAGCCCCTCACCGTCCGGGAAGCTGAGAAACCTGAACCTGGTAAAGGAGAGGTTTTGGTTAAACTGAAAACCGCTGCCCTGAACCACCGCGATGTTTGGATTCAGAAAGGGCGCTACCCGAACATAGAAACCCCCGTGATTCCTGGCTCCGACGGGGCGGGCGTAGTGGTGGAAGTAGGCGAAGGCGTAAGCGAATATTGGCTCGACAAAGAGGTCATCGTCAATCCCTCGCAGGATTGGGGCGACAATCCCGACTTTTACGGCGACGACTTCAATATTCTGGGCTTGCCCAACAACGGCACCTTCGCCGAGTACGTCAAGGTCGACCGCCATTACCTGGTGCACAAGCCAAAGCATTTGTCCTTTGTGGAGGCGGCTTGTCTGCCGCTGGCGGGCCTGACCGCCTGGCGGGCGCTGATGTCGCGCGGCGGCTTCAAATCGGGGGACCAACCGTCGGACCGCCGGGTGCTGATCACCGGTGCGGGTGGTGGCGTGGCACTATTTGTGGCGCAGTTTGCCGTGGCTTCGGGGGCGGAAGTGTGGGTCACGTCGGGTTCCGATTCCAAGATCAGGAAAGCTACTAACCTGGGTGTGAAGGGCGGCGTCAACTACAAGGAGGACAAATGGCACCGCGAGCTACTGTCGAGGGCCGGAGCGCCCAAAACGGGGTACTTCGACACGATCATCGACGGCGCGGGCGGGCCGGGCTTTGCCCGGTTAGTAGACGTGGCCGCCCCGGGTGCGACGATCTGCTTTTACGGTGGCACGGCGGGCAACATCACCGACCTGGTACCCGCCAAGATGTTCTTCAAGCAGATCAACATCCACGGCACCACGATGGGAACCCGGCTGGAATTTGAGGAAATGATCCGCTTCGTGGAGGAGAATGAAATCAATCCTGTCGTCGACGAAGTTTTCGCACTCGCCGATATAGAACTCGCCCTCCGCCGCATGGAAGACGGGGAGCAGTTTGGGAAAATTGTGCTGAAAATTGCGGATTGATGCCCGACTTTTGCTTTGCCTTTTTAAAATTTTCCATGCTATTCCAACCTTCCCTCTGCTAATCAGGTCTAACTGAAAACCAGACCAGAAAAAACGCATGAAAAATCTAGCAAAAGGTGTGAGGCTGTTATTGCTTCTCTGCCTGACAGGGTGCAGCAAAAATGATCTAACCTGCTTGCCTTGCGAAGGCATAGTTCTGAATGAAAAGAATTCCTGTTTAGGGAATAGAACGGTATTGCAGGTAGTCAACAAAAAAATAAACTCTGAGTATTTTGACGGAAAAGCCACGATTCAAAACGTCGTGACAGCCGTTTTTCCTGATACCGCTTCCCTGCGGACAGGACAGAAAGTATACTTTGATTACGAGATATTTGAAGCCCCTTACTTGACTTGCTTCTCGTTGATTACAATTCCAAAAGTGCAAGTAAAGATCACTCGCCTTTCCTACCAGCCATGCTCAGCTGATTAACTTCCCATTAGAGACAAGATCTTACTGATCTCCAGCATCTTTTTGCATCCCTCTCCTCTTATACCAACACCCCCACCACCTGCTCCAAAATAAACTTCCCGTCGGCGTTGCCCAACGCTTCGTCCGACGCCCGTTCCGGGTGCGGCATCATGCCAAAAACATTGAACTTTTCGTTGGCGATGCCGGCGATGTTATCCAAACTGCCGTTCGGATTGGCGGCCTCAGTGACGTTGCCCGCCGCGTCGCAGTAGCGGAATAGCACCCGATCGTTGTCGTTCAATTTTTTCAGGCCGTCGGCGTCGGTGAAATAACGGCCGTCGCCGTGGGCGATGGGGATGGTGTAGGCGCGGGGTTCGAGGTCGGCGGTCAGTGAGGCGGTTTTGCTTTGCGGCAGGAGGTGAATGTTCTTGCAGACATACTTCTGCGATAAATTCCTGAGCAGCACGCCGGGCAATAGTCCGGCTTCGACCAGAATTTGGAAGCCGTTGCAAATGCCCATCACGAAGCCGCCCCGGTTGGCGTGGTCGATCACCTCGTTCATCAAGGGCGAAAAGCGGGCGATGGCCCCCGTCCGCAGGTAATCACCGTACGAAAAGCCACCGGGCAAGATCACGAAGTCACAGCCCTGCAAGTCGTGGTCCTTGTGCCACAGCTTGACGACCTCCTGTCCCAAGTTGTGCTGTAAGGCGAAAACGGTGTCGTCATCGCAATTGGAACCGGGAAAAACTACTACGCCGAACTTCATATTCTAGGTTGTTAGGTGTTAGGTTGTTAGGTACTAGGCCAATAGCCCAAAATAGGATAATTAGATGTGATTATGACCATATTTCCAGTCATTCAACACTTTTTTTGTACATTACCATGCAAAGCATTGGCTTGTGAGGAATGATTTCTGCTGTCTTTCGTTAAAGGTATGGCAGATCAGCCTATCTTGAAAATATTGAATCGTTTTTTTTATGCTCATCCAAGTTTCAGACTACCTCACACTCATCGGCGATAAGCTCGTCATCTGGTACGAGAAGATCGTGTCGCTTGTGCCTAACTTCATCCTGGCGGTCATCGTCGTCGTGCTGTTCAGCTTCCTTTCACGTTTGGCCCGCAAGGCAATTGCCCGTATCATGGGCAAGCTTTCACATAATATATCGCTGGTATCGCTGGTGTCCACGCTGAGCCGGGTGGCCATTATGGCCATCGGACTTTTCTGCGCGCTAAGTATTTTGGGTTTGGACAAAACCGTGACGTCGCTCTTGGCGGGGGCCGGAGTCATTGCCCTGGCGATAGGTTTCGCCTTCCAGGATTTGACCGCCAATTTCATCTCAGGAACTTTCATCACGCTGCAACGCCCGATTCAAGTCGGAGACGTGGTCGAAACGAACGGCTTCCTGGGCAAGGTGAAGTCCATCAACCTGCGCTCCATCATCATCGAGAACTTCTCGGGCCAGGAAATCGAGATTCCCAGCAAGGACATTTTCCAAAATCCGATTACCAACTACACCAAGTCGGGCCAAAGGCGCATTCAGGTCGATTGCGGCATCGCCTACACCGACGACCTCGAAACGGTGCAGCGCCTGGCCCTGGAAGCCGTAAACAGCCAGGAGTTTGTCAGCGATTTTAAGCCCGCCGAATTGCACTTTACCGAGTTCGGCGACAGCAGCATCAATTTCCTGATCTGGTTCTGGCTCAGGCAAGAAATTGCCGGACCGCCGCTGGCGAAAAGCGAAGTCATCAAAGCCATCAAGAAAACCTTCGACGCCAACGACATTACCATTCCCTTCCCGATTCGCACTTTGGAATTTGCGAATAGCGATGCTTCAATAAAAGAGAAACTACCCATGCTGGACGGGCGGGAGAATTGAAGAGAAATGAGTGATGATAGCGAAGCCCACGCTGTGATGAAATTACTTAAAATATAAAGCCCCGCCCGGAAATTTTCCAGAGGGGGCTTTTTTCAAAGGCAGAAAAGCGAATTCAGAATCCAATATTCACTCATTCAAAATTAATACCGATACGTCTCCGGCTTGAACGGGCCTTCGTACGTCACGCCGATGTACTCAGCTTGCTCGGGCGTCAGGGTGTCCAGCTTGGCACCGACGTGCTCGAGGTGCAGCTTGGCTACTTTCTCGTCCAATACTTTGGGCAGAACGTACACCTTGTTTTCGTACTGGTCGGTGTTGTTCCAAAGCTCGATCTGCGCCAGGGTTTGGTTGGCGAATGAGCAGGACATCACGAACGACGGGTGGCCCATCGCGCAACCCAGGTTCACCAGGCGGCCTTCGGCCAGCACGATGATGTCTTTGCCGTCGATGGTGTACATGTCCACCTGCGGCTTGATCTGCGACTTGGTGCTGCCGTAGGTTTTGTTCAACCAGGCCATGTCGATCTCGTTGTCGAAGTGGCCGATGTTGCAGACGATCGCCTTGTCACGCATGTTACGGAAGTGCTTCTCGCCGATAATGTTGAAATTACCGGTAGCGGTCACGAAAATGTTGGCGCGCTCGGTGGCCTCGTCCATCGTCACGACCTCGAAACCATCCATGGCGGCTTGCAGTGCGCAGATTGGGTCGATTTCGGTCACCAACACGCGCACACCTACCCCGCGCAGCGATTCGGCGGAGCCTTTTCCTACGTCGCCGTAACCGGCTACGACGGCGACTTTGCCAGCCATCATCAGGTCGGTAGCGCGACGGATGGCGTCCACGAGCGACTCGCGGCAACCGTATTTGTTATCGAACTTCGACTTCGTCACCGAATCGTTGACGTTGATGGCGGGCAGGTGTAGCGTACCTTTCTTCATCCGCTCGTACAGGCGGTGCACGCCCGTCGTCGTTTCTTCGGAAAGTCCTTTGATACCAGCGATCAGCTCGGGATAGTCGTCGAAGACCATGTTGGTCAGGTCGCCACCGTCGTCCAGAATCAGGTTCAGGGGCTGACGCTCCTCGCCAAAGAACAGCGTTTGCTCGATGCACCAGTTGAATTCTTCCTCGTTCATTCCTTTCCAGGCATACACCGGAACGCCCGTAGCGGCAATCGCAGCAGCGGCGTGATCCTGCGTGGAGAAAATGTTGCAGGAAGACCAGGTCACGTCGGCACCAAGCGCGGTGAGCGTCTCGATCAGCACGGCGGTCTGGATCGTCATGTGCAGGCAGCCCGCGATGCGCGCGCCTTTCAGCGGCTGCGCGGGGCCGTACTCTTCGCGAATTTTCATCAGACCGGGCATTTCGGCTTCGGCCAGCGTAATTTCCTTCCGGCCCCATTCGGCCAGATTGATGTCTTTTACCTTGTAAGGTACGTAGGTAGTTTCGGTTGTCGTCGACATATTTAGGTTTTTGGTTTGCAATCTTGACAAAGTGCAAAATTACGTTTTAAAATGCTTTTTTGGAAGAATCGTAGATGATAATTGGGGAAAGGTCGAATAGTTTGGATTATATATCTACGAAACCTGGTATTTCTCCAAAACAGAAGAAAGAAATCTTGACAAAATCCGGATCAAAAGATGATTTGTCTGTCATTGTTCAAAGCGAAACGAAACCGCTTCGCATTTGCCTTCGTTGACTGTTGCTGTGGCGACAAACCACCGTTAACCGTTAACCGTTAACCGTTAACCGCCCTAAGTCTCGCTTCCACTGAAAATAGCCCATTGCAGCTAAAATTAGGAATACCGCGTAGAGCAGCGCGGTCAGGTGCAGGTCTTTGTAGAAGTACATCCCCACGTAACAGGTATCGGCCACGATCCACACAATCCAGTTTTCGAGATATTTGCGGGCCATCATCCACTGGCCCAGTAGGCTGGCGGCAGTCAGGGCCGAGTCCAGATAGCTGAGGCTGGCATCGGTGTATTGGTTGAGCAGGAAACCCCACAAAAGCGTTGCGGCTACGAACAGGCTGAGGAAAAGTCCGTAAAGTTTTGTGGGCGTTTGACTGACGGGCAGCGGGTTACTATTCTTGCCGCCGTAAAGCCACGCCCACGCGCCGTAGATGCTGGTGAAGAAATAGTAGCCCTGTAAGCCCATGTCGGCGTAAAGGTGCGCGTCCAGAAAAACGAAGGCGTACAGCACGGCGTTGATGATGCCAAAAAACCAACCCCAGACGTTTTGTTGCGTGTTGAGATAAACGCAGATCGCCCCCGTCACGAAGCCCAGGATTTCCAGGGGCGTAGTGGTGAAGCCTAGCAGACTGAGGGATTGATTGAGCCATTCGAGCATTAGTTTCTGGCAAATTCGAGCGTCCGCAAATCCAGCCTTTTCCAGATGTCGATTCTCTTCGATGTCTCGTCAAAAACCACGTACACATCGTGTACGCCGGAGATCGCTTCTATGGGCACGGCGTTCACCTCCACGCCCTCGCCCTTGACGGGTACCTGCGCGACGACCTTGCCCGTGGGGCTGTCGAGGCGGAATTCCAGCGTTCCGGTAAGTTTCGGGGTAAAGATGTCGGTCGTCACTTTTTTCAGGCCCGTCAGGTCGAGCTGCTCGAACTTGATCCAGGCTTTATTCTCGTTGTAGCTCATCGTAAAACCGCCGCTGTTGTTGCTGCGTTTGGCCACGCCCTTATGAAAGCTGTCGGCTTCCGAAGCGGGAAATTTGGCGGGGCGCAGTCGCAGCAGTTCCTGGCCGAGCAGCCCGCCGCTGTCGGTGTAGCGGGCCATCAGCACGTAGTTGCCGGGTGCCTGGTCGGTCGTCACGCGGCCCTGGGCGGGTATTTGGGGACTGGGTTTATCCAGCGAGAGGATGTAGCGCACCATCTCGGCGGCGTCTTCCTTAATGAGCTGCGGGTGCGCCGACATGGCGTGCTCCTGCGTCCAGACGCCCGCGCCGCCCTCGATGATTTTGGTGGCCAGCTTGTCTACCGCGTCGTCGTCGTAGCGTTCGGCGATGGCCCGGTAGCTCGGGCCGACGGAGGCGGCGTCCAGCCCGTGGCAGGCCCGGCAATCGCTTTGCTCCATGAGGGTTTTGCCCTTGAACGTCATCTCGCCCGTTGCCATCAGGCCCGCCACGTCCTCGCCTTCGGGCAGGTAGTGAAACCAGGTTTTAATGAGTTCGGGCGGGATGATTTTATCCTCACGGTCGGAGATCTTCACTTTATAATCCACCGGATCTTTACCGAAATAAAACGAGCGGTTGCCGCCCCAGTCTACCGTTACGGCGGGCGGCTCGTTGCCCACGCGGATAGTCAGCGTGTTCTCCGCCGACTTGCCGTTCGAGTCGGTCACGCGTACGCGGGCTTTGTAATTGCCGGGCTTTGTGAAGGTGAAAATGGGGGAAATTCCTTTGGCCTGAATGCCGTTGGCCGTGAACGACCACTCGTAGCGCAGCGAATCGGCCCGGTCGTAGTCGAACGATCCCTGGGCCGAGAACTTTACTTTGAGCGGCGCGGCGCCCACGGTTTTGTCGGCCGATATTTTGGCGACGGGGGCGCGGTTGCCTTCGTTGTATTCGATGCGCACCAGCTTGGCGTCGGTGTTTTTGGCCCGCCAGTAGGTGCCGTATTCCAGCACGTAGAGTTCGCCATGGCGGTTGAAGGCCATGTCCACCGGATGGTTGAATTCCTGATTGGGCAGGAAGCGCTCCATGCTTTGGTAGTTCTTGTCCTCGTCCATTTTTACGGTGAAAACGATGCCCCGCATCCAATCGTAGATGAAGAGTTTTTCATCGAAGTACTTCGGAAACTTCCCTTCCGATGCTTCGTAATCGTCAAAATAGTAGACTGGCCCCGCCATCGCGTTGCGTCCGCCTTTGCCCAGCTCGGGAAATTCCGGCGAGTCGTCGTAAGGATACCAGATGAAGGCCTTTTGCGCGGGCGGCAGGTCTTTTATTCCCGTATTGTTTCTTGAAAAATTAATGGGATGCTGCGGGTCGAAGAGTTCGCCGGATTGCTTGGCTTCAAAGTCGTACTTATGGTAAGGCTTGTTATCTCCCACGAACAGCGGCCAGCCAAAGTACCCGGCCTGCCGCGCCTGGTTGACCTCGTCGTGGCCGCGCGGGCCGCGCATCGGCTCGTCTTTTCCGGCGTCCGGCCCGACCTCGCCCCAATACAGGAAGCCATTGCGCTGATCCACCGCGATTTGGAAAGGATTGCGGTTGCCCATAACGTAGATTTCGGGCCGCGTTTTTTCCTGACCCGGCTTGAAGAGATTTCCTTCGGGAATGGTGTAGGTACCATCATCCTCAGGATGAATGCGCAGGATTTTGCCGCGCAAGTCGTTGGTGTTGCCCGACGATTTCAGGGCGTCGAAACGGATGCGGCCGGGGCGATCGTCGCTCGGCGAGTAGCCGTCGGACTCGAAGGGATTGGTGTTGTCGCCCGTGGAAAGAAAGAGGTTTCCCTTGGCGTCGAAGGCCAGCGAGCCCCCCGAGTGATTGACGCCCTCGTGCAGCAGCGGCACGCGCAGCACATCCACGCGATTGGCTAGTCCGGCCTCCGTGAGTTCGAAGCGGCTCAGTACGTTGGTATAGCTGTCGCCCTGCATGACGGGGTCGCCGTAGTAGAGGTAGAGCCAATGATTTTGCAGGAAATCGGGATCGAGAGCCAGGCCCAAAAGTCCGTCCTCGCCCGTGGCCCGGACGTCGAGTTTGGTGATACGCCTTTTGGTGTCGGTTTTGGGGTCGAAGCTGCTGACGTAGCCGACGCGCTCGATGTAGTAAACCACGCCGTCGTCGGCGATGGCCAGTTCCATGGGTTCGTTCAGGTCGTCGTCGAGGGTGATTTTGGTAAAGCGGCTGTCATCGGGCCCTTCGTCTACGCTCAGGGGGGTCAGACCGTCTGTGACAAACAGGGAGAAGAATAGGAGCAGGTATTTCATATAGATGGAGTGTCTTGTTTTCGCAGTTAAAAGTACGGCTTGATTTTGTCGCTTACAAAACGCTGGTTTTTGGGACTTGTTTTTTTGATTGCCTGGTTTGAAAATGAAATGGCTTTGTTCAAACCATTTTTTGTTGGGAGGCGTTTAAAAAAAACTTATGGAAAATGTTGTTGCTCCACATTTGAATCATAGATCACAGGACGGGCAAGCTCGCACCGCGTCTGCTTTGAAGCCTATTTCCATCGGAAGCAGAGGGATTTGGGCGGCGGCGGTCGTGCTAGTGCTTTGGTTTGGGTCGCTGGCGATGTTGCTGAACTATCCGCTGTCTTTCAGCGATCCGCTGGTGTACCTGCTTGTTTTGGTGCAGATGCACCTTTACACGGGCGTTTTTATTACGGCCCACGATGCCATTCACGGCGTAGTGGCGCCCGAGCAGCCCCGACTCAACCGCGCTATTGGCTGGTTGTCGGCGACGCTCTTTGCTTTCAATAATTATGGCACGCTTCACCGCAAGCATCACCTGCACCACCAGCATTCCGGCACTTTCGACGATCCGGATTTTCACGAAGGGAATCCTAACTTCTTTATGTGGTATTACAGTTTTTTGAAAGAATACATCTCCTGGAAGCAGATTCTGTTCATGGCGGTCACTTACAATTTGCTAAAATTGGCCTTCCCTTGGGAGAATCTGGTGGTATTCTGGATGGCTCCCGCCATTCTGAGTACGTTCCAGTTATTCTTTTTTGGCACCTTCCTGCCCCACCGGGGCGAGCACCACAACCCGCCGCATAACGCCCGCAGCCAAACGCTCAATCACATCGGGGCTTTTTTGTCGTGTTATTTTTTCGGCTATCACTATGAGCATCACGCCTACCCCTACCTGCCCTGGTGGCGGCTGCCCAAGGCGCGGGAAGAGACGGCGCGTATGAACGTTCGGTAAAGCACTGTCCGCTTTTTATTCAAAAAACGGCACCCCCTCGGCGGCGTATTTTTTTAAGCCTTCTTCGTTGATTTCCACGCCGATACCCGGTTTTTCGGACAGCGTGATGAAGCCCTTGTCTACCATCGGCCCGTCGAAGGTGACGATTTCTTTGTACATCGGGTTCTCGTCGAAATACACCTGCCATTCCAGAATCAGGAAGTTGGGGATGGACGCGCAGACGTGGCAGGACGACATCGCGCCCAGGTAAGAGGCCACCATGTGCGGCGCAAACGGGACGTAGTAAAGGTTGGCCAGGTTGGCGATGCGCTGCGCCTCACCCAGGCCACCCGCCTTTTGCAAATCGGGCATGATGATGTCCACCGCGCCCAGCTCCATCAACTTACGGAAGCCGTGGGCGAGGTAGTGGTTTTCGCCCGCGCAGATGGGCGTGTCGGTACCTTCCGAAATGTAGCGGTAGGCTTCGGGGTTTTCGGCGGGAATGGGTTCTTCCAGGAAAAGCAGTTTGAGCGGCTCGAACATCTTGGCCATCTTTTTACCCGACGTCAGGTCGTAGCGGCCGTGGGCGTCCACGCAAATGTCGATGTAGGGCCCGACGGCCTCGCGCACGGCGGCGATTTGGTCGTACATCCGGTCGAGTTCGCCCTGGCTGGCCGTCCAATTATAAGCGTCGTATTTGGCGGGGTCCTTGGCCTGGTCGATGTCGAATTTCACGGCGGTGTAGCCCGCTTTTACGGCGTTGCTGGCGGCTTTGGCAAAATCCTCAGGCTTGGGCCCTTCGGAGCGGTAGGCGGCGGTGTCGCAGTAGACCCGGATTTTATCCCGGAATTTTCCGCCCAAAAGCTGGTACACCGGCATGCCGTAGGCTTTGCCCACCAAATCCCAGAGGGCCGTTTCGACGGCGGTCAGTACCGAGATAAACATCCCGGCCTGCGCGCCCTGGAAAAATCCCGAGCGGCGGATGTCTTCGAACAGGCGATGGACGTTGAGCGGGCTTTTGCCCGCAATTCGCTTGCCCATCGACTTCACCAGGTGGTAGGTGCCCGGCACGGCGTCGACGCCCTCGCCGCAGCCCCAGATGTCCTGATTGGTATAAATTTTTACAAAAAGGCTATAACCACCGCGAATGAAGCCGCATTTTATGTCGGTGATTTTGAGGTCGGAAGGCTTGGACGACATCGGCGTACGCTCGACGGCTTGCACCAGGCCATTGCCGTAAGTGGCACCGGCGTAGGCGGCCATCGCGCTGGCCAGGGCACCTTTGCGCAGGAAGGAACGGCGGGAGTTCTGATCTTGGGTCATGAGGCAGGGATTGGATTAGTTTGCGTGATAGAAAAAGTCGAAACCGCCGTTTTTTACTCATTGAGCTGCGTTTATGGAACCAAACTTTTGCCCACTTTAATGCGTTGAATCAGCCGACTGCTCAAACAGCTTCTTAATTTTGCCCCATATTCCTAAATCAATCCAATCCCGTAAAACAATGAACTACAAACTACTCGGCATGACGCTGCTTACCGCCACGCTGCTCCACCCCGACGGGCAAGCGCAAAAAATAACCTACCCCACCACCAACAAAATCGACCATGTGGACGACTACCACGGCACCAAGGTCGCCGATCCTTACCGCTGGCTCGAGGACGACCGCTCCGACGAAACGGCGGCCTGGGTGAAGGCCGAGAATGAGGTCACGTTCGATTATTTGAACAAAATCCCCTTCAAACAAAAGATTTTCGACGATCTGGAAAAAGCTTATAACTACCCCAAGTACTCGGCCCCGCGCAAGAAGGGTGATTACTTTTATTTTTATAAAAATGATGGTCTGCAAAACCAGTCGGTGCTGTATCGGCAGAAGGGACTGGACGGCACGCCTGAAGTAGTGCTCGATCCCAACCAGCTCTCCGCCGACGGCACCACGCGGCTGACGGTTTTCAGTTTGTCTAAAACTGGCAACTACGCGGTCTGCGGCTTCTCGCAGGGCGGCTCCGACTGGCAGGAATACCAGGTGATGGACATGAAAACGCTGAAAATGCTGGCCGATAAGATCGAATGGGTGAAAGTCTCCGGCGCGTCCTGGCAGGGCGATGGCTTCTATTACAGCCGCTACCCCAAGCCTGAAGGCAGCGCGCTGGCCGCCAAGAACGAAAATCACCAGGTTTTTTACCATGAAGTCGGTACGGCGCAGGATGCCGACAAACTGATTTTTGAAGACGCTGCCAATCCACAGCGCTTCCACACGGTGCGTACTACCGAGGATGAGCAATACGCCGCGCTCTACGTGAGTGACCGGGGAAAGGGCAAGGATGGCAACGGACTGTGGGTGATGAAGCGCAGCGAGACGAAATTCACGCCCATCGTGAAGGAAATTACGGACGATAAGTACAGCATCGTCGAGAACGTGGACGGCGGTTTTCTGATTGAAACCAACGAGGACGCCCCCAACGGGAAGGTGGTGAAGTACGTTTCAAAAAATAAAAACTGGCAACCTTTCCTGCCCGAGAGGCCGGAGCCGCTGGTGGGCGTGGGTACGGCGGGCGGTAAGGTTTTTGCCGAATATTCCCAGGACGTCAGCTCGCGGGTTTACGTTTATGACATGCAGGGAAAAATGCAGAACGAGGTGAAGCTGCCCGGGCTGGGTTCGGCGGGGGGCTTTGGCGGCGAGGCAGCGGATAAGTTCGTGTTCTACACTTACACCTCCTTCAACTATCCGCCCACGATTTTCCGCTACGACATCGCCACCAAAAAAAGTAGCGTTTTCCGCGAACCGGAAGTGGGTTTCAAGCCTTCGGATTACGAGACGAAGCAGGTTTTCTACCCCAGCAAGGACGGCACCAAAATCCCGGCCTTCATCGTCTACAAAAAGGGTTTGAAAATGGACGGTACCAACCCGACGATCCTATATGGCTACGGTGGCTTCAACATCAGCCTCAACCCGTCGTTCAGCCCCACGCGCATTCCGTTTCTGGATCAGGGCGGCATTTTCGTGCAGGCCAACCTGCGCGGCGGCAGCGAGTACGGCGAATCCTGGCACGAGCAGGGCATGAAACTCAACAAGCAAAATGTGTTCGATGATTTCATCGCCGCTGCGGAGTACCTGATCCAAGAAAAATATACCTCGCCCGATTACCTGGCGGTGCAGGGCGGCTCCAACGGCGGCTTGCTGGTGGGGGCAGTCATCAACCAACGGCCCGAACTCTTCAAAGTGGCGCTGCCCGCCGTGGGCGTGATGGATATGCTGCGCTTCCACAAGTTCACCATCGGCTGGAACTGGATCGCTGACTACGGCAGCAGCGACAATGCGGACGAGTTCGCTTACCAGTACAAGTACTCGCCCCTACACAACATCGAGGAAGGCGGCAAGTACCCCGCCACGCTCATCACCACCGCCGACCACGACGACCGCGTGGTGCCCGCGCACTCGTTCAAGTACGCCGCCACTTTGCAGGAAAAAGCCGGGGCCACCTCCACCAACCCGCTGCTGATCCGCATCGACACCAACTCGGGCCACGGGGCCAGTAACACCAAAAAGGCGCTGGAAACCACGGCGGATTTGTACGCCTTCGTGTTTAAGAATATGGGGTTGGTGTGGAAGTAAAGGGCGTTTCACCTCGGACTGTGTCTCCACAGCCCGAGGTGAAGTAGTCTCACGGATAATAATAAATGGTGAGTTTGGTAGCGTCCCTGAGAAAGTCGATGCTTTCAATGTTCACCCGGTGGATGTCCAGCCCTGTGCGCTGGCGGAGATCTTCCATTAGTTCGGTGCGTTTTTCGGGGACAATAAGGTGGATGTTTTCGTAGAGGATCGTTTTTCCCAATTCCTTCTTGATGAAAAAACTACCTTCCAGTAAGTAAGTTATAATCAGTATAATGAAGCTGAAAAGGCAGAGTTCGGTCCAGTCGCCCCGGCTGATGGCCGAAAGCAAGCCGATCGATATGGCCAGGAAAAGATACGTCATGTCGTTGGCCGACACCAACTCGGTTCGGTAACGCAGTATGGAAAAAACCGCGAACAACCCGAAGGCCGCTCCCAGTGATATTTCAACCTTATTAAGTAAAAATGTAACCAGAAAAATGACCAGATTGAAGGCGAAGTACGTAGTGAATAGATCGCTGCGGCGATAATTGCGGTAATAGATAAGCCGCACCAAAATGAATACGGAAGCTAGGTTTATGGCTAGCCTGATGAAGAAATCCCCAGAAATTATTTCCAGCATAGGTTTGGTTGTTTAGTGCGCGTAGCCATTCGAAGCGACTTGTTTCCTCAGTTTCTGGAATCGTCTCAGCTTTGGCTTCAGGCGATTGCTTTTGACGTGTCGGTGTATGCTGGCTACCCCGAAACAGTACTTGCTGATTCCCCCGGCTCTGATTCTTTTGCGCTGGAGAATATGGCGGAAAACCGACTGGGCACTCTCCTTCTCCTGCTTTATTTCCACTACCACCAGATGAGAATGTTCCTTCTGCCGCTCACCCGAGACAAATGTCAAATTCAAATCAATGGTGATTCGCTCTTTCGAACGGATTCCCACCAACGTCAGTCTGTCGTAGTTGACCCACAGCACGGGCCGGAGGTTATTGGGGTCTTCCAGCGGGAGATTTTCTTTGAGGAAAGACTCGCTTTGGGCGTCCCAAGGCTGCATCTCGCTCAATGGCTTGGCAATTCGTGTTTTGACCGTTCTCCCTTTGTTGCTCTTGAACTTCACTTCCAGGAACGAAAGGTTGGAATCCAGGTAGTTCCGGAGTCTGACTTTGTAGCGGTTAAGATGACCGGCCTGGTGTTTGTGATACAGATCGAGGTCAGGGGTATCGTAGTACAATGTTTCGTAGCTAAACAGCCGCTTGCCGTCTAACTCAAGAACGCGATAATGGCCTTGCGCAAGGACCAGAACGGCAGGCAGCCGGTTTATCGGCATCACAAATTTCACATCCGTCCGGTCCATTAAGGTCACGGTCTTCATCTCCGATAGCCCGATAGGAGCAAAATCTTTTGCTTTTTCCAATATTTTTGCAACTATTGCTTGGTGCATTGTAATGGGGATGCCCGACACAGTTAGTCAGTGAGCGAAATGAATGATTCAGTTTGACTTCTTTACTCTAAAAAACTGGGCCAGTACCGATCGAGGCTTTATAACTGGGAGTTTACCAATTACAGAAGATAAAATGATGATGATTGCCTCCTTGTCCGTTACCATGCCTTGATCCAGAGCCCACGAATATCAAGAAATGCCGGGAAGCAAGAACCTGCGGAATCGGCCACGCAGGAACGCGACAAATTTTTTAGTCTGGAGGAATTCAGTGATCTATCAGTTTTCGATCATCAATAAAGGCATTCTCGGCCTCAGGAATTTTTCAGTCGAAAGTCGGCTGTAAACAGTCCAGCCAAATCGCCAACTGAATGACTCGGGTCAAATGCCTTCTGACGGTGGATCTGGCAGACAGGTCATTGCGCTCGTTCAGCGAAAAATCGGCCTGCGCCCCAAAGGCCTTCCGGTCGACAATTTCCCAAATGGCGTGATCGTCGGGCGTTTTGGCGCAAAATTCCTGGTACAGTTTTCGAAATTCCTCCTGGTGGTACTTCGTAAAAACTCCCTTGGTGACGCGGTTGGCGACTTCCGGGGGCAGGTAGTCGGCCATCGCCCGGCGCAGGGTGCCGCGCTTGCGACCTTCGTCAAACTTGAGGCGCATGGGCACGCTCAGGTTCAACTCGATCAGCTCGGCGTCGATGAAGGGCTGCACCGCCCGGATGCCGTGCCGACGGTAAATCTCGAAGAACTCTTCCTGTCCGTAGGTTTCGTTGTTTCTAAAAATGTTATTGAGGTAAGCATGTTCCGATGGGCTGAGCGGGCCATCGACCAAGTCGGCTATTTTCGTCGCTTTGGCGGGAAAGTCTTGGGAATGGGCTACGGCGGCGGCTCGAATCTCCGGCCGGATCAGTGCGTTGCCAGCAAGGATCGAACTCTTTTTCTGGAAACGCATCTGGAAGAAAGCCAGGAAATCAGCGGGCGTAAAATTTGGAATTGGTAACTGTCGATTTAACGGCTAGCTTTGATAACGTAGTATCCTTCTTCCCAAACCGGGGTTGGGGTTTCCCTTAAATACCTGAGTGCAAGTAAAGAAAATACTAGCATGATTCTATTAATCTTCTTAAACCAACGCGAACTACGGGATTATTTGATTGATATTCAATAATGTGCCCCACTAATGAATCCCATAGGGATGAAACATTCAATAACCGCCGATTTCAATCGGCGGATTATTAGTCATAAGACTGCGATGAGTTCCGTAGGAACGGGGCATATTTCTGGAAAACCAGCAGGGCAAATCGGTCGTTCCCACGGAACTTCGACGGGTCGATTTGTCCCGCTACCCCCGATTGAAATCGGGGGCTATCAGATCAGTCATCCCTAACGGGATTAATTTAACGCGAACTGTGAGATTTAAAACTTAGAAAAGTGCTTTTGAATAGCATATGAGCAGGAAAAGCTAGTTTTGAGGAGCGATCCAAACACTACTTAACCTCCCCCACCTCATATGCTAGTCGAAATTTACCGCAGCGGCGGGCCGTGTCGATGTCGATGACTTTTGCAAGGCCCAGCGCTCATTACTGGCCAAAGCTCTGCGCCACTGCGGTGCTTACAAGAAGATTCATCCCTGCCAACTAACCCTGAGCGAAATCATGACCATCCTGATCCACTACCATCTCAGCCCCTACAAGAACTTCAAGGCGTATTACACGCTTCATGTCTGCCAGGACCTGCGCCGCGACTTCCCAGACTTGGTCTGCTACGATCGGTTCGTGGCCCTGATCCCCCGCACGCTCATCCCCATGATGCTCTACTTGGCCAACCGTTGCGGACGCAGTTTGCGGACTGGCATCTACTACGTCGACTCGACGCCCCTGGCCGCCTGTCACCCTAAGCGCGCTCACCAACACCGCACAATGAAAGGCTGGGCCAGTTGGGGAAAGACCAGCGTGGGCTGGTTCTACGGCTTGAAGGTACATCTGCTGATCAATCACTTAGGTCAGATCGTTCAAGTCCGCATCACTAGTGGAAGCACGCACGACGCCAACCTGCGGGTGCTATACCAACTGACTCACGAACTGGTCGGATGGGTGTTCGGCGACAAGGGCTACCTGCTGAACACCGATAAAAAAGACTTCCTTGAGCGGCAGGGCGAGCTAGTAATAGCGGCTAAACCGCGCAAGGGAATGGCCAAAGCAGACTGGCCGCTGGCCGCCAAGCGATACGCCAAAAAGCGTGGCCTAGTCGAGACGGTCATCGGCCAGACCAAGGCCGTCTGCAACATGGAACACACCCGCCATCGCTCGGAGGTTAACGCCTTCGTCAACGTCTATTCCTCGTTGGTGGCCTATTCCTTTTACGAGCGTAAGCCAGTGGCTAACGTCAATATCAGCGATAGATTGATTCAAGGCGGTGAGCCGCACTGGGCCATTGCTGCTTGATTTATCTCATAGTTCGCGTTAATATAGAAGTATTTGGCCCCTGAAGCACATCTCGATCTCAAAGTTCGCGTTAAACCAGATTATTTGTCAACTCATTATTCTCCCCATGGCAGTCAGCATATTACTAATCATCGCCGGAGTAACGCTGGTCTTCCTGGCGATCAGCGATTTCGCCGTAACGGCCTTCATTCCCACCGGTGAAGGAAAAATCACCGCCCTGATTGGGCGCGGTATCTACAACTTCATGCAGTGGTTGGCGGGCCACAACGGGCGTAACCCTATTCTTAATTACATCGGGCTGGCCGCTATTTTCACCAACGTCATCGTTTGGATATTGCTGCTTTGGGCGGGATTTACGATGATTTACGCCGCCGATGTCAATTCCATTTTGGTGGGGGAGGACAAGTCTCCGGCCGATATTTTCGAGAAAATTTATCTTGTGGGCTTTACGCTTTCAACGCTTGGCATGGGCGACTTTGTGCCGGGCAACGACTTCTGGCGGATTTTCACCTCCATGATGTCTTTTGTGGGGATGGTCATCGTTACCATGTCGATCTCTTACCTGGTGCCCGTGCTTTCCAACGCCATCCATAAGCGCTCGCTTAGCCTGCAAATCAGCAGCATAGGTGCTACGCCCGAAGAGATCGTCATCAACAGCTACGACGGCCAGGATTTCAGCAGCGCCACCAGTGCGCTGAGTAATCTTTCGGCGGAGATATTTCTCTACACCCAGAATCACCTGGCCTACCCCATTCTGCACTACATGCATAGCATCACGCCCAGTGAAAATATCGCCCTCAAGCTGACCGCGCTCGACGAAGCCCTGACGATCTTCATGTTTCATGTGCCCGAGGCCAAGCGGCCCGATGAGTTGCAACTCCAAACAGTACGTCGGGCCATCACGGCCTACCTCAAGACCATTACCTACCTCGACCCCACGCCCGAGTCTCCCCCTTTACCGCGCTTCCAGCTCATCGAAAGCCACACAGGCGTTCAGCTTGAGCGTACTTCGCCTCTCGATGCGCACGAACTGTACCAGGGCTTGGAGAAAAGAAGGAAGCTGATGCTGGCCGACCTGAAAGCCGGCGGCTGGGAGTGGGACGACATCGGGGGCGATAAATACGAAACCGATCTCGATGTACATTTTGCTAACCGACTCCTGACCTGATGAATACCTGGTTTTCTGCCCCGCCGCTCCATTTGCTCTGGATTGTGATCTCCTGTCTGATCTTTTATTTTCTGATCATCGGCATCACGCGCCTGGTGGGGCTGCGCAGCTTCACTACTTTTTCCAGTTTTGATTTTCTGATTACGCTGGCGATGGGTGCGCTGCTGGCTACCACCGTTGTGGGACACAGCGTAGCGCTGGTGGAGGGTTTTGTGGCGCTGGTCGCGCTGTTTGCTTTGCAAATGGGGGTTTCTACCCTGCGCTCCCGCCGGGGGTGGGTCAGGAAGCTGCTGGACAACCCGCCGATGCTGCTGATGAAAGACGGCGTGGTACTGCACGAAAATCTTCGTGCGGTGCGGGTTACGGAAGACGAGCTGCGGGCCAAGTTACGCTTCAACAACGTGTTCAGCTACGCGCAGGTGGTCGCCGTGGTGTTGGAAAGTTCGGGGGAAGTGTCGGTTATGAAGACGTCGGGCGAAGGCGATACCGCTTTGGCGGGGGATTTGCTGGAAGGAGTAGCGGGCAGAAAGTAGGTTTTCTATGGAAATTTTGAAAATTATTTCCTGCAAAACCTGTTATCATTGCACCAACAACAGTTAACGCATTAACCTGATCCTGAAATATGATTTGTAAAACGAAAGCACTGGCCCTCGTCCTATGCGGAATTGGCCTGCTGCAAACAGATGCTTTTGCCCAGAAAAAAGAGGTGAAAGCCTTAACCCCCGACAAGTTCATCGATCCCGAAAACATGGACACCTCCGTGAAGCCGGGCGACGATTTTTACACCTACGCCAGCGGCAATTGGATTAAGAACAACCCCGTTCCGGCCAAGGAAACGCGCTGGGGCAGCTTCAACGTCCTGCGCGACTTCAACATCGAGGCCGTACGTGGTCTGCTGGACGATGCCGCCGCTAACAAAAATGCTCCGGCCGGTTCGGTCGAGCGGCGGGTGAGCGACTTTTACAAATCGGCGATGGACAGCGCGGCGATTGAGAAGCTGGGGTACACACCCATCAAAAGTGATTTGCAAAAAGTGAATGCGATCAATAGCAAGCAAGCCGCCATCACGCAAATCGCCAAGGCCCGTACGGAAGGCGAAGGCAGTCCCTTCTTTGGCTTTTACATCGGGCAGGATCGCAAGGATGTGGAGACGATGATCCCGCAGTTCTCGCAGGGCGGCACCACGCTGCCCGACCGCGACTACTACCTGAAATACGACACCCGCAGCCAGAAAATACGGTCGGCTTACAACGACTACATCGTGAAGCTCTTCACGCTCACGGGCACGTCCGAAGGCCAGGCCAAGACGAACGCCGCCGCCGTTATGAAGCTGGAAACCGAACTGGCCCGCGCCCAAATGCCGCGCGTCGAGATGCGTGACCCGCAGAAAACCTACAACAAGCTTTCGGTTAAGGATTTTTCCAAAAGCACGCCCCACTTCGACTGGCAGAAAATCATGCCGATGATGATGGTGAAGGGCCAGGACACGGTGCTGGTGAACAATCCGACGTTTTTCGTAAAAGCCGATTCGCTTTTCAACGCCACCCCCCTTCCCGACTTGAAGGCCTACCTGACCTGGAACGTGCTGAAATCCTCGGCCAGCTACCTGAGCTCCGACTTCGTGGACGCCTCGTTTGCCTTCGCGCAGGTACTGAGCGGCCAGAAAGCGCAGACGCCCCGCTGGCAGCGGATGTCGCAGCTCACTGACCGCACCATCGGCGAACTACTGGGACAGCTCTACGTAAAAAAATACTTCACGCCCGCCGCCAAGCAGCGGATGGACGAGCTGATCAAGAACCTGGTCAAAGCCTACGAGCAGCGCATCAACGGACTGGAATGGATGAGCGCCGAAACCAAGGAAAAAGCCCTGGCCAAACTCCACAACTTCACGCCCAAAATCGGCTATCCCGACAAGTGGAAAACCTACGAGGGTTTCGACATCAAGCCCACGACTTTCTACGCCAACGTGAAGAACGGCGATGTTTGGGATTATAAAGAGATGATCGACAAACTGGGCAAGCCCGTGGATAGGACGCTCTGGGGCATGACGGCTCCCACCGTGAACGCTTACTACAACCCCGTCCAGAATGAAATCGTGTTTCCGGCGGGCATTCTGCAATTTCCCTTCTTCGACCCCAACGCCGACGACGCGGTGAACTACGGCGGCATCGGCGCAGTGATCGGCCACGAGATTTCGCACGGCTTCGACGATAGCGGCAGTCAGTACGATAAGGACGGCTACCTCCGCAACTGGTGGACCGACGACGACCGCAAGAAGTTTGTCGGCCTGGCCGACCGTCTCGTGGCGCAGTACGACAACTACACGGTGCTGGACACGATTCACGTCAATGGCCGCCTCACGCTGGGCGAAAACATTGGCGACCTCGGCGGACTGAACGCCGCCTACACCGCTTTCAAGATGACGCCACAGGGAAAAACGGACAAGAAAATCGACGGTTTCACGCCTGACCAGCGGTTTTTCCTGGCCTGGGCGCAGGTATGGCGCACCAATATCCGCCCCGAAGCCGCCGCCCAGCAAGTCCTGACCGACCCGCACTCACCCGGCGAGTGGCGCACGATCGGCCCGCTCATCAATATGGACGCCTGGTACCAGGCTTTCGACGTGAAACCGGGTGATAAGCTGTACGTGGAGCCGGAAGAGCGGATTTATTTGTGGTAATCGTCTGGCGCATGGCACGCTCTTCGGGTTTGCCGTGCGCCTTTATGCCCTGACCCGCAAACTTTTCGGCACAATCCCGACTTCGATCCGATTGGTTTCCAACTGCCAGGGTTCGCCGTCGTAGTGGACGAGCGCGGGGCGGTCGGTTTCTACCGTCAGCTCTGTCAGCGATTGGTAGGTGACGTAAGTGGAATCCGTCAGACTTTTGGTAAATAGCTGGAAGGCGAGGGCGGTGCCGAACCACTTGGGGAAAGGAATCACGGTGCATACTTCCAACCGCCCGTCGGCGAGGTCGGCGTGGGGAGCTACCCAGGCGTTGTTGCCGAACTGCCCGGCGTTGGCGAAACTCAGAGAGAAGACCTCGGCGGCCCGTCCCCCAATTTTGACCTTTTGTGGCAGAAAATCCAGGTATGCTTTCAGCGAAACTTTCATGTAAGTGTCCCAGCCACGCTGGCTTTGCTGCCCGAAAACTTGGCTGACGTGGGCGTCGAAACCCAGTCCGGCTACACAGAAAAAAGGTTGGAAGTTGAGCGTGGCGCTGTCGATGGTAGCCGGGACGCTTTTCCAGAGATGCTCCAGCGCGGCGGGCAGTGTGAGCGGAATGCCCAAATGCCGCGCCAGCCCGTTGCCCGACCCCAGCGGCAGAATACCCAAAGCGACCTCAGAATGCAGTAAGGCGCGCGCCACCTCGTTGACCGTGCCATCACCGCCCACGGCTACTACGGTACCAAACTGCTTGGTGGCCGAGGCCACCGCCGCCAATTCCGTGGCGTGGCCTTTGGCCTCGGTCATGACGCAGGTGGCTTTGAACCCGGCTTCCTTTGCCTTCTGTTCCAGCAAGCCCGCCATTTGCCCGGCCTCCTTGCCCAGAGTAGTGCCGGAATTGGGGTTGATCACAAACAGAAAAGACTCACGCACCCGATAGGAATTAGATTGTTGGGATTTTAGGAGTTGGGTTCGCCTTGTGCAGATTCTGACTTTAAGAATCCATTTCTGACTTGCACTCGGCAAAAGTCCTCAAAACTGAACACACGGCCAAAACAATCTAAAATTCTCCCTAATACCTAACTACCCACCAGATGAGACGCGGACATTACACGCTGCTCTGGCGTAAAATGGAGGGAGAGTGCGCAATCGTGTGTAATCACACGAATCGATAAGCTCTAACGCGACAAAAAGGCCGTTCCTGCCCAGGACACGGCCTTTTCCGGTCAATACTGAGTCTTATACCCGCGTGTAAGTGAGGATGAATGTTCCACTGCCTCTGGGATCGCTGGGATCGAGGCTGGTGAGGGTCCAGGTCATGGTCGTCTTGTTCACTACGAGATCGTATTCTGCTGACATGCCGGCGTTATTGATGATAATTTTGTTTCCGACTACTTTCCAGGTGGCGGTAGCGTCGTAATCCAGACCGCTGTCCTTGCATTCCTTAGTTAATTCTTCGTCGAGCGTTCCATCCTTATTGAAAATATTAATCAGTGTCGAGTTGCAATCGTTACCGTACGCTTTATTGATCGCAGCAAGCTGATCCGTTTCCCCGTCGATGGCGGGTGATACCGTCATGGCCGTGAGCCTCCATCGGCCCACTACGTCGCTGGCGTCGACGGGTGCCGGATCCTGGTTCTTATCTTTGCCACAGGACGCCGATAGGCCGAACAACACGCAAAAAATTATTGCCAGGTTTCTTGTTAAATGATACGGAGCAGTTTTTTGAATCTTCTTCATCTCATGAAATTTAGGTTTGCAGCAGGTACTTTCTCAAGTTTTGAACCGCCCTCAAATCCGCTCGAAAATAAGCGTCGAGGTGTAGGATATTCCGTCGTCGGGATCGACTTCGGAGGTCGACCATTTCATCGTGGATTTGTCCACCTCGAGACCATACTCGGTCGAGTCGCCACCGGATTCAATGATGATCTTGTCGCCCACGACCTTCCAAGTGCCTTTTTGAGCATAACCACCCCCGAAGGCGTTGGGGTCGAAGCTCTGGCATTCCTGGGGAGCGGTTACGTCCAGAGTTCCATCACTTCCTATCACGTAAGTAACTTTTTGAAGGCAAGCATCTCCCAAAATGGCATTTTTGAAAGCCTGGTAGGCGGCGGCGGCGGTGGGGATTGGGGTAACGCCGAAGTCGCTGATCTTCCAACTGCCCACCACGCTGGTGTCAGGTGCCGGGTCGGTGTCTTTCTTACAAGCCGCCAGGCTGGTCATCAGGAAAGCCACAACAGCCAGATATCTGGCTACGGAGTAGGTCGTTGTCGATTGAAAGTTTTTCATAATCTTCCTAGTTTTTTAGCGTAATTGTTTGTTTTCAAGGCTAATGTAGGAAGCATTTTACGCGGCCAGACTCATTTTTGAGTAAGCGGTACCCATTCTTTAGTAAATGGCAGGAATCACATCTCAAACTCAATGGATCCTCAAAAAGAAAGGCCGCCTCCAGATGGAAGCGGCCTTTTCTCAGCTAAGGCTGGCTTTTTTATACACGCTTGAAAACGAAAGTGTAGGTATAGGTCTTGCCATCATCAGGATCCACCGCCGAATCCCTCCACTCCATTGTAGTTTTGTTTACAGTGAGGTCTGCCTGTAAAGCGGTCCCGTTGGTCGTAATAATTATCTTCTTATCCTGAATGGCCCAGGTAGATGAATTATTTACCGGGACGAATTCCTCAGCCGCTTGTAGCGTCGGCCCACAGTTGGTCGGGGCGGTAATCGCTATAGTTTTATCAGATTTGAAATTGTAGACACCTTGAGTGAGACACTCATCCTGGGCCGCTGCGTTAAAAATAGGCACCAGGTCGCTCACGCCATTTTGAGCGGGCGAAATTTTGATATTGGTCAACTGCCAGTTTCCAGACACGCCATTTTTCCCATCGGGCGAAGGGTCGCCGTCTTTTTTACAGGCAGCCATACTTATCAGGCAAAACACAAATAGATAAGCGAAAGCACGGTAAATGAGCCGATTAGTTTTCATAAAGGAGAATGTCAAAAGACAGACTGGCTTCGTTGCCAATCTGAGAACGCTAATTAACCAAAAATATAGTGTCGCCGCAAGCCATAAAATCTTAATGACCGAAAAAGCGATTCAACAACCGCTGCGCCATCTGCAAAGGCAGTTCCGCACCACTCCGCACGGCTTGCTCGGCGCTGCCCCACTGCGCCGCGATGTCGGGATGGTTCCTGAATCTTTCCTCCAGTTGCTGTCGAATGTAATTCCGCAGCCAGTCTACATTCTGATCTTGACGATTCCTGTCAAAAAAACCGTTGGCTTCGGTAAGGGTTTTGTAATTCTCTATCAAGCCCCAGACTTCTCCAATACCCTCCTTTTCCAGCGCCGAGCAGGTCACAACCGGAGCGCTCCAGCCTGATTCGGCCGCAGCGAAAAGATGCAGGGCGCTAAGGTATTCGCCCACGGCTTGTTCGGCCAGAAGTCGATTGGGTCCGTCGGCTTTGGTGATGGCGATGGCGTCGGCCATTTCCATGATGCCCTTTTTGATGCCCTGCAGTTCGTCGCCCGCACCCGCCAGCATGAGCAGCAGGAAAAAGTCCGTCATCCCGCGCACCAGCGTCTCGGACTGCCCGACGCCCACGGTCTCGATCAAAATAATTTCGTAGCCCGCCGCTTCGCAGAGCAGCATCGCCTCGCGGGTGCGGTGCGCCACGCCACCCAGCGAACCGCCCGCCGCCGAGGGCCGGATGTAGGCCAGCGGATGGTTGGAGAGCGTTTCCATCCGCGTCTTATCGCCCAGAATACTACCGCCCGTTTTTTGGCTGCTGGGATCGACCGTAAGCACAGCCAGAGACTTATTCAATGAAACGATATGCTGCCCGAATGCCTCGATGAACGTGCTTTTGCCCACGCCCGGCACGCCCGTGATCCCGATGCGCAGGGAGTTGCCCGTACGCGGCAGCACGCCTTCCAGGACCCGCTGCGCCAGCTCGCCGTCGGTGGATAGCCGACTCTCTACCAACGTGATCGCCCGACTCAGTACCGTCCGGTCGCCGTTCACAATTCCGTCTATATAATCACTAGCCGTAAGCCGTGGGCGCATGGTTTTGTCGTTCAGCCTGTTTTTTTATTCCTCTTCCTCGTCTTACTATCGCCTGTCGGCATGACCAAGCTAACGAATAATCGCTATTTTAGCCGCTTATTTCGTGAACAAACCCGCTAAAACCCATTTTGCATGGCCCGAAATTCTTCCCTCTTTCGTAAGAAAACCGTTTCCCAAATCATGGGCGAGGCCCATAAAGCCGACGCCGAGTCGGGCGGTCTGGTCAAAACCCTCGGCGTGCGTGACCTGGTGTCGCTGGGGATTGCGGCCATTATTGGGGCCGGGATATTCAGTACCATCGGCCTGGCGAGCTTCAACGGTGGCCCCGCCGTGTCGCTGCTGTTTGTGTTTACGGCCATCGCCTGCGTGTTCACCGCCCTTTCCTACGCGCAGTTTGCCAGTACGGTGCCCGTGTCGGGCAGTGCTTACACCTACGCTTACGTGGCCTTCGGGGAGTTGTTTGCCTGGATTATCGGCTGGGCTTTGATCCTGGAATACGCCGTTTCCAACATGGTGGTGGCCATTTCGTGGTCGCAGTATTTTGTCAGTATGCTGGAAGGATTCGGGATAAATTTTCCGGCCTGGCTGTCCACCAATCCCATCGCGGCGGCGGATCGGTTCACCAGAATGCAGACGGATGGCATCGAATCGCTCAACCTGGCCGATCAAAGCCTGGCTTTGGCCTACCAAAATGCCCCGATGATCGGCGACTGGCATATCATCTTCAATTTGCCCGCCGGAATTATCACCCTGCTGGTCACGGCTCTGGTTTATATCGGCATCAAGGAATCGCGGACGGCGAGCAATATCATGGTGATCCTGAAAGTCGGGGTAGTGCTGCTGGTTATCGGCGTGGGTGCTTTTTACATTAAGCCCGAGAACTGGACGCCTTTCGCGCCCAACGGCCCCAAGGGCGTGCTGAGTGGTGTGGCGGCGGTTTTCTTCGCTTTTATCGGTTTCGACTCCATCTCGACTACCGCCGAGGAGTGCAAAGACCCGCAGCGCGACATGCCCAAGGCTATGATCTACGTCCTGCTGATTTGTACCGTGCTCTACGTCCTCATCACGCTGGTACTCACGGGCATGGTCAACTACACCGAACTGAACGTGAACGACCCGCTGGCGTTCGTCTTTGAGCGCATCGACCTCAATTTCATGGCGGGCGTCATTTCGGTGAGTTCGGTCATCGCCATCACGAGCGCGCTGCTGGTGTACCAACTCGGCCAACCCAGAATCTGGATGACGATGAGCCGCGACGGATTGTTGTGGAAGCGTTTTTCCAAAATTCACCCCAAGTACCATACCCCCTCTTTCGCCACGATCATCACGGGTCTGGTTGTGGGGATTCCGGCTTTGTTTTTCGAGATGGATTTCTTCGTGGACTTGACGAGCGTAGGCACTTTCTTCGCCTTTATCCTGGTGTGCGGCGGCGTGCTGTATCTTGACTATTCGGGCATCTCCGAGCAGTCGAAGTTCCGGGTGCCCTACCTGAACGGAAAGTATCTGGTGGGTTTGGGGCTGATTGTGGCCGTAGTGCTGTTGTTTATTTATGGACAGGACGTGTTGGAAGAGTGGCGCACAGCTTCGATCATGTACATTTTTGAAAATAAAATCCTGACCATCGTATTCTGGCTCGCCTGGATTACGCTCTCGGTGATGAGTTATAAGTATAACTTCTCGATTCTGCCCGTTATGGGAATTTTAACCAATCTGTACCTGATGACTGAGCTGGGTTCTTCCAACTGGTTGATTTTTGTTATCTGGCTGGCGATTGGACTGGTGATCTACTTCACCTACGGATATCGGCAGAGCAAGCTAGCGCAGCCTACGGAGGAATAAGAGAATCCTCACAGCCGCGCCAGCACCCGCTCAGAAACCGTCTGCCCGATCGACAACGACGAGGTCGCCGCCGGAGAGGGCGCGTTGACGACGTTGATGGCGGATGCGCTTTCCAGAATCGCGAAATCGTCCAGCAGGCCGCCGTCGTAGTCGCAGGCCTGGGCGCGGACGCCCGCGCCGCCGGGTTCGAGGTCGGCGGACTGGATTTCGGGAATGAGTTCCTGCAAGGCTTTGGTGAAGGCGGCTTTGGAAAATGAGCGGTACATTTCGCCCAGGCCCGTGCGCCAGTACTTGGCCGCCACTTTGCGAAAGCCCGGCCAGCCCAGCGTGTCGGTGAATTCCTTGAAGTCAAAATTTGTCTTGCCGTAGCCTTCGCGACGAAAAGCCAGCACGGCGTTTGGTCCGGCTTCCACCCCACCCTCGATCATGCGCGTGAAATGAACGCCCAAAAAGGGAAAATCGGGATCGGGAACAGGGTAAATCAGGTTTTTGACCAAATGCTCCTTTTCAGGTTTCAGCTTGAAGTACTCGCCCCGGAAAGGAACAATGCGCACTTTGATTGGATCTTCCTGCGTGAGCTGCGCCACGGTGTCGGAGTACAATCCGGCGCAGTTGACAACGAGCTTTGTTTTGTATTCTCCGCCTCTTTCGGTGCTGATTTGGGAGCGACCGTCGCTGTGCTTGATATGGACGACTTTTTCTCCGAATCGCAACTCTCCGTTTAGTTCCTTGATACGCCTGGCGTATTTTTCTGAAACCGTTTTGTAGTCGATGATTCCCGTGTACGGTACCCAAATCCCTTCCAGGCCTTGGACGTGGGGCTCGATCTCGCGCATTTCCTCGAAGGTGATTTTTCGGTTATTAGTCAGCCCATTCTGCAAACCCCGCTCGTGCAAACCGTGCAAAATGGGTACTTGCTCGGGTCGGGTAGCAACGACAATCTTGCCGCACAGGTCGTAGGGAATATCTTCTTTATCACAGAAATCCAGCAACATCCGGTAGCCCCGAATGCAGTTGGTGGCTTTGAGGCTACCCGGCTTATAATATAGCCCTGAGTGGATGACGCCACTGTTGTGGCCCGTTTGGTGTTGGGCCACGCCCTTTTCTTTTTCCAGTAGCAAAAGTCGCAAAGCGGGTCGCTGCTCTTTCAGCCGCAGGGCGGTAGCGAGTCCGACGATGCCGCCGCCGATGATCGTTACGTCGTACATTGGTTGTGTAATTGGTGGAATCGTGGAACTGTGTGATTGTTGAACGGGATGTCTTGACTTGTAGGGGCGAACCTATGTGTTCGCCCGATAGCTGGCGCAAGCCACAAGGCCGTCCGATGGCTGGCGCACGTTGGGCGAACACATGGGTTCGCCCCTACCTTAGCTCTCTAGCCAGGAAACGATACCTTCCCCATTCGCACACTCGGGACACCTTCGCGGGTACCGAAGTCGGTAATGCCTCCGGCGACGGTCTCGTTGGCCAGTACCGCAAAAAGCACGGCTTCCTTCGCATCTCCTGCTACGCCGAGTTGTTGCACGTTTTTTATTTCAATATCCGGCAGCTGTTCGCGGATGTGCCGCATCAAGATCGGATTATGCGCGCCGCCACCACTGACGTAGAGGGTGTACTGCGCGTCTGTATCGATCGTTCTGATGATCGCCTCCGCAATGGTTTCGGCGCTGAAGCGGGTGAGCGTGGCCAAGAGGTCTTTGGACCCGATTGCTTCCATGCCGCTTTGCTTTTGCGCCTGCTGCACGTAAGTTTCGTTGAACACTTCCGGGCCCGTAGTTTTGGGGAAATTAGCGCTGAAGAAAGGCTGGTCTTTCAAGGCTTCCAGGAGCTTCTTTTCAACCTTCCCCTCCGCCGCCAAAGCACCGTTCTCATCGTATGGTTTATCGAAATGCTTTCTCGTAAAAACATCGATCAAGGTATTGCCGGGGCCGGTATCGGTGGTAAAAACCTCGTCGGCGCGTTGGGTGCCGGGCAGGTAGGTGAAGTTGGCGATGCCGCCCATATTCAGCAGAATGCGGTTTTTGCCTTTTTTTGAAAACAAAAGATAATCACCGTACACCGCCAGGGGCGCGCCCTCGCCGCCCGCCGCGACATGCTTTTGCCGGAAATCGCTGATAGTGATGATGCCCGTCGTGACGGCGATGTGATCGCCATCGCCGATTTGGAGGGTGGCGTTGGGCCAGTCGGGCAGACCATGCTGCTTTTTTGGGGCGTGATAGACCGTCTGCCCGTGGCTGGCGATCAAATCAATTTCCTTGGGAGAGATTCCCCAGCTTTCCAGACAATCCAGTACCATTTTTCCGTGTCGGGTGCCGATGTGAGCGTTCAATAGGCACAAATGCTGGAAATCGACTTCCCTCTTGGCGAAAACCGCACGGATTTTATCTCTGAATTCTTCGGTGTAAGGTACCGTAGTGAATTGCTCCACGACCAGCTTGGTGTCTAAGCCGCTGCCGCTGATTTTGCACAAAGCCACGTCCAGGCCATCCAACGACGTGCCGGACATGAGGCCGATGATGCGGCGGGAAGCATTTTGAGAGATATCGTAGAGTCGTTGGATCATTATCGAATTGTAGGGGCGAACCTATGTGTTCGCCCGACGACGAATTGGCAGACATGCCACGGAAAATTCTGGGCCGCACACTTGCGGCTGCTTTTCCGTAAATGCTTAAGCTTCAAGAAAAGGGCCGCCCGATTTGGACGACCCTTTTCTATCATTCAAAATTAAGATCAAGCCTTCGGGGTGCGCGGCTTATTCCGCGGTTTGTTACGGCTTTTCTTGCGCTTTTTCTTCTTTGTAGCGTTACCCTCGCTGTACTTGCGATCCAGGCTTTCGAGGTCGGTGTTGAGCGACCCGGCTTCCTTGGTTTCTTCGGCCAGGGCCACGTCGGGCATCACCATGATTTCCAGCGTCTCGGGGATTTCGCCCTTTTTGTTCAGGACGAGAATCTCCTTCACTTTTTCGGCTTCGACGGGGTACCAGTTGTTGTCCTTCTCGAAGCTGAAATACATGATCCGCTTAAAGATGTCCGTCTTTTGCAGGAAGGCGTTGCCCTTCTTCGTTTTCAGCGGCGCGTGTACCTTTGGAATGTGGCTCAGGGCGTCGATGTAAGTCTCCAACTCGTAATTGAGACAGCATTTGAGCCGCCCGCATTGGCCGGAAAGTTTGGCCGGATTGAGCGACAAATTTTGGTAACGAGCCGCCGAGGTGGAAATCGTCTTGAAGTCCGTAATCCAGGTCGAGCAGCACAGCTCACGCCCGCAGGCCCCCACGCCGCCCAGGCGCCCGGCTTCCTGCCGCAGGCTGATCTGCCGCATTTCTACCCTGACTCTGAACTCAGTAGCCAGCAGCTTAATCAATTCCCGGAAATCCACCCGTTCCTCGGAGGAGTAGTAGAAGGTCGCCTTGGTGTTGTCGGTCTGGAATTCTACATCCGACAGCTTCATGTTGAGCTTCAAGCCCCGGATGATCTCGCGGCTGCGGTACATCGTCGGCAGGTCGCGGGCCACGGCTTGCGTGTGGCGTTCGAGGTCTTTTTCGTCGGCCACGCGGTGAATCACTTTTGTATCGTCGTTGACGACGACCTTTTTACGCTTCATCTGCAAGCGCACCAGTTCGCCCTGCAACGACACCATACCCACGTGGTAGCCCGACTGCATTTCGCAGACGACGAAGTCGCCCGTGGTGAGGTCGAGTTGGTTGACGTTGCGGAAAAACTCCTTCCGCCCGCCTTTAAACTTTACTTCCAGCACGTCGAAGCGCTGCGCCACGGGAATTTCCATGTGGCTCAGCCAGTCGAACGTGTTCATTTTATTGCAACCGCCCGTCGAGCAGTTGCCATTACTTTTACATCCCGGTGCGGTGCCGCCTTCGCTGGAGCCGCAGCCGCCGGATGAACATGATATGCATCCCATAATCTATTTCCTCAATCATTATATCGTAAGAGATCGAGGCCGATATCATGGCGGTAGTATTTTCCTTCAAACTGGATGGTCTGGGCCGCTCGCTGTGATTTGTGAACGGCATTTTCCAAAGAGTTGGCGATGCCCGTGAGCACCAATACTCTTCCGCCGTTGGTAACGACCTCCGTGTTGCCATTGAATGCGGTTCCGGCGTGAAACACCACCACATCCTCGGCTTTGTCCGTATCGGCAATTACCTTGCCCTTTTCGTAGTCGCCGGGATACCCTCCCGACACCACCACCGTCGTGACGGCCACCTGCGGCGAAATCGTCATCGTGACATCTTGCAGATTCCCCTTCGCCGTGGCCGTCAGCAGCGTCACCAAGTCCGACTGGATGCGCGGAAGCACCACTTCGGTCTCGGGGTCGCCCATGCGTACATTGTATTCGATCACGTAGGGTTCGCTCTTGACATTCATTAAGCCGATAAAGATGAACCCCACGTACTTTATGCCTTCCTTCTGAAGCCCGTCTAGGGTGGGCTTCACAACTTTTTCTTCTACTTTTTTCAAAAATGCTTCATCGGCAAAAACCACGGGTGACACCGCACCCATACCGCCCGTATTCAGGCCGGTATCATTCTCACCGATGCGCTTGTAGTCCTTGGCTTCGGGCAAGATTTTGTAATGCGTGCCGTCGGTCAAGACAAAAACAGAAAGTTCGACACCCTTCAAAAACTGCTCGACGACGACTCGTTCGCCCGCCGCGCCAAACTTCTTGCCTACCAGCATCTCTTGCAGCGTTTTCTGAGCTTCCGCTACGGTTTCGGCGATGATGACGCCCTTGCCCGCCGCCAGTCCGTCGGCCTTAAGAACGACGGGCAGCGCGTGCGATTGTAAATAGGCCATGCCCTCGTCCAGCGTTTCGGCCGTGAAAGTGCGGTAGCTGGCGGTGGGGATGCCATATTTTTCCATAAAATTTTTGGAAAAATCTTTACTTCCCTCCAGTTGCGCTCCGGCTTGGTCGGGGCCGATGATGCGCACATGATTCAACTCGGGACGCGCCTGCAAAAAATCGACGATGCCCCGAACCAGCGGCTCCTCGGGGCCAACGATGACCAGCTCGATGCGCTTCTCGATAATCAAGGCCGCGATGGCTTCAAAATCATTATAGCCGACTTCGACGTTGGTCGCTATTGCTGCCGTTCCGGCATTGCCGGGAGCCACGTAGAGTTCGTCGCAGAGGGTACTTTGCGCCAGCTTCCAGGCAAATGCGTGTTCACGCCCGCCCGAACCCAGTATTAGTATATTCATAAAATGTCAAATCGCTCCCCTCTTTCTTCAAGGAAGTCGTTCATATATTTGGGCGTGTATTCCGTACCTAGTTGGCAAACTCCGACATGAATTTGATCCGCACCAGCCGGAGTTCTTCTTCGGTGACGTCTTCGTCGGCAAATTCTTCCACCGCCGCAGCGATGTTGTCCGTTTCGGCGGTCATGAAATACTCCTTGATGTCCTGCTGCCGGTCGGCGTCGATGACCTGATTGATGTAGTAGTTGAGGTTCAGCTTGGTACCCGAGTAGCAAATGTGTTCGATTTCCTCGATCAACTCTTCCATGGCCAGCCCCTTGGCGTCGGCAATTTCTTCCAGATCGACCTTGCGATCCACCTGTTGAATGATGTAAATCTTGATCTTCGACTTGTTGACCATCGACTTCACCACCACGTCCTTGGCAGTTTCGATGTCGTTCTCCTCGACGTACTTCGTGATGGCATCGATGAACTGGTTGCCGAACTTCTGCACCTTGCCCATGCCCACACCGTTGACCTGCGACATTTCCTGCGGGGTCGTTGGGTACACGGTCGCCATTTCTTCCAGCGAGGGGTCCTGGAAAATCACGTAGGGCGGAAGGTTTTTTTCCTTCGCCACCTTCTTGCGCAGGGCTTTCAGCAGCACCAACAGCGCTTCGTCGTAAGCGTGGCCGCCATTGGAGGACGGGCCGCCGTTGTCGTCGTCGTCTTTGCTCACTTTATCTTCGTAGTTATGATCCGCGTGGATCGTGACCGGATAAGAACCATTCAGGTATTCAGCACCTCGCTCGGAAAGGCGTAGCACGCCGTAATTTTCAATATCTTTTTCGAGAAAATCAAGGATAACGATCTGGCGGATCAGCGAAATCCAGAATTCGTGCGAAGGGTTGAGTTCTTTGCCCTTGCCAAACACGTCCAGCTTGTCGTGCTCGTAACTACGAACGTACTGGTTTTCCTTGGCCATCAGCAAGTCGGCGATGTGTTCGCCGTCAAAACGCTCATCGGTAAGTTTGGCCGCATTCAGTATCAGCGACACCTCTTCCTCCACCGTGGTGGTTTCGGTAGGTTTCATGCAGTTGTCACAGAAACCGCAGTCTTCGCCGTAGTATTCCCCAAAATAACTCAGTAACTGGCGGCGGCGGCATATGCCCAGGTTGGCGTAGGCTACCATTTCCCCCAGCAGGTGGCGGGCGTTGTCGCGCTCGGTCACGGATTTATCCTTGTTGAATTTTTCCAGTTTCAGGATGTCGGCGTAGCTGTAAAACATCAGGCAGTTTCCTTCCAGCCCGTCGCGCCCGGCGCGGCCCGTTTCCTGGTAATAGCCTTCCAGCGACTTGGGCACGTCGTAATGAATCACGAAGCGCACGTCGGGTTTGTCGATGCCCATCCCGAAGGCGATGGTGGCTACGATCACCTCCACATCCTCGTTCAGGAAGGCGTCCTGGTTGTTCATGCGGGTGTGGGAATCCAGCCCGGCATGGTAAGGAAGCGCCCGCACATCGTTGACGTTCAGCAGGGCGGCAATTTCCTCCACCTTTTTGCGGCTGAGGCAATAAATGATGCCCGACTTGCCCTTGTTATGATGGACGTAGCGAATGAGCTGCTTTTTGACATCGTGCTTGGCCCGAATCTCGTAATAGAGATTTTCCCGGTTGAACGACGATTTGAAGGTCTGCGCCTCCTCCATTTGCAGGTTCTTGCGAATATCCTGCTGCACCTTGGGCGTGGCCGTGGCCGTGAGGGCAATGATGGGCAGATCGCCGATGTCGTCGATGATGCCGTGGATGCGGCGGTACTCGGGCCGGAAGTCGTGGCCCCATTCCGAAATGCAGTGTGCCTCGTCGATAGCGACGAAGGAGAGGTTGGTTTTTTGTAAGAAATCGAGATTTTCCTCCTTTGTGAGCGACTCAGGAGCGATGTAAAGCATCTTCAGACTGCCATCGAGTGCATCGCGCTTCACACGGGTAATTTCGGCCTTGGTGAGCGTCGAGTTCAAAAACTGCGCGTTGACGCCGAAGGCGTTGAGCTGATCCACCTGGTTTTTCATCAGGGCGATGAGCGGCGAGATCACGATCGCCATACCGTCCTTGACCAGCGCCGGGAGTTGGTAGCACAGCGACTTACCCGCTCCGGTGGGCATGATGACGAACGTGTTTTTTCCGGATAAAATATTGTTAATAATGATTTCCTGATCGCCCCGGAACTGGCTGAATCCGAAAATTTCTTTCAAACTGGCTTTCAGGCTATCTACGGCGATTTCCTCGGTCTGTTGCATCATCTTTGGTTTGCGAGAGGGTTATTCAAAGTTCTCTACCTTTGTCCAGAAGCCGTTTTACTAAATTTGGCTGGGGGTAAAACGGAACCTTCTGTGTCAGATTTTTTATAAAAGAATTAAATCCGGGAGTTGGATTCAAAATTGAAGTTAGCAAAAAATATTCAGTCCATCGCAAAAGGAGTATTGGCGCGGGAAGCCGAAGCAATTCAGAATCTGGTAGCGCGTATCGACGATCACTTTGAAAACTGCGTGGAGGCTATCCTGCAAGCGAGCGGACGGGTCATCATCACGGGTATCGGCAAAAGCGCCCTCGTGGGCCAGAAGATCGTCGCCACGCTCAACTCCACCGGAACACCCGCCCTGTTCATGCACGCCGCCGACGCCATTCACGGCGATTTAGGTATGATTCAGGCCGGAGACGTGGTCATCGCCATTTCTAAGAGCGGCAACACACCGGAAGTAAAGGTACTTCTTCCTCTGTTAAAAAGAGCCGGCATCACGCTCATCGCGATGGTCAGCGACAAGGATTCCTATCTGGCCCGCAACGCCGACTTCATCCTCCACGCCCACGCCCCGCACGAAGCCGACCCGCTCAACCTTGCCCCCACCACCAGCACCACGGTGTGCATGGCCCTGGGCGACGCGCTGGCGATTTGTTTGCTAGAGACGCGCGGCTTTACGCGGCAGGACTTTGCGAGAAATCATCCGGGGGGGAGTTTGGGCAAGAAGCTGTACCTGCGCGTCAGCGACATTTATCCGCACAACGAACTACCCGCCGTGCCGGAAACAGCCAATTTAAAAGAGGTGATCCTGGAAATTACGTCGAGAAGACTAGGGGCCACGGCCGTGTTGAATGCGGAGGACGGCACCCTGGTCGGCATCGTCACGGATGGCGACCTGCGCCGGATGCTCAGCCAGCACCCCGACCGCCAACTCCTGCACCTGACCGCCCGCGATATCATGACGTCCGCGCCCATCGCCATCGCCCCCGACGAATACGCCGTGAACGCCCTACAACTCATGCAGGCGCGCAGCATTACGCAGTTGGTTGTCGTGGAAAATGGAGAATTGAGGGGTTTCGTGCATTTACACGATTTGTTGAAGGAGGGGTTGATTTGACGCAGTTTGTTAGATTTGAACCGTCGCTGCTTTTCCCTATATTACAAAATGCTAACCAACTGAACTATGGCAACCGAATCCACCATCGAACAAATTGACCAAACGCTTACGCAGTTGATTGAAACGTCTTTCAGAGAAAAAAAAGCGGGTTTCAGTTCAGAAAAGAGTTTGAATCAGTTTTTGGACTCTATTCTCGACCTTAAAGCCACGCTGAAAAACAAATCGGACAGTATAAACGCCATCAACCGTCAGCTCGAAGCACTTACCTGGCTAGACGGGCTGGATGAGCAAAGCCTGACGAAAGTCAACGAAATCATCTCGCTTGGCAAAGACTTGCGGACTAGCTTGCTACGATTTGTGGCGGGATTCGATCCGTTGGCTGAAAAAGAAGTGGCTCAGGCTGAAATCGCAACGCTCAAAGAAGCGATCAATGATTTGAAAGAAGATATCCAGGATTTAGAGTCACGCTTTTTCTTTCTTCCCCAAATGCCCGATTTCATGGAGGCCACCCGCCAATTGTCCTTAGTTTAATGAAATACTATTGTCTCGAGGAGTTCAGAGCCGAGTTTGAAAGGCTAATCAAGAAGAAACCATACCGGAGCCTTGGGCGGGATATGATCGAAGCTTTTTTTGACAAGTCGATAAGCGAACTGCGGGCGGGCACACGCCTGAACAACAGCAGCGACGCACCGTATATCAAAAAAAGGGTCGGTGGCGGCGGTGGGTTCCGGTTTTATTATTACCTGCTTATTGACGAGGAGCGATTGTACTTTCTGTTCGTACACCCAAAAACCGGGCCTTTCGGTTCGGAAAATATTACCGACGAGTCCAAAGCGTACATTTACAAAAGGGTTATCGAGGCAATAAAGTCCAACGATTTGTATATCGTCGAAAAGTCAACGGACGGAGGAAGCATTCAATTTCGCTTGGTGGGGACTTAGTAGTTACTGCTTAAGTTTTTGCCGACAGTATCATGACGCCCTCGCCCCCGACGAGTAGGCCGTGCAACTTATACAGGCGCGGAGCATCACGCAGCTTGTAGTGATGGAAGATGGGAAGTTAAGGGGCTTCGTGCATTTGCACGATTTGTTGAAGGAGGGGTTGATTTAGAAGTTGCTTAACGCAGCATCAGCATATCGTTCACGCTGATTTCGAACTTTGGCAGCACGGGTGCGGCAGAGCAAATATCGTCCCCCAAACAGGCCTTTACCTCGCGGCGGGAAGTGTAGACGTTGACCACCCGCTCCTCTGGTATTACTACCCAAACGACTTTCACCCCGGCTTCGAAGTACTCTGTCAGCTTCTTTTCTACCCGATTCAATTTATCGTGGAGTGATATTACCTCGACCAGAAAGTCCGGTATTGATCTCCCCCCCTGCGTGCTGTGCCTGATTTGGTCACGGGTAAAATAAGCGATATCAGGGCGGCGCAATTGGATACCACTCACATGCACATTATGCTCGTTGACCAAGGTACCCGTTTTCTTATAGCCTAACTCAATGAGCAGATCGAGTATATTATCATAAATGTTGATCTGGTTTTCCTGCATACCCGCGAATTGAATGATTTCCCCATCGTTCCACTCGTATTTGAAGCCGTCGTTTGGCTCCCATTCGAGGAACTCATCCAAACTGCGGGGCAGCGTATCGGTTGTAGCTTGGGCGGTTTGTATCATGGTTTGAGATCTGTTTTTCTCAAATATACGCTTTTCGGACGCAATGAGCTACTCACTCCAAAATCCAACTGCCTCGCTCCAACGTCCAGCGTCCAATCACCGCATCCGGTTCGACTCCTTCACCATTTTCTCATCCCTGCGGATGAAACGGTTGGCCGCCACGTTGGCCAGCATCGCCACGACCAACGCGTAGAAACCGACGAGATAGTCGCCCGTTTCGCCCTCGTCGAAGAGTTTGGCGGTTTCGTAGAAAGTCTGATAGACCACGGTCGCCAAAATCACAGTCATCAAGATAGAATTGACCGCGCACAAGGCCGACTGCATCAGGCGGTTGCGGTACTTGAAAATCGCAAAAACTGCCACGCCAATCACCAGAATCGCCATCCCCGCTACGTAGTACACGGGCTGAATACCCGTCTGCACGGGTGTGGCTTTGTAAGTCAACCGGAAAGCGGTCATGGAGGCTTCGTGAATTCCATCTGACCCCATTTTATGCCAAAGGGGGAAAGCTAAAAATACGCCCATCGCAATGGCCACGATGGCGAGAAAGAGAGTTTGAAGTCGTTGAAGCATAAAAAACCAATTCGGCTTAAAAGAAGCCCCTCTCCATTTAAGGAGAGGGGTTTGGGGTGAGGTTGAAGGGGCAAAGTTAATAAAACACTCCAATTTCCTTATTCCACCACCTCGCCGTACAAATCAAATTCCTCCGCCGAAGTAATCCGCACGTCCGCGAAGTCGCCCAGGCGGACGTACTGTTCGGCTGGTAGCAGCACCTCGTTATCCACTTCCGGCGAATCGGACTCCGTGCGGCCGATGAAGTAGCCGCCTTCCTTGCGATCGAATAGTACTTTATAGGTTTTACCGATTTTTTCCTGGTTCAATTCCCAGGAAATACCCTGCTGCAATTCCATGAGGGCGTCGGCGCGTTCCTGCTTGATCTCGGCGGGGATGTCGTCGGGCATGGTGTGGGCGTGGGTATTGTCCTCGTGCGAGTACTGGAACGCGCCGAGGCGGTCGAAGCGCATTTTTTCTACAAACTCATAGGTTTCTTCAAAGGCCGCCTCAGTTTCGCCGGGGTGACCGACGATGAGCGTGGTGCGTAGGGCAATGCCCGGCACTTTCGCCCGAATCGTTTCGATGAGTGCCTCCGTTTTCTCACGGGTGATGCCGCGTCGCATGGTTTTAAGTACCTCCGTCGAACCCGATTGGAGGGGCATGTCCAGGTAGTTGCAAATGTTGCTCCGCTCATTCATTACGTCCAGGATATCCAGGGGAAAGCCCGCCGGGTAGGCGTATTGCAGCCTAATCCAGTCGATGCCGCCCACGTCGGCGAGCCGCGCCAGCAGGTCAGTCAGGTTTCTTTTCTTGTAAATATCCAGGCCGTAGTAAGTAAGATCCTGGGCGATGAGAATCAATTCCTTGGTACCCCGACTCGCCAGTGACTTGGCCTCCTTCACCAATTCCTCGATGGGCCGCGACACGTGACCGCCCCGCATGAGCGGAATAGCGCAAAAACTGCACGGACGGTCGCAGCCCTCGGCGATTTTTTGATAAGCATAGTGCGTCGGCGTGGTCAGCAGCCGCTCGCCGACGAGTTCGTGCTTGTAATCGGCTTTCAGGGTTTTGAGCAGGCGCGGGAGCTCGTTGGTACCGAACCAGGCGTCCACCGTCGGAATTTCAAGAGCCAGTTCGTCCTTATAGCGGTGCGACAGACAGCCCGTCACGTACACCTTGTCTACGGCCCCCGCCGCCTTGGCGTCGGCGTAGCGCAGGATGGTGTCGATGGACTCCTCTTTGGCCCCGTCGATGAAGCCGCAGGTGTTGATGACCACGATCTGCGCGTCGTCTTTTTTCGACTCGTGCGCCACGTTGTAGCCATTACCTTTCAACTGCGTGAAAAGCACTTCGGAGTCCACCAGATTCTTGGAACAACCCAGCGTGACGATGTTGACTTTATTGGTACGTATTCCTTTGGTTTTCATAGGTTGGGCCGTCGGCTATCAGCTTTCGGCTCTCGGCTTTTGTTTTTGAAATCGGGGGGCAAAGGTCGGGAAAATTAAGATAACAGTTTGTCTTTAATGAAACCAAACTGGGAATAGCTTCCTGAAAACGGAATTTTGGGGAAATATTCCTGAATCACTTCTTGCCCTGGTATCCGACCCGAAAGAATGAAGCTCGTGCCATTGTCGAGATAATAGGTTGAATAGGAATAGCCTACTTTAGATTTGCTGTAAACCCCTTCGATTCTGACTATATCACCGTCCCGCACGATGAGTACTTTATTGTGAAACGTTATTTCGAGTGAGTGATTGGCTGGGTTTGTTGCGATGATTCTGCCACGAACGTAGGGCCAATGGTTTATCTGTAGGGCAAAAGATAAAAAGCCTAACCCCATTACAAATAGTGGGGTTAAGAAGATAGCGAAATAAAGCAACAGTGAATAGCTTTGATCAGCCGGGAGGGAAATTCTTGAAAGCTGAAAAAATAAAACTACCCCCAGCAGTACTGAGAAAGCCGCCATTATTCCATCGAAATTTGTAAAGTACCTGAATTCAGAAATTTCGTACACCCTGCTTACTTTGAGCGGCGAATTCTCGCCGACTGTATCTTGGGTAAAGCGCAGCAGTTTCCGCATTCACCAAGTGAAAAGTCCAAAAACGAAAAGAAACAGGAGAAAGGTACCCATGACAAAATGATCGACTCAACTCAAAACACGCCCCCACCCCAGATAAATTCTTTGAACTCACTCGCGGGATAATGTCTCCCGATCAAACTGTAATCGGAGATATCCAGCAATTTGGCGCGTTCGACCAGGCTGCTCAGATCTTGTGGCGAAGCCCTTTCCTTTACTTCAAAGGCCGTTTTTCGGTCCAAAATAAAGTCGATCTCGGTACCCGCGCTTTGCTCGAAGAAATGGATAGTCCCTAATTGCGCCAGTTGGCTGGCGATGGCGTTCTCGAAAACGCTCCCGTTGCTAAGTTGGCCGCAGATTTGCAGCAGGCCCGTATCGGTGAAGTACAGCTTGGGCTGTTTGCTGATTTCCTTATCGATGCCACCCGTGTACGGCTTCACCGTCCTGATAAAATACGTGTATTCCAGCAGGTGCAGGTAATCCTTGACCTTGTGGCGGCTGAGGCCGATCAGGCTGGCGATTTTGGTGTAGTCGATTCGGCTGCCTACGCGGTTGGCGAGGAGAAGAATCAGTTTATAGAGACTGTCGCTTATCGAAAAATCCGATAACAATTTGATGTCCAGTTCGATGTAAGCATTCAGAATATCTTTGAGGTAATCGGTCTTCTGCGCGGGTGAATCGGCCAGCACGACTTCGGGAAAACCGCCAAACTGGATGAAGTCTTCGTAGTGTCCTTTCCAGAGGTCGTAGTACGTAAAAAGAAAAGGCTGCATTCGCTCGGCCTGAATGCGACGGGTGTCCTCGCCTTTGAACATCAGGTACTCCTCGAAGTCGAGTGGCCAGAGTTCGAATATTTGCTTCCGTCCCGCCAAGCTTTCCGAAAAATGGTTTTTCAGGTAAAACGAACTCGAACCCGTCACCAGAAACTTGATGCCGTAGGTATCGTACAGGCTTTTGATTACGCTCGTGCTATTGGGGACGAGTTGGAGTTCGTCGAGTGCCAGCACGGCAGGCTGCTGCAAATCCAGCCCCAAAGCCACCAAACTGCGCTCGATGTCGTTGTAAGAAGTTTGGTTGAACAGCACCCTGTTCTCCACTCGTTCAAAATCGAGGTACAGTTTGTTGGTGTGGGGTACTCGATCCAGGAGATAGCTGAGCGCGGTGGACTTACCCACCCGTCTCATGCCCGTGATGACCGTCACTTGCTTTCGCAATAAATGTTCTTCTAGTCGAAGAAAAGATTTTCTGATAAACATAAATCCCGAATTTTTGTACAAAACTATAACAAAAATTCGGGATTTTCAATCTGGAAAGTCGTTCAAAGATCCACAAGCAAGCTTTCATTCAGCCGACGCTATTTTCACCAGGTGGTTTTTCTTCCCCTTCGACACCAGCACGAAGCTATCTTGCAACAAATCGAACTCGGTGAGCGACTGCTCGGCGCTCGTTACTTTTACCTTGTTGATGCTCACGGCGTTCTGCTGAATGGCGCGGCGGGTTTCGCCTTTTGAAGCGTAGATTTCGCCATTGGTAACTGTCGAAAGTAAGTCTGTGATATTAGGGCAGGCCTCCCAGTCGGCGCGGCTAATCTCCGACTGCGGCACGCCGTCGAAAATCGTCTCGAACTCGTCGGCCTCGATGGTTTTCAGCGTGTCGAGCGTGGCTTTGCCGAAAAGTACCTCGGAGGCTTTCACGGCCAGGCGGTAGTCGCGGGCCGAATGCACCCGCGTAGTCACTTCCTCAGCCAGCGCCTTCTGCATGATGCGCAGATGCGGGGCTCGGGCGTGTTCGGTTTCGAGTGCTTCGATCTCTTCCTTATTATATAATGTAAAAACGCGTAACTGCCGGGGCGCGTCATCGTCCGACTGGTTGATCCAGAACTGGTAAAACTGGTAGGGGCTGGTCATGGCGGGGTCGAGCCAGACGTTGCCGCCCTCGCTCTTGCCGAACTTGGTGCCGTCCGCCTTGGTGACGAGCGGCGTTGTGAGCGCGAATGCTTTGTAGTAGTCTTCGGCGTCACCTTCCTTGCGGCGGATGAGTTCGGTACCCGTCGTGATATTGCCCCACTGGTCGGAGCCGCCCATCTGTAAGCGCACGTTCTTGTTTTTGTACAACCAGTAGAAATCGTAACCTTGCAGAAGCTGGTAAGAGAATTCGGTGAAAGATATCCCGGTTTCAAGCCGCGTCTTGACCGAATCCTTGCTGGTCATATAGTTGACCGACAAAAATTTCCCCACTTCCCGCAGAAACTGTAGGAAACCCATTTCCTTGAACCAGTCGTAGTTGTTGACCATTTCGGCGGAATGCTCGCCGCAGTCGAAGTCCAGGAATGATTCCAACTGCCTGCGGATGCCTTCCTGGTTTTCTCGCAAAGTTTCTTCTGACAAAAACGAACGTTCTGAGGCCTTGAACGACGGGTCGCCGATCATGCCCGTGGCCCCACCCACCAGCGCCAGGGGCTTGTGGCCGGCGCGCTGGAAATGCACCAAAAGCATAACCGTAGCCAGATTCCCGATGTGTAGCGAAGCTGCCGTAGGATCAAAACCGATATAGCCCGTAGTCATCTGCTGGCCGAGTTGTGCCTCGGTGCCGGGCATGGCGTCGTGCAGCATCCTGCGCCAGGTAAGTTCTTCAATGAATGTATGATGCCTTTTAGTCATAAGAGTCTACGTAAAATAGGATTATTATGGGGAACAAAGGTAAGGCGATTGCGGAATAGTGTAGGGAAGGCTCCCGAAAAGTTGGGGAAACATAAAACTATTTTTGTAGTGAAAAGACCTGCTATTCAACTACACCACGGTTTTTTGTTAAATAGAATTATTATAAATAACGTATCATTTAGATTAGACTAAAAAATATATTAATCCACTCTAACACGATATGATTATACTAATATGCCAGAATTACGGAACATTTATGAAAATAATACAATTATGAGACAAAAGTTATCTATGGCGTACCTAAAAAAATACATTACTTGAGCATTTTTTTTGCCGTTCTTGTGAATCCAAAGCTGTCGTACTGGCGTAGTTTTTTGCACTAGTCCCAGTTCTAAACGAGTAAATAATTTCAAAAACCTTTCACAATTATGAACAAAAAGACAAACGAACTATTGAAAGCGAATAACTCTGAGGAGAATCCAGCGCTGGATGTGGTGAATCGCCGTTACTTTTTGCGCTCGGCCGGATTGGCCGCCGCTACCGGTGCTTTCGTCATGCAATCATGCATCAAGGATCACGATCTCGGTCCGGGTAACCAAGTGGTCAACCTAGGCTCAGGTGACGTTGGTATCCTGAATTACGCTTATGCATTGGAGCAGCTCGAAGCAGCTTTCTATGAGCAGGTGCTTGCCACGCCTTATGCTGGCATGAATGCCAAGGAAAAAAGGTTCCTGACCGACATTCGCGATCACGAGGTAATCCACCGCGAATTTTTCAAGACCGCCTTGGGTGGCAATGCTATCCCCGGCCTGTCCGTGAATTTCTCTGCCATCGACTTCAACAGCCGCGCCAGTGTATTGGGTACCGCCAAGGTATTTGAAGACACGGGCGTATCGGCCTATAACGGTGCTGGACAGCTGCTCGACAGCCCCACGTTCCTTTTGCTTGCGGGCAAAATCGTTTCGGTAGAAGCGCGTCACGCCTCAATCATCCGTGACTTGATCAACCCCAATTCTACGGATTTCGCAGGTGATGACATCCTCGACATGAACGGCCTTGATCTGATCAGGAGCCCTGACATGGTGTTGAGTGCAGTAAAACCCTACATTAAGACTCTGGTGAGCGGCAGCAATTTGCCAAAGCGGGTCACCATGCCCAAATAACGAGTCCAAATTTTTGTCTATCCTGTAAAACAACCAATAAGATACTATGAATATTTTCAATATAGTTGATGAAATCCAGAAGGTAGACGGTGATGCCGTCGAGCGCCTGGAACACGCTACCCGGCGTAGCTTCATGACCAAATTCAGCCGCTCCCTTACTGCGGCAGCCGTTCCTACGACAATGGCCTCTATCTTCAACAAAGCTTATGCGTTCTCCAACGAAGCCATCGAGGTGTTGAAATTTGCCCTCACGTTGGAATACCTCGAGGACGAGTTTTATAAAATGGGCCTCAATGCCCCAGGTCTTTTCTCTGGTGACAACGGCAAGTACATGGGCGTGTTCCAGCAAATCAGCAAGCACGAAACCCAGCACGTCAAGTTTCTTGAAGGTGCTCTGGGTGCTGCGGCTCCCGCCAAGCCCACTTTCGACTTTACGGCGGGTGGTACCTACAAGGCTTTCACTGACTTCGACACCTTTGTCTTCCTTTCTCACGCTTTTGAGGATACCGGAGTACGTGCCTACAAAGGGCAGGCTGGTAATCTGATGCGCGATGGCGACGAGGCACTACTCGACTACGCGTTGCAGATTCATTCGGTGGAGGCGCGTCACGCTGCGAAGGTTCGGGACATTCTTTCCGTGATTCGCGGTATCGACCGCATCAAGCCCTGGATCACTTTGCAAGAAGGTTCTCCTGCGGCAGTTTACGCTGGTGACCAACTTGTAGTACAAGGCGGAGTAGATCTTACGGGAATTGCCGGTAAGTCGCTCGACGCGATCACCGAGTCTTTCGACGAGCCGCTGAACAAAGATCAAGTGCTGGCTATCGCCAAGCCATTTATCAAGTAAGCTTATTTAGCTTATCGTTAAAAAGGGCGGCTCACCTGGGTGAGCCGCCCTTTTTTATGGGATGTCCATCAGAATTCGGAACAACCCTGAATACTGCTTTCACTTCACGACCTTCATCCGACCCTGCATCAAGGTATAATGCCCCGGAAAAGTACAAACGTAATCGTAGTCGCCTGCTTTGGCGGGAGCCACGAAGTACAGTGCTTCGCTGCTTTCGGGCTGCATGAGGGCGGTGTGGTACAGGACGTCGCGTGAATCGGGAATGTAGTTCATTTCCGCGCCTTTCAAGCCTAGCTTCAAGGCGGCTTCACCTACTTTGTTGGCCATACCCGGATTGGTAATTACCATGTTGTGCAGCATGTCGTCGTTATTATTGAAGACCAACTTTACTTTGCTGCCTGCCTTCACCTGGATTTCACTAAGGTCGAATTTTAGGCCCGGCTTGGTACCGAGTGTGATGACCTGGTCGGGGCCGTTCGTCCAGTCGGCGGGCTGGGTCGTGATGCGCTTAGCGGAATTAGCCATTGGCATGGCCTCGCTCATCTGGTGCTGGCTGTGATCCATCGTGGCACCCACGCCGCTCTTGCTGCTCGCGGTAAACTGGGCGGCATCTGCCTGACTGCCCGCCGCGATTTCGTTCAGCGTATAGTAACCTACCGGATGCAATAACGATAACCCTTCTTTCGACTTCAGTCCTTCGGCTTTTACTTCGTGGATATAGCCTTTGCGTAGCTTGGCGGCATCCACGACCAGGCGCGCACTCATGCCATCGGCCGCAACCACGATTCCTTTAATTGCCATCGGCTCGGCGTTGATGACGGGGCTGCCGTAAGTATGGTGGTATTTGTAGTTGAAGCTATTTAGGCCATACGAAGCCGGATCACCCGCCGTGGTGACGTCCACGGGCAGCGTGAAGCTCAGCTCGAAGCCGTCGGGTTGCGAGCGGATGCTTTTTATCTCAAAGGGCGTCTGCCCCGTCCATACGAGTCGCTGAATACCGAAGGGTTCTTTCCCTGTTGCCGACCAGCCGCGAGCCGTCTGGCCCACAAACATGGATCCGTCCAGGCCCCACACCATCCGAATCAGGCCCGACTCGAATCCTTCCCGGAAAGGAAAGCAAGCGCCTTGCCACACGCCGTTGACCTTTTCCATGTCCACGCGCATGATTTTGCTATGGCCCTGGTCGCCGACAAACATTTGACCCGCGAATGGCCCGAAGGCTCCGCCCGTCGTATCTTCCTTAAAATCGGACGTAGAAATCCCCATCAGCGTGTGCGGAAACCACACGGCGGGCGGCTTGATACCGGGCGTGGTTTTGGCCACATCGTAGAGCGGTTCGCCCGTGTCAGGGATGTCTTCGGGACGGAGCTTCACGGGCGAGCCGTCTTCGTTGCTCCACCGCAGTCCGGCGGGGTTGCCCGCAAAGTCGCCTTTCGCCAAGTGCGTCATGCGGCCCGAGCCGACCCAGTCGCCCTGGTTTTCGGTGTAGAAAATATCGCCTTGAAACTGACCGAAACCAGCGGGTGAGCGCAGTCCCGTGGCCCAGGGCGTCAGCGAACCGTCCTCGCCGAGTTTGAGCATCCAACCCCGCCATTTGGACTGGCTGGCTCCTTTGCCGATCCAGTCCAAATTAAGCGTGACGATCATGTCGCCGTTGGGCAGCGGCACCGGACCGTAGGAGTACTGGTGGTAGTTGCCGGAAAGGGGCCAGCGCGCGAAGGAATCATACACATCAGCCACGCCGTCGTTATCGGTGTCGACCAGTTTGGTGACCTCTCCGCGCTGTGAAATCAAAAAGTGATCGCCTCGATGTAGCAGCCCCAGCGGCTCATGCAGTCCGTGGGCAAAGCGCTTGAACGTAGGTCGGCCGTTGCCCAACATATAGGGGTTTCCAACCATCCACACCTCGCCGCGCCGGGTCGATACGCCCAGGCGGCCATCGGGCAGCACTGCCAGCCCGCCGACTTCCATCTCGATGTTCGGTGGAATGGGCATCGTCACGATGCGGTAATAATCCTCTTCGGTCATGGGGCGGTTCTGGGCAAACCCCAGCGTGGCTGCTGCCAATAATCCCACAATGCTCAATGCGTACTTTTTCATGTGATTCTCAATTTTCGTAAAATACTCTTACCGTTCTTTCCAGGTTTCAAGTCTTCGGTAAAGCCGTTGACCGTTGACCTTTAACCCCTATCACCACGACAGGCTGTAAGTCACGGTTTTGCCCAAAGGAAGCAGCAATTCCTGCTGGTCCGCCGAATTTCTTTGGGTGACGCGGTCATTCTTGTCTAGTTTTATATAATAACGGTCATCCACTCGGTACAGGCCTTTTTCTACCATCGTAATGTTGTCGCCCGAACCCAGCAGGACGTACATGCCCGAAGGCATACCGCCTTCCAGCGAAATCTTGCGCGTCAGGCCCTGCGCATCAGCGGTAAGTTGATCGGTCAGCGTGGCATCACCCATGGCGTAGCGTAGGGTGGGTACGCCGTCGGCATCCAGGCGGTAGCCTAAGTAGTTCAGGTCGGCGGAGTCGGGCCAGGCGGCGGAAAGTCCGCTCAAGGCGGCGTAACTGCTTTTGCCCGAGATCGGTACGGTGAGTCCGGCGGTTTCGAGCAATTGCGGCTCGCCGCGCTGGTACCACATTTCGGTCACGTCGGCAAAGGGGCCGCGCCAAGCTTGTAACAGAGCCCCCCGGTTGAGGTCGATGGAATAATGCCAACCCGCCGGATTGCCCACCGACAGCGAATGGGTGCGTTTGTATTTCTCGTCCTGGTACTGAATGAACGAGCGAATCATCTCGGGGCCATCTTCGGGATCGACGCCCAGGTAAGGCTTGGGCGTAGGCACGGGCAGCGACGACAGCGCCGTGAGGTCATAAGGACGCACTCCCGCTTTGTAGACACTTACGCCCAAGGCTGGCCCACGCCACGGAAAACGACCATAGCGCAGTCCGAAGCGGTGCTTGCCCTGATCCAGCTTCACGATTTGGGTGTGTTGTTGCTGGGAGGTACCCTCCGTCGTTTTCATCACTTCTTTCCCATCCACGAAGAGGGTGGTTCCGGGGCCAGACTGCGAGACCAGAAAAGTGTAATCGCCCGGCTCGTCCACGTTCATTTCGCCGTCGAAGATTAAGTGAAATTCCTTCATGCCAGCGGCCAGTTCCTGGGTAAGCGCGGGCGCACGGCCTTCGCGCTCCAACTTGGTGGGTTTCTCGGTTTGCCAGGGGTCGGAAAACAATTTATACGTCAGATTCTCAATCGCCAGCGGCTTGCGGTCGGCCAGTTCCTGATAACTGATGTTTCTGAAAGCCACGGTGCGTTTGATAACCTCGAAGGCAATTGGTTCCGGGCCCGTCAGTGTCCTGGACAACGGTACATAGCTCCCCTGCTGTACCAGCGAACCGTTCAGCGTCACCGAATTCACTCGGGCCACACCCGTCTGGGAAGTCGAGGCGTCGTACACAATTTCGGCCGTTTGCCAGAGGCCGGGAGCCTTCGTGGCATTCATGATTGGAAATTGTCCCGTGTAGCCACTCGTGGAAGCGCCCGGTGCGTCGGCGGGTGGATTGTCGGCTATCAGCACGCGCGCTCCGCCTGGCAGAACGACGGCAGCCTGCGCGCCCGGTGAGAGCATGAATTCAAACCGCAGCCGCAAATCCTGCATGGTGGCCTTGGTTTTTATGGCTTGTCCGCCAGTACCTACCAGAATGCCGCCACCCTTGCCATCCTTGGTCATGACGGTGGCGTTGGTGGGACTCATCGTTGCTTCGGGCGTGAGCCTCCAGGATGAAGCAGGCGCGTCGAAGGCGTCCAGATTATCCAAAGAGATGGGGGTATAGCCGTCGGACGACTGTCCCAAAATCGACACGGGATTCAATAGCAGCAAAACAGCCGCGCAAAAACTAAGCAATTTGGACATAGTATTTTTCAAAAAAAGCGGTTGTGATTTAACGAATCGGCGAGAAGTCGGTTGCTTTCAGGTAGGTAGATTCTACTTTCTCCACCAGCTTGCCGTTGCGCTCAGAGTGGTCCCGCGCCTTGATCCAGTCAGGATCGACCCGGAAGGCATCGAAAGCTTTCTTACCATCTTCGAGGCTCGGGTGCGCCAGCATGTACACCAGGCGGTTGTCCACCTCGGTGGGCAGCCAATAGTTGAGGTTGGTCATGCCCTGTTTGGCAAAAAGCGCCGTGGTATGGTTGCGGAAGCGCGCCAGCAACTCGGGCAACTTGCCCGGATTGGTGTGGTACATCCTAAGCTCAAAAATCCGGTCACCGGCCGGGCCGTCCACTTTCATAGGGAACGAAAAGTCGGTCTCCTGCATGAACATGTTTTCCACACGCTTCACGATTTTTCCGTCTTTCTCCGAGTCGCCCTGTGCCTTTTTCCAGTCGGGATCACTGCCGAACGCTTTCCAGGCTTTGTCGCGGAGGGCGCGGTCGCCGGGGTAGGAGAGGACGTACACAAGTTTGTTATCGGTGTTATCGAGTGGTACCCAGTAACCGACGTTGGTCATGCCGTGCTTCTCGAAGAGCTGCATCGTATGGTCGCGGAAGCGCGAGAGCAGGGCATCCAGCCGCCCCGGCTCGCAGTAGTAGGTGCGCATTTCGTAGAGGCGTGAGCCATCGTCGACCTTTTGCGCCGTTGCCTTGTCGGCAACCCCCAATCCAGCCAACATAAGAAAGAATAAAGCAGATTTAGTCGTCATTCGAATATAATCATAGTTTCACTTGATACAGATTGTTCTTAAAAGCAGAAAAGCGCTGTATCTAATCCTTACCAACCCAAATTCGTCCACGAAGTTTTTTAATAAAAAACGTGCTGTCCTTCCAACCATTTGAAACCAAACCTCCTCCTTACAACTGAACGAATGGTTGTGTTTGGGCTGGTGTGGATTTTTTTTTGTAAAAAACCAAGACTTGATCCTGCGGTCAAATTTAGCTTTACACTCGCCACTTTGAAGAGTAATAAATTAAAAATCAAAGACTTGAAATTTATCTGTCCTGCTTGGAACAATTAACACTTTCTGGTGGTACTATCTCTAAAAATTTAACGTTTTTACGAAATCAGTCCTTTTTGAGTTTTATCAAAATCATAAAAATAGCCAGACAATGAAGCAGCGAATTCTCAATATCTTGAACAATTTCGGCCTGCAGCCCACCGCCATTACCGATGATGCCCACTTTGTAAAAGACCTCGGCTTCGACAGCCTCGATTTGGTGGACATGATGATGCAACTGGAGCAAGAGTTCGACATTGCCATTCCCGACGAGGACTACCCGCGCATCACCTCTATGAACAGCCTGATGCAGTATTTACGGGAGCAGGAGACCGTGGCAGCTTAAACGCAATACGCTTTCGACAAATACCCTAGGCAGAGCAGCGCGATTGAGAAACAATCGCGCTGCTTTTTTTGTGGGCCGGAAAGTAGCAAACGAAAATAAGCGAGACTCAGAATTTTTCCTTATTTATCATCATCGCCGCGCCGCGCGTGGTCACCTTGCGGGTCTGAACGTCCAGAATTTCGGTGCTGATTTCGGCCATCTGCCTGTCGGAATTGAGATTGGTGATGGTGAATACCGCCTCGTAGTCGGTATCCACAAACATGGGCCGCAAAAAGCTGAGCGTCTGACTAACGTATATGGAGCCGTAGCCGGGGTACTCCGTCCCTAACACCTTGGTGAACACGCTCGCGCCCAGCATTCCGTGAATGATGGGCCGCCTGAAAGGTGTGGTGGCGGCATAGTCGGCATCGAGGTGCAGCGGGTTGTTGTCACCCGTCACGCGGGCGAACGCTACTACGTCCTGCTGGCTGAATCTGAACGGGTGGGTAAATTGACTGCCGATTTTTGGTTCGATATCCATGTCTGGTACTTCGTTTTATAGTTTATCCCAATTCTTGGAAGACGTGATGCCAAGATAGTCAATTCGACCGACGCGCGTCAAGCCGTGCCGCTTCTATCTGGGGTGAAGTACAGAGAAATAAGCACCACCAGCGAAATAAGCCCTAGCACGAACCCCGCCACAACGTCGGTGAACCAGTGGTTGCCCAAGTATACGCGCGAGAAGGGGACGGTCAGGATGAGTAGCAAACTAAAAATTCCGCCCAACCAGCGGACAATCGAAGGGATTTGTCGCAACCGAGCCAAAAGAAAAATCAGAAAGCCGAAAAAGGTAACGTAGAACACGGTGTGCCCGCTCGGGAAACTTTGGTGCTGCGCTTTGACCACAATTCGCACCAAATCTTCCGTAGGACGGGGTCGATTCACCAACAGTTTTATTCCAAAAGTGACGACGGACGACAGCAGTGTGAGGCTCAGGAAAAAAGCTTCGCGATGAAGACGCGCCAAAAGGAAAATCAGCGCCGTACCCAGCGTCATTGAAACTGCCACCCAGTTGGTCCCGAACCAGCTTATGCCTTTCATCAGCGAATCCAGCAGGGGAAAGTTGTCTTCCTGCACTTCTTCCGAAAATTCCAGATCGATGTAGGAAGTGGGCAGTAGCGCTACGAAAGCGGTCAGCAATAAAAAAAGCAGGCTCAAAACCAGCACGACATACGCCGCTTTTTTACGGCTATTCTGAAAATCGAGGTATTTGAATATGTTCATGCTGACCTTTCGATGGATAGGCTTTCGGCAAAGATCAGTGTCGCTATTTTGATTTGGCAGAGATAAAAAAAGCGATTAGTGGGTTTCTGGAATGATTTTGTTTGACATAGCTCCACTTGACAACCTTGTTTTACCTGAAAGAAACCCAAATCTAATGCAACTAACGATAAAAGACTCGAAAGACGGCCAAGAAATGAAACTCGACGCCGAACCAGAGATGTACGGCGATGAACAGGGAATGCGAATTATTTTCCCCAAAAAGAACTCTTTCGTGATGGTCTACCGCAACGAGTCCTGGGAAGTAGTGGACGAAGAGTTCGTCAATCCCGAGCTAGTGGCAATCATCGGCAAAGGCTTACACCCGCGAGCACACTACGTCTCCAACTCCAACCCTTCCTGATTTTTTTATATATATCCACCCAGAGAAAAGCCTGCAAACGAACGTTTGCGGGCTTTACCATTTCAACCAAATGGCTGACTGCCCACTCAGCGGCCAACGGGTAAAGTGCCCGACCTGTACATTCCTGCCTGATTTGGCGTAGCTTTGCCGCTATTGTTTTCCTGACACAAATTTTCAAAAATGCCCTTTCGTCAAGTTACCCTTCTGTTTGCCCTGCTCTTTGAAATGCTGTTTTGTTATGGCTGCCGTTCCCAGGATGCCGATGCCTCAGCAGTCAAAGATGAGCGCGTACCGTTCGCGGAGCGCACCGCCATTGTCCCCGTCGGTGGCCCGCCGCAGCACGTTACCATGCCTCCCCTACCCGATACGCTGACCTTTGCGGGCGAGCGGGTGCCTTTGGAGCGCGACGATGTGCGCGAGGGCCTGGAGCGCGAGCTTGTCGTGAACACTTTCGGGCATTCGCGGACTTTTTATATCATAAAAAACATCGAGCGCTGGCGGCCGCTGATCGAAAAAACGCTGCGCGAGAACGGCGTCCCGACCGACTTCATCTACCTGGCCGTGGCCGAAAGTGAATTCGACAACACGGCTCGGTCACCCGCCGGAGCAGTGGGCATGTGGCAGTTCATGCCCCTTACCGGCCGCGACTACGGCCTGCACATCGACGCCGACGTGGACATGCGCCGTGATCCCAAACTGGCCACCGAAGCCGCCGCCCGCTACCTCAAATGGTCGCACGCCCGACTCAACAACTGGCCGCTCGTGGCGACCTCCTACAACAAGGGGTTGACGGGCACACAAAACGTTCTGAAATACCAGAAGACAGATAATTTCTGGGATTTGTACCTCAACAGCGAGACTGCCCGCTATTTCTACCGCATCCTTTCTTTCAAGATATTGCTCGAAAACCCGGAAGCTTACGGCTATTTCCTGACGCCCGAAGATCAGTATGATCCGCACCAATTCAAGATCGTGAGAGTGGATAGCGACACGGATCTCGTGGCCTTCGCCCAAGCGAACAACACCACCTACCGGGCGCTGCGGCGACTCAACCCCTGGTTCAACAATACGTCGGATTACCGATTGAACGTGCCGCCTGGCGGTGCGTACGAAGTGCGGGTGCCGATCAAGTGAAAGCTTACTTCTTCAAACTCCCCAAAATACCCCGCATCCCCGCCGACGGGATGATGTGGTTGAAATTGGACCAGTAGGTTTCATCGTACTTCGGAATTTTCTGTGCTGGAAACTGGGCGGTGTCCAGCGGCACTTCGGCGGGCGGGACGGCCTTGCCGTTGCTTTTCAGGATGTCGTTGGCCACAAAATGCAGCTTGATGGTTCCGGTCAGCGTGTCGCTTTTGCTGATAAAGTCGGTTTGAATCAGGAGTTGCGAATCCTGCAGGTACCACTTTCCGTCGTAGGGCAGGTAGTTGGTGAAGCTGCTCACGCGCTTAGCCTCGCGGCGGTTCTTGCCGAACATCTTGCCCATCGCGCTTTTCATCGACCCCTTGAAGACCTCGTCCATGCCCTCAGGCGTGAAGTCGTAGGCAATGCGGACAATGGCCGAGTCGGCTTTGTTGATGCTGATGACACCGTTACGCGCGCCCTTCACCTGCGGGCTAACGGGCCGAAAGTGGATTTGGTACACGTCTTTATCATTGTAAAAAGCGATGCTGTCGTCCAGTTGAAAGCGGTAGTCGGCCAGGTTGCTACCCGACAGATACTCCGGCAGGCCCGTCTCGAGGCTGCGGGTGACGATGGCCGGGCCACTGGGAAATTCGTAATCGTCCAGGGACTTGTCGCGGTCGGTGCTTTCGAAGCGGCGGCCGCGCAGCATCTTGTACTTGTCGGGAAATTCGGTTTTGGGGCGCGGGTCTTTTTCTATTTTCAGCACCGCTTCGCGAATATCCACGTAAGCCTCGTTCTGTTGCAGGGTTTCCTGATAAAAACCCGTCATCATGATGGGCGTATCGGTGTAGTTCTTGGCGACTTTGCCCAAAGCCGCCGCTACCCAGCCGCGCGCGTCGAAGCTTTTTATGTAAGCACTGTCCACCACTACGGGCTGCGCTGTTTCCATTTCCAGCAGTACATTTTTGTCACCCGACACGAATTCCGCGCCTTTTCGTGCCAGGTTCTTGTAGCCTGGCTGCGCTACGGTCACGTCGTCGTCTATGGCGATTTTGGGAAAGCGGTAGTAAAATTCGCCCTGCTCGTTGGCGATGGTACCCAATCCCTTGCTCATCACGCCGATGTGCGCGTAAGGAATCGGCTGCCGGGTGCTTTTGTCAATGATTTTGCCGCTGATAATGACGTAGCCTTGGCCGAAAACGTTTGGACAGCAGATAATCGAGAAAAAGAATAGCGCAGAAGATCGAACGAAGTTTGGCATTTTGACGAAAGCGAGTCATTGTGAAAAACGATAAGATCAATTGAATTCAACATTCATGCCATTTACTCCACCGCTCAATCCTGCAATTCCTCAATCCTCAGAATAAGATTAGGGTCAGGACAATTTTCCAGATATACCTGCCGCTCGGCCACCGACGCCACGCCGGGATAGTCGCCGTGGAAGCCGCTTAGCTCGGTGATGAGTTGAAAGTGAAGGTGCGGGGGCCAATTGCCGTTTTCGGGGTAGTCGCCGATAGCGGTGAACGCCTCGCCCGCCGTGATTTCCTTGCCGACGAAAATATTTTCCAGAGAAGCCAATTCCAGGTGACCGTAAAGGCTGTGAAATTCAAAGCCACCCAGTTCGTGCCGCAGAATGATCGTCGGGCCGTAGTCGCCGAAGTTGTCGTTGAAAGCGACGCTCTGCACCACGCCCGGCAGCGGCGCGCCGACGGGCGTCAGGGCATCGGCCCACACATCCACCCCCAGATGAATGCAGCGGCCTTCCGCCGCGTAGTCGCCGAAGTGCGCCGAGCGGCGGTAAATCACGCGATGCTCATTGTAGCCTCCCACGCCGACGTATTGGCCGTTGTCCAGCATTCTGCCAAAAACGTATTCCGAAAACGCCGTGGTGTCTGTCAAATCCAAGGCGGGCAGGTCGGTGTTATTGGCCGTAAAGTCGAGCTTGCGGAATGGCTTGTCGGTGGAAACGACCGGAGCAAATGAAGGGTGATTTTGTAGAGCGTCGAGCAGCGACATGGGTATTGTTTGGTAGAAAAAAGAAAACACAAAATAAGACAAAAGCGCGGTTGGCTGGAAGTTTTACCAGAATTACTATCTTGCGCGCCTTCACCCTTCAATTATGAAATCCGTTATATGGAATCAACCGTTACCAATCAGAAACACCCGCGCGGCCTTTACGTTCTGTTTTTTACCGAAATGTGGGAGCGATTCAGCTACTACGGAATGCGGGCCATCCTGCTGCTCTACCTCATCAAGTCGGCTTCGGAGGGTGCCCTCGGGCTGCCGGAAGACACGGGTGGGGCCATTTACGGCCTTTACACCTCGTCGGTGTATCTGCTCACGCTACCCGGTGGCTGGATCGCCGACAACATGCTGGGCCAGAAAAAGGCCATTCTGTGGGGCGGCATCGTCATCATGATCGGCCATATTTTGCTGGCTGTGCCGGGCTACAACGCCATTTTCTTCGCCGGACTCTGCATCGTCGCCATCGGCACCGGACTCCTCAAGCCCAACATCAGCTCCATCGTCGGTGACCTCTACCCCGAGGGCGGCGCGCGGCGCGACGCGGGTTTTTCTATCTTCTACATCGGTATCAATCTGGGGTCTTTCCTGGGGATGACCATCGTGGGGTATTTAGGCGAGAAAGTGGGCTGGCATTACGGCTTCGGGGCTGCTGCCGTCGCCATGTTTTTGGGCGTGGTGGCCTTCCGGCTCAATGGCAGGCACCTGGCCGGACTAGGCGAACCGCCTGAGGTGAAGGGCAGTCCGACGTTCCTCTACGTGGTGGCGGGAGCCCTGCTGTTGCTGGCCACGCTGGTACTGACAGATATTCTGAACGCGGTTTCGCTGGCTAACGTCATGAAATACGTGATCTCCGGCATCACGATTATGTACTTTGCCTATATCGGACTAATCGACAAATCGCTGACGCTGGTCGAACGCAAGCGGGTGGGCGTGCTCTTTATTTTCTTCATCGGGGCAGCGCTGTTTTGGTCGGGATTCGAGCAGGCGGGTTCGTCACTAACGATCTTCGCCGACCGCCACACCGACCGCTTCATTGCGGGTTGGGAAATGCCCGCCTCCTGGTTTCAAACAGCCAATGCTTTCTTCATTCTGGTCTTCTCGGCCCCGATTGGTGCCTTGTGGATTTACCTCAATAAAAAGCACCTGAATCCTTACGTCCCCGTCAAGTTCGGCCTCGGGCTGATTCAGCTTGGCTTTGGCTTCTTTATCATGTACTGGGCCGCGCAATACGCCGTGGAAGGCATTCAGGTAGGTTTGGGTTGGTTAGTTTTCACCTACCTTTTCCATACATTGGGGGAGCTGTTCCTGAGTCCGGTGGGGCTGAGTACTTATACCAAACTGGCCCCCAAGAAGTACTATAGCCAAATGATGGGACTGTGGTTTGTGGCGGCTTCGCTGGGCAACCTGATCGCGGGCCTATTCTCGGGTAACTTCACCGAGGGCAACGTCGCCGAAATGCCCAGCCTGTTTATGCAGGTCGGCTTGTTCGGCGTCGGCTTCGGTATCCTGATGATCCTGTTCTACAAGCCTTTGAAAAACTGGATGGGGGGAATCGAGTAGCGGGAACTTTTGCTTTTTATGCTGTCACACTGAGCGAAATCGAAGTGGAAATCGAGTAAGGTCAGGGAATCGGCAGAATCTTGCTGTCCTTGAAGGTGGACATGATGACCATCGTCGTCGTGTTTGCCACTTCCTCGATCTCGTTGATCGTTTCGAGCATCAGTTTTTGGTAGGAGGCGATATCCTGCGAGATAACTTTCAGCAGAAAATCACCCGTTCCGGTGATGTGGTGGCACTCGATGATTTCGGGAATAGTGTTGACCGTCGTCACAAACGAATCGGTCGTCACTTTTTTGTGGCCCGTCAGCGAGATTTGGACGAAGGTGGTCACACCGAGTCCCACCTTGGCCGGATCCAGTTGGGCGTGGTAGCTTTTGATGATGCCGCCATGTTCCAGTTTCTTGACGCGTTCGAGTGTGGGAGCAGGCGAGAGGCCGATTTCTTTGGAGAGCTGCGCGTTGGTAATCTTGGCGTTCGATTGCAGAATTTCGAGCACTTTTCGATCTATCTGATCGAGTTTCAGGTTGGAAGACATTAGCTTATTACGGATTAAAAATGATGCTATTAAAAGTGCCGCAAAGCTAATGAGTTTCCCGAATAATATTACTAGTTAAGGGCGGAATATTATTCTATTATAAAATAATAGTGGGCAAAAACTCAGTTTCGCCCACTATTATTAGGTTTGGACTTTCTGTTATTTGATTAATTCAACACCTGATTTCAAACCGCATAGGTCTCAATCTTTTGCAGGAAATCCTGGTAAGTCACCCGAATGCCCTCCTCGATTTCCGTCGCGTGTCGCCAGCCCAGACCGTGCAGCTTGCCCACGTCCATCAACTTGCGTGGCGTACCGTCCGGCTTGTCGGTATTCCAGTGGATTTCGCCTTCGTAGCCGACTATTTCCTTAATCAATTCCGCCAGAGACTTGATTGTCAAGTCTTCGCCTGTGCCCACATTCACCAGTTCGGATTCATCGTAGTTCTGCATCAGGAAATAGCAGGCGTCGGCCAGGTCGTCGGCGTGCAGGAATTCGCGGCGTGGCGAGCCGGTGCCCCATAGTTGCACGGCGGGTTTTCCCTTGGCTTTGGCCTCGTGGAATTTCCGAATCATCGCGGGAAGCACGTGCGAGTTTTCTAGGTCGTAATTGTCGTTAGGGCCATAAAGGTTGGTCGGCATCACCGAAATAAAGTGGCTGCCGTACTGGCTCCGGTAGGCTTCGCAAAGCTTGATTCCCGCGATTTTGGCGATTGCGTAAGGTTCGTTGGTCGGTTCGAGCGTTCCTGTCAGCAGGTAGTCCTCGCGCAGGGGTTGGGGGGCCATTTTAGGATAAATGCAGGACGAACCCAGAAACATCAGTTTCTTAACGCCCGATTGGTGGGCGCTGTCGATGACGTTGTTCTGGATTTGCAGGTTTTCCAACAGAAAATCGGCGCGGTAAATATTATTGGCCATAATCCCGCCCACCTTGGCTGCCGCCAGGAAGACAAAGTCGGGCCGCTCTTCGGCAAAAAATTCCCGCACGGCCACCTGCTCACGCAAGTCCAGTTCGGCAGAAGTGCGGACGACGAAATTATTGAAACCTTCCGCCTTCAACTTGCGGTGAATGGCCGAACCGACCATGCCCCGGTGTCCGGCAATGTAGATTTTATCGTTCTTCTTCAAGAGTTTATTGGAGTTTATGAGTAAAAAGTTCAAAGTTTATAAGTATTTGATTTTAAGCCAGGTAAGAGTAAAACCCCTGAACTCATAAACTTTTGACTTACAAACCGTAAGCGGTTAGTACCAAACTGCGCCCCACTGCCCGGTCGCGGTGTTCGCAGAGATAAATGCCCTGCCAAGTACCGAGATTGAGACGCCCGGCGGTGATTGGAATACTTACCGAGCTCCCCAAAATAGCCGCCTTCAAATGTGCGGGCATATCGTCGCTGCCTTCGTAGTTGTGGACGTAGTAGGGCGCGTTCTCGGGTACCATCTTATTAAAGTGAGTCTCGAAATCCTGCCGCACGGTCGGGTCGGCATCTTCGTTGATCGTCAGGCTCGCCGAGGTATGTTTGATGAAAACGTGCAGAATTCCCGCACTAATTGAACGCAATTCCGGCATTTCCCGCTCCACCCGCTCGGTAATCAAATGAAAACCACGCGAAAAAGCAGGCAAACGAATCTCACGTTGGAATACTTGCATGTTTTAAAATTGGGTCAACGGTCAAACGGAGTTCTATGAACTCCCGCTCGGCCTCCGCTCTTACCATCTACTGATGGCCGCGAACCGTTATCCGTTAACCGTTAACCGCTAAGTACAGTACAAAAGTTTATCAAGTTTCTGAAAATGAGCATGGTTAAGCGCAATGTTTTGCAAGTGGTTGAGACCGTGCCTGAACAAGGAGTTCAGCGGCTGGCTTCCCGTCCTGAGTTTCTTGATCGGAATTTTTCTGCCGTTGGCCACCAGCCACTCGCCCGCCCTGATGGCCCAAACCAGCGCGATGGCCAGCAAAAACAACAGCGTCCTGATCCGGCGGTGATCGTTGACGCGGCACTTCTCGAGGTTGAAGCCACGGGATTTGAAGGCGCCAAACAGTGTCTCGACCTGCCACCGCTGGGCGTAAATCCCGGCCATGCCTCGCACGCGCTCACGGCTCATCAGGATCAGGAAGTCCTCGCCCTCCAGCTTCATACCGGTCAGGTAGGCTCGCTGCCCGTAAACGACCCTGGGTTTGCGAAGCACCTTCAACCTCCTCTCGCCGAAGACCTTGTCGGCCCGGCAGGACTTGCCGCCATTGACCACTGCGGCGTTGGCCCGCACCCGGATGACGGGTGTGAACCAGCCCGTCCACATCTCCTTACCGATGAACTCGCGGTCGCCCGTCAGGTAAACCTTCTGCCCTGGCTTGACGACCGCCCAACGTTCAAGGGCCTTCAAAAGGGCCAGCCGCGTCTGCTTGCTGCTGTTGCCCTCGCGGTTGGCCGTGTGCCACAGCAACGGGATGCTCACACCCTTGTGGGCGATGCCCAGCATCAGTATCTGCACCGTCTGCCCGCGCTGGATGTAATCCGTGCGATCCAGTGTCAGCACCACCTGGTCGGCCTGTCCGTAGGCCGACCAGACCAGCTTGAAGTACGCTCGCTGGCCGAAGCGGAAGCCACACAGCAGCCGTTGCAGGCGCTTGTACTTCGAGGACAGCAGAATGTCCAGGCAGACGCCCTTGCTCCACTCGCTGAGCGAGCAGTCGTTAAGCTTTAACAGACTCACGATCAAACAACTGATAAATTTTACGCGACGTATGTCGCAGGTAAAGTGACATTTGATGGCATTGAATACCTCTTTCTCTTTACTTTGCATCGGGATAGTCTGGGTAGAGTTGGTTTCGCAACTCAAATCTACCATTTTCAGGCTATCCTATTTTTTTTGTCCTGTATTTAGGGGTTAACGGTTAACCGTTAACCGTTAACCGAAAAAATCAATTATCAACCACCACCCGCGCCGAACCGCTGCTCGTCCCCGTGCCGCAGGCATTTTGCAATGAACTGATGGTAAAGTCCGTCGTCACCTTGGGCGATACTGAAATCAGGTACGGATTCAGGAAAGTACCCGTCACCGAGGATCCATCGGAAAGGGTAAACGACCAGGGGGGCAAGCCATTCTTAAACTTCAATCGGATGCGGGTGGAGTTACCGGGCGTGATCGCCCCCCGGCCCGACACCTCGCCTACGGCCATGTCCGGGGCCACGATGCGGATTTCCCGAGCGCCGCTGGCCACACCCGGAGCCGTGGCCACGATGCGTAAATTGTAAGTAGCGACCGTGTCACGCATGGTGGGTGGCGTGACCTTCACGGTCAATGGGCTTTCCTTGCCCGTGGTGGGCATGTCCACATAGCGGCCCGTGCTGTCGGACACCTGCACGACGAATTTGTTGGCGGCGTAAAACCGTCCCGTCGTCGTGAAAGGCAGGGAGATTTCGCCCCCTGAGCAAATCAGGGTTTGGGAAGGTATGCCAATCGCGATGTCGGAGGGCGGCACATCCACCGATACGTAGGCGCTGCCGCTGAAAGTACCCACGCCGCACAAGCCCCCCGCCGAGGTGATCGTGTAGTTCGTCGTGTTGTAGGGCGACACCTTGATGGTGTAGGGCGAGGTCAGGATATTGTTCTCGTAGGTACCATCGGAAAGCAGCACAAACCACGGTCCACCGCCCTGAAAGCGCAGGGCGAGGTCGGCGGTTCCACCTTCTTTCAGCTTGATGGAATCCCTCTGCAGCACCGTTTGGGTGGGAGCAGCGATAGTAATGCGGGTACTGTCGCTGACCAGACGGGGCGAAGTGGAAATGATACGCAGCGTGTAGTCGCCCATCGGCGTCCCTGCCGGAACACGGGCCATAATCGGGGCAGTCGTGTCGCCGGAAGTGATGTTCTTGAATGCGCCTTTGCTGTCGGAAATCTGTACCAGGAAATTATTGCCCGCTTTGTAAGCACCCGTCGCGCTGAAATTGACCTGGAAGGGCGTGTTGGTACACACGCGGTAGCCTTTGTCAGGATCTTTAAGCGCCAGGCGCGGCTCAGGATTGGCATCCACGTTGACGATCACGCTGCCATCTACCGTGCCGCTGCCGCAGGCGTTGGCTACGCCCAGCAGCCTGTACGTCTTGATTTTTTCGAGCTTTGTGGAAAAATAGTAGGGATTGGTAACGGTCTCGGTGATCGTGGTGCTGTCGGACAATTGGAACGACCACGGCCCCGAACCGGTGAAGCTGACCCGCAACTGCGCATCCTGACCGGGCATGATGCGCGAGGACGTAGCGCCGTCGGCCGATTCCAACCGCGCCGTGGGCGTGGGCAAGAGCCGCAGCGACACCTCGGTACCCAACACCACCGGGCTGGTGGAAACCACCCTCAGGCGATACAGGTGGCCGCCGCGCTTGTCGGCCGGAATGGTCGCCACGATTGGCCCTTTTTTGACGCCTTCCGAAACTGCGACGGCGTTGCCCCGCACGTCCACGAGCTGCACAGAGAAAAGGTTGTCGTCGTTGAACGGCCCCTGCGGCGTGAAAGGCACCGTAATACGGCTACCGGGACAAACGGAATAATAAGACACGTTGCCCGTGCGGATGGCGAAGGTTTGGATGCTGTCGGCGATATTTTTGCCGAACAGATCGGGTTTTTTCACGGGTTCGGCGGGGTTCGTCAGCAGGGTGTCGGCCTGCGGGACACTGGGAATGATCTGCGCCCCGGCCGTCACAACCAGCAATAAACACAGCGAGAAAGCAAGCGAAAGAACTCTAATCATTTAATCAGCGATTTGGCACCAGGTCTTCCAACGAAAAAATGGGGCAATCAGTCAGCGCAGGTTTGTTTTTACTTTTATATCAATGCATGGCCACCAGCCGACTGCCGCGCAATACGGGCACGACGTCGTAGAGGTCGGTTTGCAAAGAATACGAAATGTCTTTCTGAATCCCCAGCCGCTGCAGGCGTCGCACGTGCGAGGAGTTCGCCACGAAACTAAGCAGGTCGCCCCTCCCCTGCTGGTAAAGCCGCTGCGCCATGAGCGCGGCATCTTCCACCAACATGAATTCATCCTTCAAAGCCTCGGCCAAGGCGCCGGCAAAGAGCGTATCTTCCAAATTGGGCCGCCCCTTCCAGCCCGCGCAAAGTACCAGCACATCATACTGCTCCGAGCGCAATTCGTTGACCAAAGCGCCCAGATTCAAAAACGCCCCAATCAATACCTTCACCGCCGCCGACTTTGCCTTGGTAATGGACAAGGTGCCGTTGGTGGTCGTCATCGCGATATGCGATCCAATGAGCCGCTCTGACATATAGCTGAACGGCGAATTATCCAGGTCAAAGCCCTCGACTTTCACGGCGTTACGCTCGGCGGCGGCCAGGTAGCCCTTTTCCCGCAACGCCTTGCACTCTTCCACGGTGGCCACGGGCGTGATGCTCCCCACGCCGTAAGCCAGGCCCGTCACCATGCAGGAAGTGGCGCGAAATATATCCGCTACTACCACGACGACATTGTCCAGTCGGTGCAGGTGAAGTAAGTCAGGCGTAAGGCAAACGTCAAGTTGTTTCAAAGTTGTAGTTTAAGGCGTATCTGGGGTTATAGTACCTGAGTACCTGAGTACCTGAGTTTTTACAGATGAAAGAGTAAGCAAAGCCAAATCTCTATTTTCACTTAGGTACTTAGGTACTTTCTTTAAAAAAAAGGCAACTTCACCACCCTCGCCCCCAGCAGCTTTTCCCGCACTTTCACGGTGATTTCGGTGCCGGGTTTGGCGTAGGCGGTGGGCACGTAGCCCAGGCCGATGCCCTTCTGGAGCGTGGGCGAGATCGTGCCGGAGGTTACTTCGCCGATCTTTTCGCCTTCTGGTGTGCAAAGGTCGTAATGGCCGCGCGGGATGCCTTTTTCCGTTAGTTCAAAGCCGACCAGTTTGCGGGTCAGGCCTCCCTCTTTCTGTGCTTTGAGGGCTTCGGCATTGATGAAGTTTTTGTTGAATTTTGTGACCCAGCCCAGGCCCGCTTCCAGCGGCGAAGTGGTACCGTCGATGTCGTTGCCGTAAAGGCAGTAGCCTTTTTCCAGCCGCAGCGTGTCGCGCGCACCCAGGCCCACGGGCTTGATGCCGAACTCGGCCCCGGCGGCGAAAATGGCCTTCCACATTGTCTCGGCGTCTTTGTTCCAGACGTAAATCTCGAAACCACCCGCGCCCGTATAGCCCGTGGCCGAAATGATGACGTCGTCGATACCCGCCATTGTACCGGTTTTGAAGGTATAGTAGTCCATTGCCGCCAGGTTCTCCTCCGTCAGTTTTTGCAGCGTGGCTACTGCCTTAGGTCCCTGCACGGCCAGGAGACACATCTGGTCGGAAATATTTTCCATAACCACGCCTTCGGTGTTGTGGCTTTTTATCCAGTCCCAGTCTTTTTCGATGTTGGAAGCGTTGACTACCAGCAGGTAGTCGTCCTTGGCGCGGCGGTACACCAGCAGATCGTCCACCACGCCGCCCGTGGCGTTGGGTAGGTAGCTGTATTGCACTTTGCCGTCATAAAGGACAGACGCGTCGTTGGCCGAGACTTTCTGAATCAGATCCAGGGCTTTGGGGCCGCATAAGGTGAACTCACCCATGTGCGACACGTCGAAGACGCCCACCCCGTTGCGAACCGTGTGGTGTTCGTCCAGGTCGGACGAGTAGCGAACGGGCATCTCGAAACCGGCAAAGGGCACTATTTTGGCACCCAGCCCAACGTGGACTTCGTGCAAGGGAACTCGTTTCATAGGTAGGGAGTGTTGAACAGACGCGCAAAAGTAAGGAAAAGGTGCGAAAAGAGGAACCACCCGCGCCTATTGGCTTACCGTTGGCTACCGTTCGCTAAGTTGTTGGACTTTCAAGGGTTCATTCACGTTTTTTCCAGTATATTGAGCCATTAGTTTAATTTTTTTCTCTCACCCTAAACACAACTCCTACTATGCGCAAGCTAAGTACCCTCGTTTTGCTGGCCTTTATGGCTGCCCCCGCTTTTTGTTTCGCCGCCAATGGCCCGGCAGACACCGCCCCTGAAACCAATGTGATTTGGATTGCGGTCGGTAACACTCCGATGGCTGTCGAAGCCGTCCCCGCTATGGAAATGGTCACGATCTGCTACTTCGGCGTCACGATCACCGTCCGTGAAAAGATTGCCAAGCGCTACCTCCGTATTGGTGCCCGTTGTGGTGCCTGCGGGGAGGATGGACCGATTTTGATAGAGGCGGCAGCCCCCAGTGGGGTTTGCGGTGATGGGCCAATTATCTGGGTGCCCACGCTGGCCCCAAAGGCGATCAGTACCGAAAAAGTGGTACAAATCGGTGAAACAGCGAAATAATGCTTCCCGAGTGCCAGTAAGCACATTACTAAGTAGTGAAGGGGTCTGGCTTGTGCCAGGCTCCTTCTTTCATTTATGAGCTTCGCGTTTTTTATTGCTTCCATGCCTTATCTTTGATTCGTCCCAGGATTATTGGCAATGAAAAAAACTCTGCGCTTCTTTTTGCTGGCGTTCGCCGGGCTATAAACCGTGCCTGAGTAGCCCGGCCGAGTCCTGCCTGGGCCTTCCGTCTATGACTCCCGCGGGGCTAGGGCTTTACATGAAATTTTAGCGAAAATATAGCTACCCCTTATGCCCCTCGACCGCCGCGATTTCTTGAAAGCCGCCCCGCTGGGCGTCATCGCCTCAGCCGCCCGAAGCGAAGGCACACGCTCGCCGACCCAACCGGCCGCCCCTACTCACATCAAGCTAAGCTGCAACCTATTCTCTTTCAACGACCTGCTGCGCAAAGGCGAAATGTCGCTGGAAGAAGTTTTCGCCTTCTGTTCCGACCTGGGCTTTGCCGCCGTGGACCCGACGGGCTACTACTTTCCCAACTACCCCGAAGTGCCGCCCGACGACTACGTTTTTGACCTAAAAAAGAAGGCCTTCCGCCTGGGCCTGGACATCAGCGGGACGGGTGTTCGCACGGAATTTTCAAGCCCTGACCCCGCCCGCCGTGCCGCCGATGCGGAGCTGGTGCGGCAGTGGGTAGAGGTCGCCGCCAAAATGGACGCCCCCGTGCTGCGGGTATTTGCAGGCAAGGCCGTGCCGGAGCCACAAACGCAACAGGCGATGGAGCGAGTAATAAGTAGTTTGCAGCAATGCGTGGCGTATGGCAAGAAGGCGGGCGTAATGATCGTGCTACAAAATCATCACGAACTCCTCAAAACGGTGGAGCAGGTACTTTACATCCGCGAGCAAATCCCTTCCGACTGGCTGGGGATCAACCTCGACATTGGCAGCCTGCGGGCGGGCGATCCTTACGAGGAAATCGCCAGGTTGGCCCCCTACGCCTATACCTGGCAAATCAAGGAAATGGTTTACCGCCAGGGCGTGGAGGAAAAAACTGACGCTAAAAAAATCATCAAGATACTGCGAGAGGCGAACTATCGGGGCTACATTCCGTTGGAGACTTTGAAAAGTGACCCGCGTGTGCGGCTTCCGCGATTTGTGGAAGAAATTCAGGCGGCCCTCTCAGACTGAAAAGCAGAGTCGGCAGCCGCTGCTGCGAACCCGTGTGTTCGCCCAGACACGGCTATGCGCACTTTATTCCGATGGCTAACGCACGCCGGGCGAACACACGGGTTCGCCCCTACTCATCTAAACATTCAAACAAAATAATGAAAACAATGCTACAACTAGGCTCCGTTATCGGCGCGCTGGCCGTCGCCATCGGGGCCTTCGGTGCCCACGCCCTGAAAGCATCGCTCGAAGCCTCGGGCCGTGCCGATACCTTTGAAACGGCCGTCAAGTACCAGTTTTATCACGCTCTGGCCATTGTACTGGTGGGAGTGCTGCTATCGAGAGCCGACGCCGGAGCCGTGAAATGGCTCAACTGGGCGGGCTACGCCTTCGCGGGTGGTATTCTGATTTTCTCCGGCTCACTCTACACGATCTGCTTCACGGGCATCACCAAATTCGGGGCCGTGGCTCCCATCGGCGGCCTGCTCATGATCGCGGGTTGGGTGCTGCTGTTTGTGGCGGCGGGGAAGGGGGGATTTTAGTGGGAAAAAGGTCTAGAGGGGCAAAGGTCCAGAGGGGCAAAGGACCAAAGGTCTAAAGGTCCAAAGGGAGCTGGCGCCAGTTCCCTTTGGACCTTTGTGCCTATGGACCTTCAGACCTCCCTTCAATGATGAGACAAAAGCTGCAGACTCGTTCGTACGATCTGCCCCATCGTCTGGCAGTCCATGAAGGCCTGGTGGCGGTAGTGGCGGGCGAGGTCGCGGCGAAGGGCGGCGACGTACTCGGAGGAGGCGATGACGTCGTCGGCCATGACATCCATGATGTCGGTGGCGCGGGACTTTTCGATGCGCATCCGGGTGGCGATTTGGGAGCGTTCCTCCTGCTGATACTGCCGCACGCTTTCGGGTGTCATGTACTTCATACCCAGCTCGATGATAACGTTATTTTGCTTAAAATACTGCGGCATGTACACCGTCTTCTTGCCTTCGTATGACTGCTGGTCGAAGTCGATGGCGCGGAAGCGGTAGTAGATTTCCTCGAAGTCGGGCGTGATGTCCACCACGAAATTGCTGGAGTGCATATCGCCCAATAGCCGCACGAAACAGCGCTCGTTGAACTTCACAAACTCCTTGCAAAGCCGGATTGGATTCAAATTTGGGTCGCCGAGTTGAGTTTTGAAAAATACGTCACCCGGAATCCCGGCGATGTGTTCTTCCACCAGCGATTGCCCGCTGGTCATATAGCTCACCTGATTGGGCGAGAAAATATCTTCCAGCTCCAGCCCGTATACCCGCGAGGCATCGGCATTTTTGATGTAAAAATAATCGAAGTTGTCGTTGATCTGGTTCACGATCCTGATCCGAAACGGGCGTGTATTGCCGTAGGTGCACAAGTCCACGCGATCCACCATCAGGTGTTTCAGGATCGAGAGATCACCATCCACTTTTAGGTGGGCATAAATGGTTTTTAGCGCCTGAAAAATGGGTGCCGTGTCGCCGGGATCATAGAAAACCGAAATCCAGAGCGTATCGTTGCCCTTGGGATCGTAAAGCGAAATGGCGTTGGAAAACCGCAACAAATCGGTGTAATGAATTTCCAGAGGTACTTCCCGCTGGTATTTGACGAGGTACTCCCGCAGCGCCGTATTGATGCGGTAGGGAATTTTCTTTTTGCTGATGAGCGCCATAACTACGTGCGGGACAAAGTGTAGGGACGCTGGGAATCCATTTTCAAGAAAATAAACAGCAGGATAGAGAACGACCACAGCGACGAACCGCCGTAGCTAAAAAACGGCAGCGGAATCCCGATCACGGGCATCAGGCCGATCGTCATGCCGATGTTGATCAGAAAGTGGAAGAAGATAATTCCCGCCACGCAGTAGCCGTACACCCGCGCGAAGCGGGTTCGTTGTCTTTCGGCCAGCACTACCAACCGCATAATGAGGCCCACGAACAGCAGCACAACCAACGCGCTGCCGATGAAGCCGTGTTCCTCGCCCACGGTGCAGAAAATGAAGTCGGTGCTTTGCTCCGGCACGAAGTCGAACTTGGTTTGGGTGCCTTCCAGAAAGCCCTTGCCCGTCAGCCGCCCCGAACCAATGGCAATTTTTGATTGAATCACGTTCCAGCCCGCCCCGCGCGGGTCGGAGTAGGGGTCGACCAGCACCATGATGCGGCTACGCTGGTGCTTTTGCAGCACATTATTGATAAAGAAATCCATCCCGAAGACCACCGCAATCATCAGTCCGGCCACCACCACGGTCGCCGTCGTGCCGCCGTGCTTGCGCGTCGCTTTGGACATCGCCAAAATGACCAGCCCCGCCACCACTAAAATCCCCAGCGCGATGAACCACTTCAAAACCAGCAGCGTCAGCACGATCAGAATTGCCATCACGATGCCCACGGCGGGGATAATGCCCGGCATTCCTTCGCGGTAGAGCATCACGGCGAAGGAGGCAAACACCAGCATGGAGCCCGTCTCGTTGGACAGCAGAATAAGCAGCGCGGGAATGCCGATGATGCCCGCGATGGGGACGTAATCTTTCCAGGAGCGCGTCAAACTTACGGCCGGATCGCTCAAATACTTGGCCAGAGCCAGACTCGTGGCTAGCTTCGCAAACTCGGCGGGCTGAATTGAGAACGATCCTACCTTGATCCAAGACCGTGAGCCGTTGATTTCGCTGCCCGCAAAAAGTACCGCGACCAGCAGCAGCACAAAAGCGCCATAAATGACGTAAGCGAAAGTGTCGTAAAACTTATAATCGATGACCAGAATGCAGATGATGAGCAACACGCTCGTCCCAATCCACATCATCTGTACCCCGGCGCGGTGCGAGAGGTCAAATATATCCGTAGGTACCTCGGGGCTGTACACGGCGGCGTAAATGTTGAACCAGCCGATCAGTACGCACAGGATGTAGAGTAGCACCGCGACCCAGTCGAGGTTCTGCGTTAAAGTCGTATTTTTCTTCGGAGCCAAGGGTCAATTTTGAATGATAGAATGTGGGAATGAGTGAATAGTAGGAGCGTATAGCAATCTCCGTCTCTCAGATTTCAGAACTATTCACCTTCAACTCTCCACTGTCAACTGATACTATTCCCCCGCCGAGGCGGTCGCCTTTGCTACGGAGGAGGGCTTGGCTTTTTTTTCGGCGAGGGGAACTTCTATTTTCTTCTTTTTGACAGTATCCTTCACCACAGGCTTTCTAGTCTCGGGAAATACCGTGTACTGGATACAGTTCAGATTCAGCGTGTAGTCCAGCAGTCGTGTATTTTCAGTTCTGCCTTTGAGGTAACGCTCAACAATGAGGTTGGCCACAGGCGCGGCGGCACTACCGCCCCATTTGCCGTTTTCGACAAATGCCGCAATGGCGATCTTAGGATTGTCAGCTGGCGCAAAAGCGATGAAGATAGAATGGTCGCGGCCCCTTTTATTTTGTGAAGTCCCCGTTTTGCCCGCGATCTGAACATCGGCGATTTTAGCCAGTCGAATCACGGTGCCCGCATCCACCGCTCCGACCATGCCGGGAATAACCGTATCGAAATGCTTACGCTCGATACCTACATCGTGCTTTACCAAGTATTCAGGCAAAGGATTATTTTTCTTTCCTACCCCGCTCACAATATGAGGCGTGTAATAGTAGCCCCGGTTGGCGATGATAGCAGCGACGTTCGCCATTTTCACCGGGGTAATCAAAAGCTCACCCTCGCCGATGCTGAGTGAATAGACGTTGGAAAACTTCCAACGTTTCTTGCCATACACCTTATCGTAATATTCCACATCGGGTAGACTCCCCTTGTATTCACTGGGCAAGTCCACCCCTAATCGCTGCCCGATCCCGAACTTGCTCACCTGCTCGTGCCACTTGGCCAAGCCTGCCCGCGATGCTTCGTAGGTGTTGCTGAGATCGTTGTTGTATAGCATGCTCTGAAACACCCGGTAAAAATACGGATTGCAAGAATGCTGAACCGCTTGCGGGACGCTGCCGCCATGACCTCCGCCGTGGCACTTCATCGGGACGCCCGCGTGCGAAAAGGCCGTGCCGGGCCGAATCGCGCCTTGCTGCAAAGCCGCAAGGGCCTGGATCACCTTGAAGGTCGAACCCGGACGATAGCTCGCCATGACCGGGCGGTTGAACAGGGGCTTGTAGGGATTTTCGGCCAGTTCGCGATAGTTTTCGGAAAAGTGACGGCTGGCGAGTTTGTTAGGGTCATAGTTGGGGGCCGAGACGATCGTCAGGATTTGCCCGGTGCTGGGCTCGATCGCCACCACACTACCCACCTTATTGACCATGAGACTATCGGCAAAATGCTGTAACGCGATATCGATGCCCGTATAAAGGTTTTTTCCGGCTACGGCCATCGTATCCAGTTCGCCGTCTTTCCAGGAGCCTTTGACCACGCCGTTCACGTTCTGCATCACGAACTTGACACCCCGGCGGCCCCGGAGGTCTTTTTCGTAGAAGCTTTCCAGCCCGCTTTGTCCGTAGTAATCGCCCTGTTGGTAGTAGTAATCTTCCTGTTTTTTCAATTGTCCGCCAGTAATCTCGCTTACATAGCCCAGCGAGTTGGCCATCGTCGGGGCGGTGTAGGTGCGCATGGAGCTTTTGGCAAACTCGAAACCGGGGTAATCCACCATGATGTCCTGGATGCGGGCAAAATCCTCCCGCGACAATTGCCGAATAAACATGGAAGGCTTGTTCCGCGAGTAAGTCGCAGCGGCTGTCATCAGGCTGTCGAAGGTACTTTGCTCGATGTTAAGGAGTCGACAGAGTTGCAGCGTGTCCTGTACTTTGGCCTTGTAAGGCGTCACCAGCAGGTCATACACGGGCGTGTTGTAGACCATTAGCTTGCCATTGCGGTCGTAAATTTGCCCCCGAAAGGGCATCTCCGCAATGCGCTTGATGGAGTTCGCCGACGATTCAATGGAATAAGTATCATCCAATACCTGCAAATGGAAAAGGCGCAGGACATAAGCCAAGCCTATGAATCCAAAGAAAGCGATGATTACAAAGCGTCGATTATCAAGCATTTAGGTCTAAAAAAGTCCGGCCCCACAAATTTTTCCGCGAAGTTCGTCAGAAAATGATTGGAATCAAAAGGAGTTTACGAGTCTATGAGTTTAAAGTTTACAAGTAAAAAGTAAAAGTTAATGAGTACTTGCTTTCTGAGGAATCTCGCACCCTTTAACTTTCGACTTTGAACCGCCAGGCGGCCCTGTTTAAACTCAAAACCCCGCTCCCATGACGCTCGTCCTTATTCGGCAGAGGTAGCCGTCGGCGGTGATGTAGAGCGTTTTGCCGTCGTCGCCCCAAGCGCAATTGGCGGTCGCCTGTCCGGTTTCGATGCGGCCCAGGAGCTTGCCTTCGGGGCTTAGCACCAGCACACCGCCCGGTCCGGTCGTCCAGACATTGCCCGACTGATCCAGCTTCAAGCCATCGGGCAAACCCTTCAATCCCTTCTTTACCAACGGTGTAGCGTCGTAGAATAGTTTCCCTGTTTCCAGATTTCCGTCGCTTTTGACCGCGTACGTCATGAGCACGGCCCTATCCGGGTCGGACTGCGCCACGTAAAGCGTTTTGCCATCGGGCGAGAAAGCAAGGCCGTTCGGACGCGTCAGGTTTTCGATCACCATCGTGACTTTTCCATCGGGCGCGATCCGATACACGCCGAAGGCGTCGATTTCGCGGGTGGGGTCATCGGCATTTTTGGGCAAACCGTAGGGCGGATCGGTGAAGTAGTAGCTGCCGTTGCCCGCGTGCTGCACCACGTCGTTGGGGCTGTTGAAGCGCTTGCCCTGGTAGCGGTCGGCGAGAGTGATTTTCCCGCCACCGCCCAGCGGCATGGCCGACACCCGGCGGTCGCCGTGCTCACAGGAAATCAGGAGCCCCTGGTCGTCGATCGTCAGGCCGTTGCTGCCTGGTTCCTTACTGTAATTTGCCAGTCCAGTATAGCCGGAGGGTTTGAGAAAAACGCTGATTCCCTCTTTTTCGGACCACTTGAAGACCGTATTCTGCGGCACGTCCGAAAAAATAAGGAAACCACCGTCCTTCACCCAAACCGGGCCTTCCGACCAGTCGAAGCCCGTGGCGAGTACTTCCAGCGGCGTGCCTTTGGGAATTAGTTTCTCAAAGCGCGGGTCGTCGTACTGGATTTGACCGAGCGTTGGATAAAGGGTTTGAGCTGACAAAGCGAGCGTGGTAAAAAGGAGGGACAAAGTTAAGGAGACAGTTTTCATAGAGTTCATGTAAGCACGTATGGCATGATTGTATAAGGAAGTTTCGGAGAATTTATACCTCGGAAATTTATGGACACTTATATCTTGGTTTTGCTGGTCGTCGGCCTTGCCTCCCTGGGCATGGCCTGGATGCCGATGATTACCAAGAAAATAAAAATTTCTTACTCCATTCTTTACGTCCTGTTCGGGGCTTTGCTCTATATTTTTGCGGATAAACTCCCGCTGCCCGACCCCATTCGCAAGCAGCAGTACACCGTTCACCTGACGGAGTTGGTGGTGATTATTTCGCTCATGGGGACGGGCCTGAAAATCGACCGCCCTTTTTCCTTCAAAAACTGGAATCTTCCCCTCCGGCTGGTGAGTGTCACGATGCTGCTGAGCATCGCCGCCATTACCTTCCTGGCCTGGCAATTCCTTGACTTTGACCTTGCCTCTGCCCTATTGCTGGGCGCAGTCCTGGCCCCCACCGATCCGGTGCTGGCGGCGGACGTGCAAGTAGGCAACCCGCAGGAAAACGAGCGCAACGACGTGAAGTTCGCCCTCACCGCCGAAGCCGGACTCAACGACGGCCTGGCGTTTCCCTTCACCTGGCTGGCCGTGGTAGTGGCCCAAATCGCTACCACGGGCGAAGGCAGCCTGACCGACTGGCTGCTGATGGATTTTCTGTACCGCATTGTTGTCGGTGGGGTCGCGGGCTACTTCCTGGGTCGATTGCTGGCGTACCTGATCTTCAAAAAATCGGATGAGCAAAGCGTTATCGAAATGAACAACGGCTTCATTGCACTGGCCGCGACGCTGTTCATTTACGCCTTTACCGAGGCGCTTCACGGCTACGGCTTCCTGGCCGTATTCGTTGGAGCGGTCACGCTTCGTAATTCCGAAATGCAGCACGAGTTTCATACGCAACTCCACTCCTTCACCGACCAAATCGAGCGTATTCTGGTCGCCATCGTCCTGATTCTGTTCGGGGGTAGTCTGGTCAGTGGGGTGCTGGAAGAGCTTTCGGGGCAAATGGTCGTGTTGGGCCTTGCCTTTGTTTTCCTGGTCAGGCCCGTGGCGGGGTATCTGGGTCTTCTGGGAACAAAGCTGCACGCTATGCAGCGGAGTGCTATCTCGTTTTTCGGCATCAAAGGCATCGGCTCTTTTTTTTACCTGTCTTTTGCGCTGGCCGAGGCGGAATTCGCCAATGCCCGCGAGATTTGGGCCGTGGCGGCCTTTACCGTGGTGGTTTCGCTTCTTACGCACGGCTTCACGGCGGCCATCAGTATGGAAAAAATTGAAGAAAAATTTGCCGGAGAACCCGCCGAAGAGGTTGACATCCCCGCCAAGGGGTCGTAACTTGCAGGATGTCGTTGATTTGTGTAATCGTTGAAGCGGTTCGCCGCCGCGGTGCTGAATCGTGTGATTGATATTTACTTGTGGAGTTGTTTATGGCCATGAGCCGTTACGACGAACCATGTTAACCGTTAACCGTTGACCCTTAACCCTTTTTACCTCCTTGTCCTGGCACTTCTGTGCCTTTCCTGCCACCGGATGCCCGTTGATTCAGTTATTTTGCAAGAAGGCGTGTCGGAAAGCCTGGCCCGCCAGCGGAAGCAGGTGCTGAACGACATTACCTACCAACTGGCCTTTGACATTCCAGAAAAAAAAGACGCTCCCATTCCCGCCACGGAGACCGTCACTTTTTATTGGCGGAAAAATCTTAGTCCGCTTTCTCTGGATTTCAAAGAAAATCGCGATCATCTCAAAAGTATTTCGGTCAATGACAAGGAAGTACCCATTGTATTCGAGAAAGAACACATTCAGATTGCACCCGAATTTTTAAAAAAAGGCAGAAATGCCATCGCCATCGACTTCATCGCCGGGGATTTATCGCTGAATCGCAACGACGAATATGTGCACACGCTCTTTGTCCCTGACCGCGCCCGCACCGTGTTTCCCTGCTTCGATCAGCCGGATTTGAAGGCGAAGTTTGAACTCTCGCTGACCGTTCCGTCCGATTGGACGGCCGTTTCCAACGCGCCGCTTCGCGATAGCGTGGTTTTGAAGCCGCAGAAAACCTACCGTTTTCAGCCCACCGACCTGCTGCCGACCTACCTCTTTTCGTTTGTGGCGGGCAAGTTCGATCCCATAACACGCACCCTGGGCGAGCGCGAAATGACGCTTTACCACCGCGAGACGGACACCTCCAAAATTCGGCTCAGCCTCGATCCCATTTTCGAGACCCACGTTCAGGCGTTGGATTTCCTGGAAGATTACACCCAGATCAAGTACCCTTTCCAGAAATTTGACTTCGTGGCCATTCCTGACTTTCAGTACGGCGGCATGGAACACGCAGGGGCCATTCAGTACAAGGCGTCGAGTTTGTTTTTGGACAGAGGCGCCACGCGCAACCAAAAAATGAGTCGCATCAAGCTGCTGGCCCACGAAACAGCCCACATGTGGTTCGGCGATTTGGTGACGATGCGCTGGTTCAACGATGTGTGGATGAAAGAGGTATTCGCCAATTTCATGGCCGACAAAATCGCCAAGGTCGCCCAGCCCCTGAGCAACTACGAACTGGAATTCCTGATCTCGCACTTTCCGGCGGCTTACGGCGTGGATCGCACCGAAGGCCCGAACGCCATCGGGCAACCGCTCGACAACCTGAACCAGGCCGGGACGATGTACGGGCCGATCATCTACCACAAGGCCCCCATCATGATGCGCCAGCTCGAACGCCTCATGGGAGCGGACGCCCTGCGCGACGGCTTGCGCGAATACCTGAAAAAATACGCTTACGGCAACGCCACCTGGCCCGAGCTGATTGCCATTCTTGACCAATACACGCCCGCTGACTTGGTGGCCTGGAATAAGGTTTGGGTGAATGAAACGGGGCGCCCCCGCTTCGGCTATGACCTGGCGTGGGACGCAACCCGGATCAAGAAACTGACTATCACCCAGCAAAGTGAAGACGAAGTCGACCGGATTTGGCCGCAATCTTTCGAGATCGCCCTGCTGTACCAGGATCGCGTGGAGGAAATAACCGTGAACATGGATGCCGAGACGGTGGTCGTGAAAGAAGTGGAAGGCGCTCAGATTCCACGTAATATTCTACTGAATTCTTCCGGGCAAGGCTACGGACTTTTTCCTTTGGAGCGTAATTTAGTCGTGCAATTGCCGGCAGTGGCCAGTCCACTGATGCGCACATCGGCTTACATCAGCTTGTACGAAAACACGCTTAACAATGATCCTGAATTTCCGCCTGCGATCCTGCTCGATTTGTACGTCAAGATGCTGGATAAGGAAACGGAAGAACTGAGCCTGGACTTGATCACGGATCAACTCTCGACTATTTACTGGCAGTTCATGAAACCCGCCGAGCGCGAAAGCTGGTCGGACTACCTGGAAAAGAAAGTGTGGGAGGCTTTGGCGAATGTGGAGGATGGAAATAAGAAAAAAATCATCTTCAAGCTTTACCAAAGTACTGCCAGTAGCCAGGAGGCAAAAGACCGACTCCATGAGATTTGGCGCACCCAGCAAGCCCCGGCGGGCGTCACACTCACCGAAGACGACTATACGTCACTGGCTTTGGCGCTGGCCGTGCGGGATTACGCTACTGGTGACGTCTCTTCAAAAAATATCTTGCAACAGCAACTCACCCGCATCAAAAACCCCGATCGTAAGAAGCGCCTTGAATTTATGGTACCCGCGCTTTCAGCGGACGAAGCCGAGAGGGACGCCTTTTTTGCTTCTTTAAAACAAGAAAAAAATCGCGAACACGAGTCGTGGGTAGCGGCAGCGCTGAGCTACCTGCACCATCCGCTGCGGGCCGAAACCTCGCAGAAGTACTTACGCCCCAGCCTGGATTTGTTAGAGGAAATTCAAAAGACGGGCGACATCTTTTTCCCTTCGGTCTGGCTAAACGCGACGCTGGGTTCGTACCAATCGACGGAAGCCGAGCGCACAGTTCGCGCTTTCCTGCAAGATAATCCCAACTTTAACCCCCGCCTGAAAGCCAAACTCCTCCAAGCCGCCGACAACCTCTTCCGCGCCGAAAGAATCGTGAATTGAAAGGGTACAGGGTACAGGGGGGTACTGAGTACAGGGTACTAAGTTTTGAGCCACAAGAAAACGAAACCCAGTACTTTGTACCCTGTACTTACACTTAAATTTCAACCCAAACAGCAATGGACGTAATCCAAGACTACCTTACCAAATGCCGCTCGATCGCCGACACCGTCGAAAGCCAGAAGGCAGAAATCCAAACGGCTGCCCGCTGGTTTGCCGACAGCATCCTGGCGGGCCGCATGGTGCACGTATTTGGCAGCGGACACAGCCGGATCATGGTAGAGGAAATGTGGCCGCGCTACGGCTCATTTCCCGGCTTCAACCCCATCGTGGAGCTTTCGCTGACCTTCCATAATCTGGTCGTGGGGGCCAACGGACAGCGGCAGGCCATGTTCTTGGAAAATGTACCCGGTCTGGCCGACCGCATTCTGCGTAATTTTGACTTATCGGAGAAGGATTGCGCCCTGGTCATTTCTTCGAGCGGCTGCAACGTCGTTCCCATCGAAATGGCGGAGATGTTCCAGAAAAGCGGCGTAAAAGTCGTAGCTTTGATCACCCAGGAGCATTCGGCCCGAAGCACATCCAAGCGCGCCGATGGCCAAAAGCTAAGCGACTTTGCCGACCTGATTCTCGACACGGGCGCGCCCGTCGGCGATGCGATGGTTAGGGTGCCCAACCTGGAAACGCCCGTCGCGCCCGGCAGCACCATCGGCGGGGCAATGCTCGTCAACTGCATCAAGGCCGAGGTAGCGCGCCTGCTTACCGAAGCCGGGCAGCCGCCCAAAGTCCTTAGCGCGGGCGTGGTCGTCGGCGCAGAAAAAGCGGTCGAACTCTTCGAAGCCGCTTACGACGAACACGCGCATCGTTTGGCTAAGCTCTACGAAAACGTGGGGAACAAATAGGTACATTGCCGAAATATCGCCCAGCCTGTTATGAGTCAAGATCCAACCTTCTCCCCGCTTTACACCCGAATTGCCGACCTGCTGCAATCCGCGCGGCAAAACGTGGTGCGGGCCGTCAATCAGACGATGGTGTACACCTATTTCGAGATAGGGCGCGTGATCGTGGAGGACGAGCAGGACGGACACGAGCGGGCCGAGTATGGAAAGCAGGTTTTGAAAGGGCTGTCTGAAAAACTTTCGGCAGAATTCGGGAGAGGATTCTCAGTACAAAACCTAGAAAATATGCGTAAGTTCTACATTTTGTACACCTCGCCAAAATCCCAATCACTGATTAGGATTTCTGAAAATACCAACTCAGTGTTAAGTTGGACGCATTATTTAGTCTTGATTCGTATCGAAAAGGCGGAGGAGCGAAGTTTCTATGAAATAGAAGCCCTAGCCAATAATTGGAGTGTGCGTGAACTCAAACGCCAATTCGACAGCGCACTGTACGAGCGACTGGCCCTCAGTCGCGACAAAGAAGGCGTCAAACGCCTGGCGGAGAAAGGCCAGACGATCGAGAAGGCCACAGACATCCTCAAAGACCCTTATATTCTGGAATTTCTGGATTTGGCTGATTCAGCACATTATTCCGAGAACGGCTTGGAAACCGCGCTGATCGACAAGCTGGAACACTTCATGCTGGAACTGGGCAAGGGCTTCACTTTTGCCGGGCGACAGGTGCGGCTTACATTCGACGAAAAGCACTTTAAGGTCGATCTGGTTTTTTACAATCGCCTGTTGAAATGCTTTGTACTGATTGATTTGAAGATGGGAGAACTTACGCATCAGGATATTGGCCAGATGCTAATGTATGTCAACTACCACGACCGCTACGTGAAGCTTCCAGAAGAAAACAAAACTATCGGTATTATTCTTTGCAAAGATAAAAACGAATCTCTGGTAGAGATTACCCTGCCCGAGACCAACGATCAAATTTACGCAAGTCGCTACCTAACCATCCTGCCCGACAAGCAGACATTCATCAAACTGCTCGATGAATGAGCAAGACCATCGAAAAAAACCAAAAACCACTCCTTTTAAAAGTAACCCTAAACTCTAAACTAAACGTTAAACTCTAAACAATAAAATGCAACCCGTACCCATCAAAACTACCGTTGTAGGTTCCCTTCCATTCCCCGGCTGGCTCGAATTCGCCAGCATGAACCTCGACCAACTAGGCCCCGCCGACTTGAATGAAATGATCGACGACGCCGTCATCGCCGCCATCCACGACCAGGTAGACGCCGGGCTGGACGTCATCACCGATGGCGAACAAACGCGCCTGGACTTCAACTTGTCGTTCTACGGCTTCATCAAAGGCATCGAGAACGACGCCTCCGAGACCCGCAAGTATGGTCCGCCTGCCCACGATCAGCGCGGCAAAAACAGCATCGTGGCCCCGCTCACGGCCCCCGACGGCCTGGGCGTGGTAGAGGAATACAAACGCTTGAAGCGGCTGGCCCCAGTTGGGCAGGGGCTGAAAATGTCCATTCCCGGCCCTTACACGCTCGCCGGACGGCTCAATCCGGGTGGTTTTTACAAAGACCGTTGGGAAATTACGGAGGCGATTTTGCCGCTCGTGAACAAAGAAATTGCCGACTTAGTCGCGCTGGGTTGCCCGGAAATTTGCGTGGATGAGCCTTCGATGAGCTGCTACGCCTACCGTGAAGACACAAAGCGCTTTGTGGATATTTTCAACCGCACCGTCGCGCCCGGCGTGGGCAAAACGCGGCTGTCGATGCACCTGTGCTTTGGCAACTACAAAGGCCGCTCGGTGGGCAAAAAGACCATTGCGCCCATGCTGCCCGATTTCATGGACATGACCGTGGACGAACTACACTCCGAAATGACGATCCTGAATTTTGCCGAGGTGAACCTGCTGGAACGCTTCGCCGAAAAATTCGACGTAGCCGTAGGCGTCATCGACGTGAAGAGCTACTACATCGAAACCGCCGAGGATGTGGCCGAGCGTATCCGCAAGATTCTACCCTACGTCCCCGCCGAAAAACTGGCAGTGGCCCCCGATTGCGGTCTGAGCCAAACGGCCCGCTGGGCTACGAAGCTAAAATTGAAGGCGATGTGCGATGGCGCGAAGCTGATGCGGGGAGAGATTTGATTAAAAAAACGTACTTTTAGGAAAAAAAGAGATGGAATTTGAACCAGTAGAAATACAAGAAAGTGCGGGGTTTCAATCGATCAAGATTCCGAAGAATCTCAAAATCGAGGACAGCAAGGTTTATCTCAAGAAAGTAGGAAACGCTTTGTTCGTCATACCTTTTCATAACCCTTGGCAGAGCCTAATCGACAGCGTCGATGAGTTCACTCAGGATTTTATGGAGGACAGGGAGCAGCCCAGTGAACAAACGCGAGAAAAGTTTGACTGATGAAGTATATTCTGGATACTAACATCTGTATTTACATCATCAAAAAGAAACCATTGAGTGTGTTTGGAAAGTTTCGAGAGCTACCCCTTGGTAGCGCTGGAATTTCATCAATCACTTTGGCTGAGTTGATATTTGGTGTGAGAAAAAGCGCCCAACCTGAGAAAAATCAACTGGCTCTAAATCAGTTTCTGATTCCCCTTGACGTAATTGATTTCGATTCGTCCGCCGCTGTGGAATACGGCCAAATCAGAGCAATTTTGGAAAAAAATGGAACACCTATTGGATCGATGGATACTTTAATCGCTGCTCATGTTAAGAGTACCGGGTTGACATTGGTAACCAATAATGAAAACGAATTCGGTAGGGTGGATGGATTGAAGATTGAGAATTGGGTTATGAATCCTTGAAACACTGGTCGTGATCCCCGACCGTGGTCTGAGCCAAACGGCCCGCTGGGCTACGAAGCTAAAATTGAAAGCGATGTGCGATGGCGCGAAGCTGATGCGGTAGGCACCTCACTTCCCCCCCGAATGCGACTTGGCATAATGCGCCTCTAATAAATCCTCCGAAAAATCATCTGTAAGGTCGCGGACGACGGTATGAATGTGGTTGGCGTCGTTTTGGGTGTTGTCGAATTCGATCAGGATCGTGGGACCGTGGATGCGGTAGTAGTGGCCCTTGTCCTTGCCCATTTCCAGCTTCGTATCCCCCATCCAGGCAAAATACAAGTTGTCCATTCCTGCTGCATCCAACTGCTTCATCTGCTGATTTTTGAGCGTGACGTGGTAGCGGTCGAGGTAAATCGAAAGGAGGTCTTTGAAAATCTTCCGCTGGGGGGCGGTCATGTCCTTCATGGCAACGCCCTCAAAGTTTTTCGTATCCAGTCCCGTCACCTGCCGCTGGTTGACCGAGAAAATCTCGTAGGGCGCTTTTTCGGCCAGCACCGCACGGTTTTTCTGTTCCGCATTCAGTGCATTCAGCAGTTCGTAACCCATATCCTCTTCCTGACCCAGCACCCGCTTTCCTTTCTGAGGGACATCGATGAGGACGTGGCCGGGGTTGCTGCCCAAGAAGCTAGGCGTAAAAGAGATGTGCCCATCGACCGAAGTGTAGTGAATCGAAACATGGTGGCCTTCCATCCGCCAGCCCCAAGGATCTTTGGCGGCCGGATCACCGAATACCAGAAATGCATAGTTCTCGGGGTCGCGGCGGGTATCGTTGGGCGGGCGGCTTTCCAGCACGCGCAGCACATTTTCCAAATCCATAATGTCTTTGATCGTCTGATAGCCCTTATCGCTCATGACAGCCTCCACCATATTCATGGCCGCCTTACGCTGTGGCTCGCTCATGCGCTTGATGTTGAAGCCTAGACGCTCACGCGGGATGAAGTGCCAGTCGAAGCGCAGCGTATCAGCCATTGGGCGCATGACCTCCGTCTTTTGCGCTCCGTTCAGGGTTTGCAAAAAGGCGTTGACCGCCTTGGTCATTTTGGGATTGAGGTCGCCCGTGGCCGTCTGCCCCACCGCCGAACGCTCCGACGTGCAGGCACCCGCTAACAGAAATATCAGCAAAAAATACGCTTTCATAATATATGATGTGTTGTTGTTGGCCTGATTAGGAAATTCTCTCGTAGAGAACCGGAATCACGGATAATAAAAAAAGTTTGAACGCTGAACCAAGAACCTTGAATGTTTTTAAAGCTCCCGGATGCGCATATTCCTGAACCACACCTCGTCGCTGTGATCTTGCAGGGCGATTTTCCCCCTAGCGTGGGGTGTGGCGTAGGCCCAGCTCTTAAATTTGCTATTGGCCAGTTGCGCCTTCCACGCGTCCGAACCATAGACGTAGTCCACGACTTTTTCGCCGTTGAGCCAGTGCTCTATGTGGTTGTCTTTGATTTTGATGCGTCCCTTGTTCCATTCGCCGGCGGGCTTGGTAGCTTTCAGGTTGGCAGGCGCTTGCATATCGTAGTTGGCCCCCGTCTTCTGGCGGTCGTTGATCTTGACCATCTTGCCGCCATTATTGAAGGGCGGGTAGTTTTCGTCGTCGATGATCTGGTACTCGGAGCCAGAGTAGTGCGTGGGATTTTTGGGGTCCTCGATCACTTTGTAGATTATGCCGCTGTTGGCTTTGGGGGGAATTTTGAACTCGAATTCCATTTCAAAATCGCCGTACTCCTTATCGCTGACCAAGTCGCCGCTGCCGCCGTGCGACATGAGGGCACCGCCCATCACCATCCATTTTTTGGCGTTGTCGGGGCGGTAGGCGTGCCAGCCTTTGGTGCTTTTACCATCAAAAAGCCTTTCCCATTTACCCGGTTTTTGTGCCCACACTGCGCTGGTAAGTAGGTAAATCGCTAATATTAAACTGATTTTCTTCATTGGTTTTTATAATTAAGATTTGACAACTTCGCGGATCGCCGCACCGCTAAAAACTGTCAAGTCTGAAACGTGAAAAGTACTGCTTAACTAAAAGACCCCCGGACAGATTATACTTGATCCGTTCGGGGGGGGGCAAAAGAGACACTGATTTTCTATTTTGATTTTAGTTTTGTCAAAACCACCGACAGCGCCTCCTGGGCGAACTCCGAACGCACGAGTGTCCCGCTGATGGCGGCGCGTTGGCGCAGCAGTTCATCCCAGTGCGCGGTGCCCTCCCAAAAAACCTCCTTCATCCGGCGCATGGATTCCGGGTCGTAGGCAGCCAGCCGCTGGGCCATGACCGCCACGTGCTGATCTAATTCCTCAGCAGTTTCCAGTACGTCGTCGTAGAGCCCTTTCTGCCAGGCCCAGATCGACGCCTTGAATTCGGTGGCATTGATCGTTAGCTGGCTCGTGGCTGCCAAGCCAATCTTGCGCCTGACCGCCGGCTCGATGACGAACGGGCCGATGCCGACCGTCAGTTCGCTGAGCCTGATGGCGGCGTGGTGCGTGGCCAGGCAGTAGTCCGCCGCCGCCAAAAGACCCACGCCGCCGCCCACGGCCTTGCCCTGCGCCCTGGCGATGATAAATTTGGGACAAAGGCGCATGGCGCTGATGACATGGGCGAAGCCTAGGAAAAAAGCTTCGCCTTCTGCCTCAGTTTGGAGCGTGGCGAGTTCGGTAAGCGAAGCCCCAGCACAGAATGCCCGACTACCGCCCGAGCGTAGCACGATCACGGTGGAATCGGGTGCTTGGCCCGCCTGGTGAATCACCTGCGCTAGCTCTTGGAGCAGGGCCAGAGGCAAGGCATTGCTGGCCGGATGGAAAAACTCGATCGTCGTGATGCGGTTTTCGGTCTGTGTTTTTACGTATTGGGTCATAATTGTTTGGGCTGGGCAGGTAAAGGTGGGAACCCGTATTTTCGTCCGATGGCTGACGCACGTAGGACGAACACACAGGTTCGCCCCTACCGCGTGATGCCTGGGTGCGCCTGTTCGGCTCGAAAGCGGAAAATTTATTTCCCGAATAGCTTGGCCCAGAAACCTTTGGCTTTTGTTTTGGTGGCTTCCAGAGCTTCGGCGGCATCTTCTTTGATGTCGTCGAATTCTTCGGCGGCTTTGGCGGCGATCTTGGTCGCTTTTTCCTTTGCCTCTGCCAGTTTTTCTTCGGCTTCTTCCCGGAGTTCCTCTATTTCTTCGGCGGCTTTGGCGCGGATTTCGGCGGTTTTTTCCCTCACTTCGACCATTTTTTCGGCCGCATCTTCCCGGAAATCATCCATTTCGTCGGCAGCTTTGGCAGTCAGTGACTCTATCTTCGCCTTGGCTTCGCCCGCCTTTTTGGTAGCTTCTTCGCGTAGTTCGCCCAGTTCTTCGGCGGCTTGGCTGGATAGCGAGGCGATTTTTGCTTTTGCTTCGTTCGATTTTTCGGACGCTCCAGCCCTCATTTCTTCCAGCTTGCTCCCCGCCTTATCGGCCAGTGATTGGGCTTCGGCTTTGGTATCGCCAATTTTCCCCGCTGCGTTATCCCTTATTTCGTCCACTTCTGCTATGGCTTCGGCCTTGATCGCTTCGGCTTTCTCATGGACGGTGCTGGCTTTTTTGATTACTTCCTCCTGCACTTCGTCGGCCTTGTCGGTCGCTTTATCAACCAGAGATTGTGCTTCTGCCTGCGCCTGGTTTGCCTGTTCGGCAGCAGCGGCTTTCATTTCGGGCGCATCGGCTTCGGCTTGCTTGACCCCGGCCGTGATTTCGTTCTCGACTTCCTTGACCGCTTCGTCGGCTTTAACTTCCGCCTGGTGTACTTCATCGACGGGAATCGTTTTGCCCTCGGCGGCAAGTTCTGCGGCGGCTTCCCGCTTGCGTTCCAAAGATTCGGCGGCCTGGTCGGCGGCGGGATTTGGTTTTTCTTCCATCATGATACAGTAAGGGTTGGGTGGTTGAAGGCGAAATGTACGAAGTTGGTTATTGCCTTGCAAACAAGAAAGTTAACGGAGGAGTGGCAAGAGTGAGGAATTCATTGCTCACTCCGCTGCCCCATGTGATGTCAGAATGATTGGCACTGAATTTGGTTGATCTTTGCTCTATAAAATATTTGGCCCTAACTCACTAACAAAATCATATGAAAAAGGTAGCAATCGCCACCGCTCTCTACGCTTTCATCACCACCGGCTGGCTCCTGACAAGCTGCGACAACACCCAGGACGGCAAAGAAGAATACGCCGAAGAACAAGCCGATGCCATCGACGAGGCTGATGCCGCCCGCGCCGAGCTCCGAAGTGCCGACGATACTTCGGATTTGGCCGACGTTCGGGATGAACTTTCGGACGCGGCCCAGGAACTGGAAGCGGCCAAAAAAAAGTATATGTCCGAATTACAGAACCGCCAGCAAAGTCTGAGTGAAAAAATCAGCGAAATCGACCCCAAAGTGACTGATCCCAATCAGCCCAACCGCGAAAAATGGGTCGAGAAGCGCAAGGAGCTGGTTCGTGACCGCGACAGGCTGCAGGCTAACCTACTCGAACTCCAAAAACCCATGACCGACGACCGCTTCGTGACCGCCGAGAAGGAAATAAAAGAGCTGATGGCTACAATTGACAAGGCTCTGGCCGACAATTGAAACCAGAAGACATTGTTGCATAGATCAAAAGGCAAACCTGTACGGTACGGGTTTGCCTTTTTCGTTAATTCAGCCGCCTGACCATCATTGTCTTCACGATCTCGTAAAACACCTGAGGCGTTAAAGTGCGCCAATTGGTAATTTGTAACGTTCCGCCAAAATTGAGGTAGTAGTCGAGGCGGAAGCGCTGCCATTCGCGCTCGACGTGTTCGCGGAAACTTACGGCGGCGATCCAACCATCCTCGATGTCCTCGAACCACTCGGCGTAATAGTCGTCCTCGGCGCCGTGAAAGTCCATGACGTTCTCGCCGATCAGGATAAATTGGTTGATGCCCTCGGCCACAAACTCGTCCACCACGCGCCGCTTGAAGTACATGATGTCGTTATGCAAGGTGTCGTTCCACTCGCCGAATAGTTCGATCACAACGTAGTTTTGAACATAATCGGCGTACAAAACCTTCACATACAGCGTTTCGGAGCCGATCTCGTCCCAGAGCGGGTGAATGTAATAGCCGTAGATGTCGTGTTCGTAATATTCCAGATTGGGTTCGTGACCATAAAAAGGCGATTTCTTGTCTCGGTTGGCTACGTAATGCTTTTCCCAGCTGTAAAAGGGTTCAATGTCTTGCATATGGCTTTCAGCAGTCGGCGATTGGCTTGTGCTTATTGAACAAGAGAGAGCCTACGCCTTCAAAATTTTCCTGTCTATTTTTTCTCGCCAACGAAGAATGTTGTCAGGGCATTCCCGTTTTGCCCCAAAATATCATACAAATGAGGTATTGATCTCGGCTGGCATAGCTTGCAACTTTGCAAATATCGTTTCATCCTATAACATCTGTTCGTATGAAAAAGCTATTTTCCATAGTATTTCTCGGAATCGCGGCACTTTCTACGTCTGTTGCCCAGAGTGACAAGACTATCATTTTCGCGGGCACGGACGCGCTGCGCGGGGTAGGCCAAACTACCCTGGACTTAGGGGCCGGTGTCAACGCTCGCTTTCATTACCCCATCGTTCCCAATCTGGCCCTGACTGCCAAGTTGGGGGCGGAGTACTTCAAAATGTCGGGCTATGGCTACGGTTTTAATTCGGCGGGCCTGGCTTATGGCTACAGTCCGGTAACGGGCTGGGGATTTAACAGGGTAGAGCCGCGGCTGGGAATCACTTACTACGAAACTACGGGCGTCGTTTTGCCCGTGGTGGTTGGCGTACGCTACTACCTTACCGCCCTGGCGAAAGGATTGCACATCGATGTGAACCTAGGGCGTGATTTCGCCGTGACTGAAACCATGGTAGGTACGCTACGGGTTGAGCCAGGCATAGGCTATACGCTCACTCTGGGAAACGGTCAGTTTATCGACTTTTCGGCACTGAGCATTTCGGGACTGAAACCCGGAACCAACATCGTCGGACTGAGTGTCGCCTACGGCTTTCCCGTAAAATTCTGAACATTACCTGGCTGGCCGGGGAAAGTTTTGGAGAGATTTCGATTCGCGGACTCTACCTTTGCGGGCTGACTACCAGAAGTAGTTTTCACCCGAACGCAAAGCATCCCTCTCCCCGCCGACTCCTTGACTCAGCCGCCTCCCAACGATCCCTACGCCGCCTTACGCTACCCCGAATTCCGGTTTTTTATCGCCAACAGCTTTCTGTTCACGGTCGGGTTTCTGATGCAGGAAGTCATTGTGGGTTACGAACTCTACAAACTCACGCACGATCCGCTCTCGCTGGGGCTGATCGGCCTGGCCGAGGTGGTGCCGTTTGTGATGGTGTCACTCTTCGGCGGGTACGTCGCCGACCGCTTCGATAAGCGCAACATACTGCGTATCAGCCTGAGTGTCATCATCGTAGCCTCCATCATTTTATACCTGATTTTCCAGCCCGGATTTTTCGATCATTACACTTTGCAGGGGCGGCTAATCCTGATTTACTCCGTTTTCTTTCTGATTGGCGCGGCCAAGGGCTTTTACTCGCCGTCCTCTTCTTCGCTCAAACCTTTTCTGGTTCCGCGCGCCATTTACCACAATTCTTCCACCTGGAGCAGTTCGTTTTGGCAGGCGGGTTCGGTGGCAGGGCCGGGCATTGCGGGATTCCTCTACGTATTGATCGGCTTGACGAACACGCTGTTGGTCGTGATCGGCTGCTTCGTGGGTTGTCTGTTTTTGATTTCTATGATTGGCAAAAAGTCTGTCCCGCTGGCGACGAATCCCGGTACGATTTGGCAAAATCTGAAAGAAGGGATGGTCTTTGTTTTCAAGACAAGAATCGTCCTGTACGCCATTTCGCTGGATTTGTTTTCGGTGCTGTTCGGTGGCGTGGTGGCCATCCTGCCCGTTTTTGCCGAGGATATTTTGCGCGTGGGCCCAATGGGACTGGGGGCGTTGCGGGCCGCTCCGGCGGTGGGGGCGTTGCTGACCATGTTTTTTATGGCGTATTACCCACCCACGCACACCGCCTGGCGCAATATGCTGCTGGCCGTGGCGGGATTCGGATTGTTCACCATTATTTTTGCGCTTTCCGAGTCGTTTGTGCTCTCTTGTTTCGCCCTGTTCATGACGGGCTCCTGCGACAGCGTGAGCGTCATCATCCGGCAGACGATCCTGCAAATTTACCCGCCCGACGAGATGCGGGGCCGCGTGGCGGCGGTCAACGGAATTTTCGTCAGTTCTTCCAACGAGCTGGGTGCCTTCGAGTCGGGCGTGGGGGCAAAGCTGCTCGGCACGGTACCCTCGGTGCTGATTGGCGGCGTATTCACGCTCGGCGTGGTATCGTGGATTTACGTGCGGTCGCGGGATTTGTTCGGGGTAAGGTTGAGTTGATTTCAAGGCCAGAAAGGCACTCACATTGATAGGTGAATAGATTCACAAAGTCACATTTGCCAGCCCTTCCGGGGCTAATCGAGTCCAGATGAATTTATGAGCCTATTTACCAATCGATAACTACCCTAAAAAAGCCTCGGCCCACAGCAAATCCTCCGGCGTGGTGATCTTGATGTTTTCGTAGGCACCCTCGATGAGGTGAATGGGATAGCCCGCTGCTTCCAGCACGCTGGCGCAATCAGTGAAGTGAGGTTGAACCTCGGTGTCGAAAGCCCGGCGCATCCAATCAAGCCGAAAGGTCTGTGGAGTTTGCACGAGGCGATAATCGCTACGGTTAACGGCTTCGTTGGTACCATCGGCCCTAACCAGCCGCGCCGAATCCTTTAAGTCCACACAGGTCACGGCCGTGCCTGACTCGGCGGCTTTCTCGAAGGAGTTTTCAATAATTTGGGGAGAAACAAAAGGCCGGACGCCATCGTGAACGGCCACCAATCCTTCGTCGGCTTCAATCCTGTCCAAGCCGTTTTTCACCGAGTGAAAGCGGGTTTCGCCTCCGGCTATCAGCTGGTAATCGATCTTGAACGAACAGGTATCACATAATTCTGCCCAAAAGTCGAATTGACTTTCGGGTAGAACTAACTTTATCTGAATATCTTGGGAATGATTCCTGAAAGCGTCCAGCGTCCGCATCAATACGGGACGTCCGCCCACGGGCAGAAACTGCTTGGGCAGGTCGCTCTTCATGCGACTCCCGCTGCCTCCTGCGACGATGAGGGCAAATTTGTTCAGTTGACGGTGGATGGTTGACAGTTGACAGCGCTTTTGGGATGAAAAATATTAATTCGCAGTATCTACGTCGTTCACTGTCCACCGTCAACCATCCACTTACAAAATCAACATCGCGTCGCCGTAGGTGAAGAATTTGTATTTTTCCTTCATCGCTACTTTGTAGGCTTCCTTGATGAGGTCGTTGCCGCCGAAGGCCCGCGCCGACATGAGCAGGATCGACTCCGGCAAGTGGAAGTTGGTAATCATGGTGTTGGCCAGCTTGAATTCGTAGGGCGGAAATACGAAGCGGTCGGTCCAGCCGTCTACGCCCTTCAGGTGGCCGCTCGCCGAGACCGACGATTCAATAGCTTTCAAAGAAGTGGTGCCCACGGCGCAGATTTTCTTACCCGTATCCAGGGCCTCGTTCACCTTGTCCGCGCTCGAGTCGCTGATCAGGTACTTCTCCGAATCGGTCTTGTGCTTCGTCAGATCCTCCACGTCCACGCTGCGAAAAGTACCTAAACCCACGTGCAGCGTCACGGGCGCAAACTCCACGCCCTTGATTTCGAGGCGCTTCATGATGGCTTTGGTAAAGTGCGTTCCCGCGGTGGGGGCGGCTACGGCTCCGGTGTGTTCGGCAAAAATCGTCTGGAAGCGGTCGCGGTCGGCGTTCTCGACTTTGCGGCGCGAGATAATTTCGGGCGGCAGCGGCGTTTCGCCCAATTGATCCACGAGCTTCATGAATTCCTCGTGGGTGCTGTCGGACAAGAAACGGATCGTGCGGCCGCGCGAGGTGGTGTTGTCGATCACCTCGGCCACCAGGTCATTATCGCCAAAGTACAGCTTGTTACCGACCCGGATCTTACGGGCAGGATCTACCAACACATCCCACAGGCGCATTTCGCGATTGAGTTCGCGCAGCAGGAAAACCTCGATTTTGGCCCCGGTCTTCTCTTTTTGCCCAAAAAGTCGAGCCGGAAAAACCTTGGTGTCGTTGATGACCATGACGTCGCCGTCGTCGAAATAGTTGACGATGTCGCCAAAGGATTTGTGTTCAAATTCTCCGCTCTCGCGGTCCACCACCATCAGCCGCGCCTCGCCGCGTTCGGCGGGGTGCAAGGCGATCAGGTTCTGAGGCAGATCGAACTTGAACTCGGATAACTTCATTGCTTTATGACGGCGGTACGTAGTGGCCAAGGCAGTAGATTTAAGCTTGAAACAACGCGATTATGCACATTGTATTGAAAATAAGACCGCAAAAGTAAGAACTTTTCCGCAAAAAATACTTATCTGCGCCGCGTTTTCCACTGGCTTTTTTCCAAAGTCGGGTTTAGTTCAAGAACTTTGGGCTGGTTGGATTTCTCGGAAAGTCGGGCGGTAATCAGAGCGGCTAGCTGCTCAATGGTTCCATCGGGCGTGTGGGCCAGCGCATTGGGAGTAAAGTACTTACTAACAAAGTGCGTATCGAAATCTCCCGACCGGAAAGCCTCGTGCTCCATGACAAACTTTCCAAAGGGCAGCGTGGTTTGCACGCCGGTGATTTGGTACTCGTCGATGGCGCGGATCATTTTGACGATGGCCTCCTCCCGGTCCTGTCCGTAAGTGATCAGCTTGGCGATCATCGGATCGTAGTGAATCGGGATGGCCATGCCCTGTTCGAAGCCATCGTCCAGTCGCACGCCGTTGCCCTGCGGGCGAACGTAGGTTTGCAGCGTCCCCACATCGGGCAGAAAGTTGGTCGCCGGATCCTCGGCGTACACGCGCACTTCCATCGCGTGGCCACGAATCGTCAGGTCTTCCTGCTTGATCGCCAACGGCCTTCCTTCGGCGATGTAGATCATCTGCCTTACCAGATCCACGCCCGTGATTTGCTCCGTCACCGGATGCTCGACCTGCAAACGGGTATTCATTTCCAGGAAATAAAAATCGAGCTTATCGTCCACGATAAATTCCACCGTTCCCGCGCCGTAGTAGCCGCAGGCATGACCCACTTCCACCGCGCATTGGCCCATTGCCTCCCTGATTTCGGGCGTCAGTACCGACGAGGGCGCTTCTTCCACGACTTTCTGATGTCGGCGCTGCACCGAGCATTCGCGCTCGAACAGGTGAATGATATTGCCGTGTTGGTCGCCCAGGAGCTGGATTTCGATATGGCGGGGCGAGGTAATGTATTTTTCTATAAAAACGGACCCGTCGCCAAAGGACGACACGGCTTCGCTCACGGCACGATCCATTTGCTCGTCGAACTCTTCGGCTCGCTCCACTACCCGCATTCCTTTGCCACCGCCGCCCGCGCTGGCTTTGATCAGGATCGGGTAGCCAATCTCCTCAGAAACGCGTTTGGCTTCGTCCCGGTCGGTGATGGCTCCATCGGTACCGGGCACCATCGGGATGTTGCGTTCGCCCGCCGCCCGCTTGGCCGCTAATTTGCTGCCCATCGTCTCGATGGCCTCGGGCGAGGGGCCGATAAAAATAAGCCCGGCCTCCCCTACCGCCTTGGCAAAAGCGGCATTTTCGGATAAAAAGCCGTAGCCGGGATGGATGGCGTCCGCGCCCAGACGCTGAGCTACTTCAATGATTTTGTCGCCGCGCAAATACGACTCCGACGAAGGCGGCGGGCCAATGCAAACGGCCTCGTCGGCGTAGCGCACGTGCAGGGCTTCGCGGTCGGCTTCGCTGTAAACGGCTACGGTGCCGATGCCCATCTCGCGGGCAGTACGCATGACGCGCAAGGCGATTTCGCCACGGTTGGCAATGAGGATTTTCTTTATTTGGGGCATGTCTAGTTTAATTGGGAATGTCGGAATTTACACCCAATACTCTTTGTACCCAGGATATGACGTATTTTTTTTGAAAAAATATTCCGACATTCCAACATTCACTGATTCCAAATTAATTTTCCCAACTTATAACAATCTGACCGCAAGCGGGGTATTTCTTTTATCAATATTTTTCTATTTTTGCATTTATTCGATACTGAAATCATTCAATAACCCGTATAAACCCGTTCTGAGTGGATATTTTTGAGAAACTGCGTGACAACTGGGGACCGATCGGTACTCCCGCCAAGATGCTGAACAGCCATCACTATTTTTCTTTTCCGATGCTGGAAGGCGACCTTGGCCCCCGGATGCGGTTCATGGGGCGGGAAGTCCTGAACTGGAGTCTGAACAACTACCTGGGCCTGGCGAACCATCCGGCCGTGCGGCAGGCCGACACCGACGCCACCGAGCGCTGGGGCCTGGCTTACCCGATGGGAGCACGCATGATGTCGGGTAATTCGCAGATGCACGAAGATTTCGAGAAAGAACTGGCTGAGTTTGTGGGTAAAAAGGACGCTTTCCTGCTCAACTACGGCTACCAGGGTGTGGTGTCGATCGTCGAGAGCGTGTGCGATCATCGCGACGTAATCGTGTACGACGCCGAATCGCACGCCTGCATCATCGACGGGGTGCGGTTGCACAAAGCCAAAATGGGGCAGTACTACAAGTTCAACCACAACGATATGGAGAGCCTGGAAAAAAACCTCAAGCGCGCCACGCGCCACGCCACGGCCAAGGGCGGCGGCGTGCTGGTAATCAGCGAGGGCGTCTTCGGGATGTCGGGCAAAGTGGGCGATCTGAAAGCGATTGTCGAACTCAAGAAAAAATACAAATTCCGCTTGTTTGTGGACGACGCCCACGGCTTCGGCACCATGGGAGCAACGGGTGCAGGCGCGGGCGAAGCGACGGGCGTGCAGGACGGGATCGACCTCTATTTTGCCACTTTTGCCAAGTCGATGGCGGCCATTGGCGGCTTCGTGGCGTCCAACGATCCCGACATTATCATGTATCTGAAATACAACATGCGTTCGCAGACCTACGCCAAGGCGCTGCCGATGCCATATGTGGAGGGTTGCCGCTTCCGTTTACAGATGCTGAAAAACCACCCGGAACTGCGCGAAAATCTTTGGAAAATTGTGGATGCCATGCAAAGCGGATTACGGAAAAGAGGCTTCGATATTGGTGAGACTGAGTCGCAGGTAACGCCCGTTTTCCTGCACAGCGAGGGCGGCATTCCCGAAGTGACGCGCATGGTGCGCGACCTGCGCGAAAATATGGGGGTTTTTTGCTCGATTGTCGTCTATCCGGTGGTGCCGAAGGGTCAAATCATGCTACGGATCATTCCCACAGCCGCCCACACGCTCGAAGACGTGGAGTACACGTTGGAAGCATTTACGACCTTGGCCGAAAAACTCAAAAATCGGGTGTACCAGCAAGACGAAGTGCAGGAAATTGCTGAAGCCTGAAAATAGGCCCTCAGACGAAACAGGCGCATTTTTCAGAAAGTGTGCTTGTTTTTTTTGCCCGTTCGATAAATAATAATCTTTATGTTAAAGATCTGTTTCCCAGACTCTTAACCCGTAAAATCAACCTAATTAGGATTTTTCGAGTGGTTATTTTTGCTAAATTAAGTTGCGATTGCGGTAATAATTGTTAAACTTCAACCTAAACACGCCTAAACAAGCGTATTTGACGCATTTTTTCAACTAAAACAAAAGCTATCACAATGGAAAGATTTGAAGAAGTAAAGAACCTGATTATGTCGCTCGAAGGAGACTTCGACAAGTTCTACGACAAGAAAAACCAGGCCGCTGGCACCCGCGTTCGCAAAGGAATGCAGGAATTGAAGACCATCGCCCAGGATATCCGCACGGAAGTGCAGAATATCAAGAACGCGGAGTAAAAACGACCCGTTTTCGACGTTAAAAAGCCCGGCTCAGCGATGAGCCGGGCTTTGCTTTTTTAGGGTACCGTCACCCGCACGTCGAACGGCTTGCGGTCGCTGATGACGAGTTCCTGGAAGCCCTTGATTTGGTAAGAGGAAATCCGCCAAACTCCCTCCTTCTCTTCACAGCGCATCACCAGGTTTTTCTCGGACTCGTACAGCTTGTTTTCCGAGCTGATTTTAGCCTCGATCAAAGCAGGCTTTCCACTATTTTCATCCAGCTTTACCCTCAAAAACTGCACGGGCAAATCTTCCTCCGTTTGTAGCCGGTACTCGTACGTCAGTGAGTCGGGCCGGGTGGTGGCGTAGCTCAGCCGGAAGGCGGGCTTATTGATGTCGGCTTGCAGGAACAGCTCGAGTTCTTTGCTCCAATCCACTTCCCTGGTACTGCGCTGCTCCCGGTCTTGCCCCACCACCATCGTTTTCTCGATCGTCGGCTGATTTTGGCTAAGAAGTTCAATCTGATTTTGCACAAAACCCTTCACGTCGTAGTAGGCGTTGGGTTCGGTACTGGTTTCGGCGGTAGTTTGGCAGGAAATCGTGGCCATTAGCAATAGCAAACCGGCCAATAAAATACTTCGGCTTCTGCCCGGACTCGTTTTCTTGAAGGTTGTGATTGACACGTAGAGATAAGTTTTTACAAAAAAGTCGGAGCGTCCATTCGACGCTCCGACTAGGCTAACACCCTAAAATGAGGGATAGTTTACAACAGACTTTCGCCCGACATTTCTTGTGGTTTGGGAATGCCCATCAGTTCCAGAACAGTGGGCGCAATGTCGGCCAACTTGCCGTCCTTGATAGGCTTGTTGTAATCGGTATCTACCAAAATACACGGCACCAGATTTAAAGAATGCTGCGTGTTTGGTGTGCCGTCATCGTTGATCATGTAGTCAGAATTGCCGTGATCGGCGATGATAATGGACGAATACCCGTGTTCCAAGCCCGTCGAAACTACCGCGTGAACACAGTTATCTACGGTTTCGGCGGCTTTTACGGCGGCAGAAAAAACGCCCGTGTGGCCCACCATGTCGGTGTTGGCGAAGTTCAGGCAGACAAAGTCCACCTCCTCCTTTTCCAGCGCCGGAACGATGGCATCGCGAATATCGAAGGCCGACATCTCAGGTTGCAGGTCGTAAGTAGCGACCTTGGGCGACGGACAAATCATGCGGCTTTCGCCCACGAATTCCTTCTCGCGACCGCCCGAGAAAAAGAATGTTACGTGCGGGTATTTCTCCGTTTCGGCGATGCGGATTTGCTGCTTGCCCGCTTTCTCCAGGATTTCGCCTAGGGTATTGTCGAGGTTATCCTTCTCGTAAATCACGCCCGTACCCTTATACGTCTCATCGTAGTTGGTCATCGTGACGTAGCGCAAATTGAGCTTGTGCATGTCGTACTCGGGAAAATCCTGCTGCGTCAGTACTTCGGTGATTTCGCGGCCCCGGTCGGTGCGGAAGTTAAAGCAGAGTACCACATCGTCCTCCTCGATCACCGCCACGGGGCTACCGTCGGCCTGGGTGGCTACAATCGGCTTGATGAATTCGTCGGTCACATCCTGCTGGTAAGATACCTGAATCGCTGCCAGCAAGCCACCTTCGGGAATCTTGGTACCCTCGCCGCGCACCATGGCATCGTAGGCCAGTTTCACGCGCTCCCATCGCTTGTCGCGATCCATAGCGTAATAGCGGCCCGTTACGCTAGCAATTTTCCCGGTCGTAGCGGCCATGTGATTTTGCAAATCCAGCAGGAAACCCGCGCCGCTTTTGGGGTCGCAGTCGCGGCCATCGGTGAAGGCGTGGACGAAAACATCCGTCAAGCCTTTGTCGTGGGCGATGCTGCACAAGCCTTTGAGGTGGTCGATGTGCGAGTGCACGCCCCCATCGGACACGAGGCCAATGAAGTGCACTTTCTTGCCAGAAGTCCTGGCGTAGTCCAGCGCATCAGCCAGCACAGGTTCTTTGGCTAACGAACCGTCTTCTACGGCCAGGTTTATTTTCACCAAGTCCTGGTACACCACGCGGCCCGCCCCCAAATTGGTGTGGCCCACTTCGGAGTTCCCCATTTGTCCGTCGGGCAATCCTACGGCCAGGCCGCTGGCTGCCAAACTACTGTGTGGATACTTTCCGAAAAGGCTGTCGATATAGGGGGTATCGGCGGCGAGGATAGCGGAGCGATCCTGCTCATTGCTTTGGGCAATGCCCCAGCCATCCATGATGATGAGTATGACTTTCTTATTCATTTGGGTTATTAGGTATTAGGTTGTTAGGTTCTTTACCGACTTTCAACTTCAACCTATTTTTCTCATTTAAATATTTCAAAAAATTGACACCACAGCGCTCGACAATGCGGTACACTTCGTCGAAAACAGCAATGTCTTCATAATAGGGGTCGGGAACGCTGAGTTGGTCGGTATCTTCGGCGTTTTCCAGTTCGGGGTCGAATTCGCGGAGGAGGAACAGCTTGTCGTCGGGAAAATAGAAGCCACTGCTGCGGTAGCTTTGGTTGCGAATGTCCTGAAAATTGGCTTCGTCCATCGCTACGATGTAGTCGAAATCGTAGAAATCATCGCCCGCTAGTTTGCGGGCTTTGTGGTCGAGCTTGATGCCATGTTCCTGCGCGATTTGCCGCATCCGCCGATCGGGCAAGCTGCCGATGTGGTAGGAGGCCGTTCCTGCCGAATCGCACTGGATTTTCTCCAACAGATCGGCTTTTTCCACCAAATCCCGAAATACCCCTTCCGCAATGGGCGAGCGGCAGATATTTCCCAGACAAACGAACAGTATTTTGATCAATGGAGGGTTTAGAGTTTAGAGTTTAGAGTTTTCTGAAAATCAACATCTTATACTATTCTACTCCTCTTCTTCAATGGACTTTCCGTTTTCGTCCACGATCACGTACACGTCCTCGGTGGGTTTGCGCATCAGGTACTTCTCCCGCGCCCACTTCTCGAGCATGGCTTCGTTTCCGAATACCTCTCGTCGTTCTTTCTTCACCAGCTTCACTTGCTCCTTGTAGTAGTTCAGATCACGTTCCAACTCCTTCATCCTCTGGCGGTTTTCCAGTAGAGTAAATAGGTTGTTGTCATCGATAAAAACGACCCACACCAGCCAAAAGACCAGTGTCCCGGTGTAGAACTTGCGAAGGTGCGCCAGGATGCGGATGAGCCAGGTTGGCATAATTTAGTTGACAGTTGACAGTTGACAGTTGACAGTTGAGAATTTCTTTCTGGGAAGAAAAGGTCAGCTATTTCATGAAAAAAAACCGGAGCTTTCGCCCCGGTTTTTTACTTTTTTCTTCAAAACTTCAAGCCGGGGAAATAGGCGGTTTCGCCTAGTTCTTCCTCGATGCGCAGGAGTTGATTGTACTTCGCCATGCGGTCGGAGCGGGAGGCGGAGCCGGTTTTGATTTGTCCGGTGTTGAGGGCCACGGCCAGGTCGGCGATGGTGGAGTCCTCAGTCTCGCCCGAGCGGTGCGACATGATGTTCTTGTAGCTGTTGCGCTTGGCCAGGTTCACCGTGTCGATCGTCTCGGTGAGCGAGCCGATTTGGTTGACCTTGATCAGAATCGCGTTGCCGATCTTTTGGTCGATGCCTTGCTGCAAGCGGTTGACGTTGGTCACGAACAGGTCGTCGCCCACGAGCTGGCACTTGTCGCCGATGGCCTCGGTGCTGGCTTTCCAGCCGTCCCAATCGTCCTCGTCCATGCCGTCCTCGATGGAAATGATCGGATATTTATTCACCCAATCCGTCCAATAATCAGCCATTTCCTGCGACGACAGTTTGCGACCGTCCGACTTCTTGAAGTGGTATTTCCCGTTTTCGTAAAATTCGGAAGCCGCCGCGTCCATCGCGATGAAAATTTCCTCGCCCGGTTTGTAGCCCGCCTTCTCGATGGCCTGAATCACGATTTCGATGGCCTCCTCGTTGGACTTGATGTTGGGAGCAAAGCCGCCTTCGTCGCCGACGTTGGTGGAATAGCCCTTGCTTTTCAGCACTTTTTTCAAGGTATGGAACACCTCCACGCCCATGCGCAGGGCGTCGGAGAAAGTATCGGCCTTAGCGGGCATCACCATGAATTCCTGAAAGTCGATGGAATTATCGGCGTGGCTGCCGCCGTTGAGGATGTTCATCATCGGTACGGGCAGCGTGTTGGCGTTGGTACCGCCGATGTAGCGGTAGAGCGGCAGACCGGCTTCCTGCGCGGCGGCCTTAGCTACGGCCAATGAAACGCCCAGGATGGCGTTGGCGCCTAGTTTGCCTTTGTTATCGGTTCCGTCGAGTTCGAGCATGATCTTGTCGATCAGGTTTTGCTCGTACACCGAAATGCCGATCAACTCAGGGTAAATGAGGTCGTTGACGTTCTCGACAGCTTTCAAGACGCCCTTGCCAACGTACACTTTATCGTCTTCGTCGCGCAATTCCACGGCTTCGTGCTTGCCCGTGGAAGCGCCCGAAGGAACGGCCGCGCGGCCCAGATAGCCGTTTTCGGTGCGGATATCGACTTCTACGGTGGGGTTGCCTCGGGAATCCAGAATTTGTCTGGCGTGTACGGACTGAATGGTACTCATGGACAGTATTGGGTTTTATTAGGGTAAATAGTTAGTTTTATCGAAAACAAAATTAACGCAAATATTCGGGAACCGACATGAAACGACATAAATGCCTTCTATTAATAATACTGGCTTTACTTTGCCAAACCGCATCTGCCCAAATTCCCTTGGCCGTAGAGGCATTTAACCAAAAACTAACCGCTACGCCGCAGGGTCAATTGCTGGACGTGCGCACCTCAGATGAATACGCACAGGGGCACCTAAGCAATTCACAAAATTTGGATGTGAAAGATCCCGTATTTGTCCAAAAACTAGCCACGCTGGACAAGGACAAACCCGTTTTCGTCTATTGTTTATCGGGCGGACGCAGCGCAAAAGCCGCTAAGTTAATGGTAGAGAATGGTTTTAAGGAGGTTTACGAAATGCAGGGCGGTTTCTTGAAATGGTCGTCGGCCAAGATGCCCTTCGAGAAAGACGAGAATGCCGCCGCCGCGCCAACGGGCATGAGTGAGGAGGAATTCCAAAAGCTCATTGCCTCCGATCAACCCGTGCTGATCGATTTCTTCGCCAAATGGTGCGCACCCTGCCAGCAAATGCTGCCGACCATTCACAAGCTCACCGAAGAGTACAAGGGTCGGGCAATCATCGAAACCATCGACTACGACAAAAATAAGGCGCTGGCGCAGCGTTTGAAAGTGGACGAAATTCCAGTTTTTCTTTTGTACAAAAATGGAAAGTTGCTGTGGCGCGGCATGGGGCTGATGCCCGAAAAGGAGTTTCGGGCGGTGATTGAGGACGGTCTTCGACTCCGCTCAGACTGACAAGCTCCGCTCAGACTGACAGGCTACGCTCAGACTGACAGGCTACGCTCAGACTGACAGGCTACGCTCAGACTGACAGGCTCCATCCACTGTCAGTCTGAGCGCACCACCGGGCTGGCGCACCACCGGGCTGGCGCACCACCGGGCTGGCGCACCACCGGGCTGGCGCACCACCGGGCTGGCGCACCAGTCGAAGACGGCTACTCGCTCCTCAGCGACTTCACCGGATTCATCAACGCCGCCTTCACGGCCTGAAAACTCACCGTCAGCAGCGTAATCGCCAGCGCCCCCGCGCCCGCCGCCACGAATATCCACCACGACAACTCGGTGCGGTAGGTATACTTTTGCAACCAACCCTCCATGAAGTACCACGCCAGCGGCGCGGCAATCAATAAGGCGATGACGACCAGAAGCACGAAATCTTTGGACAGCAGCCGCCACAGACTACCTACGCTCGCCCCAAGTACTTTGCGGACGCCGATTTCCTTGGTACGCTGCTCGGCGACGTAGGAGGCCAGGCCGAACAGGCCAAGGCAGCTAATGACGATGGCCAGTACGGTGAAGACGCCCGCTAGCGTACCGATGCTCTCTTCGATGGTGAACTTGGCGGCATATTCATCGTCCACAAACTGGTACTCGAAGGGGAGGTTGGGGAAGTTTTCCTTAAAAACTCCTTCAATGGTGGCGATGCTTTTGCTGGTACTTTGGTTGGGGTTTAGCCGCAAGTTGTAATAGTCATTCGCATTACCGTGTTTGTCGAACACGTACATAGATTGCTTCACGGGTTCGTAGGGCGACTGCATAACCATATCGTCGATCACGCCGATCACGGTAAGCGGCGGATTGCCACCATTGCGAATGAGCGTGCCAACCGGGTCTTCCAGCCCCATATATTTCACAGCGGCTTTGTTCAGAATAACGGCGTTGGAATCGGAAGCAAATCCCCGGGAAAAGTCACGCCCCGCGATGATTTTCAGACCCAACGATTTGACGTACTCGGGTGACACCACCGTCCAGGCAAAGTCGTCTTGAAAATTATCCGACATTCCTTCCCAAGAGAAACCCGAGCGGTTGCTGGAAACCGAAGTAGTGGCGCTACTGGCGGAAGACATTTCCTCGACCGCCCCCGAGTTGAGGAACTCCGCGCGGAGGAAGTCGAACTTTCCGTCAAAATCAGTGTCGGTCAGGGGAATCTGGATCAATCCCTCCCGTTCATACCCGATGGGGCGATTTTTGGAGTATTGAATTTGCTGGTAAACGACGACCGTACCGATAATAAGCGTTACCGAAATCGTGAATTGCAGCACGACCAGCACTTTGCGCGGCAGCGCGGCGTAACGCCCCACTCTGATCGTACCTTTCAATACTTTCACGGGCTGGAACGATGAAAGGTAAAAAGCCGGATAGCTGCCCGCGACCAGGGCCGTAATCGACACAAAAACCAGTGAAGCACCCCAAAAGTACCCATTGGCCCAGGGGAATTCTATTTTCGCATCAGCCAGGACGTTGAACGAGGGGAGCGCAAGCACGGCCAACACCAACGCTACGATAAACGCCAACCCGACGACCATAAACGATTCGCTCAGAAATTGGCTGACCAATTGCCCCCGCACGGAACCCACCGATTTGCGAATTCCCACCTCCTTCGCCCGCTTTTCCGAACGGGCGGTACTCAGGTTCATGAAATTGATGCAGGCCAGCAGCAGCACGAAGGCACCGATGATTCCGACCAACCATACGTACTCGATCCGCCCGCCCACATTCACGCCGTTTCGGAATCTGGGCCGAAGGTGCCAGTCGTTCATGGCGTGTAAAAACAACTCTGGTTTATTGGTTGCCATATCACCCTCCACTTCTTTCAACTTGACATCCTTGATCTTGGCCGACACCTGCGCCATCGTGCTATTATCCGCTATCTGAACAAACATCTGGAAGGAATTGTCGCCCCACTGATCGGCCGCATTCCGAATCCAGGCCTGACTCGCCGCATAGTAATCCCAAGGGGCGACGTAAGTAAGTTCGGAAAACGAATCGTTTGCCGGGATGTCGGCATAAACGCCTGCCACCCTCAAATTATCCTTATTTTCCAGCTTTACGATTTTGCCCAATGCTTCTTCGTCTCCGAATAGTGCCTTGGCCGTAGATGCCGCCAGCAGGATGGAGTTGGTTTCTTTGAGGCCGTCTCGCGACCCCGCCAGCATTTCCAAACCCAGCATTTCGGGCGCGGCTGGCTGCATAAAATTGCCCTCTTTCGCCAAACTTTTATCACCATGCATCAGAATGCTCCGCGTCGTCCAGCTACTCATCACGATGTGCTTGAAATCTTCGGCGTAGCCATTGCGCAGGGTCATTTCCAGCGGCCGGGGAATGGCGCGGCCCGTCTTGATTTCGTCGTTGAAGGTTTGATGCTGCCATACCTGCGCGATGCGGTCGTGGTTTTTGTGGTAGTGGTCGAAAGTAAGCCAGTCGTTTATGAACAAGCCAATAATTATCGCCACAGCCATGCCCACGGCCAGGCCGCCGATGTTGATGAAGGAATAGCCCTTGTTGCGGGCGAGGTTGCGGAAGGCGATTTTGAGGTAGTTGCGAAGCATGGCGGTTTCGGGTTTAGTTTGAAAGGAAGAGGGAAAAAGTTATGCCCAAAAGTCAACTACTTGTAAATCAGTATTTATCCAAAATATAACTGTCCGATTTCGGACACTTCGCTTCAAAATCGGACAGTTTTAGACAGCCAGACGATGCTCGTTTTAATATGCTTTTCGTGGAAAGCCGATAGCCGAAAGCCGACCGCCATTGACTATATTTGGCAAAAACACTTTTGAAAATGCGACCTATTCCCAAAGACGTAGCTACCACTGGCATCGAGCCGGGCCGGACCTTGAACGCCGGGGCCATCATGACTAACCTGATGTTCCATCTGGCAGAAAATTACGATGACCAGTACGACATCCTGCCCAGTATCGACGTGACTTTCCCCGAGCAGGATTTTACCTGTGACCTGGGAATTTTTCCCCCACGCAAAATAGATTGGCTCAACGACTTGATCCGGGTCGAACCACCGATTTCTGCCTTTGAAATCATCATGCCCACTGAAACCGCCGAAAGCCTTGCCGCAGCGATCCGGCGGTATTACTTTCCAAATGGCGTCAAATCGGCCTGGGTTATTTTTTCAACCCAAAAACTAATTTGGCTGCTTCACCCTGACCAGCCTCCCCAACCTTTTACCGAAGGGACGATTCATGATACGGCTAGTGGCCTTACGGTAGAGGTTAGTGAGGTTTACAGATGAAAATAGCCCCTGTTTATGAGCATTGACGATTTATCAAACGAAGTACTGGAACAAATCAGAAACAGTCGCTTCGACCGGATTGTGGAAAAGCATGAGGGGCCCTTCGATTGGGATTGGCTTCTCCCCGCCGAAGAGGAGGAAACGGACGACCCTTTGGCTGCTTTGTTTCCAGATCACGATCCCGTGGCCGAAACGGCTGAGTTTTTCCCGGTCGGGGATTTTTACGCGCTGTTTCCCATTGGTCGAGGACAACACCCCAACCTTACCATCCTGCACCATTTCCTGAGCGAAGACCAGCAGAAACTGGTCGTTTACCTGAAAAACACTACGTACTACGACGACAAGTTCTCCTCCGGTTACGTGGCTATTTGCGACCGCTTCGCCGGAAACCCATTTTACGTGGCGACGCTGTACCACGAATGGTTCATTATCGATTACGTCGCGTGACGCTGACGGCGTTGGGCTACTCACTCCGCAGCGACTCCACCGGATTCACCAACGCCGACTTCACGGCATGATAACTAATGGTAAGCAGCGTAATAAAAATCGCCAGCAGCCCGGCGGCGGCGAAAACCCACCACGACAGCTCGGTGCGATAGGCGTAGTCTTCCAGCCACTGACTCATCAGGTAGTACGCCAGCGGAATAGCTACGACCAGCGAAATGGCGATCAGACCCAAGAAATGCCGGGTGAGGAGTTGAAATATGTTCTGCACCGACGCGCCCAGTACCTTGCGGATGCTCATTTCCTTGCTGCGCTGCTCCACCAGGAAGGCCGAAAGCGCGTACAATCCCAGACAAGCCACGAAAATAGCCAGAATGGCAAAGCTGGTAAAGATACTTCTGACCCGCTGCACGCTCTCGTACATCGTAGCGTAGGACTGATCCATGAACGAGTACCGGAACGCCATACTCGGCGCAAACTCCTTCCATTTGGCTTCCATCGCTTTCAGGAGTTGCGGCATATCCTTCGTATTGGCTTTAACAGAAACGATGTTGGGGCTACTGTAATAAAACAAAGCGAGTGGTTCTATTTTTTCCTGCATGGTGCGGAAGTTAAAGTCCTCCACGACACCGATGATCTCGAACGATTCGCCAAAACGCGAGATATTCTTGCCTACCGGACTTTCCAGCCCCATTTTTTTTACCATTGCTTGATTGATGACGATAGTTTTCTGGTCGGTGGCGCGACGTTCGTTGGCGAAATTACGGCCCTCCAACAGCTTCATGCCTAACGTGGAAAGGTAGTCCTCGTCCACCGACCAGGCTTGGGCGGAAATGCCCTCATCCATCTTCTCCCTGCCCTCGTTGTAGAAAGTATTTTGGTTGCGCTTGGTCCCCTCGATGGGCAGGAAGTCGCTGACGCTGGCATTCGCTACGCCTGGGAGATTTTTTAGTTCAGATTTGAAGGTTTCTACCTGGCCTTCCAGCATATTGGTGCCGTACAACTGAATGACCTGCTCCCGATCGAAACCCACTTTTTGGGTCAGGATAAAGTTCATTTGCTTGTTGATAATCAGCGTACCGACGATCAGGACGATAGAAACCGTGAATTGAAAAACCACCAAGCTACCCCGTAGCCCCGCCGAGCGGGTACCCTTGCGGATTTTCCCTTTAAGTACCTCGATGGGATTGAAGCCCGACAGGTAAAAGGCCGGATAAAGTCCCGCCAGCAAACCCACGAGCAGGGCTGACCCTAAAATGGCCGGGACAAACCAGGCTACCTGCCACGGAAAACTTAACTCTTCGCCCGCCAAAACATTGAAAAAGGGCAAAAGTACCGCCGCCAAAGCAATGCCCAGGATGAAGGCAATGCCCGCAATGAGCGTGGACTCGGTCAGGAATTGCCCTATCAATGCGCCGCGTTGCGAGCCGACCACCTTGCGCAAGCCCACTTCCTTGGCACGGTTGGCCGACTGGGCGGTGGAAAGGTTGATGAAGTTGATGCAGGCAATCAGCAGAATGAAAATTGCCACAGCACCGAAGAGCCAGATAAAACGAATGTCGCCGCGCGTGTGACCATCGTCCATGTCGCTGGAATACAGATGAATCTCGGAAAGAGGTTGCATACGTAAAGCAATATCATTCTCAATGGATTTCGCGAAGACCGGGTTCGCTTCCCTGAATGCCGGAAGCACGTACTTGGAAAGAATCGTTTCCGATACTTTCTTTTCCGCCGCGACTGCATCGACGCCCGATTTGAGCTGGACGTAGGTATGATAATTATTCTGAGTCCAGCGGTTCTGTTCCCCCTCGCCAAACTCCACACCCGAGAGGGTGAGCAGAAAATCGTAGTCGAAGTTAGAGTTGCTGGGAAAATCCTGCATGACCCCGCCAATACGGAACGGGGTTTTGTCGTCGCCGTTGAGGTAAATCGACTTGCCGACCGCATTCTCGCCTTTAAAATATTTCCTGGCCTTGCTTTCGGTCAGCACAATGGTGTTGGATTCGGATAGGGCCGTTTCGAGATTTCCCTCCACCATCGGAAACTGGAACATATCCAGAATAGCCTGGTCGGCGTAGGTGAAGCCTTCCTCGTGATGCTGCATGGTTTCGCCCTCGATCCTGATCTCGTTGCTACCCGCGCCGCGAAACAACGGGCTGTCCATCAGGCGTCCTGTTCTTTCTACCTCCCCAAAATCACTTCCCACAGTACGGGCCATATTGGCGGAGAGATGCACCCCCGTTTCCTGCTTCCCATCTACCACTGCCGACAGGTATAGCCGATAGATATGCTCCGCGTTCGGCACCTGCTTGTCGTAGCTGGTTTCGTGAAAAATGTAGAGCGCAATCAGCAGACAAGCCGCCACGCCCAGGCTCAGGCCCGTGACGTTGATGAAGGAGAATACTTTGTTGCGGGCGATGTTGCGCCAGGCAATTTTGAGGTAGTTGGAGAACATAATTTGAAAGAGTAGAGAATACACAGATCAGCTCTTCAACTTACTCCAAAAGCCATACCCAAATAAACTTTTGCTGAAAATCAACAAGTTAACTTATCCATACAAACCAAAACTGTCCGATTCCGAACACTTGCGTTTCGAAATCGGACAGTTGGTAGAATTGACTTACGGCGATACTAGGCGAAGGCCGAACCCTTTTGCGACAGATACCCGCCGACATTGAGAATGATGCCTTCCAGTACTTCCACATCTTTGTTCCAGTCCTTGACCTGCCAGTCGGCATTGGGCGTAGCAACGGTTACTTTCTTGGTCCTGGTGGTGATCCAGATAACCTTCTCGACGCCGAAGTCAAGTAACTTTTGGGTTTTTTTATAAAAATAAGTATTTGGCTCCATGTCCGAAACATCAGCAATGATGTCCACCTCGATGGCTACTTTGGGGGGTACATCGGCGTAGTGTTCGTCAATGTCCTCGATCGGCATAGTGCTGCTATCAAAAATAAGAACATCGCCCGCTAAGTTGTTTCTCCGATCGAGGTGAATACCCGCTTCGCTGGACAGGACAGTGTATTTAGAATCGTCTAAGGCTTTACCCAGGAGAACGATTAGATACGTGACGATAAAAGACTGCAATTTACTTGATCCCATGATGTCGGAGAGGGTTTTGGTGCCTGCCATCACTTCCCGGTAGCCTTGATAATGAATAGGCTGGCCGTCGATAATCTCGTAAACCAGAGAGTCGGGCACCGGAGTCCGGGGCTTTTTAGGCTTTATGCCTGATTTGGTAGCTATCATACCGTTGGATTTTTTTAGGAAAGTCAAATATAACGATAAAGAGGGAATTTTGACCACTGCCCCGCTACTCCGACCTCAGACTCTCCACCGGATTCGCTACCGCCGCCTTCACGGCCTGAAAACTCACCGTTAGCAGCGCGATGGCTATCGACAGCGACCCCGCCAGCGCGAACATCCACCACTGCATATCGATGTGGAAGGCGAACCCGGCCAGCCAGTTATGCAGCAAGTACCAGGCAACCGGAGCCGCGATAAGCAGGGCGATAAATACAAGTACTAGGAAATCCTTTGACAGCAGGGCTGTGATGCTCGCCACGCTCGCCCCAAGTACCTTACGGACGCCAATTTCCTTCGTGCGCCTTTCGGCGTTGAACGTAGCCAAACCGAACAAGCCCAGGCAGGAAATAAGAATGGCCAGTCCGCCGAAATCCCGGGCCAGGGTAGCGACACGCCGCTCCGAGACGTACTGCGCCTGGTAGTCGTCGTCCAGAAACTGAAAGTCCAGCGGAAATCCGGGATTGAAGTTTTTGTAGAAATTTTCCAGCCCGGCCAGCACCTGTTTCTCCTGGCCCGGCGCGATTTTCACTATCACCATTTTCGTCCAGCCGGGGCGAAGGACGAAGAACAGCGGGGCGACTTTTTCGTGCAGCGACTCAAAGTGAAAGTCCTTGGTCACGCCGATGATTTCCAGGCCGAAATCCCCGATGAAAACCTGTTTGCCCACGGGATCTTCCAGCCCCATGTAGTCAATGGCGGCCTGGTTGAAAATGATTTTATCCTCCTCCGTGCCGTAGGTTTCAGAAAAATCCCGTCCTGCCTTCAGTTCAACTTTGAGCAAGTCCAGCATCCCGTAGTTGACGGGCCGCATCGCGAAGGAGGTTTTGTCGGTGGGGTCTTTTCCTTCCCACTTATCGATAGTCCAGGAGTTGTTGCCGCCGACCATGTTCTCACCCGTACTCGACGCGCCGACTACGCCGGGTAGTTTCTGGACTTCGTCGAGGAAGGTGTCCAGGTTCTCCGCTACTTTCCCTTCAATGGGCAGGTGAATGATGTTCTCCCGGTCGTAACCCAAATTTTTCGATTGGAGAAAGTCGATCTGCTTGTAAACCACCAGCACCGAAATGATGAGGATGATGGACATCGTAAACTGGAAAACGACCAGTCCCTTGCGCGTCAGCATTTCCCCCAACGAGCTGTTGATTTTTCCCTTCATAACCAGGGCCGTATTGAATCCGGTCAGGTAGAAAGCCGGGTAACTACCCGCCAACAGTCCGGCCAGCAAAGTAAAACCAAGCACCGAAAGCCACAGCCGGACATCGAAGTTCAGGGCAAGTTGCTTGCCCGTCAGATCGTTGAAAGAGGGCAATAGCAGCCAAACGACCAGAATAGCCACCACCAGTGAAATCAGCGTCATGAGCAACGATTCGCCCAGAAAATGTTGGACAAGCGTTCGCCGCTTGGCCCCGAGGGCTTTTTTTACCCCAACTTCTTTCAATCGCCGCGAAGCCTTGGCCGTACTAAGGTTCGTAAAATTGATGCAGGCAATCACGAGAATGAATAGTGCGATGATCGAAAAGAGCCGGACGTACTCGATCCGGCCACCCGCCTGCACACCGTTTTCGTAGTCGCCGTAGAGGTAGCGATCCGAATAGGGCTGCACGAATAACGTGGCGGTTGACTTCGGTGCTTTGCTTTTGACAAAGCCCGCAATCTTGGCGTTGAATTTATCTATGTCCGTACCTTCCTTTAAAACCAGGTAGTTGACCGCAGACGCAAAATTCCAATCCGCCGTGAGGTTGTTTTCTTCCTTAAGAATTTCGTAGGGTAGTACGTAGTCGAACTGTACGGAAGAATTGGCGGGCACATCTTTGAATACCCCAGCGATTTGGAAGGGTTTTTTGTGATCGAGCTGTACCACCTTACCCACAACATCTTCCGTGCCGCCGAACAAATTCACCGCTAGTTTTTCCGATAGTACAATCGAATTTTTATCCGTAAGTACCTTGTCCTTATAACCCAATACCAAATCGTAAGAAAACACATTGAAGTAGTCCGGGCTGGCGTATTGCCCGGCGGCTTTGACGTTGGTATTGTTGGCAGTCAAGGTTTGGTCTTCCCGCAACAGCCGGGTGGCGGATGCGTACTTTACCTCGGGCATTTCCTCGGCCAGGGTTTCGGCCAACAGTCCCGGCGTACTGTCTCCGGTTTCGATACCATCGGGGTTCTGGTAATTGGGAAGTACCTGTACGAGTTGACGGTCGTTCTGGTGGAACTTGTCCACGTGGAGCTCGTCGTTGACCCAAAGGTAAATCAGCAGTACGCCCGTCAATCCAGCGGACAAACCCACCAGGTTGATGAAGAAGGTACCTTTGTGCCTTTTGAAATTCCGGTAAATCATCAAGAGGTTGTAGCGGAGCATGATTTTGAAGGAGAAAAGGGAGGATGGAAGAAAGAATAAAAGTACAGAGTCGCCAACCAAAATGTGCGCTCAATGGAATCGTTCCAAAAGCCGTACCTAAATATATATTTACTGACTATCAATTAGTTAAATAATAAAATGCCGATAAAAGTGTTCGGAAACGGACAGAACTGTCCGTTTCCGAACAGAAATAAATGAAGGGAATGGTCGGCAGTTACCGTTGGTTCAGGGCCAGGGGTTCCAGTTGGTAGCGACGCATGACGCGCCGATTATTTAACTCGTGCCGAAGGATTACTCACTCCGCAGGGACTCCACCGGATTCATCAACGCCACCTTCACCGCCTGAAAGCTTACCGTCAAAAGCGTGATGGCTAACGCCCCCGCGCCCGCCGCCACGAAAATCCACCACGAAAGCTCGGTGCGGTAGGTGTATTTCTCCAACCAGCCATCCATGAAGTACCACGCCAGGGGCGCGGCGATGAGCAGGGCGATGACGACCAGCAGCACGAAGTCTCTGGAAAGCAATCGCCACAAACTCGCCACGCTCGCGCCGAGTACCTTGCGGACGCCGATTTCCTTGGTGCGCTGCTCGGCGACGTAGGAGGCCAGGCCGAAAAGACCCAGGCAGGAGATTAGAATGGCAAGTCCGGTGAAGAGCGAAGCGAGGTTGCCGACGCGCTCCTCGGCGGCGAACTTGGCCCCGTACTCCTCGTCCACAAATTTGTAGTCGAAAGGGCTGTCAGGATTATATCCTTTGAAGACGGACGCTACCTTCGGCAAGGCTTCGGAGGCACTCAGGGCCGGATTGAGTTTTATGGTGATATTCATGGCGATGTCGTACCGCATCATAAACGCCGTGGGGTTGATGGGTTCGTAGGGCGACTGCATGACCATGTCTTTGATGACGCCAACTACCTGGTAGGTTCTGCCGCCCTGCGTGACGAAAATACCGACGGGATTTTTCAAGCCCATGACCCTTACCGCCGATTCGTTGAGAATCATGGCCGACGAGTCGGTGCTGAAATTACGGGAAAAATCGCGGCCTTCTTTGATTTGAAAGCCCACCGTTTGGCCGAAGTCGTGCGTGACGGGCATCCGACCAATGAGCGGCTTGTAGTCGGGGTCTTTGCCTTCCCACACAAAGTCGGTGCTGTTGGCCCAAACACCCGTAATTGGACTCAAAGACTCAGCCATGTTTTCGACCGCGCCCGTGGCGAGAAGATCGTCGCGGAGGGCGTTGTATTTGCCGCGTAGTTCGGGCGCAATGCCAAGGTAGATTAGTCCCGAGCGCTCATAGCCAATCGGCCGATCTTTGGCAAACTGAATTTGTCGGTACACGACGATGGTGCCGATGATGAGCGCCACCGACACCGTAAACTGTAATACGACCAATACTTTGCGCGGGACGGCGGCGTAACGACCCACGCGGAAGGTTCCTTTCAACACCTTCACAGGCTGAAAAGAAGATAAATACAAAGCTGGATAGCTGCCCGCCAGCAGGGCGGTTACAGCCACGAACAAGCCGCAGATGGCCCAGAACTCCGCATTAGGCCAGGGCAAAATCATTTGCTTGGCGGCCAAATCGTTGAATCCCGAGAATGATACAGCCACCAGCAGCAGCGCGATAACAAAGGCTATCCCAACCACCAGAAACGACTCGCTCAGGAATTGCGTCGCCAACTGCCCCCGCTGCGAACCGACGGCCTTACGGATGCCGACTTCCCGCGCCCGTTTCTCGGAACGCGCCGTGCTGAGGTTCATAAAATTGATGCAAGCCAGAAATAAGACGAACGCCCCGATAATGCCGAACAGCCAAACGAGCTGAATGCGGCCACCACCACTGCGGGCCTCGTCGATGACCGAATGCAGATGCCAGTCGCGCATCGGAGAGAGTACTAATTGCGGGTCGAAGGCTTTGGCCTCAGGGCCACGCTTGTCGAGTACTACTTTCTCGATTTTGGCGGTCGCAGCGTTCAAATCAGCCTTTTCGTCAAGCAGCACGTAAACTGGCCACATATTATTATTCCAGACCGTTTCAGCTTCCTTCACCCATTCGTTTTCAGCCCGAAAGAGCGACATCGGGGCTATGAATTCCAAACCTTTGAAGGCTGAGTTGTCGGGAAAGTCTTCATACACGCCCGTGACTGTCAGGTTGCTGGCATTGTCCACCTTCACGATTTTGCCGATGGGGTCTTCTTCGCCAAATAGAGCCTGTGCTGCCGAAGCCGACAGCATGATCGAGTGCACCTCGCGCAGTCCGTCCTGAATCCCGTGCCGCATCGGCAGCGAAAACACGCTGGTAAACTGCGGGTTGGTGTAAGTACCTGTTTGAGAAAACTTCTTTTCGCCGTTGGCGATGCTGCGGGTTTGGTTTCCGGTCGTGGTGACTACTTCCGCAAAATCGGCGTAGGTGCTGCGAAGTTCGGTACCCAGCCCCAGCGGTAGTTCCTGCTGCGGCCCGCGCCGTTCGCTGAATGTTTGGTACATCATCACCTGCGCGATGCGGTCGTAGTGGGCAAAGGATTTGTTGAAACTCATTTCATCCCATACCCACAGCCCGATGAGCATCGCCACGGCCATGCCCACGGCCAGGCCGCCGATGTTGATGAAGGAGTAGCCCTTGTTGCGGGCGAGATTGCGGAAGGCGATTTTGAGGTAGTTGCGAAGCATAATTCTATTTGGTTAAAGGGTTAAAGGTCAACGGTCAACGGTCAATGGTTCGCGGATTATGTTTTACAGCGCGGACTAGAGATCGGCGTAGAACGCCGTCTAACCGCCACGGGGCATCCCGTTTTGACCGTTAACCGTTAACCGAAAGGAATACGTCGCCTACTCCGACCTAAGACTCTCCACCGGATTCGCTATCGCCGCCTTCACGCTTTGGTAAACTACCGTCGCCCAGCAAATCAGCAGCGTCAGCAGACAGGCGGCGACGAACACCCAGGCGTGGATGTCGGTTTTGTAGGGAAAGCTTTGCAGCCATTTATCCATCGAGAAATAGGCGATGGGAATGGCAATCGGGAACGAAAACAGCACGAGTTTGGTGAAATCCCGCGACAGCAGCACCACCACGCTCGACACCGACGCGCCCAGTACCTTCCGCACCCCGATTTCCTTCACGCGCTGCTCGGTGGTGAAGGTCGCCAGGCCGAACAAACCCAGGCAGGCAATCAGAATCGTGAGAATTGAAAAAGTCGTGAAAATCTGCCCGCGCAGCACATCGGCGTGGTAGGCCGACTCGAAATCCTCATCCAGGAAACTGTACTCGAAAATTTTGTCGGGATACGTTTCCGTCCATTTTTGCTTGATGAACGCCATCGTTTTGTCCACATCCTTAGCGGCTATTTTGAGGTGGGTGACGGGTAGCGCCCGGTTGTAAAAAAGCACCAGCGGCTCGATGGGGTTGTAGAGCGATTGTTGGTGGAAATCCTTCACGACCCCGACCACCTGCGCCGTGGGCGGGGCTTCCTGGCCGTCTTGCGGCAAACCACCGAACATGACTTTCTTGCCCAGCGGCTCTTTCCAACCCATCCGCTTCACGGTGGCTTCGTTGACCAAAACGCTGTTGATCGTGTCGGAGATGGTTTCTTCGGAAAAATCGCGGCCCGCCACCAGTTCCATGCCCATTGTGCTCAGGTAGTCTTGATCGATAGTCGCCGGCTTGAACGCCATCTCCTTCATGCCCGCGTTCGACTCGACCCCCAGCATCACCCGGCCCCCCATTCTACTGGCAAACTGTCCGGCGGTGGCTACCTTCTGAACGTTGGGATTAGCCAACAGGCTGCGCCGGAAATCGTCGTAGCGTCCGCGTGGCTGCTGGTTGTCGCGATAGTCGATGGTCAGTACCTGCTCGCGGTCGTAGCCCATGTCCTGGTTTTGCATGAAGTCGAGTTGCTGGAAAACAATCCAGGTGCAAATGAGCATGACCAGCGAAACCGAAAACTGCGTGACGACCAGCGCCTTGCGAAAGAAGCTGCCGCCCCGGCCCTGCGTGGCCCGGAACGCCGTACCGCCTTTCAGGATGGCGGCGGGTTCAAAAGCCGACAGGTAAAAGGCCGGATAACTGCCGCTGACGAAGCCCGTGAACACCACGATGCCCAGCGCAATGAGCAGGAATTGCGGTTGGAGGAGCTGCGTAATCTCGATTTCCTTGCCCGAAACGGTATTGAAAAAAGGCAGCATGATCTTGACCATGATTACACTCACCAGCAAGGCCAGGGCCGTCATCAGCACCGATTCGGACAAAAATTGCCCAACCAACGCACTCTTGACCGAACCCATCACCTTGCGCAATCCCACTTCTTTGGCCCGCCGCGCCGACCGCGCCGTGGCCAGATTCATGTAGTTGATACTAGCCAGCAGCAGCATGAAAAACGCCACCGCGCTGAACGTATAGACGTAGCCGATGTCGCCGTTGGTCTCGCCGTCCATTTTAGAATGCAGGTGAATGCTCGTGAGCGGCTGCAACTGGTAGGCAATCTTGATCCCCATCCGCTCAAAAAGCGGGGCCATGTGCTCTTCGTAAAGTTGCGGCGATCTGCCCTCGATTGTTTTCGGGTCGGTGCCTTTGGCCAGCGTGACGTAGCTATTCACAAAAAAGCCGCCCCAGTCGTTGGCCTGTCGTTGCTGCGAATTGAGCGACAGCAGCGCGTTGAATCGGAGGTGCGAATTCTTCGGCACGTCTTCCATCACGCCCGTCACGTTGTAGGAAGTCGTGTCGTTGGTGCGCAGCGTTTGGCCGAGTGCGTCGGTAGTGCCGAAGAATTTTTGCGCCAACTTCCGCGTCAGCACAATGCTGCCGGGGGCGTTGAGGGCCGTTTTGGGGTCACCCGCCAGGAATTTATGGGTGAAAATGTTGAAGACCGTGGAGTCCGTCGCGTAAATATCCTCTTCGGCAAACCGCTGCTCACCCCGCCGGAAGGTCATCGTGCCGTTGGGAAAAAACCGGACGTAATTTTCTACTGCTGGATACTTCTCCTTCATCGTCTTGACCGCCGGAGGCTGAATGCCCGCCCAGTGGTTGGTCTTGTCCGGCTCGTGAATTTCCGTCACTACGCGGTAGATTTGGTCGGCGTTCTGGTGGTGCTTATCATAACTCAGTTCGTCGGTCACGTACAGCAGCAGCAGCAAGCCGCAGGTAATGCCAATCGTCAGGCCGAGAATGTTAATAAGGCTATAAAACTTGTCGCGGCGCAGGTTGCGGAGGGCGATTTTTAGGTAGTTGGTGAGCATGGTTTAGGCTTCTAGGTGTATGGCTTAATTGGTGTTTGGGGAGGAGAGGAGGAGGGAGCGGGGCGCCCCGCTCTATTCGCTTTTTAGCGAATGGACCGGATTCATCAAAGCCGCCCGCACGGCTTGGAAACTCACCGTCAAAAGCGTGATGGCTAACGCCCCCGCGCCCGCCGCCGCAAAAATCCACCACGAAAGCTCGGTGCGGTAGGTATATTTCTCCAGCCAGCCATCCATGAAGTACCACGCCAGCGGCGCGGCGATGAGCAGGGCGATGACAACCAGCAGCACGAAGTCTTTGGATAACAGCCGCCACAAGCTCGCCACGCTCGCGCCAAGTACCTTTCGCACGCCGATTTCCTTGGTGCGTTGCTCGGCGACATAGGAGGCCAGGCCGAACAGGCCCAGGCAGCTAATTAGAATTGCCAGTCCGGTGAAGACGCCCGCCAGGGTGCCGATGCGTTCTTCGGACGAGAACTTGGCGGCGTATTCTTCGTCCACAAACTTATACTCGAAGGGAAGGTTGGGGAAATTTTTCTTGAAAACACCTTCGACGGTGGCAAGGCTCTTGCTGGCACTTTGGTCGGGGTCGAGCCGCAGGTGGTAGAAGCGGGCTGGGTTCTTATTGAATTCATAAAGGGAGGGCCGGGCGGCGTCGTAGGGCGAATCCATCACCATGTCCTCCACGACCCCGATGACTTTCAAACTGTACGAGGGGTCGTCGTTGCCGTAGTTGCGGAGCAGCGTCCCGACGGGTGCTTGCAGACCCATGTACTTCACAGCGGCTTCGTTAAGGAGTACCGCGTTGGAGTCGGAGGGGAAGTCCGGCGAGAAATCCCGGCCCGCGACGACTTTCATGCCCAGCGATTTGGCGTAATCCGGCGAGACGCCAATCCAGGCAAAACTAGCCTGAAAATCTGCGGGCATTCCCTCCCAGTAATAACCCCCGCGACCGTAATATATGTCGGTCGTCGGGTTGCTAGTCGCGGACATTTCCACCACGGCCCCCGAATTGATGAGTTCATTGCGGATGAAAGCGTATTTGCCCTCGAACGCGCCTTCGGTCAGCGGGACTTGCACCAGATTCGCGCGGTCGTAACCGATGGGACGGTTTTTGGTGTGCTGGATTTGCCGGAAAACGGTGACCGTGCCGATAATCAAGGCCACCGACACCGTGAATTGCAGCACCACGAGCACCTTGCGCGGCAAAGCAGCGTAACGCCCCACCCGGAAAGTACCCTTCAGAACCTTCACAGGCTGGAAAGAGGAAAGGTACAAAGCCGGGTAGCTGCCGGAAAGCATCGCCGTGAAAACGATAAAAAGCAGGGAAGCCCCCCAGTAATAAGGATTGCCCCAGGGAAAAGTAATCTGCTTGTCGGCCAAAGTGTTGAAGGCCGGAATCGAAAGCAGCACCAGCAGCAGGGCAACCAAAAACGCCAGCCCGACCACCAGAAACGACTCGCTCAAAAACTGGCTGACCAACTGAAACCGCAATGAACCCACCGACTTGCGGATGCCGACTTCCCGCGCTCGTTTCTCAGAGCGGGCGGTGCTGAGGTTCATAAAGTTGATGCAGGCCAGCAACAGCACAAACGCCCCGATGATGCCGAACAGCCACACGTTTTCGATGCGTCCGCCCGCCTGTACCCCGTTCTCGAACTTGGACCTCAGGTGCCAGTCGTTCATCGGCAGCAGCAGAAACTGCGGGTTTTGGTCGGCGCGGTCGGGATTGGCTTTTAGTTTGATGTCCTTGATTTTGGCCGTCACTTCCGGCACCGTCGCGTTATCGGCCAACTGCACGAACAGCCGAAACGAGTTGTTGTTCCATTGGTCGGCGGCATTTTTGACCCATTCGGTATTGGCCACCAAATGCTCCCAGGGAATGATGAAAGTCGTCTCCCTGAAAGAATCGCTGGCCGGAATATCGGCAAAAACGCCCGTCACTTTCAAGCTATGCTTATTGTCGAATTTTACAATCCGGCCAATCGGGTTTTCATCGCCGAAAAGTCCTTTGGCCGTGGAAGCCGCCAGCATAATCGAATTGGTTTCCTGCAAACCATCCTTTTGACCCGCCAGGATTTCCAGACTCAGCATCTCGGGCGCGGCGGGCTGCATATAGTTGCCTTCCTTCACCAATTGCTTGTCCCCATGCGCCACCACCCCGCGCAGCGTCCAGCTACTCATCACGATATGCTCGAAGTAGTCGGCATACTCGTTACGCAGCGACATTTCCAGCGGCCTCGGCACGGTGATGCGCGTACCGATTTCGCCGTTGCTCACGCCACTCTGCCACACTTGCGCGATGCGGTCGTGGTTTTCGTGCGAGTGGTCGAACGTCAGTTCATCGTACACCCACAGCCCAATGAGCATCGCCACGGCCATGCCCACGGCCAGGCCGCCGATGTTGATGAAGGAGTAGCCCTTGTTGCGGGCGAGGTTACGGAGGGCAATTTTTAGGTAGTTGCGAAGCATGGCTTTAAAAAAATAGGGTTGAAAGAGAAAGCTAATCATACCATACCAAAAGCCATACCCAATAATTTTTTATCTAACTATCAGATAGTTATCAAATAAAAAATGAACAAAACTGTCCGATATCGGACAGTTTTGTTCATTTTCGGACAGCAAATGAATGAAAGGATGGGTCGGTAATCAGCGTCGGTTCACAGCCAGGGGTTCCAGTTGATAGCGACGCGTGACGCGCCGATTATTTAACTCGTACCGAACATCCTGCCCGTCGATACGGACGACGAGCGAGTATGGCCCCGAATTTAAAGCAGAGACGTCGAGCCAGCGACGGTAGTGGGCGAGGTTGTTGAACTCCTGGTAGTGCAGGTTTCCGCGCTCATCCGTCAGTTCTATTTTATATCGCTCACGACGCGGGCTATCAACTACCAGCCGCAACTTTCCCGCTTGATTGACAAAAGCATCTACGGCGTACGGCGTTTCTTTCCCGGAGGTACTCTGGCCCATGTCAGCACCAAGTTCGAGCAGCGGAAGGCGAGGTTCCGGCAAAAGCATGGGCAGCGCTTCGGTTTTGATGCGCGTCGTCACGAGTTCGTTGGCCAGCAACTCTTTCAGCAGCCGGTCGAACTGCCGCCGGTTGCGGCGCGTGGGCTTCACCCATTTCTCGGGCAGCGATTCCTGATAAATCAATTGCTCGTTGGGTGCAAAAAACTGGACGACGGTCGTGCGGGTTTTGGCCAACGTTTTGAGTTTCCAGTAGCCCTGGCTCGGATCTGTTTCGGCCCGCGAGGTGCGGAGCATCGGGTGTTCTTTATTTTGGGCAAAACCCGGTTGGTGCAAACTGTTCAAGCCCAAGACAAGGAGCAGCCAGAGGGCTGCTTTTGCGGGAAAGGTAATGTTCGTGAGGTACTGAATTGACTTTTTCATGGCTGTTTTTTTTACTGGTTTAAAAATCTATTTCCACTACACAAAGAAATAGGGTGCCAGCATTTGAAACAGCCATTAGAGACGCTCAGGGCATATTCAGGTTTTTTTGGTGTTCAATATCGCACGTTCGTTGTCCGGTATCGGACGGTCAGAAAGGGATTCTCCTGGCTAAAAGAATAGAGAAGTGTTGTTACACGACGTAACAACACGTACCTTTGTAGAAAAGCCGGGCAGATTAAGCAAAAATCAAAATTCGGATGACGGAAGAACAGAAGAGACTGCTCATTCAACTCAGGATGATGCGGGCCGCCACCAAGACGATGCTCGACAATCTCAAAGACAGCATGAGTCAAAAAGTGCAGGACGATTTGCTGGACACGCTCCTCAAACTGAACGAAGAAATCGAACGACTGGAAAACTAGAGTCAATAGTTTCGCCTATTGAGTATTTTAAATTGACACACGATGCAACTAAACGAAGTCATTTCACAATTTCTGCTGGCGGAGACTGCTGAGCAAATAGCCGAAGCCAGCCAACAGATCAACGCTTACAAACAGGACGCCGAACCCGCCGAGAAGAAGGCCATCGCCGCCGTGGTGGAGGCCAGAGCGGCGGTGATGGTTAAAGAGTCCCAGGCACTCATCGACCGTTCACGCGCCTCATTTGTGGCTACCGAAGGGAAAATCCTTGATTTGGACGAATGGCTAACCGTTAAAGGCTATTGCCAACGCTACGGCATCGCCAGTACCAATGTGGTTTCTAACTGGATTAAGCGCGGGGTCATCCCTCAGGAAAACGTAATTCAAGTGGCGGAGCTGAACAACTTAAAGTTGATTAAGGCCGTGAAGTATTAGCTCGGAGGAAAGGAGAAAGGGGAGGCTTGCGTCAGCATCCTTTCCTCCTTTCCTCCCTCCTCCTTCACTCGCTCCGCAGCGCCTTCACCGGATTCATCAACGCCGCCCGCACGGCTTGGAAACTCACTGTCAAGAGCGTAATCACCAGTGCCCCCGCGCCCGCCGCCGCGAAAATCCACCACGATAGCTCGGTGCGGTAGTCGTACTTCTGCAACCAGCCCTCCATAAAGTACCAGGCCAGCGGCGCGGCGATGAGCAAGGAAATCAAGACGAGAAGAATAAAATCTTTGGACAGTAGCCGCCACAAACTCGCCACGCTCGCACCCAGTACTTTGCGGACACCAATCTCCTTGGTGCGCTGCTCGGCCATGTACGACGCCAGGCCAAACAAACCCAGGCAGCTAATCAGAATCGCCAGCCCCGTAAAGACGCCCGCCAGGTTACCGACGCGTTCTTCGGAAGCGAATTTGTCGGCGTATTCTTCGTCCACGAACTGGTACTCGAAGGGCAGGTCGGGGAAGTTTTTTTTGTAAATACCTTCGATGGCCGCGATGCTCTTGGTGGCGCTTTGGTCGGGGTTGAGCCGCAAGTTGTAGTAGCTGGCGTTGCCGCCTTTATCAAATACGTACATCGACTGCTTCACGGGTTCGTAGGGCGAGGTCATGATCATGTCCTCGATGACGCCGATGACGGTCAGCGGTGGATCGGGGTTTTCCTCGTCGTCATCGCGCAGGATGGTACCGATGGGGTCTTCGAGGCCCATGTACTTCACGGCGGTTTTGTTCAGAATCACGGCGTTGGAATCGGAGGCAAGTTCGCGGGAGAAGTCGCGCCCGGCGATGATTTTCAGGCCCAACGATTTGACATATTCGGGCGAAACTGCCGTGTAGGCCAGGTCTTCCTGAAAACCTTCGGGCTTGCCTTCCCACAGGAAGCCGGAGCGATTGGAATAAACCTGCGTCGTCGGGCTGCTGGCCGAGGACATTTCGGTCACCGCCCCCGAATTGATGAATTCCTGACGCAGGAAATCGTATTTGCCCACGAAGTCGAACTGCGTCAGCGGGATCTGGATCAGCCCCGCGCGGTCGTAGCCGATGGGACGGTTTTTGGAATGCTGGATCTGCCGGAACACGATGATGGTGCCGATAATCAGGGCCACCGATACCGTGAATTGCAGCACGACCAGTACCTTGCGCGGCAGCGCGGCGTAGCGACCTACGCGGAAGGTACCTTTCAGGACTTTGACAGGCTGGAAAGAAGAAAGATACAGGGCGGGATAACTACCGGAAAGCAGGGCGGTAAGCAGGATAAACAACAAAGACGTACCCCAGAAATAGCCGCTGGCCCAGGGGAACTCTATCTTCTTGTCGGCCAAATCATTGAAAGAAGGCAAAGCAAGCAGCACCAGAATCATTGCCACCCCAAACGCCAGCCCCACGACTATAAATGACTCGCTCAAAAACTGGCTGACGAGCTGCGAACGCACCGAACCGACCGACTTGCGGATGCCGACTTCCTTGGCGCGCTTTTCGGAGCGGGCGGTACTGAGGTTCATAAAATTAATGCAGGCCAGCAGCAGCACGAACACCCCGATAATGCCGAACAGCCACACGTTCTCGATGCGCCCGCCCGTCTGCACGCCGTTCTCGAAGTTGGATCGAAGGTGCCAGTCGTTCATCGGGTGCAGGAATAACGTGGGCTTAAACGGAACGAAGTCCTCGGGGGCGGCTTTCAATTTTGCATCCCTGATCTTGGCCGATACGTTCTCCATCGTGGTGTTGTCGGCGATTTGGGCAAACATCTGGAAAGAATTATTCCCCCAGTTATCCACCGAGTTTTTGACCCAGTCTGTGTTGGCCGCGTAGTGCGCCCAGGACGCGATGTAGGTTGTGGCGCTGAACTCGTTGTTGGGGGGCAGGTCGGCGTACACACCCGCTACCTTGAAATTGTAGTTATTGTTGAACTTTACAATTTTGCCCAGGGCTCCCTCTTTGCCAAAGAGTGCCTGCGCCGTAGAAGCCGCCAGTAGAATGGAATTGGGGTCTTTCAGCCCGTTTCTTTGCCCAGAAAGCATTTCCAAGCCCAACATCTCGGGTGCGGGTTCTTGCATGAAGTTGCCCTGCTTCACCAGCTTTTTTTCGCCGTGGGCCAGGATACTCCGAAACCGCCAGGTACTCATCACGAGGTGCTTGAAGTTATCGCCGTAGTCATTGCGCAAAGTCAATTCCAGCGGCCGGGGAATGGCGGGACCCGTGACTATTTTGCCGTTGAAAGTCTGACTCTGGTATACCTGCGCGACGCGGTCGTGGCTCTTGTGGTACTGATTGAACGTTAGTTCGTCGTTCATCCAAAGGCCGATCATGATCGCCACGGCCATGCCCACGGCCAGGCCGCCGATGTTGATGAAGGAATACGCCTTGTTACGGACGAGGTTGCGGTAGGCGATTTTCAGGTAGTTGCTTAACATGATTTGGAAGGAGAAAAGGTAGAATGCAGGAAAGGAGAAAAGGAGCCATTGTTCGAAATGCTTTTCTCTTCTCCGCTTTCTATCAAATTTGTACCAAATACTTAATCATCTAAAAATCAAGAAAGAACCAAAACAAAAGTGTCCGATTTCGGACACTTTTGTTCGGAATCGGACAGTCCTTAGTTTAAAATTACACCCTACTGCGGCTTCGGGGTCGTTTGGGTTCGGGCGGCCCATTGGTGCCAGTCGGCAGCGAGTTCTTTGACCATTGCCGGGTACTGAGCGGCCAGGTCATTCATCTCAGTGCGGTCTTTTCCCAGATCGTAAAGCGCCCATTCTTCCAGGGGTAGTTGGTTGACTTTATTGTAAACGCCCGGACGATCGTGGGCTTTCGATACCAGCTTCCAGTCGCCTTTGCGGATAGCGCGGTTGCCTTCGTGTTCAAAATAAAGCGCTTCCCGCTTCAAACTACCGTCCCGCGCAAAAACGGGCAGCAAACTTACGCCCTCGGCGGGCGTGATGTCGTTATTTTTGAGCCTTGCGGGATAAGTCGCACCCGCCGCATCCACGCAAGTCGCCATGATGTCCACGAGCTGGGCGGGCTGATGCCGCAGCTCGTTTTTGGCTTTAAACCCGGCGGGCCAGTGCGCGATGAGGGGCGTGGCGATGCCGCCTTCGTGCACCCAGTGCTTGAACATGCGGAAAGGCGTATTGGACACGTTGGCCCAGGTGGGGCCGTAAGAATGGTAGGAAGAATCCGGCCCGGCCATGACGTCGGTTCTCTGTACCGCCACGGGTACGCCGCTTCGGGTATAGACCGGGGCCATCTCCAACTGAATTTCATCCCTACCCATCGGCACGCGGGTGCCGACAGCCAGTGCTTTCGCGTGTTTCTTGGAATCAAGCCACCCGACGATCTCGGCGCAGGCCCCGTTATCCTGCAAAAACAGAATCAATGTATTGTCCAGCTCACCGCGTTCGCGCAAAGCGTCCACGATTTTGCCGATGCCCTTATCCATGCGCGTAATCATCGCGGCGTAGGTTTCCATGTTACGGGCGTGCCAGGCCTGATCGGGCATGGTGTCCCAGCGGGCCACGGCCTCGCTCATTTTCCAGCCTTCCTCGATTAGCCCTTCCTTCTTCAATTTGGCCATTCTTTTTTCTCTGATCGGCTCAAAACCTTGATCGTATTGTCCTTTGTAGGCGGCGATTTCGTTCTCCGGCGCGTGCAGCGGCCAGTGCGCGGCGGTGTAAGCCACGTACATGAAGAACGGTGCCGCCGCTTTCGGATTATTGGCCCCTTGTTCGTGTTCGTTCACGTACCGCACGGCGTTGTCGCTGATGGCGTCGGTGTAGTAGTAGGGGTCGGGCTGGTAGTCGGGGTCGTTTTCGGGGGTGATGTATTTGTTGTCCCGCGCCAGCCGGAAGGGGTCCCAAAAGCTACCCGCGCCAATGATCGTCCCGTAAAACTTATCAAAACCGCGCTGCCGGGGCCAGTTGTGCTGCAGCGAATCCACCTCCTCGAAGTGATTGGTTACATGCCATTTGCCCGACATATAAGTGGCATAGCCCGCCGTTTTGAGTACTTCGGCGATAGTCACGCACTGCTCGTTCAGGTCGCCCCGGTAGCCGGGCAAGCCGTTGTCGCCCGTCATCATGCCGATACCCGTTTGGGCGGGGAATAGTCCCGTCAGCAGCGAGGCGCGGGTGGGGCAGCAGCGGGCGGTATTGTAAAACTGCGAGAACCGCAGACCGTCCGCCGCTAATCCGTCCAGCACGGGTGTGCGGATTTCACTGCCGTAGCAGCCGATGTCAGAGTAACCCATATCGTCGGCCATGATGAGGATAATGTTGGGCGGGGTACTTTCTGATTCATCTACTTTTGGATTACAAAAAGTCAGAGAGAAAACAGCCAGCACGCTGATTGTCAGAAAAATGGTTTTGATGTTCATAGGGAAAGTTCGGGAGAGTACTTATCTGAATAGGAAAAAGAAGGCAGTTTATACTCCTCGTTCACACTTTTCGCAGCCATCGGCTTCCTAATTTTACGCACGTTTTTTTGGGTAAAGCCGGCTGGCGAAATCTTGAATTCATGGATTTTCACTACTGCATCTACCTTACTGAACACCTTTTCCCGCTTCTGGAAGAAGCACTTTGCCAAGCAGGAAATGCTGGATCGGAACAACCATTGCGAGTCTAATTCCTTCGCGATTTCTTAAAAGCACACCGAAGAGGCATCACGGATCAGAAATTTTCGCCGAAAAAAACTTGTTTTCAAAGAATTTTTATACTTTTAAATAAAAAATCAAAAGAGATATGCTATGAAAAGATTATTGATAATGCTCATATGTTTTGTATACGGAGCAGCCTATTCTCAATCCCGAAACGCAATACTGTCAGAGATTGAGGGAACCTATCAACTGGATGAAGGGGGCAACGTTACATACACAAGAATTGTAGAAGCGCCCGGACTGAGCAAGAATGAGATTTATAAAAACGCACTTAGCTACCTCATCTACGATTACGGAAACGCATCCTCGGCAATGCAGCTACAAGATGAAGATAGCGGAACGATAATCGCTAAACGAGCGTACGACAACGTGCACACGGGCTTTAGTGTCCTGACAACTGTGATTGATTCTTGGCATATTATACGCGTAGACACGAAAAATGGTAAAGCCCGATTTACTATCACGCTGACCGAATATAACAAATTGGCACGCTTAGAAAGTGGCGACGCCCCCTGGCAACATACTACGCTCATCAAAGATGAATATCCAATTAACCCAAAGGGACGGTCGAAGACGGTAATGGGAAAGGCGTTTTACAAAACATATAAAAGGGTGATGGATACGATGAATAGGATGGAAGTAGCCGTGAAAGAGGGAAAAGTCAACGATTTAACAGATACCGATGAATGGTAAACTTTGACTGCGATAATCAGGCTAAGCCTTTATCATATAGAACGCAGCACCCTGTGCTTAAATCTGCGCAGCTTCCCGCTTTGCGTTCTCTGCGGTTAGAAAGACGCAGATTAAAGCAATTCACAAGCTCGTCCTCCCTTCCCCCAGAGAAACTGCCTTCCCCTCCCAAGCCCACTCCCCCCGCATTCCGGCGGGCAGCGTGATCGTCCCCGTCGGCTTACCTTCAAAGCGCAAGTCCAGCTCAATCATGCCCTTGGGCGTCGGGTACTTTGCTTTGATAAACTTCAAACTACCCGGCTGCGGCGCGATGCGGACGGTCTGAAAACCGGGCGAGGTGGGACGAATCCCCGCCACGAGGCTGTAATAAAAATGCACCGGATGGGCCGTCCAGGGATGCACTTCCGAGCGGGGGTTTTGTTCGATGCGCTTTTCGGGCGTGGCCTTCATCCCGGCGGCAATGATGTCTTGCCAGGGTTTTAGTTCTTTGGTAAAGTCGCCTACCCCCGTTTTTTCCATCGCCTCAAAAAGGTACGTGTAGTAAAACAGATTCGCCCGGCTATCGAAGTCAGTAGCATTATTGAGGATTTTTTCCATCAGCACTTTGTTTTCCTGCGCTGAATGCGCGCCCGTCAGCACGGCCAGGATGCTGGCCCGCTGGTCGTAGAATTCCACCTCCGGGTTGTCGAGATAGACGCCACGCGCCGGGTCGAAGCAAAGCTTGCGGACGATCTCGGCGTACTTGCGCGACTCGGTGCGGTAGAAAGCGGCTTTTTCGCCCTGACCCAGGTAGTCCAAGATTTCGGCGGCTTTGCCAAGGGTGTAGGCGTAGTTCAGCGTCAGGATGGCGGAGTTGCCGTCTTTATTGGCTACGGAATTGCCGCTTTTGGGAACGTACCAGTCAATGAACATCGGGTAGGCCGATTTTCCCACCAGGCCGTTATCGTTGATCAGCGACTCGTAGTAATCGAACGTTTCCTGGATTTCGCCCGTGTAGGTTTTGAGCAAATCCTTTTCGCCGTTCAGCATCATCAGGTCGTGCAGCATGTCGATCCACATCAGCGAGTAGGTGGGGTGGACGAAGTGGGCCTTCAGCGGGTAGCAGCTCGTGATGTTGCCATCGGGCATTCGCGAGTTGTTGAACTGCTCCATCGCGCTGCGAAAGTAGGTCAGATCGCCCGTGAGGGCGGTGTAGGCCATCAGGTGGGGCCGCAGGTCGCCGACGTACTGCATGGTTTCGTAGTAGATGTCGCTCATCAGGTTGTCCTGGGCGCAAAGCCGCAACGTCCGCCAGCAGATGTCCCAGACTTGCTGGTAAAGCGGGTCGGAAGTCTCGAAAGAAGCCACGACCGGGATCGGGACGGCGGAGTAGATGTTGTAGTAATCCTCGATCACCAGCGGCTCGGCGGCGGTCGTGATGTCGAGTTCGATGAAGCGGAAAGCCCGAAACCAGATGGGCTGAAAGACGCGGTTTTTTGCACCATCCAGCAGGTACACGTCGCTGATTCCCTTCACTACTTTGCCTTCTAGTTCGTTGCGGTTGCCTTTTTGGTTGTTGGCGTCGTAGAGGGCTTCGGAGTACTTAATCTTGATCGTGGCGTCCTTGCCGCCCGAGACGTGCAGCTTTGGATAGCCCAGCGTCACCGCGCCCTGGTCGATCAGTATTTTGTGGCGTGCGCGGGCGGGTACCTCGATGGTTTTCTTGCCAAAAGTCTCTCCCGCTTTCATGGCCTGCAAGTCGCTGCGGGCGATGCGGGTGAAGGGCTGCTTCTCGCTCGTCTGCATGGCCGTGGTGCGCGGCTGCAATGTCCAGGCGTGGCTGGCCCCAGCGGTTTTGGGCGGCATATACAGAGCTTCCGGCTTTTTCCAGTCGCCGTCGTCGTAAGCCATTTCCTGCCAGCCCCAGGGGTACTTGGCCGCCGCGATGGAGTCGGTGGGATTGGCGGCGTAGAAGCCGCCGATGATTTCGGTGCCGCCGCGCCAAACGACCTCTCTTTCAAACATCGCCTCATTTTTCAGCACCTTCCAGCCGTTGGAGCCACCGGAATTGACGACCCACTCCGGTTCCGAATGGCCCTGTAGCATGAAAGCCGTGCGGAACGAGACGATTCCGAAAGCGCGGTCGGCGCCCCAGTTCATGACCTCGGCGGCAATCAGGTTCTGGCCTTTTTTCAGGAAAGGCGCGAGGTCGAGGGTTTCGTAGCGCCAGTGCAGCACGTCGCCCAACTGCGGGCCGTAGGCGACTTCCCGACCGTTGACGTACAAGCGATAACGGTTATCGCCGCTGACATGGACGATGAATTTGTCGGGAACAGCGGCCAGGTCGAACTTCTTGCGAAAGTGAATCATTCCGTAGGCCGTTGGGTCAATGTCAGGGTGCGTGATCCAGGATGAAGTCCATTCCGTGGGATACTGCGGCAAGGGATGAGCGGGGTATTGCGCGGTGGCTTTGGGGGTGAAGGCTGATAAAAACAGGCCGAGAAGCAGGAAGGTGGTTTTCAAGATTTCAAGTAAAAAAGGGAGGTGAAACGATTTTATGCCAGAGTACCCTTTGTACTACGCATTATTTTATGAGAAAAGCCCTTCTATCCTATTTTGTACTGATCTGGCTCGTAGTTCCGACCAGCTACGCCCAGCAAACGGCTCGCCCCAACGTGCTCCTCATCATGGCCGATGACATGGGTTTCGGCGACATCCGCATGGCCGGAAACGCGAATATCCACACACCCAATCTCGATCAGCTTTCTACCGAAAGCGTCAACTTCGCCAACTTCTACGTGTCGCCCGTCTGCGCCCCGACGCGGGCCAGTCTGCTCACTGGCCGACACGCTCAGAGGTCAGGCGTCCTGAGCGTAACCAACGGCTACGAAACGCTCAATCCCGAAGCGACGACCCTAGCCGAGGTCATGGGGGGGTCGGGTTACCGCACGGGCTTGTTCGGCAAATGGCATCTTGGCGAGAACTACCCCAGCCTGCCCAACGCGCAGGGTTTTCAAGAGTTCGTTGGCTTTCGCACGGGCCATTTCGACGATTACTTTGACCCCGTGCTGGAACGCAACGGCGCGCCTTACCCCACAAAGGGCTACATCACCGACGTGCTGACCGATGAGGCCATCCGTTTCATGAAGAAAGGGAAAAACAGCGAGCCGTTCTTCTGCTACCTGCCCTTCAACGCACCCCACACGCCGCTAGACGTGCCGGAAGAATACTTGCAAAAATACCAGAACAAGGGCCTGGACGAACGCGTGGCGCGGGTGTACGCCATGATGGAAAATCTGGACGCCAACGTGGGCTATCTGATGAATTTCCTGCAGGAATCCGGTCTCGACAAAAACACCATCGTCATCTTCCTGAGCGACAACGGGCCGATCGCCAAGTTCCGGGCGGGGCCGGACGAATGGCGCTTCAACGCCGGACTGCGGGATCAGAAATTCACCGTCTACGAAGGCGGCATCCGCACCCGTTTCTTCGCCCGCTGGCCCGGCCACTTCGTCCCCAACCGAACGCTGGGACTCATCGCCGCCCACATCGACGTCATGCCCACGCTCCTGGATTTGTGCGAAATCCAGCCGACGAATTCCGTGGATGGCGTAAGTCTGAAGCCCCTGCTCACTGAGACCAAACCTACCTGGTTCGAAAGGACGCTGTTTATGAACTACTCACTTCAAACGCTACGCCAGCCTGCCCCCTACCCCGGTGGCATCGCCCGCACCCAGCGCTACAAAATGGTGGACGGCCAGGAGCTTTATGATCTCGAAAAAGACCCCGGTGAAAAGCAGAACCTGGCCGCTCAGTTTCCAAAAATATTAGCCGGACTAGACCAGCAATACCGCGCGTGGTGGGGTACTTTATATCCCGAAGGCACTTTTGCGATTCGGCCTATTCCCGTCGGTCACGACGAATCCAAAACCGTGCGCATCACGCCGCATTTGGGAAGGGTCGAGGGTGGATTACAATTCACGGGCTTTCGGGGGATGTACGGAAAAGAAAACATAGGCGTACACCCCAGCGGCGTGGATGGGGACTGGATCGCCAATTGGTTGTCCGCCGATGATGTTATTTCGTGGGAGATCGAGGTAGTTGCGGCGGGTGACTACGAAATTGTCCTCAATCTGAGCTGTCCGCGCGGACAGGAAGGTTCGCTGGTGCGGGTGAGCTTGGGGGGGGAATATCTTGATAAAGAAGTACCCGTGGCGGAAGTGAAAGTTGGGGAATGGAAGGAAGTTTCCTGGGGAAGTTTGCAGCTTGCGCCTGGGAAGTATGAGCTGAGCGTTCAGGCTGAAAGCGTGGCTCGAGAAGAGGTGATGGCCTTGGGTAGCGTAGTAGTGCGGCGGCGGTAGGTTAGGCGGGGAGGGCGAGAACTTGCTCGCATGCAATTAAAGTTTCTTCGATAAACCCGGCTTGATTCATATTTAAATCCCGAGAAAGATTTAAGGATTTTCCTAAATAAGCTAAGCCTTCTGATTGACGATCAAAACGATAAAAGAGCAAAACTCCCAGACTAAAATAGCAATGCAAAAGCCCAAGTTTGTCTCCAAGCTCATTAAATATTTGTTCTTCCTTTCTGTGCAAGCTTAGTGCTTCATCTATTTCGCCAAGTAGCAATAATTCCTTTGCTTGGTTTCCATAAGACTTTGCCACCTCTTTCTTATCACCTAATTTTACATCGATCTCTGCTTTCATTTTATAAAGGACAAAAGCTAGGTCTGACTGCCCCAACTTTGAAATAATATTAGCCTGGTTACCGTAGCAATTGGCTAATCCGCGCAAATCACCAAGAGATTCGCAAAGCTTCTCTTGTTTTTCGGCTAATGACAGAGCCTTGTGAGGCTGCTCCATCTCATTAAGAATTATTGCCTGATCATTGTAAGCATTAGCCAATCCCCGTATGTGGTTTGAATTCTCGCATATCATCTCATGCTTCCTAGAAAGTGACAAAGCTTTTTGATATTCTCCCTGAATTGTCAGAATTTGCGTTTGTGAGCGGTAAGAAATAGCTAATCCTTCTTTATTACCAAGTCTTACGTAAATTTCTTCTTCTTTGTTATGTAATCTCATGGCTTCTTCCATTCGGCCCCACGCCCGGAGAATATCTCCTTGTCGGCCATATGATCCTGCTAACGCGTTTGCGTCGCCAATCTCTTCCATAATCTTCTCCTCTTTTTTACAAAAAGTCATGGCTTCATTCAGTTGCATTCTGTACAAAAGAAGATTGGCCTGGCTTGCGTATGAACCTCCTAGTCCTCGTTGATCCCCTGTTTGTTCAAATATTTTCTCCTGATTTTTATACAGTTGCCTAGCATGATTATAATCCATTTGGCCTTTGGTTAAAAGAATATGAGCTTGATCTGCATTGGAAGTTGCCACACCTCTTTGATCACCCAATTCGAGATATATACCTTCGGCTTTTCTATGAGCTTCAATGGCTTGATCCAAGCGACCCCACCTTTCAAAGATTAAAGCCTTTCTTCTGTGTAGGCCCGCTAAGCCCGCTCCATCGTTTAATTCTTCGCGTAACCTTTCCTCCGATGTTAGCAACGGCATAGCCTCTCGCAATTGTCCAGTCCCAATCATCGCTGACACTCTATATCTCAGAGATTCTGCAAGGAGGTATGAGTTACGCAGTATTTCTGCTCGGTTATAAGCGAACATGGCTACTTCAAATGTAAAATAGTAATCCGAAAATCTCAGAGCTGCGTGGGCAATGTTCAAGACCTTGATTATAGTCACTTCGGAAGCAACAGTAAGCTTTATCCTTTCAAAATCTTCTCTCAGTTCAACTAATTCAGAAGTACGCTCACTCATATCGGGCTCGCCCACCACATCATACTTAGCCAAATCATAAAAATGCCCTGCCCCGCCCGAAGCGCGTGAAAGGAAGTCAAAGGCGTAGACATTCCAATCGGGAAAGGAAGCTTCGGGCAAAATGAAAATCAGTTTCGCGGCCCGGCTCATCAGCCCGTCGCGACTAACATTTAAATTATTGAGAAAAGAAGCGGAGGGAGATTCTTCTGAATAAACGATGTGGGCATTCTTGCCAGCAACGATAGGTTTTATCTTGAACTCGTCGCTAGTTTGATAAGCAACGTTATTCCCTTGAAAGGTTTCCTGCACAAAATCCCTTAGCAAACCGCCTAGTTGAGGTGTATCGTAGAACAACAACCCGAAAAAATGCACATCTTCTTCCAGCCACTCGATACGCTTCGCCAGCGCGTCGAGCTGATTGGTTTCGGCGGGTCTCAGGCGTTTTCTAAGCGGGTTTCCCATACACTTTGACGGCTTGCTCAACTAATGGGTGCACAAAGTAACAAGGCACATTATTGATGTTAGAGATGATATTATTGAACAACAATTGCCGGATAAGGAGTTTCGTATTGCTCGTGTCCTCGGACGGAAGGTGGTTGTTCTCGTAAATCTGATAGAGTAATCTTATGCTCGACCCGTCAAGGGAAAAGGTCTGAGCCTTCTGATTGCCGTAGGTAATGACCGCGTTTTCTACGTGGTTTTTTCGCACTACATCGCTTCCGGCCCCTACGGCGTCGATTACCGCATCAGAAAGAATGGTCAACAAATCGGTAATCAACCCTCCCGAAAAAGTAACGGCGAGATCCAAGGCATCTGCCCCAATGAGCGACTTGTCCTGCATCCTCACCAAGATACTTTTTCGCAGAATAGCCGTATTGTTTTTGAGCAGATTATCGGCCTTATCTTTTTCTTCGGGGCCAAGAAGGCCGAACGTAAGTGGGTTCGGTCTGATTTTCCATTGAATGGGCGTAAAATTCCCCAAAAGATTTGTCATCGTATCACGATGTAACAAGTGGACAGGCGTAGCGATGATTTTCCGAGTTTGGATATTTTTGAATGTATTGAGCGTGTCGGTATTGAAAATATTCTCTATCGCCTCCTCATTCCTCATTTTCTCCAAGCCATCCATAAAAATAAGAAGCGGCAGACCGATCTCGACACTACAATCTCCTACTAGTTCATTTAACAGTGCCAGAACATCGTTCACTTTGGTTTTGTAAGCGCGCCGGACTGTCTCGCGGCGAGAAGCGTCTAGCTTCCAACCCAAGCCAATATTCGCTAATCCTTCGGCTATAAAATCAGCATAAGACCATTGATTTTGAGAAATGTCAGTAAAAGCCGTGATCTGCTCCTCTTCTATTTTCTTGATTTTCTCCTGATAGTTTTTCTTAGTCTTGTTTGGAACTAACTCAATGATTTTTTGAATCAAAATCAAAAGAATCTCGATGATGTGAAAATCTTTATCTTCAATGTTGGTTTCATCCCGGAAGTCGATGTAAAGCGATCGATAGCCCTTTTTCAAACCTTCTGAGGAACTGAATAGATAATCGATGGCCGTCGTCTTGCCGCTTCCCGTTTGCCCGGCCAGAAAGAAGATATCGTTAGGAAGAAAGGAAAGCAGAATCTTGTTTTCCAAGTCACGTATTTTTGCTTCGTGTAGCTCGACGTGGTATGCTAAGTTTTTATCCGCCAGCCCATTGGTGACTTGCAGGTTACGATACAGTTCCCTCAGCGTCGAAGCGGGAGTTATTTCGGGCTGATTCCTAGAATTCAACATACTTAATCCTGTTTTGAGGTAAAGGCAAGATAATCGAGACAGAGCGATAAAGATAAACTATTTTCTCACACCCCAACCTCCTCCACCTCGATCTCTTCCAACCGAATCCTAGGAAGCTTATTATAAAAGCGATACGTCAGCAGCACCGCCGACACCGTCAGCCCGGCCAGCAGGCCCAGCCACACGCCCGGCGCACCCATGCCCAAAGGAAACGCCAGCACGTAGCTCAGCGGTAGCGCCACGATCCAATAGGCGATGAGCGTCAGCAATGTGGGTATATTCACGTCCGCGATGCCGCGCAATACGCCCAGCCCTACCACCTGAATGCCATCGGAAAGCTGGAAAAATCCGGCGATAACGACCAGGGTGGCGGCGATCGTGGCGACCTCGGCGCTTTCGCGGATGTAGAGGCTTACCAACCATTCGTCGGCGGTCAGAAAGAAAAGGCAGCTCAGGCCCATGAAAATAATGGAAAGCAGAAATGCCGCCGTACCCGCCCGCTGTACCGCCGGGCGGTTGTTGCGGCCCACCGCCATGCCCACCCGAATGCTGCCCGCCGCGCCGATTCCGGTGGCCATCATGTAAGTAGTCGAGGCCATATTTATGGCAATTTGATGCGCGGCCAGCGCGGCTTCACCCAGCCAGCCGATCATGATCACAGCCAACGAGAAGGCCGCAATCTCGAAGAAAAACTGAAAGCCACCGGGCAAGCCCAAGCGCAGGATTTTTTTTACTAGTGGCCTAAGCGAAACAGCCTGCACTTTTTCCAGGTAGGGAGTGAAAAAACGATCGCGTTTTACATAAATCCAAATTGCCAGCGCCATGTAGCAGCGGGCCAGCAGGGTACCCAGCGCCGCGCCGTTCAGACCCAACTTATTAATCAAAAAATAGTTGAGAACAACGTTCAGCGCCAAAGCCGACAGCGTGATGGACATCGTGACTTTGGGTCGCGAAAGACCGTCGCACAACTGCCGGATGGCGATGAACAGCAACAAAGGCGCGAATGAAGCCGTTAGGATAAGCACGAAGGGTTTGGATAAGCGCGTGACATCGTCCGTCTGGCCGAAAATCTGGAATTGCCAGGCAGCCAACACCATGACCAGGCCCAATACGCCACTCAGCAGCCACGCCGCCCGAATGCCCGCGCGGTACAGCGCATTGACTTCGATCAGCTTTCCCTTACCGACAGCTTGCGATACCAGCGCCGATACGATGCCCAGCCCTCCCACGCCAATGCTGCCGATCAGGAACGTGACCGAAGTGGCGATACCTGCTACGCCCAGCGGCACCGCGCCCAGGAAGCGACCGATCATGAGTGTGTCGGTCACACCCATGAGTACTACGCCCAGTTGCGCGATGACGATAGGAACGCTCAGGCGCAGCGTTTGGCGCATATCGTTCCGGTAAAGGCGGGCCAGCGGGTGCATTTTAAAGTAGAATCTTGAAATAAAAAGACCGCAAAAGTAGTGAAAGCCGCCCGCATAAGCAGGCGGGGCAATCGGCGGGCGGGAGTTTCTAATAAAATCTTCTTAATTTTGTCAACATTAATTAATCCCCAATCTTTTGAAAGAATACGGCAGTAACGTAGAAAAGCTCGCGGAACACATCGTACAGATGGAAGACCCCGCCAAGCGCACGCTCTACGCGCACATCCTGGTGGAACTGATGCGTCAGATCCACCCCGGTATGCGTGATAACCAGGACTACTACAACAAACTCTGGGACGACCTTTTCATCATTTCGGGCTTCGAGCTCGATGTGGACGGCCCTTTCCCGCCGCCTTCCAAGGAAGCGCTGGGAAAGCAACCGCAGCCCGTCAGCTACAACCAGCACAAGCTCAACTACCACCACTACGGCAAGAACATCGAGCTGCTGGTGGAGCGGGCCATCGAGACCGATGACGCCGACGACCGTCTGGCGTTCGTCTCGTACCTTTACCGTCTGATGCGATCGTTCTATAACGCCTGGAACCGTGACAACCCCGAGGACGCGGTACTGCTGGAACATCTGATGGAGCTGTCGGAGAACAAGCTAAAAACGGAGGTAGACTACATTCGCGAACATGGGCCCATTGAAGCCTCGCCCAAAGACCGCAACAGCAACGCCGAAAAAAGCCGGGGCAACACGCTCACGGGTTACAAGGCGCAGGTCAACACGACCAGCGAAAAAGTCAACACGACCAACTACAACAACGACCGCGCCAAGAACACCAGCCACGCCATCACCAGCACTGGCAAGAGCAACCGTCGCAACAAGAACAGTGGCGGAAACAACAAGAGTAGGAATAATCGGAACAGGAGGAAATGAGTTGAAGATTGAAAGTCTAACGTTCAAACTCATCGAAACCATCTAGCTAGCCTGTACGCATTCTTATTGGCTTGCGACAGGCAGAATTTATACTTTAATCCATTTGAAGTTTGAATTAGAAAATATTAGGAGCAGTCTGCTCACACAGTCACTTTGAACTGCGCAGGTGGCCCTTTTTCAACTTTCAACTTTCAACTTTCAACTTAAAGAATTGTCTTCATTCAAAATAACCGGAGGCCGCCAACTGAAAGGCGAGCTTCAACCGCAGGGTGCTAAAAACGAAGCGTTGCAGATTCTGTGCGCCGTACTGCTCACCGCCGAACCCGTCACGATTCACAATATTCCTTCCATCCGCGATGTCAATCAGTTGATTGACTTGCTGGGGGATTTGGGCGTACGCAAAAAGTACCTCAATGATTCTTCCATCACCTTTACGGCGGCCGATGTAGATACCGATTACATGGAATCGGAGTCCTTCAAGAAGAAGGCTGCTGCCCTGCGCGGGTCGGTGATGCTGCTCGGGCCGATGCTGGCGCGATTCCGCAAAGGCCGTATTCCGCGTCCGGGGGGCGACAAGATCGGCCGCCGCCGATTGGATACCCACTTTATCGGTTTCGAGAAACTGGGGGCGGAATTTAGCTACACCCAGGAGGATGGCGGCTTTTACCGCGTGGATGCCAAGAATCTGAAGGGCACCTACATGCTGCTGGACGAGGCGTCCGTGACCGGTACGGCTAACCTGCTCATGGCTGCTGTGATGGCCGAAGGCACCACGACGATTTACAACGCCGCCTGCGAGCCCTACTTACAGCAGCTTTGCAAAATGCTCAACCGCATGGGGGCTAAGATCTCGGGCGTCGGCTCCAATCTGCTCACCATCAAGGGCGTAACGGAACTGCATGGCACCGAACACACCATGCTGCCCGACATGATCGAAATCGGCAGCTTCATCGGCCTGGCCGCCATGACGCAGTCTGAAATCACCATCAAAAACTGCCAGGTACCCATGCTGGGCGTCATTCCCGACGTGTTCAAGCGGCTGGGCATCGAGCTGGAAATTCGCGGCGACGATATCTACGTTCCTGCCCAGGATCACTACCGCATCGACAGCTACCTCGACGGCTCCACGCTCACCGTGGCCGACGCCCCCTGGCCCGGCTTTACGCCCGACCTGCTCAGCATCGTGCTGGTTACGGCCATTCAGGCGCAGGGAACGGTATTGATTCACCAAAAAATGTTCGAGAGTCGCCTGTTTTTCGTCGATAAACTCATTGAAATGGGCGCCCAAATCATCCTCTGTGACCCGCACCGCGCCACGGTCATCGGCCTCAACCGCGAAACCCCGCTACGTGGCATCCGCATGACCTCGCCCGACATTCGCGCCGGGGTCGCCCTGCTCATCGCCGCTTTATCCGGGAAAGGCGTAAGCATCATCGACAACATCGAGCAAATCGACCGCGGCTACCAGAATATCGACACCCGGCTGAACGCGATCGGGGCGGAGATTATTCGGCTGTAGGGAAAATGACTGGCCTAAGCAATGAATTTGAAGACTTACGAACTTGAAGCCGATAGGTACTCAGAAGTCTTTGAGTTCACTAGCCAAGGCCCCAAAGGCGATATTGCCAAACTTATTAGGTTCACTCCAATCGTCAACCGGGATGTGTATAACCTTTCTTTTGGCGACAAAAACGTCGTTACGGGAGAAATGGATGATCTGGCAATCTCAAATAATAGTGATAGCGAACAGGTACTGGCAACTGTGGTCTTGGCGGTCTACCGATTCACGGATTTCCATAAAGATGCTTGGGTTGTTGCCCAGGGGAGCAGCAAATCACGAACGAGATTGTACAGGATGGGGTTGACAAAGCACATCCAGGAGATAGAATCAGAATTTTTCCTTCTTGGACTGAAAAACGGAGCGTGGGAAAAATTTGAAAGAGGGATAGAATATGATGCTTTTCTCGTTAAGAGAATAGAACTTGAATTTACCATCTAAAGCGCAACGGTTATGGAAAAAGAAAAAATCAGTTTAATAAAGAATCCAATAGTTCGTATCAATCCTTCACTGGATAAATATAGAGATGCTCCTATGTTTCAAGAGAAGGTAGATGCAGCCAAAGAACTCATTGAAAGAGTAGGTCTTCCTGATTTGGAAGAATTAAAACGCTCGCGTCAACAACATTCGGCTGATTGACCGCGACTACCAGCACATCGACACGCATCTGAACTTGATGGGGGCGATGGTTATTTGGCTGCAAAAAGTAAAAGGATGACCCGCCCCACAATTGATGCCCTGCATAGTTCCGGTGAGTACCAACTCGTCGAATCCTTCTCGATCGACGAAATGACGCAGTTTCTGGTTCGCGAAGCGGGCTTGCAAACGACCGGGTCAGGGAAACTCGCCAAAAACAGCAGCTTCTGGTTATTGATGTTGGGCTTGGGATTGTTTGGCGGCGCAATCGGCTGGCTCATTGGTTCGGCCTCCAAAGACATTGCCGATCCGCAGTGGTTAGGTGCGGGCTGGCAACTCGGCCTAGGAATACTGGTCTTCTTTGTAATTGTCCTCCCGCTCCACGAGCTAATTCACGCCATTTTTTTCAAGCTCCTTGGCGCATCCAAAGTAGGTTTCGGTTATTCTACCAAAGGCCTGATGGTGTACGCTTACGCCCAAAGATTTGTGATGCGATTGCGGGAAAACGCCCTCGTGGCCGCGATGCCTTTCGTGTTGATTACCTCGCTGCTGGTCGTCCTTTTGGTTTCCGTGCCGCAACTGCAATTTGTCTGGCTGCTGATTTTGGTGATTCACACCTTGGGCTGCATGGGTGATTTTATCCTCATAAAACACGCCTGGAAAAACCGCCAGAGGTATATGCATACGTACGATGATTTGGAGGAAAAGCGTACGTATTTTTTTGAGGCAAAGTAGGAAAGGGCAAGCACGACCTTCTATTTTTTCCCACCTTGCAAAAACGCCAGCAAATCGCGCATATCCTCGACTGTCAGTTGGTTTTGCAGTCCTTCGGGCATGAGCGAGGTCTGGCTCACGCCGTAGTTTTTCACGTCCCCTTTTTGGAAAGTGACAAATCCCTTGTCCTGCGTAAGGAGGTCGATTTCTTTTTCCCCCACGTCGATCTGCCGACCCACGTAGGACTCGCCGTTTTTCAGATTGACGTACCAGCCCTGCCACTCGGGGCTGATTTCCGCCGAAGGCTGCAAAATGGCCCGGATTAGCTGGTCACGCGATTTGGACTGTCCCACATTGGTCAGGTCAGGTCCCAAGTCACCGCCCCGGCCTTCTATGGCGTGGCAGGAGGAGCAAACGGCCTGCACCGAATAGAACACCCGCCGCCCGCGCCCGGCTGCGCCGCTTTTTTGCAGGGATTTTTGCCAGGAAGCGTAGTCCGCAGGTTGCTCGGGAGGCGGCGAAGCCGTGTATAGCCGCAAGTATCGTGTGGCCTCTGACTGTACTTCCGCCGAGGTGTCTTTGAGCAGCGGCTTTATTTTTTCCGAAAAATCGCCGGGCTGACGGCTCAAAGCCAACAATGCCTCCGCGCGGACGTTCGCCGAAGTGGATTTTAATTTTGCCAATTCAATAAGCCGCCCAGCCACCACCGCGTCGGGAACGATAGCCAGTGACCGCACTACTTCCAACTGAATTTTCGGGTCTTTTTCTTTTTCAAGAAGGCCAAGCAACAAGGCGTTATTTTGGTCGGAAGGTTCCAGTATTTTGACCGCCATTGCCCGCACGGCGGCTGGCTGTGCGGCGTCTTGCACGAAGTTTTCGATAAACTGTTCGGGCAGAGGTCGTTCAATTTTCTTCGTGTGCGCCTCAGTTTTGTTCTGGTAAATACCCAGAAACTCAGGCTGCAGATGCCGAACCGTTTCCAGATACGTTTCAAAAAGCAGCAAGGAAGGCGTTCCCGCCGCCAGCGACTTATCCAAATCCTGCCGCGACGCCACCAAACCCGACTTCCCGACCCACATCATGGCCCGCTGCCGCACCCGTGCGTCGGGGTCGGTGAGCAGTTGCCGCATGAACGCCTGGTCGGGTCGGTAGCCAAAACGTTGCAAAGCCAGGAGGGCGCCAAGTCTGGCGTAAGGGTTGGTACTTTTGGTCGTTTGCAACAATTTATCTTGGTGCGACGGGCGGGCCAGCATGACCATCGCCGCGTGGCGCAGAAACGGATCTTCCGAAGTCAACCGCTGGGCCAGGTACTCGAAGCTGGTGTGCGGCCCGGTGTTGTGAACTATCTGCAAAGGCTCGGCGGCCGAGTCGGGCAGGGCAAACACAGAGCGTTTTTCAGGCTTTCCCGTCGCCATGTCTTTCTTGGCCGAAAGTTTCCAGATGCGTCCGCGCCCGTGGTTGGGGTAGCTGCGTAGCACCCAGTCCGTGAAGTAGATATTTCCCCGACTGTCAGCCGCGAAGGCTACGGGCCGGAAGTCCTCCCCGCCCTGCACGATGACCTCGGTGCTGCCCGTCAGCGACACGCCTTTGGGCTGTAAGTCAATCCTGACGATTCGGCTTTCCTCCCAAATACTGCACAGCATCTGCCCACGATAATCGGCGGGCAAAGCCGCCAAACTGGCGTTTAGCAAACCCGAGGGTGCTTCGCCCAGCCCCACGGCGTAGGGCAAAGTACCCGGCAATTCACCATTCCAAGCCAAATAAGGGTTGATGCCGCTGCCGCCAAAGAGCGATTGGTAACCGTAGTCGCCGCCCGGCACTACGTCCACGAGGCGGTTCGGTCCCCGACTGTCGGGGTCGTTGTCGGCGGCCAGCAAATGCCCGCTGGCGTCGAATTTCAAGTCCATCGGGTTCCAGAAACCCGTCGCGACTTCTTCCAGCCGGGAGCCATCGGGCCGGGCGCGGACGACGTTGCCGCCATCGCCGTAACCCGTCACGGACGAGCCATCGGTACCGACGAGTTTCCAGGCATTACCGCCCGTGTTGCCGCGCGACACGTACAGCCAGCCATCGGGCGAGAAGGTGATGCCCAGCAGGGCCGAGTGCGCATATACCTTATCTGGTTCGGTAAGCTCCAGCACCTTGCGGCGTTCCTCGCTGCGCCCGTCGCCATCGCGGTCGTACAGCACCGTCACGTCTCGGGAGGTGACCACGTAGAGATTTCCCTCCGGCGAAAATGCGATGTTGACGCCCTCCCGGAAACCGTCGGCAAAAACAGAGGCACTTTCCGGCTGACCGTTGCCCGGTTGGCCGTCGCCATCTTTAAAAATCTTGATTTGGTCGCTCTTTGGCCCGGCGTAGTCGGCGGGGGCGAGGTGGGTGTGCGATTCAAGCACAAAAATCCGGTCGAGGCTGTCCACCGCGATGCCGATGGGCGTGACGATGGCCGGGTTTTCGGCGAACAGCGTCAGTTCCAGCCGCTCGTCCAGTACGTGCGGCGGGTTGGTAGGGAGCGTAGGTTTTCGTTTTCCAATTTGAAACGAAAAAAGGACAGCCGCGAGCAGAACCAGCATTCTTCCCATGTTCACTTGGTTTCGTATTTCTGAAACAAATCGTACGCCTTCCGCAAATCCTGCTGCACCGTGTCGGGACTCAGCGGCGGGGCCATTTCCACGACCAGGTACCCCTCGTAGCCGTGGTCAAGCATCCGCTCGATAACGCCCTGATTGTCGGTCACGCCTTCGCCGAAACGCACCACTTTGTGGATGCCCTTGCGCTCGGTTTCTTTGAGGTCGATGTGCAGGATGCGGCTATGGAAGCGGTCGATGACCTCGAATAAATCGACGTTGGCCCCGTTGAAGTGCGCGTTGTCCATGCACATCCCGACGTTTGGCGAAGGTATCGCGCCAAAAATCTTGTCGTAATCTTCGATGTTTTCGATGTTGTTCTCAGCGTGGTTTTCCACCAGCACCAGCATATCCATCGCTTCGGCGGCGGGGGCCAATTCTTTCAGCGTTTCGATGACGTTGTCCAGCCCGCCCTGCGTCCCGCGCTTAGCCCCCGTGAACTTCACGCGCCGACAGCCCAGCCGCCGCGCCGCTTCCATGCACCACAGCTTGTGGCCCACGTCCGTCACGACCCGCCCGCCCGCGCCGAAGGCCGTTCCCTGCACGCTGATGGGTTTTAAACCATGCTTTCGGCAGCGTTCCGCGATGCTTTCCAGTCCGGCGGGCGTGAGGTTGCGGCCAAACCAAGTGTTGAACTCGACGTTTTTGAAGGGCAATTTGGGAATGATCGCGAAGGCTTTCTCAAAATTCTCATCCCCAAAGCCATCGCAGGTGATGGTGGCGAGAGCGAGTTCCACTTTTTTGGGTTTGGCGACGGCGTAAGATTGAACCGTCGTGGCGTTCAGCAAGCCAACGCCGACCGCGCCCAGGGAAGCGGTTTTCAGGAATTTTCGGCGGTCAACATCTTGTTTCATAGTATTTTGGTTATTCAAGTTTTACCGCGCGTCTTTCAAGTAGTTTTCGTAGAAAAAAACTCGATCCTCCAAGGAGGAGTACCTGTCGAATTTGCTACGAAAAATAACTTCCTTCAACTCCTTCGATGTTTCCTCAGAAGCCAGCAAGGTATAGGTTTCGGCAGCTTTGTAAAAGGCTCTTCCACTTACCGATTTTTTATTGAGTGAGGCACTAATCAGCGTGTTGATATCGAACACAATGCTAAGCACGCTCCCTGTCGATTTCTTCCAGTATCTCGGCAAGTTTCTCCTCAGTCAGCCCATTTTTTTGAGCCTCGTCGGACAATCGGCTCATCGATTCCAATAACCGTCTTTTAGAAAATTCCCTGTCAGGGTTTTCCAAATAGCTTTTTATTAAGAGATTGACCTTAATTCGTTCGCCTTCGTTTCGACGCACCCGTTCGGCGGTTTGGTCGTTGACTTCGATCTCAAATGTTAATGTTGCCATAATCAATAGTTTTTGTCCAAAGATACGTAAATCAGGATTGCCAATACATTCAATGAAACTCGAAACCCTCCGGCATTTCCTCAATCAAATCCGGTGCCTTGGGGTCTTTGGTGATGTAGTACCGCGGCCCGCCCCGCTTGGCCGGAACGGCGCGGATGTAAGCGGTGCTGTTTTGGCGGTTGGTGTAGGGGAGGGGTTGGCGGGGCATGGAAAGAAATGGAAAGAATTAGATTTTGCGGATTCGCACCTTATGAATCGACAAGGTTGTAAAATGGCCGTGCAATTCATCAATTCGATCTGCCAATATTTTCAGCAAAGCCTGCTTCATTAATTCAGTATCTTTGAAATCATACCGTAGAAAGAGTACGCTTATTTCTTTCACATTATGGGCGTACAACCACTCACCGAAATCCTTATCTTCGGTCAGAATAATTCGGAGTAGTACGCGTGAAAATTCTATAATCGCCTCATCCATCATGCCGCGATTGAGTTCAAAAATGGAGTACACTTCGATTCCAACTCCGCGTATGGCTTCGATCAGCGGGTAATCAATATTTTCATCGGCCAGGATCACGCGGCAGAATCAATTAACTCTTCGTTGGCCAATACGTCAGCCGCGTACAGATGTACTGCGTTTATATCGGCCTCTGTGATGTGGGGGTACATTTTTACCAAATCGGAAGGACTTGCCCCTTGCCCTAACTTACGAAGAATAAGTTCGACTGTGATCCGGGTGCCTTTGATGACAGGCTTGCCCAGCATGACCCGGTGGTCGGAAGTGATGTGTTGCTGATAGTTTTTCATCTTTAAAAATTCTATGCATAAAGATAGTTAGCGGGGTATCGGGCTTTTCAAGAACTTTACCCTGTGACATACTTCAAATCTTTACGCGCCCGGTACAGGATAATGGGGTCAGTGAAGCTTTCCGGTACCACATCCACTTTTATTCCAAGCAACGTTTGTAGCCTGGCTTTCAACAAGTCACTCCGCTTGTAATCCACCTTGCGTTCAAGCAGAATATCGATGTCGCGGTATAGCTCGCCCCGCGCGAAGGAACCGAAAAGCCTAATCGGTCGATACCGAATTCCTCGAAGATGTTTTCCTGGCGGAGTAGGGTTTCTAGTTCTTGGATGGTCATAAGCTGCTAAAATCAAGTGCTACAACTTTTTTTTCTAAAAGGAAGAAGATTAAATTAAGAAGTAAATCGTCAGAGCATAACTACTATATTTCATCCCATTTACATTCTTCTCCGGTGCAGAGGAAATAGACTATTCCAAAAAGTTGTTTGATGTATTTCTGCCATTCTTCGTCTAATTTACGTTGATCTTTGTATTTTAGTGCAAAATTTGGATTGGAAAAATTATCACCATGAGCAAGGTAGAGCTTATTCCGCTCTTCATTACAGGTAAATATATTTTCAAGCAAAAGATCTCTGTTTACTAAGTCATTAGAAGGATTTATTTTAGCAATCAGAAATGCAATTTGCATGAATAATATCTTAGAATAATTAAACTTATCGTTTTTAAGATTTATCCTTCTGTAATTCGTTTCTACTTTAAATTTAGGTAAATCATCTATTAAAAAAATTGTAGAATATGGAACCATACTGTAATAATTTTCACTCAGCTCGACCATCTCACCGAGTTCATCTAATTTAGGTTTATAAATAAAAAGATAATCATTCGTATCTATAATTTTCCAATTCAATTGTCCACGCCTGAGAATATTTCTTCTGTTGCGATGAGAACGAATTAATTGAGTACTATTACTAGAATCACTATATCTATATGGAACAAATCGATTGTTCTTCTCATAGTAAAATTCTTGCACTTCATTTAGAGTACTCCAAAGGGTAAGAAACGCCAATTCCCATTCAGAGTAAAAAAATGTATTTTTATCAAATTTCGTTTGCTCAGACTCCTTTTTCAACAGACCCAAAAACATCATAAGTCGTTCATTGATACGGCCTTTCTCAAATTGTAACCTTCCTTTATCGCTTATTTTATTTTCAATAATTAAATTCTTCTCAATGTACTTTATCTTCTTCCAATACTTCCTTAAAAGCTTTCCTTTATTCAAACAATTCTCAATAGTCTCATAGAAGTTTTCAAAGTTTTTGATAGAAAATTCTGCATCATGTGCAGTTTCAGGGTGTTCTTTTACATAATACCCATCTGCACCTGCTTGGTAGAGTTCATCCATGTTCCAAGCTTTGTTGGATGCTGTAAATATAATTACGGGTACTACCGGGTTTTCTTCTTTTATCTTTTTGAGTAGATTTATGCCTTTTTCACAATTTTGTAAATAATAATCTAATATTATTAAATCGTACTTATCATTAGAGATATCTTTTAATAGACTCTCTTCTAGCCTCAAACTAGATTTAATTACTACCTCTCTTTTCTTAACAATATTATTTTTAAGTATACCTTTTAGGCATTCTTCCCAGCCTTTATCAAAATTGTCATCAATGAATAAAATATTTAAATCTTTCTCGTAAAATGGTTTACAGTCGATTCCAACTCCCTTATTTTCAAGGCCGATATTTGAAAGTAAGTATTTAAAATATAATGTTTTAGGATAGCTAAATCCTGACATATCTAGTCCAGCCACCTGCGCCATACGGTAAGCTCCCCATTGGTTAGCTATATCATGTCCTGATGTCGAATTATCATTTACGACAATTCGACCTTTAATATTTGAGTCATATTCTCTTTGAATCTCACCAATTGTAACATTAAATATTTTACTTAAATTATTAATGTTAACTCCAACTATACCAAAATCGTCCTCCTCTTCGTCGCCATCGCTAAACTCCCAAATCACTACTTCTGGATTGATAATACGTGTACCGTATGATGCTCGGATTATATGAGGTTCTGAAATTGAGTACCTAAGTATATCTTCAAGTGTAATTTTTGACAAGATCAAAATTGGCAAATATTTCACGTTCTTACTTGATGATCTAATATATGTAGCTAATTCGTAAGCAGAATGAAAAATATCATTCCTGATTTCGGTTTCTCCTGTAAGCCAGTTGCTCAATACTATGCCATCTGTATTTTCATCAAGGTCTTCAATTCTGTTTATAATTTCATCGAATTCAATATTTTCTACAACATTATTATCTTTAATAATTGAATCTCTTGAATGAATTAGACTAAATTCAATGATATCATCAAATGAATAAAATTCCGAAAAATCTCGAAAACATTTATTTTGAATTAGTACAAGTTTCATAATAGAAGTTTAAATACTAATATTCTTTGTCTGTTCGACTACTATGTCAATATCTGCTAGATAATCAGCAGGACCAATATATTTCTTTTCCCGTAATTTTCTTACGGCCCTGATGACTCTTGTTTGCTCCCAACCAGCTAATAGGCATAATCTCTGAAACCTAGAATCACCAACAATTGATTTCCAATTTGGTATTGGTTCAAATGTTGGCATTAGATTATTGATTTTTTGAGCCAAGCCTACGCTTTCTTTATAAAGAGATTTTTCAATTTCATTCTGAATAGACATTGCTTCAAGTGAAAAAGCGTTGTTTCCATCCTCTATCAACTTGAAATAGGGATTATCAAAACCATGTTTAATTAGATATCTTGTGAATACATCAAAATTTTTATATAAAATATCTCTGTTGTATGCGAAATGCTTTATTGACGGTTCATTTGCAGTGAACTCGTCTAATCTTAAATGAATAGAACCACTAAACCGTATGAGTTTTGTAGTCTTGCTTAGCTTTGTCCTAAATATCTTAATCTCTGCGTCTGACATGATAGGGTTTGGGTCATATGAGTCAGGGTAACTATTATGGATAACAATATACTTTCTACCTTCTACTAATGATTTAAATTCCTCCGAATCATAATTTTTTGAAATTTTTCGCTCTACGTTATCCTCAAAAAAGAATTCGACTGAATCAATTCCCCCAAACTGACGCAGTCTCTGTTTTAAGTCATTATATTCTTTTTCTGCTTTCGATCTTCTTTCAGGATTCGGATCGAAAGGCTTTTCATCTATAAACAAAATAGGCTTGTTCATAATCTACGAATGATAAAAGGTGAGTTTATGCGATATTCCCTCATACAAAGGCGATTGATGATTTTGGTTGCCTACCGAGTTTAGGAAAAACACCTCTTGGTTTCCTCCGTCGGCGTCTTGATATAGGACAGACCAGTCGGCTAAAGACCAAAGCCGCTGCTTAGTCCTCTGCAAGCGGACGTGGCAAAATGCTTCTTCATTCATTAGCTGTCCATCTACCAAATGCACGTAGATGATCGTAGCAAAAAATGGTGCTTGCTCAGTTCCTCGTTGGATTACGGCGGAGCGTAGCCAAAATTGTCTCTCTCCATTTGGTGTTTCGTAAAGCGGATTCTGCATGAGGTCCTTCATCAACGAGTTAATTGCCTTTACCGCTTCCCACGAATCTGTAAAAAAGGAACAGTTGATGCCAAATTCCTCTTCACTTGGTAAGAAGACATTTTTAAGATAGGGGTACCTCCCCAAAATTTCCAACCTTCTTGGAGATATTATTTCTTTTGGCTGGTTAGCATTCATGGCATCTGCAACCGGCTTAAGAGCATTAACTAAGATCAAATCCTGGAAGTAGTCGCTTCCTACTCGTATCTGCTCGCGAAATTGATTGGCCGCCTTGCTGACAATCTTATCGAGAGAGACGGCTTTGCGCTCTACCGTGTCTTCCTCGGGCACGGGCATATTCACCTTTTTTAGCAGCAGCTTAGCCAATAGGCCCATCTTCTGTCTTGGTTGGCCTTTAAGTGGTAACAGGCCGTGCTTCTTGAAATACGCTACGCCAGCGGTGTTATACGCCTCGACAAAAGTGGTCAGTTTGCGGTGTAGCGTTGGCGTGAGTACGGATTTCAAGCCCGGCAATTGGGCATTCACTTTTTCCAGATTTGCCAGAAAATCAAAATCACTCGTATCGGGATCGTGCAGGAGTTCACGGAAGCCCGTATCGTTGACTACCCGGAAATTGCGCAGGAAACTTACTACCCGGCGGGGATTATGGTCGATGACGGGTTGCCATTCCGGGGCTGGTTTAGCCGCTTTTACCGCAGTCTCACCCCTTTCTAACTTGCCGTACTGCTCTTTGAATTTCAGATAGAGCGTATCCTCACCACCCCTCACCATTTTGAGATAATTGATTTTTCCGCCTACCACGTTGCGCAATTGGGGCTGGCCTTTCTTCTTTTTAGCGCTAACCCTGGGCGTGTAGCTACTGAGAAATTTTTGTTGCGCGGCTTCGTAGCCCAGCGTTTCCCAGTTGTGGAGCATAGCCTTGACCTCGCGCAGGTACTGGCGCGGTACATTTACTTTTTCGTTGACGGTCAGGCCCGTTACCTCCTGTCGGCTGTTTTTTAGTTGTAGCCGGACTTTTTCCATGTTGATCATAAACCCTTCCTCCTGAATAATCTGGTCGAGGTGATTGAGCAAACCGTTTTGGAAAGGCTGATCGCTGGAAAGAGTCAGGTCGTCGGCGTAGCGGGTGTAAGCAATTTTCTGGCTTTTGACCAATGCTTCGATGCGGCGGTCGAGTCGCTGGCAGATCAAGTTGGAAATGACGGGCGAAGTGGGCGCACCTTGCGGCAAAAATCCATTATAACAAGCGAGTTGGGTTAGGTAGGTGGCAATTTTTGGCTGCGCCAGAATGGGATTTAACTTTAAAACCGCCAGCACCCGCCCAAATGAAATAGTCGGAAAGAAATTTTCGAGATCGAGATTCAGGACAAATTTCTTGTCGGCATGAACGGTGGCGTTAGAAACCACGCTCCGGCCCGGCACAAAGCCATTGACGGAAATAGTCGGCTGGTAAGCACTTTGCAACAGAAACGCCAGGCATCGTTGAATTGCCTTCAACGAGGGGTTAGGTGCGGTGATCGTTCTGGGCTTACCGGATTTTTTGGGGATTTGGAAAGTCTTGTACAGCGAGTCCGTGTTTCTCAGATTGTAAGTAAGTTGCTTACGAGAAAAGGGTTTCTTTTCGGAATACGGTTCACTGTTTTGATACTCGACCACGTCGTTCAATAAAGACAGGAAGTCGTTGAAATCTTTCGCTTTGCGGAAAGAATCCAATACGGTCGCTATGTCGAGTTCCAGAACTTCCATGTGACAAAAAAGGGGTGTCTGCCTGATTTCTAAATCCCAATATAATTCAATAATATACTATCATTTTAAGGACAGTAAACCACCTCAGAATATTTCCAGGATATATCAAATCCGACCAACTTATTTGGTCAAATTCTCGAAGAGTCAATGAAGAAACCTTCATTGTAGGCGTTGCGAAGCGCAACACAAGGTCAAATCTTTACGACAGACACCCCAAAGTTTTTAATGTTTTTATTTGCTTACGATTAGTTTTGGTCAGTTCTCTCCTGATCACGTTCTCTATCAATCTCTTCCAAAATCTTAGCCAACTTTTCCTCGGTCAGCCCATTTCGTTTGGTTTCTTCTGATAGTTGGTGCATTGATTCTTTGAGTCTTTTCTTGGCTTCTTCCCTCTCTAATGGGTTGCTTTCTCTTTTAAAAATCATAGCCGCTAAAATATCCTCCCGGCTCAGCGGTGGGAAGTCTTTCAAGATATCCTCTATACTCATGTCACTGGCAAGCCAGCCCAAAATATCGACTACCGCAATGCGAGTGCCTTTGATACAAGGCTTACCAAACCGGATTTCGGGGTCGATGCCGATGCGTTCCTGAATCTCTTTCATAGCATATCTTCGTTTTCTCGTCCCCAAATATACACCATTTCAATTCTGCCACCAGCCGCCCTGCTCCCAACTCGTGACGTTCTCGCGGGCGCGGGTGACGGCCGTGTAGGCGTAGCGGTAATCGTTTTCGTAGAACCAGGGATGCAGCAGCACGTGGTTCCATTCGCCGCCCTGCGCCTTGTGGGCGGTGAGGCCGTGGCCGTAGCGGAGTTGCATCGCCCCCATGTAGGGGTCGTTGGCCGGGTGCGGGTTTTTGCGGTAGTCTGCGTTCTTGGCCATGCGGTCGGCTTTGAGGTTTCGGATGGCGTCGGTCGGGAGTTCGGCGGTGGGCGTGCGCAGCGTGTCGAGCAGCACTTTGGTGGTGATGCGCAGGGGCTGCTGGTCGGGGTCGAGGAATTCCAGCGTCACGGTGGCGAATTCCAGGTCGGCGCGTTTTTCGATGGCGCTCAGGTCGCGCACGATGCCCGTTTCGCCGCGCACGATCAGGTGCTGGCTGTCCACCCAGTTTTGGTCCACAACTACCTGGTCGCCCACGGCCAGGGTGCCGCCGTAGCCCTGCCGCTGCCGCACCATCGTGTTGAAGGTATGCACGTTCTGGTTGGCGCAGCCGATCATCACCACTTGGTCGGGACGGTTGGCGTCGTAGAGGTTGAGGTAGCGGGTTACGGCCGCCGTGGCGTTATATAGGCGGTAAAGATCGAGCTTGCCCAGGGCGCGACCCTCGTCGGCGCGGTGGCGGATGTCGTGCGCCAGGGCCAGCACGGGCGAGGCGCCGGTTTGGCGCTTCACCTCGGTGAGTTCGGCTTGCTGGCCGCGTAGTTGGTACTTCTTCATGAAATGCCCCAGGTTCAGGGCCACGGATTCGGTATCGCCGACGGGGGCCAATTGGTAGCGGTCGCCGATGAAAACGACCTTGTTGCGGGCGTTGCCCTGCTTCACGAAATGCAGCAGATCGTGCAGCAGCGACGCGGACGTCACGAAATCGCCCTGGGCGTGGTGCGTGTCGCTGAGCATGGAGGCCTCGTCCACCACGAACACGCTGTAGGCCGACTGCGCGTTGGGGCGGCGCTCCAGCATGACGCGCTCGTCGTCAGTGGGCAATACGCGGTAAACGGTGTGGTGAATCGTGCGGGCCACGCTGCGGGTCTTGTGGCCCAGCACCTTGGCGGCGCGTCCGGTGGGGGCCGTGAGGTAGCAGCCGATTTCCTGCGCTTCCAGAAAATCCACGACGGCCCGCACGAGGGAGGTTTTGCCCGTTCCTGCCGCCCCCCGCAGCACAAACACGTCCTCGCCGCATTCGGGAGCGAGGAATTCTTCCAGGAAGTACAGCGCTTCGGCCTGTTCGCGAGTCGGGTCGAAAGTCAGGAAGCTGAAAAGGTTGGCGGAAGTAGTCGTTGCGGTCATAGCGGCGGGGGTTTGGTTGGTTTGTCCGCTACAAATGTGGTGGGTGGGGGAGGTTTATAAAAAAGTCATGTACGGGTTTATGGTAGTTGAGGTATATTTGTGGGGAAATTTGCGAGAAAGGCGTTTCGGGTTGACAGTTGCGCAAAGTTGCGCGGTATCGGCCGTCCGACTCTCCGAGGCTTAGTTATGGACTTGCAAGCCGTTTTTCTATAAAGGTTAGGCCTCTCCGAAGGCCCCAGCGCTCAGATTACTCTCTGTTGGTCAAGTATCAATTCAGCATTTTCAACTTTCAACTCTCAACTTTAAACTCCCTTGCCAAGAACCCCTTCCGCTACCTCTACCCTCCGCCTGCGGCGCATTTTCAAAATCCACCATCGACTGCGCACGATGCAGCCTTTTTCCGCCGAGGAGCTGGCTGCCTATTGCGCGGAAGCAGATCCGAACGCCAACACGCGGCTGATTCGGGGCGATGTCGGGTTGTTGCGAGAATTGGGCGCACCAATTCCGAGAGGCCATAAGCACACCAAATTCCGGTACGACGCGCCGTTTTCTTTGCTGGAAAGTCTGGAAGGCGTGGACACCGCCGAGACGGACGAGGTGCTGGCCTATCTCAACCAACTCTACCAAAGAGCCCCGAAGGCTGCTTTTCTGGAACTGGACAAAGTGTTTCTGGCACTCGAACACCGCATCCGCACCGCCGAGGCGCAGGGCGACCCGCGTCTACAGTTCGAGAAAGTTGCCTACGCCGGACAGGATTACGTGACGCTGCTTTTCGACTACCTCCTCAATCAGCGGACGATTTACTTCGACTACCAGCCCTTCGGCCGCGAACCCGGCGAGCGCACGGTCTTTCCGGTTTTCCTGAAAGAATACAACCACCGCTGGTTTCTGATCGGCTTCGACCGGGAAGTGCAGCGGTACCAAAACTACGCCCTCGACCGCATCGTGAGCCGCCCCAAACTCGCGGATTGGCGTCCGCAGGTAGAACAGTTGCCGGACGCGGCCACGTATTTTCAGAATCTGATCGGCGTTTCGCTGGAAGGAGATTTGGCCGAAGTGGTGGTGCGGGTGCGCAAACCCCGCGCCAACTACCTCCGCACCAAATTGTGGCATTCGTCACAAAAAGAACAAGCCGAAACCGACGAATGGATTGATTTCCAATGGGAAGTGCTGCTCAACCGGGAGTTGAAGGCGCGGATTCTGGAACTCGGCGACGATGCGGAGGTACTGGAGCCAGTGGGATTGCGGAAGGAGATTGGGCAGATTGCTAAAAATGCGGCTTCGCAGTACGAATAATGAATCCGCTCAACGACAGGCGTGCGCCAAGTTTTCGCCTGTTGCTCTCAACTTTACGAAAACCAGCCCAGTTGCCATCTTTGATCGGGAATCCATATTAGTCTGTCGACTATATACCGCAGAGCGACTTTCTTCAAGGACAATTTCTCGTGAGGTTGCCCCATCTTTCACTCAGTTTCCCGGCAAAATCTTGTTGAACGCCTTTCGGTAGATACAGTGTCCAACTGACCTCGTGCGATTTTGACCCTGCTGTTACTTTAATGCTTCCACCTCCAATGTCACAACACACGGGTTCAGTGTTGGATTTGGCCTCACTAAACTCTTTCCAGTTGAACCCTTCCACTAAATTGTTCCACTCAGTCAGAGTTATGAGCCGCTCACATTTCTTCACTTTGCCACGATAATCCAATACCTCCTTCTGCGGATCGATGACTACCGTGGATGTAGATCCCGTAAATCCGATCGTGTTGCTGTACTCGATTCGAGTAATGGGCCCAGGATCGACGTCACGCTTGCAACCGATAAGAACTACGATAGCACAGAGAATCAGTGAATTCTTCATGATTGGGAATAATTGAGTGATGTTTGACGATGGGATGAGTCAACCCTCGACGGTTTAGTTGGAATCCCCGAGGTAAGAATAACGCCCTTTCTGCCCGATCATTCGCAAACGGGTAGGTTGAATCATTCCTCCCCCGGCTTGATATACACTGCCGGCAACCGCCGCGCTTCGTAATCGGCATTGAACTTCGCCACATCTTCCTTCACGATCTTCTGCATTGCCGTCTTGTGCGTATTCCACTCGGCCAATAATTCGGCCAGGCGTTCCTTCACGCCTTCCGTCGGGCGCGGGTCGTGGTTATTAGCACGGCCCCGCAGGTCAAGCAGTCCCGCATTCAGTCGGTTGGGAAAGTTGATGACGTCCTGAAACGTCTGCTGTTTGGGCGTGATGAGGTCGTCTTCCCAAGTCGTGATTTTCTTGGTGAGGTCTTTACCCGAAGTCTGCCACTTCTTCATCGTCGTGTCGCTTTTCCAGGTAGTCTGCAGGGCTTCGATCTGAGATTTGGCGTTCCGCATCGTGTTTACGGCCTCGTGTATTTCGCGCACGGCGTTTTCAGTTTTGGTCAAAACCTCCTGCTGCGCTTCGTAGTCGGCCATTGTGGCGTCCAGGCGCGGATCGGGCAGGATGGTGGCGGTGGTCGTGGAGGTGCCTTTGTCGGTGACGAGCTTCAAGGTGTAAGTCCCCGGCCCGACCAAACTGCCCCGGTAGTCGCCGTTGACGAAGACTTTGTCCACGCCCGGCAGGGCTTCGCGGCGCATGTCCCAGGCCAGGCGGTTGAGGCCCTTTTTGCTGGGAAGCATCGCTTTCGGCGCGGGGCCGCCTTCGTACTTTTTGTAGGTCTTGTCTTTTTGGTTGTTAAAAGAGCGAATTACCTTTCCATCGGCGTTCATCACGTCGAGCGTTACGGTGGAGCTGTCCAAATTCTCCGGCAGGAAGTAGCTGATCGACACGCCCGAAGCGGGGTTTTGTCCGTAGCCGGGCACGGGTTCCGAGGGCGAACGCCCGTCCAGCCGCACGGCTTTGGCGGGCGTCACGAGCCGCGCCTTCGCCTCCGTACCGAACGGATTTTGCACCTGCTGGTACGGACTCAAATCGTCCAAAATCCAGAACGCTCGCCCCGAAGTGGCGGCGATGAGGTCGTTGTCGCGGATGAACAGGTCGTTGATGGGCGTCACGGGCAGGTTGAGCTGCAGCGGTGTCCAGTTCTCACCGCCATCGTAGGATAGGTACATTCCCAGCTCGGTGCCGCCGTAGAGCAGACCCTTTCGCACCGGATCCTCGCGCACGGTGCGGACGTAGCTCTCCGGCGCGACGCCCTGCACGATTTTTTTCCAGGATTTTCCGTAATCTTTCGTCACAAAAACGTAGGAAGCGAAGTCGTTGAAGCGGTACTTGGTCGCCACCACGTAGGCCGTGGCCGCATCGTGCGACGACACCTCGATGCAGTTGATAAGGCACTCGCCCAGGTCGGGCGGCGTGATGTTTTGCCACGTTTTCCCGTCGTCCTGCGTGACGTGGACGAGGCCGCAGTCGCTGCCCGAATACAGGACGCCGTAGCGGTGGGGCGAGGCGGCGAGGTAGGCCAGCGTGTTGTAGTTTTCGCCGCCCGCGCCCTCGTTGGTGAAGGGCGCGCCGCCCGCCACCTGCTTGGTGGTGTCGTTGCGGGTGAGGTCGGGGCTGATGACGTCCCAGCTTTGGCCTTGGTTTTTTGTTCGCAAAACCACGTTGGCCCCGTGGTAAATCACCGCCGGGATTTGCGGCGAAGCCACGATGGGCGAATTCCAGTTGAAGCGGTATCTCATGTCCTTGGGCAGTTCGGCCAGACCAATGGTCGGGTAGGCCATGATGTCCTTTTCTTCCCCCGTTTTTTTATCCAAAACCGAAATATTCCCCTGGTACGAGCCGCCGTACACGAGGTCGGGCTTGTCGGGATCGAAGGCCACGAAGGCACTCTCGCCGCCCGGCCCGGCCGACCAGTCCTTCCAGCCCACACCCGTGCCGCTGGTGCGGTTGGCAATCATGACGGAGGAGTTATCCTGCTGCCCGCCGTACACCCAGTAGGGAAACTGGCGGTCGGCGATGACGCGGTAAAACTGCGCCGTGGGCTGGTTTTCCTGCGTACTCCACGACGCACCGCCGTTGAAGGTGACATTGGCCCCGCCGTCGTTGGAGTTGATCATGTTCAGCGGATTGCTGGGATTGATCCACAGCGAATGGTTGTCGCCGTGCGGCGTTTTGACGGGCTTGAAGGTTTTGCCGCCGTCGCTGGATTTTAGCACCGGGGCATTGATGCAATAGACGATGTCGGCGTTTTGCGGGTCGGCCTCGATCTCGATGTAGTACCAGGCGCGGGCCACGGTCACGCGGGCGTTGGTGGTCTGGGTCCAGGTTTTGCCCGCGTCGTCGGAGCGATAGACGCCGCCTTTTTCGCCCTCGGCCTCGATGTTGGCATACACGCGCTCCGGGTCGGCGGGCGACACCGACACGGCGACTTTGCCCATTTCCTTGGGCAGGCCTTTGGTCATTTTGTTCCACGTATCGCCGCCATCGGTGGACTTGTAGAGGGCCGAACCCTTGCCGCCGCTCACGACCTGCCACGGCAGGCGGCGATGATCCCACATCCCGGCGTACAGGATGCGCGGGTTGGTGGCGTCCATGCTGAGGTCGGCGCAGCCTGTGTTTTCGTCCACGTACAGGATTTTGTCCCAGGTTTTGCCGCCGTCCGCCGAGCGGTAGATGCCGCGCTCCTCGGTGGCCCCGTGGGCCGCGCCCTGCACGGCGACATACACCAGATCCGAGTTATTGGGATGAATGCGCACCGCCGCGATGTGCCGCGAGGCGGGCAGACCGAGGTGCTTCCAGGTCTTGCCCGCGTCGGTGGATTTATAGACGCCGTCGCCGTGAGAGGTCATCACGCCCCGGATAGGGTGTTCGCCCATGCCGACGTAGATCACGTTGGGGTCGGAAGCCGCCACGGCGATGGCCCCGACCGAAGAGGTTTTGAGTTGGCCGTCGGTAATGTTTTTCCAACTGATTCCGGCGTCCTCCGTCTTCCAAACGCCGCCACCCACGCCGCCCATGTAGTAGAGCATCGGATTGCCCGGCACGCCCACGGAAGCCACGCTGCGCCCGCCCCGAAACGGGCCGATGTTGCGCCATTTCATGCCCAGGTACAAGCTATCGACCGACATGGGTTGTGCGGCCGCGATAGGGAGGTCGAGGTTTCTGTCCTTCTTTTTTCTTTGGGCGAAGGTGAGGGTGGTGAGGAATAAGGCTAAGAGGGTTAAGGCGTAGCGTTTTTGCATGGGGTCAGTTTTATTTAGAGAAAAGGCAAGTTAAGGAATTTGGGGAAATAGCAATTGACGCGGCCATTTGCTATTTTTGGATAAATATGCTTGTCACAAAGAACTATTCGTATGCAAGTTACCGTCGAAATACCCGAAAACAAGGTTTCATTCGTGATGGAACTCTTTAAAGAGTTGCCTTATTTGAAAATTAAATCCGAAGGGAATTCACTTGCCGACTTTCGGCAGGAATGGGCTGCGCTGTCGGCCAAGCTTTCTCAAAATGAGCCTGATATGAACGAAGTAGAGATCATGCAGGAGATCAGGACTGTGCGCCGGGAGCGCAATCGTCGCCAGAGATCAGTCGCTGAATGAAAGTAGTCATCGACACCAACGACTTCATCAGTGCGCTGATTGGCAAGCGGCATCGTTTGAAATTGCAGAAGGTTTTGCTCAATCCAAATATTGTCATTCTTGCTGATGCTACGCTTTTGGCAGAAATCAAGGATGTAGCCTACAGGGAAAAATTCAGGAAATATGTGAGTGTCGAAGAAGTGGATGACTTTCTGGCTCTGCTTCCCAAAAGATTAAAGCCTGTTGTAGTTACTTCGGCAGTAAGCGCAAGTCCTGACCCGGACGATAATTTTCTGCTTGCTTTGGCGCTAGATGGGGAAGCGGATTATCTCGTGACAGGCGACAAATCAGATTTGCTGGTTTTGCAGGAATTTGAGGAAATCCCAATTATACGGCTAGACCGACTGCTCGAAATAATCGAGCAGCAGAACCTTTGACTCAAATATAAAAGAAGTGCTATGATTACTACCGATCATCTCAAAGAAACGATTCTCGAGCAATTGAAGACCCAGGAACTCGTCCGGGTTCCGGCCTCGGAGGAGGAGTTTTTCACGCTGTCTGCCCAATTACCCTTCAAAATCGAATACCACGAAAGCGAAATTGTTACCATGGGAGCTTCCTCATTCTGGCACGAGGTTCTCGTGTCGAACTTTATCTTTTTGCTAAAAACCATTTTTAGCCAAGACCAATCCATTTTTGTGTTGGGCAGTAATTTGGGCGTTCAGATTCCAAAATTCGAGGGCGGGTACTACCTGCCGGATGTGGTGGTTGTGAAAGGAAATCCAGAGTTCAAGCCCGGCTATACTTCTGTGATTACAAATCCCTATATTGTCGTAGAGGTTCTGTCGCCTTCGACCAAAGAATTTGATCTCTCGGACAAACTGCCCGACTACAAGCATATCGACAGTTTGCAGCAAGTCATTTTCGTTAACCAAAAGAAGGTGAACCTGAGCAGCTACACCCGTTCCGATCAGCCGGGCGTGTGGCTCAATCAGGACTTTTTTGAAGGCGACACTATTCTGATCGAGAATATGCCCGTTGCTTTGCAGGATATTTACGATAAGGTGCAGTTTGGGAAATAGCTTTCCTGCGTCTGAAGCTTCGCACCATCCAGAGGTTTACAAATCACTATATTTCTTGACGAAAGTGATCCAATCTACACCGTATGGGACAGTGACGTATTTCCCTTCGGGCGTTACCAAAATTTTGGTTGGATATCCTTGTACGGCGTAGGTTTCCTGAATTTTATTATCCGACATCGCCACAGGAAACGTAAATTTTTTCTCTTCCATATAAGCCAAAACCCTGGGCTGCGTGTCGTTGCAGGCAACGGTTAGCAAAGAAATTTTTTCGGGATTTTGCACGACCGTCGAGTCATAGAATTTTTGCAAATCAGGGTGTTCCTTTCGGCAGGGAGCACACCACGTTCCCCAAAAATCCACCATGATCCATTTACCCGCCAACTTTTTACTTGAGAAGACCGCTTTATCGAGCATAGCAAGTGAAATGGGCGGGGCGGTTTTAGCACTGCCGTTGATTGCTTCCTGCCAGTATTGACTGAAACTCTTTCCCGACGAATGGTTGGCTTCGTAATACGCCTGCAACTTTTCCTTATGTGCAGGATTACCCAGTGCCATTTCCCGAAGCGTCGATAGCACCCGGCCTTTGTTCTCTACACTTTTAGTCAGGTAGTCGAGGTAATCGTCCTGAAAGGAATCTTTACCAGCATCAGGATAAAGGAAGCCCGTGTCGTAAAAATACGCGGATTTGTGGTTCTGGTCGATTAGATCCGGGCTGAAATTAAAGGCATTTCTCAGTAAGCCTTCTTTCTTGCCAGCTTCCGTCGCCGCCTGGGCTTCCAGATAGTTAACGTAAGCATATAGGTACCGATAATAGGCCCGGCGATCCAGTTCCATGCGGGACGAGGAATCCGTGGCCGTGATCTGATTGCTTTTTAGGTTTTCTTTAATGGAATCAAAAAGCTTATTGGCCAAGGGGGTCATTTCTTCTTTTCCGATCATGAGCTGATAGATCAGCAAGCCGTAACGATCCAGGTGATTTTCCGAGCTGTTCTTCGAGGCAGCGTAGAGTTCTAAAAAATTCTGGGTGAAGTTTATCAGCAAGTCAGACTCGCTCTGCTTTTCCTGGGCCTGTGTCCAGAGAAACACGGGTTCCACGGTTTCGCGCAAATGAACACTGCTATCCGCCATCATTCTCGATAAAAGCTGCTGGTATCGGATGATCTTATCTTTTTGTTCTTCGGCCCGAGCAACGCTAATCGCCTGATCTTGAATGAATGCCTGAGCAAAGGAATTATGGATCAAAGAGCTGAGTAGAACGACATATCTCTTCGTTGCTAATTTGCGGGCGTAGTACAATGCAGAATCAGCATTGTAAGATTGTTCTTGGGTGAAATTCACGAAATTATTGAAATAATCAACGGGTGATTCCTGGGGTTGTCTGCCTTCTTGGGCGTAAGCTGATGCCGCCACAGACAGGCATAGGAGAAGTAATGTCAATTTTTTCATAAAGCAAAGTTAGTTTAGGAGTCAGCGCGGTGAGCAGCCTTATTTTGAGGACGCAAGGTGATTGAACAAACTAAGAATAATTCGAATTCTTATACCTTGTAAAAATTATTTTGAAGCAACCCACAGCCTGCACGAATGGCCAAGTCGGTTTAAAGCTTCGTATCCTCACTCTTCAAAAACCCCGCCATATACAAGTCGAAGCCGCCTTTGCCGCCGGGGCGGTTGGAGGAAAAGATACCGGGATGGTATCTGAAGTTAACTATGCCTTGAGGTATAATGGGGCGATATTCATCATATGCTGTATTGATGCGGTTGCCCATATTGACAGGCTCATGCCACTTCGTACCGTCAAACAACGCATAGTAAATATCGAAACCGCCTTGCCCGCCGGGACGGTTAGATGCGAAGTACATGACCTTGCTCCACCACGCCCCGACAAAATAGGGGCATTTGTCATCGTATGGCGTAGATAACCGCGTGTTTTTAGTTATCGTCTGTGGTTTGTCGGAAAGCAATGTCTCTAATAACTGTTCAGGCCGATTGGGGAGTTTAACCTCGAATATGTCAAAGTTCCCATCCCGATTAGAACAGAAATAAAGCTGTGAAAAGTCATAACTGAATGTCGGGTAAGCATCGTCTTTCTGGCTATTGAGCCACCTTACTTCAAAGGGGCCTTCGACATTCTTTTCGTCATTGGCGTTGTGGACAAACTTGATCTGCAAATCTCCCCCGCTATCGTCGGCATAAAGTAGCAAAGCGCGATTGAGTAGTACGCCATTCGGGTTATTAGGGTCTCTGGTCAACGGATAAGTAACTGGTCCCAAGACGTTACAGTTCTGATTGGCTTTGTCGAGCAAAAGTTGATAGTAGTACTGCGATACACCCACATTCCAGGTGACTGCCCCATTCTCTTTGATACCAAGCTGATCCTTCTTGTCGTCATACTCCAGTTCAAGCGGCTTGATAACCAGGTTGAACACATCCTTCCGCTCGCGCTTCGACGAGAAGATCAGGTAGTCCTGCCCGTACTTGTTTTGGGCAATATTGGAGTTGTAGTCGTCAAACTCGGAGTTTATTTCTTCCAGATTGACGGGCGTAGCCTGGAACTTGCCATTGCGGTCGGCCCAGGGGCCGGGGCAGGAAGTCAGGGCAAACGCCAGGCTGGCGATGAGGACGGAGGCGACGGGGTTTTTCATGAAGCTGCATTTTTTGGTACGCAATACATGCTTACGGGAGCAAAATTAAAAGCCAATGGTTGGAACGCCACTGGCTTTTTATTCAAAAAAAATTTTACAGGTGTTTTGCCTAGAACCGATACCCAAAATTCACACCCAGCATCAGCGTGGTCTCGCCGCTTGCGTAACCCTGGAACGCCGCCCGTGCGCCCAGGTTGCAACGGTCAGAAACGTTCAACTCTCCTTCGGCGATGAGCGAGTAGCCGACCGTCAGATAATTCTGAGGGCGGTCGTAACGGGGCGCGTCCATAATGTAGTCGAAGATCTCGGGAAACTCTTTCAACGAACCCCGGTAATACACGCCGTAGAAATTGGGGCTGGAGTCGGAAATGAAGCGCAAAGACGGCCCCACACCCAGGCGCACTTTGCTGCGCTCAAACCGCCAAGGCGAAGCGTAAAGGTTGACATCGAGGGCCGCCGAACCCTTGCTGAACCGCAGCTCATCCACGTATGGAACGCCGTTTCTGGGGTTACTCACATAAATCGGGCTTGACGCCGACCCGAAGCCGAACTGCACCGACGGGGCCACCGTCAGGTAGTTGTTCAGCTTGTGGTTGTACTCGTTGTAGTAGTTGAATCCGGTAAGGTCACCTGAACCAAACAGAATTGTGGTCACGCCCGCCTTGATGTTGTTGCGGTAGGTGTTGGGAAACACGGCGCGTTGGGCGTAAATCACATTCCCGGCAAGCAGGAGTAATCCAAACAGCATTGTCTTTTTCATGATCTGATTTGTTTTGTTGTAAATGATAGGATTACGAGCGCAAAAGTAAAAATCTTTCTTGTTTTTGCAACCAAATATTTTTGTGCCTGAACAAGTGATTTTCATACAGACAATCAAACGTTGCCTCCCCCCTATCCCTATCTTTCCAAAACTTTCAATAGTTCGTAAAGCACGTTAGCCATCCCTTCGATCCGCTCCTCTCCAACTACTTTATCCATCCGGGCGCGGACGACGTCCATCACCTCGTTGAGGCTTCCCGCGCTCGTCCGGACAAATGACGCTCGAGTGGGCGTCGCTTTCGTGGGGCGGCGGGGTCGGACAGGCGCACTTTCGAACCTACGTGTTCGGTCGGCGACGACAGGCGGCCATAAGCTCCAGCTTGTCAGCCATGTGGCTGACAAACTAAAAATCCTCCCAGAAAAATTTCTGAGAGGATTTTTAGTAAAGATTCGACTGGTATCAGCCATTGACTATTCAAAACGTCATCGGCACTTCCACCATCGCGTTGCCCCAGGCCATTCGCATAAGAACCTGATCGCCGCTGCCTTTGGCGAATTGGATCGCGAAGTTCTCGACGGATTCAGAGATTTCTTTCGGCGCAACATTTACGCGTATCACATCCTTACTCTGGTCATAGCTGTACGCGCCCCATTGATCCACATCGCTGCTGAGGATGATGGTCATGTCTTGCTCGTTGGCCTGGGCCAGCAAGGCGTAACTACCGGCCTTCACTTTCTTGCCCATGATAGTGGCATCTTCGTAAAACTTGATCTCGGGAGCCTCATTGGCTCCCACGCGCCACACTTTGCCGAGCGGGATGAGGGTGCCGACGAGTTCGCGGCCTTTGAGGGCCGGGCGACTGTAAATGACGCGCACTTTGGCGGTTTCCCCATTGATCTTATCGGGGGCAAACTTGCGGTCGTGGGCGTAGTCATCCGGGTAGTAAGCCATGTCCATTGGACTTTTATCGAGTCCTCGGAAGGTCTGGGCCTGGGTACTGAAAGCGAAAAGTGCGCAAATGCACAGCAGTAAAGCGGTGGTTTTCATGGGTTGTAATTTTGTTTTCATGTTTAAAATAAATTGACAAGATGCCACCAATATAACGGGTTGATGGGCAAATCCGGCATTTTCATAAAAAAACTCCGACCCAACGGGCCGAAGTTTCTGCAATATATCTATTCGATTCATCTTTTATTGGTTAAATCCTGACCGTCAGAAATGGCCTTTATCTCGGCCCCCGGCTCCGGCTGGAAGAGCTGGAAGACGAAGAACTCCGGCTGCTCGAACTGCCTGAACGCGGCGCACTCGAACGGGATGAAGACGATGGCCGACTACGTACCGCCGGAGCCGATGAGCGCGAAGGCTGACTGCGCACTGCCGGGGCCGATGAGCGTGAGGGAGACGATGGCCGACTACGTACCGCCGGGGCCGACGAGCGTGAGGGTGCCGAATAGCTGCTGCTGCTGCGTGAACTGCTGCTACGCGAGCGGCTCGGCGCGCTCCGCACACTGGGTGCCGAGCGGGTAGCGGGAGCACTGTATCGGCTGCGAGAATCATTTCCCGACGGGCTGCTCACGCTCGGGCTACTGCTCCGCGAACGGCTGCTGCGATTGTAGGAAGGCGTACTCGACGAACGACTGCGGCTATCGTTGCTATCGTAAGCAGGCGCGCTGGAACTCCGGCTGCGGCGGGAATTGCCGCTACGATTATAGGAGGGCGCCCCCGAACCACCGCTGCGACTGCCAATGCTGCTGCTGCTACGCGCACTGCTACTCCGGGATCGGCTGTTATCGGTAGCGTCGTAAGTCCGCCCGGACGAAGGCGACGAACTCTCGTAACTGCGGCGACCGTTGGTGGCACCGTCACTGCGCGACGAGCGCCCCGAAGTACCCGCGTTGCGGCCATTCGTGCTGCTACCGCCGTAATTACGGCTTTCACGCGTCAGGCCGCTACGGCTGTGGTCGTCGGCGCGGTAGGTGCGACTGCTGTTGCCTGATCCCCGGTTACTGGCCAGACGGTTGCTGCGTACCTCATCAGCCCGGTAAGTAGGTATGCTACCGCGTGTGCTGCGCTCGACTTCGCGGCGGCTGGGGCCGTAAGAATACCTGTAGCTTCGGTTGTCGTTGTAAAAATAGTTGTTGATCACCGTGGTGCGGCCGAAGAATCTCCGGTAGCGGTTGCGTGGCACGCAGTAGCCGAACACATTGCGACGGAACAGGTGACGCCTCGGGATGAACACCCAGTAATTGAGCGGCATATTGAACGAAACCCCGATTCCCACGCCCGGCCACATGGGCGCCCAGCCGTAATAATTGTTGTTGGAGCGCCAATCCACCCAGGCGGGGCCCCATTCGTAGCCCGGTACCCAGGCCCAGCCAAGATAATCGTCGAAGAACCAGCGACCGTAATGGAAGGCAGCCCAGCCCCAGGCAAAGTCAGATACCCAGGTATTGCCGAATTCGGTCATTACCCAGCGGCCATCGGTGCCGTAAGGCTGGAAATTACGGCCCACATCGAAGGGCGTCCAGACCGAGCCGTAGCGTGGATGCGAAGTCCAGTTGCCGTAGGGCGAGAGTTCATTGTAAAAGTACTGGAAATTGACCGCGCCGCCGCGCTGTGCTCGCGCGTCTTGGCCTACCAGCAGGCCCGCCGTCAGGAAGGCAAGGAGGAGGAAAATTTTTGAATTTTTCATGGCTAATAGATTATAGATGGTTAGGAACAGGAAAGCATTTTTTGGACAGGGTGTCCGGCAATGGGTTTAAAAATCAGGCTGAAACGGCTGGTAGACAACATTTAAACGGCAGCTTGGCCTGAAAGTTATACAACTTAATAATTTGGAATCGTAAAACAAAATTCTTCGTCCTTTTTTTGACAAGCTTGGGGTTGCCCACCCCTACGCGCTTTGTGAAATTTACTATTTTTAGCAAATTTCTTCCCCCATGAAGCAACTCACCCAGAACCTCAAAACCGGACAAACCGCCCTCGTAGAAGTCCCCGCTCCGCAAGCGAAGCCCGGCGCGGTGCTGATCCAGACGCGCCGCAGCCTGGTGTCGCTGGGTACCGAGCGGATGCTGGTGGAATTCGGAAAGGCAAACTGGCTGGACAAAGCCCGGCAGCAGCCCGATAAAGTGAAGCTGGTTTTGAACAAAATAAAAACCGACGGTCTGCAACCCACGCTGCGGTCGGTGTTCAGTAAATTGGAACAGCCCATCCCGCTGGGTTATTGCAACGCGGGTACGGTCATCGCCCTCGGCGCGGGCGTCACCGACCTGCAAGTCGGCGACCGCGTGGCCAGCAATGGTCCCCACGCCGAAGTGGTGAGCGTACCGCGCAATCTGGTGGCCAAAATTCCCGACAATGTTCCCGACGACGCGGCGGCTTTTACCGTCATCGGGGCCATTGGCTTGCAGGGCATTCGGCTGCTCGATCCCACGCTGGGCGAAACGGTGGTCGTGATCGGTCTGGGACTCATCGGCTTACTCACCGCCGAATTACTCCGGCTCAACGGCTGCCGCGTGGTGGGCGTGGATCTCGACGAAGCCAAGCTCGAAATCGCCCGCGCCAAGGGCATCGTCACGTGCAACCCGTCGAAGGGCGACGATCCGGTGAAGTTCGTGCAGGATGTAACGGGCAGCGTGGGTGCCGATGGCGTCATCATCACTGCCTCGGCGAAGAACAACGACATCATTTCTCAAGCCGCGCGCATGTCGCGGCAGCGTGGCAAAATCATATTGACCGGCGTCGTGGGCCTGAATCTGAACCGGGCCGAATTCTACGAAAAAGAGCTCACGTTCCAGACTTCCTGCTCTTACGGGCCGGGCCGCTACGACGACGCCTACGAGCAACGGGGCCAAGACTATCCGCTGCCCTTCGTCCGCTGGACGGAAAACCGCAATTTCCAGACCATCCTCCAATTGCTAGCCGCCGGACTACTGGACGTGGCGCCTTTCATCACCGAGGTAGTGCCGCTGGCGGACTACGATAAAATTTACGGCGAAATCGGTTTGTCAAAAGCCATTGCTTCGCTGCTGGATTACCCTGAGGAAGTTGCGCTGCAAGCGACGGTTCATCACCAGGCGACCTCGTTCGCAGGAAGCAAGGGCGTCGTGGGAATCATCGGTGCGGGAAATTTTACAAAAATGACCTTGCTGCCCGCCCTAAAAGGCGCAGAGGTAAAATACATCGCCAGTGCCAACGGCCTGTCGGGCACTGCTCTGGCGCAAAAGCACGGCATCGCCCGCAGCACCACTGATTACCACGAAATCCTGCAAGACGACGAGGTCGATTTAGTACTCATCACCACCCGCCACGACCAGCACGCCCGGCTAACGCTGGAAGCTTTGCACGCCGGAAAGCACGTTTTTGTAGAAAAACCGCTGGCAATTTTTCAGGAAGAACTAGATGCGGTTGAAGCATTTTTTTCTAAAAACAACCCCGCCCTCTCGCTGACGGTGGGCTTCAACCGCCGTTTCTCGCCCCACGCGCAGCAGATGAAATCTTTGCTCGGAAACGCACCGATGAACGTAATCGCGACGATGAACGCGGGCCATATCCCGGCTAATTCGTGGGTGCACGATCGTGCCGTGGGCGGCGGGCGGATTCTGGGTGAAGCCTGTCATTTTATCGACTTCATCACCTTCCTTACCGGTAGCCTGGTCACGGAGGTTTGCATGAACGCCATGGGCCAGAATCCCGACGAGACGACCGACAGTGCCAGCATTTTGGTGAAATACGCCAACGGTTCCACGGGCGTCGTCAACTTCTTCGCTAATGGCAGCAGGGCGTATTCCAAGGAGCGCGTGGAGGTGTATTCGCAGGAGAGGACGCTGATTTTAGATAACTTCCGCACGCTAAAGGGCTACGGTTTCAGGGATTTTTCCAAACAAAAAACCCAGCAGGATAAAGGTCATCGTAACCAGTTTCGGCAACTGCTGGAAACGATACGAAGTGGCGGTACCCCGCTGATTCCGTTGGCGGAAATCCTCAACACCACCAAAGCCACGCTGGCGGCGGTTGAAAGTTTGAAGCGTAAGGTCTGGGTAAATGTCGATTCGTAGAGACGTTGCATGCAACGTCTTCACCACTATTATTGCAACGTCTCTACCACAATTACAGCGAAAGCAGCCCCAGGAACAACGCCGCCAGCGCCGCTCCCACAAACGGCCCCACGACGGGAATCCAGCCGTAAGCCCAGTCTGACCCACCTTTGCCCGCGATGGGCAGCAGGGCGTGGGCCACACGCGGCCCAAGGTCACGGGCCGGATTGACCGCGTAGCCCGTCGGCCCGCCCAGCGACAGGCCGATACTCCACACCAGCATTCCGACTAAATAAGGGCCGAGGCCGGGCGGAATGGACTCAGTTTGACCAATGCCGAACAGCCCGACGATTAGAAAAACAGTGGCCAGTACTTCGCTCACGAAGTTGGGCCCGGTGGCCCGGATGGCGGGGCCGGTGGCGAAGCAGGCGAGCTTGTCGGCGGGATCGTCGGTAGCGGCCCAGTGCGGCATGTAGTGAATCCACACCAGCACCGCGCCCAAAAACGCCCCGAGCATCTGCGCCGTAATGAAACTCAATACATTGGAATAATCGCCCGACATGACGGCATTGCCCAGGGTCACGGCGGGGTTGATGTGCGCCTCGGGACTACCAAAGGCCTGCGCCGTGAGAATGCCCATCAGCACCGCCAGGCCCCAGCCCGTGGCGATCACGATCCAGCCGCCGCCGTTGCCTTTGGTTTGTTTTAAAACAACGTTGGCCACAACGCCGTCGCCGAGCAGCATCAGCACCGTAGTGCCCAATAATTCACCGAGGAAAGGGGAGGTCATTTTTAGTGTAGAGTGTAGAGTGTAGAGTGGAAAGTTGAGAGTTGATAATGCCTGGTTGACGCCGTCAGTGTTTTTAGAAATAGCTTTTTTTTCCAGGTGTATGGGAGATTTAAATTTTTGACTTTCACGCTTTTAGAAAAAGCCGAGGGCCGAGGGCCGACAGCCGATGGCCAATCCCTTATCTTTGCCTTTTCCAAAATATCCCGCTACCTATGAATCTGAACCAATTGACGGCCATTTCGCCCGTGGATGGCCGCTACCGCAAGCAAGTCACCGAGCTTTCCTCCTATTTCTCTGAGTATGCCCTTATTTATTATCGGGTGATGGTGGAGGTCGAGTACTTCATCGCCCTCTGCGAAATACCCTTGCCCCAATTAAGCGAGATAGACGATAGTTTCTACCCGAAACTCCGCGATATTTATAAAGAATTCAACGAAGCAGACGCCCAGCAGATCAAAGAAATTGAGAAGGTCACGAACCACGACGTAAAGGCGGTGGAGTATTTTCTCAAAGAAAAATTCGAGTCCCTGGGTCTGGAAAAACACCAGGAGTTCATTCACTTCGGCCTCACTTCGCAGGACATCAACAATACCGCCATTCCGCTTTCGCTCAAAGATGCGCTCGAGCGGCAGGTGAAGCCGCTGTTCCGGCAGGTGCTTTTCGTGCTGAAGCGCATGAGCATCGAGTGGCGCAATGTGCCGATGCTGGCCTACACGCACGGACAGCCCGCCTCGCCGACGCGCGTCGGGAAGGAATTTTTGGTTTTTGTGGAAAGGCTGGAGCGTCAATTCGAGCTGCTGGACCAGGTGCCTTATTCGGCCAAGTTCGGTGGCGCAACGGGCAACTTCAACGCTCACCACGTGGCTTATCCCGACGTGGATTGGATGAAATTCGCCAACCATTTCGTGGAAGGTCTGGGCCTGAAACGCAGCCGCCACACCACGCAGGTCGAGCATTACGACAACCTGGCCGCGACCTTCGATGGCCTGAAGCGCCTGAACAACATCCTGCTCGACCTGAACCGCGACGTGTGGACGTATATTTCGATGCACTTTTTCAAACAAAAGATAAAAGCGGGGGAGATTGGTTCGTCGGCCATGCCGCACAAGGTGAACCCCATCGACTTCGAGAATTCGGAAGGCAATCTCGGTATCGCCAACGCGCTGTTCGAGCATTTCTCGGCCAAACTCCCCATTTCGCGTTTACAGAGAGACCTCACCGACTCCACCGTTTTGCGCAATGTGGGCGTACCCATTGCCCACCAGGTCATTGCGTTGCACTCGCTATTGAAAGGTCTGGGAAAGCTGGAAATCAACGAAAATGTCATCCGCGCCGAATTGGAGGAAAACTGGGTCGTGGTGTCGGAAGCCATTCAAACGATCCTGCGCCGCGAGGGCTACCCGAAGCCCTACGAGGCGCTCAAGGAACTCACCCGCACCAACGAAAAAGTGACGCACGACACGATGACGCGCTTCGTCGAAACCCTCGACGTGTCGGAGGCTGTGCGCGTAGAACTCCGCCGCATCACGCCCTTCAACTACCTGGGTGTAGTGGAATGAACCGATTGCTTACATCGTGGGCGTCATCTGCACCGATGCCACTTTCCAGGCTCCGCCCTGCCGCACGCATACGCTGGTGAACGCCAGCGTGTTCTCGAAGCGATTGCCCTGCACGGCACCCCTGGCTCGCCAGGTACCGGTTACGATGGCGGCGTCGCCGTAGGTACGGGTGCCGACGCGGGAAAGTACCCCCGTCTCTATGTTAATGTAGCCGCCGTTCATGCCTTCGGCCAAAGTGCCGCCGTCTACCTGGGAACCATCGAAGCTCAGTATCACGAAATCGGTGGTAAGCAGCGAGCGCAGGGTCGTGCTGTTTTCGTCCACCAAGGCCTGAAAAAAGGCTTCCGTGCTTTCGGTGGCGTTAGTCGGCGGGTTGATCTGCTGCGCGAAAGTAGTAAAGGCCGTCAGGGCGAACAGCCAGGCCAAGAGCGATTTTTTCATGCAATTCTTTTAAATAAAAAAATGAGGAGATAGAATGGCTAAACGCTGTAGTTAGGTGAGAAAATGCGCAATCTCCATCGAACCATAAAAAATTTCTCGGTAAGTTTTTACGATTTATTGTAGCAATTCAGCTTGTCGCTTCCTATTTTAGGGGTAAAATTCAGAACGTTACGGCAGTGTGTATGAAAAAGACTTTACAAATCTTATCGGTGCTGTTCATTTTCAACACCGCCGAACGCGTCTCGGCGCAAAGTCCGTGGCGGCTGGGCGTCTCGCTCGGCCCGTCGCTTTCTTACAACACGCTCTATTCCGACAAACCCCTGCCCAGTGGCAAGTTCGAAGCACCCGACCGCTTCGGCGCGTCCTATGACCTGACGCTCGAGCGCAGCCTTACGCCGCACTTCTCGCTGCGCATGGGCATCCGTACGGCTAGTCTGAAAGTTGGTACCCGCACCAAGTTCTTCGCGCGGGATTCGATTACGCGGGCGGTCAACGGCTGGGGGCGCAACGATGGCTATACGCAATTTTCCCCGGCAAACTTCAACGTCGGTGTTACGTATAATTCCAAAATCCTCTGGCGGCGACTCATCCTGACCGCCGGGGCCGACGTGAATTACATCGTCAACCGCTACGATGGCTACGTGCGCGACCAGGACAGCCTTAGGGTGGACGGGCAGTGGCCGGGAGACGTCTACCAGTACGAGCTCGAAAGCGCCCACACCCGCAACAATGGCCTGGCGCTGTCCCTACGCACCGGACTGGATTACAAGCTCAGCCAGTACAAAGCCCTCAGTGTAAACATACTTTATAGCCAGGGCTTCCGTGATCTGTTCCAGATTTCCACCAAAGCGCTCGAACTCAATGGCGTCAACTACCGCGCCAATGTCGTAAGTAAGGGGAGCTACCTGACCCTGCAAGTGGGTTATAAGCAAAGTCTGACCTGGAAAAAAGCCGGCAATTATATGAGTCCGTACAACACGCCCGTGGTGGGCAAGCGGGCGGGCAATCGTCCCGATTTTCAGGCGGGGTCTGTCATCGCGGGCTTTTCGGGCGTGGCCATTCCCTACCAAACGGGCGGCACCTTCGCCAACGTGGCGGCGCGCGGCGGTATTTTCGTCGCCGAACGCATTTTGGTGGGGGCCGTGGGTTTTGGCGCGTACTCGACCATCACGCCCATCGAGTCGCCGCTCACGGGCTGGGCCGTGGGGCCAATGGTGCGCTACCACATCAGCACTACGGCGTTCTCACCCTTCGTGGAAGCGTCTTACCTCATGGGCCAGGAGAGCGGCCAAACCTACCGCCGGGGCTGGCAATTCGTCGCGCTCATGCCGGGCGTCAGCTTCCGGCTGACGCGCCAACTGAAAGCCGATGTGGGCTTGTACATGCTGCGGCCCACCTACCCGATCTCGGAAAATGCGGTGATTTCACTGCCGCAGTTGGGGCTACATTATTCCTGGCGTTGAAGAAGACATTTTCTTTTAAATTTTAATACTTCCCCAAGTTTTGGATAAAAAAAAAGGCGCAACCACGCGTCGTCAATTTGTAAAAAATTCCGCCGGACTTGCGGCTACCGTGCCTTTCGTCGGCCAAACCGCGCCTTTAGATTTTTTTAAAAATATTTCTGAAAATGCCACCGCCTTGCTCCCTCCCGATCCTACCAAGAGCATCATCGGCCAGTACGGCCCCTGGGCTGCCGGATTGCGTCCGAATCCACCCAAATTATCGCTTCGCGCTAACCGGGACAAAAAGCTGGATGCCTGGCGGGAGGAAGCGCGCGCTAAAACGCTTGAACTGATCTCCAGCCCATCGATAGGCGCGGTACCGAAGGTAACGGTGGAAAAAAAATACGTGTTCGATGGGCTGGAAATCGAGGAATTATCCTGGCAACTTCCCTACGGACGCCCTACCAAAGCGGTTTTTCTGAAACCGGCCGGAGCCAATGAGCCGCTCCCCGCCGTCCTGGGCCTGCACGACCATGGCGGCAACAAATATTTTGGCTGGGAAAAAATTGTCGCGACCAGCGATACGCCTGATCCGCTGATGACCGCCCACCGGGAGCAATATTACCAGGGCCGCGCCTGGGCCAACGAACTCGCTAAAAGCGGTTTCGCGGTGCTGGTACACGACGTATTTGCCTTTGGCAGTCGCCGGGTGCATTACGAAGATGTGGACGGCATTACCTGGGGACTCAACTACACTGAGAAAAAAAACGAGGACGATCCGCTCGACACGCCCGGAGAAATAGACGCCTACAACCGCTGGGCCTCTAACCACGAACATATCATGTCCAAGTCGCTCTTCTGCGCGGGCACTACCTGGCCGGGCGTGACGCTGGCCGAAGACCGAATGGCACTGACGATTTTGGAGCAGCGACCGGACGTCGACCCCAAGCGGCTGGGCTGCTTAGGCCTGTCAGGCGGCGGCTTGCGGACGGTGTATCTCGGCGGTCTGGATCAGCGCGTGAAGTGCGCCATACCCGTGGGATTTATGACGACCTGGAATGATTTCTTGCAAAACAAGTCGTTCACCCACACATGGATGCTGTATACGCCGATGCTGTCCAACTACCTGGAATTTCCCGAAATTATGGGCTTACGTGTTCCGCTTCCAACCCTTGCCCTTAGCAACCGCCAGGATCAGCTTTTCACCTTGTCGGAAATGCAGAAAAGCGACGAAATTTTGGGAGAAGTCTATCAAATTGCCAAAGCTCCCGATGCCTACAAAACCACTTTCTACGACGGCCCGCACAAGTTCGACAAAGCTATGCAGGAAGAAGCGTTTGAGTGGTTTGGCCAAAAAATGTAGAGACAGGGCATGCCCTGTCTCTACGGCGTTCAATTCAGCGCCATCAGCGTACGGGCGGGGGTCTTCACCACCTCGGCGCTCCCCAGATGAATGGACTTGCGCTGCACCTCACCGCCGTTGGCGATCTCGATGGTGTACGCGCCGTCCTTAACTTTTGAAAGATCGAAATTGCAGGCGTATTTCTCCACACGGCGGCCCACCGACTCACGGTGCAGTTCTTTGCCATCCTCGTCAATCAGGCGGATGCTGACTCTTTCTCCCAAGTCCTTTTCCATGCTTAGGCGCATGGTCATGGTTTTCTGTACGCGGTACAGGCTGGTGTCGAAAGTCTTGTCGGTGTCCTGAGCCTGCAAAGAAGCAGCGGACAAAAGGGCGAAAGTAAGGGCGATGACGGAAGTTTTAAGCGTTTTCATGATAGTGATATTTAGAGATTAAAAAGATGAGTAAAAGACTGTTGCGGCTTTGCTGCCTGACAACATTACAAAGGTCGGGCAACGCGCTTGACCGGACTTAGCTCATCTGCTCAAAACCGTGGTGCATTGTTGCACGGACGTGGCTCATTGTTGCATCCCGGCTTTTGGGACGCAAAAAGGACAGGAAATAGAAGGAATGGGAAGAAGAAAGAAACGAAAATGCGGGCGAATCAGCCAAAGATTTTCCCCAACAACCGCTCGTACCGCGCGTCCTGCTCGAAGCCGGGAAGCCAGTCGTGGACGATGGATTTGAAGAAAAGCATGGGCGGCTCGTGGTTTGCGATGCCAGCGTCGAAGTAAGTACAGGCTGTGTCCAGTTCGCCCAGGCAGGCGTGGACGATGCCCAAGTCGTAGCGGGCCACGGGCTGCGACTGGTCGAGGGCTTCCATTTGGTCGAGAATGTCGCGGGCTTTGTCGGCTTCGCCCGCGCAACCGTACAGCGCGCCGCAGGCACTCAGGGTCATGCCGTTCGGGTTGAGGTCGCGCGCTTTTTCGAGATGTTGTCGGGCAACGTCAAAGTTTTTCTTGACAATTAGATTCATTCCTACCAAACTGTGCCCGCCCCAGAAAGCGGGTTCGAGCGAAATCAACCGCTGCCCCTGCGCGATGGCCTCATCGGCCTTACCCGCAATCCAATAGACGTAGCCCGCATAAAAGTTATTGATAAGCGAAAAAGGTTCGAGCGAGAGCGCCAGTTCGGCCTGCTTGACGGCCTGCGGGTGGTTGCCCTGAATACTCAGCAATAGCGCGTACTGCCCGCGCAGCTCGGCGGTGTTCCAGTTGAACTCCAGGGCTTTTCTGAATGATTTGGCGGCGCGGTCAAAGTCCCACTCGTAAAGCATTTGCATCCGCGCCAGCGCCAGGTGGCTTTCGGCGATTTCAGGGTCGAGCTGCAGGGCGTGCTCGGTGGCTTCGCGCATTAGCGGCAGGCTCTGCTCGGAGGGCAGGTGCCGGTAAAACCACAGATTGAGGTAGCAGGAAGCGATGCCCGCGTAGGCAATGGCGTAGTTGGGTTCCAAAGCCAGGGCTTCCTTATAATACGCGATGGCCTGGTTGAACTCCTCAGCCCCGGCGAATTTGTTGTGGTAAAAACGCCCGTGCAGGTAAAGCTGGTAAGCGGCCGGATTGTTGGTGTAGCGCTTGAGGGTAGTTTTGGAGTCTTCACCGAGGAGCTGGACTTTTATTTCCCTTAAAATCGCCAGCGCGATTTCATCCTGAATATCGAAAATGTCCTTTAACTCCCGGTCGAAGTTTTCCGACCAAAGATGGTACCCGTCCTCCACTTTGATAAGTTGCGCCGTGATGCGCAGCCGATCCCCCGCCCGCCGCACGCTGCCTTCCAGGATGTGCGCTACGCTCAACTGCTCGCCCACGAGCCGCAGATCCTGATTCTGCCCTTTAAAAGTAAAAGAGGAGGTGCGTCCGGCAACTTTCAGATTGGGAACGTGGCTCAGTACGTTGATGATTTCTTCCGTGATGCCGTCGCTGAAATACTCCTGCCCGGCGTCACCGCTCATGTTCACGAACGGCAGCACCGCAATCGATACCTCGACGTTGTTTTCGGCGGCGATCTTGTCGATCTCGGCCTGCTTGCGGTAGTCCGTCGGGCTTACCTGGAAGGCTTTGTTGAAGTACTTGCTAAAATTCTGCGGGCTTTCGATGCCGATCAGGTAGGCAATTTCCGAAATCCGCAGGTCGGTTTCGGCCAGGAAACTCCGGGCTCTGTCGAGTTTTTTTTGCCGGATAAAAAGTGTGGTCGAAAGCCCCGATTTTTCCTTGATGACCCGATGCAGTTGGGCGCGGCTGATGCCGATCTCGTGGCAGATTTCATCCGGCGAAAGCCCCAAATTGTCGAGGCTTTCGTCCAGGAGGGTATTCAGTTTTTCAAAGATTTCCATAGTGTGAGGGGAGAGAAATTCCCCCAAGGTACGGAATCGGCCTGCTCCAACCAATCGACTAAGCTCTCGGAGCGAAAAGGCATTACCCTAAAAAAAACGAACGAATGGCAGTCGCTGCCACTCGTTCGCATTTGTACAATATAGTAATCCGGGATAATTACTGCTTGCTCACCTTCACTGTACCCTGCCGATTCTGCGCATCCAGAGCGCGAATCAGGTAAATCCCCGTAGGCAGTGTGCCGAGCCGGAACTCGACTTCGTTCAGTCCTTCCTTCAAAATCTCCTGCCGCGACTGCCGCGCGCGGCCCGTCAGGTCAAGTACCTCGAAGGTGGCGGGCCCAGCCTGGGGAGCCAGTACTTCCAGCGTCACTAAATCCTGTACGGGATTGGGATAAGCTGTCAGCGAAAGTTCAAGCTGCAGCGTTTCAGTTTCAGCCGAAAGCCGCGCGTTGCCTGTCCCGCAGCCGCCCAGCGTCGCGCCCAGTTTAAGGTAGCGCCTGGCTATTTTTTCTGTTACGCATTGCGTCACGCCGTAGTAGCAGATCGTCACATTCTGGTCGCGGTTGCCGCAGCGCACGTCCTGCACGTTGACCGTCACCTGGCCCGTGGCTTGGCAGCCGTTGCCGTCGGTCACCGTAACGGTGTAGGTCGTAGTCTCTTCCGGGCAGACGTTTACCGTAGCGGCGTTTCCCGCATCGTTGTCCCACGAATAGCCAAGCGTTGGCGCACCTGTGGCCATGACCGAGATGTCGGTGCAATTACTGCCGAAGCCGAAGATGACCGACTGGTCGGGGCCGGGCGTGACGACGGGCAGCGGGTCGACCGTCACCGTCGAGCTGCCCGTCAAAATTTGCGAACAGTTGTCGTTGGCGACACTGACCAGCGTGAGTGTGGCATTGGAAGTCGCCGCGCTGGCCGTAATCGTTTGGTTGCTGCCGATGAGCAGCAGGGTCTGGTCGCCGCTTTGTCCCGTGAGCGTATAGGTCAAAGTCGAACCGCTGGTACCGCTGACGGTGAAGGTGGCGTCGCTGCCCGCGCAAACCGGGCCGTTATTGCTGGCAATACTGGCCGTCGGCGGTGTACAAACTTCTTCATATGTAATAGTAACCTGCCCGTTGCCCATATTTGACCCGGCAATGTTTGTGGGGGTGGTGCCGCCATTGAACGAGCCGCCGCCACCGCCTACGCCGCCGTTACCAGGGCTACCAAACAAGTCACCTCCGCCGCCGCCGGAGTAGCCGCCGCCACCACCTCCTGAAACAGCACCGGTACCAGCCCCTCCGCCGCCAAATCCCCCCGGCCCATCACCAAAAAAAGAACTAGCACCGCCCGCGCCGCCATTGACAAATGCTTTTCCGCCATTAGGCAGGACTACACCGCCGTTGGCATTGCCGTTAGTTCCGTCGGTGAGTAAGCCACCACCGCCACTTGCCCGTCCACCACCACCACCACTTGAGCCACCTGCACCGCCACTGCCCGCACCCGTGCCACCACTCGTACCAGCCTGGCCCTGTTTGTCTGCCGAATCATTAGTATCGCCGCTACCGCCGCCGCCGCCCGCAATTACGAGCGGGTTGTTAGCATTGTCCGTCACAAAGGTACCACCACCGCCACCGTTTCTAATGCCTTGCTGACCAACCAGAATTTTCAGTTCGTCCCCTGGTGTAACAGCGAAAGTACCCGTGATAACTGCTCCCTGACCCGGCCCAAAGTCTGAAGCACCATCACTACCTCCTTCGGCACCCCGCGCTTCGATGGTGAGTTGAAAGACATTGGTGGGCACCGTCCAGTTCACGATGGCCCCGGAGTAGTTGAAGGTCTCAACTGTTGTCGCCGCCATCCGCGCCCTTGGGTCGGCCTCCGGCCTGGTGATGATGTGGGCGGGAGCAGCCGAACGGATTGACTGGGCGGTTCTGTCGGAAAGCAGCGGTTGGGAACCTGATAACCTGATGTCGTCGGCTTGTCGCGCATCTGTTGAGCTACCAACTTGAGCCAACAGCGGCAGTCCACTCGCTAGCAGCGCCAGCCAGATAAAACAGATTCGTAGAGAAGTTTTCATGATAAATTTGGGGGTTGAAAGAGTTGAAATTAATTGAAAGCTGATTTTCAGCATTATAAAGATGAATATCAAAATAGCTCACTTCGAAATTATATTCTACAAGCCGATAAACAATATTAAAAATACCTGAAATCAGGTATAGAGTATCGAAGTACTGGTCCAGGCGATGTCGTGGATCAGCACTTCAAAATGAGCGGACGGAGCAGTCAGATCGAGGAAATCTTTACGTGAAAACATTCAATCCTGACCCATCGGTGATAGGATAAGCTCCCGATTCATAAAGCCTAAGGCCACAAATCCTCCGTAATGGCATCCCAACTGATTCCCAGAAATATCCAAGTGATCGTACTTTTGGGCATCGAATATTCCGATGGCTCCGAAAATGGCGGTGAATGTGAAGATCAAGAGTTTCATAAGCGTTGTCGGTTATTTGGTAGAGAGAATCATGTGTTGAAAAGTTGGTGAATTGGTACATTAGTAAAATTATTGGAGTGGTCGGAAAAGCACTTTCACTATTGTGTCAATCTCATACACCATCGTCGCAAAATTGCCGAAAACGGGTGACACTATTGTGTCGTATTTGTACTATTTGTTATAGCAAACCGCGCTGAGACGCTCCAAACGCACTATCCTACAGAGCCCGTGTGTGAACCCCACCCGGTTTTTTCGTTTTCGGGAAAGTTTGCAAATACAAAGAGGAGGGTTGCCCTTCCTCTTTGTAAAAAACAAGAAATAATTTCTGGCTAGACTCAGCGAAAATAAAGGTAGTGGATTGCCCCTGTCCGGGCTAGCTCAAAGTTCTCTAATCCAGACATTTCGGAAGGCCGTCGGATTGCCGTGGTCCTGCAGCATCAGCGGGCCGCGGCCGTGCGGCTTCACCGTCGGGCGACCGATGTAGTCGGTATGGCCCTGAATGGCGGTGTGGTTCTGGATCAGCACGCCATTGTGAAACACCGTGATGTAGGGCGGAATCAGCATCATGCCGTCCTTATTGAAGCGCGGGGCGGTGTAGGCCACGTCGTAGGTTTGCCACTCGCCGGGCCGCTTGGCGGCATTCACCAGCGGCATGGTTTGCTTGTAAATACTCCCTGCCTGGCCGTTGGAATAAGTGCGGTTATCGTAGCTGTCGAGTACCTGCAACTCGTAGAGGCCTTGCATGAACACGCCGCTGTTGCCGCGGCCCTGGCTGTTGCCCTTCACCTCGGCGGGCGAACGCCACTCGATGTGCAGCTGGAAATCGCCGAAGTCGCGCTTGGTCTGGATGCCACCTTTGCCGGGCGCGGTGACGATGGCGCTCTCGGCGACCTCCCAGCCCGCCGCGCCGCCCTTGACCGACTCCCATTCATCTAAGTTACGACCGTCGAATAGCACGATGGCATCCGAAGGGGCCGTAAAGCCCGAAACCGCCGTGGAAGGCGCGCCGGGCGTGACGAGGCGCGGCTCAGGACTCCACACTTCGCTTGATTCCGGGGTCATTTTTTTGGGTTGGAGCTGGGCCTGCGCCGCAAAAGTGGCCGTGAGGGCCAGGGCAGTAATGATTATTTTCTTCATAAGTTTTTTTAGAATTAAAGGGCAAATCACCCGTTCGTAACAACAACACGGGCAGAAAAGCGGTTAGAATACCGATTCTAACTACCCGAAATGTCATTTTCCCAATCATAAACCGTAAATTTCGGGTCTGAAAGATCGTCAACCTATGTCAAAACCATTTATGATTATTTGCAGAACAACGCAACTCAAACCATTGGCGCTCGGTGTGCTGATCACAGTCGGGCTACCAGCGTTGGCCCAAACCCCGATTCCGCTCAACGACCTCTCCGCTTTTACTAATAAAGGGGGCAACTGGAGCATCGTCGGCGATGCCTCGGTGGACATCAGCCAGCCCAATATGCTCAGCACCATGCCCGGCAAAGGCGTGCTGGCCTGCATCCACAAGATGCACTCTACCTACGGCCCCGACTACGAGCTGATCAGCAAATTCCAGCACGGCGATCTGGACATCGAGATGGATTACATGATGGCCAAAGGCTCCAACTCGGGCGTGTACCTGCAGGGCAACTACGAGGTGCAGCTTTTCGATAGTTGGGGCAAGAAGTCGGTCAATTACAGCGACAATGGCGGCATCTACCACCGCTGGGACGACACCCAGCCCAAGGGCCAGGAAGGCTACGAGGGTACTTCGCCCCGCCTCAACGTGTCGAAGGCCCCGGGCCTATGGCAGCACATCGCCATTTCGTACCAGGCCCCGCGTTTCGATAAATCGGGCAAGAAAATTGCCAACGCCATCTTCCTGAAAGTCGAACTCAACGGCATCACTATTCACGAAAATGTGGAAGTGAGCGGCCCGACCCGCGGCGCGATGGGCCAGGACGTGGCCATGGGGCCGCTCCGCATTCAGGGCGACCACGGCTCGCTGGCGATCAAGAATATCATCATCAATAATTTTGACAAAAAGCCGGGGACGCTCTCCAATCTGGCTTATAAAACCTATTACGGCAACTACTCGCAGGACCTCGATCCCGCCACGCTGAAAGTCGACGGCTCCGGCAAAGCGGACGCTTTGAACTGGGATGTGTTGAAAGACAAGAATAACTACGTGCTGACCTACACGGGTACCTACAATGCCCCCACGGCGGGTGACTACAGCTTCCGGTTGCAAGCTTCGGGCAACAGTAAACTGAAAATCGACGGTAAAGAGGTACTGGGCGACGGCTGGGCCCGCAACACCGACTACCGTACGGCTACCACCAAACTCAGCGCGGGCGACCACAAACTGGAACTCTACGTCAACAAGCGCGACGGCTGGCTGCAGCCCGTGCTGGGCCTGTGGGTGTCCGGGCCAGGCTTCCGGGAAGTGGCTTACCACAGCTTGGGATCTGCCCTGGGTGGCAGCCCGCCGGACCCGATTCTGGTGAGCGCCGACAATAACACCGTCCTGCGCAGTTTTATGGACATTCAACCCGCGCCGGGCAAGCGTGAGCGCGTCGTTCACGCCGTGTCGGTGGGGAATCCCTCAGGTATGCACTACACTTACGATATGGATAAGGGTGCCCTGTTCCAGGTCTGGCGCGGCGATTTCCTGGACGCTACACCCATGTGGAACAACCGCGGCGACGGCTCCTCCCGCCCGCGCGGCAGTGTGACGTTGTTGGGCAACGCGCCGCTACTCGCCAAGACTTCGGGCAACTGGCCCACCGACACCACGGGTAGCCAATATCGCCCCAAGGGCTACGAACTGGACGCCAACGACGTGCCCACCTTCCGTTACCAGGTCTTCGGCACAACGGTAACCGACCGCACCGCCCTCGCCGAAGATGGCAATAAATTTGAGCGGGAAATAAAAACCGAAAAGCCTGTCAGCGGCCTGATGGCCAGACTGGCCGAAGGAAATTCCATCGAGAAAATCTCGGACGGCCTCTACGCCGTAAACGACAAAAGCTACTACATCCAACTCGCTGACAGCAGCACCCAGCCCGAAATCAAGAAATCGGGCAGCAACCAGTCGCTGATCGTGCCGGTAGAGAAAGGCGAGCTTAAATATTCGATACTTTTTTAATTGGGAATTAGTGAATGTCGGAATTAGGAATAAAATAGTACCTGACATCTGGCGAAAGCAATATTCACTAATTCCGACATTCCTACATTCCAAATTAATCATGAAACGATTCTTAAAAACCACCCTATTCTTCCTGGCAAGCTGCACTTTTGCCTTCGCCCAGGAAACGCCCACCGAAGAGGATTTTTTTAAAATCCTGACCCCGCCCATTCCCGAGGGTTTGATCCTGGAAGTAGGCGGATTGACTACCTTGCCCAACGGCTCCATCGCGATGGCGACCCGCCGGGGCGATGTGCTGTTGATGGATAATCCGACGAGCAACAAACCTTATTTTCGCAAGTTTGCCTCCGGCCTACACGAGATTCTGGGTCTGGCCTGGAAGGATGGCTCGCTCTACTGCGCGCAGCGCGGCGAGTTGACCAGGCTGACCGACAAGAACGGGGACGGCAAGGCCGAAATCTACGAAACGGTCTATTCCTGGCCCGTATCGGGGCACTACCACGAATATTCTTTCGGACCAAAAATTGCGCCTGATGGCAGTTTTTTCGTGAGTGGCAACGTCGCCTTTGGTAACGAAGAGTGGTGGCGGGGCGAAAGCCGCGTGCCGGGCCGGGGCTGGATTTTCCGCATTACGCCCGACGGCAAGTACGAGCCTTACGCCACGGGCGTACGCTCACCCGCCGGCATCAGCATGATCGACGGCGAACTGTTCTACACCGACAACCAGGGCGATTGGATGGGTTCGGGCGGTATCTGGAAGGTGGACAAAGGCGATTTCATGGGCCACCCCGCCGGACTGAAATGGGCCGAAATGCCTAACTCGCCCGTCAAGCTGACCGAGAAGCAATTCTTTTCCTTCATGGACAACCGCCAGGTGAAGAACAAAGAAGGCCGCTATATCAAGCCGGAGAACGTCGCCGACGAGAAAGACCCGAAGTTCCTCTACATGTTGAAGGAAAAATTCCCCGAGTCGGTCAAGCTGCCCGCCGTTTGGCTGCCCTACGGCATTCACGGCATTTCGACTTCGGAAATCGTCAAGGATGACACCGATGGTAAGTTCGGCCCCTTTGCCGGACAGCTTTTCGTAGGCGATCAGGGTCAGAGCAAGATTATGCGTTTGTTCCTGGAAAAAGTAAACGGCGAGTACCAGGGCGCGGCTTTCGACTTTCGGAGTAACTTCCAGTCGGGTGTGCTGCGGATGAGCTTCGCCAAAGACGGCTCGATGTTCGTGGGTGAAACCAACCGCGGTTGGGGGTCGGCGGGCGACGCCAACCAGGGATTGCAGCGGCTGGTCTGGAATGGCAAGATGCCTTTCGAGATGTATTCGGTAAAGGCTAAGCCCGACGGTTTCGAGATCAACTTCACGATGCCCGTAGATCGCGCCTCGGCCGAGAACCTGAACTCTTACGAAATCAGCAGCTTCATCTACAAGTACCACGCCGTGTACGGCAGTCCACCGACTAACACCGAAAAGATCGAGCTGAAAGGCGTGAAGGTGTCCGACGACGGCAAAAATGTCCGCATCGTGGCGGACGGCCCGCTGCGCCGTTATTACATTCACCACCTGAATCTGAACGGCATTCGCGCGGCTGACAGCTACTATTCGCTGGTGCATTCGTCGGCCTACTATACGCTCAACAACATTCCGGCGGGCGAAAAATTGAGCAGCTCGGAATTGAAAGGTACCCGCACGGGCAAAAAGCAAGCCTCAGCCGAGGTAAAGTCTTCTATGGATTTGGTATCGCCCGATGGCAAAAATCAGCCGGGGGCAACCGTTGCTGCATCGGCCACGGCAGCAGTCTCCAAAGCACCGACCTACGAGGAAATCAAGCCGCTTCTGGCGCGCAACACCTGCCTGGCCTGCCATGCTGCCGATAAGCGGGTCGTCGGCCCGGCTTACCAAGACGTTGCTAAGCGGAAGTATTCCAACGAGAAAATCGTGGACTTGATTTACAACCCCAAGCCCGAAAACTGGCCCGACTACACCACGCCGATGGCTGCCATGCCGCAGGTACCGAAGGATGAAGCGCTGAAGATTGCGGCCTGGATCAATTCGCTGGACAAGTAATAGTGAAGCTAATCCACTATTTCGTCAAGAAAGGGGAAGTTCACCCTGTCGCTGAACAGAAGATAAGGGCAAATTTGAAACGTTTGCTTTATCTTAATTCATATTCCGAGATTAGCGCATCTGCCGGAATATGTAGCAATCTGCTAAACTTGCGCACCATAGTCAAGGAAAGTGCCTGTTTATAATTTAACACTTTGCTGATCGTGCCTTTGTCGCCGTACTCCTTTGCGAGATCGACCGATTTGTAGCCGAAATCCTCCATTCGGATTTTGATCAGTTCCACGGGATCGACCTCCGGTAACTCACTTTTCCTGTCCTCAAAATCAGAAATGAGGTGCGCCAGCAGGAGTTTTTCCTTATGTTCAGCCGTGCCTTTTCCCACATGCCTGACTTGCCCGTAGCGAGCCAGGGCAGCGTCGTAGTCCTGCTCTGTCTCAAGCAGGAACCAACTTGCCTTTGTCTTTTTCATGTTATATCTGTGTTGCCTTGCGATCAGACGGTGGAAGCATCGACCCTGTCGTACTCGGCGTGCGTTCCTATAAATCCTACTTCCACTAAATCCTACTTCCACAATTTTGTCTTGGTGGTCGATTTCTACGATCAGACGATATCTATTGCCCACAATTTTAAATCTAGCGCGGCTTCCCGGAATGATCGATGCGTTCAGAAAATCTTCCAATACGTCAGTTCCTTTTTCCCAGTTGGCATTTTTCACAACTTTCTTCCAAACTGTCAGACTTTTACCAGCATCTCCGTGTTTTCGTGCAAACTGATCCAGCTTGCGTGCGTAAATAATGGTCATTTCTTAAATTGAAGCGTTAGATTCTCCTCATTCATCATAAGAGTTGGTAGTTATCAGGAAAAGAGCGAACGCTTTCACAAGCACGGCATAAATATATGCCAAAGTTGGCGTATTGCTTTGGATAAAATTGGTTCCACCCGATGCCCGCCATGCCCCAAACACCCGGGAACCATGCACTAAAAATGCTAGCCTAGATCAATTCGCTAAAAGCGTAGTGCTGTGTTTTAGAAAGGTGCCTATGTCTGAATTGCAAGGTTTGAAAAACAGAGAGGGAAATCCAATCGATGGATCTCCCTCTTTGTTTTAAATAAGCTTCAACGCCAAAGCAGTCAGGCTCAAGTACGCGGCGGCTTCCGAGCAGCCGAGTACTGAAACACCTCCCGGTCATAAAAATTATCCTCGTCCAGAGGAATGACGATGGTCTCATCGCCCGTATAGAGGCGGTACACATCCACTTCGTAGTTACGGTCGAAGGCGTCGCCTTTCTTATAACGGTTGGCCTTGGCGAAGGTGGCATGGTCGATTTGGTCTGAGTAGACGATCTTATCGTCTTCATCGAGTCGCACCATGCCGATGGGAATAACGAGGTGATTTTCCCCATCCTCATTGATGTACTCCTTGACGCCGTCACCCGCCGCCGTGTTGTAGGACTGGTTCCCCACTTTGATGAGTTCTTCGTCCACTTCCACGTCCAGGTACACGACTCGTTCGGCGGATGCGCTGGCCACAAGGCCCTCCACTTCGCCAATGAGCAAATTGTTGGAATCTTTCACTTTCCAGCCCCGGACGTCGCTGTAGCCAGAAGCCACTTTATAATCATCGAGATCGTCCAGGAATTGTATGTCTTTATTTGTATGTGCCATGATATTGTTTTTCTGATTCTGGTTCTTAATTCATTCTTCTAAGCAAGCTCGCCGCCTCACTGAAAAACCCTTTTACAGCAGGTTTTTGGTCGAGCGTCAGCACGTCGGGATCGATCCTGTCGGCAGCATCGACCACGGCCTGGGCCTCGCCCGACAGCTGCGGAAACTTGGTTTCCTGCATCCGGTGTAGTGCCCCACCCAGGGTTTCGGCGGCTTTGCGAATGCTGTTGGCGTGGGTGGTCTCGAAGGGATCCTGCTCTATTTTTCTGGCGTGTTCCTGCGCTTGATCCAGATCAGCCCTGATATCGTAGTCGTTCGCATCGGCTACAGCCTCAATGGCGGCGCTCAGTTTCATCAGAGCCGCGTTGGTATACTCGTGATCGAGTCCCATCGGCTCGGTATCGCCATCCACGAAGGTGAGGTAGTCGGCCAGTGCGCCAGTTTCGGCCATGCCGTCCATTGCCATGGTTTCGGTGCTGTCGGTCACATCGGCCATGCTATCCACATCATTGTCGCGGAGAGCAAACCAGTAAATCAGGCCACCCAGCAAGAGTAATCCGAGAAGTATCCAGGGCCACACGGGTGGTTTCTTTTCAATTTTTATTTCAGCCATAATTGTTTGGAGATTTTGGGTAAAATTTGATTAATTGGAATAAGTGGGTTAAAAAACCGTTCCATTCCGGTTGATGGGAAAGGCACGGGCTGCCATGGGCACGCAGGCGGAGCTCCTGGTTTCAAGAAGAAAGTGCGGGAAGAAACTAACCGCATCTGACCGCCTGTAAAACTTTTCCAGTCAAACAACGTTCGGTTCAGGAGGAGAAATCCTTCTGTAACGTCAAACCCTGAACTCCTCTATGTGGATAATTTTCGCCCTGCTGGCGGCTTTGACCGCCGGGGTCGCCGTGGTTCTTTCCAAAGCCGGCATCAAGAACATGGATTCGTCGCTGGCCTTCGCCGTGCAGTCCGTGCTGATTCTGCTTATTTCCTGGTCGGTGGTGCTGTGGCAGAAACAGAGTGCCGCTTTGGCTGACCTCGATCGGCGCACTTGGATGTTTCTGATCGGGGCGGGCATTGCCACCACCCTTTCCTCCCTGCTTTCTTTCAAAGCCCTCAAACTCGGCGACGCCTCGCTGGTCACTTCGCTGGAAAGGCTGTCGCTGGTTTTCGCGGTGGGATTTGCCGTTTTTTTTCTTAAAGAAAAACTCACCTGGCAAATGGTACTGGGCATTCTGCTGATGATCAGCGGCGCGGTACTGGTTAGCTACTCGCAGTCGGCTGGAAAATAGGGAAGAAGCAGTTCAGGGCGCAAATCATTGCGCCATGCGCCCCATCCAAGACTCCCGGAGCTGCAACTGCTGCGGCGTTGAATAATCCACAGAAATGAAGGGCGGACAGGTAACGTAAGCGTTGGCTTACTCCTCTATAGTAGTGTTTCTCCGTCGTCAACAGAGACAAACTCATCGACGCTCACCAGAAGACATTTACTCCATAGGTTCCTATGATTTGATCCTTTGTGCCAACAGAAAGGCTCTCCGTCAAAGCTTGAGAAACAATGATTCTGTCGAACGGATCACGGTGATGGTACGGTAGTAATAGCAATCGCTGAATGTGAACAAAAGTTATCGGCAATATCTCTATGTCGTTTTCGCTGCAAAAACCTGCAATACGGCTAAACTCACCTTCAAGTTTCAACTTCTGTAAGCCAGTTTTTATAGCTATTTCCCAAATGCTCGCAATACTCAAATAGCATCCGTTGGAGGTATCAGCAATGGCCTCTTTGAGCTTTGGGCTCAATTCATTGTCGCCATTCAAAAACCAAATAAAGGCGTGGGTATCCAAAAGAATATCCATTACATGTAGTCTTGGAAATCTTCCAGAGGCTCGTCAAAATCGTCGCTCATTTCGAAGAAGCCTTTTGCCGCTCCAAACTTCCTCTGATTCTGTTTGAATTGACCTTCGTCTTTCGATTTCATTTTTAAAAAACTTATAAACTCTTTCACCTCCTCTTTTGATTTTTGAGGAAGGATCGAAAACTCCGTGTATACTTGTAAATCGGTCATAATTTCTCACTTTATCAAATAAATACTCGCCTTTAACCCATTCCTACTGAGCCATGCGCCCCATCCACGACTCCCGGAGCTGCAACTGCTGCGGCGTCGGGTCGGCCACGGGCGTGAAGGTCGGATAGGTTTTGGTAGCCTCTTCGAGGTCGGCGGTGAGCCTCACCTCCTTGATCTCATTATCCGGCATTTTGCGCTTCACCACGAACGATACCTCGTCGCCCGTTTTGAATCGCTCGTCGTAGTCTTGCAGCACGGTCGCGTACGTATCGGCATCGAAGGGCTGGTCGTTGAGCTGCACGATTTGATCCATTTGCTCCAAACCAAGTCGCTTGCCCAGGTCCGTCGACTCTTCGGTACTGGCGATCAGAATATTGCGGGTACCGGGAACGAGGGCGAAGCCTACGCCGAATGCCTTTTCTACCTCCTCTTTCTGGCCTTCTACTTCAAAGTCAATGCCGATATTGGCAAAGAGTTCTTTCAGCGGTAGCGGCTCGCCGCCTTCTACATAGCGGCGGAAGAAATCGCGAATTTCGGGATAGGTCAGCTCGGTGATTTTATCAAATAATTCCTCATCTTTAAAGGACCTGTCTTTGCCATAGGTCTTGGCCAGGTCGCTCAGCAGATTCTGAGTACCGTATTTGCCGCCGGACAACTCGCGGAGTTTCAAGTCGAGGCTCAGGCCAATCAACGCGCCTTTTTCGTATACATTCGAGTACTCGTCTTTGTAGGTTTCCAGCACATCGCTCGACATTGCCGTGAAGGATAGCGTATCGGAATAGCGCGTCCGGGCATTCTCGACCTTATCGGCTTGGCGATCCAGATAGGTGGGCAGGTCGATGATCCCGGCCCGCAGTTGAGCGTGGTGAGCGGCATACTCGGTCAGTCCCTCATACATCCACAAGTGCCGCGACATTTTTGGATTTATAAAGTCAAAATCGCCGATTTCCTCGCTGTGGACGTTCAACGGGGTTAGGATGTGAAAAAACTCGTGGGCAGCAATGTCCTTGATCGACTTCGACAACTGCGCCTCCGAGAACGTTTCGGGCAGGTAATAAAACGACGACGTCGAATGCTCCAGCGCCCCGTAGCGCGTCAGGTTCTTGTCGTCGGACATATAAATGATAAAGGCGTACTTGTCGATAGGCAGCGTGCCGCCGAGATACGCCCGTTGCGCCTCCAGCGTGGGCTTGATGTCCGCCGCCAAATCCTTGGTGGCAAACTTATCATTGGGCGAAAACACCGATACCAGGATATCCGCATTGCCTACTTTCAGCCAAACGGTGTCGGGCCTGTTGTACATCATCGGCGAGTCGGCCAGTTCGTGGTAGTCCTTCGTGACGAACAAATCCCTGTCGCCGCCCTTGTTCTGGTTCACCAGCGGGGTAGAGCCGTAAAAGCCCGCAGGCTTGGTAATGTTTACGCGGTAAGGAACCCGATCCATGCCCTGGAAGTAGCCGAACAAGCCGAAAGTGTTCAGCACAAACACTTTATCTTCATCGATATTGGTACCGCTGGGTTCAAAGACATCCTCCTCGATGCTGGGTGTGTCCCAGGTATCGTCGATCTGGTAAGAAAGGCGGCGGAGCTTCCTGGGCTTCGATATTTTCCAACTGTTTTTACCTTGCTTTTCAACTTTCAACTCCCGACCCCGCTTGTCGAACGCCTTAAAGTTGCTGGCGTAGGAGCCATAATTGTTGATCGAGTAAGTACCCGGCACGATCCTGGGCAGGTGATACAGCACCGACCTGCCACGAACCGAAGGCGTTTCCAGTTCAACGGTCAGTTTGTCGTCCAGTGGCTTGGTCAGGTCGACGGAGAAATTGTATTCTTTTTGGGCGAATCCCGAAAAGCTTGCGATAAGCAGGGCAGTCAGGATTAAGTATTGAGCTTTTTTCATTAAAATAAATATTGGGGTTGTTGGACTTTCAATATTGGTGACGCAAAGTAAACAGAAAAGGGTTGGGTTAGGGTTCTGTTTGTTTGGAGAAGACTAGTTTTGGCATGTCAAACTTAACGAGCACAAGGAAAAAGTCTCCTTTCACTTGCATTGTGTAATATTACACGTTACAATTAAGTTATGATTGCATCAATTCGGCACAAAGGACTGTTGCTTTTTTATGAGAAGAATGACGGTTCAAAGCTACCAAGCCAGTATTTGCGGAAAATAAACCGCATTTTTGACCAGTTGGATGCCCTCACAACCGAAGACGATATACATCAAATAGGCCAAGGCATCCATAAACTTACTGGTAACATGGCGGAATTTTGGTCGATCAAAGTGACACCAAATTACCGGATAATTTTTCGCTTCGAAAATGGCGAGGTACTGGATGTCAATTTCGTGGACTATCACTGAAAAATACAAAACAATGTTGAAACGTAATTTACCCCCGGTGCATCCAGGGGAGATCCTAAGGGAAGAATACCTGAAAGAACGGGGACTGACAGTCACCGAAGTCGCCAAAGGGCTGGGTGTAGCGAGAGGAAACCTCTCGGCCATTCTGAACGAACGGGCGGGAATCAGCCCGGAAATGGCCGTAAAGCTTTCGGAAGCCTTCGGCAATACGACCCAATTCTGGGTGAATTTGCAGAAAAATTACGAAGTGTGGCACGCAGAGCGGAAGGTCAACCGCGAAGTGATTCGACGCTTTACCCATCGGTCCGTGGCAAACTAGATTGCTTTGCTCACTTCGCGGGCAGCATATTCCGAATGGCGGTAACCTGCCATTTTCCCTTTGCATTCACCACCACGAACGTACTCCACATTTCCCGTTTGCTGCCGTCAGGATTCTCGATCACATAACGAGCGTCGGCGATAACGCTTTTGGTGCCGATGTGCCGAAGTTTTTCCACGGTCAAAGTGCGTGTGCCGGGGTTGCCGCCACTGCTGCGTGCCATGCCCGCCATTGCCTCTTCAATGCCGGGCCTCCATTCGCCCGTCGAGACGAGCTGGTCGATGTCGGCGGTCAAAATGCTACGCAGCAAAGTGGTGTCCTGAGTTTCCCTGGCGCGGGAATACGCGTCGATCAGGTCGTAGATCGCCTGATCTTGTCGGGTGGGAATCTTTGAGCCCTGCCCGAATGAAGGCAGAGATAGGAAGCCGATCAGGCAAGCCGAAATAAGGTACCTCATGGGTATAGGTTTTGTTAAATCCGTTAACCTTTGTTCGGCGCAGAGGCCCAACTATGCCCGTCTTTGGCGATGAGCGCATCGGCCTCTGCCGGGCCCCAGGTTCCCGAATCGTAGTTGGGAAAATTCGTGGCGGGCATGTTGTCCCAGGCATCCACAATGGGCATGAGTTCCCGCCATGCGGCCTCGACCTGGTCGGCGCGCATGAAGAGGGTCGAGTCGCCTTCCATGATGTCGAGCAGCAGCGTCTCGTAAGCTTCGGGCGTGTCGGCGTCGTCGAATTCGTCGTAATTGAACTGCATATCGACTGGCGAAAGCAGCATTTCCGGACCCGGCCGCTTGGCCTGGAACTCGATGCGGATGCCCACGCAGGGATAAATCTCGATAATGAGCCGATTGGGCTGCCAGTTGGCCACCGCCTGCGACGGGAACGACTGGTGCGGCACGGGCTTAAACTGAATGGTGATAACCGACTTTTTCTCGGGCATCCGTTTTCCCGTTCGCATATAGAACGGCACGCCCTGCCAGCGCCAGTTGTCCACGAACAGTTTCAGCGCGGCGTAGGTATTTTGGGAAGAATCCTGCGGCACGTTCTTTTCCTGGCGGTAACCGTCCACTTTCTTGCCATCAATCTGGCCCGCCCCGTATTGCCCGCGCACGGCGTACTCACCGATTTCCTCGGGCCGGATTTTGCGCAGGGCATTCACCACGTCCACGCGGCGATTGCGCACTTCGTCGGCTTGGTAGGAGACGGGCGGCTCCATCGCCACCAGGCACAGCAGTTGGAAGAGGTGGTTTTGAATCATATCGCGCAGCGCCCCGGCCGTGTCGTAGTAGCCACCGCGGCCTTCCATGCCCAGTAGCTCCGATACCGAAATCTGGACGTTGTCGATGTAATTGCGATTCCAGATCGGTTCGAAAAGCGCGTTGGCGAAGCGAAAAGCCAGGATATTCTGAACCGTTTCCTTACCGAGGTAATGGTCGATGCGGTAAATCTGCGACTCGTCGAAAATGGACTGCAACAGCGAATTAAGCTCCTGGGCACTTTCCAGATCTCGCCCGAAGGGTTTTTCCACCACAATGCGGGTGTTTGGAATGCAGTCGGCCAGCTTACTCTGTGCCACGTTCTCGGCAATCACCGAGAAAAACCGGGGGGCCACCGCCAGGTAATGCACCACGCAGGGTTCTTTCCCCCATTCCTCTTTGCATTGAGCAACTCGCTCCGCAAGTTTGTCGTAGGCCTTGGTGTCCTTCACATCGGCAACTTCGTACACGATACGGGACGAAAATTCTTGCCAGGCCTTCTTGTCGGCTTTGCCCTTGCGGGAAAACTTATCGACGCCTTCCAGCAAACTTTCTCTGAATTCCTTATCAGTCAGCTCGGTGCGGGCGGTGCCGATTATGGCAAACTCCTCCGGCAACCAGCCGTCCAGGTACAAATTGAAGAGGGCGGGGGTGATTTTGCGCGCGTTGAGGTCACCCGTGCCGCCAAATACGATGAAGACGGTAGGCTGTGGTTTGATTTTTTGGGACATGGTTGGTCGGTTTGAAGTATTGTCGTGCTGTCAAAGGTAACGAATGGGTATCGGCGGTCGGCTATCAGCTATCTGCTTTTTTATCGATATCTATAACTATTTCAAACAGATTTGGCCGATTTTTAACTACAAACAATCATCCAGCTTGCCAGTTTTACAAAAAATATCACTGACCCCACCCCGCCATGCCTAAGAAAAAAATTGCCATCTTCTGGCATCGCCGCGACATGCGGCTGCACGACAACGCCGGACTCTACCGCGCCCTTAACTCGGATTTTCCCGTCCTGCCCCTTTTCATTTTTGATAAAACCATTCTTGACGCGCTCGAAGACAAGCGCGACCGCCGCCTGGAATTCATTATGCGGGCCGTGGAGGAGATGAAGGAAAAGTTAGAGAAAGAAGATTCTGCCCTGTTGGTCAAATACGGCGTCCCGCTGGCAGTGTGGCAGGAAATTGTGGAGGCGTACGATGTGGCAGAGGTTTATACCAACCACGACTACGAAGCCTACGCCAAGCAACGCGACGGCAAGGTAACGGACTTTTTGGAAGAGAAAGACATTCCTTTCCTTACCTTTAAGGATCAGGTCATTTTTGAAAAGGAGGAAATCCTGACCCAGAAGGGAACACCCTACACCGTCTTTACGCCTTACAGCCGCGCCTGGAAAGAAAAGCTGCACGGCTCGAAGGAGAAGCTCTTTTACGTAAAGCCCTACCCTACCGAAAAGTATTTCAAAAATTTATTTAAAACCAAGGCACTCCCCGTCCCAAGCCTGGAAGAAATGGGCTTCGAGCGAATGCCGGACGAGGAATTTCCGCCCAAAAAAGTCCGCGACGAGAAGCTGGAAAAATACGCCGAACTGCGCAACTACCCGGCGGTTCCCGGCACGTCGCGGCTGAGCATTCACCTGCGGTTCGGCACGATCAGCGTCCGCGAGCTGGCGCAGCAGGCGATGGAAGAGAGCGAAACGTTCCTGGGCGAACTCATCTGGCGCGATTTCTACCAGCAAATCCTCTGGAACTTCCCGCACGTGGGCGAGGGCAAAGCCTTCCGGCCCGAGTACGACCGCATCCAATGGCGCAACGACGAGGAGGAATTCCAAAAATGGTGCGACGGCATGACGGGCTACCCCATCGTGGACGCCGGGATGCGCCAGCTCAACGCCACGGGCTACATGCACAACCGGCTCAGGATGATCACGGCTAGTTTCATGATTAAAGATCTGCTGATCGACTGGCGCTGGGGCGAGGCCTATTTTGCTAAAAAACTGCAAGATTACGACCTGGCGTCCAATAACGGCGGCTGGCAGTGGGCAGCGGGTTCCGGCACCGACGCCGCACCCTATTTCCGCATATTTAACCCCACCACCCAGGGCAAGAAGTTCGACCCCCAGAATAAATTCATCAAAGAGTGGATTCCCGAAATCAACGAACTCAGCTACCCCGAACCCATCGTGGACCACAAAGCCGCTCGGGAGCGGTGTCTTAAGGTGTATAAGGCAGCGTTGGAGGGTTAGGTCAAAGGGTTTAATGTTGAAGGTTTAAAGTTTAAAGAAGGCGAATTCAGATACGCAGCATTACAAGCCTTTATCCATTTGTCATTCTGAGCGTAGCCGAAGAACCCTTGTTAACGATTGTTAAGCCCTTCGTCCCCCCTTAAACGGCGACGGGAGCGTGTTCTCTAAATCCCGATTGCGCAAAAGCAATTCTTGATTTATTGATAAAATCTTCACGCTACCAAAACAACAATCGACATGACTACCAACCGCTCGCTCCTGCTTACTTTCGTTCTTCTGCTGGCTGCCGCTGGCTCCACCCTCGCCCAATGGTCGGTCGGCGTGCGCGGTGGCGGTTACGCCGGCACCATCACCCGGCCCGACCTTGTCACCAACTTTACACCCGATTTCAAATGGTCACCCGGTATTAGCGCGGCGGTATTTGCCGAGCGTGAATTTGCCAACGGCCTGGCCATTCGTCCCGAGATCGCTTACCAGCAAAAAGGCTTCATGATGCGGGAAGGTACTCGGGTGAAAATAGGCAAGCTGCCCGTTAACTTGGGCTTACGCTCAGCTTACAAAGTCAGCTACGTGGAAGCACCCGTGCTGTTGAAGCTTTCGGCGGGCAACGAACTGGCCAAAGTATATTTGATCGCCGGGCCATCGGTGGGTTACGCGGTGGACGCGCAGTTGGTCACCCGCCCGCAGGCTGTGATTGAGTTCCGGCCCATTCGTACCAATGTTCCCGTCAGTACTTTGGGCTACAACCGCTTTGAGTTCAGCGGCATTGCCGGAGCGGGTCTTAGCCTGAAGGCCGGAACCGGGGAAATTATGATCGAAGGCCGCTACCAGCATGGCATAAGCCGCCTGATCGATGTCCCCGTGGTGCGGGCCAATGTCCGCAATCAGGGCGTGAGCGTATCGCTTGGGTACAAGATCCCGTTTTGATGAAGCCTTAAGCAATAGGCTTTAAGCTGTAGGCTCAGAGAGTTCGTCATGGGCGTTTTTTCGCTATCTTTCGCGACTCATTAGCCCAACCGCCCGACCTGTATGCGCTTCTTTCTGATTCTCTTTTTTGCGGCCCTCGTTTCGCCGCCGACTTTTTCCCAAAAAAAGGCGGTCGAAACGAGGGCCGCTTATTTTCCCGAGCGGCACGACTGGCAGCGCAAAAGCCCGGCGGAGCTGGGAATGAATGCGGCGAAGGTGCAGGAAGTCGTCGATTTTGCGCGGGAGAACGAGACCAAGGCCCCGCGTAATATGGAAGTCTCCCAGGCGCAGAGCTTCGGCAAAGAACCCTTCGGCGAGGGCGTCGGCCCCTTCGAGACGCGCGGCGAGCCGAGTGGCGTGATCCTGCGGCGCGGCTACCTGGTGGCCGAATGGGGTGAACCCGCTCGGCCCGACATGACCCACAGCGTGACGAAGAGTTTTCTATCCACCGTCGTGGGTCTGGCTGTGGAACGGGGCCTGATCCGCAGCGTGAAAGATACGGTGGCCGCTTACGTGCCGCCCATCGAAATCTATAATCCAGGTCAAATTAACCGTCCCGCCGAGCAATTCGGGACACCCGAGTTTCTGCGGCCCTTCGACACGCCCCACAACCGCCGCCTGACCTGGGATGTGATGCTCCGCCAAACCAGTGACTGGGAAGGCACCCTCTGGGGCAAACCCGACTGGGCCGACCGTCCCGCCGCCGACGCCAAAGAATGGCAGACGCGCCCGCGTAACGAACCGGGCAGCGTGTACGAATACAACGATGTGCGGGTGAACGCCCTGGCCCTCGCGGCCACGAGCGTATGGCGGCGACCGTTGCCACAGGTTTTGCAGGAATACATCATGAATCCCATCGGTGCATCCAACACCTGGCGCTGGGCGGGCTACCGCAACTCCTGGATCGTGCTGGACGGGCAAGCCGTGCAGGTGGTCAGCGGCGGCGGACACTGGGGCGGCGGGATGTTCATCAGCGCCTACGACATGGCCCGCTTTGGCCTGCTGACGATGCACAAAGGAATTTGGAACGGCCAGCAACTGATCCCGGAAAAATGGATCGCGCAAGCCACCACGCCCACAACAGCGCAGCCCACCTACGGCTACATGAATTTCTTCCTGAATCCCAACCATAAATTCCTGCCGAGTGCGCCCACGACCGCCTTCGTCCACATCGGCAACGGCACCAATATGGTGTACGTCGATCCCGAGCATGAATTGGTGATGGTGGTGCGCTGGCTGGACAACAAGGCGATGGATGGGGTGGTGAAGCGGTTGCTGGATAGTTTGGAATAAGGAATACTTTTTGCGGGTCTTACTCGACTACTATTTCTTCGTAATACAACCCGCTGATGTGTTCCTCTCCTTCGGGCGTATGCCTGATCCCAAACTTGACTTGGTACTTACCAGCGGGCAACTCCGACGGGCTTCTGTACATCCGGTAGGGCAGCATACTAGAACTGAAACCCGTCTGTGGTAACACAAATTCGGCCCCGGTTTCGGTATTTTTGAAAAACAGTCGGCTGTCGTTTGTAAATACGCCTGGATTGGATGAGTGAGCTTGATACTGAAGCACCACGGGATCGGTGCGATTGAGGATCGCGATTGGTGTGTATAATCCCGCGCCATTCGAAGTACTGAAATCACTCCTCAGTTGGGAGATTACGAGCAGCGCGGGCTGTTGTTTATCTTCAAAAACGAGCACCAAGTCGTGTTTCGTCAGCAGGTTGTCATTGACCACCTCTTTACCGTCTACGTAGAGGGTCGTCTTATACGTTCCCGGCTTTAATGATGCAGGCAATTGAGCGGATATGCGCAGGCGGCTGGTCGGAGTGAGCGGGAATCTCTGCTTCGGAAAAAAATCGCTGGATAACTCCAATTCGTAAGTATGTCCCGGAAGCAGATTATAGCCGCTATATGCAATCTGGCTACTTTCGTAGCTGAAAATGCTGATGCTGTAGAACCGGGATATTTTCGGTGCGCCGTATTTCAAGCTCAGCTTATCGGGTACGACCGCCCGGCGATTGTGCCGTACAACAGTCATTTCGTAGTCCCCTGCCTCGATTCCGGCTGGAACGCTGGCGAATAGCGAGCTACCTTGCTGGTTCGGTCGCCACGATATTCGGCTAACAGTAACAGTTCCCGTTATTAGATTCCTGAATAAAGCCTGCCCGTACACCAGGCTATCCGGTTGACCTGCTCCTTGGGGCACGACTGTCGTGTAAGTCCCCCAGTTTTGTACTAACAAAGGAATATACAGCTCTTCACCTTCCAGCGCAAGCGCATGGTCACCCACCGAAGAGGACACTACGATTGGTTTGACAGGATCGACGACCAAGTGGAGTCCCCCCGCTACATTACCCGTAGCGGAGTTCACAACGGCGATGGTAAGTCCAGAGTCTCTGTAGAGAACTGAAAAACCTTCAGGATTTAGAGGTTTATTGAAATTATTTCTAATCTCGAAACCTTCCGGCAACTTCATAGAAACTCTGATCGAGTCGGCGGAGGGAAAATCTGCCGGAAGCGTGATGACTACCTGGTGATCCTCGCTGTCCTTATGCAGGGTCGTAAATCTAATATTCTCCTTAGCTACGCCCTTGACTGTGAAATCTGTGATGCCGAACGGCTGGGTGGGTTCGGCGGCTACGGGCGGCATTGGATCAATGTTCTCTTTCCTCTTGCAATGAGTTAAAAGAATAAGTACGAGAAAAAGATGGATAGCTTTCATGAGGTTCGTGACTTAGGATAGATAATGTCTATAAAAAGAGGTGTATCAATTGAACCGAAAGGTTGTAAGTGCTTTGTTGAAAATTTCACTTATTTATTTTTCTCCCAATCAAATTCCTACCGATATGGCGTGCGCATGCACGGAGCTTACATCTTTTATTCAATACCGCAACGTTCAGAATTTATAGAGCAACTGCGCCTGTAGCCCTATCTGGTAGTTATTGTAAGAGATAGCTTTCTCGTAAGGCAGAACATAAACGAACGTTGGCTGCGCAACTAGAGAAAAGTTGTCATTCAGTCGACAATCGACGCCTATTCCCAACGTGGGGTAAGGGCGGAACCCATCGACCGTATTGTCACTTTTCTTACTCCCCTCGAATATGGTTACGGAATATACATTGGTCAGCGCACCCGCTGATATATAGAGGGATAGAGGTTTGGAAGAAGTGCGTAAGTTTACCAGCAGAGGGATTTGAAAGCTGCGTACCGTACTGGCCGGAGTCCGAACTTGCGGGTCATCAGGTGATGCCGTAAGGTCAGGATTCGTGGTGACGGTCGGCGAGCCGAAGTCGATATTATTCAATAAAACCCCTGTACCGAACGACAATCGTTTAGAAATCCAGTAGTTAGCCATCAAACCTGCCGAATAGCCGTATCCGTTCACTTTGTACTGCAAGTCGACGGGCCTGGTTGTAGATCCATTACCAACGGGCAGATCAACATTCCATTCTGAATTGATATAATGCAAGTTCGGTGCGGCAATGACAGATATAGAAAATTTACTTTGCCCAAAAGCAGGGTCGAGTGAGACCCACCAACTCATCCCGACTATAAGAGCAACCAAAGAAGCTTTCATGAGGCGCAAGTTTTTAACGAATGGAAACTTCTTCCACGAAACTATAGAAAAAACTACCGCGCCGAATAATTCGGAGCCTCCTTCTGAATCATGATGTCGTGCGGGTGGCTTTCGCGGACGCCCGCGCTGGTAATTTTTACAAATTTGGCTTCCTGTAAAGCCGCAATGTCGCCCGCACCGCAGTACCCCATGCCGGCCTTTACGCCGCCGACGATCTGGTACAGAATTTCGGAAACTTTGCCTTTGAAAGGTACGCGACCCACGATGCCTTCGGGGACGAGTTTCTTCACGTCGTCTTCGGCATCCTGGAAGTAGCGGTCCTTGGAGCCGTCCTCCATGGCCTCCACAGAACCCATGCCCCGGTAGGCTTTAAATTTCCGGCCTTCGTAAATCACGATTTCGCCCGGTGCCTCGTCGGTGCCCGCCAACATTGAACCGATCATGACCGTGCTGGCTCCGGCGGCCAGGGCTTTGGCGACGTCGCCCGAGTAGCGGATGCCGCCGTCGGCGATAATGGGAATGTCGGTGCCTTGCAGGGCTTCGGCGGCAGACAGGACGGCAGAGAGCTGCGGGACACCGATGCCCGCGATGATGCGGGTGGTGCAAATACTCCCCGGCCCGACGCCGACCTTCACGGCATCTACGCCCGCCTCGGCGAGGGCCGTGGCCGCTTCTCCCGTGGCGATGTTGCCCGCGATGAGGTCGAGTTTCGGGAATTTTTCTTTGATGGAGCGAGCGGCATCGATCACGCCGCGCGAGTGGCCGTGGGCGGTGTCGAGACTTACCACATCCACGCCCGCTTTGAGCAGGGCTTCCACGCGCTGAATGAGGTCGGGCGTCACGCCCACCGCCGCACCGACGCGCAGGCGACCATATTCGTCCTTACAGGCCAGCGGGTGCGATTTGCGCTTCAGGATGTCCTTATAAGTGATGAGTCCGGTGAGGTGATAGTTCTCATCGACGATGGGAAGCTTTTCGATTTTGTATTCCTGTAAGATAGACTCGGCGTCGTCCAGCGAAAGTCCCTCCGAGGCAGTGATGAGGTTTTCGGTGGTCATGATTTCCGTGACCGGGCGGTGCATGTCGCGCTGGAAACGCAGGTCGCGGTTGGTCAGGATGCCCACCAGTTTGCGGTTCTTGTCCACCACCGGAATGCCGCCGATCTTGAACTCGCGCATGATTTGCTGGGCGTCGCCGAGGTTGGCGTCTTCGCGCAGCGTGATCGGATCGAGGATCATACCGCTCTCGGAGCGCTTCACCTTCCGAACCTGCTCGGCCTGGGCTTCCAGGCTCATGTTCTTATGAATGATGCCGATGCCGCCTTCCTGCGCCATCGCGATGGCCAGGTCGAATTCGGTCACCGTGTCCATTGCCGCCGAGATGAGCGGGATGTTGAGCCGGATGTTGCGGGTAAGCTGGGTGACGGTGCTGGTGTCGCGCGGAAGTACCTCGGAATAGGCGGGTAGCAGCAGGACGTCGTCGTAGGTGAGTGCCTCGTAGAGGACTTTGGCGGGGAAGTGGGTCATCGCAAATAATGTAGTAGTTATTTGCAGGGCAAAAGTAGACAGAAATATCTACGCTACCAACACCCGTACTTTCTTAATTCGCTTTTTATCCGCCGATTGAATCTTGAAGGTCAGCTTTTCGTAGCTCACCTCTTCGCCCGTGCGGGGTAGCTGCGAAAACAATTCGAGCAGCAACCCACCCAGCGACTCGCTGGCGCGGCGAACGTCTTCGAAGTAATCGGGTTCCAGACCAAGTATTTTACAAAAATCGTTGAGCAAAACTCTTCCCTCGAAAATGTACGTTCGCTCGTCCACTTGCGTGTATTTGATTTCCTCGGCTTCGTCGTACTCGTCGTTGATGTCGCCGAAAATTTCCTCGATAATATCTTCCAGCGTGATAAGTCCGTTGGTACCGCCGTATTCATCCACCACGATAGCCATATGGACGCGGCGGTTCTGAAACTCCTGCATCAGGTCGTCGAGGCGCTTGCTCTCGGGAATAAAGTACGCCTTCCGCAATAGTTTCTGCCAGGCAAAATGCTCATCGCGGTGCAGATGCGGCAGCAGGTCTTTTACGTACAAAATTCCCTCGACCGAGTCAAGGGTGTCGTCATAAACCGGAATCCTCGAATAGCCCGATTTATTGATCTTGTTCATCAATTCATGGAAATCAAGTTCTGCGTCCACGGCCGTAATATTCAGCCGGGGCTGACTGGCCTGCCGAGCGGTCGTTTGCCCGAAAGTAGCCAGGCCGCGTAGCAGATCGCGCTCCTCTTCCGTCTCAGCCTCTGAATCCAGGCTTTCGGATTTCCCCTGTCCTTCGTCGGGCAGCAGCATGCCCCAGGATTCTCCCAGTTGGGTAAGGAATCGGTTGACGGGTGTCAAGAACTTCATGACGGGCCGCACCAAGCCGTGGAATCGTTGCGTAAAGCCAACGGCATGATGTCCGGCGTAGAACCGGACGAGTGCATCTATCCACAGCCACAGCGCCAGGGCAACGAAAGCCAACCAGGCATGCGGAGCCAATTCAGGTACCTGCGTAGCATCCCAAGCCAGCCGCGCCGCCAGTAGAAAAGCCGCCAGCGTAACAATACGCTGAAGGAGAGAGAGCATCAGTTTTTGAGAAAGATCCAGGGATGGCGTCTCGACGGGATTGCGGCGCTCCCAAAATGCATCGGGCGTAGAGGTCACTCCGTAGGCAGCGCGCAGAGCAGAAAGAAACAGCGCCAATACAACCAGAAAGGCTAGTGTCAGTAACTCCGGCCAGGCATTGGCAACCATCGCAAAGGGAGGGGAAAGGGCCACGAAAATGAGTGCTTGACCATAGAAAGGCCGCTCATTTTCCGGCCTCGGTCGGGACGGGTCGTCGCTATCGGTTTCTTCTTTCAAGGATTGTGGTGTCAAAATGGGAGGTCATCGTCATCCCCACTTGCAGCCAGGGCGGGCGGGATGGGTTCGGCGGGTTTGGGCGCATTGGATTGCGCCGGGGCGGCGGGTTCTTTTGCGGACTGGCCAGGCTCTGAACTTGACGAGCTACCCGAACTTTGATTGTCGTAACCACCACTACCCGAGCCGCTGCTGCCCAACATGGTCATGCTGTTAGCCAGAATGGAGATTCCTGTTCGGGCATTCCCTTCTTTATCGGTCCAGTTCTCCGTGCGAATCTTGCCTTCCACGTACACCTGATTGCCCTTGCGGAGGTACTTTTCGGCTACCTTAGCCAGTGCATTCCAAAGCTCGATGCGGTGCCATTCGGTTTGCTCGATCTTCTCACCATTTTTGTTGGTGTACGATTCCGAAGTGGCAATATTGAAGCGGGCGACAACCGAGCCGCCGTCCAGGTAGCGCACTTCGGGATCACTGCCCAGGTTTCCGATAAGAATTACTTTGTTTACACCGCCTGCCATAGTTGTTTAGGGTTTATAGTTTAGTTGTTTAGAGTGGGATCTGCCTTTGCCGTGGTAGCTGCGATAGGTACCAACCTATTCGTTTATTGACATTTGAAAAATCCAGAATCTAACCGCGTCGGTGGAGCGGTCCAGGATCTGACATCAGATTTAAATCTAAGAAAAAAACTGTTCCTTTATGTAGGTGTCGATGAGAATGGGTTTTGGCAGAGCTTCTATTTGAGCCTTATTGTAGAAAGCTACGCCCTCCGGCAATTCTCCTGTTTGAACGCTGCTCGCCGCAATCTTCCAGAATCTGACGTGCAGTTTCTGGTGGGTGAGCAAATGTACGTAGGTTTTCTGGGGAACAGTAAGCTGACCTGTTTTGCTCCATCGCGCAAAAAAATCTTCGGCGAACAAGTCGTCTGGCGCGTCGGCTTCCCGGGCCGTTTCGATGAGGGGAAAGTCGTACAGGCCTTTCCAGACATCCTTTCCAGTGCGCTCCTTCATGGCTAATTGGCCGTCACTTTCCAACACTATATAATTGAGGAAGCGCTTTTTCACCTTCGCCTTTTTCGACTTGACGGGCAGCAGTTTCTGTGCTCCGTGTTCAAAGGCGTAACAAGATTCATTGAAAGGACACAGCAGGCAATCGGGAGCAACGGGCTGGCACTGAATGGCCCCGAACTCGATCATCGCCTGATTGAATGTAGCTGGATCGTCGGCAGGAATTAACTTTCGGGCCGCTGCCGTGAATTCGCGCTTGGCCGAACTGTGCGTGATGTCGGTTTTTATCCCGAAAATCCTCGCCAGCACCCGGTACACGTTCCCATCCACGGCGGGAACGGCTTCGTTAAAAGCAAAGGACGCAATGGCGGCGGCGGTGTACTCTCCCACCCCTTTCAATTTTAGCAGTTCTGCGTAACTACCGGGAAAGTCGCCCTCATACGCCGACACCACCTGCCGGGCGGTGTGATGCAGGTTGCGGGCGCGGGAGTAATAGCCCAACCCCTGCCACAGCCGCAGCACCTCCTGCTCGTCGGCGCGGGCCAAATCATGCACCGTGGGGTAGCTTTCCACAAATCGCTCATAATAAGGCATTCCCTGAACGACGCGGGTTTGTTGCAGGATTATTTCCGATAGCCAAATTTTATAGGGGTCAGTCGTCCGCCGCCAAGGCAAATCGCGGTGGTGGCGATGATACCAGTGGATGAGTTTCTGACTGAAATTAGTTTCCCTCGAAATGGTGCTGGCGGACATAGAGTTGCTTTAGCGACTGTTTTTTAGCGGATTATAAAAAGAATGAATAGAAATCTCTTTTATGTTTTAGCAAAATTAAGCTACCTTTGTACTCCCAAAATTCAAAGTGGGGAAAAGAGTAAACAAACCATATACACTTAAAAGCACCAAATACTGTGACTAAAGCAGACGTAATCGCGCAAATTGCCGACAAAACAGGAGTAGAAAAGGCTGACGTTCAGCAGACACTCGAGACTTTCTTTACCGTAGTGAAAGATTCTCTGGCCGATGGCGAGAATCTTTACGTAAGGGGATTTGGCAGCTTCATCAACAAGAAGCGCGCCCGCAAAGTTGCCCGGAATATCTCCAAGGGCGAATCAATGATCATCGACGAGCATTACGTGCCGAGTTTCAAGCCCGCTAAGATTTTCGTCGAGCAAGTAAAAACCAGCGAAAGCGTAAAAGCCGCCGCCGAGAAGTAATCTCTTTAAGAAACTTTTTTTGACCTGCTCATTATGAAAAGGACGATGATACTGGTTTCCATTTTGGCTTTCGCGCTGGTGGGAACCCTGTATAGTCTGCCCAAAGTAGTAGTCAATACCAAAGAGCAGGATGAGGTCGCGGGACAAACGACCAAACCAGTTGCCGAAGGCACTCAAGAAGCCGAAGTACCCGATGACACGCATACCAATGCCACCCTTACGCCCGAGCAGGAGGCGGAAATAGTGCCCCTACGCGAACAGTATCAACAGGCCACCGCCGAAACCAAGGCCGCGGCAGCCGTTCAACTTTCCGACTTGTTCGGGAAGTACCAAAAGTTTGATAGCTCTGCTTACTACGCCGAGCAAGCGGCCACGCTTCAACCGGGCGTAGAGAACTATTTGCGGGCGGGTGACCGTTATTACCAAGCCTACGGGTTTGCAGCGGAAGAAAAAAAGGCTAGTGGACTGGGCGAAAAAACGCGTTCTTATTATCAGAAAGCGTTGGATCAGAATCCCGGCTTGTTGGCGGCCAAGGCCAATATGGCCATGACCTACGTCAACACGCCGTCGCCGATGCAGGGCATCATGCTGCTGCGCGAAGTACTCGACACCGACCCGACGAACGAACTGGCTTTGTTCAATCTGGGAATCTTGTCGATGCGCTCCAACCAGTACACTAAGGCGGTGGGGCGCTTCGAGCAGATTCTGCAAAGCCACCCCGAAAACACCAAAGCACAGTTCTACCTGGGCGTGTGCTTGGTGGAACTGGGACGCACCGACGAGGCCAAGAAAGTCCTCGCCGATGTGAAGAAAAAAGAAAAAGACCCCGTCATCCAGCAAGCTATCGGCGAGCTGGAGCAGCGGCTCATTAACTAATTTTGAATGATAGAATATTGCTTTCGCTGGTTCATTCTATCATTCACTCATTCAAAATTAAGAAGCTATGCCTTGCGGTAAAAAAAGAAAACGTCATAAGATTTCGACGCACAAGAGAAAGAAGCGCCTGAGAAAGAATCGGCACAAGAAGAAGTAGATTGTGGGTGGAAGCGCAGAGTAAGTATTTCTGGGCTTCCACCTTTTTTACTTTCGACCCTCCATTCCTTTTTTTCTCTCGCGTACGATTGATGCCAGATCGGCCCTTCCAATTTTTAGGTGGGGTTACGATGCTGGTCTATCTTTATTGGTACGCTGAGTGTCACCCTCTAAAAACCATTCATTTTGGTTAGACATTGAGTAACGAATTAGTAATAAATTCTACTCAAAAGGGAGAACGTATTGCCCTTTTGCAGAATAAACGCCTTCTAGAATACCATATAGAAACGCCGGACAATAACTTTACCGTGGGGGATATTTACCTCGGAACGGTCAAGAAAATGGTTTCCGGTCTCAACGCCGCCTTCGTGGATGTGGGCTACGAGAAAGACGCCTTTCTTCATTACCTGGATCTCGGCTCCAACATTAACTCGCTCAACAAGTTCGCGAAGGACATCATCGCCAAGCGGCCCAATTCGGGTGACATCAGCAAATTCAAGCTGGAACCCGAGATAGAGAAACAGGGCAAGATCGACAAGACGCTGGAACGCAATCAGCCAATTCTGGTGCAGATCGTCAAAGAGCCTATTTCTACCAAAGGGCCGCGTCTGTCGTGCGATATTTCCATTGCGGGTCGGTACATTGTGCTGGTGCCGTTTTCCAACGGTGTCAACCTTTCCAAGAAAATCACCGATCGTCGCGAACGCACCCGTTTGCAGCGGCTCATTGCTTCTATAAAACCCAATAATTTTGGCGTGATCGTCCGTACCGTGGCTCAAGGCCACGATGTCGAGGAGCTGGATCACGACCTGCGCACTTGCGTAGAGAAATGGGAGACGGGCATGAAGCAGTTGCGCGATGCCAAGCCCCGCGACCTCATCATCGGTGAGATGAACCGTGCTTCTTCCATTATCCGCGATATGCTCAACGAGTCGTTCGACAGCATTACGGTGGACTCGCAGGATGTGTACGAAGAAACCAAGCATTACCTGCACACCATTGCCCCGGAGAAGGAGAATATCCTGAAACTCCACAATGGCAAGAATAAGATATTTGAGCAATTTGGCCTGGAAAAGCAGATCAAGTCGCTCTTTGGTCGGTCGGTCAGTTTACCGGGCGGTGGGTACCTCATCATCGAACATACCGAGGCGCTGCACGTGGTCGACGTCAACAGCGGAAACAAATCGAATAGCCAGGAAGATCAGGAGGCCACGGCGCTGAGCGTGAACGCCGAGGCGGCCAAGGAAATCGCCCGGCAATTACGTCTGCGCGATATGGGGGGCATCATCGTCGTCGACTTCATCGACATGAAGAAGGCTGACAACAAGAAGCGCATTTACGAAATCATGCGCGAGGAAATGCGACCCGAGCGCTCGAAATATACCGTGCTGCCGCTCTCGAAATTCGGCCTGATGCAGATTACCCGGCAACGGGTGCGGCCCGAGATGAACATCGTGACCCGTGAGACTTGCCCCACTTGTGGGGGGACGGGTACCATCCAAGCCACGATTCTGGTGACGGATGTGATCCAAAACAACCTCGACTACATCCTGACGAAGCAGAACGAAACGGGGATCAGCATTTCACTGCACCCTTTCCTGCACGCTTATTTTACCCGAGGCTTCGTTACGCCGCAGATAAAGTGGTTGTTTGAGTATAAAACCTGGGTGAATTTGATCAAGGATTCCTCATTGGGCATCACTGAATTTTCTTTCCATAATAAGTTTGGAGAGGTGATTGAAGTGACTGCCAATTAATACGGCGTACTGGGGTACAGGGTAGTTAGTTCTTGAAACCGAGTATCCAAAACCCAGTACTTAGTACCCAGTACCCAGTACTATTTCCTTGAAATAAACAAGAGCTTCCCCCAGCGCCTTTTGGTCGATTGGGGGAAGCTCTTGTTTTTCGGCGGCGAATTCCAGCAACCGTTCGGTGGGCATATTGCCTACCAAGTCATCCTGCGCCATGGGGCAGCCGCCGTACCCTAGCAGTGCCCCGTCGAAGCGGCGACAGCCCGCGTGGTAGGCAGCGGCCACTTTTTCTCGCCAAGCCATGGCTGTGGTATGAAAGTGTGCACTGAATTCCAGTTCGGGGCGGGCGACGATGAGTTCCTGAAAGACGGAGCTTATGTCGCTGGTTCGAGCGACGCCTACGGTATCGGATAGGGAGAAAATTTTCACCCCAAATTGGGCCAATTCTTCCACCCATTGTCCGGCTAATCCGGGACTCCAGGGATCTCCGTAAGGATTGCCAAATCCCATCGAGATATAGACCACTAATTGCTTACCGTGCGCTTCGCAAAGTTCCTGCATCGCTTTTACGCGCGCTATTGACTCCTTTATTCCTGCGTTCGTATTCCGTCGTTGAAAGGTTTCGGAGATAGAAAATGGAAAACCCAGGTAGCTGATTTGCTTGAATTCGCAGGCTTGCTCCGCCCCGCGCCCGTTGGCGACGATGGCCAGAAGTTTGGTATTCGTTGTTTCCATATCCATTCCTTGTACCACTTCTGCCGTGTCGCTTACCTGCGGCATGGCCTTAGGCGACACAAAGCTGCCGAAGTCGAGGGTATCGAAGCCAACTTTCAGTAGCAGGTTGAGGTAATGAATTTTTTGCGCCGTGGGAATGAAGGGATCGTGGCCCTGCCAGGCGTCGCGGGGGCATTCGGTGAGTTTCAGCATAGGAACAAAATTTACCGCAAAATTGGGCCTAGATCCTCTTCATTTTCCTTTAACCACACCACAATCTCCTCCACAATTTGCTTGATACCGAGCTCCGGCTTCCAGCCCGTTAGCTGCGTCACCTTCGTGTTGTCCGTCACGTACAGCCGGATATCGGCGGTGCGGGTTTCGGCGACGGCCTTGATGGGGATGGTGCGGCCCGTTACTTCCTGACAGATTTTGGTGAGTTCCTGTAAGGATGCACTGCTTTCTAGTCCCCCGCCCGCATTGAGGATTTGGCCGTCGACTTTATCCAGATTATGCAGTTGCCAGTCGATGAGGCGGTAGAGGTCGGCGACGTGCAACATATCGCGGATTTGCTTTCCCGTGCCGCCGTAACCGAAGTAGCCGAGTTGCTGCTGGAAGTAGTGCTTAGCGATCCAAAGTACCATCACACCCTGATCGACTTTGCCCATTTGCCACGGCCCGGTGATGACGCCGCAGCGGTTGATGACCGTTTTGAGATTATAAAACTCGTTGTATTCCTGAATCAACAACTCGGACGCCAGCTTAGTGGTACCGTAGAGCGAACGCGGCCCGTCGAGTGGAAAGTTTTCGGCGATGCCTTTGGACGAGGCACCCGGCACGGGCTGCTCGTCGGCCAGAGCAAAGCGGGTTTCTTCCTCCACAAAATTCAAAGACTCTAGCGTCTTGATGGGATAGACGCGGCTAGTAGAAAGAAAAATAAAGGCCGCTTTGTGTTTCAGCGCGTAGTTTAGGCAGTTGACCGTGCCGAAGAGGTTGGTGTTGATAAGGTAGTCGGGCGTACCGTCCAGCCCGGCTAGTACCGAAGGCTCAGCGGAGGCCTCGATTACTACATCCACGGCGGGCAAGGCATCAAAATCCTCCTTGCTCCGAATATCGCCGTGTACGAACTCAACGCCCGCTTTTTTCAGGCGGCTGAGATTCAGCTCTGAACCCCGTCTTTTTAAATTATCCAAGGCAAAAAGTTGGTAGTCGGGGTAGTTGGTTTTCAGGGCAATGGCCAACGAGGAGCCAACGAATCCGGCTCCGCCGGTGATGAGAATTTTCATAAATAAGCGATGCGATAATTATTTTTTCAAATCCAAAGTTAAGGCATCTTTGGGACGCTTTACCCCCTTTTGGCGTTGGAATGCTGCCGGAACGATATTTTTAAGGCACTTATTTTTCCTTACCACCAAAACAAACCCTACATGAAGACCCTGAAAATAGGAGCAGACGATAAAATTCCCGCCATTGGGCTGGGTACCTGGAAATCCAAGGAAGGCGAACTGTATAAAGCCATCGTCGAAGCCGTCGAGATAGGTTACCGCCACTTTGACTGTGCCGCCATTTACGGTAACGAAGCCGAAGTTGGCCGGGCGATACGTCACGTCATTGACGAAGGCCGGGTAAAGCGCGAGCAGCTTTGGATCACCTCCAAGCTCTGGAATACGATGCACAAGCCCGAGGACGTACGCCCTGCCCTGCAAAAAACGCTGGATGACCTGCAACTCGATTACCTCGACCTTTACCTCATTCACTGGCCCGTCGCGATGAAGCCGAGCCTGGGCATCGGCTTTCCGAGTGGCGGTGACGACTTTCTCAGCTTGAAAGAAGTGCCGCTTTCTTCTACTTGGGCCGCTATGGAGGCCTGCGTGGATGCCGGGATGACAAAACACATCGGGGTATCTAATTTTAGCATCAAGAAAATCGACGATTTACTGCGCACCGCCCGCATCAAGCCCGTCATGAATCAGGTAGAAATGCATCCGTTCTTACAGCAAGGCACTTTGGTGGATTACTGCCATAAGCATGGTATCCAGCTTACGGCCTATTCGCCGCTGGGTTCTAACGACCGCCCTGATCGACTGAAAAAGGACGATGATCCAAATCTCCAGGGTAACCCCACGATTCAACTGCTGATGAAGAAGCATGATGATAAATACAGTTGGGCACAACTTGCGCTGGCGTGGGCGGTTCAGCGCGACACGGTAGTCATTCCAAAATCAGTGAACGAGGATCGCCTGAAACAAAATTTTGAAGCGGCCGATATCGAACTCGACGACGACGACATGGCTAAAATCACCATGTTGGATCGGCATTTTCGCTACATCAACGGTGATACCTGGGCGCAGAAGGGAACGGATTACACGCTGGAAAACCTCTGGGACGAGTAGTGTGATGTGGTACGGGCCGCTGGCCCGTTTTTCATAAGTTTCAAAAACGGGCCAGCGGCCCGTACCACACCATATCTAATACACCCTTCTGAGCTTTACTTTCTCGGCGGAACGGATAATCAGAGGGACTTTTTCGATTTTTACCGAACTACTATCCAGACCAAACCACCTGTCTTCCGAAGTAGTAAAATCCTTAATAAAGAAGTACGCTTTCATCACGACCTGCTCCAAAAAGGGCAGGTCGTTTTCGAACGACAGGAAGCGTTCCAGCACTACGAAGCGAAAATCACCCGTCATACTTTGGCGGTTCAGCGACTCGTAGCGGCTGGTAATGTCCACCTCCTTGTTCTTGACCATGTCTTCGATTACCCGGCGGAAATACAGGTTGATGCGCTGTTCCACCCGGAAGCCCAGCCGAAAGGTCACTTTGATGACATCGTCCTCTTCCAGTACATCTACCTTGTACTCCATCGTGTAGGGATCGTCCAGCGTATCCACGTGGACGAACCAGTAAATATCCGCACGCTTGGGGCGTTTCTGGAAAATAGAATAAATGACTTTCGTCTCGATCTCGCTGGCACGGGAAGCATTGCTCATGTACACCAGGTGCGTGGCGTACTTGGGAATGCTGATGTCGCGGCTGAGTTCGCGCAGGGCAGGTAGATAGGTTTCAAGATTGGTAAATTCCGTGAGCCGCAATTTGATGTAAAATGCCCGCAGCCATACGAACATCACGCCGCCCATGACGCCCGCGATGAGCACCGTCACCCAACCGCCGTGGGTGAATTTGACCATATTGGCGACCAGAAAGCAGCCCTCGACGAAGAAATAGAAGCCCACAAAAGCCGCTACCCACCACATGTTCACCTTTTTCATATAAAGGTAGTAGCCAAACAAAATCGTGTTCATCATCATCGTCATCGTGATCGCCAGACCGTAGGCCGCTTCCATTTTGGACGATTCTCTGAAATACAAAACTACGCCCACACAACCCGCGAAAAGCAGCAGGTTGATGCTGGGTACGTACAGTTGTCCTTTCTGATTGGAAGGATAGCGCAACCGGACTTTGGGCCAGAAGTTGAGCCGGATGGCTTCACTGATGAGCGTAAAGGCCCCGCTCAGCATAGCCTGACTGGCAATGACCGTGGCCACCGTGGCAATCCCGATCCCAAACGGAAGAAACCATATGGGCATGATCTCGTAAAACGGGTTGCGCTCGGCCAGCATCTGTCCGCTGAACTTGAGGACGTAGGCGCCTTGCCCGAGGTAATTCAACAACAGGCAGCTTTTGACAAAAACCCAGCTTATCCGAATATTTCCCCGGCCGCAGTGCCCCAGGTCGGAGTACAAGGCCTCGGCCCCTGTGGTGCACAGGAACACTGCGCCCAACAGCCAGAAGCCACCCGGATGCACCACCAGAAGCTGATAGGCATAATGTGGACTGATCGCCCGCAACACCCCGGGATCATTGAGCAAGGCAACCCCACCCACCGCTCCCAGCATCACGAACCAGGTAAGCATCACCGGCCCGAAAACCGCACCGACCTTATTGGTACCGAACACTTGAATCGTGAACAGAACGACCAGAATAATGATAACGATGGGTACCGTTTCGATAGCTGGATAAAACACCCGAATCCCCTCCACGGCGGAGGAAACCGAGATCGGGGGCGTAATGATGCTGTCCGACAGCAGCGTGGCGCCGCCAATGATAGCCGGAACGGTAAGCCACTTGGCGTGGCGGCGCACCAAGGCGAACAGCGCAAAAATACCGCCTTCGCCGTTGTTGTCGGCCCGCAGAATCAGCGTGACGTACTTGACGGTAGTCTGCAGCGTGAGCGTCCAAAAAATGCAGGAAAGCGCGCCAAGGATAAGCTCATCGGTGATTGTCTCGGTTCCGGCAATGGCTTTCAGCACGTACAGCGGCGAAGTACCGATGTCGCCGAAAATAATGCCCATCGCCACCAGCACGCCAGCAGCGGAGACGCGGTCTAAGTTTTTATGATTGTTCAGGGGTAGGTTGTGTAATTGTTGAATTGTGGAACTGTGTAATCGATGTTTAGCTGTTTAGCTGTTTAGCTGTTTAGCTGTTTAGCTGTTTAGCTGTTTAGCTGTTTAGCTGTTTAGCTGGAAAATCCTGTGTGGCTGGAATAGTTTCGCCTCTGTGCCTCTGTGCCTCTGTGCCTCTGGACCTTTGTGCCTTTGGACCTTTGGACCTTTGGACCTTTGAACCTCAACAAACTAAAACATCTGCTTCCACGTCCCTTTCACCCAGTTGTATTTCAATGTACTCGGCAATGCCTTCCACCAGTACTTGTTCATTTCCACGGCAAAGGACGGTTGCATGTAGCAGTTGATGGCGCAGCCTTCGCAGGCGGGCAGTCGGCCTTCCAGGGCTACGAGTTTCTGTACTTCTTCGGATTGGTAAAGGGTTTTGAGATTTCCTTCGATCGGAAATTCTTTCAGGCCCAAATGGTAACAGGGAAGTACCAGCTTATTTTCGGGCGAGATGACCAACGTGGTACTAGCGGCCCTGCAAATGGGGTCTTCGACGTGGTTGCCGCCATCCAGCCTCAACTGCACAAAGGCATCGTTCAAATACACGTTTTTCTGCTTGCCCCAGCGGGTGAGTTTGGCCAAAGCCTCCTTGGAAAGCTCGCCGCCTACCTCGTTGTACGAAAAAACCGGGTTAAGAATCAGTACCAGATCGTTGGGCATACAAATGTCTTCCCATACCGCCTGTATCTGATGAATATTTTCTTCAAAAACTGTAAAAAGAATATCGGGCCGCTCGCCCAATCCGCGGGCGATAGTGATGGACTCCATCACTTTATCAAAACACTTCACGCCGCGCGATTGGTCGTGTTCTTCGCGGACGGGCGAGTCCAACGAAAAGTGCAGCATGTCGATGAGTCCGCGTAGCTTTTCGGCGCGTTTGGGGTACAGCAAGCCGTTGGTCGTCACGGTGGTAATCATGCCCTGGCTTTTCGCTTCGCGCAGGAGTTCATCCAACTGGCGGTGCAGCAGTGGTTCGCCACCGGTGAAGTCGATCACTTTCACGCCCAGATCCTTCAAACCCTGCACATTTTGCCGGAAGTTTTCCAGTGTCACGTAGGGCGAAGGCCGTTCCCAAATATCACAAAACCCACAGGTCGCGTTGCAGCGGTAGGTTAAGTAATAGTTGCACAGGACGGGGTGGCTGACCAGTCTCATTCCCTAATGATGAGTGATGAATGATGAATGTTGCGAGTTTCGTCCTTGCTACTACTTTACCAAGACCTACTGAATCATATTCAGGAGGCTGGTGAGTTTGTCTTTGAGGTCTTTGCGGTCGACGATGAAGTCGAGGAAGCCGTGTTCGAGGACGAATTCGGCGCTTTGGAAGCCTTTAGGTAGATCTTTGCCGATAGTTTCACGAATCACGCGCGGCCCGGCAAAGCCGATGAGCGCTTCGGGTTCGGAAATGTTAAAATCGCCTAGCATGGCGTAGGAGGCGGTCACGCCGCCCGTGGTAGGATCGGTCAGGAGCGAGATGTAGGGAATTCCGGCCTCCGAGAGCAGGGCTAGTTTGGCCGAGGTTTTAGCCATTTGCATGAGCGAAAAGCCCGCCTCCATCATCCTGGCCCCGCCCGAGCGAGAAACCATCAGGAAAGGCTGCTTGTTTTTCAGGGCGTGGTCGATGGCCCGGGCTATTTTTTCCCCAACTACCGAACCCATTGAGCCGCCGATGAAGTTGAAATCCATGCAGGCGATTACGATGTCCAGGTCGTTCATTTTGCCGTGGCCCGTCCGTACGGCGTCTTTCAGGCCCGTTTTGTCCATTGTGGTGCGGATGCGGTCGGTATAGGCCTTAGTGTCTTTGAAGTTGAGCGGATCGGCGGAAGCCATGTCGGCGTCCAGTTCAGTGAATTCGCTATCATCGAAAAGAATCTCGAAGTACGCCTCGGAACCTACCTTTTCGTGGTAATTACAGTGCTCGCAGGTATAGGCATTCATCTTATGCTCCTTGGTCTGCATGATTTTCTTGCAGTTCGGACACTGGTACCAAAGCCCGTCGGGGGCTTCGCGTTTCAGTTCCGTGGGCGTGTTGATTCCTTTTTCTTTGCGTATAAACCAGGACATAGGGGGTCGTTAAATGCTGGATCGTCTCGAATACCCGATTTTACCGTAATCGGGTGCCAAAGATAGCAACGAAAAACTTAACCGATGAATCCGATCAGCCACCTATCTACTCATTCTATCATAATGTCATTCCAAACTGAGGTAATACTGCCTGCGCGAAGGCGGGAGCTTCTCGATGGCGTAGCGTAGGGAGGTACGCGGCAGGGCAGCGATGTGCTCGTGCAAGAACTCCTCCATCACATCGAGGTCACGCTTGCCGACTTCGCGCAGCATCCAGCCAATGGCTTTGTGGATAAGGTGATGCGGATGCGACAAAAGTCTTGCAGAGAGCGACAGGGTATCAGAGAACTGATTTTTCTTGATAAAATAAAATGTGGTGATGATGGCCACCCGTTGCGACCACAGATGCGGCCGTTGGGCCAAATCGTAAAGGATGCGGCGATCCTTATCGAATAGATGATGGCCTACGATCTGCGGAGCCGACAAATCCACCAAATCCCAGTTGTTGATATAATACAGATGTGCCAGGTAACTATCAAAAATAGCTTGCTGGTCGGCGACGGTAGCTTTGGGGTACTGTTTCACCCAAATCAATAAAGCCGCAAAGCGACATTCGTGGATTTGGTCACGCAGCAGTTCTTCGGTTTCCTGCATACCCAGATGCGACCAGCGCTTCACCACTTCCCTAACCTGAGGATTGGGAATGCCCCAAAACATATCGCCCTCGGCGTATTGACCGGGGCCGTTTTGGAAAAATCTTGCTACTTGCGCGGCGCGTTCTTCATCGGCCAGAGCGGCGAGTTGGGAGCGGAGGTTTTGCATGGAAGATCAGCAGCCAGATAAATTGACAGAGTCCGAATTTACATTATTCCAGCCTATCTTTCCGCGAAACCATCGATCAAATTTTAAAAGCATGACACAGCGCATCCCTCCTCTTCCTTTCTTTCTGCTCTTATTTCTCATCGAAACCCCGGCTTACGTCACTGCGCAACCACTCACGCGTATGGTCGTGATGACTGACATCGGCGGGGATCCCGACGACCAGCAGAGCTTAGTCCGGCTGCTACTTCACGCAGATCGGTTCGAGCTGGAAGGTCTGCTGACCAGCAGCCGCCTGGAACACGGGCAGGACACAAAACCGGAATTGATTCATCGACAACTGGACGCTTACGAACAAGTGTACCAAAACTTACGCAAGCATTCCGCCACCTATCCCCCTCCCGATCGCCTGCGAGCACTGGTTCAGGCCGGTAGTGGCAACCAGCATCATTTTGGAAAGGGGCGGGATACGGCCGCCTCCGACTGGCTCATCGGGGTAGTGGACAAGCCCGATTCACGGCCCGTCTGGGTTGTAATTTGGGGCGGACAGCGTGAATTGGCGCAGGCCTTGTGGAAAGTAAAGGAAACCCGTTCGAGAGCAGAGGTAGAAGCCTTCGTCAGCAAGTTGAGGATTCACGCCATCGGTAATCAGGATGGCCACGAGCGCTGGATTGCGCAGCATTTTCCCGAGCTATTTTTCGTGAGTAACGGTTTCGCGAACTTCGGATATCCGCACGTGCCCAAGGTTCGTGAGTACTCCGCTTACCGGGGAATGTACATGACGGGGGATGAAAAACTTGCGTCGGCTCAGTGGGTACAGGAGCACGTGGTGCAGAATCATGGACCTCTGGGGGCGCAGTACCCGGCCGATGCTGCAGGTAAGCGCGGAATGAAGGAAGGGGACTCCCCCTCTTTTCTGGCGCTCATTCCGAATGGACTCAATTTTTCCGAGCGACCGGATTGGGGTGGTTTTGGAGGACGTTTCCGTCCGTTGAGAAGGCACTTTTATACCGATGCGGCTGATTTTCAAGATGGAGTGTGGAACGAAAGGCTTAGCGTTTCGCGGTGGCGCGCCTACTTCCAGAACGATTTTGCCGCCCGGTTGGATTGGTGCGTCAAAGCCTTTGCCGAAGCCAATCACGCACCGGTGGCCGTGCTCAACCAGCGGGCAGGAACGGAAGTGTTGGAAATCAGGGCCAAAGCAGGCGATCGAATAGCGTTTTCAGCCGAAGGAAGTTCAGATCCTGACGGGAACAAGTTGAAGTACCATTGGTGGAATTACTGGGAGGCAGGAACGTATCCCGGACGGCTGAACTTGAATAATCCTGAAAACAAGCAGACGGAATTTGAGGTGCCGCGCGATGCAGCGGGAAGCATCTTGCACATCATTCTGGAAGTAACGGACACCGGCGCGCCGGCCTTGACCTCCTTTCGTCGTGCCTTGGTGCGGGTCGAGTAGCGTGTTTCACTCCCGCCACTTGTCCGCCCTGATCTGGACATCGTCGTAGTAGTATTCATCGAATGTCCGCCCCGACGCCTCGCCGTAGCGCAGCACGATGTAAGCCAGCCAGATTACCAGAAAAGGGGAAAGAATAAACATAGCCGCCGCGACATCGGAATAGCCCAAAGCGGCTAATATGGCAAAAGCAACGAGGTAGAAGGTCGAGAAAATGGCAGCGAAGGTCGGGTTCTTTAACATGGTATGACGAGTCAAGTGATTCAGCGATACACCCTTAAAAACCCGTACCAAAACTTTTCGCTTCTAAAGCAAAAAGGGCCGCTCTCCCGAGAAAGCAGCCCTTTTTTGTCGATCGGTCCTCTAGTTCAACAGCCAAACAACTTAACAGTTCAACGCTAAGTACAGGACAAAAGTCTATCAAGTTTTTGAAAATGAGCATAGTTAAGCGCAATGTTCTGCAAGTGATTGAGACCGTGCCTGAACAGGGAGGTCAGCGGCTGGCTTCCCGTCTTCAATCTCTTGATCGGAATTTTCCTGCCGTTGGCCACCAGCCACTCGCCTGCCCTGATGGCCCACACCAGCGCGATGGCCAGCAAAAACAGCAGCGTCCTGATGCGACGGTGGTCGTTGACGCGGCACTTCTCGAGGTTGAAGCCCCGCGATTTGAAGGCACCGAACAGTGTCTCGATTTGCCACCGCTGGGCGTAGAGCCCGGCCATGCCCCGTACGCGCTCGCGACTCATCAGGATCAGAAAGTCTTCTCCCTCCAGCTTCATGCCCGCCAGGTAGGCGCGCTGCCCGTAAACGACCCTGGGCTTGCGGAGTACCTTCAACCTCCTCTCGCTGAACACTTTGTCGGCCCGGCAGGACTTGCCGCCGTTGACCACTTTGGCATTGGCCCGCACCCGGATGACAGGCACGAACCAGTCCGTCCACATTTCCGCTCCAATGAATTCCCGGTCTGCCGTCAGGTAGACCTTCTGCCCCGGCTTGACGACCGCCCAACGATCGAGCGCCCTGAGAAGCGCCAGCCTGGTCTGTCTGCTGCTGTTGCCCTCGCGGTTGGCCGTGTGCCACAGCAGCGGGATGCTGACGCCCTTGTGGGCGATGCCCAGCATCAGAATCTGCACCGTCTGCCCGCGCTGGATGTAGTCGGTGCGGTCCAGGGTCAGCACCACCCGCGCCGACTGGCAGTAGGCGGCCCAGACCAGCTTGAAATACGCCCGCTGCCCGAAGCGGAAGCTGCACAGCAGCCGCTGCAGGCGCTTGTACTTCGAGGCCAGCAGAATGTCCAGGCAGACGCCCTTGCTCCACTCGCTGAGCGAGCAGTCGTTGAGCTTCAACAGGCTTACAATCAGACAACTGATGAATTTTACGCGGCGTATGTCGCAGGCAAAGTGGCATTTGATGGCGTTGAATACTTCCTTTTCTTTATTTTGCATCGGGATAGTCTGGGTAGAGTTGGTTTCGCAACTCAAATCTACCATTTTCAGGCTATCCTATTTTTTTTGTCCTGTACTTAGCAGTTCAACGATAAACAATTACACAGTCTCTCTCAATAATTCGGATTCTGCACCAAAGTCGCCTTTCCCTGCAACTGACTGTTCAGAATCTCCTGCGCCGGGATGGGGAAATACTCGTGCTTGCCCTTCACGAAGCGCGCGCCTTGCAGGTAGTTGCGCTTGGTTTGCTCCACGGTTAGGTAGTCGTTGATGGTTTTTTCGGCGATACCCCAGCGTACCAGGTCGAAATAGCGGTGGCCCTCCATCGCGAATTCCAGGCGCATCTCGAAGCGCACCGCCTTGCGGGCCATCTCCTTGTCCGTCCAGGGTGCAGTGTATTCGTTTACCACGTAATTCCCGGCGGGCGTACCGTTGGCCAGTTTCACGAAGCCTTCGGGATTGGCCGCGCGGCGGCGGATTTGGTTGACCAAAGCACGAGCTTTGTTCAAATCACCCGTTTCCACCTCGATTTCGGCCAACCACAACAACACGTGCGAATAGCGGATCATGCGGTAGTTGTTGGCGTTCTGACGGGGGTTGTTGGACCAGGTCAAAGTACCGTTCTCCGCCCGGTAGGGCGACTGCTTCTTGGGCGAATACGGACCGCCGTAGGCGCGGTCACGCACGTAGCCAGGGTTGTGGATGCCCCAGTCGAGGTAGGGAACCCCGTCGCGGCCCACGCTCCAGTCGAGGCGGGGGTCGAGGTTGCCCTGGTAGGCCACCGAGTTATTGGCGGGCACGTCCGTCGCATTGAAGGTGTCCAGCAAAGGCAGACCCGTAGCGTCCGTCTTGTGGGCGTTTACCAGGTTCTGGGTAGGCTGGAAAAAGCCGCAGCAAGTTGTGAGTGCGCCGCCGCCGTAGGGATAGTTGAGCGTGTGTCCCCGGTTGCCATTACGAGAAATGTTGGCTCCGTCGTTCACCGAAAACTGCACTTCCAGGATCGACTCTGCATTGTTGTTGGTCGGGATGCGGTGGTTGTCGTGGTACTTGTCAGCCAACTTAAATTGGCCGCTGGCAACAATCGCTTCCAACAAGGGCTTGGCTTCGGCGTATTTGTTTTGGAAGAGATACGCCTTGGCCAGCATGGCACCCGCCGCCCACTTGGTGGCCCGGCCCGGAAAGCCGGGAAAGCGAGCGGGCAGGTTGTCGTAGCCGAATTTCAAATCCTCCACGATGTTAGGCCAAATGTCCTTGTCATTGGGCAGTTTAGTGCTGTTGGCATCGCTGGAATTATACGTTTTGTCATCGACGTACGGAACCTTGTCGAACATCTTTTTGAGCTCAAAGTGGTAGTGACCCCGCAGGAACCGCGCCTGAGCGACGACCGAGGTTTTTTCAGCCGCCGTCATATCGGGCGCTTTGTCTGCCAACTGAATGGCGTCGTTGGAGCGGGCGATGCCATCGTACATGGCCTGCCACTTGCCCCGGAAATGTTGCAAGTCGGGCGTGTGCTGGAACACCTCGATGATCGAAATCTCGGGCTGGTCGCCCGCATTGGTACCCTTATAGGCATCGTCGGAAGCCACCGAGCCGTACACCCAGTTGTCGGCCGAGCCGTGCCAGTCAGAGAAGCCCGCCACGTTCACGCCGTCCATGAGGGAATAGGCACCGGTCAAGACCAGATCCACGCCCGCCTTGTTGCGGAGCGTGGACTCGCTCAATACCCCCAGCGGCACCACGTCCAGAAAACTGTCCTTGCAGGAGGTGATCGTAACACCCGCTGCCACAAATGCGGCCCAGGCGATTGGTTTCAATTTCATTTTCATATCGATACTATTTTGAGAAGTTCAGAATGAGTTTTTTGCTTAAAAACTAATGTTGACGCCCACGACCGTATTGCGCGCAGCCGGATAAGCGCCCTCGTCGAATCCGATGTGGATGTCCTGCCCGGAATTGCTGGAATTGCGCAGGTTGATCTCGGGGTCGAGGCCGGTGTACTTCGTAAACGTCAGCCAGTTTTGTCCCTGCACGTACACGCGGGCCGAACCCATGCGTAGTTTTTCGGTGATGACCCTCGGGATGTTGTAGCTAAGCTGAATGTTCTTGAAGCGGAAATACGAGCCGTCTTCAAGATAATAGGTAGAAGGCAGCGAGCTGATGACGTCGTTGGAGCGTGGAATGGGCAACTTGGCGTCGGTATTGCCGGGACGCCAGGAGTCTTCAAACATCCGAATGCTGCGGTTGCCGCCAAAGGTCTGGAAGTCGGTCCAGTAGCGGACGTAGTTAAAGATTTCGTTGCCCTGCACGCCCTGTCCAAACAAATCCAGACGGAAATTCTTGTAGCCGACGCTGGCGTTGATGCCGTAGGTGAACGTCGGGTGCGGACTGCCGATGATGCCCCGGTCGGAGGCGTTGATCACGCCGTCGTTGTTAATGTCCTTGTATTTGAACGAGCCCGCTTTGTTGAAAGGATTGTCCTTTTTGGCGGCATCGGTGTTGGGCACGAACTGCGCGGCGTGGGCCTGTCCTTCGGCGTCGGATTGGAAAATACCGTCGATGGTATAGCCAAAGAAAGATGCCAGCGGATGCCCCTGCTGCGTGACGGCGGCAGCAGCCAGGCGGGTCGAGAAGCCAAAGTACTGCACGTCGGGATCGCCCGTGGTTTTGACGACCTTGTTGCGGTAGGTGGCAAAGTTGCCGCCCAACGAGTAGGTGAAGTCGCCTTTCTTGTCGTTAAAATTCAGGCCCAGTTCAAAGCCCTTGTTCGACATCTCACCAATGTTCTGGAAAGGGTTGGTCGCGCGGCCCTGCGTGTACTGCACCTCCACCGGGAAGAGCATGTCGGACGTCAGGCGGTTATATACGTCTATGTTGGCGTCTAATTTTCCTTTCAGCAGGGTCATGTCCAGGCCGAAGTTGGTCGAGGTCGTCGTTTCCCACTTGGCACTGGCGTTACCGAATTGACCCAGTTCATACCCCTGCTGCGAAGCCGTGTTGGCTCCCGTCAGGTCGTAAAAAGAAGTCTCAGGATTGGAAAGGTAGGTCGAGAATGCGTTGTAGTTTCCGATCTCCTGGTTGCCCGTCTGCCCGTAGCCGAAGCGCAACTTGGCGAAGCTTAACCAGGAAGAAGTACCCTTCATGAACGATTCCTCCGAAAGTACCCAGCCCGCGCTCATCGACGGGAAATAAGCCGTGCGGAAGGCCGGCGCAAAGCGCGACGAGCGGTCGCGGCGTAGCGTCACGTCCAGCAGATAGCGGTCGTCGTAGGCGTAGTTGGCGCGGGCAAATTCCGAGGCCAGTTTCCACTCGGCCCCGCCACCGCCGTTGCTCACCACGGTACGTCCCGCGTTGAGGTAGCGGTTGGGTAGCTCGTCGACGGCAAAGCCCGACCGCTCGCCGAACACGAACTCCGAGTAGTTGCGGATCGACTCCGTTCCCACCAGCAGGTTGATGCGGTGATTGTCGCCCAGCGACTTATTGTAGGTCAGGGTGTTGTACCAGGTCCAAGTGAAACCAAAGTTGTTGTCGGCCCGCAGGGTGTTGGTACCCGACATTTCGGGCGATTCGGGGTCGTTGGCGCGGTAGCGGCGCACGTTGAAGGTATTGTAATCCACGCCGAACTGCGTCTTGGCGGTCAGGTCTTTCAGGATGTCCACTTCGGCGTAGGCATTGCCAAACAAACGCAGCTCTTTCTCTTTGTTGTCTTTGTTACGGAAAAGCTCCGCCTCGGGATTGCGGGAGTTGTCCAGGCCCGAGCCGACACCGCCGGCGTAGTAGCCGTTCACGTCGAAGCGGGGAATGATGGGGGGGATCCGGTAGGCAAACGAAATCGGATTGCTCTCGTTTTGGTTGCCGCCCGTTTGTCCCACGCGCTCGCCGTAGCCCACTTGCAGGTTTTCGCCCACCCGGAAACGCTTCGTAACGTTGAATTCCGTGTTGGCCCGCAGCGAGTAGCGCTTGAAGTAGGTATGCTTCATGATCCCCTGCTGGTCGAAGATGTTGGCCGACATGGCGTAACGCGCCGACTCGGTGGCACCCGAAACACCGAATTGGTGATTTTGCATGGGTGCGGACTCAAAAATGGCATCCAGCCAATCAGTACCCTGCTGGTTGGCGCGGGTGATGAGGTTACGAGCGTTGAAATCGTACTTGCTCTCATCGACTTCACCCTCTTTTTTGCCCGGCGGGTTGGTATAGGTCGGGATGACGGGGGTCTGGCCGTTGCCAAAAATCGTGATATTGGGATACGCAAGTGTTGTTCCTGCCGGATAGGCGCCATCGACCAATTTATTGGTATTCTGCCCGTTGATACGCGATTCCCACAGCAGGTCGGCGTATTGTTGCGTATTCAGCAAATCCAGAAAACGCCAGGCTTTCTGCTGGCCGTAGTAAGCGTCGTAAGAGAACACAGGCTTGCCCGCTTTGCCTTTCTTGGTCGTGATAATCACCACACCGTTGGCCGCCCGCGACCCGTAAATCGAAGCCGCCGAAGCGTCTTTTAGGACCTGCATCGACTCGATATCGTTCAGGTTGAGCGTGTTCAGGTTTTCCTTGGTCGGCGTGCCGTCGATAACGTACAGTGGTGAGTTGTCGTTGATGGTACCGAAGCCCCTTATACGTACCATGACGCCGCCGCCGGGCGAGTTGTCGTTGCCGACGTTCACGCCCGCCACGCGGCCCTGCATGGCTTGCGCCAGGTTAGTGGCGGGCACCGACAGCAATTGCTTGGTGTCCACCGTAGCCACCGCGCCCGTGATGTCGCGCTTCGACTGCGAGCCGTAGCCCGTCACCACCACTTCACTCAGACTCCTGGTATCTTCATCGAGGCTGAGGTTAATCGTACTCTGGTTGCCGACCGTGATTTCTCTCTTCACAAAACCAATGGAAGAAATAACCAGCACCGCGTCGTTTCCGCCCACATTGACGGCAAAGTTGCCATCGGCGTCGGTTACGGTACCCACCGTGGTTCCCTTCACCTGCACGTTCGCTCCGGGCAGGGCGGTGTTATCGGTGCCCGACGTGATCTTGCCCGAGACGCGCCGATCCTGCGCCTGCGCCACGAAACTGCCCAGTGCGAGCAGCAAAAACACCGCCCAGCGGGCCGTGTGTCGTACATTTTTTTTCATAGATGTGTTTTTAGGGTTAAGTGAAAGGTTGGGCCGAAATGGCCTGCTTGAATTTGGCTGCGAATGTACGGGTTGGGCGGGGTTATTTTGTTTTTTGCGCAAAATATATTTTAACCTTATTTTCTCGGCGGTAGCGGTAAGTTCATTCCCTGATTTTCCTGGTAGTTTTGACAAGAAAAAACCTCAGAAACAATCGGTTGATTATTTCTGAGGTAGTAAGCGCGCTGAATATTCCAGCATCGCTCTCAGCCGCCTTTCCGACCGTTCCAATCTATGGCTTGGGGATTCTCATCTAAGTCGAATATTTGATCGTGAATGCGGGCCAGGTGCAGGCCGTTGGCAAACACTTCCTCGCGCAATTCCTTCGACACCTTGCCGGGGGTGGCCAGAATGCCGTACAGGTGGCGGTCGGCAAAACCGGGAAAGTCGAGCCGGAATCGCTCCAAAGTCTCCCTGAACTTGTAGACGTGCTTGCTTTGCAAAGACGACTTGACCTCCACGATGGCGGCGTTGTTGACCGCGCCGTTGGTAAAGCCAAAGGCGTCGAACTCGACCTGTCGGCCATCGGGGAAGTTCTGCACAAAATTGGCGGCTGTGTTGTCGATGCCGTATCGGTTAAGAAGAGTTTTCTGCAGCGACGGATACGCCAGCCCCTCGGTAAACGACCCGAATTTCTCGCCGATGCCGCCAATCTGCTTGCCCTGCTCGGCTAACTTGCGCCCATATTCCTTCTGAGAGACCAAAAATTTGTTGATTTTATTATCCGTTTCCCTGAATCTGGCAGCAATGTCTTCAAATTCAGCCCGCGTTTCTTGCTGGTTGATGGCCACTTGCTTCAAAATCTGCTTTATTTCTTCTATCGTGTCCACAAAAATCTGTCGTTTAAGCAAATGTAACGAAAAAACGCAGGCTTCGCTTATGGGTATTTGCTCAAAAACAAATGACACACCAAGACGCGCGGGCAAAGATGTCCGGCTACGAACCATCCACCCGCCTTTCCGGTTAATACCCGGATAACCCAACCACCCAATTTCTCCGCTTTTGAAAGCTTCCACAACCAAAGACCTGACGGGCTACGACTACATCGACGTAGAAGGTGCCCGCGAACATAATCTTAAAAACATCGACGTATCCATTCCGCGCAACCAGCTGGTGGTCGTGACGGGCATCAGCGGCAGCGGGAAGTCGTCGCTGGCCTTCGACACGATCTACGCCGAGGGGCAGCGGCGCTACATGGAGAGCTTTTCGTCCTACGCGCGCGGCTTCATCGGCGAGATGGAGCGGCCCGATGTGGACAAAATCAGCGGCCTGTCGCCCGTCATCAGCATCGAGCAGAAAACCACCTCCCGCAACCCGCGCTCGACGGTGGGTACCGTGACCGAGATTTACGATTTCCTGCGCTTGCTTTACGCCCGCGCGGGCGAGGCGTTCAGCTACGTGACGGGGCGGCGGATGGTGAAGCAGTCGCAGGATCAGATCATCGATCAGCTACTTAGCCAATTTGAGGGACAGAAAACGACGCTGCTTGCTCCCGTCGTGAAGGGCCGCAAAGGGCACTATCGCGAGCTGTTCGTGCAAATTGCCCGGCTGGGCTATACGAAAGTCCGCGTGGACGGCGAGGTGCAGGACATTGTTCCCAAGATGCAGCTCGACCGCTACAAAGTGCACGACATCGAGATCGTGGTGGATCGGGTGGTGCCCAAAGCTGAGGATCGCTACCGACTGAGCCAGTCGGTGTCCACGGCTTTGAAACAAGGCAAGGGGGCAATGATGGTCATGGATGCGAAGGGAGAGGCGCAGTATTTTTCCCAAAATCTGATGGATCCCGAGGCGGGCATCAGCTACGACGATCCCGCACCCAACGCGTTCTCCTTCAACTCGCCCTATGGCTGGTGCCCCAACTGCCAGGGGCTGGGTAAGGTCGAGGAAATCACCGAGGAATCCATCATGCCCGATCGCTCGCTGAGCATCAGCCGGGGCGGCATTGCGCCGATGGGCGAGTACCGCGAAGCCTGGATTTTCAAGCAGTTGCAGGTTTTGTTGAAGCCCCACAAAGTCAATCTCAGCACCCCGCTGGAAAAATTCCCGCCCGAGGCCATCGAACTGGTGCTGTACGGCAGCGACGAGCCCGTACCCGTGCCGTCCAAAAAGTACCCCGGCACGAAATGGGATACGAAGTTCGACGGCATCATCAATTTCCTGAAGCGCCAGCAGGAAAACGGCTCCGATAAAATTCAGGATTGGCTGAAAGACTTCATGGTCATCCGTGCCTGCCCCGAGTGCAACGGCTTGCGGCTGAAGCAGGAGTCTCTGCATTTTATTATTGACAAGAAAAACATTGCCGAGCTGGCCGAGATGGACATCCGCGAGCTGGGCGACTGGTTGGTTGATTTGGAAGACCGCCTGGAAGACCGCCAGAAAGTCATCGGCCACGAGGTGTTGAAGGAAATCCGCAAGCGCGTCGGCTTTCTGTTGGATGTCGGGCTGGACTACCTCACGCTGAACCGCTCGCTGCGGACGTTGTCGGGCGGCGAGGCGCAGCGCATCCGGCTGGCCACCCAGATCGGCACCCAGCTCACGGGCGTCCTCTACATCATGGACGAACCCAGCATCGGCCTGCACCAGCGTGACAACGTGCGGCTGATTGGCTCGCTGAAAAACCTGCGGGATTTGGGAAACACCGTCCTGGTGGTGGAACACGACAAGGACATGATGCTGGCCTCGGACTACATCGTGGACATCGGCCCCGGTGCCGGACGCCACGGCGGCCACATCGTCGGGCAGGGCACGCCGGAAGAGTTCCTGAAAAATGGCTCGACCACCGCCGCCTACCTCGACGGCCGCGAAAGCATCGAGATCCCCGCGAAACGCCGCAGGGGCAACGGCAAGAAGCTGATGCTGAAAGGCTGCACGGGTCACAACCTTAAAAACGTCACGCTGAAAATTCCGCTGGGTACGATGATCTGCGTAACGGGCGTGAGCGGCAGCGGCAAGTCGTCGCTCATTCACGAAACACTGTTTCCGCTGCTCAACCGACACTTCTACCGCTCGCGCCGCGAGCCTTTGGATCATAAATCCATCGACGGACTCGATCATCTCGACAAAGTCATCGAGGTGGATCAATCGCCGATTGGCCGTACGCCGCGCTCCAACCCGGCCACCTACACCAACCTATTCACCGACATTCGCGCCCTTTACTCCGAACTGCCAGAATCCAAAATTCGGGGCTACAAGCCGGGGCGGTTCAGCTTCAACGTAAAAACGGGCCGCTGCAACGATTGCGAAGGCGCGGGCCGCAAGAAAATCGAAATGGATTTCCTGCCCGATGTGTACATCAACTGCGAGACCTGCAAGGGCAAGCGCTTCAACCGCGAGACGCTGGAAGTGCGCTTCAAGGGAAAGTCCATTTCCGACGTTTTGGACATGACGGTGGAAACGGCGCTGGATTTCTTCGCCAATCAGCCCCGCATCCTGCGCAAAGTGCAGACGCTCCACGATGTGGGCCTGGGCTACATCACCCTCGGCCAGCACGCCACCACCCTCTCGGGCGGCGAAGCGCAGCGCGTGAAGCTCTCCGAAGAACTCTCCAAGCGCGACACCGGCAAAACGCTCTATATTCTGGATGAACCCACCACGGGCCTGCACTTCCAGGACATCCGCCACCTGCTGGCCGTGCTGCAAAAACTCGTGGAAAAGGGCAACACCGTCCTGATCATCGAACACAATATGGACGTCATCAAAGTCGCCGATTACGTCGTGGATCTAGGCCCCGAAGGCGGAGGACTCGGCGGCGAAATCGTGGCGCAGGGTACGCCGGAGAAAGTCGCGAAGGCGAAGGGAAGTTATACGGGGAAGTTTTTGGCGGAGGAGTTGGGGGGCGTGTAAAGATGGAATTTATCGCGTCTGCTATCACAAACTAGATTGGTCAAGAACACAGCAAAGCCGTAACTTTACGAAAATCAACCTCATGGATCATGAAAAACCTGCTGGATAGAATAACCATCAACCCCAAAGTCTGTCACGGGAAGCCTACAGTTCGCAACAAACGCTATCCCGTTGAGCTCATTCTCGACCTGCTGTCAGCGGGGAGCAGCCACGAAGAAATACTGGCCGACTACCCTGCGCTTGAAGAAGAGGATATTTTGGCTTGCCTGCAATACGCAGCCAAGTTGTCAAGGGTAAAGAGCATTCGAAAAGTGTTAGTATGAGATTCCTTGTGGATGCCCAATTGCCCTATCTTTTGTCCGAATGGATTCGAGAGAAAGGGCTTGAGGCGATTCATACCGAGGATCTGCCCAATAAGGACGAGACAGAAGATGAGGAAATAAGGGTGTTATCGGTTCAATCGGACTACATCGTAATTACCAAAGATTTGGATTTCTACGACAGCCATTTACTGAGAAATTCTCCCCGAAAACTATTGATAATCACTACGGGCAACATCAAGAATCATCAGTTGCTTAACCTGTTCCGTCGAAACTTTCAGGAAATAGTCAATCAGTTTGAGTACTACAACTTGATTGAAATGAGTAGAGAGGAACTGACAACTTATTTTTAGAAGCGGTACTTGCAGTTGGTATTTGATTCGAGAAAATCGCCAAGGCGAAGGGTAGTTATACGGGGAAGTTCTTGAAGACGGAGTTGGGGTAGTATTTGGAATAGGCAACTTGAAATTTTGCTTAACTTGATAAAAATCAGGAAACGCTATGACCATCGAAATACCAGACAACATCGTGGAAGGGTCAGGACTGTCAGCCGACCAGATAGTCCTTGAATTGTCAATAGTTCTGTTCGAGCAGGAAAGTTTGACGCTGGGCCAAGCCAGTGAAATGGCGGGAATGCACCAGTTCCGGTTTCAGCGGGAATTGGCGAAGCGAAAAATACCGCTTCACTACGGGATTGAAGAGTTTGAAAGGGATTTGGAGACCATCAAACAGATTTAGGTTTGATAATTGTCAGCGATACGTCTCCGATGTCCAACCTGATTTTAATGGGCGAATTAAGGATTTTGCATGGATTAACCCAGGATCGCCCGAAGCAAAAAACTGCCGGACGAAGCCTCTGGCTTCTATCCGGCAGTTTGAACTTTATCTCAATTCTTGTTAGAAACTACTACTCTTTCTTGACCTTCACCATGCCCTGCCGATTCAGGGCGTCCACTATCCGAATCAGATAGACGCCCGTCGGCAAAGCGCCCAGCCGGAACTGTATCTCGTTCCGCCCTTCGATTAGGTTCTCCGTCCGCGACTGCCGCGTGCGGCCTTGCAGGTCAAGTACCTGGAAAGTCGCCGCGCCCGCCGAGGGCGAAAGAACCTCCACCGTCACCGCGTCCTGCACGGGGTTGGGGTAGGCTTTCAGCGTGAGTTGCAGCGGGGTAGTTTGCTGCCCTTCGTAGCCGATCCGGGCGGCAGTACCCGAGCCGCAACTACCCAGCGTCGCACCGAGTCTCAGGTACCGCCTGGCGATTTTTTTCGACACGCACTGGCTCACGCCGTAGTAGCAGATCTCGACTTTGTTGAGCTTGTTGCCGCAGCGCACGTCCTGGACCTCGACCGTCACCTGCCGCTCGGGCGAGACGCAGCCGTTGGCGTCGGTGGCGCTCACGGTGTAGGTCGTGGTAGTTTCGGGGCAGACGTTGATCGTGCCGCCCGTCTCGCCGCTGCCGCTCCATTGGTAGGTGTAGGGGGCAGAGCCGCCGCTGGCCGTGGCGGAAATATCGGTGCAGTTGTCGCCGTCTTTGAAACCGAAAACGACCGACTGGTCGGGGTCGGGCGTCAGGCCGGGCAGCGGGTTGACCGTAACGGTGGAAGTCCCCGACAGATTCTGCGAGCATCCGTCCTTCTCTACCCTGACCAGCGTCAGCGTCACATCGGCCGTCGCGTTGCTGGCCGTGATGGTCTGGTTGTTGCCGTCCAGGAGCAGGGTCTGCTCGCCCGTTTTTCCCGTCAGCGTGTAGGTGAGCGTCTCGCCCGCACTGCCACTGACGGTGAAGGTCGCGTCGCTGCCCGCGCAGATGGGGCCGCCGCCGCTCAGCGTGGCGGTGAGGGTCGGCAGGGTGCCCTGGTATTCGTAGGCCCCCATGTCGATGGTTCTGACCTTGCGCGTATTGCCCGCCAGGTCGGTGGCCGTGGCGTTGGCGGCGTCGTTGCCCGCGTCGATGGCGGGTGAGCAGGGACTCAGTTCGGTGTCCGAGGCGAAGGGGCTGACCGTGGTGGTGAGGTTGTCGTTGCCCGAGTAGCCAGTCACCGAGGCCTCGAAGAGCGTGTAGGTAGCGGTGGTAGTGCTAGTACCATTCGCGGAACTATTATGAATCGTATTTTCTCCGCCATTGCCAAAAAATACGCAGTTGATCAGCGTCAGGTTACTTCTGTCATTGTTAACTGCCCACCCATCACTTGAGGCGGAATTATCCACGAAGGAGCAATTGGTCAGCGTCGGATTACTCTTAAAATTATTACGAATTGCCCCCCCTATTACGTTGGCGGTATTGTTCAAAAAGGAGCAATTGGTTAGCGTCGGGCTGCTTTCATCATTGTACATTGAACCTCCATAATCAGTGGAGTTACTCACGAAGGAGCAGTTGGTCAGAACCGGGTTGCTTTCATCGTTGTACATTGCTCCTCCATATAACCTAGCGGAATTGTTAAAAAAAGCACAATTGGTGACAGATGGGTTGCTATCACGATTGTACATCGCCCCTCCTTTATAACTGTCACCACTACCATCGGCATTTCCGCCCATAATAGTAAAGCCGTCCAGCACCGCCGCCGCCGTCAGGCCATTTTGATCATTAAAAACAACATGGTAGCTATTATCTGCCTTGTCGTTCTCGGCACTGATGTCGCCGCTGAGCACCGTGCCGTTGGTGGCGGGGTTGGGGTCGCGGTCGGTCAGGTTGCCCTGCCCGCTGGTGAAGCCGCCGTAGATCTTCACGTTTTCTTTCATGACGAAGCTCGCAGAGCGCGGATCGTTGGACTCACGGCGTTCGCTGGGCTTGTAGGTGCTGCGGGCCACCCAGATCTGGTCGCCGGATTGGGCGGCGGCCAGGGCGGTCTGTAGCGACTGGTAGGCGCTAGCCCAGCTCAGCCCGTCGCCGGAGTCGTCGGGCCGGGCGGCGTTCACGTAGCGGGTTTGGGGCAGGGCCGTCACGGTGACCGTCGCGCCGCCGTCGAGCGTGGCGGCGGTGCAGCCGTTGGCGTCGGTGACCGACACGAGCGCGTAGGTCGTCGTGGCGGCGGGGCTGACGGTGATGGTGGCCTGGTTCTGGTAGTTGTTCTCCGTTTGCTCGCTGCCGCCATTGGCGGAGTAGATCACCGTGTAAGGAGCCGTGCCGCCGCTGAGTGTCACGGTCAGCCCGCTGCTCTGCCCGGCGTCGATCGCGCCGCCGCCGCCCAGCGAGGCGGTGATGACGGGTGATGCGCCCCGGTACTCGTAGGCTCCCATGTCGATGGTTCTGACCTTGCGCGGGTTGCCCGCCAGGTCGGTAGCGGTGGCGTTGGCGGCGTCGTTGCCCGCGTCGATGGCGGGTGAGCAGGGGTTCAGCTCGGTGCCAGAAGCGAAGGGGCTGACGGTGGTCGTCAGGTTGTTGCCGTTGTCGGTGTAGCTGGTTTCCGAGGCCTCGAAGAGCGAATAGGTAGCGATGGGGATACCGGAACTCTTTTCATTAAAAATCGTATTCTCTCCACCGTTACCAAAAATTATACAGTTGATTAGCGTCGTCCGGCTCAAACCGCTAGTGAGCATGGCCCCCCCTTCACTTATGGCGGAATTACCCAAGAAGGAACAATTGGTCAGCGTCGTATTGCTCTCAAAATTACTGCGTATCGCCCCCCCTTTTATGTTGGCGGCATTATTCAAAAAGGAGCAGTTGGTCAGCGTCGGGCTGCTTTTATTAATGTACAGTGCACCTCCATAATTAGCGGAGTTACTCACGAAGGAGCAGTTGGTCAGAACCGGGTTGCTTTCATAATTGTATATTGCTCCTCCAAATAAATTAGCGGAATTGTTAAAAAAAGCACAGTTGGTAACAGACGGGCTGCTATTGTCATTATACATCGCCCCCCCACTTGAACTGCCCCCACTACGCTCGGCATTTCCCCCCGTGAGGGTGAAACCGTCCAACACCGCCGCCGCTGTCAGGCCATTTTTATCATTAAAAATAATATGGTAGCTGTTATCCCCATTGTCATTCTCAGCACCGATGTCGCCGCTGAGCACCGTGCCGTTGGTGGCCGGGTTGGGATCGCGGCCGGTCAGGCTGCCCTGTCCGCTGGTGAAGCCACCGTAAATCTTCACGTTTTCCTTCATGATGAAGCTTATGGTCCGGTCGGCGGTGGCCGTGGGCTTGTAGGTGCCGGTGGCCACCCAGATCTGGTCGCCGGGCTGGGCGGCGGCCAGGGCGGTCTGCAGCGACTGGTAGGCGCTGGCCCAGCTCAGCCCGTCGCCGCTGTCGTCGGGGCGGGCGGCGTTCACGTAGCGGGTTTTTTGGGCTAGGGTGGTGGAAGCCAGCAGAGTCGTCAGCGCCAGCAGGAGCAGCAAGCCTCGGAGTGGGTAGCGCGTAAGCGAATACAGGTTGTCCTTGAAAAGGGTAGTTGTTTTCATAATTGACATTGAGGTTTGGTTATCGAGTAAAATTCTTTTCTGAATAAAAAAATGGAAAAGGCCGGAAACGCCACACGACGCCCCCGGCCCGCTGTCTATTGCTTGCTCACCTTCACCACACCCTGCCTATTCAGGGCGTCCACGCCCTGGATGAGATAAATGCCCGTCGGCAAAGCACCCAGCCGGAACCGGATCTCGTTGCGCCCTTCGATCAACTGCTCCGTGCGCGACTGCCGCGCCTGGCCCTGCAAGTCAAGTACCTGGAATGTCGCCGTGCCCGCCGAGGGCGAAAGCACCTCCACCGTTACCGCGTCCTGCACGGGGTTGGGGTAAGCTTTCAGCGTAAGGCGCAAAGGCAATTCATTGCTTTCCTCCGCACCAAGCCTGGCGTTTCCCGTGCCGCAGCCGCCGACGGTGGCACCCAGTTTCAGATAGCGCTTGGCGATTTTCTCCGACACGCACTGCGTCACGCCGTAGTAGCAGATTTCCACTTTGTTCTGCTTTCTGCCGCAGCGCACGTCTTTGACTTCGACCGTGACCATTTCCTGAGTCGTGCAGCCGTTGCCGTCCGTTACCGTCACGGTGTAGGTCGTGGTGGTTTCGGGGCAGACCTCCGTGCTGGCGGTGTTGGCCGGGTTAGCACCAGCACTCCAGACATAGGTGTAGGACTCCGTGCCGCCACTGGCGCTGGCCGTCAACGTGGTGCAGTTGCTCCCAAAACCAAACACGACCGAAGTGTTACCGCTGACGCTGGCGCTGAGGGCGGTAGCAGGTTCGCTGATAGTGACAGGTTGGGCCTCCGACTCGCAATCGTTGGTATCCTTGACCCTGACGGCGTAGCTGCCCGCCGATAGGCCCGAGAGCGTGGAAATGTCGCCGTAGCTGGCCCCGCCGTCGATCGAGTAGGTGTAGGGGGCGGTGCCGCCGCTGGGCGTCAGGGCGATGCTGCCATCGTTGCCGCCCTGGCAGCGCACGTCGCTCACCGTGGGGGTGAAGGTGATGGACGGGCAGGTGGCGTTGAGCAGCACCGAGACCGTGTTGCCATTGAAATTTGCCACGGCCAGGTCAGGCTTTCCGTCGGCGTTGAAGTCGCCCACCGCCACCGAGTAGGGGTTACTGCCCGTGGGGTAGTCGGTCTTGGCCAAAAAGCCCCCCGCCCCGTCGCTGAGCAGCACCGAGACCGTACTAGCGCCGGCATTGGCCACGGCCAGGTCGGGCTTTCCGTCGGCGTTGAAGTCGCCCACCGCCACCGAGAAGGGAGTACTGCCAGTGGGATAGTCGGTCTTGGCCAAAATGCCCCCCGCCCCGTCGCTGAGCAGCACCGAGACCGTGCTAGCGCCGGCATTGGCCGTGGCCAGGTCGGGCTTTCCGTCCGCGTTGAAGTCGCCCACCGCCACCGAGTAGGGGTTACTGCCCGTGGGGTAGTCGGTCTTGGCCAAAAAGCCCCCCACCCCGTCGCTGAGCAGCACCGAGACCGTGCTGCTACTCACATTGGCCGTGGCCAGGTCGGGCTTTCCGTCGGCGTTGAAGTCGCCCACCGCCACCGAATAGGTGTTACTGCCCGTGGGGTAGTCGGTCTCGGCCAAAAAGCCCCCCGCCCCATCGTTAAGCAGCACCGAAACATGGTTGTCATTGTCACTTGACACGGCTAGGTCGGGCTTTCCGTCGGCGTTGAAGTCGCCCACCGCCACCGAGTAAGGCAAACTGCCCGCAGGGTAGTCGGTCTTGGCCAAAAAGCCCCCCGCCCCGTCGCCGGGCAGCACCGAGACCGTGTTGCCGTTGAAATTGGCCACGGCCAGGTCAGGCTTTCCGTCGGCGTTGAAGTCGCCCACCGCCACCGAGTTGGGGCTAGTGCCCGTGGGGTAGTCGGTCTTGGCCAAAAAGCCCCCCGCCCCGTCGCTGAGCAACACCGAGACCGTGCTAGCGCCGGCATTGGCCGTGGCCAGGTCGGGCTTTCCGTCGGCGTTGAAGTCGCCCACCGCCACCGAGATGGGTCTACCATCCGTGGGGTAGTCGGTCTTGGGGTGGAACCCCTGGGCCCAGGCCCCGCCGCTCAGCACGAGCAGAGCGAGCAGTAGTTGGATGGGAGCGAGCCGGGTAAAAAATGCGTCTTTGGTAGTGGTTTTCATGTTTCAGTGGTGGTTAGTTTTTAGATAAAAATAAAAAGCCGGGCAGACCATCCGCCCGGCTATGCTTCGTTATTGCTTACTCACCCGTACCACGCCATGATTATTCAGCGCGTCGGTGGCCCGGATCAGGTAAATCCCCGTCGGCAAACTACCCAGCCGGAACTGTATCTCGTTCCGCCCTTCGACCAACTTCTCCGTGCGCGACTGACGCGCCCGGCCCTGCAAGTCAACTACCTGGAAACTCGCCGCGCCCGCTAAGGGCGAAAGTACTTCCACCGTCACGACATCGACTACTGGATTGGGGTAGGCTTTCAGCGTGAGTTGCAGCGGGGTAGTTTGCTGCCCTTCGTAGCCGATCCGGGCGGCAGTACCCGAGCCGCAACTACCCAGCGTCGCGCCCAGTCGCAGGTAGCGCTTGGCGATCTTCTCCGATACGCACTGACTCACGCCGTAATAGCAGATTTCCACTTTGTTCAGCTTGTTGCCGCAGCGCACGTCCTGCACCTCGACCGTCACCTGCCGCTCGGGCGATTCGCAGCCGTTGGCGTCGGTGGCCGTCACGGTGTAGGTTGTGGTGGTTTCGGGGCAGACGTTGATCGTGCCGCCCGTCTCGCTGCTGCCGCTCCACTGGTAGGCGTAGGGGGCAGAGCCTCCGTTGGCCGTGGCCGAAATATCGGTGCAGTTGTCGCCGTCCTTGAAACCGAAAACGACCGACTGGTCGGGGCCGGGCGTCAGGCCGGGCAGCGGGTTGACCGCCACCGTCGAACTACCCGACAGATCCTGCGAGCAGTTGGCGTTCGCTACGTTGAGAAGCGTCAGCGTCGCGTCGGCAGTCGCGTTGCTGACCGTGATGGTTTGCTCGTTGCCGTTCAGGGGCAGGGTTTGGTTGCCGCTTTGGCCCGTGACGGTGTAGGTCAGCGTGGCCCCGGCCGTACCGCTGACGGTAAAGGTCGCGTCGCTGCCCGTGCAAACCGAACCGTTGTTGCCGGCGATGGCCGCCGTCGGCAGCGCATCGACCGCTACGCTGCCCGGTATATCCTCCGAAACACAGCCCGCCGCGTTCTCTACCGTCAGCGTGAAGCTGGCGTTGCCCGCCGTGGCCGGGGCCGACAGGTTCACCGTGATGGGCGAGGCGGGTAGCGGCTGATCCGTGACCGCCGTGATGCCCGCCCCCGAAATCGAATAGCTCGTGGGCGACTCGCTGCTGGCCGTGTAGGGAACGGTGAACGAGGTACCCCCGGCGCAGATGGCCGGGATGCCGCCCAGCGTCAGCGTAGGCTGAGCCGAGGTCAGCGTATAGGTGTTGTCCACGAACAGGTTGGCGTTAGTTTTAGATTTTATGCGCACGGTGTAGGTCTCGCCGTCGGCGTCGCCCGTGGTGCCGAAACTGCTGCTTACCATGAAGGGATCGGCGGTCAGGTCGGTAAAGGCGGGACTGCCCGTAAAGGCGCTGCCCGAAACGATGGCGTACTCGAAGTCCGCCGTGTTCCCATTGTAGTCACCCGTCAAATCCAGGTTTACGCTGCCCTGGGTGGGGCTGGCGCAGGTGGGTTGTGTGGCTGTGACCACAGCTGCCAGCTCTAAAATCTCGATAATGACCTGCCCGCCGCCGTTGTTGGCACCGGCGGTATTGCTTTGGTTGCTTCCCGCATTGTAGGAACCGCCACCGCCACCGGGAGAACAACAGTCATCGCCGCTACTACCTCCGCTGTATCCGCCACCGCCACCACCGCTACCGTTGACAATAAGGTTAGCAAGATAACTAGGCAGAAAACCACCACCACCACCACCGGCACCAGCACCACCACCACCACTGCCACCACTGCCACCACCACTACCACCGGTAGTTAAATCACCATCACCCCCCATAATGCCACCAAATTGGTTAGGACCTCCACCCTCACCTCCACCAATTGAAGCACTGCCGACCGACCCACTGCCGCCGCTCCCCCCCACACCCATTCCGAAAGTTCCACCGCCACCGCCACCACCTGCCACTAACAACAGGTCGCCGCCTTGTATCTTTACCGCAGAACCACCGCCGCCGCCACCACCGCCAATACTGCCACTTGTATTAGTACGCTCACCAGGTGCTCCTGCTGTCAGTTCGAGTATCTGCCCGGACGAGACGAGAAACTCACCCGCTATGGTGGCACCTGCTCCGCCCAGATTAGCGCCCTGCCCACCCTTGGCTCCCTTGGCGGTTATCTTTACCTTGTACGGCCCGCCTGCGGGTACTGTCCAGGTTTCCACCGGGACGGTTCGGCTGTGGTTGGGGGTCGAGATGTTGCGTACCTCCTGCGCGTAACCGGGCGTCAGGGCCCAGCACAGGGCCAGCAGCAGCGCGGCCCACAGGATCAGGCGGCCCGAAAGGGGCAAGTTGTTTGTTGGGTTTTTGGTAAAAGTTTTCATGGTTGAGATTGAGGTTTTGATTGAAAAAAATCAGGTTTTATATCCGTCAAATTGCTAGGCAGCCGCTTACTCACCCAGCGGCTCGGGGGCCGTTTCCCCGGCTACCTGCGGGGGCGGATCATCGGGCTGGAAGTAGTAGAGGCGGTCGATGCGCTGGTCGTCGTCGAAGTGCAGCCACAGGCTTTCGGGCCGGGCCACTTTCTCGCCCGAATCATAGGTGAGCTGGCGCTGGTAGGCCGCCGCCACGTACACGCCCGGCTGGTCGGCCAGGCGCGGCGGGCGTACCATTTGCTCGCCGACGGGTTCCAGGCGAAAAGCCGAAAGCCGCACGGCTCGGATGCCGGAGGTGTCTTGCCAGTGGCGCCAATAGGCCAGCAGGTCGGCCTTGCCCGCCAGCGGCCGGGCGGTGGAGTCGTCGGCTTGCGGGTAGTACACCACATCCTCGGCCAGCAGGCCCGCCCAGGCCTCGTACTGGAAGTCGGCCTGGTAGGTCAGCGCCTTCTGGGCCAGCACCACGTAATGGGTAGTAGCCTGAGCGGAGTCGGGCGCGGCGCGGCGACGGTTTTCGGTCGTCTGGCAGGACAGAAACAGGACGGTAAAACCGGGGAGCAGACAGGGGGAGAGGTGCATCGTTTTCAGGGGTTAGTTTCGCTGAAACAGGATGCTATAAAGATCGGCAATTGGCCCGCCACGGACTTTGCCTATTTGACCAAAAACTTAGAGCATTTGACCAAAAACTTAGAAATAGGCGGTTTTTGAGTGTTTTGGGGGGGCGTCCGGTGGTCGGGGCAGAAGATCGGGGCGACAACTTCATGCTAAGAATCTACGACCAGAAAGCGGCCGCTAGCGGGATTCGCTTATTCCGGCCGCGCGTAGGCGGTCGTTCCCGGTAGCAGTTGCCGCGATCTTCGGAAGTCGGCCATACCTCCGACGCGGTCGTCGAGGGCGTACTTCGTTTTGCTGCGGTAGAGATATACCGCCGAAAGCTCGGGCCGGGCCGCAACGACGCGGTCGAAATCGCGCAGCGCTTGCTGGTAGTTTTGCAGTTTGTAGTAGGCCGCTCCCCGGTTGTAGAGGGCGTCGGTTTGGGTAGGATTCAGGCGCAGAGCTGCGGTACAATCCTGAACGGCTCCGGCGTAGTCTCCGGCGTCGAACCGGGCCGTGGCGCGGTTGTAGTGGGCGTCGGTCAGCTCGGGACTCAGCCGCAGTGCCTCGTCGAAGTCGGCGATGGCCCCGTCCAGATTCCCGGCCTTGAACCGGGCGCTGCCCCGGTTGAGCCAGGCATCCGCGCGCTGAGGAGCTACGGCCAGAACCAGGTCATACGCTCGGATGGCAGCGCTGTACTCCGCCGCTGCGTAGTGGCGATTGCCTTGCGTCAACTTTTCCTGCGCGTAGTTCCGGGCCTGGTCGGCCTGGGTCAGACCGCGCTGGCAGGCGGTGGTCAGGCCAGCGCAGAGCAGGGTAATGAAGAGGGTTTTCATAAAAAATCATAACGTTGAGTAAAAAAAATGGGTGTGTATAGTGCGTAACGTCTATGGGCTTACATAGAACACTACAAAGGTCAGTGAACAGCCCGAAACGGACTTTGCCTATTTGACCAAAAGCTTGGAGCATTTGACCAAAAACTTAGAAATTGGGCTAAAAACGGGGTAAATGCAGCCTAAGGAGCACTATTCGACTGATCCGGTCAGGGAACAGGGTTCAGGAGTCCGAGCTGATCCAGGACGGCGTCGAAGCGCGGGTCGCCGTGCAGGAAGCGGAACATCGGGGAGACCTTCAGGTAGAAGGGAGAGGTGCTCCGCTCAGCCCCCAGACGGAGGTACTTGAGGCAGTTCCCTTTGTCCTCCAGGCCGGCATAAACCATGGCCCTCAGTTGGTAGCTGGCGGGGTCGTCGGGCAACGCGGCAAGGTGGGCTTCGGCCGATTCGCGCTGCCCGAGCCGGGCCCGGCAAAATTGAATGGCAGCTCCGACGACGGGAATCGCCGGAGCCAGCGAATCACAGCGCATGAATTCCCCCAGCGCGCCTCGGTAGTTATTCTGGTTGAGGCAGTGGTATCCTTTGACGTAGTAATAAATGTAAAAACCGCTCAGGGGCAACGCGTATTCTTCGAAAAGTCGGTCGGCCTCGGCGTAGCGGCCTGCGTAGGAGTAATTATTGATGTGGCCGGCGATGATCGTTTGGTACAGCGGGTCAAGGGCGATGGCGCGGTTACTGTTCTGGATTGCCTCCTCGAAACGGCCCAGCGAGCGCAGCGTGATGCTGTACCAGTAGCTGATCTGGGCGTCGTTAGGGCTGTGGGACAGCGCAATTCGGTAGGTCGTAACGGCTTGTTCCCACTGGTTGAGGTGGCGGTACCCGTTGGCCAGGATGGCGTAAGCCAGTCCGTTCTCGCCGTCGAGTCGAATGGCCGCCAGGGCGTTGCGCTCCGAGAGCCGTATCCCTTGCCGTAAGTTCATGAAATCGCTGCTCCCCATGATAAAGTAAGCCAACGCCTTCCGAGCGTACGCATCGGCAAATCCCGAATCCAGGGCGATGGAACGGTCGAAGTGCCGGATGGCAGCGGCCAACTTTGGTTTCGTCCGGCTCAGCAGCAACTGCTTTCCCAGCAAATACTCGTGGTAGGCCTCGGGGTTCTGCGTAGGCAACCGGTCCAGCTTCCGCGACTCGGTGTCGGTTAGTGACTGGTCGAGCTCCCGCGTTACGCGTCGGGCCACGGTGTTCATAAAGGTGAGCAGTTCGGGGCCTTCGCCCTCATAGTTGTCCGCCCAGAGCGTCCGATCCTCCGCCGCTTCGATCAGCTCGACATTCACCCGCACCTTGCCGGCAGCCTCGATGACGGTACCCACCAGCATGTATTCCACGCCCAGTTCGGCGGCCATCTGCGGGATCGTCTTCTGAGTATTCCTGAAAAGCTCCGAGGAAGTGCGCGAAATCACTTTCAGGTTTTTGACGCCCGCCAGCGACGAATGTACCTGCCCCGTGAGGCCGTCGGCCAGGAGCGTCGGGCGTCCGGTTCCCTGGCTGCGGAAGGGCAGGATGGCGACCGAGTTTTCGAAAGAACCCGAAGCCGAAGGGGACGAATTGCCTAATAAAACAAAGTACCCCCCTGCCACCATCCCCAACAGAACGATCCCGGCCAGAATGAAGTAGTGGGTTCGCGCTGTGGCCCAAAACGAACGGGCAGGTCGAGGCGATTGACTAGTCGGGGTACTCTGGTCGGGTCCCTCTGCTTCTTCGGGCTGGTTTTTGCGGTACTCGGTGGGACTTATCCCGAATTCCTGCGTGAAGTACTTGGTGAAGGTCTGCGGACTGTCCAGGCCGACTCTGTCGCTGACCTCTACGATGCGCCAGTCGGTACTTTCCAGCAGTTCTTTGGCCCGCAAAAGGCGGCGCTGCCGGATGTACAAAGAAGGCGAAAGGTTGGTTTGCTCTTTGACCAGCCGGAACATTCGGGAGCGACTGATGCCCAAATCTCGGCATAGGTCTTTGAGAGTATATTGGGTGTTTTCGAGATTTTGGTCAATGATGCCGTTGAGCCTTTCGAAGGTCGTCTCCTCACCATGCGCCGAATTGTCTTCGCTACTCATAAAAGGCTATTGTGGCTTTCGATCAAATAGTGTGTCTTCTCGTTGGTGTCCCCTCAGCCTGAATGCCCTCAAAGGTAAAATAATTATAATGAAACAGATTTTCCTTTGCACCCATTGCAACCTTTTTTCCATTCGCTGGCTCTTGGAATTTGTAAAGTATACTTTCACCAAATTTCATCCGATTATGAAAAATCTTGTCATTCTGATCGTCTTCCTCCTCCCAGTTTGTTCCCTGGCCCAAACTTCCGGCAATAGTCCGTGGCTGGAAAAAGGAGAAATTCAACTCGGGGTCGGCTTTGGCCCTAATTTTGGCGGATACGGAGGAGCTTCGACCCGCACCGCACCCTACATTCAGTATTTTATCAGAGACCGCTGGTCTGTTCGACTCGAAGGCCAGTATGAATCCGGCGGATTCAAGCAGGAGCGACACAGGGATATCAGAGTGGAGCAGCCCCAATACCTGGGAGCCGGGCTATCCACGCAGTATTATTTTTTGAAGAGTGATCGCTTGTCCGTTTACGGTCAGGCTGGGTACAGTATGGGAAGGTATAGCGTGTTCTACGCTGGCGGATTCTTCGATTATCTACGACCAAGAGAGCGTAGTCTCATGTCAAACTTCAATCGTTTCGGCCTGGGTGTGGGAGCACAGTACCGGATGGGTGACCGCTGGATGCTCAATGCCTCGGTAGAAAGGCTGGAGGCGGTTCAATCCACAGGCGGATCGACCAGCGCCAGTATTGGGGTGAGTTTTCGCATTAAGTAGGAGAACAGTTCTTCGCCCAAGTATTTCCCATATCCCCTTTTGATTTCTCCCACAACTCCTTATCTTTGCCCCTCATTTCAAAAAACCAGGCTTAAAATCATGTACGCAATCGTAGAAATCGCGGGTCAGCAATTCAAGATTGAAAAGGGCCGCACCATCTTCACCAATCGGCTTGAAGGGGATGTGGACGCTGCACTTGTCTTCGACAAAGTCCTCCTCACCGACGATGGAGGCACGATCCAAATCGGTGCGCCCGGCATCGCCGGTGTTTCGGTCAACGCCACCATCGTTGAACACCTCAAAGGCGAGAAGGTCATCGTTTTCAAGAAAAAACGCCGTAAAGGCTACAAGAAGAAAAACGGACACCGTCAGTATTTGACGAAGCTCCGGATTGATGATATAGTTGTTTAATTGAGAATGAGTGATTGAGAGATTGAGAGATTTAACTTTCTCGACATCCTGCATTCACTCATTCACTCAATCACTCATTCAAAATTAAAAAGTTATGGCACACAAGAAAGGTGTAGGTAGTTCCAGAAACGGACGGGATTCGAATCCCAATTATTTGGGCGTGAAGCTGTTCGGTGGACAGCACGCCAAGGCGGGCAGCATCATCGTGCGTCAGCGCGGTACGAAGCACAATCCCGGCCGCAACGTAGGTTTGGGTCGTGACCACACGTTGTTTGCGCTGGTCGAGGGCCACGTGGTGTTCACCAAGAAAGCCAAGGGTAAGTCCTGGGTTTCTATCGAACCGCTTCCCGTCGAAACCCCCGAAGCGCAACCTACGGACGCTCCCGTAGCCGCCGAGGCGTAAGCCAAATTCATTTCAGCACAAAGCTATTCATTTAGCCAAAAGCCCGAAGGACTCGTTCCCTCGGGCTTTCGGTGCTTTCAGCGTACTCATGAAGCGTGCAGTTCCGTCTCTTGAAATTTTTAAGCAGAGATGTTTGTTTGAAAAACTGCCACATGAACAGTACCGTATGACGATCACTGCAAAATCAGGCACACTCAACTTTTCACTTTCCATTCTCAACTATGCTAAATCGCCCCGTTTATATATACACCGAACTCAGCCCCAATCCCAACTCCATGAAATTCGTCCTGAATTTTGAGCTGGTACCCGACGGGCTGTCCTTCGACTATCCCTCTCATGCCGCTGCCTTGGAGGAAGGTAAAGCCTCGCCTTTGGCGGCGGACATGTTCCAGTTTCCGCACGTGCAGCGGGTGTTTATCGCCAGCAACTTCGTGACGATCACCAAGGACGACGCCACGGCTTGGGAAGAGGTGCTGTACGACACCAAGCAATTCATCAAGATTTATTTCGAGCAAAACCAGCCCGTTTTCGAACCCAAAACCATCGAGAGCAACACGATGGTCGTGGAGGAGAACGATACGCCGGCCGTGCAGCAGATCAAGGCCGCCCTCGACCAGTACGTGCGTCCGGCGGTAGAGTCCGACGGCGGGGCCATCAGCTTCCACTCCTTCGACCAGGACTCCGGCGCGGTGAAAGTACTACTCCAAGGCTCATGCAGCGGTTGCCCCTCCTCGACGCTAACCTTGAAAGCAGGCATCGAAAACCTCCTCACCCGCATGGTGCCGGGCGTGAAAACGGTAGTGGCGGAAGGCGTGTAATTTAATTTGGAATTAGTGAATGTCGGAATGTCGGAATGTCGGAATGTCGGAATGAAAGTTAGAATTGACAATTATGAGTTCCAACACAGTATTCCGACATTCACTAATTCACTTATTCACTCATTCCCACATTATCTAAAGATCGTTACGCTGCCACTCCTCACTGGTAGCTCCGGGTGGAGCTTGATGACGTAGTAGTAGGTGGCGGCGGGGAGCGGCTCGTTGTTGAACTGTCCGCCCCAGTCCTGGTCGTAGCCTTTGGAACTAAATACTTTGTTGCCCCAGCGGTTGAAGATGTTCACTTCGCAGTCGGTGTAGGCCGCGCTGTTTTCTATTTCCCAGCGGTCGTTGGTACCGTCGCCGTTGGGCGTAAATCCGTTGGGGATTTTCACGGGCGGCAGCACTTCCACCACAATTTCACTTTCCGAAAAACACCCGCCCGCCGTCGAGACGCGCAGGCGGTAGGTCGTCGTTTGCTCGGGGGAAGCGATAGGCTGCGCCACTGCCGGATTGTTCAGTCCCAGCGGTGGCGACCATTCGTAAGTGGCGTCTTCGGTTACCGAGCTGCGGATTTGCAGGCTGTCGCCCCGCACGATCACTTTTTTGTTTCCCAGGAAAGCCCTCGGAGCAGAGGTCACCCGCGCGGTCTGCGTCTTGGTGGCTATGCAGCCGTTGGGTGCTTTGTAGGTATAAAGCACGGCGTGGCTTCCCAGTCCGGCTTGTTGGGCGTTGAAAGTATTGCCGCTTACCCCTTTGCCGGAAAACGTGCCGCCCGCCGGCGTGGCACCCAAGGACAGTATTGCGTTCGCTTGTCCGCAAATGGCGGGCAAAGAATCGAAAAGTACCTGGGGCAACGGCTTGACCCGTACCCGCAGCGTGTCCGAACGGCGGGAGCAGCCCGTGGTCGTATCGCTGACCTCTACCGAATACAATCCCGTCTTTTTGACCGTGTTCGACGCGCCAATGGGACCGGGCTGCGGCACTTGGGCTTGGTACCACACGTACGTCAGGTTATTGCCCGCGTTGGCCAGCAGCGATAACGAATCGCCTTGACAAATCTCCCGCGAGGGCGCCGTGATCGTGGCGGCCGGGCGGGCGTTCAGTCGTACGGTCACGGTATCGAGGCTGGCACATTGTGTCACTAGATTGGAAGCTCTCACCACGTAAACCCCCGCCTCCGTCACGCCAGTAAGCGCGTTGAACGTCGCACCGGGGAGGGCGCTGCCGTCTTTTTGCCAACGAAACGACCAGCCCGCGCCGCCCACGTTGAGCGACAAGTCCAGCGGCGAGCCTTCGCAGACGCTGGCCCTGGGGCCGGGCGTAATTTTGACTTTTTCCTGCTGACGGTACTTCACTCCGAATTTTTCGCCCAGCGTACTGGCGTTGCCGCAGCGGTCGGCGAAGGTCTTGACGACGTTGTACACGCCCTCCTGCGTGATGGTGATCGCCGGGCCGTTGGCGTTCTTGATATTGACCCCGTCGCGCTGCCACTGGTAGGCAAACTGCGGATTGGTCTCGGCTTTGAGTGAAATCACGTCTCCCCGGCAAATACCGACCTCGATCAGCGAATCGCCCTCGGCGATGCTTGCCCCGGGCGGCAGCAGGGCCTCTTCGATGGACACGGGCGGCGGGTTGTCGTTGGTGCAGTCGATCACCAGCAGTTGGTAATCGCGGTGGACTTCCCCCAGCTTGCGGCCCTGGCGGTACTCTTCCACTACTACGCGGTACACGAACAGGCCCGTCTCGGTCGGCGTCAGACGAATCGTTCCGGTTTTGGGATCGAGCGAAAAGGCGGGTTGGCTGGGCACGGGGTTGGCCGCGCCGTAGCCGTTGGCCCACTCGCTCTTGGGGTACGGCCCCGCGGTGGCAGGGGCCAGCGGGTCGATGCCGAAAGGCGGGCGGGTGCTATTGAAAGGCGTGTCGAGACGGTAGCGCAACTCGTCGCCGTCGGGATCCGTCGCGCCCGACGCAAAGGTGTAGGGTGTATTGCGGCAAAGTACTTCGCCATTGGCCGCACCGAATACCGGCGAGCGGTTGTCGGTCGTCACGGGCGGGAACTCGGCGTACAGCACCAGCGACGAGGTGCCTGCTCCCTTGACGTTATTGATATCCGCCGAGCGGCAGCAACGCTCCCAGGTTACGTAGAAACCCTTCTGTTCGGCAAACTCACTTAATGTCAGCCGGGTTTCGGCGCAAAACTGCACCACGTTGATTTTGAGATTGCGCGACGCCGCGCAGCCCGGATTGGTAAAAGGCAGAGGCTGCTTGCTGGATTGCTTCAGGCGCAGATCCGTGAGCCGGGTGTCATCCGCTTTTCGGAAAAAGGAAACGGTGATTTCGCTCTGTTCGGCGTTGGGATCGGTGCTGTTGGCATCGTAGTAGAGCGTCACGCAGACGCTGTAGACGCCTGTCTGGCTATTTTTAGGGCTGATCGTGATGTTGCCCCCGATGACGTGAGAAGCCTGAGCGCTCGGGCTTACCGCCCAGGCCATCAGCCACCCCAATAAAAACAAGATTTTTTTTCTTCCCATGAACCTCTCCCGGTTTCCTGTCTGCGCGCAATTTCGGTGCCAATTTACGGAGAAATTGCCTTTGGGGTTTGGGAAACTCTGCGAGATAGACGGGAAGCTCCCCCCATAGGTGAAAACCTATAAAAAAGATCAGCCTAAAAACGCGGTGTTTTCAGGCTGACCTTTTTCTCAAAAAAACGCTCTTTTCTTCTATTGCTCGCGCGTGGTCTCGAACAGGAACCAGGTACGGCGCTCGGTATCGTCGATGTACTCTTCCAACAGGCTGGCCGTGGCCACATCGTTGGCATCGTCACAGAGTTTGTGCGTGTCGCGCATATTTTTCGCCATTTTCCTGTTTTCGGCGATCAAATCTTTGAGCATATCCTGCGCGGGGACGAAGTCCTCATCGTTGTCCTTCACCGTCTGCAACTGGGCGATGTGGCCCACCGAGCGGATGGTGTCGTAGCCTATCTTGCGCACGCGCTCGGCCAGCGGGTCAATGGTCGCCAGGATTTGGGCGGCCTGCTCGTCGAGCAGCAGGTGATAGTCCCGGAAGTGCGAACCGGACATGTGCCAGTGAAAATTCTTGGTTTTGATATAAAGCGCGAAAGCGTCAGCCACTAGGGCGTTGACGGCTTCGGCGACTTTCTTGCGGCCTTTTTCCTGTAAATCGGAGGGGGTATTAAGTTCAGCAACAGATTTTATAGCGTCCATGTTGGGTTCGTATTTAGGAGTGATTTTTTACAAAAATTATTCAGTAAACAGGTGTAAAAACTGTGCCATTCCTGTACGAAGTAACCTGGATCGATCGCATGAATTTTTCTTTCGAGGGAGGGCCCTCCCTTCGTCCCACTGGCGATTTTGCGAGAATTACCTTACATTGCCTTTCGCATCAAACGGTTTTCCGACCTCACCTTTCAAAAAAATACATGAGTAATCAAAAACAAAACCTCCGCGTCCTGGTCGTCGGCTGCGGCAACATGGGCGCTTCGCACGCCACGGCTTACCACAACCTGGATGGCTTCGAAATCTGTGGCCTTGTTTCGACGGGCCAAAGCAAAGAGCGACTGAACGAAAAACTCGGTGGCCAGTACACGCTGTACAGCGACTACGACGAAGCCCTGGAAGCCACCCAGCCCGATGCCGTCTGCATCTCGACCTACCCCGACACGCACGAGGAATTTGCGGTGAAAGCTTTTGCGGCGGATTGCCACGTCTTCATCGAAAAGCCCGTGGCCGATACGGTGGAAGGGGCAGAGCGCACGGTAGCGGCCGCCAATAAAGCCGGGAAGAAACTAGTCGTAGGCTATATTTTGCGCCACCACCCATCCTGGGAGAAATTTGTGGAGCTGTCGCAGGAGTTGGGCAAGCCGCTGGTGATGCGCATGAACCTCAACCAGCAGAGCCAAACCGACATGTGGACCCTGCACCGCAACCTGATGAAAAGCTTGAGTCCCATCGTGGATTGCGGCGTGCATTACATTGACGTCATGTGCCAGATGACCCGCGCAAAGCCCACGCAGGTCAGTGCCATCGGGGCGCGGCTGACGGAGGATATCCCGACGGGTAACTACAACTACGGCCAACTCCAAATTCGCTTCGAGGACGGCTCGGTGGGCTGGTACGAGGCGGGTTGGGGGCCGATGATTAGCGAAACAGCTTTTTTTGTGAAGGACGTCATCGGGCCAAAGGGCTCGGTGTCGATCGTGGCCAAGGACGCGGGCGGCTCGGGAAAATCCTCGTCCATCGAGTCGCACACCAAAACGGAATCCATCCGCTACCACCACGCGGCGCTCAACGACAAGGATGAATTTGCCCGGGAAGACACCTGGATCAACCTTACCGACGAGCCCGACCACCAGGGCCTTTGCGACCGCGAGCAACTTTATTTCCTGAAAGCCATCCGCGAAAACACCGACCTGACCGACCACATGGCCGATGCCGTGAATAGCTTGCGCATCGCCTTCGCCTGCGACGAGTCGGTGCGGACGGGGCAAGTGGTGGCTTTGTGAAGTGGTGATATAACCTTTCTTCCAGAGAGGCGACAAATTTTATCGAACGGTAGGAATCATTACTTTTCCTACCGTTGTTTTTGTGTCTGGGCAGTTACGATGCACTACCGGCGATCATCCTGCGCCACGCCCAGGCCATTATCCTGTACCATTCTTGAAAGTTTTCCCGGCAGTTCGGAACAAGTAAGGAGCGCTCAAAAAGATGGGACTGAGGTATTCACCGTTCCGGTCGAAAGAGTCTTTCGGAGGCGGTGCGGCGGCTGCCATTGGATTTGCGAGCATTGGTATGATTTGCTTTGATCCGTACACGGGCTTAACGGGTTTTTCAATAATACAATTGGTATTTTTGCCAACCGAACGTTCCACGAGCGCTATAAAATGGAAATAGAAAGAAAATACCGCTTCTCATTTACCGGAGCCTCCCTTATGCTGCCAGAGATGGCTGAATTATCGAGAGTTTATTTGGAGAATGGCCCTGAAAGTATTGATAGGCAGCGCGTAATCAAGGGGCAGAAGGCCAAGACAATCGGGACGCAGTACCGCGAACTCAGGCTTCGCGTCGATACGCTGACCCACTCTCAGCTCGAAATACTGGCCCACGGCGACCAGGTGGCCCAAAAGCAGATCGCGCTATTGGCTGTGTGCAAAGTATATTCTTTCATCCGTGACTTTGTGGTAGAGGTACTCCGGGAAAAAGCCCTGGTGTTCAATTACCAGATAACCGAGGGCGAGTACATTACCTTTTTTCGGAAAAAACGGGAATTTCATCCCGAACTAGACGCACTGACCGACAACACCGCTGCAAAAATCAGACAAGTGACCTTCAAAATACTTGAACAGGCCAGCGCCATAGATTCGGTCAGTTCAAAGCGCATCGATCCCCAGATATTAGACGAAAGTGTAGCAAAAGCAGTCGCGGAAGACGACCCGGAATGGCTTAAAATATACCTGCTATCGGATGGGGATATTGAAAGGCATATAGGCACATAGTATTGAAACAAGGGTAAGCACAACAATGCCAGGAAGAAATAGGCCACTTTGGAACTTTGTGCGCCACGGGGCGCCCCGCTTTGGACCTTTGTACCTCCCAGAAAAACGACTCGATAACACCCCCAATGCAAAACATCTCCCATAGTTTTGAGCACATATATAAGGTAATAACCACGCCCGGCTTTCTGGAAATGAATACGCTGGGTGGGGAGATCCCATTTTTCATCGCTTCTTACGAGGCCAAACAGCAGACCGCAGTCGATAAAGCCGTAAAAGGCCTGAAAAATAAGCTGATGAATCAGGGAATTCCTGTACTGGAAATCAACCTTTACGACCTGGCGATGGAGATTATCGACCGTGAATTGAGCCAGCAGGAATTGTTCGACATGGAGACCCAGATGGACAAGGAAGAATTCAAGGAGGCCCTGCAATCTTTGCTCGACATCAATCAGGTACTTATCCCCGCCATCCGGCAGATGATCGAAAGCCAGAGAGCCAGCATCTATTTCCTGACGGGCATCGGACTGGTTTTCCCCTTTATCCGCTCGCACAATGTGCTCAACAATTTGCAGAATGTCGCGAAGGATGCCCCCACCCTGACCTTCTTTCCCGGCCAGTACAACGGTTTTTCACTGGAACTGTTCGGGCTGCTGACCGACGACAACTACTACCGTGCCTTCAAAATAGACGACTACACCACCACCGCATGAAGCTGAACCAAATTTTTGAAAGACGAATCGACCGTTCCATCGAAACGGTCATCAAGGCCGACGACCGGGAACACATCAAGCAGGAAGTCGAGGAATACGTGATTACCCGGGAGGTGGCCAGGAAAATCCGCGATTTCTTCGCCGCCTACAACGACTACCAGGGGGCCAACGGCGTCTGGATTTCCGGCTTTTTTGGTTCGGGGAAATCGCACTTGCTGAAAATCCTGTCGTACGTGATGGAAAATCGCGAAAACGAGGGCGAGCAATTGGGCAAAGTTTTCGCCGAAAAAATCGTGGACGACGAGCTGCTGCGGGCCGATGTGCTGCAGGCCACGCGCATTCCCTCGGAATCCATCCTGTTCAACATCGATCAGCAGGCCCAAATCACCAGCAAGCAGGAAGAAGACGCCATCCTCACGGTGTTTTACAAAGTCCTCAACGACCACCTGGGGTACTATGGTGGAAAAAAGCACGTGGCGGACTTCGAGCGCTGGGTCGCGTCGGAGGGAAAATATGAGGCCTTCAAGGAGAGTTTCGAGGCCGCCGCCGGAGAGCCCTGGTACAGCGGGCGGCGGAAGTACTTTGCGCCCCAGACCAAGGAGGCGATCGATGTCGCCCTGACCGACCTCATGGGCGCTGCCACCGAAGGCTACGGCAACATTATCGACACGCTCCGGAAAGACCACGCTATTTCCATTGAGGATTTGTGCATTCGGGTCAATGAGTACATTCAGACCAAATCCAAAGGCTTCCGGCTCAATTTCTTCGTGGATGAAGTGGGGCAGTACATCAGCGACAACACCAAGCTGATGCTCAACCTGCAGACCATCGCCGAAACCCTCGCCACCCGCACCAGGGGACAGGCCTGGGTTCTGGTCACGTCGCAGGAAGACATGGAAAAAGTGGTGGGCGACCTGAACCGCGCCCAGCAAAACGACTTTTCCCGCATCCAGGCCCGCTTTAAGCTGAAAATTCCGCTGACCTCAGCCAATGTGGACGAGGTGATCGAGAAGCGCCTGCTCCAAAAAAATGCCGAGGCAAAAACGGAGTTGGCCGAAATCTGGAACAAACAGCACGCCAACCTCGAGACGCTGCTCACTTTCTCCGAGGTGGGCGTACAGTTCAAGAAGTACCAACGGGAGGAAAACTTTGTCAACAAGTACCCCTTCGTGCCGTACCAGTTCGACCTGTTCCAGCAGTGCATCAAGGCGCTGTCGCACCACAATGCTTTCCAGGGGAAGCACGCCTCCGTGGGGGAGCGCTCCATGCTGGGCGTGTTTCAGGAAGTGGTCATAGGGATGTTCGATCAGAATACCGACGCGCTGGTTACCTTCGATCGGCTGTACGAAGGCATCCGCTCCACGATTCGGGGCGAGATCCAGAACTCGATCACGCTGGCCGAGCGCAACCTCGACGATCCCTTCGCGGTCCGGGTGCTGAAAGCCCTGTTTCTGGTCAAGTATTTCAGCAATTTCAAAACCACGACCCGCAACGTGTCGGTGTTGATGATCGACAACCTGCACGTCGATCTGATCGCGCACAACCAACGCGTGACCGAGGCGCTGAACCTACTCGAAGCCCAAACCTACGTGCAGCGCAACGGCGACCTGTATGAGTACCTGACCGACGACGAGAAAGACATCGAGCAGGAAATCAAAGCCACCGAGGTGGACGAAACCGCCGTCACGCAGCTGCTCAACGAACTCGTTTTTGACGAAACCATCCGCGATACCAAAATCCGCTACGTCGAAAACAAGCAGGACTACGAATTTACCCACAAAATAGACGGCGTGCTGCTGGGGCGGGAGAAGGAACTGGTGATCGACGTCATCACGCCCCAGCACGACGACTACGCCAATCCCGACCTGCTGCGGGCCCAAACCCTGGGCTACAACACCATGATGATGGTGGTGCTGCCCCCCGACGAGCGCCTGCTCAAAGACGTGCGGCTCTACCTCAAAACGGAACGGTACATCAAGCAAAGCCAGGACACCAACAACAAGGAGAGCATCAAGCGGCTGTTGTACGACAAGGGTACCCAGAACGGCAGCCGCCGCACGACGCTGATCGTGCTGGTGAAAAAGCTGCTGGGCGAGGCGAATATCCTGCTCAACGGCAGTCAGCACGAGATTGGGAATGCTGCCGATGGCCGCATCAAGATCACGAATGCCTTTCAGGATTTGGTCAAAATCGCCTACCCCAACCTGCGGATGCTCGGCTTGATCGTGTTTTCGGAAGATACCATCAAAAATACCATCCGCAGCCGTCAGGACGACCTCTTCGGCGCGGACGACGCCCTGGGCTCGGAGGCCGAAAACGAACTCCTCAACTACATCAACCGCCGCAAGAAGCAGTCGGATCGTACTTCGCTGGCCGACCTGCGCGAGCAGTTTGGCCGCAAGCCCTACGGCTGGTATCCCAACGCCGTCTGGACGCTGCTGGCGCGGCTCTACAAGCGCGGCAAGCTGGACGTGCGCCAGGACGCCAACCTGCTGGGCGACGCGGACGCGCTGGCCGCCCTCATGAACACCCGCGCGCACGCCAACACCCTGCTCGAACCCCAAATCGACTTCGATCCCCGGCAGGTGCGGGCTTTAAAGGACACCTACACCGAGTTTTTCGATCAGGCTTGTCCCGCCACCGAGGCGAAGGACATCGCTTTGGCGTTCCGCAGCAAGCTGGGCGACGAACTGGCTTTTGTGAAAGGATTGGTCGATCAAAGTGCCAGCTACCCCTTCACGGCGGCGCTGAAACCGCTGCAAAGTACCCTCGAAAAGCTCAGCCGCAAGGAGCCCAACTACTTCCTGCTCAACCTCAAAGATTTCGAGGACGAACTGCTCGACGCCAAGGAAGCGCTGCTGGATCCGATCAAGCGCTTCTGGCACAGCGATCAGAAGAAAATCTACGCCGACATTGAGACGTTCCTGAAAGGCGATCAGTCCAATTTCGACTTCATCGAGCGCACCGAACTCGACACGCTCGAGCGGGTGTTCAAGGGGCCGAAGCCTTACGCCGGCAACGCCATGCGCGAAGCCAAGGCGGCCATGGATACCATCCGCGAAAAAGTACTGAGCCAGCTGAAAGAGGAGCGCGAAGCCGCCAGCCGGAAGGTAGCGCAGCAGCTCGAAGAACCTGACGGCCAACGCCGACTACCAGCAGCTTACCGACAAGCAGCGGGAGGAGATCGCCCGGCCGCTGCACGATATGCGCGACAAGATCGCGGCCAACCGCTATATCGCCAGCATCCGCAACCTGGCCCAGGGCAGCGCGGAACTCACCACCCGCCAACTCAACAAAATCCAGGACCTGCTGCCGCGCCCCGACCCCGCCCCGACGCCCCCGTCCGGTGGCTCCGCCCCGCCGCCGGGTCCGAACATTCAGGATCAAAAGTATGAGTACATCACCCGCATGAGCGTGAAAGTACCCTTCGCGAAAAGTACCCTTGAAACCGAGCAGGACGTGGACAACTATATCCGGGCGCTGCGCGAGACGTACCTCCGGCAGATTCAGGAGAACAAGCGGATTACGTTGTGAGTGGGTTGTAGAGTGACGGATAAATAACAAATGGGCGGTTCTAGTGCCCCGGAGGGGCCAGCCGTTAATAGATCATGAAATTGGAACGCATACCGCCCCGGAGGGGCCGGCCCCTCCGGGGCGCATCTGTCCAGCCACCACTGGTTCTATTAACGGTACGCCCCTCCGGGGCGCTCAGACCTCTCGTCTGCCAAGTTGTTTATTACTTATCGCGCATTCCCTCTTCCTGTCGCAAATTATTACTAAATCTGCGACAGGAAAATTGTATACGCACCGCGTAGACAATTGAGCTGGGTACACTCCGCCTGCATTGAAAAGATCAAAAAAATTATACCTCGTTAGGCAAAAAATCAACAATACGCATGGACAGCATCTTATTACACAGAAAGTTATCTGCTCTGCCCGAGCATTTGAAAGTGGAAGTCTCCGACTTTATCGACAATCTGGCTGTTGAATATCAGGCCAAACAATCTACTTCCAGCCGACCGAAACCCCAATTCGGCAGCGGTAAAGGGATGTTCGTCATGCACGAGGATTTCGACGAGCCGCTGGAGGATTTTGCCGAATACATGAATTGATGGATAACTTACTGGATACCCACACCTTCATCTGGTTTGTCGAGGGAGACGCTCAACTTTCAGAAAATGCCAGGCACAATATTGAAAAAAAGGGAGTTGACAACTTCGGCAGTGTATGCAGTTTGCCGCCGTTTTTCCCGATGAGTCAATTGTATACGCACTGTGTAGACAATTGAGCCAAACACTCCCACAAGACCTAACAACCTAATACCTGACACCCCAGTGAACACCTCCAAACTCAAAAACTTCGCCCGCGCGGCCCGACAGAAACTCATCGAGCAGGTAAGCGCCCGGCTCGACTACATCCTGACGACCGACACCGCCGAGCTGCGCGAAAAAGCCGCGCCGATCAAAGCCCTCAAAGACGAGCTGAACCGCGCGGGCCGCGAGGCCCTGGTGGAGAAGGTGGCCTACACCTGGTTCAACCGCCTGATGGCCCTGCGCTACATGGACGTCAACGACTACCAGCCGCTCGACCTCCGCGTGCTGTCGCCGAAGGAGGGCTACACCACGCCCGAGCTGCTCGACGAGGCCAAGCGCGGCCACATTCCCGACGAACTGCGCGTGGACGCCCGCCGCATCAACGACCTGCTCGATGGCCGCCTCCCCAGCGCCAACCCGCAGAACGAAGCCTACCGCATCCTGCTCGTGGCGGCCTGCAACTACCTCCACACCGTGCTGCCGTTTCTGTTCGAGCGCCTCAGCGACTACACCGAACTGCTCCTGCCCGACGACCTGACCAGCGAGTTCTCCATCGTCCACGATGTGCGCGAGGGCATGGCTCCCGACGACTGCACGCAGGTGGAGGTCATCGGCTGGTTGTACCAGTTTTATATTTCTGAGGAAAACGAAAGGCTGATTTCTTCCAAAAAGTCTTACAAAAAAAGCGAGTTGGCACCCGCCTCTCAACTCTTTACGCCGAAGTGGATTGTGCAGTACATGGTGGATAATACGCTGGGGCAACTTTGGACAGAAGTTAACCCAAGAACTACCCTGACTACCCACCTGGAATTTTATATAAAGCCGGAGAATATAGACTCATTACCTGCGAGAGAAAAAAAGAGTATCGAGGAAATTACCTTCTTCGACCCTTGCGTTGGTTCGGCGCACATTCTTTCCTATGCGTTCGATGTTTTTTACAAAATCTACGAAGAACAAGGCTATAATCCCGGCGATATTACGGAATTGATATTGACAAAGAATTTATACGGCGTCGATATTGACGAACGCGCGGCTCAACTCGCGTACTTTGTTTTGATGATGAAAGGAAGGCAATATTATCGCCGATTTTTCAAAAAGAGTATAGTGCCCAATATCGCCTACTATCAAGATTTTCCACATGATGAAAAATTTAAAAATGCCTCGGCGATTGGCTCGCTGATTCAAGTGGAGCCAGAGGAAATAAATAAAATCCAGGTAGATGAGGGGTCTTTATTTGGGGAAAACCAAAAGCAACTAAAACAGCTTTACAGCTTTCTAGGCCAGCGTTATGATTTGGTTGTGACCAATCCCCCCTACATTTCTTCTTCGCGGATGGAAGGTACTTTGAAACAATATGTAGAAGCAAAGTACCCGGCTACCAAATCTGATTTATTTGCCACCTTCATACTTCGCTGTCTTGAACTTTGCAATGAAGGCGGTCTAACGGGTTACATGACGCCTTTCGTGTGGATGTTCATTTCCAGCTACGAGAAACTGCGCGAAGAGATTATCGATAATCACTTTATCAATAACCTGATTCAATTGGAATATTCAGGATTTGATGGCGCAACTGTCCCCATTTGTACTTTGACTTTAAGGAATGCGCATTTGCGCGACGTGAAGGGAAGCTACATTCGGTTGGCTGACTTTAAAGGGCCAAAATTACAAGCGCCAAAAACCATAGAAGCGCTTCAAGACCCTAATTGTAGTTGGTTTTATACAGCTAATCAAAAAGATTTTGAGAAAATACCGGGAAGTCCAATTGCATACTGGCTTCCAAAAAGTATGATAGATGAATTTAAACAAAGTCCGCAACTTAATTCTCTATCTACTCCAAGAAGTGGACTCTCAACTAGCGATTCCCCTAGATTCCTTAGAATATGGCATGAAACAGCAAATGATAGATTGGGATTAGATTTTGAAAGCTCATCAGATGCATCAGAGTCAAAAAGGAAATGGTTTCCCATGATGAAGGGAGGAGGGTATAGAAAATGGTATGGTAATCACGAATATGTTGTTAACTACTATAACAATGGAGAAGAAGTAAAGTATTGGCTAGTAAATAATCCAAACGACCCCAGCACTAATTCGTGGTCAAGATATGTAAGAAGCCCGAAATATTATTTCAAGAAAGGTTTGACCTGGTCTGGGATTTCCAGTAGCAAACCTTCAATGCGGATAATGAAATCAGGATTATTTGGGAGTGGAGGAAAGGGACTTTTTAGTTCAAACGTGGAATATATTCTTGGCTTTTTGAATTCGAAAATTAGCCTTGAATATCTGAAAGTTTTTAGCCCAACTTTGAATTTTGAGGTTGGGCATATAAATAAATTGCCGTTATCCTTGAAGAAAGACACTTCTGTTGAAGATATCGTAAATAGTTGTATTGAATTTTCTCAGACAGAGTGGGATAAAAATGAAACTTCCTGGGACTTTCAACAAAACGAACTCCTCCGAATTAAAAAACAAGACGACATACCCCTCGAAGAAACCTACGACCTGTACCAGCAATACTGGCGCAACAAATTCTTCCAATTGCACCGCCACGAGGAAGAACTCAACCGCCAATTCATCGACATCTACGGCTTGCAGGACGAGCTAACGCCCGAGGTACCGCTGGAAGAAATCACGATCCTGAAAGACGAAACCAGCATCCAAAAGGGTGAGTTGGTTTTCAAGGCGGAGGAGGTCATGGCGCAGTTTGTCAGCTACGCCGTGGGCTGTATGTTTGGCCGCTACGCCCTCGATGCGCCCGGCCTCATCCTGGCCAATCAGGGCGAAACGCTGCAAGACTACCTGCGGCGCGTCCCCACGCCGCGCTTCCGGCCCGACGCCGAAAACATCATCCCCATCCTGGACGACGAGTGGTTCGAGGACGACATCGTGGGCCGCTTCCACGCCTTTCTGAAAGCGAGTTTCGGCGCGGCGCATTTCAACAAAAACCTGGCTTTCCTGGAAGCCGCCCTCGGCAAAGACCTCCGCAAGTACTTCATCAAAGACTTCTACCCCGACCACATCAGCCGCTACAAAAAACGGCCGATTTACTGGCTGTTTTCCTCGCCGCAGGGCTCGTTCAACGTCCTCATCTACCTGCACCGCTACACGCCCGACACCCTCAGCCAAATCCTGAACAAGTACCTGCGCGAGTACCAGGCCCGGCTCCACACCCGGCAGGAGCACCTCGACCGCGTAGAAATCAGCGGCACCGCCGCCGAAAAAACCAGGGCTGCCAAAGAAAAAGCCCAGCTCGCCAAAGTACTGCTCGAATTGCAGGAGTACGAGCGCGAGATCCTCTACCCCCTGGCCGCCGAGCGCATCGCCCTCGACCTGGACGACGGCGTGCTGGTCAACTACAACAAGCTGGGCCGCGCCCTAAAACCCGTCAAAGGCCTCAACGACGCCAAGACGAAGAAAAAAGTGCGGGGGTTCGACTGGGTGGAGGCGGGGGAGGTGCGGTAGGTTTTTTAGATATGAGATGTGAATTATGAGTGAGCCTGGGCATTAAAAAAGCCCTGTCTTAGTGGGCAGGGCTTTCTTGTTCTTGTTTGGCTTCTTCTTCTCTCAGACGCGGATCTCCACTCTCTTTTTAGCTGTTGGGGAAGGCTTGGCAGCTTGGTACAAAACTTTCTCGCTTTCGGTGGGCTGGTATTCCGAACCCGTTGCTTCATACATCGAGTTTTTGATCGAAGAGAGGCTTTCATCTGAAATGAAGCAAAGCGATTCGCCCATGAACTGACTTATGAACTCCATCAATAGCGGTTCAGCCGCATTCTCGAAAGCCTCACTATCGTAAACCGATAGCGGGAGTACTTCGATCATGTGGGTGTCGGAATAGTCTTTGTATTCATAGCGGCACTTGATGGTAGGAAGTGCCAAAACAAGCCGATCAACAATGTTTTCCGCTAACTCTATGCTGTTCGTCATAATTTGGGTAAGTTGTAATGCGTAATTAATTCATTTATAGAGGTTTCCGCAAGACTAAGCGCTGTATTCGCCTCCCTTTTATCTATGAGATCTGTTTTGTAGTCAGCCCTCACACGTAAATCTTTCAAGTCGGTCAGCTTTGTATTCAACCTACTGACAAATCGGTTCTCGCTTTCCAAATCCTTTATCACACGGTTGATGTAATAGGCGTGGGAGCCTCCCTTTCTTCTATTCCTTATATACTGGGACACTTCGTCTCCTAACTGCTTGTCATTCAAACCTATATCATTGTGTAGCACATAGAGTAAAACCTGAACGCAACTATAATACGCGCAATGTATGCTAGAATTGTAATTTCCTTTATCTATCAAAAACTGTGCTGATTCGAGGCTCTCCTTTGATTTTTCTAAAAACGGTGTCGACATTCAGCAGTGAGAGCGGGTGATTGAAGAAGTTTTTACACAGTGCCTGAAGGAAAAGCGTACGAGATTGTAGAACTACTGACTGAGTAACACACTACCGATAAGAGGGCTGCAAAGTTATCAAAAGAATTAAACTTGCAATTACCGCTCGACAGATCAATAGAATAGTACTAAACCTATAATCCAGATTACGGTGAGGATGAGGGTAAATGCACTCCCCTTTGAAGGCAAAATTGCCTATATTTGTCCTTCACATTAGAAGCAACCCGTATGAAACAAGCAGGATCGCCCGCCAGTCCGTTCCTGAATGAGGTACCGGGCTCTATCAACGATAGCGAAATCCTGAACTTTCTTTATACCAAAGAAGTGAACTGGCGGCATGTCAACGCCATCAAGACCCTGACCGATTTTAATGATGGTGTCATCTCCGACTGGCTCAATGTGAGTGTCAAAACGTTCCGCGACGTACAAAAAGCCCAATGATTACCTCAATACGGTGACGGGGGTCAAATTTGTGGATGACCGGTTGACAGCCATAGAGTACGGAGACAACGTGTAAACGATGGAAGTCTTCCGAATCAGTCAAGAGGCCCACGCGACTTCGTTGAGTACATCGGGCCGGGCCAACCGATGGAACACCAAAGGCCAGCAGGTCATTTACACGGGCTCATCCCGATCCCTCTCATCGCTGGAACTGGTCGTTCACCGGGGGGCGGTTCAGTCCGCGGCCCGTTACAAAGTGATGGTGATTTCAGTCGCGGATGACGACTACCTGATTAAGCAAATTCAACGGAACGATCTTCCCGCCAATTGGCGAAGCCTGGCGGGGTGTTCCGGCCTGCAGCGTATTGGGTCAGCCTGGTACAACAATCAGGAAAGCCTGATACTCAAGGTACCGTCGGCTATCATCGTTTACGAGTACAACTACCTCATTAACGCCGAGCATCCTGATTTTAGCAGTAAGGTACAGTTGGTAAGAACTGAAGATTACTTCTGGGGTTCGAGGCTCTTGTAAAATTTGTAAAACCGATTTATCTATGTTCACAAAGTAACATTAGGATTTCGTTATGTTACTTCAAGCCCTGAAAGTAACATAAGGGATTTTTTATTTTACTTTTACGCCATGAACGAACATAACGCAATTCACTTAGAAACCTTCAATGCGGGCAATCGGGAAAAAAGCTCGACGGGCTATACGTACTTCGTACCCGAGCGCATCGACCGGGGCTGGATTTGGAACAATCAGGAGATCAACAGCTTGTTGGAAAAAGCCGCTATCAAGTTAGGCGAGCTGAATTCTTTCGCCCGTCTCGTTCCCAACATCGACCTGTTCATTCAACTCCACGTAACCAAGGAGGCCGTGGTATCCAGCCGCATCGAGGGCACCCAAACCAAGATGGACGAAGCGTTCCTGAGCGAGGACGAGGTACTACCCGAGCGGCGCAACGACTGGAAGGAAGTGAACAACTACATCGAGGCCCTGAACTACGCCATCGCGGAACTGGCGAATCTGCCCATTTCTACCCGCCTGATTCGGCAAATCCACCGGATGCTGCTCGACAGCGTGCGGGGCGAGTTCAAGCAACCCGGCGAATTTCGTACCAGCCAAAACTGGATGGGCGGCAGCAGCCCCGCCGACGCGGTTTTCGTGCCGCCGCACCACCAGTACGTCAACGAACTGATGGGCGACCTGGAAAATTTTCTGCACAACGACGACCTGAACGTCCCGGCTCTGGTACGCATTGCTATCGCGCACTATCAGTTCGAGACCATCCACCCTTTCCTGGACGGAAACGGGCGGATTGGCCGCTTGCTCATTACCCTTTTCCTCGTCGATCAGCAGATTCTGGCCAAACCGTTGCTGTACCTGTCGTCCTATTTTGAAAAAGAGAAGGCGCTGTACTACGACAACCTCACGTTTGTGCGCACCCGCAACGACATGATCCAATGGATCAAGTACTTCCTGGTGGGGGTGGCCGAAACGGCCCAAAAGGCTTCGGAGACGTTATCTAGGGTGTTATCACTGAAGATGAAATTTGAAAGCGAAATCAACCAAAAGTTGGGTCGCAAAAGCCACAATGCCAATGCGCTGTTGAATTATCTTTTCCAAAAACCCATCGTCCACGTCCGACAAGTGGAAGAAATCACGGGACTCAGCTACAAATCGGCCAATGATTTGGTGGCTGATTTCCTGGCGCTGAACATTCTCAAAGAAATGACCGGACAAAGCCGCAACCGGCTGTTTGTGATGGAGGAATACGTGGGTTTGTTTTAGCGGGAGGCAAAATAATTCTACTATGCTAGAAATGTTACCAAGCGTCAGGGCTGAACTAATCCTGAAAGAACATACCACTCTGGGAAGCGGCCCGTTGTTGGTAATGGCCAGCGATGGGAAGAATTACGTAGCCAAAACCACCACCTACCCGATCCCTCACAACGAACTGATCAACGAGGTGCTGTGCGGGTATTTTGCCAGATGCTGGGGACTGGCCGCGCCGCCGATGGCTTTGGTCAGCATCAGCAAAAGGCTGGCCGATGCTTACCAAAAAGAAAAGCAGCCATTTGGAAAGCGCTATGCCCGCTGTGACTTTGACGACAGTTTGTTTTTTGATTCGCAGGTCATAAACTGTCCGATAGAATTCGATGCATACTTTCAGGGGCCTTCCACAAGGACAGCGATGAAGCGGTGGCACAGCCCAATCGACCTCCTCAAAATAGGTGTCCTCGACCTATGGATTGGAAACTTTGACCGCAAGCCGGAGAACCCCAATATTCTGTTGGCCGATCGGGGGGACGGCTCTTTCGATTTTTGCCCGATCGACCATACGGCCGCCTTCGGGCATTTGAGTAATTATCGGGAGGTTCGGGATGTAATGCTTCACCTGGATTCTAAAAAAAGCATTTTAACCCATCCGTTCGTGAAGCAAATTGCTAAATTTGTACCCCCGGAAAAAAAAGAGGCGTTATCAGCCAGCGTTTTGAATGGCATGGATGTTGTGCTGGAACAGTTAGATTTTATGGTTCTTTGACAATTTTTGTGGTGGAGTAATTGGCCATCTGGTTGCGCCCCTCCGGGGCTGGTGTTGGTGCGGGTTTCTTATGCTACAAATCTTGCGCCCCTCCGGGGCTTCGGAGAAGCCTAACATTTGTAGGATGAGCGAATTGTCAGTAATTTTAAGCCCCGGAGGGGCGCAACCATTGCGTACTAAAATGAGGTAAACGTATTTTCTGATATTCGGGCTCGGTTGATTCCACAAAAATTGTCAGAGAACCGATTTTATTTACGAACAAGTACCAACGGACTGGGGTTTTAGCAAGAAATCACGTAGTCATCTTAGAAAGTTTCTCGCGGATCAGGATCGAAATCAACGCATTGCCACTACTTATTTAAGCTATCTTTGAACTACTACTATGGAAAACTATTATAGCATAGTACGCTTTGTAAGCAATCCTTTGAGCGATGAAAATATCGCATTAGGGTTGCTTGTCGTGTCTTCGGATGCGCAACGCGGCACGGATTCTGTAGATGCTCGGGTGATGCACCGTATTTCGGCGGCCAAGGTATCTTTTGCCAAGAAACTGAATCCTGGTTGTGCCAAACTGCTCGATTTTTCCTTGAAGCAACTCGATAGCTTCCTTCGTTCGGAATTGCAGGATCAGTCCAACCGGACGGTTCAGTTTCCGATACGGGTAAAGCACGCCTTCCTCGAGCGTCTGTCGAGCTACAACAACGGTCTGCTCCAATTTTCCAAACCCCGGCTTATCGATTCCGATACCCTTGCTTCTGTTTTTGACGAGTACTACGATCGATTTATTGAACCGCAGGCACTCGTGCCCAATCATATCGCAGAACAACAGCCGATTAGGTCGCGGATGGAAGAGCGAGTGATAAGGAACTTTTATCAGCCTTTGCTTGGCAAAATTGATGTAGACTATACGCTTCACAAGCAGCAGCTCCCGTCCCTGTTTTTTGATTACCATCTGGAAGGGCTCGGGGTCAACGGGGCTATGTATGCAGTCAAAGCGCTTGACCTAAATGGTAAACAGCAACTGGATACCATTCAGAAAGAAATAGTCAAATATGAAAGTGTGATAGACCGACTCAATCTCTTTGCCGAAGAGCGTAAAATCAGCGGAGAAGCGCATTACTATTTGGTTACTGATCCCTACCAGGGAAGCAATCAGGATCGCCGTGAGTTGTACAGTCTTTTGAGCAAAGAGGCTATGCCCTCTTTTAAAGTAATATCATCGGAGGGCCTTCCAAAGATTGTTCAGGATTTTCAAAAGAAGAACGTACGGAAGTTTTCGGAGATACTTTGAGTACCATCAACGAATCCCTCACATACCTCTTCGAAAAGCACCGGGTCATCTTCTGGTACGACGAAAAGGAAGAACTCCGGGAAAGCTTCGAGGCCCTGACCTTGCCGGGCGTGGAGCGCATCGAGGTCAGGAACGACGAGTTTTTTATCAAATACCGCCTCACGCGCCAAAGCCCCGAGGGCAAGTTCCTGCTGTATCGCCCCACGCCCCGCCCCGCCGCGACCCAAAACTGGCTGCTGGACCTCGAACTGGCCCATTACGAATTCCACACCAGCCAGGAAGCCACCTACCTGCAGGAACTGGGGCTGGACTACGCCTACAAAGGCCTTGTCGGCGAACACCTGGAATTTTTCAAGAGCAAAGAGCGTCGCCAAAAACTCGCGGCCCTGCTCGGCCCGGACGACACCCACCGCGACCTGCGCCGCAAAATGCTGGCCGTGGTCTTCGGGATCAGCCTCATTGATGTTCCGGCCTTCGTGCAGGCCCACGCTGCCGCCTTCGCCGCCGAGAGCGACCGCCCCGAGCGGGATCTGGAGCGCTATCACCTGAGCGACTTCTACTGGGGCCTGATCGGGACGACCTACAAGTACCATTCCGACCAGCCCGGCCTGTACGACTTTCTGCTGGAGGTGTTTTCCAACGTCTTCTCGCTGACCAAAAGTACAGGCCTTACCAAAGACGCCAGTCTGCTGCTCTCGGTCTGGAAAGACTCCATCGCCTACCGGGACGCCTTCCGCCAAATCTCCGCCCGCATTGCCACCGACCTTGACCTGCAGTCGTTGCTCGACAGCAGTGCGCTCGACGACCTCCAAAGCGACGACCTCTTCCGCCTCATCGACTTCAAAATTATCCACGACCTGACTGACCGCGTCGTGGCCGACAGCATCGACGCCGAGAAAGTGAACCAGTGGGTCAAGAGCCGCGAAAACAAATACTGGTACGCCGAATTCGAAGATTACTACGCCGCCATCGGCCACGCAGCGGAACTGATCGGGACGGTGCAAAAGTACGCCGCTACGCCCTTGGCGACCATCGAGGAGGGCGTCCGGCGCTACGGCGACCAACTCTACCTGGCCGACTACCATTACCGTAAGTTCATCTGGCACTACCGTAATACGGCGCAGGACAAAGCCCTGGCGCAGCTCTTCGGTAAAGTGGAAAAGGTGTATTCCAACGACTGGCTGCTGCCGATCAACAACCAGTGGCAGGCGGCCATCGACGCCGCCACCGAATGGCCCATCCTGCCCCAAACCTCGCAGGCGCGCTTCTACAAGCACCAGGTCGAGCCGATCCTTGCCAAAGGACAGCGCTTGTTCGTGGTGGTCTCCGACGCGCTTCGCTACGAGTGCGGGGCCGAGTTTGTGCAGCGCGTCAAGGCCGAAAACCGCTACGAGGGGGAAATTCAGCCGCTGCTTTCCGTGCTGCCTTCCTACACCCAACTGGGCATGGCCGCCCTGCTGCCGCACCAATCGCTCACCATTGCCGCAGGGAGCGACAAGGTGGTCGCGGACGGTGTCCCCGCCCTGGGTTTGCAGGGCCGCAACCGCGTACTCGAAGCCCTGGCGGGCTACAAGGCCATCGGCATTCAGGCCGAAGACCTTATGAAAATGAACTCCTCGACGGAGGGGCGAGCCTTCGTAAAGCAGTATGACCTGATCTATATTTTTCATAATCAGATCGACAAAACCGGGGATGACAAAACCACGGAAGACGAAGTGTTTGCCGCCGTGGATCGGGAGCTGGACTATCTGATGGAGGTCATCAAAAGGATCGCGAATATGAACGGCACCAACGTCTTCATCACCTCCGACCACGGCTTCCTCTACCAGCACCAGCCTTTGGACGAGTCGGACTTTGCCCACATGCAGGTGGAAGGCGAAATCTGGAAGGAGAACCGACGGTACATCATCGGCAGAGATTTGAAAACCAACGCCAGCACCCGCCATTTCAAGGCCGGGGCGCTCAATCTAGGCGGCGATTTCGACGTGCTGATCCCGAAGTCCATCAACCGCCATCGGGTCAAGGGTGCCGGGTCGCGGTTTGTCCACGGAGGCGCTTCGTTGCAGGAAGTCGTCATCCCGCTGATCAAGGTGACCAAGAAGCGGCAAAACACCACCCGCCAGGTAACGGTGGACATTATCCAGCAGACCAACAAGATCACCACCAACCTGGCGTCGGTTTCGTTTCTGCAAACGGAACTGGTCACCGATGGTGTATTGGCGCGCACTATCCGGGCGGCCTTTTACGCAGGCGACGGGGAGCAGTTGAGCGATCAGTTCAATTTTATTTTCGACATCGAAGAAGGCAGCGAACGGCAGCGGGAAGTGAAGCATCCGTTTCAGTTGAGCAGTAAGGCTAGCGGGAAGTACAAGAATCAGCGCGTGAAGCTGATACTGGAGGAGCCGGTGGAGGGATCGTCCAAATGGCGGCCGTACAAGGAGTACCTTTACACGCTCAATATTTCATTCTCGAGCGACTTTGATAATTTTTGATAAGGGTATCCGGGGGCTGAAGCCGCCCGGCAATTGATTTCCTTTTTGTAAGACTTTTAAAGCCTAACGGCTTTTCGCACACTTCCAACCTTCACCATGAGTTCCGTTGATACCCTCCTGAACACCCATTTCCCCGGCAAGGTAGTCCGCAAGGATTTGACCAAATTGGTGAAGGGCAACGCCATTGTCCCGACCTACGTGCTGGAGTACCTGCTGGGCCAATACTGCGCCACCGACGTGGAGGACACCATCGCCGAGGGCGTCGAGAACGTGAAGAACATCATCGCCCGGCACTTTGTCCACCGCGACGAGGCGCAGATCATCAAATCCACTATTCGGGAAAACGGCTCGCACCGCATTATCGACAAAGTCGCCGTTCGCCTCAACGACATGAAGGATGTGTATGAGGCGGAGTTCGCTAATCTCGGTTTGAAAAAGGTCGTCATCAACGACCTCATCGTCAAGGAACATCAAAAGCTACTTTCGAGCGGCGTATGGTGCATCGTAACGATGGGTTACTTCCCGTCCGACGAACGCGACGTGTCGCCCTGGATTATTGAGAGCCTGAAACCGATTCAGATCGCCAACATCGACGTCGAAGAATACAAAACCGCCCGAAAAAATTTCACAAAGGACGAGTGGATCGACGCGCTGATGCAATCCATCGGCCTCAATCCGGCGGAATTTTCCTTCCGCTCGAAGCTACTGCAACTGTGCCGGCTGATTCCCTTCGCCGAGAACAACTACAACCTCATCGAACTGGGGCCGAAAGGCACGGGCAAGTCGCACATCTATTCCGAAATGTCGCCGCACGGCATGTTGATTTCCGGCGGTGAAGTCTCGAAGGCCAAGCTGTTCGTCAACAACAGCACGGGAGAAATAGGCCTGGTGGGCTATTGGGACGTAGTGGCCTATGATGAATTTGCGGGCAAGACCAAAAAGGCCGACCGTGGCCTGGTCGATATTTTGAAAAACTATATGGCCAACAAATCCTTCTCAAGGGGAACGCAGGTCTATGGCGCGGCGGCTTCCATGGTGTTCGTCGGCAACACGGACCATTCGGTCCCCTACATGCTGAAGCACGCCAATTTGTTCGAAGCCCTGCCCAAGGACTATTACGACACGGCCTTTCTGGATAGAATCCACGCCTACCTGCCGGGCTGGGAAGTACAGAAGCTGAGAAACGATATGTTCACAGCCGATTTCGGCTTCATCGTGGATTATCTGGCAGAGGTACTCAAGGAACTGCGCAAAGAGGATCACACCCAGGCGTACACCCTGTACTTCCAACTCTCGGATAGCATCACCACCCGCGACAAAACGGCTATCGCCAAAACGTTCTCGGGTCTTGTGAAGGTCATCTTCCCGGATGGAAACTTTACGCGTGAAGACGCCAGGGAGTTGCTGGAATTTGCCGTCGAATGCCGCCGTCGGGTCAAAGAGCAACTCCGCCTCATGGACGATACCTTCGAAAAAGTCGATTTTAGCTATACGGACAAGGCATCTAAAATTAAGAAAACGGTTTTTACGCTGGAAGAAACCGAGTACGGTCGGGTGGAAGCCGAATCCGAGGAGACCGACGAACCCGCCGAAGAAAACCGACCGCTGGTCGGAACGCCGAATCAGGCCGAAAGCCGACCGCCGATAGCCGGTAGCCAACCGCCGATCGGAACGCCGAACCGCGCCAAAACCCGACAGATTAGCATCAGGGACAATCAGACGGGTGTTTCCTATGAAAAACTGTTTGGCGACTACCTGATCGGGGCCACGGACATCAGGGTGACCGATCCCTACGTGCGGCTACCCTATCAACTCAGAAACTTCATGGAATTTGCCACGCTGGTCGCCAAAATGAAGGCGGACGATCAGGAGGTAAAGCTGCATTTGGTCACTAACAACAACGAAGACTACCTGGAAAATGCCAAAGAGTCGTTCGCCGAAATCGCCGACTCGCTGGAACCCTGGGGCATCGTCTTTTCCTACGAATTCGACGAGGTCGTCCACGATCGCTCCATCGAATTGAACAACGGCTGGGAAATCGTGCTGGGCCGCGGGCTGGATATTTTCCAAAAAACGAACGGCAAGTACGATATTGCGGAACATTACCAGGAGAAACGGCAGTGTAAGGTGTGTAAGATCACCTATTTGGCGGCAGCGCAGTGATAAAGTAAAAAGCACCTGACGAACAAACGCCAGGTGCTTTACTTCCAAGTGATTCTGTAGGGATTCGAACCCCAAACCTCCTGATCCGTAGTCAGGTGCTCTATCCAATTGAGCTACAGAACCATTCCGCTAACGGGACTGCAAAAGTAGCGGGTGAGTTGGGTTTTACCAAAAGATTTTTTCTGATTTTTTGAAAAAATAGCCTGGGAGAGCTACAAGCCCTGAAAATCTGGCTTTCGCTTTTGTAAAAAAGCCATGATCCCTTCGGCGGTATCGCGCGATTGTCCCAAAATATCCTGCTCCTGAGCTTCCACTTCCAGCATCGTTTCCAGGTCGGAGTTCAGCGACTGGTTCAATGCCCGTTTCATCGCGCCGATGGCGCGCGTGGGCGCGTGGCGGTAGTAGGCGACGGTCTCGGCCACGGCGGCATCCAGCTCGGCGGCGGGGACGGCGCGTTGCACCATCCCGATTTGCACCGCCTCGGGGCCGTACACTTTTCGGCCCGTCGAGGCCAGGTCGAAGGCGCGAGCCGTGCCGACCAGACGGGGCAGGAAGAAGGTGGAACCGGCGTCGGGCATCAGGCCGATGCCCACGAAAAGCTGGGCGAAGTAGGCTTCCTCGGGCATAATGACCACATCGCAGGCCAGAGCCAGCGAACAGCCCGCTCCCGCCACCAGGCCGTTGAGGCGGCATACGACGGGCTTGGGAATGTTGCGTAGCGCCCGGATCATGGGGTTGTAGCGGCTGCGCAGCGCGTTGCCCATGCTGGGATTTTCGCCTAGCCCGGCTTTCAGGTCGGCCCCCGAGCAGAAAGCTTTATCGCCCGACCCAGTCAGCAGCACGACGCGGATCGTGGCGTCATCGGCGGCGGCAGTCACGGCCTGAGTGATTTCGTGGAGCAGATCAGGACTGAGGGCGTTGTGAACCTTCGGGCGGTTCAGCGTAATGGTAGCCACCCCGTCGGTGACTTCATAAAGGAGGTTTTCGTACATAAGATTGGGGATAGGGAGCGGAAACTGAACCGGAAGCTAAAAAAAGCAGGGCGAATAATCAATTGCCGGGCCATTCATGGCCCGGAGTCGGAGCATAGGGATCAAGGCACCGGAAGAACCAAAAGGATTCGATACTAAAAGAATAAGAACACCGCTGCCATACTTACCACCACGCCCAGGCTCAGTCCGGCATACACCTGAGCGGGCGTGTGCGCATCGAGCCGCAAGCGCGCGCTGGCCAGCAGGCCCGCGGCGACGACACTCAGCACGAAGGGAAGAAACAGGGAAAAGTCGCCGTAACGGAGAATCACACCTCCCAAGGCGCCCAGTAGCCCGCCCATGCCCACGCCGTGCGCGCTGATTTGCCAAGATAGGCTAATTAATGTTACGAATAGAAGCGACACTGCGATACTTCCCAGTACGACGGCGATTTGCGGGGCCAGTTCGCTGACGGGCTGAAACTGCCAGCCGAACAAGTAAGTACTTAAAGCATAAATGATCAGGGAAATGACGTAAGGCAGGCGCCGGTCACGCAGGGTTTCCAGTTGAAGGCTCTTGACAAAACCCAGTCGGTACAGATAATAGATGACCAATGCCGGTGCCACGAAGGTGTTCAGAAAAAGCAAAACCAGCAAGCTAATCCGCGCTGACGCGCTCAAAGCAGTGACCCCGACCAGCTCAGGCGCCAGGCCAAAAAGTATTGCAAAAATATAGGTAGGTACCAGCAGCGGATGCAGGACAACGGAAAGGACAAAGGCTAGGCGGTGACTCAATGCGTTTCGGGTGAATGAAACGGCAAAAGTAGTGGTTCTGTGGAGTTGTTTAGTCGTTTATTTGTTTAGTGGTTTAGGGTTCTTATCAGATACTTTTAGAGAAAGCATCTCGTCAGGCTGTCCACATTTCTCCACTCAAAAAGACAGCCGGGTTGTCGGCGCAAGGCATCCCGACCACACCTAAGTGAGGATGAAAAAATAACTTGGCAGTTCCGAACCCGTGGGGCCGGGCCGCCGGTTCGATCATATGTTTATAGAGAAACGCTGTCTCGGTGATCCGACCCCCACGGGGTCGCACAGGAGCAGTTTGGCATGGGTACCTATAAACATGAAATCCCTACGGGATTGACGATTCGACCATGTTATTTTTTACACGTTACTAAACACCTCCACGCCTAAACGCCTAAACAAAAATTCTATATCTGCTTCCTCAGCCTTGCTACCGGAATATTGAGCTGCTCACGGTACTTGGCTACAGTGCGGCGGGCGATGTTGTAGCCTTTGGCGTTGAGGAGTTTTTCCAGCTTATCGTCGGAAAAGGGCTTGCGCTTGGGTTCGGTATCGATGAGTTCGCGCAGGATATTCTTCACTTCGCGGCTGCTGGCGTCCTCGCCGGAGTCGGTGGCGATGCCTTCGGAGAAAAAGTACTTAAGCGGGTACAGGCCGAATTCGGTTTGTACGCACTTGCTGCTGGCTACTCGCGAGACCGTCGAGACGTCCATGTCGATGACCGTCGCGATATCTTTCAGGATCATGGGCCGCAGTCGGGTCTCGTCGCCTTCGAGGAAGAAATCGTACTGGTAGTTCAGGATGGCCGACATCGTCCGCATGAGGGTGGCCTGCCGCTGCCGGATGGCGTCGATAAACCACTTGGCCGAGTCTAGTTTCTGCTTCACGAAAGTGGCCGTTTCGCGGACGGTTTTGTTGGTCTTATCGCTCTTTTGATACGTGTCGAGCATGTCGGAGAACGTCCGGTTGATGCGCAATTCGGGCGCGTTCCGGCCGTTCAGGGTCACTTCCAGATTGCCATTGTGGTTGTTAAGGATAAAATCGGGCGTCAGGTAATGCGAGCGATCGTCGTCGCCTTCCACCGAACCGGGTTTGGGATTGAGCCTGGTGATGAGGGTGAGCACATCGAAAGCTTCCTGACTCGAGATACTGAGCCGTCGCTGGATTTTCTCGTAATGCTTCTTGGAGAATTCTTCGAAATAGTGTTCGATGACCTGAAGGGCCAGTTGAATACACACATCCGACTGGCTCCGCCGTCGTAGCTGCAGTAGCAGACATTCCCGCAGGTCGCGCGCGCCAATGCCCGCCGGTTCGAGGGCCTGGACCATTTTCAGGATGCCTTCCAGCTCACATTCGGTCGTGTAGACGCCCTGCGAAAACACCAGGTCGTTGGCAATGGACTTGAGCGGTCGCCGCAGGTAGCCGTCGTTCTCGATGCTGCCCAGCAGGTGCAGGCCCAGAAAACGCTCCTGCTCACTGAGATGCAGGAAGCCGAACTGCTGGAACAGACTGTCGTGCAGCGTGTGGTGCGTCGGCATAGGATAGTCCCGATCATCCTCATTGTTGTAGGAGCCATCGCCGTACATCTTATACCCGCCCATTTCCTCATGCTGAAGATAACTGTCGATATCGAGATCGTCCTGACCGCTTTCTTCGTAGTTGCCGTCGTCAATCTCGTCGACCTCGTACTCGCTTTTGACTACCTCCTCCTGACCTTCTTCCAGGGCTGGATTGATCTCTATCTCCTCCTTGACGCGCGCATCGAGCTCGGCGGTCGGAATTTGTAACAGCTTGATAAATTGGATCTGCTGCGGGGAGAGTTTCTGCAAAAAACCCTGGGTGATTACAAGTTTTTGCATAATTCAGTATAGGTTGGTCATAGTAAATTTCAAGTTATCAATCCGGCCGCTGGCATCCCCTCAACAATTAACATATTCATCTCAATCAATATTGATGCCAAGTTACGAGTTCAGAAGCAAAAAAGTAACTAAATCTCCCTAAACTTTATACAAAGTTCTCATTTACAGAAAGTTGAATGCAACCAGATTTTTAGAACTTTTCTATTGCGGATGTATACTCCGTCTGCTAGTCGGGTTGTATCATAGATTTTGGGTGGGTAATGCTTACTTTTGCCTCCCGGTCGCCCATGCGGCCATTCTTGCGTTCATTATTCATCATCCATTAGACAAATGGGTCCCACACAAATTAAAGCGATTCTGCAAAGCGCCGAGGTCGGCCAGCCCGTAGAAATCAAGGCTTGGGTACGTACCAAACGCGAAAGCAAAAACGCCGTTTTCATCGCCCTCAACGACGGCTCCACGCTGCACAATATCCAGGCCGTGGCCGAGCCGGGGCAGTTTTCCGAAGCAGTCCTGCGCCTTATCACGACGGGAGCCTGCCTGAAAGTCACCGGAACGCTCGTCGAGTCACAGGGTTCGGGACAGGCAATCGAGGTTAAAATTCAAGAGGTTCACATTTATGGAGCCGCCGATCCGGAGGAGTATCCGCTGCAACCCAAGAAGCACTCGCTGGAATTTCTGCGCGAAATTGCCCACCTGCGGCCGCGCACCAACACCTTTGCGGCCATTCTCCGGGTGCGTCACGCGCTGGCTTTTGCCGTGCACAAGTACTACAATGACAACGGCTTCTTCAACCTCCACACGCCCATCATCACCGCCTCCGACGCCGAGGGCGCGGGCGAGATGTTCCGCGTCACGACGCTGAACGCCGAAAAGCCGCCCCGCGACGAAGCCGGAAAGATCGACTACAGGGAAGATTTCTTTGGCCGCGAAACCAACCTGACGGTTTCGGGCCAACTGGAAGGCGAGTTGGGTGCCTTGGCTCTGTCCAAGATTTATACCTTCGGCCCGACCTTCCGGGCCGAGAACTCCAACACCACCCGCCACCTGGCGGAGTTCTGGATGATCGAGCCGGAAATGGCTTTTTTCGACTTGAACGACAACATGGATCTGGCGGAGGATTTCGTCAAGAACGTGATCCAGTACGCGCTGCAAAACTGCGCCGACGACCTGGATTTCCTGGAAAAACGCCAGGCCGAGGAAGAAAAAGGCAAGCCCGAAGCCGACCGCGCCATGCCGCTAAGCGAAAAGTTGCGCTTTGTAATCGACAACCCTTTTGAGCGACTCACCTACACGGAGGCGATCAGGATTTTGGAAGATTCCAAGCCGCACAAAAAGAAGAAATTTCAGTACCATGTGGAATGGGGCGTGGATCTGCAGAGCGAACACGAGCGCTACCTGGTCGAGAAACATTTCAAGAAACCCGTAATCCTGACCAACTACCCGCGCTCGATCAAGGCGTTTTACATGAAGGTCGACGAAGCCTCCGACGCCGCGCCCGCCCCCACCGTGCGGGCCATGGACGTGCTGTTCCCCGGCATCGGCGAAATCATCGGCGGCAGTCAGCGCGAAGAAAACTACGACGTACTGCTCGAGCGCATCCACGAGATGGGCATCGAACCCGACGCGCTCTGGTGGTACCTCGAAACCCGCCAGTTCGGTACCGCACCCCACGCCGGCTTCGGCCTTGGCTTCGAGCGCCTCGTCCAGTTCGTCACCGGCATGAACAACATCCGCGACGTCATTCCTTTTCCAAGGTTTCCCAAGAGCGCGGAGTTTTAGAAGGGGCAAAGGCACAAAGCGGGGCGGCCCGCGCCGCACAAAGTTTTGGAGTACAATACTAAAATCGTTCAATGAATTCTTGCGCAAGCCACTCTGTGCCTTTGGAACTTTGTGCCTTTGTGCCTTAAAAAAGCACCATGCCAACCACCCTCCTCATCTTCCTGCTCATCGTTCCCGGCTTCGTGGTGGTGGGGGTGTATCTTGAGCGAAAGGTTTCGGCTTTTATTCAAGATCGAATGGGGCCGATGGAGGTGGGGAAATGGGGGTTGCTGCAACTGATTGCCGACCTTTTGAAGTTATTACAGAAGGAGGATATCGTCCCCAAGGCCGCCGACAAATGGCTGTTTCTGGGTGCACCCTTCGTGATTTTTGCGGCGGTGTTTGCGGCTTACGCGGTCATGCCGCTGGCACCGGGGCTAAGCGGCTCGGGCGCGGCGGTGGGCGTGTTTTATTTGCTCACGATTTTGTCGGTGGACGTGATCGGCATTCTGATGGCGGGCTGGGGTTCAAATAACAAGTACTCCCTTTTTGGCGCGATGCGCGCCGTAGCGCAGATCGTCAGCTACGAAGTGCCGCTCGGGCTTTCGGTGCTATGCGTGGTGATGCTCACGCAGACACTCGACTTACAAGTAATCAGCTTTCAGCAGGGTATTTATTCTTTGGAACCCACCTATCTCTTTGGCTTAAAAGACCTGGGTGTAGACGTAACGCGGGTGGGTGGTTTTCTTTCTTGGAATGTGGTCAGGAATCCGTTTTTGTTGATCGTTTACGTCATCTTTTTCATTGCCTCCCTGGCTGAGTGCAACCGCGCGCCCTTCGACCTGCCCGAGGGCGAATCGGAACTAGTCGGCGGCTTTCATACCGAGTACTCCGGGATGCGCTACGCGCTGCTGATGCTGTCGGAATACGGTATGATGCTGCTGGTGTCGCTGCTGGGTGCGGTGCTTTTTTTGGGAAGCTGGAACACGCCTTTTCCCAACATCGGCCCCCTCCGCCTGGCCGACTGGACGAGCGGTGAGCCAGGTACTTGGCTCGGTTATTTGTCGGGGGCCTTCTGGCTTTTGTCCAAAGCTTTGCTGGGCGTACTGGTGCAAATGTGGGTGCGCTGGACGCTGCCGCGTCTGCGCGTGGATCAACTCATGTATCTCGGCTGGAAAGTCCTGACGCCCGTGGGGCTGGTACTTTTCTTTGTCTCGGGGGTGTGGCGGCTGTTGGGGGTGTAGCTTCGCTGCTATGGGCTGTAGGCTTTAAGCTGTAGGCCTTGCGCTAGCCAGTGTAAGTAATAGCCTAAAGCATATTGCTTATAGCCTATAGCATACTTGTTCGCACAAAACCCGCTTTTTTTCAGTTATACAAAAACCTAATTGCTATAACCTAACAACCAAATACCTAAAGATGAAAAAATACTTTTTACTTATCGCCCTTTTCGTGGGAGGCTTTACTGCTTCTACGACCGCCCAGAAATCCGCCAACCCCGCCGCCAAAGGCTTTAACGCTGCGGGTTCCGACGCCAAAGCAATTGCCCTGGCCGACGCCGCTATGGACGCGATGGGCGGTCGCAAAAACTGGGACAACACCCGTTACATCACCTGGAATTTCTTCGGCAACCGCCGCCTGACCTGGGACAAATGGACGGGCGACGCGCGGGTAGAGAACCTGAAAAACGACCAGACGGTGCTGCTAAACGTCAACAACGACAAGGGCCGCGTGATGAAAAACGGGGAGGAAATCACCCAGCCCGACTCCGTGGCCAAGTACGTGAAACAAGCCAAGAGCGCCTGGATCAATGATTCGTACTGGCTGGTGATGCCCTATAAGCTCAAAGACTCGGGCGTGACGCTCAAATACCTGGGCGAAGATAAAACCGAGGACGGAGCCGCCGCCGAAAAGATACAGATGACTTTTGAAAACGTGGGCGATACGCCCCAGAACAAGTACCACGTTTGGCTCAGCCCCGAGTCTAAAATGGTGACGCAGTGGGCCTATTTTTCCAAAGCCGAAAACGAGAAGCCCAACTTCACCATGCCCTGGAAATCCTACCAGTCTCATGGCAAAGTAATGCTCTCCGGCGACCGCGGTCAGCGGCAATTGACGGATATTCAGGTTTTTGACAAGCTGCCTAAATCGGTTTTTGAATCTTTTGATAAAGTGACTTTCTGAGCAACAAAGCGACAAAGTTTCAGATCTTTCCAAGAAATGAAAGCGCACTAATAAGGGAAGCACCGATATGCTAAAGATTATTGAATATTTCGGATTGACTTTCTTCTTTTACTCGAACGAGCATTTGCCAATTCATGTCCACATCAAATACGGAGAATACCAGAGCATAATCGAATTATTTTTCGAGGCGGGCAAGCTGAAATCAATGGAAACAAGAAGAGCGCGAGGGATTGAGCCACTACCCTCTAAACAGTTGAAAGAGGCCAAAAAGGTGATCGAGTCACAGGCAATATTTATTGCCGACTCATGGAGCAACTATTTTGTTTTAGGCAAAGATCCAGAAACTAAAAAGATCACCCAAAAGATATGAAAACTATAAATGTCGTAAATGCCGACTACGTTTCAGGCTTAAAATTGAGGATTGAATTTTCTGACAATACGGAGAAAACCGTAGACTTTGAACCCTTCCTGACCCATAGGCCTCACCAGTCTTTTCGACGGTACCAAGAGCCGGAAAATTTCAAGAAATTCAGAATCGAATGCGGCAATTTAGTTTGGGGTGAGCACTGGGAGGTGATTCTTCCGATAGAACAACTACACAGAGGGAAAATAGAATTTTAGGAAACCGTATTCAGCGGGATTCCCAAGATTCTATTTTCCAGTCTTAAAAGCTAACAGTTAATTGAAATGAATACCCAATCTCAAACTGCTCCAACGGTCTCCAGCAAAAAAACCATCGGCAAAACGGGCGTCCTGATTGTCAACCTCGGCACGCCGGACAGTCCAAACACGCCCGACGTGCGCAAGTACCTGCGCGAGTTTCTGATGGATGGCCGGGTAATCGATATTTCGTACACCTCGCGCTGGATGTTGATCAATTTGATCATCGCACCGTTTCGCGCGCCCAAATCCTCCAAGGTTTATAAAGAACTGTGGACGGAAGCGGGATCGCCGTTGAAAACGTACGGAATAGCGGTGGAGGGAATGTTGCAAGAAGCTTTGGGAAAAGATTACGTGGTAAAACTCGCCATGCGCTACCAAAGTCCCAGCATCGAAGGAGCCATGGCTGAATTGCAGCAACTGGGACTTTCTAAAATTACCGTCATCCCGTTCTTTCCGCAGTACGCTTCGGCTTCTACTGGATCAGTTTATGAGGAAGTGATGCGGGTATTTAGCGGCTGGCAAGTCCTTCCCGAAATTCGTTTTGTCAACCGCTTTTTGGATCATCCCAAATTTATCGAAGGCTTCGTGAACGCGGGAAAGAAGCATCTGGCCGAGCGTGACTACGATCATGTTCTGTTTAGCTACCACGGACTACCAGAGCGGCAAATCCTGAAAGGCGACTATACCGGAAAGCAATGCCAACTGGGAACGTGTTGCAACACCGCCAACCGCCACAACCAATTCTGCTACCGCGCTCAGTGTTTCGAGACGACACGCCTCTTGGTCAAGGAACTGGGTCTGGAAGATGGCACCTACACGACGGCCTTCCAGTCGCGCCTGGGTAAAACGCCTTGGATCAAGCCCTATACCGACGATATGATTAAGGAATTGACCGGGCGCGGCATCAAAAGTGTCCTGGCATTTTCCCCTTCCTTCGTAGCTGACTGCCTGGAGACGACCATTGAAATCGGCGATGAATACAAAGAATTATTCGAGGAAAACGGCGGCGAGCACTGGCAACTGGTAGAAAGCCTCAACGACAGCGACATCTGGGTCGAAACTTTGGTCGATTTGGTGAAGGAAGGGTAAAGAGGGATAAAGTTCCAAAGGCACAAAGCGCGGGCCGCTGCGGCGTACCGACCCCGAGGCGTTCGTCGCTACGACACAAAGGCACAAGTGGCTCGTCTTCAATGTAGTTCCCCGTCTAAACGACTAAACTCTAACCAACTAAACTATAAACATCTAAACAACAGCGCGGGCTGCCCCGTTAACAACTTCCCTATGAAAGTAGCCATTATTTCCACATCCCCCCGTCAGGGCAGCAATTCTCTTAAAGTTGCCAACTACCTCAAGTCATTGATTGCCGCCCATGAAAGCGACACTTCCGTCTATGATTTTCGGGAGATCGACATTCCGATGGTGGGCCAAGGCAGCCTGGACGAAGATAATCTGACGGAATTCCAGGCCGGGCTTATCAAAATTTGGGGCGAGGCGGACCTGGTCGTGATGGCCGCGCCGGAGTACAACTGGATCACGAGCGGACAATTAATCAACGCGCTGCATATGTTGGGCAAGAAGCCGTATCTGCACCTTTTTAACAATAAAGTATTTGCGCTGGCAGGCGTATCGTCAGGGCGAGGCGGACGTCAGCCTTGTATCGAGCTGAGCATGATTATCAATAAGTTGATCGGCTTCAACCAGCAGGAGGCGATGGTTTCGCCGCTTTTTATTGAGTCGCACGATACGGGCAAAAATTTGAATGAGGACGGAACACCCGTGGGCAACGAGGTTTATACCAAAGGTATGGTCGAATTTGTAGACTACACCCTCCGCATTGCGAAACGCTGGCACGGTGTGAAGTAAGTTTTATTTTAAAACTCCCTCTTTTTCGTACAGCCCCACTAAGGTGGAAACGGCGTAATCCACTTCCGCCTTGGTATTGTATTTCCCAAAGGAAAACCGGACATTCCCTCGCTCAGGATTCACGTCCAATGCCCCCAGCACGTGCGAGCCGACGTTGGAGCCGCTCGAACAAGCACTGCCACCCGACGCGGAAATTCCGGCAATGTCGAGATTGAACAGCAGCATGTCGTTCAGCTCCGAAGGCGGTAGGCCCACGCTCAACACCGTGTAGAGGCTATTCTCAAAATCCGCCGAGGCACCGTTGAAGATCACGCCCTCGATATTAGCGCGAAGTTGCGCGATAAGGTATTTTTTTAATTCCTCAATGTGCCGACGGTGGCTGTCCATATCGCGGTAAGCGATTTCCAAAGCTTTGGCCAGGCCTACAATGCCGTACACGTTCTCGGTGCCGCCACGCATATTGCGCTCTTGCGCCCCACCGAATAAGAAGGGGTCGATCTTGGTACCGGGCCGCACGTATAAAAATCCCACGCCCTTCGGCCCGTGAAACTTGTGCGCCGCGCCGACGATGAAGTGCGCTGTCAGTTCCTGTAAATCGTGGGGGTAGTGACCCATCGTCTGCACGGTGTCGCTGTGCAGGATGGCGTCGTGTTCGGCGCAAAGCGCACCGACAGCCTGTAAATCGAGTAAATTCCCAATTTCGTTATTGCCGTGCATCAGCGACACCAGCGAGCGCGGCTTCGTGCGCAACAGCTCTTCCAAATGCGCCAAATCCACGCTGCCTTTCTCATCCAGCCGCACCATGCTCAGTTCGATTTTCCCGTGTTTATCCAGATGTTGCAACGTGTGCAGCACCGCGTGATGCTCCACGGGCGAGGTAATGGCATAGGTCAACCCCAAGGTTTCGATGCTGCTGCGGATCGCCGTATTGTCCGCCTCGGTGCCACCGGAAGTAAAGAAAATCTCGGCCGGAGCCGCGTTTAGCAGCTCGGCGACCGTCTTCCGCGCCCGCTCGATGGCCGACCGCACCGACCGCCCATGCGCGTGAATGGAAGAGGGATTCCCGAATTGCTCGGTCAAAAAAGGCATCATCGCATCCAGGACTTCGGGGTCCAGGCGGGTCGTGGCGGCGTTATCGAAAAAGACTTTCAAAAGTTGTTTAATTGTGTAATCGTTGAATCGTTGAACTGCTGTTCGACAACTACGATTATCAGTTTTATGAAAATTGTGTCAAGGACGTTCGATCGAGGTTGGTTTCAGACAGTAGGTTTTTGCCTTGGAATAAGCTGCATCGTCTTGATGGGCAGAGGTTTCGAAGCGGGTGCCGCTCACCCTAACCTGCGCTGGCGTTCGCTTAAAGTTTTCAGGGAGATTACACACGTAATTTACGGTATGAGTATCATCAAACCCCGGAGAAAAGAAATCGATGAAATAGCGGTCATTGGTTTGGTCATAAAAAACGAACCCTACACGACTATCGATTTCTTCCAATCTCTTCCCACAATCCACACAGGAACTCAATTCCTCTTTTTTACAAGAGAAAACCAAAGTCAGCAGAACTAAAAGCTAAAATCGCCGAGTACTTCTTCATGGTCATAAATTTTTAGTAAAATTCATGAGAAAGAGCAAGGTTGGAACCTCTGTCTCAGCTAATCGCTTCCCTCTGCGCCTCAAAAACTAAACCCTTTCTGACATCGCCTCTTTAATATCCGAAATAATCTTGTTGGCCAGATTATCCGCTGTCGCCAGTGTTTCGGATTCGGAATAAATGCGGATGATGGGTTCGGTGTTGGACTTGCGCAGGTGAACCCACTCCCGGTCGAACTCGATGCGCACGCCGTCGATGGTGTTGATCGGCTGCTTGTGGTAACGCGCCTTGATGCGTTCCAGAATGGCGTCCACATCCGTTTCGGGCGTGAGTTCGATTTTATTCTTGGATATATTGTATTTCGGATACGTGCCGCGCAGGAAGGAGGCCGACTTACCAAACTTGGCCAAATGGGTTAGGAACAGCGCAATACCCACCAGCGCGTCGCGGCCGTAGTGGAGCTCGGGATAAATGATGCCACCGTTGCCCTCACCACCGATGACGGCGTCGTTGGCCTTCATCATCTCGACCACGTTGACTTCCCCCACGGCGGAGGCGAAGTATTTGCCGCCCGCTTTCTCGGTCACATCGCGCAGGGCGACGGTAGACGAGAGGTTGGAAACAGTATTGCCTACTTTGTTTTTCAATACATAATCGGCCACAGCCACCAGCGTGTACTCTTCGCCGAAAGGCGAACCATCTTCCGAAATCAGGGCCAAGCGATCCACATCGGGATCGACCACAATACCCAGGTTATAGGAACCGTTCTTCATTTCCTGTCGGATCTCGCGCAGGTGCTCGGGCAGCGGCTCGGGGTTGTGGGCGAAGTTACCCGACGGGTCACAGTTGAGGCGTAGAATATTCTCCGAGTTGACGCCCAACGCTTCCAGCAGCATCGGTACCGCGATGCCCCCCGTGGAGTTCACGGCATCCACCGCAATGCGGAAATTAGCCGCCGCAATGGCTTCCCGATCGACCAAATCCAGATCCAGGATCAGGTTGATGTGCTTGGCCAAATACTTCTCGTCAGTCCGGTAGCTGCCCAGCTTTTTCACTTCCACAAAATCGAAGTCCTCGTCCTCAGCCAGTTGCAGGAGTTTGGCACCATCTTCGGCAGAAATGAACTCCCCCTCATGGTTCAAAAGCTTCAGCGCATTCCACTGCATCGGATTATGGCTGGCCGTGAGGATAATTCCGCCGGCGGCCTGCTCAGCGGTTACCGCGATTTCGACGGTCGGTGTAGTCGAAAGCCCCAGGTCGATTACATCCCAGCCCACACCTTGCAGCGTGGCGACCACGAGGCGGTTGACCATGCCGCCCGACAGGCGGGCATCGCGGCCAATCACGACCGTATTCGTTTTGGGAGTCGTCCGCCGCAGCCAGGTGGCGTAGGCGGCGGCGAATTTTACAACGTCGACAGGGGTCAGGGCTTCACCGATTTCTCCGCCGATGGTTCCTCTGATTCCTGATATTGATTTGATGAGCGTCACTTATTTTTCTTACTTGGTGGGACAACAAAAGTAGCTATTTCTATCGCCAATCATGTCGATTTAGCCCGTAACTTCTTCGATTTCTACGTAAGCGGTAAGCGACGAGGTCGCGGCTCCTTGGAAAGTGCCCATTACGGGTGCCAACTGGTCGACATCGGCGGACGCGCCCAGGCAAACGTGGTTATTGATCATCGCCCTTCCCTCGGTGGGATCGAAGCCGCGCCATCCCGCGCCGGGCAGGTAAACCTCCACCCAGGCGTGTAACTCATGAGCCTGGGCGGGATTCCCGTAGAGGTACCCGCTCACGAAACGCGCCGCAATGCCCAGGCTTCGGCAGGCGGCGATGAACAGACTCGCATAGTCGCGGCAGGTACCGCTTTGGCCCCGCAGGGTAGATTCGGGTGGAAAGGCCCGCCCTTCGGCCCGGTGTTGATAGAAAAAATTGTCGTGAATATGCTGGCTCAATATTGTCAGGAAAGGCACGGTCGCCCAGTTGGCCTGGGTGGCGATTTGCCGGGCAAACTGCTCGACGTAGGGCGTGATTTCTTGCCGACTCAGGTAGGGTGCCAGGTACTTTTGCGCCCGCTCGGGATAGCGGAAGGGAATATTCTGGGCTTCAAATGGAAAGAGGACAAAATCAAAAACGTTGAACGAATCCGAACGGAGTGTCATCTCGGTCTCTACCGTAAGATGACTCGTGTTGAAGGCAAAGTACGCCACCTGCTGCACGTTGCCTTCTTCGTCCACATTGCGCACGACCTTGGAAGGCAGCGGATCAATGCGAAGATTATAGTGCAGAATTTGCTGGTGGGGATAGGTTTTTGGATACAGGTACAGCACGTGCGGCCCGAGCGTCACGGGCTGGTCGTAGGTGTAACGCAGGGAATGCTTGACCCGTAAATTCATGAGGTTTCAAATGATTTGGATAAAATCGGCTCCATCCACTCGGTAGGGAGTTTTTGAACGGAATTCTGCAACAAAACGCTCCACTGCTTGGCAACGAAGTCAAGGTCGTCTTTCTCGAAACGATGTTCCACCATGCGGAAGGCGTCCTTCTCATACATGATGACGTCGATCGGATAGTCCACGTCGTTGGAACTCACCCGCGTAGAATCGAAGGACAAGAATCCGATTTTCAACGCATCCTGCAAGGTAGAGTCATAGTGTAAGCTCCGGTAAAGCAGAGGCTTGCCGTGTCCGGAATTTCCAATGATAAAAAACGGCGACCCTTGCCCGACTTCCACCCAGTTGCCCTCGGGATAAAGCAAGAAAAGCTTGTGTTCGTCGTCGTCTTCCAATTGCCCGCCTACGATAGAAAACAAATTGAATGCCAGTCCGGCTTGGCTTAGGGCCGCCTGGTCCTCATTTGCCACCCGCCGCACCTGCGCTCCGAAAGCATTGACCGCTTTGTATAGCTTGTTGAAACTATGATCCTGCTCTTCCAGTACTTCCTTAAAGTAGGTAATGGCCTTATCCCGCACCGAGCGCAGCCCCGATGTCATGATAAACAGCGAGTGATTCTCGAACTGGTGCACCGAGATTTTCTTGTTTGTCGAAACCTCGCTCCCCGAAGTGAGCCGCGTATCGGCAATCGCCACCAGGCCAGAAGCCACTTTTATGCCTAGACAGTAGGTCATAGTATTTAATTGTGAATGAATGAATTGTGAATGTCGGAATATTATAGGCTGGCGAAAGCAATATTCCGACATTCACTAATTCACTCATTCCAACATTAATTTAACCGGAACGCCTGAAACTGATGACCGTTTTGGCTTTGGTATTGGCCCATCACACCCATGGTTTGAGACTGGATAGGCTTCGCGTCGAAATAGAGATCAAAAATGGCGCTATCGACTTCGTTGTTCAGGCTCTGAAAATTGTCCAGGTACTGGTGCAGGCCCGTTTTGAAAATATCCTCGGCGTCAGTGAATTCGATTTCGGAGCGTAGCTTACTAATCACCTTCTCGGCCGGATTGCTGAAACCCCGCTCGGGCGTAGAGCCCGCAATGGCGTAGAGCGAAAGCTCGGCCTGGCGAACGCAATAGGCGATGGAGCGCGGAAATAATTTATCTAAAATCAAAAACGACACAATGTTCATCGGCGTAAGGGCCGCGTGGGTTTGGCGGTACATGCTGTAGGCGCTCACCGATTTCAGCACGGCAGTCCACATCATCAGGTCGAGCGTGGAACCGACGCCGCCAATGTCGGGCAGCAGCGTGAAGTACTTCACATCCAGGAAGCGCGATGACTTGTCGGCCCGCTCCAGGTGCCGCCCCAACCGCCCGAAGTGCCAGGCCTCGTTGCGGGTGATGGTCGAGTCCACCACGCCGTGGAAAAGCTGACAGCGGCGCTTGATTTCGGCGAAGAAATCCTGCATAAGGTCGAGGTTGCGGAAGTTGTCGGTGGGTGTGCTGCGGATAAAGAGGTAAAATTCGTTGATGCTCTCCCACATTTCCTTCGAAATACTCTCGCGGATCGTGCGCGCGTTCTCGCGGGCCTCGTACAGGCAGCTCACCACCGAGTTGGGATTGCGCTTGTCGAAGGTCATGAAGTAGATAACGTCCTCACGGGTGGCCTTGTCGAAGTACTCTTCAAACAAAAAGTTATCCGCCGTAGCGGTCAGCAGCGGCCCCCATTGCTCGTCTACGTCGGGGGGCAGGTCGAGGGCCATATTGAAGTTGACACCCACAAAACGGGCGTAATTTTCCACCCGCTCCATGTAGCGGTTCATCCAGTAAATCGAGTTGGCAACGCGGCTCAGCATAAGGTCAAATCTGTTTGTAAGCGTCGAATATCCTTAAAATTTCCCGAAGCGACGCAGTCGGTGGGGGAAATAATATTTTGGAAACCGGGGGAAGTTGGGAATGTTCTATTTTTTTCGGGGAGAGTGCAGGGGGCACGACATGAGGCACAGTCTTACTTTTTCTCCTTCACATCAAGATTGACTTCAATCTCCTGATCAAAGAAACTCCAAATGTCAGAACAGAGAAGTTGATCAAGTGTTTTGATATGATCTTTAAGGATTGGCTCTGTCTTCATATTTGGACGGATATCGCAATAGTACACTCCATCCAACGGGTTTAGCTTGATGGTGTACCCTTTGAAATGACCCGGCAGGAACGTGCTGCTGACACCAAATTTTGGAGCTTTTCCTTTTCGCTGAACATCATTCAGAAAGATGGCAATATGCGGCAACTCGCTTTCCGTGAGTTTTGAGTACAGGAATTTGTCGATGAATACTTTGTCGATTCGATCTTTACTGGAAGTTTTTACACTACCAATGATTTTTACCTCATCTTCGTAAGAGATAATCAGATCATGCTGATAATTCATTTTGAACTGTTCCTCGCCATCCTGCATAATCGGCACCCTGATCGTTCCGGCTTTCGCGTCGATGCCCATCTCTACCAAAATCAGTCTAATAAAATTCTCAAAAAGAGTACCGTTAATTTTGCGTGCTCTATTGCTTTCTCCGGCGGGCAAAGAGTCCAGAGTAGCACCGATACTTTGTTGAATAGTGTAAATGGTGTTATTCAAATTGGTACGTAAAGCCGCATCAGTTTCAATCTCCCGGAGGTTTTGCAGTGTTTCAGTAAACGTTTTCCTGACTGCATCGAATTCTCCGGCCTGAAACATCAGCTCAGAGTTGATCGGACGAGTAATCTGAAAATTTCCCTGTTTGCTATACTGCCAGAAACGGTAATTGTTCTCGTTCTGAGAAACGATGACTGCCTGTAAACTACCATCGGTGGCTACGAAATCTAAATACGCTTGACAAAATTCAATGAAGCCCTGCAGATCAGTGAAGCGTGTTTTGTCAATCGCACGAGCGGAGAGTTGCTTAATTGTCATCGGATGGACGCTCTTCGTTTCTGATTTTCAAAATCGTATTTTTTCCATTTTTCCACGCCCCATTCCTCTACTAAGTCCATGCGTTCAACTGTCCAGCCCAAATACTCTGCTGACAAATCGCATCCCAACCATTTTCTTCCCAATTGTTCGGCGCAGACGGCCGTAGTTCCCGAACCAAGGAACGGATCTAATATGGTATCTCCCTGATTTGACGAAGCAAAAATAACTTTCCGTAAAAGCTCCTCGGGCTTTTGGGTTTTGTGAGGTGTCTTTTCGTGCATCCCGTTACAAGTAGTTGGGATTTCGATCAGATCCTCGGGTATATCCATCACGTCTTTTGGCTTCGCTCCGCCCGGATGAGGATGCCATACGTGTCCGTTCGATTTCCCTTTTCCGTACTGGCTAGTCTCGGCTTGGGGATGTTCCGGATACTTCAAAGTGTGCTCTCCGTACGGAATTCGTATCTCATCGATATTGAAAGTAAATTTTTTAGCCTTTCGTAAATGCAAAATGCTCTCGTGGCTGCGACCCCAATCTTTGCCCAGGTTTGCCTTATTTTTATAGTGCCAAATAATCCAACGACACCCCTTAAAGTGCTGCATGGAAGGCAGTTTGAGGTCGGCTAAGATCTCTGAAAAACCGCAAATGTAAAGTGTTCCGCTAGGTTTGAGAACACGAGCAGCTTGCTCGATCCATTGGAGCGACCATTTCACGTAGGCCTGTTGGCTTTCAAAAGTATCCCAGTCCGCTTTCTTAATGTTGTAAGGAGGGTCGGCGAAAACCATATCCACCGATTCCGCCGGAAGCGAGGTTAGCCACGCGATCGAATCCCCTTTCCACAACTGCCCGTTCTCGTGTTGGTAATATAACTGAGGATTAGTCATATCAGGATCGATATCCAAGATTTCCCCTTTGCGCATGGTGTCGGCAAATAAGGGAGGTAGGCTTTTATTTCGATTGAATATTTTAGTCTCCATTCACGCCTTTTTTGAGTGATTGCGATGATAAGGAATAATCGGCACTTATGAAAGCTGAGTAAAGAATTAAGTAAGTCCCTTTACCCCAAGCCCTCAAACCATCCCTCAACCGCAGGCCCGCTCAGCGAGAAGAGTAAATTCGGAAACAGCCCCAGCAGCAGCGTAAGTACTGCCAGCACCACCAGCAGCCCAATCTCGCGCCTATCGAGATCGTTTAAAGCCACAGCGCTCGCTTCATTCCGGTACCAAAAGCCGCCAAAAAACATCCGCTGCAACGTCCAGAGGAAATAGGCCGCCGCCAGCACGATACCCAGCGTCGAGAGCGCCGGAATCCAGACCGGAATCTGCTCGGCGCGGAAGGCTCCCATCAGTGTGAATAGTTCGCCTACGAAGCCCGAGAAACCCGGCAAACCGAGCGAGGCGAAAAATGCCACGCCCGTCAGTACCGTGTAGCGCGGCATCGGGCCGATGAGGCCACGGTAGTGTTCGATTTGTCGGTCGTGGGTGCGGTCGGAGAGGACACCCGCCAGCAGGAAAAGCATGGCCGAAAGCACCCCGTGGCTGACCATTTGGTACACGGCCCCGTTGAGCCCTTCGGCCGTGAAGGCCGCGATGCCCAGAAGTACGAAACCCATGTGCGACACCGATGAATAGGCGATCATTTTTTTAAGATCGCTTTGTGCCAGGGCGTTAAAGCCGCCATACACGATGGAAACCATTGCTAATACTGCCAATGGTACTGAGCTGAACAAAGCCTCCTGCGGAAAGAAGCCATCTACAATGCGGATAAAACCGTAGCCACCGATTTTTAACAAAATCCCCGCCAGCACCACCGAAATGGCCGTCGGCGCTTCCACGTGAGCGTCGGGCAGCCAGGTGTGGACAGGAACCACGGGCAGCTTTACGGCAAAGCCCGCGAACAGGAGCCAGAAGGCCCAAATTCTGACGGGTGTCTCGCCCAGAAAAATGCCGGATTCGGGATTGAGCCAGGCGTCGGGCAGGTAGTTGGCGGTGTTAGCCAGGTACTCGAAGCGGAAGGTGTGCACCAATTGCTGCGGCTCGATGAAGCCCCGCGCCAGGGCCTGCTGGATTTGTAGCACGAGGTCCGCGCTCGGCGCGTCGCCCGCTCCCAGCAGACCCACCGCGCGTGCTGTTTCGACGGGGTCGATGGCCGAGAGGTACAGCCCGATCATTACGATCAGAATCAGCAGCGAACCCAGGAAAGTATAGACGAAGAACTTGATAGCGGCGTACTCGCGCCTCGGCCCGCCCCACAGCCCGATGAGGAAGTACATCGGCAGCAGCATGAACTCGAAAAAGAGGTAAAACAAGAAAAAATCCTGCGCCAAAAAACAGCCGATTACCGTACCGCTCAGTAATAGATAGAGCGAAAAATACGCCTTTCGTCGCTCGGTAATATTCCAGGAACTCACCGCTCCCACCAGCATCACCACCGTCGCCAGCAACACCAGCGGCAGACTGATGCCATCCACCGCCAGGGCGTAATCCACCGACACCGTCCCTAAACTGCCCAACGAAAGCGTAATCCAATCCACCGTTTCGCGAAACTGGTAGCCGCCGGAGGTTTTGTCGAAACCGAAATACAAGAAGAGACTCAGAAGTACTTCCAGCGCACAGACCGCCACCGCCAGCACCCGCAAATCTCCACCGCGCCGCTCGGGCCAAAACAAAGCCAGCAAAGCGCCCGCTAGTGGAAGAAATATCAGTAAACTGAGTAGGTATTCGCTCATTCCAAAAAGTTAACCTTTATTTTTTGACCGTTGACCGTTGACCGCCTATCCATTGACCAGAACAAACCACAAGAGCAGCAAAAGCACACTGACAAAGGTGACCAGAAAATAAGACTGGATTTTCCCATTCTGAAAAAGCCGCACGACCTGCCCCGCGCCCTTGGCTGTTCCGGTGACCACCTTCACACCGCCATCTGCCACGTAGCGATCCGTCCAACTGACGACATGCGCCAGTACCACAGTGGACTTTGCGACGATATTCACCGCAGAATCAATGATTCTACTTTCTACTTTTGCGCAGAAATTGGCGATTATTTGAAATAATATCAGGAAGAAAGTTCGGTGTTGTGTGACTTCCTTGCGGTCGGCGTAAGGATTGATGCGACGCAGCGGAATGCGCCAGGGGCTATTGCGGTCAGAGATTCTTTCCAGTCGGGAAGGTCGAAAAAAGCCGCCGTACTGCCGGGCCCGCCGGAATACCAAACCCAGAAATACGCCCGTGACAATCACCGACAGCAGCGGCACCCAGGTGATGTGGACTTCGGGGGCGTAGTCGATGCCCGCCAAAAACCAACCCGAGAAACCTTCCAGCGGATTGAACGAAAACCAGAAAAACAGCGACCCGGCAGCCAGTACAGCCATCGGTAGCCACATCAGGGCGGGCGACTCGTGGGGATGGATACCAGGTACTTTGGCAAAGCGCGCTTTGCCCATAAAAATTAACCACACTTGCCGCACCATGTAAAAGGCGGTGAGTCCGGCAGCCAGCACCGCCACGATGGGGAAAACATACCAGAAAGCTCCCGCCTCGGCCGCGCGGGCAAAGGCCATGACGAAAATGGCGTCCTTGGACAAAAAGCCGGAAAACAGCGGTATGCCCGCCAAAGCCGCTGCGCAAACCACATAGCAAATGAAGGTGCGCGGCATCGCTGCGCGCAGACCGCCCATATTGCGCATGTCCTGCGGATCGAAGCGGGTGTCGGCCTCGGTGGGATGCAGCGCGTGAATGACCGAACCCGCCGACAGAAACAGTCCGGCTTTGAAAAAAGCGTGGGTAAAGAGATGAAACATGGCAACCTGCCAACTCCCCACCCCGACGGCCAGCACCATCAGTCCCAGTTGCGACATGGTCGAATACGCCAGCACCCGCTTGATGTCCCATTCGTACATGGCTTTCCAGGCACCGTGCAGCATGGTGATGGTGCCGACGATGGCAATCACGAGCTGCGCTGTGGGCGTAAGCAGGAACGCGATCCGGGCCAGCAAAAAGATGCCAGCCGCCACCATCGTGGCGGCGTGAATCAGCGCCGAAACGGGCGTCGGGCCTTCCATGGCGTCCGGCAGCCAGGCCGAAAGCGGAAACTGCGCCGACTTACCGATACATCCGCCAAAGAGGAGAAGGCCGATGCTTGTAAGGAGAGGAGAAAAGGAGGAGGGAGGAAAGGAGGAAAGGTCGGCTGGAAGGATCGAAAAGTCAGTACTTCCGGCGTAGTGGAGAAGCAGCAAAATGCCCGCCAGGAAAGCGGCGTCGCCGATGCGGTTGAGGACGAAAGCCTTTTTTGCGGCCCAGACGGCGCGGGGTTTGTGATGCCAAAAGCCGATCAGCAAATAGGACGATAGCCCAACCAACTCCCAGAAGATGTACATCATCACCAGGCTTCCCGACAGGACAATACCGAGCATCGAGAATATAAATAGTTGAATAAAAGCAAAATAGCGAACTCGGTTGGCGTCGGTTCGCATATAAGCGATGGAGTAAATCTGCACCAGCAGCGCCACAAAATGCACCAGTAGCAACATAAGTCCGCCCGGGTAGTCGAGCCGCAGCGAGAGCCGAAGCTTGTAGGTACCGAGATTGACCCAGTCGTGGTGAAAAAGCTGGACTTCGTTTGGGGAGAAAAGGCCGACGCTCAGCAACAATCCGGCCAGCGTAACGGTCGCCGCGATCCAGCCTGCCGCGTCGCTAAGTTGTTTCTTTTCAACTTTTGTCACCCTGAGCGTACAGGGCCGCCTGGCGGTCGAAGGGCGCCTTCCTGCCAATGCCAGTCCGACGGCTGCCAGCAAGGGCAGGGCCAGGAGCAGCAAGGCAAAAATCGGCAGGTCGGTAGCGGGCATGAGGGGCGTCGGGTAGTTTGGCCGGGCAAATATCCTCAATTCGGGCCCGAATTCAAACCCGGCTCACAGGTCTTTCTCTACGTCGTCGGCCTGTACCTGCCCGTGCAGGATGTCGATGAGTTCCTTGACTTGGTAGACAGAGCGGTTGTAGGAGTTGCTCAGGACAATAATCACGAACCCATCCGCCGGGCACATCCACAGCATGGTATTGTAGCCTTTCCACCAGCCGCCGTGGTAAATGTACTTGGCCTTTTCCTGCTCGTCGAGGTGCAGTCGGAAGCCGTAACCGTAGTTTTTAACGCCAGCCCGCTCAAAGCTGCGCGGCGAAAGCGCTTCGCGCAGGGTTCTCTTGCTTAATAGGCAATCGGCCATCAGCCCCTTATAAAAACGGTAAAGATCTTCGGTAGTAGAGCACAAGCCTTTATCGCCGTACACTTCGTCGTAATAATCCTTTGGTATGACCTGCCCTTTTTGGTGGCCCACCGTGCGGTAGGAAGCCGTAGAATCCGCCGCGTTCGATACCAGAAAGGTGTGCTTCATGCCTAATGGATCGAGAATGTGCTTGCGCAGATATGCCTCGAATGATACGCCAGAAACCTTTTCCACAATGGCCGCCAGCACCAGGTAATTGGTGTTGCTATAATTGAACGAGCGGTTAGGGTAGCCGTAGCGTTTGGGCGTGGGCTTCACATTGGCAAACCACTGCATCATCGTCAAATTGGCCGGATATTTTTTTCCGCGCCGTACGCTGTCCATAAAGGCGTAGGTGTAGTTGGGCAGCCCGCTGCGGTGGCTGAGGAGGTTTTGGATCGTGATGCCGTGGTAGGGAAAATCAGGGAAGAATTGCTGGATAGAATCTTCCAGACTGAGTTTGTTGGCCTCGTACAGTTTCAGAACGGCCACAGCGGTGAAGGGCTTGGAAAGCGAGGCCAATTGAAAGGCGTGATCGGCCCGTAGCGTATCTTTTTCTTTAAGGTGAGCGTAGCCGAAGGATTCTTTGTAAAGCACCACGCCCTTTTGCGCGATAAGGACGTTGCCGTTGAAGCCTCCCAGTCTTTTTTTACGAAAAATCTCCTCGATTGCAGCTACTTTTTTCTCCGCGTCGATCTGCTGCCGGATTTTGATTTCCTGCTCGGTGGTCAGCGGTTCGCCCACGCATTCGGTGTACCAGTCGTTAGCCTGCCTGACCTTGCTGTGCTGCGTGCGGTCGCAGGCCGTAAAGATTAACAGACCAAGCACAGCCAGCCGGCCAGCCCACTTTCCTCTCTTCAACACGTAATCCATTTCCAGTTGAGTTTCCCTGCGCGGGGTATTCTTTAGAAGCTTTTCAGAATGAACGGTCAGAGCGCGTGGGTATTTTGAGCAAAGGTATCTAACGCGCCGCCACCGCGTCTTTACCCTGCTTGCGCGTATCGAGTTTTTTCCAAATATGCTCACCCACCTTTTCACCCAGATGCGTGCCCTCTTCCACGCCGTCGCGGTAGTGAATGCCGCCGTACATCCGGCTGTACGAAGCGTCCCAGTAGGCATCCTCGAACGACTTAAAGGATTTCACGCCGTGGCCGTATTTCTTCTCGGTCGTATCGGTAAAAGCCACATTATCACCCAGTAGTTTGGTGAGGATGGTGCCACAAGCCGCCGATACCGAACTGTGTCCGCTTACGTATTCGGGGAAGGGTGGTGTCTCCAAATAGGGCCGCCAGGCGGGATCCCAACCGTTGTTGATAACCGTCTCGGGCCGGATGCGGACGCTGCTGTACTTCTCGTCCCAGCACGACACGAAGGCGTCGAACATGGCGAGTGAGGCCAGCGTGTAGGTTTCCGCCGTTTTCATCAAATCCAACTTTTTATCCGTCGTCACGGTGCGGGTGATCGCCAGCCAGTGGCCCGGCGGGGTCATTTTTTTATTGGCAAACATCACGTGGCCTACTACATTGGTCACGAAGGCATTGTCGTCCCAAAAGTAAGCCGTCGTGCGCTGATCTTCAGTCATATTTTTGCCAATGTCGTACACCTCGCGGGTCAGCTTCATGAATTCACTGTTTTTGCCGAGGTCGTACTTAGCGGGCAGCGGACAGGTAAACTGCTTCACCGAATCCATCGTGAACGTCCGCACCGTGTTCCACATCGGCTCGCAGGCGTCGGCGTAGGCGGGTGGCGTGGGCACCCAGGTACCGGGCTCGTTGGTTACGGTGTAACGGAAACCCCTGATCTGCTTGTAGTTATCGCCACCGGCGTAGTCGATCACGTGCTTAGCGACCGCCTCCCCGTAAGTCATCGAGCGGTCGAGGACGTCGTCGGGAATGCCCATATCTTTGTATTTCTGGAAGAACTCTTTCTCGTAGTCGTCCCACATATTTTCCGAAAACGTGAGTTTCCGGCCCACCGCCGCAAAAGCCTTGGCACTCGCCAGGGGGTAGCAATATTCTTCGTCCTTGTTTGGCTGTTGCATCGTCTCGAAGCCGTTCAGTTGCCCGCCCAGGGATTTGTATTCGGGATGGCCCGGCACCAGTGCCTCGTAGCCCGCCAGATTGGCGTAGGCATAAATCCGGCTCGCCACGGGCGGCTTGAAGATGTCGTGAATGATGACGTTGGTCAGGTGAACGCCCAGGTCGTTGTACAGCTTGGGGTCGGAGGCGGCTTTGTTATAAACGTCGGGCGTGGTCGTCTCGCGGCAACTGGAAAGAAAGGCGGTAGCGGATAACACTACCAGAAAGAAAGACAGTTTTTTCATCAGGTGTCTGAGTTTTCAAAGAGACTACGTTTTCGTCAACAACGCAGCATTCATAGGTTTATTGAGAAGTCATTGGCCGTAATCAGTTCCAAATCAGGCTCATGGAATTTTAAAAGGGCGGCAAAGGTACTGGTTCTGGTAACGCTTTGCAAAGTGAGATCGTTCGGTTTCGAGTAGAGAATTTGACCGACTCCGCTTTCTATCTGAGGGAAGATTCGCTCCCTTTTTAACAAATCTACTCCTCGAACCATTTGAAATGAAGATCCTGAATTTTCGATTTTTTATCTTGTGCACTGCACTCGCCGTCAACACAGCGCAAGCCCAGACTACCCCCATCGCCCTCCACCCCCAAAACCCGCACTACTTCACCTACCAGGGCAAAACCACCGCCCTCATTACTTCCGGTGAACACTACGGCGCGGTACTCAATCTCGACTTTGACTACAAAAAATACCTGCAAACCCTGGCCGACGAAGGCATGAACTACACCCGCATCTTCACGGGTACTTACTACGAAATTGCGGGAGATTTCAATATCGATAAAAACAACTTAGCCCCAAAGCGGGAGCGCTACATCGGCCCGTGGCCGGAAGCTGATGGGGACAAGGCGAAGTTTGATCTGACCAAGTGGAACGGGAGGTACTTTGCGCGGTTGAAAGATTTCCTGTCCGAGGCCAAAAAGCATGGCATCATCGTAGAGGTCACGCTTTTCTCTTCAATATACAATGACAAAACCTGGGGAATCTCGCCGCAAAACCCCGCTAACAACGTCAACCTCACCGACAGTCTTCCTTACCGAAAAGCGCAGACGCTGGACAACGGCGGCCTCTGGCCTTATCAGGAAAAATTTGTGAAGAAAATGGCCACCGAACTGAATGATTTCGACAACTTTTTCTTCGAGATCCAGAACGAACCCTGGTCGGACCGCACCTTTTCGGTTTACAACATCATGAACAAGGAAGAGTTGATAAAAAACGAGTGGCAGCAAAAGGCGGATTTTGCCGACGAAGCGTCGCTGGCGTGGCAGGACGCCGTGGCCAATGCAATTACCCAGACAGAGCAGAAACTGCCCAAGAAGCACCTCATCGCTCAGAACTACACCAACTACCGGGCTTCCATCCCGGAAGTAAAACCCAACATCTCGATCATCAATTTTCACTACGCATGGCCCGAGGCGGTGCAGTGGAACTACCACTACGACAAGGTGATAGGTTTCGACGAGTCGGGATTTGCGGGTTCCGGCGATACGGTGTACCGTCGCCAGGCCTGGCAGTTCATGCTCAGCGGCGGCGGGCTGTTCAACAACCTGGACTATTCCTTTTCGGTGGGCAACGAGGATGGCAAAGGCACCTACGAAGCGCTGGGCGGCGGCAGTACGGCCCTGCGGGCTCAATTAAAAACGCTGGCCGACTTCCTGGGAAATTTTAGTCTGGAAAAACTGCATCCCAATTACGGAAGCACCCTTGGCGCACCCGGCCTTATCGCCTACACCTTATCTGACCAAAACAATACCTTCGCCATTTTTCTGCGGGCAATGGTAGGCACTACGAAATCCACCCTGAAAATGAGCGTCGACAACGGCACCTACACCGTAAGAAGTCTAAATCCGGTTTCAGGCAGATACACCAAACTGGGCGAGCTGAAAGCGGTGGGCGGTGTATTGACGATTGGTGTCGACATACCGGAAGGGGAGTTGGCCTTACAGATCGTGAAGCGTTAGCAGACAAATTTTAACCCAGCCATTATGAAGAAGATTAAGTTTTTTCTGGCAGCAATCTGCACCTTGCTCATTGTTCGGGCCGTGCAAGCCCAAACTACGCCTATAGCCCTACACCCCAAAAACCCGCACTATTTTACGTATCAGGGCAAAACTACTGCCCTCATTACCTCAGCCGAGGTCTATGGCTCGGTGGTCAATCTCGATGTCGACTACAAAAAGTACCTTCAGACTCTGGCCGACGCAGGCATGAACTACACCCGCATTTTCTCGGGTACCATGTATGAGAATGCGGGCGACTTTAACATCGAGAAGAACAACCTGGCGCCCCCGAGAGAGCGGTACATCGGCCCGTGGCCGGAGGCCCAGGCGGACCCCTCAAAATTTGATCTTTCGAAGTCGAATGATGCCTACTACACACGGCTAAAAGACTTTCTGACCGAAGCCCGAAAGCGTAACATCATTGTCGAAATCGCCCTATTCGGCTCCTTTTATAACGAAAAAACCTGGGGTATTTCACCGCAGAATCCTGCTAACAACATCAACCTGACCGACAGTCTTCCTTACCGGAAAGCGCAGACGCTGGACAACAACGGCCTCTGGCCTTATCAGGAAAAGTTTGTAAAGAAAATGACTACCGAACTGAATGATTTCGACAACTTTTTCTTCGAGATCCAGAACGAACCCTGGTCGGACCGCACCTTTTCGGTTTACAACATCATGAACAAGGAAGAGTTGATAAAAAACGAGTGGCAGCAAAAGGCGGATTTTGCCGACGAAGCGTCGCTGGCGTGGCAGGACGCCGTGGCCAATGCAATTACCCAGACAGAGCAGAAACTGCCCAAGAAGCACCTCATCGCTCAGAACTACACCAACTACCGGGCTTCCATCCCGGAAGTAAAACCCAACATCTCGATCATCAATTTTCACTACGCATGGCCCGAGGCGGTGCAGTGGAACTACCACTACGACAAGGTGATAGGTTTCGACGAGTCGGGATTTGCGGGTTCCGGCGATACGGTGTACCGTCGCCAGGCCTGGCAGTTCATGCTCAGTGGCGGCGGGCTGTTCAACAACCTGGACTATTCCTTTTCGGTGGGAAATGAAGACGGCCAAGGTACTTACAATGCGCCCGGCGGTGGGGGCGCGGCCCTGCGGACGCAGTTGAAAATACTGGCTGATTTTCTGAACAGTTTCGACCTGGAAAAACTGTATCCGAACTATATAAGTAACCTTGGTGCCCCCGGCCTGATTGCTTACACACTATCCGACAATAGTAACGCTTTCGCCATTTTCCTGCGGGCCACGGGCACCACGAAATCCACCCTGAAAATGGGCGTCGACAACGGCACCTACACCGTGAGAAGCCTGGATACCGTTTCGGGCAAATATACCAAACTGGGCAATTTGAATGCGGTCGACGGGGTTCTGACGATTGACGTTGGCATCCCGGACGGGGAATTGGCTTTGCAGGTTTTGAAGCTTTGAGAGAAGAGGGACTACTCAAACCTCCCCCACTACGCCATCGTATGGTACACCCGCTGCACGTCCTCATCTTCTTCAATCCGCTCGATGAGCTTCTCGATTTCGGCGGTTTCTTCTTCGCCTAGTTTTTGGGTGTCCTTGGGGATGCGCTCGAAGTCGGCCTCAGCGATTTCGATGTTGTTTTCCTCAAAGTAACTTTGCAGGCTGCCGAACGACGTGAATTCGCCATAAATATTGATTAGGTCGGTTTCGTCGTCCAGGAATACCTCCTCGGCACCGAAGTCGATCAGTTCGAGTTCCATTTCTTCTACATCTTGACCCGTGTTGGCGATCTTGAAAATGCACTTGCGGTCGAAGAGGAAATCCAGCATGCCCATCGTGCCGAGGCTGCCGCCGAGCTTGTTGAAGTAACTGCGGACGTTGGCCACGGTGCGGGTGGGGTTGTCGGTGGTACTTTCCACCAGGATAGCCACGCCGTGCGGGCCGTAACCCTCGTACACCATTTCCTTAAAATCGGCCTGGTCGCGTTCCGAAGCGCGCTTAATGGCCCGATCGACGGTGTCCTTGGGCATGTTGGCGGCACGGGCATTCTGAATCAGCACCCGCAGCCGGGCGTTGGTGGCGGGGTCGTCGGTACCTTCCTTTACGGCCAGGGTGATGTCCTTGCCAATGCGCGTGAAGGTCTTGGCCATGTGGTCCCACCGCTTGAACATGCGGGCCTTACGGTATTCAAATGCTCTTCCCATAAGTCAATTTTGGATTAGTGAATGAGTGAATCAGTGAATATTGGACACAGCTTACTTCGCCCTATGTTCCGATTCGATCACTTTCCACTCACTTTGTTTTTTGGCAAAAATACGAAACATGGCTTTATTGCTGCGCATAATCTCTATTTGTTAGCTATGGAAGTTGACTGGACGCTTAAAGCTTTTGCTGAACTGACGCTCGATGAGCTCTATGCCTTGCTACGACTGCGCAACGAGGTATTCATCGTGGAGCAGGACTGCCCTTTTCCCGATCTTGACGGGAAGGATCAGCTTTGTCATCATCTGATGGGGTTCTCTGAGGAGTCCGGCACGTTGGTTGCCTGCACGCGCATTGTGCCGCCGGGCGTCATGTATGATTTGGCTTCCATCGGACGAGTAGCCACTTCCCTGGACGTGCGGCGGTACGGCGTGGGGCGTGAGTTGATGCAGCGCTCCATCGCAATCGTAGAAAAAATGTACGGCCTGGTACCGATCAGGATCGGGGCGCAGCTTTATCTGAAAAATTTTTACGAGTCTTTTGGGTTCAGGGAATCAGGCGAAAGCTACCTTGAAGACGGTATAAAGCATATCTACATGATACGCGACGTATAGCCTTGCTGTGGTCGGTTTGGGTCAGAAAGAATAAGGTTTGAGGAGTTTTTTACCAATATACGTTGGTATAATCATACAAGCGGTTGTTCGCCAAACAATTCACTTTATGTTTAAACCACTGGAATATAGCCTATTATATTATTCCCGTTGATAAATGTATAATTTTTTGGCACAAACCTTTTAAGCAGAGTGATTGTCAAGCTATTGACAACTGTGTATAACGTTTTAAGGTGCGGCTTCTCAAGGGCGCACTAGTCATATCACAGATAGAGGAGGGTTTACACGGAATGGCCTATCGTTTTACGGTAGGCTATTTTTTTATTTATAGTATTTTTGAGCAGAAAACTTCTTCAATTCACTACAAACGATTTAATTCATGGAAACGAATCCCAAAAAAGAGACCGTCAACGAAAAGACTAATCCCGAAAAGCTCAAACACGTAGCTTCGGGAACGCCCGTGCCTTCGGGCATCAAGAACGAGGAGAAACACGAGGATGACTCCCGAAAATCCAGTAAGCAACTCGATCACGAGGCCAAGGAGGAATTTGAAGAGCATAACATGACCCACAACGACGGCTACAACGAAATGCCCAATGATGTCCCCGTCGAGAATAAGGACATTGCCGACGTCGAGAAAAACACCAGCGATTGAGTGCCTAATCACAAAAAAAACAGATCTTATCCTAAACTTATCGGCCGGATGATGCTCTTAGAAAAGCGGTCGTCTTTGAAACCTCCGCTGCATTGAAATACCAGTCCAGGTCGTGACGTTCAAGTTTCGAGCGACCTGAAAGCCAAACTTTTAAGAAATGGAAAGATTCTTCATTCGGATAATTTATCTCGCAATCATTATCGCAATACCGCTAACTGCAACGCGTACGCAGGCTGCTGGCGTTTCTCCCGATGTAGCCTTGTCCCACTTCGCGGCCGATTACGGAATCGGGGATGCGGTGGCTGACTTCCGGCTCAAAAGCGTGGAGGGGCGCACGGTGTCCCTCAGCGATTTTTCGGGCCAAAAAGGAGTGATCATTATTTTTACCTGCAATCACTGTCCCTTTTTCTAAAGCCTACGAAGACCGCATCGGTGCTTTGCATAACAAATTCTCCGGACAGGGCTATCCAGTTCTGGCAGTCAACCCCAGCGACCCCAAAGCCTACGAGGACGACCGCATTGAACACTTGCGGCGGCAGGCCAGCGCCAGGGGCAGCAGTTATTCCTATCTCGTCGACGATACTCAGACCGTAGCGCGGGCCTTCGGAGCCAGCCGCACGCCCCAGGCTTACGTCCTTAAAAATACAGGTGGTAAGTTCGTGGTGCACTATATCGGTGCGCTGGACGACAACCCGCAAGACCCCGCCAATGTCGTGAAACATCACGTGGAGGATGCCGTTCTCAACCTTCTATCGGGTAGGTCTGTGGCTCAGGCTACTACGAAGCCAGTTGGTTGTGTCATCAAGTAGAGGCATGTGGGCTTTTTGTATTGTCAGGAATAGGCGATATTTTGGGGGCTGCAAAACCCTATACTTATGAATCTTCGGAAAATTCTTCTTCCCTTCATTACCCTGTTGAGTCCCATTTTGCCAAGCTGGGCGCAGACAGGATCAACTCCCGCCACCAAGACTTTTACCATGCCCGAGGAGTTCACCAGCAACTGCGAGGGCCCGGCTGTGGATGCCGACGGGAACATTTACGCCGTCAATTTTGCCCAGGACGGCACCATTGCCAAGATCACGCGGCGCGGAAAAACCAGTTTTTTCATTACGCTGCCCAAGGGTAGCACGGGAAATGGCATCCGGTTCGGCGACGCCAATACCTTCTACATTGCCGACTTCACAGGCCATAACGTTTTAAAAGCCGACCTGGAAACCCGCGAGGTGACTGTCCACGCGCACGAGCCGCGCATGAACCAGCCCAACGATGTGGCTATCACGCGCTCAGGCCATATTTTTTGTTCCGATCCCAACTGGAAGGACGGCACCGGCCAAGTATGGCACGTGGCTCCCGACGGCACGACCCGCCTGGTCGCGGAGAACATGGGTACCACCAACGGTATCGAGGTCAGCCCCGACGAAAAGACGCTCTACGTCAACGAGAGCGTACAGCGCAACGTGTGGGCCTTCGATTTGGCGGATGACGGAACCCTCTCCAACAAACGTCTGCTGCATCAGTTTGCCGACGGCGGTATGGACGGCATGCGTTGTACGACCAACGGAAACCTCTACGTGACTCGTCATGGCATGGGTCAGGTGGCGGTACTGTCACCCGCCGGGAAAGTGGTAAAAATTATCCCTACGATCGGCAAAAAGGTGTCGAACATCTGTTTTGGTGGACGCAAGGGCAAGAATGCTTACATCACTTTGCAGGATTTGGGAAATCTGGAAACTTTCAAAGTCAAATCGCCGGGTCGTGAGTGGGTGATGATGCAGGAGTTCATAAAAAAGCGCTAGCCGCACGCTATGAAATCGCCCGTCGATCTTCCCAAGGCCCGTCGCAGTTTCCGCTACGCGATTCAGGGCGTCATCGATCTTTTCCGTTTTGAAAACAACGCCCGCATTCACTTCTCAGCGGCGGCAGGCGTGCTGGTGGCGGGGTTTTATTTTCACTTGTCGGTCACCGAATGGGCGCTGGTCGTCACGCAAATTGCGCTGGTGTGGGCGGCAGAGGCATTCAATACGGCGCTGGAAAAACTGGCCGATGCCGTTTCTGCCGACTACCATCCGCTCATTAAAGCGACGAAGGACTTGGCAGCGGGAGCGGTGTTGATCGTGGCTTTTTCAGCGGTGGTAGTGGGCGCTTTGATCTTTTTACCAAAAATATTGCCCTTATTTTGATGCTTCGTGCTGCCTTTCTTGCCCTGCTGTTGTCGGTCTGTTTTTTACAAAATGTAAAAGCGCAAGACATCCAGCGTCGTTCCATCCAGGAACTCTACGACCGCGAGACGATCTACATCCTCAGTCCCAACCGCTACGTGCGCAACAACGTCGAGTACGCCGGAACCGCACAGCTCCGCCGGGAGTTCATCCTTTCGCCGGGTGGCATGCAGCTCTACAACAGCTCGCAGCGCAAGCGCACCGTTGGAACCATCCTTTCGCTCGTAGGATCGGCGGGGACTATCTACACGCTCGTTTCGGGCAATCGCGATCTTTACCGGCCCTTCTTCTTCATCTCGCTGGGAACCGGACTTGCCTCCGGTCTGCTAACGATGCGCGCCAACACGCAGCTCAACCAGGCCGTGTGGCTGCGCAACCGCGATGCCATGACGCTTTCCGAAATAAAAAAATAAAGAAGTCCAGCCCGGAAAGGGCTGGACTTGAAATGGGCGCTTAACAAAAAGCCGATTACTGGTACTTGATCGGCACCTCGAAACCCTGCTTGTCCCACTGGAAGCTGAGCTTTTTGTCATCCTTCACGTCGAACATCAGCTTCTCGGAAGATGTCTTGTAGTTTTTGGTAGGCACGGTCACCTGGGCGACGTCCTTGTCCTTTACCTTGTCGTAGCCAAAGGCCCCCCACTGCTTCATCTCAGGGTTCAGGATCACGGTCCACTCCTTTTCGCCGGGAATAGAGTACAGTGAGTAAGTACCCGCCTTCACGGGCTTGCCGCCAAACATGACGTCCTTCTTGAAAGTGATTTCGGTGGCTTCATTGGCCCCGGTGCGCCACACTTTGCCGTAGGGTTCCAGGCTGCCGCTTCCTTCTTTACCGAATATAACCCGGTCGCGCTTGGAGGGCTGGCTGTAGACGACGCTCATATTTTTGCCCTCGGCGGTCATTTTTGGACTTGGCTTTTGGGCGAAAACAGTGGTAAAGGCGAACATCGCCAGAGAGAAAAATAACAGATGCTTCTTCATTTCGATTTTTTAATGGATAAATAATTCGTTTCCCGTCAAACGCCCCCCAAGTCCAAAAAGTTGTCATACACGCTCTAAATTGAGCAATGTTTTCCTTTCATTTCTTGCTTTGGATGGATACCTTAGCCAGTAAACTGGCGTAGTTTTTTTACCAAAGGCAAACCCTTTTGGTTCAATGATAGATTTTCTTCCATTCACTCATTCACTCATTCACTCATTCACTCATTCACTCATTCACTCATTCACTCATTCAAAATCAACCAATGGATAAGCAAAAAATTGTAACAGCTTGTAAGAAAAGACTCAACGAAAAATTGGACACCGCGCAGGACGATATGCGACGGTTGCGCGAGGCAGCGGGACGCAATGCCGACGACAACCAGAGCGAAACCTACGAATCGAATCAGCAGGAAATGCTCAACGAGATGCGGGACATGCAGGAGCATTTCGATTTTCTGGAAGAGTCCGCTGCCCTTTTCAATCGAATCGACTTTCAATCGCCCCTGGATCAAATTAAATCCGGCGCGCTCGTCGTGACCGATAAGTTGACTTTTCTGGTCGGAGTCAGCGGCGATTTCGAGTATGACGGAAAAACCATCAAAGGAATTTCCACCTCGGCTCCGATCTTTGAAGCCATGAAGGAGAAAAAAGCGGGCGACAAAGTTGAAGTAAATGGCAACACATTCAACATCAAGGAAGTAGCCTGAGTCAAGAAGCCCGGTTCACTTTTTCTCCCAGATTGAAACAACGGCGGCAACGGGCCTCGTACGCGTCGGTCTCACCCAACAGGACACGCTCCTGCGCGGTAGAGGTGCGGTAGGAGTGCGAGGCCACGTCGCCGCAGACCACGCAGATGGCGTGCACTTTGGTGACGTACTCGGCAATGCTCATCAGTTGCGGCATACAGCCGAAGGGCTGGCCTTTGAAATCCATATCCAGTCCGGCCACGATGACGCGCTTGCCATGGTCGGCCAGGCTGTTGCACACGTCCACGATGGCCGAATCGAAAAACTGCGCCTCGTCCAGGCCCACCACCTCGCAGTTGCCCGCCAGCAGCAGCACCTCGGTGGCGGATTCGACGGGCGTGGAACGAATCGAATTCTCGTTGTGCGAAACAATGTCGGCCAAGTGGTAACGTTGGTCAAGGGCGGGCTTAAATATTTCCACCTTCTGCCGGGCTATTTTGGCGCGGTTGAGTCGCCGAATCAATTCCTCGGTTTTGCCCGAGAACATGGAGCCGCAAATCACCTCGATCCAGCCCGTGCGCGGATGGCGCGTTTCTTTAGTGCGTGAGGGTTCGGTGAACATGAGCGATCGGGTTGAAAGTGATTAGGCAAAAGCCTCGATTTCGTTACTTTTGTGATGGCCTTAGGCTTCAAGCTGTAGGCTGTAGGCAATACGCAAAAGTAATGGTGCTTGCCTAAAGTAATAGTCAAAATCAAAAAAAGCTTATAGCCTACAGCTTATTGCTTACAGCCCAAAGCAGCAAACGACAATCATGCCTAATCCCCTGAACCAACCCGCCTTGAAGCAATACGCCGCCGATTTTACCCAAGAAATTCTTAATAAATTTTACACGGACAAATCCGCAATCAACGGCCAGGAAATCCTGGAACTTACGCCCGTACGACAGGTGAATTTGGGAATCGTGAGCCGGATTTTCGACCAATGGAAGGCCGACGCGCTGGCTTTTCGCAGTCCGTATTTCGACTTTGCCCACGAGGAAGTCGACGGAGCACTGCAAGAATTCATGAATACCGTGTCGCGGCACATCGCCGTCGAACGCGATGACTTGCAACCGTTGCTGCGGGAGGCCACCGAAGAAGCGCTGCGCCTGCTGCTGGCCCCCGCCGATCACTTCGAGCAAAAGCTGCGCGCCTTGCCCAACTTTACTTTCGATAAGGACAGTGCCCAAAATTTGGCTAAGTACACCCACATTCACGCCGGGGTAGCCAAGAATCTGGGACTAAGGCTGTCCGACAGCGGTTCCGACTTCGTGTACGTCAACCAGGCGTTGAACTGGCTGGGCGAAATCACCGGCAGCGGCGCGTCGCTCGACGATCGTGCTGCTTATGTCGAGCAGTTTTCGTCGGTACTGCGCCTGGATGCGGAAGAATTGGTTAAAGAAGGCGAGCGTTCCGTTGCTCCTGCTCCGGCAGTCGCTGACGCACCACGCCCGCCCGAAAACAAATCCTTCTTCGACACGGCCCTCGAATCCCCCGAAGACAACACGGCCGTCGAACCGCCAAACCCCTTGGCTGTCCAGCCGGAGCTAGTCTCTACGACGGTGGACATCGACCGGGAGAGCGCATCGGACGCGCGGCCCACTTCGACGGGCGTCAACTCGCTCAATAGCCGCTTCAAAGTGGATACGCCCGCCACCAGCGACGCTACCAACTATGGCAGCGTGTCCTCCAAAGTGGACAGTATTTTCGGCAGCGTGGCACTGGGCCAAAGGTTCATGTTCGTCAACCAGCTCTTCGACCGTAACAGCGACGCCTTCGACGAAGCCATCCGCGAGCTCGACCGCGCGGCGTCCTTTGGGGACGCCAAAGAGCTATTGACCCACAAGTTTGCCAACCAATACAATTGGAAGCCTGACAGCGATGCGGTCAAGGATTTGACGGCCCTCGTCAAGCGCAAGTTCAACTGAATACCCCATGCTGCGCCGGAGCCTACTTTTGGGATGTTTGCTACCCGGCTGGGCTTGGGGACAAGCGGGTGACTTTCCCATCGGGGCGCGTTCCTGGGGCATGGGCAACGCTGTGGTGGCGCAATCGGATCGCTACGCTTTGGTCAACAACATAGCCGGACTGGCGACGCAAAATGAAGCCTCCTTTTTCTCGGCTTATCATTCCTACCATGGTTTCGAGGGCGTCAACACGCTGGCATTCGGGGCGGTGGTACCACTGCGGGAGGAATTGGCCGCTGGGTTTTCGGTGCAGCGGTTCGGGGATAAAATTTACAACGAAATGGCTTTCGGAATAGGTGTGGCGCACCGCATCAACCGCATCAGTCTCGGTTTGAAGGCGAGTTATCGGCAAATTGGCGTGAACGCCGCCTCTGTTTCTCTGAGCAAAAAAGCGCTGGTGGTGGAAATGGGCGGCATCGCGCAACTGAGTTCAACGGTCTATCTGGGAGCGCACATCTATAACCTGACCCAGGGAAGCTACTCGGGCGATGGCTCGGAGGGTTTGCCGACGGTTTTGAAAACAGGCTTGACCTATGTCCCTACCAAAGCCCTGCAGCTAAGTGCTGAGTTTGTCAAGAACACAGCCTACCCGGCCTCCGTCCGCGCGGGCTTGGCGTACGAGGTGATTCCCCGTTTGCGGGTAAGAACCGGTATTGCTACGAAACCTTACACCAATCACTTCGGCCTGGGGTTCGTCGGCGGTGATTTCGACATCGACTACGCCGCCAGCAGTCATCCGCAACTGGGCTGGTCGCACCACGTGACGCTGGCCTACGTTTGGCGAAAGGTGGATAAGGGCAAGGGGCCGGAGTAGATAAGAAAACCTGCCAGATGTCAGCCTTTTAACAAGCACGTCCAGACTATATCAATGAATAATTCTGCTCTTTTCTACCAAACCTTTTATCAAAACGAAACACTCTTTCGAATTGACGAACCTGCCGTCGTCACGGAAGAGAAAGTTTCCGAACCAGAAGTGCGGCAAGAAACCCCTGTATCGACAGTGGAAAAGATCCCGGTACCCGAAGAAAAAGAAAAGCCCGCCGTCGTGGAGGCAGATGAACCACAACCCGCTTCGGTTCCGGCAGCCATTCCCAGCCCGCCGCCCGTCGTGCCTTTTCCCACGCTGCAACACCGCGTTTTGGTTTTGATAGATGAAAAAAAGCAGGAGCTACCCGATCCTTCCGACGCCCTGCTGCTGGAAAAGATCCTGAAAGCCACGGGCCACGATCCTGCCGAAACGGATTTGCTCAATTTCAGCCACTTGCCCCAAACTGACGCCCGGACAGTGCTGGCCCAAAAAAGCACCAACTACTTTATCAGCTTTGGCGTGCCTTTAATCAAGTTGAAGCTCGACCTGCTGCTACCGCCCTACACGCCCAAACAAATCGAAGGCATCTGGTTCCTGCTCGCCGAGCCGCTGTCGGTTATCGACGCCGATCAAGAGCGGAAGAAACGGCTGTGGCTGGCGCTCAAAAAGATGTTTGCCGTGAGCTGAGGCGCTGTTTCCGGGTATGAATCGACTTCTCCAGACTTAATTTATTTAAAAGAAAATATTTATATGGCCAACTTACTTTCAAACGTAGCCCGTGCTTCTTACGACGCCATCGTCATCGGCACGGGCATTAGCGGCGGCTGGGCCGCCAAGGAACTGACCGGAAAGGGCTTAAAAACCCTGGTGCTGGAGCGGGGCCGCGACGTGAAGCACAATGTCGATTACCCGACCACGAATATGCAACCCTGGGAGTTCGAGCATCTGGGTCAGCCGACCCTGGCCGAGCGGCTAGCCAATCCCATCGCCAGCAAGCACTATATTTTCAAGGAGGATGCCAAGCATTTCGTGATGAAGGACAAGGTGCACCCCTACGTGCAGGACAAGCCCTTCGACTGGATGCGCGGCTATCAGGTAGGCGGACGGTCGCTGCTGTGGGCGCGGCAGGTGCAGCGCTGGTCGGACTACGACTTCGAGGGCCCGGCACGCGACGGTTTCGCCATCGACTGGCCCATCCGCTATGCCGACCTCGCGCCCTGGTACAGCCACGTCGAGAAATTTGCGGGCATCTCGGGCAACCGGGATGGCTTGCCGCATCTGCCCGATGGCGAGTTTCTGCCCGCCCACGACATGACCTGCGTTGAAAAACATTTCAGCGAACAGATGGCGAAGCATTACCAGGGTACGCGGCCTGTCATCATCGGTCGCTGCGCCCACATCACCGAACCCCGGCAAATCCACTACGACCAGGGCCGCGCCCAGTGCCAGAAACGCGTGATGTGCCAGCGTGGTTGTCCGTTCGGCGGGTATTTCAGCACCAATTCGTCCACGCTGCCCTGGGCGATGAAAACCGGAAAGATGACCCTTCGCCCCCACTCGGTGGTGCATTCGATCATCTACGACGAGAAGAAGCAGCGCGCGGTGGGTGTGCGCGTGGTGGACGCCAACACGAAGGAAACGATGGAGTACTACGCCAAGATCATTTTCCTGAATGCCTCGGCCATCAACTCCAATCTGGTGCTAATGAACTCGACGTCGAACCGATTTCCCAATGGACTCGGCAACGACAGCGGCGTGCTGGGCCGGTACATCGGCTTCCACAACTACCGGGGCCGGGTGAGCGCCGACTACGACGGCTTCCACGATTCCACCACCGACGGACGACGACCGACGGGCGGCTACGTACCACGCTTCCGCAATGTTTTTAAGCAAGAAACCGACTTTCTGCGCGGCTACGCGACCTCTTTTCATACGCACAAAAAAGGCAATTCTACCGCCGGACTGGTCGGCGATGCGCTGAAAGCGGCCTTATTGGCTCCCGACCAGGGCGGTTGGGGTGCCAGCGCACAAATGATGGGCGAGACACTCATGAAAGAAAGCAACTTCATCCGCCCCGATCCGAACTTGACGGACGATTGGGGCGTCCCGCTACTTCGGATGTCGGTGGATTTCGATGACAACGATCGCAAGATGATTCAGGATTTCTACGAGCAATTCACGGAGATGTTCACCAAGGCGGGTTTTACCAATATCAAAACCTCCGACACGGGACGCTTCCCCGGCAGCGAAAACCACGAAATGGGCGGCATCCGCATGGGCCACGATCCTAAAACTTCTATGCTGAACAAGTGGAACCAGCTCCATGCCGTTCCCAACGTTTTCGTGACCGATGGCGGTTGCATGGTTTCCACGGCCACACAAAATCCTTCGCTAACCTACATGGCAATCACTGCCCGTGCCGTCGATCACGCCGTGGACGAAATGCGGAAAGGGAATTTGTAAAATAAAATTTTGGCTCGGGCAGGATACGGGTGGTGAGCCAAATCACCGCCCGAAATCGTCCTGTACCCGCACGATGTCGTCTTCGTCGGAAGCATTGGCCGGATCGGTGTGCTGCCATATTTCGGCCACCACGCCGTAGCCGTCGGTGCCCACGAGGCGGTGGCGTTCGCCGCATTCGAGGTTCACCAGGTCGCCGATGGCCAGGGTTCGTAAGTCAGTTTGCTCATCGGTGTCGGAGATAATGACGCCCGCTACGCCGCCGATAAGCTTCCAAATCTCCGCCCGGCGGTGATGGTACTGCCACGAAAGCCGCTGACCGGGGGCGACGACCAGGATTTTGGGGCTAAGCTTTTGACCTTTCCCAAAATCATCCAGCGATAGGTGAGGAAAAAACTCAGCGATGAATTGCGCGGCCTGCCGCTCGTCCAGCACCAGGAATCCGCCCCAGGGGCGCTCGAAGTCATGGCTTACGACATCGAGACCTTTGCCTTCGATGAAGGTTTGAACGCTGGAAAATACTTCGGGGCGGGAGGCGGTGGCGTCGAGATTCATGAATTATTATTTTGATATATGTGAAAACAGGTTAAAAACAAAGATAGCAAACAGGAAAAAAGGGCGATGGTTTTTAGCTAAAAACCATCGCCCTTTCATAATTCATCACTCATCATTCCCTACACTTTCACCGTCCAGCCAAACACATCTTCTTCCTTGCCCGTGCGCAAGTCAGTGAGGTACTTACTCACCCGCGCCACGAACGAATCCTCCTTCACGGTGGGCAATTCGTAGTCCATTCCTTCGTAGCCGATCACCGAGAAGGGCGATACGACCACCGCCGTACCCGCACCGAAGGCCGCTTCGAGGCGATCCTCTTTCAGGGCTTGAATGACTTCCTTGATATCCACCTTGCGCTCTTCCACCGTCATGCCCCACTTTTGGGCGATTTCGATAATGCTTCGGCGCGTGATTCCGTTAAGGATAGTGTCGTTGATGGCGGGCGTCACGAGCTTGCCGTCCATGACGAACATGACGTTCATCGTACCGGATTCCTCCACGAAAGTGTGATGCTTGGCGTCCGTCCAAATAAGCTGGTCGTAGCCCTGCTCCTGTGCCAGCTTCGTCGGATAGAGCGAAGCCGCGTAGTTGCCCGCGCACTTGGCCGCACCCACGCCGCCTTCCGCCGCCCGGATGTACTGCGTCTCGACCTTCACCTTGGGCGGATTGGCGTAATACTTGCCCACCGGGCAGGTAAAAATGATGAAGTAGTAGGTATCGGAAGGCCGGACGCCCAAATACGCATCCGCCGCAAATATGTAAGGCCGTACGTAAAGTGCAGTCCCCGGCGCAGACGGCACCCAATCGGCGTCGAGCCGCAGGAGTTCGGTCAGGCCACCCATGAATAATTCCTCAGGAACCGTCGCCATGCACATCCGCTCGGCGGAGCGGTTCATGCGTTTCCAGTTGTCCGTCGGACGGAAGAGCAGCACCTCGCCCTCGTCGTTTTTGTAGGCTTTCATGCCTTCGAACAGGGCTTGACCGTAATGCAGCGCCGCCGTAACCGGGCTGAGCGACAGGTCGCCATAGGGCACGATGCGGGCGTCCTGCCACGCGCCATCGCGGTATTCGGCGATGAACATGTGGTCGGAGATATTCCGGCCAAAAACGAGGTTGTTGAAGTCAACCTCCTGCAAGCGCGACTTCGTGGTCGGCTGGATGTCGATTTGTTGGGCTTCGGCGATCATTTATTTAGTTGACGGTGGACAGTGGACGGTTGACAGTGTCAAGGAGTCTATGTCCAGGTTAGCGGTTAGAAGCGCAATGTATGGATTATTCGGTATTCTTGTCAAAAAATCTTAGTGTGACAAGTAAAAAGGATTTTCCCGTTTACCTCTTTCTACCCTAAAGGAATTTGGCGAAGGCTTGAAGTTTCTATATATTTCAACTTTTTACTTCTATGGGGAATGACTGCGATATCAAATTAGGACTTTCGCTTCGGCTGAGAAAAATGTGCCGTTAGGCACAGGATGTGGGTAGAAAAAGCCGATTCTTTGGCTGGTCATGTCCCGTACGGGACGAATCGACTAGGAAAGCACTTTTCTACCCACATTTGATCCCTAATGGGATCGCATTCAAGTCGACAAGCGAAAGTCCTACGAATGAAACCCAAGTTTGACGTTCTTTTTCTTGAACAAGCCATTGATTTCGTCTCAAAACTGGATTTGAAAACGAAAAGGAAAACTTACTACAGGAAGGTTAAAAAATAACTTAGCAGTCCCGAACCCGTAGGGCCAGGCCGCCGGTTCGATCATATGTTTACAGAAGAGCTTGCTATTGTTAACATTGTATGACCCCCACGGGGTCGCACAGCAGCATATAGACACGAAATAGCTATAAACATGAAATCCCTACGGGATTGATGATTCGACCATGTTATTTTTTAGACGTCACATAATCCTGATAAAGCCAAACTCAGTAACGACCCGAAGTTATTTGAAAAGCTGACCGACGATATTTGGGAATTCAGAACGCAGTACGGTGGTCTGCAATACCGTCTTCTCGCGTTTTGGGATAAAACCGGGGACTCCGAGACCCTGGTGGTCTACACCCACGGAATAGTCAAAAAGGCGAGCAGAGTACCGAAAGCTGAAATAACGAGAGCAGTACAAATCAGGGCTGAATACTACAATCAGTAAAATGAACAGGCTATGGAAATTAAAAAAAAGAGAATAAAAATGATGACCCTCGATCAAATGAAAGACAGGGATCTGGGAGAGGTCGGAGCGCCCGAGCGGGATAAATATGAGTTTGAACTTAGAATGGAGATACTGAGCGAAATGATAAAGTCGGTGCGCGTAGAGCGAAATCTGACCCAGGAGCAACTCGGCCAGCTCGTTGGTGTTCAGAAATCCCAGATTTCTAAATTGGAACGAAGTGCCAAGAATGTGACGATTGAAACGATTCTAAAAATCTTCCGGGCATTGGAAGCCAACGTGAAATTTAGCGTCGAAATAAACGAGACGCAGCTTGAAGTGGCTTAGCAATTGGTCAAAACTAAAAATTTTCTTTTTTGGTTAATGCCCAGATAGAGTTTGGCCTGCCCGCCCCCTCGTGATTCCACACCCCTTATTCCCACGCATGATTCCCCAAGCCGAAACGATCTCCGAAGAAAAAGTAGACTTTGCCGACCTGGACGCCCGCCGTTTTATCCTCATCAAGGGGGCCAAGGTTCATAACCTCAAAAACATCGACGTCGCCATTCCGCGCAATAAGCTGGTGGTGGTCACGGGGCTTTCCGGCTCGGGTAAGTCGTCGCTGGCCTTCGACACGCTCTTCGCCGAGGGGCAGCGCATGTACGTCGAGAGCCTCAGCAGCTACGCGCGGCAGTTTCTGGGCCGCATGGAAAAGCCCGAGGTGGAGTACATCCGGGGCGTGTCGCCGGCTATCGCCATCGAGCAGAAGGTCAACACCCGCAACCCGCGCTCGACGGTCGGGACGAGTACCGAGATTTACGATTACTTAAAGTTGCTCTTCGCCCGCATCGGCGTCACCTACTCGCCCGTGTCGGGCGATGTCGTGCGGAAGGATACCGTAACCGATGTGGTAGACTTCATGCTCTCGCATCCCGAGGGCACCCGCGTGCTGGTGATGGCCCCGCTGCTGGTGCGGCCCGGTCGTACGCTGGCCGTGGAGCTGAACATCCTGCTTTCCAAGGGCTACAACCGCATCGTACGGGGCGGCGAAACGCAGTTTATCGAGGAAGTGCTGGAAGGCGAGGATCTGGCCGAAATCTCCGAAGCCGAAGAACTTTTTATCCTCATTGACCGCGCCTCCGTGCAGCACGACGACGAAGACACGCAATACCGTCTGTCGGACTCAGTACAGACTGCCTTCTTCGAGGGCGAAGGCAGTTGCGTGGTCGAAATCGTGGGCCAAGAGCGGCATACGTTCTCCGACAAATTCGAGCTGGACGGGATGCTTTTCGAGGAGCCGAGCGTCAACCTGTTCAGTTTCAATAACCCCTATGGGGCTTGCCGAACCTGCGAGGGGTTTGGAAAAGTACTGGGTATCGACCCCGACCTGGTGATTCCTGACAAAGGTATTTCAGTTTTTGAGGGAGCCATTGCGCCCTGGCGGACGGAGAAAATGAGCGCGTGGCTCAAACCGCTACTGCGCAATGGCATCCGCTTCGACTTTCCGATTCATCGTCCGTACAAGGATTTGAGCCAAGCCGAAAAAGACTTACTCTGGACGGGCAACTCCCACTTCAAGGGGCTGAATGCTTTTTTTAAAGAGATAGAAAAACAGACGCACAAAATCCAGTACCGCGTCATGCTGTCGCGCTACCGGGGCCGCACCACCTGTCCCGACTGCCGGGGGTCGCGGCTGCGGAAGGATGCGTCTTACGTCAAGATCGCCGGGGCTTCTATCACGGATTTGGTTTTGAAATCCATTGAAGATGCCCTGGATTTTTTCAAAAAACTCGAATTGGATGACCACAGCCAGCAGATCGGCAAGCGCATTCTGACCGAAATCAACAACCGCCTCGAATACATGGATCGCGTAGGTCTGGGGTACCTTTCGCTCAACCGCCTGACCAACTCACTGTCGGGCGGTGAATTCCAGCGCATCAAGCTGGCGACTTCGCTGGGCAGTGCGCTGGTAGGTTCGATGTACATTCTCGACGAGCCAAGCATCGGATTGCATCCGCGCGACACGCAGCGGCTGGTGGGGGTGCTGGAATCGTTGCGCGACCTGGGTAACACCGTCATTGTAGTAGAGCACGAGGAAGAAGTCATGCACGCCGCCGACCAGATCATCGACATCGGCCCCGACGCCGGAACCAACGGCGGTCATCTTATTTTTCAGGGGGATTGGCAGGAAGTCAAGGAATACGGCGAAGATGCGGGAGAAAAAGCCAACGGCCATTCCTACACGCTGGACTTTTTGTTGGGCAAGGAATCCATTCCGGTGCCGACCTTCCGCCGTAAATTCACGCACTTCCTGGAATTGAAAGGCGCGCGGGAGAATAACCTGAAAGACGTGACCGTGAAATTTCCGCTCAACACCCTCACCGTCGTGACGGGCGTGAGCGGCTCGGGCAAATCTACGCTGGTGCGCAAGCTGCTGTATCCCGCCCTGATGCGCACGAAGGGCGAATACGGCGAGGACGTCGGCAAGTTCGATGAGCTGGCGGGCAGCCTGAAACGCGTGGAAGCCGTGGAAATGGTGGATCAGAATCCCATCGGCAAATCGTCGCGCTCCAACCCGGTGACCTACATCAAAGCGTACGACTACATGCGCCAGATGATGGCCGACCTGCCGCTGGCCAAAGCGCGGGGCTACAAACCTTCGCACTTCTCGTTCAACGTGGACGGGGGCCGTTGCGAGGTGTGCCAGGGCGAAGGGCAGGTGAAGATCGAGATGCAGTTCATGGCCGATATTTACCTCAAATGTGAAGGCTGCAACGGCAAGCGCTTCAAGCAGGAAATCCTGGAAGTAAAGTACAATGAGAAAGATGTCGCCGATATTCTGGACCTGACCGTGGACGATGCTATCGACTTTTTCCGCGATGCCGAGGAGCGGCTGGTCGAGAAACTGCAACCGCTGCAGGACGTGGGCCTGGGTTACGTCACGCTGGGGCAGTCGTCCAACACGCTGTCGGGCGGTGAGGCGCAGCGCGTGAAGCTGGCGTCGTTCCTGGGCAAGGGCACTTCCAATAAGGGCAAAACGCTCTTCATTTTCGACGAACCCACCACGGGGCTGCATTTTCACGACATCAAAAAGCTTCTGGCTGCCATCAACGCGCTCATAGACCAGGGCGACAGCGTCATCATCATCGAACACAACATGGAGGTGATCAAGTGCGCCGACTGGATCATCGACCTAGGCCCCGACGGCGGCGACCACGGCGGCTACGTGACCTACGCGGGTACGCCGGAGGATATGGTGGCGTTGGAAGGCAACTACACGGCGGATTTTCTGCGGGAAAAGCTGTGAGGGAAAATAATTTCAAGATGAGGGGAAAATTCTCTGTGCTTCTACTATTCTTCTGCCTGACGCAGGGAGTCTGCCTTGGCCAGAATAGCACCGTGACGCTCACCGGAACCGTAGCCGACGAGGTTACGGGTGAGCTCCTGCCCTTCGCCAACGTTTACATCAACAACTCTTCCATTGGCACTACTACCGACGAAAAGGGCGCTTACACGCTGTCGAATCTGCCGATTGGCAATCTTGAGGTAGCCGTTTCTTATCTGGGGTACGTATCGATCAAGCAAACGCTGCGCTTCGAGCAGCCGGGGCGCAAAACGGTGCAGTTCAAGATGCGCCAGGGCGTGGAGTTGCAGAGCGTGGTCGTCGTGGCCAAGCGGAGCAGGAAGTGGCAGCGGCAGTTCAAGGTCGTCTCCCGCGAACTACTGGGAACCGGCTCTTTTGCCAAATCTTGCAAAATCCTTAACCCCGAGGTACTGCGCATAACGATGGAAGATAACGGTCATCTGTTGGCGCAATCGACCAGCCCGTTACAGATAGAAAACCGCGCTTTGGGCTATATGATCTATCAGGATTTGTCGGACTTCGATTACTACGAAAACGCCATGTACTACGGCGGCAACACCCGCTTTGAGTTACTGAAACCTGCCGACGAGGCGGAGAAAAATCTCTGGCGCACCAACCAAAAGACGGCTTACCAAGGCTCATTGAAGCAGCTCCTGACCAGCATGGTTTCCGATAGTTTGCGGGAAAACGGCTTCCGGGTGTTTCAGCAAGTCCCCGACTCGCTGCGGGCGCAGCGGTTGCTCAACGGTGGCGGTGCCAACGCCAGTCCGTATTCCATTAAAAACTACCTTCATTACCAGATCGACGAAGTGCGGGGCGGCAAGCTGATCCGCCTGGGCGAGCTGCCGACAGAGCGCTATCTGGTGTCGGGGACGCGGCTGGAAGTTTTTGACACGAACAAGCGTGGCAATTCGCGCTACTCCGATATGCCCTACGCCTACTCGCTCATCACATTGCCGCAGGGCTATGCGGTCATTACGCCCCAGGGCTGGGTGTCGGTGCCGATGGGTATGGAAGTCGGCGGCGACCTGGCCAGCGACCGCTTCGCCGATCTTCTGCCTTCTGATTGGGAGCGGGAATAGGTTGCAAGAAAAATTTGAGTTGCTATTTCCTTTTTTATACCCGTTCGGTGGTAGTTTTGGTTAAATTTGCATATTTATACCCGAAAAGGTATAAAATGTAAGAATAAGCGCAAATAAAACCCGAACGGGTGTAGTCATGAATAATCCGATCGCTCAGTTTATAAAAAACAAACGGAAATCCCTGAAACTGACCCAAATCGATTTGGCTGAAAAATCCGGGGTAGGCCTGCGCTTCATTCGAGATTTGGAGCAGGGGAAAAGTACCCTCCGACTCGACAAGGTCAATCAGGTGTTGGATATGTTTGGCTGCGAGGTAGGGCCAATCAGAAAAGAAGAAAACTATGAATAGGGCGGGAGAAGTGTACTACGAGGAAATTCTGGCGGGCCTGCTTACTGAAAGTGAGGAGGGCTACCGCTTTGTGTACGATGCGGCCTATCTGAGCGAAGAAAATCCTGCCATTACCCTGACGATGCCCCTGCGGCAGGAGGCATACGAAAGCCGGATTCTGTTTCCGTTTTTCGACGGACTCATCCCCGAGGGCTGGCTGCTGGAAATCGCCGTTCAGAGCTGGAAATTCAACCCGAGGGATCGAATGGGGCTTTTGCTAGCGGTTTGCGAAGACTGTTTGGGGGCGGTCAGTATTAGAAAAATAGACTCGACAGCCCTGTGAAAGAGCGATGTTTATATTGTTACAACTGGCTGGGCGACAAAGAACTGGATTATCATCAGCGTTGTAGTCAGAAATTTTTTGGTACCCTTGTGCCTCCCGTTTTGTCGCTGGATAGATCGGATTTACAGAAAATAGCTAAGAAACTCGTAAAAAGAAGCGTGTCCGTCACCGGAGTACAGCCTAAACTTTCCCTGGATTTGGAGAAAATCGACGCCCAAACCAGCCGATTCACCGTCGTAGGACTTTGGGGGAGCTTTATTCTCAAACCCCCGACAGTGCTGTTCGCCGATTTGCCCGAAAACGAAGACCTGACGATGAAAATGGCCGCAGAATGCGGCATCAACACGGCTAAACATACTCTGATACGACTGACTTCCGGCGAGTTGGCTTACCTGACCAAACGTTTCGATCGACACGAGGGGCGGAAAATACATACGGAGGATTTATGCCAACTGACCGAAACGCTCACCGAACATAAATATCGGGGGTCGATGGAAAAAGTGGGGCGAACAGTACGGACTTACACGACCAATAAGGGTCTTGAAGCCCTGAAGTTGTTCGAGATCACGGTTTTTAGCTTTCTGACAGGCAACGCCGACATGCACCTGAAAAACTTCTCGCTGCTACGGCCCGAAGAAGGCGACGTAAGCCTGTCGCCTGCCTACGATTTGCTTTCCACAAAATTGGCGATACCCGGAGACAAGGAAGAATCAGCCCTGGCAATCAATGGTAAGAAGAACCGACTTTCCCTTAAAGATTTCAATCAATTGGCTATAAACTTGGGTATCTCGGACAAAGCCACCGAGCGGGTTTTCGATCGTTTTAATCAAAAACACGCTGCATTGAACGACTTGATCGAACTAAGTTTTTTGCCCGCTAACGCCCGAGAGGCATACAAAGCTCTGCTGGCCGCCAGAATGGCTAGATTGGAGATCATCTAAAAGGGAAAGCGCAGTTTCGGCACTCTTTTTTATGTCAAAAACCAATTGCGTAATTTTATCCGGCAACTCTTCCTTCCAAAAACAGTTTATCAATGTTGAATCGATATTCACTCAATACTCCTTTTACCGTGTTTAAAAATAAAATAGCGCTCTGCGCCAACTTGATCGCCGGCGCACTGGTAAGTTTGCCAACCAGCCAGGCCGTGGGCCAAATGGCCAAGGACAAAATCGCCGCCAGCACCCTGGCCGAACCCAACATCAAAGTTCCTTCCAATTTCAAAGCCACCATCGTAGCCGACGGGCTGGGCAAGGCCCGGCACCTAACGGTCACCGAGCGCGGCGACGTGTATGTGCGGCTGGCGAAGCCCGTCAAGGGAAGCGGCACGGTCTTCCTGCGCGATACGGACGGCGATGGAACGCTGGACGAGCAGAAAGGTTTCGGCGACTTCGGCGGCACAGGCGTGGCGCTTGATAAAGAATACCTGTACACCACTTCCAATACGGAGATATTTCGCTACAAGCTGAACGCTAACCAGGAGGTTGTCAGCCCCGACAAGCCCGAGCGTATCGTGAAGGGCCTGACCGACAAGGGAACCCACGCCACCAAGTCGGTGGTGCTGGACAAGAGTGGTAACATCTACGTGGGCATCGGCGCGCCTTCCAATGCCTGTCAGGTAAAAGACCGCACCAAAGGCTCGCCCGGCATGATGCCCTGCGCCATGCTCGACTCGGTGGGCGGTATTTGGCAATTCAAAACCAACGGACGCGATCAGGTGCTGAAAGACGGCGTCCACTACGCCACGGGCATCCGCAATATGGTGGGAATGGAATGGAACGGCCAAACCAACTCGCTATTCATCATGCAGCACGGCCGCGACCAGCTCAACACGCTCTTTCCCGAGATGTACACCGACCAGCAGTCGGCGGTGCTGCCCGCCGAAGCTATGTATGAGCTAAAAAAAGGCGCGGACGCGGGTTGGCCCTACATTTATTACGATCAGATCCAGAAAAAAAAGGTGGTGATGCCGGAGTACGGTGGCGATGGCAAGAAGGAAGGGCCGAGCAAATACATCGACCCGGCGGCGGCCTATCCCGGCCACATGGCCCCCAACGGACTGCTGTTTTACACGGGCAGCCAGTTTCCCGAAAAGTACCGCAATGGCGCGTTCATTGCCTTCCACGGCTCGTGGAACCGCGCTCCCGAGCCACAGGCGGGGTATTTCGTGGTGTTTCAGCCCTTCAAGAACGGCAAAGCCTCCGGCGACTGGGAGGTGTTCGCCGATAATTTCGCTGGGCAGGAAACGGTGATGTCGCCTGGTAGTGCCGCGCACCGTCCGTGCGGCCTGGCCCAGGGGCCGGACGGCTCGCTGTACGTGGCTGACGACGTGAAGGGCACCATTTACAAGATTTCTTACTCGAAATGAACAAAGCTGGATACAGTTTGGCGATAGGGCTGTCGCTGGCAATGTTTTCCTTACCCGCCTTTTCCCAAACCCCAAAAACCAACTCCGTAAACAAAATCGACGCGGCGGAAATGGCGATGGCGGCGGGCAAGTTAGTCTATGACCAAAACTGCCTCGCCTGCCATCAAGCCGACGGCGGCGGTGTGCCACACCTGAACCCACCCTTGCGCCAAACCGACTACGTGCTGGGCGACAAAAGCCGGATCATCGAGGTAGTTTTGAACGGCCTGGATACCCACGAGCCGATCGACGACGAGGTGTACAGCAACGTAATGCCCGCCCACGATTTCTTGACGGACCAGCAGATCGCCGATGTCCTCACTTTTGTCAGGAATAGTTTTGAGAATAAGGCTTCGGCGGTTTTGGTGGCCGAGGTGGCGGCGAAGCGGGGCAAAAAGAAGTGAAAACCCAAAGCAGGTTGTAAAATTTTCTTGCATTTCCCCCATTTTGGCACCAACTTTGCGCCCCAATCCCCAAAAGGACAACTGAGTGCAGGCAAACAAGCGACATACTTCCCGAATATTCAGCGGCTTACTAGCTGTCATGATGCTGTTGGTAGCCGTGGCCGGAAAGTCGTGGTCAGTGGCATCGCTGCCCGTCGAGAAAGAAAAAGCGGAGCAATCATCTAGCAAAGACACTTCCGAAAAAAGCACGGACGACAAGGCCACGGTAAGCGAACTCTCGCTTCACGCTGTGGTGATTCCTGCCCTGTCCTTTGACTTCACGCAGTCGTGGTTCGTGCTGCCGCAGGTTTTCCTCCACCGTTTCGAGGAAAAATCCGCCATTCACCTCGCAGCCCGCACGTCTTACTATTACTTCTCCTACTTCCGCCACGTCTTCGGCCACCATATCGCGCCCAACGGGCCGTAAGGTCAATTTTGAATGAGTGACGGGGCCGCCCGCGCGGTGGGGAATGAGTGAATAATTTCTTTTGCTCAAAGCCGTTTGTCATTCTACCTTCAGAAGGCGATCTCTTTCGCTCAACAAGCCCTTTATCTTTATCCTGCTGTTGACAGCAATCGGTACATAATGTGTGAATGAGTGAATACCATCCGCCGGATGGTATTCACTCATTCACAATTCACTCATTCAAAATTAAAAATATGCGTAACAAATCTGGAATAATAACCCTGACGATCGTAATAGCGCTGATTAGCATCTATTACCTGTCGTTTACCTTCGTGGCGCGGAAGTACACCGCCGATGCCACCGCTTTTGCCACCGATGCCTCGGGCAAGGTGGACTTTGCCAAGAAACAAGGATTCATCGACTCGCTCTGGCGCGAGGATGTCTATATCGGCCACACGCTCCAGGAGGTCATGGAGCGGCAGCTAAGCCTGGGACTCGATCTGCAAGGCGGCATGCACGTAGTGCTGGAAGTAGCCCCGGCCGACATCGTCAGAGGACTGGCGGGCAGCAACGCCCGGGGTTCGCAGTTTCAGCAGGCCCTCAAGGATGCCACCGAAGCGCAGAAAAGCAGCCAGAGTAGCTACGTGAACCTGTTCGTAGACGCTTATAAGAAGATAGCACCCAACACCAGCCTGGCCAGCGTGTTTGCCAACAGCGCCAACCGCAGCAAAATCAACAGCAGCTCGTCCGACAGCGAGGTAGTCGCCCTGCTGGACGAGGAAGTCGAAGGGGCCATCGACCGCGCCTACAAGATCATTCAGGCACGCGTAGACAAGTTCGGGGTGACCAACCCCAACCTACAGCGCCTGCCCGGTAAAAACCAAATTCTGGTAGAGCTACCCGGCGTGGACAATCCTGAGCGGGTACGCCGCCTCCTGTCGGGCGCGGCCAAGCTGGAATTCGCCGAGGTATACAACGTCAATGAAATCAATGCCGGGCTCGATCAATTGGGCCAGTACCTCACCCGCGAGGACGCCGCCGAACGAGCCAACCGTCCGGCCGCCGCTGTTACCGACACGACCACAAAATCGGCGCCCAGCAACCTGGAAGAACTCCTGGCTCAGCGCGGTGATTCTACCGCTTCCGACACCTCGGCTTTGGCTGCGCAGACGGCCGCTCTGACCAACCTTTTCGTGCCGCTACCCCAAGGACTGGGCGTATACATGAAAGACACGGGCCGCGCGATGGAAATCCTGCGCCGCCCCGAGGTTCGCTCGTATTTCCCGTCCGATCTTGTATTCATGTGGGATCGTCAGGGCATCGAGGCTACCAACAGCCAGCTAATCCTGCCGCTTTATTTTATCAAAAAGCCCAACGGGCAGGCACCGCTGGAAGGTGACGTGATCGTGGACGCGACGCACGACTACGACGAGCGCGGCCGCCCCGAGGTGAGCATGCGCATGAACGGCGAAGGTGCCCGCAAATGGCGGACGCTGACGGCCAACAACGTCGGTCGCCAGGTGGCGATCATTCTGGATAATCAGGTTTATACCGCTCCCAACGTGAACGGTGAAATCCCCAACGGTAACTCCAGCATCTCGGGTAGCTTCACCGTGGAGGAAACCAAGGACATGGCTAACGTGCTGAAAGCGGGTAAACTGCCCGCCCCCACCAACATCGTGGAGGAGGCGGTAGTCGGCTCGACGCTGGGTTCCGAGGCCGTTACGGCGGGCGTACTTTCCTCTTTGGTAGGTTTGATTATCGTTCTGGTGTTCATGGTGGCGTACTACAGTCGGGCGGGCTGGATCGCCGATGTGGCGCTGTTTGTCAACCTGTTCTTCCTGATGGGCGTCATGGCCTCGCTGGGCGCGGTACTCACGCTGTCGGGTATCGCAGGTATCGTGCTGACGATCGGTATGTCGGTGGATGCCAACGTGCTTATTTATGAAGGGATAAAAGTCGAACTGGAAAAAGGCCAACCATTTCCTGTGGCCGTTCGGGACGGCTTCAAGAACGCCCTGTCGGCTATTATCGACTCCAACGTGACCACCTTACTGACGGGTATCATCCTGTTTATCTTTGGTACGGGTCTGGTACTGGGCTTCGCCACGACGCTGGTGATTGGTCTGGTCACCTCGCTTTTTGCGGCCATTTTCATCACCCGTTTGTTGCTGGAATACACCGTCAAGCAGGGCAAAACGCTGAAGTTCTATTCTGCCCTGACTAAAAACTGGTTCAAAGACACGAATTTCGACTTCATCACGCAGCGCAAGCGCTTCTACTATGTGTCGTCGGCCATTATTTTGATCGGCATCGGCTCATTTATCTTTAAAGGTTTCGGTCTGGGCATCGACTTTAAGGGGGGACGCTCCTACACCGTTCGTTTCGAGGAAAACGTAAGCACCGACGAGGTGCGCGAAGCCATGAGCGCAGCGCTGGGTTCCACACCCGAGGTAAAAACCTTCGGCGGCTTCAACCAGGTGAAAGTCACGACGCCCTACCTGATCGAAGATACCACGCCCGAGGCCGACAAACTGGCTGAGGCCAAAATCATGGAAGGCGTGTCCAAGGTTTCCGGCAACAATAAGGCGGAAATTGTAAGTTCGGCCAAGGTCGGGCCAACCATTGCCTACGACACGATGATCTCGGCGATCTGGGCGGTGCTGCTGGCGGTCGCGGCTAACTTTATCTACATTTTCATTCGTTTCCGTCGGTTGGCGTTTAGCTACGGTGCGGTGGCTTCGCTGTTCCACGACGTGCTGGTGCTGCTGGCCATCTTCTCGCTGTTCAACGGCTGGCTGCCCTTCTCGCTGGACATCGACCAGGCGTTCATTGGCTCCATCCTGACGATGATGGGTTATTCCATGAACGACACCGTCGTGATTTTCGACCGCATCCGGGAGTACCTCAACGACAAGAATGCCCGTAAGGAAAGCGTACCGACGATCATCAACAACGCCCTGAACAGCACGCTGAGCCGCACGGCCGTCACGGGTATTTCTACCATTCTCGTATTGGTAGTTCTGCTGATCTTCGGCGGAGAAGTCATTCGCGGGTTCACCTTCTCGATGCTCATCGGTGTCATTGTGGGAACCTACTCGTCGTTGTTTGTTGCCACGCCCATCGTGGTCGACACTTTACAGCGTGATTTGCTCAAAAATCCCATTGTGGACGAGCCGGAGCCCACCCCCAAGAAAGGAAAGATCGCAAGAGCGTAATAACTGTGCATGAATGAGGGGGAAAGTCAGCGGCTTTCCCCCTTTTTCTTTGGCAAATAATCATTTTCAAACAAATTTCCCTTAGTTTCGCGCTTAGGTATTAGGTTGTTAGGTTATTGGGCGTTAGGTTCTAGCTACTCCTCAAACCTCACTCATTATGAGCAAATAGTGCTTTTCAAAAACCTAATAACCTAATACCTAATAACCTAACACCTAAAAAATGAATCAACTCTGGATTACCAAGCCCCTCGACAAACTCATGGCCGAATCGACGGGCGAGGGCAACCAACTCAAACGCACCCTCAGCGCCACCAGCCTGGTGGCTTTGGGCATCGGAGCCATCATCGGCGCGGGGCTCTTCTCGCTCACGGGCATCGCCGCCGCCGAACACGCGGGCCCGGCGGTGACGATTTCCTTCGTATTAGCCGCGTTCGGTTGCGCTTTCGCCGGGCTTTGCTACGCCGAATTTGCTTCCATGATTCCGATTGCGGGTAGTGCCTATACTTATTCCTACGCTACAATGGGTGAGTTTGCCGCCTGGATTATCGGCTGGGATTTGGTACTGGAATACGCCCTGGGCGCGGCTACGGTAGCGGTGAGCTGGTCGAGGTATTTGCTGGAATTCCTGGGGGGGCTTGGGATTCATCTGCCGGTCGAGTTCATCTGCTCCCCTTTCGAGTCGGTTACGCTGAGCGACGGTACGGTCGTGGACGGCGGCATCATCAACCTGCCCGCCATTTTGGTCGTGTGCCTGCTGTCGCTGCTGCTGATTCGCGGCACGGAGGGCTCGGCTTTGCTAAATAACATTCTGGTGACGCTGAAACTATTGGTCGTCGTGATGTTTATCGCGATCGGCTGGGGCTTTATCGACCCCGCCAACTACACGCCTTATATTCCCGCCAACACGGGCGAGTACGATCACTTCGGCTGGTCGGGCATCGCTACGGGCGCGGCGGTCGTGTTCTTTGCCTTCATCGGATTCGACGCCGTGTCCACGGCGGCGCAGGAAGCCAAGAACCCACAACGCGACATGCCCATCGGTATTCTGGGATCGCTGGTAATCTGTACCATTCTGTACGTACTCTTCGCCCACGTCATGACGGGACTGGTCAATTACACCGTATTCGAGGGCGATGCCAAGCCCGCTGCTACGGCTTTTGCCGTTACGGGCTATGATTTCTTGCAAAATGCTTTGATTCTGGCCATTCTTGCGGGTTACACTTCCGTCATGCTCGTCATGCTTTTGGGCCAAAGCCGCGTGTTCTATACCATGAGCAAGGACGGGCTGCTGCCGCCGTTTTTCAGCGACATCAGCAAGAAATTCTCGACGCCCTGGAAAACCAACCTGTTCTTTATGGGCTTCGTAAGCCTGTTTGCAGGCTTCGTTCCGGTGAGCGACCTGGGGCACATGGTCAGCATCGGGACCCTGTTCGCCTTCTGCCTGGTGTGCGCGGGCGTATGGCTCATGCGGGTCAGGATGCCGAACATTCCCCGCGCGTTCAAAACGCCACTGGTACCCTTCGTGCCGCTGATGGGCATCATCGTTTGCCTGTACCTGATGTATTCGCTGCCAATTGAAAGCTGGTACCGTCTGGCGATTTGGCTAGCCCTTGGTTTGGCCATTTACTTCTTTTACGGCAAGAAGCACAGCGGTATGAATCCCGACAATCCCGAGAACCAGGCGCCGCCTGCCGTACCGACGGATCGCGCCTAAGTCTTACCACTTGTACCAAATAATAAAAACAGCCCGCGAGCATACACACTCGCGGGCTTGTTTTGTGTTTTAGGGAAATTATATGGTAGTTTAGCGTTTTCTTGCCAAATAATATTCTTAAACCGAAAGCAATCCCAAACCCAAACAAACCCTCTTCATGAAAAGAATTTCCTCATTGGCTCTCACCGCGATGGCCCTCCTCCTTGGTCATCCCTCGCTTGCCCAAACCGACGAAATGGGCCTGGACGAAAGGATCAACGCCTGGGTGCAGCCCGCTACCGAAGCAGTCAGCAATGTCGTTTTCTATCCTATTCAGTTGGGTGACGATGCCGCCACGAGCATGCCACTGGTGATTATCTTTCTGTTGCTCTCGGCTCTCTTCTTCACCCTATTTTTCAAATTTATCAACGTTCGGGGCTTCGGCACGGCCATCCGAACCGTGCAGGGCCGCTACAGCGATCCCAACGATGCGGGCGAGGTAACGCATTTCCAGGCGCTGACCGCCGCCGTATCCGGTACGGTTGGTTTGGGCAATATTTCGGGGGTCGCCATCGCCATTTCGTTGGGCGGACCGGGCGCGACTTTGTGGATGATTCTGGCCGGGCTGCTGGGGATGTCTTCCAAGTTCGTGGAATGCACACTCGGCGTTCGCTATCGCGAAATTGGCCCCGATGGCAAGGTGTATGGTGGACCCATGTATTACCTGACGAAGGGTTTGCGAGAAAAAAACATGGCTGGGCTGGGTAAAGTCTTGGCCGTGTTCTTCGCTATCATGTGCGTGGGCGGCTCATTCGGCGGAGGTAATATGTTCCAGTCCAACCAGGCCGCTCAGCAGTTTCTCAATATGGTGGGTTCCACTTCCAGCTCGGCGGGAACGATCTTCGGAGTTTTTATGGCGAGTATGGTGGCGCTGGTCATTATTGGCGGCATCAAGCGCATCGGTGCCGTTACGGAGCGCGTTGTGCCCTTCATGTGCGGCATCTATATTCTGGCTTCCTTGGTGGTCATTTTTGTCAATGCGGCGCAACTACCCGCTACTTTTGGCAAGATTTTCAATGAGGCGTTTAACCCCATAGCTGTAGCGGGTGGTTTTGTGGGCGTACTGGTGCAGGGCTTCCGCCGCGCGGCCTTCTCTAACGAGGCAGGCGTGGGTTCGGCGGCCATCGCGCACTCGGCCGTCAAGACTGACTTCCCGGCCAGCGAAGGCATTGTGGCCCTACTCGAACCCTTCATCGATACGGTGCTGATCTGCACCATGACGGCCGTCGTGGTCATCATCACCGGCGACTACAACCAGGCCGGGGCCATGGGCGGCGTGGAGGTCACATCGCAGTCGTTTGCTTCGGTGATTCCCTGGTTTCCTTACGTGCTGACGATTACCGTAGTGCTTTTTGCCTTCTCGACCATGATTTCGTGGTCGTACTACGGCTTGCAGGCGTGGCTGTTTTTGTTTGGCAAAACCAAGCTCAATGACATCATCTACAAAGTGCTTTTCTGCTGCTTCGTGGTGATCGGGGCCGCCGCCAGCCTAAGCGCCGTCACCGACTTCTCCGACGCCATGATTTTCGCCATGTCTGTCCCTAACCTCATTGGTCTGTTCTTCCTGCTGCCCGTAGTGAAGCAAGAAGCCGCCAAGTACTACGCTTATATCGCGAGTGGGGAGTGGAAGCAGTATCATTCTTAAGGAGGAGAATGGAGGAAAGGAAGATGGAAAAAAGGTATGCGATGAATACCTTCCTCCTTTCCTCCTTTCCTCCTCTCCTCCTTTCCTCCTCTCCTCCTTTTATCCCTTCCTCCTCGGCGTGGGCATTTCCTCGATTCCCAGCGTCGTTAGGTGTGGGTTGAGCGTGCGGGTGGTGATGTGCAGTTGGAAGTACTGCACGCCCTCTACGGCGAATATCCGGGTAAACCAGCCGCGCGCTTTCAAGCGACGGTAGATGCTTGAATAGCTGACTGAGCTCGGCCATCCCTGCGCGCCCAATGCAGTGTGCAGCGTGTCAACGGCCTTATTTAAATTGGAAAAATACGTGATCGTTTCTTTGGTCGAGCCAAAGGGATTTCCTTTGATTAAAGGCTTGATGATGACTTCGTAGATTGTTTGCTGTCGGGCGGCCATTTTTGTATTAATTGTGGATAAAACCCCTGTTTTCGGTCAAAAACTTGCGCTAAAGCAAGTTTTATGAAAAATAGTAGCCTTATTTTTCAAATGCTAAATTCTGCCAAACTTTTTTGCCGGGTGGGTGGTTTAGTAGTTGTTGTTTTAAACGGAAAAGGCCGGATTCTCACGAGTCCGGCCTTTTTGCATTTATCTCAGTTCGGTCACTCTGCCCTTTTCCAGCCGCAGGGAGCGGGTCACGCAGTCAGGGATTTCGTGTGGATAGTGTGACACATAAACCAGCGTCCTCTCTTCTGAGCCGCAAACGGCATCCACCACGGATTTAAAATACTCCACCGCCCCAATGTCCAGCCCTTGGCAGGGCTCGTCCAAAATAAGGAGCGGAGGATTCTTCACCAAAGCCCGCGCCAGTATCACCAACCGCTGTTCGCCTTTCGATAGTTTTTGTAGTGGCCTATCCATGATATGGGCTACGCCCAGCAGTTCGGCCAGTTGCTCCACACATTCGGTCTGTCTTTCCTTCAATTTATTAAAATAAATGCCCGTAGCGTCAAAGAAACCGGAAGCAATGGCTTTGAAAACCGTCGTTTCGGTGGGGAAATACAGGTGCAGTTCTGGCGACACATGGCCGATTTTCTGCTTGATTTCCCAAATCGAAGCACCCTTGCCGCCGCGCTTTTGGTCAAAGAGGTCATAGTCGTTGGCGAAGCGTTGCGGGTGGTCGGCGGTCAGGATGCTCAGCAGGGTAGATTTCCCGGAGCCGTTCGGCCCGGTCAACGCCCATTTTTCGCCTTTTTTTACCTGCCAGTTTATTTTGTCCAGTACCGCTTTTCCGTCGTACACTACGCTGATGTTTCGCAGATCGAACGCGTAACTGTAATCGGTGAAGCCGGTAACGCTGTCCAGCGTGATGGCACCGACATGTCGCATTGGGAGCAAGTTTTCATCGGACAAAACCGTATCGTGGTCAAATCGAGTTTTAGCCTTGATTTTCCCCTTCTCCAACGCCAATACATGCGTGATGCAATCAGGGATCTCGCCGGGCGAAGTTGCCAGGATAATCGTCGTCCCCAACCTGGCAAGTTCTGCTAGGGCATCGCGTAATACTTTCCTGGAATATACATCCAAACCCACAAACGGATGATCCAGCAACAGAATGTCCGGTCTCTTGACTAGCGACCGCGCCAACAGCATCCGCCGGGTCTCGCCATTGGAAAGCGTGATGAAAGGCTGATCCAGCAATTCCGTGAGCTGCAATAGCACCGCAATTTCCCGCAAGTTTCCCTCCTCGACCTGACTTTCCGCCAGCCGCACCGACTTCTCATCCACTGTCCCGACGGGTTTCATCCGCTCGGTCAGCACCTCGCGCACCGTGGGGGCAATACTCGCCTCGTGAGCCTGGAACCGCTGCTGGTGGTATTGCGCCGCCGCACGGGCAATGTGGTGGAAAGAGTAGTCGTTGGCCACGAACTCCACCGTACCCGTTTTCCTCAGCTTGCCCTGCGCCGTCGCCCAGCGTCCGGCGATGGTTTCCAGGAGCGTGGTTTTGCCCGCGCCGTTGCCACCCACGATGGCCCACTGTTCGCCGGGGTTTATTTGCCAGTCGAGGTCGAAGAGGACGGGGGTGTCGTATTTGCGGACGGAAACGTTTTCGAGAGAGAAAATAGGCACGTGTAGGAGTTCAGAGTTCAGGCGGCAGCTTGCATGATGGACACCACGGAGGGGTAAACGATGCCGTTCACAAGCTGGACTTTGACCATCTCGCAATTATACATTAAGTTTGGCAGAAGACTCTAAATCGATAAAAATCATCCGTCGGAGATTAGGGAAAGCGATTTAATTTACACTCCCAATCCAAATGAAGCTACACGAAACCCAACTCCTGGAAACCGCCCTGATCCTGCTGGCATTATTCGTCGGCAAACGGATTCTTGGGGGGCTATTGAAGAAAATATACCATAACCTCGATTTACAGGAGCGTCGTTTTCAGTTGGTCAACAAGATTAAGGACATCATTCTTTATCTGGTGGCCCTGGTCTCTATTCTGACGATTTGGTCGGTCGGGCAGAGTGAGATTTGGCTGTTCATCAGCTCCTTCCTGACGATTTTAGGCATCACACTCTTCGCCCAATGGTCGCTCTTGTCCAATATTACGGCTGGTATTATCCTGTTTGTCAACCACCCGGCCAAAGTCGGCGACCGGATACAGGTGATGGATAAAGAGTTCAATATCAGCGGCGACATCAGCGACATCGGCCTCTTCTTTATCTCCATTACCACCGACGAGAAAGCCGAAATCACGATTCCTAATTCTTTAATTTTTCAAAAAATGGTTAAAATTGGAAATGCAATCAAAAGCGACCCATCGTGAAATTTCTGGCAATCAATAGTTTTTTTCTGCTTCTTCTGAGCTTCGGTGCTTCGTTCGCCCAGGAGAAGTTTGAGAAAGAGTACCGTATCAAAGCGGCGGACGTGCCGCTTGCGGCCCGGCAGTTCGTGGATTCGCTGGACTTCAACCGCAAGGTACGGTGGTACATGGAGGTGAGTCAGCAGGGCAAGTCCATCGAAGCGAAAAGCAAGCGCAATGGGCAACGGTACAGCGTTGAGTTCGGTCTGCTGGGAGACTTGCAGGATGTGGAAATCAGCATATCCCGGCGCAGGCTGCCAGTAGCTTTGCGGCAAGAAATTGAGGAAAGTTTAGATGCTGAATTTGATAAATATAAGATTACGAAAGTGCAGAGGCAATTCATGGGAGCAAGACGGGAGATACTGGGCCACCTTACGGAACGGAGCGGCGACGAGAACCTGACCGTCAGGTACGAGATTGTGCTGAAAGGCCGGAAGCGCGGCGAAACCAACGAATTTGAATACACCTACGCAGCGGATGGTGTGTTGGAAAAACGGGCGAAAATAAGTCTCAGGAACACCGACAACCTCGAATACTGAGCAATGAGAAGCACAGCTTTTCTCTTCCTATGCTTGTTGAGTTCCAATCTTTGGGCGCAGAGCAGTTACGTAACAGGACTGCTGCCCAGCCTAAATATCAACCAGAGAATAGACAAGCACTGGAAAGTAAACTACAAAGTCGAGTCTCGACTGCTGGGCTCCGAAGGCCGCTTCTCCGAACCGGCTCCCCTATCGGTGCGACACAACCTGACTGACCTGTCAGTGATTTTTTCCCGAGACGTGGGTCTGAACAATTCGCTGGCGGGCGGCTACCTGCTGCGTCTGGAGAAGGGCGGCCCCGGCCAACGCCTCATTCAGCAGTACACGCTGGTAAGGAGTTACGACTACTTTCGCCTGGCGCAACGGTTTTCTTCGGATCAAACCTTCTCGAAAGAGGAAGCAGCGGAGGTCAGGCTGCGCTACCGAATTTCCTTCGACATCCCGCTGAACGGACAGGAAGTGGACGCCCGGGAATTTTACCTAAAAATAAACAACGAGTACCTCAATTCTCTGCAAGAAGGCAGTTATGGCTTGGAAATAAGGCTCGTGCCATCGCTGGGCTTTGCCTTCAACGACAACAACAAAGTGGAGCTGGGGGTCGATTATCGCTTCGCTGATTTCCTCAGCGGCCCTTCGGAAAACAGTTTTTGGTTGCCGCTGACCTGGTATATCAAGATTTGAAGGGGAACGTAGATCTATCAAACCATTAGCGGACGCCCAATGCGCCGGAGCAACGCGTTTATAAACTGTAGGTAGCAGCGAGGTTGGCTCTCTACATCTGTTTGCGCTTCAATTCATCCAAAGTGATACCGTTGGTATCTTTCCATTCTTTCCATCCGTTTATAGATCTCCCTACCACCACCCCACCTGCTGTACTCGGAGAATTAAAAATGTAGTCTTGTTGAAAGATATAACTTCTGTCCTGAGCGACCAAGATTTTACTTTCAATTAATTGGTTTCTTAGAATAACTACGTATCTATTGCACGATGGGGTAGTATCAATACTTGCTTCTGATCCGCTAAATACCACAAACCCATCATCGACTAAATTTCCTTCTGCGTGCGTGTTCCTAGCATTAATTACGAACAGTTGTTTTTGCGTACTCGTCTCTCTACTAACTTTATCGAATACAGGATAGCCTAATGTCGAGAGTAAAATCTTTACCGTTTCAAAACTATCTAAGAGGTCAGCTTCCATAGATTCGGTCACGAATGGTTTTGCAGGATTTGTTGAATTGTCAAGTTCGTATCTATTTGTATCCAGCGCGTCTTTTACGGCTAAATATTCTAAGTACTTGGCATGAGATTTGGTGAAAGCACCAATTTTAGACACCATTACAACAGCATGATTCCAATATTCCTTACTTCGATTATGCTGTTTTATTCTCTCCAAACAGTCTTCGGCCTCGCCAATATAGGCCAGTGGTTTAGCTCTGTCGGCTGTCTCGCCAAACAAAAAGTAGATTCCTACATTCTTGATTTCGTCTCTTGTGGCAATGTAATCCAGTCTACTTCGAGGGATTAAGACGGCTTTAACTACTCTGTTTGTGATTTCCGCTATTTTCACACTTCTAGGAGATCCGTCAGGCAGGAAAATTTGTATTGTTTGAGGCCTGTTCATTTCTTTCGATGGTAATTTTGCTAAAATGCTGGACACAAACTCCTAATCTATCGCTATTCTGTCGATCAGCGACTTGAAATTTTTATTTTCTTTCGAGCCTACTACATCCCCAGCAGTATCTCCTTCAGCACCGCCTGCGCCGCCCACTCGCGGTTTCCGGCCTGCTCGATGACCAGCGAGCGCGGACTGTCGAGTACTTCGTCGGTGACCTTCACGTTGCGGCGTACGGGCAGGCAGTGCATGAACTTACCTTTGTCGGTGCGGGCCAGCTTTTCCTCCGTCATCATCCAGGCCGGGTCGTTCACCAGCACTTGCCCATAGTTCGTGTACGACGACCAGTTTTTGCCATAGACGAAGTCCGCCCCTTCCAGCGCTTTGCTTTGGTCGTAAATCACCTCGGCGTCACCCAGAAATTTGGGAGCCAAGTCGTAGCCTTGCGGGTGCGTCACGACAAGCTCGACCTCCTGCTTCCCCATCCACTCGCAGAAGGAGTTAGCGACAGCCTGCGGGAGCGCTTTGAAATGCGGGAGCCAGGTTAGCACTACTTTGGGGCGAGCCTTCACCTTGAACTCCTCGATCGTGATGCAGTCGGCCAACGATTGCAGCGGGTGCCGCGTGGCTGATTCGAGGTTGACGATGGGAACGCCCGCGTACTTGCGGAATTGCTCGAAAACCAACTCTGAATAATCCTTATCCCGATCCTGCAATTTGGCGAATGACCGCACGCCGATCACATCGCAGTACTGCCCGATTACGGCCGCTGCTTCTTTCACGTGCTCAGCTTTGAGTCCGTTCATCACGATCGGGTTTTCCGGCGTTCCTTCCTCCATTTCCAGCCCCCAGCTATCCTGACTGACGTTCAGGATGATGACATTCATACCCAGATTTTGGGCCGCTTTCTGGGTACTCAGCCGCGTGCGCAGGCTGGAATTGAAGAAGAGCAGACCTATGGTTTTATTCTTGCCCAAAGCCTGATCGGCAAAGGGGTTGCGTTTAGCGAGGATGCCACTGGTGATGAGGTGGTCGAGGTCGGGAACGTCGGAGGGGGAAATGAAATGGTTCATGCAGGCTTGGTAGTCCGTTTTCGGGTGAACGGTTAACGGTTAACGGTTAACGGTTTCTTTGATTTTCAATATTTCAAATTGTAGTGCCTCTAGAAAGGCATCGGCTTCTTCTTTACCGAGGGCTAGTGAAGGCAGTAGTCTGAGGGTATTGGCACCAGCGACGCCCGTAAAAAGTTTGTGCTCGAAAAGCAGTTTGTTACGCAAATCTTTGACGGGGAAATCATACTCGATGCCGATCATCAGGCCGCGTCCGCGCAGCTCTTTGTAGCCGCCGACGCGCCGGATGCCCTCCATGAGGTAATCCCCCATTTTGGTGGCATTGTCGAGGAGGTTTTCGTCTTTCATAATGTCCAGCACCGCTACGCCCGCCGCGCAGGCCAAGTGATTGCCGCCGAAAGTAGTGCCTAGCAAGCCATAGCTGGCTTTGAATTTGGGCGAAATTAGCACGCCACCCATCGGGAAGCCGTTGCCCATGCCCTTGGCCATCGTCATCAGGTCGGGGTCGATGCCGCTGAACTGATGCGAGAAAAACTTTCCTGTGCGCCCGTAGCCGCACTGTACGCTGTCGAGTATGAGTACCGCTCCGGTCTCGTCGCACTTGCGGCGCAGCGTTTGCAGGAATTCGTCAGTGGCGACGTGAATGCCGCCCACACCCTGAATGCCCTCCACAATCACGGCGCACACTTCGTCGTCGATACCGCTTTCAGCGGCTTCCAGATCATTATAAGGCAAAAAACTGACGTGCTTATTGTAGTTGATCGGGGCAACAATAGCCGGGTTGTCCGTCGCCGCCACTGCGCCGGCGGTGCGACCGTGAAAGCCCTTTTTGAAAGCCACTACTTTGGTGCGGCCCGTATGGAAGGACGCCAGTTTCAGGGCGTTCTCGTTCGCTTCCGCGCCTGAGTTGCAGAGGAAAAGTTTGTAATCAGGATAGCCGGATAACTCACCCAGCTTTTCGGCCAATTCTTCTTGCAGGCCAATCTTGACCGAATTGGAATAAAAGCTGATGGCGTTCATCTGCTTCGTGAGCATTTCCACATAGTGAGGATGGGCGTGCCCCACAGAAATTACGGCGTGGCCGCCGTACAGGTCGGTGTATTTAGTACCGTTCTGATCCCACAGATAGCTGCCCCGCGCCTTGACGGGCTCGATGTCGTAAATGGGGTAAACGTCGAAGAGGTTTGACATAAATTATAAGGAGAAAAGGAGGATGGAGGAAAGGAGAAAGGGTTTGCTATATAAAGATGAATTTATCACCATTCTGGTGCTTTCCATTGGCCGTACTTTTTGAAATATCCTTCAATTTGCTTCACATCCTCCTCACTCCAAACCGAAACTTCCAAAATCCTTTTCTTGTACTCAGACAGATTACCTTTTGATTGAGAAAGCTTTTCCTCTAATAAGAGCTTATTCGCAAATGCTAACAACTCCTGTTGGTGAGCAGGATCCAGCTTTTGATGTTTTTCCAATAACTCTTCCATAACATTTTATTTTTAAATAGTTAAAAAGCCACCGCCTTCAATCTCAGTCCAGTATCTTCCGGCAAACCGAAAATCAAATTCATATTCTGTACTGCCTGGCCGGAAGCACCTTTGGTAAGGTTATCGATGATGCTGGTAACCAATAACTTTCCATCGTGTTTTGCCAGATGAACAAAGCATTTGTTGGTATTGACCACCTGCTTTAAATCAATCGCCGGAATGCTCACGTGGGTGAACGGATGCGGCTCGTAAAAGCTGCGGTACAGTTCGATCGCTTCTTCCAAACTACCTTCGAATTCAGTATAAACATTCGCCATGATCCCGCGCGTGAAATCGCCGCGGTAGGGAATGAAATTGATGGCTTGATCGAAGCCGTTTTGCAGCTTCGTGACACTCATTTTTATTTCGGTCAGATGCTGGTGCGTGAAGGCCTTGTAAATCGAGGCGTTGTTGTTGCGCCACGAAAAATGCGTCGTCGCGCTCAGCGATTGCCCCGCTCCGGTACTGCCCGTCACTGCGCTGACGTGCACCTCGTTTTTTAATAATCCCGCTTGCGCCAGCGGTAGCAGCGCCAGCTCGATGCTCGTGGCAAAGCAACCGGGGTTGGCAATTTTAGTCGCCGTTTTTATCTTCTCTTTCTGCAATTCAGGCAAGCCGTACACAAACCCTTCGGACTCATCGCGAAAGTCAGTACTGAGGTCGATGATTTTTATTGAGTCCGGTACGTCGTTTTCTTGCAAAAACTTTTTGGACTCATCATGACCCGAGCAAAGGAAAATCACCTGCAAAGCTTCGTCTTCGAGCAGAGTAGAAAATTTCTCCCCCGAAAAAATCAAATCGGTATCACCCAACAAATCCGTGTGCGTGGCGTACACGGGCTTGCCGGATTGGCTTTTGCTGTGGGCGAAGGCGATGGTCACGTTAGGGTGATTCATGAGAATGCGGATCAATTCGCCTCCGGTGTAACCCGCCGCGCCTACGATTCCAATAGTTATGTTTTCAGTCATTTTTCCTGTTTTTTACTCCACCACTCCCTCACTCCCCAACTCCCAACTCCGCCACCTTCTGATAGATCATCGACTGATTCGACGCCACCTTCGAGAAGCCGCGCACGTCGTCGCCCGTCCAGGCGTTGTTCATTTCGCCGTAGCTGCCAAATACGGGCGACATCAGATCGAAGTTTGATTCGATGCCCTCGACGTGGAAGCGGTAAGGGGCCAAATGCACCGTCACCTTACCTGTCACGTGGCTTTGGGTGTCGGTCAAAAAGGTTTCGATATTACGCATCACGGGCTCGACAAACTGCCCTTTGTGCAGCAAACTGCCGTACCAGTTGGCGAGTTGCTCTTTCCAGTAAAGCTGCTGCTCGGTCAGGACGTGCTTTTCCAATGTGTGGTGCGCCTTGATGATGATCAGCGGCGCGGCAGCCTCGAAACCCACGCGGCCCTTGATGCCGATGATGGTGTCACCCACATGGATATCACGGCCAATGCCAAAGGGCTGCGCCAGCTCGGCCAGTTGCTGAATGGCCTGCACGGGCGTTTCGGTACGTCGGTCGTTTAGCCCGACGAGTTCACCCTTGTCAAATTCCAGCGTGATCGTTTCCGGTTCGGATTTGCTGACTTGCGTGGGCCAAGCGCTTTCGGGCAGGTACTGGTTTGAGGTCAGCGTTTCCTTGCCGCCTACCGACGTTCCCCAGAGGCCCTTATTGATGCTGTATTCCGCTTTCTTCCAATCGCGTTCCACCCCTTTTTTGGTCAGGTACTCGATCTCGGCTTCGCGCGAGAGTTTCAAATCACGGATGGGTGTAATGATTTCGGCCTCGGGCATGATGATGCGGAAAGCCATGTCGAACCGCACCTGATCGTTACCCGCCCCGGTGCTACCGTGGGCAATGGCCGACGCGCCGATTTCTCGGGCGTATTCCGCCACGGCTACCGCCTGGAAAATGCGCTCGGCGCTCACCGACAGCGGATAGGTATTGTTTTTGAGGATATTCCCGAAGACGAGGTACTTGATGCAATCGCCGTAATATTCCTTGGTTCGGTCGACCGTCGTGTGCTGCTTCACGCCCAGGGCGTAGGCGTTGGCTTCGACGGCTTTCAATTCCTCGGCTGAAAAACCACCCGTGTCCACCAGCACCGAATACACGTCATAGCCCTGATCTTCGGCCAAATACTTTACACAAAACGAGGTGTCCAGCCCGCCGCTGAACGCTAATACTACCTTACGCATCTGTTGTTTAATTGTTGAATCGTTGATTTGTTTAGGATCAGTCGCTAATCAATATGCTGCAAACTTAACGCATCTGAAGCTTTCGACTTTTCCGCTTAGGTATGATGGAGGCTGAAAACAATGTCAGGCTGAGCGGAGTCGAAGCCCTCCTATATGGACTGGCTTCGACTCCGCTCAGCCTGACAGCCCTTTTTTCTGACAGAAATCCGAGCGGGGCTATTAAAAGCTTGGCAGCTAACACCTAAACCAGATTTGCTTCGGAATTTTGCTTTTTGTCGTTATCCGACCTTCGCAGCATGATGCGCTGCTTAATGCGCATCCAACGCTCGTACAGTTTCGATTCTTTCAGGAAATTCCAGCCCTCTTCTTCGTTTTCTTCCTTTTTCTCGGCCTCCTCGTGGCTATACATCATGCCCGTGCAGAGGCAATTTTTACGGCCCGTACGCGTCAGGATGTCGTAATTCACGCAACTGCCGCAGCCTTTCCAGAACGCTTCGTCGGTCGTTAGCTCGCTGAACGTGACGGGCTCGTAGCCCAAGTCGGAGTTGATTTTCATCACCGCCAGGCTGGTCGTGATGCCGATGATTTTGGCGTTGGGGTATTTTTTGCGCGAGAGCTCGAAGGCCTTGGATTTGATGGCCTTGGCCATGCCACTGTTGCGAAAATTCGGCGAGACGATCAGGCCCGAGTTGGCTACGAATTTGCCGTGTTCCCAGGTCTCGACGTAGCAGAAACCGACCCATTCGCCGTCCTGCGTGGTAGCGATGATCGCTTTGCCTTCCACCATTTTCTCCATCAGGTACACGACTGAGCGCTTGGCGATGCCCGTGCCGCGCTGCTTGGCGCTTTCCTGCATCTCGTTGCAGATCGTCTCGGCGTGGTGGAGATGGTCTTCGGTGGCGACTTCGACAATGAAGGGGCTGTCTTTGGTCTCTTTATTTTTTGTGATTTCTTTGTTTTTCATGGAAAAGGGCTGCGTTGGCTCCTTCTGCGCAAAGCTTGGGGAAACTCACGACAAGTGGTAGTGAATTTGGGTGAGAAAAGACGAGAAAAGGGGCAGGAAAATATTTGCCACGTAGGCAAGAAGCGATTATTTGGTCCGGGTGGACCTAATTCGGGAAGTCGTCGTATGAAAGAAAGTATCGATCACTTTGCTGTTCAAGAGTTTTCCAAAACCACCGGGGCGATGAGTTTCGGGTAGTAAAACGGTGCAAATCTTACAAAAAATAGGCACGTACGCTAATTAAACCGCAATTATTTTTTTTACGTTCAAGAATTTTGTGTGTTTGAATTATGTCCTACATTTGAAAAACTCCAAACAATGCTTAATTCCACTCCATGAATCCACTCACCGCCGACGATCTCGTGTATGGCTACGTCAACGGTATTTTTCCAATGGCCGACGCCGACGGTACACTCTACTGGTACTCGCCTGATCCTCGCGCTATTATTCCCATCGACACCTATAAGCCTTCCAAATCTTTACGTCCGGTACTAAATAAACGGCAGTTTGAGATCCGCATCGATTACGATTTTGAGGGCGTTATGCGGCAATGCGCCGCGCCACGGTCGCAGGAGGACGGTACCTGGATTTCGGAAAATATCATTAAAGCGTATACCGACCTGCACCGCCTCGGCATGGCCCACAGCGTGGAGGCTTACGAGCACGGGCAGCTGGTGGGCGGCTTGTACGGCGTGTCGATCGGGGCAGCCTTTTTCGGCGAGTCGATGTTTCACCGCGTCAGCAATGCTTCGAAAGTGGCCTTTCACGCCCTGATCGAACTGCTGCGGGAGCGCGACTTTCGCTTACTCGACACGCAGTTTATGAACGATAACGTGCGTCGCTTCGGTGCGGTCGAGATTCCGAAATTGGAATACGTCGGGCGACTGCGGCAGGCCATCGCGGTGAAAACGCGGTTTACGGAAAAGGCGTTGGAACCGATTTTTCAGCGCGTAGCGTAATTTTTTGAAAATGCCCAAACCCATCCTCGTCGTAAAGTTCGGCACGGCTTCCATTACGCTCCCATCGGGTGAGCCGGACGAGAACATCCTTTCCGAAATTGCCCGCCAGGTAGCTGCGGTGTACGCCGATCACCGGATCATCCTGGTTTCTTCGGGGGCAGTTGGGGCCGGGAAAGGTCAGATTCAATCCTTTAAAGGCACACTGACGCAACGAAAAGCCGCTGCCGCCGTGGGCAATCCGTTGTTGATCGGCTTGTACGCCAAGCATTTTTCCCCCCATAAAATAGCCATCGCCCAGAGTCTTTGCGAGCGGCAACATTTTGCCAACCGCCACCAGTTCTTGCAGTTGAAAAGTACCTTTGAGGAACTTTGGGCCAGTGGCATCATTCCCATCGTCAACGAAAACGATGTGGTCAGCGACCGGGAATTAAAGTTTTCGGACAACGACGAGCTGGCGACGCTCATCGCCACGGGCTTCGGCGCGCAAACGCTTATGCTCTGCACCTCGGTAGGTGGACTGATGGACGACACGGGCAAAATCGTGCGACAGGTGCCGGAAGTGAACGACGTTTTTCGCTGGGTCAGAACCGATAAATCGTCGCTGGGGCTAGGCGGCATGGCCTCCAAGCTCACTTTTACCAAGCTGGCTACCCGCATGGGAATTCGGGTCGTGATTTTCGGCTTGAACGAACCCGATGGTTTGCTACGGGCTTTACAACTGGAATCCGGTACGGTCTTTCAGCCGCAAAGCAGCACCCTCTCGGCTCGCAACCGTTGGCTCGGTAGTGGCGGGCTGGTGGCCGGGCAGCTTTTTGTCGATGAGGGAGCTGTTCTTGCTTTGAAAAAGCGGAAGAGTCTGCTGGCGGTAGGGGTTTCGGGGGTAAAAGGCGAGTTCGAGACGGGTGAGTTGGTGGAAATCTTCAATCCTGAAAAGGAAATGATCGCCGTGGCGCGGGCGCGGGCGACTTCTTCGGCGATTGTGGAGAATTTGAAGACGCTTAATTTTGAGGTGGCGAATGCGAGTGATATCGTTTTGTTGTGAAGTCCGGTAGGGGCGAACCCATGTGTTCGCCCGACGGCCAGATAAAAAGAAAAGACTATCAATTGCCGGGTGGCTACAGCCCCCGGATTGCGGAATAAGACTAAAACACTATGAATCAAATGATTGAGCAAGATATTGAAATAGTGCGTGATAGGGAGTTGGATTCTAGCACTTCGGCAGACGGGCAAGACGTGGAGCGTCCATCCGACCGTACCACATTTTCGGCGGCCCGCCAGGCGGCGGGAGCGGTACGGAATTTGAGCGACGCCACAAAGGCCGCTTTGCTAAATGATTTGGCGGAGCGGATTCTGGCGCAGCAGGCATTCATCCTGCAAGAAAACCAAAAAGACCTGGCTCGCATGAACGATGCCGACCCGAAAAAAGATCGGCTGCTGCTAAACGCGAAGCGCATTGCAGGCTTGGCCCAAAGTCTGCGCGAGGTGGCGCAGTTGCCCGATCCAAGCGGTGAGGTACTGCTTGAGCGCACTTTAGAGCAGGGACTGAAAATGCAGAAAATCGCCGTACCGATGGGCGTCATCGGGGTGATTTACGAGTCGCGACCCAACGTGACGCTCGACGTGGCGGCGCTTTGTCTGCGGTCGGGCAATGCTTGTATCTTGAAAGGCGGCAAGGAGGCGTCGTTTTCTAATTCTTGCTTAGTAAAACTCATTCACGAATCGCTGGCGCGATTTAATGTCCCCGCTGCGGCCGTTACGCTCCTGCCGACGGACAGAAAGTACACCCAAGAAATGCTCACCGCCACCCGTTACGTCGATCTCATCATTCCCCGAGGCTCGGAAGCGTTGATCCAGTACGTGCGGAAAAATTCGTTGGTGCCCACCATCGAAACCGGAGCGGGCGTGTGCCACACCTACGTCGAGAAATCGGCGGATTTGGAGAAAGCGCAGGCCATCGTGGTTAATGCCAAGGTGTCGCGGCCTTCGGTTTGTAATTCGCTGGATACTATTTTGGTGGATAGGGCGGTAGCAAAAGAGTTTTTACCAAAAATAAAAGACGAGCTCGCCGCTTACGACGTGGAAATCTTCGCCGACGAGACGGCTTATCCCATCCTGCAAGCCGTCGGCTACCCTTTCTTGCAGAAAGCACAACCGGAAGATTTTGGTCGCGAATTTCTGGATTACAAATGCTCGGTTAAAGTCGTGGATGGATTGGACGAGGCCTTGGCGCACATTCAGGAATACTCGTCGCGGCACTCGGAGGCCATCGTGTCCGAGGATACCGAAGCTGTCGAAACATTTCTTACCGAAGTGGACGCCGCAGCGGTTTATGCCAACGCTTCCACGCGCTTTACCGACGGGGCGGTTTTTGCCCTGGGGGCCGAGATCGGTATTTCTACCCAGAAACTCCACGCCCGTGGTCCCTTTGCCCTGGAAAAGCTCGTGACCGAAAAGTGGGTCGTGCGTGGCGACGGGCAGGTGCGGGCGTAGGGGGTTTTTCGTATCTTTGAGTAAAAGCGTTTTCAATCCACCCTCCTTTTATGATTTCAGCCATCGAAAAAGACCCACTCTCTACCCTGACTCAGCAGGCCACCGAACTCCTCAAAACGCTCATTGCCACCCCCTCTTTTAGTCGGGAGGAGGACAGTACCGCCCGGCATCTTGAAGAATTTTTAGAAAAAAAGAGCATTCCCTTTCATCGCAAACTAAACAACGTATGGGCTTTGAATCGGCATTTTGACGCCTCTAAACCGACATTACTGCTCAATTCTCACCACGACACCGTCAAGCCCAACAAATCCTGGACGCTCGACCCGTTCGAGCCGCTTGTGCGCGATGGCAAGCTCTACGGCCTGGGCAGCAACGACGCGGGCGGTTGCCTGGTGTCGCTCATCGCGACGTTCTGCCATTTCTACGAGCGGGAGGGCATGGCCTACAACATCGCCCTGGTGGCCAGTGCCGAAGAAGAGATTTCGGGCAAACAGGGTCTGGAGATTGTGGTACCCGACCTGCCGCCCATCGAGTTTGCCATCGTGGGCGAACCCACCGAAATGCACCTGGCCGTAGCCGAAAAGGGCCTGCTGGTGCTGGACTGCACCGCAAAAGGAAAATCTGGCCACGCCGCCCGCGACGAAGGCGAAAACGCGCTTTATAAAGCGATCAAAGACATCGAGTGGATCACGGGCTACCGCTTCCCGAAGGTGTCGCCCACGCTGGGGCCGATCAAGATGTCGGTGACGATGATCAACGCCGGCACGCAGCACAACGTCGTGCCGGACACCTGCACCTTCACGGTCGATGTGCGGGTGACGGAGCAGTATACGCTGGAAGAAGTCGTGGAAGTCGTTCAGGCCAACATCCAGTCGGAAGTCGATGCCCGCTCGGTGCGGCTGCGGCCTTCGAGCATTCCTGCCGATCACGCCATCGTGCAGGCCGGGCTGCGGCTGGGGCGCGACACTTACGGTTCGCCCACTACTTCCGACCAGGCATTGCTGGACTGCCCCTCCCTTAAAATGGGACCGGGTGATTCAGGTCGGTCACATACGGCCGATGAGTTTATATTTCTGGAAGAAATCGAAGCGGGGATTGCGCAGTATGTGAAGATGGTAGAGGAAGTGGTGCGCTGAGTGGATCATTGGCTTTCACAACTTTATCTCAAAAAGTGCCACGTGTCCGCTGCGGTAGTGATCGGGAAGCCCGGCGGTACTTTTCATGTTGAACATTCCCAGAAAATTGAAGCCTGCACTGGTGTAATGCCTGATGAGTGGCAGATTCTCGCCAATCGTATCCAGTCGCACGTAATCTTTGTCCAAATCCCTGCCATAGTTTTTCGCCCAATCTACAATTTTGGCCACAAAGTTTCGACCCCGAAAATCTGGGTGCGTGGCAATTCTGTGGACATAAATGGCAGCATCCTCGTTGCGCTCCTCCCAAATCTCCTCGTCTTCGAAAGTAATGGCCCACACGCAGACGATGACGCCGTCGATGGTCATTTTCCATTGCCGATTCTCGGCAATCTCGGTCTCCACTAACTTTCTGTCAAAAGTAGGCCACACCACCGTCGCCTCGACTTTCGTCTGGTGCGTCGATGCAGCGGCGTAGAACCGGAAAATTTCGGGGATGTCGGCTTCGGTGCTATTTTCGATTGTCATGGGCAGGGGTTGGTTTTGGAAAGGCAAATGACGCCACAATCCCTGACCCAGGCAATCCGAATTTTGCGGTCTCTCCTTCCCAAGTTCAGCCAACCACCGCCTCCCGCTGAATCAGCGCCTCGCGATCCGGCCCGGTAGAAACGAAAACGATCGGCAGCTTCAATTCCTTTTCCAGAAAATCAACGTAAGCCGTGAGCGCGGCGGGCATGTCGTCGAAGGCAGTGATCCCGTCCAGCGACTGCTCCCAGCCCCCAAAATCCTGGTACACGGGTTCTACTTCGTCGGTGCAGAGGTCGTAGGGCAAATGGTCGGTGGTAGTGCCGTCGGCGTGGCGGTAATGCGTGCAAACGCGGATCGTGTCAAAGATATTGAGTACGTCCACCTTCATCATCACGAGCTGGGTCACGCCGTTGAGCATGATGGCGTATTTCAGGGCGGGCAGATCCAGCCAACCGCAGCGACGCGGGCGGCCCGTGGTGGAGCCAAATTCGTTGCCTTCTTTTCGCATTTTCTCGCCTACCTCTTCCAATAGTTCGGTCGGGAACGGCCCGCTCCCCACGCGGGTGCAGTAGGCTTTGAAAATACCAAAGACCTCACCAATAGCGTGCGGCGACACACCCAGTCCGGTGCAGGCCCCGGCGGTCATGGTGCTGGAACTGGTCACGAAGGGATACGACCCGAAGTCGATGTCAAGCAAGGAACCCTGAGCGCCTTCGGCCAGGACGGACTTCTCATCGGCGAGCGATTCGTTGATCAGGTACTCGCTGTCCACCAATTGAAATTGCTGCATGAACGCCACGGCGGCGAAAAACCTCTCCTCCGCTTCAGGTAGTTTTTCCTGATAATCAAAATGGTAAAAATCGAGAATAGCTTTGTGGGCATCCACGAGCTTTTGGTACTTCTGCCGGAAATCGCCCGTCACGATGTCGCCCACGCGCAGACCGAGCCGCGCGATCTTGTCCTGATAGGTGGGGCCGATGCCGCGCAGGGTGGAACCGATCTTGTCCTCGCCCTTTGATTTTTCGTAGGCCGCGTCGAGCAGACTGTGCGTCGGCAGAATGAGCGAGGCTTTCTTGGAAATGAAAAGATTGGCCTGTAAGTTCAGATTGTATTTCTGCAAGCCCTCGATCTCGCGCCGAAACACGATGGGGTCGAGGACCACGCCGTTGCCGATGACATTCTGAATGTCGGAGCGGAATATGCCGGATGGAATCTGGTGCAGCACGTGCTTGATGCCGTCGAATTCGAGCGTGTGGCCCGCGTTGGGGCCGCCCTGAAAACGGGCCACGACCTGATACTGTGGCGCGAGCACGTCCACGATTTTTCCTTTTCCTTCGTCGCCCCATTGGAGGCCTAGTAATACGTCGACTTTCATAGTTAGGTTGTTAGGTTTTAGGTCATTAGGTGTTAGGCGCTATAACGCCCACAAGATTAAATTCTAAAACCTAAATGTAATTTCACTTGAACAGTAAAGTGATGCGATCCAGATAAACAAGCAGCGCAATTTTAACAAAAAATTTATAGGATTTTAAAATTAGTGCCGTACCAAAACCTAACAATCTAATACCTAATAACCTAACACCTAAAGACAAAAAAGACCCGCTCCGACCAGTTTTGCCGATCGAAGCGGGCGTGACAATCTGGATTAATTATTGGTGCCCGGGCCGAAGATTTCTTCTTCGGAAAGGTTATCACGGTTTTCGCAGTTCGAGCGGGTACAGCCGCCGTAAAAGATCAGCGAGTGGTGATCGACCTTGAAATGCAGCATCTCGCCCACCATGTTCTGGATCGACTGAATTCTGGGGTCGCAGAATTCCATCACTTTGTGGCAATCGGTGCAGATGAGGTGGTCGTGCTGCTTGAAACCGTAAGATTTTTCGTACTGCGCCAGGTTCTTGCCAAACTGGTGTTTGGTCACCAGGTCGCAGTCCACCAGCACGTCCAGCGTGTTATACACCGTGGCGCGGCTCACGCGGTACTTCTTGTTTTTCATGCTGATGTACAGCTCGTCCACGTCGAAGTGATCGCTGCGGGTGTATATCTCCTCCAGGATCGCGAACCGCTCGGGCGTCTTGCGAAGGCGCTTGTTTTCCAGGTAAGCCGTCAGGATTTTCCGCGCGGCTTCCAAATTGTCGGTAACGTTGTTTGGCATAGTCAGGACAAATATCGTTTTTTTTGGGCGTAAATCACAACCTCCATCCTACGAAGCCGCCACCACGTTGCTACCGAGGCGTAGGACTTTGAATACCCCATCCAAGCGCTCCAATTTATTGATTAGCACATCCAGGTGGCTGGTGTCGTGGACATACAGCCTGATATCGCCTTCGAAGACGCCATCTTCGGTGTCGATCGTCAGGCCGCGCATATTGATGTGCAGATCGCTGGAAATAATACGCGTGATGTCGTTTATCATCCCCATTCGGTCGGTGCCGGTAATGCGCAGACTGGCGAGAAACGCCTCCTCCTTCTGTGATTTCCACTTAGCTTTCAGGATGCGGTTGCCGTGTTTCGACATCAGTTCGGCGGCATTGGGACAGGTCGTGCGGTGGATTTTGATCCCTTCGTTGATGGTCACGAAGCCGAAGACGTCGTCGCCCGAAATCGGGTTGCAGCAGGGCGACAGCTTGTAGTCGATCTTATCCAAATCTTCGCCGATGAGCAGCGTGTCGTTGTCGGTGCGCTCGCCGTGAATGCTCTTCAGCACCTTGACGACCGCCTTGCCATCGGGCGTTTCCTCACCGTTGACTTTTTCTTTCCGCTCCTTGTTTTCCTTACTCTCTTTGTATTTTCTGAACTTTTTGAGTTCGTCCAACTGGATATAGCCTTTCCCGATCCGGTAGAAGAAGTCGGCCGGCGTTTTACACTCGAAGAAGGCCCGCAACTGATTGAAAGTCTCCGACGACACTTCCAGCCCGAGGGTTTTGAGCTTTTTTTCCACCATCTTCTTCCCGTCGGTTTCGTAGCGGCGGCTTTCTTCTTTCAGGAAGTCCTTGATTCGTGCCCGGGCCTTGGACGTGACCACGATGCGCAGCCAGTCTTCATTGGGTTTCTGCTTGTTGGACGTGATGATCTCGACCTGATCGCCGTTTTTCAACACATAGCTGATCGGGGCCAGCGTACCGCCCACCTTGGCCGCCATGCAGTGCGCGCCTACCTCGGAGTGAATGTCGAAGGCAAAATCCAGGGCCGTGGCGCCTTGCTGCAATACTTTAAGCTCGCCCTTCGGGGTAAAAGCAAAAACCTCCTCCGTAAAAAGATTGCTGCGGAACTCGTCCAGAAACTCGATGGCGGCCGTGCGGTCGCCCGTGCCGTCTTCCAGCGTCTCGCGCACGCGGTTGATCCAGTCCTCGATGTTGCCGCGCACCTTGGTGTCGTTGCCCTTGTACTTCCAGTGCGCCGCGTAGCCCTTTTCCGCGATTTCGTCCATGCGTTTGGTGCGGATTTGCACCTCCACCCACTGCCCGGTCTTGCTCATCACCGTCGAGTGTAGCGACTGGTAGCCGTTGGCGCGGGGCGTGCTGAGGAAGTCTTTCAGGCGGTCGGGATTGGGCTTGTAGTGATCCGTCACGATGGAATACGCCTGCCAGCACAGGGCTTTTTCGCGATCGAATTCTGCCGGGGCATCGATCAGAATGCGAATGGCGAAGAGGTCGTATATTTCCTCAAAGGGCTTGTTCTGCTTCCGCATTTTGTTCCAAATCGAATAAATCGACTTGGGACGACCCTTGATAATGTATTTCAGTCCCGCCGCCTGCAAATCATCCTCGATGGGATCGGTGAAGCGGGCGATGAAGCGGTCACGGGCGGCCTTCGTTTCCCGCAACTTACGGGAGACAGCGCGATAAGCTTCCGGCTCGGCGTACTTGAGGTACAGGTCCTCCAACTCCGACTTGATGGCGTACAGCCCCAAGCGGTGCGCCAGCGGCGCGTAGATAAAAATCGTCTCGGAAGCAATCTTCAACTGCTTGTCGCGCGGCATACTGTCGAGCGTCCGCATGTTGTGCAGGCGGTCGGTCAGCTTGACCAGAATCACGCGCACGTCGTCGGAGAGCGTCAGCAGCATCTTACGGAAGTTCTCGGCCTGCTGCGAGGAGCCGTACTCGAACTTGCCCGAAATCTTGGTCAGCCCGTCGATGATCTTGGCGACTTTCTTGCCAAAAAGGCGGGCGATGTCGTCGATCGTCATCTCGGTGTCCTCCACCACATCGTGCAGCAGGGCGGCTACGATGGCCGTGGTGCCCAGCCCGATTTCCTCCACCACGATCTGCGCCACCGCCAGTGGATGGTAGATGTACGGCTCGCCTGAACGCCGTCGCATGTCCTTGTGCGCCTCGAGTGACGTATTGAACGCCTTCTTGATGAGCTTGGCGTCGTTGTCTTTCAAGAAAGGCTTGGCGGTTTTGAGCAGCTTGCGATATTTTTTTAGAATATCCTTGCGCTCTTGCTCCAAGTCGATGGTAAGGGTTTCCACGGTGTCTGATTCATTTTTCGGTAAGGCTACACCAAATTAGGGGATAAAGCTTTTAATTTCAACTCTGTTGAAATGGGGTTAAAGTTAAAGGTTTAAAATTTAAAGAGATAACTCTTTGTTTGTTAGTGATATGCAATATATAATCGCCCCCATTTTTAATCAAAACGTTTAAATTCTTTTCAAAATAAATGAAAACTCATCCCGTCTGATTACCTTTGCAGTCCGAAAATCAGATAGATGTCTGAAACAGCGGCAAAACAAAATGCGGGCGTGGCGAAATTGGTAGACGTGCTAGACTTAGGATCTAGTGCCGCAAGGCGTGGGGGTTCGAGTCCCTCCGCCCGTACTTCTTCAATTAGTGAATTTTGAATGAGTGAATGAGTGAATGTTGCTTTCGCCAGTCAGCGCCTATTCACTCATTCACTCAATCACTCATTCAAAATTAAAAAATGGACGTCCAATTACAGAAGAGTTCCCCTACCCTGGCTTCGCTGACGGTGAAGTTTACGAAGGATGATTATCAGGAGAAAGTCGATAAGTCCATTAAGGACTACGCCAGGAAAGCGACGCTGAAGGGCTTCCGACCCGGCAAAGTACCCCCACAGGTCATTTCACGCATGTACGGCAAGAGCATCAAGGTCGACGAGATCAATAACATGCTCAGCACCGCTGTGACGGAGTACATTCGCGAAAATAAGCTTCCGATCGTCGGTGACCCGCTTCCCAACCGCAAGGAGGATGAGTCCATCGACTGGGACAAGCAAACCGACTTCGAGTTTGTCTTTGACTTGGGTCTGGCGACTGATTTTGAGGTCGACCTGTCGGAATTGGCCGCCGTGCCGCACTACACCATTACAGTAGACGACAACGAAGTAGAAGAGTCGGTAGGCAAGCTGCGCGACCGCTTTTCTGACTCGATCAATCCTGAGTCTGCCGAGATGGGCGATACGCTCTTTGGAGAGTTGAAGCAGGAGTCGTCGGAGTTTACGACCAACACCGCCATCCCGACCAAGCGCGTGAAGGAAGCGTTGCAGGCGAAATTTCTGGGTGCCAAGAAGGACGACGAAATCGTTTTCGACATTCAATCTACTTTTGAGGACGAGGCAGCAATCGCTCACGTCACGGGCAAGAAAAAAGAGAACGTCGGTGAGCTGACAGGCGACTTTACCCTCGTCGTGAATGACATTACCCGCTCCGCTCCCGCTGAGTTGAATCAGGAGTTTTTCGATAAGGTACTGGGCCCCGGCGCGGTGGAGAACGAGGAAGATTTCCGCGTCGAAGTAGCCAAGATTATTGGTGAAAATTACGCCCGCGAAACGGAAGCCTTGCTGAAGCGCGACCTGGAGAAAGCCTTATTGGAAGAAATTAAAATCGACCTGCCCGCCGACTTCCTGAAAGACTGGCTGGAACGCACCAACGAAGGCAAGTTCAGCCGCGAGGAGATTGAGAAGCAGTTCGATGATTTCGAGAAGTCGATGAAACTGAGCCTCATCAAGAATCGCATCGCCGAGCAAGCCGACATGAAGGTCGAGTACCCCGAAATGCTGGCTTATACCAAGGACATGATGCGGGGTCAGTTCGGCATGTACGGAGCCGACGACAACATGGACGAGGTGATCGAGCGCGTAGCCACTGGCTATCTGGCCGACCGCGAGAAAGACAACTACAGCACGATCTTCAACCAGGTATTCGACCTGAAAGTAATGGACGTTGTCCGGGGCGAAGTTGCCACCGAAGAGCGCACGGTCGATGCGGAGGAATTCGAGAAAATCATCGAGGCCGTCAACGCCAGTGACGCGCCCGTAGAGGAAAACGTAGAGGCAGAAGCTGAAGCTTGATAGCGTTCTCTTTCTTCTTTATATAAAAACGCCTCCCCGCATATTTGCAGGGAGGCGTTTTCTTTTTTAACAAATACAGTTTAACCAGAAAAAGCCGATAGCCAACGGCTAAATGCCGACGCCCCCCCTTACTTTTTCGCCGTCGAATCCTTCTTTGCGGCGTCGGGATTGTTCTTCTTGTAGTCTTCGTTCAGTTTGTAGTCTTCGTTCAGTCCTTCGATCATCATCTGAGTGACGTTGAGCGTGGAATCGGCGAAAAGAATGCCGCCGCCCTTGGAGTAGCCGAGGACGAATTGGTAGGCATTGTCCTTATTATATTTTTCGATGTACTGGTAAATCTTGTCGTACAACTCAGCGTTTTTGTCGGCCTCTTCCTGGGCCAAAGTCTGAGCGGAGCGGTCGCGGTAAGCGATAAGGTCCTGCTGCTTCTTGCCAAGCTGTGCTTCGGTGGAACGCGCCTGATCGAGGGTCATGCTCTGAGCCTTTTGCTGGAAAAACTTGATTTCGTTTTCCAAAGAACGACCACGGTTAGACAGGTCGTTTTCTAGCTGAAAACGCTTGTTTTCCAACTCCTTACGCGTATCATCGAAAAAAGCGTAGTTGGTCAGCAGAGAATCCACCTCTACGTACACGACACGACGCCCGCCGATACCCGTGGAGTCCGACCCGACGACCGAGGCAGTTTTGTTGCCGGAAAAATGCAGGAAAAACAGGACGATGACCGCAACGGTCAGGATGGCATTCCAGATCAGGGAGGTATTGTTGTTCACGTTTTTTAGATATGAGTGATGAATTATGAGATATGAGATAGATAATATCTACCTGTTTCAAAACAGGGCGCAAAGATAGGGAATTGTGGTTCAAGCCCTAAACGTGGGCGGAAAAATTGGGACGGTAGTCAGGTTCTCGACACAATGGTTTCTTTGACAAATAGCTGTCGGACATAATAACCCGCCAAGCCAGCGAAGCCCGCCACGATGCCGCTCAGCAGTGTGACGGATGCCATGAGCGCTTTTCCATTGGGCAGGTTAAAAAGCTCGGCGATGCGGTTGGACATGCTGCCCTGCGTGGCGTTGTGGATGAAAATTGCGTAGGCCAGCCACACCGTGGACACCGCCGCCAAACTTACGGAATAGGCGATGCCGGGATGTTTGGAACGCCACAGGCACACTACAAAAGGCACCAACGCGATAACCCACCAGGGCAGGAACAATTGCAACAGGGCCGTCGCGACCAGAATTATGACATAATTGATGAAAACGCGCATGGTTTATTTCTTTTTAAAAGTCCAGGTCGATTGCAGACGAGCGTTTTGCTCTTCGGATGATTTCAGGTACACAAGTTCATTTAGTTCTCCCTTTTCCCATTTGGCCAGCATGTTCGTGTACAGGGGACTAGCCGGGTTGCCCGATTGTCCGCCAGGATACAGTCCGTAGGCCTTCGGTTCCGGGCCGAGTTCTACCACCATGCGCCAGGAGGGGCCGTGGTGGTGCGTGGTGGCATTGACCACGCTGCCGCCGCCGCCGTTGCGAACGGGCTGCGAGTTGAAGGGCTTCAGGGCGCGGCTGAGGTGCACAATCTCGGTATCTTTCACGTTGGCCCACTGCCAGGCCGGACTCATCGGGCCGTGCCGCGCGGTCAGTGTGTCGAGGGCGGCTTTGAAGCTCTGCTGCACGATGTCGGAGATCGTTTCTTTGGCGGGCGTTTTCACGTTGTCGAACCAGCGGGCGTCGGGCTGTTTCAAGATCAGGTACTCGGTGCGGTCGCGGGCCGGGTAACGGAAGGCCAGCGAGTCGGAATAAAATTCGTCCTTCCAGATTGCCGAACCCAGCGCGCCCACCCATTCCTCAAAAATGGAAGGCGCGATGGCATCGGCGCTGTTCACCATATTCCATTCGGTCAGGGTTTGGTAGGCCACTTTCTGGAAAGGTCCGAGGGGAGTGGTTCGCAAATATTCCAGGAGTGTGGGCAGCATGGTACGGGCCAACACACTAAAATTGTCGTTTTGTAGCACCCGCAGGCTGTCCGCCGTGGCTTGGGTCATTTGTTCCAGCCGCTCGTTGATGCGAATCCCTCGCTCGGGCGGGGCAAACCGCCAGTTGAGGTAATAGGGGTAGCTAGGGTCGGTGGACGACTGGTTGGCCGAGCTCACGTAGCCACGCGGCGGATTTTTCACCGTGGGGTTCTGCGCCATGGGAATCCAGCCGCGCCAGTCGTCGTCGGGATTGCTGCCGTCGAGCAGGAATTTGCCCTGATTCTTTCGTTTCAGAGGAAACTTGCCGTTGACGGTGATGGCGATGTTCTTGCTGTTATCGGCAAAGACGAAATTTTGCGCCGGGCCAACGTAGTGCGTCAGTGCCTGACGGTAGTCGTCGTAATTGCGGGCATTGTTCAAGTCGTAAAAAGTACGGAAGCTGTTGCCCGGCTCGTGGCCAATCCATTTGGCGGCCAATGTCGGCCCCGTATAACCTTTTTCTCCTTCGTAATTTATGATGGGGCCGTGGTGGGTATAAATCACGTTCTCGCGCACAGAGTCGCTCGTACCTTTCACGCCGATCATTTCCAGCCGCTTGCGCGTTTTGCGCCAAGTCTTATTGTACCAGTATTCGGCGTGCGTCGAGTCTCGGAATTTTATTTTGTATAAGTCCAATACATCCGCGTCCACATTGGTGACGCCCCAGGCCACATTCTGGTTGAAGCCGATGACTACCCCCGGAATGCCCGGCAGCGATACGCCATACACGTTCATTTCGGGCGTATGCAACTGCACCTGGTACCAGATCGAGGGCAGGGTCAATTCCAGGTGGGGATCGTTGGACAAGATCGGATAACCCGTGGCCGACTTCGGAGCGCTAATCGCCCAGTTGTTGCTGCCCAGTCCCTCCACGTTGGGTTCGGACAAAGGAATGGCGGGCATCGTTTCTTCCCCATTCGTCGAGTCCGGCATGGCACCGTCGGCGGAAGCACCCGGAATTGGCAGCGGCGTAAAATTCCAGGGCGTTCCGGCGGGAATGATCGGGCTTTCTTTCAACATCGGATAGTTGGGAAACAGATCATTGATCGTTTCCTGACCCAATGATTTCAAAAGGTTGGTCATAGCCAGATCATCAGTGCGACCCGCCAGGGTCAGCATCATTTGTTCCAGCATGTACATGCACTTGATCGGCGTCCAGGGCTCGGGTTCGTAGCCCAGCAGCTTGTACTCGATCGGCACGTTTTTGGCCGATAGTTGGTCGATGTAAGCGTTTATCCCGGCCGTGTAGCCCAGCAGTGCCTCCCGTGACACGGGGTCGCTCATGGTGGTTTTCAGATTCACTTCCGCCCCGTAGCCCATGCCCATCCGGCGGGCCCGGCGATCCATTTCCAGGGTGCGCGAGCCCAGCACTTCCGACAGCCGCCCGGCAGCGGCGCGGGTTTGTAAGTCCATCTGCCACAAGCGGTCTTTCGCCGTGACGTAGCCCTGAGCGTAGTAAAGATCGTAGTTGTTTTGAGCAAAAATATGCGGCACGCCCACATCGTCGAAGCGGATCGTCACGCCTTCCCGCAGACTGTCTAGTTCGAGTTCACGGTCGGCAAAATGTTCTGAGAAAGGCACTTCGCCGTTTTGCCAAAAACCCGTATAAGGACTGATGAAGGGGCCAAGTGCGGGAACAGGGCCCCAGGGACGACTGAGCGCATACACCAGAAAAATGGCGAAAACCACACTCAGCAGTGCTTTTACGTATTTCATAAAGTGGGTCGAGGGTCGGATTTTTCAAATAAACAGCCAAGGTAGGAATTCGCCGCAAAAGCGGCAAACCTTACGCTGCTGGCCACAAAAAAAGCCGGGCTATTCGGCCCGGCTTTTTTCGACTCACCTACAATCACCACCTTTCACAATGCTGATTCTTCAGTTTCTGAGATTTAATCAATATTCGCTACACTTTCAGTTTCTCCTGCGCCGTTTCGATACCTGATTTTGCCGTATCGGCTACATTCTCGACCTTCTGGTTGTAAGTATTTTTAACGTCTTCTTTGGCCTCGATAGCCTTGTCCTTGTACTGGTCGATTTTGCTCTCCACTTTGCCAGTCACGCCGCCAGACGTGCCTAAGCCCGTTTTGGTCTGCACTTCGTCTACAAATCCGACGACCTTATCGCGGACACTCTCGAACTCGCCTTTGTAGTTGTTTATCTTGTCGGTGAGTTGCTCGCGGGTTTTCTTGCCGGAACGTGGGGCGGTCAGGTAGCCAATTGCTGCGCCGGCCAACAGACCTCTCAGGAAATTTTTCATGATTTTGTTTTTTGATTTCAGGATTAAGATTTACTAGATTACTGACTTACCAAAAGTCTGCCAGAGAATTAGTTGCGCAGTTTTTATTCTGGCGAACACAGATATGGGGCAGTAATACCACACTTCTCAAACCTCCATCCTGCGACCGTTATGAGTTACGAACTCGCTATCCTTCCCATCTTTTCCCTCCCCCCTCTTCTACTCAATAATACACCTCCGTCGGGTGGCTTTCCAACTTTTTGATGTAGGGCAAATACGCCTGTTCGGTTTCCTGCCGCAGGAAGGGGTTGCCGCGCAAGTGTAGTTTTTCAAGATGGATGAGTTCCGTCAAGGGTGCGGGGAAGGCTGCAAGATTATTGCCGGACATGTCCAACTCCCGCAGTTCTTCGATTTTTAAAATTTCCACGGGCAGAACGCTATAAAAATTGTAGCCTAAATCGAGCAGCTCAAGCCTGCGCAGCCGCGTAGTGCGATCCGGCAAAGCGCTCAAATGGTTGTGGTGCGCGTACAACACTTGCAGCTTTTTCAGGCGGTCGAGGCGGTCGGGCAGCGCGGTGAGTTGGTTGTTGGCCACGGCCAGGTGGCTAAGCTTGCGCAACTTCGTGACCGACTTGGGCAGTTCCGTAAACTGGTTGTAATACAAATCCAGCACTTGCAGGCGGCGTAGCTTGCGTATACCGTTCGGCAACGTCGCGAGGTCGCAGCCGTACAGGTTCAGGTCATTGACGGTGCGCAGTCGGCGGAAGCTGCGGTTTTCGAGAGCCAGATTCTTGTTTCCCCCCAGCCACAGACTTTCCAACCGCTTACACGCGCGGGCCGCGTCGGGAACGTCCGTCAGGCCATTGGTGTGCATATTCAGGATTTTGAGCGATTTGTTTTTGGTGAGTTTCAACTGATCGTGCCCGATCTGGTTCATGCGCAGATCCAGATTTTTCAGCTCGGGTAGCCGGGCCATGTCCAGATTTAAGGCGGTTATTTTATTCCCGTTCAAATCCAGCACTTCCAGGTTCGGGAAGCGATAGATGAGATCGTATGGTACTTCGGTGAGTTTTAATTCGTTGAGATGTAATCCCTTTATCTTCAGAGTATCTATTTCAGCGCGGGCCGCTTCCAACGTGCCGATCAGGCTGTCGCCCGTACGCACTTTGCGGGCGGCCACCATGCGGCCAGTCGAGAACATTCCCGAAAAGGTGAATCGGCCTCCCCCAGCCCCTTCCACTCCCCAATCCTGCAAAGCCTTGGAAAGATTCTTGTTCAGATTGTCCTGTAAAGTATCATCCGGTAATTTTGATCTAAAGACGTCGTATACCAGGAGGTCGATCTTCCCCTGCTCGTTGACATAAACGGTGTACATCAGGCCGTAGTTGTTAAGACTGTCTCCGCCCGCCACACCTTTGATAATTTTGATTAGGCTGTCCGTGAATTTTTGTTTCACCGTTGCCTCCATCTGTCCGGGGTAGTCCTGGGCAAGCTGCTCGGTGGTGAAACCACTACTTTTGAAATCTTCGCGCGATAAAACCTTCGGCTGCGCCTGCAACGTTCCGAAAGTCAGAAGAAGGGATAAAAAGACTAGGTTTTTCATAGCCCGGCTGGTTTAGGTGAAAATACTTTTCTGCAAACTTAACTAAACAACTAGTTTTTTGCGAGAAATATTTTACCCTCGCCGATTTTATACTATCATGCGGCCAATCCGGCTACTATGAATTTTATGAAAAAGAAAAATGACCCGACCAGGGCAAGGCTGACCGTAGTGCTGTTCATCTTCCTGCTGCTGGCGGGGGTGTTTAACCTGCTCTCGCTTCTGCTGAAGAATGATTTTTACCAAGGCACTCACCCTGCGGGCGACTACCTTACCTTAGCCGCCAACGTGCTGTTCGTAATTTCCAGCATAGCGGGAATCGCTATCACGCTGTCTAATATGCGGGGAAAACCTTGATTAATCGCCATTGTAAGGTATATATATATGAGAAAGGATTTTCTTCCTGTATTTCTTACTGATGGATGAGCATATTCGCAGGGCTTCACCCTGCGCTGACAGATCACACCCTTTCAGGGCTTACAGGTAGAGTTTACAAACTAATTCACTCATCAATAGTTGCACCGAGTGACGACTATCCAATAGCTCTCCGGGGGGGGCTGGCAAGCATACAGCCTCACCGAATCACCATCACCGACCCGCGCAGCTTCTCGCGCTTCCGATCAGGGTAATACTCGCTGCCGTAGGTGATCACGTAAGGATACGCCCCCGGCTGCACTTTCGCGTTTTTGTAGGTGCCATCCCACCGCTTTTCTATGCTGTCGGCGGCGTAGATGACCTCGCCCCAGCGGTTGTAGACTTTTATTTCAAAATCTACGAAATACAAACCAAATACGTCGAGCAGGTCGTTGTTGCCGTCATTGTTAGGTGTGAAGGCGTCAGGAACAAAAATACGCGGGTCGCAGCGATCGACTACCTGCGTGGTGTCGGCCAGCGTACAGCCTTCGCGGTTGGTGGCGATCACGCTATATTGCCCCAGGCGGGTGACGGTGATACGGCTGGTGGTGTCGCCCGTCTCGGGCCAGAAATAGGTTTGGTTGGAGCCACCCCGGCTGTCCAGAACGGCGCTGCCGTTCTCGGGCGTACAAAGCGGCGATTCGGGGGCCAGTCCCAACTTCGGTGACGGCAGGAACACCAACCGCACGGTGTCGCGGCCGCTGCATCCGGCCAAGGTTGCCGTCACGCTGTAATTACCCGTAAAGCGGGGATTGATACTGCCCGTCGTTTCACCATTCGACCATTGGTAGCTCGCTTCGCTGATGGTTCCGGCGACGAGGCGAAAGTTGGGATCATAACAGAGCGTCGTGTCCGGCCCCAGGCGCACGTTCGGGGCGGCTCTCACGACCACGGTACGGTCGTCGGAGGCCACACAACCCTCCCGAGAAACGAAATAGGTCAACTGCCTCTGCCCGACAATGGTATCCGTCGGGGTGAAAAGTCCCAGTGAATCCACGCCCGGCCCGCGCCAGAAGCCATTGGCGGGCGTGGCCCCCGTAAGGCGCCGAGGGGTTTGGTTGGCGCAGAAGTCCAGCGGAGCGCCCGCTTCCACTTCGGGTTTGGGGCTGAATTTCACCTGCACGTCGTCGGTGCCGTTGCAGCCGTTTTCGGCGTTGGTTACGGTGAGCGAGTAGGTTCCGGCTTCCCGCGCCACCAGCGTACGGGTGGTGGTGCCATCGCTCCACAGGTACTGGTTGCCCGCGAAGTCATTGGCGCGTGGTGTCAACTGGATGGTGTCGCCGATGCATTTGCCGCGATCCGGACCGAGTAAAGCGAGATTGTCTTTGTCCAACCCTACCCTGATGTCCATTTGCGAGAAGGTGCAGCCACCCGCATCGGATGCCTCGAAGCTGTACGTTCCGGCTTGCAGGTTTGTCGCCGTTCGGGTCGTGCTCACCACGTTGCCCGAGGCATCGAGCCAGCGAAAGGTGGTGGGTTGCCCGCCCGTCACATTCAGGGCGATCGAACCGGAATCGGGCTGAGTGCAGGCGGCATTCTTGGCCGCCGGGCTCATCCGCAGCGGGTTTGCCGCCGAGCGCAGCGCGAAGGCCGTGTCGGTAGTACAGGCCAGCGGATTGCCACTGACGCGCAGTCGGTAACTACCCTCGCGCAGTCCGGTAAGTTGCGCTGTGCTGCCCAATTCCGTGCTATCCGCGCCTAACCAGGCGTAATTGTAGTTCCCCGTCGGCGTGATGGACGTCACCCGAATGGCCCCGTCCGCCGTGGTGCAGCCCGTAGGTGGCGTGAGGTCGGCGCGCATTCGGGCGCGGGGCCGCGCCACGACCTGAACCGTATCTTCGTTAAAGCAATCATTGCCATTCTTGACTTCCACGAAATACGTTCCGGCTTGACGGACGGTGATCTCACGGGTGTTGTCGCCCGTACTCCAATTAAACTCACGCCAGGTTTGGCCGGGAGCGCTCAGCACAATGGTGCTGTCGTTGCAGACTGTCGTATCCGGCCCCAGCGAGAAGGGCGGCGGACGGCGGATGGTCAGCTCCACGGTGTCGGCGTTGAAGCACACGCCCTGCGGACCGTTGGCGGCGATGGCCACGTACTGCCCGGTTTGGGTGGCGTTAAATATTTTCTCGCGTCCCACCGGGCGACCGTTGAACAGCCACACAAACAGCTCGGCGTCCACGTTAGCTTCCAACTTGATGCTCTTGCGGCACTCGTCCTGGTCGGGGCCGAGGTCGATGGCAGCGGGCGTTTCGAAGATTTCCACTTCCTGGAAAAAGGTCGTGTCCTTGCACTCGTTCACCGCCCGCAGACTCACCCGATAAATACCCGGCTGACCGTACGTGTGCGAAACCTGGGTTTGCTTGCCGTTGACGGGCGCACTGCCGTCCCCAAAGTTCCAGGTGTAAGTATCCTTGAGCGGATCACAGAGCGGACTGGCCTGGAACTGCGTGGGCGCACCCGTGCAGAAACCGTCGGCCTGAAAGCCCGGCCCATCGTTTTGCTGCGTAAAATTCTGCACCAGGCTGGGTAGTCCGAGGGTACTTTTCTTCCCGCCCAGGTTCACCCCCTCCAACTCATATTCAATCGCACTGACCGAATTTTGCTCGGGATCGCCAATCACGGCCAAGTAATCGCTACCGTCGACGGCCATATAAATCCGGCCGTCGGAGCCGATCTGTAAGGCCCCAAACGTTTGGTTTTTGGTACTGTCGATCAATATTCTCGAATCGGCAATGAGCGTGGAGTCGCCCAGCGTGAGGTCGTACTGCACTAGCTTGGAAGCGGTCGTATCCTGTCCTTGAAAAGAAACGTACATCTTCTCGCCGCTGGGTGAGAATTCTATCCCGTAGGCTTTGGGCGGCGAGGGGCCGAGGTCGATGGTGCGATCGTAAGTCATTTCGCCCGTAGAGTCCGAGAAGGTGAAAATCTCGACGTAGTTGCGCGGTGGACCGGGCACGATCACCGCCAGGCGGCGCTCGCCCGTGGTGCTGTCGGCGGGCGAGAATTTCATGTACCCTTCCCCCTTCTCCTTCGTATCGTGGGCCATGCCCAAGTCGAAGCTTTTCTCCTCCGTCAAGCCGCCCGCCGTGGCGTGGTACACGCGGAAGGTATTGTTGCCAAAATCGTGCGACACGACCCAATACGTGCTGTCGCGGTCGTTGCGGACGGAAGCGATACGCTCCGTGGTGGTGCGCTCCAGCACGGTATTTTGCTCCACGATCGCTCCCTTGCCGTCTTCACGGCGCATATCCACTACGCTGATGGTGAGCGCTTTGGTGGAGTCGTTGATGTCGGTAGTCGTGAAAATATTGTATAAGTACTCGCAACCTTTACAAGTAGGCTGTGGCACGATGAGGGCGGATTGCGTAGAGTTCGCACTGCCCTGAAGCGGCTTACAGGAATCGGCCAAACATTTCAGTTCGGCGTTGTCTCGGTCGTAAACTTTTATCCCGTCGGTGTAGAAAAGCAGCTCACCCTTTGAGTTGGCAATAGAGGAGGCCCCTTCGGGCGTGGCGAGCGCGCCATCGGTAATGGCGGTGGGCGTACCGCCCGCAAAATCCAGCCCGGCGTTTCCTCCAAAAAACCACTTGGCCCCCTGCTGCTGCGAAGGTTCCAGGCAAATCTTGACATTCACCCGATCCTGAATTTTGCAGCCGCTGGGCAAAATCACCTCCACCGAATAACAGCCCGAGCTGTCTACCTGCAGGGCCTGCGTCGTGTCGCCCTTGGGGTACCAGATGTATTTCGCGCCTTCCGGGCCGTTGCCTCCCGCGTAAGGATCGAGCGTAATGATTTGGCCGGGACAAATGGTGGTATCCGTTTTCCAGTTTTGGAAAGAAGGGGGTAGTTGCCCGATCTGGATTGGAACACTTATACTGTCGACGCCACCGCCCTGCAGCGTGCGCACCAACTTCACGGTGTAGGTGCCGGGCGATTGGTAGGCGTGGCCCGGATTACGGGTGGTGGCCGTATTGTCGTCACTGGCGCCGTCGCCGAAATTCCACTGCCAGGCCACCGAATTTTCGAGCGTGTCGCTGAACGTCGTGACGTCGTCCTCGCACTCGGGATTCAGCATACACTGGTTCTTGACCACAAACGGCGTCTGCGCGTGGGCCATGCCCGCCAGCAGCAGCAGCCCCACGCCCAAAATCCAAAAAAATCGTATTTGTCTGTTATAAATCAACCGCATCCTTCGTTACTAACTCGCAATCTTGCCCGCCTTTTTGGCGTTGGCATTGTTCTAACGAAAAAAAAATCTTTAAATTTCACGCCATTTTTTTCGATAAAAACGGGCCGCTTTCCCTATCAATTACGCAAAATTCGGCTCAATTGTTGAATTAAGGCAAAAATTCGCGTACTTCACCAACTTTTGACCGAGTGACCGTGGCAGACTGAACCATTATGACGAAGAAACTACTCCTCTTATCCTTTTTGCTGCTCAGTGGCCTGGAAGGTTGGTGCCAGGATCCGCAGTTTTCGCAATTCTACGCCAATCCGCTTTACCTCAATCCCGCCCTGGCGGGTGGTGCGCTGGCTCCGCGCCTGACGGTCAACTACCGCAACCAGTGGCCCGCGCTTTCGGCCAATTTCGTTACGAGTTCCTTCGGCATCGACAATTACTTCTCCGGCATCAACAGCGGCGTGGGGTTGTACGTGCTGATGGACAGCCAGGGCCTGGGCAACTTGAAATCGACCGAGGTCGGGGCGCAGTATTCCTACCAACTCCAACTCAACGACGTCACTTCCCTGCGCTTCGGCCTGCAGGGCGCGTACACTACCCGCACGCTCGACTACTTCGGGTTGACCTTCGGCGACCAATACGGCAACACGGGCTTTTTGGGTAATCCCACGCAAGAGCCGCTGGTGCAGAACGGTATCCCGCAGGTGTCCTACGCTGACTTCTCGACGGGTACCATGCTCTATTCCGACTGGTACTGGGCAGGTATCGCCGTGCACCACCTCAACCGTCCCAATCAGTCGTTCGGCGGCCTGGAGTCGGCCCCGCTGCCGATGAAAATCAGCTTTCAGGGCGGCTTGCGGATTCCCTTTGCGGGCTACACCTACCTGGGCAACGAAATCGACCGCGAGAAGACCATTTCCCCCGCTATCTTGTACAAAAAGCAGGGCAAGTTCGATCAGCTGGACGCCGGGCTGTACGTGACCTACTCACCACTGGTGCTGGGGGCCTGGTACCGCGGAATTCCCATCAAGAAATACGCCGAAAACATCAACAACCACGAATCGCTGATTTTTCTGGCGGGCTACCGACAGGATAAATTTTCGATTGGCTACAGCTACGATGCCACCATCTCTACGCTTGGCCTCGGCAGCGGCGGAGCGCACGAAATCTCGCTCTCTTATATTTTCGAGCCCCTCGAAGGCAAGAAACGCACGAAGCGGCGGAGCAAGGAGCTGTCTTGTCCGAAATTTTAGGAGGCCATCGGCTTTCGGCTTTCGGCCTTTTTGTTTTTTGTACCAATTTTTTTGACCCAAAATGAATAATCCAGCATTCTTGCGTATCACTACTTTGCGTTTTTTCTTTTCCATCCTCCTTTCCTCCATCTTCCTTTCCTCCTCCCTGGCGAAGCCGGGGAAAGAATATTACGAACTAAAAATTTACCATGTCCACGGGCCACAGATGGCTTTGATGGATAACTATTTGCAGAATGCGTACTTGCCAGCGGCGCACCGGGCGGGGATTAAGAATGTAGGCGTATTCAAGGCGATGGACAATGATTCGCTGCTGTACGTGCTGACGCCCTTCAAGTCGCTGGATCAGTTGATGGGGCTTTCTGAGAAACTGGGCAAGGATAACGCGTACCTGTCGGCGGGTAAGGCGTACATCGACTCGCCTTTGAAAGAACCCGCTTACCAGCGATACGAAACGGTCATTATGGAAGCGTTTGACGAAATGCCCGTCCACGCCAAATCGGGCCTGACTACGCCGATGAGCGATCGGGTTTATGAACTGCGGGATTACGAGAGTTCTTCCGAAAAGCGCTACCTGAATAAGGTGAAGATGTTCGACGAGGGCGGCGAGGTCGAGATATTCAAGAAACTGGGTTTCCATCCTGTTTTCTTTGCAAAGGTCATCGCGGGCAGCCACATGCCCAATCTCATGTACCTGATTACTTTCTCCGACAAAGCCTCCCGCGACGCGCACTGGAAGAGCTTCAGCGCCGACGCCGACTGGGGCAAACTCAAAACCATGCCCGAGTACCAGGAGAACACCTCGAAAACGGGCGGGAAATTTGTGAAGCCAACGACGTATTCTGATCTGTAAAAAGTATTAGTTTCTGGAAAATCCGAGGCTTAAAACCATGAAAATCAGCAACGGAAAGGTTTTAATATTCTTCGGAATTATTCATCCGCTCCTGGGCGTCTCTCCGTTTGCTTTCGGAAAACAGTTTTCGGGGTTTGCCAGCAAATTCTTTTTTAAGATCAGCGAAGGACTATTGGAATTTCCGCTGCTCGACGGGCAGATGAACTACGAGAATTTTGCTGCGTTCTGGTTTTTCTATTTTGGCTTAATGCTCATCCCAATCGGGATTTTAGTGAATTACGTGGAAAAGGAAAATGGAGCAATCCCCAAAAATTTCCTTTGGGCGTACCTGATCGTCGTATTGGTCGGTGTGTATATGATCCCCTTCTCGGGCATGACAATCTTCATGCTTCCCCACGCCTTGTACATGCTTTATCAGGCGAGTAAGGCTGAAACCACCTAATCGAAACCCCTCGAAAGCCAAGATTGATGCAGAGAATAGCCCACATCGCCCTGGTAGTCCGTGATTATGACGAAGCCATTGATTTCTACGTCAATAATTTGGACTTCAAACTCATCGAGGACACTAAGTTGAGCGAAGAAAAACGATGGGTACTCGTTGCGCCGCCCGGCGCTAATGAATGCTGTCTGTTATTGGCAAAAGCAGCAAATGAGCAGCAGGCCGCAAGCATCGGGAATCAAACGGGAGGTCGCGTTTTTCTCTTCCTGTTCACGGATGATTTCCAGAGAGATTACGAAAAAATGGTAGCGGGGAAAATCAATTTCGTACGCCCGCCTCAGGAAGAAGCGTACGGGAAAGTTGCCGTATTCGAGGACTTATACGGCAATCTGTGGGATTTGCTAGAACCCAATGAAAACAATAAAGCGCTTTCGCTTCAAAGGATTTGACAACTCCTTACCGGGGGTTGGCCCGTGTCGTGCGGCGATTCGCAAATGGTCAAATCTGGCCCTTCTAAATAATCGGATGCCGCTCGAACTCCTTCTCCCGGTCAAAAAGGTAGCGATAAGTAATGTGCTTCTTCACAATCGTACCGCCCAGCATCTTGGCGTAATTGAGCATTTTGGGATTAAAATCTCCGATCCAGTTCAATTCCAGGTCGGTGTACTGGTAGCCGGGCTTCCAGCATACTTTGGAATACGCCAGCGCAATGGCCGACTCGACGCCCTTTTTCTGAAACTCGGGAATGACGCCGAAGATGACGCCGAACGCCTTGTGGTTGGTCTTCATCAACTTGTGGTACATGAATTTTAGTTTTCCCAGCCAGTCCAGCTTGCCATCGACATGCTTGAAAATCTGGTTCAGCTCGGGCAGCATGATGAAAAACGACATCGGCTGATCTTCGTAGTAGCCAAACCACATCAGTTCCTCTTCCAGAATCGGCCTCATGCGCTCCATCAGGCCCTTCGACTGCTCCACGCTCATGTCGCTCGTTCCCTGATGGGCGGCCCAGGCTTTGTTGTAGATGATCCTAAAATCCTCCGCGTATTTTTCCAGTTCGCGCTTCCTGACGTGCCGGAAATCGTAGCCGGGTGTAGCGTAAATCTTTTCGGCCCGACGAAATACTGCCGGATGTAGCATCGGCCGCACGTCTTCTCCCCGCATGGGCAGGTAGTAGGTGTACTGCTCGATGTAGTTCAGAAGGCCGTAATCCTCGAACAAATCCCGGTAGTAAGGCATATGGTAGTCCATGCCGTAGGTAGGTTCTCTTTCGTAGCCCTCCACCAACAAGCCCCAGTGGCTGTCGCGCTCGCCGAAGTTGATTGGTCCCTCCATGGCTTCCATGCCGCGCTCGGCCAACCAGTGGCGGCAGGTGTCGAAGAGCAGTGTGGCCACACGGGCGTCGTTGGCGCACTCGAAGAAACCCATGCCGCCCGTGGGCTGCGCGTTGCCTTCATGAACGGTTTTCCGGTTGACGAAAGCCGCCACGCGGCCCACCGTCTGCTCGCTGTGATCCACGACGAGCCAGCGGATGCACTCGCCCTGTTGAAAATGTTTGTTTTTGGCGGGGTCGAAAATGGCCTCGATGTCCGAGTCCAGCGGACGGATCCAGTAAGGGTTCTTACGATAAATTCTGACCGGAAGTTGCAGAAATTCGCTTTGCCGGATGGGGTCGTCGCCTACTTCTAGTATCTTCAATTTTGAATGAGAGAATGAGTGAATAAGTGAATATCAGACTAAGAATTGGTCAGAACTTCACTTGCTATGCTATCAGGCTTGATGATTGAATTTAAACCTTTTTACTAAAAACCCGCTTGACTTTTCTTCGCCAGCCTTGGCGCGGGTCGGCCAGGTAGCCGTCGTTTTGGTGAGCGTAACCGTACTGATAGCTACTCTGGCCGGAACCGTAGTAGCCGCCGCCGGAGGTCAGGCTACTGTGCAGGTTGTCGGGATAAAAATCGTTGACGACTACTTTCACCTCCTTTAGGTCGTACTCGTCGGCCAGTTGCCCGGCCAGGCGATACGACTCCTGGTTGGAAAATAACCAGCGGATGATGAACAAAATATGATCGCTTTGCCGCAGGAGCGGTACATTATCAGCCACCAGGCCGACCGGTGCGGTATCCAGCAAGATGTAATCGTACTTTTGGCGGCAGTAGTCGAGCAACTCCTGCATATTAGGCTTTTGTAATAGCTCAGCGGGGTTGAACGGGGCAAATCCGGCAGGAATGTAATCGAGATTCTCTATTTCGGAAGCATAGACTACTTCGTCGATCGCTTCGGGCTTTTGCAAAAACTCACTCAACCCGTGGGACTGTTTCGCGTTGAAGAACAGGTGGATTTTCGATTTTCGCAGGTCGGCCCCGATCACGATGACGCGCTTACCGATTTTGGTAAAGGATAGGGCCAAATTGACCGTCACGAATGATTTGCCCTCTCCGGCCCTTTCCGAAGTAATCAAAATCAGCTGCCCCTCCTCCTGCGCTTTTCCTTCCAGGGAAGATTTTGCAAAACTCAGCCGGGTGCGGATGGCACTCAGCGATTCGACAAAAATAGTACGATCGCCCAAGAAATTGGCCAAATCTTTTTCCGTGTTGGTCACCTTCTCCGAAAAGTGATGAACCAGGCCCAGCAGACTCACGCGCGGGTGCCGGGCCACCTTGCCAATATCGCTGAAAGCGCTATTGAGCGTGCGCGCCATAAGCACCGAGCCAAGGCCCAAAGTCAGGCCCGCGAAAAGGAACAACAACGCAATGCGCCAAAGGATAGGCGACACCTTGTCGGTGTCCATCTCGGTGATGACCGTAAAAGACGGCAACATGCCCGCTTTCGCGATAGAGGACTCAATCTCCTTGTTCAGCAGCAGCGAGTAAATATTTTTATTTACCTCAAAATCGCTCTGTAGATAGATGAAGTTTTTTTCCAGAGCCGGCATCCGGCTGAAGCGCCCCCGCAGTGCCGCCAGGCTATCGTTCAGGATTTTGAGGGTGCGGTCATTTTTTTGGTTTTGCAACCGGATATTGTCCAGAATCTGAGTGCGGAATTTGATGAGCTGTTCGTCCAAATTTTTTATTGCCGCCGAGTTGGGGGTGTATTTAGGCAGTAGTTGCTTTCGCCTCGTGATGAGCTCGTTGAAGCCTTCCAGCAAACCGACGAGCACCCCATCGGTACTACCGTCGAGTCCCACCGACAAATACTCGACGGTCTCGAAAGTACGGCCCATGTTGGCTTCCAGCATGTCGATGTAGGACTTCTGGATTTCCAGTTCATTCTTGCGCTGTTCCAGTTCGCGGACCTTCGAGGTAATCTCCACCGCCGAGCTGCTGACGTCCAGCAGTTGATTTTTCTGCTTGAAAAGTTCCAGCTCGCGGGCCGACTCTTTGAGGTAGCCCGAATAAATCCCGACCTGCGCGTTGATGAAACCGATGGTCAGGTCGGAAGATTTTTGTTTCTGGCGAAGATCGAAATCCCGGTAGGATTCCACGAGATTGGCGAGGAAATTTTCGGTGTACACTTCGTTATGGTGGCGGAAAGTTAGGTCCATCACCGGCATCTGGTCTTCCGTTTCCTCCATGTCGATGCGCCACACGAAGGCATTGACCAGGCGGGCGGGGTCATTGTAGGTAAACTCGAAGGCATAGCCGACCGCCGTGTTGATTTCCTTGATTCGGAACACCAGCCCCGGCAGGCTAACCACCGCCCGGCGCACCAACTTCAAGGGGCGGGTGGTCAGGTTCTCGTTTACCCGGTAGCGCAGCGACAAATCCTCGCCTAACTCAAAAACCCCGTTCTGGTACTGAGCCGGATCGTAACGGAGTACTTCCAGCTCGAGCGGGCGGGCGGGATAGACATCGATGCGCCGCAGGTCTTTCACCCGGTAGTAGGTAAAGGGATTGTCCATCCGCGCCAAGGCACCCTGCACCACCTCGGGAGAGCGGACGTTAAATTTTTCGGTCAGATAATCGGGGCTGGTCGTCCCGAAAATGAACGTGGGCTGCGAGCCACTCAGGCCATCGAACTCCGACTGCTTGTCGAGGTATTTTAGCGTGACCGTGCCGACGTACTGCGGCGTCACGAATTTGAGATAAAGAAAACACAGCGCTCCCGCCAGCAACAGCGCGGCGACAATCCACCACCAGCGGCTCCCGAACACCCGGAGCAGTTTCCGAAAGTCGATAGACTCGGAATTGCCCAGGAGCTGCTCGAAAAGCGCACTGTCAGTTTCTTGCTTCATGCTTGAGTACGAGGTGATTTAAAAGCGGTTGGTCACACAGCAGCTCAAATTCGGGCGTGCGACTGGCTTTTTGCAAATAACCGAACTGATTGGCCCGGTGCAGGTCGGTTCCCACGGCCCCAATCCAGCCCTGCCGGATCATTTGTGCGGCCAGCATTTGTTCCGTAATGCCGTACTGACCGCCCAGCGACAGCAAATTGACTTGAAAAACAACGCCCATTTCCCGCAGCTCGGCGTACTTCTCGGGCCGCTGCTGCCAGGGTCGGTAGCGCTCGGGATGCGCCAGCACGGGTTGCCAGTCGCGGTCGATCATGGCTTGCAGTACCTGCATAAAATACGGCTCCTCGTTACGCATGGAGGTTTCCACCAGCACATAGCGATCGAATAATGGCAGGATTTGCTCTTTTTCCAGCAGCGTCACCAGATAATCGTCCCCGAAATGCTCGGCGGCGTAGGTGAGCGTCAGGTCAGGCCACCGGTTGGCGGCAGCCTCGGTCAACCGTTCCCAGGCGGCGCGAATGGTGCCTCGATCGTTGGGGAACATATCGGCCCGGATATGCGGCGTGGCGATGATCCGCCGGATGCCGGCGGCGTGATGCGTGGCCAGGATTTGCAGACTTTCCTCCACGGAGGGCGAGCCGTCGTCAATTCCCGGCAGAACGTGCACGTGCAGATCGGCCCCTATTTTTTCCAGATAAGGCCTGTCTTTTTTACTCTTTTTATAATTAAAAAGCAGGCTCATGGACGGGGGCGCAGTCTAACGAAGTTAATGACAATCAGCGTCAGGTTGAGCGCTGCGATGACCGGCTGCGCGAGTACCAGTGCACGCTGATACTTGATGTTGCGGATGGAGCCGCGCGAAGGCGGTACGTACACGATATCGTCGTCATAAATATTTTGGTTCATAATCAATGGATTGCCCAAATCCTGAAAATCGTACTCGATGACTTGCTGCTGGGTTCCCTCGCTGCGGATTACCTGGATGACATTACTGGCTTCGGCGTATTTGATGCCACCCGAGCGGGCCAGGATTTCTCCCAAAGTCAGAAATTCTTTATCCAACACGACGATCCCCTGCGCGTTGACCGCCCCCAACACCTTCACGCGCAGATTGGTGATCGACACTTCGAATAGTGGATTGCGCAAATCGCGGTAAAGCGTCGACAGCGTGTCGGCTACGGCCTGCCGGGTGCGCCCCGACACAGGCAGCAAGCCTACTTCGGGCAGGCTTATGCTTCCATCTGTCCGCACCAGCGCTTCGTAGCCCGCCTCCGCGCCACCCGCTGCAACTTCACTGGGATCGGGAAAAAGCGCCGACGACCAGTTGAGGTTGCGAATCAGAAGTTTGTCACCCGCTTTGATCCGGTACACCCCTTTATCCATCACCGAGCCGACGGGATTCAGCGCCTCGGTATTCAGTATAGGCGCAGGCCGCTGACTTCGGCAGGAAGCAAATAGCCATGCACACATAACGATTGGTAAAAGAACAAAGCGTCTTTTCATTAAAATCCCGTTAGTCCCCGAAATGGTCCCGTACCTTTTTCAACGCCGAACCGATCACCTGGTGCATGTCGTAATAGCGGTATTCGGCCAGCCGTCCGCCGAAAATGACCTTTGCTTCGGCCTCGGCCAGGGCTTTGTACTGTCGGTACAGCCCGTCGTTTTTCGTGTCGTTAATGGGATAATACGGTTCGGCCCCTTCGCTCCACTCCTGCGGGTACTCGCGGGTCACGACCGTTTTGGGTTGGGTTCCAAACTCGAAGTGCTTGTGTTCGATGATGCGCGTGAAAGGCGTTTCGGTGTCGGTGTAGTTGACCACGGCGTTTCCCTGGAAGTTGTCGGTATTCAGCGTTTCGTGGTCGAAGCGGAGGCTGCGGTATTCCAATGCCCCAAAGCGGAAGTCGAAGTACTCGTCGATTTTTCCCGTGTAAACGATGGTATCGGCCAGTTGCGACAACGCTTCGCGTTTCTCGGTAAAATCGACCCCCAGTCGCACCTCGATGCCTTCCAACAAGCCTTCGGTCAGCTTGTTATAGCCTCCATTAGGAATTCCCTGGTAGCGGTCGTTGAAATAGTTGTTATCGAAAGTGAACCGCACGGGCAACCGCTTGATGATAAAAGCGGGTAGTTCGGTGGCTTTGCGTCCCCACTGTTTTTCGGTGTAAGCCTTAATGAGCTTATGGTACATGTCCGTCCCGACCAACGAGATAGCCTGCTCTTCCAGATTCTGCGGATCGGTGATCCCCGCTTCGGCCACCTGTTCGGCGATTTTGGCTTTGGCCTCCTCCGGCGTAGTCACCCCCCATAGCTGGTAGAAGGTGTTCATGTTGAAGGGCAGGTTGTAAAGCTCCCCCTTGTAATTAGCCACCGGGGAGTTGGTGTAACGGTTGAATTCTACGAACGAATTCACGTAATCCCAGATAGCCTTGTCATTGGTGTGGAAAATGTGCGCCCCGTAGGCGTGGACGTTAATTCCCTCTACTTCTTCGCAGTAGGTGTTCCCACCCGTATGCGGTCGGCGGTCGATCACCAGGCACTTTTTGCCGCGCTTGGTAGCCTCGTGGGCGAACACGCTGCCCCAAGGCCCGGCCCCCACGATCAGATAATTATAATTGTTCATTAGTGGATATATATTGGATTTGACAGGTCGCAAAGCTAACGAAACCCCACGAAAAAAGGCTCCCCGAGGGGAGCCTTTCTACTTTTGAATTATAGGTGCGCCGTTAAGGCATCAGGCGTAGTTCCACGCGGCGGTTCTTCATCAGACCCTGGGTGGTGGCACCATCGGCGATGGGCTTGAAGGAACCGAAGTAATCGATGACTACTTTGCTCTGGTCTTTCAGACCACCCTCGTTGACCAGGTAATCACGAACCGCATCGACACGACGGCGTGACAGCGCCATGTTGTAACGATCCGAAGCGCGGCGGTCGGCGTGACCAGCCAGTTGCAAGCGGCAACCCGAGCGATTCATCAGGGTGGCTACGTTGTTGAGCATTTCGCGGTACTCGGCTTTGATCTCGTTCTTGTCCGTATCGAACATCACGTTGGCGAATATTTCGTTACAAGCAGCACCGTTGGCCAGGGCGTTCTTCACATATTGGTCGAAGTCGATTACGCGGCCACTTCCGTCCACGACGCTACCAGCGGGTGAGTTGGGCTCTTTGTCGAAGAAGTCAGACACGCCGTCACCATCCGTATCAAGTAATAGTCTTGGGTCGATGTCCTTGGGACGGTTGGCCTTAGCCACAGAGTCCATTTCGTCCAGCGTCAGGATTTTTGGTGGCTTGACCAACAAGCGGGGATCGGTGTAGCGCAGGTGATAGTAGCCGCCCTGATCGGGATCGTAAGTGTACTTGCCATCTACTTTGCTTACGCGCAATGGGTTCTTGCCCAACTTATAGGTAAGTGCAATGGCGCCATAACCGTACTTGTCAAGCGCAGAATTTCCTTTGTGGGCAGTAGGAAGCTGATCGAAGCGGAAGCCGTCGGCCGTGCTGCGGGAGTAGTCGCCACCGTAGGTAGCATCCACAAAGTCGGAGTTGACATTGTTCAAACGGAAATCCAGACCCAGGTCGAGCCGCTTGCTGATTTCGTAATTGACGGCCAAACCGACAGGAATAATCCAGTCATTGGTGGGGCCCGTGTTACGAAGTTCCACACCACCCGTCAGATCAAAGGCAGTAGCGTCATACCACATCATGCCAAATCCCGCGTAGGCGTCGATTTTCCAGTGCTTCATTTTGGTGGGGCCGAGCAACAGACCTTTCAAATTGATCGTACCCGCCAGGCTGGCGTCCACATAATTGGTCTTGAAATAGCGGAAGTAATTCCGGCGCTTCATACCCGTCAGATTACCTACCGAGACATCACCACGCAAACCGAACAAATAGGACAGTTGCTTACCAACGGTAAGACCTCCCTCGAAAGTACCCCACTCGCTTTGGGTATCGCTGGTATTGCCCGATACGGGAAAAAAGTCATACTCTCGCAGGTCCCCGAAGAAAAGGGTGGGAGCCACATGCACGCCGATCGACCAGGTGTTCAACTTGTAAGGGCCGTCGTAAGAGGCCTTAGGGTTGTAGTCGGGCGAGTTGGGCTGCGTCTGCTGCACGTATTGGGCGCTAAGCGGAAGGGCTAGCATTGATCCCAAAACGAGCGAACCGATTAACAGGGATACTTTTTTCATACTATAAAAAAATTGCGTGATTTGATAAACTAGGATTGTTCTTTTCGTTTTTGATTCTTTCTATCTTCTTCTCTCTTGCTTCAATTTCCTCGATCCTCTTTCATTTTTGCTCCAGTTGGCAACAAAAGTATGGTAACTAAATGAGTTAACCAACTACCAAACCGCGCTAAAATTAGATTAAATGCGTCGGTACCCCATTTTTTTGTCAATAAAAAGCAATGATTTGAAACTTTCAAAGCCTTTGCATCACTTTTCCCATCATGCTGCTTTTCCAGCGGCCAAATTCGCCGCGCTCGATCTGTAGTCGCGCTTCCCCGACCAACCACAGGTAAAAGGTCAGATTATGGACACTCGCAATTTGTGCGCCCAGCATCTCTTTTGACCGGATGAGGTGGCGAAGGTAAGCTTTCGTGTAGAAACCGCTGACATCTCCCCCCAAATTTTTGTCGATCGGGCTGAAATCGTCCTGCCATTTCAGGTTCCGGATGTTGATAATCCCTTCGGTTGTAAAAAGCATACCATTGCGCGCGTTGCGGGTAGGCATTACGCAATCGAACATATCCACGCCTACGGCGATGCCTTCCAGGATGTCGGCGGGCGTGCCGACGCCCATCAGGTAACGGGGCTTGTCGCGGGGAAGAATGTCGCAAACCACCTCGGCCAGCTCGTACATGATTTCGGCGGGTTCGCCCACCGACAGGCCGCCAATGGCGTTCCCGTCGCGACCGGCAGCGGCGATCGTTTCGGCTGATTTTATCCTAAGATCCTTATAAACACTCCCTTGCACAATAGGAAAGAGCGTTTGGTCGTAACCGTAAAGCCCTTCGGTGGCATCGAAGCGGTGGCAGCAGCGTTTCAGCCAGCGGTGGGTCATCTCCATCGAGCGGCGGGCGTAGTCGTAGTCGCAGGGGTAAGGCGTGCATTCGTCGAAAGCCATGATGATGTCGGCCCCGATTTTTCGTTGGATGTCCATCACCCCTTCGGGCGTGAAGGTGTGGAGGGAACCGTCGATGTGAGAACGGAATTCTACACCTTCCTCTTTGATTTTCCGCCCGGTATCCGCCAATGAATAGACCTGGTAGCCTCCGCTATCGGTCAGGATGGGCCCTTCCCAGCCATTGAAACGGTGCAGACCGCCCGCCTGCCGGATGATGTCGAGGCCCGGCCGGAGGAATAAGTGGTACGTATTCCCCAAAATAATTTGGGCCTTGACGTCGTCCCGCAGCTCGCGCTGGTGCACGGCCTTTACCGTTCCTGCCGTACCGACGGGCATAAAGATGGGGGTTTTGATATTGCCGTGGGCAGTTTCGAGCAGTCCCGTGCGGGCTTTGGTGTGGGGATCCTGGGTTTCTAGAGTGAATTTCATGGGTGTATCCGGCTGAACGGGCGGCAAAAATACGGCTATGTCGGCAAAGATTGCTGACAATGAACGTATATTTGCCCGAAATCCCTCTACCGATAGACTGTGGCCGCGTGACCGAAACTTTACTTGCCCTCCTCGGCGTCTTCCTTTTCATCCAGCTTATTTACTACCTGTTTGTTTTCTCCCGGTTGGCCGGTTATCAGCAGGAAATCGCCCCGAATCCTGAATCCATGCCCGGAATCACGGTCCTGGTGTGTGCCTGGAATGAACTCGAAAACCTGCAGGAACTGCTCCCTGTTCTCGACGCCCAGAACTACCCGCAGTTTGAAGTCATTGTCCTCGACGACCGCTCCGACGATGGTTCCGAGGATCTTTTGAAAGCGTATGCCTCATCCTCGCCGCACGTGCGCTTTGTCAGGATCGACGCCGAGTACCCGCACATCACACCCAAGAAGTACGCCCTGACCGTGGGCATGAAACACGCCCGCCACCCCGTGGCCCTGATGACCGACGCCGACTGCCGGCCCGTCGGCCCCGATTGGATCGCCAGCATGGCTGGTCAACTGAGTCCCGACAAAGAAATCGTTCTGGGATTTTCGCCCTATTACAAGGAAGCGGGTTTGCTCAACTGGTTCATCCGCTGCGAAACCTTCTACACCGCCGTGCAGTACCTGTCGCTGGCGGTGGTCGGACGCCCCTACATGGGCGTGGGCCGGAACCTGATGTACCGCACCGATTTGTTCTTCCAGCATAAGGGCTTTTACCAACACAAGCACATCGTGGGTGGCGACGACGACCTTTTCATGAACCAGGCGGCCACGACCGACAACGCAACCATCAACCTCGACCCCAACTCTTTCGCCTATTCCTTCCCCAAAACAAGCTGGAAGAGCTGGCTTACCCAGAAAAAGCGGCACCTGTCGGTGGGTAAGCAATACCGCCGCGCCAACAAAATCCGGCTGGGACTCCTGTCGGCCTCGCACGTTGGCCTGTGGGTAGTGGGGCTGTTGACGCTAGCCTGGGGGGTGTTCCGGCAAGATTTCTTACTATTGCAAATCCTCGGCGGTGCCTTTGCCCTGCGGTGGCTGGTGCAGACCCTCGTTTTGCAGGGTGCCAACCAGCGACTCGACCGAACGCTGTCGTGGGCCAGTTTCATCCCGATGGACTTCGCCCTTTTCATCTATTATATAGGAATGAGCGGGTTGGTGTTGTCAAGACGAAAGAGGAAGGTGGCTTGGCGATGAAGGGAGGGGCAAAGTTCCAGAGGCACAAAGGCACAAAGCGGTGCGGCGTTCCGACACAAAGGCACAAAGGCACAAAGCGGTGCGGCGTTCCGACACAAAGGCACAAAGCGCGGGGCCGCTGCGGCGTACCGACCCCGAGGCGTGCGGCGTTCCGACACAAAGGCACAAAGGCACAAAGCGGTGCGGCGTTCCGACACAAAGGCACAAAGCGCGGGGCCGCTGCGGCGTACCGACCCCGAGGCGTGCGGCGTTCCGACACAAAGACACAAAGGGGAGTGGCTCAACATGGATAAGGTTCCCTCGCCTAAACGACTAAACACCTAAACAAATCAACAACCCTTGGACATAATCTTAAAATATTTCCCCGACCTGACCGAGCGGCAGCGGGCGCAGTTTGCGCAGTTGGAAGAGCTATACCGGTTTTGGAACGCGCAGATCAACGTCATTTCGCGCAAGGACATCGACGCGCTGTACGAACGGCACGTGCTGCATTCGCTGGGCATCGCGAAGGTGATTCAGTTCCGGCCCGGCACCACGATTCTGGACGTGGGGACGGGCGGCGGATTCCCCGGCATTCCACTGGCGATTTTGTTTCCGCAGGCGCATTTTCACCTGATCGATAGCGTCGGCAAGAAAATCAAGGTGGTGCAGGAAGTGAGCGACGCGTTGCAATTGCCCAACGTGGTGGCCGAAAAAGCCCGCGCCGAGTACGTCGAGCGCGCCAACTACGAGTTTGTGCTGAGCCGGGCCGTCACGCGGCTGGCCCCTTTTGTGGAGTGGGTGCGGCATGGTATTAGTCCCAACTCCTTTCACGATCTCAAAAACGGCATCTTCTGCCTGAAAGGCGGCGACCTGACCGACGAAATCCAGGAATACAAGCGGCGGGTGCGTTCCTTCGACCTCGCCGATCATTTTCAGGAAGTTTTTTTTGAAACCAAGAAGGTGCTTTACGTACCTTTGTCCACCAAAAACTAGCGACCCCCAACTCCCATGAACGAGAAATACCGAGCCAGTGGCATGATGAACCCCATGTTTCCCGACGAAATCACCTTCGGCGAAAAAGGCGTGACCTTTAAAGTGCGCAAGGCCCTCAACAGCACCGACAACTTCGTTTTTTACAACGACATCTCCGGCGTAGAGATCGATTCCGGCGTCTTTTTCTCCACGATTCGCGTGATTCCCCGGATGCGCGCCGAAATCATCATGAAAAATTTTACCAAAGGCGACGCGCGGAAAGTCAAGGAGTTGCTGCTCGAAAAGGTGCAGTCCTGATAAAAATTTCCGGCCCCGCGCTTGCGTGGTTTTGGGGAAGGGCTTACATTTGCACCCACAATTCAGGAAAACGCCGGAATATTGGGTGGATTTTTGAAGTGTACATACTCCCGAATAGCTCAGTTGGTTAGAGCATCTGACTGTTAATCAGAGGGTCGTTGGTTCGAGCCCAACTTCGGGAGCATAATTTCACTCATCTGATTGTTAATCAGAGGGTCGCTGCGGTTCGGTCGTCACCGATTCGAGCCCAGCTTCGGGAGCATAATTTCACTCATCTGATTGTTAATCAGAGAGTCGCTGCGGTTCGGTCGTCACCGATTCGAGCCCAGCTTCGGGAGCATAATTTCACTCATCTGATCGTTAATCAGAGGGTCGCTGCGGTTCGGTCGTCACCGATTCGAGCCCAACTTCGGGAGCCTTTAACATCAAGCACTTAACGTTGATTCGTTAGGTGCTTTTTTCTTTGATGCATTAGATTTATTCTGTTACTGTAAAAGCGCCAGATCAAAAATGCCCCATGCAGAATACGGCTCACTTCTAACTTTTGTGGTTAAACCCTCTTTGAGCAGGGCCACAAGCCTAACCTCCTATCAGCGTAGCACTGTTCTATTTCAATACCAAAAGGTCAGATTGAGAGCGTCAATTACGAAGGCCAAATACTTGTAGAAGTGAAATTTCAATATCAGAAGGTCAAATTGAGAGAGTTTGTACCTCAACCCACCGCCCAGTTTCCTGCATATTTCAATACCAGAAGGTCAGATTGAGAGAATCAGGGTTGGAACATCCAGGCTGATTTCGTTTCAAATTTCAATACCAGAAGGTCAGATTGAGAGCTTCTCAGGCATCATACCTTTCATTTCGAACATCATATTTCAATACCAGAAGGTCAGATTGAGAGTCGGCCGAGCGGATGAAATAACGATGGTGGCGACGCATTTCAATACCAGAAGGTCAGATTGAGAGAGATATCCATACCATCAATGAGGCGATGGCCCTCCTGCATTTCAATACCAGAAGGTCAAATTGAGAGGAGAGGATGCCTTAGAGCTCGGCGATGGCCCACAAGATTTCAATACCAGAAGGTCAAATTGAGAGGAAACGAACTCTGCTGTGGCGCATTGGATATGGGCAGATTTCAATACCAGAAAGTCAAATTGAGAGCCGAGGGCGACCGTCGCCATATTCGTCCGCCCCCTCGGATTTCAATACCAGAAGGTCAAATTGAGAGGGCTGGATGCGGACGTTGGTTTCGATCCTAATGATAATTTCAATACCAGAAGGTCAAATTGAGAGATTTTTCTCCTCTACGACAATTGGTGCGACAACCTCATTTCAATACCAGAAGGTCAAATTGAGAGTTTCGATAGTGAACGTATCGCAAGGTATCGCATATAATTTCAATACCAGAAGGTCAAATTGAGAGTATGCCGCCTTCCCCATCGGGTTGGAAGGATTTTAATTTCAATACCAGAAGGTCAAATTGAGAGCTGGGTCGCCCTTGTGAAGGAGCCGGGGTTGCATCAAATTTCAATACCAGAAGGTCAAATTGAGAGTATTTTCGCATCCGTATGGGTCAACTACCCTTTGTTATTTCAATACCAGAAGGTCAAATTGAGAGCCCAGTCACCCCTACACGGCCGCGAGGTCAAGTATTCGCATTTCAATACCAGAAGGTCAAATTGAGAGGCGACGCATAAGCCGCGAATTTCGGCCCTATCGCTGTATTTCAATACCAGAAGGTCAAATTGAGAGCCGCTCCGTCAAAATCGACTTCCCGGCGTTGCTTAATTTCAATACCAGAAGGTCAAATTGAGAGTATGGGAACAGTCAATTTATTACCGAAACTATTCCGTAATTTCAATACCAGAAGGTCAAATTGAGAGAGGAGTAAAATACACCTCCTTCCTTCCCCAAAGGCATATTTCAATACCAGAAGGTCAAATTGAGAGTAGGCATCCACCACACCACCCTGTCCAAGATAATCAGATTTCAATACCAGAAGGTCAAATTGAGAGCTGACCGACAAGCGGTTTGTAAGCGTCCAAATCGAATTTCAATACCAGAAGGTCAAATTGAGAGAAGGTGACGGGCCTGGGCCTTTTCCGATACGATCCATATTTCAATACCAGAAGGTCAAATTGAGAGGGCGCGACCATCACCATCACCACCCCGTCCGAGTAATTTCAATACCAGAAGGTCAAATTGAGAGATTCGGCTATGGTGATCCGGCTGGGCAGCACGATTATTTCAATACCAGAAGGTCAAATTGAGAGTATTTCTACCCCAACCCTACGTATCAGGCGCGGGCGGATTTCAATACCAGAAGGTCAAATTGAGAGGTGTACTGGGAGCGCAAGCGCAACCCGGTTTACTTATTTCAATACCAGAAGGTCAAATTGAGAGTTTTTGCCGGGGTTTCGGCGATCAACTACTATACATGGATTTCAATACCAGAAGGTCAAATTGAGAGTAACCGGGCCAATCGGCCCGCCAACCCATGAACACGCAATTTCAATACCAGAAGGTCAAATTGAGAGGGAAAGTACGTGTATAAAATCATCGCCACCAATGCCAATTTCAATACCAGAAGGTCAAATTGAGAGGTGGACTTGACGCTGGGGCAAGGTCAGATAGCGTTATTTCAATACCAGAAGGTCAAATTGAGAGTAGGGCGGATCCACGAAGTGCAGGGTTTCGGGGGAATCAATTTCAATACCAGAAGGTCAAATTGAGAGCCATATACCCGCCGAGGGTGGTGTGTCTGGACTTCCATTTCAATACCAGAAGGTCAAATTGAGAGTCTCAAAGACGCCTTTAATTTGGTCGTCAATGCTCAATTTCAATACCAGAAGGTCAAATTGAGAGGTAAACGAGGTCAGATTTATTAAAGCCCGCATTTCCATTTCAATACCAGAAGGTCAAATTGAGAGCTGGCCGGGGCGGTTACGGTGCCCGTTCGGGTCATAATTTCAATACCAGAAGGTCAAATTGAGAGCAATTATGGAAGCGGGGCTTTGTGGCTTATCGCATTGATTTCAATACCAGAAGGTCAAATTGAGAGCTTGTCCGCTACGATCTCGTTGTTGTTGCCCAAAGCATTTCAATACCAGAAGGTCAAATTGAGAGTATACGCTCGGTACGACCATTACCAAAACCCTCAAGATTTCAATACCAGAAGGTCAAATTGAGAGTTTGCCCATGCGTTCGAGTTGAAGCATGGTAAAGTACATTTCAATACCAGAAGGTCAAATTGAGAGTTGTGCGGCTTCGGCCTCTTCCTTCGCCTTTTGATATTTCAATACCAGAAGGTCAAATTGAGAGATCAAGCTGCCGCTGAATACCAAACAGTTTACGGCGGGATTTCAATACCAGAAGGTCAAATTGAGAGAAAGATTCAATGTCAGCAGCCTGTCCACCGATATGCATTTCAATACCAGAAGGTCAAATTGAGAGCATTTATCACGATTCCAGGATAAAGGCGATTCAAAAATTTCAATACCAGAAGGTCAAATTGAGAGTTCACAGATCAGGCCGTAAAATGCCTTCAATTCCTCATTTCAATACCAGAAGGTCAAATTGAGAGGCGGAGATGTTGAGATTGGTGGCACACTGATTAACTCATTTCAATACCAGAAGGTCAAATTGAGAGTGATTAATTTAGGCATTGACGGTTGAGCCCATGACAAATTTCAATACCAGAAGGTCAAATTGAGAGGGATTGACCCGCCAGAGCCAGCTAGCATAATGCGCCATTTCAATACCAGAAGGTCAAATTGAGAGTTGATGCCTATTAGAATGCTTGATTTTGACTGAATAATTTCAATACCAGAAGGTCAAATTGAGAGTATTCACACGGATTGCAAAATCCTGACCCTCCAATTATTTCAATACCAGAAGGTCAAATTGAGAGATGCAGGGTTCGGGTACCGTCCGCACTCAGAGATATTATTTCAATACCAGAAGGTCAAATTGAGAGATGAACCAACTTGGGCGAGGTGAAGGCGATTGTGAATTTCAATACCAGAAGGTCAAATTGAGAGTTCAAGCCGCGACGCACCACCACCACATCCGCACCAGGATTTCAATACCAGAAGGTCAAATTGAGAGACCGTCAGCCGAAGAAATTACCCCCGTTTTTATCCAGATTTCAATACCAGAAGGTCAAATTGAGAGACGGTTCCATACGATAATTGCTGAGGTTGTAAAGTATTTCAATACCAGAAGGTCAAATTGAGAGTGGAACACTAGGCCCAAAAGTTCGTGCCTCTACGGTATTTCAATACCAGAAGGTCAAATTGAGAGCATTCTGGCTGACTGTTTCTAAAAACCAGTAGCCACATTTCAATACCAGAAGGTCAAATTGAGAGTATGAACCAACTTGGGCGAGGTGAAGGCGATTGTGAATTTCAATACCAGAAGGTCAAATTGAGAGAAATCGAAGCTAATGTATTATCTTACAACGAAATAAATTTCAATACCAGAAGGTCAAATTGAGAGGATACGACGAAAAGCCGCTTAGAACAGTTTCTAAGATTTCAATACCAGAAGGTCAAATTGAGAGGAAGGCCAAAAAAATGAATCCCCTCCTCCTGGTTTTATTTCAATACCAGAAGGTCAAATTGAGAGTCGACTGGACGTACGATATGGTGCGGATCGGTGATATTTCAATACCAGAAGGTCAAATTGAGAGAAGGCCCCGATCGATCGGGGCCTTTCAATTGTCAGAAATTTCAATACCAGAAGGTCAAATTGAGAGTCAGGAAAGTTCTTGTGGGCTGGGCTATTGCCCTTCAATTTCAATACCAGAAGGTCAAATTGAGAGTCCTTATGGTGTTCGGGCTTCTATTTGCGCTCACTAATTTCAATACCAGAAGGTCAAATTGAGAGTGCCGGGTTGGTGGGAAATCTTGGTGATTCTCTTTCATTTCAATACCAGAAGGTCAAATTGAGAGCGATGAAAATACTAGATATTCCCTTTGATGAGTTCCCATTTCAATACCAGAAGGTCAAATTGAGAGCCGCCGCGAAAATAGCCTTTCTGCGGCGGAAAAAAGGTTTTAAGAAGATAAAAAGACAAGAGAAATCGTCAGCCCCCGGTAGCGATAAAAACCCGGTAGGCCGACGACATGCCTTTCTGAGCGTTTTAGGGCACTTTTTCGAGAGAAATGAGGGGGATTAAAAACGATGAGAGTCTTTTTAGTCTCCACCGAAACCTCACCTTAAAGCACTCCGACGACCGAACACTGAACCATCTTATAGAAAACGAGTACGCTCGGCCTTCTCTTTGCCAAGGGCAATGCGATCCATGTAACGCTCGTCGCGGAGTTGGTAGAACACCACACCGTCGCCTTCCTGCATCAGTTGGTCGGCTTCTTGTTGCAGTGCCTTGAATTGGGCGTGGGTCAACTCTCCCTCGAAGACCGAGTTTTGAATCCAGGTCAGGTAACGGCGGAAGAGTTTGAGCATTTTCCCCACACGCTTCTGATTCACGTCGTACACGGCCACGAAATAGGGCATAATTCAGCTTAAGAGTTAAGAATGGTAGGTTGGCAGGCCTTCCGGTTTATTTGTCGAGGTGAAAAGTGACTTTTTGAGCGTAGTAAATTTCAGTACGTCAAAGAACAATTCGCTTTTTCCTTTCTCCATTTTCCCCTCCTCCTTTTTTCCCTTTCCTACCACCACATATGCAGCCCCTGGAAAGGTTCGCTCTTGGGGTCGGAGAGATGGCGGATGAGTTTGTAACATTCCAGCCGGATGAGGCGTTCGTACGACACTTTGCGGTCGAGGGTGCGGTGTTGCACGGTTTGGCTCAGGCGGTCGTCCCAGTGTTGTACAAAGATTTTGCGCCCGGCTTCTGAGAGGTAGCAGCCACCAAGATGCTTTTCGAAATGCTTGGGACTGATTTCGCCCGTTTTAAGAAGTCGGAAAATGGCGCGATCTACGAGCAGGGGCTTGAAAATCTCGGCGATGTCGAGCGAGAGCGAAAAGCGGCGGTCGCCAGGCTCGTGCAAGTAAGCCACCGTCGGGTCGAGGGCGGTGCGGTAAATCTGCCGGACGCAGGCGTTGTAGCAAAGCGAGTTGCCGAACGAAATGAGCGCGTTCAGCTCGTTGGAAGGCGGACGGCGTTCGCGCTTGTTGAACGGAAAGCGCGCCGCCACCTCCGGCCCCAGAAAATGCGGCCACAATTGATAGTACCGATCCCGGATGCGGCCTTCGACGGCCATCAGCGTCAGGATGTCGGTCGTCAGCGGCAGGGCGTCGCGGTCGCGCACGAGGGCGGCAAGGGTGGCTTGCACGGCGGCTTGCGGCTCACCCGTCAGGCGCGGCTGGTAGTACTTAATGACGCGCTCGATGTTGAACAGTGCCGCCTCCACGAATGCCCGCGCCAGTACGAGCCGCTTCTTAGGGCTGAGGTAATGCTGGGCCTGCTGTACCCGCAGCCGGCCCGAAAGTTGGCTGTCGCGCGGGTAGATGGTGGCGGTGAAGTTGCCGTAGTAGTCGTAGAAAAAAGCTGGAATGCCCTGCTGTCCCAGAAAAGTGATGAGCTTGGAGTTGATATCGACTTCGCCGAATAAAAACAGGCTATCTACGCTCTCGACCGGAAAGGGCGCGCGCGGCCCGTCGGGCGCGGCGGAGGGCAAGCCTTCGTCGCCCGGCGCGTCGTCGGGAATGCGCTCGCCCGAAGTTTTTTCCAAAGCCAAAGTATTGTGCTGACGTTTGAGTCGTCCGCTTGAAAAGAGGTAGTATGGGCGTTTCATTTTTTATTCAATTTTAAATTGGTGACGGGGTCGCCCGTGCGATGAGAGAATGAGTGATTAAAAAATATTCTCTCATTCACTAAATCTCTCATTCAAAATTGGTTTTACCCGTAGCACAGCTCCTCGAAGGCGCATTTCTTGCAGAAGCTTCTTTTGGTCAGGACTGGGGGTGGGGCATCTTGAATGGCGAGTTGGCGTATGGCAGCTACCGTGCGTTCGAGTTCGGCGAGGTGTTCAGCTTCGAGCGTGACGGTCTCGGTGCGGCGCAGCAGCGGGTAGTCGAGCTGGCCTACGAAGGGTGAGCCGTCGGCGCGAGCCACGCCGTTGCGGTGCAGCAGCCATAGGTAAAACCGCACTTGCCAGCGGTGGGCGTCCTCACAGGAGCGGCCCTTTTTGGTTTCGTGCAACACGCCCTCGCGCAGCCTGGCGCGGTCGATCTTGCCGATCAGCGGCGTACCGTCGGGGGCTTCGGCCTCGACTTGCAGATGCTTGTCGTCGCGGGCGTAGGCTGCCTGATCGAGCAGCCGCCCCAGGGCGACGGTGTCGGACTCCTGCTCCATCCAGATGCCCCGCAGCGACCACCACGCCTTGCGCGGGCAAAGGCGATGGTAGCCGACGAGCATGCCGCCGATGCGGGGGGAGGTGGCGGTCATCATCCCTCGTAATCGTAGTCGGAAAGTAGTTCAACAATTTTCTTCTCGGCCTGAACTAGCGCATCGGCGGCCCCGACGACACCCCGAACGTGACCTTTGCAAGCCAACGAAACAAAAGTTTCGACGCCTTCAAAAGTTTCAACCACGGGGTCGGCCCGCTTCATATCTTCTTCGTTCAAATCGGCGCGAATAGCGGCGGCAATTAGGCTGGCGTTTTCGCTGATTGCCAAAGCCAACGTGGTTTGCGGGCTGTACGTGCGGGCCTGGTTGCTGGTAATGTGCCAATCGACCAGTGATTTTGCAAGGGCTGGGATGAGTTCTTCCCGACGCTTGGCAGGACAAATGAGTCTTTCGCCGTCGGAAGAAGGTACCCAACCTTGTTCTTTGAGCACTTCCAAAGTGTCTTTTGTCAGCTCGGGTTCGTGTTGGTTGACCGACACGCTGAACAACCGCGAGCGGTCGATGGCGATATCATACACGAACAAACCCGTGGTGCGGGCATTGTCAGGTATCCAATGGCGACGGGGCAGCGTACGCTGCTTACTGTCCAAATATTCCTCGATCTGTTCGCCCGAAAGTTCTTCACCCGCTGCGTTTAGCACCCGGACCGGGTTGTTCTCAGGCTTGTCACTACGGTCGAAGGTCAGGTTTTCCGAAGTCATGCTCACCAAGAGCGGGTGCAAAGCGCGCATGGCCGAAATCGACAGCGGGCTGCGTCTTTTGAGCGTCACGACGCCGGGCCTGGCCCGCATCCAGCCGCCGATAAGTTGGTCGGCGTAGGTGGGATCGCAGGGCGACCAGGGTTCTTTATTCCCTAGCTCATCTTTCTTGTCAATCTCGTAGTTGAAGGTGATCGGGGCGCGTGGCTCGTCCAATTCCTCCGCCAGGAAATCCAGCACCGAGCGTTTCACTTGCTGGCCGCTTGAATAAGCGACCCGGCGGTTATGAATAGGATCGTAATAGGTTTTTTGACCGTCTTGAACGGTAAATACGGTGTGTTCGGCAGCTTTCAAGCCACGCAGATACAGGTATGATTTCATGGTTTTTTTTTGGTTAAAAAGGTTTGGATAAACTACTATGATTTGGCAACGGCGTATTTGAGTTTGAGCAATGCCATGAACAGTGGAAAGTCAGTTGTAGGCATGAGGACGACAGTATTTCCTACATCATCGAACAGTGCCGCCTTTTCATCACTTTCGGCCGTCATCTTCGCCAAATGCTCTATAAAGCTCCTCCGGTTCGGCGATTTCAGCAATTCCTCCACACTTCGGCTGTACGTCTTTTTAGAGCGGTCGCCTTGGCTGGCAAAGTCATGAAAGGTTGCCGCAATTTTCGTGGTGAGGTCGATTAATTGTTGGTTGTTCAGCATAGCGATTATCCAGGTTTGGTAGATATTGTAGGTAATGATGAGAGGGTCTTCATGATCTTTGGGCGGTTTGAAAGGTTTATTCTTGCCCCGGCTGCCCGGCATATATTCCCGAAGTTGTTTTGGTTCGAGGGCTGGGATGCCAATTTTACCCAGCTCGCAAGCCCTTTGAAAACCCAATGCGGTGTTGTAAACCGTATCGAGTGAATGGGTAGGAAGCGCCTCGGTAGAAGGACTGATCTGTTTGTACAAATCGCTTAGGTTCTTTACTGCAGGTAGTTCTATCAAAACGAAGCCGACGGTGGTGTTCATTTGGCTCAAAGAGTACACATAAGTGTTGAGCGTCCTTTTGGGCATTTTCTCAGCTAAGGCAAGAATCACCCTTACCCAAGGGGTAGTTTCTATACTTGCCGTTCCCTTTTTTGGATCAGTTTTCACAGCGGGTGGTTCGTTGGCCAGTGGGTACTGTGGGTCAAAGCGGTCGTCGAATACATTCAGCAGCCAAGCGCCATTCCAGGTGTTCACTTGGTGGGGTTTGAGGTTCGGCGTTTGGGTCAGGTACTCGCGATAACGATACCAGCCATCGTACAAAGCCAGCAGTACCTCATCCGAATCAATGAGGATATTTAGTCCTCCGCTGACACCTATACCCAGAGCGGCCCCGACCCAGGACGCATACACTTCATGTTCTGTGATGGGCAAAACCAAGTCCGTCACTTGGCCCGAAGTACCCGCAGATGCCTCGGCTGCTGCGCCACCCAGAAAGAACGAACCGTCGGGCGCATCGGTCAGTATCTTTTCGTGTTGTCCAGCCAGCGCGTTCGATAGCGTTTCGGTGGTCAGTGGTGTCTTCTTCTTCTGCTTGTAGGCTTGGTCAAACTTAGAATTGTTGACGTGTTGTAAGTACCGCTCATTCATAAAAAACAGCGGGATGTACACCTCGTCAAAAAATTCCTGGGCGGAGCGTTCTTTGCCTTCCCGCTGATTGACCAATTCGATGAGTCTCTTGCCAATGTAAGCTGTGTACATATCAGATCATTCGTTTATTGATAGTTGGGGTGGCCGGACTTGCGCCCGCCGATTTCAGAACCAGCCCGAGCAGCGGGTCATAGTATTCGTCAGGAATGACGGTGGGATAACTACCCGTTTCGACCCTCGGCCAAGATTTTGCGTAGGGAGCCAGCGACCGCCACGGTACGGGGATTTCCAGATTTTGGCGGGCTTCTCCGTATTTGCTGACGTAGGTTTCGTAATCAGACTTACGGATGCAGGTCGCGCCCTCGATTTCCAGCGCGTCGATCAGTACCGACTTAGGGCGGTGGCACAGCTCGCGTAACGGGGCGGTATTGCCCGAAGCCAAATGCACGTCGATGGAAGGAATCGCCACTTCGCCGTAAACTTGGTCTATCAATTCCTGCAACTGGCTTTCGTGCAATAAGCCATCGAGCAAAAGTTCGTAGCTACGCCGCACCACATCAGGATTATAGGGCAAAATATCCCTGTCTATCTCGGAAGGTGCGATGACGTTTACCGGACGGTACTTGCCAATGGTATCGTGGGTGCGGCGGCGGTTGACCCGGCCAAAACGCTGCACCAAGCTATCCAACGGAGCCGCGTCGGTCACCAGTCGGTCGAACGAAATATCCAAACTCACCTCCACCACCTGCGTAGCGATTACAAGACACGGCCCTCTCCTTTGGTCAAATTCGCCGATTTTCGCTTCCAATCTAGTGCGGTCACCTCGTCGGAAACGACTATGTACCAGCAAAATATCAAGATCGGGAAATTCTTGTCGCGCCCATTCGAAGCGTTGTTGCGCGGTGGCGACCCTATTGCCGACAAACAGTACCTTCTCGCCCTTGCCAATGGCTGCCTTCACCGTTTCGAGGGCTTCTTCCTCGTCCTTGATTTTGTGGACTTCATGACGGTTAAATTTTTCCAATTCCCTTTTCTTGAAACTAACCCGATGAACCCGACGCTTTCCACCCAGGGCTTTGATGAGTTCGTCGGCCAGAGCCGTGGGAATAGTAGCAGTGCCGATGTGTACCCGGCAATTCAGTTTAACCAGTTCCTTGACGATCTCGATCGTCATAGTTCGCGCCAGATCGTCGTACACGTGTACTTCATCCAGAATCACATCGCAACCTTTCAGGTCGAGCTTGGTGGCTTCGTGTCCGCTAATGCCGAATACAATCGAGGCGATTTGGTGAGGCGTGGTCACCTTTACGCTTGCGCCAGGATTGCGCTGCAACGAAATTTCTTCTTCTTTTTTCTTGCTCTCTTCGTCTCGTATCTGGATTTTGGAAGCCGCGTGCGCCCTTCGTACGTCGGTCTGCCGATCTTTGGGCAGCCGTGCCGAACCCTTTCCGTTGAGGTCTTTGTCAATCCGCAGAAACATGGCGTTGATCGACGCTTGAAAGGGAAGCGTGTACACCACCCGCCCCCGACAACGGCGAAGGAGAAAATCTGTTTTGCCTGCTCCGGTGGGCGCAACTACCAGCGTGTGCCGAGTGCGTACATCGGCCCGTAATAGCGATAGCGGGTGCAGCTCAGATGTGCGATTGTAAAAATCGAGAAGCGGTTTCTTATAGAAGCGCTTGATCAAATCTTCCGCTTCGTCCATATACTCCGAAGCAAAATGATCGGCAGCCATGAGCAACCCGCGCCACTTAGACCAACGGCCTAAGGGGCGCTTGTAGCAGTAGTCATAGGCAAAAGTCAAAGCTTCCTCCGCTTCCTCCGGGCTGATAGGCTTAAATTTGACTTTGAAATCTCGATGCTCCACAATGGGTCGAACTTTCTCCGCCCATTCCGCCCAATTCTCGGCATGACGTGTCAGCACAGCATCAAACCCTTCTCTCTTTTTTATCAAATCGACTAGTCCCCGTTCGCGCACATCTTCCGAAGCCGACTTATGGTGGGCGGCTACCATTTCTACCAAAACCGGCCAATCCTCGCGATTAAAAAGTGGTAGAAAGAGCAGGGACGATATTTCGTGGCGATGCGGTTTGGCAGTAATGCGTTCGATCTCGTCCACTTCCCCTTTCACCATGCGCTGAAAGTAGTCGTGCGCTTTGCCCAGATCGTGCAGAAGCGCACCTAAGCGAGCCAGCCGTCGATTGAAGCCGTGGCGAACTGCCATCACCGCGATTACGCGCGCCACGTGTTGCGTGTGTGCCAATAAAGTGAGTCCGCCTTGCTCAGGGCTTTTTGCGTAGAGTTCCATTATTCGATAGGTTCGATACCGACGGGATTGCCCGTAATTCCCAGCACTCCGTACATGGGTTCATTATCGCGGTAGCGGTTGTAGCCGACCAGAATCGCCATCGGATCTTCCCTGAAGTGTAATTCGAAGCCAACCAGGTCAGTAAATTCTGCTTCGGAAATAGCTTTCACTTCATCGCTTGGCAATAAAATGTCTTCATTACGACACAAGCAGATATGCTGCTCAGCGGCAGATTTAGCCTCCGCTTCGCTCGCAAAGGCCAGCGTGAGTTTAGGATAGAGCATAATCCCCCGCACTAAAATAGATTGCTCGCGGGTAGCCTTCTTCCGGGTTTCAGAAAACGCTCGCGACTGAGTACGCTCCTGTTGTGGGTCTATTTTGGCGTAAGTAAGTTTATGCCGCAGGATAGTCGATACGCCTAGGAGAATTCTCAACCCTTCAATAATACTGGGCGTCAGAAACTGCTGGCTGTACGTTCGCTCATCCCGCACCGCTGTCCATGGCTTAATAAAGCCAAACGGCCCGGTGTACGTGACTACATATAAAGTTTTATCGCTCATGGTGATTGTTTATTTTATCGTAAAGCCCCAAAACCGCTACCCGTCAAATCGCCCACGCCTACCAGCCACGCAAAGTGAATGGCCTCGGGTGTGCCTTCCACAATGACCGGGCATTCGCTCCCTTTGTGTTTGATTCCTTTAATAGACGCCATTCGAGCGCGGGGACGAGCGTAAGCTCGGTCGAAAGCAACTCTTACCTCGAGGTGTTCACCCGTAAAGCCCGCCACTTCCAGCTTTCTGCGTAGAAGATGGGTCAAAATTTCGTTGGCAGCCAAAGAATCCCAGAGAAGGTACTCGCGGCTGCCGTCCTCTCGCTTGCGCCGCGCTAAAACCGCCGAACCATCGGTAGCGAAAATATGCTGCTTACTGAATGTGGGCGGAGCGATTTCTCGCACCTCCTGCACAGCCATGCCGTGAGCAACCGACGGATCTACCATGATCCCTTTTATTAACTGTCGAGACAGTTCGTCGTCGTGAAAGGAGATATTCCAACTGGCTCCGATCGAAAAATGAAGAGATTCCCTTTTTGGCTGTCCACCCCTTAGCCAACCGAAACTATATAAACTCAAACCATCGTGGGCTGCATTGGCGCCCAGCCATTTATGGATTGAACCCGTCAATTTGTGAAGGTGATTATATGGCACAGGTTCGTTATTGGAACTCAATTGCAGTTGTATACGCATAAAATCGTTCGGTTAGGATGGGACAAAGAAAGAGGAGAGGTTCGCCAGAAGTTGGCGTAGTCTTCAAAAGTTTTCGATTTTTCAGATTTGATACCCACTGGGTGCGATTAAATAGTAATTCACAGTCTTGAATAACTTTCAATACCTTATAAAAGGTGCGATTAGAAAATAAAGACTTGATTACGAGCGACAAGGAATGCTTTGAGTTCAAAAATCCAGTTCTGTAGCATACTTTGATATTCTTCGTCAATTAAGAATATCTTACATTTAGATGCGTATTCTATTTTCCCTGCTAATATCCTGTCGGATGTAATTACAAGGGTCGGAGAAAGGCTTTGAACGTGCAACAGAACCTCTTCATGTCCTAGATCATGACCCACCCAGTCAGAAGTCACTATCAGTTCAGAGTTCTTGAAGATAGATAACTCCTTCAAAGAGCAGCTAAATGAATTTGGAATTTCGGGTGTGATGAATGTTTTTTTTCCCTTGAGCATAATAATTGTAAGTCCACCGTTATTAAAGAATATGAATAACTAAAAAGAAACCTATCGTTTTTTAGCTATTGTCGTTCTTCTACATATCCTAAACCCAAAAAGTTCATTCTATAGTACTTTCCTGAAAAAATGATTTCCAACCTTAGATTAAGCGAATAGCTTTTTCGTATGATTTACATAGCTTTTCAGCGATCCCAATCTTAGTAGAATTGATTCATATGCCAAAAAATATATCGGTTCTTTGGATCTAAAATACTATCGAAAACAGAACTAAATTTCTTTTAATCAGTTAGTTGTGATATATATTTCAGTAGCTTCCAGAATTTTTCTTCACCCGAGTAGCGACCCGCTCCCGCAGAGAAGCAGGTTCCAGCACCTCCACCGCTTCCCCGAAGCTCAAAATTTCCTTCTCCAACTCCGGGTTAAGCACCACGAACAACTCGAACGCCCCTGCTTCGGGCAGTTCTCGCTGACTACCATGCAGCGGCAGCGACCGCACGTAGCTACTTTGCAAAGCGTTGAATCGCAGCACTACGCGCTCCGGCTCGGCTCCGTCGGGGGCGGTGACGCCGATGACGTGGCGGCGTAGGTTTTTGTAAGTGGTGGTGCGGTCGGTCGTGATGGACTGGTCGGTCAGGCGGAGATTGGTCATCCGGTCGAGGCCGAAGGTGCGGGGAGCGTCCTTGGCTACGTCCCAGCCATCGAGGTACCAGCGGTTGCGGTACTCGAAAAGAATACCCGGCTCGACGGTACGCGGAGCAGGCGGTAAAGTCGAATCAGCGTAAGCCGCGTACTCGAATTCAATGACGCGTCGACTGCGCAGCGCGTCCCACAGAAGCGGCAGCCGTTCGGCTCCGGCAAACTGTTCGTTGCGTTCCAATTGAAGGTACTTGCCGACTTCCTGCACGTTGGTAATGGCTTTTTGCAGAAAACTCAACCGCTCGTGGCGTTCGAGCAGGGTCACGAATTGGCGGAAGTCGTCCACGTCCTCATCGGGTGGAATGTCCAGGTAATAGCCCCGGCGGCGATAATCGTACTTGATGTGAATGCCGTATTCGTCGCGCAGTTCTCGGATGTCGCGCTCGAGCGAACGCCGGGCTTTGGACGGGAAGTCCATTTCGGCGAAGCGGGCCAGCAATTCTTTCTTAGAAGGATAGCGGTAGGGTGCCTCGGTGTTGCGAATCAAACACAGGCGACGGTGCAGGAGGGCGGAGGGGTTCAAAATGTGGTGGTTGAGGATATGAAACTTTTTGTTACCCAAAACAAAAAGTGATTTCAACCAAGTTTTCTACCCTCTCCTCTTGAAAAAGGTTTTTTTAAGGATCACAAGGGCATGATATGCTGCGACGGTATAGCCAGCTTCCAGAGCTCTTTTACAGTAAAGAGGAGCTAGAGCACAACAGCGAACCGCGCCAAAAACAGTAGTTTCGCACTATGGAATTAAAAATCCCCCCAGTCGTGGTGTTCTTGACCTCTGTAGTGCTGATGTTTCTAGTAGATAAACTCTTACCGTTCGGTGAATTCGATTTTTGGGGCCGGAGGTACCTGATCTTTGCATTGCTGATTTTGGGCGTTGCCGTCGGTATCACCGCGCTGTGGCATTTTGTCAAGGCAAAGACCACCGTCGATCCTACCGAGCCCTCGAAGGCTTCGGCGCTGGTCACGTCGGGAATCTTTTCTTATTCCCGCAATCCGATGTACTTGGCTATGCTGCTGATTTTGCTGGCACTCGGCCTTGCGTTCGGCAATGCCTTTAATGCTTTGTTGGCGGCGGCTTTTGTCGGGTTAATGAACCGTTTTCAGATTGTTCCTGAAGAGCGGGCTTTGTTGACAATATTTGGAGAGGCTTATCGGCAATACTGTCTGAACGTGAGGCGATGGCTGTGAAAGAAGCACCTACCCCTTCACCACCTCCCTAATATCCACCTTGTAAATCTGCCTTCCCAGTTTCTCGTGGGTCGAGTCGAAGAAGACTTCCGTTCCCTGCTGGTTGGACCTTGGGTGCAGGTCGCAGCGGTACTCGCCTTTGTACTGCGGCGGCGAGAGGAACTTGCCCAGGATCACGCGGCGCTTGGTGGGCACGTGGTAGAGGTAGAGCGTCTGCATCCGGTTGCCGTCGGGGTAGGTGTCGTTGAGCACCCACTCGTTGTTGGTGTGCGGGATGTAGGTGTTGTGACCGTTGACGGTCATGGCTTCCGCGCCGATGTGTTCGCTGTTCTGGGTGTGGTCTTCCAGCAGCCAGAAACCCCACTCCTTGCCCACGGGCTTGGTCCAGGCCAGGATGCGGTTCGGGCCGTCCCAGATGATGTGCGAGGTATCGCCGGAAGGGTCGATGACGTAGCGGTCGCCGCCGTCGGCGGTGTCCATCGTTACCATGCGGGTGATGAAGGGCGTGGTCGGGACGCCGTCCTGTTCCTCGACCTTATGCCGCCAGCGGTTGAGGAACAGCATCCGCTTGCTGTCGGGACTGATGAGCAGGTGGTTGAACCAGTGCCAGTAGCCCGAAACGTCCTCGCCAAGGTGCGGGATGGCGGCCATCTCGGCGAACGTCACCAGCATTTTGTGCTTGCCCGTTTTCAGGTCCATGCGGTACAACCCGATGTCCGCCGGTGCTTTCTCTTTTTCGTAGGGATCGGCGATGCCCACGTAGCCGTAGCCAGGCCGAAGGTTTTGGATGCGGTTGAATTCGGTACCTACCGCAAACTTTCCGTTGGGGGCCAGGGCGTAGATGGCTTTGGGCAGAATGCGCTCCTTGCCCGTCTTGATGTTGTGAACGCGGCTCTTGAAAGCCCCGTCGATGCGGTCGTTCCAGATGACCTCTTCCTTCGAGTTGGGCAGCCATTGGAGCATGCAGCCCTGCTGCCAACCCCAGGCATTGGACGTGCCCAGTTTGCGCCATTTGTTGTTGTCCTGCATATCGATCAGGCCAATTTCCAGTTGGTCGTCGGGGCCGGGCGTGCGGCCCTCGAAAGGCAGTTGCATTCCCAGCGCGTAGCGGCCCGTGGGGTCGATCTGCAATTTATCGTAGTAGCCAAACCAATGCGGATTCTCGCCATCGGTAATGCGCTCGACGGGGAAGTCATTTTCGGAAAAGAAAGTAAGTGAAGGCAGAGCCAGCAAGCCTAAGCCTCCGGCTAAGCTGTTTTTAAGGAAAGTGCGACGGGGGAGAGAGTTCAAAGTTTACGAGTTAAAAGTTAAAAGTTTTGTCTGAAAACTGAATTGCTGATTCCAATCGAAATTCTAACAAAAACACGAGCTTCCGCAAATGGGAAACCCGTGTTTATAAGGATTTAGGAATAAAAAACTACTTAAATCTACGCTTCTCCGTTACCTGCCACTCCCATGAAATTTCAACTTTAAACTTTAGACTTTAAACTTTAGACTCCCCTACCGTGGCCTTCCGCCGCCCGAAGCAGGTGCCGCTGGCTGACCGCCTCCCGTGTTATCGCCTCCTCCACCGTCTTTCACGTCGTCGTTGTTGACACTCTTGCGACGGCGGCGGGGCTGCTCGTCGAAGTTCATCTTGCCTAGCTTATAAGAGAAAGTAAGACGTACGCCGCGCATGTAGCGGTCCATCAGGTTGGATTGCGTGAAGGTGGGCGTTTCCAGTACCGTTCCCATGCGGAACGACTTGCTCAGGAAGTTCTCGGTGCTGACGCCTAGGCTGCCGCGCTTGTTGTTGAAGTCCTTCTTGACCCCCAGGCTGTAATAGCGGAAGCCAATCGAGTAACCCTGCAATTCGACCTCGCGGCCCCGCATGAAGCCGAAGCCCTGCAGGCCCCAGCCCTTGGGCAGGGTGACATTGGTGAATACCCGACCCGACACGACCACGCCCGAGTTGCTGGTTCCCAGCGCGGCGTTGCCGGAATTATTGGTCAGGTAGGCGTAGTAGGCATCCACGCCTCCCCCGAGCTGCCACTTGCTGAACAGCGTCACATTACCGAAGACATTGGCCCCGAAGTTCTGCTTCTGGCCGATGTTGCCGAAAGTGGTCGTGAACACGCCCTGCTCGTCGGTGGTGCGGATGCTCTCGATGGAGCCGTTGGTGTTGCGGGCGAAAAGCGAGAAATTGATGTAGGTCGATTTCTTGAACCAACTCGTGCTCACTTCGTATTGGTCGGTGAGTTCGGGACGCAGATCCGGGTTACCCACCGTGATGTTCTGCGGGTTGGCGGCGTTGATGTTGGGGTTCAGGAACTGGATGCCGGGGCGCTGTAGGCGGCGGTTATAGGCGGCCTTGATCGTCCGCCCGCCCTTGAAGGTTTTTGAGACGTTGATGCTCGGCACCAAATTGCCGTAGTCGGGGATGTCGAGGTCGCCCTCGCCCTGCGTGGCATCGATGGCGGTGTACTCGTAGCGGCTACCGACCTTGAAGGTGTATTTGTTTTTGGTCGAGTAGGTGTAAGAAAGGTAACCCGCCGCTACATTCTGCCCATAATCGAGGCTGTTGGCTTGCCGGGGCTGGTTCACGTTGCTGTAATAGCTAAAATCGCTGTTCACTTCCCGAAAAATACCCTTACCGCCAAACTCGATCATCTGGTTTTTCTTGATCGGCGACTGGTAGTCGAGCTGCACGGTGCTTTCCTGGTTGAAGCTGGCGTTGCGATTGCCCTCCTGCCCGAGCAGGGTAGCTGAGGTGGCCGAATCGAATAAGTCAGCGTCGAAGTTATTGGTGCGGTTGTTCCGGCTGAACTGCGTCAGGATGCTGAATTCCTGCTGCGGCTTGCTGAACTGCTTGGTGTAATCCACGTTCACATCCACCGTTCCTGAAAGGTCCTTTACGTCCACATCGCGGTAGGAAGAAGTGACGGGTCGGTCCCCGAAGGAACTCATCGTGCTCAGGTTCTGCGAATTACGCATGTTGCGGTTGCCATAACGAACGCTGGCCGTCACGAACGACTTCTCGGTAATGTCCAAATCCCAACCCAAGTTGTAAGAACCGAACGAATAGAGATTCTGCGCGCTGGCGTTTTGCTGCACCAGAAAGTCGGTGCCGTTGCGGGTGCCTCGCTGGATGTTCTCGGTCTCGGACGGGATGTTATAGCCCATCCGGCCGTAGCCGCCCAGGTTGAAGCCCATTTTGCCCGTGCGGTAGCTGCCGCGCAGCCCGAGGTTGGCCCCCCGGTTGCCCGCCCCCGAATCGAAGCTGAGCGTGGCACCCTGCAGGTTGTTTTTCTTGGTGATGATGTTGATGATGCCCGCCGTGCCTTCGGCGTCGTAGCGGGCCGAGGGTGCCGTGATTACCTCCACCGACTTGATCATGTCGGCGGGAATTTGCTTCAGGGCGTCGGCCACGCTGCTGGCCAGGATGGTCGAGGGCTTGTTATTGATAAGCACCTTTACATTGGAGCTACCGCGCAGCGACACGTTGCCGTCCAGGTCCACGCTCAGCATCGGCACCTTGCGCATGACCTCGGTGGCGTCGCCGCCTTTGCTGGCGATGTCTTTCTCGGCGTTATACACCAGCCGATCCACGCGCTCCTCGATCATCTGGGTCTGGCCCGTGACGGTCACGGCGTCGAGCTGCACCACGTCGGGCGTCAGGATGATGTCGTCCATATCGATGTTGGTGCGGCCGTCGATTTTGATCTTGTCGATCTGCCGACCTTTGTAGCCGATGAAAGACAGCATCAGCTTGTAGTTTCCGTCGGCGATGTTCTTCATCTGGAATTTGCCCTTGTCGTCGGTCGTAGCGCCATCGACGGGACGGTTGGTTTTGAGATCGACCAATGAAACAGAAGCAAACTCGACGGGCTGCTTCGACACGGAATCCGTGATCGTACCGCTGATTTTGCCATTGCCCCGCGCCGAGTTGTCGATCGTGCCGGGAATGTTGGTGGCGGGTTCGGCCTCGGGACGGCCCGCGCCCTCGGGCCGTTGGGCGAAGCTGAGAGTGCTCAGGCCGCAGGTAAGTAGAAAAGTAAGCGCGAATAACTTTTTCATAGCTAGTGGGTATTGAGGATGCTTTTGGATTTTTGAAAAAAGGAAAAGTACAATTTAGTGCGATTGCCCTTCCCATGCCCCAAAATAACCACCTTCATCCGCAAGAGTTTTCACCCAATAGACCAACAGGCTTACAACGTAGACGAACGGCCCCCTCCGTTCGATGAATGCCCTCCTGGTTCGGCACACCACCCGCCACCCGGCGTTCATCGAACGAATCCCGGCATTCGTCTATATCCTCCGACAACTGGTCGATTCCAAGCTCGGACTTTGAAAAGTACTACGTAGTGTTGTTGTGAGAAAAAGGCTAATTTGATTATGAACCTCAAACGAAAGCCGATGGCCGAAAGCCGAAAGCCAACAGCACAAACCAATTTGGAATCTTCCCGCAAATACATGCCCTGGCTGATCCACGTATTGGTGTGGGCGCTGCTCGGATCGATTCTGCTGCTGTGGCAGCCGCTCACCTGGCAGATTACCATCCCCACGCAGTTTTGGGTCAAGCAAGGCGTGCTGTTCGGACTGCTGCTGACCATATTCTATATCAATATCAGGATATGGATTCCCCGCCTGCTTTTCCAAAACCACACGGTTTGGTTCATCCTGCTGAATGTGGCGACGGTGCTGCTGGTATCGTTTCTGGTGCAGCGGGTCGAGATCTGGGTCAACCTGCGGGAGAGCATGGAGGCGGCTTTCAAGGCCGTCCGCAACTCGGGCGTGATGCGCCGCGAGGATTCGCTGGACTACTTTTCGCTGCTCACGGCCCTGATGATCATCGGCGTGAGTACCGGCGTGGCGGCGGTGCAGAAGTGGCAGCACGACGCCGAACTCCGTCAGAAACTCGAACGCGCCAAGACGGAGTCGGAGCTGTCGTTTCTGCGGGCGCAGATCAACCCGCACTTTTTCTTTAACACGCTCAATAACATCTATGCCCTCACGGTCATCGACGTCGAGGCGGCGCGCGAGGCCCTGCACAAGCTGTCGCGCATGATGCGCTACGTGCTGTACGAATCGCAGCAAGGCACGGTGCGGCTCAGCCAGGAAATCGACTTTGCCCAGGACTACATCAAGCTCATGCAGCTCCGCCTCACTGATAAGGTGACGGTGCAACTCACGCCCCCGCAACCGATGACGGACGTCCCCATCGCGCCCATGTTGTTCCTGCCCTTCATCGAAAATGCTTTCAAGCACGGCGTGAGCGCCACCCAGCCCAGCCGCATCGAGATTGTCATCCGGCAGGACGGTGTTAAAATCCACGTGGAGGTCAAGAACACGCTTTTCCCGGCCAAGCAGTCCGCCAGCCTGGAAGAGAGCAACGGCATCGGCCTGGTCAATACCCGCCGCCGCCTCGACCTGCTCTATCCCGGCCGCTACGAACTCGACGTACAGGAAGACCGCCGCGAGAACGAGTACAAAGTACACCTCGAACTCGACGCCGCATGACGACGCTCAACTGCCTCGCCGTGGACGACGAGCCGCTGGCTCTCGGCTTAGTCTGCGCCTTTATCGAAAAAACCCCCTTCCTGAACTTGGTAGGCCGCTACACCAGTGCGGTCGAAGCTTTGCAAGGGTTGCACGAATTAGAAGTCGACGTGCTTTTCCTGGATATTCAGATGCCCGACCTTACAGGCATCGAGCTGGCGCGGGTATTGGAGAAGTCATCCGGGCCGACCGCTCCCCGAATTGTTTTCACGACCGCCTTCAATCAGTTTGCGCTGGAAGGCTTCCGCGTCGATGCGCTGGATTACTTGCTCAAACCCTTCAACTACGAAGAGTTCCTCCGCGCCGCCAGCAAGGCCAAAGCTTACTTTGATTTGGTCAAAAAGGCCGAAAACGGCCCGGTGCCCACTGCCGCCACGCCCCTTTACGCCGCCCCGCCGGAAGAGTATTTGTTCCTGAAAGTCGAGTACCAGCTCATCCGCGTGGCTTACGCCGACATCCTCTACATCGAGGGATTAAAGGATTACGTCAAAGTCCACCTCCTGAACGAAACCAACCCCCTGCTCTCGCTCACCAGCCTGAAAAGCCTGGAAGAAAAACTTCCGGCGCAGCGCTTCATGCGGGTGCACCGCTCCTACATCGTCGGGCTGGAAAAGATCGAGGCGATCTCGAAAACCAGCATCCAGATCGGCGACGCCGTCGTTCCCGTGAGTGACCAGTACAAGGAGGCGTTTGCAGAATATGTGAGTCGGTGGACGTAAGTGATTTTGCAATTATTAAGTTATGACTTAACTTTGATGGCTCATTATTCGCTAGAAATATTACCCCAGTTCGATCACTGCCAGATAAAGGTTGGTAAATTGTTTGTTAATGGAGCTTGCTAGTACGGTGACTTTGAAATCAAAAAATCACCAGAAACTATCTTACACACAACGTGACGACAACATCACTCAACATGAAATCCAGGGAACAAATCATCAAGAGTAAAGATTACTGGCTGACCGTTGTCCAGAATAAAATTTATGCGGAGCTGATCGAGCATATGGAGAAGAACAACCTCAGCCAAAAGCAGGTCGCCCAGGATTTGGGAGTTTCTCCTTCCTATATTTCACAAGTTATGAACGGGGGGTTCAATTTTACTATTGGCAAGTTGATCGACTTGTCGCTATACATTGGCAAGGCACCACTTATTGAATTCAAAGATTTTGATAAATTCTTAACAGAAGAATCATCTTCTAAGCACGAAACAGCAGAAGAATCGAGCAGGTACACAATGCCGTCAATTGAGGAGTTACTGGATGATGCTCTTCCCATGAAATAGTTGCTCGCTTCGTGTAAGCATCTAATTTTCTCACAGAAAACAAAAGCGCCCTCCAGGCGTTAGACGGGTTGAAATTCCACGAATAACCCTGCCATGAAGTTGCGTTTTTTTAAATTTCTTGCCTCCGTCCTCCTCGCCTTTACCCTCACTTCCTGCGAAATTTTCGGCCCTGCCCAGGGGATTTTTATGTCCCCTTCGCCGCACGAGCAGTACGCGCGTTCGCTGAAATCCGCTAATCTGGACGAAACGGCCCTGGGGAGCCTGTGGATTGCGGCTTCCGAGCGTTCGTTGCGCGACTCGCTGCGCATCACGCTGCCCTACCGCGAGAGCGGGTACTTTCCGGCACAGGCACCGCTGGCGGTCGGCTACCGGATTCAGGCCGAGCGTGGCGATGTGCTTTCCATCGCGGTGTCGGTGCAGGGCCGCACGGGCGGCGACACGACGGGGCGAAGTAAGACGAAGGTCTTTGTGGATGTTTTTGAACTGGACGAAAAGCAAAAGGCCACCCGAGTCCTTTCGGCGAAAGCCGATACCACGGGTCTGCGCTGGGAGGTAAAGCGCAGCCGGACGCACCTGATTCGGATTCAGCCCGAGTTGCTGCGGAGCGGGCGGTACACCCTTTCCGTCACGCGGGAGCCGCTGCTGGCTTTTCCGGTGGAGGGCCGCAATAGCAAGCAGATCAGCAGTTTCTGGGGGGCCAACCGCGACGGCGGACGACGCAGCCACGAGGGCGTGGATATTTTTGCGCCGCGCGGCACGCCCGCCCTGGCGGCCATCGATGGCTTCGTGTCGCGCGTGGGTACCAACGGCCTGGGCGGCAACGTCGTCTTTCTGTCCGACCAGTCGCACGGTCTCAATCTGTATTACGCCCACCTCGACAGCTTCAATGTGGCCTCGGGCAAGCGGGTGCAGTTGGGCGATACGCTGGGCTTCGTGGGCAACACGGGCAACGCCCGCACCACCGGGCCGCACCTGCATTTCGGGATTTACCAGTCGGGCGGGCGCGGGGCCATCGACCCGCTGCCCTTTATCCGCCTGGGCTTGGGCGAACCCAAGCAAAAACTGCCCGAAGCCGACGAACTCGGCGACACGGCCCGCATCGTCACGAACACGCGCCTGCGCCTGGCCCCCGAAAACAGGGCCAAAACCGTAGAAACGCTCACCCGAAACCAAATCGTCCGCGTGCTGGGCGGCTCCGGCGGCTGGCGGCGCGTCAGGACGCCCGCCGAAACGGAAGGCTATTTACTCGCTTCGTCGGTGCGGGACATCGGGGCCTCTCTCCGCAAAGCCAAACTCGCCGCCGCCACGCCTATTTACGACGAAGCTTACCCCGACGCGGCTATCTACCAAACACTCGATGAACCCGCCACCCTCACCGTGCTGGGAACCAGCGGCGATTATGAATTAATAGAATTCAACAAAGCCAAAGGCTGGATCAAGCGGGAATGATGGTACTGGGTACTGGCGAGGCCATCCTCACGGTACTAAGTTCTGGGTTCTGACTGTACTTTCGTGTTTACAAAAACCAAAGCCTCCTAGCATCAAATCAGCACAGCATGGGCTGCCCCGTGTTGTCAACTGTCAACCGTCAACTGTCAACTAAATGAACATTTACTGGTTTCGCAACGACCTGCGCCTGCACGACAACGAAGGTTTTCTAAAAGCGACCCAAGGGCCTGGGGAAGTCCTTCCCGTTTTTATTTTCGATCCAAGGATTTTTGAAAAATCCTCGCTCGGTTTTCGCAAGACTGGCGTCTATCGCGCCCGCTTCATCCTGGAAAGCGTGGCTAATCTCCGCGCTTCGTTGCGGAAGAAGGGTGGCGACCTGTTGATCCGAATCGGTGAGCCGGAGCGCGTTCTGGCTGAATTGGCCGAGCAGAATGACGTCAGCGAAGTACATCTGAGCAAAGAAATTGCCCAGGAAGAAACCGACATTGAGTCTTCGTTGAGCAAAAGATTGAAGCAACTGAATGTAGATATGGTCTTTACGTGGATGTCCACGCTGTACCACGTGCGCGACCTGCCCTTCGCCATCAATAGGTTGCCGGAGGTATTCACCAACTTTCGTAAAAAAGTAGAAAAAGAAGCGGCCGTACGCCCCACCGTGGCCGAACCCGAACGCGTGAACCTGCCCGCCGACTATGAAACCGGAGAAATTCCGACGCTGGCGGAACTGGGTTTTGAAGAAAACGAAATACCGCAAAGTGACCCGCGCGGCGTTCTGGATTACCAGGGCGGCGAAACGGCGGGCTTGCAGCGGCTGCACGATTACCTGTGGAAAAGCGATCACATCGCGACCTATAAGGAAACCCGCAACGGGTTGCTGGGGGCCGACTATTCCTCCAAGTTTTCGGCCTGGCTCTCGTTGGGATGCCTATCGCCCCGGCATATTTACGAAGAAATCAAGCGCTACGAAGCCGAGCGCACGGCCAACCAGTCGACTTACTGGCTGATTTTTGAGCTGCTTTGGCGCGACTTCTTCCACTTTGTGATGCTGCGCTGGGGAACGCGGCTGTTTAAGCCTTCCGGCCTGAAACTCGCCAAGGACAAGCGCTGGAGCCACGACCGCGCGCTATTTGAAAAATGGAAAATGGGCCAGACGGGCGTCCCCTTCGTGGACGCCAATATGCGCGAGATTGCGGCGACGGGTTTCATGTCCAACCGGGGTCGGCAGAATGTCGCCAGCTTCCTGGCCCACGACCTGGGTATCGACTGGACCTGGGGCGCGGCCTGGTTCGAGAGCCTGCTCATCGACTACGACGTGTGCAGCAACTGGGGCAACTGGAACTACGTGGCGGGTGTCGGCAACGACCCGCGCCAGGATCGGTACTTTAACCAATATTCCCAGGCCACCCGCTACGACGGCGAAGGTGACTACGTGCGGCACTGGCTGCCCGAACTGTCCCAGGTTCCTGCCAAGCAAATACACCGGGTGTGGCAATTGACGCCCGCCGAGCAGGAAAAATATGGCGTGGTTTTGGGAGAGGATTACCCGCGGCCGCTTGTAAACGGGGACAAATGGCTAAAACACAAATAAACCGCCTGTCCCTGTGTCGATTGCGTCTAGCTAATTCTTACTTTTGCGGAGAAAACCCTCTACTCCCTCCGCATGAAATATTTTTTACCCGCACTCTGCTTTTTCCTTGCCGCTTTTAGTCATCGGGTGGTTCAGGCTCAGTTCAGCGTCAACGGTCTCGAAATGGTCTGCGCCGGAACTCCGGCCACGCTGACGGCAGTTAACTGTGCGGGTACACTGCAATGGTCCACGGGAGCAACCACGGCTTCCGTAACAGTAACGCCCACGGCTTCTACCTTGTACACCGTCACCTGTACGGAGAACGGCGGCGATCCGAAAAAAGCAAATCATTCAGTAGGCGTCTTTCCAAAACCCTCACTCACGGCCAGCACTCCTAACCTCTGCGCCAACGAGAACGTAACGCTTCGCACCAATTCCACCGAGTTCACGCATTCCAATATCATATGGAAGCGTGACGGTCAGCCGATTGTTGCGGTGGATGGGGCATACGTGGCTAACCAGGCCGGAATCTACACCGTCGAGGACGTCGTTACGCCCGGCGTGTGGGTACCCTACCCATCGGCCCCGGCGGGCGGGGTGTATCGGACTTTTTCTTTTATCAATGATAACCACGGCTGGTCCGTCGCGGGCCGTAAAGATTTGCTCAAAACCGAGGACGGCGGACTGAACTGGTTCAAGCCCGCTTACTCCTTAAACCTGGCCACGGGGGACAGCCTGGTCGATGTAGCGTTTACCGACGCCACTACGGGTTGGACGTGCGCGGGCGGTAAAATCTTCAAGACCAGTGACGGCGGCGTGACCTGGGTCAGCCAGTACGCCGACAGCAGCTTGTTTCTCCATGATCTTTTCTTTCTGGATGGCCAGCGCGGCTGGGCGGCAGGGAGATTTGGCGTGTACGGGAGCGAATTCCAATACGAAAGCACCGTACTTCGAACCACCGACGGAGGAACCACTTGGCAACGCGCCAATCCGCTCCTCGGAAACGCCATTTTCACAGATGTGCAATTTATCTCGGCGACTGTCGGCTGGGGCATAAGCAATGCCTTCGACTCTTACAATGGTTTCCCCTACGACGGCACCCTGATGAAGAGTACCGATGGCGGCATAACCTGGAATGCACAAATCAGTAATGCGTTTTCAGGCCCTCTTTCGTATGTACATTTCCAGGATGCTAACAACGGCTGGGTAGGTGGCTCTTCCTTCCTTGCCAACACTAAGGACGGAGGTAGCACTTGGTCGTATTCCCATCAAATTGGTGGTCCGTTTTCCAACTATATTGGATTTCCCTACGCCATCCACTTTACAGGAGCGGTTGGTTGGGTTTTAGACGGAAGTAGAGCCTACTTCACCACTGATGGTGGCCAGTCGTGGGGTATAAGCTATAACCAATCCGGCCCTTTTTATTATACCAACGCCGCATTTCTGCCCTCCGGCAAAATCCTGGCGGCGGGCAGCACGGGAAGTTTGACAAAATTCCTGCCCAAAATACAGTCCTGTATTTCCTCTATTACCATTCTGCCCGTACCGCCCGCTCCCAAAGTGATACCTTCCACCACGGTGGCCCTGTGTGCGGGCGAAAGCATTACGCTCGCCGCCAGCGGCTGCGCGGGCGCGTTGAGTTGGTCCACGGGCAGCACGACTTCCGCTATTACCGTAATGCCTTCGTCCACGACCAGCTACACGGCTTTCTGCGCCGGAACCAACGGCTGCCGCAGCACTGCCTACGCGGGCGTTGCGGTAGTGCCGAAAGCCCGTCTCGACACGACTTCCGCCGCTCCCTGCTTCCGCCCAGTCCTTACGGCGAGTGGCGTGTGGCCGGGCATGGATTTGCTATGGGAAAAAGACGGCCAGCCCTTAGCTTACCGCGACACTAAGCCCTACCTACCCCGAAGCTCCGGGACTTTCACCGCTGCGGTGGATGCAGCGGGAGGCTGGCGACCGCAAACGGCCTCGCGTAGCAGCACTTTCCAGGAGCCAGGCTACTCAATTGATAATTTGAAAGATGTCCAGTTCGTCAACGACAGTACAGGCTTTATTGTGGGTAGTAAAAAGCAGTTTCTGCGTACGACGGATGGCGGCAAAAACTGGATCGCTTCCAAAATCCCCGCCTTCGGTGATCGTTATGATAGTTACCGTTTGTCTTTTATCAATGCCGACCAAGGTTGGATAATTGGTTCTTACGACGACATGGAATGGTACGGTGAGGTACTGCGCACTACGGACGGGGGAATCAGTTGGGGAAGTTCCTTATTAGGTTCACCAGGAAGCGGTATATTTTTTGAAGACGTCTTTTTCGTAAAAACGCCTTATGGCGGGCCTGTTGGGTGGATAGTCGGTTATGACGGAAAACTCATAAAATCGGGCGACGGAGGTTATACGTGGCAACCCCAAAACAGCAATACCACCGCAGCTTTGAGAACGGCGTTTTTTCTCAATGACCAAACGGGCTGGGTGGGTGGCGACAACGGCACCCTGCTTTCAACTACCAACGGAGGCGCTACCTGGACGCCGCGAAGCTTTGCCAACATATTCAGTTTTCGATCCATTCACTTTCTGGACAGTACCCACGGCTGGGCCACCTCCCCCGGTCCCGGCAATAGCCTGTACCGCACTACGGATGGCGGGACTAGCTGGACTCAGGTAATCGTGGACCCCAACTACGAAGTGTCTCTGAACCAAGTTCAATTCCTCAACGACAGCGCAGGCTTCGTCCAAAGCGAAAAATTCGTCCATGCCACCACCGACGGCGGCGCTACCTGGAAGAAATCCTACCATCACAAAAATGCGGTTGGCATGTCCTTCACCGACGCCACCCACGGTTGGGTCGTGGGCAGCGGCATCATGACCTACGTCCCCGCGCCGCCCACCTGCGCCTCCGCGCCCGTGACGGTGCTTCCCTTTGCTGAGGTACCTTTGAGTACTTTGGCCTCAGGAAATTGGAACGCGCCCGCCCTGTGGAGTTGCGGCACGATTCCCACGGCGCTGGATGCGGTGGTCATCGACGCGGCCCACACCGTTACATTGCCAGAAAGCTACTCTGCCAAGGCGAAGAGCGTGGAACTGCGCGGTCAAATCCAGTACAGCGCCAACGCGGGGTTGCGGGTGGGGCAGGATTGAATTTTGTCAGGTAAAGGCCAAGACGAAACACCAATCGCCGTCCAAAGCAAATAGCTTCGGACGGCGATTGGTGTTTTGAGAACTTGGAATGGCTCGATTTTACTTCACGACAATCACGCGCTTGATTTCGGTAGGGCGGCGATCCGCCGGGCGGCGATCCGCTTTGCCTTTGGCATCGGTCGCCTCCTTGTCGAGCAGCAGGATGAAAGTGCCGACCGACTGCGCGGGCAGCCGCACGGGTTCGCGGTGTTCTCCCGCCCCCGTCAGGCTTTTCTTCCACACCTCGCGCCCCTGGATGTCGCTCACCCGCAGCGTGGCCTTGCGGCCCGGCTCGACGTAGAACCGCGCCTCGAATGCCCCGTCGTTGGGGTTGGGCGACACTGTCAGCTCGGGGCTGTCGGTGGTGGGCTCCTCGATCACGCCGAGGCGGGCACCGCCGCTATTGGCGCAGACCTTGCGGAAGCAGACGAACAGTGCTCCGCTGCTGAGGGTGACCGTGTTGCTACCCGCATTGAGGTAAGCGCTGCCCAGATTGGCGTCCTGGTAGTCGCCGATGCCCGTCTGGCCGACCCCCGTGGTGCTGACCGCGCCGGCGTTGACCGACCAGCGGATGATGCCGCCCGGCCCCTGGTAGGAGCGGTAGTTGACCTGCAGCGTGTAGTTGCCCGCCGACGGGACGCTGACCGTGTAATTGTGGGTCTCGTTTTGGCTGCTCGAGCACTGGTCGTTGACCGCCGAGCAGCTGCCGACTGGCGGCGGTGTGCCGTTGACGGTGATCGTCACGTTGCCCTGGGCGCTGGTGCAGCCGTTGACCGTGCAGGTGGCCGTGTAGGTCGTCGTGGTGGCGGGGCTGACCGTGGGGCTGCCGTTCGGCGTGTTCCAGTTGACCGTGCCGGGGCAACCCGTGGCCGTCAGCGTGGTGGATTGGCCGGCGTTGATGGGGTTGGCCGTGGCTGAAAGGCTCGGTGCGCCGGGCGGATTGGAGCAGGGGTTGCCGCCGCCCGGACAACCGGTTGAGTTAAAGTAAAACCGCTGGTTGTTTTCAGCGTGCTGGCCCCATATATGCAATCCTGCCCCATCAGACGTGCTTTGACCTTCCACATCGGCGATGATGGTTTGCTGGTGCTTGGGGGCAAGTCGGTAGGTCCCGTCGCCCCAATCGCTCACGAGCCATTTCTGGTGGTTGCCCCCGTTGTAATCCCAAAGCCGGACAGCCGTGCCGGAACCTGTCCCTGCCCCGGCGGCTTCCCACACTCTGTTGGTACCCCAGGCTTTTATTTTGTATGCATCGCTGTCCACGCCTTCCAACTCGAAGACTTGGTTGCTTTGCCCGTTGCCCGAATATTGACGGATGCGTGCACCGTTGTTGCCGTTCTCCGGTTGCATGAACTTGTTGGAGTGCTTGGCCTTGATCGTATAGCAGCCGTTGGGTAATGAGATCACGCCGCCGCTTCTTGGATCGGTTACGGCGAAGCAGTCGGCGAATTCGCCGAAAAGGCCATTTGCCTGTAATGTACTGCGAGATACAAACGCTCCGTTGTCAGTGCTGGCATATAGTGTACCGTTGGAAAAATGAGCGAACACATTCTGACTGTTGGCCAATTGGGTCACAAAGTCGCCTTCCAGCCAATCGCAGTTGCTGGAGGTACCGCTTAGAATATCACAGTCGATAACGGTATAAGTGGTCGTGGCCGAGCGGGTTATGCCAGGGTTATTGATATCCTGCCGGGTTACGGTAACCGTATAATTGCCCGGTGCGCTCAAATAAAATGTAAAAGAGTTTGAAGTGGTCACTACTGCAGGTTGACCCGCAGCCGATACGCTCCATATATGGCGAAACTGGCCGTTGCTGGCATTGGTGGTAGCTGTGAACAGCTGCGGGGGCTGCTGGCCGTTTTGTGCCCTTTGTAAGGAGAGACAACTCGGCCCGCTCAATGAGATGGTCGGAACGGGCACATAATTGGGATTGCTGCAAGCCGTCGAGGCATTATAGAGATTCTCACTCGTACCCAGTTCGTCCCAAGTGATTGGAGATGTGACCACATGTTGGGTATTGACATTGATCCCCTAAGTACAGTACAAAAGTTTATCAAGTTTCTGAAAATGAGCATGGTTAAGCGCAATGTTTTGCAAGTGGTTGAGACCGTGCCTGAACAAGGAGTTCAGCGGCTGGCTTCCCGTCCTGAGTTTCTTGATCGGAATTTTTCTGCCGTTGGCCACCAGCCACTCGCCCGCCCTGATGGCCCAAACCAGCGCGATGGCCAGCAAAAACAACAGCGTCCTGATCCGGCGGTGATCGTTGACGCGGCACTTCTCGAGGTTGAAGCCACGGGATTTGAAGGCGCCAAACAGTGTCTCGACCTGCCACCGCTGGGCGTAAATCCCGGCCATGCCTCGCACGCGCTCACGGCTCATCAGGATCAGGAAGTCCTCGCCCTCCAGCTTCATACCGGTCAGGTAGGCTCGCTGCCCGTAAACGACCCTGGGTTTGCGAAGCACCTTCAACCTCCTCTCGCCGAAGACCTTGTCGGCCCGGCAGGACTTGCCGCCATTGACCACTGCGGCGTTGGCCCGCACCCGGATGACGGGTGTGAACCAGCCCGTCCACATCTCCTTACCGATGAACTCGCGGTCGCCCGTCAGGTAAACCTTCTGCCCTGGCTTGACGACCGCCCAACGTTCAAGGGCCTTCAAAAGGGCCAGCCGCGTCTGCTTGCTGCTGTTGCCCTCGCGGTTGGCCGTGTGCCACAGCAACGGGATGCTCACACCCTTGTGGGCGATGCCCAGCATCAGTATCTGCACCGTCTGCCCGCGCTGGATGTAATCCGTGCGATCCAGTGTCAGCACCACCTGGTCGGCCTGTCCGTAGGCCGACCAGACCAGCTTGAAGTACGCTCGCTGGCCGAAGCGGAAGCCACACAGCAGCCGTTGCAGGCGCTTGTACTTCGAGGACAGCAGAATGTCCAGGCAGACGCCCTTGCTCCACTCGCTGAGCGAGCAGTCGTTAAGCTTTAACAGACTCACGATCAAACAACTGATAAATTTTACGCGACGTATGTCGCAGGTAAAGTGACATTTGATGGCATTGAATACCTCTTTCTCTTTACTTTGCATCGGGATAGTCTGGGTAGAGTTGGTTTCGCAACTCAAATCTACCATTTTCAGGCTATCCTATTTTTTTTGTCCTGTATTTAGCATTGATCCCATAAACGGCGGCAAAGGGAGTCTGGGAAGAGGATACCGCCGAGTTCACGTTCAGGTACTCCCGCTGCGCCTGCGTGTCGTGGGGGCCGGAGTAGTCGATGGAATTGTAGGTCGGTACGAAACTGAAAACAAACTCTGGGTTGGGATTGCGCAGCCGGGCCGGAATCCGGAAAGGTGTCCTGCCGCCGGGCGTGAAATCGTCGTTGACCGGGCTGCTGTAGTTTATCGACACGTAAGGTAGGATGGTGTTAAGTATAAACCCGCGCGATGCAAAACGAAGGACGTTCTGGTTTTGGCCTGGACTGTGCGTGAAAGCCTCGATGTAGGTTGATTGCAGGATGGCAGGAATGTTTGTGAGCAATATCCGGCTGCCGTAGTTGTGATCGTTAAATACAGCACGGTCGCCAGCGTTTAGAGCGCCGTTGATCATGGCGATATTCCGACAGTTTTGCGGATAGCCCCCGTTGCCCAGGTTCTGTAGCCTGGTACGAAACGCCTGGAATTCGGGATGCTGAGCTCCCACGCCATAATTAAACCTGCCTCCGTAATATCTCAGCATCTCCGCTGCCGCCGGGGTAAGCAGGGCGGAGTAGTAATCCCTTAATTCCTGCGAAAAAAGCAGAGCAATCAGAGGAATGACACCCGGATACGACTCCCAATATATCTGGGAGATACTCACGGGAACGTTGGCTCCCTGATGCGGCGAGTCGTAGGAAATGTAATGGCTAACGTGGTGGTTCTGGCCTTGAGTTTCTATCTCGCGCAGGGCGTAACGGGCCACCAGGCCGCTCATACTCTCGCCAATCACGATCATATCGGTGGTTCCTACCTTGTCTAGGTAGGTTTGCCCGATGAGGGCTTTCATCACTTGAGCGTTATTTTCGATAAAATCACGGGCATCATGATAGTCCAACAGTACCAGGTCGTAGCCGTTAACTAAATAGAACAGTAGTTCTCTGCGATACTTAGCCTCCATGTCGTCCAGGTTCTTGTTCTGCCCCATGTCGAAGCCCTCGCCGATGATAATCGGCTTGTCGAATAACTGGTCGCAGCCCAGCACGACGCGCACATTGCCACCCGGTACCGTAACGCCAATTCGTCCGTTCTTCCGCTTTTCCGGTGGCGTGATTGTGTCCTCGCGCACCCTGGGGGCCGTGATCTGGAATTCCCGGAAGGGCGGAATTCGCTCCAACTGCTTGACATTGATGAGCGACTGGAACACGAAGGCCCCCCGCTCGGTCAGTAAACGGATACTGATGAACCGTTCTCCGACAGCACTGAATCGGTAGGAGATGAGATTTTCGCTTAGTGGGTAGCTGCGGTAGCCCTTGCCGTCCTGGAAGTCCAGTTCCACCTGCTTGATTTTGACATCGTTGTTCGAGATGTGCAAGGAAGGGCTGAGTTGAAAGTTGACTTCGGCCTGAAAAACGTCCTCCTGCAACACCGAGGCATTTATAAAGTGGATGCGTTCGTAGCCCTCTACTATTTCGGCTTTAAGTTTTTTGTTCTGCTTTTTGGTTTCCTCGTTTTCTTTGAGTTGCACTTCGTTGAGGAAAGTGGCATCCAAATTCAGAATTCCGATGGGAATGGTATTGCTGCGGGTCAGCTTGTTGCGATCCTGCTCGGCAAAGGAAGCATAGTCGGGGATGCGCTGATTCTTCTCGCGCAGGTCAGCCAAAACAAGCCGCTCGTAGAGGCTTTGCCATTGGTCGGCGGAAGTGGGTACCTCGATTTGCTTTTTTGCGTTGCGAGGCAAGTGGCGGTAGAACTCGACCTCATCTTTGGTGAAGATCCCTTTGTTGAGCAGCAGCGTGGTCTTGAGGTACTCTACCCGAGTATTTTTATAAAATTCTGATTATAAGTTATTTGAAGTATGATCCACCTGACGAACGAACTTATGCACTCCTGCCAGAATTGAGTAAAACTCTCTTTTGGGTTTTTAAGTCCACTCCGCAAAATGTCAAGTCCCTTCCTAAAAAAACTGTTCGCTTTATAGCCGTGCTTCTTAATCTTTATATTTTGTACTTTTTCATGATGAAGTTCACCAACTTTCACACATATTGCGACCGCTATGCTAACGAAGACCAATAATTTACTCAATTTATCACTGCTTTTCAAATGTGTACTTTCCAAGTCAAACCCTCTTTTTTTGAAACTCTGAAAGAGTACTTCTATTGACCAGCGTTTCCTATAAGTTTCACCTAAGTTTTTGGCTGGAAGATTCCCTATCAAAAACAAAAAATCTCCCTTTACTAGTGTTTTTAGCATAGAATTACCCCAGACACCGTCCACCATGCAATCTTGGAAATACCTTTCGCTTTGTTTGCTCAAAAGCTCACCTATTGAAAAAACGTCTCCATTTTTTAAAGTTATCAAGTGACTCTTCGGAACACGCATACAATAGTCTATATTATTGGATTTTAGGTATTTGATCCATTCAAGTCCAATAAATTCTCGGTCACCGATAATCGTATTTATCCGTTCTTTCCCAATTAAGTTCACCAGTTTATCCAACAAGTCACATCGGTCAAGCCAGTTGCTGTTGCCAGATTTATTATCGAGGAGCTTCCAATACAGCGGAATTCCAACCGAGCCACACTTTGCGACTATCATCAAGATATTACACTGATAAACGCCGAAATCCCACTCCGTCCTGTCTATGCATAAATCAAGTTTACTCTTAGGTAAAAACAGCAAAAGTAACAAGCAGACTTTGTCATAATCAAATACAAAATCCTTGAAAAACGACTGTATCTTTCGCTCTACGGATTCGTCTTTTGCCTTAGAAGACATATGCAGGGCGATCTCCTTGAATTGTACTTTTCTGCTATTTATAAGCCCAGTCAGAAAGCCGGAGATGAATTTTTTTCGCGCTAAATTCGCCGCCAAGGGCACGATATCGAAAATTTGTATAACTTGGGCGTTGATGATTTCTGTCATCCTCAAAGGCTGGTTTTGATGCTTGGTCGCTTCAAAGGTCAGCCTTTTTGTTTTTTATGCCAATTTTCTTCGGGTACAGTACTGTGGTCTTTTTGTTGAATGATTATTTCAGAAGTAACAGGCATATACGAGTCTTGGTCATATTTATAATGGATATTTAAAGTTCCATCAAAAACATTGAGAAAAACTACATCAGTAGTCTTAGTCACGACAGATGATAAGGAATATACTCCTTCAATATCGGATGAGCTTTCCTCCCGAAATGTAGGAATCAAAGTTATTCCTTTCTGCCTGTTGCCATCTAATGTGAGTTTTAGGTCTCTGACGGGTATACCATTTTCGTCCACCACCTTGCCCATAACCACGGTAGGCGCGCTAGGAAACTTGCCTTTGCAGGCAGCCATCCAAACGGGCAGCAAGCCTAGTAGGCGGAGAGTTTCTCGTCTTTCCATAAATTTGAGTTTAAGATTTTCTAACTTGAAGATTTATAGTTTTAGTTTTACCGTAATTTTTCTGTTGGATAATAATTGAGGAACCTAAGATTTCATATTGGCCATCACGCTCAATATATGGAATATATTGAGTGCCAGTATCAATCCTAAACACAACAAAATCGGTATTACTTGACACAACGTGAGACAACGTGTACTTACCATCGCTGTCAGTTTTCGTCCGTTCATCAAAAGTCGGTATCGGTGAGACCCCTTTCTTCTTGTTTCCAACCAAAGTCAGTTCTATTCCTTCTGCGGGCAAGCCGTTTTCATCCACCACCTTGCCCGTCACCACAGTAGGCGCACTTGGAAACTTACCTTTGCAAGCAGCTAGCCAAATGGGCAGTGAGCCCAGCAAACGGAGGGTTTGTCTTCTTTTCATAATTGATGTGATCTGGAAAACTTAAAAACTGCTCAAATATAGAAAAGGAACCATCAAATTTGACGTATTCTACAATAGGGTTCCAAAACTTAATATTTCGTCATATACTACTGGACAATTTGAGATAAAACAATGAAAAAGAGAGCTTTCTCAGTGCTTGCTATGTTAACCCTAAGGCACTGACTTATAAGTGTCAGTACAATTAATGTATGAACACAAAATTAAATCAATCGAGCCAAAGTACCTATTCTGTTAAGTACCTAATGTATTGCCTGTAAGTTTACTGATTCTGGCCAGAATGTGGCAAAATAAGAGAGAGTGTCCAGCAAACGTAGGACCTAAGCACCCGCAGAACCGTTTTTGCTACCTAATATCTTTTGTAATGACCAATAATTTGGCCTCTGTACGCAAATAATTGTGACCGGAGTTTGAGGAGATTCGTAATCCGTGGCCTGTGTCCCACAGGCCTTACACCCGCGCCGCCTTGCGCCCCGGCACCGCTCCCTGTAATGCGTCGGAACAGCGGGCTTGTCGGTGCCCGTTTCGTGAAGACCTGTCAGCGACCAGCGGAGTGCCGCCCGGCGGGAGCATCCGGGGGCGGCTATGTTCCACCGTTCCTGCCAGGGATTGTCGAGCATGAACACGAAGCCGCAAACTGCCACCGTCCCTCTGCCGACCAGATAGTGTCAGGAAGCTATGAGCGCTCCCCTCGTTCGGTTTGGGCCGCCGTTTGCAGTCCATGGCCGTGTCCGGCCAAGCCTCCCCGTTCAGACGTGGACACCGCGTCCAGGCCCATCAGGGAATTGCGGTGCTTGTGCCCTTGGTGTTGCAAAGCGTTCTGGTGTATTGCAGCGGGTCTGTGGGACACAGACCAAGGATTTGGTTGGAAAGCTGGGCGGCGGGAAACACCCGGTCGTAGAGTACTTTCGATCTGACCGGGCCGAGATCGAGGGCAAGGAGCGTCTGGTCGGCCACAATGCGGTACTCGCTGAATTGGTAGGAGCCGGTGCCGGGGCTAATCAGCGGCTGGACAACTTGGGCTTTGATGCCCATAGCACTGCATAGCAGTCCAAGGAGTAGGAGAAAATGATAAATGGTTTTCATGGGGATGGTAGATAAGGGTTAGAAAATTCTCGTTCATTGAGTGGCGTAGTTCACATCGAATCTGCCATTCGTGATGTTGACTTTTTCTCCTTGTGAATTACCCGCGACAAACTCGAAAGTGCCGGATACGATGCCCGTGGTAGTATCGGATTTGGTAATTATGACCTTGCCCGTGAACTTGTCCGACGTCACGTAGGTCTCGTCCCCTTTCTGGTAGAGCCCGTAGTTTTTGGGGTTCAAATTGGCAGGCCGTATTTGGGTCATTTCATTAAGCAAGTGCTCGCCTACCTCGTACCCATCGAGGTAAATATTAACCCCCTGCTCGTCTTTTGACACCGCACGTATAAATACCCCCCTTCGGTAAGTAGGGGTGGCCACGATCAAAAAAAACCCGCCTGTAATCGGCTTGGCAGGCTGAAACCCTTTTCCGCCATCGGGCACCCAACGCTTGCCGTTGATCTTGCAGCCAAAGGTGTTCTTGCCCTTTTCCGTGGGCCTGGGCAGTTTGTCGCCGCAGCCACAGGCCAGCAGCAGCAGAAGGGCGGGCATCAAGAGCCTAGCGAGGGGGCGAGCGTGTTTCCACGGAATCGGTCTTCGTTTCATGGTGGTAAGTGTTTGAATAGTCTAAATCATTTTGGTAGCATCACAAAATCATAGTTCGTCTTCCTACCCAAGCTTAGCTTGCAACAACTACCCCTTCGAACCCCGTCTTGAAAAACTAATTGCTCATAATATTTATCTAGAAGCGACTGATATTCAAAATGCAAAATTGCATCAACTCTAGAATAAGCTTTCGGCACATCAACTACCAACTCATATTGACCTTCAGAGTTGGTCTTCGTCTCACCGATTGGTACCCCCCCACTGCTGAGACCTTTTCCTCCAAACATAATTACTGTCATACTATCGATAGGCAGTCCGGCTTGGTCAGTGATCTTACCATAGACAGTTGTGACGCGGGCATCTTTGCCCAAGCCGCACCCTTCCAGCAGCAGGGCCAATAAAAAGCCCATTGCCAGCAACAGGATGTGCCAAGGAATTGGTCTTCGTTTCATAGCGGTAAGTATTTAAAAGGTGAAAGAATAAGAAATCGCTTCAAAGCTATAAAAGCAACCCATAATGTCAAGCAATTCATCTCACTCGTCCCGGTTTGCAATCGGGATGATCGGGGAAGAAGTATTTTCGCAGGCCATCTCATTTTCGTTCGTACCATTTCCAGGCCATCCATTCCGCCCCGCGCGACCACCCATATAGTTTTTCGCTCGAAAATTCCTAGTTTTGGCTAATTTTGAACCAAAATCAACCTCAAAACAGAACCATCATGTCCAAAAGTATCATTGTCATCGTCATCCTTTTGCTGGTCGGCGGTTTGTTCGGCTGCAGCTCCTACAACGGGCTGGTGCAGAAAGACGAGAACGTCAACGAGCAGTGGGCCAAAGTCCAGAGCCAGTACCAACGCCGCGCCGACCTCATCCCCAACCTGGTCAGTACCGTCAAGGGAGCGGCAGAATTCGAGCGCGGTACCCTAACCGACGTCATCAACGCCCGCGCCAAGGCCACATCCACGCAGGTCAACGTCGACGACCTTTCGCCCGAAAACATTCAGAAATTCCAGGCCGCGCAGGACCAGTTGAGCGGCGCACTGTCGCGGCTGTTGGTATCGGTAGAGCGCTACCCCGACCTGAAAGCCAACCAGAATTTCCTGGAATTGCAGGCGCAACTGGAAGGCACCGAAAACCGCATCACCGTGGCTCGTAACGATTTCAACGCCGTGGTCAACGACTACAACCAGTCGGTGCGAACTTTCCCGAACGCCATCTTTGCCGGTATGTTCGGCTTCGACCGCAAAGGCTTCTTCGAGGCGTCGCAAGCCGCCCAAAACGCCCCGCAGGTACAGTTTTAAGCTAGTTTTGAAATACATAGATGCCATGCTACCCGCTGTGGTGGTGTGGCGTCTTTTTTTATAAAAACTTATGTCTACCACCGATCCTCTGTTCGGCAAAGCCGAAACGCAGCGCATTGTCGCCACGATTATGGAAGCCGAAAAGCGCACCTCCGGCGAAATCAAGGTCCACATCGAGGCGCAATGCCCCGACGAAGACGTAATGGAACGGGCCAAGGTGGTGTTCGGCGAGCTGAGTTTACATAACACCCAGGATCGCAACGGCGTGTTGTTCTACCTCGCCCACGAAGACCGCAAGTTCGCGGTGCTCGGCGATAAGGGTATTTATGAGAAAGTGCCCACCGGTTTTTGGGAAAGTACCAAAGAAAAACTCCGTGCCCATTTCAAGCAGAACGAATTTGTCGAGGGACTGTGCGAGGGCATCGAGGAAGCGGGCCAGCAACTCCGCACCTATTTCCCGTACCAGTCGGACGACATCAACGAACTACCCGACGACGTATCGTTCGGGTAAAAATCCAGCCATGAAAAACAAGAATCTTTGCATTTTTCTTCTGCTTCTGGCGGGCCTCTCGGTACGGGCGCAGGACATCCCGCCGCGCCCGAGTCCGGCCCGGCTGGTCAACGACCTGGCCAACCAGCTCAATCCCACCGAGGAAGCCGAATTGGAAAGAAAACTGGTGGCTTACGACGACTCCACTTCCACCCAAATCACCGTCGTGATCATACCCAGCGTAGAACCCTACGCCATCGCCGACTACGCCTTCGCGCTGGGACGCGCGTGGGGCGTGGGCCAGGAAGGCAAGAACAACGGCATCGTGCTGCTGTGGGCCCCCAACGACCGCAAGGTGTTCATTGCCACGGGCTACGGCATGGAAGGTGCCATTCCCGACGCCATCGCCAAGCGCATCGTGTCGCAGGAGATCATCCCTCAGTTCAAGAACAAAATGTTTTACCGGGGGCTGGATCGCGGCGTGGATGCCATCATCGCCTACGCCTCCGGCGAGTACCAGGCCGAGCCGCGCTCGGCGGAGGGAGAGGAGTTTCCGGGCGGCTTCGCGATCATTGTCTTTCTGATTATCCTGGTTATCATCATGCGCAACCGGGGCGGCGGAGGGGGGCGTGGGGGCAAGCGCTTCCGCAGCGGACGCGGCCCGGTGTTCTTTCCGTACAGTACCCACTCGGGCTGGGGCAGTAGTTCCGGCAACTGGGGAGGTGGCGGCGGAGGGGGTTTCGGCGGTGGCGGTGGATTTGGCGGCTTCGGCGGGGGTAGTTTCGGCGGCGGCGGCGCGGGGGGTAGTTACTAGGCACAAAGGCACAAAGCGATGCGGCGTTCCGACACAAAGGCACAGAGGCACAGAGGCACAGAGGCACAGAGGCACAGAGGCACAGAGGCACAGAGGCACAGAGGCACAGAGGCACAGAGGCACAGAGTGTGAATGAATCCCAACAAGTAAAGTTCCTGCTGTTTGGATGCTTGCGCCTAAACAGCCAAACGCTTCGGGGCAGGTTCGCCGCACAGCGGCCTCGTTTAAACTCTAAACTTTAAACCCTAAACAAAACAACCCACGTGACTTTACAGAAAAAAACGCAGTACGACGCCATCGTGATTGGCTCGGGCATCAGCGGCGGCTGGGCGGCCAAGGAACTCACCGAAAAAGGCCTGAAAACGCTGGTGCTGGAAAGGGGCCGCGACATAAAACACGTCGAGGACTACACGACGGCCATGCGTCCACCCTGGGACTTTCAGTACCGGGGCAAAGCCAGCCCCGGACAAATCGAAACGTATTCCAACGATACCGGGCGCGGAAACCGCTTTGGCAACGAGGCCGCCAACGGTTTTTTTGCCAGCGACGTCAAGCACCCTTACCTCGAAGAAAAGCCCTTCCGTTGGACCAAGGCTTTCATCAAAGGCGGCCGTTCGTTGCTGTGGGGGCGGCAGTCTTACCGACTGAACCGGGAAGACTTTGAGGCCAACGCCAGGGAAGGCATCGGCGTCGATTGGCCTATCCGCTACGAGGACATTGCGCCCTGGTACACCTACGCCGAGCGCTTCGCGGGCATCAGTGGCCGCAAGGAAAGGCTGGACGTGCTGCCCGACGGTGAGTTTTTGCCGCCGCATGACTTCAACTGCGTCGAGGATTATTTCAAAAATACCATCGCCCAGAAGATGGCTCGCCCCATCACGATTGGCCGCACGGCCCATCTGACCCAACCTACCGCCGAGCACACTGCGCTGGGCCGGGGGCAATGCATGGCCCGCAACCTCTGCGAGCGCGGTTGTCCTTATGGCGCGTACTTCAGTTCGCAGTCGGCGACGCTGCCTGCGGCTGAGCGCACGGGAAACCTGACGCTGCTTCCCGATAAAATCGTGACCGAAATTATCTACGACGACAAGCTGGGCAAAGCCTCGGGCGTACGGGTCGTCGACCAAAACACGAAAGAGACGGAGGAGTATTCTGCCAAAATCATCTTCGTCAATGCGGGTTCTATCGCCTCGACGGCCATTCTGCTCAATTCGAAATCCAGCCGCTTTCCCAACGGCTTCGGCAACGACAGTGGCGAACTGGGTCACAACCTCATGGATCACCACCTGCTGGCGGGGGCCAATTCGCAGGTCGAGGATTTTAAAGACAAATACTACTTCGGTCGCCGCCCCAACGGCCTGTACATCCCCCGCTACCGCAATTGGGGCGACGACCGCCGTGATTACCTGCGCGGCTTCGGCTACCAGGGCGGGGCCGGGCGCAGCAACTGGGGACGGGGCAACGGAACGCCGGGCTTCGGTGCCGATTTTAAAGAAGAACTCAGCCAGCCCGGCGACTGGAACATGCGGCTGCACGGTTTCGGCGAAATCTTGCCCCGCCACGAAAACCGCATGTACCTCCACTCCACCGAAAAGGACGCCTGGGGCCAACCGCTGATTGTCTTTGACGCCGCCATCGGCGAGAATGAGCACAAGATGCGGAAGGACATGACCAACGATGCCGCCGAGATGCTGGAAGCGGCGGGCTTCAAGAACATCGAACCCTTCAACGGAGATTTCGCGATGGGTAACGCCATTCACGAAATGGGCACCGCCCGCATGGGCCGCGACCCGAAAACCTCGGTGCTGAACGCCCACAACCAGATGCACGATTGCAAAAATGTGTTCGTGACCGACGGAGCCTGCATGACGTCATCCTCCTGCGTCAATCCTTCGCTGACGTATATGGCTTTGACCGCGCGCGCGGCCGACTATGCGGTGGGAGAGTTGAAGAAGGGGAATATTTGAATACCTAACTCCGCAACGAGACTTTGACAGAACAGGGGTGATTGCGCCAGTCATCAGGGAGTCTGTCACTGCGGGAACTGGTTCAAGTGGGTAATCGCTTTGGAAATAAATTTTGCGTCAGCGAACAGGTTCTTTTTTCTGCTGCTCCAGGTTTCTACTTCCGCTCGGATTTCCTTTTCGTCACGGGAGGCGATCTTGTTGGAGATGTAATCGACTGTGGATAATAATTCCAATGCAAAATTTGAGTAATATCCAGATAGGAACTCTTTCGTATCGTTAACAATCTGTAAATGTTCCCTGTTTTCTGGTTTTGACAAATAAGCGGTGACCGTCCTCTCCGAATTCATCAACAGGCCCAATTCTTCAAAAGGCTTTTTGTCCATTGCACTAAAACCCGTCAGATAGCTACCATTGAGATGGTACAGAACGCGCTTAACCTTTCCTGAGTACGGACCGTAGAAATTGGGTTGAAATTCCAATCTAAAGGACTCTTTAGCCCCAAACTTTTGCAAAAAATAGGCTATTTTTTCACTGGCAAACTCTGAGACGAACTCGCCGTTTCGTACCAAATCATAGAGCACAGCCAGAAGCATAGCTCGCGCAGGGGTCAACTTTGCACGCTCCTTTTCCAACACTTCCTTAATATGTGCACTTGGCTCAAAAACGCAAATCTCAATAGGCAGTTCACCCAAGCTTTCCAATATCAACTCTTTAACCTTGAACCACTCCAAACCTCCATTTCCGGCTCCTAAAGGGGGGATAGCAATTGATTGAATATTTTTTTCATCAATGACCTTCAGCAGTTCCTTAAGACCTTGTTCGATATAGCTATATTCTGACGGCTTTCGCCAAGTAGTCTTTGTAGGAAAATTAATGATCCAGACATCACCCTTTAACAGCAAGGCAGAGTCTTTTACAGTCAATAGTTGGCCTATTTTCAGACCTCCTTCCTTACAAACTCGGCGGTACTCTTTATAATTTAGCGGGAACTGCTTTTTGAACTGCAATGCGATGCCTTTACCCATCACCCCTTCGGTATTGACGGTATTAACCAAAGCATCTGCTTTGCTTTCAAAAATATTACCTGTGATGAATCTGATCATGGTGGTTAAAAATAGAAATTATCCCTAACAATTATTTTGCTTTCCAAAATATCGAGCAATAACAGTTTGCTCTTGACTTCCTCGTTATAAACTACATACCAGACAATAGCAGTAACTGGCAGATCATCTGCTACCAAAAACTCCGCCTCTTTTCGTCGCTTTAAATCTGTGTCCGAACTATCTGCTGCCCAATACTTGGTGGCGATAGCTTCCTGGTCGATCAAGCTTGTTATTTTCCCGACGGAATTGGAATTGTAGAAATTGCTTAAACCGCTCAAGGCATGACCATCAGTAAACAGGAAGCGAAGCCCATGCTTTACAACTTGCCCTACACTGCTTACACAATACACGATGTCTTGCGGAGGGGTGCGCTCTAAGCCATTAAAGCCGTTCTGAATGACATAAAGCATAGGCATTCGGAATCCGAAGTAAAAAGGAATATATTTTCCCAATTTACCCCCACCGGGTATCTGATACTCATTCCGTCCAATAATCAGGCTGCTATCTCCAATGGGCCTATAGATTGGGTTAGAGTGGGCCGAGTGGATATGAGTGATCCCGTGCTCGGAAATGTGCGCGATATTATCGATATGGGTCATACGGAACAGCCATACTTTATCTATGTCTGTCATGCCTTATGTAATTTTATCGGACGACGCGTCGGCTTTGTCTGTGGCTTTCACATCTTTGGCGAGAATATTAGCAGCGGACAATCTCGTAACGCCACTCGCCCCCCGCGCATCGTACACTACGCAAGGAAAGCCAAACAAGCATTTATCCTTAATTATCTCGGCCACGCTGTCGGGCACGAGTTCCTCCCAGCCGGGTTCGCCACTCTTGACCATCGCTAGTACCTGATCGGTGGTCCAGCGCATGTACTCCACATTGTAATCGCGGATGTCCTCGATCTTATCGTTGATAATCAGGTACTCGACCAACGGCTTAAGATTGTCGGCCACCTCAAAGTTATCGAGGGAGTAAACTGAATCGTCTTCGCGCAGCGTCGGGTAAATCAAGAGCTTGACCTTGCGGCTGAATAGCGTGGAAAACGATTCGAGAATACCCCCGCGCAGGAAATCATAGTGCTTTTCCTCAAAAATATTCTGCAAGCTCGGGATGCCCAACAATAGACCGATTTTGAGGCGGGTCAATTCCGAGAGGTAGGCTACCAGCCGGAAGTATTCGTGGTAGTTTGATATCATTACCATGTGGCCCAGCGAGCAGAGGATGTCCACGCGATCGAGGAAGTCCTTTTCGTCGATGTTGTCCTCATCGTCTGATTGCAGATTGCGCAATGTGAGTTCCGACACCATCAGCACGCGGTCGGGGTCTACGTCGGATTCAGCGACGAACTGCCGGGTGCCATTTTCGATGAGGTCGATGTGGACGTTGGTGATGGGCCGCAGCCGCCCGCGCATGATGAGGATGTGCTTTTTGTAAAAAGCCTCCGACGGTTGCAGCACGCCGCCATCGGCTCCGAACAGCGCCGCATTGGTGAAGCCGTTCTTGACCAAATGCAGACTCATCAGGCGGTTGTCCACCTCCATGAAATCGGAACCGCTGACGCGCATCATGTCGATCTCCAGGCGCTCGGGGCTAAGGTCGTCCATGAGCGATTGCAGCATTGTTTCGGGCGAGCTGTGGTAGTAGAAGCATCCGTAGATCAGGTTGACGCCGATTACGCCCAGCGCCTGCTGTTGGAGCACGTTTTCGTCGTCGAGCATCTTGACGTGAATCACCACCTCGTTGTAATCGCCACCGGGCTTGAGCTGAAACCGCAGGCCGATCCAGCCGTGGGCGATGTTGGTCTTGTGATAGTTGAGGGCCACCACGGTATTGGCAAAGGCAAAGAACTTGCTATCCGCGCCCCGCTGCTCGGCCAGACGCTTTTCCAGCAAGCTGTATTCCTTATGAATCATCTTGATAAGCCGAGGCTCGCAGACGTAGCGACCGCTATCCTCGGTGCCATAGATGGCGTCGCTGAACGTCATATCGTAGGCCGACATCGTCTTGGCGACCGTCCCGGAGGCGCCGCCGGCCTTGAAAAATATGGCGGCAGTTTCCTGTCCGGCCCCTATTTCGGCGAAGGATCCGTATATCTGCGGGTCAAGGTTAATACGGAGGGCTTTCTGTTTGGTACCTAGGTTTTTGTCGTACATTTATAAGTGGTATGGGTAATTAAGGCGTGGAGCGGCACGGATTTATAGTAAACGGAATTCTTCGGAGATAATGATCGAACGGAAAAAAAGTGTTCCAACTTTTGGGGAAATTAACGGTTTAATCATGCAATACTCGAACTTAGCTCTATGAAAATATACCATTACGCCCTTCTTTTTCTCCTGTTTGGCCTCACGACCCAGGCGCAACCGACATCACTCGACGACCTCAACCAGAGCCGTCTGAAAATCCAAACCACGGGCATGTGGGTGCTGAGTGGCTGCGCCGTGGCGAACATCGCCTACGGCGGTATTGCGGCGGCACGCGGCGAAGGTAGCAACAAGTACTTCAACCGCATGAATGTTTACTGGAACATAGTGAACCTGGGCATTGCGACACCGGGCCTGATTAGCGCTTTGCGGGCTAAAAAATTGCCGCCTGCTACTCTCGACCAGAGCATCGAGGATCTGCATTCCATCGAAAAAACCCTGCTCTTCAACGCCGGACTAGACCTGGCCTACATGGCGAGCGGCGTCTATTTATTGGAAAAAGCCAAAACTTCCCCCGACAGGCACGATCGTTTTAAGGGTTTCGGGCAGTCCATCATTTTGCAGGGAGGCTTTCTAGTGCTGTTTGATGCCGCAAATTACCTTGCCTTGCGTCCGAGCCATCGAAAGGCGGCGGCGATTCTTAAAAACGTACAATTCACCGGGCAATCGGTTGGGGTAGTTTTGAGGTTTTAGCATTGAAAATTGCAGCCCAAAGTCGACTGCCGAAAGCCAACTGCTGATAGCCACTTATGAAAAAAAACGTCCTGATTACCGGAGGCACGGGCCTGATTGGCCGCCGCCTCACCGAAATGCTCCTCGAACGCGGTTACCTTGTTTCGTACCTCAGCCGTTCCGAAGAAACCTACCCTGATGTCGCCGTCTATCAGTGGGATATTGAAAAAGAGGCGGTCGACCCCCGCGCGCTCGACAGCATGGACTACCTCATTCACCTGGCCGGGGCGGGAATTGCCGATGAACGCTGGACGGACGAGCGCAAGAAAATTATCATCGACAGCCGTACCGAGAGCATCGAGTTACTGGCCCGCATCATGAAGGCGCAGGGCCAGCGGCCTGAGGCCTTCGTGTCGTCGTCGGCGGTGGGGTACTACGGAGCAGATACTGGCGACGCGAAGCATAACGAGCAGTCGCCGCCCGGCAACGACTTTCTGGCCGAGGTGACGGTAAAGTGGGAAGAATCGGCTGACCACGTCAAAGATCTGGGTGTGCGCACCGTCAAGCTCAGGACGGGCGTGGTGCTGAGCGACAAGAGTGGCGCTTTACCAAAAATCGCCGCGCCGGCCCGCTTCGGCCTGGGCGCCCCGCTCGGCGACGGCGACCAGTGGATGTCCTGGATTCACATTGACGACATGTGCCGCCTGTACATCGAGGCACTGGAAAACGAAAGCTGGGAAGGCGTGTACAATGGGGTGGCACACCCGCCCGTGACCAATGCCGAGCTTACCAAACTCATCAGCAAAGTCCTCGACCGACCGCAGTGGATTCCCAAAGTACCGGAGTTTGCGCTCGATTTGGCCTTTGGCGAAATGGCCGAAGTCGTACTGGGCAGTAGTTATGTAGAAAATACCCGACTGCGCACCACCGACTTTACGTACCAGTTTCCCGAATTAGAGAGTGCTTTGCGGAATCTGCTAATGAATAAATAGGGGCAGTTCCTCTGCTGGCAATCCTGTTGCCGTTTGCTCAGTTCTCGTTTTCTGAATCATTTTTTGTAAAAAAAATTTTAAATTAGCGAATTGATTATCCAATCTCCGGAGACGAGAGAATAACGCCCTTACTGACCTCCTCGAATACACCACAACCCAGGTACCGTCCCCTTAAGTTTTGCTCACTTTGGTAGGTTTGTGCGTATGATTGAAAGTATCTTTAGAAGCGTAATCGACAGCTACCACCATCGCTTCGTCTCCCGGCGGCTGATTCTATCCATCGATCTCGCCATTGTCGTGTTTTCTTTTGTGGCGGCGGCCACGCTTCGTTTCAATTTCGACTACACGGAGATAAACTGGTCAGTCTACCGCTACTACCTTCTTTTTTTACTGCTCGTTCGCTGGGGGAGTTTTGCGGTATTCCGCTCCTACCACGGCATCGTGCGCCACACGAGCCTGGAAGACGCTGGCCTTATCTTCCAAACCGTCACTGCCAGTACTTTGGTGGTTGTGATTCTCTCTAATCTGGCCGCTTATACATCAGGCATTGCCCTGCTCCACATCCCAATTTCAGTTCTGCTGATCGAGTACCTGATTTGCTTATTCTTGATGATCGCCAGCCGGTTTTTCGTCAAGTCGATGTACACTGACATCGTGAGCGAAAGCACCCGCACCGCGCCACAGGAGGTAATAATATACGGTGCGGGCGAATTGGGCATCCTGACCCGCAGCGTACTGCTGAAAGATCCGCAAAGGGTTTACAGCATCCTTTGCTTCATCGACGACAATGCTACGCTGGCGGGCAAGTCGGTTGCGGGGGTTCGGGTACTGAACCGGAAAGCCGCTTTCGAGAAGTACCTAAAAAAAGGTGGCGACAGCGTGGAGGTCGTGCTGGCGATTCAAAACACAAGCCGCCAGATCAAGAAGGAAATCCTGGAATATTTTCTGCAAAAGAATATTGTCCTGAAAGTAGTCCCAGCCTCTTACGACTGGCTGGAAGGCACCCTGAGCAGCGGTCAAATCCGCAAAATCCGTATCGAAGACCTTCTGGAGCGCGAACCCATCCGACTGGACAGCCAAAATGTTCAGAAGGAAATCGGTGGAAAAGTGGTGGTCATTACCGGAGCAGCGGGTTCTATCGGCAGTGAACTTGCCCGGCAAGCTATCCACTACGCCCCTCAGAAGCTTGTATTGATCGATCAATCAGAATCTGGGCTGTACGATTTGGAGTTTGAATTGACCAATCGGTATGCTGAATTGGTGGCCAGTATAGAAATCGTAGTGGTAGTGGCCGACATTACTGACGAGGGAAGGGTACGGCGGACTTTTAATATGCATGGCCCGCAAATCTTGTTTCACGCCGCTGCCTACAAACACGTCCCTTTGATGGAGCGCTATCCTTACGAAGCCGTAAAAAACAACGTGCTGGGAACGGAGATTGTGGCCAATCTCGCCATAGAGTACCGGATTGATAAATTCGTTTTCGTCTCTACCGATAAAGCCGTTAACCCGACCAATGTGATGGGGGCTACGAAGCGGCTGGCCGAAATGTACGTGCAGAGCCTCAACTCCCACTTGGGGCGCAACACTGACTTCGTCATCACCCGCTTCGGCAACGTCCTGGGTTCCAATGGCTCAGTAGTGCCTCTTTTCAAAAAACAGATTCAGGCTGGTGGCCCCGTGACCGTCACGCATCCCGAGGTCATTCGCTACTTCATGACCATCCCCGAAGCCTGCCAACTGGTGCTGGAAGCCGGGGACATGGGTCAAGACGGCGATGTGTTCATTTTTGATATGGGTGAGCCGATTAAAATCCTGGATTTGGCCCAACGCATGATCCAACTGTCAGGCTTTGAGGCGGGTCGCGATATTGAGATCGCGTTTTCCGGCTTGCGGCCCGGTGAAAAGCTATACGAAGAGCTGCTCGGCAAGGACGAAGCCCACCTGCCCACGCACCACCCCAAGATTATGATCGCCCGACCGCCAGTGATCTATTTTCAAGACACACAGGACACGATTTCGGAGCTCAGAAAAATGCTCCCTACGGGCAATCGTGATGCCATAGTATCACTACTAAAAGCCGTCATTCCCGAGTACGTCAGTAACAATTCCGAATTCGAGAAGCTCGATCGAATCGAGGAGGATTGGGTCGATCCTGCTTAGCGTGAATCCCCGACCAGACAGCTTACTCATTTACTGCAACACCTCGATTTCAAAGATTAGTGGCGTGTAGGCACCTATATCCGCCCCCGCACCCCGAGCGCCATACCCAAGCGAAGAAGGAAAAATCAAAATCGCTTTCTCGCCCTTGCGCAACCGACTTACCCCTTCCTCAAATCCCGGGATGAGTCCCTTGGAACCAGGTGTTGCCGACAAAGTACCTTCATCGAACTTTATGTCGTTCAAAAGCTTTCCAACATAATTGACGTTTACCGTTTTTCCATTTCCGATCATGTCGCCGGTTACGGTGTTTTGGCGAATTATTCTTACCCCACTCGCAGTAGTTTCAGAAACTTTGTAGTTCTTTTTTGCAATATAGTCTGCGATCTGCTTGTCCTCAGTAGGTGGTATCTCCGCGAACTCCATCTCTACCCGTATGGGCGAAAAAGCGGGCAACACGTCGTAGCTCACCTCGCCGTAGGCCAAAGTATAAGGCAAGAACAAGGTCATCTTTTCCCCCACCCGCATGAGACTGACCGCTCGCACCATACCCGTCACGTATTCGTCCACCCCGAATTTAAATCGCAATGGTTTTTCCTCAGAGGTTCTCGTGCTGTCAAATGCCCGGTCATTCAACGTGTAAGACTTTTGGTAGATAGCGACCACATCACCCACCTTTGCTTTGGCTCCCTGCGGATTAGTCACTCTCTTGATATAAAACATGCCCGTGGAGTCTTGGGTAGCCGACAAGTTATTCTTCGTCAGATATTCCTGAATCTCCCTTTTATTCTTTTCGAGTTGGTCCTCATCCACGGTGTCGAGCGACTTGCTACAGGCACCGAGACCGAGTGCAAAAAGGACAATGAACAGAAAGTTGATTTGGTTGTGTTTCATTTTCTTCTTTGTAAAAATTATGATTTGGGCGCACCGGTTATCATTTTGCAAAAAATAATACGCCGAATTTGTGTCAGATAACGCAAAGGAATACTGAAAATTCCCCGACGTCAGTCTTAAAGAACCGCGCCAGGCAGAAAACGTTGGAATACCGCGAAAAAAATTTTGATTTCCCTTGCTACTTTTTTGCCTTCTGCGCTTTCTCATAATATTTGCAGAGGTGCGTTAAAGCGCATTCCAGGCATTTGGGCGAGCGAGCGACGCATACGTACCGCCCGTGCAGGATAAGCCAGTGGTGTGCTTTCGGGACAAGTTCGAGGGGGATGTTGGCCATCAAATGCTTCTCTACGGCCAACGGTGTAGCGGCCGTCAGCGGGGCCAGCCCGATGCGGTGTGAAACCCGGAACACATGCGTGTCCACGGCCATTGTGGGTTGGTTGAAAATAACGGAAGCGATGACATTGGCGGTCTTGCGTCCTACGCCCGGCAGACGCTGCAGTTGATCTACCTGGCCAGGCACTTCGGAGTTGAACTCTGCCACGAGCATCCGGCCCGTTCCCACCAGGTGTTTACTCTTATTGTTAGGGTAAGAGACTGACCGAATGTAGGTAAAAACTTCCTCCGCATCGGAAGCAGCCAGGGCTGACGGGTCAGGAAAACGCTCGAAAAGTGCGGGCGTTACGAGGTTGACGCGCTTGTCGGTGCATTGGGCCGACAGGATAACGGAGATGAGAAGCTCGTATGGATTGCGGTAGCTGAGTTCGGTTTCCGGCTCGGGGAAATAGGTGGTGAAGTAGTTTATGAGCCCTTGATAGCGTTCTTTCTTGCGCATAATTCTTCGAAGAAACCGCAAAGTACACGGAGGTTTACGCGGAGATCGCAAAGAAACTCTGCGGTCTCCGCGTAAAGTCTCAGCGACCTTTGCGGTTAAAAACAAACCGACCTATCTAAATAGACAAGTCGGCCGTTTGGCTGGAAGGGTACTGTCGCGAGTAGCGCAGCACGTTGTCGGTGGCCCGGCTGGGCGGCGTGCGAACGATACGATCCATTACGGTCTGTAGTTCGAGCGCGTCCAGATAAAAGGCGAGCATTTCGGAATCGGAGGTCAAAGCCTCGACGATTGCATTGTTTTCTTGAGGGGAAGTCTCGGCGTAAAGGTACCTGACTACATCATCGTAGGTAAACGTTTTTGTCATACTGTGGGGCACGCTGGCTGAATTGCTTTCGCAAGTTTATCAACGCGTAACGCATCCTGCCCAGTGCCGTATTGATACTCACTCCGGTGGCATCGGCGATTTCCTGAAAGCTCATCTCTTCGTAATGGCGCATTATCAGAACCTGTCGCTGTACCTCGGGCAACCGCTGGATCATCTCCCGCAATTGCTCGTGGGTCTCTTGGCGGATTTGGATCGACTCTACCGAATCTTCCGAGAAGTCGAGCGTGTTGAACACGCTGCTTCCATCCTCGAACACTACGCTGGGGTAGCGCTTATCGCGTCTAAAATAATCAATGGCGAGGTTGTGACCGATTCGGACGATCCACGGCAAAAACTTACCTTCTTCGTTGTACCTGCCCGACTTGATCGTGTCCACTGCCTTGATGAAGGTGTCCTGCATCAAATCTTCGGCAACGTACTGATCCTTGACAATCAGGTAAATAGTAGTATAAATTCTTGACTTATGGCGAAGAACCAGCTTCTCAAATGCTTTTTCGTCACCACGGATGTACAACGAGACCAGCTCACTGTCGCTAACTTGAAACTTCTGCATTTTGTATTTCGATTTAGTTAACGTAGAGCGGTCTATCTATATTGTAGCGGGTTAAGTTTTGGAAGTTGAAGTGTTACTTGCTGGCTGGGTTGGACGAAAATGCGAATCAAAAGTAATAGGTTTGACAACTACTTTGCAAACATTTATTCTGATTTCTGCAAATTGACCTCTTATTAGACCCTGTCAACAACTTACTTACGCACATAGCTTAAAAATAGTTGCGTCGGTATCACATTTTTTAAACACAAGGTCTTTTTTTGAAAAAATATCACTTTCTGAACAAACTAAGCTCTTTTCAAACGGGAGCCTGTCTAATTTAGTTCTACAGCTTTACTACATTTTTCATACCAAAGTGGTAAATTTGCCCGCTCAATCCAAAATTAATTAATAATGAAATACCAAAAACACGTATTCGTCTGCACCAATCAAAAGGAAGCACCCAAAAAATGCTGCAGCGCTGCGCACGGCGCTGAACTCGTCGTGGCTTTCAAAGATGCCATGAAAGAACATGACCTGCTACCCGGAATGCGCGCCCAACCGACGGGATGCCTCGATGTATGCGGCAAAGGCCCGGCGGTGATCGTTTATCCCGAGGGCATTTTATATGGCAACGTTCAGGTTTCGGACGTAGCAGAAATCGTGCAAAGCCACCTCGTTGACAACCAACCCGTGGAAAGGCTTAAATTGGATTTCTAACTACGCGGAAATATCGTCATTGATTTAGCTCGGCTACCTGCCAGCTTCTTCCATTCGATGGTCGGGTACTTTGTGCGAAATTCGGGGTCGAGTTGTTTGGCTGCTTCACTGATAATTTCAAAATTTCTGATCACTGCACCTTGCACTAATGTGCTTTTTAGGAAACCTTTTTCATCCAGATCATTGGTGTACTCTCTGATCTTGACGATGCAGTCCTGAATGTGATTCAAGTAGATAACTGGGTTTTTGTGCATTAGATGATCCTCGGATCAAAATCAACCAGTACATCGAGGTCGCTGTCAGCCGTTTGTTCGTTTCGAGCGTAAGAGCCAAATACTCCGACCATCACTGGATTGAGTTTTCCCGTAATATCGCGAATCACCTTTGCCTGTTGAGTCGTAATCATGATGGGTGATGGGTTTGTGTTTCGATAGGAGGGACATATAGACAAACATCTACTGCCCAACTCCCGGCTTCACTTCAAAAATAAATTCCCCGCTCCCCGCCACGCCGCTGCGCGTAAGCCCCTGCACCACCACGCGGTAGGTACCCGTTTGGTCGGAGGTGTAAAAGTCCAGACCCTGCTTGCCCTGGGCGTTGGTGGTGAGCGTGGGCGACCAGTGCAACAGGTTGCGGAAGTCGGGCAGGCGGCTCGCGCGGCTATCGGCGGCGTCATAACGCGGGGTGTAGAACTCGCGGCGTGACTGGGCGAAGTCGTAGGACAGCACCAGTGCGCGCGGGTCAAGCTCGAAACCCGCCAGGTCGCCCTTGTAGGTCGAGTAGCTCACGAGGCCGGGGAAAGAGCGCGGCCCGAGATAATACAGGGCATCGACCACTTCCAGCTTCTTTATTTTTAAAGGGTCGAAAGCCATCATTCTATCAGTATCGAATACGGGGACGCCATCGAGCAGGATGAGCGGCTCGTCTTTGAAAACGCCCAATGGGGTGATGTTATCCAGCACGTAAAAGTGAAATTTCTTTTGGCGCTTTCTCACGAACACACCCGGCACGTACTCGCGCATGACCTCTTCCATCGTTGGGAACCGGGTGAAAGCATCGAGAAAGTACTTCTCGTCCGGTTTGCCGTAAAATCCCAGGCTGTCGACCCCCGTAAAAATGGGCCGTGCCGTGGGGCGTGACATAAAAGCGTTCAGTGTCTGCATGTTGACGCTGCGCGTCAGGAGCTGAGAAGATTGCTCAGAACCAAAGGTGTACTGCGGCCAGCGGCGTGAAGAAGCTTGACCGGAGTACGGGCTACTTATTTCGATGCGGTAGGTGCTGTCGAGGCGGGTGTCGGTCTGGACGATGATTTCCCGGGTGTCGTTCAGCTTTTTCACCTCAAAGCGAAGGTTGCCCAGCGAATCACTTTGGGCGATGAATAGTTTGGGCCGCAGGTCGGGCGTACTCAGGAAAGCGGCAACGTTGCTCGCGGCCAGTCCGGTTTCGGTATTGGTAATTTTTCCTTTGATGAAATGCCCACTGTACTCTGGAAGGTACTTGAATGCTGGTTTTTTCTCATTCAGCACCTCTTCCCAAATAAAATGTCGCCATCCGTGGGTGAGCATCACGTGGTCGAGGGCCGCATCCGCTGCCGCGCCAGACTCCCGGAAATAGGTCGCGGGCGACTCCACGGTTCCCCGCAAGTCGGAGGTCAGGCCGAAGTAGGAATCGATGTCGGTCTGGTCGGGACTGGCCAGCGAATCCAGCAAATAGACCGCTACGGAAAGCGTGGCGGTCTCGTTGGCACTGGCGTTGGCCGTCAGGTCGAGATGGACTTTCTCGCGCGGGCCGTATTCGTTGCGTTCCGTTTTGGCCTTAACCATCAGGCGGTTGGCCGGACGTTTGAAGTACAACCGCTCGGCAACGGGCCTGGGGGTTTGATCAAATATCGTGAGCTGCGTGATTCCTTCGCCCAGTTGATTTTTATCAAGTAAAAAAACGGCGGTTCCATTCCGCAAAGTAGGACGCAAAGCGATCGGTTGTCCGTTCTGCTGCCCGTGCGCCAACAGCGTGACGCCCGCTATCGAGCTTTCGGGTTGTGCCCTCACTAGCACGTTTACCCACCGATCGGTCGAGTCGCTTACCTGCATCGCGAAGCCCTGACTCTGTGGGGTGGGCAGCGGATAAGTAGCGGAGTTACCCTGAGCATCTTGCAAGATGGCGCGGTACTTCTCGCCGTTGGCAGGCGTGAACTTAAAACTACCCAAGCCAAAACGTGCTGGTTCGAAGCGAAGCAAAGTATCGTTTCGGGCATTGACCAGGTGTCCTTGGAAACCAACGCCTTTGCCGTCGGGACCTACCGCGCGAAAGGCCACACGATTTTCGACTTGACCTACCAGGCTGCCGCCCTCGGGAAAAAACTGCAGGTCATTCGTCGGTGCTTTTGCCGCCGCAACGGGTTGGCTTTCTGGCAGCGTGAAAGGATTGAGAATCCTGACAGGGGCTTCAAAGTATAATTCCGGACTAAAATTTTTCATCCAGTTGGTATAGCAGCGCGCGGTGTAGGTGCCATTGGTCAGTCCCGCCGGAACCACCAGGTTGCCGTCCCCCTGCCCGTCGGTCAGGGATACCTTTACTTGCGCCACGGGATTCGATTCTTTGTCTAGCAATTCGAAATAAGCGATTTTGCTCACGTCCAGCGGGCGATGCGTATCGCCCGCCACGCAGTACACTTTGAACCACACCGTCTCGCCCACTACATAGAGCGGACGATCCACGTGGACATAAATTTTTTCTTGGAAACGCTGGCTGGAATGAGCCGACAGCAGCCGCTGCACCTCGGTCAGCGGAGTAGTTTGGGCGAACGTCAGGCACGGAATTGCGCAAGCCGCAGCCAAAATCAATCTTATGTTTTTACGTTTCATTTGCTTCCGTTCAATTTTCTGCTCTTTATAGCCATACGTAGTGTACTACGTCTCTACAAATATTTATTTCCAAAATGACGGACGTTGCGTCGTACCGCCGCGTTGGCGGCAGTCGGCGCATTCTACGGGGCCCATAACGTATTGGGGTGTGGTAGAATTCTCAGGATAGTGTTCGTAGAGAATTAGTCCGCCGGATACATCGAGCACCTCGGACTTGCTGAGCGTATCGCCGGAAGCGCAAGACTGGATTGGCCCAATGTTGGCTTTTACAAAAATCCGTTGCTCCTGCTGGTTGGCAGCGCTGAAATAGCCGAATACCAACTCGCTGCCGTCGTCCACCGCTTTAATGTTTCCCGTGACTTGCGCGGGCTGCGGGTCGAACAGGCTACCCGTACGCTCGGTGGTTTTGGATAGCGTGTTCCAGTATTCGTACTCCTCCTGCGTTAGTGCGTACTGCCGTACCAGAATGCTGTACGTAGCGCGTAGCTTGCCCGAGCTAGCCGGAATAAAGACGATGGGCTGATCCTTGATAATATCCTTGCTGAGCTTGATCGTAGTACCCAGCACAATATTGGTCGGGTTGGCATTGGACCAGCACCGGTTAATGTCTTCACTGCGAATGACGATGTCATTGTTCCGAATCTCGAAGCCGGAGTAAAGCGGCATGAAATAATCCCAGGTCTCGGTGTAGCTCCACCGGTAGAACCGCGTTTTATCCGTATCGTCGTGGGTGTTGATGTGAATTTCCACGCCTGCCTGCTCGCCCCGGATGCGGGAAGTAACGCTATCGATCGGCGGCGTTTTTGCGACGGGGACGTAGGTTGACAAATATTCGCGATTGGCGGCCGTCCTGATGCGCAGGCGGTACTTTTCGGTGGCTTTGAACGCCGTCGCCCCCAGTTGGTACACGCCCTGCTCTGCCTCGGCGAAGGCGAAGCGGCTTCCCTGGTCGCCTTCCACAGTGAGCCTGGCGCGGGTCTCTGGTTGCGGGCCGCCTTCATCGTAGATATTCTGGGTACGACTCAGCCTGATCTGACTCACACCGCCCGGCGAAGTGTTCAATGAACCATCCACCACCAGATACCGACTGGCCGAAGTAATCTCCGGCGGCGCAAACGGCTCGACGCAGGCGTGGAGAAGGAAGAGCGCTGCTGTGAGTAATGCTGCTGTGTAGAGAAGCTTTTTCACTATGTGTTCGATTATTTAATCGTGTAATCGTTGAATTGAACTGCCACTACGATGTGTAGCTAGATTGATTGGTTGTCAGGGGCTTAAACAAATTAGCATTCAATAAAAACCATCAATTACACAGTTAAACATTTTAATGATTACACAACCTTCTTAAAATTTAAAATTATACGTTACCGTCGGGATGGGCTGGCCGAAAATCGAGAGCTTGTAGCCGTTTACGTCGCCGCCCTGGGTTTGGAAAAAGACCGACGAGGGGTTTCTACGGCCCAGTAAATTATAAACGGCCACCGTCCACGAGCTGTGGGCCAGTTTCCTGATTTTGTGGTTGCCCTCGATGTTCATAGATAGATCCACGCGGTAGTAGTCGGGAATGCGGAAGCTGTTGCGCGAGGCGTAGTAAATCCGTTGCGCCCCGTCGATGGTGTACTTGCCGATGGGCGGTGTGTAGGGACGCCCCGTATTGTACGTAAAGTTCATCGACACACTGAAACGGTGGCTCAGGCGGTAGTTGGTGATAGCCGTAAAGTTATGCGGCATATCGTAGTTGCTGGGGTAATAATCTCCGTCGTTGGGCGCATCGGCCGAGCTGCGGTCCAGCGCCCGCAGCAGCGAGCGCGAGTAGGTGTAGGCCACCCAGCCATTCAGCTTGCCCGACATTTTCTTGGCCATCAGTTCTACGCCGTAGGCTTTGCCGCGCGTGGCGATGGTCGCGGCCTCGATGCGGGGATTCATAATGAGCGAATCGCCGCCCTTGAAGTCCAGGAAGTTGCGGATGTTCTTGTAATAGCCTTCGATGGAAAGCTCGATCTGGTTGCCGCGCAGGTTCTTGTAAAGCCCCACCGCAAACTGATCGCCCAATTGGGGTTTTATGTACTGGTCGCTGAGCTTCCATATGTCGGTTGGGGCGGCCACCATGGTATTGGACAGCAGGTGGATATACTGCCGCAGCGTGTTGTAGCTCACTTTCAGTGAGAGGTCGCCCGCGAGCAACCGGCGTGCCGATAGCCGGAACTCCGGCCCGCCGTAGGTTTGGATGAATTTGCCTTTATCGTAGGTAATCGTGCCGTCTTCGTAGAGCTTGTCGAGCGGCTGGCCGGGCAGGTACTGGTTCACGGTTTTTGGCCCCAAATAATTGAAGACCGAGAAACGCACCCCGGCGGTAATCAATAACTTGGGATCGACCTCGTAACTGTCTTCAAGATAAATTGCGCTTTCCTGGCCTTGCTCCCGTTCCAGCTTTTCGGGCAGGATCAGCGACTCGCTGCTGCGCGGCTGGAAGGTACCGGGCGTAAGGTTGTAGCGGATGCTGCTCAGGCCGAATTCCAGCGTATGCTTGTTGTTGAGCAAATACGTAAACTCCGCCTTGCCGCTGGTCTGCTGAATGCCGAAATCCAGGTCGAAAGCATTGAGCGGCACCCGGGTACTGGCCACGGCGTAGCGGTAGTCGGTCAGGGCGGCGGTGAAGGTACCGAACAGCTTGGCGTTGAAGGTGTGTTTCCACTTGATGGACGCAAACTTATTCTGGTAAGTGTAAGTCGTATCGCCAAAAAGCCGGAAGAAGTCATTGCTCATGTAGCCCGTGGCGTATAGCGTGTTTTTCTCGTTGATTTCATGACTGATGTGCGCGTTCAGATCGTAAAAAGAGGCCTTTCCCTGGTTGTATGCATCGCTTTTCAAGCGGTTCAGGATCCAGTCGGAATAGGTGGAGCGCGCGCCGATCAGGAACGACGACTTGTCCTTGACCAGCGGCCCTTCCAGCGTCAGGCGACCCGTGATGAGGCCAATGCCGCCCGAGCCGACGAATTTCTTCTTGTTCCCGTCGCGGCTGGTAATGTCCAGCACCGACGACAGCCGCCCGCCGAAGCGTGCCGGGACCGTGCTTTTGTACAACTCCACGTCACGCAGCATGTCGGGGTTAAAGGCCGAGAAAAAACCGAACAGGTGCGAAGGATTGTACACCGTGGCGTCGTTGAAAAGGATCAGATTCTGATCCGCCGAGCCGCCGCGGACGTTGAGGCCCACGCTGCTTTCGCCCACCGACTGTACGCCCGGCAGCGTCATCACGGTGCGCAGCAGGTCGGTTTCGCCCATCACGGTGGGGACTTGTTTCAGGGTCTTGATGGAAAGCTTCACCTGGCCCATCGACGAACTGGCGACGTTGGCGTCTTGTCCGGCTTTGATCTTGACCTCCTTCAGGGCCGTCACACTTTCGAGCATGTCGATGTCCAGCTTGCCGTCGGAGTAGAGCATGACCTGGCGGTACGTCTCGCGCATTCCCACGCTCCTGATGCGCAGCCGCTGCTTTCCGCGCGGGATGGAAAGCGAATAGAAGCCGAACACATCCGTCGTCACGCCGATCTGCGGGGCGTCGATGTACACCGCCGCGCCGATGATCGGTTCGCCGTTGCTGGCCGAGCGCACATAGCCCGACACGGTAGAGTTGCCCGGTGCGATGCGGATTTTTCTCGGTCCGATTTCGTAGAGTTTGTTCTCGGCGGTTGAAAGCAGCCGCTCCTGCTCATCGCCGGGCGGCGCGTAGTCGAACTCGGTGGGGGCGGCGTTGCCCGCCGTGGGCAGGGCGGTAATGATGGCCTTGCCCTTGGTGACGAACACCCGATTCTGCGCGTCGATGGCGTAGGTGTATTCGGTGTTGTTGAACACCTGCCGCAGCACTTCGGCCAACGGCTGGTTTTTCATCTGCATCGAAATCTGCAGCGGGTCGAGTTGGGTGGCGTCGTAGTAAAAGTAGTAGTCGCTCTGTCCCTCGATGCGCTTAACGAACTCCTTGAAGTCGATGTTCTGAAACTCCCCGCTGATGAGCTTTCCGGCGGGCGACTGAGCATGGCTGGAAGGCCCGGCGAAGAGCATGGCGCTCAGACAAAACAGAAAGACCTGGTAAATTTTCTTCATCGTTTATTCAGTTCGTCGTAGCGGGTGGCCATGGCCACCACGGATGCCTCGCGGTTTTGGCGGAAGCTCAGGTTCTGCTTCCGTAGCTCTTTTCTCAACGACCTTTTGTGTTCCGGCAGCAGGGCCAATACCGAACGCTTGGAGCGCACGGGCTGGTATTCGCCGTTTTTGTAAATATAAAATTGGTCCTTAACCGGAAACTCGATGGTAATCTTAGTATCTGACAACCTCGGCAGCCGCTCCTTCCGGCGGCGGGCCAGTACTTTGGTTTTTCCGGTATAAAGCTGGTCGTAGAAACCCGTCCGCAGTCCCTCGACGCGGCCCGTGTCGGCCTCCACCCGCATAAAGTCATGCCCCGCCATCGTAAATGATCGCACCTTGGGGTTTTGCAAGGTCACGTTCCCGAAGCCCGAGCGGTAGCGGGCCACGAGTTGATCCTTGACAATGTCATAAAGGAGAGGAACCTGCTCAAACTGCTGCCCATCATAGAATACCGAACCCGTTGTCCAATCCTCCGTCAGGAAAAACTGGTGTTCGACCTCCCGGCTGTCGTACATGTAGTACTGCTTCCCGTTGTAGAGGTGTTGCGACTCGACGGTGGCCGAGTCGTAGAGCGCGAGGGCTTTTTGGATGCCGGGTGAAGCCACGCCCGGCGAAGCGTCGCCAACGGCGGCCGTCAGGTTTTGCCCAAAGCCCGCCGAAGCAGTAGTTAGCAGAATAGAAAGAAGGGTAAAAGATTTCCTCATGCCTGGATGGATGCTTTATCGGGAGAAATGGTTGGAAACGCGGAGTCAAAAGTAAGTCAACTGTCTGAATATTTGAGTACGCGGCGGTTGGTATTTTTGTGGCGGGAGAGTTCCCAGGGGTTGAAAACGAAAGAACTTCCGCTTCGATAGCGAAGCGGAAGTTCTGAACTGGTGTGAGTAAGTATAAACTATTCCAGCAGGATACGTACGGCATCCAGTTCCTTGCCCTTGTTTCTGCTGTTGATGATATGTACGTAATAGGTGCCGCGGGGCAGGTCTTTGACATTGAAGCCAATCTTGTTCCCACCTTGCAGGGCTTTGTTGGCAAATGCCTCCTGAACGTCGATTAATTTAATCGGTTTCGTCGACTTCTCGCTCAGAAGCTCTATGCGCTCGGGCAGGGCCTCGCCATACTGGGCGTTATCGAACTCGATGTAGGCAGTTTCCTTGGCAGGGTTGGGGTACACCCGGTACCCCGAGGGGGTGACGAATGTTATGTTTCTGCTTGAATTACCACAATTCGTAGTTGCTGATATATTGAATGTAACGGATTGGCCTGGACTCAGGTAGAACCATATACCTGTGTTATTTGCACCAGTAGTACCCCAAGCAGTAAAACTGCCAGCGCTCCAAGCTATTGGTGTAACAGGAATATTCGGTGCGATATTACTCTGGAGACTATGATTTCCTGCTGATATGAAATTAACGGTATTAGCTTGATAATTGTAATCGTATGACATGATGCTCAGGTCGGGAGGACAAGTGCAGAATGGCTCAACTACTGTTTGTAACGGTGTGGTTACAAGACTTACTCTTATTCTTTCTCCTTGACCATTAGTTATCATTTGAAGGCAAAGGGGACGCGCATAACTCATCACATTGTTAGTTTGAGGATTATATGTCCACGCGACATTATCACAAATCCCATCAGGTGTCCCTGTCCAGTTGCAAGCAGCATTAGTAGCAAAATTTATCAAAGGATCCGCTGGGGTATCACAAACGTAATCACCACAAGTAGCGCAGTTTGTTCCATTTGGGTTCTCCAAGCACCCCTGCCCTTCGCAGTTTGAATGATGAGTATGGAACAAATTAAGGCAATGTCCTAACTCATGAGAAATAACATGAGAGGTAACTAAGTTTACCCCGAACGCATTCCCACCCAAGACTAGTGCTTTGCTCCCGATTGATTCCGCTCTTCCCTGGTTCCAAGTGTTATTGTCAAGTAGATACACATTGATAGCGTTTTCAACCCGGTTGACTTGAACCAAAGCATTAAATTTATTATTATCGAAGTCAGACATATAATTGTCATCATTCACAAAATCGAATCCCAAATTGTTGAAAGTAATTCTGTGAGGATTATATATATTGTTAAAGTTATTTAAATAGGACTTTCGCAAATCATGCGAATTTAATAGTAGGACGCGCTAATTGAGCGCGTAAGTAATCACTCAGCAACCCATGTTTCAACTGATAAACCGTTGTCTGACAATCGTAAGCGATCTGTTTGAGCCTAAGCCAAACCAGGCTTGCTGCCGCAATGTGGTTGCGTTGGCTCCGGTTGGTTCTGCACTGGCACTTGGCAATGCCCGTAAGTTGCTTTTCTTCGCGGTGAAGCTGCTCAATCTTCCAGCGCAGGCTGCTCTCTTCACGAGCATCCTGAGTGGAATCCTGAGACAAGTTGTTGGTTATCAACCACTCCGTGCGGTCGGTGGAGACCTCTACCCGGAACAACCTCACCTTGACATCAAGGGGAAACTTGTGCAATTTGACCAGTTTCCCCTTCTGCCGCTCAGTATGCGACCAATCCAGCTTGCTCACGGCCCGGTAGGGCCGCTCGCCATCGCTGTCATCGACTTTCCTGTTGGACTTGAGCGGGCAGTAGAAGATCTTGTTCTTGCTGATAATCAACTTCATAAGCTCTGCCGTGGCGTACCAACTGTCCATCAGCACGTAACCGAACAGCAGCCCCCGGTGCAGCGCGCTGAGCAGCATATCCCGCACGTGGTCGAGCTTGGTCTTGCCGTCCCGTTCGGGGTCGAAGACGCGGTAGTCGATGATCCAGAACCGGTCATCGACCGGGTCGTAGTAAACGCAGTTGATCACTCCGATGCCCTTGACGATGCCGTGCTGGTTGCCCGAGTACTGACGCCTGACGCCCTGAATTTTATTAGAGTGAATCTTCTCGAGAACCACATCATCAAAAATCATATACCCTTCCAGGCGACTGTTAATCAGTGGCTTGACTGCTTCCCAGAGCGATTTGGGCGTCAGATGGCTTTCTTGAAGGAAGCGGCTGACGTCGTCGTGGGTCAGGTCGGCAAAATGGTCAGCCAGATTCGTGCAGGTGTAGTTGACCTGGCTCGAGAGAAGGTATTGACAGTAAAGTTCACGGGTTGTTTTCATCCCATAAGTTAATAAATTATCAATTTTGCGAAAGTCCTATTAAAATAGTATTTATAACTCCAATCGGTTGACCACCAGTACCATTTGTATTCCGAACAATATGAAACCGTAGGCGGACTCTGAAAGAAGTACAATTATCGTAACCTACCCGGGCATTGCTGTTTGCCCCTGCCAGACTGTTTGTTGAGCTACCACTCGTACCACAAAAGTTTTGACCTAAGCAATGAGTTTGGAGGCCTATCAATGTGAGAAATACAAGACAAAGTAAATTTTTCATGATATATTCTGATTTATTTATAGATAAAAATTTTGACAAAATAATTTTTCTTTTTAGGATAAGAAGATTCGGGGTATGGCCCCAATTCAAGCATTCCTATATTTAAGTTAAAGACTCTCGCTGTGAAAGCATCCTTTCTGTTTATTCTCTGTAAATCGTGTGGAACATCTTTCTCTGTATATCCAAAAACACACCCTAAATGAGTTAGGTTTACTGTCTCGGTACTATCCGCACTTGAAATCCTTATTGTGGCAACGGCAGTAGACCCATAGCAAACTGCACATTCCCTTTTAAAACACCTTTTATCATCTATATCTAGAAATTCGATTGAATATTTTTTATCTGCAAAATGGAATGTCTTAGTTTGACCAAACTTTAGAGTGAAAGTGCCATCTTTTTTAAGATCGACTATCTGATCTGAGTTAGAACATGTAATCAGATTAAGCACCACAAATATTATTAATACTTGTACCACGAAGGGGTTTTTCGTAATCGATTCTATCATCACAGCAAATACGATTTAGGGTTGAAAGAGTAGATCAAATTTCGAGCGCATTTTTCTATTTGTCAATGGGTGCGTCCACCCATTTTTCAAGTTGCGGCTGCATCTTCACGGCCCAGTAGGCCAGGGCATGTGGCCCGTGCAGGTCAAAACGGTCGCGCACGTTCTCGCGGTGGCGCTCTACGGTGTTTATACTAATAAAGAGTTTTTCGGCAGTTTGTGAGTTGGTGAGGCCCCGAGCGCCGCAGAGTAGCACCTCTGCTTCGCGCCGGGTGATGTGCTTGCCTTCCCAATCGAAGGTTGGTACTTGCTTGCCCATGGCTTCAAAAAGATTGATCCTGATGCTAAGACCCGCCGGGAGAGAAATTAGTTGTAATCTTTCTCGAAATTTTTGTAAAAAAAACACATTCACCGAAATACCTCCGCCAAATCCACGCTCAACTCAGGGAAAATCGCCGACCGCGCCCATTCCGTGGCGGGCGGCAGACCAATGTAGCGATCTTCCTCATTGAGGACGTAGATGATGACCGAGTCGTCCGAAGGCTCTACCAGCCAGTATTCCCGCACTCCCGCTTCTTCGTAGAGTTCAAACTTATCCTTTTTCTCCTTTTTGGTATTGCCGGGCGAGAGGATTTCGACCACCAGGTCGGGCGCACCGTTGCAGCTTTGGCCATCTGCCAATTGGGCTGGGTCACATACGATGCACAGATCGGGCTGCACGACCGAGAAAATGTCTTTATCGGCTTCCACGGATTTCTTGCGGTCGTAAAGCCGCACGTCGAAGGGAGCCGCAAATAACCGGCAATCTTCGTGCAAAAAATGGTTGAAGAAATAGCCGTGCATCATGCTAGACACCGACTGATGCCTAATGCTGGGTGCCGGACTCATTTTCATGATTCTTCCCCGAAACAATTCCACGCGTTCCTTGAACTGCCATTGAAGATAATCGGCGTAGGAATAAATCCCCTCAGGGTCGAGTTGTGACAAGCTGGTGATAACGGCCATGATAAAGCATTTTGTTTTGTTCAAATTTACGGCTAAAATCCTGAATAAGTACGGTTTGCCGGGCAGTCGGACGAGTTTTTTGGATACCTTGCGTGCCGAACTCGCAACCTGGAACCCTCGGTTCTTGCCAAAACCAAGCATTGCCCCGCCCGCCTATGGAACTGACCGACGAACAGCAGCAGATCGTCCGCTCGACGGGGAACATCAAAATAAACGCCGTGGCGGGTTCGGGCAAGACCACGACCGTGATCGAGTACGCCAGGGCGCGGCCCAGAAGCAGCGAGATCCTGTATCTGGCGTTCAACAAATCGGTCAAGCTGGAAGCAGCGCGAAAGTTTCGGGAGCAGCGGCTGCGCAACGTGCGGGTCGAGACGGCCCACTCGCTGGCCTACCGCCACGTGGTAACCCAGAGCGGCTACCGGGTCAATTCACTGGGCTACAAGACGCACGAAATCGCGGAACTGCTCGGCTTGCAGGGCAACGGCGAGAAACACGCCGAGTACATCATCGCCACGCACATCAACCGCTTCGTGGCGTACTTCTGCAACAGCGATGCCCGCCAAATCCAGGACCTTAACTACCTCGACACCGTCGCCGACCGCAAGGCGCGGATCTTCGTCACCACTTTCTACGACTACATCGAGGCGCAGTCGCAGCGGCTGCTCGACCGCATGGCGCGCGGCGAGGTGGACATCACCCACGATTTTTACCTGAAAAAATTCCAGTTGTCGAACCCGGCCCTGTCCTATGATTACATCCTGTTCGACGAAGGACAGGATGCTTCGCCCGCCATGCTCGACATTTTCCTGCGGCAGCGGGCCACCAAGGTCATCGTCGGCGACACCCACCAGCAGATTTACGGTTGGCGGCACGCGGTCAACTCCTTGGAGAAAGCTGATTTCACGACCTTCCACCTCTCGACCAGTTTCCGCTTCGGGCAACCCATCGCCGACCTGGCCATGCGGGTGCTGGAACACAAAAAGCTGCTCGGCGACTACCAGCCCATTCCCATCCGGGGCGGTGGTGGCCAGCGCGAAACCCTCGAAACCAAAGCGGTACTGGCCCGCACCAACCTCGGCCTGCTGCTGAAAGCCATTCAGTACGTGACGGAGAAGAAAAAGGTGGAGCGGATTTATTTCGAGGGCAACATCAATTCCTATACCTACGCCGACGAGGGCGCGTCGCTCTACGACGTGCTGAACCTTTACAACGGCAAGCGCCACCTCATCCGCGACAAACTGATCGGCGCGATGGGCAACCTGGAAGAACTGGCCGAGTACGTCGAAAAAACCGAGGATATGCAGCTCGGCATGATGGTGGAAATCGTGAAAAAGTACAAAAACGAAATCCCTGGCATCATCCGGGAGATCAAGGAAAAGCACGTCGGCAACGACCAGAAGGCCGAGGCCGAGTTGATTTTCTCGACCGTGCACCGCTGCAAGGGCATGGAGTACGACGCCGTGCAGTTGGTCAACGATTTCATTACCGAAGAGCGCCTGGAAGAGTTGAAAGCCACCGGGCAGATGAAGGACCTGAATCCCGCCAAACTCAACGAAGAAATCAACCTGCTCTACGTCGCCATCACCCGCACCAAAAATATTCTGCACATCCCCGAAGCCCTGGTGCCGCTAGATTTCCCGAAAGCATCCCCAATCAAAATCATCCAGAAGCCCGCCGCCGAGGAAGCAAAGCCAGAAAACGAAGCCAAAGAACCCTTCCCGGAATTCACCAGGAAAACCAAGTCCCGAAAAAAGAAAGTATTTTTACCAGAAAGCTAAAAACAGACTTGTTCAAGAAAGCCCAGCCCCATGAAACACCACTCCGTCACCCGACAACACTTTTTACCAGCATACCGTATCACTCTGTGCCTTTGGAACTTTGGAGCTCTTTTCCTTTGTGCCTTTGCCCCTTTGTGCCTTTGCCCCTCTCTAAAAGCCCAGCCCACTCAGAAACCCCCGCTCCACGGCAAGCACTGGATGGCCATCACGGGCAAGCCCCTGGCCGCTACCGCCGGCGCCGCCACTTTCCAGAAAGGCGGCAACGCCGTGGATGCCGCCTGCGCCATGCTGGCCGCTACCTGCACCATGTGGGATGTGCTGAGCTGGGGCGGCGAAACCCAGGCACTGATCTACAATCCCAAAACCAAAAAGGTGATTTCCATCAACGCCATGGGCGTAGCCCCAACGGGCGCGACACCGGAGTTTTTTAAAGGCAAGGGCTACAACTTCCCACCCGAGTACGGCCCGCTGGCGGCGACTACGCCCGGCACGCCCGGCGGCTTGCTGCACATGCTGGCGAACTACGGTACGCTGAGTCTGGAGCAGGTACTTTCTCCCGCCATGGAAATGGCGGCGGGCTATCCGATCGACGCCCAAACGGCCAACAGCATCGAGCGGAGTAAGGAGCAAATCAAGCAGTGGCCGTACAGCAAAAAGGTATTCCTGACGCATCCCGGCGAAAAAAGGGAAGCGCCGGAGGCGGGCGAGATTTTTGTGCAAAAAGACCTGCTGCAAACGCTCACCAAACTCGTGGAGGCAGAGAAAGCGGCTCTGAAACAAGGCAAAAGCCGCAAGGACGCGATCATGGCGGCGTATGAGCGCTTCTACAGAGGCGACATTGCCAAAGAAATTGTGCGCGGTAGTCGGGAGCAGGGCGGGCTATTCACGATGGAGGATTTGGCGAAGTGGAAACCGTTGGAAGAAGCACCGCTGTCGGTCGATTATAAGGGCATCGAAGTGTACAAAATGCAGCAGTGGACGCAGGGGCCGGTGCTGCTGCAAGCACTGAATATCCTGGAAAATTTCGACCTGAAAACGATGGGCTACAACAGCGCGAAGTACATCCACACGGTGTACCAGGCCATGAGCCTGGCCTTCGCCGACCGGGATTTCTACTACGGCGATTCCTACGCCCCGCCCGCCGAGCCGATGGAAGGGCTGTTGAGTAAGCAGTACGCCAAGCAACGCGCGTCGGTCATTCAATACGACAAAAACGATCCTGATATCGGGCCGGGCGACCCCTACCCTTTTGAAAATAAAAAGAACCCTTACTTTGACCTGCTAAAATCGCGGGGCTACGAAATGGACAGCAGCCAGCGCAACTTTGCCCCGACGCACGACCTGCGCAACGGCTCGTCGATGGTAGACTACCAGGATCGCCTCTGGCGCGGCACCACCACCGTGGAGGCCGCCGACGCCGAGGGCTGGGTGGTGTCGATTACACCGAGCGGCGGCTGGGTGCCGGCCTGCATCGCGGGCAACACGGGCGTAGGCATGAGCCAGCGAATGCAGAGCTTCGTGCTGGACGAATCTCTAAACCCCTACAATGTGGTGGCCCCCGGTAAGCGTCCCCGCGTGACGCTGACGCCCTCGCTGGCTTTGAAAGACGGCAAGCCGTTTGTGTCTTTTGCGGTGCAGGGAGGCGATACGCAAGACCAGAATTTGTTGCAATTTTTCCTCAATATGGTCGAGTTCGGCATGACGGTGCAACAGGCGACCGAGGCCGCCAATTTCAACTCCAACCAGCTCTGGCTGTCGCTGGGCGGCACCAAAACCGAAGACCGTCAGCCTAAGCCCGGCCAACTTCTTCTGAATGACAATGTCCCCGAAAAAGTCCGCGAGGAACTCAAAAAGCTGGGCTACTCTCTCACCTTCGACGACCGTACCAGTGGCCCAATCAACGCCATCTACTTCGACTGGCAACACGGTAGCTTGTGGGGCGGGTCGAGCAACCACGGGGAGGATTATGGGATTGGATGGTAAGGGAGCGCGTATATTCTTTTTGTGAAGTGCAGGTGTAGCTATGTTTATATTTCACTACTTTTATACACTAAATCAAAACAATACTGGTTTTGGAAATTGAAAAGGTAAGGATCATAGGATACAAATCATTTCGTGATGTTAGCGTCACCTTCGGTAAAATCAATCTGATGATTGGTGGAAATGGTGTGGGAAAGTCTAATTTAATATCTTATTTTAAGCTGTTAAATAAGTTAATTAGTAAAAATATACGCAGTTTCACTTCAAAGGAGGGGGCCGATAATATCCTATATTTTGGCAGGAAGACCACGCAAGTAATAAAGTCTAAGATTTTTTTCAGAAATGGAGCATATCAAAATACATACGAGTTTAGTATAGAGCCTAATTACGACGATAGCTTTTTCTTTGTATCAGAGTATATAGGCTTTAAAAACAAAGATTCTGTAAGTACGACAAAAAAAATTCCAATTATAGATAATAGAGAAACTAGTCTTTTAGATTTCGAGAAGGCTGATTCAAATTCTTATGGATTTAACAAATCTACTATCTCTTCCTATGTTGTGGATGCTTTCAAACAATTCAAAGTCTACCATTTTCACGATACAAGTGAATCTGCAAAGGTGAAGCAGAAAGGTAGCCTAGATGACAATAAGTTTCTTCGCGAAGATGCGTCAAATCTAGCTGCTTTCCTGTATCGATTGCAACAGAAAAACGTTGGAAACTATCGACAAATTGAAGGTGTAATTAAGCAAGTAGCACCCTTCTTTGATGGATTTAATCTTAATCCAAGCACTCTCAATCCGGACGAAATCAGATTAGAATGGATAGAAAAAGGTTCTGACAAGTATTTTAATGCTCATAGTCTTTCGGATGGCACTATCCGTATGATCTGTCTTACCACGCTCTTTTTGCAGCCTAATATTCCTTCCACAATCATAGTGGACGAACCCGAGTTGGGTCTCCATCCTTCTGCCATTCATTTATTAGCTGCTTTAATTCAATCGGCATCTGAAAAGTCTCAGGTAATAATTTCCACTCAATCAGTCACCCTCATTAATCAATTTACCCCCGAAGATATAATCGTGGTTGACCGCCAAGGCCAGCAATCAGTTTTTCGGCACTTGAACCAAGATGAACTAGAACTATGGCAAGAGGAGTATGCACTAGGGGAGATCTGGGAGAAGAATTTAATCGGCGGTAGGCCATGAAACAAGTTCTTGTTTTAGTCGAAGGACAAACGGAAGAGCAGTTTGTCAAAAATATTTTGAACCCATATTTAAATGACCTAAGTGTTCACCTATCTCCGACTATAATAAATACAAAAATCATTAAGGGTAATAGTAATTTCAAAGGTGGAATTAGTAGCTACGATCAAGTTAGAAGAGATGTTTTAAAACTAGTTAAAAGCAACTCGTTGATCGTGACTACATTCATCGATTACTACGGATTACCTAATAATTTTCCGGGGATCGTTCAAACTGGTTCGGTCATGGGTAGAGTTTCTGCCATTGAAGAGGCTTTTTTCAATGATATAGGTGCTGATAACTTCATTCCTTATATCCAAATTCACGAGTTCGAGGCCCTACTTTTTTCTTCGATGGAGGGATTTGACTACTGTTTTCCTGAGGACACCAGTAAGCTGCAAAAGGTGCGGGAAATAGCAGACAAGTTTTCTAGTCCAGAAGATATAAACGATAACCCTGTAACCGCACCCTCAAAGCGCCTAATCGCCATATATCCCCAATTCCAGAAGACATTCCACGGACCTTTGATTGCGATTCAAAATAAGATTGAAATTGTCCTTGAAAGATGCCCTCATTTTTCTGATTGGATTACAAAACTGCTTTCAGATGCCTGATCTCGGTTTAATCAACGCCATCTACTTCGACTGGCCGCACGGTAGCTTGTGGGGCGGGTCGAGCAACCACGGGGAGGATTATGGGATTGGATGGTAAGGGAGGCACTGTTTTTTAAGGTGTCTGCTGGTGGCCAAAGGCCAACTTGCAAACGCTAAAAAATAGTTTTCATGTCCACATCCATTACACTTGACGACGTACAATTCGTCTGGCACAGTCCAGAACCCCAGCGCCTCAATCCGGCTACTCAAATCGTGTTCGCTATTCCGGCCAAGGACGAGGAGGAATCGATTTCGGACTGCATTCGGGCACTCGAAAATCAATACAATGCCCGGGGCAAACGCATTCCGTGGGTGGAGTACGAGGCCCTGGTCCTGGTCAACAACACGACGGACGAAACCGTCCGGAGGGCTATGGAAATGCGGCGTCATTCGGGCATTCATATTGCGTCGGTGCAGTTGCCCGCCCCCTACGCCCACATTGGCTGGGCCAGGCGGCTCGCGATGGAATGGGGCAGCGAACGCTTGGAACGAGGCCGCCAGACGAGGGGCGTCATCGTTTCGACCGACGCCGATACCCGGATAGCTCATGACTTCATTTATGAATTGCGCCGAAGTTTTGCCGACCCGCAGGTAGAGGCGGTTGGCGCAAATTTGCAGGTCGAAAACACGGACACTGGCAATCTGTTCACCTCTTTACGTAACTATTTCGTCTTAGAAAAGCAGTTGCGGCTTGCCATACAGGAGGAGGCGACCTTTGACTTGATGCACCCGCATCTCTCGGGAGCAGGGTTTGCGGTGCGGCTGGGTACGTACAAGGCCGTGGGTGGACTGACACCCTTTCCGTATAATGAGGACAAGCAGTTTTATTACAAACTCTTGCAGCGCGATGCGCTCGTCAAGATGAACGAACGGCTGCTGGTACATACTTCGGGCCGCATGACGGGCCGCACCGAATGGGGCATGGCGGCACAATTCCAACAGTGGCAAAACCTGAGCGAGGCCGGGGAGTCGGTGCTCGTGTCGTCGGCCCGGTCGCAGTGGACCTATTTTCAGTTGCAAATGTCCCTTTATGCCTATTGGATGGGCCGAACGGAGGAAAAATTAGCGTTGGTTTGTCATTGTCTGCAAGCGTACCGGATACCCAACCCGTTGGGTTTCCTTTCCAAAATCGATATTCCCCGTTATTTCGGACAGTACTGGTGCTGTGTGTGGGAACACCCCAAATTGGTGGAAGCGCGCCAGAACGCTTTCCCCACGATGGCGCTGGATGAAAGCCTGGCCGGATTCAGCGAATTGTTGTCTACTATGGGCAATGACGCGGCCCAGCGTGCCTGAGCATCCGTGCTGATGCCTACATTTTTCGGAATACGTCGAGCCGGTAGCTCGTTTCACGCTTGCCGTCAAGGTGTTGCAGCGTGTCGCTTTCCTGCGAAAACCGGATAAATCGTTCGTGTACTTCGTCGCCAGTGAGCGGGTAGTCCTCGACGAAAGGCGTCCAGTGAACCAAAATCAAATCGCCGCCCGGTTCGAGTATTCGCATCAGCTCGTCACGCGCCCGGTCGAACTCTTCATTGCCCCAATAATAGGCAACTTCGGATAATACGACCAGGTCAAACGTGGGCTCAGGCTTTTCGCGGGGAAACTGCATGTACTGAAAAGTTATATTCTCCTTGTCAGCATTGCGCAACCTTGCTTTCTCCAACGCCTTCTCGCTCACATCCACCGACAAAAGGTTGTCCACGCGCGCAGCCAGCATCCCTGACAGCACCCCGATGGAACAACCTGGTTCAAAAGCCGCACGGTAATGCGGACGCGGCAAATGCATCAGGGTATCGAGGTACTTGTGCAGCTCGTATTCCCGGCTGGCGAAGCCCCAGGGATCGTCGGACTTGGCGTAGATGTTTTCAAAGTACTCGGGCTGTAAAGATTCGTTCTTCATGGGTGTGGTAGTAGTATTCAATTGGGGTGAGAAAGTGCGCCAAAACCTGCGGTTGCAAGCAAAAGGCGTCGGGGTCGTCGTGAATGATTTGTCCCAGTTGGGACGCGTGGGTTTCGATGGCTTTTTTCTTTTTTACCAAAAATTCTTCATTTACATCGAAGACAAAGACCTCCACTTCGTCGGGATGCGGAGCGTCACCTTCAGTGGCTAATTCGTAGAGCCAAATCGGATATTCGTATAAAGTGCCCGACCATTGTAGCTGCGAAATAGCGGCGCGAATGAGCGCAGTGGTACCCTGATGGTCGCAATGCGGATCGCGGCGCCAGGGCGTGAAAATCGTTTTGGGTTTCAGCGTCCGAAGTTGCGCCTTGATCTGCTCGGTGGCCTGCCCGAAATTCCCGGCATCCGGGGCGGGCACCCGTGTATCGGGAAAGCGAAAAAATTGAAGCCGTTCCGCCGGAACGCCCAATATCATACAAGCTCGACTGAATTCAGCTTCCCGAATAGCGCGTCGGTGGTCGCTCGGAAAAGCCACGGAGTTAGGGTGCGACATCGTTCCGTCGCTTATCAACCACACATGAACGGGTACTTCGGAATCGCAGAGCGCGGCGATGAGTCCACCGCAGCCCAGGCTTTCGTCGTCGGCGTGAGGGGCCAGCACGAGTATCGGGCCAGCAATGTCCTCGACTGTCAGGCTCCTGGTTTCTTTGAGAAAATCCCTATCCATCATTGAGGCGGTTGTTCCAAAGTTGGGACAGAGGCTGCGGCGCGTGGCCTACGTATTTGCCCACCGCCGCCAGGGCACCGTCGGGGTTGGGTTGGCAGAGGTAGGTTTGCAAATCGCGAATGATGCGCTCGACGGGATTGGGTTTCATGCAGCCCTTCACGCCCACGGAGGCAAGCGTGAGTTGAATGACTTCCTGACAAAGTCCGGTGATGGCCGTACGCACCATGTCGGCGTATTCCATCACTTGCTCGGTGGAATTGTAGGCATAGAGTGCATTCGCAGCGGCTCCGCTCAGCCACTGATTGCCGCCTTCGACGGCAATGGCCAGCTTCCCCAGCCGGTGTAATTGGTAGGCATGATCCACGCGATTGCGCTTTTGTAATTGACGGCGGGTATGCTCGAAGAGCGCCTCTGCGCCGCCCAGGTGCACCGCCGCAAAGCGCACCGCGCCGCCACTGAAAGCGGGCTGCCGGTGGTATTCCTCGGGCTGCCCGAGCAGGTCGGATTTCCGTAGACGAATGCCCGTGTAATCCACTTTATAACTCGCCGAAGCGCTCATGCCCATGGGATCCCAGAAGCTGGCGTCGATGCGTTCTTCATCCACTTTTTCCAGCGGCACCACCACCATCTGCCAACCCAGGTTTTCGGTACCGGACAATAAATGGCCCGTAATAATCATCTGATTCACCTCGCCCGCACCGGAACAAAAGGTCTTGCTGCCTTCGATTTCGTATTCGTCGTCCGCGAGTTGGTGGATTTTGATACCATCCTGGAATTCCGTGTTCCAAATGCCAAATAAGTGCTGTCGTTCGGTGGCGCAGTCGATCCAGTAGCGTTGCTGCTCGGCGGTACCGTACAACCGGATCAAGTGCAACGCGTTGACGTGGCCCTCGTAGATGCGCCCGGCGGGCAGACTGCCGCGACCTACGGCTTTGAGCAAAAGGAGTTGTCGGTGGAGAGCCGCGCGAGCTGTGGCGAAGTCCGGCGCTTGCAGCGGGTCGTACTCGGGCAGGGTTGGTAAAGCCAGTAAGCCTTCCCGGCGAATGAGCGAAAAAGTATGGCGTGGAAAGTCGGTTTCGACCGAAGTGGAAGAAAAATTATCAAATTGGGAAACCAATTCCTCTATTTCGGAAAGGGTAGCAGCGGCGTCGATCATGCGGGGCTGATTGTATAGTCAGAAACTTTTTTGATTCTGACCATACAATACCAATGCCAGCCACCCGACGTACTTTGCGTAACTACTTCGCCGCTTCCGTCGACATTTTATCCAATAACAAATACCGATCGCGGTGCTTCTCAACCTCCGCTCCGGTAGCCGCGTCGATATGCATGACAATGGCGGGCTGACCACTTTTTACGACGGGCCACTCCGGCACGCCCAAGCCGTTGGGGTTTCCCGTGCTGATGAAGTTGACGAAGAAGGTCTGCATGATTTCCGAAACCTTATAGTCTTCCGGCTGCCAGTCGTACACGCGGTTGGTGGGCAGGTTGCCCAGCGCATACTCGATTTCCGCCGAATGCGAAGCACCCTTCGCCGCCGCGCCGCCCTCGCGCGTTTGCGGACGAGGCCGAGCGTACAAATAGCGGTACACCGGCTTGCCACCCGTTCTGGCGTGGGCGTCCGACCATTTCCAGGTGCCAAAGCCGATGAAGCGATCGCTCGCCATGTCGGTGGCGACCTGCTCCACGTCGGCGTCGGTGCTGGCGTTATAGACTTTCAGCATTTGGTCGGCCTGCGGGCCGTACATATTTTTTACGGCACTGGCGTAATTTGCCTGGGTCGATTCCTCCTTGCCCAGAATGTTCCGGTAACTGCTCTCTTGCGAATTCCAGCCTACCAGCAAAGGTACTTGTGACTGCTGGCCGGAGGCAAACACCTCGATGGGAGATTTTGTAAAAAAATAGCCATCCACGACGGTAGGCAGGCGAGGAATACCGGGCTTGGAGGTAGCTTCCAGCAGTTCCTGAGCGGGCATTGCGCGCAAAGCCGCTAATGAAGTCGCCCCGATTTTCTCGCCAATCTCGACGCCCATCTTTTCAACCTCGGCCAGCGAGGCGATCGGCGACCCCAACAGCGAGCCGCTCTCGCCGATGGCCCCCGCAATCAGGTTTTTAGACAACGGCGACGCCATTTGGGCACTCACGGAATACGATCCCGCCGACTCCCCGGCAATGGTCACGCGCTTGGGGTCGCCGCCGAAGGCCGCGATGTTTTTCTGCACCCATTGCAGGGCGGCCGCCTGATCCAGAAAGCCGTAGTTACCCGATGCTTTGTGCGGCGATTCCCTAGTGAGTTCGGGGTGCGAAAAGAAGCCGAGTTTGCCCAGGCGATAGTTGACCGTCAGCGTCACGATGCCGCGCCGGGCCAGGGATTCCCCGTCATAGCGATACTCCGAGCCATCGCCCGCCACGAGGCCTCCACCGTAAAAATAGACCAGCACGGGCAAGGCGTCGGTAGCCGATTTGGCGGGTGTCCACACATTGAGGTACAGGCAGTCTTCGCTCACGCCATCGGAGCGGAACTGCATGTCGCTGAAAATGGGCAATTGCATGGCGCGGGGGCCGAAGTCGTGGGCCTGGCGCACGCCCGTCCAATTTTTGACGGGCTGCGGCGCGCGCCAGCGCAGGTCGCCGATGGGCGGCGCGGCGAAGGGTACGCCTTTGAAAGCCCGAACACCCGATTCGTCAACGCCTTCCAGGACACCGTTGGCGATTTTGACTTGCAGCGGCGGACTGTTGGTGGTGCTTTGTGAATAGAGGAACTCCGTTGAGCCATAAAGGACGAGAAAGAGAAATGCTATTTTTTTCATAATTACGGAAAGGTTTTGAGGTCTGTTTCTTGGAAAGATAAAGCAAGATTTACGGAAAAACTTACGATTGTTCAGGCTGTCAACACGCGAAAAATTTCTTCCAGGCTTTCGCCCTGCCGCCGTAGGGTCGCGAGCGGACTATCGGCCACGATTTTTCCTTTACTGATAATAATCACCCGATCACACAGCGCTTCGACTTCCTGCATGATGTGGGTCGAAAAAAGGACGGTCTTGTCGGCTCCGGCGGTGCGAATCAGGGCGCGGATTTCGGTGAGTTGGTTGGGGTCGAGGCCCGTGGTGGGCTCGTCGAGAATCAGCACGGCGGGGTCGTGCAGCAGGGCCTGCGCCAGACCTACGCGCTGCCGGTAACCCTTGGAGAGCTGCCCGATTTTCTTGTGCTGCTCTACGGTCAGACCGCAGAGTTGCACCATTTCGTCCACGCGCGCTGCCAGCGGTTTTCCCTTCATGCCGTATAGCTTTCCCACAAAAAGCAGGAACTCATGCACGTACATGTCCAGGTACAGCGGGTTGTGTTCGGGCAAATAGCCGATGGCGCGACGGGCAGCCATCGCGTCGTCGGCCAGGTCGTGGCCGTTTACCACCGCCCGGCCGGCGGTGGGTGTGAGATAGCCCGTCAGCAGCTTCATGGTCGTGGATTTTCCTGCTCCGTTGGGGCCGAGGAAACCCACGATCTCGCCGGGCCGCAGCGTAAAGTCGAGCGAGTCGATGGCCTTTTGGGTGCCGTATTGCTTCGTAAGCTGCGAGACAAGGATGGACATTTTTCAATTTTGAATGAGAGAATGAGAGAATATTTTTCAGCGCAACCTAGTCACTCATTCACAATAAGGCACTACCTCCTCCGCCTCGTGTAAGTCTTCTTGGGATACGAACGTGTTGGTGCTTTCTTTACGGCGGCTTCTTCTTCGCCTTCTTCCGATAAGGCTCCGGTTTCTGGGGCGGGACTCGTAGTCTTGGCAAAAATCGGCAGTTTCGTGTGCGTTAGGGTCGAGACGTCGTCCGCTGCGTCGATGGGGCGCAGGCGGAAGGAATAGCTGTATGTTTTTGCGGGGAGTTGGTACGGTTCGTGGACGCGGGGCGTCCAGCTATCGTCGCCGCCGAGTCCCATTTGGGCCAGGTCGATGTTCACGACCGTTGCGCTGTCTTTGGCCAGCGACACGCCGGGCTTCCTGGCGGCAAGCAGGGCGGCATCGGTGTAGTTATGGACGCTGACGTTGAACAGCGAATCGCTGACGGCCAGCAAGCCCAGGCCGTCGGCGTTGGTCACGGCCAGCCAGCGAACGTCGGTTTTGTTGCCGTTTTCCTGCGCCATGGTGTAGGGAAAATGCTGCTCGTCCACCGTGCCGCCGTACTGCCCGACTGCCGCGCTGCTTTTGCGGTCGGCGTAGGTTTCGTAGGGCCCGCGCCCGTACCACCGCACTTTGTCGTAACCGAGCGGCATCTCGAACTGCATCCCGACTTTGGCAAAGGGCGGCCAAGTGCCGTTGGGCGCGAAGGTAGTTTGTAGCTGCACGTCGCCCGTGGCGTACACCGTGTAAAGCGAACTCACCAACAAGCCACCCGCCTTCCCCTGCAAGCTCTTGACCAGGGTCACTTTGTACACATGCGCGTTGACCTTCTCGACCCGCTGGTCGGTTCCCATCAGTTGCAGCGAATCCAACCCGGCGGCGCGCCAGCGGGCCGCGTAGCTTTGGTCGCCACCGCCCTCGTCGTTGTCGGTCGGAACGCGCATGAAGTTAGCGTAGGGGCCACTTTTCAGGAGTTCTTTGCCCTTATACATGAAAGAACTCATGCGGGCGGCCTTCTTATCAAAGCTCACCGAAAACTGCTGGCCCACCAGCGTAATGCCCTTGCCGCGCGTCAGCGTCAGGCGCAGGGGCGTCAAGCCAGTATAGCTAATTTCGGAAAGCTGTCCGGTTGGCACCATGATCCGTACCTGTCGTTGGGCGACCTCATGGCCCGCTGCGGCCCAAAGCGTCTTGTCTTTCAACTGCACGCTGAGGTTGAGGAAGTACTCCGCTCCCGGCGATGGAGTGGGCGGAATCTGGTAGGGAATGCTTGCCTCCTGCGTTTGCCCGGCGGCGGCGGTCAGGTTATCGAGTGTGCCGTTCTGGATTGGTTTACCGTTCTCTTGCAAAGTCCACACGAGTTTGAAAGCACTCAATGGCTGAAAATCGTAGGCGTTGCGAATTTTGATTGCTTTTTGGGTGGGCTGAATCGAGTCGCTCACTTCAAACTTCACGTACTGGTAGACGTACTTCACTTCGTTGATTTCGGGCTGCGGCGTCCGGTCGGGGTTTACCAGGCCATCACCGGCGTTGGCCCCGTCGATGTAGTTGATATGGTTCCAGTAATCGCGGCCGTCGGCGGTTTGGGCGCGCAGGCCCTGATCCACCCAGTCCCAGATGAAGCCGCCCTGCATGGTGGGGTACTTTTCGATCACATCCCAGTACTCCTGCAGATTTCCCACGCTGTTGCCCATGCCGTGGGCGTATTCGCAAACGATCAGCGGGCGTTCGGGGTCTTTCCTGACCAGCTCGATCATGTCCTGCACCGAGGGGTACATGACTGAAATAATGTCGAAACTGCTCAGCGAGGTTGGCGTATAGTTGGCGCGGCCCTCGTAGTGAATCGGGCGGGTCGGGTCGGCCAGGCGGATGTAATCGGCCATCGCCACGAAGTTCGCGCCGTCGCCGGCCTCATTGCCCAGCGACCAGATGATGACCGACGGGTGGTTCTTATCCCGCTCGACCATCGCCTTGCCGCGCGCCATGAAGGCGGCCTTCCACTCGGGCCTATCGGCCAGGATTACTTTTTTATTCCAAAGCTCGTGGCTTTCGATGTTGGCCTCGTCGATCACGTACAGCCCGTACTGATCACAGAGGTCGTACCACGCCTCCACGTTGGGGTAGTGCGAGGTGCGAACGGCGTTGATGTTGTGCTGCTTCATCAGCGTGATGTCGCGGATCATGCTCTCGCGGCTGATGACACGCCCCGTCGCGGGGTCGAACTCGTGGCGGTTGACGCCCTTGATCGTGATCGCCTTGCCGTTGACCAGCAGTTGCCCGTCCTTGACCTTCACCTCCCGAAACCCGATGGGCTGGCTCACGGCTTCCAGTACTGCGCCCTCGGGCCCCACGATTTGCATCGTCAATTTATATAGATAAGGCGTTTCGGCGCTCCACTTTTGGGGCGAGGTCACGGGAAATTCCAGCCGCACCGGTAGTTCGCTATTGGGGTCGAGCTGCCCGATGGTCTGGGTTTTGGTGGGAACCGCTTTCTGGCCGTTGGCGTCGTAGAGCGTCGTGACGAGCAGATAGCCGTATTTGGCCTCCCTGGTGTGGTTTTTGGCGTACACGCTCACTTTAAGATTGGCATTGCGGTAGTCGTCGTCGAGGTCGGTCTGCACTACGAAGTCGCTGACATGGACGGGCGATGGCGATAGCAGATACACGTCCCGGAAAATGCCCGACAACCGCCAGTAGTCCTGGTCTTCGAGGTAGCTACCGTCCGACCAGTTGATGACCTGCACGGCCAGCGTGTTGGGGCCGTCCTGGATTTTGGCCGAAATATCGAACTCGAAGGGCGTCATGCCATCCTCGTGGTAGCCCAGCGGCTCGCCGTTGAGCCATACGTAACAGGCCGACTGCACGCCCCCGAAATGCAGGAACAAGGGTCGTTGCGCCCAATCTGCCGCCACGGTGAACGTGGTACGGTACAGGCCCGTAGCGTTGGTGTCGGCAGTGATGCGCGGCGGCGTGGCCTCGAACGGGTGCTTGATATTGGTAAAAATCGGCCGATCATAAGGCCGCTTCTCTCTGGCTCCAACCACCTGCCAATTGGAGGGCACGGGCAAGTCGTCCCAGGCGGCGGTGGAAGTGGCGGGCTGGAAAAAATCGGCGGGCACTTTGGAAGGGTGCGATACCCACTTGAATTTCCAGGTGCCGTTCAGGGACTTGACGAAAGAAGAACTTCCGCCAGCAGCCAGGGCCTGCGCTTCGGTGGCGTAAGGCGTAAAGCTGGCGCGGGGGCGCTCAGTGTTTTTACTGATGACTTCGGGATTCTCCCAGTCGGGAAGCGGAGTCTGCGCCCGTAACACGCTATTTGAAAAAACTAAAAAACCAACGGCACAAATCAATTCTCTCGGGGCGAAACGCATAATTCAGTAACGGGGTAATACAAATAAGGTCGAGTTTACTGGTTTCGGTGTGGAAAGAGGGATTTATTGCAAAGTAAGGTATTTTTCGGAAAAGGGTACAGGGTTGAAACTGGTTTGCGGTTCGCCCTTGCGTCCGTGCCTCCATTTGATGTGTCCCAACGATGGCACGTTCTTTTTAAGATTCTTAACCCGCTTCGTTGGGCCATCCGCGCCCGCGAGTTCAACTACTCAGTATCTTATATTACCGCACTTATTGAGCATTGTGGACAGAAATCCGCAAATTTTGTTCAAAACATCTTACAATATCTCCGGGTTTTAGTGGTTGTAAAATTTTATTCAGTCCTTTGTAGAAAAACCAACTAGAAAATTCAATCATATGAAAAAAGTAAGCTTAAACGAGTGGACGCGCAGAACCATGAAAGTGGGTATGGCGCTGGTATTGGCAGGATTCATGGGCGCATGTACGGATAACACCGATACTCCACCCCGCGTACAAACCATATCTGACGTAGTGGCGAATAACAGCGACTTCTCAATTTTGAGGGATGCCCTCGATTACGCCGGGTTGACTGGCGACCTGCGAAAGGGGGATCTGACTGTGTTGGCTCCCAACAATGCTGCCTTTCAGGCCTCGGGTCTCGCTGACGCGGCGGCGGTGAAAGCACTCCCCATGAATACGGTAAAGTCAATTCTTCAGTACCACGTATTGGGATTCAATATTCCGGCTTCGAGCATAGTCGTGGGCAAAAACACGATGGTGCCGACCCTGCAGGGCGGTGATGTATACGTCACTAAGGCTACCGCCTCATCGGGTGTTTCAGTCAACAACGCCAGAATAACACAGACCGACCTGAGAGCGCAAAATGGGTTGATTCATGTGATCGACCGGGTTATGATGCCCGCGACCCAAAACATCCTGGAAATCGCTCAGGCAAATCCTGACCTTACTTTCCTGGTGGCAGCCGCCACCCGCGCCGCTGAGAGCAACCCGGCCGTAGTTACAGCGCTCAATGGTAGCAAGAACAATGTTTATACCGTTTTTGCTCCGACCAATGCAGCATTCATTGCCGCTGGATTTCCAACGATCGGTTCCATCCGGGAAGCCCCGGCTGCTACGCTTGCGTCCGTCATTCTCAATCATATTATTGCCGGTCGCGCGTTTAGTCCCACTTTGGCTACCGGCAACGCTTCGGCGGCATCAGGCAAGAAACTGGCTGTCGACGTGAGCAGCGGAGTGACTGTGAAAGGTGCCGGAAGTGCGCAGGCTTCCAAGGTATTGAAAGCCGACATTTTGGCCACCAACGGTATCGTACACGTAATCGACCGCGTGTTGCTTCCGTAAACCACGGCTAGAAATTTGAAAGAGTCGGGCGTAGTAGCGGCAAGTTTGCCCGCGCTACGCCCGACTCTTTTGCTATGCAGGCACCCCATGTCACAACCGCCACTCGCTTCACCCACTGTCCGCCGGGTTATCTTCGTCATCTTGCCGCTGATGTATCTCGCGGGACTAATCGGCCTGAACGTGCCACGCACGGCACCGCTTTTTCAAGCACTCACCCCGTTCAATCTGGTGGCCTCACTGGGGATGTTGCTGCTTTTTCACACCGATTTCCGGCCCTCGTTTTGGGGGTATTGCGTAGTGGCTTTCATTGCGGGATTTTTGGTGGAAGTGGCGGGCGTTCACACGGGTATTATTTTCGGCGAATATGCCTACGGCGAAGCGCTGGGCTTCAAGGTAGCGGAGGTACCCCTGGTGATTGGCATCAATTGGCTCATGCTGAGCTACCTCTGCGGAAGTATAGCCGACCGCCTTCCCGTAATGCTCACCGTGAAAATATTGATCGCAGCCGGCATGATGACTTTATTGGACTTCGTGATCGAGCCCGTGGCTGTGCGGCTGGACTTCTGGCAGTGGCAGGGAGGTGCCATTCCGCTGCAAAACTACCTGGCGTGGTACGGCGTTTCGGCGCTACTCTTTCTTCTGTATTTCAAGCTGCCGTTTCGGAAGAAAAATGTTCTTGCCCCTTTGCTGCTGTTGCTGCAATTCCTGTTTTTTGCCTTGAACAGCTTGCTGTACGTCTTCGATTAGGGCTTCCCTGAACAATCGGGAAGCGGGTAAGTTATTACTCAACACCCACCCTCAACGCATCAGAAAGGCATGAGCAGTTATTCAATCCGCGACCTGGAACAGTTGTCGGGCATTAAGGCGCACACATTGCGGATTTGGGAGCAGCGTTACAACATCATCGAGCCGCAGCGCACGGAAACCAATATCCGAACCTACGACGACCAGGACATGAAACTGGTGTTGAATATTTCACTGCTCAAAGACCACGGCTATAAGATCTCGAAAATCTCGAAGATGACCGCCGAGCAAATGCACGCCGAGGTAGTCGCCATTTCCGACCGCAAGCTCAGCTATCCCGATCAAATCCACGCCCTGACCATCTCGATGCTGGATCTGGACGAAGAGCGTTTTGAGAAAATAATCAGCACCAATATCCTGAAATTCGGCTTCGAGGATTCGATGATCAACATCATCTATCCGTTTCTGAGCCGCATCGGAACGCTCTGGGTTACCGGTTCGGTGGGGCCGGCGCAGGAGCATTTTATCTCCAACCTCATCCGCCAGAAAATCATCGTTGCCATCGACGGGCAGGTAGTGCGGCAGACGCCGGACTCGGAGACCTACCTGCTGTTTCTGCCCGAGGGCGAACTGCACGAAATGGGGCTGCTGTTCGCCAATTACATCCTCCGCGCCCGCAATAATAAAGTGGTGTATTTGGGCCAAAGTCTGCCTTTTCACGAAATAGAGTTCGCCCACCGAATCCACCGCCCCGACTACATTTTTACCGCCATCACGTCGGTACCTTCCAACAACGACGTGCAGCCCTACGTGGACAAGCTGGCCGCCGAGTTTCCCGAGTCGACGATTCTGTTGACGGGTTACCAAATCGTCGGGCAGGGCATTCAGACGGCTCCCAATGTGACTTTAATTAATAAGATCCAGGACTTGATTCAAATCGCGACTCCCTAACTGACCACGTTGATGGGTTGGCCGTCTTGGAAAGCGGCGATGTTGTCGGCTACCATTCGCATGAGCCTTTCCCTCGATTCGAAGAACGCCCACGCGACGTGCGGTGTGATCAGACAATTCTTGGCCGTCAGCAGCGGATTATCAGCCTTGGGGGGTTCGCTCGAGAGGACGTCCACCGCGGCTCCGGCCAGTTGGTCGGCGTCGAGCGCAAGGGCCAGATCCTGCTCCTTGATGAGTCCGCCGCGCCCGGTGTTGATCAGGTAAGCCGAGGGCTTCATCTTGGCCAGCGATTCGGCGTTTATCATTTCGCTGGTAGCGTCGGTCAGCGGGCAGTGCAGACTGACCACATCGCTCTCCCGGAGCAATTCATCCAATTCCACCAGTTCGATCCCTTCGCCCGCCGAGGCACTGCTCTTGCGATGCGCCAGGACGCGCATTCCAAAGGCCAGCGCAATGCGCGCGACCTGGGTACCGATGTCTCCCAGGCCGATGAGTCCAATCGTTTTTCCCGCAATTTCCACCAAAGGCGTTTTCCAGTAACACCAGTCGGCGGCATTGGTCCAGTCGCCCGCTCGGACGCTTCGGCTGTGGAGTTCGGTGTGGTTGGTCAAGCCCAGCAATAGCGAAAAGGTGTGCTGCGCTACGGCGGAAGTACTGTAGCCGCGCACGTTGGTCACGGTAATGCCCCGCTCGCGGGCCGCCGCCAGATCCACATTGTTGTAGCCCGTGGCGGTCACGCCGATGTAGCGGAGCTTGGGGAGTTGCGCCAGGGTATCGGCAGACAGAAATACTTTATTGGAAAGAATAATGTCGGCGTCAGCGGCCCTGGTCACGATGTCTTCGGGCTTGGTGCGGTCATACACGGTGAAGTCGCCGAGTTCTTCCAGCGGTTCCCAGCTCAGGTCGCCGGGGTTGAGGGTATAGCCGTCGAGGTAGGTGATGTTCATTTTCTTGGGGCATTCTTCGTCTCCGCTCAGAATGACGAAGATGGGTAGTGGATAAGGTTGTCTTAGTCTTCGTCGTCGTCTTCTGGCGTGGATGGTATTACTTGTGCTTCGTAGCTGGGGTGATCGAGGATGTCGCCGAGCCAGTAGTCGGAAGAAATGATTTCTACTTCGTATTTGCCGCCTGCTTTGGTCACACTGCGTTTCCAGACGATAGAGTCGGCGTCGGAGAGTTCTTTTTTTCCTGCCAGTTCATCGGGATAGAGGCGCTTCACGATGGAGTTATCGGGCATCGCTTTTTCCAGAGCTTTGAGGATAATTTCGCTGGTGATCTCTTCGGCGCTGCCGAAGGTACTATCAGTATCGGTCAGCGAGAAGTTGATTTTTACCGCCTGACCGTCAGGGAATTTGCCGTTGTAGGCTTTCCTCAATAATTGATTGATGTTAAAGAGGCGATGGTGGAGTCCGATTTCAGGATATTCTTCAAAAATCTTGTCCAATTGCATGTCGCTGGCGATCTGCGACATCTGGCCTTCGTTGAGGTCGTCGGCCAGGTAAAGCGCCATCAAATTTTCTGCCGCCTGGTTGGGTTCTTCGTCGGTAATGGCCATGAGCATCATCTCGGGCAATTCCTTGTCACCCAGCGTGTCGGCGTCAGCGAAGCCAAACTCTTCCAATATCTTCAGGTAGTCTTCTTTTTGCCAGGTGCCCGGTATTTCCGACAGGTTTTCGTGGGCCACGTTCTCGACTTGCAACTTTATCTTATCCATTTTTTCTATTCAAAAAGTGAAGAAGCAAGTACGTAAGTTTTGGTGGGTTTAGCTATCTCCTTCCCCGCTTTCTCGCTACCAAAACCACGTCCACGACAGTCGGGCGAAGAATGGCGTGCCGGGTGTGAAGTGGATTTCTTCCACCGGAGCAGCCTCGCCACGAAGTCGGCTTTCGGTGGCAAACTGCGTTTCCTTCCAGCGGGTATTGAGCAGGTTTTGAACGGAAAGTCCGAATTGTTGACGCGGCAGGGTGTAGTTCAGTTGCAGGTCAGCCAGGAAATACCCCTTGGCCACCAAGCTGTTGTCTTCGTTGGCGGGGCGATCGGCCAGGTAGCGGTAGCGCAGCGAGCCGTTGAACCCCCGCGTCGCCTGGTACGAAAATCCGCCCACGGAAGTAAAGACAGGAGCCAGCGGCACGTAGTTTTGGCCCGCTTCCTCGTCCACGAAGCGCGGGCGGGTGGCGTTCATATCCAGGTCGGCAAAAAGGTGGTCGGTCAACTGGTAGCGCAGCGAAAGATCCACCCCCTCGCGGCGCGTACGACCGCTGGGTTCGACCACGCCCTCATCACCGACGTACACGAACTCCTGCGCCATGCGTAACGTCCACAGCGCGGTGCTCACCAGCAGGCGGGGCGCGGGTTTCCAGATCGCCCCCAGGTCGCCGCCCCAGGCAGGGGGCAACACCTGCCGCACGCCCCCGACGCCAGCCCCGGCAGACACCACGCGGCTGTCGTTGGAGTGGAAGCCCTTGCCTGCCCTAGCGAAAAATTGCAGGCGAGGCGAGAAGGTGTAGTACAGATTCAGCTTGGGCGAAACGATGCCGGTCGTGGTGTTCGACGCCGCTGCGGATGGTTTCAGGAAATCCTCGTAGCGTTGTCGGAACACGTCGAGACGCACTCCCGCGTCGACCGTCAGCCGGTTGGTCAAATATAAAGTTTCGTCGAGATAAATGGCCGCGTTCAGTTCGTTGATGTTGCCGAATTGGTAGCGTTCCAGCGTTTAGCTGCGGTTGCGGGTGTGTGACAGCTCGGTGGAGTCAGTTAGGTCGTGCCGATACTGCACGCCGATTTTCGAAGTCAAGTTTTTGCTGCCTAGCTGATGGTAACGCGTGAAACTGCCGCTGTAGCCAAAGAGGTTGCGCTTCTCCCGCTGCCGGATCTGGTCGCTGTTGATGGAGTCGTTGAGAAAAAACGTGAAGTTGGAATAAAGCTCGAAGGCGTTGCGGCTGTAGTACACCTGCTGGCGGATCTCGTCCTTACGACCTGTAACGGTCACGAGTTGGGCATTCAGGTTGGCGCGGCTGGTCTCGCCGCCTTCCGTCGGATCGATGGAGCCGAAAAAGCCCGTCTGTCCCAATTCTACGGCACGATTGGGGATCTGCCCGGAGTGGTTCCACTTGCTCCAAAAAGCAGAGGCCGACAGCGTCAGCGTAGTGGCGGGCGACAAATGGCCGTGGTACTTGCCCAGTAGGTTGAAGCGATTGAAGTACTGCGGATTATCGAAGTAGCTGTCGGAATACTGGTACTCCGACGCCACGTAAGCCGACTGCTTTGGGCTGTCACCTTTATCCGTGTCTTTTCCCAGTAGATTCACCCCGCCCACCAGACGATAGGTGTCGAATTGGCCTACTTCGGCCTTCACGAAATTTCGATCCAGCGTAGTTTTCGTCTGAAAATCGACCCAGCCTGCCGTGGCTAGATTTCCCTGATCGGTGGAGTAGGGCCCTTTGCTAAAATTCAAGGTCTGCACCATTTCGGGAATCACGAAGTGCAGGTCGGCGTAGCCTTGTCCGTGGGCGTGCGACACCATGTTGACGGGCATTCCGTCCACGCTCAGGCGGATGTCGGTACCATGATCCAGGTCGAAGCCGCGCAAAAACAACTGCTCGGCCTTGCCCCCGCCCGCGTGCTGGCCGATGAACAGCCCCGGCACCATGCGCAGGATTTCCTGGGAGTTGGTCACGGGCCGCAGGCGAATGTCCACGGCAGCGATGATCTGCTGGCTGTTGGGCCGCAGGGCCGATACCGTTACCGTTCCCAGGTCGATGGGTACGGCCAGGAGTTTGGTTTGCAAAAAAGTCGTCTGATCGTCCTGCACTATTGCCGTAAGCGCCAGGCTCTGAAAGCCCAGACTGGTAAATTCCAGGCGGTAGGTAGCCGCTGAAAGGTCCGTAAACTGATACTGGCCGAGGTCGTTGGTGACGGCCCCTTTGCCTTCGCCCGAAAGCACGACAGTCACGCCCGCAAGCGGACGGCCCGTAGCGGCGTCCGACACGGTTCCCGCAATTTTGCCCAAATGAGCCAGAGCGACCTGGGAGGTCAGGAGAAAAATAAGAATGAGCGGAAGATTATTGCGGAGGGCAATTTTCTTGAAACAGGGAGGTAACGTTATTTTCATAGGTTCTTATTGGGGCAAGCGGCGTAAGCAGACTTAGTAAGCAATATACGTCGCCTGCCCGTGATTGGGTTCATTTTGTTAGATTGCCGGAAAATCCGCCTCCAAGCCCAGCCCTCCATGTCCACCCACCCGCTCTTCGTCCTTGCCGTCCTTTGTCTGAACGTCGTTATTTGCGAGTGGCTGGCGACCAAACCTTACTTTCGGCAGCTCGGCACCGCACTGATGGTGATCCTGCTCACGGCCCTCACCGCCAACCTGGGCCTGATTCCCTCTTCTACGCCGCCTTCGCCAGTATACGATGGAATTTTTACCTACATTGCCCCGACCTCCATTTTTCTGCTGATGCTGAGCGTGAATCTGAAAAGCATCCGCCGCGCGGGGCCGTCGATGATTGGGCTGTTTCTGGTCGGATCCCTGGGAACGGTAGTAGGGGTGGCAGTAGCCATAAAAATGGTCGATGCCACCGCGTTGCTGGGTGAAAAATACTACGCCCTGGCGGGCATGTTGACTGGAACCTACACGGGCGGGAGCCTGAATTTCAACGCCGTGGCCCTGCACTACGGCATGGCCCGCGAAGGCACGCTTTACGCGGCTACCACCGCCGCCGACAATATAGTGACCGCGCTGTGGATGATCGCGACGCTGGCGCTGCCCGCGCTGTTGCGGGGCAAGAAAAAGAATCCTGAAAAAATAGCCGAAACGGAGGTAACCACAGCTACCAACGATACCTTCGACGAACAGGAAACGATCAACCCCAAAGACCTCGGATTGTTGACCGCCCTGGCTTTCGGGGCTGTATTCCTGGCCGATTTGGTCAAGACTTTCTTCCCTGCTTTGCCCACGATCCTTACCATCACGACGGTCGCGCTGGTACTGGCGCAGTTCCCGGCGGTCAGCCGCTTGCGTGGCAGCCGGGTGTTGGGGATGTTTATGATCTATCTTTTTCTGGCCGTGATTGGGGCGTATTGCGACATCCCGGCTTTGCTAGAGGACGGCACATTGGCGATTTGGCTGCTGGTCATCATAGGCACCATCGTGTTGGTGCACGCCGCGCTGCTCATCGGCGTAGCCAAGCTACTGAAGCAAGACGCCGACGTGGTGGCTGTGGCCTCGCAGGCCAACATCGGCGGGTCGAGTTCTGCCCTGGCCCTGGCTCGCAGTCTGGGCCGTCCCGATTTGCAACTCCCCGCTATTTTGGTTGGTACGTTGGGGAACGGACTGGGTACGTACCTGGGATTCGCGGTGGCGGAGTGGCTGCGGTAGGGAGCTACTTGTACGCGGGCAGGAGTTTTTGGTTCAGTACGGTGTAGTTCCTGATGTGGATGGCTTCGCGGAGAAACCGTCTGCCGGATAATGCAATCCCGTTACCAACACTAGTAGTGAAAAATCCTCCCATAAAAACCCAGAGATTGATGCCATTGCCGGACGAGAAAAGGGAAGTAATTGATGCTGCTGATCCCGCAATACTCACTGCGGTGCCCACTCGCTGATTTCTACGGTACTTTTCGTACATATTCCAGGCGGTAGGTATGTCCCTGAATTCCCCTGCCGCTCTATCACCCAGGAAAAAACCCAAATTGTGTTCGCGACCATTCTTCACGTACGAATTACTGGTCAGATAAAGCGTCTCGGTTCCATAAAGGTAACGGAGGCGCGACTGGTAGGTAGGAGAAGTGTGAAGCAGCATCTCGTCTCGGTTTCTCAACCATACCGCTCGCTCGAAGTTACTCTCTGACTGACGAGCTTTCCTACTGCCAATAACCATCAGGGCAATACCGCCTGCTAACCCTCCTGCGCCCAAGGCGAGCTGCAAGCTTGTCGGGTTTGGGATCGCCAAAGAGGCAGAAGAACCTATCACCAGCCCCAGGCTCGAAAAGACATAGATGGGAACAAATCGTCGCTGAGCCAGTGATTGCTGAAAAGCTGCTTTACCTTCGGGTGAAACCTCGAATTCATCAGCTACATTTTTCCACCTGCGCCCCAACGATTGGGTACCGACGCTCGTAGTCCAGCGGTTGTCGAGGACAAAAGCAGCGTGCGCGTTGTAATTTTCCTGGAAAGACAGATATTCTGATGGCGAGAAATAATCAGTCGAGTCACCCGGAGTCTGGGCCAGAGCGACTTGAAAGAGCAATGACAGCACAAAAGTGGCAAGAAGCAAGTTTTTCATGGCGTAGTATTTTTGGGTACAAAATGGCTTCAAAAATACACTTTTCCCAAAATCAAGCTACCTCACTTTGCCAAAATATCCTGCAAAAACTCCCGAAACGGTTCGGCGAACTCCTTGCGCTTCAAGGCAAAGGCTACGGTCGTTTTCAGGAAGTCGAGCTTGTTACCGATGTCGTGGCGCTGCCCTTCGATGCGGTGGGCGTGAATGTTTTCGCGGCGTAGCAGTAACAGCAGCGAGTCGGTGAGCTGGATTTCGCCGCCTTTTCCCTTGGGTGTTTGGGCGATGGTCTGGAAAATATCGGGCGTCAGGATGTAGCGGCCCGCGATGGCCAGGTTGGAGGGAGCCGCACCTACGGCAGGTTTCTCGATCAGCGTTTTCAATTCCAGAATCGTGTCGCTCAGGAAATCGCCACCCACTATCCCGTAGCGGTTCACCTTGTCGGCGGGAACTTCCTCCACGGCGATGACCGAGCCGCCGTACTGCTCGAAGGTGTCCATCAACTGCTGCGTGACGGGGATTACCGAGTCCATGATCGTATCGCCCAGCAGCACGGCGAATGGCTCGTCGCCCACGTGGTGGCGGGCGTAGTAAATGGCGTCGCCCAGGCCGTTGGCTTCTTTCTGACGCACGAAGTGGATATTAGCCATGTCGGCCAGGCGGCGCATTTCGGTATGCCACGCCTGGTCTTCTTTTTCTTCCAGCCGGGCCTCCAGCTCGAAGTTGCGGTCGAAGTGATCTTCGATGGCGCGTTTGCCCTTGCCCGAAATGATGAGGATATCCTCGATGCCCGAGTCCACCGCTTCCTGCACGACGTACTGAATGGTGGGAATGTCGATGATGGGCAACATTTCCTTGGGCATGGACTTGGTGGCAGGCAGGAAGCGGGTTCCCAGTCCGGCGGCGGGTATGACGGCTTTACGAATCATAAGTTGGCTTTAGGCTATAGGCAGTAGGCTATAGGCTTATTTGATTGAAAGTGTTTTACGTAAGAAAATTAAGCGTTGTGATAGTACCCGCACCGCGAACAAGAAGCCTATAGCTTAGAGCCTACAGCCTACAGCTTCCTCAAACTACAAACGGTTTCACGACCCGCGCGTTATGCTTTTTCAGCTCGACGAACAGCCGGTTGAGCATGTCATCGTCGCGGTAGGTGCCGATGATCGTGCCGCCCGACCCGGCAAACTTAGCCGACGCGCCGCAGTTGCGGGCGGCGTTCACGAGTTGCTTGTTGGAGTCCGATACGTTATAAATCTGGCAACGCAGGTCGAAGTTTTGGTTAATCAGTTCGTGCAGATCGTCGGAGCGTGATTCCAGCAGGGCAGCGCGTCCATCGGCGGCGCGTTGGGCAATCTGATTCAGCACATCCGTGACATCGGCCTCGCCCCGGTCGAAGCGGGCGCGGACATCGCTGTGGACTTTGCCCGATACTTTGCTGAGTTGGGTGTTGTAGGCGACGTAAAGTTTGGGCAGAAGGTCAGGATTCAGCCGCTCGTAGGTTCCGTAGCCCTGTTTCTCAATCAGTGTTTTGTCAAAGTCCATATAGACGCAGCCCTCATAGCACTGAATGACGCGATCTTGCAGACCCGCCGCAATACCCAACTCCTCAGTTTCGGAATTCAGCACGAGCTGCGGTAGGTGTTCCAGCGGAATATCCACCTTATAAAACTGAATCAACGCCCGAAAGAGTGCCACCACAATGGCGCTGGAACCCGACATGCCCACCTGCCGGGGAATCGACGAGCGGTAGCGCACGGTGAAGTTGCGATTAGGCAACCGGATATCGTGCAATTCACAATACTCGGCAAATTTCTTGATGCCTGCCTTGATGAGCGGTATGCCGCCGTTGTAGCCCAGCATACTCACCGAATCGCGCAGGTGGTAAATGCTTTTGAAGGTGCTGCTGTCCTGCGGCTGCGGCTCGATGTGCAGTTCGGGCGATTCGTAGAGCGAAATCGAAGTTCCGAAGTTACGTACGGATACCGAGATCGTCTTGCCAAAAAAACCGTCGGAAGGGTTGCCCAACAGCCCGGCTCGGGCGTAGGCGCGCGTTTCTATAATCAAGAGGGCTGCTGTTTTTGAGCGCCAAAACTACGAAGAAATCGTGAAAGCCACCCATACAGCCCGCGTCTTCGACGCTGACTGGATACTTCCCGAAAATACGAAAGACCCAATGCATTGGCACATCGGGTCTCTCGCCTGGGCTTATATAAATCCAATCATGGTCAGTTTTTACGATCGGGTACTTTGCCGGGCTTGCCATCCGGTTCCTCCGCCGGGGTGGTTGTTTTGGGGGTACTTTTCGGAAAAGATGGGTAAACGGGCGGTTCCAAAAGTTCTTTCCCGGTGCCGGGTATTGCGGGTTCTCCTCTTTTACGTGCCATAGTCGCGGTAGTTTAGGTGAAAAATATATTTGCTTCTCTATCACAAAAAGAACGTTCCGACCCCACAAAGCGAAGAAGGCCAGCTCACTTGTGGAATATATTCTATAAAAGTCCCATAAATGAAAAAGCCGCTTACCCAATGGCAAGCGACTTTTTGCACTGACGTCTAAAGATAATCAATTCTTCGGCATGGCAAAAATGCTCTCATCCACAGTCGGATTCACTTGTACGTTGTTAACCATCATCGTCATTACGCCGGGCATAGCGGGCGATTCAATCTCGGTCGTGAAAGGAAATGTCACGCCGTCCACCTGCTTGAAGTTGGAGAAGTTGGTTTTCACTTCCACCGCCTGTCCCTGCACTTCGGTATTGATGACCGACTTAAGAATGTAATACGTGTCTTTGGAAATGTAGTGGGTTGCCTTGGCTCCATTAGCCATATCGACCTTCACTACGTACGCGGGTGCGCCTTCGACCGTCTCTTCACCGGCCAGCTCGGCCTTGTGGCCTTTGGCTTTGTAGTTGTACAGCCCAGTCAGATCCAACTGTCCGGCGGACATTTTCACCTGATCCGCGGGTAGTTCCGTGGCGGAGGTCTGGCCCGTCATGGGGTTAATCATCCAGCCCTTGTCGCCGTCGATGGCCTGGACGATGGCCGAACCCTGCACCGTGGTCTCGCTGCGCATGCCGCGGCCCTGCATGATGGTAGTGGTCGAAGGAAGATCCATGCCCATGATTTGGGCCGTAGCTTCCATTTTTATTCCCTTGATATTGGAGTAACTGTCCCCCCCCATGGCAGCTACGTGCTTGTCGATGACCTCATCCACCGACTGGGCATGAGCCGCGCTGAGCAATGTGACGAGAGTAAACAGCCCCAGAAGTTTTACTAATAATTGGTTACGCATGATTAAAATATTTTTGAGATAAATTAAGAATTTGATGAAATGAAAATGGAATTAAGCGGTAAAAAACGCAAGCTACGACAAATTTAGTACAAGTGGTCGTACTTGATTGCGTCCGTTCCTAATACTCTTAGGACTTTCGCTTGTCGTCTTGAATGCGATCCCAATAGGGATCAAATGTGGGTAGAAAAGTGCTTTCCTAGTCGATTATTACGTCCCGTACGGGACATGACCAGCCAAAGAATTGGCTTTTTCTACCCACATCCTGTGCCTAACGGCACATTTTTCTCAGCCAAAGCGAAAGTCCTAACTTTACAAAAGTAGTGAAGTGTATTTTTGGGATGATTATCTTTGCCCGCTAGATTATTTCTCGACGGCAGAAGTTATCGGAATCGATGCTCAGCCTCCTTACACCAATCCTAGCTTGAATTGATACCAAGAAATAAAAATTCGGGAAAATTTCGTTTTCTCGCCATTACAGCCATTCTATTTTTTCTGGTACTGTTGGCGTCGCTGTCAATACTGGCCTTCGAGTTTGTGTACGGAAATGCCGATGGCATCTGGCGTGACCGGGATGTAGTTCGCACTACTTTCAAATTGCTTGTGATTCTGTCGGCGACAAGTCTTTTGCTGTATGGCCTTGTCTATGGCTCCGGCTTCGTAAAGGGAACAATAAGTACGCTACTGATAACCGGCTTGATGCTATTTGGTTTAGAAAAAATGAGTCTCTGGCTCGTCAGCCGCAATCAGCCTGCCCCCACGACCGCTGCGCCGTCGCAGCCTTTCCTGCGTCCCGACCACACCGAGCCGTCCGTCTTCAGCGACACCCTGGGCGTGGCCGCGAAGCCCAACTGGCGCATCGCGTGGGTGCCTGAGTACAAAGGCGAACGTTACGATACAGTCACGATTTCGACTGACTCGTTGGGGCTTCGCAATACACCCTTGATTGATTCTCTGCCCCGCAACCGCTACGCTCTATTTCTGGGCTGCTCTTACACGTACGGTGACGGTGTTTCCGACAACCAAACCCTCCCGTACTATTTTCAGGCCGATTCGCCCGGTTACCGGGCCTACAACTACGGCTTTCTCGCCTACTCGCCCCTGCACGCCCTGGCGCGCCTGCAACAGCAGCAACTGGAGCGACAAATCCCGCAAAAAGACGGCTTCGCGGTGTTCACACTCATCGACGACCACCTCGACCGGGTAATTCCCGCCACTCGTTGGATCGATATGACGAAGGGGAGGTTCCCCTATTTAAACGAAGAAACGATGGTGACCAACGGCGTGTTTGCCGAACAGCGGCGCGTTTACACTCAGTCAATTCTGGGCTTCCAGCCAATGGGTATCCGGCAGCTACTGAAATGGAGTTACCCGCGCGTTCATACCGAAGCGCACTACGCGTGGTTGGTCAAGATCATCAAAAAGACGCGGGAAGAATACATAGGCCGCTTCGACAACGATAATTTTTTCGTCGTTATTTTTCCTGGAAACGCCATTTCCCCAGAAACCAGAACGCTCTTTGAAGAAGCCAATGTCAAACTCCTGGATTACTCCAAGCTGATGTCGATCAAGGAAAACATGCTGCCCTTCGATGACGCCCACCCGGCCCCCGTAGTGTACAAGCGGGTGGCCCGGCAACTGAGCCGAGATATCGACTCGCTGCTAACCAAAAAAAGGGAAGCCGAACCAGTGTCCGCTTCCCTTTAAAGAGGAGGGTAAAATATTTTGGTTTAGGACAGTGCTTCCGCACCCCCTACGATTTCCAGAATTTCCTTGGTGATGGCGGCCTGTCGAGTTCGGTTGTAAACCAGTTTCAGGTCTTTCAGCAGTTCCTGCGCGTTGTCGGTGGCCTTGTCCATCGCGGTCATCCTGGCTCCGTGCTCCGAAGCGTTGGACTCCAGCACCGCACGGTACAATTGAATTTTTAGCGATTTCGGAATCAGCTCGTTGACGATCTGCTCCTCGCCCGGCTCAAAAGTATAGTTGACGTTGGGTCGTCCGCCCTGTCCATCGGCCGGGTCAGCCGCGATGGGGAGAAACTGCTCCGTACGGATGATCTGCGTCGCGACGTTTTTAAATTCATTGAAAATCAAATCGACGCGATCGTACTTGCCCTCGGCGAACATGGCCATCACTGACTCGGCGGCTTCCTTCACGTTCACGAAGCTAAGCTGCGAAAAGATGCCCTGATAAGCCGTATTGACTTTGAAGCCCCGGCGAGCCATGCCTTCGGCTCCTTTTTTACCAATCGCCAGCGCTTCCACCTTACCCCGTCGCGCCAGATCGGCGTAGTTGGCCTCGGTATGCGCCATTGCGGCCTTGATGACATTGTTGTTAAAAGCGCCACACAATCCCCGGTCGGAAGTGACCAGGATCAGCAGTACCTTTTCTACCGGACGCGCCTGACCGTACGGACTATCGGAACCCGTCTCGCTACCGGACGACACCGTGGCCAGCATTTCGCCCAATTTCTGGGCGTAGGGCCGCATCCGAATAATGTTGTCCTGCGCCCGCCGCAGCTTCGCCGCCGACACCATTTTCATGGCGCGCGTAATCTGCTGGGTCGAGCTTACCGATACGATTCGGCCGCGTACTTCTTTTAAATTTGCCAATTTTTAGTTGAAAGTTGAAGGTTGAAAGTTGAAAGTGCGTTCGTCAGCCAATCTAACTTTTCAAACATCAATGCTATGACCAAATAAGTTTAGAATTAAGCCTACAAATCAGAGTCAAACCAAAAAGCCGAAGCAGTGTCCGCTCAAAACTTTAAACTCATGAACATTAAACTTTAAACTCGTCACACGTACTTCGCCGCCACTTCCTTCGCCACCTTCTCCAACACCCCCGTGAGCGTGTCGTCGAATTTGCCAGCGCGGAAAGCGCTCATGGTGTCGGCGTACTGTCCCGAGAGTACCGTGAGGTAGTCTTCCTGGAATTCCTTCACGCGATCGACGGGTACTTTGTCGATGAGGCCCTTAGTGGAAGCGTAGATGATCGCCACCTGCTGCTCCACGGGAACGGGGCTGTATTGCGGCTGCTTGAGAACTTCCTGGTTGCGTTGCCCGCGGTCGATGGCCAACTGCGTGGCAGCATCGAGGTCAGAGCCGAACTTAGCGAAGGCTTCCAGCTCGCGGAACTGCGCCTGGTCGAGTTTCAGCGTACCGGCCACCTTTTTCATGGACTTGATCTGGGCGTTGCCTCCTACCCGCGACACCGAGATACCCACGTTGATGGCGGGCCGAATACCGGAGTTGAACAGGTTCGTTTCCAGGAATATTTGTCCATCGGTGATCGAAATTACATTGGTAGGGATATAGGCCGAAACGTCACCCGCCTGGGTTTCGATGATCGGCAGGGCCGTCAGCGAACCACCACCTTTCACTTTATCTTTCAGCGAAGGGGGCAGGTCATTCATGTTTTTAGCGATGGAATCGTCGTTCACGATCTTGGCAGCCCGCTCTAGCAGACGGCTGTGCAGGTAAAATACGTCGCCGGGATACGCCTCGCGTCCGGGTGGGCGACGCAACAGCAGCGACACCTCGCGGTACGAAACGGCTTGCTTGGAAAGGTCGTCATAGACTACCAGCGCGGGGCGTCCCGTATCGCGGAAGTACTCGCCGATGGCCGCTCCCGTGAAGGGCGCAAAAAACTGCATGGGCGTAGGATCGGCAGCACCAGCGGCCACGATGACCGTGTAGTCCATCGCGCCGTAGCGACGCAGCGTGGCCTCGATCTGCTTGATAGTAGAAGCCTTCTGGCCGCAGGCAACATATATACAATAAACCGGCTCGCCCTTATCGTAAAATTCTTTCTGGTTGATGATGGCATCGATGCAAACCGCCGTCTTGCCCGTTTGTCGGTCGCCGATGACCAACTCACGCTGACCGCGACCGATGGGAATCATGGCGTCGATGGCCTTGATCCCGGTTTGAAGAGGCTCTGTAACGGGCTGGCGGAAGATTACGCCGGGGGCTTTACGCTCCAGCGGCATCTCGAAAAGCTCACCCTGGATGGGGCCGAGGCCGTCGATGGGTTCGGCCAGGGTATTGACCACGCGACCCGTGATACCTTCACCTACTTGAATGGAGGCGATTTCGTTGGTACGCTTGACGGTGTCGCCTTCCTTGATCTCGCTGGATTCGCCCAGCAGTACCGCGCCGACATTGTCTTCTTCCAGATTCAGCACGAGGGCTTTCAGGCCATTTGCGAACACCAGCAGTTCGCCGGCTTGTACTTTGGAAAGGCCGTAGATACGCGCCACGCCGTCACCGACTTGCAGCACCGTACCGACTTCTTCGAGTTCCGCTTCCGATTTCGAACCCGCGAGTTGCTCGCGTAGAATGGCTGAAACTTCGTCCGGTCTTACAGATACCATATAATGTATATTTTACTAAATTAGGGAGTTGGGGTTATCGCTCTTTCAAAAACAGCCGCAAAAATACGGTTTTTTTTAACAAATTTTTGATTTGCCCAAAAAACTCCTCATCAGGGATTATACTATTCCAAGTCCGGGCCTGGCGCAGTCACCGACCCGTAAGAACATTACTGATAGTCCACCGATTACGGTTTCCAAACTTTTTCCCGGCCGGATTGTGTTTATTGGTCGAATGCTTTCGTTTCTTTACCGTCTTTTCAAAATAATACACTTACCAGTTTCTTTAAAACCGAATGTACCGCAACCTGAAATCACTGGCAACGCTTATAATTTGTGCCGCTTTCGCATCCACCCAAGTTTTTGCCCAAACGCCCAAAACCGTTAAGAAAGACGCCGCTACGGTGGCTCCCGCAGCGAAAACGCTCAAAACTGCGCTCGATTCAGTAGCTTACGCCATTGGAATGAGTGTGGGCGGTTCCCTGAAAGCGCAGGGGCTGTCGGATGTCAACACCAGCTTGTTGATGAAAGCCATAAACGAGACCTTGAAAGATCAGCCCACGGAGATGAGTCCCGAGGCGGGCAATCAGTATATCGGCGAATATCTTCAAAAACAAGCCGCCGCTAAGAGCAATGCCAACCTGGCGGCTGGCAGAAAGTTTTTGGAAGAAAACAAGAAACGGCCTAATGTAAAGACGACCGAAAGTGGCCTGCAGTATGAAGTAATAAAGCTGGGCGAAGGTCCCAAACCCGCCGACACCTCTACCGTGAAAGTGCATTACCACGGCACCCTGACCGATGGAACAGTGTTTGACAGCTCCGTCGAGCGCGGCGAGCCCGCGGAGTTCCCTGTGGGCGGCGTGATCAGAGGCTGGACCGAAGCGCTGAAGCTGATGCCCGTCGGCTCTAAGTTTCGCCTGTTCATTCCCGCGGACCTCGCTTATGGCGAACGCGCCAAAGCCCCCATCGGGCCAAACGCAACACTGATCTTCGATGTGGAATTATTAGAAATCATTTAACTGAAACCCGAATGAGAAAGTACCTGATTACCCTGATCCCCATCGTGCTTTTGGGATGGCAAAGCGGGCCGCAAGCCCAAAGCACTCTTCCCGACGGCATCGCGCTCGAAGAAGGATCGCTCTCAGAAGATTTAAAACCCAGCCCGGCGCAACTCCGGGCCGAAGGTCTGGCGCTTCGGATTCTTTCGAACTACCATTACCGCAAAACTGATCTGAACGATTCGCTTTCGGCGGAAATCTATAAGAAGTACCTCGACGACATCGACCACAGCAAGCTGTATTTCCTGGCCTCGGACGTGGCGAAATTCGATAAGCACAAGTACTCCTTCGATGATTTTTTGAAAAATGACGAACTGGAAGTCCCCTTCGAGATTTACAACACCTTCCGCAAGCGGTACCAGGAACGCAGCGAGTACATCCAGAAACTGCTGGAGCAGCCCGAACCTTTCGATTATACGAAGGAGGAAAGCCTGAGTACCGACCGCGACAAGATGACCTGGGCCAAAAGTACCGATGAACTCGATGATACCTGGCGCAAGTACATTAAAAGCGAAGCCCTCGACCTCAAATTGGCGGGCAAGGCCGACACGGCTACTGTAAGCACTCTTTCCAAGCGTTACAAAACCCGTAACCGTGCCCTGGAGCGCATTCGCTCCGAGCAGGTGTTCCAGATGTACATGAATGCCTACGCCGAGTCGCTCGACCCGCACACCAGCTACCTCGGTCCGGTGTCGGCCGACCGCTTCAAGCAGGACATGAGTCAGTCGCTGGAAGGCATCGGGGCTATGCTGCGCGAGGAAGAGAGCTATATCAAGATCGTGGACGTACTGCCCGGTGGTCCGGCTTTCCGGGGGAAGCAACTGAAAAAGGAAGACCGCATTATGGGCGTAGCCCAAGGCGACGATAGCGAGTTCGTGGACATCGTGGGCTGGTTTGTGGACGATGCCGTGAAGCTCATCAAAGGCCCCAAGGGTACGATCGTCCGCTTGCAGGTACTGGCTGCCGACGCCTTGCCCAACACACCGCCCAGCGAGATCCGCATCGTGCGCGAGAAAATTAAACTGGAAGAGCAGCGCGCCAAGAGCGAAATCGTGACGGTGGATCACGGTGGCAAGCCGATGAAAATCGGGGTGATCGACATTCCGCTATTCTACCGCGACTTCGAGGGTGCTCAGAAAAAAGAAAAGGAGTTTTCCAGTACGACCCGTGACACCCAAAAGCTAATGGACGAACTCCGTAAGGAAGGAGTGGAAGGCATCGTGATCGACCTGCGCAACAACGGCGGCGGCTCGCTGACCGAGGCCATTTCGCTCACCGGCCTTTTCATCAACAAAGGTCCGGTCGTGCAGGTGAAGGAGTCGCAGGGAGAGGTGGAAGTGCAAGCCGACACCGATCCGATGGTGGCTTACGATGGTCCGCTGGCCGTGATGGTGAACCGCTTCAGCGCCTCGGCGTCGGAGATTTTTGCGGCGGCCATTCAGGACTACAAGCGCGGTCTCATCGTGGGTGAGCAAACTTACGGCAAAGGCACCGTGCAAACCCTGATCGAGCTGAACCGTTGGGCACCGAAGGAAAAAGACGACCTGGGCGAAGTAAAAATGACGGTGGCTAAGTTCTACCGCATCAACGGCAGCAGCACCCAGCTTCGCGGCGTGATGCCTGATCTGGAATTGCCCACTCCTTACAAAGCCAACGAGTACGGCGAGGCTTCTCAGCCCAGTGCCCTGCCCTGGGATCAGATTCCCTCCTCGCGCTACGAGCTGACTAACAACATTAGCGACCAGATCGTAAATCAACTGCGCGACAAGTACAATGGTCGCCTGAAATCTGACGAAGAACTGAAGAAGCTGGTTTCTGACCTGGCCGATTTTAAGAAAGCCCGTGAGGACAAAACGGTGTCGCTGCAAATCGACAAGCGCCGCAAGGAACGCGCCGAAGCCGAGAAAAAACGCTCTGCGCTAAAAGAGCTGGACGACGAAACCGACGGCGGTGAAGAATCCGAACCAACCGAGACTACGCCCGCCAAGAAGAAAAAGGACATCTACCTCACCGAAACCAGCCGTATTCTGGCCGATCTGGTGACGATCAGCAATGAACCTAGCCTGGCCGGAAACAAGAAAAAGCGTTAATATGGTTGTGGTACGGCCGGGCAGCCGTTGCTGCGGTTCGCCCGTCCTCACGCAAACGAAAGAAAAGGCGGTCGCTAACAAAAGCGACCGCCTTTTTAACGCCCGATTTTCGTAAAATCTCGCCATGCCAGAGCCAAATCTCACCCTAAAACAAATCCTCCGCGATTTCTGGCGATTCCTGTTAAAACCAACCCACGAAGACCAAACCCACGGTTTCTCCCTCCGCCTTGTGCTTCAACTTTTTCTGGCGCTCTTCGTTATCCGCTCGATCAGCATCATTCTGGAATTGAACGCCTTCAAACCGCTCGTCCTGCACTTCACGGGCGAGGTACTGCAAAAGCAGGAACAGACAGGCGAGACACTGGTTAGCTTCATGATCGGTTCCTTGATTTCGGCCCCAATATTTGAGGAACTGGCCTACCGTTGGGGATTGCGGTTCAGTCCGTTGCGGGTGGCGGTCTCGCTGGGACTCCTCGCTTTCTACTGGCTGCCCTATGGCGGCTCCTACTCCACGGACATTCTCGAAGTACTCGACGAACCGGGCTTTTACCTCATGGTCGGCATGGCTTTGGTCGTCGGCGCGACCGTTTACGCCCTGCTCAGAATTTCCTTTTTTGCACAAACCCTCCGGCGCTGGTGGGGGCGAAACTTTGGCTGGGTGTTTTACGCGTCCTCCCTGTTGTTCGGACTGATGCACGTCTTCAACGTCCGCGAAGTGACCGCCACGGTTGTGAGTCTGGCCTTCTTCATCACCTTCCAGCAAATCACGATGGGACTATTCAACGGCTACGTCCGAATTCGGTACGGCTTTGGGCAGGCGGTGGTCCAGCACTCGCTTTTCAATCTGGTGTTTGTGCTAATTCATGCAGGGGAGTATTGACTATTTGAGAAAGCTCATTTTCCCCACCCTTCCACGACCTTCAAAAATAACTCTCGCAAAAACACCGTCCGTTCACCCGGCTTTCCGTTGGCGATGACGTGTTCACCGACTTGCACGATGGGCATTGCCCACTTGGTGGTACTGGTGGTAAAGCACTCGTCGGCGTGGACGAATTCGTCGAACAGCACGGGCCGTACCTGCACGTCGAAATGCGGGGCGGCCAGCTCTAAAAAAACGCGGCGGGTGATGCCGTTCAGCACGTGGCGGTCGGGCGTGATGAGGACGTCGCCTTTGAAGTGAAAGACGTTGCTGCGGGTGAGTTCGCTGATTTTACTGTCTTTATGGAACAGCAAGTCCTGTGCGCTTTGCTGCTTCATTTCGTCGGCCATCAAAATCATGTGCAGGTAATTGGTCGTCTTGATTTCGGGCAAATCGCGGACGTAGTCGTAGGGCAACACCTTGATACCCTCCTGCATCGCGGTGGGGTTTTCTTTAGGCAGCGGCTCGCAGCGGATCAGGAAATTGGGCCGCGTCACCGTCACGCTGTCGGCGGCGTAGCCACCCGTCAGCACGAAGCGGAAGGCCACCTCGGCTTCGCCCGAACGCTTGTAAAGGTCGGTCAGGATGTCAGCGGTTTCTTGCTGCGTCAAAGGCGGGGCCATGCGCAGCGACCGGGCCGAATTCGCGAACCGCGTCCAGTAATCGTCCCAGCGGAAAGGGACGCCATTGTAAGTGCGAAAATAATCGAACATCCCGTAGCCGCGCAGCAGACTGAGGTCATTGGTTTTGAGCAGGTCGGCGTCGTTGGGCAGAATTTGGCCGTTGAAGTACTGGGCGTAGGGCATGAGTGAAGTTGATTTGGGACGGGTGCTTCACAAAATTGGCAAGAAAATTTGACAATGAAAGTCCTTCATTTCTTGAATTCCGCCACATTTTCCCGCGTCACCAACTGGAATGGAATCAGTACCTCCTTTTCGTAGGGCTGCTTACCGATGATTTTCAGGGCTGTTTCGATGGCCTGCGCGCCCTGTTGAGTGGCATTTTGGAATACCGTTGCGTCGAGCGTTCCTTTTTCCACCGCGCGCAGCGCGTCGGGGATGGCGTCGATGCTCACGACGACGACTTTATCCTTCATTCCGGCGGCTTCCAGGGCCTTGACGGCCCCCATGCCCATCTCGTCGTTTTGGGCAAAGACCGCATTCACTTTATTTCCGAAGGACTGAATCCAGTTTTCCATCAACGACATCGACTTGGCGCGATCCCACTCGCCCGTTTGGTGGGCCAGCAGTTTCAGGCCGGGGTATTTTTTCAAGATTTCGCGCGCGCCCTGCTCACGCTGTATCTGCGCGGCCTGCCCCATGTAGCCATGAATCATGATTACATTTCCCTGACCGTTCAGCCGCTTGGCCAGGTACTCCATCGCGATGCGGCCGGACTCCACATCGTCGGAACCGACAAAAGCCGTGGGCTTGGTAGCCGTGGCGGAGTTGACGTTGATGATCGGAATTCCCGCCGCCAGCGCCTTGGTCACGGCGGGAGAACTGGCCTCCACCTCGCAGGGGTTCATGACGATGGCGTCCACACCCTGCGCGATAAAGCTCTCGATCTGCTCGATCTGCTTCAAGGCCGACCGCTCGGCGTCCACCACGATGAGTTCCGCCCCGACGGCCTCGGCTTTTTTCTCGATCTCGTCGCTGACTTTGACGATGAACTCGTTCTGCATACTCAGCATCGATACGCCAATGAGCGGCTTGTCGCCTTGTGCGTCGTCGTTGGCTTGGTTGCAGCCAGTCAGGGCGATTGTCAGGGCAAGAAAAAGGTAGAAACGTTTCATGCGTTCGAGGGGAAGGTATTCTGGGTAAAGGAGGGAGAGGGACAAGATTTACTTATGCTTCCGCCCCAACCCATCCAGCACCACGGCCCCGATGATAATTACGCCCATCACGACTTCCTGATAATAAGACGTTACGTTCAGCAGATCCAACCCGTTGGTAATCACCCCAATCAGCAACGCGCCGATGAGCGTTCCCGTCATGGTGCCGCTACCGCCCGAGGTGCTGGTGCCGCCGATGATGGCGGCGGCGATGGCGTCGAGCTCGAAGCCCTGCCCGGCGTTGGGCTGTCCGGTGGTGATGCGAGAAGTGAGGACGATGCCTGCTAAGGCGGCGAGTGCGCCACAGAGCGTGTATACGAGCATCTTGACTTTCGCCACCGCAATGCCCGAGGCTCGCGCCGCCTGTTCGTTGCCGCCCACGGCGTACATGTAGCGGCCCCAAATCGTTTTTTTGAGCAAAACCGAGCACAATACAAAAACGACAACCAGAATAATAATGGGAAAGGGGATCCCGAACACCTGTCCACCACCGATGAAGTTGAATGCGTCCGAAAGGTTAGAAATGGGTCGTCCTTTGCTCAGAATCAGCGCCAGCCCGCGTCCGATGGTCATGGTGCCGAGGGTGACGATGAAGGGCGGCACTTTGCTCCTGGTAATCACCAGACCATTGAAGCCACCCATCGCTACGCCCGCCGCCAGCGCCACAAACAGCGGTACGATCAAGGGATACGTATCGGGGTGCGCAAACAAAGCCGCCGTTACGCCCGTGACGGCCACCATCGAACCCAGCGACAGGTCGATGCCGCCCGTAATGATGACGAACGTGACGCCAAAAGCCAGCAAGGCGTTGATGGAGACTTGGGTAAGGATAATGGTGAGGTTGCCCACCGTCAGGAAGCGCGGGCTGGTCATCGCCAGGATGGCGCAAATGATCACGAACGCCAGCAGAATGCCGAAAACGCCCAGACTGCGGATGCGGGTTTGGTAAGTGTCTTTGGCCTGATCGATTGTCGAGGTAAATCTTCCTTTCATTTTTCAAATCTGTTTTTACCGTTGAATGGCGTGCTGCATGATCGTCTCCTGACTGATTTCTTTGCCCGACAAAACCACCGTCTGCCGCCCCTGCGAAAGTACCACGACCCGGTCGCACAGGCCGAGGATTTCGGGTAGTTCGGATGAAATGAGCAAAATTGCGATGCCCCGCGCGGTAAGTTGGCGGATGAGTTTGTAAATCTCGTGCTTGGCCCCGATGTCGATACCGCGCGTGGGTTCGTCGAAGATGATGATTTCCGGGTCGGCCAGCAGGGTTTTGCCAATCAGCACCTTCTGCTGGTTGCCGCCGCTGAGTTGGAGCACTTGCTGCGACAGGCCGGCGGTTTTGATGCGGAGATCCGTTGCCATACGGTCGGCGGCTACGCGCTCACTTCTGGCGTCGATGAAACCACTTCGTAAGTGGTCGCGGAGGCTCGACAACGTCATCGTGTGCTGCACCGACATGCCCGGAATACAGCCCCAGCCCTTACGGTCTTCGCTGACGTAACCGATGCCGAGCCGGATTGCCTCCTCCGGCGAGCGAATCGCGACTCTTTCGTTTTTTAGGAAAACTTCCCCCTCCGCCAACGCATCCAGCCCGAAAATGGCGCGGGCGACTTCCGTCCGGCCCGCCCCCATGAGTCCCGCCAAGCCCAATACCTCGCCCGCGCGGAGTTCGAAATTGATAGCACGGAATTTGCCGGGAATGCTTAGTTTTTTCACAGAAAGAATCACCTCGCCCTTTTGGGCCGTCGCTTCGGGGAAAAGACTGTCGATCGTGCGCCCGACCATCATCGTAATCAGCGTATTCTGGTCGAGGTCGGTGGCGGATTTCGTCCCGACGTACTTTCCGTCGCGCAGCACGGTGACGGTATCGGCAATTTGCGCAATTTCCTCCATCTTGTGCGAGATGTAGATAATGGCGACGCCCTGGGCTTTCAAATCTTTGATGATTCCAAAAAGCGTCGCCACTTCCCTGTCTGACAAAGCGGAGGTCGGCTCGTCCATGATGATGACCTGGGCTTCGTGCGAAATGGCCTTGGCGATTTCCACCATTTGCATTTGGGCCACGCTCAGGTACTTCATCTTGGTGCGGGCAGCCAGCGTTACGCCTAGTTCGGCCAGTAGTTGCTTCGTCTTTTGGTAGATGCTTTGGTCGTCGAGCCAGCCGGGCAGCCAGTGGGTATTTTCCCGTCCCAGGAAAATGTTCTCGGCCACCGTCAACTCCGGCACTACCTGCAATTCCTGGTGGATCATGGAAATTCCCCTGGCGAGCGAATCGTGAACGCTCCGGCTTTCCAAGGGTTCCCCGGCAAAAATGATTTCTCCCGAATCAGCCGTCTGCAGTCCCATCAGAATCCTCATCAGCGTGGACTTCCCCGCGCCGTTTTCACCCATCAAGGCATGCACCTCGCCCCGATGAAGCGTAAACCGCACCTCATCGAGTGCCTTGATGCCGCCGAATGACTTGGAAAGCGATTTTACAAGAAGGATGGGCTTTGACGAAGGGCTTTCCACGCAGAGGAGAGGGGAGAATCATGATTTGACTTTCATTTTTCAGTCTTTACAAAAAGCGAAATCAGCGATGCTCTACCTATTCGGCTCCGCGCAATTTTAAACCATTGGGCGCTTTTTTCTCTCCAAAAGTCAAAATTTTCCTCAGTTTATGGGTACCTTAGTGGTTCTGACTTCTTTGTATCTATGTAGTGCGACCGATCCGCCATTGCGGTCTATCCCGTGCTATCGTCAGGATCAACACAACTATTCTACACCAGAATCCCGAGTACCATTTCCCAATTCTCCCTATGAATTTGAAATACCTTGCCGCCGGACTTTTATTTTTTACCAGTTCCAGCGTTTTTTCCCAAGACAAACCGGCCAACTACACTCAGAAAATCCCCGGCACCAACCAGGAATACGACATGGTGGTCGTGCCCGGCGGTGAGTTCATGATGGGCAGTCCGGCCGAAGAGGCCAACCGCAACGCCGACGAAGGCCCGCAGCGCAAAGTAAAGCTGGATGGCTTCTGGATGGGCAAGTACGAAGTGACCTGGGATCTTTTTGATCTTTATTCTTTCAAAAACATGGAGGCTGAGATGGCCAAGCGCTATCCCGACGATGAAAAGAGTGTGGCCAAGACCGACGCCAGTACCCGGCCCAGTCCTCCCTATGTGGACATGTCGTTTGGGATGGGGCGCGCGGGTTATCCGGCGATCAATATGACGCAGTACTCGGCCATTCATTTTTGCAAGTGGCTTTATGACAAAACGGGCGTGTTCTACCGCCTGCCCACCGAAGCCGAGTGGGAATACGCCGCGCGCGCGGGCACCACAACGGCCTACTCCTTCGGCGACGACCCCGCTAAAATGGATGAATACGGTTGGTATAAGAAAAATAGCGGTGGCACCTACAAGGAAGTCGGCCTCAAAAAGCCCAATCCCTGGGGCTTGTACGATATGCACGGCAACGTGATGGAATGGACGCTCGACCAATACCTGCCCGATCTTTACGCCAAAGCCGACGGAGAAGTAAAAAACCCGGTCGTACCCGTCACCGAACTGTATCCGACCTCCGTGCGGGGCGGCTCCTGGGACGACGACGCGGAAGTGGCCCGCTCTGCCGCCCGCACTCCCTCCGACGCCGCGTGGAAGATGCTCGATCCGCAACTTCCCAAGAGCGAATGGTGGATGACCAACGCCTCATTCCTGGGAATGCGCCTGGTACGGCCATTTAAAACACCCACAACCGAAGAAATCGAAGCTTATTATAACCCGGAATTGATTGAAGATTATTGAATCGGCCGTCGGCTTTCGGCGGTTTGCAATCGGCTGCTTTGCTGCGAAAAGTAGCTTTACCAATTTTATAGTATCCTTGAACAGTAACAATTTACAGTTGACGCTTTTTACTCTCAATAGCTTTGTGATTCTCATACTGAGAAAATAAAGCCGAAAGCCGAAAGCCGACGGCCTTTTCCTAACTTAACCAATCCCAATCATGAATCAACAAAAAAGACGTGAATTTTTGAAGGCTTCCGGACTACTGGCCGGGGGAATCGCCCTGAGTCCGTTTGCCTCGGCGAACCGATCGGCGTACGGCTTTAACAGCAACGTGGACGACACCATCAAGGTAGCCCTCATCGGTTGCGGTGGGCGCGGCACGGGGGCGGCGGCGCAAGCCCTCAGCACCAAGCAGAACGTGAAGATCGTGGCCATGGCCGACGCTTTCCGCGACCGCCTGGATACCTCGTACAAAAGCCTCACGGCCAAAAAGTACACGGATATGAATGGTAAGGCTGTTCCCGGCACCGCCAAGGTGGACGTTCCCGACAGCCGCAAGTTCGTGGGTTTTGAAGCCTATAAGGACGCGATGGCCTTCGCCGATGTCGTCATTTTGGCGACGCCTCCCGGCTTCCGGCCCTATCATTTTGAGGAAGCTGTGAAGCAAGGCAAGCAGGTGTTTATGGAAAAACCCGTAGCGACCGACGCCCCCGGCATCCGTAAGGTGCTGGAAGTGGCCGAACTCGCCAAGAAGAAAAAATTAAACGTCGTGACGGGCCTGCAGCGCCACTACCAGCCCAACTACCGCGAAGCCATCAAGCGCATCGAAGATGGAGCCATCGGCGACATCGTCGGCGGACAAGTTTATTGGGTCAGCGGTGGGGTATGGGTGAAGGATCGCCTGCCCAGCATGACCGAAATGGAGTACCAAATGCGCAACTGGTACTACTTCAACTGGCTCTGCGGCGACCATATCACCGAACAGCACGTCCACAATATCGACGTCGCCAACTGGGTGAAGAACGACTACCCCGTGGAGATTCAGGGTACCGGTGGCCGTGAGGTGCGCGACGGTAAGCAGTACGGCGAGATTTTCGATCACCACTGCATTGACCTCGTGTACGCCGACGGCACGACGATTTCGAGCCAGTGTCGCCACTACGAAGGTACTTACAGCCGCGTGGACGAGGCTTTCGTCGGCACCAAAGGCCGCATCGACAGCTTCGCTAACAACAACACGGTACTGAAAGACTACAAAGGCAAGGAAATTTACAACCACAACTCCAAAGGCGACGGCAACCCCTACCAAATCGAACACGACGAACTGTTCGAGGCCATCGCCAAGGGAGAGTACAAGTTTGCCGACGCCGAGCGCACCGCTAAAAGCACCATGACTTCCATCATGGGCCGCATGGCGACGTATTCGGGCAAGCTGGTGAAATGGGACGAGGCCCTGAACTCGGACATCAACCTTTTCCCCGACAAACTGGCCTGGGATGCCAATCCTAAGGTTATGCCCGATGAGAATGGATTTTACCCCGTTCCCGTGCCTGGCAAGACCCGCGCGGTCTAATTATCAACAACCAATCTCTAGCCCCCGCTCTTAATAGGAGAGGGGTTGGGGAGTGAGGTTAAAAAAACCTGCGGAAGCTCATGGCTCTCGCAGGTTTTTTCATTTCAAAGTACCCCACTCGGTGATTTCCCCACCGTCGGTTTCCAGTAACCATACCTTTATGCCGGGAAACTTGCGAATAATTTTCTTGCTGCGCTTAACCCCCGCCACGCTTAAAGCCGTTGCCAGCGCATCAGCCAAAGCACCACCCGGAGCCACAACCGTCGTGCGGACATGAAACCGTAGCCCCACGCCCGTTTTTGGGTTGACAATGTGCGAGTAGCGTGTTCCTTCGTGTTCAAGATAGCGGTAGGTGGCACCCGAGGTAGCGACGCCCGCGTTGGTGAGGGGAATTGTCATGGTGGATGAATCTTGCGGATGGCCCGAATAAACGCTGATCTCCCAGGACGCTTTGCCGGGCGGCGGGTCATTCAAGGTAACGTCGCCACCCGCGTCGATCAGCACGGATTTTATCCCCATCCTTTCCAGCACTTTCATAGCTTCGTCGGCGGCGTAGCCCTTGCCGATTCCGCCGACGTCGAGCCGCATGTTTGGACGGGTGAGTTTGACCGACTTCGTCTGGCAGCGTAGTTTGACGTGACGGTAGCCTACCACCCGCTTGGCTGCCTTCAATTCCGATTCCGTCGGGAAGCTGTTGCGCCGCATGGCCCGCCGCCATAGCTGCACCGCCGGACCTACGGTCACGTCAAAAGCGCCGCGCGTGCGGCGGCTGATTTTTTTTGAAATAAATAGAATATTGAATAAATCGTCACTTACGACTATCCACTTGCCGCTGCCCGAAGTCGCCGACAGGCGGTTGATTTCGCTGCCATCACGGTAGTCGCTCAGGCTTTCATTCAATTCTTCGATGCGGGCAAAGGCGTGCCCAGCGGCTTCCTCGGCCAGGGAATCGCTGCTCGCGTAAAGCACCAATCGGAACGGTGAACCCATCAGTCCTTTCTTGAACTCATAGCGCTGTTCCTGCCCAAAAACCGGGGTTGGCAAGTAGAACAGAATCAGGAAAAGACTTATGTTCAGAGAAAACCTAAGGGTTCTTATTCCCATTTTCAACGAAATCTCAAACGGGTGAAGCTGACGTTTTTTAATGCGTTCGTGATTTTTGCCATTGGCATGGCCTTGGTTATCGTGGGTGTTTTTATGAAAATACAAGGACTTCCTTACCACGACCCCTGCATTTTTGCGGGATTGGGCTTTACGTTTTTAGGAACAGTGTGGTTTGTCCTCAGCCTGTACCGCCGCCGCAAAACCAGGAATGATTAAAGCCGGTTTGCCTTTTGACGCAGGTAGAAATCCGCCAGCACCAGCGCCGCCATCGCTTCCACAATCGGTACCGCCCTGGGAACCACGCAGGGATCGTGCCGCCCCTTTCCCTGCACAGTTACCGCTTCTCCGGCTTCGTTGAGGCTGTCCTGATCCTGCATGATTGTCGCTACGGGCTTGAAAGCGACACGAAAGTAGATATCCTCCCCGTTGGAAATACCCCCCTGTACCCCGCCCGAATGATTGGTCTTGGTACGCACCTTGCCGTCTTCGTCCGTAAAAAAAGCGTCGTTGTGTTCCGAGCCACGCATTTCTACGCCCGCGAAGCCACTGCCATACTCGAAACCTTTCACTGCGTTGATGCTCAACATAGCCTTTCCCAGTTCGGCGTGTAATTTGTCGAAAACGGGTTCCCCCAGCCCAGCGGGCGATCCGGTAATAACACAGGAAATTATTCCGCCGATGGAGTCGCCTTCCTTGCGTATGCGGTCGATGTAGTCAAAAACTTCTTGCGCCGTTTCGGGCTCGGGCCAGCGGACGGCGTTCTTCTCGGCCTGATCTAGTTGTAATTGCTTGTAGTCTTTTTCCAGTTTCATTTTCCCGACCTGAGAAACGTATGCCTGCACCTGGATGCCCACTTTTTGCAGGATCATCTTCGCTACTGCCCCAGCCGCCACGCGGGCTGCCGTCTCACGGGCCGAGCTGCGCCCGCCGCCCCGGTAGTCGCGGGTGCCGTATTTGGCTTGGTAGGTGTAGTCGGCGTGGGAGGGACGGTACTGCGTGGCAATGTGTGAGTAATCCTTACTGCGCTGATCCTGATTGCGGATTATCAGCGCGATCGGCGTTCCAGTGGTTTTGCCCTCGAACACGCCCGACATCACCTCAAACTCGTCGGCTTCTTTCCGCTGCGTGGTAATGCGCGATTGCCCGGGCTTTCGGCGGTCGAGTTCGGTTTGTATAAATGCCGCATCGAAGTCGACACCCGCCGGGCAGCCCTCCAATATTACGCCGATGCCCACGCCATGCGATTCGCCGAAGGTGGCTATTTTCAAAATCTTCCCGTAAGTACTACTCATTTTGCTCTATTTTCTAAAAATCCAGATCATCGCTCCCATCAGAAAGACCACGACCGCATTGGTTAGGTTTCGGATGATTTTCTGGTAGTCAACATAGGTGATATCAGTTTCGAGTTCGCCAATATCTCCATAAACCGGATCCACACCATCCCCTGACAAGGCAGCAGACTGTAAATTTTCGCCCGCGACCTCTACCGTCTCGGACGATTGCAATGTGTCGTACTTCGCAGTGGCCGGGTCAAAATAAATCCATTGAAAAAATCTGCTCAGTTTAAAATTACCCTTTTGCCGCGCTACGATGTAGTAGTCGAAGGTCTTTTCCCCGCTGACCCTCTCGTAACTACGCTGAACGGTTTGACTGACGTCGGGAGGATAAAAATCAAAAACTTCGCTATCGACCGCCTCGGGTCGTGTGATGGTTGCGATATTGCCATCTCCCAGGATCGTAAACATATATCGCAGACTTTCGCCAGAGTACACCTTACGCCTGGTCAATTTTTCGGTTAGTTGGTAATTCCCCACCGCAATTTGATCCTTTTGGGGATGGGGCGGTAGGGGTTTGACGAGCACCCGTGCCGGACGCGTGTAAAAGCTCTCCACTTTTCTATTCTTCTGTCCATTGGAGAGCGGCTCTATCAGCAACATATCCAGTTGCACGGACGGGAAATAAACAGACTGTAATGTTATCGGGAAAAATACCGCTTGGTACATTTGGTACTCGGTGAATTTTTTGCCGCCAATACTGACTTCCCGCTGGATAATCTCCTCAATACCTACGTTTTCTTCCCAACATGTCGCGGGCCGGATTTTTTTCAGGATACTTTGTAATTGGGCATCCAGCCGATAAAACTCCATTTCGATGGGAGCACTTTTGGCTACGTACAAAGCCAACCGGACCGAAAAACCCTCCCGGACGTACACAATTGACTTTGAAACCTTTACCGATAAAAATATGCTTCCACTGGCCAGGTCGTCCACGGATGAAATTATTTCTTCCCCATCATCGAAATTTCCAGTAGAAACCAGCTCACCTTCGGCTTTACTAATGGTAAGGGTTACTCCCTCGGACTTTATCCTGGTGCCGTCCACCAGGATTTCAAAAGGAGTCAGGACGAATTTACCCTCCTGTTTTGCAAAGTATTGTTGACTGATCGTTTGAATCAGGACTGTCTTGCCATTCACTACGTTGGAAGTGCTGGTTGCAGAAGCACTCCTTTTTTCGAGTCCCGGTAATTCGGGAAACTGTACGGAAGGACGGTTCGTGCTGTTACGAATTATCACCGATGCAATGAAAGGTTGGCCTAGAACCAAGTCGTTTTCGCCTACCTCCACACTGACGCTCTTCTCAGCTGGCTGCTGCGCCATCAAGGGGTAAAAGCCTGAAATTAGTACTAAGAGCATATACGCTTTCATTCGACTGCGGCGTTCTATAATCTGGAACAATATCAGGTTCTACTAATTATGATGTCCCCGTTTTCTTAAAATCCTAAACCCCAAAACTAAGTAATACTATGGCCTCTATGTTAGAGTATATCAAAATTATTCTGCAAAAAGTCAGTTTCGACCGCAGATTATTCGAAAAGGAACTTCGCAAAGCCATCAGAATGCTGATGCCTGGTGAGGTCAAGCGATTGAAGATGTGGTGCTACGAGAAGTTTGCTACGGTGCATCAGCCCGTTCTCGATACTTGCTTCGTAGCGTCCAAACCGATCCTCTGATCTCTTTCTCGTTTTTATCAAAACAGCGAAGGCCCCGGAAAATTCCGGGGCCTTCGCTGTTTTCTGTTATTCAAATCTGCTTACTTACTGCTGCCTTTTTTGGGCGCAGGTGCCGTACCATCAGTGGGTACCGGCTCATTCAAATTAAGCGCCTGCTTGGCAGTGGCATTGTCAGGATCAACCTTTAACAATTTTTCCCAGTAAGTCTTAGCCTTCTCTTCATCCTGCCCTACCGTTTGGTAATAGAGCGCAAGGTAGCTGTAAGGCTGCTTCAAGTACCTTTCCAAACCACCTTCTTTTTCTGCCAGCTCGGTGAACTTCTCATAGTAAGGCAATGAAATACCGGCATCCAGGTTAGCCTGTGGACCATAAGCGTTATAAAGCGAGGTAGCACGCTGCAAATAGCTGTAAGGCCATTCGGGTAGTTTCTTAGAGGTGAACGAAAACAATGAGTCAGCTTTGAGGTAGTATTCCTTCTTCTTAGCCGCCAAAGTCTCACCATCCAAGCCTACCATAGACTTGGGCATTTTGGTCACTTCCAGCGAATCAAATTTTCCGGTAGAATCAGGGAGGGCGATGTTGCTTGCTACATAAGAGTAAGCCGTACCCGCCTGATAGTAGTCGTTTCCGTTAGCCTTGGCAGTATCCATGGCAATGCCTTTGTCGAAGGCAGCACCTGCCTTAAGATATTCCTTATTCTTCAGATAGAGGTTAGCGATTTCCTTGTAGGTCGTTGCCGATTCTGCGATGTTGGTATCGAGGTCAGCTCCTTTCATAAGTGCCTCAATACCTGCCTCCGTGTACTCACCTTCGGTCGCCATTTTATTGTAAGCACGACCTAAGTACTTGTAATCCTCCGGTACCAGGGTACGGAAATTTCCGTCTTCATCCTTGGTGGTAGGAGCCACCTTGATAAACTCTTCAAGGTTTGTGATGGCATTCTCCATATTGTTGGTCTTGTAGTAAGACCAACCGTACATTCTCTTCAAAATTGGGTTGTCGATTTTTCCTTTGATGCTGTCAAGAAGTTCAAGTGAACGGCTGTAATCATCGGCTACGAAGGCAAACTGTGCGGCGCGAAGTACCGTTTCAGGATCTTTGTCCCCACTCTTCTGGATATATAGGTCAAAGTTCTCAGCTGCCCGCTTGTATTGACGAGCGAGATAGTACAACTCAGCCAAGCGCTTGTACGCAGGTGCGTAGTCAGGATTCTTTTCAATGGCCTTCTTATAAAAGTCTAAGGCCAGATTATAATTTTTACCGCGCAGGTAGATTTGACCGATGCGGTCGTTTGCCACTGCGTAGTTAGGACGGGCAGATAGCGCGTATTCGTAAGCCGTAACCGCCTGTCCGCCTTCATTTTTCTTAGAGAGAATATCGCCCTTCACAATGTAAGCATCGGCTAGGGTGTTATCCTTCTTCGTAGCTTCATCAATCAAACGAATCGCCTCGGCGGGATCACTGGTTTTATCGAACAACGACCACGCTTCTCCAGCCCGATAAAGAACATTGGCATCCTTACCCCGCGATTTCTTGACGGCGTAGTCGATCATTTCCTTGCCTTTCTCACGATTGCCACGGCCCAACTCCACCATGGCCATACCTATCTGATTGATATAGCTTTTGTCTTCAATGGCAAGACCTTTTTCAAAGGCCTTTTGGGCCTCGTCCAACTTATTCTGTCGGACGTAGTAATATCCGAGATTGAAATTACTCTCTTCGGTAGAACTGGTTTCTGCCAGGTTCCTAAAAATTTTTCCTGCTTCTTCCGCATTATTCGTATTGAGTTGGTCGAAGCCTTCCTGAGCCGTTTGTGCTAGGCTAAATGCCGTTGCAAACAAACCAAATGCCAGGGTGGTAATTGATTTTTTGAGCTTGTTATTCATTTCTTAATCAGTTTGAATAAGAGATTAAAATTGGGTTGTATTGAAAACAGGTTCCAAAGATAACAAATTGCGACCCAAGTCTAAAAATTTTGTTTGGTCTGCAATTCTATGTCTCTGGGGTACGGTATAATGGGAACGAGTCCCAGTTTCTCGATCACGAGTCCGCCTACGTCGCGAGCGATGTATGTCATTAAGCCACCGCCTAATCCCGAATGTCCCTCTCTGCTTATAATATAAATAAATCGGGCCAAAGGATAATTCCCCTCTCGGAGATCACGTTGGAAAGGTTGGGCGTAGTCGTTGATGGATTTTGGATCTTCTTTCTCTGAGACACCCATTACCCGCATATTTCTTGATAATTCGTCAGTAAGAGTCGCATCCCCATCACTGATCCAACTCACACCGATAAATCCAATTGAGGAACGATTCTCGCGGACATGCTTGATTACGTTTTCGTTGGAATTGGCTGTGTAAATCGGCAACTTAGTGACATCCTTCACGCCGAATCGTTTAAGCATGAATCCCAGATTGCTGGAATTGGCATTGTCAAATACCAGCGTAATCGGTCCTGACTGGCTGCTATTTCCTTTCAACTGAGACCAATCTTTGATTCGACCCGAAAATATACCCTCCAATTCCCGAATCGTGATAAGACTATCCTTATTGGACAGGCCGGTAATGAGCGCAATACCATCGATAGCGATTTTCTGCTCAGTCAACTTACCGGACTGTTGTTTGATGATGTCTCGCTCGTTCTGATTGGCTTCACGACTCGTGAATGCCAAGCGGGAACTATCTTGTAAAAGAGCAAGTAAAGCTTTCTGTTCGGGAACGAAGGTCACGTTGAAATGCGCATCGGGATAGATGCCCTCGTAGGCCTGCGTCAAAGAGTTGACGAGCGGGCGAAAGGACTCATCAGCACTGACGTTGATTTCTCCCCTCCGGGGGTTATCCAGGTTATTGGACGTACATCCGTACCAGATCATTCCGCCGACGATTACCAGCGCCATTCCCCACAATTCCTTTTTTCTCACAGTCATCGACTTAGTTACGTCTGAATTCCCTGGCCCGGTAACCTCGGTAAATCCCGTAGGCAATCAGAGCCACCGCAAAAATATAGCGATATACGCTACCCGCTGGCAAGAAGCTAAAAGACAAGGAGGAGGCAATCAGATAGATGCCTCCTCCTACGTAAACCAGAGCCATGAACATCGAGGTGTAAAAAGGTAGCTCCTGATGCAATGGTCTTCTTTTCATGCGTTGTCTTACTCGAGTTGGAAACTAATGGGTAGGTTGTACTTCACACGTACCGGACGTCCCGACTGCTTGCCTGGCTTCCACTTGGGCATGGTTTTCACTACCCGCATGGCTTCCTCATCACAGCCAAAGCCTAGTCCTTTCAGTACGGCTACATCCTGTATACTTCCGTCGGTATTTACCACGAAAGTAAGGAACACCTTGCCCGATACGTTGGCCCGTGAGGCCGCTGCCGGGTACTTTATGTTTTTGCCAAGAAACTTGTACATCTCCTGGATTCCACCCGGAAACTCGGGTTGCTGTTCCACCACAGTAAAGATCTGCTCTTCTACCTTAGCTTCAACAACAGTACCTTTGCTTGGCGCGGCAACTTGCTCGGGGGCAATAATGATCTCCTGAGCATTGAGGTCACCTTCCTGAGTTTTGGAAGCCGCAACGGCAACTTCCAACTTCTCGACGGTGGGAGGCGGAGTCTCGATGGGTACTTCTTCATCCTTCTTTACTTCCGGTGGCAGAAACTTTACAGTTTCAACCTTGGGTTGCTCGACGGGTGGCGGTGGCGGCGGTGGCGGCTCAGCGGGGTCGATGGGCGGCGGTGGAAGATTCATCAAATCCACATTCACCATTACTTCTTCCGCTGCGTCTTCGCTCAGGAACTTATCAGCCAGCATCGGGGCAAGCATTGCCAAAATAAAAATGACGGCACCAATCAGCGTAGAGCGGTTAACCACCCCGCGATACTCCTGGCGTAAAGGATACGCACCGTACGCCTTGTTGCGGTTCTCGAACACTATATCGTCGAGGGTCGCGTTCGGGCTTAATTCTGCCATGGCGTTCTGTTTTAAATTAATAAATTGAAAAATTAAATTATTCGTCTCCTGGCTCCGGCTTAACCCGGTCACCCAAAAGTTCTATCTCCGAATCCGAGAGGAAGTCCACCATAGCATACCGTTTGGTTCGCGTAATGGCCATCTCGTCGAGAATGTCTACCACGTTCTTGTAAGTGGATACGACTGTCGGCTTGATAACCACCACGAAGGGCAGGTTGCCTTCCTCGTCTTTCTCGAATGCGGAATTGACCCGCTTTTGCGCCTTGAAGATCGCGGTGCGGAGTTCAGGTCCGAAACTGACTTTCTGAAGCTCATCCGGTGCCTTATCGTCGTTTGAAGCAATCCCGTCCAGCAAAAACACGTCGTCGTTGCGTCCCAGGAACACGGTTAGCACTTTCGACGCTTTCAAAGGCTCGGTTTCCTGAATCTCTTGATCTTCCTGCTTATCAGGAACGGTCAGTGTCATGGAGGTTGGCTTGCTCAGCGTTGTGGCCAGCATAAAAAAGGTAATGAGCAGGAAACCCAAGTCTACCATCGGTGTCATGTCGACACGGGTGGACATTTTTTTGGCCCTTACTTTGCCATCACCTTTGGCTTTACCACCTGATTCTACTATTTCTGCCATCTTACTTGATGTTTAGGGGTAAATACAAATGATTATTCGCCATCGGGAGACCAACCCGCAGGCGGAGCCTCTGAGTCGGTAACCAGATTGAACCGGTTGATATTTTGCGACTGAAGATTCGCCAGCACGTTTTTAAACGTAGGAAACTTGGCTGAATTATCTCCCTTAATCGCAATTCGAAGTTGAGAGTTAGCTTTCCGAGCGGCATACACCCAGTCGGCCAGTTCACTCACCCCGGTCGAATCCGTCGGAATACCCGGCTGCTTCACCGTTCCCATTTCGGGACCGGGCAAATCAAGCCATCCTTTCAACTGCGCTAGCGGGAATCCGAAACTTGCCTGATTGGAAAATTTCTGCTTCTGCGCGTCTGTGAAACTCAAACCCTTGTTCTCAGCGATATTCTCCAACATCCTGATGCGGTCGGGTTGCGCGTCGACACCGAAAAACACTTCGCCTTCGTTGCCGATGCTTATCATTAGGATATTATCATCGGGCACTTTGATGGCGGAGATGGACGATGGTGTGTCAATCTCGGCAGCCTCCTGCGACTTGAACGTGGCGGTCATGATGAAGAACGTGAGCAGTAGGAAAGCTACGTCCGTCATCGCCGTCATGTCCGTGGTAGGCGGATGCTTCTTTGGTCTTACTTTTGCCATGGCAATGTATAAGTTTTTTTAATATTAACGAAACAATACTATCGATTATTTTGATAAATTTCAAAATAATCAGGCGGTTCAACCAAGAACCGCCTGAAAATCAAATCAATAGTGGGCAGCAAAATTCTGCTGGATGCTCATGCTGATTTCGTCGATGCTGTACGTCAGATCATCTACCTTACTGTTCAGATAAGCATAGGAGATCGTCGCGATGGCCGCAGTACCGATACCCAGACCCGTGTTAATCAGGGCCTCGGAGATACCCGTTGCCAATGCAGCCGAGTCAGGAGAACCGGAAGCTCCCAGGGCAGCGAATGCCTTGATCATTCCGATTACCGTTCCAAGCAGGGCGATCAGCGTAGAGGCAGAGGCCAGCGTGGCGATGATCGTCAGGTTCTTTTGCAGCATGGGCATTTCGAGCGTCGTAGCTTCCTCGATCTCTTTCGAGAGGGCAGCCATTTTCTGCTCCTTGTCCATGATGGTGTCGGTGGTCAGTACTTTGTACTTTTCCAGACCCGTGCGGATTACATTACCGACTGAGCCTTTCTGCTTGTCACACTCACGGATGGCCTCATCGACCTGGTTGCGGTCCAGCAGACCCCGTACTTTGCGTACGAAAGCATTTACGTCAGAGGTTCCGCTGGCTTTGCCCAGCGTAATCATGCGCTCGATTGTATAGACCAATACGATCAGAAAGCAAGTCATCAAAATAGGAACGATGGGACCTCCCTTATATACGATACCGTAGTAGTCGCCGGGCATGGGTCCTTTTTCGTGGTCACCATCGATGAAGTGTTCGGGGGCGCCCAGCACGAACATGTAAATCGCCAGTGCAACGGCGAACAATACCGGGATGACCCAGGCTGGGTTCAATCCTCCTCCTTTTCCTTTCGCTTTGGGTGCTGCGGCAACTTTAGGTGCCGGGGTCGTAGCTTTCTTTTCCATTAGACTTGTTTTTAAAGAGTTAATTGAGGTTTTGGTTACTAATTAGATAAAAAATTTTGAATAAGGGGTGTTTGGTAAAACAATCTTTCGATTTAAGGGTGAAACAATGGACAAGGCAAAAGTATGGGTTTTCCTTTTAATATTCCACAAGACGATATTCAGTTTTTTTAAAAATTTGTTAAAATCCTTCGCCTGAAATAGAACTTTACCAATATCGAGACAAAGCAATAATTACAGTTTTTCTTGTCTAGCTGCTGGAAATTCCATTTTTATCTACTTTTAAACGGACGAGTGTTTTGCACTATTTCTGACTTACTCTTTTAGTTTGAGGAAGTTTTTAAACAAACGGGAGCGGAAAAATAGAGTGTTGCCTGAACAAAAACAAATTTTATTTGGAAGTGCCTCTATACTGGGATTCTGATTTGCCCGGAATCTCATAAAGTCAAAAGTTGCGCGCTTTATACTCACATATCTGATAAGTTTGCCTTCCTCCTCGCCCTGGCCTCGATCCAAAGTTGAACACACTCCTCACCCACTGACCACCTCCAATCCTGTTGGGTACTACGAGGTTGCCCGCACCAAATTCCTTTAATTACTCCGTCACACGTTGCGATTTCACGGTCAAATTTCTACCTTGAAAAAAATTTTAGAGCCCCAACAATCACCTCCTGTACTGGCTTCCCTTTACCTATTATATTAAGGACATGAAAAAACACCTACTACGCTACTGGTTCCCGGCAACACTTTCCCTCTTCCTCCTCTCCTCCTCAACAAAAGCCCAATCCCGCGCCCCCATCCCCGACGCCAGCGTCGAAACCAAGGACGCAGTCACCATCAAGGGCAAGCGCGTGCCCTACACCGCCACCGCCGGAACGCAGCCCGTGTGGGACGCCGACGGCCAGCCCATCGCCAGTCTGTTCTACGTTTATTACGAGCGTTCCGATGTCAGCGACCGCACGACGCGGCCTTTGGTGGTGTCGTTCAACGGCGGACCGGGGGCAGCTTCGTGCTGGATGCACCTCGGCTACACCGGCCCGAAGCGCGTCCTGATCGACAGCGAGGGCTACCCTGTGCAGCCCTACGGCATTCAGGACAACCCCAATTCAATTCTGGACGTGGCCGACATCGTGTACGTCGAACCCGTCAACACGGGTTTTTCGCGGATGCTGTCCGATACTATAGATAAGAAGCAATTTTTCGGCGTCAACGCCGACATCAAGTACCTGGCCGGGTGGCTCAATACCTTCGTGGGCCGCAAAAACCGCTGGTCGTCGCCCAAGTACCTCGTGGGCGAGAGCTACGGCACCAACCGCGTGTCGGGCCTGGCGCTGGAACTGCAAAATGCCCAGTGGATGTACCTCAACGGCGTGGTGCTGGTCTCGCCCACCGACCTCGGCATCCCGCGCGGCACCGTGGTGGATGCCGCCAGCTACCTGCCCTACTACGCCGCCACGGCCTGGCACCACAAAGTCCTGCCGCCCGATCTGCAGCAAAAAGACCTCGTAGAAATGCTGCCCGAAGTGGAAAACTTCACCATTAACGAACTCATCCCGGCCCTGGCCAAGGGCGGCTACCTCGACCCCGCCGCCCGCAAGCAACTCGCCGCCCGCGTGGCCCGCTACTCGGGGCTTTCGGAAAAAGTAGTGCTGGAACACAACCTGATGGTACCCACGGCTTTTTTCTGGAAAGAACTCCTCCGCGACCAGGGCTACACCGTCGGGCGACTCGACTCGCGCTACCTCGGCATCGACCGCGCGGGGGCCGGGGAGCGGCCCGACTACTCGCCGGAATACACCTCCTGGCAGCACTCGTTTACGCCCGCCATCAACTACTACCTGCGCGAGGTGCTGAACTACAAAACCGACCTCAAGTACTTCATCGCCGGACAAACCCGCCCGTGGAGCCGCGAAGGCACCGACACCGACCAAACAGGCGAAAACCTCCGCCAGGCCATGGCCCAGAACCCCTACCTGAACGTGCTGGTGCAATCGGGCTACTACGACGGGGCCTGCGACTATTTCAACGCCAAGTACGATATGTGGCACCTCGACCCCAGCGGCAAAATGCGCGACCGCCTCGACTGGAAAGGCTACCGCAGCGGCCACATGATGTACCTCCGCGACGACGACGTCGTAACGTCGAATGAGGACATTCGGCAGTTTATTTTAAGGACGCTGCCGAAGAAGGGGGAGGCGGCGAAGTATTAGTAGGTGTATCAGTTCTTTGTTTTACTATCTACACTCATGTGCCCATGCGTTCCGCTTTCCTTTTTCTACTGATTGTATTCGGCCTACCAGTCTTCTCTCAAAGTGAGGAAAAGGTTCAAGTGAAATATGAATACTTGATTTATCTCCCTAAAAAATATAGTACATCGGAGAAAAAATACCCCTTAGTCATTTACCTTCATGGTGGTTCTCAAACGGGAAATGACCTCAATAAACTCAAAGCTTATGGACCTCCAAAATTAGTAAACGAAGGTCAGGGCTTTGAGTTCTTGATAGTTTCACCACAGTGTCCCGATGGTAAGTACTGGTCTACCGACAATTGGTTTGACCCGCTCTATTTGGAACTCGTAAATAAGTACAGAATAGACACGAACCGCATCTATTTAACAGGTATAAGCATGGGTGGTTACGGTACTTGGCAAACTGCCGTTGCCCACCCTGATAGATTTGCTGCTATTGCTCCCCTATGTGGTGGATGTGATGACTCGACCTTGATATGCCAAATTAAAGACGTACCCGTTTGGACTTTTCACGGGACTTCGGATAATATTATTCCCATCGATGAAACAGAAAAATTAGTTAAGCGATTGGATGAGTGTAATGGAAATGTAAAATTTACAAAACTGGAAAACGAAGGGCATGGAATTCAGTATTTGTATGAGAAAAAAGATATATACGATTGGTTTTTAAAACACCATAAATAATTCTACTTTATTTTCTGTTGCCATGAAGCCAACCACAAAAAAAACCATCAAACTCATCCGCCAAGCTGTCAACCAAGTGGACGATAAGGCGGAAGTAATTCTCTACGGCTCTCGCGCCCGTGGTGACGAAAGAGTGGATTCCGACTGGGACATTCTGATACTCACTGATTATCCATTGGATTTAAACAGAATGCGAGCCTTTCGATATCCTTTGTATGAACTGGCGCTTGAACTAGGCGAACAGTTTTCTGTATTCGTACGCTCAAAAAATGAATGGAAAACAAGACAAAGAATTACTCCATTTTATGAAAGCGTTAAACAAGAGGGTATTTTGCTATGAATGAGGAGGATAAAAAGCAGTATGTGCTGCACAGGATTGAAGCTGCTTACGAGGCAGTGAATTCTGCTGCTCATTCAGCGGATGGCGGTTTTCTGAGTACCGCAACGAGCCGACTCTACTATGCGGCTTTCTACGCAGTCAAAGCATTACTTGTGTTTAACAACATCCAAACCAAAACTCACGCAGCCACGATGGGGCAGTTTTCTCAGCATTTTGTAAAAACAGGTCTGATAGACAAAAAGTACGTCAAGTTGCTGTATGAACTGTTCGATAACCGTCAAGAAGGAGATTATGAAGAAAAGGCTGTCTTCGAGGAGGAAACGGTTCGTTCTTACATCGAACCAGTTCGTGAAATGATAAAAGTAATTGAAAGTGAAATAGGACTGAACCTATGAATTCAACCACCAAAAAAATAACCAACCTAATCCGCCAAGCCATCAGTCGAGTGGACGATCAGGCAGAAGTAATTCTCTTTGGCTCCCGCGCGCGTGGGGACGAGCGCCAGGACTCCGATTGGGATATACTGGTGCTTACTGATTATAAAGTCAATCTGGAAAAGGAAATGCAATTCCGAGAGCCTATTTATGACTTGGAATTAGAAAGAGGGGAACATTTTTCAATTTTCTTTTATCCAAAAAAGGATTGGATAGCAAAACACCAGATTTCGCCACTTTACGAGAGTATTGCCCTTGAAGGTATTCGCTTATGACTGAGGAGCAAAAGCAAAGCTACGTACTTTACAGATTGGAGTCGGCCCGTAAAACCTTGGATGCTGCTAAACTATTGGCAGATCATGAACAATGGAATTCGGCGGTCAACCGATTGTATTACGCGCTGTTTTATGCAGTTAGTGCTTTACTTCTGGATAACGACATACAGGCAAAATCGCACAAAGCAATTATAAATAGCTTTTCTCATCATTTTGTAAAGAATGGGTTGTTTGAAAAGAAATATGGTACGCTGCTTTCTGTCCTTTTTGATAGCCGATTGAAGGGTGACTACGGAGACGTTGTTGATTTTGACGAAGAGAGGGTTTTCTCTCTTTTTGGCCCAGTTCAGGAAATGATTGGTAAAATTGAAAACAAAATAAAGATTGAGTAAGAAATTTGCTACACAATAACGAAAATGAAAAATTTAATTTGTGTTATTATTATTTTCCTGAGCGTGAATTGCTACGCCCAGAGTACCGACAAATTCAACCTGAATTTTGAAAAGTTCGCTCCGGACAAAAATATAGGCCAAGGTGGCTGGATGATATGGGGGAACTACGGAGTTGATTTTGATTCCACCATCGCTCACTCGGGAAAGTACGCAGCCAGCATTTCGTCTGACCAGAAGGGCGCTTCGTTCGGGAGTGTGGCTTACATAATTCCGGCCAACTACACCGGAAAGAGTATTACCCTGGAAGGCTATATGAAAACCCAGGAGGTGGAAAATGGCTATGCCGGATTGCTGATGCGAATCGACAGCAGCACCAAGGTGCTGGCCTTTGACAATATGCAGAGTCAGGCGATAACGGGCACGAACGATTGGAAAAAATACAGCATAACCTTTCCTTATCCCGCAAACGCGGAAAATATTTTTGTGGCGGGTATCCTGGTGGGCAAAGGCAAAGCCTGGTTCGACGATTTTGTGCTGTCCATCGACGGGCAAGACGTTCAGACTTTAAAAGAAGTAGAGAAGCCGAAGGTCCAGGCTGATCTGGATCGTGAATTCGATGCAGGCTCAAAAATAACGAGCATTGAACTCGACACTAAAAGCATCGGTAACCTGGAATTGCTGGGTAAAGTCTGGGGCTTCCTTAAATATTACCATCCTGAAGTCGGTGCCGGGAACTACAATATTGATTACGAACTCTTTCGAGTACTTCCCGAGTACCTGAAAACGAAAAACAATCAAAACAGAGACCAAGTGATTTTGAGCTGGATTAATGGTTTTGGTAAAGTGTCCTTATGTGAAAAGTGTCAGGAGACTCCGGAAGATGCGGTGTTGAAACCCGACCTTTCCTGGATAGGCAATAGTCAGCTCGATCCTAACTTGCAGGACGTTTTGCGGCACATTTACAACAACAGGAACCAAGGTGGGCATTACTACATAAGCACGGCTGGTGTGGGCAATCCACAATTCCTGAACGAAAAGCCGTACGAAAATATGCCTTATCCCGACGCTGGTTTTCGGTTGTTATCGCTCTACCGATACTGGAATGTGATCCAGTACTTTTTCCCCTACAAACAACTGACGGATAAGGATTGGAAGAATGTGTTGAGAGAGTACATCCCTAAGTTCATCGACGCCAAAGCCGAATTGGAGTACGAACTGGCCGCGCTTCAAATCATTGGAGAAGTAAAGGATAGCCACGCCAACCTATGGGGCGGTGGCAATGCCATCAACGATTTAAGAGGAGCGTTTTATCCGCCATTTTCCCTGCAATTCGTTGAGGATAAACTGGTCGTGGTCGATTATTATAATGATGATTTGAAAAGCGAAACAGGACTTTCGATTGGCGATGTGATAACCCATATCGACGGAGTATCCGTAGAGAATCTGATCGACAGTCTTAGTACGTATTACCCTGCCTCCAATCAAGCTGCCAGGTTGAGGGATGTCAGTATGCAGATATTGCGTTCAAAGCAAAATGCGGTAAATGTTAAATACCAATCTGGGAATAAGAATTTCGAAAGAAATTTAACCTTATATCCTGTCGATAAATTGAAAATGAAGGAATGGTATGCAAAATCATATGATCCGCAGAGCTATAAGATTCTGGAAAATAACATTGGCTACGTTACGCTGAAAACGATCAAAGCGCAGGACATTCCCATTATCAAAGATTCTCTGAACAACACAAAGGGGATTATTATAGACATCCGCAACTACCCCTCGACTTTTGTTCCCTTCTCTTTGGGTAGCTACTTCATTTCCAAGGAAACCCCATTTGTAAAGTTCACTGGCGGCAATGTTGATAATCCCGGTGAATTCAACCTCTCTCCACCAATTAATATCCCCAAACAGAATCCCGCAGAAACCTTTCGGGGAAAACTGGTAGTCTTGGTAAACGAACAAACGCAAAGTCAGGCAGAATATACGGCGATGGCTTTTCGGGCCGGAGACAATACGACCATCATGGGTAGTACCACCGCAGGGGCTGATGGTAACGCTTCCAACTTCTCTTTACCCGGCGGACTGAGAACCATGATCTCTGGTCTAGGCGTGTACTATCCCGATGGCACCGAAACCCAGCGCGTTGGGATAGTGCCGGATATCGAAGTGAAACCCACGACAGAAGGTATAAAGAATGGTAAGGATGAACTGCTGGAACGCGCCATTGAATTTATTATGAAATAACGCCTTAATCAAAACTATCATGCAAAAACATACCCTCCTCCGACACATCGCACTGCTCCTCGTCCTCCTGAGCCTGACTCAAGCCCCCATCCTCGCCCAAAAACCCACGGCGACGATGAAATCCAACCTCACCGTCACCGCCGCGCCCAACGTCCTGAAACTGGACATGGACTCGACGATTACGTCGTCTCATACCGTAACCATCAAGGGCCAGAAAGTACCCTACACGGCGCAAGTCGGGACGCAGCCCGTGTGGGACGAGGCGGGCAAGGTCATCGCGGGGGTGTTCTACACCTACTACGAGCGCACCGATGTGAAAGACCGGGTGAACCGTCCGCTGGTGATCTCGTTCAACGGCGGACCGGGGACGGCGTCGGTCTGGATGCACCTGGCCTACACCGGCCCAAAGCTGCTCAACGTGGACGCCGAGGGCTACCCGCTGCAACCCTACACGATCAAGGACAATCCGAACTCGATTCTGGACGTGGCCGACATCGTTTTCATCGACCCCGTCAACACGGGCTACTCGCGCATGGCGGGCCAGGAAACGCCGCAGGCCAAGGCCAAGTTTTTCGGCGTGAACGCGGACATCAAGTACCTGGCCGACTGGCTCAACACCTTCGTGAGCCGCCACGACCGCTGGCGGTCGCCCAAGTACCTGATCGGCGAGAGCTACGGCACCAACCGCGTGTCGGGCCTGGCGCTGGAACTGCAAAACGCTAACTGGATGTACCTCAACGGCGTCATTCTGGTGTCGCCGACCAACCTCGGCCTCGACCGCGAAGGGCCGCTGGGCGCGGCCAATATGCTGCCCTACTACGCCGCCACGGCCTGGTTTCACAAAAAACTACCCGCCGACTTGCAGCAGAAAGACCTCACGCAGATGCTGCCCGAAGTGGAGAATTTCACGACCAACGAACTTCTGCCCGCGCTGGTGATGGGCGGCTACCTCGACCCCGCCAAACGCAAAACGATGGCCGCCCGCATCGCCCGCTACTCGGGACTGTCCGAAAAGGTGGTGCTGGAACACAACCTGCAAATCCCGGTCAACTTCTTCTGGAAGGAACTCCTCCGCGAGCAGGGCCGCACCATCGGGCGACTCGATTCGCGTTACCTCGGCATCGACGCGCAGGACGCGGGCGAGCGCCCCGACTACTCGCCCGAACTGACTTCGTGGCTGCACTCCTTCACGCCGCCGATCAACTACTACTTCCGCGAGGTGCTGGGCTACAAGACGGACTTGAAGTACTATATGTTCGGCCCCGTCTATCCGTGGAGCCGCACGGGCGACAACGCTGACAACACTGGGGAAAACCTCCGCCAGGCGATGGCCCAAAACCCCTACCTACACCTGCTGGTCCAATCGGGCTACTACGACGGGGCCTGTGACTACTTCAACGCCCAGGCCAACCTCTGGCAAATGGACCCCAGCGGCCAACTCAAATCCCGTATGGACTGGAAGGGCTACCGCAGCGGCCACATGATGTACCTCCGCCAGGAAGACCTCGTGCAGGCCAATGACGATATCCGGGCGTTTATCTTGGAAGCCACGCCGGGGAAGGGGATGGCGGCTAAGTATTGAGATAAAAAAGCGCCTTCTGGTAGATGTGTTGCAGAAGTGGCTTTTAACTATTGGTCGACCGCTACAAATAACAGAGTTGTTGGTTTTACTTTTGCGGTCATTAGCACGGTCGGCCGCTGCCTTCACAAGCGGAAGGCGATGCAACCCCGATCACAGATAAGGGTTAGCGGGCAAATCTTATTTGAACTACTTTGTAAGAAACTAGGTATAAAAAGATAAAATTATGCGCAGATCAATAGGAATTAGAGTAAGTCCGTCTACAATATTCTATTCAATTGTCTCATATGAAAATGAAGAGCTTTTAATCGAGATAGTTGATAAAATAAATAACCCTAAGGCATTGAGTATTCCAGAACAACTAAAATTTATTAGAAACACATTATGCGATATAATTAATCAATTTAAAATTAGTAATGCATGTATCAGGATAACAGAATCCAGCGCCAGATCACCTAGTATTCCAAGAATATATATCGAAGGTGTCATTCAAGAATTATTTGCAAGTTCTACAATCAGTAAATACTATGTAGGGCAAATTTCGAGTATCAGTAAAAATCTCGGAATAGATAGAGAGAACTTTAAACCATTTTCAAATGGGGTAAAAAATTTTCTAGAAATAGACAACTGGGATACATATATATTAGAACAAAGAGAAAGTTTAATGTCTGCAATAAGTGCTATAAATATATAATATTATGCCATTGGGGTTACACACAACAGAATTGAATTTTGAGACAGTTAGGGATATAGGACAAGAAGGGAAAAATTCCCAAGTATTTCTAGCTCATGATAAACAACTCGATGGAGAAATTGTTATCAAAAAAATTGAAAAAAGTAAGATTGTAAATCCGAATGAGTATTACGAGGAGGCCAAAAGATTATATGTTTCTTCTCATAGTAATGTTGTTGGAATAAACTATGGATGTTCTGATGCAGACTTCATATATATTGCAATGCCATACTACAAAAATGGATCTCTTAAAAAATTAATTACGTCGAAAAATCTAACAATTAGGGAAGTAATTCGTTATTCAATTCAGTTCTTATCTGGTTTGCACCATATTCACTCTAAAGGATTGATACATTTTGATGTAAAACCTGACAATATTTTAATTTCCGATAGCGATGAAGCTCATTTATCCGACTTTGGTTTAACTAAGGCGATGAATGCGTTTGGATTTGCAGATCCTGGACAAATTTATTTAAAACAGGTTCCTCCTGAAACTTTTTCTAGTACTAATAAGACCATTCATTTTGATATCTATTTGTCAGGATTGACAATATATAGGATTCTTAATGGTGAGGATCATTTCAATAAACAATTAAATAAATTCACGAGTCAAAATCAGTACATAGATGCAGTAAAGGCTGGCGATTTTCCTGATAGAAATAGCTATTTGTATCATGTGCCTTTGAAGCTGCAAAGAATTATTAATAAGGCTTTAAGTGTTGATGTACACGACAGACATAGAACAATATTAGAATTGATAAATGAACTAAGTAGCATGGATGAAAATTTAGATTGGAGATTTTTAGAAATGCCTACATCTTATTCTTGGGAAAGAAATGATGATACATTTACTCACAAAGTAGAATTAGACTTTACAAAACCGCTAAGCTTGAATATTATTTCTACAAAAACAAATAATTTAACATTAAAAACTCGACGCAATAATACTCACTGTCATAATAATTTGACTAATTCAAATGTATTTTCTAAAATTAAGCAAGCCTTAAAATCATGAAAATAAAAATCATCAGATATAACCAAAATGGACTAACAAGAGCTGAAAATACGACACCAAAATTCTTCTTACCTAAGAAAGATTTAAACAAAGGCAACACAAAAATTACTACAATAGGCCATTATATAAAAGTGATGAAAAAGGATTGATAGATCCCCGCTAACCCCGATTTCTATCGGTATCACATCACCACGCGTTTGCAACGAAAGCCGCCGACCGCCCCGAGCACAGAGCAGAGCCAGTAGAGAGCTATCAAGTGGGTCACGTTTTACTCCTTTTTCGCTACTTGTGCCCCACTCATCCCTGAAATTGCGGAGAGAATGGTTTTTTTGGAAAGTCGGCAAACAATTTTTAACCCTAAGCTTACCCTATGGCCAATGCCCAATCGTCCAAAACTGCAATCTACGCCGCCATTGGGGCCAATCTGGCCATTGCCATCTCCAAGTTCACAGCGGCGGCATTTACGGGTAGTTCGGCCATGATTTCTGAGGGCATTCACTCCGTGGTAGATACGGGCAATGGGCTGCTGCTGTTATTGGGTATTCGGAGGAGCCAAAGGGCACCGGATGAGCGACATCCCTTTGGGCACGGCAAGGAGTTATATTTCTGGTCGCTCATTGTGGCTGTCCTGATTTTTGCCATCGGTGGCGGTATGTCCTTCTACGAGGGAATCGCCCACATACGCCACCCTAAGCCCTTGTCTGACCCTACCTGGAATTATGTGGTATTGGGGATGGCGGCCTGTTTTGAAGGGGTGGCGCTATATCTGGCTATGAAGCAATTCAATACCACCCGACACGGACGAAGCTTTATCAAGGCGTTGAAAGCCAGTAAGGATCCGGGTAATTTTGCGGTGATTTTTGAAGACACGGCGGCCTTGCTGGGGCTGTTGGTAGCGGCGCTGGGGGTTTTTCTGGGGCATCAGCTCGACAACCCCTACCTGGATGGCGTAGCCTCACTCGTGATCGGGTTGATCCTATCAGCTACTGCGGCCTTTTTGGCTTACGAAAGCAAGGGGCTGCTGATTGGGGAGGGGGCAGATCCCATCGTGGTGGCAGGGCTCGAAAAAATTATTGAAGATGAGCCAGGCATTCAGAGTGTCAGACCCCCACTGACAATGCATTTTGGCCCCAATGAGGTGTTTTTGGCCTTAGACGTGAACTTCAAACCCGAACTTACGGCCATCGAGGTAGAACAAGCCGTGGTACTGCTCGAGACAAATATCCGGCAGGCCTTCCCTGACATCAAGCGGATATTTATCGAAGCCCGGGCTCTTTCACCTGACCGAAATACTTCGCGCTAATCCGTAAATCCCCGCTAACCCCGATTTTAGATCGGTGTTAGCATAGAGTCTGGTGTCAGAATCGAACTGACTACACTTGTTTTGCAGACAAGCACACATCCATTGTGCATACCAGACGGACAAAAAAAACCGCTTGCTACCTCGGTCGGCAACAAGCGGTTTAAAAATTTCTTTATCGACTCTCTAACAGCCAAACAAAGCCCACTCGTCACCTTTCGGGTAACAGAAAAACGAGTTGGGACAAGATGTGCTGGTTGAGGTGGTCATCCTGCAAAGATGCGAAGCGTTTTTTGAAATAGCAACGCCGCCCGGAAATTTGGCCGCTGCTAACATTGGGTTTAAATTAGTGTTAGCCGGTAATTTTTAAACAGCATTTCCCCTACGCTGTTTAATACAGAATGAAAGAAAAAGAAGAAACCAACCCACTATCGCCCCGCGACACGGATCGCATCATCGAAATGGCCTGGGAAGACCGTACGCCCTTCGACGCCATCGAGGCGCAGTTTGGCCTCGCGGAACCGGAGGTCATCGTTTTGATGCGCCGTTCGTTGAAGCCCGCTTCGTGGCGGCGTTGGCGGGCGCGGGTGCAGGGCCGCAGCACCAAGCACGCCCTCAAATCGAGCGAAGAAATGCACCGCTTCAAAAGCGATCGACAGCGGTCGATTTCGCGCAATAAAATCAGCAAAAGATAGAAAATACAGTGACCCAAAAACGAATATTTTTTACCGGAGGGTCGGGAAAAGCGGGCAAGCACGTCGTCCCATACCTCCTCGATCGGGGGCATCGCGTGATGAATGTGGATCTGAAGCCGTTGGACCATCCGGGCGTGGACAATCTGATTGCGGATATTACGGATTCGGGGCAAATGTTCAACGCCATGAGCTCCTACGCTGGGCTGGACGAGCTGGAAGCCGGTACTGGCTTCCCGAAATTCGATGCGGTCGTGCATTTTGCGGCTATACCCCGGATTTCCCCGCAGTCGCTCGGCTCCGCCGAGCGACAACTATCCCATAGCCCTCCGGGCGGTCATCAGCAACCTAAATACATTAAGGCAAAAGCCCGGTCAACCCGACCAAGCCTTTACCAAAAAATACAAACCATCAACTCTCCACCTTCCCATTCCACTCCTCCACAAACGGCTGCCGATACAACCTTTTCCCCGTCGCCTTAAAGAACGCATTCGCCACCGCGCCACCCGTGGGGGGCAGGGCGGGTTCGCCGAGGCCGGTAGGGTCGATGCCATTGTCCACGAAATTCACTTCCACTTCGGGAATTTCCTGCATTCGGATGAGGCGGTACTTGTTGAAGTTGCTTTGGTCGGGGACGCCGTCGGTGAAGGTCAGTTGGCTGTACATGGCGTGGCCGATGCCGTCCACCACGCCGCCCATGACTTGTTGCCGGGCACCGCTTTGGTTGATGACGATGCCGCAGTCCACGGCGGCGATGATTTTGGTCAGTTCCGGCTTACCCGCCTTCATTTCCACCTCGCCGACTTGCGCGACGTACGATAGGTGCGAGTAGTACAGACTGAAACCCTGATTTTTGGACTTGTCCTTACCCCAGTTCGATTTTTCGGCGGCGAGTTTGGTCACGGCGATCATGCGGTCCACGTCGTAGCGCACGTCTCCCGCCGGATTTTTCTTGGCCTTTTCCAGCAGTTCCAGCCGGAACTGAATCGGGTCTTTTCCGGCGGCGGTCGCTACTTCGTCCAGGAACGACTGCTCGGCGTAGGCCAGGAAGTTGGTGATCGGGGCGCGCCATGGCCCGGTCGTGATGGCCGATTTGTGTTCGGCAGAGTCGATCAGTAAGTTATCTACTGCGCCCGCTGGGAAGTTGTTTTCCCGCGTCGGGTTGCCGGCGTTGATGCCCGCACCGCGCAGCTTGTAGCCGATCATGTTGCTCTGGGCGTCGAGGGCGGCTTCGAAGCGGTACTTCACCGCCGGACGGTAGTCGCCGCCCGTCATGTCGTCCTCACGGCTCCAAATCAGTTTGATCGGCGCCTTGGTCAGGGCCGAAATTTTTACGGCTTCCATCACGAAGTCAGCGGCCAGGCGGCGACCGAAGCCGCCACCCATGCGGGTCATTTCTACCGTAATCTTTTCTTTGGGAATACCCAGGTACTTGGCGGCTTCGCCCTGCGCGCGTTCCGGCGTCTGGGTCGGGCCGATGAGTTCGGCCCCGTCGGGACGGACATGGGCGAAGAAGTTCATCGGTTCCAGCGGCGCGTGCGACAGGAAGGGACATTGGTACTCGCTCTTGACGACCTTGGCCGCGCCCTTGAAGGCTTTGTCCGCGTCGCCTTCCTTCCGGCGAACTTCGGTCTTGTCCGAGTTGAGTAGTTCGTCAAAAATACGCTCGTGGTCGCTGGTACTTTCCAAGGTGGCTTCCTTCTCGTAGTCGATTTTCAACGCCTTGCGGGCCTTCATCACCTGCCAGGTCGACTTGCCGACCACGGCCACGTTATTGTCGAACGTCACCACGTCCACGATGCCGGGCATGGCCTTGGCGGCGGCGGAATTCACCGATTTGAGTTTCATGCCAAATGCCTTCGGGCGCTCGACCACGGCAAACAGCATTCCGTCGCGGTAAAAGTCCAGCCCGAACAGCGGTTTGCCCGTGATGATGCCCTGGTTGTCCACGTTGCGGATGGAAGTGCCAATGAGCTTGAAATCCTTGGGATCTTTCAGCGGCACGTCGGTGGGCGTGGGTAGTTTGGCGGCGTCGGCGGCCAGTTCGCCGTAGGTCAGTTTTTTCTTGGAGCCTTTCAAAAGTACCGCGCCGCTCGCCGTCGTACATTGCTCGGGCGATACGCCCCAGCGTTGGGCGGCGGTATTGATGAAGAGTTGCCGCGCCGTGGCCCCGGCTTGCCGCAGCCGCTTCCAGGAGTGCGGAATAGAGCCGCTACCGCCCGCGACCTGCCGCTGGAATTTTCCGGTGTCCAGCGGAGCTTGGGCGACGTGAACCTGTTCCCAGTCCACGTCGAGTTCTTCGGCGACGACGATCGGAAAGGCGGTTTTGATGCCCTGCCCCACTTCGGGATTAGGCGAGAAAATGGTGATTTTGCCATCGGGCGCAATGGCCAGGTAGCTGTTGAATTCGTGGCTCGGAGCCGTGGCTTCGGCCGCCGCGTCGAGGACGGCGGGTTTGGCGTCGGCGTTGCGCCAGTGGAAACCGAGCAGCACGCCGCCGCCCGCCGTGGCCGCCAGCTTCATGAAATCGCGTCGGTTGGTATTGGTCAGGTTGGACATGGCTTAGTTGGTTTTAGTGGAAGCAAGTTTTACGGCTTCGCGGATGCGGTGGTAGGTACCGCAGCGGCAGATATTGCCGTTCATAGCGTTTTCGATTTGCTTGTCGCTGGGCTTGGCATTGCGCTTCAGAAGCGCGGCGGCGGTCATGATCTGGCCGGTCTGGCAGTAGCCGCACTGCGGCACATCGACCTCGTTCCAGGCCTGCTGCATGGGGTGGTCGCCCTTCTCGGACAATCCTTCGATGGTTGTGATTTTTGAATCGTTGACCGCTGAAACGGGCAACACACAGGAGCGCGTGGCGGCGTCGTTGACGTGGACGGTGCAGGCACCGCACTGCGCGATGCCGCAGCCGTACTTGGTGCCGACCAAGCCAAGGTTGTCGCGCAAAACCCACAGCAACGGCGTGTCGGGTTCAACGTCGGCTTGATAGGTTTGGCCGTTGATTTTCAGGTTGTATTGGGCCATAATGTATTGGTTAGTTTAGTTTTTAGGCTAAAGTAAGGAAAATTATTGGTTTACAGCGGCAAACTGCCTAAACTCGCCAAGAAACCGATGTAAAGTGTTCGGTAGTTCGGAAACCAACCTGATGAAAACTTCTTCTATTCTTATACAACTCTTTCTACTGATCTCTTGCACCGCCGGGCTGGTTTCCTGCGTCGAGGAGATTGAGCTGCCGCCGCGCTCAGTGGCTTCGCGGCTAGTGGTGGAGGGGCTGATCACCAACGAAGCACCGCCCTATTCCGTGAAGCTAACTTATTCGAGTGCGTATAACTCGGTGCTTTTCGGTCAGGGCGAAACCCCGGTCAGCGGGGCCGTTGTCACAATTACGGAAGTTGGCGGACGCAGCATACAGTTGCAGCAGGATGCGTCGGCACCACTATTCTACCGACAGCGCGACCCGGAATTTGTGGGTAAAGTGGGCAAAAGCTACCAGCTCACAGTAGCACTTGCCGACGGCATTCGTTACGTGTCGGAATCCGAACTGCTCAGTGAAGTCCCCGCCATCGACCGCCTTTACGCCGAGCACCGCCCTCGTGCCATAGACGATTTATTCAGCCCCGAGTATTACGAAGTCCTGCTCGACACCAAAGATCCCGCCGCGCCCGGCAACTACTACCGCTGGTCGGCTTACGGCTATGTGCCGCGCTTCTCTACGGGGGTGTCGCAAGGCTTCGCGGGCGTTTGTTGCCAGTATTGCTTCTATCCTATCTATGGTACGGGCTCCGACGTGAGATCCGACGCCCTCGTCAACGGCAGGACCATTACCCGGCAAGTTGTTCACGCGTCGCCCATTTATTATCCCGGCCAGCACTTTATCGAAGTGAGGCAGTATTCGCTCACACGCGGTGCCTACCAGTTTTGGACAAGATTCGAGGAGCAGCGCAAACGAACCGGCTCGCTGTTCGACCCGCTACCCGCCTCCATCGACGGTAATGTTCACGAAGCAAGCGACCCTAACAAGCTTGCGTTGGGCTACTTCGGCGCGTCGGCGGTGGCTACGAAGCGGATGATTATTCCCGGCGACACCAACAGTGTGCGAAAGTTGGAGATTAAATACAGCGGTATTTTTGTCAAGCAAGGAGATTGTCGGCAGGTGTACAATCAGGGGCGGTTTGGGAAGCCGGAAGGATGGTAGTTAGAAGGAGGAGGGATTTCTTCGACTCCGCTGACAAGAGTATCAATTGCCGGAGGCTTCAGCCACCGGATGCCGAAGAAAAAGAAGCAATCGAAACAGGAACCGTAGGGCAAAGCCTCGAATTTTATTGAAAAGAAATAAACTATTCTTACTGATAATGTGGCTGCTACCGCTAACTGGCACGGCGCAGGGCTGGACGCTGCGGGGGCAAGTCATGGCCGACTCCACCGCGCAGGGCGTGGCGGGAGCATCGGTGGTAGCGTCGGCATCGAAGACCGCGACGACCACCGATAGCGCGGGGTACTTTGTACTACCGTTGCTGGCCGGGGAGCAGTTGGTGAAAATCTCGGCGGTCGGTTTTTTTGCTAAAAACCTGACGGTGAACTACCGCACGACCTTATCGGACGTGGAGGTGCGGCTACTACCCGAAATCAGGCAGTTGCAAGAGTTGGTCGTCAGCGACCGGGCCCCCGACGCTAACGTGCGGGCCAGCGACATGGGCGTGGCGACGCTGGACATCAAGACTTTGAAAAACATCCCCGTCGTCTTCGGCGAAACCGACCTCATCAAGGCCCTCACCTTGCAGCCGGGCGTAAGCACCGTGGGCGAAGGCGCGGCGGGCTTCAACGTCCGGGGCGGCCGCACCGACCAAAACCTGGTGCTGCTCGACGGTGCTCCGCTCTTCAATACCTCGCACCTGCTGGGCTTCCTGGGCAGCGTCAACGCCGAAGTGACCCGCGACGTGACGCTTTACAAGGGCGACATTCCGGCGGCCTACGGCGGACGGCTGTCGTCTTTGCTGGCAATCAACACCGTGAGCGGCAACAAAGAGCACTTGCGATATTCGACGGGTTTAGGCCTGATGTCGGGCAATTTTACCGCCGACGGGCCGCTTACGCGTGGTAAGCGCCTGACCTTCGCTGCCGGGGGGCGCATCGCTTATCCTAATTTTATTATCAAAAGATTTCCCGAGCCCGCCAACCAGAACCGCGCTCTTTTTTACGACCTCAACGGGCGGCTTTCCTACGAACTTTCCGAGAACAGTCGGGTCGCGGCCACGGTGTACCAGAGTCAGGATTCCTTTAAATTTCCCGAAGACACGCTCTACGGCTGGCGCTCCACCACGGCCACGCTACGCTGGAACAAGCGGCTAAATAAGGATTTCTCGTTTGAGTTGGGTGGTAATCTCAGCCATTACCAGTTCGCGCTGCGGGGGATTGCACCCACCAACGAGTACCGCTTCACGTCGGGCATCCGGCAGCACGACGCCCTGGCGCGGCTGCTGTGGACACCCTTGCCCGCTCACACGCTGGAAGGCGGCGCGAGCGTGACGCAGTACAATCTCAGACCCGGCGACCTGGCTCCGGAAGGAAGCGCTTCGAGCATTGCCAATGTGCAGATTGCGCCGGAGCAGGCGCGGGAAATTGCGCTCTATATTTCTGACGAATGGAGTCCCGCGTCTTGGCTGACGGTGCGGGCGGGACTGCGCTACGTGGCTTTTCAGAAAGTGGGGCCGGGACGGGTATTGCAATACGACCCGGCGCAGGCGCGCAGCCCGGAGTCGGTGCTGGACACGCTGCGGTTTGGCAGGGACGAGACGATGGCAAATTTCGCGGGCTTCGAGCCCCGGTTGTCGGTACGGCTTACGACGGGGGCGAACAGTTCGGTCAAGGCAAGCCTTACCCGCACCCGGCAATATCTGCACCTGATTTCCAATACCACCGCCATTTCTCCCGTGGACTACTGGAAACTGGCCGACCGCTTCGTGCCGCCGCAGTTGGCCACGCAATGGGCGGTGGGTTATTTCAAGAACCTCAACGACAACGCCGTGGAGGTGTCGGTGGAGTTTTACCAAAAACAACTGCAAAACCTGGTCGAGTACCGCAACGGGGCCACGCTGCTGCTCAACCCGCAACTGGAAACGGATTTGCTGTCCGCCACGGGCCGCGCTTACGGCGTGGAAACGAGTATTCAAAAAAACAAGGGAATCGTAACGGGTCTGCTGGCCTACACCTACAGCCGCACTTTCGCGCGGGTGAACGCCACCTTCGCGCGCGACCAAATCAACGGCGGCGACTGGTTTCCAGCCACCGTGGACCGTCCGCACAACGCCACGGCCTCCGTGCAGTGGAAGTGGCGCAAGGGCTGGACCTTCGGTACCAATTTCGTGTACACCACCGGGCGACCCATCACTTACCCCGACGGCACCTACCGCCTCAACGACATGGTCGTGCAGGATTTCTCGAGCCGCAACCTCGACCGCGTCCCCGACTACCACCGCCTGGACATCGCCTTCACGAAAGACACCCGGCAGCGCCCGGAGCAGGAAAAGTACACGACCTGGTCTTTCTCGTTTTACAATGTGTACGCGCGCCGGAATCCCTACTCCGTCTTCTTCCGGCAGAGTGGCTCACGGCTGGCGAGTTATCAGTTATCGGTGTTTGGGACGATCATTCCGAGTGTGAGTTGGAAGCGATATTTTTGAGGAGTTTTGTTTGATCGATTCCAACCTTTCAAGTTACGGAGGACTCTTCCGGTTGCTATTCCAGATCAAACACCCATCACTCAATCCGCTGTATCATGAAAGCTTCAATCCTATTTCTGGTGATCAATTTGCTGTTCGTTTCTTGCACCCAGAAGAAGTTAAATCCGTCTGTTTGTGGCACGTCGGATCCGATTAACGACATAAAATGGCTGAAAGAGCGGATAAAGGAAAAGACGTCACGCAGCCCTGCTCCCTTTTTCACAATAACGGCCTTCGAATTTGAGGGAAGAACCGTAATTGCGGACGAATCTCCTCTGTATTCAACGTTCTTGGGTTATGTTTTCAACTGCGATGGAAGTGAGGCACTAAAAACAGGCGAACACGAGCGGTACGCTCGCGAACGAAAGAAAATCAGGGTTTTATTCGATTTCGATGGCAAAAAGGCTAGATGAGTCCTCTCAATTCCGCTTCCGCTCGGCGCGCCTTTCGGCCCGGCGCTCTTTGCGATCTTTCTTTCTTTCCTGTCGCTCTTCCTTCGTGGGAAAATCAAAGGGCAGCGCCTCCTTCACCTTATCAAAAAACGTCGGTTCATCTTCCAGATAGGGTGCGCAGTTCAAGCGGTTTTGAAGCCGCTCCGACAATGGCGGGAAGCCCTCTTTGTCGGCAAAGTACTTCGCCTTCACCAAGCGCGAAATAAAGTCGCCCCAAATGGGCAGCGCCGTGCGCGAACCTTGTCCCAGGCTCAGGCTGCGGAAGCGCACCAGCGGACTTTCACCCCCTACCCACACGCCCGTAATCAGGCCGGGCGTGATGCCGATGAACCAGCCGTCGCTCTGGTTTTGGGTAGTACCCGTCTTTCCCGCGATGTCCACTTTAAGGCCAAAAGTCGAGCGGAGCCGCGCGCCGCTGCCTTCGTCGACCACGGCCTGCATCATGTGCAGCATAGCGGCGGCGTTGTCGCGCGCGAGGATCAACTTGTGGCGTTGTGATTCGTTTTTGCGCAGTACGCGTCCGCCCGCATCCACGATCTCGGTCACGTAAACGGGTTCACTGATGCGGCCTTCGTTGGCAAAGGCGGTGTAGGCCCCCACCATTTCGAGCAAGGAAATATCGGCCGTCCCCAGCGCCAAAGAAGGAACAGACGGCAGGTCGCTCTCGATACCCAGGTCGCGGGCCATGCGGATGGTCGTTGGAATGCCGACCCGCATAATGAGTTGCGCCGAGACGGTGTTTACCGAGTTGGAGAGCGCCCCCTCCAAAGAGTAACGGCCGCCGTAGCGATTGTCGGCGTTTTGCGGCGCCCAGTTCTCGTATTGCTCGTAAGTCGTCAGTTTGTTTTCCAGGTACTTGCAGGGCTGAATGCCTTTTTGCAGCGCGGCGGCGTACAAAATCGGCTTGAAGGTGGAACCCACCTGCCGCTTGGACGTCACGTGATCGTACTTGAAAAGATTGTGGTTGATGCCGCCCACCCACGCCCGCACGAAACCCGTTTCGGGTTCCATCGACACCAGCCCCGTGTTCAGGAACTTGGCGTAGTAGGCCAGTGAATCTATCGGGCTCATGGTGCGGCGCGTGGTACCGCCCCAAGTGTAGAGCCGCATCGACGAGCGTTTCTGAAAAGCTTTCCTGATTGCCTCTTCCGACGCACCTGCCGCCTTCATGCGCTGGTAGCGGGGAGAACGCCGCATGGCATTTTCGAGGATGGTTTGGTCGTTGCCCCAGGGGTTGCGGCCCCGCCAGTGCGCGTCGAACTGCTTTTGCAGCGCCGCCATGCGCCTGGCCACCGATCGCTCGGCCTCGCGCTGGATTTTGGCGTCGATGGTCGTGTAGATTTTCAGGCCATCGGTGTAGAGGTTGTACGAGCCGCCGCCGCGCTTGCTTTGGTTGGCGCACCATTCGGCCAGTTCCACGCGGAGCTGCTCGCGGAAATAGGGCGCCAGGTTTTCCTCTTTCTCACGCTCGGGCATTTTGCCCTGTTTGGTCACCAGCGCCTTCTTTTTCAACGTCTCGGCTTTCTCGGGCGGGAGGTAGCCATATTTTTCCATTTGCGACAGCACCACGTTGCGCCGCTGCGTGGCGCGTTCGGGGTGGTTGCGGGGATTGTAGGAGGTGGTGGCCTTCAGCATCCCGACCAGCATCGCGGCTTGCTCGGGCTGCAATTTGCTGGCGGGTCGGGCGAAGAAGTGTCGCGCCGCCCGCTCTACGCCGAAGATCGTGCCGCCAAAGGAAACGGTATTCAGGTATAGCTCGATGATTTCGGATTTGGAATAGACGGATTCCAACCGTCGGGCCAGGATCATCTCGCGAACTTTATTGATGGGCATCGTCAGGATGAAGCGGCTGCGGCGCGGGTAAAGGTTTTTGATAAGCTGCTGCGTGATGGTGCTGCCACCGCCCGAACTTTCTTTTTGTAACAAAATGCTCTTGATAAGTACCCGCGCCAAACTACGGCTATCGACGCCGTGATGCTGGTAAAAGCGCGCATCCTCCGTCGCCACCAGTGCCGCCACGACTGTCGTGTCGATATCGCGGTAAGCAATATTGGTGCGGTCATAAAGAAAGTACCGGCCCAGCAACACACTATCGGCGGAATACACCTCGGAAGCCGTGTCGTTACGCCTTTTCTTCAACTCTTCACCCGAGGGCATTTCTCCGAAAAAACCCAGGATGATGAGGAGATAAAACAAAATTCCGAACGACAGACCAGCCGCCGCCAGCGATCCTCCCAAAAATAAAGTGAGTCGCCAGAAGCGTCCGTGACCGCGTCGGTTGGCCTTCTGCCAGGTATTTTTTATGAAATTTCTCAATAAACAGGTCGGAGTGTGAGGTGATTTTGATTACGCCTAAAAACGTGTACCGAAAGGAATTCTTGCCTTACCTGATGGCAGGCTGGACGTCGGCAAAGATAGCGTTATCAGTAATAACCCGTAACGCCTTTCTTTTTGCCATTAACCGTTTCACCATTAACCGTTCACCGAAATGACGCAGCCCCTCGACCCACCCAGGAACATTGCCGGACAGTTGAAGTACCTTGGTCCTGGCTTCATCATGTCGGCGGCTATCGTCGGCTCCGGCGAACTGATCGCCACCACCACGCTGGGCGCGAAGGCGGGTTTCGTGACCTTCTGGGTGATATTGGTGAGCTGCCTGGTGAAGGTGACGCTGCAACTGGAATTTGGTAAGAATGCCATTTATACCGGAACGTTCACAATGCACAACTTCAACCGCCTTCCCGGCACAAAATGGGGGCGGGCGCACTGGAGCATTTGGCTGTGGCTGTCGCTGCAAGGCTTGAAACTGCTGCAGGTTGGTGGCATTGTGGGCGGTGTAGCCATTGTCTTGAATATGGCTTTTCCCGTTGTTCCCGTAAATGTCTGGGCGCTATTGGCGGCACTCGTCACGGCGCTGCTGGTGTACCGGGGCTACTACGCGCCGATCGAAAAAGGTTCGCTGGTGATGATCGTTCTTTTTTCGTCAGTGGTACTTATCTCGCTGGGACTGTTGCAGGGGACAGCCTTCGCCATTCGTTGGCCGGATATTCAGGAAGGGCTGAGTTTCAACCTGCCGCCCGAGGCGGTGCTGGTGGCCTTCGGGGCGTTCGGCATTACGGGGGTGGGGGGCGACGAAATCATGTACTACAACTACTGGTGCATCGAGAAAGGCTACGCGGCTTACGCTGGCCCCAACGACGGCAGTGCCGCATGGGCCACCCGCGCCAAGGGCTGGATCGATGTCATGTACCTCGACGCCCTGCTGTCGATGGTCGTTTATACCATTGTCACGGCGGCTTTTTACCTGCTGGGAGCGGCGGTACTGCACCGCAGCGGCGAAGTGCCGGAAGGCTACCGGATGATCGGGGTACTGTCGCGCATCTTCACCGAAACCCTCGGTCCCTGGGCCGAAACGCTGTTTTTGGTCGGGGCCTTCACGGCGCTGTACTCCACGCTGTTCACCGCCACGGCGAGTTGGGCGCGGGTGTGGGGCGACGCCTTCGGACAGTTGGGCTGGCTCAAGTTCGACACGGCGCAAGAGCGACGACGCTCCATCGCCATTTTTTCCTGGATATTTCCCTTTGCCTGGTGCGCCTTTTTCCTGTTCTTCCAGTCGCCCGTGATGATGGTGATCCTGGGTGGCGTGGCCACGTCGGTACTGTTGCTGCTGATCGTGTGGGTGGCGTGGGTGTACCGCTATCGCGAGCTACCCGAAGCGCTGACGCCCTCGCGGGTGTACGATATTTTTTTCTGGTTGAGCGTGGCGTCGATTTTGGTCGTGAGCGGGTACGGGGTGTGGCAAGCAGTTAATTGATCAAGGCAGAGTTTCGGCCTGGCGAAGGGAATTCGTATTTTTGAAAAAAAGATAAAGATAGCTCATGGAAGAATTCGCCGAAAGATATATCAACCCTTTTACCGATTACGGTTTTAAGAAGCTGTTTGGGGAAGAACCGAACAAGGATCTACTACTCGACTTCCTGAATGAGCTGCTACGGGAAGAGCAGGGAGAAATCCTAAATCTGACCTACTTGAAAAATGAGCATCTTGGCGCGGGTGAACTGGATCGCAAGGCGGTCTTCGACCTTTACTGTGAAAATGAACGAGGCGAGAAGTTCATAGTCGAGATGCAGAAAGCTAAACAAAACTTTTTTAAGGACAGGAGCGTGTACTATGCGACCTTTCCCATTGCTGAACAGGCTAAACGGACTACCTGGAATTATGAACTGAAGGCGGTGTACACCGTAGCTATCCTCGACTTTGTATTTGACGAGGACAAGCATCAGCCGGAAAAGTACCGCTACGACGTGAAGCTGAGTGATGTTGAAACGCACAAAGTGTTTTATGACAAGCTCACGTTCATCTACCTGGAAATGCCCAAGTTTAACAAGACGATCGACGAACTCGAGACCCGTTTTGATAAGTGGCTGTACGTAATTAGGAATTTGAACCGACTCGACCGTGTCCCGGAAAAATTACAAGAAAGAGTCTTTGAGAAACTCTTTGAAGCTGCCGAGATCGCTAAGTTTACCCCTGTTCAAATCCGCTCTTATGTGGATAGCTTGAAATACTACCGGGATATGCAAAATTCTTTAGATACGGCTTTTGACGAAGGAAAAGAGGAAGGCCGGGAGGAAGGGAAAAGGAATAATCAAATAGATATCGCTAGAAAAGCCTTGGCTGCGGGACTGAGCGTAGACACTATTGCCACAATTACAGGCCTGAGACCAGAGGAAATAGAAGGTCTAAATGCTTAAGACCAATATCCCTCTCACTCATAGACCTTCTCCCCCTTATTCAACCACACGCCCCAGGCACGGGAATAGGCGTGTACTTTCTCCGTGGGCTTCCCTTTCATGTCTACGATGGGATAATCCTGGTTCACCCACTCGAACAGGCTGCCGTAAAGATTCTGCACGTCGGTGAAGCCCGCATCCAGTAACTTTTTTCCGATTCGCTCGCTCCTGACTCCAATCGAACAATAGATCACGATCGGTGTGTTCTTGCTAATCTTCTTCACTCTGTCGAGCGTAAATTCTTCGTAGCCCACCCAGCGGGCGTTGGCGATGTGACTTATTTTAAACTCTTCGTAGGCACGCGCATCCAAAAACAGCGCGTCCGGCATCTGGCTGGCCTTTTCGCAGCTCACCAACGGTACTTCTTTCTTGTAAAGTGTGTTGAGCATTACCCGATAGGCACCGCTGTTGATCTGAGCGAAGGAAGCGGTGAAAGAAATAAGCAAAGCGCAGGGGAGTATAATCAATGTTTTTTTCACAATTTTGCGTTGTATTTGTGCGTATGGGCCATTTTGGCAAATCCCCATTGGTAGTAATCTGTAATTTTTGTTGTAAACGAGGAGCATGAGTAATTGGTTTGGCCGGATGAAGCGGGGGAAGTTTTCCAGAATAGCGCTGGGCGTATTCATCGCCCTGGTCGTGAGTTCCGTGGTGGCGCCCGCCTGGAAATTAACGGATTCCGTGCCGTTCGTGTTGCTCAGGACTTCGCCCGAAGAGGCCGTAGTCCCGATTGCCAAAGTAAGAAAAAACCAGAGAGCCATCCATGTGCTGCCCGAAAGTGCCTGGGCCGACAGCGTTTTGCGGACGCTCTCCCTGGACGAGAAAATCGGCCAGTTTTTCATGATTGCCACTTTCTCCAACCGTAACGAAATAGAGTACCGCCAGATCGAGCGGCTGATCGCTGACTATCATTTGGGCGGTCTGATTTTCTTCCAGGGCGGGCCTTACCGACAGGCTGTGCTCACTAACCGCTACCAGTCGCAGTCGAAAGTGCCGCTGTTCGTTGGCATCGACGGCGAGTGGGGGCTGGGAATGCGGCTCGACAGCGCGATGACTTTTCCCAAGCAAATGGTGCTGGGGGCGATCCGTGACGATAGCCTGATCTACCGGATGGGCGACCAGATCGGCCAGCATTGCCGACGCCTGGGCATCCAGATCAATTTCGCGCCTGTATCGGACATCAACAGCAATCCTGACAATCCGGTGATTGGCTACCGCTCGTTCGGCGAAGACCGCGACAACGTAACCCGCAAGTCGGTGGCTTACATGAAAGGCCTGCAGCGCAACCGTGTCATTGCCACGGCCAAGCACTTTCCCGGCCACGGCGACACCGACATGGACTCGCACTACACGCTGCCCGTGGTGAGCCACTCTTCCGACCAGCTGCGCGACATCGACCTTTATCCTTACCGCCGCCTCATTGCCGATAGCCTCATGGGTGTCCTGACGGGGCATCTGTACGTTCCGGTATTGGACAACACGCCCCTGCTGGCGACTTCGCTCTCTCAGAAAGTAGTCACGGATTTGCTGCGCAACGAAATGGGCTTCCGGGGACTGGTTTTCACCGATGCCATGAACATGCGCGGCGTGCTGAAAACGGGCCGCGCCCCCGACGTGAACCTCAAAGCCCTTATGGCGGGCAACGACATTCTGCTGTACCCCGCCAGCGTAGGCGAAACCGTGCAGCGCATCAAGGACGCCCTGGCCGACGGTACGATCACCGAGAAATTCATCGACCAAAAAGTCAGGCGCATTCTGCAAGGCAAGTACTGGGCCGGGCTGAGCGACTATAAACCCATCGACACCCGGAATTTATTCCAAGATCTGAATAATGAAAAAAGCCAGGAACTCGCCATCGAATTGAGTGAAGCTTCGGTGACGGTGGTGCGCAATGAGAATAATTTGCTGCCTTTCGGCTCGCTGGAAAGTTCCAAGGTTGCCTCCGTGACGGTCGGGGCGGGCGTCGGTACGGCTTTTCAGAAAATGATGAGCCGCTACGCGCCGGTGAAGCATTTTATTTTTGAAGGCAAACCCAACGGCGAAAAGGAAATCGCCGAAATGCTGGAATACCTGGAGCCCTACGACGCCGTGGTGGTGGGTGTCCACGAAATCAGCAACTCGCCGCGCCGCCGACATGGCATCACCAACGGCACCGTCAACTTTGTATCGCGGCTGCGTGAGGCGAATAAAAAGGTGGTGCTCTGCCTGTTCGGGACACCGTACAGCATCCGCTTTTTCCCGCAGACCGAGGCACTGATTTGCGCCAACGAAGACAACGAAACCACCGAGCAGGTGACCTCACAGATTCTGTTCGGGGCCTTACCCGCTTTGGGACGGCTGCCGGTGTCGGTGGCAGGCTACAGGCCCGGTACCTTTGCCGAAACTGCCACGCTGGATCGGCTGAGCTACGGTACGCCCGAAAGCGTGGGCATGGACGGTAACAAACTACGCAAGATCGACGGTGTGGTCGCCGAAGCCATCGGCCAGAAAGTGTTTCCCGGCTGCCAGGTGGTGGTGGCGCGCAAGGGGAAAATCGTGTATTCCAAGGCCTACGGCGGCCTCGACTACCGCTCCGGCGCGCGCGTGACATCCGAAACGATCTACGACGTGGCTTCGGTGACCAAAGTATCGGCCACGCTGCAATCCATTATGTGGCTTTATGACCAAAAGAAGCTGGATTTAGACCAGAAAGCGGCCTTCTACCTGCCTGAGTTGAAGGGAACGAACAAGCAGAATTTTACGATCCGAGACCTGCTGCTGCACCGCTCGGGCCTGGTTTCGTTTTATCCCACCCTTTGGAAAAACACCATGACGGGCGGCGGTGGGCTGCTACCTGAATATTACAGCACCCAGGCCGACACTTCCTTTTATCTGCAGGTGGCACCCAAGCTTTTTGCCAAACCCATGTTGCGGGATTCGGTGTGGAAGTGGGTCGTTCAGTCGCCGCTGAACAACCGCCGCGACCGCGCCGGACGCCCCACTTATGTGTACAGCGATCTGGGCTTTTTGACGCTACAGAAAATTGTGGAACGACTCACGGGTCTGCCATTGGATATTTTTGCCCACAAAACTTTTTACGAACCCATGGGCTTGCCCACGTTGGGATTCAACCCTTTACGTCGGTTTCCGGCGGAGCGCATCGCGCCCACCGAACAGGACTACCGCTTCCGCAGCCAACTGCTGCAAGGGACGGTTCATGACCAGATGGCCGCCATTCAAGGCGGCGTATCGGGTCACGCCGGGCTGTTCGGAACGGCTACGGATTTGGCGACTTTGATGCAGATGAATTTGTGGAAAGGAAAGTACGGCGGCAAGCAGTATTTTCAATCTGGCACGGTTCCTGCTTTTGCTCGTTTGGCCGACGAGGGACACCACCGCGGACTGGGCTGGGATAAGGCCCCGTCTTCGGGTAATAGCAGCTATATTTCGGATAAAGCTTCGTCCAACTCGTTCGGCCACACGGGTTTCACGGGGGCGGTGGTTTGGGTAGACCCGGATGAGGAGTTGGTATTCATCTTTTTGTCCAACCGCATTCACCCCGATATGGAGAACCGGGGTATCTCCACCCACCGCACCCGGCGCAAGATTGACGACATTATTTATGAAGCGCTTATTCCTTCTTGAAAATACACCTTGCAGGTAGAGCAACTTTACCGAACGCAGCCCTGTATCGTCGAGGCTGCGTTTTTGATTTTAGTTTTGAAAATAATACCTAACTTTATCGTTTAATTGACGGCTGTTAGGTTGTTAGGTATTAGGTTGTTAGCCCTCTTGCTGACGACCAACTTACCATTAATAGGCTAGTACCTAACAACCTAATGCCTATTACTTCTCAATAAAAATAACACGTTATGCAACGCAAAATTTTTACTTACTTGATTTTAGGGGGGCTGATCGGACTGGGATGGATAAGTAAGTCAGCCGCGCAGACGATCACTATCGGGACTATATCCCCAGCCAAATACTGCGCTCCCGCTACGATCTCGGTGCCCTTTACCGTATCGGGTACGGCCTTTGGAGCTAACAACGTTTTTAGCGTATTGCTATCGGATGCTGCGGGCGATTTTGCCAATCCACGCACCCTGGCCCCTACCGGAAAGAGTAGTCCATTGACCGTCGAACTTCCTGCTAATCTGCCCAACGGTACCGGGTACAAAGTACGGATACTTTCGAGTGCACCGCAGGTCAATAGCGGTTTATCCAACGAGTTCACTATCAACCAGAAACCTGCCAAGCCCACCGCAGACCCCGTCCTGCCCTACTGCGTGGGTGCTACCGCCAAAGCGCTGTTCGCCAGTGGGGGCGACATCAAGTGGTACAGGAATGCGACTGGTGGTGCACCACTCTCTTCGCTTACCCCCTCGACGGCCTCGGCGGGAACAACCAATTACTACGTCACCCAATCTTTGAGCGGCTGCGAAAGTGATCGGCTCGAAGTTCCGGTGGTGGTGAACGAAACACCTAAAACTCCGAAAGACGAGGCTCTAAGCCTGTGCCAGGGAACCACAGCCGTCCCGCTGAAATCCCAGCAGGCGACCAATCCCCGATGGTATACCACCGCTAAGGGCGGAAGCCCAATTGCGGCCCCTACTCCTCTAACAGGCACGGCAACGACTATTTCCTATTATTTCAGCGAGACCTCGGGTAGTTGTGAAAGCGTCGAACGTGGCGAATTCAAAGTGACTATTGACCCCAAGCCAGCAACTCCAATCCCGCCGAAGACTGAATTTACGTACTGCTATGGAGCAACCACCGAAGCGCTAAGCGTTGAAGGACTAACCGCACCAAGATGGTACGATGACAAGAACAACTTCCTCGGCACCACTCCACCTAAGCCCTCCAATACGGTAAGCACTAAATATCAAGTGACTCAGACTGAAAAAAGTTGTGAGAGCGCCAAATCCGCTGTTATTTCTGTCAACATCACCCGCACCGTTGCGCCGACTGTGGCTTCCTCTTCGGTCAGCTACTGCGTGGGCGAGACCGCCGGAGTGCTTAAAGCCAACGGCGACGAGGTTAAATGGTACACGACCGAGACGGGCGGAACTCCGCTGGCCGCAACTTACACACCCCCGACGACCGCGTCGGCAAACACCACTTTCTACGCAAGCCAGACCAAAAACGGTTGCGAAAGCGACCGGAGGACTCCCTTCCGGGTAATTGTGAACAAGCTTCCCGATGCTCCGAGTACGACTGATCTGGTGTATTGCCAAAATGCCGCGGCGGCACCACTGAGAACTAACAACGGTAATAATTTGAAATGGTATGCGGACGAGACGGGGGGCAACAGTATCGCCGTCCCCACGCCTTCTACGGCAACCGTGGGATTCAAAGACTATTACGTTTCCCAGACTGAACTAGGTTGCGAAAGTAAAACCCGCGCCCGGCTCAGAGTGACAATAAATCCCACCCCGCTGGCCCCGACGGTGGCAGAGTCGCTCGTGAAATACTGCCAGGATGCTGCGGGTATCACGGCTCTGGAAGCAACTATTGCGACCGGAAACACGGTAAAATGGTATCTGCCTGGTAACGGCGGAATCGCCACGACTGCCCCTACGCCTCCTGCCAGTGTGGCCCGAACTTTGAAATATCAAGTTACGCAGACGACGACGACCAACGGTCTTGGCTGCGAAAGCCCCAAGTCGGATATCGGGGTAGTCATCAACCCGCTACCTGGCTCGCCCGACTTGACGGTCAGCCCACTATGCCAAACCAAAACGGATGTCGCTTACAAGCTAACTGCCAAAACCGCTGGGATTGGCACTGGCCTGCTCTGGTACACCGAGGCTTCGGGCGGCACCGGAAGTGGAAACGCCCCCACCATCAGCTTGGCCAATAGTTCGAATGTAGTCTATTACGTGAGCCAAACCGCGAACGGGTGCGAAGGCGAGAGGGTCAAGGGTACATTGACTATCAACCCGCTACCTGACAAGCCTGCCGTTCCCGATCCTTTGGCCTACTGCCAATCGACCGTTGCCAGTTCGCTATCGGCTACGGCAGCGACGGGCGGAACGTTGAAGTGGTACGGCACCAGCGCCACCGGGGGCAACTCAAGCGGCAACGCGCCTGTGCCTTCTACGGCCAATGATGGCGAAACTTCGTATTACGTGAGCCAGTTGGTAAAAGGCTGCGAAGGCGACCGCGCTCCGATCAAAGTGACCGTGCGGGCGACGCCATTGCCTGGCGTCGATGCTTTGAAGGAATATTGTCAGAATGCTGGCGCCCAACCATTGACTGCCTCGGGCGATAACCTGAGATGGTACAATGCCGCCAGTGGCGGAACGGTTTCCACATCGGCCCCCATTCCTTTGACCACGCAGGTAAATACCACTTCCTTCTACGTTTCTCAGACCAAAGCGTACACCATCGACGACAACAAACTAAACTGCGAAAGTCCCCGCGCCCAGATCAATGTGCAAATCAATCCTTTGCCCGGCCTGCCCAGTGTGACGCCTTTTGCGGCGTTCTGTCAGGAACGGCAGGATAAGACGATCTCGTTCACTGGCACTGGTGACAATCTAAAATGGTACAATGCGTCATCAGGCGGAGAGGGAAGCACCAACAGGCCTAGCCTGAATTTGAAGGATGTGCAAGAGAAATCCTACTTCGTAAGCCAGACTACGGGCAAAGGCTGCGAAGGTAGCCGAAGTGAGACTAAGATTCGCGTGAAGCGACTACCTGATCTGCCCGGTGTCACTCCCTTGATCGAGTATTGCCAGTTCACTAATTCCAATCAACTCGCGGCCACTGCAGAAGCCAACGCCGCCCTCAACTGGTACGGCACCAATGCTACGGGCGGCAACCGCACGGGCGACGCTCCTACGCCGTCGACGGCCAATGGCGGCGAGACGAACTTCTACGTCAGCCAAACCCTGGAAGGCTGTGAAGGCGATCGCTCAGCGATCAGGATCAAGATCAATACGACTGACCGACCCGGCGTGACCACGCCCCTGGAATACTGCCAGAACGTGACCGCGCAGCCGCTGTCTGCGCAGGGTCGAGACCTGAAATGGTACCGCGAAACTACGGCCGCTGAATCACAAACCACGCCTTTTACGCCTTTTACGGCCAATGTTGGCAATTATTCTTTCTTCGTCACACAGACTGGAACCAATGGTTGCGAAAGCCCCAAGCAAGAAATTAAGGTCAGAATCAAGCCGCTGCCTTCCGCCACGATTACCGGAGATAACTCTATCAGCCTGGGCGCTTCGGCGGATATTGCGGTGGCCTTTACGGGCGATGGCCCCTGGGACTATGCGCTTTCCAATGGCCTGACCGGAAAAGGCGAGACGCAGAATCCGCTAAAAATTACCGTCAGCCCCGAGCGAACGACTACTTATACCGTGACGGAGGTGGCCAATGTCTGCGGCAAAGGTATTCCTAACGGCAGTGCGATCGTCACGGTCAGGATTCCGACCGTCAGCACGGGCAACCCTACCGTTGCCAGCCTTTGCGCGGGCAAGAGCTTTACGCTTCCTTTCCAGCAGTCGGGCGACTTTGTGCAGGGCAACAAGTTCAACGTGCAGATTTCACTCACCGAGGCAGATGCGGGATTCCGCTCCATTCCCACCGTAACGACGGGCAGCGACGCCGTGGCGACGATTCCTGACAGCGCGGCGGGTGGCAACTACTTTGTGCGCGTGGTGGGCGAGAGTCCGCAGTTCGTGATCAAAGGAAGCACCAGCCCCGTGCAGGTGACGGTAAGCCCCAAACCCACGGCCACGCTGGCGGGCGCGACCACGATCCTGATCGGTGAAACGGCGGCGGTCAATGTGGCCTTTACGGGCGGCAGCCCCTGGACTTTCAACTTCAACGACGGCCGCCGTGACACGCTTATCACGACTAGCGTCACGCCTTACGTAATCAACGTGAAGCCCGATACTACGACTACCTACAAACTCACCTCTGTGGCTAATGCCTGCGGCGAAGGCCGGGTGTCCGGTACCGCCCGCATTCAGGTCGATCCCATCTTGGGTACCGAACCTATCGTCAAGGCGGCTTGGCTAAAAGCTTATCCTAGCCCCGTACAGACGATTTGCGTGGTAGAAATAGAAACCCCGCCCGCCGGAGAAGCCGCCACGATTCAGGTAGTCGATGGGCGTGGTCGGATAATTTCCACGCAGCAAACGCGCATTGACCGCGCCGAAGTGGACTTTACCAATCGGGCAGCGGGTGTTTACTTCCTGAAAGTCGAGAATGGGGGAAGAACGGGCGTGCGGAGGATTCTGAAAGTGGAGTAGGGCGAAGCCGAAGTTTATAATTATCAGATCTCTCCCGCTTTGGTTAAGACAAGCTTCAACAAATTTGAATTCAGCCAGAATCCAATTTGTTGAAGCTTGTCAATATGCGATTTTACCTCAGTGGTTATCCCCTTTTCTTTGGCAGACAGTAATACACCTAAAACTCCAATTACCTTAATTTTAAGTTTTTGCGCTATTTCTCTGCCTAGATACTCGTCAATGAGCAGATACCTGGCGTTCTGTTCGATAGCCAGCGCGATCGCCTCTGCTTCTCCTAAATCAAGATCATCCAAAAGCTTTAACACCACTTGCTGATCGACTGGGGCTATCACCTTTATCCAGTCAAGATTTTCAATTATTTAGACGTGGCTTTGTATTCGATACAATTCTCTTTCAACCGCCGGAGTAATCGTGCTCCGTAAAGAGCGTTCAGCAAGTGAAGTTGTTCAATCTGAATAAGGTTGCTGATCGAGGAAGTATCGCTAACGATTAACACGATTACAAATTGATTCCTAAGTTGTCCAACTCGGTTTTCAAATCTTCTTCAGTGTAGTGAATCTCAATCCCCCTGGCCGCCAGCGCCTTTTGAAATTCCAGATGATTCAAATTAGCGAGTTCTCTGGTTTTGCCGCCGCCCAACCGTTTTTTCTGGTACAGAAAACAGGCTATATCTACCAGGAGTTCGCTTCCAGTTAATTGAACTTTATCCAATAATTCATCCTCGATTACTAAGGCCATGATGAGAATTGTGTTTTATCAATAACTCAGCACCGTAAACTCCGTCCGGCGATTGCGTTGGTGCTCTTCTTCCGTCTTCGCATTTTGCACGATAAGCTGGCTTTCGCCGTAGCCTTTGGCGGTCAGGCGCTCGGTGTCGATGCCTCGGGAAATAAGATAATTCACGGCTGATTGTGCGCGTTGCTGTGACAGATTGTTGTTGTAGGCATCCGTAGCGCGCGCATCGGTATGGGAGGCCAGCTCGATGTTGACCGTCGGATTGTCTTTCAAGATTTGCACGAGCTTGTCCAACTCCACCGCCGCGTCGGAGCGGATATTGTACTTATTCAAGTCATAGTAGATATTCTCGAGGGTGAACGTCTTGTTCAATTCCAGATCATCGAGCAGTACCGTGACGCGGTAGGTCGTATCAGTCACTACCTTATTCAGGAAAATGGGCGGGATGCTCTTGCCATCCATCGAGAACGGCTCACGCTTGGTGATAAAGCCTCTTTTCTCCACTAAAAGCACATAATCTTTGCCTTCCTCCAAATTGTAGCGTCCCCACTTGCCGCCGTCTTCCGTCATTAGCTGCGCCAATTCTACATCGGCACTATCGGACAGGATACGTACTTTCGCCGAGTCGATAGGAACGGGCGTAGGACTATTATCCAGCACATCACCCGCCAGGAAGTAACGCACTACCTTGCGTTCGCCCTTGATATAGAGCGGATTGTTGGGATTCATCGGGTTGGTGGGGTCGTTCTGCGCCAGAATCGTCGAATCCACCTCTTCCACTACCGGCTCGGAGAAAAAGTAGATGTCGTCGTCGCCCTTGCCGCCGGGGCGGTTGGAGGCGAAGAAACCGTTCATCTGATCCTCCATAAACACCAGGCCGAAATCGTCTTGCGGCGTGTTGAAGGGAATTCCCATGTTCTCGATGGAGATAATGCCCTGCGAGCGCGTGGCTACGAACAAATCGAGCTTGCCCAAACCGGGGTGCCCGTCGGAAGCAAAGTACAGCTTGTTGTCGGGCGATACGTACGGGAACATCTCGTCCCCGGCAGTATTGATGTCTTTGCCCAGGTTTACGGGCTTGCTAAAACGGCCCGAGGCATCCATGTTTGTACGATATAGGTCGATGCCACCCGCGCCGCCTGCGCGCTGCGAAGCGAAATAGAGCGTCTTGCCATCGCGCGAGAATGCAGGTGAAGCGTCCCAAGCCAGCGAATCGTTAATGGGCAGGTAGCTGGGTTCGGTCCATTGGCCGTTCACCAGGCGACTCATGTACAGATCCAGGTCGGGGGCACCCTTACGTTTTCCTGTATTGCCACGCGCAAAAACGAGCGTTTTGCCGTCGGGCGAGAAAGCGGGAGAGCCTTCGTTGGCTTCCTCGGCAAAAATATTGGGGCTGAACAGCGTCGGACTGGTACTGGATTCGCTGGGTTGCTCGCCCATTTTCACTTTGTATAGGCCCAGCATGGCCTGACCGTTGTTTTTATAAATTTTTTCTTTCTTAGAAGCTGAAATCACCAGCTCATCGCCCAGAATAGCCGGTGAAAACTCAGCACCGGGCGTATTAAAAGGCATATCGACCACGGTCACCTCCGCTTTTTTTAGCTTAATGCGGTCGGTTATTTTGAGCGTTTCCACCTCACGGGCAGCGCGTTCTTTCAGCGTTTTATCGGCGGTGGCGTTCTCGGTAAACTGCGCGAATTCCGCCCGCGCCTCGTCGTATTGGCCGGAGGCTTTTAACGCGTAGGCGTACTGAAAACGCGCATTGGGATCCGTTGCGCCAGCATCCATCGCCTTTTTGTAGTAAGGGATGGCCTCTTGGTAGCGGTTGGAAAGGCGGTACGACTCGGCGATCAGGTAGTTGGTCTGCGCGGGGTCATAATTGCCTTCGGCGGCTTTCTGAAAGTCCTTCAGAGCCAGGTCGTACTCGCCGTTGTCGAACCGCTTGACGCCATTTTTGTAGGCTTGCATCGTGGGGTTGCAGGCTTGCAGCAGAAGGCAAAAGCAAACCAGCAAAAGTCCTGGTAAGGGATTGTTCAAATATCTTTTCATAAGTTCATTAAGGAATTTCTACGTTGAACTAACGATTTTTTTCGGGAAAAATTGAGAGAGAGCTGACGGCAATTGGCTATCAGCTTTCGGCTTTTCATGAGCGTGGAATACTATAAGAATAAGAAGCACTCTCAACTCTCAACTCTCAACTAAACTACTCTCCCTGCACCATTGAATAGCCCGGCTCTCCGTCGAAAGTGTAGAGATTTTCGGTTTTGATCGTGTCGTAGCCGTTCTCATTTAGCAGGCTGAGCTGTTTCAAGATGGTACCTTTGTCGATCGAGCCTTCGCCATTTGCCATAAAACGACAGCGCCAGTGATCGGTGCAGAAGGTTTCGGAAATACCATCGGGATACACTCTAACGCCCCGGTTAGCGATCATTTTGAGTTCCAGCGGGGAATTGGAAAGGGCGGCGATGGCTTCGCCCAATTGCTGAGAAGTACCTTCGAACCAATCCAGAAAAATATCCACGCCTACCAACGCTTTCTTCTGTCGGGTTTCGTGCGCGGCACCGATAAAAATGGGTTTTGGAGCGGCGGCGTAGCTGATCGGATTGAATTGGGTAGGCTGCTGGCCCAGACGTTCGATTACGGCATCGGCAAATTCTTTGGTACCTACCCGCTTCTGGCTAAGCGCTTCCTGAAAAATATCACCCGTATGGATTCCGTCTTCGATGGTCTTGAGCCAGGCATTGTGGATTTTGGCGGCCACGTCGCCCTGCCCGATGTGAACCAGCATCATGATGGCCCCGTTGAGCAGGCCCGACGGATTGGCGATGCCACGCCCGGCGATGTCGGGCGCCGAGCCGTGAATGGCCTCGAACATGGCCGAATCCACGCCTACATTGGCCGAGCCACCCATGCCGACCGATCCGGCGATCTGGGCCGAGATGTCGGAAATAATATCGCCGTAGAGATTCAACGTCACGATAACCCCGAAACGCTCGGGCTGATCGGCCAGTAGGGCCGAGCCGATGTCGATAATCCAGTGGTCGGTTTCGATGTCGGGGTATTCGGTCGCCACTTCGTCGAAGACTCTGTGAAAGAGACCGTCGGTCATTTTCATGATGTTGTCTTTGGAGAAGCAGGTGACCTTCTTGCGGTTGTAAGCGCGGGCGTACTCGAAGGCATAGCGGACGATTTTCTCGCAGCCGGGCCGCGACACGAGTTTGAGGCACTGCGTCATCTGGTTGGTCTGCCGATGCTCGATGCCCGTGTAGAGGTCTTCCTCGTTTTCGCGGATAATGACCAGGTCCATATCCGGGTGGTCGGTGTCCACGTAGGGCGCGTAGGCCTGGCAGGGCCGCACGTTGGCAAAAAGGCCCAACGTAGTGCGAGCCGTTACGTTCAGGCTCTTGTAGCCACCGCCCTGCGGCGTGGTAATGGGGGCTTTCAGGAAAACCTTATTGCGGCGAAGCGATTCCCAGTCGCTGGGCTGAATACCCGCTTTGCTACCGCTTTGATATACTTTCTCGCCGATTTCGATTACTTCCGGCTCGATGCGTGCGCCCGCTGCGTCGAGGATGCGGAGCGTGGCGTCCATGATTTCGGGGCCTATGCCGTCGCCGTAAGCGACTGTTATTTTGGTATTGGTAATGGGGTTTTTAGTGGAGATCATTCAGTTTCGTAGAATTCTTGGTGCATGAAGTGGAAGCTGACAAAGTTATGTATAATTGCGTAGGATTGACTACTTTGAAGCGTCCGACACCCTTCACTCTTCAAAAAGACCGTTCCATGAAAACATTATTTCTAGCCGTACTGACTTTTGCCATGATCGACCAAGCCGCCGCCCAAAGCCCCACTTACGCCGAAAAACTGGGCTACCCGGCGGGCAAGAAGGTACTCATCATGCACGTGGACGACGCCGGCATGTCCTACGACTCTAATGAAGGCACGGTCAAAGCCATCCGCGACGGCGTGGCCACCTCGGCCAGCGTAATGATGCCCTGCGGCTGGGTGCCGGGCTTCGTGCATTCGCTGAAACAATATCCCGAAATAGACGCCGGACTGCACCTGACGCTCACCTCCGAATGGAAAGACTACCGCTGGGGGCCACTCGCGGGCAAGCCCGCCGTACCCGGACTGGTGGACGCCGAAGGTGCCCTGTGGTCAAATGTCCCGGACGTAGTGAAGCACGCCACGCCCGACGAGGTGGAAACCGAAATCCGCGCCCAATTGGAGCGCGCCCGTGCAATGGGCTTCGAACCCACCCACATGGACTCACACATGGGTACGCTCTTCGCTACGCCCGCTTTTATCGAGCGTTACGTCAAGGTAGGAATGCAGGAAAAAATTCCGGTGATGTTTCCCGGCGGACACAACACCGCCGTTCGCGTGGATGAGCGCATGAGCGACGACATGTACGCGATGTCGCAGATGGTTGGCAAGCAACTCTGGGACGCCGGGCTGCCCGTACTCGACGATCTGCACAACGTCAGCTACGGCTGGAAACTGCCCGAGGGAACCGAGGTGACGAAAGAGAAGTTGCAGAATTTCAAAACGCACAAGTACATCGAAACCATCGGTGAGTTAAAACCCGGCCTGACGATGGTCATCATGCACTGCACCGACCCGACGGAGGTTTTCCCGATCATCTCCGGCTCTACCCAAACCCGCAAGGGCGATCTGCTCGCCATGCTCGATCCCAAGCTGAAAGCCTACATCGAGAAGGAAGGCATCATCCTCACCACCTGGCGCGAAGCCATGCAACGGCGCGGGAAGGTGAAGTAAAAGTGTTGCCGTAGACTAAGAATCAGACTATTTCTTGAAATAACCAGCCACCAAATCACCGTAGCGCCGCGCTACTGGAACGGGCGAAGACCCAACTCTGAGTTGTAGCTTGTAGCCCTGCGCGTTGCCCGAAATGCTCTCGACTTGCTGCAAATTCACGACAAAGGAGCGGTGGCAGCGCACGACCTCGGGGTGATGCGCCTGCTCCTCGAAGCGGCTCAGACTACCGCGCAGCAGCGACTTCTTGATATTCTCATTTTGTACAAAAACAATTTCGGAGTAATTATCCGCCGACTCGATGAAAAGCAGATCGCTGACCGCCACAGTCAGCTCATCCTTCTCGTTTTCGGCCAGAAATGTGAGCGTTTCCGAAAGACGCGTTTCTGTAAGTGGCTTATTCACGGCCAAGTCGGCACCCGCGTACTTTCGTAGCAACCGGGTGTAATTCACCAATGTGATGACCGTCGCCGGAATGACTCCCACCGCCGCCGTAATGCCAATCCAAAATAGCAGGCCCCCTGAACCAATACCCACTACGTACTCACCGTAAAACAAATTGCCGAAGGCGATGGAAACAATAATGAGCAGCGTCCAGGCAATATCCTTTCCGACAGTCCAATTTCGCTCATCAAAAAAATTTTTGAATAAAGCCGGGAAAACAGACCCTATTACGGCCATACACCCGAAAGTGACGAGTCCGTAGCCCGCCAGGAATAGCGGCTTGCGCGGGTCGTCCCACTTGGTGGAGCCGAAGGGCTGAAAAATATTCAGAAAAAGGGCAACAAATAGCCCCGCACCGGCCGAAGTGAGCAGCCAACGGCGGACGTTATAGTTGTCGTGTGGATAAGGTTGGGTGAGAAAACGAAACATGTGGCAAGATAGCCAAGAAAACCCAAGCCTACCGTAGCACGTTGCATTTATTGGTACTTTGCGACTTCCTGAAATACTGCCTGATTTTATGACCGACCTGCTGCCCGTTTTAAAGCACTACTATGGCTACGACGCCTTCCGGCCCGTGCAGCAGGATGCCATGCAGTCGGTGCTGGATGGGCGCGATACGCTGGTGTTGCTTCCTACCGGTGGAGGCAAGTCGCTGTGTTTTCAGGTACCAACTTTGGCGCGCGAGGAGGGCGTTTGTATTGTGGTCACCCCGCTGATTGCCTTGATGAAAGACCAGGTCGAGCAGCTCAAAAAGCGGGGCATACCGGCGGCGGCGATTCACTCGGGCATGAGCCGCCGCGAGATCGACGTCACACTCGACAACTGCGTTCATGGCGGACTGCGGTTTCTGTACGTGTCGCCCGAGCGGCTGCGCACCGAGATCATGATCGAGCGCACCAAGCTGATGAAGGTAGCACTGCTGGCCGTGGACGAGGCGCACTGCATTTCGGCCTGGGGCTACGATTTTCGCCCGGCGTACCTGCTCATCGCCGAGTTCCGCGATCTGCTGCCGGGCGTTCCCATCATGGCGCTCACGGCCTCGGCCACGGCGGAGGTACAGGCGGATATTCTGGCCAAGCTGGAAATGAAGCAGCCGCAGGTGTTCCGGCAGTCGTTTGCCCGCGAGAATCTTTCCTACTCCACTTTTTATGAAGAAAACAAGGAGCGCAAACTCCTGCAAATCCTGACCAATGTCCCCGGCACGTCCATCGTCTACGTCCGCACCCGCCGCCGGACGGAGCAGGTCGCCGGGTGGCTCGCCCGCCAGCGCATCCGCGCCGATTACTACCACGCGGGTCTGCCCTACGCCGACCGTAGCGCGAAGCAAATGGCCTGGCAAAGCGGCAAAACGCGCGTGGTAGTAGCGACCAACGCTTTCGGCATGGGAATCGACAAACCCGACGTGCGCTCCGTCGTTCACCTCGACCTGCCCAGTACGCTGGAATCCTATTACCAGGAAGCCGGGCGCGCCGGGCGGGATGGTAAAAAGGCCTACGCCGTGGCGCTCTACAATCACAAAGACACCGACGACCTGGCTCAGGCGGTGGAGCGGCAGTACCCGCCAACGCAAACGTTGCGGCGGACGTACCAAGCCTTGGCCAACTACTTCAAGCTGGCGGTAGGTGGGGGCGAGTACACGAGTTACAGCCTGGATATGCATGAATTCATCAATACCTTCGGGCTGAACATGTCGGAGACGCATTACACGCTCAAGCTCCTGCAAGAGGAGGGTTTCGTGCAGCTCAGCGACGCTGTCAATGAATCGTCAAAAATGCATTTGCTGGTAGACAAACAGCAGTTGTATGATTTTCAGATCAGGAACCCCGACTACGATTCTTTTTTGAAAACGCTATTGCGGATGTACGGCGGGGAGATGTTTTCGGAATATGTCAGGATTTCGGAGGGTGAGATTGGCCGCGCCTTTTACGCTCAACTACCCGAAGTCGCCAACCGACTGCGGTATTTGCAGGAACGCGAGATCATCGACTACGAAAAGCGCCGCGACCAGCCACAGCTCACCTTCCTGACACCCCGCTTCGACGCGGAGCATTTGCCGCTCAATATTTTTGAAATAGAAAAAAGAAAGGAACGCGACCTAAGCAAAGTCGGCGCGGTGGTGCATTACGCCCAGCATCCCACGCAATGCCGCACCCTGCTGCTGCTGGACTACTTCGACGAGCGCGACGGCGAACCCTGCGGCGTCTGCGACAATTGCCTGAAACGCCAGAAAACCGCAACCGTTCACGAAGACTCGGACGCGCTGCGCCAGCAATTGGTCGTTTACCTCCATGACAACGGCCCCACCGCGCCGCGCCCGCTCAGCGAGGCTTTTGACAAAGTACCCGAAAAAAAATTGCTGAATACCGTGCGAAAGCTTGTCGAACAGGAATTAATATCATACGACCGACAAGGAAAACTTATTTCGAGTGGAGAATGGAGAATTAAGTAGTGTACGAAAGAGTATTTTGTACTCAAAAGCGGCCTCGGAGAGTCGGATGGCCGATGCCGCCAGACATTTGTAGAAAAAGCATCGAAAGACGACATCGGAGCCCCAGAGGGGCGCAACATTAGCGTCAATGTTGCGCCCCTCCGGGGCTGGAATTTCCCGGGAAGGGATTTTTCTACAAAAGTTCAGCCTCTCCGAGGCTCTATAAGCGAATTTTTCATTGTGAGTAGAATTCCTTCATACACTACTGGTTGAGAATTGAGAATGAAAAACGGCCTAATTACTGTGAATAAATACTTTAAGATTCTTTCCCTATTTCTTGCTTTAAATGCTGGTTCTGCCCTGGCGCAGCAGATTCCTGGCTTGTCCATCAGCAATTACGGCGGCTTGTACCGCGCCACGCAAAACCCAGCCGTGCTGGCGGGTTCGCGCTACAAGTGGCAGATCAACCTGATTACGGCCGGAAGTACGATCAACAATCGTTACTTCTATTATTTCGGTACAAACGCCTTTCTCTATCCCCAGCTCGCGCCGCACTCGACCCACGAACTTTACGGTCGCTCGCGGACGATGGGTTCCGTGTCGCAGGGCGATCCGCTGTTCGTGGCAAGCGAAATTCGGCTGCCTTCGGTGATGTTTTCGGTGGGAAAAAACCACGGCTTTGCCGCGCAACTGCGGTCGCGCGGCTTTGTCTACGGCCATAATCTGCCGCAGGATATCCGCCGGATGTACTTCAAGCGACTCGACACGCCCGACACGCCCACGGGCACGGGCGAATGGGGCGATTTCGACCTCGGCCAGCAAAGTTTTTCGGAGGCAAGTTTTTCTTATGGGCTGCAACTGGTGAACTGGCGTTCGCACAAGTTGAAGGTGGGCGGCACGGCCAAGTATATTTTCGGGGCCAGAGCCAGCTATTTGAAAGCCTCGGCGGATCGTTACGAAATCCGCCCGATGCCGGGAGGCGAGGCGGATGAGAAAGAGTTGTTGCTAGATAACTTCGCCTACGAAAGTGGCTATACGCATCCTAATGCGCCACTGAAAGCTAAGCGAACTGACCAACGCAACGAATTACGGCGGCGGCTGGGCCTACGATCTGGGTGCAACTTACGAACTGGGCTCCTACTGGCACCATCTGAAAACCGATGACGACGCCCGACCCGGCTACCTGTTACGCTTCTCGGCTTCTCTCACTGATTTGGGAGCCATCCGTTACCAAAGTCCCGACAGCCGGGAAGTTTCCGGTACCCAAAGCCGCGCGATCATCAATCAGGAAAAACTCGAAACCATTGCCGACCGGGGCGCGGAAGGTTTCGCCGAAGTACTGCCTGTCCAGAACGAAACCACCCTGCTGCGCGACGCCCGCCTGCCCGCCGCCCTGCACTGGGACGTGGACGTACAATTGGTGAAATCCTTCTTTCTGAACGTGGCCCGAAATGAACGTTACGGCGTTGCGCCCGAAAGCCCGCTGGACATGACGCAGCCCGACGCATTCATCATCACCCCCCGCTTCGAGAACGAGGATTCGGACTTTTCGCTGCCACTGACTTTCATCGAAGGTAATAAAAAAGTCATGGTGGGTGCGCTGGTACGCTTCGGCCCCATCCACGCAGGATTTAGCAATATCGGCGGCTTCCTCAACCGCAAAGACCCCGCCGCCCAGCGGGCGACTTACTTGTACGTGGGGTTTTCGGTCTGGCAGTTTAAGGCGCGGAAGTAAGAGGCTAAAATCAGTGCCTAAATTTCTTGATAAAGTGTCCGATTTCGAAACAAAGTGTTCGGAATCGGACACTTTTCTTTTATAAATTCACTGATTATCAAAGATTTGGGTTTTTGGCATAGGTTTTATCTGACTAATAGGGCGAACACATGGGTTCGCCCCTACAAAACTTCGCTATGCTCTCCAACTACCTGAAAACCTCCTTGCGCAACCTGCGCCGCCACAAAACTTACGCCACTATTAACATTCTGGGCCTGGCGCTGGGCATGGCGTGTGGGCTGCTGATTTTCATGCTGGTGAAGTACCACTTGAGCTTCGACAACTTCCACGCCGACTCCGACCGCATCTACCGCATCGTCACCGAGATGCACCGCGACGTGATCGCTCACACGCCGGGGGTACCGAGTCCGTTGGGCAAGGCGTTTCGGGACGATTACGATTTTGCCGAGAAGGTGGCCCGCATCGCCAGCGAAGAGGATATGACGATCACCGTCGTGAAGGGAAATGAAAGTGAGTTTTTTAAGGAAAAAGGCGGCGTGGCGATTACGGAGTCAACGTACTTCGATATTTTCGATTTTCCCTTGCTAAAAGGCGACATGAGTACCGCGCTGGTTCAGCCTAACACGGCGATCATCACCGAACGCTTGGCAAGAAAGTACTTCGGCGACGCAGACCCAATCAATAAAACGATTCAGTTTGGAGACAAAATCGACGCCAGAATCACAGGTATCCTGCAAGATTTTCCCAAAAACACCAGCCAAGAAGCGGAGATATTTGTCTCCTACCCGACCCTCAAACAATACAATGAATGGCTGGCGAGCGACGACGCCTGGGGCGGCATTATGAGCGGAATGCAATGCTTCATACTATTGAAGCCTCAGGTGGATGTGGCGCAGGTCGAAAAAGTTTTTCCGGCCTACGTCACCAGGCATCGCCCGACCAGCACCAACGTCCACCATTACAAACTCCAACCGCTGGATGACATCCACTTCAACGCCGACTACTACGGGCCAATGGACATGAAAAGGCTGTGGGTGCTGTCTGTTATCGGGCTGTTTCTGATCGTGACAGCCTGCGTCAATTTCATCAATCTCGCCACGGCGCAGGCGCTCAACCGCGCCAAGGAAATCGGCATGAGGAAAGTATTGGGTAGCCGCCGGAGCGAGGTTTTCTGGCAGTTCATCGCCCAGACGGGCGTTATTGCGTTACTTGCACTGGGGCTGGCGGTGGTGTTTTCCCTGGCGGTGCTTCCTTACGTCAATAGTTGGTTCGATGCTCAAGTCAGTTTCGACGTTCTGAACGACTGGCAGTTGCTGCTGTTCGTACCCGCGCTGGTTTTGCTCGTGACGTTTTTGGCGGGTTCCTACCCCGGCCTCATTCTGGCAGGTTTTCAGCCTGTGGTGGCCTTGAAGGGAAAACTCTCGCAGCAGCACATCGGCGGCTTCAATACCCGCAGGGCGTTGATCGTGACGCAGTTTGCGCTCTCGCAGGCACTGGTGATCGGGATGATCGTCATCGCCAAACAGATGAGTTATTCGGCCAACGCCGATTTGGGCTTTGATAACGAGGCCGTAGTGATGATCCCGGTTGCGGCAGACTACCCGCAAGGCAAAGCCCTCAAAGGTGAAATGGAACAGTTGTCGGGCGTCAAAAATGTGACGATGTGCTATGCCGCTCCGGCTACGAACAATGGCGGTTGGAACACCTCGCCACGTTACGACAACGACCCCGAAGAGCAAGAATTCCTGGTGTCGGTCAAGGCGGCGGATGCCGATTACGTCGAGAGCTTCGGGCTGTCGCTGGTGGCGGGTCGCAACGTGTTTCCAGCCGATACAGCGCAGGAGTTTGTGGTAAACGAAGCTTTTGCCCGAAAGCTCAATCTCAAATCTCCGCAAGAATTATTAGGAAAAAACCTGCTACTCAACGGCGATATCGAAGGCCCGATTGTGGGCGTCATCAAGGATTTTCACGACGCTTCTTTGCGCGACGAAATCCACCCCGTCGCCATTTTTACAGCGCCTGACTTTTATAACAATTACGCCGTAAAAATAAACCCAGGCAACATCACCGCCACGATGGCCGTCCTTGAAAAAACCTGGAAGGCCCGCCATCCCGACCAGCTTTTCGACTACGAGTTCCTGGACGACGACATCGCTTCCTTTTACGAGACCGAAACACTGATGTTGAAACTGATTCAGGTATTTTCGGCCCTCGCGCTATTCATCGGTTGCCTGGGTTTGTACGGATTGGTTTCGTTTATGGCGGCGCAGAAGACCAAGGAAATCGGCATCCGCAAAGTACTGGGCAGCAGCATCGCCCAAATCCTCTGGATTTTTGGTAAAGAATTCGCACGACTGATCGTCATCGCCTTCGTCATCGCCGCCCCGCTGGCGTGGTGGCTGATGCAAAACTGGCTGGCCGACTTTGAATATCAGGCCGATATCGGTGCCGGGATTTTCGTCTGGGCGTTGCTCGGCACCTTTATCGTCGCTTTTGCCACGGTGAGCTACCAGGCCGTGCGGGCAGCGCTGATGAATCCGGTTCGGAGTTTGAGAAGCGAATGAAGGCTGCCGGGAGGAAAATTCTTTTCCTCAGAAGTATCTCACTGTCCCATCCGCAACCGCGTTTGGGCCGTGCCCGCCTTGCCGTCCAGTACCTGCACGCGCAGTTCCGAATCTTTGAAAAGCTTGCGGTCGATGGCGAGCGTAATGGTGTGAGTGCCTTTCGGCAGGTCGGCGGTCAACCCCTCATCACCCGAGGAAAGTGGTTTTTGAGCCACCCAGGCACTCACGCCACCATTCGCGTTCAAGCCTAGCGTGACTTTACCGGGTGTGAGTACTTCGATGTCGAACCGCGCCACGCTGTGTTTCTTTGCGCCTGCTTCGATGACGGGCAGCTCGTCCAGTGGAAGTCCGCCGGAAACTTTGCTGTAAGCGGGTTGAAACGGTACGTTGGCTGCATTTTTTGCCAGATATCCAATGCCTTCACCGCCAACTTTTTTGGCTACATCCGCCGAACCGGAAGCCGTTTCCCAACGGCGTACGAAGCGCTCATTGGGCACCCGGAAATCACCCGACTGGCCCAGTTTGGACAAGAAACCGACCAAATTATCGAACTCTTCCTTCTCCAGAGCGGCCGTCAGCCCGGCGGGCATCAGCGAGCCGGGGATTTTCTCGATGGCCTGAATCTGGCTTTTCGGAATCGACACTTCCAGGCCAGTCACGTCGCGCATAACGATTTCGGTATTGCCGTTGCTTACCAAATAGCCCATCGCCTCACTGCCGTCTTTCTTGGCGAAGCGCTGCAATTCGTAGCCTTCTTTGATGGATGCCGTGGGGTACAGAATAGACCGCACGATCGTCTCGACGGGCGAACTGGTGCCCAGGCTACTCAGATCCGGGCCAATCAGTCCTCCCGCGCCACCGAGGGCATGGCAGGTGTTGCAACTGGATTTTCGGTAAATCGCTTCGCCCGCTGCGGGGTCGGCGGAGCGCTTGATTTCGCGAGCTACGGCGATGATTTCCAGATCGGTGAGTTGTTGCGGCATCCGCTCGGGCGGCAGTTTGCCACCGGAAGCTTCCAGCGCGCGTTTGAGTTGTTTGATGTCCTCGTCGTTCTGGCGGTTGGAGGGCAGCCGATTCTGCACCAATTGTCTCCCCACCAAAGCCGGCTCAGCCGGAATCGTCCGGGCTGCGATTTCCTCCGCCAGGATTGTGCGGCCTTCTTTATTTTTCAGGAAAGCCGCGAAAAGCTCCGTCGCGTCCGCGCCTTCCGGTAGGGTGCGAAGTACCTCGCCGCCCAGTCGCGCGGCTTCAGTAGCGTTGAAGGCGGCGAGTTGGGCTACGGCCAGAGCGCGCAGCTCAGGTTTGTTTTTGGCAGAAGCCAATCCTTTAAAGATTCCCTCGGCCGCGCCCTTGTCCTGCGTCGCCAGCGCACTCAGCGCCGCCACCCGCCGCGCCGGGTCATTCCGCTGGGCGATCTCGACCAGACGGTTTTTGGTTTCGGTCATTTCCCAAAGTCCCAGCAGCCGGATGGCGGGCGTTGCGATGGCGGCATCGGGGTTTTCGGTCAGGGCAACAATGCCCTTCAAGTCGCCCTCCGGCTTAATTTTCCGCTGCCGGGCGGCATCCTCCAACGAGGCGAGCCGATCGACCGCCTGACTACCCGATGCCGATTTTCCGTCAACCATTTTATCAAAAACTACCCCCAAATCCGCCGAAGTGCCGTAGCGGGCCAGCGAACCCAGCACATCCTGCTGATACTGCGCCGGGATTTGATCTTTTCGGTACATCTCGACCAACTGCGCAATGGCGTCCCGATTGCTGACCGACTTCAAGGCGTAGGTCGTTTTCAGCGGTGTCCCGAAAAAGTCCGGCTCCGTTTTCAGCTTTTTAGTCCAAAGCGGTTCCAGATCGCGGGTCGTTTGCCAGAGGGCAAAGTCCAGAAACTCGTCCATCGGCTGTTCCAGCGCGGCCAGCGCGCTGTGGGCGGCCTCGGCGGTATTCAGCTTTCGCAGCGCGATAACCGCTTCCAGCCGTACCTGCGGATGCGGATCTTGCACGGATTTAGCCAGGAGCGTCGGCAAATCGCTGATTTTGTCGTGCCAAAGTTGTAAAGACCGTAGTGCCGCCGCCCGCGCCTGATGGCTTTTGGCGTTCAGCAGCGTCAAGAACAAGGGTTCATCGACCGAGTCCAGCGATTGGTGTACCCAAAGCGCTTCCAGTAGGTTGTGTTCGTAGTCGGGGTCGTTTTTGTCAAGATTGGCGACCCACTTTTTGAGGGCGGGAAGCACTTCGGTGTCGCCCTTGCCTTTGAGTATTTGTTTGGCCTGCGCGCGCGTCCAGTCTTCGGGAGCTTTGAGGGCGTCCAGCAACTGGGCCGTGCTGGCTTTGGTTAGCATCGGCTTTTTGACCAAAGGCCGATTCTTGGCCGTGATGCGCCAGATGCGGCCGTGGGCGTGGTCGCGGCGCGGATCGTAAAAATCCACCTCACCGTGCTGGATGATGGGATTGTACCAGTCGGCGATGTACAGCGCGCCATCCGGCCCGACGTTGACATCCACCGGGCGAAAGGCCACGTCGTCGGTCCAGAGCAAGTCTTCGACCTGCCGCGAGGCGTAGCCGCTGCCCTGCTCGGTGAGTTGGAAACGGTTGACGCGGTTGGCGCGGAAGTCGTTGGTGATCACGCTGCCTTTCCACGATTCGGGCAGGTGCCGCCCGGAGGCCACCGCAATGCCGCTGTGCTTGGGCTGACCGGGGTTCAGGCCCCGAATGATGCGCTCGGCCCCCGGCGCGGTCACGAAAGTAGCGCCCGGAAAGGCGTAGTTGATGCCCTCGCCGCCCGCGCCGTCGGTCAGGAATGTTTGTCCCCAACGGTCAAACTCCAATCCCCAGGGATTGATCAGTCCGCGCGCGTACACGTCCAGTTCTAAGGTTTTGGGCCGTAATTGCCACACGCCGCCGCCCTCCAACCGCTTCACGCCCGAGGGTGTTTCGACGTGGCTGTAGATGTAAATGGCCTGATTGAAATACAGCGAACTCTCCGGTCCCCAGCGGAAGGTATGGATCAGGTGGTGGGTGTCGGCCACGCCGAAACCCGTCAGGATGCGCCGTTTTTTGTCGGCCTTGCCATCGCCGTCGGTGTCCATGAAGTGCAGGATTTCGGTCGAGTTGGCAACGTACACGCCGCCGTCGCCGGGCAGAATGCCCGTGGGCGTCATCAGGCCGTCGGCGAAAATGGTGGACTTGTCGGCCTTGCCATCCCCGTCGGTATCTTCCAGTACATAAATCTTGTCATTGGCCTCCTCGCCCGTCTTCACGTGCGGGTAGGCCGTGCTGCTGATGACCCACAGCCGCCCCTCGGCGTCCCAATTCATTTGCACGGGATTGATAAGCATCGGTTCGGCGGCAAAAAGCGTCACCTCGAAACCGTCGGCGATTTGAAACGAGGCGAGTTCTTCATCGGGATCGTCGCCGGGCCCAAAGCCCGGCGCGTCCTGCATGACCGAAGCCGTGAGGAACAGGACGGCGGGGACAAGAATGACTCTGCGGATGAGTTTGAAAGTAAGGTGCGTCATTTTATTTCAAAAGAGTAAGTTCGTAGGTATGCGGCGTGGGCATTCGGGTCAAAGCAATTTGCCCTTCCAACCAGGTGACGATCAGCCCCAGTTCTTTCAAACCCTCGGCGTGCCGCCCTTGTTCATAGGCCCGAAAACCGAGGATGTACGTGCGGTTGTGGGGACGGTACTGGTGGAAAAAGATTTCGTTCTTTTTATGAATGAGCGTCCGCAACTGGCTGGCTTGAGTAAACGAAGGCCCCTGCCGAATGTTCACGCCCGTCGCCCACTCTTTTTCCGAGGCTGCCGCCACCAGATTCCCCCCAGCGGCGAGGGTGTAATAGCCTTTCTTCAAGCCCGTGATGCGTAGCATCGGGCCAGACTCGGCGGCACTTTCATCAGGTGAAGGGATAGGCAGATATTTTTCATCGAGCGCAAATTTCAAAGTACCGGCATTCCTATCGTCAGTCAGAACTCTGGCGTTGGAAGTGGTCGTGCTTTGTTTCGTGTTATCGATCGTAATTATTTCACTTCGCGCAGGCAGCCCCAGACCTTTTTCCAAAGCCACCGCCAAGTGGTAATACCCGATCTCGTTCAGGTGAATATCATTGTCAGTGACCGACACTTTGGTTTTAATTTCTTGAATCGGATTGAAGATATCCACGTAGCGGGCGTTGCGCGCGGCGGCGGTGTTCGCGATGGCCGTGGCGTAGCGCTGCAGCATCGAATTACGCTGGGCGGCATTTACAGAAGAAAGCACCGGAATGGGCGACAGCAGCACGGCCTTCGCGCCCAGTTCCTCGATTTTGTCAAGCAATTTGCCCAAACCCTCATTGAAGCGCGGTAGTCCCGCTTCTCCTTCCTGCGCCTCTATGCCACCGTAGCCCACAAAAACGACGGTCGGTTGGGCCTCGGTGATCTGCTTCATCAGCAAGTCGTAGGGCGTGGGTGGATTGGTGAAGTAGCTGCGGGCGTCGCCAAAAACGTTATCGCCCGACCAGGCGATGTTACGGAACGTGACGTTCCGATCAGGCCAGCGGGTGGTCAGGGCCAGTTCGAGGTAGCCGTGCGTTAGGTCATTTTCCAGCAGCGAATTTCCCAGAAACACGACCCTGTCGCCGTCCTTAAGCGAGAATGGTTCGGCGGGGGTTTGGGGCTGGGCCGTAGCCACAGCGCTTACGAAAGTCAGCAGCGCTATCATCCGATAGGCGTAATCCCTTGGTTTGGTGTTCCTGAGCATCTTCAAAACTAAGTTGTAGATGACAAAAGGCAGAAGGGGGCGGAATATTTAGTTTTGGAGAGAAAAATTTTCTGTAGAGCGCACCAACCTGGGCAAACGCATTACTGTCGGGGTCGGTCGTGCTATGCGTAAAATTTGGTCAGTACCAAAGTTTGGGAATGATTAAAATAAGTTGCCAGGTTTTATCACAGTCAGCCAGAATCCGTAGGATTCAAATATTTATAGTAATTCAGGTGAGGCTGCTCCCGTGCGACCCCACGGGGTCGTACCGCTAAACGGTCATTGTCTCTATAAATATTAGAACCTGCAAGGTTCTTCAATACCGCCACCCCAGGATTTACTAAGCTATTTTTTAACTCTTACTTGGATTCTTTCGAGAATATTCGCGAGGTCGGCTGCTGTCGTTGTAAATGTGAGATAATTCAACGGCAGCGGCTAACGGTATCGACTACAAATCCCTATTGCTGTAGCTACTCATATCAAGTAAAATATACAGTATATCATACCTAGGTTAAATGCGGAGTGGCAAACTATTGCTCCTAGAATCGAGCCTGCTCTTTTTCTAAATTGAAAAAATAGAATGCTAACTACAAACATACTCGACACCCAGATAACAGTAGGCACAACCAGAAAATCCCAACGACTATTTATAAACACCAGCCCAAAGTGGGAAATGTGAGTCAAAGCAAATGCAGTGCTATCTATCACAGAAGCCTTTGCATCACCTAATGATTTGGCGAAGCTAGAATGAACGATACCTCTAAAAAATAATTCCTCCCCAATCGGGCTGAAAGTGATACCCGTCAGAGCCATTATCGCGAATAGGGTGCTCTTGTCACTTTGATTGATCCCTTCTGGTATGTTGTATGATTTTCTAATATAAACGTACCAGTTCTCGTAAGAATTTTCGTATAGATGGTATCCGAGATAATAGAGCATAATACTTGCCAAAATCCCTACCACGAAAGCTATAAGAATCCAGAAATAATTTTTAGGTCTGGTTATCCCGATTTTTTTTCGGCCGGACTCATTTAGAAACACGAAAGGCAGGATTGCAGAAATAGTCATGACTACGCCAATAGAACCGTAACTGCCAGATGAGTTCGCACTAAGAACTAAAATGAATCGAGGAATACAAATGACAAGAATCAGAAAGAGACCAAATTTCCAATTGAATCCGAAGAATCTATTCCAGAAAGGTCTAAGCTCACTATTCATATTGCATTATACTAATTCAAGATGTGCGCGTCGTATTCAATGTTGGGCTTCTCCGAAGCCTAGTACATCTGACTGTCAGGCTTCTACAAAGGTTAAGCCTCTCCGAGGCAGGCGTTCGATATACAACATCTAGATTCTGAATTAGTATTATTTGTCCTTTTGCTGCCGCTGATTATCAGTTGATATGGTCGGTTTCGACGGGGAAGCGCGCTACAGTTTCATCTTCCCGTGTTTTGGCGGCAGCCGACCGTGTGAACAATCACAAAAGTTACTGTCACCCAAAAATAGGCAAATAATACCAATCACCCTTTCCCAGCTATCTTTACTAAAAAACGGCTCTCGCTGCGCAGCGAGAGCCGTTTCTATTCAATAACTTATTGACCCTGATTGATAATCAGGCATGGCCCATCCCAGCGGGAAACAACACCCGCTATCTATTCAACCCGCGTAAAATGCTGGTACTGACGCCGGGGTGCCCACTTGCCCAAAAATCAGGCTGTCTCCCCGCCGCAGCTCGATCCTGCCCCGGCGGTACAGCCGTAGCAGTGCTGGTTGAGAACGATTTCACGATTGAACAGCGCCTTGGCGTTGAAATCGCGAATGTGCTGGTGGGCGGGTGTCGATACGGGCAGTTCCAGCATTTGGTTGAAATCGCAGTCGAACAGGTAGCCGTCCCAGCCCACCGAAACGGTGTTGCGGCACATGACGCCCTCGGCGGCGGTGGGGTTGAAGGAATTGACGAGCTTTTCCATATAGCCCTCGAAATTGCCCGACGAGATCAGGTAGTCGAGGTAGCGACTGATGGGAATGTTGGTGATGGCGAACAGGTCGTTGAACTCGATCTCGAACTCGTCGCGCAGCACCCGCTTGAACTGCCGCCTCAACGTTTCCTGACTGGCGGGCATGAATGCCCCGGCGGGGTTGTAGACCAGGTTGAGCGTCAATCCCGTGCCTTCCAGGCCGTAGCCCACGGCGTTGAGCATCTTCAAAGCCCGCACCGAATCCTTGAACACGCCCGTGCCGCGCTGGCGGTCGGTTTTGTCGGCATTGTAGAAGGGTAGCGAACTCACTACCTCCACGCCGTGATCGCGGTAAAACTCCGGCAGGTCATGGTACTTGGGGTTGGCGACGATGATCGTCAGGTTGCAGCGCACCATCACGTGCCGTCCCAAGGCGTGGCACTGCTCCACAAACCAGCGGAAGTTGGGGTTCATCTCGGGGGCACCGCCCGTCAGATCCACGGTCGGGATGTCCGACTCGGCCAAAGCCCGCAGCACCTGCTCCATCGTCTCGCGGGTCATGATTTCCTTGCGGTCGGGGCCGGCGTCCACGTGGCAGTGCTTGCACACCTGGTTGCACATCTTGCCCAGGTTGAGCTGTAATATTTCGAGTTTGGTGGGTTTGAGCGGGAAGAGGCCCGCGTCCTGCATCTTCTGTTGAAAAAAGGGAAGTCCCAATTTTTGACCGACGCTCTCTTCGAGAATCTCGATTTGCGTCTCGGTGTCCGAAAGTTTATGGTGTAAGGCGTGTAAGCTCTTCATCTAGGGGGTTATATTGGATATAAAATGGGGGGCTGGGGCTGACGTATGGCAGCTCCCTATTGGATTTACATGGAGAGTTCTTTGACCTTATTCATCATCTGCACGCCATGAACGAGCGACGCACCGCTCCGAATGGCGGCGGCCACGTGAACGGCCTCCATCATCTCTGCCTCCGTGCATCCTTTCTCGAGCGTATCCACGGTATAGGCGTCGATACAATAAGGGCATTGCACGGTATGCGATACGGCCAAGGCAATAAGCGATTTTTCGCGGGCGGTCAGAGCACCTTCAGCAAATACCTCGCCGTAATAATCAAAGAATTTGTCGGCCAGCGGCTTTTGAAACTCGCCGATCTTGCCAAATTTTTTCAAATCTTCGGGATCGTAATACGTCTTCATAGTAGGGGATTGTGGGATTGAGATAGGGGAGGTCAGATAAAACTGGCTCTGTTATTGGATAAACTTACGTCAAAAAACGGTAGCTTGGTTGCTTTGTTTCGATTTTAACCCTCGCCCAGTCTTGTTTTTCTACTTCTCGCGCTTTTTGGTTCGGCTTGGTTTACCGCTTTATTTAAGGAAGCTCTGTGTCACTAATGCTTCCGCCATACCCACCGATACTCCCGTCCTACTCGCTTCCAACCATTCGGGTTCTTTCTTCGATGCCGTCGTAATCGGCTCGGTCCTTCGGCAGCCTATCCATACGCTCACGCGCGGCGATGTTTTCCGCAACCCCAAGGCGGCCTTTTGGCTGCGGGCCATCAAGCTCATTCCGGTGTTTCGGGGATCAGAAGGGCGGGAAAATTTGAAAAAAATCGACACCACGCTCGATGAATGCTTTTCGGTTATGCGGGACAATGGCGCGGTCATCATCTTTTCGGAAGGGATTTGTGTGAACGAGTGGAACTTGCGCCCCCTCGGTAAGGGAACCGCCCGCATGGCGCACCAGGCCTGGCACGGGGAGGATGCCGCCTTTCATCGACTGCCCATCGTTCCTACGGGTATCACTTACGAGCATTTTCGGGGTGCTGACAAGCGGGCGATACTGCGGTTCGGCGACGCCATTCGTCCTCAGGAAATCCAGACATCGCCCGCCGAGTACGAAAAATGGCTGCGGGAATTTAACGAATTGCTCACGGAGCGGATGAGCGGAACGATTTTGGAAATAGATGAGGAAGCCGATGTCCGTGAGAAAGCTCAGCAACTGCAAGCGCACTTCACGGCCTGTCCGCATCCGCGAGGCAATGCCATCCTCAACTTTTTAGGAAAAGTAGGTCGCGGCATTCATCGACCGCTGTACCGGATGTACACGCAATTCGTGGCCAGAAAAACCAAGCGAACCGTTTTCTACGATTCAGTGCTGTTTGGCTTGCTGATGTACACTTACCCGCTCATCGTGGGGTTGCTGGCACTCATCATGGGGTCGTTGGCGGGTTGCGCCGGCGGGGCTGGCGATTTTTGCGGGTTTGCCGCTGCTGGCGTTGCTGGGCAACCGCTATCGGAGGTAAATGAGCCGTTGTGCTTCATTTCTTCAAGTCCCGATTATTCAAAATCGTCTCTTCCAGGCGATGGTACAAGTCGCCTTTATCCTGCATATCGGACAGAAAAAGGTAGAGCGAAATCAGCCCGCTGTCTTCATGGGCGCTGAGCATCTGCCGCCCGTCGGCCGAAAAGGCGATGTACTCCGTGCGCGGGCAAGGCAGTTCATGGACTTTCACGAAATCGCGCAGACGGTAAAACGACATCGAAAGTTGGTGGCCGCCCGTGATCAGAAAATTGTCGTCGGGCGAGAAGGCCAGGGCCTCCAGCCTTTTGGGTTCGTTGAACTCGTGCAACAGCTTACCCGATTCCAAATCGAAAACATAGGCGGTACTATCAAAACCACAGGACGCCACTACCTTTTGATCGCCTGAAATTCGGATCGACTTCTGCGAGCCGCGCGGGCCGACATACTGCCGCATCACCTTATGCGCGGCCACGTCGATCAGGCTGGCGAAGCCTTTGTACACCGTCTTTTTGGTGGTTGGATCGGGAATTTGGTTGTTTCCGGCGACAGCCAACCGCGTGTTGTCCTGCGTGAATTGCATGGAATTGATGGTGGAACCGACATTGATGCGCCACTTTTCCTTCAGGGTTTCGGCGTCCAGAAAAACGGCGTCGCCCTTTTCGCTGCCGCCCGCGATGGTCTTGCCGTCCGGCGACCAGGCGATGCCGTCGAAGCCGTTGTCATTCTCGAACTCTTTCAGCACTTTGCCCGTAGCGGTTTCATAGAGTCGCACGAAGTAGTCCTCGCCACCCGTAGCAAACTGCTTTCCGTCCGGCGAAAAAACAATGCACTCGATCTCGGCGGTTTGTTTGTGTTGATACAGCAGCGTCCCGTCGGCCGTGCGCCAGGCCATCACCATGCCATCGAATTTCGACACCGACACAGCAATTCTGCCATCGGGCGACAATTCTGCCGATTCCACCGCCCGTAAAATGGGGGAGTAGTCGCCAATGCGGTGCCAAACCGGGACGACGGTCGGCGCGTCGGCGTTGTAGATTTTGGCTTTTTGGGCGATAGTGGTTTGACTACCGAGAAGGCTGATAGTCGTCAGTATGATTGCTAACAGGTATTTGAGCTGCATAAAACGATTTTGGTTGGCACGTCAAGACGATGACTAATTATGAATCTCAAGCACAAAGCATTTTTTACCCAATCCTTTACTTTAAGTTTGAACTGAAATAATTTTGGGATAAAAGGTAAGACCACAAAAGCCGCGCAAATTTCTTTACTTTGACTTTTCTCAAAAAAAAGTTATGACTTCCAATTCCCTCAAGCAACGCTGGCGCAATGGCGAAACGACCGTCAACGGCTGGCTTTGCATCCCCACTTCCTGGACCGCCGAGGTGATGGCTCACGCGGGCTTCGATACCCTGACCATCGACGCCCAACACGGCTTAGCCACGGACTTGACCGCGATTCTGCCCATGTTGCAGGCTATCGCCACCACCGATACCGTGCCGCTGGTGCGCGTGGCCTGGAACGATCCGGCCCAGCACATGCGGATGCTCGATGCCGGGGCGCAGGGGATCGTTTGCCCCATGCTCAACACCCGCGCCGAATCCGAAGCCTTCGTGCAGGCCTGCCGCTATCCGCCGCAGGGCTACCGCAGCATCGGGCCGCTGCGGGCCTCGCTGGGCGATGAAGCAGGATATTTGCGCAAAGCCAACGACGAAATTTTGACGATGGCGATGATTGAAACGGCCGATGGCTATAAAAATCTGGCCGACATCGCTCAGACACCCACCTTGGACGCGCTTTACGTGGGTACCTGGGATCTGTGCATGACGATGGGGCTGGAAAAAATGGCGGATTTCGACGACCCCGTTTTGTTGAAAATGTTGGATAACGTGTTGAACGTGGCGGCTAAAAATAATATCTTAGCGGCGGTACATTGCGGCACACCGGAGAATGCGATTAAGATGCGGGAAATGGGCTTTCGAATGGTGACGCCGCTGACAGATACTTTTTCGCTGCAGCAGGCAATTGGGGAAGGGCTTCAAAAACTTAGGTAGTGGTTTGTGGGTTCAATTTTTTTGTAAAAAAATCGTGAAGAATGAAAATGCGTAAAACAACGGTAGTGCTCCTACTCTGGCTGGTCGGCTTTGCCGCCTTCGCCCAAAACTCGCCCGACGACGTCAAGACTTTCACGCTGCCCAACGGCATGAAGTTTCTGGTGCTGGAGGACCACTCCATCCCCACGGCCAATATGTATTTCTTCTGGAAAGTGGGGGCGCGGAACGAGGTGCACGGCATCACGGGGCTATCGCACTTCTTTGAACACATGATGTTCAACGGGGCCAAGAAGCACGGCCCCAAGCAGTTCGACCGCGTGATGGAGGCCAACGGCGGCTCCAACAACGCCTACACGACCGAAAACGTGACGGTGTATACCGACTGGTTCCAGAAGGATGCCCTCGAAACGATGTTCGAGCTGGAAGCCGACCGCATCGCCGACCTCAGCATCGACTCCGCCATGGTGCAGAGCGAACGCGGCGTGGTACTTTCGGAGCGCAGCACTGGATTGGAAAACAGCAATTACCGCACGATCAGCGAGCTGGTGAAAGGCGTGGCTTTTCAGGAACATCCGTACATGTTTCCGGTGATTGGCTTCGAGTCGGACATCAAAAGCTGGACGCAGGAGGATCTGGAGAACTATTTCAGGACCTACTATTCGCCCAACAATGCCACGGTAGTCGTGGTCGGCGACATTACGCTGGCGCAGGTAAGGGAACTGGCCGACCAGTACATGGCACCCATTCCGGCGCGAGGATTACCCCCCGAGGTGCGCACCGTGGAGCCGGAGCAAAACGGCGAGCGCCGCGTGACGACCTACAAAGACATTACGACGCCCAATATTCTGCTAGCCTACCACACGCCCGAAACCAGCCACGAGGATTACTACGCGCTGGATTTGCTTAACAATCTGCTCACGTCGGGGAATTCGTCGCGGTTGACCAAAGCCCTCGTCATGGACACCACACTGGCTAGCCAGGTGTTCAGCTTTATGGGCGATGGCTTCGACCCAAACCTGTTTTATGTCTATGGCGTGGCGGGAAAGGGCGTTTCGGCGCAGGAATTGGAGAAAGCCATCGTGGCGCAGATCGACGCCCTCATCCAGAACGAGGTCAGCGACCGGGAGTTGCAGAAGGTCAAAAACCAGAAATTGATGGAATTCTACCGCACCATCGAAACCATCAACGGCAAGGCCAACAGCATCGGAACTTACGAGGTGTTCTTCGGCGATTACCGCAAGCTCTACGACGCGCCGAAACTTTACGAAAAAGTAACTCCGGCGGATATCAAGCGCGTGGCGGCGAAGTACTTCACCGAGCGCAATCTGACGGTAGGGTATTTATTGCCGGAGAAAAGTCAGTAGCTGTATTTTCTAAAAGCCTGTATTTCATCAGGTAATCCTTTCCTTTTTATGAAAAAAATATTTCTGTTTTTCTTTTTGGTATCGGTTTTCACCGCCCAGGCTCAGAATAACTTCAAAGTCCCGCCCTACGAGAAATTCAAGCTCAAAAACGGGCTGACGGTTTACCTCATGGAGCAGCACGAGGTACCGCTGATCTACACCTCGACGGTATTCGACGCGGGTTCCACGCAGGACGGCGACCGCTACGGCTTGGCCAGCATGACCGCCGACGCCTTACTTTTTGGCACTAAAAAATACACCAAGGAGCAAATCGAGGAAGCCACCGACTATGTGGGCGCGCGGCTCAACAGCGGCGCGGGCAAGGAAAGCGCGCGGGTGAGTATGTCGTTTGCCACGAAGGATGCCGACAAGATGTTCGAGATTTTGCAGGAAGTGCTGGTCAATCCCAATTTCGACGCTACGGAGTTCGACAAGCACAAGCAACGGGCGCTGCTGCAACTCACGCAGCAGAAGGAAAGTCCGCGCGCGGTGATTTTAAACTACTTCAATAGAATGGTGTTCGACAAACATCCCTACGCCACGCCTACCGACGGCATCACGTCCACGATCACCAAGATCGGTCCCGACGATGTCAAAGCTTTTTGCGAAAAAAACTACACCGCCGACCGCGCTGCCATCGCCGTCGTGGGCGACTTCAAGACCGCCGACATGAAGCGGCGTATCACGGCGCTGCTCGGTGATTGGAAAACGGAAAAGTCAACGTCGCCCAAAGGTTCGGCTCCCAAAGTCGACTTTCCCGATAGCCGCCTGCTGCTCGTAAATAAGGGCGACGCCCGCGAAACTACTTTCCTCATCGGCGGCAAGGGCGTGGCCTACGACAATCCCGACTACGTTCCGGTGATGGTGGTCAACACGATTTTGGGCGGGCGATTCACGTCCTGGCTTAACGACGCCCTGCGCGTCAACTCGGGCCTAACCTACGGGGCGGGCAGCCGATTCGGCCGTTACAAGCAGGGCGGGACGTTCTACATCAGCACTTTTACCAAAAACTCCACGACCGTCCCCGCCATCGACATGGCGCTGCAAGTGCTGGACAGCCTGCACCGCACGGGCTTGAATAGCGAAATTCTGGCCTCGGCCAAAGCTTACGTCAAAGGCGATTTCCCGCCCAATTACGAATCAGCAGGCGCGTTGGCGGGATTGCTGACGGATATGTTTACCTACGGTTTCGACGAGAACTACATCAATACCTTCCAAACCAAAGTGGATGGCCTGACTGTGGCGCAAGCCAACGACATCATTGCCAAATACTTTCCCAAAGAAAAACTCCAATTCGTCCTGGTCGGCAAGGCCGAAGAAATCCGCGACGCCGTAAAGAAGTACGGAGCGATCACGGAGAAGGAAATCAAGGACGAAGGCTTTTGATTTAGTAAAGTAATGAGTGATGAGACGAGGCACATGGTATTGAGAGCTACTCGATTGGGTTGCGTCTGAAAACAGAGCCCGTGACCCTCTCCTCCCTCCTCCTTTCCTCCTTCTAAACGACATCCTCCGCTACCATCTGCAACAACCCCTTGATATAGCCATAGCAAAACGCAAACGACTGGGCGTGGGCCTCGTGGTCGGCGTGGTGCGGGACGTGGTCGGGCATGACCATCCCATCGAAGCCCACGTCGCGCAGGGCGCGGATGACCTGCACGAAATTCATGTCGCCGTTGTCGGGATAGACTTCCTGGAAATTGTTGAAACCGCCCTTGATGTTCCGCAGGTGGATATTGAAAATCTGGTTGCGGTCACCGAAGTACTTGATGATGGGCAGTATTTCGGTGCGCGGGTCTTTGAGTCCCTCGGCGATGGAGCCGATGCAGAAGTTGAAGCCGTGGTAAGGATTATTAGATAGCTCCGCGAACCGCTTCATGGCCGCGAATACGTCGGGACTGTTCCAGCGCATGATGCCCCGGTAGGGCGCGGGCACGGGCGGGTCGGCGATGTGGTTGGCCATCTTGACCTTGTACTCCTCAGCCACGGGCAGGATGCGGTCGAGCATATACTTGATCCGGTCGAAAATCTCGTCTGCCGACACATTGCCCGCAATGGTTTTGGGGTCGTTGCGCTTGACCGCCTCGTCCCAGTTCCAGGTACTGTACTGCGCATTGCCGCGCTTAGGGTCGATGGTCTTGCTGGTCCGAAGTACGGGCAGGATCGTCGTGTTATAGTTAAGTACCTTGATGCCCGTTTTGGCGGCTACCACGATCATCTGCTGCAAATACTCGATTTCACGGTCACGCTCGGGGCTTTTGCCCAGCATGACGTTAGGGTACTCTACCTTGTCGATGCCTGCCGAGGTGAGCGGGTAGTGGTAGGCGTCGAGACTGATGCCGTACTTCTCGCAGGCGTCGCGCTTGGCGAGCGAATCTTCCAAATCCCAGCCCTTGCCGGGAATGATATTGGGCGAGCCACCGTCGATGTTGTAGACGCCGCAGCGGCCTTTCAGTTCCAGATTTTCCTTCGTCGTGCCGCCCGACTGGCAGCCGACTTTCATCAGTACTTTGCGGGGTGGCAGAGCTTTCGCCTGGGCCTGGCCCGGCTTGACGACCGATGCCCCCACGGAACCCGCCGCGAGGACTTTCATAAAATCTTTCCGTTTCATAATTAGGGATTTAGGTTGTTAGGTATTAGGTTTTTAGGTCACAGAATGCACCATCAAAAAGAGCCGAAAGCCGACAGCCGATAGCCACCTACTCTAACAGCAGCACCAACGCGCTATGGTCTTTTTCGCCGTGGCCTTGTTCGATGGCCGTTTTCATTTGTTCGGATACCAGTTTGCTGCCTTTGAGGTCGAGGTCGTGTTCCTGGCCCGCTTGCAGGGCGATGCCCATGTCTTTTTTGTGGAGTTTTATTTTAAAACCGGGTTTGAAATTGCGGTCGATGAGGCGTTGTCCGTGCAGGTCGAGGATGCGGCTTTGGGCGAAGCCGCCCAGCAACGCTTCCCGCATTTTGGCCAGGTCCACGCCCGCTTTGCCGGCTAAGGTAAACGCCTCGCCCACGGCCTGAATCGTCAGGCCGACGATCATCTGGTTGCAGGCTTTGGTCGTTTGTCCCGTGCCGGGTTCGCCCATGCGGACGATGTTCTTGCCCATTTTTTCAAAAATCGGTAAAGCCCGGTCAAAGGCTTCCTGACTACCGCCGACCATGATCGACAGTCCGGCGTTTTCGGCTCCGACCTGTCCGCCCGATACGGGGGCGTCGAGGGCTTCCACACCTTTTTCCTGCATCAGCCCGTGTACTTTCGTGGCCACCGAAGGCGAAATGGTAGACATATCGATGAACAACGCGCCGGGTTTTATGCCGGAAAGTACCCCGTCTCTTCCCGAAACTACCTCTTCCACTTCGGGTGAGTCGGGGAGCATCGTGATGACCACATCCGAATTTTGTGATAATGCCTTACTATTTGGGTAAGCGGTTGCGCCAGCGTCAATAAGTACTTCGGCAGCATGGCTGCTTTCCAAAATCGAAACCGAATAGCCCGCTTTTATCAAGTTCAGGGCCATTGGTTTGCCCATGATTCCCAGTCCGATGAATCCTATTTTTTCCATGTGTTTTCTGCTTTAGGCCGTAAGCTGTAGGCTCTAGGCTTTTATTGAGTTGATTATTTGTAAAATTTATCCATCGGTTATTTGACAAAAAACAGCGTCTGCTTTTTTGTCCCCGCTCATGGCCTACAGCTTAAAGCCTATAGCCTACAGCTTCTTCACACCAACGGAAACAATTTCGCCCCAACCAAAATGACGATTAGTCCCGCAAATCCCATGACCACCAACAGCGGCGATATGGTTTTAAGAGCTTCTTTCTCAGTCAAATTACTCAATTTACAGACAATCCAAAAACCCGAATCATTCATCCACGGCACGATCTTGGAGCCGCAACCAATGGCCAGTCCTAGATAAACAGGGTGAAAGTCAAGGTTGCCCTGCGTCGCCATGCCCGACAGGATGCCAGAAGCCGTGATGAGCGCAACGGTGGCCGATCCTTGCGCCGTGCGCACCACGGCGGCGATCAGGAACGCCAGTGGAATGAGCGCCATCTGGTAGCCCGAGGTCAAGGCAGCGATGCGGGTGCTGATGCCCGTCTGCTGCAGCATCCCGCCGAAAGCTCCCCCGGCGGCCGTGATCAAAATGATGCCTCCGGCGCTTAGCAGGGCGGTTTGCACGAAGGTCGAGAATTCATCTTTGCTCGTTTTGCGGTACTTGGCCAATAGCAGCAAGGCCGCGAAACCACCCGAAATAAGGGCGATGTTTTTGTCGCCGAAAAATCTTATCCCATCCACGTAAGCAGTCCAGTAAACCGAACCTATCCAAAACTGATTGGCTTCGGAAAGCGAGTTGACGACCGTATCGGCGCAAATAAGGCCCAGCGGCACCAGCACGGGCAGCAACGACCAGCCCAGCGGCGGCAGTTCGTGATCTTCGCGAACGGAAATATCCTGAATGTCTTTGAGGGGAGCATCGAGCGAGTCGCGGATTTCGATGGGCATTCGGCGGTTGACCCACACGGAGAAGAAGTAGCCCGCCGTGATGGTAAAAAGCCCGACAATAATACCTGCGATCATCATCAGGCCGATGGGAATGTTCATTTCGCTGACCAGAAACAGCGGCCCGGGGGTGGGTGGTACCAGCGAGTTGGCCATCGCCGCTCCGGCCATGATGCACATCACCAGCAGCAGGTAGTTTTTGCCCAGCCGCAGGGCCATCGCTTTCACCAGCGGCATCATTAGAAAGATTACAGTGTCAAAAAAAACGGGAATACCCAGAAAGAAACTACTCGCCAGGAAAGCCGCCGGGGCGTTTCCCATGCCCGTGAGCCGCAGGATAGCGCGGATGATGCGCTCGGCGGCCCCGCTCTCCAGCAAACATTTTCCAATGACGGCCGCCATCGCAATCAGGATGCCGATTTTGGCGCAGGTGTTGCCGAATTCGGTGGCGATGCGCTCGCCGATGCCCTTTTGGGAGAGGGCCAAAGCTGCCGCCGGAGCGGTGCCTTTGTCCAGGGCGTACTGCTCGACCGCCACCGCCGGGGTCATGAGGGCTACGACCAACGCGCCCAAAATCAGGGCTAGAAACGGGTGTAGTTTCAGGCCGATGATGCCGCCTACGACGATGAGGACGCCGACGGAAAGTATGAAGAGGGGGTCGTTCATGCTACGGACGCTCGACGTTTGATATTTGACGTTTGATTCGGGCTGCGGGGAGATTTGACGTTTTCAGGTTCATTATTTGAAGAATTCATGAGTGGGTAATTCCTGATATTTTTCAAGCGTCGAAAGTCAAATATCAAATGTCGATTTCCGCATCTCGGCTAATTTCCCCGCCATTTCCCTTGCGCCGTTGGCGACGAAGGTGGCGTCGGCGCCGCAAGCCATGAACCTTATGCCTTGGTCGTGGTAGTTTTGGTACTCTTCGGGGTTGAAAAAGAGAATTCCGGTGGATTTGCCCGCTTTTCGGGCGGCGGTGGTGATTTTTTGCACCGCGTCTTTGAATAGCGGGTGGTCGAACTGGCCGAAAATGCCGAGATCCATCGTCAGGTCGGCGGGGCCGATGAAAAGGACGTCCGCGCCGTCAAGGGCGGCGATCTCGTCGAGGTGGTTGAGGGCTTCGGTGGTCTCAATCTGTACGATGCCGAGGAGGTTTTCCTGGGATTGCTCGTAGTAGCTCTGGAAATTCTGCGCGAACTGCGTGGCCCGCACCATCTTGGCCACGCCCCGGTGGCCGTGCGGCGGGTAGCGCAAGCCGCTCACGACCTGCTGCGCTTCCTCAGCCGTGTTGACTTTGGGACACATGATGCCTTCCGCGCCCATGTCCAGCACCCGGTGAATGCGCTGGCTGGCCGAACTTTCAACCCGCACAATCGCCCCCGCCGGAGTGGCTTCGAGGGCTTGAAGCTGCGCCAGCACGTCCTTTTCGGTACCCGCGCCGTGTTCGAGGTCGATCAGCACCCAGTCGTAACCCGCCAGACCGACGATTTCGGCGGTGAGCGAACTACCGAGGTTGAGCCAGCAGCCGTGCAGGGTTTCGCCGTTTTTCAGGCGTTGTTTTAGGTTTTTCATCAAGTGTTTTTCAAAGATCAATTGCCGGGTGCGGTCGGCCACCGGATGGCGAAGAAGAGGCAACTTGTCCCATGCCACCGGGGGCTGAAGCCGCCCGGCAATTGAAATAATTTAATTTCTTTAACCCCACCTCAATAACTTCCTGATATTCCCGCCCTTCACCATCGCCCGCTCTTTCTCGGAATAGCCACTCATATGTACATTGACGATCTTTGGCGAGCCGCTCCCCCACACCATGTGCTCCGGGCCGAATGCCTTGATGACCCGGCTGGTAAAGGGCAATGCGCTTTCGTAGTAGGGTTCATCTTTGGCAAAATGGCCCAGACCCGACAGTTTCATATACACATTAGGGTACTTTGCCAAATCCAGTACGTCGGCGAACTCCACGCCCGTTCCCATGTGCGGCTCGGCGAGGTGGTCGATCAGGACTTTGCAGCCGGGGAAGGCTTTGATGGCCTCGCCCGCTTGTTGAGCGTAGTTGGGGCCGATGTGTAGTTCTATGACCAAATCCAGGTCGTAAGCCTTTTTCCACAATGCTCTCACGCCCGCGTCGGCGAAGGTGTCGAGGTAGTTTTCCTTGCCCCGGTGGGCGTGGAAACGGGTGGAGACGATGTGCGGCTCTTGCTTGACCAAAGCCGCTAGTTTGGCGGGCGCTTCGGGGTCTTTGGGATAAAACAAACTCGTTCCCCGCAGTCGGTTGGGTTCGCGTTTGAGGCAATCAAGCATCAGGCGGTGGTCGTCGCCGTAGGGTTCGGGATGGACGATGACGGCGCGGTCGACGCCTTCCTCGTCCAGACGCTTCAGATAAGCGGCCAGCGGGTCAGCGGGGTGGATGGAGACGTCGGGCTGGTACACCGCCTTCGGGTGGAGCGGGTACTTTTCCAGATTTGGGCTGAAAATGTGGGCGTTCCATTCGATGACGGGTTCGGACGGGGCGGAATTTGGGTTTCCTTTTGCGCCCAAAGCTACGCCAACTGCTCCGATACCGAGCGTGGTGCGGAGTAGTTGGCGGCGGGTTTGGTTACTATGGGTTGAGGAATTCATTCTTACCTACCTCTATTTTTCCTGTTTTGAGACGTTCTGCAAAACGGGCTGGCAGCCCGTACCACAACCATATTATTTCTTGTCCCACCAAACCCTCGTATCCAACAAATCGGGGCCTTGCCGGGTGATGGCGGCCTGGACGTTGTTGCGATTGACGTTCAGTTCGGCGTCGGTGTAGGTCAGACGGCGGATGAAGTCTTCGGTTTTCAGATCAGTACCTGGGAAGGGGTTGGGCGTCAGATTCGGAAAGTCGCTGCGGCGGAAATTGGCCCAGGCCTCGGCTCCATTCAGGAACGAGGCGACCCAGTACTGGGTGTTGATTTGTTCCAACTCGCGGCCCGCTTCCAGCGGACGGGCTTGCAGGTAGGCGGTGATAGCGGCGTCGGGTACGGCGGCGGCGGGGCCGTAAGTTGCCAGTTGCTTCATGTGCGCCTGGATGCCGTTGGCAAAGAGCTTGGCGGCGTCGCCGGGCGTCCACTTGCGTACCACGGCCTCGGCCAGCAGCAGTTGGGTTTGGGCGTAGGTGACGAAGAAAGTGGGACTCAGCAGTCCCGCCAGCCGGGTGCGGTCGAGTTGGCTGTAGTCGTAGAGGCTGGCCAGACCGTCGGCCTTCACCGCCGTCGAGACGGTCGTGTTATCGAAGCCGAGCGGCATCCCGACCTGTGCCGCCGGACTGCGGTTGGCGGTGGATTCTTTCTGGTCGTTTGGCGTCTTGGCTCCCACGTATCGAACGGCTATGGAAGACAGTCGCGGATCGTTGTTCGTCTTGAGGTAACTCACAAAATCATCGGCTAGGTACAGGAAACCCGACTGACCGCCGTTCAACTGGGAACCTACCGGATTGGAGAAATTGGCCGTGTGGACGATCAAAGCATTGTCGCCGTTGGATTGCATCACGCCGCCCGCCACGGCTTTGGCCACGATCCCGGCGGCTCTAGCGGGATCGACCTTCGACAGCCTCATTCCGGCTCGCAACAGCAGCGAGTAGCCGAACCGCTTCCACTTGACGATGTCGCCGCCGTACAGCACGTCGGTCGTGACCTTGGCTTTGGAGGCGTCGAGGGCAGCGGAAGCGGTTTCCAGTTCTTGCAAAAGATCAGCATAGATTTTCTCCTGCGCGTCGTAAGCCGGGGTGACGATGCCTTCGAGGTAGCTTTTTCCTGCTTCGGTGTAAGGAATATCGCCGTAGGTGTCGGTCAGGATCATGAACGAGTATGCCTTCCAAATCCGGGCCATATTGTAAAGATTGGAGCGAGCGGGGACGTCTTTGGTTTGGTCGACTACGTCCACCAATTCACGGATCACATTGCCGTAGTAGCGCTGCCAGTTGGCGGCGGTCACGCCCCGGTTGTCCTGGTTGTACTGCCCCGCCGCGCCCACGCCGCTGAACGGGTTGACCATCTGCTTGACTATCGTGACCTCGTAAAGCAAATTTTGGTAGTTGAACGCGCTGTTGACGATCGCCGTGTTCAGTTGAAAACCCGGATCGACCTTGGTCAGGGCGTTGGGGTTGACGTTCAGTTCGTCAAAGCCCTCGTCGCAGGAAGTAGCGAGGAAAAGTAGGAGGTATAGGGGTAGCTTTTTCATTTTAATTTTGATTGAGAGATTGAGAGATTTAGTGAATGAAAAAAATATTCTCTCATTCACTAAATCTCTCAATCAAAATTTAACATTAACATTAAACCCCACGCTCCTTGTCACGGGCAGGCCCGTTGCTTCCAGCCCCACGAGGTTGTCGGAGGGGAAGCCGAATTGCTCGGGGTGGATGTTGGGTACCCATTTTTTCAAGACGGCCACGTTGTTGGCAACGGCGTTCACGCGGAGACCCTTGATGAAGCGGACCGAGGTCAGGAATCGGGTAAAGTCGTAGCCGACCGTGATTTGGCGCAGTTGCCACAGACCCGCGTTATAGACGAACTGCTCGGCGATATTCTGCGAGCGCACCGTTTCGTAGTAGGCCTGCACGCCCGATTGGGTTTGGTTAGTTTCGCCGTTGGGATTCACGCCCTCGCCGATCACGAAGCCCTGTTCCCGGCCCGGCAAAGTACCCTTATGATGACCGTGCCGCCAGGCGTTGAAGTTGGTGCCGGAGATCATTTTGTGGCCCAGTTTGAAATCAACCAGGAAGGAAGCGTTGATTCCCTTGTACTCGAAGCCGTTGGTGATACCACCCACCCACAGCGGCAGGGCGCTGCCGAAGGGTATTTGGGTGGCCGTACGCAGCGGGCGACCGTTGCCGGGATCGAAAATTTGCTGCCTCTGGTCGTCGCGGCGGTAGCCGAAGCCGTAGAGCTGACCCAGCGGCTGACCCACGACTTGCCGCAGTTCGCCCGTGAACTCGCCCGAGCCGACGGTGATGGAATTGTCGCTGACGTCGTCGCCCAGGTTCAGGACTTTCGTCTTATTGTAGGCAGCGTTGAAGATCAGGTTCCAGTTGAAATCCTGCGTCTTGACGGGTATCAGGTTCACCAGCATTTCCAGGCCCCGGTTCTGGCTTTGGCCCACGTTGATAAGTTGGTTCTGGTAGCCGCCCGCGTCGGAAGTTTGGGCGCGGAGGATTTGGTCGGACGACAGCTTGTCGTAGTACGTCAGGTCCAGACCCACGCGGTTGCTGAACATTTTCAACTCCAAACCAAACTCCACCTCCGACACCCGCATGGGGCGCAGGTCGGCGTTGGGAACCGTCCGCCCACTGATGTTGGCCAAGGGCTGACCGACGCCGTTGGGCGAGGGGAATTGCTGCGGGTCGATATTGTAAAAGAGGTTGTTGGCGTAAGGCGACACGTCGGTGTCGCTGCCCACCTCGGCGTAGCCCGCCCTGATTTTACCAAAACTGACCCAGTCGGGAAGTGCATTGGCAAAGGCCTGGGAAAACACAAAACTGGCCGTGATAGACGGGTACAGAATGCTGCGGTTGGCGGGCGAAAGCGTCGAGAACCAGTCGTTGCGGGCCGTGCCGTTGATGAACAGGTAATCCCGGAACGAAACCTCCGCCGAAGCGTAGAGCGAATTGACCCGCCGCTCCGAAAACTCGTAAGTCGGCTCACGCTGGCGTCCGTTGCCGATGGTATAGAGGTCGCGGGTGTAAAAATCCTGGATGAACACGTTGTGGCGGCTGATGCGGCGGTACATCTGGTTGCCGCCCGCATTGACATTGATTCCAAACACGCCAAAGGTTTTGTTGATGCCCAGCAAAAAGTCCGTGTTCAACTCGCGCACGTTGCGGGCATCCTGCACGTACTGCCCGTTGACAAAGCCAGGCGGGGCGGGTACCTGCCGTTGCGTTCCGGTGGGTAGATTGTAGTCCTGCTCGCGGGAATAGTAGTCCTGCCCGATGCGGCCCTGCAAAAACAGCCAGTCCGTGAAGTTGTAGCGGGCCGTCAGGTTGCCGAAGACGCGGTCGTTGCAGATGTTGTCGAAGCGTTTGAGCGAAAAAAACGGATTGGTGCGGTTGGTAAAGCGCGACCAGCGGACTTCGTTGCCGTTCTCGTCCTCGGCGTACTGTCGCAATAGATCCAGCGGCATGGAATTCGCCAGGTTGTAAATCACCACCGGGCTGTAATCCTGCTCGGCGATATTGGGCGGGTTCTTGCGAAACTCGTTGGAGTAGTTGATGTTGCCCGTCACGACCAGCTTCTTGGCGACCGTCTGCGTGAAGCCCAGATTGACCGTCCGGCGGTTGTAGCCCGACGTTTCCAGAATCGTTTTGTTGTCAAGATTGGACAGCGACAGGCTGAACCCGCCGTTCTCGCCGCCCGACGCCAGCGTGAGGGTGTTGGTGAAGGTAGAGCCTTTGCGGTAATAGTCGGTGACATGGTTGCGGATGGGTTCGTAGGGAACCGTCACATTGTCGAAAAGTACCTGCGTCATGCCGGGCGCGAATTTCTCGCCAAAACTCCACTGCCCTGTGGCCGGGAAGGCTGTCGTGGGCCGCACGCCGTTCTCGCCCTGACCGTACTCGTACTGGTAGTCCGTGTAGTCCAGTGGCGTTTCGGTGGTGTAGTTGGTGTTGTAGGTCAGCGATACGCCCTGACCCGCGCCGCGTGTTCTGGTAGTAATCATGATGACGCCGTCCTTGGCGCGGGAGCCGTAGAGGGCCGAGGCCGCCGCACCTTTCAGGACGGTCATGCTCTCGATGTCGTCGGGGTTGATGCTGCTCAGGCCGTCGCCGCCGTCGGAGGTGCGGTTGCTGCCGCGCTCGCTTACGTCGCCGCGCGCGCCGTTGTTGGTGTTGTCGATGGGTACGCCGTTGACCACGATCAGCGGCGAGTTGTTGCCACCAAAGGACGACTGCCCGCGAATCCTGATCTTGCTCGTTCCCGCCGGACCCGAACCCAGCGGCGTGATGTTGACGCCCGCCATCTTGCCCTGCAGGGCGTTCATGAAGTTGGCCGTGCGGTTGATCGTCATTTCCTCGGGCGCGACGGTGGCCGTGGCGTAACCCAGGCTCTTGGCGGCTTTCTTGATGCCCAAAGCCGTGACCACAACTTCTTGCAACGCCTTGCTCTCCGGTACCAGCGACACCGTGAGATTAGACTTGTTGCCCACCGTCACCTCCTGGCTCTGGTAGCCCACGTAGCTAAGTACCAGCACCGAACTGGCGTCCGGCACGGGTAGTTGAAAATCGCCGTTGGCGTCCGAGGTCGTGCCCCGCTGCGTTCCCTTGACCAGGACGCTCACGCCCGGCAGCGAGCTGCCGTTCTCTTCCGATACTTTGCCCCGGACCGTCCGGTCTTGCGCGAAGGCGGTGGGGGCCAGCAGTGACCAAACCGCCAGCAGCGCACCTGTTAGCAACAATGCACGTATTGTTTTTTTCATCGCAGAGGTAGTTTTAAGGATTTATAGGAAGTCGCCGGATCAACTTAGTCCGAACCGATTGACTACAAGACACATAATCCTTCCTTTCTACCTGACAGTGACAGGAGAATTTTCTTATTTTTTTGGATAATGTGGGTTTGTGGAAAGTTGGCAAGGATTTTTCTGACAAAAAAATTGCCAATTTTCTGCCTACCCAGTCGCTCTTCGGCGCTTGCAGCATTTTTTCACTTTTTCGCCTCCGCGTTGAGTTAGTGGAAGCACCGTTGCCGTTTTACTGACGGAAGCCTAAGCCGGTTTTCACCAAATTCGATTCATGCACTTGAAAAATGATTTTATGAAAAAGCAATTCCTATACCTCCTCGTCCTGACTTCGCTGTTTTCATGCAGAAAGGAAGCGCGTATTTCACCCGAAGAATTGGACGAGCTATGTCGTTACAAGCCGGAGGTCAAAGCTCCGGCTGGATTTAGAATAAATTCAGTCACTGACTTGGACTTCAAGGGTAGTTTTCAGCAAATACAATTCGTGAACGAAAGGGTAGGGTATATCTTGGCCTCGACGGTCGTCGGGGGATACGTAGGACTACTGAAAACAGTAGATGGCGGTAAAACTTGGCAAGATATGAATGTCAATATCCCCCAACACCCCAGAAGCATGGTCTTCAAAAATGAGAATCTTGGACTGATTTCAGTACATGATGTCACGGGCTGCCCGCCGCCCGGCTGCCAGCACAAATGCGTGGCCCTCAGAACCGAGGACGGCGGCAAAACCTGGCAGGAAATCGAGTACCCGAACTTGAAAGGAATCCTCTACCATTTGCAGTTTGACGAAGCGGGGGACCTGTTCGCCAACTTGTGGTACGACGAGACAGGCGGTGGGTTCGATGTCAAAAACACCCTGATGAAATCTACGGATAATGGCAAGAACTGGGAGGTACTCTATGAGTCGCCCGATTTGCATTTCAGGCTGGTCACGTTCAGTTTTCAGCTTTATAAAGATGTGATTTATGCTTCTGGCAAAAACGGAAAAATATTGAAAATCAGTAAGAAAGGGCAGCTTTTGGAGACCATCGAAACCGAACGGCTGACCCCGATCTGGGATTTTAAGGCAATCGATGAGAAAAACCTGGTGCTGGTCGCCACCAACGCCATAAAGACAAGCGACGGCGGCAAAACCTGGAAAACGATCCACGACGATGCATCCAGGCTGATCGACTTCCCTTCGCCGGAAAGAGGGCTGATGGTACTAAATGCCGCTCGCTGCCCGCTCGAAGAGGGGCCGTCAAACGGTGTCATCGCCTCCACAAAAAGTGGCGGAACGGACTGGACGAAAAGTGACCTGAGTACGGGGTTAGCGTTCAGCTTTTTAGATAGCTGGACGATGCCCGACGGACGGTACCTGGTATTGATTGGCAGATCACTGTACGAAATAAGTGAGCAGTAATTCTCCGATTAGCCAAGCAGCGAAACCGCCGTTTGAAGCGTGGTAATGATAAAGCGAATTCTTCGCGGGCTGGTAAAGTACGGGCTGATTCCTCACTTTTTCTCCACCACCACCGCCCAGTCCAGACTCGGCACACCGGCCGGACTCTTGAGCGTGACATCAGCCCCACCCTTCACGGTACTTTCGCCGTGCCAGGTACCCTCGACCGGATGGTACCACTTCACGGAAAAAGTACCTGCGGCGTCCTTCAAATCCAAGGTAGTCGAGCCGCCTTTTTTCAGATAGACGGCGTAGGTCTGGCCCGCCTTGCTGAGGCAGTAGCTTTCTGTGGCCCCAGTCAACCCATCGCTGGAAGTCATTTCGTGGAGAGGCATGGTCCTGAAAAATTTCAGGGCCTTGTCCGTCTGCTCGTACATATTGTTGCGGCTGCGAAAATCCTCGGCGTTCAGGTCGTGCGGAGGCTGCACCCAGCCGTAGTACCACTCCACGCCACCCGCCCCGGCCATCAGCGCACCCCAAAGCACTTCCTGCCGTGCTGCCCCCGACTCGGCAGCTTTGCCGTCGGCGGCGAAATAGCCGGGTACGATCAGCGAGCGCTGGCCCTTGGTAAAGGTCACGTCGAGGCGGTAGTCCGTGAACGGGTTTTCGGCGGAGGTTTCCGACAGAGCCGGGCCTGGCAGGTCGAGCGTGAAGGGTTGACCTTTTTTGATGGAGGTTTGGGCGAATAGGGTGTGGGAGAGGAGAAGGAAGAGGAGAGTAAATTTTTTTACGAGATTACTCCCAGGCGTCATGTTTTCATTTTTCAATCAGTAGAATAATCGACTACTTTACCGAAAAGTAGCGGCCCTCACCTAAATACTCACTATCTTGAAACCCCACGGTTTTTCTGAGAATTTGAGGGACAACTCGCAACTCGCAACTCGCAACTCGCAACTCGCAACTCGGCGGCCCGCTGAAACCCCGACCGCCGAGGTACTTGTCCTCACCCCCCGCCAGGCCCTCAACAAAGCGTACCTAAAAGTAAAACCCCGGCGCGACGAGATCGCGCTCTTCAAGACCAACCTCACCGCCCTGCTCGACCAGATTCGGGAAGCCGAGTCGGAAGAATTTCACAAGAACATCGTCTCGCGATTTCTCAGCGCGACCTACTACGACCCCAAGCACTACCTCAACACCAAGGCCCGCAACGACCTCGTGATTCACCACGGGCCGGACGCCGCCAGCGCGGTGGGCGTGATCGTCGAGGCCAAGAAACCCACCAACCGCGCCGAAATGCTGCGGCCCGACCAGTTCAACGCCAAGGCGCTGCAGGAACTCGTGCTGTACTACCTCCGCGAGCGCATCACGCACCGGAATCTGGAAGTCAAGCACTTGGTGGTGACAAACATCTACGAGTGGTTTATCTTCGACGCGCAGGTGTTCGAGCGGGCATTTGCCCAGAATAAGGTACTTGTCAAGCAGTTTGTCGATTTTGAGGAAAAACGCCTGGCCGATGTCCGCACGGAGTTTTTTTACAAACAAATCGCCGAACCCGCCATCGCCGCCGCGTTGGCGACCAAAGACGGTCTGCCGCACACCTACTTCGACCTGCGCGACTACGAAAAGCCGCTGCGCAACGACGACCGCGCCGATGACCGCCAACTAATCGCGCTGTTCAAGCTGCTCTCACCGCCGCACCTGCTGAAACTACCCTTCGCCAACGACAGCAACAGCCTTGACCGCGCCTTTTACGCCGAACTACTGCACCTCATCGGCCTGACCGAAACCAAAAACGGGGGCAAGAAAGTCATCGAGCGCAAGCCGCCCGCCGAACGCGACGCCGGCTCGCTGCTCGAAAACACCATCGTGCAGCTCGACGCCCTGGGCAAGATCGACCGCCTCGACCAGCCCCGGCAGTACGGCGACACGCCCGATGAGCGGCTTTTCAACGTTGGGCTGGAATTGTGCATTACCTGGATCAACCGAATCCTGTTCCTCAAACTACTCGAAGCGCAACTCATCGGCTACCATCGGGGCGACAAAAGCCACGCCTTCCTGAACCACGAGAAAATCCAGAATTTCGATGACCTGAACGCGCTGTTTTTCCAGGTACTGGCCTGGTTGCCCGCCGACCGCAGCGACGAACTGCGCCAGTCGTTCGGCGAAGTACCTTACCTCAACAGTTCGCTCTTCGAACCCTCGGAGATCGAGGACCGCACCATCGTCATCAGCAATCTGCGCGACGAGCGCAAACTACCCCTGCTGCCCGGCACGGTGCTGAAAGACCGGCAGGGTCGCCGCCGCGCGGGCGAGTTGCCCACGCTGGAGTACCTATTCGCGTTTCTGGATGCCTACGATTTCAGCAGCGAGGGCGCGGAGGACATTCAGGAAGATAACAAGACGCTCATCAACGCCTCGGTGCTGGGGTTGATCTTTGAGAAAATCAACGGCTACCGCGACGGCTCATTTTTTACGCCCGGCTTCGTGACCATGTACATGTGCCGCCAGACGCTGCGGCGGGCCGTGCTGCAAAAGTTCAACGAGGCGGCGGGCCAAATCCGCTACCAGGATTTGGTGGATGTGTATAATGCCATCGACCGGGATTTTAGCAAAACCGAGGCCAACGCCCTCATCGACTCGCTCCGCATTTGCGATCCGGCGGTGGGTTCGGGGCATTTTCTGGTCTCGGCCCTCAACGAGTTGATCGCCCTGAAGAGCGAACTGAAAATCCTGCTCGACCGCGCGGGCCGTAGCCTGCGCGACTACCAGGTGGAGGTAGTCAACGACGAGCTGATCGTGACCGACGACAACGGCAAGCTGTTTGCCTACAATCCGCAAAACGCTGAGAGTCAGCGGGTGCAGGAAGCGCTTTTTCACCAAAAACAAACCCTCATCGAAAGCTGCCTGTTTGGCGTGGATGTCAACCCGAATTCGGTGAAAATCTGCCGTCTGCGGCTGTGGATCGAGTTGTTGAAAAACGCTTACTACCGCGCCGACGCTCCCGGTCTGCCGCGTGCGCTGGAGACGCTGCCCAACATCGACATCAACATCAAGTGCGGCAACTCGCTCATCAGCCGCTTCGGGCTGGACGCCGACCTGCGGCCCGCCCTGCGCAAGAGCCGCTTCGGCGTCGAAGCCTACCAGGCCGCCGTGCAAACCTACCGCTCGGCCAGCGGCAAGGCCCAGAAACGTGAGATGGAACGACTCATCGCTACCATCAAAGGCGACTTCCGCACCGAAATCGGCAAGAGCGATCCCAAGCTGAAACGCCGCGACCGCCTGAGCGGCGAACTCTTCAACCTCGTCAATCAGAGCCAACTCTTTACCCCCAACAAAACTGAGCAGAAGGCCCGAAAGAAAAAGCAAGAGAAACTGGAACGCGACTTGGTGAAAGTCGAGGCCGAAATCGAGGAAATCAAGAGCAACCGCATCTACGAAAATGCCTTCGAGTGGCGTTTCGAGTTCCCGGAAGTACTTGACGACGACGGTACTTTCGTGGGTTTTGACTTGATTCTGGGGAATCCGCCTTATATCCGGCAGGAGGAGTTTTCGGCCTTGAAGCCATATTTGCAAGAAAACTTTTCGACCTACGCGGGTACCGCCGATTTACTCGTCTATTTTATCGAACTCGGGCTGCGGCTGTTGGCCTCTAAGGGAAATTTTACTTTCATCATCGCCAACAAATTCATGCGGGCGGGTTTTGGTGAAAATCTGCGGTCGTGGCTGCAACAGTACCAAATCCAGGAAATCATCGACTTCGGCGACCTGCCCGTTTTTGAAGAAGCCACGACCTATCCCTGCATCCTGTCGATTGGCAAGAAAACGCCGAGCGAACTTTTCCGGGCCGCCACGCTGGCAGACCTGGATTTTGACAAACTGGAAAACCGCTTGCAGGAAGTCGCCTTCACCAGCGATCAGACGAAGCTGGAAACCTCGGGCTGGAATCTGGCCGATGAAAAAACGCAGACGCTGCTCCAAAAACTCAAAAGCACCGGAAAACCGCTGGGCGAATACGTAGAAGGAAAAATATACCGGGGCGTCTTGACGGGTCTCAACGAAGCCTTCGTCATCGACAAAACTACCCGCGACGACCTCATCGCCCGTGACGCCCGCTCGGCCGAAATCATCAAGCCTTTTCTAGAAGGCAAGGACATTAAGCGCTACCAGTCGCCCGTGGCTCGGAAGTGGTTGATTTTGTTCAAAAATGGCGATACCCAGGAATGGTTCGGAAAGTTAAAAGAGGAAGAAGCCTGGCAAAAAATCGAAGAAAACTACCCCGCGATTGCCGAATGGCTATTGCCGTTCAATAAAAAGGCGGTTAAAAGGAGCGATCAGGGCGAGTACTGGTGGGAACTGCGGGCTTGCGCTTATTACGAAGAGTTTGAGAAAGAGAAAATCGCTTACGCGGAGATAGCGTCAAGAGGCCAATTCGTTTTAGACAAAGTGAACTCACTTTTTGATACGACAGCATACATTCTCGGCAGCGATTCAGAATACCTTATGGGAGTACTTAATTCCAAACTTTGCACCTACTACTTTTCAAAAATAGCCTCATCGGTAAGAGGAGGATATCTAAGGTGGAAACGACAATATATGGCAACAATCCCAATAGTTGACGCATCTAAATCGGAACAGGAAACTATCGAAAATCCGGTCAATCAAATCTTGGCTCTAAAAAAAGCCAATCCAACCGCCGACACCGCCGCCCTGGAAGCCGAAATCGACCGCCTCGTGTACGCGCTCTACGGGCTAACAGAAGCGGAGGTTGCGATTGTGGAGGGCCGGGCGACTGACGTAGTGTGAGGAAATCGGGGCGCGACAGCGATAACTGACTACTTCATGACCACAGGGATTCGTTCGCCCAGTTTGGCTTCATGCCCAGGGCTTCGGGGTCGATGTTCGGATACTTCTTTAATAGCCCATTAAGTTTCTTAGCAAAGCGATTCTTAGGATTGATTAAATCGAGCAGGTACTTCATGCAACATAAATGCACGTATAGCATAGCGTGTTCGTTCACCGAAGGAACATCGCTTACCCAGGGATTGGGCGGTCTCGATAAGAGCTTAGGTCTGCCAGGTAGGTTTTTGTTCCACAAACGTCCGTGGTGGGCGCAAATATTTCGTATTTGGTTGATACTTTGTAGCCAGCTTGGCAGGAAGGTATGGTTCACCGTGCCTAATTCGACGGCAATAGCATCTTTGGCTTCGACACTGGGCCGAAGATTCCCATATAGCTTCGAGACATTCCCAAAACTCGCGATTTCAAGCGTCTTCCAAGCGGGTGGTCGGCGGGTGTCGGTATGGTACTTCTTGAAATGCTCTTTAATGAATACCTCCCGCGTCTGCTTCAATTCCCGGTCGATGGCAAGTAAGGTTTCGGTATGCATCACGCCGTTTCTAAACAATGCCTTATTTTCAAACCACCACGGCGATTGCTCGCGGGACAAGTGGTAGATCAGTTTGGTACGGAAACCAATTTCGATGCGCTCGATCACCCCAAATAGTAGCACTCTCAATTCTCTGTCAAAGTTATAGATCGCCACTACATTCTCAAAAGTACTGTTGGGCTTAAATGTATGCCGAACCTTGTCGACTTGCATTGGCCACCAATAACCTGCCAAACGGTAATAACTGATGTTTTGCAGTGTTTGCTCAGCCGCCGCCTCGTCGGCAATGATAAGCCCGCGCTTTTTCAGCCTGACGATCTGATCTTTTATGCTGATGGTGTGCTTTGAGTACTTCATGCTCCAACGATAAAAAACCTTGGAAGTGAGACAGAGTCAAACCCCCAAGGTCGGTATTTTAAAAGCAAAAGACTCGCCCTGGGACGCTGATCTGACGGGTAGCGTGGCGAGTACTGTTGCTGCAAATGTAAGGCAATTTCTTTGGAAAAAATGCGAAGTGTAAGAATTGTTTGGGTTTCAGATGATTACCTATCCTCACAACTACTTCGCCACTGACATTTTGATATATCGGCAAATTTCAACTTTTCCGATCATTTTTTACTTCAAACCTCCAAATGCACCACGTGCAGTTGCCGCGTCCAATCAGCGGGATTCAGCGCGTCGATGCAGATTTTGTTGCCGCGGCGGTTCCAGCGCGGGTGCAGGTCGCAGCGCACGTCGCTGTTGACGTACTTCTTTTCCTTCATGGGGAAAGTATCCAGTTTCTGGCTGACATCTTTTTCCAAATTATAAATCCACAGCGATTTGGCCGGCGGGTCGGGGTGGTTCTCGTCGGTCACGAGCCAGTTTTCGTCCGGTGCGAAGCTGCAATGCCCGTCGAATTTGAGCGGTTCTCCGCCCACGGAGCGGTAGTCTTGCCGGTCATCGGTGAACAGCACGTGTTCGGCGCCTTTGCCGCTGAGGTTGAAGGTGGCGATGATCTGGCGGTCGTTGCGCCAGTCGAAGTGCGAGACCGTCTTGCCATAGGGGATGGCCTCGCGCAGGCCGGAGCCGTCGCGGTTGGCGGTGAACATCCCCGTTTGGAGGCGGTTGCGGTCGTCCCAGGTGCGGGCCAGGAAGAAAAAGCGGTCGCCGCTGTCGTTGAACTCGGTGTGGTTGAACCACATGTGACGGTTTTCCAGTTCGGGGTGCCGCTCCCGAATCATCTCGTACACCTGCCGGATGGATACGACCAACTCTGATTTGCCCGTAGCCAAATCCATCACAAACACGCCGTCGTTGTCAGGATGCGGGTCGTTCGGATTAGGGTCGGCCAATCCCTGGTACCCAACTACCTTGCGCAGCCGTCCGGTGCGGCCGTAGCTGATGTGCATGGCGTAGTCGCCCTGATGGTCCAGACCGCTGATGGGGTTGGAGAGGTAGCGTTTCTTGCCATTTGATAAATCCAGCACCGTCGAGACCGCCCGGCCTTCGTGGGTGTCGTTGTAGAGGATTTGGCCGTTGGGGTACTTGGGGTGCCAGTGTAGCATCGCGCCCTGCTGCAGGTTCCAGGCCGGGGTGGTGGCCACGGCCTCGAACTTCCCGGTGCGGGCGTCCACCAGACCGATCTTTGCCAATTCGCCATTTTCTGGCAGGTGGTCATGGAAATCCGTTTCCAGACTCAGCAAGTGCGTTTCCTTCTCGTTCCACGGACAAATACCGAAGTACCCGAAGAAATGGTGCTTCGGGCCGGAGGTGAGGATTTGGGTCTCGTATTTGACCTCCCGACTGCCTTTAAGGGCGTCGAGAAACGGCACGTTGGTAAAGCCCAGCAAGCCTAGCTGCGTGGCTTTTTTAGTAAAATCCCGGCGGCTTAAGTATAGACTCTGCTCTTTTACCATAGCATTTGGTTTTTATAGTTCTGATCGTTTTCCGTATCTTTCAACAACTTTCAAAATCATGCAATCGCTATGTCAGCCCACGAATTAAAGGAAATACTTCACAAGCAAATCGACCACCTTCGTAATGAGGAGGATATCGAAGACCTTTTCCTGACAGTAAACGATTTCCTGGGTCAGCGCAAACTGTGGGAAGAGGAAACGGCTGAATTCAACGAACAACTGGAACGTACCTTAAAATCGGTTCGTGCGGGTGCTTCCACCATGCCTCATCGCCAGATAATACAGGAAGCCAAGCAATGGATTACCAAATAGTTTGGTCGGAGGACGCTCAGGAAAACTACCGCGCCATCGCCACTTACTTGCTGGACGTTTACAGCTTCAAGGTTGCAGACCGCTTCACAGACACGGTTGCTGACAAGGTGCTGCTTCTTGAAAAAACTCCCTTCATCGGCCGTCGGTTGGAAAACCTGTCCGCAGTTCGAAAATTTCCCGTCGGACCCTACACGATGCTGTACTATGCGGTAATCGAAAAAAAAGTTGTCATCCTGAATCTTCTGGACACCCGGCGATCCGTACCCTGATTTTTCTGCTGTAAATATAAAGGATTTGGGCAAGAACCATTGCGGAGCTGCCCCTTCACCGCGCCTGCCTCTGGCTGCCCAAAAACTCCGTCAAGTACCCCTGATGCTCTTGCAATACCTTTTTGTGGTCGGCGCGGGCGGCGAAGTTGGTGGTTTCGTCGGGATCTTTTTGGTAGTCGTAGAGTTCCTCGGCGATGGGGCGGGCGTTGGGCAGGATTTTGCGCTTGTCGTAGTCTTCGGCAAACCAGGCCACGTAGCGGTAGCGGGGCGTGCGAATGGCGTAGCCCATGAGTTTGCCGTCTTCTTTGGTGGCGCGCGGGTGGCCTGCTCGAAGTTGGTGTGCTTGCACCAGATGCCGTGGTCGCCGAGGTGCCAGCCGTGGTCGCCCCACAGCACGATGACGGTGTTTTTGGTCAGCCCCTGCTTATCGAGCGCGTCCAGCAGCAGGCCGACCTGCGCATCCATATAGCTCACGGCGGCGTAGTAGCCGTGGATGAGTTCCTTTTGCATTTCGGTGGGCTTGGGCGCGTAGCCCGTCGGGTAGCGGTCGCCGTTGGGAAGCAGGTAGGCACCTACCAGTTCGCCCGACGTGTGGTAGGCAAACTGCGGCGAGTCGGTGGCAAACTGCTGGTAGGCCGCCGTGTTGACTGCCTCGCGGTCGTACAAGTCCCAGTACTTCTTGGGTGCCACGAACGGCAGATGGGGCCGCACAAATCCTACGGCGTAGAAAAACGGCTGGCCACCCTTCGCCAGCCGGGCGATGGTCGCCACGGCTTTTTTAGCCACGGCCCCGTCTTGGTAGGCGTCGTCGGGTACTTCGGCGGATTCCACCGCTGGCCCCCGGTTTTTGTTGAGGTAGTCTTTCAGTTCCTCGCCTTTCAGGCCCATTTTCTCGGCTTTGGCCCGGATGTCGGCCAGCAGTTTCAGCGTTTCGGGGCCTTGGTAGTAGTTGGCCTTGGGGTGTCCGTAGCCCGCCGCGTAATCTGCCACTTCCAGCTTATCGAATGGAATCGACCAGGAAGGCGCGTCCAGCATTTTGTCCACCGAGCGGCTGTCGAACACCTTGCCCAGCCCGGTGGTGGCGTAGCCGTTTTGGCGGAAGTACTGCGGCAGGGTCAGGATGTCAGGATTTTTGTCGCGCATCAGCGTCTGCAAGTCCCAGACCTGCGTGTAGTCGGGCCGCATCCCGGTGAGCAGGCTGGCCCGCGTCGGGGCGCAGACGGCCTGCTGGCAGTAGTTGTTGAGGAAGACCGTCCCCATCCGGGCCAGTCGGTCGATGTTCGGCGTTTTCATGCGGGACTCGCCGTAGGCGTTGAGCAACGGTTTGAGGTCGTCCACGGCGATGAAGAGGACGTTGGGTGATACGGCATTCCGGCGGGCCGCCGGGCCGCCGGTGCGGTTCGGCTTTTTGGAAAGGCTTTGGGCACTTTGGTTTTGATGCTGGCAGGAGAGTGCCACGAGCAGGATGGCGGAGAGAAGGAGAGCTTTTTTCATAAGGGATAGTTTTCAAAAACATCCATGGGGCCAAAATCACCGCATTAGTTTATCGTTTGCTGAGGTAATCCAGATAATAAGGCAGTAGCGGATCTTCTTTTTCCTCCATCCACACGGCAAGCATTTTCCGCATAGTCTTCAAGAGTTTCTTGTCCTTTCTAAGCACGTTATCCAGAGAATTTGGATCCTTTCGATCATTAAACAACTCTTCGGGTACGCGGTAGTCATAGAGTTTCACGCGCGCGGCTATTTCCGGCGAGTCTTCGGCGGCGCGTTGCATGGCTCCGTAAGTGTAGCCGCCGCGAGGATCGCCACAGGAGAAGTACTTGCTCTCGGCCGCAAAGGCATTGAAGATGTAGGTATAGTCTCCGAGGGTCACGGCCCGCTGCGGTATGGGTTCGTGGCTGGGGGTGTAGTGGTAGACTGTGAAAACCCGATCCCGTCCGCTTTGCTTTTTCCCTTCCAGCAATGGGGCGAAGGAACGCCCGTCGATGCCCGACATGGGTGACAAATCCAGTCCGTCCAGAATCGTAGGGGCCAAATCCAAAGCTGAGATAAAATGCGTCGAGTCGCGACTTCCCGGCGCAGTGCGGCCCGGCCAGCGTACCGCGATGGGCGTGCGGGTGCCATTCATGTAACAGCATTCCTTAGCGAAGGGGAACGGCATTCCGTGATCCGACAGGAAAATGATGATCGTCTCGTCTTCCAGACCGGACTCCCGCAAACTACCTAACACGCTCGCCACGCAGTCGTCGGCCCGCCGGACGCCGGAATAGTACTGGGCGACTTCCTTGCGGATGTCGGGCAGGTCGGGCAGAAAGCCGGGCACTTTGATTTCATCGGGATCGAAAACCTTTTCTGGCAGAGGTATTTTTCCGCCGTAGCGGCCCCTTTCGACCATTTTGTTCTCCGCTTCACTCGCCGGGAACGGACGGTGAGGGTCGCCCGCGTTGGCGACCAGAAAAAACGGAGCATTTCGCCCCTTTGCCATTTGGATGACTTCCCTGGTTCGCGAAGCGTAAAGTTCGGCATCGCGGCCGTGTTTCAGATCGGGGTACTTGCTGTGGCCGTAAGCCAAATCCCACGGAAACTCCTCATAGGGGCGGTGGTGGTTGTCCTTGGCCAGGATGGCTGTGACGTAGCCAGCTGCTTTCATGGATTTAGTCAAAGTAGGCGTGCCGGGCTTTATGTCATAGCCCGACTGCGGTACTTTCTCGCCGCTGGCGGGTTTTCCGAAACCATCCCATTGACTGACCCGGTGCGGGTAGCTGGCGGTCATCATGGACGTGCGGCTGGGTACACAAACTGCCGTGGAGATATAGCCTCGCGTGAAAAGCTTGCTGCGTCGGATGAGCGAGTCGATGGTCGGCGTAGCGCCTTCCACCGCGCCGCCCATTGTACGGCACGAGTTGTAGTTCATGTCGTCGACAGTGATGATAAGGACATTAGGCTGCTGACCAATCACGAGATGCGGAAAAGCGACAATCGCAAATAGCAGGCGCAGGCTTTTGGGGCAATTCATAAGCGTGTTTTTATTGAGCAATGTATCACATTCACAAATTCTTCGGCTGTTCCATCGGCTTCGTCGGCACCGACACTTTCAACCCTTCCCACTGGGCGGCCAAAGTACCTCCCTGCCGCGAAGCGCTAATCTGTTTCATTTCAATTTTTTGCCCTTTTTGATTTAGTAAAAAAGCAAAGCCCAGCGCGGCTTCGTCCATCTCAGTCAGGTCGAAGTCTTTTTCATTGCCTTTGTAAAGTACATAATCCACCCAAGAAGCATCGTCGTCGCTGCCTTTTTCCCAACGCCCCTTCATCCCGCCAAATTCGGCGAGGTACATGAGAATGCTGAATTGCAAACCGCCCGTTTCGATAGTGAAAGGCGCGCCGCTGGCATCGGGCAGCGTCAGATCGCTTTCGGGTACTTTGCCAAACTCGAAGCGCAGCCGCAGGTCTTTGGCTTTGAATTTCCCTTCGCTGATGCGGTCGATGCTGATGTGCTTGTCGCCACCGTTGGTTGCGAAGGTGATGGCTGCCAGCACCTTGTTCTCCTTTTGGTCACTAAAAAAATCAGCCACACTGAAATCGTAATCGTCGTGCATCATCCGCACCTGCAGGTAGTGCGGCTTTTCGGGCGTCCCCCAGTAGGCCAGGAAAGGCCGCCGCTGGTTCCACATCGTGGAACGGTTGGCGGTGGATAGCGCGTATTGGCCGGTCAGGTAGCTGGTGCCGATGATCTGGGGGGCGTCTAGTCTCAACACGTCCCGCTCGGTGCGGGGGTACTGTGGCGACAGAAAGTACGGCATCAACTTCTCGGGAATTTCGTGTTTGATCTTCACCTCGCCGCGCTTCTCGGTGTAGGGCAGTTTGATTTTCCCATCAGATGCCTGATCGAGAATGGCGTAGTACTCGGGTCGAACGATGGAGCTGTACGAACGGCTGTGCGGCCCCGCCCATTGGCCCGAGGGTTTATGAAAGTGCCGGGCTACCATTTCCCAGGCGGTGTCATAGAGGAAGTCAATCTTTTTCTTAGCCTCGGGTTCCACGATGTGCTGCTTCATGCGCACCAGTTCGTCGAGGGCCACGCGGGTATAGGTGGGACTGTTGTACTCGGTGTAGCCGTTCTCCTGCGTGTAATCGTAAAAAGTTTGCAGACGCTTTTCGGCATAGTCCTGCATTTCGGGCAGGTCAAAGAGGTGCGAAGTCAGGTAGGTCATGTAGGTACCCATGATCGCGATATTGGTGTAGCCCGGCCCCACGTTGCGCTTCTGAATCGACTCGGCGGCGCGAATGAGGGAGTTCTTGATTGTCTTTTTAAGGTCGGCGGGTAGTTTTTCCTGATGACCCATGTAGATGTCCAGCAACGATACGCCCAGGAAGTCGGCCCAGTTCCAGTCGGCGGGCGACTTTTTGGTCGCCAGCGGTTCTTCGAGGTAGTAGGGCCAAATGCCGTGCGTCTTGTTGGCCCGCACGGTGTCTTGCAAAGAAATGGTCTTACGGATGATGTCGAAGGCCCGCTGCTCGTATTGCGGATCGCCCGAGTCCAGCAGGCCGACCGCATAGTTCAGCGAGCCGCGCGTTTGGTGCAGTACCCCGTCGGTGGCGTCGGTGTGGTACTGGTAGTGGTTCTTGAGCGTGCTGGTAATCATCTGCTCGGCCGGGTCGTACTTCTTGTGTGCCTCCTCCATCGACTCCGAAAGAATGTTTTTCTCCTCGGCGGTCAGGTCGACGGGTCCGTAGCGGATGTATTTGTCCTGGTATTTTTGGGCAAAGACAGTACCCAAGGTCAGCAATAAGGTTAGGGTTAGGAATAGTAGCTTTTTCAATTTTATAGGTGTTAAGTTGTTGGATTATGAGGTGTTAGGTGCTTTGGTCGAGATGGGTAAAGTCAAGGCGTCACTTCCTTCTCCCACGTTTGGTATTTGCCGACCAATTCGCGTAGTATTTCGGGGTACTTTCCCGCCAAATCTTCGGTTTCAGTCAAATCTTTTTCAAGATCAAAAAGCATGGGATCGGGCTGGTCGGCACTGGTCATGCTCACGACCTTCCACTTTCCCTGTCGCACGGCCCAATCGCCCTTGTTTTCCCAAAATAGCGTTCTTCGTGATAATGGCTTTTGCTCAAAAAGCATTTTGCCCAAATCCACTCCATCCAGCACGTGGCCCTTTCCCACCGGAGCCGACGCCAGCGCCGCCACCGTGGGGAGAATATCCATTGTCAGCACCGTCTGATCACTGATGCTTCCCGCCTCGATGCGGCCCGGCCAGGAAAAAATCCCCGGCACGCGGTGGCCGCCCTCCCAGATCGTGTTCTTTTTGCCCCGCAATCCGCCCGCCATTCCCGGCCCCGTGGGTCCATTGTCGGAGCAGAAGATGACGAGGGTGTTTTTCTCGATTCCTGCTTTTTTCAAAGCCGACATGATTCGCCCCACGCCCTCGTCCAGCGATACGATCATTTCACGGTAAGCCGCCTTCACGTCCTGACGGGGGCCTTGCGACTGATTTTTTCCGCCGGGAACCCGAAAAGAGGGATCGTCTGGCCCTTGATAAGGGTAATGAGGCGACTCGTGGGCGAGGTAAAGCAGGAAGGGCGCTTTCGCCTTGGCTTGCTTTTGAATGTAGTCCACGCCGTGCTTAGTCACCAAATCCGTAACATACCCAGGCTCATCGCTTAGCTCGGTACCGTCGTACCAGTCGGCGCGGCCCGGCGCGTCGAGGTGCGACTGGTAGTCCACATTGCCGCTGATGTAGCCCCGGAAAGTATCGAAGCCCTGGTAGGTGGGGCTAAAGTGCTTCCGGTACCCCAGGTGCCATTTGCCAAAAACTGCGGTGGCGTATCCCGATTTTTTGACCACCTCCGCGAGGGTAGTTTCCGAGGGCGGAAGGCCCGCTTCTTCGTACTTGGGGTCGACGGTGATGACTTCCGGCACGCCCGCCCGCTGCTGGTAGCGGCCCGTGAGAAGCGCCGCCCGCGTGGGCGAGCAGACGACGCCATTGGAATGAAAATCGGTGAACCGCATCCCACCCCGCGCCAGCGCGTCGATGTGGGGCGTGGGGATAGTCTTTTCGCCGTAGCATCCCAAATCCCCATAGCCCATGTCGTCTACCAGGATAAGGATGACGTTGGGTTTGGGTTGGGCGTAGGCGAGGGTACTTAGGCTCATTGCCAGGAAGAGCGTGAGCCAGGAATGTTTTTTATTCATAACTACTTCGATATTTTGGGTGGAAATAAGCGAGAGCCGCGAACAGAACAGCCGTTAGGAGGAAGTACTTTTCATATATAAAAATGGGGTGAAGACCGGATCAAACCAACTCCCCCGAATAAGTCATTAAGAATGGGCTTCTACCGCGATTGCCGCTGGCTGGTCAGGAATTCGGCCATCAATTGCTGGTGTTTCTGCAGCGGTTTTTGGGAATTGACGCGGGGCGTGCAGTTTCTATGGGATCCACCGTTCTCATGGTCTGAATCGGTTGATAACGCCCCCGGGCGAGCCGTTTCCCTATTCGACTCAACTTACGAAAATTTATAAAAAATAATGTTTTGTTTTAAGAATTCGCTCAGAGGGGAAGACGCAGGAGAGAACATATCCCGGATTGTGCCATCGATGGTATCCAGACCACCGGTTCATTACATACTTTATGACAAGGCCACAGCGTTTCTCCATCTGGACTGCCTTCTATTCCTTACTCCTTCAAACCAAAATCAGTTATGGGAAAATCAATCTTTTACCTGGCCCTGTTCACGCTCGTTATGGGCTGTGACCGAAAAGAGAAAACCGACGTACTGCCCGACTACCAGGAGTGGTACGCTCTGAAAGCACCTGGCACGGGGAGCATCGTGGCTAGTTTCGGAGACATTGAAAACACACTCTTAATCGCCACTAGGTATCGGGTGTACCTCACGAAGGATCGCGGTAAAACCTGGACCGAGACAAAATTGGTCTCCAACAGCTTCGATTTGTACGGTTTTTCGGCGGTTGGGGACACGCTTGTGGCACTTACCGAATCCTGGCGCAAAACTGGCGATTCGGCCAGATATGCCGTGAGACCACGCTTGTATAGCATCGACGGAGGCAAAAACTGGGAAATATACGCCGACCGGAACCCGCGTTTTCCCGAGAAGGGGGTTAAGCAGTCCCTGAACCAGGTGACGACTCCCTCGGGCGTGGGCTACGCCATAAAGGTGGATTTGACTGTCAATGCTGGTGTAGCTTACGTTGAGACAGTAGGCATCGCGGGAACAAACAACGAACTGCTCACCTTGCCGCAACGCCACCAGATTCACAGCATACGGTTGGATTCCAAAAATCGACTTTATGTTTCGGGTTCGGCAGCGGTGTGCGGGACTTTACAGGATTTCAAATACTGCGGGGACGAGAACGGTGTGTTGTACGTTTCGAAGAAACCGCTGCCTTAACCTACACCACCGCCAGTCTGTGACTGTTCAGATCGCAGACTGGCGGTGTTATAAACATGACATCTTACCTTCTCAGTTGAAATCCGTCTCACTCAACGGAATCGGCCAGTAGAGCTTGGGGTAGGGCGCATTCAGGGCCGGGACGTCGCGGTCGCCGGGGCCGATCGGCTTGCGGAACATCTGAAGCCAAATGACGCGGTCGCCCTCGAAGGCCATTTCCCGAATCCATTCCCGGTCGATTTGCTCCCAATTGGCTTCCGCAGTGGACAGCGGCACAAAGGCACCCTTTTTGGCGGTGTCCCAGGCGCGTTGCCGCACTGTGTTGAGGTCGGGGGCCGGATCGCCCTTGCCCGTGACCTGTTTCAGGGCGGCCCGCCAGAGGTAGAGTTCGGCCGAACGGATGATGGGCAGATTCTGGGGCGGCTCGTTCTTGGCTTGGCCGAAGGCCGGGGTCTGGTAGTACTTTTTGCTGAGGTAAACGGGATCGTTCTTACCGACCCGGCCCTCGACGCCCCGGTTGACGATCCAGGTCATGTTGCGTTTGGTGGTGGAGGGCAAGTCGGCATTGTAGCCCTCGAAGCGGTGGTACAGCTCCGACCGCTTGTCATTCTTCCAGGCTTCGGGAACCGAACTGTCCTCGGCTTGCATCCCGACGCGCTTGGTGGTGGAGGTGTTCAGCGCCCATATCCACCAGTCGCGCCAGTCGTCCACGTTCGGGAACGTGATGTTATCGAAATAATGGAACTGCAGGTTGTGGCGGATGCTCAGGTTTTGGTCGGCGAAGAAGCCATACCAAATCACCTCGCTGTTTTTCCAGGGTACCGTGGCGCTGTTGTTCTTCCAGTTGGCCGTGGGGTCGCTCGTGAGGGGGTGGGGCAGGGCGGGGTCGTTGAGGACGGCGTCGAGTTCGGTCAGGGCGGCGTCGTATTTTCCCATGAGCATCAGGGTACGCGCCAGGTAGGCCCCGGCGGCGTGCTTGCTGGCCCGGCCGAACTGGTACGCCTGGTGCATGCCTGCTTCGTACTTCAGCGGCAGCAGGTTCTTGGCTTCGGTGAAGTCCTTCACCACCTGGTCGTAGATTTGACTGGTGGGCGTCGGCTTGTTGTCGAGGGCAATGTCCAGGTCGGTCGGCGTTTTCAACCGCAGAGTCAGCAGTTTCGAGTCGTTCGGCCCTTGTATGTCGTAGGCCGGCGTGTACCAGATCAGTAAATGGTAATAGGCCAGAGCCCGCAGGAAAAGGGCCTCGCCCTTGATGCGGTCGATGTTCTTGGCCTTGTCCGACGCCGAAGCGTTGGGAAACGGGTCGCTGTTCACGAAGTCGATCATGTTGTTGCAATACAGGATGACCGAATAACAAATCGAATATTTGTTGGTCTGGTTTATCCGCTGGTCGGTGTCGCGCGAGTAGGTGATGTTGGAGTTCCAGCCGCCATTGACGCTGATCTCCCGCACGATGTCGCTCATGCCGAAATGGATGAAGGGCGCAAAGTTCCACATTGCGTTCTCATTGCCCATTACGGTCAGGCGGTAGGCGTTGCCGATGCCGAACTCCATGTCGGAGACGGTTTTCCAGGCCGTGATCGGTGGCGCTTCCAACTCGAAGAATTCTTTTTCGTTGCAGGAAGAGACGGTCAGGAGCAGCAACAAAACCCACTGGAACGGGGCCTTTGTGGAAAAATATTTTACCAATTTTTTCATAATTGAAATGGTTTTAGCAAGATTTTTAATCAAAAAGTGACCGACACGCCCCCGCTGAACACCCGCACGGAAGGCAGGGCGGAGGGACTGAGGGCCGTTTCGGGGTCGAAGCCTGTGTACTTGGTGAAGGTCAGCAGGTTCGTCGCCGAGCCAAACACCCGCAGCCCTTCCATGTGGAGGGCGGAGCTTATCTTCCGGGGCAGGTTGTAGCCCAGCGTCAGGGTCTTGAGTCGCAGGTAGTCGCCCTTTTGCAGGTACTTCGTCATCAGGCGTCCGCCGTTCTTGTCGTAGGTTTCGCGGGCGTTGGGCTGGGCCAGGTTATTGATGTCGGGGTTTTTCCACCATCCCTTCAGGCCCGTGTTGGGGTCGATGGCGTTCAGATCCCAGGCGGTGGCGGGAGGCGCAAAGCCTTCCATGAACAGCAGCGGGTAGCGGGCGTCGGTCTGGCCGGGCGTCGTCCACGACCCGGCGATGACATCATCCTTTTTCATCCAGTAACCGTTTTGGGGCGAGGTCCAGTCCCTTTCCAAACTGTTAGCCAGGTAGTTGCCTCCCGAAAAGGTGAAGAATACGCCCAGATCAAACCCCTTGTAGGTGAAGTTGTTACTAAACCCGCCGAAGAAAGTGGGAATGCTGGATTTGTCCCCCAAGACTACCTCGTTGAGGCTGGAATTGGTGTCTGTGAAAGGAATTTTGCGGCCCGTCCGCACAAACTCACCGGTTTCGTCGTACACCGCCCGGTCGATCTCGTAGATCATGTGAACGCCACGCTCGGGGTCGATGCCAGCGTATTCGGCCATCTTGAACAAGCCCAACCGTCCGCCCACGAAAAGCTTATTCCCTTTCTGCCGCTCCATTTCAGGGGTAAGGCGCAGGATTTCGTTATGGTTGGTGGAAAAATTGAAGCCTGTCGTCCACTTGAAGCCCTTGCGGTTGAGGTTGGTGGAATTCACGCTGAACTCCCACCCCCAGTTGGTCATATCGCCCACGTTGCCGTACACACTACCGATGGACGCCGAAGGGGGCGTGGCGATCTGGAGCAGCATGTCGGAAACGTTCTGCTTGTAGCGGGCGATGGTTCCCGAAATGCGGTTCTCGAACAAGCCGAAATCCAGGGCCAAATCGTAGCTGTTGGTTTTCTCCCAGGTGATGTTCTGGTTGCCGATGGAGAGCGTGGTACCCGCCCCCAGAATCTCGGGGGTGCCGTAGCGGTTGTTGGCGCTGTTGATAATGATGTTGACATTCTGGTTGCCGGGGATGTTCTGGTTGCCGGTTTGCCCGAAGCTTCCCCGCAGCTTGAGCAGGTTGAAGCGATTGCTCATGTTCGTAAAAAACTTCTCGTCGGAAATGATCCAGCCCGCCGAAAGGGCGGCAAAATTGCCCCAGCGCACGTTTTCGGAGAAAGCCGACGAGCCATCGCGGCGCAGGCTCACGCCCAACAGGTACTTGTCCAGCAGTTTGTAATTGGCCCGCCCGAAGAAAGAGCGCAGGTAACGCTCCGAATCCAGGAACCCCCGGCTATTGTCCTTAAAGCCCGGCGAGGTGCTGCCCAGTTCCTGGTTGTAGCCCACGGGATCGCGCCCGTCGATCTCGCGGGTGTACTGGTTAGTAACCTGCGACTCGGTGCCCGCCACGGCCGTCAGGCTGTGAATCTCGCGGAAGGTGTTGTTGTACTTGAGGTAAGCGTTGTAATTGTACGACGGCCGGGTGATGGCACCTTCGTACACGTAGGTGCGGCCCGCGTTGATGATCGTCCCCGAAATCCAGTTGGTGCTGTTGTCCTGGATCAGGTCCGTGGCCGCCTCGCCCCGGATCGACAGCCCCGTGACCCAGGGCAGGGAGTACTCGACGTACACGTTGGCCAGCGCCCGGTAGGTCTTCTTGTTGTCGAGGTTCAGGTCCCGGCGCGAAGCGAGGGCGAGATTGCCCGCCCCCGGATTCCAGTAGCCCGAGGGATCGTTGGGGTCCAGAACCGGGTACCAGGGCAGTGCCGTGCGAATGGCCGACCCGAAGCCACCGATGGTGCCACCCGAGTTGCCCGGATTGCCGCCCTCGGTTTTGCTGCGGAAGTTGTTGGTGTACATCAGGTTGAGCTTCACCCCGGTCTTGAGGTTCTTGACGGGTTCCAAATCCACGTTCACGCGACCCGTCAGGCGCTTGAAATCGTTGCCGACGTTGAGCGACTGGTCGGTGCGGTAGTTGAACGAGGCGAAAATCGCCCCCTTTTCCAACCCCTGATCGAAGGAGAAATTGGCGTCGTGGAAGTTGCCCTGCCCCAGCACGTAGTCGAACCAGTTGGTGTTCACTTGCAGCGCCTCCTCCCGGCTAATGGGCGTGGGGAAGTTGGCGTTCAGGATATCGCCCGGCTCGAATACCCCGCGACCGCCGTTCTGCTTGGCGATATCCATGATCTCGAACCACTGGGCGGTATTGGCAAAGCCAATCGACTCGGGCGAACGGGTCAGGTTGGAGACGCCCGTGGAATAATCGAAGCTGACATTGCCTTTTCCCTTGCCCTTCTTGCCGCCTTTGGTCGTGACGATGATGACGCCGTTCGAGCCGCGCGAGCCGTAAATGGCCGTCGCAGCGGCGTCTTTCAGCACCTCGATGGACTGTATATCGTTGGGGTTGATGGTGGACATGGGGTTTTGGGATACCGTCCCCGAGGTGCGGCCCAGTCCGTCACCGGAATAAACGGGCATCCCGTCGATGATCCACAGCGGGTCCACACCCGTGAAAATAGAGTTCACGCCCCGCACCTGCACGCTGATGGGCGCACCCGGCGTGCCGGAGGTCTCGCGGATGTTGACCCCGGCGGCGCGGCCCTGCATCCCGGCCGTGAAGGAAGCCGATGGCACCTGCCTGATTTCCTGACCCGTCACGGTAGCCACCGAGCCGATCACGTCCCGCTTGATGGCCGTGCCGTAGCCCACCACCACTACTTCATCGAGGGATTTGTCGTCGGTTTGCAAGGTGATCGCCAAGTCGGTGCGGTTACCCACCTCCACCTCCTGGGACAGGTAGCCCACGAAGGAAAACACTAGAGTAGAACTACCGGCGGGCATGTCGATCTGGAAATTGCCCTCCTGATCCGTAATCGTTCCTCGGGAAGTATTTTTCACCACCACGCTTACGCCCGGCAGGGGTTCGCTGGTCTCATCCCTCACCACACCCCTGACATTCAATAGCGGCGCGGGCATCGGAATGGGCAGGGTGTTTATCCGGGCCAAATCTTCCGCGTCCGCGAGCGGTCGGTTCACCGCCGAAGCTTGGGGTTTGCTTTTTCTTTTTAAGAGAATATGCTTGCCCTTGATCTGCCAGCTAATGTCCGAGTCGGAGAAAAGCTCCCGCAAGACCTCTTCCAAATGGCCGCTTTCTTCGATGCTCACCTTGCGGCGGGTATCGATCTGGCTCGAACTGTAAAAAAAACTCATCCGGCTTTGCCGCTCGATTTCGGAAAGTACCTGCTTCAGGCTGGCTTGCCGGAGGTTGAGCGAAATCTTGACATCGTTGGTCGCCGACGGCACCGTGTCCGGGGCGGCCTGCATGGGCGTGAGGTTCAGGAATAGGATGGCGAATGCTAACATGGCAGCTATTCTGGTTCGGGGCCGGGCCCGATTAAGCAGACCATGGGCCGGGGATAAAGTAATTTCCATACTTTTGTAAAGGTTTAGTGAAACTGTTAAAGCGTTGAATTAGACCAGGGCGCTGCCGTTTTATCTTTGGCGAGATGGGGCAGCGTCCGTTTTTTGCATTATTTATTACATAGGCTTCCGTTTAGGGTGATGGTTTTTCCGTTGATTTCCGATTTGATGCCCGAGACCGCTTCAAATAGTTCAAGTACCTCCGGCAGCGTTTCGTTTTCCACATTAAGGTAAAAGCGGCAATCTTTCGACGCTTCCGCTAGACTGATCTTCACCCCATACCATTTTTCCAACTCACTGGCAATAATACCGATGGGTGCATCTTCAAAGACCAAATGTCCTTTGTTCCAGTAAGCACTGCGGTCGGGCTCCGCTTTCGTTGGCTGAATGGCGGCGACGACGGGCTCTTTCCCAAACACCGCCTTCTCGTCGGGTTTCAACTCCGTTTCAGATAGTTCCGGGGCTGCCAAATCCCGCACCGTCACTCGGCCCCGGACGAGGGTCGTTTCAAATATTTTGTTGGCTTTGTCAGACTTGACGTTGAAAGCCGTCCCCAGTACTTTCACTTCCATCCGGGAGGTTTTTACGTAGAAAGGATGCGCAGGATCGTGGGTGATGTCAAAAAACGCTTCCCCTTCCAGTTCCACACGGCGGGCGGTTTCGTCTTCCCATTCAATATCATATACCAGGGTGGAATTGGCGTTCAGGATCGCGCGGCTGCCGTCGGGCAGGATCACGGTCCGCTTTTGTCCGGTCTCGGTGGCGATGGTGACGAGGCTGCTTTTTTCAAAACCAAAGTATCCTGCCCCCGCGACCAGCAGGATGCCCACGAAAGTGGCGGCCAGTTGCCAGATTATTTTTTTAGAGAAAAGGGGACGGGTAGCTGTTGGTTCAGGCGTTTGAATGCTCGCGGTCAGGCGTCGGAAAATCCGGTCGGAGGTGGCGGTGTCCATTGGTGTGTCGGCGGCTGAGGTACTTTGGGGCTCCTGATCTAGGAAATCTTTCAGGATCAGTTGCCCCTCCGGCGATGCCAGGGCCCCAAAGAGTTCCGGTAATTCGTGCGGTAGGCATTGGTTGGCCAGGTACTTAGCTAGGAGCAGTCTCAGGCGTAGTTCGTCCTTCATCAGTCAGGGGTTATGCTATGAGTACAGCTAAATCCCGGAAGAGGTATGCTCGACGTAGAAAAAATTTCGAGAATGCCTGGAAATATGCGGTGATGCCGTGAAGGGAAGGGTACTTGTCTCAGAAAAGAGCAGCAAGCACCAGGAGAGAGAGGTCGAGAAAAAGCCCGGCCTGTACGCGCAGATGCTGACGCACAAAACGATTCGCCTTGGCCATGTGATCCTTGACCGTCCCCTTCGAGACGCTGAGTTTCTCGGCGATCTCGTCCAGATTCATTTCCTCGAAGCGGTACATTTGGAAAACGCGCCGCCGCTGCGTGGGGAGTTGATCCACGATTTGGTCGACCATTTGCTCCAATTCCGCAGCAAAAACTGTTTCTTCCGTATCATTGCAACTACTGCCCAGCGACCGCCGGATGTCGTCCATGATGGCGGCTTCCCGGTTGGCTTTTTTGAGGATATTGAAAATCTGGTTCTTGCAGATCGTAGCCAGATAGGCCTCCAGACAACGCTCAGGGTCAAGGAGGTGACGGTTTTCCCATACTTTCAGAAAAACATCATGCACCACCTCTTCTGCCAATCCCCGGGATTTGAGAAATTTCAGGGAAAAGTGAAAGAGAAAGCCGTGGTAGATGTCATAAAGGCGTGTGAAGGCATCGAGGTTGCCCGCTTTTGTTTCTTCCACCAGTTTTCTTACGTCAGATATAGGTGCTTCCATGTCCTAAAGTCTTGCAGTCTCTGCTTTCTTAAAACATAAAAATAGCAAAATCTAATGATACTATTCAGAGTTAGAGACGAATGTCGGCTTCTTGATGCCCTACTTCCCAAGATCCAGTTCGATAGGTCGTCCGACCAAGTAGCGGGAATGTTTCGTCCAGAATTGATGTACTCTTGATGTAAGAAAACAAGCACTCGAACCTACAAACAGCCATGCAAACCGAAGCAATCATTAATAAAGTAGCCAACAGCGGCCTGGTAACGCTGGATTTGGAGGAGCATTACCACCCCGGCGAGCGGGTACTCTATGATCTGAAAGACAATCTTTTCCAGGGCTTGATCTTGCGGGAAAAAGATTTCCGGGAATTTCTGAAAAACCACGATTGGAGCACTTATCAGGATAAAAATGTCGCCATCGTATGCAGTGAGGACGCCATCGTCCCCACTTGGGCCTACATGCTGCTGGCCATCAAGCTGGAACCTTACGCCCATGCCTTCGTCTTCGGAGATCTCGCTGCCCTGGAAAACAAACTCTTCTACGAAGCCATCGACCGCATCGATCCTGATCAATATCGCGACGCGCGGGTCGTCTTGAAAGGATGCAGCAAGCACCCGGTGCCGACCTCGGCCTACGTAGAGATCACGCGCCGCCTCAAGCCCATCGTGCAGAGCCTCATGTTCGGTGAGCCATGCAGCACCGTACCGCTGTACAAGCGGCCGCGCAGCTCATGAAGGGGTTGACAGTGGACGGATGCGAAGTGCTATTCGCACCTTATCTACTCTCCCTCGACTAATTGCGCTTTGTCGCTTTGTCGCTTTGCGCCTCTGTCGCTTTGTGCCTTTGTGCCTTTGTGCCTTTGGAGCTTCTGAACTTTGTGCCTTCCTTAAAACAGGCATACTTTTTTGAAGTGGTTTTGCATCCTTTTTACAAAACTCTTTAAAAGACACAATCATGACTCAGGATATTTGGAAAGGCGTGTTGGCTGGTGCCATCGCCGGATTGGTCGGTACGGCCGTCAAGACTGCCTGGGAGGCTTATATTCCCGCTCGGCCCGCTAACCGTGATTCGCCGCCCGTGGTACTGGGCGACCGCGTGAAGGAAGAGGCAGCAAACGAGGATTTGACCCGGCAGGAAAAGCCCGTAGTGGAGCAGGCGGTTCACTGGGCGTTCGGTACGGGCATCGGAGCGGCGTACGGTGGCTTGGTCGAAGCTATACCCGAAACCCAAAAGGGTATGGGCGGCTTGCTGGGAACGGCCCTTTACGGGGTTACGCATGGCTCAGTGCTACCAATGATGAATACCGAGCCCTGGCCCTTGAAGCAGCCCCTTAAATATGCCGGTAGTGAGTTTGCCAGCCACATTGCTTACGGTTTTGTGGTGGAATTCGCGCGGCGGCATATTCGCAAGTGGCTTTAGTCGACTGCTAGTATTTGAGCCGAAAACTACGGCGATGGTGAATCGTCGGGCCGTGTTCGTTGAGGGCGCGGCGGTGTTGGATGGTGGGGTAGCCCACGTTGGTAGCCCAACCGTATTGGGGAAAATCTGCCGCAAGACGTTCCATGAGTTCGTCGCGGTAGGTTTTGGCCAGCACCGAAGCCGCCGCGATGGACAGAAAAAGCGAATCGCCCTTAGTGACGCAGGTGTGCGAAATGAGTGGATAAGGCACGAAACGATTGCCATCCACCAGAAGGTGTTCCGGTTCTATTTTTAATAAATTGACGGCCCGGTGCATAGCCAGAAAGCTGGCTTGCAGGATATTGATCTCGTCAATTTCCAGGTGTGAGGCTTCGGCTACGGCCCACGACAGGGCCTCACGTTTGATCTCCTCTTTCAAGTTATTGCGCTGATCTTTGGTTAGCTGTTTGGAATCAGTCAGCAGCTTGTGCTGGTAGTTTGATGGCAAAATAACCGCCGCCGCAACTACGGGGCCCGCCAGGCAGCCCCTTCCCACTTCGTCGAGCCCAGCTTCGATCACGCCTTCGGTATGGCAGGAGTGCAGCATCAGTCTTCCAGGATATTACTCATAAACGTACTTTTCGTAATCAACGCTATGAGTATTAGCAGGATGGCCCAGTAGAGGTACACGCGGTAGTAGTCCTTCACCTCCCGAAATACTACGTTCTTGAATTTCACTTTCTCCAATTTGTTGATTTGGGTAAAAACCTTGACGAGGGCGTCGTTGTCGGTTGCGCGGAAGTATTTCCCGTCCCCTGCGGCGGCAATCTCCTGTAATTCGCTCTCGTCCACTTGGGCGGTAGATGCCCGCAACGAATCGCCTTTGCTGATCCGCCGGAGGTTCCCGACCGCGATGGTATAGATGCGCACCCCAAAAGCTTTGGCCAAGCGCGCCGCCGTGATGGGGTCGAGGTTGCCGGAAGTATTGTCGCCGTCGCTGATCAAAATCGCGACCTTGCTCTGCCCTTTCGAGTCGCGCATCCGGTTGACACCCACTGCCAGGGCGCTACCGATGGCTGTACCGGCGGTGCGAATCATATCGGGTTTCAAGTCATCCAGAAAACCGTAAAGTAAATCGTAATCCGTCGTGAGCGGACAAAGGGAGTAGGCTTCGCCGGCAAAAACGATAATTCCGATACGATCCTGCAGGCGCCCCCGGACGAAATTGCGCGCCACGCGCCGGGCCGCCGTAAGGCGGTCGGGGTTCAGGTCTTTCTCGAGCATCGAGTCCGATACGTCCACAAGCAGCATAATGTCGATTCCCTCTGAGAAGCGGTCGGTACGTTCGGAGATAATTTGGGGGCGGGCCAGCGCCAGCAGGATGAGTCCCAGCGCCACAGCAATACTGACAGGCTGCACGTAACGCAGCCGCGTGAGCCAGTCATCGGGCGTTTCGGTGGCCTCGTAGGGAATGGTCAGAAACTGACGCGATTGGCGATGGAAGGCACTGCGTAGCAGAAATACCAGCGGAATGACAGGAATAGCGTACAGGAAATAAGTGTGCGCCCAATGAAAGGAGCGCAGGACTTCCCAGCCAAACCATCGCAGCGACAACCAATTTTCCATGGTAATTTATACTTGTAAGGCCGCTTATTCGGCAACCGTCATTATCTCACGCCTGTGCCGGATGTATATCTTTTGGGCCACATTTCTCAACGTTTTCAAAGAGGCATCCATTTGCGGCGATTTGCCTTGTCCGTATATGATGCGATCGATGTCTTTCAGGGCATCTTCCAGGGCATCGTCAGGAATGTTGTCCACGATTTCGCGGGTGGTGTAGGTCGCAAAAGGTTTCTTCTCTATGCCTTCCAGGTATTCTTTCCAGACCACCACGGCCTTTTCGGCCTCGCCGGTATTATTGCGTTCGCGGGCATTGCGGTTGAGTCGGTTGAAAGCCCGGACGAATTCGCCGTGCCGCTGCTTCAGCAGAAAAGCCCGCCACTGCCGCTCGATTTCGCGGCCAAAGAACCAGTAAACCAGCAGGAAAACCAAACCGAACGACCCGATGGCCAGCAAGAACACCGGGTAATTGAAATCCCGCCGCAACATCGCCACCTCAGCGGCAGCCCGTAGCCGCAGGGTGTCGGGCCGCGTGGTGGAAGGCAGCGCCGAACGCAGCCGCAGCGTGTCGGGTGCTGCATATACCGCCGTGCAGTCTCGGGCGGCCTGCACGAACACGGGAAGCCGCAAAACCTGCAAAGCCGCCACGTCGAACGACACCAGACGGTATACCGTACTGTCCAGACTACCTGATGAGTCGGTGCGGGTGGTAAAATATTCCTGGCCGATTAACTCGAAGGGCGAGAAATCGAAAGCCGAATCGGGAAAGAAGACCTCCGTCGCCGGATCATGCAGAAAGCTGAAAGCGTAGGAAAACGGCGTGCCCAGCTCGATCGTGTCCGTAAAAAATTCGCCCTGCGGCCGTCCCTGCTTTGTGGGCGGCTTCTGCGCGTACCCGGCGGATAAGCTTATCACAAAGAACAGGAACAAAGCAAACCACCTACCTGACCGTCGGTAGGAAGCTGGTTTCAAGAGCCCGAATAGCCAAAACTGTCCACTGTCCATTGTCAACCGTCAACTAATTAAATCTTCTTACTCTAAACAACTTGATAAGCGCGGGCACGTAGTCTTCCCCGGCATCCAGCGACAGATAGTCGGCGCGGTTTTGGCGGCAGAGTTTTTCCAGCATATCCCGCCGTGCCTGAAACCGTTGCCGCATATTCTCGCGGTACAAAGACGAGGAGGCATTTACCCACCGCCTCACCTGCTTCTCGGCGTCAAAAATAGGAATGATGCCCAGGCGGGGCAGGTTCGTCTCGCGCATATCGTGTACATGAATCACGATCAGGTCGTGCTTTCGGGCCAGTGCTTTCAGATTGTGCTCGTAGCCGTCGTCGATAAAATCAGAAATCATGAAAACCAAACTACGCCTTTTCAGTACGTTGAGCGTGAGCAGGATGGCTTCCGAAAGATTGGTACGCGGCGAACCGGGCGACAACTTGTACAACTCGGAAATAAATCCATAGGCGTGCTTCATGCCTTCTCCCGGACGAATGTAACGCTCCTTCTGATCCGAGAAGCACAGCAACCCCACGCGGCTTGCTTCCTGAATGGCCGAAAGGGCCAGTACCCCGCAAATTTCTTTCGCGGCGTCGATCTTCAGGCGATTCAGGTCGCCTACCTCCTGCGAGGCGCTCACGTCCACCACAAAGAACACCGTCTGCTCTTTTTCTTCCTTGAATATCTTGATGTAGGTGCCATGTCCCTTCGCCGAGGTATTCCAGTCGATGGCCCGCACGTCGTCGCCGTACTGATAAAGCCGCAAGTCGTCGAATTCCAGCCCCGAGCCTTTGAACACAGAGTGAAAATTGCCGTGCCGCTCGCTGTTGACCGCCTTGCGGATGCGCACTTCGTACTGCCGGAGTTTGGTAAGGAAATCCTGAAACACCTAGTTAATTTTGAATGAGTGACGGGGTCGCCCGTGCGATGAGTGAATGATAGAATACCAGACTCTTACATCCTGTTTCTAACCATCCACGATAACCGGGAAAATTTCTTGTTAAAAAATCTAAATTTGGACTCGTTTTGAAAGATTCGCGACCTTTGAGGCGTTGTTAGTGGCCAAACAAATATAAAAACTTTGCTTTGACTATGCCGCGTCTTTCATTTATCTTCCGGCCTTTGCTGCTGCTGACGTTGTTCATGGGTGGGCTACTGGCCTGTGATGGCGACGCTAGTCCGCCGGACGGCTTGATCGCTCAGGATAAGATGGCAGAGATCCTGACGCAAATTCACGTGGCCGAGGCCCGCGTGACCAATATGCAGTTAAAGTCCCAGGATTCCTCCATTTTTGTATATGACAAACTGCAAAAGATGATTTGGAAGAAAAACAAGGTAGATACATCTCTTTACCGGAAGAGCTATACTTACTACACTTCTCACCCCGTTTTACTCACCGAGATATACGATCAGGTAGAAAAGAACATGGAAGCTCGTGAGAAAAAGAAGAACATCAAATTTTAGTTTTTTCTAGAAAACCAAACCTGGCCCCGTTTTTGATAGCGTTGAATCGAGGCCCAAAACCACACTTTTCGTTACTTTTGCGCAAACAAAAGGTTCTGTTTTATCTTTTATTGTGCAGGTCGTGACGGCTTTTTTAAGCCATTCGCCCTGCGCTGTCAATCCTCCACCCGCACCGGCGTCCCGGTCAACCCTCCCCTAATTTTGACTGATTCCATCGTCATCATACCGACTTACAACGAAATCGAGAACATCGAAGCGATCATCCGTAAGGTTTTTAGCCTGCCAAAAGCCTTCGATCTGCTCATTGTCGACGATGGGTCGCCGGACGGTACGGCTTTGGTTGTGAAGAAGCTGCAGGGGGAGTTTGCCGGACGGCTACATTTGGCCGAACGCAAAGGCAAGTTGGGGTTGGGAACAGCCTACATCCATGGCTTCAAATGGGGACTGCAGAGGCACTACCGCTATTTCTTCGAGATGGACGCCGATTTCTCGCATAACCCCGAAGACCTGGTGCGCCTGCATCAGGCCTGCGCAGGCGGCGACGGCGACATCGCCATCGGGTCACGGTACATTCGGGGCGTCAACGTGGTCAACTGGCCCATGAAGCGGGTATTAATGTCTTATTTTGCGGGCCACTACGTACGCTTCGTGACGGGCATGACGGTCATGGATCCTACCGCCGGATTTGTCTGTTATAGCCGCGAGGTGCTAGAAACGCTCCCACTCGATCACATCAAGTTTGTCGGTTATGCTTTCCAAATCGAGATGAAATTCGACGCCTGGAAGTATGGTTTCAAGCTCACCGAAGTACCCATTATCTTTACCGACCGCACTTTGGGTGAGTCCAAAATGTCGGCGGGTATTTTCAAAGAGGCTATTTTGGGCGTGCTCGGCCTGAAAATCAGCAGCTTCTTCAAGCGATACATTCGCGAAACTCCAGCAGAGGATACCGCTTCGGTCGAAACCTCGCACACGGCACTAGGATAAACTGAGTCCCCTTCACAGTTGGGTTTCTGTTTTTGAGCATGAGCCTGAGTCCGGCTTACCCTCTTCCCGTTATTCTCCCCTGTGTTCAATAAGACGAAGAGAAACCGGTATAATTTTTGCTGTATCGATACCGTGTTTTCCAACGGGGGGAGTGACTATTTTTGACCAGGAATCGGGTCGGTTCAAAATACAAGGAGTGCATGAGCGGTAGTTTTACGATAAAGCGAAGGATACATCAATTCATTATTTTTCTTGGAATTCTGGTTAGCGTTGGTTGTCCAATAGCGCAGGGGCAGCATACTATTTCCTTTTCGCAAAACCTATCCGAAAAGCAGCTTCTAAAGTATCAGAATCAGTACCAGAAGACGCTTCTCCTAGCCAACCGACGCGGCTGGCCGCTCCGTCTGAGTCTGGACAGCCACAAAATCCTCTCCCTGCACCATACCGATGCGCTCGGTCAACCCGTGTATTACACTACGCACAGCACGCCGCTCGCGATGGGCACCCGCACGGTCGCTTTGTACGAAGGCGGGGGCTTGGGGTTGAACTTAAACGGTGGCAGTACACCGCTGAAGGGCAAGCTCGCCCTCTGGGATGGTGGAAAAGTGCGCGCCGAACACCGTGAACTGAGCGGTAAAGTCAGTCAGTCCGACGCCGGAGGGCAAAGCCCGGGCGATCATGCCACCCACATGGCGGGTATTTTGGTAGGTCGGGGAATTTATAAACAAGCCCAGGGAATGGCCTTTGGGAGTGAGTTGAAGGCGTGGGACTTCGACAACGACCTGAGTGAAGTGGCCCGGGAGGCCCCCAACCTGCTCATCTCCAACCACGCTTACGGCCCGGTGGCGGGCTGGCTGCTGGATACCAGCCGTCCCGGCGACAGCGATGACCAGAAATGGGAGTGGTGGGGGACCCCCGCCGTGGACGAACAGCAGGACTTCCGCTTCGGCTTTTACGACGGTGCGGTGAGCGAGGTGGACCGCATCACCTACAACTTTCCGTATTTCCTGATGGTTCGCTCGGCGGATAACAAGCGACTGGAAAACGGCCCGCCCGCAGGGACGAAGTATTTCCTGAAAAACACGGACAACCAAAGTACGCTGCCGCGCAGCCGGAATGACGGCTACGATGTTTTGCCCGGTGAGTCAAACGCCAAGAATGTGCTGACCGTCGGTTCTGCCGAAGTGATCGACGGTCTCCATCATCTTAGCCCATACAGTGGCTGGGGCCCCACCGACGACGGACGCATCAAGCCCGACCTCCTGGGGCTGGGAACGAGCGTGCTTTCCAGCGTGGGTACGGGTAATGAAGCCTACGGTACCCTGACTGGAACCTCCATGGCGAGCGCCAACGTGTCGGGGTCATTATTACTTCTGCAGGAACTTTACCAACAGCGGAAGGGCGCTTTTATGCTCGCTTCCACCTTGAAAGGGCTGGCGCTGCACGCGGCTGTCAAGCCAAATGGCAATACGGCGCCAAGCTACGAATACGGTTGGGGCGTACTCGACGCCGAGGCGGCGGCCAAAGTAGTCTTGAATGAGCAAGGGAACTACATTCTGGCCGAAAATGTGCTGTCGCAAAGCCAAACTTTCACCCGCAGCTTTGTGGCTTCCGGCGATGGCCCGCTGGTGGTGACGATTTGCTGGACCGATCCCGAGGCAGTTCCCACGCCCGTGAGCAGCCGCAACCTGAACAACCGCAGCCCTAAGCTGGTCAATGACCTGGATGCGGTGCTGACCGAGGGATTCAACCGCTACCAGCCGTGGGTACTCGACCCCGCCGCACCCGCCGAAAAAGCCAGGACGGGCGATAATTTCCGGGACAACGTGGAGCAAATCTACGTCGCCACTCCCCTGAAAGGCCGAACGTACAGCCTTACTATTTCACATAAAAACGCACTCAAGAACGGTCGCCAGCCTTACGCCCTTCTGGTCAGTGGTTTGGCTCAGCCCGATTGCGCCCTGGCTGCTAAGTTTAACCCCGGTGCCGACACCACGCTTTGTGCGGGACAGGCGATCACGCTAACGGCCAACGCGGGGGTCGGCTTCACCTACGAATGGCTGCAAAATGGCATTACCGTCAAAAAAGGCACCGAACGAACGCTGGAAATCAATAAGCCCGCCCGCTACGCGCTGCGCGTGAGTTCGGCGGGCTGCGAGGTGACTTCCAAATCCGTAGAAATTCGCGGTTCCGACCTCTTTGCCGACATTGCCCAAAAAGGGAGCGTGCTGGTGTGCGACGACAAAGGAGCCGAACTCTCGGCCAATACGGGCACAGACTACCGCTACCAATGGCTGGCGGATGGAAAACCCATCGGTGGGGCTACCGAGTCACGTTACCAGGCCACCACGAACGGCAACTACCAGGTACGCATCAGCCAAAATAGCTGCACCGAGATTTCCACGGCTACGCGGGTGGACATCCGCCCCGTGAAAGTTGCGCTCACGCCCGCCGTGAGCGCCCTGATTTGTAACGATCTGCCCGCTCGACTTACCACTCCGCAGGAGAAGGATTACGCCTACGCCTGGCTATACAACAACGTCCCCATTCCCGCCGCGACGGGAGCTGCCTACCTGGCCGATAAGCCGGGCCGCTACGCCGTGGAAGTACGCAACGGCGAGTGCCGGGTGCGTTCGACGGACGTTGTCGTGCAACAAGTTGACGTGCGGGCCGTCATCACACCACCCGCCTCGACGCTCATTACCAAAGGCGGCAGCATCGACCTGCGGGCCAACTACGAAATTGGGAACCGCTACGCCTGGTACCGCGAAGACAAGCTGCTGATCGCCGAGGAGGCACCTTTGCTGAAAGCCACCGAAGGCGGACGGTACAAAGTGACGGTCAGTAACGATGGTTGTGTGGCCGAGTCGGAGGTCGTCACGCTGCTGGGCGGGAGTTCGGGGGCGGGGTCGCCCTATTTGGTGACCAGCCTTGCTCCGGTTGCTCAAACGGATGATTTCCTGGTGCTCTATCCTAGTCCTGCGCGCGAAGTGGTGACCGTCGCGGTTCGGGCGCAAGGCTTCGTTATGAATCCCCACGCTACGCTTTTCACCACAACGGGGCGCTTGGTTCGATCGCAAACATTAGCGGTAGAAGGAGACTCTCTCAGAACCAGGTTCGACGTGCGGCATTTGCCCGCCGGGACGTATGTGATCGAAATGCGCCTGGGAACTCAGCGCCTTGCCAAGAAGTTTTTGAAACATTAGATAGAGCAGGCTGAGGCATACTTGTCGGTGAACAATTGAGCCGTAAGCGCTCTTTTCACAACTCACCTAACTATTTGTTTTGTTGAAATCAGTTTTCCTTTCCTGGATCGCCAGCCCGGTCCTCCTTCTCCTCTTCACCCAACCGATACTGGCTCAAAATCCAACCTGTGGTTGCGCCACAGAATTGGATTTTGCCAGCACCCAATTGCGTACCGTTCCCAGTTACAAAAGCCAGATCAAAGACGATTCGATAAACGAGACGTTTTTGGAGGGACTGAAATCAGAAATCCAACAGGATCCCAGGGCAGAACTGAATTGCCGCTATTATTTGCAAAAATACCTTACCGTAGTGCGGGACAAGCACCTTTCCGTTTCGGCAGGAGACGCCACGACGGACTACAAGAAATTCGACTACAGCGTTTCCGAAGAACTACCGGCCATCGTAGCGAAGGCAACCGACAGTACCGATGAGGTGGTTGGCATCTACGCCTATTATGATTCCTACAAGGTGGCCGTTGTGCCGGAAGGAAAGGTCGAAGGCCGTTATTTGGGGGTGATTCTGGAAGCAAAGCCCGAAGAATGGAAGCCCGGAATGGTGAAGTTCGTGCTAACCAAGACGTCCGATGGATACGACGGGTTATTTTACGACGAAGACTTCGTCTCCGAGTACCGTCGAATTCAGTTTAAAGCAGGTAGGCTTTATCCAAGACAGTGGATCAAGGAGACGGCCGCTGTCAATTACGTGATCGACCCGTATGATATGGATGAGGATTTGTTTCAGTACAAATCGTTGAATGAGGATACGCACTACGTTCGCCTGGGCTCCTTCTCAGGCCAGAACAGCAACTACGCGCTGGCCGACAAACTACGCCGGGAAATGGAAAGCAAAATCAAAGGCGGCAACATCATCGTGGATCTCAGAAATAACGGCGGGGGCGGCCGACGCACTTCCGACCTGTTCCTGAATTTCCTGAAAAAAAATAGAAAAGACCTGCGCGTCTTCGTGTTGCAAAATTACGCCTGCGGCAGCGACTGCGAACAATTCTTACTCAAACTGAAAGCACAGCAGTCCGTTACCACCTTCGGTGAAAATACCTACGGAGCGGTGGCCTACGGTTTTGGCAACCGAAGTGTGCGGCAGGAAACTACGCCTTGCTATGGATTCACGCTGAATCTCTCAGAAAAGAAATACGAAAAATTCCTGGATTACGAGGTGGTAGGCGTCAGCCCAGATCAGTATCTTGACACGAAAAGCAACTGGATCGAACAGGTTATCGACCAAATGTAGGAATCGGAGAAAAATGAAATCTTTTGCTTGGCTCGTTCCAACCATTTTGGCTGTAGTGGGTCTGGGTATTGAACCGCGCTTCGTGTCGATAGCGTGGTTCGAGTCATTTATTATCGCTTCTCTTCGAAACACAAATCGCTGTCTATCATGAAAAACTTTCTGCTTCCGCTCTTGTTTCTGGTGCCGCTCGCCAATTATGCGCAATCTCCCGATATCGCCGGGCCACCATCTTTACCGGATAAGGGGACAATCAACGTTGGACTGAACGTCGGCGGCGGTGAACAAGCCAACGATAGTCAGAACTCACTTCACTTTTCTCCCCGGCTGCAATACTTCGTAGCCAACCGCTGGGCAATTGCCCTGGATGGCCGCTACGAGCAAAGCAAAGCTTCCCGCGACCGCTTTTTAGGCGCGGGGCTTTCCACCCGCGTTTATTTCCTGAACGCGCGTCGACTGGCCATGTTCGGACAAGCCGGAGCTGTGGTAGGACAGAGCCGCGATTACTATAACAATGACTGGGGTTGGTGCGGCGTGGGGCGTCCCGATAATTATCAGCCGGAGTCCAGCTATTCCAATTTGGTTGGTCTGCAGGCCGCAGCTGGCGTAGGAGTGCAGTATAGCCTATGCAAACGCTTATCGCTGGAAGCGAGCGTCGAGCGTGTTCTATTCGATAGCCGCGACGGAGATTTACGCGGCTGCAGTTATACCCTGACGGGTGCCTGGCGGGGGAATGTGGGAGTCAATTATCGGCTGCGGTAAGGTCAAGTTTTCAGAAATATTAGGTTAAAGAAGAATGAAACCCCTACTCCTGTTGCTGCTGTTGACCGCTTTCTACAAGCAAGAACCGCCCGTGGTCAGCATCACCTGCGGCGTCGAAGACCCGCTCCGGGAACTAACCTGGCTTAAAAGCAAAGTCGCCGAATACAAAAACGATGGCGGCCGCCTCACCATTATGCAGGCAAAACACAAAGGCGAAACTGTCTTTTTCATTGAACACATTTTGGGCTTGGACGCACGATCGACGACCTACTACCGCTGTAACGGATGGGAGATTTGCCAGACATCCGTCACCATCGCGGGTCTGACGAGCGGATGCGAGGACTTTCCTAATGAATTGACGGAGCGGAAGACGATTTATCCTGAGGCGGAGTGATTTCATTTTCCCTATCTTTGGGCGAACCCTTTCACTCACGCTCACTCTCAATAAATCATTATGAACAAGTACCTGAAATGGACACTCATCGTAGTCGGTAGCCTGGCCCTGATCGCCTTCTTCGGCCTCAAAATAATAACGGCCAACACCAAAAAAGCAAGCCCGGAAGATACCGTGACGCTAAATCAAGGCGCTAAGCAAGTAGAAGTCTACTACAATCGCCCCTCCAAAAAAGATCGGGAAATTTTTGGCGGTTTAGTACCGTACGGCGAGGTTTGGCGGACGGGCGCGAACGAAGCCACCACTTTTACTACCAAAACCGAACTCGTCATCGACGGAAAAATGTTGCCCGCTGGCAAATACACGCTCTGGACCATCCCCGAGCGTGACAAGTGGACGATCATTTTCAATAGCAAGGAGTACGGTTGGGGGGTCAATCTCGACGGCACGTCGATCCGTGAACCCGAAGCGGATGTTTTGAAAGTGGAAGTCCCCACCGAAAGCACAAATGCCCCGGTCGAGATGTTCACCATTTCGTTCGATGAGTCCGTTCCAGCCCTGGAAATGGCCTGGGACATGACCAAGGTTTCGCTACCTGTAAAGTGAAAAGTTCATGAGTTAATCAAAACTAAAGCTACACTAACTTTCCTACTCGCTAACTTTTAACTTTCCTTCACCAGCTTATCCGAAACCCCACGCCGTGGACATTGTCGATGCGGAGGTTAGGATCGCCGCTGAGGTACTTGCGCAGACGGGAGATGAAAACGTCCAGGCTGCGGCCCATGAAATAGTCGTCGTCGCCCCAAATGGCTTTGAGCAAGTCTTCGCGCTTGATGACTTCATTGGGGCGTTGGGCCAGATACTGCATCACCTCAGCTTCCCGGAAAGTCAACGTATGGGTGCTACCATTCAAAGTTAGGGTCAATTTTTGGAAGTCGAACAGGTACTTACCTACCCGCAGCGGTGCATCGTCCTCGAGTGCGGACTTATCCGTTTTGGAGCGACGCAGGAAAACCTCGATGCGCAGAATCAACTCCTGAATGCTGAATGGCTTGGTCACGTAATCATCAGCCCCCAGGCGCAGCCCGTGCAGGCGGTCGTCGAGCAGGGCGCGGGCCGTCAGGAAAAGGATGGGTACGTGCTGGTCGGCGGCGCGGATTTTCTCGGCCAGCGTAAAGCCATCCATTTCGGGCAGCATCACGTCTAGTACGCAAATATCGAAGTGATCTTTTTGGAAAGTCTCCCAGGCCTGTTGCCCGTCGGTGCAGTGGACGATCTCGTATTCGTTGGCTTCGAGGTTGTCCTTGGTAGCAAAACCAAGATTCGGGTCGTCTTCGACGTACAGGATGCGGGGACTCATGGCGGGGCGGTTACGGGTGAATTAGCGGCGACTATGAAAACGCATCCGATAGTCCACGTCCACGATGCCCTTGGAAATATCGCTGAGCTTGCGCTTGAGAAGCTGGCGCTTCAGGGCAGGCAAATAATCGGTGAAAAGTTTGCCTTCCAGGTGATCGTATTCGTGCTGAATGATGCGGGCAGCCATGCCTTCGTGGGTTTCTTCGTGCTCGTTCCAATCGACATCGCGGTAACGGATTGTCACGTACTCGGGTCGGTAGACCTCCCCGCGAATGCCGGGAATACTGAGGCAGCCTTCCTCGAAAGCCCAATCGTCGCCGTCCTCTTCCACGATTTCGGGGTTGATAAATATTTTCTTGAAACCTTCCAGTGTGGGGTCTTTGTCTTCTTCCTCTTCGTCCTCGTTCATGGCCGTGCCATCCACCACAAACACCCGGATGCCCAAGCCCACTTGCGGGGCGGCCAGGCCCACGCCCGCCGATTCGTGCATGGTTTCAAACAAATCGTCCGACAGCTTCTGCAAGTCCATGTCGTCTTTTTCGAGCGGTCTGGTCACTTTTCGCAAAATGGGATCGCCGTAGGCTACTATGGGGTAAATCATTAAAAGGGAATGATGAGTGGTGAGTGATGAATGGTGAGGGAATTGCGCTTACAGAGCCGAGCTTATTCTTGACCCAAAATCCCAGACAAATTAATTTATTCCGCTCCGGTTGGTATTTTCTCGATACTTAGCCCTACACCCAACACGAAGGGCAACGGATTCTGGCGCATGGATTGCGCGATGGTGATCGAGTATTTTCCGGGTTTGGGAAAGCGGTAGTTGCGCTGAAAAACGAATTTGTGATCGTACAGGTCGCCCAAACCACTGCCGCGCGGTTTGCCCGTCACCTCGTCGGAGAGGTACATTTCATCCAGCTTTGAAAATACGATGTCTCCTTCCGGTCCCCGCATGACGCGGTCGAGGTAGAGGTTGTAGTAAGGATACTGCTGGGCATTTCTTACCAGGTAATACAGGTTGTAAGCCTGCGTGGTATCACTGACCTCGAAGTTGAAGTTGAATTTCTTCTCCACCATCCACTGCCCGTCCTCAATGTCCTCGTAAGCTTTGTACAGCGTGTCCTTGTCCTCGCATCCTGTGCTGGTGATAAGGAGAAACAGAAGGAGTTTATGAGTCCATGAGCGGTCCGCCGCTGCGGTCATGAGTTTATGAGAAGAAAGAACTGTTCTTTGGAAAAGTCTCGCATTCCTAAACTTTAATTCATATCCCCCGAATCGCCGAACCAGACTCATAAACTTTAAACTCATACACTTTGAACTCCAAAAAACCGCTTCAGCCAGGTTTGATCGGCGGGAACCTTCCAGCGCTTCATCCACTGGGCTTTGCTAGCGACCAGATTGTCGAACACGGGCGTATTCAAAGAAATGACCTCGTCGGCGATGGCCTGCTTGACGCTGGCCACGGGCAGCGTTTGGACATTCTTCGCCGCATCCAGGTAAGCCACCGAGCGGTCGAAGAAATCGATGCTCAGTCGGCCCCCCAATTCCTGCAACCAATGCACCGACTTGTCGATGGAGCAGCCGCTGGGCATCTCATGCGACTCGTCCACAGCGATGACCACGAACCGGTTGTGAAATACTTTTCCCGAAGCCAGAAGTGACTGGTTGTGTGCCTCCCAGCCGTCGATGGCCGCTTCCAGCGTTTGATTGATCAGACTCACCTCCTGTTCGGTCAGGGTGCGATTTGCCTGGTAAATCCACAGGCGGGAGTCAAAATCTATGTCGTCAAAGCGAATGTACATCTTGTTTAGTGATGAGTGGTGAATGATGAGCGTGTGAGCGGGCGACTGACTCTTCAGTTTCTGTCGCAAAAGTAGCAATTCGTAGTTGCTTTTTCCCTCCTGCTTACAAGGAAAATCCTACAAACCTTCGGCTTCGGCGATGAGTTCGGCCAAGTCGAGGACGCGGACGGAGTCTTCTTTTTCCTTGTTCTTGATGCCGTCGGTCATCATCACCATGCAGAACGGGCAGGAAACGGCAATCGTGTCGGCTCCGGTGCCGAGGGCTTCCTCGATGCGTTCGATATTCACTTCCTTACGGCCCGGCTCGGCGTCTTTGAACATTTGGGCACCGCCCGCTCCGCAGCACAGCCCCTTAGCGCGGCTGCGCTTCATCTCCACGAGGTCGGCGTCGAGGGCTTCGAGCACCGAGCGCGGGGCTTCATAGATGCCGTTGGCGCGACCCAGGTAGCACGAATCGTGGAAGGTGATTTTCCGGCCCTTGAAATTGTCGCCGCCCGCCACTTTCACGCGGCCTTCGTCGATGAGTTGTTGCAGGAAAACCGAATGGTGGATTACTTCGTAGTTGCCGCCCAACTCGGGGTATTCGTTTTTGAGCGTGTTGAAGCAGTGCGGACAAGCGGTCACGATTTTCTTGACGTTGTACATATCCAGCACCTGGATATTGGCCATCGCCTGCATCTGGAACAAAAACTCGTTGCCCGCCCGCCGGGCCGGATCGCCGGTGCAGCTTTCCTCGGTACCCAGCACGGCGAAGTCGATGCCGATCTTGTTCAGGATTTTGACGAAAGCGACCGTGATTTTCTTACTGCGGTCGTCGAACGAACCCGCACAGCCCACCCAGAAAAGTATTTCGGGCGACTTGCCCGCAGCGGCCATTTCGGCCATGGTGGGAACTTTGTATTGTATTTCGCTCATGAATTTGTGGAATCTTGATCTTGAAAAACAGTCAGGTTTTGCAATTTGTTCTGCCGTCGTTTCCGGGAGATCGGCTTTTTTTCAAAGATAGGCATTTTCAGGAAAAATGGGACTTTGTCCACAGGATGTCTATCTGGCGGCTCGCCGGGCGTGCTGAATGGCGGTTCAGCTTATTTTGGACGATTATTGGTTTTTGATGCCTGCTTCATTCTAAAAATTACGTTCTTCAACATCCATTGCACGAAAACAACCTTGAAAGTTCGCTTCTTGAAGTATCTGCGAACATTACAATGGATTCTGCGTTTTTGGGTAACGGTAAGGATTGCCTACCAATTATGCCCAAGTACTTCCAGCATAGCATTTGCCAGTTTATACAACTTGGTCTGCATTATATCCGGGAAATCTGATTCCGGTTTAGCGTCGGCATTACGCGCATTATTGGCGGCTTGTTTGATAAGGCGGCAATAGGTGTCAGGATTGAACTCTCCTACCGAAGTGCTTGGTAAAGTTCGTTTCAGTTTCGTACAACTGGCATTTCCTAGATGAGAAATAGAACCCGAATGAAAATGCAGCCAGACTTCGAAGCACTTGTTGCTTACCGCCATATTCCAATTCGGTTCTCGCTCGCAAGAGGTTTTTAGCTCCTTGATCTGACCTTGCCATTTATCAACGTCGCAGACGAACCACACCTGATCCCTTTCTTTCGGGGAGTACTTTCCCTCCTGCTCAGCCTGTTCAATCCGTTTGATAAAATGCTTTGGTGCAGAAGCGTTTTTATTGCGATCGACAATCAATACATTCAACCGAGAACTGCGGGCGTCGAACCAGCGAAAATAGGCGTCTTCTCTTTTACCTTCGGCAACAATGATGAAGAGACGCGCATCTCGATGGGGCGCACCTTTCTTGTAAGACCTATTCTGCTTCGGCATATTGATCCCAATTGAGGTTCTGCAAATCCCCCATGAAGGGGATAGCACCGAAACGTCCGTTCAAATAGCCTTTTCTAATATCTAGATCATAACGAATATCGAAGTCACTCAATGGGTACAGTTTCGTTTCGCCCTTGTCTTTTTCCACAAACCATATTTCGTCTCGACGGAAAATGCTTTGATCCAGGAGGTTGGCTTCGTGGGTAGTGAATATGAATTGGCCTTTGCTTTTTTCATCCGAAACGAACTTACTGACCAGATCTTTAAGAAGGACAGGATGGATACTTTGGTCTATTTCGTCGATCAAAATAACTGCTTCTGATGTGAGAAAATCAAATAAAGCAGGAATCAAATCTAGCAGACGATTTGTGCCATCTGATTCTTCTTCTAAATAAAAATCGAGTGATTCGCCATTTTTATTTCTATGCTTGCTAATAAATCTTTTGATCACAATTTCACCATCTTTTAGCATTACAATAACTTCTTCTGATCTTTTTTTGGTCTTAAAAGACATCATTTCTCCTTCCTTTATCTCTTCAATTATATTTTCAGTGGAGTTGAGGGTGTTATTCATAATAAAATCCTCAAAAGGAAGAGTTTGTATTTCGATTGAAGAAATTCCCGTTTGAAATGAACATAAAGAAGATTCTGCAAACTTTCTAAAAGGATTTGACATCAACAAAGGCACAATTATGGAAGTAGGCTTAGAACGAGGAAATATAATAATTAAATTATTTCGAAACCATTCATATACAGTTTTAATTTCTTCAAACCCTGCTTTTAATTCAAATAAAATTTTTAATAGTAACTCTTCTTTTTTAACTAAGTTGTTTTGAACAAATTCTAAATTAAACTTATCTTTTTCAGTCCGACTGTAATCTTTCGAAAATTTTATTTCAATATTTTCTCCTTTCCCTTTTCTATGAAAAAGTAATTTATCTTTTATTTTATTTAAACCTGATTTGTATAACCATTCTTCTGAAATTTCGTTATTTCGAACCTCAACTCCAAATAGGTATACTATATTATTTTTGATAAACTCAATCTCAAATTTGGAAGGAAGTTTTTGATAACTTTGTTCGAGTTTATATTTTTTGATCCCCAGCAGAGTTTCTTTGCCTCCAGCGATAATGATACTTTTTAGGAGATTTACAGCCTTAATCAAATTAGACTTCCCTGCCCCATTAGCCCCATACAAAGCCGCCGTTTTGAGCAAATCTACAGAATTCCGCTTGTAGATATGATCCTTATGATGCTTCTGATCAACCCCAGCGAGCATATTGAACTCTGTTTCCTCTTTGAAAGACAAGAAATTACTGACTATGAATCTTATGAGCATGGTTATAATATTAGTTATGCAAAGCTAAGAGATTTTTTCTCATGGCACCTTCTTAAATTGGTCCTTCTATAAGGAAGAAATTATCAATCGCCATGGAGCCCTATCTCAAAAATCTCAGAATATCCACTTGGCTCAGAGCGATTTTACTTTTCATTCTAACAGGATTCACTCTCGACTATGCCTTCCCATTCCGACCTAACGTCCCCTACTCCACCCAAATTCTCGCCGCAGACGGTACCGTCCTTCACGCCTTCCTGAGCAGAGACGACAAGTGGCGGCTGCAAACGGAAGTGGCGGAAATCACGCCGCTGCTGGGCAAGACGCTCATTCATAAAGAGGATCGCTTTTTTAATTGGCATCCGGGCGTCAATCCGCTGGCGCTGGGGCGGGCGGCGCTGCGGAATATGCTCACGGGAAAGCGTACTTCCGGGGCTTCTACCATCACCATGCAGGTGGTGCGATTGCTGGAACCGCGTGAGCGTACTTACGGCAGCAAGTTTGTCGAAATGTTACGTGCCGTGCAGTTGGAACTTCATTATTCCAAAACTGAAATCCTGCAACTGTACCTCAATCTGGTACCCTACGGCGGCAATATCGAGGGCATCAAGGCGGCCTCGCTACTGTACTTCGGCAAGCCGCCGCAGTTGCTGAGTTTGGCTGAGATTACGGCCTTAGCGATTGTCCCCAACCGCCCGTCGAGCTTGCGGCCCGACACGCGGACGGCGAACCTGCTGGCCGCCCGCAACGATTGGCTAAGCCGCTTTGGAAGAGAAGGTTTGTTTGAAAAAGAAGTCATCGAAGATGCCCGGCGCGAACCGCTGGACGTCACACGCCGCGCCGCGCCGCGCGAAATCCCGCACCTGGCCCTGCGCCTGAAAAGCGAATTTCCCGGTGCGCCGACGATCCACACCGCCATCCGTCCCCAAAAGCAGCGGCAGGCGGAGGAGTTATTGAAGAATTACATCAATCGGCTGCGGGTAAAGAATATTCACAACGCGGCGGTGCTGGTGGTGAACAATGAAACCGGAGCCGTGGAAGCCTACGTCGGCTCGGCCGATTTCAATAATCCCTACGACGGCGGACAGGTGGACGGCATCCGGGCGGTGCGCTCGCCGGGCAGTACGCTGAAGCCGCTTCTGTACGCCACGGCTTTCGATAAGGGGTTGCTTACGCCCAAAACCGTCCTCAACGACGTGCCAACCAATTTCGGCGGCTACGAGCCGGAGAATTTCGACCAGCGCTTCAACGGCCCGGTCACGGTGGACTTTGCACTGGCCAATTCGCTCAATGTCCCGGCGGTGAAGATTTTGCAGGAAGTCGGTACGCCCGTTCTGGTGGAGCAGTTGAAAAAAGCGGGCTTCCAAACAGTGCGCAAGCAGTCGAAGGACTTGGGACTGTCGCTGATTTTGGGCGGCTGCGGCGTGACGCTCGAAGAGCTCACGCGGCTGTTTGCGGCCTTTGCGCGGGAAGGAAAGGTAAGTCCGCTGACTTTTGGCTCACCTACCATTTTACCCAAAAAAAATAAAGTCACGGGCGGCGAAATCATCTCGCCCGGCGCGGCTTTTTTAATCACCAATATCCTCACGCAGATTACTCGACCCGACCTTCCCACCAATTTCGACAACACCTACCACCTGCCACGCATCGCCTGGAAGACGGGGACATCCTACGGTCGCCGCGACGCGTGGAGCGTGGGCTACAACCAGCGCTACACCGTGGGCGTGTGGGTGGGGAATTTCTCGGGACAGGGCGTCCCCGAACTCAGCGGGGCCGAAACGGCCACACCGTTACTGTTTTCGATTTTCAACAGCTTGGACTACAACTCCCCCAAAGGCTGGTACCGCGCCCCCGACGCCGTGGCGGTGCGGCTGGTCTGCGCGGCGAGCGGCGACATTCCGGTGGCGTTTTGTACTAATAAAATCGTGGACCACCACTTGATGGGAATATCGCCCTACCGCCGTTGTTCGCACCGGAAGTGGGTTTTTACGGATGAAGCGGGAAAAGTTTCGTACTGTCCGTACTGCCTGCCGGGCGAAGGCCAGGGCGGCCACGTCAGGCGGTCGTACCCGAATCTTGCCCCCGAACTGATTGCCCATTACGAATTAAGGAAGTTGCCCTACGAAAAAGAGCCGCCGCACAATCCGGCTTGCGAGCGGGTGTTCCACGACGGGGCACCGCTGATTGTGAGTCCGAACGAGGGCAGCGAGTATTATATTCGCAAAGACGAACCGCAGCAACTGCTGCTGAGTTGCCAGGCGGCCAATAATGTGGGGGAGATTTTCTGGTATGTCAACGACAAGCTCTACCAAAAGAGCGGCCCGACCGAAGCCGTGTTCGTGAGTCCGCCGCCGGGCCGCGTCAAGATTTCGTGCAGCGACGACAAGGGGAGGAATACAGATATTTGGATTGAGGTGAAGCGGTTGTGAGGTGTGTGACATAATCGAGTTTCTTGCCAGCTACTTTCGCTATTGTGGAAGAATCAACTTATTTTTTTTCCTATATTTACAAGCTATAGCCAAAAATAGAAAGCTATGAATTATCAAAACAGAATCACGGCCAATCCGGATGTAATGCTCGGCAAGCCTGTCATCAAAGGCACTCGCATCACCGTAGAATTGATTTTGCGAAAAATTACGGGCGGCTTCACTTTCGACGAGATTGTCGAGATGTACCCTCATATTACGAAAGAAGATATTTTAGCTTCTGTAAGCTACGCTGCATCCGTTCTTGAAAGTGAAGAGATCCTGCAAAGTGCGTAATTATGATTTTAGCAGACGAAGGCTTGAATGGCAACTTGGTCAAAGCGTTGCGTGCTGACGGCTACCAGATAAGCTGGATTAAAGAACTGAATGCCGGCATAAGAGACAGGGAGATTATCGGACTTGCTCGTCAAAATAACCAAGTCATCATCACCGAAGACAAAGTTTCGGTGAATGGGTATTTGCCCACCAAATCACTGGTCTAACGATTATTTTCCTTCGTTACGACAAGGAAGATTACAATACAATTTTGTCGTTTCTTCGATCAACACTGAAAACAGTTGAGATTAAAAGCTTCAATGAGTTTATCACCATCAATAAGAACAAAGTAAGAAGGCGGCAAATATAGCCCCCTTACTTCGTAGGTTTCAGCAAGTTCTTGTAGCGATCCATATCTTTATAAAGTGCCAAAGCAGCCTTCATCTCAGCGTCGTTGCTGAACGACGCTTCCTTCATGCCTTTTTCGAGGTAGTAATGCTTCACGATCTCCTCCTGCAAGAGCGCCGTGAGTTCTTCCTTATGGATTTGCAGATCGTTGTCCTTGTTATGAACAAGTTTGCTTTTCAGGGCTTTCAACTGCTCCTCGATCGTCTTGTAAGATTTTTCTTTCTTGGCCGCTTCTTCTAATTCCGTCAAATCCTTGTCCACTTGCGTCGTGTAGCTGTACTCCTTATCGGCCAGCCACTTCGTGAAGTTCTGATACTCGGCGTCGGTGACGCGGAACTCGCGGGCGGGCTTGATAGTGGGGTGCTCGGAGTGGTACTTCACGGCGTAGTTGAACAGCAGCCGCTTGCGGGCCAGCGTACTGGCCAGGGGCGAGTGGGTTTCCTTTTCGGTCTGGATGTCGGGCAGCACGCCGCCGCCGTCGTACACCACGCGGCCGTTGCGGGTGGTGAAGGCAGTTTGCAGCGAGTCGGGGACTTTTCCCACACTGCCGTCTTCGTTGCGGTGGCTATAGTCGATGGCCTGAATGCAGCGGCCACTCGGGATGTAATACTTGGCGGTCGTGATCTTCATCTTGGTATTGTACGACAGGTCGCGGGTTGTCTGTACCAGTCCTTTGCCGTAAGTGCGCTGTCCGATCAGTACCCCGCGGTCGTAGTCCTGAATCACGCCCGAAACGATCTCTGCCGCCGAAGCCGAGCGGTTGTTGGCTAACACCACCAGCGGAATTTCGGTATCCAATGCCGGATTGTAGGCCGAGTAGGTTTTGTTCCAGTCGGCCACTTTGCCTTTGGTCGAAACGATTTCTTCCCCCTTGGGAATGAAAACGTTGGCGATTTCGATCGACATATTCAGCAATCCACCCGGATTCTCGCGCACATCGAGAATCAGCTTTTTCATGCCCTTGCCCTTCAATTCCTGAAAAGCGTTGCGCACCTCCCGTGAGGCGGTGGCGGTAAAGTCCTTTAAGTCGATATAGCCTACCTCGTCGTCGATCATGCCGTAGTACGGTACGTTAGTCACCTTTACCACGTCGCGACTTACGGGGATTTCCATCGGCTTTTGCACACCGTAGCGCTTGATGGTCAGTTTGGTCGTGGAGTTGGACTGGCCGCGCAGCAACCGGGCGGGGTCGGAGTCGGCCAAGGTAGAGAGGTCGATCCCGTCGATTTTCAGAATCTCATCGCCCAATTGCAGACCCGCCTTCTGAGCCGGCGTGTCTTCATAAACCATCATAATGGTGTACTTGTCCTCCGCCGAACTCACTACGGCCCCAATGCCATTGTACTTGCCGGTGGTCATCGTCATATAATCCTCGATATCGTCCTCGGCGTAAAAATTAGTGTAAGGGTCGAGGGTTTTCAGCATTTGGTCGATGCTGGTTTTGATGAGGGTGTTAGGGTTCACTTCGTCCACATAGTAGGCGTTCAGTTCTTTGAACAGCGTAGCGTAGATGTCGAGATTGCGGGCGATCTCGAACAGACGGTCGTCTTGCTTGAAGGAGACGAACAACAGGCCCGCCACGACGGGGAAAGCGAGTAGGAAGGAGCGGAAGTATTTTTTCATAAGTTGGCGGTCGGCTATCGGCTTTCGGCTCGGTCCGGCGTTCCGGTCGGCCTTTTTTGTGAATCAGAATCTTCAGGGAGAAGGCGACGTGGCCATCTTTTGCAAGATTTTCACCATCGACTTTTCAATAACGTCGTAGGGGCTTATTTCTTTTGCAAGATAGAGAAAAGCCACGGAAGTCGCTCGCGTCGCCGGGGAACTCTCGCTCAAAATGTGCTTGTGGAGGCGGTATGCCTCGCGGCAGCGGCGACGGACGAGGTTACGATCCACGGCCCGCTTGAAGTTGCGCTTGGAAACCGAGAACAGAACCTCAGGTGAGGCTAGGTTGTCAAAGGATTCCCTCCTCCCTCCTCCATTCCTCCCTTCTCCTTCAAAAAAAAGCACCCTAAACGGAAATATATAAAAAGTTTGAACTTCGGGGTTGCCACGCTGAAAAAGCCGGTCGATTATCGACCGGCTTCGTAGTTTTTCCACTTTTTTGAAAGTCTTTTTCAAGCTCTTGCTACAAAACAGCTTTTGAAGTGAATCCAACAAGCCGTCCTATCGACGCCAGCCCGACGACCTTTTTTACTGCTTGTGACGCTTCTCGTCGGACACGCTCAGCTTGTGGCGTCCCTTAGCGCGGCGGCGCTTGATTACGTTCCGACCGTTGGCGGTGGACATGCGCTCCATGAATCCGTGCTTGTTGCGGCGCTTGCGCTTGGAGGGTTGGTAAGTGCGTTTCATCTCAGTATCAAATTTATAGCTCTAAAAACAATCGGTTTTTCTGATTTGGGCTGGCAAAGGTAAGGAAATTTTGAAAAGGACACCACAATCCCTAAAAGGTTTTTGAGAGGAAACCTCAGTTGGGGGCGCGATAAGTAAAAATGACTATTTTTGAGATTCTAAAGAAGGAATTCCTCTGGCAAAGTTTTTTATAGAAATTGCCGTTCAACCTCTAAATATAAAAGCATTATGCGTTGGCGTGGTTTACGAAGAAGTAGCAATGTAGAAGACCGTCGCGGCAGATCGAGCGGTGGAGGCGGCAAGGTAGCTCTCGGTGGCCTGGGCGTGGTCATTGTGGTGGTCTTCGGCCTACTTTCCGGCCAAGACCCCGCCGAGATTTTGTCCAACATACAGGGTTCTCAAACCCAACAGCAAGCGACCACCCGCCGCCCGCCCGGTCAACGGGCCGACGACCAAATGGCCGATTTTGTGGGAGCTGTACTGGGCAGTACCGAGGATGTTTGGACGAAAATTTATGCCGACAACGGCGCGCGTTATCAGGCACCGACTTTGCAGATATTTGACGACGTAACGCGGGGGGCCTGCGGTAGTGCCTCGTCAGCGATGGGCCCATTTTACTGTCCGCTGGATCAAAAGGTTTACATAGACCTGGCGTTCTGCGACTTGCTGCGGGAGCGGTTCAACGCCCCTGGTGAGTTCGCGGTGGCGTACGTCGTCGCGCATGAGGTGGGCCACCACGTGCAGAACCTGATGGGCATTACCGATCAAATTCAGAGACAGCGGGGCCGCTTGTCCGAGACGGACTACAACAAACTTTCCGTAAAGCTGGAACTACAAGCCGACTTCCTGGCCGGCGTGTGGGCGCATCACGCGCAGGGTATGGACAACATCCTGGAACCCGGCGACATCGAGGCGGCGCTGACGGCAGCCAATGCCATCGGCGACGATAAGCTGCAAAAACAGTCGCAAGGCTATGTCGTGCCCGATGCCTTTACGCACGGTTCTTCGCAGCAGCGGATGTATTGGTTCAAGAAAGGCATTGAAACCGGTGACCTGAGTCAGGGTGAGATCAGTGATATCCGGTAAGCTGGGTCTTATTAAATCGGAAGAAAACGCCGCCCTGCTGCGGTACCTTGTCGCCAAGAATCCGCCGGAAGCTGGTGAGGACGATGCTCCCCGGAAGCGCATCATCGTTATTGGCAAACACAAATACTACGACCTCTTCAACGCCCAACTCATCGACTACGCCCCCGGTTCCGGGGGTGAGTTGCGCGGCCCGTTTGTACCCGTAAACCCACTAGATCTACTGTGGGACGCGCCGCATCCCGATGGATTGAAGTTCTACGCCGCTCTCGCCAAGTTTCAGGCGGTTTATGAAAAGTCGCCCGCCGATACCGAGGCACTCAAATCGCTGATTCGTAATCCGTTCGGCTACGCAATTTATTACCATGATCAGCAGGTTTCGGATAAAATCTCCGTCCGCTCGCTCTCGCCCGTGACGATGAGCCAGCCCGCGGTGGACTTGAAAGTACAGATCAGTCTGGGCGAAAAGCACTACCACATCCAGAGCGACCTGACGCTCGACGGCGCATTCTGTCCGCTTTCGCGATTGGCCTTGCGCTTTGGGCATTTTTTTGTGCTGGATGCCGTGTGGCACCTCTGCGATAAACCGCCGATTCTCGACGCGGTAGCTTATTTCACAAAGCAAAGCCAACCGCTCCTCCTATCGCCCGATGCTTTTCTGGAATTTCAACTCAGCGTGCTGCCCGACCTGGAAACACACGTGCGGGTGGAACATAACTACCTGAAACCCGGCACTAAAGCGCAGCGCCGAAGCGGCGGCTTCGACGACGCGCCCGAGAAGCTGATCTACCTCTCGGATCACGGCGACTACGTTCTCATCAACCCTGTGATGCGCTACGGTGAGATAGAAATTCCGGTGCTCACGAAGCGGCAAATCTTCGGGCAGGACAAGCGCGGCCAGTACTTTGGCATCCCGCGCGACGCGCGGGCGGAAGACGACCTGATCGTGCTGCTCATCGGCCAGCACCCTGATTTCCTGGAACAGATGGAAAATCCGCTGCTGCACTTCTACTTGCACCGTCGCCGCTTCCTGGACGCCGACTGGTTTTTGAACGCCTTCGAGATTTGGCGCGAACGAGGAATCACGGTGTTGGGATTTAGCGAACTGAAAGGTAATACCCAAAGTCCGCACAAAGCCAATGTCGACATTCATGTCGCCAGCGGCTTGAACTGGTTCAATGCGTTGGTGAAAGTACGTTTTGGTCGGAAAAAGGCGTCGCTGAAGCAGCTTCACAAATCGATCAAGAAGCAGAGCAAGTTCGTGCTGCTGGACGACGGCACCACGGGCCTCATCCCCGAAGCGTGGCTGCACAAAATGGCGGATTATTTTCAGGCGGGCCAAATCGCCGACGACGACGAGACGATCCAGATTTCCAAGATCAAGTACCGGACGATTACGGAGCTTTTTGAATCCGCCATGCTGGATGAGAAAGCGCAAGACGAAATAGGTACGTACCATCAGCGCCTGTCCGACTTCGACGCCATCGCGCCCGCCGCCATTCCCGCCGGATTGCAGGCTACCTTACGGCCCTACCAACGGCAGGGACTTAGCTGGCTCAATTTCCTGGACGATTTCGGCTTCGGCGGCTGCCTGGCCGACGACATGGGTTTGGGCAAGACCGTGCAAATTCTTGCCTTTATTTTGTTACAAAGAACAAAAACCGCCAAGAACGTCAACCTGCTGGTCGTCCCGACCTCGCTGATTCACAATTGGCAGGAAGAGATCGACAAGTTTGCACCTTCCCTCGAAGTGCTCATTTTGCACGGTCCCAGCCGTGCCAAAAGTGCGGTCCGTTTCGGCGACTACGAACTCATCATTACGACCTACGGCACGTTGATCTCGGATATTACTTTTTTGAAAAAATTTGTCTTCAATTATGTATTCCTGGACGAATCACAGAACATCAAGAATGTTTCGTCGCAGCGCTACAAGGCCGCCCGGCTGTTGCGGGCCCGGAACCGCATTGCCATTTCCGGCACGCCCATCGAGAACAACACCTTCGATATTTACGCCCAGTTGTCTTTTGCCTGTCCGGGTTTGCTGGGGAGTCGGCGGTATTTCAAGAACACCCACGCCATTCCCATCGACCGTTTCCAGGAAAAACGCGCCTCCGAGCGTTTGCAGGCCATTATCAGTCCGTTCGTGCTGCGGCGCACCAAGCAGGAAGTCGCTACCGAACTGCCGGAGAAAACCGAGGTGATCCTGTACTGCGAAATGGGCGAGGCGCAGCGCAAGGTGTATGATGCCTACGAGCGCGAATTTCGCGACTACATTTCGGCGGAGAAAGAGGAGGAAATTCAGAAAAACGGGATGCACGTACTGCGGGGTATTACCAAGCTGCGGCAAATCTGCAACTCGCCGCTGTTGATCGGCGACGAAAAACTCTACGGTGATGCCTCGGCCAAAATCGAGCAATTGCTGGAAAAGCTGCGCACCCTCACGCCCAACCACAAAGTGCTGGTTTTCTCGCAGTTCGTCGGGATGCTGAATTTGATCAAAAAGGAGTTGAACAAAGAAAAAATCAAGTACGCCTACCTTACGGGCAGCACCCGCAACCGCCCCGAGGTCATCCACCAGTTCCAGCAAGACGACGCCACTCGCGTGTTCCTCATCAGCCTCAAAGCGGGCGGCACGGGCCTCAACCTCACCGCCGCCGACTACGTGTTCCTCATTGACCCTTGGTGGAATCCGGCGGTCGAAAACCAGGCCATCGACCGCAGCCACCGCATCGGCCAGCAAAAAAACGTGATCGCCGTGCGATTGATTTGTCCCGACACGGTGGAGGAAAAAATCATGGTGATGCAGCAGAATAAAGCCAAATTAGCCGGCGACTTGATTGTGAGCGGGGACAGCTTCTTTAAGTCGTTGGGAAAAGAAGGGCTATTAGGGCTTGTGGGTGGTAGCTGAACACTTTGTCAAGTCAAAGACTTGAACTATTACTGCCCACTAACGGAACGCCGAACGGCTACAAAATGGTGGCAGCGGGGTAAAGATTTTTGACACCTAAACACCTAAACACCTAAACAAATAACCATTGATTTCACGATTCAACAATTACACAACCTTTCAATATCCGCTCCGGTCCACAAACGACCGCCTTCTCGACAACTTCAAATCTTGCAAAATAGAAGATTTGGCTTTTAGCGTGAAGGAATAGTTACTGGCCCGCAGACGGTTGCCCGCGTAGGGCGTCCAGTTGAACGACATATCCCAGCAGTGCAGGTCGCGGAAGAGCGACACCGTGGTAATCGACGGGCTGAGCGCCGAGAAGTCGAAGCCCGTCTGTAGGCTCAGCTTCCATTTTTGCGTCAGGCTCAGGTCGCCGGTGGCGCTGATCGTCTGGATGATCTCGGCTTCCCGCAGCCCGAAGCGACTCAGGCCAAAGTTGTAGTTGAGGTTGACGTTCCAGGGAATATCAAAATCGACGTAAAGATTGGGATTGCGCTGAATGAATTCCAGGTTTTCGGCGGTGGCCTGCGGGTTATCGGGATTCGGGGGAGCAGGCTTCTTGGCCGGGTCTTTCTTTTTGGGATTGAAGCTCTTGGTAAACGTGACATTCAGGTTCGACAGCCGTGCCAAGCCCTGCCCGCGCTTAAAGGCAAAATCGTTGACACGGAGGCCCGCCGTGTTGCTGGGACTCACCAAATCAGGAATATAAGCGTAAGGGTCGAACGTCATGTTGAAGTTCAGGTTCAGGTCCTTGATGGTGGTGTTGGCATTGACCGAAATGACCGACAAGTTCAGCGAGTCGGCCATAAGATTATAGCCGCCGTTAAGACTCAGGTTGTCCAGCAGCGAGACCTTCTCGAACTGCTCGTCGGCGGTGTCGCTCTTCGAGCGCAGCTTCATCTCGAAGGAATTGTTGAGACTGTAAGAAATTATGCTCGACGCCCGCCCGTTGCTGGAAGTGTTGCCAATGCCCCGATAGCGCGACAGGAAACGCGTTTCGCCTTCATCGTTAATTTGGGTATTTTGGTAAAATCCAAAGTTGTTCCCTGAGAAATCAGGCGTGTAGCTGAACGAGACCGACGGAATCACCGTGTGCCGGATGGCCTCCAACCTCTTGCCCTTTACAAAGAAAGTACCGTAAAAGCGCGTGTTCAGTCCCGCGCTCATCGAGTAGCTGTATTCGGTGCCTACCCGATCAATGGTGTCGATGCGGACGCGGTTGTCGCCCACGTAGCTGTACTGGTACTGCTTGGAAAACACCTCGCCCTGTAAAGAAATGCCGGGCGTCAGGTTGATGAAACGCAGCAGCTTGAAGTTGGGCAGCGAGATGGGGATCGAGTAGCGGCCATTGAACTGGGCATCTTTCAGGAGGTCGGGCAGGTTGTCGAAGTTAAAGTCGATCACTTGATCGCTGGCAGTGCGGGCGCTATCTATTTGGTTGGTCACGAAAAATCCCAGCCGCGAGTAGGTCGTGTCGATGGCCGAGAGCGTGTTGTTGACGCTGTAATCGCCGTTGAAATCCATGCCGAGCCGGAAGCTTTCGTACCAGGCCCCCCGCCCGCCGTTGAGGGCGAAGGGGGCGATTTGATTCACGCCGAAGTTAAACGACGACGAAACATCGGTCTTGCCGCCCGACTTCAATCCCGTCTGGGGATCGGGCGTTCCGAAGTTCTGGTTTACCCGCAGGCTGGCCCCGGCGCGGGCGTACTGCCCAAAAGTGCGGTTGTACTGCACCGACGAACTGGCGACGTTCGAGATGTAGCGCTGGTTGTCGACGGCATTGAACTGGTTGAAGCTGTTGCTGGTGACGTTTACGCTGGCCGAGAACGTGGAGTTGCCACGCGGCACGGGCGAGTGCGACCAGATGACGCTGAAATCGTTGCGGCCTTTGACGTTCCTTAGCCTATCCAGCTCATCACCCGACTTGTTGCGGTTGAAACGGAGCGCTATGTTGCCGTTGTAGCGATAGCGCTTGGTGTAAATGGAACTCACGCCCGCCCCCCAGCTTCCAGTGGAGTACACCTGCCCGGTGACGGTCGCGTTGAAGTTCTCGCTGACGGCGAAGTAGTAGCCGCCGTCGCGCAGGAAAAACCCGCGCCCGTTGGGTTCCTCGCCGTAGGCCGGGAACAGAATTCCCGAGGTACCGATTTCTTTCTTCTTGGGAAAAGGAAAGAAACCGAACGGCAGCCCCAGCGGCAGCGGCACGTCGGCGATGACCAGGTTGAAGGGCCCCGAAACGACCTGCTTGTTGTCGATGAGCTTGATTTTTGGGGCGTTGATGTAAAAGTGCGGGTGGGTGAGATTACAGGTGGTGTAGATGGCCTTCTGGATATACATGTTACCCTCCTGGTCTTTCTTGACCCGTTCGCCCCGGATGTTGCCCTCGCCCTGCTGCGTCACTACGCCCCGGATGAAGCCCTTTTTCGTTTTGTAGTTGTAGCGCAGTTCCTTGGTGTTGTACGCCTCGGCCCCATCCTGAAATACCGGTTCGCCCACTTCTTTTTTAGTCGTGGAATCGTAGGTTCCTTTGGCAAAGAGCTCGTTGAGCGTCCAGTCGATGCGGATGTAGTCGGCTTTGAGGTTGATGGTGCCGTAGGTTACCTCGGCCTCGCCGTACAGGTGCACCTGCTTGCCGTCCACGTCCATAATCGTGGAGTCGCGCGACTTGTACTCGACCGTCGATTGCAGGTCGCTTTGCCTGGCCAGCGAGTCCACCCGCAGCGAATCGGTCCGCAGCGAGTCCAATCGCAGGGCCAGCGTGTCGCCGGTCGCGATGCGGACGCCGCTGGGCAGCGTCGTAGAGTCGGTAGCGACCAACGTATCGGAAGTTGCGGCGGTGGGGGAAATGGCGGTCTGAACCGCCGCCGAGGAGTCAGCCTTGGCGGTTTTGCCGAACAGGCGACCCGATCGGCCCGGTTGTTGCTGTGTTCTTACGCATCCTGCCAGTAGCAGTACGCACAGGGTCAGCGATATACTAAACCACTTTTTTTTCAGTTGTATCAAAAAGCGTATTTTTGCCAAAAATAAAAGATGTCAAAATTAGTGGAGAAACCACTAGGGAGAAACGCACGAAGCTAAAAATAATGTTAAAAGTTCTTAAAACGGCCGCGGCCACGGTTGGGTTGGCAGTGAGTTTGGCCTTTGCCTTCCAGCAAGAACCCGTCTCGGAAAACAACCCCGGCCTGATCGACGTGGTGGTTATCGACGCCGGCCACGGCGGCCATGATCCCGGTACGCGCGGTAGTGTAGCCCGCGAGTCACGCACCACGCTAAAAATAGCCCTGGCGCTTGGCAAGAAAATAAAGGAAGAAATGCCGGAGGTGAAAGTCCTCTACACCCGCACCTCCGACGTGTTCGTCGAGCTGGGTGAGCGCTCGGCCTACGCCAACCGCAATCGCGCCGACCTGTTCATTTCCATTCACTGCAACGCTGGCTCCAGCCGCGCCACGGGTACCGAAACCTACGTCATGGGCCTGCACAAGTCGGAGGCCAACCTGGCCGTAGCCAAGCGCGAGAACTCGGTAATCCTGAAAGAAAAAGACTACCAGGAAACCTACAAAGGCTTTGACCCCACCTCGCCGCTGGCGCACATCATGCTTGCCAACTATCAAAGTGCGTTTCTTTCCAGCAGCCTGCTCTTCGCCAGCCGCGTCGAGCGCCAATTCCGCTCGGAGTCGAACCGCAAGAGCCGGGGCGTGAAACAAGCAGGGTTTTTGGTGCTGTGGCGAACCAATATGCCCAGTGTGTTGGTAGAAACGGGCTTCCTGAGCAACCCCACAGAAGAGGCGTACCTGCACTCCAAAGAAGGACAGAATGAGGTGGCGGAGGCAGTTTATGGCGCCTTCAAGCAGTACCGTAAGGAGATGGAACGTTATTAGCCGTACCTTCGCAGCAGGCATGAACCTTTCCACCCTCACGAATCTGTTTAAATGAAATTATCTCGAGAGCTTAAAGTGGGCTTACTGTCGGTCGTTACGATCGCGATGCTCTACTTTGGCTTCAATTTTCTGAAAGGGTCTGACTTCTTCTCACCGAATAAGAAATACTTCGTCATCTACAACAATATCGACGGACTGACTTCCTCTAACCCGGTTATGCTCAATGGCAAAGCGGTGGGGCAGGTACGGGGCACAGCGATTCAACAGGATCAAGACAATCGGCTGCTGGTTACGGTGGAGATTCGTAAGGATCTCATCCTCCGACAAGGCACCCAAGCCGTGCTGGCCGACGGTGGGCTGCTGGGCGGAAAGATCATCCGGCTGGAGGTAAGCCCAACGGGCCGCCAGTTGGTGGATGGCGATACCCTGACGAGCAGCCGGGAAGCGGGTATTCAGGCTCTTTTGCAGGAAAGAACGCTGCCCGTCATCACCCATGCCGACTCGCTGGTACAAAATCTCAACACCGTCACCAAGGGCTTTCAGGAAACCGGGGCTATCCTGAATCAGGTATTGCGCAATTTCGACCAAACGAGCAGCACTCTGCGCACCACGCTCCAGCAAAACCAAAGGAGCCTCGCTCAACTCACTGCCAATCTGGACACGCTGTCCGGTTCGCTCATAAAAACCGAAAAACAAATAGGCCCGCTATTGGCCAAGACCAGCACCTTCGCCGACTCGCTCAACGCCCTGCGCCTGGGCGAAACCGTCAACCGAGCCAACCGACTCGTGGCGCAGATGGAGCAGCTCGTTGCCTCGGTCAAGACGGGCCAGGGCACCGCCAGCAAGCTCATCAACGACGACAAGCTCTACAACAACCTCAACTACACCATCATCAGCATGAATCAGTTGCTGGCCAACCTGCGCGAAAACCCCAAGCGCTACGTCAACGTGTCGATCTTTGGCAAGAAGGACAAGGGCCCCAGTGAGTCGCCCGTAGATACGACGCTGGAATTCAAACGACCAGCGGTGGATACGGTTAGGACGAAGTAGTAAGTGCTTCGTTGCTGCGGCTCGTATCAGCCTATCTCGAAAGCATTTTTTCCAAAACTTTGTACTTCGTACCCAGACTCAGTACATTGTACTCAGTACCAAGCACCCAAAGCCATGCTAGTTCAAGAGTTGACCGAATCAACTACTACCCAGATTCCCGCCTTCCTAATCAAGGAAACCATTGACGGGCAGGCTTTTTATTATCCGAATTTCAGAAAAGTAATGGCTGGGGAGAAAACCCTGGATGATATTATGGGAAGCAGTACTTTGCAGAGTTTTATCGTTAGTTTTCTGACCTATTTCGTTTACGAAAATTTTAACAAAAAAGAGTATCTAGCTTTAAGCAGTGAAATAGGTATTCACATTGATAGGAGAAATAACCTAGCGGGCGATCTTGCGTTGTTTGAGCGGGGTGATTTGCCTGCTAAAAAAATTAACCTGCACTATGCCGATGTTCCCCCAAAGGTGGTAATGGAAGTGGACACCAACATTGACTATTCTGAGGAGGGCGCATTTGATTACGTGCATCTGAAGACCCAGAAATTACTGGATTTTGGCGTGCAGCGCATTATTTGGATCTTCACCCGAAGTCAGAAAGTCATGGTGGCTGAACCAGGTCAGGATTGGCTAACCAAAGACTGGAATCAGGACATCGAACTGCTGGACGATAAGTCTTTTAATGTAGGGAGTTATCTGGCAGAAGAGGGTATTGAGTTCGAATAAAACCCCTGTTCCTCACACAGCTTTCCACAAGTCGTTTGCTTCCGGGCAGGCGACTTTTTATTTTTGGTCAAAATACCCATCTCCCGATTTTTCGAATAACTTACTTCATCGCCGCCATGCCCCAGCCCATTTCCCTCCCCGAACTCATCGCCGACCTCGATGTCCGTTACGCCACGGCCAAGCTCGGCGGCGGCATCAAGAAAATCGAGCGCCAGCACAAAAAAGGAAAGCTCACCGCCCGTGAGCGCGTCGCCTATTTGCTTGATGATGACGCGTACTTCCTGGAAGTGGGAGCCTTCGCGGGCGATGGCATGTACGAGGAAGAGGGCGGCTGCCCGGCGGGCGGCGTGGTGGTGGGGCTTGGCTACGTGGCCGGACGATTGTGCGTGGTCGTCGCCAACGACGCCACCGTGAAGGCGGGAGCCTGGTTTCCGATCACGGCCAAGAAAAACCTGCGGGCGCAGGAAATCGCGCTGGAAAATCGCTTGCCGATCATTTATTTGGTGGATAGCGCGGGGGTGTACCTCCCAATGCAAGCCGAGGTTTTTGCCGACAAGGAACACTTTGGCCGCGTTTTCAGGAACAACGCGCAGCTATCGGCCCTGGGCATTCCGCAGATTGCCGCCGTCATGGGCAGTTGCGTGGCGGGTGGGGCGTATCTGCCCGTCATGTCCGACGAGGCGCTGATCGTGGAAGGTACGGGATCGGTGTTTCTGGCTGGACCGTATCTGGTCAAATCGTCCATCGGCGAGAGCGTGGACGCCGAGACGCTGGGCGGTGCGACGATGCACAGCGAGATTTCGGGCGTGATCGACAACAAATACCCTGACGACCCAAGCTGCCTGGACGCTATCCGCAAGTCGATGGGCAAGCTGGGCACGCCCGAAAGTGCCGGATTCAGCCGCACGGAAGCCGCAGTACCCGAGCGGCAACCCGACGAAATCTTCGACATTCTGCCCGCCGACCGCTTCAAGCCCTACGACATGGCGCAGTTGCTGGAATGCATTGTGGATGCTTCCGACCTGGACGAGTACAAGCCCGACTACGGCAAAACGCTCCTCTGTGCCACCGCCCGCGTGGACGGCTGGGCCGTGGGCATCGTCGCGAATCAGCGCACCGTCGTCAAATCGGGTAAGGGCGAGATGCAGATGGGCGGCGTAATCTACGGCGAGGCCGCCGACAAGGCCGCGCGCTTTATTATGACCTGCAACCAGAAGAAAATTCCACTGCTGTTTTTCCAGGACGTGACGGGCTTCATGGTCGGCAGCCGCGCCGAGCAGGGCGGCATCATCAAGGATGGAGCCAAGATGGTCAATGCCGTGTCGAATTCCGTGGTGCCGAAGTTCACGTTCATAGTGGGCAACTCTTACGGCGCGGGCAACTACGCCATGTGCGGCAAGGCCTACGACCCGCGCCTGATTTACGCCTGGCCCACCGCCCAGATGGCCGTAATGAGCGGAGCCGCCGCCGCCAAAACCCTCGTCCAAATCGAGGCAGGTTCGCTCAAAGCCAAGGGAAAAGAACTCAGCGAAGAAGCCGAAGCCGAGCTTTTGAAAGAAATCACCGACCGATACGACGCCCAACTCTCACCTTACTACGCCGCCGCCCGCCTGTGGGTGGACGGCATCATCGACCCGCGCGAAACGAGGCGCATTATTTCGCTGGGCATCGAGGCGGCCAATCAGGCCCCGATTACGAAGGGGTTCAATGTGGGGGCGATTCAGGTGTAAGTACTAGCTAATGGCGTAATCATTGATAAACTGTTTTTTATAAAAGTCAGAATTGAGGTAGTTTTGTCTTTTATAAAAACCAAAATGGAAAGTCTTTTCACTAAATACCTCCCCAAACTACAGCGAACAACTACGGAATTCGTTCGGAACAAAATCCACGAAATCGACTGGCAATCCAACCGACTCATCGGGATTAAGGGCGCGCGGGGCGGGTAAGACTACGCTGCTGCTACAGTATCTCAAGTTGAATCCTGCCCCTACGGGACAAGTGCTTTATGTCAGTCTGGACGATCTGTACTTCAGCGCGCATCGACTCTACAGTTTGGGGACTGAGTTTGCGCAGAAAGGCGGGCAGTTGTTAATGCTCGACGAAGTACACCGCTATGCCAACTGGTCACAGGAGGTCAAGAACCTTTACGACGACTTCCCGGACTTGCGCATTGTTTTTACGGGTTCATCTATCATGCACCTCGAGCGCAGCAAAGCTGACCTCAGCCGTCGCGCGGTCATGTATACGCTGTCCGGACTATCCTTTCGGGAGTTCCTGCAAATCCAACGAATTGCCGACTGGCCCAAAATTACCCTGAATGACTTGCTGACCCGGCACATCGAGCTGGCTACCGATCTCACCAGCCAGGTAAAGCCGCTGGCACACTTAGGCGACTACTGGAAGTACGGATATTATCCTTATTTCCTTGAAAATAAGGAGGTCTACGCCCAGAAGCTGACCGAAACCATCAAACTGAGCCTGGAACTGGATCTTCCGGCAGTGTATGGTGTCAGCTATGCTACGGTAGACAAAATCAAGCAGTTGCTTGTCGTACTGGCCGAAAGCGTTCCTTTCAAGCCTAACATTAGCAAGCTTAGCGAGTTGCTGCAAGCGACCCGGGGTTCGGTAGTGGAGTACTTGCATTATTTGGAAGAGCTAGGCGTCCTGAGCCTGCTACACCGCGACAGCTTCGGCATCACCCGGATGCAAAAGCCGGACAAGATTTACCTTAGCCACCCTAACCTACAGTACGCTCTTCACCTGAGCCAGCCCGATAAGGGTACGCTGCGTGAGAGTTTCCTGCTCAGTCAGGTTCTGCCCAAACACCAAGTCGAATACACCGATCAAGGCGACTTCCGCCTCGACCGCCGGATCATCATCGAAGTAGGCGGCGCGAACAAAAGTCGTCGCCAAATCGCCGTTCTCAGCGACGCTTACGTAGCGGCAGATGACATCGAGATCGGCTACGGATCTAAGGTGCCGCTCTGGATGTTCGGACTGTTGTATTGAAGGAAACAACACACTCTCTCACACTGGGCGGAACGAATTCTTCTACCAGTCGAACATCGTCCCGTCCGTCAGGCGGTTGACAGGCAGGTACGCGGGTTGGTAGGGGTACTTTGCGGCCAGTTCCTCGTCGATGTCCACGCCCAGGCCCGGCGCATCGGTCAGATACAGAAAGCCTTTCTCAAAATAGTAGCCGTGCGGAAAAACCTCGTTCGTCAGGTCGTGGTGGCCCATGTATTCCTGAATACCGAAGTTGTTGATGGCCGTGTCGAGATGCAGGCAGGCCGCCAGACATATCGGCGACATATCGGAAGCCCCGTGACAGCCCATCTTGACCTGGTACAACTCGGCCAGGGCGGCGATTTTTCGCAGCGGCGTCAGGCCGCCACCGTGCGAGACGGTCATGCGCAGGTAGTCGATGAGCTGCTCGGTGATGAGTTGCTGGCAGTCGAAAATGGTATTGAACACCTCCCCGACCGCCAGCGGCGTGGTGGTATGCTGCCGGATGAGCCGGAAGCCCTGCTGCAACTCGGCGGCCACGGTATCTTCCAGCCAGAAAAGATGGTAGGGTTCCAGTGCCTTGCCCAGCCGCGCCGCTTCGGTGGGCGTCAGGCGGTGGTGGGCGTCGTGCAGCAGGTGCAGCTCCTCGCCGAAAGTATCGCGCACTTTCTCCAGTAATTTCGGCACGAAGCGCAGGTACTTGGCCGTGTCCCAGCTTTCTTCGTTGGGCTGGCCGCTCCGGCTGGCGGGTTCGTAGGCCTGGCCTTTTTCGCCGATGCCGTAAATCTTTTCCAGCCCCGGCACGCCGCTCTGCACCCGCACGGCTTCGTAGCCCAGTTCGGTCAGTTCGGCCACTTTTTCCAGCGTGTCATCGATGGTACGGCCGTTGGCGTGGGTGTAGCACAGCATCCGGTGGCGGCTCTTGCCGCCCAGCAAATTGTACAAAGGCACGCCGAGTGCCTTGCCCTTGATGTCCCACAGCGCCATGTCGATGGCCCCGATGGCCGCCATCGTCACGGGGCCGCGCCGCCAGTACGCGCCTTTGTAAAAATACTGCCAAATGTCCTCGGTGTCGAACGGATCGCGCCCGATGAGGCAGGGAATCAGGTGGTCTTGCAAATAACTCGCCACTGCCCCTTCGCGTCCGTTGAGCGTAGCGTCGCCGATGCCGTAAACACCTTCGTCGGTCAGGATTTTTAGGGTGACAAAATTGCGACCTGGAGAGGAGACGATGAGGCGGGCGGAGAGGATTTTCATGTGTATGGAAAGATTGGGGTTGAAAAAAGGGGTTAACGGTCAACGGTTCGCGGATTTCAGAATTCGTAATCAAAAGGAAATCGTAGAACGCCGATTAACCGTTGACCGTTGACCGTTGACCGTTGACCCGAAAACTAACTCAAAAGCGCACCTTCTCTAACCTCGGAATTAAAAAGTGAATAATCACCAGCGCCACCAAATAACTGGTGCTGGCAAATACAAACAGCGGCACGTAGCCCAGCTTCACGATCATCAGCCCCGTGGCGGCGGCGAAAAGGGCGCTGGCGATGGAACCGAACAGCCCGCCGATCCCCACCACCGAAGCGACGGCCTGCTTAGGGAATACGTCGGAAATAATCGTGAAGTTATTGACCGAAAAGCCCTGATGCGCGGCGGTGGCCAGGGAAATGAGGGCGATGGCCAAGCGGTAATCGGTGGTGAAGGAGGCGAAGAAAACGGGCAGTACGCAGAGTGCACAAACCAGCATCGTGACCTTACGCGCCCCATTGGGCGTCCAGCCCCGGCGGAGCAGAAACGACGAAAGCCAACCGAAGGCAATATTGCCCAAGTCCGACACCAGGTAAATAATCAAGAAGGGCAAGCCAACGTTTTTAAGGTCGAGTTTTTGGATAAAGGCTTCGTTATTGTTGAAAAAATCCGGCAGCCAGGTCAGGTAAAACCACCACACGGGGTCGGAAAGCACCTTGCCCGTGATGAAGGCCCAGGTCTGGCGGTACCGCAGCAGTTTGAACCAAGAGGGTTTCGGCGCATCGTCGGTCGGTTCGGGGTCGTCGCTGCTTTTGATGTAGTTGTATTCCTCGGCGCTGAGGCTGGGATGCTCCTGCGGGCGGTGGTACAGCCACAGCCAAATCGCCAGCAGCCCGAAACCCAAACTACCCGTAACGATAAAGGCCGACCGCCAGCCGTATTCCACCGTGAGCCACGGAATGGCCACGGCGGTGAGGATGATGCCGATGTTAGCCCCCGAGTTGAAGACGCCCGTTGCCAGCGCCCGCTCGCGCTGCGGAAACCACTCCGCCACCGACTTGATGGCCGAGGGGTAGTTGCCCGCTTCGCCAAAACCCAAAGCAAAGCGCGCCACGACCAATCCCCGGATCGAATTCACCCAGCCCAAAGCGATGCCCGCCAACGACCACAGCGCAATGGACAGTGAAAAGCCCCGTCGGGTACCGACGCGGTCAATGAACCAGCCCACGAAGATAAAGCCCAATCCGTAAGCCCATTTGAAGGCGGAATCCACGTAGCCCATCTGCACGCGGAAGCGGTCGAGGTCGGCGGCGGTGAGCACCTGCCCGAGGGGAATGCCGAGCATTTCGCGACGGAAATTTTCGTCCAGCATCGTGAATGACAGCACGCTGCGGTCGATGTAGTTGATTGTGGTCGCCAGCATCAGCACCACGGCGATGAGCCAGCGGTAGTTGCCCTGGGGTTTGGGGAGCGGAGTCTTCGGCAACGAGCGGGTGGTCAACAGTGTGCAAAGAATTACGAAAATGAGCAGCTACGCTAAGTAAGGACGTAAGGCGGCCGATTTACTGGTTGCTTGAAAAGGCGAAAATATTTTTTAAAACAAGAAAATACCCTACGCGTCGTTCTTAAATTCCCCGCCCGCTTACACGTTGAAAGCCAATCCTTACCGCTATGAGAAAGACGCACGGACTTCTTGTTTTCCTTACTGCCATCATCCTAAGCTGCACCCCGCCCGACGCCGCACTCAAGAAAAACTACCAACTCGACCCTACGCAGACGCTGCGGCTGGACACGCCCGAAGCCCAGGAAATCCTGATCGGCGATGAATTGGATTTGCGGAATCTGGTACGGGTAACCGATCAAAGCGGGCAATCCGTGAGCGTGCCGGCTCAGGCGGTTCAGTACTTTGTCAATAATCAACCGGTGAGCAGCGCGCAGTTCCGGGCTATGGCGGTCGGTAGTTATACTTTCGCGGTGAGAATCGGCAACCGGACGAGTAACACGCTTGCCGTCTCGGTATTGCCATACAAACTAGTGCGGATTCCTGTCGTGTTCCACACGGTGAACTCCACACTTACCCAGGCGCAGATCGACCGGATGATCAAGGGCATGACGGATGCTTTCCGCAACAAATGGAACCCCTACAATGGGGCCAAAGACGACAGGGCGGTGGATAATTTCGTGGAGTTTTACGCCGCCGAGACCAACCCCACGGGCCAGAGGCTCGCACTGGATGGCCTGAACGCCGTGACTTCCACCCGCACGACTTTTACCTCCAAACAAGCCGTCTACGATGCGTGGGACAACTACTGGAACCCCAACCGCTTCCTGAATGTGTGGGTGTACGATATTTCGCGGGAAGAAAGCCTGAGCGGCTTTGCGTACAATTTGCCCGTAACGCAGGCCAGCGCGGGCTTCCGCACGCAGTCGGCCACCCGCAGCTCGCCGGATCTGCCCTACGGCGTGTATCTCAACCAAAGCGATGTCAACGACAGCCGCTCCGCCACGCTGGCGCACGAGGCGGGCCACGTGCTGGGCCTGAACCACGTATTCGACGGCAACGGCGACGAGCACAATGGCTGTAGCACCAAAGACCCCGACTACTGCGCCGACACGCCCTTCTACGACCGCGCCGCCTACATGGACAACTACCGCACGCTGCGCCAGCGCCGCACCGCCTGTGATGGTACCGCCTTCGTCAGCACCAACATTATGGATTACTACCTGGGCTTCGAAAACTCCTTCACCCGCGACCAGCGCGACCGCATTCAGCACACGCTCAACTACGGACGTTGGTTTCCCTCCCCCGCCAACAGCAACGCCAGGGCGCGGCAGGGTGCCGAACCCGATTTCGTGCAAAGACCCGACGATTATGTGTTCGTCCCGCCCGTCATCTGCGGTAAGGAATAAATTCTCCCGATACTTTCCCGTCCAAAAGCCGTATTTTTGGTTTTTGGGAATATTTGAAAAAAATCATGCGGAAAGAATACATGAGCGGGGAAGGCGAAAGCCTGTCCAACACCGAAAAAGACATAGAGAAGGCGCTGCGGCCGCTGTCGTTCGAGGATTTTACGGGGCAGGAGAAAATACTGGAAAACCTAAAAATCTTCGTGAAAGCCGCCAAGCAGCGCGGCGACGCCCTCGACCACGTGCTGCTCCACGGTCCGCCGGGCCTGGGCAAAACGACCCTGTCGCACATCGTGGCCAACGAACTGGAGGCCAACATCAAGATCACTTCCGGCCCGGTCATGGACAAGCCCAGCGACCTGGCCGGACTGCTGACCAACCTGCAGCCCGGTGACGTCCTTTTCATCGACGAAATCCACCGCCTCAATCCCATTGTGGAGGAGTACTTGTACTCGGCGATGGAGGATTATAAAATCGACATCATGCTCGACAGCGGCCCTAACGCCCGTTCGGTGCAAATTGGTTTGAACCCATTTACCCTTGTGGGCGCCACGACCCGCGCCGGGCTGCTGACCTCGCCCCTCCGGGCGCGCTTCGGCATCAATGCCCGGCTGGAATACTACGATGCTAAATTGTTGACGACCATCGTACTGCGTTCGGCGGACCTGCTCGGTTCACCCATCGACGACGAAGCCGCTTACGAACTCGCCCGCCGTAGCCGGGGAACGCCCCGCATCGCCAACAACCTATTGCGCCGCACCCGCGATTTCGCCCAGGTGAAGGGAAAAGGCCATATCACGGTCGCTATCGCCGAAATGGCTCTCACGGCCCTCGACGTGGATCAAAACGGCCTGGACGAAATGGACAACCGCATCCTGACCACCATCATCGAAAAATTCAAAGGCGGCCCCGTGGGCTTATCCACCATCGCTACGGCTTGCAGCGAGGAAGCCGAAACGATCGAGGAGGTGTATGAGCCGTTTTTGATCCAGGAAGGTTACCTCAAGCGTACCGCCCGTGGTCGCGAAGCCACCGAAATGGCCTACCGGCATTTGGGTATCTTGCCAAGCCATCGAACGGGGGAGTTATTTTAGGGTTGGGTGAGGCCTGATTTCCACTTTTCGTACGCTTCCCGATATTCCTCCGCCCGCGCGGCGTCGGGTTCGAGGGTGTGCGTGGCGGTAAGGCCGACGAAGGCCTCCTCACGGTTTTTGTAGTGGCCCAGGCCCATTCCCGCGCCTCGGGCGGCTCCCTGAGCGCCATCGGTATTGTAGAGCTCGACCGTGGCACCGGAAATATTGGCGAAGGTTTCGCGGAAAATGGGGCTGAGAAACATATTGGCTTCCCCGGCGCGGATGTTTTTGAGCGACACGCCCAGATTTTCCATCACCTGCATGCCGTAGTAAAGCGCGAAAACGATGCCTTCCTGCGATGCCCGAATGAGGTGGCTCAGGCCGTGGCGGTTGAACTGCAAGCCCTGAAAAGTAGCACCGGGGTCGCGGTTGCAGAGCATCCGCTCTGCCCCGTTGCCGAAGGGCAGGCATAGCAGACCGTCGGAGCCGATGGGCGCTTTGGCGGCGATGTCGTTCATTTCGGCGTAGGACACGCTGCGGTTCAGGATGTTGTTGCGCAGCCAACTGTTAACGATGCCCGTGCCGTTGACGCACAGCAGTACGCCGTAGCGCGGCGTTCCAAGCTTGTGGTTGACGTGCAAAAAAGTATTGACCCGTGATTCGGCGTCGTATTTCGACTGGTCGCTTACGCCGTACACCACGCCCGAAGTACCCGCCGTGGCGGCCACCTCGCCCGGTTCCAGGACGTTCAGCGAAAAAGCGTTGTTGGGTTGATCCCCGGCGCGGTAGGTCACGGGCGTTCCTTCGGCCAGGCCCAGGGCTTCGGCGGCCTTGGTTGTCAGTGTCCCCTGGTCGCCAAAGGTGGGGAAAACCTGCGGGAGCAGATCGGCCTCGAAACCGAAGTGATCGAGCAGAAATCCAGCGGGTTGCTCGTCCAGGAAATCCCAAAAAATTCCCTCCGACAGGCCCGAGGGCGTCGTGGCGACCTCGTCGGTCATACGGGCCGCGAGGTAGTCGCCGGGCAGCATGAACTTGTGGACTTTGGCGTAAATGGCTGGCTCATTCTGCTTGACCCACGCCAGTTTGGAAGCGGTGAAATTCCCCGGAGAGTTGAGCAGGTGCGGCAGCACCACATCTGGCCCCATCGCTTCCAGGGCGGCATTGCCCACTTCCACGGCGCGACTGTCGCACCAGATGATCGACGGGCGCAGCACGTTCATTTCCCTGTCCACCACCACCAGACCGTGCATTTGGTAAGAAATGCCGATGGCCTTTACATCCCCGGCGGCAATCCCGGACTGCTGCATCACGGCTTTCGAGGCGCGGCAGGCGTTGGCCCACCACTGCTCGGGCTGCTGCTCGGCGAAGCCGGGTTGCGGCGCGTTCATCGGCATTTCGGTTTCGGGGAAGAATGCCGATGCCACGACTTTTCCCGTATCGGCGGCCAACAGGCAAGCTTTCACGGACGAACTGCCGACATCGAATCCAAGGAGGTACATAGGCTTACGGGGTTTGGAGGGTTGGGATAAGCGACAAAGGTACAAACAGAAAATTTTGTCTAACTTCCAAGGCGTTTGTTATCATCAAAAACCACAAGAAGCATGAAATACGACTACGTCATCGTGGGAGCCGGATCGGCGGGCTGTGTGCTGGCTAATCGGCTTTCGGCTGACCCCGGCAATTCGGTACTGCTGCTGGAAGCGGGCGGGCCGGATCGCAAAATGGAAATCCACATTCCGGCGGCCTACGCCAAGCTCAACCGCACTGAGGTGGACTGGGGCTTTTCGACCGAACCGCAGAAAAACGTCCTGAACCGTCGCTTGTACCTACCGCGTGGCAAGACGCTGGGCGGCAGTAGTTCTACCAATGCGATGGCCTACGTGCGTGGCAACCGGGCCGATTACGACGAGTGGGCCGCGCTGGGCAACACCGGATGGAGCTACGAGGAGGTGCTTCCCTATTTCATCCGCTCGGAACACAACGAGCAGATCGACAACCCCTTTCATGGGCAGGAAGGCGAACTGAATGTGACTTTCGCGCAAAAGTACCAAACGCCCGTCGCCGAAGCTTTCGTGGCAGCCTGCGTCGAGAACGGATTACCCGAAAACCGTGACTACAACGGGGCCGAGCAGTCCGGCGCGGGACTACTCCAATTCACGATCAAAAACCAAAAGCGGCACAGCGCGGCGGCGGCTTTTCTGCGACCCGCCATGCGACGCCCCAATCTCACGGTCATTACCCACGCCTTGACGGAGCGCGTTTTGATCGAAAATGACCGGGCCATAGGCGTGGTGTTTCGCTCAGGCAAATCAGGTTTGCAGGAAGCACGGGCAAACAGGGAAGTAGTTCTTTCGGCGGGAGCTTTCAATTCGCCCCAACTCCTGATGTTGTCAGGCGTGGGCGATGCCGAAGAACTGAAAAAGCACGATATTCCGCTAAAAAAGCACTTACCGGGCGTGGGCCGCAATTTGCAGGATCATCTGTTTTTTCCCATTACTTCACTTTCAAATATTCCTTTAATTAATAATGAGTTAAGTACGCTCGGTCAACTGCGAAGCCTGGTGCGATACAGTCTCTTTAGAAGCGGCCCGCTGACTATCAGCCCGTTGGAGGCCATCGCGTTTTTAAAAGTGTCTGATTCGCCTGATCCCATCGATATGCAGTTCCACTTTTCGCCCGTTCATATGGGCCGCGATTACGCGGCCGACCTGTACGACCTCGACACCCTGCCCCACACGGGGGGCTACACGGTGATGCCCACGCTGCTGAAGCCCAAAAGTCACGGACAAGTAAGTCTGAATTCCGCAAATGTCGCCGATGCACCCCGAATTCAACCCAATTTTCTTGCGGAGGAATCGGATCTGAAAATGCTCTTGGCGGGTGCCAGAAAAGCACTTGAAGTTGCGGAGGCTAAGGCGTTCGATGCTTACCGACAGGAAATCATCGCCCCGCACGACCACAGCTCCGACGAAGCCATTGTTCTACATATCAAAAAAAGCCTGGAAACCGTGTATCATCCGGTGGGAACCTGCAAAATGGGCCAAGGCGAGGACGCCGTAGTGGACGAAAAGTTGCGCGTCCGGGGCATCAAGGGGCTGCGCGTCGTGGATGCTTCGATCATGCCGCGCATCATCGCGGGCAACACCAACGCCGCCGCCATCATGATCGGGGAAAAGGGAGCGGATATGATTTTAGGTAAATAAAAACTTTCAAAAATAGACGTAAAGGTTATTTCGCCCGCCCGTACTTTTTCATCAAATCCATCACCTTATCGCGAGGTAGTGCCGGAATTTTATGGCCTTGGTCACCCTCGGTGGTTTTGGCCGCAAAAAGCGAATTGATGATAGCCTCCTCCGTGGCCTCGATCACCGCCATGAATAGCGGCGACACATAGTCATTATGCAGCAGCGTTACCGCCGCCGTGGGCTGCGGGGCGTCGTGCGGAATGCGGTAGGCGGTCGAGAAAGCGATGACGTAGTCGCCGCTGCCGTTGGAAGCGATGCCTCCCGTGCGGGCCAGACCCATGATGGCGCGTTTGGCCAGGCGTTTCAGGTTGCGGGCGTCGAGCGGGGCGTCGGTCGCCACGATCATCATACACGAGCCGTCCGACGATTCGTCCAGCGTTTCTTTGAAAGAGTACTGACCCAATTCTTCGCCGATGGGTACGCCGGCGATTTGCAGGACACCGCCGAAATTGCTCTGTACCAGCACCCCTACCGTGTAGCCACCCAGTTTTTTGGTAGCCGGCGGGAGGAAGTGCCAATGCCGCCCTTCCAGCCGAAGGCGACGGTGCCCGTGCCTGCCCCGACGTTCCCCTCGGCCACCGCACCGCTCTGCGCCTTTCGGATGGCTTCCAACACGTGTTCCTTCTTCACGTGGCGTCCCCGAATGTCGTTGAGGTAGCCGTCATTGGTTTCGCCCACGAGCGGGTTGGCCGAGCGGACGTTTTCGTTGCCCGTCTGCCCGAGCGTCCAGTCCAGCAGCGCGTCGGCGGCGGTCGGGACGCTGAGGGTGTTGGTCAGGATAATCGGGGTTTCCAGCGTACCCAGTTCCTCGACCTGCGTGGAACCCGCCAACTTGCCAAAGCCGTTGCCCACGTACACCGCCGCCGGGACTTTTTGCTGGAACACATTGCCGTCGTGCGGCAAAATAGCCGTGACGCCCGTGCGGATATCCTGCCCCTGCACCAGCGTCACCTGCCCGACTTTGACGCCTGCCACGTCAGTGATAGCGTTGAGCTTTCCAGCGGGCAGGACGCCGATTTTTATGTTCAGGTCGCGGGGGCGGGGTTGGGCGTTCAGTGAAGAGGGGGAAAGGAGGAAGGAGAAAAGGAGTCCTTCGACCGCCAGGCGGCCCTGTACGCTCAGGATGACAAAGGAGGTAGAGGGGAGACGTATTTTCATGGTAAATTCTGGTAAGTCAATTCCAAAGGATTTTTACCAGCGGCTCGTAGAGAGCAAATTTCTTGTCGTGGGTGATCACTGTAAAATTCTCGGCAATTGCTTGTGCGATCAGCATACGATCGAATGGGTCGTTGTGGTGACGCGGAAGTAGTTCTAAACTTTCGTAATGATTAAAACTCAACGCTTGAATTTGAAAACCGTATCTCGTAATCAAACTTTGAAAACCGGATACAGGCGTTGAAAATTCAAGTTTTCCGAGGGCTTTTTTTATGGTTATTTCCCAGAAGGTGGCATGGCTGATGAATACCTTGCTGGAAGGCTTTCTCATTTCGTCAAGGGTTGCAAGGTTTAGACGTCTGTCCCCTTCTCCGTACCAGATGAGTATGTGTGTATCAATTAAGTAATTCATCTTTTTCTTCGCCGTTGAAACCTGGTGGAATGAAATCGTCAAAATCTTCTGACACATACGTAATGATTCCTTTTGCCCATCCCGGCTCAGGTAAAGAATTGTGTGAACTTGCTTCCAGCAATCGGGTCACTTCGTCTAACAATCGCTCATTTTGTAGATCAGCAATTTTACTTATGGCCGCAATTTTTTTCTGTTCGGTCGTCATAGCTCCTGCAATTTTTTCACGAATATAACATTCTCTGCCTATTTAGGCTACCGCATCCTCGGAAAGTTTCTGACACTCAGGACAGAAGTAGGTAGTCCGGCCGCCAACGCGGATGATCTCGATGGGAGTACCGTCGCGCGGGCAGAGCAGGTGCTGCGCGGGGTCGTCGTCGTAGGGTGAGGCGTCCCAGGCGCGGGAGTGAATCAGGAAAGACTCGGGGAAATGGGCGTAGCGGGCTTCCTTTTCGATGGCCGTCAGCAGTACGCGTTGAATGGCGTCGCGCAGGGCGGCGATTTCGGCGGGCGTGAGTTCGTTGGCGCGTTTTTCGGGGTGGATTTCGGCCTGGAAAAGCAGTTCGTCGGCGATCCAGTTGCCCACGCCCGCCGCTACCTTTTGATCGAGCAGCGTGGATTTGATGACGGATTTCCGGTTGGCAAGGGCGGCGGTCAAGTCTTTCATCGTCAGCTCCAGGGCGTCCTTACCAATTTTCTTTTCCTTTAAAAATGCCTCGACATCCGCCACCAGCCCAACGCGCTCGAATTTGCGCGGACACACGAAGCCCAGATTAAAGCCACCCCGGAAGTAAAACACGATCCGGGCGTGACGCGGGCGGTCGATCGAGCTGTGGTAATATTCCAGACTCCCCGACATGCCGAAGTGCATCCTGACGGTTACGCCGGGTTTGTCAGTGAAGACGAACAGGTTTTTGCCTACCCGCCGCGTACCCGTGAACGAAGCGCCGCGCAAGGTTTCGAGCAGCGTGGCGTAGTCGGTGGTGAGGAGTTTGATGTCCTCCACGTCGATGTTTTCGATGGGTTGGTGCAGGCAGGTGGCTTCCAGGTAATGGCGGTAGCCTTCAACTTCGGGTAATTCGGGCATTTGTTTGGTTGACAGTTAACGGTTTTTATTACTCCGGTGAGCAAGGAGTTGTTGTAAATTTGCTGAAAAACTACGGATGAGCAAGGCGGGCCCTGGCGGTTTTCCTGCTTTTCCATGAGGCATAGGGTAAATACCGTTGGCCTGTCGTCTTCTTAGGTAAAGTCTTGATTCCGTTTTTCTTGTCGTATCACTCCCAAACTTTTTTCTTATGCAAAACGAAAACCAACTAAACCGCCGCAGTTTTATTAAGAATTCGGCGGGCGTTGCGGTGGCCTTGTCGCTGCCGACCATCATTCCCGCCCGCGCCTTCGGGGCCAACGACCGTGTGAGCGTGGCCGTGCTGGGCGTTCACGGGCGCGGGCAGAACCATATTTCGGGTTTTTCAAATCTTAAAAACGTGGAAGTCGCCGCGCTTTGTGATCCCGACAATGTCGTTTTGCAGGAACGCGCCGAGGAATTTGAGAAGAAGTACGGCAAGAAGGTGAAGACCGAAATGGATCTGCGCAAGGTCTTTGACGACAAGTCCATCGACGCCATCAGCATCGCCATGCCCAACCATTGGCACGCGCTGGCCACGATTTGGGCCTGCCAGGCTGGGAAAGATGTGTACGTAGAAAAACCCGGTTCGCACAGTTTTACCGAAGGCCCAAAAATTATCGAAGCCGCCAAAAAGTACAAGCGCATCGTGCAACACGGCGTGCAGTTGCGCAGCTCGGCGGCCATGCAAGAGGCTGTCAAGCACCTGCGCGACGGCCTAATCGGCGAGGTGTACATGGCCCGCGGCCTGGTGTTCAAGTGGCGCCCCGACCTGGGCGACAAAGGCACCTCCCCCGTGCCGGAGGGCCTGGACTACGACCTCTGGACGGGTCCGGCCCAGATGAAGCCCTTTTCTAAAAACTATGTTCACTACAATTGGCACTGGTACTGGAACTACGGCAACGGCGACATTGGCAACCAGGGCATCCACGAAACCGACCTCTGCATGTGGGGCCTGGGCGTGGACACGTTTCCCGAAAAAATCACTTCGGCGGGCGGCAAGTTCCTCTGGAAAGATGCCCAGGAAACGCCCGAAGTGCTTTCTTCCACCTACATTTATCCCAACGAACGCAAGATCATCGAGTTCGAGGTGCGTCCCTGGATGACCAACGAGGAAGGCGGTACGGGCATTGGTAACATTTTCTACGGCAGCGAGGGCTACATGGTTGTGAAGGGTTACGACTTTTACGAAACCTTCCTGGGTCGCGAACGCAAGCCCGGCCCAACGCGCAAGGCGGGTGGCGATCACTTTAAGAACTTCATTGACGCCGTCGTGGCCCGCGACCCCGCCCTACTCAACGGTCCGCCCGAAACCCTGCATCTGTCGTCGGGACTGGCGCACCTGGGCAACATCGCCTACCGCACGGGCCGCAACCTGACTTTCGATCCCAAGAAGGAAAAATTCGTCAACGACAAGGAAGCCGACGGGATGCTGAGTCGCGAGTACCGCGCGCCGTTCTCTATGCCAAGGAATGTTTAGATTTTGATAACTCATCGCCGATAGATTTGAGATTTGAGATTTGACAACTTTCAAAAAGTTGTCAAATCTCAAATCTCAAATCTCAAATCTTCAGCATTCCCTATAGATCGGCTAAAACCGATCATTACTACACCGAATTCGAAGACGAGTGCTTTTATCATGTTTATAATCGGACAATTGGTAGGGGTGAGCTTTTTGCCAATGATGGTAATTTTGAGTTTTTTCTGAGGCGATTAGACAGCTACCTCTCTGGATTCATCGAAGTGTATGCCTATTGTCTGATGGGTAACCATTTTCATCTACTCATCAAAGTGGCGTCAGACGAAGCCGTGAGAATGAGTTTGGCTTCTTTTGAAAAACTTAATTCCGCAAAAATACTGGCTACCAAAACGAAAGAATCGCCGCAAAAGACGGTTCACGAAATTGTCAGTCATCAGTTCAAGAAATTCTTCCAATCTTACGCTATGGCTTACAACAAGCAACAGGACCGCGTCGGAACTCTCTTCCAGACACCTTTCAAGCGGGTGAAGATTAGTAGCGACGTATATTTCACCAGCATCATCAAGTACATCCATACCAATCCTCGGAAGCATGGCGTGGAAGGGGATTTCAGAAAATATCGCTGGAGCTCCTACTCAAGAATTCTGTTGGCGAAATCGACCAAGCTACGCAAAGCAGAAGTTTTGGATTGGTTTGGCGGTAGAAAGTCGTTCATCGATGCGCACAATGGGGATTTTGACCTACCTAATGGTTGGGGGCTGGAATAATAACAAGCTAAGCGGTAATTTGTAAGATTTGAGATTTGACAACTTTTTGAAAGTTGTCAAATCTCAAATCTTACAAATTACCCTCTCCGTCGGCTTTTGCCCTTCTTCTTCGGCATCGGCACCGAACTCCCCGCCCGCCTTTTCTGGCGGTTCGCCCCGGCGCTCCGCTGATTGCTGCGTCCCGAAGAAGATTCGCTTCGGCGGCCACCACCTTTGCGCGAATCAGGACTGTCGGCCAGCTCCAAATCCATGCTGCGTTTGGCGAGGTTAGTGTCTTTCACTTTTACCTTCACGCTGTCGCCGAAGGTGTAGATTTTTTTGCTGCGCTGTCCGACGAGGCGGTAGTTCTCCTTGTCCAATTCGTAGAAATCGCCGCTGAGGTCAGACATGCGGATGAGGCCTTCGGAGGCCGTGGCGGTGATTTCGACGAAAATACCGAAGTCGGTCACGCCCGTGATGATGCCGTCGAATTCCTGACCGTTGTCTACCATGCTCATGTACTCGACCTGCTTGTACTTGATCGAGGCACGCTCGGCCTCGGCGGCCATGCGCTCCCGCTCCGAGGAGTGTTTGCAGGCTTCCTCGTAGGGTTCTGGTGCGGGCGACGCCCCACCGTCGAGGTAGTGCTGCAAAAGGCGGTGGGCCATCACGTCGGGATAGCGGCGGATGGGCGAGGTAAAGTGCGAGTAACGACGGAAGGCCAGACCAAAGTGGCCTTCGTCGTCGGTCGTGTAGCGTGCCTTGGACATCGTCCGCACGGCCAGCGATTCCACCAGGTTCTGTTCGGGTTTGCCTTCCACTTCTCCCAGCATGTGGTTCATGGACTTGGCTATTTCCTTCTCCTCGTCAACGATGACTTTATAGCCTAGCTTGGCTACGAAGGAAGCAAAGCTTTTCAGTCGCTCGGGATCGGGTGCTTCGTGTACCCGATAGACCATCGTGTTTTTCTTTTTGCCCTTCGACAGGCCGTATACGTACTCAGCCACGCGGCGATTGGCCAGCAGCATGAATTCCTCGATGAGCTTGTTGGAGTCCTTGCGCTCTTTTTGGTAAATACCCAGCGGCTTGCCGTTCTCGTCCAAGCGGAATTTTACCTCCACCGTCTCGAAGTTGATCGCACCCTTCTTGAAGCGTTCCTTGCGCAGGGTTTTGGCAAGATTGTTCAACATCGTCAGGATTTCGGGATAGTCACCCGCCTTGGTTTCGATCACTTCCTGCGCCTCTTCGTAGCTGAATCGGCGGTCGGAGTGGATGACGGTGCGGCCAAACCACTCACCGACCAGCTTGCCGCGCGTGGTCATCTCGAAGACGGCGGAGAACGCCAGCCGATCCTCGTTGGGCCGCAGTGAACAGAGGCCATTCGATAGCTTCTCGGGCAGCATCGGTACGGTACGATCCACCAGATAAACCGACGTAGCGCGACGGTATGCTTCTTTTTCCAACTCGGTGTCGGGCCGCACGTAGTAGCTCACATCGGCGATATGGATGCCAATCTCGACGTTGCCGTTGTCGAGGTACTGCACCGACAGCGCATCATCGAAGTCCTTGGCGTCGGCGGGGTCGATGGTGAAGGTCGCCACCTCGCGCATATCGCGGCGGTTTTTAATTTCCTTGGCGGGAATTTTCTCCGGGATGGCTTCGGCCTCGCGCTCGACATGCTTGGGGAAGTGAATCGGCAATCCGAATTCGGCCAGAATGGCGTGCATTTCGGTGTCGTTCTCGCCCGCTTTGCCCAAGACTTCACTGATCCGGCCTTCGGGCTTGCGCGTACGGCTGGGCCACTGCTCGATGAGCGCGATAACTTTCTCGCCGTCGTTGGCTCCATTAATTTGGTCGATGGGAATATGAATCGGGTCGTAGATTTTACGGTGGTCCGGCTCTACCAAAGCATACTTGGGCCAAATTTCGATCGTCCCGACTACTTCGGGCCGCCCGTGTTCCAGCACTTCCGCCACGCGGCCCTCGGTGCGCTTGCCATCGCGTCCGCCCCCTTCGCGGATCACTTCCAGCCGCACGGTGTCAGTGTCCATTGCGCCTTTGAGGTTCTCGGTCTCGACGTAGATATCGTCGTCGCGCCCGTCGATGACGACGAAGGCAAAGTTCCGGTTGACGTGATCGACCCGGCCAACCAGGGCCGCATCGGGTGTAGCGGCAGTAGCGCCATAGGAATTGCCGCTGTGGCGGCGCAGTTTCCCTTCCTCCTCCAACTCATTGATCGTGTCGTTGAGCAGGTTTCGGAGCTTCTTGTCGTCGGCCCCAAAATGGTCGTGAACTTCCTGAGTGCGGAAGGTTTCACCGTCGTTCGCCTCGAAAAAGGCGGCGACTTCGGTTTTCAGTTTGTCCACGAAGGACAGAAGATTGGTATTACTCTTTCCGGAGCCGGACTTCTTTTCCTTCGGCTCCCTTTGGGGTTGTTTTTTTGAACGCATGTATGTTGGCGGTAGGCTTATAGGCGGTAGACTGTAGGCTTTGTTTTATGCCTTCAAGACTATGGCTATTTGCCTTATATTTCTTTGATTTTTTAAATTAAAAATGAATTATGACAAACTCCCTATTTCAGTCGAGTGATATTTTTGTGTCAAAAGCTCAAACAATTCAACGATTAAACAATTACACAATCCTTCACTCTACCCGGATGATATTTTCATCGGCTACCATGGCTTGGCTGTGCAGACACAAGTATAATTGTGCCAGCACGACCACATCCTCGCGGCAGTAGCGGTTTATTTTTTCGATGTCGTTTCGTTCATAGAAGGTGGGCGTCACTTCGGCCCCGGTCATTTCGTTTTTGCTGCTGGCGATACCAAACACGGCGGCCAGCAGATCCAGGCCCGTGTAGTTTTTGTAATCGCCGAATTTCCAAAGCTCCAGCGTGTCCTGATGCAGAATCTCCCAGGGCTTCTTACCCGCAAGCTGCATGGCGCGAGGCAACGCTATGCCCAGGATCAGCATCCGGCGGCACATGTAGGGAAAATCAAATTCCTTGCCATTGTGCGCGCACATGATTAATTGGTCGGCGGGAAACTTCTCGACCAACTCCTTGAACTCCCGCAAAAGCGTAGCCTCGTCGGGATTGGAGAATGTACGCACCTTAAAAGAAAGCGCATCGTCATCGTTCCAGAAAAACATCCCGAAACCGATGCTCACCACCCGGCCGAACTCCGCGTAGATCGCGCCCTGCTCGTAAAACATCTCGGCGTCGGTGCGTGCATCGTCGTCCTTACGCAATCGGGCCGCCTTTTTATTCCAAAGTACCTGCATCCGTTCGTCGAGCTGCTCGTAGGAAGCGTGGGAAGCCACGGTCTCGATGTCGAGCAAAAGCAAATTACGGATACGGCGGCGGAAATCGGGGGACATGGAGGGCAATTTGGAATTAGTGAATGTCGGAATATCAAAGGAAGCATCAGAAAGCTTCATCTACGGCGTGTTCAATATTCCTACATTCACTAATTCACTAATTCCAAATTAATTATGCAGCACCCCTTTCAACCCCAAAATTTCAATGTCAATCAGATGGTCGGGGACGATGCTGTCCGGCACGAAGATAAACTTTTTATCGTAAACCTGTTTTCCGATGAAATAGCTGACCCAGTATTCGTTCGTGAGGGCGAAAACTTCGGGTATGATCGGCTCGACGATGACGTTGCCGCCGGGTAACACTTCGGGAAAAAAGTGCCGGAGCGTAGAAGTCTTTTGGGTGTCGTTTTCGCCCGTTTCCGAATTGGCGTAGCCCTTGGAAGTTACGAAAACGTTGTCGATGGGTTCGTCGTTGCGGTTAATCAGGACCACGTGCCATTCCTCGGCGTTCAGATCGTTTATTTTACGCACGATGGCGACCTGAATGCCTTCGGCGGGCAAAAAAGGAATGTCTTTTTTCATATAAAATCCAGGCCGAACAATTCGGCCAAATGCGTTTTCAATTTTTCTTCGACCGCTTTCATATCAATCACCCGTCCCAATTCCCGCTGCATGGACGTAACGGCCTTGTCATCGATTCCGCAGGGGACGATGTGGTTGAAATAATTCAAATCGGTGTTCACATTCAGCGCGAAGCCGTGCATCGTGACCCAGCGGCTGGCTTTGACGCCTAAGGCGCATATTTTGCGCGGATTTTGCTGGGGTGCCTCGTAGTCGAGCCAAACACCCGTCAGGCCCTCGATTCTGCCGGCATTCAGGCCGTAATCGACCAGGGTGCGGATGATGGCCTCTTCGAGCGTCCGCATGTAACGGTGAATGTCGGTAAAAAAGTTGTCGAGATCCAGAATCGGGTAGCCGACCAACTGGCCGGGGCCGTGGTAGGTGATATCGCCGCCGCGGTTTATTTTATAAAAATGCGCGTCAGCTTTTGTCAGACCTGTTTCATCCAGCAAGAGGTTCGCCAGCTTACCGCTCTTACCGATGGTAAAGACGTGCCGGTGTTCGCAAAAAAGCAGGTGATTGGGCGTCGGCGTCTGGCTTGCGAAGGAAATACCGCGATTAGCGATTTTGACGGCGACGACCTCAGCGAAAAGCTTTTCTTGTAAATCCCAGGCTTGCTGGTAGTCGATAAGGCCGAGGTGCCGGAATTGTGCCTGTTTGTTGAGGATGGAATTCATGGAATACATCGTGCCAAAAAACGGAGTCAGAAAATCCGACTTTGTTTCCGCCCGCAATAACAGTACTTTGGAGCAAAAATGTTCACCGATGGCAGCACACAACGATACCGGACACTGGGGCGAGGCCAAGGCGGCGGAGTACTTGCAGGGCAAGGGCTACGAGATCGTGGTCAAGAATTACCGCCACCGCCACGCCGAAATCGACCTGATCGCAAAGCAGGATAAACTCTTGATTTTTGCCGAGGTCAAAACCCGCAGCGGCACGGGTTTCGGAATGCCCGAGGAGTTTGTGAATTACGCCAAATCGCGCCTCATCATGAAGGCCGCCGAGAATTATATCTTTGACCACGATTGGATGTTCGATGTCCGCTTCGACATTATCTCCATCCTAATTTTGCCAGATGGCAATCTGGACATCCGGCATATCGAGGACGCTTTCTGCTGAGAGCGGAGACCGCGTGGTTTTTACTTCGCATTTTACTTGAAGAATTGCAGCGGATCGGGCATTTTTGCCTTCATCAGCTCCACAAACTGAAAATCGACCAACGAGAAATTGAGACGACGGGCCTTATGAAGTGCGGTCCAGGCTTCGGAAAAATCATTGCGATGGTACTCGGCCAGGGCTAAATTGGTAAAAGTTTGGGCATAGGTAGAATCCATCGATTCGGCCTGCTTCAACAGCCGGTACGATTCGGCCAAATCCTCCGCCTCGTTGTTGTTCGCGTAGTGCCCGAGTTCGACCGTGGCGAGATCCACGATCAACGGTACATTGTCGGGTGCGAGATTGACGCCCCGGCGGAGCATTTGCTCGGCTTTCTCCCAATCATTTTTCTGGTAGCAAATCACCCCCAGCCCCCAGTAAGCATCCACGTTCTTTTCGTCGAGCAGGTAGGCCAGGTTGAAGCGGTAAGCTGCCGTGTCGAGCTGGCCTTCCTGGATATATTCCCAGGCGCGGGCCGCGAAAAAAGTGCTGGCTTCATCGCGGCTGGCAAAGGATTTATCGCACTCGCTCAGAAACTTTATTTCCTCCTCGATTTGCCTGGAGGTCTTGTGTTGCTCCCCGAAAAGCGGGGCCACGCGCCGCTCAGCCATCGTAAGCTCCTGCGGTGGAGACGACACGTTGGTGTCCAGCGAGCGGTCGTTACTAACGTATTGCATCGTCTGCGCCCAGCTTAGCGCAGGAAACAAAAGACAAAAAAATTGAATGGAAAATTTCATATAAAGTAAGGCGAAATCAATAAAAAACGAGGGGCGAAGTCGCACCAAATCAAACGCCTTTCCCCCGCTTTATATTGTCCTAGCGGCGGCGAGGTGGGCGCGGGCCACCTTTCTTGCGCGATTTACGGGCCGAACTGCGGGATTTTGGGGAGGGCTTAATCACTGGTTTCTTTTTCTCGTGGAAGGCCCCCTGGAAAGTCGGGTCTTCGCGGCGGCGCTGGTCGTCTATTTCGCGGAGTTGGCTTTGTTTCTCTTCCTTCGGCGTTTCCAGCACCGTTAGGTTGGCAGGGAGGGGCTGGCGCGGAATTTCGGTGCGGATCAGCTCCTCGATTTTTTTGATGTGGTACTCGTCGGGCGGAGTCAGGAAGGTGATGGCCGCGCCCGTATGGTTGGCGCGGCCCGTGCGCCCGATGCGGTGGACGTAGTCTTCGTAGATGATCGGCACGTCGAAATTGATGACGTGGCTCACTTCCGTCACGTCGATGCCGCGCGAAGCGACGTCCGTCGCCACCAGCACCCGGATTTCGCCGTCCTTGAAGGCTTCCATGGCATTGATGCGCGTATTTTGGCCCTTGTTGGCGTGAATGACGCGCACATTGCCTTCTTTCAGAACCTTTCGGATCAAAAATTTATAGACGTTGTCGGCGGTGGCCTTGCTTCTGGTAAAAATCAGGACCCGATTGAAGTCTTCATCTTGGGTAAAAAGCAATTCCAGCAGATTATTCTTGGTCAAAAAGTTGGGGACTTCGTAGAGCGACTGCGTCACCATCTCGGCGGTGGTCGCCTGCGGCGTCACCTCCACCCGCATCGGGAATTCCAGAAACTCGTAGGAGAATTTCTCGACTTTTTCCTGGAACGTAGCCGAGAAAAGCAGATTTTGCCGCTTGGTAGGAATCACTTCCAGAATACGCCGAATCTGCGGCATGAAGCCCATATCCAGCATCTTGTCGGCCTCGTCGAGTACCATCGTCTTGATGTGCTTCAGGACGATTTCTCCCTTGGCGTACAAATCCAGAAACCGCTGCGGCGTCGTGACCAGAATATCCACGCCCTGCCGCAAGGCTTCGATTTGCGCCCTCGGGCCGACGCCGCCGTAGAGCGCGACGATGCGCAGATCAGTGTGGCTGCCCAGCTCCTCAGCGGCTTTGGCGATTTGCATGACCAGCTCGCGGGTGGGGGCCATAATCAGCGCGCGCGGGTCGTGGCCCTGCGCGTACTTCACCTTCATCAGTAGCGGCAGCACGAAGGCGGCCGTCTTGCCCGTGCCGGTTTGGGCGATGCCTAGTACGTCGTGACCCGACATCGCCAGCGGAATGGCCTGTTGCTGAATGGGCGTGGGTTCGGTGTAGCCCGCGTCGGCGATGGCGTCGAGGAGCTGGCGGTTGAGCTTGAACTGCTCGAAGGGGTTGGCTTGGATTTCCATGCGGCAAAGGTACGGAATCCTGGACGGGGCTGCGCTTTTTTACAATACCCCCAAATCCCCCAATATCTTCACCGTGATCTCCTTCCGCTGCTTGATGAAGGCGTACCTTTGCTTGGCATCGGGTTGATAGAGGCGCGTGGCGAAGAAATAGACGTTGCCCTTCGTCTCGACATAGCCAATGTACCAGCCGACATGCGTGGGTTTGGTATCGGCCCAGCCCGTTTTGGCGCGGAGGGTGTAGGCGGCGGTTTTTTCTTCAATCATGATTTCCTTGCCGATGCGGTAAGTACGCGCGCTGAACGGCAGCGTTTCGGCCTGGATTTTTTGCAAAACTTGCAGTTGGTTTTTGGGCGAAATTTTCAGACTCGACCCTACCCAAAAAGTAGTCAAACCGCCACTGATGTCTTGGTTACCGTAGTCGAGGGCTCGTAGATATTCGTGGTATTTCTCTTCACCCACTTTCTTGGCGATTTCCTGATAAAACCAAAAGGCAGAGTTCTTGTAGGCGAGGTCCAGGTAGTAGTCCTGTTCCCAAACCTTCACCCGCTTGGGCGTGCCGTCCCATTTGATGACTTCTTTCTCGTCGCGCACGGCCTCCGTTTCCAGGGCGATGAACGTGTTGGGCACTTTGAACGTCGAGGCGGGTGAGGTGGCCTTTGTGAAGTCGGCCTTGTCGGTGGTGGCGTACTGTTTTTTGTTCAGGTCATATAAGCTAAAACTCCCTTTGAAGCCCGCTTCCTTGAAGTAATGCTCGAACTGCGGGAGAGCTTTTTGGGCAAATAGGGGCTGGCTGAACAGGAAGAGTAAGAGGGGTAAAGTTATTCTCTTCAATTTCTCGTGCATTTTCAAAAAAGGTAAGATTAACAACTAAACACCTCCACAACTTAACCCTTTTTCATCGCAAATCCCGCCGCACCAATCGCCCCGGCCATATCACCGAAGTGCGCTTGCTCGATGGGCGTGGTTTTGCCGCCGGGCCGCCACTCGTACACCTCCATGAAGGCGCGCAGTGGCTCAAACAGCGCGTCGTCGGCCAGAGTGATGCCGCCCGCCAGCACGATGCAGTCGGGTGAAAAAGTATTCACCAGCGAACTCAACCCCACCGCCAGCGCCTTGACCGACGCCAGCCATAGGTAGGACGCAAACGGCTCACCTTTGCGGTGCGCCTCGACCAGTTCCCAGGTGGAGGTGTAGCGGCCCCGGCTGCGGCGCTCGATGGAATAGTTGCCGATGGCGTACTCCAGGCTGCCCGGCGCACCCACGATGCTGCACTCGTCGTCGTGGGCATTGACAGTGATGTGGCCTATATGGCCCGCCATCTGCGACAGGCCCTGATATAGCTCGCCGTTGATAAACAGTCCGCCGCCGACGCCCGTGCCGAGCGTGACAAGGACAACGTTCTTGTGCCCTTTTGCCACGCCAAAAGCCGTTTCGGCCATCAGCGCCGAGTGCGCGTCGTTGATCACCCGCGTAGGCAAGTTCAGGTACTCGCCCCACATGAAGTTCACTAAGCCCGGCAGTCGGTTGGGCAGGAACGCGATGCAGCGGTTGGCGTCGTCGGGCAAGCCGGGGGCAGACAGGCCGACGCCCGCAATGGGCTCTTGCCAGAAACTCTGGAAGTACCGGGCCATTTCGCGAACATTCTCGCGCCAAAGGCCATCGGGGTCGTCCTGAGTAGGGATGTAATGTTGCTTCAGAACCTCGCCCGACTCGTCGACCAAAACCCCTTTGATGTTGGTACCGCCGAGATCGATGCCAATGAAAACCATTCTTGTTGATTTTTTTGTGAGAAAGTAAGGTCGAACAAAGAACGGAAGTTAAATCCGCTCGATCAACTCCGGCACTTCCCTCACCTCGCGGCCCACCAGGTGGTCGGCGATGGCGGCGGCGTGGTCGCGGCCGTTTTCGATGAACACCTTCTCGGTGCGTACACCCGCCATGACCGTGCCGCAGAGGTACAGGCCCGGCACGTTGGTCTCGAAGGTCTCGGGATCGTAAGTGGGTATTTTGGTTTCAGAGTCGAGTTCCACGCCGCAGCGGCGGAGCAGATCCTCGTCGGGCAGATAGCCCACGAGCAGAAACACGAAGTTGGCGGGTAACCATTGCTGTTCGCCCGACTGGGTATTTTCTATTAAAACCCGGTCGGCCTGGATTTCTTTGATGACGCTATCGAACATCGTGTTGATCTTGCCTTCCTTCACGCGGTTTTTCACGTCGGGGACGAGCCAGTACTTCACCGTTTTGCGGAAATCCTCGTCTTTGTGGACGATCGTCACGTTTACATCGTGGCGGTAAAGTTCCAGGGCGGCCTCCACGGCGGAGTTGGAGCCACCCACGATGACGACATTGGTGTAAGAATATTTGAAAGGCTCGTCGTAGTAGTGCGACACGTGTGGCAGGTTTTCGCCGGGAATGTTCAGCATCCGGGGAAAGTCGAAATACCCCGTGGCCAGCACCACTTTTTTTGCCTGAAAGGTGCGGCCGTCGGTCGTGAAGACGAAAAACGTTCCGTCCTCCTGCCGCTCGCTGCGCTCGACTTCCACGAACAGCTCAAAATTGAGGTTATAATAGCCCGCCACTTTGCGGTAGTACTTGTAGTGCCTCGTCGCGGTTGGCTTTTACGCCCGAGATAGGAAACGGGATGCCGCCGATTTCGATGTTTTCGGCGGTGGAGAAAAAGCGCATCCGCTTGGGGTAGTTGCGGATGGACTCGGTGATGCTGCCTTTTTCCAATATCAGGTGATCCAGACCGCTTTTGGCGGCTTCTATGCCCATCGCCAGGCCGCAGGGGCCGCCGCCGATGATGATAACGTCGTGTAAGTGCATGGTTTTTAGTCAAAATTCTCCTACGCAACACGTTGAAACGGCGAATGGTTTCTGAACTTTGTGCAAAACCAAGCTGTTAAAAAAACGTTCTTCAAATTGACCCGCGCCTTGTTTTTTCCTTCGTCCAGCTCTACCGAATCCTTTGTAAATCGCCTGAATGCGTGGGGACGAGCTGGCATCCCGTTTCTCTTTTTGATCGACTTTCGTGGCGAGGCTCCCCTTGCCTGGCGTACCGACGAAGTCGATCCGGCCCGGTTGCGGTTCAATCTCAACGGAATCACCAACGACGCGGTCGACGACCAGCCGCCCCTGCTTTTGCCGCCCTATTACTTCCGCAAGCACCCCCTTTCGTTTGAGGCCTACCGCCCGCGGTTCGACTACGTGGTGAAAAACATCCAGCGCGGCAACTCGTTTCTGGTCAATTTATCGGCCCCGACGCCCGTGTCGACCAATCTATCGCTGTTGGACATCTACCGGCACAGCCGGGCGCCGTTTCGCTTCTGGTTCCGTGACCGGTTCGTTTGTTTCTCGCCCGAGGCTTTTGTCCGCATCGAACGCAACCGCATCTCCTCGTACCCCATGAAAGGAACCATCCCCGCGCACCTGCCCGACGCGGCCCGGGTGATCCTGGCCGATGTCAAGGAGGCGGCCGAACACGCTACCATCGTCGATCTTATCCGCAACGACCTGAGTATGGTGGCCAACAAGGTGTGGGTCGAGCGGTACCGTTTTCTTGACAAAATCACGACGCATGAGCGTGCGCTCTTGCAGGTCAGCTCGGAAATCGCGGGTTTGCTGCCGGACAACTTTAACGGTGCCTACGGCGATTTGCTGCTGAAACTCCTTCCCGCCGGGTCGATCAGTGGGGCACCCAAACCATCCACCCTGCGCATTATCCAGGAAGCTGAGGGGTACGAGCGTGGCTATTACACGGGAATTATGGGTAGTTTTGACGGAGAGGTGTTTGAAAGTGCCGTCATGATTCGCTTTCTTGAACAGCAGGATGATAAGCTGATTTTCAAGAGCGGCGGAGGGATCACCGCCCGCAGCCGGGCCGAGGATGAATACCGGGAACTAATCGACAAAGTCTACCTTCCTTTCCCCCATGACCCGACTCCCGCTTTGCTTCGAGACGATCTGCGTCGAACAGCGCCGATTCAGTAAACTGCTGCCCTACCACGAAGCCCGCCTGAACCGGACGCGGCGGGTTCTGTGGGGCAGTCGGGAACCACTGGCTTTGCAAGATTATGCCGAGATACCGCCGTTTGTGAGCGATGACAAACACAAGTGCCGGATCACCTACGGGGAGCAAGTCGTAAACATCGAATGGGAAAAATACCAGCCCAGAACGATTGGTAGTTTGCTTCTGGTCGATGCGGATAATCTGGAATACACTTTCAAATACAAAAATCGCCAGGCCCTCAATAAACTGTACGACCAGCGCGGTGACTGCGACGATGTGCTCATGGTCAGGCAGGGGCTGCTTACCGATACCAGCTACGCCAATGTGGCCCTGTTCGACGGCCAGGACTGGCACACCCCAGCGCAGCCCCTCCTGGCGGGGACGCAGCGCGCCTATTTGTTGGACGAGGGAGTGATTATTTCCCGCGCTATTCGTGCCGAAGACCTGCATAATTACAGCCGCCTCAGGTTGTTCAATGCCATGCTGCCCTGGGAAGAAGGCCCGACGATGGCGGTCGAGCGGCTGATTTCAGACTAGCTGCGCTTGCCTACGGACGCAATTTTTTCTTGACAAGATAAGGGGGATGGTTTTTTGCAAAAAAGGGGTTCCTGCGCGCAGGAACCCCTTTCCGTTTTTACCAAAAACAACTCAATTTTTCTTCAAAATCCGCATCGTCACAGGTACGCATATAACCGGACAAGCGCAATCGACGGGTTTCAACGTGACGGATAAATCCTGAAAGCATCCCTGCTCGTTGAACACTCGCATCGTATAAAGCGCGTCGACCGAAGGATTAGCCAGGGCCGAGGCCACTGCACCATCTTGGGGGACCGCCGTGGCAGTGGTAAAAGTGGCCGTGCCGTTGTAGGTAGCGTTCTGCACCAGATCGTACTTCATCGTTGTGGGAATGCCCGAGAGCGTGATACTGCCGTTGGACGATACCGTGCCGTCGTCGCAGGTTGGTGGCGTCAGTGTCAGCAGGCCGGTAGGCAACACGGGCACGGTGAATGTCACCGAGGCCGTATCGGCGCATCCGCCCGAACTCCTGGCAATGAGCACGTAGGTCACGCTAGCCGTGATCGACACGCCGCTGACTTCGGACACCTGCGCGCCGCTGGCGCTGCCCCGGTACCATACCGGATCGACCAGCGCGGCGTAGCCGGGAATGTAGTCAGGAAGGTTCTCGGGGGTTGTGCTGCAGAAAGTGGCGGCGGAATCCCGCAACACCAGTGCCGGACTGCGCGTGATTTTGATAGAATCCGCACTGACACAGCTCCCTTGCTGTACCTTGACGTAGTAGTTGCCGTCGGCGGTAAGTCCGGCGGCGAGGTAGCCGACGGTCTGGATCTCGATGACCACTGGGTTGGTGAGCGAGGCAATGTAGCTCGACGCCGAGTTGATGGGCGGCAACTGTACCGAGGTGGCCGGAGCACAAATGGCCAGGTCGCCCGCTGGTACGCTGATTGGCGTCAGTTCCTGAATCACCGTAGCGGTGTCGGGTCGGGCGGGACAGCCGCCCGGTACTGTTCCGTTCAGGATGTATTCTCCGGGCTTGGTCACATTGATCACCGCATCGCTGCTGGTGAATCCGCCCGGTCCGGTCCAGGAGAAAGTAGTACCGGAGTCACCCGAACCGGCGGTTATTTTCACAGGCTGGGGAATGCACCCGAGCGTGCCGTCGACGGTGGCGGTAAGGATAATCTCAGGCTTCTTCACAAAAGTGATTGTCACGGTATCGGAGCAGCCGAACTGGTTGGCGGCAATCAGGACGTAGGTAATATTTGCGTCGATGCTGATTCCGGTAATGTTGGTTACTGTGGCACCGCTGGCCGTTCCCAGGCGCCACTCCTGACCGCTGAGCGTATCGTAGCCAGGGATGTAATCGGGCAGGCTGACCGTCGTCGCCGCGCAGAAGTCGGTACTGGAATCTCTCAGGGCCAATGCCGGATTGCGGGTGATTTTCAGGGAATCTTCCCCGATGCAGACACCTTCCCTTAGTTTGATGTAGTAAACGCCGTTTACCGTCAGGCCGCTGGCGGTGTTGCTCAGCGTGTCGATGGCAACGGTGGCAGGATTAGGAAAATCTATGAACCACTCCTGACCCTCTTTGAGGGCGGGAAGCTGCGTGGTGCTGACAGGTTCGCAAAAAGCAATCTCGGACGCCGAGAGGGCGGGCGGGAGCTTTTCCTCTACCACAACCAACGTATCGGGGGAGGACGCGCATCCCTTGGCCGAAGCACCCATGAGGACGTACGTACCCGGTACGCTCACCGAAACCACTGAATCGCTGCTGGTGAATCCATCCGGTCCCGTCCAGGAGAAGGTAGTACTGTCCACGCTCGACGTGGCTGTTAGGTTCACGACGCGCTGGGTACAAGTCAGCGTACCCTCCACGGTTGCATCCACAACCGGAATAGGGTCGATCACGATGCTGCCGTTGTCTACACCGAGTACCGTCGAATCCTTGGTCAGGAACAAGGCGCACACGATGTAAGAAGCGGAGTCGGCGGTGGTATTGGCAGGAAAAGCTACGTTTGGCAACGTTGCCAAACCCGTACCGTCGGGGACTACGGTACCCAGTTTTGTACCCGAGTTGAGTTTTTCCTCGATGGTCGTCGGGACACTGTCGTACAATACAAAGGTCACGCTGTCGCCAGGAACCACGTTTTCGACCTGCGCGATGAGCGTCGTCGTTTCGCCCGAACAGAGGCGGATCGAGTCGGTGATTAATTCGACTTTCGAGGCGGGGCCGAATCCGTAATCATATCGATGGTCGTTCTGACCAATGCCGCCCGAGGTCACGGCAATCATGACGTAGGGTTCTTCGGCGGCCAAGCGACCATTCGTAGCGGCACTTGGGCCGGGAGCAGAAGTCGGCGTTACCAAAATACCGTCCGAGTCGGCGACCGGATCGCCCTGATTGGGTGGGGCGGGCTGCAGGCTGTCGGCGGTGATGGCGGGCTGAATCATGCTCACCCGCACTTCATACTTGTGCTTAAATTTCAAACCGCCAGGCACGTTGGCGTTGGTGAAGTAATATTCGCCTTTGGCATCAGTGGTATCGCTGGCAATTTGGGTAAAGTTATCGTCCGCGTCGTGCAGTGTGAGGATAATGCCCTCTATCCCGACCTCACCCGCATCCTGGATGCCGTCGCGGTTCCGGTCGAGCCATACGCGGTTGCCGATCTCGACGGGAGCGGCGTTGCAAGCAGCCACGATGTCACCCAGTCCGGCAGATTTACCGAAGGTACCCGCATAACTCTGGTCATAAACCACAAACTCCCGGGTTACGCTGCCCGCATTGGCACCGCTGTTGCTGTATGCCTGCCAGCCTGAGGCCAGAAATACGCTGTTGTCCTCCGGGCTGATCGGATCCATAGCGGTAGAGATAACTTCATTGGTGCCGGAAAGTAGGGCCAGTGAGCCGTTGTTAATTTCGCCGTGGGCTACTTTGCCCTGGAAAATCCACTCGTCGCCGCAGTAGAACTCGCCGCCGCCGGGGCCTTCGTCGTTTCCCGTGCCGCAGCCTATCTCGTCGCCGACTATTCCGTTGGATTCCAGGGTAAAACTACCATCGGCGTTCAGGCCGGCCCGCATCAGGTCGCCGCCGCTGAAGCCCGTGAATTGGCCGCCGGTAACACTCTCCCCGTAGTTCTCCCGGCCGGACTGGTGCCCGAAGCGATCCATGATGCCCAGAATCATATCGCCATTGACGTCGAACTCCATGTCGGAAATGATTGGCTGAGGATTCAGCACAAAACTGCCATTGCAGGCCGCCGGAAATCTATCGTCCCAGGTACTCCAGTAGTTACGGACACAACCGACCGACATATCTGGCGAACCTCGCTTGAAAGAAAACGGGAAGGAAAGTACCTGCGTGAAGGTAGGATTTGCCTCTTCGGGATTGAATTTATACACAATGCCTTTGAGCCTGGCCGTGTCGCCACTCGTTTCGCCCGAACAAACCGTCCCGACATAGACATCGCCCCGGTAGCCTTTTAAGGCCCAGGGCCGAAAATCCTCGGGATCGGCGCAGTTGTTGGGAATGGTGTAAGAGCGAACGCTATCTTGCGTTGGTACTGTCAGGTCGCTGCCTACATAAAGGCTGTAGATTTTCCGATCCTTTAAGTTGGTGATAAAAATTCGTTCGCCGTCTTCGCTGCTGGTCATGGCACCGATGCTAAGCTTCCCGATTTGCCGCAACGAAGCGGTATCAAGGCTGGGGGCGGTAAAATCGGCCGAAAGACCTGAGTGTGGGTCATCACCGGTGTCGATGCCCAGCGTTTTGACGTCGATGAATGAGGACGATGCTCCAGTGTCGAAATCGGTAAGGTATAGTCCGCCCGTACCTAGCGGCCCAAAGCCCGCATGGCGCTTCAGGATGGCTGCTGTGATAAATTTCTTGGTTCTTTTGTGGTACAGAACACCCCAAATGGCTCCTATCTCTTTGACCGAACCCAGCTCCCTGGCCGGGAAGTTGGTGGGGCCGGTTATGCCGGAGGCATTGTAAGGAAAGCTTACCAGGGCGGCCTGTTCGCCTGCGCTGCCACTGGCGGCGGGGTCGCCATTGATAAAGCAAGAGGTGACGATCACGGGCGAGCGCGAGTCGCAGAATTCGGCGGGATAAAAAATACCGAACGAAACCTGGTCGGTGGGTGCCTGCACGAATTGCAGACTCGTGCCGCTCTCCGCGCCGTGAGGCCCGCTGAAATTCAATTTGCCCAGATCGTAGAATTCCAGCTTGACCTGGCTACCCGCCGGAATTTGACCGGCGCTGAACGAGAACTCGCCCTGCCCGTTGGTGGAAGTCAACAGCGGCGTGTTGCTGCTGCCTATATAAGCGCGGACTTTCACACCAATGGCACCGATCTCGTTCGGTGCCATTAGCGTGCGGGTGCCGCTACCGTCGAAGTCGCGGTAAACGACGCCACTGACTTGAGCATAGCCGGAAATAGAAAATAGTGTGGCTGCACAAAGCAGCAAAAGTGTAAGGCGCTTCGTGGTGAAGTAGCGAGGGGTCATGATGGTTCGGGGTGATAAAGTATATGAAATAAAAGAGCGTTAAGTGATAAACATGTAATGCTGCGCGAGTAATATTCGTACCGAAAGATGCTGGTTGCCAGATGAATTTATTGGACTTGGTCATCTGAATCGGTAATGCCGGACTGCCCGGATTCTTTATTCTTCTTTTCCTCAGAGAGTCCTCGCGCCAAATCCAGCACCCAGGGCAAACTCACCCCAACAGCTCGGTTGATAGCCCGTAAGGACATACCTTCTCCAATGAGCCGAGTAGTCAACTCTCTATCACGTTCACTTACAGTGCGTTGCTCTGGGTTTTCGACAAAATTTCGTCCACAATCCTTGCAATAATGATTCTGTTTTCCGTTGTGGATATGCCCATTTTTTTTGATGTCACCCGAACCGCAGCGGGGGCATGTTTCCATTCTCCACATTTTTATCGATGGGCGTATAGCAGAAATCGCGCTCAGTAGGCGATTTGGTACACAGGGTGCAGCAATTTCCCTGCCAATCTCGAGCGGCTGGCTATCCAAATGTTCCGTACCTTGCGGCATCACTCGAAATAGCGGCCTTGACCCAGATGTTTGCCCAAAATCCCCTCCCGTTTGAAGAAGAAAGCACGGTTTTCGCCGACCTGATTCTGCCCGTACCCATCCCGAAGCTGTTCACCTACCGGGTGTCGCGGGCGATGAGCGGCCTTATCAAAATTGGTGCCAGAGTGATCGTGCAGTTCGGGAAAAACCGGGTCATAACCGCCGTCGTCGGCAAGCTGCACCACACGCCCCCCTCGAATTATCAGGCCAAGTACGTGCTGGAACTCCTCGATGAGGAGCCGCTCGTGATGGCCAGCCAGCTCGAACTCTTCCGCTGGATGGCCGACTATTACCTTTGTACCATAGGCGAGGTGATGAACGTGGCGCTGCCCTCGGGCCTGAAGATCACCAGCCAGTCCAAAGTGCAGTTCAATCCCGACTTCGACTACGCCGAGCTGCTCACGGCGGAGGAGGTGGAATTATTGGAAGAAATCAAGAAGCACAAGTCGCTTTCTTACGAAGAAGTGGCCCGGCTAACGGAGGGCGTAAACGTCAACGCCCTTATCAAGTCGCTGGTGGGCAAGCGGGCGGTGATTCTCTTCGAGCAGGTCAAGGAAAAATACAAGCCCAAGATTTCCCGCAAAGTACGCCTGACCGAAGCCTACGCCACATCGGCGGGCGTGAACGCGTTGATGAAGGAGTTGGATAAGCAAACCAAGCAGCAAGAAGTACTGCTGCGCTACCTCAGCTTCGTTCCTGTCCAGAGCAACCCCAGCCTAAATGAGAAAGGCCTGGAAAAATCCGCCTTTACCCAGGACGAGAACACTTCGGATTCGTCTTTGATTACCCTAATCAAAAACGGCGTCTTCGAGCAGTTTGAAATTACAGTGTCGCGCTTCGCCGACATCCCCAACACGCCCGCCGCCGTTATCAATCTCAGTGAAAGCCAGCAGGGAGCAGTGCGGCAGATCCAGGAGCATTTTCAGGAACGGGAAGTGGTGTTGCTGCACGGCATCACGGGCAGCGGCAAGACGGAAGTCTATATCCACATGATCAAGCAGGCGCTCGAAAGCGGCACGCAGGTACTTTTCCTGCTACCCGAAATCGCGCTGACCACCCAAATCGTGGTGCGGCTGCGCAAGGTGTTCGGCGACAAAATGGGCATTTACCATTCCAAGTTCTCCGACAACGAACGGGTGGAAGTCTGGAAAGGAATCATTGAGGGAAAATTCAATTTCGTGGTCGGGGTGCGGTCGGCGGTGTTTTTGCCCTTTACCAACCTCGGTCTCATCATCGTGGACGAGGAGCATGAGACCTCCTACAAGCAGTTCGACCCCGCGCCGCGCTACCACGCCCGCGACGTGGCGGTGGTGATGGCCTACATGCACCACGGCAAGGTCATTCTTGGCTCGGCTACCCCTTCGCTCGAAAGCTACTACCACGCGCAGCAAGGGCGCTACGGACTGGTGGAGATGTTTGAGCGCTATGGCAATGCCGCGCTGCCGGAGTTTTTGTTGGTCGATATCAAGGAAGAGAAGAAGTCGCGCAAGATGAAGAGCGAGTTTTCGTCGGTAATGCTGGAATACATGCAGTACAACCTCGAACACGCCGAGCAGACGATTCTTTTCCAAAACCGCCGGGGCTACTCGCCCTACATCCAGTGTGAGGAGTGCGACTGGATCTCGGAATGCAACAACTGCGACGTGAGCCTGACCTACCATATGAAAGTCGCCGAGCTGCGCTGTCACTACTGCGGCCACAAGGAGCAGGTTCCGCGCACCTGCCCCAACTGCGGCTCGCCCAAGGTGAAGACGATGGGCTTCGGCACCGAGAAAATCGAGGACGAGTTGCTCCTGATTTACCCGACCGCCCGCGTGCAGCGCATGGACATGGACACGACCCGCGCCAAAAATGCCTACCAGCAAATCATCCAGGATTTTGAGAACGAGCAGATCGACATCCTCGTTGGCACCCAGATGGTGAGCAAGGGGCTGGACTTCGGCAAGGTGAGCGTCGTGGGCATTTTCGACGCCGACCGCATGATTCACTTCCCCGAGTTCCGGGCCTCGGAGCGGGCGTTCCAGATGCTCACGCAGGTGAGCGGCCGCGCGGGCCGCCGGGCGGGTAAGCCGGGCAAGGTGCTCATCCAAACGTACAATCCGAGCCAGGAACTTTTGGGCTGGGTGATCCGTAACGACTACCGCAAGATGTACGACACCGAAATCAGCGAACGCGAAGAGTATAATTACCCGCCCTTCACGCGCCTTATCAAGCTGATTGTCAAGCATACCGACCGCGATACCGCCAACCGAGCCTCCACCGCATTGGCCGAATTACTGCTCGCCGAACTGGGCCACAGCCGCGTGCTGGGGCCGGAACCGCCGCTGGTCGAGCGCGTCCGAAATCAGTATTTGTTCAACATTCTCATTAAACTTGAAAGGGAAAAGATTAATTTTAAGGCTGTAAAGTCATTCATCCAGGAAAAAGTAGCCGACATCCTCACCGATAAAACGCTGAAAAATGTGAACGTGGTGGTGGATGTCGATAGCATGTAATTTTTAAATTTTGAATGAGTGAATGAGAGATTGAGAGAATAGAATTTTGATTTTATTTTTTTATTCACTCATTCACTCAATCTCTCATTCTCCATTAGTTTCCATGTCCCTAAAAAAAACCAAAATAGTCGCCACCGTTGGCCCCACATCAGAAAGTAAGGAACAATTGTTGGCGCTGGCGCGGGCTGGGGTCAACGTTTTTCGCCTCAATTTTTCGCACGGCACCCACGCCGACCATCTTGAACGCCTCAACCGCATCCGCGAAATCAACCAGGAACACGGGCTGAACCTCTGCGTGTTGCAGGATTTGCAAGGGCCTAAAATCCGCATCGGCAACGTAGCCGAGAAGGACGGTGTGCTGATTACGGCGGGTCATAGGCTGGTACTGACCAACGTAGCCGTGCTGGGTACGGCCGAGAAAGTGAGCACGCCCTACGACGGCATGTACAACGATGTCCGCATCGGCGATCGCATCCTGATGGACGACGGCAAGCTGGAAGTGAAGGTGACGGGCATCGAGGACAGCGACGTGGTGACGGAGGTCGTATACGGTGGCTACCTTAAATCCAAGAAGGGCGTCAACCTGCCCAACACGCAGGTGTCCATGCCTTCCGTAACCGAAAAAGATTATGAAGACCTGGATTTTGGTCTGGAGCACGGCGTGGAATGGATCGCGTTGTCGTTTGTGCGGAGCGCGAAGGACATTCAGGAAGTAAAGGACTACATCAAGGCGAAAGGCAAAGACATCCGTGTGGTAGCGAAGCTGGAAAAGCCCGAGGCGATCAAAAACATCGACGAAATCGTGGCCGCCACCGACGCGGTGATGGTCGCGCGTGGCGATTTGGGCGTAGAAATGCCCGCCGAGGAAGTCCCGATGATTCAGAAAATGATTGTGGACAAGTGCAACCGCGCGGGCAAGCCCGTGATCGTGGCCACCCAAATGCTGGAAAGCATGATCGAAAGCCCCCGCCCAACCCGCGCCGAGGTGAACGACGTGGCCAACTCCGTCCTCGACGGGGCCGACGCCGTGATGCTCAGCGCCGAAACCGCCTCGGGTAAGTACCCGCTGCTGGCCGTGCAGAGCATGACCAAAACCATCGAGCAGGTCGAGAAGTCGGGCGATGTGTATTACAAGTGGCACACGCACGTCAACGAAAATCCCAGCGAGGATCAATTGAACGACAACGTGGTGATGAGCGCCTGCCGCCTGGCCCGTGACACGTCGGCCAAGGCCATCATCGGGATTACCCGCTCTGGTTATACCTCGTTCCGGCTGTCGCACCACCGTCCCAAGGCCAGCTTGCTGATATTCACTTCTAACCGTCGGCTGATGAATACGCTCGGCCTGTACTGGGGCACGCAATGCCACTACTACGAAGCCGACGAGGACGCCTCGACGGACGAGCTGATCAATGACATCAAGCAATTCCTCGTCGAACGCGGCGAACTGTCCTCCGGCGATGTCTTCATCAATACCCTTAGCATGCCTATCTCCAAGCACCGTAAGACGAATGCGTTGAAGTTGAGTGTAGTGGAATAAGGGAGTACCTGAGTACCTGAGGCACAAAGTTCCAAAGGCACAAAGGCACAAAGTTAACAAGCACTTCTTGCGGGCGTCAGCCCCACTTTGTGCCTCTGGAACTTTGTGCCTTTGTGCCTTTTTTTATTTTCCAGAAAAATTTTTTAAAAAAAACTATGACAATAGTTTTGAAACTAAAAGAATAGTCCTTACTTTGGAAGCGTAAACCAATTTTACCAAAACCAACCAACGAACCCCAATGGAAATCAAGACACTCACCCGTGCCGAAGAAGACGTCATGCTGATCCTCTGGCGCTTGCAGAAAGGCTTCGTCAAGGACGTGCTGGCCGAAATGCCAGAACCGAAGCCCGCTTACAATACCGTCTCGACGATCATCCGCATTCTGGAAAAAAAGGGCGTCGTCCATTACAACGCCTTTGGCAAGTCGCACCAATATTACCCACTTATCACTCGTGCCCAGTATAAGCGTTCTGAAATGAAGCAGTTGATCTCGACCTACTTCGACAACTCCCTGCCGCAGCTAGTTTCCTTTTTTGTCAAAGACGAACCACTGGATGAGAAGGAGTTGGACGAGATTATGAAAATCATGAAAAAAGGAAAAGAATAATGGAGATTCTGCCCTACATACTGAAGCTATCCGCCTACTGGCTGGTGCTGTACCTGTGCTACGCGCTTTTCCTACGACAGCAGACTTTCCTGCGCTGGAACCGGGCTTATTTGCTGGCGTCGCTGGTGGCGGGGTTCGTGCTGCCACTGGTAACGTATCCCGAAGCCGCACCGCCAATGCCCGTGGTGTATGAAGTCTCGATGGCGACGTTCACTGTGGCGACGGCGACTCCAACGGCTTCGCTGCTGACCTGGGAGAATGCGCTATGGTTAGTTTACTTTTTGGGCGTGGTGTTTATGCTCGGGCGTTTGTTGCGGCATTTCACCCAGCTTTTTTCTCTCATTAGAAAGGGTGAAGGCATCGCGATGGACGACCATACGCTCGTCTTGCTGGATCATGACCACACTGGCGACGCTTCGCCCGGCGAAGCGTCGCGCGGCGAGACATCGCCCGACATATCCACGTTGGGCTCTTTTTCCTTCTTGCATTGGATCGTCATCAGCCGCTCCGACTACGAGTCCAACTTCGACACTATTCTCAACCACGAACTCGTCCATGTGCGGCAGCGACATAGCTGGGACGTCATTTTTTTAGAAATCCTGCAAGTAGTTTTTTGGTTTAATCCGATTTTAATTATATATAAGAAAACTATACAACAGGTTCATGAGTACTTAGCTGACGAAAAAGCGAAAGCTGATAACCGCGACCGCTACGCTGAGTTCCTGGTTTCTTACGCGCTAGGTGCGCCCAATACTGTCCTTACCAATCAATTCTTCAATCAATCATTCCTAAAAAACCGAATCGTTATGCTTTACAAAAACAAAAACTCCAATTGGTCGCTCGGCAAGTACGCCGCCGTGGCCCTAATGATCGGCTTCACCGCCCTGACGGTAGCCTCCTGCGAACGCGACGTGGTGCCTACCTCCGCCAACGGCGAAGAAATGGTGAAAGGCAATATTAACGTCACGGGTATCATCAACACCCCTGATCATAAGCCGCTCCGTGGGGCGACAGTCTCCGATAGCGAAGGCAAGAAAAGCACCACCACTGACGCCGCCGGACGGTTTTCGCTCAAAGTTCCATCGGGCCGTGACCTCAAAGTGAGTGCCCCCGGCTTCGGGACGATGGATTTGAAAGTCAATCCGAAATACCGCAACGCGGACTACGACATCGCCATGTCCACGAAAGACGGCAGGCCTAGTAATATGCGCTCTGCACCCTCAACGGATGGGCAGTCGGTAAAAGTGACGGTTCAAACTGGCGAAATTAATGGTGAAACCATCTTCTCGGTCGTGGAAAACCAACCTGAATTTCCAGGCGGCATTCAGGAAATGTACAAATTCTTGGCCCAGAACATCAAGTACCCCGAAGCCGCCGCCAAAGCAAAAGTATCGGGTAAAGTGTTTGTCAATTTCGTAGTTACGACCGAGGGGGAGATCCGGGACATCACGATATTAAAAGGAATAGGCTTTGGAGCCGACCAAGAAGCCATTCGGATGGTGAAAAATATGCCTCGCTGGAAGCCCGGTATGCAAAGCGGAAAGGCCGTAAACGTACGGTATAATCTGCCAATCTCCTTTCAGATCGACGGTGGAAACGGAGAGAACTCAGATTCTGGCATTAAGGTGACGACCTATGCTGACGCAAAGCCAATCTATGTGGTGGATGGAATTGTAAAAGAGGATGACTTTTCCTTCGAAAAAATGGAAAAGAAAAACATCATCCGAATGAAGTCACTGAAAGGAAAAGAAGCGACTGACAAGTACGGCGCAAAAGCAGCTGATGGCGTAATAGAACTTACGACTAAGAAAAAGTAATCTGGATGCCAGCCGCTCACCGAACCGCGGGCGGCTGGTTTACCTCTTCTTGAAAACACAGCCGTTTTTACCTAACCTTTTAAAAAATCGAATCGCTATGCTTTATAAAGACAAGAACTCGAACTGGTCGCTCGGCAAGTACGCCGCCGTGGCCCTGCTGGTTGGCTTTATCTCGTTGGTGGTTGCTTCCTGCGAGCGCGATTCGCTGCCTTCCTCGAAGGAGTCGGGCAAGAAGTATGAGTACGGAAATGTGGACGTACAAGGAACCGTAAAGGGGTCAGATGGCAAACCGTTGCCGGGTGCCAGTATATCAGTAAAAGGAGAAACTCGCGGGACGACGACCGACTTAGAGGGAAGATTCAGGATGAATGTTCCGGCGGGAAGCAGACTGGTGGTGAAGTATGAGAGCCTTCATTCCATTGACCTGGCTATCAGCCCAACCTACAAAAGCACGATATTTTCGATTACCTTGAATCCTAATTCGGCCAGATTGGAGGAAACTTTGAACCCCGCCTCACTTGCCGCCGCGCCTTCCGCTGATGGAAAGTCGATGCACGTGACCGTGCAGCCCAAATCAATCGATGGCGAACCCATTTTCACCGTGGTTCAGGAGCAACCGCAGTTTCCCGGCGGCAATAAGGCCATGTACAAGTTTTTGGGCGACAACATCAAGTACCCCGAACCGGCGACCAGGGCAAACGTATCTGGCAAGGTATTCTTGAATTTCGTAGTCACGAAAGAGGGTGAAATCAAGAACGTTACCATTCTCAAAGAAATGGGCTTTGGCATCGACGAGGAAGCCATGCGTGTCGTGTCATTGATGCCCCGCTGGACGCCGGGCAAGCAGGACGGCAAGCCATTGAATGTGCGCTACAACCTGCCGATTGCCTTTGAGTTGGACAAGAAGCCCGAGCTGAAAACGGGTAAGTAGACTTGAAAAGTAATCAAATTGTGACCAATCATGAAAACTCGCCTGTCTTATTTCGCCAAGGAAAGCCTGCGACGACTACTGGATAGCGTCCGTTGTGACCCGGTGTCGTCCCTTGCCAATCCTTTTCTGAAACCATCCTCTTTAAAAAATCGAATCGCTATGTTGTACAAAGACAAAAACTCGAACTGGGTCGTGAGCAAGTACGCCGCCGTGGCCCTGCTCGTGGGCTTCACCTCGCTGATGGTCGCTTCCTGCGAGCGCGTGAGAAGTCCTCCCTCGATAAACTCAACAATAAGGCTGAGGCTTCGATGGATAATGGTGCCACGGAGTCGCTAACTTACAGGGGTGAACCCGTATTTACGGTCGTGGAGGAAATCCCTGAGTTTCCTGGAGGCATTCAAGCCCTGTACAAGTATCTGGGAAAGAACATCAAGTACCCCGCGGCGGCGGCAAAAGCCAATGTGTCAGGAAAGGTCTTTTTGCGGTTCGTGGTAACGAAAGAGGGAGAGGCCAAAGACATTTCCATTATTAAAGGAATTGGTTTCGGGGCCGATGAAGAGGCTTTACGCGTCGTTTCGTCCATGCCCCGCTGGCGACCGGGGATGCAAGACAGCAAGGCCGTGAATGTGCTGTATAATCTGCCGATTGCTTTTGAATTGGACAAAGCGACGGGTAATTCAACCGCCGACGGCCCAGCCCAAGAGGAAACGGCTCTGACTTACAACGGCGAACCCGTATTTACCGTCGTGCAGAAACAGCCACAGTTCCCCGGCGGCATTCAGGCCATGTACAAGTTTTTGGGAGAAAATATCAAGTATCCCGAAGCCGCCGTGAAGGCAAAGGTTCAGGGAAAAGTCTTTCTGCGGTTCGTGGTCACGAAGGAGGGGGAAATCAAAGACATCGACATACTTAAAGGAATGGGGTTTGGAACCGAAGAAGAAGCCATTCGGGTACTTTCCAAAATGCCCCGCTGGACGCCTGGCCAGCAAGACGGGAACGCGATAAACGTGCGGTTTAATTTGCCGATTGCTTTTGAGCTCGATGGTAAGCCGGAGCTGAAAAAGAGCGAAGAAGCCAAGAAAGTAGGGATGCAGGGCGTATCGCCCGATTCCGAAATCGAGCGGGTCACGGGCAGTAAGCCGACCAGGCTGGAAGACTCCGAACAGATGTTATTGGTAGTGGACGGCAAAATAATGTCGGACAGAAGCGAAAAACCTGAGTTGGATCCGGCTGCCGTCGAGTCGATCAACATCATGAAAGACGCCGCCGCCATCAAGAAATATGGCGATCAAGGAAAAAACGGAGCTATAGAAATTATTTTGAAAAAGGGCTGAAGTATGTGGTACGGGCTGCCAGCCCGTGCGCGGGTCCGACCGCTTTCAAAAGTAAAAACGGGCTGGAAGCCCGTACCACATTAACAATGAACTACCTCGTCCAAGTCAACCTCTTCTGGCTTCTGCTGTACGGCTGCTACTGGCTCGTGCTGCGCCGCCACACGTTTTTTGCCTGGAATCGCGCATACTTGCTCGGTTCGCTGCTGCTGGCGTTCGCCTTGCCGCTTGTACCGTACCCCGAGGGAATGCCGCAACTGCCAGATTTCTCTGACTTTGCTCCGTTGACTGAGGAGGCGACAATGCAAATGGAAGCTGCCGACCCACTGGCGGAAACCTACGCGGTCGCGCCGACGAACTACGCGGAAACTGCCATGCCAGCAACCCCGGCCCTGTCCCTGGGCTGGGCGGAGTGGCTTGCGATAGCTTATGCCTTGGGCGTCCTGTTTATGGCGGCGCGTCTATTCCGCCACCTGCACGGGGTGTACGCTTTTTTTCAAAAAAGCACTTGTCTGGATATGGACGCCTACCGCCTATATCTGCTCCATGACAACAGCGTAGCTAAAAGCTCTGGTTCGTTCTCTTTCCTGAACCACATCGTCATTACCCGCCGCGATTACGAGGACAACTTCGATACCGTCCTCAGCCACGAACTGGCTCACGTGCGGCAGCGGCACAGCCTGGACATTTTGTTAGTGGAGGGACTGCGGGTACTTTTCTGGTTCAATCCGATTTTGGTTTTTTACAAAAAATCATTGCAGCAAGTACACGAGTACCTGGCCGACCGTGAAGTCTGTACTTGGGAAGCCACGTCGGGAGCCGCTGGTCCGGGAGCCGTCGCTCCGGGAGCCGCTGCTCCGCGCGACCGATACGCCGAGTTCATGCTCTCCTACGCTCAATCCGCGTCAAATACCGACCGTTGTACTGCACAGCTCGTCAACCCATTTTTCAATCACTCATTCCTAAAAAACCGAATCGCCATGCTTTACAAAAACAGAAACTCCAACTGGTCGCTCGGCAAGTACGCCGCCGTGGCCCTGCTCGTCGGCTTCGCGTCGCTGCTGGTGGCTTCATGTGGGCAAGAAACAGAAAGTGGCAGCGAAGAAATTACCGCCGTTACCGACAAAATTGTTTCTATGCAAGGCACAGTAACTGGCGCGGATGGAACTCCCCTCCCCGGCGTGTCTATCGTTGTAAAAGGCACCCACACAGGAACTACCACCACTTCACAAGGAGAATTTATACTTACAGCCCCGGCAGGTAGCGAATTAGATTTCAGCTTTATAGGCCATAAAAAAGCCTCCCTCAAAATGGCCGGACAAGGTACGGTAGAGGTGTCTTTGGTTGCCGATGACTCTGGCGAAAATTCTACCGCTCAACAGGTATCGTCCGACATTGGAATAATTAAAGTGGCGCAAAAGGTCGAAAGAGAACCTCTTCTCGGCTACGACAAAGACTCCATCTTTACCGTTGTCGACACCCAACCCAAATTTCCCGGCGGCATCCAAGCCATGTACAAGTTCATCGGTGACAACATGAAGTACCCCGCCGCCGCCCGTCGCGCCAACGTATCAGGCAAGGTGTTCCTGACCTTCGTGGTCAATGCCGACGGTAGCATCCAGAACATTGATGTACTCAAAGGCCTGGGCTTCGGCACGGACGAGGAGGCGGTCAGGATCATGAAACAGACGCCCAAATGGAAGCCCGGCGCAAATGACGACGGCGAAAAAGTGAGGGTGAAGTACAACCTTCCGATTATTTTCGTACTCCCGAGGGGGAGGAAAGTGGTTGGGCAAGCGGCAAGGGCAGAAAAAGAGACGGTGGTGGCGACCATTGAAAAAGTGGCGGCTATTGACAAACAGCCTAGGATTGTCGAAGACGTGAATGTATTAGAGAGCACAAAATCACAAAGTGGGGCAACGAATAGCAAGGAAAAAAATGACGGAATCAGTATAAGAATAAGAGGATCCCAAGCCTTCACTACGACGAATCGACCACTTTTTGTGGTGGATGGCGTAGTCCAACCTACTACTTTACCGAATTATGACCGAACCCTCGAAGGTTTGCAGGACAACTCGCTTAGCTTCCTTTCAAGTATCAATCCGAATGATATCGCATCGATGGAAGTACTCAAGGGGGCCTCTGCGAAAGCCACATATGGCGATAAAGGAGTTAATGGTGTTGTCCTCATCACCACCAAGCAAGGCAAAAAAAATCGACAAGATTTGAAAAAGTGAACCAGAATTTGACCCAAAAATTTCATGAAAGCCATCCTGCTCCTGCTTCTCACGCTACCAGCGGCCTGGGCGCAAACTTTCGCGCTCGAAGGTTTCGTCTTCGATGAGCAAGAAGGGCCCATTGAAGGGGCTTCGATCAAGGTATTGTACAGAGGTGAGCCATCCGTTTTGTCCGATGCCACGGGCTATTTTTCATTATCGGAAGTACAGGCTAACGATACTCTGTTAGTGAGCCATATCGCTTACGGGCACATGAGGGTGGGCGTCAGTGACCAAAAGCGGATGGTCGTGAAACTATCGCAGACCAAGCGAGCGTTGCTGCCCATTTCAATCGTCGACTATTCGACCGAAAATGATCCACCTGCTCCCCTGCGAACCCTGTTTGGTACGGATACTTTGTTTAGAGTGTCCGAACAGCCCGCCATGTTTCCCGGAGGGGCGATGGAGTTGGTCAGGTTTTTGGCTAAAACTATCGAGTATCCTCGCGAAGCGACAGAGAACGACATTCAAGGCGCAGTGGATATTTCCTTCGTGATCAATAAAAACGGCGACCCTCGCCGTATTCAGATTTCAGGGAGTCCGGGCTATGGCTGTGACGAAGAGGTGATGAAAGCAGTTTTGTCGATGCCACGTTGGTTTCAGGGAATTCAAAACGGTAAGGCGGTCGAGGTTTCATTTACGCTGCGTGTTAATTTTGACTTGAAAAACAAGCCGTATGATAAGGTTTCTGTGGAGTTGCCGGAGTTCGAAAACCCTAACCCGCTCTTTGTATTGAACGGAACAATAATGAAGGATTACTATTCCCTCAATCGGCTGAACCAAAGCAGTATCGACCGCATCGAAATCATGAAAGGGAAAGCCGCGACGGATCAGTTTGGCGAGCCGGGTCAAAACGGGGTCATAACGATTACAACCTATAAGGAATAGAATACATGAAAATCCTCCCTTACCTCGCCCAACTCAACCTGTACTGGTTACTGCTCTACACTTTTTACTGGCTGTTATTTCGCCGCCAGACCTTCTTCGTCCTGAACCGCGCCTACTTGCTCGGGGCCTTGCTGTTCTCGTTCGGCTTGCCGCTGTTGCAATATTCCGGGAGCATTCCGGCCCTCGCCAGTTCGCCCGTGCCGGAGGCGATGTACCAACTGACCGCCTTGCCGCTGGAAAAGGCCGAGAGGGTCGTGGCGCAGGCGACGGCTCCGGCCTTCGTCGTGGTGGCCCAATCCGAAGCGGCCGATACACCTTTTCCGTGGCTGACGCTACTTTGGACGGTATACGTCGCCGGAGCGGCCTTTATGTTCGCCCGGTTGTTAAGGCAGTTGGGACGGTTGTTTTCCTGTTTGCAAGAAGGCGAGCGAATCGAGATGGATGGCTACACGCTGGTATTATCCGAGGGATCGAGTTCCTTTTCCTTTATAAACTGGGTCGTCGTTGACCGCCGCGACTACGAAAATGACTTCGATACCGTGCTGCGCCATGAGTTGGTGCACGTGCGGCAGCGGCACAGCGTGGACGTGCTTTTGGTAGAGGTGCTTCGGGTAGTTTTCTGGTTCAACCCGGTTTTGATTATGTACAAAAGATCTTTACAACAAGTCCACGAGTACCTGGCCGATGCCGCTGCTCCGCAGCGCGACCACTACGCCGATTTTTTGCTGACTTACGCACAGCATAATCCCGCCAATGCTTTAGCTAATAACTTTTTGAATTCTTCCCACCTTAAAAACCGCATCAAAATGCTTTACAAAAACCGAAACTCGAAATGGGCGTTGGGCAAGTACCTGACCATTCTGCCGCTCGTTGGCCTCGTGCTGATACTCACCGCTGCCCGCGAACGCGTGGTCGAGGCCGTAGATAGTGGCGTTCAAATGCTGACGCCAACAAATGCCGGGACGGCAGATCTGCCGGAGCTATCACAAGTCGAGACCACGACGGTGAAAGGCACCGTCCGTAGTTCCAAAACCAAAGACCTGCTGCCGGGCGCGAACGTCATACTGGCGGGCACTACGCGCGGCGTTACCACGGATGCCAACGGGGCCTTCGAACTGACCGAAGTGCCGCTCGATGGCAAATTGGTGATTACCTACATTGGCTACGAACCACGAGAAGTAGAGATCACCGAAAAAAACCAGATAGTCAACGTAGTGTTGGCGTGGCAACAGAACTCATTAAATGACATAGTAGTGGTTGGTTACGGAATGACAAATGAAACCACATCTTCAACATCTGACAGCACGAAAACCCGCTCCAGAGAAGCATTCGAAGTCGTGGAGCAGATGCCGGAGTTCCCGGGTGGAACCCAGGAGATGTACAGGTTCCTGGGCAAGAACATTCGTTATCCCGCCGAAGCCGTGCGCGGCGATGTGGAAGGAAAAGTGGTCATTACCTTTACCGTAAACGAAAAGGGCCGCATCCGCAATCCGCAAGTAACCCAAAGCGTGGGGGATGGTATCGACGAAGAAGCCATGCGCGTGGTACTCAATATGCCCACCTGGCAACCCGCCCAACAGAATGGCCAACCGGTACCGATGGAATACGTGCTTCCCATCGACTTTCAGATAGACAGACCCAAACCAAAAGAAGACAAGGAAAAGCGGCAGGGGAAAGCTACTAATTTCCGAAGTATGCGAATGCCCGACTTTAAGTTTGACGATGCGGCGGATCACGGACTTCCCGGTCACGGGCCAAACAACTCTACCGTCTACGGCGCACCTACTGTGGCGACGCCTGTGAGCGCTTATCCTTCGACATTGAGATACCGCCTTGCCTTGCCAGAAAGCATTCAGGTTCCGGTGGACAGCACAAAAAAAGCCCGTTTTTACAACTATCGTCACCCCTACTTCAATACGAAAAACTAAGATGAAAAAGATTCTCCTCGGCCTGCTGGCCGCCACGGCCCTCAGCTTTTCCGGTTGCAGCACCAGTGATCCTGACGTTGCACCCGACGCCAATCAGCAAAAGGAACTCACTGACGAAGAGTTGGCAAAAGAGCCCGTTTTTACGGAGGTAGACCAACAACCTGAATATCCTGGTGGGATTCAGGCCATGTACACGTTCTTGGGTACCAATATTAGATATCCCACCGAAGCTTCCAAAAACCGAATTCAGGGCAAGGTGTTCCTGACTTTTGTTATTGGTTCGACCGGAAAGGTGCGTGAGGTAGAAGTGGTCAAAGGCGTGAGCGAGAGCCTGGATCAGGAGTCGATGCGGGTCATAAAGATGATGCCAAAATGGACGCCCGCCCGTAAGGATGGCAAGGCGGTAGCGTCAAGGTACAACCTGCCAATCAGCTTTGTTTTGGAAGGATAAATTCGAAAGAATAAACAGTTTGAAGCGGTGGATAAAAAATAGCTGTCAACTGTCAACCGTCCACTATCAACTTACCGCGCCGTTGCCATCACCATCTTGATGTCCAATTTCGCGCCCACTTCCAGCACATCCACCAAGTCCTGTACGGCGAGGTTCTTGTCCACACGCAGCACCACGGTGCGCTCCTCCACGTCGGCAAAGATGGAAGCCAACTGCGTCTCCAACTGCCCGGCGGGGATTTGATCTTTGTCGACGAAATAATTCTTCTGGTCGTCCACCGACAGCGTGATCTGCTTCTTGTACACCTGCTGCGACGACGACGCCTTGGGCAGCATCAGCTTGATGACGTTCGGGTTCGACATCGTGCTGATGATCAAAAAAAACAGCAGCAGGAAGAACATGATGTCGTTCAGCGAGTGCGTAAACACTTCCGGGGCAAACCGGGCTTTTCGGCGTATTTTCATTTCAGGTTGTTAGGTTGTTGGGTTGTTAGCGGTTAGGTTGTTGAGTGTTAGGCATTTTCTGACTGAGCCAAAGTACCTAACGCCTAACAACCTAATGCCTAATAACCTAGAATCTATCTCGACTCGACCGGACGCTGTAGTACGTCGAGGAAGTCCGAGGCGGCCATTTGGAGTTTCAGGGCGAAGCGGTCGATCTTCATGTTGATCAGGTGATAGCCCGCGTAAGCGATCAGACCGATGATGAGGCCGGAACCCGACGTAATCATCTTCTCGTACATACCGCCCGAAATCGTGCTGATGTTGAAGTCGTTGGAAATGGAAATGTCGTAAAAAATGCGGATGATCCCGGCGATCGTTCCCACAAAACCCAGCATGGGCGCGATACCCGCAATGACGCCGAGATAAGGGAGGTTGCCCTCCATCCGTTGCAACTCAATTTGGCTGGCGTTCTCGATCGTGGACTCGATATCCTTGATGGGGTAGCCGATGCGGCCCGTGGCGCGTTCCAGGATGCGCCCGGCGGCATTGTTCTGGTTGCGGCACAACGATTCGGCGGATTTGAGATTACCCTGCTGAATGAAATCTTTGACGTTATTGACGAACGACTGCTCGATTTTGGCATTTTTGGTAATCCCCATCCAGCGCTCGACCATCAGAAAAATCGTGACCAGAAAAAGAAACCCGAGGGGAAGCATCACCCACCCGCCTTTGATCAATAAATCGAGAACCGAAAGGCCGTCGCCCGAGCCTGGGGTAACCATCGTGGAGTCAGTAAGTGCTTGCAGCAGCATTATTATTGGGGTGAAGGGTGAATTGGCCGGAATTGCACCTCCGGCAGTTAAGTCCTGAAATTAACGGCAGTGGGTATGCCTTATTGTTTGGGGAACAAAGATAGAAAAAATCCCTTCCGACGCGCATTTGTGTTCGTTAATTCGTGGCTGATGTGGAATCGGAAACAAAAAAATTGGGAAGAAACACTGATCGAGAAAATTAAAAGTGATACAATTACTCTATGAAAAAAGTCCTGATTTTTCTAACAGTCCTCTGCGCCACCACGACCTTCGCCCAAACCACTCCTGCTCGCTTGATCGTGCGCGGCGACGATATGGGCTTTTCCCATTCGGGCAACCTGGCACTGGTCGAGGCCTATGAAAACGGCATTGAAACCTCCATCGAGGTTATTGTACCTTCACCCTGGTTTCCCGAGGCGGTGCAACTGCTGAAACAAATCCCCGACGCCGATGTGGGCATCCACCTCGCCCTGACCAGCGAGTGGGATTTGGTCAAATGGCGGCCCCTGACGGTGGTGCCGAGTCTGGTGAGCGCGGACGGCTATTTTTATCCAATGGTATTCCCCAATAAAAATTACCCTGGCCAGGCTATTTCCGAGAATAAGTGGAAGATTGAAGACGTGGAGCGGGAGTTTCGGGCCCAAATCGAAATGGCGCTGCGGCATATTCCGCGCATTAGCCACGTATCGGCGCACATGGGCTGTAGTTTCTTATCGAAGGAAGTGGCCGCGATGACCAAGCGTTTGGCGCAGGAATATAAAATTGACCTCGACCCCGACGATTACGCCGTGCAACGGCTGCCGATGGAAGGGCCGCACAACACGCCGGCAGAGAAAGCACGGAGTTTTGTTGATGCCCTCGATAAATTACAGCCTGGTGAAACCTACCTTTACGTAGAACACCCCGGCCTGGACAATGCCGAACTCCGCGCTATCCACCATATCGGTTACGAGGATGTCGCTGAAGACCGGCAGGGCGTGACGGATTTGCTCACTAACCCGAAAGTGCGGGCGTTGATTGAGAGAAAAGGCATTAAGCTGATTGGGTACCGGGATTTGGGGAGGTAAAACCCTTACGCCCCCTCCCGAATCGCCAGCGCCAGCCGAATCATCCCGTACTCGATCCTTTCGCCCAGGTGCTCGAAGAGTGTAGTCAGCGAGTCGTTGGATTTAAAGTTCAGTTCGTCGGCGGCGGTAAGGACTTCGGCGTAAGTACGGTCGGCGATGAGCGAGCGGAGTTGGATGTCGTGGCCCTCGTCGCGGAGCTTCACGAGGTGGCCTACTACGGTGGAGGTCGTCAGGCCACGCTGCTGCGCGATGTCGTCGAGGGTGAAGCCCTTTTCGTAGAGTTCGTGCGTCATGAGGTAAGTCATGCCCTTCACCACGCGGGTGCCGGGCTTGGTATTCTCCTTGGCGAACTTTACGATTTCGGCCACGAACGATTCGCCGTAGCGGCGGTACTTCTCCGCGCCCACGCCCGAAACGTCCAGCATCTGGGCTTCCGAAACAGGACGCTTCTGAGCCATTTCCGAAATGGTTTTATCGGAAAAAATCACGTAAGGCGGCACGTTGAGCGCATCGGCCATTTGCTTGCGCAGCAGGCGTAGTTGCTCGAAGAGCGCGTCGCGGATGATTTCCTGCTTCGGCTTTTCCTTCGGCACGAGGGCTTCTTCGCGGGCCTTGCGCTCGGCGTACGGAATGAACTTGGCCAGCTCCAGCGTCTTACCTTCTTTTAGGATCTGCCAGCTCAGGGCGTTCAGCTTGAAGGAGTGGGCTTCATCGTAAGCAATATCCATCACGCCGGAGTTGAGCATCTGGCTCAGGTACTCGGCCCATTCGTCGCCGCGCAGGTCGCGGCCCACGCCGAAGGTGGGTAGCTGGTCGTAGCGGCGGTCGAGCAGGGCGCGGTTGCGGCTGCCGCGCAGGATATCGATCAGCATTCCCATCGCCACGCGCTCACCCGTGCGGGCGATGCCCGAGAGTGCTTTTTGAGCCAGCAGCGTGCCGTCGAAGCGGGTGCGGGGGTTCTGGCAGACGTCGCAGTTGCCGCAGTCCTTTTCCACGGCTTCGTTGAAATAGCTGAGCAGGATGCGGCGGCGGCAGAGATCCGCTTCGGCGTACTGCTTCATGCGCTCAAGCTTGGCCCGCAGCAGTTCTTTTTGCTCGTTAGACTGTTCCGACTTATTTATCATGTCCTGCCGCATCACGATGTCCTGATAGCCGTAGAACAGCACCGTGTCGGCGGGGGCACCGTCGCGGCCCGAGCGGCCGATCTCCTGGTAAAAGCTCTCGACATTGGGCGGCAGGTTGTAGTGAATCACCCAGCGGACGTTGGACTTGTCGATGCCCATCCCGAAGGCAATGGTGGCAACGATGATCTGGATGTCGTCATTGAGGAACTGCTCCTGCACCTTGGAGCGTTGCCCGGCGGATAGGCCGGCGTGGTAGCAGTCGGCACGGAAGTCGCGGTTTTGCAGCGAGGCGGCCACCGTTTCGGTACTCTTACGGCTCAGGCAGTAGATGATGCCCGGCTGGTTGGGGTGTTTTTTCAGAAACTGCTCGATCTGCGGTAGCCGCTTGCGACTTGGTAACACCGTCAGGCTGAGATTGGGGCGGTCGAAACTGGCCACGAAGGTCGGGGCCTTTTTCAAGCCCAACTGCCCCAGGATATCGCGGCGCGTGACGCGGTCGGCCGTAGCGGTGAGGGCGATGACCGGTACGCCGGGAAAATGACTTTTGAGCGAAGACAACTGCCGGTACTCGGGCCGGAAATCGTGACCCCAGGACGAGATACAGTGCGCCTCATCCACGGCAAATAGCTGTACGTTCCACTCCTTGAAATGCTCCATCGTGTTTCCCGAAAACAAGCGTTCGGGAGCCACATAGAGCAGTTTCAAGGTACCCAACTTGGCTTTCCAAAAAACCGACTCCTGTTCCTTGCCCGATAAAGAAGAATTAAGATAAGCCGCCTCGATGCCGTTGGCCCGCAGGGCTTCCACCTGATCCTTCATCAGGGCGATGAGCGGCGAAATGACGACCGTCAGGCCTTCTTGCAACAAGGCAGGCACTTGAAAGCATATCGACTTACCGCCGCCCGTGGGCATCAGCACCAGGCAATCCTCGCCGCGCAGCACGGTGTCGATGATTTCGGCTTGCTGGGGGCGAAAAGTATCGTAGCCGAAGTGTTGTTTAAGGATCTGTTCTTTAGTTATTGGCATTTTTTTCATCTGGCACGGGCCACCCCGAGCGTTCTTGGTACTTCGTTGTATTGTAAAAGTACAAAATATATCGTGTTTCTCACGCCCTTGTCAACAAGACAAGCGGTAGGAGGAGAATTTTCCTTTATGTATAATTTTTTTATATAAAAATCTTTTTAAATTTGAGTCGATTATTCACCAGCAGTAATTCCAAAACCTACAATAGGCTATGTTCAACAAAAAGAAAACTCTTTCCTCCAAAAACGCCCCTAAACCCAAAAAATCCTTTTTGCGCGAGTGGTCAGACTCCCTGCTGTTTGCGGTCGTAGCCGCCACGCTCATTCGATTCCTGACTTTCGAGGCTTATGCCATTCCTACGCCTTCGATGGAAAATACGCTCATGGTCGGCGATTACCTGTTCGTGAGCAAACTCCACTACGGCATCCGCACGCCCCGGACGCCGCTACAGGTGCCGCTTGCGCACCAGAAAATCTGGGGGACGAATATTCCTTCGTACAGCGATGCCATTCAGTTGCCTGTATACCGCACGCCCGGTTTTTCGGAGATAAAAAGCGGTGATGTGGTAGTCTTCAACTACCCGCCCGGCCTGGCTAACGAAACGGGCTATCCCGCAGACATGAAAACATTTTACGTGAAACGCTGCATCGCCACACCCGGCGACAAGGTGGAAATTCGCCAAGAGCAAGTTCTTGTGAACGATAACGAAATGACGCCGCCGCCCCGCGCCGAGACTTTTTATTTTGTAAAGACAAAGGAAGACCTCAACGAACGCTTTTTTCGCCGCTACGACATCGTCAACGACTTCGACTCACCCGACGGGCCGTTCATTAACTGGCAACCCGTGGAGGCTTACGACGAAGCTGCCGAATCCAATGTGCGCCTGGGCTACAACGTCAATATGACGCAACAGGTGCTGGCTCAATTTCGGGAAATGGATTGGATCGAAAGCATCGAACCGACTACCGCGCCGCCCAACGTGGGCGAGCCGGGTATTTACGGTGGCGCAGCTTACCAATGGAATCGCGACAATTACGGTCCGCTAACCGTACCACGGCAAGGCGCAACGATTCCGATAAACGAAAAAACGATTGCCGTGTATGGCCCTGTCATCGAACGCTATGAAGACAATGAAAAGGTGATAGTAACGCCAACCAACGTCAGTATCGGCGGAAAAACGATTGCTTCTTACACCTTCAAGCAGGACTACTACTTCATGATGGGTGATAACCGCCACAATTCCGCTGATTCGCGCTATTGGGGCTTTGTCCCCGCTGATCACGTCGTGGGCAAAGCGGTATTCGTGTGGATGTCCATCGACCCGGTAGCGGACAAGGTCTGGAACAAAATTCGCTGGAACCGGCTGTTTCGCGTGGTCGAGTGAATGTAGATTTTGAACTGGCCTAAACGGGCAGATACACGCTGAAGGTGGCCCCCGCACCGAGCTGGCTACTGGCCGTGATGGCCCCACCGTGGTTGATGGCGACCTTCTGGCAGATGGCCAGGCCGATGCCAGTTCCCGTGTACTCGCTTTTACCGTGCAGCCGCTGGAACACCTCGAAGATGCGGTCGAGGTACTTTACCTCGAAGCCGATGCCGTTGTCCGTTATATCGATCCGGTGGTAGGCGGCCGCTTCCCGGCCAAGCCGGACGTGGTCGGATATATCGGCGGCATCGACTTTTTCAGTGATTATCCGGATTACCGGATTCGAATCCGGTTTCTGGAATTTAATGGCGTTGCTCAGCAGATTTTGAAACATTTGCGTCAACTGGCTGGTATCGCCCTGAACCACGGGCAGCGATTGTGCTTCGATCACCGCCCGGCTTTCTTTGATTCTCAATTCGAGATTGATCAGAACACTGTTCAAGACCTGATCGAGAGGTACGTCATTGGCGGCTTCCTGCCGGGTGGTGATGCGCGAGAAAGTAAGCAAGTCCTCGATCAGCACCGACATCCGTTTGGCCGCCGATTGCATGCGGTTGAGGTAGTCGGCCCCGTCGCCCAGTTGGGTTTCGTAACGCTTCTTGAGCATATCGCCGAACGACTGAATCTTGCGCAAGGGTTCCTGCAAATCATGACTGGCCACATAGGCGAACTGTTGGAGGTTCTCGTTGGAGCGCCGCAGCTCCTGCACCGATGCTTCCAGTTGCTGCGTACGCTGCCTGACCACTTCGTCCAGGCGAACTTGTTTTTGCTTTTGCTCGTGGATGTCGGTGATCGCCCCCAGCCAGGAGACGATTGCGCCGCCTTCATTCCGGACGGCCGTGGCTCGGGCCAGGTGCCAGCGGTAGGCGCCGTCGGCCCGCCTGAGGCGGTATTCCGCCATATAAGGCTTACCGGTAGCCAGGGAGTGCATCATTTTCTCAATCGCAGCGGGCAGGTCGTCCGAATGCGTTGCCATTTCCCAACCGTTGGAAAACGTTTGTTCGGCACTCTGTCCCGTGTATTCGTACCAGCGTTGGGTGACGAAGGTCAGTCTGCCTTCCGAATCCGTATTCCACGCGATATTGGGAATCATTTCCAGCAGCGTCATGAACTGGTCTTTGCTTTCGGCCAGTTTTTTGAGGTTCTCGACCTTCTCAGTGGTTTCGGTGCAAATGGTCAGCACCCCTTGCACCCGGCCCAGTTCATCAAAGACGGGGCTGTAACTGAACGTCCAGTAGATATCCTCTATTTGGCCATTGCGATAAAAGGGAATCAATTGATCTTCGCTCCAGGTCGCTTCCCCACTCGTGCGAACCTGATCGAGCAGCGGTTTGATGATGTGCCAGATTTCCGACCATATCTCGACGGCGGGCTGGCCCAGCGCGTGGGGGTGCTTGCCGTCGTTGCCAAGGCTGGGGCGGTAGGCATCGTTATAAAGGCAAAGTAGTTGCTCGCCCCAAAACAGAAACATGGGAAACTTGGAGTTGAGCAGGATGCCCAGCGTGGTTCGCAGGCTGTGCGGCCATCCGTCGGGCGATCCCAGCGGGGTTTGCGACCAGTCTTTCTCACGCATCAGACGGCCCATTTCTCCACCGCCACGCAGGAAAGGATGTTCAACCGGGGCGTCAGCCGTATTATTTTTTTTCATTCAAATGGTAGGACTTACGGGAAAGTAAATATACGCCGATCTCGCTGAATAGCGAAAACACGCGTCACCAATAATACTTTAAACTATCGTGGCGACCGAGGCTCTACCAAGTGCCCTGGCAACCAATAGCACGTCATTTGCGTACTTACCAGAGAATTGTCCATAAAATCAACAAACAGCAGTATGAAACTCAAAAACACTCTCTTTGCGCTTGCCGCAGTACTCGTCATGATCTCCTGCGGTACCTCGGCTCCGACTTCCAAATCGGCCCCCATCGAACACACGGTTTGGGACAAACTTCTTAAAAAGCACGTCACCGACGGCGGAATGGTCGACTACAAAGGCTTCAAGAAAGACCAGGCACAATTAAAAAGCTACCTCGACCTGCTCAGCAGCAATGCCCCCGGCTCTAAGTGGAGCAAAGATGAAAAGCTGGCCTATTGGATCAACGCCTACAATGCCTACACGGTGCAACTGATCCTGGACCATTACCCGCTGAAAAGTATCAAAGACATCGGTTCGTCGATCAAGATTCCCTTCGTGAATACCCCCTGGGACGTAAAGTTTATTGAAATCGGCGGCAAGAAGATGGATTTGAACAACATCGAGCACGGCATTATCCGCAAGGATTTCAACGAACCCCGGATTCACTTCGCGGTGGTGTGCGCCGCCATGTCGTGCCCACCACTGCGCAACGAAGCCTACGTCGCCAGCAAGCTCGACAAGCAACTGGACGAGCAGGGCCGTGCCTTTCTCAACAACCCCAGACTCAATGAAGTGACCAAAGACAAAGCCAGTATTTCAAAAATCATGGATTGGTACGGCGGCGATTTTAAGAAGAAAATGCCGATCAAAGACTGGGTCAACAAATACGCCAAGACAAAGCTCCAATCCGACAGCATTTCCTTTAAGGATTACAACTGGGCGTTGAATGAGCAATGATCAATTTGGAATTAGTGAATTTGGAATTGGGAATAATTTGATTTGGACGGGGTCGCTCGGCGATAAAGTACAGGTACTTGGAATTCAGAACGGCTGTTATCAACTTCTAATCCGACACCGCAGGGGCGGCCCCGTCCGACATTCACTAATTCCAAATTGATTACTTCCCCGCCATCTTCAGCGCTTCCGTCGTAGTGTAGTACTTCGTAATCATGTTCGGAACTTCCCAGTCGGGAAGTTTTCCGTCCTTCAGGTACTCCATGTATTTGCGGGCGACCTGGGCAAAGTGGGCCTCGTGGCCGTTGTCGTACTTGGCCGGAATCATCACCTGCCAGCCTTTGGAATCCTTTTTCAGTTCGATGCCGGGGTACAGGGCTTCCACCTTTTTGAAAGCTTCTTCCATCGCCTCATTGTATCCATCCGGCTGACCGACGGCCTCAATGTAGAGCATCGGCTTGTAGTTCTGCTCCTTACCCTGGCGAATGATGAGGTTGGCTTTAGAGCCGCGCATGATCGAGTAGTGCGTGTCGGCGGCCCCTTCGGGTGCCTGGAAATTCCACAGTACCTTCACCTGGGCGTGAATGTCTTTGAGCGTGTAGTTGATCTCGCCGTTGGCGTACACGCTCAGCGTGCTGTCTTTCACCGACGAGGTCAGGTAGTCGGGGTAGCTGTTCATTTTAGTGACCTGCTCGAACTGCGAGGGCGTGAGATCGGTGGTCCAGCGCCTGGCTGAAATCAGGTTGACGTCGTCAGGACTCACGACTTGCTCCGGGAACGCCGCCCACTGGATCAAATCCACGAGGTGGGTGTTGACGTCTACGATGCCTTCACCCTGCTGCTGCACATCGAAAAACCAGGCGGGCCGCACCAGCGGACTGCCCGACACGATCTTGGAAAAATGGTGAACGCTCTCCTTGCTGATGGCGGGCTGCTCGGTGGTACCCGTTTGGAGCTCCCCAAAAATAGCCTCCTGCTGGGCGAGTTCTTTTTGTAACGTATTCGTGATCTCGTAGCGCTCGGTCATGATGTCGTAGAGCAGCACGTTGTTCTTCTCGGCGGAGTCGAAAGCTTCCTTTAATAATTCAAAACCTTCGGAGTCGATCGCCATCGGCTTGTCGGCCAGCACGTTTAGGCCCGCGTCCACGGCTTGTTTGATATAATTGGTCTTCTTCTGATTATTCCCGGCCAGCACCAGCACGTTACCCGCCTTGTCAGCCAGCATTTTTTCCAGATAATCCGATCCGGTATATACCTCCTCCTGCCAGCGCGTGGGCGATTCGGCGCGCGTGTTGTACTGATCGACTTTGGCGAGGTACGCTTTTACTTCCGGCCCGTCGGGCGCATACACATGCACCACGGAGTCCACTTGATCGTAGGCGGTTTTTTGCAACAAATCCGCGTGAAAATGGCCCGGATCGAGGACGATCAGCCGCAGCTTGTCGGGTGCGTCGGAGGTTTCTTTAGCGGTGTTGCAGCCTTGATACATGGCTGAGAGGGCGATTAGGGTGGCGAGGGTTATCGTTCTTTTGAGCATTATGGGGTGATTATTTGTTTAGGTTTTAGCCGGGTAGTTGTTCAGGCTAGCGCAAGCTTCCTTTGTCACTTTGTGCCTTTGTCGCTTTGTCGCTTCTTAGAATACACGACCTTTCCATCGACGATCGTCATGCTGACTTCAATGTTTTCATCAAACAAAACCACATCGGCTGCCTTTCCTACTGTCAGAGAACCCATACGATCTTGCACGCCCATGATGCGGGCGGGCGTAGTCGAAGCCATTTTTATGGCGTCGAGCAGCGGCACGTGGGCTTGCTGCGTGATGGTGCGCACCAGCCGGTCGGCGGTAGCGACGCTGCCGGCAAAGGCGGTGCGGTCGGGTAGTTTAGCGACGCCGTCTTCCACCAGCACCTTCAGGCCGTTGTCGAGCGGACCGAGGATGCTGTCGCCGGGTGGCAGGGCAGCGGCCCGCATGGCGTCGGTGATGAGGGCGATGCGGTCGGGGCCTTTGGTTTTATAGATCAATTGCAAAAGCGGCGTCGGCAGGTGAATACCGTCGGTAATGATCTCGACGTCCATTTCGTCCAGCAAAAACGCGCTTTCCACCGCCCCGGCGTAGCGGAAGGCGTCGCGGCGGGTCACGCCCAACATGCCCGAGTACAGGTGCGTCATCAGCGTGTAGCCGTTTTCGGCCGCCAGCACCACATCCTCGTGGATCGCTTCGGTGTGTGCGACCGAGGCAATGATTCCCTCAGAACGCAAAAAGCGGCCCATTTTCAGAGCCCCCGGCAGTTCGGGCGCAATGCTCCAGCGCGTAACGGAGCCTTTGGCGCGGCGGATGACCTCGTGGTACTCAGCCGGATCGGGATTACGGATGTAGCGCGGGTCCTGCGCCCCGCGCTGGCTCATGGCAAAGTACGGCCCTTCCAGATGTAGTCCTAAAAACTTGGCAACGCCTTCGTTGCGTCGATTGGCCTCCTCGTACAGTTCCAGCGTACGGAATAGCGCTTCCTGGCTGCTGGTCAAGGTGGTGGGTACCATCGCCGTGGTGCCGAACCGGACGTGGGTTTTGGCTATTTCAAGAAATGCCTCCACGCTGCCATCCATGAAATCATGGCCGCCGCCGCCGTGGACGTGCAGTTCGATGAAGCCGGGCGAGACATACTGGCCCGCTGCGTCGATCTCGGGTAGGTCGGGCGTTTCGGCCCCAATTTCAAGAACGTCCGTAATCACGCCATCCTTCACCACTAAGGTTCCTCCGGGAAGCAGGCGGTAGGGTGTGACGAGCGTCCCGTTGGTGATTTTGAAAGAAGACATGAGCTAGGGAATCAGGCGAGCAACGAAGCCGAGTTTTCGTCCAGATACAGGATACAATCGTCGTGCGTTTTGAGAATTCCCGCCGGATATTTGTTGCTGATGGGCAATTCCGCGCAGTTCTTCACCGCCTGCGCCTTGCGCTCATCGGGGACGGAACAAACGATGGTTTTCGATTTCAGAATCTGCGGGATCGACATACTGATAGCCTGTTTTGGCACGTCTTCCATGGTCGCGAACCAGCCTTCGTTGAATTGCTGGCGACGGCAGGCTTCGTCCAATTCGACCACGATGTAGGCGTCTTCGGTATAAAAGTCCGCCGGGGGATCGTTGAACGCCAGGTGGCCGTTCTCGCCGATACCGACCTGTGCCATGTCGATCGGGTGTGCCGCGATGAGTTCACCCAGGCGGGCGCATTCCTGTGCCGGGTCAGCCTCGCCATCGATGAGGTAGTAGGCTTTCAGCGCGGGTACTTGGTCGATAAAGCGCTCCTGCAAGTACTTCCGAAAACTGGCCGGAGCCGTGATGGGCAGGCCAATGTACTCGTCGAGGTGGAACATCACGACCTTGCCCCAGTCGATATCGGTGTGAGTGAGAAGCCTTTGCAGGGTCTCGAACTGGCTGGTTCCGGTGGCCAGGATGATATTGGCCTGTCCGTTCTCGGCGATGGCTTTTTTGATGATCTCAGCCGCCCGGTCACCGGATTTTTGGCCGAGTTCTTGCGCGTCTTTCGAGCGGTCGATATTAAATTTCATGGAGTTGAATTTCTTTCTGGAACGTGGGTTTCGCTGGGTTTTGAAATTAGATTTTAGCAAAATAGGGGATTCTATCCAGATATTTGCAAACTCACGTTTTCAAAATCGCCTTAATTTCTTCGAGCTTTCCCTCGTAAGATGCTCCCACCGGAAGCTCCCGCCCACTGACCCACACGGCGTACCGACTGATTTTCTGCACCTTCGCCACGGCCACCGCAAAGGAGCGGTGAATTCTGATGAACTGCCGGTCGGGCAGCGCACGCAGGGCGTCAACCAGGCTTTGCCGGCTGAGAAGTTGGCGGTCGGGCAAGACGTAGTTCACGTAGTTGCCCTCCGCTTCCAGATAGCAAAGGTCTTTCAGCCAGACTTTCTCCTGCTCGTAGCCCGTTTTTATGAAAATGAAGGATTCAGTTGGCTGAACGCTGTCCCGAGTCAAATTCTGTCGCAACTGCTTCACCTCCAAAGCCTTGTTGCAAGCCTGCGCGAACCGCACCAGCGAATACGGTTTGAGCAAATAATCCAGGGCATTCAGCTCAAAGCCTTTTACCGCGTACTCCGAATAGGCGGTGGAAAAAATCACCATCGGCACCTCCCGCAGACAATCCAGAAACTCGATGCCCGAAATGTCGGGCATCTTGATGTCCAAAAAAAGCAGGTCGGTCTGGTGTTCTTGCAAGAAAGGAATCGCCTCGAAAGCATCCGTGAATGTAGCGTTCAATTCCACAAAAGGCACCTTGGCCGCGTGCATCTGAATGACTTCCAGAGCGCGGGGTTCGTCGTCGATGGCAATCGCGGTGAGCATTAGGCGGATTGGTCTGTTTCTAAAATCAATGATACGAAATAATCGCTTTCCGTGGCCTGAATATCGAGCGTATGGCGGTTGGGGTACAGCAAGTCGAGCCGCTTTCGCACGTTTTCCAGGCCGATTCCCGACCCATTTTTCTCCGGGTCATCGCCCGTTTTCTGATGCAAGCTGTTGTGTACTTTGAAGTACAACTTCGTAGCATCCAGCGTGAGGGTGAGGTAAATCCACGACGGTTGCCGCAGGCTGATGCCGTGTTTGAAGGCGTTTTCCACAAAAGGGTTCAGCAGCATCGGGGCCAGGTACTTTTCCGCTTCTGGTTCCTGAATATTGACCCGAATCTCGATTTCGTGGCCCTCGTCCAGCCGCATCCGCTGCAAGTCCAGGAAGTTGTGCAGGTACTCGATCTCCTTCCGCAGCGGAATGCGCTCTTGGTTATTTTCGTGCAGCATGAAGCGCATCATATCGCCGAGTTTCTGGATACCGTCGGCGGTTTTCTCGCTGCTTTCTTTTAAAGCTACTGAATATAAGGTGTTGAGGGCGTTGAACAGGAAATGCGGGTTGACCTGGGAGCGGAGGGTGTCGAGTTCGGTGGTTTTTTGGAGGACTTGGGTTTGGAGCTGGCGGGTTTCTGTGAAAAGGGAACGTCGCATCATGGCGGTTAGTAGCCCAACTCCGGTAGGTAGAATACAAATGGCGATAAAGACGGAAGGATCGCCTCCTATATGTCTCATCCATACATAAAAAAGCAACAAACTCACTAAGTTGTAAATGAGTACAGCAAAAGTATATACCGGTTTATCTGACTTATTTTGCCAGTATTTAGCGAGGTAGGGCAGTACTCTACTATAAAAAAACTGATGCGAAATCAGCGTGAGTATGATAATAAATATCCCAGCAAACACTCCTCCGTTGCGACCAACGGCGAAATCTGCAATCTGTCCTACGAAGATCCACGAGCACACGCAAGCACCAGCGAGTACCAACAGTACATATTGTAAAACACGGTTTTGGGAATGGCCACGGTCATAAAGCTTAATTGTGTGGTAGTAGATTTGGGCAAATGTTTCGTAAACAAATAGGGTCATTAGTGCGGCAATAGTAGCGATTGGGATATTCATGAAGGTTGCAACCACCCAAAAGCCGACCGTCTTTCCACTACTATTTGGTCGGGCTATTAATTCGAGGCGGAAAAAACTGTATAACAGAATGCTTCCGAGTGTCAGGCCGATAGTAAGGGCGATGAGCCAGTTGGTTTTGGAATCATACTTTTTCTCATTGATTCGGGGAAAAGCATGGTAATGAATGACATACCACGCCCCCACAAAAAATACCGCTCCCGCCACGGTGGGGAAAATGACGTTTCGGTTGTAATCAAAAGATGCGAGGTCACGGAGGATGGCTGCGTTGCTTGCTCCGGCTGCTTGCGCCAAGCGGATGTCGAGATTGAAGTTTTCCGCTAACTCGAACAGACGGCGAATAACGTAAGCCGCAGCGGCGGCCAGGACGATGAATAGTTCGTAGCGGCGGGTAGTGGCGATGGAGTGCATGGTTCGTTTTGATTTTAATTTGAACCAAAACTACGCTTTGCCAAATCAGGCCGGGGAAAAATGACGTGAAAGGGGGGATATTTGGGGTGAAAACAATACTTCCCGAAAGAATAGCCGTCTGGCGTTTGACTTTCGGGAAGTTAGGAATCGCGTACTATTTGGTGACGGGCGGGACGCCCGAACGCGGGCCCGGCCGTACCACATTTAATTCCTCGGTGGTTTGCCGCCAGTCAGTAAGCCCTGCATACGTTCGAGGGTTTTCTTTTCACCGCAGAGGGAGAGGAAGGCTTCGCGCTCCAAATCCAGCAGGTACTTTTCCGTGACAATTTGCGGTTGGCTGAGGTCGCCGCCGCAGATGACGTGGGCGAGTTTTTGGGCCAGCAGGGCGTCGTGGTCGCTGATGTAGTTGGCCAGGCGCATCTGCGCGACGCCCGCCAGGAAGAGGGCGATGCCCGTTTTGCCCTGTACCTTGATGTCCATCCGGGGCTTGGGCTGGGTGTAGCCGTTGTCGGCCAGCTCCATCGCGGCTTGCTTGGCTTCGGCGATCAGGCGACTGCGGTTGAGGACGATCTGGTCTTTTTCCTGCAAATAATTCATCTCCATGGCCTCTTGGGCCGAGGTCGATACTTTGGCCTGGGCGATGTTCATGTAGGCGGTTTGCAGGATGTTCAGCTCGGGGTCGCCGGGCTGGTAGAGGTCGGAGCAGCGCGCGGCCATTTCCTTGGTACCACCACCCGCCGGGATCAGGCCCACGCCCAACTCCACCAAGCCGATGTACGATTCGGCGCTGGCTACCACCTTGTCGGCGTGGAGCGTCAGCTCGCAACCGCCGCCCAGCGCGAGGGTGTGCGGGGCCACGACTACCGGAATGGACGAGTACCGCGCCCGCAGGATCGTCTGCTGGAATTGCGCGATCATGAGGTTGATTTCGTCGAACTCCTGCTCGATGGCGAACATGAACAGCATCGCCAGATTCGCCCCCGCCGAAAATGCCTCGGTGGATTCGTTGGCGATCACCAGCCCCCGAAAATCTTTCTCGGCCAGGCCGATGCCCTTGTGCATTCCTTCGATCACCTCGGCCCCGAAGGTATTCATCTTCGAGCGGAATTCCAGGTTCACGATGCCATCGCCCAAGTCGTAGAGCGCGGCCCCGGCGTTTTTCCAGACGATCTTATTTTCAAGGTTGCTAAGAATAATAAAGTGATCCTGTCCCGGAATTTCTTTGTAGGACTTAGTCGGAATGTCGTAGTACTTCTTCCGGCCTTTTTCTACTTTGTAAAAAGACTCGTGGCCCGCTTCCAGCATCTCGTACACCCAGGCGGCGGGTTTCTTGTCCTGCGCCTCCATGATGTCGAGCATTTTCTTGACCCCAACGGCATCCCAAGTCTCAAACAAGCCCATCTGCCAACCAAAGCCCGATGTGATGGCCTGGTCGATGCGGTAGAGCTCGTCCGAGATTTCGGGAATGCGGTTCGTGGCGTAGCGGAAGCTGTCGGCGAAAGTTTGGCGGTAGAATTCTCCGGCCTCATCCTTGCCTTCCAGCAGCACGCCGAAGCGCTTCGCCAGGTTGTCAATCGACTTGGTGCCTTCCAGGGTGGTGAACTTTACCTTCTCGGATGGACGGTACTCCATCGTCTTGAAATCCAGCGCCAAAATGACGGACTGGCCCTTTTCGTCCTTTATTTTTTTGTAAAAACCTTGTTTGGTTTTATCACCCAGCCATTTTTTGTTAAAAAGCTCCTGCATGATGCCCGGCACCACGAACGCCTCCCGCGACTCGTCGGTTTCAGCCCCTGATTCGTAGAGATTGTTGGAAACGTGAACCGTCGTGTCCAATCCCACCACATCCGAAAGGCGGAAGGTACCCGACTTGGGGCGACCTACCACCGGACCGGTGAGCTTGTCCACCTGCTCCACAGTCAAGCCCATTTCCTCGGCGGCGCGGACGGTCTGCACCATCGCGTGAATACCCAGGCGATTGGCGATGAAGCCGGGCGTGTCCTTGCAAAGTACCGTCGTTTTGCCCAAAAACAAATCGCCGTAGTGCATCAGGAAGTCGATGATTGCGGGGTCGGTTTTGGGGCCGGGAATGATTTCCAAAAGCCGTAGATAACGCGGCGGATTGAAGAAGTGCGTCCCGGAGAAATGCTTCTGAAAATCCTCGCTGCGGCCTTCCGACATCAAGTGAATGGGAATGCCCGAAGTATTGGAACTTACCAAAGTACCGGGCTTGCGCAGTTGATCCACTTTCTCGAACAAACCCTGCTTGATGTCGAGCCGCTCCACGATGACCTCGATGATCCAGTCGTAATCCTTGATTTCGGCAAGGTTGTCATCGAAGTTACCCAGCTTCACACGCTTGGCAAACTCGGGGCTGTACAGCGCGGCGGGTGAGCCTTTCAGGGTACTTTGGAAAGATTCGGTGACGAGGCGGTTCCGCACGGCAGGGCTTTCCATGGTCAGGCCCTTGGCTTCTTCGGCGGGCGTGAGTTCGCGGGGAACGATGTCGAGCAATAGCACTTGCACGCCAATATTGGCGAAGTGGCAGGCGATGCGGGAGCCCATGATGCCCGAGCCGAGAACGGCGACTTTTTTGATGGTACGGTTCATTTTTTTGTTGAAGTGTGGAATTGTGTAATCGTTGAATTGACGTTGAATTGGTTGTTGGTTGTTTTGGGTTCGATAATGAACAAAACACAAATCCACAATTCCACAGCAATTACACGATTACACAATTCCACGATTACACAGTTTTAGTTTTCTGATTCTCGCTATCTACCAGTGTGTTGATTTCTTTAATCACATCCATAAAAACCTCCAGCTTTTCCAGGCTGGATTTTCTCGCGGATGATTTCGTTGAATTTGATAACGCCATCGCGGGCTTGTTCGCGCTTAGCCTTGCCTTCTTCGGTGAGTGTGATGCGGACGAAGCGCTTGTCGTTGCCGTCCACTTCGCGGCGAATTAACCCTTTTTCTTCCAGGCTTTTCAACATCCTCACCAGACTCCTCGGCTCCATGCCCAGCAGTGGGGCGATTTTGGTGGCCGGCGTGCCATTTTCAATGTCGATGTTTAGCAGCACATAGCCCACGGCCATTGTCATGTCGTATTGCGCGGCGTAGGTGTTGTACATCCGCGAAATCGAATGCCAAGCCCATTTGATGTGAAAGTCAATTGTTTTTTCTTTGCGCATGATATCTTTTCAAATCCGCTGCCTGCCTACGCCCGAAAGACGCGAAGCATCGCGCCTCTACGCAAATGTAATGAATTTTGTAGGTAGTATGCAAGCATACCTTTATCTGGCAACCGGATAACTTCCAGAAATCCCTCAAATGGATGCGCTACTTTTTGGTGATTAGGCAAACGACCTTTACTTTTGTGCCAAATCTTTCAGAAAAGACACCCATGAATTTCAAGAAAATAGCCGCATTCGTAGTTGGTATTGCCTTTTTGTCCTCCTGCGAATACCAAAAATACAACCACGCCGAGCAAATCGACGTGCGGGCAAACAGCGAGTATGTGTACGGCGTGCATCCCGACTCGGCAGCGCGCCAACTGAACAACAAGTACGAGGAGAAGCCTGAGTTGGAGCTTCGTGCCAATGCCATTCGTGAAAAGATGTTTGGCGACACGACCAGCGCTTTGGCCAGGAAATAATTTGTCTTGATCTATATTATTACTTGAAAGCAGGACCTCCACGCGGGGTGCTGCTTTTTTTCATTATTCAAAAAAGAAAAGTACCCTATGAACATTGCCCTAGTGACCGGCTCGGCCGGGCTGATTGGAAGCGAATCGGTCGCCTTCCTGGCTGATAAATTCGATCTCGTCGTCGGTATCGACAACAACCTTCGTCAGTACTTTTTCGGCGAGGACGGCAACACCGCCTGGAACCGCAACCGCATCGAAGAAGCTTATTCCAATTACAAGCATGAGTCGGCCGACATCCGTGAGGTGAGCCAGTTGGAGCCAATTTTCAAGAAATATGGTGCGGATATCAAGCTGATCGTCCATACCGCCGCGCAGCCCAGCCACGACTGGGCGGCCAAGGAGCCGTTCACGGACTTCGGCGTCAATGCGGTGGGTACCGTCAATATGCTGGAAATGACGCGGCTGAATTGCCCGGAGGCCGTGTTCATTTTCACCTCGACCAACAAAGTGTACGGCGATAACCCCAATTACTTACCCCTTGTCGAGCTGGAAACGCGCTATGAGGTAGCCGAAGACCACCCTTACTTCGAGAACGGCATCGACGAAAAGCACAGCATCGACCACACCAAGCACTCGATTTTTGGGGCATCCAAGGTCGCGGCAGATGTGATGGTGCAGGAGTATGGCCGGTATTTTGGCATGAAAACGGGTGTGTTCCGGGGCGGCTGCCTGACGGGCCCCAACCACTCGGGTGCGCAGTTGCACGGCTTTCTGGCTTACCTGATGAAGTGCGCCATCACGGGCAACCATTACACGATTTTCGGCTATAAGGGCAAGCAGGTGCGCGACAACATCCACAGCCACGACCTGGTGAATATGTTCTGGCACTTCTACCAGGATCCCAAGCCGGGCGAGGTCTACAACGCGGGCGGCGGACGTTTCGCCAACTGCTCGATGATCGAGGCCATCGCGCTTTGCGAACAGATTTCGAGCAAGAAACTGTCGCACTCCTACTCGGAGACCAACCGCTCGGGCGACCACATTTGGTACATCAGTGATCTGACTAAGTTCAAGGCGCATTACCCCGGCTGGAACTGGGAGTATGGTCTGGAAGAAACGCTGACCCAGATTCATGATGGTATCGCGTCGCGCTTGGCGACCAATCCTGCCTGAGCCAACCTCACTTCCTCCCCGCTTTTATGTCCGCCAAAAACATTATCCTGATTCCGCAATTCAACGACTGGGAGGCGTTGAATCTGCTGATCGAGAAGATCAACACCGACTTGGCGAGCGATATTCTGGCCCGCACGTCGTTGCTGGTCGTGGATGATTGTTCGCCGCTGGATCGTACGGAGCCGTTTACAGCGTTCCAGGGCACGGGCATTCAGGTACTGCGCCTGTACCGTAATCTGGGACACCAGCGCGCCATCGCCATCGGGCTTTCGTACATCGCCACCGAGTTGAGTTGCGAGAAAGTCATCGTGATGGACGCCGACGGCGAGGACGCCCCGCGCGACATCAATTTGCTTTTCGCCAAATCGGCCGAGTTGCCCGACACCATTATCTTCGCCCAGCGCAGCAAGCGACAGGAAAGCTTCCTGTTCCAGTTTTTTTATAAAATCTATAAAGCGGTCTTCAAGCTCCTGACGGGCAAAGTCATTACATTTGGCAATTTCAGCCTCGTTCCGCAGCGACGCTTGCAAAACCTGGTACGGGTGTCGGAGATCTGGAACAATTACCCCGGTGGCGTCATCCGCTCGCGGATTCCTTACGATGGCGTCCCCATCGAACGGGCCAGGCGGCTGGCGGGTAGCAGCAAAATGAATTTCGTGTCGCTGATTCTGCACGGGCTGAGCGCCATTTCGGTGCTGATCGACGCTACGGCAGTCAGGATTTTGATTTTTTCAGTATGTATGTCGGGTTTCGTGCTGGCGGTGATTGGCGCCATTTTGTTTTTGAAACTCATCGGTAATGCCACGCCCGGTTGGGCATCTACGCTCACAACCACGCTACTGATCCTGGTGATGCAGTCGTTTTTGATTTCCCTCTTTCTTGTATTCATGGTGCTGCAGTACCGCACGCAGCAGCATTTCATCCCGGCCATCCACTACCGCGATTTCGTGGAGAGCGTCGAAACCGTCGCCTGACCATGCTTACCTTCGACGCTTCGCCGACCGTTTACTGGGCCTTGGCTTACGCGCTGACAGTGCTGGTCATCGGCTCAAGCTTCAAAAAAAACATCCCGACCCCGCTTTATCTCGCCGGTTGTCTGGCCGTTTTTGTCGTGATGCGGCTGCCGTCGGTGCTGCTCAACCGCGAACTCAACGCCGACGAAAGCCAGATGCTCAGCCACGCCCTCACGCTCTATCAGGATCCGGTGTATTGGCGCTCGGTGGACGGCACGACCATCGGGCCACTCGATAATTACTTGCTTGTCGTTCCCCGGTTGCTGGGTTTTCAGTTGGATTACACCTCGGCCCGCGTTATGGGGCTGCTGTGCGGCGCTGGTTCGCTATTCTTCTTTTTTGTGGCGTTAAGAAGATGGTTTGGCAGTACCACGGCTCGTGTCGCGTTGCTGCTACCTTTGATTTTCCTGGCTTTCACTCAGGAAGCCGACTATGTGCATTATTCCAGCGAGCAACTGCCACTGCTTTTGCTCAGTGCCTGTCTGGCTCTGCTCGCTGGGTTGTCCCGCCGGAAGAGGGAGTTTAGTTTTCACGAAGAACAGGCACCCGTTTGGCCAGCCTATTGGTTGGGCTTGATCGCAGGAATGATACCCTTTGCCAAGTTGCAGGCGGTACCGCAAGCACTACTGCTCGTAGCCGCCGGACTTTATTTTACCTACCAATATTTTGTAAAAAACAAGAATGGCAAGCCGCTATTGATGCTATTGCTGGGCGGAATATCGTTTCCGGCCGCCGTCTTGGTCTGGATGCTTTTTCACGGAATTTTTCAGGATTTTATAGATTTTTATATCCTGGGAAACGCCGTGTACGCCGGAAATAGCGGCTTGGCCGACATCCCGACTCAGTTTGGTAAGCTGGTTTTGCTGAGTCCCGATTTTATCACCCTGCTGGGCGTGGTAGCGCTTGTAACGGTACTAGGATTATTTGGGCAAAGGCAGGCGTTGGCACAACCTCAGAGTGCCCTGACCCTATCAATTTCGGTATTGATTATGGGCTACGGCCTGGTTGCGGTGTACGCCGCCACCAAATCGGGCAATCTGTTCGTGCATTACCTCAACTTTTGCCTCTATCCATTAGCGCTGGCGGCGGCACTGGGCATTTTAAAAATAAGAGATAGCAAATGGCTCGCCCTGGCGGGGCCGCTGCTGCTGCTGGGCTGGTTCGGCATGCAGGATGCGGTGAGCTTTTACAGCACTCGCCAGCTCAATGCCTTTGTGTCGGTCGAGGCTAGAGCTTTACCAAGAAGCCCGATTGTGCGCGCCATGATGCCGTACGTAAAACCCAACGACAAAATGGTGGTCTGGGGCTGGCAATGCCGTTATTACGTGGAGGCCCAGTTGGCGCAGGGAACGGCGGAGAACCACTCGGAAAGGTCGATTTACCAACACCCGCTGCGGGAAGAGTACCGCGCCAGGTATCTCCGCGACATGCAGCGCAACCGCCCCGCCCTCTTCATCGACGCCGTGGGAAAAAACAGCGTCTGGGTGCAGGATACCGCTACGCAGGGCTACCAGTCTTTCCCCGAACTAGCGGCCTATATTTCCAGAAACTATAAATACGCAGGAAAAATAGACGATACCAGGCTGTTTGTTAGAAATGATAGAATGAGTGAATGAAGCTGGCGAAAGCAATATTCCCTCATTCCCTCATTCCCTCATTCAAAATTAAATCAGTAAGCGTCGTCTCATCCAGCACCGCCAAGTTGGCGTCGCGCCATTTCTCCATCACCATGCGTAACGAGCAGTTGTCCTCATCGACGCAGTCGTCGCATTTGCCATAGAAAAAAAGCGATACGCAAAGCGTGGGCGCAATCGGCCCGTCGATCACGCGCAGGACTTTCGAAAACTTCACCTCGCTGGGTGGCACGCGCAGAAAATAGCCGCCGCCCTTGCCCTTTTGGCTTTGTAAAATGCCACTGTTTCGTAAATCCAGCAAGATGGCTTCCAGGAATTTACGGGGGATTTTCTCCTTTTCGGCGATATAGGAAATCAGCACAGGCCCCTTGCCGTAATGTTCGGCCAGTACTTTCAGGGCTTTCAGAGCGTACTTCGCTTTCTTGGAAATCATGGTTGGAATTATGTTATTCCGAAGGGACGAAAATCAGAAAAAACTAAGATCAAATATACTGTTTCTGCGGGAAAGCAGGAAAGCAAGCACTAACTTCCAATCGCAAAAAACTGCACATCGGCCCGAATACCTTCTAAAATACCCCGCGAGCGTTCGGGGCGGGCGTCAGTGATGAAGACCTGGCCAAGTGAGCCGTCATCGATGAGCTCAATGAGTTTGCGAATGCGCTTGTCGTCGAGCTTGTCGAAGATATCGTCGAGCAGCAGGATGGGCTTAGTCCCTTTTTCTGCGGCCAGGAGTTCGTACTGCGCGAGTTTGAGGGCAATCACAAATGATTTCTGCTGACCCTGCGAGCCGAATTTTTTCAGAACCACGCCGTCGATTTCAAAAACGTAATCGTCCTTGTGGATACCCCGCACGGTGCGCTGGGCGTGGAGGTCGCGGGAGCGGTGTTGGCGGAATTCGGCGGCAAAATCGTCGGTGGCGACCTCGCTTTCGTAAACCACCGCCACATTTTCCTTTTCGCTACTCAAAAAGGCGTAGTATTTTCTAAATAAAGGCCGAAAGCTGTCCATAAACGCCCGCCGCTGGGCATGAAGCCGCAGATTGAGGGCGATCAGGGGGTCATTGTAGGTTTCCAGCAGATCCACATCCAGGTAGTTGCGCTCGGCGAAGAGTTTTAAAAGGCCGTTCCTCTGGTTCAGGATTCTGTTGTATTGCAGGAAATCCTCGAGGTAGCTCGGGGCAAGCTGCGAGAGCACGCCATCGAAAAACCGCCGTCTTAGTTCGCTACCCTCTCGCACGAGGTCGGTATCGTCCGGCGCGATGAGAACGACAGGAAATTTTCCGATGTGATCGCTCAGCCGGTCATAGGCTTTCTTGTCCGACATCATCACCTTGCGCTGTCCGCGTGGCAGACTGCACGTGATTTGAACCCTTTCTTTATCCTGACGGAAGATTCCGTCCAGCACAAAGAAATCGGCCTCGTGGCGAATGCTGAGCGCATCCTGGTTCTGAAAGGCGCTCTTAGTGAGGGCTAAAAAATAGATCGCATCCAGCAGGTTGGTCTTGCCGCTGCCATTCTCCCCGATCAGACAATTGACGCGCTCACCGAATGTAAAACTTCCCTCTTCGTAGCTTTTGAAATACGTGAGGTGAAGTTTTTCGAGCCACATGCCTTTCTTTGTTAGAGAGTTTATTGCTACTTTCGCAATTCGAGCGGCCCAAAAACCGCCCGAATCGGGTTCCTAACCCAACAATTACCAAGATGTAAAGTTCCAGAGTCAGAAATAGGTTTCGGGTATTAGCGGGACCGCTGCGGTGTACCGACCCCGTGGCGTTGTCAGATCAGTCCGACGTATCGGTTGGGCCTTTATCGCATGAACGGCAAATTTTTATAGAAGAAAAATTGCGGACGTAATTTGATAAGGCCATTGATTCCCAACTTCTCCCGAGCCAAATTCATCATTCATAACTCATCATTCATCATTAAAATAAATGGCCACTACCAAAGAGAAGAAAGCTCCGGCGGAAAAGGAAGTCCCCGCCGAGATGAAAACCGCCAAAAAGGAAGCGCCCAAGAAAAAGGCTGCCCCGAAATTGCAGCATCCGAAGGAGCGGTACATGTTTTGGTACGAAAATATGCTGCTCCAGCGCCGCTTCGAGGAAAAGGCCGGACAACTCTACGGCCAGCAAAAAATCAGGGGTTTTTGTCATTTATATATAGGACAGGAAGCCTGCTCATCGGGAACGGCCACGGCCCTCACGCCCGATGATAAGTACATTACCGCCTACCGCGACCACGGTATGCCGCTGGCGTTGGGCACTTCTCCAAATGCCATCATGGCTGAGCTTTTCGGGAAGGAAACCGGCACGACCAAGGGAAAGGGCGGCTCGATGCATATCTTCGACAAAGAGAAAAACTTCATGGGCGGTCACGGCATCGTGGGAGCTCAAATCCCGCTGGGCGCGGGCATTGCTTTCGCCGAACAATACAACGAGACAGGCAACGTCTGCATCTGCTTCTTCGGCGATGGCGCCGTGCGGCAAGGCGCATTCCACGAAGCCCTCAACATGGCCATGACCTGGAAACTGCCCGTCATTTTTGTGGTCGAGAACAACGGCTACGCGATGGGTACTGCGGTGAGCCGCTCCTCCAACGTGACCGAACTCTACACGCTGGGCGAAGCCTACGATATTCCCTCCGAGCCCGTGGATGGCATGAACGTGGAGGCAATTCACGAATCAGTGAGTCGAGCCGCCGAACGCGCCCGCAAAGGCGACGGCCCAACCTACCTTGAATTCCGCACCTACCGCTATCGGGGCCACTCGATGTCGGATCCGCAGAAGTATCGTACGAAGGAAGAGGTCGAAGAATACAAGCTGCGCGACCCCATCGAGAATGTGAAGCAAGTGATCCTGAAGAACGAGTTTGCAACGGAAGAAGACCTGAGCGAAATCGATAAGCAAATCAAGGCCACCGTCGCGGAAGCCGTCAAGTTTGCCGACGAGTCCGACTTCCCCGATGCTAAGGAAGCCTACACCGACGTGTACGCCGAGCCGGACTATCCGTTTATTATGGAGTAGTTTTTGTTGTTTAATTGTGGTACTGTGTAATTGATGTTGAACTGTTAAATTGTTTATGTACTGAAAGCTTTTGCCGGAACGAGTGGGGTAGCGATTCGTCTGAAACTTTTGGCATAGAATATGTGCCACAAATTATCAACTCAATAAAAAACAGCAATTACACAAATCAACGATTACACGATTACACAAATTTTTTCCTACTTTTGCGTTCCAAAAATGAACCAATACCCATGAGCAAGAAAAATACGGCTGATCCCGCCGGGATTGAAATCATCGAAAGCCCGGAGGCGCTGGCAAGCCAAATCAGTAGGGCTGAGGTCTTTTTCATCAAATACAGGAAGGTGCTTATCGCTCTGGCCATTGGCATCGTGGTGGGTGTGTTGTGTTTTGCCGCCTATCGCTTTTACATTGACAGCCAGGAAAGTACTGCCCAATCTGCGCTATCGACCGTCGTGTATGACATGGAAGCCGACTCGACGCGTCGGGCGCTGAACGGTAGCGGCGGAAACGAAGGTTTGCTGGCCATTGCCGACAACTACCCCGGTACCGATGCGGCCAACCTGGCGCACCTTTACGCGGGTATTGCCCTGATAAAGGAAGGCAAATTCGACGATGCCATCGAGCATTTGAAGTCGTTCAGTTCATCGGATCTATTGGTGCAGGGCCGCGCTTACGCGCTGACGGGCGATGCTTACATGGAAAAAAATCAACCCGAAGAGGCTATCAGCTATTACAAGAAAGCAGCGGACTATAAATCGAACGAGTTTTTTACGCCTGTGTATCTGATGAAGCTCGGCATTGCGCAGGAGAAAGCCAAGCAACCCAAGGATGCTATCGCTTCTTACGGCAAGATTGTGGAAGACTACCCCTTGTCGGCCGAAGTAACCAACGCCAAGAAATACAAAGGACTCCTCGAAGGAGAAGTCGGCGAGTAATGGATTCCCATTGCCTTCCTGAAAGAGGATAAAGCCGATTGTGGTTTTATCCTTTTTTTTTACGTTTGGTAGAGACACGGCATGCCGTGTCTGGCGGGCGAAAGCAATCCGCGTCTATCCGTACCGACAATCTAAAAGCCAGAAAAATGTCAACCACCCACAAAAATCTGAGCGATTTCGCCACCGAAAACCTACCTGACATCAGTGCCAAGACCTTTGCCATTGTAGTAGCCGAGTGGAATCAGGAGATTACCGAGAAGCTTTTTGAAGGCGCGTACCAAACGCTCCTGAAATACGGTGCAAAACCCGATAACATCATCCGTGCCAACGTACCAGGCAGCTACGAATTGAGCTACGGCTCCCAGGTTTTTGCCCAAAAAGAAAGCGTAGATGCCGTCATCGCCCTTGGCTGCGTGATTCAGGGCGAAACCAAGCACAACGACTACATCAACCACGCCGTAGCGCACGGCCTGACGCAAGTTAGCCTGAAATACGACAAGCCCGTCATCTTCGGCGTCCTGACGCCCAACGATCAGCAACAAGCCCTCGACCGCGCGGGCGGCATCCACGGCAACAAAGGCGATGAAGCGGCGATGACGGCGATTAAGATGTTGGTTTTTTAAAGAGGGACAAAGCGACAAACGGTGCCGCCTAGCGGTAAGCTTGCGCCAGCCTAAACAACTAAACGCCTAAACATCAGTTCAACGATTACACGATTAAACAATTACACATCAAAATGCAGGTTTGGAAATTTGGGGGTACTTCTGTGGGGAAGCCCGAGCGGATGCACGCCATTCGCGATTTAATTACTTCGAGTGATTCGCGCAAGATCGTGGTGCTGTCGGCCCTGTCGGGGACAACCAACGCGCTGATTGCCATTGGCGAGTCCGCCAAAGCAAATCAGGACGACGAAGCCATCGAGAAGATTCAGGCTTTGCGGGATCACTACGATGGATTCGTGAGGGAGCTCTACGGCACCGAGGCCGGATCGGCGAAGGGAGAGGAAATCGTGAAAAACGAATTTTCTTTCATTCGTTCTTTGGTCAATATCAAGCCCTTTACCGCTAAGCGCGAGAAGGAATTGGTGGCCGAAGGCGAATTGCTCAGTACTCAGATGTTCGAGGCGTACCTCGAAGAACGGGAGGAGAACTCCATTTTGTTGCCCGCGCTGGAATTCATGCGCATCGACGCTGAAGGAGAACCCGAACTGGGTTTGATCGAGGAGCGATTGACGACCATGCTCGATCAGCATCCCGACAAGCAGCTAATCATCACGCAGGGCTTCATTTGCCGCAATCCCCGCGGCGAGGTGGACAACCTCAAGCGTGGTGGCTCCGACTACACGGCCTCGCTCATCGGCGGGGCGATTCGGGCCGAAGAGATCCAGATTTGGACCGACATCGACGGGATGCACAACAACGATCCGCGCATCGTGAAGCGTACCTTCCCGATTCGGGAGCTGACCTTCGAGGAAGCGGCGGAGCTGGCCTATTTCGGGGCCAAGATTTTGCACCCCAGCACCATTACGCCCGCCAAAATGCGCGGTGTTCCCGTCCGGCTCAAAAACACCATGCAGCCCGAGGCCCCCGGCACGCTCATCGCCACCAGCAGCAGCGACCGCGAAATCAAGGCCATTGCCGCCAAAGACAACATTACGGCCATTTACGTCCATTCGACGCGGATGCTGAACGCTTACGGATTCCTGCGGCGGGTGTTCGAGATTTTTGAAAAATACAAAACTCCGGTGGACATGGTAACTACCTCCGAGGTATCGGTGTCGGTCACGATCGACAACAACGAACACCTGGAAGCCATCACCGCCGAACTGCGCGAAATCGCCGACCTGGAAGAGCACGACCGCGACCAGACGATCATTTGCGTCGTGGGTAATTTCAGCGCCGACAAGGAAGGCATCGCTATAAAAGTCCTGGAAGCCCTGAAAGACATCCCGTTGCGGATGATTTCATACGGTGCTTCGGAACACAACCTGTCGATCCTGGTTCATTCCAGTTTGAAAGACCGGGCGTTAAATGCCCTGAACGAGCGGCTTTTTTATTACGAAGATGCGATGAAGGATATTTTTACGGCACCATAACAACAGTAGAGACGCAGCATGCTGCGTCTGACTGGCGAAAGCAACCCGCGTAACTGATCGCGCTCAAGAAAAGCCGATACACAAACCTACTCCCAATGTTACAAACTACCTTCATCCGCGAGAACAAGGAAGCGACCATCGCCGGATTACAGAAAAGAAATTTCCCCGAGGCCGAAGACGCTGTGGCGCTCATTATCAAACTCGACCGCCTGCGCCGCGAAACGCAGGGCGAACTAGATGCGGTGCTCACCGAATCCAACGCCAAGGCCAAGGAAATCGGCGGCCTGATGAAGCAGGGTAAAAAGGCGGAGGCCGAAGCCGCTAAAGTCGAGACCGCTGCGTTGAAAGAGCGCTCCAAAGAACTGGACGAGCAACTTGAAGAAAGCCGAAGCCGAACTGCACGACCAACTCGTCAAACTACCCAACCTCCCGCACGAGAGCGTCCCGCCGGGCCGCAGCGCCGACGACAATGTGACGGTGCTGGAACGGGGCGACAAGCCCACGCTGCCGCCCGCCGCAGTACCGCACTGGGATTTGATCAAAAAGCTGGACATCGTCGATTTTGACCTGGGCAACAAAATCACAGGCGCGGGCTTTCCGGTGTACAAAGGCCAGGGAGCGCGGCTGCAACGCGCTATGATTTCGTTTTTCCTGAACGAAGCCGCTGCCGCAGGCTATCTCGAAATTCAACCCCCCTTACTTGTCAACGCCGACTCGGGCTTCGGTACCGGAAACCTACCCGATAAGGAAGGGCAGATGTACCATGTCGGCAACGAAGACCTATACTTGATTCCCACCGCCGAAGTACCCATCACGAATCTGTACCGCGATGTCATTTTGCAGGAAGGCGAACTACCCGTCAAGAACGTCGGTCACACACAGTGTTTCCGCCGTGAAGCCGGGAGCTGGGGCGCGCACGTGCGTGGTTTGAACCGTCTGCATCAGTTCGACAAAGTCGAAATCGTGCAAATCTGTAAGCCGGAGGAATCTTACACCAAACTAGACGAGATGGTGGCGCACGTGCAGGGACTTTTGGAAAAGTTAGAGCTGCCCTACCGCATCCTGCGCCTCTGCGGCGGTGACATGGGCTTTACCTCGGCGCTCACGTACGATTTCGAGGTGTGGTCCGCTGCGCAGGAGCGTTGGCTGGAATGCAGCTCGGTGTCGAACTTTGAAACTTTTCAGTCCAACCGCCTGAAACTCCGCTACAAAACGGAAGGGAAAACGCAATTGCTGCACACGCTGAACGGCTCCGCTTTGGCTTTGCCGCGTATCTTGGCGGCTTTGCTGGAAAATAATCAGCAGGCCGACGGCAGCATTCGGGTGCCGGAGGTGCTGGCGGGGTACTGTGGATTTGAGGTAATTGGGTAGACCATATTATAAATATATATATCGTTGGCTCGTTAGAACACTATCATAATCTCCTTAACTAGTATTAAGTTTAAATACCTTTTTAGTCATCCTTCCCTCCAGTGCGTATGAAGCCTCCTATTGACACCACCATCCAGGAACTGCTACACAGTAGACTTGTGTCTCTAGAAAGGTTTTTCGATGCTGACGTCGTTTCTTATTTTGGCCCGATTGTGGATGGAAATGAAAATTATGTCCTGAAAATAATTGAGGATATAGCGTCTGATCCAGACAAAAAAGAAAAACTATTTGTGGTGTTGACTACTACAGGAGGAAGTGCAGTTGCTGTTGAGCGATATGTTAATATAATCAGATACCACTATCACGAGGTGAATTTCATCGTTCCAGACTATTGTTATAGCGCAGGCACGATATTCTGCATGAGTGGTGACAACATCTATATGGACTACTCTTCTGTCTTGGGACCGATAGACCCACAAGTGCAAAACAAGGACGGAAAGTGGGTGGCTGCTCTAGGCTATCTAGATAAAGTCAATGAGCTGATTGACATGGCTAGACAAAACGCTATTTCTAACGCAGAATTTCTGATATTGAAAGAGATTGATCTGGCAGAACTGAGAGAATACGAGCAGGCTAAAAATTTGACTATCGAGCTTCTGAAAAAGTGGCTCGTAAAATACAAATTCAAAAATTGGAATGAGCACCAGTCAACTGTTGGACTGGTTGGAAAGAAGGTTACCACTGATGAAAAGGAGATTCGTGCTGGCGAAATCGCAGATGTTTTAAGCGATAGCAACACATGGAAATCACACGGAAGACCAATAAATATCGAGACTTTAGAAAATGAACCAAAATTGAGACTGAAGATAGAAGATTATAGTAAAAATAAGACAATGAGAGCAGAAATCAGAAACTACTATGATCTGCTTTCTGATTATGTTCAAAGAAATAGCATTCCGATACTTATTCAGACACGTAAATTTATCTAACAATGAACAAGTCTATTTTAGACGATCTCTTGGTAGTATTGAAAGAAAATCTGCCAACTGAGAACGAAAATGATATGCGAAGCTTAGAGAAGGCATCTGAGGAATTTGAGAAATTGGTAGAACAGGGTCTTGCCAAAAGGAGGGGTTATAATCTCAGAACCATTCAAGACACCCACCTGCTAAAAGGATACATAAATAAATAGGTTGCTTTCAACACAGTGGGTTTAACTTGACAAGATTGGGATAATTGTTTCAATAGAGTCAAGAATACCTTGCTTTACCATTGTAAAGCGGCCAAATTCCTATGATTTTCACCGAATTGACCCCAACTGAGGTCCCCGACCAACTTCTGGCAAAATACGAAACCGTCATCGGCCTGGAAGTCCACTGCCAACTCCTGACCGAATCCAAGCTCTTTGCCTCCGACGTTAACCGCTTTGGCGGCGAACCCAACACGCACATCAGTCCGCTGACGCTAGCCCTGCCGGGTACTTTGCCAAAGCTGAATCAGAAAGCCGTGGAATTCGCCGTGCGGCTGGGGCTGGCGTGCGGCTGCAACATCAGCCGCCGCACCATTTTTGACCGCAAGAACTACTTTTACCCCGACCTACCCAAAGGCTACCAGATTTCGCAGGATAAGGCCCCGATTTGCGTGGGCGGCAGCGTATTAGTTACGCCCAAGGGCGAGGGAAGCGAAAAAGAGGAACGGACGATCCGCTTTCACCACATTCACCTTGAAGAAGACGCGGGCAAGTCGGTGCACGATGGCGGTAACACCAATACGCAGCTCGACTACAACCGCGCCGGTACGCCGCTGGTCGAAATGGTTTCCGAACCGGACCTGCGTTCGGCGGAGGAAACGGGCGCATTTGTGACCGAAATCCGTCGGCTGGTGCGTTATCTGGATATTAGCGATGGCAATATGGAGGAAGGGTCTTTGCGCTGCGACGTCAACGTGTCGGTGCGGCCTTTTGGACAGGAGGAATACGGCATCAAGGTGGAGATAAAGAACATGAACTCCATCCGCAACATCATGCGGGCCGTGGAATACGAGCGGCGGCGGCAGGTGGCGACGCTGGAAAACGGGGATGCGCTGTTTCAGGAAACGCGGATGTTCGACGCCGACACGGGCGAAACCTACGGAATGCGCGTGAAGGAAACGATGAACGACTACCGCTATTTTCCCGACCCCGACCTCTGCCCGATGGAGCTGACGGAACAAAGGGTGCAGGAAATAAAAAGCCAAATGCCCGCGCTGCCGCGCGAACTGCGGGAGAAATTCATGGAAAAATACGGCATTCCCGCCTACGACGCCGAACTACTGACCGACACCCGCGACACGGCCCGCTATTTCGAAGAATTATGCGGCCTGACGACGCATTTCAAAACCGCCTCCAACTGGCTGATGGGGCCCGTGCGCTCCTACCTGAACGAAAACGGTACGGAAATTGCGGCTTTTCCGCTGTCACCGGGAACGCTGTCCGAACTCATCGAGTTAGTAGAGACGCAGGTTATCAGTCATTCGGTGGCCACGCAAAAGGCCTTCCCGGCCTTGTTGGAACAACCCGCCCGCTCGCCCCGCGAACTGGCCGAAGCCAACGACTGGCTCCAAAACCGCAATACAAACGAGCTGGAAACGTTGGTAGGGGAAGTTCTGCAAGCCATGCCCGATAAGGTAAAAGCTTATCAAAAGGGTAAGAAGGGTTTGATGGGCCTTTTCGTGGGAGAGGTCATGAAAAAGTCCAAAGGCAAGGGTGATCCAAAAATGATCAATCAGCTTTTGGCGAAAAAACTCGGATAGTTGGTGTTCCTTTCATTAGAAAAAATCAAAATGAATTTTATGAAAAAGACAACATGTGTCGCGCTGCTGTTGCTGCTGAGCGTCTTCGCTTTTGCGCAACAGGAGCCCACGCCAAAAGAATTCACGGTATCGGGCAAAGTGAAAAATGGCGTGGCGGGCGAGAAGGTCTACTTGCAATTTTCGACGAACCCTCCCGTAACGCTGGACTCGACGACGCTGGCGGCCGATGGCACTTTTACCATCAAAGGCACGGAGAAGGATGGAGGTAATTTTTATATGCTCGACATCGCTGGCCGCCAGAAAATCGTGTTGCTCGTGGAGGGTGGTGAAAGCTTCACCCTCACCACCGACGGCTACGACAAAAACGACAAGGGCCAGCCCGGCAAGTATGAGGTGAAAGGTTCCAAGAACATGGACTACTACGCCCGTCTTATGGACTTGAACCAGACGATGGTCGATAAGGTCAACAATTGGAACGACGACTACGCCAAGGCCACCGAGAAAAAAGATAACAAGAAGATGGCGGAAATTCAGGGCAACTTCCAGTCCGCCGAGCTGGAACACGTAGCCAAAATAAAGACGTTACTACCCGAAATGGGAACATCGCTGGTGGCCATCTTCACTGCCAACAATATGCTGAATCCAGAGCGCGACTTCGCCGAAATGGAAGCCGTAGCCCAGCGTTTCGAGCAGGAGAAACCCGACGGTAAAATCGCGCAATCCTTCATTGGTTTCGTCAAGCGGATGAAGGGCATCTCGGTGGGTGACGAGGCCCCCGACTTTACGCTCAACAATCCCGAGGGGCAGGACGTGAAGCTCTCGTCGCTGCGCGGCAAGTACGTACTGATCGACTTCTGGGCTTCGTGGTGCGGCCCCTGCCGCATGGAAAACCCCAACGTGGTGAGGCTCTACGACAAGTACAAAGACAAGGGCTTCGCGATCTACGGCGTGTCGCTCGATAAGGACAAAGCCGCCTGGCTCGCTGCCATCAAGAAAGACAACCTGACCTGGACCCACGGCTCCGACCTGAAATTCTGGAACTCCGCCGTCGCCCAAACCTACGGCGTCAATGCCATTCCTGCTACTTTTTTGCTGGATAAGGAAGGCAAAGTAATTGCCAAGAATCTGCGCGGCAACGCCCTGGAAGCCAAAATTGGCGAGTTGCTCGATAAGTAAAAGCGAAAGCATTTATTCAGTAATCGGAAAGCCTGACTCTGCGTCGGGCGTTTTCGTTTCTGTGCCTCCCATACTTTATCTCAAATCAATAGCAGTTCAACGATTAAACAAAAAAATGAAAATCGCCATCATCGGCTGCGGCAATATGGGCATGGCTTTCGCCCGCGCCTTTTTGAAATTTAATTTAGTCAAGAAAGAAGACTTCCTGCTCGTAGAAAAAAGTGCCGAGCGCAAGGAAACCCTGCATAGCTTCCAGCCGGGTGTACTCACCGGCCTAATCAGTCCCGAGATTGGCACCTACGATCTGGTTATTCTTTCGGTCAAGCCACAGGACTACCTGATGGTGGCTGAGTCATTGCGTGAGGTCATTCAGCCGTCGCAGATTGTGCTGTCGATCATGGCGGGCATTTCTATGCAGACCATTCAGGACTCCCTGGCGCATCGGCCCGTGGTGCGGGCCATGCCCAACACGCCCGCGATGCTGGGCATGGGGATCACGGCTTACGCTGCCTCGCCCGAAGTGGAGCGGGGGCAGTTGCGGAAGGTCGAGAACCTCATCAATGCCACCGGGCGATCCGTTTTTTTGGAAGATGAAAGCCAGTTGGATGCCGTAACGGCCCTGAGTGGCAGCGGCCCGGCTTACTTTTTTTATTTGGTAAAAACGATGGTCGAAGCGGGCAAGCAGATGGGCTTCGAGGAGTCAGTGGCCACGCTGCTGGTGAAGCAGACCATGCTCGGCTCCTACCACCTCATCAACAACGCCGACCGCTCGCTCGATGAACTTATCAAGGCCGTATCGTCCAAAGGCGGCACCACCGAAGCCGCCTTGCGGGAATTTGAAGCAGGAAAACTGACCGACGCCCTTACGAAAGGCATTCATGCCGCCCGTGACCGGGCGACAGAACTCTCTCAGGGATGAAACCATGAATTCCCTCTGTTTACCCAATGCCTACTGTACCCGAAGAAAATTGGCATAAAAAACAAAAAGGCTGACCTTTGAAGCGACCAAGCATCAAAACCAGCCTTTGAGGATGACAGAAATCATCAACGCCCAAGTTATACAAATTTTCGATATCGTGCCCTTGGCGGCGAATTTAGCGCGAAAAAAATTCATCTCCGGCTTTCTGACTGGGCTTATAAATAGCAGAAAAGTACAATTCAAGGAGATCGCCCTGCATATGTCTTCTAAGGCAAAAGACGAATCCGTAGAGCGAAAGATACAGTCGTTTTTCAAGGATTTTGTATTTGATTATGACAAAGTCTGCTTGTTACTTTTGCTGTTTTTACCTAAGAGTAAACTTGATTTATGCATAGACAGGACGGAGTGGGATTTCGGCGTTTATCAGTGTAATATCTTGATGATAGTCGCAAAGTGTGGCTCGGTTGGAATTCCGCTGTATTGGAAGCTCCTCGATAATAAATCTGGCAACAGCAACTGGCTTGACCGATGTGACTTGTTGGATAAACTGGTGAACGTAATTGGGAAAGAACGGATAAATACGATTATCGGTGACCGAGAATTTATTGGACTTGAATGGATCAAATACCTAAAATCCAATAATATAGACTATTGTATGCGTGTTCCGAAGAGTCACTTGATAACTTTAAAAAATGGAGACGTTTTTTCAATAGGTGAGCTTTTGAGCAAACAAAGCGAAAGGTATTTCCAAGATTGCATGGTGGACGGTGTCTGGGGTAATTCTATGCTAAAAACACTAGTAAAGGGAGATTTTTTGTTTTTGATAGGGAATCTTCCAGCCAAAAACTTAGGTGAAACTTATAGGAAACGCTGGTCAATAGAAGTACTCTTTCAGAGTTTCAAAAAAAGAGGGTTTGACTTGGAAAGTACACATTTGAAAAGCAGTGATAAATTGAGTAAATTATTGGTCTTCGTTAGCATAGCGGTCGCAATATGTGTGAAAGTTGGTGAACTTCATCATGAAAAAGTACAAAATATAAAGATTAAGAAGCACGGCTATAAAGCGAACAGTTTTTTTAGGAAGGGACTTGACATTTTGCGGAGTGGACTTAAAAACCCAAAAGAGAGTTTTACTCAATTCTGGCAGGAGTGCATAAGTTCGTTCGTCAGGTGGATCATACTTCAAATAACTTATAATCAGAATTTTATAAAAATACTCGGGTAGAGTACCCAATGCCTAATAACCTAACACCTGATTATGTCAAAAAACAACCGAGCGAGTGGAATTGTCTATTCCACCGATCCGAATTTTGAATTTCAATCCGACGACGACGAACCCGAGACGCTGCCTCCCGCGCAGCAGGATTTGCGCGTGTGGCTCGACCGCAAGGGCGGCGGCAAAGTCGTGACGGTCGTCAAAGGCTTTGTGGGAACGCTGGCCGACATGGAGGCTCTGGGCAAGCAGTTGAAAACTACTTGTGGCAGCGGTGGCACCGCCAAGGACTACGAAATCATGGTTCAGGGCGACCACCGCGATAAGGTGGTCGCCTGGCTGGAAAAAAAGGGCTACAAGGCAAAGAAGGCAGGCGGGTGATTCGCCGCCGGACAATTATGTAAATTCATCTTTTCACAAACCCTTCTGAAAATGACAGTACCCGAACTAAAAACCGCCTTCACCGCCACCATGCAGTCGTACCTCGATGCCCTGGATCGTTACTCCGACGAACAATTCGCCGCTAAACCCGACGAGGCCGAATGGTCGCTAGGGCAAATGTACCAGCACCTTTACGAAGCCAATGCCTTCTTTTTCCTGGCCAACGTGAAGCGTTGTCTGGAAAAACGCAAAGGACAGGAAGGCGGCGAGATGACGGCCGCCGGACAAAATGTGTATGAGCACAATAGCTTTCCCCCAATGAAATTCAAGCGGCCCGCCGCTCCAAACAGCGCCGAACCTGTTGCCCAGAGTCGGGAGGCGTACAAAAAGCTGTATAGCCAAACACTTCGGGAAGGTTTGGAGTGGACCGATGCCCTGGCCGAAGACAATGGCACCTATAAAACGGAGTATCCTCGGTTCGGCTGGCTGAACGCCGCCGAGTGGTTACAAGGATTAGAAATGCACGCCCGGCACCACATCCGGCAGCGACAGCAGCGGGAAGCGTGGCTGGGGATTGCGGCGGCGTAAGGTGGGGAGAGTGCTTCCTTGATTTTTCCCTATATTTGAAAGAAACAAACCGGACAGTTATGGAAAAGGTAGCCGAGATTCCCAAAATCCTGATTTACGAAGAGTTCGACGGCCATCCGATTTACCGGAAGGGATATAAGGATTACTTATTGGGGCTGAAAAAACCGGAAGAAATCATGGGGACGAGCGGATTGCAGTACTTTATAACAAGTACAATTATCAAATACCTGAATCGGAACTTGCCCGAAAGCTACCTTGCTGGTTCCTCTGAATTGGGTCTGCATCTAGATAAAAACGTCAATTTCGCCGCCGATATAGCTATTTATAGAAAAGGACGAATACAGATTGGACTGGACTATAAAAAATACGTCGACACGCCGCCTAGTGTAGTTATCGAAGTGGACATCAAAGCGGACGAATCCGATTATTTTACGAGCGAAGAAGATTATTTTCACAAAAAAACCGCAAGACTGCTTGAATGGGGTGTCGAGCGGGTAATTTGGGTGTTCTCGTCGTCACAGCGAGTGCTGGTAGCAGATAACCTGCAAAAATGGGAAACCATAAGTTGGGATTTGCCCTTCAAGGTCATCGACGAACACGAGATAAATCTTTGGGAATTGATGCTCAAAAATGGCCTTCAGGTGTAGCATTCCCCGCTAACTAACGGAACGCTTCCATAACCTCTTCAATCGAGCGCGTGCCTTCGTAAAAGGACAAAATCCGCGTCAGAATCCCCTCCACCACGGCGTCGGGGCAGGAAGCTCCGCAGGTGAGCAGAATCGTAACGGGTGATTTTTCCGGCAAATAATTTTCTGTCGTCACTTCTTCTTTTTGATGCAAATCGAAGTGCCGAATCAGTTTTTTATCCAAAATCTTGTCCGCCGAGGTAATGTAATAGGTTGGTAGCTTGCTTTCGCAAAGCTCCACGAGGTGCGAAGTATTGGAGCTATTGTATCCCCCCGCCACGAGCGCCAAATCCGCCGGATGATTGAGCAGGGCGTAGGTCGCATCCTGGTTGTCGTTGGTAGCGTAGCAAAGCGTGTCGCGGGTGTTGGCAAAGTGCGCATCCACCGCGTCCGGGCCGAGCTGATAATGGCCGATCATCACTTGTTTTAAATAATCGGCGATGCCTTGCGTGTCGGAGGCCAGCATGGTGGTCTGGTTCACTACGCCGATGCGCCGCAGGTCGCGGGCGGGGTCGAAGCCCTCGGAATATTGGCCCGCGAATTCCTCGTAGAAAACCTCCGGAGCGCTTTGGCCCGTAATGTAGGTGGCCAACCGCCGGGCTTGTTCCATATTCTTGACTACTACCGTCGGGCTGCCCTTTTGGCTGTGCGAAAAAGTGGCGCGAGTCTCTTCGTGCATCGGCTTGCCGTGGACGATGACCGTGTAATCCTTCTCACCGATCTGCGCGGCCCGATTCCATACTTTCTCCACAAAGGGGCAAGTCGTATCGTACTGGTAGGCGTCGATGCCGATGGCCGAAAGTTGCGCCTGAATCTCGACCGTAGTGCCGAAGGCGGGAACCACCACCACGTCGTCAGGCGTGAGTTCGGCCCAGGGAATGAGTTGGTTGCCCTTGGTGTCCATGATGAACCGTACGCCCCGCTCTTGCAAATCGCGGTTGACATCGGGGTTATGGATCATTTCGCTGAGCAAAAAAATGCGTTTCCCTTCGTTTTCCGAAATAGCTTTATAGGCAATCTCAATGGCATTTTCCACCCCATAGCAAAAGCCGAAATGCCGCGCGATCAGAAAGCGCACCGGGCCGAATTCCAGCGCCGTGGGTTTGAAATCGCGCTTCAGCTTGTCGGCCTTGCGGCGGAATTCCTTAATGGGCGTAATGATGCTGCTTCGATAGAAGCTGGGAATGTCGAAGGTTTTCATTTATTCAGTTGACAGTTGACAGTTGACAGTGATTTTGTTTGGTTTTTGTCAACTTTGAAATATAGGCTATCGACAAAGATACGTTGGCTTTGAAAACAACGCCCATTTTTAAGGCTTTGTTCGTCCGGCTCATGTGGGAAGTATATTGGCAAAAATAATACAGCCTTCATGCAACATCCCGCCCCACTCCGCACTCTTTACCCCAGAACGTTCAAAAACTCAGACAGCGGCGAGCAATAGAAGAACGAGTGGCCAAACAGCATTCTCAACCCTCAACTCTCCACTAAACAAAGCTTGGAAACTAAATTGTACCCCGACCGACACGTCGAACTGGTGGAACGCTGCAAACTTGGCGAGCGTCAGGCGCAGTATGCGCTGTACAAGCAGTATTCCAAGGCCATGTTCAATATCTGTATGCGGATGCTGGATCACGCAGGCGAGGCGGAAGACACCTTGCAGGAGGCTTTTGTGGACGCATTCACGCACATTGATCAGTTTCGGCAGCAGTCTACCTTTGGGGCCTGGCTGAAGCAGATCGTGGTCAACAAAGCCATTACTCAACTGCGCAGCCGCAAGATGAAGTGGGTCGAAATTAGTGAGTGGCAGTCGGAGAACGGAGATACGCATTCGACCGACGAGAGCGACTACTTTCTGGAAGAAACCGAACTGGAGGTAGAGCGTGTGCGCCGCACGATGCAGCGACTCCCCGAAGGCTACCGCGTGGTGATGACCCTCTATTTGTTCGAAGGCTACGATCACGAGGAAATTGGCGAGGTGCTGGGCATCAGCGAAGTGACGTCGAGAACGCAGTATCTCAGGGCAAAAAGGAAATTGGTGGAAATGATGAGGTAGAAGAGGAGGAAGTGGAAAAGTGCAACATTTTGTTTAGTTGTGGAGGTGCTTGGATGTTTATTTAAAACCTTTAAAACACCTCCACCACTAAACAACTAAACGGTTAAACAACTCATGAAGCAACACTACGATAAAAAAGACCGTTTGGAGCGGTTCGTGCGCGACAACCGGGAGGATTTCGACCGACTGGAACCGGACGACTCGCTGTGGGAACGCGTCGAAAGTAAGCTTGGGGATGAGAGAATGGGATACGGTCGGCCCGACCGTGACGGGGAGAATATAGAATCTTCGGTACCCGTTAAATCTGCGCCGCGCTTTCGGAATTGGGGCCGGGCCTACTTCGACTGGCGCGTGGCGGCGGGGTTGCTGCTGGCGTTGGGCGTTTCGTATTTGTTTTTTTTAAACAAACAATACGGCGTCACGCGTGACCCGCAGGTGGCTTTGAACGTACCGACTTACGCCCGTGAGTTCACGCAGTACAACGAGGCCATTGAACAGAAGCACCGCGAACTGGTTAAACTCACGACCGACAACCCCGAGCTCTACAAAGAATTTTCGACCGACCTCGACCGTCTGGAGAAAAGCTACGGCAACCTGCGTTCGGAACTTAGCAAGGCACCCAATCAGGAAGCCCTCGTGCAGGCGATGATCCAGAATTTACAATGGCAAATCGACCTGCTGAACCAACAACTGACCATTTTACAACGTATCAAACAGGCTGATGAACGCCATGAAAATAAAGCCATTATTTAGCCTATTGCTCCTGCTGGTCGCCGGGGCGACTCATGCCGAGGACAACCAGCTTATCGAGAAGCGCCGGACGGTCATCAAGACTTTCACGGTGGGAAAAAGCGACCGTCTTTCGGTGGACAACCAGTACGGACAAGTGAAGATCAACCTCTGGGATCGATCCGAGATTCGGGTGCAAGTGGCTATCACGGCCAATGCCCCCACCGCCCAACGCGCCGAAGACTACCTACGGGCGGTCGATATCAAGGAAAAGCGAGAGGGGGATGTCATTAGCCTGCGCACGGAAATCGATCGGAACCAATTCGGCAAGAGCAACTGGAACGCCTGGCGCAGTCCGTCGGCGGAGAAGAATTCCATCCAAATCGACTACACGATCAATATGCCCAAATACAACGCACTGATCGTCAAAAATAAATTTGGCAATACCGACATTCCTGCCTTTACAGCCCCGCTGCAGGTGCATTCCCGCAATGGCCACTTTTCGGCGGATGATCTGGAGAATGCCAGCAACCTGATCGAGGTGCTGTACGGCACGGCCAAAATTGGCCGCATGGGCGGCGGCAAGCTGGAAATGAAGTACAGTAATCTCGATTTGGATCAAGTACGGGCCCTTGTGCTGGATTACAAGGGCGGCAAGTTGAAAATCGGGGAGGTAAAGAACCTGGAAGCTGACATCGATTATTCGGAATCGACGGCCATCGGCAACGTTCAGGAATCCTGCAAGGTAAATCTCAGCTATTCGGGCAATTTTCGCGTCGGCAGGCTACCGGCTTCCGCCGGTAATGTGAACATTCAGGCATCTTACTCCTCGGTGGTGCTGCCCGCCGAGTCCAATCAGTTCGACGTGACGGTGACTAACGGCAGTTTTCATTTGCCAGACGACGCTAAGGTAATCTACACCAACCAACCCGCCAAGACCAACACCTACCGCCAGACCAAGCAGTACTCCGGTACCGTTGGTACGGGCCACGGCACGGTCATCAAAGTCGTGTCGCACTACGGCGATGTACGGTTGAAGGATTGAGTTTTTGTAAAAAAGAAGTGCGACACAACAGGGAATTCTGCTGCGCCGCGCTTCTTTATATGAATATTCGACTTACTTCAAAAAAGTATTGGAGGCGAAATAAGGCGTGCTTTCGGCCTTCTTCTCTTTTCTTTTGTCGATGATTACGCCCGTTCCGGCCCCGGCACCCGCCCCAACCACCGCGCCGATGACAGCCCCCTTCACGCGGTTGTTTTTAGCGACAACGGCACCCGTGGCGGCTCCCACGCCTGCCCCGATCAACGCGCCTTTCACGGGCGTACTCATGCCCTTTTTCTTCTTCGCTTCTCCGGCGGTCGGCGATCCGGCGGTCGGCGATCCGGCGGTCGGCGATCCGGCGGCCGGCGATCCGGCGGATTTGGTTTCAGCAGCGGGCGTCGTCTTCTCCGTTTTGGAAGCCTCCGTGGTGCTCGTCTCGTGATCCGTCCACGCGTTATCGACGGGCTGGGTGCGGCGCGAGTCGGCGGGTAGGGGTGTGCCTAAGTAGGCATAGCGGTAATTGCTGTTTTCGGTGGCATCCATTACGCCGGGAATAGCGTTGACCCGGTTGGCTTTCGCCAGATCCAACTCGTGTTGCAATTTCAGGATTTCGGTTTCGTGCTTAGCTTGCGTAAGTTCTGCCCGTAATTCATGATTTGTAGGATACGTGTCGTCTTTGCCGTTACAAGAAAACAAAATGCTGGTAATCAAGGTAATTCCAATTAGCTTTTTCATGGTTTTTTCAGTTTTGGCCCTCTATTTTTTATAAAAAACAGATTGAGCTAGTGAAAAATACTACCTTCTCAAAGTTTTTGAAAAGTATGCGGGTTAGAAGGCAGCGCTACGAAAGAGTTTAATCTTGTCTAGAAAATAAGTACAGGGAGAAAATGGGATCGCTAAGCGAAGCTGCTCACGCCGCGTAGGGTTTGTTTCTCTAACTATTTAAAGTAGATGACAACTGAGCGTGTGCTTCCCTAAATAAATCGTAGAATTAAGAACCTATGGGAAAACGTATTCCTCCTATAATCTGGCTGGTTGTTGCATTTCTGTCGGCAGCCTCTTCTGCCCAGGCACAATCGCGTAGTCTTTTCAACGGTAAAAACCTCAGTGGCTGGCACGCCGACATCCCCGCGATGGATACCAACAGCAACGCGATTATGCCTTTTGTGGTGCGCGAAAAAATGCTGGTGAGCCTGGGAACGCCCGGTGGCCACCTAATCACCAATGGCACCTATAAGAACTTCCGGCTGGAACTGGAGTACCGTTTTGCTGGCAATCCCGGCAACTGCGGAGCGCTGGTATTCGTTTCGACGCCGCGCGCGTTGTACGAGATGTTCCCCAAGTCCATCGAAGTGCAGATGATGCACACCAATGGCGGCGATTTTTGGTGTATTCAGGAAGATATCGTGGTGCCGGATATGGAAAAACGGCGGGGGCCAAAGGAGAAATGGGGCGTCAACGGCGACAAACTACGCCGCATTCCCAACCTGACCGACGGCTCGGAAAAGCCCGTGGGCGAATGGAACAAGCTCACGATCGAGTGCCTGAATAATTCCATAAAAGTCTGGATGAACGGCGAATTTGTCAATTACGGCTACGACGCCACGGCCAGCAGCGGCCATATCGCCCTGCAGTCGGAAGGTTCGGAAGTGGAGTTCAAGAAAGTGTTGCTGACGCCGATCAAAAAGTTATCCGATTCGCAGTAGGAGGAGGCGACTACTTAGTGGCAATTGTCAAAATTCTACCGCCACTGTAATCCAGAAAATACAGTTCTTTCTGCTCATCCACCCCGAAGGCAGATATCGACGCAGACTTGTCGACCACCAGGTCGTTCTTAGCCGTTCCGTTGGCGGGCACTTCCAGCGCCCAAATCCGACCGCTGGCGTAGTCGCCGTACACGTATTTCCCAGCCAAGCCGGGCAGCTTTTGGCCGCGATACACGTAGCCGCCCGTGATGGAGATATCGCCGTTGCCGTGGGTGTAGTCCCAGACGGGTTCGATCAATCCGGGTTGTTGGCAGTTGTTTTTGGGATTGAAGCACTCCTTGGCTTCTTTTAGCCGCCAGCCGTAGTTGCCGCCATTCTCAATAATGTCGATTTCCTCGATCTGGTTTTGACCTACATCCCCCGTCCATAGCTTCTTAGTGGCCGAATCGAAGCTCATACGCCATGGGTTGCGCAATCCATACGCATAGATCTCTTTCCGGGTGCCGTCATTACTACCAATAAACGGATTGTCGGACGGGATGCCGTAACTACCCAAATCGGTGGAGTTTACGTCGAGCCGCAGGATCTTGCCCAGCAGGTTCGTTTTGTCCTGAGCATTATTCTTGGGGTCACCGCCACTGCCGCCGTCTCCCGTCGAAACGTAGAGATACCCATCCGGCCCAAAATGTACCGCCCCGCCGTTGTGGTTGGAATAGGGTTGAGCGTAGGTCAACAGAATGGTCTCGCTGCCGGGGTCGGCGGCCCCCGTAGCGGGATTGCTCACCTTATAGCGGGCCACTACCGACTCGCGGGGATTGTCGCGGGTGTAGTTGACATAAATAAAGCCGTTGGATTTGAAATTGGGATGAAAAGCCAGACCCAGTAGGCCCATCTCACCGCCACTTTTCACTTTATTTTTTATATCCAGAAAGAGCGTAGCCGAAGAGGGCTTCTTCGTCGCATCGAAATAGCGAATCGAGCCCTTTTGCTCTACCACGAACAGGCGGTTGCTGCCGTCTGCGGCGTTTACCAGCTCTACGGGATCATCGAACTTTAAATCCGGGAATGCCTCTGTTACCTGATAGCTTTGGGCACCGGGGGCGGGCGTTACGGGATTGCCGTTGTCATCATTTTTGCCATTTCCGCAAGCGATAAAGAGAAATAAAACCGACCAGGCGAGTGATTTATGAATGGAAAGTGTCATGAGCGTTGCTTTGTGATTTTCTTTTCACAACGACCAGACCCGGCAAAGTGTTCTATCGCATGGCTTGCTTATTTTTCTGATGACTTCATTATTCGCATGGTATGTGACTGGCCGTCCTGTCCGGTGATACGCAACAGATAGATGCCTCTTCGTCCCGTGTGCTCTGACAAATCTACTTTCAGCACCGAGCTTTCTACCCGCCATTTCGAGCGGTTTAGTCTCGTAGATCGGCCTTCCACCGTCAGTATTTCCACTGCTTTGGGGGCGGCGGCGCGCTCATCCATTTGTACTTTTACAACATCGACGAATGGATTAGGATAAGCTTTCCACAATTCTGTCGTTGGGAAAATCGCTTCCTCTTCCACGCCTAATCGTACCGGCGCATTGTTGGCCTTGATGATGTCGAACTGAATAGAACGGCTGGTCACCAGCGTGTTGTTGCGGTAGGCAGTCACCTTCAACTTGTAAGTACCCACTTTGGGTTTGAAGCCAACCGCATCATCGTAAAGGCCAAAAGGCGCAGCCTCGTCGGTGTATTTCCGGCTGGTAGGCCCAGTTAGTTCAAAGGTCATCGAACTTAAGTCGGCGTTGCTCTCCACGTAAAGGTCGACGTCGGCAGGTAACGCGCCGAGGGGAATAATGTCGGCGTTGGCTATTTCTCTGACCTTTTTGGGTTCAAGTCCAGGTTGGTACATTACGACGCGAAGCTCAGCCCGCTCTACCCGTATCATGAACTCCACGATAATCGAAGCGCCTTTGTTGTCCTTGGCCTCTACTTTCATTGGATATTCGCCCACAGCAGTGGGGTTGCCCGCCAGCAGGGAACCGTTGGCCGTAACGCCGGGCGGAAGAGCCGACGCGTAGCTGATCGACGCGATCGTGCCGTCGGTATCCTTAAAGTACTGCTTAACGTCGAACCGGAAAATCTGGCCCATAATGGCCACCACGTCAGGAATTGGCTGCGCTACGGGCGGCGCGTTGACGCCCCGCACCGTGAACGTGAAATTGGTTTTGACGGAAGCCCCTCGGTCATCGAAGGCTCGCACCTGCACATCGAATACCCCCACTTGGAATGGCCGGTCGCGGATCGTGTCGTTCCGGTAATTCAACCCGCCGGGCAGGCCCAAAAACTCGAACCGTACGATCTTGCCGTCCGGATCGACAAACGTCCCCGCCGGAATCACATAGTTGTATACGGCGTTGCTGTCGGCTACCTGGTCGGGAATAGCCTTGGTCACCTGCGGCGGAAGATTGCCCCGCACCGTGAGCCGGAAAGTAAGCTGAACGGAAGCTTCCCGGTCGTCGAAGGCCCGCACTGTGATGCCGAACTCGCCTGGTTGGGTCAGGCGCCCGCTTATGGTGTCGCCCTTGGCCACCAGTTGGGGCGGCAGATTCGATATTTCCAGACGGGCTATCTTGCCGTCCAAATCTGTAAAAGTCCCCGCCGGAATCACGTAGCTGTATACGGCGTTGCTGTCGGCCACCTGGTCGGGGATAGCCTTAACCACCTGCGGCGGAAGATTCTCCGACACGACGGTCAGGCTAAAGGTAAGCTGCGCGGTGGCATCGGCATTGTCTCGGGCGGTTGCTACCAGTTGGTACTTGCCCGCTTTGGTGGGCGTACCCGATAGCGTTCGGCCGCTGGCCTTCATTCCCTCCGGCAAGCCCAGGATGGTGACCGAGGCGATGGTTCCGTCGGGATCGGTGAAAACGTCCTCCGGAATGGTATAGCTGAAAGGTTGATTGATCGGAATCGTTTGGTCGGCAATCTTGCCGCTGACAATGGGCGGCAGGTTATCGGCCGAAATAGTGAATTTGAAAGTAGTTTCCGCCGCACCGCCGCCGTTGTCCGTCACCCGAACGATGGGATTAAACACGCCCTTCTTGGTAGGCGTACCCGTAATGAGAGTTCCGTCGCCTTTCAAGCCGTCCGGCAGGTCGGTTATCACGAATGAAGTGATTACGCCATCAGGATCTACGAAGGTACTGTCCGGCAGACGGCGGGCAAAAGACGTGCCGACCTTGGCAAATAACTCCACGGGCGGCTTGACGAGTACCGGCGAAAGATTGCGGTTCTCCTCATCGTCCACTACCACAAAGTGAATCGTCTCATCACTCAGTTGGGTGCCTTCGAGGTCGGCACTTTCGTAAGATTTTACGTTCAGGGTATACCTACCCGCCGCAAAAATAACGCCTCCGTTGTCGCCAAATACGCCATAAGGGGCCTTGTTGTCGGTACTGCCCACTGAATAAGGGCCCTCCATTTTAAACCTGTAACTCCCTACTGCTCCGGTTTTGGGCGACACCAGGATGTTCACGATCGTTTTGGCGTCGTCGCCTCGCAGCGTATCGCCGTCCGTGATGTAGTGCAGGAAGCGCCGGGTAAGGAAATTACCAGCCTGAAACAGGCTGAATACATTGCTGGTCGGCGCGGGAGCCACCATAATTTTGAATTGCGTGGTGACCCCGGCCCCTTGGTTGTCCTGCGCCCTGAGGGCCACGGTAAAGGTGCCACTGGCCGATGGACTGCCCGTCAGTTTCCAACCGACCAGCATGATGCCCGCAGGCAAGCCCTGAGCCGAAATATCGGCGATCGTGCCGTCTGTGTCCGTGAAGGTTGCCTTGGGGATTTCGTAGTCGAATGCCTGACCCACAACGCCTCGCTGGTCGGGGATGGTTTGGCTAACCACAGGTGGCTGATTGGCGCTGCCTTCTTTGGGCGCGACCGTAAACTTGAACTGCGTGGAGACTTCGGCTCCCTTATCATCGCGCGCCGTGACGGTCACGTTGAAAGTGCCATTGGTGGTCGGATTACCAGACAGTGCACGGTTGTCGGTCACGATGCCATCGGGCAAGCCCTTGAACGTGACGCTGGCGATCGTGCCGTCGGGATCCGTGAAGGTTTTTAGGGAGATTTCGTAGTCGTAAGTCTGCCCCACTTTTCCAAGCTGGTCGGGGATAGGCTGGCTGACGACGGGAGGTTGGTTCGCGCCGCCTTCTTTGGGCGCGACCGTGAACTTGAACTGCGTGGAGACTTCGGCCCCCCTGTCGTCGCGGGCCTTCACCGTCACGGTGTATGATCCGATGGTTGTGGGGGTGCCAGCCAACTTCCATCCGGTCAGTACAATACCGGCAGGCAGGCCTGCGGCTGTAAGGCCGACGATGGAGCCGTCGGCGTCGGTGAAGGTATTGGCGGGTATCTCATAGCCAAAAGTTTGCCCGACTTTCCCCTGCTGGTCGGCAATAGGCTGACCGACTTTGGGCGGTTGATTTTCGCCGGGCTTGTCCCCAAGCAAGTCCTCAGTCAGCAGCACCTCGATGGGTTTCTTCGACTTGTTGTATTCGGTGCGCCATCTCCCTTGCACGGCATTCGTTCCCTGCCGGATCGCTTCCGAAAGGGTGTAGGTGACCGTTTGGGTAGTCTGGATAGCGGGAACGGGTTTATCGAGCCACTTGGCGGCGGTTTCTTTGATGAGGGGTTTGACCAACGCAAAACGATCGCTGAGATCGAATCCAAAAATGTTGATCCAGTCGGCTCCATGTTCAAACGATTCGTTGATCTGATCGCGCCATTGGGGAGCGGTCTCGGCCGATGTGTACTCAAATTCGTTTCCTATAATTTTACCCGGAAGGTTAGATCGTACCAGATCCATAGCAAAGCGATGTGGATAACTAGGCGCGTCATTTATTTTTAGTGCATTAGTATTCTCAGCCAGATTTTTAAAGCCTAGTGTCGCTCGTAGTCCGCTCAGACCATCATACACACTACCCATGTCTAAATAGTATTTGTAGCCAGGATCTGCTTGGTTTACCGTACTTCTGAACTTATCGATTACTTTTTTTAGAGCAAAATGCCGGAACAAGTACCAGTCTTGGCCAGCTTTGCCATAGTTTCCGCTCCAAACATCGCCTTTAATGTAAGGAGGATTGACATCCTGAAAACGAGAATAATCAGCACTCCACGCTTCATTCAAATTTGCGAGCGTTTTGTAACGTGTTTCGAGCCACTGCTGAAAAGCCTTTTTGGAGTAGTAGGAATAATCAAAAAGTTGCAATTCATTCTTCTGTTTGGTCGGATTGAAAGCATCTACGCTATACCCAACCTCAGACGCATTGTTGAACACCACTCCAACCAGAGCAACTTGACCTGCCTGCTGACGTGGGCGGAAGTGTTCCATCGTTTCGCGAACGAAGCTGTTGGCCTCTTCGACCGCCTCCTCGGCTGAGAGACTGAATCCATTGAGATGAGTATGCCGCACACCATCCCCCGAAATAGGTCGCATGTTCTCAGGCCACCAGCCATCATTCCCATCGCCATGCCGCGCTACCCACACCCGGAGCATGATTTTGCAGCCCAGCCGTTGGGCTAGCTCCGCTTCCTTATCCACTTGACTCCAGTCAGCCGAGGATCCTCGCTGCCGATAAATGTGATCCCAGTTGACGTTGAGAATGAAAGAGTTCACACCCGCCGCTGCTGCTCTTTCCATAATGGGTAAGTAATAGTCACCGTCTTCCACGTTCATGATAGAAAGGCTGAGGTAACGAGAAGAAGGGCGGGGGGACAATGAAGAAGTACCATATGAGGTACTGAGTATTCTATCGGCAATGGCAGCCATACCTTTATCACCTGGATGGGCAGCCACTCCTGGATTGTCGAATAACCCGTAAGCCATGTTGCTTGGATCATCCGACAAATCTGTTAGATTGACCAAGGGGAGATTCCTTTCAACAGCAATGCTTCGTATGACCGCGTTGAACCGGTCACGGTTCTTCCAGAAGCTATTTGTTAAAATGATTTTTGAGTTGGGGGCAGCAATGCCATCAATTAGCCTCAGGTAGCTTTCACGAAGTTTTCCAGATTCTACTTTCGAATCATCTACATTTTCTCCAATTCTCAGAATAATAAGATCAGCCTCGTATTTTTTATAATCGGCAAGTACGCTGTAGTCGTACTTATTCCAATCTTGCTCAAAAGGCGTACCCCACAGTAATAAATGCGAAGCATCCGGAGTTCTTGTTTGAATGTTGGCCATAACACGATGGAGGTAATCATTCTCGGGACGACTGGCAGCCATTCCCCATGATCCATTCCAGCCGATATTCGGTGCTGCGCCGTGTGCCGTAATGCTATTTCCAACAAATAATACTTTGTGATAACTTTGCCCGTAGACAGCGCAAGAAAACAAGGTCAATAAGAGGCCTAGAAGAAGAAACTCCTTCCCTCTGGTCAATAGGTTCAATCGCATGTGGTCTAATGGTAGAAGTTCTTTATCGGTATTGATGGGCTTCACTTTTTAAGGTTGATTGACTTCCGTCACGTAAACAATAGAGATACGTGTGAATTCAGCGGAAGGTTTCTTAATAGGGATGGAGCATTAGTTATCGCAGAAAACAGAAAGTCAAATATATGTGATTATGAGCAATCAATATTTGCTCCCAACACTTGAGCAATTACCATGCTAAAAAAAAGCGGGAACGAGAGTAAGCCTTTTTTAGAAAGCCAAGGCCAGGCCATAAGCCACCGTTCCAACAATTTTGATTTTTTACGCTTCTTAGGTGCCTCTTTAGTTATTTACGGTCATGCTTATCCGCTTTCAGGCCGGGGTACTTTTGACCATATTCAGCTATGGACGAGGGGATTATTCCCGACGGCTCATATGGGAGTAGCTATTTTTTTTGTTATCAGTGGCTTTCTGATTGCGCAAAGCCTAGCTAGAAGCCCATCGGTTTCCAACTATGTATGGAAAAGATGCCTACGTATTTTCCCCGGACTTATCGTAGCAGCTTTATTGACAGTGTTTTTTGTCGGGCCAATACTAACGGATCTGCCTCTGAACAAGTATTTTACAGCAAAAGATACTTACAAATATCTTACAGTTATAAAGCTGTATCCACCTTACCCCGACACACTGCCCGGCGTTTTTGAACAGGCCACTAACCGCTCTGTGAATGGCTCACTTTGGACGCTTGCTTACGAATTCAGTTGCTACTTTGCTTTATTGGCTGTCTCGTTGGTTATTGCTGCACGAATACGGGGCAAAGTTATCTTAGGAGCTTTTCTGGCTGTTTGGGCGAGCTTCCTCCTGTGGTACCCCGTGCTCTCCGCTTCTACTTATCGACTACCTTTTTTTCATTTGAAATTATTTAATCTGATTGATTTTGGCATGTATTTTGTAGCGGGCAGTGCTGCCTACCATTTCAAAGACTACATCCTTTACAAAGGGTACATAGCTCTCACCTTTTTCCTTATTTGGATGGGTAGCTACCTTTTGGCAGAATCGCTGATAGCAGTACCTCTCACATGTGTAGTTTGGGCGAGATACCTGGCTGTTCCCTATTTGGTGCTATATTTGTCTTTTCTGAGCGGCCCGCTCAACCAATTTGGCCGATATGGAGACCTGTCTTACGGGTTGTATATCTATGCTTTTCCAATTCAAAGAATCGTTGTAGAAAAGATTGGGGAGACGGCCCCTATTGAAGAAATCATTTTTCTATCCTTTCTCTTTACGCTGCCATTTGCCTGGCTTTCCTGGAGTTTCATTGAAAAACCTTGCTTAAAGTATAAAAAATTAATCACATGAACTATTCGATCGGCCAAATTTTTGCCGGGTTCTTGTTTACCCTTATCCTATTCGCGACAGTTGCGTGTACTGGTGAGTACGTCCGCCAGATGCCCATTTTGCCCCTGACGGCTACTGATTCACTCGAAAAATGTATATGTGGATCAGACATAAAAATAGAAGATCCTGCCAAGCCAAAACCTGATTTGCCAGAATCTCAAATGCAAACGGTGGAGATCTTGCCAATACCTACTTTTTCGATCGAAAAGGGACGGCAGCCCTACGGCACCTCGGTGTTGTTAAAGACTGATTCCTTACCACCACAAGCTATTTACGAATACTCCTGGAATAACGGCAAAAACTGGATTCAAGGTGACTCGGTCTTTCTCTGTAAGTCAGGTGAGATATCAGCTCGTATCCGCCAGCTGGATAAGGTTTCAAAAGTGGCTCAAAGAAGTTTTCTGCTTTATTATGATCGAGTTCTTATTGTAGGTAATAGCATTACTGGTCATGGACCCGCTCCCGAGATCGGCTGGACTGGCAGTTGGGGGATGGCCGCCTCCCAAGCTGACAGTGATTATGTGCATCTACTTACCAAAGATTTGAAAAGCAGAAATCCTTCCACTGAGATGAAAGTAATGTACGGTGTGCCGTTTGAACGCACTTTCCCTACTTATGACTTTGACCAGGCTAGTGAGAGTGCGGACTTTAAGCCTGATTTAATAATCATGCGCATAGGAGAGAATGCAAATGTGACCAGTGAGATAGTATTTAAAGATAAATATAACAAGTTGATCAAGAAGCTATCGTCCAAAAATGCCGCTGCGAAGATAATTTGCACAACCAGTTTCTGGCCCGATAAATATGAGGCTATTAATGTGATCAAGACAGTTGCCAAAGAGAACGGCTATGTGTTGGTGGATATTGGTGGTTTTTTTTACGACAAGTCTTACACTGCAGAGGGGCTGTTTAAGAATGCAGGAGTGGCCAAGCATCCAAGTGATAAAGGAATGCGTGCTATCTACAATGCGATTGCCGAAAAATTGTGAAAGTCTTCTTCTCACACAGAAAAAGTACGAGCGATCGTTGCGCCAATAACATTTTCTCCTCCCAACACCTCATCGGGATGTGGCATAGCCCGGTAGCACACATCCCCTTCCTGAGTGTCGGCTGAACGAATATGCCTGTATGATCGACTTGGAAACCTACCGGAATACTACCGTTCCGTTTGGTGATAGCGTCTGCTTTGGGGGCAACTGGGGGTATACCGCTGACCTCGGTACAGGCTGGTTCTACCAAATGGTCAATAGGGGCTATCAGTTCAAGCACTTTGTCCTGGAAGACTACGCTACTCATTCCCAGTTCAACCCGGCTGGCCAAGGGATTGGGGCTTAATCAGACAGAGAGAATCACTTTATTAGCGAGAGTAATGCATTGGCGTATTTGAAGGAGCATTTTGCCACAGATGCTGCGCTCGACTCGCGTACCCGTATTCTCTCCGCGCTAAGAACGATCAGATACGTGATTCCCGAACAGTATAAGAATTTTAAACAACTCGTTAAAAGCATTCTGCCCAAGCGTTGAGAAGTTTTACTTGAGTAATGTCATAATGCGAGTCTATTGGAAAGGGCGATAGATTTGGGTTTTCCGTACTCTATCCAGCAAAGGCTGGCCCGATAGGTGCCTGGCGGTAGTTTATTAGGAATATTACCACGCCATTGGTTAAGTGAATTATCACCTTTCAAGCGCTGGTACAAGCTTCCATTATTTTTAGACAATGCCACGAGGTAAGGAGCTCTTTTATTGTCTATTTGAAATATAGAAAGATAGACTTCCGAGGTATGTGGTTCAAATCCGCTTGCTTCTACGCTGAACTCGAGTAGGGAGTTGAGGTAGTGGCCATAAGCCCCCTCATTTTTTACATCGACCACTTTCAGGTCAGTTGTGCCGCTATGGCTGGCACTGCCCTTTTGCCAATTCCTGATAGTATCATCGTCAAAGAAAACGGGGAAGGCATAATTCCGATAAAATGTAGGTTCGGGATCAGGCAGATTGAAATACTGGTGTAGAAAAACGCCCTTTGCAGGATAATTGTAGGTATCGGCTTTCAAGCAGGAGGCAAAATATTTCACGGCCGCATCATATTTCACATAACTCGCGACGCTGAGTGCTATGGTCAATAGGAGGAAAAAGCAACCCGCAACGGTGAGCGATCTGCCCGCTATTTTTTCGGAGATAAATAAATAAAACATGATGAGCACAGACACGGAGTAAATCTGAAACCGAGTCGCCATCATCTCCTCGATTCCACCCGCCGACCGTCCGATCGAAATGATAGCCACGCTGACCAGCAGCTTCATAAAACATATCTCCACAAGGCCAAAATGAAACATTTGCTTTTCTTGTTTGTCCTGTCGGGAACCACATAACGGCGGAACGATTTTCAATAACAAGTAGGTGGTCAAAATGATAGTGCCGACGACAAGCGAAAAAATGATATTATACGTGTCTGATGCTACTCTGGCGATAGAACCCGTCAGAGCTATGAAACTCTGAATCGTCAGGGAAAGTCCATCCAGAGAAGAAGGAAACTTAGAAGCTACCGAAAACTTGAAGTCATAAAAATAAACTAAGAGATAAAGGAGAGCGAACAAAAAGTAAATGAAGAAGTGCCTCCAACGTTTCTGAGTCGCTAGCCAGAAAAGAACTACCGCTAAGAGACTGACCCCGTCGAGATTGGTTAACGTAGCCGCTACAGATAACGGGATAGCGTAATACCAAATGCTGGTCTTCTTTTCTTGGATGAATAGCAGAGCCAACAGCGAGAAGGCGATGGATAGTGTGTGCTGATAAGCGGTGATAGTCCACAGATGATCCTGGTATATCAGAGGTGAGAAAAGCAGTATAGACACGGGAAGAAACCACAGACTCTTTTTGAGGCTTGATTTATAAACCAGAAAAAAGGACCACCCGAGCAATAGTAAATTTAAGTAACCCAGGAGAATAGCAACCCTGAAATTAAGTGTGCCATTGATCCAATAGGCCATTAGTACTCCCAGGCGAGGTACCGCACTGCGATGATCATTTTGTTGTCTTACCAAGAGCAAAGGGAATCGGGCAGAATCCTCTTTCAATTCATTGATGACACCAATGAATTCCATATCGTCCATGTAAGGGACGTTCACCGCGTACGCTTTGATATAGAGAAAAAATACGATGATTGGAACCAGGTTGAGAATCAGGAACAGATAAGGGTGTATGCTGGTTTTCGAGGGGAGCATGTATACACAGGAAAAGTAAGAGAGGGAAACCTTCGGCGCCGTAGTATGTGGCTACAAAACAAATAAAAAAAACGTGAAATACGCTGAGTCAATCATACAGCATAGTTTACTGATTCTAAATTCGTTAATTTTTTATGCTGGGAATAATTTTTCAGCATATTACGAATATAGAGACCAAACCGTGTTCGCAATAGATCGGATATGGATGGATCACCGCTTCGAATTATTTGTCAGGCGTTTTATTTTTAAATGCAGAACGCTTGACCAAAAGCTTTTTTCTCCTTACTTTTGCCCTAACACACATCATCGGGATGTGGCGCAGCCCGGTAGCGCACACGCCTGGGGGGCGTGGGGTCGCAGGTTCAAATCCTGTCATCCCGACAAAACCTGGTCAGCAATGACCAGGTTTTTCTTTTTGCAGATTAGTGAAAGAATGATCACAGCATCGCCATCGTAAACTGATCCCTCACCTCGCCGGGATGCACTTCAAGCACATTGGCCAGTACCAGCAGAATCAGTGTGCGGGAAGCCATGTTGCGGGTGATGCCCACCGAGGTAGCGAACGAGTCGACGGTAACGCTCTGCTGGGTGTCCAGCAATTGCATCAGCTTTTTTTCCTTTTCGCCGTAGTTGAAGCGGACATCGCGCTGTTTACGGGCGCGCTTCATAATTTCGCGCATCTCGCGGCTGGCCTGAACCGAGCGATCCTTCACCCGCACGTAGGTCTTCTTTTTGCCCAGCTCATCCAATACGCCGTGGGGTTTGTCGGGGCTGCGGTGGATATGGAACACGAGTACATCGCGCTCATCGGTGAGCGGTACCCGCTCGATGTGGTAGGGGATTGGGGGCGTGCAGAGCTTCTGGATGGCCCGTTCGAGGATGTATTCGTCCTCGTCGGCGTACTTGAGGCCCTTGATGCTTTTGTCGTCGCCGATGCCGACGAGCAGTTTGCCGCCGCCGGAATTGGCGAAGGCCACCACTTCCCGGACAATTTTTTCGGGGTGACTGGATTTTAGCTTGAATTCCAGGTAGTCGCCTTCCCCCTGCCGGACTAAATCCCGGAGTGTTCGTAGGTCCATCGTGCGTGGGAATTGGATGGAAGATCGGTTTTCTAAAAGTAGGTACTTTTGTGCTTTAAAAAAACGCGCTTCCGTAATTTTTTCTCAACATTTTTTCCTCTTAAAATGTTTTTCGGGGAAATCCCGTTCCCTGAAAAGGTAACGCCGTAGTTCTCAGTTTCCTGGTTACGACCCATGAATTTGTTTCTCAATATAGTTCTGATGCTGGCCACCTTCGTCTTCATGGAAGGCTTCGCCTGGTTCACCCACAAGTACATTATGCACGGCCTCATGTGGGGTTGGCACGAATCGCACCACGCTCCGCACAAGCACTGGTGGGAGCGCAACGACTGGTTCGGCATCATTTTCGGCATCACGGCCACGGCGCTCATCGTGCTGGGCGCGGAGGTGGCGTCGCTGCGTTTTCTGATGTGGATCGGCTTCGGTATTTCGCTCTACGGCGTAGCTTATTTCGTTTTTCACGACGTGATTGTTCACCGCCGCATCAAAACCAAGTACCAGCCCCGCAGCAAATACATGAAGCGCATCATGAAGGCGCACTATGTCCACCACAAAGTGCACGAGCGGGAAGGGGCCGAGGCATTCGGTTTCCTCTACGCCCCCAAAAAATATGAATCAAAAGCCATGAACAAGGCTAAAAAGGCGGAGGAGGTAAAATAAAAAAGACGCTTGCGAGCGCCTTTTTTTTACATAAGATATGAATCGGGAAGACGATCAGCCTGCGGGAGAAACAAAGCCAATAGCCGACCGCCAATAGCCGGCTGCTCCCTCAATATTCGTCTTCGTTGAAGAAGAAGTCTTCCTTGGTGGGGTAGTCGGGCCAAATCTCTTCGATGCTTTCGTAGGGCTGTCCGTCGTCCTCGAGTTCCTGTAAGTTCTCGACGACCTCCAGGGGTGCTCCGGTACGAATGGCGAAGTCGATGAGTTCATCCTTGGTAGCTGGCCAGGGCGCATCTTCCAAATACGATGCAAGTTCTAGTGTCCAGTACATAGTGTCAATGTCAAATTTAGTGTTCAATTCAATTTTTGGAGTGCAAAAGTATGAAATTCTGCATCTTCCGGTAATTTTTAACAGGTTTTTTTAGAAATAATTCTTGTTTGTGTTGATTTATTTTTTATGCAAAGCTAAAAACCTTTATACCAGCAGATTGCTAACCGAAAATAGTGCTACGGGCACGGCCGCTCTTGCAGATACGGAGTAAAATCCGTGGTAAAGCAAACAAACGGCGAATACAGAAGCGCCCTAGGCAAGCCTAATATTTCCACCCCAAAAACAGCAGGCAAGCAAGAGAATTATGATGAAAGTCGAAATTTGCGCCTATTCCCTCGAATCCTGCCAAAACGCCCAACAAGCCGGAGCCGCTCGCGTGGAACTCTGCGGTGGCTTCGGCGAAGGCGGCACCACCCCCAGCGCGGGCCTGATCGCAACGGCACGCGAAGCGCTTGAAATCGACTTGTACGTCATGATTCGCCCCAGGGGAGGTGATTTCGTTTACGAAAAATCGGAAACAGACGTTATGCGCCGCGACATCGACATCGCCAAATCCCTGGGAGCCGACGGCGTGGTACTGGGGGTGCTGCTACCCAACGGCGAAGTGGATGTGCCCAGCACGCGCGCGCTCGTGCAACACGCGCAGCCGCTCGGCGTCACTTTCCACCGTGCCTTCGACTTGACGCCCGACCCGCTCGCCGCCCTGGAAGCCATTATTGAAACGGGTTGCGAGCGCATCCTGACTTCCGGTCAGAAACCCGCCGCCCCGCAAGCCACCGCGCTGCTGGCAGAGCTGGTAAAGCAGGCCAGAGGTCGAATCGAGATCATGGCGGGGGGCGGCGTATCGGCAACCAACGCGCCGGAACTGACCGCCACGGGGGTGGACGCGCTCCACCTCACGGGCAAGGCATTTCGGCCCGGTCGGCAGACGTACTTTCCGGCCGATATTTCGATGGCAGGCGAAACTCCCGATGAGCGTAGGGTCCTTTACACCGACCCTGAGCGCGTGGCGGCGGTGGTAAAACTGGCGGCAGAAAGAAGAAATTCATGAATTTGCACTACGATATCCTCGGCCACGGGCCGAACGCGCTGTTGGCCTTCCACGGGGTGGGACAGACGGGCCACCGCTGTTACGAGCCTTTTGCGCGGTACCTGGGCAATTACTATACAATCTACGCCTTCGATCTTTTTCACCACGGAAAAAGCAAAGGCGTGAGCGGAACCGACGATTTCTCCGATGGCGACGTGCTGACCAAAGAATCTTGGGCAGCCCTAATTCAGGATTTCACGCAGAAAAAAAATATCACCCGTTTCGACATCGTGGGTTTCAGCCTGGGCGGGCGGCACGCCCTGGCCACGGCGGAGGCCTTGCCCGACCGGCTGAACCGCCTGATCCTGATCGCGCCCGATGGGGTGGTGGATCATCCGCTTTTTGGCCTGGCTACCCGTTTTCCGCCCACCCGCCGCCTGTACCGTCGGCTCAGCAACGACCCTAAGCCGCTGTTCGCCGTGGCTGATTTTGCCCACCGCGCCAAACTCTTGCCAAAAAAAATGGTGAGTTTTGTCCACTACGCGATGGGCACCCCGCAGCAGCGACAGCAGATTTATCGCTCCTGGGTGAGTCTGCGCGAGCTGTCTTTTTCCACCTCCCGGCTGCATGAACTATTGAAAAAGAAGGATGTGGACGTCTGGCTTTTTGTCGGGAAATACGATCCGGTCATCACACCTGCCAAGATGAAAGTGCTGTCAAAACGCTTGCCTACCGATCGTTTTGTGATTATGGAAAGCGGACACGGGGGGTTGGTGGAGCGGGTGGGCGGCTTTTTGAAAAGATCACCTCCTTTTGAAAAACCACAAAATACCGGCGGTAGAGAGAATCACTAGGGCCACCACGAGTAGTTTGGTACCCATGCCCTCGTTGGGATGTTCCAACAAGTACCTGATTTCCTTCGCCTGCGTACCCATCCACAGGGCCAGCAGCGTGCGCGGAATCATGCCGAAGGCCCCGCCCAGCAGCATCTGCGAAATCCGGGCTCCGGCCAGCGTAAATACCAGGTTGGTGATGGCAAAGGGCAGGGCGGGCGAGAGCTTGGCGAAGAAAATGAGCCGTACCGGATTCTCGTGGAAGCGCAGCAATAGTTTAGCCGCCGCCGGGTAGGCCGCCTGGATTTGGGGCAAAAAGCTGGCAGGAATGACTTTTTTGCCCATAAAAAAAACGATTCCGATTGCGCCAAAGTTGAGCAGGAGGAGCAATGGAAAGCCGACCCAACCCAGAAAATAACCATAAACCAGCGCCAGAAATGTGGGGGGCGTCAGCGCGAAAGCGGAGGCAACAGCCAGCCCCAACGTGATAAAAACCCACTGCGTCGACGATAGCCCCGACCAGAGTTCCTCGTAGCCCACCGCCCAGGCCGTCAGTAGTGAGCTCGTTACCAGCGGCATCACCGCCAGCACGGTAGTCATTATGAGCGGCAGCGGGTATTTCTTAAAAATTGGGTTCGCCAAGGGGGTTTTCGTAGTTTTGGCGTAAAGGTAAAGGTTGTGGAATTGTTGAATCGTGTAATCGTGTAATTGACGTTGATTTGTTTAGCTGTTTAGCTGAGAACCTTCTATGGCTGGATCAAACTACCCTTTGTGCCTTCGCCCCTTTGTGCCTTGAAAACCAAAAACCCAGTTAATGAAATTCGCTACTAAAGCCATTCACGCCGGGATAGAGCCCGACCCGACCACCGGAGCCATCATGACGCCCATTTACCAGACTTCCACCTACGTGCAGGAAAGTCCGGGCAAGCATAAGGGCTACGAATACTCGCGCACCCAAAATCCTACACGAACGGTATTGCAAAATGCCCTGGCCGCGCTGGAAAATGGTAAACATGGTGTCTGCTACGCCTCTGGCCTGGCTGCGACCGATGCGGTTTTGAAACTATTCCGTCCCGGTGACGAGATTATTTCCACCAACGACCTGTACGGCGGTACGTATCGCATCATGAAGAAGGTCTTCGAGCCATTTGGCTTGAAATTCCGGTTTGTCGATATGACCGACGCCGCCAACGTCCGCAACGCGATGACGGAGCATACGAAGATGATTTGGATCGAGACACCAACCAATCCGCTGCTAAAAATAATCGACATCGAGGCGGTGCTCAAATTGGCTCGTGACAAGAATATCATGACCGTCGTGGACAACACGTTCGCCACGCCCTACCTGCAAAATCCGCTGGATATGGGGGCTGATGTCGTGATGCACTCCGTGACCAAATACCTGGGCGGACACTCTGACACGGTGATGGGTGCCCTGGTGCTGAACGACGACGAACTGGCCGAAAAGTTGGCCTTCATCCAGAACGCCAGCGGTGCCGTTCCCGGACCGCAGGATTGTTTCCTGGTATTGCGTGGCTTGAAAACGCTGCACATCAGGATGCAGCGGCACTGCGAGAACGCGGCGAAAATAGCCCAGTGGCTGGAAAACGACCCGAGAGTCAGCAAAGTCTTTTATCCCGGCCTGAAAAGCCACGCTACGCACGACCTCGCCACCCGCCAAATGCGCGATTACGGTGGCATGGTATCCTTCGAACTCAAAGGCGACGACTACGCCGAAGCCGTGAAAGTGATGGAGAGTCTGCAGGTTTTCTCGCTCGGCGAATCGTTGGGCGGCGTCGAATCCCTCTGCACCCACCCCGCCAGCATGACCCACGCCAGCATTCCCAAAGAGGAGCGCCTGAAGGCGGGATTGAAGGACACGCTGATTCGGCTGAGTGTCGGGATAGAGGATGCGGAAGATTTAATTCTGGATTTGGATAGAGCGATTGGAACTTTGGCTAAGGGTTAAAAGGTCAAAAGGTTAAGGGCTTTACGGTATACCTGAATGTAATAAATCTTGGAAGAGAGGAAATATCAATCGTTTGAGGATTTGATAATCTGGAAACGGGGGATGGAGCTCTAGGCCCAAAAGTTATCTTCCATGATTCAAAACCCAATAAAAATTCGTAGGCACTAAAGAAAGCAGCACTCACAATCATAAGTAGAAGAACTGCCGTAAGGTATCCCGTTTAACCTTTTAACCCTTAACCCCTAAGTACAGTACAAAAGTTTATCAAGTTTCTGAAAATGAGCATGGTTAAGCGCAATGTTTTGCAAGTGGTTGAGACCGTGCCTGAACAAGGAGTTCAGCGGCTGGCTTCCCGTCCTGAGTTTCTTGATCGGAATTTTTCTGCCGTTGGCCACCAGCCACTCGCCCGCCCTGATGGCCCAAACCAGCGCGATGGCCAGCAAAAACAACAGCGTCCTGATCCGGCGGTGATCGTTGACGCGGCACTTCTCGAGGTTGAAGCCACGGGATTTGAAGGCGCCAAACAGTGTCTCGACCTGCCACCGCTGGGCGTAAATCCCGGCCATGCCTCGCACGCGCTCACGGCTCATCAGGATCAGGAAGTCCTCGCCCTCCAGCTTCATACCGGTCAGGTAGGCTCGCTGCCCGTAAACGACCCTGGGTTTGCGAAGCACCTTCAACCTCCTCTCGCCGAAGACCTTGTCGGCCCGGCAGGACTTGCCGCCATTGACCACTGCGGCGTTGGCCCGCACCCGGATGACGGGTGTGAACCAGCCCGTCCACATCTCCTTACCGATGAACTCGCGGTCGCCCGTCAGGTAAACCTTCTGCCCTGGCTTGACGACCGCCCAACGTTCAAGGGCCTTCAAAAGGGCCAGCCGCGTCTGCTTGCTGCTGTTGCCCTCGCGGTTGGCCGTGTGCCACAGCAACGGGATGCTCACACCCTTGTGGGCGATGCCCAGCATCAGTATCTGCACCGTCTGCCCGCGCTGGATGTAATCCGTGCGATCCAGTGTCAGCACCACCTGGTCGGCCTGTCCGTAGGCCGACCAGACCAGCTTGAAGTACGCTCGCTGGCCGAAGCGGAAGCCACACAGCAGCCGTTGCAGGCGCTTGTACTTCGAGGACAGCAGAATGTCCAGGCAGACGCCCTTGCTCCACTCGCTGAGCGAGCAGTCGTTAAGCTTTAACAGACTCACGATCAAACAACTGATAAATTTTACGCGACGTATGTCGCAGGTAAAGTGACATTTGATGGCATTGAATACCTCTTTCTCTTTACTTTGCATCGGGATAGTCTGGGTAGAGTTGGTTTCGCAACTCAAATCTACCATTTTCAGGCTATCCTATTTTTTTTGTCCTGTATTTAGCCCTTAACCCTTTGACCCCAACACCAAAGCTACCAGCACCTACCCCGCTTCCCCGCCGCCCGCGACGCAACCGCCGCACCGCTGCTATCCGTGAAATGACCCAGGAAACGACGCTCTCGCTGTCGAATCTGATTTTTCCGCTGTTTATCATGGAAGGGTCGGGCGTGAAAAGCGAAGTGAAGTCCATGCCCGGTATTTATCGGTTTTCGCTGGATACTTTGTTGGAGGAAATCCGGGAGGTGACGGATTTGGGCATTCAGGCCATTTGCCTTTTTCCCAATTACCCCGAAGAAAAAAAGGACAGACGCGCCACCGAATCGTACCGCGAGGGAACGATGTACCTGAACGCCCTGAAAGAAATAAAGGACAAATTCCCTGACCTGACGCTGATGACCGACATTGCGATGGATCCGTACAGCAGCGATGGCCACGACGGCTACGTGGAAAACGGCGAAATCGTAAACGATATTTCGGTGGAGATTTTAGGCAAAATGGCCCTGGCGCAGGCGAAGTCGGGGGCGGACATTCTCGGCCCCAGCGACATGATGGACGGGCGCGTGGGCTATATGCGTGGAGTACTCGACGCTGAAGGCTATACGAACGTGAGTATCATGTCTTACACAGCCAAGTACGCCAGTGCTTTTTACGGCCCGTTTCGCGATGCGCTTGACTCGGCCCCGCGTTTTGGGGACAAGAAAACCTACCAAATGAATCCGGCCAACGCGCGGGAGGCTCTGGTGGAGGCGCAGCTCGATTTCGACGAAGGCGCGGATTTTCTGATGGTGAAGCCTGCCCTGCCTTATCTCGACATCATCAAGATGTTGCACGATAATTTCGACATTCCCATAGCGGCTTACAACGTATCGGGCGAGTACGCTATGATTAAGGCCGCTGCGCAACACGGCTGGATCGACGGCGAACGCGCCATGCTGGAAAGTCTGATGAGTATCCGCCGCGCGGGTGCCACGGCAATTTTGACTTACTTCGCGAAAGAGTTCGCGCTGGCGCAAGCTTGAGGAGAAAAGGAGGAGGGAGGAAAGGATGGAAGTAAGCTGGTGCACTTACGGCCCCGTTCCTTTATCCTCTCCTCCTTTGATATTTATTTTTTTCGATCCAAAATCACCAGGCCGATGCCCGCGATAAGGACGACGGCCCCGGCGTAGGTAGGCCAGCCAACCGATTTTTGTTTATCGGCGTTAATTTCCAGGGGACCAATGTCCACAACCTTTTCTTTCTTGGTGTAGTTGAATCCGTTAAAAATTAACATGCCGATGCCAATGATGGCAAGGACGATTCCGAGTGCTTTCATACTGTATAGTTAGGTTAAGTTGAACAAAAATCGTTGTCAAAAATAACCCAATTTTTACAAAAACCTTTATTTAATAATAAATAGGCCACTTTGGCCTTCTCCCGATCTCTATGAACTCCACACTTCTGCTCAATACCCGGCTTGTCAACGAGGGCACCGTTCGGCAGGCCGATGTCTTGATCGAAAACGGCCGCATCAGCCGCATTGGCAGCGACTTGCAGCACAAGAAGGCCGACCGGATCATCGACGCGGCGGGCCAGCATCTACTACCCGGCCTGATCGACGATCAGGTTCACTTCCGCGAGCCGGGCCTGACGCATAAGGCGACTATCGCCAGCGAGGCCCGCGCGGCCGTGGCGGGCGGCACGACTTCGTTCATGGAAATGCCCAACACCGTCCCTAACGCCCTCACGCAGGAACTGCTGGAAGACAAGTACAAAATCGCGGCCGAAACTTCGCTGGCCAACTACTCCTTTTACATGGGGGCCTCCAACGACAATTACGACGCCGTGATGCGCACCGACCCGCAGCGCGTGTGCGGCGTCAAGATTTTCATGGGCTCGTCCACGGGCAATATGCTGGTGGACGCGCCCCAGGTACTGGAAAAACTATTCGCCGATGCCCCTTGCCTGATCGCCACGCACTGCGAGGACGAACCTACCGTGCGGCAGCGCATGGAATTTTATCAGGAAAAGTACGGCGACGATGTTCCCTACGACATTCACGCCATCGTGCGCAACGAGGAGGCTTGTCTGAAATCGTCGGGCTTTGCCGTGGAGTTGGCTACCCGCAAAGGTACCCGGCTGCACATCCTGCACATTTCTACGGGCGAGGAAACGGGTTTGTTCGACGTCGGTCACCGCGCCCACGGAAAAATTCTGTTGGCCGACGGCACACCCAAGCTCATCACCGCCGAAGCCTGCGTCCACCACCTCTGGTTCGACGCCGAGGACTACCGGGCGTGGGGAACAAAAATCAAGTGCAATCCCGCCGTCAAGGCCGAGCCGAACAAGGCGCAAATCCTGCAAGCCCTGCTCGACGACCGCATCGACGTGGTCGCCACCGACCACGCGCCGCACACCGCCGCCGAAAAAGCACAGCCCTACTGGCAAGCACCTTCGGGCTTGCCGCTGGTGCAACATTCGTTGAATGTGATGCTGGAATTTGTACGAGAAGGCAAGATTTCGTTGGAAAGGGTAGTCGAGAAGACCAGTCACGCTGTGGCCGACTGCTTCCAAATTGAGGAGCGGGGCTACATCCGGGAAGGCTACCACGCCGACCTCGTTTTGGTCGATTTGAACCAAACGACCGCTGTGCAACCCGACACCCTCTACGCCCAATGCGGCTGGTCGCCCTTCGAAGGAACCACCTTTCACTCGCGCATCACGCATACCTTCGTGTCGGGCCACTTGGCTTACGCGCAGGGCGTTTTCGATGAGTCGATCCGGGGACAGCGGCTGCTTTTTTCTCGGTAAAGGTTCAGGAGTGAGCTTCCGTTCGTCGTCGTTAACGGGCGGTTCGTCTATTCAAAACCCCCTGTTGGTCGAATTTCATTGCTGCTTGCAACCTTTTTGCCGATATTCCCATCCATTATTTCAGTAGGTACTTTGAAGCCTGTTTACCTTGGCCTGAAAGTCGTTGCTTATTGGGTCTTAAAATCACTTTCTGAAAAAATATTTTATCAAACCAGGTACTATGTATTGCATAATACTTAAATAAATCCCTATATTTGTCTCATTGTTAAAAACTACTTCCCTTCAACGTTTTAAATTGAATAGCTATGAAAGCGCTTAAACTTTTGATTGTGATTCTCCTAATAGGCTGGCAGGCCAACGCCACCGGATTCTCGCACAATATGCTGGTGGCGCAGAAAATGCTCAACGCCAAGCAGGCAAAAGCCACAGTAAAAGGTCAACCGGAACGAATGTCTTTGCAACTAGTCTCCAGAAATACGGTTGTGAAACCCAAAACGAAAACCGCCACCGAGTCGGCAGAAGAGGAAACTTCGTTGAAGCCTGAGGTCACCGCTGTGTCGCTTTCGCAAAATATCGCTCGCTGGGTGGTACGCGTCGTGACGGTCAGCGGCGAAGTAATAACTGAAACGCTCGTGTCAGTCTTTTCATTCGACACCGACAGCGTTTTACCGGCCAACGCCAGTTTTATCTCTCTGGCCAACAATGTGCTTTCCTACCTGATCGGGCCATTGCGGGCGTTGACCTAAGAATCTTGATTGGACAGTTCTTTATTGCTGATCAGCCACTTCTATAAGCGGTCAAATCGTAATTATTTACCATTTCCACAATCTGTGGAAATTTTTTTTGGCCTGTCTACGAAAAAAATCGTAGTTAAAATTTGCATCTACGAATTATTTCGTACACCTTTGCTACGAAGATGTTCGTAATAAGTTGAAAAGGGCGCTCTTCTGTCAATTATTCAGCAGCAAAGATGAATCAAGCCAATAACCCAATGCCAAAAAACCCAATAAAACCCACCGACTCCGAGTTAGAAATCCTCGCCTTCCTCTGGCTAAACGGCCCGAGTACCGTCCGGCAGGTTCACGATTTCTTGGTCCAAAAGAAAGATGCAGGCTACACGACGACGCTGAAACTCATGCAAATCATGCAGGAAAAAGGCTTGCTGAGTCGCACCGAAGAAGGGCGCTCACACATCTATACCGCGCAAGTCAGCGAAGAAGAAACGCAACAATCACTATTGGGCCGCTTCGTAGAAACCGCCTTCCGGGGCTCGGCGGCACAACTGGTCATGCAGGCATTGGGCAACCACCAAACCTCCACCGAAGAATTGGACGAAATACGGCAGTTGCTGAATGAACTTTCGGGTGAATAAAAAAGCGACGAAGCGAAGTGTCACATCAAATCTCCCAACTGAACGACTAAACACCTAAACAAATAACCATTCTTTTAGCCATGAAAAATCTCCTTCACCTCTTCACCTCTGATTACGTTTCGACCCTGGGCTGGACTTTGTTGCACTCGCTCTGGCAGGCGGCCTTTCTCGGCTTGGTAGCCGCGCTGGGTTTTTACCTGTTGCGCCGCCGTTCGGCGCAATCGCGCTACACGCTGGGTGTGGCGGTACTGGGTACGCAGATTTTGGCCTCCGTAGCGACGTACTGCTACTATCTGCCTTCCGCGCTTGAAAAAAGTACCACCGCCGTGTTGGCAAACTATCAGTTCGTGAGTACTTCGGCGGGGGTTGGTGGCTCGGTTGCGCCTTTGCCTGTCTTGTTCCAAATCCAGCTTTGGCTGGCGATGCACCTGAACGAACTGGTCGTTTGCTGGCTCATCGGCGTGGGAGTGTTGCTGCTGCGCTTTGCGGGCGGCTGGTTTTATCTGGAGAGGCTGCGTTTCGTGTCGCGGCCCGTGCGGGACGGCCACTGGCAAACCCGTTTCGGCGTGCTGGTGGCGCGGCTGAACATTGGCCGTGCCGTAGAGCTGCGCGAAACCGCCCGCATCGCCACGCCAATGGTGGTGGGCGTGCTGCGGCCCGTGGTGCTGGTGCCGATTGGGCTGTTGACTGGCCTCTCGGTGGCGCAGGTCGAGGCGATTTTGGCGCACGAACTGGCGCACATCCGCCGCCACGACTATCTGGTGAATCTGGTGCAGTCTTTTGTGGAGGTCATATATTTTTTCCATCCGGTGCTGTGGTGGCTATCGAACCGCATCCGGGCTGAACGTGAACATTGCTGCGACGACCTGGCGATGGCCGTTTGTGAGGATCGCCTCTCGCTGGCTCACGCCCTGGTTCGGGTAGCTGAGTTCCGCGCTCAACCCGCGCTGGTAGTGGCCTTCGCGGCCAACAAGCGGCAACTGCTGTCGCGCGTCCGGCGGGTGCTGGGTGTGGCTGAACCCACAACGCGACGCTTTGCCGGGTACTTGCCGATGGCGGTGGTGTTGCTTTCGCTGAGTGTGGGTGCATCGGTGTACGCTTTTCAGGGGGAAAAATTGGATGATAAGTCGCCGAAATCTGAGGCAAAAATCGAGAGAAGTGAAGGAGCGAAAGTCGATACCCTCATAGAAAATAGAATTGACTTTCAGGCCGATGAACAAGTTGAGGTTGAGAAGAATGCTGAATTGGTCTTGCAACATGAGGAACAATTTGAATGGGGGCCTGTCAAAAAGATAACCGGGCCAAACGGCGAGTCATTTTACCTAAGTGAAGGGGAAATTGTCAAGATGCTCAATAGAAAACCCATCAACAACGATACCCTACAAAAGAAAATGGCCGAATACCATGCCAAGATGGAAGCCCTGCAAAAGGAAATGGAGCCTTATCAGGAAGAAATCCAGGCGCTGCAAAAGCAGATGGAACCGCTACACCAGCGCATCGCTGATTTGAATCTGCAAGTACAGAAAGAGCGTTTTGCCGTCGAGCGTTTTCACCGTGAAGAGGAAAAACTCGACTGGAAAAAAGATCAGCTCATGGAAGCGCGCCAGCAACTGATGGAAAAACGCTCAGCGGTGATGTACCCCAAAAGCGGCCAAGCTAAAGCAAACGCCGCCGAAACGGAAAAACAATTGGCTGAGTTTGAAACTCAAATCAAGGCTAAAGAACAGGAAATCAATACCCTGAACGACCAAATCAAGCAGAATCGCGTACAAGCAAATGAGGCAGAGAAGCCAATGGATAATCTGAACGGCGAGATGGAAAAGATCAACCGCGAAGCGGAAGTCTATGATCGCAAGATGGAAGAAATCAGTCGGAAAATGGATGTGATTGGCAAAAAGATGGAAGTGGAAGCCCGGCAGATAGAAAAGCTACTGCCCAAAACGCACCACAATGATGGTTGGGGGACCAAGACAATTCGTGGAAATGGGAGTACGACCATCACGACTCAGTCGCGATCATTCCCAGCCAGTCCGCCACACCCTGCTCCCATTGCAAAAACGATCCCGCCAGCACCATTCTCAGCGGTTCCCGCCGCGTCCCAAGCACCTGTCGCTCCAATCAAAAAAAAGTAAGACCGTGAACCGACGTTTTTTCCGGCACATACGTTAGTAGGAGCAATGCCCTCCTGCGACATGACCGGAAAATCAAAGAAGAAGTTATTATGGTCCGTCTATCTGCTCAGCCTGTGCGCCTGGATGATGGACGCGCCACTTTTAGCCCAAAGCGACACCACGGAGAAGCAGTCTGATTTCGGCTTGGTGGCGAGTCTCGACATTCGCTCCACGCGGCTGCAAGGACGCTTGGCTAACATCAACGGTGCCGTGGCGGGCGTTCATTTTGGGGAAAGGGGGCACTTGCTGGTGTTGGGCTATTATCGGCTGGGCTACGATGCCCCCACCCGTTATGTCGTGTGGCGCGGCTTGTTACCGCGCCGCATCGACCTGGACTATTTTACTTCGGTCGATGCTCAGTTTGTGAGCCTGGGCTATTGGTATCCCATTTTCCGCAGTTCCAAGTGGTTCGTAGCGGCACCTTTGGAGATAGGTTACGGCGGCGAAACGTCGCGCTACCGCGCCAGCATCTCGCCCGAGCCGGGTACTTCCCGCTTTCAGTTGGCGCAGGTGGGTGCCTACGGTTCCTACCGATTTGTCTCCTGGCTGGGCGTTACGGCGCGGGTGGGGTACCGAAGCGTACTTTTCGACCCCGAGTTTAGTCAGCGGTTTTCGGGAATGTACTACGGCTACGGCCTGGCGGCTTATCCGGTTCCAGCCTTTTATGCCTTTCGCGACTGGCGGCGCAAGCGGATGAAAGAGAAGAGCAGCCACTAAAGTATGACTGCTCTTCCTATTATCAGCTAGCCACGAAGGGGGCTTGTCGCACGTAGGTATCGTCCGATAGCTGCGCCACCAGAAACCGCGCCAGCGCCGAGGCGCTCACTGCCTCGCCGGGGCAATCTTCCAAGCTCACTTTCACATCTTCCCCAACCTCAGTCAACTGAATCCACGGTAGCCGCACCAAAGTCCAATCTGCTTGGCTGTCGACCAGCGTCTGGTATTCGGCCTGTTTGTCAGCCGTCGTTTTGGGGTAATTCGCCTTCATGTACTCGGTCCCGGCCTGAGTCGGCGCGGTCTTGTGGTCGAAGGGCGTGTCTACGTTCAGGCCCGTAAGGGAGATGTACCGGGTGACACCCCATTCCTGCATCGCCCGGAGGACATTTTCGGTCGCGAGACTGAAAATGGGCTCTTCTCCGGCACGGAAGCCTACCGCGCTGATGATTGCTTCGCAGCCTTCGGTCAGCGTTCGCACGGCTTCGTAATCGCGGGCATCGCCCGATACGACTTCAATGAGCGGATTGTCGACTTGGAAATTTTCGGGATTTCGGAGGAGGAGTCTGAGGGAAAATTCCTGACGAAGTAATTCCTCGACCAAGTACTTTCCAGATTTTCCGGTACCGCCGATCAGGGCGATTTTGGGTTTTCTATTCATGATGTTTCGTTGATAAATATTGACAAAATAAAACGTGGCCCGACCTGACTCAATCGGCAGGCTGGGAGATTACGGTAGGGCAGAGCGCCCCGACAGGAGACTGTCGACGGTAATCTCGGATCAATATGTATCAGCAGAATAGAATAGCACGAAGATAGGGAAACTTTTCCGACTCAAATCCAGCGCTTGCGCCGGAAGTACAGCATCATCCCGAGCGAGGAAAGAATCATCAGCGCCAGCGACGCCCAAAAACCCCACGACCAGCCCGAGGTGGGCAGCGACACGAAGTTCATCCCGAAGATGCCCGCGACGAGCGTGGGCGGCATGAATATGATCGTCACAACGGTGAAAATCTTGATAACCTGACTCTGTTCCAGGTTAATGAGGCCCATGAAGGTGTTCTGCAAATATTCCAGACGCTCGAAGTTGAAGGTCGTGTATTCCAGTAGCGAGCTGATGTCTTTCAGGATAATGCGCAGGTGTTCCTTGCGGTCTTCGGGAAAATACTGGCTGCGCAGAATGCCCGAAAGAACGCGCTGCTTGTCGATGGAGGTCTCGCGCAGCATCATCGTGGTTTCCTGCAACGAACTGATGCGAATGAGTACTTCCTGCTCCGCCTTCTGCTCGCGAATAAGGTCTTTGCTGATGGACGAAATGTCGCGGGAGATGGCTTCCAGCGAGTCGGCATCGGCCTCGATGCGGGTTTCGAGCAGCATGAGCATAAAGTCCACGCCCGTTTGGAAGGTATCAGGGCTGACCTTCATTTTCTTGACCGTGTCGGCGAAGGTCTTGGAATCGCCCCGGCGGTAGGTGAAAAGCACGCTTCCCCGCAAAATAAAGGATACGGGATAAGTCTGGTAGCCTTTGGTATTGATTTGCAAGAAGTTGGAGTTGGCATTGATCGTGTCGTGCTGCTCGAAAAAACGGGCGCTGCTCTCAATTTCCACAATTTCCTGCGGGGTCTGGAAGTCGATGTCGCACTTGGTTTCCACCCATTCCTCCTCCTCCTGCGAGGGCGACTGCAAGTCCACCCAAAGCAGGTTCTCGATTTTGCCTAGCTCCCGAACATCGGTCTCACGCTTGATGAGGCGGCCTTCTTTGTAAAAAATGCGAACCATGTCTGGGCTATTGGCTGTCGGCTGTCGGCGATCAGCCCTTTCGGAAAATTAGAAATAATCTTATCCAAAGGTAAAAAGAAATGCCCATAGCGGCGGCAGGGCGGCTCTCAATCCTTAAAAGCAGACCCTGGGCGGGCTTTTCGGGCAAAACTATACCGTTTATAGCGGCGGAATAACTAATTTTGACACTTTTAAAATCTCTGTGAGATTATTTGGCACCTTTTGTGTGCGTCTTTCCTGTTCAGAAGACCACGCATCCATCCGCGCTTATGAACCTAGTTACCCGAAAAGTACTGCTGTGTTTTGTGATTTTGCTGTGGGGAGTTTCGTACGGTTTCGGGCAAAGTGTATTTATTCCGCTCAATGACGACTATTATCACCTGATCGACCGCCTCGAGATCAAGCGGGGTAAATTCTCGGAAGGCTTTCATTCCAACGTAAAGCCCTTCGAGCGCAAAGCTGTGGTAGCTTTGACGGACAGCATCCTTAGGGAAGGAAGCACCAACCTTACCAAAGTGGACCGCGCCACGATCGACTACCTGCGGGAAGATAGCTGGGAATGGCTGACCGCCCAACCCGTGCCGGACTCCAGCCTGGCCGTGGCTTCCCGCCTGGGATCCATTGCTATGCCAGCTCAGGAGAAACAGCGCAAATTTTTCAACCATCCCGCCGACCTATTCAGCATTCACAACGAAGACCTGGATCTGCACGTAAACTTCGCCAGCGACAACTACATTGGGCGCGAAAGTGCTACCACCAAGAACTTGTGGTACACCGCCCGGGGCGTGGAAGTGCGGGGAATGATCAACCAGAAGCTGGGTTTTTACACTTTCGTGGCCGACAATCAGGGCGTTTTTCCGCGCTATGTCCGCGACTACATAGGGCAGTACAACACGCCGGGTGAAGGGCTGAGCAAGCCCGTTGGCGGTCGGGGGCTCGATTTCCTGTCGGCGCGGGGCTACATCACTTTCCGACCCCTCAAGAGCATCAACGTGCAGTTCGGGCATGACCGCAACGTCATGGGCAGCGGCTACCGCTCCATGTTGCTATCCGACATAAGCAACCCCTACCTTTTTCTGAAAATCAATACGCAGTTGGGCAAGTTCCAGTACACCAATCTCTGGACGAGCATGATTAACTTCCAGACGCCCGACGGCAAACGGAGCCGATTAAAGAAAAAAAAGTACACGGCCATGCATCACCTGAGCCTCAATCTATCCGAGCGCTTCAATGTCGGGATTTTCGAGGCCATCGTATTTGGCTCCGATACCATGGAAGTCGGTTTCGACCCCAATTACCTCAACCCTATCATATTTTACCGCTTCGTGGAATCCTATCTGGGTAGTCAGGACAACGCCCTGCTGGGGGCCGACTTCCGCTGGCTCGTGGCCAAAAGATTTTCCGTGTACGGTCAGTTCATGATGGACGAATTTCTGACTAAATTTTACTTTAACGACCAGGGTTCCTGGACCAAGAAGTACGGAGCGCAACTGGGAGCTAAGTACGTCGATGCCTTTGGGGTGCCCAACTTCGACCTCCAGGCCGAGTACAACATGGCCCGGCCCTATACCTACACGCACCGCGATGGCGCGCGCAACTATACGCACTGGCGGCAGTCGCTGGCACATCCGCTGGGGGCCAATTTCACGGAGTTTCTGGGCATTGTCCGCTACAAGCCCATCCCCCGCCTAACGACCTATGCCACAATGATGTGGACCCATAAGGGCGTCGACTATGACGGAAACAACTGGGGAGGCAACATTCTGCTGGACTACAACACCCGCGTGGACGACTTCGGAAACTACCTGACGCAGGGTACGCCACTGTTCACCCGCATGACTGACATTCGGGTGTCCTACATGCTGACGCACAATTTGTTCCTGGATGGAAGGCTCATGTGGCGGCGCGAGGAGACGCCGAAGTACACGATTACCCGCAAAACGCGCCTGAACACGATTGCGCTGCGGTACAACATTCCCTACCGCCAGCAGACTTTCTAGAAACTTTGTGGCTTATCTTGAAAGATCCAGCACCCGGATATTTCTGAGTCGCAATGCATCACCGTGGCCCAGAAATCCGATGTGGCCTGACGTTCGGTCGAGGCCGGGGTGTTCCTTGTGGTCAGCGGTGCCATTTTTGCTGGCCTCGGCCAGGTCGCCGTCCAGGATAACCGTGCCGTTAAGGGTCACTTTTATCTTAGAGCCTTTCACTGCTACTTCCTGGGAATTCCACTCGCCCACGGGCTTGAGGTGGCCGCGCTTAGCGGGAATCACGCCGTAGGCCGAGCCGTGGTACTGGTATTCTTTCAAATCTTTGTATTTGTCCGCATCGTTGTCCAGAATCTGGATTTCGGTACCGACATAAGCCGCGTCACCTTCCAGCGGCGTACGAATACCCAAGCCATTGTTGGCTCCCGGAGTCAGTTGAAACTCGAAGCGAAACACAAAGTCGCTGTACTCGTCTTTGGTGTAAAGATTCCCGCTACCGCCACGCTTGGGGTCGACGACCAGGTCGCGGCCGTCGATGTAGTAGTCGGTTTTGTTGCCAACCCACTGGTTCAGGTCGCTACCGTCGAAGAGGGTTTGGTAGCCCGCACGCGCTTCGGCTGAGGCGGTGCCGATTTGGCTGGTTTTCGCGCAGGCCATTATCAAGAGTAAGCCGAGAATTGGAAGGTAAAAATTTACTTTTTTCATTTTCAAAATGACTAAGAATAAAAATTTTGATAGTGTCACTGTTCGGAAAATGTACGTTTCCTGTTTTCATTCTGTAAGTCCGAACGTCTCAAAAAATACTTGCTCCGCTTATTCCCGCTACCTTTGGTCATGAAAGAAGAACGCATTTCGGTTTTTGACATTTTCAAAATCGGTATCGGCCCGTCGAGTTCGCATACGCTGGGGCCGTGGCGAGCGTCGCAGCTATTTTTGGCGGTGCTGGAAAAAAGCCCGGGCTGGGAGAACTTGCAGACCGTTCAGGTTCATTTGTACGGCTCCCTGGCTAAAACCGGCAAGGGCCACGGCACCGACCTCGCCGTGATTCTCGGCTTGGCGGGCCACGACCCCATCACGATCGTCGCGGCTAATATTGACCTAATTTTAGCCGACATTTCGGCCAGCCAAATCATCACCCTGCCCGATGATCGTGACATTCCCTTTCATCCCAAAGCCGATATCGTTTTTCACCGCGACGAATCGCTGCCGTTTCACCCCAACGGCCTGACCTTCGTCGCCAATGCCGGGACGCCCGGCGAAATACGCGAGACCTACTACTCCATCGGAGGCGGCTTTGTGACGCAGGAGGACTTTGAGGAAAATGTGAGTCAGGAAATGGCGCAACTTCCCTACCCCATCGACACCGCCGCCGACCTGCTGCGTTGGTGCGATACCAGCGGGCTAGCCATTTGGGAAGCGGTGCTGGAAAACGAGAAAGTTTGGCGCGACGAGGAAGATGTCCGCGCCGGACTGATGAATATCTGGGCAGTGATGCAGGAAAGCATCTTCGCGGGTTGCCGCACGGCGGGCTACTTGCCCGGCGGCTTGAATGTGAAGCGCCGCGCGGCGGCTTTGCACCAAAAGCTCTTGCCGGAAAACGATTACGCCGACTACGCCGAGTGGCTCGAACTTGTCCGGGCGGGTGGCAACAGCTTCAACTACACTTTGGATTGGGTGAGTTGCTTTGCTTTGGCGGTCAACGAGCAGAACGCCTCGTTCAGCCGCGTAGTCACGGCCCCCACCAACGGCTCGGCGGGCGTTATCCCGGCGGTAATTCAGTATTTTCTGGCTTTCTGCAACGGTACCGACGAAGAGGTGTTCCGCTTTTTGCTCACGGCGGGCGAAATCGGCAGTATTTTTAAGAAAGGTGCGACGCTCTCGGCGGCGATGGGCGGTTGCCAGGCCGAAATCGGCGTGTCGGCGGCGATGGCGGCTGCCGGACTCACGGAAGTATCGGGCGGCACGGCGGCGCAGTGCCTGATGGCCGCCGAAATCGCGATGGAGCATCACCTTGGCCTCACCTGCGACCCCGTGGGTGGCCTGGTACAAATTCCCTGCATCGAGCGCAACACCATGGGGGCCATCAAGGCCATTACCGCCTCGCAACTCGCCCTGCGCAGCGAACCCGAAAACGCCAAAGTCTCCCTCGACGACGTGGTATCCACGATGTGGGAAACGGCTCTGAATATGAATGACCGCTACAAGGAGACCTCCGAAGGCGGGCTGGCGCTGCGCATTCCGATTAGTTTGAGCGAGTGCTGAATTCGTACCATCACTCTACCGGGAATTTAATGATAATGTCACGCCCTTTTTAAAAGAATTGCAAGTTCAGGTACAATTAAGAAATGCTGTCAATCGACAAATACTTGTCTTAAAACCTCCTTACAATTCTTGATTTCCTTTTTGTCAAGCTTACCAAATACTCTTATTATTCGGCTTTTATCGACTGTCCTTATTTGATCAATTGCCACCATGCCTGGTGTGCTGTTATGCTTTATCAAAATCCGGGAGGGATACACTTTTATACTGGTGGTCATGGGAGCGATCACGATTGTGTTCAAATTCCGGTTCATCTCATTGGGTGAGACGATAACGCAAGGGCGAGTTTTTCTGATTTCACTGCCAATAGTCGGATCGAGATTTACCAAGACAACGCTGTACTGTTTCAATTCCATTCATCGAAATTTTCGTCTTCAAAAACACCGTCAATAAGAAGCCGATCGTCGCCATTCGCGTGCATTTCTTTGAAAGCAGCATCCCAACCCTGTCTAGGCTGATCGATTGGCCTCATAATGATTTGCTCTTCTTCAAGGATCAACTCTACTCGATCCTTTATTTTATATTTTTCCAAAAGTGTCTTACTAAGTCTGAGACCTTTTGAATTCCCTATTTTAACGATCTGGGCTTCCATAGTTCTTATTTTTGTAATTACGTTGTAATTACAAAAATAAGAACTATTTCAATAAAAGCTATTTTATTGGTTGGTGCACGTTATGCGAACACGTAGGTCTGCCTGTCCGACCCACTCCATGTGACATTACAGGAAAGCTTCGAATAACACCTCCGCCGGATGCAGCGCCTTGCGCCCCGTGCCGTCGTGGATTTGGTGGCGGCAGCTCGTGCCGGGCGCGGCGATGATTACTTCCTCCGGCTGTTGGCGCACGGCGGGAAAAAGTACCAGTTCGCCGATCTGCATCGAGAGGTCATAATGCTCGGCTTCGTAGCCGAAGCTGCCCGCCATGCCGCAGCAGCCGCTGGGGATGAGCTGAACGCTGTAGTTTTCGGGCAGCGAGAGCATTTTCTTAGTCGGTACCATGCTGGCAATGGCCTTTTGCTGGCAGTGGCCATGAAGTTTGATCGTGCGCTTTTCCTGGGTGAAGCGTTTGGGCGAGATCTTTTTCAGGTCGATTTCCCGCGCGATGAACTCGTCGAATTGCAGCGCATTTTGGGCGAGGGCTTTAGCGGCTTCCACCAAGTCATCGCTGACCAGATCCGGGTACTCGTCGCGGAAAGTCAGGATGGCCGAAGGCTCGATGCCGACCAGCGGTGTATCGTGGCTGATGAGGTCTTTTAGCGCCAGGATATTCTGCTCCGCGATTTTCTTGGCATCTTTCAAAAGCCCCTTGGACAACTGCGGGCGTCCGCTGGGCGCGTGATCCGGTATTTCTACTTCGTAGCCTAGTTTTTGTAAAGTCCATACGGCTTTCTTGCCAATCTCTACGTCACTATAATTGGTAAACTCGTCACAAAAAAGATAAACTTTTTGATCCGTGGTGGCAGGATTGCCTTTCTTGCCTTCTTTCCTAAACCACCCAAGCAACGTCTCGCCGCGCAGCAATGGCATGGTGCGGTCGGGGTGAAAACCCACCACGCGGTTGGCAATTCGGCGCAGCGGGGCGTTTTTGAAAACCAAATTATAGGCCCACGGAACGTAACTGGCGATTCCCGTCATTTTGGAAAAATTCCCCACCAGCCACGAACGCAGCGGCACGCCGTGGGTGTCGTGGTACTGTTGCAGGAATTCCATTTTCAGCTTGGCGACATCCACGTTGCTGGGACATTCTCCCTTGCAGCCCTTGCAGGCCAGGCATAAGTCATAGACTTCCTTGATTTCTTCGTGATCGAAACGGTTGTCCTTGGGCGAGCGCGTGAGCATTTCGCGCAGAATGTTGGCGCGGGCGCGGGTCGTTTCCTTCTCGTTGCGCGTTGCCATGTAGCTCGGGCACATCGTACCGCCGCTGAGCTGGGTTTTGCGGCAGTCGCCCGAGCCGTTGCACTGCTCGGCGTGTTGCAGGATGGTCTGGTCGCCGAAGCGGAAGTACGTCTTAAATTCGGGATTCGACTGGTTGGCTTCGTAGCGTAAGAAGGTGTCCATGGGCGCGGCATCCACAATCTTACCGGGATTAAAAATGTTGCGCGGATCCCAGACCCCCTTAATTTCTTTAAACAACGCGTAGTTGTGCGGCCCGACCATCTGCGGGATAAACTCGGCGCGCAGCCGCCCGTCGCCGTGCTCGCCCGAGAGCGAGCCATCGTATTTCTTGACCAGCGTCGCGATTTCCTCCGCGATCATCCTAAACTGGCGGTGGCCTTCCTGCGTCTTCAGGTTGATGATTGGCCGCAGGTGCAATTCCCCCGAGCCCGCGTGGGCGTAATGCACCGCCGACATGTTGTGCTTGTGCAGAATCTCGTTGAAATCGCGGATGTAGTCCGGCTGATCCAGTACATCCACCGCGGTGTCTTCGATCACGGCCACGGCTTTCTCATCGCCGGGAATGTTCGCCAAAAGTCCCAGCCCTGCCTTGCGTAGCGTCCAGATTTTCTTGGTGTCGTCACCAAAAAGCAGTGGAAAGTGAAAGCCCAGTCCGGCGGCCCGGAAATCGGCCTCCAACTCGGCGGCTAGTTTTTCCACTTCCGCTTGGGTTTCGCGGGAAAGATCCACCACCAGAATCGCCGGGTAGCTGCCATCCTCTTTGTCTTTTACGAAGAAGGCATTCTGCCGCTGCTCGGCGTTGGTGGCGGCGCATTCCAGCACGTAGCTGTCGATGAGTTCGACGGCCTGCGGCTGGTACTTTAGCGCAATGATCGTGGCGCGGAGCGTTTCGTCGATGGTATTGAAGTGCGCGCACAGCAGGCCCTGCGTCTTGGGCGGCAGCGGTACGAGATTGAGTTTTATTTCCGTCAATAAACAGAGCGTTCCCTCCGATCCCGCGATCAGGCGGCACATATTGAAGTCAGGGCCGTCGGGCGTAAAGGGCGCGCAGTTTAGCAATTGATCCAGTGCGTAGCCCGTGTTGCGCCGCTCGATGGATTTCTTGGGAAAGTTCTTGCGGATTTCGGCCTGATTTTCCGGGTTAGAAAGGATATCCAGCGTTTTCCGGTAAATCTCGCCCGACAGTCCCGGCATTTGGGCGAGTCGGGGTACATAGTTGGTCGCCGAGAAAACCGCCTCCGTACCGTCGGCCAGCAGCGCCTTCACTTCCAACAAATGCTCGCGCGTGGAACCGTACACCACGGAATTCGACCCACAGGAATTATTCCCCACCATTCCGCCGACCATCGCGCGGTTGGCCGTGGAAGTTTCAGGACCAAAATACAGACCGTGTTCCCGCACCGCCATATTCAACTCGTCGCGCACCACGCCCGGCTGCGTCCGCACCCAGCCTTCCTTGGCGTTGATTTCCAGGATTTTGTTGAAATGTTTCGAGACATCCACCACAATGCCACCGCCCACCACCTGCCCGGCCAGTGAAGTCCCCGCCGTGCGCGGGATGAGTGAAACGCCATTGTCGCGCGCGAAGGCGATCAGCGTTTTCAAGTCCTGTTCGGTTCGGGGAATGGTTACGGCCAGCGGCATCTCTCGGTAGGCCGAGGCATCGGTGGCGTAAAGCGTGCGCAGGGTATCGTCCTGAAAGAGCTCGCCATCGAGTTGGCGAGCGAGGGCATCGAGATTGGGGGCGGTTTGAGTAGTTGGTGCGGTCATTACCTGATAACGTAAAAGTCAGCGGCTGGGTTATCGGCAAAGATAGGCAACCGATTTTTTAGGAGCCGATGTTACTGTGCTTCTATTAGGTACCTCCGCCAGTTCTCGACCCGTGTTCCGTTGCTCCGTTGCTGAGTCTGGTTGCCGCCATAGAGCACTACCGCCTTCTTCTCGCCGCTGAGTTGGTTCCAATAATCAATGTTTTTAAAGTAATCGCTTTGAACCGTTTGGCCCGATTTGATTTCAATTGGCAGCAAACCTGGCTCTTCATCGACAATCACATCCACTTCCCGACCCGTTTTGTCGCGCCAGTAGGAGTGGTTTACTTCCTCACCCGCGTTCAGGCGTTTTTTTACCATTTCGGTGATGACCATATTCTCGAATATTGCCCCCCGGAGTGGGTGGTTGGCCAATAGTTCTGTCGTTTTTATTCTCAGCAGCGAGCACACCAGCGCCGTATCGTAAAAATACACTTTGGGACGTTTCACGATGGTTTTGTTGAAGTTCTTATGGTGCGGTTTGAGCAGGTATACGATGAAGCTGCTTTCTAAAACACTTAGCCACGACTGGATCGTCTTGGAGTCCACGCCCGCTTCTACGCCCAAGGCACTCATGTTGAGTTCCTGCCCGCAACGTCCCGCCAGCAGGGCCATAAATCGCTCGAAGGTCAGCAGGTCGTTGATATTCTTGATTTGCCGGACATCCCGCTCGACGTAGGTTCTGATGTAGTTGCGGCACCAGTCACCCACGGGCAGATCTTGGTCGTAGATTGGTGGGTAAAAACCTTTCAGCAGCAGTTCGTTGTCGGTGGCGGGCAGCAGTTTGGCGGCATCGAGTTCGGCTAGTGAGAAAGGCAGTAGGAACAGGTGGGCGATTCGGCCCGCCAGCGTTTGGGAGATGGATTGTTGCAGCAGGAAATTGTTAGAGCCCGTCAGGATGTACATTCCTCTTTGGGTCGAATTGTCCAGAATCTCCTGTAGATAAGAAAACAGGTCGGGTACTCTTTGAATTTCGTCCAGAACTGCGCCTTCCGCGTAAAGACTCAAAAATCCTCGGGGGTCTTGCTCAGCGTAACGACGGTTATCCGGGTTTTCCAGTGAAACGTAGGGCTTGTCGGGAAATACCGCTCGGGCGAGCGTCGTTTTGCCGGATTGCCGTGGCCCCGTCAGAGCTACAGCCTTGAAAGCGGCGGCAAGTTCAGTGAGTTTTTCGGTAGCGCTGCGGTGAACCATGTCCCAATATCGGAATTTTTCGGAATCAGATTCCGAAAAATTCCGGGTTTCGCGAGATTTAGAGGATGCTCAGCTTTTCCAGTTTCTTTTCAATGGTTTCCAAATCCAGCGAACGCTCCAGTACAACGCCTTCCTTATCCAGTAACATATAGGTAGGATAACCAGTGATATTATATTGCGAATGCACTCCGTCATCGCCATTCAGTTCCGAAAGCTGCGTCCAATAAGCCTTATGCTTACGGATAGCAGCCAGCCACTTATCTCTATCATTTGGAAATTCCATCGCCATACCGACGATAGCGAGTTTGTCGCCGTACTTTTCGTGGAGCGCCTTGACTTTAGGAAAAGACTTGATACAGGGCGCGCACCAGTGGCCCCAGAAGTCGAGAAGTACGTATTTTTCCTTAAAATCACTTAATGAAACATTGACTCCGGCGGTGTCGGGAACGGTGAAGTTGGGGGCAGCGCGCCCAACGATGGGCTGGTTCCTTAAAATCTCGATTTGCTTAGCAGCCTTTCTTCCAAAATAACTTTCCTGTAAATCGGGAGAAAGTTCATTGTACAGTTGTCGGTACACGGCGTCGTCCTCACTCGCCATGCTCGAATACCGGAAAAGCAGATCGGCAGCGGTCCGGCTGGTCGCGTGATCCTTGATGAACTGAAAAGTTTCTTTCTTTTTCCGTTTGTCGTTTAATTTTTTCCAGCCAATCGACTCATTGTACTGGTTGAGTACTTCATTTTCTGTCCCGCCTTTAAAGGTAAGTTTGTAAGGCGCCTTGGCATCGCCCGTTACAGTCATGGCACCCGGTTCATACCAAAAACTGGTAAATCGTGGCGACTTTATATAAAGTGAAATCTGTCCGTCGTCGCTGGGCCGCGGCTGGTAGGTAAAACGGTCATTAGCTGCGTAGACCGTATCTTTCTTTTGTTTGCCACCAACATCATACCAGAAAATGATGGGCTGCTCGCCGATGCCTTCGATGTGACCCGTAAGCGTGGCGGTTTGGGCGTAGGCGGAGAAGGCAGAAAGGCAGATCGCAATTGCGATGATCTTGGTGGTACCGGCCGACAAGAGTGTAGTGATTTGCATAAACGAAGTTCCGTGGTGGTTTCTACTGTAACGCTTCGCCTGACCGTTTGATTATGAAGTTTTTAATCAAACGCCAATCACTTCAGCAATCACGCTGTCTTGAGCAGGCCGCCAACCTACACCAAGCCCGAGAACAATCCTGGTGCCACGCCGAACAAAATCGTAATAACCGTTGCCGAGATCAGCACGATCTGGTAGAAAGGGGCGACGCGGATTTCGGCGGTATCTCCTTCCTTCATGTAGGCGGCCATAATTACCCGGAAGTAATAGTAAATCCCCACGGCCGACATCAGCACGGCCACGACCAGCAGCCAGATAATACCCCGGTCGGCGGCGCTGCCGAAGACGAAGAACTTGCCCCAGAATCCGGCGGTAAGCGGAATGCCTGCCAGCGATAGCATCGACACCGTCAGCACAAAGGCCAGCAGCGGATTGTGCTTGGCCAAGCCGTTGAAGGCTTCGTAGGTTTCGCGCGGCTTGCCCGTCATGGCTTTTTCCCGCGCCAGCGGAATCAAGACGCCGAAGGCACAAATCGTGGCGACCGAGTAAGCCATCGAATAGAAGAGAATCGAGTTTTCCGTCTGCGGCGTCATGGCGGTGAGCGCAATGAGCAGGTAGCCCGCGTGGGAAATGCTGGAATAGGCCAGCATCCGCTTGAAGCTGTCTTGGTACACAGCGATGATGTTTCCCACCAGCAAAGTCAGCACGGTGATGACCGCCAGCGTAATCCACCAATAATCGTAAATGCCCGTGAACGAATGCGACAGCAGCCGATAAAGGGCCGCAAAACCTGCCGTCTTTACGATCGTCGCCATGAAGGTCGTGAAGATGGTGGGGGCACCTTCGTAGACATCGGGCGTCCAGAAGTGGAACGGGGCCGCCGATACTTTGAACAGCATCCCGATGAGTACCATCATCAGCCCTCCGTACAACAGATAGGAGGGATTGCCCTGCCCGATGTAGGCCTGAATGCCCACCAGCGTAAACGACCCCGTTGCGCCGTACAGCAGCGCAATGCCAAACAGCAAAATTCCCGTAGCGAAGGCCCCCATCAGGAAGTACTTCAAAGCCGCCTCGTTAGAACGCAGATTGCGCTTGTCGCTGCCCGTCAACACGTACATCGCTACCGACAGGATTTCCAAACCCAGGAACAACATGATGAGGTTTTCAAAACCGATCATCATGAAAGCCCCCACCAGCGAGAAGAGCATAATGGCGTAGTACTCGGCGGGCTGCGCCTCGTCGTCATCCTGGAAGCCGCGCGTCATGGCAACGATCATGAAGGCCGAAACCAGCACGATGGCGTTGAAAGCCAGCGTGAGGTTGTTCACCGCCAGCATATTGTAAAAATACAGAATCGTCCCCTCGTTCCATTCCCAGAAGTTCCCCACCAGGGCAATCGCCAAAAACAGCAAAGTAGCGGGCAGCAGAATGGCCTTGGATTTATTAAAACCCAAAAACAAAACGACGATTCCCAGGATGGAGAGGAGGACTATGGGGTACATGAGACGAATTTTGATTGAGAGAATGAGAGAATGAGAGAATAACCTGGCGAAAGCAACATTCTCTCATTCACTCAATCACTCATTCACAACTAATTATGTATAAATCTTAAAAGTTGATTGACCGTCGGTTCGGTCATTTCCAGGAAGGTGCTGGGGTAAATGCCGATCCAGAAAACCATGATCGTGAGCGGGATAAGTACAGCGCGTTCGCTAAGCGTTAGTGCTTTGAAATGCTCGGTGAACTCTGAGGTATTCCCAAACATCGCTTTTTGGAACATCCTCAATAGGTAAACAGCTCCCAAAATGATCGTCAGCCCGGCGATGGCCCCGAGCCAGTTGTTGTATTCGAATACCCCGGCCAGCAGCAGAAACTCGCCCACGAAACCGCTCGTGAGCGGCAGGGCCACGCTGCCTAGCAGCATGACCATAAAGTAGACGCTCAGACTGGGTGTTTTTTGCGTAATGCCACCCAGGTGATCGAGATAGCGGGTATTGGTGCGGCTGAAAATGATGTCGATGATAAAGAACATACCCACCACGTTGATGCCGTGCGCCAGCATTTGGATCAAAGCACCCTGCATGCCGTTGAGCGTAGTCGAGAATACCCCGGCGGCCATAAGCCCCACGTGGGCAAAGGACGAGTAAGCCACCAGCCGTTTCATATCGCGTTGCTGAATGGCGATAATAGAACCGTAAATAATACCAATAACCGACAGTACGATAGCGACTGCGCCCCATTCGCTCAGGGCCAATGGAGTGATGGGCAGCAGGAGGCGAATCAAACCGTAAACGCCCATTTTCAACATAATACCCGCCAGCAGCATCGTGGCCGGGGTAGGTGATTCGGTATAGGTGTCCGGCTGCCAGGTATGGAAGGGGAATAACGGCATTTTGATGGCAAAGGCGATGAAAAACGCCCAGAACACCCAACCCTGCGCGGCGGGCGTCAATTGTAAATCGTAGAAAGCCGTAATGGCCGAGGAGTGCGTACCGGGCGTTTGGTAGTACAGATACACCAGCGCCACCAGCATGAACAGGCTGCCGAAGATCGTGTAAACGAAGAACTTGAACGTGACTTTCAAACGATTTTCCCCGCCCCAAACGGCGGCCAGGAAGTAAACTGGAATCAGGGCCGCCTCGAAGAAAAGATAGAAAAGAAAGGCGTCCGTAGTGGTGAAAACGCCCACGAGAGCCGACTCCATAAATAAGATCAGCGCGTAAAAAGCCGAAGGATTCTTGTAGTTGTGCCCAAACCCCGAAAGGACGATAAGCGGTACCAGAAAAGTCGTTAGCAACACCAGCAGCATGCTTACGCCGTCGATGGATGCCCCGAAGGAAATACCCGCGTTCGCGATCCAGTCGTACCGAAAGCCAAACTGCGCTCCGGCGGCGGGATTGAACTGCGTCCAGACAAACACGGCCGTCGCCAGCTCGGCCAGCGCCCCGACCAGAGCAATCTGCTTCGCCTTGCTTCCGCCCAAAAAGAACGTTAGCAGCCCGGCGGCTAGGGGAATGATTATGAGGAGAATCGTCATTTTTTAATTTTGAATTAGTGAATGAGAGATTGAGTGAATGAAGAAAACAGGCGATAGCAACATTCACTAATTCTCTCAATCTCTCATTCACTAATTGATCAATAAATTCCAAAACAGCACTACCATCATCCCCACGACCATCGCGAAGACGTAGTAGGCGATCGAGCCGGTTTGGGTTTGGCGGCCCAGGTTGGAAAGTCCTTTGACTAGTTTGCCCGTTCCTTCCACAAAAAGGTCGATGAAAAACTCTCCGAAACTTACCAGTAATACGGAAAGCGTCTTGATGGGTTTCACGAAAATAGTGTCGTATAGCTCATCGATGTAATACTTGTGGTACACCACTTTTTCCATACCCGTTCTGGGCTCGGATTCGGGAGCAGGAACCGCATTTTTGCTGAGATACATGACGTAGGCCACGACCGCTGCGATCAAAGCCACGCCCACCGATACGCCCATTAACGTATATTCTTCCGAATGCGAAAGCGTCATGGCCCCAAAGGCTTCGGGGTTGACCTGCCGCGCCGCGTCGAAGAGCGGACTCATGAACTCGGCCAGTTGGTGCGTACCGCCCAGTGCTTCGGGTACGCCAATGAAGCCGCCGACCGCCGAGAGCACCGCCAGAATCATCAGCGGGATGGTCATGGAGGCGGGCGATTCGTGCAGGTGGCTTTCTTGCTCTTTCGTTCCCCGGAAAGAGCCGAAGAAAGTCAGGAACAGTAGCCGGAACATGTAAAAGGACGTCATAGCCGAACCTAGTACGCCAATTCCCCACAGCAATTTGTTGTGCTCGAAGGCATGGGCCAAAATTTCGTCTTTGGAGAAGAAACCCGCGAAAGGGGGCAGTCCGGCAATGGCCCAGGTGGCTACGGCGAAAGTGATGAATGTGATCGGTAGTTTCTTGCGCAACCCACCCATGAAGCGGATGTCCTGCGGATCGCCGCCCGGCCCATCGGACATGGCGTGGATCACGCTACCCGCGCCGAGGAACAGTAACGCTTTGAAAAAGGCGTGGGTGATGACGTGGAACATAGACGCCGAATAAGCCATTACGCCCAATCCCAGGAACATATAGCCCAACTGGCTCACCGTAGAATAGGCGAGCACTTTCTTGATATCATTTTGCAGAAGGCCAATCGAAGCCGCAAAAATCGCCGTTACCGCGCCCACAATAGCGATGATTTCCAGTGTCTCGGGGGCCAGCGTATAGAGGACATTGGAGCGAATGACCATGTAGATTCCCGCCGTGACCATCGTAGCGGCGTGAATGAGCGCGGATACGGGTGTCGGGCCGGCCATCGCGTCGGGTAGCCAGGTGTAGAGCGGAATCTGCGCTGACTTACCCATCGCCCCCACGAAAAGCAGCATGGTGATGGCGAACACGACGTGGTCGCCCACGGGCAAACCAGTCGCCTGGCGGAAAACTTCGGTGTATTCGACCGTGCCGAAGGCGTGAATGATCGTGAAAATGCCCAGCAGGAAGCCCAGATCGCCGATGCGGTTCATGATGAAGGCTTTGCGGGCGGCATTGTTATAGTCGGTATTTTTATTCCAAAACCCGATCAGCAGATACGAGCATAGCCCGACGCCTTCCCAACCGATAAACATAATGACGTAGTTGGAACCCAGCACCAATAGGAGCATGAAGAACAGAAACAGGTTCAGGAAGGAGAAAAACTTCCCAAAACCCGCGTCGTGCTTCATATAGCCAATCGAGTAGATATGAATCAGCGAACCGACGCCCGTGATAATCATCAGCATCAACAACGACAACTGATCGATCTGAAAAGAGAACGGGATGTTCAACTCACCGACCTTAATCCAGTCGAACAGCGACACGATGATCGGTTGGCTACCGGCTTCCTTGAAAGCAAAAAGCACTGCTACCGAAGCGGCAAAACTTCCCAAAGCCGCCAGCGAGCCAATCAGCCCGACGACTCCCTTAGGAATATGACGAAACCCGATTCCATTGATCAGAAAACCGATCAGGGGGAGGAGTGGAATAAGTATGAGTAACGTGGTGAGCATTAATTTTGAATGAGTGATTGAGTGAATGAGTGAATATTGTTTATACTCTTCATCATTCATAAGAAAAGCCGACAGCCGACAGCTGATAGCCAATTATTCCTTTAATTTATTTAAAAAACCAATGTCGATCGTCCGGGTGTTTCGATAGATCATCACGATGATGGCTAAGCCGACGGCCACTTCGGCGGCAGCGACAGCCATAATGAAGAAAACGAAGACTTGGGCAGAAGGGTCGGATTTGTAGGAGGAAAAGGCGATCAGGATCAGATTGACCGAGTTGAGCATCAGCTCTACCGACATGAAAATGACAATGGCGTTCCGACGAATCAGAACGCCCAGAATACCAATCACGAAAAGGGCCGTGCTGAGAATCAGGTAGCTTTTGAGCGGAATAAGTTGAATTATATCCGGTATCGTGGGTTCCTGCATGAAAAAAAGCTGTTGGACAATGGATTGAAGAGCCTTTTGACCCGTAAAATTCGGGCAAATCTATGGATAATAATTACTTACTCAAGCCTTGGGCGCGGGATTATTCTAGCGCTTCGTCAAAGCGCGTAGTTTGATCTCGGTCAGACGTCGCTTGGTATCAAGAGGGAAATCGTTCTTGACGATCCAATCGTAGAAAGCGGGTTCCTTTTTCAGGACATCAACAACCTTCTTGCCGTTGTGTTTGCCAAAATTGAAAACTTCCTCGCCTTGTTCATTGAAAATCATCCGTCCGGCAAAATCCACGTTGGGTGAGGCAGTGAGCATGTGCAGCTTGTCCATATCGTTATGAATCGGCACCGATTCGTTGCCATCGTCGTCAGTCACGACTACATCGGCGTAATGCTTGATTTGGGCGTTCAGCACTTCGTAGGTGGCCAGGGCGTCAGCCTCTGCGCCGTGTGCGCCAATGAGGTCCTTGCCACAGTAGAACTTATAGGCGGCGGTGAGGTTGCGCGGTTCCATGAGGTGAAAAACGCGCTGCGCGTCGATCAGGCGGCGCCCTTTGGCGTCGAAGTCCACGTCGGCCCGTAAAAACTCTTCCACTAGTAGCGGCACGTCGAAGCGGTTGCTGTTAAAACCTGCCAGGTCACAACCTTCCAGAAACTTTACCAGGTCGCGGGCGATTTGCTTAAAGGTCGGACAATCCGCCACGTCTTCGCCGTAGATTCCGTGAATCAGGCTGGTTTCCAGCGGAATCGGCATCTCCGGATTCAGCCGCCACGTTTTCACTTCTTCACTGCCATCGGGCAGCGCCTTGACAACCGAAACCTCGACGATGCGGTCTTTGGCAATATTGGTACCCGTCGTTTCGAGGTCAAAAAAAGCGAGGGGGCGTTTTAGTTTTAGCTGATGAGGCACGGGTATTTTTAGTTCAGAGTTTAAAGTTGAAGGTTCAGAGTTTTTGTGTTCTGGCTGCGAAGGTACGAGAACCTCACACAAAATTCACTTCCGGCGTCAGCCGAATCCCAAACTTCTCCTGTACGGAAGCCTGTACTTTTTCCGCCAGTGCTTTGATTTCCTGACCCGTGCCTTGCCCGTGATGCACCAGCACCAGCGCCTGCCGATCGTGGACGCCCACGGTTCCCGCGCGGTGTCCCTTCCAGCCCGCCTGCTCGATGAGCCAGCCCGCCGGAACCTTTACCTTGTCGCCGTCGACGGGATAGCCCGGCACGGCAGGAAAACTGATTTGCAATGCTTCAAACTGTACTTTCGGGATTTCTGGATTTTTGAAAAAACTACCCGCGTTGCCAATTTGGGCGGGGTCGGGGAGTTTGCTTCGGCGGATTTTGGTCACCGCTTCGCTGATCGCCGTAACGGAGGGTTCGGCAACGCCCATTCCGTCCAGCGTCTTTTGAATATCACCGTACGAAACATTGTAAACGGGCTTTTTCTGCAGTCGGAACGTGACTGAGGTAATGATGTACTGGTCTTTCAGTGACGTTTTGAACACACTTTCGCGGTAGCCAAAGGCGCAGGCCGCCGCGTCGAACGTCCGCAAGGCTCCGGTGGCGGTCTCGACGGCTTCCAACTCCTGGAAAACATCTTTGATTTCCACGCCGTAGGCCCCGATATTCTGCATGGGTGCCGCGCCCACGGTACCAGGAATCAGCGATAGGTTTTCTACCCCGCCGTAGCCTTTCATCACGCAGTACAGCACAAATGCGTGCCAATTTTCGCCCGCTCCCACGCGCAGCCATATTTGGTTGTCATCTTCATTGACTATCTCCGTTCCCTTGATTTCGATGCGGATGACCAGTGCGTCCACGTCCTGCGTCAGCAGCACGTTGCTGCCACCGCCCAAAATCCATTTGGGCGTGGTTGCCCAGCGCGGGTCGCGCAGCAGTTCCTGCAATTGCCCGACGGTCGTGACGGCAACGAAATACCGGGCCCTGGCCTCAAACCCGAAAGTGTTGTAGGGGCGCAGGGAAACGTTTTCCTGAATTTTCATGACTGTTTTTTACAAAAAACAAAGGTAGATAATCGGAACGCAAGTGTGCAAATCCGCTGATTTTATTCGTTTTTGTTTAAGTTTGCGCGTTGTTTCAGAATGACTCTACCGATGATTTTCAAAAAGATACTCTTGCTGCTATTGTTGGCTGCCGGAACGGGGGGAATAGTAAGCTGTGCGAAGAAAACCGTCGGTACTACGGCGAAAGACCGCTACGAGGACGACCTGTCGAGCGTCCGGCCCCGCTACACCTACGTCGAGCCGGTAATCGAGGCTGCGGAGCCGCCAAAGGAAGTGAAGAAGAAGGAGCCCGTCAAGTACCGTCCCACCAAGACCGAGGAGCCCCTTTACGTTACCAAGCGCGTGGAGGCCGTACTCGATACCATGGCCCGGCAAAACCGCGCCATCCGCTACATCAACGGGTTCAGGATACAGTTGTACGTGGGCAACACGCGGCAAGAAATGGACGCGGCCAAGTCGTATGTCTATCAGATTTTCCCTGAGCTTTATCCCTACACGAGCTACTCGTCGCCCACATACCGCGTGAAAGCCGGAGATTTCATGTACCGCGCCGAAGCCGATGATTATTTGGAGCAAATCCGCCAACAGTATCCGGCGGCGGTGATCCTGCCCGATCGGGTGGAAATTAAGAAAGGACTACAAATCCGGGTATCCAACGAGGCGCCCAAATATTGATTTCTCAAAACAGATTTTCATGAAAAAAGCACTTATAACCGGCGTAACCGGTCAGGATGGCGCCTACTTGGCCGAACTCCTCCTCGAAAAAGGCTACGAAGTTCACGGCATCAAGCGCCGCACATCGCTGTTCAATACCCAGCGCATCGACCATATTTATGAGGATCCCCACGAGAAGAATGTCCGCTTTCACCTGCACTACGGCGATCTGACCGATTCGACCAATATCATCCGCATCATTCAGGACGTGCAGCCCGACGAGATCTATAATCTTGGGGCCATGTCGCACGTGCAGGTGAGCTTCGAGGAACCCGAATACACCGCCAACGTGGACGGCATCGGTACGCTGCGCATTCTGGAAGCGGTGCGGCTGCTGGGTTTAACCGAAAAAACCAAGATCTACCAAGCGTCTACCTCTGAGCTTTATGGTCTGGTGCAGGAAGTGCCGCAGTCCGAGACGACGCCCTTTTACCCGCGCTCGCCCTATGCCGTGGCCAAAATGTACGCCTATTGGATTACAGTCAACTACCGCGAGGCTTACGGGATGTTCGCGGTAAATGGCATTCTGTTCAACCACGAATCGCCCTTACGGGGTGAAACGTTTGTGACGCGCAAGATTACCCGCGCCACTGCCCGCATCGCGCTGGGCCTGCAGGATAAGGTGTATCTCGGCAACCTCGACGCGCAGCGCGACTGGGGCCACGCCAAGGACTACGTGGAAGCCATGTGGTTGATTTTACAGCAAGAGAAGCCTGAGGATTTTGTAATCGCCACCGGCGAGACCACCCGCATTCGTGAGTTCGTGCGCATGTCTTTCGGCGAAGTGGGCGTGGAACTGGAGTTCAAAGGCGAGGGCGTAGCGGAAAAGGGCTACGTGGCCAAATGCAATGATCCCGAATACCAACTGCCCATAGGCAAGGAAGTCGTCGCCATCGACGAGCGCTACTTCCGCCCCACCGAGGTGGAATTGCTAATCGGCGACCCCACCAAATCGAAAACAAAACTAGGCTGGCAGCCCAAATACGACCTCAAAGCTCTGGTCAACGACATGGTAACCGCTGACTTGCTGCTTTTCAAACAGGATCAACTTTTGGAAAGCAGCGGGCATCGGGTGTTGAATTACTTCGAGTAGGGGCGAACCTATGTGTTCGCCCAATCGTGCGCCAGCCATCGGGCGACCTTGCGGCTTGCGCCAGTCATCGGGCTAACACATGCGTTCGCCCCTACGCCCCTCTAATTCAAAGACGGATCCACCGGATAATGCGCAATAGAGCGGTACTTGCCGCCCATGTCTTTCAGCACTTCGCGCCAGAAACCGTGGGCAGGGGTGGAAAAAACAAACTTTGACTTGCCGGGCGTGACGTACCACGCCTTTTGCGCCAGCTCGTCTTCGAGTTGTCCGCCACCCCAGCCGGAGTAGCCCACAAAAAATCGAATGTCTTCATGCCCCAACTGGCTTAGGTTGAGCATCGTTTTTACGCTTTCAAAATCACCGCCCCAGTAAATGCCCTCCGCGATTTGGCCGCCGCCTTCGATCAGGTCGGGACGGCGATGAACAAAGTGCAGCGTGTTTTTCTCGACCGGGCCGCCGAGGTACAGCGGGATGTCTTGGTAGATGGTTTCTTCCAGCACGTCGCCCAGCATTACGTCGGTGGTTTGGTTCAATACGAAGCCAAAGGATCCGTGTAGGTTATGGTCGCAGAGCAGAATGACGCTGCGGTCAAAATTGGGGTCGCCCAGAAACGGCTCGGCGACCAGCATACTGCCCCTGGAGGGTGGTGTGGTAGTTGACATGGCGTCGCATGGTTGGTTAGTGAGGTAATATAAGTTGAAATTTGAAAAATTGAAATTTCCGATTCCCTTTTCTGCAATAATCCATCCGATCCAAAGGGGATAAAGCATTTTTGTCAAGTCCTTTCGTACCAAAACGAGGGCGTTACCGCCTTTCTTTTTTATATTTGAAAAAGTGCGGATCGATGTCTCGACGCTATTTGATTTGAAAACTGAAATTGAAACCCATCATACATGTCTCAAACACAGCTCTCACCGCCCAGACCGATTCAGCGGCCGTACGTCTTACTCGAAGATCGCGTGAACGACCTCCTCGAAGCCCCCGACGCCCTCCTCATCATCGAGCGGGCGCAGGCGATTTTGGCCGATGAATCCAATCGGCGACTAGCCTTTCGGGAGTGGTTGACCGATGATGTCAAAGCCGAATTTATAAACGGCGAGGTCGTCATGCACTCGCCCGTCAAGCGGCGGCATTTAGATGCGACGAAATACCTCGAAAACTTGCTGCTGAACTACGTGATGCGCCACGACCTGGGCGTTGTCGATTCCGAGAAAGCCCTCGTGGGCCTAACGCGCAACGATTACGAGCCGGATATCTGCCACTGGAATGCCCAAACCGCCGCCGCCTTCGACGACGATCAGATGGAGCATCCCGCCCCCGACCTGGTGGTGGAGGTACTTTCCAAAAGTACCACGGGCCGCGACCGGGGCATAAAATTTGAGGATTATGCCGCCCACGGCGTGCGTGAGTACTGGATCATCGACCCGGTGCGCAAGGCCGTCGAGCAGTACGAGTTGGACGAGGGAACGATGGCCTTTGCCGAGGTGAATGTGCTGTACGACGACGCCAACGACACGCTCACCGCCCTTACCGTGCCGGGCTTTACGATTCCGGTGCAGGCTATTTTTGACAAAAAAGAAAACATGGCCGCACTGCAAGAACTTATGGCCAAATGACCCCATTCACCTTCACCCGCTTACAGTACACTTCGGGCGACTGGGACACCGATCAGCGGATGCCCTCCAACATCCTGCATTCGCTGGTGGAGTACACCACGCTGCCCGTGGAGGAAAAGGAGAAAGTCGTGAAGTTGGGCAGCCCGGAGATTTTCAAAAGCCCGTTTTGCTACTTGAGCGGTCACAAGCTGGTGGAGTTTTCGTCGGTGGAACGGGCGTCGTTCAAGCAGTACGTATCCAATGGCGGCTTCGTGTTCGTGGACGACTGCAACCACGACATCGACGGCCTGTTTGCCAAATCGTTCGAGCAGGAAATGGAGCGTACTTTTGGGCCGAAAGCTTTACAGAAAATTCCGAACGACCACCCGATTTATAATAATTTCTTTCAATTTAAAGATGGCCCGCCCACGACTTCATTCGAGCTGAACGGCTGGGGCGACGACCTTGTGCACGATTATCTGAAAGCCATTACGGTCAAGGGCCGCATCGGCGTGCTATACAGCAATAAGGACTACGGCTGTGAGTGGGACTACGATTTTCGGAATAAGCGCTTCCTGGCTGAGGACAACACCAAGTTCGGAGTCAATATCATTATGTATGCCTTGTCGGCTTGAAAATGGCACGACTATTTAGCTCGTTCCTCTATCTAAAAAATAACAGGAACTATGTGCTACCACGCCTCACTCGACCAAGAACAGCCTGCGCTTGAAGCCCGTTACGAAGCATCGTTAAAAGCGGAAGAAAGCTGGGAACCCGTCATTCACGCCAATGCTTACGCCGTACCGGCCTGGCCCGTCGTGACGGTACAGGAGCCGAAAGTCCTAACGCCGCTGGCTTGGGGCATGATCCCGCACTGGGTCAAAACAGAGAAAGACGCCAAAAAACTGCGGACGATGACGATCAACTGCCGCTACGAGACCATGTTCGACAAGCCGTCGTTCCGGGCGGCGGCGGGCGCGGGGCAACGCTGCCTGATTCCAGTCACGGGTTTTTTCGAATGGCATACCAAGGGTAAAAAGAAGTACCCTTTTTACATCCATCCGGCAAAGGCCGAGATCGTCAGCATCGCCGGGATATGGGACGAGTGGGCCGATCCCGAAACGGGTGAAGTGCGCGTGACCTACTCCATGCTAACGCGACCCGCCAACGAGTTGATGGCTAAAATCCACAACAACAAGAAGCGAATGCCCTGCCTGCTTACCGAGGAATTGGAAGGGGCCTATTTACAAGAATCGCTGAAAAGCGAAGAGGTGCTGGAACTGCTGAATGAACCTTACCCAGCGGAAAAGCTGAGCGCCTATACCATCAGCAAACAGATCACCTCCCGCACCGAGCCGACGAACGTGCCGGAGGTATTGGAGCCGTTCGCCTATCCCGATCTGCGGGAATTGGACTTACCTACTGGCGATTAAATTCTTCCCGCTGTCCAGAAACGCCGCAAAGTTTCCGGGGTCCAAGTCGTAGTTGATCGGAGCCACGAGCAAATTCCCCTTGCCGTCCACGAGGCAGTAGTGCGGCTGGGCGTTGTTGTTGTACTTTCTGATCTGTAGATCGGCGTTCTGAGCACCGATGGTTTTCTTCACGCGCTGGTCGTAGGGCGAGGTGTACCACTGGCTTTCGGGCAGTTCGGTTTTATCATCCACGTAGAGGGCGACGATCACGTAATCCTCGCGCAGCCGTTGCAGCACCGCCGGGTCGGACCACACGCGGGCCTCCATTTCGCGGCAGTTGACGCAGCCGTGACCCGTGAAGTCGATGAAAACGGGCTTGTTCACTTTTTTGGAATAAGCCAGCGCCTGCTCGTAGTCGAAGAAACCCTCCAAATCGTGGGGCAGATCGAAGAGGTCGGCGTATTTGGGTACTTCGGTCAGCGTTGATACGGGGCCAACCGCCGATTGCTGGCTACTGAGGTCGAAGTCGTGCGTGGCCTGCGGCGGCAGGTAGCCCGCCAGCGCTTTCAGCGGTGCGCCCCACATGCCAGGGATCATGTATACGACGAAGGCAAAAGTCACGATCGCCAGCAGGATGCGCGGCACACTGACGATCTCGGTGGGTGAATCGTGCGGCGTGCGGATTTTTCCTAATAAATAAGACCCTAACATGGCAAAAATTACGATCCAGAACGCCAGATACACTTCCCGATCCAGTAGCCGCCAGTGATAAACCTGATCGGCGATGCTGAGGAATTTGAGCGCCAGCGCCAGTTCCAGAAAGCCCAACACTACCTTCACCGTATTGAGCCAGCCGCCCGACTTAGGCAGACTTTTCAGCCACTGAGGAAAGAGCGCAAACAGCGTAAAAGGAATGGCAAAGGCCGACGAGAACGCCACCATACCCACAATGGGCTTCACCACCTCGCCGCCTGCCGACGCCACCAGCAAACTACCCACGATCGGGCCCGTGCAGGAAAACGAGACCAATACCAGCGTGAAGGCCATGAAAAATACGCCCAACATCCCCCCCTGATCGGCCTTCTCGTCCATTTTATTGACGAAAGAACTCGGCAGCACGATCTCGAATAAGCCTAGAAACGATAGCCCAAACAAGAAAAATATCGCAAAAAACAGCAGATTTGGCAGCCAATGGGTACTCAGGAAATTGGCAAAGGCAGGGCCGTTGAGTCGTGAGACAACGGTACCGATGAGCGTGTATATCAAGACAATCGACAAGCCATAAATCAGCGCCTTCGTTTTTCCGTCTTTCTGTTTGGTAAAAAAACTGACCGTCATCGGGATGATGGGGAACACGCAGGGCGTTAGTAACGCGACCAGGCCTGCCAGAAAAGCGGCCAGAGCGAAGGCCCAAAGGGAGCCATCGTCGGTCGAAGAATTGCTTCCGGCATAAAGTGCAGGACTTGCTTCCGTATCTGGTGAGTTGGCAGAGGTACTGGAAACGATTGCTGACGAATCCTCGCGCGATTCCTGGATGGTTTCGGAGGAAGTCTGCCCGGCCAATGGATCGCTGGAAACCGGGGAAGCAGCCGCTTCTGTCGGAATAGTTTTTGCCGCCGCCTCTTCTTTCGGCTCCTCTTTTTTCGCTGCCGCCGGAGCCACTTTTAAGCCCGTGAACGTAAAGTCGTCATTACCCAGTACGCACAAGCCCGTTACATTGGAGCAGGTTTGGTAGGTAGCAGCGGCTTTGATCGTCGGGTTTTCCTGCAAAATCAGCACGGTCTGCCGGAATTCGCCTTTACCTTCAAAATAAGTCACTTCTCCGTCCCAAATCTTCTCGTATTTTTTCTTGGGCTTCACGGGTTGCAAGCCCCCCATTTTTTTGAAAGAAGCATTTGGTGTGAGCGTGATCTCGGTCAGCATCGGCCCCAGGTCGGCGTCAAAATCCGACGAATACATGTACCAGCCCGGATCGATGGTAGCTTTGAATACCAAATCCACCGTTTCGCCGACCCTTACGTCTTTTTTAGAAAAAGTGTGCGTCCAGGTGGCGTGGCGCTGGACTTGCGCAGAAGCAAGGTGACAAAGAAGCAGAAAAGCCGCGCCCAGGGCAGCAGTCATTTTATTCATGGGGAAGCATGTTGTTTCGAGCTAACGCAAAAGTACACTGCTTCTTCACGAAGCCGCACGTTTTGTATAGGTTAGCAAACAAATTAGATTCAGAAAGATTCGCTACGCCTGCTCTCCACCTTTAGGCCCGTAAAAAATCACCCAGGTACCGAAGTCCGCCGTGAAGGCGAAGGGTAGATTGTTAAAGCTTCACGGGCTGATTGTAAGGTGATTTCCATGGGCGAGAATTATTGGATAGGCTCTACGGCCTTCATTTTCAGGATTTTTTCAAAAAACGCTTCCGTCGCCTTTCTCACTCCTGGAATATCCTTCGACGTAAAGTGCGAGGCAATCACGTGTTCGCCGCTGTTGGGAAAGGCGCGTTCCATTTTCAGGGCATCGGGGGTACCCAGCAGCGGGAACATTTTCTGCATCTCGGCCACCGAAACTACCTGATCCTGCTCATCCTCGTTTTTATAATAATAACCCAGGAACACGGGCATCTTGATTTTTTCGTACACCTCCGGCTTCGACACCGCGTCCATCGTCCGCTGCAAAGTCATCAGGCCGTTGGAATGATAGCTGGTCAGCCAGTACTTGTCCCGCCCCGAAGTGCCATAGTCAGACACATTATGTTCACCAATCGCAGCATTCAGAATCTGCTGCCCCCAGGGCTTGGTAGCCAGCGAAAGCGCAGGATTGGCCACCGCCATGCAAGGCGAATACAGTACGATTCCCTTGATTTCGGGGTTTGTGGCCGCCAAATATACCGTCAGCAGTCCGCCCGCCGACGTACCGATTACGATCACGCTGTCGCCGATGGCTTTCCCTATAGCCAGGGCGCGCTTGGCTCCGGCTACGAAGTTTTCGGGCGTGAGATCGTCGAAGGCGTCGGGGTCGCCGATGCCCGCGTCGTGCAGCCGCGCGAGGTAGAGGTTGGTGCCGTAGCGCTTGGCCAATTCACGGTGAATCGGGTCGCCCTCGGCCTGACTTGCGCCGAAGCCGTGGATATAGACGATGCTGTAAGGCGTTTTCTGGTGGATCGAATCGGCCCAGACAATGCGAGCCTCGTTGTCCTCTTTCAAGTCGGCTATCGCCGACTCGGAGCGTTCGATGTCGGCTTCGAGTTCAGTCAAATTTTGGGTGACCGTCGGCAGGGCAGGATCGAGCGAGGCGTCGGGAACGTCGGGACCCACCGCGTAGCCGATGGCGAGCAAGCCAACGAGGCCAGTTGTCCAGAGAAGAAGTTTTTTCATTCCAGTAGTGGATTTTTGAGGGGTTCGAGTCCGAAAGTTACCGCTTTTCAGGTGAACCTCCTGGCGGCCCCCCTGAAATTTCATCAGGGCGTTTTGCCCGCCACTTTCATCACCCCGTTCATCAGCCGCCAATGGCCGGGAAAGGTACACACGTAGGGGTAATCGCCCGGCGTGGCCGGGGCGGTGAATTTCAGGCGATAGGTTTGACCGGGATTTACCAGCGGTGTGGAAGCGATAACTTGCAGCATATCGGGTACGTAGTTTTTCTCGGCCCCGTCTTTGGCGGTAATCATCTTATCGGCGGCCGCTCCGATTATTTCCATCGACTCGGGCTTGCCAATGACGACGTTGTGTTGCATGGCGTCGGGGTTTTCAAACACGATGACGACGGTTTTACCAGCGGTGACGGTGAAATTCGTTTTGTCGTACTTCATAGTTTCACGAATGGCCTTGATGTGGATCACCTGCACGTCGGGGTCGTTATCTTCTGCGTCTTGCAGGCCGAAGGACTCCATGAATGCCGACATCTTGCCCGCCAGATCCGACGAAATGTTCTGATTCAGACTAGCCAGTAGTTTCTGCGACGCCGGGGAAGCCGTTTCTTTCCGCTTGCCGTTCCAGCCGCTGAGGATGCCTTTGGTGACCGCAAATTTTCCGCCGGCATCCAGGGTTTGGGCGTTTCGGAGCATGGTCAGTACCGAGTCGGCGGCGGCGTAGGAGGCATAACTACGGGCAGCGCGCTCGAGGGCAAAGTCCGACATCTTTTGCGGACGGCGCACCTCGAAGGTTTTGCTGAACACATTGTTGCGCTCGTCGGCCTCATCCACATCATTTTCCTGGTCGATGGTCGCTGTGACGGTCACCCGCCCGGCCTGCTCGGCGGTGAAGCCGAAAGTAGCATTCCAGGGGCCGTTGTTGCCTTCGGAAAGTGCGATTTCTTCGCCCGCTGCCAGCCCTTTGTCCAGCTTGCGGCTGATGTAGTCCAGTTCCAGCCCGCTGCCACGCACGGCCACCGTCACCACGGGGATTTTCCCCCTGGAAATGGCCACTTTGCTTTGGTTGGCAATATGGAGCGTGACGCGCCCGTACTCGCGCACGAAAGGACTGACCGGATTGAGCGTGATGTCGGTGATGATCAAATCTGCTTTCTCCTCAGCCATTTTCAAATCAGACCCAGAGCTTTGACCATGATTCATGCCCTCGTGATCCACTGGGGCCGCGCTGGCTGTGAAACTTGCCGAGGCAGAAGTTTTTGATTTGACAGCCACCCTTTTGGCAAGGTACTTTTGGCGCAGCGCGCCGTTGTGCGAATTCATCACTACCGCAAAGGCATCGGGCAACCAGCGGTCGTCGGCTTCTTTGTACTCATCCAGCCGCGCCAGAACAGCGTTCTCCACGGTGGGGGTCAGCGGCGTTTCGGTGAAGGCCAGCAGTGTGTTCAGCACCACGAGCGGTTCTTGGTCGTGCAGGGCGTCCGCTTCGAGCAGCGCCTGAGCGGTGGCGGCATTTTTGGGCAGTACCTGAATAGCGTTCTTGCGTACTGCCGCGCTCGGGTGGCGGAGGGCGGCCGTAGCGGCAGCCAGCACCGCAGGATCGCTCATGGCATTCAGTCCGTGCAATGTCCACAGGGCGTGGATGGCGGCGGGGTTCAGGCCGATGTCGTCTACCGAATTGTCCTTCACCAAAGCTACCAACTGCGGCACAGCATCTTTGTTGCCGCGCTCTACCAAGAGCCGCTGGGCATGCATCCGCCAGAGCATATTGCTGTTTTTTAGCGTAGCGACTAGTTGGGCCGGATCGTTTTTATTCAAAGAAATGGGCGTGTAGGCGGGAGCATCTTTCCAGCCGATGCGGTACAGCCGACCGTGCGTAAAGTCGCGCAAGTCAGTGTCGTAAGCGTTGCCTTCCCCGTTCTCGAAACCTTTGGGCGTCGGATTATGCTGGATAATGAAGCTGTACCAGTCGGCTACCCACACGGCCCCGTCGGGGCCGACCTCGGCGAATACGGGCGATACCCATTCGTCGGCCCCGGCCAGCAGGTTGAAGTCGGCAGCGTCGGCGTAGTCGGTGCCGCTTTTGACCATATTGTTTTGGTGTAAAACGTGGCCCGTCGGTTCGGAGACGAAGGATACTTGATTCCAGTATCTTTTCGGAAAAGCGCGGGCGGTGTAGAAACTCTGGCCTGCTGCCGCTGTGAAGCCGCCGAAAACGTCCACCTGCCGCACTTTGGGGGTAATGGGTTTCATATCCTTATGCGTGTCGGTGCTGCGACCGCCATTGTCCACGCGACTCTTGCCAAAGTACCGATTCGGAATGGCCATGTACCAGCCATGGGCGTTGTTGGCCGTAGAGCCGAAGAGGTCGCCCGCTTCGTTAAAGCCCAGCCCCCAGGTATTGTTGGAGGTGTTGGTCATCACCTCCATGTCGGAGCCGTCGGGCCGGAAACGGTAGAGCGCCTGGCCGAAGTTGAGGCTGTCTTTGTCCCCGAATTTTCCCTTGAAACCCGAGTACCCCACCGCGCCATAGACCCAGTTGTCGAAGCCGTAATGCAGGTTGGAAGGCCCGGCGTGGGTGTCGAAGGTACCGAAACCCGTGAAGAGAATTTTCTTCACGTCAGCCTTGTCGTCGCCGTCGGTATCCTGCAAAAACAGCATGTGCGGGGCTTGCGAGACAATGAGCCCGCCGTTCGCGAACACCAGGCCCGTCGGAATGCTCAACCCCTCGGCGAAGCGGGTGAATTGGTCGGCCTTGCCGTCGTTGTTGGTGTCTTCACAGATCAAGATGTAGTCGCTGCCGCCGCTGGCCTTGCGCTCATTGGGGTAGTCTTTGGTAATCAGGACGAAAAGTCGGCCCCGCTCGTCCCAAGTCATGGCAATGGGGTGCATCACGTCCGGCTCGTGGGCAAAAATTTCCAGCGTGAAGTCCACGGGAATTTGAATATGCTTCACCGACTCCTCGGGCGAGAGGGGCAATTGCTGCATTTGCGGGCCGGGGCGTTGCTCGTAGTTGGGCAGCTTGGCCTCGCGGTATTGCAATGGCTTGGGATTCAACGCGGCGAGTGACGCCCGCGCGTCGTCGCTTACCGCCCAGAGAATGGATTGCTCCATGAGTTGGAGAAATTCCGGCTGCTTCCAGGTACGATCGTCGAGGCCGTAAGCCGGGGTGAACACGCGATTCCTTGTCGGGGTAGTTTGACTTGGCGAAAAGGTAAGGGAATCGCCGTATATCAGGAGCGCATCGTACTTGCCGAGCGTCTTCGGATTGAGGCAGGTTGCTTTGTCGGTGTAAGTAAAGTTGATGCCCTTGTTGCCCATCGCCTCCATCAAGAACGAGACAAATTCGATAGGTCGGTGCGCGCCGTTGTCGCCCAGGAAAAGGACTTCCAGACGGCGCGGCTTGGTGGGGTCGGCGTTGATCGTTTGGGCCGAGCACGGAGCAAAAGTGAAGGCTAGGGCGAGAAAAAACAGTGAGGTTCTCATTTAGTGCTATTCTAACTTTTTTCCAGGAAAATCCATTCTACTGCGCAGATTCTCCTTCTTCAATACAAAACCAACGAAACAGGAAAATCTAACGCTTCACCCCTACCACAACCCCCGTGGCCCAAGGTAGTTTCGTGACAAGCAAATCGCTCCTCGACTCCAAATACTCCACAAAGTCGGCTGCCTTTTCGGCGTGACCTTCGGGCCAGTTTTCTTGTGGGAGCATATCGTCCACGATATAGAGGCCGCCGGGATTAAGCATAGCCAGTACTTCGTCCAGCCGCAAGTATTTGCCGTGCCAGGTATCGGCGAAGATATAGTCGAATCGCTGCCCGGCGTTGGCTTGCACCCAAGCTTCGCCGTCAGCTTCAATGAGCGACAGGCGTTTGTCTTTGCCCAAAAACCGTTTGGCAATCGTCAGCAAAGCCGGATCATTGTCGAACGAAACCAACGTGGCATTCTGGTCCATACCGTCCAGAATCCAGGCCGTAGCCAGGCCCGATCCAGTGCCTAGTTCCAGAAATTTACCGCCCGGCTTAGTAGCGGCGAGGGTACGCAGCAGAACGCAGGTTTGCGCGTCGGAGGGCATAGTGAAGCCGCTGGCCTGGGTGGCCGCGTCGATTTTAGGGTAGGCGTCAGGAAGAGGTTGGTTAATTTTTTCGGTCATCGCCAGGTTATTTTCGTGCAAAGTACACCTTTCTCTTTCTAGCGCGTTCCTGATCCAAAAAATGAAAACCCCACTTTATGTCTGCTTTCAAAATCTTCCGCTACGTATTGCACCTTGATATCGACAATTCTTTTCAAGATAACAAGAAGAATGATTTCCCGCATGCCGAATTTAAAAATATGCAAATCAAAAAACCTTTATTTTTCCTTTTCTTTATAGCATTTTCGTCGCTATCGGCAGCGACGAATGCGCAACAGAAAGTAGCCATGGTCGGATTGGAAAACAGTCCGATGGTAGGCTTTGCGGCCAAGAAACTTCGGGCTGCTTTATCAGAAAAGGGCTACTTACTGACGGAGAAAGACGGAAGTACAATTATTCGTTTCGATACACTGGCCACAGAGCTGAAATCCGAAGGCTTCAGGATAATCAAATCCGGAAAGCGCATTCGTATCTCCGGCCGAGATGCCGCCGGGGCAATGTATGGCGGCTTTGAACTAGCCGAAATGATCGAAAGCGGAGGACTGGATGCGGTGAAAAACGTCACCCAGGAACCTTATATGAAGATGCGGGGGACAAAATTCAATATCCCGCTGGATGTACGCACCCCTTCTTACACCGACCCCTCGGAAGCGGCCCAAAAGAATATGGGCGAGATGTGGAATTTTAATTTTTGGACGGCTTACATCGACAGCATGGCCCACTTTCGGTACAACTTCATTTCTCTCTGGAATTTGCACCCGTTCCCCTCTATGGTGAAAGTACCCGATTACCCGGATGTGGCCCTGGACGATGTGCGTCGTTCTACCACAGCGTGGAAAGAAAATTACAGCTTGAGCGGACATGATTTCGATGAACCCGACATTGTGAACAATTACGAAGTTCTGAAGAAAATAACCATTGACGGGAAGATTGCCTTCTGGAAAGAAGTAATGGCTTACGCCAAAGAACGCAACGTGCGATTTTATATCCTTACCTGGAATATTTTTGATTACGGAACCGACAACAAATATGGCATCGACGATAAGTTCGACAACCCGACCACCCGAGATTATTTCCGCAAGAGCGTGAAACAATTGCTGCTTACGTATCCTGATTTGGCGGGCGTGGGACTTACGACCGGAGAGAACATGTACGGTCTCAGCACGCAGCAAAAGGAAGAGTGGGCCTACGACACCTACGGCCGTGCCGTGCTGGAAGTAGCCAAGCTGCAACCGCAGCGGAACATTACGCTCATCCATCGGCAACACATGACGGGCACTCAGGAAATAGCCAGGTATTTCGATCCGCTGAAAGCGCAGAAAAATATACAGTTTGTTTTTAGTTTCAAATACGCCCAAGCGCACGTGTACAGTGCTACGGAGCAGCCGGTGCAGAAGTTTGTAAAAGACATCCAGCAGAATAAAGCGCAGAAAACGTTCTGGACGCTGCGCAACGACGATGTGTTTTATTTTCGCTGGGGTGGGCCGGGTTTTGTGCGGGAATTTATCGAAAATATCCCTTACGATGTTTCGGAAGGCTATTACTACGGCTCCGACCAGTACGTGTGGGGTCGGGAATTTTTAAGTAAAAACAATGACGGACCAAGAGAAATAGAACTAGCCAAGCAGTGGTACCATTTCATGATTTGGGGCAGGCTGGGCTATAATCCCAAGATGACCGATGCCGATTTCATTGCTATCCTGCAGCACCACTTTGCCGACACCGACGCAAAAGCACTGTTTACCGCCTGGCAGAACGCTTCCATGATTTATCCGTTGGTGACGGGTTTTCACTGGGGTGCCTTAGATTTTCAGTGGTACATAGAATCCAGCCAATCGAGGCCCGACCCCGCCAATACGCCTTCCGGGTTTCACGATGTGAACCGATTTATCACCCTGAAACCCCATCCAAAGAGCGGGAATATTTCCATACCCGATTACGTAGAAAGTACCCAGGCCGGTAAAACCCCGGTCGGCACCACGCCTTTTCAGGTGGCGGAAAGCATCAACAACAAGGCCGACAGTGCGCTAAACTGGGTATCCGCGGCGAGTAAGCCGGGAATGTCAAAGGAATTGAACCATACCATCGACGATATACAGTCGATGGCTTACCTGGGCAAGTATTACGCGCACAAAATAATTGCCGCCACGAATCTTGCCCTGTTCAGAAAGACAACGGAGAAAGAATACCAGGAGAAGACGCTGGAGAATTTAAAATCATCGGCGCTCTACTGGCGCTATTACACCTCCGTGTCGTTGGCCTCTTACCAAAACCCCCTGTGGACGAACAGGGTGGGGCACGTGGACTGGAAAGAAACGTACCGCTACGTTTTGTACGACATCACGACCAACGGCGGCGAGACGGATGTTCGGTCGATGGTTTCGACGCCCGGCGGCACCGTGCTCGAAGCAGAGGATATTGCTCCCGGTACGGCAGTGGTCAATACTAAAATTCCCGGCTTCACGGGCAAAGGATACCTGGAATTGCGCGATGTGGATGAGGTCGCTCAGGTCACGTTTAAGTACAACGCTCCCGCCGATGGCCTTTATTCCTTACAGTTCCGGTACAGCATGAAAAGACAATGGAGCTTTGATAGCCCCGTGAAAATCAATGGTGAAGAGAAGGATACTATTTCCTTTTGGCCCTCGGGCGGTGCCAACTCCTGGGTGTGGGACAGGGCCGATGTGCAGTTGAAGAAAGGAGAAAACAGCATCGACCTATACCCAACGGGTTCCGTGCTGCTGGACAATATGAATGTGGCTCGGCGGTGATTTTGGGCGGCTTCAAGTAAAGCCGATGTGGCGGTCAATCGACCACTACTTTCACATTCCTGAACATGAACGGATTATCGCTGATGCGGAGCGGCTTGCCACTGGCGGTCGTCACGTTCTTAAGGCTGACTTCTTTGGTTATCACGTAGGGAAATTCTTCTTTGTAAGACTCGTCCATCATTTCACGGTTCATATTCGCGAAAATAGCCGGTCCTTCATAATCATCCGGGTGGTTGGCATCTTCAATTTTAAGATTTTCGATAGTGATCCGTTCGGGCATGTAGGCGACGTAGCCGAAATCATGCTGACCGGAATTGGAGCCGCCGATCAGGGAAGCACTGCGGGGCTGGCCGCCCGCTGGCACAAAAGTACAGTTACGGATGACGAACTCGCCCCGCCAGGTACTGCCGTAGTCGGAGCGCAGATTGATGAGCGTACTGCCACGGATCGTGCTGTTTTCCACCGTAAATGTCCCGCTGCCGATGGCGTTGATGCCCATGTGGCCCAGCGTCGAGTTGCGGATGGTGGCGTTGGCTACGCCCATGTGGGCATCGAACCGGGAGAAAACACAGCGGTCGTAGAGCATGTTTTTGCAAAAACTCGACCCCAGAATTCCCCAGTACGTGCGGTCGTCGATGTCGTTGGTCTGGCGGCAGTCGATGAAGGATATATTCAGGGCGCGGGTGGCCGAAAGGTCGTACGTACCCATCGAAACGGGCTTTCCAGCCGCGCCAATCGTACTATAAGTTTTGTGACCGGTCAGGACGGTATTTTTGACCGTCAGATTGGCGCAATCCCGGATGCCCAGGAAGCCGCCGTAGGGCGCACCGTGGTCGCCCTCACCCGTAATGCGGTGTTCGAGCCCGTCGATCGTGACATTGGAGCGTTTGATCGTGATGTTGCGGCTGTAGTACGTGTACTCCGAATTCTCTTGGTTGGCAACCGTCGTAAATTTTCCTCCGGTGATCGTCAGCAGCTTTTCGTCGATGGGAAGCGCGCTGATTTCCGTAATTTGGTCGAAATCCCAGATAATCGGCGCGTTCATGTCCACTTTGCCGTTCTTGTCCACCATGAAAATATCGGTCTGCGACGCGCCGTTGTTTTGGTTCAGACCAAATCGGATGTAGCGCTTCACGCTGGCGTCGGTGACTGTAATCAGGCAGGGGCCGGGTAAGGTGACGTCGATTTTTTCCTGATTTCGCTTCAGCGACGACACGCCTTTCAGCGGGAAAGGTTGCAGGCTGGAACTGACCAGGAAAACCGGAGCATTACGGTTTTGCACCTCGGTGTCGTCGATAAGGAAAGACGCTTTACCAAAATCGGTGTCGGTCTGAATCATAACCGTGCGCTCCTTCCCACCAATGTAATAGGTAGCGCCCGCATCGGCTTTTATCGGCAAACCCTGCTGATTGGCGAAGGCATGGGCCGCCGCGATGGCGTCGATGTCGTCGGTTTTGCCGTCGCCCTTCGCGCCGAAGTCGCTGTACGAAATCAGCCCTCGTTTTTTGAAATTTTGCGCATCTTTGGGGGAAATATTCACCCGTAGTACCCCGTTTTTGTCGGTGCTTACCTGAGTCTTCTGATTGTTGGAAGTTACCACGACCGCCGCTCCATCCGATAAGCTTGCGCCCTGCCCCTGGGCCACGGCGAACCCCGCTCCTAAGCACAACCACAAAATAGCGCATTTCAACAGCAGCCTTGATCCTAGTGCATTCATAAATTCGAGCGGGCTGTTCATGGGGTTTATTTTTTGGGATCGGGAAGTAATCAAATCAGTACTGAAAAGGACGACTCGCAAAGAATCTATCGAAATCCTGAGCATCCGGTAATAATTCAACGCTACAAGTATCTGAAAAACTATTAACTTTCCCCTTCGATACCCGTCCCCTATTTTCAACCACCCGTAAGGTATGAGAATCCTGCTTTTACTTCCCCTGCTCACTTTGGCGGTCGGCTGCGGTAGCCCCCAAAATAAGGGGGAAGCCGCTGAAAAGCGGGTCATCGTGAACGATACGATTCCCCGCGAGCGCACCAACGTCGATCCTATGCCGGTAGCCACCTACTCCGTACGAGTTCCCGATCCGCTGAATGAATTCAAATTCGCCGTGAAGCTGCACGAAACCCCGCTGCGGTTCCGCTATAAGGTAGCCGTTACCTACAAAATGCTGGAGGTGAAGGACAGTGTCGATATCCCCAACTTCGGCTACCAGCCCAAAGTCGACGTGCGGAAGTACGAGAATGACCTCTCCTGCATGATCGGTTTCTACGATGCCGAGGGTACTTTCATGGACTTAAAAAAAGTGGAGGTCGTCGGCGACCAGCTCAAAATGCGGCAGGTAAAGCGCTACGGCGTAGGCACGGTTAAAAAGAAGTAGGACGGATAATTCTTGCGACAGTCCTGGCGCACGATAATCTTTTGAGGATTTACTATTTTAGCGATTTACACGATTATGAATAAAAAACGCCTGCCTTTACTGGGCCTTGTCACGGGTCTGACGCTGATGGCTTTCCATATGGAAGAAGGCTTCTTGGAAAGCATCGTAAAAAAAATGGATGCCTACCAGCGGTTGTTTATCCACGAAAAAGTCTACCTCCATCTCGACCGGCCCCACTACCTCGCCGGGGAGACGATCTGGTTCAGTGCCTACGCCACTTTCGCTGCCACGGCTACCCCTGACACGCTTAGCCGCTTACTGTACGTAGATTTGGTGGCTTCCGAAACCCAGGAAATCCTAGTCACAAAGCGCGTTCGGCTGACTGACGGACTGGGCCAGGGCGACATCCTCTTATCCGACGACTTGCCCTCAGGCCCTTACAGGATTCGTGCGTACACGCATTGGATGCGTAACTTTCCGGAGGACCTCTTCTTTCATCGCGATTTCAACGTCTTAGGTCAGGAGCCTGCCGCTGTCTCTTCTTCCGCCGCAGGCTCGGAAGTCGACGTACAATTCATGCCCGAAGGAGGCCACATGGTGCGTGGTCTTGAAAGCAAAATAGCCTTCAAGGCCACCGACAGTCAGGGCAAAAGCGTCTCGCTGTCAGGCACGGTCGTGAATCAATCCAATGACACCCTGGCCTGGTTTCGTACGGAACATCTCGGTATGGGGCAGTTCAACTTTAAGCCACAGGCAGGACAGACGTACCGCATTCAGGTCGAAAAAACCGACGGGGGATCTGTCACTTTCCCCTTTCCCACCATCAAAGAAGAAGGAGTCGCGTTGATCGCGGACAATCTCTCGAATAAAGAAAATCTCCGGGTTTTTGTGCGAAGCAATTCCGTCGACCCGGTAGAAATGGCTTTGATCGCCCACAATCAGGGTGATATTACTTACGCTAATAAAGCGGCTGTTTCATCCAAGCTCTCCCTTTTTACCATTCCAAGATCGGGCCTTGGCGATGGCATCACGCACCTTACGCTTTTCAACTCGGAAGGCCTTCCGGTAGCTGAGCGCCTCGTATATAATCGGCTGCCCAAGCCCTTGGAAGTGAAAATAAAGTCCAATAAGAACGCCTATAAGGTACGTGAAAAGGTAGAGGTCATCCTGGAGGTAACCGACCCGGCTGGAAACCCCGTACAGGGCAATTTCTCGGTATCCGTCACGGATGGCAGCCAGGCCGCAACGGATGCCAACGCCCAAGACATCGTCTCCTACCTCAGGCTGGAAGCCGACCTGCGCGGTAAGATCGAACAACCCGCCGCGTATTTTGATCTCTCGAACGCCAACGCCGATCGTTACCTGGATCTGCTTCTGATGACGCAAGGCTGGCGGCGGTTCAAATGGGAAGACGTCCTGACCGATCAGGCCCGCGAGCCTGCCTACTTTATAGAGCAGGGCATCACGCTTACCGGGAAAATCGTGCGTAATAACAGCAAACGCGCTACGGGTGTGCTTCCATTGACCTTCACCATTCTTCAGAAAGACAGCACCCAGATGTTCGTGACGGGAGAGAGCGTGGCGTCGGGTGAGTTTGCGTTGTACGGTATGGACGTGACCGACTCTACCGATGTCAGGATTCAAGTCGCCGATAAGGATAAAGCGGTGGCTGTGGAGATTCAGACCGATGTTTTCTCAGGACCGACTCCGGTTAAAATCCCCTTCCAAAGGAAAAGCAGCCAGGATATGGAGCAGGAGATACTGGAACGCGCCAAAGGGTATTTGCAAGTAGAGCGGGCCATCCGCGAGAGCAGGGAGAAACTATTGCAAGAGGTCGTGATCAAGGGAAAGAAAATAGATCCCATCACCAACGATACCCGGCGCGCGCTCTACAAACGCCCCTCGAACACGCTGAAGTTCGATGATCGGAACACCGCAAGCGCACTCACTATTTTCGATGTAATCAAAGGGCGTATTCCCAGTGTGCAGGTGATTGGCACAGGATTGGATCGCGTGATTCAGATTCGAGGCAATTCCAACTTTGGGGGAAGTATCGAACCCATGTACATGATGGATGGTAGCCCCATCAACAAGGATGTGGCTATGAACATCCTGCCCTCTAGCGTGGAATCTGTCGACGTAATTACGGGTTCGGCCACTACGGTTTTCGGCGATCAGGGCCGGGGCGGGGTCATCAACATCCTCACTAAAAATGGCAACCCCAACCAAACCTACACTTTTGAAGAAACGGAGGGTAGTTTGTCTACCCGCATCATGGGCTACGATCCCCTGCGTGAGTTCTACGCCCCTCGCTACGATGAAACCAAGCCCGAACACATTCGCCCCGACTATCGGCCCACCCTGCTGTGGGTTCCCCGCATCAGGACCGGACCGGATGGTAAAGCCGCTTTTTCGTTTTATACCTCTGATGCCAAGACTACCGTCAACGTCCGGGTGGAAGGCTTGGCCCTGAGCGGACTGCCGGGGGCCGGTCAGGCGAAAGTGTCGGTGGAGTAGCCGATTCTTATCTTTTGCTGATTTTATTGCGCGAAATCGCCCGCTGCCGATCGCTCTTGAAACGACGCATCAGCTCGCTCGATTTGAGGGCATGTTTGGTGCTTCGGCCCTGCACCCGCGCCCGCCAACGCCGCCACGAAGCAGGCTTCAGCGAACGGCGCATCAGAACGACTACCTCCGGTTCCGCGAGGCCAAACTGTGCTTCGATGGCGTCGAAGGGCGTACGGTCTTCCCAGGCCATTTCGATAATCCGGTCCGTATCGCGGGGCGATAATGGGTTGGTTTGGTCTTTTTCTTTCATTCTAGGTTAAACTGCGTGGGCTAGGTTGCTGTTTGAAAAAATTCTGGTGCGTGGCGTCAGTGGAAGTCTTGATATCCACAGAGTGTTGAAAAGGCAACCCTAGGCACGGGTTCAGTGGAATTACCTCACCGTTCCAGATTAATCAAAACTGAGTTCGAGCGTAGACGTCAAGTAAGAATCAGTGTCTTTATGGTAGTTCGTTTGTGGTTCGCGCTTTCCTTTTTGTTCAGTAAACCTAAAATTCATGCGCTCTATACCTTCCACTACGATTTGGCCGCTCGTCTTCTTCCTGCTTGCCCTTGGCGGAACCGTCTTCGCCCAAAATCCGCCCTACGACGTTTTTCCGGATGCCGATCCGCCTTACTATCGGGTGCGTTACGAGGCTTCGGCGAAGCCCGGCGCGTTGAGCTTTCCCGTGAACTACACGATTTGGGTGCCGCCGGGGGTAAGTACCTTGCGGGGCGTGATTGTCCATCAGCACGGCTGCGGCGAAGGCTCGTGCAAGTCGGGCCTTACGGGTGCTTTCGATCTGCATTGGCAGGAATTGGCCAGAAAGCATGGCTGCGCACTGCTGGCGCCATCCTACGAGCAGCCGGAGGGTGCCGAATGTCGGCTATGGTGCGATCCGCGCGAGGGTTCCGGTTCCACCTTCCAGCAATCGCTGGTCGATTTGGGCAAAATGTCGGGGCATCCCGAACTCGCCCAGGTACCCTGGGCCTTGTGGGGACACAGTGGTGGAGGCTATTGGGCGGGTACCATGACGCTGCTGCACCCGGAGCGCGTAGCGGCGGCCTGGCTGCGGTCGGGGAGTCCGCCCCTCGCGTCTTTGCCCGGTCGGCCCGTGGCAGATCCCATTGAAGTACCCGATGCGGCTCTCGAAGTACCCATCATGAGCAACCTCGGTACTGAGGAAGGGTACTCCGTCAAAGACAGTCGCTTTTCTCATGTGTGGCCCGCCGCCGAGCATCTTTTCAATGCCCTTCGCAGCCGGGGCGGCCTAATTGGGGTCGCCATCGATCCACTCACGGGACACGAGTGCGGCAACCAGCGGTACCTGGCTATTCCCTGGTTCGATGCTTGCCTGGGCGAACGCCTGCCGCAACGCAACGGCCAGCCGCTTCGACCAATGCCCGCTGAGAAGGGTTGGCTGGCTCCGCTGCACGGTAAGGAAGCCTCTGCCTACGCCCAGTTCAGCGGAGATAAGGCGCGGGCGATGTGGCTGCCCAGCGAAGCCGTGGCGAAAGCCTGGATGCAGTACGTCGATGATACGGGCGTACGCGACGCGACGCCCCCGCCCGCGCCGACCAACCTACGGGTCAAGGGTCGGGAACTCATCTGGGAGGCTAATTCTGATCTCGAAAGCGGCATTGCGCATTTCATTATCGAGCGCGACGGCAGGGAAATCGGTAAAGTACCCGAGAATGCCAAGAATTCCTTTGGTCGCCCCGTCTTTCAGGGCCTGCAATTCAGCGACACCCCATCGAATCCACTCGTAAGGATGCGCTTTACCGACACCAAGGCGGAACCGGGACGCGCGTACAAGTACCGGGTGATTGCGGTCAATACGGCGGGTCTGAAGTCTGAGTAATTAGGGGAGGGCGGCACTGGTTATGCCTATTCATGATCGAACATTCACTAATCCTGGCTTATGAGGACAATTTGTTTGCTTGTATTTCTTGGTATTTTGGAAATTCCTTGCCGGGCGCAGAGCGAAGGCGAGGTGATCGAAAAAAATCCGGCGATCCGTGTTTCAGCCGGGGCAGCAATTGGACTGGCGGTGTCAGGCAGACCGCAGGAAACGATGGGAACACCGGTCGCGGGTTTGTTCGTGGTGCCGATTGAGCTGAGGAAGCATTAGTATATCATTCCCGAAGTATATGCGGTGGGTTTTCGAGGTTTCCGTCTTGCCCAGACCAATTATTTGCGGAAAAACAAATCACGTTCAGTGGCTCTACGGCCAATTCGGATATCATGCAGGGCCGTTTCATAGTTGCCTTCCTCAGCTTTCAGGAATCGGGTGAGGTCATAGGGATCGTTCATGATTATTGGACAGGCTTGCCGCCACCGAATTCGTACACCCGAAATGGTTTTCCGTTTGTTCCCACGATTAGCCTTTTTTCTATTACACCAAGTCCGCGTACATCACCCCGAAATTGTAATCCCGACAGGTTCTGGGGCAAATAGGTGAAGCCACCTCTTTTATTGTTCATAAAAACTTGTCCGTAGTTGGCATCCATCGTACCGATGCGTACCCGGCTGCGGCTTTGATTGCCGGCGGCGAGAAGGTCGAGGTAGCCGTCGCTGTTTACATCCATTGATATCAAGGCGTAAACTGGGGAAAATTGTATCTGCACAGGCAGCGGTTTTTGCTCAAATATTCCGCCGTTGTTTACCAGGAAAACAGTGGATAAAGTGGTAACAGTTGCCTTTTCGGGCATTTTATTCTTGAATTCACCCAAGATATCTTCCATCGTCGCCGTGGCGTATGACTCGTGCGTGAGGTATTTTTTCTTCAGAGGGATCAGCTGATCCGAGAGCTCGTCGCGGCTGTAAGCCGGATGGTTTTTGCCCTGAATGGCGTAGGCTAGAATTGGGTCCAGTTTACCGTTGTCATCGAAATCTTCCGTAAAAAGCATCATCGGAAAACCGCTCGATGCTTTCAACTGGGAATTCAGCCCGTAGTTGCCGACAATCAGATCTTTGTCGCCATCTTTATCGAAGTCCTCGGCGACGATGCTTTGCCAGAAGCCCGTTAGCTGGCTTAGCTCGTCTTGAACCAGTACGAAAGTACCGCGCTCATTGTGCAGCCGGATGATGCCCGTCCACTCGCCGACGGCTACCAAATCTTCGTAGCCATCCTTATCATAATCGATCACGCAAACATCCGTCAGCAAACCTAATGTGGAGAATATCGGATTCTCCACACTCGTGAATTTGCCATTGTCGTTGCGGTACAGGCGGCTGGGGTTGAAGCGTGGGTAGTTGCCCGGAACCACCGAACCCGCCACAAACAAATCCATGTCGCCGTCTTTGTCAAAATCTAAAACCACCGCCCGGCTGTCCGAAAAATTGCCGCTATCGAGGCCCTCGTAGTTCCTAATGAAATTGCCCTCACCATCGTTTCTATACATTCGGTTCTGTAACATCAGATCGTTAGGCAAGTACTCGTAGCCGCCGCTGGTCACGTACAAATCCTGGTCACCATCGCCGTCGGCGTCGAAAAATACGGCGTCGGTATCGGTGGCGAGTTCGTTTTCCTTAAATGCAGGCTGAAATTTTTCAACAAAACTGCCATTGATCTTTTGCAGCCAAAGTTGCCCCGGCTGGCCCTTGCCGCCACCCAAGTATAGGTCATCCAACCCATCGCCGTCGACGTCACCCTTGGCGATACGGGGGCCCTGGTAGGAGTACATGTGTAGCAACAGCAATTGACGGTTGAAGTCGTTCAACGGCTGTTGTTGGTGTTCGGAAAAGGTTTGGGCAAGGGTAAAGAGCGGCTTAGCAAGGGGGATAGGTTGGAAATCGCCCGCGTAGTTTGGCGCGTATTTTATCTTTAAGATTTGGTCGGCGGCCATATTGGTCGTTTTCTGGACTTTCCCATCGGGCCAAACAATCACCAAACTGTCTAACGTAGTTTTTGCCCCTAAACCAAAATGCATTGGAGCCGCTACACTGCTCTGAAAACCATGCGTTGGCGTCAGGAAACGGTATTGTCGCAGCGAATCGGCGTAGGCGTACACCTTCGCCCCGATGGCGCTCTGGCCGGGCGCGGCAGTCAAATCGAGTGATAGGTAATGCCCTTTTCCTTGCTCCCGGCTCAGGTTTTGGTAAAGATAAGCGCGTTCGTTGATGTTGTTAGTCACAATTTCCAGATCGCCGTCGTTGTCCAAATCCACCGATAGAGCGCCATTGGAGATTACGGGGGTGTCAAAGCCCCAGGCGATTTGCTGATTGGTGAAAGTCAGATCCTGGTTATTCCTGAAGATGTAGTTCGGGGTTTGAGTCGAGGGCATATTAGCGATGATTGCGCTCATATCCTGGACATTGTTCTGCCGCTCATCGGCGTAGTACTTCATGAAATCCATATTGGTGTAGTCACGCAGATAACCGTTGGTTACGAACATATCCTGGAAGCCGTCGTTGTCAAAGTCGGCCAGCAGTGGCGACCAGCTCCAGTCGGTATTCGAGACGCCCGCCACCTGCCCCACTTCGCTGAACGTACCGTCGCCGTTATTGACTTGCAGCATATTACGCATAATTTCAGGATGAAAGCCGTTGCGCAGCATCGACAGATACGCCTCGTATCGGTCGGGCCCGAAGAGGAGCTTCTGCCGCTTGTTGTCTTCGGGCAGCATGTCGGTCGTCATGATGTCGGGCAGCAGATCGTTGTTGATGTCGCCGATATCGTTACCCATCGAGAAATAACTGGTGTGGCCGGTGGCTTGGTCGATAACATCTGAAAAAGTCCCGTCTTGGTTATTTACATAAAAATAATCGCTCTCGATGTAGTCGTTCGAGACGTAAATATCCGGCCAACCATCGCCATTCAGGTCGGCCATGTGAATGCCCAGGCCAAACCCAATAGGATTTCCCTTGATGCCCGCCGCCGCGCTCACGTCGGTGAACTTGCCGCCGTCGTTGCGCATGAGTCGGTCACCCGCCAGCGTGTCGCGCATGGCGTGGACGGCCTGTACGTCGAAGCGGTTGAAATCCTCGACGTTGTGGTTCAGCACGTAGGCGTCGAGGTCGCCGTCGCGGTCGTAATCAAAAAAGGTGGTTTGGGTGGTAAAAGTATTTAGGTCGAGATTGTAGTCGGCGGCTTTTTCGGTGAAGGTCAGATTCTTATTATTGATGTAGAGCTTATTCTTCCGCAAAACTGGCTTATCCACATTGCCCGAGACCGACACGTAAATATCCAGCCAGCCGTCGCTGTCGATGTCCACAACCGTCACGCCGGTTTTCCACTCGCCGTTCCAGGTGATGCCCGCGCTTTCGGTGATGTCCTCGAATTGGAGCGATGCGCCATCGCGGTTTCCTTTGTTCAGATACAGCTTGTCCTGTCCTTGATTGGCCGTGAAGTACAGGTCGATGAAACCGTCATTGTCGAAGTCACCCGCCGCCACGCCGCCGCCGTTGTAGAAGTACTCGTAGTTGAGGACGTTGTCTTCTTCGGTTTCCTGAATGGCGTTGACGAAGTCGATTCCGGTATCCTGCTCGGATAACAATCTGAAAATGCTGTCTGTATCGTCGGATTTGCAGCCTAGAGCCAAACCCGCAATCAGTAAGAGTGGCCACCTTTTATTCATTCGGATAAAGTTTTCGGCAAATTACGAATTATAAGAAAGACGCCCCCGCTCGTAAGCCGGGGCGTCTTTCTTATAAGGCGCGTTACAAACGCTAACCAGAACGATCATTTCTTTACGTCCCACCACACACGGGTGGTGAGCAAGTCGGCACCTTGGCGGGTAACGGCTTCGGTGTAGCTGGCGGGGTTGCTACCTACTTCGTCTTCGAAGTAACGCAAGCGACGGGGGATCGTACCGCCCGTCACGTTGGATGGGTCGTTCGTGGGTACCAATTTCGGGTATCCCGTACGACGCCAGTTGGCCCAAGCCTCGATGTGATTGAGGTAAGTCGCCATCCAGTATTGCTCGCCGATGAGTTCCAGCTTTTTCTCGCTACCGGCAGCGGCAAATCCCAGTCCGTCGATGTAGGTTTTGATGGCTGCATCCGAAGGCACTTGTACCCCAAACGCCGCCCAGGATTTCATGTCCGCCGTAACACCGTTGCGGAAGTGCGTCGCCGGATCGCTGCTTACCCACCCTTTGATGGCGGCCTCGGCCAGCATGAACTCGGTTTCGGCGTAAGAGAGCAACTTCGTAGGATCATCCAAATCCGCAATGTCAGGATTGATGAAGCTGAAATTCCGAATGGTCGTGAAATCAGGATACAGATTCTTAATCGTAGTAGTGGTATAACCGTTGGGTAAGCCACGTTGCTGTGCCGGGTCAGTTACCCAAGTGGTTTTATCGAAATAGTCTCCTACTCCGCCCACGATGATCATCTTGCGCGGATCGTTGTTTTTGGTCATGAAATCGACCAAAGTCTTGCTTACCCGCGCGGTGTTTCCTTCGCTACCGCCACCAGCGGCGTTAGACAGCACCATTGAAGTACCGTTGAAATTGATACCACCGCCGTTGCCGAGTACCTGGGTCATGAAAGCGTTGGAAGCATTGGAGTCGATGCCGCCCTTGCCCGCCGCCTCAGTGAATACTGCTTGAGCCGTAGCGGGATCGACGTTGCTCATCCGCAAAGCGATGCGCATCAGCAACGAGTTAGCGAACTTGCGCCACTTGGCGTAGTCACCCTGGTACAGGACGTCTTGCTCACCCAGCGCACGCGCCGAAGGGGAAAAGGCATCGCGTGCCTCCCTGATGTCGGCAACGAGCATCATGTACACGTCTTTCTGGGCATCGTACTTTGGAAACCAGTTTTCGGCTCCCACCAGGCCACGTCCGGCTTGGGTGTAGGGAATGTCGCCGTATATGTCGGTGATGCGGTGCAGGTCGAAGGCGCGCATAATCTGGGCTGCTGCAAAGGCGTTGGCCGATTCAGGCGTGCCCTTAGTTTGGTCTACTACCTGCGTCAGCGTCTTGATCGCACCGGGAAAGTGGCTTTCCCAATAGGCTCCGCTATACTGAGGATTGTAGTAGTACTTGTCGCCGCTCCAGTAGCCCGCCAGGGTGGCGTTGTGCTGGATCATCGTCGAGCTGTAAATCATGTTGGCCCGCCATGATTCGTAACGGTCGCCTGCGACTTGCAACATCCCCAGTGAAAGTAGATACCGCTGGTCGATTTCGGTCGAGGCGTTTTTGTTAATATTCAATTCGGTGAGCTTGTCTTCGTCACACGAACTGAGCGTCATGGCGCTGAGAAGCGTCAGCGCTGCTATTTTTATGTGTTTTTTCATAATCAATTGCTGAATATGGGAATGTAAGAATCAACGAATAAAGGAAAGCTGGCGTAAGCCATATTCACTAATTCCCACATTCGCTAATTCCAAATTATTTAAAATGTTGCAGATAGGTTGAAACCGAGGTTACGCGTCGTGGGGAGCGCGAAGTATTCCAGGCCCTGCGAGTTGCCGCTGGCGGTGTAGCCACTTTCGGGATCGACGTTCGGAACGCTCGACCACAGCAACAACAGGTTCCGGCCCACGGCCGACAGCTTCAGCGTGCTGATGGGCGTTCTTTCCAGCAAACGCTTGGGAATACTGTACCCGACAGACAATTCGCGCAGCTTACCGAATGAACTATCGTAAATGAAGTTTTCGGTGATATTGCCGTACTCGCCGTAATAGGCCTGCAAGAATCTGCGCTCGATGTTCCAAGTTTTGGCTTCGCCCGCTTCGGTCACGCCCGAAACCGTGAGGTCACCGTCGCGACCCGGCAGGGTGCCCTTGTGTAGCCCGACGCCGTACAGACCCAGATTGGTACCCGACATCATGCTGCCGCCTTCGCGCAGATCGATCAGGAAGCTGAGGTTGAACCCTTTGTAGTTGAGGTTATTGGAGAGTCCGGCGCTGATCGGATGGCGACCCAGGGCAATTTGCTGGAAATCACCCCGTGTAGGGTAGGCGTACAATACTTCTCCCGTTTCGCTGTCAATTCTTTCCGTAAACACCTTCTGACCGTTCAGTTCTTTTTGCTTGTAGCCCGCGATGACGCCCAGCTGCTGTCCGACGTAGTGCCGGATGCGTTCCTGCCGCGCCCGTGACTCGTCGAGGTTCAGAAATTCGATCGGATCACCGGCGGCATTGGTACCCAGGCTCACGACGTTCGAGATGTTGCGCGCAAAATTCAGCGACACGTCCCAGGTGAAGTTATCGCGCTTGATGGGGGTTCCTGTGAGCAGGATCTCCAAGCCCTTGTTAGTCAGCTCACCGATGTTTATCTGCGTGCTGCCATAGCCGGACGTTCCCGAAATCGACGTGTTCAGGATGTCGTCGGTGGTGGTTCGGTTATATACCGCCATGTCGAGTCCCAGGCGATTCTGGAAGAATCGCAAATCCACGCCAAACTCCACTTCGGTGGAAATGTAGGGCTTGAGCGCATTGTTGGGAATGGAGCCGTTGTTGATTTGGCCCAGGATGGCTCCGTTGTGCTGGTAGCCACGCAAGCCGTAAGTCAAGTTATTGCTATACGGGTTGGGAGCACCGCCGCCCACCTGTCCCCACGAGGCGCGTACCTTACCAAAGGTTAGCCACGTGGGCAATTGCTCGATAGCGTCGCTGAAAACGAAGCTTAGCCCAGCCGAAGGATAGGTAACGGTATTGCTCTCAGGAGCCAGCGTCGAGAATTGATCCTGACGAACGGTTAGGTTCAAAAACAGATAGTTATTGAAACCCAAGTTAGCCGATCCAAAAACAGAATTGATTCCGAACTCAGAGAGTCCGTAGCCATACGTTTGGTTGGCTACGTTGTTGACGCTGCCAAAAAACGGAATGTTCAGGCCGTTACCCCCAATGCGGGCGTCTTCGGTGGAGCGGCGCATCCGGTTGCCTCCCAGCAGAATATCCGCCGAGAACTTACCGAACGTTTTGTTGGCTCCAATGAATAAGTCGAGGTTATTTTCCTGCGTGGTGCGGTTGGTCAGGTTGTAGTCACCGGCGTTTTTGTAAGCAGTGCCAAAAGGCTCAGTGGACTCGAAGCGTCCCGCGATATAGTCGGTACCTACGCGTCCCTGCACATAAAGCCAATCCGTGACATTGTACTTCAATGAAGCATTACCGAAGAAGCGATTCTTGCTGTCGAGGCGCAGAAACTGGTACGCCGCCCAGTAGGGGTTGGTCGCGAAATTATTGTCCTGGTACTGCAGCTCGTATCCGTCCTCCCGGGCACCCAACTTGTCGGTAGGCCCTTTCATGTCGTTGAAGTCGATATTTGGAGGCCGGGTGATGATGGTGTAGTTGGCATTACCGGGCGAATCCGACAGCCGGGGACGATTTTTGGCTCCTTCGGTGGAGTACTGCCCGCTCACGATCATTTCGAGCTTACCAAACTTACCGTTCATGTTACCGTTGAAGGTAGTGCGATCAAAGCCGCTGTTGGGCATGATATCCTGATTGTCGAGATTAGAAGCCGAGAAACGGAAACTTCCGAAGTCGTTGCTACCCGCCAGAGCCAGCGTATTGGTCCAGGTGCGGCCCGTACGGTAGAAATCGTTGATGCCCTGACCCGTCGAACTGTACGGACGCGAAACGCCGTCGAACTGAATGACGCTCGATCCGTCGAGTGGCGCACCCCACGAACTGTTACCGAACTGACTGGCTTCCTCGGCCGTCGTCGGCGCATCGCCGAGACTTCCGTTACCGTACTGCTGCTGCAAGTCGGTGAGGTCGATGGCGCGGTCTACGGTAAAGTTAGAATTGAACGACACACCGAGTCCTTTGGTACCACGACCCGTTTTTGTCGTAATCAGGATAACGCCGTTGGCAGCACGTGAACCATACAAAGCCGAAGCGGCATTGCCTTTTAGTACCGAGATGCTGGCGATGTCGTCGGGATTGATGGACGAAAGCCCGTCGCCGTTGTCGTTTCCGCCCCACATGCCGGCGTTGCCCTGGTTAGAGTTGTCCATCGGTACGCCGTTGATGACGTACAATGGTTGGTCGTTGCCGCCCAGTGACGAACCACCCCGAATCACGACGCGGCTCGTACCCGCCGCACCCGTAGTGGGTGATGTTACGTTCACGCCCGCAATTTTACCCGTCAGGGCATTACCGACGTTGATCGTCCGGGACTCAGTGAAGCGATCGCCGTCAAGCTGGGTGACCGAATAACCAAGTGCTTTCTTTTCTTTCTCCATACCGAAGGCTGTTACAACGACTTCGCCAAGAAGGTTGTCGTCGGGTACCAGCGATACGTTGATGACATTGCTATTGCCTACCGTTACTTCCTTCGATTGGTAACCAATGTAGCTGTACGTCAGCGTCGCACCCTTATTGGTCGCAATGCTATATTCGCCTTTATCGTTAGTGGTAGTGCCACGCGTGGTACCTTTTACCACGATGTTCACTCCGTAGAGTTCACCCGCGTCTGCCTCCGTCACTTTACCCGTAACCGTCATGTCCTGCGCGGAGACAACGGTGGAACAAAGAGCCAGCAGCAGCGTGATTTTCCAGTGCTGTAGTGCTTTTCTCATAAAAATGAAAGTTTGTCTGTAAAAATTTTATTAAGAAATCAGATAATTCAAATATAAAGGTTTTTTATTCAAACTATAGAATGGTTCTTAAAAAAATTTAAAAAATGTGATGCTTCAGGAAATAAAGCCTACAAAAAAGCCGCTCGTCTGAGCGGCCTTTGGTAGCAGAGAATATAATTTCTTGATAGATGCCCTGTATTCCGGTCAATAGCAGACCAACTGCCGAAAGCTGACAGCCGATCGCCCATCTACACCCGACTCGAGGTCAACTTCGCTCCCAAGTACTCTCGGTTCATCCGGGCAATGTTCTCCATCGAAATTTCCTTAGGGCACTCGGCGGAGCAGGCTCCTGTATTGGTGCAAGCCCCAAAACCTTCGGAATCCATCTGAGCCACCATTTTTTCGGCGCGGAGTTTGCGCTCGGCCTGTCCCTGCGGAAGCAAGGCAAGTTGCGAAATCTTGGCGGAGGTAAAGAGCATGGCCGAAGCATTCTTACAAGCCGCCACGCAAGCCCCACACCCGATACAGGCCGCTGCCATGAAGGCCTCGTCGGCGTATTCCTTGGCAATCGGCGTGCTGTTGGCGTCCTGGGCATTGCCCGTGTTGACCGACACGAAGCCGCCCGCCGAAATAATGCGGTCGAAAGAAGAGCGATCCACAACCAAGTCCTTCATAACCGGGAAGGCCACCGCCCGCCACGGCTCCACCACAATGGTGTCGCCATCGCTGAACGAGCGCATATGCAACTGGCAAGTCGCGACACCTGTGAGCGGCCCATGCGGACGCCCGTTGATGTGCATGGCGCAGGAACCGCAGATCCCTTCGCGACAGTCGTGGTCGAAGGCGATGGGTTCCTTATTGTCATGAATTAGCTGTTCATTGAGGATGTCGAACATCTCTAAGAAGGACATATCCGGCGATACGCCATCCAGTCCGTAAGTTTCGAGGCTTCCCTCGGTATCTTTATTTTTCTGCCGCCACACTTTCAGCGTGAGGCTCATGTTTTCTGCTGACATTTGGATGTATGGTTACGTTGGGCTTTTTGTTTAGTTGTGGAGTTGTTTAGACGTTTAGTCGATAAATTGTCGAGCATTGCATAGTTATGCGATGCTCGAACAGTCTTAAAAAACCATCGCTTGTCTTTTCTGGTCACAGAAGCTATATGAACAACTAAACACCTCCACGACTAAACAACTAAACGTTCTACTTGTAGCTTCTCTGCGCGATTTTAATATTCTCGTATTCCAATTCCTCCTTGTGTAGCTGCCAATCGCTTACGCCTTTGTATTCCCAGGCCGAGACGTACATGTAGTTTTCGTCGTCGCGGGTGGCTTCGCCTTCTTCGGTTTGGTATTCCTCACGGAAGTGTCCACCACAGGACTCGTTGCGATCGAGGGCATCCTGGCACATGAGTTCGCCTAATTCGATGAAGTCCGAGACGCGACTGGCTTTGTCGAGTTCGGGGTTCAGCTCGTCGGCGGTACCCGTCACGCGCACATCCTCCCAGAATCGCTTGCGCAGGGCCTGGATTTCGGTGATGGCGCTTTTCAGGTCCCCGGCGTTGCGGGACATGCCGCATTTGTCCCACATGATTTTGCCCAACTCCCGGTGAAAATGCTCGACCGATGTCGTGCCCTGTATGGAGAGGAGTTTTTTGATCTTATCCGTTACTTCCTTTTCCGCTTGATCAAAAGCTTCGTGATCCGTCGAAATTTCTCCAGTGCGGATTTCCCCGGCCAAATAAGAGCCTACCGTGTAAGGAATCACAAAATAGCCATCAGCTAAGCCCTGCATCAGGGCCGAAGCCCCGAGGCGGTTGGCCCCGTGGTCGGAGAAATTAGCCTCACCCAGCGCGTAAAGGCCCGGTACGGTGGTCATCAGGTTGTAGTCGACCCATAGTCCGCCCATCGTGTAGTGCACGGCGGGGTAAATCCGCATGGGCACCTGATAGGGATCTTCGCCCGTGATTTGCTTGTACATATCGAAAAGGTTGCCGTATTTTTCTTTTACGACTTCCTTGCCCATCTCCCGAATTTGCTCCTCGTAGGATCGACAATGTTGTTTTTATTGGCTTCCCCCCGGCCATAGCGGTCGATGGCCGCGGCGTAATCCAGGAACACAGCCATTTTGGACGGGCCTACGCCATACCCGGCGTCGCAGCGTTCCTTGGCGGCACGTGACGCGATGTCGCGCGGTACCAGGTTGCCGAAGGCAGGATAGCGGCGCTCGAGGTAGTAGTCACGCTCGGCTTCGGGAATCTGAGCAGCCGGGCGGTCGTCGTTTTGTTTTTTCGGTACCCAAATGCGCCCGTCGTTGCGCAACGACTCCGACATCAGCGTCAGTTTCGACTGGTGTTCGCCCGAGACGGGGATGCAGGTCGGGTGAATTTGCGTAAAGCAGGGATTGCCGAAGTAGGCACCCCGGCGGTGCGCTTTCCAGGCGGCGGTCACGTTGCAGCCCATGGCGTTGGTCGAGAGGTAGAACACGTTACCATAACCACCCGAGCAAAGCAGGACCGCGTGGGCCGAATGCCGCTCGATTTCGCCCGTCACCAGGTTGCGGGCGATGATGCCCCGGCACTTGTCGTCGATCTTGACCACGTCCAGCATTTCGTGACGCGTGTACATCTGCACAGCACCGATACCCACCTGCCGCTGCAAGGCCGAGTAGGCCCCCAGCAACAACTGCTGCCCGGTTTGTCCGGCGGCGTAGAACGTCCGCTGCACCTGCACCCCGCCAAAGGAGCGATTTGAGAGCAGTCCGCCGTACTCACGGGCAAAGGGAACGCCTTGCGCCACGCATTGGTCGATGATGCTACCCGACACTTCGGACAGACGATAGACATTGGCTTCGCGCGAGCGGTAGTCGCCCCCCTTCACGGTGTCGTAGAAAAGGCGGTAGATCGAGTCGCCGTCGTTCTGGTAGTTTTTGGCGGCGTTGATGCCGCCCTGGGCGGCAATGGAGTGCGCCCGGCGCGGCGAGTCCTGAAAACAGAACGCCTTGACCTTGTAGCCCATCTCGGCCAGCGAGGCCGCCGCCGAAGCTCCGGCCAATCCCGTGCCGACCACGATCACCTCGATGCGGCGTTTGTTGGACGGGTTCACCAGCGGAACCGACGACTTGTACTTGGTCCACTTGTCTTCAATCGGACCAGCGGGAATTTTGGAATCCAGTTGGGTGGAAGTCATAATTTGATTGGTGAATGTCGGAATGTCGGAATGTCGGAATGTCGGAATGTCGGAATGTCGGAATGTCGGAATGTCGGAATTTGGAGTAAGTTGGCGAAAGCAATATTCCAAATCGCCAGGCGACCCTGTCCGACATTCACTAATTCACAATTGTTTTAAGAAAAAGTAAACCGGCATGGCGGCGAAGGCTAGGGGAATGATAATGGCGAAAACCCAGACGCCCAGAAAATTGAATACCGGGTTATATTTGGGGTGATTGGCCCCCAGCGTTTGCCAGGCCGAGCGGAAACCGTGTACCAGGTGAAACGACACCGCCGCCATGCTCAGCACGTAAAACAGCACCAGCAGTGGATTAGCGAAGGAGGCCTCGGCTTCCTGGTATAAATCCTTCACGATGACCGTCTTGCTCTGGTTGTCGTCGCTCAGCCGCTCCTCGATTTTGCTGTTGAGGATAAAACCGTCGGGCATCTGGCGCGTATCGGTGATCGTACCTTCCGAAAGGTCGATGGTGTATTCCTTGAAAGGCAGGTGCCCAAATTTGTATTCATACCAGAAATCGCCCATGTGAACGACCAGGTAAACGAGCAGAATCGTCCCCAAAACCCCCATGTTGCGGCTGGCCCAGGTGCTCTGGTTGTTGTCTTTGGCGTAGTTCCTGGCCCGCGCCTTGCGGTTGACATACCCGAGGTAAAAACCGTCGAAGGCGTGAATTAGAATCAGGGCGTACAGGCCGTAGGAAATCGTCTTGATAAAGGGGCTGGTGGTCATGAACACCGTGTAGGTGTTGAAAGCCAGTCCCTGGTCTGCTTTAAATAACTGTAAATTGCCGACCATGTGGACGATCAGGAAAGTACACAGAAAAAGACCCGTCAGCGACATGATCAATTTCTTGCCGATGGAACTGGATAACGTTTGGGTAAGCCACGACATAAGAGAACGTGTTGAATTTTGGAGTAAATATTGGATATTGCCTTAACCTGCCAAAGGTACGCGACAAAGGAGTCCAACACAATAAAAGCGTTTTCATTTTGTTGGAAAGGCAATTATTTATAATGATTTTAAGTTTTCAGGCTTCGCATATAGTTTCAACCTTTCGTATAAAAAAAATGTTTGGCCTTAAGCGACCAATACACCGATTCTCTATCTTTTTCGTTCAAGTCTATACTTATTCAGATCAGTAGCCCTAATCCATGCGCTCGACATTACTACGACCCATACTTTTTTTCTTCTTGCTTCTCCTGGCCGCCACCCAGGCCCATGCGACCCACGTGCGGGCCGGTGAAATCACCGCGAGACGCATCTCGACGACTTCCCTCACCTACGAGATCACCTTTACGGGGTACTTTGACATGGAGAATGGCAAATCCGCCGCCGACGGCCAAATCGACATTAAAGTTTTTGTCGGTTCCGTCGGGCCCATCAGCGTTCCCCGCAAGCAACCGATTGCCAACATCGGAAACAACACCACCAAGAACGAATACATCTTTATATACACCTTCCCGGCACCGGGGCGATTCAATATCTCTACCAATCTTGACAACCGCAATAACAATGTCCTGAATATTGGCCCGAAACCGACGCAAGAGCGTAGCTTTTTTGTAAAAAGTACGCTAGTGATCAACGCCAGCCTTGGCCAAAATCGGACGCCCGTCATGTTAAATGCGCCCATCGACCTGGCGGCCGTGGGACAGCGCTACATCCACAACCCCGGAGCCTTTGATGCCGACGGCGACAGCCTGGCCTATCGGTTAGTGACACCGCAGGAGGGCGGAAACAATAATCCCAACGGAAAGGACGTCGAGTACGTGGATCCCAACAAGGTGCTCCCTTTGGGACCGAAAGAAAACGGGGCTTTTCCTTCTACGTTTAGTATCAACGCCGTTACGGGCGATATGGTCTGGGACGCGCCTTTCGTTCCCGGTTTTTACAACGTAGCTTTCATTGTGGAGGAGTGGCGCAACGGCGTCAAGATTGGGGAGATTACCCGGGATATGCAGATTATCGTGGTGGAGGCCAACAACGACCGCCCGAGACTCGACTCCATTCCCGACCTCTGCGTGGAGGCAGGAACGCTCATTCAGCAGGCCATCCGCGCTGTGGACAGGAACGGCGACCCGCTGACGCTCACGACTAACGGTGGCGTGTACAACGCCGGCTTGATCGACCCGCAACTGGCGCAGTTCATCGTCGCGTCGAACCCGACGGGGCAGGCGGGCGGTGTATTCCGCTGGCAAACGGGCTGCAACCACATCCGACCGGAAGCATACAGTGTACTATTCAAGGTGGAAGACAGTCCGCGAGCGGGATTTCCCAACCCCAGTTTGTTCCGCAAGCTAGCCGACATCAGGACGTTCCGAATAAAAGTGTACGGTCCGCGACCTAAAAATGTGCGGGCGGTGGCCACCACCGACGCGGGCGGGCGCGCCTTCCGCGTGACCTGGGATCCGTACGCCTGCCAGGTGCCGGGGGCCGAAATCGTGGTGTACCGCAAAGAAGGATGTTCGAACTACCAGGCCGATCCCTGCAGCCCCGGTCTGCCCGCTACCCTGGGCTATTCCATCGTGGGGCGCGTGCCAGCCAACGCTACCAGTTTTCTGGATAGCAGCAGCGTCAATCCGTTGCGGCGCGGCGTCAAGTACAGCTACCGCCTGGTCGCGGAGTTCCCGCGTCCCGGGGCACCCATCAACGAGCCGGGTTACCTCAATGGCGGCGGCACGAGCCTGCCTTCGGCCGAGTTCTGCCTCGATTTGCCGCTGCTGGTTCCCGTCATCACCAACGTGACGGTGGACTCGACCAGCACGACCCGTGGGCAAATTACGGTAAAGTGGACGCGGCCCATCGGCTTAGATCCAAACTCGCTGAACGGACCTTCTCAGTTCCGCCTCTCCCGCGCCACGGGCCTGAACGGTACCGACTTTGCGCTGGTGACGACGATCAATACGCAATTGCAGCCCGGTCAGCCGGATACGATTTTCGTGGACAGAAACCTGAACACGACCGCCAACGCTTACCGCTACAAACTGGAATATTTTTTCACCAATGCCAACGGTACCCTCGAAAAGCTGGACGAGGCCGAACCCGCCAGCAGCGTCCGGCTCACGCAGGGCCGCGCCGAGTCGCGCATCGTGCAGTTGGAGTGGGCAGCCAATGTTCCCTGGAATAACGAGAACCAGCGCCACCGCGTCTACCGTGAGGTGCGCGGCAGGCCCGGCGTCTATAACCAAATCGCCGAGGTAGCGGTGCAAGACCCCCGTACTTTCGTGTATCGCGACGACGGTACCGACCGCTTTGCCCTCGATGGCACGGCTAACGTCACGTTATCGGTCGATTCGGTTTACTGCTATCGGGTGGAGACCGTAGGTACCTACGGCAACGACCGCATCAAGCCCTCGATTCTGCTCAATTTTTCCCAGAAGATTTGCGCCGCGCCCGTCGATACCGTCAAGCCTTGTCCGCCCGTGCTGAGCCTCGACACGCTGGATTGCAGCACGATTGCGCCCGATGCTTATTGCGACCAGTCGACATTCACCAATAACCTGTCGTGGGTGTACCCCGCCCAAAATACCCAGGGCGGCGACTGCGACCCGAACATCGTGGAATATCGAATCTACTACGCCCGTTTTGCCGACGAAACCCCGGCCCTGCTCACTTCCGTAGTGCCACCACCCACGCCACCCGCTACGACCTACGCTCATACGGGTCTCAGCTCCTTCGCGGGCTGCTACTACGTGACGGCCGTGAACCGTTTTGGCAACGAGAGCGCACCGAGCAATTTAGTTTGTAAGGACAACTGCCCGCAGTTTGCGCTGCCCAACGTCTTTACGCCCAACGGTGACGGCAAGAACGACACCTTCACGCCACTGAACTGCCCCAGCTTCGTCGAGACGGTGACGTTCCGGGTCTATAACCGTTGGGGGGTAAAGGTCTTCGAAACGACCGATGTCAACCTTAACTGGGACGGTACGTCTAGCGGCGGACAAGCGCTACCCGCCGGGCAGTATTTCTACGAGGCGACCGCCACCTTCCAGTCAGTGGTGCGGCCCAGCCAGCCCGTGACGTTCAAGGGGTGGATTACATTGCTTAGGTAGGGGTCAATTTTTAATTAGTGAATGTCGGAATAATATCGTGAGACCCCGCCCGAATATCGCCAAGCGTCTTTTTTGGGATGTCAGAGTTGAAAATCTCGACTTTGAGACGGATCGGCTTTACGTCATCGACCGGGTGATGAATTATGGCGGCTGGAATGACTTTCTGGAAGTCCTACGGTTTTATGGGGAAGAGATCATTCGCAGCGAGATTGTGCGTTCCTCTTACCTGAAAAAGGACGTTCTCAACTTTGTCTGCTTTTATTTTGACTTAAAACCTGAAGACTTCAAATGCTACAACCGTAGGCAGTCGCACCGCAAACTTTGGGACTTTTAAAGCGGCTGATGGCGATTCCGGCTTCGGAGCAGTTTGTCTTGGTAGGTGGCACTTGGCTTTGCGGTTTGGTCACCGTTTAAGTGTCGATTTTGACCTGTGCGACCCCTCACTCTTTACCTAATAAAACCCCCCGAAACGAATAAAAATCGTTATTTCGGGATATTTCAAGAAGCGTTACCCTAATGCCAGGCTGGCTGAATGTCATCGATTCCCGCTCTACTTCGTAGAGGTTTGGTCTATAAGACTGCTCTATCTCGGTTATGCGGGCGGCGATGTCGAAATTGCTCACTTCTTTTTCTTTGAAATAAACGATCAGATTTCGCCCATGGTTGGCGGCCTCGACCCGCCAATCGCCTTGCGTGCGGGAAGCATCGCCGTACAGGTCAAAGACTAACGCATGATCGTAACCTCCGAGGTCGGTTCCGTAGATTCCCTCGGAGTCCGCCAGACGGTAGCTTACATTCGCAGCGGGCTTGGCCTGGGCTGAATCCACGCTCACGGCTGCTCGCAAATCCTTTTCCATACTGTTAGCCACAGCGATCGGATCGCTCTGATCCGGTACATTGGCGAAAAAGGGAGCCAGCGTATTTATCTCGTGTCGGTCGCGGAAGTAGCGAACCCCCGATACCAGCCGCTCGTAATCTTCGGTGGGCAAGGGAGCTTTTCCCGAAAGCACGTTTTGGCTGTTCAGTAAGTCGTACTTCTCCAAAAGCGCCCCGAATCGCTCTGCCTGGTTCTGCCGCGAGTAAGCGAAAATACTCCACGGCCCTACCGCCAGCAGAAAACTCGCCACACAAAGCGAGAGCGGAATCCAGCGGATGTCGTCCTTTTTACTGATCAGAAAATAAAGGGCAATGCCCGTGAGCCATACGGCCAGCGCGGCCACCAGGTAGCGGTTTTCGGTGACGCCGTACTCACCGATGCGGCGGAAGATAGCCACGCCCAGCAGCACGATGAGTGGGAAGAGCGCCAGATAGAACCAGCGGGTAAAAATCCTGATCCAGCGCTCCTCGGCGCTGTCGCGGATGGGGTAGAGAAGAAGTAAGGCAAAAATCCCCGCCACCGAAAACGCCATGACCAGATAGGCCACGCCGCCCTCGGGCAACTGCCACTGAATGAGGATTTTGGCCGTATAAACGTATAGAATTAACAAATAAACCACTTCCAGCGGCAGCAGCACGTACTGCGTAAAAAGCTTCACGCCTCGTGAATACGATTGTTGCGCTTCCAGCAAATCCAGCCGGGCGGGAAAACCATTGAGGAAAAACAGCGTGTGGAAAAATCCACCGATCAGTACAAAAAGATCCGCCTCGATTTTGATGGGGTACGTCACGTCGAACAGGAAGCGGACTGTCTCGACAGCAATGATGATCCCCACGTACAGCGTGCCGGCATAGAGGGTAGCGTTGAGGAATTGCAGCAGCATCGTCTTGTTGAACTGCCAGAAGCCGTTGGGTTCGTCGTAGCCCACGAAGGGCGCAAATGATACCAGCAAATGCGCACAAACCAGGAACATCCCAAAGCGGTAGTAGTCGCGCTGAATGGGATCGGGGCTGATGGTAAAGTAGTACGCTGCCAGCAGGGCCGCCACTCCCAGGGCTCCTGCCAACAGTGTACCAATGCGCCACTGCCGACGCTCGGCGACTAAGTGCAAACTGAGAAACAGCGGTAGAGCCAGGAAAAGCACCAGCGTAATTTTAATGTATAATGGCTGATCGGGTGCGAGCGGCGGACTTTCGATCAAAAGGTAAAGAATGACCGCCTTCAAAGCCGCCACCAGAACTACCAGTGGAAACCGCCGAATCACCTGCTCGACGCCGTAGGTTAGATTTTTGAGGGAGGGAAATCGAAGCATAAACATAGGTAGAAACGCGATGCATCGCGTCTGATGGAGTCACTAAACGGCCAAAATTAGAAAAATTCAACCGAAGCCAGGGCAGCTTTCCAAGCAATAGCCTTTTACCTTTGTCGTTCAATTGGCAACGAAATCACCCAACGCTCCACATGAGATCCATCGCCGCCCTTTCTCTGCTATTACTCGCCGCAATTACCGCTCCTACTCACGCGCAGCAGCTCGGCCTGAGCCGCCTCTTTTACCCCAACGCCACGCTGAGCGCCAACTACCTTGTCCCGACCAACTCCGCTACCATGCCCGACTTTGGCCTGACGCGGACGAGTCTGCTGGGCATTATCCCGATTCAGAGCGAGGTGCAGGGGAGTTTTAGTCTGAAAAAAAAATTTGATTTACGGGCTGTCCACACGGTGCTAATCGGGCAGTTCACGCAACTGCAACCGACGGTGGAAGGCACGAACTTTCCCGACAACGGCTACAAGACTATTTCGCTGGGCGCAGTTAGGATGCAGGCCAGCGTGAAGGACAAGCTATGGGTGTACGGCGGGGCCATCGGCATGACGGAGTCCAACGAGACGTTTTTCACACCGCAGCCCTTCCTCTGGGGTGGCGCGGCCCGGATGCGGATCATCGGCTTGCGCAGCCAGATCGTGTACGGCTCTATTCTGGCGTACAGTCAAAAATTGCGCGTCGTGCCGGTGTTCGGCATCAATCAGCGGCTGGGCAAGCAGTGGCGGGCCACGGCCTTGCTACCCTTCATGGTCGATGTAAACTACCACCCGACCAAGTGGTTCAGCATGGATGCGCTGGCGGGCGTGAATGGATACAGCGGTGGTTTCCAGGTACAAACCGCCGGGGAAAAGCTGCTGCGCCGCCAAAACTACCAGCACGTGAAGCTGGGGGTGTCAGCCAACCTGCATCTGCTGACGGTCTTCAATATCTCCGCCGAGGCTGGCGTGGCGGGTTTTCGGCAACTACGCACCTTCAACGGTGCCCGCGAGAACCTTACTTCCTCCAACCCGCCCCTCGCGCCCTATTTAGGGGTAAGTGTGCGCTACCTGACTTCGCGGTCAAAGTTCTCATCCAAATTTATCGGCAAATTCGGCTTGGGGGAAAAAGGTTCGGTGAATTTTTAAAGGAGAGGAGGAAGAAATACCGGTGCAAGCTTCCATTCTCCATTTTTCCTTTCTTCCCTCCCCTTTCACACTTGTGTCAGTTTCCATCTGCCTTTTTTGAACACCCAAACTCCCAACAGCGCCAGCAGCGTATCCGCAATTGGAATGGCGACGAACACGCCTACCGGGCCGTATTCCAACGTCAAAGCTAACACATAGGCCAGCAGAATCTGGACGAGCCAGAAGCAAATCAGATTGAGGTAGATGGGCGTGCGCGTGTCGCCCGCGCCATTCATGGCCTGCGTCACCACCATGCCGTAGGCAAAGGCACCGTAGCCGAGGCACAGGACGCGCAGGGTCATGACGCCCGTTCGCAATACGACTGCCTCGGTACTGAACCAGCCGACGATGGGTTCGGCAGCGATGAAGAACAGCGCGGCCACGCCCAGCAAAAACCACATGTTGTACTTCGCCGTGCGCCACACGGACGTTTCGGCGCGGTCGGGCTGGTTGGCCCCGAGGTTTTGACCCACCAGCGTGGCGGCGGCATTGGCCATGCCCCAGGAAGGCAGCAGCGTAAAAATAATGATGCGGATGGCGATTGTGTAGCCCGCCACGACATCGCTGCCGAACTCGGCCAGAATGCGGATCAGGAAAATCCAGCTTGCCGACGTGATCAGAAATTGCCCCGTACCACCCGCCGCCACATTCGTAATGTTCTTTATGACCTTCCAAGCGGGCGCGAAATCAGGCCACTTGATGGAAACGGCCTTCTTGGTGTTATACAAAAAATACAACTGGTAACCAACGCCCACCGAGCGCCCGATCAGGGTGGCGACCGCTGCGCCAGTCAGGCCCAACTCGGGGAAAAATCCGATGCCGAAAATAAAAAGCGGGTCCAAAACCATATTCAAACCGTTGGCGATCCACAGCGAGCGCATGGCCGCCGAGGCCGCACCCGCACCGCGTAGCGCGCCGCTCAGCGCAAAAAGTAACACAATGATCGGACTGCTCAAATAGGAGATCTGCGCGTAGCGCGTCCCGACGGCGATCACGTCGGGGCCAGCCCCCATAAGCCGAAGGACATCCCCGGCAAAGTAGGCACCAAATCCCGCCATGACGAGCGAAATGCTCAACGAAATAAGAATCACTTGTCCGATGGCTTTGCCGGCCTGGTCGGCGTTGCCCTCGCCCACGCGCCGGGCCACAATGGCCGTTGCGGCGGTACTCAGCCCGATCGCCAGCGCGTAAATAAGCGAAATGACCGACTCCGTCAGGCCCACGGTCGCCACGGCATCGGTGCTGACCTGGGACACGAAGAACACGTCCACCACCGCGAAGAGCGACTCCATGACCATTTCGAGGATCATGGGAACAGATAGCAGGAAAATAGCGCGGTCGATGCTGCCGCTGGTGTAGCTCTGCTCGGAGCCATCCAGGGCCAAACGGAGTAATTGGAGGTACTTCTTCAAGATTTTGGGAGGGTTGTAAAGAGGTTTTATTCTTGAAAAAGCCAAAAACACGACGTACCCGTTCGCACACAGGACACGTCGGTCTTTTGTAATTTATTCAAAAATAAAACCTGACTTTGGAATAGGAACCAGCACCCGGCTTTTTTGAGAAAAGCGCGTTTGGCACTAAGCTGGAAGGCCGAGTAGGAATCGGCTTGCGGGCAGGCTGAGCAGGTCAGCCTAGACCCGGGCGGGGAACTTCATGGGCGTAAGAATTTTGGCAAAGGTAGAGAAAACTATAAAAGATGCCAAACAGAACTAATCCGCTAAAGTCAAGGTTATTTCCTGCTTGCCAAACATTTTTCTATTCAGTGCTGATAGCAAACAGCAGATCGCTCAGTACCTAATAGCCTAATACCTAACAACCTAAGACCCAACAACCTTGATAGATAAAAGAGCAACCAACTCCACCGAAAAAAAGCAGGAAACCGCCGTGCTGGTGGCCGTAAGCCCCCAAAAGCAGACCGTAGCCCAAACCAAGGAATACCTCGACGAACTGGCTTTCCTGGTCTCGACGCTGGGCGTGGAAACCACGCATACCTTTACGCAAAACCTGCAAAAACCCGAATCGCGTACCTACGTGGGCAGCGGTAAATTGCAGGAAATTAAGACCTTCATCGCCGCCGAACCCGTGGACATGGTCATCTTTGACGATGATCTGTCGCCCTCCCAGGTGCGCAACCTGGAAGCGGCTTTCGAGGAACACGAGATTAAAGTCCTGGATCGCAGTCTGTTGATTCTGGACATTTTCGCGATGCGGGCCAAGACCGCCCAGGCTAAAACGCAGGTCGAACTGGCGCAGTACCAGTACGTCTATCCGCGCCTGACCAATATGTGGACGCACCTTAGCAAGCAAAAGGGCGGCGTGGGCATGCGCGGTCCCGGTGAAAAGGAACTTGAAACCGACCGCCGAATTATCAACGACCGGATTTCTCTATTAAAAGAAAAGCTCCGCAAAATCGACCGTCAAAGCACCACGCGCCGCAAGCAACGCGACCGCCTGGTGCGCGTCGCGCTGGTGGGCTACACCAACGTGGGCAAGTCTACGCTGATGCGCCGCCTGGCTAAGGCCGATGTATTTGCTGAAAACAAACTCTTCGCCACCGTGGACTCTACGGTGCGGAAGGTTTCGGTGGGCAACATTCCCTACCTGCTCACGGACACGGTGGGCTTTATCCGCAAATTGCCCACCATGCTGATCGAGTCTTTTAAGTCCACGCTGGACGAGGTGCGCGAGGCCGATATCCTGCTGCACGTGGTGGATATTTCGCATCCGGGCTTTGAGGAGCAAATGGAGGTCGTCAGCACTACGCTGGCCGAAATCGGCGCGGGCGATAAACCGACGATCATTGTTTTCAACAAAATAGACCTCTACGAACAGCCCGAGGAAACGGAGGAAGCCGAAGACTGGCAGGAAGTGACGGAAGACACCGCCACGAAGCGGCTCACGATGGATGCCCTCATCGAGCAACTCCGCAAGAGCTACCACGCCAGCAAAGCCGAACACGTGGTGTTCGTCTCGGCGGAGCACAATGAGAACATGGCCGAACTGCGCCGCCACCTCGCCACCCTCGTCCGCGACAAGCACTTTTTGATCTACCCCAACTGGCTCGACGTGGGCTACTACGACGAAGAATACGCCGAGGAGTAAATGTTTGGCGAGACAACGAATTTTACCGAAATTCGCGGCCTGATCTGAGTGCCGCACCTGACCCCGTAGTTCAACGGATAGAATAGAAGTTTCCTAAACTTTTGATGTGAGTTCGATTCTCGCCGGGGTCACTTTAAAAAGCTGAAAAACAACGATTAGGGCCGTAAAAAGTCCTTTTGTTGTTCATCAAATCGCGAAAAGTGGGTATTTGTTTAGTTATTCTTAGCAAGTTTTAACAGATTTTTTGCTACCCGTTTGATACCGTGATTTGAATTGCTCTTTTACATTACGTTTGCTGAAAACCAAGCCAAACGAAATGTTCAAAGATCAGAAAGTAAGGTATAAGATCATTTACGACCGCAAGAAGCAAGCGGCCAAAAAGGGAAAAGCCTTGGTACAGATAGAAGCCTATCAGAACGGGATCAGGAGGTACTTTTCTACAGGTATCTATCTTACCCGTAACCAATGGAACATCAAGCGGCAAGAACCCAAGGACCCCTATACAATCAGGCAAGTGCGCGACATCTGGGACAAGCTGGAAGATTTTGAGCAGAGACACCGCTACTTCAATAAGAATTCATTTACCCTCAAAGATTTTGACGGGCTTACCGATCAGAGCGACGCGTCACAGCCTAAGCACACCGAGCAGACGTTTAACCAGTTCTTCAAAGAACAGTTATTAGCCAGAAGGCAAGGGCTCAAACATGGGACTTATAAGAATCAAAACGCCTGCCTGAACACACTCAACGAGTTTAACCCGACGATCCGGTTTGAAGATTTGGATTATCAACTGATTGATGAATTTCATCAGTTTTTGATTGCCAGGGGTCAGAAACATTTCACTTGGCAAAAACGCCACGTACAGGTTAAAACCTATCTACGCATAGCGGTTAAGCGGAAATTGCTCAACCGCAACCCCTACGAGGATTACCCGATACCAACCCCACAATCTGACAAAATCGCTCTGATTTCGGAAGAAATAGAAGCCATAGAAGCGTTGACGTTTCTACCAGGTGAAGCCAGGCGGGAGCGGGTGCGGGATATGTTCCTATTTGCGATATACACCGGGTTACGATGGAGCGATGTATCGAGCCTTACCAGAGCCAATTTTATTGAAACGGCTGACGGCTTGATATTGGAAGTAAAAGCCAGCAAGACCGCAAAGACATTGAAACTGCCTTTGGGCAGTATGTTTGACGGAAAACCGGAGCCAATTGTACGAAAGTACTGGCCCGATCAGGAGGATAGAAAACTATTCAAAGGCATCTATAACGCCTTTGCAAATCTACGGCTCAAAGAAATTGCGGCATCAGCGGGCATTAAAAAGAATCTTCATTTTCACATGGCCAGGCATACCGCCGGGACAATCCTAGTGCAAAAAATTGGTGTAGCCGCTACACAGCAGGTTTTGCAGCATACAAAACTTGCTACTACTCAGATGTATGTTCACCTGTCTAATTCTGACCTCAATAAAGCGATCAAGAGCGTGAAGGATTGGAAATAAAACAATTAATTTATGGAAGTTACGGAAGTACCAAAGCGTAAGTACAGAAAGCATAAAAAAGGGTTCAAAATCGCTGTCGAGCATAAACTATATGTCAAAGGCAAGGAAGCTGAATATGAGCCTCTTTATATCGAGATACGGGCTAAAAATCAGAATACACTTATCAAAAGCCGTTTTAATTGCTGTATCAATCCTATTGACTTTGATAAGCTGTTTGAAAACGAGATTATTGCAGAATGCCTGTTAATAGAGAAAAATTCTATTATTGAAAGCGTCAAACGAGAAGTGTATGAATACGGAATAGATTTTTCGATGAAGGACTGGTATAAAAAATACGCTAAAAGTTCAGACCGAAAATATTTAGCAGATATTTACTATGAATACGTGAAAGTATTATTTTTGGAAGCAGCACACGAAAAATCAGTCGATGAATTGTTAGTAATTCACGCAATGGGCCAAAATGAAGGCGAATTTTCTAATAATATTATTACCTCTATGCGTTTATTGAATGCTTTCGGTGTTCAGAACTTCAAAGACCCAATAGAATTAGTCAATAAGATATTTGAATTTCAGCGTCCCGCTGTAAGTTTTGATATTCACCAGCAGATATTTAGGGGTATTGGATACTTTCATATAACAGAATCAATAGTAAACAGCGATTTGAACAATGGTCTTTTTTCAAAAATTTGTAAGCAATATATTGATAATCAGGAAGATAATTTTAAGTTTAAGAAAAATGCAGCAGCAATTGAAAGAATGCTGATAAAAATTAACGAGAAAAAATAAATTACTCGATATTTTCAGGTAAGTTTGCATAATCGTTAACTAAACGCTTATGCTATGCCTACAACACTTTCACCTGAGATTCAGCGCGAATTCGACGCTATCAATCAGAATATCAGAGAATTGAGGTCTGATATTCTGAGGAAAACCGCTCCACCTGCAAAGGACTATTACCGACCTGTAGATGTCTGCGAATTACTAGGAATTTCCCGAACAAAATTCGAGCGATTCAAAAAAGAAGGCTTCTTTTCTACTCGAAAGGTCGGCGGCTCTATCTATGTTTCTGCCAGCGACATTGAGAAGCTACTGCCAAAAACGCAAAAGTAACACCCGACGGAAAATCCGCCGGGATTTTTTTGTTCCCAAATTCCTGAAAATCAATGAAAAATTCCATTCAGGTGGCGTACGGTCGCGTACGAACACCGAAGCCAGTACGGCCTACCGTGATGGTAGGTGAATGCCTTTTCGCAGCAAGGGGAAAGGTTTCGTTCGTCAAAGCGTCGAACCCTCCGGCGGCGAATAAAATGATTGATACCGTCATTGACCAGGCTTTAACGGGCATTGTTGACGAAAACCCGGAATCGCTGGGGATTCGCACGGCTCCGGCGAAGAGCAAACAAATCGTGTACTACTCGACCGATCCGATTAACGCCCGCCCGTACTACCTCCGATCCATAGTAGACAGAAACGAATTGAAGCGTATACCATCGAACGTTTCGGTAGCTGAACATACCCTCGCCAACGTAGCTGAGCATTTCCAGACCTTAGATAATTTCCTCAAAAAGGGAAATACGCACTTAGTTGTAATCAGCGCGGGAAACGAAAGTTCGTACCTGGGAGACACCGAAGAAGAAGGGGTTGAGTACATGGATTCTTTGGTTCGCATGGCAAAGAAATATCGCACTACCGTAATAGTGGTTTTCAATCAGTATCGGGTAGATAAAATGCCAAAAAACGGCCCTTTCAAAGAAAAAGCCGAAAACCGCGCTTTTGGCAGTCTGAAAATTTCCTATGAGTATCTGGAAAAGTTCAAAATGGAAAGCAATCGCGCTCCGAAAAATCACGGCTTTTTCCCAATTAATTTTGAAAGATTCGAGGGTGAAACGTACCATCGGGGACTGAAAATAAACAGAACCCCAAAATGATTTTTTAATTTTTTTCTAACCAAAACCCAAAAAACAATGAAAAATGTACTTGAAAATTTTCTCAGTCTGGACGAATTGCTTTGCAACTTCGAGACAGAAGACGAACTCGAAAATGCAGCATCAACGCTGAACGAGATGTTGATTGATGTTTTGATGCCAGACAGCGAAGGAAACCCGCGAATATCCAGCAGGAACGCAAAGCGATACCAAGATACCGTCAACCGTCTGCAAATGGCATTGTGGGACGCAGCCGCGAAAGTAAAACGCGCAAAAAAGCAGCAGAAACTAACCCCGGAACTGGTATGATAATCGAGTACGAGGACATACCATCCGCGAGCCGTAAGCAGCTTGCCGCTGCATACCCCAAACTTTCGATTAAATGCCGAATGCTTCAGGCTGAAAATGCCAGATTATTAGCCCTAATTGCTGATTACGACGTGAGCATTAATGCAGTACGAGATAGTTTAGCCGAAAGGGACGCATTAGTAGCTGAAAAAGCTAAGGCCGATAGCCTAAAAGAAATTTTGCACAGAACATGGAAAAACTAAAATAAAAAGGCCCGGATTCTTTGGCGAGAATCCGGGCTAATGTTTTTACCTAACGATTTAGAAAACATTGATTTACAGACCAAATATATGAAGGATAATTCAAATCAACAAATAGATTCCAAAGGCACAAAAGAAGAAGCGCGGATAATCAGAATTATGAATTTTCTGAATTATCGCTACGATCTACGAGTGAATGACGTCACCCAAAAGATTGAAGGGAAACGTAAAAAGGGACGCGATCCGTTCACAGAGATCAACGAAAGCGATTTGATGTTTGAACTGTTTGAAGCAGGTTTTACAGGCTTCAAAGATGAGTTCAAGACGCTGTTCAGTTCTTCTAAAATCGAACGATACGACCCTTTTATCGAATACTTTGAGAGCCTTCCAGCTTGGAGTAAAGACGAACCCGATTATATAACGGATTTGGCCGGGTACGTGGAAACCGACAATCAGGAGTGGTGGAAATGGATGCTCAAAAAGCACCTGGTTAGAATGGTAGGCCAGGCAACCGGACATCTTAGCTTCAACAAACATTGCCTGACCTTGGTAGGAAACCAGAACGACGGTAAAACCTACTTTTGGGATTTCATCACACCTCCGGCACTAAGCCAGTACACACGCAAGGGGTTTGATTTTGCGAAAAGGGACGGGCTAATATCGCTCATTCAAAATTTCCTTATCAATCTGGATGAATTGGCATCCTTTGAAAAAAAGGAATTAAACAACAATTTCAAGTCCGTTATTTCGGAGTCTTCGGTACGCTATCGCCCATTGTTCGCCAATTACGAAACTACCATCATGCGACGGGCCAGCTTCGTGGCCACGACAAACAAAATGGAATTCCTGACCGACGAGACAGGAAACGTGCGGTGGATACCGTTCGTAGTCCGTAGCGTAAAACATGACTTTGGCGGGGTGAATGGCTATAATCAGAAAGTGGACATTAACAAGGTATGGGCGCAAGCCTATTCGTTGCTAAAGGGCGGTTTTTCCCTGCATTTATCACCCGAAGAAATTGAGCAACAGGAAGGAATCAACAAAAAATTTCAAACCATTACGGATGAAATGGACGTAGTTTCCCGCTTTCTAAAGCCTTCACAAAAGGGGTGCATAGAAGCTGAATTCATGTCGTCAACCGAAATTGCCGACTACTTTCGTACAAAGACCTCTACGCGTCTGTATAGCAACCAATTGGGCAAAGCATTAACGTCCCTTGGATTCTCAAAAGTCACTGGTTACGACGCTGAGAAAGGATCAAGAAAAGGATATTTTGTTGAAAAAGTATCGGAATCTACTTACCTGCTTACCTGAAAATATATAATATACTGAATGTTAGTATTTTATATATAATAATTTCAGGTAGGTAAGTAGAAAACACGCTTACCTGCTTACCTGAAATTTGTCAAGACAAGCATTCAGGTAAGCAGGTAAGTAGATTTTTAAGCTTACCTGATAAGCTGACCTGAAAGATTGTTTTGATTTTAAGGTAGTTAAAGGCATTCTTATTGATTCAGGTAAGCAGGTAAGTAGATTCCAAAAATCCTTACTGAGAGAAGTTGGAGAACTCACCCTTTTAGATTGGGCATAATTGCACAAAAACAAGTTAGATGTTTCAAATTTTGACCAACAATCGCCCAAGGGTGAAAAGATGAATACGCAGACTATTGACGCAGTACGTAATACGCTGGCGGCTCTGGATGCGGCGGAATACATCGTTCGGCTAATCCACGAAACCGGGCCACCGATCAGCAAGCGACTGGATGCGCTACAACTCATAAAAGACGTGAGTTTCTACCAAGCTAAGAACTGGGAAGCCTACAATGTGTATTTCCGTCCGGTGGGGTACGAGTACGTACTGCTCGACGACCTGAGCCGGGCGACGTTGCCGGAACTGGCAAAACTTAAACCCTGCCTACTCATCGAAACCAGCCACGATAATTACCAGGCATGGCTGAAGCTAAGCCAGGCACCAGAGAACCGGGAAGACGCGCTGAGCATCTGCCAGGCCGTGGCCGCTGACCTGGGAGCCGACAAAGGGAGCGCGGAGCCTGACCACATCGGAAGGCTACCAGGCTACACCAACCGCAAGCCGAAGCACCAAAGGCCGGACGGTCTGTTTCCATTCGTTAGGCTGCACAAATGGGAGCGGCGGGAAAGCACCTTTTCACCCTTTCGGGGGATTGTTGGTCAAACCGACCCGATACCAAGCCGACGGAATCCCAAGCTAGGCCGCGACCGTAGCCGGGAAGACTTCAATTTGTGCTGTATGCTCATCAGCCAGGGCAAAGCAGACGACTATATTTGGCAACAACTGGAAGCCACCAGTGAGAAAGCCAGGGAGGTAAAGCCTTCGTTCGATTACATTGGTAAGACGATCCGCAACGCGCGGCATAAGATGACAAGGTAGGTAGACCCGGAAGCGGGTTTGAATGCTTCAAAAGCCCAAAACCAACATTTTCAAATTACATATACCGTGCAAAGTCGCGTTGCAATTGCAAAATAGTACAGCGCTTGATGGGGTTAAAGCCGCTCGCACATAGTTTTTTTCGTGTACCGGATTGTTAACTGTACTGAATTATAGCACATTATAAAATCATTCACTATAAATCACGTTGCCAACCTGTTTGATATATCGAACAAACCGCCTTTAAATCAATGGATTTCAGCTTTTTACGCTGAAAACTACATTCTTCATATAAGCCGCTCTTACAGAATCATTTAGCTTTCTGTAAGGGAAATGCCAGCCTTACAAAAGTTTGTAAGAATAAAGCCGCTTCACTCGCATGAGTAAAGCGGCTTTTTTGTAGCGCGACTGTCGAACGTAAACCTTTGATTTACTGCGAAATTTACCCTTATTCATCTAACATATATCTACATGAAATGCATGGTTCTTGGCATTGCCAATCAACACCTCCAGGATGCTCTGGAAAGTGAAAAAGTCGAATTTGAAGCCTATGACACTAGCGATTTGCTTCTTTACGTGTCAGAGTCAGTTAACGGGTATGACCGGGTTTACCATCAGGACGTAGCGGAAGAAAAACCCAAACGGTTGAAAATGAAAGATTTTGATTTCATACTGCCTAGGCTCTCCGGGGGGCTGGAGTATCGTACCGTTATTCTCAAGCATCTAAACGGCAACCTGGGAATTTACAGCCCACAGAAGGCCGAAGCCCTACGCACGGCATCGAACAAAATCCTAACGATCCTGAAACTCTCACAGGCCGGGATCAGAACGCCAAAATCAGTTTGGGCGAAAGCACCCGTACACATCGACCATATCATAAATGAAATGCTGGAAGGTCTGCCAGTTATTTGTAAGACCGTTCACGGATCGCAGGGAGCTGGAGTGTCAATTCTTGAGACGGAGCAGACTGCAAACACCGTACTCGAGTCGTTTTATAAAAATGACCTCAATACAAAACTCCAAAGATATATAGATGCGAACTCTAAAGATATTCGGGCAATCGTAGTTGGTGAAGAAGTGGTGGTAGCTATGGAAAGGACTGCAAATTCCAAAGATTTTCGAGCGAACTTATCAAAGCAAGGAACGGGAAAGCGGATTTATCTTTCCGACGAAGATCAAAAAATTTGTGTGGATGCGGCTAAGGCGGTCGGGCTTTCGTTTGCCGGGGTTGATTTAATGAAAGATTCTGATAATCAGTCATTTACGATTGAGATAAATGGAAATCCAGGCACCCGCATCATAAATATCACAGGCCACAATTACTTCATAGACCTGGTACAATACTGCAAGCGCAAGGGAGCGGCGGCACCTAAGCCAAAGCCCGAAACAGCCAGCGGTAGCAATGCGCCGGGAGCAACGCCCGCCACACCAGGTAAGGCCAGCGGCAAGGCAGACCCAAGCGATTTTCTTTGTGACATTGACGAAGAACTAATGGCATTGAAAAAACAGGCCGGATTCTACCTGCCAACATTCAAATAAAACATCATGGCAGCAAAAAAGGAATTAGCCGTAGTTGATTTGATTGTTGACGGTAAATCAGCGCAAACCAGCATCGGCCAAGTAGGGCAGGCTCTGAAAGCCGTAAACAAAGAGTTGCGGGATTTGAAAGAAGCCGAAGACCCGGCGAAGTACAAGGCTCTCATCAAGGAAAAGAAAATTCTACGCGAGGAGTACGTGAAGCAGAAAACCGCAATCAGCGATTTGCGTACCGGATGGGAGAAGTTCAAGGCCAACCTGGGCAACATTGCTCCAGCCGTGATCGGTGCCAACCTGCTAACGTCGGCACTCTCCAAAGCCGGGGAAACCGTCATTAAGCTAATCAACCGTTCCGGGGAGCTGGGCGACGAATTGGCCGAGGTGCAAAAGCAAACCGGATTGGCGGGTAAAGACCTGCAAGAACTGAACGGGCAATTGATGGGGATCAACACCCGCACACCGGCAGACGAATTGCGGAAACTGGCAGCCGTGGCCGGGAAGCTGGGCTATCAGACTAAGGAAGACGTTTTGTCTTTCGTAAAGGTGGCTGATATGCTAAACGTCACACTTGCTGAAGACCTGGGCGGTAATATCGAGGAGTCGGTAAATGATATTGGCAAACTCATTGAAGTATTCGGCGTAAAGGAAGAATTCGGCCTCGAGACATCTATGCTCAAGACAGCATCGGCCATCAACACCATCGGCGCAAGTTCAGCGGCCAACGAGGGGTATTTGGTCAATTGGTCGAAGCGTTTCGCCGGGATTGCACCGAACGCAGGTATCAGCATTTCGGATACGCTGGGCATAGCGGCCACGATGGATATTTTGGGCCAAAGCGCGGAACTATCCAGTACGAACATTGCAAAAATCATTGTGGCTATCGGTAAGGATATGCCCTATTTTGCGAAGGTGGCCGGAATGCAATTGCAAGAGTTCACGAACTTGATGCAGACCGACGCTAACGAAGGGTTCATCAGGGTACTGGAGGGTGCAAAAGGTAGTTCCAAGGGGTTGGAAGGCATGGTTAAAACGCTGGAAACCCTAGGCATAGAAGGCAGCGAGGGGGCGCAAATCCTGGGCGCGTTGTCGAAAAATACGACGCTTTTACGCGAACAGCAGGACATTAGTAACAAGTCCTTCACCGAAGGCACCTCCATCATAAACGAGTTCAACGTTGCCAACAACACGACCGGGGCGATACTGGAGAAGATCAGTAACAAAATGGCCCAATGGTTTGACAATGCAGCCAGTTACCTTGATCCTGTTATTATCAAGTTCGGGCAATGGATGGGCGTAGTAAACAAACTAGATTTGGAATTGGACGGGCTGAAAAGCCAACAAAGCCAGTTAATCCAAATGGAGTCCAAATTACCGAAGTTGATAGCCAGGTATGACGAACTTGCACAAAAGACCAACCGATCAAAGGAAGAGCAAAAGGAACTTACCGACGTTACCAGGGCGATAGCCAAGGCCGTGCCGGAAGCGGCTTTTGAGTTTGACAAGTACGGCAATGCTTTGCAAGTCAGCACAGAAGCGGCGATGGAGTTCATCAAGCAAAACCGTATCGTTTTCGAGCAGATGCGGCAGCAGAAACAGGAAATGGCATCTGCCGAACTAGCCGGGCTGAACGGACGGGCCGAACTGATTAGAAACGACCTGAATCGTGGCAAAACCCGCAAGCTGAGGGCCACAAGTATGCAGGGGTACGTTTATGATGATGTACCACTAACGGGCGAGGAAATACAGCAAATGCAGGGCGAACTGGCAGAGATTCAGGCCAACATCAGAGCGCGGCGGCAGGATTTACAGCAATTGAACGGGATTGACGACATAGAAACCCGAAGGAGAAGGCGCAACGGACAGCCAGAGCCAGGCGCGGCACCCGCACCGGGCCAGACACCGGCACCCGGCGCGGCGTCCACACCAGGCAAGCCAGCGGGCCAGGCGGCGACATCGACCGATAGCCAGATTCAGGAAATGGAGCGGCTGGAGGCTGAATTGCACAAGATCCGGCAGCAGATGACACTCGACGCAATGAGTGAAGACCGGAAGCAGATAGAAAGCGTCCATTTGAAATATGAAGCCTTCCGGGAGAAGGCCAAAGGCAACAAAGAACTTTTGGCCGAAATTAACCAACTGGAAGCAGATGAGATAGGTAAGATTCAGGCCGAAGCCAACGCAAAGCAGATGTCGGAGTTTGATGCAATGATGCGCGGCAAACTGCAAAGCATGGCCGACACCGAAGCCAAGAGAATCGAGTTTCAAACCAAGATTTCGGATATGGAAGAAGAGCGGCGCAACGCTGAACTTTTCAAAATCAAGGAGCATTACCAGGCTTTGATTGCCGAAGCTGAAATGTTGGGGATGAACACAACGGGGCTTTACGTGCTTTGGGCGGCTGACTACAATTCAAAGAAGGCGGAACAGGCGGTGCTCGAGATTGCCAAAGAGCAGGAGACGAAGCGCACGTTATCGGACACGGCCCGGCAAGGGCTCGAGGATGAGTTGCGAATGATAGACGATAAGCGTAACGCTTACCAGAACATTGCATCAGCCATCGGGAACGTATTCGAGATTTTGGCCGGGAATCAGGCAGAATACACGAATTTTCAGAAAGCAATCGCCTTGGTGCAGCTGGGCATTGATAGCGCGTCCGCGATAGCATCAGCCGTGAGAGTGGGAGCAAGCGGATCAGTAACGCCTATTGACTTGTTTATTAAAATCGCGGCGACCGTGGCGTCGGTAACATCTAATATTCTTTCAGCCAAGAAAATACTTTCTAAGCAGGAAACACCGAGTCCGCCAAAGTTTGCCGAAGGCGGCTATACCAACCTTTCGCGGATAGCCGAGGGCTTTACATCACAGCCTACGCTCTACCAAATGCCAGGCCGTGAATTTATAGCCGGGGAAGCCGGAACTGAGTTTATTTTATCGAACAAGTCTTTGCAGGTGCCAGCCGTGGCCAACTTTGCGCGAATGATGGACGCGGCACAGCGTTCGGGCAATCTAAGGGGCCTTCAGTCGGCGGTCGATGGAGCGGGCAGCGGGAATGATGTCGCGCTAGTGTCAGGGCTTAATCGAGTGTATGCCGGGATCGAAGCCCTACGGGAAGACGTTCGGCATTCATCGGCGCGGCCTCTGGTATTCAGCCACAATCAGTTTGACGATTCGCGGGACTTCAGGCTCCAGGCTATTGCCGATACGCAGGTTTAGAGAGACTTTTAGTTCTGGTTAGATGAAGAATGGAAAAGCCCTTGGTAGTACCGAGGGCTTTTTTCGTGGAGTTGGTTTGCACCCGTTTTTGATACCCATTCTGATACCCAAGAATTAAAACGGCTGTATTGTTCTGATTTTCAGCGTTTTAAATATTCTCGCCGGGGTCACCAAATCTCTGTAAGTCAAGTACTTGCAGAGATTTTTTATTGCTTGATACGCGATAAACCAAAACCTGCACCGATACAGTATTACAACTCATGGTGGACTGCTTTTTCGTATCTTTGTATGTAGATTATCAATAAATAAAACTAATCATGAGCAAAAAACTGATTCGCTTTGACTGGGCAATTAAGAGACTGCTTCGTAACAAATCAAACTTTGTTGTGTTGGAGGGTTTTTTGTCAGAGCTATTGTTTGAGGATATTAGGATTCAAAAAATTCTAGAAAGTGAAGGCAATCAGGAAACAGATGAAGATAAGTACAATCGAGTAGATGTTTTAGTGCAAAACTCAAAAAATGAGTTGGTCATTATTGAAATTCAAAATACTTATGAGATTGACTACTTCCATCGCATGGCTTATGGAGTTTCCAAAGCATTGGCCGAAAATTTAAGTTTGGGACAGCGCTATCACGAAATAAAAAAGGTGATTTCCATCAACATTGTATACTTTGATTTGGGCCAAGGCGAGGACTACGTATATAAAGGAACGACGAGTTTTGAAGGACTGCACCAAAAGGATATTTTGCAACTCTCAAGTAAGCAAAAGCAGACTTTCACCAAAGAAAATGTATCGGATATTTTTCCTGAATATTACATAGTTAAAGTCAATCAGTTTAATGATGTAGCGAAAGACACGCTCGATGAATGGGTTTACTTCTTGAAAAACAGTGAAGTCAAAGACGAGTTCAAGGCAAAAGGTTTGGCAGAGGCGAAAGAAGTCCTGGACATCATGCGCTTGAACAAAGAGGCGCAATATGGCTATAATCGCTATCTGGATTCCCTGCATCTGAAAGCAAGCGAAATTTTCTCGTTACAAATGGAGGCAGAGGAAAAAGTAAGCCAACGAAAAGCCATTGAAATTGCGAGAAACCTCATTGAACTGGGTCTGGATAAAGACACAATTGTAAAAGCCACTGATTTGACCACCGAGCAAGTGGAAGAGTTACGAAATGAGAATCAATGAGAGTTATTCCTGTATTCAGAAACAATCACACCGCGTCCGACAAACTCGTGAACGTAAACTCCCGAATCTTCATCGGCGGGATCAGGTAGTTGCGATCCGACTCCGTGCTGACGGTGCGCTCGGGTTTGCCGAGGGCTTCCAGGTTGTTGAGCATGATGATCGGGCTTTCGTTGAAGCGGAAGTTCTTGACGGGATACTTGATCTTGCCATCTTCGATGAAGAATGTCCCATCGCGGGTCAGGCCCGTGAGCAACAGCGTCTGCGGGTCCACGGTGCGGATGTACCACAGCTTCGTGACCAGGATGCCGCGCTTGGTGCTTTTGATCATGTCTTCCAGCGACGAAGTGCCGCCCGCCATAATCAGGTTATTGGGGAAAGGCGTTGCTTTCATTCCTTTTTCCTGCGCCCAGAAGCGCGAGTAAGCCAGGTTTTTCACCACGCCTTTCTCGATCCAGTTGGTTTTTTCCTGCGCCCGACCGTCGCCTGACCAGGGTGAGGCGGGAAGTTCGGGGTTGGCGGGGTCGGAGTAAATCGTCACGCGCTCGTCCACGATTTTCTCACCCAGCTTTGATTTACCGCCCGGCTTGCTTAGGAAGGAGCGGCCTTCGTCGGTGCTGCGGGCGTCGAGGTTGAAGAAGATATTTTCCAGCAAGACCGAAGCCGCCGTGGGTTCCAGAATCACGGTATATTTGCCGGGTTCCAGCGCGCGGGCGTCCACCGAGCCGAGGCACTTTTGCACGGCGATTTGGGTAGCGGCTTTGGTGTCGAGTTTGTCGAAATCACTGAACCCGCGAATGACGTAGCCCGAACCTCGCCCGTCTTCGGTGCGGACGGTGAGCGAGAAGTTAACGTTGGTGCTGGGATAGTAAGCGAAAAGACCTTTCGAGTTCATTATCGCCGAGTAGCCACGCACGTCATCCAGGAAGCCCGCACCGACTAAGTTTTTATCGCGCGTTTGTTGCAAACTCACCGCCACGGCATCCGCCCGCTTGGCGGGATCCACGTTGGCGGTGGATTCAAAAAAGCCCTGGGACTTCATGTAGGTCTGTGGTTCCATCACGCCCACGTATTCCGGGTTCTCGGGAGCCAGTTGCGCCAGTTCCTCCGAGCGGCGAACGCACTTTTCCAACGAGGCGTCATCGAATTCGTCAATCGAGGCCGTGCCGACTTTCTTGCCGAACGACGACTCCACCGTCAGGTTTTGGTTGATCAGGCCGCCGCTAGTCGATACTTCGTTGCGGGCGTAGCGGATGTTGCCGCGCTGCTCGCCCAGGATGTTCGCCTCGCAGGTATCGGCTTTGGAAAATTTCAGGACTTTTTGCAGAATAGCCTTGGCCTCTGCTTCGGTTAGTATAGCAGGCATTGAGTTGTTATTTTATGGGTTTTAGGTTGTTAGGTTATTAGGTATTAGGTCACTAGAATTGAAGTGTCAGTTGTGAGGTTAATGCATTGTTCGTAAGCAGGATAATCTAACGCCTAACAACCTAATGCCTAAGAACCAAAAAATTAAATCTTCCTCGCAGTATTAATCACATTGACTCCATTAAAACGCGTGGTGGAACTACCGTGCGAAACGGCACTCGACTGGCTGGGCTGGCCTTTGCCGTCGAAGAACGAGCCGCCGAGGCGGTAGTCGCGCTCGTCGCAAATCTTGACGCACGAATTCCAGAACTCCTGCGTGTTGGACTGGTACGAGACGTCTTTGAGCATCCCGGCGATTTTGCCGTCTTTTATCTCGTAATATAATTGACCGCCGAACTGAAAGTTATACCGCTGCTGGTCGATAGAAAAGGAGCCGTCACCGATAATGTAAATGCCTTTCTCGACGTCTTTAATCATATCTTCTACCGACAACGGCGACTTACCCGGCGCCAACGACACGTTGGGCATACGCTGGAATTGTACCGAACTCCAACTATCGGCGTAGCAGCAGCCGTGCGAACGCTCCTCGTTAATAATGTGCGCCTGATCGCGGATGGCCTGGTAGTTGACCAGCACGCCGTCTTTGACCAAATCCCATTTTTGGGTATCGACGCCCTCGTCGTCCCAGCCGACGGCACCCAGCGACCCTACCTGCGTTTTGTCGGCAAAAAGCGTCACTTCGGGGCTGCCGTACTTGAAATCACCCGCCTTCCACTTGTCCAGCGTCGCGAAAGATGTTCCGGCGAAGTTAGCCTCATAGCCCAGCACCCGATCCAATTCCAGCGGGTGCCCGACGGACTCGTGAATCGTCAACCACAGGTGCGAGGGATCGAGGACAAGGTCGTACTTCCCGGCTTCGACCGACTTGGCGGAAAGTTTTTCCTTGGCCTGTTTGGCCGCCGCGACGGCGTCGCCCAGCATGTCGTAGCCTTTGTTGTAGCGGGTCGTGATGCCTGGGATGCTGTCCGTGGGGTTGGCCTGCAGATAGTCGTATCCCATGCCCATCGGCGCGCTCAGCGACTGCCGCGTTTCGAACTTACCGCTCTTGGGGTCGATGGCCGTGACGTTGAAAATCGGCCACATCCGGTGAATGTCCTGGTCGATGTATGAGCCATCGGTGCTGGCGAAGTACTTCTGCTCGTTCACCTGGAACATCACGGAATTGACGTAGTTGGCCCCGTTTTTCATGGCCGCATCGTTGACGCTCAACAGCAAATCCACCTTTTCTTTGATGGGTACTTCAAAGGCATTCTTCTTGATAGGAGCCTTCCAGCTTACCTCGCCGAAACCCTTTTGCGGGGCGAGTTGCACGGGTTCTTTCATCAGCTTGGCGTTGGCCTTCGCGATGGCCACGGCTTCCTCGGCGGCCTTGGCGGTTTGGGCCTCGCTTTTGGCGTCCACCACGGCGGCAAAACCCCAGCAACCATCGGCGATCACCCGCACGCCCACGCCGTACGACTCGGTATTCACCAGGTTCTGCACCTTATCTTCGCGCGTGATAACGTACTGGTTGAGGTACCGCCCGATGCGGATGTCGGCGTAGCTAGCTCCCTTGGCGGTAGCGGCATTAAGGGCGGCGTCGGCCAGGCGCTTCTTGAGAGCGACATCCATCGCGTTTTCAAGCAGTGCTTCGGGTGTGACGTTGCGGCTGAATACCGGAATCGTGGGCAGCATCAAGGCGCTTGCACTCATTCCGGTCAATTGCATAAAGTCCCTTCGGTTCATGGCTGGTAATCTATTTAGGTAAAAACTTTAAAATTTTTAAGAATATTCGGCAATCGTTTTTTCCAGGTTAGGTATTATTTGACAAGATAGGAAAGTCAGCGTTAATCTCCATTCTCAATGGGGATAAATCCGGTGGTTCGTTATCGCTTCCCTAACCATCCGCCGCTTTAACCCCCGAAACCACATACATCATCGCCCCGCCCGCCGCGTGGTACTTGTTGGCGTCGAGGTAGCGTTCGGTGCGCTCACCCAGGTGGGCGTACTGGCGGACGTAGTTCTCGTAGAATTCCAGTGATTCCGGTCCCAGGGCTCTGAAATAATCGTAATCGCTGGATTCCTCTGAGGTCCAGCGGTCGCCGTGCCGCCACTGGCGCATGGTGGCGCGCTGTTCGGGCGTATCGTAGGGCGGGTACATGGCGATGGCTTTGTCGGAAAGCCGCACGTCGATGTTCTCAAAGCCCGCCTGAGCCAGCATTCCCGGCACCAGGTCGCCGAGGGAGTTGTCGCCCTGCCCGAGCTTTTTCTTGCCACGCTCGAAAAGCAGCGCGTACTTGACGTGATCCAACACCTGTTCGATGGGATCGTCGCTGGAAATGGAACTGCGCGTCAGACTTTGAACAAGGTTATTAGGTTCTACGCACAGAATAACGCCACCGGGCCGCAGTACCCGCTTCATCTCGGCGATGACCGCCGTCGGATCAGGGACATGGATCAGGAGGGTTTGGCAGGTGACGAGGTCGAAAGTGGCATCTTCGTAGGGCAAGTCATCAGCCTCAGCCTTTTTCAGGGTGAAATTCACGCCTTTTTCTGAAAAATAACTTCGCAATTTCTGGCTACCCTTCGCCCATTTTCGGTCGTTGTCAACACCCGCTACTCGCGTGGGGGCATCCTCTGACGTACCGAGGTAATCGACCAGCAATTTGCTCCAATGGCATTGCCCGCAGCCTACATCGAGCAAGCTATGGTACTGGTCCAGCTGTAATCGTCGGGCCAGCAGTTTTAAAAAACTCTCGTTCCACCAGAAGTCGCGGTAATCACCGAAGAAATCTTCGGAATGGCCTTTTCTGGATGAGGAATGAGATTTTTTCATTTTTACAAAAAAATTTTGGCATTTTAAATAGTACAGACTTCGGGAAGTTCCCCCAATACAATCCCCGCTGGCGTCTTGGTCAAAGGTAGGCGTAAAGCGGGTAACTGGAAAATCGGTCGACTTAGGAAATTCCCGGTGTAATCGCCAAATTTGCCGTTTCAAATCCAGTCGTTTACTGCATGAAACTGAGCGTCGTCATTCCGGCCTATAACGAAGAGGAATCCATTACCCACACGCTCCGAGCGCTGCATACCACGCTGCAAAAGTATAACGTGCCGCACGAAATCTGCGTGACCAACGACAACTCAAAGGACGGAACACTGCGGGTGCTGGACGAACTTTCGGTGGAAATACCGGAGCTGGTCTATTTCACCAATCCTGGCCCCAATGGCTTTGGCTACGCGGTGCGCTACGGCTTGGAACGCTTCACGGGCAACTGCGTGGCCATATTTATGGCTGATATGTCCGACGACCCCGAGGATTTGGTGAAGTATTACTTCAAAATGCTGGAAGGAAACTACGACTGTGTGTTCGGCTCGCGCTGGTCGAAAGGCGGAAAGGTGGTCGACTACCCCAGGGTCAAGAAATTCATCAACCGTGTGGCCAACTCCATCATTCGCGTGGTGATGGGCATAAGCTACAACGACACGACCAACGCCTTCAAGCTCTACCGCCGCGAGACCATCGAGGGCATCCGACCTTTCCTCTCGCCGCATTTTAACCTCACCATCGAACTACCGCTGAAAGCCATTGTGCGTGGCTACACCTACGCCATCGTCCCCAATAGCTGGACCAACCGGAAGTTTGGAGAGTCGAAGTTGAAAATTAAGGAGATGGGGAGCCGTTACTTTTTTATTCTGATGTACTGCCTGATCGAAAAATACTTCTCGCAGGGCGATTTTATGAAAAAAAGCAAGCGGCCGGAGAAGCCGGTGAGTCGTTGAAAAGTTTAGAGTTTAGAAAAAGGGTTATCGTCGTCTATTATATTCCACATATCGTTGACTATTCAACTGTTTCACCCTTTTTTAACCTTTCTATCAGATCATACGCCGACAGGGTAGCTGGTAGAGGCACTCGGTCTTTCTTTACCAAGTCAATTGGTTGAAGTTTCGAGTTTCTTTTTCGTTTTGATGAGCAATTCAAAACCGGGATAAAGCGCTAATCCTTCATCAAGGTATTGTAGGGCCTGCTCGGGTTGCTTCGCATATCTGTAGAACCTGACAAGGTAGAGATACGCTTCAGGCTGACCCCAGGTAGGACCGTAGGGATTGGCATCATTGCGTTCCTTCATAGTCAATACTTTCAGGAAAGTAGGCTCCACTATTTTCATACCGCCGTACTTCTTAGGTGTGTAGTAGTCATAAATGCCCAATGCTACGTGGGCGCGGGGGTTGGCGGGATTCATTTCAATGGCAGTTTCGGCTTTGGCCTTCACTCTGAAGGCTTTAAAGGGTAGTGACAAAGCATTCGTGAAATTCAACTCTAACCCGCCTAGCAGCGAAAGCAGCGCATAATGCTCAGACGTTTTGTCTTCCATTCCTTCCAGCAGCTGTATTCCTTCCTTGACCGCCTTTTCGGATCGCTCCCTTTCGTCGGGAATTTTTGAATCGAAACTAAAATAGAGCAGATAGTGGGCGTAGGCTGTCCAGTAGTTCAAATCCGGGTCAGAGATATTATCTCCTAAGCGCTTCATCACAGCGATATGATCCAGCAATTGATCTTTGGGCGTCAACCAAGATATTTTGTCCTGAACTCCCGTGAGAAAACTCTTTTTGTCAGCTTGTGAAAAACAGACTACCGAGAGGGAAAACCAGAATCCGATGGTGAAGAGAATACTTTTCATACGAGCGAGATCTTTCGTGAGATGAGTGAATCAAAAATAACCACTCAGTATCCTCGACGCCCGCCGTTTCGGATAAACCGTCTCGATCCACCGATGAATAGTATTATTTTGGGAGTGAACCACAACGAGTAGAAAAATGTCGTGCGGCTCTCTTCGTCCCTTGCTTAGAAAAACCCCGCCAGCCAATCCTTTAAAAAATACAGCTTGTACATTGCGAAGCTTACGACTACTCCGACCGATAGGCCGCTGATGGCCATCCATAAGAATATTTGACGTCTTGGCACCCGAAAAGCTACGGCGATGATCGTGCCACCGATGGGCGTGAAAAGCAGCGGGGTAAGAATGGCGATGCCAATGATGCCAAACCGCTTCCAGATGCGCACCGCCATGCGGCTGGATTTGCTGAATCGCTTTGGGGTAGTTTTCCGCCAGCGCTTGATTAGTAGCTGAATGGCCGTACCGACGTAAGTAAAAAGCAAAACGCTGACCATCATGCCCGCCGCCGAGCAGAGGGCGGCCTCGTACCAGGTGAGGCCCAAAGCCAGAGCGGTGAGCGGCCCGGCCACAAATTTCAGGGCCGCCGAAAGGACGACGGAGAGGTATTTGAGCAGCAGGATGCGACTCATACGCTGGCGCGGACAAGCCCCGCCGCCACGCGCCGGGCTTCGGTGTCGCTTGCCACATAATCGGCGTAGTCAGGATTGCGTACGAAAGAAACCTTGGCGGCGCAGTTTTCGATTACCTCAGAGATTTCCAGAAAGCCGATTTTATCATCCAGAAAGGCGGCCACGGCTACTTCGTTGGCGGCATTGATAACGCAGGGCAGATTGCCGCCCTTCGCTAAGGCCGTAAAGGCCAGCGAGAGGTTGCGGAAAGTATCGGTATCCGGCTTTTCAAAGGTGAGGGAAGGGTATTGCGTAAAGTCGAAGCGCGGAAAATCGGCCTTCAAGCGTTGCGGGTAGCCCAGCGCGTACTGAATCGGTAGCTTCATATCGGGCAGGCCCATTTGGGCCTTGATGCTGCCATCCTGGAATTGCACCATCGAATGGATGATACTCTGCGGATGCACGACGACGTCGATTTGCTCGGCCGTAAGGTCGAACAGCCACTTTGCCTCGATCACTTCCAGGCCCTTGTTCATGAGCGTGGCGGAGTCGATCGTGATCTTCGCGCCCATCGTCCAGTTGGGGTGTTTCAGCGCTTGGGCCTTGGTGACCTGCGCTAAGGAAGCCCGATCTCTACCCCTGAATGGTCCGCCGGAAGCGGTCAGAATTATTTTCTCGATGGGATTCTGTTCCTCTCCCACCAGACACTGGAAAATAGCCGAATGCTCGGAGTCCACGGGCAGAATGGCGACTTTGTTTTTCCTGGCAAGGCCGGTAATCAGCTCACCCGCCACGACCAACGTTTCCTTGTTGGCCAAAGCAATATCTTTTCCTGCCTCAATCGCACGCATTGTGGGCTGCAAGCCAGCATAACCCACCAAGGCAGTAAGCACCACGTCCACCTCGTCCGACGCCACGACCGACGCCAATGCTTCTTCTCCCGAATATACTTTGATTCCCAAAGAGGATAATGCTGAATCCACTTTCGGACGCAGCTTCTTCTCCCCGACAACCACGACCGAAGGACGGAACTGTGCCGCCTGCTCGATCAGCAAATCCGCGTTGCGCTGCGCCGTCAGCACCGAGATCGAGAAGGCATCGGGATGCGCCGCCACGACTTCCAGCGTCTGCGTCCCGATGGAACCCGTGGAACCTAGTAAGGCAATGCGCTTTTTCACTTTATTTCAAAACTCGCCAACTGTACAAACTCTGCAACGCGCTTGTCGATCTCCTCCTTGGTCAAATTCACCAGACGCTCGCTGCCGAATTTCTCGACACAAAAAGACGCCATAGCTGAACCATAAATAATGGCCCGCTTCATGTTGTCGAACGAAATATCGTCAGTTTGGGCCAGGTAGCCGATGAAACCACCCGCGAAGGTGTCGCCCGCGCCGGTTGGGTCGAAGACTTCTTCCAGCGGCAGGGCTGGGGCGAAGAAAATGCGGTCATCCTGAAAGAGCAACGCGCCGTGTTCGCCCTTTTTGATAACCAGCGTTTTCGGGCCTTTTGCCATAATGACCTTGGCCGCTTTGCGCAGGGAGTACTCGCCGGATAGCTGCCGCGCCTCCTCGTCGTTGATCGTGAGTAAGTCGATCATGGGAATCACGGCTTCCAGGTCTGCCATCGCGCTATCCATCCAAAAATTCATGGTGTCGAGCATCACCAGTTTGGGGCGCTTTTCCATGCGTTCCAGCACTAGTTTCTGGATAGCGGGTGCGGTATTGCCCAGCATCAAGTACTCGCAACCCTGGTAGGAAGCCGGAATGACGGGGTCAAAATCGGCCATGACGTTGAGTTGCACGTCCACCGTGTCGCGGGTGTTCATGTCCTCGTGGTACTTGCCCGACCAGAAGAAGGTCTTGCCGTCTTGCTTTACCTGCAGACCTTCCGTGTCGATGCCGTGCGATTTGAGCAGGTCGATCATGTCTTGCGGGAAATCTCCGCCGACGACAGCTACCAGATTATTTTTCTTGGTAAAATACGAAGCGGCCAGCGTGATATATGTGGCGGCTCCGCCAATGATTTTATCGGTTTTGCCAAAAGGCGTTTCCAGGGCGTCGAAGGCCACGGATCCAACGGTTAATAAGCTCAAATGAGTTTAGGGTTTAAAGTTTAAGGTTTAAAGTTCTGATCAATCAGAAATCTTCAATCTCAACTACGTTACTTGTTTAAAAATCCAGTACCTGACTTAGATAAACCTATTGATCAGATTTTCCAGGTATTCCTGGCGGCCGGAGCGGGTGGCGGGTTCGCCGCTTTCGGTGGCTAGTTGGAAAAGGTCTTCCAGGCTGAGATCGCCTTTTTCGTAGGCAGCACCTTTGCCGCCGTCGAAGCTGGCGTAGCGGTCTTTGCGGATTTTGTGGTACTCGCCGTTTTGGGTGATCTTGTCGGCTACGAGCAGGGCGCGGGCCACGACGTCCATGCCGCCGATGTGGGCGTAAAAGAGGTCTTCCACATCGGTCGAGTTGCGGCGGCGCTTGGCGTCGAAATTGATGCCGCCGCCCGCCAGTCCGCCCGCATCGAGGATAATGAGCATGGCTTGCGTCCATTCCATGAGGTCGTTGGGAAATTGGTCGGTGTCCCAGCCGTTCTGGTAGTCGCCGCGGTTGGCGTCGATGGAGCCGAGTAGTCCCGCGTCGGCGGCGACCTGCAACTCGTGCTGGAAGGTGTGGCCGGCCAGCGTAGCGTGATTCACTTCCAGGTTCAGCGAGAAATCGTCCAGCAAATCGTGCTGCCGCAGGAAGCCGATTACCGTGGCGGCGTCGTAGTCATACTGGTGCTTGGTGGGCTCGCAGGGCTTGGGCTCGATAAAAAACTTGCCCTTGAAGCCGTTCTTGCGGGCGTAGGCTACGGCCAGTTTCAGCATCTGGGCGAAGTGCTCCTGCTCACGCTTCATATCGGTGTTGAGCAGCGTCATGTAGCCCTCGCGCCCGCCCCAGAACACGTAGTTTTCGCCGCCCAGCGCGATGGTAGCGTCCAGCGCCATCTTCACTTGCGCTCCGGCCTTTGCCGTTACGGCAAAGTCGGGATTGGTGGATGCACCATTCATGTAGCGTTCGTGGCTGAACAGGTTGGCGGTTCCCCACAGCAGCTTCGCGCCACTCTCGCTCTGCTTTTGTTTCAAATAATCGGTGAGCGTTTTGAGGCGATTCTCGTTTTCGCGCACGTCGTTGCCGTAGTCCACTACGTCCACATCGTGGAAGCAATAGTAGGGCGCGCCAATTTTGGTGATGAATTCAAAGGCCGCGTCGGCTTTATCCTTAGCACGCGCCACGGGGTCGCTTTTTTCGTCCCAGGGATAAAAGAGTGTCTGTCCGCCGAAGGGATCGAGCCCCGAGCCGACGAAGCTGTGCCAATAGGCGATGGCAAAGCGCAGGTGCTCCTTCATTGTCTTGCCGCCTACTTCGCGGTTCTCGTCGTACCAGCGAAAAGCCAGCGGATTGTCAGTTTCGGGGCCTTCGTATTTAATTTGTCCGACGCCTTTGAAGTATTCGCGGTCGCCTAAGAGAATGTCCATGTGGAGTTTATAAGTTTATGAGTTCAAAGTCTAAAGTGTGGAGATGGCACTTCCCCTAAGTTGTACCTTTCACTTTATAAAAGAAGGCCGGGGCATGGTTGGCTCCGGCCTTCTTCAATAAAGCCCTTCAAACAAAATTTCTACTAGAAAAACTTGGCGCGGCGATCGACGATGTTGGCGTTGTCGCGGATAGCTTCGTTGAGCAGGAAGCTGGCGCGGCTTTGCACGTTCTGTTCGATTTGCGATCTGTAAGGCGTGTAGTCGGCGATTTGGGGCGCGGGGGTTTTGCTGAGTTGCTCCATCACAAATACCCCGTTTTCTCCGGCGAAGGGCTTGGTCTTCTGACCTTTTTTCAAACCAAAGCCTTTTCCTAAGGCATAGGGATCGAAGCCCGCCGAACTCAACAGGCCCGTGGCCAGGTTGATATCTTCGGCGGTTTCTACCAGCGCCCCGGCCCCGTACTTTTTGGCGGCGGTTTCCAGGTCGCTCACTGTTCCCAACTTGGCGATGATCTGCTCGGCTTTGAGTTCGTTGCGTACTTTGGCAGTGAGTTCGTCGCGGAAGTCGTCCACCTTCACATCGTCAGCCACAGTCTTACCGGTAAGCACCGCCACTACGTATTGGTCGTCGGTTTCGAATACTTGCGAGATCTTGTTCAGACCCGTCTTGTCATTGAAGGCCCAGCGCACGATCTCGCGGGCATTTTGGATAGCGTTGACATTATTGGAATTTTCGGGAATGCGCGTGGCGGTAGCAATCACCAGCGAGTTGTCCTTGGCCACGGCGGCGTCGAATTCTTCCTTGTTATTGACCGAGGCCGCAAACTGGTCGGCCTTGCGGTAAGCGTCGTCGCGCGTAGCCTGGCTGGGCGCGATGGTCTTGGCTATGGTTGCCAGACGGTACAGGGTATTCGACTTAGCATCTGTCACCTTGATGATGTGATAGCCATACTGACTTTCAACCAGCCGGGGAATTAGCCCGGTGCCGTTCATGGAGAAAACCGCATCCTCGAAGGGCTTCACCATCCCTCCATTGTTCTGGAAATATCCCAAATCACCACCCCTTTGTGCCGAGGCCTGATCCACGCTGTTGGTAGCGGCAAGTGCCTCGAAGCTAGCTCCGCCGCGAAGCTGACTCAGTATCCCTTCGGCCCGCTGACGGGCGGCAGCCTTCGCCGAGTCCGAAGGATTGTCGAAACCAATCAGAATGTGGCTGGCGCGAACCGTCGAGAGTGAGTCTTTACGAGTCCCGCCGTACTTGTAAATAAAATAGGTGTCGCCCTCACGGTATGGCCCGTACACGCCGCCCGGCACGAACGTCGTGACAGCCTCCTTCAACTGATCGCTCATGTTGGCGTAGGACATGGTCGTCGGCAAAGCGATGTCCGAGTTCATGCGGGCGTAAGCCGAATCATTGGCGGCGGACGCCAGGCCACGGGCCAGGCTCTTGATCTCGGTGTTAAGCGTTGCGCTATCCTCGGGATTGGGAACCACGGGGAAAGTCACATACTGGACGGTGCGCGTGTCGATGCCTTTGTACTCGTCTTTGTGATCTTTCAGATAGGCGGACAACTGCGAGTCGGTCACTTTGATTGTCGTGTCCGGCATGGAATAGAACGGTACGTACAAGTAACGCAGGCTGGCCTTGGTGTTTTGGGCTACGTATTCCTTCTCGGCTTCGGCCTTGGTTACGTATGACGACATTTGGATGATGCCCTCGTACTTCTGCCGCAGACGGTCCGCGTAAAGATTTTTCTCAAAATCGGCCCATGACTGCTGCTGCGGAAGCGGCAGCGTCTTCAGGTTTTTAAGGTAATTGACGACCGCACTCTTATCGAAAGCGCCCGTAGTGGGATTGGCAAATGCCTGCTGGATCGCCGGGCTGATGTTGTTGCCCTGCACCATGTCGGTCTTTTCCTCGTCGGTGACGGTCAGTCCTAGCTTATCGTACTGCTTTTTGTAAGCTATGTCGATAATCATCTGGTTCCAGGCCTGCTCGCGCAAGGCGGTAAGTTCTTGTTCACCCGCCGCGCGGCCCGTTTGGGCTTCGTAGTTCTGGCGCATGACGTCCATCCTTCCCTGAAAATCCTGAATATTGATTTCCTGCCCGTCGATTTCGCCCAGGGTTTGGTTGTTGCCCCCGCCAAAAAGGGTGTTGTTTCCGAAGAGGTCGCCCAATACGAAAAGGGTAATACTGACGCCGATAAAGCCTACGGCCCAACCGGAATTTTCTCTAATCTTGTTAATTACTGACATGGTACATTTTCAAATTTGACCCGCAAAATAAAATCTTTTCTGGGTGGTATGCAAGGATTGCTGTGTTTTGAAGGCACAAAGTTCCAAAGCTCCAAAGGCACAAAGTGTTGGTGGAACCCGCGCTCGGGCTGACGCACCACCCGAAGTATGGAGAACTTTGCGCGTGACGAGTGACTTTCACTCTGTGCTTTTGTGCCTCTGTGCCTACTTTCAAACTATCTTAAAGCTTCTCCAAGCAAGGATCGTGCTAATCAATGCCAGGACGGCAGCCAATAGCATGGGAGCACCGGGGAAATAAAGCGAGGTATCGTGACGGGTGAAGTAGGCGAAGAGGCCCGTCATAAGCGGCGGACCGATGATAGCGGTGACGCTTTGCAGACTGGTGAGACCGCCTTGCAGCTCCCCTTGTTCGTTGGCGGGGACTTGGGTGGAAACCAACCCCTGAATGGCGGGCCCCGCGATGCCACCCAGGATATAGGGTACCATGAAGGCGTACATCATCCACCCCTGGGAAGCGAAAGCGAAGAGTGTCAGGCCAATGGAACTGAACAGGAGGCCGATATAGACGCTGCGTTCGCGGCCTAGTTTGGGGATGATCACGCGAATGAGTCCACCCTGCACGATAGCGCTCAGCAGTCCTACGGCACCCAACGAATAGCCGATTTGGGCTTCGTCCCACGCAAATTTCTCCATTGTGTAATAAGACCAAACGCTCTGCACCGAGTGAGACGCGATATAGAGCAATACCAACGAAACGATCAAGCCGGCAATAACGGGGAACTTCTGCAACTGCCGCAGCGACCCCACCGGATTGGCGCGCTTCCAGCTAAACTGGCGGCGGTTTTCGAGTTTCAGTGATTCAGGCAGGACGAAGTATCCATACAGCCAATTAAGCATCGATAACCCCGCCGCCGCCAGAAACGGCACCCGCGAGCCATACTGCCCCAACAAGCCACCGATAACCGGACCGATGATGAAGCCCAGCCCGAAAGCCGCGCCGATGAGTCCGAAGTTCTGAGCGCGGTTCTCGGGGGTGCTCACATCGGCGATGTAGGCCGCGCCCGTGGTGAAGCTTCCTCCCAAAAAGCCCGCAATGATACGCCCGACAAACAGCCAGCCGATGGTAGGTGCGTAGGCCAAAAACAGGTAATCCAGACCAAAACCGAAGAGCGAGGCCAGCAAAATAGGACGCCGCCCGTACTGGTCGCTCAGTCCGCCAATAATTGGCGCACTCAGAAATTGGACAAAGGCGTAGGTGAATAGCAGCCAGCCGCCATAGCGCGCGGCCTGACTCAGTGTGCCGCCGATGAGTTCGGTAATGAGTGCGGGAAGAACCGGGATGATGATCCCGATGCCCGTAATATCTATTAAAAGGGTAACGAAAATAAAGCCGAGGGCGGCGGGGCGTTTGGAAGCCATGTTTTGGAAAAATTTCCCAAAAGTACGGTTTATTATTTTTCCGCTGGCGGGGAGGGGCTGGCTATCGAGGGTATTTTCTGTTGCGCTGCGAAAATCACAGTTTGTTTTACACCTATGCCTATGCCCTCTCCAAATTATCCCCTGTTTAATATGAATAATACGGCGAGACTTGCCGTACTACTCACTCACTTTCAAAATCTTGAAAGACTTCATCGTTCGATCGCCATACTCAACTTTGAGTAAATAAATACCCGTCGCCAGGCTTTCGCCGAAGCGAATTTGCTCACCCTTACGCAGTCCGCCAAGAGACAGGTTTTCGCGCCCTGCTAAGTCGTGTACCTTCATTTGGCGGATGTCAATATCAGCGATGAAGGTGAAGTCCGTGCTGCTCGGGTTGGGGTACACCACGCCAGCGGCTTCGTTGATTTCTCCTTCGAGCGCGCTTAGCCGCGCCGCCCCACACACCGACACCGTCTTGCAAAACTGTTGATGCCAGGGCGCAGCGGAGTAGTTGACGCCCACGCAGACCTGCCCGCCGCTGTACCACGGGCCAAAGTTGATGCTCACTTTGGAGGGCTGTCCCGATACTGGGGTCATGCTCTGCGTCGATCCGGTACACCACCACGAAAAGTTAGTGGCATTGGGTAGTTTGCCGGCGTTTGGCTCAAAAATCTTGGTTTGGTTCGGCGTCACGCAGTCGGGGCCAATAATGTCAGCCGCAGGATTCGGGGGCGGAGTACCGGAATTTACTGTGACCGATACCGCGCCCGAGGTCGTGCTGGCTCCCTGGTTGTCGGTGGCCTTGGCCGTCAGGCTGTACGTGCCAGCGGCGACGTTCGTCCAGGAGAAATTGTAGGGCGCGGTCGTCTTCTCGCCCAGCTTGGTACCGCCTTGGTAAAACTCCACCTTGGCTACGCTGCCATCACTGTCGGCGGCATTGGCGGCTAGTGAGATCATGGCGGGCGCCGTAAACGTAGCATTGTTAGCCGGAGCGGTCAGGCTTACCGTCGGGGCCTGGTTGACGGGTGGCGGTGGTGGAGGCGGGGTTCCCGTGCAGACGGTCACGCTTTTACAAAATTGCTTGTACCAGGGTGCGGCGGAGTAGTTGACGCCCACGCAGACTTGTCCGCCTGTGAAGTTGGCACCAAAGTCAATGTTCACCTTCTGGGGTTGGCCCGAGACGGCCGTGATGCTCTGCGTGGAACCCGTACACCACCACGAAAAATTAGTAGCGTTGGGCAGGTTCGTCGCATTGACTTCGTACAGTTTGGTTTGGTTGGCCAACACGCAGTCGGGGCCGAGCAAATCGGCGGAAGGGTTGCCCGGATTATTGACGGAGACCGTCACCGCCGCCGAAGTCGTGACGGCATTTTGGTTGTCGTAAGCTTTGGCGGTCAATGTGTAGGAACCTGCCGCCACATTAGTCCAGGCGTATTCGTAGGGTGCGGTGGCGTCCTCGCCCAGCTTAGTGTTCCCCTGATAAAACTCGACCTTGGATACGCTGCCGTCGCTATCGGCGGCATTGGCCGTGAGCGTGAGGCTGGCCGGAGCGGTGAAGGTGGCGTTGTTGGCTGGGGCCGTCAAGTTCACCGTCGGAGGCTGGTTGGGCGCGGGCGCGGCGGTCACCTGTACCGCCGAGGAGGTAATCGGGCCGCCCGTGTTCAGGATTGCTTTGGCGGTGAAGGAGTAGGTACCCGCCTGGATGTTGCTGACCATAAAGGTGTAAGGCGCGGTGGCGTCCTCGCCCAACTTGGTGGAGCCTTCGTAAAACTCCACTTTCGTGACCGTGGCGTTACCCGCGTTGGCGGTGATCGTCAGGCTGGAGCCGATGGTTGCCGTCGAGTTGTTGGCCGGAGAAGTGATCGACACAAAGGGCGTGGCGGGACCGAAATCGTCCGCCGGGTTCAGGATGCGATCCTTCACCCAAGTACCCGAAGTACTGGTGTTGTTCCAGGCGGCGTTGGCGCAGGCGCCTGGATTGAGAGCCGAGGAAGTTTCGTTTTTATCGGCAAAATTCCAGTTGACCCAACTCAGCTTGAGGCCCGAGGTGTTATTGCCCGCCATGAGATCGACCCAGTTCTGGGCGTTGGTGAAGTTGTCGCCGCCGTTTCCGGTGAAGTTGCTCGTTCCCCATTCCGACATGAATAGCGGCACCGTTTTGATCACATCGTCGATATAACTCTGCGTGAAGTGCGATCCGGCGTAGAAATGAAAGGTGTACATCACGTTATGGGCATTGGCTCCCGTGAGCATGTTGCCGCGTACGTCGCCCGGTGTGCCGCTGTAATTGGGCGTTCCGACCAAAATGAGGGCATCGGGTGCGTGCTGCCGGATGACGGGTATCACCTGCTCGGCGTAGCTTTTGATCTGCGCCCAATTGACCCCATTGGGTTCGTTGCAGATTTCGTAAATCACATTTTTCTTGCCCGCATTGCGCTGGGCCATGATCTGGAAAAACTCGATGGCATCGGCGGTGTGGATGTTCGGGTCGCCGGGATTAAGGATGTGCCAGTCGATGATGCAGTACATGCCGGCCTGCTCCGACCAGTCCACGATTTGGTTGACCTTGTTACGTAGCCCGACTTTGTCGTTGAGGTAGCCGCCTTCGTCTACGTACATAGCAGCGCGGAAAACGTCGGCCCCCCAGTCGTTGGCCAGGGCATTCACCGACGACTGCGTGAAGCATTGCGGAAACCAGTGCAGCCCGTGCGAGCTGATGCCGCGCAGTTGGATAGCCTTTCCGGCTTCGTTACTGAGCTGGCGATTGACGACTTGGAGTTTCCCATTGGCCGCCAAAGGAGTGGGCGACTGGGCGAAGGACAGCGAAACAAAAAGCAGCAGACCAACTGCCGCCGAAAGGCGTAGAGCGAAGTTTTTCATAAAACCCGTAGTTTAAAAGATGACACTATGAACCCAAAACATTGAAATACAACCGGATTTTAGTGTGTGCTTGCAAACGCGGGGCGTTTCGATGGGGTGAATGTAACGATTTATTTTCGTTTGTTACAAATAAAGTTTCAATGAGTGTTTTGCGTCAGAATTGATTTTCCAAATCTCTCCACAACTGCCCGATCATCTGCCCCGCACTCACCGACAGGTCGGCGGGCAGCAGGTACAGCGGCAGGTGAGGTTCGTATGAAAACGGGACGGGGGCCGCATTGAAGTCCTTAGTTTTGGGATAAACCAAAGCCAGTCTGACCTCCCCTGAGCCCTGGGCGTACCGCTGACCATAAGCGTAAAGCTGATAGAGGTCGCTTTGGGCAAGATGGGTCACTTGTGAACTTCCGCCTTGCACGAGTTTCCATTTCGTGTCCAGAATCCAAACATCCTCGCCCCGGCGCACCACCAGATCGGGCCGCAGGCGGTGGGTAGCTTCTCCCCGAGCGTCGCGCAGCAGGTGATGCGGCGATTCCTGGATACTCACTGCGTAGTCAGCGGGCAGGTGTTTTTTCAAACTGCGGGCGAGGTAGTTTTCAAACAAAAACTGGGTGGGGAAAAGTAATCCGGGCAGCGTACTACGGCCCGCACCGCCCGCCGGGGCCGCACCACCCAGTAGCCATTCGGCCCAGGGCCACAGCCAGGCGTAATCGCGAAAAGCGCGGTTCTGAAGACGAGCCAGCCGAAGGTCTTCCCGCCAGTCGTTCGAAGCGGGAATTTCCTCCATCAAAAACAAATACTGCCGTACCGGGCGAGCGTGGCCGCTGCCGCCGCTGAGCCTTTTCAGACAAGCTTTCAGCAAACGATTGGGCGCGTGGTTGCGCGTACGCTCGTCGTAGGTGACAGGTAGCCGTTCAGGATGTATCGCGAGGGCGAAAGGATTGCTCTCAAGCCGCAGTTTTCCTTTCACGAAAGGCCGCTCGGCTTCCACGGCTCGGTAGTCAGTCTGTAGTCCACGACGCAGGATTTTTCCGGCGCTTTGCAGGAACAGTGCCGCTAGTACATCGGGCAATGGAAAACGAGCAAGTTGAGTTGAACGCGCTTCGGGAAGCGGCAGCAACTGCAACTCGGGCACGGCCAGTAGCATCCGTAGCAGCGTGAGCCGGGCGGCGGTAACGGATTCTGGTGAAAAGTCGGGAACAGTTTTAGGTAGAATCTCGATGCCCACTGTACTTGAAGCCTGCAAGAGGCCCACATACTGCCCTATGCGCAGATATTCCTTCCCCCGCCGGACGAAGTAATGCAGCACTGGTTCGGCATCATCGCGCAGAGCATAGGTTTTCAGGGCCAGGAAAGCGTCCTTCGGCAGCACGATGTCGGTCGAACCGGCGTCCGGCCCGTGGGTGAGCGTAGCGTTCTCGGTGGCTAGGTAGAGCAAGGTAAGTCTTAACCGATATTTTTCTGAACAACCCGCTCTCCAATCAGCCGCAGCCCATCCAACGTCAATCCGCGGTCTATTTCCACGAATTCCCCTTCCAGCGTGTCGATGATCGACGACAGCCCGCCCGTGGCTATGGCGACACAGTCGCCACCAAGCTCGGCGCGGATGCGACGAATCATGGATTTGACCAGACCTTCGTAGCCCAGCAGAATTCCTGCCTGAATGGCGTGGACAGTGTTCTTGCCGATAGCGGAATCAGGTAGTTCCAAAGGTACTTCGGGCAGTTGGGCGGTATTGGCGAAAAGTGCCTTTACGGCGGTTTTCAGGCCCGGCAGAATGGCCACGCCCATGATTTGGCCCGTCGCCAAGATGGTGGTGAAGGTCAAGGCGGTGCCGAAGTCCACGATTACGCAGTTCTGTGGATAACGGGTGTGAGCGGCTACGGCGTTGGCGATGAGGTCGGCCCCAATTTCGTGCGGATGGTCGATGGCAATTTCCAGGCCAGGAAAAATGCCCGGCCCGACGATGATGGGCTCTCGGCCGAAAAGCGAGGCCAGCATAGAGCGCAGAACATCCGTCAAATCAGGGACAACGCTACCAAGCACTACCCTCTCCACTTGGTTCAAAGCGACCTCTGCTTCCAGAAAGTGCAATCGTAACCAACTCTCGTAGTGGGCCGCCGACTCTTGGGGGAGCGAGCGGGTGCGCCAGACGTGGCGTTTATTTTCTTTGTTAAACAGGCCAAAAACGGTATCGGTATTTCCGGCATCGACGGCGAGGAGCATGGCCTGATATTAGTTGAGAGTTGAGAGTGCTAAAATCATCAATTATTCCTGGTTTCAACTACGATAGGTAAAAAACCACAGAGCACACAACAAAAAAAGACCCCGACGAGCGGGGTCTTTAAAAACTGGGAGAAAGACGGGGTTCGAACCCGCGACCTCCTGAACCACAATCAGGCACTCTAACCAACTGAGCTACAATCTCCGTTTTTGGAAGGGCAAAATTAGGAAAAAGGTCGACAGCTTGCAAAATTCTCAGAAAGATTTTTTACCAGCTACCGACCTTTTCAATTTCTCCGTGGAACTACTTGTCTATTTAGCAGCGCCAAAGTTGGCATCGGCCGCCTTCCAGTCCACCACGTTCCAGTAGGCTTCAATGTAATCGGGACGCTTGTTCTGGTACTTTGAGGTAATAGGCATGCTCCCACACATCCAGTCCGATAATCGGCGTGCCTTTTGTTTCGGCCACATCCATCAGGGGGTTATCCTGGTTGGGTGTCGAAGTTACGGCCAGGTCGCCGCCTTCGGTCTTGATGAGCCACGCCCAGCCGGAGCCGAAACGGCTACCCGCTGCCTTGGCAAACTCCTCTTTGAAGGCACTGAACGACCCGAACTTGCTATCGATGGCCTTGGCCAGTTCGCCCGTAGGTTCGCCGCCGCCATCGGCAGAGAGCGTTTTCCAGAACAAAGAGTGGTTGTAATGCCCACCGCCGTTGTTACGGATAGCTGTAGATGAAGAACCCACGTTCGCCAGCAGCTCTTCAATGCTTTTGCCTTCGTTATCGGTACCTGCCACGGCATCATTGAGTTTGGTCACGTAGCCATTGTGGTGCTTGTCGTGGTGGATTTCCATCGTCCGCGCGTCAATATTGGGTTCGAGGGCGTCGTTGGCGTAAGGAAGGGGATCTAAGGTAAAAGCCATAGTTGGTTTTGGTTTTAGGATTCAATAAAATTTTGGGTGTAAACTGTTTTTCTAACAGAGGAATCGAATTTTATGTTCTTAGCCTCCGAAAAAAGTCGAGCAGTAGTTGCCGGGATTCGTCCGCCAGGACGCCACCCGTCAAAAGTGTCTTAGGATGAAGGATAGCGACGGAAGTTTTTGAAAAACCCCTTCGCTCGTCCTGCGCTCCGTAGACGACTCTGCCTATCTGCGTCCAAAAAATCGCGCCAGCGCACATTACACAGGGTTCCAGCGTGACGTATAGCGTACAGTCGGGCAGGTACTTCGCTCCCAAGTATTGCGTGGCGGCAGTCAGGGCCATCATTTCGGCGTGGGCCGTTACGTCGTGCAGCCGCTCGGTTTGGTTATAGCCCTTGCCGATAACGCGCTGCTGGCACACGACCACGGCTCCCACGGGAATTTCGCCCTCCTCGGCTGCCCGCGCTGCCAATTGCAGGGCCTGACTCATGAAGTATTCGTCGGAGAAGGGGTTCATATTTATACTGGGAATCATGTTTTTGCAAAACTCTCTACGCCAAAATAGGCAGTAGTGGGTTATCCATGCAAAACTTCTGGTTGTTACATCCTGCGAAATAGAATTTTAGTTTTGTCCGATATTAAATTAGTACAAATCGAGCAACTCGATAAACTAAAATCTACCGTAGCAAAGAATAAACGAGTTGTTGTACTATTCAAACAAACATGGTATTATATTGATATATTCGTAGGATTGTGAGACGAACTTTCTGGAATACTGATTTTACTATTGACTTGCATTCAGCACCTTGCTACGTTTGTATCGTCAAGTTAAACGAAAGAGACTTTCACACGAGCTGTTGGAAAGTCGCACGGGGCAAGATTAACCCAATGTTAAAAAAGTACAATTATTAATAGTCGTAACTTAACAATCAATTACCTATCATGAAAAGAACCATCTTAATAGCCGCAGTATGGATGGGAGTATCCGCTGCCAGCACGATTACCGCCAAGAACACCGACCGGGCCACCATCGAAGTGCGCGAAGAAGGCACCGTAAATATGACGGTGAAGACGTACAAGGACATGAAGTTCCGCCTCACGGTGCAAGACCTCACGACTCGTCTGTACGTCGCCATCAAAAGTTCAACCGGCGATGTACTTTACAACGAGTACGCTCGGGAAACCGAAAACTACTCGAAGATTTTCGACCTGTCCAATCTCCCCGATGGAGAATATGCCTTCGTCGTAGAGACCGACAATGGCCGGGCCGAGAAGGCCTTTATGATCGACACGAAAACCACGCGCGTCGTGACTCAAGTACCCGCCGAATAATGCGGCGATGTAGCAGATCAACTTGCATCTTGCCCTAAAATCGAGTGCGGGCGCCCGGATTGACATCCCGGACGCCCGCTTTTTTTATCGTAAAGGTGCCGAAGCCACCGCGATCTTGGAATCCGCCGTACCGTAGTACAACCACCAACGTCCTTTGTAAGGCACCATCGACTCCACGAAAGTCACGTTGTTGACCTGCCCCGTGATTTCGTAGGGCTGGTCGGGCTTCATGAAGTAGCTTTTGGAGCGATCGATCAGGCGGTCGGGCGCGTCGGGGCTGAACAGGAACTGTCCGGCGGCATAGGTGCCATCCGGTAGGTTGGTGTCGCCATTCTTAGCGTCGTTCATACCATTGTAAATCAGGAGAATGCCTTTCGGCGTGATGATCGCGGGCGGACCGGGTTCCAGCACGCGGTAATCGAAGTTACCGGGCCGGTACCCCGCCACTCCTTTCAGTGATTTGTCGCTCTCTAATAGTGGCTGCCAGTCGGCCAGATCATCGGAGGTGGCCACGAACAATTGTTGCTTATCCCCCCAATACATCCAGTACTTGCCCTTTACTTTCGTGGCGATGAGCTTCCCGCCCACCCGGCGGCACACGATGGAGCCTGACTTTGACCATAGATCTTCGCCCCCATTTTTCATAAAACTATCGAAGGCTAGCCCTTTCTTAGTCCAGTGTTCCAGATCCGGCGACATCGCCACGCACAACCGCGCCTTATCGCCGTCGTAGGCGGTGTAAGTCATCACGTACTGTCCGTCATCGGTCTCGACCACGCGCGGGTCTTCGATGCCGCCCTCCCACTCGTATTTTTTCATGAAATCGTTGTCGGGATATAGCACAGGCTTGGGCATTCGCTCGAAATGAACGCCATCGGTACTGGTTGCCAAGCCGATGCGGGAGGTGCCATTGTACTTTCCCACTTCGTCCTCCGCGCGGTAAATCAGGAAAATCTTGCCCTTCCGCACTACCGCCGCCGGATTGAACACATCTTTCTTCTCCCAGTTGACGGTTTCGCCCCGCACCGGGCAGTCGAAAGTCGTGGTAGCCAGCGGCGTCAGTACCGGATTGTCGGCATTGTGCTTGCTAAACGGGCCAATCAGCCAGGATTGGGCAACGACAGAAGCGCTAAGGAGGACGCCGCTGAGGAGCAGGAGAATGGGTTTCATAAGGATGTTTAGGGTTTATAGTTTAGGTGTTTAGATGGGAGGCTTTACCCGTGACGAGTCAATAGCACTCTGTGCCTTTGTGCCTTTGTGCCTTTGTGCCTCTGTGCCTTTGAAACTTTGAAACTTTGAAACTCACTTAAAACCTCCACCGCACAAAAGCTTCCATCGCCTCGTACTCTGCCAAACCCAGTTGGTCGTAAAGTAAAGCGGTGCCCTGATTGCGCTCCTCGGCCCGCTGCCAGAATTCCCGCGAATCCTCGCCCTGGAACACCACGCCATCCTTCTGGGATTGGTGTTTGAAGATTCCCATGCGCTTCTTGAGTACCTGATCGGGACTCATCGGCACGGCCATTTCGATCTCGTGAATGTCCCACTCGGCCCAGGCTCCGCGGTAGAGCCAGATCCAACAATCCTTCATGAAATTCTTGTGCTTCAGGCGACCAACGGCCGCCTCGATGGCGTCCCAACATACCTTGTGCGTGCCGTGCGGGTCGGCGAAGTCGCCCGCCGCGTAGATTTGGTGCGGCTTCACTTCCTTAATTATATCTTCGATAATGAGGATATCCTCCTCGCCGAGCGGCTTTTTCTGTACCGTTCCCGATTCGTAGAAGGGCAGATCCAGGAAATGCACCTGCGCGTCGGGAACGCCCACAAAGCGGCAGGTAGCCTTGGCCTCGCCCCGGCGGATGAGTCCCTTGACGTGCCGCACTTCGGGCGTGTCCATCTCGCTGTCTTTCTTGGTTTTCAGGAATTCCTTGGCGTCGTGGAAAATCTTGTTCGTGATGTCCGTATTCTCAATAGAAAATCTCTTGTTAAAATCTACCACGAAGTCGATGAAGCGCAGCGCCTCATCGTCGGCTACGGCGATGTTGCCCGAAGTCTGGTAGGCCACGTGTACTTCGTGATCCTGATCCACAAGCCGCTGGAAGGTACCACCCATCGAAATGATGTCGTCGTCGGGATGAGGGCTGAAAATGATGATTTTTTTGCGGGCCGGGTCTTTGCGTTCGGGGCGGTTGGTATCGTCGGCGTTGGGTTTGCCGCCGGGCCAACCCGTGATGGTGTGCTGTAGCTGGTTAAAAATGTCGATGTTAATCTCGTAGCCCGCGCCCGACTGCGCCAGCAAGTCGCTCATGCCGTTGTCGTTGTAGTCTTTGTCGGTCAGTTTCAGGATCGGCTTATCCATCGCCTGCGAAAGGTAGGTGACGGCTTTCTTGACCATATTATTATCCCACACCACCGAATCCACCGCCCAGGGCGTCTTCATGCGGGTGAGTTCGGAAGCCGCCCGGTCGTCGATAACGAACGTGACATTGGGGTGGGCTTGCAGGTAAGAGGCCGGGTTTCGCTCGGTTACGGGCCCTTCCACCGCGCTGCGCAGCACGGGTGCCTTGCGCTCGCCCCAAGCCAGCAGCACAATGCGCTTGGCGCTCATGATGGGCGCGATGCCCATCGTGATAGCCTTGCGCGGTACCTGCGACAGCCCCCCGAATTCCATGGCGGCGGCGGCGCGGGTCGAGTGGTCGAGGGCGATCAGGCGGGTGCGGGCATTAATGAGCGAGCCGGGTTCGTTGAACCCCACGTGTCCGTTGCCGCCGATCCCGAGGAGCTGAAAATCGAGACCGCCCGCGTTATTGATTTTGTTTTCGTAAGCGCGGCAGTGTTCTTTTACCTGCGAAGGCGGAATGGTGCCATCGGGCAGGAAGTAGTTTTCCTTAGGAATATCCACCAGGTCGAACAACTGCTCCTTCATAAACCGATGGTAGCTGTAAATGGAATCCGGCTCCATCGGGTAGTACTCGTCGAGATTGAAGGAAATGACGTTCTTGAAACTCAACCCCTCCTCGCGGTGCATCCGCACCAGCTCGGCGTACACCGTCTTGGGCGATGAACCCGTGGCCAATCCCAGCACACAAGATTTTTTCTGCCGCTGCTTCTCGCGGATGAGATCGGCAATCTCGTGCGCCACCGCTTGGGAGGCCGCGCGAGAATCCTCGTAGATGTGCGTCGGTATTTTTTCGTAAGTAATTGGCTGACCGATACTGCCATTTGTCCGAATTGCGGTGCCTTGATCGGCGGCTTGCATGAGAATGGCTTCGGGACTGAGGGTTTCCATAGAAAGAGGGGTAATAAATGATGACGGGGCAGCCCGTGCTGTGATGAATGATGTGATATTCCAAAAAGCATGAAATAGCTCTCACAAATTTACGAGATATTCGTTCTTTTTTAAAATAAATTAAAAAGCAGCCAACTACCAGGCCGAACGCTAAGTCAACCAAAGCTGTTGACGAATCTACTTTTGCTCTCCCGTTTCATTCCTACTTTTTTAGCGCGTATTTTTGAGCAAAATTTCAAAATAGCCAAAAAATAAGATACGTTCAAGACCAATGACCGCCGCGTCGCAGGTCTTCATCATTCATCACAGCACGGGCTGCCCCGTCATCACTCATCACTCAAAAAATGCCCACTCTCACTCAAACCGCCCGCGACACGCAGATTTTCGATCTTATCGGTAAAGAACTCCACCGCCAGGAATCGGGCATCGAGCTGATTGCTTCTGAAAACTTCACTTCCAAACAGGTGATGGAAGCCACCGGAAGTTGCCTGACCAACAAGTACGCCGAGGGATTGCCCGGCAAGCGCTACTACGGCGGTTGCGAGGTAGTCGACGACATCGAACAAATCGCCATCGACCGCGTGAAGGAACTTTTTGGGGCGTCCTGGGCTAATGTCCAGCCACACTCCGGCGCGCAGGCCAATACGGCCGTGTTTCTGGCCTGCCTCAATCCCGGCGATAAAATCATGGGTTTCGACCTGGCCCACGGTGGCCACCTGTCGCATGGTTCCCCGGTCAATATTTCGGGAAAATATTTTCAACCCGTTTTTTACGGCGTAGAGCGCGAGACGGGCCTCATCGATTGGGACAAAGTAGAGGAAACCGCCCTGCGGGAAAAGCCGAAGCTACTTATCTGTGGTGCCTCGGCTTACAGCCGCGACTGGGACTACGTGCGGCTGCGATCCATTGCCGACCAGGTAGGTGCCGTGCTGCTGGCTGATATTTCGCACCCCGCCGGACTCATCGCCAAGGGCTTATTGAATGATGCCCTGGAACACAGCCACATCGTGACCACCACGACCCACAAAACGCTGCGCGGTCCGCGCGGCGGATTGATTATGTTGCGGCATGATTTCGAGAATCCCTTCGGCATCACGACCAGCAAGGGCAAAACGCGCAGCATGTCGTCGCTACTGGATTCGGGCGTTTTTCCCGGCACGCAGGGCGGGCCGCTGGAACACGTCATTGCGGCCAAAGCCGTGGCCTTCGGCGAGGCACTGAGCGAGGCGTACTACAACTACGCCGTGCAGGTGCAGAAAAACGCGCAGGTCATGGCAAGAGCTTTTTTGGATAAAGGCTATAAAATCATCTCGGGCGGTACCGACAACCACCTGATGCTAATCGACCTGCGCCCCAAGGGCTTGACCGGAAAGCTGGCTGAAAACACGCTCATCAAAGCCGACATTACGATCAATAAAAACATGGTACCCTTCGACGACCAATCGCCGATGGTGACCTCGGGAATGCGCGTGGGAACCGCCGCCATGACCACCCGCGGCCTGGTCGAAAACGACATGGAGCGCATCGTGGAGCTTATTGACGACGTACTCACAAATCACGACAATGACGCTAAAATCGCCGTTGCGAAGCAAGAGGTAAACGATTGGATGGACAAAGTACCCTTGTACCGCTAACCGCTTACTTTTCTTGCTATTTAAATACAAAAAAGGCAGTTGCTCGTACGTACGACAGCTGCTTTTTTAGCTTTTATGCTTACTTTCGCGGTTTGTAGATTTTAAGAGAAGAAGAATACCCATAAAATGGCCTTAGATCAGGAATTTGAAGAAGAACTTGAGGAGGAAGAGGAAGGAGAAGAGATGTCTTTCCTGCAACACCTGGAGGAACTCCGATGGAATATTATCCGGGCGGTTGGTTCCGTACTAGTGTTCGCCATCTTGGGCTGGGTTTATATCAAAGAAGTCTATCACTACGTCATTATTGCTCCCGCTGAAACTGACTTCTGGACCTACCGCATGATGTGTAAGCTGGGAGAGGCCGTGGGAGCCGAGGGGCTTTGTATCGACAAAATCGATTTCGAGTTGCAGGCGTTGGGGGTTGGTGAGCAGTTTTCGATGGCGCTCACTTCGTCGGTGATCATCGGACTGGTCTTCGCTTTCCCTTATGCTTTCTGGGAGATTTGGCGCTTCATCAAACCGGGTCTGAAGAGGTACGAGCGAAAGGCGGCGCGGGGTGCGGTTTTTTACGTGACTCTCCTGTTTTTCTCAGGGGTTCTGTTCGGCTATTACGTCGTTACGCCACTGGCACTGAACTTTCTAGCCAATTTCAAGCTGGATGAATCCATCATCAACGAATTCAGCATCAGCTCTTACATAAGCATGGTCGCCACGCTATCGCTGGCCTGCGGACTGGCTTTCCAACTACCCGTAGTGGTGTTTGTGCTGTCGCGGGTCGGCATTCTGACACCCTCCTGGATGCGCGAGTACCGCCGCCACGCGCTAATCGTGATTCTGATCGCGGCGGCTATCATCACGCCCTCCGCCGATATTTACAGCCAAATTCTCGTTGCCCTGCCGCTGACTTTACTGTACGAAGTGAGTATTATCGTCTCAGGCCGCGTCCAGAAGGCCAAGGCAAAGGAAGAAGCGCGACTGGCGAGGATTAACGACAGGATGAGTGAATGACGGGGCCTGTGCGGCATGTAATCAGCGAGTAAAAGTATTCCGACATTCACTAATTCACTAATTCAAAATTGTAAAGAACCTCGGCCAGCCGGTCGAGGTCTTCTTTTTGGTGGCTGGCCGTGATGACCAGGCGCACGATGGCAGGGTCGGTGGGTTTTGGATAGGAGAAGTGGGAAGTCAGAATTTTGTTTTCCAAGAGGTGGGGGTAAAGACTTGAATTGCGGCTGCAAAAGACGGGATAATTCTCAACGGAGTCGAGCAAGTTGGGGCGGGAAAATTTGCTCTTGAAGTAGGTGATGTTACTCAAGAGCTTCCTGTGCGCTTCCTGATAAAGGCTGACATCGAGGTTTTGCTGCAAAGCGTGAAAGTAGGCCGGTGCCGCCGGAGAACTCCCCGCAAACCTCGGGGACTGCCGGATATTTTGAATAAAATCTCTATCTCCAAAAATCACTCCACCCGGCACGCCCAATGCTTTGTTCAGCGAGGCCGTTACGACTGATCGCAGGTTTTCACTCTGGGGTAGTTGGAAAAAAGCACCCGTTCCGCCCTCACCCAAGACGCCCAATCCGTGGGAATCGTCTACGATGAGAAGAATCTGGCGGTCGTCCGGCAGTTTGTGTAGCAGTTGTAAATCATACTCCTCCACCCAAGGCGAACCCACGGCGTCGGTACAAACCACGTGCGCTTGCTGCGCGTCGCTTTGCTGAATTCTTTGGACGGTTGATTCTAACCATTTCGCCCAGGCTACTTCCTCAGTCGCGAATTGCGGTCCCCAGAGGGCGGGGTGAACCCGTGGTGCGTAGTGAATTGCAGCATCGGCTTCCAGCCCCGACACCAATAGCTGTCCCGCCCACATCCCCGACGAAACCACCAGCGCGGCGGGCGCGCCCACAAATTCGGCCAATGATGCCTCGACTTCCTGAAAAATTGCCAACTGCACGCTCCCGTTTCGTGAACTGCCGTAGTGCGTCCCGTACCGCCGAAAACCTTCGGCCAGATGCGCCTGAAAGGTTTCGTCGTGGCTCATTCCCAAATAATCCGTCCCGCTAAACCACAGAAATTCCCGACCATCGGTGAGGGTCGCGCTGCGGCCGGGAAGGGAGTCAGTTAGGAATATTTGGGACATTTCTCGAGGAGAAAGGAGGAAAGGAATTGACAAAGCTAAGTGACTTGTCACGAGCAAAGTTTCCCTTCAAACAACTTTAAATCAATTACACAAATCCACATCAGTTCAACAATTACACGATTACACGATTACGCATCCTCGCTCCTGTTCCATTCTCCTCTGCGTAAATCACCTTTCCGTAGTCAAAGGTTACGCCCGTGGCGGGATCGTTGGAGATGAGGAGCGTGCCGTCCATATCCACGTAGTCGAGCAAGGGGAGTAGGTGGGCGATGGCCGAGATGCCCACGCTGCTTTCGGTCATGCAGCCCACCATCGTTTTCATGCCCAGTTCCCTGGCGCGGGCGATCATGCGGCGGGCGGGCGTGAGGCCGCCGCACTTGGTTAGCTTCACGTTGACGCCGTGGAAAAGCCCGGCGCAAAGGTCCACGTCACTTTCCACGATGCAGCTTTCGTCGGCGATGACGGGCAGCGCACTTTCGGTAAAGACCCGCTTCATGCCCTCGCGGTCGGCGGCGGCGAGCGGCTGTTCGATAAATTCAACGCCCAGCGCTTTCAGTTCGGGCGCGTAGGCGATGGCTTGCTCGGCGCTCCAGGCGCAGTTGGCGTCCACCCGGAAGCGGGCGTCGGTGTGCTGGCGCAGTTCGCGGACGATGCGCAGGTCATCCGTCGTTCCCAGCTTTATTTTATAAAGAGGCCAGGGAATTTCCCGCATTTTCGCCACCATTTTCTCGACCGAGTCGATGCCGATGGTATAGTTGGTTGGCGAGTTGTGGTCGGGGGAAAGTCCCCAGCTTTGATAAAGTTTTTGGCCATTTTTTTTGGCAAAAAGATCATTTGCCGCCATGTCGAGCGCGCAGAGGGCGAAGGGGTCTTCCTGCAAAGCGGGATACACCATTTCCCAGAGATTTTCGGGCGTCCCCCATACGTAGCTCTCCACGGCCTCACGCACATTTTCCAGGGCGGCCTTCATCCCATCCATCGTAACGCCGTAGTACTTATTGGTCGTCGCTTCCCCAAAGCCGCTGAAAGCCCCATCCTGCAACTCCACAATCAAAGTAGGTTGCACATCGCGGGAGTCGTGAGCGATGGTGAAGGTATGTTTTAAAAGCAGGTCTTTTTCGTGTAGGTGAAGTTTCATTTTGGCAGTTGGCTATCAGCTTTCGGCTGTCGGCTGTCGGCTTGGTTTTGTGTTTAAAGCAGAAGGTGCAAATAATTCAATTTTAGAAAGGCCGATCGGGGTGCCCCGTGGCAGCCGACTGCCGATAGCCGACCGCCCCCTCAATTTCTCATATCCAATCCCCAGGACAGCTTGCTCCGCAGGGTGTTGAAAAAATCGTCGTCCGTCATCTTGATGAGCCGGGCGGCAAAGGGGGCTTTGCTCACGGTGATTTTCACACTGGAATCGACTACTTCGGAGCGCGCATCCATCGACACCATGCAGCTATTGCTGCGGCTTTTGACCTCGAACCTCAACACCGAACTATCCTGCAACACCAGCGGCCGCACATTGAGGTTGTGCGGACTGACGGGTGTGAGGATGAAATTCTCGGTATGTGGCACCAGCACCGGGCCACCACAACTCAGCGAGTAACCCGTAGAGCCCGTGGGCGTGGCCACGATCAGGCCGTCGGCCCAATAGGAGTTGAGGAACTCACCGTTGAGGTAGGCGTGGACGGTAATCATCGACGAGGTATCGGTCTTGGTGATCGTGAAATCATTGAGGCCGAAATTCTGACCGTCGAAAATATCACGATCGGCCTCCATGACCAGCATGGCGCGTTCGTCGATGTGGTATTTGCCCACCTCGAGGGCGGTGATCATGTCGGCGATGCGCTCGGGGGGGACGGTAGCCAGGAAACCCAGCCGCCCAACATTGATGCCGATCACGGCGGTCTGCCGCGCTCCCACCAGCGACACCGCCTCCAGCAAAGTACCATCACCGCCCAGGCTGGCCATCAGCCGGGCGTCGAACAGGTTGTCTTCGGAGGTGTAGGCGCTTTCAGCATTGTGCCGAACTCCCATTTCGTCCAGAAATGCCTGGAAGGGCGCAAAAAGCTGCACCTCGATCTGCCGCGTCCGCAATTCGTCGAACATACCCTGAATAAAGGGGCGGGCCGATTTCGAAAAAGTGCGTCCGTGAACGGCTATTTTCATGCGTAGACTAGAGTTGGGACGAGCATTATAAGTCGAAAGATAAGGCCACGAGGGCGAAATTCAAATTGTGGCCATATTGAGGGTAAAAACCAGCCCGAATAGCTTTTGAAGCTGTACCTCAAATCACACCTATGCGCTTTCGATTATTCACTTTTCTCCTCACTACTTTACCATTCTTCTCCGCCTCAGCGCAGTGGCGCGTCCTGAAACTCGATACCCAGGCTAATTTTCGGGCGGTACACGCGCCGCAGCCCAACGTCTGCTGGATTGGGGGCAGCGGCGGCACGGTGCTGCGCACGACCGACGGCGGTGAATATTGGGACATCATGCAGGTACGCGACGCCGATTCGCTGGACTTCCGGGGCATTCACGGCTTCGACCGCGAGACGGCGGTCGCCATGAGCGCAGGCGTCGCCGAACAGGGCAAAGCTCGGATATACCGCACTGAAGACGGTGGCGATTCCTGGCAACTGGTGTATCAAACCTCGCAGCCAGGTGTATTTCTGGACGGAATTTCTTTTTGGAATAAAAAGGAGGGCATCTGCTTCGGCGACCCGGTGGACGGGCGCTTTTTCATCCTCACTACCGACGATGGCGGGCGCACCTGGCAGGAACTGCCCCTCGAACAACGCCCCGTGGCGTTGGAAAAAGAAGCCGCCTTCGCCGCCAGCAACCGCTCGCTGCTGACCGTCGGCAGGCGTCATGCCTTCATCGGTACGGGCGGCGGCAAGATGGCGCGGGTACTGCGCTCGGAAGACAACGGACGTACCTGGCAAGCCTCGGAGACGCCACTCTCCGCCGGGCCGACGAGCGGTATTTTTGGTTTACAGTTTTGGTCCAATAAGCGCGGCATCGCCGTGGGCGGCGACTACGCCGACGTGACCGAAGGCACGCCCAACGTACTCTTGACCCGAGACGGCGGAGTCACCTGGCAACTCAGCGGTGGCATGACCCCGCCAGGCTTGAAGGAAGCCGTCGGGTTGTTCCATTCTCAATTTGTGGATTATGCGGGCGGACAGCGCCCCACCAATCACCGCTACCGTTTGGTGGCCGTCGGGGCGTCGGGTAGCAGCTACTCGCGGGATTTTGGCAAAACCTGGGCGGCGTTCTCGAAGGAACCCTTTCACGCCACCAGCTTCGCGGGCCCGACGGGCTACGCCGTAGGTGGCAAGGGTTTGGTCGGAAAATTCGATAAATTCCCTAAAAAGCGGCGCAGCAGGTAGAGACAAGGCATGCCTTGTCTCTACGGCCTATCGTCCCAAAACGGGCACCACGCTGTACCCCTGTCTCCGTAGCAGCGCGATAACCCCCTGCTCACCCCCTAAATGCGCCGCCCCAACGGCCACGAAAGTAGGTTTTTCGGCCACTTGTTTTTCAATGATCGGAATCCAGCGTTTGTTGCGATTGGTCAGCAGAACTTCCTGCTGATTTTCCATTTCGAAATCGCTTTCGAGCGTCAGGTTGTACAGTCCGGTGAGGTCTTGCTTTTTGTACACCTCCACCATTTCACCAAACTCCTTTTGAGCCTGCGGCAGACTGTCCATCAGCGTCACAAGCATCCTGGCCTGGTCGGTATAAGGAATGGAGTCGAAAACGGCCATTTGCTCCTCGACCGTTTCCAGGCCGACAACCTCCGACTTTTGCTTCTTGGCCAGGCCCATCAGCGACATTTCGTACGATTGCGGCTGACAGGTCAGCACGCGGTTGAGCAGGACACTCATGAGCATGAAGGGCTTGGCCCGCTCGAAGGGCGCGATGCTCATGCCCACGGAATCTTTGAAGTAAGCATTCAGACGGTCGTAGTCTTTGGCGTCCAGCAGGTCTTTTAGCTGCTTGTCTTCCCGCATCGACATGCTCTTCATCATCGCCATCATCATACCCGGATCGTCCATGTCGATCTCCAGGGTCAGTTGCTCGGTTTCTTGCAGGCAACTTTTGAGCGTATCGGTAAGGACAAAGTCGCTTGGGCAAATCAGGTGAATAGTGCCGAAGAGGTAGGAAGGCTGCGTCAAGTTTTTGCCCTCGATTTTCCAGAGTAGAGAAGACTCGGTGGGGGCCTGGGCGCGGAGGGCGCCGAAAGTCAGGGCTAGCAGTAAGCCAAGGAGGAGTTTGGTGCGGATAGCGGGCATCTGTGAATTGGAATAGTTCGTTTTCCAAACACCGACAACGCGGTCAGCGTTTCTTTCCAACCGCTATTTTATTTTCGAAAAAATCATCACCTCCGATTTTTGATTAAAGTAAATAAAAAGATTTTTCTGGGTCTGACCATAATTTCCCACGCTGTTCATGGCCGACCATACCTTGTTGCTCCATTGTGTCGGCTCACCGACTTTGGTGCCGCCGAAAATGCCATTTTCCAGCTTACACTCCGCTCCTTTGCTATACCCTCCGCTCACGGAATTGACCACAGTATGTCCCTTGAAGCTTACTGAAATACTATCTTCCGAAAAAGTAAACACCACGCCCCGGCCCTTTGGATCGGGATCGGGTTGGAGTGTTCCGTTATCGAGGTTCTGGTAAGCACTCAATCGCCATGTGCCTTCCAACGCAAGGTTTGAACTGCAGTCTACCGGATGCAGTAGCGAATTTTTCTTCTCGCACCCGATAAATACCAGAAGCAGAAGAGAAAAAAGCACAGATGGCAAGCCTCTCACAATCTATTCATTAAAAAGCAACACCCAGTCTAACCAGAAAACGATTGTACTTCCGCTCTTCGATGCGGGTAGTTTGATCCCAAAAAGGCGGCTTGTCCACCGTGACATCCTGATGTTTGTAAGAAAAAGAAAGCGTGAATGCAGCAGCATCGGGCTTGCCGATGCGCAGGCCCAGGCCGGGGTTGAGCATGAGTCCCCCTTTGGTATCGAAGCCTTCGGCGTCATTGTGAAACCAAGTGAAACCGTAGCCCGCATCGGCGCTGGCGTACAGCCGGGCGGTCGATTTGCCGGTTAAGTCATAACGCAGTCCGGCACCGATGGGGTTAACCAAGGCTCCATTGTACCAATCCAGTCCCGTGATGACGCCCACGCCCAGCCGCGGCGAGCACTGAATACCATTGAGCAATTGCAGCGTCAAATTGGTGCGGTTTTGGCTGAATTCCTGCCCACTGACGCCCTGACTAGCATAAGGGTCGGCATTGACCCGTCCCAGCATTACGCCTACCTCGGTTTGGTTGAGGTAATGCTTCTTGAAGGCGCTCTCCTGCGCCCAGGCCGGGAGCGAAACCGTCAATAGGAACAATGCGATAAGCTTTCTCATAAAATATCAGATACAGGTTTAAAAAGGCCGAAAGCCATGTCAGGCTGAGCGTAGCCGAAGCCCGAAAGCCATTATATTCCTGGCTTCCCCACCGGGATCTTGCTCAACTGCCGAAGGTTTTTCGAATCACTGGCGTCGAATTGGTAGAGACCATCCTTACCGATCATCATCAGCGTTTTGCCCAGCGGAATCACGTCGTAAGCATCCATCTGCTTGAAGTGAGAAAGCATATTCTTGTCCACGGCGAACGGATCCTTTACGTCGAATACCTTCAAGCCGTGCGTTCCCTCGCAGAGGTAGAGCGTCGGGAAGTCGATGCCCAGGCCGTGCGGGTTTTCCATTTGGTAGCTCTTGATGAGCTGCGGACGCCGGAGGTCGCGGATGTCTACCAAATCGAGCTGATTTTGGGCACCGCCGCAGAAAGTGCCCGTACGAATCGTGACGTAGGCCACATCGTCGTGCACCACCACCGGATCGCAGGCGCGACCGTGCTGGAAGATCGACAGTTTTTCAGGTTTGGCCGGGTTGGTGTTGTCGTAGATGTGCATTCCCGTGGTGGAGCCGATGAAGAGCTTGTCTTTATAAGGGAAAATGGTCTCGATACCCCAGCCCAGTTGAATCGTGGAGAAAAAGGCGGGTTTGGTGGGGGTGGATACGTCGAAAAGATTGAGTTCATTTTGGCCGACGGTGTAGAGGTACTTGTCGTATAGGGCAAAGCGCGCCATCGAGCCGCCCTGTCCGTCGCCGCCGCCCCCGCCACTTGTGGGTGCGGAGCTGGCATTGATCTGCGCACCGCCCCGGAAGAAGGTGGCATCAGCCAAAGCAAAACCGGTGTTCCACCCCCAGCCCCAATTGGGCATCGGGGTATCATCACAGTTGGTTTGGATGGTTTCGGTAATGAAGGTCACTTTCTGGACATTGATGGCCCGGATGCTTGGGTTGTAGGTCCAGGTGCCGCCATCGAACTGTCCACTGCGGAATACTTCCTCCACACGATTTATTTCCTTGGGATTCTTGGGGTCGGAAATATCCAGCGCCACCAAATCCGAGTAGCTGTCGGCGTACAGGATATTGCCGCGCACGGCCATGTCGCCGTTACCGGGAATTTTCACGAAAGCCACCGAGCGCGGACTAGCCGGGTCGCTGTTGTCGATGATGTGCAGTCCTTCGGCCACTTCGTTGATGAACAGGTACTTGTCCCGCACGTAAATCTTGCCCGGATGTTCGAGGGCGCGGGGCGCTTCGGTTTTCAAATCCTTGCGGACTTCGAGCAACGAGACGGTCATCGGAGTAAACTGTCTTCTCACGCGGGTTTCGGTGCAATTGTCATTGCAGGACCACACGCTCAGGGCCATCAGGAAGAGGGCAGCGGTACGTAATGTAGTTTTCATGATTGTTTTTGTTTAGAGTTTAGTTGTTTAAGGTTTAGGGGTTTAGTCGTGCGTTAGCTCACCGCCGGGCGAACACATGGGTTCGCCCCTACGAAAAAAACAAAATCGTCCGAAAGCAGGGCTCTCGGACGATAACGCACCCCGAAAACGCCAGCGGTAGCTGACGCTTAGTCTTTAATATTTTTATGGGTTCATGATTTTTCCCATGAACAGAATCGTATTGGATGTTTTTTCGCTGATGACGATTACAAATGGGCGATCGGCAATCAGCGTTGGCTCATTAGGCCCCACGGAAGTTACTCCCACACCCACCGTAGTGACAGCGGCGGCTTCGGTACCTTTCTCGTCGACTCCCAGGTAGGTACTTTGGTCGACAGAACTGACCAACAGGTCGGCCGTGGTGTTGATCTTGCCCAATTCAGCTTTGTCGGTGAAAGCCTTCGTCATCCCCATTGACCTGAGCACTTCTTTCAAACTTGTTTTGTAATCCAGCGTAAAGCGGGGTAATCCCACCGTTACGGCGGCTTCCCGAAAATTTTGCTGCATATCGTTCCAGACGGTGGCGCTCAGCCCGTCGATAACACTACGCACGCTGGCATCTTGACTTGGAATCAATACCGTCATATTGAACCGACCACTCGCGTAAGGAAGTTGTACAGCAGAGAAGTTGGTACCCCGAAACTGCTTGAATTCATTTTTGACGCGCATCATTTTCACCGTTTTCTCACCACCGCTGGCTAGGTAGAATGGTGCATCGTCAGTTTTCTCCGTGTCAAATCGCGCTTTCCAATCCCCTTTGAAATACAGTGCATTTACCAAGAAAACAACGTCGTTGGGCTGAATGCTTTTAACAGCTTCTTTAATCTTGCCATTGGTTTTGTCGCTCGCCCAGGCGTTGATTTTGTTTTTGGCGTTGGGGTCGTTGAAATCAAGTCCCGCTACCTCTGCCTCGAACGACTTGCGCAGTACATTCAGGAAATTGTCTTCTACTTTGAACGTATTGCGGTACCAGACCGAATTGGCAAGGCCAAGCTGTACTTTTGGGTCGGCCTTGGGCAAGCCTTCCAGCAGTGCTTGGTAGGCCTGGTTCAAATCAGCCTGGGCGACGCCGTCCGCTTTCAGTGTTTTGGCAATTTGCGCAGCGGTTTCACCCTCGGCTCCGTTCAGCAGCATTCCCAGCGCCATGTGCAGGCTCAGCGGCGAGACGAAAATATTTTCATTGGCGGGCTGCGCGGCCTGGAATTTCTTGAAAAAATCAAAGGCAAAATCCGTCGTGCGGGACGCCACGTCCGCCGAGACCTGCACGGGCTGGCCCGACTCAGGCTTTACACCGTTCTCACCATCCTTACCGCACTGCCAGAGAAACACGCTGAAACACAAGGCAATGATAGAAACAAATACTTTTTTCATGGCTAATAAATTAGAAAAGAAAAACCATTAGCTGCGGACTCCAATCTGAGGACTAGTGAACTTCGTCTTACAGAGCAATGGCCACTTGACCCTTAACAATATATCCCTTCATTCTATTCTCTATACACCCAAGAGCTGCCTTCCGGCTAAAAGGTTGGAATGGGTCTGAAATTTTTTCAACATTTTTTTAAAAAACGTACCGAACCCCCCAGGCCACGCCGTACAACTGCGGGCGGGCGTCGAGGACGCCGTCGCCTTTGAGGATACTGGCAATGGCCTTTTGGTACGAGCCCGTCAGGGTGGCGTTCCAGTGATCGCTCAGGCGGTAGTTGACCCGCACACCCGTGGTGGCCGACCAGTTGAGGGCGCGGTACAAGCCGTCGTCGGCGGTATTCACCGAGACATAGCCCTCCCTGTTCTCAATTTGGTTTTGTAAGAACAGATTAGCTACTACGCCCCCCAGCACCGTGTAGTTCAGCCTGCCGTCGGGGTTGAGCGTATAGCCCGCCTGCACCGGAACCTGCACGTAACGGAAGTCATTGGTGGTGCGCTGGTCGAAGTCGATGTACGAGCCGGCGGACAAGTCCAGGTTTTGGGGGGATGCTGAATTCTTAAAGCTATTATAGTTTAAAGAATTCGAATGCAAAGCGTCTTCCAGCACATTGGCACTCCGGCTCGTGACGGCATCGAGTACGTACCCATCGCTGGCAAAAGTCGAGTTTCCCCTCAAATAGCTCACACCCGTTTCAACCGACCAGCGCTTCGATAATTGTTTGCCCGCCTGGGCCTGCACGGCGTAGGAAAGTCGCGCCTGACTGGCGTTGGACAGCGACTGGCGGCTGGCGTTGGCACTGGCAAAAGCGCGGGGAGCCGACGTGACGTTGGTTCTGGGGTTGAACAAGGCAGGCATCAAACTCAGCCCCGCCCATAGCTCCCGGACGCGCGAACGCCTGGGGTGTGCCGCCTTGAAAATTTCCAGATCACTCTTGATGGCCGGTTCCCGGAAGTCCACATTGACCTGCGTCAGACCGTCCACCGCCGACAGGGCCGCGATGGGTTGGGTTAGGGCCTTGGTACGGAGCGGCACGGTGGAACTGCCCTTAATGACCCGGTTCAATTCCTCGGATGCGTCCGCGCCAACGGGGATTTTCCGGGTGCTCTGCGTGATGACAATGACGGTAGGCGTGTGAGGAACGAGGGCATTGGGCGTCGCGTCCAACAGTCCTCTGCTCTGGTTAAATTTAGTCTCGATTTCTGAAACCTTGGTGTCTTTTGGCGTTTGCGACAGCGAAGGCGAATCGGTAAAAGTGGAAGCAGAGTTTTCTTCGATAGCAAGGTTTTTTTGTGAGGGAGGGAAAATCGGTTGGCGCGACTCGCCAACCGCCACGCGTTCCGACGGCTCATTCACACCCGAAGCAGCGGGCGGGAAGAAGGCTTCGCCCGCTTCTTCGGCCTGAGCCGTTCTTTCATTTGCTTTACTTTTCGTACCGCTGGAGGCGTTCCCATCGGATGTATATACGCCAGGATCAGGCGTCGCTTTCCCCGGCAATTCCATCGCACCGGACGGCCCGGGCGACGTGGTTCTTCCAGCCGCCAGTCGGGTGGCGGGGTCATCGGTACGGTACGACTCCAGGATCGGCCAGCTCACCAGCAGCAGAGCGACCACGGCCGCCGCCGCGTACCACACCTTCGGATTTTTCCACCACAGCAGCGGCACGACGGCCGTTTCCTGCGCGTCGAGACGCGCTTCGATGGCGTGCCAGGCGGCAGGGGGCGGCGATTCGGCGGCGGATTCAAAAGCCCGCTGCCAGTCTTGTTCAAATTTGGGTTTTTCTGATTGATTCATTGTCGAATCGTTGTTCTTGGTTTAATTTTTTTTGTAAAAGACCCCTGGCCCGCGAGTATTGCGACTTCGAGGTACCTTCGGAAATGCCCATCAACTCGGCAATTTCCTGGTGTTGGTAACCCTCGATGGCGTAGAGGTTAAAGACCGTCTGGCAACCCGACGGGAGTTCGTGGATAAAGCCCAATAGCTGCTGCATCTGGAAACCGGAGAGGGTCGCTTCCGCATCGGTCAGACAGTTGTCGTAGGTATGGACATCGGTTATTTCCAGCGTGTATTTTTGCTTGCGTATATGCTTGAGCGCAGTGTTGACCACAATGGATTTCATCCAATACTGCAGCGGAGCCTCGCCCCGGAAAGCGCCTATGTTTTCATAAATCTTGATAAAGGCATCCTGTAACACATCCTCGGCATCGGCCCGGTTCTTGACGTAACGCAGGCATATCGCGAACATCTTCCCCCCAAAAACGTCGTACAGACGTTTCTGGGCCGCTCGCTCGTGCTGGCGACAGCCGTTTACCAGTTCCTGTTCATTTTCTATCATCCGAAGGTCAAGGGGTGCTTCGATAGGCTCGTTAACTTTGGTAAGAGCCAGCGTGGTGGGAAAAGGTTGGAAGGCAAGGGAAGTTTTTTTTAATAACGGAGGGAATGGATAGTTTTGTCTTTTTCCTGAAGGAGGAAAGGAGACAGGAGGAAAGGATAAAAGGACGGGGCTACTTAAGCAGCCCGCGTGACGGCTCCGTTCCTTCCTCCCTTCCCCTCTCCTCCTCCCTCCCTCTAAATAACCTTTCCCTTCATGTCCCCACATTATAAAAAATGGCTTTTCTGGATTCTTGGCCTCGGCTTAGGATTATTTTTGCTGGGATTGCTGCTGTCGTGGTGGTTGCCGATTTTTTTTAAGGATAAGCTGGACAGCGCTTTGAAAGAGTCGGTGGTGAATGCCTCCGACAGCCTTTACCGGATTAGCTACGACGACATCGACCTCAACATTCCGTTAGGCAACGCCGAGGTCGGGGGAATGAAGCTTACGCCCGACTCTACCGTTTACCTCCGGTTGATTCAAGCAGAAAAGGCCCCCAATGACCTTTTCGACCTGCAAGCCGAGCGAGTGCGGCTGACGGGAGTTTCGCTGTGGCGACTATTTTTTTCAAAGGCCCTGAACATGGACGGGGTATTGATCAGTCGTCCGAAAGCGCATATTATTCACGATCCGAAAGATTACAATAAAAACAAACCGAAAAAATCTCCTTACGAGTTGATTAGCAAAGTGTTGAACTCGATCCGTATCGACAAGATCAGTCTCGACAACGTAAATTTCACCTACGAAGATCGCCAGGACGCGTCGAAAGAACCCCAGAAGAGCGAGTTGAAAAAGCTATATCTGGACGTGACGGATTTTGTGCTCGATGCCGGATCGGAAAAAGATACGAGCCGGGTGTTCTTTTCGGATAACATCGCGTTGCGAGCCGAAGGGCTGGAATTGCCCTCGGGGAATAAAAAATACGTGTTCAAGATGGCGACGCTCAGCTTTACTACCAAAGACAGCACTATTCAGGTAAAGCAGGTGCTTTACAAGCCGCTCCTGTCCAAAAATGAGTTCAGCCGCGCCGTGGGTTATGCCACCGAACGCCTCAATCTGGAATTCAAGAACATCAAAGCCACGCAAGTGGACGTAAAGCGGCTGCTAAACAATCGTCAGCTTTTTGCCAAAAGGCTCGACATCGACGCCGGGCTGATCGACGTGGACAAAGATCAACGCTTTCCGTCCACTCCCGGTAGCAAGAACTTCGACTACCCGCACCAAATCCTGCTGAAAGCAAAAACGAAGGTAGGTTTCGAAAAGGTGTACCTCAAGAGTACCCGCGTGCGCTACGGTGAGTTGAATGCGAAGACCGAGCGACGCGGTGCGGTGTACTTCGACGGTACCCACGGCACGATCACCAACCTGACCAACGACTCGACCTGGATTGAGAAAGACCCCAAATGCCGCGTGAACGTCGATACTCGTTTCATGGGAACGGGCAACCTGAACGCCTACTTCATTTTTAACCTGGCCTCACGGTCGGGCGATTTTAGCTGCGGTGGTACGATGAGCAAGTTCGACATGACCAAAATCAACGGCGTCACCGAGGCACTTGCCCTGGCCTCGGTACAGTCGGGTGATTTGATCAAATTGCAATTCGGCATCGACGCCAATACCGTTCAGTCGTCGATAAAGATGCAATTGCAATATGACAACCTCGAAGTGAACGTGCTGAAAATGAACGACGAAACGGGTAAGCTCAAAAAACGCGGGTTCCTGTCGCAAGTTGTCAACAACGTCGTGCTGAACGAGAACAACCCTAAACCGGATCGTCCCGCCCGCGTGGGCGAGGGCGAAGTGCTGCGGGCCGAGGATGAGTCGTTCTTCAACCTAATCTGGCACACAATCTTCGTGGCCATCAAGGATGTCGTTATCGGTCGGGGGAAGTAGCTAAAAAAAAATCAGCAGCCAATTATCTTTTTAAACCATCATTCTATGAAACAGCAACTGAAAAAGCTTTGGGTCACTTGTTTGGTAATAGCACTAAGCAGTTTATCACTGGTCACCGCCCAGGTGTGGCAAGCCGCCGAACCCCTGAGTTTACCGACCAATCGGCATGAGTGCGCGCTGGCGGTGGCCAATGGGAAAATTTACCTGCTGGGTGGGCGCGGCGTAAAAGCCGTGGAGGAATATGATCCCAAGCGAGACACGTGGATCAAAAAAGCCGTAACGCCGCTCGAAATGAGCCACTTCCAGGCAGTCACCTACCGGGACGAAATATACGTGGTGGGTGCTTTCACCGGGCCTTATCCCCACGAGCTACCCATCCCGAAGATGTACATCTTCAACCCCGAGCGCAATGCGTGGCGCGAAGGCCCTGAAATCCCCGAAAATCGCCGCCGGGGCGCGGCCGGGGCATTCGTGCACAACGACAAAATCTACGTCATCTGCGGCATTCAGGATGGCCACTGGGATGGTCACGTGGCCTGGTTCGATGCGTACGACCCCAAGACCAACCAATGGCAGCAACTGCCTGATGCCCCCCGCCCGCGCGACCATGTATCGGTGGCGATGGTGGACGGCAGGCTGTACGTAGCGGGCGGGCGGCTTTCCACCGCCAAAACGAAGAACGTCTTCAACCTCACCGTCCCCGAAGTGGATGTGTATGACTTCAGAACCAATGCCTGGACGACGCTGGACGAAAGCCGGAACCTTCCCACCCAGAGAGCGGGAAACATGGCCGTTGCCTATGGCAGGAAAGTCCTGATTTTAGGCGGCGAAAGCGCGGCGCAAAACACCGCTCACCGGGAGGTGGAAGCCTATAACACCAGGTCGGAAAAATGGGAGAAATTTCCACCCATGCTGCAGGGACGGCACGGCACGGGCGCTGTCGTACTCAATGGGAAGGTATACGTCGTGGCGGGTTCGGCCGATCGCGGCGGTGGCCCGGAACTGAACGCGATGGAAGTTTTGGTGAAGTGAGCAGCTAATAAATTCACTCACTTCCGCCGACTGCGGCGGTCCTCGCGGCGGGACTTTTTGAGGCCGTCGATGGCTTTCTTGGCCTCATCGTGCTGGCTCGACTTGCGGTCGGCCTTGTCGTAGGCCAGTTTGTAGTAGCGCTGCGCCCCGGCGATGTCTTTGCGCGCTTCGGCGATTTTGCCCAGACCCAGCAACGACGACACGTAGTAGCCCGCATCCAGCGACTTGGTCTGCACCGAGAAATTGACGGCTTTCTGATAGTAGTCGGCCGCTCCGTCGTAATCTTTCTCGTAGTTGAACTTATAATAAGCCAGCACGTAAGCCGCGTTGCGCCCGCTCACCCCCTCGTAGCCCGGCATCCGGCGGTCGATTTTATCCAGCATGTTGCGGGCGGCTTGCTGCGCCTCGGCAGCGTGGCCCGTCACGAAGGCCGAGCGGCAGAAGTACCGCTCGAAATACGGGTTGTCCGGGTACGTCTGCCACATGTACTTAGCCATGTCGTAAGCTTTCCCGTACTGGTTTTCCAGACTATAGATTTGTAGCAGGAAGTACCGCGCCTCCACGCGGGTATAAAAGGCATTGTTAGCCACCTTCTCCAACTGCTGAATGCCCAGCTTTTTATTCCCTTTTTGAAAGAAAATCAAGACGGGTTTCAAGATCGGGTACTCTTTCGGAATCCATTCGGAATAGTAGTTGTATATTCCGTCGCCAAAGAGCAATTCAGGACTCAGGTCGCCGTAGCCTTTGCTTTTCTCCATGTACTTCGAGCGCATTTTTTCCCGCGAAAGTCGCCTTGGTCCATTGTCGTCGCTCGGCGTAGAGTCGGCCCTTGAAAGCGTAGGCGGCCGCCAGGAAAAAGGCGGGCTCCACTTTATTTTCTTTTTGGCTATAAAGCCTTTCGGCGAGATAAATGCATGAATCCATGCGGGACAGGAAGCGGTTGTCGTAGGCTTCGTTGTCGGTGTTCGGTACGATCTTCCACCAATCGGCCAAGCCCATCAGGAACTGGGGCATGGGGTGGTTGGGATAGCGGTACTTCAGCCAGTTAAACTCCGCCTCGGCATCGCCGAATTTGTAGTTGTAAAGCTTATTGATGGCTTCTGTCGCTTCGATCTGCACGCCGGGATTCGCCAGCAGCATGTCGTAATTTTTGTCCAAATCAGACTGCGAGTAAGGCGATTGTGCCTGTGCCGAATGCATTGGCACCATGCTCCAAAACAGTAGAAAAAGACCGTATATTTTGTTCGTTCTTGGCATAAATCAAACTCAGAAATTTCGATCTAAGTAACGCAAAATCGCGACTTTCCGTTTACGTCGGGCGCTAATTGCCGTTCCCACCCGCTCGGTCGGCAGGTTACTCTACCACGATTTTTCGCGACTCGCAAAGCTTCAAAACTACTTTTTGACATTTAAAAAGATTTTTTGCAAAAATTTCAAGTGAAAGTTTTTTTGTTTAATCGGTTAAGCATACTTTTGGCCCACTTCCCAAAAACCATACATTTTCGTATAATAATACAGGTTACACTCAATGGAGTTTCAATATCCATTAATACTGGGCCTTATCGCTATCTAATACCTTGCTGTGTGATTAGAACCGCTACTTTCTACACAAAAATGCTTAATCGTTAAAGCTATTCCTAAATCCTTATTCATATCCTGCTAATATTTTCTAAACCAGTTTACTTGCATGAAAAAAACGCCTACCTCAATTCTTTTCACGCTGTTACTGCTGTGGCAGGGGCTGGTCTTCGGCCAGGCACCCAGCATCACGGGCAAAGTGACCGATCAGGCCAGCGACGGTCTGCCGGGCGTGAACATTCTGGTAAGTGGCACCAATCGCGGCACCACTACTGACGCCAACGGCAACTACACGATTGCCGCCCAGCCCGATGCGTCACTGATTTTCTCATACATCGGCTACGAAAGCCAGACGATTGCGGTGGGTTCACGCTCGGTGGTGAATTTGCAGATGACGGAGCAATCCAAAAGCCTGGACGAACTGGTTGTGACGGCGCTTGGTATCAAGCGTGAGGCAAAGACGCTCGGTTACGCTACGTCGACGGTCAACGCCGAGCAGATTTCGACCAACCGCACGCCCAACTTCGTGAGCGGCTTGCAGGGCAAGATGGCGGGCGTCAACATCACCTCGATGGGAACCGGCCCGGCGGGAACGGCCAAGATCAGGATTCGCGGGCAGTCGTCGTTCAGCGGCAACAACTCGCCACTGATCGTGGTCAACGGCGTACCGATCGACAATGCCAATTACGCCATCGGTGGAGATTTCGGCAGCCGCTCTTCCAACGCCTCCGACGGCGGCGACGGCCTCAGCAGCATCAACCCCGACGACATCGAGACCATGACGGTGCTGAAAGGCGCTACGGCGGCGGCCCTTTACGGTTCGCGGGCCAAGGATGGCGTGGTGATGATTACGACCAAAAGCCGGGGCGAAGGCAAGGGTTTTAGCGTGACGTATAACGCCAACTTCACCACCGACACGCCGCTGGATTTCACGGATTATCAATACGAATACGGCCAGGGCGAGGGCGGCAAGCGCCCCACCACGGATAAGCCGACTTCGGGCGTATGGAGCTTCGGCGAGAAGTTCGAGCCGGGCATGACGCAGACGCTCTTCGACAACGAAACCTGGCCCTACGAGCCCGTCCGCAACCGGGTGAGCCAGTTTTACCGCACGGGCACCAACTTCACCAACACGGTGACCGTGGCCAATAACGGCGCGAACGGCGGCTTCAGCCTGTCGCTGGGAAATACTGACAACAAGGGTATTATGCCCAATAACACTTTCAATCGCAAAGTCATCAACCTGGGTTTTACTCAAAACATCACCAGCAAACTGACCGCGACGGGCAATGTCAACTATTCGCTGGAAAACAACATCAATCCGCCGCAGTTGAACACGCAGGATCTGGCGGTGTCTACGGTTATTTTCACCCTGGCCAACTCCATGCCCTTCGAGGCATTGCGGCAAAACCAGACGCTGGACAACGGCGATGAGTTCGTGTTCTCGCGCTTCCTGGTACGGAACAACCCCTATTACTCGATGAGCAATAAGTTCGAGAACACCGACCGCAGCCGCCTGTTTGGCAATGTTGCTCTTAGGTACCAGTTCACCGATTGGCTGTATCTGATGGGTCGTTTGGCGCAGGATTCTTACGTCCGGAATCAGGAGTACAATATTCCTAACGGCTATGCGCCTATTCCCAGAGCGCCTATTGGTTTCGTAAATGGCCAGTTTACGCAGGATGTGCGGCAAAACGTCGAGCGCAACCTGGATTTTATTCTGGGAGCCAACAAAATCTTTGGCGACTACGGGATCGACCTGACGCTTGGGGGCAACCAACGCTACGCCCGCAATGACTACAACAGCGTCACGGTGCAGGATTTTATCCAGCCGGGCCTTTACACAGTAATGAACGGGCGTATCAAAGATCCGCTGTACCGTCTGTCAGAGCGGAAAATCAACTCGCTCTTCGGCGCGGCGACTTTCTCCTACAAGGAATTTCTCTACCTGGGTGTAACGGCCCGCAACGACTGGTTCTCGACGCTGGCCCCGGCCAACCGCAGCATCCTGTATCCGTCCGTCACGGGTAGCTTCGTATTCTCGCAAGCCTTCGAGAACCTGCCGTCCTGGATTAGTTTCGGCAAGCTGCGGGCGGCTTACGCGCAGGTGGGTTCCGATAACGTGGAGCCGTATTCCAACGCCCTTTACTTTAGCGTGGAGAACAACTCTTTCCCTAACCCGTCGGGTCGGGATGTTCCGGTGGGCGGGATCAATACCAGTACAGTTCCCAACAAAAACCTGCGTCCGCTGCGCATCCAGGAGGCTGAGGCGGGCATCGAGCTGAAACTGTTCGAGAACAGAGTCGGGCTGGACTTCACCTACTACCACAAAACGACCGACGATCAGATTCTGGCCGCTCAGATTTCCGACGCCTCGTCGTACACCAGAAAGCTCATCAACGTGGGCCGTAGCATGAACCAAGGCGTGGAAGTACTGCTGACCTTCTCGCCCGCCGTGACCAAGAACTTCCGCTGGGACGTGAGCACCAATGTATCCTTCAACACTTCCGAAGTGTTGAAACTGGGCTTGTCGGAGAACGATACGATCATCACTGTCAACAGCGGCGGGGGCCGTACGCTGAACCAGGTCGTGGGCAAGCCGCTCAGCCAGATTTACACGTTCACTTACCTGCGGGACGAGCAGGGCCGCAAGGTGTTCGACCCCAGAAGTGGCTTCCCGCTCCGCAACAATGTCCAGCAGAATTTCGGTACGGCGCTGCCCCGCTACTTCGGCGGCATCACCAACACCTTCACGTACCGGGGCATCTCGCTCTCTACGCTAATCGACTTCAAGCTGGGCCACAAGATGATCGCGGGACGAAACATCAATTACGTCCGTCATGGTCTATCGAAGCGGACGCTGCCAGGGCGCGACGTGGGCTACGTAATCGGCGACGGGGTGAACCCCAATGGTGAAGTCAACCAGACCCGGGCCGCTGTCCAGCCGTTTTACGAATCGCTCAACCCGCAGGGAATCAATGAGGACTTCGTGTTCAACGCCGGCTTCTGGAAACTGCGCCAGATCACGCTGGGCTACGACTTCACCAAATTCCTGGGCGAGCGTTCGTTCGTGAGAGGCTTGAAGCTGAACGCCGTAGCCAACAACGTCCTGATCATCAAGAAATGGACGGAGAACATGGATCCCGAAGAAGCCCTCAACTCCTCAGACAACGCCGTAGGCCTCGACTTCTGGCCCGGCCTGCCGCCGACCAGGAGCGTGGGTTTTAACTTGAACGTTAGGTTTTAAAAATCAATTTGGAATGTCGGAATGAGTGAATGTCGGAATATTCAAAATATCTGGCGTAAGCAATATTCCGACATTCCGACATTCACTCATTCCAAATTGAACACATGAAAAGACTAACCATACTCCTGGCCATCTGCCTGTTCGCTACTTCCTGCGACGAGGGCTTTGACGAGATCAACACCAACAAGGTGGATCCCACTTCGCTGGCGCCCTCGTTCGTGCTGAACAAGGCCATCATCAGCACTACCTACAACAGCGGTGGCGAAACACTGGGCATGTTGACTTACCATTTTCCGATTGTGCAACAGATCGTAACGCCCTACGGCAGCTCGCTGTCGGGCGGCAACTACGATCAGATCAACAACAGCAACACCGACCGCGTATGGACGAACTTCTACCGCAACGTAGTGAAGCAATTGATCGCGGTGCTGGATCAGACCAAAGACGACCCCAAGCAGTCGAATATTTACAACATGGGCCGCATCTGGAAGGCTTATACGTTTATGATTCTGACGGATACCTACGGCGATATTCCGTATTTCGAGGCGGGTCAGGGCTTTACAACCGAAATCATCACGCCCAAGTACGATCCGCAGGAGAAAATCTATAAAGATATTCTAAAAGAACTAGACGAGGCTTCTGCCGCGTTGACGACCGCCCAGGCTGCTGTAACGACCGACATCCTGTACGGCGGCGATGTAGCCAAGTGGAAAAAGCTGGGCAACTCAATGTTACTTCGTGCCGCTATGCGCCTGAGCAAGGTCGATCCGGCTACAGCACAAACCTTTGTGAAAAAAGCCGTGGCGGGCGGTTTGTTCCAGTCCAACGCGGATAACTCCATCATCCGGCACACGGCGATTTATAACAACTACATCGCCAATCACCTGGCGGCCCGCGAGAAAACCAACTTTTACCTGGCCGCACCCTTTGTGAATTTTTTGAAAGACAACAACGATCCGCGCCTGCCCGTGTTTGCGGTGCGTTACGTGGGGGCCAAAGGCGGTCCGGAGCAAACCCCCGCCCGCGCCTCCTCCGACCCCAAGGTGCAGATAGGGATGCCGATGGGCTACAATGACGTGACGATCAGCTCGACCTTCGCGGCCAATGGCGTGGTAAGCTTGTGGGATTATTCGCAGGTCAACCTCAGCACCGTGCTGAAACTGGACGCGCCCGAGTTCCACATCACTTACTCGCAGGTACAGTTGCTGTTGGCCGAAGCTGCCTTCCGGGGTTGGGTGACGGGTACAGCGGCCGACTACTTCGCCAAAGGCGTCCGGGCCAATATGGAGCAAATGGCCGCTTACGGAGCCAACGCCGCCATTCCCGAGGCTTCCATCAAGGCATATTTGGACGCCCGTCCATTGGTAGCGGGTAAGGAGTTGGAACAGATCAATACGCAGTACTGGGTGTCCGCTTTCCTGGATGGCAACGAGGCCTGGGCCAATTTCCGCCGCAGCGGCTTCCCGGCTCTGAAGAAAAACCCTTTCCCCGGCTCCGAAATTCAGGGTGACTTCATCCGTAGCCTCCCCTACCCCGATAGCGAACTGATCGTGAACGCCGCCAGCGTCAACGAAGCGATCACTCGCCAAGGATCGAACAATCTGGACACGCGGGTATGGTGGGATAAGAAGCTGTAAATGTTGTTGAATTGTGTAATCGTTGAATCGTGTAATTGTTTATTTATTAGGTTCAAGGCGTAGTTCTGCCTTGAACTGCACTTTAAACAAAAAACGCCGCGGCGGCGGACCGCTTCAACATCAATTACACGATTCAACAGTTCAACAATTACACAAAAAATCATGAAACGACGCGATACACTTAAAACACTCGGCGGCTCGGCGGGTTTGCTGGGACTCTTTGGTGGGATTTCTACCGCCGAGGCCCGCGAAGCGGCGGGAACGCCCTCCTACGCAGCGGCGATGAAGCCGGTCAAGATCACCAAAGTTCGGGCCATTGCCACCGCCCCGCAGGGTTCCAATTTGATTGTGGTCAAAGTCGAAACTTCCGAGCCGGGCTTGTACGGTTTGGGCTGCTCGACCTTTACGCAACGTGCCGCCGTGGTGCTGCCCGCCATCAATACCTACCTCGACGAATTTGCCAATGGCAAAGACGTAGATAATATCGAGGACATCTGGCAGGGAGCATATGTAAGCTCCTACTGGCGCAATGGCCCCGTGCTGAACAATGCCCTCAGCGGGCTGGATCAGGCCCTTTGGGACATCAAAGGAAAACGCGCCGGGATGCCCGTCTATCAATTGCTGGGCGGCAAGGTGCGCTTCGCGATTCCTTGCTACACCCACGCCAACGGCAACTCGCCCGAGGCGGTGGCCGAAGACGTACAGAAGTACCAGGCGCAGGGTTTCAAGCACGTCCGCATTCAGCAGGGCGGCTACGGAGCCGTGGGAGCCACCGCCCAAACGCCCGACTACAAAGCAGCGGGTTTTGGTGGAGAGAAAGACAATTTCATGAACGAACAGGCATACCTGAAATCGGTGCCGCTCATGTTCAAGACGGTACGGGAGCGCGTGGGCGAGGAATTGGAACTCCTGCACGACATCCACGAGCGGGTGCAGCCGATGAACGCCATCAACATGATCAAGAGGCTGGAAGAGTACAGGCCCTTCTTCATCGAAGACCCGTTTTCACCCGAGAATATGGAGTGGTTCAAGCAGCTCAGGATGTCCACGACGGTACCCATCGCGATGGGCGAGTTGTTCAATAACATCAACGAGTTCAAGGAGCCGATGGCCAATCGTCTCTTCGACTATATCCGCTGCCACGTCTCGCAGATCGGCGGACTGACGCCCGCCATGAAAATCGCGCGGCTGGGCGAGTGGTTCAACGTCCGCACGGCCTGGCACGGCCCCGGCGACGTGTCGCCCGTGGGCCACGCCGCGCAGGCTCACATCGACTATGCGATCTGGAACTTCGGCATTCAGGAAGCCGTCAATTTCTCCGATAAGATGAAGGAAGTCTTCTCCGGGTGCCCGACGATGAAAGACGGCTATATGTCCGTGAACGAGGCACCCGGCTTCGGCGTGGACATTAACGAAAAAGAAGCCGCCAAGTACCCCATCGGCACCAAGTCCAACTGGCAGGTACGGCGGGCGGACGGGACGATCATACGACCGTGATTTCAATTTGGAATTAGTGAATGTTGGAATGTCGGAATATCTCTGGCGAAAGCAATATTCACCAATTCCGACATTCCGACATTCCAAATTGACCACGTGAGAACACGCAAGGTTTCCCAAAAAGACATCGCCGCCAAGGCCGGGGTATCCACGGCGCTGGTTTCGTATGTGCTGAACGGCAAGGCCAAGGAGAGCCGCGTGGGGGACGAGATGGCGGCGCGGATTCTGCAAATTGCCAAAGAACTAAATTATCGGCCCAATCATCTGGCTAAGAGTCTGCGAAGTGGGAAGACCTATACGATCGGGCTGGTGATTGCGGATATTTCAAATCCGTTTTTTGCCAACATCGCCCGTGTGGTGGAGGACGAGGCCAGGCACCACGGCTACACGGTCATCATCGGCAGTTGCGACGAGCGCGCCGACAAAGCCTGGGACTTGCTGAATGTGCTCATTAACCGACAGGTGGATGGCTTCATCATCGTTTCTTCCGAAGGTTCCGAGAAGCAGATTCATTACTTGAAGGAGAAAAATATTCCCTTTGTACTGCTGGATCGCCATTTTCCCGATATCCAAACCGACTTTGTGGCTACCAATAACTACAAAGCCTCCTACGATGCCGCTACGCACCTGATCCGGGGCGGCTACGAGCGGATTGGTCTGTTTGCTTATAAATCCGAGATGTTTCATATGAAAGAGCGCATCCGGGGATACCGGAATGCACTGCGTGACAATGGCATTGCCCCCAATCCAAACTGGATCAAAGAAGTGCATTTTGAAACGATGGAGCAGGAAGTCAAAAATGCTCTCGATGAAATAACCTCCTCCGGCCAAAAGCTGGACGCGCTGATTTTTGCCACTTACGGCCTGGCGATTAATGGCTTGAAGTGCATCAATGAATTGCACCTCCAAGTACCCTCTGACCTCGCCATCGTTAGTTTTGGGCAGTCCGAAGGCTTTGACTTGTACTACTGCCCGATCACTTATATGGAACAACCCATCGAATTATTGGGCAAAACGGCGGTGGAATACCTGATCGGGAAACTCAACAATCCCAACGAAGGCATGAAGCAAATCCTGATGGAAGCCAAGCTGGTCGCGCGGCAGTCGTCAGAAAGGAGGAGGGAGGAAGGAGAAAAGAAGGAAAGTATTTTATCGATTGCCGAGCCGCTTTAACGGCATCAACCGACCGTCCCCGGAGGCAAGGAAAAAGCAGCCTGCTGCGTACCGCTTATGGCCTAAAGTAAAAGATCCATGCAAAGAAGACAGTTCATAAAATCCACCGCCCTGGGCTCTGCCGTCCTCCTTTTCGGCTGGCCGCTTCACAAAGCAGAAGCCTCATCGGGCCTGAAAATCACTAGAATCCGCTACTACGCTGCACCGGGCTACACCAAGCCACTGTTCAATCAGGCGCGGGGCATCGTCGAAATAGAGACCGACGGCGGCATCACCGGCATCGGTGAGGGCGGCTCCAAGGACATGATCGAGCAGTGCGCCCAAATGCTGATCGGCGAAGACCCGTTCCGCATCGAGCATTTGTGGCAGTACGTCTACCGCGGAATGTTCTACCCGCCGGGCCGCGAAAAACTCCACGCATTGGGAGCCATTGAAATGGCGCTCTGGGATTTGAAGGGCAAAGCGCTTAAAGTACCCGTGTACGAACTGCTCGGCGGCGCCACCCGCGACTACGTGGAATGTTACGCCACGGGTTTCCGCCCTTCCAAGGCGACAACCGACGAAGGCCGCGCCCAGGACTGCATCGCTGCCGGCTTCCGCGCCTACCGCATCGGTCCCACGGGCGGCAACGGTGAGGAGCCGTTCGATTTTTACGAAAACGTCAGGAAAACGATCGAGCATTGCAAGCGCATCGACGAAGCCGTGGGTGGCGGCGGTCATTGGGCCATCGACCTGCACACCCGCTTCGACCTGACCGACGGCCTAAAAATATGCACCGCCCTTGAAGACCTGGAACCTTATTTTATTGAGGATATCGTGCGGTCAGAGAATCCTGGCGTTTACAAGAATGTTCGCAGCATGACCAAAGTCCCCATCGCCGTCGGCGAACAGTATGGCGACCGCTGGGACGCCAACGAACTCATCGAAAACCGCCTGATCGACTACACGCGCTTCACGCTGCCCAACACGGGTGGCCTCAGCGAATTCAAGAAGCTGGCCGCGATTTGCGAGACGCACTACGTGGGCATGATCCCGCATTTCACGGGGCCGCTCTCCACCGCCGCGCTGGTACACGTGCTGGGGTCAAGCAGTCCGTCGCGCTGCATGATGGAGCTGGGTGGCGGCGAAGTCGAGCGCCCGCCTTATTTCAATGAGGATTTTATCAATTTCAAAAACGGCAAGCTCTACCTGAACGATGCTCCCGGCCTGGGCGTCACCTTCGACCCCAAGAGGGCCACTTTTGTGATGGAGGTAAAGGAAAAAACCAAGTTTTCGCACCCGATTTTGAAAGCCCCGGATGGGTCGATTCATAATTGGTAGTTTTGAAGGAGAAGGGAGGAAAGGAAAAAAGGAAATCAATTGCCGGGCGGCTTTAGCCCCCGGATCGCATGAAAGCTGACATTGAAACATATGAAACCCAAGAAACTATCGCGCCGCAGCGCCATCCAATCCGTCTTGGGTGTGGCGGGTGTAACGGCAATGGCCCTGCCTAAAGATTCCTACGCCGCCGCCGCGCCGCCCCTGCGCCTATCCACAATTATGGTAAGGTCAAAATCACAAAACTCGAAACCTTTTTGGTCGCGCCGCGCTGGATTTTTCTGAAAATCCATACCGACGCGGGCGGCATCTTTGGCCTGGGCGAGCCGCTGCTGGAAGGCCGCGCGCTGACCATCGCCACGGCCATTAAGGAAGTGGAGCCTTATCTAATCGGCAAAGACCCCCGGCAGGTGGTACACCACTGGCAGGCGATCTACCGCCACGCCTTCTACCGGGGCGGGCCCATCCTAACCAGCGCCCTGAGTGGCATCGACCACGCCCTGTGGGACATCAAGGGCAAGCTGTTGGGCGTCCCGGTTTACGAACTACTGGGCGGCCCTACCCGCGATCGGGTGCGCGTGTACGGACGCGCGTCCAACGCCGAGCAAATCAAGGAACAGGTTGCCAAAGGGTTTACGGTAATCAAGACGAGCGTAGCCAAGGAGAAATCGGCCGCCGCCATTGTCGAGAACCCGAAGTTCATCAAGTACGCTGCCGACAACTTTGCCTCCCTGCGCGAGGCCGCCGGACCGGGCGTGGACATCGGCATCGACTTCCACGGGGCCATTTCTCCGCAGACCGCCAAGGTACTTATCAAAGAATTGGAATCCTACCAACCCATGTTTGTGGAGGAACCCATTCAGGCCCAGAACGTGGATATGATGGTCGACATCGCGCGCGGGACGCACCTGCCCATCGCTACGGGCGAACGGATTTTTACCAAATGGGGCTTTCGCGAGATTTTAGAAAAACGCGCGGCTAGCATTATCCAGCCCGACCTCTGCCACGCGGGCGGCATCACCGAAGGCCGCCTGATCGCGGGCATGGCCGAAGCCTACTACGTTCCTATCGCGCCCCACAACCCGATGGGGCCGATTTCGCTGGCCGTGGGACTTAACCTGGCGGCGAGTATCCCCAATTTCCTGGTTCAGGAGCAGGTCACGCTCGGGGAGGGCTATCTGAAGGAACCCTTCAAGTTGCAGAGCGACGGCACGGTGATGATCCCGAACAAACCTGGCTTGGGTGTGGAACTGGACGAGGCACAGATGAAAGACAAGATCGGCCACGACTGGAAGAACCGCGAATCTTACGATCCACTCGACGGATCGGTGGTGGATTGGTGAAAAGGGCCTTCTTCGAGCCGCTATTTGAGCACCACCTTCGCCACCACAGGCTGGTGATCCGACGGGTAACGCTGCTCCTTGGCGTCGGTCAGGACGCCGTATTTCAAAACATCGAAATCTTTGCTCGCAAAAATGTAGTCGATGCGGTTTTCCATCGGTGCGTCAAACTTGAAGCTGTTGAAAGTGCCCTCAGGTCCGTAGGGCGGCTGCTTCGTGACATCGTGCGCGTCTTGCAGGATGGTCTGCATGGCTTTGATCTGCTCCGTTTCGGGCGTAGAGTTGAAGTCTCCCACGCAGATGGCCGGGGCGTTTTTCGCAATTTCCCTGATCTTCTTCACCATCAACTTTCCCGATTCCTGCCGGGCTTTTACGCCCTGATGGTCGAAGTGCACGCTGAAAAAGTAGAACTGCTTTTTGGTTTTCAAATCCTGGAATTTTGCCCAGGAACAGATGCGGTTGCAGCAGGTGGCATCCCAGCCTTTGCCGGGTACGTCGGGCGTTTCGCTCAACCAGAAGTCACCCGAATCCAGTACTTTGAAGCGGTCTTTTTTGTAAAAAATCGCCGAATGTTCCCCGCCCTGCCTGCCGTCGTCGCGGCCTTTTCCCAAAAAACCGAATTCTTTCAGTTCGGCCACGTCTTCCAATTGTCCGCGCAGTGCTTCCTGGGTCCCGAACATGTCGAACTCATGGTAGCGTACCAGAGCCTTTACATTCTCCTTGCGGTTGGGCCAGGCGTTCACGCCGTCGTTAGGGGTGTTGTAACGAAGATTATAGCTGGCGACGATGATGGGGGCATTGGTTTGAGAGAAAGCAGTCTGCGCGACAAGTACGCACACAATAAGGAAGAAAAGGCTGATTTTCATGGTAAAAAAGTGATTTTGAGGCAGACGGGCCTGTCAAAAGTGGCGGTACAAGTAAAATGATTTTGAGCCAGAGTCATTCACTCTTTGGCTGGATTGTGATGGGAAAACCAAGCAGATCGGCGAAAGGAGATAGCACGAAAGTTTGAATCCAGTCCTTCAATCCGTCCCGCCGCCCGCCACCGCCGTTCCCGTAGAGTACAACGCATTGAACACCAGCTTCAACGTCCCGTGCGACTGGGCGCGGAAGGTGATTTCCGGTCCGAACGCGTAGAGTTTGCCCGCGCCGACCTTAGCCTCGAAACCCGTGACACCGCCCTGCAAATACGACTGCCCCCAGGCCCAGCCGCTGCGGAGCGGCGTGGCAGAGTCGAACCAGAGAATGGGCTTAATCTCACCTTTAGCAAGGGCATCCGGGGCGATGTCGAATACCGGGCTGTTCTCGAAATAAACATCGGCTCGCGATGGCATTCCCCAACCAATGGCCCGCGTGGAGTCCACACTCACGCGCAGGATACTGCCGGGAATGTAGTATTTCTCGCTGGGCAGGCGGGTTTCCTTGCCCTCTCTATTGATTTCCACCAGCTTGTTGCGCACGGGCAGTTTCAGATGATAAGCCAAATTGGTACTGCTCCCGATGGTGAGGACGGTACCGCCCGCTTCCAGGAATTTTTTCAGCGCCACGATCGTCGTGTCCACTGAAATCTTGCCCAACTGGTCGCGATATTCCTTGGGGATGTCCTTGGGGTCGGGTTCTTTGCGGCTGCGATACCGGCCCGTATCGCCTCCTGGCAGGGCCGGTATGGCGCTGGTCACAAAGAGCAGCACGTCAAATTTCTTATTCAGATCGCCCGCGTCGAGCGTAGGGGTGTACACGACCTCCACCGGAAAATGAAACTGCTCGCTCAGCCAGCGCACCCAGCCCGAGGGCATGGAGCCGCCAAATGTATCCCACAAGCCCACGCGCAACGGCGCGACTTTGGCCATCGCCGCCGCGGGCCGCTGCTTTACGCCTCGGACGTCGATACCCAGATCGTTGGAAGCTTTGCTCAATAGCGTCTTGGCCTGTTCGCCCGCCGGGACGAAGAAGGTACCCGTCGCCAAGTCGGACGGTTCGGTGGTACGGAAAACGTCTACGTCGGCTTTCAGTAGGTCGTTGACGGCGGTGAAGGAATCGTTGGTTCGGGGACTCAGTACGTAACCCGCGAGGGGGTCGGCGACCTCGAAGACACCCGCCGGATGCTGTAATTCACCGTAGGGAATCGCCTGGAACGGGCCTTTGAATTCATCCAGGATACGGTCGAACTCGATGCCCATCTGGTAGGCCAGCGTCCAGCCCGCTGCGTCGTAGGGGCGCACGGGCGGTCCGCCGGGATATTGGAAGTCGTTGGGGTGATCCTGCGGCTCGAACATATCCAGCAGGTGGGGTCGGAACGCCTGGGCAGCCATTACGACGTACGAGCCTTGCGGGTAACTCTTCTTGTCTACCGTAAATTCCGCCGTAGCGCGATGCACTTGCACGCCCGACTTGATGAGGGCGTTGACAAATTTGGCTGCCGTGGCAAAATCGGCTTGGTCGGCAGGCAGAATGTACCCGCGCGGATCGCGGCGGGCGGGATCGGTCATTACCGAGTCGTAGTAGGCCTGGGTGAGCTTAGCTTTACTATTTCTCTTTTTTGCCGCTTCATAGGTGTCCTCCATTTCTTTAATTTTTTTGGGAGAAAGCGCCCAATAGTCACGCTGCCCGCGTTCGATGGCATTTTTGCCCATGCGGTAAGCATTGTAAAGCAGCTCGTCGCGCTGGCGCGAGGCGTGGTTCAGCACGGCGTAATTGAGCGACACCGAGTAGTCGATCGACTGCTGGAAGTGCCATACCTGGGGCGCGATGGGGTTGGTCTGGGAGCCATTGGGGATCAATCTGGAAGGCACCAGTGGGATGGTGTCCGGTGTGGGGCTGCCAATGATTTCGGTCAGGATACCAATCATATTGTGGAAATAGGGGGCGGTACGCAGGCCGCCGTTCCACCAGGTGGAATAAACTGAACCCGCCCTTTGGGTGTAGCCGGGCTTATTCTCGGCGTTGAGCCGCGAGTTCATGGCCGCACCCACGGCGTCGAGGCTTGTGATGAGAAGCGGGTCATAAACGTAGTTAAAAGGATCACGGTAAGGCGGTCCGGCCACCACGGTACCCGCCGGGCCGGACTGATGGTGGTTATAGACAATCTGCGGAATCCACTCGACGTACAATTTCCGCCCAATGTTCCAGGACTCCTTCATGTTCATCATGAAAAAATCCCGGTTATTGTCGTGTCCGATGTATTTCTGGTATAGCCGGGGCAGAAAGTCGATGCTCTTTTTCTCGTCCTTCTTCTCTCTCATATACCAATCGCTCACCAGTTCCTGTCCATCGGGATTGGCGTGAACCATCAGGATGATGACATCATTCAATATGCGCTTGGTCTCGGCATCCTGGCGGCTGATGATTTGGTAGGCCGTTTCGACGAGCTGGTGTGCTCCCACGGTTTCGGTTGCGTGAAGTCCTCCATCGATCCAGACCACGGCCTTGCCTTCCTTCGCCAAGGAGCGGGCTTGTTCGTCGGTCAAGCCCTCGGCGCGGGCCAGCCGCTGTGAGATGGATTGGTATTTGGCAAGGTTCTTTAGGTTTTCAGGCGAGGAAACAACCAACATGTACTGATGCCGCCCCTCTTCGGTCTGGCCCATATCGACCAGATTAGCGCGAGGGGAGGCATTGGCAAGTTTCTTGAAGTACGCCTCGGTTTGGGTGTAGGTGGCCAGGTGGTAATCGTCGCCGATTGCGAAGCCGAAATGTTCCTTGGGTGTCGGGATGCTCTGGCCGTAGGATGGCGCAGGGCTGACTGCCCAAAGGATCAGCGTATAAAACCAAAGCCGGGTAAAATTCGTATAGCCCTTGTTCATCATGTCTAGGTATAGAAATAAATTCAATTCGTTCAACCGGACAAATATAACAAACCCCGCTTACCGACGGCCAGATTTCTTTCTGGGGGTTAGAAGCAAGCCCATGAGTTGGTTTCAAAAATCAGTTTCTACGGATTCTGCGAAAATTGATTTATCTACGCGTTATTCTGTATTTTTCATTAGGGATAGCCTAATTTTATCGAAGAAGCACCTTTTTCTTGCATTAAATTATTAACTTCGCTCAGTTTTTGCGAAAAGTGTATATATAGGCGTTTACACCCTCATGAAATTTGGGGACAGCATCGGGTTTGAGTCGGGTACCAGCCGACGACCGATGGGTCGTAAGTTTCAAATCAGCTCAGGCTGACATTCAACGTTAGATAGAATATGTTTCGTAAGGCCGAAAAGCGTAACATCCTGATTATGGATGACGCCCCCGGAATACAGAAGATTTTAACCGTCCACCTTCAGAAGGACTTTGAGATCGTCATCAAAAATGACGGTATGGAAGGCATGGAGTGGCTAGACGCAGGCCATTCAACGGATCTGATCCTGGCCGATCTAGACATGCCGAACCTAAATGGCAAAGAATTTCTGCAAATCATGCGATCGAGCAACTTTTATAAGAATATTCCCGTAATTATACTATCAGCCGAGAGCGAGAGTGTTGAGCGGATAGACTGTCTTAACAAAGGTGCCGATGATTTTATCGAAAAACCGTTCAACCCTGCGGAGGTGTTGGCAAAAATCCAAGCAATTTTAAGAAGATATAAGGGCTCCGCGTGACCTTATGAACATTTGACAGTCATTTATAATATGAGAGATTGAAAAATCGACTCGGGTGACTAACCAGGCTTCTTCTAAGAAGGGCCAACATTTGCTTACTACACATACACACATTAAAATGAAAATCAAAGAAAAGAATGGCCTTCCAAGGCCAGGAAACGGCCTTGCTACATCCGGCAACGCAGACTCTCCTTGGGTAAACCACGAGAATCCCTCCCCCACTTATTTTAAAGAGCAGACCCAGTTCCGTGTCGTGCTACTTTGCGAAAGTCAGAAACAATACATTTCTTTTGCAAGACGCTTCTCCAAGTCGCTGACCAGCGAACACTTCGAAAGCAGTGAAGAACTGCTGAGCGCTTTGGCGACAGGCTATTCCGCCGACGCCATTGTGGCTAGCACCGGTGAGCAGGGTTGGACTGTTCTCAATACGGTCCGCTCGAATCCCAAGCTGTCACAGATTCCGGTGATTATGTTGACCGAAGAGCTTTCGCCTGCTGTGATACAGCAAGCAAGAGACCAAAAGGCGGACGACGTTTTTGACGAGGATTTTACGGAGGGTGATTTAGTAAAAAGGCTGCAGTTCTTGCTGCGGAAAAAGTGGTACGCCACGGGCCAGCTAGGAGTAGCACCTCACCAGGCCCGAGTCAACACCCCCTTTTGGAAACGTATCAGCGACCTTTTCCTGGTTGTTACCGCCCTCATTTTGCTATCTCCCCTGTTTTTACTGGTGTCCCTGGCGATCCTTTTGGATTCCAGGGGCCCGGTTTTCTACAAATCGAAACGGGCCGGTAGCGGATTCAAGGTTTTTGACCTTTACAAGTTCCGCACCATGACGACCAATGCCGATCAATTGGTGAAAGGCATGGCTGCCCAAAATATTTATAATAAGGCTTCCTCCCCTCTTTTTGCAAATAATAGTACTTCCCTTTGTGCAATCTGTCAGCAAGAAGGTCGGGGCGCTTGTCAACAGCAACTATTTTTCGACGGTCAGCAAGTTTGTGAGCAGACCTATTTGCTCGAGAAAAACCATCAGGCTGCTTTCGTGAAGTTTCAGGATGATCCCAGGATTACCAGGGTTGGCCACTTTATCAGAAATACCAGTTTGGACGAGCTACCACAATTGGTCAACATCCTGCGGGGGGATATGTCGCTGGTCGGCAACCGTCCACTACCCATCTATGAAGCCGAAAAGCTGACCACCGATGAGAAGATTGCCCGGTTTGCCGGCCCAGCGGGACTGACAGGCTACTGGCAGGTAACGAAGCGCGGTAAGGGGGCAGTCGATGTCTCGGAAAACGAAAGAATTGAGATGGACATCTTTTACGCCAAAAACTTCTCCTTCTGGCTCGATTGCAAGATTATGCTAAAAACCTTCCCCGCTCTGGTTCAGTCGGCCAACGTTTAGAAAATCACCTATACCACTTTGACCCAGGCATCCTGCGAAGCATCGTAGGTTTTCACCACGCGGGCAGGATTCCCAACTACTACTGAGTAGTTGGGAATATTTTTAGTCACGACACTACCCGCCGCTACCACGCAGTGTTCACCGATGGTGACCCCGGCTGTGACCACAACATTGGCCCCCAGCCAGCAGCCCCCCCCTATCTTTATTGCTTTTGTGTCGATCGGCTGATCCTTAATTGCCGTTCGAGCATCTTGGTATGCGTGGTTGAGTCCGCTCACCACGACATTCTGCGCCAAGATAACTTTATCGCCAATCATAACTGGGCCGATAATTGCACTGCCTAACCCGATCAGGGAGTCGCTGCCGATGTACACATCGCCCACCCCATTATTTATAACCGTGAAATCTTCGACAATGGTCTTCTCGCCGATGACCAGTTTGTTGAATGGGACGACATCCATTCTCACGTTGGAACGGATGCGTACCCCACTTCCACGTTCGTGAAAAAACGGGTTCAGCAAGAGGTTCACCCAGCCCCGGGGGCGAGGATCATCCTTAGGAAAAAGCATTCGGTGCGCGATTTTCTTTAATTTAGCGTTGCCGAGAATGGTTTCTTTCAGGCCCATAAATAACAGCGGAAACTGTAAAACATAAATTCGATTCGACGTTATAAAATACACACACCAAATAGGTCGGTCAATGGCTAAGCTTATACATACACTACGGATTGACGATCAGAAGAACTCAGGCAAATTATGCGGAAAAATATTTTCCGTTTTTCTGGCATTATTTTTGTTAGGCGCACTCCCGCCCGTTCTGGGACAGGATGAGGTGGAGCTTCAAGACGAAATTTCTTATCCGCTTCTCGAAAGGCTGCTCGCGACCGCGCGATCCAGCTATCCTACGAAAAAAGTATATGATACCCGAATCGGAATCGCCGAAAAAAGTATCAAGCAGGCCCGATTGTCGTATTTCGATATATTCTCCTTCTCTTATCTTCTGACGCCTCCCGGTGCAGTGCAGGCCATCAACCCCAACCAATTGAGCGGTTACCAACTGGGGTTCTTCGTCAACATAGGGAGCATCCTCCAAAAGCCAACACAGGTAAGGAAAGCCAACGACGAACTGCGGGTGGCCGAACTGGAAAAAGACGCTTACCTGCTTCTGTTAGAGTCCGAGGTGAAGCAAAGGTACTTCGAATACGCGAAAGCCAAAGCCCTGTACCGGGTCAACGCCAAGACGCTGCTGGACGCCCAGAGCCTCGTCGAGGACACTAAGTACCGGTTCGAGCGCGGAGAAATCGCATTTGAGGTTTATAACCGGGTACTGATAGAAAAGTCGGTTCGGCTGCAAAATAAAATAAGTATGGCGGGGGACGTCCTGGTCGCCAAAAGTCAGCTAGAAGGCAGTAGTAGGCAAGAAGTTGGAAGACATTAGATGAACGAGATCACCCATTTCCTGGAATTCCTGAAAAGGCGGCTGCCTATTCTGGTGCTCGTTCCCCTCGTGGCGATGGCGGTGTGCTACTACTTTACCCGTACGTTACCCGATACGTATCTATCCCAAGGACGCATAGCCACGGGCCTGGTCGATAGGATCAGCCAGATCGTCATCAGTGACCAGCCTGTGCAGGGTTCGGAAATCGACCGGAGCTTCGATAACCTGATTCAGCTCATGAAAATGAAGAAGGTCATGGATCGGGTTGCGCAGCGACTGCTCGTTCATGACCTCACTGCTCCCCGCGACTCCGCTTTCCGTCCCCCTTCCGAAACGCTGGCGAAACTGGATGCTGCCACCAAGCAGCGAATTGCGGCCATGCTGACGAACCAAGTGGATTCTCTGCCGGGGGGCGCATCGGACAAACTGTACGAGGCCCGCATAAGTGCCGTGAATGGGATGGCGAAGGAAATGGGGTACAATCCAGCGGCTTTATTGGAAAAGCTCATAATCGAACGGTTGGCCACCAGCGACTACCTGGAAGTAACCTATGAGGCGGAGGACCCCCGGCTAACGGCTTTCGTGGTAAACGCACTGCTGGAAGAGTTCCAGCAGATGTACACCCGGCGGCTGTTACAAAGCAGTAATCGATCGGTCATGTTTTTTAACGACTTGGTGCAGCAGAAGCGCAATGCCCTCAACGGGCGGATGGACGCCCTCAAAAACTACAAAATAAGGAACAACGTCCTTAACCTCGACGAGCAGGCCAATGGATTGTACGGCCACATCCTCGACTTCGAGACGCGGCGTGAATTGGCCAAGAAAGACGTGGTTGCCTACCAGGCCGCCCTGAAAAACATCGACCAGCGCTTCAATCCCAAGGATCGTCGCTACATGGAAAGCGCGATGGCCGAAGCGAACCAGAAAATCGCTCGCATCAGCAGCCAGCTTAAAAGCGTAAACGATCAGTACATCCAAAGCAATTTCGACCCCCGGTTGAAGTCCAGAGTCGATTCATTGCAGGAAAACTTGAATCAACTGGTGCGTTCCTCTACCGAAGAATCCGCGTACAGCCCGCTGTCGGCCAAGGCCGACCTGGTGAGCCGCAAGTTGGAGATGGAAATCGCGCTGGAACTGGCCCAAAGCAGCATTGCTTCCATCGACGCCGAGGTGAACCGCCTCGACGAAAAGTACAAGGGTATGGTGCCCGACGAGGCCAGCATTCAGCAACTCGAAGCCAGCATCGAGATTGCCAGCAAAGAGTACACCGATGCGCTCCAACAGTACAACGACGCCCGGCTGGAATCTTACTCTCCCGCCGTTCTGAGCATCGCGGAGCGGGCCGGGCCGGGTGAGCTCCTGCCCTCTAAGAAGCTCATCCTGGTTTTGTTAGCGGGAATAGCCGCCCTGGCGCTGTGCCTCTTCATTTTTTCTGCCACTTATTTCATGGACAACGCCGTACGAACGGCCCTTCAACTGGCCAATGCCACGGGTCTGCCGGTGCTGGGGCAGATCAACAGCGGACCGGAGGGAAGGGGACTTCGGGGACTCGAAGACCTCGAGGCAACCGACGAGTCCACTATGCTATTCAAGGATCTGGTGCGCTCGATACGCTTCGAGTTGGACGAAGAGGCCGCCAACCCCAAGGTAATCGCCATTACCAGCCTGCACGATCAGGCCGGGAAAACCGACCTGATGTATGGCCTGGCGTGGGCCTACGCCCGCATCAACCAACGGGTGCTGATTGTCGATGGCAATTTCAATTCGCCCACCATAAGCCGTCAATCCGCAGCCAAAGCCGACGTGAGCGATTACTTTAACGGGGAGGATTCTTACCTTTATCCCGAACAAGTGGATTATCTCTCGACCACCGGCGGTGATATTTCGTTGCTGGAAATTGCCGAAGAGAGCAAACTCCGGGAAAAAATAGCCCACCTCAAAGAACAGTACGACGTAGTTCTGATCGAGACTCCGGCACTTACGGCTTCCAACAAAGCCAAGGAGTGGATGGGTTTTGCGGACAAAATAGTGGCTGTTTTCGGTTATGGCGGTGTCTTGAAAGACGAAGACAAAATTAAAGTAGAGTACCTGCGAAGCCGGGGGCCGCAGCTCTCGGGCTGGGTTCTTTCAAGGGTCGATAAGGATACACAGCCGATGGGTAAGACCAGGGCGAAAATCTGATTATGCAAATCCTGTACTTTCTTTTTTTGCTGATACAGGGCATCGTGGGCATTCATTTAATCTTTCCCCTGATCCTGTACGCATTGTATTGGGGAAAAAAAGCACCCGGATCATCGCAGAACGCCATTCGCCCTGACCCGAAAGCGGAAGCCGACTACGCCATTATCGTTACGGCCTACCAGCAAACGCACCAACTGCGCGATGTGATCGAATCGCTGCTGCGGCTCCGTTACACCAATTACCACATCTATGTCGTTGCCGATGACTGTGACCTGTCCGAGTGGACGCTAAATCATCCCAAGCTGTCGGTGCTGCGGCCCGAAGATAGGTTGGGAGGTAATGTTAAGTCGCACTTCTACGCCATTCGGCGTTTCATACGGCCGCACGAGCGGCTGGTTATCATCGACAGCGACAATCTGGTGGATGCGGCCCTGCTGCTCCGGCTCAACGAGTGCTTCGACCAGGGATTTGCGGCGGTGCAGGGCGTGAGGGAGGCCAAGAATCTGGACACCGACCTGGCCCGGCTCGACGCCGCCCGCGATATTTACTACCATTTTTACGACGGCCAGCTTCTTTTCGGGGCGGGTTCGTCCGCCACGTTGGCGGGCTCCGGTATGGCTTTCAGTGTTGCGCTCTACGAGCAATGCCTGGGGCAGCGTACGGTAGAGGGGGCAGGTTTTGATAAAGTACTGCAAGCCGAAATCGTCCGGCGCGGGCAGCGAATCGCTTTTGCCCCCGAAGCCGTCGTGTACGACGAGAAAACAACGGGCTCCCGGCAGCTCGTCGGGCAGCGGGCGCGCTGGATCAACACCTGGTTTCGCTATTTTTCCTATGGCTTCGGAATTCTGGGCCGGGGGCTGGGGAACTGGAACCGCAATCAAATTTTGTTTGGAATCGTGCTTTTGCGTCCGCCGTTGTTTCTCTTTCTGCTGGCGGCCATTTTCTTCACATTCGTTAACTTGTGGGTCTCTCCGGCGCTGGCAGGAGCATGGTCGATGGGGCTCATCGTCTTCGTAGCAGGTTTTGGCCTGGCTTTGCGCCATGCCCAGGCCGACGCCCGGATCTATGGTTCGCTGGCTCAGATCCCGCGCTTTGTCTTTTACCAACTGGCTGCCCTAGTCAAGGTCAGGAGGGCGAACAAAATATCGGTAGCCACCCGACATGGCGAACCCGACACCACCCCGCCCGAACCCCCAAACCCGCCGCGCTCATGAAGATTTACCCAAAAATAGAACAGAACGAGCGCGAAAAACAGCTCTCCGAATTGACCACCGCCGAACGAATCCAGCGTTATCTGGCCCTGGCACTGGCTTTCGTAAGCGTTTTTATCTTCCTCGTGAAGCTGCTATTTCTTTAATACGAGTCCACGGCACCATCATTGACCCTCACCAACTATGCCACTGAAGGCTTTTTTACGAAAAAGTATTTTGGAGGAAAAGCTGCTCAATCCTTTCGGGATCGGGCTATTGGTGTTGCTGGCCGTGGGAATCGCCTGGCTGGTGAGTTCGCTCGGCATGGTAGCCGGGTTAATGATCATTGCTGCGCTGGCGGGAATTCCTACGGTGTATGGCATCGTCTCGTTCCCTAAGTTCGGGATCGTCGTCCTGCTGATCGGCGCTTTCCTGCTCTTCTATTTCCTGCGCATGGGCATTGATTTTCCCATAGGCACGGTCATGGATGGTACCGAATGGCTGCTCATTGTGGGCACTTACTTTGCCCGTCGGCGCAAGCCCGGTCCGCCAATTTTCAACAACGGCATCGCCATCATGATTCTGATATGGTTTGGCTTCACGTTGTTGCAGGTACTCAACCCCTGGGCCGATTCGCAGATGGCCTGGCTGTACACCGTGCGAACGGTGGGTGCCGTCACGCTGATGTACTTCGTATTTGTCTCGAACATCGACTCCGTGGCCTATCTCCGGGGTCTGGTCGGCCTGTGGGTGGGGCTGGCCCTGCTGGCGGCCCTTTACGGCTTCAAGCAGGAGTTGATAGGGTTTTCGGACAAAGAGTTTCAGGAACTGATCTCCGACCCCAAAACCATCAGCCTGCTCTTCATCGACGGCCACTGGCGCAAGTACTCCATATTTTCCGATCCGGTGACTTTTGCTTATAACATGGTTTTGGCCGTGTTCATCTGTATCTGCTGGTTTCAGGTCAGGAAAAGCATCTCCCAGAAGGTCATTCTGGTAGTCATTGCGGCTCTCTGCATCGGCGCCATGCTGTTTTCGGGAACGCGCGGTGCCTATGTGCTTCTTCCGGCGGGGGGACTGATGTTTTTTTTGCTCCGTTTCAACCGAACCATCCTGATTCTGGCAGGAGTCGCGGCCTTCTTTTTTATTATTTTAATCAAAATACCCACCGGCAACCCTACACTCTATCGTTTTCAAACAGCCTTCAAACCTGCCAACGACGCATCCTTCAACCTGCGCACCCTCAACCAAAAGCGTATTCAGCCTTACATTCTTTCCCACCCGATCGGTGGTGGACTCGGGGCGACGGGCGTGTGGGGCGTGCGGTTTTCACCCGACTCGTTTCTGGCCAATTTCCCGCCCGACAGCGGCTACGTGCGGGTGGCCGTAGAAATGGGCTGGGTGGGGCTGTTTCTCTTCTGTTGTCTGATTTTCATCATATTGAAGACAGGCATCGACCATTTTTTTATGATTCGCAACGAGGAGCTCAAAGCTTACTGCTTAGCCATGACCATCGTTATCTTCGTGCTGGGGATCGGCAGTTATCCGCAGGAAGCGTTCGTGCAGTTTCCTACCAATATTCTTTTTTACCTGGCGGCAGCCATCATTCAGGTGTCTCTACAACTGGATAAATCGGTGCTCGATGCCAAACCGCCCGATCAGGGCGATGGTGCGGTCAGTCGCGCCAGTTCAGGCTCAGGAGCTGCAGCGAATTCTTCAACCAACGGAACCGCAGGTAGCCGAACCGCAGGAGCCGGATAGCGGGATTGCCCGATTGCCGCCACATCGGCTGGGTTCGCGTGCTGGTTTCCACTTTGTTCTTTTCGTGGTAAAAGAGGGAAGCGTATTCGTCGTAGAACAGGGCCTTTCCTCCGCGATGAATAAAGCGGAAAGCCGTTCCCATTTCGGTAACATCGACGTTTTGGCCTTCGATGTAGCGGCCGAATTTTTCCGTGAAATCAGAACGCCGCAAGTGCGGGTGGTCGCTGTAACAATAGAATTTGATATGATTGGGATTTGTCCAGTTGAATCCAATCTTCGAGAAACCTTTTTCGAACGGCTTTTTGATCGGGTAATCGAAAAACGAGTAAAACCTGACCATATCGAGGGTGGGGTCGCGCTGCATGAATTCCAGCGCCTCCACAAGTTTAGTGGGGAAGGGTTTCTTGGGCTCGAAGTCCTCCTGCACGTAGAGCGTGTAGGGCGTCTCCACGCTATCCTGCCCCTTGTTGATGTTGTTCCCTAACCCGCCGTTGGTCTCGGCCGACAGCAGCTTGAATTGAAATCTTTTTTGCAAATCGACCAACCGGGCGGCGTGTTCGCCCTGGCTGCAATCGTCGGACACGATGACTTGGGCAAAGTGGCAGTCGAACGCCTCGAAGGCCATCAGCAAGCTCTCGAGGAAAAGACTGCGGTTGTAGTGCGTGATGAGCAGGGTAACGCTGGGAAAATGGAAGGATTTAGGAGTCATTTGGTTGCTGTATCTGCAAAAATCAGGTTATTTGCGCTTTCTTTCGTTTTCAAGGCATTATGGTTTCATGGCTTTTTGGTAAAATAATCGGTCTCTACGCCTCGATCAGGTACCGCTCGGTGGCTCCCGAGCTGCGCACTTACTACAAAACTACCATACGCTATCAGATATCGCAACTGAAATACGCCTGGCGGGATTACGTAGCGAAGAAACCTTACAAGGAAATAGATTTTAGCGGGGAGTTCGGTCCCGAATTGCAGTTTGCGCTGCCCTTTGCCTACTGGCACCACAAAAACGGCACTTTGAAAAGTACCTCGTCGTCGCTGTACACGAAAGACTTTTATTTCTTTTCCCCACATCACGAGGAAATCCACGACACCCGTACCGACAGAGGAAACTATAACCCGGAGGTGCCCCGGGTTCTGTACAGCCAGGACTACGACATGCGCAAATGGGAGCAAGTACCTTTCAAAACGCACTACCGCAATTCGAGGTTCGTTTTCGAGAAGCCCGTCGTAGTCGTGGCCAATCGCTACAATTCCGAGTGGGACGGCCCGCCCATCAGTTTTCTGGGCCTCGATTTGCTGGACTTTTTATTTGGCCGCCTTAAGGCGCACTACACCATCCTGTATAATCGTCCCCGGCCGCAGAATATCACAATGGACAACAGCGATATATACGATTTGGACGAATTCGGCTGGCTCGAAAGAGCGCACCCCGAGGTGGTGGTTATGGACGATCTGTATCAGCAGGAGAAAGAAACAGTAAATAGCTTCAATCATTTCCAGCTACTGGTGTACGCCCACGCTGATAAGTTCATTTCCGTGCACGGCGGGACATCCGTCCTGGCCAGCCTTTTCGGGGGAACGAACATTATTCTTTCCAAAAAAGGCCCCGAACACCATTTCGGGTGCTACCAAAAACTGTATCCGCAGCTCTCGGGCGCAACCATCCTGCACGCCACTACGGATGAGGAAGTAAAAGAATACGTCGAGAAGCACTACCTGAGCCGGACGGCCACAGAAGCATGAGTGACACCGGCCAAAAGGGAAATTATTGGTTGGTGTCAGGGATTTTGTCGATGCTGCAAAATTTCTCCGGGGTGTTTTTCGGGTTTGCCAGCTTTTTCGTTTTGGTGCGCAGCATCAGCAAGACCGACTACGGGGCCTGGGTACTGTTCATGGCCACCGTCACGATCATCGAGGCCATACGAAGCGGTCTGGTACAAACGGCCCTCATCCGCTACGTGGCCGCCAACGAACCCGAGGAACACCCTTCCATTGTTACGGCCGCAGCCATGCTCACTGGGTTCGTCACGCTGCTGTGCGTGGCAGCCAATTTGCTGTTTTCGGGTCGGTTGGCTGCCATCTGGGACTCGCCTCAGCTCGCCAACCTCTTTCTGGTTTATAACATCGGCTTCGTGCTTTCGGGCTTTCTCAACCTGTTCAACTGGGTGGAGCAGGCCAACCTCAATTTCAGGGGAACCTTCACCACGGGGCTAGTCAGGCAGATCATTTTTTTCTGTTACGTGGTGGGCACTTACCTGCTCGACTACCCGGTTCAGCTCATCGAATTGGTGTGGGTGCAGGTACTCAGTCTGGTAGTGTCCACGGGTATGGGCTATGTTTTGGTCAGGGGAAAATTGCGCTTTTCGCTGGTTCGGACCCGGGAGTGGATCGGGAAGTTGTTCGGATTCGGCAAATATGCCTTTGGTACCATTGTCGGTTCGATGCTGTCGGGTACGCTGGATCAGATGATGCTCGGTGCGCTGCTTTCTCCGGCCGCTTCGGGGGCCTTCAACATCGCGGTCAGGATCACCAACCTGATCGACATTCCGACCAACGCGATGGCCGTCATCGTATTTCCGCAGAGTGCCAAAAGGATGGCCGAAGAAGGAAAGCCCGCCATGAAGTACCTGTTTGAAAGGTCGGTCGGCATTACGCTCGCCATTGTGCTGCCGATGGTGCTTTTCCTCTTGTTCTTCGCCGACTGGACGATCGAGTTTATCGCGGGGGAGCGCTACAACGACTCCATTCCCCTACTCAAAATCACCCTGTTGTATTCCCTGCTGATCCCGTTTGGCCGTCAGTTCGGCACGATTCTCGACTCGATCGGCAAAACAAAAGTCACCTTTTCGGTGGTTATGCTCATGATGGTAATCAATCTGGGGTTGAATTACATTTTTATCAAGAATATCGGCGTAATGGGAGCGGCCTACGCCACGCTTATTTCTAACATCGTGGGCTTCATCATTGCCCAGATCATCCTTAAGAAGGAGGTATCGGTCAACCCGTTGAATACCTTCATATACATGTACCGCTTCTACCCCGAGTTTTTCCACGAATACCTCCGTCCCTTCCTCCGCACCACCTGGGCCAGGATAAAGGGCAATCGTTAAAGAAAAGCATCGTTACCCCGTCGACCAATAAGCCGCGCAGGCACGCATGGATTTAAAAGGAAAGGATATCGTCATTCTGAGCTTGTTCCGGTTCGACGCCGAAATCGAGTCCACCTCCCTTTTTCTGGCCCGGCAGTTGGCGCTCCATAACCGGGTATACTATTTCGACAACCCCTACACCATTAACGACGCTTTGAAAAGGCGGCGCACGCCGCCCTGCAAAAGGCGCAAGGGAATGTTCGGCATGTTCTCGGATCGCTCCATCACGCTGCCGGGCAGCGCGGTCGAGGTATTCATCCTGCCTGTGTTGCTGTCCATCCATTTTTTGCCCGAGGGCAGGCTGTACCGCACGCTACTCAGGTTGAACGAATCGATTATCAGAGCCAAAATCAGCCACGTTCTCAAAAAAAGGGGCGTTACCGAGTATGTTTTTATCAATTCGTTCAACTTCCATTTTCCCGGTGTTGCCGATTTCTTGAAACCCAAGCTAAGGGTTTACCACTGTCTTGACCCCATCATCGGGGAGTTCGATAGCCGCCACGGCACCGTCTCGGAGAGTTATCTGGTAAAGAATGCAGACTTGGTCGTCTGTAGCAGCAAACAGTTATTTTTAGAAAAGCGCGCCGTCAATCCTAACACCTATTTCGTACCCAACGCCGCCGATTTGGAACACAGCCGTACGGCATTGGATCCCGCCTTGCCTTTGTCGCCCTTACTGGGCGATGTGCCATCGCCCATCGTGGGTTACCTGGGCAGCGTGGATCATCGGATGGATTTTTTGCTCCTGGAATATCTCGTACAGCAACATCCCGACAAGAGCTTCGTCCTGATCGGCCCGGTGTATGGCACCCTGCCCGAAGCGCTTGTGAATTCCCCCAACGTCTACTTCCCCGGCCCGGTAAAGTACTCTGAGGCGCCGCGCGTTCTCAAAGGCTTCGACCTGTGCATGATTCCCTTCAGAAAAGACGAGCACAGCGCGACGGTATTCCCGTTAAAATTATTTGAGTATCTGGGCGCGGGGAAGCCCGTCGTCATCTCCGACTTCAACCCCGATCTAGCCGATTTTACGCAGGGAGCGGTGGCGATATGCGAGAGTCCGGCGGCATTTTCCGGAGCGATTCAGGAAGCGCTGGATAATGACTCGAAGGTGCGGCGAGCGGAACGCCAGGACATTGCGGCCCAAAATACGTGGCAGCAGCGGGCCAAGGATTTTGCCAGTTTACTGGCCCAGGCGCTCGATCAGCTATAAGCGGGTACGGTAGCTTTCAGCTCTTGCAGTCCAGCCAGCGATTCCTCTTTTAGCTCGAACAGGATTTCTGCCAGGTTGTCGGGGAGCGTTTTATTGAGCAAAGCTTTTTCAATTTTTTGGAATCTGGTTGCCGACGAAAGCAGGGCCACCGAAATGAGCGACGACCGCAACTCATGAATGGCTTTGCGCAGGGTCACGTAATCTTGCTTTTCCAGCGCCGCGAAAATCTTCTCGAACTGCTGCCCGCTACTGCTGGCAAAAAGCTCGACCAGTTCCTCGCGCAGCACCTGGTCGTCGGCGGTGATTTCCTTCAGGTAAGCGGTATCGACCAACGAGGGCGCGGGCGCGGGTGTTTCTTTCTTTTTCTGTGGCAACGGAACGACACCCGTCTTTTGCGTGAGACTGAGAATTTCCCGGAAAAGTTCGGCCTCTTTGAAAGGTTTGGAGATATAGCTGTTGGCCCCTATCCGGGTGCCTTCCTCCTTTTGCCCCACCATCGCGTGGGCGGTCAGGGTAATGATCGGAATATCCAGGCCCAGCGTGTTTCTGATCTCCTGGATGGCCGTGTAGCCGTCCATAATTGGCATCTGCACATCCATGATGACGATGTCGTAAGCCTCTTTTTCCAGGTGTTCTATGGCCTCCAACCCGTTGTTGACCACCGTAATATTGGCACCCGCCCGATCAAAAATGGCCTGTAATAATTTCTGATTGAGCAGGTTGTCCTCGGCGGCTAGGATGTTCAGCGAGGCCAGGTGGCCGGGTGCCGACGCTACCGGGTCAGATAGCTCAGGACCGACGGGTTGTTGCAAAACGGCAAAGCCGAATTCCAGCGCGAATCTCGTCCCTTTGCCGACTTCACTTTCCAGCGTAAGTTCTCCCCCCAGAAGCTTCACCAGCGCGCGCGTGATGGAAAGTCCCAGCCCCGTGCCGCCGTACTTGCTGCTGGTACTTTCGGAAGCCTGCACGAAACGGTTGAAGATCTGTTCCTGCCGGTCGGCGGGGATACCGATTCCGGTATCGGTAATTGAAAACTGAATCCGCTGGATGCTATTTTCTACCTGGCCCAGGGCTTTCACCTCGAGCTTCACGGAGCCGGCATCGGTGAACTTAACGGCGTTGCCGCACAGGTTCAGCAGAATTTGGGTGAGTCGCAACTTGTCCGTGACAATGGTCTCGGGTAGGTTTTTGGCAAGGTACTGCCGGTAGGTAATTTTCTTTTCGGTTGCTTTCTGTTTGGCAATGATGCTCACCGAGTTGATGAGTTCCATAACCGAGACGGGCCCCATGTCGAGCACAATCTGGTCGGCTTCGATTTTTGAAATATCGAGCAGATCGTCGATCAGTTCCAGCAAGTTGAGGCTGGCCACCTGAATATAGCCGATGTATTCGCGCGTTTTGCTCTCTTTGCCTTCCTGCAACAGCCGGTTGGTGAAGCCCAGAATGGCGTTCAGCGGCGTGCGGATTTCATGACTGACGTTGGACAAAAAGACGTCTCGCGTCTTGATCGACTGCTCCGCGAGATTGCGTGCCTCTTTGAGATTCTGCGCGTAAGCTTCTCGTTCCGTGACATCCCTGAAAATGGAGATTGCGCCCACGATCCCCCCGTCCAGCTCGTAAATCGGCTCGACGTTGGTTTCTACTTTGACCAGCTCCCTTCCCTGCTTGATGTCTATCCGGTTGCCGGACGATCTCTTTCCCTGCAACCCGTTGGTAATCGGCAGGTTCTTGCCTGTGAACCGCTCATGGCCCGGTTTCAACGGGTTAAATAGGGTCGTCTCGGTCGTCAGTTCGTCGAGCGACTGCAGCTTTCGGTCTTCGGAGAGTCCCAACATGTTACGGCCCGACCGGTTCATGAAAGTCAGCCGATTCTCGGGATTGATGACCATGATCCCGTTCGGAATGGCTTCCAGATATTGATTGAGGAGTCGCTCTTTTTGGGAGATTTCCTGCTTGAGCGCCAATTGTTTTTTGCGGTCGCTGAACAGAAAATAGAGCGACAGCAGCGTAATTCCGAAGCCAGCGATGCCCGTGATTATCATGTACAGCGTGGCCCGCTGACGATTCCGTTCGGCCTGCTTTCTTCTGACGTTTAGCTCGATATCGGCCTGTTCGTCGATTTCCTCGATTTTGTCGCTGAGTTTCTTGAAGCGCGCTATTCCTTCGCCGCTTTTAACCATAGCCGATGCCGAGCCGGAACCGTGCACTCTGAAAGAATCCACTACGGTGTTGGAGAATTCAATAAGTCGGCCTGTGGCGGCCAGCATTTCTCCCACCCGTTTTCTTTGCGGCTCATTGTCGGCCAAAAGGCCGACCAAAGTGTCACTTATGGCGGCCAGTTGGTACCTGGCGTCCCGGATTTCGACTAGCAGCGCTTCGTCTTGGGTGATCAGGTACCCCCGCGTATTCGACTGGATATCCTTGGCCACCATGCCGTACCGAGCGGTTTGGTTGACCACGCTGACCGTGTTGGTCACCCACAAATTCTGCGATGAGAAGTCTCCCAGGTTTTTGTTGGCATAAATCAGCGCGACCAGAATCAGCAACATTCCCAGGGAAATGCTGAAATAAGATACCACGCGCCTTACCAACTTATTCAAATGCATCATATATACTAGTGGCGTACCAACGGTCGATACAGGAAAAAGTGACTACCTACCCAGCCAGTAATCGCGATTCATCTTGAGATGGCGGTAGACATGGCGGATCGACGCAATCAGGAAGTTGTCGGATTGCCGCCAAAACTCCCGGCTGATGGTGCTCGGCTCCTCGGCACTATTCGTTTGAGTGAGTAAGTCGCGGTAGGCTTCAAAAAAAATCCCTTTTCCATTTTTGTGCAAAAAGGACATCATCATCAGGTACTCGGTTTTGTCGGGCCGGGTGTCTTCCCTGAAACGTCCGAACTTTTGAAAAAAGTTTGAACGCCGCAGGTGGGGGTGGTCGCTGTACATATAGAATTTCCGGTAGCCCGCCGACCAGGGGCTGAACCGCATCTCGGCGAAGCCATCACCGATGGGCCGGAGGTACGGATACCGAAAATAAGCGTAGAAGCGAGCCATGTCTATTTCAGGATCAGCCTCGAGGATAGCATGAGCCTTCGATAAGGCCGGGATGAAGTCAGGATTCGGTACGAAGTCTTCTTGAATGTAGAGCGCATACTCCGTTTTTACTGCGTCTTGGCCCTTATTGGCATTGTGACCCAACCCCATGTTTTTTGGTACGGTCAGGAGCGTGAAGCGCTGTTCGCGTTGCAGATTTCGCAACTTCTTGAGGTGCTGGGGTTGGCTTCCATCGTCCGAAATCACTATTTCGCCAAACTGCACCTTAAGGTCGTCGATCGTCCGCAACAGCCTGGCCAGCGACTGCGAGCGGTTGTAGTGGGTAATCAGAAGCGTTATTTCGGGAAAGGAAACCTTTTGCATCTGTGAGATAGCCGGCTATCCATTCAAAACTCCCAAACCGTGGGACTTTGATGACGGCGCAGATGCTTGCGCACCTCCATCCAGAAGGCCAGTACCAAATAGATGATAATGGGCGAGCCGAAGGTGAGGAAGGAAGCGTAGATGAAATACAACCGAATGCTGCTCGCCGAGAAATTGAGCTTGTTTCCCAGCTTGGCGCATACCCCGAACACTTGATCTTCCACGAAGTATCGAATCCGATCCATAGTATTTTTTGTTTATAAGAGGTACAAAGTAGCACTTTGCCTGATTGTATGCAAATTATTTGTTTTGTTTAGTGGTCGCAGAGACGTTGCATGCAACGTCTCTACGGCGAAATTTTACGACATCCAGCCCTCCACTTCCTCTTTCTTAGGCATGGGAGCGTCTATTTTTAGCTTTTTACGCATTCCGCCCAAATCGTTAAAAACCTTATTTGGGTTGGCTGCTTTTAGCGCAACAATAGTCAGGAAGCCCATTTTTTGCAGAGCCGGAATCCAGACAGCCGACACTCCCGCTGCTTCGTAATCGGCGTCGGTGGACACCTCCGCTTTCTTTTCGGGCCGCATTTGGGGGAAGAAAATGACTTCCTGAATGCTGGCGTTGTCGGTCAGCAGCATGGCCAGGCGGTCGATGCCGATGCCGATGCCCGCCGTGGGTGGCATGCCGTATTCCAGGGCGCGGATGAAGTCGGCGTCCATCGCCATGGCCTCGTCGTCCCCGCGCTCTTTCAGCTTGAGTTGATCTTCAAAACGCTCCTTCTGGTCGATCGGATCGTTCAGCTCCGAATACGCGTTGGCGATCTCTTTGCCATTCACGAACAACTCAAAGCGCTCCACCGCGCCTTTTTTGTGGCGATGCTTTTTCGTTAGCGGCGACATCTCGATGGGGTGATCGATAATGTAAGTCGGCTGAATGATGTTTTCCTCCACTTTCTCGCCAAAAACCTCGTCGATTAATTTCGCCTTGCCCATTGTTTCGTTTACGTCCATGCCCCAGTCGCGGCATTGCTGTCGCAAGGCATCCTCGTCCATAGCCTCTACGTCGATTTCCGTATACCGCCGGATGGCGTCAATAATGCTCAGGCGCGGGTACGGCCCGGCAAAGTCCAGTTCGGTACCGCCGAAGGTAGTTTTGGTGCGGCCATTGACGGCCACCGCCACTTTTTCCAGCAGCTCCTCCACCATCCGCATCATCCATTCGTAGTCTTTGTAGGCCACGTACAGCTCCACGGTCGTGAACTCGGGGTTATGCGTGCGATCCATGCCCTCGTTGCGGAACAGCTTGCCGAACTCATACACGCCTTCGAAGCCGCCTACGATCAGCCTTTTCAGGTGCAATTCGGTCGCGATACGCAGGTATAGCTTCATATCCAGCGCGTTGTGGTGCGTCTCGAAGGGCCGCGCCGCCGCGCCGCCGTGGATGGCCTGTAGCACGGGCGTTTCTACTTCCAGCCAGCCTTTGTCATCGAAATAGCCGCGCATGGTCGTGATCATTCGCGCCCGTTTCTTGAAAACTTCCCGCACCTGGGGATTCACGATCAGATCCACGTAGCGCTGGCGGTAGCGCAGCTCGGGGTCGCTGAACTGGTCGTACACATTGCCGTCGTCGTCGCGCTTGACGACGGGCAGCGGGTGCAGCGATTTGTTCAGGATCGTGTATTCCTGCACGTGGACGGAGATTTCGCCCGTCTGCGTGGTGAACACGAAGCCTTTCACACCGATGATATCGCCGATGTCCAGGAGCTTCTTGAATACGGTATTGTACAGCGTTTTGTCTTCGCCGGGACAGATGTCGTCGCGCCGAAAATAGACCTGGATCGTGTCGGTGCTGTCCTGCAACTCGGCGAACGACGCGCTACCCATGATGCGGAAGTTCATTAACCGCCCGGCCAGGGACACGCTTTTGTAGTCCAGCTTGTGATTTTCGTAGTTTTTTAGAATATCGCTCGCCGTGGCGTTCACCGGGTACTCGGCGGCAGGATAGGGGTCGATCCCCAGTTTCATTAACTCTTCACGCTTGTTGCGGCGCAGTATTTCTTGTTCGCTCACTTTTTCAGTTGACAGTTGACAGTTGACGGTTGACAGTTGTTTGCGCCAACCTTCTTTATCAAGTAAATAATTGCCAAAATTAGGAAAAATTGCGGGAAACGGCTTTGTGCAGTGTCGGGTCTAAGACTGACCATTCTATTTTTATAAAAATATTTTGCTACCTCAGATTCTGAGGCATATATTTGTCGAATGAACAACTCCCAGCTCTATAAGGGAAGCCTGACGACCATCATCCTGAAACTTCTGGAAGAAAACGGCCGGATGTATGGCTACGAAATGACGCAGAAAGTAAAGGAAATGACCGCCAACGAAGTCACCCTCAACGAGGGCGCCCTCTATCCCGCCCTGCATAAGCTGGAGGCCGACGGTCTGCTCACCGTGGAAGTAGTTTCCGCCGGCAACCGCCTCCGCAAGTACTACACCATCACGCCCAGGGGCCAAGCCGAAACCGTCGACCGCCTGGCCGAATTGGAAGCTTTCATCGAACATATGCGGATATTGCTGGGGCCGAAGATAGCCTTGGGTTAAAGGCCAACCGATACGCCGGAGTGGGTCAACGCAAGTCACTAAACGCCTAAACGCCTAAACGCCTAAACAACTAAACAACAAGTACCGCCATGCCCATCCCAACGCCCCTCACCGACGAACAGATCGACATCCTTTTCGCCTTCGTAAAAAGCAAGTACGTCGACTTCTACGACGTGCAGGTCGAACTCGTGGATCACCTCGCCAGCGAAGTGGAGCAACGGATGGGGGAGACGCCCGAAATTACTTTTGAGTCCGCTTTGCAGCAGGTATATAGTGGATTCGGGATATTTGGGTTTCTGGATGTGGTAGAGAAAAAGGCTTTATCGGTCGAACGGCGTAACCGGAAGCTTTGGTGGGAGAAAACCAAGGAATTATTCAGACTTCCGTTGATCGTGGGCTCATTGATTTTAGCCCTATTCCTGTACATTGTCTTTGATTCTCTAGATCTGGATATCTTCGTAATTGGCAATGCATTGCTCGCTGTGGTGGGTTATTTTATGGTGTATTTTCGGTTAAAAGAAAGATTTCCCCTAAAAGAATACAAGCTTACTTCTTTCCAATACAGCCGTTACGTTTATTTGGGTTCGGGTCTAAATTTTTACAATGTCTATTTCCTGTTGATCGGCCAAATTCATGCTAATGGGAATATCGGAAGTGCATGGCTTCTGTTGCTGCCGTTGAGTTGCTGGTTGGGCTGGATGATTTTTTGGGCGGGAATTCTGGCTTCCGATGCAATGATTGAGGAACAACGCAAGCTTTACCCACAGGCTTTCGCCTAGAAAAATAGACCCGCTAACTCAAAAAGCACTTTCTTTACTCCTCATTCCATTTCAGTCTTCCCCTCATTTTCCGCCATGAAAATATTACCCTTTGCCCTGCTATTGCTGCTGTGCGCTTGCGCTACTCCCAGAACCTCCAAGTCCACCGCCCCCAATCAGCCAGACTGGCAGCAACTATTCAACGGCAAAGACCTCAAGGGCTGGGATCTCAAAATCAAAGGCTACGACCTCAACGATAACTTCGGCAACACCTTCCGCATCGAAGACGGCAAGATCGTGACCCGCTACGATGCTTACGACAACTTCAAGCAGCGCTACGGTCACCTTTTTTACAAAAATAATTTTTCCTACTACCGCATTGCGGTAGAGTATCGCTTTGTGGGGGTGCAACCGCCCGGCGGCGAGGGCTGGGCTACGCGCAACAGCGGTATCATGGTGCACGGGCAGTCGGCCGCCTCGATGGGCAAAGACCAGGATTTCCCCATTTCGATCGAGGTGCAACTGCTGGGCGGGCTGGATAAGGGCGAACGGCCGACATGTAATCTCTGCACGCCTGGCACCAATGTGGTGTACGACGGAAAGTTCGACACCCGGCACTGCATCAACTCTACCTCCAAAACTTACAACGGCGACCAGTGGGTACGGGCCGAGGTGCTGGTATTGGGCGATTCGCTGATCCAACACTTCGTAAACGGCGAGCAGGTGCTGGAATACGCCCAACCGCAAATTGGCGGCGGTGTGGTCAGTGGCTTCGATCCGGCCCAGAAACCCGACGGCAAGCTGCTCAGCGAAGGCTCCATCTCGCTGCAAAGCGAAAGCCACCCGGTGGAATTCCGCAAAGTAGAGCTGATGAACTTGAAGGGCTGCGTGGATCCGAAGGCCACCAACTTTAAGTCGTACTACGTGAAGGCGGATAATGCGCTTTGCACGTACAAGAACTAGCAGGCTCCCCGCCCCCTTAATCGGCCGGAAATGATTTCCGTGAAATAAGTTTTAAATTTACGGCCTATGGAAGTCCATTCTACGCTGATCTATGAATTGGTAGAGGAGACGGCACATTCGTACGCCGACCAGACTGCCGTTATTCATGAAGCAGAAACACTGACGTATAGCGCACTCAGTAAGCGAGCCAACGCACTTACCCAAGTCATTCTGCACCAGTTCTCCCAGGAAGATATAGTTGGGGTAAGTACCACGCGCGGTATAGAAATGGTTGTGAGTGTTTTGGCTGTTCTCAAAGCTGGAAAGGCGTACCTCCCCCTCGATCCGACTTATCCCACCCTACGGCTGGAGCAGATTCTTGATGATTCCAGGGTCAAGGTATGCTTGACGAATGCCGCTGACGAAGCGCGCTTTGCGGATTTGGGACTGACCGTGATTAGGGCTGATGTGAACCACGTTTTCGAGCCACTGCCCGTTCCTCGCCGTAGCACCACGGCTTGTATCCTTTACACCTCTGGCTCGACGGGTAAGCCCAAAGGGGTATGCCTGAGTCAGGCCGGACTCCTTAATTTGTTGGAATGGCAGCAGCGCAACGCCGTTGCCAAGCCGGGGATGCAGACGCTTCAGTTTTGCCACCTGAGTTTCGACGCCTCGTTTCAGGAAATATTCGTGCCTCTTATCACGGGCGGCACCATTCACCTGATCGATGATAGCATCCGGCTGGACGCGGGGCGACTACTGGATTATATCCGCCAAAACCGTATTCACCGGGTTTTCCTACCCTATGTCGTGCTGCAATATCTGGCCGAAGCGGCTGACGAAGCGCCAGACATCACGGACGACCTTCAGGAAATTATTACGGGTGGTGAACTCCTGAAAATAACGCCTCAGATCGCCCGGTTCTTCGCCGCCCGACCCGAATGCACCCTCGTAAATGTCTATGGACCGACGGAGGCCAGTATCTGGGTAACGACGCTAAAATTACAGGGCGATGCGCAGAACTGGCCGCAGGTACCCACGATCGGTCAGCCCATTGCGGGGGCTGACGTATTGATTCTTGATGAGGCCGACCAAGTGGTTCCCGCCGGGGAAGTGGGGCAAATTGGGCTGAGCGGCGTTTGTTTGGCAAGCGGTTACCTCAATCGTCCCGAGTTGACTGCCGAAGCGTTCGTATCCTGGACCCATCCGCAAAAGGGCCCGGTAACCCTCTACCGAACGGGTGATTTGGGCCGCTATCTGCCCGACGGCACGATCGAGTTTCGGGGGCGAAAAGATAATCAGGTAAAGATCAGGGGGAATCGAGTCGAGCTGGGGGAAATCGAAGTGGCCCTGAGCAGTCAGCCGGGCGTTCGGCAGGCCGTCGTAGTGGTTTGGGAAGCTGTACCGGGGCAGAAGCAACTCGTCGCGTACGTAGTCACGACCGATGCGCACGACGCGGACACGTTGCGGAAGGGAGTCGAAAAGCAATTACCCGACTTCATGGTACCCTCGCATTTTATCCGGATGGAGGATTTCCCCCGCACGGTGAGCGGTAAAATCGACAGGAAACAACTGCCCAAACCCGGTAATGAGCGTCCCGCCCTTGGGGCGCTGTACCGCGAGCCGATTTCAGAACCGGAAAAGCAGGTGGCTGCCTTGTGGGGGAATATTTTGGGCATAGAACGGGTTGGGCTGGATGATAATTTTTTTGAATTAGGGGGGAATTCACTCTTGGCCCAAAAAACGATTGCCGCCTTGAAGAATCAGCTCGGGTGCACGTTGCCGATTACCAAGCTTTACCAGCATCCTACCATCGCGGGAATCGTCACAGTCTTAGAATCTGAGCCAGTGACGCCTCTGCCAGCCGAATTCCATCAGACACCACCCACGAACAATTTCGCTGACGTAGCCGTGATTGGGATGGCGGGGCGTTTTCCTGGTGCTAACACGATTGCCGAACTTTGGGAAGTATTGAAAGAAAAGCAGGAAACTATCCGGTTTTTTAACGAAGATGAACTGGACACCTCTGTTTCGGACGCCACCAAACGCGATGCCTCGTACGTAAAGGCGCGCGGCGTAATCGAGGGTATCCAGGAATTCGATGCGGCTTTTTTCGGCCTGACGCCAAAACTGGCCGAAGTGATGGACCCCCAGCAGCGGGTCTTTCTTGAAATCGCCTGGGAAGCACTGGAGCAAACAGGGTACTTACCCCAACGCTACCCCGGTCGAATTGGGGTCTATGCGGGATGTGGCAACAATACCTACTACCTCAACAACGTCCTGCCGAACCAAGCCGTAGTCAGCCAGATCGGAGCGTTCCAGGCCATGACCGTCAACGAAAAGGATTATATCGCTTCCCGGACGGCCTATCAATTGGATCTGAGAGGCCCGGCGGTGAGCGTTTATTCCGCCTGTTCCACCTCACTGCTCGCCATTACGCAAGCCGTCGAAAGTATTCGCAAAGGCCAGTGTGACCTGGCGCTGGCCGGAGGAGCCAGCGTAACGGCTCCAGTCAACAGCGGTCATTTGTACCAGGAAGGGGCTATGTTTAGCCGCGACGGCCACACCAAGTCGTTCGACGCCGAGGGTACCGGAACCGTTTTTAGCGATGGGGCGGGCGTAGTTTTACTCAAAAACCGGGAAGCCGCCCAGCGGGACGGCGACCGGATTTACGCCGTGATCAAGGGCGTAGGTGTAAACAACGACGGCGGGGGCAAGGGAAGTTTTACGGCCCCCAGTACCGAAGGCCAGGCCGCTGCCATACGGATGGCGCTCGACGAAGCCCAGATCGACCCAGCCACGATCGGCTACCTGGAAGCGCACGGAACGGCCACACCCTTGGGCGACCCCATAGAGCTGGAAGGTCTAATGCTGGCTTTTGGTCCGCAATCGCGCCACCAGTACTGCCCGATTGGCTCCATCAAAAGCAATATGGGCCACCTGACCCAGGCGGCGGGCGTGGCGGGCTTTATCAAAGCCACCCTGGCTTTATACCATAAGCAGATTCCACCTTCGCTGGGCTTTGAGCGTCCCAATCCAAACATCGACTTTGCGAGCAGCCCATTTTTTGTTCCAACTGAACTGACCGACTGGGAGTCGGAAGGGCTACGCCGGGCCGGGGTAAGTTCCTTCGGCGTGGGGGGTACCAATGTCCACGTAATATTAGAGGAAGCGGTGAACGCACCGGAGGAATCCGACGGCAGCCGGCCCCTGCAACTGCTGACGTGGTCGGCTAAGTCGGCGGAGAGTGCGAAGGCTTACGCCGAACAACTGGCTGACCATCTCCAACAACACCCGGACGAACCTCTGGCCGATGTAGCCTACACGCTGCAAACGACTCGTCCGAGTTTCCAACATAGGCAGTTCGTGGTGGCATCCGGCGTGCCAGGGGTTCTAGAAAACCTAGCTAATCCAACTGCTGATACCTTGATGCAGCACCCCGGGGCATTGGCATTCCTATTCCCAGGACAGGGGTCACAGTATCTCGACATGGGGCGGGAACTTTACGAAAATGAAGCGGTGTACCGGCAGGCGGTCGATGAATGCGGCGAATTATTGAAAAATGAACTCGAGGTCGATATACGGGAAATACTATACCCGGCCAGACCCGATGCCGAGGCGGAAGCCCGCTTGACGGATACGCGTTATACCCAACCAGCCCTGTTTGTGACCGAATACGCGCTGGCGCGTTTGTGGATGAGCTGGGGCATCGAGCCCACCGTCCTGTGCGGGCACAGTATCGGAGAGTTTGTCGCGGCGCATCTCGCTGGGGTTTTCTCACTACCCGATGCCTTGAAATTGGTCACAGGTCGGGGTCGGATGGTGAGCGAATTGCCGCAGGGTAGTATGCTGTCGGTTCGGATGGAAGCCGATGCGTTGCAGGCTATATTGCCCGAAATCCTGTCGATGGCGGCGGTCAACACGGCGCGGTTGTGCGTAGTAGCTGGCTCCGATGATGAAGTGGCTGCTTTTGCCGAGCAACTGAAATCGCAGGAGGTACCCAACCGGTTGCTGTCGACAAGCCACGCCTTTCACTCGTCCATGATGGATGCCATCGTGCCGCAGTTTACGGCACTGGTGAAAAGCGTAACGATGCAACCGCCAAAACGCCCCATCGTTTCGACCGTGACGGGCACGCACCTTACCGATGCTGAAGCAACGGATCCGGGGTACTGGGCCAATCATCTACGGCACACCGTGCGCTTCGCCGACGCGCTCGAAACCCTGCTTGAGTCTAAACAGTCGGTTCTTCTGGAAGCGGGTCCCGGACGAGCACTGGCCACCATGGCTCGGCAGCAGGCGGGTTCGCGTAAGATGACGGCTTTGAGCAGCTTGAAACCACCCAAGGCGGATTCGTCCGATTACCGTGCGTTGATGGAGACACTCGGGCAACTGTGGCTTCATGGCGTCGAGCCGGACTGGCATAAATTCTATGCGGGTCAGAAGCGATGCAAACGGGTACTTCCCACCTATGCGTTCGACAAAAAACGATGCTGGGTCGACCCAATACTGCCACCGGCAATTAGTTTATTACCTGGCACGCCCGTAACTTATCCCGTGCCTGTGGTACCCCCAAGCAGCGAGATAGCACCCCTCAGCGAAGAATCGATAGTAATGAGAAAAGATATTTTACTGGCAAAAGTCAAAGCGATCGTGGAGGACGCTTCGGGCTTCGAGCTGGCGGACGCAGCGCCCGATCAGACCTTTATCGAACTGGGGCTGGATTCGCTACTGCTGACGCAGATAGCCATCATGCTGAAAAAAGAATTCAGTCTGCCCCTGACCTTCCGGCAGTTGAACGAGGAATACGCCTCGCCCGAACTGCTGGTGGATTATCTCGACCAGCATTTGCCCGCCGGAGCCTATCGGCCCGCGCCACCTGCTCCTGCAACGGCAATAGGATCGAACTTACCCATCGACTGCGCTACGAATCAGGGAGAAGTCAATCCAGCCATTGGGTTGATCGCACAACAATTACAGCTACTATCGCAGCAGGTTGCTTTGCTACAGGGAAGTAGCATCGCCCCGCCAGTCCCCGTCCCTGATACAACCAGTTCGGCTCATCATCGCGTCAATGGAAAGCAACCATCGAACGGCCTCTCAGCCGCTCCTTCGGTCGTCGAGACATCCGACCTGACGGCTGAAGAAGCGGTAGAAATCAAAAAGCCATTCGGTGCGGCGGCGCGAATCGAACGGCAGGAAACCGAACTGACTGCTCCACAGCAGGCTTTTCTGCAAAAGTTGACCGAAAGCTATACGCAAAAGACAGCAGGTAGCAAATCCTATACGGGCCAGCACCGCCCCCACATGGCTGATCCCCGCGTGGTGTCGGGCTTTAAGCCACTGACGAAAGAGCTGGTATATCCCATTGTGGTCAATCGCTCGAAGGGTAGCAGGTTATGGGACATCGACGAGAACGAATACATCGACATGTTGAATGGCTTCGGCTCCAATATGTTTGGCTATCAGCCCGATTTCATCAAAGAAGCCCTGCATAAGCAGGTGGACGATGGCTTCGAAGTCGGCCCCCAACACCAATTGGCGGGGGAGGTTTGTAAGTTGGTTTGTGATATGACTCACTCCGATCGGGCCGCGCTGTGCAACACCGGATCGGAAGCGGTACTGGGTGCCATGCGCATCGCCCGCACGGTAACGGGCCGCTCGTTGATCGTGGCCTTCACCGGATCGTACCACGGAATCATCGATGAAGTGATCGTTCGGGGAAGCAAGAAATTGAAGTCGTTTCCGGCGGCACCGGGTATCATGCCTCAATCCGTGCAGAACATGCTCATCCTGGATTACGGCACCCCCGAAAGCCTGGAAATTATCCGCGAACGGGCGGAGGAAATCGCCGCCGTGCTGGTAGAACCCGTGCAGAGTCGCCGCCCGGAGTTCCAGCCCGTTGAATTTTTGAAAGAAGTTCGTACCCTAACCGAGGCCTCTGGAATCGTCCTCATTTTCGACGAAGTCATCACCGGATTCAGGATGCATCCGGCGGGAGCACAGGGCTTGTTCGGCATTCAGGCCGATTTGGCCGCGTACGGAAAAGTGGTGGGCGGAGGGTTGTCCATTGGGGTCATTGCTGGCAAGAAACAGTTTATGGATGCGCTCGACGGCGGCTTCTGGGAATATGGCGATGCGTCGTTTCCGGAAGTTGGCGTCACGTATTTCGCCGGAACGTTCGTGCGTCATCCTTTGGCACTGGCTGCTTCCCAAGCTTCACTGCTACACCTCAAACAGCAGGGCCCGCAGTTGCAGTGTAGCCTGGATGCCAAAGCCGAACGGCTCGCCGATGCGCTCAATGCCGAGTTGGGGCGGCGGCAATTGCCCATCTCGGTGGCTCAGTTTAGCTCACTCTGGCGAATTAAGTTTCATCGGGAAATTCCTTACAGTGAGCTGTTATTTACCCTGATGCGGGAGAAAGGCATTCACATCTGGGACGGCTTTCCCTGCTTTATCACCGAGGCCATAACGGACGCTGAAATCGACCAGGTGATCCAACTCTTCCAAGAAAGCGTCGCACAAATGGTCGAAGCTGGTTTTTTTGAGGCTGACCCCGCAGTGGCGGATAAATTGAACCAGCCACCCGCTCCGGGGGCCAGGCTGGGCCGGGATCGGGCGGGAAATCCGGGCTGGTTTCTGGCTGACCCGGACACGCCCGGAAAATATTTGCAAATCGAAACAAAATAGACTCCCATGGTCGACGCCATTTTACCCGATAGCACCACTACGGTAGAATTCAATCCATTTGACGGTCCCGAGATAGGTCGGCTAACGCTGACTACCGAGCCGCAGATGGAAATATGGACGGCCTGCGCATTAGGGGGCGACGATGCCAACCGGGCTTATAATGAGTCGGTTTCGTTACGCTTTCGGGGCGTTCCCGAGCGGTCGGCTCTGGAAGAATCCGTACGGAAGCTCATGAAGCGCCACGAGTCGCTGCGTTCCGCTTTCAGCGCCGATGGCCAGCGGATGATTATCTTTCAGGACTTGCCTGTTCGGGTGCAGTTCGAAGATTATACAGAAAAAAATTCTGCGGAACAGGTTCAGGCCGTAGCCGATTTCCTTCGGCAGGAGGCCGAATACTGCTTCGATCTGTTGCACGGGCCTTTGTTCAGGGCCGCTTTGTTGACGATTTCGGCGGACGATTCGTACCTGGTGCTCACCGCCCACCACATCGTCTGCGACGGCTGGTCGATGGGGATCATCATGCAGGATTTGAGCGCGTTATATTCGGCCAACGTCAAGAACCAATTCGTAGCGCTTCCTGAACCGGTTCTGTTTAAAGAATTTGCCGAAGCGCAGGCCTTATTCGAAAGCAGTCCGGAATACGCAACGATTCAAAAGTTCTGGCTCGACCAGTACCAGGAAGGCATTCCGGTGGTCGACGTGCCGACTGATTTTCCCCGACCCAAGGTTCGCACCTACAAAAGTCATCGGTTGGATTTCGAGCTGGACAAAACGTTGGTAACCGCCCTGAAAAAGCTGGGCCGCGAAGCCGGATGCAGTTTCAACACGGTGCTGGTCACGGTTTTTGACGCCTGGCTGCACCGATTGACCGGCCAGCAGACCATCAGTTTTGGATTACCGGCCGCCGGGCAGTCCGTAACGGGCAACTACCGGCTCGTCGGGCACTGCGTCAATCTGCTGCCCCTGCGTTCGCACCTGTCGGAAGGAGCACGGCTTATCGATTTTCTTAAGCAGCGCAAAACCGAGCTGATGGACGCCTACGACCACCAGCGACTGACCTTTGGCAGTCTGTTAAAAAAACTGGCCATCGCCCGCGACCCATCGCGGATACCGCTGGTGCCGGTAATTTTCAACGTCGACATGGGCCTGGCCGACGGCGTGGATTTCCATGGATTGACTTACCAACTGCTGAGTAATCCACGGGCTTACGAAAATTTCGAGTTATTCCTCAACGCGTCTGGTTCTGAGGAGTCGATGACGCTGGAATGGTCGTACAACACGCAATTATTCAAACCCGAAACCATTCAGGCGATGATGGCTGGCTTTGAAAAGCTGCTCCGTGAAGTCACAGCAAATCCAGCGACGCAGGTCGGTGCCCTACACTGGGCTGTGCCTGATAACGCCGTGAATGTGCCAGTTCAAGGAAAAACGCCAGTTGAGGAAAAATCGACGCCCGCCTCGGAACAACAGCCCCTTCACCAGCTACTGGCCCAAACCGCCGCCCGGTTCCCGGAAAAAATTGCCCTCGAATTTCAGCAGCAGAAGCTGACGTACCAGCGTTTGCACGAAACAGCCAACCAGTTGGCTGCGTACCTGGCGGAGAAAGGCCTCCAAAAAGGCGACATCGTCGGGGTGGCCCTCGACCGCTCGCCCGAAATGCTAATCTCGCTGCTCGCCATTCTGAAAGCCGGGGCAGCATACCTCCCCCTTGACCCCGCCTACCCCCACGACCGGCTTACTTTCATGCTGACCGATTCATCGGCCCGGATGGTCATTACGTCGCAAAAATATGCGGGTCGGCTGGATGTTCCCGTAATCGAAGTGGAAGTGGAAAAGGCATTGGCCGAATCATCCGGGTTGCCCACCAGCGAGCCGAACTCCTCGACCGGAGGCAACGATGTAGCTTACATCTTGTACACTTCCGGCTCGACGGGTAAGCCGAAAGGGGTTTTGATCGAGCATCGCAATCTGGTCAATTTGCTCACCAGCATGATCGACTGGCCGGGAATCACGCCGGACGACCGCCTGCTGGCGGTCACCACGATTTCGTTCGACATTGCTGGCTTGGAACTGTTTCTGCCGCTGCTGGTTGGCGCAACGCTCGTACTGGCCGATGCCGAAACAACCCGCGATGGCCGTCTGCTGCTGGAGGCCGTTCAAAATGAGCAAATCTCGCTTATTCAGGCCACGCCCGCTACTTACAAAATGATGCTAGGGGCGGGTTGGGAAACGCCCCTGCCGCTGAAAGTACTGTGCTGCGGGGAAGCTTTGGCGAAAGATCTGGCCGAGAAGCTGGCGGCGCGTTGTGCCTCGCTGTGGAACATGTACGGCCCCACGGAAACGACCATTTACTCAACCGGCAAACAGATCCTTCCGACTGATAGCCTCATTACCATCGGCCGACCCATTCAAAACACTCAGGTGCACATTCTGGATGAGGCCGGAAAGCAGTTGGGCATTGGGTCGGTGGGCGAAATCACCATTGCCGGGCGGGGTGTGGCGCGCGGGTACCACAACCGACCCGAACTGAACGCGGAAAAGTTTGTAAAAAACCCGTTTGGCGATGGGCTGCTGTACCGCACCGGTGACTTGGGCAAATGGACGCCCAACGGCGAGATTCATTGTCTGGGCCGAATGGATCAGCAGGTCAAGATCAGGGGGTACCGCATCGAATTGGGGGAGGTCGCCCACGCTATACTACAGAATAACGACATCGGGGATGCCGTGGTGGTGGCCCGCGAGGATCGGCCCGGCAATCCGCAGTTGGTCGCGTATGTGGTGCCAGACACTACCCACAATGGGAACAAAGCGCCAGAGTGGCGCGAACGCTGGAATAACATCTACAATATGGGCGTTCAGCGTGAACAGAACTTGTCGTTGGAAGATCAGAACCTTGACCTGGCGATTGTCGAACAGCTCAGCGATCGGAAGGACATTCGGCAACAGGCCGACGAATGGCTGGGGCAGTCGATCGAACGCATCAAGGCCCTGAAAGCGCAGCGTATTATGGAGGTTGGCTGTGGGGCGGGTCAGTTGCTGTTTGCGCTGGCCCCTGACGTAAAGCAATACGTCGCCACCGACTACTCGCAGACCGCTATTGATAAACTGACCGAAAAAATCGGAGGACAAGCCGACGCATTCCGACACGTACGGGTCCAAAACGGCATGGCCGACGACTTTTCCATTTTGGGTTCATCAAGGGTTGACCTGGTACTGATCCATAGCGTCGCCCAGTACTTTCCCGACACCGCTTATTGTATCGATGTTATCAGAAATGCCGTAGAAGTCACAGCGGCGGGAGGTTGCATTTTTATTGGCGACATGCAGGCCAAGCATACGCTCTGGATGCACCACGCCTACGATCAATTGCAGCGTTCGTCCGGCGAAAAGACGCTGGCACAATTTCGGCAGACGGTCGATCGGCGGGTTCTGATGGAGGACGAATTCCTGGCCGACCCGGCGTTCTTCTACGCGCTGCCGCATCTTATCCCTGGCATTTCGGCCGTCGACATTCAATTGCGGCGGGGGAAGCACCTGAATGAAACGACCAAATATCACTACGATGTCTGGCTCTACGTCGGTGATCCGCCCCCAACAGTGGCCGCTGCAATCGAAATCGATGGGCGGGGCGTTTCGCCGGCTGCCGTGGAGCAGGATCTCCGGGCAAATCCCCGGGCGGTGGTTCGGGTGAATAACCTTTTCAACGCACGGACCGCCCCGGATTTTGCCCTAAAACAATCAATGACCCAACCAGGTGGCGAAACGACGATTGGGGTTATAAAAGAACAATTGGCAGATTCTTCCGTCGGCATCGACCCTAATCTGTTTTGGCAGTTGGGGGAATCGCTCGGCTATCGGGTATTCAATCGTTGGGTATCCGATGGTTTGGATAATCTTTTCGAGGTGGTACTTATTCCTAAGTCGCTGCCAAACTGTATACCGGAGCCACCGCTGGGAATGACGATTCGGGAAGCGGCCATCGAATCATTCGCCCGCAATCCTTACAAGCCCCTTCCCACCGCGTCGAGAGAGCAGGTACGGCGGTGGAAACAGTGGGTGAAAGACCTGTTGCCCGAATACATGGTGCCGACCGAGTTCGTGGCATTGTCCCAACTGCCGCTAACGCCCAATGGCAAAATCGACCGGAAGGCGCTTCCCATACCGGAAAATGAAAGTCGGGCGACGGATCCGGCGGTCGCTCAGCCACGAACCAGAGAGGAGGACTTGGTGGCGGCTATCTGGTCGGAGGTACTTCGAGCTCGAAGCGATCGACGACCATGACGACTTTTTCGAGCTGGGTGGACACTCGCTGATTGCCGTGCAGATCATGGCCCGAATCGAAAAAGAAACCGGAAAACGGCTTCCGCTTTCCACTCTCTTCGAATATCCGACTGTTCACAAATTAGCCGCCTTGCTGCAGACTGACAAGAAACCCACCACTTGGAAATCGCTGGTGCCCATAAACCCGACAGGCACCAAGATGCCGATTTACTTCGTCCACGGCGATGGCTTGAATCTGATGAATTTCAACGGCGTATCCAATAAAATGGATCCGGATCAGCCGGTCTATGGTTTCCAGGGCCGTGGGCTCGATGCCGAAGATGAGCTACTGGACCGGGTGGAAGAGATGGCGGCTTTCTACGTCAGCGAACTGCTTGAACACAATCCGGCGGGACCTTATGCGCTGGCTGGTTATTCGTTCGGGGGGTACATCGTCGTAGAAATGGCCCGTATTCTCATTGCCATGAAAAAGGACGTTCGGCTGATAGGGATGTTAGACACTGATGCGGAAATCGTGCTTCCCAATGCGTTCGACGCCAATAATGTTTTCAAGCGCATTCGGCGTCAGTTCCCCAAATTGCTTTGGTTGATTCGTTCATTCATTAGTGATCCCGCGCAGACGACTGCTTATCAGAAAGGCTTTTTTTTGAGAAAAGTCAATGATTTGAAGAAAGTCATGGGCATAGCCAAGGAACCGGAGTCGAATGACGAATTGGGAGACTTGTCCCTCATCAAGGCAAAAGTCGTAGACGCGTACCGAAACTACAGCATCAAACCTTTTGACGGTCACGTTACCTTATTTCGAGCCAAAAAACGCCCTTACTTTGTCGTTGATTTTGTCTTTTTGGGCTGGAGAAAATACGCACTCAAAGGGGTGACGATTTATGAGATGCCCGGCGATCACGCCACAATGTTCGACGCGTCCAACGACCAAGAAACTGCTCAAATCATACAAAGGGCCCTAGACGAAAGTGTCGAGAAGTAAAACCTTATTTTTCCATGAAAGCTTCCAGCCAAGATGTAGATAAAAAACCTAGTGCTGGTTCAGTTCTGTGCAAAGACTACGAGCGTGCTGAATGGCTGGATTGGACGAATTGCCCCTACCAGGATGAGGTAGCGGTATTTAGATTTTTCCTCGCAGAAGCCACAACTCTGCAACTGGATTGGCCCGCACTGCTTCATCCCAACGAAATCATGCGGGGAGAACGATACCATCGAAGTGGTGACCGCTTGCGTTCGCTTTGTACCAGAAGCCTTTTGAGAATTCTGGTTGGAAAATACACCAATCAAGACCCGTTAGCCATTCGTCTGACAAAGGGGGCAAGGAACAAACCTGAATTACCGGATAATCCTGAGTGGCACCTCAATGCCACGCATTCGGGCGACTGGATTCTGCTGTCTGTTGGCAAGTCCAGCGTAGGGGTCGATGTCGAGGAAATAAAACCTGACTTTGGTTTTGAAGACGTGATTCCCACCAGCTTCAGTACTCAAGAGCGACAGTACATCGAAGCTGATGGAAATGCACCCAACCGTTTTTATGAATTATGGACCAGGAAAGAAGCATTTGTAAAGGCAATCGGTAGCGGTATCGATGAAACTTTCTCCCAAATTCCGTCCCTGACTGGACTTCACGAATTGGGGAATGCCCGATTTGCGGCGGCCGGAAAGTGGATAACTGATAGCTTTCACGTTGCCAAGGGATATTCCGCCGCCATCGCGTACGGTTATTCTTCTGGACAACCCGTGTTTTACACACTTGACCCAAATGTTTTCACGCTTCAAAATAAACCTTCTGAGCGCCGTAGCTGAAAGCAGCATTCACCTACTCGATCATGATGGCACGGTGATACCGCACGCTCGTCACTATCTTGCCCTCGTTGTTCTTCGTGCTGTATTTCACCTCGTAACGGCCCGGTGGGATATCCGAAGGAATTTTAAATAAGGGCCGGAAAAACAACAGTCCGCCCGCGAGTTCTCCCCCGTTGTCCAATATCACCTCTTTTCTGGTATTGACCTCCGTCAGGATGAGCTTCACGTAGTCCCAGGAATTGACATTGTCTGTGAGTGTGATCGCAATAATTCGCTGCCCCCTTTTGAATGTAGCGGTTGGCCTGAGATAACCCAAACGATTTACCGTGTAGCTCTGCGAGCTGTCACTGAGGGAGTATAAACGAGACAAGTCTGGCGCATCCTGTACGATGAGTAGGTTGTCGATGCCAAAAATGCCTGTTTCATTTGACAGCTTTCCGTCGATATAGATTTCTGTCAGGTAGTTGCCTTTGGGCAGTTCTACTGGCAGGGAAGCTGTCAGGGTTACCGGGTTTTTGGGGATAAGCGCGAATTTTTGTGGCGGGCTAAAATCATTGCTCAGTACTAGCTGGTAATTGTGATCCGGAAGGAAATTTTGGCCATAGAAGTTTGCCACCCGATTATCGCCATTTAGGATTAAAGCACTCCCGTTTATTGCCAGAGCTGGCTCTCCGTAAATCACCCGAAAAACATCCGGCCCAACATACGCTTCACCGCGCCGAATGAGGACGAACTCGTAATCGCCCGCATCCAGAAACGTGGGGAGTTCGACATCCACCAGGGTAGGCGCTCCGTCTTGCGCGGGCGGCCTTAGGCTTACTTCTTCCCGGTGAACTACTTTCCCCGTCTTCTTATCCAGCAACCGAAAAGGGAGCGAGTCACTCGGCGTTGCTCTTCCAATAGTCCCCCAGTTTTTGACCGATAGAGTGACGTAATTTTTAGCTCCGGAGGGCGTGTAGAGGTACGGCTCTCCCTTAGTCAGGATTTCTAACGGCTTGGCCGGAATCACTTCAATGATCTGGTCTCCTAAATTTATCCAGCGATCACCGAGGTGTACTTGCCGACCTTCGTAGATAATCTCGTTGCCTTTCCAGCCGTCTTCTATTGCCTGGGGTTTAGCCAGCGTTTTCTCCCAATCGCGGAAGAATACTTTGATTCGATTGCCGCCCTGGTAATCAGCCGGGAGCTGCACCCTAATCGTTCCGTTCTGTTTGGTGTCGATGTTCTCCTGGGGAACACCCTCGATCCTGAACTCGTAGAGGCCATTTCGCTCCAAATAAGTGGGAGGCGTTTCTTCTTTCTTGCATCCCAGCAAGACGAAGAGAATGAGTAAGTAGCTGAATCCGGCTTTTGTCATGGCTGAATTGGTTTGGCTGATTGTCGATCGAGAAATGAAACCAACTGTGTCGAAAACGACCGCCTTGTCTTCGAAATTACAAATGAGTCGCTGGCGCAGCGCTGTCTCTCAGGCTCATTGATACGGTGGTCGGGCAAAAGGTAAGTGGTGCAATAGGGTTGCTGTTCACAACCGGTACAAAAAACCCAATAACTTTTTCAGAAACGGCGTTAAATCACCCGTCCTGATCGAGTTCGTGGCTTTTTGGTTGATGCGGGACGACACGGGGTAAGCGTAGACTTTGTTAAAAAGCACGTTGGTATTCAGCCCCGCCAACTGCGCCGTGAACAGCTCCTGCACCATTTCTCCGGCTTTGGGCGCGATCATACTGCCGCCGAGGAGGGTACTTTTGCCAAAAAACCAGCTTTTGGGGCTGACGTAAAGTACCAGTCGGCCGTAGCGATAGTCGTCCGTGATGGCGCGGTCGTCGTCCTCGAAACTCTGGTCTATTTTCCTGAAGTTCACCCCTGCCTCTTTCAGGTCATCTTCCGAGCGGCCGAAGGTGGCTATCTCGGGTTCAGTGAAGGTAACCCAGGAAAGGCCGGCGAAGGCGTGTTTTTTCTTAGAAAAAGGCACAAAAAAATTCCGCATCAACTGCCGGACGTGCTTCTCGGCACCGTGCGAGAAGTAGTACAGGCCCGTGGAGTCGCCCGCCGTAAACACGCGCGGATTGGTTGTTTGGAGGTAATCGTCGATGACGATCTTACCTTTCTCTACCTTGATGCCTGCCTTTTCCAGGCCAATGCCTTCGGTATTGACCACGCGGCCAATCGCCACCAGCGCGGCGTCGAATTTGAGTTTCGTCTTTGATTTTTTATCAATAGAAATCCCGGCTTCGTTGGGTGAGGAAAACGCCACGACTTCTGCCCCGTGCATGACTTTGATGCCTTCCTCATCAAACTGCTTTTCCAGAATTTTGGAAAATTCCGGTAGTTCCTTAGAAGAGAGCCGCTCGCCCCGGTCCACGATCGTGACTTCCGACCCCAGTCGCCGGAAAGCCTGCGCCATTTCGCAGCCGATCGGCCCGCCACCGATCACCAGCAGGTGGTCAGGTAGTTTTTTCAGGTCGTAGAAAAGCGTTTCGTTGGTGTACAGGTTGGCTTGCTCCGCACCCGGCACGTCCAACTTGCGCGGCCTCGATCCGGTAGCCAGCACAAAGCGCTTGGCGGTGTAAGTCTCGCCGTTAACTTCCAGGGTTTCTTTATCCATGAAATGCGCCCGGCCGATGAGTACTTCCAAATCCTTTTCTTGCCGCAGATAGTCGGCGTTTTCGCGGGCGCGGATCACGGCCTGCTGGTTGTGCACGTAACCCATCACTTTTTCGAGGTCGGCTTTGCCTTCGGACCTCAGGCCGAAAGCCTCCGCTCGCCGGGCGTGGGCAAACTGCTTCGCGACATGAATCACGGCCTTGCTGGGTACGCAACCGAAATTCAGGCAGTCGCCGCCCACATGGCTTTCGTTTTCCTCGATGAGTAACACATCCAGACCAATGGTTTTAGCCGCCAGCGACATGCCCAGACCGCCGCTCCCGGCACCGATAACAATCAGATCATACTGGCTCTTCATAGTTTCAAGTTGTAATAGATTTTTACTTTTTCTATCTAAAATTATAAATAAATTGAGCCTGCTCTGGTAGATGCTGTGTCAACGATGCTTTTATATTTTCAGAAGATCACAGACACCTAGCTAGCTCTTGGCTTTTATATGAACTTGAACGGCTCACACACGCTCAATGCCCCGCCCGACCGGATCTGGGCGATGCTCATGGATACCGACATCCTGGCCCGCATCGTGCCGGGCATTACGACGCTGGAAAAAACCGACGAAAACGAATACAAAGCCGTGGCCCAGGTCAAGATGGGCCCCGTCAACGGCTCGTTTTCCGGCGGCCTGACCATGCAAGATATACGCGCGGGCGAGGGGTACACGCTGAATGTACGGCAAAACAGCAAAATAGGTAACGCCGACGCCACGGTGACTATTGACTTAAAACCCCTGGACGACAATCAAACCGAACTGGTCTTCGACGGCAAAGCCAAGCTCTCGGGCCTGCTGGCCCGTACCGGAAACCGCGTCATGAGCGGTGTCGCCAATTCGCTGACCAAACAGTTTTTCGAGAATTTTGAAGAAGAAATTTCAACAACCACCTAAACTCCAACTATCCTGACAATGAAAATCAACACAACTGTAAATGGCAAAGCCCAGGCGCACGACGTGGAGCCGCGCACGCTGCTGGCGCACTATTTACGCGAACAACTGAGCCTGACGGGCACCCACATCGGCTGCGACACGAGTAGCTGCGGTTCCTGCACGGTACACATCGACGGCATGGCCGTAAAGTCCTGCTCGATTCTGGCTGTCCAGGCTGATGGCAGCGAAATCACGACCATCGAGGGCCTCGCCAACGGCCAACTGCATCCCGTACAACAGGGCTTCAAAGAATGCCACGGCCTCCAATGCGGCTTCTGCACCACGGGTATGATCATGGCCGCCGTGGATCTGCTCGAACAAAACCCCAACCCATCCGAAGAAGACATCCGCCACGGCCTGGAAGGCAATTTCTGCCGCTGCACGGGCTACCATAACATTGTGCGTAGTGTGCAGTGGGCAGCCAAACAATTAGTGAATGAGTGAATGTCGGAATGTCGGAATAACTTTTCCGATCTTATTCTGCCATTGCCCCCTCCCTTATTCACTAATTCCGACATTCACTAATTCCAAATTAACCTCCCATGAGCAACAAATACATCGGCCAATCCGTGAAGCGGGTCGAAGACAAGCGCTTCATTACGGGCAAAGGCCGCTACACCGACGATATTAAACTGCTGGGCATGACCCACGCTTCCTTCGTTCGCAGTCCCTACGCCCACGCGCGGGTGACGAGCATCGACATTTCTGCCGCCGAATCCATGCCGGGCGTCGTGGCCATTTTCACGGGCGACGACATTAAGGAAACGGGCATCGTGGGCGTTCCCACGGGCTGGCAGGTCAATTTCAAGAACGGCGACACCATGAAGGAGCCGCCGCACCCGCTGCTGATCGCGACGGGCAGCACCGCCAAGCACATCGGCGACCCGGTGGCGGTGGTCATTGCCGACACTTACGCCCAGGCCGTGGACGCCGCCGAGGCCGTGGAGGTGGAATGGGAAGATCTGGAAGCCGTGACCGATCCCTTTAAAGCGTCCCAAAAGGGCGCCACGCTCGTCCACGACGATGCGCCCGGCAACCTGGCCTTCGACTGGGAACTGGGGAGTCCGCTCGCTGAGGTGAACGCCGCCATTGACGCCTCGGCCCACGTTACGACGCTGGAATTCGTGAACCAGCGCATGATTCCCAACGCCATCGAGCCGCGTTCTTACATTGGCCACTACGATGAGGTGAGCGACAAATACACGCTCTACACTTCCACCCAAAATCCGCACCTGATTCGGCTGCTGATGTGTGCCTTCGTGCTGGGCTTGCCGGAGCATAAGGTGCGCGTCCTCGGTCCCGACGTGGGCGGTGGTTTTGGTTCCAAGATTTTCCATTATACCGAAGAAGCGCTCGTGACTTGGGCCTCGCAGCAAACCAAACGGCCCATTAAGTGGACTGAAACGCGCTCGGAAGCATTCATGCTCGACGCCCACGGCCGCGACCACGTGACCAAGGCTGAAATGGGCTTCGACGACGCAGGAAATGTCAAGGCCCTGCGGATCAAGACCTTCGCCAATCTGGGCGCGTACCTGTCCACCTTTGGCCCGGCGGTGCCGACGTATCTGCACGGTACTCTCTTGCAGGGGCTTTACACTACGCCCAAAATCCACATCGACCTCTGCGGCGTGTTCACCCATACCGTGGCCGTGGATGCCTACCGCGGCGCGGGTCGGCCCGAAGCGACCTATTTGCTGGAAAGGCTCATGGATTTGGCCGCCCTAGAGATGGGCAAAGATCCCATCGAACTCCGCAAGCAGAACTTCATCCCCGCCTTCGACGGCGTGGAGCAGCCCGGCTACCAAACGCAGGTCGCGCTGCAATACGATTCGGGCAACTACCACGGCGTGGTAGACAAGGCCATGAAGATGCTGGATTACAAGAAATTCAGAAAAATGCAGCAGGAGGCCACTAACAACGGTAAGTTGCTGGGCGTGGGTTTCTCGACCTACATCGAGGCTTGCGGCATCGCGCCCTCGGCGGTAGTCGGTTCGCTGGGCGCGCGGGCGGGACTTTACGAGTCGGCGCAGGTGCGGGTGCAGCCTACGGGCAAGGTGAGCGTGTATTCCGGCTCGCACTCCCACGGACAGGGTCACGAAACGACCTTTGCCCAGATCGTGGCGGAGAAGTTCGGCATTCCGATGGAAGACGTGGACATCGTTCACGGCGACTCCGACGCGGTGGCCTTTGGCATGGGCACCTACGGCTCGCGGAGTCTGGCGGTAGGCGGCTCGGCCATTATGAAGAGTATTGACAAAGTGTTGGAAAAAGGTGCGAAAATCGCCGCCCACAAGCTGGAATGCGCGGCGGATGACCTGGAATTCGCCGAAGGAAAATGGACCGTGAAGGGTACCGACAAGCACATCAGCTTCGGCGATGTAGCACTTACGGCCTACGTACCGCACGTCTATCCCGAGGGCCTGGAACCGGGCCTGGATTTCGCCAGCTTCTACGACCCCGCCAACTTTACCTATCCCTTCGGCTGCCACATCGCGGTGGTGGAGGTAGATAAGGAAACGGGCAAAGTGAAGCTAAATCGCTTCATCGCGGTGGACGATGTGGGCAATGTCATCAACCCCATGATCGTGGATGGCCAAATTCACGGTGGACTGGCGCAGGGCATCGGCCAAGCCCTGCTGGAAGGCGCGATTTACGACGACTACGGTCAGTTGGTCAACGGCTCCTATATGGACTACGCCATGCCCCGCGCCGACGATCTGCCGATGTTCGAGTTGGATCGACAGGAGACGCCTTGCCCACACAACCCGCTGGGTGTCAAGGGTGCCGGCGAAGCCGGCACTATCGGTTCCACGCCCGCCGTAGTCAACGCTGTTATCGACGCGCTATGGAGTGGCGGCCATAAAGTAAAAGACATCCCTATGCCGCTGACCGGGGAGCGCGTGTGGCGAGCGATGCAAGGCGTTCAACGTTCATAGTTCAGAGTTATGCGTTACAAAATGTGTTGAACGTATAACTCTGAACTATGAACTAAATACCCAACTACCTAACATTAAAAACCCATGATCTCATACCCTTTTGACTACGTCCGGCCCGAAACGGTGGAGGACGCGCTGGAACACCTCGGCGGCGAAACTAAGATTTTAGCGGGTGGCCACAGCCTGCTTCCCACCCTGAAACTGCGACTTAGTGCGCCCGACAAGCTGGTGGACATTGCCCGCATTGCCTCCTTGAAGAAAATTTGGAAAGACGGTGACGAAATCGTGATCGGCGGCGCGGCCACGCACCGCGAAATCATGGATTCGGAAATCATCCAAAAACACCTGCCTATGCTGACCGAAGGTGCCGCCGTAATTGGCGATCCCATGATCCGCTACAAAGGCACGATGGGCGGCAGCCTGGCCCACGCCGATCCGTCGGCCGATTGGTCGGCGATGGTGCTGGCGGCGGGCGGCGAAATCGTGATTCAGAGCAAGAAGGGCAAGCGCACCGTACCCGCCACCGAATTCTTCACGGGCTTTTACTCCACGGCTTTGCAGGATGGAGATATTCTGATCGAAATTCGTTTTCCCGTGCCGGCCCAAGGCACAAAAATGACCTACCAGAAATTCACCCAACCTGCCTCCCGCTTCGCCTTGGTAGGCTGCGCTGCCGCGCGCCTACCCGATGGCTCGGCGCGCGTCGCCTTCACAGGCGTGGCCGACGCACCTTTCCGCGACAAGGGTGTGGAGGAAGCCGTCGGCGACTGGTCAGAAGCCAATTTGGAGGCTGCCGCTGCCCTTACCGCCGAAGGCCAAAACATCAACGCCGACCACTACGCCTCGGAGGAGTACCGACTGCACCTGGCAAAAGTGTACTGTCGTAGAGCGCTTCTTTCAATGATAGAATGAGCGAATGATAGAATGATAGAATACTGCTTTCGCCCGCCTCCGTTTATTCTATCATTCACTCAATCACTCATTCAAAATTAAAACCATGAACGTCTCCCAAATTACCACCTTGTTAAAGGATCAGGGCTACATCACTGAGTCGGCGGTGTCTATGGCGGTGTACCTTTCAATGCAATTGAAGAAACCGCTGCTGATCGAAGGGCCGGCGGGCGTGGGGAAGACGGAAATCGCCAAAGTGATGGCGCGGGCGTTGGATACCGACCTCATTCGCTTGCAATGCTACGAAGGGCTGGACGCCTCCCACGCGCTGTACGAGTGGAATTACCAGCGGCAGTTGTTGCATCTGAAAATGGTGGAGACGCAGGGTAATTCGAATGGGCAAACCGAGGCGCTGGAAGAAGAAATCTTCGGCGAAAAATTCCTGATGAAGCGGCCGCTGCTGCAAGCGATCACGCACCACAAAGCCCCCGTGCTGCTCATCGACGAAGTGGATCGCGCCGACGAGGAATTCGAGAGCTTTTTACTGGAAGTACTGTCCGACTGGCAGATTACGATTCCCGAAATAGGCACGATCAAAGCCACGCACATTCCGCAGGTAATCGTGACGGGCAACCGCGTGCGGGAACTGTCGGAAGCATTACGCCGTCGCTGCCTGTACCTCTGGATCGACTATCCCGATTACGAAAAGGAATTAGCCATCGTCCAGGGCAAGGTACCAGGTGTTTCCGAGAAACTGGCGGAGCAGATCTGCCGCTTCATGCAGGAACTCCGCCAACTGCGCCTGGAAAAAACGCCTGGCATAGCCGAAACCATCGACTGGGCCACTGCCCTTGCCGCCCTGCACTTCGACCACCTCCCTAAAGAAATCATCGAACAAACCCTGGGTGTCATCCTCAAAGACTGGAAAGACACCCGCACGGCGCAGTTGTCGCTGAGCGAGTTGTATGAGAAAATGGGGGTGGTGTCGAAGTTGGAAGGGGTGTGAACTATTCGTATGGATTGGTGCATAGATATGGAAAGACTAATTCATAGCTTCAAATCATAACTAGCGGAGTGCAATAATTTATTTAGAAATTGGTAACGGAAAATAAAGCAAAGGTTATAGGAAGTACATCAGCCTTGAAAGCTGCTTGTATTGGTATAGTCACTGCCCAGTTAATAGTGACTCTCTCCTTTGGGAATGGTAATTTTGTTGAAGATTTCTTTTGGTTTAATGACATCAGTTTTTCTCTGAATTTAATAATTGGAATTTTTATAATGTTCCTTTTTGGTCATCTATATGGTCAAAAAGCTGGAATTGAAATATTAATACATAAGAATGATTATACTTGGGTGGGTGCCAAATATGGGTTTCTTACACTCGTTACCACTGCTTTTTTATCAGGATGGACAGGCTTTTTTCAAAAAAATTTTCAGAACAGTTATGGTGTAGATGAAAAGGCAAATATAGATTGGACTTACGTAGTTGCACCTTTTTTCTGGATCAGTCTATTTGGTCTCATACCTTCTATTCTGGTAGGCCTTTGGTTTGGCAACCAAATTAAGAAACATGACAGAAAAGAATGAAATCACGCCAGTTTGATGCGTGGACAATCTTGTATCAAACTAAAACGTCCAAGCTCAACCCCCTCCTCTGTTTGCTCCAACGCCACACCGATCTCCCCGCCAACCTCGTAGCCTTCTGCCGCTACCTCCGCGCCCACGGTTTCCGCATCGGGCCGGAGGAGGAAGCTACGGCCCTGCGGGCCGCGTCGCTGGTGACGCCCAATGACCGCGCCACTTTTGCGCTGGCTTTGCAGGTGAGCCTCACGCGCTCAGTGCAGGAAGTGGAGCAGTTTGGGGTACTTTTTGAAAAGTACTGGCGGGAACTGGAAAGCGCATTGGACAGCAAAATCAAAGACGACGAAAGCAAGAAATCACAATACCAGAAAAATAACCAACCCTCCTTCGACGCACTGAAATCGTGGCTGCACGGCAATAAGAATACCGAAGAAACCGAAACCGCCACCTACTCCGCTAACGAAACACTCAGTCGGCAAGACTTTTCCCTCATTCCCACCGACCAACTCGCTGATCTGGAACAACTGCTGCGCGAGGTCTCGCAGTCGCTGGCGCGGCAGGTGAATCGCCGGCGGGAAAGGACGCTCCACGCGCGGCAGTTCGACTTGCGCAACACGCTGCGCCGCAACCTGCGCCGGGGCGGCGAGTTGGTGGAAATCTCCTACAAGCGGCCCCGCCGCAACCGGATGCGGCTCGTGGTGCTGGCCGATGTGAGCAAGTCGATGGATTTGTACAGCGCCTTTCTAATCCAGTTTCTGTACGCTTTTCAGCGCGTGTTCCGACGCATCGAAACCTTCGTTTTCAGCACCGGTCTGCACCGCGTCACGGCGGAACTGAAAGAGCAAAATTTTGCGCAAGCCCTAAAAAAACTAGCCGCCCGCGAAACGGGCTGGTCAGGTGGAACGCGCATCGGCGGTAGCCTGCACACCTTCGTGATTGACTATGGGCGGCTGCTCAACCGCGAAACCATCGTCGTCGTCCTGAGCGATGGCTGGGATAGCGACCAACCTGAGTTATTGGCCGACGCATTGCGGCGCATTCGACAGAAATCCCGCAAAGTGATTTGGCTCAATCCATTGGCTGGGCAGCCGGGTTACGAGCCCCGCACGGCCGCCATGCAGGCCGCGCTGCCGCATGTAGATGTGTTTTCCTCGGCGCACAACGTGGAAAGTCTGCGAACTTTGGGAAAATGGTTGTGAGGATGGGAATCTTCTTCTACTTCCTAAAAGGCATCGAATATCCGGAAATAGAAACCCGTTGTGCGGTCGGTGGTAACGGCGTAGTCCAGCCGCATGTAGAGGTTCATTTGGCGGTTGATCAAAACCCGCAGCCCGGCTCCGCCGCTGTAACGCGTAGTATTGAAGGAAAAATTCCGGATCTCAGGTGCCACGCCGCCCGCGCCGACAAAGGCCGCCGCTACCAGAAACCGCCCGAGATTGCGGCGGTACTCCGCCTGCGCTGACCACAGTTGCCGATCCCGGAAACGCCCCGACGTGTAGCCTCGCATAATAGTGAAACCGCCCAGTCGCGGCATATCGTGAAAAGGAACGCTGCCTTGGGTAAACTGTCCGATTCCATGCACGGCAATGAGGTTTTTATTATCCAGCGGGAAGTACTTCCTGACATCCAGAAATTGCTCTTTGTAGTCGAACGTACTGCCTAGTCCGGCGAAGTGCTGTCGGTAGTAGGCATTGGCGTACCAGCCCTGCCTGGGGCTGAAGGCATCGTCGCGGGAGTCCCAAAGCACGCTCGGCCCGATGCCCACGATGCGGTTGGCCTCACTACCCAGGAAGGGGTCGATTTCGTCGACGCGTTCCGTGTCGTCAAATTTTACATTCCGCACGTCGCTGAAATAGGAAGTAATTCCTAAGAACAACTTCTCCCTCGTTCTTCGGTAAAAATCGCCCTGAAAATATGTGCGATTGTAGCTGGCGTTGAGATAGTCGTCCTCGGGCAATGTTTGGTTGCCCACACCCCAGAAATTCTCCGAAAAAATCACGTAGCCAGCCTTTCCGCGTAGGAAGTACTTCTCATCTTTGGTAAATGTCAGCCAGGCGGGTTCGACAACCAACTGGCGGCGCGTGCTATATAGGGCCTGAATCCAGACGTAGGAATTTCGGGTGGTCGGGAGCGTATCAGCATTGAAAAAATAATCGACCGAAATACCCCCCTGAAAGCCCGTTTCGGGACTTGTGCGAAAAACGGGTATGGGTAGAACGTGCAGAGGGCGGTTGACCAGGGAATCGGGGTTGAGCTTTTGCCAAAACGTAGATTTAGCCTCTTGCCCGTGAGCGGGTACCCCCGCCAGCAGGATTCCTAAACCTACGAGATGACGAAATCCTTTTCTCAATTTTTGCTCGTTTCAAAATTCTTGTTTTCAATCCGCGAAAATTCCGTCAGTCGGCCTTCCTCGTACAGTTTGTCCAGCGAAAGCAGGTTCTCGTCCGTCACAGCCAGAGTAGAGTCGCTGGGGGCGAGATTAATGTAGTCCTGCATCAGAATACCACCGATCCGTCGCTGGTTATACGCCTCGCGGAAGCGCATCCCGGTTTCGTCGGTATAATAAAGGTAAGAGAGGTAGTCCATCGCGCCATTTTCTTTGGCAAAGTAATAGACGAACACATCGGTATGGTCTTTTCCGCCGCCTTCCTCGGCAAACGAGACTTTGATTTTATCGTAAGCTTTGCCCTTGATGGTTACTTCGCCGATGTACTCTTTTTTCACCGCCCCATCCCGCAACAGCGCGGGAAGGAGCGCGAAATAGGCCACTGAATTGACAGAGTTCTTGTACTTGTCCATCGTCGTGTCGGGTAGGCTTTGTCTTCGGCCGTCGATGGTGCGGTAGGCTTCGGCGTTGGTCAGGATGTCGCGGATTTCGGCCCCGGTCGAGTCGGTTTGGATGCGCTCGTAATGAAAATCGCCGCCGTTTTTCTGCACGATGTAGTGCTTGTCGCGGAAGTCGAATTCGAGATCGACGTTATCGTAAGCCGCGCCGCCGTGGTAAGCGATGGCCTTTTCTGCGATAGTTTTGGCCTGGTCTTCTTCTTGGCAAGAAACAACGGCGACAGCCACAAAAAGGAGCAAGAGGAGAAAATTGCGCATACGGAGGGGTTAATTTTAGGGTAGTTTTTCTTTCGGTAACTAAACTGACAAACGCTTCGGCAAAGTTCACCCCCTACCTAACGAAACTTCGTCGGTTGGCTACACAAAAAACTTCCTTCTGACAATCATCTCCTCCACTGCTTCCGACACCAGGTAGCGAATAGAGCGCCCGCTCCGCAGACTCTCCCGAATAAACGTCGCCGAGATGTCCAGTAGCGGTGCGGCTACGAAGGTCACTCGGGAATGCCCGCCAAAGTCGTGCGCCGCCGCATTGGGGCGCGGATAAACGTACAGTCCGACGTATTCCAGGATTTTCTCGTGATTTTTCCAGTTGGGAAATTGCGCCAGGTTATCTTCTCCCATAATAAGCCGAAACTCGTGCTGCGGGTACTTTTCAAGCAGCCGAATGAGTGTGTCGATGGTGTAACTGGGCTTGGTGAGGTGAAACTCGAAATCGGTGACTTTCAGGCGGGCATTGTCGGCGATGGCGCGTTCCACCATATCGAGGCGGTCGAATTCGTGCAGCAGGCTTTTGTTTTTCTTGAATGGATTTTGGGGACTCACCACGAACCAGACTTGTTCCAAATCCGTGGCGGTGGCCATCGTGTTGGCAATAATGAGGTGGCCAACGTGGATGGGGTTGAAGGAACCGAAAAACAGGCCGATTTTCATTCTGTGAAATCTTCTACCAACTTCTCGGCCTTGCGCAGAGTAGCCTCCAGGTCGTCGTTGACCAATACCTCATCGAATTCCTTTTCAAAACTTGACTCGTACCGCACTTTTGCCATGCGTACAGCCATCGTCGCGTCGGTTTCGGTCCCCCGGTAGTTGAGGCGGCGTTTAATTTCTTCTTCGGACGACACTTTCACAAATACCGCCATGGCGCGGTCGCCGTAGGCTTCTTTGAGTTTTAATCCGCCCTTTACGTCCACGTCAAAAAGAACGTGTTTACCCTCAGCCCACAGGCGTTCGATTTCGGCCTTCAGCGTTCCGTAATAATTCCCGGCGTACACTTCTTCCCACTCGGCGAAGCCTTTGGCGGCGATTTTCTCGCGAAATTCTGTCACCGACAAAAAATAGTAGTCGCGGCCATCCAACTCGTAATCGCGGCGGGAGCGGGTACAGGCGGAGACAGAAAAAGCAAGTCGTTGGGGATAAGTGTCGAGAAGGTGCCGGACGATGGTCGTTTTGCCAGAGCCGGAGGGAGCGGAAAAAATGAGGAGTTTTCCTTCCACCTTTTATCAGTAGGTAAGTTGGGCTTTGATAGCGGCAACCAATTTTTCGGGGCAGGGGCGGCGCGCTACTTTATTTTGGAGAGAATCTTTGATGCACTTTTCGAGGTGGTAGGTCTTGATGCAAGGCATACACTTGTCCATGTTCAGGCGAAAGTGCTCTTTGTCGTCGGCGTTGGCCTCACCGTCCAGAATCATCTGGATCATTTTCATACACTCGGCATGGTTTTCGCACTCTTGCTTGATGGGCTGGGCTACCTTAGCCTCGTCTGTTTTAGATGATGCATTCATCGCGGAATCGGGTAATCGTAAAACCATTAGTAGTGATACAGTTGCCCCTATAACCGAAAGCCCCGCAAAAAAAGTTTCAGCTTCTACGCATCGTAACCCATCGAATCGGCGTAGTCGCGCAGTTTTTCCTTCAAAAGATTTCGGGCGCGGTGCAGCCGCGAGCGCACGGTACCGATGGGAATATCCAAAATCTTGGCCATTTCCTCGTAAGTAAAGCCTTCGATATCACAAAGAATGATAACGGTGCGGAAGTCGACGGGCAGCGAATTGAGCGCGTTGGCCACTTCGTCGCCGATCATGTCCTGCACCGAGTCGGTGCGCAAATCTACCGTGTGGGAGCTGTCCGCATCCTCTGAATTATAAGTTGTTTCAACCTCCTGATAATCGACCTTGGCGGGCTGTTTGCTTTTCTTGCGGTAGTCGTTGATGAAGCTGTTTTTCAGAATCCTGAACAGCCACGCCTTGGCGTTGGTACCCTGCTCGAAAGAGGTAATAAACCGAAAAGCTTTCAGATAAGTATCCTGCACCAGATCATTGGCGTCGTCCTCGTCGGTGGTGAGCCGGTAGGCGAAATTATACATCGAGTCGATATGCGGCATGAATTCACGATTGAAGACGTCGTGCTTCTGCTGATCCGTGTAAACCTTTTTTTTCTTGGGTACTTCCTTCTTAGGTGCTTCTGACATGATGGCTGGCATAGAATTCCACAATTTACAAATTTTAGAAACAGAGCCAAACGTTGCCCGTCACTTAGTGACGAGTGGTGCCTGGAATCGATCAGTAGCGGTTTATCATGGCGCAGGGTGGAGGGGTGACTAGAGCTACCAACCCGGAAATTGAAGAATGGTTTTCTGATAAAGGGCAGACTGGATTTACAAACTATCTCAAAATTCGCGCCAGCCTGAGAAAATACAGCCAAAATGTCAGCGGAGCCGCACCGTCAACGCCTCGAGAAGAGCTGAATAATGACGAGCAACAGCGTGGTAAAAGCCACACTCGCTGCGATTCGTAGCAGCGTGTAGCCGATCATTCCGAAATGGCTCATTTCGATAAAAAACAGCGCAGCGTGATGGATCAGCACCAGCGGTAGCAGGTAAGTCAGGAAGGTACCGAGCCCCAATTCGCTGAGTGTAAGCTCCACGCGGTCAGTTGCGCCTTTGGATTCTAACTGAATATCGACCCAAAAGGGTTTCAGATAAGCGATGAGCAACGTAGCTGCCGCGTGCAAGCCCAGTGTATTGTAGAAAACATCTACCACCAAACCGGTCAGGAACCCCAAAATGAGCAAAAATGTGCGGTTCACCTCAGTTGGGAGCATGAGGATTGCCCCAACATACACGAAGCAAAAGGCGTAGTCGAACAGCACAATGTTGCGCGTAATCAGGATTTGCAGCAATGTGTAGAATGCAAACCACAAAGAATAGCGTATGATTTCACCCAGGCTCATCGGCGTTCTTCGTCTAGGGGTTGTTGGAGCGCATCCTGTTCAGGTTGCAGACGATTCAGCACTACGTAGACATACGACAGGTTGCTGAAATCCGTCGCTACGTCGAGGTCGATGTCGTAGAAAGTCTGGTCGGGCCGGTTCCTGACACTCCTGACCCGACCGACCATGATGCCGGGCGGAAATACGGAGTTGAAATTGGAGGTTACCGCCGAGTCCCCTTTCACGACCTTCTTGTAACGCGACACGTCCATCATCGAAACGATCGTCGGGTCTTTGCTTTGCCAGCGCACGGGACCGATCTCATCGCTGCGCACCAGCCGCGACGACACCATAAACTGCGAGTGCAGGATGGAGGTGACCACCGAGTAATGTTCCGAGCAGGAACGTATTTTTCCCACCACGCCTGTGGCCGAAATCACACCCATGCCGGGCGCGACGCCGTCCAACGTACCCTTGTCGATGGTAATGTAGTTGTTGGCCCGGCTGGTTTCGACCATGATCGCTTTGCCGACTACGAACTCAAAACGGTTGGCAAACAGGGAATCGGGATGGTAGTCGCCGGGTGCACCCACCGGGCTTTGTTCCTGCATTCGCGCCACCAGCTCGTTGAGCTTGACGTTCTCCCGGGCCAGATTTTCGTTGATGTCGCGCAGATTGGTGTATTCCCGAATGGAGCTGGAAACCGTGAGCAGTTTGGCGACGTAGAAATTCGAGGTGTTGAAGTACGTGGCCCCCCAATAGGAGTTGCTCTGCACGAGCAGCCAAAAACTGAGTACTTCCAGCAGGACGAAAAAGATAAAGTTGCGGTTCCGGGAGAAGAACTCGACGAGTTGCAGCATAAGCCGGGGAAAAGCTTGGCGGCCAAAAGATTAAGGTACTGGCTACTAGGTAATCAGTACGGGCTTGTAAAGTTCGAGGTTTTTCAAGACATCCCCCGTGCCGATCACCACGGCCTTTAGCGGCTCGTCGGCCACGTGAATGGGTAGCTTGGTCTTGGCGGCCAGGCGTTTGTCCAGCCCGTGCAGCAAGGCCCCGCCGCCCGTCAGGTGAATGCCATTGCGGTAAATGTCGGCCGAAAGCTCGGGGGGCGAAATTTCCAGCGCCTTCATCACGGCTTCCTCAATCTTGGAAATGGACTTATCGAGGGCGTAGGCGATTTCGCTGTACGTCACCTTTATTTCTTTGGGAATCCCCGTCATCAGGTCGCGACCCCGGATTTGGTAATCCTCGGGCGGCGCGTCCAGTTCCGGCATGGCCGAGCCAATGGCGATTTTAATCATCTCGGCGGAACGTTCGCCGATCAGCAAATTGTGCTCGCGGCGCATGTAGTCCACGATGTCGCGGGTAAAAACGTCCCCGGCAATGCGCACCGACTGCTCGCACACGATGCCCGACAGGGCGATCACGGCAATTTCAGTGGTACCACCGCCGATGTCCACGATCATCACGCCGTTGGGCTGGGTGATGTCGATGCCGATGCCGATGGCGGCGGCAATGGGCTCGTGTACCATATACACTTCCTTGGCCCCGGCGTGTTCGGCGGAGTCTTTGACCGCGCGTTTCTCCACCTCGGTGATGCCCGACGGAATGCAAATCACCATGCGGTGCGAAGGGGTGAAGAAGCTGCGGCCCGGATCGATCATTTTGATCATGCCCCGAATCATCATTTCGGCCGCCGTGAAGTCGGCAATCACGCCATCTTTCAGCGGCCTGATCGTCTTGATGTTCTCATTTGTCTTTTCGTGCATCTGCATGGCCGTATGGCCAATCGCCAGCACCTTGCCCGTCGCCTTGTCGATCGCGATGATCGAAGGCTCATCCACTACTACTTCATCCTTGCTGATTATCAAAGTATTGGCCGTACCCAAATCTATCGCAATATCACTCGTCAAAAAGTCAAACAATCCCATGTTTTATCCGTAAAAAATCAGCTTTTGGTTAGAAGTCCGCAAAATTAGACATTATTAGCCATAAACAAAGGCATTGGGGCAAATAACCCAAGTGCCTAATTTTCAGAAACTAGGCACTCGTCGAACTCCCTTTCCGTTCGGATTTTTATAAAAACTTTTACCTTTACGGACTATGGGAATAAGAGCACTGCTAAGCCGACCACTGGCCAATTACATCGTCAAAAAACAACGCCGCTGGATGGCCAACGGCCCCGCCGTGCAAGCCGCCTGGCGCGAGCAGTTGGTGAATAAAGCCGCCGATACGCGCTTCGGCAAGGATCATCATTTCTCCGAAATAAAAACCCACGACGAGTTCAAAGACGCCGTCCCCATCCGCGACTACGAGGATTTGAAACCCTACGTGGAGCATATCCTGCACGGCGAGCGCGACGTACTTTGGCCGGGACAGCCCGCCTATTTTGCCAAGACTTCCGGTACCACCTCGGGCGTGAAGTACATCCCCATTACCGCCGAGTCGCTGCCGAACCACATCAACTCTGCCCGCGATGCCTTGCTCAACTACGTCCACGAGACGGGCAAGGCGGAGTTTCTGGACAAAAAACTAATTTTCCTCTCCGGCAGTCCCGAGCTGGAAAAGAAGGCGGGCATCAACCTCGGGCGGCTGTCGGGCATCGTGAATCACCACGTACCGGGCTACCTGCGTACCAACCAACTGCCGAGCTACGAAACCAACTGCATCGAAGACTGGGAAACCAAGTTGGATCGCATCATCGACGAAACCATCGACCAGCGGATGTCGCTTATCTCGGGCATTCCACCCTGGGTGCAGATGTACTTCGACCGCATCCGCGCCCGCACGGGCCAGGATATCAAAGACGTTTTCCCCGATTTTTCGCTGTTTGTATACGGTGGCGTCAACTTTGAACCCTACCGGGCCAAGCTATACGAAGCCATCGGGAAACGCGTCGATTCGGTCGAGACTTATCCGGCTTCGGAAGGGTTTATTGCTTACCAAGACACCCAGACCGAGGAAGGGCTACTCATGCTGCTGGATTCGGGGATTTTCTTCGAGTTTGTCCCCGCCGAAAGCTTCTTTGACGAAAAACCCAAGCGGCTTTCCATCGCCGAAGTGGAGGTCGGCAAGAATTACGCCGTCATCATCAACAGCAACGCCGGCCTGTGGGGCTACTCGCTGGGCGATACCGTGAGGTTCGTGTCCGTTGACCCCTACCGCATTCTGGTCACGGGCCGCATCAAGCACTTCATTTCGGCCTTCGGCGAGCACGTCATCGGCGAGGAAATCGAGAAGGCCCTGCAATACGCCATGCAGCGGCACCCCGAAGTGGAAGTGACCGAATGTACCGTGGCGCCGATGGTCGCGCCGCCCGAGGGTGGCCTTCCCTACCATGAGTGGCTGATCGAGTTCGCCACGCCGCCCACCGACGCGGCGGCCTTCGCCAAAGATCTGGATAAGCGCCTGACGGAGCTGAACGTGTACTACGACGACCTGATTTCGGGGGCTATTTTGCGGCCTCTGGTCATTACAGCTTTGCCCAAAAACGCTTTCATCGACTATATGCGCGCGCAGGGCAAGCTGGGTGGACAGAACAAAGTACCCCGGCTGTCGAATGACCGGAAGATTGCGGAGGGGTTGAAAAAATAGTTTGGGCTTTTTCCAACCATTTTGGCAATTCTGCTCTCCTAGTAAAAAAGCCCAACAAAATAATTATGAAAAAAGCGACCTACTTACTCTTGCTCTTCGGATTGATAAACTGCCAACGTGACAAAGACATCATTCCCGAAGCATTACAACCCGAAGCCATCCAAATGCTCGAAGGCCAATGGGAGCAAACCAGCCACCAAACCACGGTCAATGATAAAAAAGTATGGGTCGCCGATTCGACCAGTGGCAGTCCAGACCTTATCTTTCGCGCCGACGGCGTTCCACTCTACGGGGACGGCGGAGGGATGTGCTGTTCACCCAAAAATTATTTATTGAATGGCAAACTCTACGCCATTGCGCCAAAGTCTCCAGTTAAGCTATCATCTACTTGCATAAATGCTCTCTGTATGTACTGCGAAACCATCGAGATACATGCCACTGAAAGTACACTCCTTTGGATTTCTTGTGGGTTTTACCAGGCAACGTACCGCAAGCTCCCTTAGCGAATCCTATTAGCTTTTCGCAAGAAACTCCCCCAATGCCTCCACAAATCGCTTTGGCTGCTTCGGTAACCCACTAAATCTATTTGAAATCTATGAAAAAGCTGATTTACTTTTTGTTGATTGTAGCGGCTTTTAGCTGCAAACGTGAGAAGCAATTGGGGCAGCTTCCCTTACGGACCGATCCACTACTGGTGGGAAATTGGCAACTCCTGGCGCATGAACGGACGTTAAGCGACGGTACCAAAGAATGGAGAACGATTGATTCACCCAGTGAAGAATCTGGGCTCATCGTTCGTTCAGACGGGGCGCTTTTGAGTGGAAATGGGAAATCGCATTGTTGCATCTCCTTTGAGAAATACGCTGTCAACGGCAAGGTGTACTTTCCGAAACCCGACGCTCCCGTTCCGTACAATGAAAGATGTCTAACGATATTTTGCGGAATTTGTGAAGACCATCAATTTCAGGTAGAAGGGGACGAAATGATTTGGACGAGATGCGGAAGCCGGTCGCGTTATCGGCGGCTTCCTTAGCTTCATGATTTTTATACAAAAAAAAATCATGAAGACAGTCACCTACTTATTGGTCCTTCTCGCAATACTAAGTTGCCGGCGAGACAACGATATTCGTCCTAGGGAAGCCGACATTCTGGTGGGAAAATGGGATAGAATAGCTTACGAAACCCCGATGAGAAGAGGCGAAGTATGGGTCGAGACCCCTGGCGATGGAATTCCCGATTTAATCGTCCGCTCAGACGGCGTGTTGCTCGACAGCCAGGGCAGGGGGCTTTGTGTTCAGCCAGATCAACTGCTCGTGAATGGTAAAGTATGGAAGGTGAAGTCCCAATCTCCTGTTCCTATTAACGAAGGCTGCTATCTCGCCTACACGACTCTCTGTGAAAGCATGGAGTTTCAGGTGACTGATGATAATCTGCTTTCGTTAGGCTGCTCTGGCAAATACGCTACCCGCTACCGTCGGCTGCTTTGACTCTGGCAAGGGTACAAGAACTACTTTGCAAGGAACGCCCCCAACGCCTTCACAAACCGCTTCGGCTGCTCAGCGTGAATCCAGTGGCCTGATTTTTCAATCGTCACTAACTCCGCGTTCGGAAACATTTCCTGAATTTCCGCCCAATCTTCTTCCTTGATATAGTCAGATTTAGCTCCCCGCATAAATAGGGTGGGTTCGGCAATGGTACGTAGTTTCGGAATTTCGGCCCCGACGTTAGCTTGCTGCGCGGTCAAGACGGGTAGGTTGAAGCGGAAGCCGTAGCTTCCGGCCTCGGTGCGATACAGGTTTTTGAGCAAAAACTGCCGCACGCCCAGGCTCGGTTCGTGGGCGCTGAACAGTTCGTCGGCGTGTTGGCGGCTTTCGATGTCGGCCAGCGGCAGGGCATTCAGGCCGTCGATCAGTTCGTCGTGGTGGGGCGGGTAGGCTTTGGGGCCGATATCCACGATGACTAGTTTGTCGTAGGTGCCGGGATAAGTTTCAGCGTACTGCATCACGGTTTTGCCGCCCATCGAGTGGCCCAGCAGCACCGGGCTTTCCAGCGCGTGGTCGGCAATGAATTCCGCCAAATCCGCCGCCATCGCTTCGTAGGTGGATTCCTCGGCGTGCGGCGAGCGGCCGTGATTCCGCTGATCGACCAGGTAGACGACGTAGCCCAGGTCGGCGATGTCTTTGCTGATGGTCGCCCAGTTGTCCAGCGACCCGAAAAGGCCATGCAGGATGATGAGGGGCTGGCCTTGGGTGCCAATTTTTTTGTAGTTGAGTTTCAAAAAAGTTTAAAGTTTAGAGTTCTAAGTTTAAGGTTCAGAATAGCTACGGCCGTGGTACTTCATGTCGGCCTACTAGATCAGGATTTGGTCAGAAGTTGTAAAGTTAACGCCTTCTTTTTCGGCTTCGGCGTAAATGGAGTCGGCCAGGTGATCAAGATTGGTTACGTTGGAAGTGCAATCAGTGAGGAGCGTTATCTTTTTGGCTAATTCGGGGACGTGGCGAAGTAGCTGGTGGAGGCTCGTGGCCACGCAGTGCGAGCGGGCTTCGCCCGCCAGCCAGATTTGGTTGAAGCGGGCCAGGTCATCGAGCAGCGGCTGGTTAAGGCCCGTTTCGGGCGCACCCGGCACGGGAATCTGGGCCTGGAACACGCCGAAATGCTCAGCCAGCGGATGCAGGCCTTTCATCACGGCGGCGTAATTTTTCTGAACGCGCTGTGACCAACCGCGCAAAGCCACCGCCAATGGTTCAGCCAGCGCCGCGCCACGCGTCCCGACCAGGCAGTGTTCCGGCCAGATGTAATGCTGGAACTCGCCTTGCGCTTCCAGTTGACGAATGTACTCCTTCACGTAGTCAGCCTCATAGACAGGTTGCCAAATCCCCGCCTCTACATCGGCCAAAGTAATACCCGTGAAAGGCACGGGCGGCTTTCCGTTCGCATCTTGCCAAAATCCTGGATGCGCAATATCCAGTACATGGTGCGTATCCAGCGTCACGATGATGTGGTCAATCTCGCTGCCACTACGCGTGACCAGGGCCGCCAACCGTTCCACATCCTCTATCGCTCCCGGCACAAAAAGCGCCCCCGCAGGATCACAAAAATCATACTGCGCATCAATAATCAGCAGTACAACACGCTCTTTTTCAGGCATAGCTTAAAACATCTTTATAGTTGAGGGGGATGCACTGTCAACTGTCAATCGCGACGGCGACCCGGTGTCAACTGTCAACTAAGTTAACCCCAATACCTCGGTAGATCCATTTGCGCGGCGTACCGTTGCGAGCACATCCCATGCACGTAGCCCAGCAATTTTTCCATACTACCGCCGAAGTCGACGTAGTAGTCCTCGTCCAGCTTCGCGAGCAGCTTGAGAATGGTCTGCGTTTTTTTGGCAATGTATAGGGCGCACTTGTCGGCGCGCGAAGAGTGATTGCGAAGTTGCTTGGGGTGATTGTCGAAGAAATCGTTCAGCAACGCGATGTTTAACTCTATCTCGCCGTATTTATCCTTCGTGATTTTCACGTGATGGGTGATGTCCCCACTCAGTGAACGCATGTCCATCATAATCCAGCCCGGCGAGTGCTGGCTCATCCGGGAGACCTTAGCGATCCGGGCCCGAATCGCTTCGCGACGTTCGGGGAGCGTGCTGCCATCTTCTATCAGCTCGAAGTTGAGCCGATCCGTCAGGATTTTATCCTTATTGACTAAGCGTAGCAGCAGTCTGTCCTTCTCTTTTTCAGGCATTTGCGTGATCGCTTTCTTGAGCGAAGCGGGTAAAGCCATGTCACCAGTTTGTTTATATCGAATACTTTAATTCTTTCTCTAAATTCATTCAAAGAACGTAAAGAAGGCAAAAAGACCGTAATTTTACCGCTTAATCATTTTTTTAAAAAAACTGCGAATCCACTCGACTCGTGACGTTTCGACTTTGCAGACGTCTGATAAGTTTGGCGCGTGTTGATGGATAAGTGGGCCCCCGATGGGTCGCAAGATTATAATAGTGTAAATGATTTCAGTAGCTCTGTGTACCTATAACGGAGAAAAATATTTGCCCGAGCAGTTGGAAAGCATTCGGCGGCAGTCGGTTCCGGTGGACGAACTGGTGGTTTGTGACGATGGCTCTGAGGATGGCACCTTCGAGATTCTGGACAAACTGGCCGAGGAGGTTGCGTTTCCGGTTCGTGTGTACAAGAACGAAACCAACCTGGGTTCCACCAAGAACTTCGAAAAGTGTCTGTCGCTATGCCGGGGTGATATTATTTTTTGCTGCGACCAGGACGACTCCTGGCGCAGCGATAAGGTAGAGAAGCAAACCGATTACCTGCGCGAACATCCCAACATCGACGCGGTGTTCTCCAACGCCCTGGTCATGGACGACGATTCCCGACCCACGGGTTCCACAATCTGGCAGGAAGTGCAGTTCACCGTCGGGCAGCAGCGACGCTGGCAGGCGGGCAACGCCCACGAAATCCTGTTCGGTGGCTTCGTAGTGACGGGGGCTACCCTCGCCCTACGGCGCTCGTGCCTGGAAAGGCTTCTGCCCTTCCCTACCCATATCCCTCAGCTCATCCATGATGCCTGGATTGCGCTGGCGCTCAGTCTGGAATCGAAAATCGACTTCATTGCCGCTCCCCTCATTTCTTACCGCATGCACGCCAGCCAGCAGGTGGGTTTCGGGTCGCCGATGAAGCCCGTGAAAATGCAGGATCGCATGAGCCGCGATCGCTTCGAGAAGCTAGCCCCAATTCAGGGGAAGGCCGATGTCGCCCAGAAAATTTATGTCCACCTGCGTGAGTTACCCTTTGTTCCCCGGGAGAAACTGATCAAACTTTTCCTGCGCCACAGGCATTTTCAGCGCCGCGCGACGTTGCCCCAAAATCGCCTGCTGCGTGTGGTTCCGGTTGCGAAGGAGGTTTTTACAGGCCGCTACAAATTCAGCAGCAAAGATTGGTGGCTGCCCGCGCTGGGCGATGTTTTGGAATAAAAAGGCGCGATTCCCTTACCTTCGCGCTCTGCACCAAAAGCACCCTGCTCTTCGATGAATTCATTCCCGGAACCCTCGGTAGCGGTGTTGATCCCGATTTACCAAACTACCCTGAGCAAAACTGAACGGGCCGCGCTCGCGCAGGGCCTGGCGATACTGGGACGCTATCCGATTCGGCTGGTCAAGCCGGAGGGTCTGTCGGTAAGCGACATTTTACAAGAATTTCCTGCCCTCGACACTGAGTCCTTCCCCGACCATTATTTCACGGGTACCGACGCCTACAACCAGCTCCTCACTTCGCCGGATTTTTACCGTCGCTTCACCGAATACGAGCACATTCTCATCTATCAGTTGGATGCCTGGGTCTTTCGCGACGAACTACCCTACTGGTGCGCCCAAAAATACGACTACCTCGGTGCGCCCGGCTTTCACCAAACTGAATACGATAGCTTACCAGCCGGGGAATCGGCCCGTTTTGCTAAGGCTCTGCACAAACGTCGTCTCGTGTTCAACGGCGGCTTGTCGCTGCGGCGCGTGAAGGCGATGATTCGCTATCTGAAAATTTACCACTTTTTCTACCCAGCCTGGAAAGGAAACGAGGATATGCTTTTCTCGCGGCAAGCCACCCGGCTGCTGCCCATGAAACCGTTCATCAAGCTGCCCACCTGGCAGGTAGCCCTGCGCTTTGCCTTCGAGAAAAGCCCGGCGGCCAGCTACAAGCTCACCGACCACAAATTACCTTTCGGCTGCCACGCCGGAGAACGCTACGCCCCGGCGTTTTGGAAAAAATTTTATTGAAATAGTAGGCTGGTTGCTAGCTCTTTAATAAATTTTAACACACTATTCGGCACCCAGGGGCGTTTTTGCGTTGTTATAACCCCGTATCCATTCCCCTTTTTGCCATGCGAAAATTATCTTCCCTGTTTTTACTCCTCACGCTGGGTTTGCGTTTCGGAGTAGCCTTGGGTCAGGTCACGAATAATCCTTACGTGGAAGAGCGCTACACGCGCACGACCCGTATCACCCGCGTTGAACTGACCGATCGATACACCATTCTTTACATGCAGCACGGCAATCCGGCGCTGAGTCGGAAATTCATGCTGCCGCTGCTGGGTACGGCGGGCTGGATTAGCTTCGATCCTGACAGCCGTTTGTATGTACCGGGCAACACGAGCAGAAAATTCGTGTTTGTCAGGGCGGAAGGAATTCCCGTTTCGCCCAAACAAATGAACGTTTCCCCAAACGAATTGGTCGATTTTCGGGTGTTCTTCGAGCGGCTCGATCCGGGCATCGAAGTATTCGATTTGTTTGAAGGCCCCAATCCCGAACCTGGCCATGAGTACTGGAATTTTTACGGTGTCCACATCAGGAATCCATTACTTCCCAAGAAACCCGAGCCGCGCCCTTCCGTCCCGGAGCCCGTAAAAGAACCGGAACCTAAGCCCAAGGTGCAGGAACCCGTCATTGCGGAAGCACCCGTAAAAAAGAAACAGCCCGCACCCGCCCCGGTACCTCAGGAAAAGGAGATCGCGGCTGATAAAGAAGAAAATTCCAAGGCCGAACGCGACTTCGACCTCAAGAACCTGGCAAAGGGGGCCACCGTGAAGCTGGAGAAAATCTATTTTGCCACCTCCAAATACGAACTCCTGCCCGAATCCTACGAGCAGCTGGACGAACTGGCGGAAATCATGCGCGAGCGACCCTCGCTCCAAATCCGCATCGAGGGCCATACCGACAACCTGGGCGACTTCGACAAGAACGTCGAGCTCTCTCGCCAACGCGCCGAGGCGGTGCGGGACTATCTAACCAAAAAAGGCGTCACGGCCGAACGCCTCGAAACGCAGGGCTATGGTCCTACGCGCCCCGTGGCAAAGAATAAATCCGAAGCCGAGCGCCGCAAAAACCGCCGCGTGGAGTTTACAATCACGGAAATATAGCCCGTCGCCGCGCCGCTTCCGGCGCGGTTTTTTTTAATTTTACCAAAAACCATACTTCACCGACTCGACCGCCATGCACTACCATGAATCCATCATCGACACCATCGGCAACACGCCGCTCGTCAAGCTCCACCGCGTCAGTAAGGGCATCAAAGGCACTATTCTGGCTAAGGTCGAGTATTTCAACCCCGGCAACTCGGTGAAAGACCGCATGGCGATCAGGATGGTGGAGGAGGCCGAAAAGAACGGCACGCTGAAACCCGGCGGCACGATCATCGAGGGCACCAGCGGCAATACGGGCATGGGCCTGGCGCTGGCGGGCATCGCGCGGGGCTACAAGTGCGTCTTCACGATGGCCGACAAGCAATCGCAGGAAAAAATCGACATCCTGCGGGCTGTGGGAGCCGAGGTGGTGGTGTGCCCGACCAATGTCGCGCCCGACGATCCGCGCAGCTACTACTCCGTGGCCAAGCGCCTGAATCAGGAAATCCCCAACTCTTTCTACGCCAATCAATACGACAACCCCGCCAACGCGATGGCGCACTACGAAACCACCGGGCCGGAAATCTGGCAGCAGACCGAAGGCCGCATCACGCATTTCGGCGTGGGCGTGGGTACGGGCGGCACGGCCAGCGGCACGAGCAAATATTTGAAGGAGCAAAAAGGCGACATCGTTACGGTCGGCATCGACACCTACGGTTCGGTATTCAAGAAATACAAGGAAACGGGCGAATTCGACGAGAAGGAGGTTTTTCCCTACCTCACCGAAGGCATTGGCGAGGACATCCTGCCCGAAAACGTGGACTTCGCCATGATCGACCACTTCGTGAAGGTCACAGACAAAGACGCCGCCCTCATGACCCGTCGCCTGGCGCGCGAAGAGGGCCTGTTTGTGGGCTGGAGCTGTGGCTCGGCGGTACACGGCGCGCTGGAATGGGCCCGCGAGAACCTCACTGATGACGATGTGATGGTCATCATCCTGCCCGACCACGGCACCCGCTATCTTGGCAAAATCTACAACGACACCTGGATGAAAGACCACGGCTTCCTGGAAAGAACCTTCGCCACCGCCCGCGACATCGTGCATCGCAAGAATGGCCAAGGACACCTTACGACGGTGGCAGCGGACATTAAGGTTTCCGAAGCCATCAGGATTTTGAATAAAGAGGGTATTTCGCAGCTCCCCGTCGTGAACGCCGAGGGCGAAGTGGTCGGCAGCCTTACGGATTCTGTCATTCTGCACCGCCTGATTGAGGAGCCGGAAGTGCGGATGCTGGATGTGGCGGAGGTCATGGACAAGCCCTTCAAGTTTGTGGCTCTGAGCAGTACCGTGGATACTTTATCCTCATTGATCGACCGCGAGAACAAGGCATTGCTCGTGCGGGACGAGGTCAACGCGGTGCACATCATCACCCAGGCGGATTTGCTGGCGGCGATGACCTTGTAGGGCCGGAGGCACAAAGTGATAAGGTTTATTGGGCGGTGAGCGGGTGAATCATCAATCGCTGGGCGGTTTCAACCCCCGGTTCTGGGGAAAAACTGCTAAATTACAGGACAGTACCTCCTCGCTATTCCCTCAAATTGATGAAAATCCGGGCTTCTATCCTCGTACTTGGCGCAGCCATTTCCTTATTTTCTCCATTTCCCGGCGGTTCGGCCTACGCCCAATCGGCTCGAACCGACAGTCTGGAGCAGCTACTCACTCAAAAACTACCCGACACGTCGCGGGCGATGCTCCTGGAACAACTGAGCCGGACGCTCATGTACTCCAAACCGCGGGAAGCGATGGAATACGCGCGCGAAGGATTAAGGGTAGCCGAGCGGGCAAAGTACCCTTACGGCATCGCCCGGAATTTCAATCGGCTAGGGTCGATCTACCGCAGTGTCGGCAGCTACGCTAAAGCTCTGGAGTCGCATCTGACCGGGCATCGGGTGGCGCAAGAAAACGGTGACCGGGACGGCATGGCCCGTATCGACAACAATATCGGCGTCCTCTACTCCGAGCAAAAAGATTACGAACGGGCCATCGAGTACTACGCTAAAACCAAGGACTTAGCCCAACAAATCGGCGATGCCGAACTGCTAGAAGATAGCCCTGACGAACCTGAGTTCGGACTATGCCAAACTGAACCGATTGGACTCGGCGCAGGCTTTTGCTTTGCGGGCTTACGAGATGGCGGTGCGGCAAAAGGACGAAACCTCCAGCAGCATTCTTTTCGCCATCCTCGGCAATATCCATTACCGCAAAAAAGAGTATCCGCTGTCGCTGGCTTACTACCGCCGCAGCGTTCCGCTCTACCGCGCTGTCAACGACCAGCGTAATCTTGGCCAATCTTACTTCGAGATGGCTCGTCTGTTCTGCGAGACGGGCGCAGCCGACTCGTGCCGCAGCTACGCCGAGCGAGCACTGGCCCTGGCGCAGAAAGTTCGAAACCCAAAAAACGTGTTGGACGCCAGTACGTTGCTCACCGGATTTTATGAAGAAAATGATAAGGCGAAGGCTTACCAATATTTCAAGATCGCTACCCAGGCCAGAGAGCAGATGTTCGACCGGGAGAAGATTCAACAGATTCAAAATCTGGACTTCAACGAACAACTGCGCGTGCAACAACTGGAAAACGAAAAAGTCGAGAGCCGGCGCAGCATCCAGACGTGGTCGCTGATCGCGGGCCTGGCTTTGGTAGTGTTGATTGCATTTTTACTCTATCGAAACAACCGCATTCGGCAAAAGGCTAATGTATTGCTGCAAGAACAGAAAGAGACGCTGCAAACTACCCTCACCGAATTAAAAACGACCCAAACGCAGCTCATTCAGGCCGAAAAAATGGCCTCTCTGGGTGAACTCACGGCGGGCATCGCCCACGAGATTCAAAATCCGCTGAACTTCGTCAATAACTATGCGGAGGTAAATGTGGAACTGCTTCAAGAGTTAGCCTTCGAAGGAGAAAAGGAGATAGGAAAAAAGGATGAAAGATTGATGCGTGAAATAACGCGCGACCTTGAAGAAAACGAGGGGAAAATCTTGCACCATGGCCGACAGGCGGAGGCAATCGTGCGGGGAATGCAGCAGCACAGCCGCCGGAGTAGCGGCAGTCGGGAGCTGACCGAGGTCAATTCGCTGGTAAGGGAATACGCCGAACTGGCTTACAACGGCATGACTGCCAAGGACAAACTCGCTAAAGATGTCCTGAATCTTGACCTGGATACCGAAGTCGGTAAGGTCGAGATGATTCCCGGCGACATTGGGCGCGTGGTGCTGAACCTGCTTGACAACGCCTTCTACGCCATTTTGGAGAAAATAGAGGCGCAGCCCAATGGTTATCAGCCTACCATTTCAGTCACGACCCGACGATTGGATCAGACCGTGGAAATCCGCGTCAAGGACAATGGACCCGGTATTCCCCAAGAGGAGCTGGACAAGATTTTTCAACCTTTCTTTACGACCAAACCCACCGGGCAAGGCACTGGACTGGGACTTTCACTGGCTTACGACATCGTTACGAAAGGCCACGGCGGGCAACTTGAAGTGACGAGCGAAGTTGGAAAAGGAGCTGAATTTATTGTATTTATTGATGCCTGACTTTAAAAATATTCGATGTTTTTAATATACATTTGAAAAATATCGGATATTTTTAAAGCACTCAACCCTCAATTCTTCATGAAAAATGCCCTGCTACTCACCTGCCTGTTCGTCTTCACCACTTTTGCCGCTTTCGCGCAGCCCAACCGTGAGACTCTCCCGACGGGTGGCATCGACACCACCTCGATAATCATTGGTTTGGTCATCGGGCTCATCGTCGGCTACCTGATTGGCTCACGGATGAAAAAGTGAACTCACTCATGCTTTAGGCTGATCAAAAGGGGCACGATGTGTCCTTCGTGTTGGCCGTGTAGCGTGAAGTTTACTTTTCGGTCGTCATACTCTACTTTTTGGTAGGGTACGAGGGCTTCGCCAAAAGCGGTCAGCGCGCGGTTGGTGAAGTTGCCTTGTGCCTCGTTCATCTCGAAAACGTACTTTTCAATGTCGAGTTCTTTTTCCGAAAAAAGGAAAAGCCAGTACTCGTTACCCTCCACACTGTCCAGCGTGTAGAGTAAATCTTCCGACGGCAGCAGCATGGTAGTATTGGCCCCGATGATGGGACTAACCTTGTTCGACGCCGGGAAAAGGGTTGTAATGCGCGGATCGGCGGAACTTCCCGCCACGACGTACACATAAGCCAGCCGATCCACTTCGGCCACGAACTTGAAACTACTGCCCGACCGCTGGGCGTCGCGTAGCGTGTAAGCCACCATGCCTTCCTGATTTTCGCTGCCCTGGTTGGTTTTTCCTTCGATGCTCCGCACGTAGGGCACCTCGTTGTTGGTCACGAACGTCGCCGATTGGATGGAGACGCTCCCCGCCATCGTCATCCCGGTCGAATCGGGCACAATGGGCAGATATGCCTGGTAGCCGTACTTAGCGTACTCGGCGTAGTCGGGGTACTTCATCCAGAAGTAGCCCCCGTCGCCCCAGCTTTTTCCCCAGCTATTGACGATTTTGAAGGCACCGTCGAACTTTGCGTCGTCGTAACCCACCACGCAGACGGCATGCCCATTCTTGCGAACATTGGCCGCTTTGCGCCTGGAAGTACCCGGCTGCCACAGGCTGGACTCGTCGTCGCCGCCGAACAGCGCCACGATCCAGCGCCAGATTTTGCCCCAAAACCCCAGCGATTGGAGCGTGGGCGTGGTTTGGATGCCGATCACGACGGGCGTCATTTCCGATAAGGCTTTCTTGGTCGCGACCACGGCATCCTCCGAACCGAGCAACCCAAAGAGCCGGATGTAATCCATAATTCGGGTATCGGCGCGGGCCAGTTGCGGGTCGTTCGAATCACAGTCGGGATAGCCTTTTTCGGCGAAACGCGCGACGCCACTTTCGCGCATATACGTCATGGCGTCGTCGATCAGGCTACCGTATTTACAATCGTAGTCCACCGAGTCTTTGATGGCGTTGTACAGGAAGGAGGGCGAAAAGCTCAGCGCGTCGACTTCGGCGCGGTCGGTGATGCCCCGGCTGGCCGCTTCCAGAATCGTGCGGGCGTAGTAAGCCGAAGAAAAGCCCACGCAGGTACCTAATTTGCCTTGGCTCATCACGCTGGGCGCGTAGGCCGACAGATCCACGTGGGCGGGTAGGCCGTCGGCACCAGCCGTTCGGGCCGAGTACTTCCGGGGTATTTTCTCGTAGGCAGCGTCATCGAAGTTGAGGCCCTGGGCATGGACCAGGGAATGGCCGAAGAGCAAAAAGAGAAGAAGGAGTAATTGGCGCATGGGGTCAGATTTTACAACTCGTCGTAGGTTTCGATGAAGGTCAGGCTGGTGAGGTACTCTTTGTTTGCCGTGCGCTGCACGCTGCCCAGGTCGGTTCCAATGTACTTGATCTCGGCAGCTTGTCTTTCAAAGTACATCAGGTAGTCGCCAATGCTCATTTGCTCTGTCACCTTCCTGGCGCGGTCATCGCTGGCGGGATATTTGTTTTGGCGGATCAGTTCGATTTTGGCATTCCGGCGGAAGGCGCGGCTGATCTCGCGGCTGACTTCATTATAATTTCCACCGTGGTCTTTGTATTTTTTCAGCGCTTTCTCTATTTCCCCGGCAGTCATAGAATACCGGTAGGAAGCGTAACGGGTGGTGCGGCGGCGCTGGGCGGCGGTACAGGCTTTTATCTCAAAAACCGAAGATTGCGCGATGGGCTTGCCATCTTTCCTGTAAAAAACGGTACTCGATTGTGCTTTTTCGAATAATTGCGGCCAGGTAGCTTGCCTGACTCCGTAGAACTTGGATTCGAGCAACGTATTGAATGTACTTCTGAAATTCTCCGTGTAAATCGACCCATCATCCGGCAACGCCCAGACCTGCTGTCCTTTTTTCGCACTCGCCACCTTGACTAACCCGCACGAGCCCAAAAATAGTTTTTTCAGGAACACTTTCCTTACGTCTTCATCCAGAAAGGCAGCTGAGGCTACATTTCCCAGGTCTTCCGTTCTGTCGCGGCAGTCGGCCATGACGATGTTCAAACGCGCGCCTTTTCGCTGCAGTAAGTCGCCCACCTCATCGAGCGAAAGCGGCGGCTTCCGGCTAAAAAAAACAAACAGCGGCTGCAAAGCATTTTCTTTCAGCTTGAAAGCCGGAAACTGGCTGTTGGCATTGGGGTAGTAGCCCAACCCGGTATAATAGAAAAAAACGACATCCCGCGACCGAACGCGCAGATTCTCCACCGTTTCACGGATAGCGGAAGCCGTAAAACTCGAACGGTTATGGTAATACGTTTTGAGTTTGAGCCCCGCGCCCCACTCGGCTGTTTTCAGGATTTGTATGATTTTCTGCTCGTCGCGCAGACTTATGCCCCCCAGTTTGGGGTCTTCCACGTCAGAAACGAAGATGGCGTGGAGGGTTTGGGGGAAGGCGTCGAGGGCAAAGCCAAACAGTAAGAATGTTAGGAGCGCTTTTTTCATAATGACCCGTCAAAGTGGTTTTCCGTTGGAATTCAACGAATTGAGATTTCCCAAAGGTAAAAAAACTAAAGCCGCAAGCAGCCAACACGCCCTTCTTTCCTCAATGCTGCCGCCGCCCCGGCACCACGTGGCGCTTCAAAATCCGCTCGCCTTCTTTCTTGACCTCCGGTAGTTTCTTAAAGGCCCAAATCCGTTCCCGCGCCTCACGGTGGGCTTCGGTAATGGCCACGATGGGCTCGGGGTAGTCGGCGCCGAGGTGGAAGCCATACATTTCTTGCTCCATCGGCGTCATTTTCCAGGGTTCGTGCAAGAAGGTGGGCGGACAGGTGGCCAATTCGGGCACCCATTTGTGAATAAAAACCCCTTCCGGGTCGTGGTCGTAAGACTGCTTCACGGGATTGTAAATACGAACCGTGTTGATGCCCGTCACGCCTGTCTGCATCTGAAACTGCGCGTAGTGAATTCCCGGTTCAAAATCCAGGAACAACTGCGCCAAATGCACCGCCCCTGGCTTCCAGGGCTGCCACAGCAGGTGCGTGAGGAACGAGACCAGCATGGCCCGCATCCGAAAATTGAGGTGGCCCGTTTCGTGCAGACACCTCATGCAGGCATCCACGAGCGGAAAGCCCGTGCGCCCTTCGGTCCACGCTGCGAACAGTTTTTTATCAAAATTTTTCACCTGCGCGTCGTAAGCGCGGTTGACGTTCTCGAACTCGATGCGGTCTTCGCTCTCGAATTTCTGGATAAAATGGCAGTGCCACCGCAGCCGCGACCCGAAGGCGATTAAATTGCGGCGTGGAATGACCTCGTCGCGCAGCGCCTGCTTGTAGCGCTGAAACACCGTCCTGACCGACAAATTACCCCAGGCGAAATACGGCGAAAGCCGCCCGCTTCCCCGCCGACTGGCCTCGGGCTTAGAAATGGTGCGGCTGTACTCGGCGGCGCGTTCCTGAAAAAAACTGTTGAGATACCGGTGCGCCGCTTCCTCGCCGCCGGGTTGGAAGTTGCGATCACGGGATATTTCGGTCGGAACATCGGGCAGATTCTCCCAGTCGCCTGTTTCGTGCGGCAGCTCGATGCGCGCGGCGTCGTACATCAGGCGCGGCAGGGCGGGCTGCGGGATGGACGCGTTCATGTAGGCGTGCCAGTCGTCCTTCCAGGTCTTGCGGTTGGGCAGGGCGCGTTGCACGCCGTTGTGCTGGTACTCGTGCCAGACGATTTCGTTTTTTTGGCAAAAATCAGCTACGGCTTTGTCGCGGTCGTAGGTAATTTTCAGGCCCGTTTCCTCGTGAGAGTAGAGGGTGGCGATGGGGTACTTTTCCTGGATTTCAGTCAAGATCGGTACCACTTCGCCCGCCAACTGCCGGATTTGGGTATCGTAGCGTTCGAGTTGCTGGTCGAGGCAACGCAGCGACTCGCCCACAAACCGCCAGTGCCGCGCCGCGTAGTGTGGGTCGCGCAGCAGGGACGGCTCCCAAATGTAGAGTAACAGCACGGCCTCGCCGTTTTCCAGGGCGGCTTTCAGCGGGGCGTGGTCTTGCAGGCGCAGGTCGCGCTTGAACCAGACGATGTGAAGGGGATGTGGGGCGGGCATTTGTAAAAAATCCAACGGGGGTACCGGAAATTTTGTTTAAATTTTCGTTCCTAACGAAAACCCCTTCCTTATGACTCCCGATACTGTTTTTCAAATCGCCAACGCACTCGTGCTGCCGCAGTGGCTGCTGATGGTCGTCGCGCCGCGCTGGTCGGTCACGCAGTTTTTGGTACGATCTTTCCTGATTCCTGTTGTGCTGGCGGTATTCTACAGCATTTATATCTTCGCTGGCGGACCCATCGACTTCGATGCATTCAGCACCCTGGAAGGAGTGAAGGGCTTATTTCAAAACGGCGGCGACGGCGTGATGCTGGCGGGCTGGATTCACTACCTGGCCTTCGACCTCATCGCGGGCAGCGTGGTACTGCGCGACGCCCAAGAGCGCGGCATCGCCCACGGCTGGGTGGTAGTGCCGATTCTCTTCTGCTTCATGCTCGGTCCGATCGGACTGCTGCTGTACTGGATAGTTCGGACGGTGAAGACGAGGAAGCTGGCTTAATCCTTACTAAAGGTTCAAACCTAAATTCCTGCTCAGCCCCACTTTTTCTTCTTAACTTTGTGGAGGTTTGAGGCCGGGCTGGCGCACCAGGGAGGCAAGTCCAGCTATTCTCTCATCCTCTCAATCAAAATTCAAAATTGATCATATGTTTGAAAGCTTACAGGATAAATTAAACTCGGCCTTTCGTACCCTCAAAGGCAAAGACCGGATCTCGGACATCAATGTCGCGGCCACGACCAAGGAAGTACGCCGCGCTTTGGTGGACGCCGACGTCAACTTCAAAGTCGCCAAAGAAATCACCGACCGCATCAAGGAAAAAGCCCTGGATCGCAAGATTCTGATCTCGGTGGAGCCGGGACAGATGTTCGTCAAGATCGTGCAGGAAGAGCTGACCGAGCTGATGGGCGGCACCGCCGAAAGCATCGACATCAAGGGCGACCCCGCCGTGGTATTGATTGCGGGCCTGCAGGGTTCGGGTAAAACGACCTTCTCGGGCAAACTGGCCACGATGCTCAAAAAGCAGGGCCGCAATGTGCTGCTGACTGCCTGCGACGTGTACCGTCCGGCGGCCATCGACCAGCTCAAAGTACTCGGCGAGCAAATCGGCGTGGAGGTATACGCCGAACCCGAGAACAAAAATGCGGTCGAGATTGCAGCCAATGCCATCGCCCACGCCCGCAAGAACAACAAGAAGATCGTCATCGTGGACACCGCCGGTCGCCTGGCCGTGGACGAGGTGATGATGCAGGAAGTCGAGGACATCAAGAAAGCCGTGAACCCGACCGAGATTCTGTTCGTGGTGGACTCCATGACGGGGCAGGACGCGGTGAACACCGCCAAGACATTCAACGAGCGCCTGAATTTCGACGGCGTGGTGCTGACCAAGCTCGACGGCGACTCGCGCGGTGGTGCGGCGCTTTCTATCCGTCAGGTGGTCGAGAAGCCCATCAAGTTCATCAGCACGGGCGAGAAGATGGAGGCCCTCGACGCCTTCCATCCCGACCGCATGGCCAGCCGCATCCTCGGCATGGGCGATGTGGTGTCGCTGGTGGAACGCGCGCAACAAGCCTTCGACGAAGACGAGGCCAAACGCATCAACGCCAAGATGCGGGCCAATAAGTTCGATTTCGACGACTTCCTCGGCCAGTTGCAGCAAATCAAGAAAATGGGCAACATCAAAGACCTCGTGGGCATGATTCCCGGCATGGGCAACGCCATGAAGGATCTCGACGTGGACAACGATTCCTTCAAACCCATCGAGGCCATCATTCAATCCATGACCAAGAAAGAGCGCGAAACACCCGGCATCATCGACGGCAGTCGCAAGAAGCGCATCGCCAGCGGTAGTGGTACTTCGGTGCAGGAAGTCAACAACCTCATCAAGCAATTCGACGAAATGCGCAAGATGATGAAGAAAATGAACACCATGCAAATGCCGGCGGCGATGAAAAGCGCCATGCGGCGGTAAGGAGTGAGGACATTCAATGGGCTGGTTCTGTACCGTGGCGTATGTCTTCACAGGCCTGCTGCGTCGAGAGCCTACGGAGAAGTGCGCCAAGGCAGTAAATGCTTCCTTAACAAATGGCTGTTGGCGGTCTTTCTCTTCTTCAGCTTGTCGCAAACTACCCATGCCCAAGGCTCGGCGGCCTATTACCCGTGGAACGGCTTGCTGGCGTTTAGCACCAATCCTCAAAAAGCCGTTTGGCTCGATACCCGCGTACAAACCAACTCCCTTTTTAGCAGCCTTAGCCTGGATTTGCTGCCGTTGGTCAATCTGAAAAGGGGCGAAGTAGCGCAGTGGTACCTTGGTGCCGGGCTGCGCGTCAACCCGCTCTACCGCATCGCCGACCCCGACGCCCGGCTCATTACGGTGGACGGCTACTCGATCAATCTAGGCGTGCGGGTTTCCCCTTTCATAAAAAGCAAACAAGTCAAAATTGCCTTGGAGTTAAATCCTTACATCGCCGACGGCTTTTCCAGCGGGGTGCTGAAAAGCCATTTCGGGGTAGTTTACGTTTTCAAAAAGCGCGAGAAGAAAAAGACAGAGTAGTATGCCGCAAAACCGTAATACGCAGCAAAAGATAAAATCCGCTCTGTGCACATCTTAAAGACTTCAGGACCACAATTATTGGCCATAACTTAATGGCATGAAAACAGAAAAGGAAAAAATGCTGGCCGGGGAATTGTACGATCCGCTGGATCAAGAACTTTCGGACGATCGGCTCAAGACAAGGCTCCTGATAAAAGAACTGAACGATTCAAGGGAAGACGAGGTCGAGGAAAGGACGCGCATCTTGAAGGAATTAATCCCCGATGCCGGGGCAGGGCTGTGGCTACAACCGCCTTTTTACTGCGACTATGGCAGCAATATGAAACTGGGCGAAAAGGTTTTTTTCAATTTTAATTGCGTGGTGCTGGACGTAGCCCCGGTGACTATCGGCAGCCGAACCTTATTTGCGCCCAATGTCCAGGTTTACACGGCCACCCACCCGATCGACCACAAGGAAAGAGCTGCTGGCCTCGAATTCGCCAAGCCGATCGTGATCGGCGAAGATGTGTGGGTTGGCGGCAGTGCCGTGATTTGTCCGGGCGTGACCATCGGCGACCGCAGTATAATCGGCGCAGGCAGCGTAGTGACTAAGGACATACCCGCCGATGTGATTGCTGCCGGTAACCCCTGTAAGGTAATTCGGTCGCTGATTTCCGACGAATAATATTCCCGACAGCCAGCCACCCTGCCTCCATTAAGCCCAAACCTACCCCATGATCCAAAAAGCCACCCTCGATTTCCTGAAAGACCTGAAAAAGAACAATGCTAAAGAATGGTTCGACCCCAACCGCGCCGCCTACGACGAGGCTAAAAAAGACTTCCTCGAACTCATACAGCAACTTATCAACGGAATCTCGGAATTCGACAAAGGCGTGGCCGACGCTCACCTCGATCCCAAGAAGTGCATCATGCGCATCAACCGTGACGTGCGCTTTTCCAAAAACAAAGACCCGTACAAAACCAATTTCTTCGCGTTCATCAACGAAGGGGGCAAGAAAAGCAACCAGGCGGGCTATTACTTTCAGCTCCAGCCCGGCTCGTCCTTCGCGGGCGGCGGGGTGTACATGCCTTCCAATCCTGACCTGAACAAGTTCCGGCAAGAAATCGACTATAATTTTAAAGAATGGGAGAAAATTATCGAAGGCGAACCGTTCAAAAAGGTTTTCACGTCCGAGCTGGAAACACCCGCCTCGCTGGTCAGGACGCCCAAAGGCTTCGCCGACGACAGCCCCGCGTTGGAATACCTGAAAATGAAAGGGTACTACACGAAAAGTGATTTCTCGGATGCTGAGTTAAAGTCGTCGGACTTTGTGGCGGCGGCTTTGAAGAGCTATCGGGCCGTGCGGCCATTGGTGGCATTTTTGAATCGGGCGTTATAAAAGCAGTAGCTCATTGTAGAAAAACAAGAGAGTTCTTCCGATAACCTACGGCAGCGCAAAGGCCATGTAAGTATTCCCCACGGGCAATCCCTGCCGCCCACCCCCTACGGCAATGGCGATGTACTGCTTGCCGTTCACCATATACGTGATCGGCGTGGCAAAGGCTCCGGTGGGCAATTGGTATTCCCACACGACCTTGCCGGTTTTGGCATTGTAAGCCCGCAGTTTGGCGTCCTTCGTGGCGGCGATGAATAGCAGGCCACCCGCCGTGACGACGGGGCCGCCGTGGTTTTCGGTGCCTCTTTGGGGTTCACCGTTCCTTTCCAACTCGGGATTCTCCCCTAACGTTACTTGCCAGAGGTACTCGCCCGTGTTCAAGTCCACGGCATTCAAAGTGCCCCAAGGCCCTTTTAAGGCCGGGTAACCATCCTGATCTAAGAACTGCACGGTCCCATTGTTGATGTAAGGCGGACTATACGGAAATAATTTGCCCGCTTCGGTTTTGGTAGTTCTCACCTTGTGGACATCATCATAATTGGCTTCGGTTTTGAACAAAAAATCAATGATCGCGGCGCGGTCTTCCTTAGAAATATGTTGGAAAGAAGGCATCCGACCCCGTCCGGTGACCAGTAGCGAGTCGATCGCGGGACGGCTGAGTCGCTTACCGACGTTCCCGAGGTTGGGAATCGCCTGGTTGCTGGCGGTGGCAGTGCTGACCTTCGTATCTACGGCGTGGCAGGAAGCGCAATTGGTGTTGAAAAGCGCGTTGCCCTTGCTGAGGGCCGTACCGTCGCTAGCCTGCCGGGTGTCGCGCATCTTGAGCCACCAAAGCATGTTGTTGCCGTTGACATACATGATGCCGTTCGGGTCGGCCGCAGTGCCGCCCCATTCGGCACCGCCCCCCAGGTGATACATCAAAGTACCTTCCAGGCTATTCGGCAGATTTTTGGGACCGCTCCGGCTATTCCTGAAACGATCCAGCACGTAAGCATGAGCTTCGGGTGTGCGGTCGGTGAGGTCGGCCTCGGTGAGTACCTGCCGGGCGAAGGGCGCGGGCTTGGTCGGCACGGGCTGCGTGGGCCAGGGCTGCTCACCAGACAGGGCCGTAACGTCGGGAACGGGGACTTCCTCCACCGGAAAAAGCGGCTCACCCGTGTCGCGGTCGAAAACGAAGATCAGGCCGTCCTTGGTGGCCTGGGCTACGGCATCCACCATTTTGCCTTTGTGCCTGACGGTGATCAGGTTGGGCGGACAAGGAATGTCACGGTCCCACATATCGTGGTGGACGGTCTGGAAATGCCATTTGCGCGCGCCGGTATTGGCATCGAGGGCAATGACGCAGTTGGCGAAGAGGTTGCTGCCTTTGCGCACACCACCGTAAAAATCAACCGAAGGCGAGCCCGTTCCCAGGAACACCGTGCCGCGCTTTTCGTCCACGACCAGGCCCGCCCAACAGTTGGCCCCGCCCAGTCGTTTGTACGAATCTTTTTCCCAGGTTTCGTAGCCGTACTCGCCCGGCAGCGGAATGGTGCGGAACACCCAGGCCAGCTTACCCGTCTTGACATTGAAGGCCCGGATGTGGCCCGGCAGCGCATCGCCGCCTTCCCAGGGCGTGGAACCCATCACGATCAAGTCTTTATAAACAACGCCCGGCGAGGTGGTGCGAATGCTGTATTCGTTGACATCGTACCCCAGCGTGGCTTCATCGCCCAGGCCTGCGTACAAATCTGCCTTCCCATTGTTGCCGAAACTCTCGATTAACTTGCCCGTAGAAGCATTTATGGCGTAAAGGTATGGGCCGACTGAGCAAAGAATGCGCTTATCGTCGCCGCTTTCCCAGTAAACCACGCCACGTGCCGGATGGTAGGTGGGCTTTTGACCCGTCGTGGCGTGCGGATCGAATTTCCAGCGTTCCTTGCCCGTGGCGGCATCAACGGCGAAAACCTTTAGTTGCGGGGTGAAGCCGTACAGTACGCCATCGACCACGATAGGCTGGCACTGCATGCTCATTTTCTTCGGGTCGTCGGGACGATTTTCGCCCGTGTCGTACGTCCAGGCGGGTTGCAGATTTTTGATATTCTGCAAGTTGATTTGAGAAAGCTCCGAGTAGCGGCTTCCTCCCGGATCACCGCCGTAGGCCCGCCAATCTACGTTTTTAGGTATTTCATCAGTGTCTTGTCCGGCGTAGAAAGCCGCTCCGCACAGCCAAAATAATAGTACGCCGACGGTAGGGTATTTCCAGGATTTCATGTTTTGCGAAAATTTCAGATGAGTCGTTCGGCGAAGAGGTTATTCTCCTGTTTCCACCTCAAATTCATAACGAATATTCCAACGGACTGTTTCGCCGGGCTCGGCGGAAAGTTTGATGTAAGGCTCGGGGCAAGATGTCGTGTTGCAAGCCCAGAATACCATTTTTTCCAAAGGATGATCGCCTTTTATCCTGACGCCCGCGCCCGTTTTTTTGTTTTTGATCCGAATGGCGTAGTCGTCGGCCGTCGGGCCAAAGCCTTGCACGCCGTCGGTGAAGATGTTTTCTTTTTCTCCGATTCTTCGGTTGTAAACCAGCTGCTTTCCCTTCATTTCGGCAATCGTGCCGAATCCCTTGCCCTCAGCGCGGGCTTCAAAAGCAAATCTGGTTTCGATGTTTGGCCCGGTCGGTTCGCCGTCGATGACAAAGAAATTGTGGTTGTAAGTGCTGGTTTCGATGCGTTTCGTTCCCGTGTTTTTTAGGCTGTGCTCAAGTACCAGTTCGGGTTTACCCTTAGTGAGACCAACGACTTTACGGTATTCGTATCCGTAGCCATTCACATCAGAAATTTTGTGGGTGAACTCCACACGGTCCTTCTTCTTTTTCACCGTCCATTTGCCGGGCGTCTTTATCTCGTAATCTTTGGAAAAAGTGTAAGCGCCCTCGTCCGGTTTGATCAATCCGCCCACGCCGATTTTCAAAAACTCCCCACCCACGGCGGCATCATCCATGCCCACGGCCATGAACTCTTCCACCGGACCCGTGATGGCGTCGTGCAGGGTGGGCGAGTACGGCCGCGTGTTCCAGACGTCGAAGTATCGGTGGCCTTTGTATTGCAAATCCGGCATCACGCCCGACCAGTCGAAGCGGGTGCCCCGGTAGTAGCCGCGCTCGGCGTCGGGCAGGTGCAGCGTGGCGGTGACAAGGCCGTTGGTAATGGTGGCGGAGGGGTAGTCGTCGGGAGCGGTGAAGCCGAGACAGAAGAAAAGAAGGAAGACCGCCGTAAATACTTTTTTCATGGATTGCTTTTTGGGGAAGCGCAGGTTTTGTTAGTTCTAATTCCAAAAACTACCTTTACGCGAGGCTCACTTGATTGTCGATGAGTCTCAATTCACTCACTTAAAGCTAATCCATGTTCGTACATACCGTATTTTTTTGGCTAAAAGATAAAGAAGACGAAAACGCCCGCAAGGCCCTGCATCAGGGACTCCAGGCGCTGGCCACAATCGACGAAATCCAGACGGGCTTCGTCGGGACGCCCGCCCATACCCGCCGCGCGGTCATCGACCACACCTACGATTTTTCGATCACGTTCATTTTTTCCGACAAAGTTACGCACGACACCTACCAGGTACATCCCGACCACCTGAAATTTGTGGACAACTGCGCTACGCTTTGGGAAAAGGTGCAAGTGTACGATGCGATGACGGAGGATTGATTCAAAACAATTCTAATCCTTCCGGCATTTGCGCGAAAGCAAATAACATTCGCCTTCAATTCGTCCCGGCGCTACGAAGTTAGTCCCGAGTGCCGGGCATTGTCATCATTCGAGCGTAATCCAGGTTGGATTTGGTGAAACATTTTTTATCCGATCGAGCGCAGTGGGTTTGGTCTTTCATTTTTTACGCGTTCAGACGTAACGTGTTACGTCTCTACAATTTGTTCATATCATATGCTGAAACGTATTCTTCTTCCGCTTTTCCTCTTCTCCGCGCTTCTTGCCCAAGCCCAGATTACCGATGCGCCATCTCGTACGGAGGGCGATGGTCCTTACGACCGCCTGATCATTCGGGGCGTGACACTTGTGAACAGCACGGGCGCGCCACCCATTGGTCCGGTGGATATTGTGGTGGAGAAGAACCGCATAAAATCCATCAACCAGGTCGGTAATCCCGGTGTGCCCATCGACCCCAAGCGTCGCCCCGTCGCCAACAAGGGCGACAAAGAACTTGACTGCAACGGCATGTACCTTATGCCGGGCCTGATCGACATGCACGGCCACATCGGCGGCAAGGCGCAGGGAACGCCCTCGGAATACGTTTTTAAATTATGGATGGCACACGGCATCACCACCATCCGCGACCCCTCGGCGGGTAACGGGCTGGACTGGGTGCTGGAACACAAGAAAAAAAGTCAGGAAAACAAGATCACGGCCCCGCGCATCCTGGCCTACACCGCTTTCGGCATGGGCGCGAAAGATCCCATTTACACACCCGAGCAGGCCCGCGCCTGGGTGCGCCAAAATGCCAAGAACGGGGCCGACGGCATTAAGTTTTTTGGAGCCGAGCCAGCGGTTTTCAAGGCCGCTCTGGACGAAAACAAAAAGCTGGGCCTTCGCTCGGCCTGCCACCACGCGCAGTTGGAAGTGGCCCGCATGAACGTGCTGGCGACCGCCAAAGCCGGACTCACCACGATGGAGCACTGGTACGGTCTGCCCGAGGCGATGTTTGAGGACAAGACGATTCAGGATTACCCCGCCGACTACAACTATAACAACGAGCAAAACCGCTTCGAGCAAGCCGGCAAACTTTGGCAGCAGGCCGCCAAGCCCGGCTCCGAGAAGTGGAATCAGGTGATGGACGAACTCATCGCCCTGGATTTCACCATCGACCCGACCTTCAACATCTACGAAGCCAACCGCGAGCTGATGCTGGCCCGCCGCGCCGAATGGCACGACGAGTACACGCTGCCCGCGCTCTGGCGTTTCTACGGCCCGAGTCGCGTGTCACACGGCTCCTACTGGCACAATTGGGGTACCGAGCAGGAGGTGGAATGGAAGCGCAACTACCAGTTGTGGATGAAGTTCATCAATGAGTACAAAAATCGCGGCGGCCGCGTCACGGCGGGTTCCGACTCGGGCTTCATCTACCAACTCTACGGCTTCGCCTATATCCGCGAACTGGAACTGCTGCGCGAGGCGGGCTTCCACCCGCTGGAAGTGATTCGCGCCGCCACCATCAAAGGGGCCGAGGCCCTCGGCATGGCCGATCAAATCGGCTCGGTCGAAATCGGCAAGCTGGCCGATTTCGCCATTGTGGAGGAAAATCCTTTGGCGAATCTCAAAGTACTTTACGGCACAGGGGCTATTCACTTAGACGACAACAACGAAGTGACCCGCGTCGGTGGCGTGAAATATACGGTGAAAGACGGCATCGTCTATGACGCCAAGCAACTGCTGGCCGACGTAAAGGCGATCGTGGAGAAAGCCAAGAAGGACGAGAATTACCAGATCGTGCAGCCCGGGATGCCGCAGCCTGCGGGGAAGTTGGGAAGCGGGAACAGGTGAGAAGGCAACCATCCAACCGACTAGTAAAACGATCAAGAAGCTTCCGCCAGGCTACTTCGCTCGGTTCGTTTGCCTCGTCGGAGGTGCGGTTGGCGGGGAGGCATGGCCGATTTGAAGCAGTTTTGTTATCTTGTCTCTCCTTCATTGATAAGCCTGAACACGATGAACGATTTAAAGAAGTACATCACGATTGATCCAAATATTCAGTATGGCAAGCCCGTGTTCCGCAGAACGCGTGTTCCCGTGGAAACGCTATTCTGGCATCTGGAAAAGGAAATATCTATTGAAGAATTTTTGGAGGATTTTCCCAGCGTGACCAAGGAGCAAGCAATCGGCTTGATCGACATCGCTCACCATTTCTTTTCCTCACAAAACATCAGCCAGCTTTATGAAACTGCTGCTTGACGAAAACCTGCCCAAGAAACTGAAAGAAGACAACACCCACCTGACTTTGAAAAAGTTGGTTCCTCAGATCCGTGAAGCCTTGCCGGCAGGCTTGCCGAAGGGGCCGAGCGTCATTACCGCCAAGGAACAAGGGATGGTTGAGTATGAATCATGGTTTACTCATAAAACGAAACTCGCACTTTCTTTTGCGGTATTCTGGCTGTTTACTCTCTATGCCTCCGCCCAAACCATCACCGGACAAGTAATTGCCCGGCCCGACAACACGCCCGTTCCCTACGCCACCCTAACCGACCAAAACCACCAATGGGGCGTGAACGCCAACGAAGACGGCACTTTTCAAATCAACCAACTGAAAGCAGGCGACACATTGCTGGTAAGTTGCCTGGGCTACCACGAAGCCCGCATTCCCTATCGGCAACTGCACCATAACATCAAAATACCTCTGACGGTGCGCCCTGTTCAACTGGCTGAGGCAAAGGTGAAAAACGGCGGTTTTAAGGATGTATGGCTGGGGTCGAAATTGAATTACACAAATTCTTTCGCAGGTAGCCTGACCTCCCACGATATGCTGGAAATTGCTCTCTGGATCCCTAACTTCATCCAAAATGAAGAGTACGTCGACAAGGTTGGCTATTGGATTGGGCGCTACGGAAGACGCAAAACGCCCTTCCGGGTGCGGATTTATGATTTCGACCACGGAATGCCAGGAAAAGATTTGTTGAACCGAAATCTAGCGGATTTACGAATGAGTCTTCACCGCGACTGCTTCGCCGCAGTCTGGGTTTCGACCCGGCTTTTTTGCGGTAGAAGCACGTACTTACTGAGTTTCCGGCGGGCGTCGATTTCCTGGTTTCTGGGGTCGAGGGTGATGTGCTTGCTGGCGATCGTTCCGATCACGCTGCCGATTCCGCCCCCCAACACCGACACCACCCCGATGACGAGAATACCGGGCGGGGCGGCGCAACTGGCCCCGACGAGGGCTTCGCCCAGGGTGGGCTTTTGCCGGGCGCAGCCCGTTTTGTCCTGGGATAAAATACTCGCCGCCATGATCGTTTCCAGCGTCACGAAGCTGGCCAGATACCCCAGGCCGAAGCTTCGGCCCGCCGCCCCCCGCCGTTTGATGTTCATTTCCTGAATCTCCCCAAAAGGGATGGTAAAGGTGGGCAGTTGGTTGTTGAGAACGGCCCCCTGAATGTCTTTGGCCGACATAGCGGACACCGACTTCGGATCGAGTAACACAACGCCCTGGGGGCTTACGTCATAGACGATACCCCTGGTGGCCGACCAGTCGTAATGGGTGACCTTGGCTTTGTAAATTTTCACTTTCTGCGCCAGGCTGGTACTCGATAGCGATAGCATCGCCAGACAAAGGGAGAGGGGTAGTATTTTCATACGATGACGTATTTTGTAAAACTTGATAGGTTCGTTCTTTTTAGAGCAGATACTTGACCATTCCAAAAGGTTGGAAGCAAAAATGGTTTTTTTTGCGTAAAACGAAATCAGTTGATCTCGACATCATTCCTCCAAGTCCCGAATCGACCCAAAACCGATCACGTCCCGCAGCAGCGGCTCGCTCCTGAGTTCGGTGGCCCGCATGAGTTTGTCCTTTCCGAACTCTTCCTTTATTTCGTAAAGCACTTTCCTGAACTTATCGCGTCGCTGTTGGCCGTCGAAGAGATGATACTGAATCATTTCGGCCGGGACGAAATCGTTTACCCCGACGCCTATCCGGCGCATCTTACCGTTCAAAACGGGTTCGCAGACCTGCTGCTTTGCAAACTTATCCATGCGCTCGCTTAATACCTGATAAAGCTCTATTCCATCTTGTACGGGCGTGGAAAAACGCACCTGCGTTTCGTATTGGTACGAAATGTCGTAGTACCGCGCCGTGAATACCACCACGCGACAATAGACCTGCTGCTTCACCATCCGTCCTTCCAGCTTCAGGCATAGGCCCAGGAAAATCGCGTCCAGCGACTCGAAGGAGGCCCGCTGCGTGGCCGAGAGCGTCCGCATAGCCTGCATGCTCTTGTAGCCGACCTGCTCGCGCAAATCCATTTCGCCGCCAAAATTAAGGCGGTAATGCCATTGCAAACCCACCAGGCTTTTGAAAACCAGCCGGAGCTTTTCCGGCGAAGCGTAGCGCAGTTGCAGCGGCGTCGTGATGCCGCCCGCTTGCAGGCGTAGCGCCATGCGGTCGGCGATGCCGGGCAGGTCGGTGAGGGTGAGACGGCTCAGGATGCCGTCGATGGTATCGGGCGTGATAACCGTCAGTCCGTCGGGCTTTTGCAAACCAGAGGCCAGCTTGGCCAGAAACGCGTTGGGGGCCACGCCGATCGAGCAGCGCAGCCAATCGCCCGCTTCTTTCTTGATGGAGACCTTGATCTGCCGCGCCACGGCGACGGTATCTTTATACATCAGCCGATGGCGGGTGAGGTCCACTACGGCCTCGTCGATGCTACGCGGAATCACGTCGGGCGAGTAGCCACGCAGCACGTCCATGATCTTGAGGTGAAAATGACGGTACCGGGCGGGCGTGGTTTCCACCGGAACCAGGTCGGGACAGATCCGCATGGCCTCGTCGAGCCGCATTCCTAGCCGCACCCCCCGCTCCTTGGCCTCGACAGACGGGGCGATCACGCAGCCGGATTGGCCGGTGTACACGCAGACGGCCACCGGACGCCCCCGCAGCCAGTAGTTGACCTGCTGTTCGCAACTGGCAAAAAAGCTGTTCATGTCTACAAAAAGGACGGTGGGTTCGGTGTGGGAATGGGCGTGGTTCATAAATTTTTAGTGTTTTTTAGGAATATATATTCCAAGAATTCGTACTTTTATGTCATAAATGTATTTTACTTTTGCCATATAATAGCATACATTTCAAATATATATTTCCAAAATGAAAGAAACTGACTCTTCCATCCAAGACCGTTTGAAGCAGGTGTTCGATGCTTTGGGTATCACTATCTATCAGATCGCCAAAGACTTAGATGAGAACTCTTCTAAGTTCTATAATATTCTAAGCGGTCGGGCCAAGCCATCTTACGACACCATCATCGGTATCCTGAACCATTACCCGCAAATCCGCTCCGACTTTCTCTTACGCGGCGAAGGCCCGGTATTAGCCGAAGGCGGCTACTCCAACGCCTACATCAGCCCCGACGACACCGACTACACGGAGGTGCCGTTTGTCCCCGTGAAATTTCACGCCAGTTTCGTGGAAAGCTACGGCGAAGGCTACCGTTTTGAGGACCTGGACTCCTGCACGGTCAGTAAGGATTTGGTCAAAAATTTGAAGGAACCCGTAGTGCTGGAAGTATCAGGCAATAGCATGAGCCCCCAGCTCGTACACGGGGCGCGCATCCTGGCCGTTCCCGTGGATACGGGCGACTGGATCTACCAATCGGGCGGCGTATTTGCGGTGATTTACCGCGACTTTTTCGTCGTGAAGCGTATTCGTGAAAATGACCTCCTGACGAAGCACTACCTTACCTTGCATTCCGATAATCCAATGGGTGGCAGCGTGACGGTTCCTTCCAACGAGATTCGCGGCATCTGGCGCGTAGCTAACATCGTGAGCGCTCCCGTGGAGTAGGTGAAGGAATTTCCCTAACTTTGATTTTTGAAAAAAGCTGTAGGCTGTAAGCTATAGGCAATAGGCTTTTCTAAGGATACGCCTACAGCTTATAGCCTACAGCCTACTGCTATTTAGGGAAAACCGAACATATGACTGATTACTTATCGACCTTGAACGAGCCTCAGCGCCAGGCAGTGATGCACGGCGAGGGGCCGCTCATGATCATTGCCGGGGCGGGATCGGGCAAAACCCGCGTGTTGACCTTCCGAATTGCCCACCTCATCGAGAACGGCGTCGATCCTTTCCGCATCCTCTCCCTTACCTTTACCAATAAAGCCGCCGCCGAGATGCGTCACCGCATCGAGACGAGCGTTGGCTACGAGGCCCGCAATATCTGGATGGGCACTTTCCACTCGGTGTTCGCCAAAATCCTCCGCATCGAAGCCAAATATATAGGCTACACCAGCAACTTCTCCATTTACGACACCGACGACTCCAAGTCGCTGCTGCGCAGCATCATCAAGGAGTTCAACCTCGACGATAAAGTTTATAAGGCTAACGCCGTTTTCAACCGCATTTCCGGGGCCAAGAACCGCCTGGTTTCAGCGGACGACTATCTAGGCAACAGCATCATTCAGGCCGACGATAAGGCGGCCCGGATGCCCGAGATCGGGCGATTGTATAAAGCTTATACGGTGCGCTGTTTCCAGGCCAATGCCATGGATTTCGACGACCTGCTGTTCAATACCAACGTCCTTTTCCGCGATTTTCCCGAAGTGCTGCATAAGTACCAACACAAGTTCCGGTACGTGATGGTGGATGAGTTTCAGGATACTAACGTATCGCAGTACCTGATTACCCGAAAGCTGTCGGCGGTACACCAGAATATCTGCGTCGTGGGCGACGACGCCCAGAGTATCTATGCCTTCCGGGGGGCCAACATCGAGAATATCCTCAATTTCGAGAAGGATTTCCCCACCGTTCGCACCATCAAGCTGGAGCAGAACTACCGCTCCACGCAGAATATCGTGAACACGGCCAACTCGGTCATCGCCCGCAACAAGGCGCAATTGCGTAAGGAGGTATTTACGGAAAATGAAGAAGGCACACTCATCGATGTCATCAAGGCCAATTCCGATAATGAGGAAGGCCGCCTGGTCGTGGCTTCGCTTTATGAGGAAAAAATGCAGGGCAGTCTGCGTAACAACGACTTCGCGATCCTGTACCGCACCAATGCGCAATCGCGCTCCTTTGAGGAAGCGTTGCGGCGGCTTGGTATCAAGTACCGCATCGTGGGGGGGCTGTCCTTTTACCAAAGGAAAGAAATCAAGGATTTGCTGGCGTACCTGCGCTTTATCGTCAACCAGCAGGATGAGGAGGCTTTCAAACGCATCATCAACCTGCCCAAGCGCGGCATCGGCGACACGACGGTGGCCAAGATCACGGTGTCGGCGGCGGAGAATGGCGTGCGGATTTGGGACGTGGTCAGCGACATACACCAATACGTGAGCGGCCGCGCCACGACGCCTATCGACAAGTTTGCCTACCTCATCAAGAGCTTCATGCTCATGATCGAGCAGGGAAAGGACGCCTTCGAGGTGGCGACGCACGTGGCCAAAACGTCGGGTATCCTGCGCGAGCTGTACGAGGACAAGACGGTCGAGGGCCTCTCGCGCTACGAGAACGTGCAAGAATTGCTCAACGCCATTAAGGAATTTGTGGACAATCCCGAAAACGAAGACAAGTCGCTCGGCACTTTCCTCCAATCGGTGGCCCTGCTGACCAACGCCGACGAACCCGATGAGGACGGCGACAACGACCGCGTGACGCTGATGACGATTCACTCGGCCAAGGGGCTGGAATTCAAGAACGTCTATGTCGTGGGCATGGAGGAAGACCTGTTCCCCAGCCAAATGATGCTCGAAAGTCGGCAGGACTTAGAGGAGGAACGGCGGCTGTTTTACGTCGCTATCACCCGCGCCGAGCAAAAACTCACCTTCTCCTACGCCGAAAGCCGCTACCAGTGGGGCCGCCTCAAAATGTGCGAACCCAGCCGCTTTTTGCTGGAAGTCGATCAGCGCTTCCTGAACACCACCAAGGCCACCCGCGAAATGGCGACCCGCGAGACACAGCCCACGCCGATGGGTTTCCTGAAAAACGTCTCGAAGAGAAGCGCTCCGTCCCGCGCCCCGGTAGCTACCCACCAGCCGTCGGAAGGCTTTGCGCCCAGCGATACCTCGCAGCTCATCGAAGGACAAAAGGTGGAGCACCCGAAGTTTGGTTTCGGCGTCGTAAGCAAAATGGACGTCAACGGTACCGATCGCAAGGCAACGGTAAGGTTCAAAACCGTGGGCGAAAAAACGTTACTCCTCAGCTTCGCCAAACTGCGCATCGTGGAATAGTTTTTTGACGCGATGCGTAGAATCAGGCGAACCCTAGTCTTTCCTAAAAATACTTTAAATAGTGATATGGATGATTGCTTTATCATTCATCACTCATCATTCATCATTTATCACTCTTTTCATGCTACTATTAAGTGAAGAAGATCTGCAACAGGTCAAAGACCGAGGTACCGACCCCGCGCTGGTAGAAGAGCAGGTTCAATTTTTTGTCGATGGTTTTCCCAACCTCAGCCTGTCGAAGGCAGCGACGGTCGGCGATGGGGTTATTCGCTTAACCGAAGATAAAATAAAGGAAAAGGTCAAGCTTTTTGAACGACAAATCGACGAAGATGACCTCTCGCTCCTGAAATTCGTCCCGGCTTCTGGTGCCGCTACGCGGATGTTCAAGTCGCTTTTTGCTTTTCTGGAGCAGGGTGAGTCCGATAAATCAGTCGACGCGTTTTTTGACAATCTGGAAAAATTCGCCTTCTACCAGGACTTAAAAGACGTTATGGCCGCCGATGGCCACGAGATCGCCAATGGCGACCAGTCGGCCATCGCCGAATACTTTCTGACTGAGAAAGGGCTGGGCTACGGTAGTCTGCCCAAGGGCCTGCTTAAATTCCATAACTATCCCAATGGCGCAAGAACGCCGCTGGAAGAACATTTGGTAGAAGGGGCACTATACGCCAACGCCAACAAACGTGTTCAACTGCACTTCACGGTGTCGCCCGAGCACCGCGACAAATTCGAGAAACTGGTCGTGGAGGCGCGGTCGGGCTATGAAAGCAAATACGGCGTGAAGTACTTCGTGTCGTTTTCTGAGCAGCAGCCCGCTACCGACACCGTGGCTGTGAACATGGACGACACGCCCTTCCGTGAGAAGGATGGCAGCATTTTGTTCCGTCCGGCGGGACACGGGGCTTTGCTGGAAAATCTGGCGGAATTGGATGCCGACGTTATTTTTATTAAAAATGTGGACAACGTCGTTCCTGATCACCTGAAGGAGACGACCGTTACCTACAAAAAAGCCATCGGCGGGGTGTTGCTGGATTATCGTGCTGCCATTTTCAGCTACCTTGACCGCCTCGATCAGGGGGCCGACGCCGCGTTGCTGGACGAGTTGGACGAATTTTTCCGAAGCAGACTCTGCGTCACGCCACCCGAGGAATTTACTTCCTGGAACGAAGAGAAAAAAGCCGATTATTTTCGTAAGAAACTCGAACGCCCGCTGCGCGTCTGCGGAATGGTGAAGAATGTCGGCGAACCAGGCGGCGGGCCTTTTTGGGCCAAAAATGCCGATGGTTCCTCCTCGCTGCAAATCGTGGAATCGGCGCAGGTCGATATGGACAACGCCGACCAACAGGCCATTTTCAAGAATGCCACCCACTTCAACCCCGTAGATTTGGTGTGCGCGATGAAAGACCGCCACGGCAGCACCTACCCGCTCCGTAAGTTCCGCGACCCGACGACGGGTTTTATTTCCAAGAAATCAAAGGACGGTCAGGAACTCAAAGCCCAGGAACTGCCCGGCCTCTGGAACGGCGCGATGGCCGATTGGAACACGTTGTTTGTGGAGGTTCCGCTGATTACCTTTAATCCAGTGAAAACGGTGAACGATTTGCTGCGGGAGCAGCATCAGTAGAGGGTTCCGTTTTGAAAAACAAAAAAAGCCTCTCAGAAAAATATGAGAGTCTTTTCATTTGTAACGGGAGCTGGGCCTCCAGCGTAGTCTGTGCCTCTACCGTAGCCGTCAGGTTAGGAATAGCTTCGGAGAAGCGCAACAGCTACGCGATGTTGCGCTTCTCCGAAGCTTTATAAGACTTATGATTAGCATTTTCTACAAATGTTGGGTCTCTCCGAGACCTTTAAACTGACGGCTATGGTGTCTTCACAGACCGTTTACGTTGAAGGCTTGTGGGGACACAAGTCACGGATTCGAGCTAAATGATGACCACAAAACCAATTTGGTGTATGCTGGACAAAAAACTGAAATAGCCATGACAATGCTAACTCTTGAAGTCGAAGTAGATGATGAAACCGCCAGGCGAATTCGTCAGAGTGAGCAAGAGCGCATCAAAATCGAGCTATAGCTTAAAAACCTGTTGGAGGCACTCTCGCCCTCCGATCCCAGAGAAAGGATACTCTGAACGATGGACAGGATGTCTCGAATAGCCGAGTCTAACGGCCTGACTGAGGAGAAGCTGGCGGAAATACTGGAAGAAATAGATCGAGAACGTGGTTAGGGTGGTGCTGGATACCAAATTATTGGTTAGTGCCTCGTAGACCGTTTGCAGCGAAGGCCTGTGTCCCGTAGTCCACGGATTATCAGAATTCCCTGAAAAGGGCAATTTACCCAAATGTTCCGGAATCGTTACGGAATAAAAACAGAAAAGCCCTCAGAAAAATCTGAGGGCTTTCTTTCGTAGCGGGAGCTGGCCGGGATCGCCCGCCCGCAGGAACGCCTGTGCGGTCGCCCCACCGACCTTTGGATTATGCTTGAAAACAAAAGAGACCCCGGAAAAATCCGGGGTCTCTACTTAGTAGCGGGAGCTGGCCGGGATCGCCCGCCCGCAGGAACGCCTGTGCGGTCGCCCCACCGACCTTTGAATTATGCTTGAAAATAAAAGAGACCCCGGAAAAATCCGAAGTCTCTACTTCGTAGCGGGAGCTGGACTCGAACCAGCGACCTTTGGGTTATGCTTACTACTACAACTTTCGTTGCTCCCGACCTTTTCGGGATTTGTAGTCTGGACTTTCTCTTCATCCACGCCTGAAACGTTTGGATGTCTGCCATCAAGTCTCTACACCTTCCCTGCTTTTACAGGGCTTGGCTCGGGATTACCACACTAACAGGCTTCCCCGAATTTGACAGAATTCACGTAAAGATTACTCTCTACGCAGCCCCTTCAAAAATTAGCGTCCACGCTTCGCGAAACTCCGATGATCTGGGTTTCCGTTGGCGTTTCTCGGCTTCGACTAAGTGAATCTCGGAGCCATAACTCACGAACCTTGCACTGTGCAACCTCCATGAGTACGCTAACTTTGCAATTAATTGAGCCCAACGAGCTACCAACTGCTCCATCCCGCGCCATTGAATTGGAGGACAAATGTAGCAGGTCATTTTCTAAAAAACAACTACCTTTGTCAAATATTTTATAAAACTCTGGTATTCAAGATACCTGATCACCTATGTCAGAAAAAACTCCCGAGACTGGGCCCGAGGACGCGCCGATTGACTTTCGCGCGGGCTTCGTCAGCATCATCGGCCGGCCCAACGTGGGCAAGTCCACCCTCATGAATGTGCTGGTGGGTGAGAAGCTTTCCATTATCACTTCCAAGGCGCAGACCACGCGCCACCGCATCATGGGCATCCTGAATGGTACCCACGAAGGAACGCCGTTTCAAATGGTGTATTCCGATACGCCTGGTGTGGTCACGCCCGCTTACAAGCTGCACGACTCCATGATGACTTTCGTGAAAGGCTCCCTAGAGGATGCTGACGTGGTGTTGTTCGTGGCTGAGGTAGGCGAGAAAGTCGTGGGCCACGAGGTGGTGCCGTTGCTCAGACGTTCGGACGCGCCCGTCGTTTTGGTTTTGAACAAAATCGACCTGTCCGATGAGGAAAAGGTGCAGGCCAAAATGGAGGAATGGGAAAAGGCCATTCAGCCCGCCGCCATCATCCCGATTTCGGCCCTGCTGAACGCCAACGTGGCGACGCTTTTTCATAACCTGATCACCCGACTACCGCAACACCCACCCTATTTCGCGCAAGATGAACTTACCGATAAACCCGAGCGTTTCTTCGCTTCTGAAATTATCCGCGAAAAGATTTTCCTCAACTACCGCCAGGAAATCCCGTACAGCAGCGAGGTGGTGGTGACAGAATTCAAAGAGAAAGAGGATGTCATCGTTATCCGAGCCGAAATTATGGTCGAGCGCAAGAGCCAAAAGGGCATCCTGATTGGCGACAAAGGCTCGATGATCAAAATCGTCGGCACCCAGGCCCGATTGGATATGGAAGCCTTCTTCGGTAAAAAAGTTTTTCTGGAAACATTCGTAAAAGTAGAACCTAACTGGCGCAGCAAAGACGATAAACTGCGGCAGTTTGGGTACAACGAATCTTAATTTGGAATTAGTGAATGTCGGAATGGGGAATATTGCTTTCGCGTAATATTCTATTCCAACATTCACTAATTCACCAATTCCAAATTGAAATCATGCCAAACATAGTATCTATAGTAGGACGTCCCAACGTGGGAAAGTCCACCCTCTTCAACCGCCTGATCGAAGAGCGCAAGGCGATCATGGACAACGAGAGCGGCGTGACGCGCGACCGCCACTACGGCCACGCCCAGTGGTCGGGCCAATTTTTTACGGTCATCGACACGGGCGGTTATGTGGTCGGCTCGGAGGATATCTTCGAGGGGGCCATCCGCGACCAGGTGGAGCTGGCGATTGAAGAATCGTCGGTGGTGCTGTTCATGGTGGACACCATGAGCGGATTAACGGAGCTGGATAAGGAATTTGCCAATGTGCTGCGCCGCTATAATAAGCCCGTGCTGATGGTCGCCAACAAAGCTGAGTCGCTGGAACGGTACCATTCTTCGGCAGAATTTTACGAGCTGGGTCTGGGCGAGGAAATTTTCCCGATTTCTTCCCAAACCGGCTACGGCACGGGCGATTTGCTGGACGAAGTCATCAAGTACTTCGACGCGCCGGGTATCGAAAACCCCGAGGAGGGCATTCCGCGTATCGCCATCGTAGGCCGCCCCAATGTGGGCAAATCCTCGTTCCTGAACGTGCTGACGGGTACCGAGCGCAGCATAGTGACCGACATTGCGGGTACCACGCGCGACGCCATCCACACGCCCTACAAGGCTTTTGGCCGGGAGTATATCCTGATCGATACCGCCGGAATGCGCCGCAAGTCGCGGGTAAAGGAGGACATCGAGTTTTACTCTACCATCCGTTCCACCAAGGCGATGGAAGAGTCAGATGTCTGCATTGTGATGCTGGACGCCCAGAACGGCCTGGAAGGCCAGGACATGACGCTCATCGGTCAGGCCGATAAAGCCAAGAAGGGCATTGTGATCATGGTTAACAAATGGGATGCGGTGGAGAAGGAATCCAAAACCGCCGACCATTTGAAGAAGGAAATGCTGGAACGCCTCGCGCCGATGAACTATATGCCCATCATCTTCGCCTCAGTGTTGGAAAAGCAGCGGATTTTTCAAGTCATGGAAAAGGCGATGGAGGTGTATGAGAACAAGCACCGCAAAATCACGACCTCGAAACTCAACGAGGTTATGCAGCAAGTTATCGCCAACTACCCGCCACCCGCCTTCAAGGGCAAGCATATCAAGATCAAGTACATGATCCAGTTGCCGACGCCGTCACCCACGTTTGTGTTTTTCTGCAATCACCCGAAGTACATCAAAGAACCTTACGTGCGATATCTGGAAAACCGGATGCGCGAGCACTTCGACTTTACGGGCGTGCCACTCACGATGTTTTTTAGAGAGAAGTAGGTTATCCCCGGTTGGTTTGGCAGATCAGCTCCGCCGAAGCTCCCGATCCAATTGTAGGATTGGCCGAAGAGGGTAGGGGTCGACTTTACGGGTGGGAGGACTCTACGACCAGGTAGTCGAAGTAGTTTTCAAGAACCTTGCGGTCGGCCTCTGCCCAATCCAGTTCGGGTAATTCCTCGGGAGAAAGCCAGAGGACTTGTTCGTGTTCGGTCAGCGTGATTTCCGTTGAAGTCAGTTCACAGAGGAAGGGAATCAGCCGAATAATACGCCAGCCATCATCGCGGTCGGTTACGGGCAAGCGTTCACCAATCTTAATTTCTGCGCAAAGTTCTTCCTGGATTTCTCGGGTCAGCCCTTGCTCCTCAGTCTCATCCGCTTCCAATTTTCCACCGGGAAACTCCCACTTCATCGGTAATGAACCGCTCGCACTACGCTGGGCGGCCAGCACCAGGCCGTCACGTTCGATGATGGCACAGGGCACTTTCACTAAGGGCTTCAGTATGATTTCCGACACGTCCATGCTTCCCAGGTTAACTTTCAAGCGGCAAAAGTACGACAAGGAGACCGTAAGACAGCGGGAAAGTTTAAAGAAAAGGGTCTGAACGGTTAATGAGAAAGTATCCTTTCGGCCTTTGATCCCACGAAAGCCATTATCCCTCAGTCCCCGATTTTCTTAATGACCGCCTTCTTGTCGAAAAGCACCCGCCAGATAGCGAAGGGAAGTTTTTGGTCGGGAAAGCATTGTTGGCAAATGGGGCTTGTCTTGGGAATGGGGGCATTGTACACCAGCAGTGTATCGTTGAGTTTCTGCACGTTGTCGAACTGGGGCAGGTCTTTTTCGGCATTATAGACGTAGGCACCCATCAACTCCCGCTCCTTGGGGGCTAGGGTTTTATTTTCGGGAGCCAGCATCCCCAACAGTTGGATTTTTACCTCGTACTGATCCTCGATGGCGGCGATGAGCGGCACATGTCCCAGATTGGCGCAGTACTTTACGGCTTCGTCGGGATGCTGCGCCAGTTCCTTTTCGAGCCCTTTCTGCATGATAATGGCCATTTCCTTACCCCACTCGTCGGCTTTCGCCACGAGCTGGGCATCAGTGACACGCCGGATCTTCGACCCGGCTATTTCTTCCTTCAAGGAGTCGGTTTGCTTGATGCGGTTGTCCGTATTGCAGCCTCCGGCTACCAGCAGAATAAGCCACAACGGGGCGAGAAATTTAAGAGCGTCCAGATTTTTGGTTTTCATATAAAAAAATTTGAGACAGCGCCCCGACACATGGCCGAGCTGCTGGCTTACAAAATATTCCAGCCACGAAATTACGTATCTTTGCGGCCCCAAACGAAGGATTGACACCAACAATACCATGCAAGATAAATTAGAAGCCATCAAAGAGCGCTTTCATGAGGTGGGCCAGCAGATCATCCAGCCCGAAGTGGTCAACGATATGACGCGCTACACCAAGCTGAGCAAGGAATACAGCGACCTGGAGAAAGTCGTGCAGCAATACGACGCCTACCAGAAAGTCCTGAAAGACATCGCCGGAGCCAGGGAGATGGTCAACACCGAGAAAGACCCGGAGATGCGCGAAATGGCTAAGGAAGAACTTAACGAATTGCAACCCCGGCAAGAGGAGATCGAGGCGACTTTGAAGGAAATGCTTATTCCCAAAGACCCCAACGACAGCCGCAACAGCATCTTGGAAGTACGAGCCGGTACGGGCGGCGACGAAGCAGCCATCTTCGCGGGCGACCTGTTCCGCATGTATCAGCGTTTTTGCGAGAAGATGGGTTGGCGGCTCTCCATTCTTGATTTCACAGAAGGTACCAATGGGGGCTATAAGGAGATCGTGAGCAAAGTCGAGGGGGAGGATGTGTACGGCAAGATGAAGTTTGAGTCGGGGGTGCATCGCGTGCAACGCGTTCCGGCCACGGAGTCACAGGGACGGGTGCACACCTCTGCCGCTACGGTGGCCGTGTTGCCCGAGGCCGAGGAGGTAGATGTGGAAATCAACATGAACGATGTGCGCGTGGATACCTTTAACTCCTCCGGCGCGGGCGGACAGTCGGTGAACACGACCTACTCAGCGGTGCGGCTCACGCACAATCCTTCGGGGTTGGTGGTGAGCTGCCAGGATGAGCGCTCGCAGCTCAAAAACAAGGCCCGCGCCCTGGAAGTGCTGCGTTCGCGCCTCTACGAAATAGAGCTGAAAAAGCACAACGACGCCATCAGTTCGCAGCGACTGTCGATGGTCGGCAGCGGCGACCGCTCCGACAAGATCCGCACCTACAACTATCCCCAAAGCCGCGTGACAGATCACCGTATCGGCTATACGGTGTATAACTTGCCCACGGTCATGGAAGGCGAAATCGGAGAGTTCATCGAGCAACTCCGCATTGCTGAAAACGCCGAGCGGATGCAGGAAGGGGAGACGGCGTAGAAAAAAATTCAGCGAAAATTGAAGTGGCGCAAAAAGTCTTCCTTGTAGTTGCGCCCGAGCGGAACCTCTCGCTCGCCGATGCTCATCTCGTAATCGTTGAATGAATCCACGCGATCCAGGTTCACGGCGTAGGAGCGGTGCGACCTGACCAAGCGCGGCATGGCCAATCTTTCCAGAATTGTGCTTAGAGGCATTCGTAAGGCGATTTTTTGTTCTACGGTCTGGATCGTCGTATAGCTGTTTTCTGCTTCCATAAAAAGAATATCGCTCAGTTTTATCTTCACGAATCGATAATTATTCTTAACAAAAATAGCATCGTTCACCTGCAAAATGGAATCTCGGCTCGGGCTTTCAGGAGCGGTTTCTTCCCGTACTACTTCGGAGCTTTCGCCAGGCGATGACCCGGCCCGCAGGGCGAAGTTATTGATTGCCATGTCTATCGAAATGCGCAGACTCACTAAGCTGTAGGGCTTTGGAATGTAAGCCGCCGGGTACGTCCGCTTAGCCCGCTCGATAGTCTCGGCGTCCGAAAGGGCGGTCAGGTAAATCACGGGAATGGCCCGTACGGCCATTAAGTGTTGCACGGTCTCGATGCCGTCCCAGTCGCCCTTGATGTTGATGTCACAAAGTAACAAATCGATGGCCTCTCGCTGAAATATCTCCAACGCCCGCCGCCCGTCTGCCGCCGTTCCCACCACGTCGTAGCCTTCCATCTCGAGCGTCTCGCTCATCTCCATCGCTAGGATAGCTTCGTCTTCTACGAGAAGGATTCGGATGGAGGACATCTTTTTATGCAAGTGTTGAACTGCTGTTCAGTGATGAGGATGTTTATTCGAGGAATCGGGCTGTTATCAATAGTAACTGTCCCTTTGCCTTCCTAAGCCACCTTCCGCAACGCCTTCTCCGAGATATGAAGCTTGTAGTGCGTTCCGCCGTCGTTTTCGATTTGGTAGTCGCCGCCTATCTGGTCGCTAAGATTGTTGATGAGGCGCTTGCCAAAGGAACCGCGCTTACTTTGCCAGGCGGCTTCGTCGATGCCGGGGCCGTTGTCCTGGATGTCCAGCGTCAGGTCGCGCTCACCCGTGAGTGAGATCACAAGACTTGGCTTTTCGACGTCGTGGTAGGCATATTTGAAGGCATTGGTCAATAATTCATTGAGAATAAGACCGAGCGGTATCGCCAAATCTACGTCTAATTCTTCTTGCTCTATGTTTAGATCCAGGTCGAAGTTATCGCGGCCGTAGCCGTAAGCCGTCATCAGGTTTTCGCAGAGATCCGTAATGTATTCCCGCATATTGATCGACGTGAGCAGGTCAGTTTGATAAAGTCGCTGATGGATAAGTGACATGGCCTCCACCCGCTGCTGCCCTTCACGAACCGCTTTGGCCGCCGACTCCTCCTCGATGCGGTTGGACTGCAACTTCAATAAACTCGATACAATGGCTAGGTTATTCTTCACGCGATGGTGTAGTTCCTTCATCAGCAGCTTCATTTGATCCGACTGTTCGCTGATTTTCGCCTTGCTGCGTTGCAAGCGGCGGTACTGCCAGTAGAAGGCTCCTAAAAAGCCTAGTATGGCCAATGAGAAAGCACCCAAAACAAGCACTTGCCGCTGTCTGGCCTCACTCAGCGCGTCTAGTTCCTGGATCCGCTCCTCCTTGTGCTTCGTCTCGAATTGCGTTTCAAGGCGGGCAAGCTCTTTCTTTTTCTCAAGATCGGTTAGGCTGTCGCCAAACTGCGTGGCGAGTTGGTAGTGTTCGTAAGCATTTTTATAATCGTTTTTGGCAGCATAAATTTTGTGGAAGTTGGTATGGGTGTTTCTCAAAAGATCGAAACTCCGAAGGGAAGAATTACTCTCCAAGAGCTGCAATCCTTGCTTGTTGATCCGCAGGGCATCGTCGTACTTTCTCATCTCCATGAGCGTGACGGGAAGTTCTGCGTACGCAAAGACCAAATAGTAATCGTCCCGAGTACGCTTGGCGAAGCGCTCGACTTGCCGGAAACGGGCCAGTGACTCGTCCAGCCGCCCCAGCTTGCGCAGCGTTACGGCTGAATTGAATATCGAGCCATATTCCGACATTTCGTCGCCCGTTTTTCTATACACCGCCAGAGCTTTGTCCACGTATTCCAGCGATTTCTGCTGATCGTCTTGCATTCCGTAAATATTGGAAAGCTCATTGTAACAGTGGCCAAGCATATCTCGGGAAAGAGAAGGGTTGTTCTCCAGAATTTGCAGTGCTTGCAATGCATACTTCTCCGCGAGTTTAAACTCCTTCGCGCCGAAGTAGGCCATATCCAGTCGGGTAAGGGCTTTCACCTGCATTTCTAAGTCCTCAGTGGCCTTAAAGCCACCGTATGCCCGCTGAAAAAATTCAGCAGCCTTTGGAAAATCTTCGCGAGACGATTCGATAATCCCTTCGTTCATAGAAGACATAGCCATGATGTAATTGGATTTCACCTGCCTGCTGATCGTTTTTGCTTCGGCCATCAGGCTGTCGGCTCTGGCAAAACTGCGTTCAAAGGCGGCCGTATTGGCTGCCAGTTCGCCCAAGGCTAGCGCTTTTACGGAGTCGTCGGGACTGGTCAGCAGCGAATCGGCCGTACGGTAGGAATCAGGAATTTGGGCAAGAACAGGAGGGACACTCTCTACAAATAGGCATAGCATTCCCAGCAAGAGGGAGGAAGGTTTTTTCATGAAGTGGGCGTCGAGTACAAAAACCAGCCGTTGAGAAGCGGCCTTTGTCAAATTCTTTTCAGAAAAGCACGAAAGGAAACCAAACTACCCACTGGTTCATTTTCCCCCAAATTCCTTCGGGTAGGTGTCGGACTTATATTGCTCAAAGGCCACGGTTTTATAAAAATCTCCGCCGAAGAAGGTGATGATTTCGTGGAACTCCTTCGCTTTCAAGTAGCCGGGCAGCGGCTGAATCATTTGTAGTTGCTCATCGAGGAACACCGTACTGGGATAGCTGAGCTTGTTATTCAAGAGGCTGGCTGCGAACTCGTGTACGCCGCTGTTTCCTTGTGGCACAAATTTAAACTTCTGTCCGCCCAACGAGACTTCTTCACGCTGCTCGGCGTTGAATTTCACGGGATAGTAGTGAGCGTTGATATACGCCACCACCTTTGGATCGGTGTAAGTTTCACGATCCATTACCTTGCACCAGCCGCACCAGTCGGTGTACACGTCGATCAGGATTTTGCGTGGCTCCTGTTGGTTGAGGGCAAAAGCCTGCTCCACCGTTAGCCACTCGATCTTAGCGGGTTTCTCGCGCGGCACGAAAGTCTCAGACCGCAGGGCGGTAAACAAAAATATCAGGGTAATGGCCAAAACGGCACCGACGAGTAAGCGTATCATTTGAATAATGAGTTATGAATGATGACTGGGCCAGCACACCATCGGCTGGCACACCCGTGTTGAGTTTCGGCCAAGGCGTGAATGCGCAACGTCTTTTTAACGGAAGTGCACCAAAAAACGTGCCGAGTGGGGAATTGGCGGAGCTAAATCACGCCCGTACCAAACTAATTACCCGAACTTTTCATTTTGATGAGAAGGCTTTGAATTATTCTCCAAAAGAAGATAAAAACGAAATTCCCACTGTCAACGCTCCATTCTCAACACTCCACTGAATTGATCACTATCGTCGCCGGTACCAACCGCCCACTTTCCAAGACCATCGAGGTCGCTCACTTCTACCAACACCTCCTGCAACGTCACCGAACCGCCAGTCAAATTTTGGACTTGGCCGAACTACCCGACGATTTCGTCTTTTCGGCACTTTACGATAACATGGGTCAGAATGAAGGG